>NZ_CP192085.1:4800000-9296809 GCF_050956075.1 Nocardia sp. CA-129566
AAGGATTGGCATCCGCACGACTACGTGCCATGGGACGAAGGGCGAAACTTCGCCGCCCTCGGCGGAACAGATTGGGAGGCCGAACAATCCAGGCTGAGCGAGGTCGCGAAGGCCGCGATGATCACGAATCTGCTCACCGAGGACAATCTGCCCTCCTACCACCGCGAGATCGCCGAGAACTTCTCCCGCGATGGTGCATGGGGCACCTGGGTCGGCCGGTGGACCGCCGAGGAAATGCGCCACAGCACCGTGATTCGCGACTACCTGGTGGTGACCCGCGGCGTCGATCCGGTCGCGCTGGAACAGGCCAGAATGGTGCATATGACCAGCGGCTTCTCGTCGGGGGTCGGCGAGGCCGAAGTCGACAGCGGTGCCGGATTCCTGCATTCGGTCGCCTACGTGAGCTTTCAGGAGTTGGCCACCCGGGTTGCCCACCGCAACACCGCCCGAGTGTGTGCAGACGCGATCGCCGACAAGATGCTGCAGCGCATCGCCGCCGACGAGAACCTGCACATGATCTTCTATCGCACCATGTGTGGCGCGGCACTGGATCTGGTGCCGGATCAGGCAATCGAGGCCATTGCCAATATCGTCGAGAACTTCCGGATGCCCGGCGCCGGTATGCCGAACTTCCGCCGCAATGGCGTGCTCATGGCCAAACACGGTGTCTACGACCTGCGCCAGCACCTCGAAGAGGTGCTGGGGCCGGTATTGCGGCAGTGGAATCTGTTCGGCCGCACCGACTTCAGCGCACGCGGTGAACAGATCCGAGAGCGGCTCGCCGCGTTTCTAGAGGATATGCAGCGGGTAAAGATCCCGCGCTTCGAGGAACAGCGCGACCGCGCGTTGGCGCGCGAACATGCCCGTGCCTGATCGATAGGCCGCCCGGGACCCGCTGACCCTCAGCGGGTCCCGGAGTGAACTACCGGCTGTCGCTTTCGCTGGGCGACGCATATTGCCAAGTAGTCGGAGCGTCCGACATCGGGCAGTCGCGTGGTGTCGGTGTGCCACCCCTCGGCGGCGAAGGCGGTGCGCACGTGGTGCAGCGTCGCGCCGCAGCTGATCACCAACTGCCGGCCCAGTGGGTCCGCCGAGGTCAGCAACCGGTCGTTATCACGATATAGGTGCAGCCGGATGCCGTCGAAGACCCCGCGCCACGGCTGCGTGTTGTGCACCGATGGTGCCCGGCCAGGCGCATCGCCGTCAGCACGGTCGAACGACGGCGATGATGTGTGCCGACGGTGGTCGGTCAGAGACCGGACGGGTACGTCTCCGGCGTGGTGCCCGTGATCCAGTCGCTGGTCGGCTCCAACGGTTCCAGCGCGGTGGTGCGGTCGATGTGGACGAGTGCGTCGAACTGGTCGGCGGGGCGGGTGTGGAAGTAGTGGCTCTGGCGCTCGGTACCCGGCCGGTAGACCACACCGATCGCGCGCATCAACCGGGGGTGGCGCAGCAGTTCTCCCGCTTCGCCGGAAAGGTCCATGCGGAGTAGGAATTCCGAGTCACCGGTGTCGTGCAGCAGTTCCTCCAGACTCGAAGGCAATGCGGTGCACACGGTTTCGCGGCGGGCAGGCCCACCCCAGTCCTCGGCGGCGGTCACCGTGCCCGAGCAGGTGCTGAAGCCGATGAGACGGCAGTCCTGGCCGTGGCGTTCACGCACCAGCTGGCCGAGGGTGAGTTGGCCCTCGCCGCCCATTTCGGTGGCGCGGGCATCGCCGACGTGAGAGTTGTGCGCCCACACCACGATTCGAGCCGGGGCGCGCGCACCGGAACGGCTCAGATGGTTGGCGAGTGCGTCGAGGGTGTCGGCCATGTGCCGGTCGCGTAGATTCCACGAGGACACCCGGTCACCGAACATGGCCCGGTAGTAGGCCTCGGCGTCGCGCACCGACCAGGCATTGCGCAGTGCGTCGAACAGTTCGTCGGCGGTGACGGGTTCCAGCTCGCCGCGGGCGATCGCGAGACGCTGCAACTCCAGCAACTGCCGGATCACCTGGGCCTCACAGGATTTGCCCGCACCGAAGGCGGCCGCGAAACCGTAGGTCTGGGCATCGTCGCCCGCGACGTGGTCGAAGCAGGCGTAGCGTGTCTTGGCGCGCTGCGCGGCGGTGGGATCGACGCGGTCGAGATAGTTCACGACCTCCTGCATCGAGCGGTGCAGGCTATAGAGGTCCAGACCGTAGAACCCGGTCTGCGGCTGGTCGCCGCGCCGCTGCTCGGCGTTGTGGGCGCGCAGCCAGCTGACGAATTCGCGGACCTCGGTATTGCGCCACATCCAGGCCGGGAAGCGCTCGAATCCGCGCAGCGCCTCCCCGGCGGTGGCGTCCGTGCCGCGCCCGTGCACGTATCGATTCACCCGGTAGGCATCGGGCCAGTCCGCCTCGGCCGCGACGGCGGTGAAGCCCTTCGCCTCGATCAGCCACCGCGTGATCGCCGCGCGAGACCGGTAGAACTCCCTGGTGCCGTGCGAACTCTCACCGATCAGCACCAAGCGCGCGTCGCCGATCAGATCCTCGAGCACGTGTGTGGGTGGTATGCCCTCGGGTGCGTCGATGGCCGCGGCCCCGACGGTCGCTGCGGCGTCGATGCGCGGGACGGCAGTGCCGGTGGTCGAGATGCTCAGCAGGGCGCGCACCTGCTCGTCGGTGACCTGGGTGAAGTCCCAGAACCATTCACCGACCGCGCGGAACGGTATCGGCATTGTCGCGCAGACCATTTCGTCGACCGATGCGCCCAGTTCTCGGCAGGTCGACTCCGGTGCGGCGGGGACGGCGACCACGATCCGCTTCGGTTCGCCCTCGCGGATCGCCTCAATCGCGGCGAACATGCTTGCGCCGGTGGCCAATCCGTCGTCGACCAGGATCACCGTGCGTCCGGTCACCTCGATCGGGCCGCGGTCGGCGCGATAGGCCGCCTCCCGCCGGACCATCTCCTCGGCTTCGTCGCGGGCGATGCTGCGCACTTGATCGGCGGTCAGCCGCAGCGCGCGCACCATATCGTCGTTGAGCACGATGCGCCCACCAGAGGACAGCGCGCCGATCGCGAACTCCGGATGTCCCGGCGCACCCAGTTTGCGCACGACCAAGGCGTCCATCGGTGCGCCGAGTGCCGCGGCGACCTCCCAGGCGACCGGAACCCCGCCGCGCGGCAGTCCGAGCACGAGGACATCCGGATCGCCACGATAATGCTCCAGCAGTTCGGCCAGCACCCGGCCCGCCTCGTGCCGGTCTCGGAAGATCGGTCGAGATGTTTCGTGCCGGACCTGCGTATCGCTCATCGCGGGCCTCCCATCGCCCGGCCCCTTCATAGGCCGAATCATCTTGTCAGAGTGTGGTATTCGGTGGTCGATACCGTTCAGGTCGGTGGACGGGCAGGCCGAGGGCGCTGCGTTGGACGGCCAGCGTCAGATCCGTGGCGGTGACCACGCCGATGAGTCGGCCGTGCGGATCGATCACCGTGATGATGTCGAAGTCCGGTCGCAGCACCACCTGGGACGCCACGGTGGCGAGCGGTTCGTCGCCGACCACCCGGGCCGTCGGCGCCAGCGGACGGGCGACTCTGCGCACAGCCGTACTCTCGCGCGCCGCGGCGGGCAGTGCCGCGAGATCGGACCAGGCGAGTTCGCCGATCGGCCGACCCGCCTGATCGATCACCGGGAACACGCGGTGATCGGAATGCACGATCTGAGAACGCAGCAGGTCGGCGACGGACCAGTCGGCGGGAACCGACAGCGGATGTTCGGTCATGACATCGCGAATCCGGGTATCGCCCAGCCGATGTCGCAGTCCGGCGGCGGCCAGTTCGCCATTCGCGGCCGAGTACAGGAACCAGCCGAGCAGCATCAGCCACAGCCCGCCACCATCGCCGACGAAGAGCAGCTCGGCGCCGCCGAGGATCAGCAGACCGAGCCCGACGAGCCGACCGCTGCGCGCGGCAATGGTGGCGGCGCGCAACCGATCTCCGGTGTGCCTCCAGACCAGCGCACGCAGCACCCGACCACCGTCCAGCGGCGCGCCGGGCAGCAGATTGAAGATGGCCAGAATGACATTCGTCGCGCCGAGCCACCCGAGCATCGCGGGCACCGGCCCGCTGACCACCGCGCCGACCACCTCGGCAACACCGAGAAACCCGGCGCCGAGCACCAAGCTGGTGAGCGGTCCGGCCAATGCGATCCGCAGATCCGAGCGCGGATCCTTCGGTTCGTCACCGAGTTCGGATACGCCGCCCAGCAACCACAGCACGACCACTTCGACGCGGGTGCCGCGGCGGCGGGCGGTGATCGAATGTGCCAGCTCATGGGCGAGCAGGGAGGCGAACAGACCGACCGCGCCGGTCGCGGCGATCAACCAGACCGACACCGAGTTCCCATAGCTATCGGTGAGCGAGCGACCGAGGAGATAGGTGAACAGGCCGAGGGTGACCAGCGCCGACCAATGCGTGCCGACCCGAATGCCCGCGACCCGCCCCAGCGGGATCGTCGCACGCAGCATGTCAGCGCTCCCGCGTGTCGGTACCGACCAGACCTTCGGCGAGCAGAATGCGGTGTGCCTGCTGGGCCGCCTGGGTCGACCGATTCCTATCGGGGGTGTCCGCGGGCAGTCGCTCGAGACCGCGCGCCAGTACGGCGACGGCATCGCCGAGCGCCCGCACCCGCTCCTCGAGCTCGACGACCGGACCGGCCGCGCGCTGCTCGGCGGCCGGTTGCCATTCGATCAGTGACTCGTCGACCGCGGTCCGCGTACCGCACAGCACGCCGTAGAGGTGCATCGGCAGCACCGCGAACATCCGGTTCAACTGGCCGGGGGAGAACAGCTCCGACAACGCCGCCGTGACCGCACCCGCGACCGGCCCGACCTCGTCCGCACCGATACCGGCTTCGCGGGCGAATTGCCTGATGAATTCGCCGACCCCGTGCCGGGCCGGCACATGACTTGGCACCCAGCCCTCGTAATAGGCCCCGCGCAGGACCTCGGGCAGTTGCGCGGCCAGATGCGCCGAGCTGCTGACACTGATGCGGTCGCGCACGGTGTGCAGCCAGGCGCGCAGTGCCCGGTAGGCGAAGGCCCGGTCGTCGGTATCGAGACTGTCGGCGACAACGCGCAGCCAGTCGTGCGCGGTCTGCACCGCGGGCCCGAGCGGATCGTCATGATGCGGCATGGTCGGCCTCCTGGGTACTTCCGGGTGTTTATGGGCCCCAGCCTGCGCTGAGCGCGGCCACTGACCTAGGGCCGAAGGGTGCCCTCGGGTGAGCCGATGGTCCTGCTTTCGGATCCGCGGACCCGATGGCGGCAGTGTGCCGGTTTTCGGCGGCGAGGGTCGAGAGTCGGATCCGTGGCGGACGTTTCGCACCAGTCCAGGTCGGAGACTCTGACCCGCGGTGCTCGGGACCGAGACGATGGTGATACGACGGATACGGTCCCGGTCGGCGCATCGGCCGGCTGCCGATCGACAAGCCGCGAGCCGGACAGGCGCGGGCCGATCTCATCGACGACGACCGAACGTGTCGCGAGTTCACGCCTCGTGGCCGGATCAGGGTTGACTGGCCGAACGAGTCTGTATTCCGTTGTACGACAGTATCTTTACGACCGACATACGAGTACCGGGCAGGTGGTGTGGTGCAGCAGGTCCCGGCTGGTCGATCCGAACATCAGCGCCGTCGCGGTCGGGTGGCCGTGGCTGCCGACGGCGAGCAGTTGCACCTCCTGCGCTATCTCCTTCAGCACCGTGCGGGCCAGGCCGGGAACGGGCATTTCCATGACCTCGACATCCGGATACTCGGTGCGCCAGCCCGCCAATGCCTCGGCCAGCACAGTTCGCTCCGTCTCGCCCCGGTCGAGATGGTGGCCCACCGGTTCGATGCGTGACGGCCAGCAGTGAACCGCGGTCAGTGGCACCTCGAGCGCCGCGGCGATCTCGAAACCGTGGGCCAGGGCCGGGATGCTGAGCTCGGTCCCGTCGACGCCGACCGCCACCGGCTTACCGCGCGGGATGGGCCTGCCATTCGCGCCACGCCATACCCCGACCGGGCAGTGTGCGTGCTGGGCGACGTGCACTGTGGTCGGCCCGAGAAGCCGCTCCCCGTAAGCAGTCCGTGCGCCGACGACGACGATGCGCGCATGCGCGCTCAATGCCACCAGTGCTTCGGCTGGCGGGCCTTCCGGACCTATCGCGTTGACGGTCAGATCAGGATCGCAGGTGCGCACGAGCTGGCAGGTGCGCTCGAGTGTCGCGCGGACGGCATCGGACAGGTGTGGCGAATGGATACGGTCGGCCAACTGGTGTGCGGGGCTGACCGCATGCGGCAGTGCGCAGGCGATCAGCAGCGGCGTGTGCAGCGCACCGGCCAGATAGGCGGCCCAGCGCGCCGCATTCAGCGCCGTCGGCGAATCGTCCACGCCGACAACGATCATGTTGCGGTCGGCCCTGGTACTCATCGCTCGCACTCCTTGCCGAGAGTCGCGCCACAACGGCTATGTCCGCCACTTCACCTTCGTCGCTCGGCCGCCCGCGCGGTAGGGGGCATCGGTGCCAGATGGCGCAGTCTTCGCTCTGTTCACCGGCCCATGTCCGGAAATCACATCGGGCCGCCCGGGCAACCGCCCATCAGGCTGCACATCTGACACAACATCTGCATCGGATTCATATCGTCGATTCCTTTATGAGGCCATGGGAGCGTGACGCCTATGCCGCTATCCGGAGTGGGTGACCATGGCGGGGCAATGGGCGTGCTGCACCAGGAAGCTGGAGGTGGAGCCGAGTAGCAGGCCGGTGAAACCGCCTCGGCCGCGACTGCCGACCACGACCAGTTGCGCGGATTTCGACCACTCCGTCAGCCGATCCATCGGACTGGTCCGGTACACCTTGCGGGTGACGTGGACATCGGGATACTTCTCCGTCCATCCGGCGAGTCGTTCGGCGAGCACCGCGTCCTCGGCGATTTCCAGACCGTGCCAATCGATATGGGAGCCGGCCTGTCCGGCGAATTCGCCGAAATGCCATTCGCTCCAGGAATGTAGGGCGATCAGCTTGGTCTCGCGGTCGGACGCTTCGGCGAACGCGGCCGCGATGGCGGACTCGCTGACGGGACTGCCATCGATACCGACGACGACGGGCCCGTCGTGGCGGATCTGTCGTTCGGCATCGGTCGGGCGGACCACGACGACACTGCCGTGCCCGTGGCTGGTGACCGCGAGCAGCGTGGAGCCCAGATGGGCGAAAATGCCCGCATTGCCGGTGGCGCCGAGTGCGACCAGGTACGCGGACTTCGACAGATCTATCAGCAGCCGGGCCGGGCTCGCGTCGGATACCTCGGTAGCGACCTCGACCTCGGGTGCGACGTCGTGGGCCAGCCCGCGGGCAGCGGTAACGATCTTCACCCCGCGGGCACGGACGGTTTCGACCACGGAGGTGGGGACCACATGGTAGCCGCCGAGCAGCGATTGGGTCGCGAGGAGATCCAGGCCGTGCACGATGAGCAGTCGACGGCCGCGCAGCGCGGCGACCTGCCCGGCCCAGCGGACCGCGAGGTGGCTCCCGTCGGACCCGTCGACGCCGACGACAACCGGTGCAGAGGCCAGCTGGTGTGGATTATCGCGCTGCTGAGAATTCATGGCGAAGCCCTTCGATCTGCGCTGAGCCGGATACCCGAACGGTACGAATTCCCGACGGATCCAACTGCTGGCGATGGTCCCCGATCCGTAGGCCGAAGGACGCTACTGCCATTGGGACACCGGACTGGTGGTGAGCGGAGGCTCGGAAAACCCGTGGCGGTGTCACTGTTCGGGATGCAGGATGCCGACATTCTCCGGTGTCGATGGCGGAATGTGGGTGTCATCGGTGTCGGCGACCAACTCGTTGCGCACCTCGACCACGCCGTCCACCGCCGTCGCGAGGGCGGTGATGACCTCGATCATGCTCCGCCGTTCCACCTTTCCGCGCAGTGTGGCGACGCCGCCGGATACCTCGACGGTGACATCGGTCGGTGGCACCCACATCGCCCGATCGAGTACCTCGGAGCGGATCTCGGCGGCCAGCTCGGCGTCGGCGCGCAGGTAGACCGACAGCAGGTCCTTGCGACTGACGATGCCGCGCAGTCTGCCATCGGCGTCTACCACCGGTGCGCGCTTGATGTGGTTGCGGGCGAGGATCGCGGCGGCGGCGCTGACTCGCGTGCCGGGCTCCACCGTGATCACCGGGGCGCTCATGAAGTCGGCGGCGGTCCGTGCGGTGACGCCGCGGCCGAAGAATTTGCGCCGCCACAGACGCCATGTCGAGGCCTGTGCGGCCACCCCGGCACTGGCCTGCTTGCCGAGCAGGTCGGCCTCGGTGACGATGCCGACCACCGAACCGTTCGCGTCGACCACCGGGGCGCCACTGACACGGCGTTCGGCGAGGGTACGGACCACCTGCGGGAGCGGTGCATCGACCGGGACGGTGACCACGTCGCGGGCCATGACATCGGCAACTCGTTGATGTCTCATGATCTATCCTCCCTACGATCGTGCCCGCTCAGGCTGAGTATGCGCGCCGCGTGATCGGCGCGGCAGGGTCGAAGTCGGACATTCGCCAGGACCTTCGACACCTGGTGAATTTCGGCCGTCCGTTGGGGATCGCGGCGCTCAATGCTGAAGCAGTGTCGGCACGTATTTCTTCGGGTTCTGCGGCAACCAGCACCTCTATCCCACGCTGCCGAGCGCGGTCGAAGCCATCCGGGCGGAGTGTGATGCGGGTCGGAGGACCCTAACGGTGTATGACTTTCGTCTCTGCCCACGGATCGGATCGAGCGGGATGCTCGAAGTTGTAGTAGAAGCCGTCGACAGAGGTGCCCCAGATGTCCGCCGTCATCCCGATCCACGACTCGTGGACTCGCCTCATCCGGCTGTGGTTGTTGCCGCTGCGAAGCCCGCGCGCGCCGATACGCCTATTGAATCGAAATGCATCACTGTTGCGGATCGTTGTGTTGCTCGCTGTGGTCGTCGCCGTGCCGATAGCGGGGGCGATCGGCACCGCCGTCTACTCCTCCGAGGCCGCCCGCATTCAGACTGAGCAGGCGACGAAATTCGTGGTCAGCGCGACGGTCACGACCCCGCCGGTGTGGACTCCGGCACGTCGTTTCGAGGCGACGGTGCAATGGAACGACAACGGCCGGGAAGGTATCGCGATCGTGCGGGTGCCCCGCAGTGCGGCCCTCGGCAAGGACGTGCCGATATGGCTCGGACCCGACGGCGCTCCGACATCGGCTCCACCGCGTCTGGCCGAGGCAGCACTGGCCGGTCTCGGCGCGAGCCTGGCGGCACTGGCCGGTCTCTGGTTGAGCGCATGGCTGCTGCTGCTCGCCGGGGGCTGGCTGGCGCCTCGGCAACAGAGCACCGGATGGGTCCGGCAGTGGCGCAATCTCGGTCGCCCGATTGCCGAGGAATGCCCGTGACGGGCGATTCCGCCCCACATTTGACAGCACTGGATAAGCCGATCCTCGCGGCCGTCGACGGGTCGGCGAATTCATATCAGGCCGCGGCCTGGGCAGCGGTCGAAGCCGCGCTGCACCACAGGCCGCTGCATATCCTCACCTCGGTAGCGATTCCCACCGGCTTCGGGCCGGGTGCACTGCTGACCGAGGACGATACCGAGTGGCTGCGGCGCGGCGGCGAGCGCATAGTTGCCGAAGCCGCTCGTGTGGCGCGCACCGCCGCGCCGGGGGAAGACCTTGCCATCACCACCGAGGTGACGTTCGAGCTGGTTCCGATGACACTGATCGAGCGCTCTGCACACGCCGGGATGTTGGTGGTCGGTAGCCGGGGCCTCGGCGCGTTCCAGCGTGGGCTGCTCGGCTCGGTCAGTACCGCCGTGACCCATCACGCGCACTGCCCGGTCGCGGTGATCCACGGGATGTCGGCGATCGATGCGGTATCGGCGACCCAGCCGGTGCTGGTCGGCGTAGACGGCAGCGCCAACAGTGTGCCCGCGGTCGACATCGCCTTCGAGGAGGCCTCCCGCCGCAAGGTCGACCTCATCGCTCTGCACGCCTGGAGCGACACCAGCGCAACGGACCTGCCCGTCGCGGGGTGGGATGCCGCCCACGATGTCGCCGAGGCCCTGCTCTCGGAGAGTCTCGCAGGTTTCGGCGAACGCTATCCGGACGTGGCGGTGCACCGGATCACCGTGGCCGACAGGCCCGCTCGCGCACTGCTCGACCAATCGGGGAACGCCCAACTGGTTATCGTCGGCAGTCACGGCCGCGGCGGTTTCTCGAGCATGCTGCTCGGATCGACCAGCAATACCCTGCTGCATTCGGTCGAGGTCCCGATGATCGTCATTCGCTCACGCTGATCGGGCCCTGGTAGCGGGTTCCGCGCTGGATCGTGTGCGGCATCGCTGGTCCTGCTGGGCACCCCGAACTTCGTAGCGCTCAGCCTGCGATTCCGCGTTCCGAACGAATCAAGCCTCGGCGACGCTCGGGAGGTTCGGCGCGCAAACCGCCTCGACGAACTCGCCGACTGTCGCCTCCGACAGGTGTCGTGCCAGGTCGGCTTCGGTGATGATGCCGGCAAGCAGGCCGTGCTCGGTCACCGGGAGCCGCCGGATCCGGAATCGTTCCATGAGTGCCACCACATCATCGATATCGGTCTCGATTTCGACCGTGTGCAACTCATCGGCACCCTGCGCCATTTCACCTGCGGTGGTTGTTTTCGGATTCGCGCCGACACCGACAACCTTGACGATGATGTCGCGGTCGGTCACGATGCCGACGGGACACCCCTCCCCGTTGCAGATCGGCAGCGCACCGACGTCATACCGGAGCATGCGCTGCGCGGCGGTGTCCATGGTGTCGCGCACGCCGATGCATTCCACATCGGACCGCATGATGTCTTGGGCGGTAGTCACGATGGGCCTCCTTGTGGCTAGTTTCCGGCTCTCCGCTCATCGTTCGATGGTGACGTTACGACGAACAGGGCCGAAGGTCACCGTATGGCCGGGCTTCGGCGGCTCGGTGGTGATGTGCGGAGCGGGCCCGCCTCACCGACCACCGCATCCGGTACACCCGGGATCTCCGACCCACCTAGAATTGTGGCCGAAAAGGCAGGTCGCATGTTCGATAACGGCAATTGGCTCGCCCGAATCACTGAGACCACCGCGCCCGCCGCGGTGGTGCTGATCCGCTTGTATGTCGGCGCGGTCTTTCTCTTCGAGGGCATTCTGAAGTTTCTGCGGCCCGATGCGCTCGGCACCGGCCGGTTCGACAAGCTCGATATCCCGGCGGCGGGGTTCGTTGCCCCACTCGACGGGATATTCGAAATCGGCTGCGGTGCGCTGATTCTGGTTGGTCTGCTCACGCGCTTGGCGGCGATCCCGATGATCGTGGATATGGTCGGAGCACTGCTGATCACCAAATTGCCCATCCTCTGGGGCGAGGCAGCATTGTTCACCGACAAGTCCGGGTGGTGGGACTTCGTGCACGAGTCCCGCGTCGACCTGGCCCAATTGTGCGGCAGCGTGTTCTTGCTCATCGTGGGGGCGGGTACCTACTCGGCCGATGCCGCGCTGGTCCGGGACGCCGGAGGCCGTCGATGAGCGCCACCTGCGGCCGCTGGGCCATCGGTACCGTCAGGACGGTGCGATCGGCCCTGTCAACGCCGTGCTCCACATGACTTACGGCTCTTGATCGGGCCGGTGAATCGCCCCAGGCTTGAGCTGTGGAAGCTGGCGAGCAGGCCGCGGGATTGATCGACGCGCGCCGATATGACGCGGTGATCTTCGATATGGACGGGGTGGTCACCGACAGCGCATCGATGCACGCCGCCGCGTGGACCGAACTGTTCGACGCCTTCCTGGCGTCGCGCCCCGCCGAGCCCGGGCAGGATCACTCGCCCTTCACCGCCACGGACTACCAGCGCTTCGTCGACGGTAAGCCGAGGTACAGCGGTGTCGCGGATTTCCTTGCCGCACGTGGCATTTCACTGCCCTGGGGGGATCCGTCCGATCCCGAGGGCGCCGCCACGGTCTGCGGCCTCGGCAACCGGAAGGATCATCTGTTCCGGGATCGGCTGGCCCGCAACGGCGTCCCCGTCTTCGAGTCCACCGTCGCATTGGTGCGTGAACTGCGCGGCGCGGGGATCGGAACCGCGGTCTTCTCGGCCAGCCGCAACTGTGCCCAGGTGCTGGATGCGGCCGGGATCGGGGACCTGTTCGCGGTAAGGGTCGACGGGATGGTCGCCGAAGACATGCGGCTGCCGGGAAAACCCGATCCGGCCATGTTGGTCGAGGCGGCTCGGCGGCTCGGCGCGAATCCGGGCCGCACGGTCGTCGTCGAGGATGCCGAGGCGGGAGTGACGGCCGGGCGGCGGGGCGGTTTCGCACTGGTGATCGGCATCGATCGAACCGGGCACGCCGATCAACTGCGTTCGCACGGAGCCGATGTCGTGGTTTCCGATCTGGCCGAGGTGCGGGTGCGGGCCGGGTTCCGGCGCATGTCGGAGATTCCCGGTGCGCTGGAATCCTGGCCCCGGATATCGGCCCTACTCGATACCGTCGATGTGGCCGTACTGATGGACTTCGACGGAACACTCGCCCACATCGTGCCCGATCCGGACGCCGCCGCACTCGTCGACGGCGCGGCGGCCGCGATCACCGAACTCGCCGGTGTCTGCCCGGTCGCGATCATCAGCGGTCGCGATCTCACAGACCTGCGCAAACGGATTGGGCTGGACGGGATTTGGTACGCGGGCAGCCACGGCTTCGAATTGCTCGATCCCGACGGCGGCCACCACGTGCACGACGAGGCACCGGCCGCCGAGCACGCCATCGCCGCTGCCGCAGACGAGCTCACCCACCGAATGGCCGATACTCCCGGAATTCTGGTGGAGCACAAGCGATTCGCCGTCGCGGTGCACTACCGCAACGCCGCGCCGGAGGTTGTGGCCCGCGTCATCGGCGCCGTACACGCGGTCGCGCAACAGTCCGGGCTCCGCATCTGCAACGGCCGCAAGGTGACCGAGCTGCGCCCCGATACGGACTGGGACAAGGGCCGGGCGCTGGACTGGATCCTGGAACAGCTTCCTCGCCCAGAGCTGCCGATCTACCTCGGCGACGATCTGACCGACGAGGACGCCTTCGACGCGGTCACGGCACACGGGATCGGAATCGTGGTGCGCCACAGCGAAGATGGCGATCGGCGCACGGCCGCCTGGTTCGCGGTGGACGGACCGAGCCGGGTCAGAAAGCTCCTCGACCGACTTGCCGGGACCTTGCATCGGGAATCCGACGCGGACGCGGCCGATGCCTGGACACTGGTCTTCGACGGTTACGACCCGCAGACAGAGAAACTCCGCGAAGCACTGTGCACCGTCGGCAACGGCTACTTCGCCACGCGTGGCGCGGCGCCGGAAGCACGGGCAGGGGAGCACCACTATCCCGGGACCTACGCAGCCGGTATCTACAACCGGCTCACCGACGAGATCGCCGGGCACACGGTTGCCAACGAGAGTCTGGTCAACCTGCCGAACTGGCTGCCGGTGTCCTTCCGGATCGAGGACGGCGGGTGGTTCGATGTCGACACCGCCGAATTGCTGTCCTACCGGCAGGAACTGGACCTGCGCCGCGCGCTGCTCACCCGCCGGTTCCGGTTCCGCGATGCCGCGGGCCGGATCACCACGGTCGAGCAGCGCCGGCTGGTCGCTATGCACCGACCGCATGTCTGTGCCCTGCGGGCTACGGTCGTCGCCGAAAACTGGTCGGGACGCCTCGTGATCCGTTCGGCGATCGACGGGGCCGTGCGAAATTTGTTGGTGGAACGCTATCGGGGGTTGTCCGGCGACCATCTCACCGGAGTCCGGGGGACGAAACTGTCCGCGGATTCGGTATTGCTGACGGTGCGGACCAGCCAATCCGGAATTCCGGTGGCGCTCGCCGCGCGCAGCAGGATCCTGCAGAACGGGGAAGTCACCGTCGGTGCCGGAGAATTCGTCGAACAAGACGCAGCGATCGGACACGATTTCACCGTCGAGGTGGCCGCCGGGGCGGCGGTCACCGTGGAGAAGATGGTCGCTGTCTGCACCGGGCGTGATCACGCGATCTCGACTCCGGAGGAGCAGGTGGTGCGCTGGCTCGGTGTCGAGGGCGGATTCGAGCAACTCCTCGAAGGCCATGTCGCGGCCTGGGAACGCCTGTGGGACCGGCTGTCCATCGAGCTCGCCGACCGCAAGAACGCGGCGCGTGTCCTGCGCGTGCATCTGCTGCATCTGCTACAGACGCTCTCGCCCAATACCGCCGACCTCGACGTGGGCGTCCCGGCGCGCGGACTGCACGGTGAGGCGTATCGCGGACACGTGTTCTGGGATGAACTGTTCGTCTGCCCGGTACTGAACCTGCGATTTCCCGCCCTGACCCGATCATTGCTCCGGTATCGCTACCGGCGCTTGCCCGAGGCGCGCCGCGCCGCGCACGAAAACGGCCACGCCGGTGCGATGTTCCCGTGGCAGTCCGGCAGCGATGGGCGCGAGGAAAGTCAGCAGTTGCATCTGAATCCACGATCCGGGCGTTGGAATCCCGACCCGAGCCAGCGAGCGAACCACATCGGAATCGCGATCGCCCACAACGTGTGGCAGTACTACCAGGTGACCGGCGACCGCGAGTTCCTCCGGGAATGCGGCACCGAAATGCTGGTGGAGATCGCCCGGTTCTGGGCCGGTATCGCCACCTACGACACCACCCGGGACCGCTACCGCATCCGTGGGGTGATCGGCCCGGACGAGTTCCATTCCGGTTATCCGGCACGGCCTTTCGACGGCATCGACGACAATGCCTATACCAACATCATGGCAGTGTGGGCATTGCGCCGGGCACTCGACGCACTGGACCTGCTCGCGCCGCGCGAACGCACCGAGTTGCTGGAAACCCTCGGTGTGCAGCCATCGGAGCCGCAGCATTGGGCCGATGTCGGCCGCCGAATGTACGTGCCGTTCCATGATGGCGTCATCAGCCAGTTCGAGGGCTACGACCAACTGGCCGAACTGGATTGGGCGCGCTACCGGCAACGGTACGGCGACATACAACGACTGGACCGAATACTCGAGGCCGAGGGCGACGACATCAATCGCTACCGGGCCGCCAAACAGGCCGACGTGCTGATGCTGTTCTATCTGCTGTCCGCCGACGAATTGCGAGAATTGCTCGGAGAACTCGGCTACGAACTACCCGCGGAAATGATCCCCCGCACCATCGACTACTACCTCGCCCGGACCTCGCATGGTTCGACGCTGAGCAGTGTCGTCCATTCTTGGGTACTGGCCCGCGCCAACCGGGACCGCGCCATGGAATTCTTCGACAGCGTCCTCGAGTCCGATATCGGTGACATCCAGGGCGGCACCACCGCGGAGGGTATCCACCTCGGCGCGATGGCGGGCAGCATCGATCTGCTGCAACGCTGCTTCACCGGACTCGAAACCCGTGGCGAACGTTTGATATTCGCGCCGCACTGGCCGCCATCGCTCGGTGCGCTGACGTTCCCGATCACCTACCGCGGGCACCGACTCCGCATCCGGGTCAGCGGTGGCGACATCGAGGTCCGGTCAGAGCCGGGAAACCTGCCACCGATCGAAATCGAATGCCACGGACAGATCGAACAGTTGGTCCCCGGCTGGACCTTCCGGGCTCGGGCCTAGCGCATCGCCCGGACCGGCCGGATATTCCGCCCCGGCCGGTGGGGTGCGCACGCTCGTCCGCGAGCGGACGTACTGGACCACACCTGGGGTGTCGGCAGTCTCTAGCCCGCACTCGGCAACCGGGCCGACAATGAACCTGTGACATCCGTGGATGGATGGAGGTGCGCCATGGGGGTCATCGAGGCATCCGGATTGACGAAGCGCTACGGCCGGACGCTGGCGCTGGATCGGCTCGATCTCGACATCTCCCGCGGTGAGATCTATGGCTTCCTCGGTCCGAACGGGGCGGGCAAGACCACGACGATCCGGGTGCTGCTCGGTCTGCACCGGGCGTCCGCGGGCTCGGTGCGGATCGCGGGCCGCGATGCCTGGTCGGACCCGGTCGCGGCGCATCGGCACTGTGCGTATGTGGCCTCCGAGCCCACCCTGTGGCCCGCGCTCACCGGCGCCGAAACGCTGGACTATCTGGCGAATCTGCGGGGTGGATGCGATCGTGCCTACCGCGACGTGCTGATGAAGCGTTTCGATTTCGATGCCGACAAGAAGGTTCGCGCCCTGTCCAAGGGCAATCGGCAGAAGGTGCAGCTGGTGGCGGCCTTTGCCACGCGCGCGGACATCCTGGTCCTCGATGAACCGACCTCCGGACTGGATCCGCTGATGGAGGCGGCGTTCCGGGAGACAGTTGCCCAGGCAAAGGCACGCGAGCAGACGATCTTTCTGTCCTCCCATGTGCTCAGCGAAGTGGAGGCGGTCTGTGATCGGGTCGGCATCCTGCGCGCGGGTCGGCTCATCGACGAAGGCACCATGGCGCAACTGCGGCATCTGTCGGCCCGCAGTGTCGAGGTGAGTTTCGCCGAACCCGATATCGATATCGAACCGCTACGCCACCTTGCTGGTGTGGAGGTCGCCGACCACGGCGATCATCTGGCGTTGCAGGTGCGCGGTGATATGGGACCGTTGCTCGCGGCACTGGCCGCGATGCCGGTGGTGACCCTCGACAGCCGGGAACCGAGCCTGGAAGAGATATTCCTCATCCACTATCACGACGGGACCACCGACTCCGGCCGGATCGAATCCGAGGCGCAGCGATGAACGAGGCCGTACGCGGCGGGGCGCTCATCGTCCGCGCCAGGCTGCGCGCCAACCGGATGTCGCTGCTCGCGATGACGGTCCTGACGGCGGTGATGTGCACAGCGCAGCTGCAGGCATTCGTCTCGGTATTCCCGGAAAAGGCCACGCGCACAGCGATACTCGGGCCGTTGGTCAACAACACCGCACTGCGGGTGCTGTACGGCTACCCCTATGACATCGCTGATCCGGCTGGATGGGTCGCGTGGCGCACTATGACTTTCGCCGGAATCATCATGGCGATGTGGGCCGCGATCATCACCACCGGGGCGTTGCGTGGCGAAGAGGACGCTGGCCGGGGCGAGTTGGTGCTCAGCGGACTGCAGCCGCGGCGGCGGTGGTTCGCCGCAGTGCTGATTGCCACAGCGCTACAGGCCATCGTGATCGGCGCGGTGAGTGTGTCCGCATTGGCGGCCGATGGCGTATCACAGCATCTGATCACCTTTGCCAACTGCGTGGAACTCGGCCTCCAGCTGGTAGTTCCGGCGTTGCTGTTCGCGGCGATCGCGGCGCTGACCAGTCAGCTGGCGGGCACCGTCCGGGCGGCCCGATTGCTGGCGGCCGGAATTCTGGTGGTCGCCTTCATCCTGCGCGCACCGGCCGATATCGGCTCCGGAATTCCGTGGCTGCGCTGGGTGACGCCGCTGGGTTGGTTCGAGCTGTTGCGCCCGCCCGCCGCGCCGTCGCCACTGGTACTTGCCGTTATCGCGGTGGGAATCGTGGCGCCCGTGGTGGTTTCGCTGCCGCTACTGGCGATGCGGGATGTCGGAAGTGGTGTGCTGCCGGTGCGCGACAGCAGACCGGCCCGCCGGGCGCTATTGGGTGCGTCATGGCAGGCCGCGCTGCGCGATGAGGCGGCGCATCTGGCTTTCTGGCTGGTCGGCACGGCAGCTTACGCATTGCTGATGGGCGCCATGGTGAAGACCGCGCTCGACTTCGTGCGCCGCACACCGGTATATGCCCAGTTCTTCGGCGACAAGATCGCCGTCGACGGCTTCATCGCCGCGTTCTATTCCCTGATCCAACTGATCGCCGCGCTGCTCGCAGTGACATTGCTGGTCGCCGCGCGCGGCGAAGAAGCATCGGGACGGCTGGAGATCGTACTGGCGATGCCGCGCTCACGGATCGGCTGGCTGTGCGGGCGGGCACTGCTGGCCGTCGGTCTCGCGATGGCGGTGTGCGTGATCGCCGCGCTGGCGATCTGGGCCGGTGCGGCGGCAACCGGCGTCCGAGTCGGGC
This sequence comes from Nocardia sp. CA-129566, assembly GCF_050956075.1. Taxonomy (NCBI): domain Bacteria; kingdom Bacillati; phylum Actinomycetota; class Actinomycetes; order Mycobacteriales; family Nocardiaceae; genus Nocardia; species Nocardia sp. CA-129566. The sequence continues at coordinate 4,818,024 of NZ_CP192085.1, forward strand.
TCGGTTCCCTGTTCGCGGCGGCGGCCAACAGCCTGCCGCTCATCGTGGTCACCGTCGGTGTCACCGCGGCGGTGCTCGGCATGGCGCCGCGCGCGGTCGCCTTCGTCTACGCGCTGGTGGCGACCGTCTTCCTGTGGGACGCACTGGGCAGCGCTCTGCAGGCGCCGAACTGGTCGTTGCAGCTGAGCCCGTTCCACGCGCTGGCCAGAGTGCCGATGCAGGACTTCGCACTCGCGCCCGCGCTGTGGATCACCGCGATCGGGCTGGGATGCTTCGGCGCCGCGGTGGTCGCCTTCCGCCGACGCGACCTCGCGATGGGATGAACGCGGCGAGCAGTGACACCTGGGGGCCAACGTCACCGTCCCCGGTTACCTTGGCATCTCCACCCCGCAGCGCGCCACCGATGAGAATTGTCGTTGTGGTAGGCAGTTTCCCAGCCGATGGCGCAGGCCGCGGCGGCTGCCGGGATAGGCGTCGGCGATGACCGGATTGGGCCCGCTGGATTCCGGCTTCATGGAACTGGAAGACACCGACCGCCACATCAGTCTCGGAATCGGTGCGGTGGCGATCCTCGCCGGTCCGGCACCTACCCGCGCGGAGTTCACCGCGGCGATGACCAGCAGCTCGGCCCGCAATATCCGGCTCCGCCAGCGAGTGCGCCGGGCAACCTTGGATCTCACCGCGCCGGTGTGGGAGGACGATCCGAATTTCGATCTGGCACATCACCTCCGGTGGACGGCGCTGCCGGAGCCCGGCGATGAGGCGGCGCTGCGCGAACTGGTCGCGACCGAATTCGAGGAAAGACTCGACCGCGATCACCCGCTGTGGCAATGCGTGGTCGTCGAGCATCTGACGGACAGCCGTTGGGCGCTGATCATCAAGGCCCATCACACCATGGTGGACGGGGTCTCCGGCATAAGCCTGTTCACGAGCTTCTGCGATCCGGAATCCGGCACGCGTGCACCGCGCACGAGCACCGGGACGCGGCGGCGAACGGGTGTGTTCGACATGGCCGCCCAGGGCATTCGCTTGTCGCTTGCCACGCCGAGGATGGCCATCGACCTGGCGCGTGCCCTGATACCGGTCGTTTCCGCCGCCGTCACGCCGACCGTCGAGTCCTCGTTCAACGGCCCGATCGGCCGACAGCGGCGCTATGCGGTCGCGCGCGCGTCACTGGCGGATATCGGGGAGATCCGTGCCGCCTTCGACGTGACCGTCAATGATGTCGCCCTCGCCGCCGTCGCGTCGGCCTACCGAACCGTGCTGTACGAGCGCGGCGAGGAACCGACCGCCGACAAGATCCGCATTCTGGTTCCGGTGTCGATGCGCCGCGAGGATGCGAAATACGTTCTCGACAATCGGGTTTCGGCCATGCTGCCGTACCTGCCGATCGAGATGTCCGATCCCGTCGAGCGGCTCGCCGCCGTCCACCGGCGCATCTCGCGACACCGATCGCGCGGTGAGGCCGAGGCCGAGAAGTCGGTGCTGTCGATGGCGGATCGGCTGCCGTTCGCGCTCGTCGCGTGGACGCTGCGGCTGGCGATGCACTACCCCCAGCACGGAGTCAGCGCCCTGGCCACGAACGTCCCCGGCCCGACGCACAAACTATCGCTACTGGGTCGCGAAGTCATGGAGATCCTGCCGTGCATCCCGATCGCCATGCGATTACGCACGACCATCGCGATCCTCAGCTATACCGACCGGTTGACCTTCGGCATCACCGGCGACTACGACACCACCCCCGATATCGACCTGATCGCCGAGGGCATCGAGCACACAATCACCGAACTGCTGGAGCGCGCCCGCACCGGGGTGGCTTCGGTCATCCGAACAGAGGACCTCGGACCCTAAGAGCTCGATCGGGTCGGAGCGATGGTGGTGCTGGGGAGGTGTCGGTGAGCCCCAGGTGCTGATCGATCGACGACGGAACGGCGGTGGGTGGTTCGGTGTGGTCGATGATTCCGATCGGGTGACCGTATTGCTCGGCGGTGACGTCATGCTGGGACGTGGCGTCGATCAGATCCTGCCGCATCCCGGAGACGCGACACTGCGTGAACCTTATGTCGATGACGCCCGGACTTACGTCGAGCTGGCCGAGCGGGCGAACGGGCCGATCCCGCAACCTGTGGACTTCGGCTGGCCGTGGGGTGACGCGTTGCCGATTCTGGAGACTCTCGCACCCGAGATCCGGCTGATCAACCTGGAAACCACGATCACCGCGGACGGTGAATTCGCCGACCACAAGGGCGTTCACTATCGGATGCACCCGGACAACCTTCCGGCGCTGACCGCGATCCGGCCCGATGTGTGCGCGCTGGCCAACAATCACATCCTCGATTTCGGTTGCCGCGGAATGAAGGACACGCTCGACGCCCTGGCGACCGCGGGTATTCGCGGCGTCGGGGCCGGAGCCGATGCCGAAACCGCGCTCCGGCCGACGGTATTGACCGTCCACAACGAACATCGTGCCGTTGTCGCGGCCATCGCGGCGCGATCGAGCGGTGTTCCCGGATATTGGGCGGCCCACAACGACCGGCCGGGTGTGTGGCTGATCGACGATTCATCCGCCCACCGCGCCGCGGACAATGTCGCGGCACAGGTGTTGGCGCACAAGCACACCGGCGATATCACGGTCGTTTCGGTGCACTGGGGCCCGAATTGGGGCTATCGGGTGGGGCTGAGTGAAATACAGTTCGCGCATCGGTTGATCGACGCCGGTATCGATGTCGTCCACGGGCATTCCTCGCACCATCCCCGCCCGATCGAGATCTATCGTGACCGACTGATCCTCTACGGCTGCGGTGACATCGTCAACGACTATGAAGGCATCGGGGGCTACGAGTCCTACCGAACCGAGCTGAGGCTGCTCTATGTCGCGTCGATTCATCCCGGTGGTGGACCGGCGGCATTGCGACTACTGCCATTTCGGGTGCGGCGTATGCGTCTCGAGCAGGCCGCGCGGGTCGACGCGCAATGGCTGTGCACCACAATCGAGCACATCAGTCGCCGATTCCGGACTCGTGTCGTGCGAGAACGCGAGGATCTGCTGCTCGTCGAGCAGGCTAAAAGTCGTTCGCGGATAATCTGATTCGCGTTCCGGAAGTGCTGCGGACCCGTCGGGTGGCACAGCTACCGCTTCGCCGAGCGCGTGTACTCGATTTTCGAGCGAGTGCGCCTGCTCATCCCTGCCCGGGTGCTGGGTTGAGCTTCGTGGCCAGCACCGCGGCCTGGGTGCGTCGTTCGATGCCGAGCTTGGTCAACAACCGGGAGACATAGTTCTTCACGGTCTTCTCGGCCAGGAACATGCGGCCTGCGATCTGCCGGTTGGTCAGCCCCTCACCGAGCAGTTCGAGCAGCGTTCGTTCCTGGTCGGTGAGCATGGCCAGCGGGCCGGTCTTGGCCGTGGCTTCCTCGCGCAGTTTCGCCATGAGCGCGGCGGCGGCTCGGTTGTCGAGCAGGGATCTGCCCGCGCCGACTTCGCGGATGGCGTCGATCAGCTCGAGGGTGTCGATGTCTTTGACCACGTAGCCGCTGGCCCCGGCCAGGATGGCATCGAGCATGGCCTGTTCGTCGGTGAACGAGGTGAGGATCAGGCAGCGTAGCTCGGGATGGTGGTTCAGCAGTTCGCGGCATAGTTCGATGCCGTTGCCATCGGGTAGGCGCACGTCGAGGACCACGACGTCGGGGCGCAGGGCCGGGATGCGCGCCATCGCGTGGGATACGGTGCCCGCCTCACCGATGACTTCGAGGTCGGGCTCGGCGCTGATCAGGTCGGCCACACCGCGACGCACGATGTGGTGGTCGTCGACCAGGAAAACTCTGGTCATTCCGCGGTGTCTCCGTGCAACATTCACTCAGCGTAGGGTGCGGCTCGCGATCGCGGGCCGGAGTTCGACGCCTGATCGGTGACCGAAGCCCCTTGCCTATTCGGCGTGAACAGTGTTGTGCCACGCGCACAGTGCCGCGGTATCGGCGAGCATCCAATGTCCAGGTAGGTGGCGCGTCCGCTCGGCGCGTTGTCATCGGTGAAAAGGTCACCGGGCCATCGAGTTGTGGCCTTTGGCCTCTTTGGCGCCGTCGTCGGCGAATGCGAGCGTAGCGGCATAGATGTTGGCGTCGAGGACAAGGAAACAGCAATGGCTGGTAGGCATCCTGATGCCGACAGCGTGCGGGCCGCGTTGGCGCTGGCCTTGCGTGCGCCGTCGGTGCACAACACTCAGCCGTGGCAGTGGCGCGTCGGCGACACCACGGTGCATTTGTACGCCGATGACAGCCGTCGGCTGCCGCAGACCGATCCGGATCGACGCGATCTGATGATCAGTTGCGGGGCAGCGCTGCATCACTTCCGGGTGGCCGCGCGCTCGTTCGGGTGGGACACCGTCGTGCATCGATTCCCGAATCCGGCCCAGCCCGACCATCTCGCGGCCATCGAGTTCGCCCCGGTGACACCGGACGCCGATATGGTCGCGGCGGCCCGGGCGATCAGCCAACGCCGTACCGACCGGCGGCGGGTCACATCGTGGGAGATACCGGCCGCCCACATCGCCGTGATCATCGCGGCGGGTGTCGCCGAGGGGGTGCTGGTCAGTGAGGTACCCGGCGGCTCGACCCGCATCGGGCTCGTGCGGGCCTTCCAGGATGCGTCGCGTCAGCATCACATCGACAGCGGCTATCAAGCCGAGCTGGCCGAGTGGAGCGGACGTCACGCGGCCGAGGAAGGGGTGCCCGCACGCAATGCCGTGGTCGCCGCGGATCCGCTGACCCGCGAGTTCCGCAGCCCAGGGCTGACCGAGGCGGTGATCCAGGATCTCGACGACGGCGGCGCCCTGCTGGTGGTGCACACCGCCTCCGATGACTCGCTGTCCCGATTGCGCGCCGGGGAAGCCACCAGCGCGGTGCTGCTGGCCGCCACCGGGATCGGATTGGCGAGCTGTCCGCTCACCGAACCGCTGGAACTGCCGGGCACCCGTGATCTCGTGCGTGCGGATGTGCTCTCCGACAGTGGATTCCCACAGGTCATCATTCGAATCGGCTGGGCGGCCACCAGCGCGGCACCGGTTCCGCTGACCCCGCGCCGCGCCCTGGACGACGTGGTGCGCCCCTTGTGACTTCGCGGTGGCCCTGGCGAGCGGGACTGTGTGACGGACCCACCGAAACAAAGGACTTTCGACCGCCGGTCGGTCGGCCTTGTCCTCTCGTTGCTGGACCCGGCCGCCGCGCACAGTCGAGACATGGACTTTGTACGTGACATCGCCGCTATCGGACTGGCCGACGAGGTCGAGGCGGGTGGAAAGGGCGCCAATCTGGGGGAGCTGACCGCTGCGCGGCTGCCCGTGCCCGCGGCGTTCGTCGTGCTGCGCTCGGGCTATCTGGAGGCCATGCGCCGCAGCGGGGTGGCCGACGATCTGGCCGCGGAGCATCGCGCCGCGCTGGCCGCCGTCGGTGACCAGGCCGAACTCGCCCAGCACTGCGATCGGCTGCGGGCGCTGGTGGCCAAGGCGGGCATGCCCGAGGACCTCGAACAGCAGATCGCGCACGCCTATGACGGACTCGGCGGCGCGGACGGGCCCGCGCTGGTCGCGGTTCGTTCCTCGGCCACCGGGGAGGACAGCGCCTCCGCGTCGTTCGCCGGGATGAATGTGACAGCGACAAACGTGCGCGGCGCTGCGGATGTCGTCGAGGCGGTGCGCTCCTGCTGGGCGTCGCTGTTCAGCCCGCGTGCCGAGACCTACCGCGCCGAACGCAAGTTCACCGGTGAATCGGCCATGGCCGTTGTGGTGCAGGTGATGGTCGCCGCCGAACACAGTGGGGTGGCATTCACCGCCGATCCGGGGACCGGCGACGAGAGCCGCATCGTGATCGAGGCGGCACGCGGGCAGGGCGAGGTCGTCGTCTCCGGAGCCGTCGAGCCCGACCATTATGTTCTCGCCAAGCAGGATCTGCGAATTCTGGAGTCGCATATCGGAAAACAGGGCTTCGCGATCGTTCGCAGCGTGGACGGAACCGGCGACCGGACCATCGAGATCGACGCGGACGACCAGGGGCGGGCACTCGACGATGACCAAGTACGCGGGATCGCCCGACTTGCTATCGCGGCCGAAAGGCACTACGGCACACCGCAAGACGTGGAGTGGGCGATCGAGGGCGACCGGATGTGGCTGGTCCAGGCCCGCCCGATCACCGCCCTCGGTACGGCGCAAGCGCCGCGCGCCGACAGTGGCGGTAAGGCGCTGGTGACCGGGTTGGCCGCCGCGCCGGGTGCGGCCAGTGGCGCCGTTCGGGTACTCGCCGAACCGTCCGAGGGATATCTGCTGCACGACGGAGAGATCCTGGTCGCCGAGATGACGACGCCGGACTGGGTGCCGACCATCCGCAAGGCCGCCGCACTGGTCACCGACAGCGGCGGCGTCACCTGTCACGCCGCCATCGTCGCCAGGGAACTGGGTGTGCCCTGCGTAGTCGGTACCCGCACAGCGACAAAGGATCTCGCGGACGGGCAGATCGTTACCGTCGACGGCGGACGGGGCCGGGTCGTCGCGGGCGCGGTCACCCGGCCGGTCCGTGCCGTCGAGGCGGCCGCTGCGCCACGGGCGACCGTCACCACCGCCACCAAGATCTACGCCAACCTCGCCATGCCCGATATCGCGGAAGCCGTTGCGGCACAGGACGTCGACGGCCTCGGACTGCTGCGCGCCGAGTTCCTGCTGACCAGCGCGCTCGGCGGGCGACACCCGCACGACCTGATCGCCCGCGGCGAGCAGGAAGCCTTCGTTACCCGGATGGCCGACTCGCTCGGCGGGATAGCTTCGGTCTTCGCGCCCCGTCCGGTGATCTATCGCGCAACCGACCTGCGCAGCAACGAATTCCGCGGACTGACCGGCGGCGAGCAGTACGAGCCGGTGGAGGACAACCCGATGATCGGATATCGGGGCTGCTTCCGCTACATCCGCGAGCCGGAAATGTTCGCGCTCGAGTTGGCCGCGCTGGCTCGGGTGCGCGAGCAATACCCGAACGTACACTTGATGATTCCGTTCGTGCGCACCCGCTGGGAACTGGAGGCATGCCTCGAGCTCGTCGACGCCAGCCCGCTCGGACGGGCCCGTGGTCTGCATCGCTGGGTAATGGCCGAGGTGCCCTCGGTCGTGCACTGGCTACCCGAATACATCGGCCTCGGCATCGACGGCGTCTCCATCGGCAGCAACGACCTCACCCAACTCGTCCTCGGCGTGGACCGCGACTCGCAGCTGTGCGCGGAGGTTTTCGACGAGACCGATCCGGCCGTGCTGGCCGCGATCGAACAGATCGTGCGGACCGCCCACGCCCACGGCATCACCTCTTCGTTGTGCGGCCAAGCGCCCTCCACCCGCCCCGATTTCGCCGAACACCTTGTCCGCATGGGCATCACCTCGATCTCGGTCAACCCGGACGCGATCGACACGGTCCGCCGCACCGTGGCCGCCGCGGAACGCCGAGTGCTGTTGGACGCCGCCGCGTTCGCTATGTCGCCCGATCTGCCGGGTTGGGGGAGATCAGGCCGAGATCGCCGTCGTAGCGGCGATACAGTAGATGGCCGCGACCGTCGGCCAGGTCGGTGAAGAACAGGAACGGCAGGCCGTGCTCGCACAACCATTCCACCGCCGGGTCCTCCGAGAGGACCGGCGGCGGACGCGAGGACACCGTCAGTGACAGCGCCGCCGGAGGGTTCGGCAATCGCGGCAGATGCTGATGCCGCTGTCGAGTCAGCCGCAACCCCAAGGCAGCGGCCCGATAAACGATCGCATCCTCGCCGGTCTCGGCGTCGGTGAACAGGTGCACGTCGTAATCCATTGCGTCCATTGATGCAACCGCCACACCGACATCTGCTCTTGCCAGTGCGTACGGCTTGCGGCGCGCGACCGTCCCTGCCCCGGGTACGGCCAGCGCGGATCGGGTCGGATCGGACCGAGTCCACGGCTGCCACGGTCCCGATAGTCGGGAGATCTGTTTGTCCAGCCGGTCGACCGCGGGCAGCACCACACCCTTGCCGGGGACCATCGTCTGGATGCGGGTCGGCGTGCCGAGTACGCGCAGATTCACCTGCACGAGCATCGGGCCGTCATCGCGGTTCGCACCGGTCACCCGGACCCGCGCCCCACCGGTGACTCCATGCCGCGCCAACAGCCGGCCGACCGCACCACCTATCCGTTCGATCTCGAGATCCGCGATGCGACCCCGAGTAGAGACAACAACATCGGGAAACGCCCGATACTCACTCGGTCGCGGCGTCGGCACGGCGATATGCCCCCCTTACTTCTCTGATGATGACAGCATTCGGCAGGCATCCCCAGATTCACCCGCGCTCCGCCGACCCGAAAGAGCCAAAGGTCCCATGACCAGATGACCGAGGTCCCCCGATGGTCGAAAACCTCTGGGCCTCAGTGAGTTACCGCGTACAGGCCGCCGTCCGTCGCGGTGGGGCAGGTACGGATGGCGGCGTACCGGCCGCGAGTATGGGGGTCGGCCGAATGGACCAACGACCCTCGTGTGGGCGACGTCGGGACCTTTCGGTGGGCGTGCCGGGTTCGCGAGTCTGGAGTGGTCCGGCAAGGAGATTCCGATGGTGTTCGCCACGAAATTCCATGTCCGACAGCTGTGCCCGGTCATGGTCGTACCTCCCGATTAGGCGGTGACAATGTCGAACTCCGACGATCCCTTCGCCCACGCCGTGCACACCGCGCATGTGTGGCTGCGGCGCATCACCGACGACCTGGCAACCGAAGACCGCGCCTTCGCCCACCGGGTCACCCGCGCCTGGCTGCACACCGTGCGCGACCGGCTCGAGATCGGTGACGCCGTGCATCTGAGCGCACAACTGCCCGAATTGCTGCGCGGCATCTTCTTCGAGGGCTGGAAACCCGCCAAAGTCCCGGTTTCGCATCGTGTTTCGGAGTTCCTCGAGCAGTTCGCGGCCGAAGCGGGTGTTACCGAGGACGAGGCCGTCGGTCTGGCCTGGCTGGTGACCGACGCACTGCGCGACCTGTGCTCGCCGGGCCAGCTGGACCGGGTAGCCGCGCTATTCCCGGCTGATCTGCGCAACGTGCTGTTCGGTGTCAACACGGGACCGTTCGATGAGCAGAACAACGAGGACACGGTCGACAAGGTGTGACCGCCGCTGACGCGGTCAGCCCGATACCGGCTCCGCCTGCCACCCGGTCAACGAACCGACCTCGGCGCAGACCGCCGAAACCGACCCGTTGCCCGGCGGCCGAGGGGACGGCCGTGGCGGTACGCCACCCAGGCAGCGGGGACGAACGTCCTCGGTGAGCGGGTCCTCGGGCTCTGGGACGAGGACGTGCGTCGGCGGATAGTCGAGACAACCGGCGTCTCGTCGCCTGTGAGAACGGAAGGTGCCCCTGATGATTCGGATGGATGGGCTGACGAAATACTACGGTCGCAAACCCGCGCTGATCGATGTGAGCCTGCAGATCCCGCCCCGGGTCGTATTCGGCTACCTGGGGCCCAACGGCGCAGGCAAGACGACCACGATTCGAATCCTGGTCGGACTCATGCGCCCCACGCGCGGTTCGGCGTCGGTACAGGGTGCGGACACGGTCCGTCAACGCGAGGCGGCCCAGCGCTGCATCGGCTATCTGCCCGGACAATTCGTCGCCTACCAGGATCTGTGCTTTCGGAGGTGCAGGCCGTCGCCGACACCGTCGCCATCCTGCGGGAGGGACGAGTGATCGCCGAACACTCGGTGGCCGAGCTGACCACCCGGGCACGCCACCGTATCGACGTCACCTTCGCTGGCAAGCCACCGGACCTGGGCGCGCTGCGCCGAATCGATGGCGTGCGGCGGGTCGAGCCGAACACCGTCGCCGTGCACATCGACGTGGACGGTTCGACCGCCGAACTGATCAAGGCCATCGCGCCCTACGACGTGGTCGACATCGTCAGCCATGAACCGGATCTCGAAGAGGTCTTCCTCGCCTACTACGGAAAGGACTGAAAGACCATGCTGCGCAACGTCTATCTGAAGAGTCTGCGCGATCAGCGGCGCGGACTGATCGGCTGGAGCATCGGGATCGTCGCGCTCGTGCTGATGGAAAGCGCATTGTGGCCGTCGATCTCGGATATGGCCGGCCTGCACGAGTTTCTGGCGAACTATCCCGAGCCGCTGCGCAAGCTGTTCGATCTGGACGCCTTCGGCACCGGCACCGGCTTCCTGAACGCGGAATTGTTCAGCATGTTGCTGCCGATCCTGTTCCTGGTCTTCGCGATCAGCCGCGGCGCGCGGGCGATCGCGGGCGAAGAGGAACTCGGCACACTCGAGGTGCTCTTGGTGACCAGGGTCTCGCCGGTGCGCTTGGCGCTCGAACAGGCGGCCGTACTCGCGACCACCGTGCTCACGCTGGGTGCGGTGCTGTTCAGCGCGATCGTGGTGTGTTCGGCGATCTTCGGTCTGGACATCGCAATCGGCGCCGCGCTGACCGGAGCATTGTCGATGGTGCTGCTAGGCATCGAATTCGGCTGGCTCGCACTGGCTGTCGGCGCGGCTACCGGCAAACGGACTGCCGCACTCGCGATTACGTCGGTGTTCGCGGTCGGCGCATATGTGCTCTACGTCGCGAGCAAACTGGTCGAGGCCGTGCGGCCATGGGGACCGGCGTCGCCATTCCATCAGGCGATCGAGGGCGGCCCACTCGGCGCCGGGCTGCCCGCGGCATACGGCTGGCTGGCGCTGGCCGGTGCGGTGGCACTGGTGGCCGCCCTACCGGTCTTCGACCGCCGCGACATCGCGGGGGTGTGACGAGCGATGTCACACGCAAGGGCACTGGCCTGGGCGAGGATCTGATCACCATGGCCGTGCATCGCCTCGATGACCGAGGACACCACGGTCAGGTGGCTCCCGAGGACCCCGCGCGTGACCGCGAGGTCGAGGCCGTGCACGATCAGCAAGCACCGTCACTTCCGAGCCGCCGTTTCGGCTGCCCAGCGGACGGCGGCATCGGCGGGCGCGGACCCATCGGTCCCCACCACCACCGCAGCCGATGCCAGTTGGTGTCGATCCGCATCATGTCTCATTCCGCTGCCCCTTTGGGTCGCGATATTCGAGTCGGCGTGTAGGCGTGTATCTCCTCGACGGCGCGAACCAGAATGCTACGGAACGGATTGCGGCATTCACTGCCCAGTCCGATCTCTGTGGCGACCTGACGGGCCATCGGCGACAACCGAGGGAAGTAGCGTGTACCGGGCCAGCGGTCCGGTGAGGTAGCGGCGGCCGTCCCGCCGGTAATGGTCACGCGCCGCGAGCGCCGTGAGTACGACCGGGCCGCAGCGGCGCCAGTCCGCCGCCGCCGCCGACGATCACGGTGTCGATCGCGATGCTTCGCCTGTGGCCTCGGCGGCGGCTTGCGGTGCGCGCTCGCCGCCGAGGCGAAGCACGGTGGCGAAGCCTGCGGCGAGGCATTCGGTCAGGGTCGCCAGGTCGGGAATCGCAGCGGTGTCCGCGTTGATCGCGACGTAGCAGGTTCCGGCGTGCGATATCAGTGTCACGTTGACGGCCGTGCCGATGGTGGGGCCGAAAGCGTACATACGGTCGATGCGCGCCCCGGCGACATAGAGGGGCACCGGAGAACCCGGGACGTTGGAGGCGACAAAGTCGACATGCTTGAGCATTTTGGTGACCGCTCCGACCGGCAACCGGTTGAACGCCGCCGCGACAGCACCGGACAGCGGTATGGCCGGCTCGCGGCGCCAACCGCCGACTGCGGCGTCCACGGCCCGCATCAAGTCTTCGGTCTCGGCGATGTCGACCGGCAATGCGAAACGAGCGAGCGTGATCCGGTTGCCACCGAGCCGATCATCAGCCGTTCGCAGGCTGATCGGCATGGTCAGCCGCAACTGGTCGACCTTCGCCCCGTGCCGCTCGTGATATCTGCGCAGTCCGATGACGACCGCGGTAAGGAAGGCATCGTTCATCGTGCAGCCCACAGCACGCGCGGCGCTGCGCATTTGATCGACGGGTGCATCCAACACCGCCAGTCGGCGACCGAGACTGCGTTCGATCATCACCGGCGACAGCGTCGCGGTGATGGGCTTGGCAAGGCGGACCACCGAGGTCGCAAGCGCGGCGCTGTCGCGTACCGCCCGCGCGGGATGAACGAGAACTCGCCACGCGGTGTCCGGCGTCGCCCGGATACCGCCGCGAAGGAGATCCGAGCCGACCGCCCAGTTCCATGCCACGATATCGCGCAGCGCACCGTCATGATCATGCCGGGGCTCGGGCGGATGGCCGCGATCAGTGCCCGCACGATCGAAATCGAGCAGCGCTGCGGCGATCTGAATGCCGCCGATACCATCGGTGAGGCTGTGGTGCACTGTCATCAGCAACGCGCATCTCCCACCCGACAAACCACTGAGCAACGTCGAGCGCCACAGGGCACGGGCCGGATCGAAGGCGGTCATCGCCTCGGTGCGCGCGAATTCGAGTACCGCGGACATGGTCCCCGGTTCCGGCAGCGCAACCCGTCGCAGGTGCCAGGACAGGTCGAAACCCTGATCGAGCGTCCACCTGGGCGGGGCGAGACCGAACGGCGCGGCGACCAGCCGATGCCGCAACCTCGGCACGAGGCGGGTGCCGCGATCGATCGTCTCCACCAGGCGATCCCAGTCCGGATCGGTATCGAGGATCAGAACCGAGACGATGGTCGAACGCAGGACCGGATCCCGCTCCATGCTCCATGAGAACAGGTCCGATTGCGACATGTGGGATTCGCGGGGGCCCATCGCCTGCTGCCTTCGTCTTCGCCGTGGTACGTCGTACCGCTTCGCTTCTGCTTCCTCAGACCTCCACGGTCCGTCTCGATTCCGCCGACCAGCGAACATCGCATCCCTGGGCCGGGCAGCCTGCGTCGGCCCGAAGGGCGGTATCCATACCACTGAGCATGCTCGGTCCCGGCCGAAGGCAACCGATGAGGAAGACCCCTATGTCGAGGCCCTTCGTCCTCTCCCCGAGCCACTGGCGGGCCGGGAATCACCGGCTGGCGAATCGGACGATGACGGCTGGAGGTCCCGATTGGACTAAGGGATCAGGTCCAGCACGGTGGTGAATTTCACCTGCATGATCGCGGTGTCGATCGCCACCGCAGAAGCCAGGACGAGGCTTGCCATTGGTTCGCACAAGGGCTTGTCGATCACCAGCGTGTAGGTTTCGGCCGACACGATAGCCTGTTCCAGGCTCTCCGCGGCTCGGATGATCCGGGCGATTTGCGCGTCGGCGTGATCGACGATCGTGAATATTCGCGGTTGGAGCAGTTGATCTGCGTGGATCGTCCCGATCCGGGTGCCGTCGGCGAGCAGCGCGAAACGCTTTTTACCCATCCAGTTTCCTGAACAATCCGTCCGATCGGCTGTCCCGCGGGCCCGTCGACGATGACCGTCGACTTGAACACTTTGCGTGGCCGTGTCACCGTCAGCACCATATTGTCCGAGGCATCTCGCATCTCGAGCCGGTGGGTGAAGAAATTGTTCAAGTCACCGAAAAAGCGCGTGGCCTTCTTCAGTTGACTCTGACCGACCTGCACCACGGACCCGAGCCGCTGTCCGTTCTGGTCCAGCACCGCATACTCGGTGGACATCTCGATCAGCTTGGGCTTTTGATCGATCACTAGCACCGACTCGGTGTAAAGCGTTCCACCACAATGTCGTTCGGCCCTGATCGGTTGTTCGGAAATTGCCATTGCCTCCTCGTGATACGGTCCGGGGAACCCGGCTATGAACAGCCTCCGCGACCGTTGACACCCCATCAAGGCACCCAAGGGTGCGGTCAGCACCCCCGCCAAAACCTCGCAAGAGGTGGCGCCGATACCCACCCATGGGTTGCTATCGCCAACTGCGCACGGGACCGAATCTATTCATGTAGGCCGACGAAATCTCACATGAGGAAAGATAGGTATCCTTTGCATCTCATCGCCGTCGTTGTACTAACCGTGGTCACCGCCGGGTTCCTGGTGCGGTGGTTGGTGATTCCGGGGCGGCGCCGCAGCCTGGCCCATCGCCCGAAAGGGCCGCAGGATTGGCTGCCCGATCTCGATGGCGCACGAGTGCGTCCGATACGGCTGCGCGGCCCGTTCATCGCACTCACCGCGCTCTGGTCGGCACTGCTGACCACCGAGATCGCAACGAATCCGAACGCGAGCAATGCGCTGCTCTATATCTATTTCTTCGCGCTCACCGCTTCGGCCGTCAACCTCACGACGGTCCACCTCCAATGGCGGTTCGCGGACGGAATCCTCGACCATCTCGCGCACGGTGCAGGTAGGTGAATCATGGTCGTGGCCGCCATCGTGCTCATGCTGGTACCGATTGCTGTCGGATATGTGGTCGTGTGGCGATACATGCGTCCGGTCCGAGCGTTCGAATCTGCCGATAAAGGCGCGAATCGTGAAATCGGCCGCGCATTGAAGGCCCGCGAGCTAGCCCCGGACGCGACCGCCGAATCATGGATCCCGCGCCTCGAACAGGCGCAGCAAGCAGCCTCGCGCCAGCGCGTGCTCTACACCGGGCTCGTCGCGCTGTTCATGGTGCTGCTAGCCGGCGGTGTCGCAAGCGGTCTGCAGTCGACGGACTGGCGACTGTACTGGTATGCGGTGTCGATCGTCGCTTGGGGATGGACCGCATACATCGCACACCGCAACGCGCGCAGCGCCGATCATCTGCTGCACCAACTCGGTGAGCTCGCCGTGTGACCCGTCAGCTCCCGGTGAGCTCGCCCGGGCGCTCCTCATCCCCGTCGGTTTCCTGGTTTGTCGACGTGCTGTCATTTTGTCGGGCATGTCGGATGCCTCGCCATCCCAGTGGGAGTTGGACGCGGCCGGCCCGGATTTCGCCGATGAGTTGCGCATAGCCTTCACGGACCTCGCCGAGATGGACCCATGCCGAGTGCCGAAGGTCCTCGCAGTCGGAGTGCAGCACCGTCCACCACGCCTCGGCGTAGGTCTTCGCGACATGACTGATCACCTCACCGAAGGAGTGAGTGTGGCGCCGGGCGCACCGGCTGTGGCGGACGTAGAACGCCGCCCAAGAGTTGATCTTGTCGATAACCTTTGCGATATCCGCATGCAGGGCTGCCTCGGTGACGTCGGGTGGACGCCGCAGCGGATTCAGGACCGCCGAAATAAGGGCGGCGTGTAGATCACCCAGTTCTCGCGCCCACGCGATCAGCGGCAACGGCTCGGTGAGACGTCCGGCGATCGCGGCCAATAGTTGATCCGGCGCCAGCAGAAATGTCGCATCATCGGCCGGATCGTCCCGCTCATTCGCCGGATCATCCCGCGCCGCCGCCATACCCGCGTCCATGGTGCTCACACGTCCCTCAGCGCGGGCCGACGCCTCAGGCGCGCCAGGTCCTTCGTCGCCGAGTCACGGAGCCGAGTTGCCAGCGAATCATGTTGTGTGGCCGCGAAGTTCGTGGTCAGCGACGGCCATGTGGTGGACTTCGCCGGGGTTGTCCGCTCGGACTCGGTTGCCGTGATGCGGTGTATGGTGACCGGCTGGCAGCGAGGGCTGATGGACCACCCGCTGCGGCCGATGCTGACATAGCAATCACCACCTCGGGCGGTGCGCGTCGAGATGGTGGTGGCGTCGTCGGAAAGGCCGGTCATGCGCAGCGGGGATCGGATGGCGCGGTCGAGCGAGCGGTGATTACGGTCGGCGGCACGCACCGCTGGTTGGCGGCGCCAACACGACGGCCGCTACCAATAGCCCGCGGATTCCAGAGGCCGCGGGCGCAGGTTCGAATGTGGAGTTCGGATGCTCGTTGTTCGATGACCGCCTCGGCGGTATGGGCGTGCTTATTCATAGTTGATTGCTCGACTATTTCGAGATTAATGGTTGTTGCGGCGCGGTACGCCGCTGTGACTCGGCGCATAATGCTAGTACTGACTGCGCACTCAGTCAACGACTGGTCGATCAGTCAGTGGGTGCTAGAGTGTCCGGAAATTTTGGGCGAGGAGGGGCGGGATCGGTGAGTCGGCGTGCGGCGGGACCGGGCAAGTCGGATGCGATTCTCGACATTTTCACGCGCCATGTTGCCGAGAAGGGTTACGACGGGACCAGCTTCAGTGATGTCGCAAGTGAGTTGGGCATCTCTCAGGGCTTGATCGTGCATCATTACGGCACGAAGGCGCGGTTGCTGGATGCGCTGCATCTTGCCTATATGCGGCGTCGGATCGCTGAGGCAGAGCGCATTGTGTCGGAGTTTCCTACACCGACCGAGCAGCTGGCCGGGCTGTTGCACGCGGCCATCCTCTATCAGGTGCACGATCGAAATCGCACTGTCGCATTCCAGCGCGAGGTCGCGCGGTTCGCGCAGCAGGATGAGAATTCCGAGGGGCGCAAGCTACGAAGGCAGTACATCGGAATCCTGCACAGCTTGCTCGACGCGGGCACCGCGGCGGGTGAGTTCCGGGCCGTCGACACCAGTATCCGGAGCCTGCTCATCTTCGGATCCGCGCAATGGGCGTGGACATGGTTCGAGCCGGAAGGGCGCAGATCCGCCGCGCAGGTCGGTGCCGAACTGGTAGATCTCACTCTGGGATCTCTGCTGGTGAATCGGAAATCATTGCCGCGTCTCAGCGATCCCGACGGGGAGCTCGTTGCCACGGTCATCAAGATCATCACCGCTGCGGAGGTTACGCCGAAACAAGCGCCCGACAGATAACCCATGTTTCGCGAGACTCCCCAAATTGAGCTCTGCAATCTGCCCCGATATCGGAGGTGCGCGTTCGATACGCGGTGAAAACCTCTGCGCCAAAAGGTTGTTCGGGCAGTTCATATGTCCGCGGTCGAGGCGAGGCCAGTCGGCGATGCGGTCACATTTCACCGCCGCAGCCGCCGGTTTGCGCGGACGTTCCATGCAGGTGGACGTTCTATCTTCCTGGTAATGCAGCAAAGAGTCGTCCGTCGGCAAGGGAGGCGGCCCGGAAAGAATCGCAGCGGCTTTCAGCTCCTAGGACCGGTGATCGACCCGCTTCGCGATCACCGCAATTACTCCTTTTGTGGCGCAAGGAGTTCGGGTAGTCAGAACTGCGCACGGGCTGGGAGCGGGGGAGCGGTCCGGGCGATTTCTTCGAGTAACGAACTCGGTGGATCGCATTGGTCGGCGTCAGAGGGTCGCCTCTCAGACCATGTCTTACGCGGCCGATTTGGCCTTGCGCTCGATATGGGTGAGTGCCCCGGCACTGTCATTCCTGATACCTCGCGCGGGCCGTCTCGACCTCGTCCATGTGGTGTTCGGCCCAGGTCTTGATGGCCTGCATGACCGGCAGCAGCGAGCGCCCTAGCGGGGTGAGTTCGTAGTCGACCCGCATCGGCACGGTCGGCTGCACTGTGCGGGTGATCAGGCCGTCGCGTTCCAGGTTGCGCAGCGTCTGGGTGAGCATCTTCTGGCTGACGCTGGCCAGCCGCCGCTGCAGGTCGCTGTAGCGCTGCGGCCCGTCGGCCAGCGCGTTGACCGCCAGGCTCACCCACTTGTCGGAGATCCGGTCCAGCAGTTTGCGGGCGGGACATTCGGCCAGGTAGGCATCGTAGGCGGCGCCGCGCTCGGCGCGCAGCTGCGCCGCGGTGCGGGTGGGCATCTATAACCTCCGGGTGCGGTGGGCACTTCGAAGTGCGTACTTCCTATCGAAGAGTAACTCTCCGACAGTGGTGTACATGAGCAGAGCAGAGACGATGCGAGCCGTAGTGGCCCGCGGGTACGGCGGACCCGAGGTGTTGCAAATCATCGACGTGGCGATTCCAGAGCCGGGCCCCGGCCAGGTCCGGATCAAGGTGGAGGCCGCCACCGTCAACCCCGTCGACCTGGTCACCCGCTCGGGCGCGCTGGTCGAGGCCGGACTGATGGCCCCGCGCGACATCACCGGGATCGGCTGGGATGTCGCCGGCACGATCGACCAGCTGGGCCCGGGCGTCGACGGGTTCGCTGTCGGGCAGACGGCGATCGGCCTGCGCGACCTGCTCGACGTCTCGCTCGGCGCATACGCCGACTATGTGGTGCTCGACGCCACCGCCGCGGCTCCCGCCCCGGCTGGGCTGTCCGCTGTCGAGGCGGCCACCTTGCCGCTCAACGGTCTCACCGCCGTCCAGTCGCTCGACCTGCTCGGCCTGTCCGAAGGCGACACGCTCCTGGTAGCAGGCGCGACCGGCGCCGTTGGCGGCTTCGCCGTGGAACTCGCGGCACAGCAGGGCATTCGGGTAATCGCCCAGGGTGCCGATTCGGACTTCCTCCACTCCATCGGCGCGCACTGGACACTTCCACGCGACGCCGACCTCGCCGCGGAGGCACGCCGCCTCGTCCCGGGCGGCGTACACGCCGCACTCGACACCGCCGGCATCGGCATCCGCGCCCTCGCCGCCGTCCGCAACCGCGGCTGTTTCGTCACCGTCGTCGGCGGTGCGGCCCCGATCCCGTTGCGCGGCATCACCGTCCGCCACGAATGGATCCACGCCGACGGCCGAGCCCTCGCCCGTTTCGCGGAACAGAAGCTCACCACGCGCGTCGCCGACACCCTCGCGCTCCGCGCCGCCGCCGAAGCCCACACCCGCCTTGCCGCGGGCCACCTTCCCGGTCGCCTCGTCCTGACGCCGTGACCTGCGGCGGGCAGCAGGCAGCGCGACAGCCGAAACTCCCCGCAGCAACGGCGCTTCGATGTCCGGACACCGTGTCTCACGGCGGCTATTCATTCCCGACATGTGGAAATAGTTGTGCTGCACGATGTTCAGTCCGGGCGATGCGCCCCCATTGCGATTGATGCCGGACGAGTTGTGGGAGTTTGTCGAGCCTTTGCTGCCCGAATTCCGCCTGCGTCCGCAGCGCGGCGGCACCGCTCCGGTGGCTCAGCGGGCGCACTGCGGCGATGGGGCCGCGACCCCGGCGTCGCTGTCCGGATCGTCCACAACGGCGCCGAATCGTCGCAGCGGCCGGGCCGCCACCGGTGGGTCATCGCGCGAACGATGTGGCGGATGAGTGGCTGCCACCGGCTCATGCGACACGGTCTCAGGCGAGGTCAGCGGGCTGATGGTCCGGATCATCGAGGTGGAAGCGCCGTCGAATATCAGGGCGCTCCAGCAACTTCGGCGGGTACCCGGGGCCGGGCCGTGGGGTGACATCGTTCGACGCCAGCGGTTGCTTGCAGTGTGAGCACACGACCTCCGCGTCGGCGTCGTGGCCGCAGGTGTCGTGTCGTGCGACGATGGGCGGGCCGGCCGCTCCGGCAAGCCAGCGGTCACCCCATGCGGTCATGGTCGCGATGACGCCATAGAAGTCGCGGCCGGATTCGGTGAGCAGGTACTCGTGGCGCACGGGCATGGTCTCGTATACGCGCCTGTCCATGAGTCCGGCCTCGACCAGCCGACGCAGCCGCTCCGAAAGGGTGTTGCGCGCGATGCCGAGTTCTTGCTGGAACTCGTCGAAGCGGCGGATGCCGTAGAAGGCCTCGCGCAGGACCAGTGGCGTCCACCAGTCGCCGAGCAGATCCATCGTGCGGGCCAAGGAGCAGGGCCAGTTCGCCAACGAGGTCCGTTTCATGCGGTCATCCTAATGGGTCTTTCATTGAGACTCAGCTGTTCAATGTATCGGTCAGGTATTGCGCTGGTAAGTCTATCTACGCAACTATGGACGTCAACGGATGGAGGGAGATTCTTGTGGAGTGGACCGGGCAGAAGTACGCGGACACCCCGACCGTGGCGGTGCAGACCTACATCGATGCGCCGCCGGATCGGGTGTGGCGGTGGGTGAGCGATATCCACCTCATGCCGCGCCTGAGCGCCGAACTGCGCGCCGTCGAGTGGCTCGACGGCGCGACCGCCCCTGC
Source organism: Nocardia sp. CA-129566 (assembly GCF_050956075.1). NCBI lineage: Bacteria > Bacillati > Actinomycetota > Actinomycetes > Mycobacteriales > Nocardiaceae > Nocardia > Nocardia sp. CA-129566. The sequence continues at coordinate 4,837,877 of NZ_CP192085.1, forward strand.
GGTGGGCGCGCGGTTCAGCGGGCAGAACGCGCACGAGGCGCTGGGATCCTGGGAGACGATCAGCACCATCGTCGAATTCGATCCGGAGCGCAGCTTCGCCTGGGCGGTCGGCGACCCCGAATACCCCTCCAGCATTTGGCGTTTCACGCTGCAGCCCGAAGGTCCGGGCACGGTCCTCGAACAATGGACGCAGATGGGCCCGGCCCGCTCCGGGCTCAGCTACGCCATCGACGCCAGCCCCGATAAGGAGCAGAAGATCGTCTTCGTCCGGCTGCGCGAATTCGAGACCGGTATGAAAGCCAATCTGGCCGCCATCAAGGATCTGGTGGAGGGTGCGGCGTAATGCGTACGGCCACAACGATCGAAGGCTCCGGGATCGGCTGGCATGAGCTCACCGAATTCGTCGTCGAAGCCGAGAAGCTCGGTCTGGATATCTGCTGGGTGGCCGAGGCCTGGGGCACCGACGCGGCCACGCCGCTGGGCTTCCTGGCGGCGCGCACCGAGCGAATCCTGCTGGGCTCCGGCGTCATTCAGCTCGGCACCCGATCCCCGGTGCTCATCGCCCAGACGGCCATGACCCTGGCCCAGCTTTCCGAGGGGCGTTTCCTGCTCGGTCTCGGCGCGTCAGGTCCCCAGGTCATCGAGGGTCTGCACGGTGTTCCGTTCGCGCGCCCGCTGACCCGCATGCGCGAAACCGTGCAGATCATCCGAGACGTCTTCACCGGCGACAAAATCACCTACCAGGGTGATCATTTCACCATTCCGCTGCCCGGCGGCGAGGGCCGTCCGATGCGGCTGAGCATGCAACCCATCGCAGTGCCGATCTATCTCGCCACACTGTCGCCGAAGATGCTGGAACTCACCGGCGAGATCGCCGACGGATGGTTGGGCACCAGCTTCATCCCCGAGGGCGCGCACGCCTACTTCACTCACCTCGACGCCGGGCTGGCCCGATCCGGACGCACCCGCACCGATCTCGATATCTGCCAGGGCGCGGAGATCAATATCGTCGCCGATGAAGCCCAACTCGCGGCCGTCGTCGGCAGTCGCAAGAAGGAGCTCGCCTTCTCCCTCGGCGGGATGGGTTCCGGATCCACCAACTACTACAACAACGCCTACAGCCGCCAAGGTTGGGCCGACGTCGCCGCTCGCGTGCGCGAGTGCTGGCAGAACGGCGACCGCGACGGTGCCACGGCCCTCATCACCGACGAAATGGTCATGGCAACAACGCTGATCGGCACCGAGGACATGGTCCGCGACCGCCTGCGCACCTGGCGCGACACCGGCGTCGACACCGTTCGCCTCTACCCCGCGGGCGACACCCTGCACGCGCGCCTCGACAACCTCGGCCGCGGAATCGATGCGGTTCGTGGAATTGGAGATCGCGCGTAAGCGTCCCGGACGCGTTTGCGCCTCGTCGTGCACACGCTACGCCGGCAGTCCGGCCCGGCGCCGGGCCACGGCGGCGACGGCGACCCAGTCCTTATCGCCGTCGCCGTGGGCGAGGGCGTCGAGGAAGGCGTCGCGCAGCACGCTGCCGAATGGCAGCGGGACGTTCGCTGCCGCGCCGGCGGTGAGGGCGAGATCGACGTCCTTGAGACCCAGTGGCAGCCGGAAGCCGGCTGGTTCGTAGCGGCGTTCGGCGACCATCGCGCCGTAGCCGGAATAGATCGGCCCGGGAAACAGTGTGCCGCTGAGCATTTCGACCAGGTCGGTGGGCCGGACACCGTGCGACTCCGCCAAACTGCACGCCTCGGCCATGGACTCGATGGCGCAGGCGATCAGAAAGTTGACGCTGATCTTGGCGGCGTTGGCGTGGCTGGCGCGGGTGCCGAAATGCCAGGTGCGCCGGCCCATCGCGGACAGCAGCGGCGCTGCCTTCGCCAGCGCCGTCTCGGCACCGGCGGCGAGAATGTTCAGTTCGCCGGCGGCGGCTACCTGGGGCCGGCCGAGGACGGGCGCGGCGACGTACCCCATGCTGTGCTCGGTGTGCATGGTCTCGGCCCGCTCGGCAAGTGCGATCGAGACCGTCGCCATATTGAGGTGCACCGCTGCCTTCGCACCGGCCAACAGCGTCGGGTCGAGCAGCAACTGCTCGACGGCCCGGTCGTCCGCCAGCATCGAGACGACCGCCTCGGCGGCGAACACGTCAGCGAGCCGTCCGGCCGCGTCGGCGCCCTGTGCGACCAGCGCGGCGACCGGCTCGGGGGAGCGGTTCCAGACCAGGAGCCGATGGCCTGCCCGGAGCAGGCTGGCGGCCATGCCCTGCCCCATCGCGCCGAGCCCGATGAAACCAACTGTCATTCCAGTCATCGCACACTCCTCGTTGTCGTCCTCGGCCGATCGAACGGCGGCCATTATCTGATCGAAGGCCCGTGCAGCTGGGCCGGTGCAGACCGAGCCTGATTCATCGTCCCTCTTGCCCGATATCGCCGCGGATGTGGCATCGGACGGCCAGGTTCCCGACCTCGGCGTGCCGAACCGCCATCGGTGCTGGTCAGCGGTAGCGTTGCTGATCCGACGCCCCCGAGAAGAGCGGAACCGACATGCCGGAAGACGTTGCGGGCGAGGATCACCAGGGCCGAATGAACCGCCGGACGGCGCTCGGTGCCGGCGCCGCCGCACTCGGCGGCGCCGGGGTGGGCGGCGCGTTGGCCACGCACCTGCTGAGCATCGACATCGGCGCCGCCCCACCGCAGCTGGGCACCGGCCGAATCGATCGGGTCCGGGACGGCGAACATCCGGCGTGCGAGCTGGTCAGCCCAGCCGACGGTGTTGCGAGCGGGCATCGCCGGTCACTGCATCCGGATAGCTGATAGGCGAAAGGTGTGGTGCCGTCCTGGCGGGGTAGGCAATCGATCGAGAGCCCGGCATCTCGCTTTCGCCTGTCACCGCGGTGACGGCGGTTCATGCTCGAAGGGGATCCTCGCCGTAGCAAAGGAGCTGATATGTCCACCATCCATTTCACGGAGACGACGACCGCGACGCCCGAGCAGTTCGTCTCGGCGCTGACCGATTTCGGGCCGGGGCGCTCGCAGGTGTTCGGCAACAGCACCGATGAATATCTCGAGGTGCACGCCCAGGGCCGCAGCGAGGCCGATGTCACCGAGGGCTCGCGCGGTATCTGGGAACGGCTGCACTACGACTGGTCGGATCCCGATCACGTCGTCATGACGACCACCGACTCCAATGTGTGGGGCGGGCACTCGGGCCACACGTACACCTTCGCTCGTCGGCCCGACGGGAAGACCGATATGGATGTTGTGGTGGTGCGTGAGGGCAAGAACCTCAGGGGCCGGGTGCTCGGGGTGGTGGTCGGCACGGTTGGCAAGCGTGTGCTGAGGCAGGCGCTGGAAAACAGCGTCAAGGCCGTCGAGGCCCGCAACCGCGGCACCGGAACCGCGCAACGCCCATGACCTCGTAATAGCGCTCGGGCGAACTGCGCATAGCCGTTCGTGTCATGTGTGGGTGCCGCCGCGAAGCCAGTCGGCCCAGGGGACGCTCCAATCGCCGTTCTGCCAGATGTCGAGCGGGTCGCCGCCGGTGTTGCGGACCTCGACGACGTCGCCGGGAACGACGAAGTCGTAGAACCACGCGGCATCGTTGGGGGAGATGTTCAGACAGCCGTGTGAAACGTTGGTGTTGCCCTGGGCCCACACAGTTGCGGCCAGTTCGTGCACGAAGATTCCGTCGTGGCTGATGCGGACCGCGTGGTTGATGCTCGTGCGGTAGCCTCCGGAGCTGGCCGGCAGGCCGTAGCTGGCGGAGTCCATGATCACCGGGTCGTTTCGGTCCAGCACGGTGTAGATGCCGGGGCGGGTCCAGAACGACAGATATCTGCCGCCGACGACCGCGGTGCCGCCCTTGCCCATCGATGTGGGCATGGTGCGCACCAGGTTTCCGTTGTCGAAGACCTCGATCTGTTTGGTGTCGTCGTCGGCGATCGCGACGTGGGCGGGGCCGATGATCACCGACACCCGTTGGTTGCGCAGGCCGTAGCGGCCCTCGCCGAGCGCGAGTCCGAACAGTTCGGCCTCGATCGTGATCCTGGTTCCCGGCGCGTGATAGTGCTCCGGCCGCCAGTGTGCGTTCTGATCGTCGAGCCAGTACCAGGCGCCGGTGACAGCGGGCTGGGTGGTGACCGTCATGTGGCGTTCCGCGACCGCCCGGTCGACGGGTCCGTCGAAATGGGCGACGAGCACGAAACCCACTCCGTAGGTGTCGTTTTCGGCCAGCTCGACGAGATTGGCGGAGCGCAGGGAGACGTCGACGAGCTGTTGCGGTGTCACCGTTGCGCAGGTCGCCGTCGCGACGACGTCGCCGGCTTCGCCTTGCGCCACGGCTTTCGCGGTGTAGGTGTGTCCGTAGCCGAGTGGTTCGGCGCTGGTCCAGGTTCGATGATCGGGTGCCGGTGCGCCCGGCAGTGATCGGCCGGTTTCGTCGATCCATTCGACCGACCGCAGCGTCCCGTCGGTGACCGTGACCGTGCCGGGGCTGCGCGCATCGACGTCGTGGGTGCCGGATGGAGGATCGAATCGGAGTGTGGCGGGTTTGGGGGGCGCGGGTTCTCGCCCGCATCCGGCCAGGGCTAGGCCACCCGCACTGGCGAAGCCGATCAGCAGCCGACGACGTCCCAATGCCACTACGTATCTCCCTTCGCTGGGTGCAGCAGGGTCGACCTCTGCCCGCCAGCATGTGATAGCTACGCGCTTGCTGAGACGGCAACGAGCAGAATCGCCACCGATCCGTCGCACAACCGACACCGTTCCGCGATCGATCCGGCTGCTCGGGCTGGACGGTCATGGATGGTTGCGGTACCCGGACGGCCACCAGTCCGCTGGCGCGAAGTGCCAGCTGAACACCGGCTCAGGGCCGCACGACGGTGACCAGGCTGATCAATGACTGCTCGGCGGCCGGAGTGTGGCCGAGGTCGCGGATGTAGTCGTTGAGGTAAACGCGCTCACCCGTCCAACCGCGGTTGGTGAACCACTCGGTGACCTCACCGCGGGGTTCGTTGTAGATCAACCGCACCCAATCCGAGCCCGCGTCGTCCTGTTCGGCCATCGCGGCGGCGGCCTCCGCGGGCAGCGGATCCATCTGCTCGATCGCGACCCGACTCCCGGATGCGCTCAGCGAGACGATGGCGTCGAACAGCTGGTCCTGTGCGACCGGCGACAGGTAGATCAGCAAGCCCTCCACCAGCCACGCGGTCGGCACGCACGGATCGAAGCCGCTGTCGCACAACGCTTTCGGCCAGTCCGCACGCAGGTCCACCGGTACCTCATGGCGCTCGGCGATCGGCTGACGCCCGGCCTGCGCGAGAGTTGTGTGCTTGAACTCCAGCACCTGCGGCCGGTCCAGCTCGTAGACGACGGTGCCATCGGGCCACGGCAGCCGGTACGCGCGGGCGTCCAGACCGGCCGCGAGGATAACTACCTGCCGGATGCCGGCCGCCGCGGCCGCGTGGAGGTAATCGTCGAAGTACCGGGTGCGGGTGAGCTGATGCTGCTGGAACTGAATGCCGAATTCGGGGGTCAGCAATGGATGGTCGGGCACTCGACCGTCGAGCAGATCGGCCCACTCGCCACCCGCGGCCCGCACGAAGAGCTCGGCAAACGGGTCCTCCGCCGGCGCATCGGCCGTGCGGCCACCCAGCGCACGAGCCGCCGCAACGAACAACGCCGTAGATCCCACACCGGTATTGATGTCCCAGGAATCTCCATTGGTCCGCATACTCGCCAACGTACCGACCGTGGCGAGATCGGTCATTCCAGCGCACCGCGACAGCGGAAGTCTCCATGCATCAACCTCTGGGCCTTTACCGACATCGGTTTCGAGTCGACCACCGTGACTTCGATCCGGCAGCAGTGGAGCCGTCCACGGACGCCCGGTCAATAGGGTCTGCCAGTGCCATCGCATGTTTGCTGTGCGATTGCGAGCGCTCATCCGATGGAGTCGGAGAGGACCGGGAGTACCTCTTCCTGCCAAGTCTTCCAGTTGTGAATTCCGAATTCGGGAAAGTCATAGACCACGTTGGTGGAGTTCAGCGATGCCATGCGAGCCTGAAACGCTCTGGTCTGCACCCAGGCCAGCGCTTCCAGCCCATGCCGATCAGGGTGACCAATGTCGGTGCATCCGTGGTTGTTGGGCGGTAGGCGATGACCACGAAGCAGGGCGTGGTCAGGTGTCGGCCGGAGACTCGACATGGTCGAAATCGATTGTGCTGATCCAGGGTTCGCCGAGGCCATCATCTGCCGCCGGATCGGCGAGCTCGAGTGTCGATTGGACGCGCTCGATCATCAGCGCGGACAGGAATCGGAGGGCGAGCCCAACGGGGGTGCTGTTGGGACTCCCGGGTTGTTCGCCGGTGTCGGACTCGTCGTCACGCAGGTGACCGAAATCGGGTTTGCAGGTGGTGATTCCTGATGTATACGAGCACTGATCACCCACCAGGCAATGGCCGCCATGACCATGATGACGACGATCCACGTCAATCCGAGCTTGCGGGTTTGTGGTTGTGAGGTCGGATTGATCCGTGTGGTGGCCAGCCTGGATGGGTCCGGAGTGGCTGTGGATGTGGGTGCCGCGTCGAGCGCGGCTCGTGCCGCCGCGGCCAAATCCCCAGCTGTGCGATAACGATCGTCCGGATATTTCGCCATCCCGCGCGCGATGACCGCATCGAATGCGGAAGGAACCGTTGCCGATGCGGACGGTCGTGGCGGCGGCGCATGCAGATGTGCGGTGATCTGCTGCTCGACACTCTCACCCGGGAACGGCTGGGAGCCTGTCAAGCATTGGTACAGAACACAAGCCAGAGAGTACACATCCGAGCGGGCATCACAGGTGCCGTGCTGGAGTCGTTCCGGTGCCGTGTAGGCGAAACTGCCGATCGCCGCACCCGTGGTGGTCAAGCTGGATTCGCCGCTGACGACGGCAATACCGAAATCGATGAGATACGCGAAATCACCCGCGGTGATCAGGATATTCGAAGGCTTCACATCGCGGTGCACGAGCCCGGCCCGATGCGCCGCGTCCAGGGCTGAACCGACCTGCCGGATGTATGTCACCGCAGTGTCGTTCGCTATCGGCCCGGCAGCGAGCAGGGCGGCGATATCGTGCCCCTCGACCAACCTCATATCCAAATACAGGCGCCCGTCGATCTCACCGTAGTCGTGGATCGGGATGACGTGCGGTTCGCTCAACCTTGCCGCGGCGTGCGCCTCGCGCCGGAATCGCTCGCGATATTTCGGGTCGTGCGCCAGATGTTGCGACAGCACTTTGAGCGCTACCACGCGATCGGTCCCGGTGTCGTAGGCCCGATAGACCTGACCCATCCCACCCGCACCGAGTAACTCGAGGAGCCGGTACCGCCCGAATGGAGTGCCATCCACGCTGTACGACTACCACACCCAAGCCCTGGGCTCTACCGAATCAAGCCTTCCGCAACAACATTCGTAGCGCTCGTCGAGAACAATCCGGATCCCGCCTACCGCGGGAGTGCACTCGCCGCCATGGCCGCGACCGCTACTGTGGCCCGCACGAACGGTCGACCGGCTCGGGCGCCGCCGGTGCTTCGTCGACTTGGCGTCTGTAACCATCGCCCCAGCCTCATATCCCACGGCGCACGCACTGCAACGTGACCATCGACAATCCCTGAACGCATTGCTGCGCACAGAACATGTTGCACCGCAGCATGTTCGAAGCATGAACATCGTCCGCGAGCTGGTCGGGCACCTGATACGTAGGTCCCGCCGCGACCTGACAACCGGCGACTTGGCCCGCCTTGCTCGACGGGTCGGCGCCGTTCCAGCGTAGCCGCCCCGCATACAGCCGCCATTGCGAGCAGGCTGACACGATGGAGCGATGAACGACGAGGGAAATCCCGTCCTGTACGCCATCGTCACCGGATCGCCGGCCGCTAACGACGTAGGCAAACTGGTCGACCTGGCCCAAGCCGACGGGTGGGATGTATGCGTCATCGCATCCCCATTCGGCCTTCGATTCATCGACGCCGACGCCTTGGCCGCGAAGACGGGACACCCCGTGCGCAGCCAATACAAAGAACCCGGCACGCCCGACGTGCTCCCACCCGCTGATGCCATGATCGCAGCACCGATCACCGCCAATTCGTTGGCCAAATGGGCGGCTGGAATCTCCGACACCCTCGCACTCGGCCTGCTGGTAGAGGCTGTCGGCAAGGGGCTGCCCGTCGTTGCTGTGCCGTTCTCCAATCAGGCTCACCTCGGTTTCCCCGCAATCCAGGACGCGATCGGGAAGCTGTCCGGATGGGGCGTGACCATGGTGACCATGCAGCCCCACGAGCCAGGGAACGACGCGAGCCAGATCCCGCTCTTCCCATGGAAACCAGCCTGGCAGGCTCTGCTGGATCCACTTCAACCGGCGATAGGATTGAAGTCGCAGTCCGCGACGACTCCTTGCCGGGGCGAAAGCGATGTGGGGTAAGCGCGAGGACATGATTGTGCGGGGACGGCTGCCGTTCAACGCCGAGCCGCCGCCATCGGTGCTGGCGAGCAGCGAGATTACCGCGGTGGACGCGTTCTATGCGCGCAATCACGGTCCGTTCCCCGACATCCCCGCCGAGCAGTGGCGGTTGAGCGTCGATGGACAGGTCGACAATCCACTCACCGTGACCTACGACCAGCTGACCACCGGTTTTGAGCAACACAGCGTGGTAGCGACGCTGGCGTGTGCCGGCAACCGGCGCGCTGAACTGGTGGCGGTGCGCCCGATCCCCGGCAAGGAGCCATGGGAGCACGGTGCGATCTCGACCGCCGAGTGGGCCGGGCCCAGGCTGGCCGATGTACTGCAGGCGGCCGGGGTGCACCACGATGACCGCCTGCACGTCGCATTCGCTGCGCCCGACGTGGCCCAAGAGGCCCGGCCGGTCCAGTCCTACGGCAGCTCCATCCCGCTGTCCAAGGCGCTGGGGGAGGAGGTGTTGTTGGCCTGGCAGATGAATTCTCAGCCACTTCCGCGCGTGCACGGTGGCCCGGTGCGTGTGCTGGTGCCCGGCTACATCGGGGCTCGCAGCGTCAAATGGGTCACTGCCGTCACCGTGCAACCCGTCCCATCACAGAACTATTTTCAGGCCCTCGACTACCGTATTCTTCCGCCCGAGGCCGACCCAGAGGCGGTCGCACCCGGCGAGGGCATCTCACTCTCGTCGCTGCCGCTAAACTGCGACATCCTCGTGCCCACCGAGGGCGATCAGATTCCGCGTGGCTCTCGTACCGTCCGTGGATGGGCAATCGCCGGCGACGGCCACGGCATCGAACAGGTCGAGGTCTCCGTCGACGACGGCCGCAGCTGGCGGCAGGCCGACCTGCACCCCGCACCCAGCCGGTGGGCATGGCGGCCATGGTCACTGACCGTCGACATGCGACCCGGGCCACTGAATATCACCGCGCGCGCCTGGGACGACACCGGAGCCACTCAACCCGAATCCCCAGCATCCATCTGGAACCCCCGCGGATACAGCAATAACGCCTGGGCCCACATCGAACTGACGATCCTGTAACGCGGTGACGGCCGCAATCGCCTCCGGTCGATCAAGATCGAGACAGCTGAGCTGGTTGCCGCAAGCACCTCACGCGCCACCACCAGCTGAACTGGGAAGTCCAGCAGCACGGTATGCACGTCTGGATCGGCGTGCGCGGTGTCGAAGTACGAGCGCAGCGCTTGACCAACGGTGATCTCGTCAATCCAGCCCAGTCGTTCGCTCCTGGTCGCGGTTCCTGCTGCACAACTTCCGCCTGTACCCGAATCGGAAGCTGCCGCGCGGTTCGGACCGGGTGAACCGGCCACCGACCCGGGCAATCAACGAATCCAACTCGGCCGCAATGCGATCCGACACCACAAGTCAGATCTACCAGCACGGACTCAGCCGAGTGCCGCTGCAGCACCAACCCCAAACCTTGATCAACTTCTACGCGCCCGGGAAGCGCCTGATCGGCGCGACCACATTCCGGACGAGCTTGCCCCCTTGGCCGCCATCGCGAGCGCGGCCCGGGGCCGACAGGCTCGATCAGCCGATCGGTGGTGCGAGGTATTCCAGCGCATAACCGTCGCCGGAGCGGGTTACGCGGGCGATGCCGGGCGAGTCGAGGTGGGCGCCGGCTACGAAGTGGTGTGGTTGGGTCAGTTGTTCGAGGAGGGCCGCTCGCGCGGCGCGGGCCTGGGACTGGTTGCCGTCGAGCTCCCAGGACACGTTCGGCTGATCGAATTGGAGCGTGGGAACGTGAACGGTGTCGCCCCAGGCGAGAAGGTGGCCGGTGTCGCTCCTGACGTCGTAGACGGTGTGACCGGGTGTGTGGCCCGGTGTCGGGATCGCGGTGATCCAGTCATTGATCGCGACCTTCTCCGACACGGGTACGACGCGGTCGCGGATCGGCTCGAGCCGCCCAGTGAACACCGAGGTGTCGCCCACGCCGATCCACACGCGCTCGAGTTTGGGGAACGCCTCTGAACCGTCCGGCGCGATCAGTCCGCTCACGTGGTCTTCGTGCTTGTGGGTGATGGCCACATCGGTGACATGCGCGCGGTCGATTCCCGCTTCGTCGAGCGCGTCGTAGATCAATCCCATGGTGGGGTCGTGCCAGGCGTTGGATGCGCCGGTGTCGATGAGAACCGACCGCGTGCCGTCGGTGACGAAGAAGGCGTTGACCGACAGCCGCAAGTTGTCGCCGGCCAGCGGCACGGCGGCTGGCAGGTCATCGAGCGTGCGCCCATCCTCGTCGCGGAGCCGTGTCGGCGGCATGTCGATGTACCCATCTCGCAACGAGATCACCTGCAGATCGCCGAATTCGAACGTGGCATGGTGCTGGCCACTCGAGATCAAACGCATGGAACCTCCGTCGTGTTGGGCGCATATCGCGTGTCTCCTATAGAAGACTCTATCTTCTATAGGAGAACCATACACTATGGGCACGAGATACCCATCGATCGAGGAGCACGGTGGCCGAGCAAGACGAAAACGCGACCGAACCACAGCACGGTGACGACCTGGCCGGCGCGTTCGGCGGTAACGTGCGGCGACGCCGCGAGGAGGCGGGCCTGACGCTGGAGCAGCTGTCTACACAGTCGTCGGTCAGCCGGGCGATGCTGTCCAAGGTCGAACGCGGTGAGAAGAGCCCGACGATCGGCGTCGCGTCCAGGATCGCCCACGCGCTCGACGCGTCGCTCTCGGACCTGATCGGTGGGGCAGCTGCTGCCGCGTCTGGTGTGGCCGTTGTCATGCGCAAGAACGATCGCCCCGTTTTCCGCGACCCGGAAACCGGCTTCGAGCGGCACATGGTGTCAGCGGCCCCGGGCGCGGGAGGAGCCGAGATGGTCGTCCACTACCTCCCCGCTCAGGTCTCTACCGGGCTGCTACCCGCGTATCCGACGGGTACCGAGAAACAACTCGTGGTGCTCGAAGGCACCCTCACCGTCGCGATCGGCGGGATCAACGAGACCCTGCACCCAGGCGACTCCCTGTTCTTCCAGGCCGACGCGGACCACGGCTTCGCCAACCGAACGAACGCTCCCTGCGAATACATCATGGTCATCTCGCGCAGAACCTGAGCGGCCGCAGCTATCGCCCAAGGAGCACGACGGAGAACGCAAGATCGTCCAAACAGAAGCGACCCGGTTAGGCCTATGGTGCAGCCATGTTGCTCGGAACAAGAACGCGGTCTGCTACGGAGCAGCCGGTTCGGCCGAGTCGTTCCGGGTGTTTGTGGGGGTGCAGCCCTACGCATCGCCCGGCGGGCTGCGGCCCACGCGAAACGCTCGGCTGGGATACCCCAGCCGAGCGTCTGGCAAGGTTCGTGTCCATCACCGACCGGCAGCGGTGTTGCGCCGACCCCGGAAATCCTGTGACGACTCGCAGGGACCTATGCGGCGACCGACGTGAGGCGGAGATGATCCTCGATATCGGCGGGTGAGCCGGTGTAGTGGAGAACGCGCAGGCCGAGGCGAGCGGCGGCTTCGCAGTTGTCGGCACGATCGTCGACGAACAGGACGCGGCCGGGATCGCGAACTCCGGTCGCGGCGAGTGCATTTCGGTAGGTGTCGGGGTGGGGTTTGTTCATGCCGAGCCGGGCCGAGTAGAGGGCGTCGGTCATCAGCGTGCGCCAGTCTGAGGCGTCGAGGGCATCGCTGACCGGATGAGGTGCGTTGGAGAGCAACACCATCGGGAGTTCTGCCCGCCTGGCATGGCGGAGGAGTGCGACGACGCGGTCGTCGGTCCGGGTCCACAGCGCGGTGTCGACGGCACGCAATCGGGTGAGCAGTTCCGGCTCCGGGCGATGGCCGAGCACGGCGGTCCAGAAGTCCGCGTCGTCGAACTCGCCGGAATCGTAGGGTTCGCGGGCGCTCCAGAAAGCATTCTCGAAGAGTCCGAGCTGGTCTGCGTGCCATCCGGCGAGTTCGGCCAGCCTGCTCCACATGGGAACGGTGGGCTGCAGGCCGATGACGCCGTTGTAGTCGAAGATGACCGCGTCGAGTTCCGCGGGCTGGTGAGATAGTGCGCTTACCACCGGTTCTCCAAGGCTTTGATGGGACAGGGCAGCCACGCCTGCGGTGAGCAGGGCGGGGCAGGGGCCGCCGCCGACTTCGCCGTCGAGAATTGCCGCGAAGTCGGCTGCGTGGGTATGACGATTCCCGCCTGCTTCCATGACGAAAGAGGCGCACATACTGTGGATCGAAGGAAGGTTCTGCGAGTCAAAGACTGAAGGTGAGGCGCGACGCTGCGCGAACAAGCCGAAACCTACCAAGGGGTACGGCAAGCTACCACTTGGAACGGGTCTTGGTGATCGGCTCCACAAGCCGCCGTCCGAAGGTCTTACCGGCGCGGTAGCCGCCACCGCCTTTGGCCGCATGTTCTTCGAAATCCCCGGCGCGATAGCCGAATCGAGCGCACCCCGAACGCACCCGCGACGGGTACCGGTGCCACGCCCGCCGAAACCGGTCGGCTGACGCGGCGGCCCTTATTGCTCCGACAGCCGCCGGGTCGCCTGCCGCTGGTGGTCGGCGGCTTCGGAGAGGGAGTCGGCGAGCGCGGCCAGTTCCGGGTCGTCTTAGCGGGTGACCAGATCCATCGAGTCCGTCACGTAGCAGTCGAACAGCCGATTTCCGGCGCCGATACGAATGTGAAGCTGCTGGATCGGTAAACCGGATCGGGTCACTGGCTGGTTCACGTTCATGCCTCGCTGTGCGCGGCGGGTACGGGCTCGGTCTGTTCGGCGGCGCGGTGGATGCCGCGCAGGAGCAGGACGGCGGCGGCCACCACCAATGGCGCTGGGGTGGGCTCGACGATGAGTGCGCACACGCTGCCCCAAGCCAGCACCATCCACGCCAGGAAGGCCGGCGGGACGACGCCGCGCCGGTCCATCCACACCACGACCAGGCCGACGATCAGCAGCGGCAGGCCGAACCCTGCCGGGTTGCCCCAAAAGGCGTGGGCCGGCAGGGTGTCCTCTGCCCAGTGGCCCCACAGCTGCAGCGACAGCCAGTCCTTGAAGTAGGCATGGCTGAGCAATAATCCGGTAGCGAGATGCCCGGCGCCGATGAACGCGATGATGCGTCCAGACCATGTGATCATTTGATTGACACTCCTATTCCTTTTTCAGCGGGTGCTGTAACCGCGTGTGCCGCAACAGATCAACGGCTCGGCAGCGCTGTCCCGAAGGTCCGCCCGCGGCCTGCAATTTCGCGAGCATGACGGGGAAATCACCAGGCCCGACTCCGGGGTTCGGAACGCCCACACGTCCTCGACGGTGAAGTCAGGACCGATGTCGTGGATCCGCCGTGGCGGCGGCCGGTCACGGGGAGTCTCATCGATATGTCCTTCCCAGCGGTTGTCGGTTCGCGAATGCGCGCCCCGACTGATATACGGCAACGTATAACATGGAGGTTAGACCCGTTATACGGTGGCGTATAGAGCTGAGAAGATGTGAAAGGAGTCATGTTATGGGTGTGGCCCGCACGCCGCGCGAGGCGTGGATCGAGCAGGGCTTGCGGACGCTGGCCGCCAGCGGCGAGGAGGCGGTCCGTATCGAGGTGCTTGCCAAGGCGCTCGGCGTGACCAAAGGCGGGTTCTACGGCTACTTCGCCGATCGCAACGCGCTGCTGGCCGCGCTGGTGGACACGTGGGAGCGTGAGAGCATCGACGAGGTGCTCGAGGCCGTGCGACGCGAGGACGACGCACGCGACAAGATCGCCCTGGCCGGCCGATTGACCCTGTCCAGCGATCGTCTGCTGGGGGTCGACCTCGCGATCCGCAGCTGGGCCCGCCACGACGAGGCGGTCGCCGAGCGGCTGCGGCGGGTCGACAACCAGCGCATGAATCTGGCGCGCGAGATGATCGGCACCTTCTGCTCCGACCCCGACGAAGTCGAGGCCCGCAGCCTACTCGCGTTCTGTCTGGCGATCGGAAACCAATTCCTCGCCGCCGACCACAACGGCCGTACCCGCGACGAGGTCCGCGCCCGCGCATCAGCGATCGTGCTCAACCGCCCCTTCAAGCCCGACACCGGAGCCAGTTCGTGAGACTTCCCCTAGCGGGGAGAACCGCAGAAAGGTCGCAGAGATGACAAACGCCGAGATGTCGCACGGCAAAGGCTTTGAAGTACACACGATCTTCGAAAAGATCGCCGGATACTACGACCGGATGAACCTCGTCATGACGCTCGGCCGTCATACGCGCTGGTGTCGCGAAGTGGCCACGCGTGCGGCGCCACCCGCAGGCGGACAGCTATTGGACCTAGCCACCGGGACAGGTGCGATCGCCTTGGCGGCGGCACAGATATATCCCACTGTCGCCGTGACGGGTGTCGACTTTTCCGAGGCGATGTTGGCTCGGGCCCGGATCAAATCCGGGGCCGGCACGGTTCGGTGGCAGCAGGCCGATGCGACCCGGCTGCCGTTCGACGACGAGTCCTTCGACGCGATTACCGAAGGCTATCTGCTCCGCAACGTCGAAGACCCGGCAGGAGTACTTCGCGAACAGTACCGAGTCCTCGAGCCCGGCGGCCGGATCGTCATTCTCGAAACCTGCCCTCCCAGTGGCCCGATGAAGCCGATACTCACCTGGGGAATGCGCACGATCGTTCCCCTGCTGGGACAAACGGTCGCTCGCGACCGATCGTCGTATACCTATCTCGAATCCAGCACCCTCGGCTTCACCTCACCTCAACACGTGGCCGATGTCCTTGGCGAACTGGGCTTTCAGAATATCGGCTGGAGCAAGAAATTCTTCGGCACCAATGTCATCCTGTGGGCCACCAAGCCAAGTCGATGAGGCGATGGCGAAGGAGCGGACTGGAGTAGTTCAGGACCGCGCAGTGGTCACCGTCCACGATCGGACCCACCTCCACCTGAAACACCAACTCGGAGACGGCGGCTCGAGTCTGCGCGATCCACGCGACCAATCCCTGCGGGCCTCGCACCGCACTGCCGTCGAGCAGCGGCGTGCACGGTGAAGTCGGGGGCGATGACGTCGTCGGCGGGGCTGTAGTCGCCGTTCCAGCTGGTGAGCCATCTGGACGACAGCTGCCCGACAGTGCTGTCGGTCGTTGATTCCATGACGAAAATCCTTGGTCGAGCGGTGGTTTCAGTTCTGGGCCGGGATCCAGTGCCCGTGAATGCCGGCGGGCACTCGCTGTGGGAGATCGACGGTGGCGATCGGCTCGGACAGATCCGAGGCGTCGAGGATGAGCAGCTGGGACGCGTCGGCCTCGATATCGCTGACGATGGTGAGCAGATAGCCATCGTCCTCGCGGGTCGCACCGGCGGCGGGCGCGAAGACGGCCTCGCCGGGCATACGTGCCGGTCCGTGCGCGAACAGCTGTCGCTCGCCGGTCCGGGTGTCGAATTTGACCGTGTGATAGCCGGTCAGTCCGGTTCCCGGGAAAGCGACCGCGTAGCTGTAGCGATTCGGTGCTCCGGTCAGATCGTCGTTGATGGCGGGGAATTCGACGATCAGATCGTCGAGCGCCTCGTCGGTCGCGGTGCCGGTGGCGGGGTCGAGAATCCAGCGGTGAAACGTGGTGCCGACGCCGGGGGTGTCGGGGTAGCCCGGGGCGCCGATCCACCATTTCCAGGAGGTTTCCCAGGCCGCGCGGTCGAAGCGCGGGCATTCGAGCACGACGCGCCCTCGGTCGTCGACATAAGAGTTGGCGACGTGCAGGATGGCCGCCCGGCTGTCGATGTCGAACCAGCTGATCTCTCCCGAGCCGTGCCTTGGCAGCACGCCGATCCGGAACGGCGCGTCGTCGTGCCAGCGGTAGGGGATTCCGGAGTGCTCGGCGGGATCGAACACGACCGGGGAATGCAGGAATACGGCATGCTCACGGGTGATCGCGAAATCGTGCATGAGCGAGGGGCCCGCGCCGTCGATTGTGGTCGCCCGGATGATCTCGCCGGACGCGTCCGCGATGTAGTAGATCAGATAGGGCGGGAACGGGCTGTAGGAGAAGAAGTGCAGCTCGCCTGTGACCGGATCCACCTTGGGATGCGCGGTCATCGAACTGGTCAGCTTCCCGCCGAAGTCGTAGACACCGACCGTGTCCAGTTCGCCGGTGACTTCCCAGGGCAGATTGGCCTCCTGCAGGGCCAGATAACGTCCGCCGTGGAAGATGATGTTGGTCGCGGCCGCGCTGACCTCGAGTTCGGTGCCCGTGAACGGAACTCCGTCCAGATACGGCGTCTTCACCCAGCGGTTGCGGTACCACTGCGCGCGCCCGCCGGACAGCCGGATGCCGTGCAGCATCCCCGCTCCGCGGAACCAATGGGTCGGTGTCACACCCGGTTTGGGATTGTGACCGTTGCGGAAGTAACGGCCGTCCAGGTCGTCGGGCAGTGTTCCGTGGACGGTCAGCTCGAATGCGGTGAGTTCGTCGGGGGTCGGTGCGTAATGCCCGGTGACATAGGGCCTCGGTGGTTGTGCCATATCGATATCGCCTTTCCGGTGACGGTGATGAGGGTGAGCACGGTGATGGCGGCACAGGTCAAGAAGACCGCGCCGAAGGTGGGCAGGACGGTCAGGAAGGACAGGCCGACGGCGCCGCCGAGCTGGCGGCTCGCATTCACCAGGCCCCCCGCCAGCCCGCTGTCGGTGGCCGGTACTCCGGCGGAGGCCGACGCGGTGATCCGGACGAAGGCCACGCCCATTCCGGCCCCGATGAGCAGGGTCGGACCGAGCAGATCGATGAGAAAGCTTGCGGCGGACGGCGTCCGGGCCAGCCAGGCCAGACCGGTTGCGAGCATGAGCAGGCCGACCGGCAGCGTGGCGCGGCCCGGAAGCCGGCCCGCCACCCAGGAGGCGACGGTGATCATCAGCGCCATCGGAAGTTGGGTCAGCCCGGCGCGTAACGCTGTGTAGCCGAGGGCGTGCTGCTGATACAGCGGCAGGTAGTAGAACAATCCCAGCCAGACGGCGCCGAGCAGCGCCATCGCGACGTTGGGCCACGCGACCGGCGCCAGCCGCGGCGGCAGCAGCGGGTCGGCCACGCGCCGCTGCCGAAAGGCGAAGGCCACCAGCAGGATCAGTCCCGCGGCCAGCGCCGCCCAGTGGCCCGACAGCCCGTAGGTGAGGGCGACGAGCCCGCCGGTGGCGGTGACCGCGCTCGCAACGTCCGGTCGCCCACCGATCGCGGGGCTCGGCTCGACCAACCGCCACGTCGTCAGCAGAACGGCCAGTGCGACGGGTACGACCACGAAGAAGACCGACCGCCAGCCGAAGCGCTCGGTGAGCAGTCCGCCCAGCAATACCCCCGCGGCGCCGCCCGCACCGGATACCGCACCCCAAACCCCCAACGCCACGCCACTATCCCGGGAATCGCGGTACAGCGTGAGTACCAGGGCCAGCGCCGTCGGCGCCATGAGCGCCGCGCCGAGCCCCTGCACCGATCGGGCCGCGATCAGGATGGCGATGTCGGGCGCGATCGCCGCGGCCGCTGCGGAAGCCGCGAAAATGCTCGCACCGACGAGGAATACACGGCGCAGACCGTAGGCGTCGCCGAAACGCCCGCCCGGCAGCAACAGCGCTCCGAACGCCAGCACATAGGCGTTGACCACCCACGACAGGCCGGTCGCCGATGTGCCCAGACCGCTGCGGATCTGCGGCAGGGAGACGTTCACGATGGAGGTGCTGAGTACCACGAGGAACTGCGCGGTAGCCAGCACCGCGAGCGGCAGCCATCGTGTTCTCATGCCGTCAGCTTGGCGGGCGTCGCGGCTCGCTCGCGTCGGTGATTTCTACCTACTCTGTCCTACCTACTCTGTCGTGCCGCAGGCCGATTCGTCCGGCATGATGCACGGTGTATGGATTCGTTGATCGGGCGCCGGGATGAGACGGCGCGGCTGCGTGCATTTCTGGAACAGGCAAGGCAGTCGCGGGGCGGTGCCCTGCTGATACACGGCGAGCCGGGCATCGGCAAGAGCGCCCTGCTGGTCGACCTCGCGGATGCGGCCGCCGATTTCGTGATCATGCGGGCCTGCGGCGCCGAATTCGAGACGGAACTGCCGTATTCAGCGCTGCATCAGCTGTGCGCGGCGGCCCTGGCGCATCTGGACAGGCTGCCGCCCGCGCAGGGCAGGGCATTGCGCATCGCGTTCGGTATGGACGTCGGAACTCCCGACCCATTTCTGCTCGGTGCGGCGACGCTCGGGCTGCTGCTCGAATACGACCGGCCGGTGCTGTGTCTCGTCGACGACGCGCAGTGGCTGGACCGCGCCTCTGCCCATGCACTGGCCTTCGTGGCCCGGCGCGTGGATGCCGAACGGGTGGCGATGGTCTTCGCCGCGCGCGACGATTCGGGTGATCTGAATCTGTTGCCGCAGTTGGCGATACCCCGGCTCGGCGATACCGCCGCCCGTACCCTGCTGGCTCGCGCGCTGCCCGGTCCGCTGGACGATCGGGTGCGCGACCGCATTCTGGCCGAGGCGCGTGGCAACCCGCTGGCCCTGTTGGAACTGCCGGGAACCACCGAATTGGCCGGTCTCACTGGAGATTTCGATCTGCCCGCCCCCGCGGCCGCGGAACGCAGCTATCGCGCCCGTCTGGCGGTGCTGCCCGAGCGGGTCCGGTTGCTGCTGACCGTGGCCGCCGCCGAACCCGTCGGCGATCCGTGCCTGCTATGGCAGGCGGCGGCGCTGCTCGGCATCGAGACGACCGCCGATGACGAGGTGCCACTGGTCGAATTCGGCACCCGGATCCGCTTCGTACATCCCCTGGCTCGCTCCGCGGTCTACCGGGCCGCGACCGATCGCGAGCGGCGGCGTGCGCACGGTGCACTCGCGCGGGTGAGCGATCCGGTCGCCGATCCGGACCGCGTGGCCTGGCATCGCGCCCAGGCCAGCGTTGGCCCCGACGAAGAGGTGGCCGCCGCCCTCGCTCGTTCGGCGGCACGCGCGCAGGCGCGCGGCGGGGTGGCGGCCGCGGCGGCCTTTCTGGAACGTTCGGCCGCACTGACATTCGATCCGGCATTGCGGGCCGAACGGGTGCTGGCGGCGGTCGAAGCCAAACTGTCCGCGGGGGAGTTCGAGGCCGCCGACGAGCTGCTGTCGACTGTCCCTTCCGACGATCCCCGCATCGACCTGCTACGCGGCCGAATCTCCTTCGCTCGCTATCGGGGTGAGGACCGTCCCACCGTCCACCTGCTCCGCGCCGCAGCGAAATTGGCTGTGCACGAACCGGATCGTGCCCGCGCCTGCTATGTGGACGCGATCGAGACGGCCGTGCTGACCGGCGGCCTCGACAGCGTGATCGCGGCCGCGGCGGCCACGCCGCGCGCCCCGGCCCGGCCCGGCAGTGTCGATGTCGTCCTCGACGGCATGGCTGCCTTGACCACCGAGGGGCACGCGGCCGCCGCGAAGCTGCTGCGCCCGCTCGTCTCGAACCACCGCGACGAGGTCTGGAGTCGTTGGCCCACACTCGGTTATCTGCTCGCCCTCGAACTGTGGGATCCCGACGCGATACGCGCTATCGCCTCGCGGATCGCCGTGTCCGGCCGCAGTTCGGGTTCACTGCACATGCTGCGGATCGGGCTGGCCATGCTCGCCACCGTCGCCGTGCACGCCGGCGATTTCGGCGCGGCCCAGGAGCTGATCTCCGAGGAGGAGGCGATAGCGGAGGCCACCTCCGCCGCCCCACTGGTCTACGCGCGCATCCACTTGGCCGCGCTGCGCGGCCGCCGCGCCGAGGCCGAGGTGCTCTTCGCCGCGGTGGGACCGCATCTGACCCTCAGCGTGCAGTACGCCACCGCCGTCCTGCACAACGGCCTCGCCGACTATCCCACGGCGCTGCGGGCCGCCGAACAGGCCGTCGCGACAGGCGATCTCGGCCTGGCCGGCCAGGCGCTGCCCGAACTGGTAGAGGCGGCGGTGCGCTGTGGCGAGGCGGCGGTGGCCCGGTCCGCGCTCGCGGCACTGACCGAACGCGCTGGCGAGCAGTCGTGGGGACGAGGCGTCGAAGCCTGGGCGCGAGCCATGGTGGACGAGGACGAGGACGCCCACCGGGAGGCCGTCGCGCTGCTGGATACATGCCCGATGCGGATCTGGTCCGGTCGCGCCCACCTCGTGTACGGCGAGTGGTTGCGCCGTAAGGGACGCCGCCGCGACGCCCGGACCGAATTGCGCCACGCCCACGAGTTGCTCTCCGACTTCGGCGCGGAGGCCTTCGCCACCCGAGCCGCGGGTGAGCTGCGCGCCACCGGCGAACACGCCCGCCGCCGCACCGCGCAGGCATCCGACGTGCTTACCATGCAGGAAGTGCACATCGCGCGCCTGGCCGCCGACGGCGCCACGTCCAAGGAGATTGCGGCCACGCTGTTCCTCAGCCCACGCACCGTAGAAGCCCACCTCCGCAACATCTTCCGCAAACTCGGCATCACCTCCCGCCGGCAACTGCGCGATATCCGTTGATCGGTCCCCTTGGGCCCAAGCGCCGCAGAGATCGATCGCAGCGGCGGCGATCCACAACGGCAAGGACATCTGGCTGTGGGGAAGCCTGCAACTCATGCACTCCCTGCTGGACGCCGACGTCGTCGACGAGATCACCCTGTTCGTCTGCCCGGCGTCACGCGGCAACGTGAACACGCATTTTCGAGGATCGGCAAGACCCGACGCCGGTCGAGGCCACCTTGTTCGAAAATGGGGTGGTGATTCTGCGCTACAAGATCAAGAAATGAGCGGAAAGTACGCCGGTTCGCCAGGGGGCCGCGCTCGTGTTCGGGGTGTCGCTCAGTCGAGCATCGGTTCGCCGCCGCGACCGTTGGTCGCGGTTGTCTCGGTGCTCGATCAAACGGCGGCGCTGTCCGCTTCGGTCGGCATGCTGTTCAGCAGGGTGCGCACCATGGTCGGTACCTGGACGTCGAGTTCGGTGGGTATCGGCCGGTCGGCTGTGAGGTATCGCCGCACCGCGGCGTAGGGCAGGTCGACGACGGTGAGAACGATTGTTGCCGTGGACAATCCGGTTTCGGTGCGTAACGAGTGGACGAGTTGGCGGATGGCGGCATCCCACCGGGCTGCTTCGGCGGCGCGCTCCGCACGCGCGGTGGCGGGCCAGCTCTGGGGAGCGAACTGGTGGACACCTGCGAGCAGGACTTGCGCATCGAGCGGGCTGCTGCGGCACCACCGCACGATGTGACCTGTGATCGCGGCGGCGGCCTCGACCGGATCATCCACGTCGAACAGGACGTAGGCGTCGCGATGCAGGTGCCCGACGGCCCTGTTCCACAGGGCAGCCAGCAATGCGGGCCGGTCGGCGAAGCGATGGTAGACCGACCCGCTGGGTGCACCGGATTCCCGGATCACACCGGACATCGTGACGCCGGCGGGGCCCTGCGTAGCCAGCAGCCGCGCAGCAGCGTCGAGGATCGCCGCGGTGTCGTGTACGAATCTCACCACGCTGTAGAGATTACTCTCCAGACATCGTTGTAGAGTGAAGTCTCTACAACGATGAGAGGCCGACCATGACCATCACCACCGAAGACGTCTACCGACTTGCTCCATTCGTCCGCACCCTCGGAGTGGAGTTCACCGAACTCACACCCGCCGCGGTCACGGCCCGCCTGACCCACACCGTCGAGCTGTCGACAACAGGGGGTGGCCTGCACGGCGGTGCCCTGATGGGGTTGGCCGATGCGGCTGCCGCAGTCTGCGCGGTCCTCAATTCCGGCCCGGGGGCGCTGCCCGCCACGGCCGATTCGACGACGCATTTCCTGCGTCCGGTCCGCGCAGCGGCGCATGCGGTCGCCGAGCCGATGCGTATCAGCCGCAATGCGGTGGTGGTGGGTGTGCAAATCACCGACGAATCCGGCGAGCTGTGCGTCCATGTGATCCAAACAGTGCAGACACGCGTTCCGCACGCAGCCGCCTGAAGCCGAAAGACGAACCACGACTTAGGAGCAGAGCATCGCGGCTACCGCGGGCGACCGGCTCGCCTTTCGGACTGCGCGTTGTCAGGCGACGATCGACGGTCGCTTGGACCCAGCCGGCGGAGGGGGTCCGCCGGCCCGATGGACAACAGGACCTCCGGACGGGCAGTCGGCTCGAAGCTGACTATCTGCACCTGGGTGCGGCATTCATTCGGCGGGGATCAAGCTGCCGGCTGGGGCCGGCTGAGGTTGTCCATGATCAGGCCGAGGGTGAACTCGAACCGGTCGTGTCCGGTGCCGGAGGTCAGCTCGGCGGCATAGCGCCGAGTCTGCGGAAATGTGTCGGCCGGCAGCGCGGTGAACCGACTCAGCAGCTCCTCGCGGCTGAGGATCCATTCGTGGTCCTGGTGTTTCCGCCGCTGCTGGACCAGCGACTGCTCCAGGGTGTAGGCGCTGACGTACAGGGACAGGGCATCGAGGGCCCAGGCGGCGGTCTGCGGTTCGATTCCGCCGACGAGCAGGATCGTGAAGAGACCTTCGCGCACCCGCAGCGTGTGGAGGTTGGTGGGGACCGTGCCCAACGCGGCGCGGGAGACTCCGGGGTATTTCAGGTACTGGTCGCGGATCTGTCCGTACGCGTCGAGGATCTGCTGCCGCCACGTGGCCGGGTCTGGTTCGGGGAGCACGACCTCGGAGTAGAGCCGGCCGACGAGCAGGTCGTCGATGTCATCTTTGTTGACGATGTGCGCGTACAGCGACGACGGCCCGGTGTCGAGCACCGCGGCGACTCGACGGATGGTCAACGCGTCATAGCCCTCGGTGGCCACGACCTGCAGGGCGGCGTCGGTGATCCGGTCGACCGTGATGGGCCTCTTGGGTGGTGACGACGCAGCGGAGTTCCCAGCAGGCTGGGCGTGACCAGCTGCTCGGCGTTGTCGGGGGTCGGACGGCATGCTGTCCACTATAGCTTGACGCGAACTAAGTTCTATCGGTAGAACTTAGATCGTTATCGTCGAACTAAGTTCGTATCCACTTGGTTCGCGGTGCGCTGCTCAGGTACCTGGGCGGCGCACGAAAGGGTCTGTTCAGGAGGTGTGTGATGCGAGTTTCCGTTGTCGGAGCTGGTCTGGGAGGTCTGTGCCTGGCGCAGGGCCTGCATGGCGCCGGGATCGAGGCCGAGGTGTACGAGCGGGACCCGGCGATCACTGCGCGGTTCCAGGGCTACCGGCTCGTGCTGAACCCGGTGGGGTTCGAGGCGCTGCGCGGCTGTCTGCCGCCCCGCTGGCACCCACTGCTGGACGCGATCGTCGGTGACGCCTACGGCGAGCGGCTGATCCTGGACCCTCGGCTGAACCGGATCGGCGAACTCGGCCCCGGTAGGCCCGGGATCGTGGTCGACCGGCACGTGCTCCGGCACCTGCTGCTGACCGGACTCACCGTGCGCACTGGAGCCGCGCTGACCGGCTACGACGTGCTGGACGACGGTAAGGTCGAAGCCCGGTTCGCGCACGGCGGACCGGCCACCGCCGACCTGCTCGTCGGGGCGGACGGGGTCGGCTCCAATGTCCGTGCGGTGCTGTCGCCGCAGACCACCCCGACCGACACCGGCGTCCGGTTCGTCATCGGCCGCACGCCGCTGACCGAGCGCTTTGCCGGACTGGCGCGGGCCTTCGGCTCGAAGATCGCCGGGGACGGCGTGAGCCTGCTACTCGGAGCGATGCGTTTCCGCACTCCGCCGAAGGAGGCGGCCGAAGAGCTGGCGCCTGAGGTGGCCCTTCCCGATGTCCGTGACTACGTGCGCTGGGCCATGATCCTGCCTCCGAACGGCTCGCTCGGCGCTGCGACCCCGCAGGAGGCCGTGCTGTCCAGGATGGCGGGCTGGCATCCGGACCTGCGGGCGCTCATCGAGCAGTCCGACCCGGATAACAGCACCCTGCTGTCCATCCGGGTGGTCGAGCCCCGCGAGCGCTGGGCGCCCGGTCCGGTCACGCTGCTCGGCGACGCCATCCACGCCACCTCCCCGACCGGCGGCAACGGCGCGAACACCGCCCTACGCGATGCCGACCTGCTGCGCCGCTACCTGATCGAGGCCGCCACGGGCCGCCAGAACCTCCTCGGCGCGGTCGGCGACTACGAGCGGCAGATGTTCGAGTACGGCGCCGAGGCCGTGCGCCACAGCCTCGACGCGCTCCCTGCCTTCGTCCCGCAACCGGAATCGGCCTGACATCGTCGGTCGGGATGTGCTCAACAGTCTGGATAGCCGGATGACCAGGCCGAGGATGGCGTTCCGGACGCCGGGCCTTCGTCGGCAACCTGATGCCGCAGCAGGCCGATTCCAGGCTATCCAGGGTGAGTGGCCAACCCCTCTGCCTCCGTCGGTAGGTCGTGCTGATCTTGGGGAACTCCCGCCACAGCGTCACCACACCTCGCACGCGACCGCTGCCGGATCTGGCCACGGTGAGCCGACCACGGTTCGATCTGCCTCGCTGGCGTGGTCGCGGAACATGCGTGGGACCGTGTCCGGGGATGGATGCTGGATCCTTCTTCTTGCCATATCGGCAGCTGGTTGTACCGGAGCGTCCCGGAGCCGCCTGCCGATCCGTCCGTCGACGATGTCGTCGCGTGTGCCGAGTTAGGCCCACTTGGATATACAGGTCA
The DNA here is from genome assembly GCF_050956075.1 of Nocardia sp. CA-129566. Taxonomy (NCBI): domain Bacteria; kingdom Bacillati; phylum Actinomycetota; class Actinomycetes; order Mycobacteriales; family Nocardiaceae; genus Nocardia; species Nocardia sp. CA-129566. The sequence continues at coordinate 4,862,914 of NZ_CP192085.1, forward strand.
GGCCCGGTGGATCACCGGCGCTGACCTGTTCTGTTCGACCCCGACCCCACATTTACCCCTCGTTTTCGCTGAAACGGGGCTGGGGCATGTGTTTTGGCCGGGCCAGTTCGGCTGCCACCCGGCCGCCCATTTCGGGGACGAACCGGCCGGGCCCGCGTCAGCTTCGCGCGGCTGACACTCCGAGCTGCACCGCCAGTGCGGCGGCGGTCGCGGGGAACCGGTCGAGCAAACCGGTTACCTCGCGGTTTCCGGCCGGTCCGGCCTCCTGCCAGCCGCCCTCGACGCCGAGCAGTCCGGCGAGCGCGTCGCAGGCGGTGGGGTGGGCGGCCAGTAGTTCGGTGACCGGCCCGCGCGGTGCTGCCGCCACCGACGTTGCGGCCGTGGTGAATTCGACCGACCAGGGCGGCACGAAGGTGTCCACGGCGGGCAGTGCGCCGGGGAAGGTGCGGCCAGCTTCCCGGACCAGTCCCGGGATCAGGTCGCCCGCCTGATCCTTCAGGGTGGTGATGAGCTTCGGCAGCCACGGCAGCAGCACCGTGTCCGGCAGCGTGCCGAAGGCCTTCGACAACAGCTCCACCACAAAGGGTTTCAGCGCCGGAGCCGGGTCGATGGCCTGCACGAAACCGCTCACGTACTGCGGAACCGTCGGCAGTACCAGGGGATTGGCCAGCATCCCGTCGCACCGCTCGCGCAGCTCGGCCATGGTCAGCAGGCCGAGCTGGAACCGCGCCGCCCACAGCAGGGCCACCTTGGCTGGCGCCTCCGGGTGCGATTGCAGCACCGCCAACTCCAGCTGGGTGTGATCGCAGCCCAGCGACAGCGCCAGGTTCTCCATCCCGAACAGGAAGCCCAGCATGGCCGCCACCTGCGCCGGTCCGGTCTCCTCGGCGGCGAAGGCGGTGGGCAGCAGGGTGCAGTAGTGCGCGTACCCGGCCGTCACGAACCGTTCGCACCACGTCGGCAGGCCGGCTTCGGTGGAGCGGAAGTAGTTGAGCAGCACCCGGATACGCCGAAGCACGACGGGCGCCTCGTCGACCGTTCGCTCGGCGGCGAGGAGTTCGACGGCGCGATTGCCCAACTCGTCGGCGAGCCGGACCGATCCCAGATACACCAGCGCGTCCTCGACCGCGCCCAGCGCCACCGCCGCTGTCGTGTCCGGTGCGGCGACCGCACGCCGCAGGCGCTGCTCCAGCACCTGCTCCACCGACACGCCCTCGTAGCCGAGCTCCACCAGCGAGCGCTGGTATTTGCCGAGCCCGATATCCCAGCTCTCCTGGATCGAGGTCGCACCCAGTCCGCGTGATCCCATGATGGGCCGCAGCGCGTCCTGTGGCAGCAACCTGCGCAGCAGCCACAGCAGATCCGAGCACGGCCGCAGGTCCGGATTCGCCTTCAGGTCCAGCAGCGCGCGTTGCAGTGTGCGCTTGGACAGATCCAGTCCCAGAGGTTCCAGCCGGTCGAGCGCATCGCGGGCCAGCGGTGGCAGCGCCGCGTATCCGACCTGGCCGATGCGGTCGCCGCCGAGCAGGATTTCGCACAGCCGCCGCACATCGCGCCGCCCCGGCACCCGGTCCTTCTCGAGGCAGGTGACGGCCGCGTCCTGGAAGTCGTATGGCGTCGGACGGGTGCGATTGCGCAAGCCCGCCAGCAGGATCGAGGTCTCGAAGATGGCGATGGCGTCGGCGGTGCTGGCCAGGTAGCCGTTGCGCCGGGCCAGCCGGACGATATCCACCGACCATTCCAGCAGTTCGGCCTCGTCGAGTGGGTCCAGCACCGGCGGCCGGGACAGAAAACCCGAAAGCTGGTCCGCCACTTCGGCTTCCGATTCCGCTGGCAGCGGCGGCGGTTTCTTGGCGCGCTTCTTCGCTCCTTGCTGGCCCTCCAGCCGGAACGACTGCAATCTGCCGCGCCGCAACCCCTTCGCCCAGGTGGCCGCCGCGATCGACACCGCACCGCCGGCCAGCCCGAACTGCGCCTCGATGGCGGAATGGCTGGACGGGATCAGCCCGTAATGCCATGTGGTGGCCGAGCGCGGCGAGATCTCGAACGCCGCGTCCGACTCGAGCCCGAACTGTTCGACCGGACTGGCAGCATGGGCCGCGCCGCACACATACAACACCTGTGCCGGATCGATATCGTTGGCGGCCAAGTGTTCCCGCATGCGGGTCCACATGTACCGCTCGCGGTCCTCGTCCTCGACGGTGCTGCCGCGCCGCAGCCGCCGGAACAGGCTGCCGATCATCACCATGACCTGGCGGTAGGTGTCGTAATCGGCGTCCACGAGGGGCTGCTCCACGTACTGGTCCCACCATTCCGACCAGTGCCGGACCTTGCCGTGGTGCAGCAGGTGCTCTTCCAGTTCGGCGAAACGCGGTCGCAGATCACCGATTTCGATGCCGACCGCGGCGCCGTGCAGGCCGTCGTCCTCGGGCTGCTCGCCGTCAGCGGATGTTTCCGACGCCTCTTCGGGAGCCCACTGGAAGACGTGATCGGTGGACCGATCCACCAGCACCAGTTCGACGCCCGGGGTATCGAGCGCGTAGGCGATGGCCTGGTACTCGGCCGATGATTCGGTGATCGGCGCGACCACCGACAGCGGTGCCCATTCCGCCGGGAATCCCTCGATATCGGTGGCGAAGGCCTGCAGGGCGACCGGCAATCGGCAGTTGCGCAGTTCGTCCAGCAGCGGCCGCATGTCTTCGCACAGTTCCAGGTAGATGACCCTCGGCTGCTTTTCGCGCAGCCGCCGGACCATGGCCAGACCGGAGGCGGGTGAGTGGTGACAGACCGGGAAGATCTCCAGCCGCTCCGACAGCGCCCGGTCGACATCGTCGACCATGCCCGTCAGGATGTCGCCCGCCGCCCCCGGCATCCCGGCGAACGCGACGGCCGCATCCGCCAACTGATCCCGCAGGGCGGCAAAGGTATTCGGCGTGGGCCGGGTATCGGAGACGATCACGACAGCCTCGCGATCGCCGCCCGGCCGCCCTCCAGGAATTCCCCCCAGGCGGCATTGCCCTTCTTGTCCTTGGTGCGCGGCTCGACCACGCCGTGCAGGTACTTGTTGAGAATGGCCAGGTCCTCGGGCGTGCGCCGGGCCAGGGACCCGACCAGCGAACCGGCGAGGGTCTCGGCGCGCAATTGCTTCGCACCGAAGAACTGGCTGTGCAGGATGGCGTCCTCGAGCACACCGATCTGCTCGGCGGTGGACAGCGCCGACTCCAGCTTGTCGTCGTCGCTGGTGGCGGCGGCCGCGGCGGCGCGCAGATCGGCGAAGCTCTCCAGCAGGATGTCCAGCAGCGTGGGTGGCAGTTCCAGTTCGAGGGAATGGCGGCGCAGCAGTTCCGCGGTGCGAAAACGCACGATCTCCGCTTCGCTCTTCTTGTTGGACACCACCGGAATGCGCACGAAGTTGAAGCGCCGCTTGAGCGCCGAGGACAGGTCGTTCACACCGCGGTCGCGGCTGTTGGCGGTGGCGATGATGGAAAAGCCCGGCTGCGCGAACACCACATTGTCGTCGTCGAGCTCGGGGATGGAGACGTACTTCTCCGACAGGATGGAGATCAGCGCGTCCTGCACGTCGCTGGTGGAGCGGGTGAGCTCCTCGAAGCGGCCGATCACGCCCTGCTCCATGGCGGTCATGATCGGGGACGGGATCATCGACTCCCTCGACTGTCCCTTGGCGATGACCATGGAGATGTTCCACGAGTACTTGATGTGGTCCTCGGTGGTGCCCGCGGTGCCCTGTACCACCAGTGTGGAATTGCGGCTGATGGCGGCGGCCAGCAGTTCGGCGAGCCAGCTCTTGCCGGTACCCGGATCACCGATGAGCAGCAGACCCCGGTCCGAGGCCAGGGTGACAATGCTGCGCTCGACGAAGCTGCGGTCACCGAACCACTTCTGCTCCACCTCGCGGTCCAGTCCGTCGGCGCGTTCGGAGCCGAGGATGAACAGCCGCACCATCTTCGGGCTCAGCCGCCACGCGAACGGCTTGGGGCCGTCGTCGATGGACTCCAGCCAATCCAGTTCCTCGGCGTACTTGACCTCGGCGGGGGCGCGCAAAACGTCGTTCATGATGGCTGGTCTCCTAGTCGAGAAAGTTCTTGAGTTCGTGCACGAGCTTCTGGATGCGTCCGGAGATCACCGGGGTGCCAAGGTTTTTGAACCGCTCCCGGAACCACGGGTTGACGCTCTGGTGGCCGGAGCTGTTCACCGAGCCGACCGGGATGAGCTTCACCCCGGAGCGGTGCACCGACTCCATGGCCTCGAACAGCGGCTGGGAGCGGTCGAACTCATAGAAGTCTGAAATCCACACCAGCACAGTGTTTTTCGGATCGGTTATCTTGGGCTGGGCCATGGCCATGGCGACCGGGCCGTCGTTGCCGCCGCCGAGATTGGTGCGTAACAGCACCTCGAACGGGTCGTGCACCCACGGGGTGAGATCCAGGGCGCGAGTGTCGTAGGCGATGAGGTGTACATCCACCTTGGGCAGGCCCGCGAAGATCGACGCCAGAATGGTGCAATTCACCATGGAGTCGACCATGGAACCGGACTGGTCCACCACCACGATCATGCGGGCGGGGACGGTGCGCTTGGCGGTCTGGCGGTAGTAGAGCCGGTCGACGTAGAGGCGCTCGTCCCGGGGGTTCCAGTTGGGCAGGTTCTTCCAGATGGTCCGGTCCACGTCCAGGTTGCGGAGGATGCGCTTGGGCGGGACCGAGCGGTCGACGGTGCCGACGCTGGTCTGCTGCACCTGGGTGCGCAGCACTTCGGCGACCTCGTCGATATAGCGGCGGATGAGGCGTTTGGCATTGGACAGGGCCACGCCGGACAGATTGTGCTTGTCGCGCAACAGTTGTTCGATGAGCGACATGCTCGGGGTGAGCTGGGCGGCCAGGTGCGGATCGGCCAGCACTTCGCGCAGCCGCATGCGGGACACCAGTTCGCCTTCCAGACCGGTGAGCACGCCTTGTACGGCGCCGGCCTGCTCCTCACCCAGGCAGCGGCGCAGCCAAGTGGCATCGGACTGCCAGCCCGCCAGCTGGGTGGCGCTGACCTGACCTGAGCCGGTGGCGAAGACGTTCAGCAGCAGCTTGGAAACCAGTGCGGCGGTGCGGATATCGGCCGCGCCGACGGGCCGGGGCGAAGCAGCTTCGGCCTCGTTCCCGGCGTCCTCGGCTGCGGAGTCCACGGTCTCGGCTGTGGAGTCAGCTGTCTCGGAGAAGTCGAGGCTTTCGAACTCCGCCTTCATCTCCGGATAGCGTTGCACCACATTGTCGATGGAAATGCCCGGATCGAGCACGGCCAGCGGCAACCCCAGATCGTCGACGATGCCCGCGCTCGCCTGTTCCAACGTCGGTTGCTGATCGGCATTGAAGACGCCGGCCAGCAGACGCCAGTACAGGATCTGGCGTCGCGTCTCATGATTCGGCCCACCCGTCACCCGACCGCCACCCCCCATGGAATCGCTTCGCGATGCTGTAGTCAATTGCGCAGCAACCGTCCCGCGCGTTCACGCAACACCGCCACGGCATCGCCCGACTTGGCCTGTGCCTTGGCGACTTTCGGATCGGTCGGGCCGAGCGCCCAATCACCGTTGTGGAAGGCGGTGAGTGCGCTCTTGACCTTGCGCCGCACGGCCAGTGGTCGCACCGACCAGCCACTGGCATCCCAGCGCAGCAATCCGATCATGGTGCTGGAGCTGGTCACCCCGGCCGGAGTGAGCGGACCAGCGGACGGCAGCGCGTCCAGTTCCACCCGAATCCGCTGCTCACCCAACTCCAGCGCACCGTCGCGGAACCGATACCCCTCGAGCAGAACCGGTTCGGCGATGTGCACCGGATCGCGATTCAGCGGCGCGACAGCCGGGGCCTGCGCCTGCGCCAGTTGCACGGTGGCGGTGACGAACGGGTCGGCGGCATCCCCGGCCTTGGCCTGATCGTCATCCCACAGCAGGTCACCGGTCGCCGTCAGCGGCATCTCGGTGAGCTCCAGCGCGCGCCGCTCGGCCAGCGCGGTGAGCAATTGCCGATGCGCGCCCAGCAACTGCCAAACCGCGGGTCCCACAATGGTGTCCACCTTGGCCGCCGCCACCGACACCAACACCCGGCGGGCCGGTGTGCCCGCCACCTCCAGCACGCCGTGCACCTGTGCCTGCACCGCGGTCCCGTGTTCGTGCACGTCCACGCCCAGCGGCAGCAGGCGACCCGAAACCGGCTCGCTCGTTGCGGATTCCGCACCGCGCCAGGACAGCAGCAGGGCGCGCGTCCAGAGATCGGCCCAGCGTCGCGCGGGCACCCGGTCCATGGTGGCGATCGGCGCGCAAGCGCCCAGTTCGGCGGTGAAGCCGTCCAGCAGCATCGCCAGCCGTCGCAGCGCAGGTTCGGCCAGCAGCGACTCTACGGTTTGATCCGCGGCCGCCACCAGGTCGTGGTCCACGCCGCGCCATCCGGCGATGGCCAGTTCGCCCAGCCAGGCGCGGGAACCCGTCGCGAGTGGGCTCGGAGTGGCTCGATCCAGTTCAGTCGACCACTCGGAGCGATTGCGGCCCATGGCCGTATCGGCTTGGTCGACCAGTGCGTCGTGCACCGCGCCCAACAGGGCGGCACGGGCGGCGGCCAGCGCTGACAGCTCGTCTGTGCCGATCGTCCCCGTGGTCACCTTCGACACCGCCGCCGTAACCGCCTCGGCCAGTGGCGAACCCGCCACGGCGGCGGCCAGTGCCGCCAGTGCCGCGCTCTGCGGTTCGGAAACCCGGGCGAAGCCGTTGACCAGCCCGGTATCGAAGCCGCCCACCGCGTCCAGGGCCGCCGCGACGCCGTCGGGCGTAACCGCCAGCGCGGCCAGTTGTACAGCCTGCATCAGCGACCCACCCCCGCCGGGAACCAGTGCAGCTCCGGGATCGGCGTCGCGGTACCCGGCAGTTCCAGGTAGGTCAGATGCCGCAGGAACCGGCTGAACACCGCGGCGGCCGGAGCCGGGTCGCGAGTTCCATTGAGGCAGTTCGCGAGTCGGGTGCCCTCGGGGCCCTCGACACGCAGGAACCGTGCCACCCGGTCCTGCCCGTACTGGAGCACCGCTTCTTCGACGAGTGCGTCCAGATGCTTGCAGACCCACCCCTGATTCAACCCGCCGCACGGCCGGTTGTTATTGGTGCTACAGCTCAGCCCATGCGTCCCCGCGGTCACCGACGCCACGTACACGCGTGAAATATCGGAACCACTCGACACCACGCCCTGGAGGCGTCCGTCGGCCAGCTCCACGAACGGCACCTTGTTCAGTTTGCGCGGTGCGACGGCGGGCAAAACCCGCACGACAGAAGCGCTTTCCCATGCCGGTTCATCCGGCGTGGCACTCGGATTCGAGGCCATCGTTCTCCCTCCCGGTCGATCACGATGCGCACAAGATATGTGAGGGCACCGACAAGTGCCGTCCCAACCCCGAATCGGCTGGTGAAGAGCACTTCCGCGCTAGCTGGTGGTCACATGTTCATCGCGATTGGGTTCGGTGCCAAGGGTTTTGGTTGGGACTGCGAAGGAGCGATCGGCCACTGGCGTGCGGACGCAGCGACTTGAACGCGCAATGCCGGGGGTTTCGGGAAACGTTGGGCGCGAAGTTAATCGTCTGCAGACCTGCTGATCCGGAAGCGAAGGGGATGATCGAGCGAGCCCCGACTATCCGGAGCGTGGCGGAAGACAACGTCCGAAGTCGTCCTGCGACGGCGATAGAACTGCGGCGCGGCCAGTGCGGGTACTTGTTCAACTGATTGATAGCTGTCGGGTGCCGGCGCGATCCGGGGCAACTATGCCTACTCGATGCCGAAGTCCTTGATCCTGCGGTAGATGGTTGCCCGCGACATCCCTAGTGCCGCGGCGGCTTCGGCCTTGTTGCCGCCGTTCTCCTGCAGGCTGCGCACGATCGCGTCGCGTTCCAGTGCCTCGATCCGGCTCAGTCTGCGCCGGGTCAGCGATCGGCATTGTGGTGGCAGGTCGTCGATGTGGATCAGACTGGATCGCTGCTGTGAAACGGTTTCGGCTAATACCCGGCGTAGTTGGGCGACGTTGCCCGGCCACGACAGCTTGTTGAGCTGGCGCATGGCGTCCGGGGCAAGCCGGACTTCGGCGCCCTTGGTCAGCTCGCCCAGCAGGAAGGGAACCAGCTCTTCGAGGTCTTCGATGCGGTGCCGGAGTGCGGGCACGCCGACGGTCTGGCTGAACAGTGGCAGCAGCGAATCGACAGCCGTAGAGGACGTGGCCGAATGCATTGTTGCCGCGATCCATCCGCGACCGGCGCAGGTCTGGAGTATGTCGGCGATCGGCTCGACCGCCTCGGTCGGCAGGCGGTCCATATCTTTGATGACAACGTTGAAATTACTGTCGCTGGTTTCGGTGCGCAGCGCGGCCAGCAGGCCCTCGATGTCGGCGAAGTCGGCCGTCCGCAGCACCCGGGCCATCTTGCCGGGGCTGACGTGCGCGACGACAGATTTCGCGAGTTTTGTTCGTCCGGAACCGTTTTCGCCATCGATGACCACCCATTCGCGATCCCGGCAGCAGCGTTCGACCTGCTGACAGCTGCGCCGCCACGAGCTGCTCCTACCGGCGATGCCGGGCAATGCGAGCGTGCCGTGTGCGATCGGGTGGTCCACGGCGCGGTCAATGACCAGCTGAACGTGCAGGACCATGTTGAAGCTGCTGCCACGTATCGAAATACGTTCGACTGCTGTCACTCTCGCGGTCTGACCGCTCGGCAGCGGGGCCAGGAGGGTGTCGACGGTCCCAGGACGAAGCAGGTCGGTCGAATATTGCAGCAACGCCCCTTGGTCGTGCGGGTCGAGAGCCTGGCGCAGGTAGTGGTTCATCAGCACCACGTCGCCACCGATCGCGAGCACGCCGAGCGGATACTGGCGGCATTGGCGCAGATACGTATCCAGTAGCGCGGTCTCGCTTTCGCTTGCGAGCGCGCGGAGCCGGTCCTGGATCTGGCTGCTCGCACTGTTGGCGAGGGCGAGCAGCAGCGGATCGGATCGGCTGGCCCAGCAGGTGAGATCGATGACGCCCAGCACCGAGCGCGTCAGCGGATGGCGGATGGGCGAGCCTGCACATGCGAGCCCGCCGAGGGTGCCGAGATAGTGTTCGCCGCCGCGAATGAACGTCGGGGTGGCTGTTTCCAGGGTGGTGCCGATTCCGTTGGTGCCGACGAAGTCCTCGGCATAGCTGTAGCCGGGAGCGAGTTGCACACCGTCGAGTGTGCGCATGATCGTGGCATCGCCGGCGCAGCGCTCGAGCAAGAGCCCATCCGACGAGGTCAGGATGACGCTGACAGCTTGGTCGGCCAGGTCGCTCGCGAGCCGCCGCAGCACCGGCGTAGCGGCGCTCACCAGCGGGGAGTCGAGATTCGGATCCCGCACATAAGGCAGCTCCACACGGTCGGGATGGATCTGCAGCGCGCGCGATCGGCACCACGAATCGAGCACAGTGCCGCGCACCGGCGGGAAATCGAGCGAACCCACGGTGAGGAATTGTTCGCGCGCCTTCTCTAGGCTCACGGCGACGTCGGCTCGAGGATCCGGCATCTGCTCATACCTCGGTGCTTGTTGCTCAACCCATGGTGGCGGCCTTCTCAATGGATGACGCGTCTCAGATTGAGACCGTCATTCTATCGCTTCCGCTGTGTCATGGGCACAAGGAGATGTGCTTCGTTCAGCAAAAACCAGAAGGAAGACGTTTGAGCCCCCAGAGCCTCAGCAAAGCCCATCGAAAAATCACCGACCTATCGGGGGAGCCGACCTTTCCAGAGGTCCGATCCCGCGCCGAGCTGCCGGATGAGTTCTTCGCACCGTTCCTCGACCCGACCTTTATCAACAGCTGCGCGTTCTGGCCCCAGCCGGACGACACCTTGCAACGAGCCCAGTTGGCGAAGATCGACCTCGCTCTGGCCCAGTGCGATCTGCGGCCGGGGATGACCTTGTTGGATATCGGTTGTGGCTGGGGTTCGACCATGTTGCGCGCCATGGACACCTACGGGGTGAATGTGATCGGGCTCACTCCCAGCCGTAACCAGTACCGGCATGTGCGGAATCTGCTGGTCGACCGAGTGATCCGAGGGCGCCCCTATGGCGGGGTGCGACTGCAGGGCTGGGAGGAATTCGACCGCCGCGCAGACCGGATCGTCTGTATCGGCGCATTCGAACCCTTCGAACGAGACCGCTACGGCGAGTTCTTCGAATTCGCGTACCACACACTGCCCGCCGATGGAGTGCTGCTGCTGCAGGCCATCGTCGGCGACAACCGCGACGGACTGCCTGCCCACGGAATTCAGCACACCAGCATCGATGACGCGTTCATGCGGTTCCTCACCGAAACCATCTTCGGCGGCGGCCCGCTGCTGCCCCCAACCGGACGCGACCCCAAAGGTGTCACCGCATACGCCGAAGACGCCGGATTCACCGTAACCGGCATGCAATCGATGGGACCGCACTACGCCACCGCCCTCGACCATTGGGCCGATGCATTGCACGAGCACCACGACCGCGCCATCGAGCTCGCCGGACCCGATACCTACAACGCCTACATCCGGTACTTGACCCGATGCGCCGACTACGCCCGCCGTGGCGGCATCGACGTCATGCAATTCACCTGCACCAAACCCGGTACACCGCAGTGAACCAGCCACATGACCAGCGACGTTCTTGCTGCCGCAGACCGGGCAGATCCTGGTCAGAGTCCCATTAGTGTTGGATGAGCGGGCCTCGTCCCTGGTGTCGCGAGACAGGGGTGGTGCGAGGGTAGAGAATTCGAGGCGGTGGTTGTGCGCAGCTTCACTGAGGTCCTCGAGACGACATCGTGCTTGCTGCGACAACGGCGCTGAAGGGCTTGCCCCGATCAGCGCTGTGAGAGCGCGCCTGGTCCACCATCTGCTGAACCGTCGTCAGGATCTTGGTAAACCGTCCTTCGCTTCCAGTGCGGCTCGTCCGCGTTCATGGCGCTCATTCACGAGCACCCGATCCGACAACGGTCTAGCGCTGGATCCATGCATCTCTCCAGCGAATGCCCTTGCCGGGTTCGTAGTGCACAGGACTGATACCCGCAAATCCGGATACCGGGAAGGGCTTGACCTCATAGATGAGTCCGTTATGTGTCACTAATTCGCCCCCCTTGTAGTTCGTCCCTGGGACGTAGGGCGGGCAAGTCGAATTGTCAGCCATGGCGGCCTCCTGTGAGAAGCGAACCATCGTTGCTCGAGCGTTCCAATCGTCTCAGTGCTGGCCGCCGGGCGTCGGCTAATCGCGAAAGATCAGCACGACGCCAAGACGCCGATCCCATATCCGAACGGCCCACGTGCCGAAGCCTCGTCCTCGAAGATCTGGATGCCGATGTGGCGGGGCAGTCCGGGTTCCGTCGGTCAGGATTTCTGAGCGACGCGCACGCTCATCTTGCCGCCGGCGCTGCCCGCCTCCATCACCTGATGCGCCGTGACGATATCGCCGAAACCGAACGTGCGCGCCGGGCGGGCCCGATAGGTTCCGGCCGCCACCTTCGCGAGGATGTCGTCGAACGGGATCGCCGATAGCGGGAATTCCGGGGTGCCGAGCATGAAGCTGCCGAAGAAGGACAACTGCACAGCGCTGGGCAGGTCGGCGATCGGCGCGAAAGCGTCGACCGGGTCCAGTCCGCCCAGGAATCCGATCTGGCACACTCGGCCACCCGCACGGACGGCGGTGAGCGAGTCCCGCAGCACACTGTTGCCGACGACGTCGAGCAGTCGGTCCACGCGCAGCCCGGCTGTGTCCACCGCAGCGGTCAGATCGCCGTCATCGATCAGCACATGATCGGCGCCGATCTCGGTGAGCAGCGCGGTGCGGGCCGGGTTACGTGTGGTGGCGACGACCGTCGCGCCCAGGTCGGCGGCCAAGTTCACCGCCGCCTGCCCCAGCGCCGAGGTGGCGCCGCGCACCAGCACGACGTCACCGGAGCGCAGCCCGAGGTTCCCGGTGAGGGCCGTCCACGCGGTTGCGTACACCTCGGGGACCGCGGCGAGTTCGGTCCAGTCCAGGGTGGTGGTCACCGCAACGACATTCTCGGCCGGCACGGTGACCAGTTCGGCGTAGCTACCGTTGCGGGTGCGGCCCATACCGCCCATGATCGCGATGACCTTGGCGCCCACTGGAATCCGGCCGTCGGGATCGGACAAGACGGTGCCGGCCGCCTCGATGCCGGGTACGGCGGCGACATCGCCCCAGGTGCCTGCTCGCATATAGGTTTCGGCGTGATTGAGGCCGAATGCCTCGACGGCGATGAGGATTTCACCCGCCGCGGGTACCGGATCGGGCAGTTCGGTGTGCGTCAGCACTTCCGGCGCGCCGTAGGTCGAGATGGTGATGGCCTGCATGACGAACTCCATTCTTGAATGTTTGCTCAAATATTGGGCATGAAAGAAGGCCGCCGACAGCGGCGGCCAGGCACCTACCGGCACCGACTCACGAAGTGAGGCCGGCGAAGGCGGTGTCGACTATGGCTCGCAGCACTTGCTCGTCGGGATCGGCCTTACCGACCACCATGAGCCCCTGCGAGGTCGCGACCAACCCCTTGGCGACCATGGCCGGATCCACGCCGGCGCGCAGTTCGCCCCGACGCGCGGCCGTGGTCAGGCCGGCCCGGAAGCGCTCCTCCAGCCGGGTCAGATGCCCGCGCACCACGGCGGCGGCCGCGTCGTCGGTCGCCGAGTTCTCGATCGCGGTGTTGACCAGCAAACATCCCTGCCGTCCCTCGGGAGACAACAGATCCGCCACCAGACCGTCGAAGTACCCACGCACCTCGGCCAGCGATGCGGCCGGACCGTCCAGTGCGCCGAGCTTCTGCGGCACGATCAGCTCCGAATAGCGCCGCAACGACGCCAGGAACAGCGCGTGCTTACCGCCCGGGAAGGCTCCGTACAGGCTGCCCGGCTTGATCCCGGTCGCCTTGACCAGCTCCTCCACCGAGGTGGCGCGATATCCCCGTTCCCAGAATCGCCGCATCGCCGCGTCGATGACGACATCGGGTTCGAACTCACGAGGGCGGGGCATGCCGCTACCATACTTGAACGATCACTCAAGAACAAGGCGCAAAAAGTCCCCAGGTCAGACGCCTGGGGATAACGAGCGTGCACTGGATCGCAGAAATCGTCATCCCGCACCACGAGATCTGGGTCGCGATCGGTGACGGCTCGGCGGTCGGCTCGGATCTCGTCGCCCGATCGCGGCATGCCGGTCACAGGGACTTACCGGATCAGGTTCGGTTGCTCGACGGGGTGGGGTGCATGGACGGACTCGGACATGCAGGGTCCGCTGTCGCGAAAAGGCTTGGCACGAGGCCGATTTGATTGATCCAGGGGCGTATCGATCCGTCTGCTTACGACCGGAAACGTCACCTGGATGCTGCTGCCTGTTCTAATCCTCGGCTGGTCATATGATCGCGCGCGTCGGCGGGTATCTGGCCATCTTGGACAACCACGGCGTCGGCTGGATCCGGCGATTATGCAGGCTGGGCATGCGGGATGTGAGCTGACAGTCTCGGAATCTCGGACGGCACCCCCCGGACAAAACCTCGTCGTCTACCTCGCCGCTCCCGGAAACACTACGTCCGCCCGACAGAGAAGATCCTCGCGACCTGGTCAGGGGCAGTTTCTTCGTTCCGTACTCCGTGACTGACGGGACGGTTTGTGGTCCGTACGCGATCGACCGGGATGCCGCATGGTTCGTCGCCGACGGCACGGAGTCGAGGGTGATGCGGGGCTGCGGGTGCGCTGACAAGGTCGCCATCGTGTCGCTGAGCCGGGGTGCACATAGGCTGCGTGATTCTCGCGTCGACGTGGCCGACGATCTGCTGCGACTGGCGTCCCTTCTTGGGGCCGCAGTCGAGACCGAACAGTCGACCCGACATCCGGTTATCGCACCTGCGATCCGGACGAGGCACGGAAATGGACCTCAGGCACGCACAGGCCCTTGTTCCGCGCTGACGCAGTTAATTATCGTGCAATTAGCGGAGAGATAGCGCATTCTGTGTTAGAGGGATCGGTACCCGAGGCATGAAGTACTTCGAATTGGGAACGATGCATCATGTCCACGTCACACGGACGTCAGGCGCTGCGTAACGGATCGCGCTCAGCAACAGGCGAGGTTGCGCGGCGGCAGTCAGCCAGTGATGCCACTTTGTCCCACCGGATCGGCGGAAGTTGGCGTGAGATTCCACTCGATCACGGCGCGTCCAGTGTGACGATCGGGCGGTCCGAGGCAGCCGACATAACCGTGAAAGACGACGCGACCGTATCGCGTCTGCACGCCATCATCGAGCGCGTCGGCGGCTGCTGGGTCGTCATCGACAATGGGCTTTCGACAAATGGGACTTTCGTCAACGGCGAGCGTATCGGCGGTTTTCGAAAGCTCGAGTCCGGTGATTCGATGCGCCTCGGGGAATCGCTGTTCGTCTTCACGGACGGCCACTCACCCGCGGATGAAAAAACGATTGTTCAGGTCAACCTGCCAACCCGGGATGCGCTGACCGACGCCCAGTATCTGATTCTGGAGGCACTGTGTCGCCCGTACGACGCTCACAGCACGTTCACCTACCCGGCGTCGAACGGGAAGATCGCACGCCAGCTGCACCTGAGCGTGGCCACGGTCAAGACGCACCTGCGCGCATTGTTCAAAATATTCGACGTCGAGGCCTTGCCGCAGAATCAGAAGCGCGTGTTTCTGGTTGAACGTGCCATCGAGAGCGGCATCATCGCCAACCGCGATTGGTTGGACCCCGGCGCGAGAATGCGGTGATGCTGGTTCGCGGCCCCATCGCATCGGTCGGTTCGGTGTTCAGCTAGATCGGGTGGAAGCCCGCTCCGGTGTCACCGCGCGCGTTGATGTCTTCGATGATGGCGGCCATGTTCCCGCCGAGCATCGGGCCGAGGCACGGCACGGTGAGGTAACCGTTGACCATGCCGACCAGCGTCGTTCCGACCACGATCGGCCCGCCGGAGTCACCAGGAAGGACACATATCTGTGTCCAGGCCCAGTTGGTGGACTGGAACACATCTCCGTAGCCCAGGCCACAGGTCTGGCCCGTGGTGTAGCCCTGCTTGCAAGCGATATCCGGAAACTGCACTGGACCGCCCAACCCGGTAATCGTCGTATTACCCACGCGGTTCACGGGTAGGACCTTTCCCGGATCGAACACGATGACGGCGTAATCCATATCGCTGTTCGTGTAGGCGAAGGTGCCCACGACACCGGCCTCCCGGTTGGCCTCGGCAACGACCGTGGTACCCGGCTCACCGCAGTGAGCTGCGGTGAGGCCGACCAGTCGGCCTGCGGCATCGTGCCCAATCGTGGTGAGCGTGCATATGCCCTCGTCGTTGACAATGATGCCGGAGCCACCGCCCAGCACCGACGGATCTGTGGCATGCGCAGTGCCTACCTGCACCCCGACCAGCGTTGCGCCTCCTGCGAGTGCAGCCGCAGCTCCCGCAATTTTCCTGAACATATCCAATCCCATCGCTGGAGCCGCGACCATTCCGCGCGGCGCGAATAGCGTCGACATGTCTGCTGGCGAGGCCTATCGGGATGGCGGCGATGAGCCTCGTCGCTGTGGGTTCTTTTGCGTGGCGTCTGGTCGGAGGTGCGTTGACCGATCACAACACGATCTGGGGTGTGACGTGCGACGTTGTCACGAAGCTGTCGTCATGCAAGACAGATGCCCGTACCGAGGGGGAAGATCGGCGGGACGAAGCAGACCCACCACAGGAGCGGGTTCCACCACAAGATGGCAGGTTCGACCTGCACGGGTGCTTGTTCGGAGGCAGGCGCCACTAGGACCGGGGCAGGTTGGTCGGCCGGGGCCGACGTAGCAACGCCGGAACCGAGGGCGATCATTGGTGCGAGCGCTGCAGCTGCCACGGCTGCGCGAATCGAGTTCTTGTTCATGATCTTCCTTCAACTAAATACTTTCGGGACAGCCTCGTCCGTTGACGGCCTCCCGTATGTGAACATCACCAACTCTCCTCGTCGAGTGCGCAGAAGATCATCATCCCTCGGGTTGGAAACACCTATACCTCGGGTGGATGTGGCTATCGAAGCCGATTTCGCACTGTCCGATGATCGGCGCGACCGATTGATGGAGCTGACCGGTAATTTGTCGAGTGCAGATCACCCGTACACGAATTTGCATCGAAAATGATGTAGATCTGTGCCGAATACCCCTTCGCAAATGTGTTCGCAACAAATCTGTTGGATACCTGTGCTGCGTGCTCGATTGTACTTGCGCACGAGTATGACCGAAGATTCTATGTTCTGACCTGCGCCGATATATGGCATATCTGGGCAATTTCAAATGCGTGACGTAACGGAGTGATTGCTGTGTGACTCTGTGATGCGCCGAACTCGACCGGTGCGCTACGGCACCGCCCGCACGACGATGCCGAAATTTCCGAATCCCGGATTGCGTACACGGTCCTCGGGTCGCGTCGGCGAGATATTGTCGAGAACTGTGGATGAGGCGGACGGGAACGTCCGTTTGCTCCGTGGGTCGTGGCCGGATACCGGCAGTGTGGTGACGGTGGCACTGTGGATGTGTGAGCCACCTTCCTTTCGCTGTCGCCGGCGATCTACATGTTTATCGGTATACGGTCAGTCATCGGGAGTTGGTGTTGCGCAGCAACGACTTCGGGGAGTTCGAATATCGGACCGAGGTCTGTTTCGAGGGCGTGCAGCGGATGGAATTGGATCCTCGATTCACGGGCGGGCTCACCCTCACACCGGTTGCTCACCACGGCGATCTCGATGACGAGGCCGCGGTGCCTCTGCTGCTGCTGCAGCTGGCTGGTGGCTCGTTCGGATCTGGTTTCGTCGCGTGCAGCAAGGTAACCGCGAGGCGTTTCCGGCGGGAGGGCGATGACGTCGTGTTCGACCGAGTGCTGTTCTGGGAGGGTGCAGCCTACTCGGTGCACGGCGTGGGCGGGCGACGCGCCGAGGACGGTGAGACAGCATTCGGCCTGCCGATACTCCGTCGGTATGCGCATGAAAAACGCACTACGGCGCGATTTCCACCGCCTGACCATTCGCGGCCATAGGCCGGTCGGTGCATCAACCTCGATCGTGTGAACCGTGGTTCGAGCCACCTCCTGACCGGGTGATTCGGCAGCCGGTTCGGTGGGCGTGATATCGATCGGCCGCTCGAGCGGGTTGCCCTTGTGAAACGCCCCACCGTTACGCGGGATGCGCCGATGTGGCAGCGCGGCAAGAACATTCGCCTGTTTGTGCAACCAGCAACGTTGCTTGCGGGTCTCGGGGAACGCCTCCGGCACCGTCTTCCAGAACCCGAGTGCCCCGTCTAGCCGATGTCAGCAGGCCGCGCGGGTAGGCAGTCGTAGTGATTGCCCGGCGCTGACCGTGTTGCGTCCCAACGGCGTATCCAGGGTGACCGGGGGGCCGGAGTCGGCGGTGACCGTCGTGGTGGCCGACTCGATGCGGATGGTGAGCCTGCTGTCACCGATGGCCAGCCCGCGCACGGTCATGCCGTCGGGGAATCCGCTGGGCAGCATCGGATCCAGGCGGGCACCGGTATCGGTCCAGCGCAGTCCGGTCGGCCCGTACACCAGTCCCTGCAGGAACCCCGCCGACCCGGTGACGAACACCCACGCCGACTGCCCGAGCGCATTGGCGCCCGAGCGATCGCCGCGGGCCTCGGACTGGAATCCGTACGGTGCGCGCACATACGGTTGTGCGGATCGATCGAGGAATTCTTGTGTGCGGCACGGATCCAGTTGCGCGCTGAGGATCGCACCCACGCTGTTGCTCATGTTCGGGCCATCGGGATCAGTACGGTCGAAGTAGTAGCGCAGCGTGGCTGCAGGTGAATAGCCTTGCGCCGCATAAGAGAACGGGTAGCTCAGCAGCACCGTGTCGGCCTGTTTGACGGGTGCGCCGCGGTAGCCGAGGTATTCGGCGGGCACCCCTGGCTCGATATCGGGCGGCATCGCCATATTCGCCGCGATATCGGCCCAGCGCGGATCCACCGGTACACCGGCCCGCTGCGCGGCCAGCGCCGCGATGCGCATCGTGTTCATCACCCCGGCGTTGGTCAACGCGTTGTCGACCGAGACCGGGACATACTCGTCGGCACCTCCGGCCGGAGCGAAATGGTATTTGCCATCGGGCAGTTTCGGGCCGACGCGGGCGGTGAGATAGTCGGCGATCGCAACGATCACCGGTGCGCCCTCGGCGCGCAGCCAACCCTCGTCACCAGTGGCGAGGAAGTACTGCCATTGGGCCAGGGCAATCTCGTTGTGCAAATGCTCCTCGACCAGTCCGCACACCGCCGGTGAGGCGCACCGCTGTGCGGGTCCGTCGTCCCAGGGATACAGCGCGCCAGGCAGACCGTAGGCGCGTGCGTTGGCCTCGGCCGCAGGCAACGCCGCAGCACGGAAGTCGACCACCGTGCGGGCGAGCAGTGGATACAGTGCCAGAAGTGTTGGGAAGATCCAGGTTTCGGCATCCCAATAGGTGAGCCCGCCGTAGTCGTCGGAAGACAACCCCGCCGGTTGCAGCGACCAGCGCTCGCCCTCGCGCACACTGGCCAGCACCGCATACAGAGCACTGAGCGTCCACCGGTGATAGTCCGCACGCCCGGTGATATCGATGGCGGGCTGCCACAACCGATCCCACGCCTGGGCGTGCTCGGCATGTACGGCGCCGAAACCTCGCTCCCGCCCCGATTCGGACGCCTCGATGGCCCGAGCCTGTGGATCGACGTCGTAATCGGTGGAGGTGATGCCGACATACTTGACGAAGGTGTAGGACCGGTCGCCCTCCACGTGCGTGCCGTAACGGATACCACTGCCGTCCGGCAGCGCCGTGCCGGTTGCCCCTGCAGGGATGTCGTCACTGGACACAAGGAACGCCGTGTCCTCGGTGCCCTCCGCAACGACCCCGACCGCCGTGCGACGCGACTCCACATCAGCGGTCGCGGCGACGGGGCGCACCCGCCGCCCCGCCGCGGCGTCGATCGAATCGGTCACTTCCACATCACCGGAAAAGCGCGGGGTGAGAGTGAGCTTCTGCACGGCCAGGTCGGGTTGCGATCGGGACACGAAAGTGTCGTAACGCACCTCAACGCGATGCTGCGGATCTGGAACCCAGTCTGCGACGGTAGTCACCGTCGCGGTACGAAAGTCCAAAGACTGCCGATAGTTTCGCACGGTCGCCGCATCGACATCGGGCCCGTACTCCTTACCCGCCACACCGACGGCGAACCCCGACCATGCCGGCAACGCCGCGATCACCTGTGTGTTGTTCCACGAATTTCCCGCCAGGGATTGCCGCGCATAGAAACCACCCAGATAGGTCCCGGTATAGCGGGACTGCTGCAACGGAAACGAGGTCTGCACCTGCGCGCCGTAATCGTGATAGCCACCCCCGCTCGGCGGCAACACCGTCCCGATCCGCCCATTACCCAGATACGGCGCCGTATGGAAATCATCCGGCGCATAAGCCTGCGATTCGGCCGTCCATCCCGCACCGTCCTCCTCTCCGGTCGCGACCGCGCTCGGCGCCGAACCCACCAGCAACACAAGCAGAACCAACATCGCACCCACTCCACGCACGGTACGAACCCCTCTCCACACCACCGCCATGGCGTCATCGTCCAAGAACCACTCAGCGAGATCAGCACCCGTGCTGCAGCGAATTCCAGCGGAATGGGCTGCCAAGGGCCCCGGTTGGTCGGGGCCGCCACAGCGACGGTACATTCACGTACCATACTATGCGAGGTTGCCGAGAGGAGATCCGATGGCGGTTCGAAGTCGATGGCGCACAATCCTTTTGGGCGTCGTTGTGGCCGTGTCGCCCATCGCTGTGACCGAAGTGCCGGCGTCAGCGGACACAGCGGCGACACTTCCGTGGGGCAAGAATCCTGATGGCAGTGTCGCGCCGCCAGGATCGGACGACTGGACGTGCGCGCCGACTGCGGCGCATCCTGAACCGGTCGTGCTCATCCACGGAACCTGGGACAACCAGAACGCATGGGATGTGCTCGCACCGCGGCTGAAATCGGCTGGGTACTGCGTGTTCTCGCTGAACTACGGCCGTGATACCTCCAGTGTGCGCGGCGCGATTCCGGGGCAGTACGCGACCGGTGACATCCGTGCGTCGACGGTGGAGATCGCGGCGTTCGTCGAACAAGTGCGGGCCGCGACGGGGGCGGCGAAAGTCGCACTCGTCGGTCATTCGCAGGGTGCGGTGGTGGCGCGGCAGTATGTGCGGTTCGCCGGGGGCGCAGACAAGGTCGGGCACCTCATCACCCTGGTCGGCACCAATCACGGTATGAGCGTGTGGGGACTGCTGGACACCCATGTCCAAACCCCGCAAAGCCCCGAGTGGTTGGCGGCTCCGCTCATGGGAGTAGCGTTTGTGCAGCAGCTCGCCGGCAGTGAATTCCTGCGGGAACTCAACGCGGATGGCGACACGGTTCCCGGGATCGCCTATACCGCGATCGCGAGCCGACTCGACAATGCGTCCACCCCGCCGGAAGCGACCTTTTTACAAGCCGGTCCCGGAGCCACCGTCGACAATGTCATGGTCCAGGACCTGTGCCCGACCGATCCATATCAGCACGAGACACTGCCGCAATCACCCACCGTCGCATACATCATCGAACGGGCCCTGGACCCCGGTTTCGACGGCAACCCCTGCCCGTAGCCGGTGTCAGCAGGCCGCGCGGTAGGTAGTCGTAGCGATCGCCCGGCGCTGACCGTGTTGCGTCCCAACGGCGTACCAGTTATCGGTCCAGCGCAGTCCGGTCGGCCCGTACGGATACGCAGTCCGAAGCCCCCGCTGTACGGCATTTGGACTGTCGGCGAGTTCGCCGGCGCGGGACATCCGGTGCCGCCCCTGGTCACCGACGAGAACCGTTGGCGCCGCTCAATTTTCGACCCGCCGAACGTGAGCGCGGAGAAAATGGATGACCGTTCATGCCGGTCTTAGCGCAGGTCGACAACGACGCCCACACTCTTGTGCTGTCGCAGCCGTCGCGATCCCGGGACGCGTCGCCCACCCGTCTGGCAAGTTTCACCATCACCCAGCCCACCGCGGACACACTGCTGATCGGCGCGTTGCACGAGCAGGTGTCGCTGTCGCTCGATCCGGGTCGGCCCGAACTCCTTTCCGCTGCGCCGCCGCGGATTCCACTGGATGCAGGACTACCTGTAGTTTGGCTGACCGAGATCTTGCGGTGGGTCGCCGGTTCGGCGGATCCGGTCGATCTCCGAACTGGCAACAGACTTTTCGATACCTTCGGTCTGCGTCAACTCGAACTGGAAGGGACCGCCGTGACCGCGGAAGCCATCCTCGATCGGGCAGACGGCGCCGCGAGCGTCGCGAATCCCGGTACTCGCCCCTGGAGCGGCGCCACCCGCGTGGCGTTCCGCTTCGGTTTTCTATATTTCGGGCTGTTCTGCCTGGTGTATCCGTCGATCGTGTCGGAGTTCCTCGGCCTCGCCCGTCAATGGCTGCCCGACTGGGTGAACTACGGGATGGCCCGCGCGTTGCGCCCAATCGTCGACTGGACCGGCACGTGGGTGTTCGGCTCATCCGTCGCGGCGAACACGGCGTCCATCAGCGGAGATCAGGCCTACTTCTGGGTGCTGGTGTTCGTCGTCGGCGTTGTCGCGGTGCTCGGGACCCTGATCTGGAGCGTGCTGGATCGGAAACGGCCGGACTACCGGGCGGTGCAGCCGTGGTTCCTGCTGTTCGTGCGGTTGTGCCTGGCAGGGCAGATGGTCGCGTACGGGATGGCCAAGGCCATCCCGACGCAGATGCCGCCCACGCCGCTGAGCCGGCTGATCCAGCCGTACGGGGACTTCAGCCCCATGGCGGTGCTCTGGAACCAGATCGGGGTGTCGCCGCCGTATGAAATCCTGTTGGGCTGCGCGGAACTGCTCGGCGGAGTGCTGCTGTTCGTGCCGCGTACCGCGCTGGTGGGCGCGATGCTGAGCCTGGTGTGCACGACCCAGGTGTTCGTGCTGGACATGACCTACGACGTGCCCGCGAAAATTCTGTCGTTCCACCTCATGCTGCAGTGCCTGGTACTGCTCGCGCCGCAGGCCCGGCGCCTGGTGAACGTGCTGGTGCTGGACCGGCCCACCGGCTCGTCGACGACGCGCCCACTGTTTCGAACGCCGCGAGCCGACCGAATCGCGGCCGCGGCGCAGATCACACTCGGGCTGTGGTTGCTGTTCTCGAACGCCTACACCGGCTGGGATCGATGGACCGAACAGGGTGCGGGACGACCGCAACCTCCGCTATACGGCATCTGGGCGGTCACCGAGTTCAGCGTGGACGGCAAGCCCCTTCCACCGCTGACCACCGACGAATTGCGTTGGCAGCGGGTGGTTTTCGATCGCGATGGCGCCGCAGTGCAGCGGATGGACGGGCGGCTGGTCCCGGTAATCGCAATGGTCGATTCCGACGCCCACAGCCTTGCCCTGCTCGCGCCGCCGAGCGCGATGACCGAGCGACCAGCGGTGCTGGGCAGCTTCGGCTTCGACCGGCCCGCACCGCAGCGTTTGACGCTGACCGGCACGATCGCCGGACAACCGGTGTCGATCACGCTGACCTCGGTGGACCTCGACGATTTCCCGTTGCGCAGCCGCGGCTTGCACTGGGTGCAGGAATATCCGTACTTCCGCTGAGCCACGCGGATGATGGGATTCACGCGTCGAGTTCGTCGGCGCCCCCGATGTCCTCGTTGGACGGATCGCTGGCCACGGCCCTTCGCACGCCGTGGCTGCCCGGGCTGACCGCCTCCGCTTTGCACCGAGGCGCCGCAGACACCGCCGCCGAACTCGCCGGCAGCGCCGATCCCAGGTCCTGTCGGCTCGGCCGGTCGGGCCGATGGTGCCGAGGCAGCTACACCGCTGCCGCTGGTCTCCTACCAGCGGAGGACGCGCCTCGTTCCGGAGGCCACCGGAACGGACCCACGGTTCGATCCGCCGCACACCGGAACTCGCGAGAGTGAACCTATGACCGAGGATGCCACCACCCCCCACACCTCCACTGCCAAGCCGAGTCGCCGAAAACTGCTCGGCGCCGTGGCCGCGACCGGTATCGCAGCCGGCGCCGCTGGACTGGCCGCCGGTGTGGCGCTGGGTACCGACTCCAATCCGCCCCGATTCCAGCCGACGGGCCGGCGCCGCTTCGAGAACCACGTCGTGGTGATCACCGGCGCCACCTCCGGCATCGGCGCCGCCGCGGCGAAACTGTTTGCGGCCGAGGGCGCCCGGGTGGCGTTCTGCGGCCGCAGGGTCGAGCGCGGACACGGGGTGGAACGCGATATCCGTGCCGCCGGCGGCGAAGCCACCTACTTCCACGCCGACGTGCTCGTGGAGGACGACGTCCGTAAGTTCGTCGACGCGGCCGTCGACAAGTACGGCGGCCTGCACGTCGCCTTCAACAACGCCGGCATCACCATCCAGAAGAAGCTGCACGAGTACAGCATCGAGGAATTCGACCGGGTGCTGCACACCAACTTGCGCGGCTGTTTCCTCGCGATGAAATACGAACTGCCGCATATGATCCGCGCTGGCGGCGGCACGATCGTGGTGACTTCATCCTCGAACGCCCTTGCCACCGACGCTGGTCGAACCGCTTACACCGCGAGCAAGCGCGGCCTGGTCGGCCTGGTGCAATCGGCCGCCCTCGACTACGCCGGCGACGGAATTCGCGTCAACGCACTCGTGCCCGGCACCACTGATACCGAATTGGTACGCAATGCCAGCCCCATCGGCAACCTCCCAGACGACGCCTACCAGGTGGCCATGAAACAGTGGGCGAAAACGAATGTGCCCGGCCTCGGCAGGCTCGCCACACCCGAGGAGATCGCATCATTTGCACTCACCCTGGCCTCCGGCGAACATCCTTACCTGACCGGGGCGCAGTTGGTCATCGACGGCGGCAAAACGGCGCACGCTTGAGCCAATGGCCGATTACAGTGCGATCGGGTGGATGGTGGCGCACCAGTCTTGCGCGTTCTATCTATGCTGGTCCTCTGCCGGATCCGGTTTCCCTGCGGGACTCGGTGATTGAGCTAGCGGGGCTCTGAGCCAGGTAGGGAAGGGTGCCGTCGGCGAGTCGCCGGTCACGCGCAGCACCTGCGGGCCCATGGCGGCCACCAGCACCGGGATCCGCGGCTATGCCACCTGCACGGTGGTCGGCTGTGGCGGTGAGGAGTTCGCTGCGGAAGTCGGCGGTCCCGGTGCCAGTAGTTCCCGCAGCGCGGTGAAGAATTCGCGCAACCGTGCCTACTGCACGGACAACCTCAATGTCGGCACCGCGCGCCTGGTGATGCAGGTGATCGCGCATAATGTGCGCCACTGCGGCGGAAAGTCCGCGACCACCGCGTGACGACCCGGCTGTTGCTGAGTACCCAGACGTGGGTAGCGGCCGGGGACCGGTGGAGACCTGCCTTGCGTGCTTTCACGAGCACAGTGGCCGGTAGGTTGTGTCGTCTGGTACGTAGCGCTTCCAACTGTCGTAATCGAATGACCCGTTGGCCCAAGCGCATAGCGACGAAACGACGTCGACAACGGCGCTGACATCCCACAGTTTGCCATTCAAGTCGCTGGTGGCGAGAGTCTTTCCATCCGAGCTGAATTTCAGTGAGTCCTGGAAACGGTTGTGGA
The DNA here is from genome assembly GCF_050956075.1 of Nocardia sp. CA-129566. NCBI lineage: Bacteria > Bacillati > Actinomycetota > Actinomycetes > Mycobacteriales > Nocardiaceae > Nocardia > Nocardia sp. CA-129566. Next base: position 4,887,616 of record NZ_CP192085.1, read on the forward strand.
AGGAGGTGATGTGGTCGCTGATGGGACGGCGGCTCGCGATATCCCACAGCCGCACCGTGCCGGTCTGGCTGGTAGCGGCGAGTAGCGTCCCGTCCGGGCTGAATGTCACCTGTTCGAGTGAGCTGCTGAGATCTATGAAGGGGTCGCGATCAGGGCGGCGGGCCGCGATATCCCACAGCCGCACCGTGCCGGTGTCACTGGTGGTGGCGAGTGTTGTCCCGTCCGGGCTGAATGTGATCCACCAGATCGCCCTGCCGGTGGGGTCGGCAAGAGGATTGCCGAGAGGTTGGCGGCTGGCGACGTCCCACAGCCGCACCTCGCCATTGCCGAGGGCGGCGAGAGTTTTCCCGTTGGGGCTGAAAGTCACCGAACTGTCGCTGAACTGGATGCCGAGGGCTTTGCCGATCGGCTGGCGGCTGGCAATATCCCATAACTGCAGCCTGCCGACATAGTCCGCGGTCGCCAGGGTTTTTCCGTCCGGGCTGAACACCGCCCGCCGGATCGAGCCGATTCGGCTGGTCAGGACGCCGATCGGTCGGCTCGAGACGTCCCAGAACAGCACTCTCGGCCCGTCGCTGGTGGTGGCGAGTGTTTCCCCGTTCGGGCTGAATGTAACCGACACGATCGGGCTGCCGGTGGGGTCTGCGAGGGGGTTGCCGATGGGTTGGCGGCTGGCGACGTCCCACAGCTGTACTTTGCCGCTGGGATCGGTAGCAGCGAGAGTGGTTGCGGTCGGGCTGAATACCACCGACAACGGCGCCGCGCTCTGGCTGATGATCGAGCCACCGATGGGTCGACGACCCCTGATATCCCACAACCACACCTTGCCGTCGCCGCTGTCGGTGGCCAAAGTTTGTCCATCCGGGTGGAACACCGCCAAGTCCACGGGACCGGTCGGGTCGGTGAGAGGGGCGCCGAGGGGCTGATGGCTGGCGGTGTCCCACAGCCGGATGGTGGTGTCGTCGCTGGTGGTGGCAAGAGTTGTGCCGTCCGGGCTGAACGCCACCGACCGCACCGTGGCGGTGTGGCCAGTGAGGGGTTTGCCGAGGGGCTGATGGCTGGCGGTGTCCCACAGCCGGATGGTGGTGTCGTCGCTGGTGGTGGCAAGAGTTGTGCCGTCCGGGCTGAACGCCACCGACCGCACGGTGCCGGTGTGGTCGGTGAGGGGCTTGTCGACGAGTCTGCGGTTGGCGACATCCCACAGTCGGACCGTGTTGTCGGTGCCTGCGGTGGCGAGGGTCGTCCCGTTCGGGCTGAACGCCACCGAATACGTCTTCGGGTCGATGCTATTGGTCAGCGCGGGCCCGATCGGTGTGCGGCTGGCGACATCCCATAATCGCACTGTCGACTCATTGCTCGTGGCGAGAATTTTCCCGTCCGGGCTGAACACCAGCGACGCCAGTGGGCCGTTGCCGCTGAAGAATTCGTCGCCGATAGGGCGGCGGCTCTCGACATCCCACAGACGTACCTGTGAGAGGTCGTCGCTGGTGGCCAGGATTTTGCCGTCCGGACTGAACACCACCTTGTACAAGGCTCGTTGGGCGGGGTCGGCGAAAGCAACTCCGGTCAGCCGTCGGCCCGCCACATCCCACAGTCGTACCTCACTGCCCCCGTCGACAGTGGCGAGGGTCCTCCCATCCGGGGTGAAGGACATCGACAACGCCCTGCCCGAGTGCCCCGAGAGCGCCGCGGTTCGAGGGTTACGGGCCGCGGTGAGCATTGCGTACCGGGATTCGGCGCCGGGGTTGATGCGCCACGCGGCGAGAGCGGTGAGCCGAGAGCCGAAGGGGTCGGTGGTGGCGAGACGTTCGCTCTGGCTGATCAATTGGCGCGCCACCGCGAGGTCGCGTTGGCGCGCCGACTCGTTGCTCGCTCGGAATGCGGTAATGGTGGCGGCGCTCAGACCGACGACGAGGACCAGCAGCAATGCTGTGAAGGCCCCACGCAGTCGGGTACGGCGCTTGTCTGCTCGGATGCTGAGGTCGAGGAATTCGTTCGCCAGGCCATCGAGAGCGGGATATCGCGCCGGGTCCGCCGCGATCCGGTCCCTGGTGGCGACGGCGGTTTCCAGGATGCTTCCGGCATAGAGGTACGCGGAGTCGCGCGAGCGGTCCCATTCCTCCGCGGTGGTCCGGAGACGGGAGCAGACCGTGCGGATCTCGTGTGTATCGGCGAGCCATTCCCGCAGAAGAGGCCAGGTGGACAGCAGGATTTCGTGGCTGATCTCTACGGTGCCGGCACCCACGGTGAGGAGGCGTTCGGCGACGAACGCTTCCAGCACGGCATCGATGTCGTCGATCTCGTCGCCGGACCCGGCGAGGTCGCCGCGCTCGACCCGGTCCGCGGTGTCGGTGCCGTCGGCGCCGGTGATGGTCAGTCGGGTGAAGATCCGTCGCGCCGAGTCTTTTCGACGCGGGGTGAGTCGGTTGTAGGTGTGTTGCGCGCTGTCGGCTACGGCGCTTTCGATCCCGCCGGTGCGTTCATAGTCCGCGAGGGTGAGCTCGGTACCGGAGCGGGTGCGCCATGCCCGGTCCAGCGCGTCGGAAAGCAGCGGTAGCACTCCGGCACCGGAAACCTCGGGCAGGGTTGCGCCTGCGGCCCCGGATCTGGGGGTTCGCATTTCGCGCAGCAACTGTTCGGTGAGGTCGTCATCGACTCGGGACCCTGCGGCCTTGGCAGGCTCGGTGATCGCCAGACGCAGCTGACGCTCGGTCATCGCGGTCACCAGATACCGGTCCTGGACCGCGTCCGTCAGCTGGTCGTAGTCGGCGCAACGGGCTTCGAAGTCAGCGCGGACGACCAGGACCACCAGCGCCGGCGCATGGGAACTGGGGGCAGTCGTCGCCGCGGCGTGCAGGGCGTCGACGAACGCCTGTTGTTGTGCGCGGTCACGGCATTGTGTGAACAATTGCTCGAACTGGTCGACGACCAACATCAGTCTGCGATCGCCAGATTCGGACGGCGAACCGGTCGAGCCCATGACAGCTTGGGACACGGTGAGCGCGAACCCGGTTGGGTCTTCGCGCAGCTCTCGACGCACCGTCGCAGCGTCCAGACCCAGTTGCGCTGTCGCCCAGGCGAGTTCATCGAACGGCTGGTGCCCAGGCTTCAGTACCACGCATGGCCACGTGTGCGTCTGCGCTGCGCCGGGGAGGCCGCCACCCCGGATCCGTGGCAGGACACCAGCATGCAACAGCGATGACTTGCCCGCCCCCGAGACACCCGAGAGCATGAGAATGTTCGGCTCTCGCACGCATCGTGAGAGTCGTTGCAGCACAGCGTCGATGGAGCTGTCACGGCCGAAGAAGAACGGTGCGTCGCGGTCGGTGAACCACCGCAATCCCCGGTAGGGGGATTCGATCTGCCCGGAGAAGGTGATCAGCGGCGGCGGCGCGACCCCCTCGGTCACAAGAGAGTAGTTGTAGATGTACTGGGTATTGTGGCTACCTATTTGGACACCCTGAACGACACGGGCAGCAGTGTCCGCGTCGCCGTTCGTCACGTCGTTCGACTCGTGCTCCACACCAACCCCTGTGTGCCGCGCGGGTTCAGTCGACTCCGCACGAATTAGCCGAAGGTGTTGCTCTGGGTGTTGTGGTCACCGATCTGTACACCCTGCGCGTCACTCACATCGATCCGAATCCTGGCCTGATCGACTCGATCGGATGGCAATTGCGACAACAATTCGACGGCGGCGGCCCGAAGCTGTTCGTCGTCGCCGGCCTGAGCTCGTGCCAGCGCTGCTCGAACCTCCGCGATGTTGGTGCCCGGTGCCACGTCATTGGCTTCGATCGCCGTCTGGGTTTCGGAATCGCCGGCAACACGACCGATACGGCTACGGATCGCCGCATAGCCGTCACGAACAGCCGCCGACGCGGCGTCCGAGCCCCCAGCAGCCGCACCAGCAATCAAAGCTGTCACGATGATGGTCAACGGATCCATGTCTGCCCCTTCCGTGTGCACCATAGGCTACACAAGAGCAGGGCCATGGCACTTCACCAACCTCGAATCTCGTTGTAAGGCAACGCCTGATGCATGGTCTGCGAACCGACCACGCATTGTCACTTCGCGCACTTTCCGCAAGGTGCCGCGACCGACGACCGTGCGTTCGAGCCCGGAGCGGGCAGGGCGTCAGTTGGGCAATACTGCGACCGTCGCCGAGAACCACTACATCGACATCCCCGAGACGGCACGCGGCAGTCGGGAGGTCCTCGAGCGGTGGGCGGGCCTAGCGAGTATGGAAAATGCGGGGTTTGTTCGATGACAGCTCCGAGCCGGATGGACTTTGACCTGCGACCACCTGTCGTTCAGGGAAGTCTCAATGGATCCTGTTATCGCTGTTCGCAACGGGTTTCGACAAGATGTGACGGCTGGACAGCACCCATCGAATCCGAGCGTTTCTCGCCATGGTGGGGGTTTCTGTGGGGTGGATCGAATCACCGTCACCGGCGCCGTCGTCCGAGCCGTCCTCGATGCCAACGTCGGCCGCAGGTATTGGCGTCGTCGATGCAGCCAGGGGAGTGCATCCCCCGTAAGGAACGGACTATCGCAGCTGCCTCGGCGTGTCGGAGGACGACACCCCCAGGCGTTGCAGGGCGTAGCACTGACCTACTAACCGTAGGGTCCTGGCCGGGCACCGGCCGTGACACAAGCCGAATATCGGATGTGTCCATCCCGTCCGCCTCGCTACCGTGGTCGGATGGTGCACGATTCGGCGAGGGGGTTCTATGACGGCCTCGCCGCCACATACGACCTGATCTACCAGGACTGGAACGACGCGATCGTCGAGCAGAGCCGTGCACTTGATCGGCTCATACGATCGGTGTGCCAGGGCGACTCCGAGCGCGTACTCGATGTTGCTTGCGGGATCGGAACGCAAGCGTTGGGCTTCGCCGAGCTCGGCTACAACACTGTGGCATCAGATCTGAGTTCCGTTGCGGCACAACGCGCTGCTGCCGAAGCTATGACCCGCGGCCTCCTTTTGCCGGTAGTCACTGCGGATATGCGATCCTTACCATTTCGCGATGACAGCTTCGACGTCGTCGTGTGTGCCGACAACGCGATACCCCACCTGCTCGACTCGACGGATGTGGTCGGCGCCTGCCGGGAGATGCGACGGGGTACTGCGCCCAGGCGGCATTCTCCTGGCCACCACCCGCGACTACGACGCGATCCGCCGAGCGCGCCCGCGCTCCACCATGCCGCAAACACACGACTCCGCATCCGGACGAGTGGTCACATTCCAGCTATGGGACTGGGCCGACGACGGGGAACACTACGACGTGGAACTGTTCCAAGTCGCCTCGTATCAAGATCGATGGATTACGACCGTGGGGCACACTCGATACTGGGCGATGACCCGCGGCCAGATCTCCGGTTTCGCCCACGCCGCCGGATTCGGATCCCTCAGTTGGCATATGCCCGACAAGACCGGATTCTTCCAACCGGTGCTGACCGCACGCAAGCTATAGAACTCATCGTCGAGCCATCCGCAGGATTCCACACCAGCAGGACGCCGTGAGCTGCCTGCGGCTTGGAGCCGGGCATGGACAGCGGGTGCAGGCGCCTGCTGAACACATGTACCGCGGTTGCCGCCGATCCGGCCGGTTCAGTCTTGCCGCGAACGACTCCGTTCTCGAGTCACACCACCGATCTTGCATCGATGCACCAATCCGTAGTTTTGTTGCAATGCATCTCTGATATGTAGCAGACTGTCGCCAGTCCGCATGCGTGTTACGACAACCCAGAGAGGATGAGCGGATGGCAAGACAGGACCCCCATGACACACCGTTGCGGCGCCACCTCGAGGGCACCGCGACCTCGCGTCCTACTGCCCTCGACGCCTTCCACCAGGCCCGCAGAACCTTCCTCGCCGGTGACCGCGTGGACATGCAGACGCTGGCTCGGGCACTTACCGTGGACCGCGCCACCCTGTATCGCTGGGTCGGCTCCCGCGACCAGTTGCTCACCGAGATTCTGTGGTCACTGATCGAACCCACCATCACCCGCTCGCGGAAGGCTCATTGCCACTCCAGACCGCCCGCCGTGCCCGGTCAGTCTCCGGCCGCAGCCGTCATGAACGACGTCATGCGCGCCGTCAACGCGAATCCGGGCATGCAGCGCTTCATCGACCGCGAGGGCGAGCTGGCCCTGCGCCTGCTGACAACCAAGGCGTCCGGTTTCGAGGCCCGGCTGACCCAGCTGGTCGCCGAGATCGTCCGCGAGGAGACCGCCGTCGGTCGCCTGCAGTCATCGATCCCGTCCGAAGATCTGCCGTACGTGCTGGTCCGCGTCATGGAGTCCTATTCCTACCTCGGGCTCATCACCGGCCAGCACCTCGACGCTGATCGTTCCGCCAGGGTCGTCAACGCGCTCCTACCCCGCGGGAAGAACAGCGATCCGGATGCGGAGTAGCCACGACCTGCCGGCGTATTCGACTACATAGCTGGTAGAACAGCAGTCCGAAACCTGCTGCGAAAAGTGGCCCGAGAGTCACTGTCCGGAAGTATCGGCGTTCGAAGTCGGCGATCAATTTATTGAATACGCTCGGCTGCTTTGCGAACGGCTATGGCGACCTCCCTGACTTCCTCCTCCACAACGACGCCCCGGATGCAACGCCATCCGCTGCCCGAACGTCGGGTCCTGGCATCTGAAATGTTCGCTATCCGAGTGTTCATGTGAGTCGGCGGTATCCGAGGTGGTGCGGCTTTGGTGACGGTGCCGATTTCGGCTGGGCTGCAGCGTTGAGGACGTCATCACCGATGTGCAGCGGCGCCCAGATTGAATCGGCGAGTGTGGCGGGCCGCGCGATCTTCGACCGAAGCGCGAGCCGGCCGTACTGAACGGCGGTGCCGCGTAAGGGATTCCGAGAAACGCGTGGACGCCGAATTCGGCCTTGCCGCGAACGACTCCGGTCTCGAGTCGCACTACCGAGCCTATGCAGCATGGCACCGATCCGTACCCCATTGCAGCATGCTTGCCTCGTGCAACATCATCTAGATTTGTTGCCTACTTGCATACTATCTCAGATGTGTAGCAGACTGGCGATCGTGTCTAGTCATGAAGGAGAACGCTCATGAGGTTGAAGCGTTGTGTCGCTCCGGTCATCGCTGCGCTGATCGGAGTTGCCGCCTGGTCACCAGCCCAGGCGATGGGTGAGCCGCCCCCCAAGGCGTTACCGGCGGAGATCCAGGATCTCGTCAAAGCCGACGGTGTTCCCGGCATAGCTGTGGTGACGAGCGACGACGGGAGGCCGGCGCGGCAGACGGCTGCCGGCCTCGCGGACATTCCCGCAAACCGACCGATGCACCCCGACTACCAGTTCCGGATCGCTTCCATAACCAAGACCTTCGTGGCCACGGTGGTATTGCAGCTCGTCACGGAGCATCAGCTCACACTCGACCAGCCGATCGCGGGGCTCCTGCCCGAACCGGTACCGAACGCCGAACAGATCACCGTGCGGGAACTGCTCAACCACACCAGCGGACTCTTCGACTACTCGGATGATCCCGGCTTCAACCCCGGCGCCACCTACACCCCCGCGCAGCTCATCGCCATGGGCGTGGAGCATTCGCCATACTTCGCGCCCGGGACGGGCTTCCGTTACTCGAGCACCAACTACATCGTCCTCGGCGAGATCGTTCATCAGGTCACCGGTCATGCGATCCAGGACGAAGTGCAATCGCGTCTGATCGACCCCCTCCACCTGAGCAGCACGACCTTCCCGACCGAGACCACGGCTGCCCCCCGGCAGGCGCGCGGCTACGTTTTCGACGCTCCGCTGCCGCCTCGTTCCGGTCCCGCAATCGACGCGACCACCCGGACAAGCGCCAGCGCGGCCGGGGCGGCGGCAGCGATGGTGTCGACAGGCGACGACGTCGACCGGTTTCTCGGAGCCCTGCTCGGCGGGGAACTCTTCTCGAAGGACCTGATCGCAGAGATGGAGCGGCCCACGCCAGGTGCCGACGCGTTCTACGCCGGTGCCGGTATCCCCGGCATCAGCTACGGCCTCGGCCTGATGATCGCCGCGACTCCATGCGGAACTGCCTACGGCTCTTTGGGAGACATCGACGGGTACACCTCCAGCGTGATGCAGGTCGGCCATCGCCGGGTCGCGCTGTTCATGAATACCAACTCGCTGCAGCCCTCGTTGCGCCAGCAGACGCTCTCCCTCGCCGTGCAGGAACTCTGCCGCGCTGGCTGACACCACGTCGGCGTCGTCACGCCGATCAGCCGAGACCGCATTGCTCCCTCGCCCCGATCGGCGCATCCCAAGGAGCCGGAAGCCGTGCCGCAACCACCTAGCGACCGCAACGGTCCAGACCACGCTTGCGGCGCGGTGGGCGGCCTCATGATCGGACTAGCGGGGCGAGGGGGCCACACGGACCACCGTAAGCCGCCAGCCGGCCGTGCCCGGCACCCAGCGAGGGGCGGCGGCCGCGGTGCTGGTGAGCGAGAACTGTGCGCTGCGCGGACTTCTGTCCAAGGGCATTCGTTTGCCCGAGCGGACTGGCGCAATGTGCCGAGCTACCGTTGGGGTCCAGCCGGTGCACGCCAAGTGGATGGGGCGCGAATCGTCTTGCAGCACAATATCGGTCTCGGTGGCGCCGCCGTGTGACCTGGTACGCGAAGGTGAGTTGACGAGGGCCGTCGATCAGCGCGCAGCAGGCCGACAGCAGCTCGAGGTCTTCGGGTCGATCTGCGGCAGGCGTTACGCCGCGAACGCGGTTCACCTACTGCTCGTCCTCGCTGCGGTTGTCTTGACACGCATGCCGACCGGCGACAGAATGCCACATATCAGAAATACATTGCAACGAAGCTACGGATGGGTGCCATGGTGCAACGCTCGGTGGTGCGACTCGGAAACGGAGTCGTTCGCGGCAAGGCCGAATTCGACGTCCACGCGTTTCTCGGAATCCCTTACGCGGCACCGCCGTTCGGCGTGAACCGGATGCGGCCGCCGCAGCCGGTCCAGCCCTGGGAGGGCGAGCTGGACGCGACGGCGTATGGGCCGACGGCGCCCAAAGGGGACTATCCGCCGCAGTTCGCCCGGCTGTTCCCGGAGGTGGTGATCCCGGGGGCAGACTGCTTGAACCTGAACGTGTGGACACCCGATCCCGGTGCGCGGGGGCTGCCGGTGCTCGTGTGGCTGCACGGCGGCTCGTTCACGAATGGGTCCTCGTCGCTCCCCGAATACGACGGCACCGCCTTCGCGCGTGACGGTGTGGTCTGCGTGACCGTCAACTACCGGCTTGCCGCCGAAGGCTACTTGTTCCTCGACGACGGCACCGCCAATCTCGGCCTGCTCGATCAGTTGGCGGCGCTGCACTGGGTGCAGGACAATATCGCGGCGTTCGGAGGCGATCCGGCGCGTGTCACCGTCGCGGGCGAGTCGGCCGGGGCGATGAGCGTGACGACGCTGCTGTCGATGCCGCTGGCGCAGGGCCTGTTCGCGCAGGCCATCGCGCAGAGCGGGGCCACTGCTCACACACTCACCAGCGAGGAGGCCTGCACCGTCGGCGGCTACCTCGCCGAGGCGCTCGGCGTCCCGCCGGATCGGGAGGCGATCAAAGCCGTCTCGATGAACACCCTCGTGCAGGCCGCATCCGACCTGGTGACCGAGGTTCAGACAGTGCCCGACCCTGCCAAGTGGGGGCGGCTCGCACTGAGCCTGCTGCCGTTCGCGCCCACCCTCGACGGCTCGGTCCTGCTTACCATGCCGATCGACGCGATCACGGCAGGCCACGGCGTCGATGTTCCGCTACTGATCGGGTCGAACCGAGACGAGGGACGACTGTTCCTCGTCCCGACAGGCGCCATCGCCGCCATCGACGAGCCGGCGCTTGCCATGATGGCGGGTGCATACGGCCTCGCCGGGAACGACCTGGCCGTCTACCGAGCCAACCGCCCCGACGCCAGCCCAGGCGACATCCTCGCTGCCGTGATCACCGACTGGTACTACCGCATACCGGCGATCCGGGTTGCCGAGGCCCGGAGCGCCGCAGGAGCAACCGGGACCTGGATGTACCGCTTCGACCATCCCGAGCCGCGGGCCAACCACGGACTGGGCGCGTGCCACGGTGCCGAGGTCCCCTTCGTCTTCGACACCATCACCCATCCCGAGCTGGGCCCACTCCTGGGCGAGGTGCCGTCGCAGACTGTCGCGGACCGGACCCACCAGGTTTGGGTCGACTTCATTACGCACGGGGCACCCGGCTGGGCACCCTACGACACCGTCGGCCGCACCACCGGCCTGCTCACCGACGACATCAGTCCTGTCGATGACCCGGCAGGCGACGAGCGCGCGCTCTGGGAGGACATCCGCTGACCGTCGATTCACATTCAAGGAGACCTACCCATGCGGATTCTCATTTCCGGTGCCAGTATCGCCGGTCCGGTGCTGGCGTATTGGCTCACCAGGCACGGTTTTTCGGTCACGGTGGTCGAGCGCGCGCCGGTTCCGCGCAAGACCGGTGGCCACGCGGTCGACCTGTTCCGGCCCGCGATGGACATCTCGGAGAAGATGGGCGTGCTCGATCGCATCGAGTCGCGGGTCACCGGTACGAGCCGGTTGACGCTCTGCCCGGAAGGGGACCGGCGGCCCGCCCGGGTAGACCTGGCCAAGCTCTTCGGTGCCACCTCCGATCGGCACGCGGAGATCATGCGGGACGATCTGAGCGAGATCTACTACGAGGCAACATGCGACGACGTCGAGTACCTGTTCGCCGACTCGATCACTGCGATATCTCCCGACGGTGAGGTGCAGTTCGAGAACGCCGCGCCGCGCCGCTTCGACCTGGTCGTCGGTGCGGACGGGCTGCACTCCAACGTGCGCCGCCTCGTCTTCGGGGACGAGGCTCGATTCAGTGCTTCCACCGGGGCCTATCTCGCGGTGGTGTCGCTTCCCGGCACCGCGGGCGTCGACGGTGAACTCCGCATCCATGTGGGTGTCGGGCGCACCGCCGGGATGTACCGCGCACGCCATCTCGACGATGCGCGGGCATTGTTCCTGTTCCGGACCGAGCGCGAACTCGACTTCCACCACCACGATGTATCGCGGCAGAAAGATCTGCTGCGCAACGCTTTCTACGGTGTGGACGCCGAGGTGGCGGGCTGGCTGGACGCGCTCGACCACACCCCGGCCTTCTACTTCGATTCCATCACCCAGCTGCACATGGACACCTGGTCACAGGGCAGGGTCACACTCGTCGGCGACGCGGGCTACTGTCCCGGCCCCGCCGTCGGCGGTAGCACCACGCTCGCGGTCGTGGGCGCCTACGTCCTGGCCGGCGAGCTGGCGCGGACGGGCGGCGACCCCGAGCGCGCTTTCCCCGCCTACGAGCGCGCGATGGCACCGCATGTGCGGGGCAGTCGCCAGGTGGCGACGAGCGCGGCGAAAACCCTGATTCCCACCTCGCGCCTCGGGGTGCGCGGCCTGGTCCAGGCCACCCGCCTGCTCTCCGTCCTCCCCGCGGGAGCCGCCCGCACCTTCCTCCGCCTCACCAGCAAAACCGCCAGTGTCTACAACGCAATGACCGTCGACGACTACCCACCGCCACCCGCCGCGTCCGGAAGCGACACGTCCCAGCCCTGACGACCGAGCGCGGCGACACTCGAGAAGCACACGATAGCGATGAACGCGGACTGTTCACGCTGCATCAACTCAGACACAGCAAGCTCACCCACGCCGCCGAGACCAGCGCGTCCACCCCTGATGGCGCTGTCGGGGCACGCCTCGGTGCGTAGCCTCGCGAAATACACCAGTCGGCCGAGGCCCTGGGACGGTGGCAGGCCGAGACCGCCCCGGCCTCCGGTCGTCGGCGATAGCTCGGCCTGTTCGGGTCGATACACTGACGACATGGTGAACACGGTCCGACCGACGCCGCGGCGTGTGTTGGACTGCTACTGGGGGGTCTGCCTGGTCGGGATAGTCGCGGTGATTTCCTATTTCGCGGTGGCGAAAAACGGATTGGCGGCACTGACGGTGGTGTTTCCGTGCTGTGTGGTGGTCTTGCTGACGATTCCGCTGTTCCGATTGGAGTCGGACCGTGCGGCCCGTCGCCATATCTGCCTGGTCGGGATAGTCACTATGGTTTCCTGCTTCGCGGTGGCGAACAACGATTCTTCGGCACTGACGGTGGTGTTTCCGTGTTGCGTGGTAGTCATGCTGACGTTTCCGTGGCTGTCTCGATTGGAGCCGGACCGTGAGGCCCGTCGTCATATTCTGTGGATCACTGCGGCGTTGTTGATCTCGGGCACAGTTTGGTTCCCGGCGTGGTGGGGGCTTGGGATCGTCGCTGTGCCTGCGATTACCGCAGTACTGTTCGGCTACGCCTTCGCGGCGAGGGCTGCGGTTCTGCAGGCCAGTCGCTCGTTCGACTTCGGTGACGAAGCGGGGAATGGTGACGAAGATCTGGGGCCTGGAATCCCCAAGCTGTCAGGAAGTGCAAAGTAGCCCAACGGAATCCTGAAGCTGGCTCGGGCCGCAAGGTGCGCCGGGCTTCGATTTCGGCGTCCTGAAATCGATCCTCTTCGTGATCAGTCGGCGTCGACGACGAGTACGGCCCCAGCCACCGGGGCAATGCCTGCTCACTCGTCGGCGCGGGTGTCGGGATCGCGTAACTTCCGGTGGGTGCCGCCGAGGTCGGGCAGGTGCAAGGCGTAGTGGGTCCGCAGCAACGACAGGGGGCGGCACCCCTACGAGTTCAAGGGCCTCATGACCCATGAGACCTGCGGACGGAAGATGCAGAGCCTCGAACACTCCACCCGGGGGACGCTCGCTCAAGCCGATTTCAAGATGGTCACTCAGCGCGGGCAGGCTGTTCCTTTGTTCGGCGTTCGTCATGGGGATGGCTCAGCTCCGGTGGGCCCTCGGGCACCGGGCCGAGAGAGCGGATCGCGAAATCTATTGCGGCGATCAGTCGAGCGGGGTCGTGGCGGGCACGTTCTCTGACGCGCAGGCCCAGCACCGTGGTGAACAAGGATTCGACCGCCGTGTCGATATCGAGATCGGGCGGCAGCTCACCTGTGGTGCGGCCACGGCGCAGCACTGCGTCCAGCGCGTCGCGGGTGACATCGAAAGCCGCTTCGACCCTTTGTTGCACGGCGACGTCGGTGGTACCGAGTTCGGTCGCGGTGTTGACCACGAAGCACCCGTCGGCGGGGTCGTCATGGGGCGCGCCACTGATCATCCAGATCATCCAGTCCCGCAACGCTTCCCGGCACAAACCGGATGCTTCGAGGCGGCGTTCGGCTTCGGCGGAGTCGCGCGCGCGGTAGTAGTCCAGCGCGCGCAGGAACAGGGTGTGCTTGTCGGTGAAGGTCCGATACAGGCTGCTGGGCTTGAGGTCCAACTCTTCCCCCAGCTCACGCACTGAGGTGGCGTGGTAGCCGTGCCGCCGAAACAAGGCGGTCGCCTTGGCGACCACCTCCTGCTCGTCGAATTCCCGCGGACGTGCCACGGCGTCAGGCTACCACAGTTGTGGAGCGATCGTTCCCGTATTAGGGTCCCTCGTATGGGAACGATCGCTACCGAATCGGAGGGGTGGCTTTGACCACGACGCAATACGCAACCAATCCCGTTGCCCCGCAAGCAAATCGCTGGTCCGCGTGACGACAGTGGCGGTCGGCACGTTTTTGCTGGTGACGGCCGAACAGTTGCCGATCGGGCTGCTGTCCCCGGTGGGCTCGGCGCTGCGGATCTCGCAGGGCGCGGCCGGGTTGACGGTGACCGGAGCCAGTATCGTGGCCGCCTTCGCGGCGCCCGTGGTTCCGCTGGTCATCGGCCGACTCGATCGCCGGGTGCTGCTCGTGGTCCTGATGGGACTCATGACCGTTGCCAACGCGATTTCCGCGATGGCACCCAACTTCGCAACACTGCTGGCGTCCAGGGCGCTGGTCGGCATCGCGATCGGCGGGTTCTGGGCAGTCGCCGCTGGTCTGGCCGTGCGGCTGGTGACCGAGAAGGCCGTGCCGAGAGCCACCGCAGTGATCTTCGGCGGGGTCGGAGCCGCGAACGTGCTCGGCGTCCCGCTCGGGACGGCACTCGGTGCTTCAGCGGGCTGGCGCCTGGCATTGGCGGCGCTGAGCATTCTGGCCCTCGTTGTATCCGTCGTCCTGGTCGCGGTCCTGCCACCCTTGGTCGCCACGCAACCCGTCGGACTTCGCCAACTCGTCGACCAATTCCGCAACCGCGGCGTACGGGCGGGCATCCTGGCCACGTTCCTTCTCGTGATCGGGCACTTCGCGGCCTACACCTTTGTCGGGCCGACGCTGCAACAGCTGGCCGGAATCGATGCCGTGTTCGTCGGCCCCCTGCTACTGGGATTCGGCATCGCGGGCATAGTTGGGAACTTCCTCGCGGGCGCGGCCCTCGGGCGAGCCCTGCACTCGACCGTGCTCGGCATCGCCGCCGGCCTGACCACACTGGTACTGCTCTACCCGCTGCTCGGTCGTGGCCCCATCGGCGCAGTGATCCTGCTGATCGGGTGGGGCTTGGTCTTCGGCGGAGTATCAGTGAGCCTGCAGACATGGATGATCACCGCGGCACCCAAGACAGTGGAAGCAGCCTCTGCCCTGTGGGTCGCGGTGTTCAACCTGGCAATCGGAGTCGGCGCACTGGCCGGGGGAGCAGTCGTCGACGCCGTCTCGCTGCCCGCAGTCCTGATATTCGCCGGTGTGCTGCTGGCTTTGGCCACACTCGCGGTCTGGTACGGCCGTGGCCCGCTCACGAGTGCTCGGCAAACCCGGGACTCCCAGTCGGCAGCACCCGGAGCCCATTGAGGGAGGATCGCGTCCCGTCCGAGCCGGAGCGATCGCCCTGAGCCGCCGACGTCGGAATGCCCACAATGCCGCATTCCGGGTCGTAGGGCGGCCCAGCGCTGCGAATCCGCTCGGATGTCAGGGCCGGGCCAGCAAGCCGCGGTTTCTCTTCCGCCTTACGAAAGGTGCTGGGGCTGATCAACGACCAGAAGTCGATCAGGGTCCCGGGGCGTGGCGAGGGCGGAAACCGGAGACGCGCCGTGGCCGAGCCGCTCATCGTGGGTGCTCGAGTGCACTCGAGCACGTGCTGCGTCAATGCGGGGCGGCTGATCCATCGAGCGGTACCGGTCAATGCTCGGGCGTCCGGGTTATCGCGGCCTCGGACGCGAGATACCGAATGAGGCGCAACGGGGCGCGAGGAGCGGCCGGCGTGAGGTGAGGTGGATCCTTCGGGACGACGAATCCGTGTTCCGTCGATCTCGCGCTGTCATGCGATAGGCGTGTGAGGGCGGTCTCGACCGAGGAGTCGACCGGGCGAACGTTCCGCATTAGGGCCCTTCTCATCGGCGTGGCGCACGGGCCGTATCCCCACATTGAGTGGAGGCCTCGATCGATATCCGCAGAGCTGGAAAGACTTCCGTGATATGACAGCCCATGACTCGCCGGGCCGACGTGCCGGCTTCTTACGATTCTCTCGGCTGAACCTCGATTGATGTGGCATCCGACGTGTAAACGGCGAGCCACCGGGGCGGGCACCTAAAGAATTATCTGGGTGCCCGCCCCGAGCGCATCACAGCGATATGACTCCGTGCGATCTGAGCAGTCGGGTGAGGTTGGCGCTGACCAAGCCAGCTGCCCGCAGTATCGCTTCGGCCATCGCGGGGACCCGTTGGAGTTCGGTCACCGTCGCCGCCAGCGTGGCGACGATCTCACCCGCGGGTCCGCGTACAGGTGCGGCGACGCAGGCGAGTCCGAAGCGGCTCAGGTCGGTGTCGTAGGCGAGTTCCCTTTCTCTCGTCATGGAGACTCGGCGACTCCACTCGCGCGATGAAAAGCCCTCCGGCGGTGCAGGATTCGCATGACCGACAGCCAAGACCTGCTCGGCTGCGGTGCCCGGCGGCAGCAGGACCCCCGCTCGCAGTGGGAAGATCTCATCGATCTCGCGCCCGATGCCGCCGATGAGCATGGTGTGTCCTCGATCGGTCACCGCGAGGCTGAAGCCGCCACGCTCGGTCGCCGCGGTTAGCTGTGCGAGCGGATGGGCTGAGGCCGCGCGCAGCAATCGCGCGGGCTGCCAGGTCTGCCCGAGCCGAAATACCCGGGGGCCGATCTGATAGCGGCCGCGGCGTCGCTGCACGGCCCCCTCCACGACCAACTGATTGAGCAGCCGGTAGGCCGTTGCCTTCGGTAATCCCGCGGCCGTTGCCAGTTGGGTCAAGCCCATCTCGTCACCGTGCGTGAGCGCCTCCAGCAAGGCGAATGCCCCCTCGAGCACCCCGCGTCCCCCCGCGGCCTCCGTCTTTTCCGCTGTCGCTTCGTTCACCGTCTGTCCTCCCATGCAGATAACGCAACGAACCGAGCACCATGCGTCTTATCGGTCGCGGTCCAGCAAATGGAACACCCGGTTCGCTCATCCGACCGAGGACTACCGCAGAGGTGCGGATCGGTTCCAGCATTGGTCCATCGCGCCGAACGGGCGCCGGGGGCTCCTCTTACCAGCGAGAAGTCTCCGGCCCTCGCCTCTCGCCGGCGTTTCATCGACGTTTCACGGCGCCGATGCGGGGGATACGGCGACACGACGGCTCGGGGGAAATTCGGATGGACGAAATCGAGGGAGATCAGATGGTCGACAGTCTTTTTGCTGATGTGTCATATTTTCAGGCGCCGGTGGATGATTCCTATCCGTACGCAATCCTGAGCTTCCGGTCGAACGACGGCATATTCCGTGACCCGAACTTCGCCACGAATTACGAATGGGCATGCCGGGCAGTCGATTCGGGCCGTTTGGCGTGTTTCATCGTCTACTTCTACTGGCGGCCGAACTGGCTCGACACCGTGCGCACCTACCGGGAGATGGTCGAGCAGGCCGGTGGTCCGCATCCGCGGATGATCACGATGATCGACGTCGAATCCGGCGGCAATCCCGACGGCGATCAGTCCCACGGAATCAATTGCGCGTACTGGAATATCGCCGACTGGCTGGGAGACACGCGCCGGGTCATCGGTTACGCCAACCGCGGCGACTTCCACGGCATGTGGTCCGACCGGCCCGATGGGTTGCGGGTGATCGGCGCGGGTTACGGCCGCAACCCGAATCTGCCCGGTCAGATCGCGCATCAATACACCGATGGCCAAGGCTTCGGTGGTGGTCTGCCCGAGGGCTGCCCACCGTTCGGGGCTTGCGACATGAACGCCGCCAACGGCATGTCGCCGCAGGATTTCGCCGCGGCGTGCGGCGTGGGAATAGAGGAGGAATTCATGTCCGCATTGAACGAGATCGAGCAGCGGGAACTGCTGGAGAAGACCCGCGACATCTGGGTTCAGCTGCGCGGCCCGAACGGCGATGGCTGGCGGCAGCTCGGCCAGAACAGCAACGGCCAGAACCGAACCCCGGTCGACGCCCTCGCGGCGGTCGAGGAAGCTCTGCAACATCCACGGAAGTAACGGTGCGCCAGCTGCGGTGCCGGGCGCGAACCACCGGCACTGCGGTTGCGTCGCTGACCCCGGGGCGGGCCGATGATGATGCCCGCGGCCGGATCTTGGCAACAGATATCGGAGTGGGGCGTACGGGAACTGTTGTGCGACAAGTTTATTCGAATCATTCTGGCTGATGACAGGGGAGTAGCGATATGGTTGACCAATCTCGGCCGAGCGAGCCGATTTCGGGCCGATCCGATACGGGGAGCGAACAGGCGCAGGCCGGTACAACCGGGCTGCAGCCACCGGCCATCATCCTTCCGAAGGGTGGTGGTGCGATCAAAGGGATCGGCGAGAAGTTCGCCGCCAACCCGGTGACCGGCACCGGATCCTTGACCGTACCCATCAGCGTCAGCCCTGGCCGTGGGGGTTTCGGCCCACAGCTGACGCTCGGCTACGACTCAGGCGCGGGCAACGGTCCGTTCGGAATGGGTTGGAGTCTCGGACTTCCCGCGATCACCCGCAAAACCGATAAGGGTCTGCCGCAATACGATGACGCCGCGGAATCCGACGTCTTCATCCTCTCCGGCGCCGAGGATCTGGTGCCGGTGCTTGTCGCGACCAACGGCGATTGGGTTCGGGAAGATCTGCCGACGCGCGTCGTGGGTGGCGTACGCTACCGTGTCCAGCGCTATCGCCCTCGCGTCGAGGGGTTGTTCGCGCGCATCGAACGCTGGACGAACCTCACCGACGCGGCAGATGTCTTCTGGCGCTCGATTTCTCGCGACAACGTCACAACCTGGTACGGCAGGACCGCGCAGACTCGGATCGCCGACCCCGCCGATCGGAGTCGCATCTTCAGCTGGTTGATCTGCGCGAGCTACGACGACAAGGGCAACGTCATCAGCTATGACTACAAATCCGAGAACGACGAACAGATCGACACTGGAAAAACCAACGAACGCAATCGAATTCGCAATGCCAACCGCTACCCCAAGCGAATTCGCTATGGCAATCACACGCCGTACTTCCCGATTCTCGATCCAGTAGCCGCCTGGCCCGCATTGCCGACCGAGGACCAGTGGTACTTCGAGCTGGTCTTCGACTATGGCGAGCACGATCGAACCAACCCGCTGCCGCAGGATGCCCCGGGCTGGGATGATCGACCGGATCCGTTCTCCTCCTACCGGTCCGGCTTCGAGGTGCGCACCTACCGCCTGTGCCGCCGGGCCCTGATGTTCCACCACTTTGCCGACGAGCCGGAGGTCGGCGTCGAGTGTCTGGTCCGGTCGACCGACTTCACCTATGCCCACGATGTCGACCCCACCAACGCGCGCAATCCGATCTACTCGCTGCTTACCGCGGTCACTCAGCACGGATACCGGCGTCATGACGGTGGCTACCGCTCCCGGTCGCTGCCTCCGGTCGAATTCGCGTACAGCGAAGCCGAGATCCAAAGCAAGCTGCACGAAATCGATAGCGAGAGCCTGGCGGGACTGCCTGCTGGCTCCAGCGATGGATACCAGTGGGTCGACCTCGACGGCGAGGGGCTGCCGGGCATCCTGACCGAGCAGGGCGACAGCTGGTTCTACAAGCGAAACCTCAGCCCGGTCAACCCGATTGGGCAAAACGGTGATGCGCACCGCACTGCCCGATTCGCACCGCCCGAACTGGTCACTCCGAAGCCCGCAGCGGCGTTGGCCGGCCTCAAGTTCGTCGATCTAGCCGGAGACGGACGCCCGGACATTGTTCGGTTCGACAGACCCGATCCAGGTTTCTACGAACGCGAGGACGCCGACTGGGCCCCGTTCACACTGTTCGGCCAGCTCCCCAACCACAATTGGAATGATCCGAATCTGCGGTTCGTCGACCTGGACGGCGACGGGCTGGCCGATGTGCTGATCACCGAAGACGACGCGCTGGTCTGGCATCCCGCACTCGGTGAGGACGGCTTCGGTGCCGAGCGGCGCGTCCCAACGGCGCGAGACGAAACCCGCGGCCCGGCACTGATCTTTGCCGATCCCGAGCAGACGATCCACCTCGCCGATATGAGCGGAGACGGACTGACCGATCTGGTCCGCATCCGCAATGGCGAAGTCAGCTACTGGCCGAACCTCGGCTACGGTCGTTTCGGCCCCAAAGTGACAATGGATCGCGCGCCATGGTTCGACCGGCCCGACCAGTTCGACAGCAAGCGCGTGCTGGTAGCCGACATCGATGGCTCCGGCACGACAGACATCCTCTATCTGCATGCCGACGGCATCCGCGTCTTCCTCAACCAGTCGGGCAACTGTTGGGGAGATCCAGTGGCAATCAACGTTGTTCCGCCGGTCGCTGCGCCGACCGGCGTGCAGGCACTCGATCTCCTCGGTAACGGCACCGCATGCCTGGTGTGGTCCTCGCCGCTGCCGAGTGAAGCGGGCCGACCACTGCGCTATGTCGATCTGATGGGCGGCAAGAAGCCGCACTTGCTCGTCGCGATGAAGAACAACCTCGGCGCTGAGACCGAAATCCGCTACGCACCTTCGACCAAGTTCTACCTACAGGACAGGCTGGCGGGTGCTCCTTGGAAGACCAAGCTGCCCTTCCCGGTATACGTAGTGGAGCAGGTGACCGCGCGCGACCGCTGGCGCAATACGAGTTTCTCCAGCACCTACAGCTACCATCACGGCTACTTCGACGGCCCGGAACGCGAGTTTCGGGGCTTCGGCCGCGTCGAGCAGGTCGATGTCGAGGATTTCGGCATCTTCGCTGGCGCAAACATCAACAGCCCATACATAACTCAGGATCACCGGCTCTATCAGCCACCGGTCAAGACTGTGACGTGGTACCACACCGGAGCGACCATCAGTGAACAGATCCTGCACCAGTTCGACCACGAGTATTTTCCGCACTCGCTCGAGAACCATCGACAATTCCTCGGGACCTTCCAGGAGGGCGCGTTTCCAGAACCGGATCTCGATGCCCAGAACCTCACCGCTGATGAGCGACGGGAGGCGATGCGGGCCTGCCGCGATGCGCCACTGCGGCAGGAGGTTTACGAACTCGACATGGCAGCGCTGGCACGGGGACAGCAGATACCTGTGCGGCTCTTCTCGGCCACCGCACATTCCTGCCACATCCGGCTGGTGCAGCCGCGAATCGGCGAGCGGCACGCCGTTTTCCACACGACGGAGAGTGAGTCGATCAGCTATCACTACGAGCTCGATCTCCGCGCGGAGACGGTGATGCCCGACCCGCGCATCACCCATGCGCTGAATGTGCGGGTCGACGAGTACGGCAACATCCTTCAGTCCGTGACGGTTGGATACCCGCGCTGGCAGGCGGTGCCGCTAAATGACCCGCTGCTGCCGCCCGGAGCGGAGACATTGGTCGCCGCTGTCCAGGGCGAGCTCCACCTCGCCTATGTCGAGACGCGCTACACCGACGACGTGGTCACCGAGCCGGACAACTACCGGCTGCGCTTGTCGTGTGAGACAAAGGCATCCGAGCTGAGCGGTATCACACCGGCCGCAGGGCGCTATTTCGCGCTCGAGCAGTTGCGTGGATTGCAGCTGAGTGACCGCTATCCCGTTGTCGGGATGCCGATCGAATCGATTCCCTATCACCAGTTGCCCAATCGCGCACGGCCACAACAGCGGGTCGTCGAGTTGACGCGCTCTTTGTTCTTCGACGCCGCTCTGGACACCCCACTTCCATTCGGCACGCTCAACGCTCGGGCTCTGCCCTTCGAGACCTACACGCTGGCACTGACCGATGCGCTGCTGACGGCTGTATTCGGTGACAAGCTGGTCGCAGATGTCGCCGCCGCGCTGGAAAATGGTTCGGCCAGTGGCTATCTCGGTGGACCGGTGCTGGCTCAACGGCTGGGTGCGGATACGGCGGGCCAGCATTGGATCTGCTCCGGGATCGCCGGCTATCAGGTCGACGCGCCGCAGCATTTCTTTCTGCCCGAGCGATACACCGATCCGTTCGGAAATGTCACCGTGGTCGCGTTGGATCCACGCGATCTGTACCTGCTGTCGAGTACGGACGCGCTCGGAAATCGTACCGAGGTAACGGATTTCGACTTCAGGGTACTGTCGCCACGGCGGATTCGTGATATCAACGGCAACTTCTCGCATGCCCGCTATGACATTCTCGGCCTGCTGGCGGTGACTGCAGTCAGTGGCAAGAACGGTGAGGGCGACAGCCTCGATGAATTCGACGATGCGGCAATCGATCCGGATCCAGCCCGTTTGGCGGCCTTCTTCGTAACCGAAGACTTCGCTGCGACGATCGCACAGAGTCTGCTCGGCGGCGCGACATCCCGCTTCCTCTACTACCTCGGCGGGACCGTCCGTAATGGCACGATCGTCTGGGGCGAACATCCGCCGTCCGCGGCGGCGATAATGCGCGAGCGGCACGCCGACCAGCAAACCCACAGCCCGCTCCAGACGGCGTTCGAGTACTCCGACGGTGGCGCGCAGGTCATCGTCAAGAAGGTCCAGGCCGAGCCCGAATCGCCCGGCGGTCCGATACGTTGGGCGGCCACCGGCAAGACGATCCTGAACAACAAGGGCAAGCCGGTAAAACAGTACGAGTCCTACTTCAGCCCGGCCGAGGTCGGTCACCGATTCGAAGAACCTCGCGAAATCGGCGTCACACCGGTGATCTTCTACGATGCGGTCGGGCGACAGGTCCGCGCCAATTCACCCGACGGCAGTTTCAGCCGGGTCGAGTTCTCGCCGTGGCACAGCACCGAATACGACGCGAACGATACTGTCCTCGAGCCTGGAAACGCCTGGTACGCGCGGATGAGCGCATCGGCAATCCCCGCCGAGCGCCGCGCAGCGCAGCTGACCGTCGCGCATGCCGCTACGCCCGCGCTCACGCTGCTCGACAGCCTCGCGCGCCCGGTAGTGACCATCGCCCACAACCGCGCGGGCGGGATCGACGAAAAGCACATCACTTTCACCAAGTTCGACGCCGAGGGCAAACCGCTCTGGGTGCACGATGCGCGGGGTAACCGCGCCACGCAGTACGTCACTGCGCCGCTGCCCGACGGCCAGCACCCGTTCGACGATCCCCAGAACCTGGCCCCGGCAGGTATCGCCCCTGGCTACGACATCGCCGGTCGATTGCTCTTCCAACACAGTATGGACGCCGGTGAGCGCTGGACCTTGCTCGATGCGGCAGGAAAATCCTGGTTCGGCTGGAACAGTCGTGGTTTCCGCACCCACCTGACCTATGACGGCCTGCATCGCGCGGACAGTATGTTTGTCTGTGCCGCAGGCGATACGACACTCTCGGGTGACCCGCGCAACCCTGCGTTGCCGCCGGAACCGGAGATACTCGTTCAACGGCATGTGTACGGCGAGGCACATTCCGACCCCGGTGCCAATCTGCGTGGCAAGGTGTTTCGCGTCTACGACAGCGCAGGCGTGTTGACCAGCGGACGTTACGACTTCAAAGGCAACCTGCTCACCAACGATCGCCGCTTCGTACGCGACTACAAGACCACCCCGGACTGGTCGGCTCTTGCCGGGTTGACCGATCTCGACGAAATCGCCTCCGCCGCAGAATCCATGCTGGAGTCGGAAACACCGCTGACAACCGAGACATGCTTCGACGCCCTCAACCGCCCGACGACGATGACGTCGCCCGACGGCAGCGCCTACCGCGCGACATTCAACGAGGCCAACCTGCTCGAACAGGTAGCGGTGAATCTGGGCGGTGCGGCTATGGCCACGTCGTTCGTCACCAAAATCGACTACAACGCGAAAGGTCAACGAGTTCGCATCGAGTACGGCAACGGCGCCTCGACCGAATACCACTACGACCCATTCACTTTCCGCCTGACCGATCTCCGCACGACCCGCCCCACCAGCCCCGACGCCACCGCCTCGGCGCTCTTCCATGATCCGGCTGTGGTCCAGGATCTGCACTACACATACGACGCGGTCGGCAATATCGTCCGCATAGCCGACGCCGCAGTGAATGCCACTGTACGAGCTGGCGCCACAAGCGATTACGTGTACGACGCGCGCTATCGATTGATTGCGGCCAGCGGGCGCGAGCACGGCGGGCAAACCGATTTCGCGCTCACCCCCGGTGATATCAACCGCCGCGATTACCCGTTCGTCGGTGCGCGTATCCACCCGAACGACCTGCAGGGCCTGCGCGACTACATCGAACTCTACCGTCACGACGCCGTCGGTAACATCATGGCGCTTGTCCATCATTCAGGAAGCAACATCGACCAACCCGGACAGACCCTATGGCAGCGCCGATACCAGTACGCACTGGACAGCAATCGTCTACTGGCCACCAGCCTGCCCGGCGACCCGGACGACCTCCCGGAATATGTGGCCTCGGGCAGCTACCGCGCCAGATACGACTACAACCCGCACGGC
Organism: Nocardia sp. CA-129566; assembly: GCF_050956075.1. Lineage (NCBI taxonomy): Bacteria > Bacillati > Actinomycetota > Actinomycetes > Mycobacteriales > Nocardiaceae > Nocardia > Nocardia sp. CA-129566. The sequence goes on from NZ_CP192085.1 coordinate 4,911,408, forward strand.
GATATGACAGCAATGACGCACCTGGCTCTGATGCGCTGGGATCACAGAGATCAGCTGAGCGCCAGTGCCCAGCAGGTGGTCCACGACGGCGCACCAGAAACCACGTACTACACCTACGACGTCACCGGCCAGCGGGCCCGCAAGGTCACCGAAACGCGAACCGGCGCAGTCAAGAACGAGCGAATCTATTTGGGCGGCTTCGAGATCTACCGTGAATACACTGCCGGAGACATGATCCGAGAACGCGCAACCTTGCATGTCATGGACGACAAGCATCGTATCGCTCTCGTCGAGACCGAGACCACCGCACAGATCCGATACCAACTCGGGAACCATCTCGAAACGAGCAGCGTCGAACTCGACCAGCACGGTGCGTTGATCACTTATGAGGACTATCACCCCTACGGCACTACGGCATTCCAAACCGGGCGCAACGCTGCCGAGGTCAGCCTGAAACGCTACCGCCACACCGGGAAAGAGCGCGACGACGAAAGCGGGCTGTCCTATCACGGTGCGCGCTATTACGCGTCCTGGCTCGCGCGCTGGGCCAGTTGCGATCCAGCAGGCCCCGTTGACGGCACGAACATCTACATGTATTGCAAAGCAAATCCCGTAGGCGGAATGGATCCTACCGGCACCCAGACGGAACCGGATCTCGATGCGGGCGCGCCGGAGCCGACCCCGATACCCCCGCCGGACGCGGTCAATGAAGCCGGTGAAGGTATCTATGTGTTGCCGGAAGAACAGGCACGCCAAGAACACGCCGAACTCCCTGAGGGAGGCGCGCTACCGCCGGAACTCGCCAGCCAGGGGTTGGTCCCTACGGTCAGCAATGACGCCACGCGGAAGTATGTGGCACAAGAGCGCGATATCGGGGTCAAATCAGCTCTGCGCAACAACCCGCTGGTAGCTGTACCGACCGTCGTGTCTGCAATTGTTGCCCATCAGTTCAACCCCAAGACAGCGCAGTCGATACTGAGTGTGATCGATGGACCGGAGCCGAAATCCGAAGTAGCGCAGGGAGCCGAGTTCTACACGACCGTCGCACTTGGTGTCGCCGAGACGCTGCTCGGGGCGGGCGCCGAGTTCGTTCTTCCACGTCCGCGTCTGCGTCTGCGCGTACCGGAAACCGTGATCATGGGTCGTACCATGTCATTTCTCGAAAATGATGCCGAAGTGGAATTCGGGAAGACATTCACGCGTATAGGTGGCGACACCAGTAGTGCGACAGTCGCCCAATTCGGAAAACCATGGCCCGGCACACACGATGTCATCATCCACGCCGCGATCGACGGGAAAGGGGACAGGTTCATAACAGCCACTCCGCACGGGATGCTTATCGTGCATGAGGCGCAGGTGGCGTCCACAACACTGACGAACCCAAATCTGTTGCCGGGGCAACCTATACGAATGGTGAGCTGCCAACTCTCTCCTGAGCAAGCGCAGGCTTTCGCGGACCTGACAGGGCATCCAGTTTTTGCGTCGCCATTGACGGCCGGCCTGCGAGCGCCGTACATCCCATATGCCCCAGGGCAGAAGCCGATACAGCAAATGATCCGGTACGACCACGTTCTTCGCGACTATACGGCCACCGCCGAAAAGCAGGTTTGGAACCTGTATCTGCCCAGGAAAAAGTAGCGGCGACCATGGTGATGCCACGGTCCGGTGACTCGACCGTAGGCTTCCGCGGTGCGGTCGACTCGGTGCACGATAAGTCCATCGAGTCGACACCGCGACCGGGCATCTCGATAAGTGAACAGAAGTCTTCGGCACGGTGTTCGTGTCGCCCTGTGCTGGTCGGCGTTCGCACAGGAACTCTTTGTATCCATGAAAATTCGAGCCCAACGGCTCACGGCAGGGGGAGGACCTGTGCCCGATTTGATCATCCTGCGGCTTGCGCCGTCGGAACCCATGGCTCCGAATGATTTCAAAACCATTCTCGCCGATCTGAAGATCACCGCATACGACTCGAGCTTCGCCGATAGCGTCCGGGGTGCGCTGCTGGGCAAGGCCGCTGGGTTGGCGGATCCGCATCTGGCCAGCACTGTCGACAATTCGGTCGATATCAACAACACCCAGATCCTGCAGCACTACATTGATGCCGCCGACCCGCCCGATCCGCTCGGCCCGCCGAAGCCGACTGTCCGACGTCTGGAATCGGCGGCGACGGCGGTCATCGTGGTCGATCCTGCGCATACATCCGCGGAATACCCGACCTCGACCTCGTACGATCTGCGACTGGAGCTGAGCAAGGGCTCTCTCGTGATCGCCCAGCGTCGTGTGCACTACAACGTCGCGATCACCACGCAAGGGACGCTTTCGACCGATCAGACGGACTACTTCCACGCGTCGGCGAGCGCGTTCGTCACCTTGCCCGCGTCCGCCGCAGGGCGCGATCCGAATCTGGCCTTCGTCGACCTGCCGCCCGACGGGCAGGCGCCGTTGTTCAGTGAGCTGGTCAAGGCGATCGACAAGGTCCTGGCCAAGGATCCGGGTGGTGCCACGGGGACACTGCTGGACGCGGCGCCGTTGACCCCGGCACAGTGTCGCCAGATCGCCAACGAAATCGTGTGGAACAGAACCGCTTTCCCGCCGCCTCAGCCGGATCCCACACTCGGGTTCGACCCGTTCGGCGCGCTCTACACCAAACCGAAGGTCGATCCGTACATCAGCGACGACAACATCGAAAAGGCAAGAGGCCGTTTCGATGCCGAGCTGAACGGCTATTACGGCACGCATGAGGCGGAGGCGCTGCGACTGGCCGGTTTCGTCTACTCGGCCGCGGCGGCCATTGCCGAGGAGCGGTTGAGCATCGCCGCCAGCCGGGCGCGGTTCGATTTCCCGTTGATCACCGGTGCCGGGACGGCGACCACGATACCGACCGCCGGTGTGGTGCTCACCGAAGCGACCGAAAAGGCAGGACTGAAGCCGAGTTTCGTCGTTCCGGCCGCGTACTTCTACGCGCTGACCGCACAGGTGCCGAGCCAGGTCGGCCCGGAACAACGATTCGACATGGCGCGCCTCACTCTCGAACCGCAACTGCTGACAGCCATCGAGGTGGCTCGCGACAGTGGTGTGATCACCACGCCCGCAGCACCGTCGACGGTGTCCGGCGCTGCGCTCACGGCCATCCAGGTGGCCCGGCGGCTGCATGCGCTAGGTGGAACGAGCGGATTGGCGGAGGTCCCCCTGGCCGCTCCGATCGACGCACTGATCACCGACTGGCTGGCACATGACAAGCCGACCGCGACCATCGACGCGGACTTCTGGCAGCCGGAAGCGACCACGAAGCGGCCCGCGGCCTATCTGGAACTGTTGCTGCTGGCCGTCACCGGGCATTCCGCGGATCTGATCACGGCGCTGAAGCAGCCGCCGCTCGGTATCGACACTGTCGCGAAGCTGGTCGCGGTTACCGACAAGCAGTGGCGCGAGTTCTTCGCCGCGCGCGCAGACCTGTTACCACCGTTCACCGCACCTGGCACACCCGCGGAGCGCACGGAGGCGTTCATCCGACATCTGCGCCGATTCTTCACGGTGAACAAGGATCCCGGCAATGCGCAGAACCCGGGCAATGCTGGACCGCCGATGCTCGGACGATCCGGCCGGGACGTCTTCGCGGCCTTCGCGAATACGTATCCGTCCCATTCCGGCGGAACCGCGTTCACCTTCGCCGCCGATCTGGATCCGGCAGCACTTGCCGCGACCGTCACGGATGTGCTCCCCGAAGATCCGGCGGCGCAGCGCTGGCTTACCTTCGCACTCAACGCGATTCGGCAGCTGTGGGTGCTCACCGATATCGGTGCGCAGGACCTGCGATTCTCCCTGATGGAGGCGCTCTACGCGCGCGGATTCACCGACGCCGTTCACGTCGCCCGGCTCTCGCTCGCCGACTTCGGGTTCGCGCTGTCGGGTTCGGTCGCCTACAACTACGCCGCTGCGATCTATCACCAGGCGAGCGAGTTCGAACCGTATCCGCCGGCGCCGCCCGGCCCGTTCCAACCGGTCAATCCCGACGGATCGCTGATCGATTGCATTCCACCCGAACATCTTTCGCCACTGGGCCCGGTTGCCTACCTGCACGAGTTGCTCCAGGTTTCGGCGGGGTCGACCTGCGAGGACCCGCGAGGCCACGGAGAAGAGGCCGACCTCGGAGCCCTGCTCGCGGCCCGCAGAGGCCCAGTCGGTCAGCTGCATGCGACCGAAGCCGATCTGACAACCCAGATTCCGGTGATCGACCTGGTCAACGAGAGCCTCGAAGCGTTGGTAACGCGGCCGACGGACGGCTCGGGGGCCGTATATGACACCGCCGCATACGAATTGGCCGGTCATCGACTGTCCACGGATGGCAGCGTCGGTGGCGATCCTTGGGCACATGATTCGGACACCCTGTTCGCCGCGCTGCCGCAGCATTCTTCGCCTGCGACCCCGGTCGAGGTCCCCGCGGCCTATGACGTACTGCGGTCCGATTTCACCGATCCGGCACTGCCGTATCCGCAAGCGCTCGATATCAATCGCAGTTACCTGGAGGCCACGGGTTCGAGCAGGTACTCGGCCATGCGTCACTTCCGCAGGGACATTACCGAATTCGCGATCGATGCCGAATACGAGCCGGACACCTATGTGCGGCACCAGTGGCGTTTTCCGCTTCGGTTGCCGCTGGTATTGGAGTATCTGCGGATCACTCCTGAGGAGTCCGAACTGCTCTATCGCAACGATATCGCCGATGCCGCGACGCCGGGACGACTCGTACTGCGCGAGGTCTACGGTTTCCCGGCGGACCAGGACGGCGAAGGCGACGAGGATTGGCTCGATGTGGTGCGCCGGGTGCCGGAGTTCCTGCGGCGCACCGGTTTGGACTACTGCGAATTCCTCGCGCTGTGGGAGTGCGGGTTCGTGCCGTTCGGCCCCGACGGTGGGTCAGGCAGCGGATCGCGGGACGGCGAGGGGCTGGTGTATCCGCCGTGCCAGCCGTGCTGCCCGGATGACCTGACCATCGATTTCGGCGATCACAGCACCACCGACGCACTTCGCCGACTCGCCGTCTTCATTCGACTGTGGCGGCGTTTGCGCGAGAATCCCGTCAGCACCGTGACTTTCGACGAGTTGTCGGATATCTGCACGGTCTTGGAGCTGTTCCACGGCCCGAAGATCAACCCGCAGTTCCTGCGCCAGCTGTGTGCGCTGTTCGTGCTGCGCGAACTGCTGTGCCTGCCGCTGGCCGATCCGGACGCGACCGACCCGTCCGGCACCGGCGCCGACCGAACCCATCTGCTCGCACTATGGCTGGGCCCGGACGCGCAACACTGGAACTGGGCGCTGCGGACGCTGATCGATGGCATCGAGGGCTCCGCCGAACGCGTCCGTCCAGAACTCGCCGACCAACCCGAGCTCGCCAAGCTGATGGCGCAGAATCTGGCGCCGCTGTCGCGGCTGGCCGGATTCAACCCGGATGTGGCCACCGACACCTGGTATGGCCAGCCAACAAGCACCCTGCGCTTCGCCGAGGTGCTGCTGAAGATCTACCTGTCCGAATTCACCGTCGGCGAGGTCTTGTTCCTGTTCGCCGATGCCCACCTCGATGGCGACGACCCATTCCCGCTGCCGACACCGAACGAATCGCTCGACGATCCGCTCGGCCTCCCCGACGACGAGGACGGTCACGGCCTCTGGGCGTTGCGGCGTCAGCTGCTCGAAGTGACCGCCGACGACGCGGGCACCTGGACGCTGTCCCGGATCGGTGCCGCACTGACCGATGAATTCGGTTATCTGCCAACGGTTCCCGCTGATTCGCTGCGCTCACTTGCCGAGCGGTTCTTCCCGTCGGTACTCGAATGCGAGGGCACACCGGTACCGGCGGACCGGCGGCGCTTCGCCACGCCGCTGGCCGCAGCCGACACCACGCCCGCCATGTGGAATGCCGAGCCCAGCGGGCCATTGCACTACGACATCGCGACGCAGACGCTGTGGACCCAGCTCCCGCTGGACGACGCGGCGCTCGCACAGCGGCTCAGCCACCTGCGGCCGCTGACCGAGGTGGAGCGAAAAGCGGTGTCGGAGTTGTACTTCATGCCGCGTGCGGCACTGGTGCCGTTCGCGCTGCTGTTCGGTTCGTTCGAGGTCGCTGTGCACACCCTCGTGCACGAACCGGATGAGCAGACCCGCTTCGCCTTCGTGCAAAGGGAATTCGCCCTGTTCCATCGGCGCTGCAAAATCATCGCCGAACATCTCGCCGACCATGTGCGCGCGGCCGCGCCGCAGGGCACCACCGAGGTGGGTGCAGTCGAGGTGGCACGGCTGCTGCGGGCGCTGCACGGTGACGAGAACACCGGGCACACCCCGTGGGAGGATGATTCCGGCAAACCACCTGTCCCGATCTGGCCCACCGCACCAACCGGCGGTGCGTACGCCGCGCTGCTGGGCTTGCTCGGCACCGGTCTGCTCGGCGAATTCTCGGTGGCTGGAAACGCTCCCGCCTGGCGCGAACTGAGCGGGCCGCTGTCGATGTTCGACGCGGGCCGCAACGAGTGGAATGCCCCCGTGCCCACCGTAATCCCAACGATGGACCTGACGCTCTCGCCCGAACAACTCCGCTTGGTGGCCGTGCGCAACGGGTTCGCACTGCGCGACGAGGACGGCGAACCACTGTTCGGCGCACAGCCTTTCACAGTGACCTGGTCGGGCAGCTTGGTCGTGGAAAATGGCGGACGGTATGAATTCGCCGCGGGGGGACCGACTCCCGACGGCGAGGCACCCGACTGCGACCGCTGCGACGACCTGCGCTGGCGCATCACTCTGCGCCGTGGTCAGCGGTCGTGGATCCTGTTGAACCACAACTGGCCCGGTGAGGACGCAGCGGACTACCAGTCGACCCCGATCGAATTGCGTGGCGGCGCATACGAGATCACGGTCGAATTCGACCAGCGCGAGCCGAGATTCGACGAGGTGGAACGGGTCCGGCCACGGCACACCGGATTCCAGGTCAAATACACCGGCCCGGACACCGGCGACACACTGGTCGCGGTGCCGCACCATCGGCTCTACCGCAACACGGTGGACATTCCGCTGGATGAATGCGTCGACGTCGATGGCGCGGCGCACAACTACCTGCACGGCCGCTACACCTCCAGCCTGCGCGATATCCGGCGCACCTACCAGCGGGCCTTCAAATCCGTCCTGATCGCGCACCGGCTCGGGCTCTCCGCCGCTACGCTGCCCCGCGAACCGCAGTCCGAGCTGGGGTATCTGCTCGACCATCCGGAAGCCGTTGCCGGACAGACATATCCACGCACCGGCCCGTCGTCGTTCGGAACCCATCGCGCCTGGTTCGATCTGGACCTGCTGCCGGTCACCGATCCGTATCGGTCGCCGACGAACGACCAGCGCGCGGGCGTGAGCGGTCGCAGACAGGCCGCGCTGTTCGATTGGTGGGAAAGGCTTTACGACTACACGGGGTTGCGCGCCGAAACCAAGGCGGCCAGGGAACGGCCCGCCTGGCGGGTATTCCTCGAGGCGGCCGAACGTCAGCCCGACGACCCGGCGCAGCTGGTTCGTCATCTCGGGGTGGATGTGCGGCACGCGCCGCTGGTACTGACCTATTTCGCGGTCGGCGGCGACTATCACATCGCCACACCGGATCTGGAGTCCGAGGCATGGGTCGCTCGGGTCTGGCGCGGTGAGATGTGGCTCGATCGGCTCGAGCATCGCTTCCGCGTATCGCGCATCGAGGACGCGAAACCGGCTCGCTGGGCTTCGGACCGGCCCGAGTTGGCACCGGATGCGGGCAATGACAACCTCACCCGGTTCGTCCAGGACGGATGCTTCGAAAATGATTCGCCCCGGCGCTATCTGGATGTGCAGGCGCTCAACGACGGTCTGCGGGTGCGGGCTCGTGACGCATTGGTCGCCTGGCTGTGCGGGATGAATCGGGTGCCGCTTCCGTTCGCACCCGGCCGATTCGCCACCAGGGCACGGGATTTGAGCGATCTTCTGCTGCAGGACGTGGAGACCGGAACGGGTGAGCGAGCCAGCCGGATTCAGGACGCGATCAGCAGCGCGCAGGCGTTCGTGCAGCGTGCCAGGCTCGGTCTGGAGCCGGGGCTGGCCGTCACGGCCGAATTCGCCGAGGTCTGGGACGGCCGCTTCGAATCCTTCCTGACCTGGCAGTGCATCGCCGAACGTGAGCAGTACCGGGAGAACTGGATCGAGTGGGACGAACTCGCCAAGGCGCGCCGGGTGGAGGCGTTCACCCTCCTCGAGGCCGAATTGCGCCGCCGCAGGCTGACCGTCGCGGTGCCGGGCGGTACGGAATGGTGGCCCGGTCGGCGGCCACCGGCGCATCCCGGGTTGACGGCTTCGCAGGCCGCGGAAGCCGCTCGAATCAGCCTGCTGCTGCCCGGGCCGCTGCCCGAGGGAATGGATCTGCTCGGTGAGCCCGCGGACGCCCGCCTATCCTGGCTCGCCCCGGTCATGCGAGCACTGCCGCCCGGCGATGGGGACGGAGGTTCGGATGGCGGCGATGGCAACGCCGATGGCGCAAGTGCCGAGAGCGGCACCGTCAAGGCGCGCGGTCGCACCAAGGGTGCCGCTGCGAAGGCCAGAGGTGGAGGCGGCGCTGCGAAGGCCCCCGGTGGCGGCAAGGGAGCTGCCAAGGTGCGCGCTGCCAATGGTGAGTCCGCTGCTGCCGATGCGCACACTGGAAACGTTGTACGCGAGGCAGCTCGGCATGGCGTGCTCGCAGGCGAACTGTCGGATACCGACCACGAGCGGTTGCCGATGTGGATCAAGGCAGCGGCGCGACTCGGCACTCGATTCGTTCGGGTCGCCGCGGCGGGCCTCCCACCTGCCGGTGCGGGATTCGTTGTCTGCGAGCATGATTCGCTTGGACGCTGTGTCACCTGCGCACAGACCGCCGAGTCCGTCGTCGACGAATACTACTTCTGGCTGCAGGACGCTAGAAGTTTCGATGCGGTGCATCAGGACGCGGACGCTGGCCGCGGCAAAACCGACGAGATCTCGGACTGGCATCGCCCGGAAAAGCTTCCCGCACTGCTGGATTGGCCGACAGGCTCGGTCGTGCACCTGGTCTGGTCGCGCGCACGCGACGGCCGATTCGAGCCCTCGCGCCGATCGACCGACCCGGTTGTCCTGGATCCGCAGGCCGTTCCGAAACTGGTGTTCACCGGAAGAGCGGGCGATTCGCTGCGCTTCCAGGTCATCGGTGGCCACCGCCCGAAGGGCCATGAGGCAGACCCGACGCCGCCCGGCTTCCGGTACGACCTGGCCACCGACAGCGCGATCACGGTGCCGCAGCTCGCTGCACCACCGGCCGTGCCACCCGGCGCCGAGGTCGGCGGGCTGGATGGCTATCCCTTCTTCGCCTATGTGTGCCCCGGTGCTCCACTGGAACCGCTCACGCTGTTCTCCGTCGCCACAACAGTTGGCGGTGCGTTGCGCGCTGACTGCAAGTTCGACGCCGCACTCAAATGGTATGAGCTGGTGCGCATTCCGGGCGCGACCGACAACACCTGGTCGGTATGCGTCAACACGGCAGCGGACGAGCACAGCGACGGCGACAGCGACTCCGCCGACGGTGAAGTCGAACTCGCCCTATCGCGGCGCGACCAAACCTGCTGCCCGACCGGGCCGGTGGATGGCGATCGCGCTCGCGACCGGGCGTTGCTGCTTCGCTACCTGGAGACGATGCTCGCCTGGGCCGACGTGCTGCGCTGCCGCAACAATCCGGAGGCAACGCGACGCGCCGAAGTAGTCCTCACCGAGGTGGATCGGATCCTTGGCGCACGCCCGGAAATCATCCTTGCGCAGGATGATTCGACTGCACGCACAGTCAGCAGGTTCATCCCGCGCCGCGCGCCGCTCAACCCACGGCTGCTCGCGCTCTACGACCGGACCGCTGACCGGCTCGCGGCGATCCGCGAATGTGTGAACGGTCGCAGGCTGCGCGACGGTACACCCGGCATCGATATGCGGTACTTCGGCGACGACCCGCGCCGCGACGGCTGGCAGCTCACCGGCTGCGCTTGCGGCTCCGAGGGCTGCTGCGAACCGTGCTGCGAGCCATACCGTTTCACGGTTCTGGTGCAGCGCGCGCGGGAGCTGGCCGGTGAAGTGCGAGCGCTCGGTGGGCAGTTGCTCGCCGCGCACGAGAAGGCCGATGCCGAATACCTGGCCGCCCTGCGCCAGACGCAGGAACGCCAGCTGGTCGAACTCACCCTGGATCAGCGTCGCAACCAGTGGCGCGACGCCGACTGGCAGGTGCAGGCGCTCGGCAAGACGAAGGAGGGCGCCCAGACCCGGTTGCGCTACTACCAGAATCTGATCGTCGGCGGTCTCAACTCCGGCGAATCCGGCTACGAGGCACTCACCGGTGTCGCGCTGGGCTCACGGATCGCGGGCAATGTGTTGGAAGCGATCGCACAGGGTGTCAGCCTGTTTCCGGATCTCTGGATCGGTATCGCCGGCATTGCTGGAACACCGTTGATGTTCAGCCAGTGGCCGGTCGGCAATAAGCTCGGCGCCGGATTCTCGACCGCCGCACGGATTCTGAACGCCGTCAGCGATAACGCGAACACCGCGGCGGGCCTGAGCAATACCGAGGGTTCCTGGGATCGCAGGCTCGCCGACTGGCGCCAGCAGGTCGATGTCATCTCCGTCGAGATCGAGCAGATCGAACGGCAGATCCTCGGCGCAGAACGGCGCCGGGATATGGCGCTGACCGAGCTGAACACTCAGCGACGCGAGGTGGAAAACGCCGCCCGAGTGCAGGATTTCCTGCGTGACAAGTTCACCAGTCACGAAATGTACCTGTACCTGCAGCAGGAGACCTCGGCACAGTACTTCCGCATGTACGAGCTCGCGCGTTGTGCGGCACGCAAGGCCGAGCGCGCGTTCAATTACGAACGCGGGCACACCACCCGATCCTTCGTCGGCTCGGACGATTTCGACAATCTGCGTGCCGGATTGATGGCGGGGGAGCGGTTGCAGCTCGCGGTGGCGCAGATGGACAAGGCGTATCTGGACGAGAACTGCCGCGAATACGAACTCACCAAGCACATTTCGTTGCGCCAGGCGTTCCCGCTGGCCTTCGTGCACCTGCAGGCGACCGGCTATGCCGAGATCGAGCTGCCGGAATGGCTCTTCGACGTCGACTACCCGGGGCACTATCTGCGCCGGATCAAGAACGTCACGGTCACTATTCCGTGCGTGGTCGGTCCGTACACCGGCGTGCACTGCCGACTCACCTTGTTGAGCAGTCACACCCGGGTCGATCCGCGACTGGCGCAAACGCCAGCGGTCTGCTGTGACAAGCAGTCCGGATCGGATTGCGGCTGTATATCTTCGGACAACGGATACGCCGCCGCCATTGACGACGGCCGGGTACTGCGTTCCTACGCCGCGACCGAGGCCATCGCGACCTCCAGCGGTCAGAACGATTCGGGGATGTTCGAACTGAACTTCCACGACGAGCGGTATCTGCCGTTCGAGTTCGCCGGTGCGGTCGGCCGGTGGCGCATCGAATTGCCACCGGAGACGAACTATTTCGACTTCGACGCGCTCAGCGATGTGGTGCTGCACCTGAACTACACCGCGCGCGAGGGCGGCGAGGCATTGCGCACCGCCGCGCTGAGTGCGGCTCAGTGCCGCCTTCCCGGCGACGGGCTGCGGCTGTTCGATCTGCGGCGCGATCTCCCCGATGCCTGGCAGGGCGTGAGCCTGCCGAAACCAGCACAGGGACCGTGGAATCGGAAGCTCGACCTGCGGCTGTCCGGGTCGATGTTCCCATTCGTGCCCGCCAAGCGGGCGCGGTGGGCACACGCGATCCAGCTCTTCATCGAGGCGCCGTGTGCCGAACCGAGCACGAATATCGTGCTCAAGTTCCGGCCGGGACTACACGACCACGGCGAGGCGGCTTGCCAATGCCGCTGGATCGATGTCCACTGCGTCGCCAGCAGCGAATATCCGGCGCTGTATTGGGGCGTCGTGGATCTCGACGGCAGCCGGCTGGGCCCGTTGCAGCCCGACCGGCCCGAACTCATAGGCACCGTCGAACTCCCCGATGACCTCGGTGAGGTATGCGACGCCAAGGTGGTCATCGGTTACTGCGCCGAGCCTTGGCGCTCCTGCGGACACGGCGATCGGTGCTCGTGCCGCGGACGATACTGACGGCGGCAACCTAGAAGGTGGTGTCACCCAGGTGCTTTCGGAGGCACCTGGGTGACAGCGTCGCAGACCGATGGATCCTCCAGGCCTTGCGGCGGCAGGTCCGATCTGTCATCGGTCTCGAAGAGACGGCCGCTGGTGGGATCGTCGCCCCCTAGCCAGGCGTCTTCGCCGCAACGGACCCGCACCACCGCCAGTCCGGTCGCGGTTTCGATGTCGGTGAGAAACGATCCGCTCCGCTCGGCGGGCACCGACGCGAGCGGTACCGCGCCGAGGCAACCAGCGCGAGCTACCGCATTGAGAACGCGCGATTGATCCGGACTCCGAGGCACAGGACCGAGGTCGGCGCGGCCGCGCTTTCCTGACCCCGGATTTGCCGGTGGGGTGGGACCGGATCCGGTCTGCCGCAACGGCATGCGATGGGGGCCTGTCCGGTCCGATGCCCGGTGTTCGCCTCAGCCGATCAGGTGCTCGAGTGCGAGCTGTTGCAGTCGGACGAAACCGAAGTCGCGTTCGGCGGCTTTATCCGGATCGAAACCGTCATCGCCTGAGACGAATGCTTGGATCGACTCCCCGTCACCGAGAGTCGGCTGCGCAGCATTGACCTGCTAAGAAACCGACGAAATCGACGACATGAGGCATGGTCTAAGCTGGTGGAGTGCGATACCTGTCAGTGCGCGGGATGGGTGCTTCGTGACCACAACATCTCTTGCTCCGAGAATGCGGATTGGTGAACTGGCTCGGCGGACAGGGGTCAGCGCCCGCTCGCTGCGATACTACGAGCAGCAGGGTCTACTGCACAGCTCTCGATCCGTCGGTGGACAGCGGCTCTACATGATGGCGGAGGTCGCGCGGGTCCGAGTCATCCGGCAGTTGTTCGACGCGGGCCTGAGCAGCAAGGTGATCGCCCGGTTGCTGCCGTGCGTGGACAGCGACGATGTGGATGTCGCCGAGGATGCTTTCACCACGATGGTCGGGGAACGCAACCGGCTGACCGCCGACATCACCCGGCTCGTCGAGGCCAGAGACGCCCTCGACGAGCTGATCGAGGTGAACACCCGGCACCGGCTCAGGCGTGCGCCAGGGTGACTCCGACCGGAACGCGGTCAGAGACTCATGTCGATGACGAGCTTGCCTATGGCGCCGCGAGATTCGACGACTGCCAGTGCCTCCTGTGCCCGCGCGAGCGGGTAGGTCTGGGTGATGTGCGGATCGAGCCGCCGGGTGGCCATCAGCTCGGCAACGCGTTCGAGGCTTGCTCTGTCGAGGCGGCGGTGGACCATCAACCCCCCGAGCTCGGTCACCGACGGGTCCCCGACGGCGACGAGCGTGTCCGGCTTCTTCGCCAGTGGCGCGATGTCGCGCAGGGACTCGCCGCCGACGTTGTCGACCACGGCGTCGAACCCGTCCGGGGCGTGCGCGCGGAGCCGTTCCACAACGTCACCTGCGGTGTAGTCGACGAAGGTCGCACCGGTCGCCGTAGCGAGATCCCGTTTGGCCGTGCTGCCCGTGCCGACCACGGCCAGGTCCCGGTCCTGCGCGAGCTGGGCCAGCGCAATGCCGACTCCACCGCCGATCCCGTTCACCAGCAGCGTGGCCCCGGCGGGCAGGGCGAGCTGGTCGAGCACGTCCAGCGCGGTGGTGCCGGCGACGGGGATGGTCGCCGCCCAGGTCCACGGCAGCGTGTCGGGGATACGCGCCGTGGACTCGCCGAGCAGCAGAGTCGTTCCCGCATACGTGCCCGCCCCGGTCAGCGCGAACCCGGTGACCCGGTTACCGACGGCCAAGCCGGTCACGTCGTCCCCCACCGCGAGCACCGTCCCCGCCGCCTCCATCCCCATGACCTGAGGAAAGGGCACGTGGCCGTTCAAGTCGCGAATCTGCCCCGACCGCAGCAGGTGATCGAGCGGGTTCACTCCCGCGGCCGCGACGCGGATCAGGACCTCGGTGGGACCGGGCGACGGATCCGGCCGCTCGAAGAACTCCTGGACGTCGGCCGCACCGAAATTCCGGTATCCCAAGACTGTGCTCATCGTGGATTCCTCCTTCACGTCCTCGTCCGGCGGTCGGCTCGAGGACGATCCGACGTTATTCGATGACATCGGTGTCAAGTTCAAGTCGGTGTGACCCGAACAACACCGCCCGCCACACAAGCGGTTCCGACACAGCGGACGAATCACAACCACGTAAGACGTGGTCTGAAGGCTCCAGATCACCCTCGGCGAACTGCTGCACCGTGCGGGCACGGTGCGGGCGATGGAGCTCGACATCAACACCGAGTGGGTCTCGTTCATGACCTACGCCAGCTCCGCGACCCCATCAACCCGCCCGCCACCAAGCTTCGCCCGAATTCCGTCAAAACGGGGGACGCTGCTTCAACACCGACGACCGCGACTTCGTTGCCGTCTACAGCCGTTGGCCTTGCACGAATTCGTAGGTGTGGAGCACCAGGCCGTCACCCATCTTTCGTGTGTTGACCAGGTGCAGCGGCTTCATGTCGCTGGTCTCGTCGAAGATACGCAGGCCGGTTCCCAGCACGACCGGGAAAACTACCAGCCGCAGTTCATCGGCCAGGTTCTGTTTTATCAGTGCGCGCACGAGCTGATAGCTGCCGTAGACCAGGATTTCCCCGTCCACTTTCCGCTTCAGCTCCGAAATCTCCTTTGCTGCATCGCCGTTGAGGACCGTGGTGTTGCTCCACTGAGGATGTTCGAGAGTCGACGACACGACGTATTTGGGGATGCTGTTCATTCTGTCCGCCCACTTGCGGCTTACGCGGACATCCGCGCCATCGCCGGATCGCATCCGGGACGCGAACCACTCACTGCTGCGCCTGCCCAGCAGTAGCGCCTCGGCACCCAGCGCTTCCTCCGTCTCGTTGGCGGCCCAGTCTTCGAGGTCCTTGCCCCCCGCGAACTGGTGGAACCAGCCGCCCAGCTCGAAGCCTTCCTCGCCGTCCGGGTCTTGGACCACTCCATCGAGTGTGGCATTTGCGCTGATGACGATCTTTCCCATTTCCGTGCTCCTTTGACAATGTTGTCGGCTATCACTGGTCTAGACGCCGCGGCATCGGAAAAGGAGGCGCTGCGCGACCGCCCCTTTCGCGCCTTGGCCGGCGTCCATACGGGATGGAACTGCACACAAGGAATGAGGTGGCGGGAGTGGAGTTGGCGAGAACGGACCTGATGTCGAGGGCGCAGGCCGGCGACGGCGAGGCATTCCGTGCGCTGACCGAGCCACACCGTCGCGAGCTACAGGTGCACTGCTACCGGATGCTCGGATCGTTTCAGGATGCCGAGGACGCTCTCCAGGACACGATGCTCGCCGCTTGGCGAGGTCTCGAACGATTCGACGGGCGCGCCTCACTTCGCACCTGGCTCTACCGCATCGCCACCAACCGGTGCCTCGACGCGCTGCGCTCTGCTCGCCGACGTCCCGCACAGCAGTGGGACATCCCGGGAATCGAACTACCGGAACCCACTGGACTCGGCGAAATCCACTGGCTCGAGCCCTATCCCGACGCCCTTTTGGACGGTGCGATCAGTGTGCCGCTCGGTCCGGAGGCGCGCTACGAGCAAACCGAATCCATTTCCCTGGCCTTTGTGACCGCCCTGCAGATCTTGCCGCCTCGCCAACTCGCCGTCCTCATCCTGCGCGACGTCCTCGGATTCCACGCGAACGAAGTAGCCGACATGCTGGACACGACCGTCGAATCGGTCAAAAGCGCCCTCAAACGCGCGCGTGCAGGAATGCAGCGCCGACTGCCGGTGACTACTGCCCGAGAGCAGCCGCCTGCGAGCGACTCACCTGCCGAGGACGCGATCGTGGCGAAGTTCGTCAGCGCCTACGAATCTGCCGACATCGACGCGTTGGTGGCTCTGTTGACCGACGACGTCTTCATGTCGATGCCACCGGTGCCGCTGGAATACCAGGGCCGAGACATCGTGGCCCGCTTCTTCGCACTCATTTTCGGCTCGGCACAGAGATTCGAACTGGTGCCGACGCGAGCCAACGGTCAGCCGGCATTCGGGGTCTACCGACACCCCTCCACCGGCATCCACGGATCCGGCCTCTTCGTCCTCACTCTCGCCGGCGACCGAATCGGTGCCATGACCCGCTTCGAAAACACTGTCCTCCCCATATTCGGCCTGCCGCAATCCCTCCCGAGTGCACAGTAGACCGCCTTCGAATCCACTGTGGACTCGAAGGCGATCTATCCGCGCTACGGTTGCTGTGTAAGGCCGATTGGGATGTCGACGGCGTGCGCGACTGCGTGGTCGAACATCTCGGCGACCGCGACGCGGTGCTGGCCGGCGACGAGACCAGGTTCCCGAAAAAGGGAACGAAATCGGCTGGGGTGCAACGCCAGTACTCGGGTACGGCGGGGCGCACCCGAGTACTGTCGAGGCTATCGATGCCGAGAGTCCTTGCAATGCAAGGGACTTCATCGACGTGTATTGTTGCGACCCGATGCTCGGCGGCCGACATCCCCGGATCGCCCTCGCCGCCCGGACGAAAGCCTTCGGCGAGGGCCTTTTCACCCGTCCCCGGTGAGGTCGACCCGGAGCGCCCTGCCGGTGTTCGGATGTCGGGGTGATCAGTCAGGAGAGAACGCGTGACTGGATCGCCATCTCGGCAATCGCGGCTGGTCGGGCGGTAAGCAGGGGCGGGGTTCGAAATGGTTCTGGGCCTGGGACTTCGGTGTTCGCGGTATCGTGCAAGTGGCTTCGACGATCATCAGCGTGCGACACGGGGGCACTATGGACACAGAAATTACGCTGTCGGTCGTCGGCGCGAACAGTGCTCGACAGATGGCAGAGTTGGTCGGCTGGTTGCGTCGAGAGCCTGAACTTCGCGGAAGAGTGGCAGCGATCGATGCGGTTCCGAATCCGGGTGACATGGGTTCGCTGGTGGAGTTGGCGACCGTCGCGGTCGGCAGCGGCGGGGTGTTGTCGGTGTTGGCGACATCGCTGAAGGCATGGTTCGCGCAGCCTCGGCATTCCGATATCCATATCGAAATCCGCAGCCCTGGTGGCAAATCGGTGACTATCGATGCCCAACGGGTACCGGATGTGGCCGGGTTGCTACAGACGGTGATCGACGCTGGCCAGTGATTCCCAGCGGGTGAGGAAATGCCGGGATGCGCTTACCGGATCAGAAGACCTCGCGGGCGGTACTTATCGGAATCGACATCTATGAGCATTTGCCGGATCTGCCGGGTGTGCATGCCGGGGCGATCGAGTTGCGTGATGTGCTCACCGACCCGGTACATGGATCGCTCCACGTCGAACATTGCGCGCTGCTTCCGGAGACTGCGTCACCATTGGCGATTGGCTTGGCCATCGCGGCAGCGGCGGCTGAAGCCCGTGATCTGTTACTGATCTACTTCGCCGGGCATGGGGTGCTGGGTCCACGGCGTGGTGAGCTGCATCTGGCTGTGGCTGGTACGCATCCGGATCGCCCTGGAATAGGCGGGATTCCGTTTGATGCGTTCCGTGACCTCTACGTGGACAGCCCCGCCCAGGCGAGGGTCGTGATCCTGGACTGCTGCTACTCCGGGCGCGCACTCGGACTCAACCAGTCGGCAGATGGGCAAGCCGTGCTGAACGAGATAGTCACCGAAGGAACAGCCGTCCTGACTTCCGCACCGCCCAACGGGATCTCGAAGAAGCTTGACGCTGAGACCTACCCCGCATACACCGCCCGGCTCATCCGCCTTCTCCGCGACGGCGTGCCAGGGGGCCATGAACTATTGACGCTGCCGGTACTGCACCGGCAGCTTTGCCGTGAACTGACCTCGGTCGGGTTACGTCAGCCGCAGGCCGATCTCAACCCTCTGCTCGACCAACTCGGGTTGATTCGCAACCGATCACAGTCGAGCAGTCCGTCTATCGAAGTACAACTACGTCACGCCATCCGATCCGGGCAACTGGTACTGCACTATTTGCCCGAGGTCGATTTGCACTCCGGAGCGCTGGTGGCCGTCGAGGCGTTAGTGCGATGGAATCATCCTGAGCAGGGCTTACTCTTGCCGTCGTCCTTCCTACGCGCAGCCGAAAAGGCCGGTCTCGCGGTCGAACTGGGGTGGTGGGTCATTCGCGCAGCCTGTACGGAATTCGTTGGATGGCGTGGCCAGGGGCTTGCGCGAGACCTGATACTGCGGATCAATGTCTCGCCCCTGCTGCTCGCGGAACCGGATTTCGTGGACATCGTCGATGGGATAGTTCGTCGAACCGGCGCCGAACCCACATCGGTGTCGATCGAACTCGCCGAGGACGCCGACACTGACTTCGAAACAGCAATCGCCATCGTGCGGCGTCTGAAACGACTCGGAATCAAGGTGGGCATCGGCGGATTCGGCACCTACAACGGCTCCATCGCGATGCTACGGCGGCTACCGGTCGACTACCTCGAGATACACCACTCGTTCGTACAACAACTGCGTGCGAACAACGAGGACGCCATGGTCGTCCGGGCCATCATCGGGCTGGCCGCCGGTTTCGGACTAGCGGTCTCGGCTGCGGGCATCGAAAATCCGGAAGCTGCGCGAACATTGATCGAGCTGGGCTGCACTCGCGGGCAGGGCTACCTGTTCGCCGCACCGATGACCAACGAAGATGCCCGCAGGCTGATAGCACGCGGCGGATTCATCGACGAATTTCCAAAGATCATCGGTTGAGCACCGGGTACTAGCGCTCCTGGAACTATGGTCGAGAATTTCGCCATACTGCTCGGACAGTTCGCTCAGATCGCGCAGCGGGAGCACGATACCGGCACCGTCGAGTACTGGCCCGCGGTCAACCCGAAGGCATGCTCGCGGGCAACCTCGGCCCGGAACCTCGCCTCGGTGGCCGCGATCGAAGGGCGATGCCGCATAGCCCGGATCGGCGAACCTTTGCGCGCAGACGCCCGTAACTTGCTCGCGCACACCGAAAACGGACCGGTCAACACCACCGCACCCCGCCGGGTTCGGGGAGGTGAAGGTCGCCGACCAGACGCTGTCGGCCGCTGGTGAATTCGATCTTCTCGGTTCGCATCATTGTTCCTAATCGCTTGCAGGGCGGAGATTCTGCGGCCGTGAGTACGCTGTCGCCACGTCACAGCTATCTCGACGGTGTGGAGAAGCCGGCCGAGGGCTGGTCTTCGCGGTCGGGCAGGTGGGGGACGGAGGCTACCAGTTGGCGGGTGTATTCGTGTCGGGGCGATCGGAGTACCGAGTCGACTTCGCCGGATTCGACTGTGCGGCCGTCCTTCATGACGATTACGCGATCCGCGATGTGGTGCACTACGCCGAGGTCGTGGGAGATGAGGAGGAGGGCGGTGCCGAATTCGGCCTGGAGTTCGGCGAGCAGGTCGAGGATCTGGGCCTGCACCGATACGTCGAGGGCGGACACCGGCTCGTCGGCGACGATCAGTGTGGGGTTGGGGGCGAGGGCGCGGGCGATGGCGACCCGCTGGCGCTGCCCACCGGACAGGGTGCGGGGATGGCGGTTCAGGAGGTCGTGGCCGAGTCGCACCGCATCCAGGGTCTCGCGTACCCGGGCGCAGCGGGCGCGGCCTCGAATGCCGATGGCGTTCAGGCTTTCTCCGATGAGGCGCTCCACGGTGTAGCGCGGGTCGAACGAACTCGACGGGTCCTGGGCGATGAGTTGCGCGGTGCCGCGATGGCGGCGTAGTTCGCTCTCGGAGTATTCGCTCCACGGTTCGCCGTCGACGACGACACGGCCGGCGGTCGGTGCGATGAGGCTCAATGCCATGCGCGCAGTCGTTGTCTTACCGGATCCCGATTCGCCTACTATTCCGAGGGTTTCGCCGGCGAACAGGTCGAAGTCGACGTCTTCGACCACGGTGCGCGCGGCCGGTCCGGCACCGTAGGTCTTGCGAAGACCCTGGACCGACAACACGATTCGCGTGTGGTCGACGGTCCGGGGCGGAAGTGGCCTGCGGTCGGAGCCGGACAGCGTCGTACCGCGCGAGGAGGCCGACGGCACCGCCGCGAGCAGACTGTGCGTATAAGGATGCGCCGGTCGGGTCAGGACATCGCGGGTGTCTCCCTGTTCGACGATCTCGCCGTCCTTCATGACCAGCACCCGATCGGCCAGCTCCGCGACCACCGCCAGGTCATGGCTGATCAGCAGCAGCGCATTGCCCGCTTCCTTGCGCTGCCGCAGCAGATCCAGGATTTGCCGCTGCACGGTGACGTCGAGGGCTGTGGTCGGCTCGTCGGCGATGATCAGGCGGGGATCACCCGCGATGGCCGCCGCGATGAGCGCTCGCTGACGCAGTCCGCCAGAGAGTTCGTGCGGGTATTGCCGCAGCCGCAGTTGAGGCTCCGAGACGCCGACCGAAGTGAGCAGTTCCACACTGCGCGTGCCGATCTCACGGCCGCGCAAGTCGGTCAGGGCACGCTGTGCCTCGGACAGCTGCTGTCCGATCCGACGCAGCGGATCGAGTGACACGAGTGCGTCCTGCAGGACGAAGCCTATGTGGCTGCCCCGGATTCGACGCCATTGACGCTCTCGATACCCGCGTGCGTCCTGCCCGAAGAGGTCGAAGCGGTCCGCCCGCACCACCGCGCCGGTTGCGGACAGACCCGCCAAAGTGCGTGCGGTCACCGACTTTCCGGAGCCGGACTCGCCGACGATCGCGACGGCCTCGCCCGCATCGATCCGCAGATCGATGCCCTTCACGACATCGCCGGACTTCGTCTTCGCCGGAAAGCCGATCCGCAGATTGGTGATCGACACCAGACTCTGATCGCTCATGCCCGGGTCCTCCCGTCATAGTGCCGTTGCCAGTGCCGCCCAAGGGAACTCAGTGCGATGACCGTGGCTGTTACCGCCACGCCGGGAAGGACGGCGATCCACCAGGCATTGCGGAGATAGTTGCGGCCCTCGGCGAGCATGGAACCCCATTCCGGAGTCGGCGGCTTCGGCCCCAGCCCCAGGAAGCTCAGCCCCGCGGCGCCGAGAATCGCGGTGCCGAGGCCGATGGTGGCGAGAATCGGGACCTGAGCGATCGCGTGCGGAAGGATATGGCGCCGTATCAATGTCGTGCGGGTGAGCCCGAACGTGCGGGCCTGCTCCACATATCCGGATTCGCGGACGATGAGCGTCCGGGCGCGCACGACCCGGGCGAAGCGGGGAATCGAGGCGACGCCGAGCGCGCAGATCAGATTCGTGGTTCCGGGGCCGGTGAAGGAGATCAATACCAGTGCCAGCAGAAGATCCGGGAATGCGGAGACCACGTCGAGGAATCGCGTGATCAGCTCGTCGAGCAGACCGCGAGCCAGACCGGCCGCCAGGCCGAGCGCGGTTCCGGCGACCACCGCGATGGCGATCGCGGTGGCACCGATGAACAGCGAGTAGCGGGCGCCGTAGACGACACGGGTGAAGACGTCGCGTCCGAGATGGTCGGTCCCGAACAAGTGGCGCGCATCGGGCGGGAGTTGCGCGGCAAGCGGATTCGCGGCCAGCGGATCCTGCCCGGTCAGCATCGAGGGCGCGAGCACCGCGATGGCGATCACGGCAAGCACCACTGTCGCGACAGCGACACCGGGCGCGATGGCAAAGTCGCGGACAGCGATCCGGCGGACGATTCCGCTCGCCTCAGTAGGTGTCGTCATCGCGGTTCACCTCGCCGTGCGCCGGTGCGCAGCCGCGGATCCAGCCAGAGTGCGAGCAGATCGACAATTGTGCTGGTCACGACATAAATGAGGGCGGCAAGGATCGCGACCGCCAGCACGACCGGAAGGTCTTGCGCCAGCACGGCATCCACGGTCACCCTGCCCAGCCCCGGTCGGCCGAAAACCGCTTCGGTGATGACCGTGCCGCCCAGCAGGCCGCCGACCAGCCATCCCGTCAAGGTCACCGCCGGTACGGCCGCATGCCGTAATCCGTGGCGCAGCCGCAACGCGGTCTCACTGACCGACCAGGATTTCACCGTCACCGCGAAGGGTTCCTCCAGCGCTCGCTCCAGTCCGTCGCGTAGCACCTGCGAGACCACCGCGCCGAGCGAAAGCCCCAGTGCGAGTGCGGGAAGCACCAGCGAAGCGAATCCCTTGTTCCCCGCCACCGGAAAGATCTTCAACTGGAAGCTGAAGACCGACAGCAGGACGATTCCCAGCCAGAACGGCGGAGTCGAGACGAGCGTCAACTCCACGGCATTCGCGACCGCCCGGGACCACCGCCGCTGTGCCGTGCTCGTCGCGATGATGACCGCGAAGCTCACGGCCACCGCCAGGGCGGCGGCCGTGAGCTCCAGGGTGGGCAGCGTCTGCGATCCGAGGATCTCCGACACCGGTCGCTGCAGGACGTAGGAACGCCCGAAATCGCCCCGGGCGCAATGCCACAGATAGCGGAGGTACTGCACGATGACCGGGCTGTCCAGCCCCCACTCGGCGCGGATGGCCGCCTCCAGTTCCGGGGTTCGCCGCTGTTCGCCCACCAAGAGGTCGACGGTATCGCCCGGTGCGAGGCGAATGCCGACGAAGGACAGGGTCACCGCTCCCCACAGCACGCCCAGCCCTGAAATCACCCGGAGCAGCACACGTTTCCCGATCGCCGCATGGCGTGTGCTAGCCACGGTCAACCCAGATGTCGTAGGCGCTTTCCGGGAATTGGTGGTAGGGCCGGAAACCGGCGCCGTGTACGCGTGTGGCGGCCGCGATCTCATCCTCGGGTTGGTACAGCGGCAGCACGTATCCCTTGTCGACGAGGACGAATCGCTGCAATTGTGCGTACAGTTTGGCGCGCTCGCCGGAATCCTGCGTCGCGGCAGCGGCTTTCAGCCATGCGGTCAGTTCGGGGTTTGCCGCGCGGCTGTAGTTGAGGGTTCCGAACGCGGTCGCCGGGTACCAGTGATTCTCGATATCGATGCCACCGGTCAGCGTGTCGGAGTTGGCGATCGAACCGAAGGTGTTGCTCTTGCGGCGGTCAGTGTAGGTGCCCGCGTCGACCAGTGCGATGACGAGATCGATTCCCGCATTCTGCTTGGCCTGCGCCTGAATCGACTGCAGCAGCACATCACGCTGATCGCGGACGGTGGACTGGGCCTGCACCACCTCGATGGTCAGGCGCTGGCCGTTCTTGGTGCGGAACCCCTTGTCGTCACGCGTGGTCCACCCGGCCTCGTCCAGGAGCCGGTTCGCGGCCGCGGTATCGCCGCCGTAGGACTGCTCGATGCTGCGGTCGTAGAACACCCGATCGCCGGGGGAGATGATGCCCCAGCCGCGCGTACGTTCGCCGCGGTAGATCGACTTCAGCACCGCGTCGACATCGACGGAGTCGATGAGCGCCTTGCGGACCTTCTCCTCGGTGGTCGGACCGTAGGTCGCGTTGAGGTACAGCGCCAAGGGGCCGCCGGCGTTCAGTGCGTGCTGATACGTGAATGCCGGATTGTCCTCGAACAATCCGGCGTCGTTTCCGGAAATGCCCTCGATGAGGTCGACCTGACCGGAGGTGAGGGCACCGGTGCGCACCGACGACTCGGGCAGGAACCGGTAGGTGACCTCGTCGAGGTAGGCGGGACCTTGATGCTCGGCGTTCTGCGGCGCCCAGTTGTAGTCCGGATTCTTCCGGAAATGAATCTCCTGCCCCTTGGTGTAGCGGTCGAGGATGAACGGGCCCGTACCGGCGATTTCCGGGCCGCCGGACTTCAACTGCGGGGAATCGAAGGCTGCGGGGGATATAATCTCGAGGGTGCCCACGTAGTCGAGGAACGGTGAATACACGTTCTTCAACGTGAAGACCACGGTCCGCTCGTCCCGCGCGACCACCGTGTCGAGATTGGACAAAGGCCCCGATCCGAAGCCGCCGGAATAGGCCGGGTCCTTCATCTTGGTGAAGTTGAGCGCCACTGCGGCGGCGGTCAGCGGATTGCCGTCGGTGAACCGCACGCCCTCGCGCAGGGTGAAGGTGTACATCAGACCGTCGGCGGACACCTCGTGGGCCGAAGCCAGCCAGGGCACGATCCCGCCGTCTGCGGTCCGCTGCAGCAGCGACTCATACGAATTGCGAAGCAGCAGTTTGGTTTTGCCCTGACCATTGAGGTGCGGATTGAGGGTGGTCGGCTCCGTCTCCACACCCCAAGTCAATGATCCGCCGCTGATCGGCTGCGTGGATCCGCTTCCCGCACTGTCGGATCCGCTGCATGCGGTGGCCAGCACCACGACGGCCGTGGCCGAAACGAGAGCTGTCATCAGTCGCCGATTCCGCATCACGCGACGCTCCTCTCCTCGATGAGAAAGATCGATTGATCCGTGGTGACGACCGCGCCTTCGGGCGCCGTCACGGTGACGACTCCCGAATGTGTCGCCGTCAGTTCGTGCTCCATCTTCATGGCCTCGACCACGCCGAGCAGCTGGCCTTTTTCGACCTGCGTGCCCGATTCGACATGGAGCCGTACCAGGGTGCCTGGCATGGGCGAACGAATCTCGGGATCGGCGTCCGCGGCGCCGAGCGAGCGGTATTCGGCGTACCGCACCTCCCGGGAAACTCCTGCCACTTGGCTGACCCAGCCCTCCCCGAGGCGTCGGACCGTGCTGGGGATCGAGTCCAGCGAAACCGTCTGCGCGCCACTGCGAATCCCGGCCACGCTCGGTTCGTCGGTATCGGTGCGCAGTAGCACTGCATCGCCGTCGTAGCCGCTGACCCGAACCGTGAACGGACGGCCGTCGACCGACAGGGCGAGGCTGCCGAGATCCTGGCCGTCCGGATCCAGCCAGGCGCGGTCACCGCCCGGAGCGCCCGCCGACCACGGTGTCGCGCGGTCGGGCGCGGTGAGCGTGGCGGCCACCGCGAGGGCGCTGAGCCGCTCGGGATCGGTGAATTCCTGGACCGGGTCGATCCGGTCCAGATAGGCGGTATCGTATTCCGCCGCAGCGATTTCCGGGGCGGCGAGAACGTGGCCGACGAATCCTAGGTTGGTCGAGATGCCGTGCCAGCGCAGCTCCGCACACGCGCGCCGCGCGGTGGCCAGGGCCGCCGCCCGGGTGGCGCCGGTCGCGATGAGTTTGGCGATCATCGGGTCGAAGCCGCCGGTGACGTGCAGGCGACGGGTGAAGGCCCGCTCGATCCGGACAGCGGGCCACCGGGTCACCTCGAGTTCGCCCGGGCACGGCAGGAAGGACCGGAACGGGTCCTCGGCGTACATCCGGACCTGCACAGAAACGCCCGTGTAAGTGATCTCCTCCTGGGTGGCGGGCAGTGGCGCACCGGAGGCGACGCGCAGTTGCCACTCCACCAGGTCGATGCCGGTGATCTGTTCGGTGACGGTGTGCTCGACCTGCAGCCGCGTATTCATTTCGATGAAGAAGAATTCGTCTCCGACAAGCAGGAACTCGAACGTGCCCGCGCCCGTGTAGTGCAGTGCTCGCGCACCGCGCACGGCGGCGTCGAACATCTGCCGGCGGGTGGGGTCGGAAATCCTCGGGGCGGGCGCTTCTTCGATCACCTTCTGATGCCGCCGCTGCAGCGAGCAGTCGCGGTCGAAAAGGTGTACGACAGTGCCGAATTCGTCGCCGAACACCTGCACCTCGATGTGCCGGGCATGCTCGGCGTAGCGTTCCAAGTGCAGGCGGCCGTCGGCGAAGGCCGCGTTCGCGGTGCGGGTCGCCGAGGCCAGCGACTCGCGCAGCCCGGCGGCGGAGCGTACTACCGACATGCCCTTGCCGCCGCCACCGCCGGCGGGCTTGACGATGAGCGGATACCCGATATCCGCGGCCGCGCGGACCAGGGCGTCGAGGTCGTCGGTCGACTCCCGTGTCCCGGGTAGCACCGGAACCCCCGCGTCGGCCATCACCTGGCGCGCCGAGGCCTTGTCGGCCATGGACTCGATCACCGGTGAGCTGGGGCCGACGAAAACCAATCCGGCGGCGCGGACCGCGCGGGCGAAGGCGGCGTTCTCGGAGAGGAATCCGTAACCGGGATGTACTGCGTCGCATCCGGTTTCGGTGGCAGCCCGCACCAGCGCGGCGGCGTCGAGATAACCGCCCGCTGGCAGGCGCACGGTCGCCGCCGCGGCGTCGTGAT
Source organism: Nocardia sp. CA-129566 (assembly GCF_050956075.1). Taxonomy (NCBI): domain Bacteria; kingdom Bacillati; phylum Actinomycetota; class Actinomycetes; order Mycobacteriales; family Nocardiaceae; genus Nocardia; species Nocardia sp. CA-129566. The sequence continues at coordinate 4,937,615 of NZ_CP192085.1, forward strand.
AGGTCAGAACCCGGTCTTCGTCGACACTCACGGTGACGTAGTCGATGCCGAGACGGTCGCAGGTGCGGGCGATGCGGGCGGCGATCTCGCCTCGATTCGCGATGAGCAGTTTCGAGATCACAGCCGGAACACCCCGAAGGTGTGCGTGGCCGGGTCGGGCCGATCCCAGCGTTCGTGCGCCAGTGAAAGGCATTGCGCGAGCCAGGCTCTCGTGTCCTCGGGCTCGATGACGGCGTCCACCCACAAGCGCGCGGCAATGTAGGTCGGCAGTGACTGGCGTTCGAAACTATCGATAATCGGCTGCTTGATGGCGGCCTCCTCGGCGGCGCTCAACTCCTTGCCTTCGCGGCGCAGACGGTCCCGCTTGAGGATGGCCATGACCGCGGCCGCCTGCTCACCGCCGACTCCGGTGGAGCGGGCATTGGGCCACATGGCCATGAACTGGCCGCCCATCGATCGCCCCGACATGGCGAAGTTGGCCGCGCCGAAGCTGCCGCCGATCACCAGCGAGATCTTGGGGACGGTGGCGCAGGAGACCGCGTTGACCATCTTCGCGCCGTGCTTGGCGATTCCCGAGCGCTCGTACTGCTCGCCGACCATGAACCCACTCACGTTGTGCACGAACAACAGTGGGATCCGGCGTTGATTGCAGATCTGAATGAAGTTGGTCGCCTTGAGCGCGCTGTCGGGGAAGATCACGCCCTGATTCGCGACGATCCCGACCTCGTATCCGGCGATGCGTGCGGTCGCGCACACGATGGTGATGCCGTAGTCCTTGCGGTACTCAACCCAGGAGGCCGCATCGACGACACAGCGCAGGATGGCGCGAACGTCCATTTCCTTCTTGGTCGTCGCCGGTATCAAGGCCGGGAGCCGCGCCGGATCGTCGGCGGGTTCGAGGGCCTCGAACGCGGGCGGCCGCACCCGGTCGCCGGGTGTGCGCGCGATGATGTCCCGGACCATCGCCAGCGCTTCCTCCTCGTTCGCCGCAAGATGGTCTGCCACAGCGGTTTCCCGCACATGCAGGTCGGCGCCGCCGAGTGTCTGTGCGTCGACCTTGATCCCGGTGGCGGCCTCCACCAATTGCGGTCCGCCGAGGAAGACGGTGCTGAGGTCCTTCACCATCACCGTTTCGTCGCTCATCGCGGGTATGTACGCACCGCCCGCGGTGCAGATGCCGAGCACCGCCGACACCTGCGGCAGACCCATGGCCGACATCTCCGCGATATTGCGGAACATCTTCCCGAGATGCTCCTCGTCCGGGAAGATCTCCTCCTGCAACGGCAGGTAGATGCCGCCCGAATCCGCCAGATACACACAGGGGAGGCGATATTCGCGGGCCAGCTTCTGCCCGCGCAGATGCTTTTTGATGGTGAGCGGGTAGAAGGTGCCGCCCTTGACGTGCGGGTCGTTCGCGAACACCATGCAGGGCCGGCCGTGGATGGATCCGATTCCGACGATGAGCGCGGCGGCGGGCAGGTCGGTGTCGTACACCTCGTGCGCGGCCAGCCGGCCGATCTCCAGAAACGGCGTGCCCGGGTCGAGTATGCGGTTGACCCGTTCGCGCACAGGCAGTTTGGCGTCACCGGGCCGACGTCGCGGCGACACGACCTCGGCGATGCGGTCGCGCAGCAGTCGGCGCTGGGCTTCGAATTCGGTATGGTTCTCGACGGTCAGGGTCATGCGGGCAGTTCCTCCCGATCTCGATGGGCGGCGAGACTCGCGGTGAGGGTGTCGGCGAAGCGGCGGATCGTGTCCGGTTCGAGGTCCGCCCGCAGCATCAGGCGCAGGCCCGCGCTGCCGCGGCGGATGATCGGGAAGAAGACGGGGGAGGTGTAGAAACCCGCGTCGAGCATGTCCTTCGCCACGGCGACGGTGATGTCCTCGCGGCCGATATTGACGAATCGAATGGGCAGACCGTCGTCGGCGAGGTCCGTGTCGACCAGTGAGTCGAACAGGCGCACCCGTTCGCGCAGGTCGATCTGGAGCCGATCGACGGTGCCGTCGTCGTGCAGGTCGCAGGACGCGACGATGGCGCCCAGACCCGCGGTATTGATCCGCTGTGACCACATCAGGGGCCCACTGGTGCGCAGCAGGGTCGGTTTGCGGGAGTCGTCGCCGGGCGGGCCGAAGAAGATGACGCCGCCGCTGGCTCCGAAACCCTTGTTCAGTGAGGCGATGATGAGGGTCCGGTCCCGCCAGCCCTCGTAGTCGCCAAGGACGTAACCGCGTCCGCGCCGACCGAGCGTCGAAATGCCGTGTGCCTCATCGAAATACAGAAAAAGTCCGTATTCTTCCTGCAGTCGGTGCAGCTGGTCCAGGGGAGCTCCGCCGCCGGTGCTGTACACACCGTCTGCGATGTATGCCACGTGAGAATGCTTGCGGCACAACTCTTCCAGAGCTTCGATATCGTTGTGGTCGATGGTGACCAATTCGGTCTCGTCCGCGATCAGTGGCTTCATCGCGTTCAGACAGAAGTGCGCGTTCTTATCGAACACGACCAGCGGCGGGTACCCGTCGGTGAACTCCCCGGAGGCCAGCAGCGGCAGGGTCGCCCAAGCCGCGGCCGCACACGACGACACGGTGACGGCCTGTGCGCCGAAGGTCCGTGACAGGCGTTGCTCGGCTTCTTCCAGCAGCGACAGCCGGATCCGCATCCGGGATATGGACGAATTGATCGTCGCTGTCTCGTCCAATCCCCGATGGGCTCCGGCGATTATCCGCGGGTCGCTGTCCAAACCGAGATACGAATACGAAGAGAAGTTGACGATCGTCCGGCCGTCACGGTCGTGGATAATTCCGTCGCGCATGTCTGCCGCGACAATGTCGACCAGTCCGTGGGTGGTGCTGTCGTCCCAGAAAGTGTTGCTCAGTTGTAATTGCCTGCGAATATTGGCGAATTGGTGAATGACCACTCGATTATTCCTTTGTCGGCGAAAGCACCGCGACGACGACTACGTTCACGGCGGCGAGCAGAGTGACAGCGATGGACCAGGCGACCAGCCCGGTCAGTGCGGGGCCTGCCAGCGAGGCGATCCCCGCGAGGCCCTGCTGGATCAGCGCACACCACGAGACCGCGATCGCACCCCCGGTGACGAGGTGACTGACCGCGTGCGCGGCGCTGTTGGGGAACAGGGTGGCCTGGCCGAAGGTCGTCGTGACGTACCCGGCCAGGAAGATCGCAAGCGCGATGGCCTGCGGCAGGTCGAACACCCACACCACGGTGACGAGCACGCAACCGACGAGCATGATCCAGGCGCCCTGCCGCATCATGGCCCGCGCGCCCAGGCGGCTCACCGCCCGCCGTACATAGGTGGCGCCGCCCAGATACGCCGCACCGTACAGCACGCCGAACAGGCCGAAACCCCAAGGCGGCAGCGAGAATTCGTCCTCGAAGATGAATGCGGACTTCTGCTGGATCATCACGATGACGGCGAACCCGATACCGCCCGCAACGGCAGCGGCCAAGAAGACCGGATCGCCGAGCAACCGCCGCGCCGTGCCCTTCGCCGCCGCTTTCGATTCCGGCGGCGGCAGCGAGGCGCGCAGCGCGAAAGCGACCGGCACCACGGCCGATACGGCCAGCACGGCGAATCCGTACCGCCACCCGACCGTGGAGGTGACGATGCCGCCGATCACCTGTCCGCCACCGAGCGCGACGACGAACGCCATCGACAGCAATGCGAGTTGCCGCGCCAGCTCGGCCCCGGTGAACAGGTCTTTCACCATCATTCGCCCGACCACCGCGATCCCGCCCGCGCCGATCGCCTGCACGACCCGAAGACCGAGCAGCTCCGGCGCATTCGTGATCAGCGCCAGCCCCGCGCTGGCGAGGATGAAGCACACCCCGGCCGCGGCGAACGCGGGTATTCGGCCGAATCGTTCGGCCGCCCGGCCCCACGCGACGACCGGTAGCGCGGCGAACACCACGAACACGGCCACCGACAGCTGGAGGATACTGTCACCGGCGTCGATGTCGGCGCCCAGCGCCGGCATACTCGGAAGGTAAATGGTGGTCGCCATCTGCGCGACGATCACCGCACCACACGCGACGGCGACAATGGCCCGGCGCGGCGCCGTCGCAGTCGCCGACCCGTCGGCCTGCTGCCGCACACTCATTCAATTCCCCTATGCCCCACGCCTACAGATCTACGCCAGCGGATTGCCGTCACACAGGTTTAGAATCGCCCTGATTCTTCCTGATCGACGAGGTGCGTTCGGAGACAAGGACTTTCGACAAGGGAACGACCGGCGGCCCCGAGTGGGTTTCTTGTCAGGCGGGGCTCGAGAGAACGCGCCGGACCACCGGCGTCGCGGGCGGCGGCCGGACGCCGCGCGCTTGTGCTGTCGGCGCCGGGTCTGCTCGTAGCAGTAGAACCACTGACTATGCTCTGCGGCATTCGAGTCATGTAGTCGTAAATTGGTTGCCCACAACATATCTCGCCTGCTGAATTGAGTGCGATACAAGCAGAGCGTGGGACGCGTGGATTGGATCCCGTTCATCACCGGGTGATGTCAACGGTTGCGATCAGCTCGAGCCAGCGGAAATACCCTGTGGCCCGGCGGAATTGAATGCTGCGTGCGAAACAACCGGCCTTCGAACGCGGGGGACCCACACTGACCGCTGTCCTGCCGAGCCCGCGGTCCACACCCGTGCGCGCGCGGCTCGAAGTTCTCGTCTGCGTCTGCGCCGGATTCGCCACGCTGCTCGACTCCTCAGTGCTAGGCGTGACGGTGCCCGCGCTTCGGGCGGCATTGCGCGCTGACGCGGGCCAGGTCCAATGGCTTCTGGCGAGCTATTCGCTGACGTTCGGCCTCGCGCTGGTGCCCGCGGGACGGCTCGGCGATGTCCTGGGTCGACGGCGGCTGTTCCTGGCCGGAATCGCGGTTTTCGCGGTATCGGCGGTCTGCGCGGCGCTGGCCAACGGGGCGTGGCCGGTGGTGGCGGCGCGGCTGTGCCAGGGTGCGGGCGCGGGCGTGATCAGTTCGCAGGTGCTGGGCATCATTGCCGACCGATATACCGGTGTCGGTCGGGCAAAGGCATTGGCGGCCTATGGTGTCGCGGCCGGGTTCGCGGGGATGGTCGGGCCGATCACGGCGGGGGCGATTCTGGGCATCACCGGGCCGGACCTCGGCTGGCGGTTGGTGCTGCTGCTGAACGTGCCGTTCGCGCTGCTCACCTTGGTCGGTGGCGCGGTGCTGCTGCGGCGGGACCGCACGGTTCGCGGCTCGGCGCGGTTCGATGTCGTGGGCCTGGTGGTTCTGGCGGGGGCGACCCTGCTGTTGTTGTTGCCGATGGTTTCGTCGGCGGGGCGGGGCCGTGCGGTGGTCTGCGTCGCGGGATCGATGGCCATGCTGGCGGTGTTCTGGTGGTGGGAGCGCCGGTACGCGCGATCCGGCGGCACCCCGGTGCTGCTGCCCGCGCTGGCGGTCGCGCGAGGTTACACCCTCGGCGCGGCCGTCGCGATGTTCTGGTTCGGCGCGATCGTCTCGCTGAACACGATAATGACCCTGTACCTGGTCGAAGGGCTGGGGCTCGGGGCGGTCCAGGCCGCGCTGGTGATGGCCGGTGGTTCGGCGATGATGGCGCTGGCATCGGGTTTCGGCTGGCGGATCGTCGCGAAGTTCGGGCGAATGACCGTGGTCTGCGCGCTGGTACTGCAGTGCGGGGTGGTGACCGGATACATCGTTGCGGTCGAAGTGATCCCGCGTCCCGCAGTGTTCTTCGTGGTGGCGTTGTTGGCTGCGGCCTCAGGAACGGCCGGAGGGTTCGTCGACGCGCCGAACCGGGCGATGACGCTCGAATACGCGCCGGACGGTGCGAACGGGGTGGCGGCCGGATTCCTGCAGTTGGCGCAACGTCTTTCGGCGACCGTCGCGCTGACCGGCGTCTCCGGACTGTATCTCGCAGCCTCCGACTCGCGCATCGGAGATGCGGGACATGCGATTTCTCCCGCGCTCGCGGTCTGCCTCGCGATGATCGTACTGTCGCTGGTCTGCGCTATCGCCGACCTCCGACGGCGCAGCACCGGGGAAGCGTCGCCGCCGCCCCGCGCGGATCCAGCCTGGGCCCCGCTGTCCGTCTCTGCCAAGGAGGGGAACGAGCCAGGGTGGGTAAAACCCTGTGCAGGAAGTTGATTCACGCTCCTTGTCATGATCTTCGCCGGGGGAACGGCTACCACTAGACCTTATGTAATTCCGTCGTCTGTTGGTGGCCAGGTATCTGTCCCGATTGGTGGTCAGGAGATCTAACACGGTGGCGGACAGAGGTTTCCCCATGCCTGGGCGGTTGGTGCGGATGGTCAGCTGCTGTGGGCGGTCGGGGTCTGCTGGATGAGGGTGGCGGTGGCGCGGTCGAGGAATTCGCAGAACAGCTTGTGCTCGTCGGGGGTGAATCGGTCGGTGAGGGCGCGTTCGAGCACGATGACTTCCTGGTAGGCACGGTCGAGCAGGTCCCGGCCGGACGGGGTGAGGGTCGTGATGAGGACTTTGGCGTGCATGGGCGACGGCGCGCGGTCGATGAGTCCTTTGTTCTGCATGCCGGTCAGGACGGTGGCCATGCTCTGCTGGGTGACTCCGGTCGCGCGGGCGAGTTGGGCGCCGGACATGGCGTCGTCGCGGGAGAGGGTCAAAAGCACCGTGTATTGGGTCATGGTCAGCCCGTAGCCGCGCAGCACGGCCTCGTGGTGTCCCATGAGTGCCTGCTCGGCGCGGCGGATGCGGGTGCACACGTATTCCTCGACGGGCACGGCGGCCATTTCACAACTCCCTCAGTTGACTCAACTATCTGATAGTACTTAAGCTCCGGAGTATCAGAATGCTGAGTCAACACAGGAAGTTGTATATGATGAAAGCTGTTGTGCTGGACGCCGATGACACGTTCCGCGTCTCGGAGATCGACGAGCCCGTGGTCGGGCCGAGCGAGGTCGCGATCCGCGTCGCCTATGCGGGAGTGCAGTACGGCGACGTGCTGGTGCGGGAAGGACATTTCCCGATCCCGCGTCCATTCGTGCCTGGCTTCGAAGCCGCGGGCGAGATCATCGCGGTGGGCGAGGGTGTGGATGAGGCTCGGATCGGTGAGCAGGTCGTCGCACTGATCGGCGGAGGCGGCTACGCCGAGGTCGTGACCGCGCCAGCGGTGCTGGCAATCAACGCCTCGGGTGTCGATTCACGCACTGCGGCAGGTTTCGGGTGGGTGACTCCGACCGCCTACGATCTGGTCGACACCGTCGCCGGAGTCCGGGACGGAGACAGTGTGCTGGTCCACGCCGCGGCCGGTGGCGTCGGGTCGTTGGCTGGGCAGTTCGCCGTTGCCGCGGGCGCGCAGCGGGTCGTCGGAGTGGTCGGCAATGTCGGTCAGGTCGAGTACGCACGCCGGTTCGGCTACCACGAGGTGCTGACGCGAGACCAGTTCCCCGATGGCTTGGGCGAGGAGACCTTCGACGTGATCCTCGACCCGATCGGCGGGGACACCCGGGTCGCGAGCTTGGCCCGGCTGGCGCCGCACGGCAAGATCGTGGTTTACGGCAACATCGCCACCTTCGAACCGGTCACCGTGTCGGCCAACGACCTTCTGATGCACGGCCAGTCGCTGATGACCTACAACAGCAACCTGGCCAGCCAGACCCGCCCGCAGCGGCTCGCCGACAGCGCCGCTCGCGCGATGGCGCTGGTCGCCGACGGTTCGGTGCGTGTCGATGTCACCGCCGAATACACCCTCGCCGACGTCGAGACCGCGATCGCGAACCTGGCCGGCGGAGTCACCCGCGGCAAGAGCATCGTCGGCATCGGATAAATCACCATCGACGATCCGGCGCGGGACACCCGCTCGCCTCCCGCGCCAGATCGCCGACTTGTGATCGGAATCGGTGCCGGACTGCCGATGGCGACCGTGGAGCAACCACCCGCACACACTGCGGTGTACAGCGTGCGGCCGGTCGACACCAACGAACGCGTGGTCGACAAAGCCGTTCTGCGAGCGCTGGATTGGCGGCGGCGGTGCCCGAACCGCGGCACGTGCCGGCGGACAGCTCTGCCTGTTCGGCGGAACTCCGACGGCGCTGAGAAGGCCGGCGACAAAATGCCGCCGAACGGGACATCCAGCGCCGATCTTCGCGACGGATTCCGGGTCCGCTCGCTTGCGCGAATCAAGGAATTGCGGATGGTCGGCCACGGCCCCGAAGAAGCACAACGCCAGGACGATCGCCGCCCTCCATCCAGCCACCGCGCCCCGCGGCCGCCCCCGAGCACGGTGGGATCGCTGTAAACCAGCGTCCAACTTCAGGCATGTGTCAGAGCTGGGACATCGGATCCATGCCTGACCCATGAGGTGTTCGATCCAGAGATCAACAGGCGGGTGCTAGACGTGGAACCCGTCTGCGTCGATCGGCAGTGGAACCGTCGGCATCGAGTCGTCCGCCTCAGCGGCGGCGAGCAGGGCGGGGAACGAGGCAAGTTTCCGCCTGGGCCGTCCCTGAACCGCGCCGCGCTCGCGCTCGACCCGATCGATCGCCCTCCACTCGTGCACACCGACCACGGCGGGCTGCCGCTGCCGGACCAGCGCGTCGAGGTCCTGCGGAGTGGCTGCCGGGGTGGGCAGCAACCCCGCGGAGTGGTCGGCGAGGAGTGCGGCGACAGTGTCCAGTGCGCATTTCTTGTTGGCGCCGATGCCTCCGGACGGGCCCCGTTTGATCCATCCCGCCGTGTAAACGCCGGGGATGGGTTCGCCCGTCCGGGCGTGCAGAACGCGGCCCTGGTGGTTGGGCAGCACACCCCGGTCATGGTCGAAGGGCAGGCCGGACAGCGAAGCGCCGCGGTAGCCCACCGCCCGGAGCACCAAGCCCGCCTCGATGATCTCTTCGCTTCCGGTCGAGACGGCGCGGACGTCACCATCGGGGCCGCGTTCGAGGCGATTGCGAGCCACGCGTACCCCGGTGACTCGTTGATCGCCCATGATCTCCAGTGGAGAACACAAGTAGCGCAGCACAATACGGCGCGCCGCGCCCCGGCGGCGGGTCGCGAGTTCCGCGGCGGCCTGCGCTTTGGCCAGCCCGAGCGGGTCCGATCGAAGTCCGGCGAGCTGGTCGCGGTCCACCGTGACCTCGTCGGACCACGCGAAGACATCGGCGCCGTCGAGATCGGTCAGGGCGAGCAGTTCGGGAGTGGTGTAGGCAGCCTGTGCAGGGCCGCGTCGGCCGAGGACCACGACTTCCTCGATCGAGCTGGCGGCCAGTGCGGCCAGTGCATGGTCGGCCATATCGGTGGCGGCGAGCTCCGCGGGGTCGGCGACCAGGAGGCGGGCGATGTCGAGCGCGACGTTGCCGTTGCCGACGACGACGGCACGGCGGCACGAGAGGTCGAACGCGCGGTCGGCGAAGTCCGGGTGGCCGTTGTACCAGTTCACGAACTCGGTTGCGGACGCGCTGCCGGGCAGGTCCTCACCGGGGATCTCCAGGCGGCGGTCGCCGGAGGCCCCGTAGGCATAGACGACGGCGTGGTGTGCCGTGGCGAGCTCGTCGTGGGTGACGTGGGTGCCGACCTCGACGTTGAGGTGGAAGCGGAAGCGGCCGCTGGCGGCGGCGCGCTCGAATACCTCGGTGACGGATTTGGTGGACGGGTGGTCCGGGGCTACCCCGCCGCGCACCAGTCCCCACGGCGTGGGCAGTCGGTCGAACATATCGACGGTCGCGCCGGGGTATTCGAGCAGCTCGAGGGCGGCATACGCGCCCGCGGGCCCGGAGCCGACCACCGCGACTCGAAGCTCCCCGCCGTCGGCCCGCGCCGGGGGCGCAGGGGCGTCGGGGATGCCGAACGGAAGCGGGTTGCGCTGGTAGTAAGCGTCGGCGAGCTCCAAGAACCGTGCCGCCGCGGGCGCGGTGTCGCGGGTGATCGCCCCGACCGGGCACTCGGCGACGCAAGCGCCGCAGTCGATGCAGGTGGCAGGGTCGATGTAGAGGGCTTCGGCGGAGCCGAAGCCAGGCTCGTCGGGGGTGGGGTGGATGCAGCCGACCGGGCACACCGGCACGCAGGAGGCGTCGTTGCAGCACGGCTGGGTGATCACGTGAGGCATGGCGTTCCTTGCTAGCGAGGGTCGAGTGGTTCCACGGTGACCGGGATTCCGTTGAGGGCGGCGTTTCCGCTGACGGTGTCCAGGTGCAGCGGGTCGGTGACATCGTTGGCGCTCGCGCCCGCGACGCGGGCAGCCACCGACAGCCGACTGTCCGCCGCCGCGTGCCCGTAGCCGTGGGGCAGGCTGACCGTGCCCGCCATGATGTCGGTGGTCTGCCTGACGTCCACCCGCACGGCGCCGGTGCGCGAACGCAGCACGGCCGGCCCGTCGGCCAGTCCGAGGCGGGCCGCGTCGGCCGGATGCATGAGCAGATGGTGGCGCTGCGGACCGGCGACGAGGCGGGCGTAGTTGTGCATCCAGGAGTTGTTGGAGCGCAGGTGCCGTCGGCCGATCAACAGCAGCGACCCCTGCGCCTCCGGATCTCGCAGGTCGGAGCGCAAGATGTCGAGGGCATCGGCGATCTGCGGCGGCACCAGGTGTAGCCGGCGGTCAGCAGTGCGCAGGCGATGTTCGACACCTGGCCGCAGCGGGCCCAGGTCCAGCCCGGCCGGGTGGGCGAGCAGCTTGCGCACGCTCAGCCGGTAGCGGCCGGAGCGCAGGAGCAGGTCCACCAGTCGGCGCGGCGGTGTCCGCAGCCGAACTTCGGTGGCCAGGGCGGGCCTGCTGAGGCGACGACGCAATACCCGCATGCGGCCGCCGCCGAGGTGGCGCTGGTAGGCCGAGCCGAGGTCGCGGAAGATTTCCCAGTCGTGCCGCGCGCCGCGCGGCTTGGGCAGCACCGCGGGCGAGTATTTCGCGGTGTTGCGGACAGCGAAGGACCGGAAAATCAAGTCGTAGTGGTCGCGTTCCAGCGCGCTGGTCGGCGGCAGGATAATGTCGGCGTGGCGAGTGGTCTCGTTGAGATAGAAGTCCACGGCCACCATGAAGTCGAGGCCGCCGAGCGCAGTGCCGAGTGCGGCTCCGGCAGGAGTGGACAGCACCGGGTTTCCCGCGATCGTCAGCAGCGCCCGGACCTGCCCCTCGCCCGGCGTCGTCATCTCCTCGGCAAGCGCGGCGACCGGAAACTCACCGGCGAAGGAAGGAAGCCCGCGCACACGGCTGCGGCGTCGGCCGAAATGGCCCGGGCTGAGCAGCCGTGTCATGTCGATGGCCGGGTCGGTGAACAGTGTCCCGCCCTCGCGGCCCAGGTTGCCGGTGATGATGTTGAGCACCTGGATGGCCCACTGGCACACGGTGCCGTGGCGCTGGGTGGATACCCCGAACCGGCCGTAGCAGGCGGCGGGGCCGGCGTCGGCGAAGGAGAGGGCGAGCCGGGTGATCGTGGCGGCGGGCACGCCACTGAAATGGCTTGCGGTCTCGGGAGTGAACTCGGCAACCGCGTCTCGGAGCGCGTCCACGCCCGTGACGTATTCCGGCAGGCGCGGTGCGCGGTCGCGCAGGACGACGTGCACCATGGCCAGCAGCACCGCGGCGTCCGTGCCGGGCCGGATGAACACGTGCTCATCGGCGTCTGCGGCCGTCTCCGTACGGCGCGGGTCGATGACGGTGACCCGCCCGCCGCGCTCGCGGATCTCCCGCAGGCGCCGCGCCATGTCCGGCGCGGTCATCAGGCTTCCGTTCGACGCACGCGGGTTGGCACCGAACATGAGCAGGTGCTGTGTCCGGTCGAGATCCGGCTCCGGCAGCAGGAATTGGTGCCCGTACAGCAGTGCCGAAACGACCTGGTGCGGCAACTGATCGACCGAGGATGCTGAAAAGTGGTTGTGGGTTCGCAGCAGCGAGGTGAACGCGGATCCGTGGGTCATCGCGCCGAGACTGTGCACCGAGGGGTTGCCCAGGTAGACCGCCACCGCATTGGCGCCGTGGCGCCGACGGGCCTGAGCGAGTCCGCGCGCCGCCGCATCGATCGCCTCGGACCAGTCCACCTCCACCCATTCCCCGCCGATCTTGCGCATCGGCCGCCGCAGCCGGTCCCGGTCGCGGTGCACGTCGGTCATCGCCACGGACTTGGGGCAGACATGGCCTAGAGACAGCGGGTCGTCGCGATCACCGCGAACACCGATGGCCATCCCGCCCTCGACAGTGATCTCGATCCCGCAGATCGCCTCGCACAAGTTGCAAGCAGCCTTCGCGGTGGCGCTGCCCCCGGAACCGCGATGTGCCCGCCGAGTCTTGGTCAACGCATCGACGGCTGCCCCGATCGCGCTCATGGTGTAGTCGCCTCCGCATGAGATGTCCTGGAATTTGAACATGACGTCAAGTTCTATTCTTCGTATCTACCATGGACCGCGTGCCCGACGCCAGTCCCTGCACCGTGAACCGGTTCAGCAGCGCAGCCGCGAGCGCGTCCAGCGGATCCTCGACGCCGCCGTGCAGATCGTCACGACTGAGGGCACCGACGCGGCGACCGTCCGTTCGGTCGCCGACCGGGCCGGTGCCCCGGCCGCCACGGTGTACCAGTTCTTCACCAGCCGTGACGCCATCTTCGAGCAGCGCCTCGCCCGCGAACTCGTGCGCCTCGACGGCGAGCTGGAGGAATCCCTCGCCACCGCCCGGCCACACCTGGACATCGCGGCGGCCGTCGAGGCATTCTTCGACTTCCACCGCCGCCACTACATGTCCACCCGGACTTCGTCGCGCTGTTCTCAAGGCTCTCCGAGGTAGGCGTACCCGCAGTCGGCCGAGGTCGGCCCGGTAACCTCGAACATATAGTTGTGGAACTGCCACATCTCGAAGGCGTTGGCGAACGCCGAGCCCCTCGGACTCACACCCACCGTCGTCATCGACACGACCCGGCCGGTCGACTGCGTCGACCTCGCCGAGCAAATCAAGTTGGCGGCGAGCCCACTTCGGTTCTGATCCGGTCCTGCTAACGGTGATAGATGGCCGTTCGAGGACCGAAGGCACCGAGTGCAATGCTCGAACGGTGATGCTTCCAGCAGACAGCCATGTCCACAGCGAATGGTCATGGGACACGGGCGGTCCCGCGTCGGATGCCTCCGGCCGGATGCAACGAACCTGCGAGCGTGCCGTCGCGATCGGCCTGCCCGCGGTCGTCTTCACCGAGCATCTCGACTTCGACGACGCGTGGCGCACCGGTCCCGAGGACCTCATGCCACACCAAAGTCACCTGCTCAGCCGCGACGGCTACCTCCGCCCTCCTGTGCTGAATGTTGAGGGCTACCTCGACTGCATCGAACGCTGCCGACACCAGTTCCCGGAACTATGCATTCTCACCGGCGTGGAGTTCGGACAACCGCACCTCTTCGACGAGCAGGCAGCTCAGTTGCTCGACCTGACCGCGTTGGACCGCGTCAACGGTTCGCTGCACACGCTCCAGATCGGCGACGACCGAAGTGAGCCCAATACCCTGTTTCGGCTGTGGCCGCCGGATGACGTGATGTCGGCCTATCTCGACGAGATCCCGCGCATGGTCGCAGGATCCGACTCCTTTGCAGTCTTCACCCACATCGACTACGCGGTACGAGCCTGGCCAACCATGGATGCCGGCCCATTCGACCCACGCCGCTTCGAGGACGGCTTCCGGACGGCGATGCGAGCCATCGCCGATAGTGGGAGAGCGCTGGAGATGAACACCCGCCGACTCTGGCCCTGGATTCCGCAATGGTGGCGCGAAGAGGGCGGACGCGCAGTCACATTCGGCAGCGACGCCCACGTCCCAGAAGCGCTCGCCGACAACTTCCCGGAGGCAGCGGCAATGGTCGAGCGCTTCGGATTCCGGCCAGGCCACCAACCCGCAGACTTCTGGACACGCTAAACGATTGCTCTTGACATCCCCAATGCACGAACAAGGGGTGTTCCACCAACCTATCTCCTACCCGGGCGACAGTAGGGTGGCGGGCATGAGATGCCTGCTGGTCACGAACCTCCACGCTGCCGACGACCAGCTTCGAAATGTCATGGAGGAACTGCGGGTCGAGGTCGTCGCGATCGATCGACTGCACATCGACTGGCTGACTGAAAAACTTACTCCACCAGTCGATTTTGTTTGCGCAACCCTCGCTCGGCAAGCTGACGTCGAGGCCGACGCCGCCATGTTCGTCGACATCGGAGTGGCACTCGGTCGGGGTGCCGGTATTCCTGATTGTCGCGCCCTCTCGGAAGGTCCCGCTAGTTCTCGCCGGTCTTACCCGAGTCGAGGCCGAACTCGACAATTACGACGCGTTGACACTGCACCTCAAGCAGTTCCTGCGGGCAATCAGCCGGGAAGCCCCCCGCACGAGCAACCTCCGGCGCTCACCGCAGACGAGGCAGCACGCGCCCGCGAATCTGCGAGCCCTTGGCTCTCAACCCGTTTCGAGTAGAAGCGGATGGGATTTCGAGCAATTCATAGCGCCGGAGCTTCGGACCAAGTGACCGAAATTCTAACCCTCACCACGTTGCTCGCCAGCCTCGGCTGAAAGCCGCATCGGCAGGGCCGGGTGTCCGGGACGCATCCCGGTCAGGCGAACATTGTCCATGCGAATTGTCGGGCGAGCCAGGGTTTCTCCGCTTAGGGTGAAGCCAGCTTGCGTGATGAGCGCGGAGTGGTACCGGCAGACGGAGAGCGGGGCGGGGATGTCGCTGATTGTGGGCGTCCATGGAATCGCGCAGCAGTATCGCGGTCGCTTCGAGCTGGAGGGTAGGTGGTCGACTGCGCTTCGGGACGGCTTGTTCGTGAGTGGGTATGCCGATCTTGCAGAGCGGCTTGGTCCGCAGGATTTCCGGGTCTCGTTCTTCGGTGATCTTTTCCGGCCGGCTGGTGCGATGGGGGCGGACGGGCCGCCATACACCCATTGGGATGTCGGTTCGGGGGCGGAGCGGGAGTTCGTGGAGGCGCTGTACGCCCGCGCCGTTCAGCTGGAACCGGACCTGGCGCCACCGACCGGGGCGATGGGTGCAGGGCGGATCGCGGTGAAGGTCGCTGTGGATCGGCTGTTGCGGAGTCGGGTGTTCGCGGGCGTGACCGAGCGCATGCTGGTGGGAAATATGAAGCAGGCCATCGCTTTTCTCGGGGATCCTGGGGTGAAGGCGCGGGTTCTGGATCGGTTGCGGGAGTCCGTCAGTGCCGATACTCGGGTGTTGATCGGGCATTCGCTGGGGTCGATCGTCGCCTATGAATTGCTGTGTGCGGCAGCGGGGGAGACGCCGGTCGAGTTGCTTGTGACCATGGGGTCGCCGCTGGGGATTCCGTTGCTGGTTTTCGATCGATTGACGCCGGTGCCAGTGGATGGGGTGGGTGCGTGGCCTGGGACGGGGATCGGCTGGGTGAACGTGTCGGATCCGGACGATTTCGTGGCACTGCGGCCGCAGCTCGGCGGATTGTTCGCGGCCGCGGATTCCGATGTGTCTGTTGATGATCGGGTGGTCGACAACGGATCCGATCCGCATGCAGCCCAGCGGTATCTCAACAGCCGCGAGACCGGTTCGGCAGTGGGCGCGGTTATTGGCGGGTGAGTTGGGAAGCGAAGTGCCCGAACCGGTGTCGTCGGCCGGGGTGGCCTTGGTAGCGGCGGGCACTCGACGTTATGCCCGCGAAGACCTTGCTGAGCTCGGCCAGGTGCCGAACTCTTTGCGGGTAGTCGCCGACGCGCTGCGGCGCATCGGGGTCGTAAGCGCGTCGCCGGCATCGGGAGGGTTGCTCGATCCGGATCGGGACACGCTGCTGTCGGCCGTGGAGCAGGTCGTCGCGAGTGCTTCGGTGGTAATCGTGTACTACACCGGTCACGGCATCGTCGTGAACAACAAGTACTACCTGCCGATGAGCCAGACCAGAGCGGACCTGACCAAAACCGCTGTGGCCGCGCGGGAACTCATCGAGGACTACGCGTTGCGGCGCGACAGCGACGGTGAGAAGAACGCCGAGCAACCGGATGTGCTGATCATCCTGGATTGTTGTTTCTCCACCAGCGCGGCGATCGAAGGTGTGATCAGCCTGCTGCAGGGGATCGGAAACGACAATGTCTGGATCATGACCAGTGCGAACACCATGGAGTATGCGCAGGAAGGGGTGTTCGCGGATGCTCTGGCGGCGTGTATCGGCAACCCCCGCACCGGGTTCTCGCAATCGCATCTGAGTCTGGATGTACTGGTTGGTGAGATCAATGCGAGGAACAGGGAAGCGGGCCGCGGGCAGGAAGCACGCTGGTTTCCGCCGGCGCGCCGGGGCGTCACCGGTGTTCCCCCGTTCTTCCCCAACATCGATTACCAGCCCAGTTACTCGGGCTACACGGTTGATCAGCAGCGGCATTGGATATCGAAGTTGCGTGCTGGACCCGACGCGGACAGCCTGACCGGGTTCTATCTCACAGCGCGCGGCGGACGGATGCGGGCCATCGAGGAGTTGGCCGGGTTCATCGCCGCCCCGAACGCGGGACGGATGGCGATCGTCACCGGTAGCCCCGGATCGGGGAAGTCGACGATCCTGGCAGTGCTTGCGCTGCTGGGCGATTCGCAGACCAGGCAGCGTCTGCTTCTGGATGCGCGCGGCAACCGGGTCGTGCGAGAGGCCGCCGCCGCGATGGGTTCCGGGCTGGAGGTCCTGAGTATCCACGTCCGCGGCATGAACACCACACAGATCGCCGACATCGTCGCCAATCGCCTGGCGTCCAGGAGAAGTAGTCCGGCCGAACTCATTCAGCATCTTGCAGACAACGTGGGTGCGATCCGGCCGCCGGTGCTGATTGTCGATGCCATCGACGAATCGGCAACGCCCAGTGGCGTTATCGAGTTCCTGGTGGAGTTGACCGTCAAAACGTCGGTGCGGTGTGTTGTCGGTACCCGCCGCCATCTGCTCAAGAACATCTCGGATCTGAGCGGCCGGGTGATGATCGATCTGGATCTACCGGCCTACCGCGACAACGAGGCCCTCGTCGAGTACGTGCGCGCGCTGCTGATCGGCGCCAACGAGGCTGATCTGCCGACGCCGTACCGTGCGAGGGGGCGCCAAGGCGAGGCCGACGTCGCCGGGATCGTGGCCGTCGCGATCGCCGAGCGAGCAAGTACGGCCGAAGCAGAGTCGTTCTTGATGGCCCGGCTGCTCGCGCTGGCACTACGGTCTCGTTCCTCGGCCGTCGATGTGCGGGACAGCAACTGGCGCAACGATATTCCGGATACTGTCGGCGCGGCATTCGACGAGGATCTGCGGCGGCTCGGTACCCACGAGCGCCCGGTCCGGATGCTGTTGACCGCTCTGGCTTGGGCGAAGGGCTCCGGCCTACCGTGGGAGACGATTTGGATTCCGGTCGCCGAGGCCCTCGCCGACTCGGGGGCCAGTCTGACCGATGACGATGTCCGATGGACTCTGGATCATGCGGGCTCTTACATCATCGAGGACATCGGAATCGGTGGCCGTTCTGTCTTCCGGATCTTCCACGAGCTGCTGGCCGAACATCTCCGGCGGGCGACGACACCACATCGAAGCGCCGCCGTCATCGGACGGCAGATCCACAACGCTCTCCTGGCGATCATGCCCACCACCCGAACCGGTTCTCTCCGTTGGGATGTGGCGCATCCCTATATCCGAACCTATCTCGCCGAACACGCGCGCGACGCCGAAGGAGCACCCCTCGACGACCTGATCGTGGACATCGATTTTCTCGCAGCCGCTGATCCGACAGCCTTACCAGCGGTGTTGATGTCGCTGGACTCCCACCATGAGATCGTCACGGCGTATCTGCGAACTGCACGCCTGTTGGGCGATGTCCCCGAGACGAATGCGGCGTTGCTGGAGGAGGCGCTGACAGCGGCGGCCGTGGCGATGTCGCATCGGGAGACATCGATCGAACGCGGATATCGCACTATCGCGAGTTGGGTCCGCCAGGATGACGCGATCCTCACCATCCGAGCCCATTCGACCGCGATCGTCCAGATGGGCTTCTTCACCGGGCACGATGGTCGAGGTGTACTGATCACGATGGACTCGCGCATGGGCAGCGCCCAGTGGGATGCGACGTCGGGGAAGCTGTTGAACAGGTACCTCCCTGCGTCGGATGTGGAGGACTGGACACACTACGAGATTCCGGCGGGGATCTTCTTCCACTTCGGGCTCTTCGGCTCCGGATTCATCGGCTGGGCTGATCAGATCCTGACCTACAGTGCCGACTGCCGGACCGTCACCCTTATCAGACGCGACGTCGCGCACCGGGAATACCGGGTATGTGAAGTATCGGTGAAACCATACGGGCGCTGGCTGATGCGGCTCGCCCTGCTCGAACGGAATACCGCCGGCGATATCTCCGGGTTGGTGACCGCGAGCGGAATGGGTTACGACGGGAATGCCCTGTTCGCGCACTCGGCCGCCGGTCGACAGATCACGTTGATAGATCTGGCCTCCGGCCAGAACCTCGGGACCGTGACCTGCGGGGGCGATCATCGCGGCACGATCGCAGCGATGGCATTCGGCACAGGTCGCGCGGGGGATCCGGTCTTGGCGACCGTGGAAGGGGTGACCCTGTGTGTCCGTGATCCACTGACCGCCGAGCTTGTGGAGCCGCACTACACGCTGCCGGCCCGCTTCGGGGAGGAGGTCACCGAACTCGGTGTGTCCTCCAACGATGATGCGGTGACGCTCGCCGCGGCGGGTACCCGCACGGGAGAACTGGTCACGGTGAAATGGGCCCACGGGGCGCAGTCCGGTCCACATATCGATTACGAAGGTTACGAAGGCCACGGTGGGCGGATCACAGCTATGTCCTTCGACCGAACACGCACGGGTTCAACAGTATTCGCCACCGGCGATGTCCACGGAACAGTTCGGTTGTGGCATGGCGATCGCAGGCCGAAGAGGAATCGTGGACGTTTCGATATCCGGTACGTCGCAGCAGGGGTAGGGCGGGATGGGTGTACGGCGTTGGCGGTGGCACGTGATGACGGCTCGGTGACTATCGGCCCGATCGACGTGGAGGACCCCGTACGAGTCCACGTCACCTCGGCGGCCATCACAAGCATGGTGTTCGGACTCTTCGGCCGCCTCGAAGTACTCGCGATCGGAGACTCCTCGGGGACCGTGCAACTGGTCGATCTGAGGGAATACGAGGTGGTCGCCGTCGCGCACCTCGACGATGCTGTCGGCGAGGTGAAGGCAATCCGTTTCGGCTCGCACCGCGGTCAACCCGGTATCGGTGTGTGTTACCAGGGTGCAGTGCTGATCTGGGGGTCGGCGCCGGGTGGGCGGCTGGAGCCTGTCGGGTTCGGAACTGCCCCGGAGGCCGACCAGGAATCAGCGTTGCATGGCTCCGAGGAGTTGCTGCTCCCGCCCCGTGGTGCTGGCGGTGCACGACCACCGGGTCGATTTCCGTCGCGAAGGAACCCGTGGTCGAAGGGCTGGAACACCCGCGGGCGTGGACATCCGCTCGACATACAACTCGGGTCTCGCGCCGTAATTGTCGGTGAGCGGTCGTGGCCGGCGGAGACGAGCCCCCTGGCTGCGCTCGCGGTTCTTCCCAGGGATTACGTCGCCGAAACTCGCTCGACATTCACGGTTTCGGACACCGAGGGGACACGGCTGTGCCGGGCACTGGTCGAGGAAGTTCGGGTCACGGTGGTCGCGGTCGGTCCTGGTGCGGCGGAATCCGCGCTGATGGCCGTGGGGAATTCGGTGGGCGAGGTAGTGGTGTGGGAGTTAGGGGCCACCGAAAGGCCGTATGCCTTGGTGCTGGAACATGATTCGGCTGTCCGGCTCGTCGCGTTCGAGGCTGGTTCACCCACCCTGCGAGTGGTGACGTGCGATGACACCGACGTCGTTCGTGTGTGGAATCTGCACTCGGGGCGTGTGGAGGCGACGTTGCCGCGCAGGTCGCGTCCCACCCATCTTCAGCTCTATCGCGACCTCCTCGTCATCGGAGAGGAGGACGGATGGGCGGTCCTCGAGATCGGGTAGCGGTGTCGCGTCCGGCCGACGGGTGGGAGAGGCGAAGCTGATGGCATCCGGCATCCGCTTGCGATGGCATTCGATCGGACTCTGGCAGTACGGCTGGCTGGTCGGCGCTCTGGGTGTCCAGTGGATCCAGTTGTCCGGCAAGGGAACCGACCGCCAACTGGCAGCGGCGCTCGTCGCACTGATGGGGTGGGGATTGGTGGGCGTGCTGCGGCGGCGTGGTACGGGGATGCTCCGAATGGTTCTCGCGGTGGGGTCGGTCTTTGCGTACGGGCTTGGCGTCGCCGCGGGGCATTGGCTGCTGACATGGTCTGTCGGTTATGCGGTGGTGGTGACTTCAGGTATCTGGGGTGTCACCGCCTATGCCGTGACCAATCCCGATCCCGACGCGACAGCCGGATTGCTGGGGGGCGGCTCGGCCATCCTCTTCGGCGGCACTCTGGTCTTGTCCGGCTACCACACGGGGGCCGGTGCAATGGTTTTCGGCATGGGGGTGGCCGTGTGCGGCGGGGCGGTGGTCCCGTATGTCCACACCGCGATCGCTCGCGGGATCGTCTGCGGTGGACTCGGTGTATCGCTGCTGGCAATGGGTTTCACCGGAATCACGGACGACTACCTGATATTCGATCTCGCCCTGATGTACGGCGGCTGCCTGCTCGCACTGGCGGGAAACGGATTGATGAATCTCGAACAGGGACCCTCCTTTATGCCTGCACCCGGGCGAGTCGGCTACGCGGACGACCCACCAGCAGGCGCGCTTCCGGAGCAGATCCGAGTGTTCCGGTCGGACCTCGCCACCGGTGGGATCGTCGGGGCTATCGGGTTGTCCGCTGCCCTGGCGGGGATCGTTGGGATGTTCACGGAGAGTCTCGGGATCGGCCTGCTGGATAATCTTGCCGCTGATCCCGCGGTGGCGTCCGGGTTCGGGCTCTCCGGAGTCATGTCGAGGATCCTGGGAATTCCAGTGCTCGCCGCCGCGGCGTTCGCTTGCGGCTGCGGGTTCCTGGCCGTCAGCCAGGTGTTCCTCTTTCGCGGCATGTGGCTAACACCCGCCGCAGGGACATAGAACCCGAGAGCAGGATCCTCACCAGCTACTGGTTGTCGGCGAACCTGCCCGACGGGCAACGGCTGCCACCTACTGTGGAGAACCCAGCCGCATACGGCGGTCGGACCCGCATACAGATGTTGCGTATGCCCGTAGTGACAGCAGCGAACTGGGTCTGGGCTCGCGCACAAGACGATCTGTCGAAGCTGCTCACCGGCTCATGGGCGCAACTTGCCGTCAGCCAAGTGCCAGTCGGCGGGGTCGTGCATCGTGAATACCTGGTCTCGCTGCCGCTGCGGTGCACCGATAACGGGATCGAACCCCAAGAACCTACCGATATCTGGCCAGGGCCCGAAGCATCGGCGACATGGGGCTACTACTCCGCGCAGCGCATGCATGAGCGGACACTGGCCGTGCTGAAAGGAGCGATGGACGCCTACCTCGAATTGGTGTCCTCTGGGTTTGCGAAATTTGCTGAAACTCTTGGCCATCGAGCGATGATGCCCTTCGAATTCGAAGGAACCATGCACTATCGGTCCGGAGAAATCGCGACTTTCGGTGAGCCAGGCTTCCGGTACTGGCTTCGCCCGATCGGTCGAACCGGACAGCCTGCGGATAACAGGGTCTGTCTGACGCTCAACGAAGAGTCCGACACATTCAGTGACTTCTGCGACAGCCGCCACTTGATTTTCGAGCGATACGCCGCCGAAAACCCGCAGTTGGAACCGTTTCTGCAGTTTTCGGTGCACAGCGGTGCAGTCCGCGCTGTCGGCCGAGTGGGCTTGTGTCGACGAGTTCCAGGCAGGCGGCCAGTTCCCAGCGGGTGCGCACGAACGGAATCATCAAGTGCAGGTTGGGGGTTCGTTCGCGGACTCGGGCCAGTGCGGCGAGTTCGAGGTTGAACAGCTCGGGTTCGCGGATGTAGCGGTAGCAGCCGCGGTAGCCGATCATCGGATTGTGTTCGACCGGCTCGTATCGGGTTCCGCCGGTCAATGCACGGAATTCGTTGCTGCGCAAGTCGATTGCGCGGTAGATGACCGGTCGCGGCGCGAAGGCGGCGGTAATGCGGTGCAGTGACTCGGCCATTCGGGTCACGAAGGCCAGTTCCTCGCCGCAGACGATGAGATCGTGCGGATGGCGTCCGCCGAGCGCCTGGGTGAGCAGTGTCTCCGCGCGAAGCAGGCCGACGCCGTCGACATCGGATGCGGCGACTCGCTCGGCGGCTTCGGGCAGTGCGAGGTTGACATAGATGCGGGTGGCCGTCGCTTCGGACCGCGCGGGCGCGGGTGCGACAGGTACGGCAGTCGTGCTCGATTCCGCTTGTCCCGCACGGACTTCGCCTGTCCGGCCGTCCACGGTGACGAGTGTTCCGTCGGCCAACGCCGTGGTGGCGGTGCGGGTGCCGACCACGCACGGGACGCCGAGCTCGCGCGCGACGATCGCGGCGTGACAGGTCATCCCGCCGCTGTCGGTGACGACCGCCGCGGATCGGGTAATGGTGGGTAACCAGTCCGGGTTGGTCATCGGTGCCACCAGCACCTCACCGTCCCGCAGCGCTTGGCCCTGTGCTGGTGAGGTGAGGACGCGGACCGCGCCGCTCGCCTGACCGGGTGCGGCGGCCAGGCCGCGTACCAGTACCCGCTGAGCCGTCGGACCCGCCGTGCTCGGGCCCGCAGGGTAGTCGGGAAGCGTGGTGATCGGGCGTGCCTGCACCAGCCATAGCGTGTCCTCGCAGGTAGCACGATCGCCAACACCCCGTCGTATACCGCCCCCACCGCACCGACGCCGAATACCACCCCGCTACCGCCGCCGTGCGGATCACCACGGGACCGCTGACCGGCATCACCTACACCGATGCCGACAGCGCGGCCCGCGCGGTCGTCACGGCCTATCCCACCACGGCCCCCGACGTCGACGGTGACGGCGACGACGTGGTCGAGTTGCTGCCCCTGGTGCCGACGTGGCGGTTGCGCGTTACCCATGACCCGGCCCCGCACGCACAGCCCGCCGTGACCCGATGAACGGCCAGCCTGCTTGCAAAACGGCCGGTGGGGCCGAGCAAAAGCTCGGCCCCACCGGCCGTTTCGTCGTCTGGCTGGCGTGCGGGGGTCTATGTCGTGTGGTCGATGGCGTGTTCGAGCCAGGTGCCTTGATCGGGAAGCGGCCGCGAGCCTCATGCGTAACTGCACATCCGGCGCTCAGCCCGCCCTTCGCCGATTCGCCGGTGGGCTGAGCGCTGGATTGAGTGCGGAGAACGACCTACTCGCTGGTGGTGCGGCGGGTGGTGGCGAAGTACTCGAGGACCACCGCGAAGACGGTGACACCCGCATCCCAGCCGGACAGGAGCCCAGTGGCGGCACCTACCGCTGTCGCGGCGCAGAACCCGACAAGCGGGTTCATCGGAGTCTCCGGTAACGGCTGCGGAGTTTGCGTATTCATCGGCGGATGCTTTCTGTGTCCGGAGATCGGTTCTTCGACAACGTATTTCGCTGCGCACTCAGAATGCGGGCACGTTTCGGCGTCAAACCCATGCGCAGACGGCAGTGCACGCATACATTGCGAACACCGGCAGAGAATTACAGTTGCAGACAGAATCCGACAACGCCGGCGGGGCATAGAAGGAGGCGGTGTGCCAGGTTTCGCATTCCCGCACCTACCGCCGGGGCCACTGCGGGACCTGATGGCCGCGCTGCACGAACTTCACGACCGCGCCGGATGGCTCAGCAGCCGCGAAATCGCCAACAGAGTCGGCAAAATCAGCCACCACACGATCTCCGAGTTGTTCAAATCCACGACCGTGCCCAAACTGCCGCTGCTGACCAAAGTCGTGGAAGTCCTCGCCGAGGAATCGCTGCCCCGTCGGACCGCGGACCGCGAGCAGCGCATCAGCGACTGCTGTGACCGCATCGACCGACTGTGGACACAGGCCAGGCTCGACGAAGTCACCCCCGCTCGCCTACCGGGTCGACCGCCACCGGACAAGAACGCCGAGAGCGAGTTGGTGGTCACGGCCACGCTGACCGCCGAGGCCGAAGTGAGCACTATGGGGGCCTTCCTTCCAGACCGGGACCGCTCGATGGCGGTAATGGCCGGAGTAACGAATTACACCGCGGATGGATTGGCTTCGTTGCCCGGCACGTCCTCGGCCGTCGGCAAGCTCGCCCGGCTGCTGACCGATCCCGCCGACCCTGTCATCGATAGCGACAACCTGATCTTCCTGTCCTCCCCAACTCGGTCCGAGACCTTGGACGCTGTCCGGTGCGCCGCCGAACACGCCACCGACACCCTGATCGTCTACTTTGCCGGGCACGGTCTGATCTCACGCCGCGGCGAACTGCTGCTAGCGGCCGCCGATACCGACCCGCAGATCGAGTACACCGCGATCGCGTACCAGGCGATCCGCGAACTGATTGTGGCCAGCAGAGCTAAACGTGTGCTCGTAGTGATCGACGCATGCGCGGCTGGCCAAGCGCTCACCGACGAGATCATGGGCCCGTTGGACGGGCTGGTCCGGATCCCGACCAGCTTGGTGATCGCCTCCACAGGCCCGTACCAGGCCGCGCTTCGCGAGGTCGACGGCCCGGTCTTCACCCGCGCGTTCACCAAGATCCTCGAGAACGGAATCGATGGTGGGCCTGACCTTCTCGATGTCGTGACGGTGTTCGAGGCGCTGCTCGAAACGGCGAAGCGCTCACACCGATTCCCGATCCCGTACATCAGCGGTGAGACCGGTGACCACCCGCTGGCGATAGCCCGAAACCGAGCCGGACAGATCCAGAGCACCACTTCGCGGGACCTTCAGATCGTCGAGGAGTCGGACAACAATTCGGCCGCCATGGACGACCCCATCGCGGACAGTGACACCGATGCCGATGCTGGTTGGGCCAGAGGGCAACGCGGCATCGTCGGTAATCACAGGCGTAAGTCGACGCCAGACTATCTTGTGACCAAGGTCGCCGCCGAACTGATGAGTGTGGACGCTACGACGATGGTAGAGGCGTCAGAGCGTGTCCTGGCCGAGTTGGTCGACTACTTCGATGTCGGGTTCGGCTATCTCCGACACACCGACCGCAGTCTTCGGGTATCCGTTCTGGTCGCCGAATGGCCGCACCGCGCTGACAGAC
Source organism: Nocardia sp. CA-129566 (assembly GCF_050956075.1). Classification (NCBI taxonomy): domain Bacteria; kingdom Bacillati; phylum Actinomycetota; class Actinomycetes; order Mycobacteriales; family Nocardiaceae; genus Nocardia; species Nocardia sp. CA-129566. Next base: position 4,962,730 of record NZ_CP192085.1, read on the forward strand.
CCGATCCAGATCCGTTCCGCGTCATCTACTTCGAGCAGGCTGACGCCGTTTCTCGAGCACTTGAGCATGCGACCGAACCGCTGGTCGTGAATGCGGTCCCCGAGTTCGCGGACTATCGAGAACTGTTTCGTCGCGTCTATGGTGTTCCGGTCGTCTCTTCCGTGGCGATCCCGCTGCTTTCGCGCGGCGAATCGGTTGGCGTGCTCGGATTCATCCAACAGGGGGATCGCGACTGGAGCACCTGGGAACTGAATGTGCTCGAGGCGGTCGCCGCGCTGTTCGCCCAGTTGCGGGCGCGCGTGGTGGCCGAGGAGCGATTGCGATATATCGCCCTGCACGACGACCTGACCGGCCTGTCGAACCGCCGCGCGCTGCTCGAACATATGGAAGCGCGCCTACAGGCCGGCAGTCCGGGGCCGGTCGCGGCGTTCGTCGTCGCCGTGGATCAGCTCAAGGCGCTCAACGACTTCCTGGGCTACACCGCGAGCGACAACTTCATCCGGACGCTGTCCTCGCGGCTGCGCGAAAATCTGGACCCGAGCGACATGATCGCCCGCCTCGGTGGTGACGAATTCGTCATCGTGCCCGCCAAACCCACAGAAGCGGACGCGGCCGAACGCGAAGGGGCCCGGATCCAGCAACTGATCGGTCGCAGGGGCACCGTTGGCCCGGAGTCGGTCAGCCGGGGCGCGAGCGTCGGTGTCGCGCTCGGCATTCCGGGGGAAACCAGAGTGGCCGATATCTTGCGCAGGGCTGAGCACGCAGTGATTTCGGCGAAATCCGACGGCGGAAATGGTGTCGTCGTGTTCACCGACGCGATGCGCGCCCAGTTGGAGCTACAGGACGATGTTGAGCTCAATCTGGCCGGCGCGATATCGGACGGGTCGCTGCTGTTGCACTACCAGCCTGAGGTTGACCTCCGCACGGGTCGGATCGTCGCTGTGGAGGCTCTGGTCCGCTGGCAGCACCCGACCAGGGGACTACTGATGCCCAGTGCGTTCGTGACGGTAGCCGAGGCAACCAACCTAGCCGGTGAGCTGGGGCACTGGGTGATCCAGTCGGCGTGTGCCCAGTTGGCCGGATGGCGCAGGCGGGGGCTCGCCGCGAATGTGGTGATGCGGATCAACGTTTCGCCGGTTCAGTTGGTCAGTCCGGACTTCGTGGAGCGCATCGAGGGCATCCTGCGGCTGTTCGGTATCGACGGCAGTTCGGTCTGCTTGGAAATCACCGAGCATGTTGTGGTGCAGGATCTGGTGCGCACCCAGGTCACGTTGCGCGGGCTCAAGCGAATGGGTGTGCAGATCGCCATAGACGATTTCGGAACCGGGTACAGTTCGCTCTCGCATCTCAAGGCGCTCCCGGTGGACGCGGTCAAGATCGATCGCGGCTTCGTACAGCGACTCGGCGCGAGTACCGACGATCTGGCGATCGTGAAATCGATTATCGGGCTGGCCGGGTCGTTCGGGCTCGGCGTGGTGGGCGAGGGCGTCGAGACGCTCGTTGGGGCCCGCATGCTGGTCGGTTTGGGTTGCTACCGGGCGCAGGGTCCGCTCATCGCGTCGCCGATGCCTGCCGATCAGATCGAGGCGCACTTGACGCAGGGGCGAATTTCCCTCGATCTCGAATCGTCTCAGACCGCTCAAAAACACACTCAGGGAACCGATTGATCACGGCCGGTTGTGCAGGCGGATTCGGATGGTCAGCCGCGTGGTGGACGGGTGAGGTGATCGACAGAGCTGTACGGGTGGCCACGGCGGATGGGCACGCATGATTCGGGGAATTCCTGGATGATGTCGGCATCGAGCGCATCGAGCCGGTCCAGGAACCGGGGCAGGTGTCGCATGGCGCCGGTGGGGAGGTCGTGCAGAACGACCAGGCTCCATTGCTGCGAGGCGATGTCGGTGAGGCAGCGTTGGACCCAGTCGTCGGGTTGGTCCCAGTCGTGTGGGACGCAGTTCCACAGCACGCAGGTGTAGGCGTGCAGTTGCAGGTAGTTGATTGCGGCCGGGCCGAACAGGTGCTGGTCGAGGACGCCGCCTCCGCCGTAGGGACGAAACAGCTTGTCCGGGTGGGCAAGCCGGCCGATGGCGTCCTGAGCCTGCCCGATCTCGCGGGCGGGCAGGTCGGGGTCGTCGGAGTCGCCGAACTGGATCGAGTGGGTGAGGGTGTGGTTGCCGATCCAGTGCCCTTCGGTGGCAGCCCGTTCGGCTAGTTCGCGGGCGCCCGGCCGGGTCAGCTCGGTGCCGACGACGAAGAACGTCGTCCTGATTCCGTGCTCGGCGAGCACGTCCAGCACGGTGCCGGTGGCCGGGCTGGGGCCGTTGTCGAAGCTGAGCGTGACTTTCATGGGCGCGTTTCCGGTCAGGCGCCGCGGGCGCGCAAGCCGGCGACGACCATGTCGGCGACGAATTCGGCCTGTTGGCGGACCGCGTCGGGGTCGAGCGGGTCGAGCGGGTTCAGTTTCTGTGCAAGGGGGACGAGGCTGAACGGCGCGGTTGCGCCGTGCGCGACGAGGAAGTGCAAGGTGCGGATATCGGCGGGGGCCAGTACACCCTGGTCGACGAGCACCTTCAGCGGCGCGGTGATCAGCGCGTGCAGCGGCCCCACGTGCGCGTCGAACAGATACGCCAGCCGCGGACTGTCGGTCGCCCCCTCCACCGAGACCAACCGCAGGATCAGCGGGTGCGTCGCGTGCAACTGCAGGAACCGCACGATCGTCACCCGTACCGTCTCCAGCAGATCCAGCTCCGCGAGCGCCGGGTCGGGAGCCATGTGCTCGGCGATCTCACCGAATGCCCAGTCGACGGTGGCGTACCACAGCGCCTCCTTGGACCCGAACCGCTGATGGATCAGGTTGTGACTCACCCCGAGTTCCCGATTGAGCGCCGCGACGGACATGCCGTCGAACCCGTTCTCCGCGAACACCTTCAACGCCGCCGACAGGATCTCGGTCAGCGACGCCGGTGACAGCTCGGCCGGCGGGCGCCCCTTGCGCGTCTTCGTAGCCATGCCCAACTCTATCCCAGCATGTTGACGAGCATCAACTTCTTAGAGGAAACCGCCATGAAGATCTCCGTCGACTACCACCGCTGCGAAGGCCACGGCCTGTGCTCCGAACAAGCCCCAACCATGTTCCGCCTCGACAACGACGCCGAACTAACCTACCGATATGAGGGCACCAACATCCCCGACGATCTTGTCGCCGCCGCCCGATCGGCCGTCGATTCCTGCCCCGTGGCCGCCCTGCGAGAGACTGCATGACTTACCCACCTCGATCCTGAAAATCGGCGAATCCCACGCCGGCACCACCGCAGCACGCGCAATGCACGCGCTCGGCAACCTCTGTTCCCGGCCGCAGGGTCAGTCAGCCGATGCACCCGGAAACCCTGTCCGCCGTGGTCCGCCGCCTCGGGATCCCAACGTCGCGGTCCGCATGGCTGCGCTGGGCCAGCTCGATAGCTGTGGCGCACACTTGCCGCCCGGTCCTCGACGCCCTGGCCGCCACCCGGATCGGCCTATTCCGCGATCACCGGACAGCCCAGCGTCAGCTCGCTGCGACCGCATGAACGGCTGCACCGCAATTGGAGGCGATCGGCCCGATGTGCCGATCAATCACGGTGGCCGCCGCTGCCTCGACAGTGATCACATAGAGAGGCGGGGCCTTCTATTACCGGGTTGGTCCCAAGCGGCTACAATCGGCCGCATGGGGAGGACACTCGTAGCTGTTGGTGCGCTATTGACCTGCGCCTCAGTCAGTTTCGCACCAGCCTGTTCCACAGGATCCGACACGCCCGAGCAGCCGAGCAACGAAACGAATCGCCGGTGCGCTCAATCAGTTCGACACAGCGCTACAGCGTTGCGACATCCTCATCCACGACGTCAACGCTTCTCTGTCACCCGTTACCTTCTTCGTGGCCCTGAACGAGGGCTACGGTCGCCAGGCCCGGTATGACTTCTTGCCCCTGTCTTTCGCATGATCCGGGGGGGTGGTGTCGGCGGGTCCCGGTGGCGTCGACGGACCGCTGATAGGGACAGGGCCGAACGTAGGTCTCTTCGTAACGTGGGTGCCGGGCGTTGACGCCAGATCGGGCGGCCGTCCGGGTTCGACGCGACGAAGGAACGACGATTGGCACAGGCGTATGCCGTGTACTGCGGCGTTGACGTTGGTAAGGGCGAACATCATGCGGTCGGTCTCGATCTGGCCGGAAAACGGTTGTACGACAAAGCATTACCGAACGATGAGACCAAACTGCGCGCGGTCTTCGATCGACTCGCCACCCGCGGCCCGCTACTGATCGTGGTCGACCAACCGAATACCATCGGAGCCTTGCCGGTCACCGTCGCCCGCGCCTGCGGCCACGACGTCGCCTACCTGCCCGGCCTAGCGATGCGACGCATCGCCGACCTCTACCCCGGGCAAGCCAAAACCGACGCCCGCGACGCGTTCATCATCGCTGACGCTGCCCGCACCATGCCACATGCGCTGCGCCGGGTCGACACCGGCGACGAAGCCCTCACCGAACTCGCTGTCCTGGTCGGCTTCGACGACGATCTCGCCGGAGAAGCCACCCGCACCATCAACCGCATCCGCGGACTGCTCACCAGCATCCATCCCGCCCTCGAACGCGTCCTCGGGCCACGCACCGCCCACCCGGCAGTGCTCGAGATTCTGTCCCGCTGCGGCGGCCCGGTCGGCATCCAAGCCGCCGGACGCCGCAAACTCACCGCCATCGCGGTCAAACACGCCCCACGCATGGGCGCTCGCCTCGTCGAGGAAATCCTGGCCGCGCTGCCACAGCAGACCGTCACCGTTCCCGGCGCACGCTCCGCCGAGATCGTGCTCCCCAAACTCGCAGACTCACTGAAAACCACTCTGCTGCAACGGCAAACCCTGGCCGCAGACATCGAGAGGATGCTCGATGACCACCCTCTTTCCAAGGTCCTGACCTCGATGCCCGGCGTCGGAGTCAGGACCGGAGCCCGCATCCTGCTCGAAGTCGGCGACGGCTCAACCTTCCCCACCGCCGGACACCTCGCCGCCTACGCCGGCATCGCCCCAGTCACCCACCGATCCGGCAGCTCCATCCGCGGCGAACACCCCGCCAGATCCGGCAACCACAAACTCAAACGCGCCCTGTTCCTGTCCGCGTTCGCCGCGCTACACGACCCGGACAGCCGCGCCTATTACGACCGCAAACGCGCCGAAGGCAAGAAACACAACGCCGCCCTCATCTGCCTGGCTCGCCGCCGCTGCGACGTCCTCTACGCCATGCTCAAAACCAAACAGCCCTACCGCATTCCAGCACCTGCGGCCTGATCGCCGGGCAGCTGCCCGACAACCAGCACGGTTTAGGCGTCCGGCCCCTCGGCACGCCGGGCCCTGGCCGACATGCCGCGCTGCCACCAATCGATCACCTCACCCGCGCCAGCCATGTCTTCGATCAGATGCGCGGCGGCTTCCACCTGCGCACTGGACTCGCCGCAGAACGTCCACAACCGCTGAGCCGCCCGATGGTACTGGTGGATCACCGCGTCGACCTCGAACGCATCCAACTGCCCGGCACGGAACCGGTCCAATGCCCGGCCGACATGCTCAAGCAGCTCGCCGAGCCGCGCTTCGTGATACGCCGCCACACAATCCCGAGCAGCCTGCCGTTCAGCCTTTGACGCCACTCGAATCACGCTACCGACCACGGACTCCGCCAAAGCCATCACCAGACAGAACACCAACCCACGACTTGACAACGAACATAGGGACACCCCCAGCGGTTCGACGATGGCTACCATGATGCCGTGAGCGGCCCAGCCAGAACAGCATTCGTCTAAAGTCGGAAGCGCTGTACGAGTCAGTGGCAGGAGGGGGATTCAATGACGGGCGCTACAGAGCGAGATCCCGCGAGTGTCGCGGCTGCCGCTGGATACGTCTGCGCACACGAGCCAGAGCTCCGCGCCGACCTTCTCGATGTCGGAGCCGACACGGCCGACCTCGACCGGGTGCTCGAGGCCGTGCGCGCAGGTGGCGATCTCGCGCAGCCGCTGGAGGCGTTGGACACGGTTATCCGTCGTAGCGGCGATCCCATGGGCGTATTCGGAACGGGCACGCGAAGCGGTGAATTGCCGGTACGTCCTTATGGGTTTAGTGGCGTCCGGCCCCCTGGTTTGGTCTTTTCCTGCCCATTCGACCGGTGTAACCGGACCTGGACGCCATCCGAGGACGATCCCAACCCGGAGACGCCGAGCTGTCACGCTGGGCCAATCTCGGTCGGTTCCCTGGGACCGGCGGCCGAATGCGTCCAGACTGCTGGCCAACCTGAAGAATCCGACTCGCGGTTGGTCGGCGATCATGGTCGGAGAGGGGCAGCGCTGCTGGTTCGGCAATCAGTTCAGCTTGGTTGCCCCTCGCGTCATCGCCTACGGCGTGGATATCTGGGTTCCGGAGCTCGGGGGTCGTTACGACCCGCAAAACACGGCGCACAACATGATGATGAGCATGCTGGGCGGGATGAGCCAGTCCGAGCGCCAGCATGTTCAGCAGCGCACGCGGTCGGCGATGGACGCGCAGGTGCTCAACGAGGGGCGTCACCAGGGTGGTCGAGCGCCGTACGGCTACATGGTGATCGATGGTGCGGCGCATCCGAATCCGAGTCGGGCTGCCGACGGTTTGAAGCTTCGCATTCTGGCCATCGACGAAGAAGCTGCGGCGGTGGTGAGGCGAATCTTCAAGGACTACATCGCAGGTGCCGGAGACAAGGCGATTGCCACGTCACTCAACCGGGACGGCATTCCGTGCCCTTCGGCGCGCCGACCCGACCAGAACCGCCATCGGTCCGGTGCTGGGTGGCAGGCGGCGACTGTGGCAGCGATCCTGCAGAACCCGCGCTACACCGGGTACGCGGTCTTCGGGCGCTGGCACAAGCATGAGGAACTACTCGACCCGGACGACGTCGCGGCTGGCAATGTGGTGCGGTTTCGGCGGTCGGAGGCCGGTCGGATAGTGCGGTCGCGCAAGCCTGCACACCCACCGATCATCTCGGTGGAGACCTTCACTGAAACGCATCTGATTCGGCGAGCCCGCGCAGGTGCCAGCAACCGGTCACGGGCGCGGCTCGAACGTACCCGGCAGACGAACATGCCCCGCGAATACCACCTGCGGGGACGTGTCCGCTGCGACAGCTGTTCGCGGAAGATGCAAGCGACCGTCGTGCACGGTGCTGTCTACTACCGGTGTCTGGCTCGCACGCTGCCTCCGGGAAGTCCAGTGCTGGACGGTCATCCGAAGACCGTGAATCTTCGTGAGTCCGCGATCATCGGTCCGGTCAACCGGTGGTTGGCCCGGCTCTTCGACAGGGACCACCGCGACGACACGATCGCCACACTCGTCGAAGCCCACAACGCCGACTCCAATGACGGTGTCCGCGAGACCCTGCGCCGGCGGTTTGTGGAGGCAGAGGCGAAGCTCGAACGCCACCGTGCCGCAATCGAAGCGGGGGTAGATCCGACGATTCTGGTCGACGCCATGAACGCGGCTCGAGCAGAGAAGGCGATCGCCCAGAGCGAACTGGACAACTTGCCCCGCGTGGTGCCGCTGCGCGCGGTCGAGGTTCACAAGCTGATCGACTCGTTGGGGGACATCGCAGCGGTTCTGGACGCGGGCAGGCCTTCGGACCGTGCCCGCATCTACGACGCGCTTGATCTGCAGATCCGTTACTTACATACAGAAATGGCGGCCGAAGTGGCCGCCATTCCTTGTGTGGTTAACAATGGTGTCCGGAGGGGGTATCGACCAGTACGCCAACCTCCTGCGACACCGAAAACTGCTGGTCATCGGCAAATAGCGGTGGTGCGATGGGTTCTGCCATGGTTTGCCGTAGGCAGGTCCCGGCGGGGTGCAATAAGGATGGGACTGATTCCCCTTAGCTCCACGACTTCCCCGTAGATCCCATATGGATCTGCGGGCATCTTGGTCTTGCAGTCGATGCACCGCGAGCTATAGCGACGTCAATCCCGCACCGGATTCCCAGCTCGTGTGAGGTGGACCGCCGCGCGAGGCGGTTGGCGCGCGGCGACCGCAGGGCAGACCTAGTGAGAGTGCTCGCATCAGCCGCGGCGACTCCTCAGCCGGACGCGGGTCCCGCGGTGTGGCACGACCGTCGCGTGATGCATGCGCTGGCGTTCGTGTGCGCGGCGATCGGGGACAAGCTGTGTGGACCGCAGGATCGTCCTGATGACCACGTCGATTTCGGAGAGCGCGAAACTGGATCCCAGACACCGTCTGGCGCCGCCGCCGAACGGAAACCACGCGGCCTCGGGCACCTGTGGTTCGAACCACCGGGCGGGTCGGAAGCGACGGGCATCAGGTCCCCAGACCCGGACGTCGGTGTGGACGGAGCCGATGGATGGCATGACGAGAGTTCCCGCTCGCAGGCGCCGACCGTCGGACAGCTCGACATCGTCTGTGATGCGTCTCATGACGTTGAAGATTGCCGGATGCAGCCGGAGTGTTTCTTTGATGACGGCGGCCCGGTAGGGGTCGTCGTCGCAGTCGAGCCCGGCGTGGATTCGTTCGAGTGAGTACTGATCTCGTAGCAGCTCCTCGAAGACCCACGCCAACTCGACGGCGGTTGTTTCGTGGCCGGCGACCAGCAGGCTCATCAGTCCGTCGCGGATCGTTTCGTCGTCTCGGCTTTCGTCCAACAACATCGAGAGCACATCCGACCGAGTTTCACGTGCTGGGTCGACCCGGCACCTCTCGATCTGCCGGTACAGCAGTTCATCGGCGTGATCCATTGCCTTCAGGAACCCGCGCCAGGGCCGGATTCCGGCGAGGGGAGGAAATTGCCAGACAGCCAGGTCGATCAGGCGCTGGGGAAGCGCTGCCCGGAGGGCGAGCGTCAGTTTGTCGGCTTCGACAGGGTTGCTCTCCCCGATGATCGTGCGGACGATGATCCGCAGGCTCAGATCTTGCATGCGGTTCAGTAGGGAGAAGCTGGTGCCGAAAGGCCAACTGCTGATCTCTCGTCTCGTGAGTTCTTCCATACTCGTGGTCATTGCGCTGATCCGGCTGCCGTGGAAGGCGGGAATCATCGATTTGCGCTCTGAACGGTGGTCGTGCCCGTCGAGGGTGATGACCGATCGTGCGCCGACCACCGGTCCGAGTGCGCTGTTGCCGTCACCGCCGAGGTAGAGATCGGGATGTCCTCGAAGGACCGTTCTGACGTCTGTCGCACCGCACAGTACGACGACCTTGCCGACCGGAAGGTCCGAGACGGTGAATACGTCGCCGTAGCGTCGTTGCATGTGCCTCAGGAAGCTCGGACGCATCGTCCAAAGCCCCAGTGTTTGAATCGCCGTCGGAATCCGTACCGGTCCTGGTGGTAGTCCAGACATCTGTGGGGGTCGGGCGCGGTCGTGCCACGCTGTCAGACGGTCGCGTGCGGTCGAGCGTGCGTCCCTGCTGGTAGGAGAATGTAACAGGTCCATCCTTGATCTCCGTTAACGCTGTCGGGCTGGATCTTTCTGCTGCCGCTGCCTTATTCGTCGGACAACTCGGCCCACAGCTGTCGGTTCAGCGATGATCTGGCAATCAGCGAAAGTGCGGCGGCCACGGTGATGAGAGCCAACGGCAAGCTCGAGACCACCATTTCGCGAGGTATCTGCGCAACAGGTGTGAGACCGCTGGCACCGGCCTGCACGCTGATCATGATGCGAACGGCCAGATACGACGCTGGCACAGCGATCGCCCACGCCAGTATCACGGTGATGGTCGACATGATGCCCAGCGCCCACAACGTGTGGGTATTCCTAGCGCCACCGAGGCGGATGACTGCGGCTGCACGTCGGGACTGACCGATGATGGTCGCCAAAGTCGCGGCACCGACGACTCCTGCGATAGCGAAGGTGATCCACGCGAATGCGGTGAACGAGATCATCAATCGGCTCAGATTGGATCCGAGTTCATAGCGGTAATCGGTTGCGGAAAGTACCTGCGCTCGGGGATAGGTCGGAGCCACCAACCGCTGGATGTCGGCCTGCAGTGCGGTGAGATCGGTGCCCGGCGTGGGCACGATCCCCACGGTGTAGCTGCCCGCGTCGATGCCCGCGATGTCTCTATAGAGATCGTCACCGGCGACCACCATCCCGCCGTCAGAGGTGGAGTCGTCGATGATCGCAACGATCTCGGCCGCGACATGACCATTCGGCGTCGGGATCGTCAGTTGCGAACCAACCGATACACCCTGGGTGCGCGCAAGATTGGTGGACACCGCGATACTCGACCCACGCAGGAAACCGGCAAGCTCGCTCGACATCGCATCGATCTCGTATTTGCCGTCGGAAACAATGAAGTGGTTGAAGCGACTGACGTCGCCGCCGAAACACTCGACCCTGATGCGCCCACCCGGAAGAGCAACATTGGTATAGGAGAAAGTGTCGGTCTGGTCCACACCGGGGCGCTGTGCGATTCTCTGTCTGATTTCCGGAGAGATGGTCTCTTCGGCGAAGTTCGCGCCGACAGGTGCCGCCGCGACATACAGGGCGCCGAGCGTCAATCGGTCGACTGAGCGATCGATTTCCGATCGGAGACTGGCTGCCACACCGAACAGGGTCAGCGCCGCGAGCAGCGAGATGGCGAAAGTGGCGGCGAGAGCGCCGTTTCGGCGCCAGCCTACTTGGAGTTGGCGGCCGACGATGATACCGAGCGGCCCCGCGGCAACTCGATGGATGAAGGCTCCAGAAAGTGCCGGCAACGACCAGCAGAGCAGCGCAAGACCCAGAAGCAGTGGTACCGCAGCCGAGGCTTGAATCGGCCGGGGGGTGAGCAGCGTCAGGGTGGTCGCCACACCGACGCAGCACAGACCGATGGCAGCGAACGCTCTCGGCCTCCCGGAAGGCGTGGCGATCACCCGGTCGCGCTGGGTTATTGCATCAATGGGTGCGACCCGGCGGAGTGCCATTATCCCGGCAACCCATGCCGCGCCGAACATGCCTGCACTGACAACGGCAGATCCAACGACCGGCACCGTGAAGGTGATCTGGTTTCCGAACGCGTGTCCGGTGAAGTTCACGAGCTGGTCACGAAAGGATGTGAGGTGCGAACCGACAAGGACACCGGCGGTTGCGCCGATCACATACGACGCCGCGGTGAACGGTATCGATACCAAGGCGGATCCGACGACGAGATGCTTGGTTGTGGCACCGACGAGCCGAAGGCGCGCCAGCGTAGGGGCCACCTCATCCTGGGTGATCCGCCAGACCGAGAAGATGATCGTCATACCGGCTAGGAGCGCTACGAGGCCGAAGATGCTGACCAGCATGATGGGTGTCCGGTAGATCCGCGAATAGCTCGAGAAGATCCCGTCAGGTGAGGTGACCGTGGCGGCGCCATCGATCAGACTCTCGATGTGCCGGCGTTCGGTCGCACCGAGGTCGTGCAGCAAGATGACGTCGGTGTTGTCGCCTTTCCTGAATTCTTGGCGAGAAAACGCGATGGGAACCATGAGGGCGGAGCCTTCGTTGGCCACCGAGTGGTCCAGCACACCGCGAATGGTCCACTGTCGTGCGCCTTGAGGAGTGTTGACCGATACGGGGTCGCCCAGGCCGAGTCCTTGGCGCTGGGACCACTCGCGCGTCACAAGCGCACCGCGGTCATCGACGGTCGACGGCAGCTGGGCCCCGGTCAGGGCGACGGGATCGACCATCGATATCAGGGAGGGCTCGACCCCGATCACCATGACAGGGGTGTATTGCCCGCCGAGGGGTGCCGCGGTGGTGCTGGAGATCGTCACCTGTGTCGCCGCCGCAGTGCCAGCCGCGGAAATCGATGCGTCGGTGAGCTGCCGAGAAATCCCTGCGTGCGAATTGGCCGCAATCGCGACCACGTCCGACTGCAGAAAATCGACGGGGGGTGTTCGTGTGGACTGCAGGACCGGAACCGCGATCATCAGCACCGCGCACACAATCATCACTCCGCCGATCCCACCTGCCAGTGCCGAGACCAGTTTCAGTGGGCGCGAGTACCAGCTGCGCGCGAGGACTCTGGCGACAACCACCGTGGAGGCTATCGAGGAGGGCATGGTCACCGGTCCTCGCGCGGTGAGTCCAGGAGTCGACCGTCTTCCATGTGGAATGTCCTGTCGGACTTGCTCGCCAGTTCGGCGTCATGGGTGACCACCACCACGGCCGTACCGGTCTCGTGACACAGGTCTTTGAGCAGTGATCCGACCGTCTCGCCGTTGCGACGGTCAAGTGCTCCGGTAGGTTCGTCGGCGAACACGACCGCGGGCCGCCCGGCGCATGCGCGCGCGACCGCGGCGCGTTGCGCCTCGCCACCGGAGACCTGGGCCGGCCACGATTTTGCGCGATGGCCGATGCCTGTCATCTCGAGCATCTCGAGGGCACGACGCTGTGCCGAACGCCGCGTGAGACCCGCGAACAGCAAGGGCGCGGCAACGTTCTCCTCCAAGGTGAGGAAGGGAACCAAATTGTCCTTCTGCAGGACGAAACCCAGGCTCTGCGCACGCAATGCGGCCATTTCGGAATCGCTGAGCTTCGACAGGTCCCGGCCGAGCAGGGTGACGGTACCCAAGGTCGGCCGATCGAGCCCAGACAGGAGATTGCACAGGGTGGATTTTCCACTGCCGCTTTTGCCGAGGATTGTGGTCATCATTCCTGGCATGATCTCGATGTCGCAGTCTCTGACAGCAGTAACGACCGTTTCTCCCATCTGAAAGTTCCGACTCAAACCACGGCCCGTGATCACTGCTTGATCCATAACTCCTCCTCCTGCCGGCTCGCTATCGGACGGGTGCGTGCGGCACCGGTGTCACACGAATGCGGTCATGCCCGGAATACCGCGAAGTAGCCCAGCGACGTGCCGAACCGTTCTTCGAGGATGAAGCCCGCCGAGCGAGCCAGCTCGGTGACCGACGAGTGCGTCATGAAGTGCACGTCGAAGCTCAGTAGATCCTCTCCGACCACTAGGCGCCCGCCGGGACGAATGACACGGTGGAGTTCGTTCAGTGCTGCCCACTTATCGGGTATCTCGCCGATCACCTCGATGAGGTACGCGCCATCGAAGTAGTCGTCATCGAACGGGATCACGCTCGCGTCTCGCAGCGTCGAGTGAATGTTGTGCACTCCGGCATCGCGGGCTGCTCGGAGAGTGTGGTCCAGCATGGCTTGCTGCACATCCTGCACGTGGAGCGAGCCTTCACCGAGTGAGGCTGCGACCGGCACCGCGTAGTAGCCGATTCCGGGGCCGATCTCGAGCAGGCGCTCGCCGCGCTGCGGGCGTAGCGCCTTCAGCAATTTGTCCCGGCCTACCAGCGGATGGCGAAGGAAGAATCGCAGGAAGTGTGGGAATGGAGTCGGGTTGTTCCTCCATTCGGTGCCGATTACCAGCCCGCCGGCTGCCGCCGCGGTGGCGAGTACCGCAAGGCCGACCTTGTAGGGAAGCGAGGAATCGTTGAGCGATCGTGCTGTGGTCACGTGGAGCCTCTCGAGTCACGGTGTTTCGGTGAACGGAAGGGTGAAGAAGGGGCGGTAGCGGCCGCGTGCGGTTGCCCGCTGTTACGGCTCTGGAGAGCCGGCCGCAGCGGTGTGCTCAGGTGACAGCCGTTGTGTGCGCAGCGTCAGGCCCGCGCGGGAAAGCCGCTCAGGCAGGACTTGTCCGATCGCGACTGCGGGGGTGAGGACCCCGCACACCCTGGACTCGTCACTGCCGGACTCCAGCATTGCGAGTGCGCTTTCGGCCAGCAGGACCGAGGTGGCGTGCGATCCAGGATCGCCGTCCTGTTCGAAGATCGCGCGGTAGCGGATGTTCTCCGAGGTCGTCGCGTAGGTCTCGACTCGGTAGGAGCCCGAGTAGCGGCGCCGGGCGACCGACGCGATCGCGGGCAATACGTCCACGAGTCGATTCGGCCATCGATGAATGGTCCGCGACGACACACCGAACCCGAATCGGATGACGAGGTACAAGAGTCTGGCGATCAATGCTGAGACTCGCGAACCAGTCAGCGCGACGCTCTCCGTATAACGTAGGTTTCTGCCGTACGCCCAGTTCTGTAAAGCGTTGCTACGGCGGACGATTCGCGAGTTGGGGATCGCGAGCGCGAAGGCGGTCGTCTGCACGTGCGACACTTCTGGTGCGACTGCACGGCCCGCTCGGCACAGCCAATCCGGCTGTTCTCCGAGGTCGGGCTCCGATGGGCGGTCAGGGGTGAGGGTATAGGCGTCGAGGAGATCGCGTCGATCCGAGGAATGGGCGCCGCAACGTCGGAGCATCTGTATCGCGGACGCGATCGTCCCGGCGGAGACGTTACCCATCTGGCCGAACAGGAGATGGTTCGTTTCGACCAGGCTGCCTGTTCCGTCCTGGGCCGCACGTCGGTGCAGCAGATAGACCGACAGATCGGAGGGCAGGGAGTCGAAGCCGCAGCTGTGGACGATGCGGAGATTCTTCGATGCGGCCTCGTCGTGAAACTGGTGCGCGCTGTCGCGAATGAACAGTGTCTCACCGGCGATATCGACGTACTCAGTGCCGACCGCAACGCAAGCACTCACCACAGGCAGCCCGGTGTCGGCGTAGGGGCCCGCAGCGCTCACGACAAGTCGGGCGGACGCGGCCATCTCGCGAAGCGATTGCGGGTCACCACTGTGCGCGCGCAGGATCGTCCAGTTTCGTGCCGGAGACCCGAGTCCGTCACGCAATCGGGTGAGCGCGGGCTCGGATCTGCCTGCCAGCCCGATACTCATTGCAGAGCCTGTCGATGCTAAATACCGAGCGGTGAGTGTTCCGACCAGGCCGGTGGCGCCGTAGAGCACCAGATCCAGCGCCCGGTTCCCGGATCGGCCCGTCATGCGAATCCGTGTGGCGCGGTATCGGGCACACCGATGTCGGTGCGGGCGCGCACATCAACATCGGGCAGCGGCCCGGGCTCATACGATGCCATTGCCGGGGAGCCATAGATCGACCGAATGATCGTGCGCCGCACCACGGGGCTGTCGATGACGCCCATCATGCCTCGCATGACTCGCGGGTCCGCGATCGTGCGATGAAGACGGGCGCCCCAACTGTAGGAGCGACCCCACTGTCGTTCGAGGTAGCCGGTGTAGCTCGAGAAGTCGGCTGGCCCCGCTCCGTCCAGGGCTGCGACAGCGGATTCGGCTGCCGCGATCCCGGATTGGATCGCGCGTGAGATACCAGCTCCAGTCAGCGGCTTGATCGCGCCGACGGCGTCGCCGGCGAACAGGATTCCCGGCTTCCACGCCGGCCCACCCGCGAAGGCCATCGGCAGTCGCCAAGCGCGAATCGCCCGTTGTTTCTGGAGCTCGCTGACGGTGGGCAGACCCCACGAGTTCGGCAGGGACGCAAGGAATTCGCCGAACAGCTGGGTGGCGTTGACGCTGCGCCACTTGGCGTAGGTCATGCCATAGCCGACGCCGCAGTTGACACGTCCGTCGCCCAACGGGAACACCCAACCGTAGCCGGGCAGCATCTCCCCGTTATGGATCAACCGAGGGTAGATCTCGAGCTGGTCGGTGTCGCATCGCAACGAGGGCATCTCGGCGCGGATGGCGATCCCCATGACGCCCTTGTCGTTCGACCGGCCGAATTGCCGGGACATCGGTGAGTACGCGCCGTCGGCTGCCACCACCGCCCGCGCGTGTATCACTTCCTCGGTACCGTCGGGGTTCTTGACCCGGACTCCAATCACTTGATCGTCGCGGAAAACCGGTTCGACAGCTTCGGTGGATTGTCGAACTTCCGTGCCTGCGGAATCAGCAGCGGCCAGCAGTAGCGAGTCGAGCTTTCCGCGGTTGGCCACGTATCCATATAAGGGCATTCCCGGGCGTTGTGGCCAACCAATCGTCCATGGGCGGTTTCCCAGAAATCTGACGCCGGAAATTCTGTGAAAGTGTTGATCGAGCTCTGCTGCGAGCCCCAATTCCGAAATCAGCTTCACAGCCCTTGGTGTCAGGCCGTCACCACAGGCCTTGTCACGCGGAAAGACTTCCTTGTCGACACACACGGTCGTAGCGCCCGCTGCAGCGGCAGTGCGTGCCGCCGCAGCGCCGGCCGGCCCTCCACCGATAACGGCGATGTCAAACACACTTCGAGACAAAGATTCCCCCTTTGAATGACGCCACATCCAGCGCTGCGAGTTAAACGGCAGCGGTCGTGATGCTCGACGTCTGAGCAAGGCTAGGGGGCATAAGACCTCGACGTCAAGTGATCCTGATCACATTTGATTTCGATTGTGATCGGCTTGACCGGTGACGTCGAGCGTGCTCCAATTCAGGTTGTCGGCACTACGACATGGGGGGAGGTGAATAGCGCATGGAGAACCAGATTGACACTCCCGCAGAGTCGATCGAGGAGACCATTTCGGAAGAGCAGATCGCGGCACCGACTATGTGCACGTAATTTGCGATCGGAGCTGTTCTGAACTCTCGAAAGAGCTCAGAACAGCTCTGCCGGTCAAAATAGCGAATTTCGAATTGCAGGCGGCTTCGGCTGTGCCGCCGTGTCTATTTGTCTGGGGGGATCAATTGCCCAGGGCTGTAGTTCTCGGTGGCGGAGGGTTCATCGGCAGCACGATCACGAGACACCTTCTCACGGCCGGCTGGGATGTCACGGTCGCCGGATGGGGCGCGCCTGCGATGACGCAAGAGCTCGCGAGTATGGGGGCCGAAGTCCATTCCTATCCCCGTGAAGATGCAGCCCAGCTGCGGAGGTCGGTGGGAAGCGGTGCGGATGCGTTCATCGATGTGATCGCGTACCGGGCCGAGGATATCGGTCAACTGGACTGCCTGCGTGGCCTCGTCGGGAGCCTGATCGTCATCTCATCCGGTGCCGTGTATCGAGGCGTCAGCGGCAAACCGTACTTCGGCAATTACGACACCGCCGATTGGTTCGCCCCGTTGACGATCGATGAGGCACATCCGATTCTGCCGCCTGATGATATGACCTATGGCGGCGGCAAGGTCGCGGTCGAGCGGGCGGTCAGAGCTCTGCGGATCGCACCTACATCCATTGTCCGTCCGTTCGCAGTCTTCGGACCGAACAGTACAGCGGCACGAGAATGGTACTTCGTGAAGCGGGTGCTCGATCGCCGTGAGCGGCTGGTGTTGTGTGGAGATGGCCATGAGAAGTTCAATCGCTGCTCCGTCGACAATCTGGCCGAAATCATCCGTCTGTGCTGCGAATCTCCCGGTGACCGAACCGTGAACGCGGCCGATCACGATCCCCATGACGTCCTCGGCATCGCCCGGCAGATCGCCGCGCACCTGGAATGGGAGTGGGAGGAATTCGTGCGACCAGGGCCTCCGCCAGCGCCGATGATCGGCTATACGCCGTGGTCGACACCGGCCCGTGTCACTGCGGGAATGGCACACGCGGAGGCGGAATTGGGCTACCGAGCGATCGTCACACCGGAACGAACGCTCGAAGTCACGACCACATGGCTCGCCGATTACATGAAAAGCAATGTCACCGACTGGCATGCCAAGCTTCCCGGATATTTCAAGAGGAACGGCAACGCGACATTCTGCTACGCCGCCGAAGACGATTTCATTTCCCGATGTCGTTGATCACCGAACCGCCCACATGCGAATCGCGGCATCCTGGATTCGGGCATACGAAGGAGCAACCCTTTGGAAGATTTCGAAACGCCACCCTCGGTACCGGTGGGAGTCATGAAAGAAGAGCGTAGCCCGGAGAAGTTCCTCATCGAAGACTTGGGGCAGGTTCGGGAGTACATCGACGCCATCGACTTCGAACTATTAATTCAGAAGCTGACCAGTCAGCCAGGGCTCGAGGGCGGGCTGGGGTGGTCGCACAGCAAAGCGCGAGCGGTAGAACGCCAGTACAAGAACTGGATGTATCTTCGCCGGAAGTATCTTGGCGAGCAATTGCCGCCGTCTCCGGATATCGATCAGTTCTGGCATGCGCATATGCTCGACACGCGCGCCTATCACCGGGATTGCGCGCGAATCTTCGGAACCTACCACCACCATTATCCCTATTTCGGTGCGCGTGGCGACAGCGATAAAGATGCCCTCATGAAATCGTGGGAAAGGGTGTTAGAGCTGTACAGGAGAGAATACGGAATACCGATATACCAGGTTCGAGACTGAGATCAGGAGAACACAACAGTGAATATCCTCGGGCATGTTGGCGTCAATGTACCGGACCTGGAATTGGCAACTCGTGTGTTCGGCGATGGCCTGGGATTCGAGGTGGGCTGGAGATCATCTGTCTCCGACCCGCAAGGCGATTCCATGCAGAGGTGGCTCGGCTTGAACTCCGACGCCGAAGGTCGATTCACGTTCTTCCGTGCTGGATCGGGTGTGGAGATCGAAGCAATCGAGTGGAACAGACAATCCCGAAACCGGGGCACGCTCGCCGCAGATCACGGTAGCCACCTCGCGCTGTGGATCGATGACCTCGACGCTACTGTCGGCAAGCTCGCGGGGCTTGGCTGCACAATCTACGACCCGCATTCCTCTGGGTTTGTTTACGCACGCACATCGTGGGGCCAATATCTGCAACTCATGCCCAAGTCGCAGGGGTGAGGATATGAACCGGCGAATACATATGGAAGACAGCATGGTCAGAGGTGGCGACTCATCCGGCTCGGCCCTTGCCGTGGTGGTAGGAATCCTCAAGATCAGCAAGGTGCCGTTCTGGTTTCTGTGGACGACACCGCTGCTCTTCGGGTACTTCGGCTCGGCTGCCGATCACGGATTCCATAATCCGGTCTGGTTCGTCTTACTGGTTGTCGCGACATGGGTATGCGACGCCACGGCCTCGATCCACAACGAGTTGGTGGACCGCGAGGAAGACGCGGTCAATCAACCAGAACGCGCCGCACTTCTCCGTTCGCTACCGGAAAAGGTCCTGTGGCGCGTCGTCTGGGCCGGCTACCTGACGCTCGCGATCGGGGCCATCCCGTTCACGATCTTCGTCGGAATTGCGCCTGCGGCAATCCTTCTCGCTGCCGGAGTCGCTGCACCCCTCTACAATTGGGGACCACGATTCAAACGAGTGCCACCACTCCCGCAGATCGTGTTCGGGTGGGTCGCCGCGTGCGAGGTCGCAGGTGCCTGGGCGTTCAACGCCCCGTGGTCCACGGTGTCGCCCATCGTCTGGGTCGTCGCGCTGTTCATCGCGGCGGCATCGGTGTCCAAAGACCTTCCCGATGTGGAGGGCGACGAAGCCGTTGGTGCCGCAAGCATTTTCAGCATCAAGAAGCTGTGGCAGCGCGCCACCACACTGGTGGTCGTGCATACCAGTCCGTATGCGCTGGTCTTCATCCTCGCAGCGGTCGGTGCGGTCCCGGCGAGGGTTCTGTGGGTCCTCGTCCTGGTGCCGGTTGTCCTCGCGGTCGTCTACTTCGGTGAGCGGGCGCAGACGACACCTGCGATGATCGCGCTCTACGAGGTGAGCTACACCTACGTTCACGCATTCCTGCTGATGCTGCTGGTGCTCATGTGGCCGAGCGTTCTCGCTGCGACCGCGTCGATCGCCACGTTCGGTGTCCGGATCGTTGCGGTGATGATGAGGCTGCAGCCGAGAATCGTCGGTGACGAATTTACGGTGTGGAACGGGCTCAAGGAGTTGGCTGTTCAGAGTTCCAGAGTGTGATGCCTAGGTGGTCGGCGCGCACCTATGTGGGCCATCGCATGGTGGGCGATGTAGTCATGCAGGCGCGCGACCACGGGGGTGGGTCGGTGGTTGCTCGAGACCAGCCCGATCGTCCGGTCGCGCGGGCTGGACAGCCGGACACGGTGCAGGCCGGGATGCGGCGTTTCGGGCTCGGGAAGCAGCGCGACACCCAGTCCGTGCGCGACGAGCGAGCGGAGGGTTTCGAATTCGGTGATCTCGAAGGCGACGTTCGGCGTGAATCCGGCTTCGGTACACCAGGAGTCGAGCAGTCGGCGCAAGTGGTACGTGGGCGGGTTGGCGATGAAGGCTTCGTCGCGGAGATCGGCGAGGTGGACGGTGTCGCAGGTGGCGAGGCGGTGCTGGCGAGGTACGTAGAGGTGGATGCGTTGCTGTCCCAGTACCTGTGCGGGTAGGTCGGTGGGCGAGGGAATCATGACGGCGAGATCGAGTTGTCCGTCGCGGATCAGGTTGGCAAGTCCTTCGCCATGGGCCTGTACGAGGTGGAGACGGATACGCGGTGCGCTGGCATGGAATTCGGCCAGCATGGACGGAATGCTGACGGGTCCGAGGGTGAGCGGGAAACCGAACCGGACGAGACCAGATTCCGGGTCAGCGTTGCCGCGGACCGCACTGATGGCATCGTCGAGTGCGCGGACCAGTCCGCGGGTGCGTTCGAACAGTTCCCGCCCAGCGGGAGTGAGCGCGATACCTCGCCCAACCGGATGGAACAGCTGCACACCGACCGCCTTCTCCACGGCTCTCAAACGTCGGCTCAGCGATGACTGAGGAACCCCGAGCCCCTCCGCCGCGCGTGTGATGTGACCCGTATATGCCGTGGTGTCGAACGCCGCCAGTAGGGGTGCGAGTGCTTCCAGCTGCGCTGACGGAAAGTCATCCATATTCGGATGATAATCACCCAATCTTGGTAGTAGACGGATGAATTGCGTGTGCGTGACGATGCTGTGAACACCGCATCCAGGGGAGGATCGACATGGGATCAGAGCACACCACGACCGCGAAACCGGTTGTCCCGGAGGAGATCATCGACGTTGTGCTGATCGGTGGCGGCATCATGTCCGCGACGCTGGGCGCGATGATCGCCAAGATTCAACCGGACTGGTCCGTTGTGATGTTCGAACGCCTAGGTGAGCTTGGTGCCGAGAGCTCGAATGCATGGAATAACGCCGGGACGGGACATTCGGGGATATGCGAGTTGAACTACATGCCCGACCCGGATGATCCGGCGAAAGCCGAGCAGATCGGCGGAGTGTTTCATCTGTCGCGCCAGTTCTGGGCCACGCTGGTCGAAGATGGCGATATCACCGAGCCCGCGTCGTTCATCAACCCCTCCCCGCACATGGATGTCGTGTTCGGCGACCGGGACGTGGCTTATTTGCGGCGCCGGTACGACACGCTGCGCGAGTTGCCGCTGTTCTCGGCAATGGAATACACCGAGGATCCTGCGGTGATCGCCGACTGGGCACCATTGTTGATGGCCGGGCGCGGCCGCGGCGAGCCGATTGCCGCCACCCGCTACGAAGCCGGCACCGATGTCGACTTCGGTGCCCTGACCAGTGCATTGGTCGATGTGATGACCAACGGTGGCGCACAGGTGCGGGTCAGGCACGAAGTTGCCGGTCTGCGCCGCGGGCCAGACGGGACCTGGACAATCACAGGCCGTGACCGCGGCGCCAAGCGGCGCTTCACCGTTCGAGCGAATTTTGTGTTCGTCGGCGCGGGTGGATACGCGCTCAAACTGCTTCAGAGGGCCCGTGTTCCCGAGGTCCGCGGCTACGGTGTCTTTCCGTTCGGTGCGCAGTTTCTGCGGACCGACAACCCCGACGTGGTCAGCCGCCACGACGCAAAGGTCTACAGCCAGGCGTCACTCGGCGCGCCACCGATGTCGGTGCCGCACTTGGACAAACGCGTCGTCGACGGCCAGGAATCGCTGCTGTTCGGGCCCTACGCCACGTTCAGCACGCGGTTGCTCAAACACGGTCGGCTGATCGACCTATTCACCACGGTGCGCATGCGCAACATGGCCGTATTGCTGGCGGTCGCCATTCAGAACCTGACATTGGTCGGCTACCTGATCGGGCAGCTGGTCTCCACGCGGCGCCGCAAATTCGCACAGCTGCAACGTTTCTACCCGACCGCCGACCCTGCCGACTGGTATCTGGTTCAGGCCGGGCAGCGCGCGCAGCTGGTCAAGCCGGACTCCCGCACAGTCGGCGTCCTCACCTTCGGTACCGAACTGGTGACGGCAGCAGAGGGCACCATTGCCGGGCTCCTGGGCGCGTCACCGGGTGCTTCGACCGCCCCGGCGATCATGGTCGACCTACTGGCACGATGCTTCCCACACGAGACGACCCGATGGGAGCCGTTGCTCCACCGGATGATGCCGGCCATGACAACGCCGATAGGCGCAGAGCAACACCATGTTGATGACAATCTCACTAGGACAGGGCAGATTCTGGGTTTGGCCTCGTAGATGTTCTCCCTCCCCGGTCACGAACGGGCCACGGGATTGCCACAGTGTGGTGGTGGCGTCACGGTCGTGAGGGGGAAATGAGCTGTGGGACAGTGATCTTCGAGTGATTCGCAGGGCCGTGACGAACAACATCCGATCCGGGGCGCGCCCAGATCGGACGGCGGCGTCGAGGATGACGGCGCGGATCGCATAGTGGCAGTACAGATTCCCCCAGATCTCCTGTTGCACCAGGTCGGGAGACTTCGAACGCAGCACTGCCCGCGGCCCGCGCTGGTGGGTTTCGAGTTCGTCGAAGGTGTTCTCGATCTCCCAGCGCTGGGAATAGGCGGCCGCCAGTTCGCTCGCGTCGGCCTGTTGCGGGTCCAGGATCGTGGTCAGCAGCCAATAGTGTTCGGGATTGTCGCGGCTGTCGTCGATCGTGACTCGATGACCCGCACGGTCAACGGCGCCGCTGTGCGCCATCCGGGCCCGGAGCTCGGGCAGATCGGGGCCAGCACGAAACGTCGGGCAGCGTGCCAACGAGATTCTGAATGCGGCCTCGTTTTTTCGCGTGTCAATGCTCGGGCGTCTGGGGTATCGCGGCCTCGGACGCGAGATTTTGGATGAGGCGCAGCAGGGCGCGAGCAGCGGCCGGCGTGAGGTTGGGTGGATCCTTCGGGACGACAACTCTGAGTTCCGTTGATCTCGCGCTGTCATGCGATAGGCGTGTGAGCGTCGACCGGGCGGTCTCGGCCGAGGGGTCGACCGCGCGATCGTTCCGCATAAGGCCCCTTCTGATCGGCGTTGCGAGCGGGGCCGTATCCCAGATTTAGTAAAGGCCTCGATCGATATCCGCCGAGCTGGAAAGACTTCCGTGATATGACTGTCCACGATTGGCCGGGCTAACGTGCCGGCTTCTTAGGATTCTCTCAGCTGAACCCGAATTGAACCCCCACAGGGCTCCCACCTGCGGTAATGCATCGATTCGGCTCGCCGCCATCACCCGCCCGTCCTGCATAACCGCAGGTAGAACCGGTGACGTGACGTTCTACTTGTGTCCGGAGGGGGACCAGGACACTCGAAATGTGGTATTTATGCACACTTTTCGTGTACATGCCATCACCATACCCATTTTTCGTGTCCCTTCTCTCCGTGGGCCTGCAACGCCGTCGAAGTGCGCTCGCTACGCGCAAGTGGATGCGGTTGCCCGTTTAGATGACGAGCACCACCCGGGACGCGCACGCAGGACACGCGAAGGTTCGGCCCGGGTCGCATGATCCCGACCCAACCGCGATTCGGCTGCCGATCAGCCGGTGATTTCGGCGAATATGCCAGGCTCGTAGGAGCCGCCCTGCTGGCGCACGATCACACCGAGCCGGTTGGCCGCGTTGATTTGAGCGACCAAGGCGACCAGTGCGGCGATCTGGTCGTCGTCGTAATGCTCGCGCACCTCGGCCCAGGTCTCGTCGGACACACCACGACCGGCGTCGGCGATCCGCGTGCCTTCCTCCGCGAGTGCCAGCGCGGCCCGCTCGGCCTCGGTGAACACCGAAGCCTCGCGCCAGGCCGCGACCAGATTGATGCGCACCGAAGACTCTCCTGCGTGTGCGAGGTCTTTGCTGTGTACGTCGGTGCACCATGCACAGCCGTTGATCTGACTGACACGCAGCGTCATCAGATCCTGCGTAGCCTTGGGCAGCGTCGACTGGACAATCACCATGCTGGCGTTGCCGAACCGCTTGGCGAACTTGGCGCCGAGCTCGTTGGTATTGAGGTTGAAACGGGGTTCCATGACTTCGTCCTTGCTGTTGAGATTGCGTGTTTCCGTGTTGAAAGAACACAAGATGCCGACGACCCCCTCTGTGTGCCACTGCCGGGATACGATGTGCGGCACGTTGTTTCGGTGTCGCGAATCGGCGGTGCCCGGCATCTGGCGCGGGGCATCAGGCCGCGGCGCGGGCGGCGATGTATCCGTCCGGCCGGATGAGCACCGTGGTGTCGCCGGTGACGTCGTAGTTGCGGTGGGCTTGGCCGTCGGTGTCGAACATCGTGCCGGGGCCGGTCGCGGTGCTGTCGGTGGTGATGCGGACCGTTCGCGGCGCGGTGGCCAAGGGGCTGCCGGTCCTGTGCCGATGTGCGGGCCCGCCGTGGTCGAAGGTGAGCAGGGTCCAATGCGGGCCGCGCAGCAGATCGAATACTCGGATCTCATGACCGGATGAGGCGTCGACGCCGACAGCGTCGGGAGCTCGGTCTCCGGCGCGAACGTGGGTGTCGTGCGCCCCTGCGCCGGTGAGTGGACTGCCGGGGTAGGCGATGGTCAGGCCGGTGGTGAAGTCGTCGGTGAGCCCGCGGACTGCGGTTGCTCGGTCGCCGCTGTGTGCGGAGCGCATGAGAGCGTGCATGCGGGAGGTGCTGTCGGCGAGGACCGCCTGCGCGATCGGGCGGCGTTCGAGTTCGTATGTGTCCAGCAGGTTTTCGTCGGCTCTGTCGAGGACCGCGGCGAGTTTCCAGCCGAGGTTGTAGGCATCCTGAATGCCGGTGTTCATCCCCTGCCCACCGGCCGGTGAGTGGACGTGGGCGGCATCACCGGCGAGGAAAACCCGGCCGACCCGGTATCGGTCGGCCAGGGCGACGTTGATCCGGTACAACGACAACCAGCCCGCGGCGTCGATAGCGACATCCGCCAGCCCGGCGTGCTCGGTGAACAACCGGCGGAACAGCTCCAGCGTCGGCGAGGCGGGGTCGGGGTCGTCGGCGGGGATCGACGCCTGGAACTGCCAGATGTCGGTGCTGGGCAGCGGAAACAGCGACAAGATCCCATTCTCGGGGCTCATCCATACGTGCTGGCAGTGCCGATCAAGACCGGCGATGTGAACATCACCGAGCCACCAGCGATGCTCGCCATAGGACACGCCTTCGAGTGTGGCGCCGCTCTGCGTGCGCACCACGCTGCGCCCGCCGTCGCAGCCGACGACATAGCGGGCCCGCACTCGCCGGTCACCGATCGCCGTGGACACGCCTACCTCCACGGCGTCAGCTGCTTGCGCGACGGCCCTCGCCTCGGTTTTCCATTCGACCCGGCCGCCGAGTTCGGCGAGCCGGTCGCGCAGGATCTGCTCGAACAGCGGCTGCGACAGCCAGACCGGCGCGTACGGCACCCCCGGATCCGGCACCCCCACAGCAGCCTCCACCGCCTCGGAGATCACGCGATCACGGTCGTAATGGCGGGTCGGCACATGCACCTGCCCCAGTTCCAGCACTCGATCGATCACGCCTAGGTCGTCGGCGACCTCCAGGGCCCGCGGCTGGATCGTCTTGGCCCGCGATGCCGTGCTGGGGCCTGCGGCTCGCTCGACGATGCGGTAGTCCACGCCGCGGCGGGCCAGGTCGATCGCCAGGGTGAGCCCGGTCGGGCCGGCACCCACGATCAGAACATCGGTCGAGCTCAGGGTGATCGCCATTTAATCTACCTACCTTAGGTATCTTTTATGTGGCCAACCGTCTTCTCAGTCGGCCGATCGGGAATGCGGAGTACTATATACCTAAAGTAGGTACCTAATCAAGGTGGATGGATTATCAGCGACAACGATGCATTGAAGGGGCTACTGCCCCGCATGGCACAGCTCAGCACCACGCTGGGCCGCGGGCAGCTGTTCGAAACCGCCACGGCCACAGCCGGAATCACCCTGGAACGGCCAGCGCTGACGATCCTGGTGATCCTCGAATCCGCCGAAGGTCCCATGCGGGTCGGGGAGATCGCCGCCCGCATGCAGGTGGCCGGCCCACACGTCACCCGCCAACTCAACGGTCTCGAGCGGCGCCGACTGGTTCGACGTGTCCCCGACCCGGACGATCAGCGCGCCCGCCTGATCACCCTCACCCCCGACGGCGAGAAGCTGGTCGGCCGCTATCTGCTCGTCATCGATGGCTGGTTCGACCAGGCCTTGGCCAATTGGTCCGAAGCCGACCAGCGTGACCTCGTCCGGTTGATCGGCAGGCTCGTAGACGACCTGTCCGCGCACCTGGGCACCATCGCCGACGACTCCCTTATCGAGTAGCGACGAGGGAAAGGCCCCACCAATCCACCCGCCCGCGGTGCTTCCGCTTTGGGACCGACTCAGAAGGCGCCCAACCCCCACCTGGGCGCCTTCGATCAAGACACAACATCGACATCGTCGGCAGGAGACACTCGCTCTGGAGGGGTTGGGTTGGACCGATCACTCGCCCCAGAGGACAGCACAACCGGCCAGCGCGAGTTCGCCGGCCAAGAACAGGCTGATCGGGCCGGCGCCCGCGAATATGACGTCATGCATGAAGAAATTCCCTTCTGATTGTCGCTGACCCGATCGGATTCGACGGGTCAGCGCAGGTTGGTGATGCCGTCGAGGACGGCGGCGATGCCGGTGAGGAACTGTTCGCGGTCATCGTGCTCACGCATCTGGCCGGCGATCACGTGCATGAACGGGTAGTCGTCGGGATCGAGTTCCTGCCACGCGGTCGATACCGCGGCGAGGAACTCACCGCGGTCGGCCTGGGGGTCGACACCCGAGGTATCACCGTCCACACGGGCGTTCTGGCCGACGGCACCGAGGATGTAGTGCACCAGCGTCGAAGTCGCGTCGAACCACGCGGCTTGCGGCACACCCAGTGCCCCCACCTGCCGGCCGAACCGCTCGAAGATCCCCACCGTCACCGGCCCACACGGATTGCGGGTGATCTGCAGGGCCAAGCGCGTGGCAAGCCACTGATGTTCGGCGATCGCATCGAACAGGCCCAGCGCCACGGCGCGGATCTCGTCCACCGCAGTAGTCCGGGCCCCGGCGGGCTCGGTGTCCAGCACAGTGCGGATGACTGTTTCGGTCGCGGCATCCAGCAGCTCGTCTCGGGCGCCTACCTGGTAGTAGATCGCCCCGGTTCCGGTCGCCAGGCGCTCGGTCAGCGCCCGGACCGTCAGCGCGCTCTCGCCGCCGCCGTCGAGCAGCTCAATAGCGGTAGCGATGATCTGCTCGCGGGAGAGCACCTGGTTGCGCCGCTGTGCCCGGCGCGCTCGTGTTGCCATGGCCCGATTCTGCCAGCATTTTTGGAGCATCGCACCAATTTGGATCAATGAACCAAATTGCGGTATGTTTTCCCCATGTCAGATACCCACTCCGGGGTCACCGCACGGGCCGCTGCGGCGTCACCGAAGCATCCCGGACCCCTGGTCATGCTTGTGCGAGTGCATGCGCGGCCGGATCAGATCGACGTGGCGCAACGGGCGCTGGAGAAGATCGCCGGTCCAACTCGCGCCAACCCCGACTGCCTGGAATTCCGTATCTTCCAGGACAGAGACGATCCGCAGTCGTTCACTCTTCTGGAACACTGGGTCAGCCTCGAGGCCAATATCGAACACGGCAAACGTGACTACATGGCTGAGTACATCGCCACGAAGGACCTGATCTTCGACGCATTCCGCGGCGAGTTCGTCCAGGAGATCTGCCCACCGGGTACTGGTTCCTTTGTCGAACCGCAATGAAACGCGACCGCGACTCGATCACATCGCTCGGAGGCCAGAGCACCAGCGACATCTTCAACAATCAAGCGCCCGAGCGCATCCCGAACGGGTCAATCGCTGAGTAGGCCCGGGGCGCGGTGGCGGGATTGCTCCTGCTCCGTTTCCCCGGACCTCTCGCCGAACCCGCCGTGCGCCTCTCAACGCAACGGGCTCTCCACGGTTTCTGCCGTCAGGCTGGTTGAAGAGTCGCCCATCGGTTCGGGATCGTGTGTCCGCGCCAGCGATAACGGCTGACCGTCACGCTGTTGAGGTCGAACAACACGGTCCCGTCCGCCGCTGTGATGGGCCGCCACCGCCCAGCGGGGGTGGTGTAGCGGCGGCGGATGTCGGTCCAATTCCAGCTGTGCCGGGTTTGCAACATCACGATCATCCGTTTCCAGACGAACTTCTGGAGAACGGCGAACCGGTTCTTGGCCACGGCATGCTTGAAGTAGTTGGACCAACCACGCAGAATCTGGTTGAGCCGGGTGATCACATAGCTCAGACTCTGCTGGGACAACCGATGAGTCAGGGCACGGACTTTCGCCTTCAGCGACCGGAGGGGCCGGTCACCGATGAAGGTGTAGACGAACCACTTGTCCGAGCCGCGCTTGCGACGCCACTGGATGTGGAACCCCAAGAAATCGACCCCGTCCGACAGGTGCCGCACCGTAGTTTTCTCCGAAGATAACCGAAGCCCTAGCGGTGCAAGCACTTTCCTGACCTGTTCGCGTATCGCCTCGGTGTCGTGCTCGGTCCCGTGGACCAGCACGACAGTCGGCTTATGGGGACCGGTGGGTTATGCCGACCGTGGCGTGAGGGTGCTGGATAGGCGAGGTGGTGGGGCTGGTTGGTCGGCATAATCTGGGCCTTGTGATCGTGATGGTGGCGGGTTTCGAGTGGTTGGAGGAGGACAACCACTCGAGACGGGAGAGATCACATGGGTGCCGAGATGTCGGTGGATGTGCTGGTAGCGGAGTTCCGTTCGTGGCTGGCGGTGGACCGGGGGCTGTCGCGGGAGTCGGTCCGTTGTTATGGGACTCAGGCGGGTAAGTTCCTGGCCGGTTTGCCTGGGCCAGTGGATGCTGCTGTGCGGCAGCTGGATTCGGGTCGGATCACCACATTTATGGTCGATTATTGCCGCGACTGCAACACCTGGTCGGCGAAGGCGATGGTGACCTCGCTGCGCGCTCTGCTGCGGTTCCTGCACGTGTCCGGACGGATCCCGGCGCCGCTGGTGGGCGCGGTTCCGGGGGTGGCGGGCTGGCGGTTGGCGTCGCTGCCGCGCGGTCTGGACGCGCCGGTGGTGGCGCGGTTGCTGGACGGATGTGACCGGGCGACGGTGGTGGGCCGACGCGATCGCGCAATCTTGACGATGCTGGCCCGGTTGGGGTTGCGTGGGGTCGAGGCCGCCGGTTTGGAGTTGGACGATATCGACTGGCGCAGTGGAGAAGTCACCATCCGTGGCAAGGGCAACCGGATCGACCGGCTGCCTTTGCCGGTCGATGTCGGTGAGGCGATCGTGGCGTATCTGACCGACGGCCGACCGGCCTGCGCGGTGGCGACGGTGTTTTGCACGATCCGCAGACCCTATCGGCCGTTGAACGCGGCGGCGGTGCGGGCGATCATGGGTCGTGCCTGCGCGCACGCGGGCATGGCGCGGGTGGGTGCGCACCGTCTGCGTCATTCGCTGGCCAGCGACATGCTCCGGGCGGGAGCGTCGCTGCCGGAAGTCGGGCAGGTTCTGCGGCACCGAAGTGACCTGTCCACGGCGATTTACGCGAAGGTCGACGAGAATGCGCTGCGCCCGCTGGCGCAGCCCTGGCCGATCCAGGTGCGGTCATGAGCGTGTTGCGCCGAGCCGCCGAGGACTATCTAGCCATGCGACGGGCGCTGGGGTTCAAGCTGACAACTCAAGCGGTGCAATTGATGTCGTTCATCGGCTACTGCGAGTCGGCCGGAAGTGATCGCATCACCAGCGAGCTGGCGCTGGAATGGGCGACCACGACCGGCAGCGGCAGCTGCCACGACGCCTACCTGGCACGCCGGTTGATGACGGTGCGGATCTTCGCCCGCCACTACCAGACCCTCGACCCAGACAGCGAGGTCCCACCCGAAGATGCTCTGCCGCACCACAAATGCCGGATTGCACCGTATCTGTATTCACCCGCTGAGATCGCAGCCCTCATCGACGCCGCCGGGCAGTTGCGGCCACCGCTGCGCGCGGCGACCTGGCAGACACTGATCGGCCTGCTCGCGGTGACCGGCATGCGCAAACGCGAAGCCTGCCGCCTCGACGACGAACACGTCGACCTCGATCGAGCGGCATTGGTGATCCTGGATTCCAAGTTCGGCAAGTCCCGGCGCCTGTTCCTGCACGACTCCACCGTCATTGCTTTGCGGGACTACCGACAGCAGCGCGAGCGGTGGTGCCCGAACCGGTCCGGCCCCTGCTTTTTCGTGTCCACCCGTGGCACTCGCCTGGATGCCGACAATATCCCCAGCACCTTCACCGGCCTGATCGACGCAGCCGGCATCACGGCGCCACCCGGAGGGCGACGGCCCCGGCTGCACGACCTGAGACACACGTTCACCGTCGCCACGATGATCGGTTTCTACCGCGCCGGCGGCGACGTTCAAGCACGGTTGCCGATCCTGTCGACCTGGCTCGGCCACGTCGACCCGAAATCGACCTATTGGTATCAGCAGCAGATACCCGAACTACTCACCCTGGCCGCGCAACGCCTGGAAACCGTTGGGGATGAACGGTGATGACCGCGCTGGCTCCGATCCTGCAAGCATTTTTCACCGACAAACTCCTGCGGCAGCGCCGCGCCGGACCAAACACCATCGCCGCCTACCGCGACGCATGGCGGCTGTTGCTGCAATTCGCTTCCCGCGCAACAGCAACCGCACCCAGCGGCCTGGACCTGGGCCAGCTCGATGCCACGCTGGTCACCGCTTTCCTGACCCATCTCGAAACGGAGCGGTCCAACAGCACCGCGACCCGCAACACACGGCTGGCCGCGATCCGGTCGCTATTCCGTTACGCCGCCTTGCACGCGCCCGAACACGCCGCCGACATCGCCCGAGTGCTGGCCATCCCACCCAAACGTCGTGACCGGCCCATCCTCTGCTACCTCACCACCGACGAGATCGACGCCCTGATCGCCGCACCCGACCGCAACACCTCGCTCGGGCGCCGCGATCACGCCTTGCTGGTGCTGGCCTGCCAGACCGGGCTACGCGTTTCCGAACTGATCGGGTTGACACGCAACGACATTCACCTCAACCACGGTGCTCATGTCCGCTGCCATGGCAAAGGCCGCAAGGACCGCGCCACCCCGCTGACCCGCCACACCATCGCCGCCCTGCACGATTGGCTCGCCGACCACCACGGCGCACCCACCGATCCGCTGTTCACCACCCGCGAGGGCCGACCGCTTTCGCGAGATGCAGTAGCCAAGCTGGTCACCAAACACACCCGCCGCGCCACAGCCCGCTGCCCAAGCCTGACCAGCAAGACCGTCACCCCGCACACCCTGCGACATTCCGCGGCCATGGCGCTGCTGCACGCCGGGGTCGACACCTCAGTCATCGCGCTTTGGCTCGGCCACGAAGACCCCGGATCCACCCACACCTACCTGCACGCCGACATGACCATCAAGGAGAAAGCCCTCGCCCGCCTCACACCACCCAACACCAGCCCCGGCCGCTACCACGCCACCGACACCCTGCTCGAATTCCTCGACAACCTCTGACCCGATCACAAGGGCCGGGTTATGCCGACCAACCAGCCCCACCACCTCGCCTATCCAGCACCCTCACGCCACGGTCGGCATAACCCACCGGTCCCCATAAGTCGACTTATGCCGACGTCGGCATAAGTCGGCGTAGCGGACGATCCGCCACGCCGGTAACCCTTTCCGGCGACGGTATGCCCGCTTGGCCTCGCTGGCCATCGTCCCGCCCGGCTTCCATGGCGCCATCACCTGCTCATCGAGCACGCTCAGCGCAATGTTCGCCAGCAACGGCGAGAGGATGCCGCCCTGCGGGGTGCCGGTCACGGTGTCCTGACGCTCACCGAGTTCGGTGAAGATCCCGGCTTTCAGGAACGCCTTGACCAGCACCAGGACGCGTTTGTCCTTGACTCGCAACCGAACCCGGTCCATCAGGGCCGTGTGGTCGATCCGGTCGAAACACGCCTCGATATCCGCATCCAGCACCCACCGGTAGCCGCGGGTGCCGTAATAGTGGATCTCGGCGATCGCGTCCTGAGCCCTCCGGTTGGGCCGGAACCCGTAGGAGACCGGCTCGAAATCGGCCTCGAGGATCGGTTCCAGCACCAGTTTCAGCGCGGCCTGGACGACCCGGTCGGTCACCGTCGGAATCCCGAGACGGCGCACCTTCCCAGACCCGCCTCGTTTGGGGATCTTGCGTTCCCGCACCGGTAAAGGCCGAAAAGACCCGTCTTTCAACGAGGTCCGCAGATCGTCCAGAAACCCAGGAACCCCGATGCGCTCGTCGACGTCGGTGACGGTCATGCCGTCGACGCCGGGAGTGCGGGCTCCGTGGTTGCCCGCGACCCGGTCGAACGCCACGATCAGCGTGGCCGGGTCGTGCACGAAGTTGAACAGGTCGTCGAACCGGCGGCCGGGCTCGGCCGCCGCCCAACGGTGAAGCTTGGCCTGCATCTCCGATACCCGCCGGCGCGGCCCCGCAGGGTCCGCCGACACGGCGTCACCATTCGGTGGCGCGTCTCTCGGCATTGCAGCATCCGTCCTTTCTTGAAAACCGCTGCCGCCCTTCGCCATGTGACCGGCTTTCCCGGCCTCGGACTACTACGGCGGCTCCGCCCCACCCGGCCCGTTCGACGGTCGGTGCGTCTATCCCGAGCGGCGCAACCGGATCGTCGCGCCACCGGGAGTCTGACCGGGTGGTTCCCGTGTTCACTGTGATTCGCTCGACGAAGTAGGAGCCCAACTGTGTCCCTGCGGCATCGCCACGAGTACGCCGTAGACCTTCCCCGTGGCCTCCCGACCGGCTTTCGTAAACCTGTCCAGGAGTCCCCTCCGCAAGCGTAAACATCGGGGACACACCGCGTCCTGCCCATATCCGCCAGATTTGAGCAGGTGGCGCATGGAGGGACGTAACAACGCTGGTTCCTCGCGTACTCCTCTTCATCCCGCTCGCCGGACACACACCATCTGGCAGTACTGGCCCGTCCCGGCTTTGTCAGGGCTGCTCCCACCCTCCCCGGCACCACCCGGATCAGGCTGCCCTCAGCTCCACCGACCTGCTACGACAGGCCGGAGGCGGGGGTCTCTCACCTCCACTCGAATCACAGCGCCTCACGGCGCAAACGAAAATTGGGCCAGATCCAGTCTTCAGGCGGAAGCGACATGTGGGCTCACATGTCGGCGCTGGCGCT
Source organism: Nocardia sp. CA-129566 (assembly GCF_050956075.1). Taxonomy (NCBI): domain Bacteria; kingdom Bacillati; phylum Actinomycetota; class Actinomycetes; order Mycobacteriales; family Nocardiaceae; genus Nocardia; species Nocardia sp. CA-129566. The sequence goes on from NZ_CP192085.1 coordinate 4,995,830, forward strand.
CGTGGCACCCGAGTCCTGTAACTGTGAATGCTTCACCCGCAGTTCCGCGGGTATTGCAGTGTTGACATACGCTGCCGAACTGCAATGGGACCGGCCGCTTTTGTAGGTAGCAGGAATACAATTGCGGGGGAGAGAATAGATGCTTGATGTTATGTGCACCATCAGTATTGGGGTTTGTCCCTGACATGCGCCGTGTCCGTTCAGCGCGGTGCCCCAGGTGGGGCGGCGCCGTTGTGAATGAACCCTTTGCGCCCTTTTTGTTGGAATATGGGCAGCCTCCCGAAATCTCTGCCTCGATATCCGATTCGTGATCAGGGGGACTCGACGAAACCCACGGTAACGATCAGCCCGGAAACTGTGGAGCGAGCCGACCTCGGGCCGTCGCCACGTACTGGAGTGTCCGTGACCGATACCACCGCTTCGGTCATAGAAAAGCCGAGCCAGGGTAGGCCGCATCGCTGGGGCTTCGGCATCGACGTGGGTGGTAGCGGCGTGAAGGGCGGCGTCGTCGATCTCGGCACCGGGCAGCTGATCGGCGACCGCTTCAAACTCCCGACCCCGCGGCTGGCTCCTCCGGAGGCTCTCGCCGACACGATCCGCGAGGTGGTGAAGCACTTCCAGTGGGACGCGCCGCTTGGCGTCACCTATCCGGGTGTGGTCAGCGGCGGCATAGCTCGTACCGCCGCGCACCTCGACAAGTCTTGGATCGGAGTGAACGCCCAGGAGGTGATCAGCGCCGAACTCGGCGGACAGCCGGTGACCCTGCTCAATGACGCCGACGCGGCGGGATTGGCCGAAGTCGAGTTCGGCGCCGGCAAGGACAACGACGGCGTCATTGTGCTGCTGACCTTCGGCACTGGCATCGGTTCGGCGGTGATCCATAACGGGGTGTTGTTGCCCAACACTGAATTCGGTCACATCGAGGTCGGCGGAATGGAGGCCGAGCGTCGGGGCGCCGCGTCGGTCAAGGAAAGGCACGCCTGGAGCTACAAACGGTGGGCCGCGGAGGTGACGAAGGTGCTGGTCGCCATCGAAAACGCGATCTCGCCCGACCTGTTCATCGCCGGTGGCGGGGTCAGCCGCAAGGGCGACAAATGGATTCCGTTGCTGAAGAACCGCACGCCGGTGGTGGCCGCCACGTTGCAGAACACCGCGGGGATCGTCGGGGCAGCAATGGCTGCACATGCCGATCCAACGCGCGCAACCAGCCCGCTCGGCGGCAGCGGTCGTCTTCGCTGGGTTTGATCAGCGGATCCGGCCGTGTTGGTTACAGCGGATGTTGAACCCGAGAAAGTTACATCCCCTGGGCTCCTGCGCGCACCAGCTGGCTTTTTTGTACCAAGGACGTCCGAGAGCCACTCGGCGGCCTCAGTCCCCTGGTCGATGCCTTGATACCGGGTGCCAAGAGGCCGACGTCCTGTCGTAGGCCAGTGGTGTCCACGTCGACAGGCACCGACCCGTAACCCGCTGCCTGTAGCGTGAGACATCGGCCATCCGCGCTGACCTCGGGTGCGATCAGCGCCAGTTGTGGGTCCCGGCGCTGAGTCCTCGAGACGCCTTTTTCGCTGACGACCATGAAACTGCGGTCGTGTGCGAGCCCAGCCAGCAGTACGGTGGCGGCTTGTGTCGATACTGCCGCGCATCCCTTCACGGGGTAGTACAGCAGATCGACAACCCGTGCCATGCTCCGTTCCCCTCCGTTCGTTTCATTCACAAGCGAGCACTCAACCTACGGATGTGATGAGCTTCCCACGCCGGGCCGCACCGTGCTGCCGTGGACGACGTTCTGGCCTGCTATCGCGGTACGTCGCCGAGTTCCGAGGCCGCCGCGCCGAGTGAGGTGGCGCGCATCGAGGGCCTCGGCACCCTCGAACAGCGCTTCACCGCTGCACTCCGGCCGGCGTGTCCCACGGCCCCATACGCCCGGTACCGCGCCCTCGTTGCCTCCTCCGCCCCCGACGAGCCCGTCGATATAGGAATGCAGCCACTGGGTCACCGTCGGTGCCGCACCCCACCCCGACGGTGCGCCAGTACCTGCGCGCTGTCCCGCCCCGGACCGCCACACCGCTAACTGCGGAGCTGTCATGCTCGTGAAGCGAGAGGTCAGCATGTCCAGCAGCGACTCGACTCCATCGGCTGCGAACCGGGTCGGATCGAACTGGCACTCCACATCGCACGCACCGTCGTCCGCTATGCGGACGATGAACTGGAGGGTGCCGACCAGTCCGGAGAAGTCTCGGTCTCGTAACGATGCCGGCCGGCGTGGGCCGGACCACGGCACGAAATTGATCAGGACCTGGGCGGGACGGTTCACCATGGCAGCGGTGTCGTTGTCGTGAATCGCCAGGATGTTGGCCACGTTAACGCAGAACGATGCATAATTGATGCATTCATCGTTTCAAAGGAGGGACGGATGACCCGGATGCCAGCGCCCTCCTCGCGGTGTGTCGTGACCGCCGGTTACGGGCTCGCGGTGGTGCGTGCCGCCGTCCTGCTCGGGCTGTGCGGTCAGACGGACGACAACGCCTGCCGCGCCGTGGCCCGCATGGTCGGAATGCGGTACGTCGCTTCCGTTCTGGCGCTGGCGTGCGCCCCGCCCGGGAGGCGATGGGTCTTGCGATCGCAGACCGTCTCGGCTCGGATCTCGGTGACAGCTTCGCGCTCGGGCGGGCATTGCGCGGACGACCTCAGCGCGGCAAGGCCCATAGCGGCCACGGTCTGCTGCGGCCTGCTGTGCGCTGCCACCGCCGTCGTTGCCCGGCGGGGTTGACGCAGAGTGCCACTGCCGCGTGGACCCAACGGACGGCATGACCGCCCGGGTGGGGCGGATCTCGCTGGCGGCGACCGGCAGAATGGGATGATGCCCGCCGGTTTCGTCCCCGTGTCCGACGCGGTCGGATACACGGTGCGCGCGGTCGCCGAGCGTCTCGGCATTCCAACCGCGACGCTGCGCAGTTGGAACCGTCGCTACGACATCGGGCCGCCACAGGACCGTCCGGGCAAGCATCGGCTGTACACCGAAGCCGACATTTCCATGCTGGAGCGGATGCTCACGCTGATCCGGGCGGGCGCGAGCCCGGCGGGGGCGGCGGCGACGGTGCGCGGGCCCGCGCCCATGCTCGGTGAACGCGAGTCGCTGCTGGCGGCGGCCTTCGCGCTGGATACGAGTGCTGTGTCGAGTCGGCTCGAGGCGCACGTCCGCGCATTCGGTGTCGTGGACACCTGGGAACTGCTGTGCCGCCCCGCCTTTGCCGACATCGTCGATCGGCAGCTCGGCGGTGAGGGATGCATCGATGTCGAACATCTGCTGTCGTGGTGCGTCATCTCGGTGTTACAGCGGACGAATCCGCCGTCGGTGCCTGATGCCGTGATGCCGATAGTGCTCGCTTGCACCAGCGGCGAGACGCATTCGCTTCCGCTCGAGGTGCTGCGCGCGGCCCTTGCCGAACGCGGCGTCGGAGCGCGGATGCTGGGTGCCGACGTGCCCGCGACCGCGCTCGCCGACACGCTGGCGCGCTCGGGCCGTCCCGCCGCCATGTTGCTGTGGTCGCAGCAGGAGTCCACCGCGCTGACCTCCGCCGTGCGCGCCGGACTGGACGCCGGCGCGCGAGTGCTGGTCGGCGGCCCGGGATGGGAGGCGATCCTTCTTCCCGAAGGCGTGGAGCGGGTCGATAGCCTGCTCGACGCCGCCAATCGGCTCGCCTGACACGTTCCTCAACGCGGCGGGGTATCGCCGCTGGACCCATCTGCGCCTGGATGGTGCTGATCCTGCCCTGCCACGCTCGACCGGCCCTACCCGGCGCCTACAGCCTCGGTTCTCATTGTGCATGAAACGATGCATAATTGATGCATCGCTGCTTCCATGACCGGACGGCAGCAGCCGCACTAGAAAGGCGCGTGATGGTCGAGCACATCTCATCTGGAGCGGCGGACCCTCGCCGCGTGGCGGTTATCGGCAGCGGCGTCGCCGGTCTCACTGCCGCCTGGGTGCTGTCCGGATCCGCCGAGGTGACGCTGTACGAGGCCGACGCCCGGCTCGGCGGCCACGCCGACACCCACAGTGTGATCGCGGACAACGGCGAAGACCTTGGCGTGGACACCGGATTCATCGTGCACAACGACCGCACATACCCGACTCTGCTGCGTCTGTTCGGCGAGCTGGGCATCGCCACCCAGGACTCCGACATGAGCATGTCGATTCGCTGCGACGGTTGTGGCCTCGAGTACGCGGGCGCACGCGGCCCTGGCGGACTGTTCGTCGCACCGCGCTCTCTGGTCCGCGGCCGCTACCTGCGGCTGCTCGCCGAGGTGCCGCGCTTTCACCGGCTCGCGCGCGCCGAACTCGACTCGGACGTCGAAAACCCCTGCACACTGAGCGAATTCGTTCGATCGGCCGGATTCTCCGCCTACTTCGTGACGCATTTCCTCACGCCACTGGTGGCGGCGGTCTGGTCCTGCGACCCGGCCACCGCGCTGCGCTATCCGGTCCGGTATCTGTTCGCCTTCCTTGATCATCACGGCATGCTGGCGGTGTTCGGCTCGCCGACCTGGCGCACCGTCACCGGTGGCTCGGCGAGCTACGTCCGCGCGGTGGCCGAGCGGCTGGACCACGTGCTGGTCTCGACCCCGGTGCGCGGCGTGCACCGGCTGCCGGACGCGGTCGTGGTCCGCGACGACGCCGGCGAGGTACAGGTGTTCGACGCCGCCGTGATCGCCACCCATCCTGCTCAGGCGCTGGGCATGTTGGCTGAGCCGAGCCGTGCCGAACGTGAAATCCTCAGCGCCATACCGTATTCGGTGAACCATATGATCCTGCACACGGACAGTTCAGTGCTGCCGCAGGCGCCGCGCGCCCGCGCTTCGTGGAACTACCGGCTGCCCTCGTGCACCGCCTCGGTGGACCGCGTGCTGGTCAGCTATGACCTGACCCGGCTGCAGCGGCTCGAGCACACCGGCGAGCGCCGGTTCCTCGTCACGCTCGGCGATCACGAACGCGTGGACCCAGGAGTCGTACTGGACCAGATGGTCTACGAGCACCCCATGTACACGCCGGAGTCCGTGGCTGCGCAACGCCGCCTCGGCGAAATCGGTGGCCCACGTGTGGCATTCGCCGGGGCATATCACGGGTGGGGCTTCCACGAGGACGGGGCGTTGTCGGGCCTGCGCGCCGCCGAGCGACTCGGTGCGCGCTGGGCCGCGCGGGTTGCCGCGGTGTCGGCGTCGTGACCGCGCAGATCGTGCGCACCAGGATCCGTCACGTCCGCCTGACACCGGTTCGCCATGAATTCCGCTATCGCAGCTACGGCTGGCTGGTGGACCTCGACGACCTGCCGCGGCTGCCGCATTGGCTACGGCCGTTCGCCGGGTTCCGCGCCGCGGACCACCTCGGCGACCCGCGGCGCACACTACGCGAGAACGTCGAAGTCTATCTCGCCGCGCACGATATCGACTTGCGCGGCGGCACCGTTCGTATGCTGGCCAACGCGCGGGTGCTGGGTTACGTGTTCAATCCGCTCACACTGTTCTGGTGCCGCGACCGCACGGGCGCACCGGTCTGCGTCATCGCCGAGGTGCACAACACCTACGGTCAACGGCACTGTTATCTGGTGCGCCCGGACGAGCGGGGCAACGCGCGAACCGGCAAGCGGTTCTACGTCTCTCCGTTCAATCCGGTGCGTGGCGAGTACCAGATGCGCGTGCCCGAACCGGACGACCGGTTGAACGTCTCGATCGTGTTCACCGACGGCCGTCCGATCTTCGCTGCCGCGATGACCGGCCGTTGCCACCCGGCCACCCGTTCGACAATCCTGCGCGCGATCCTGGCAATGCCACTGGCTCCTCTCGCTGTCTCAGCGCTCATTCGCTGGCAAGGCATTCGTTTGTGGGCACGCCGCCTGCCCGTCATCCAACGTCCCGCCCCGCCGATCGAGGAGCCTTCGCGGTGAGCATCGAAGTCCCGGTCACCTCCGACTCTGCCACCCTGGCGCCCGCGGCGTGGCCCGATGTCGAACGGGTGCCCACCGGCGCCCGTGCGCGCATCGCGGCGGCGCTCGCGCACCGACTGTTCCGCAGGGCCGTCCGCGCGTTGCCGATCCGCGTGGAGTATCCGAACGGCACCATCCTCGGCCGCGACCCCGTGCACGAGGATCTGCCGAGGATGATCCTGTACCGGCCCGCGGACTTCGCGGCGCGGCTCGGCGCAGGCGGCCTGATCGGATTCGGCGAGGCCTATATGGCGGGCGACTGGTCGGCGCCGGATCCGGCTGCGGCGCTGACCGTTTTTGCCGCATCGATCGAGACCCTGCTTCCCGCGCCGCTGCGCGCGCTGCGCCGGGTGTACGTCGCCCGGCATCCGGCGGCCGAGCGCAACAGCGCGTCGAACTCCCGCCGCAATATCGCCCGTCACTACGATCTGTCCAACGACCTGTTCGAACTGTTCCTCGACGAGACGCTCACCTACTCCTGCGCGCTTTTTCCCGCGACCACACCGCCGCCGCGGTGGACCGATCTGGCTGGGGCGCAGCGCGCGAAGATCGACCGGATGCTGGAGCTCGCAGGCGTCGGTCCCGGCACCCGGTTGCTCGAAATAGGTACCGGCTGGGGCGAATTGGCGTTGCGGGCGGCGGCGCGCGGCGCGGTGGTCCGGTCGGTGACGCTGTCCACCGAGCAGCGCGCGACGGCGCTGGACCGCATCGCGGCGGCGGGACTGTCCGACCGGGTGACGATCGACCTCCTCGACTACCGCCGCGTCGAGGGAGAATTCGACGCCGTGGTCTCGGTCGAGATGATCGAGGCGGTCGGCTTTGAGTACCTGGACACCTTCTTCCGGACCATCGACCGCGTGCTGGCGCCCGGCGGACGTGCGGCGATCCAGGCGATCACCATGCCCCACCATCGCATGCTGGCGACCCGCCACACCTACACCTGGGTGCAGAAATATATCTTCCCCGGCGGTTTTCTGCCCTCGACCAGGTTGCTCGCCGAGGTCGTCACGCGCAGCACCGGACTGATCGTGCGCGAGCAAACGGCGATGGGCGAGCACTACGCGCACACGCTGCGCTTGTGGCAGCAGCGATTCCTCGACCACGCCGACCAGGTGACCGAACTCGGCTTCGATCCGGTCTTCCGCCGGATGTGGCGGCTGTATCTCGCCCACGCCGAGGCCGGATTTCGCAGCGGCTACCTCGACGTGCAGCAGATCCTGCTCACCAAAAGCGCGGACTGACAGCGTAATTCACCCGACGGACCTGCCGAGCAGGTGCCGCAGTGCCGGTTCCAGGTCCGGCGCGCGGAACCGGTGACCGGCCCGGCCCAGCCGCGCGGGAACGACGCGCTGGCTGGCAGACGCCAGTTCCCGGTTGCCTTCGCGGCCGAGCAGCAGCGCGGGAGCGAATCCGGGGACCGGAAGCAGTGCGGGGCGGTGCAACACCCCCGCGAGGACCTTCGTGTACTCGGCATTGCGAACCGGTTGCGGCGCAACGGCATTGACCGCACCGGACAGGCCCGTATCCCAGAGCGCCCGATGGTAGACATCGACCAGGTCGTCTATCCCGATCCACGACAGCCACTGACGCCCGTCGCCGACGCACCCGCCCAGCCCCGCAATGAACAACGGGCGCAACAGACGCAGAGTGCCGCCGCGCGGGGACTGCACGATCCCGGTACGCACGCGCACCACGCGGACACCGGATTCGGCGGCGGGAACCGTAGCGACCTCCCAGCCGTCCACCACGTCGGCGAGGAACCCATCACCGCGCGTCGACTGCTCGGTCAGCGTCTCGTCGCCACGATCGGCACCGTAATAGCCGATCGCCGAAGCGCTCACGAAGACCGGCACCGCCGCCCGCGCCGCGACCTCCGCGAGCCGGCGGGTCGGCCCGATCCGGCTGTTGGCGACCCCGCGCTTGTGGCCCTCGGTGAACCGGCCCGCGATGGAGGCCCCCGCCAGATGCACCACCGCGTCCACACCGTCGAGCAGGTCCGGCGCGGGATCGGCGGTGTCCCACTGCCTTTCGTCCGCGTCCCGAGACGCATGCCGGACCAGCCGCACCACCCGGTGCCCTCCGGTGGTCAAGAACGCGGAAAGTGCCGAACCGACCATGCCGGACGCGCCGGTCATCGCGACGGTCTTCAAGGCGAAACCCGCCCGTGTCGCCCGCGCGTGCGCCGCGAGATCGTCGGTGAGCTGCCGGTGCCGGTAGGCGAAGACGGGTCGCAGCACCCCGGCGGGCACGGGAGCGTCCACCCGGTCGACCACACGGGTGTGCGTCTCGTCGACGACTTCGAAATCGTGTGTGTGCCGCCAGGGCAGCAGTCCGGCCGGCAGCGAGCCGACTCCGTCGACGGTGACCGTGTCGACGAATCGATGCGGCGGGTCGTACTCCCGGGGATCGTGCCGCGCCACCCAGCGCAGGCCACCGGGCAATCCGAGCACCGCCTGTCCGTCGGAGAGCGAGTCCGATTCGGCGCGCGGCGACACGGGTTGCCAGGACGGTGCGAGGCGGGTCAGCGCGCCGCGGCGGGCGTGCCAGGCGAACACCTCGGACCGAGGAAGATCGATGACACTCGCGTACTCAATGCCCATGACCCGACTCTAGTCCGAAATCGACTCGATGCAGCGTTTCTGCATCGTTTATTGGCGCACTATTGTCGAAAACGCAAGAATTGGTGTTATGGCTAGGTCATTCGATGCGGCACGGTGGCTCGATTTCGTTCTAGATCGTACTATCGCACCCGGCTACAGCCGGGTCGGTTTCGTCGCGCGCCACCGCTGCTGGCCCGATGACGACCCACGTCCCGGCGCGATGCACGGCAGCACCGCCCTGGTGACCGGCGCGAACTCCGGTATCGGCGAGGCGATCGCCGCGGCGCTGGTCGGACTCGGCGCTACCGTGCTGCTCGGTGTCCGCGACCCTGAGCGCGGCGAGCGGGCTCGCCGGGAGATCCAGGCCGCCGATCCGAACACCGAAGTGTCGGTGGCGCGGTGCGACGTGGCGGACCTGGGCTCGGTCACGGAGTGCGCGGCGACACTCGCCGAGACTTTGCCACGGCTCGACGTCCTCGTCCACAACGCGGGTGTGCTGCCCGACGAACGTGTGGAGACCGCCGACGGACACGAACTGACGCTGGCGACCCACGTACTCGGACCGCTGTTGCTCACCGAACTGGTGGCGCCCCTGATGGGCGCGGCCGCGGACCCGCGCGTGATCTTCGTGGCCTCGGGCGGTATGTACACCCAGCCGCTCGCCGTCGACGACCCGGAATTCCGCGACGGGCAATACCGGGGTGCGACCGCCTACGCCCGGACCAAGCGCATGCAGGTGGCCCTCACCGGCCCGCTTGCTGAACACTATGCCCCGCAGGGAATTTCGGTACACAGCATGCACCCCGGGTGGGCGGACACCCCGGGCATCGCCGCGGCGCTCCCGCGATTCCGCAGGCTCACCCGGCCCTTACTGCGCACCCCGGCCCAGGGCGCGGACACCGCCGTCTGGCTCGCGGCCACCGCGCAGACGCCGCCCTCGGGCCGATTCTGGCACGATCGCCGCACCCGGCCCGAGCACTACCTGCGCCGAACCCACTACACCGACGAGAACGTGCGGCGGCTGTATCAGTACTGTTGCCGCGCCGCGGGCTTACAGGTGAGTTAGACGACGAACAGAATGAGCACTTTCCAGCCGACCGGATAGCCGGGACTTTCCCCGGTATCCCGCTTGTGCATCGCGAATGTGCGCGAGACCTAGTTGCACTGCAGTGATCAGGAAAGTCACCACGCCGACCAGCGACCATGTCGCGAACCAGGCCCACGAAGTCAACTCGCTAAGACATTTCGACTGTCAACGGCAGGCGAATCGTGAATCTCGGCATCGAGGCCATTCAGTTGCTGCTGGTCGCGCTCGCCCTGCCACCCCTGCTGGTACTGGCCACCACCCCAGCTCAGCCAGCCCTTCGCGTCGGCGGCTCACTCCTGGTGATCGTCGCCGCCCTCGGCTGGGCGTTCGATCGACTCGGTTTCGCCAACCCGATCGCCCGTGCCGCGGACCGCGGCGGCACAATGCTTGTTCCGATCATCATTGCCGCGGCCGTTGTCGCCGTTGTGGTGCTGGCCGCCCAGGTGCTGAGACGGCAGTCACCGGTCACGTCGACCGGAACTGTCGGGGTCGCCGATTAAGCTTGACTCTGTCGGTGATCTTGTAATTACTGGATCAGCTGCTGACTGCGTGCCAGGACCGCAGCCGGGGAATTCCCTTCTGGTGCAGGTGGTTTTGGAAGGCCGTTGGTGGCCGGGCTGGGGATAGCTCGTCTGGTAGCGGTCCTGCGCTGAGTCGTTCGAGGTTCACGGCGATGGCGGTGAGTACGTGCTGGACGTGGGCCTTGTGCTGTCCGTGGTAGCGGCATTGCCGCATGCCGTGCCCGTCCGCGAATTCGCAGATGGTGCCCTCGATTCCCGAACGCACGGCATACCTTTGCTGCCAGGAGGGGCTCTGCTGTTCGGCTCGGGCCTGGACTTGCAGGTCGAGGAGTTCTCGCGGGGGAAATCCCACGTTGCGGGCTCTGTCGCAGTGAGAACTCAGGCTATGGAGTCGAGCGTAGGGAAGTTCTCGGTTGACAATAATTCCGCCATCCGCGGAATACGACGACCGCGCAAGAATATTCGGCCGTTAACATGCGGCGGGACCGAAGACGGAACTCGAAGTGAGTCATTGACACCTCCGCGCGGCAACGAGACCCGAGGCCAGAAATGGACTCGTGCTGCTCGAGGAAATCCTCTGTGCACCTACCACGGAATAAGGTCGGTCACAGCGGGGAGCCACTTCCCGCCGAGAACCATATCGACGGTCAGTGCCGATGCCAGCGTCATACTGGCGAGGGGTTCGGGCAATGGCCGGGTTCTCCCCATGGTGAACTGACTACGGAACGTCGCGACCTCGTTGCCGGTCTCGTCCCGTATCGACCACGCGTTGATCCGGATCATGCCGTCGGCGTCCATGCCGCCGACACGCTGCCCTTCGTCGGTAACGAACGAAAACCGCTTCTTGCCCCAAACCTTTTCCTGGACAGCCTTTCCGATGAACTCACCATTGGGTCCGTGCACGATCAGCGTGTTCTTGAACATCTTGCGGGGCCGGGTCACGGCGAGGACGCGAGCCCCGAATTCGTCCCGGATCTCGAGTTCGCGGGTGAAGGCGCTGTCGGTCCGCAAGAGAAGAAAACGAGCAAACATTTTCCTACGATCCTCGCCGATCTCGGCAACCGCGCCGACCCGCGCGCCATTCTGGTCGAATATGTCATGCGTGGCAGCCAGCTCGAAGATTGTCAGTGTCTGATGGACGATGAGGGCAGGTGCTGTGTAGAGCGGCCCTTGCTGTTGCATTTCGAACACCTCTCCATCCTCGCCGGGCGGCCTTCGGTTTCCTGAACCGCTGACAGAGCTATTCCCCGTCGACATTATTCCCTGTCGATAATCCGGTCGCGTGCGTATTAGACGTGTCGCCACAACGTGTCGTAGCAAGCCGTGGTGATGGGGTCGCCGTTGCGGTGTCGCAGTAGCCGACTGGGGGCGTGGTCCGTGATCGGCTTTCCGATCCGAGCCATGTGCCCGGATTGCGAATGCCGCTGAGCATGATGCTGCAGCAGTGCGTCCATGAGCGACGGGGGCACAGGTTGCCAGCGCTCTTTGCCGCCCTTCTCCAGTTGCCGAACGAGGCACCGAGCGGGATCGAGATCCTCAACGGTCTGTGCCAGGACTCCGCCGCGTCGGCACGCAGTCTCGGTATGCAGCCAGACGATCAGAACATGCAGCGCCGGACCCCGTGTTGTCGTCGCGACGCGATGTATCGGCGCAAGCATGTCGTTCGGCACGGCGCCGCGACGCGTGGGTAGGCGGGTCGGGCGGCTGAGCTTCGCGGCTGGGTTGGGCTGGGCCGCAATCAGATTGTCGTCGACGGCCTGCTGGTACAGGCACCGTATGGCAACGGCTTGCCTAGCGACTCTGTAGCCGTCCCGAGGACCGGCATTCGCTGTGGACCAAGGTCGAAGGGTTCGTCCCAGTGGCTATCGCCGGCCTCGGGGGCTATCTGCCTGACTCCGTCTTATGTCGTCATAGGGTTCTTCTATACCCGCGTGACCGTTGTGGCGAGGGGGTGGGGTTCCCCGGTGAGGTGGGCCTTTTCCCGTAAGAGAATTACCGACTGCACGGGATCGAGATCTTGGGGACGCAAGGCCAGGGCACCGCCACGGCGGCAGGCGGTTTCGGTGTGCAGGCGCAGCAGCAGGGTGTCGAGCTGCGGGTCGTTGCCGGTGGTGGCGGCGACGCGGTTGATCTCGGTGAGGAGGTCTTCGGGCAGTGCACGCCGATTGGATCGAGTGCGCCGGGGTTTGGTCAGCCGCGCGGCCGGGTTGTCGCGCGGGTCGATGATCCGGTTGTCTTCGGCGTGCTTGTAGACCCGGCGCAACGCGTCGATGACGTGGCGCACGACTTCACGTTCCATCTCGCCCGTTGCGGCGGATCAGTCGCTGGGTCTTGATCACCTCGCACAGCCGCTGCAGTTCCACGGGAGTCGGCTCGTTCAATGCCCGCTCGGCCCACCCCGGCTGGGCAAGGATCTTCGTCCAGTATGTCTGGTAGTGGTCGCGGGTCCGGCTCTCAGGCATGCTGTCTCGGACGGTGCTTGGTGACCCCGCGGCGGCCGCAGCCGGGCCGGGTGATCACGATCAGCCCCGCAGCGATCCGCCAGGACAGCAGGTCACCGGGGTGCCAATCCAATACTCGCAGAACGGCTTTGTCGACCACGCGTCCGTTGGTGTCGACCGGCCGCACGCTGTACACCGCGGTGTGTGCTGGTGGTTGCTCGATGGTCGCCATCGGCAGACCGGCACCGATTCCGCAGGCATCGCCGTCGGCGAGCCCGATGGAGGAGAAAAGAGGGATCAGCGGAGGTAATGTGTCATCGGTCACATCGACCACCGCCAAATGAAGCAAACCCGCAGGTGGCGGTGAACGACCAGAGCAGAGTGTCCAGGCGATGCCCGGACCCGATTTTTGGGGCATAAATGCCACAGATTTGTGTCCGGAGGGGGACACATGCGCTAACCACACGCCTGGACCTGCGGAAACAATAATCAGTGGCGGTGGCTATGTCTCGCAGCGCCCTGAATCGAACTCGGACCCGGCCGCTGGAGGCGCGTCGAGCCAGCAGGCCGCAGTAGCGGGCATCGCCGCAGCGCAAGCAGCCCAGGACGCTGGCTGGCAGCGGAGTTCCAGGACCCGCGCCGTCGGGCCCACGGCCATAGCATGATCCTGCCGCACTTCTACGCCAAGTATGAGGGCGGGGAGATTGAGCTCAATGAGGAATACTCGGATTATCTGTGGCGATCGCGGTAGCCGGGATCTGTTGGACAGGAAGCGATGACGACGGATTCCTGCCCGGTGAGGGTGGTCCAGAGCTTGTCGGTGACGAACGGAACGATGGGATGCAGCAGGCGGAGAAGGCTGAATCCCCCGGTGAGTCCGGAGTCTCCGGACATGCCGGGGGGATTCAGTTTCGTTGATCTGCGGTGTGTTTCGGGTGAGTCGGAGATGTTGGCGGGATGTTGGTTGCTCTGTGGTGGTTGGTACTTGGCTCAGTGGCATGTGTTGAATGGCGTGGTGTTGGGTTTGCCGGTGAGTAGGGGATTGCCCGACGATCTTGGGGTCACCGGAGCTGCCGCTGGTGAGCAGTCCCAAAACCAGGTCCTCACGGTGGAGTTGGGCGATCGAATCGGCGGGGGTGGCGCGCAGCAGATCCTCGACGACAGCCGTCACGGGCCGACGGCCCGATGGGACGGCGGTCAGCGGTCGACCGGTGATGATCAATCGGATGCCGACCAGCTGGCTACGGTTGCGGGGGATGATCGGGTCCGTGGTTCAGTACCCAGCGCTGGTATGTGCTGTGACGGAACTGGAAGGCCGCATTGGTTTTTCGCAGCAGTCCGACTTCGCAAGCCCACGCCAGGAAGTGGTTGGGGCGGGGTGCGAATGCATTGGTGAGATGGAAGATCGAGACTGCGATGACGTACCGCTCGCTGACGACACTGAAACCCATGAGGGATCCCAGTCCGATGCCGAGGCCGGCAGCGAGCCACAATGTGGTGCCGAACAACAGGACGCCGACCATGCCGGCGATGATGCCGGTCGAGGTGCCGAAGATAAGTCCGAAGACGAGATCGTTGCGAACTACCTGCCGCTCGTCGTGATCGAGAACCGAGCTGTCTCGTGGGACGGTCTTGAATCCGGCGATCAGCCCGGCCATCAGGGCAGTCGCCGCCCCTACCGCAATCCCCACCGTCGGGCCCGCTCGCAGCACACCGAAAGCGCCGGTCAGGCCCCCTACGAGCACACCCGCCACGAGACCACGCCAATGTCGTGGTCGACCAGGAACTCTGCGAGCAAACCTCTCCGGGCTGAGATGTTCGACCGGCGCGAACCCGAGGCCGTGCCCGAGGCCGAACCCCACGGCGACGCCCAAACCCAGTGCTGAGTCGACGGATACGGCAAGAACGTAGCCGACAGCACAGCCCACTATGTAGACGAAGCCTCGGCGGCCTCGGCGGCGGGCACGTCGACGATTGCGCATGTGCGCGGGAATGGTCACGAACGCCGATCCGAAGCCCAGGCCGGTTGCCGCGATGAATCCGAGCACCGCCGGCATTGCGGCGGACCCTCCACGGTCCACTACCATGGCCGCGGTCAGAACCAGCCCGACGGCGATCGCGCCCAAGAGCGTATGAACGAGCCTGCAGCGGATCGGGCCCGCGATTCTCCAGATCCTGTTGGGCACGATGTCGACTCCGTCGCCTCCGGCGGTGCGCTGCTTCTCGAGATGCCTTGCGAGAGTGAACATCCACGTCGCCACGTTGTCTTTCCCGTATGCCTTCGCGGGTCCTGTCCGGTCCGTGCCGAGGACTGCGGCGGGCACCAGTGCGGCGAAGAGAACTTCACGAACCTGCGTGGTGTCGTGGCAGCCCGCCAGCGTCGATGTCGGCTCGACGCCGGCGCGAAGATAGGCGAGGGTCAGCCCGAGCAGCCAGGGCGAGCGAAGGGCAATCCCCAACGGCCCGTCAGGTTGCCGGGTCAGCAGATCGGTCACTGGCGCCCAATTGTGGGCGGGGATACCGATGGCCTTGCGTGCCTCTGTGAGATAGCGCTGTGCCTGGTTCGGGGTGAGCGGCTGCAACGCGATCTCCATCGCACCATGGACTCCGGCGTCGCCGCGGATCTGCTTCAGACGAGCGAAGACTTCGGCCCGGCAGGTCACCACGACGGGACGGTTCCGCCAAGGCGGTGCGTTCAAGCTTTCGAGGACGGCATCGGCTCGAGCGATCGCCGCATCTTCAGTTCCCATTTCGTCCAGGCCGTCGAGTATCGGCAGCACGTAGCCGTGGTCGATGAGCGCGCGGGCGATCCGTGCGGGGAGCCCGTAACCGAGGCTTATCTGCTTAGCCAGCCAGGTGGTGAACTCCGATCCTCCGGACCAGCCGGCTGCGTTCACGCGCACGGGCACCGGCACACTGACCGCGGCCTCGTGGTTCAGCGTCGCGCGATGGCGAAGACGTGCCAGGAGCAGGTGGATCGTGAAGACGGTCTTACCCGCGCCCGGAGCGCCGGTAACGACGAGCCGGACGGGGTCGGGTAGCTTGCGCAGGGCGCGATCGGCGTTCGCTACGGTTCCGGGCACCGCCTCTCCGCCGTCGACACCCGCCCGACGCAGGCTGTAGCCGACATTCATGAACGCATCGGGTCCACTGCGCGCTTCGTCGCGCATCCGGTCCTCGCGGCGTTGCACCGCGTCGGCCAACTCGATTGCATAGTGCGACAACGACAATCGTGACGTATCGGGCCGCAGCTTCCGCAACAGCCATTTGCCTGCCGAGACGGCAAGCCCGCCGGCCGCTTTCGCCGCACCTGCCTCGAGGCCCCCGGCGGTCATTGCCGATCACCTTGTCCTGTCCGCGTGCCGCGATATCGCATCACGATCCCGTCCTGTTCATGCACCGCTCTCGTTGTGCGCCGCCTTGATCCACGGCATAGACGCTGGCCCTGCAGTTGGAATTGCAGGCAGGACTACCTCTTTCGCCGGACTTGGCGTAGTTCATTGGCTAGGGCCCTGCCGGCTCTTCCGAATCTGCCGCACCATGCCCAGGTGTGGGACCCACGCCGAAAGGCAGCGACGAGCCAGACGCAGGGGCCAACTTCCGTGTCGTGCAGCATCCGGTGGTAGTGCGCCGCGAATCGAGAGGTGGCGTGGAAGCACCTGCGCCTGTATCGATTGCGCCTCGCCGATCCAGTCTCCGTCTGTTTCGATCGGATGCAGGCGCGAGGCTGTCACGATGACCGCGCGTCCTTGGTGCCATTCACATGTTCTGGTGACGTTTGAATTCTCGATGCTTCTTCGCTTGAGCCATGCCATGCGGGGAACGATGTCGAACACCACGACCTCGAGAAGGCCGTCGTCCAGCGCCGAGTGCGCCAGTCGGTTTCCCGACGCCAGGGCGCCGAGGTTTCCCACCAGAACTCCGCTGCCGCGGCGGATGACAGGTGGCGAGCCGTCGATCTCGATCCGGAACCAATCACGGCGGTAGGTGAGTTGTCGGGCGAATGCCACCAGATAGGCGTACGCACCGAAGCGAGCTTTCCGCCTCCGGTCGACATTTCTCATGATGGCGGCACCGATGCCGATGCTCGTCACGAAGGTGGCAACCTGTTCTCCGCACCGGATGAGGTCGATGCTCAGCGCCGGTCCGCTGATGGCGCCCGAGGCTGCCGCGGACGCCTCGAACGGTAGTCGCAGAAGCGCGGCCAGCATATTTCCGGTTCCCATGGGCACGATGCCCATCGGTATGTCGCACGATGCCAGGACGCCCGCGAAGCGGGAGACCGTACCGTCGCCGCCGCAGACCAGAACGAGTTCCACACCGCTGCCCGTCATTTCGCGGACGCACGAATCGATCGAGCGGGACTCGGAAACCTCCATCCACAGAGGTGTGAGGTTCGTGTCGTGCAGAATTCGCTCGATATCGTCGCGTGCCCGGTTCGGGCGCCCGTCTCTGCTCATACCGGCAGTCGAGTTGTATACCACTGCGACCGTGCGTCGCGAATCCGACACCCGTCACCCCACTTCGACGAGAAGGACAGCAAACCATGCGGGAATGAGAAGCGAGTCGAAGCGATCGAGGAAGCCCCCGAAGCCGGGCAGTGTGTTGCCGACGTTCTTCACGCCTGCGGAACGCTTCAATACGCTTTCTACGAGGTCTCCCCATACGGCCAGGACAGCGATGAGAATCGCGTACGCGACGGTTGCCGACACCATCGCGGAGATCGACAGCGGACTATGAAACAGGACGCCGCCGATCGCTGCACCCGCCACACTTCCGATGACTCCGGACCAGGTCTTCTCCGGACTTGTGTTCACTGCGAGTTTCGGTCCGCCCGCTTTGGTTCCGGCGATGTATCCGAACGCATCGGAGAGGCCGACCGAAATCAGGACCAAGAACAGTATCCGCAACCCGTGGTCACCTTGGGATCGCACGAGGAGCAGATATTCGAGCGGAAGGATGATGTAGAGGCCGCACAACGTGACTCGTCCCAGAGCGGCGGTCGCATCGTTGTTGCGTCCGGTGACGATCGGCAGCGCCGTAGCGATCAGATACACGACCACGAGTTGTATTGCCGGAGTCCACATCGAGTCCGGAAACGCGATCGCCGACACACTCGGCCCAACGATCGACCAGATGACGACCAGCCATTTGTAACCGGCATCGAGAGACGTCAGCGATGCGTACTCGACCGTGAGTTGAACCCCGAGCAGCGTGACAACGATCCACCAGGCGACCCCGCCGGCGAAGGCCGCGGCCACCACGACACAGGTCAACAGCGTCGCTGACACCGCGCCGGGCACCAGCGATTCCTTCCGGCGATCCGCTCGTCGCCGCCATTCACGAACGGCCACACCGACATAGAGGATCGCGAACAACGCCGACAGCCGCCACAGCACATCGAAGAAGATGGGATTGTCCAGCGGGTTATCGGTCGCCATGGGGCGCCTCGTGTCGACGTGCGGGCAGCACCGGCACCCCGGCGAGGTCGACCTTCACCCCGCCCAGCCGCGCGTAGGCCGCGTTTGCAGTGTCGGTGTAGCGACGGCTCCGCGGCAGCAGTCGTCGGCCGTTGCGCAGCGCCGCGAAAAGGCATGCGACAGTGACGGAGTCGCGGTCGGTGTGGGCGACCGCGTAGAGCTCGCGAAGTTCCGTCGGCAGCGTGTGGAAGGCGAGATACCGTGCGACGGCCGACATCGGGTATCGCAGATCGATTCCCTCGGCCGCCATCAGCGCCTTCAAGGTTCGTGAACCGGTGGTTGCGCGCAGCGTGCCGCCGGTGAGGACGCTCCGGACGTACTCGTCCAGAGCTGCGACGGTGGGAGGTGTCGAGGCGGCATCGAGTCCGAGCAGCGTCGAGGTGGCCGTCATCTCCTGATGGAACAGCTGCCGGTCGCCAGCGTCGAACTCGCCGACGCCGGCGCGTTCGAACAGCAGGAAGCTCGATACGAGGCTGGCGTGCACCCACAGGATCAGGTCCTGGTCGGCCGCCGAATACCGCAGGCCGGTGCGGTCGTCGGTGCCGTGGATGGCGCGGTGGGTCCGGTTGATCTGCCGGGCCGCCGAGGTGATCTCTTCTCGCGTCCCGAACGTCAGCATGAAGGTCAGCCGAAGCGTGCGATCCAATCTGCCCCAGGGATCGCGCTCGTATTTGCCGGTGCGCTCGGCTGCTGCGGCGATCGATGGATGCGCGCTCTGCATCAACAACGCGCGCATTCCTCCAAGGATGACGATACGCTCACGCATCAGTCGCCACGACGCGCTGTCGGGCCCCAGGCGACCGTGTTTACCGTCTGTGCCGTTCATCGGCTAGACGCTCGGTGCGAGTGCGAGTGCGGCCATGCCGGGGAACCAGGCCAAGCGGAGAATCCCAATCGCCGTCGGCATTCGCCGGTACATATCGCCGCTGTCGAGTATGCACATCGCTGTGATCAACGGCAGCGTGGAGGTGACGAGGATGGCGCCGAGATAGACGTTGCTGAACCACCCGAAAACCCACGGCGACAACGACAATGCGATACAGATGACGGCCAGGCCCCGGAACACCAGGATCGATGCGCGCTCGCTGAGAATGGTGGCGACCGTGCGCACGTCGGCCGCACCGTCGGAGGCCCGATCTCGAATAGTGAGCAGTACCAGGTACACCAGACAGAAGAAGAACACCATGACGGCGACCATCACGATGGGTGGTCTGAGTCCCCCCGTCCAGATCGCGCCGTAGGCCACGCAGTAGGCGTCGAGAGTGGCGACGACGATGTTGCCCAGCAGCACTGTGGCTTTGAGTTGGAACGAGTACAGCCACGCCAGTATCGAGGCCGCGGTAGCGACGATGCCGGCCATTGGAACGATCGAGAATGCGAGCACACACCCGCCGACGGTGAACAGCCAGGCCAGCAACCACGCGGTCCGTAGGCTGCACTCGCCCGACGGGATTGCCCTTTCGGGCTTGTCCATGCGATCGAGGTCGGCGTCGACGATATCGTTGACAACGTTTGCCCCGGCAATTATCGCGCTCACGATCGAGACGATTGTAATGGCACGAAGAATACCAACCGCCCCGATTCCGTTCGACAGATGCATTCCGAGTATCGCGCAGCCCGCGCCACCCATGCAAGACGGTCCGCGAGTCAATGTCCAGAGAATTCTGATCCCATGACATTGCGTCACGCCGAACTGTCTAACAATGTCGGCCGATCGCCCCATTGTCATCGAAGCCCGCTGTATGCTGATGCGCCGACGAGCCGACGATGCAATTGTTTCGGACGCCACAACTACCCTCCGCCTGATCCGTGGTGACACTATGACCGAGTCAGTGCCCTACTGGCAACACTTGCGCACTGTTAGAGGACCCTTACTTCGCTACTTCGCACCGCGGTATGTCCGTCACCTATTTATGCACCCTTACCGACTGCTTGGTTCGAAATATCGCCAATACGGCTGCGGTCTCCGCAGTCTCCGTGATCGTCATGCGGCAGCAGTCTTCGATACCAGCGTGCAATTGATCCTGGACGGGTTCGCTGCAGCGAACGGATGCTCCCTGGGTTTCGGAACCGGGCGGATCGCCGTCGCCTACATGCGGATGCTTTCCGCGTTCAATCGCGAATTCGAATACCGTTTGGCAACCGATAATTCTCTGGAAATTCAGGAGATCTTGGATTCGGAGTTCGTGCGAGCCTTCGTGCTCGAATGGGAGGCGTGCACGGCCGAGTGCTCCGACGACCCCGCCGTCGTGAGGTTCATGTTCCGGCCGGACGTGGCCGAGCGCTACCGCGACTACATCGGACTGGTGACCGATGCCGATCTCGCGACGAGTGTCGAGGCCCAACTCGCCAGCATCGCTCTGGACTCGGGAATCTATCTCGTCTATCTCGCCGAATTGATCGGGCGCGTCAACCGCATCCCGGTGGCGGCGGCCGTGTCGGAGGAATTCCGTGCTCTCGGGATGGCGGCGAAGCTGGCGGACGAAATCGTCGACCTCGGTTCCGATCTGGCCGAAGGAAGGTACAACCTGTTCGCGGCCCACCTGCACGCCCGCCCGTCCGACGACGACGCAGTCCGGCGACGGCTGCGCTCGCCACGGGCACTGACGACCGACTGGCTTCGCGAGAACATCCCCGACACCTTCACTGCCTACATGACGTTGTTCGATCACCACTACGCGGCACTGTCCACGCCACAGCTTCGAATTGTGTGCGATGCCAGCATGTTCCGGGCGGCGCAAGGGATCCGAGCCGTGCCGCGATCACGGGAGTGCTCGCATGTGACGATGCCTCCCGGGCAGTCGTGGCGCTAGATGGGGCGTGCATGATGGAACCCCCTCTGTGGCACCGGATCATGAACCTGGTCGGCTTCGAGGCCGATATGCCTGCTGCCGGTCCGCCGCGATCGAGGACGATCTTGCTGATGCAACTCTCGGCCATCGCATCCCTAGCGGCGGCCGGACTCGCAGCCACCGCGTTCTTTCCGGTGCTGCTACGCGACGATCCTCACCTGCTGATCACCCTGGATGCCAAGAGCCGGTATCTGTTTCTCGCACGACCAAGGCTGGGACTGCTGTCGCTTGCGGCGATCGGCTTCGCCCGGCGGCTCGCAGGTCACTACCTGTACTTCTCCTTCGCGCGCCGCAACGGCCCGGCCGCGGTCGTCTGGATCAAGCGTCGATCCCGCAGGTCAGCACGAGCCGTCGAGACCGTCGAGCGCTATTACGCCCGGATCGGCGTACCCGCGGTCTTCGTATCGTCAGGGAACACCGCTTCCCTGCTCGCAGGTGCTTGCGGTATGCGACTGCGCGTATTCCTGCCCGTCAGCATCGCAGGGACGATCGCGCAGATCACGGCGATCGCCGTGTTGGCGCACAAGACCCGAGCGCGCTCGAGCTGGTTGGTCGATGCCATCGATGCGAATGCGGGCCGCCTGACGACGGCCTTGGTCGTCGTGCTGATCGTGTGGTTCCTCGCAACGGGCCTATGGGCATCGGTGCGGCGAGAGTCGAACGGTCATACGGCGGACGACCCCCCGCAACTCGACGAATCCGCGCACGACAGTCCTGACGATCGAGGGGAATCCGATGCCGGCCACCCACAGTGAGAACAACCGCGCGCGACGCCGGGATCGTGTGTTCCGCAGCGGCTTACGCCCCGGCGAGCAGATAGAGGTTCACGATCGAATCGCCACGTGGGCGAACGCGATCACACTGGTGCGGCTGCTGTTTTTGCCGGTGATCGCCTACCTGGTTCTGGCGTGGGATCTGCGCACGGTCGCGCTCGTATTGCTGGTGGTGTCGGCCGTGGGGGATTGTCTGGACGGCTACGTCGCCAGGCGATTCCATCAGGTCAGCAGACTCGGCGAGGCCATGGATCCGGTGACCGACCGTTTGACCCTCGTCACGATGGCGGGTGTGTTCATCGTGGCCGGCATCGTGCCGTGGTGGCTGGGTGCCGCGATCGTGGTGCGCGACGCCGTCCTGACCACCCTGCTGGCGACGGTGTTCGGGAGGCGGCTGCCGATACCTGTCACCAGGGTTGCGAAGATGGCGACCGCGCTGCTGCTGTTCGGAGTGCCGGGGTTGCTGTTGGCGGCCCAGTCCGCCGGTTGGTGGATCGCGATCGTCATGTGCGGTGCCGGGGTATGCCTCTACTACGTTTCGTTGTGCGAGTACATCATCGCGTGGCGCCGTGCTTGACTTCTTCCGGCTCGGTCGTCTGCGGCTGGTCGCTTTTGCCGCAATACCGTTCCTACTCGGCGTCCTGGCCGTGCCGAGTGCCGATCTCGTGATCGCCGGTCGGCTGGTGCTCTACGGTGTTGTACTCCACTTGTTCGCCTGTCATGTCAACGATTTCGCCGATCTGGAGTACGACCGCGCCAACCCTGTGCGTCGCGAGAGTCCGCTGGTCACCGGAACCGTGGCCCCGTCACGGGTGCTGCTGTGGATCCTGACCGAGGCCATAGTGCTGAGTGCGACGATCTGGACGTCGCCGATCCCATTGTGGGTCAGAGTCGGATTGTTCTCGATGTTGTTCGTCGCGGGTTACGGCAACATCTTCCAGAAGCGATCGTCGTGGATCTCGCCTCTGGTCATGGACTACATCTTCGGTTTCGGATCGGCGGTGCACCTGATGTTCACTGCGGGAGCCCTGGGTGCGGTTATCCGGCCAGTGCTGGTCGTCGTGGTTGTCATCAACGGGTTCGTGCTCGTGATGGTGAACAGTTACGGAGGCAACCTGAAGGATCTGGAACACGATCGCGGCGCCGGGCTCAGAACGACGGCAATCGTCTCCGGTGTGGTCACCTGCGGGGGGCGGCTGGTGTTCACCGCAACTTACGTGGCGTTCTTGACGGTCGCTCAAGCTGGTGTGGTCACCGGCGCGCTCATCGTTACCATACTGCGTCCCGGTGTATTCACCTGTGCGGCAAGCATTCTCGCTCTCGGCTCGACTGCAGGCCTCGTGCGCCAGCTACGTGATCCGAACTGGGGCGCAGAGCCCGCGTCCGACCCGGCGCATCCCTTGGCGGCGCTCGGCCGGCCCTGGTGGATATTTGCAGACCTCGTCGTCGTTCTCGCTGCCGCGACCGCCTTCGCCGCGCCTCGATCGGTACTCGCCGTGGCCTGTGCCGTCACCGCCTGGTCGGGATTCGCCGCGGCGGCGAGCGCCGCGCGGAAACTACACCGACGGCGCACCACCAGTGCGCGGCGGTCGCGCCGTCCACACACTGCGGGAGCTGTCAGCTCTCGGCGGGCGGCAGAGGTGCCACGGCAGATGCCGGATCACGGTTCACCACCGTCAGCCGCGGTACGACCTGTACGGCCCCGTCCCGGAGATGGCTGAGCGGATACCCGTGCAATGCACAATGCATCAGCCCGTACGACTCTCGCGCCGAGGCGATGAGTTTGGCGACGTCGGTCTCGTGCCGCTTGACCGCCGGCATCCACGGCAACGGTGCGACTTCCAGGACCGGGAGCGCCGTGTCGGGGATCCATCGCTGACGCGCCACATCCGCCCGTTCGATCCAGTAGTCGTGCACAGCGCCCAGATACCCCGTCCCCAGGCCACGCTCGAATCGTTCCAAATGCCAGGCCACCGCGAGCTGTGGCACGGTCCGACGGTTGGCTCCGGTCGTACGTGACAGCGGCCGAGTACTCAACGACAGCAGATGAGTGAAGTCCTGTTTCACGGCCAGCCGCAGCGGGTGTGTCGTGAGAATGCTGCCGTCCAACGCTCTCATGCCTCTCCAGTGGGTGGTCGTGATCCGTGACCGGGGCATCCAGCAGCTCGCGTAGAGGGCAGCGCGGAAATCGCCTGCGGAGTCGAACTCCTCGGCGAACACGGTTGCGATGTTGTCGACGTCCGTTATCGCGATGTGCAGACTCGGCTTCTTTGCGGCGACCGCCTCGAAGTCCCAGATTCGTTTGTTCTCCGCACAGGCGAAGGCGAAGTCGACATCGAAGAAGGAATCGCCCCGGAGCAGTCGCCTGAAATCGATGAACGTTGTACTGGCGAGGTCGTCGTAGTAGATGGACATCGGATACCAGCTCTCGCCGCACACGAAGTATGTCGCATTCATCGCTCCGGCCGACGAAGCGTAGATCGCGTCGAAACACCGCGAGTAGCCGGCATCTTCGATCGCGCACAGCATCGCAGCCGATACGATCCCCCGCATCCCGCCTCCCTCGACGACCAGTCCGATACGATTCCCGTCGTCGTCGATGGTGGAGTCGTAGCCCTGCGCGGACCTCAGCCGCAGTGCACGAAGGACCGGATGGTCGTGGTCCCAGTAGGTTTCACCCTGCATGCCGACCCGACCTCGATATAGCTGTATGGGGGAGTCCGTCGTCGTGTGACATGATCACCGGTCGCGTTCCAGTACGAGCTGGATCAAGGCCAGCATGTCAGCCGAGGCCACCTGCGCAGGCAACAGCGTCAGAGATCGCCGAATCTGGTTCTGAGCCATGGCGACCGCGATATCTCGTCCACCGGCCTTCTCGATCAGCGTGGTCGCTCGCGCCACATCGGCCGCGGACATCGGATCCGGTGATGCGAACAAATCAGCGAGTTCGGCGGCAGCGTCACCACTGGCCTGCAGCGCTGCGACAACCGGCAATGTCCGCTTACGGCGGGTCAGATCGCCGTCGGTCGGCTTGCCCGTCACCGACGAATCGCCCCAGATGCCGATGAGATCGTCCACGAACTGAAAGGCCAGACCCAATTCGCGGCCGAACAGATCCACCTCGTCGACGTCGTCGGATGCTGCACCCGCGTAGAGCGCGCCCAGCGCGCACGCGCATCCGATCAGAGCGCCCGTCTTGCCCATCGCCATCGCGACATAGTCGTCGACGTCGACATCGATGCGGTGCTCGAAGGCGCAATCGAGCTGCTGGCCCTTGCACAGCTCCAACTCGACCGCGCGCAGACGGGCCGAGGCTCGGCAGGCCATGGAGTCGGTCGCCCTGTTGGCGAGTACCGTGCCAGCCAGGCTGTGGAAGACATCGCCCAGCAGGATCGCATCGGACACGCCCCACACTTTCCACACTGTCGGGCGGCCACGCCTGATCGGGTCACCGTCCATCACATCGTCGTGAACAAGAGTGAAATTGTGCACCAACTCGACAGCCGCAGCCGCATCAATCGTGCACAGATTCCGTGCGTCGTATGCGGTCGCAACACCGAGTGTCAGAGCCGAACGCAATGCTTTACCGGACTCGGAGCTGACCGGAAGTCCATTCGGGTCGCACCAACCGAAGTGATATCCCGCCATTGTGCGAAGCGGATCGGGTAAGGCGGCGACATTCTGGCGAATGACCAGATCGCATAGGCCGCGGGTCTTGCGAAGTACGCCGAGGGCGCGATTCGTTGTGGCGTTGGGAGCATCCCAGGGGCGCTGTTCGGGGAAGATCATCGCGACCGGTGCCGGAAACTTGTTGCAACCTTAACCGCAAGCATATGGAGTTGACCCTCCCACTGTGTATCGACCGGGCGCGGCCGTCGCATCGTCCCGGAGAAGTGCGACGAAAGGAAAATCGCGTGACGAGACTCTACTGCCGTTCTCCGGCCGACGGTTGCGAATGAGACTGAAAGGCAATGGAATCCGATCCGATCCTTAATCAGTCGCTGAAACTGACCGGAAGTCTGTCAAAGTCCCCGGTGCCCGCAATGGATGAAACCGTCAGGTATGTCGATTCGGCAGCGGTGAGCGGTTCGGTTCGACTGATCCTACGTGGAGCGCGACGATGCTCTCGCAACCGGACATTATTCTCTCGAATTCGATCCAGGATGAAGTTCTTTCGGCATACGACCGGCTTCGCTCGGCCGAATATCGGTCGCCTCGCACGATGTTTCACAGTTGTGTTCACGCCGTCGGATATGCCGGACCCATCTCGGTGCGTTTGCTAACGAGAAGCGTCTGCACTCTTTTCGCGAGCCATATCCGTTATACCGATTCGACTGCGGTACGGCCGACTCCTACGAGACGATGTCCAGCGTAGGTACACGTGATGGTGAAAGAGCCGGACAGTGAGCGAAGCGAAACAAGGAAGCGTGCCCGAAGCGCTCGTGATCGATGTCGTGCTGGATGCAGAACCGGACACGGACCCGAACAACCTGGACCAATGGACTCGCCAGCTACGGGGGGAGCTGGCGCAACTCGATGATGTCGAATCGGCTGCCCTGGCCGCAGACTCATCCGTTGCTACCGGCAGCAAGGCCGGCGATCCGGTCTCTGTCGGTGCCCTCATGGTGGTGCTGGCCGCCCCGGGTGGTGTCCTGACCACGGTCGTGAACACGGTGCGGGCGTGGCTCGCGAGCCATTCCGCCGTACACCGGGTATCAATCACCATCGACGGCGAAACTATCGAACTCGATCACGCCACCTCCTCGCAGCAGCGCGAGCTGGTCGAACTGTACGTGCGACGGCATGCGAGGGAACCGCGCCGCCGATGAGACGAGCAGTTGCCCTGGTGATCGCAACGGGCGACTATCAGGACGAAACTCTGCCGCCGCTGACGACTCCGGTCGGCGACGCGGAAGCGCTGGCCGCCGTGCTGGGCGAGCCCGCGATCGGCGGATTCGAGGTCACGACCTTGATCAACGAGCCGCATGACCGGGTCGGTGCGGTGATCGGTGACTTCTATTCACGAGCACGACACGACGAGCTGACCCTGTTGTACTTCAGCGGACACGGTCTGAAGGATGTCCGCGGCAATCTGTATCTCGCCACCACCGATACCCGACGCAACAATCTCATCTTCACCGCGATCTCAGCCGACAACGTCAATCTGGCCATGGAAGCGGGTTCGTCGCGGCAGAAGATCCTGATTCTGGACTGTTGCTTCAGCGGTTCGTTCCCCGCTGGTCTGCGCGCGAAAGGGGAGGTTCACGCCACCGAGAAGCTCGGCGGCCGCGGCCGTTTCGTATTCACCGCATCGGATGCCACGCAATATGCATTCGAGGGCGGCAGGCTAACCGGCCACCCGCCACAATCGGTGTTCACACGCCATCTGGTCGCGGGGTTACGCGATGGCAGCGCCGATCTCGACCAGGACGGGGATGTCACCGTCGACGAGCTCTACAGCTACGTCCACGACAAGGTGACCCGAGAGCGGCCGGAGCAGGAACCGACCAAGAAGGACGACGTCCGCGGCCGGATTGTCGTGGCCCACAACGTCAATTGGGCGGTACCCGGCTATCTCCGAAATTCGCTCGACAGCCCTATAGTCGGCACTCGCTTGTCCGCGCTCAGGGAGCTGGACCGGCTCTATCGCGGTGGAAATCAGTTCGTTCGCAGCACAATTCGCACCGAGGTACGGCTGCTGGTCGATGACGACAGCCGTTCGGTCGCTGCCGCCGCGCGCGATCTGCTCGATGTCGGCGATGACCTTGTCCCGGAGCGTGCCGAACGCGCCGACCGTGTAGCGTCCCAGGATCCCACCCACGCCGCGACGGCGCAGGTCGATGTCGATGCCGACGAAAAGCCGAAACAGTCGGCCGATCGGAGCGCCTCGGTGATGCCGGTCGGCGATCGTACCTCGACAGGCGGAAAAGCGCGTCCCCCGGACATCGAGGTGGATCTACCCGTTCGCCGTGGCTTGTCTGCGCTGTACGTCATCACGAGCGGTTACGTCGCGCTCAGCCCGACCGGCGGCTTGCTGGCCTGCGGTGCGAAGGATCCCACCGTGCGGCTGTGGTCTCTGCCGACCGGCGAGCCAGTGCTCGCACCGATGAGCGGGCATACCGACAACATCTACACGGTCGCCTTCAGCCCTGACGGCACAACGCTTGCCAGCGCCGGGCGAGACAAGACGGTGCGCATTTGGGATGTTGCCACCGGCAAGCAGATCGGAGCTCCGCTCACCGGTCACACCGGACGGATCCATTGCCTCGCCTTCGGTCCCGGCGGCACCACTCTCGCCAGCGGAGGTGGAGACAGGACCGTGCGCGTCTGGGATCTCGCCACGGGTAGCCAAACCGGGGTCCCGTTGGTGGGTCACACCGGCTGGGTGCATTGCCTCGCTTTCAGTCCGGACGGCACCACACTTGCCAGCGGAGGTGGAGACAGGACCGTGCGCGTCTGGGATCTCGCCACGGGCAACCAGATAGGGGTCCCGTTCACCGGTCACACCGGCTGGGTCTACTCCCTCGCCTTCAATCCTGCAGGCACGACCCTCGCCAGCGGCAGTGCCGACGAAACAATACGGCTGTTCGATGTGACCACGGGCCGGACCTTCCGCTCCATGCGAGCGGAAGGACGAGGGCTGGCCGTGGCATTCAGTTCCGATGGACGACATCTGCTCGGGGCCAGCCGCAAGACGGTCCAATGGCTAAAACTGGACACCGGTGAGGTCGTGGCGATCGATCGGCTCGGGGATCCGACGTGGACGTTCAATTGGCAGGCGGCGCTCAGCGTGGAGCATAACCTCGCGGCCACGTTCGGCGGCCCTCACGGGCGGGTCTGGCGGTTGCGCCCGCTTGGGCAAGATCGCTGTGGCCGAGAAGAAACAGAATCGACGACCGACGAAGACCGGTAGCACCGCACATCGGCGATCATCAGGGACGAGCAGGGTTGCAGCCCGTGGGCGGAGACCCTCGATATACGACGGCAAGGTCGTGCTATCGACGACGTCTGTTTCCCCGGCGTATTCGTCATCGGCGATCTGACTCCGGAGTCGTGCCGGTCTCTCGGGTGCTTTCGAACGGCATCCTGGTCGCCGCGCTGGTGCTCGTCGTGGCGGTGCATCGCACCCGGCGACCGGAAACCGCACCGCCGACCCGCGCCAGCAATCCGGGGCCCACCGAGCTCGTTCTGCCGCCCGGCGCCCAATTCGGCCGCCGGGCCATTGTCAGACACTCGTCTTCGACTGCGGCGGACAGCATTTCGCCGCGCTCTGCGTCGGACAGAGTCTCGCGGATTGCTAATTTGATCGAATTCGACGAGGACTACGCCATGGTGCGCACCAGCGCCCCTCGCGCCGCGATCGGCATGAGCCTCACCGAAAGCGGTCAGGCGTTCGGATCATGCCTGCGTATCGCCCTCGATCGAGACCTTCGGCCGAGCCGACGACGAGTTGCGGTACCGGGTGCTCGAGCGGCTGGATGTCGCCAACGACGCTCGGGTGGCGCGGTATTGGCAGCTGGTGGCGACCATCAACGGTTGGCCGCCGATTCCGGATCTGAAGCCGGTGTTCACCTGGTTCAGCCGAGCGCTACGCGCCCAACTCGCCGACTGCACAGGGGGTGTGTACCGTGCAACTCTCTGTGCAGGACGCCGGGATTCGGCGGGGTCGGGCCCCATCGGCTGCGGATCGGGCCGGTTCGTTCAGATTCCACGGTCGATCATGTCCAACAGTTGGGTGGTGAGTTGGTCGAGTTGGTCGGGTTCGAGGAAGCGCAGTGGCCCGTCGATGGCGAGGTAGGCCAGCCCGTGCACGGTTGGCCAAGCGAGAAACTCTGCGCCGGCTCGCCTTTCGGGCTGGAGCAGGCCGGCTTCGACCAAGCCGTCGAGTGCGTCGGTGACAAGCTCGATCGCCGAGCGCCCGGTCGGTCCGGCCGCTGCGGGTTCGGCGACCGCGGACACGTCGCTCTGAGTCGCGAATGCGGTGCGGAACAAGCCGGGTTCCTCCCGGGCGAATCGCAAGTAGCCCGCGCCGACAGCGCGGAAACGCGCCCGCGCGAGCATGGTCGGATCGTCGACCCGCGGTAGCGCGTCCTGTTCGGCGGTCATGGTCGCGGCCAGCCGTGCCAGGGCGACGCGGGCGACGGCCTGCACCAAGGCTTCTCGGTCCTTGAAGTGGGTGTAGGCCGCGTTCGGTGCGACGCCGGCGCGCCGCGCCGCCTCACGCAGCACAATCGCTTGGGGTCCGCCGCCTTCGCGGGCCATCGCCACTCCCGCGTCGAGCAGGGCTTCTCGTAATGCGCCGTGCCGGTAGGTGGTTCGCTGCGCCGGTCTCGCCGCGCTGTCGCTCATGCTGCTCCTGGCTCTGGTGGGTGAACGTTCTGGACGTCGTTCAGATTCTATCTGGACAACGTCCAGAAGTCGTGTATCTTCTCTTCTGGACAGCGTCCAGATTTGCGGACGGAACATCACACCAGGAGCCACCTATGCGTAGCCTGATCAGCACCGCGTTCATTTCCCTCGACGGCGTCGTGGAGGGCCCGGGCGGCGAGCCCGGGTATCGCAACACCGGATGGACCTTCAAACACCTCGACTTCCTGCCCGAGGCGTTCGAGATCAAGGAGCGTGAACAGCAGGAATCGACCGCGATTCTGCTGGGCCGCAACAGCTACCAGGCATTCAGCCCGGTATGGCCGGACATGGCGGAGTTCGCCGGCTACAAGGCGATGCCCAAATACGTCGTCTCCACCACCCTCACCGACGACGACCTGGTCTCCAACTGGGGCGAGACCACGATCCTGCGCTCCCTCGACCAGGTCGCCGCGCTCAAGGAAACCGAAGGCGGCCCGATCATCGTGCACGGCAGTGCCTCCTTGAACCAGAGCCTGTCGGACGCGGGACTGATCGACCGCTACCACCTGCTCGTCTTCCCGCTGCTGCTCGGCGCGGGCAAGCGCCTGTTCTCCGCTACCGACAAGGACACCCAGAAGCTGAAGCTCGTCGAATCCCAGGCTTACGCCAACGGCTTGCAGAAGAACGTCTTCGACGTCGTTCGCTGATCACAGGGCTTCCACCGGCGGCTCCGATGAATTCCGCCGCCGGTGGTCGTCTCCACCGGCGAACCGGGGAGGACCGCGGCCTCGCAACCACTTTCGCTACGGGAAGGCGGTGCTGAGCAATCTGTGTTCCTCGGTCAGAAAGGCGCGTCGTCGGCTTGCGGTCGAGAACGAGGAACGCCGAGCCCCTAGCGATGTTGGCCAGATGGGTTTTCAGAGAGACCGTGCGCGACCAACCCACCTGGCGCCGCGCGACTCGCAGACCTGTCGGGCCGCGCGAGTCGGATGGCGTCGTCGGGGTGCACGGTGGGCCTGGGTTCAGTCCCGATAGTTCTCGGGCTGGCCGCGGGTGTGCTCAACCTCGAGCACGCGGATGCTCAGTTACGCCGATCACGCGTGTTTGAGGAGCGAGGGAACTTCACTCGAACACGTGACGGTGTCATCGGTGACACAAAACGCGTGCTACGAGCGGCGTTTCTGTCGTATCTGCGCCACATCTCGGGGCCGAGTGAGCCGGAACGACGTGTCAGAGGGTGTTCGAACACGGATTTGTGTCACGCATGACACAAATCCATGTTCAAGTAATGCGCGAGAGGGATTGAACCCCTACGTCGGGTCGCGCATGACACATCGGCGTGTTTAAGAATTATTGACCCTGATTACGATAGGGCAGCAGCAAACAGAGGTCAAATAGCTCGGCTTGAGTGGCTTGCTTTCTGTAATTAGTTGGTGGCACCTGTGATTCGGCTCGACTGAGGTGCGTCTGTAGTCCGCTGTGTCTGGTGTCGCTCTGTTCGGTTATTGTTTGGCGAATTCAGGTTCGACCTCATTGGCGTGCAAATCGATCGGAGCATGCTTTGTGCTCTTGGCTGCTCGCAAGGTAGGCGGCGAGTGGCGATATGCCGGAGCAGCTTTCACCGAAGGTCGTTGGGTGTGTGTTAGGAGCATCCGACTACGAATGGCGCGGGTAACCAACCTCGACGGCGGCAAGTCCTGCGCATGACCAATAGCTCGTGTCAACGACAAGCTTGATGCGCGGCCCGTCAGTCGCGGTCGTCATGTCACCGCCAAGGATCGGCCTCACGCTGGCCGGAAGCGTTGAGTTGCATGGATGCGGACAACTGTTCACTCCGTAAACCGACCGCATATTCAACAAATCCTCTGCGGCTGGCAGGTATTCGAATGGTCACCTGTTCCGATATCGAGACGCCCTGCCTCCGCAGTGGCCATGTCTCCGACGGGCTCGCCGTCAGTTCAGAACGGGTCGTTCGCAGGTTCGAGCCCTCGGCGGGGCGTGTCGAACATGGGAACGGGGATGACCTGCGATTTTCCGGTGGGCGATTGGTGATCGAAGCCGAATACCCACTGTAGGAGGGATGCCGTTGTCTTGCCTGGCGTGTGCCCGTCTCGCGCCGTATTGATGTTGATGCCGCCGCAATAGTCGGGCTGCAACCCAGCTCGCGCGCGACAGTCGGTGAGTGTGTTCGGACTTCGCCGCGCAGTAGAGGATAAACCGACGGCGCTGTAACTGAGCGAGCTGTCGCTATTCGCCGACGACCTCGGTTACCAGGTCGCGAAGGACAGCTACGTCGACCGTAGAAAGGGCTGATATTGGGATCTCCCAACCGGAAATCGACCAGGCGAGCGCCAGAAGGCATTTGCTGCGTCTGCTGAATGTTTCTCTAGGGATCGTTGATGTCGGCAACAGCTTTGACCCCATGCTGGTACCCGGTGCCTCTTCGTGGTCGGGGTTGATGTTGGCGAACACCGCGGCTACTCGGGTGAGGATATTGGCCTGCTGTGACGAGCTGGTGAGGGTGGTGGCGATGGATTCGGCTTGGCTGGCCAGTCGATCGGCGTGGTCGGGGTAAATGTTGGCGAACACCGCGGCTACTCGGGTGAGCATGTTGGCCTGCTGCGACGGGTCGGTGAGGGTGGTGGCGATGGATTCGGCTTGGCTGGCCAGTCGATCGGCGCGGTCGGGGTCGGTGTTGGCGAATACCGCGGCTACTCGGGTGAGCATGTTGGCTCGCTGTGACGAGCTGGTGAGGGTGGTGGCGATGGATTCGGCTTGGCTGGCCAGTCGATCGGCGTGGTCGGGGTCGGTGTCGGCAACCGCCATGGCGGCGTGAGCAAAGATCGTGGCTTTTTGCTCCGGCTCGCGGAACTCGTTAGCGACGATTTCGGCGCGGTCCGGATAGGTGGTGGCTTCCAACGCAGCCAGCTTGGCTTTGACGGCAAGCCGAACCCACCACGGCGAGACTGGTAGCCAGTACCCGCTGCCGTTCCCGGTGACCCGGGAGCCAGTCAACGACTGGCTGGGCGGACTGTTCAACCGACGCAATCGTGCGCGGACGGTCGCGATGCTGGTCGAGGCGCAAAACCACGATGACGGCAACCTGCGGCGCGAGATGCTGCGGGCGAAGATCAATGCCGCCGAGACCAAGCTGGAACGCCACCGCACAGCCATCGAGGCGGGAGTCGACCCGATGGCGTTGGTCGAGGCCATGAACACCGCGCAAGCCGAAAAGGCCATTGCCGCAAGCGAATTGGAGCAGATCCCGCAAACCGTTGCGCTCACTGCCGCCCAGGTCGAGAAGCTGGTCGACTCGTTCGGCGACATGGCGGCCATCCTCAACGCTGGAAATCTCGACGAAAAGATCGCGCTCTATACCGCGATGAACGTCCAGATCAGTTACGACCATCAACGGCAAATCGCCAGAGTGTCAGCTAACCCGTGTGTGGTTAGCACTGGTGTCCGGAGGGGGACTTGAACCCCCACGCCCGATAAAGGGCACTAGCACCTCAAGCTAGCGCGTCTGCCATTCCGCCACCCGGACCGGTGGTGCTCAGCAAGGTTATCGGATGTGGCCGCGTTGACCAAATCGCGGGTTTAGCTGGAGTTATCTGCGGCCGTGCGCTCGCGGAGCGCACGGCGCGCGGAGTGGTCAGGCCAGTTCCTCGACGGTGCGTTCGAATGCGAGGGGGCCGTGGCCGTCGGCGATCTGGCGGTCGATGAGGTTCTTGATGGGGGTGACGACGTCCAGGGCGACTCCGGCGTCGCGGCTGGCGCGGACGATGGCGTCGACCGCGGGTTTGTGGAAGTCGAGGGGTTGGAAGGGGTCGGTGTAGTCGCCGGAGTCGATGACGCGGGCGTATTCGGGGATGAGCTGGGCCATGGCGGTGACCCACGGGACCGCCCGTTCGGCGAACGCGCTGGCCGGGGCGCCGGTCGAGCGCAGCATCGCCGCGCCGTGCAGGAAGCCGGTGAACATGGCGTACATGTTCGACAGCAGCGCGAAATCGTACATTGATGCGAGTCCGGCATCGGTGCCGAAATAGTCTGCGGCGGCTAGTAATTCGAGTGTTTCGCGGTGTTCGTCGAACAATGCGGCCGACCCGCTGTAGAGGATGGAGGCACCGGGCTGGCCGATCATGGCGGGTATCGCCATGATGCCGCCGTCGAGATAGCCGATGTTGTGGGCGGTGGCCCAAGCGGCGAGTTCACGGGCCTCCTCAGGGGCGGTACTGGTCAGATTGATCAACTGGCGGTCGGAGAGTTGGTCGGCGACCGGGTCGAGGGTGGCGTGTACGGAGGCGTGGTCGAGCAGCACGGCGATGATCGGACCGTTCTGGCCGATGGCGTCGGCCACCGTGGCCGCGCTGGTGGCTCCGGCAGCGACGAGTGCGGCGTCCTTGCCGGGCGTTCGGTTCCATACCGTGGTCGGTATGCCGCCCTTCACCAGGGTTACGGCCAGGGCCAGGCCCATCGCACCGAGTCCGAGCACCGTGACCGGGGTGTGCTGAGTGTCCGACATTGCGGGTGTCAACTCCTCGAGTTTGCAGAACATGGTGGTCAGCGCGCTGGCACCAAGGTTGCTCCGTACCCGAGGGGTCGACAAGTACCTACTATTTGGTCGGGTACTTACCGACACGTTTGTGAACAGGTAGCGAGGTCAGGCGATGGGTGGAAAGAGATCCGGACCATACTTCTGCGGCATCGACGCCGCGATGGACGTGGTCGGCGGCAAGTGGAAGGCGCTGATCCTGTGGGAGCTGGAGAACCACGGCGTGCGCCGCTTCGGCGAACTGCGCAGAGGTCTGCCAGGAGTCTCGGAGAAGATGCTGATCCAGCAGCTGCGCGAGTTGGAGGAGGACGGCATCGTCGATCGCGAGATCTACCGCGAGGTGCCGCCGAAGGTCGAGTACCGGCTCACCGAGTTGGGCAGCGCGCTCAATGCGGCGCTGGAGCCGCTGGGCGCATGGGGTCGCGAACGCATCGAACGGATCGGCGCAGAGCGCATCCACCAGTCGGCGTAACGCGACGGCAGGTCACGATCGTGGAAAGTGCTGGCGGCTGAGCTCTTTCGAATCGACGGCGATCAGCGCTTCGGCCAGCGATCCTACTCGCACAGCCCGACCGCGCAGTGGTTGCGATCATCGTGATGCTGATGCGATCGGCGCGCGAATCCGCACCACAGGCGGTGCGAACCCGTTCGTGCGCCGGAGGTTCGGCGTGGCAGGGCCGGTACCAGGTGGTAGGAAAGGGTACGTGTCTGCAACTGGCGAAGTATCCGGTCCGAACACCGCATCTCGTGCCGTATCCGAGGTGGTCGAGTTGGTCAGTACGCTGATCCGATTCGACACTTCCAATACCGGGGATCTGGCCACCACCAAGGGGGAGCGCGAGTGTGCGCAATGGGTGGCCGATCAGCTGCATCAGGCGGGCTATACGACCGAGTATGTGGAGTCGGGGGCGCCGGGTCGCGGCAATGTGTTCGCGCGGTTGAAGGGGGCCGATTCGAGTCGCGGTGCGCTGCTGATCCACGGGCATCTGGATGTGGTGCCCGCCGAGGCCGCCGACTGGAGTGTGCACCCGTTCTCCGGTGCGGTGCGCGACGGCTATGTGTGGGGCCGCGGCGCGATCGATATGAAGGATATGGTCGGCATGATGCTGGCCATCGCGCGCCAGTTCAAGATCGAGGGCACGGTGCCGCCGCGCGATATCGTCTTCGCCTTCCTCGCCGATGAGGAGAACGGCGGCAAGTGGGGGTCGCAGTGGCTGGTCGACAACCGGCCCGACCTGTTCGCGGGGATCACCGAAGCAGTGGGGGAGGTCGGCGGCTTCTCGCTGACGGTGCCGCGCCCGGACGGCACCGAACGTCGGCTGTATCTGGTGGAGACGGCCGAGAAGGGGCTGGGCTGGATGCGGTTGCGTGCCAAGGCCCGTGCCGGTCACGGCTCGTTCCTGCACGAGGACAATGCGGTCACGATTCTGGCCGCGGCGGTGGCGAGGCTTGGCAAACACACCTTCCCCCTGGTGCTTTCGGATTCGGTGGCCGAGTTCCTTGCCGCGGTCGCGGAGGAGACCGGGTTGGAGTTCGATCCGTCCAGTCCCGATATCGAGGGTCAGCTCGCGAAGCTGGGCACCATTGCCCGCATCATCGGTGCCACGCTGCGCGACACCGCGAATCCGACCATGCTGCAGGCCGGTTACAAGGCGAATGTGATCCCGCAGACCGCCGAGGCCGTCGTCGACTGCCGGGTGGTGCCGGGACGGCAGGCCGCATTCGAACGTGAGGTGGACGAGTTGATCGGCCCGGACGTCGAACGTGAGTGGATCACCAAACTCGACTCCTACGAAACGACATTCGACGGTCACCTCGTCGACGCGATGAACAACGCCATCCTCGCCAACGACCCGCAGGGCCGCACGGTGCCCTATATGCTCTCCGGCGGTACCGACGCAAAGGCCTTCGCCCGCTTGGGTATTCGCTGCTTCGGCTTCGCACCGCTGCAACTGCCGCCGGAACTGGACTTCACCGCGCTGTTCCACGGCGTCGACGAGCGAGTTCCGGTGCAGGCACTCGAATTCGGCACCCGGGTGCTGGAACACTTCCTGTTGAACAGCTGACGATCGAAAGGACCATCGTGCCCGACTACTCCTACAACCCCTACGACGCGCTCCCGCAGGTGCCCGGCTTCACGCTGACATCCGAGGATGTCGCCGAGGGCCGGACGTTCGACAACGATCAGGTCAGCGGGGTGTTCGGCGCGGGCGGCAAGGATGTCTCGCCGCAGCTGTCCTGGTCCGGATTCCCTACGGAGACAAAGAGTTTCGCGGTCACGGTCTATGATCCGGATGCGCCGACCGCGTCCGGCTTCTGGCATTGGGCGGTGGCCGATATTCCGGCGGGCACCACCTCGCTGCCGCGCGGCGCGGGGAGCGAGGGCGGGTCGCTGCCCAGCGGTGCGGTCACGCTGCGCAACGATGGCGGGTTCCCCGGATACGTCGGGGCGGCACCGCCCGCGGGACACGGGTACCACCGCTACTTCATCGTGGTGCACGCGCTCGACGTGGACAGCCTCGCGATCGATGAGAACGGCACTCCCGCCTTCCTCGGTTTCAACCTCTTCTCCCACACCCTCGCGCGCGCGACCATCGTCGCCAAGTACGAGATCGCCTAGGAAGCGGCACCGGTCTGCCAGCGACCGTGCGAACCAAAACGACTGTGGCCCTGAGCATTTGCCCAGGGCCACAGTCGTGGAGGGTAGACCTAGGAAACGTTCACGACCGATTCGGCCAGCGGTGTGGCGTACAGCGTGCCGATCTCCTCGGCGTACTTGGCCGCGACCGGATTGCGCTCGAGCTTCATCGTGGGGGTCAGCTCGTCACCACCGGGCTCCCACGGCTTGCCGACCACGGTGAACCGCTTGATCTGCTCGACCCGCGACAGCTTGCGAGTGCCAGCGACGACCGCGGCCAGCACCTCGTCTGGAATGCCTCGGGCACCGGCCCACACGACCCGAGGCCGCTGCCACTGATAAATTGCAGGGGACTCTATCTCATCGTGTCAGGCGGTGGGATGGCACATGTAGCGCGGCTCACTGATATTAGCCAGATCGGGGTGGTCAGACCGGGGTAACCGTGTCCGTTACTTGGACGCGGGGAGTGCGGTCCGGCGGCGGGCCCGCCGGACCGGGCCGCGCATCGTGAATATGCGCCAGATGCGGCTCTTACGCTTCAACACCGGTTGCACATCGGGCGCCCATGGCACATCACTGGTGGGGATCAAATGGCCACGGCGCCGACGTTTCGCATCGAGGTAGGCGGCGGCCCGCGCGCTCAGTACCGGAGTCAGCAGCGGCTCCATGATGACCGTCAGACCGGCCGCGCGCAGCTCCGCGACCTTGTCCGGATTGTTGGTGAGCAGGCGTACCTGGGTCAGTCCGAGCTCCTGCAGGCTCTTTGCTGCGTGCAGATAGCTGCGACCGTCCGCGGGGAATCCGAGCCGCTCGTAGCTGGTGAAGGTGTCCGCGCCGGAACGCTGACTTTCCCGGTAGCCGAGCGCCTTGGCGATCAGGCCGACGCCACGGCCCTCTTGC
This sequence comes from Nocardia sp. CA-129566, assembly GCF_050956075.1. Taxonomy (NCBI): domain Bacteria; kingdom Bacillati; phylum Actinomycetota; class Actinomycetes; order Mycobacteriales; family Nocardiaceae; genus Nocardia; species Nocardia sp. CA-129566. The sequence continues at coordinate 5,034,007 of NZ_CP192085.1, forward strand.
TCCAGATAGACCAGGACACCGCTGCCCTCGGCCCAGATCAGATCCAGGGACTTGTCGAGTTCGGGCCCACAATCGCAATCATCCGAGCCGAGTCCTTCGCCGTACAGACACCGCGAATGCACCCGGACCAGACACCCATCGTCGGCATCGCCGAAGACGAGCACATGCCCGTACTCGGCGCCACCGGCCACTTCCATCACACGAACCTGCAGATCATGCCCCTTGCGGGTGAGCCGATGGGCGGTCTCACCACGATCGGGCACAGCTGTGGTCAATGCTCCTCCGAAGACGATGTGGATAGTTGGGTTTGCTGTCGTTTGCGGCACGAGCTTCCTCAGGCTGCCAGGCGAACGACGGCACTGTAACGCGATCACCGATTTCGGCGCTGTAAATCTCTCGAGCCGCGCCGAACCCCAGGGTCAGGCCCCTGCCGACGCTTCCCCGGCGAGCTGCACAATTCGGTCGATGTCACGGACCGAGGGCATGGCGTCGGGAATATCGCCGAACGACTGGGTTGCGACCATGGCCGCTGTCGCCCACCGAAATGCCGGTTCATCGGCCGGTCGACCGGTGGTGACGAGCTGATATGCCAGAGCTGCCGAGAACGCCGCCGCGGCGCCCGGCGAATCCTCCAGTGCGACTGGGAAATTCGCGATATCGGCATTGACCTCGGCGGATCGGACGGTGCACCGGAAACCCTCGGTCGTACATACCGCTCGCACGCCGAGGCTGAGCAGTCGCTGCGCATCGCCGGGTCCGCCCGCGGCGGATTCTCCGGGCAGCATGCGGCGCAGTTCCCACGGCGCACCCACGAGGTAGTCCACGGCATTCAGATACTCGTAGAAGTACTGCGGCGAATCGACCGGTGGCGACGGATGCACTACCAGCGATGGCGGATTCGCCAGGCCGCGGACCACGGCCAGCACCCGCCGGATCGCGTCGGCGGGCTGCTCGAAGGTCAACAGGACCGCGTCCGAGGATTCGAGTGCCGCACGCAGCTTGGGATCGCGCATGTCATGTGCGCCTTGCCAGATGCGGTCATCCTCGCAGCCGATCTTGCTGGACACACCGGTGCTGGTGATCATTACCGCCGACACGTTCGTCTGCGCGCCGGGCACCACCCTGACCAACTCGGTATCGACATTCTCGGCGGCCAGATAGTTGAGGATGTGCCTGCCCGCGTCATCGTCGCCGACGGCCGAGACCAGCCGTACCCGGAGTCCGAGGCGCGCGGCGGCGACCGCACGGTTGAGGCCCTTGCCGCCAGCATGCACCTCGAAACTGCCGGGCGTGGACTTGCCCGCCGACGGAATGTTGCTGATCCGGTAGATGTGGTCGATCACCGCGGATCCGACGACCGTCACCGCCCCGTGGCGCGGTTGCGAGTCCGGCAGTGCGATAAGGACTTTCGGTTCGGGGGTGAATCGGTAGTGCGACACCGAATACGCCGAAGCGGCCGCGAGTTGTCCGGCCAAGGCGGTAAATGCCCGACGTTCGGGCGTTGCCCGCAACGACCGCACCGACGGCGCGGCGGGGATGGACTCGGCCCCGAGCGCCTCGTGCAGTAGCCGCCACTGCGCGGTCAGATACTCCCGCCGCTCACCCAGGTCCGCGGCGTACAGACGGTCGTGATCGATTCCGGCCGGATGCTTTTCGCGCAGCAGCCCGAGCGACAGCTCGACATCGGCGATCAACCGATTGGTGGGATCCAGCTGCCGCGCCAAGTCGCTGACCACCGGTAGCACGGCCTCCTCCGGCGATACCCCCTCCTGCTGCGCACGCTGCTGAACAATGGGCAGATCCAGCAGCGGAGCCACGTCGATCTCGGTGGTACGCAAGCGATCCACACTCAGGCCCGAGCGCTTGCTGAGGCGGGTGAGGATATTGCGGATGGCAACCGTGCGTGAGTCCTGCTGGACCATGGGCGAGATCCATCTCCGTGTGGTTCGTCGGTGTTTGGTCGTGGTATCCATGGGAGTTACCCAGTCTTCGGGTTTAGCCGCCGAATGAACCGGCAATTACCAACTTACAACGGCAATTGACCGTAGTGAATGGCAAATGCCACACTGAGTTACGGCGACTGCGGGTCGCCCACCAGATAACTCGGGAGGGCCTGGTGATGAAAGTGATTCTGCTGATACGGAACGCACGTCGGCGCGGGGAGGCAAGAGCCGGCGGGACCGATACCGAACTCGAGCCGAACCGCGCCACGGTCCAGGTGAACGATGCACGTTCGCTGAGGACATTCGCATAAACCAGCTATCTTCGTCGCCTGCTCCATCCGAGGGCAGCGAGCCCCGGCTGACCGCGCCGCAGCGGTCGACCGGGGCTCAGTGCAGTCACAATGCGGTCGGCGACATCCTCCGCCCCTGGAGACAGCCGTGACGATATACGAATGCAGCCGGTCCATGACCAGCAGCGTCACGCCCGACGAATGGGCGTGGCGGGTGGTGGGCGATGACGAACCGGCATGGCGACTGAGCTGGTTGCCCAACCAGCTGACCCGCGAACAGGCCTGGGCCGGAATGCAATTGCAGGAGATCCTGAGCCACCCGGCCCCGGCATCGGATCACGACGCGCACGCGCGGGCACTGTCCGACCAACTCGGACTCACCGTGCAGCAGACCCTGCACCTGCTGCACCAACGGATGCTCGACAGGAGGCATTCGTGACCATCTACGTAACTCAATGGTCCATGACCAGCGATATCACCGCGGAGTCGGCCCACCGGCTGGCGGGGGAATGGGCGAAATCGTGGCGGCTGAGCTGGCTGCCCGACCGGCTGCTGACACGGGACCAGGCAATGGCGGGAATGGATCTCGCAGAGATCTTCAGCACCCAGGATTTCCGGCACGACTCGACGGTTCAGGCACGGGCCTTCGTATGCGCCGGGCAACTCGGAATACCCCTCGAGCTCATCGGGCTCGAACTGCAACACCGGAGGCATCCATGACCGTCATGGCCACCGAATGGACCATGATCAGCGATCTTTCGCCCGAGTCCGCGTACCGCGAATCGGTTTCCGCGACCGCGGGATGGCGGCTGAGCTGGCTACCCGACCGGCTGCTCACCCGCGAACAGGCAATGGCCGGTATGGAACTCGACGAGATCCTGAGCGATCTCGACAGCGTCCACGATCGCCATGCCCACGCCGACGCGGCCATCCTGGCCGCAACGGTCGGCATCATCTGGGAGGAGGCGGTGATCCGGCTGTCCAAGCGGATCCTGGCCCGACTCCACCAGCGGCCCACCGAGATTCAGGATGATGACGGTGACCAGGCGGGCCCTGGCACCGCCGGGTGCACCTTCGGTCCCCATCGGATGTCGCTGCGGGCGGACCGGCCACCGCGGGTGTTCGGATAGCGTGCGGCGCCACGATGCATCGGTCGCTCGGAGGGCAGGCGGCCGATGTCATCGCGGCGGTTGTCCATCGCCGCGATCGTCCTTATCGAGTCGGAGCGACGATCTGGTCGATCTCGCGGATGGTCGGCATCCCGTCGGCCAAGGGGCTTGTCATTCGGGTTGCCGCCATCGCGGCGCTCGCCCACTCGAAATCCTCACGGCTTGCAGCCTGTCCGGTCGTCACCAGCCGGTAGGCCAGCGCCGCGTCGAATGCCGCACTGGCCGCGGGCGATTCTTCGGGAACCTCCTGCGGACCCGGCGGGATATCGAGGTTGAGCGTGTCGGATCGGACGCGACAGGCAAGGTGCTCGACCTCGCAGACGCAGTGCGCGCCACGTGCCAGCACGCGGGACGCGACAGAGGTGCCGGATTGCTCGCCGACCGCATCGCCGCCGCGTGCCAGTTCGCCCAGTTCCCACGAACTTCCGTTCACGTAGTCGATCGGGTCGAAGCGCGCATCGAGGTCCCGATCGGTTTCGGCCGCGGGTGCGGGAGGAACCGGGGGCGCTGGATGAACCAGCAGGCGCGGACGCTTCGACATTGCCCGGACCATCGACAGCGCCTCATTGATGACCTTGGTCGGCAATTCGAAGGTCAGCAACAGCGCGTCCGAGGATGCGATCGCCGCGGCAACCCGCTCGGTGCGCAGATCCTCCACATGCAACTGAGCATGCAGCTGAGCACCTTCGACAACACGGCCGATAAATGCCCACGCGCCATTGCGATCCACCATCACGACGGCCACCGGTGTCGCGCCGGCAACGACCTCGACCAGTCCGGTGTCCACGTTCTCGCGGCGCAGATGCGCAATGATGCGGCGGCCATTGTCGTCGTCTCCGACCACGGCGACCAGGCGGACCGATAGACCGAGGCGGGCCGCCGCGACGGCTCGATTGAGCCCCTTGCCGCCGACCTGGACATCGAATGTGCCTCTGGCCTCGGAACCTGCGGACGGCATGGTGTCCGTGCGATAGATGTGATCCATGACCGCGTCACCGATGACCGTGACCGCGCCGCGCGAATGCCGCTGTTGGGCATGCGTTCCCGGATCCTGCGCGACCATTCGCCGCCCCCTCTGGTGCTTTCGTCTCGCCGCACACCAGCTTAGGCCCGGTATTCACGAAATGGCATGTCCCGCAACGATGCATCGTCGCACGAAACGACCAGTCGGGATCAGGTGTGCGCGACGTGGTCCGCCCCGACCGCCTCGGCGATCGAGTGGTATCCGCTCGCGCGCAGTCGCTGCGCCAGCCCGCGGTGGATGCGGCGCATCCAGAACGGTCCGCCGTAGATGAACCCGGTGTAGCCCTGCAGCAGGGTGGCTCCGGCGAGGATGCGCTCCCATGCCTGGTCGGCGGTTTCGATGCCGCCGACCGAGATCAACACCACGCGGTCGCCGACGCGGTGGTAGAGGCGGCGCAGGACTTCCAGGGAGCGCTCGGCGACGGGCGGACCCGACAGCCCGCCCGCGCCCATGGCCGCCACCTCGGCGGGATCGGTGCGCAGGCCGTCGCGGCGGATGGTGGTGTTGGTGGCGACGATGCCCGCGAGGCCGAGTTCGACGGCGAGATCGGCGACCGCGTCGACGTCCTCATCGGACAGATCGGGGGCGATCTTCACCAGTACCGGAACCTCGACGCTGTCGAGAACGGCCTGCAGCACCGGGCGCAGGGATTCGACGGCCTGCAGGTCACGCAGTCCGGGAGTGTTGGGGGAGCTGACATTGACGACGACGAAGTCGGCGAGCGGGCCGAGCAGGGCGGCACTGACCGCGTAATCGGCTGCGGCGCCCGCGGGTTCGATGATCTTCGTCTTGCCGATATTCGCGCCGATCGGGACTCCGCCGCGGCGCGCGCGCAGATGTTCGGCCGCCCCGGCGGCGCCGTGATTGTTGAAGCCCATCCGGTTGATCAGGCCGCGGTCGGCGGTCAGCCGGAACAGGCGCGGTGCGGGATTGCCGGGTTGGGCCTGTGCGGTAACGGTGCCGATCTCGGCGAAGCCGAATCCCAGTGGCGCCCAGGCGTCGACACCGTCGGCGTTCTTGTCGAATCCGGCGGCCAGGCCCAGCGGCGCGGGAAAGTCGATGCCGAATGCGTGGTTGCGCAGGATCGGATCATCGGTGGTGAGCACCTTGGTCATCGCCCAGCGCGACGGCGCGAACCGGGCGGCCAGCCGCATCGCCGTGAACGCCAGGTGGTGGATGCGTTCCGGCGGTAGCAGGAACATCAGGCGCAGCAGCAGTGAATACATGGCCTCACATTCCCGGCTCGGGCTGGGGTAGTAGTGCGGTTTTTCGCCTCCGCAGCAGCACCCGCCGGCTGCCGTCGGTATAGGCCCGCACGCGGGACAGTTCCCAACCGCCGAATTCGGCTTGGATGGCCAGCCGCATCGACGCCGTCACCCGGGTCACCTCCGGTGGCAGCCGCAGCGGCACGTATTCGTAGTCGTCGCTGCTGGTTTCCCAGCTCGCCGGAAGCGCTGCGCGCGAGCCCCGATTCGACTGGCGGCGGCCGCGGCGCCCCGCGTGGTCGCGCTGCGCTGCCTCCTCCGGGCCCGTCGTTGATTGTGGCGCCATCACTGCCCTTTCTTCCGCTGGTCCGCGCGGATCCGCTGCAGACCGTCTCCGGTCGCGGAACCGACGAACAGGTCACCCGTGCGCTCGTCGATGGTCACCGAATTCGGCTGCCGCACCGTCGGGTATCGGCCCACCTCTTTCGGTATACCTGTCGACAGGTCGAATCCGACGACTTCATTGCTCTGCGTGCACGTCACCCACACGGTGTCGGACCGCTGATCGTAGGCGAGCGCGTAAGGCGACGATCCTACCGGGAATCGTTGACGCAGTACGAGCGGTCCCGCGGTGTAGACCAGCAGTTCGTTACCGGCGGTGTCGGTGACGGTGATGCGACCGAACGGGTCGGTGATCAGGTTGGTCGCGCCATCGCCCGCGCGCAGCGCCAGACCGAGACGGTCTTTGCCGAGGTCGAGTTGGGTCAGCGAGGTCTGGCGGCGGTCCAGGACCGAGACGTGATCACCGGTCAGGGCCAGTGCGTCGGCGGAGGCGAGGCCTGAGATGGTCTCGGCGACGGTGCCGTCCGGGGCGAGTCGGCGCACCTTGCCGTCCGCGGTGCCGACGAACAATGTGCCGTCGTCGCGGTAGCGCACCGATCTGGCGTCCCCGTCGACGGGGACCTCGGTGCTGACGCCGGAGGTGATGTCGACGCGCAGGATGCGGTGGTCGGCGGGGATCAGTAGTTCACCCGGTTTGCCCTGCGCCAAGCCGACGCCGCGAGCGGGCAGCATGAGGGTGCGTATGCCGATGTCGGAAGCGCCCGCGGCATCCTTGCGCGCGATCGTGGCGGGGTCGATGACGAACAGCGTGGTACCGGAGTCGCGGCTCGTATCGAGCGCCACCAGCGCGCCGGTGCCCGTCTCCGCGAGCAGCCCGCCGATCGGGTTCGCGAGCCGCAGGACGTCGCCGGTGGGTTGCGCGGTCCGCTCGGGGGCGACCGCCGCGGTGGCCGCGGGGCGGGTCTGCAGTTTGTCGCCGTCGGAGTCGGAGGAACATCCGGCGATCAGCACCGACACCGCTATGCACGCCAGTGCTGAGGGGAGCCAACCACGAGGGCGCATCCAGCGAACTCCTTACCTACGACGATCATCCCGCTACATCACCATCTGACCATGATCGCGCACCTTCCCGGCCTACTGGGGTCGTCGCTACCGGTGAATGTCGGTGATCGGGGTTACCGTTGACTTGAAACAGTGTCCAATTCAGGGAGATCCGGTTGAAAGCCGACCACCCATCGGGATTTGCCATCGATGACATAACCGTTGGTCCGTTTGCTCACGGATTCGGCACCACGGCCGATGGCAGGCCCTACGCCTTCCGCACGGTCCGGTCCACCGTCGTGCTGGAGATCTACCGAGCGGACCTGGACAGCGATGTACCAGGGCCGGAGGATGTCGTCGCGATCGCGCAGGCGCGAGCCACCGATATCGATCTCGACGACGAACGCAGTGTGGTCGCGCTGGTGCGGGACATGATCCCGGATGCCGAACCGGTCGAAGCGGCCGCGGACCGGGATGTGACAACCGTGCGCGCTCTGCTGGGGCGGATCAGTGCCGTTATCGATGGTATGTAGATGCTGATGCCTACCTCACGATTCGCCCGTTCCGTGCTGACCGCGACCGCCCTGGTCGCGGTGGCCACTGCGTGCAGCACGGGACCCGACGAGGCCTCGGTCGACGCCGCGCGCTCCTCGGCCATCGCCTCGCTGTCGTCCTCGATCGCCACCTCGTCGAGCGCCGCGCACCGGCCGCTGCCCACGGCAGCCGAACTGGACGCGCAGATCAAACGCGCCCTCGATCCGGCACTGCCCGACTCCGAACGCACCGACCTCATCGAGGACGGCGAGGCATTCCGCAACGCCATCCCGGATATGTACCGGGCACTGCAGGACAATCCGCGCGCGATCTACGGCGTCACCGATCCGGTGTTCGACAACCGTGACGGCACGCTGACCGCGACCATGCGGCTGGACAAGGACGGCACCGGCACCGCGGTGCGCACCACCGTCGTGCATTTCGTACTGCTCGACGGCAAGTGGAAGATCTCACGCACCGACCTGTGCGGCATCCTGCGCTCCGCCGATTACCGCACCCCGGCCTGCGGCTAGATGATCGAATCCGGGTCGCTGCGGTGGGGACGGTTCATCCACCGCCATCGCTACCTCGTGCTGGGCATCGCCATTGTCGCCGTGCTGCTGTCGGGCTGGTACGGCCGCGATCTCTCGGGCAGGCTCACCCAGGAGGGCTGGTTCGACGAGAGCAGTGAATCGGTCGCCGCGTCCAAGCTCGCCGATGCCACCTTCGGCCGCGATACCGACAGCGACATCATCGCGCTCTACACCGCGCCCGAGGGGATGACCGTCGACGACCCGACCGTACGCGACGCGGTGACGACGGCGTTGAAGCAACTGCTGGCCCGCCACCCCGACCGGGTCCTGAAGGTCGACAGCTATTGGGACAGCCCCTTTGCCGCACAGGCCACCGACGCCTCGCACACCCATGCCTTCGCCAGCGTCGGACTGCGTGGGGAGGGCACCGCGACGGTCGAGAACTACACCGCGATCAAGGGTGAGCTCGGAGCCGGGCGCGCGGGCGGCGGGCCGGGCGGCACCACGGTGCAGTTGGCCGGGCTGCAGCCGATCGTCGAGGGCATCAATCAGGGCATGCAGGACGATATCCGCCGGGCCGAGATCATCGCGCTGCCGATCGTGGCGGTCCTGCTGTATTTCGTCTTCGGCGGGGTGATCGGGGCGCTGCTGCCGGTGCTGATCGGCGGGATGACGGTGCTGGGCACCCAGGGCACCATCCGAGTGCTCACCGATCACATCGATGTGAACGTCTTCGCCAGTGCGGTGGTCACTTTGGTGAGTCTGGGGTTGGCGATCGACTACGGGCTGTTCACCGTGACCCGGTTCCGGGAGGAGCTGTCGGCCGGGCACAGTGTGCAGGACGCGACCGCGCGCACCGTCGCCACCGCCGGGCGCACCGTGTTGTTCTCGGCCGCGATCATCGCGATCAGCCTGGCCGCATTGTTCATCTTCCCGAACGGGGTATTGCGGTCGGTGCCCTATGGCGGCATCAGCTCGGTGCTGCTGGCCGCGCTGCTGTCGGTGACGGCACTGCCGGCGGTATTGAGCATCGTCGGGCGCCGGATCGATCTGTGGGGCTGGCATCGCTTCTCGCGCACCAGGACCGAGGCGCAGATCGACGCCGGATTCTTCTCGCGACTGGCGCAGCGGGCGATGCGGCGGCCGTGGGCGGTGGTGGTGCCGATCGTGCTCGGACTGCTCGCGTTGATCATTCCGATCCGCAATATCGAATTCGGCGGGATCAGCGAACGGTATCTGTCCCAGGACAATCCGGCGCGGGTCGCGCAGGAACGGTTCGACCAGCTGTTCCCGAGCTTCCGCACCGAACCGATCAAACTCGTGGTGGTGGGCGCGAATCCGCAGCAGCTCAGCGATATTCGCTACGAGGCGAGTCGAGTTCCCGGTCTGACGGGACGTTTCGAACCGGGTGCGCCGACCAAGGACGGGATCAATGTGCTCAATGCCGGTCTCGCCGACAAACGCGACGCGGACGCGGTGATCGACGCGCTGCGGGCGATTCCGGAACCGGCCGGGGTCGATGTCATGGTGGCCGGAGTGCCCGCGCTCGAGCGCGACAGCATCAATGGGCTGCTGGTGCGGCTGCCACTGCTGGTCGTGATCCTGGCGGTGGCGGCATTGGGCATGCTGTATCTGGCGTTTCGTTCGATTGTGCTGGCGCTCAAGGCCGTTGTGATGAGCGCGTTGAGCCTCGCCTCCACACTCGGCGTGCTCACCTGGGTGTTCGTCGAGGGACACGGGGCCGGGATCTTCGACTTCACGCCGGGGCCGCTGATGTTCGCGGTGCTGGCGCTGATCGTGACGGTGGTATTCGGGCTGTCCACCGACTACGAGGTATTCCTGCTGTCCCGGATGGCCGAGGCGCGCGCCGACGGTGCGTCGCCGCCGGAGGCCATCCGCTACGGCATCGCCCACACCGGTGCCGTGATCACCTCCGCGGCAGCGATTCTCATCGTGGTGACCGGTGCGTTCGGCTTCTCCGATCTGGTGTTGATGAAGTACATCGCCTACGGGATGATCGCGGCGCTGATCTTGGACGCGTCGGTGGTCCGCATGCTGCTGACACCGGCGGTGTTGAAGCTGATCTGGCGTTGAGGCGGTCAACGGCGCGCTGCGATTGCTGTGGCGGCAGGCCTGAGATCTCGCTGCCGACGGGTCAGCGGCGAACCGGGAGGACCAGCTGAGCACCCGTTATCGGGTGATCGAGGACTTCGACCGGGTGTTGGTAGACGCGGGTGAGCAGTTCGGTGGTGAGGACCTTGCGGGGTGGGCCGTCGGCGGCGACGCGGCCGGATTCCAGCACAGCGATGCGGTCGGCGTAGGCGGCCGCGATGCCGAGGTCGTGCAGGACCACGACGACGGCCGCGCCCGCGGCCGCACGGGCGGTGGCCAGGCTCAGCACCGCTTCCTGGTGGCCCAGGTCGAGGGCGGCGGTGGGTTCGTCCAGCAGCAGGGTTGCGGTGTCCTGGGCGAGCACGCGAGCCAGTGCGACGCGGGCGCGTTCGCCACCGGAAAGCGTCGGAAACGCCCGCGCGGCAAGGTGTTCCACATCGGCGGCGGTCATGGCGGCGGCGATCCGCGCATCGTCGAACTCGCGCCGCTCGGTGCGCACCCAGGGCGCTCGGCCCATCGCCACCACCTCACGGACGGTGAACGGAAACCCGACGGTATGGCTCTGCGGCAGCACCGCCCGACGGCGCGCCATATCCAGCGGGGACCAGTGCCCCAGCGCCCGCCCATCGAGTTCGATCGAGCCCTCGCTCGGTTCCAGCTCACCCGCGAGTGCCGCCAACAGCGTCGACTTACCGGCACCGTTCGGACCGACCAGCGCCACGATCTCCCCCGCGACGACCTCGAAGTCGACCGCCTCGAGCACCCGCCGCGTATGCGCCCCCGAAGCCCCCCGCCGATCCACACTCACCCCCCGCGCGCGCAACGTCACCGCCCCTCGCTCCGGCGCCACCGGCAGCTCATGCGTGCGCGCGAACACCGAACTCAACCCCTCCAACACACCACTCACGCTTTCACCTCCCCACTCTCGCGCTGGCACCGACCATCACCTTCGGTGCGTCCTGGACACGTCGTGTGCCCTCGACCAACTGGTCGGCTCATGCCCAACCTCCGGCGCGGGCGCGGGTGCGGCGGAGCAGCCAGAAGAAGAACGGGCCGCCGATCAGGGAGGTGAGCATGCCGAGGGGGAGGTCGGCGTTATGGACCAGGGAGCGGGCGGCGACATCGGCGGCGAGCAGGACGACGGCGCCGACGATGGCGCTCAATGGGATCAGGATGCGGTGGGCGGGGCCGACGAGCATACGGACCAGATGCGGCACGATCAGGCCGACGAACAGCACGATGCCGGTGAAGGCCACGCCCGCGGTGGCGAGCACGGCGACCACCACGATGACATTGCGCCGCAGCCGTTCCACATCGACACCCAGGTGGCGGGCGGCGGATTCACCGAGGGCGAGCAGGTCCAGACGGGGCGCGATGAGGATCGCGGCGAGAATTCCGAGCGCGGCGAGCGGGGCGACGACGCGCACCGCCTCCCAAGTGGCTCCATTGAGACTGCCCAACTGCCAGAACACGATCTGGTCCCGGGCGGCAGGGGAGGCGATGAACAGTAGAAACGCGATCAACCCGCCCGCGAAGGCATTGATAGCGACCCCGGTGAGCACCAGCGTGACCACCTCGGTGCGCCCGTTCGATCGCGACAGCAGATACACCAGCAGGGTCGTCAGCAGTCCCGCCACGAACGCGGCCGTCGCCACCGACCATGCGGCGACGAACGCGCCACCCACTACGATCACCGTGCCAGCACCGACCGCGGCCCCCGCCGAAACCCCGATGACGCCTGGTTCGGCGAGCGGATTGGCGAACACCCCCTGCAGCAATGCCCCCGCTGTCGCCAGCGCCGCCCCGACCAGCATCGCCAGCACCACCCGCGGGAACCGCACCTGCCACAACGTCACCTCACCCGACGGATGCGCGGGCATCGGCCCCCAATCCAGCCCGATCCGATGCAGCACACTGCCCGCCACCTCGGCCGGTGTCGTCGGCACCTGCCCGATCGCCGCCGACGCCAAGGCCAGCACCACCAGCGCGGCGATCGCCACCGCGAAGACCACCGTCGTGCGCGACCGTCCGCGCGACTTCGGCGCGACCGGCCGCGGACTGTGCGGCATCGCCGAATCGGCCGCCGTTGTCCCCGTTGCCTTTTCGTTCACGCCAATACCTCGCCGACGCTGGCATCCGGCATGCGCGAACCGCGCTGCACGGTCGGTTCACTCACGCCCGCCGCTGCGACGCTCGACTCCGACACGTAGGAGAAGCGCGCTGTCGAACCCCCTGAGTCCGGCAAGCGTTTCGGCCCGCGCCGCTGCGAGCGTGCGAACGCGGCGATGGGCACCGCGGTCATCGGCCCGACCTCGCGCACGACTGGCCGCGCCATTGCGGGCGCGAGCCGATCGTCGCGGTCCCGCACGCGATGTCGTGTCGCGCTCATGCGGGCTTGGTGCCGTACACGGCCGCGCTGAGGGCGGCGATCACCCGGCCGGTATTCGGGCCGAAGCTCAGGACCACCGCGTCGGACATGTCGACTATGCGCTTGTTGCGCCCGCCCGGGGTCTGCGCGATGCCGGGTACCTTCTCGAGGCCGTCGACGCCACCGACCGACTTCAGTCCATCCGACATCACCAGCAGCACATCCGGTGCGGCCGCGATCATGCCCTCGCTGGTGATCGCGACGAACGGCTCGGTCAACCCGGCCGCGGTACCCGCGTCGCGCGCGCCGAGAGCGGTGATGAGCGCGTCCGCGCCGGACCCGGGTCCGGCGAGCATGGTGATGGCGGTGCTGCGCAGGTAGAGGAAGGCGATGGTGAGGGGCTTGTCGAGTTTGGGTACCGCGGCGCTGGCGGCGGCGATTTCGTCGCGGGTGCGCTGCGCCAGGGCTTGGCCGCGATCGGGAATGCCGAGTGCGGCGGCGACCGCCTCGATCTGTGGCACCACGCCGTCCATGGTGCGCTGCGGATCGAAGTAGACGACGGTGACACCGGCCGCGCGCAACTGCTCACGCACTTGCCCCGCGGCGCTGGTGCTATCGGTGAGGAATACCGAAGGACGCAGTGCCAGAATCGATTCCACGTTCAGCGACCCGCTGCCGCCGGTCACGTTCGGCACATTCGCGACCGCGGGGAACGCGGCCGCGGTACTGCGCCCGACGAGTTTGGCGCCCATACCCAACGCCCACACCGTCTGCGCGAGCGTGCCATAGCGGTCGGCGGCGATGATGCGGCTGGCATCGGTCACCGTCACCTCGGCCCCGTCGAAGGAGCGGACGGTCACCGGCAGCGTGGGGGAGGGTTCGGGCCCGATCGGCACCGGGTCCAGATTCTCCAGTTTCGCGGTGACCGGCCCACGCCCATCCGAGGTCGTGGCGTCGCCGCCGGTACCGCAGGCGGCCGAACCGAGCAGCAGGGCCAACGCCAGCGCGGCCAAGAGGCAACGAGCCCCGCTGGATCGGACTCGGTCGAGATACCTCATGCAGGTAAGGCTAGCCTCCATCATTCTGTCCGTGCACTCACGTCGTCGAGCGCCGCCGCGATGGCGCGCGGGAGTTCCAGTGTCTCGGCGGCCAGGACCCCGGTGAGCTGCCCGATATCGCGGGCGCCGACGATCATGCTCGCAATGCCGGGACGATCCCGGATCCAGGCCAGCGCGACGGCCAGCGGTGAGGTGGCCAGTCCGTCCGCGGCGGTCACCAAGGCGTCGACGACCCGGGTGGCGCGGTCGTCGAGCCGATGCCGGATCTCGGCGGCGGTCGCCTCGTCCGCACCGCGCGAATCGGCGGGCACCCCATCGCGATATTTGCCGGTGAGAATGCCCCCGGCCAGCGGCGCGGTGGCGATCAGCCCGACACCGTGATGGCGGGTGGCTGGCATGAAATCGGTTTCGGTATCACGGGCCAGCAGCGAGTACGGGGTCTGCGCGACGGTGACGGGCGCGACGGCGGCGAGGCTGGCGACCTGCCAGGCATTGAAACCACGCACCCCGGCGTAGCGGACCTTTCCGGAGCGGACCGCGAATTCGAGGGTGGCCGCGACCTCGTCGAGCGGGGTCGCCGGATCCCAGGCCGCGACATGCCAGATATCGAGATAGTCGGTGCCCAATTCGAGCAGCGTCCGATCGAGTTGACGCAGCAGCGCACGCCGCGAGGTGTCCACCACCGCGCGCACGGGTTCCGGTGTGGGCACGGTCGGTCCCACCGGCGCGGGCGCGATCCGCGGCGCGACACCCGCGCAGCCGCTGAGCACCAGATCGTCGCGCGAGACCAGATCGCCGAGCAGTTCGGCCAGGATCCGTTGTGCCGCACCGCCCGCGTAGGCGGGAGAGGTGTCGACCAGGGTGCCGCCCGCCTCGGCGAACGCCACCAACTGCACCGCCGCGTCGTCGGTGTCGGTATGCGTGCCCCAGGTGTGGGTCGCCAGTCCTATCCGGGACACCCGTAGGCCGCTGCGGCCGACCGTCCGCTGTTCCATCACCGTGTCCGCGCATTCGTCACGGCGCCAAGCCTAGAGTGTAGATACGCAACTCGACGCCCACCAGCACAGTGGGTCGCACCGGCGCGCTGTCGAGTCGGCGGCCTCGACAGCGAATTCGGTCGTGGCGGACCCCAGTTCGAGCGGGAAGTCCGCACCCCATCGGCGCGGGCCCGCACGCAGCGAACGGCCGGGCACGCCGTCGCAACATCGACACTGTACTGTCGCTGCGTGATTGCGGCGATGGTCACAGTGAGGTGATCGGCCGCCGGACCAATTGCCCAGTAGGAAAAGGTTTTTCGGGCGGAAGTGGAGGCGGATTCGTGGTCGGCGAGTCGATGACCTGGGTACAGGCCCTGGTACTGGGACTGGTGCAGGGGCTCACCGAGTTTCTGCCGATCTCCTCCTCGGCGCATCTGCGCATCGTGTCGGGGGTGTTCTTCGGCGATGACGCGGGCGCCTCGTTCACCGCGGTGACCCAGCTGGGCACCGAGGCCGCGGTGCTGGTGTATTTCGCCAAGGACATCTGGCGGATCATCCTCGCGTGGTTCGCCGGCCTGCGCGACCGGCTGACCAGCCGCGGTCAGCAGGACCTGCCGCTCTACGACCAGCCGACCACGAAACTGCCGGTCATCACCGCCGACTACAAGCGCGTCCTCGACGAACAGGCCCAGCGCGAACTCGATTACCGCATCGGCTGGTATGTGATCATCGCGACCATTCCGATCGGTGTACTCGGCTTCCTGCTCAAGGACCAGATCCGCACCGGCGCGCGCAATCTGTGGCTGATTTCGTTCATGCTGGTCGCATTCGCGCTGGTCATCGCCGCCGGTGAGTACTACGGACGCAAGATCCGCCCGATCGAGCAGCTGACCACCCGTGACGGGCTGATCATGGGCTTTGCCCAATGTCTCGCGCTGATCCCGGGCGTATCCCGATCCGGTGCGACCGCGACGGCGGGTCTGTTCCTCGGACTGGAGCGCGAAGCGGCGGTGCGGTTCTCGTTCCTGCTGGCCATTCCCGCGGTGACCGCATCGGGATTGTTCAGCCTGCCCGACGCGTTCCAACCGGCGGGTGAGGGTCTCAATGCCAGCGGCCCGCAGCTGCTGGTCGCGACGATTCTCGCCTTCGCCGTCGGCTATGCCTCGGTCGCGTGGCTGTTGAAGTTCGTCGGCAAACATTCGTTGGACTGGTTCGTCGGCTACCGCATCGTGCTGGGCCTGACCGTCATGGGTCTGCTCGCGACCGGCGTGGTGTCGGCGACATGATCGTTAGGCTGGTGCCATGACGGTGATCCTGCTGCGGCACGGTGTCTCGACCTCGAACACCGCCCGCACCCTGGCCGGGCGCAGTGCAGGCGTCGATCTGACCGAACTCGGCAACACCCAGGCCAGCGCCGTCGCCGATCGACTCGCGGTACTGCCGATCGAGCACATCGTGCACTCGCCGCTGCTGCGGTGTCAGCGAACGGTCGCGCCGCTGGCGGAAAAGCTCGGTCTGGAACCGGAGTACGACGATCGGTTGATCGAGGTCGACTACGGCGACTGGACCGGCAAGGCGATCGCGGATCTGCTCGCCGAACCGCTGTGGAAGGTGGTACAGCGACACGCCTCCGGCGCGATCTTCCCCAGCGGGGAGGGCCTGGCGCAGGTGCAGGTGCGCGCGGTCGCCGCGGTCCGCGAGCACGATCGCAGATTCGCCGAGAAGGCCGGTCACGATGTGCTGTGGGTGGCGTGCACCCACGGTGACGTGATCAAATCCGTACTCGCCGATGCGCTCGGCATCCATCTCGACGGTTTTCAGCGCATCGTGGTCGAGCCCGCCTCGATCAGTGTCGTGCGCTACACCCCGACCGCGCCGTATGTGGTGCGGCTCAACGACACGGGGGCGGATCTGTCGGGTTTGGCGGCAACCAAACCGCAACGGCCCGCATCGGATTCCCGGCCGTCGTCGGACGCCGAACCGGTCGATACCTCGGGCCCGGTTCCCGGTGGCGAGCTAGGTGGTACCCCGAGTGCGGATAATGGGAATGCGGAGCGTTGAGATTCCTTGTAAACGAGTAGGTGGCGTGTTGCGGAGTCCAGCGCCGCGGGTAGTCGATCAGGGTCACGTATCAGGAGGTGCAGATGTCTCGCGCAATCCATGTATTTCGCACCCCCGATCGTTTTGTCGCCGGGACCGTCGGTGAGCCGGGCGATCGCGCGTTCTATCTGCAGGCTGTGCAGGAACCACGGGTGGTCAGCGTGCTGTTGGAGAAGCAGCAGGTAAAGGTGCTCGCCGACCGCATGGGGCTGCTGCTGGACGAGGTCGCGCGCCGCTTCGGCGCCGAGGTGCCGCCGCAGGCCGAGGACATCTCCGACAGTGACCCGCTGGTGACCCCGATCGACGCCGAATTCCGGGTCGGCACCATGGGCCTGGGCTGGGACGCCGACGCGGGTGCGGTGGTCGTGGAACTGCTGGCGATCACCGAGACCGAGGTCGACGAATCGGTGGTGCTCGACGACACCGAGGAGGGGCCGGACGCGGTGCGCGTATTCCTGACCCCGATCCAGGCCCGGGAGTTCGCGTTGCGCTCGACGCGGGTGATCGCGGCGGGGCGGCCACCGTGTCCGCTGTGCGGGGAGCCGCTGTCGGCGCGTGGGCATATGTGTGTGCGAACCAATGGATACAAGCGCGGGGATATTTTCGGCGCGGCCGAGCTAGAGGAGTAGTCCGTGGCCGAGCCTCGGTGGCACACCGCGGAATTGACGGTGATCGGGCGGGTGACGACCGCGAGCAACGTCACGCTGGTCTGCGATGCGGACGGTTCCGATGGCGTGCCCGTTCGCGTGGTTTACAAGCCGATACGCGGTGAGCGGCCGCTGTGGGACTTCCCGGACGGCACCCTCGCCGGGCGTGAGGTCGCCTCGTATCGGGTGTCGGATGCACTCGGCTGGGGCGTCATCCCGGAGACGATCCTGCGCGACGGTCCGTATGGGCCCGGCATGGTGCAGCGGTGGGTGGAGTCGGTGGACAACCACACCGACCAGGGCAACCGGCTCGATCTGGTCGATCTGGTGCCGTTGGGCGCGGTGCCGGACGGATTCTGCGAGGTGCTGCGCGCCCAGGACCCGGCGGGCAACGAGGTCTCGCTGATCCATGCCGATGACCCGCGTCTGCAGCGCATGGCGGTTCTCGACGTGCTGCTCAACAATGCCGACCGCAAGGGCGGGCATGCCCTGGAAGGCGTCGATGGTCAGGTCTACGGCGTGGACCACGGCATCTGCTTGCACAGCGAGCACAAACTGCGCACCGTGCTATGGGGTTGGGCGGGCAAACCCATCTGCGACGGACTGATGGCCGATATCGCCGCCTTCGCCGAGGCCCTTCCCGGCGCGGTCGCCGATGATCTCGCACCGCATCTCACCGATACCGAGATCGAAGCCCTCGCCGACCGCACGCGCGAACTGCTGGACAACCCGGTTATGCCGGTGCCGCGAACGTCACGACCGATTCCGTGGCCCGCGTTCTGAGATCACGTCCTGCGATTACCGCCAGCGACCTGGGCATGGGCGAGGCACTTGCGGTGTCAGCTCAGTAGTGGGCGGACCTCGGTGCCGACGAAGTGGACGAAATCGATCAGGTTCGGGTCGTCGTCGGTGGGTTCGAGGACGACGGTGTCGGCGCCCGCATCGGCGTAGCGGCGGATGGTGTCGGCGATGGTTTGCGCATCGCCCGCGACGCCTGCCTCGGCCGGGTGGTCACCGCTGTTGCGTTGCTGGGCGGCGGTGAGGCGCTCGGATGCGTCCGGGCCGGTGGCGGTGAGCAGGTTGACGATCACGCGGTGCGTTCCGGCGCGTCCGGCTTTCGAACGGCCCTCCTCGATGAGCGTGCCGGCGGCGCGGACGCCGTCGGAGGTGGTCCGTGCGGTGAGGATGGTGGCGTCGGCGAGCTCGCCGGACAGCCGCAGTGTCTGCGGGCCGGTCGCAGCGGCGGCGATCGGCGGGGGCGTGGTCGGCGGCCAATCCAGGGCGACATTGTCGAGCCGCACGTATCGGCCTGCGGTGCTGACCTTCTCGCCGTTCAGCAGGCCGCGCAGTGCGACCAACTGTTCGCGCAACAGTGTCATGGGCGACTCGACGCGAGCACCGACCTGCCCCATCCAGTCCTGCACGCCGTGCCCGAATCCCGGAACCACCCGCCCCGGATGCAGCCGCAGCAGCGCCGCCACTTCCATCGCGGCAAGTGCCACATTCCGCAGCGGCACCGGCATTACCCCGATGCCGACCCGCACCCGTTCGGTTCGCGCCAATACCGTTGCGGCACTGGCGATCCCACCGCCCCAGAAACAGTCCTCCCACAGCCACAATTCGTCGAGCCCACTGTCTTCGGCTGCGGCCGCCACCGCCACCAAACGTTCGGGAGAGATCTGGGGCAACGACACCGCACCGAGAACAGTCATCCGTCCAACCTAGCGCGATCCCCTTCGGCCCCGGCGGGATTCGGCTCCGTCTGCGGCAATCGCCGCAGCGCTGGGACACCATGTCAGATGGCTTCGAGGCCGCTGGTGCGATCGGTCCCACACTACCGATCCGCTCCGGTCTGCCCGGTTAACTGAGCAGACGCCGACTGGAGTCGGTACGAACGTGTCGCTGACGTGAACTCGACGCCGATCCGCAGCCGTGCCGCCCATCGATAGCCCGCGCACCGTCGACCACTCGGCGCAGCTCCTGGCAGACGTCGATGTGGCACTGCCCGATGACGCCGAGCAACACCTCGAATCCGCCGTCCGGTTCGAGCATGGGTTCCTGGGCGACTCCATCACAATGCGCCTTGCGGCTGCCCGGGGAGCCCGTGTTGTCCGCGCTGGCGGACGGGCTGTGCAGCAAGCGGGCGAATGCGACGTCCGACCGTTCGTCTACGGTGTAACCGCAGGAAAGCTGGGCCTGCCGCGATGGCGGGAATTGAAGTGAGCTGCGCCACTGTCAGCAATTCGATCCGCGAGCGCGCAAACATTGACTTCCGATTTTCGCTACATCGGAGCAGGTCAGATCCGGGGTGTTCGGCACTGGCGGTACCGCTCGGGGCAGGGTGCGGCGCAATGGCCGCCACCACACCTTTACCCTCGAACCATGCAGTCCTGGTCCGATACCGCCCTACCGACCATTCCCGGAGCAGGGCCACCGTTGCGGTTGTACGACACCGCCGACCGGCAGGTTCGCCCGGTGACCCCGGGCGCCACGGCCACCATGTACGTCTGTGGGATCACCCCCTACGACGCCACCCATCTCGGGCATGCCGCCACCTATCTGACCTTCGATCTGGTCAACCGGCTCTGGCGCGACGCGGGCCACGATGTGCACTATGTGCAGAACGTGACCGATGTCGACGACCCGCTGTTCGAGCGCGCGGCCCGCGACGGGGTGGACTGGCGTGATCTGGGCAGCCGCGAGATCGATCTGTTCCGCGAGGATATGTCCGCGCTGCGGATCGTGCCGCCGCGCGACTACATCGGCGCGATCGAATCCGTCGACGAGGTTGTCGAATTCGTGCACAAGTTGCTGGCCTCGGGTGCGGCGTACACGGTCGACGATGCCGAGTTCCCCGATATCTACTTTCGCGCCGATGCCACCGAACAATTCGGCTACGAATCCGGCTACGACCGCGCGACCATGGATCGCCTGTTCGCCGAGCGCGGCGGGGACCCGGACCGTCCCGGCAAACGCGACACCATCGATGCGCTGCTCTGGCGCGCAGCCCGTCCCGGCGAGCCGTCCTGGCCCGCCCCGTTCGGTGCGGGCCGCCCCGGCTGGCATATCGAGTGTGCGGCGATCGCGCTCAACCGCGTCGGCCCGGAATTCGATATCCAGGGCGGCGGCAGCGACCTGATCTACCCGCACCACGAGTATTCGGCCGCGCACGCCGAGGCGCTCATCGCGGGCCGCCGCTTCGCCCGCCACTACGTGCACGCCGGTCTCATCGGCTTGGACGGTGAGAAGATGTCGAAGTCCAGGGGCAATCTGGTGCTGGTGTCCAAGCTGCGCCGCGGCGGAGTCGACCCGGCCGCCATCCGCCTGGGCCTGCTGGCCGGTCACTACCGCCAGGACCGCATGTGGACCGACGCCGTCCTCGCCGAGGCCACGGGCCGCCTGGACCTGTGGCGCCGTGCCACCGTGCTCACCTCCGGCCCCGCCGCCGAGGACACCGTCGCCCGCCTGCGCCAACACCTCGCCGACGACCTCGACACCCCGAAAGCCCTTGCTGCCCTCGACAACTGGGCCACCCAGGCCCTGAACTACGGTGGCCAGGACAGCGCGGCCCCAGCCCTCGTCGCCACCGCCGTGGACGGTCTACTCGGCGTGCGGCTCTAGCTCAGAGCTGGCCCGCCAGGGCACTGCACCACAAGGTCTCGACCGCAGTCGATGCGTTGCCAGACGCATCGCACCGACTGTGGGACCCAGGTCACCGCCTTGATCGGCATGGCGCGACACCAAGGGGAGTGGCCGCACCTACTGGCTTTGTGCGCTCGCAGCACAAGTCTCCACTCATAGGTACAGCCGAAAACCCATCGCCCCGAGCCACCATCCACACCACGACCGAATCAGTCGAGAATGCGCCTGCGAGCATTGATAGCCAACAAGCGCTTCGGTACCGCCATGCGATCGAATGTCCGTATGCGCGGCGTGCCGACCGCATATTCCGCTGCGCTGACTGTGCTCATTGCGTGTCGCGTCAAGGCTGGCCGACCGGACGGCCGGTCGGCAATGCTCAGTGCAGCGTGCTGGCGGCCCTTGTGCCGCACCATATCCGCCGGATAACGATGCGGCAGGGTGATATCCAGGCCGGTGATCTGAAGCCACCGTGTGTGTCGATGAGCCGAGCTGCCGGACATGCACTCGCCCGCCGAGGTCCACGCCAGCCTGGCGGGGCAGTGTGGCGTGCAAACGTGTGCCGTGGCGGGATGATCGGGGCGGGGTCGGGCCAGGGGAGGCGGATGGGTTGTTCGGCAGGACGATCCGTGGTGTTGTACACGGGTGTGCGGTATTCATCCTCGCGGATTGATGGACTGGCGGAACAGGCTCGGTGGGGTGATCGAGGCGGGGGGTGTGCTCGCGGCAGGGCGGTTGGAAAGCTCGGGCGCGCAGGGGGATGCGCGGACCGTTGCGGCGCGTACGCGGTTCTTCGGGGCGGATGTGGTGGATCCCGATACCGGTGCGGTACGTGCGGATCGGGTGGTGTTGTCCTGGGTGGGGTGCACGACCTATGCGTTCGCGATGGCTGGTTCGGTGTTCCTGCTGGATGCGTGGGTGCCGCGGTTGACGAGTACCGGCTATGTGCCCGCGACCGCGCAGGATCTGGCGGATCTGGCGCCGGAGGCGATCTTCATCGGGCACGGGCATTTCGATCACGCCGGTGATGCGGGGCGGATCGCACAGGCTTGCGGAGCTGTCGTGTACGGAACCGCCGAGCATGGTGCGAATATTCGTGCGCAGGTGGCGGATCCGATGTTCGAAACGGTCGTGCTGGGGGACAGCAGTTCGCGGCCGGGGGAGCGGCACGACTTCACTGTCGGCCCGGTCGAGGTGACCGCGGTCCGCCACGTGCATTCCGCACCGACCGCCCCTGAGCGGCCGGGTGGATCCGCACCGTTCTTCCCGCGGCCGGAGTTGCGCGCGCTCGTGCAGCATCCCCCCACGTTGGCGGGCGTGCTGCAGAGCGCGCCGCGCCTCAAAGACCCCGAGGGCGGCAGCCTGCTCTATCAATTCCGCGTACCCGGATTCTCCGTGCTCTGGCACGACTCCTCGGGTCCGCTCACCGAGAAAGCCCCGCAGGTCTTCGACGTCTTCGCCGATCTACCGGCCACCACCGTGCAGATCGGCGCGGTCCAGGGCTTCAACCAGATCATGAACGGTCTGCGCGACCCCCGCCGCTACATCGAGGCGATCCGCCCGGAACTGTTCGTGCCCAGCCACCACGACAATTGGCTGCCCGGTCTGACCGCCTCAGCCGCCAGCTACGACGCACCCCTGCGCGGTGAGTTGGCCCGCATCACCGCCGAGCAGCGCCCGCAGTTCCGGCCCATGCACGACCCATTCGACTACCTCAGCCCCCACCGCCTGACCTTCCCCTTGTAACTCGCGTCAGCGAGCTGGTCCGGGTGGCAGGCGCGCGGCCATGGCGGCGAGGTTGTCGGCGAAGGTGAGGACGAATTCGGCGCAGAGGTCGATGAGTTCGTCACGGCTGACCTCGATGCCGCCGTCGAGCCAGACCAGCACCAATTCGGCGGCGCCGCCGGTGATCATCAGCGAGACCGCGCGCACGAGGATGTCGCTGCCCGGCGGCGGGTGCAGCAGGGCGCGTTCCTGATCGGCGACGACATCGGCGATGGTGCGCATCGCGGCGGCGCGCCGGCGCATCAGGGTTTCACTGCCGTGCGCCTCGGCGAAGGCGACACGGGCTCGGCGCGGGTCATCGATGACGGAGGTGAGGATGGCGGTGACCGCGGCTCGGGTCTTGGCCGCAATGCTGTTGGGTGCCGCGGCGAGGGCGTCGAGGGAACTGCGGATGGCGGTGTCGATGATCTCGTCGTGCACCGCCGCGGCCAGGGCGTCGAGGTCGGGGAAGCTCTCGTAGAAGAAGCGGGGACCGACCTTGGCCTGTTCGCAGACTCCGCGCACCGTGGTGGTCGCCCAGCCCTGGGTGCCGATGATGTCGAGTGCGGCGTCCATGAGGCGACGTCGGCGTTCCTCGCGCCGCTGTTCGGCGGAGGTGCCGCGGTAGATCCCGGTCGCTGCCCGTGTCACAGGGTCAGTATGCCGCAGCACAATCAGGAAACAAGCGTTTACGGAAAAGATCGATTCCGGTATGGTCTGGGTCACAGCTGCTTCGCAAAGGCGCGAGAGGATCACGACCATGGCGACCATTGGCCTTCGGGCAAAGTACGCGGCGGCCGCACTGGCCGAGTGGTATCCCGCGCGGACCCGAACCCTCGCCGATCCGCCCGCGGGCAGCGAATTGCGGCCGGTGCTCGGCGATTACGGATTGCCGGTGATCGGACACGCGCTGCCGGCCATGACCGACAATCTCGACTTCGCCCGGCGTCGCTTCGAGAAGTACGGTCCGGTCCAATGGTCGGGCATGCTCGGGCGCCGCGTCGTCATGGTGGTGAGCCCGGAGGCGATCGAGGAAGTCCTCGCAGACCGCGACAAGGTGTATTCCGCTCGACGCGGCTACGACTTCTTCATCGGACCGTTCTTCCACGGCGGCATCCTGTTGCGCGACTTCGACGAGCACCGCTACCACCGGCGCATCCTGCAGCAGGCGTTCACCCGGCAGCGGCTGGTCGGCTATCTCGACATCACCACTCCCGCGATCGCCCGCGGCATGCGTGACTGGTTGCCCGGCAATGACTTTCAGCTGTTCCCCGCGACCAAGGACCTGCTGCTGCGGATGGCATCGGAGGTGTTCATGGGCGCACGCCTGGGCCCCGAGGCCGCGCGGCTCGAGCGAGCGTTCATCGATGCGGTGCGCGGTGGACAGGCGTTGGTGCGCACGAATCTGCCCGGCGGTCTGTGGGCGAAGGGATTGCGCGGGCGCAAGGTGCTCGAGGACTACTGTCGCGCGGAAATGCCCGCGAGACGTGCGTGCAGCGGCGATGACCTGTTCAGCGTGCTGTGCCATACCGCGAGCGATGAGGGCCACACCTTCACCGATCAGGACATCGTCGACCATCTGATCTTCGTATTGATGGCCGCGCACGACACCAGCACCATCGCGCTGTCGATGATGGGCTATCAGCTCGGCCTGCACCCCGAATGGCAGGACCGGCTGCGCGCGGAATCGCAAGCGCTGGGCAAGGATTCGCTCGACTACGACGATCTGGACCGGCTACCCGCCCTTGATCTGGTGTTCAAGGAGATTCTGCGGATGTACTCCCCGGTCGGCCAGCAGATCCGGGAGACGGTGCGCGACACCGCACTTCAGGGCTATTTCGTCCCCGCGGGCACCATCGTCATCATCGGCTCGCATCCCGCGATGCGCATAGACCGCTGGTGGCACGACCCGGATGTCTTCGATCCGCAACGTTTCACCGCCGAGCGCCACGAGGACAAATCACACCGCTACGCCTGGGCCCCCTTCGGCGGCGGCGCACACAAATGCATCGGCCTGTACTTCGGCGGCATGACCGTCAAGGCGATCATGCACCGCATGCTCCTGCACTACCGCTGGTCGGTACCCACCGGCTACGTCCCGCCAATGGGATGGGCAACCGGCCCCATCCCCCTCGACGGCCTCCCCATCCACCTGCACAACACCCGCATCCGATCCCGGCGGCCCGCATGAAAATCACCGCCGACCGATCCCGCTGCGAAGGCCACGGCATGTGCGAAGCCCTCCTACCGAACATCTTCCAGGTCGACGACTCCGGCAAGGTCCACATCCTGGTCACCGAGGTCCCCGCCCCCGACCAACCCGACGTCGAACTGGCAATCGAAACCTGCCCCGTCCAAGCCCTCCACCACCTACCCGACTGACCCGCGAGAATGCGCTGGTGCAGGGCGCTCTCGACATTTGCCCGCATCAGCGCATGGTGAACGAATGTCCAGCTCGGGCTAGACCTCTGCGGCGAGTTCGACAGCGGGTTGGTGGACTGTGGCGGGTGGGGTCGAGGTGTAGAGGGTTTCGATTTCGGCGGCGTATTTGGTCGCGATCGGTTTGCGGCGCAGTTTCATGGTGAGGGTGACTTCGTCGCCGCCGGGTTCCCAGAATGTGGGGAGGATGATGAAGCGTTTGATTTGTTCTACTCGGGATAGTTTCGTGTTGCCCGCGGCGACACCTTTGGCGATTTCGGCGATGACGCTCGGGGTGGTGGCGAGTGCGGCGGCGGAGGCGTCGGGGAGATCCTGTTGGGCCGCATAGGGGGTCGCGGATTCGGCGTCGAGCACGATCAGGGCGGTGTTGTAGGGGCGAGCGTCGCCGATGGTGACGATCGAACCCACCAGCGAGGTGGCGGCCTTGATGGTGTTCTCGATATTGGCGGGGGACATATTCTTTCCGGCCGCGTTGATGATGAGTTCCTTCTTGCGGTCGACCACCCGCAGGTAGCCGTCGGCGTCGCGGGTGAGGATATCGCCGGTGTGCAGCCAGCCGTCGGCGTCGACGGCTTCGGCGGTCTTACCCGGTTCCTTGCGGTAGCTGTTCATCACCAGTGGTCCGCGGACCAGGAATTCGCCGTCCTCGGCGATTTTGGCTTCCGAGCCGGGCAACATCCGTCCGACGGTGCCCAGGCGCGCCTCGGCGGGCGGGCTGGCACTGGCCACGCAGGTCAGTTCGGACATACCCCAGATCTCGCTGATCGGGATGCCGAGGCCGCAGAAGAAGCCGAGGGTTTCCGGCGGGATCGGGGCCGCACCCGACATCGCCCACTTCACTTGGTCCAAGCCGAGTTTGGCGCGCAGCTTGGACAGCACCAGCACGTCGGCCCTGGCCCATTCGGCGGCCAGTTCCGCATCGACGCTGCGCCCGTCCAGCAGCACGGCGGCCTTGCGCGCGGCCACGCCCAGCGCCCACTGCAGTGCGGCCCTGGTGGATTCGTCGGGTTCATTGGCGACCGAGAATTCGATCGCCGCCTTGAACTTCTCCCACACTCGCGGCACCGCACCCCAGATCGTGGGCCGCGCATCCACTAATGCCGCGGGCAGCTGGGCTCGGTCGGGCACCACGGTGATCTGGGTGCCGTAATACTCCTGCAGATAGAGCGCGGTGAACCGGTCGGCCATATGCGCGGTCGGCAGGTAGGAGGTTTGCCGGTCGCCGAATTCGACGGGAAGCACGGCGGTGAACGCACGCGCCTCGGCGCTCAGATTGGCGTGGGTGATCTCGACGCCCTTCGGATTGCCGGTGGTGCCGGAGGTATAGACCAGCGTCGCGATATCGTCGGGACGCACCGCCCGCCAGGTCGCCTCGAAGTGGAAATCATTGCGGCCCTTGGCCTTCAGTTCGGCGAGGCTGATCGTTCCGGCATGCTCGGCATCTATGCAGACAATGGTTTCGATCTGCGCACCGCAGGTGCGAACCCGCTCGACGTATTGTTCCTCGCAGATCACCACCCGGTTGCCCGCATTGCCGAAGACGTAGTTCAGTTGCTCGGGCGCGAGGGTGTTGTACACCGAGAACGAGGTCGCGCCGGTGTGCTGCGCGCCCACCTCGATCGGATAGAACTCGACCCGATTGGCCATCATCAGCGCGACCGTATCGCCGCGCCCGATCCCCAACCCGTGCAAACCCGCCGCGATGGCCCGGACCTGTTCGGCGTACTCGCGCCAGCTCAGCGTTTGCCCGCCACCAATGGAGCGCACCGCGATCGCATCGGGATCGATTGCCGCAACGCGCTGGAACGCGGCACAGGAGGTATTCGGTTCGGTCATCGCACCCATCACAATCACTACGGCCGGATTTTCTTCCCGACCGTAGGTCGCGACTTGGTGCGTGCGTGCCGTTTTCGCTCGATTTCGCTGCGGCGCCGACCATGTTGGCGATATGTCCAACGGCGCAGATCTAGTGGACCAGCCGCCACAGCGAGGTGACCTCCATGGCTCGGGCGGCATGTAACGGATCGCTGGTGTCTTTCGGGCGGGAATGCCTTGGTGTGGTGTCGATCCGATCCACTACGCGCAGACCCGCCGCCTCGATGGCGGCCAGCAGTTCCGTACGGGTGCGCAGTTGCAGGCGTTCGGCGAGATCCGACAGGATCAGCCAGCCCTCGCCGCCCGGTTCGAGGTGGTCGGGGAGACCGGCGAGGAAGGCGCGCAGCATGGTGGCGTCCGGGTCGTAGACGCCCTGTTCCACGGCGGAGGTCGGACGGGCCGGAAGCCATGGCGGATTGCAGACGACCAGATGCGCGCGGCCGTCGGGAAATAGGCCGGGGCCTTGCACATCGACGCGACCGGTGAGCGCGAGCCGGTCGAGATTGTCGCGGGCACAGTCGAGCGCGCGCGGATTGATATCGGTGGCGACGATGTGGTCGACGCCCCGGCGCGCCAGCACCGCCGCGAGCACCCCGGTTCCGGTGCCGAGATCGAAGGCGGTGCGATACCCGACCGACAGCGGGGCACGGGCGACCAGATCGACGTACTCACCGCGCACGGGGGAGAACACTCCGTAGTGCGGGTGGATCCGTGCGCCGAGAGCCGGTATCGGAACACCGTTTTCGCGCCATCGGTGTGCTCCGATCGCGCCGAGCAGTTCGGTGAACGCGACCACCATCGGCTCGCGAGACGACCCATATGCCTCGGTACACGCCTGCCGCACATCGGGTGCCCGCCGCAATGCCAGCGAATGATCCCGCTCTAGCTGCACGAGCAGTCTGCCGAGCACCCGGGCACGATGACCGCGGGCGCGGCGGTACAGGTGGAAGGTTTCGGCCGAACCCGCACCTGCGGGCACGGGTTTGCGATCGATGCGGCGGCGCAATGCACGCAATAGTTGGCGTGCGTTGTGAAAGTCGCCGCGCCACAGCAGCGCCGTCCCTTCGCAGGCCAGCCGGTAGGCGATAGGGGCGCGCATGCGGTCATCGATAACCGCGACCTTGTTGGGGGTCGGCGCGGCGCTCTCGGAATGCCATTGGGCGCTGTGGCCGGTATCTGCTTCGGTCCACTGAATGGTCGACAAAGGGGGTGCTCCTCGTGATCGGACGTGCGTTGGCACGGAGAGCACTTCGACGAGGAGCCAGAGATCGACCTGAGGCCCTCGGGTGGGCCGGAAGAGGACGGGCTAGCGGTCCCGCGTCGAAGCGCGAACGCAGCCGTCGCCGAGGACCATGCCGAGCGACATGAGCAGCCCTTTCACCAGAATGTCCGTTCGAGCCTCGCACACTCGGCGCGGCCGGTATCGCCCCGGGGTCCGCATCGGCTGGCGGCATCATGCGCGGATCCCGCTGCTGACGCGGCGGGCGAGCAGTTTGCCGCAGCGGGAGACCGAGCGGATGCGGTTCACGGCCCGCGTCGCCAGTGGTGTCGAATTACGATGGAACACAAGGGTTCCGGCTCGACAGCGGCGCCGGATGGGGTCACGATCGACTTCGAGTCCGGTGCGACGCTCGAGGCGCGCGGATGCGTGGCTGGCCAGCGGTCCACGCCCAGCGCGCGTGTCGCATCCGCGCGCGTTTTACCGACCAATGGCACGGGTCGATGGTCGAAATCTTTTCCCATAAGGTGATTTCGATGAATCCGCCCACCAGACGTCCCCGCCAGCCGCGGATGCTGCTCGAGGTCCGGCGTGAGCAGGTCCTGGACGCAGCGCTACGGCTGGTGCACCAGGACGGGTACGGCGCGGTCACCATGGAGGCGGTCTCGCGCGCCGCCGACCTCGCCAAACCTCGTGTGTATGTGGCCTATCCGGGTGTCGAGCCGCTACTGCTCGCACTGTTCGAGCGGGCGGGCAAGCGCGCGCTGGCGACCTTGGCCGACGCGATGCCGGAATTGACCGCCGACGCCGACTTCGACGACATTCTGCTCACCGCGATGACGAACCTGCTCCAGGCGGTCGCGGCCAGCCCGGAATCCTGGCGGCTGCTGCTGCTTCCGGCCGGTGACGCACCCGGACAGGTCCGCGAACGCGCCACCGCCGCAAGAGCATTCGCGCTCACCCGAGTACAGGCGCTGATCGAGTGGGGCCGCGACCGCCGACCCGGTCTCAGCGACCTCGATATCGAGCTGACCGCGATCTCATTGCTCGCCATCGGCGAACGCGCCGCCCACTTGATCCTCACCCGCCCTGAACAGTTCACGACCGAGCGCTATCAGCGGTTCGCGCGCACGGTACTCGGCCTGTTCGCGTCACAACCACGCTGACCCGGCTCGATAGGCTCAGGCAACGCCCATCCACTGGTCGATCCGATCGATCGCCCCGGGTGTGAACGCACAGCTGAGATGGTCGCAGGGCAGCAGCGTGAGGGACACGTTCACTCCCGCGCTCTGCCACCGCTGCTGGAGCGCCTGCGCGCCCGCGACCGGAATCCATTCGTCGAATACGCCCTGCCACAGATAGATCGGCATCGTCGGCGTCAGCCCACCGGCCTTGGTCTCGCGGTAGATCCGCTGGGTGACCTCGGCCTGATACGGGTCGACCCTGGTCAATGAGCGCAGCGGTATCGGTGCGGCACCGAGCAGCGCGGCACTGGAGCACAGGTTCTTGCTCTCGCGCGCGGTTTGCACCCCGGTCGCGTTGAGCAGATCCAATGCGCCGGGCGTCACCCGGGCAACACCGAGCGCCGCCATCAGATACAGCGCCGAGGCGGGCGGTTTCCCGTCCATGGTCGCGCGCAACAGACTCAGATCGGCGGGTGTGCCACCGGCGGCGGCACCGAGAATCCGCAACTCGGGGGCATAGCTCGGCTGCAGTTGCGCCGCCCATACGGTGGCGATCGCGCCGCCGCTGTAGCCGATCATCGTGGTGGGGCTGCCCGCCAGCGCCGCCGCCGGAAACTGCAGTGCCGCACGGATTCCGTCGAGTACCTCACGTGCCTGGGTCGGCCCGTGCGCGTAGGCCATCTTCGGTCCCTGATAGTCGGTCATGACGACCGCGTAACCGTGCGCCAGCAATTGGCGGGTGATATCGGGCGCCTCGATGGAGACCTCATGGGTCAGTTGGTAGGACGGATTACACTTCAGCCCGACGCTGTCGATGGCGTAGTTGTTGCTGACGACCCGCCCGTTGAACGCCTTCGGTTTCATGACGGTGGTGATCGCGGCGATCGAAGTGCCGTCGGCGGCAGTGGTTTTGAACCACACCTGCCAGGCATCGAAGTCCGAGGTCGCGGCCAGCGGCGGCAGAATCCGCACCGATCGCGACGACAGGATGGCGCCGTTGGCCAGCCCGTCGGTCGGGAAATGCTGATCGAGATAGGCATCGCCGGTGGGGTCGGGATCGAAACTGGAATAGTCGCCGGCATCGGCCGCGACGAAGGTGGAGGCCGCGAATACGGTGAGTACGAAGGCGATCGCGACCGATAGCGCGCGCCACGGTGGCCGAGACAACAACAGGTCACCTTTCGATCGAACGACGCGCTGAGGGTAAACCAACCCGACGCCCCAGGGACCGGTATTTCACCATCAACTCCGAGAATTCACGCCGCACGTTCGAGCGCGCCACGCGACAGCAACCGCGTAGGTGTACACGTCTGAGACAGTGGCATACATTCTGGTCATGAACACCATCGAGCTGGACGCACCGGACGGCGCTGTCGAGGCGATCCTGGCCCGCCCGACCGGGAACGGGCCGTGGCCCGGTGTCGTGGTGATCCACGACGGCGTCGGCTTCGGCCCCGATATCCGCGCCAATGTCGAAATGCTTGCCGACTACGGCTATCTCACCATCGCCCCGAACCTGTTCGCCAACGGCCGGGTGCGCTGCATCCGCGCGGTGATGCGCTCGCTGATCCGTACCGGTGCGAGTCCGGCGATCCGGGAGGTCCTGGCCGCCCGCAACCGGCTCGTCGCCGATCCCGACTGCACGGGTAAGACCGCGGTCATCGGCTTCTGCATGGGCGGCGGTTTCGCATTGCTCACCGCGCCCATGGGTTTCGACGCGGCCGCGCCGTTCTATCCGGGTCTCTACGGCGACTACCGCACCCAGCTCGAGGGCGCGTGTCCGGTGGTGGCCAGCTACGCCCAGCTCGATCCCTCACTCATCGGCGCGGGCCGCAAACTCGACCGCGCGCTCACCGAACTCGGTGTCGAACACGACATCAAGACCTATCCGGGCACCATGCACGGTTTCGCGAATGTCTTCGCCATCGATCCGGTCCTGCGGGTCACCGGCCTCGGCTACGACGAGGACGCCACCCGTGATGCCTGGCATCGCATCTTCGCCTTCTTCGACAGGCACCTCACCGACGGCGCCGCGGGCGGCTCGCAGTGAGCGGGCGATCGGTCATTCCCCACGCCATTGCGGCGCACGCTTCTCGGCGAAGGCGCGCGGACCTTCGAGCGCGTCCTCGCTGGTGAAGATCGGGGCCGCCTCCCGGAAACTCATCTGCCAGATCGGGGTGTCCCATTCGGAGCCGAACTCGTTGACGCGGTGCATGATTCGCTTGGAGGCTCGCACCGACAGCGGCGCGTTGGCGGCGATCGTCTCGGCGAGTTCCACTGCGGCGGGCAGTACCCGGTCGGCCGGGACGACCCGGTTGACCAGCCCCCAGTGCGCGGCCGCGGCGGCATCGATCGGGGTTCCGGTGAGCACCATCTCATGGGCGATCTTGGGCGGGATCTGGCGCGGCAGCCGCAGTACCCCGCCCGCGGCGGCGAACAGGCCGCGGGTCACCTCGGGCAGTCCGAGGTGGGCCTCGGCGCTCATTACCGCGAGATCGCAGGCCAGCACGATCTCGGTGCCGCCACCGAGGGCGAATCCGTTGACGGCGGCGATGAGCGGTTTGTCGACGAAATGCTGGACCAGACCGGCGAATCCGTACTCCGGATGCTGCGGATCGTGAATGCCGTTGCCGCGCGCCAATTCCTCGAGGTCGGCGCCCGCGCAGAACGCGCGACCGGCCCCGGTGATCACCCCGGCCCGCAGCTCCCGATCGGCCGCCAACTCCTCGAGTGCCGCGCCGACGGCGATCGAGAGCGCGGCGTTCACCGCGTTCATCGCCTCGGGCCGGTTCAGGGTGATGATCGCGATGTGGCCCTCGCGGTGCAGGGTGGCGGCGTCGGTCATAGCGGGCTCCTCGCTCGGCTGCTGGCCAACCTATCGGGGCGCAACGGTAGACGGGGCGGTCTCGGTCAGCTTGGTGACGACCGGGCCGAACATGGTGTTCTTGATCGCGCCGAGCGTCCCGGGATCCTTGGCGCCCAGTGGGGCGAGCAGCGCGAGGGCCTCGGTGGTGACCGCGCCTTCGCCCGCGGTGGCGTCGACGATATCGAGCGCCCTGGCGTCGACGCCGCCGAAGCGGCGACCGGTGGTCATCGAGGCCACCGCGGCCTTGGGCGTCAGCTTGGACTGGATCAGCGCGGCCATGCCCGGGGTGAACGGAATGCGGATATCGACCTCGGGCAGGCAGAAGTAGCCCCGGTCGCCGCGCATCACGCGGTAGTCGTGGGCCAGGGCGAGCATGGCGCCCGCACCGAAGGCGTGGCCGGGCAGTGCGGCCGCGGTGGGGATGGGCAGGGTGAGTACCCGGGCGAACAGTGCCTGCACCTGGCCGATGTACCACTGGGTGCGCTCACCGTTGGCGACCAGCCAGTCCAGGTCGAGGCCGTTGGAGTAGAACTTGCCGCTCGCGGTGGTCACCAGCGCGTCGGCGCCCTCGGCGAGCACGGCGTCGAGGTCGGCGTTGACCGATTCGAGAAAGGCTGGGGTGAAACGGTTTTCGTCCACACCCAGGTCCAGGACGGCGATCTTCTCGTGGTAGCTCAGCGTGGTCATGATGTTCCTTCGTCGGGGTCGGGTTTCGAGGTTCGGCCTGGTGGGCCCACGTCGAGCACCGCGCGAACGGCGGCTCGCAGATGTTCGCGGGCAATGGGTTCGGCGATCCGGTTCCGGCGCAGCAGGATGGCGGTCGGCAGATCGACGATGCAGGTGGTGATCACATCGACCGCGGCGCCGTCGCCCCGGCCCCACAGCGCGCGCGACAGGCGAATGATCAGTCTCACCAGCGCGTCATCGGTTCCGGCGAGTTCGGCCGCGACCTGGTCGGGCAGTTCGTCGCCGAGCAGTTCGTCGCGCGAGACGGTCAGCAGCAATTTCGACGAATCCGGAAACTGTCGCGCGAATTCGACCGGGGTCTCGGCCGCGGCGAGTACCGCGGCGACGACGTCTGGCGAATCCGTGGCGCCCCGGCCGTTCGATGAACTCGGCGCAATCACCGCGGATGCCCCGAGGTGGGCCTCGACCAGGTCCATCTGCATGGTCAGATAGCGCCGCGCGGCCCGTAACCAGCTGCGGCCCAACAGTTCCGCGCGTGAGCCGAAGGTGTGATAGATCGCGCCGTTGGACACTCCGGTCATGGCGGCGACGGCGCGGATGGTGACCGCCGCCGGACCCGAGCGCACGGCCAGCGACTCCGCGGCATCGAGCACGGTGTCGGGATCGTGGATCCGGGGGCGGGGCATGTCACGACTATAACAGAGCGTTTGCTCTGTAATGAAATCGCGGGGATCCGCATCGTGCTGGCGAACTCTGTTCGACTCCGCCACTGCATGTTTCGCCCGGTCACGGGTATCTTGGTGGCGTGGCGACGCCATTTCGTGGACTTCGCTACGTTCCAGCGCGACGGCAATACGATGAGGTACTGTCTGGTCCTCCCGCCCTGCCCGCACGAACAGAAACGGCGCCTGCGAATGTCACGAGTGGTCACCAAGGAGCAGTATTTCGACACCGCTCTGGAGGTCCTCGCCGAACTCGGCTTCAAAGGCCTCAATATCGGCGTGCTGTGCCGCCGTCTCGGGGTCACCAGCGGCTCGTTCTACCATCACTTCGGCAGCTGGCAGGGCTTCGTGGACGCACTGCTCGAGCACTGGGAAAACCGCCAGGTCCTCATCCTGCGCACGCTGAACTTCAACCAGGGCAACCCCGATGACGATATCCGCGCCATGTCCGACCTGGCCTCGGGTCTGCATCACGCCGCCGAAGCCGCGATCCGCGCCTGGGCCGCCAATGACGAATCGGTGAACCTCGCACTCAAGCGGGTCGACGAATCGCGCCGCCGCACTGTGCACAAGGCGATCAAAGGCGTTGTGGGCGACGACAGTACCACTGCGGTGGTCACCGCGCTCGGGATGTCGATGCTGATCGGCTACCAGCAGATCGCCGCGGGCGGTGAGGACATTTCGCTGGACCAGTTGCTGGCCGAGTACGCGCGGTTGATCTATTCGCACGCCCGGCGGTGAGCCAGCGCTTCGACGCTAACCGAGCAGTTCGTCCACGTAGCACCACCGCCACGCCTCACCCGGCTCGACGCTGCGCATGACCGGATGCCCGGTGCTGCCGTAGTGCTTGGTCGCGTGATTGCCCACCGAGGAGTCGCAGCAGGCAATGTGCCCGCAGGACACGCACATTCGCAAATGCACCCAGGTCAGTCCCTCGGCCAGGCATTCCTTGCATTCATCGGGTTCGTTCGGCTCGAGCAGCAGCGGCGCGGCCTGCAGATGTTCGCACGAGTCGGCCGCCGCGGGCGCGGCCAGTGGTTCGACACGCTCCTCCTCGGTTTCGTCGAAGCGGTCGATCATCGATTCCTCGAGGTCGAGCCGAGACAGCACATATTGCAGGATCTCGTAGTCCGCACCGCCGGAATCCCGCACGCGCAGTACGGTTTCCCGTTCCGCGCGCAACATCTCGAGTCGCAGCCGCCGATATTCCGCGGTCGGTGTCGCCAATTCCGATTCCGAGCGGCCGAGCCGCTCCCAGGCCGCATTGGTCCGCCCGGTGACTCGATCACGCAGGCTCTCGACGACCGCCGGCGGCGTATCCGGGGTGATGTGTTTTTCCAGTTCGGCGAGTCCGGCCGCGGTGGCCTGTTGCAACAGATTCGCCTTCTGCAGAGCATTTTCCGCGCGACTGGGTCCGCGCACGTGCAGCCGTCGCACCACCCACGACAGCGAAGTCCCTTGCAGCAGTAGCGTTCCCGCGACCACGACGAGCGCGAGCAGCTTCAGTACCGGCAGCTGCGGGGTATCGGCAGGCAGCAGCAACACCGCTGCCAGGGTGACCACCCCGCGCATCCCCGCCCACGACACCACCAGCGGATGGCTCAGCGGCACATCGGCATTCGACAAGCCGAGTTTGCGCGAGAGCACCGTCACCGGAAACACCCACAGTGGCCGCGACAGCATTGCCGCCAGCATGACCGCCACTGCCGCAACGATCAGGCTGCGGTGATCGAGTCCGCTGCCCCAGGCGCCCTCGATGATCGCGCGCATCTGCAATCCGATGATCAGGAAGACGACGCTCTCCAGAATGAACTGGATGGTGCGCCAGTTGGTGCGCTCGGCGATCCGGGAGGCGGCGCTCTGCCATACCGGCGCACCGTGGCCGAGGACCATGCCGCAGGTCACCACCGCGATCACACCGGAGGCCTGGATGCCTTCGGCGGGCAGGTAGGCGACGAAGGGCGCCAGAAACGACAGCGTGGTATCCAGCACCGGATCGGTGATGCGCCGCCGCAGCATCGCGAGCAGATAGGCGACCACGATGCCGACCGCGGCACCGCCGCCGGCGGCGAGCAGGAAGTCACCACCGGCCTTCCACACCGACACCGTCCCGGCGGCCGCCGCGATCGCGGTGCGCACCGTCACCAGCGCGGTCGCGTCGTTGAACATCGACTCGTCCTCGAGAATGGTGACGATCCGGCGCGGCATGCCGATGCGGCGCGCGATCCCGGTCGCGGCCACCGCGTCCGTCGGGGCGACCACCGCGCCCAATGCGACCGCGACCGCCAATGGCACCGGCAGCAGCCACCACACCACCGCCGCGACCGCGAACGTGCTGAACAGCACCAGTCCCACCGATAACAGCGCGATGGTGCGCGCATTGGCCCGGAAATCGACCAGCGAGGTGCGGATCGCGGAGGTGTAGAGCAGCGGCGGCAGGAATCCGAGCAGAATCACCTCCGGATCCGGATGCACCTCGGGCACGTGCGGCAGATACGACGCGACCACCCCGGCCAGCGTCAATACCAGCGGTTCGGATATCCCGAACCGTCGCGCGAGCGCCGCAAGCGACGCCGCCGAGGCGACTAGAACAACCAGGCCGATCGCGACATGCACGTTGGCATTCTCGCAGAGCAAATACCCGGCTCAAAAAGACCGCATGGTACGTGACACGGACAGTCAGGTCGGTTCCCCGGAACGGCTGTGGCGGTAGCGTTCGCGCGCAATAGTTGTCGGCACGAAGGAGGTAGACATGGAAGAGTTTGCGTCCTGGCGGGCGAGCGGGCGACGCCACACCCACCGCGGCCACCAGATCTTCTGGCAGGACAGCAGCGGGAGCGGCGACGGAAATCTGCTCTGCATCCACGGATTTCCCACCGCGTCCTGGGATTGGCATGCGCTGTGGCCGGGTCTGCGCGAGCGCTTCGCCCGGGTGATCGCACCGGACATGATCGGCTTCGGCTGGTCGGCCAAACCCCGCAACTACGACTACCGGATCGCCGATCAGGCCGATCTCCACGAGAACCTGCTGCGCGAGCAGGGGATCTCGCGCGTGCACATCCTGGCCCACGACTATGGCGATACCGTCGCCCAGGAGTTGCTGGCCCGCGATGCACAACGCCGCGCCGACCACGACGACTCGCTGGTGATCGAATCGGTATGCCTGCTCAACGGCGGGCTGTTCCCCGAGACCCACCGGGCTCGGGTGGTGCAGAAGCTGCTGGCCAGTCCGCTCGGACCGCTGATCGGGGTTTTCGGCACCGAACGGGTCTTTCGCAGCAACCTCGCCGCGGTCTTCGGACCCGACACCCGCCCCAGCACCACCGAACTGGACCAGTTCTGGATCCTGTGGTGCAGCAAGCACGGGAAGAGCAATGGGCACAAGCTGATCAGGTATATGGGTGAGCGCAAGGCGAACCGGGAACGCTGGGTGGGCGCGCTGCGCGATACTCCGGTTCCGGTCCGGCTGATCGACGGGCTGATCGACCCGGTCTCCGGTGCGCATATGGTTCGCCGCTATCGCGAGCTGATTCCGAATCCGGATGTCGTGGAGTTGCCGAAGGTCGGTCATTATCCGCAGCTCGAGGCCCCCGAGGAAACCCTGGCGGCGGTGCTGGAGTTCCACGCCAGCCACGTGCAATAGGACGTCACCAGCCACGTAACCGAGGACACCACCAGCCGGGTGAGGCAGAACAGCCCCAGCCAGGCGACGAATGACAGCACCGGCCAGGTGACCTGCGGCGCGGTCGCTCCCGCCCGCTTGCGTATCCAACGATGGCCGGAGCATGCCGTTTTGTCCGCGGGCCGATCGCATCCAGCCGCACGCCATCGTCGGCGTGCGCCGGTGCGTCGTCTGCGCGCTCGACCAGGCATGACCACGCGATTATGGCGTGTCCCATACCATGACTACATGGCAGCGACACGCCGATCGAATAAGGATGCTCCGGCGCGCCCACGGGTACGGGACGCGCGGCGGCGGATGATCGAGGGCACGATCGAATCCCTGCGTATCCACGGCGCGAGCGCTACCAGTGTGGACCGGGTGTTGGCCAGTACCGGCGCGCCGCGCGGTTCGGTCTATCACCACTTTCCCGGCGGTCGCACCCAGCTGATCTCCGATGCCCTGACCGCGGCCGGCGCCTCGATGTCGGAATTCATCGAGGCGATCACCCGCGATAACGACCCGATGCTCGCCCTGGACATGTTCGTCGCGCTGTGGCGGCGAACCCTCATCGACAGCGATTACCGCGCGGGTTGCCCGATCTTCGCCGTCGCCGTCGAAACCAATGACGACGCACCGGGATTCGCCACGGCCGCCGCGGCGATCTTCGCCCGCTGGAATACCGCCCTGACCGACCTGTTGGTCCGCCACGGCTTGGACCCGGCGCGCTCGCGCCGCCTGGCCACCCTGACGGTCGCCGCCGTCGAGGGTGCGATCGCCCTGTGTCGAGTCGAACGCGATACGGCCCCGCTCGAGGACACCGTCGGCGAACTCCAGGCACACCTCGCCGCCGCCATCGGCACTCCCGGCGAATAGCCGCAGGTCGCGGCGCCCCAGCGCGCCGATCGATCGGCAGCGTGTCTTGACATCCCGATTATGGTGGAGACCATAGTCGGTGCCGGGTAGGTAGCGAGAAGGGTTCACCGCGCCCGTCGCCGATGCGCCGACCCGAGGAGACGCCGATGTCGCGAGCAACCGAGCTCGACCTGGAGACGATCGACCTGGCCCGCAACGGGAGAGTGCTCACCGCGACCATCGTCGCGCCGCCGCTGAACTTCGTCACCCCCACCGTCGTGCGTGATCTGGATCTGCTCACCACGGCCGCCGACACCGATGACACGGTCGGCGCGATCGTGCTCACCGGCGGGCTGCCGGGACGCTTCCTCACCCATGCGGATCCGACCGCGCTGACCGGCATGCTCGCGATGCCGCATCCGTTCCTGCCGGCCCGCGCGCTCGCGCCGCTGATTCCGGTGCTCAATACCGGTCTGCGGGTGCCGGGCGCGGCGCGGATGCTGGAGCGCTTCGGCGGCGGCCTCGGCACCGGCATGGTGTGGGGCCATCGCTGGAAGCGAACGACCATGCGCATGAACCGGTCTCGCGTGGTCTACCTCGCCGCCATCAACGGTCCGGCCCTCGGCGGTGGCCATGAGATCGCCCTGGCCTGCGATATCCGCTATGCCGCCGACGCCGACCACGTCAAACTCGGCCAGATCGAGTCCATCGCCGATCTGATTCCCGGCGGCGGTGGCACCCAGCGCCTGCCGCGGCTGATCGGTGCGGCCAAAGCGATCGAACTGACCCTGGAAGGCGCACCGCTCAGCGCGCAGGAGGGCCTGCGCCTGGGGCTGGTGCACCGCCTGACCACCGAGGACGATCTGCTCGCCGAAACCAGGGCCACCGCCGCCCGCCTGGCCGGCCGCAACCCGGTCGTCATCAAGGAACTCAAACGCGCGATCTACTTCGGCACCGAAAAGTCGCTGTCACGCAGCCTCGACCACGAACTCGCCGCCTTCCTGTCCACCGGCAGCAGCAAAGCCGCCACCCGCACCCAGGACGCCTTCTTCGACGATTTCGCCCGCCTCGGCGATACCCCGTTCCTCGCCGATCCCAAGGCATGGATCGACGGCACGCGCGTCGACCAGACCAGTTGACCAGCCCTACGGCGCCGACCCACACCGACCCACAGGAGCAGTATGAGCACCGCCGCGCCACAAGGCAGCCGAGTCCAACCAGCCGATCCCGTCGGCGATGTCGAGCAGTCGCAGCGCGAGCAGCACGCCAATGCCGCTGCCACACAAGGCAAGTGGCACAAGAGCGCCTGCATCCTGTGCGAGAACAACTGTGGGCTGTTGATCCAACTCGACGGTCGCAGCTTCGCCAAGATCCGTGGCGACAAGGACCACGTCGCCTCCGCCGGATACACCTGCAACAAGGCGCTGCGCTTGGATCACTATCAGAACGGCGGCACCCGCCTGACCGCTCCGCTGCGCCGCGAGGCCGACGGCAGTTTCACCGAAATCGATTGGGATACCGCGATTTCCGAGGTCGCCGCGCGGCTGTCGGCGGTCAAGGAGACACACGGCGGCGAGAAGATCTTCTTCTACGGCGGCGGGGGACAGGGTAACCACCTCGGCGGCGCCTACAGCGGCGCCCTGCGTCGGGCACTGGGCAGCCGCTACCGCTCCACCGCGCTCGCTCAGGAGAAGACCGGTGAGGGCTGGGTCGACGCCCATCTGACCGGCGGCCACACCACCGGCGACTTCGAACATGCCGAGGTGTCGGTATTCCTGGGCAAGAACCCCTGGCAGTCCCACGGTGTGCCACGCGCGCGCACGATATTGCAGCAGATCGCCAAGGATCCGGCCCGCACCATGATCGTGCTCGATCCGGTACGCACCGAAACCGCCGATCTGGCCGATATCCACCTGCAGGTCCGCCCCGGTACCGACGCGTGGTGTCTGGCCGCGCTGCTGGCGATCCTGGTCCAGGACGATCTGCTCGACCACACCTTCATCGCCGAACACCTCGACCAGGTCGACGCGGTCACCGCCGTGCTGCGCGATATCGACATCGCCGCCTACGCCGAAACCTGCGGTGTCCCGGTCGAACTCCTGCGCACCGCCGCACACCGGATCGGTACCGCGGGCAGCGTGGCCACCTATGAGGACCTCGGCGTCCAGCAGAGCCCCAACAGCACCCTGATCTCCTATCTGAACAAGCTATCTTGGCTGCTCACCGGAAATTTCGCCAAACCCGGTGCCATGCAACCACATTCATGGATGGCCCCATTGGCGGGCTACAGCCGCGACATCAAACACAGCCCGGTCAGCGCCGCGCCCATCCTCGGGGGCATGGTCGCGTGCAACTCGATCGCCGAGGAGATCCTCACCGACCACCCCGACCGGTTCCGGGCGATGATCATCGAATCCGCCAATCCCGCACATTCGCTGGCTGATTCGGCCAGCTTCCGCGCCGCGCTCGATGCACTGGATCTGGTCGTGGTCATCGATGTCGCGCTCACCGAAACCGCACGTCACGCCGATTATGTGCTACCCGCGGCCAGCCAGTTCGAGAAGTGGGAGGCCACCTTCTTCAATCTGGAGTTCCCGCACAACACTTTTCATCTGCGCGCGCCGGTGCTCGACCCGCTGCCCGGCACCCTGCCCGAACCCGAGATCTATGCCCGCCTGATCCGGGAACTGGGCACCGTCGGGCGCACCCAGCTGGCCGTGCTGCGCACCGCCGCCAAACTCGGCCGCCGCCCCTATGCCCTGGCCTTTGCCGCATTACTCGCCCTGGACAAGAAGATCGGCGGGCTCGCCCCGTATCTGCTCTACGAAACGCTCGGCCCGACCCTGCCCGATGGGGCACGCTCGGCCGCGGTGCTGTGGGCGCTCGCGCAGCGGGTCGCCCGGGTGCATCCGGCCGCCATGCGGCGCGCTGGCCACGCCGATGCCGACGCCCTCTTCGACGCCATCCTCGCTGGCCGCTCCGGGGTCACCTTCACCGTCGACGACTATCCGGACGCCTGGGATTACCTGCCGCAGCCCCGAATCCCCTTGGCAATTCCGGAATTGCTGCACGCCCTGCGCGAACTTCCCAGCACCCCGGCCACGCACACCACCGCCGAATTCCCGTTCGTCCTGGCCGCGGGTGAACGTCGTTCCTTCACCGCCAACACCATCTTCCGCGACAACAGCTGGCGCCGCCGCGATCCCGAAGGCGCACTGCGTCTCAACCCCGCCGACGCCGACGCCCTCGGCCTCGCCACCGGCGACCACGCCCGCATCACCACCCGCCGCGGCAGCGCCGTCGCCGCCGTCGAGATCAACGACCGCATGCAGC
Source organism: Nocardia sp. CA-129566 (assembly GCF_050956075.1). Taxonomy (NCBI): domain Bacteria; kingdom Bacillati; phylum Actinomycetota; class Actinomycetes; order Mycobacteriales; family Nocardiaceae; genus Nocardia; species Nocardia sp. CA-129566. Next base: position 5,075,594 of record NZ_CP192085.1, read on the forward strand.
CCGGTCACGCGTCACTGCCCAACGGCCTCGGCCTCGACCTGCCCGACGGCACCCGCACCGGAGTGGCCGCCAACGAACTCACCGATGCCGCCTGGCGCGACGCGATTGCCGCAACGCCGTGGCACAAACACGTTCCCGCGCGCATCGAACCGCTGCAAGCCACGTAGCCGCCAGTCCGTGCGCGTCGGTCCGCACGCGTCGGGGTCCCGGTGGAAACGGCGCGAAAAGCAACCCCGCGGTGCCGGTTCTGCACCGGATCACGCTCGGCGTGCGGGGCCATCCCTGCGGGTCCACCGGGCGCGGCCCGTGTGTGGCTCACGCCGAGCGGCGCCGGGTTGGGCGCTCGTCATGCTCCAGTGCTTTCGTGCCTATGGCGACACCGTAGAGTCGGCGCATGGTTTTTCAGCTCGAGCTGCAACCTGCCCCACCCCTGCACCTGACGCCGCAATGCGTGGTGCACACCGGAACCGTGCGACTATTCGAGACCGGGACGCTCATCCACACCTCCGGCGCACCCGCCGAGCGGTTCGGCTTCTTCCTTCCCAACACCCACCCCCTGCCCGAGGACGCACCCGAACCACGACTCTGGGCCGAGATGCATCTGATGACCGCCACCGCCCCCTCCGCGTCCGGAAACTTTCCCTTCGGCGTCGCCCACGCACACGCGGCCTACGTCCCCGACCCCCGCCACGCCCTGCACCGCTGGCTGCATCTGACCGCCGCCGCCCACCCGGCCCGCGAGGTCCGCCTCGGCTACCGCATCACCGTCCAATTGCCGTAGCCCGCCATATCGGTGCCCATTCGCATCGGCCCGGTCAGTCGTCCACCCAAGTGCAGAACGACATCACCTGAGGCCGTATCGGTTCTCGAGGCCGGACCGCGCCGCCGATCTCGCCTGTCGATCCGGCCAGCACTCGCGAGCGAGCCCGAAACCGCAGGCTCGCGAGCCGACCTAGCGAAAACCGCTCCCGGGAGCCGTGCTGATGCTGGATGCGCTGCTGAGGCAATCGCTCATGGGGACAGGGGGTCGATACCAGTGGGACACAATGGGATCGATCAACCTTTTGTACGTGTGTGGACAGTAGGGGAGCTCGGTATGACTAGAAAATTGCACTACGTCGGAACGCTGCCCGCGGAGTTGGTGACCAGTGATCGCGTTGTCATGCAGTGGGTCATCGACCATAGCGAGGGTCACGCGGTGACGGCGGTCCCCCGAGATCTGGATCCGGACTGGATCATGGAGTACCTGCTGGCACGCAAGGACCAGGATGTGTTCGAGGTCAGGCGGCAGGGGGAGTACGCCGATTACAGCGACTTCCCGTCCTATGGTCTGCGCTCGGGCCATAGGCTGGAGCGCCAGCACGTGAGTATGGATCGGATCGACCGGATCGGTGAGGTCGTCGCCGCATTCAACACGTTGCAGGGCGACCGTGCGGAGCTGGGTGCCACGAAAGTACAGATCAGCCAACCCAATCCGCTGGATCTGGCCATGTTCGTATTCGCAGGCGCGGCGGTCTCGAACGGGTTTCCTCTCGGACGAGCGCTACGCCGCTCGGGTCTGTTCATCGCGGCGCTTCGGCATCTGCCCGTGTTCGCTGACGCGGTGCTCGAGGAGATGAGGACGGTCATCGCACAGCACGGTGACCGTGTCGTGTTCCAACTCGAATCCCCTCTGGCGCTGCTGAGCATGGTGAAAGCGCAGCAGTTGCACGCGCAGTGGGCGATCGCCCCGCTGGTCGCGCGGCAGCTCGCGGGCGTGATCGAGCGGATGCACGAGATCGCCGCCGACATTGTGGTGCACCTGTGTTACGGCGACTACAAGCACAAAAGCTTGCTGTCACCGCGCGATCTCGCCCCTGCGGTGAACCTTCTCAACTCGACTGCGCGACAGCTGAACAGGCGCGACGTCGCGCTGCCGCCAGTGCACATTCCCTGTGCGTACGGTGCCGAGCCGGCACCGCAGGATCGCGCCTTCTATGCTCCGTTGCGCAGACTCGATCCGGGCTGGCGGCTGATCGCGGGTGTCGTTTCTCCGGACTCCGCCGAAGACAGCGCCCGCGCGCTGACGCATTTCGAACAGGCCTCCGGCCGAACCGCTTACGGGGTCGGCACCGCATGCGGGCTCGGCCGATGCAGTGCCGAGGACGCGGCGCTCGCGGCCGCGAACATGATCGCCGTAGCGCTCGCCGACGAAACGCACGGCTAGGGCCGTCGGCTGAGCACGGATCGCGCGGTCCGGGAGCAGGCGCTGTGCGCGAGCCCGGGCGGCGCGATCGAGCACACCCTTCGTAGGGACGGCGGGTGACCGTCGGTGTCGTGTCACCGGACGCCGGTGGCAATGCCGGGACCCTCGGAAGCTTCGCAGAGGAGTCGGACCGAACCGCTTACAGCGTCGCGTCCGCGTATGGGATCGACGGGTGCAAGTCGAGGCCGCAGAACAGACAGCGGTGACCACAGCCGCCACAACGCGCACTGGCAATGCACACGGATCGGGGCTCGGCGATGTGTCGATCTCTCGTCGCACCCATGCACCCGATGCTGCGCTCTCGGACAACAGGATTGACATCCGATCCAGCCGAGCCACGGGCAGCGCGCGGGCCAATCCAGTTGTCGCGCTGGGTGATCCGACGCACGCGCAAGCGGTCACCCTCACGTAGCTGGACTACCGCCCGGTAATGGGCTCCGCCGCATGGCTATCCGCGCGCGAAGGACCCTCACCCAGAGCCGGCCGAGTGCTGAGGTGAAGTTCACCGCCGCAATGATTCTGGATGGAACCAGTCGTGTGCCGGGTGGGGCGGCCGTAGTCTAAATGCCATAGGGAGAGTGAGGTGATGACCTACGACTTCGATGATCACCGCCTGGCCGAGCCATTACATTCCCAGCTGCGATACCGCCTAGCTGGCTAAATAGCCTTCCCCCGCAACGGTTTCTGCGTCGACCCCACTATCTTGTTCGGAGCGTCGCCCGTCACCTCGAGTGACGACGGTTAAGCGTGAAAGTCTCGTTCGGGGATTTCAGCGACCCCTCAGTCACCGCGAGTTCGACACCAGCATCCCGCTGAATTGCATTCTCCTAGTTGAGAACTCGTCATCGATTGCTACAATCAATGACGTGCGTCGTTACCGTGGCTAACCAATGGCAATGCTTAGCTCGGGTGTGTCTACGACCGTGGACGGCCCGGAGTTGGTTCGGTCACCGGTGCCGACGCACGATCCTTGTCGGCAGATCCAGGGAGTTCGCATGAACATTCCGCACGTTCTGGTCATCGGTGGCGGCCCAGCCGGTTCGACCACCGCAGCCACGCTGGCTCGGGCAGGAGGTTTCCGAGTAACAGTCCTGGAACACGACGAACATCCGCGGTATCACATCGGAGAGTCGCTGCTGGCGTCGTGTTTGTCGACGTTGCGCGTGTCCGGCGCCTACGACGCGGTTGCCGCACACGGCTTCCAGGTCAAGCGGGGCGGCTATTTCCAGTGGCAGACCGACCACTGGCTGTTGGACTGGTCTCGGTTGGTCGACGAGGACGCGTGGTCGTGGCAGGTCGATCGTGCCGACTTCGACCACATCCTGCTGAAAAACGCCCGCGAACAGGGCGCGGAGGTGATCGAGCGAGCCACCGTCACGAATGTGATCACCGACGGTGAGCGTCCCACGGCCGTCGAGTGGACCGTCCGCGGTGACGACACGATTCACACAACCGAGTTCGACTTCCTTGTCGACGCCTCCGGCCGGGCAGGTGTGCTGGCCAAAAAGGGACTCCTTCAGCGCGAACAACTTCCGGGATTCCGCAATGTCGCGGTCTGGTCGTACTGGGAGGGCTCACACCTTCATCCGGATAGTCCAGAAGGCGCGATCAACGTGGTCTCCACCCCCGAAGGCGGTTGGTTCTGGCACATTCCGCTGGCGGGCGGCCGCAACAGTGTCGGCTATGTCGTCGCCACCAGAAAGGCCATGGACAAGATTCGGGAGCGCGGACTCGAGCAGTACTACCTCGACACAATCGGCGAGAGCGCACCCATGGGTGAAATGCTCACCGGCGCAACCCGGGTCGCGGAGGTTAAGGCCGAGACCGACTACTCCTACACCTCCGACAAGTTCTGCGGACCAGGGTGGGCCGTCGTCGGTGACGCGGCGGCATTCCTGGATCCGTTGCTATCCACCGGAGTACACCTAGGTACCTACGGTGGGCTGGTCGCTGCGGCGTCGATCGCGAGCATCCTGCGATGCGATCTGGATGAGGCCGAGGCCCTCGGCTTCTACCAGCACACCCTCCGGCGCGCATACACGCGATTCTTTGTGTTGGTCTCGCGAATGTATGAGCAATACATCGGTGCCGATGAGTACTTCGGACACGCCAGCAGACTTACCGAGGCGCAAGAAGGCGACACTCCGGAGACGTCGTTCACCAAGATCATGTCCGGGCTGACCGACATGCGCGAGTCATCGGGTGAACAGCAGCTCACCGGATCCGACACCCTCATGTCCGAGGTCGGTCACCTCTACGATGAATCAGCCAACCTCAACTACATGGGCGGCGACAGCAAGCACAACACCGGTCTGGATATGTCGCCTGTCTGGGATGTCTGGCGTCGCCCGTTCTCCGGAATGGCCGACGGTGAATTGCGCGTCACCGACGCGCCTCTGGGACTGACCAAACAGCCACTCACCACTGAAGAAATTCAGCGATGGACGCGGCCGGTCCGTCCGCCGAAGCCTGTCGGCGAGCCTGTGCATTGAGCAGCGGCGCTGACAGATTCTCGTGAGAACCGCTGTGCGGAGCCGGCTGTGACGGTCATGCATTCCGGCCCCGAGCTACCGGGCGATTCCTCGCCCGATAGCTCGGATGTCCGGATGATCTCGGACGCGATCGGGCGATTCGGACACCCGGTCACCCGGATGCTGTTGGGCAGTACAGGTTTCACCATGCCCGCACTCGAGGCGATCGTCGGCGCGGAGCTCCACGTCCAAGTGGTGTGCCAAGGCGATGTCGCGGCCAGCGCGGTACCGGCCACTGCCACCGTGCCGTTGGAGGTGTCCGGCATCGATCGTGTCCTCGTGCGCCGGTCCTGTTTGATCACTGCCGACATGGTGACCGCATCGGTCAACGATGTCGTCGCGGTGCGCGAACTGGCGGCCGCGTCCGGAATCGACGCTCTGCACATTCCGATCGGGACGGGGCTGATCTCTCGTGGTGTATCCCAACGCCGCCGCATGCTGCGAGCGGGACTCATGAGTTGGCCGGATGGTCGACCATGCGCGATGAGGGCCTATGTCATGGAGCTCGAAGACCGGCCCGTCTGCTACATCCGCGAGGCCTTCAACCCCGATGTCATCCCACCGGACCACAGCCAACTATCCGGCGATGATCTCCGACCGCGCTAGAGCAGCGGGCGGCAGATCGACGAATCTTCCACCGATCGCCACGCTTGTAGTGGGCCGCGAGCCATTTCATTCATTCCGGTCACGTCGAGGTAGGGAGCTGCGATGCCATCGCTACTGGAGATCACCACCCGCCTGTTCCTGCAACTCGCGGTCATCCTGGTGACCTATCGGCTGCTGTGGCCCCTGCTGCGGCGGTTGGGGCAGGTGCAGGTGGTGGTCGTCATGGTCGCCGGATTCCTACTCGGTCCCTCGGTTCTCGGGTCGGTGTGGCCCGCCGCTCAGCAGTGGCTGTTTCCGATCAGACTCCACATCGGCGACACCAGCATCGTCCACCCGAATCTGACCGCGATCTATGTGGTCGGGCAGTTGGGGCTGATTCTCTACATGTTCCTGGTGGGGTCGTCGTTCGATCTCGATATCCTGGGCTCGCATGTGCGGCAGGCCGGGGCGACATCGGCGGTGGGTGTCGCGGTGCCGATGGTGCTGGGGGCGGTGGTCGGTTGGTGGCTGGTGGGGCAGGGGCGGTATTTCACCGACAGGATGGCGAATTGGCAAGGGGCGCTGTTTCTTGCGGCCGCGGTCGCGGTGACCGCGTTCCCGATTCTGGCCTGGATCATCTACGATTCTGGACTGCTGAAGACGCGGTTGGGCACGATGTCGCTGGCGTGTGCGGCTGTCGATGACGCGTGTGCGTGGATCCTGCTGGCCGTTGTGGTCGCCACCGCGAAGGACAGCCTGGGTGGCGCGTTCCTCGCGGCCGGTGGGGGTTTGGCGTATGTGCTGTTCATGGCGGTGATCGGACGGCGAATGCTGGCCCGTCTCAGCACGTGGACCCCGCGCCCGGGTGATCGCGAACGCACGGGTGGTCTGCCGGTCGGGCCGTTGGTGGTGGTGCTGGTTGTGGTGTTGCTGGCGGCGAGTTTCACCGACTATGTCGGCATCCATTCGGTGCTGGGCGCATTCGTTGCCGGTCTGTGTATGCCGCGCGGGCAGTTGCTGGACCGTATCCGTGAACGGCTGGAACCGCTGGTCAGCTATCTGTTGTTGCCGGCGTATTTCATCTATACCGGACTCAACACCACGCTGAGTCTGGTCTTCGATCCGGCGGTGCTCGCGGTGACCGCGCTGGTGTTGGTGGTGTCGTTCGTCAGCAAGTTCGGTGCTATCGGCTTGGTCGCCCGGACGCAGGGGATGGGATGGCGGGAGGCGGGTGCGATGGGTGCGCTGGCCAACGCTCGCGGGTTGATGGAACTGGTGCTGTTGAACATCGGACTGTCGTCCGGGCTCATCACCGCCGAGCTCTACACGATCCTTGCCCTCATGACATTGGTGACCACCTTCGTCGCGACCCCGCTGCAGCGGATGTTCGAGCGCAGCGCATGGAAGAACGGAATGGTCTTCGGGCCGAATGGCGAGCAGCGCAAGGAAACCGTCGCATCGACTCTGCTGCGGGATCGTGGGACTGGGACAACGACCGAGCGCAGCGACGAACACGAGCGCAGCGGTGAGGCCACCTAGCCCGCGAGGCACCGAAATTTGTCGGCATACCTTATGCCCTACTGCGACAAGTCCGTTCCTGTGCCTCTGGACCGATTGGGATCGATCACAGCGACGCGATCCGGTTCAGCGACGCGCCGGACTCGTTGAGCCCCCTTGCGGTCGACAAGGACTCAGGTGGGCCACCGTGGCGGCGGAGTGCATCGGCCGCCTCTGCATTGTCGCGGCATTCGAAAAGCGGTGCCGACAACGCGATCTCGTTGTCTTCGCAGGCCCCACAGTGATCTGACCGATCACGCCCGCAGGGCGCTGCGCCAACTCGGCCAACCGGCGAATCCAGCTTCTCTACGCCACCGGAACACCTCACCCGACTTCTGCAGATCATGTTGGTGCGCAGTCACATCCATGTGCCGACATATCGAACTGGTCAGTGCCGACCGTGCTGCGGCCGGGTGCCCGATCGCCGAATCCGACAGCACCGCACCGGATTCAGCACTCCACCTGCCCACCGCCGACCCGGACGCTGGCCGTCGAATAGACGATCGCGAAGGGCGAGCGGAACGAGGTTGACGCTACAACGTTCGCAAGCACTACCGGCCACTCGTTGCTATGTTGCTAGCGTGGGCGAGTCGCCGGGTTCAGAACAGGTCTGGAAGGCTGTCGTTGCGAACGCTCAACGACCCGACACACCGCTGCCCTCGCTCGAGGCACCTGAACGAGGGATGTGCACGCGCTCACCGATGAAGTCTTGCTTGTCCAATTCCTGCCCTCGTCTGGAGTCATGTCTTTGACCACACCACAGTCCCCAACGTCCGCGCCCGGCACCGTCACTGCGCCCGGAGTCTGCCCCGTCCAGCACGAATCGTTGGGCGACACCGACATCCGAGTACCGTTGTACACCCCGGATTTCGTGGCTGACCCACATCACACCTACAGCGAGATGCGACGCAAATACGGAACGATTGTTCCGGTCCTGTTGGCACCCGGTGTAAAAGCGACCCTCGTGATCGGCCACTCCACCGCGGTCAGAATCCTGAACGACCCCAACCACTTTCCGGCCGATCCACGAACATGGCAGAAGAGCATTCCTGAGGACTGCCCGGTCCGGCCGATGATGGCGTGGCTGCCGGCCGCGCGGAACAACGACGGCTTGGAACACAAACGCTTCCGGGATGCCTCCGTCGCGGGCATCGACGGGATCGCCACGGACACTTTGCCTTCCCTCGTCGAGAAGGCCGCCGTCCCGGTGATCAACACCTTCTGCCGGGCAGGCAACGCCGACCTGGTGCGACAGTACGCCTTTCCGCTTGTCCTGGAAGTGCTGAACCAGATGGTCGGCTGCCCGGCCGAAATCGGGCAGCGGGTCGCGGCCGGAATGGCCGCGAGATTCGACACGGTCAAGAGCCGCGAAGGCATGATCATGCTCAAACAGGCACTGATGGAGCTGATTCGGCTCAAGCGCGAACAGCCCGGCGACGACGTCACCTCGCGGATGGCGAACCATGCCGCCGGGCTCAACGACGAAGAGATATTCGCCCAGCTGATGTCGTTCTATGGCGCCGGTTTCGAAGCACAGCGCAATCTGATCACGAATGCACTGCTGCTGATGATCACCGACGACCGATTCGCATTCGGCAATGTGCTCGGCAGGAACCTGTCGACGATCAACGCTCTTGACGAGATTCTGTTCAACGACCCGCCCATGGCGAACTTCTGCACAACCTACCCGCGGCAGCCGGTAATGGTCGACGATATCTGGTTGCCCGCCGATCAGCCGGTCGTCATCAGCCTTACCGCCTGCAATAACGACCCCAAGATCCGCAGAACCAACGACTCGGAGGAGAGCAGTCTCGGCAATCGCTCACATCTGGCATGGAGCGCAGGGCCACACGCATGCCCCGCCAAAGACGTGGCCTACCTTACGGTCCAGTTCGCCATCGATCTGCTGTTCGATGCCCTGCCCGACATCGAACTGAACGGCCGTGTGGACGAGCTGATCTGGCGGCCGGGCCCGTTCCACCGGGCTATGACAGCACTTCCGGTCACTTTCTCACCGTCTCCGCCGATGAATATCGTGTAGATCTCCTCTGGTTGGTGCCCAGCATCAGGAACAGCCGGGCCGTTCTGCCAGGTGCCATCGCGGCGTATTCGTCGACGGCCGCAGCACGGCAGTGGCCCGGAGGTTCACATCGGATCCGCCATCACCGGCGCGGCCTGAGCCTTCCTCGCGACGATCTCGTGAATCTCGTTGTCTGCATACATCTTTGATCGGTGCTGGGTCAGTCCATGCCCTCACCCCGGGCTCGTCGACGCCAAAGCCGGGGGAGATGTCCGAGGATCGCTCAGCGTCCCTCGCGGAACAGGCCGGGACGCCGTTGCCGCTGCCCCGCTCGGAAGAGCGCCTCTCCTTACATCGTGTGCATCCATATGGTTGCGATCACCACGGTCACATGACGGTGCCGGTCCGGCTCTACCGATCGCGCGCACATCTTTCCCGCGATTCGCGCACGCCGAACAGTTCCGCGCACTTGTCCCATCACCCGGTCGAATCTGCGCCCACTAGCGCGGGATCGGTGGGCGCTGGGGTTACCGACACCCACGTGTTGTTGACCGCGGAACAGCCGGTGAAGGTGTCGGTGAGCGAGGGATCGTGCAGCAGGTTCACATTGGCGCCTGGCAGCTGCGCCGCCACCTGCCAGCCGACACCGGGGTCCTGATGTCCCCAGCCGTGTGGGATCGCGATCGCACCGGTGCGGATGTCGTCGCTCACCTCGAGGGTCACCACGATCGAACCCATCGGTGAAGTCACGGTCACCGGTTCACCGTCGGACAGTCCGCGTTCGGCGGCATCGGCTGGATGCATCAGCGCGGTGCATCGGTCGCGGCCTTTCACCATGGGCGGGAGGTTGTGCAGCCAGGAGTTGTTGCTGCGCAGGTGCCGTCGGCCGATCAGCCGAAGATCGAAGCCCTCGGGTGCCTTTGTCGGTACCACCCCATTGGAGGTGTCGTCGATCAAAGTCCGTGCGCCGATGAGGAAATCCTGCGGCGCCAGCTGCACCTTGCGATCCTTGGTTGCGATCAGCGAACGCAACCGCGGTCGCAGCGGGCCCAGGTCGATACCGCCCGGCGCCGCCTTCACCTTGCCGAAGGTCAAACCGTTCCAGCCGCGCCGCAGCACTCCGTACGGGCCGGCGGCGATCCCGGCCATCGCCATCCGCAGCGGGCTCAGTTGATCGAACACACCGTTGAGCACCCGGCTGGTGATCGACCGCGCTGGCAGCGGCAGCACCTCGGTGATCAGGCGGGCCAGGATCTCCCAGTCCTCCAGCGCACCCTTGGGTGGCTCGAAGACCCGCTCGCTGAAGCGGACGTTGTTGCGCACGCTGAAGGCCGCCAGCACCAAATCCAGATCGGCGTGCTCGAGCGGCGAGACCGGTGGCAGCACGAAATCGGCGTGTCTCGCGGTCTCGGTCAGATAGAGATCCACCGCCACCATGCACTCCAGCCCGTCCAGCGCAGCACCGAGCCGGCCGCGCTGTGGCGTGGACAGGACCGGGTTGCCCGCATAGGTGATCATCGCCTTGATGTGGCCCTGCTCCATTTCATCGGCGAGCACCGCCACCGGCAGCTCCGACCGGAAAGACTTGAACCGGCCCGAGCTATCGGTCCACGCACCGTGCGCCATCGGCACGAAGCGACCGAACGAAGCCCCATCCACTGCTGGTTCGGCGAACATCTGCCCGCCCGGCCGGTCCAGGTTCCCGGTGACCGCATTGATGGTGTTCACCAGCCAGTGCGTCAACGTCCCCGTTACCTGCTGGCACACCCCGATCCGGGCATAGAGCACCGCCGAGGGTGCGGCCACATGCTCGCGCGCCAGCTGCCGAATCGTCTGCGCGTCCACCCCGGCAGGTACTGCCGCCCGCTCGGGCGTGAAATCGGCGACCAGCGCGCACAATTCGCCCCATCCGGTGCACTGCGCACGAATCCGGTCTTCGTCACACAGTTTTTCGGTCACCAGCACATGCAGCATTCCCAGTAGCAGATATGGGTCGCCGCCGGGCGCCACCGCGACATGCTCATCGGCCAGCCGCGCGGTCTCGGTGCGCCGCGGGTCGATCACCACCACCTTGCCGCCGCGGCGACGCACCTTCTGGATGCGCAGCTTCGCGCCCGGCATGGTGCTCACCGACCCGTTCGACACCGCCGGATTGGCGCCCATGATCACCAACCGGTGTGTGCGGTCGATGTCGACCACCGGCATCAGCAGGTTCGCGCCGAACATCCGCCACGCCACGAATTCCTGCGGGAATTGGTCGATCGAGGACGCGGAGTAGAAGTTGCGAGTCATCAGCGCCACTCGAAGCAGCGCGCCATAGATCACCGAGGAGCTGTGCGCGGCCGGATTACCCAGATACATCCCGATAGCGCTGGCGCCGTGCTCGCGGCGGATCCGGCGCAGCCGCTGCCCGATCTCCTGGAACGCCTCATCCCAGCCGACCGGTTCGAACCGGTCACCCACCCGGCGCAACGGAGTACGCAGCCGGTCCGGGTCGTGATGCAGGCCACCCATCGCCGTCGCCTTCGGGCAGATGTACCCGGCGGAGAGTACATCGTCGGGATTGCCTTCGATCCGGGTTACCCGTTCGTCCTCGACGGTTACCAAGATTCCGCAATGGGCTTCACACAGAGTGCACTGGCGGGCAATCGTGGTCGCGCTCATGAGTCTTCACTCCACATTGGTCCAACACTGCCGGAGTCCGGCTCCAGCCTCGTGTCGAGCTTATCGGCCGAACGCCAATAACACACCCGGGTGTCCGACTCGGGCGCTGCAGGATCCAGTGTGCAGGGGCAGGCCGTGGTCTGGTTCCCGTTGCGGTTTCACGGCTGACGCCCCCGAAACCTCTCCGCCGAATTCCCTTCCACCGGTTTGGAATTGCGCGCCGCACCGATGTGCGCTGGCGGCACCCGGGGGTGCGAGCGTGCTGGTGAGCCATGCCGACGACGCCGAGGTGCTCGGTGTACTCCGCGCTGGCGGCCATTTCTGCGATGTAGCGCTCCAGCAAACGCGCGGGTGTCAGTTCCTCGCGTGCACGGCGAGCTGCTTCGAGATCGGCAAGCGCTGTAGCTTTCTCGTCGGTGGCCACCAGCTGGATCTGTGCGGTCTCGGCGGTGGCTTCCAACTCGGCCAGCTCCGTTGCCTGTGCCAGCCGGGCCTGCGGGTCAAGGATTCTCGTGTTTGGCCTCGCCTACTGTCCAGGCAGCGATCTGTGCGCGTGAGGTGAAGCCGAGTTTGCTCAGGATATGTTCGATGTGGCCTTCAGCGGTGCGTTGTGAGATCACCAGTTTTGCGGCGATTTGCTTGTTGGTGAGTCCTTGGGCGACGAGGTCGGCGACCTGCCGCTCGCGTTTGGTCAGCTCGGCTGCCGGACCCGAGGTCGGGGTCGTGTCGGGCGGCTGCTCGCCCAGTGCGAAGGCGATGGCAGCGGCCATCCCCCACGCTTGGCCGCGCCGGAACGCTGTGTCGAATCCTCGTTCCCCGAGTGCGCGACGCGCAATCCGCACGCAGTCGTCGTGACTGTGCGATAGGTTCACGAGCATCCGTGCACCGACGGACTGCCACTGCTTGTCCGCAGCTCCCATCAGAACGGATGCACGTTCTGCGAAGGTGTCGACAATGGTCCAGGCCAGTGCCTCGAGACAGGAGGCGGCGATGAGAGGGGCGCTGACCCGCCGGATGACCCGCAGTGCTTCTTCGAGAAGCTCTTGTGCCCGCTGTCGCTGGCCTTGCTGCCATGCGGCAAGGCCCATTCCCCACAGCGCGGTCGACCGAAAGACCGATTCGCCGCTTGCTTCGGTGATGGAAAGTACCTGCTTCTGATACTCGATCGCCTGGCTTGTATCGCCGCGCAGTGCGTGCACCCAACCAAGGGTGTTCAATGCCGCGACATACACATACCCGCGCCTGTTCGACGATTCGAACGCCACCTGGCTGGCTTCGAGGGACGACACTGCACGATCGAGTTCACCCCGGTGCATCGCCACCCAGCCTTCGGCGTAGGCGAGCATTGCCCGGATTCCGGGCTCGGGATCCTGTTCGGCCAGTAAGCGCGCTTGCTCTAGGAGTGCGGTCGCGGACTGAAAGTCTGCCTGCACCGTCGCCATGAGCGCGCTGGCATAAAGCGCTCTGAAACGATCGGGTATGGACTGCGCGCCGGGGTGGGCGAGAATGCGATCGGCCCAACGTCGTCCTTCGCTGTAGAAACCCTGGAAAATCCAGAACGGAAATATTGCGCCGACGATGCGCAGCCCGGCTTCGGCCGCCCCCGCGCTGTCCTCGGACAGGCAGAACTCGAACGCATCTCGGAAATTCGGTTGCTCACGCTCGAGCCGAGCGAGCCAGTCGAGTTGCTGGTCGCTGATCCACCCGGCGTCAGCGTCCACAGCCAATCGCTGGCACCAGTCGCGGTGCCGTCGACGAAGATCCCGGTATTCACCGGACTCACCCAACTTTTCTCGACCGTAGGCCCGCACCGTCTCCAGCATCCTGAAGCGCACGATGCCACCCAATTCCTCCCGGATCAGGATCGATTTGTCCACCAGGGCCGACAGTGCGTCCAGCAGATTCTCCGATATCCCATCAGTGCCACACACCTGCTCGGCGGCATCGAGTTCGAAGCCGCCGGCGAATACCGATAGCCGCGCCCAGAGCAGTTTTTCGGTCGGGGCGCACAACTCGTAACTCCAATCGATGCACCACCGCAGCGTTTGCTGCCGTGTCGGTGCGTTCCGAGTGCTTCGCGTGAGTAGCTGGAATCTACGGCTCAGCCGCTGCAGAACCTGCGCAGGCGACATCACGCGGATCCGTGCTGCCGCGAGCTCGATCGCCAGCGGCAACCCGTCCAGCCGGGCGCAGATCCCGGCCACAGCAGTCTTGTTGTCCTCGGAAAGTTCGAAGCCCGCCATCACCGCCGCGGCGCGTTCGCAGAACAGCGTGACAGCGTCATATCGGGGTAGACCGCGCAGGGTCGGCTCTTGGTTCGGATCCGGGACCGTCAGCGGTGACACCCGCAGCACCGTTTCCCCGGCGATGTCCAGCGGCTCGCGGCTGGTAAGCAGAATGCGCAGATTCGGGCACACCCGAAGCAACGTCTCGACCAGCCTTGCCGCAGCGTCCACCACTTGCTCGCAATTGTCGAGGACGAGCAGTATTTCCCGTGAGCGCAGGAACTCGACCAGCACATCGCGCATCGAATGGGACGAATCGTCGCGCAAGCCAACGGCGGCCGCCACTACCTCGGTCAGCAGCGACGAGTCGCGTACTTCGCTCAACTCGACCAGCCACACCCCGTCTACGAAACCTGATCGGGCATTCGACGCGACCCGTAGCGCAAGCCGCGTCTTCCCAACGCCGCCGATACCGGTCAATGTCACCAGCCGAGACATGGACAGGAGGTTCTTGATCTCCGACGTCTCGGCGCGGCGATCGACGAAACTGGTCAACTCGAGCGGCAGATTGCCATCACTGCCCAGGTCTCCCGTCGTGTGATCATCCCACCCCTCGTTGGGCTCTGTCCCGGGCAGCGCCATCTCTACGAGCGGGTATCCGTGGCGCCGCTGTAGCTGCTGGAGGGCCTGGCCTACCTCGACCGCCGAGGGCCGCCCCCGCGGATCCCGGCTCATCGCCGATTCCACCACCGCCGACAAGTCATCGAGAATGCCACTCTCCCGCAGATCCGCCACCGGCTGGGCAGTGATCCGCAACAACTGTGCTACCACCTGCTCGCCGCTGTGGGGTTCGAATGCGGCATGCCCGGTGAGCGCGCAAAAAAGGGTGGCACCAAGCCCGTAGACGTCGGCGGCCGGTGTCGGGGTGTCGCCATTGAGCACTTCGGGCGCGGTGAACGCCGGTGACCCGGTCGAGGTACCCGCCATCTGGAACCCGTTGGTAATGCGCGCGATTCCGACATCAGTCAACGCCGGTTCGCCAGAATCGGTCAGCAGAATATTCCCAGGCGTCACGCCCCCGTGCACGATATCGAGGCGGTGCGCGCTGTCGAGCGCACCAGCGATCTTCACCCCGACCCCTAACACGGCCTCCACCGGCAACCGACCCTGCCGGCGGATCCATGCATCCAGCGAACCCGATGGGTGGTACGGCATCACCAGATAGGGCCGCCCGCTTGCGGTGACACCCGACCGCAGCACTGTGACGATGTTCGGATGCCCGGTCAGCTGGCCGATCGCCCGCTGCTCGCGAAAAAACCATGCCTGGTTGTCCTGGTCCAATTCAGCGGTCAGCACCTTCACCGCCACCGCCTGGTCCAGCGCGACTTGGGTGCAGCGATACACCACACCGAAACCACCGCGTCCGATCTCTTCGGCGTCCTCGAACCCGGACGCGCTCAAGTCAGCCGTGATCGGCATGCTCACGTCACGGCGGGTCCGAAGCGGATCATCATCGACCATCAGCGGTGTGCAATCCCCTCGGCCTATGCGCAGACACCAGGCAACAGGCACTCACCTTTCGACAATGCCCAGCGTATAGCCAGCGACTGTGCACGGCCGCCAGTCCCGTGACGCAAGTTCTCGGTCTCTGGTTGAGTGCGCCTCTGGCCGCAGGCGCGGTGGGATTGCCCGCCACGCCTGCACCAGCGAATCCTTCACATGACACTTCAACCCGCGCACCGCGACGCAATCGGTCCGTCGCGGCCGCAGCGCCTCATCCACATCTGTAGGAATCGCCGACCGGTTACGCCAAAGGGACATGGAGACAGTTACCGTCTCAGCGCAGCGCGACACCGTCGGTCGGTACGCGGGTTCACGCCGACGCCCAGCGCGATCGCGCGCATTCGGCATTCGGGGCGGTAGTTGTTCAAGTACCGTCGAGCCCTGTGAACCGGCGGATTCGACGATATATGCGACGAACGGCGACCGCGCCCGTATCGACCACGTATCACGTTATGTGCGAACGGATTTCGTGAGCGATGCAATACCGTCCCACGGCCGCCGAACTGCTCGCGGCACTCGCCGAACTCCTCGAGGACACCCTGCTGCCCGCGCTGGATCCCGCATTGCGGCACCAAGCGCGAGTCGGCGCGAATATCGCTCGCATCGTGCAACGCGAACTCGAACTCGGTGATGAAGCCGCGCACCAGGAGCGTGACCTGCTGGCCGCGGTGCCCGAGGGCGACGACCGGGCGCTCTGGCAGGCCATGGTCGAGGTGGTGCGCGCGGATCTGCGGATCGCCAAACCCGGCTACGACGCGTGGGAGGGCGAGTGACAGCGGATGCGGCGGCGGGACTCGCACGCTTTCTGCGCACGGAATTCGGCCAACCGGTCCAGATTTCGAATTTCAGCGGGTTATCCAGCGGTGCGCGCCGAACCAATGTCGCCTTCGACGCGGAAACGACCACCGCGACGCTGCGTCTGGTAGCCACCTTTGTGCCGAGCTCGATCGAACTCGCCGCGGTCGGCGTCGAAGCCGGGGTGCGTGAGTTGGCCCGCGCCCACGGTGTGCCGGTCCCACCGGTCGTCGCGGTCTGCACCGACGCCGCCTACACCGGTGCGCCGTTTCTGGTCTCGGAGCGCATCGACGGAGAGACCGTGCCACGCAAGGTATTACGCCTGGTGCACGCGCAAGGCATCGGCGACCAGGTCGCCGAACAGGTCGGTGCGGCCATGGCCGCCCTGCACACCATCGACCCGCACCTGGCGCCGTCGCAACTACCCGGCACACCGACCGGCGATCCGGCCGAAATCATGCTCACCGAACTCATCACCGGCGTGCGCGCCCTGCTGCGCGACCGCCCGGTCTTCACCCTCGCCCTGCGCTGGCTGGTCAACCACCTCCCGCACACCCCCGAGCACCGCACCCTGCTGCACACCGACCTGCGCAACGGCAATCTCATCATCGGCCCCGACGGCCTGCGCGCGGTCCTCGACTGGGAAGGCGCCCAGCGCTTCGGCGATCCCATGCGCGATGCCGCCTGGCCCGCCCTGCGCATGTGGCGCTTCCACGAAGACACCCGGGAAATCGGCGGATTCGCCGCCCGCCCCGCCTTCATCGCGGGCTATGAACGCGCGGGCGGTGTCTTCGACACCGACCGGTTCCGCTGGTGGAAAGTGGCCAGCACGCTCTGGTGGGGCATCGGCCTGGCCAGCCAAGCCGCCGCCCACCTCGACGGGACCGTGCGCAATATCGTGATGGCCGCCAGCGGCCGCCGCATCTCCGAGATCGAATGGGACCTGTTGATGCAGATCCGCCCGGCGACGTAGGCACCTGTGACAAGAGCACCCGAACAGACGACGGCCACATCCCGCATTCGCGCGACAGGACAGGAGCCGCAATGGATTTCGAGCTACCGACCGAACTCGCCGACTATCTCGTAGAACTCGACGCCTTCATCGAGCGCGAGATCGTTCCCCTGGAACAAGCCGACGACAATATCCGCTTCTTCGATCACCGTCGCGAACACGCACGCACCGACTGGGAGCGCGGCGGACTGCCGCGCACCGAATGGGAGGCACTGCTGGCCGAGGTCCGTCGCCGCGCCGACGCCGCCGGACATCTGCGCTACGCCTTCCCCGCCGCGTACGGCGGCCGCGACGGCACCAACCTCGCCATGGCGGTCATCCGCGAACACCTGGCCCGCCGCGGCCTGGGCCTGCATTGCGATCTGCAGAACGAGCATGCCATCGTCGCCAATAATGTCGGCCTGCTGCTGATGCTCGAATACGGCTCGCCCGCACAACAGTCCGACTGGGTGGACGGCCTCGCCGCGGGCACCCGCTTGTTCGCCTTCGGCATCACCGAACCCGAGCACGGCTCCGACGCCACCCATATGGCGACCACCGCCGTCCGCGACGGCACCGACTGGGTGATCAATGGCGAAAAGACCTGGAACACCGGCGTACACATCGCCGACGCCGACCTCATCTTCGCCCGCACCGCGGGCGATCCGGGCGAGGCGGCGGGCATTACCGCCTTCCTGGTGCCAACCGACACCCCGGGGTTCCGCGTCGAGGAATACCTGTGGACCTTCAATATGCCCACCGACCACGCGCACGTCACGCTGACGAATGTCCGTGTACCCGATAGCGCGGTCTTCGGCGGTGTGGGCCGCGGGCTCGGCGTAGTGCAGCACTTCTTCAACGAGAACCGCATCCGCCAAGCCGCCTCCAGCCTCGGCGCCGCCCAATACTGCATCGACCGATCCGTCGAATACGCCAAGCAGCGCAGCCCCTTCGGCACACCGTTGGCCACCCATCAGGGCATTCAGTTCCCGCTGGTCGAATTGCACACCCAATGCGCGATGCTGCGCGCCCTCATTCACCGAACCGCGTGGTCCATGGATCATTACGGCACCTTCGCAGCCTCCGAACAGGTCTCCATGTGCAACTACTGGGCCAACCGCCTGTGCTGCGAGGCCGCCGACCGCGCCATGCAGATCCACGGCGGCCTCGGCTACTCCCGCCACACCCCGTTCGAACACATCTACCGCCACCACCGCCGCTACCGCATCACCGAGGGCACCGAAGAAATCCAGATGCGCCGCATAGCGGGCTACCTGTTGGGATTCATGAGCCAACGCGAACCCAAAGGCGTTGCCCGCGAAGGAGATCGCCCCGCCACTACCCGCTAGACCGGCGTGTCCGACCCACCGCGAGCCCGTCGCGCTCGCGGGGAGGTGCCGCATAACCAGTGGCCATCTCGCATGAGATATAGAGCCTGTTGCCGAATTGGCGCGGGTTTTGGCCGTGACGCAGATCACGTGCCTATGTGGACGGCTGAGGCGCAATCATGCCTGCCGCTAGGTGATTTGGTCTGTCGCTGTGACGGCACAATCGCATGTTCGGCGTATTCGGCAACAGGCTCTATATCCCCTGCGAGGTGGCTACTGGTTATGCGGCAACGATCAGCCCGGGCTACACCGGTGTGATCGGCAATCGGAGTGCGGCGGGGGCGGCCGCGGGGACGACCGGGTTCTTCGGGGCGATGACGTCGAGTCGCTGATAGGGCGCACCGAGCGGTGGGCGTTGATCCTGTTGTCCCTTATTGGGCCACAACGACATCGCGCGCTCGGCCTGGGCGGTAATGGTCAGCGACGGGTTCACCCCGAGGTTCGCCGAGATGGTCGAACCGTCCACGATGTGCAGACCCTCGTAGCCATAGAGCCGCTGATACGGGTCGACCACGCCGGTGTCGGGGGAGTCTCCGATCGCGCAGCCGCCGATGAAGTGGCCGGTGATCGGAACGTTGGCCATTTCGGTCCAGCTGCCCTGCGGTATGCCGTTGATCTTCTCCGCGACCCGGCGGGCGACCTCGTTGCCTTCCGGAATCCACACCGGAGGCGCTTGGCCCGCACCGGGTTTGGTGGTCATCCGCTTACCGAACAGACCGCGCTTGTTGTAGGTGATGATCGAATTGTCGACGTTCTGCATGACCAGCAGCCCGATCATCCGCTCGGACCAGTGCGCCGGATTGTGCATCCGCACCAGATCGCGCCGGTACCGCACCATTTCGCGCAGGCCGAGCACCCAGCGGCGCTTACCCTCCTGCCCATCGACGAGCACGGTCGTCAGCAGACCCATAAAGTTACTGCCCTTGCCGTAGCGCACGGGCTCCACATGGGTGTGCACGTTGGGATGGATCGAGGAGGTGATCGCGACCCCCTTGGTGAAATCAGAATTCTTATCACGGCTTCGGGCCGCCAGCACCGCCTCGGAATTCGTGCGCGCCAGATGCCCGAGTCGCGGCGAAATATTCGGCAGCATGCCGCGATCTCGCAGATTATGCAGCAACTGCTGGGTGCCGAGCGCGGCTGCGGAGAACACCACTTGGTCGGCGGTGAAGGTCTGCTTCGCCTTGCGAACCCAACGCCCGGTGCGCACCGTATCGACGGCGTACCCACCGTCGGACCGCGGCCGTACCGACACCGCGGTGGTCAGCGGATGGACGGTCGCACCCGCTTGCTCGGCCAGATACAGGTAGTTCTTGACCAGGGTGTTCTTCGCTCCGTGCCGACATCCGGTCATGCACTCACCACAGTGCGTGCAAGAGCGTCGCTGCGGCCCGACACCGCCGAAGTACGGATCGGCGACCGCGGACCCCGGCCGCGTCTCCTTATCCGCGAACAGCACTCCGACGGGTGTGTGACGGTAGGTCTCGCCGATGCCCATATCCTCGGCCACCTCTTGCAGCACCCGATCCGATGGCGTGGTCGCCGGATTGGTCGTCACCCCCAGCATGCGCTTGGCCTGGTCGTAATGCGGTGCGAGCTCGGCCTTCCAATCGGTGATGTGGGCCCACTGCTTATCGCCGTAGAAGGTGTCGGGCGCCTCGTAGAGGGTGTTCGCGTACACCAGCGAACCACCGCCGACACCGGAGCCGCTCATGATGAAGGTGTCGTTGAGCAGTGTCATCCGCTGAATGCCGAAGCACCCCAACTTCGGCGCCCACAGGTATTCGCGCAGGTGCCAGGAGTTCTCGGCGAATTCATCATCGGCGAAGCGGCGACCGGTCTCCAGGACACCGACGCGATACCCTTTCTCGGTCAACCGCAGCGCGGTGACGCTGCCGCCGAAGCCCGAGCCGATCACCAGCACGTCATAGTGCGTCATATGCCTTACCTTCCGGTGCGAACCAGCTCGTAGTCACCGACGTCGAAATGGGTCCGCTTGTCGTACTCGCTCATCCGGCCGGGCCAGTTCGTCGTCACCCGTCCGCTCGCCTCGCGATACCAGCTGGTGCACTTGGTCCACACCGTGTGTTCGAGCCGCCCCTGGATCTCCTCGTCGAAGCGGGCCGCCACCTCCGGCCGCACCGACAGATAACCGCGCGCGGCGCGCAGATGCTCGACCGCCTGGCGCACATAACGCGCTTGGCGCTCGTGCATATAGATGATCGAGCCCGCACCGAGATTGGTATTGGGCCCGTACATGATGAACATATTCGGGAAGTGCGGCACGGTCAGTCCCTTGTAGGCGCGCGCACCACCCGACCACACCTCGCTCAGCTCCTTGCCGCCGATTCCGCGAATCGCCATGGGCGCCAAGAACTGTGTGGCATTGAAGCCGGTGCAGTAGACGATGACATCGACCTCGTGGAGCACGCCGTCCTCGGTGCGCACACCGGTCGGGGTGATCTCGGCGATGCGTGAGGTCTCCACATGCACATTCGGCTGCGCCACCGCCGGGTAGTAGTTGCTCGCCATCAGGCCGCGCTTGCACCCGGCCTCATAATCGGGTGTCATCTTGGCCAGCAGTTCGGGATCGGAGATCTGCGCCGCGCGATGCCGGTTCGCCCATCCGGAGATCACCTGCGCGATGCGCCCGTTGCCTTCCAACCCGGAGGTCACCAACTCGTAGAACGCATACCAGCCCAACCGCTCGGCGCGCTGGATCACCGGGAACTTCTTGGCGATCGACAGCTTGTCCAGTGCGTTGAGCTTCGGTGGCGCGTAGTAGCTTTCGATTTTCGGGATGATCCACGGCGCCGACCGCTGGAACACCGTCAACTGCGCGACCTCGGGCTGAATGGCCGGAATGATCTGAATCGCGCTGGCGCCGGTGCCGATGATCGCGACCCGCTTGCCGGTCAGCTCGACATCGTGATCCCACCGCGCGGAGTGGAACCCATCCCCACCGAAGGAATCCATGCCCGCGATGCTCGGCCACACCGGACGCGACAACTGACCGACCGCGGGCACGAACACATCCGCCTCGAGCACCTCACCGGTGCTGGTGCGCACCTGCCACACGCCACGATCGGCGTCGAAGTCGGCCGAGGCGATCTCCACACCGAAGCGCATATGCCTGTCCAGGTCGTAGCGCCGCGCGACATCGCGCATATACGCGAGAATGTCGGGCTGTTCGGCGAACCGCTTGGGCCAGTGCGCATTCGGTGCGAAGGAGAACGAATACAGATCCGACGGCGCGTCACACGCCGCGCCCGGATAGGTATTGTCCCGCCAGACTCCGCCGAGTCCGTCGGCCTTATCGATAATGGTGAACGTGTCGTAACCGTGGCGCCTGAGCTCCAGCGCGGCCGCGAGTCCGCCGAAGCCAGCGCCGACGATGAGCACAGACGGAGTGCTAGTCATGTCGATAACTGTATGAACGCCGACACAGTTGGCGAGAGAGCACCGCGGCCACAAAATCGACATTTTCGGCCATTGACGTCCCGCGTCGACCGCACCAGACAGAGCGCGGCTCGATCGCAATCATGCGGGAGCGGCCCATCGACCTCGGATGGCCGCGCGGCGATCAGGAATGACCAGACCAGCCGCGGCTACGGCGCGACCGGAACAACATCGGGCTCGGCCTCTCGATCGGTACGGAATCCCGGAAGGTATCGATCGGCGAACGGAATCAGCACCTGGATCAACGGCCCGATCCCGAACGCGTACACCACGGTGCCCACACCGACACTGCCGCCCAATAGCCAACCGGTCGCCAATACCGAAACCTCGATCCCGGTCCGCACCAACCGGACCGACCACCCGGTCCGCCGAACCAGTCCAGTCATCAGTCCATCACGCGGCCCCGGCCCCATGCCCGCACCGATATAGAGCACCGTGGCCACCGCATTCAAAACCACCGCGGCCGCCATGGCGCCGACCCGCACCGGCAGCGCATCCCACACCGGCAGCAGCCACAGCCCGATATCGACCGACACCCCGATGACCACGACATTGCTGACCGTCCCCAAACCGGGCCGCTGCCGCAACGGAATCCACGCCACCAGCACCGCGACTCCAGTGATCGCGGTCACCGCACCGAAGCTGATCGGCACGTGCCCGGCCACCCCTTGGTGGAACACATCCCACGGATCCAGCCCGAGCCCAGCCCGAATCATCACCGCCATCGAAAACCCGTACAGCCACAACCCGACATAGAGCGCCACCAACCGCCGAACCAACATCAGCCCAGCATGCCGAGAACTGGCCCCTCGAAACAGAGCCAATTGCCGATTACTGGCCTCGTCACCGGCTCACGCTCGAGAGCCAATTCTGAATCCAGCGGCACGGCGGCCCGCAGTCGCAGCACCTGTTGCACAGCGATATGAGCCGTCGCACAACGGAACTCGAAGCAATTAATCGGCTCGTGCACCTGTTCGGTGTCATCGTGGTGCGGGCAGCTCCCGCCAGCGCGGGAGTATCGGCCCTCTCACGAATCCCCGTCGCGCACCACGCAGCGGAACCCGAGATGGCAGGTGGAGGTGTCCTCGGCCTGACCTTGCCGGGCGGCGGGTCGGTAGCGCAGGCAGTAGTTGGCCGCGCACAGAAAGGAACCACCCTTGATGACGCGACGCGCAAAGCGTTCCGCCGCTTCGGATTCCGGGGTATCCACGCGCGGGTTGCGCGGGGCGCAGCACGACGGTCCCGGATGCTGTTGGCAGAAGTAGTCGACGGTCCACTCCCACACGTTGCCGGTCATGTCATAGAGACCGTGACCGTTGGGCGAGTAGGTACCGACCACCGTGGTGCCCGGTCTCGGCGCCTGTCCTCGGCCGGGAAAGAACTGCCAGGGGAAGGCGCCGACCCAGATATTGGCCATGCGCCTGCCCGTGGGTTCGAACTCGTCACCCCAGGCATAGGTGGCCCCGTCCAGCCCGCCGCGGGCGGCATACTCCCATTCGGCCTCGGTCGGTAGCTGTTTGCCCGCCCACGACGCGTAGGCCGCGGCATCCTCGTAGGCGATCTGGGTGACCGGATGGCGGTCGAGTCCATCGAGCGTCCCCGCGGGCCCGCGCGGGTGACACCAATTCGCCCCCGGCGCATACCACCACCAGCGCCGCCAATCGTCCAACGGCACCGGGTGCCCGGTGGGCCGGAACACCAACCCACCGGGTACCAGGCTCTGCGGGTCGGCATCCGGATAGTCCTCGGCCGCCAGCGGACGTTCGGCGACCGTGACGTACCCGGTCTGCTTCACGAAAAGCCGGAACGCGGCATTGGTCACCGGGTGCGGATCGATCCAGAACGAATCGACCCCCACCCGACGCACCGGCCGCTCCTCGGGGAAGAACTCCGCCGACCCCATCGCAAAGTCGCCACCGGATATCCGGACCATGCCACGCCGCACATCGGCGCGGCTCACCACAGCCATCGACACCTCACCTCAATCGCGCGAAAAGGCCGCGGCCGCCGCCATTTCCAGATCCTCGTAGGGCTTTCCGGACACATCGGCGACGACCTGGTGCATGGTCCCCCCGGTGAACGGGAACGGCGAGCGGTAGCGCGTGGAAACGGACTGACCACTATCGCGACCCACACAGACACCTTCCCCCACACCGGAGAAAGTGATGGGCTGGGTCCGCATGTCATCGAGTGAGCCCACCGCCTTGTCGTCGATATACAAAATGGCCTCACCGGTGGGCGTGAAATTATCGGACCGGGTGCCGTGCCGCTCGTACCGGACACCGAGAATGTGATCGCCGAGCGGAACCGGGCGGTCGGAGGCGATGATCTGTTCTTCGTCGCCGAGGAAGTTATAGATGTAGTACAAGCGCCCGTCCTGCACGAACAGCGTGTGCCCACCGAGACGTCCGCCGTGGGCGAAGAGCACTCCCTGCGCATCCGGGCTGGTGATCGTCGTTTCGGCGAGCAGCGCGAACGAACGCCCATGAATCTCCAGCGCCGCACCCGGTCCCACTTCAGCACTGCCGGGGTAGTAGACGAAGTTATCCCTGTCAGTGGCGTATGTCGGACGGTAGCGGGTCAAGGCGGAGATGATGTCGAGGTCATTGAGTGGCATCCCGTTGTACTTCGCAGCCTCGGCGAACCACAGCGCCTTCATCTCCGCCAACTTCTCGGGATGCGCGGCGGCCACATCGTGCATCTGGCTACGGTCCTGTTCGATATGGAACAGCTCCCAGCGGTCCTTGTCGAAATGCCCCCAACCGGACGGGCAGGCCGCGTGCACGGTATCGGCGAACCAACCGCGATGCCAGATGCCGCGCGTGCCCAGCATCGAATAGAACTGCGTGTGCTTGCCGGTATCGGCATTCGCATCATCGAGCAGCGCCCGGAAACTCACGCCCTCCAAGGGACGCTGTGCCACATGCTTGACGGTGTCCGGGGGAGTAATGCCGAGCAGTTCATAGACAGTCGGGGTGATATCGCAGACATTGAGGTACTGATGGCGCACCTCCCCGCGCGCCGCCATCCCGGTCGGCCACGACATGATGCACGGATCGGCGATCCCGCCCTCGTGCGAGGCATACCGCTTGTACAGCTTGTACGGAGTGTTGAACGCCATCGCCCAGCCGATGCTGTAGTGGTTGTAGGTGGTCGGTGAACCCAGCGCGTCCAGCTTCACCAGACTGTCCTCGATGGTGTCGATGTAGCCGTTGAAGAACTTCATCTCGTTCACCGAACCATTCGGACCGCCCTCGCCGCTGGCACCATTGTCGGAGAAGGTGACGATGATGGTGTTGTCCAGCTGGCCGCTGTCCTCGAGGTAATCCAGCACTCGGCCGATCTGCGCGTCGGTGTAGGACAGGAATCCGGCGAACACCTCCGCCTGCCGCCGAAACAGCCGCTTCTCGTCCTCCGACAGCGAATCCCACGCGCGCACCGTGTCCTGGGCCGGCCACGGCTTGCCGTCCGCACTGGTGGCCGTCGAATACGGGTTCATCGGCGACAATTCGGTGTTCTCCGGCACCAGCCCCATGCGCTTCTGGTTCTCCAGCACGATCTCGCGATACTTCTCGTAGCCCATATCGAACCGGCCGCGATACTTGTCGGCCCATTCCTGAGCGACGTGATGCGGGGCATGCCCGCACCCCGGGCACAGGTACATGAACCACGGCTTATTGGGCGCGATCACCTTCGCGTCGCGAATGAACTCGATCGACTTGTCGGCCAGATCCTTCGACAGGTGATATCCGTCTTCCGGCGCGTACGGCTGGGAGATCGGGTGGTTGTCGTACACCAGATTCGGATACCACTGGTCGGCCTCGCCGCCGAGGAAACCGTAGAACCGGTCGAACCCACGTCCCAGCGGCCAATGCCGTTTCGAGGCCGCCAGATTCTCCTCCTCCAGCGGCGTCATATGCCATTTGCCGACCGCGTACGTATTCCATCCGCGCTCGGCGAGAACCTCTGAGCACAGCGCGGTTTCGGCCGGTATGCGCCCGCACATGCCCGGAAATCCATCGGTGAATTCCTCGATGGTCGCCATACCGACCGAGGTCGCATTCCGACCGGTCAGCAAGGAGGCACGGCTCGGTGAACACAGCGCGGTGGTGTGGAACTGGGTGAATCGGACACCACGATCGGCGATGCGCTTCATATTCGGCATATCGACCAGACCGCCGTAGCAGTCCCAGGTACCGATGCCGATGTCGTCCCATACCAGATACAGCACATTCGGCGCGCCCTGCGGTGCCGTCGGCTCCGCATAAGGCCCCCAGTCGGGCACCGAATCACGAATATCGAGCGCGATATGTCCGTCGAATTTCTTGGCCATCATCCACCTCCAGCTACGAGAGCTGTTCGTTCACCGTTGTCATCCTGTCGTCCGGGATCGCGGACCTCATGCCCTGCGCACGCCGACAATTGCGACTGTCCGGCCGAAATGGACACTCCCGCCTGCGGCGATACCGCGGAACGGGGGTTCAGGTGTTCGAGCCGACGCGCGATGGCCACACCACTACTTGACCTTGTCCAGAAACCGCTGATCAGCACTTTTGTACCCATAAAGAGTACCGACCGGAAGGGATTCCCAGAAGGAGTCGCACGAGAGGGCCCCGCCTCACGGGCACGTCGATCGACCTCGGATCGCCGGGGTGTCGAACATTCGCCCGATAACCAGAAACCAACCGAATCCGACGCAATCCACCCAACCCTCGGACACCCTTTAAAACGTCACAGTGACGTTTTAAAGGGTGTCGACCGAAACAGGGGGAGTCGCAGCCGAGTCGCCCGGAGGCCACACATCGAGCCGCTCCAATATTTCTCCGTCAAAATTCAAGGTTCACCGGAATATTTTCATCGGGGTAAACATGCCCAAAGAGGATGACTGCGGCCAACGAAACATACATTTTCGCAGACAGAACGTCGGTAGCCAGCCCGGCGCCTGGCCGCCGAAGCCCGAAACCTGGCACATACCAACGACATACAACCAAAGCCCCCCACTTCCAGCACCTCCGTTGTAACGCCGATAATCAACATTATGTCAAGTAGCCTTCCGCCGGTGCGTGACCAACTCCTGGACAACCGATCACCGTGCGCTGATGCAGGCAAGCGCCGAGAGCTCCCCTGCGTCAGGCGCATTCTCGACCGATCGGGAGGCTGGTGGGAGTGGTTGGCTGGTGTTAATGAGGTGGTTGGTTGGTGGGTGATCGGTGGATTTGTTCGTTCTGCAGAGTCGGGGTGGCTGACGGGGGTGGACGGTTGTGGGATCGTCTCGAGGTTTCGCGAAACCCTCCCGACGGAGACTTGAATGAGTCATACTTCTGAACGTGTCCACGACTTCGGAATTCGAGCGGATGCTACGTGGAGCCGCGCTACGCGTGACGGCGCCGCGGGTTGCCGTGCTCACCGCTGTGCACGAACATCCGCACTCCGATACGGACTCGATCCTCGGTCGCGTGCGCGACACGCTCGGCGCGGTGTCCCATCAGGCCGTTTACGACGTGCTGCGCGCACTGACCGCCGCGGGTCTGATCCGGCGCATCCAGCCGATGGGTTCGGTTGCGCGTTACGAGACCCGGGTCGGCGATAACCACCACCATGTCGTTTGCCGGTCGTGCGGCGTCATCGCCGATGTCGACTGCGCTGTCGGCGAGGCGCCATGCCTGACCGCCTCGCACGACAACGGTTTCGTCCTCGATGAGGCCGAGGTCATCTACTGGGGTCTGTGCCCCGACTGCAGGACCAAGACATCACCACTGTCCGGATCACAGCCGTGATCACAGCCCGTTTCACTCACTCCCCCGAAAGGAATTGCCGTGCCTGAGGAACATCCGCCCATCGGAGAAGCTAGTACGGAACCCACCGCCGGTGGTTGCCCCGTGATATCCGGTCGGCTCAAGTCCCCGGCCGAGGGCGGAAGCAGCAACCGTGAATGGTGGCCGAACCAGGTCAACCTCAAAATCCTGCAGAAGAACCCCGCCGTAGCCAACCCCATGGGCGCGGACTACGACTACGCCGCGGAATTCAAAACCCTCGATCTGGCTGCTGTCAAGGCCGACATCGTGGAGGTGATGACCACCTCGCAGGACTGGTGGCCCGCCGACTACGGCCACTACGGACCGTTGTTCATCCGGATGGCCTGGCATGCCGCGGGCACCTACCGCATCAACGACGGCCGCGGCGGAGCCGGCGCCGGTATGCAGCGGTTCGCGCCGCTGAACAGCTGGCCCGATAACGCCAGCCTGGACAAGGCTCGTCGCCTGCTGTGGCCGGTCAAGCAGAAGTACGGCAAGAAGCTCTCCTGGGCCGACCTGATCGTCTACGCCGGCAATGTGGCGCTCGAGGACATGGGCTTCGAAACCTTCGGCTTCGGCGGCGGCCGCGTCGACCAGTGGGAGCCCGAGGAAGACGTCTACTGGGGTCCTGAGCACACCTGGCTCGGCGACGAACGCTACACCGGCACAAGGGATCTCGAGAACCCGCTGGCCGCGGTCCAGATGGGTCTGATCTACGTGAACCCGGAAGGCCCCAACGGCAATCCGGATCCCCAACTGGCGGCCATCGACGTCCGTGAGACGTTCCGCCGTATGGCCATGAACGATGTCGAGACCGCGGCGCTCATCGTCGGCGGCCACACCTTCGGCAAGACCCACGGCGCGGGCGACGCCGACCTTGTCGGCCCCGAGCCCGAGGCCGCCCCGCTCGAGGAGCAGGGCCTCGGCTGGAGGAGCGCCTTCGGCACCGGCGTCGGCAAGGACGCGATCACCAGTGGCCTCGAGGGCACCTGGACGCCCACCCCGACCAAGTGGGACAACAGCTTCCTCGAGACCCTCTACGGATACGAGTGGGAGAAGACCAAGTCCCCCGCCGGTGCGTGGCAGTACATCCCGAAGGATGGCGCGGGAGCGGGCACCGTCGCCGACGCCCACGACCCGTCCAAGTCGCACACCCCGGTGATGCTGACGACGGACCTCTCACTGCGCGTCGATCCCGTCTACGAGCAGATCACCCGTCGCTGGCTCGACCACCCCGAAGAGCTCACCGAAGCATTCGCCAAGGCGTGGTATAAGCTGACCCACCGGGACATGGGGCCCAAGGTCCGCTACCTCGGACCGGAGGTTCCGGAGGAGACCCTGCTGTGGCAGGACCCCGTCCCCGCCGCTGACTACGACCTCATCGGGGCAGCCGATATCGCCGCACTGAAGAGCCAGATCCTGGCCTCGGGTCTGACTGTCGCCCAGCTCGTTTCCACCACATGGGCGGCGGCCGCGTCGTTCCGCGGCAGCGATAAGCGCGGCGGCGCCAACGGCGGACGCATCCGCCTGCAGCCGCAGAGCGGGTGGCAGGCCAACAGCCCCGACGAGCTCGCACAGGTGGTGCGCACCCTGGAGGGCATCCAGGAGTCCTTCAACTCCGCGCAGACCGGCAACACCCGGGTATCGTTCGCCGATCTCGTGGTGCTCGGCGGTGCCGCAGCCGTCGAACAGGCCGCCAAGGACGCCGGATACGACGTCGAGGTGCCGTTCACACCGGGACGTACCGATGCCATCCAGGAGCAGACCGATGTGGAGTCCTTCTCCGCACTCGAGCCGACGGCCGATGGTTTCCGCAACTACCTCGGCAAGGGCACCCGCATCCCCGCCGAATACCTGCTCATCGACCGCGCGAACCTGCTGACCCTCAGCGCTCCGGAGCTGACGGTCCTCATCGGCGGCCTGCGCGTGCTCGGCGCGAACCACAACCAGTCGCCGCTGGGCGTGTTCACCTCGACTCCCGGGTCGCTGACCAACGACTTCTTCGTGAACCTGCTCGACATGAGCACGAAGTGGGAGCCGACCTCGTCCGACGACGAGACCTACGAAGGCAAGGATCGCGCCACCGGTGCGGTCAAGTGGACCGGCAGCCGCGTCGACCTGGTCTTCGGGTCGAATTCGCAGCTGCGCGCGCTCGCGGAGGTCTATGCGACCGACGACGCGAAGGAGAAGTTCGTCAAGGACTTCATCGCCGCATGGGTCAAGGTATCCAACCTGGACCGGTTCGACCTGGTCTGATCCGGAAGTGCCGCGCCCCGCGAACTGCCACGGTTCGCGGGGCGCGGTGCGTTTCACCCCAGGAAGGTGACTTCCTTGGTCTCCGCGACCGCAGCCGTACGCCCGGGCGCAGTCTGGTAGCGCCAGTACAGGTTCGTGTGCGCGATGACCTGCTCCGGAGCCGGCGCACCCCATTGGCTCTTGTCGAAGCTCGTATGTCCATCACTGACGAGCGTCACGTCATATCCCCGTGCGAAGGCGCCATGAATCGTGGACCGGATGCACGCATCGGTCTCCGCGCCGGTCACCACCAGACGTCCGACACCGGCCTCGGCCAGTACCTGCGCCAGCTCGGTATCCTCGAACGAGTCGCCGAACTTCTTGTGCACCAACGGCTCCGACTCCGCACGCACCAGCTCCGGGACGTACTCCCACCCTGCACTGCCCGGCACCAACTCCGCACTCGAGTGCTGAATCCAGACGACCGGAACACCCTGTTCGCGTGCCCGCTCTACGAGCTCGCCGATATTCGCGACGACCGCATCCCGCTGATACGCCTCGCCCACGACACCGTTCTGCACGTCGATCACCAGCAACGCGGTGTTCGGTCGATCCGCCAGTGTGCTCATGAAGATCTCCTCCTGCTGGTCGAGCGGCGCTCACCGCCGCGATAACTCAACTACGAATCGACCGGCGGAGCCAGCCCAGCGACTAGGATCAGTGACGGGCGTCGAGAACCGCATATTTTCGGTTCTTCCGAGGACACCCAGCTGATCGAGTGAGCCGACGATGGATACGCAGCTCGGCGCGGTACCGCCGGAAAGCGGCGGGGACCGCGCGAAGGCGACACAGACCGTGCTGGCACAAGCGGTGGCCGAGTTCGCGGGCGCGTGGGAGTCCGCGCCAGAACCGCCTGAACTGGCTGCTCACCTACCGGCCGAGGACGCGTTGCGGCGCTCGACATTGATCGAATTGATCAAGGTGGATCTGCACCACCGCTCGATACGCAGGCAGGCGGGCAAACGCCTCGACGAGTACCGAGCCGAATTCCCCGAACTCGACATTGCGCCACTGCCGCCGGATCTGATCTACGAGGAGATCACCGCGCGCCGCCAACTCGACCAAGATCTCGACCTCGCCGAGTACGAGCAGCGATATACCCAACAGATGGCGCAGATCGCCGATCGGCTCGATGCCGATCACTTCCGAACCACGCTGCTCGCCGATCCGGCCGCGCAGGCCACCCTCGACACCATCAATCCCGGTGCCACCGTCGACGATTTCGACATGTTGATCCTGCTCGGCCAAGGCGCGTTCGGGCGAGTGTTCCTCGCACGACAACGCTCGATGCAGCGGCTGGTGGCGGTCAAGATCTCCCACGACCGCGGCAGCGAGGGACAAACGCTGGCCCAGCTCGATCACGAACACATCGTGCGCGTATTCGATCAACGCCAGATCGCCGACCAGCACCTGAAATTGATGTACATGCAGTATGTGCCCGGCGGCACCCTGCTCGGCGTGCTGCGACAGCTGCGCCGCACCGGAGTCGAAGGCAAGACCGGCCGACTACTGCTCGACGCCGTCGACCAGGCCGCGGCCAGCGGTGGGGTGCTCGAACCGCAACCATCGGAGACCCGGGCCGAGCTCGCGCGGCTGAGCTGGCCGGAAACCGTTGCGTGGCTGGGCAGTCGGCTCGCAGCGGCATTGGACTACGCCAACCACGCCGGGGTGCTGCATCGCGATATCAAACCCGCCAATGTGCTGCTCACCGTCGACGGACAACCCAAACTCGCCGACTTCAATATCAGCT
Organism: Nocardia sp. CA-129566; assembly: GCF_050956075.1. Taxonomy (NCBI): domain Bacteria; kingdom Bacillati; phylum Actinomycetota; class Actinomycetes; order Mycobacteriales; family Nocardiaceae; genus Nocardia; species Nocardia sp. CA-129566. The sequence continues at coordinate 5,107,457 of NZ_CP192085.1, forward strand.
TCAGCCGCCACATCCCCGGCGCGAGCCCGGCCGCCTACTTCGGCGGTTCACTGGCCTACATGTCCCCCGAACAACTCGAGGCCTGCCATCCGAGCATGGCCATCACCGCCGCGGACCTCGACACCCGCAGCGACCTCTACGCGCTCGCCGTCGTGCTGTGGGAACTGCTCACCGGCCGACTCCCCTTCGACGACGGCCGCAGCGCGGGCGAATCGGATGCCTCACTCGAGCGCATGATCGAACTACGCCGCCGACCGATCGCCGCTCGGTTGGCCGCCGACATCCCACCGGACTGCCCAGCGGTTCTCCAGCATGCCCTGCTCACCTGCCTCTCCCCCGATCCGGCCGACCGATTCGCCACCGGCGCCGAACTCGCCAACCAGCTCGACCTCACCCTCGACCGCGCCGCCCGCGACCTCGTCGATCCGCCATCCCACACCATCCGCGCGAAACTACAGATGCGGCCGATGCCGGTGGTAACCCTGTCCAGCGTGCTCGGGCAGTTCCTCGGCGTGCTGTACCTTTGGGCACACAATGCCCGGCTCCTCAACGAGGAACTCACCCCCGAGGACAGCGCCCGGCTCTTCCGCCTCGCGGTCCTGCTCGGCGTGATCGGCTACCCCATCGGCATCGTGGTGCTGTTGTATTGGTGCCGACTGGTGTTCCTCGTGCCCTACGGACTGCGGCGCGGCAAACACTTCGACGAGCAGACCCTCGCACAAGCCCGCGCCGCCACCCTCGCCTGTGGCGACCGCATCGCGATAGTCGCGTTCACCGGTTGGGCGTTGTCGCTGGCGATCTTCCTGCCCCAATTGCACGCAAGCGCCAACCTCACAACGAGATTCACGATCAACCTCATCGTATCCCTGATCGTCGCGGCCGCGGTCGCGGTCGCGTACTCCTACTTCCCCGTCACCTTCTTCGTGCTGCGCTGGTACTACCCGGGTTTGCTCGGGACCGGGCAGACCTTCCCCGACGACGCGGTCCGGTTGCGACGGCTCGCTCGACGCAGCCGGATATATCTCGGTATCGCCGCATCGGTACCACTGATCGGTGTCGCGGCCGGTCTGATCTACCTCAATGAGGCGCAGCAGCAAAGGGTGATCGGTCCGATCGTCATCCTCTGTGCCGCCAGTTTTTTCGCCTTTGTCGGTGTGCTGCGCATCTTCTACGCACTCGAAGCGGATCTGCACGCCCTCGATCGGATCGTCGATCCGCGATCCCGGCGACCCGAATAATGCAAAGGTTTCACCAAGGACCTCAGTAGATTTCGTGACTACTCTCGAAGCTGTTCGAAACGCCACGGGCTGCGGGGGCGCCATGAAAGAACAGCGGACACAGGTCCATGAATCGGTGGTCGAGTTCGTCGAGAACTACCTATCCCTGGTCTACCGACGCAAGGTGGCCGATAACGGCATGGCCTGGTGCCCCGAGTGGTGGCGGCACCCCGAGGCCGTAGCACGCCTGGAAGCGCTCTGGCAATCTTGGGAACGCTATCGGCTCAATGATGAATTGGGTTTATCGCTGTGGTTCCTCGACCATGCCGATAGCCATATGAACGTGTTGTTCCATCCCAACGGACCGTTCGCCGGATGCTCCATGCACAACGGGCACACCGACCGCGTCTGGCCGCTGTCGGTGAAATCACCTCCCCCCGAGACCTTTTCACCCACCGCCTAGTCGCGTTTGTTTGAAACGGCTTGTGGTCAACTAACGTTCATGCAGTGCTAGGACATTCACATGCGACCAGTGGCGCTTTCGCCTGGTCGGCGGCAGCGGCGACGTTGCCCATCTCGGCGTTGGTATATCCGGTATTGCCCAGTGGGGATGCGCATCTCGGCGCCGTCGAGGTATTGCTCGGCACCTTCCTGACGGCCGGGGCCGCACTGCTACCCGATGCCGACCACCCCAACGGCACCATCGCGCATGTTCTCGGTCCGATCTCCTATCACCTGTGCCGCTTGATCTCCTGGATCTCGGGCGGACACCGGCACGCCACACATTCGTTCGCCTTCGTCATCGCCGTCGCCTACGCAACCTGGGCGGGCGAACATTGGATCGGCCGCTATTTCACCCTCGGCCTGGTCTTCTTCCTGCTCGCCCTCGCGGTACGGGCGCTACACCTGTGCCCCTCCGGCGAGGGCATCGAAGCCTGGGGAACGGTCATCATCCTCGCCGCAGCCGGAACCTTCGCAATGGACCACTGGATCACCGACAAACCATCATGGCTACCGTTTTCCGTCGGCCTCGGCGCACTCGCTCACCTTGTCGGTGATTGCCTCACCGACAAGGGCTGCCGACTCTTCTGGCCCTTCTCCCTGCGCACCAGCGTCCCGATCATCGAGCGAACCGGCAACAAGGTCGAAACCTGGATCCTGTCACCATTGTTCACCCTCGCAACCCTCGCCGTACTGTGGCACGTCTTCACTGTTAACCCCTAGCGGTCCGGTTCGTTGGAGACCGACCAGCTCGGTCTCCAACGACCTCCGCTACAGCCACAGCCTCCCCTCACGATGCCCCACTGGGTCGTCCTTGCTGCTTTGGTTCTTTGGTGAGTTCGTCACGCGTAACGGCAGAGTATTTCATAGATCAATTCGCATATCCAGATACACAAATGATTATTGCGGCGAGTTAGATGATCTCTTCCAACCCACGGATCACCCGTACCCGTCTGCAGCCAACTACGGTTCGAGCACACCTGATTGTCGCCGTCAGCAAAACGTTCAGCGCTGGAAGCTGGACCGTTCCCGGTTCGGTGGACACGGGGGTCGATGTCGCCCGGTAGTACGGGAGTTTGGTGTTGGGTTCGACGCGGCGTAGTTTCACCGAGGAGTACAAGGCTCAGGCGGTAGCGTTCGTTCTGGGTGAGGGGCGGCCGGTGGCCGAGGTGGCACGCAATATCGGCTGTCACGAGATGACGTTGAGGAAATGGGTGAAGAGGGCGAAGGAGTCCGGAGCCGAGGATGGTTCCGGGGATAAGTCGCTGACCGACTCGGAGCGGGCCGAGTTGGAGCGGTTGCGTGCGGAGAACGCGGAGTTGAAGATGCAGGTCGCGTTCGCAAAAAAAGTTGCGACCTGGTTCGCGAAAGACCAGCGGTGAAATTCGCCGCGATTGCGGACTGGGCGGCTTCGGGTGAATTCGATGTGGCGTTCATGTGCCAAGAGCTGGCGGTGTCACGGTCGGGCTATTACGCCTGGTGTGGGCGCGGTCCCAGCGACCGCGACACCACCGACGCCGGGCTTATCCGGCTGATCCGCGCGATCCACGTCAAGCTGCGCGGCAACCCGGGCGTGCGCCGGGTGCACGCCGCGCTGCGCGTTGCCGGGCACCGGGTCTCACGCAAGCGGGTGTGGCGGCTGATGCGTGCGACAGGGCTGCGGGGCAGGTATCCGAAACCGTTCCGGCGCACCACGATTCGTGGTTGCAAACCGGTCGATGCACCGGATCTGCTGGGGCGTGACTTCACCGCGGCGGCAGCGAATCAGCGCTGGTGCGGCGACATCACGTACGTGAAAACCTGGGCCGGGTGGGCATATCTGGCCACCGTGATCGACCTGCACAACCGGGCGGTCATCGGCTGGGCGATCGCCGACCACATGCGCACCGGCCTGGTCACCGATGCTCTCGATATGGCCATGGCGCGGCGGCGGCCGCCGGCGGGAGTGATATTTCACAGCGACCGCGGCAGCCAGTACACGTCAAGGGAATTCGCTGATTTCTGCCGGAAGAATGGTGTCCGGCGTTCACTCGGCCGCACGGGTTCATGCTTTGACAATGCAGTCGCGGAATCGTTCTTCGCGACCTACAAGAAGGAGCTGGTACATACCCGTCCGTGGCCGACCCTGGCGTCGTTGAGGAGGGAGACATTCGACTGGATCGAGTCGTACTACAACACGCAACGAAGGCACTCGACGCTCAATTATTTGACGCCACAAGAATATTCGTTAGGGTACAGGGAAATCAGTCAGATCGCGGCATGATCCCGTGTCTACGAAACCGGGAACACTCCAAGCATTCCTGCACCCCCCTCGATATCACCGCAACCCCAAGCCCCCTCCCCCACGCTTCGCACCAGGCCCTTCCAACACACGACTTCACCTCCCCCAACCGCCACTCCCCACACTGCAACACGCCCCCAGCCCCCCAGAACATCGGCCGAGAATGCGCTGGTGCACATGCACTCTCGACGTTTGCCTGCATGGTGATCGTTCGTCCAAGGCTTGTGGCCCCTCTCCTCTAGGCAGCGTCCGGCGAAGCCGGACGTAGATGTGTCTTGCAGGCGGCTAACATGCGTAGATGCGCATATCTACGTATGATCATGTCTGTTGTGGTGGTTGGTTCGATGTGGCTGGTTGCCGATGCCGGGATAGGGTGAGCCATGGTCGCTGGATCGACAATGCAGCCGCAGCGCTGGACACCGCCCACTGCCCCGCCCCGCGCTCGCGAAACACGCAGCGCCACACCACTTCCCCCGGTCACCCGACTGGAACTGCCCGGCGCAGGGCCCGAGGATGTGGTGCGTACCATGGAGGGCCGGGTTATTGCGGGGGTCGATGATGGTTCGATCTACAGCATCGACCCTGCGGACGGTGCGGTAGCCCTGCTGGCGAATACCGGCGGCCGACCGCTCGGGATGCATGCCGACACAGATGGGTCGATTCTGATCTGTGACTTCGATCGTGGACTGTTGCGCCTGGACACCGCGGGCACACTCGATGTGCTAGTGGACGAGGTCGATGGTGAACCACTCCCCTTCGCCAGCAATGTGGTTCGCGCCGACGATGGCACGATCTACTTCTCGTCGTCCTCGCGACGCTTTCCCCTGCACCAGTGGCGGGGCGATCTGCTGGAGCATTCCGGCACCGGCCGCCTGTTCCGCCTCGATCCGTCCGGCAAGCTCGAAACTCTCATCGACGGACTGCAATTCGCCAACGGCGTGGTCCTGTCCCCCGACGGTTCTTGTGTGCTCGTCGCCGAAACTGCGGCCTACCGCGTGACCCGCTACTGGCTCAGCGGCCCCAAGGCGGGCACCCACGACCTGCTGATCGAGAACCTGCCGGGCTTCCCGGACAATATGGCACTGGGCAGCGACGGCTTGGTGTGGATCACTCTGCCCTCGCCGCGAAACCCATTGCTGGACCGCCTACTCCCCCTCCCCGGCATCCTGCGGCGCATCGTCTGGGCGCTACCGGAATGGCTGCAGCCCAAGCCGCCGCGAACGGTCTGGGTGCTGGCGGTCGACTTCGACGGGAATATCGTGCACGACCTGCAGACCGAGGGCACCGACTATGCCCTGGTCACCGGCGTCGTCGAACACAATGGGACGCTCTACCTCGGTAGTCTCACCGAATCCGCCGTCGCGGTGAGCCACGTGCCGTCATAGCGGCGGAGAGTGTTGTCCGCCATGCGCTTTCGGACCTGCCGGCGCGAACTCGGTCGGCCGTTGTCGAAACTCGACGACCGTGCGTCGATGCGATCCGACTCGACACGACGAAGGGGCGACGCCGACGCGGAAAGGTGACTTCGGACCGGCACACCTCAGCACTGAACGAAGTGCGCACCGTCGTACGGCGGCCCTGAATTCGGCGGTACGCGGATTTCAGTGAACAGTTGTACACTGAGGATATGACTGAGGGTGGGCGACAGCGGCAGGCGGAGATCCAGGCACTCGCGCGGTTGGCGGGTGACGAGATCGGTGGGGCCGTCGATGGGATCGCGGCGATGCATCGCGCCATTTCCGATCGGGTGTTCGCGGCGGTGCGGTTGGGGGTCGGGCCCGCGGCGCAGCCGGTCAAGGTGGTGCACGACGCGATCACCGACGGGGTGTACCGGCTCGTCGGTGGTACGGCGGTCGCGGCGGGGGCGCTCGCGGAGCGGGTCGTGGATGTGCCCGGCGCGCCGGTGCCGTCGCGCACGGTGTACGGGTCCGGATTCCTTGCGGCTCTCCAGGGTTTGATCGGTGACAGTCTCGAAGACGAGCATCCGATCCTGGCCGGGCCGATGACGTTTCGGATCAATGGCGAGCCGGTCGCACCCGGGTGGGTGGGCGATGTAGTGCCGCACCCGCGCCCGCGGATCGTGGTCTTTCTGCACGGCTTGGTGGAGACCGAACATGCGTGGCGGCTCGGCGGGCGGCCCAGCTATGCCGAGCGGCTCGAAGGCGATCTCGACTGCACGACGCTGCTGGTCCGGTACAACAGCGGGCTGCATATCTCCGAGAACGCGCGGCTGTTGAATGGGATGCTGCAGCGTCTGGTCGACAACTGGCCGGTGCGGATCGAGCAGATCGCGCTGGTCGGTCATTCCATGGGCGGGCTGATCGCGCGGGGCGCCTGCTATGACGCCGACCGAGCCGATCTGCCGTGGGTGCGCCGAGTCCGGCATATCGTGTGTCTCGGATCACCACATTTGGGCGCACCGTTGGAACAGCTCGTCCACTACGCGTCCGCCGCTTTGGTACGGGTGCCGGAGACCCGGTCGTTCGGGCGGCTGCTGCGCCGTCGCAGTGCGGGCATCCGCGATCTGCGCCAGGGTTCGCTCGTCGACGAGGACTGGCAGGGCCTGGACACGGACGCATTGCGCCGTAGGGTGATTCGCGAGGTGCCGCCGCTGGACTGCGCCGACCACTATTTTGTCACCGCCACGGTTACCCGCAGCCCCCGTCACCCGCTCGGGCGTATTGTCGGCGATGGCCTGGTCCTGCCCGCCAGCGGTTCCGGCCGAAACCGGGTCCGCCGCATCGGTTTCGACGATGCCAATGGCCTGCACATCTCTGGAGCCCACCACTTCACGTTGCTCAACCACGACGCGGTATACGAGGCGCTGGTTCATTGGCTCGCCGATGGTATGCGCCAAGAGTCGATGCGCTGCGGTTGAACCGCATCGCGTGGCGTCACCCACCGCGCCAATCCACTCAGCAGGACAGACCTGCCCTCGCACCGCACGGTATCGGCCCGATCACGTCGAGGCAGAAATATCGTCGATGATCCGAACATCGACAGGTCTCCAGAAGCGCGGCACGCCATCGACCTCGCACAGCCCCGCCGAGAACTCGGGTAGTGGGAACTCAACCGCACCACGGACCGACAGCGCGGCGCGTCAGTCCAGTAGGGCACTACGAATAGACCACAACGCCCACTCCCCGGTGTTCCACGGACGAGAGTGGGCGCTGCGAGCTGTCGGTTCGAGCCGGAACCGCTGCGGCACAGCCGCGTTCGGTGACCGCCCCGGTCAGAACAGCTGGTCGGAGTGGGTGTCGGCTTCACCTCGCACATCTGCGGCGAATTGGGCTTCGACCTGCGCGTCCGCACCCGCGGCGTGGGCCGCGTACAGCAGCAGACAGCCCCGGATGCCGTCGAGGAGGTCTTCGAGGAGATCGAGTGCCGGGCGGGTGGGATCGAGGCGGCTGATGCGGAATTCGTCGAGGAGGGCGGAGCGGGTGGCGCCGTCGAGGTCGAATTTGCGGGCCTGCTCCTCGATTTCGGCGACGCGGGCCACCACGGCCCACGGCGCCGGCACATGCCCCTCGGACACGGCCATGGCCTCGGCGATCAGGTCGACGACGATCTCGGTCGGGGTCTCCCCTGCGGTGAGGCGTTCCAGCACCAGGGTCGGGGTCTCGACTTGCAATGCCTCGATGTCGTCGGCCTCGACGACCACGTCGGCGGTCGCCACACCCGCGAGTTCGCCGGCTACTTCGGCGGCGGCGTAGAGCCAATGCGCGGCCGCGACGGAGGCGGAGGCGGGATCGAGTTCGGTGAACAGTTCGATGGTGCCGAGCGGGTCGGCGCGCAGCAGTTCGTCGGCGGCTTGCACCTGGGCGGGTGAGACGTCCGGGCGCGACAGTTCGACCGCTTGGCGGGCGCGGCCGGACAGGTCGCCGAGTTCAGCGGATTCGATGGCGGCCTGTTCGGTGCGGACCTCGGCCGCGATGGTGTCGCGCAATGCGGAATCGTCGATGCCGTGCAGGGTGCGGCCCACCCGATGCGCGGATTCGACCACACCGCTGTAGGAGACGATCAGACCGTGCTCGGTCGGCAGGTTCGGGGTGCGGATCCCGGCCTCGACCTCCTTGAAGTTGCGGCGCTCCTCCGCGCGCCGCCAGGCTTCGCTATTGGGGACGTCGGGATCACCTGCGGCGCTTGCCGGATGGGTGTAGGTGCGCCATTGGAAGCGGGACAGGGTGGTCAGATTCGACGCCAAACTCGTTGCCTGGTCGGGGTTTATCGGTGGCAGCTGGGCCACCGTTGTCGCGAGATCGCCGCGTCCGGTCGCCCAGATGGCGACCAGGGCGTTGCGGTCGGCGTCGAATGCGTATCGGGTCACGCACGCCAGTTTTCCCGATCGGCCGCCGTTGCGCGCGCGATCGATCGCTTCGATATCCGGTTGTCGGCGTTTCGGGTGTCCGATGTCTGCGCTCCCATGTCCCTGTGCGGCGCGGCCGCGCTGCCGCCATCAGGCCCGTTGCCGGGGTCGGGATACCACGGTGGACAGCTGTGGGTACCTGGGAGGATGGACGGTATGACTCTCGATCACGGTGATCCGGGCGACGCGCCTTCGATTCCACAGCCGATCGCGCCGGTGGTGAATCCCGCCCGGCCCTCTGCGGCCGAGGAGGCCAGAACCGTTGCGGCGGGGACGAATATCGCCACCTTGGCGAGTTTGAGCGAGGATGGCGGGCCGTGGGCGTCGTTCGTCACCTATGGGCTGCTGGCGGGGCAGCCGGTGCTGTGCGTCTCGCAGATGGCCGAGCACGGGCGCAATCTGACGGCCGACCCGCGGGCCAGCCTGTCGGTGGTGTCGCCGGAGATGCCCGCCGATCCGTTGGCCGGAACGCGGATCACGCTGGCCGGTGTGGTGGAGCGTCCGGTCGGTGCCGAGGCGGATGCGGCGCGCGAGGCGCATCTGACGGCGGTGCCCGCGGCGAAGTACTACGTGGATTACAGCGATTTCTCGCTGTGGGTGTTGCGGGTGCGGCGGATTCGCTGGGTCGGCGGGTACGGGCGGATGGATTCGGCGAGCGCCGAGCAGTATCTCGCGGCCGCCCCGGATCCGGTCATTCCGTTGGCGGTGCGGGCGATCGCGCATCTCAATGATGATCACGCGGATGCGCTGTTGTCGATGGCACAGGTGTTGGGCGGGTATCCGGACGCGACCGAGGCGAGCTGTGAACGAGCCGATCGGTATGGACTGGACCTGCGGGTCGTGACACCGCGGGGCGTGGCGCGGACCCGGGTGGGCTATGTGACGCCGATCGATTCCGCGGGCGAGTTGCGGTCGGCGACAGTCGAATTGGCGCGGCTTGCCCGTGAGGGGTGATAGCGCACGCATTACACCTGGGGGGCTCGAGCGCTAGGTTGTCGGGTCGATAAGAAGGCCATCACTTGGAACCATCTCGGCGCCTGCGACAGCGGTCCGCATCGGGGCCGTCAGCTGTCGCGGCCCCGGACGGATACCTCTCGACATGGTTCGAATGGAGCCTCGCTCACCCTGACGCCGACCTCATCGGCTGATGCAGCCGTCGGTCGGATGCGCTGGAGCCGCCCCAGAGCCGATTTCGCCCGTCACGCAATGGGTTTCAAATGCACCGGCAGGCACAGCGGTCCGGAGGTCATTATCTGGGGCGGGTACGGGAGCTGTTCGGGATCGCTGGCCAGGCCCAGATGGGGGAATCGGCCGAAGAGTGTGGACAATGCGATACGGATCTCCAGCCGGGCCAGGGGCGCGCCGAGACAGACATGCGGCCCCCAGCCGAAGGCCAGCTGATCGCGGTGATCGTGATCGATATCGAAGGTATCGGCATCGGGATAGTGCTCCGGATCCCGGCCGACCCCGCCGTACCACGTGATGAGCGCACCCGCGGGAATATCGACTCCGGCGATCGTGACATCCTGCAGGGGATAGCGGAGATTGACGGTGAACACCGACGAGCGGTAGCGCAGCACCTCTTCCACGACATCGCTCCACCGGTCCTCGGCGTGGGCTTTGGCGAGTTGTGCGGGGTGGGTGCACAGGGTGATGATCGCGTTGCCGAGCAGGTGCACGGTTGTCTCGTGCCCGGCCGCGATCGCCAACCACAGCATGCTCACCATCTCGTCGGTTGTCAGGCCACTGCTGTCGGGCTCGAGCAGCGCCGTGGTGAGATCGTCGCCGGGCGTGCGCCGTTTGCGCTCGATCAGCTCCGCGAGGTACGCGGTCATCGCCTGCATCGCTGTCTGCATCTGCTCGGCGGTGCTGGTGTGCGATACCAGCGTGGTGGTCCAGTCCCGGAGCAGCTCTTGTTCGTCCTCGGGTACTCCGAACAGCTCGCAGATCACCCGCACCGGCAGCGGGGTATTGAACGCGGAGACGAGATCGACCGGGCTGTTGTCGAGGGGGAAGGCGTCGATCAGTTCGGTGGTGATTCGCTGGATCCGCGGTTCGAGCGCAGCCACTCTGGCGGTGGTGAATGCCTTGCTGATCGTCTTGCGCAGCCGTCGGTGATCCTCGCCGTCCTTGTTGAGCATGTGGTCCATGTCGGTGAGGGTGCGCATCGGCCAATCGGCCGCGATGGTGCCATCGTGCAGTGCCGGGCAGTTCTTGGCATTCTTGCTGAAGAGTGTTCCGTCACCGGCGAGCAGCTCGCTGGCGGCGCGATGACTGACCGCCGCCCAGACCGCAACGCCTCCGGGAAATTCGATGGGAACGATCGGACCGCGCTGGCGGATGCGGTCATAGGTCTGTAAGACCGTCTCGCCGGGGGTGGGCAGCTGGATGGCAGGTTCGGTCATGTCAGCTCCAATGGTGTGATCGACAGGTGGCACGACTGATGGTGTGAGCGCGTGCCAGGTCAGTGTCGATCGCGGCCGGATGGGTGGCCGGGCGAATCGGTATCTTGTGCCTGGTAATCGAATTCCGACGCGCAAGAACATAACTCACTAGACGGCGGGACGAATCTCTACGGCACTGACGCAGGCCCGGTAGTACCGCCGCCCATTCGGTGGCCTGAGCACATCCTGCGGTATGGCTCGGATGACCGAAGCCGAGATGGATCGGGCATTGCGGGTGCTCATGGAGCGAGTGACCGGGTAGCGCTCTTTGTCGCGGTGGTAGTTGGGCCGAGACCCCCTGTCGGCCGGACCGACTCGGCCAACCTGCGTTTGCGGAATTCTCGCGGTGTCTCGCCGTATCGTGCCTTGAAGGCGGCGGAGAACCAGGTGAGGGTGAAGCCGCTGCGCGCGGCGACCTCTCCGATTGTTGCTGTCGTCTGGGGGTTTTCGAGCATGGTCCGAGCCGCCCGCAGCGCTTCGTCCTGGCGGACTTCCCGATACGTGGTGCCCGCCTGATGCAGTGCGGTGCGCAGCTGTCGCGGCGACCAGCCCAGTGCCCGCGCCGCCTCGGGCAGCCGGAGGTCGGCTGCTCCGATGTGCTCGCGCACGTACTGTCGTACGGTCTCGGCGAGCTCTGTCAAATGAGTCTGCTGCGGGCGGGTATCACCCGCGGTCATCATGCAGAGCAGCTCGGCGATCCGGTCGCAGACCGCGTTGAACTCCCGGCTCGTCAGCGCGGAGCGTTCGGCATGCAGATCGCGGATCATGCCCGCGGCGATCCTGCCGAGACCCGAGCCGAGGTCGAGTACCGGCTGTCGTAGGCCGGGTCGGGCGAACTCGGTGCGCGGTACCTGGAAGCCGTAGGCCACTGACGCGGGGATATGCAACCGGCACTGTCGATCCAGTGCCAGCACCGCGGCCTGCCCCGGTGTGATGCGGGTGATTCCGTGCTCGTCGGCCGCGGCGAACTGTCCCCGCTGCGGGACGACCACCCAGTAGAAGTCCTCGGCCGAAACCCGACGGATATTCGACGGGGTGCGGAAGGCCAGCCGGTCGCCGGGCTGGTCCCAGCGCAGCAGGCTGTACGTGGTCGTCTGCTGCACGGTCATGCCCACGTGCCAGCATTCGGGTTCGCGGTAGCGATGATCCATCGGGACGAAACTGTTTGCGGTTTCGGTCCATTCGTCGACATCGGCGATGTCGAGCTCGTAGTACTCCATTGCGACACCTCGAATGGTTCAGCCGGTGACAATGATGATGTCGGCTCCGCTGAACAGCAAGTCGGACGGGCGTGTTCGTGACGGCTGCTGGCCATGTGCAGCACGCCGGAAAGGTAGCGGCGCGTCGATGCGATCGCAGGATCGCCGAAGTTGCTCACCGCGGCCGATGGCGGCCACATATCGCCCGGCCGGCCGGGCGGTAATCGGCGCGGTCGTGGAGGTTCCCGGTGACATGGTGGGTACCGAAGCCGGGCGGTGTGTTGCGGGCCACCCGTTCCGCTGCGAGCAGGGCGAGAATACCGGCGCCGGCCAGCATTGCTTCCGAGTGGTGCGCTCCGCCGAGGTATCGTTCGGTCAGGCTCACGCACAGGCCGTCGGTGGCCACCTCGACGGCCGCGGCCGGGAATAGTCTCCGCACCGCTGTGACGATGTCGAATCCACTGCGCCACTGGGGAATTGCCGCTGGGGCGATCATCCCGGCCGATTTGTCGATCGGCCCTGGGCAGGCAATGCCGACCGCGGTGATCTCGTCGTCTCCGGCCACGTCGAGCAGCAGATCCCGGCAGCCGTCCCACACCGCATCCGCCGGTATCGGGATTCGCTGAATATGCCGGGTGTCGGCGCCGCCGTCCACTCGGCTCGCGGCGAATTCCGCAGGGCCGATATCCAGTGCCAGAACAGTCATGAATCAGCCACCACCACAACGCCTTTCACTCTGGTTGTGCAATGCGGGTAATAGGCGGGGCCGGCTCACTCCTGGGGCCTGCAAGGTCGGTCGGTGCGCCTACCGGAACAGTGTCGGGCACCGGTGCTCGCCGCTTCGGTCGAGTACACATTCCGTGCCGACGAACGCAGATTCACTGCCCCTCAGCGTAAAACGGGTGGGTATTCGTGCCGGCTCGACCGAGCGGCGATCACCGCCACCTACAGCAGGCGCATCAACCAATCGACGCGCGAGCCGACCCGCACCGGGGCCGTCCGGACATGTCGAGATGGATCGAAGAAGCGCGACACCACTGCCTTCTGGGTCGGCGTGGTCGCCGCTGCCAACGACGGCACAGACATTGGCGCGGGTCGGGCAGCGCCGACCCGTTCGATCGCGTTCAGGTCGGTCAGTTCTTGCAGCAGCGGCATACCGCTTGTCGTTCAGGACATCTGATCCGCACCGGAATCCAGGGGGCTCACCCTCGAAGCCGAGAATCCGACGGACGACTTCATCACCCCTGCGAAAGGCTTCTGCACTAACGGTTTTCGCGACACGCATAGTACCGAGGGGTTTCTTCGGCGGTATGCCGCGTTGTCGCGTGCCGGTTCAATCTGGTTCATCCCCAGTTTGGTTGCCGCGAAGGGGCACCGGTGTCACCCTAACTGATGTGGTTACGCCCGAGCGGACGAACCAGGCCGGATACGCAGAGATCACCCCCGCCTACCGACTCCTCGACATCGTGCACGCCACGGCGCTCGCCCGCGCCGAGCGGCGGCTGCAGCGTGAGTTCACGATCTTGTTCGATGCCAACACGATTCACCGTTACCTCCACGACTCCTACGCCCAGATCGGGGCGCGCGCGGCCGTGAAGCTGTATCTGCCATTGCTGGCCGAGCGCTTCGCTCGGCAGCAATTGCACGCTCGTGCGAAGGTGGAGGGCCGCATCGAACACACGAAACCGGTGGTGTTGTTCCTGTGCGCGTTCAACGCCGGGCGTTCGCAGATGGCTCTGGGCTTCTTCGAGCATTACGCACAGGATCGCGCGCTGGCCTGGTCCGGCGGGTCCGAGCCGAGCGGCGCGCTCAACGCGGCAGCCGTCGCGGCCATGGCCGAAGTGGGTATCGACATCTCCCACGAGTTCCCCAAGACCTGGACCGACGAGATCATCCTGGCCGCCGACATCATTATCACCATGGGATGCGAGGACGCGTGCCCGCTGATACCCGGCGTCCGGCACGAAGACTGGATCGTCGATGATCCGGCCGGGCTGCCGGTGGCCGAGGTGCGGCCGATCCGCGACGATATCGACCAACGCGTGATCGACCTGCTGGCCAGCCTCGACCTCGTGGTAACTCCTTGACCGTTGGCGGTCGCGGCGGCATCCGCACTGGGATTGGCCGTGGCGCACGATTCACCCACGGGATGCGAGCGGCGAACGGCGGATCGCGAAACCGGCCAGCGCCAACATCCACACGCTCCACAGCACATAGCCGAGGAAGTTGAGCTGCTGCGCGGCCGGGACTCGCCACGGCGCAGCGACACCGGTCAGGATCAGGATGGCCGCGGCCACCCCCAGGGCGGTGAACCAGCGCGGGAAACCGTTGCGCGACAATGCCGTTGCCACCAGCACGGTCCAGGCGGCGGTCAGCGCGTAGCCGCAGGTCTCCCCCAGTGCCGAGCCGAGCACTCGATTCCACAGCTCGAATTCGTCTGTCGCGGCAGAACTCTCGCCTGCACCGAGGGCACGGTCGGCGAGCGAGGGTACCAGCAGCGGCCAGCGCAGCAGACCGACCGCCTGCACCACACCCGCCGCCGCACCGGCCCGCACGGCCCACCGCATGCGCGGCGAATCATGGAGTCGCCCAGCCAGCACCGCGATCGGGACGAACAGCACCGCGCCGAACACCAGCACCGAGAACCACGACACCACCGCGGCCTCGTGTGCTCGGAACAGCGACAGCACCTCCGCGCTCGGGCGCGACAGCACACGCGGGTAGTCGAACACCGCACCCAGGCCGATGAAACCGGCGTTCATGCAGACCACGGCCGTCATGATCGGCAACGCGACGCGCGCCGATAGGTGGTCCGCAACCTTCGAAGTGGACATCGTCCGTGCGCCATTCACTGCCGGGCGGCGAGGTCGGCGGCGGCCCGGAAGGCATCGACGGTCGCGCGCAGAGAGTCCTCGAGCGGGGTGGGGTCGAGGGCGAAATGCGCCGTCGCGGCGGAGGAGTCCATGACGAACGGGCGATCGAACTGATAGCGCAGTTCCCGGATCTCGCGGGCGGCCGGAACGAACAGGCCCGCTGACCAGAGCATCGCCGCGGGCATGCGGGTGACCCGGGCGGGTGGGGCCGCCGCGACCGTGGCGAGCAGCTCGGCCAGGCCGCGCACCGACAGCGGTGCGGCCGAAGGCACGTGCCAAGGCCTGCCCCAGGTGGATTCGTCTGCGGCCACCGCGACCAGCAGGCGGGCCACATCGGCGGTGGCGGTCCAGGTGTGCGGTGCGTCGAGATCGGCCGGGACCAGGGCGCGCCGGCCGGACAGCACCGCCGGGAGCAGCAGGGTGGTCGCCGCGGAGGCGGCGCGGGGGCCGAGGTAATCGGAGCCGCGCACCTCGGCGGTGCGAATGCGGCCGGCCTCGTGCGCGGCCTGCTGCTCTGCCCACATCTCGGCGCGCACGCGACCCTTCACCGAATTCGGGCGCAGCGGCCGGTCTTCGGTGACCGCGACGTCGAATTCGCCGTAGCCGTAGAGGTTTCCGACGGTGACCAGCAGCGCCCCGGACAGTTCCGCGGCGGTCAGTACCGCGCGGTGCAGCGGCGGGAAGTCCTGCGGCCAGCGGTGATAGGCCGGTTGGGCGCACTGGTAGACGGCGGTCGCGTCCAGGCAGTGGGCGACCAGGGCAGATGTGTCGGTGGCGTCGGCGGTGACACGTTCGACAGCCGGGTGCGCGGGGCCGCAGCCGCGGCGGGTGATCAGGCGGACGTGCGCGCCGCGGCTCGCGAGCAGCAGTGCGGTGGCGGTGCCTACGGGGCCCGCTCCGATGACGACGTGCAGGGACATGAGGTCCTCGATCCGGTCGGGGTGTTCTTCGTTAAGAACGGTGTTCTCGGTGACGATTCGACGGTAAGCGAGCACAGCGTTCCTAGTCAAGAACACTGTTCTCCTGATCGTCTACTGTTCTCCAAAGGGTTTCCCGTTCGCTACACTGCGGATATGTCCGCCGCATCCGTGCGCGCCCGCGTCCGCACCGAAATGATCGAGGAAATCAAGGCCACCGCCCGGAAACGGCTGGCCACCGATGGCGCCGGACTGTCGCTGCGCGGAGTCGCCCGCGACATCGGCATCGTCGCCTCCGCGCTCTACCGCTACTTCCCCAGCCGCGACGACCTGCTCACCGCGCTCATCCTGGAGAGCTACGAATCGCTGGGCAACGCCGCCACCCGCGCAGCCGATGCCCGACCGGCCGGCGATCAGCGCGCCCGCTGGCTCGCAGTATGCACGGCCGTACGAGACTGGGCCACCGCGAATCCCACCGAATACGGCCTGCTCTACGGCAGCCCCATCCCGGGCTACGACGCACCTCGCGACACCGTCGCGCCCGCCGCCACCGTCGTCCTGCTGCTGGCCGGGATCGCCGCCGATGCCGAAGCCGCTGGCCTGCTACGGCCCGCACCACTGGCCACGCCGCTGCCCGACACCGTGCGCGGCGATCTCCGCATGCTCATCGACCAGCAGGGGTCCGGGCTGCCCGAAGAGGTGCTCGACCGCGTATTCCTCGGCTGGACACAGCTTTTCGGGCTCGTCACCTTCGAGATCTTCGGCCGCCTCGACGGCACCATCAATGCCGTCGGCGACTACTTCGAACACCAGATGAATCTGGTGGCCGACCTGATCGGCCTGCCCGCCTGACGTTCGGGCGAACGGCTGCCGGTCACGCAGACCTTCCGGCCACCTTCGGACAGGGCGATGGAACTTCACCCGTTCCGGGCTGTTCGCGCCCGACCGCACCATCACGGCCCCAGCTCTACCTGAAGCTTCGGCTGGGGCGGCAGCAGGCTGGCGGACAATCGCTGCGCGGTGCGCTCGTCCATGCCGAACATACGCAGCATGTGGAAGGTCATCTCGTCGGTGAGCGCTGCGGCGTCGGCATCCGGCTCGGCGTCCAGCAGTTGCAGCAATCCGAGGAGCGCCCCGCCCACGGCCATGACCGCCTTGTCCGGATCCATCGGTTCGAAGCGTCCCGCCTCTTGTGCGGCGATGATGTCGCGGCGCGCGCGTGCGGCCAAACCCTCGTCGGACAACAGGATCGACATGCCGGAGTGCAAGATCACCCGCACCACTTCCGGGAACTGCCGTTGCAACCGCCCGGTCATTCGGAGGCTCACCGCGAACACCTCGGCCGGATCCTCGTAGACCGCGACGATGTCGTCGCGCAACTGGCTGTAGACCTCTAGCGCCGACCGCACGGCCTGGTCGAACAGTTGTTCCTTGGAATCGAAGTGGTTGTAGAAGGAGCCGAAACCGACGCCGGCCGCGTCGGTGATCTCCTGAACGCTGACCGCGGATCGGCCCTCGGCCAGGAACTTCTGCGCGGCACCGAGCAGAGCATTGCGAGTGCGCTCGCGGCGCCGATCGATCCGGTTTCGAACCACGGGTTCGGAAGTCATCGGGCCTTCTTTCGTCATAGCTCCATACATGCATCATATCTGATGAAATAGTCAGATAAGATGCGAACGTTGAACAGGACGCCGCGGGGTGATCGCTGGAACCTCGCGAGATAGACGCGGTCATGACGATTCGTCGAGCAACTGTCGAGGGTGCCTATGCTCGAAACCGATGATCTGGTCGATGCCTCCGACTGTGAGATAGCGAACACCCCGACCGTTGCGTCCCGGGTGAACCAAACGGTTGCCGTGGTTCGTAGTACGGGGGACGAGATGCGGTGTGCACCTCATCGATCAGCGACGGAGGATCCGAAATATGAATTCAGCCAAACGAATCCAGCGTGCCGCAGTGCCGCTCGCCGCCGCTGCGGTCGCTCTCGCAGGTCTGCTCAGCGGCTGCAGTGGCGACAAAGGTGCCGAGGCGACGGCGCCGACGTCCTCGACCGCCACCAGCACCTCGACTACCGCAGCGGCGCCCGCTGTGGGACAGGCTCCCGCAGTAGCGAAAACGCAAGGCTGGCTGAAGATCTACGGCGGTGCCGCCCCCGCCGGCACCGCGAGCGCGGTGCAACTCCAGGTGACCAGCGACCCGAGCGTCGGACAGCGTGTTTCGGACGGATCCGGCCGGTCGCTGTACCGGTTCGACAAGGACACCGCGAACCCCTCGGTATCCAACTGCTCCGGGCAGTGCGCCGTGACCTGGCCGCCGCTGACTGTCGCCCGCGATCAAGCGCTCTACGCCTCGGGCATCGACCCCCAACTCGTCGGATTCATCGAACGTGCCGACGGCACATGCCAAATCACTATCGGGGGTTGGCCGGTGTACTACTTCTCGAAAGACACCAAGCCGGGCGATTTGCTCGGCCAGGGTGTCGGCGGAACATGGTTCGCGGTGGCTCCCAATGGCGGCAAGGCTCTGAGCAAATGATCACAACGGCCCCCGGCGTCGAAGCGGGGGCCGTACCAGATCGGTCCAATGGCTTCGCGGAAACACCATCGCCCTGGAAGTCATGGCCGGCACCGCTCAACTGCCCGGCGCTCGGGAACCAATGGCGTCGAGATCCAGCGGTCCCCGCTCGACCCGACTATCGGTAGCAGTAGGAGTCGGAGGAGGCGTCGCCGCCCTGCAGGCGCACCTGGTGCACCCGCAGACCTCGAAAGTCCTTGTCGTGCGGGAAGAACGACTCGTCGATGGTCATTGCGCCGTCGGGATCGGTGTGCATCACGGCCATCCAGGCGCCGACCCCATCCGGGTAGAACTGGTCGTCCCACGCGCTATAGAGCGAGTTGGTGAGGTAGACCCGGCGACCGTTACGGCTGATCTCGACCATCTGGGGGCCGCCGGCAAGCGGCTGGTTCGGCGCGGCGGGGTGGGCGGTGCGGCCCACGATCCCGCCGAGCCGGACCGACCCGATCTGTTTCGGGTTGGCCGGATCGCGCACGTCGAACTGACAGAGCTCCCCGGTACCCCAGCACGAGACGTAGAGGTATGCGTCGTCGACCGAGAGGTCGATGTCGGTGACCAGCGGCGGCACCGCGCCGAACGGTTTCAGTGCCGGCGGCAGCAGGTCGGGATCAGCCGGCTGGGCCGGGATGGTGATCACCTTGTCGACCGCCCACACGCCATCATCGCGGTGCCAACGCCACACCGACGCCGACAAATCCTCGGTCGAGATCACCACGCCGACGAACCCCCAAGCGGCGTCCGGATCGTGCGAAGGGCGCAACTCGAGTGGCATCTGATACTGCTCGCCGAGATCGATCCGCTGCTGGTGCCGACCGGCGGTGAGGTCCCAGAAGTGGATCGCGTGGCCGTACTTGTTGGCCAGCAGCAACTCCGGCTGCAACCCGTCCTCGATCATGGACGGGGTGCCCCACTCGCTGCTGATCAGCGTGTTCTGGTTGAGATGCCACCAGGCGTCGTACGCGAAGAATTGCGGCCCACGGTCGGTCTCCCATTGCCGCAGCACATCGAACGTAGCGTGATCGAGCAGCGCGATCCCGCCCGGCCCGTCCGATCCGTCGGCCCCGCCGAGGCAGGTCATGAACACACCGTCGGGCCCGCAGTGCAGCGTGTGTGGACGGGAGTAGCCGGCCTTGGCCGCGAGTTCGGAGCTGTCCACGATCTTGGACAGGGTGGGCTGGCGTGGGTCGGGCTGGGTATCGAACACGTACAGGCGCGACGAGCGCAGACCCGGCACGATCAGGTACCGCCGAGCCAGCCCCTCGATGTGGTGGCCCTCGTGCTTCAGCGCGCTGCTGCAGGCGTTCCAGCCGAAATGGTGCAGCTCGTTGCCCAGGTGGGGCACCTCGGTCCAGCCGACCACTCGGCCGTAGGTGGCCGAGCCCGGATCGACATCGATCACTGAAAGCGCATCTGGCTGCTGTGCCGCGCGGTCGAACGCAACAACGTATGCGAGCCGCTCCGGTGGCGCGGCCGCCGCCTCCGCTGCACTCCGATAGAAGGTCGGGTCCAAGCCTGAGTGCTTCATTTCCAGCCTCCTTGTCGATAGGCGGAGGCCCACGCACCTCGCCCGATCTGGCGGTTCCGAGGTGAGCACGACCCGTGTGGTCGCGTGCCGTAATGGCGCGGGCAGGCAATAACCAGTCTCGGCCTTTCGAGGTAGATCCACCAGCTACCGCCGACGCGGTAGCAGAATGAGCGGTAGGACGCAGTGGTTTTCGATCTGGGAACGGAGGGCTGGCGACGGTCGGCTCCAAGCCGGGCCGCAACACGGTGCACAGCACATCGATCAGCTTCGGCGGCATCCGCCGGCGCGATTACAGAGGGAGCATCAGATGACCGAATCCGGCCCCGCTGATCTCAAGGCGCGGCATCGTGCAATATGGGCACTGGGCGACTACCCGTCCGTCGCCACCGAAGTCATCCCTGGGCTGGGTCGGCGTCTCGTCGAGGTCTGCCGTATCGGCCCGGGCCAGCGCGTGCTCGATATTGCGGCCGGATCCGGGAATGCAGCGATCCCGGCCGCAGCGGCCGGTGCGGACGTCGTCGCGAGCGACCTCACGCCGGAGCTGTTCGACGCGGGCCGGCGTCTCGCCGCCGCCCATGGCGTCGAGCTGCAGTGGCAGGAAGCCGACGCCGAGGCATTGCCCTACGCCGATGCCGAGTTCGACGCCGTGATCTCGTGCGTAGGCGTCATGTTTGCGCCGTTCCATCAGGCGGCCGCGGACGAACTGGTGCGGGTCACCAAGCCGGGCGGCACGATCGGGCTGATCAACTGGACACCCACCGGATTCATCGGGCAGATGTTCGCCACGATGAAACCGTTCGCTGCGCCGCCCCCGCCCGGTGCGCAGCCGCCCCCGATGTGGGGCGACGAGATACATGTCCGGTCGCTCTTGGGCGATCGCGTCGCCGACCTGGAGCTGCGACGCGAAAACGCGGTCATCGATCGTTTCGCCGATGGCGCCGAGTTCCGCGACTTCTTCAAGTCCTATTACGGACCGACGGTCGCCGTGTACAAGGCCATTGCCGCGCAACCCGACCAGATCGCGCGGTTGGACCGGGAACTCGCGGATCTCGCATCCCAACACAACCTGGGCAACGGGCGAATGGAGTGGGAGTACCTCTTGGTCACCGCCCGCCGATCCGCCTGACATTGCGGAGGTGTCGTGTGGTTGCCGGTGGAGCTCTACGGTGGAGGTATGACCGCCTTGGAGTATCGGCATGTGCTGGTCGCGCGGGACGCCGACACGGTGCGCATCACCATGAACAGGCCGGAGCGGCGCAATGCGCTCTCGGGCGAGCATCTGGCCGAACTGCTCGCCTCGTTCCGGGCCGCCGGCGAGACCGACGCCACCGGGATAGTGCTCGGGGCGCACGGTCCGGTGTTCTCCGCGGGACATGATTTCGCCGACGTCGCCGCGCGCGACCTGCTCGGCGTGCGGGAACTGCTCACACTGTGCACGGAGCTGATGTCCACCATCCAGTCGGTGCCGCAGGTGGTGATCGCCCGCGTGCACGGTCTGGCCACGGCCGCGGGCTGCCAACTGGTGGCCTCATGCGATCTGGCCGTCGCCGCCGAATCGGCCGGTTTCGCGCTCCCCGGCGGCAAGGGCGGCTGGTTCTGCCACACCCCCGCCGTGCCGGTGGCCCGCGCCGTCGGCCGTAAACGTCTGATGGAACTCGCCCTCACCGGCGACCCGATCGATGCCCGCACCGCCGAACAGTGGGGCCTGATCAACCGAGCGGTGCCAGACGCCGAACTCGACACCGCCGTGGCCGAGTTGCTCGCTCGCGCCACCCGGGGCAGCCGGGCCAGCAAGGCACTCGGCAAACGCACGCTCTACCGCCAACTCGACCGCCCCGAAGCAGACGCCTACGCCCTCGCGCTGGAAGTCATGGCCGCCGCCGCCCAACTTCCCGGCGCCCGCGAAGGGATGGCGGCTTTCCTGGCCAAGCGCGCACCCGTCTGGGGCGATTAGCGCAGCCAGGCGACCGTCCTCCAGCACTGCAAAGCAACGCCATTGCCAGATGAAATGGTGCGCGACCTTCTTGCGGTCGCCGAACCGGTCCGACGCCCTGCTATCACCGGCCAGTAGGCAGACACCCCGTGTCGCGGTGTCTGCCGAATTGCGGATGACGTCGAGTAGGCGGTGCATGTGGACGCCGTCATCGAAGGTCGGACCGTCGCGGCGTCGGTTCGAATGTCCTGTGCCAGTGCGGCATACCGTCGTGCGACGTTGCCGACTTCGGTGCCGAAGGTCATTGATCGCCTCGTGCAACGGCGCTGAGCATCTCCGGTTCGATCCAGATCAGCCGCTATCGCCACCGGGGCTCGCTCGGTGGACCGGCACAGTGAGCATGGCGACGATCATGTCGATGATTTCGGCCGCGTCGCTGTCCGGGTCCGCGGTGCGTACACCCGCTTCCAGCGCGCGTTCGTAGTCGGCGATCAGGGCGAACATCACCGTTGCCATGGTTTCCAGGCGTTGGCGGCGACGGCGGGGTGGGAGTTGCGCAAGAGCCGCGTCGAGGCGGGTGGCGATGATGCGCACGGCGGCGCGGTCGACACCGGCGAGGCGGCGGGCATCGGCGATCACGGGATGGGCGCGCACCACTTCGAGGAAGCGGCCGTAGTGGGTGATCGGCGGTGTGCCGATGAGTTCGAGGATGGGCGCGGTGAGCATGGCGACCAGTGTCCGGATCTCGTGCGCGGTGCCGTCGGCCTCGTGCTGAGCGAGCAGTCCCATCCGGCGGTCCTCGAGCCAGTTCATCCGGCGTTCGACAATGGCCTCGATCAGCCCGCCGCGGGAGTCGAAATAGTAGTGCACCGCCGAGTTGTTGCGCTGCCCCGCGGCCGCCGCGATATCGCGCAGCGGGACGTCCACGCCGCGTTCGGCGATCAGTCGCTCGCCCGCGTCGAGTAGCGCGGCGCGCGGATCCTCGGTGGTCATGTCTGAACTGTACTAAATCCAGGTATTGACGATGTTAAGCATCAGTGCTTAATTGGGTCGTGCGTACCGGCTGTTTTGCGAATCCGACGAGTCACTGGGCGGAATTGAGGTGATCCGATGACCATCGCGCGGGGTCCGATCTTCCAGCTGTGCTGGGTCGTGCGCGATGTCGATGCGGCGCGACGGGAGTGCACCGAGCGCTATGGCGTCGCCGAGTGGTTCACCATCGCGGATGTGCACTTCGGGCCGCAGTCGTGCGAATTGCGCGGTGCGCCAGCCGATTACACGATCACCGTGGCACTGGGGTATGCGGGCGGCCAGCAATTGGAGCTGATCGAGCCGCAATCCGGGATCAGCCTGTACTCCGAGCATCTGGAAACGGTGGGGCCGGGACTGCATCACATCGCGTGGGTGCCAGCGGACTATGACGCGGCGCTGGCCGAGGCGAAGACGAACGGGGCGGAAATCCTCGCGCGGGGTGTGTTCGAGGGCGTCGGAATGGAATTCACCTATCTCGATGGCGGTGCGCTCGGTTCGACCGTTGAGCTCATGCGGTTGTCGGCGGATATGAAGGCGATGTTCGATTACCTGATTCCGGAGGGGTATTCGAATCCATGGGCCTAGGAATCGAACTCCCCCAGCTCATGACCGGTCCGGTCGAATGGGACGACAGCGCGGATGTGATCGTGGTCGGCTTCGGGATCGCCGGAGCGTGCGCGGCGATCAGCGCGGCCGAAGCGGGCGCGCGGGTACTGCTGCTGGAGCGCAACGGCGCAGCGGGCGGGGCGTCGGCGCTGGCGGCCGGGCACTTCTATCTCGGGGGCGGCACACCGGTGCAGTCGGCGACCGGGCACGCCGACAGTGTCGAGGCGATGATCGCCTATCTCGAGGCGGTCACTCCCGAGCCCGACGCGGCCAAGGTCCGCGCGTACTGCACCGACAGCGTCGCGCATTTCGATTGGCTGGAGGCGCACGGGATCGAGTTCGAGCGGTCGTTCTATCCCGGGAAGTCGGTGGTGCAGCCCGGAACCGAGGGGCTGATGTGGACCGGCAACGAAAAGGTGTGGCCCTACCGCGATCAGGCGCAGCCGGCACCGCGCGGGCACAAGGTGAACGCGCTGGCCGAGCACGGCGGGCAGCAGGTGATGGCGGTGCTCGCCGAGCGGGTCCGGGAGTTGGGTATCGCGGTGAGGTACGAGACCACGGTGCGCGAACTCGTCGCCGACGCGAATGGGCGGATCGTCGGGGTGCGCTGGCACGATGGCGCGGCCGCGGGTGCGGTGGTACTCGCTGCGGGCGGGTTCGTGATGAACTCGGAGATGCTGGCCGCCTACACCCCGCAATTGGCCCAACACTTGCTGCCGCTGGGTGTGCCGTCGGATGACGGGCTCGGCATCCGGCTCGGGCAGTCGGCCGGCGGCGCTGTCACACGGATGGATGAAGCGTTCCTGACCGCGTCGTTCTATCCCCCGGCCGATCTGCTGTACGGGATCATCGTGAACAAGGCCGGTCGGCGATTCGTCGCGGAGGATTCCTATCACGGGCGGACAGCGGGTGCTGTTGTCGCGCAACCGGATTCGACGGCCTACCTGATCGTGGACAGCACGCATATGGTGTGGCCGGAGCTGCCGATGGTGAAATTCATCGATGGCTGGCACCGGGTCTCGGAGATGGAAACGGCGCTCGGTATCCCCGATGGCGCCCTGCGCAGGACCCTGACCGCGTACAACACCGCGGCGGCCGAAGGGCGCGATCCCGAATTCGGCAAACATCCCGACTGGCTGACACCGTTGACCGAGGGCCCGTGGGGCGCCTTCGATCTCACGCCGGGCCGAGCCACCTACGTCGGATTCACCCTCGGCGGACTACGCACCTCCCTCGACGGTGCGGTGCTGCGCGCCGACGGGTCGGTGATCTCGGGGCTGTACGCGGCGGGGGCCTGCGCCTCGAATCTGGCCCAGGACAGTCGCGGCTATGCCAGCGGGACGTGTCTCGGCGAGGGGTCCTACTTCGGGCGTCGCGCCGGTGCGCATGCGGCTGGCATATCGAGGGCGGCACCGACCAGGGCGCAGCGCGCCGAAAGTACCGGGATGGAAGGCGATTGACATGCGATTCACCTATGCCGAGACAATGACGGATCCGACCTACTATGTGCCGCTGGCACAGGCCGCGGAGGCGGCCGGGTATACGTCGATGACGATCGCCGACAGCGTGGCGTATCCGAAGGAATCCGACGCGACCTACCCGTACACCCCCGACGGCAGTCGGGAGTTCTTGGAGGACAAGCCGTTCATCGAGGCATTCGTGCTGTCGGCGGCCATCGCGGCGGCCACAACGACACTGCGCCTGACCCCGTTCGTGGTGAAGTTGCCCATCCGTCCGCCGGTGCTGGTGGCCAAACAGGCCGCCTCGATCGCGGCGTTGAGCGGTAACCGGTTCGGCTTCGGCGTCGGTATCAGCCCGTGGCCGGATGACTTCGAGATCATGGGTGTGCCGTTCGAACACCGGGGCGCACGCATGGACGAATGCATCGATATCGTGCGCGGCCTCACCGCGGGCGGCTACTTCGAATTCCATGGGAAGTACTACGATCTGCCGCCCATCAAGATCAGCCCGGTGCCGACCGAGCCGATCCCGATCCTCATCGGCGGACACAGTGGCCCGGCCTTGCGGCGCGCGGCCCAACGCGGCGATGGCTGGATGCACGCGGGCGGTGACCCGGCCGAATTGGACCGGCTGCTCGCGAAACTCGATACCCTGCGCGCCGAGTACGGCACCCGTAAGGACTTCGAGGTGCACGTCATCTCGCTGGACGGCTTCACCGTGGACGGCGTGAAACGGTTGGAGGACAAGGGGGTCACCGATGTGATCGTCGGCTTCCGCTATCCGTATACAACCGAACCCGATACCGAATCGCTGGACACCAAGATCGCGCACCTGTCGCGGTTCGCGGAGAAGGTCATCGCAAAGACGAGCTGACGCGGCGCTATGCCGCGAGTACGGCGGCGGCCGCGGCCAGGGTCTGGCTTCGGTAGCCGCCGCCGAAGAGCACGACGTGCACCAGCAGCGGGTGTAGTTGATGCAGCGGGACGCGGGCGCGCCAGCCGTCGGCCAGCGGGTGGATCTCGTGGTAGGCGGCGCGGATTCGGTCCAGATGCGGTGCGCCGAACAGGGCGAGCATGGCGAGGTCGGTTTCGCGGTGGCCGCCGTGGGCGGCGGGGTCGATGAGCAGTACACGGTCGGCGGTCCACAGGAGGTTGCCGGACCATAGGTCGCCGTGGATGCGGCTGGGCGGTTCGCTCGGGCCCGCGAGGGTTTCGATATCGTCGATGACGCGTTCCAGCAGGCGGGTGCCGTCGCGGCCGAGTTCGGCGGCGGCGCGCGCAAGGTACGGGGCGAGGCGATGGTCGGCGTACCAGCGGGCCCATGAGCCGTCGAATCGGGTGTTGTCCAGCGGCAGGTCGGCGATCCAACCCGCCCAGGGCGCGCCGAACGATCCCGGCGAATTCGTGTGCAGCGCGGCCAGATCGCGGCCGAAACGTTCCGCGACCGCCGTCGTCGGGGCGGTTTGCGCCAGCCACGGCAGCACCAGCATCCGGTCGTCGACCGCGAGCACCTCGGGCACCAATTCCGGCACCCCGACCGCGAGCCACCGCAGACCCGCCGCCTCCGCCCGGAACACCTGCGCCCGATCGCGCGCGGCCTTGACGAAGACTTCCCGGCGATCGGCGAGTACGGCCCGATGCAGCGTCCATGAATGGCTCGATCCCACATCGGTCACCGCGCGCACCGTGACCCCCAGCAACTCCGCGAGCCGCGCCGCCTGCTTCACCTGCACACCTGGCCTGCTTTCCACTCGTTCCCGGCCCAGCTCCCGGTTCCGATGCGTCGCATTCCGCACCGGAACTCAGCTCGACCGGACCTCGTTCAGCGCGCCACTGCGCCCTCGCACCTGGTCGTACCGCTCGAGCGAACCGCAGTTCCGCGCGCAGTCGTTCTTCGGATACATCGGAATGGTCCCGACTTCGCCAGCATCCGGGATCGTATGTGACTGCATCCCATGCGTTCCCGCGATTCGATCGGCGCGCCGCATTATCGGGATGCCGCGGTGAGGCGTCTCTTGGTTTCCTCATCGGCGGGGAAGAACGATTCGATCGCCAATTCGGCGACGGTGACGTTCATCGGGGTGCCGAAGACGGTGGTGACGCTGATGAAGGACAATTCGTGGTCTTTGTGACGCAGGCGCAGCGGTACGACCGCTTGGTCGGGTTCGGGCAGCGCGAGATCTACTTCGCCGCCCGGATATTGGCGCAGTTCGTCGCGGAGCTCGATCAGTTCCGGCGCGCCAGTGACCTCGATTTGGCGGGACAGGCGCTCGAAAAGGTGGCCACGCCATTCGGCGAGGTTGACGATGCGGCCGGCCATGCCGTCGGGGTGCAGGCTCAGGCGTAGCGCGTTCACCGGTGCGGTGAGCAGCTTCGAATCGATACCCGCCAACAGCACAGCGACACCGGCATTGGCGTCGATCATGTTCCAGCCCTGGTCGATGGCCAGCGCCGGATAGGGCTCATGTCCGGCGAGGATCTGGCGCATCGCGCCGCGCACCGCGTCCATCGCGGGGGTATCCAGGTCGGGTTCGGCGTAGGCAGGAGCGTAACCGGCCGCGAGTAGCAGCCGGTTACGCTCGCGCAAGGGGATCTCCAACTGCTCGCACAGGTGCACAACCATGGTGCGGCTCGGATTCGCACGACCCGTTTCGATGAAACTCAGGTGCCGCGCGGAGGTTTCGGCGCGCCCCGCCAATTCCAGCTGGCTGAGCCTGCGCTCGAGCCGCCAGTGGCGCAACAGGTCACCGGCTGTCTGCGTACTCACCCTGCCGATCCTACGAACCGCACGGCCACAAGACGATTACCTCACGGGTAATCGTCGCCGCCGCGAGCACAACCGCGCCGGGACTCGGGGTTGTGCACCGTCGAACCGACCGACCGGTCCCTGGTTGGCCCCCCACTCATCCGCACAACTGGCCGCCATTCGAAATCCGGGGACAGCACAGGCACTCTCGTCGCTCGATCGCGCCTGTTCCATAACGCACCCGGTTGCGCCCGACACGCCATATCCTGAGCAAGGCGGCGACCGACCCGCCCCGGCCGCACCCGGTAACAGTGCGGTCAGCAGCGACGACGCCGACGTACGCGACGAGAGGAGCGGGGCTGTGGCCGAGGATCGGATCGTCGAGTTCACCTGGGACGGATTCGAGATCGCGGACGCCGACGCGGACGAGGCCGCCTGTCGGGTGGTCGAGGCGGGTGGTGAGGCATCGATTCCGCCGCCGAAAGATCCCGCAATAGCGTTCATCCCGATCGTGCTCGGCGCTATCGCGCTCATCGGGCTCGCCAAGGCCGTCAAAGGATTCATCGATGACCTCGGCAAGGGCGTGATCATCGATGCCCGCGGCGAACCGGTCAAGGTCTCCAAGGACACGAACCTGCCCCGCGGCGTGGTGGTGCTGATCAGCGGCGACGGATCGGTGCGGCTCGACCAGCCCGATCACGACAGCCTGAAATCCCTGATCGAGGCGGCGCTCGCGGCGCGGCAATGACGGACTCACCGCGTGATCTGGCCGAACAGGCCACGGCAGTGCCGGAACCATCGCGGCGTCACCTGCGCGTATTCGCCTTCGATCCGATGGTCGCACGGCTGCCGGGTACCGAAGCGATCACCCTGTCGGTGCCCTACGAGCCGCTGCGGCCGGGTCCTAGTGGCGAGCTCGTCCAAGTGATCGATTACGACGGCGCCCAGGGCTGCTACTACGAACCAGTGGACCTGGACGACCGGCGGCTGCTGCTGCAGGACGGCCTGCCGCCGTCGGAACGGGACCCACGGTTTCACCAACAGATGGTGTACGCGATCGTCAGCACCGTCCTCGAGAATTTCGAGCACGGATTGGGCCGACGTTTCAGCTGGCGCGGAACCGAGCGGTTGAAGATCTTCCCGCACGCCTTCGTCGGCCCGAACGCGCGGTTCGTCCCGGATATGGGCGGGACACTGCAGTTCGGCTACTTCAAGGCCGATGCGAAGAATCCGGGCCGGAATCTGCCCGGCCAGCAAGTGTTCTCGTGCTTATCGCATGACATCATCGCGCACGAAACGACACACGCGCTGGTGCACCGGCAGCGGCAACGGTTCAAGGAACCCACGAATCTCGATGTGCCCGCCTTCCACGAAGGGTTCGCGGACCTGGTCGCGCTGTTCCAGCATTTCACCCTCCCGGAGGTCGTCGAGCGGCATATTCAGCACAATCGCACCGATCTCGGGGAGAACTCGCCGCTGGTCGACCTCGCCCAGCAGTTCGGCGAGGGCAGTGGCATGGGGCGCGCGCTACGCAGCGCGCTCGGCGAACCGCCGGATCCGATGAAGCTGGGCCGGACATTTCAAGCACACCGGCGCGGCGCGATTCTGGTCGCCGCCACCTTCGACGGATACCTCTCGACCTATCAGCAGCGGATCGCGGACCTGCTGCGGATCGCCACGGCCGGTACGGGTGTGCTGCCACAGGGCGCGCTGCATCCGGACCTGGTGCGGCGGGTGGGCGCCGAGGCCAGGCGCACGGCACAGCGCTACCTCGGCATGTGCATCCGCGCCTTCCAGTACCTGCCGCCGGTCGATGTGACCTTCGGCGATTTTCTGCGATCGCTGGTCACCGCGGACCGAGAGCTCTACCCCGAGGACCGCGACGGTCTGCGGGCACGGCTGATCGAGGGATTTCGCCAGCGCGGCATCTACCCCTCGGAGGTGGCGTCGCTGGCCGACGAATCGATCATGTGGCCCGATGCCAGTGGACGCTCGCTGCCGCCGCTGGACCACGACATCGTCGACCCGCTGGTGCTGGACACCGCGACGGGTTTCCGTCAGCACGGCGGGCCCGCATCGGACGGTTCGTCCACCAGGGCCCGCCCGGTGGTGTACGGGAGGCTGCGATCCTATGCCCAAAGACATTGGCGCGCACTCGACTTGGCGCCCGATACCGCGATCGATGTCGACGGATTCCACGCGCTGTTCCGGGTGGGCGCCGACGGCCGAGCGCGGGTGGAGGTGGTGGTCCGATTCGTGCAGACCGCTGATGCGGAACTACAGGCGCGGCTGCGCCCCCGCCTTGGCGGCCTGCCCCTGCGCGGCGGGACCACGATCGTCGCCGACGCGACGGGACGCATCAAATTCGTCATCAGCAAGCCGTTGCCGGCCTCCGCCGGAAGCGACGATGTCACCGCGCGCGGCGCGGATCGGCTGCGCGGGATCCTGGAATTCGTCGACACATTCGACGGGTACGCCGGTGCGACGATGCCGTGGCGCGCCGACCCGAGTCGGGTGGTCGACGAACTCAACGTCGCGAACCTCGATACGGCGGGCTGAATGTCGCGCACAGTCACCGTCCGCATGTACAACATCGGCTTCGCCGACTGCTTCCTGGTGACCCTCACCGAGGACGAACGCATCGCGCGGATACTGGTCGACTGCGGTGCGAATGCCTTCGGCGACAACGGGTTTCTCACTGAACAGGTGGTCGCCGACCTGACCGAAACGGATTCGGGGCGGCCGTATCTGGATGTCGTGGTCGCGAGCAATCCCCATCGCGATCACATCGCCGGTTTCGCCTCGGCGCGATGGCAGGACATCGGCGTCGGCGAGGTGTGGTTGCCGTGGGTCGAGCACCCGGCCGACAGCGAGGCCGCCCGGGTGCGCCACAGCCAGGACCGAGCCGCCCGCGGACTGGCCACCGCCTTTTCCGCGACGACTGCCGAAGGCATGCTGGCACGCAATGCGCTGCGCACCGAGCGCGCGATGTGGACGCTGCGGCACGGCTTCGCGGGTGATCCGCGTCGGCGGTATCACGATGAACTCCTCGACGCGTTCGGCGCCATGACCGCGTTGCCCGGCGTACTGGTCCACATCCTCGGCCCCGCGCGAAGCACCGATCTCGAGCCGATCCTCGGTGCCGTCGATCGACAGTGGCACGCCCACAACGACATTGCGGCCGAGCAACGGCCATCGGCGCCGTTCGCCGACGGCTACCGGCTCACGCCCGCGCAATACGAACGGCGATACGGCGATCGGGTCGAGGTGCCATCGGACAACCTGCTGGCCCAACTGACGGTCGAACCCCGCGATCCGTTCGCGGCGCTGTGCCTGCTCGACCGCGCGATGAACAACCAGGGCATGTTCTTCGCCCTCGAATTCGGCGACGCGGTGCTCGTCTTCCCCGGTGATACCCAATGGGCCGGATGGCAGCCGGTGCTCGACAACCCGGATATCTGTCGGCTCCTGGCCCGCACGACGATCTACAAGGTCGCCCATCACGGCAGCTACACCGGCACACCGCGCCGCTTCGCCACCGAGATCCTGCCGCGGACGGCCATCTCGCTGCTGTCCACCGGCGCGGGGCCCTGGGATGCGGTGCCGCATCACGAACTGACCGATGCACTCGGCGCGGGCGACCGATTGCTGGTGCGCAGCGACGACCAGAATCCGGCGCGGCCGGTGATCCGGCACCCGACCGGACTATGGAGTGAAATCACGGTCGAGGCATAAAGCGGTGGTCGGGCTCCGGAGCCCGACCACCTGTGAGACCGGTTTTACCCGGTTGCCTCTGAGTATGCGCCGACGGCCGAAACCGGGACAAGAGCCCAGGGGGATGAGACTCAGAACCGCCATCGGGTCGCACCGCCCGGTTCCACCGTCGACAAGGCGGTCGCGGTGCGCGCGGTCACGCGGTAGACGTGCCAGGGCGGCGGGCCCGCGGAAGGGGCGCTGTAGGCAGCGGTGAGCGCCTGGCCGGTATCGTCCACGCGGGCGGGCCAGCCCTCACCGACATAGCGCTGTGCCATATCGGCGACCAGCGCGGAATCGATGACCTGGGATGCGGTGCCATCGATCACCAGGTCGAACTCATCGGTCGATACGCACATCGAGCAGCGCGGATCGCGGGCCAGATTACGGCCCTTGCGCGTTCGTGCGCCGGTCACGAACCAGAAGGTGCCCTCGACCCACAGAGCGCCGACAGCGGTCACATGCGGACTGCCATCCGGGTTGATCGTGGTCAGCCAACAGGTGTGCCGGCCCGGGCCGCCACTGCCGGGGCGTTGTTCGACTCCGACGTCGAGCCGTTTCCGAATATCGGCCCAGGCCAGCGGCGGCAACTCGTAGAGGTCTGCGAGATTGGTTGCGTCCATATCGGTAGGACGATCCAGGTATCGGAAATTCATCGACACCGGCCATCACGATCAACGCTTGCAGCGCGCGCAGTAAACTCCAGGAATGGACGCGGCCTCGCCGACTGTGGGCGTGGAGGAGGAGTTCCTGCTGGCGGAGCCGATAAGTGGCGCCCCCAGCCCGCGCAATGTCGAAGTCGCGGCGGCGGCGGGCGAGATCGGGATCGATCTGCAGTTGGAGCTGGCGCGTTGTCAGGTCGAAACCAATACCACGGTGCACACCCGGACCTCGGAATTGCTCGATGAATTGCGTCGACTGCGCACGGCTGTCGCGGGTTGCGCG
The DNA here is from genome assembly GCF_050956075.1 of Nocardia sp. CA-129566. Taxonomy (NCBI): domain Bacteria; kingdom Bacillati; phylum Actinomycetota; class Actinomycetes; order Mycobacteriales; family Nocardiaceae; genus Nocardia; species Nocardia sp. CA-129566. The sequence continues at coordinate 5,139,829 of NZ_CP192085.1, forward strand.
GAAAAGCACGGTGCGCTCCTGCTCGCCGTCGCGGTGCCGCCCGCCGTGCCGGACGCTTTTCCGGTCACCGACACCCCGCGCTACCGGCGCATCGAGCGCAATTTCGGCATGCTCGCACACGAGCAGGGATTATGCGGCTGCCATGTGCACGTCGGTGTGCCGAATCGGGAAACGGCGGTGCAGGTCGGGAATTATCTGCGGCCCTGGCTGCCGGTTTTGCTGGCATTGACGGCCAATTCCCCGATCTACAGCGCCACCGATACCGGATACGCCAGTTGGCGCAGCATCATGTGGCGACGCTGGCCCAGCGCCGGTCCGCCACCGTTTTTCGACTCCATCGCGGACTACGACGATATGGTCGAGATGATGCTGGCCAGCGGCAGCATTCTCGATACCGCGATGGTGTACTGGGATGTTCGGCCCTCGGCGGCATTCCCTACCGTCGAGGTGCGCGTCAGTGATGTGCCGGCGACCGTGGAGGAAACGGCATTATTGGCCACGCTCATTCGCGCCGCGGTCGTGATGGCGCAGCAGGACAAGCGGCCCCCGCCGCGGATATCCGCGGAAGTTTTGCGCGCTGCCTATTGGAAGGCCGCGCGGTCCGGCCTGGACGGCGACGGCCTCGACACCCTGACCGGGCGGCCCTTTCCGAACCGCACGCTGCTCGCCCGGTTGATCGACTATGTCAGCCCGGCGCTCGAGCAGTCCGGCGACCTGGACTTCGTCACCGATACCGTCGCAGTGGTCGAGGCACGCGGCAATGGCGCCCGCCGCCAACGCGCCGCACTGCACGCGCACAACGATGTCACCGATGTCATCGATACCCTCGCCGCAGCCACTCTCGAAGGCTGCTACTGAGACCTGCCGAAGACCGGGCGCAGTCCACCATCGCGGACGGCCTGAACGGCGACCAGCGCCAGCAGTATCGCGCCGGTAACCAGGTGCTCGATCGCGTCCATCACATGATTCGGGAAGCTGAAGACCAGCACATGGTGCGCGAACAGCGCCCACACCCCGACCGCGAATCCGCCACCCACCCCGGCGAGCACGCAGTACCAGGCAGACCAGGACTTGCGGGTCGCAGCGATCAGCGCGGGCCCGAACAGCAATAGCCCGGCCACCGCGTGCCAGCCGTTGTAATCCATACCGAGCACCGGTGTCGCCGCAGCGTGGTCACCGAGTTCGAAACTGGGTTCGGCGATCCACCCCGCGATCGCCCACACGATATGCACCGCACCCAGCACGAACACCGCCCACTGCAGAAAACTCCACTGCGCCAACGCTATTCGACGCTCGACCACCGACTGTTCCCGCATCGCGCCCTCCCGATATCTTCTACTACATAGCGTAGTTGACGTATCGGCGACGCGAAAGGGGTGCGCGTGCTTCGATGGAGGCATGCCCCTGCTCGTCGGCACCTCGGGGTGGCAGTACCGAGACTGGCGCGACGTCCTGTATCCGGCAGACCTGCCACAGCGTCTGTGGCTGGAGTGCTACGCCGCGGGATTCGCGACCGTCGAGAGCAACAATGTCTTCTATCGACTGCCGAGCACCGAGACCTTCGCGGCGTGGCGGGACCGGACACCGCCAGGATTCTGCTTCGCGGTCAAGGCCAGTCGCTTTCTCACCCATATCAAACGGCTGCGCGAACCCGAGGAGCCCGTGGCGCGGTTGCTCGAGCACGCATCCGGACTGGGCGAGAAGCTGGGCCCGGTGCTGCTGCAACTACCACCGACGCTGCGCGCCGATCCGGCCCTGCTCGACACCTGTCTGCGCTGTTTCCCGACGGGCACGCGGGTGGCCGTCGAACCCCGGCACGAGTCCTGGTGGATTCCGGAAGTCCGTGCCGTACTTGCCGAATGCGGTGCCGCGCTGTGCTGGGCCGACGCCGGCTCCCGTCCGGTCACCCCACTGTGGCGCACGACGGACTGGGGCTATCTGCGACTGCACTCCGGACGCGCGACACCGACGCCGCGCTACGGCCGCACAGCACTCACGAGTTGGGCGCGACGTCTGGCCGACACCTGGTCGGACCGCGAGGACGTCTTCGTCTACTTCAACAATGACCCGGGCGGCGCCGCGGTCCACGATGCGGTCGCCTTCGCGCACGCCGCGAAAGCAACCGTCACCCGTACGCCGGACCTCGCGCAACCAGCAAGCGCGGCAGCGGGTTTCAGCCGATCAGGGTATTCATGATGGTGCCCGCACTGGACGCGATGACGCCGCCGAGCATTGCTCCGGCGAGCATCTTCGGCGAGTCGAAGGTGCTGTTGTTCCACTTCTCCCATGCGAACCGCCCGCCCGCGTAGGTGATGCCGCAGACGCCCGATAGCATCACCAGCCAGGTCAGGTAGCGGACCATCTGGAGAATCTTGTCCGAGTTGGGCGGGGCCTCCGGCGTCGGATTGTCGATTTGGGCCAGTACGGTCTCGTGCACAGCGATCAGGATCATGGCGCGTCTCACTCCAGGGTCGATGCGGACGATGAGCAGCAGATAACCGGGCGATAACCAGATCGGTACCGCACAGTATGGGCGCTTTCCGCGATCTTCGTGGGCAGACCGCGGAACCTGTCTGGAATGTCCGAAGGCCGGACCGGACACGCCCGCGGACCGGTGTACCATTTCGCCCGAATAACCTCAGCGCGGGAGCTCGGGCACGGCCGGGCTGAGAGGGCGGACCCCACGCTTCGCCGACCGCATGAACCTGTCCGGGTAATTCCGGCGTAGGGAGAGCGGTAACGGGATGTCTGCACCCACCCTTGATCGATCCGAACGGCGCGAAGCTCCGCTGACCCTGGACCAGCCCGCACCGAAGGTGCTTTCGTTCTGGGATCAGAGCGCATTCTGGGCGAACCTCGGCGTCAGCCTGATCGCCTTCTCCGGCGCCTACACCGTGCTCGCGCCGAATGCCGATGGCGCGGCCCAGATCTCCATCGCCGCAGGTATTCTCGCGATGATCATCGGAACGATCGTCGGCGGGCTCATGCTGGGCCTGGCCGCAGTGCCGGGTGCGCAGACCGGCAAACCCGCGATGATGTTGCTGCGCGGGCTGTTCGGCGCAAAGCTCAGCTATCTGCCGACGGTGCTCAATATCGCCCAGCTGATCGGATGGGGCACCTTCGAGCTGATCGTCATCGGCGATGCGGCCGAGGAGTTGTTCGACGGTGGGCCACACTGGGTTTACGTGGTCGCCGCGGGTGTGCTGACGACGGTGTTGACGATCTGGCCGCTCGGCTCGGTGCGGATGCTGCGCCGATTCGTGACCGCCGGTGTGGTGATCGCACTGATCTGGTTCTACATCCAGTTCGTGCGGGCCGGTCTGCCCGACCTCACCACCAACCCGGGTCCCATCGGCGACGGGCCGTTCGGCGTCGACTGGAACCTGTTCTGGATCGCCACCGACGCGGCGCTGGCGGTCTCCATCTCCTGGGTTCCGGTCGCCGCCGACTACACCCGGCATTCGCGCAGCACCGGTGCGGCATTCGGCGCCGCCAGCGGGGCCTACGCGTGCACCCAGATCATCGCCTATGTGCTGGGACTGTTCGCGCTGGCGCTCGCCTCCGGCGACGGCGGGGTGTACTCGCCGTTCCTGCATGTGAGCCTCGGCGCGGTGTTCTTCTTCGTCTTCGTCTTGCATGAGGCCGACCAGTCGTTCGCGAATGTGTACTCCACGGCCGTCTCGATCCAGAACCTCGCGCCGCGGGTCGACCGGCGTGTGCTGTCGATCGGTCTCGGCGTCCTGATCACGCTGCTCGCGCTGCGGCTGAATATGGCGAACTACTTCGGTTTCCTGGGACTGATCGGATCGGTGTTCGTGCCGCTGCTCGGGGTCCTGGTCGCGGACTTCTTCCTGCGTGCGAAGGGACAGTGGAATACCGAGGCCAACGCCCCCTCACGCTGGGGCATGGTTTTTGCATGGCTGGTGGGACTTTCGGTGTACCAGCTCATCAACCCGGGTGACGCCGGCGTGTGGACGCACTTCTGGGTGGACGTGCAGGAGCAGTTGCACTTCACCAAGCAGGCTTGGATGAGTGCGTCGCTGTTGTCGTTCCTGGCCGCCGTGGTGGTCGCCTGGCTGCTCGGCCGACTCGCGGTATTGCGCAAGCCGGCCTAGCAACACCGAATATTCGCTGACACCCAGTGCGGGGCTGCTGATCTCATGCGACGGCGGTTGCCGCGCCGTTGATCTCGTTGCGGCGCAAAACTTTCCGATCACGCAATCTTGCGTGCCCCGCAAGTTTGCGTATCGTGCATGGTGTGGCATTCGTACTCGGGTTGCGCGAACGCAAGAAGCTGGCGACTCGGGAGGCGCTCGGGTTCGCGGCGCTGCGGCTGGCGGTCACGCATGGGCTCGACAATGTGCTGGTCGAGGACATCGCGGCAGCGGCGGGCGTCTCGCCACGCACTTTCAACAACTACTTCGCCAGTAAGTACGAGGCCGTCTGTTCGGTGGCGGTGGACCGGGCACGGCGGATCGCGGACGGACTGCACGATCGTCCGGCGGCCGAAGCGCTGTGGCCCGCGGTGATTCACGCGGTACTCGCCGAATTCCGCGATGACGAACTGCCCGATCCGGCCTGGATCCGCGGCATTCGCCTGATCACCACCGAGCCCGCACTGCAGGGTGAATATCTCAAGGCACAGGCCGTCATCCAAGAGGCCATCGCGACGGCCATTGCCGAACGCACTGGCCGCGATCCGCATTCCGAGATGTTCCCGCGGATCATGGCCGGCGCCATCGCGACGGCACTGCAGGTCGGGATCGACCGCTGGGTCGATGCCGACCCGCCCACCGCGGCACTGCCCGTCATCCGGGAAGCGTTGCGGCAACTATCCTTTCTACCAGGAACCTTTCCCATGAACTTCCCCACCGACCACACCCTCACCGTCCCCGGCGCCACGCTCCACTACGAGATCCGCGGCACCGGTCCCCTGCTGCTGCTCATCCCCGGCGGCAACGGCGACGCCGGAACCTTCGCCCAGATCGCCGAACGACTCGCCGACCGCTACACCGTGGTCTCCTACGATCGGCGCGGCTTCTCCCGCAGTCCCGAGGACGGCGCGATCGACCATCGCGTCGAACTCGACGGCACCGATGCCGCGGCCCTGCTGGCCCACCTCGGCGACCAGCCCGCCGCGGTGCTGGGCAGCAGTTCCGGCGCCATCGTCGCACTCGAATTGCTCACCGCCCACCCAGAACTCGTGCATACCCTCATCGCACACGAACCGCCGCTGGCGACCGTGCTCCCCGATGCCGACACATGGCTCACCTTCTTCGACGAGGTCTACCGGACCAGCAAGTCCGAGGGGTTCCTCGCCGCATGGACCCGCTTCGCCGAGGGCGTCGGGCTGCACCGGCCGCAAGACGACCCGACCGAAGAACCCAGCCCCGATGTCGCGGCGATGACCAAGCGCATCCAGCAGAACATGATGTTCTGGATGGAGCACGAAATGCGCCAGTACATCCGCTACACACCGGATCTCGACGCACTGCGCGCCGCGGCGGACAAGCTGGTCCTCGCCGTCGGTCACGACTCCAAGGACACCTTCCCCGCCCTGCCCAATGCGGTGCTCGGTGAAAGCCTCGGACTCGACATCCTCGAATTCGCGGGCGACCACATCGGATACGGCTCCGCCGTCGAGGACTTCGCCATCCAACTCGATACGCTGCTCACCGAGCGCGCGCACTGACTTCTTCATTCGCGGCGCGCGTGCCCGCCCAACCGATCACCCGCAACTATCGTCGACGCCATGGCTGGTCACACACCCACACAGGTCGCGGTATGCGGACCACATGACTGCACCGCCATCGAGGCCGGCTGGGCCGAGGAAGTCGGGCGACTGCTCGCGACCGCCGGTGCCACCGTCCTGTGCGGCGGCGGCACCGGCGTCATGGCGGCGGTGGCGGCGGGTGCCGCAAGCGCGGGCGGTCTGGTCATCGGCATCCGCCCCGACACCGACCGCTCCGCCGCCTGCCCCGGCCTATCCGCCGTCCTCTACACAAATATGGGCGAGGCGCGCAATGCCATCCTCATCCGCTCCGCCGATGCCGTCATCGTGATCGGCGGCTCCTGGGGCACCCTCTCCGAACTCGCCTTCGCCCGCCATCGCGGCACCATCCCCGTCGTCTCCCTCGGTGGCTGGCAACTCCACGACGCCACCGGAAACCCTATAGCCGCAGCACAACTCGCCGCCGATCCGTCCGACGCCGTCCATCGCGCACTCAATTAGGCACGCGCGACCCGCCGTCGTCTCTCACCACCAGCCCGTATTTCCCCACTCGATAACCTTGGTCCACTACCGCCCTGGCCGTCGTGCAGACCATCGTTCCCGAGGTGGTCATCTGGCCGGATCGAATTTCTTCTGATACCTGAAGGATCCGGCCGGGAACTACTCCGAGTACTACGCCGACATGGACTGCATCATCGACGACCAGCTCTGGACGCCGAAAGTGTTCGAGGGCGCCAAGGGACTGTCCGACTGGCGCCCACCGCCTCCCCCGTCGGTCCTCCACCCCGGAATCTCGCCGCCAGTGCCCACTACATCGCATAGCGGGAGCGCGTTTTCGCGGGCCAAGGCGACGCCGCTAGAGCGACCTTCGATGCCCACGGTGTCGATGCTGTACGACACACAGGTAGCGGAACCGTTCGCCCAAAGGCTCGGCATGGACCGCCTTCCGTGCCTGGGGCGACCACTTCGAGTGGCGACATCGTCTCCAGTGCACCGGAGCTCGCCCGCATCGCCCTGAACATCGTCGCGGTGCACGACGAGTGGTCCCCGAGCGCTGGGTTGTCCGTCTCGATCGATGCCAGTGGCGTCGTAGGCGAGGCGCGCGGCCGAGAGTGTGCGAATCTCCGGTTACGCGAGTCCTCCCCCGGGTCAGCGGGTTTCGCGAAGTCTGAGGCGGACCTCGCTCGGGTCAAGGCAGGGCGAGCGGTGCCCTTTTCGGATGACGGCCTCCGACATTGCGTTACGGCTAACAAATCCATCGCTGATGTAACTGTTTCGCCAGAAATTAAGAACGCCAGCAATTTCTGGGTACAAGTCATGCAAGCCGGGCCGGACCCGGAGGCACGAAAAATAAAGAAAGTACGACCATGCGCAGAGCAACGGCGCTCTTCGCCGCATTACTGTTGGCCATCCTCCTTTCCATCACATACGCGACGATCCCGCGCGCGCACGCCGATTACTGTACTGGCGATTGGGCCATCGGTATCGGCGGTCTCGGGGACAACACCTCATCGGTGTTCATCCCATTTGTGGATCAGCCTGTCGGTTACAACTCCGCCGACCCGATGTCGGGGTTGAACGAACTCGACCGGCTGTTCTGGGTCCATCGCAGCCAATGCCCGGACGACCACATCAGATTGATCGGGCACAGCGAGGGCGCGGGTATCGTCCACGCTTGGGTCACCGCACACCAGGATGTCGGCAATGCCAATGCCATTCTCCTGTCGGATCCCAAGCGAGCCGCCGGGCCCGGTTGGGCCGGATTGTCATCGACACCCGGGAGCGGGATCATCGGTTATCCGCTGGCCGGTGTCGACGATTGGTTCGGCGACTTCCCGGTGTTGACCGTGTGCAACCACGACGACCAGATCTGCGACACCTCGGCTGGTTGGTGGGGCTACCTCTTCGGGGGTGCACATTCTCGCTACGATTTCAACGTCTGGGACTACGGTGACTGGGATTCCGGTGTCTGGTACCGGTAGCCAGTGATTCTTGGGGATCAGTAGCCATGCGGCACTGGTCCCCATTGACTGAACCCGTGCCCCATCGAGGTACACACTGCCGCACCTTGAAAGGTGATTTGGCAGTTCGCTCCGGCATATGTGACCGAATACTGCGGATCGTGGTAGTTCACGGGTGTGAGACGCGGCAATGATGGATTTCCGCCCGGCAGTGTGTGACTGCCGTTGGCGTTCCACTGGGGATGCGCCGGCCACGTAGCCGAATCGATAATGATGGCAGGCACATTCGGCAACGACATCTGCATTCCGGCATACAGCACATCCATCGACGAAGCCGGGACCGCGAGGTCGCATCCCACCACACCATCCGCACCGATCGAACAGTTCCAATCGCCCAAAGCGAAATACTCTGTGTCACCGACCAGTACCGGGCCGGGCGCATCATCGGCGTGCCCGGCGCCGACCCCGAACAGGCATGCAACCATCCCGAGAATTCCCCCGCAAACCCGTGCGGCGGCAACCTTCACACCCCTGGACACGGAATCTCCCTTGATGGATAGCGAGATTTTGGTCGAGTTGACCATAGAGAAAAACTATCACGAAACGGCGCATCAGCAAAGAATCTGTCGAGGGGGCTTCCACAGAAAATCGACCCGCCGCTCATGCACATCGACCCCGGAATCAGCGACAGGGCAGCAGATTTGCTTTGGGGAGCCACTACTGTGTGTTCGGGTGGCTCTCCACTGCCGTGACCCGGCTCCGGAGCAAGCAGAATTCGTTCCCCTCCGGGTCGGCCAGTACGTGCCACGTTGCGGCGCCGGTCTGGCCGATGTCGACCTTGCGCGCACCCGCGGCGAGCAGCCGTACCAGTTCCGCGTCCTGATCGCGGTCGATGGGGTTGACATCGAGGTGCAGCGGCAGTTTTCCGCGCTTCGGCTCGGTGCTGCGGCCGAACACCAGTGTGGGCTGCGGCCCGCCGAAGCCGATTCCGGGCGGACCGATCTCCAGGTGGTCGTCGCCCTCCCAGCCGAGTTCGACGTAGCCGAGGACTTCGCACCAGAAGTCCGCCAGCCGCTGTGGGTCGGAACAGTCGATGACCAGTTCGGTGATCCTGCAAGACATGCGCGCGACACTACGCGTGCGAGACTGCTCCGAACAGCGGTTTCCTCGTCGGCACGGCGAAGCGGTCATGAGGCCGGGTGCTGTGTGGGCAACCTCGTTGGAAATCGGCGTGGAGACATGATCTATCTCGCGATGTCAGGCCGGTGTGCTGGACAGTTCCCAGGCTTCGATCGGGTCGCGGGAGTACCAGTGGCCGGTCCATTCCCGGCTGGCGGCCAGCGCCGCGTAGAACTCGCCGTCGTCGGGCAATTCGGGGGCATGAGCCGCGACGACACCGGGCCGGTCGCTGTGGAAGCGGCGGGCACGTTCGACCGCGCGAGCGGCGCACTCGGCGTGGTAGGCGCGTTGGGTGATCAGCCATTCATCGGCGCTGCGCCGGTCCGGGTGCCGGGTGTGGTCGAGGGGGTAGTGCATCTGATACTCCGCTCGCGCCAGTTGTTCGCTGGCGTGCTCGAACAACCACGCGATCCATGCCGGAACCTCCGGTTGCGCGGCCAGCGCACTGGCGGCGAACCCACTCACGGCCGGGTCTTCCGGCTCACGCCACGCCGCCGATGACGCGGGCGAACGCAGCGGAGTCGACGCGTTCGCCCTCCGCATGCCTACCTCCCATAGCCGATGACTGTAAGTCCCCGCACAGCTGCCGCTGCTTCGTGTGTGCGTGTCCGGCAGAGAACATCCGGTCGGGCGAAATCGTCCTCGACGACACGCTGATAGCGCTGACCGGCGCGCCTCATGCGAGCCGACCCGCCGCACCGTTGACCATGAAGGTTGTTGCCAAGTGAATGGTAGCCGCCGATGCCGGGCCATGACGCGGGATGATCATTTGGTCATCGATGAAATCGCGGTCCCAGGCTTTCGCCGACAGCGGTAGCGTAAGAGACAGCGCCCGGTCGTCCCGACCGAAGCGGCGAGGGCAGCCGATATCCGATCGCAGCGGTGGCTACGCACGGGCATGAGTTGGCCTCGACGGTATCTGTGAACAGTAATTAGTGGCTTGTGAGAAAGACCCGCACTCATGACCGGTCACATCTACGACCGCGAGGTCGACTCCGACCGCGAGTCCCAGCCCGATCCGTGGGATGAATTCTTCTCGCTGTTCCTGGATCCGACACGGACCTATAGTTGCGCGTTCTGGACCCACCCGGGCGAAACACTCGAACAAGCCCAACTGAACAAGATCGACCTCGCCCTGGGTAAATGCGGCCTGCGGCCCGGGATGACCCTGCTCGATGTCGGGTGCGGTTGGGGATCAGCCATCCTGCGCGCCATGGACACCCGCAGGGTGAACGCAATCGGATTGACCCTCAGCCGCAGTCAGTATCGATATGTGCGCGATCAGCTCGTCGAGCGCCTGGTCCGGGGCAGCCCTTGTGGCCGCGTGTGGCTGCGAGGCTGGGAAGACTTCGATGGCCACGCCGACCGCATCGTGTGCATCGACGCCTTCGAACACTTCCACCGAGACCGCTACGCCGACTTCTTCGAATTCGCCTACCGCACAATGCCTGCCGACGGCGTGTTGCTGCTGCAGACCATCATCGGTTACAACCGCGACAACGGGCGTGCATACGGGATACCGCACACCAGCGTCGATGACGCGTTCATGGGGTTCCTCACCGAGACCATCTTCGCCGGCGGCCCGCTGCCGACCCCGACCGGTCGCGACCCCAAAGGTGTCACCGCCTACGCCGAAGACGCGGGATTCACCGTCACCGGTATCCAGAAGATGGGACCGCACTATGCCACCACTCTCGACCATTGGGCCGATGCCCTGCGCGAGCACTACGACCGCGCCATCGAGCTCGCCGGGCCCGACATCTACTCCGCCTACCTCCGATACCTGACCGGATGCGCCGACTACGCCCGCCGCGGCCGCATCGACGTCATGCAATTCACCTGCACCAAACCCAGCACACCGCGGTGAACCAGACATACGACCAGCTACGACACATGTTCCTCGGCACTACGAGCGTTAACCAGATGCTCGTCCGCCGCACTGCGGGCACCTCTGCAGATCCCCGCCAACAGCGGTTTCCCTGCCGGTAACGAACAGCACTTCTATCCCGCGAATGCACCGAGAGTCAGCTGCACCGTCAGTATTCTCAGGCCGAGTATCGAATCGACATATCCCCCCGGGAGATGCGTCGCGACTACGAAGTTCGCGGGAAGATTCCCCACGATATCCGGGATTCGACTCCCGACTGGGTGCCTGCGTCGAGCCGCGTGCTCCCGCCGATGCGCCGAACCTGCTGTCCCCACAAGGCAGGCCGTGTTCCCACGCGACCAACCACGAGGTTCGCGCTCGATAGTCGACCAGCGGGAGACCACGATGTCAGCGTGACCCGACGATTCGGAGGAGCACACGATGTCCAGGAGCGAACCCCAACGGATGACGATCGGCGAGTTTCTGCTTCGCCGTCTGGCGGAGGCCGGGATCGGCCACCTCTTCGGCGTCCCTGGCGACTACAACCTCGAGTTGCTCCAACAGCTCGAAGACCACAGCACCATGGAATGGGTGGGCAATTGCGGCGAGTTGAACGCCTCCTATGCGGCGGACGGCTATGCGCGGCTGAATGGCATGGGCGCGCTCCTCGTGACGAACGCCGTAGGCGCAATGAGTGCGATCAACGGGGTCGCCGGCTGCTACGCCGAGCACGTTCCGGTGGTCTGTATCTGCGGGTCGATTCCGCTCAGGTCCATCGAGCGCGGCCTGGGGATGCACCACACGATGGCCGACGGCACCTGGGACCGCTTCCTGGGCGCTTTCGCGCAGGTGACCGCCGCACAGGCCAGGCTGACCCCGCGCAACGCGGCTCTCGAGATCGATAGGCTGATCCGCATCGCGTGGTGGGAGAAGCTGCCGGTCTACCTGGAATTGCCCTCCGACATCGCCTACCTCGATATCGAAGTTCCGACCGAGCCGCTGGTCCTCGCACAACCATCCAGCGACCCCGAACGGTTGGTGTCGTGCATCGCCGCGGTCGCGGGCCATTTGTCCGCGGCCAAATCACCGGCGATTCTGGTGGATCTGGACGCGGACCGGTTCGGTGTCGCCGCCCAGATCATGGAACTCGCCGCGAAGATGCAGCTTCCGGTCGCGGTGAGCAGCACGGCCAAGGCGGTGATCGACGAGACGTTCCCCTATTACGTCGGTGTCTACAACGGCAAGGCGAGTGCGCAGCACACACTCGACGCGATGGAGACCAGCGACTGCCTACTCTGCATCGGCTACCGACCGATCGAAGTGACCACGGGCGACTTCACGGCCTCGCTGCCCGACGACACGATCCACCTGCGGGGACACTCGGTCGACGTCGGCAATGACAACTATCAAGCGGTGACGCTCGAGGAGGTTCTCCGCGGCGTCATCGTTGCGGTGCCGCACGTCACCGATCGCGCCACGAACCAACCCAGGGAATCCGCGCCACGCGTTCACACCGACGGCGCCGCCGAGCTGACACAGGCCGCGTACTGGCAGGCCATCCAGGACTACATCCAGCCCGGGGACGTGCTGCTCATCGATAACGGCACGTCATACGCCCTTTTCGGCCTGCAACTCCCGCCGGGCTGCACCTTCGTCGGATCGGTCAACTGGGGCTCGATCGGCTACTCCGTCGCCGCTCTGCTCGGCACCCTGACCGCGGCACCGGACCGGCGCCACCTGCTGTTCGTGGGCGACGGCTCGTTCCAGCAGACCGCCCAGGAGCTGTCGACCATCCTGCGCTACGACCACAAGCCAGTGATCTTCCTGATCAACAACGGCGGATACACCATCGAGCGCGGCTACCTCGGCAAGACCGAGTCCTACAACGACATCGCCACATGGGCATACGCGGAGCTGCCGAAAGTGCTCCGCCCCGACACCACGGCACGATCGTTCGTCGCCAAGACTCCAGCAGACCTGCACAACGCCCTGTCCGCACCCAATGACAAGTTGATCTTCGTCGAATCGATCATGGATCCCTTCGATTCCCCCGCCCCAGTCACCGCCAGCAGCAATAGAGGCGCCGAACTCGACTACGGCCCTCGCGGCCCCCACCACCACAGAGGCACCCAACTCCGGCCCGCCTGACCCACAGCTACCACCCCGGCGGAACTATTCGCCGAAAGGCTTGGCGTGGACCACCTTCCGGGCCCAGGGCAACCGCTTCGGCGGGAGTGAAGCCGATGCGTTCGTAGAACGCGCGGGCAGCGGGAGCGGCGGGGTGACCGAGACCGAAGGTGATGACCTCGATGCTGGCGGGAGGTTGCACGAATCTGCGCACCGCGTCTGCTAGCAGCGCACGGCCGACGCCGCGGCCACGTCCCTGTTCCGAAACCACGAGCCAGCGGACATGGTAGGTCGGGGCTCGGCGGATACCGAACAGCAACCCGCCGAGGACATTCGATCCTGAGGATGCGATGAGTGCCGTCCCACGCTGGACATTGTTTTCCAGGGCACCGTGAAAGTTCGGTTCGTCGACCATCGGTCCGAACCAGTGCTCGACTTCGGCGGCCAGCGCGAGAAAGGCTGGGATGTCCTGCTGGCGCGCGATTGTGACCATCACTCGGTTAGTTTCGCAGGGGCAATCCGGACGGCGTTCCGATCTCGGGCGCGGCTGCCGCACGACGAGCACGACCTATCGGGCGTTCGTGCGGGACAGGTTCCACTCCTGCCACGTATCCTCTTCGAGGCGAAGGCGGATCGCGTCGAGCACTTCACTGCGCTGCGGTTCGGGCAGTCGCTCGACGGCCGGGACGATATCGGGTGAGAGTCTGCTCAGATAGGCCGTATCGAGGTTGTTTCCGTGTTCCCAACGATCGATATTCCGTTCCGCGACAATGCCTTCCGGATTGAGGACGGACAGGCTTAACAAGGTCGCCATGGCCGTGCCGATGGCGGCGCGCGGAACCCAGCTGCCGTCGAGTCGGAGCGCGGCCGCGATCATCAGCAGGTAGACCAGGCCGAGCCAGAGTTCACAGACCTCGACCAGCAGGCGCATCACGGTGAAGCCATAGGCCTGCTGGTAGGTCCACATGCGGCCGAGCGCGGAGGCGACGATGATCAGCGACAGCACGCTGATCGCGCAGAGCAGGATCCGCAGCCAAGCCCGATCCACGGCAAAATCCCTTGCGGCCCAACGCAATACGACAGCAATGATGGCCAGCGCGAGCACGGTGACCATCGACAGCTGCCAGAATCCGCTGCGCGCGTATTCGGCATAGGTCAGATTCGCGGTGCGCTGGACGTAGTCGTCGCCGCCGAACAATGCGACGAACTGGGCGATGACGAAGACCGCGAACAGCACCGTCAGCGCCCCGACCGGCAATGCCCACTCCAGCCGTCGCAAGCTGCCGCCCCGCGATTCCCTGGTCGCCGCGGAACGCGGACCCGCCAGCAAATACATCGCCCCGGCGCTGCCGAATCCCAGTGCCACGAAGGTGAAAATCCACCGCATCACCGATGCCGCATCGACCTGCGGTGTCACCGCCGACAGCAGTTTCGCGAAAGTCGCGTCGGCACTACCCAGCAGCGGCACGAAAACCGCCAGCAACGCCAGCGTCATCGCCACCGACATCCCGGCCCGCCACGAGCGCCGCGCCGTACCGTCACCGATCCGGCCGAACGCCGAATACACCCACGGAATGGCCGAAATCGACTCGAACGGCACCGCGATCACGTCATACCAGGCCCCATGTACCGACCGCCGCCCGACAACCGCCAACGACCCGACCACCCCCGCCCCCACCACACACAACGCGAACAACCACCCCGCACCCCGAACAGTCCCCACCCCCAACAACACCAACGCCAAGGCCACCCACCAGACCCGCCCCCAATTCCCCTGGAGCATCCCGAATCCCACCCCAGCCTTCGAATCAGCCGCAACCACCCCCACATCAACACCGCCGGACCGACTCCCGGTCATCACCGAGGCCGACCGCCCGGCATCCCGCTCCGCCACATCAGCAGCGGGCAACGACAAATCACCCGACTCGGACGAATGCGGTGTCCCCGCAGTGCCACCACCGGCCCCGGCAGCGTCGGGTGCCGCGGCCGTCCGGCGTGCGCGGCGATCCACTGTGAATACCGCGGCCGTGGCGACCGAACCGGCCAGTACCCAGCCGATTCCAGGGCGATCCAATGGAATCAGTGTTGCGCCCGCGAGTCCGGCGATTCCAGCGGCGGGTAATACACCTGGTGGGCAGGCGACGCGACGCCATCTCGGCAGTAGCGACACCGGAGGGGTAGGCATATCAGATCGGGATCCGGGCGGAACCGGCCGCATCGGTGGCATCGGCGCCAGCGGTGGCGACGGATTCAACGCACTGGGTGGGGCACTCACCGACCAGGCCGACGCAGCCACCGACGGATTCGGCGCACTCGGCGACCAGGCCGACGCAGCCTCCCACGGATTCGGCGCACTCGGCGACCAGGCCGACGCAGCCTCCCACGGATTCGGCACACTCGGCGACGCACTCACGGCCGAGCCCGACGCGGCCGCCGTCAAATCCGATGTACTCGAGGAAGCACCCACCACGTTCGGCGAAGTGCCCGCGGACGCGCTCGACGACGATTCCGGAGTTTGCGGCACGACCTCGGGCGCCTCCGATTCCTTTCGTGCCACCGCCTCCGCCTTCGCCTCGGGTGTATCCGATATCCGCTCGGTAGACGATGCAGCCGACCCCTCGACGGATGCGTGCGTGCCCGGCACCGAATCGCCCTCGGGCTCCGCCGAGGTCCGCGGATCGTGCCCGATCGGTGCTGCCGTCGACTTCGAAGACGGTGTGCTCTGGTCGGACCGGGTCGACGGATCCGCCCCGGCGCTGCGCCACCGGTATCGTCGCGTCACCCGACGGGGTTCCCCCGGCTCCGCATCTTTGATCGACGCGGTTTCGGTTGTCGCCGCGTCCGCTGCGGACTTCGACGGTGGCGCGGGATCTCCCGCTTCCAAATGCGCTTCGGCAACGGGCTTATTCGGCGATACCTGAGCCGATGACGTCGATTCAGTCGCATTGGTCTGCACATCGACAGTCCCGGATGCGACGGCTTCACGCGCGGAAGCATCGGGGCCGACACGATCGGATCCTCCAACATCAGACGCGACAGCATCGAAGCCGACACGATCGGATCCCCCAACATCAGACGCGACAGCATCGAAGCCGACACGATCGGATCCTCCAACATCAGACGCGACAGTTGCCGACTCGGCATGGGCGCTCGGCTCATTCGGTAATGCCGGTATCGATTCCGGTTGCGATGAATCGCCCGGGGTGGGTTGATCTGACATGGGTGTGTCCCCTCCTAGAGGTATGCGGCATCGGCCCAGATGGTGGTCCGGGTCGCGGCGAGTGCGGGTGGGTGAGTTGGGGTTCGGGTCAGCGGGCGGGAAGAACCACGCGTATGCGGGAGCCGGGGTCGGCGACGGCGATGGTGCCGCCGTGCAGGTCGACTATCCAGCGGGAGATGGCCAGGCCGAGGCCGGTGCCGCCGCCGTCGGTGCGGCCGCCGCGGGTGAAGCGGTCGAATATGGTGGCGCGCTCGGCGATCGGTATGCCGGGGCCTTGGTCCTGGACATCGATAACGAGATTGCCGCGGTCGGATCGGGCATCGATGCGCACCTCGCCACCGGCGGGGCCGTGGCGGGCGGCATTGTCGAGCAGGTTGAGCAACACCTGATGCAGACGTGCACGGTCTGCGAAAACGCTGGCGGTGCCGGGTTGCACGTCGGTGCGGAAGCGCACACCGCGCCCGAGCGCCGCCGCCATCACCTCGGCCTCGGCGACAACCTCGGCCAAAAGCGGTGTGACGCTGAGTTGTTCACGATCCAGTGCCCGGGCGCCGGATTCGATGGTGGACAGGTCGAGCAGTTCCGAGACGAGCAACCCGAGCCGTTCGGTTTGCGCGAGTGCGGTCCGCAGGGTTTTGTCATCGGGGGTGGAGACACCGTCGACCATGTTCTCCAGCAACGCGTTCAGCGCGGTGATCGGGGTCCGCAGTTCATGCGAGACGTTGGCGATCAGGTCGCGGCGCTGCTGGTCGGCGGCGGCCAGATCGGCGGCCATCTGATTGAAGGCCACCGCCAACTGCCCGACCTCGTCGCGGGAACTGGCGCGCACCCGGCGGGTGTAGTCGCCGTGCGCCATCCGTTTGGCCGCCGCCGTCATCTCCCGCAGCGGCCTGGTAGTGCCGTGCGCGAGGATCTGCGAGGTGACCAGCGCGATCACTGTCGCCGCGATCGTCGTCTTCGGCGGCAGCCAGCCGATCCGCAGCCGGAAGAACCCGAACGCCACCCCGGCCGACCCCAGCATCAGAATCGCGAATTTCAGCTTGATCGATGTCACCGGATCCAGCGGCCGCGGCAGCACCTCCGCCACCGCGTTCGAGATGCCCCGCAGCCTCTGCGAAACCAGCGCGCCGCCAGAAACCGGAACCTCGTCGCGCCCACCGCCGCGCATCGAATCGCTTCGCGATCCCGCACTCATCGCGCCTCCAATGCATAGCCGACACCGTGTACCGTGCGGATCAGGTCCGCGCCGAGCTTGCGGCGCAACGCTTTGACGTGACTGTCGACCGCCCTGGTTCCCGCGGCGTCGGCCCAGTCCCAGACCTCTTCGAGCAGGCGTTCGCGGGCCAGCACCACGCGGGGGCGGCGCGCGAGGCGGGTCAACAAGTCGAATTCGAGCGGGGTGAGCTGGGCTTCGATATCGGCACGCCAGACCCGGCGCTGGTCGACATCGATGCGCAGGTCTCCGACGGTGATGGTCACGCCGTCGCGTTCGGCGGCCCGGTCCATCCGGCGCAGCAGGGCCTGCACGCGGGCGGCCAGCACGCGCAGGGAGAACGGCTTGGTGAGGTAGTCGTCGGCCCCGACACCGAGGCCGATGAGCTGATCGGTTTCGTCGGTGCGCGCGGTGAGCATGAGTACCGGTATCGGACGCGCGGCCTGGATGCGGCGGCACACCTCGAGACCGTCGAAGCCGGGCAGCATGACATCGAGTACGACCAGATCGGGTGCGAACGCCTCCGCCGCGGCAACTGCGCCGGGACCGTCATGGGCCACATCGACGGTGAACCCCTCCGCCCGCAGCCGCGCCGCCACCGATTCCGCAATGGTCACCTCATCGTCGACCACCAGAATCCGTCGCGCCCCCGGCCCGCTGACCGCCGCGTTCTGTTCCATGAACCGAAACCCTAGCCACCCGCTGTGGAGAGAAGCCGCACCAATTGTGGAGATTCCGTGTGCACGTCCGGACCGCCGTCGATCAGATGCTCAGCCCACCACCGACCGCAGCGGGCGCGCAGGATCGGCGCGACCTCCATCCGATACATCAAACCGTGTCCTACCCGCAACGGAAGCGAGCACCGCGAGACGCGACGATGGCGGAAAGTTAGCTGCATGGTTGCGCTGGGAAGGATCGGGATACGCGTGCTCATGGCCGCGGCAATCGCGGTCATCGGCCCCACGGGGCTGCCCGGATACGCGACGGCCGAACAGATGGTGCGGATCGGCGGCGGATCGGGCATTCTGCTCGGCGGCCGATCAGCCTGCACCCTCACCACCATCGGCTATGACAGCACCGACCGGCTGGTCGGATTCACCGCAGGACACTGCGCCGAAATCGGCATGTCCGTACAGGCCGAGACGCAACAGGCGGGCATCGTGGGCACCGTCACCGCCGTCGACCACGAAAACGACTTCGCCGTAATCGAATTCGACCGCACCAAGGTCACGCCGCTCCGGCAGGTCGCGCAGACCTCCATCGACGGCATCGGCGCGCCCGCGCAGCCGGGCGATATCGTCTGCAAGAACGGCCGCACCTCCGGCTACACCTGCGGTGTGGTGTGGGATACGCACGCGTGGTGGTTCCAGAACCAGGTCTGCTCCCGGCCCGGCGATTCGGGTGGCCCGGTGACCATCGGCGACCGCCTGGTCGGGATGAACGTCGGGCATATGGCGGTCACGGTTCTCGGCGTCCCCGTCTTCGACATCACATGCGACACTCCCGTGCACGATCCGGCCGTGGCCACGCACATCGGCATGATCCTGGCCGAGATCGATCGCTCGGGTGGCGTCGGCGCCGGATTCCACCCGCTCTGAGATCGGCGCGCCGCGAATCCGGTGCTGGCAAGATCCACCACATCCACGTTGTCATCAATCTCGCGGGAGCGAGCGCGCCGACCCACGACGAGATGAGCGAACGTGCCCAAGGCTCCGGGTCGAATCGGCTTCGGGCCCAGCGGTACTCGTTGTGCCGGGCCCGAAGATCCAATCGGACAGGTCATATCGCGTCGACCACGCTCGGGCCCTCATGGTGGACCGAGTCCGCACCGGAAGCTGAGCCGCTCACGTCCAGAGCGCTGCGACGAACACGTTGAGAATCGCCAACCCACCGGAGGCATGGGTCATCCACGGCATCGCCTTCCCGCGCTTCGCATCCGCCCGACCGATCTCGGCGAACGCGGCGACCAGCACCGAGATGACCAACTTGGTGCCGATTTTCGCCATATTCGGATCCTTGCCGAGCGAATGGATCGAATCGGCCATCCCCACCAGGATCAAACCGGTGACGATCTGCGCCCGCGCGCCCCACACCATCAACTCGGAAACGGCGGGCTGTCCGGCAACATACCCGCCGACGACCGCCGCCATACCGAGCAGATGCGCGACGACTACCACGTTGTAGACGACTTCTGACACGCTCACGTTGCAAACTCCCTACATTCACGGTGACAGTAGACCGTTCTAGCGCGCGAGTGTTCGATCATGCCACTCGCGCCCGTCCGGCCGCCGGTGGTCGCCATGGCTCATAACCCGTCGCTTGCGCCGAGGCAGCCGCGGACCGTCAGCAGCTCACCCATCGGACAAGCACTGTCGTTCCTCCAGCGCTCCCGCCGCTCGCGACTCCTCGTCCCGGGGTCGGAGCCTACGGCGTCTCGACCGTCGACCTTCGTGGTCGCATGGCCGAGATCGCGCTCATGCGCCGTCTGCGGTGGACGCCCGAGTCGCTGCTGGACATCACCGCGCGCGAAGGCTTGGTCGGGCGGGTGACTGTGACCTACGCTCGGAAGACCCTGTCGCACATCGCACCACGGGCGGACGCCGACTCCGGATCAGGCGCTGCTGATGGACGCGACGGCTTCCGCCAGCAGGGCCACCGCACGGTCCAGTCCTTCGGGGCGGGTGTTGGCGTAGCCCAGGACGAGTCGGCAGTCGCCGTCCACATCGTCGGTCATGCCGTAGCGGCCGAGATCGTTGACGGCTACGTCCAGTTCCTGTGCGGCCGCGACCAATAGCGCCGGGTCCGGGCTACGCGGTAGTTCGACGACCAGGTGCAGTCCGCCGGACGCGCCGGTGACCTCGACGTCGGGTATGTGGTCGCGCAGGGAGGACAACAACCGGTCGCGACGTTGCCGATACAGACGGCGGATGTGGCGCAGGTGTCGCTCATAGGCTCCGCTGCCGATGAGATCGGCCAGTGCCAGCTGCTCGATGACGGGGCTGCCGGTGTCGTGGTCGCGCTTGGCGGCAACAACTCGGTCGATCAGGGTCTGCGGCAGCACCATCCAGCCCAGACGCAATGCGGGCGCGAGGGTCTTGCTGATCGTGCCCACGTAGACCACGGAGTCGGGCGCCTGTCCCTGCAATGCCCGCACGGGCTGGCGGTTATAGCGAAACTCCGAGTCGTAGTCGTCCTCGATGACGAGCCGGTCGCTGCCCACCCACTCCAGCAGCTGCGCCGTCCGCTGTGGCGAGAGCTCCACGCCCAAGGGGAACTGATGGGTCGGCGTGACCACCACGACGTCGATGGCCTCGCCCAGTTCGTCGACTCGTAGACCGTGCCGATCCACCGTCACCGGGACGCACGACCCACCGGCACTGGTGATGATCCGCTCCCGGCTGACCAGCCCGGGATTCTCCAGGCCGACGACCGGACTGTCGAGCACAGCGGTCAACAGCGCCAGCGCCTGGGTGAATCCGGCGCATATGACGATCCGGTCCGGGTCGGCGTCGACGGCCCGCACGCGTCGCAGATACTGCGCCACCACCTGACGCAACAGCTCGCAGCCCTGCGCATCGGGGTAGTCCAGCATCGCGTCCGGCGCGTGCCGCACGGCCGTGGTGAGCGATCGCAGCCAGTCCGCCCGCGGAAATTCGGATAGGGCGGGCACACCCGGTCGCAGGTCGTAGCGGAAGGTTCGGGGCGCGGTCGGGGTGGGCGGCTCCACCCCCGGACCGACCCGGGCGACGATGGTGCGGGATCGTTCGCTGGCGGCCAAGACGCCCTCGGCGACGAGCTGTTGGTATGCCTCGACGATCAAGCGGCGTGATACTCCGAGGTCGTCGGCGAGAACGCGGGTCGACGGTAGTACGGTTCCGGCCGGCAAATCGCCGGACTGGACGCGATGCCGCAGTTGCTGCTCCAGTTGTGTCCGAAGCGGGACGCTCGACGTGCGGTCGAGGCGTACCAAAACCTCCGCGGCAGAGATCCTGGTACCCGATCTGTGCACGGCTCTGGATACTACCAACTGGGCGCTGGCTGCATAAGTTACGAACTATGTCCCACCGGTGTTCGAGTAGTCCGACACGCGTTTCCAGCGCACCCTCCGACACCGCGGCCGCGCGCACCGCGGAGCGGGAACGCTTCGCCGTGCGGCCGGACTCGGTCGGGCCTCCGTTCGGCGCGAACGCGGCCCGCGCCGACGGTTTACTGATCGGCTTGGGCCTCACCTCAGCGGCGGTGTGCGGCTGCGGTTGTGCTCCGGGCGCTGCGTTTCCGGTATCGATCGGTTGGAAATCCCTGTGCCGCAATAGTTTCCGCTACCGACTGATCGATGCCAGCCGTGCGCTCACCGCACTCACCCATCCCTTCCACCGAGAGGCCACGGCGCGATGACGCTGATTCTCACCCGTTCCGATGTGCAGGCCATGCTCACCATGCCGGAAGTGATCGAGGCCGTGCGCCGGGCGCACGCCGACCTGGCGCGCGGGGAGGCGACCCTGCCCGCGCCGCCCGCCATGCGGCTGCCCGGCAGCGAGTCGGCCTTCTTGGCCATGGCGGCGGCCTCGCGGCCCGCCGGGCTGGCGGCGGTCAAACTGCTCGCCTACATGCCGGGCAACCTCGATGCCGGCTTGCCCGCGTACCGCTCGACCATCCTGACCGTCGCCACCGACGACGGCGCTTGTGCGGCGCTCATCGACGGGGCGGTGGTCACCCGGTTCCGCACCGCGGCGGCCTCGGCGGTCGCCACCGCCGAACTGGCCCGCCCCGACAGCCGGGTGCTGGGGCTGGTCGGCGCGGGCGGACTCGCATACGCGCATCTGGAGGCGCTGCGCGTGGTGATTCCGTTCGAACGGGTCGTGGTGTGGAGCCGCAGCACGCGCACCGCGCGCCGGTTCGCCGACGCCACCGGGGCCGATGTCGCCACCACCGTGGCCGACGTGGTCACCGCCGCCGATGTGCTGTGCACCCTGACACCCGCGAAAGATCCTGTGGTAAAAGGGAAATGGTTCCGACCCGGACTGCACGTCAATGCGGTCGGCGCGCCGCCGCGGCCGGACCACCGCGAGATCGATACCGAGGGCATCACCCGGGCCAGGGTGATCGTGGACAGCCGGGAGACCGCGTTGCACGAATCCGGGGACGTGCTCATCCCCTGGCGGGAGGGCGCCATCGACGCCGACCACTTCCGCGACGAGATCGGCGAGGTGGTGCTCGGCACCAAGACCGGACGCAGCGACGCCGATCAGATCACCCTCTACAACTCCCTCGGCGTCGGCCTACAGGACTTGGCCACCGCCCGACTGCTCGTGGACACCGCGCGCGACCGCGGCCTCGGCACCGAAATCGATCTGGCCAGCTGACATGATCCCGCATACCCGCCCGCGCCGCGCACAACGATCCGTTGCTGCCGCAGGCGCGGGTGGGCTGGGCGGACGCCGATATCGCCGCCGATGGACAAATCCATCGGCTTATTCCCGTTTCCGCGCCGCCGGCGGCCACGCACCTGCGGGCGGCCGCCCGCAGGTGAGCGCCGCTGTCGCGACATTCGCGGCGATCAGGGCGAACACTCTCGAAAGACCACTGGCACAGCCGCACGCACCATGAAATGCACCGCGACCGGCCGCGGCGGAGACAGAAAAACTTGAAGTTCGCGGACAATATGTCCGCCGCCACGACCCCGATCACCTGCCGCCATAATGCGTCGGGACGAATTATCGCGGCCTGTGGCAAATTCCTGGGCAAACATGCAATTTATTTCTATAAATATCTCCATGTCATCACACGTAAATTAGTCGTGAACCATCGAGACCTTCAAGTGAACATATTCCCCCGAAGGCCGACACCATTGACATCAGAGAGAAAGCGCATTAGTCTTGAAATTGCCGGAAGATTCTCATATCAATGGATTTCTCTTACGCTCGGTTATGTAGTCGTATCTTTGCGGATTTCCATTGATCACATCCGGAGATACCATAATTCTGACCTGGATGGAAACTCATGTCGAGGCTTAATTTGAAAAACGTTGCCGCAGAACCGTTTTCGGGTCTGGTCGCTGCGGACGGAGCAATTCGGACCGGGCCGCTAGAGCCCGGGCTCCGGGAATTGATCAAGATCAGGGTCTCGCAGCTGAACAGCTGCTTGTACTGCATCGATCAGCATATCAGGGAGGCGCGGTCGCTCGGCGAACCCGAGAATCGGATTCACCATCTGACCGCCTGGCGGGATTCCGCGCTGTTCAGCGACAAGGAGCGCGCGGCGTTGTGTTACGCGGAAACCGCGACAGCCCCGGAGCAGGTGACCGACGAGCTGTGGTCACTGCTGCAAAAATTCTTCTCCGACAACGAACTCGGACACCTGGTGATGCTCGTGGCCCTGATGAACGCGTTCAACCGGGTGGGCCGGCCCTTGCAGATGAAGCCGCCCACGACAGCGCCTTAGGAACTCGATTCTGCAAAGGGGCGCCGAATGCCGTCGAAAGAAATGTTGCGCGCGCTCGTCGAAGCGGCGGGGATGAATGGCGAAGATCCCGCGTTGATATTCCGCGGTGCGCGGACGACATACCGTCAGTTACTCGCCATGACATATGAATTCCACGGACAGTTGCCTACATATTCGCCGGACGCGACCGAACCATTATGTGTGGTGGCAACGAAATCACCGGAAACTATCGCCCTGGTGCTGGCGTGCGTCCGGGCGCAGCGACCGGTCTTGCTGGCTTCCCCAAGTCTGGGGGGCGAGATATCGCACACCCTGTGTCTGCGGGCGGGTTGCACGGATGTCCTGTCGGTCGGCGTGCTGGCCGACGGGTCGCCGGTCATCGAGAGTCGCCCGGTGTCGGGTGGGGTCGACGGCGACGAGTCACGTCGTCCGATACGGCCGGATGTGTCGCTGTTGCTGACCACCTCCGGCAGCACGGGCACGCCGAAGGTCGTACCCTTGACCGGTCCGGCGGTGGACCGCTTTGTCGACTGGGCCGCAAAGGCTTTCGGCATCGGTCGCGGCACCCGCGTGCTGAGCTACGCGCCGCTGAACTTCGATCTGTCGTTGCTCGATGTGTGGGCGACCCTTCGGTTCGGCGGCTGTGTGGTGCTGGTCGATCCGGACCAGGCGACGAATTCCGATCATCTGCTCGACTCGCTCGCCGCGCCCGGTATCGATCTGGTCCAGTCGGTTCCGTTCTTCTACCGGTTGCTCGGGGCAGCCGTGCGGCGCGGCGGGCAGGTGCTGCCCGGTGTCCGCCATGTGCTCTTCACCGGCGACTCGATGCCATCGAGTCTGCTGGCGGCCATGGCGGAGCTGTTTCCGGCAGCGCGGCTGTACAACGTCTACGGCTGCACGGAGACCAATGACAGCCTGATCCACGAGATCGACCGGGCGACGCTCCCGCTGGCCGACGGCGTTCCGCTGGGTCGGCCGCTGCCGGGTGTGGATGTCGTGATCGTGGGTCCCGACGAGATGGTCGTGGACGGGGCGGGCTCCGGCGAGTTGCTGACCTCGACGCCGTTCCAAACGCGGGGCTATCTCGACAGTGAACTCGACAAGGGACGGTTCGTCGCGCATCCGGACGGCCGCACGCCGGGGGTGTACTACCGCACCGGCGATCTGGTCACGCGGCGTCCGGACGGAACCATCGTGCTGGAGGGGCGCAACGACTTCCATGTCAAGGTGCGCGGCGTCCGCACCAACACCCAGGAGGTCGAACGAGTCATCCTGGCCCACCCGGACGTGCGCGAGGCCGTGGTGGTCGGGCTGCCGGACGAGTTGGCCGGCACTCGGCTGCACGCGCTGGTGCAACGCGAAGCCGGAAGCGCGCTCAACAGCTTGCACTTGCGTTCGCATTGCGCTCGCCTGCTGCCGCGCACCGCGATACCGACCTCGATTTCCATCACCGACCTTCCGATTCCCAAGACCTCGACCGGAAAACCGGACCGGAGCCGGGTTCGGCTCCAGACAATTCAATGAACAGGAAAAGTCATGAACGACATCCACGAAGTCCGAGCCTTCATTTGTAAGAATTTCGTGCCCGACGTGGCGCCGGCGGAATTGGCCGCGGATCTGGATCTCATCGGCACCGGCGTCATCGACAGCCTCAGCGTGCTGCGCATCGTGGCTTGGCTGCGCGACCGCTACGCCATACCGGTCGACGAGATCGACATCGCTCCGGACAATTTTCGGTCCGTGGCCTCCATCAGCGATCTCATCGCAGAATTCGGCAGGCAGCCAGCTCGTACCAGAGAATAATTCTTCGCTCCTCGAAAGCCGGAAATCATCATGATTATCAAGTCTAAATCCGAGGCTCCTGTCGTCGAATGGGGAAATGGCCAGAGTCACCGACTCCTCGTCGCGGCGGACGGCATGGGTTTCGCGGTGGCTCATACGGTCGTCGCCGCGGGATCGCAATCCAGACTTCAGTACCGCAGACATCTGGAAGCCTGCTACTGCATCTCCGGAAAGGGAGAGGTCACCACCGCCGAGGGTGAAACCTTCATCATCGAACCCGGAGTTCTGTACGGACTCGATCAGCACGACGCGCACATTCTGTCCGCGGCCGCTGCCGAAGATATGCATTTGATCAGCATCTGGAATCCCCCGATTCGTGGCGACGAGAAACACACCCTCGACGCCAGCGGTTTCTCGCAATACTGACAGGAACCGGCCGTGATCACATGGACAGCACAACAGCAAGAACTGCGCGACGCTGTGGTGGCACTCGGACCCCAGCTCTCGGAAGGACATGTAACCGACGATCGCAACCATGAGTTTCCGCGGTCGAAGTGGAAACTGCTCGCGCGGACCGGTCTGTTCGCCCTGCCGTTCGCCGCGGAGTGGGGCGGACTCGGCCAGGACCTGCTCACCACCATGTACGTACTCGAGGGTTTGGGGTACGCGTGTCGGGACGGCGGCCTGAGCTTTTCCGCCTCGACCCATCTGGCCAGCACCGGCACACCGGTGAGCAGGTTCGGGTCGGCCGAGGTCAAATCGCGCTATATGCAGGGGATCTGCGAGGGCGATCTCATCGGGGCGCATGCCATCACCGAGCCGTCCGCCGGTTCGGACGCCATGGCCATGCGCACCACCGCGGTCCTGGACGGGGATGTGTACGTCCTCGACGGAAGCAAGGCTTTCGTGAGCAATGGACCGATCGCCGACCTGATCGTCGTATACGCGCGAACCGAATCCGCGGGCAGCGCCCGAGCGACGACGGCATTCGTCGTGGAACGCGACACGCCAGGTCTGCAATTCGGTGGTCCGATCGACAAGATGGGGCTCAGGACCTCACCCATGTGCGAGTTGTTCCTGGACAACTGCCGGGTTCCGGTGGCGAATGTTCTGGGCCGGCTCGGCTCGGGCTTCTTCGTCCTCGACTACGTCATGAAACGGGAGATCCTGTACTCGTTCATCATCAATGTGGGCGAAATGCAGCACCGCTTCGAGAAGGTCGTCGAATACGCCAAGATCCGCGAGCAGTTCGGCCGGAAGATCGGGTCCAATCAGGCGGTGTCGAGCCAGATAGTCGATATGAAAATCGGCATCGAGACCGCGCGCATGTGGCTCTATGAGACGGCGGTCAAGCTGTCCCGGAGCAATGACGTCACCATCGATATCGCCATCAGCAAACTAATTACCAGCCGCAACGCATTGTCGACCGCACTCTCGGCCGTGCAAGTTTTCGGAGCCTATGGCTACATGACCGAGCACGGCCTGGAACAGGATATTCGCAATGCGGTCGCCGGAACGATCTACTCCGGCACGACCGAAGTTCAATACAGTCGCGTGGCGGCAATGCTCGGCTTGTAACGAAAGGTAATCATGACAACGAACGGATCAAGCCCCACCCTGGCTGCGACCGAGTTTCTCGATCACGATTCCACCGAAATCCGGAGATTCGTGGATCGAGTGCTGGGGAATGCCGACCTGTCGCCAAAAGAGCAGGCGGTCGAGCTCTACTACGCGGTGCGCGACGACATCTTCTACGACGTGTACGGCATCGATATCTCCCGCACCGGACTGCGTGCCAGTTCCGTGGCGACCAGCGGGCAGGGATTCTGTCTGCACAAATCCGTGTTGTACGCCGCGGCCACCCGCGCGGTCGGCGTGCCGAGCCGATTGGTCTTCGGCGATGTCCGCAACCACCTGGCCTCCGGGCGGCTGCGCGATCTCGTCGGTGGCGAGATCTTCTTCCACGCCCTGACCGCCGTGTACCTCGACGGACGCTGGGTCAAGGCGACGCCGGTGTTCAACAAACTGCTGTGCAAGATCTACAAGCTGGCGCCGCTGGAATTCGACGGCAACTCCGACAGCATGAATCATCCATTCGACGACGCGGGCGGGGCGCGCATGGAGTTCCTTCAGCTGCACGGCGAATTCGACGATCTCCCTTATGAATTCGTCCACCACCAGCTCAGCGCCAAACATCCCGCGTTCGTGTCGGGATCGACGACCACTCTCGGAGGTTCGCTCGTCACCGAGGCGAACTCCGCCGTTCTCTCGGGAGACCATCATGCTTGACCTCCGCCCCATAGCCTCGCGGTCGGCGCGACTGGCCATGCTCGACGAACCGGGCATCGGCGCGGGCGCGTTCCTGCAATACGCGCTGGCCCACAATCCGAATGCCGAGGTCCCCTTTCTCTACGAGCACGATCTCGACCACGACGGCGAGGTCCGGCTGATCGGCCACAGTCTGCGCGACTTGGAGACCATCCGCGACCGGTGCGCGGCCTGGTACCACGCACACGATGTCCGGGCGGGGGAGATCGTCGGAGTGCATCTTTCCGACGGGATCAATCCCTTCCTGCAATTCCTCGCCCTGACCGCACTCGGCGCGATTCCGGCGCTGATCAACAGCGCGATGCCGCCGGACACCCTGCGCGCCTATCTCGACCACGTCGGCGTGGTCGCGCTGGTGAGCGACGATCCGGCGGTGGCGGGACGGCACCGGCTGCGCTTCGTGACGACGCCGGATGCGGTGCGCGCCAACGATTCCGGTGCGACGGCACTGCCCTCGGAGTATCCGCACGCACCCGCCGCCGATGACATGGTCGCGCTCATCCACTCCTCCGGCACGACGGGGATGCCCAAGGCGACGATCGTCGGTCATCAGCGGTACTGGGTGGGTCGCCGCGACCGGGTACTGCGCTTTCCGTCGCAGCCATCGGACCGGCTGCTCAGCGCCATGCCGCAGACGCACGCCGCCGGTATCAGCTATCTGTTGAATTCGACGCTGATCGGTCTTCCCACGGTGGCGGTGTCGAGTTGGCGGCGCGCCGTGATCGAGCCGGTGATGCGGGTGTTCCAGCCGACCGTGATGGTCGCGTTCCCCCGCAGCTACGTCGAACTGGCCACCGGACGCCCGCCGACGTTGGCCACCGCCAATATCCACACCTGGATCAGCACCGGTGATCGCGCGCACTATGGGCACGTCCGACGACTGGTGCAATTGGGACGCCGCCCAGCCGGTCTGGTCGGCCCGACCGAGCTGGCGGGTTCGCGGTTCATCGATGGACTCGGCTCGTCCGAACTGGGTATGTCGCTGTTCGAGCACATCACCACACCCGAAACCGAGCGTGCGGACTGCTGCATCGGCGCGCCCATCGACGTGGTGGAGGCGGCGACGGTGCTCACGCCGGACGGGGTCGAGATCAGCGATGGGTCGGCGGGGCTGTTGGGCGTCAAGTCACCGACCCGCACCCCCGGGTATTGGAATGCGCCCGATCTCACCGATCAGCACACCCTCAGCGGGTTCTGGCTGTCGGGTGACATCGTCCGCAAGGCGGACGACGGACGCTTCTATCATCTGGATCGCTCGGCCGATGTGATCGACGCCGCGGACGGCCCCGTCTACAGCCTGCCCTTGGAGGAGGTGCTGCTCGCCGACTGCGCTGGACTGGTTCAGGACTGCGCCGTGGTCGGTGTGCCGGGGACCGGCGGCAAGGCATGTCCGGTGGCGATGATCGTCTTGCCATCGGATGTCGTCGAGCCGACGGCGGACGAACTGCTGACCAGTTTGAACGCCGCGCTGCGGTCGGCGGATCTGCCGGTTCTGTCCGCGGCCGTGGTGGCACGCCGTGACGCGGACCTACCGGTCGGTCCGACCGGCAAGGTGCTGAAACGAGAATTGCGGACACGACTGGCCGAGTCGCTGATACCCGGCTGACGTAGAAACAATTCGATCGAGTCTGGCCGAACGTCTGGACAGGAGCATCATGGCCACCACCGAATTTTCCCGGCATACTCATGTTCCACAGTCCGGGAGTTTCGGCCGAGATCGAATCACACAATGGCATCCGGATGATGGTCGATTCTGGGAGCGGACGGGTCGGGCAGTCGCCCGGCGAAATCTCGTCTGCTCAATTGCAATCGACCATCTCGGCTTCTGCACCTGGCTGTTGTGGAGTGTGACGGTATGGGACCTGCGCTCGAACGGCATGGTGCTGTCGGTGGGACAAACCCTGTGGTTGACCACCATACCGAATCTCGTGGGAGCCGCATTGCGGATTCCCTACACATTCGCCCCGGCCCGCTATGGCGGCCGGAACTGGTCGGTGATATCCGCGGCATTGCTGCTGGTTCCATGGGCGCTGTTCATGTATGCCGCGAGCCATCCGGGGCTGCCGTATTGGGCATTGTTGCCGATTGCCGCGACGGCCGGGGTGGGCGGCGGGATCTTCGCGTCGTCGATGTCGAATATCACGCATTTCTACCCGGCGGACAAACAAGGTCTACCGCTGGGATTGAATGCCGCCGGAGGCAATCTCGGAGCGAGCGTCACGCAATTGACGATACCGCCTTTGGTGCTGACGGTCGGGTTGGTGAATCTGGGCTTGGTGTGGATGCCGCTGATAATAATCGCCGCAGTATGTGCGTATGTCTTCATGGACAACCTGGCGAGCGCCACTTCGGCGTATTCGTTGGCGGAGCTGAAACGGATCGGCCGCGAGCGGCACACCCTCATAATGTCGATTCTCTATGTGGGCACATTCGGATCGTTCATCGGTTATTCGTTCTCCTTCGGCGTGCTGACCCGGATCGAGTTCCCGGACATTCGGATCGCGCAGTTCATCTGGATCGGCGCTCTGGTCGGCGCGGCGGCGCGTCCATTGGGCGGTTGGCTGGCCGACCGGTTCGGGGGCGCTCGGGTAACCATGATCGACTTCGTGCTGCTGGCCGTCGGGATCGTCGCGGTCGCGGTCGCCAGCCGGGCGCAGAGCTGGCCGTGGTATTTGTGTGCGTTCCTTTTCGTATTCGCCGCCACCGGGATAGGCAATGGCTCCACCTACAAGATGATCCCCGCGATTTTTCGCGCCCGTGTGCAGGAGACCGGTCGGCCGGCGAGTATGACGGCTCGCCGGAACGCGGCTGCGGCGATCGGGATCGTGTCCGCGGCGGGCGCGGTAGGGGGAGCCCTGATTCAGCAGGTGTTCCGCGTCTCGCTGGATGCGAGCGGGTCCATCCTGCCCGCCTTGGCGGCCCTCGCGATCTTCTATCTGCTGTGCATGGCCCTCACCTGGGCGTATTACCTGCGCAAGGATCGGACCGGACACAACGGGGTCAGCCTGGCCGAAGTCGGCGTGTGAGTGGAGGCAACCGCTGATGACGAGACCGGACATGAACTCGACAACCGAACTACCCGTCATCGATGCCCCGGCGGACCCGGGCACACCGACGCACTGCCCGTACTGCGCATTGCAATGCGGTATGCGTGTGGCCGTCGCGCCGGGCGCTCGGACGACGGCAACGGTGACACCGAGGACGGATGTGCCCGCGAATTCGGGTGGTCTGTGTCAGAAGGGGTGGACAGCGGCCGAACTCCTGGGCCACCCGGATCGGCTGACGACTCCGCTGATGCGTGCGCACAAAGGCGCGCCATTGCGACCGTGCACCTGGGATGAGGCTTTGCGCCGGATCGTCGATGATTTCCGGCGTATCCAGGACACCCACGGCCGCGACGGGGTCGGCGTCTTCGGCGGTGGCGGACTGACCAATGAAAAGACTTATCAGCTGGGCAAATTCGCCAGGGTCGCGTTGCGGACATCGCAGATCGACTACAACGGCCGATTCTGCATGTCCTCGGCGGCGGCGGCGATGAATCGGGCCTTCGGCATGGACCGCGGGCTGCCGGTGCCGATCACCGATCTGGCCGATGCGGATGTGATCGTGTTGGTCGGCGCGAACCCGGCCGAGACCATGCCACCGTTCATGCGACACCTGAACCAGCAGCGCGCGCGAGGTGGCACGCTCATCGTCATCGATCCGCGGCACACACCGACCGCGCGCGTGGCCGATGTGCATCTTCAACCACGGCCGTCGACCGATCTCGCCTTGGCGAATGCTCTGCTGCATATCGCGGTCACCGAGGGATGCGTCGATGACGAGTACATCGCCGCGCGCACCCGCGGATTCGCTGACGTCCGCATCGCCATCAATGAGTTCTGGCCCGAGCGGGTGGAGCGGCTCGCCGGCGTCGCGGTCGCGCGGATGCGCACGGTGGTGCGGCTAGTGGCCGGGGCGCGGCGCGCGTTGATTCTGACCGCGCGCGGCGCGGAACAGCACGCCGACGGCACCGATACCGTCACCGCGTTCATCAATCTGGCTCTGGCGCTGGGACTTCCGGGTCGGGTCGGGTCCGGCTTCGGCTGTCTGACCGGGCAGGGAAATGGTCAGGGCGGACGTGAACACGGCCAGAAGGCCGACCAGTTGCCCGGCTACCGGCGCATCGATGACCCGCGCGCCCGAGCACATGTGGCGAAGGTGTGGGCCGTCGATCCCGAGTGGCTGCCCGGTCCGGGACGCTCGGCCTTCGAAATGCTGTCCGCGCTCGGCACTTCCCTCGGCCCGAAAGGGCTGCTGGTGCTCGGCAGCAACCCGGTGGTCTCCGCGCCGCATGCCGCGCTGGTCGAACAGCGGCTGCGCACACTGGATGCCTTGGTGGTGTGCGATTTCGTGCTGTCGGAGACCGCGGCCATCGCCGATGTGGTGCTGCCGGTCACCCAATGGGCCGAAGAGTCCGGCACAATGACGAATCTGGAAGGGCGGGTGCTGCGCCGCCGCCGCGCGCTCGCGCCACCGCCCGGGGTGCGCAGCGATCTCGAGGTACTCGCCGAATTGGCCGGCAGACTTGGCGCACCGGGCACCTGGTCCGGACGACCGGAGGTCGTCTTCGACGAATTGCGCGCCGCCAGCGCGGGCGGTATCGCCGACTACAGCGGCATCACCTATGAACGGATCGAACGAGAAGGCGGCGTGTTCTGGCCGTGCCCGGCGACGCCCGAGAACGGCACGGCACGCAATGGCACGCCGTATCCATTTCTGGACCGTTTTCCCACCCCGGACGGCCGGGCCCGGTTCACCGCGGTGCGCCAGCACGGCGCGGATGAGGACATCGACGCGGACTATCCGGTGTATCTGACCACCGGACGGGTGCTGGCCCATTATCAGAGCGGCGCGCAGACCCGCCGGATCGCATCCCTGGTCGCCGCGGCGCGCGAGCCGCGGCTGGAGATCCACCCGGATCTGGCCGAGCGATTCGACATCGAGGACGGCTGCCGGGTCCGGGTGAGTTCGCGCCGCGGCGGCATCGTCGTGCGGGCGCGCCTGAATGCCGATATCCGCCGCGACACCGTCTTCATTCCATTCCACTGGGCCGGTGATCAGCGGGTGAACCTGCTCACCAATCCGGCCTTGGACCCGCACTCGCGCATGCCCGAGTTCAAGGTCTGCGCGGTCCGACTCATCCGAGAGGACACCGCCCCATCCGAGGACGCGGGCGAGGAGCAGCGACTATGAGCATCGTCGTGGTAGGACACGGAATGGCCGGAACCCGGCTGGTCAGCGGCATTCGCGACCGGGACCCGACCGTGCCGATCACGGTCTTCGGCGCGGAGACCCATCTCCCCTACAACCGGGTGCTGCTGTCGGATGTGTTGGCGGGGCGAACCCGGCCGGATCAGATCGGGCTGCTCCAGCCCGACTGGTACGACGCGCACGAGGTCACCGTCAATCTCGGCGTTCAGGTCACTCATATCGACCGGGACGCGAAGAAGGTGGTCGCCTCGAATGGCACAGTGACGGCCTTCGACACGCTGGTGCTGGCCACCGGCTCGACCGCCATTGTGCCGCCCGTCGCCGGTATCGGTGCGGATGGGAGATTGCCACGCGGCGCGATGGCCTTACGCACCATCGATGACTGCATCGACATCATGGCGGCCGACCGCGCGCGGCACTGCGTGGTGATCGGTGGCGGGCTGCTCGGCGTCGAGGCCGCCAGGGCGCTGGCCGGTCGTGGGCTGACGGTGACCATCGCCCATCGCGCCCGGCACCTCATGGAGCGCCACCTCGACCCGGTCGCGGGCAGAATTCTGGCGCACACACTCGAAGGTCTCGGGATCGCCGCACGCACGGGCGCGCAGGTCACCGGGCTGCGGACCGAGATGCGCGAGTTCGAGACGCCGACCGCGCGGGTCACCGGTGTCGAACTCGCCGGCGGCGAGGTGCTCAATGCCGACCTGGTCGTCTTCGCGTGCGGGGTCAAACCGCAGACGAGCCTCGCCGTGGCGGCCGGTCTGGCCGTCGATCGGGGCATTGTGGTGGATTCCGAATTGCGTTCGGTGACAGATCCGTCCATTCGAGCACTCGGCGAATGCGCCGAGCACGATCAGACCGTCTATGGACTGGTGGCGCCCGTGTGGGAACAGGCGGCAGTATTGGCCGAACTTCTCACCGACGCGGATTCGACGGTCCGCTATCGAGGCTCTCGGCTGGTCACGCGCTTGAAGGCCAGTGACATCGATTTGGCGACGGTGGGCGAGTCGTCCCGGAGAAACGACGACCATGCGGCCGAGATCGTGCAATTGGTCGACGCCGCCCGGGGGATCTACAAGAAGCTGGTCATCGAAAACGACCGCTTGGCCGGTGCCATTCTGCTGGGTGACGCGTCGACGATCGGGGCGATCACACAGCTCTACGACAATGCGGCCCCCACCCCTGCCGACCGTATCGGTCTGCTTGTCGCCGATACCAGCCGAAGCTACGACGAGCCCGCCCGTGGCGATGACTCGGCCACAGTTTGCCACTGCAACAACGTCCCGAAGGGGCAGATCGTCCGGGCCTTGCACGGGAGCGCCCGCACTGTGGAAGACGTCATGGCGTCGACACGGGCTGGCACCGGCTGTGGAACTTGCCGAAATGTGGTCGAACGGATTGTCGTCGAGTTCGCGAAGGTATAGCGCGTTCCACGAGCCGTGGGAAGGCGCGCCGGATCGACCTTGCCCGGTGATCCCGACCAGCGAGGCCGTGCGCCGACCTGTCGTGGCGATCGGCGGTCGTGGTCGACTGGTGCCGTTCAGCGTGTCCGCGACGACACGTCCACAGCGCGGAAACGTCCAAGGCACAGCGACATTCAAAGCTGAGAAGTACACAGCACGGCGACATCCGAGGCGCGGATGCGCGAGGATGTTCGCAGATGGCGCGGGACCCGCGAAGCGTGCCGGACCGTCTTCACGGCCCGGCGCACTCCGCAACGGAGTGATCGTCGGAACCGCCCGCACTTCCTACGATCAGAGCGCATGCCTTGCGCGACAGTGTCTTTCGCACCCACCCATCGGTGTCGGACAGATGTCGCCGGAAACGCGAAAGCGCGCCGAACCATGTCGCGGCTCGGCGCGCTCGGCGACGGAATGGCTGTCCGGAACGACCCGTATTCAGGTGATCAGATCATGCCTTGCGCGACAGTTTCTTTCGCGTCCACACCCACTGGTATCGGATGGCTGGCCACCATCAGTCCATCGGGGTCGACGCTCGCGCGCAGCTCGCGCAGTCGACGGAAGCTGGCCTCGTCATAGACGGTCGACACATCGGTCGGCCGGTCGACGAAGTTCGCGTACACCCGCCCGGTGTCGTAGCGGCTCATCGCCGCGCGCAGCTGTCGCAGGGCGATGTCGATCGGCTCCGCGAGTTCGGGTGCAGTGACCAGGCCGATCCCCTCCATCAGGTAGCTGCCGGGCAGTGCGCCCAGCGCACCGGAGTCCTCCGGCTGGCGGGCGAAGGCGCCGCCGGTATGGCGCAATCCGGCGAACAGCAGCGGGCTACCCAGGTCGACCGCGTCGGTGAAGGCACGCAGTCCGGCGTCGTCGAGATCGCCCAGCACCATGCCCGCGCTGGCGAACGGCGTCGGCTGCTCGGGGTCCATGTGCATATGGCTCAGCTCGGCGGCAGTGATGGGCGCCCAGGTGTCCATCTCGGGCTCGAGCGCGCGCAGCGCGGCGACGGCCTCGGCACCGTCCGCCTCGGACCCGATGAACGCGCCATCGATGACCACCAGCGACCGACCGGACAGGAACTCCGGCCGCCCGTCCTCCATGACCGGCCAGTGCATGATGCGCAGCGCCGTGGTGAGTTCCTCGGGCGCGGTGCGGGTCATCTTGTACCACGTGTCGAGCACGTCGTCACGGCGTTCGAAGGGCCACAGGAACATGCCCGCGTACACCTCGATCGACAGCAGCCGGAACTCGAGCGCGGTGACGACGCCGAAGTTCCCGCCGCCTCCGCGCAGTCCCCAGAACAGCTCCGCATCCGAGGTCGCGGTGACCCGGCGAATCTCTCCGTCCGGCAGGACCAACTCCACGGCGGTGACGTGATTGGCGGCGAGTCCGTACTTGCGGCCCAGCCAGGCCACGCCGCCCCCGAGGCAGAACCCGATCGTGCTGATATCCGGCGACGATCCCGCCATCGGATAGAGCCCGTGCGGGGTCGTGGCCTCGGTGACCTCGGCCCAGATCGCTCCCGCGCCCACCCGTGCGATCCGCTCGTCGGGCCGGACCTCGACCTCCCGCATACGCCGGGTGGTGAGCAGAATGCAGCCCGCCAGCGAGGCGTAAGCACCGGCATTGTGTCCGGTGCCCTGCGGGGCGACCCGCAATCCCGCGCGCCGGGCGTAGTCGAGAACGGCGACGACCTCGGCCGGATCGGTCGGCTCCGCCACATACGCGGGTTTCTGATCGGCGGCCAGATTCCATGCCTGGCGCGCGGCGTCCCAGCCGGGATCGGCCGGACCGATCAAACGCGGTTCGGAAGTGCTCATGATGAAAGTCCTTATATCTCGGTGTATTTTCCGGTTATCGTCCTGAGCGCGGAGTCGAACCGTTAGGCGATGGACGCGGTGCCACAGGAAATCAACTGCCACGGGACTGTTCGAGGACGCCTGAACTCCCGGGCGGAATGGCTCGAAGTGATGCAGAGTGATTCAGAGTACGTCGCCGTCGGCCACTTCGGGCCATTCCCGGACGCCCTCTTCGCCGGGCGGCGAAAAGATGTAGAGCTGCCGCAGCACTTCGGTATCGTCCGGATTCGTGTGCTGATGCTCGGTGTGCGGCGGGATATAGATCGCGTCACCGGCGTGCAGCGTGAATTCTTTGCCGCCCGAAATTATCGTGGTACGGCCTTCGAGAACATAAATGATCTCCTCGGCCTCCATCGTCTCGGGCGGACGGCTGCTGCCGGGGGCGAATGCGATATAGCCGAAGGCCACATTCTTCGCGCCCGCCGACTGGCCGTCGATCAGCGCCTTGGCGACAACCCCTTCGGCTCCCTTGAAATTGGCGGCAGTTTTCCCACGAACTACAGTCGGCTCGACTGGTTGATTCATAGATTTCACATCCCTAGTGGTGAGTGCGATTCATATTCGTCGTACAGACGGCTGCTCGCCAGGCCACCGCCGCCGCGGATTATCGTAAAATTCCGAATTTCGGTTCGGCGCGCGCGATCCCGGCTCGGTAGCGGGCTTTCGATGGCCGGTCGGTGCGCCCAGAAAATCCCGACCGAGCCCGAACATGTCAGGTCCGCAGTGCCCGCGCCCACGGTGCCGGATGATGCGCCGGAAACCGGTGTCGGGTCGCTCGTGGGCCTGTTGGACATGGTTGGTAACTTATTCAGCCAGCGCCCGATTCGTAGTATCCAGAGCCGCGCAAAGATCGGGTACCAGGATCGCTGTCATCGTCGCGTCGGCGCACATGTCGCGCTTGTCGATGCGGCCATATTCGTTTTTGCCGGACACAGCCAACCGACCTCGCCCGCGGTCGCGTTGTCGAGGCAGCACTCATGCGCCCCCTTGCTCGCAGTGGACGAGGTGCCCGAAGAAGAAATCTGCTGG
This sequence comes from Nocardia sp. CA-129566, assembly GCF_050956075.1. Lineage (NCBI taxonomy): Bacteria > Bacillati > Actinomycetota > Actinomycetes > Mycobacteriales > Nocardiaceae > Nocardia > Nocardia sp. CA-129566. Next base: position 5,177,273 of record NZ_CP192085.1, read on the forward strand.
TGGCCTGCCGAGCAGTCGGCACTCGGTCAGCGCGCGGCGCGCAACTGCGATCGGGTCGCGCAACGGACCGGCGGCGCGCTGTCGTCGCGGGTCCTATGCGACGACAGCGCGCGTCAGCCCTGCCATCGGCAGATCAACAGCCAGTTGTGGCCGGGTGGGTCGACCGCGACGAACTCACCGAGTGCGCGGCTATATCAGCGACACCTCACACAGGGCTGAGCAGAAGCCCAGGCCGTTGTGCCGTCGTGGTGACGGACCACGACGGCGCAGTCATACCGATTCGGGTACACGCAGATGCGCCAGCGCCAACTCGAACTCACCGCCATCGATCACATCGGCACCGGATCGGCGGCTGGCATCGGCGCGCAGCGAGGCAGCCTGGTCACGGTTGTGAATCATCGACTCGGCGCCGTCGTAGGTGACACAGGACACGGCGCGCCCTGATGCCCTGTTGATCACGAAGCTCGCACTGCAGAACCCCTCGAGCGTCTCCATTTCCGACAGAAACTGGGACCTATAGGTCTCGACGGCCGCGTCGAGCCGTTCCGGGTCGGTCTTGACCCAGACAGCGCGGACCCAGGCACCCTGCGGCGAACGGTGATCGCGATGCAGGACCGCGATCTCCCATTCCTCGACCTGCGCACCGCCGCCGAATATCTCGACGACGCGTTCGCGAATCGGGTCGACCCGGTCCGCGCTGTCGCGCATCGCCTCCTCCGACTCCCACGCGCTCGTGGCGATGCACCGGCCGGACCGCCGATCGACGAGCAAAGACAGCCCGACATAGCCCGCGACGTCGGCCAACGCCGGCATCACGTCGTCGCGTACATGCGCAATCCCGGCATCAATAGCGGAGGGTCGCGCCTGAATTGTCATGGAGCGTGCATACACGACCCCCACCCCCTCTCTGCTCGGAGGCAGCGCCCCGGTGGCGCCACCGGTGCCATTCACACTGCTCCTCCGCAGCCAGCCACGCAATAGCTGCCGGGTGCGAACCGACAGCACCCGCCCTCGCCGACCCGATTTCGACGCTGACGGCTGTTCATCGGATATTGCTGCCGTCGCGGCCTGCTACACAGAATTCCGCCTCATCCGGGGAAAGCCCAGCATGGCAGTGGATTTCAACGTCAGACCCCTCTCGACACCGCAACCGGTCGCTGTTTCGGCCAAGGAAGGGAGACAAGAAGATCCCTGGCCCTCGACAACAAGCGCACGGTATGACCCGCGAGTCTGTTCCAGCGAGCGGCAATGCCGTTCGCGACGACAGCGAGCCCGAAACCCTTACTGCACTGATCAATTCGATCCTTCATTCGACACCGATGCCAAGGAGTGACCGTGTTCGAGGAAGTCGAAGTCGACCACACCGGTTTCGCCACTGGGCTTTTTGATCCGCATGCCGCTGGACTCGTTGACCACGCCGTCAGCAGTGGCTGAGGCATGACGCCGATCCTTTCCCTTGCCCGCACCGAGATCGGCGTCGACGGCATCCGGCAGGCTGCGATGGACGCTGGCAAGACGCCTCCCCTCAGCACCTATCCTTCGGCGCTGGATGGATTCGCAGTCCATCCCGGCTAGGCCGACTATCAGGAAATGACGACCCGAAAGATTCTCTGGTCACCTGGCACCACTTGCCGATGAGATCGACGCTCGACCGTCTGATAGCCGTCGCCCGCCCACCGACACGCACGGGTCGGCAACCGGTCACCGATGGTCGTAGACGCACCGGCGGGCATCAACGCCTGTGTGATAACAGCACAGCACAGCCCACCCCGCCGCCATAACACCGACAGCACCCGGTAGGTCACCGCGACGGGAATCCCGTCCGCGGCCAGGTCCTCAGATCAGAGGTCAACCAAGCCGGGGCAGTCCCGAACCCTTGGTCCCGGGACGACACCGCCCCTCACACGTGGTCGACCAAACCTTTGGCGCCCTCGGACACGGCGCAGTGCACACAGCAGAAGAATCGACCATCCGCCTCCACACCGTGGCCGATGATCTTGCAGTTGCAGTGCTCGCACATAGGTGCCATGCGGTGGATCGCACATTCGAAGCAGTCGAAGACATGCCGCATTCCCTGAGCCTCGACGACGATCGGCATAGCGTAATCGTTACCGCAAACCTCGCATGCGCTCATGGAGCCGTAGGCTACTCCGTGGAACCGGCACCATGTCTCTACTTTCGGATTATGTGCCCATGACCGTGTCGACGTGCGCGGTGGAGGTCATCGCGCCAAGTTCGGCACCGATGTCCGGGCCGTCGACGCCCAGCCGCAGCGCCCCACATTCGATACGATCCGGTCGACGAATTCGTCGTAGATCGCGGCCTCCACCGAGATGCGCTCGGTGGACACCCACACCGACCGGTGTTGGCGAGGCCGCTGAACACCGCGTAGTTCGTGCCCATGTGACGTTCGAATCCCGTGGCGCCACAAAGAGGGATCCTTGCTGGCCAGTTCGAGACTGACCGGGGGTGATGGTCGTGGCCGCGCGTTCGGCCACCAGTTGCCCGGTATGCACGGTGAGGTGCACGAAACTCCCTCGGTCCTCGGTGATCAAGAACGAGGCACCACAAGTGCCTATCCAGGCCGGTGAGCGTTCGACGAGCCAGGTGTGGCAGCACGACGAAGCCGGTCATGGTGTCGTTGCGGCGAACGATTTCCAGCGTGAGGTGCAGTTTCTCGCCCTTGGGGTGTGCGGAGTCGAACAGGACCCGACACGCCTCTGGCGAATCCCTTGCGGGAAAGGGCATTTCGAACCTCCGACTGCGGAAATGTGATCAGCGGCGCCACCAAACTTCGACACCGGGCTTTGGCCAGAACTATCCCGGCCCAGCCGCCACTCTGTCGCCAGGCGCCTCGGGCCCAAGAGGCTATCCGCATGCGGGCCTTGCAAGCCGTCGCGAAGATAGGTAGATCGACCGATTCAGGCGTACCCACGGAACGAGCATCCTTGGCCCGTGACACGAACGCTACTAAGAGCACTGGTCGCGCTGGGTTGTGCAGTTATTGTATTGCTGTACAACCCGATTGCCGCGCCAGCGCATCCGATGCCGGGCACCAAGGTTCTGCTCGATGTGCGCGAGACGGCGATCAATGCCGAATTGTTGATACCCACAGCCGATCTCGCGGAGGCGAGCGGTATCGGTGTCGACTTGCGCACGCGCCTGTCGGCCGAGGACTCCGCCGGACTGGCGAGCTATGTGCGCGGCCATCTGCGGCCGACCACGCCGGACGGCGTGCCGTGGACCGTCCAGATCAATGACATGCGTGTGGACTACGCAGACCAGACGGTCACCGGTTCTTACAAAGAACTCGTCGTCCATGCGGTGTTGACCCCGCCGACAGGCCTCGACATGCGCCGATTCGTGTTGGGCTACGACGCCGTCATCCACAAGGTTGTCACCCACATCGCCATCGTCTCGGTCCGTCAGGACTGGCGAGCCGGGCGAGTCGATGCCGGCAATGACGCCGCGCAGGTCGGCGTCGTACGCATGGACGCCGAGTCCATGACCGTGCCACCCCTATCGGTGGATCTGACCAATGCCAGCGCTTGGCGGGGATTCGTCGGGATGGTGATACTCGGTGGCCATCACATTCTGGAGGGCACTGACCACCTCCTGTTTCTGTTCACCCTCCTACTACCAGCTGTGCTGATAGCCAAGGCTGGTCATTGGCACCCGGACAACCGCTTGCGTCGCGCCGTGCGCCACATCGTGGCTGTCACAATCGCATTCACCCTGGGGCACTCCGCTGCGCTCGTGGTCAGCGCTCTGAGTCGGCTGGAGATCCCTGCGCGCCCGATCGAGACACTCATCGCCGCGACGATCCTGGTGGGCGGCGCACACGCCGTCCGGCCGCTGTTCCCGGGCCGAGAAGCCGTCGTCGCCGCGGCATTCGGGCTTGTGCACGGCATGGCGTTCTCGTTCAGCCTGGCCGAGCTGAAGCTGTCCACCGGCCAACTGGCGCTCAGTGTGCTCGGGTTCAATCTCGGCATCGAGGCCATTCAGTTGCTGCTGGTCGCGCTCGCCCTGCCACCCCTGCTGGTACTGGCCACCACCCCAGCTCAGCCAGTCCTTCGCGTCGGCGGCTCACTCCTGGTGATCGTCGCCGCCTTCGGCTGGGCGTTCGATCGACTCGGTTTCGCCAACCCGATCGCCCGTGCCGCGGACCGCGGCGGCACAATGCTTGTTCCGATCATCATTGCCGCGGCCGTTGTCGCCGTTGTGGTGCTGGCCGCCCAGGTGCTGAGACAGCGGTCATCGGGCACTTCGAGGACCCGACGCCAGCAACACCGAAATCCTGTGCCTGCGAGCGGTGTGGGCCATAGCCAGCGCGCAGTCCGACCATCGACTACCTCGAGGCGATGTCGCCGAAGGTATGCTCGCCCGCCCGGCGAACTCACTGTCAGTTGATCAGATCTCACAGTGCCCGCCCAACTGATGGTGGGTGCGCCCGGTCTAGGAGGATATCTGCGAGTAACCCGAGTGCAAGGAGAAATCGAAAGTGGAACGCATCGGCGTGATCGGCGGCGGCACCATGGGTGCCGGTATCGCCGAAGTAGCCGCCCGCGCGGGCGGGTCGGTCCTGATTCTCGAACGCGACATCGAGGCGGCCGATGCCGCCGTCGGGCGTATCGAGAAGTCCCTAGCTCGCGCGGTGAAATCCGGCCGCCTCGAACAGGCCGCCGCCGACGCGGCCCGCGCCCACATCACGCTCACTACGTCGATCGACGATTTCGCCGACCGCGAGTTGGTCATCGAGGCCGCGCCGGAGATCGAATCGCTCAAGGCCGACTTCTTCACCAAGCTGGATGCCATCGTCTCCCCCGAGACCATCCTTGCCACCAATACCTCGTCGATCCCGGTCATCCGGCTGGCCAATGCCACCGCCGATCCGGGCCGGGTGGTGGGTGTGCACTTCTTCAACCCGGTCCCGGTGCTGCCGCTGGTCGAGATTGTCGTGACTCTCAAGACCGAGCGTGCGGTCGTCGACAAGGTGACCGCCTACGCCCGCGACGTGCTGGGTAAGCGCACCATCGAATCCAAGGATCAGGCCGGCTTCATCGTCAACGCCCTGCTGATCCCCTACCTGTGCAACGCGATCCGCATGTTCGAGACCGGTTTCGCCAGTGCCGAGGACATCGACGAGGGTATGGTCAGCGGCTGCGCTCACCCGATGGGTCCGCTGCGCCTGACCGACACCGTCGGCCTGGATGTCACGCTCGCCGTCGCCGAGTCCCTCTACGCCGAGTTCGGCGAACCCCAGTACGCGCCGCCAGTGCTGCTGCGCCGCATGGTCGACGCCGGATACCTGGGCCGCAAGACCGGCCGCGGTTTCTACACCTACTGATCCGTTATGAAATCGGCCGCCCGCGCGACGAGTGCGGGCGGCCGAACCACGACCGACGCCGCGTCGCCGGACCGGGTCAACAAGATCGACAACGACCGGTCGTCGCGAACGCACGATTCGCCCAAGGCTCTTCCGGTACAGGATATTTCGGCCGCAGTTACCTAGATTGCGGGTAGCTGCTCGCCTTGTACAACTTCGATGTCGAGGTCGAGTTTGACGGTGGTGCCGATGGCGGCCACTCCCGCGCGCACGACCGCGTTGTAATCGATCGCGAAATCGTTGCGGTGCAATAGTGTTTCGGCGTGGAACGCGGCACGCACACCACCCCACGGGTCCGGTCCGAACCCACCATAGGTCACGTCGAGATCGACCGAGCGACGCTGCCCGTGCAGGGTCAGCTCACCCGACATCACCCAGGTGTCACCACCGGTACGACGCAACCCGCTGCCGGTGAAAGTGATCATCGGATAGCTGTCGACATCCAAGAACTCCGGCGAACGCAGGTGATTGTCGCGCATCGAGACGCCGGTATCGATACCCGCCGCCTTGATCTCCGCGTGCCCCGTGGACCGCTCGAACGGCTCAGCAATATCGAGTCGGCCACTCACCTCCGCGAATCGGGCCTTGATACTCGCAATACCCAGATGACGCGCAGTTGCGATCACCGTCGAATGCGCCGGATCGATCGTCCACGGCCCCGGCGGCGGCGATGCCACCGCCCCCACGGCCGGCACCAACACCACCTCACCGAGCGCACCCGTCCCCACCGAAGAGATCTGCACGGTTCGCGCCACCGGCTCGAACCCGACAGCAGTGAGCACTGCGATATGAATACCGGCAGGCAACAGTTCGGTGCCCACCGCCCCGGTCTCGTCGACGAGCGCACGGGCGATCTGGCGGCCCCGCGAATCCGTCACCGTCAACACCGCATCCGGCACCGGCCACCCCTTCGCGGTGCACACACGACCGGTCAACCCGCTCATCAACGGTCCCCAGGCTCGTCATAACCGAGCCGCACATCGTAGGCGACCTCGCCACCGGACACGGTGACCTGCCCGGTCACCGGCGGATAGCCGCGAGCAACCACGGTGTACTGCCCTTCGAGCAGATCGGTCACGACATAACAGCCGTTCTCGTCGGTGCGTGCCGTCGCGGTCACCTCACCCGCCGCGTCGAGCACACTGACCAGCACGTCCGGCACCGCCCGGCCGCCCTCGGCCCGCGCGGACCCGGCAAGCACCGCCATCGCAGCCAACTCGATGTCGTGCCGCAACACACCACTGTCCGGCACCGTCAGTGTGGTGGCACTGGGGCGCATATGCTCGGCGACCGCGACCAAGGTGTAGACACCCGACACCACACCGTGGCACACGTAGGTGCCGTCGCCGCCGGTGACGGCCGCACCGACCACCTCCCCACGCAAATCGGTCAACGTGACGGTCGCACCCGCCAACGGCACACCGTGGCCGGCGGTACGGACCACACCCGACAACTCACCGGAACCCACCAGGGTCAGATCCAGGCGCTGGGGCCGATGATCGACCGACACATTGACAGCGGTCGGCTGGTGCCCCATCGCCGACACGATCAACACATAGCCACCCATCTCCGGCGCAGTGATCGCATAACCACCATCAGCAGCACTGCTCGCCCGCGCGACCTGACGGCCGCCGTGATCGATCAACGTCAACACCGCGCCCGGCACCGGACGACCGTCCTCACGATGGACACGACCACCCAACGCCCCACCGCCGAAGTCCGACCCGGACAAGCCGCCGGTCGACAGACCGGTCTGCGACGACGCAACAACCCGATACACACGACCGTTCTGCTCCACCGACGCATGCCCTCCGACCGACGCCGCCGGCACCGGTTCGGGCTCGGACATCACCCGCTCGGCGTCTTCCCAGAGTTGGTTTTCGTCCCAGCTCGACTCCGCGAATACAGCCAGTTCGGCATCCAGTGCCGCCATCTCGTCCGCGGCGGTCGGATTGTCCTGCGACACAGACTTTTTCGTGGTCGGGTCGAGGGGCGGATCGATATCGATCGTGCGGCGCAGCGGACGGTTCGGAAGCAGCGCGGTCGCGAGGAGGGCGACGACCGTCGCAGCCGCGGCGATGAGGAAGATCCGGCCGGTCGCGTCACCGTAGGAGGCGCGCACGATCGTGGCTATCGGTGTCGGCAAGGCATCGAGATTCAGGTTGCTGCCGCCGGAGGACCCAGTTTTGACGCCGAGCCGGGCGAAGCCCTCTGCCGACAGCTCGCTCACTCGGGTAGCCAGCACCGAACCGAGCACCGAGACACCGATCGCGCCGCCGAATGTACGGAAGAAAGCGACGCTGCTCGACGCCGCGCCGATGTTGTGCACGCTCACGGTGTTCTGCACGGCCAGCACCAGGTTCTGCATCATCATGCCGACGCCGAGCCCGACAATGGCGATATACATCCCGACCAGCCACAGGTTCGTCGCGTGGTCGATCGTCGAGAGCAGCGTGAATCCGACCACCAGCAGCGCACCGCCTGCGACGACGAACGGCTTCCACTTGCCGAACCGGGTGATCAGCTGTCCAGAGCCGACCGAGGCGATGAGCATGCCCGCGACCATCGGGATGGTCAGCACACCGGCCACAGTGGGTGAATATCCGCGTGCGGTCTGGAAATACTGGCCCAGAAAAGTGGTCGCACCGAACATGCCGACTCCGACCGCGATCGAGGCGATGATCGCCAGACCGGTGGTGCGTTCGGTAACGATCGCCAGTGGGATGATCGGCGACTTGGCGCGAGACTCGACCCACACGGTCGCGATCAGCAGCAGCACGCCGATGCCGACGTAGAGCGCCGATTCTCTGGAGAGCCAGGCGTAGTAGCCGGCTTTCCCGACGAACGACACCCAAACGAGCAGGACCGACACACCGCCGGTGAGCAGTGTGGCGCCGAGCCAGTCGATCGACACGCCGTCCTTACGCTCGGTGGGCAGCCGCAAGGTCGCCTGCAACAGCACCAGCGCGATCACGGCCAGGGGCACACACACGAAGAAGCACCAGCGCCAGCCGAGCGGACTGTCGACGATGACGCCGCCGAGGATGGGTCCACCCGACATCGAAACCGCCATCACGGCACCCATGTAGCCGGAATACCGTCCGCGTTCGCGCGGCGCGACGATGGAGCCGATGATCGCGACGACGAGCGCGGTCAACCCGCCCATGCCGACACCCTGGATGACGCGTGCCGCCAACAGCATGGGCACGTTGCCCGCGACGCCTGCGATCACCGAACCGACGACGAAGATGACGATGGCCGACTGGACCAACAGCTTCTTGTTGAACAGATCGGCGAACTTGCCCCAGATCGGGGTGGATGCGGCGTTGGCCAGCAGCGCCGTGGTGATGACCCAGGCGTATGCGGTCTGCGACCCCTGCAGGTCGCCGATGATCGTGGGTAGCGCGGTCGACACAATCGTGGTGCTGAGCAGCGCCGTGAACAGCGCTGCCAGCAGCCCGGTCATGGCTTCCAGGACCTGACGATGAGTCATCGCGTTCGGATCGCGCCGCGTCCCGGCATCGACTGAATTAGACATCCACTTCCTGACTCTCTGCCGAAACCGGCTCGCTCTCGCCCACCGCGGTGTGGTGCGCGATTGCGGCCAGTGAATTCCTGAGCTTCTGAACAACCATGGCGGCCTGCTCGGCTTCGTCCTCGCTCCAATCGGCGAGAGCAGCCTGCAATCCCCGTGCCCGCGACACCCGGATGCGCTGCAGCAGATCGCGTCCCTGGTCGGTGATGTGGATGAGGGTGGCCCGGCCGTCGCTGGGATCGGCATGGCGGGCAATGTCGCCGGAGCTCACCAGCTCGGCGACATGCCTGCTCAGTGTCGATGGGCTGATGCACAAGTCCACCGCCAGATCCACCTGCCGGCACGCCCCCCTGGCCTCGAGGGAGCCCAGCACGCCGACACCCCCTGGCAGCAGGTGCCCTTCTTCCGGGTGTGAGAGGGCAGCGCGGATCGCCCGGCCCATGAAATAGAGCTCCTTTATCAGGCTCTGAGCCGTATCGGGTGACACTGCCATGCCCACTCCCAGCACGAGATTAGTTGCTTGCGCTACGCAACTATACATAGGTTACTTGCGCTAAGCAATTAGCTGGCGGACGACGGACATCGCCCCGGCGGTGCACGTGGACGAGCTGCTCGACTCGTCGCCACCCCGGCGCGAACCGGTTGCCGAGCGGACTGGCAAACCTCGCGCCGCCTTGCCCATACCCGCAGTGCAGCGCAACTGGCCGCAGGACCCCGCCAGACGGGCGCCACCGCACGGCTTGCACGCCGGTTCGGACAACGCAACTCTTCTGGTTTCGCCGTGAAACGCGACGGCGTATTTACGCCGTCGCCGATTGATCTAGGCCACATCGCCCAGGCGGAGAAGCAACACACTCACGCGTTCACGTCGCACGTCTGCACGGCGCGAATCGACGCAGCTCGATCACCACACTCATCAATCCGCACACGCCGCGGACCCGAACTCCCCTCGCCGCCCATACAGTCTCAGGCACATGACATATCAACGAGCACCACTGTGCGGACGAGAGCGCATTCACGAATATCTCTCGGGCGATCACGTGGGAGACTGTCGGTCTGCGCGGAACTTGGTCGCTACGGCTCCCTACTCGTTGCCGCACCACCACACATTCATGGCATGACGAGAGTCCCCGTCAACCCAATTGCGATCTTCTGAACGCATCACCGGGTTCACCCGCACCTGGCCCGGTCAGTTATCGCCCTGGCATGTGTTCCTCGCCCACCTCGAGCGACCCACGCACCAGTGATACTGTTGACAGCCTTTGTCTCCCAACATATTTGACAAACGCTAAAGCGGGATCGACCAGTGTAGTCGGCCGGGTGGCGGCCGAGAGAGGGAAATCATGGGATTGCCAAGTGAATTCGGCAAGGCCGTCGGTGCGGGCATCGCGGCGCTCGCACTGCTCGCGCTGGTGCCCGGTACCGCGCAGGCGGCCATCGGCCGGGCCTCCTACGTCACTGTGGCGGGAAAGATCTTGTCGATCGAACGGCCGGAGAGCGGCGCCTGTATCCCATTGCAGGATGCCACAGTGCGTTTCGAGAACGGCACCAGCGACCGGGCCTACCTGTTCGGCGATTCCGCGTGCGGTGCGGGATCCGAGATCGAGGGTGTCGATCTGATCTGGAATGCTCCGACCGGGGCGCAGGCCCTGTCTGTGCGCTTCGTGCCAACCGGGTAGTCCGCGACATCGACGCCGGAAGATCCGAAAACCGCCCTCCCGCAATGAGTTGTGCGGCGACGGTGCCGTGGTCGCTAGGCGACCATGAGCACGATCTTGCCTGGGATACGCCCTTGGTCGGCGCGTTCGTGCGCCGCCCTGGCGTCTGCGATCCATGCTCTGAAAGAACTCCGCGAAATGGAGAGCCACAGCTAGCCGCTCACGCCGGGGCAGGTCTGTCCGCTACGGCCCGGTCGGGTGGATCTGCATGTCGCACAGGTAGGCATCGTTCTGCAGGGTGTGAGTGTCGGTCAGGTCCGGCGGTGTGACGAGGATGGTCTTTGCGATCGGGCACGGCCGGCCGTCGTCTTGCAGGGACGAGCCCTCGAGCACGGCGTGAGCCGGGTGACCGGGCTTCACCACCACGGGCAGCGGAGTCGGGAAGGTATCGGGCTGGCCGCCCATGAATCCGCGCAGCGTGCGTTGGGCATGCACCGGCTGGCCGTACATCGTGAGCAGGTCCACGCCCGGGTAGCCGATCATCCTGCAGGAGACGCCGCCCACGCTCGCGAACTCCAGTTGGACTCCGCTGTGCGTTTTGTTCGGGGTCATCGGTGCAGCACTGACAGCGACCTGTCCGTTGGAGCACTCCGGGATCGGTGTATCCGTCGCCGTGGGGGTATCGGGCGATCCGTTGCCGGAGCCCGGCGAACCGCCGGAGTCCGGCGCGCCCGGCGAACCACCGGAACTCGGCGGATTCGCCGCGGCGTTGGACGACGTCGCGACAGCGGTCGGACCGGTCGTCGGCACGGCCGAACTCTTCGAGGCTGCCGACGTACTCGGCGGGTTGCTCGTCGAGCAGCCCGCTGCGCCGACCACGACCGCGCCCACCACTAGCGCCACACCCACAGCCAACCTGTTCATGATCAAGGCCCTCCCAGCATTGCCGCCTATCCGGCTGCTACGCAACACGATCGGCGGATCACTTCGACAATGGACATATCCGGTCAATAGCCGATTGTGTTTCTCGCCGCGATCAAACAGATCGAAGACTTCGTAGATCGCGACGGTTCGAGTGTCCTCGAGGGGATCGTTCGGGAGCAGAGCCTTGATTCACCGGAGTTTCGATTTCTGTTCACTTTCGCGCACACCACTGTGCGGTATGCGCTGAAATGGTCACGATCGGTGCGGTCGGGGTCGACCGCCGCCACGTGATCGCTTGCCGCGGTCCGGATCGACCAGGAGGTTCCATGCCCGCCTCGGCTCGCCGCTGTCCCGGCCGACGAAGTCGCGGTGCCGCCGCGTTCGCCGCGCTGCTGGCGCTCGCCGCCACCTCGTGTTCCAGCTCGTCGGACCAGGTGTCCTCGCCCGACACCACGACGCCGATCAAACATGTGGTGGTGATCTTCCAGGAGAACGTCTCCTTCGATCACTATTTCGGCACCTACCCGAACGCGGCGAACACCGACGGCTCGAAGTTCACCGCCTCGCCGGATACCCCGAAGGTAGACGGGCTCACCCCGGATCTGTTGTCGCACAACCCGAACAAGTTCCAGCCGACCCGGCTCGGTGGCCCGAACCAGCAGGTGACCTGCGACCAGGACCATGAGTACAAGGACGAGCAGGCCGCATTCGACGGCGGCAAGATGGACCAGTTCGTCGAGCACACCGAGGTCGCCGCCTGCAAGCCGCCGACCTTCGGCGCGCCCGGCCTGGTGATGGACTACTACGACGGCAATTCGGTGACGGCACTGTGGAACTACGCCCAGCACTTCTCGATGAGCGACAACTCCTACAACACCACCTTCGGCCCGTCGACGCCCGGCGCGATCAACCTGGTGTCCGGCCAGACCCACGGTGTGACAAAGGAATTCATGCCCGACGGCAAGCCGTTCCCGGAGCACTACGTGGTCGAGAACGCCGGCAACAACCAGGGCACCGTCATCGATGACCCGCAGCCGTTCGGCGACGACTGCTCGACCCGCGATCAGATCCAGTTGAGCGGCACGAACATCGGCGACCTGCTCAACAAGAAGAACATCAGCTGGGGCTTCTTCCAGGGCGGGTTCAAACCGACCGAGACCAAGGACGGCAAGGCTGTCTGCGGCGCCACCCACAACGTCGGCGTCGCGCTCGGCGGCACCGGTAAGACCGGTGACAAGGCGTTCGACACCAAGGCCGACTACATCCCGCACCACGAGCCGTTCCAGTACTACCCGTCGACGGCGAATCCGCATCACCTGCCGCCGAGTTCGGTGGACAAGATCGGCCAGACCGATCAGGCCAACCACCAGTACGATCTGTCGGACTTCTGGGCCGCCGCCGACGCGGGCCACCTGCCGTCGGTGAGCTACCTGAAGGCGCCGGGTTACCAGGACGGTCACGCCGCCTACTCGGATCCGCTGGACGAGCAGCAGTTCCTCGTGGAGAGCATCAACCACCTGCAGAAGCTGCCGGACTGGAAGGACACCGCGGTCGTCATCGCCTACGACGACTCCGACGGCTGGTACGACCACAAGTCCTCGCCGATCGTTATGTCCTCCGGTTCCGCGGAGGACACCCTCACCGGGGCCGGCGCCTGCGGTGACCCGACCGCCAAACCCGCCAAGTACCAGGGCCGTTGCGGCTACGGTCCGCGGCTGCCGCTGCTGGTGATCTCGCCCTACGCCAAGGCGAACTTCGTCGATCACACCCTCACCGACCAGACCTCGATCCTGCGGTTCATCGAGGACAACTGGAAGACCGGGCGGATCGGCGACGACTCCTACGACGAGCGCGCCGGCGTGCTCGATGCGATGTTCGACTTCCAGGCGACGGTACGGCCGACGCTGGCACTCGACCCGAAGTCCGGCAACGCGAACTGAACCCGATAGCACCGAGCCGCCCGGTCCCGTCCCCGAAAAGCGACGTCAGGCCGGGCGGTTCGTGGGCGCGGTTGGAGCCGTTGCTGCCTCGCGGCAAGAAGGCGAGCCGTCGGCCGTTCAGCGGAACCCGGTTCTCGACCGCACCCGCGCGTCACAGCCTGTCGCCGGGGCGCACGTCGAGGGCGACCTCGTAGACCCCGGGCCGTGGCGTGACATGTAAATCGGGGTCGTCCATCATTCGCCGCATCGCTGCTCGCCATTGCGGGTCGGTCCGGGCCTGCTCGAGAGCCTTTCCGCTCGCCCATTCGGCGTGCGTAATGAACCGCAGTTCGACATCGGCGACCAACGATCGGTACATGCGAGTGCGGATGAAACCCGGTTGCGCCGCCATGGCGGCGGCATTATGTCTCCATAACTCGAGAAAGCGGTCCGCTTCCGCGGCGGGCACTGTGAAGGCATTGATCATCGTCACCGGCTCACTCACGGGCGCTTCCGGTATCGACACGTTCTCACTCATGGTATTTCCGTTCTGATATATCAATTGTTCATGTCAATTGTTGAGGCTCAGCACGCGATCGACCGTGATCTCGATGACCACCAGCCCATTCGGCATAGGCGGCGGTGATCCGTAGCGTGCGGTGTATCGGCGCACCGCCTCGGCGATACGCGCCGGATCATCGAATACTGCGGCAGGGCCCTCGAGCGTGATCCAGCGGAAACCCGCGACCTGGCAGATCACCGCGCGGCTGTCCGGATCCGCGACGAGATTTCGAGTCTTGCGGCGTGCGGCGACCGTCATAACGCGGACCAAGCCCGCCGACGCGTCCCAGGTGAAGCGCACGGGCACCACGTGGGCCGTCCGATCCGGACGCAGCGTGGTGAGCGTGGCCACATGATCTTCGGCCAGAAAACGCTCGGACGGTTCCGCCAAGAGTAAAGGGGTCATGACGCCTCATGCCTGTGGAACGCGGCCGAGCTGCTGCATGATCTCCAGCGCATTGAGTTGATTCCAATGCTCGTGAACCTTGCCGTCGCGGAAACGGAAGAAGTGGAAGTCGGACAGCCTGATCCGTTGATCGGTGGGCGGAACACCCATGAATTCCGCGGTGTGCGTCCCCGCGGCGAGCACCAGCGCGGCCACCAGATCCCCCTCGCCGACGATCAAATCCAATTCCGCCTCGAAATCCGTCAGGCCACTGCGCGCGATGAGTGCCATTCGCTTGAACCCCTCGCGGCCCGGAACATCGGAAAAGAATTCCGCATGCTGTGCCGAATGATCGACGAAATCCTCGGTGAGCAGCTCGTCGACCACATCGACGCGTCCTTGTTCGAAAACCTCGTGCACAAGCCTGCGAATGACATTCTTGTGTGCATCCAGCACGTTTTTACCTCCTGTGAATCTCCCTATCCGACGCTAGCAACGGACCACCCCGGGTCGTCAACGCACTAAAAGGTGCGCGAATACCGGAGGGATGTGGCGTTAGCATGAATCGATGGACGACCGCGCCGCTTTTGCTCCCGAAGCCGAAACCTGCCCGATCGAGCTGGCCATCCGAACCATCGGCGGACAGTGGCGCATGCTGGTGCTGCGCTCGCTGTTGATGCAGGGCGCCCAGCGGTACAACTCCCTACTCGGGACGGTTGCCGGAATCAGCTCGAAGGAGTTGACGCGGAACCTGCGCAGACTGGAGGACGCCGGATTGGTCGTGCGCGAATCGAGGCGTCAGGCGGCATCGGAGGTCGACGTCTACACCGTCACCCAACTCGGCTCCAGCCTGCTTCCCGCCTTCAGCAGCCTCGGCGCATTCGGAGTCCAACTTGCGCAGGCCCGCTCCACGTCAGGTCGGGCGGCCAACGCCTGAACAACCTTGCGGGCGCGGGTGAAGGCCACACTGACGAACGCCTTCCCCTTGCGTCCATATCCTCCGTCCTCCAGCTCCCAGGACGGGCGAGCCGTAATCCAGAACGAAGTCACACCGGGTGTAAGGGGCTCCAAGACCCCCTACTCCTACGCGACGATAAGCAGAGGGTGTTCCAGCAGGTCCTTCAGCTGCGCCAGGAACTGGGCGGCGACGGCCCCGTCGATGGCACGGTGATCGGCGGACATGGTGACGCGCAGGATCTTCCGGCTCACCACCTCATCGTCCGCTAGCCGCAGCTCGTCGGTGGCCGCGCCGACGGCGAGGATGGCGGACTCGGGCGGGTTGATCACGGCGGTGAAGTGCTCGATGCCGAACATGCCGAGGTTGGAGATGGTGAAGGTGGCGCCGCTCATCTCGTCGGCCTTCAGTTTGCGGTCGCGGGCACGCTCTGCCTTGTCGCGGGTCTCTGCGGCGATGGCGGACACGGTCTTGCGATCGGCGTCGCGAATGACCGGAACCAGCAGCCCTGCCGGGGTCGCGACCGCGACGCCGATGTGCACGCCGTGGTGTTGGTAGAGCTTGTCTGCGGCGAAGGAGACGTTGACCGTCGGGTTCGCCCGCAGTGCGACGGCGACGGCCTTGACCAGCAGATCGTTCACGCTGACCTTGGCCGAGCCGGTCTTGGCCAGCGTCGAGTTGATCTCGGCGCGGAAGGCGAACAGATCGGTCACGTCGATGGCGCTGGTCAGGTAGATGTGCGGCGCCTGCTGCTTGCTCTCGGTGAGCCGGGTGGCGGACACCCGCTGGATGCTGGTCAGCGGGATCTCGTCGTAGTCGCCCGAAGCCGGTGCGGCATACGAGACTTCGGCCACCGGGACCGCGGGGGCTGGCGCGGGGGCGGCGGTTTCGCCTGTGACATGGGCGGATTCGACATCGTGGCGGGTCACGCGCCCGCCGGGGCCGGTGCCGGTCACGGTGGCGATGTCGATGCCGAGCTCGCGGGCTATCTTGCGGGCCAGCGGCGAGGACTTCTTGCGCGCGTCGGAACCGGCCGTTGCCGGGGCGGGGGCAGGGGCAAGGGCAGGGGCAGGGGCGGAAGTCAATGGCGCACTGCGGTTCCCATCCGCTGCAGCACGATTCGCCGTCGCGGGCTGGGCCGCCGACGCTGCCGTTTCGGGGGCGGTGGGCTGGGCGGCCGCAGTCGCGGCGCCGCTTCCGTCGCCGACGATGGCGATCGGCTCGCCGATCGGCACCCGCGCGCCCGCCTCTGCGAGGATCTGCTCGAGCACGCCATCGTCGTAGGCCTCGAGCTCCATGAGCGCCTTGTCGGTTTCGATCTCGGCGAGAATCTCACCGCGGGTGACCTTGTCGCCGACCTGCTTGAGCCAGGCCGAGATGACCCCGTCCTCCATGGTGTCGGAGAGCCGGGGCATGGTGATTTCGGGCACGTTCTTATCCTCTGGTTTCCGGTCTCAGCGCCGTTTGCCCACGGCCGCAAGGGTTTCCAGCGCGGCGGAGTAGAGCGAGTCGGGCGATGGCAGGGCGAGCTTTTCCAGCGGCTTGGCGTAGGGCAGCGGCACCTCGGCCATGGCCACGCGGCGCACCGGCGCGTCCAGGTAGTCGAAGGCGCCGTCGGAGATGGATGCCGCCACCTCCGCGCCGATGCCGTAGGTGAGCCAGTCGTCCTCGCCGATGACAGCGCAGCCGGTCTTCTTGACCGAGGCCACGATGGTGTCGCGGTCAAGGGGCCGCAGGCTGCGCAGGTCCACGACCTCGGCGGAGATGCCCTCGGCAGCCAGCTTTTCGGCCACCTGGGTGCAGACCGTCGCCATGCGCGAGTAGCCGATCAGGGTGATGTCGCTGCCTTCGCGGGTGACCGCGGCCTTGCCGATCTCGGCGGCCGGAAGATCCTGCGGCACTTCGCCCTTGGTGTTGTAGAGCGACAGATTCTCCAGGAACAGCACCGGATCGTCGTCCTCGATCGCGGCCTTGAGCAGCGCCCGTGCATCAGCCGGGGTACTCGGCGCGACCACCTTCAAACCGGGCACGAACGCGTAGTACAACTCGATATTCTGCGAATGCGTCGCGCCCAGCTGCTGGCCGCCGCCGCCCGGGGTGCGGATGACCATGGGCACGCTGGTCTGCCCGCCGAACATGCCGTAGATCTTGGCGGCGTGATTGACGATCTGGTCCAGCGCCAGCAGCGAGAAGTTGATCGTCATGATCTCCACGACCGGGCGCAGGCCCAGCATGGCTGCGCCGATGGCCGCGCCGACGAAACCCTCCTCGGCGATCGGGGTGTCGCGCACCCGCTTCTCGCCGAATTCGGCGAGCAGGCCGGCGGTGATCTTGTAGGAGCCTTCGAAGACGCCGATCTCTTCCCCGATGAGGAAGACGTCGTCGTCGCGGCGCATCTCCTCGCGGAGGGTTTCGCGCAGCGCTTCGCGATAGGTCATGACAGCCACGGTGATGTCCTTAGTGGGTGAACAGCGGATCGGCGGGCAGGCGACGGGAGTCGGCGGCCACCGGGGTCGCGTAGTTGTAGTCGAACAGGCTCGATGGCTCGGGATGCGGGCTGGCGTCGGCGAATTCGACGGCGGCAACTACCTCGGCGGCGACCTCCTGCTCGATGGCGGCGGCCGAAGCCTCGGTCAGCACACCGGCGTGCAGCAGGGCAGCCTGCCACAACACGATCGGGTCGTTCTCGCGGGCGACCGAAACCGCCTCGCTGGTACGGTATTTCGCCGGGTCCACCACGGAGTGGCCCTTGAGGCGGTAGCTGACCGACTCCAGCAGCGCGGGCTTGCCCTCGCGCCGCGCGGTCTCGATGAGCTCGCTCGCGACATCGCGCACGGCGAGCACATCGGTGCCGTCCACACGCTCGCCGCGGATGCGGTAGGAGGACGCGCGCTTCCACAGATCCGGTTCGGCGGAAGACTTTTCGACGGTAGTGCCCATGCCGGTCTGGTTGTTGATCACCAGGAACACGATCGGCAGGTTCCACAGGGCCGCGATATTCAGCGACTCGTGGAACGCGCCGATGTTCGTGGTGCCCTCACCCATCTGGCACACAACCACGTCGTCGCCGCCGCGGTAGTCGATCGCCAGCGCGGCGCCGACTGCCAGCGGAAGCTGCCCGCCCACAATGGCGTAACCGCCGAGCAGGCGGGTGGCGGTGTCGTACATGTGCATGGAACCGCCCCAGCCCTTGGAGGTGCCGGTGGAGCGGCCGTAGAGCTCGGCCATGACGCGTCCGGGCTCGATGCCCTTGGCGAGTGCGTAGCCGTGCTCGCGGTAGTTGGTGAACAGGTAGTCGGTGGGGCGCATGGCCGCGCCCATGCCGATCACCGTGGCCTCCTCCCCCAGGTTGAGGTGGCAGTAACCGCCGATCTTGGCCTGCTGATAGGCCTGCGCGGTGCGCTCCTCGAAGCGGCGCACGAACAGCATGCCGCGGTACAAGCCGCGCAGGGTGCCGGGATCTTCTGTGGCGATACGGGATTGGACCGGACCGGTTACGGCAGCGGCGATCGAGTCGGCCGCGTCTGCGGCCACGCCCGGGTTGATCGCGGCGGCTTCGGGCGGGGCGGTCTCCGCGGTGGTGGCCGGGTGGTCGTCGGCGGCTCGGCTCGCCTTGCGGGCTGGCTTGCGGGGTGCGGTGCGGGTGGTCACGAGGGGTCTCCTCAACGCTTCCGGGGCGGTGCGATGTGTACCGGCAGGCCGAGCCCGGTCAGGGCGGCCTCCATGCCGATCTCGCCGAAGGTGGGGTGGGCGTGGATGGTGTCTGCGAGTTCCTCGAGGGTGGCCTCGAGCGAAATCGCCAGGGCGCCTTCGGCGATCAGGTCGCTGGCCGACGGGCCGATGATGTGCACGCCGAGCACTTCCTGATGCCGCGCGCCCGCGACGATCTTCACGAAGCCCTCGGTCTCGCCGAAGGTCTTGGCGCGGCCGAGCGCTGAGAACGGGAACTTGGCGGTGATCACCTCGTGGCCGACAGCGCGGGCGGCATCCTCGGTGAGGCCGACGCTGGCGATCTCCGGATGGGTGAAGGTCGCGGCCGGGATCACGGCGTAGTCGATGTGGGCGTCGTAACCGGCGATGACGTCGGCCGCGGTCAGGCCCTGGTGCGAGGCGACGTGCGCGAGCAGCGCCTTGCCGGTGACATCGCCGATGGCGTAGACATGCTCCACGCCGGTGCGCAGCTGCCCGTCGACCGGGATGAAACCCCTTGCATCCGTTGCAATTCCGGCCAGGTCCAGGCCGAGCTCGGCGGTGTTGGGGCGGCGGCCGACACCGACCAGCACCACATCGGCGTCGATCTGCCGAGCCTTCGGTCCGCCCACGCCGACGCGCAGCGCGCCCTCCGCCCGCGCGATGCCGGTGACGGTCGAGCCGGTCAGCACGCTGATGCCGCGCTTGCCGAAAGAGCGGCCCAGCGCGACGCCGATCTCCTTGTCCTCCAACGGAACCAGGCGATCCTGCATTTCCACCACAGTGACCTCGCTGCCGAAGGTGGCGAACAGGCTCGCCCACTCCGCGCCCACCGCGCTGCCGCCGATGACGACCAGCCGCGCGGGCACCTCGGTCAGCCCGAACGCGCCGTCGGAGGTGATGACACCGGGCAGCTCGGCGCCCGGCACGGGTAGCAGCGCCGGCACCGATCCGGTCGCAATGATCACGTCGGCGGCGCTGACGGTGCGCACGGCGGTGGCCGTCGGCGCGGCGGCATAGCGCGGCCCGCCGGGGAAGACCGGCGACTGGCCCGCCTCGAACACCTCGACAGTGGTCGAGCCGGTGAACCGGGCATGGCCCTCGATGAGGGTCACGCCATTGGCCTTCAGCAGGCCGCCGACGCCGTCGGTGAGTTCCTTGACGATGCCGTCCTTGCGCTGCCGCACGGCGGCGAAGTCGAAGCGGACATTATCGGCGTGGATACCGAAATCCGCGGCGTCCTTGATGGTCTGGAAGATCTCGGCCGACCGCAACATCGCCTTGGTGGGAATGCAGCCCCAATTCAGGCAGACGCCGCCCGGGCGCTCCTTCTCCACCAATCCGACGCGCAGTCCGCGCTGGGCCGCACGGATGGCCGCGACGTACCCGCCGGGACCGCCGCCGACCACCAGAAGATCGAAATCCGGCACTCGTGGTGCTCCTCATCCTCGAATGAAGCCGACCCACTTGGGTTGCTATGGGTCGTTCACCCGAGTGTTCTGGCTATGAGAAGCACAAACAATGACCTCGAAGTCCACTGATCCAGCGTCCGAATTGGGCGCTGCGCCCAACTTCAGCTGTTGGGACGAGGAGTTTGCTCGGGTCGGTCGCGGGCCTGTCCGCCGAGGTCGAGGGCCGCCAACGCAAGGGAAAGCTCCAGGTAGGAACGCTGTCCCTCCAGCGGGCGGCCGAGCAGTGTGGTTATGCGCTCCAGCCGGTTGATCACCGTGTTCCGATGGCAGTGCAGCCGCGGTGCAGCATTGGCCGCCGAGCGGTTCTCGGCCAGCCACACCGCCAGCGTGCCCAGCAGAACATCCCGCTCCTTGACCGGCAGGTCGAGCACCGGTCCGAGGGCGGACCTCACCAACAGTTGGCTCAGGTCGGGCGACCGCAGCAGCAGCACCTCGGGATAGCGCTCGTCGAGCGAAACCAGCACTCCCACAGCATCATCCGCCACGGTGTCGAGCGCGAGGAGTGCCAGCGCGTGCGCGGTTACGATCTCAGCCAACCCAGCGACCGCAGCGGAGACAGCCGCCCGCCCGCGCACCTGCGGTCGCAGCCGTTGCAGGACGGATTCGACCGATCGATGCTCCAGCGCGACCAGTCCGACCGTGGAATCCGTCCGATCGTGCCACACCGAACGAATTCCCATGGCAGCCAACGCCGTTTCCGATCCTATGTGCAGCGGATGCGGCCCACCACGCGCCACCACCACGACATAGTCCTCGTGCACCGGCAAGTTCAGCTCCCGCGCCGCCCGGGCCGCGAACAAGGCATCGCGGGCCCGCCCCGCGAGCAAGTCCTCGATCAGCCCGTGCCGCCGCCGTTCATCCCGCCGCACCCGATCCAGCTCGGTATTGCGATAGGAAGTGACCAGTGCCGACGACATCCCGTCGATCACCGCCCAGATGGCAGTCCCCATCTCCCGGAACTGCGCGGGCGCCACATCCCCGGCCTTGTCGAGCAGCGCCTCCCACACAATGCGTCCGCCGAGCCGGAACGTGCGCTGCATAGCCTCGAGCGGCACCCCCTGCTCCGCGCGCAACTCACCGATCGACGCCGCCACATCATCGCGCTCAGGCCCAGCAGCCTGCCCGCCGAGCAAATCCAGAATCCGGGTGAGAAACCGCTGGCATCCATCCCGCAGATCCGCGCGTGTCACCGCCGAGTAATCGGTCCACTCCGGGTTGTCGGTGAAGATGGCTGCCATCAGCCGCCGGGTCAGTTCAGGAATCTCGCCCCGCAGTGCCGCAGCCAGTTCCGGTGATCGCAACGCGGGCCCGGCCTTCTTGGGTACCGCCATTCAGCACACGTTACGCCGAGTACCCCGGCCGACCGCATGGAGATAGCGCCACCGGGCGGCGTTGGGCTCACCAACCGTTCGGTCAATGGCGCCCTCGAGCATGGGGTCAGGTTACGGCCTGGACCGCCAGAACCCGATTGCCACCGCCATCGGCGACCTACCCGAAAACATGCGCTGGCAGATCTCGGCGACGATTCGATCCCCACCCGCCCTCGACCCGGGCTGACGCTCCGGGTCGAGGGATGGGCTCCGTGATTTGTCTTCAGAATCCGCGCACGCGGTCGGGGACAACGCGCAGCGGAATCGAGTAGTCGGCGAAGAATTGCTCTCTGGTCATCCCGATGTCGACCAGCCCCTCGGCGTACTTCTCGACGAAGGCATCGAGCTCGGCGGTGGAGGCGCCGCCTGCGTCGGCCCGGGCCGTGCCGGTGAACACGATGACATCGCCGCCGGTTGCGGTGGTATTGAGATTCAACGAAACACGTGGGTTGGCAACGATATTGCGCAGCTTGGGGGTACCCGGCTGGGTGAACACCAGGAACGCCCCGCCCTCCCAATGGAACCAGACCGGATTGGGTTGCGGTGTGCCGCTGGGGCTTACGGTGGTCAGCCAAATGATGGTGTCCTGCACCAGATGTTTGGTGACCTTCACACCGAAGTCGGTGCTCGAGTCGATGAGGGAGGCGGAACTGGACATTCGATCTCCTTGTGGCATGTCAGTCGAATCGGTTCGCACAACGTCAACACCCAACTCTCCGTAGCCATTCCGACGATGAGCGGTCGATGTTCGCGGGCACATCGACGTCGAAGTCTGTCACCGCCTCGATGATTCGCCTGACCTCGTGGTCTGTGATCGCGTGCGCGAAATCGGCCACCGATACGCCGTGGCCGATGCTGAGGTCCGGTTCGGCGCTATCGAACTCTCTGGCGAACCGCTCTTCTCCCAGTGCACCGCGCGCACGCGCGGTGATACGGTCGACATCCATTCGCTCGCCGCTGGCCAGGGGTGCGCCGGTCGAGGCACGCGCCCTCGTCGCCGCGCCGAGCAGTCGAGTTGCCCGGTCGTAGTGTTCGGTCAGGGTCGCAGCGCCCGCGAGCCCCTCGATGGCCAGGGCAACAGCACGGATATCGTCGGTGCGCACGGCCGCCGACAGGCTCTCGGTGTGTAGTGCCCACGCACGGTCGGCATCGCCACGCAGTTCGGCGATGAATCCGAGCTCGGCCAACACCAGGGCCACGCCATTGTGTGCCTCGATGGCGGCGAGCCAGCCCCGCCACCGATTCAGGTGTTTCTCGGCGTCATCCAAGCGACCTTGTCGGCGCGCGCCCAGCCCCAAGCCGATTTCGGCGAAACCCTCACCTAGTCGGTTGGCGTGGCTCGCGGCCAGTCGCATCGCTCGGTGATGCAGTTCGTCCGCGGTCCCGAACTCACCTCGAAGGAGGGCGATGCGCCCGAGTAACGCCAGTTTGTGCGATGTTTCCGTCCAGAGCCCCAGATCCTCGACAATCTGTAACCCTTCGCTATGCAGATCGTTCGCCTCGTCGTAACGCCCCTCGAACTCGGCGAGCACCGCCAGCGCCTCGATGGCTTTGAGCCGGCCCCAGCGGTCCCCGACCTCATCGAAGATGGCCGCGCTCGTCTGCGCATGGTCCCTGACCGTCGCCAGGTCGCTGCGGGCCGTATTCTGCGCGGCGCGCAAGCTCAGTGACGCAGCGATTCCCCAGTTGTCGTCCAACGTGCGGAAGGTGGCCAGGGCGCGGCCGACGCGGTCCTCACTCTCGGGCAGCGCGCCCGAATACCATTGTGCGTAGCCGAGAAACCATTCACTGCGCGCGAGTGCGCGCAGTTCCGCTGCGGTCTCGTCACCGCCGAGGACGGGTGCCGGACTGACCATCTGGTCGGCTTCCCCGATCAGCAAGGCCATGCCGGCCCGCCACCGCAGGATCGTCGCATGCTCCACCGGGCGCAACTCGTTGGCCATCGTGTCCACCGCCGAGAGATAGCGGTGTGCTTCGGTAAGCCTGCCGCGCAGAAACCCGAACCAGATCAACGAATTCACCAGCCGCATGGCGAGGCGCACGTCGCGACGGCCGATCGCGAAATCGGCCGCCTTGCGAATATTGGGTGATTCCACGTCGAGCAGTTCGAGCCATCGTCGCTGATCGGGGCCATGCAGCCCGGCACTGGCGAGCTCGCCGCGGTTGGCGTAGTACATCGCATGCCGCAGCCGCATTTCGAGGAGCATCCCCGTGGTCTCCAGATGCTCGACGCAGTATGCCACGATCGATTCCAGCAGCCGGTAGCGAGGCCCGCGCCGCGATTCCTGCATGATCACCAGGGACCGGTCGACAAGCCGGGTCAGCGCGGTAAGGATCTCGTGGTCGTCGGCCGGGTCGCCGACCAGCGACCGTGCCGCCGACAAAGAACAATCCTCGGCGTGGATCGCCAACCAGCACAACACATCCCGTTCAATCGGGGACAGCGGCTCCCAGCTCCAGTCGATCGCGGCGCGCAGGGTGCGGTGCCGATCCGGGGAATCCCGGAATCCACTGTCGAGCACCTCGAAGCGTCGATCGAGTTGGACCAGCAATTCGTGCACCCCGAGCACCCGGATCTTCGTCGCTGCCAGCTCCAATGCCAGTGGAATTCCATCGAGCCGTCGGCAGATCGCGATGATCTCATCGACATTGGACTCATCGACGCGCAAACCCGGTGACCGCGCGGTGAACAGCTGCACTGCACTAACGGCGCCGAGCAGTTCGGGACGTGTGGAGTCGGCCGACGGTAATTCCAGCGGTTCGACCGCGCTGATAGTCTCACCCCGCACCGCCAGTGGCGCCCGGCTCGTGGCCAGGATTCTGCAATCCGCCGATTCCGCGAGAATCGACTCCACCAGCTGTGCCGCCGCGTCGACAACATGCTCACAGTTGTCCAGCACCAGCATCGCGCGCCGCGCGCGCAGGAATGCCACCACCCGGTCCACCGAATTCAGCCGCCCCGGGGACAGGGACTTCCCGTTGGCCCCCGCTGGGGCATTCACGTCGATGCTCAGCACCGAAAGGACCTCATCCGCCAGCACTTCCGGCCCGTGCGAGCGGTCGAAGGCATCGAATTCGACCAGCCAGATGCCGTCCGCGAAGCTGTCGACCATGCTGTGCGCAACGGCCAGCGCGAGGCGGGATTTGCCGACACCGCCGGGGCCGACGAGAGTGATGAGCCGATCCGATACGAGGCTGGCCCGCACCTCGCGCACGGCCGCGTCCCGGCCGATCAGCGCGTTCGGAGGCTCAGGCAGATTGTGCCCGAATGTCCTGCCCTCCAACGGTATCGGATCCGATTGCGGATCGACGTTCTGTTCGAGAATGGCCCGATGCAGATCGACGAGCTCTCGGCTGGGGTCGGCGCCTCGCGTCTCGGCGAGCAGGGTCCGCAGTTCGTTGAAGCTATCGAGCGCATCAGCGGCCCGGCCGGACCGGTACAACGCGCGCATCTGAACCGACCGCAGCCTTTCGCGCAACGGATGCTCGCGGACCAGTTCGTTGATCTCGCCGATCAGCATTCGATGCTCGCCGAGTTCGAGACGAGCCTCGGCCAACTCACTGCGTGCCGCGATCCGCGCCTCGTCGAGGGAAGCGGCAACCTCGTCACGGAAGGGCAGATCGACGAAGTCAGCGAAGGCCGGCCCGCGCCACAATGCCAAGGCCTCATGCAGGAGGTTCGCCCGCGCCCGGAGATCGGTCGAAACCTGTACCCGCGCAACGAAATCGAAGAACCGCGTCGAATCCAACCGGTGCGGCTCGGCACGAAAGAGGTATCCGGCCGGCGTTGTCACAATGTACTCCCGGCCTCCGGGCTCGGCCTCCTCGAGCGCGCGGCGCAGCTGAGACACTTTGGTGTGCAACGACCGGGTCGGATTGCTCGGCGCGGATTCGGGCCACAGGTCCTCGATCAGCCGATCGGTGGACACCGGTACACCGACATGGCCGATCAGGTCGGCGAGCAACGCCCGAACCAGCGACTCCGGTATCGACACCGCGTCGCCGAGATCCGTAACGACATCCATTGACCCCAACACGCCGAAGTGCACGCCTCGATCCTACTCAGGTCATTTTGCAATCAAGCGATCGAAAGTCCCACGGTCGCTTCATAAGTGGGCCCGAAGCAAACCCGAAGGTCCTTCCGACACAATGGTGTCGAACGACCGGCCGGGGCCACCGTGGCGAAGGAGCCGATCACCGAACGGTGGCCTGATCGTTCATCGCGTGTGTCACGATCTGCGCCAACGCGGGCCGATCAGGTCTCGCCGACCGGACCTGGGGAGGACTCCGAATCCGGGACCGACACCGCACCAGCGCCTCCAATGTCGCCGGCGCTCGGACAATGGGGTTCAGCCAGCGCGTCCCGTGGACCCCTGCCGTTCCGCCGCGCATTCGGGCGACCGACGAAGTTCGTTGGCGCCCAACGCGTTCGGAATCCGGCCGTCCGTGAATCGTCAGCTCGTGGACCGCCGCACCAGGGGAAATCGTGTTGTTCAGTGTTCTCGGGCCGCTCGAGGTCCGACATAATGACAAGCCACTGCGACTCAGTGGCGTGAAACAGCGGGCAACCCTCGCGTACCTACTTCTGCATCCCAATTCCGTCGTCCCGGCCAGCCAGTTACTGGATGCCTTGTGGCCCAACGAAGCGATGCCGACCTCGGCCCGGAAAATTCTGCACAATGCGGTCTGGTCGCTGCGCAATCTCTTCCCGGTCGGCAACAGCGAGCCGATTGCGCTGATCAGGCGCCCGCCGGGCTATGTCCTCGAGGTCGATACCAACCGCATCGACCTGCATCGGTTCTACCAACTCGCCGACCAGGGTCGAACCGCGGCGACAGCCGGCGATCTGGACGCGGCCGCCGTGCGACTGGCCGAATCGCTATCGCTGTGGCGCGGTTCGGCCCTATCCGATCTCACCGAGCACGGTATCGATTGGCCCGAGCTGGCTGCCGCCGAGGACGCGCGAATGTCGGTGTCGGAGGACTATTTCGAGATCGAACTGGCGCGCGGAAATCACGCCAAGGTAGTCGACTCGCTGAGTGCGCTGGCCGACTCCGGCCAACTGCGTGAACGATCCTGCGGGCAACTCATGCTCGCGCTGTACCGCGGACGGCGACCGTCGGAGGCTCTGGCCGTCTACACGGCCTGGCGTAACTCCCTCATTGAGAATTACGGCCTCGAACCGGGTTCCGAACTGCAGCAACTACAGCAGGCCATTCTGCTGCAGAGTCCGTCGCTGACGCTGCCGGATGCCGAGCCCCCGCACCATGAGCCCATCACGGTGGTTGCGCCGACCGACGAAATCACCCGATCCACCGTGCTGTCGGTCCAGATCGAGGCGGGCGGGACGGAGGATTCGATCGCCGACAACCCGACCATGGGTGAACGCTATCTGCCGGCCATTCGGGCGACGGCCGAGTCACTCGGTGGCATTGTCGTAGGCGTCATCGGCACCACCGTGATGACGGCGTTCCCCGAACCGTGCGAGGTGTCGGAAGTGGTGGCCGCGGCGATGCAGCCGCACGAGTGGATCACCACGGCCCGAACCGAATTCGCGTCGCGGATCAAGCCGCGCTTCCGGGCCGCGGTGGTAACCGGGGAGGCGGAGGGGCGAGTCCCTCGCGCCTATGCCGATCTACGCAACTCGAGCAGGTACGCCGATCTGTTCGACGAATGCGAACGCCTGCTGCTCGAAGCACCTTACGGAGTGGTGACGGTGAGCGAACGCACGCGTCTCGAGACCGAGCATGTGATCCGCTATCGGCGGCAGCCGACCGGGCACTGGCTCGCGGTGGGCATCGACACCGCGGACGGGCCGGATGCCGAAACCGACCCCGACGTCCGGATGCTGTTCGGCCTGCGGGAGCGGGTCCGGCAGCGAGCGGCGTCGCATCTGGTCGCGGTGGTCGCGCCCGCCGCGACGAGCGCCCGACGGGTTGCCCGCACATTCCGCAATACCCTACGCGGGCAAGGGGATTCCGAACTGATCCTGTGCGCCCGCTTCGGCGGCGGCGATCAGCTCGAGACGCATCGGACGATGCTGGCCGCGGCGTGCGGGTTCCGGGTCGGTGACACGCCCGCGTGGATCTCGGCGAAACTGGCCGACGCGGCGGGCCATCCGCTGCGCCCACCGGTCGCGGCGCGCAAGCTCGCCGAGGCGCTGTATCCACTCGCCACCGAGACGGGGACCGACGATCCGGTCCAGGTCCGGGTGATGCTCACCGCCTGGACCGAATTGCTGTGCGCCAAAGCCGGACTGTGGCCGACGACGCTGATCTTCGAGGACGCCCACCTGGCCGATCAGGTCAATCTGGACTTTCTCGAAACGCTGCTCGACAGTGCCGAACACGCCCCGCTGCTGGTGGTGCTGACCGGCGAGGGTTCGCTGGCCCACAGCCGGTTCGCGCGCATCGCGGGCACCCGGGAGTCCACCCTCATCACCTCCGATATCCGGCCCGGGCGACGACCCTCCCATCGGCGGCCGACGACCGCCCATCTCACCGCAACGACCGATCAGCACGCGACGGCCATCGCCGCGAGCTGATGCGAATCATCCACCTCGGCAACCACATTCGAAGAGGAAGCGACCCTATGACCGAACCGCTGTTGATCCGCCCGGACGATGCGCGCTACCGCGGGCTGATATCAGGCTCCAATACCCGATGGGTGGGATCGCCCGACTACATCCGGCTGGTGTGGTCCACCGAGCAGGTGGTGGCCGCCTTGCAGCAGGCGGTCGACGATGATCTGCGCGTCGTGGTGCGCAGTGGCGGCCACTGCGATGAGGACTTCACAGCCAACGGCAAAGTCCGGGCGGTGATCGACATATCGGGAATGGACACGGTGCATTACGACTCGGCGATGGGCGCGTTCGCCGTCGCTGCGGGGGCCACCCTCGGACGGGTCTATTCGACGCTCTACAAGGGCTGGGGGGTGACACTGCCCGGCGGTACGTGCCCCACCGTCGGCGCGGGTGGTCATGTCGCCGGCGGCGGTTACGGTGCGCTCTCGCGCCTGCACGGGCTCATCGTCGACCACCTGTATGCCGTCGAGGTGGTCGTGGTCGACGCGGACGGCAGGGCACGAGCGGTCGTCGCGACGCGGGAACCCGATGATCCCCACCGGGATCTGTGGTGGGCGCACACCGGTGCGGGCGGTGGCAATTTCGGAATCGTGACCCGGTACTGGTTCCGCTCGCCCGAGGCCGTCGGCGACGATCCCGCCGGGCTGCTGCCCACCCCGCCCGCCGAGCTGATCGTCTCCGACATCTCGTGGTCCTGGGACGAGCTCGACGAGGCCGGATTCACCCGCCTGGTCACCAATTTCGGCGAATGGCACGAACGCCACGCGGGCCCCGACTCCGACCACCTGAGCCTGTACAGCCAGTTGAAGATCCAGCATCGCTCGGCGGGATCGTTCCGGATGAGCACCCAGATCGACGCCGCCGAACCGGATGCCGAGCACACTCTCGACGCCTTCCTGGCTGCGGTCGGCGCGGGCACGGGCGCGACCTACACGGTCAACGACCGCAGCCGGGTGCCGTGGTTCTACGCGGTGCACGAATGGTTCGGATTCGTCGAAGCCGCGGTGGCGCGCTGGAAGGTGAAGTCCGCATATATGCGCCGCGCGCTGCCCGCACCTCAGCTCGACGCGCTGTACCGGCAACTGACCCGCGAGGACTATCCGCACCCGTATGCCATGGTCGCTCTGGTCAGTTATGGCGGCCGGATCAATGCGGTGGCCACGGACGCGACCGCCGCGGCCCAGCGCGATTCGATCCTCAAACTGATGTACGTCACGTTGTGGACCGATCCGGCCGAGGACGAGCGGCACGATCGCTGGATCCGCGAATGCTATGCCGACGTCTACGCGATGACGGGCGGAGTGCCGGTACCGGGCGAGGCGACCGACGGCTGTTTCATCAACTACGCCGACGCCGATCTGGCGGACCCGGCTCACAACAGCTCGGGAATCCCCTGGCACCGCCTGTATTTCAAGGACAATTACCCGGCGCTGCAGGCCGCGAAGGCGAAATGGGATCCGCGCGAGGTGTTCGCGCACGGCCTGTCGATCCGACCGGCCTGAGACGGCGGTCTCGATGGGCGACGACGCTGTCGCCCATCGAGATCTCACCTCAACGCCGCTGTCGACGCCACGAGGTGGCGGGTTCCTGCGCGGGCGTCGGCAGTGTCCACACCGCCGCCCGGACCGGCACCCCGGGCCGCGTCGGCCGCGACAGGGCGGTCAAAGCCAGGACCAGCGCGACAAGTTCGTCGTCGTCCGGCTGGCCCGACTCCACCACCAGGACCGGCTGCTCGCCGCTCACGCGGGCGGATTCCCGTGCTTGCGGTCGGGCAAGGGCGCGTGCTTGGCGCTGAGCATGGCCAGGCTGTCGATGAGTACAGCCCGGGTGTCGGCGGGGTCGATCACATCGTCGACCAGGCCGCGCTCGGCGGCGTAGTACGGATGCATCAGCTCCTGCTGGTATTCCTTGATCCGCTGGGCCCGAACCAGATCCGGGTCCGCTGCGGAACCGATCTCCCGGCGGAAGATCACCTGGGCGGCCCCTTCCGCGCCCATGACGGCGACCTCGTTGGACGGCCAGGCGAACGACAGATCGGCGCCGATGGATCGGGAATCCATGACGATATAGGCGCCACCGAAGGCCTTGCGCAGGATCACCTGAACCCGCGGGACGGTCGCGGCGCAGTAGGCGTAGAGCAGTTTCGCGCCGTGCCGGATGATGCCCGCGTGCTCCTGGTCCGTGCCGGGCAGGAAGCCGGGCACATCGACCAGGGTGACGATGGAGATATTGAACGCGTCGCAGGTCTGCACGAAACGCGCCGCCTTCTCCGACGCTTCGATATCGAGCACGCCCGCCAGGACGCTGGGCTGATTCGCCACGATGCCCACCACTTCACCGCCGAGGCGGGCGAAGACACAGAGGATATTGCGGGCCCAGTGCGCGTGCACCTCGAAGAACTCGCCGTCGTCGACGATTTCGTCGATCACGGCCCGCATGTCGTAGGCCTGGCTCGAATCGGCGGGCACCAGGTCGGTCAGGGCGTCGTTGCGCCGATCGGGCGGGTCGGTCGGCTCCGAGGCGGGTGGGCGCTCCCGATTGTTCGCCGGCAGCAGGGAGATCAAGTAGCGCACATCGTCGAGGCATTCCTCCTCGGTGTCGTACACGAATCCCGCCACGCCCGAATCGGAGGCGTGGACATCCGCGCCGCCCAACTCATCGTGGGACACCTGCTCGCCGGTCACGGTACGCACGACATCGGGGCCCGTGACATACATCTGCGAAATGCCGCGCACCATGAAGACGAAGTCGGTCAGGGCGGGCGAGTACGCCGCGCCGCCCGCGCACGGTCCGAGCATCACGCTGATCTGCGGGATCACGCCCGAGGCACGGACATGGCGGCGGAAGATGCCGCCGTAGCCGGCCAGCGCGGTGACGCCCTCGTGAATCCGCGCGCCCGCACCGTCGTTCAGGCCGACCAGCGGTGCGCCCGCGGCCTCGGCCAGGTCCATGAGCTTGTGGATCTTCTCCGCGTGCGCCTCCCCGAGCGAGCCGCCGAAGATCCGGAAATCATGACCGTAGGCGAAGACCGTGCGACCGTGGACCTTTCCCCAGCCGGTGACCACACCGTCGGTGTGCGGCTTGCGCTCGGCCATGCCGAACGCGGTGGCCCGGTGCCGCCGCAACTGATCGACCTCGCGGAAGGTGCCCGGGTCGAACAGCAACTCCAGCCGTTCCCGCACGGTCAGCTTGCCGATCGCGTGCTGCCGTTCGGTCGCCGTGTGCGGAATTCCGTGCACGGCATCGTGTTTCACGCCGTGCAGTTCGGCGACCCGGGATCGCAGGGGCGCGCTCGTGGCGGGCCGTTCGATGAGTTCGGTCATCTGTGCTCACTCTGTTCCGGCGCCGGGAAATGGCCCGACTCGATGAAGAATTGGACATAGGTTCGGAAGAGTTCACCGGACACCGGCGGGCAAGCGATACTGCTGTCCACCAGCATGGCCTCGGTCTCGGACACATCGATGGCCGGGTAGAACGCCGAGGTGTCGCCGATCATCGCCTCAAAGGCGTCGAGCAGCGGGACCAGCGCGTTGTCTCCACTCGAGGCGACCGCGGCGAGCCAGTCGGTCCGGTCGCGGTCGGCGATCGGATACCCCATCGCCCGCAGCCGGTCGACCAGTTCGGGCAGCCCCACCCGAAGGGGATTGTGCAGGTGGAAGGTTCGCTCGGCGGCCTCGGGCCGCCCGGCCAGGGCCACGATGGCGGCGCTGACGTAGTCCACCGGAGCCAGGTGGAAGTAGCCGTCGCCGACCGGCGGGACCGCCCGCGCCTGAATGATGCCCTTGAGCGTGAGCCAGACGAAGTCCCGGGTCTGGCACGCGCCGTGCCGCTGATCTCCGGAGATCACGTCGACCCGGTACACCGAGACCGGCAGTCCGCGTTCACGCGCCAGCGTAATGTTCTGCTCGGCAACCCATTTCGTGCGCAGGTACCCGCTGGGCAGGGCCTCGGGCGGGCCGGTCGGGTCGTCCACCCCCAGCGCAGCGCCGTCGGCGGGTGCGCCGGCGAATACGCCGACGGTCGATACGTAGTGCACCGGCACCGTGCGGTGCCGGGCGGCGAGCCGCAGAATCTCCTCGGTGCCACCGACATTGGCGTCGCGCAGTTGCTGGTACGGCTGCAGCCAGTGCACAGTCGCGCCCGCGTGGAAGACCACGTCGACCGAGCGGGCCAGCTCGTCGAAATCGGCTTCGGACAACCCGAGCCGTGGGGCCGCGAGATCGCCCACGATGACCCGGACCCGGCTCAGGTCCACCTCGTCGGCCACCCGGTAGAACTCGAGATTCGAGACCAGCCGCAGGGTGGCGGCCGCCTCGTCCGCGCCCCGGATCACGCAGTGCACCACGGCATTCGTGGTCGCCATGAGATCGCGGAGCAGGAACGCGCCCAGGAAGCCCGAGGCACCGGTGAGCAGCACGTGGCCCGGATCGGTGGCCACGCGGACCACGGTGTCCGCGGGCCGGATGTCATCGGCCAGCCCGACCTCGCCGCCGAAGTCGATCGCGTCGGTGACGCGGTCGTCGCGGGACTCGGCGAGGATGAACGCCGCCAAGGTCTCCGGGGTCGGGTTGTCGTAGGCGACGGTGGCGGGCAGCCGGGTACCGAACGCGGCTTGGAGCCGATTGCGGAATTCGACCGTGGCCAGCGAGTCGAAGCCCGATTCGCTGAATTCCCTTGTGCTGTCGAGGGCTTCGGCACTGTGGTGGCCGAGCACGGCGGCGGCCTCGCGCAACACGATCTCCAGCACGATCGCGTGTCGCTCCTCGGCGGACCGGCCGCGCAGGAGTTCGGCGGCCGAGACGGTCGCCTCCGCATTGCCCGCCACCGAGCGCTGGGTGGGTAGCAGACCCGACAGCAATCGGGTCGGCCGGGAGCGAATCGCCGACAGGGTGAGCGGGGTGGCAACGAGCAGTGCCTCCCCCGACCCGGCGGCCGCGTCGAACAGTGCGAGACCGGAATCGGCAGGCAGCGGCGGGAAACCGCCGCGGGCGATCCGCTGCTTGTCGGCCTCGTCGAGATGTCCGCTGATGCCGCCCTCCTGCTCCCACAGGCCCCAGGCGATCGAGGTCGCGGGCAGGCCCAGTCCGGCGCGGTGGGTGGCGAGCGCGTCGAGGAAGACATTGGCGGCGGCGTAGTTCGCCTGCCCCGGGCCGCCGATGATCCCGGCCACCGAGGAGAACAGCACGAACGCGGTGAGCTCCCGGTCGAGGGTGAGCTCGTGCAGCAGCCAGGCGGCGTCGGCCTTCGGCCGCAGGACCGCGGCCAGCCGGGCCGGGTCGAGGTCGCCGAGCAAGCCGTCATCGGTGGCGCCCGCGGTGTGCACCACCGCGGTCACCGGGTGTGCGGCCAGCACGGCGGCCAGCGCATCGCGGTCGCTGGCGTCGCAGGCGGCGATGGTCACCTGTGCGCCCGCCGCCGACAGTTCGGCCCGAAGTGCCTGCGCCCCGGGGGTTTCCGGGCCGCGGCGGCTGATCAGCACCAAGCGCGAGACACCGTGCTCGGTAGCCAGGTGACGGGCCACCATGGCGCCCAGCGAACCGGTGCCGCCGGTGATCAGCACACACTCCTGGGACCATTGGACCGGCGTCGGCAATGCGACGCGACGCAATCGCGGCACCAAGACCCGACCCTCGCGGACGACGAGCTGCGGTTCCCCGGCGGTCACCACCGACGACAGTACGGCCACCGACGCCGGGTCGTCGTCGATGTCGACCAGCACGATCCGGCCCGGCAGCTCCGATTGGGCCGAGCGCACCAGACCCCACACGCTCGCGGCGGCGATATCGGTACCGCCGAATCCCATGGCCGACTTGGTCACCACGACCAGCGGAGCGGCGGTGCGGTCTTCGACTGCGAACCACTGTTGCACGAGAGTCAGTGCGCGGCGGCCGAGTTCGTGCGCGCCGGATACCGGGTCCGCGGTCGGCGCGGGACCGATCGGGGCCAGGATCGCGTCGACCGGTTTGTCCGTGGCGGCGGCGCCCGCCAGATCCGCGAACAGCGTCATCTCCCCCACCTCGGGCAGGGCGGCCGTGCCCGAGATCGCGCCCCAGCGGATCGTGCGCCCGGTGACCGCCGCGGGCACCCAGTCGACCGTGAAGGACAGCTCGTCGATCTCCGGCCGAGGCGCAGCCGATTCCGGCGGTGCGATCGTGGTCGCGGTCAGGGCACGCAGGCTCGCGACGGGCGCGCCCATCCGGTCGGCGAGCAACAGCGTCGTCGAGCCGTCGGCGCCGGTGCGCGCGAGCACCCGCAGGGCCGCCGCACCGGTCGAATACAGTCGGACCTCACGCAATTCGCGTACGGTGCCCCGCGTCACGGCCGCCAGCGCGGCGTGCAGCAGAACCGGGTGAACTCGGAAATCGGCTGCCTCGGCACCGAGTTCGTCCGGCAGGGCCACTTCGGCGTGGCGCTGCTGGTCCGATAGTGCCGGGGGCCAGTCGGCGAGTGCGAAATCGGGGTCGCCGATGCGCAACCGCACCGTGCCGCGGGCGTGCGGGATCCACGCTCCGGAGGATCCCGCGACTCTGGAGTGTATCGACACCGCTCGTTCGCCGGACTCCGTCACCCCACCGACCCGCGCCTGGATGTGGAGGTCCGCCCCGGTCGGCATGGCCAGCGGGGTGAGGACGGTCAACGCGGACAGCTCGCTGCAGCCGAGCTCGTCCGCGGCGCACGTGGCCAGTTCCACCAGCACGGCGGTGGGTACCTGCGCGCCCGGTTCGATCCAGCGCTGTCGCCGCGACAGCCGGCCCGTGGCCACCACGCCGTCGGCCGCGCTGTCGGCCAGGTCGACCGCGACGTCGAGCACCGGATGGCCGAGGGCCGATCCGGTGCCCGCGGACCTGGTCGCGGTGTCACCGGCCCAGTGCCGGGAGCGCTGAAATGCATAGGTGGGCAGGTGGATTCGCCGGGCACCGGTCCCCGCGAACACCTGTTCCCAGTCGAGCTTCACGCCGTTGGCATGCATGGCGGCGACAGCGGCGAGCGCGGCCTCGTCATCGCGCGCGGTGCGGCGCAAGACCGGAATCGCCACATGGGGGCGATCCTGGAGGGTCTCGTCGACCAGTGCGCTCAGGATCGCGTCGGGACCGATCTCCACGAACTTCGTCACCCCGGCCGCGGCCAGTGCCTCGATGCCGTCGGCGAAGCGGACCGTCGCTCGAATGTGGCGCGCCCAGTACGCGGGATCAGCGTGGTCGCCCGGGGCCGCGAGCGCCCCGGTCACGTTGGACACGATCGGGATGCGTGCCGGGCTGAACGTCAGCCCGCGGGCCACCGCCTCGAACTCGCCCAGGATCGGGTCCATGTGATGCGAATGGAACGCGTGGCTGACCGCCAGGGGTCGGGTCCGGATTCCGCGGCCCCTCAGGGTTTGCGCGACCGACTCCAGATCCTCGACCGATCCGGCGAGCACCACCGACGCGGGTCCGTTGACACCGGCGATACACACCCGGTCGGAGAGTTCGTCGAGCACGTGGTCCGCGCCGGCGCGCACGGCGAGCATGCCGCCGCGCGGCAGCGACTGCATGAGGCGAGCCCGCGCCGCGACCAGCTTCGCCGCGTCGGCCAGCGACAGCACCCCTGCCATCTGGGCGGCAACCAGTTCACCCACCGAGTGGCCGGTGACGTAATCAGCCCGGATGCCCCAGGCCGCCACCAGCCGCGCCAGGGCGAATTCGACGGCGAACAACGCGGGTTGGGTGACGGCGGTGTCGTCCAGTCGGTCCCCGACGGTGATCTCGGTCCGCAGCGGTCGTTCCAGCAGTGCATCCAGTTGGGCGCTGACCTCGTCGAACGCCGCGGCGAAGACCGGGAAGGCCGCGTAGAGCCGCATTCCCATGCCGAGGCGCTGCGCGCCCTGGCCGGTGAACACGAACGCGGTCTTGCCCGCCCGGGCGGCAATCGGATCGGCGGCCAGACCGGCGATCAATTCCTCCCGGTCCCGGCCGAGCGCCGAGGTCCGGAATTCCAACGGGGTGCGGGTGGTGGCGAGCGAGTACGCGATATCCAGATCCCGTGCCGCCGAACCCGCGGCGAATTCCCGCAGCCGGGCCGTCTGTGCCCGCACCGCCGCCGCCGTCTTGCCCGACACCGGCCACGGCAGCACCGGCAGCCGCACCGACACCGGTTGCGATTCAACCGATTCCGCTGTGGGAGCCTGCTCGACGACGACATGGGCATTGGTGCCGCTCACGCCGAACGAGGACACCGCGGCCCGGCGTGGAGCCCCGGAGTCGGGCCACGGGCGCGCCTCGGTCAGCAGGCGCACGGTCCCGGACGACCAATCCACATCCGGGCTGGGCGTCTCGGCGTGCAAGGTCTTGGGCGCGACGCCGCGCCGAATGGCTTCGATCATCTTGATGAGCCCGCCGACGCCCGCCGCCGCGACCGAGTGCCCGATATTGGATTTCAGCGACCCCAGCCACAACGGGCGAGCCGAAGTGCGTTCTCGCCCATAGGTTGCCAGCAGCGCCTGGGCTTCGATCGGATCACCCAGCCGGGTCCCGGTTCCGTGCCCTTCGACCACATCCACCTCGGAGGCGGACAGTCCGGCGTCGGCCAGCGCCGCGCGAATCACCCGCTCCTGGGACGGTCCGTTCGGGGCGGTCAGTCCGTTCGAGGCCCCGTCCTGGTTGACCGCCGAGCCGCGCAGCACCGCGAGCACCTCGCGTCCGGACGTCACCGCATCCGAAAGACGCTGCAGCGCCAGCAGACCCACGCCTTCCGACCATCCGGTGCCATCCGCGCCCGCACCATACGATTTGCACCGGCCATCGGCGGACAAGCCGCGCTGACGCGAGAATTCGATGTAGCCGCCCGGATGTCCGTAGACCGTGACCCCGCCGGCCACCGCCAGATCGCATTCGCCGCGCCGCAGGGCCTGCGCCGCGAGATGCACGGCCACCAGCGATGACGAGCACGCGGTATCCACGGTGAGTGCGGGACCCTCGAATCCGAAGGTGTAGGCCAGGCGGCCAGACACCACGCTGCCCAACCGTCCGGTCATGGCGTAGCCCTCGAGTTCCGGGGGCGCGGCCAGGTCCAGGTAGCTCTGTTCACCGGCTCCGACGAATACTCCGGTGCCACTGCCGCGCAACGACATCGGGTCGATACCCGCCGATTCGAACAGTTCCCAGGCGGTCTCCAGCAGTACCCGCTGCTGGGGATCCATGGCCAGCGCCTCACGCGGGGAGATGCCGAACAGTGCGGCGTCGAAATCCGTGGCGTTGTCGATGAATCCGCCGTATCGGGTGGTCGAGGTGCCGACCTGATCGGGGTCCGGGTCGTACAGCGCCGCCACATCCCAGCCGCGATCGGCGGGCCATTCGGAGATCGCGTCGGTGCCCGCGGCGACCAGGTCCCACAGCGCCGCCGCCGAGGTGACGCCGCCCGGATACCGGCACGCCTGGGCGACGACCGCTATGGGTTCGGAGGTGGTGGATTCGAGTTCGGCGATGCGGCCCTTGGCCTTGGTGAGTTCGGCTGTCGCCCAGCGCAGGTACTCGACCAGTTTGGTGTCTTCAGGCATTACTGGGGGTCCCCTTCTTCAGCCCAGATCGTGGTCGGGAATGCGGCCGAGTTCGCCGTCGATGAAGCTCAGCAGTTCCTCGGCGGAGGCGGTCCGGATACGCGTATCGACGCTCTCGGCGGCCGGGGCCGAGGTCGCCGACCAGCGGCCGGCCAGGTCACGCAGGCGGTCGGCGATCCGGTCGCGATCCGCATCGCCCATCTCGTCGGCGAGCCGCTCCCATCGATCCAGTTCCGCCCACAGCACGTCGGCGGGTGCGGGCGGACGCAGGGCGTCGAGCACGGACGCGGCGAGGTCGGTCGGCGTGGGCCGGTCGAAGACGACGGTGGCGGGCAGGGTGGTTCCGGTCGCCACCGCGAGCCGGTTGCGCAACTGCACGGCGGTCAGGGAATCCAGGCCGAGTTCCTGGAACGGGCGATCGGCCTCGATGCCCATCGCGTCGGCGATGCCCAGGACCGCGGCCACCTGCACGCGCACGGCATCCACCACGGCGGCGAGTTGCCGCGGCTCGTCGAGCTCGGCGAGCCGGGCGCGCAGGACCTCGGCGGCGTCGGCGGTGACGGCGGCGGGGCGCGGCGGCGCGGATCGCGGTGTGTCGTCCGCTGTTTCGGAGTCGGCGCCGAGGGCCGGAGTACGGAACTCCACGGCCCCGGCGGTGAGCACCGGGTTGCCGACCAGGTCGGTCAGGTATGCGGCGACCGAGTCCTCGGCCAGCGGCCGCACGTGGGCCAGGATGGCGTCGGCGCCGGTCGCGTGCAGGCGCACATCCTGCCAAATGACCGGTGCCAGTAGCGAACTCGCGCCGATGGTACTCGGCAGGGCCGCGTCGAGCAGCTGCGGGTGCAGCACGAAACCGGTGGCCTGCGTGGCCGACTCGGCGGGCACTCGGTGTTCGACGGGCGATTCGGCGAGCACCGGCGCGGTCGGTTCGCCGCCGCGGGCAAGTGTGGCGGTGGCGATGGCGGTCCAGGTGCCGCCCGCGGACCTGGCGCGGATCCCGGCGGTGCGCCGGCCCGTTTCGTCGGCCGCGCCGATGACCACGTGCAGTTGGGCCTCCTGCCCTTCGGGGACGGTCAGCGCTCTGGTCAACTCCAGGTGCTCGAGGTGGTCCGCGCCCACTTCATCACCGGCTCGCAGCACCATGTCGACCAGGACCGCGGGCGGCACCAGGGTCGTCCCGGCGGTGGAGTGGGCGGACAGCCACGGCAGCGCGTTCGGGTTCAGGCCACCTGTGAGCAGCACGCTGTCGGCGTCGGGCAGATGCAGTACACCCGTCAGGATGGGGTGCTCGATCGGATCGAAACCCGATGTCGTGGACGTGGTGCTGGGATGCAGCCAGTATCGGTCGCGCTGGAACGCATAGGTGGGCAACGCGATTCGCCGCGCACCGGTACCCGCGAAGAACGCCTCCCAGTCGACGTCGACACCGAGGCAGTGCAGCTGCGCCACGCCCGCGATGAGCGTCTGTGCCTCATCGGTGCCGCGCCGCTGCAGGGCGATGGCGGGGGTGTCGGTCAGCTGGTCCGCCAGTGGGGTGAGGACGGCGTCGGGTCCGATCTCGGCCATCGCGGTAACGCCGAGATCGGCCAATGTCGTTGCGGCGTCGGCGAATCGGACCGGCTGGCGAATCTGATCGACCCAGTACCGAGCGGTGGTGGGCGCGGTGATCCGGCCGGTCACCGTCGAGACGAACGGGATGCTCGGTGCGGTGTAGGTGATCGATTCCGCGACGGTGCGGAATTCGTCGAGCATCGGTTCCATCAATGCCGAGTGGAAAGCATGGCTGACCGCCAACCGCTTATGACGGCACCCCAACCCAGCGACCACCGCCAGCACCTCGTCCTCAGGACCCGACAACACCACCGACTCCGGACCATTCACCGCCGCAACCGAAACCAACTCACCCAGCAACGGCAACACCCGCTCCTCGGACACCGACACCGCAACCATCGCCCCACCCACAGCAAGCGCCTGCATCAACGCACCCCGCGCCGCCACCAAACGCGCCGCATCCGGCAACGACAACACCCCCGCCACATGCGCCGCCGCGAACTCACCCACCGAATGCCCGGCGACGTAGTCGCACCGAATCCCCCAGTGCGCCAGCAACCGTGCCAGTGCGACCTCGACCGCGAACAGTGCGGGCTGGGCCATATCGGTGCCATCGAGACCCGCACCGGAGATGATGGTCTCGCGCAGGGGCCGGTCCAGCAGCGGGTCGAGGTGGGTCGCGACCTCATCGAACGCGGCAGCGAAGGTCGGGAAGCGTTCGTACAGGTGCATTCCCATGCCGGGGCGTTGCGCACCCTGACCGGTGAAGACGAAGGCGGTCGCGCCGGACGGCGCCGCGACCGGGGCCGCGTCGGTGAGACCGTCGAGCAGGTCGTCGGCGCCGCGGCCGATCGCGGCGGTGCGGTGTTCGAACGCGGTGCGCGCGGTGGCCAGCGAATACGCGATATCCAGATCCCGCACCGACGAACCCGCCACGAACTCACGCAATCTCACCGACTGCGCCTCGACCGCCGCAGCCGACCTACCCGAAACCAACCACGGCACCACCGGCAACTCCACCGACACCGCAAGCGACTCAACCGACTCCAGCTCAGGCGCCTGCTCGATGATCACATGCGCATTCGTCCCACCGAACCCGAACGACGACACACCCGCCCGCCGCGGCCGCCCCGTCTCAGGCCACTCCCGCGCCTCGCCCAGCAACTCCACCGCCCCCAACGACCAATCCACCTCAGGCGAGGGAGTTTCCGCGTGCAAGGTGCGCGGCAACACACCGTGCCGCATGGCCTCGATCATCTTGATCACCCCACCCACACCCGCAGCCGCCTGCGAATGCCCGATATTGGACTTCAACGACCCCAACCACAACGGACGCTGCGCCGCCCGATCCTGCCCATAGGTCGCCAACAACGCCTGCGCCTCGATCGGATCACCCAACCGCGTCCCGGTCCCGTGCCCCTCCACCACATCCACCTCGGCGGCGGAGAGCGCCGCGTCGGCCAGCGCGTCACGGATGACGCGTTCCTGGGACGGACCGTTGGGCGCGGTCAACCCGTTCGACGCGCCGTCCTGGTTGACGGCCGAACCACGCAGCACCGCCAGCACCTCGCGGCCGTCACGGCGCGCGTCGGAGAGTCGTTGCAGCGCCAGCAAGCCCGCGCCCTCCGCCCAGCCGGTGCCCTCCGCGCCCGCACCGAACGACCGGCACCGACCATCGACGGACAAACCACGCAACCGCGAAAACTCCACGAACGCCTGCGGAGTCGACATCACCGTCACACCACCGGCCAACGCCAGATCACATTCACCACGACGCAACGACTGCGCCGCCAAATGCAACGCCACCAACGACGACGAACACGCCGTATCCACCGCGATGGCCGGACCTTCCAGGCCCAGCGAGTACGCCAGCCGACCCACCGCGATACTGCCCGCACTACCCGCGAACAGATACCCTTCGAACTCCCCACCCACACCGGGACGCATCCCGTAGTCGGAATACATCACACCCGCGAACACACCGGTCCGTGACCCCCGCAGGCTACGCGGCACCACGCCCGCCGATTCCAGGGCCTCCCAACCGGTTTCCAGCAACAGCCGCTGCTGCGGATCCACCGCCAGGGCCTCCCGCGGTGACAAGCCGAAGAAGCCCGCGTCGAACAGATCCGCATCCAGCAGAAACCCGCCACCGCGGCTATAGGACCGTCCCAGCCGCTCGGCGTCACCGTCGAACAGCGACCCCAGGTCCCAGCCACGATTCGTCGGGAAGTCCGACACCGCGTCCACACCGCCGAACACGAGCTCCCACAACTGCTCCGAATCGGTCACGCCACCCGGATAACGGCAGCCCACGCCGACGATCGCGATCGGCTCGTCGTGTTCCGCGGCCACGGTGGCGGCCGCCCGAGCCCGAGGCTTTGCCCCGATCAGTTCGCTCGACAGCCGCGCCGCCAGCGCGGACGGCGTGGGGTAGTCGAAGACCAGGGTCGCGGGCAATCGCACGCCGGTGGCTTCGGCCAGCCGGTTGCGCAGCTCGACCGCGGTGAGCGAATCGAACCCGAGATCCTGGAAGGACCGGTCCGCGCCCACCGCGCTGGATGCCGAATGCCCCAGCACTGCTGCGGCATTGGTGCGGACCAGGTCCAGCAGGGCCGCAGCGCGCTCGGCCTCGGGCAATTGCGACAAGCGCGCCGCGAACCCGCCCCGCGGAGCCCGTCGCGTCCGCGCCGCCGGTACCAGGCGGCGCAATACCGCCGGGACCTCGGTACCCGAGGAACGCAGGGCGGTGGTGTCGAGGCCGGTCGCCGCGAGCAGTGGGACCTCGAGGGTCGTCGCCAGGTCGAACGCGCGCAGCCCGGCGGCGGTCGACAGGGGCAGCACACCGATGCGGCGGATGCGCTCACGGTCGACGGTGCTCATCTCATCGGTGATTCCGCTGGCCTGCTCCCACAGACCGTAGGCGATCGACGCCGCGGGAAGCCCCAGCGTCCGTCGGTATTCGGCCAGTGCGTCGAGGAAGGTATTGGCGGCGGCGTAGTTCGCCTGGCCCGCCGTGCCAACCAGGCCCGCCAGGGACGAGAACAGCACGAACGCACCGAGATCCAGGTCGCGGGTGGCCTGGTGCAGCGCCCAGGCCGCGTCGACCTTCGGCCGCAGCGCGCTCGTGACCTGCTCGTCGGTCAGCGATTCCACGATGCCGTCGGCGAGCACGCCCGCGGTGTGCACGACGGTATGCACCGGGTGCTCGGCCACCACCGCGGCCAGGTCGGTCGGATCGGTGACGTCGCAGGCGATGACGGCGACCTCGGCGCCGCGCTCGGTCAGTTCCCGCCGCAGTTCGGACGCACCGGGCGCCTCGAGGCCGCGCCTGCTCACCAGGAGCAGCCGCAGCGCACCGTGCGTGTCGACCAGATGTCTCGCGACGGCTGCGCCGAGTGTCCCGGTGCCGCCGGTGATGAGGACGGTGCCCTGCGCCCAGGGATTGCCCGCGGGCGCGGCAGCGGTGCGGGCACGCACCAGACGCGGGACGTACAGCACCCCACCGCGAATCGCCACCTGCGGTTCGCCGCTGGCCACCGCGGCGTCGAGGCTGTCCCAGGAGCGGGGATCCGCGTCGATGTCGATCAGGGTGAAGCGGTCGGGCTGTTCGGTCTGCGCCGCGCGAATCAAGCCCCAGGCTCCGGCCTGCGGGAGGTTCCCGGCATCCGGGCCGGCGGCGGACTCGGTGATGACCACCAGGCGCGAACCGGTGAACCGGTCATCGGTAATGGCTGTGCGCGCGAGCGCCAGTGTGTGGTGGACGAGATCATGTGCTGCCGTGGGGATGTCGGCGTCCGGGTCCGCGGTGGGGAGTTTGGTGACGACGACGGCGTGCGGGCCGGCGACCGCGTCCAGATCGGCGTACCGGGTCGCCACGTTCGGCACGTCGCCGATGGCCGCCCAGCCGGTGCGATCGGATTCGGTTGCCGTCGTGTGAATTTCGGTCCACTCGAGTTCGAACATGGTCTGGTCGTCGACGGCGCCGGAGGCCTGCGGACGCAAGGCCAGGGCGTCCACGGCGGTGATCGTGGTACCGGACTCGTCGGCCACGATCATGGCGACCGCGTCCTGGCCGGTCGAAGTGATCCGGACTCGCAGCGACGTCGCAGCGACCCGGGGAATTGTGACCCCCGACCACGAGAACGGCAGCAGCGCGGGCCGATCGGTGTCGGAGATGCCCGGGACGAGGGGGTGGGCCGCGGCATCGAGCAGGGCCGGGTGCAGGGTGAATCGGTCGGCGCCCGCCGCGTATTCCTCGGCCAGCGTGAGCTCGGCGAACAGCTCCGCGCCGCGCCGCCACAGCCGCCGCAGTCCGGTGAAGGCCGGACCGTAGTCGTAGCCGTGGTCCGCCGCGCCGTCGTAGGCGCCCTCGAGATCGACCTCGTGTGCGCCGCGCGGCGGCCAGTCCCCGAGCGGGGCGGGTTCGGTGCTCTCGTCGGCGGAGCCCAGCAGGCCGGTGGCGTGCAGCCGCCATTCCCGATCGCCCGCGAGCCGGGAGCGGACTTCCAGCTGCCGCTTGCCGGTCTCGTCGGCGGCGGCGATGCTGACCCGGATCGTCACCGGCTGATCGGCGAGTTCCAGTGCCGCCGCGATGGTGAATTCCTCGACACGGGCCGGTTCGGCCGCCAATTC
Source organism: Nocardia sp. CA-129566 (assembly GCF_050956075.1). Classification (NCBI taxonomy): domain Bacteria; kingdom Bacillati; phylum Actinomycetota; class Actinomycetes; order Mycobacteriales; family Nocardiaceae; genus Nocardia; species Nocardia sp. CA-129566. The sequence continues at coordinate 5,221,426 of NZ_CP192085.1, forward strand.
GGCGGCCGCCCGGAAGGCCAGCTCGAGCAGTAGCGTGCCCGGGACGATCGTGGCGCCTTCGATGGTGTGTTGGGTGAGCCAGGGCTGAGTATTGGGGTCGAGCACACCGGTGAGCAGCACGCTGTCGATGTCGGACAGGTGCAACACCCCGGTGAGGATCGGGTGGTCGACCGGATCGAAACCCGATGTGGTGGATGTGGTGTTGGGGTGCAGCCAGTACCGGTCGCGCTGGAACGCATAGGTGGGCAACGCGACTCGCCGCGCACCGGTACCGGCGAAGAACGCCTCCCAGTCGATGTCGATGCCGTGCGAGTGCAGGTGCGCGAGGGCGGTGATCAACGCCTCGGGTTCGAAGCTGTCGCGGCGCTGCAGCGCCACCGCGGGCGTGCTGGTGACGGCTTCCAGCAGCGGCGTGAGCACTGCGTCGGGGCCGATCTCGGCAATGGCACTGACACCGAGCCGGTCGAGAGTCGTTACGGCGTCGGCGAAACGGACGGATTGCCGGACCTGGTTCACCCAGTAGTCGGCGCCCGTCGGTTCGGTGACCTCACCGGTGAGGGTGGACACGAACGGGATCGTGGACGGCGAATAGGTGACGGTCTCCGCGGCCGCGCGGAACTGGTCGAGCATCGGTTCCATCAATGCCGAGTGGAAAGCATGGCTGACCGTCAACCGCTTATGACGGCACCCCAACCCAGCGACCACCGCCAGCACCTCGTCCTCAGGACCCGACAACACCACCGACTCCGGACCATTCACCGCCGCAACCGAAACCAACTCACCCAGCAACGGCAACACCCGCTCCTCGGACACCGACACCGCAACCATCGCCCCACCCACAGCAAGCGCCTGCATCAACGCACCCCGCGCCGCCACCAAACGCGCCGCATCCGGCAACGACAACACCCCCGCCACATGCGCCGCCGCGAACTCACCCACCGAATGCCCGGCCACCGCACGGACATTCACGCCCCACGAGCGCAGCAACCGCCACAGCGCGACCTCGACCGCGAATAGCGCGGGCTGGGCCATGCCGGTGCCGTCGAGACCCTCGCCGGTCGCGATCAGCTGCCGCAGCGAACAACCCAGCAGCGGATCCAGTAGTGCCGCAACCTCATCCAAGGCCTCGGCGTAGGCCGGGAAGCAGGCCGCCAGTCCGTCGCCCATGGCTATCCGCTGTGCGCCCTGGCCGGTGAACACCACGCCCAGACCGCCATCGCCCGCAACGATCGGCTCGAATTCGGCTGTGCCAGAACCGGGCCATATGACTGTGCGGTGTTCGAAGGCGGTGCGCGCGGTGGCCAGCGAATACGCGATATCCAGATCCCGCACCGACGAACCCGCCACGAACTCACGCAATCTCACCGACTGCGCCTCGACCGCCGCGGGCGTCCGACCCGAAACCAACCACGGCACCACCGGCAACTCCACCGACACCGGCTGCGACTCAACCGATTCCAGCTCAGGCGCCTGCTCGATGATCACGTGCGCATTCGTCCCACCGAACCCGAACGACGACACACCCGCCCGCCGCGGCTGCCCCGTCTCGGGCCACTGCCGCGCCTCGATCAGCAACTCCACCGCGCCGGAGGACCAATCCACTTCCGGGGTCGGTGCGTCCGCGTGCAGGGTGCGCGGCAGCACACCATGCCGCATGGCCTCGATCATCTTGATCACACCACCCACACCCGCAGCCGCCTGCGAATGCCCGATATTGGACTTCAACGACCCCAGCAACAATGGCTGCTGCGCGGACCGGTCGCTGCCGTAGGTCGCCAGCAGCGCCTGTGCCTCGATCGGATCACCCAGCCGGGTGCCCGTCCCGTGCCCCTCCACGGCGTCGACCTGGCTTGCCGACAATCGGCTGTCGGCAAGGGCCGCCCCGATCACGCGCTCCTGTGCCGGGCCCGACGGCGCGGTCAATCCATTGGAGGCCCCGTCCTGATTGATCGCGCTGCCACGGATCACCGCCAGGACATCGCGTCCCGCCGCCACCGCGTCCGATAACCGTTGCAGCACCAGCAAGCCCGCGCCCTCCGCCCAGCCGGTGCCCTCCGCGCCCGCACCGAACGACCGGCACCGACCATCGACGGACAAACCACGCAACCGCGAAAACTCCACGAACGCCTGCGGAGTCGACATCACCGTCACACCACCGGCCAACGCCAGATCACATTCACCACGACGCAACGACTGCGCCGCCAAATGCAACGCCACCAACGACGACGAGCACGCCGTATCCACCGAAATCGCGGGGCCTTCCAACCCCAGCAGATACGCCAGCCGACCCACCGCGATACTGCCCGCGCTACCCGCGAACAGATACCCTTCGAACTCCCCACCCACACCGGGACGCATCCCGTAGTCGGAATACATCACACCCGCGAACACACCGGTCTGCGTCCCGCGCAGGGTGCGCGGCAGCAATCCCGCCGATTCCAGGGCCTCCCAGCCGGTTTCGAGCAACAGCCGCTGCTGCGGGTCCATGGCCAGCGCCTCTCGCGGGGACAGCCCGAAGAAGCCCGCGTCGAACAGATCCGCATCCAGCAGAAACCCGCCACCGCGGCTATAGGACCGCCCGGCCTGCCCGGCGTCACCATCGAACAGCGACCCCAGGTCCCAGCCGCGATTCGTCGGGAAGTCCGACACCGCGTCCACACCCCGGGTCACCAGGTCCCACAGTCCCGCCGGATCGGCCACCCCGCCCGGATAGCGACATCCCAGTCCCACCACGGCAATCGGCTCGCGCATCGATTCCTCGACGGCCGCCAACTGCTTGCGGGCCTGGTGAGAATCCGCGATCGCCCGCTTGAGGTATTCGCGCAGCTTCGACTGGTCGGACATCGGCCATCGCCTTTCAGAGAATGTCGGAAAAAGCAAGGGGGGTAAGGGAATTCAGTCGAGCTCGTCGACGAGTGCGTAGAGTTCGTCGTCCGTCGCCGAATCGAGATCGCCTTCGAAGTCGGCATCGGCGGTGACCAGGCCCAGTAGTTCCCGCAGCCGGGCCGCGATGGCCGCGGCCGGGCCCGCCGAGGTGTCGGTCAGAGCGGCCGAAATGGACGGGCGCAGCGCATCGATCAGTTCCAGCACCGGCACCTCCGGCGATCCAGTGTCGAACCCGAGCCGCCCGGCCAGATGTTCGGCCAGGGCCGCCGGGTTGGCGTGATCGAAGATCAGTGTCGCGGGCAGGGAGAGAGCGAGCGCCTTGCCGAGGTCATTGCGCAGCTCGACCGCCATGAGCGAGTCGAAGCCGAGCTCCTGGAACGACCGGTCCCGGGTGACCATGGCGTCGTCGTCGTGACCGAGCGCCGCCGCGGCGCGCGCCCGGACGAGTTCGACGAGCGCCTGGATCCGCGCGTCGGGTTCGAGCCCGGCGAGCCGCCCCGGCAGATCCGGTTCGGCCGACGCCGCGGCGGCGCGGCGCACCCGGGTACGGACCAGCTCCCGCAGCGGCGCAGGCACACCGGATTCGTTGGCGCGCAACGCCTCCTGATCGAGCCGGGTCACCGCGAGCACCGGCTCCCCGGTCCGTACCGCGGCATCGAACAGATCCAAGGCCTCCGCCGGATCCAATGGCAGCAGACCCGAGCGGGCGAGTCGCCGCAGATCCACATCCTCGAGGTGACCGCTGAGCTCACTGCTCCCGGCCCACAGGCCCCATGCCAGCGAGGTCGCGGGCAGGCCCTGGGCGTGCCGGTACTCGGCGAGACCGTCGAGATAGGCGTTGGCCGCCGCGTAGTTCGCCTGCCCGGCGGTGCCCAGCAGTCCGGCCACCGAGGAGTACAGCACGAAGGCCGCCGGATCGTGGTCGAGGGTGAGCTCGTGCAGATGCCAGGCCGCGTCGAGTTTGGGCCGCAGCACCCGATCGAGTTGCTCGCGGGTCAGCGCGGTGACGACGCCGTCCTCGGTCAGGCCGGCGGTGTGCACCACCGCGCCGATGGTGCGGTCGCCGATGGCGGCCGCGAGCGCGTCGCGGTCGGTCACGTCGGCGGCCACAATGGCGACCCGGGCACCGGATTCGGCTAGCTCCGAGCTCAATTCGAGCGCACCCGGCGCCGCCGGGCCGCGCCGGCTGATCAGGAGCAGATCCCGGGCTCCGTGCCGGGTGACCAGGTGGCGCGCCAGGAGCGCGCCCAAGGAGCCGGTGCCACCGGTGATCAACACCGTGCCCCGCGTCCAGTCCGGTGCCTCCCCCGTCACCTGCCGCACTCGCTCGAGGCGTGGGGCGACCACCTCGCCATCGCGAAGGACGACGTGCGGTTCACCCGATCGTGCGGCCCGGTCCAGGATGTCGCGCGAACGCACCGAGTCATCGATCTCGATGACGGTAACCCGTCCCGGATTCTCCGCGTCCGCCGACCGGACGAGCCCGCGAATACCGGCGTGGCCGAGCTCGCCCGCCGCGGTGACAATGGCCAGCCGCTCGCCCTCGGACTGGGCCAGCCAGTTCCGGACGGTCTCCAGGATCGCGTGCAGCACCGCCTTCGGCGCGCCGGTCGGCGCTTCGACGATCCGCACGCCGACGCCGTCCTGGTCGGCCGGCACGGGCCGCAGGCGCGCGACGAACAACCCGTCCACCTCGGTCGCGGCCGTGATCACCGACCGCGGACGCAGGACCAGCGAATCGACTGTGGCCACGGGTGATCCGGCCGGATCGTCGGCATGCAGGGATACCCGCAGCGCATCGGTTCCGGCGTCCTCGATATCGATCCGCACCCGCAGTGCGGTCGCCGCGGTCGCGTGGATCCGCACGCCGCTCCAGGCGAAGGGCAGCCACGACCGCGTGGCCTCGTCCGTGACCCCGGGCAGTAGCGCGTGCAGCGCCGCATCGAGCAAGGCCGGGTGCAGATCGACGCGATCGCCGTGGCGCGACTGCGGGAGTTCGACCGCGACGTACAGGGCGTCGGCGGCGCGGCGCACGCGCCGCAGTCCCTGGAACGCGGGCCCGTACTGGTAGCCGAGCTCGTGCAGCCGCTGGTAGACGCCGGTGAGATCGATGTCCGAGTCGTCGATCGGCCCGACCGTTCCGGTGGTCCGATCGGTAGTACGTGCGACCACGAATCCGGTTGCGTGCGTTACCCATTCGCCGTCGTCGGTGCGGCGCGAATGGACTTCGACGGCGCGCCTGCCGTTTTCGTCGGGCAGGCCGATGCCGACCTGGACGGTGGTGCCGCCGGACGGCAGGACGAGCGGCGCACCGATGGTCAATTCCGCCAGCTCGTCACAGCCGACCCGGCCCGCCGCGTGCAGGACCATATCGACCAGCGCGGTACCCGCCACGACCGCGACACCGTCGATGGCGTGGTCGGCCAGCCACGGCACCGACTCGACACCCAATCGGGCGGTGAACCGGATCTCGTCGCGGTTCGCGATCGGGACGGCCGCGCCCAGCAGTTCGTGCTCCGCGGCCCCGAGTCCCAGACCCGCAAGATTCGTTGTCCGGCCCGATGGTTCGAGCCAGTACCGCTTGTGCTGGAAGGGATAGGTGGGCACCGCTACCCGATGCGCACCGGAGTACAGGCTGTCCCAGTCCACCCGGTGACCTCGCATGCCGGCGATCGCCACGGCCGCGACCAGCGTCTGCCGCTCCGATCTGCCCCGGCGCAGCACGGGCGCGGCGAAACCGTCGGTGGCGGTGAGCGTCTGCTGCGCGAGCGCCGAGAGCACCCCGTCCGGTCCGATCTCGACGAAATCGGTGACGCCGACCCGCTCCAGGTATTGGATGCCATCGAGGAAGCGCACCGGTCGGCGAATGTGGCGGACCCAGTACCCGGGATCGGTCACCTCAGCGACCTCCGCCAGCCCACCGGAGACATTCGACACCAGCGCAATCGCCGGCGGAAGGAAGTTCAGATCCGCTATGGCGCTGTGGAATTCGTCGAGCACGTCATCCATGTGCGGTGAGTGGAAGGCGTGACTGACCGGCAGTTGCCGCACCTTGCGGCCACGCTCGCGCCACACCGCGGCGACCGCGGTGGCGGCGTCGGCATCACCGGAGATCACGGTCGATCGGGGACCGTTCACGGCGGCGATCACCACCGCCGACCCGTGCTCGGCCAGTGTCTGTTCCAGCTCCGCCTCGGTGGCCTCGATCGCGATCATCAGCCCGTGCGAGCGGGCCGCCTGCATGAGCCGCCCGCGAGCGGCGACCAGCGTGGCGGCATCCGGCAGGTCGAGCACCCCGGCCGCGTGCGCGGCGGCGACCTCGCCGATCGAGTGGCCGGTCAGATAATCCGGTCGCAGACCGTGACTTTCGACCGTCCGGTACAGGGCCGTCTCGACGGCGAACAGCGCGGCCTGCGCGAAATGCGTCTGATCGAGCAGGGCCGAGTCCGCGGAGTCCTCCGGAGCGAACAGCACCTCGCGCAGCGGGCGCACCAGACCGGTATTCAGGAGCGCGCAGACCGCGTCGAAGGCCGCGGCGAAAGTCGTCGACGTCTCGTACAACTCGCGGCCCATCCCGAGCCGCTGACTGCCCTGGCCGGTGAACAGCAGGCCCAACTTGCCGCGCGCCCCCCGACGGGCGCGGGCAACCGCGGTATTCGGCCGGTCCCGCGCGATATCGTCGAGCGCTTGGGCCAGCTCGGCGCGCTCACCGGTGAACGCGGCACGGACATCGTGACGCGCCCGCCCGGTCGCCAAGGTGAGTCCGATATCGGCCGGGCTGGAATCGGTGTCGGCCAGGTGGTCACGCAGCCGCGCGGCGACCTCGCGCAGGGCCGTGTCGTCCTTGGCCGACAGAATCCACGGCACCGGCCGATCCGGGGCGGCGGCTTCGGGAGTACGCGGGGCCGGCTGTTCGAGGATGACGTGGGCATTGGTACCGCTGACGCCGAACGACGACACTCCGGCCCGCCGCGGCTGCCCGGTTTCCGGCCACGGGCGCGCCTCGGTCAGCAGTTGCACCGCGCCGGACGACCAATCCACATGGGGACTCGGTATTTCCGCGTGCAGGGTGCGCGGCAGGATGCCGTGCCGCATGGCCTCGATCATCTTGATCACCCCACCCACACCCGCAGCCGCCTGCGAATGCCCGATATTGGACTTCAACGACCCCAACCACAACGGACGCTCCACCGCCCGATCCTGCCCATAGGTCGCCAACAACGCCTGCGCCTCGATCGGATCACCCAACCGCGTCCCGGTCCCGTGCCCCTCCACCACATCCACCTCGGCGGCGGAGAGCGCCGCATCGGCCAGCGCCGCGCGAATCACCCGCTCCTGCGCCCGGCCCGAGGGCGCGGTCAATCCATTGGAGGCGCCGTCCTGGTTCACCGCCGAGCCGCGCAGCACCGCCAGCACCTCGTGGCCCGCCGCCAGCGCGTCCGAGAGTCGTTGCAGCACCAGCAATCCCACACCCTCCGACCAGCCGGTGCCGTCGGCGGTGGCCGCGAACGCCTTGCACCGGCCGTCGGCGGACAGACCGCGCTGCCGGGAGAATTCGACGAAGGTGTTCGGGGTGGACATCACGGTCACGCCACCGGCCACCGCGAGATCGCATTCGCCGCGCCGCAGGGATTGTGCGGCGAGGTGCATGGCCACCAGCGAGGACGAGCAGGCGGTATCCACCGTGATCGCCGGACCCTCGAAACCGAAGGTGTAGGCCAGGCGGCCCGAGATCACACTGGACAGATTGCCCGCCAGCAGCAGGCCCTCGAATTCGCCCGCCGCGCCCTGCACCCGGACCGCGTAGTCGTCGTACATGGCGCCGGTGAAGACACCGGTGCGGCTGCCGCGCAGGGAGGCCGGGTCGATGGCCGCGTACTCCATTGCCTCCCAGGCCGTTTCGAGCAGCAGGCGCTGCTGCGGGTCGGTGGCGGTCGCCTCGCGCGGGGAGATTCCGAAGAAGTCCGCGTCGAAAAGGTCGGCGTCGTACAGGAACCCGCCGTTCTTGGTCGAGGAGGTGCCCGGCCGTTCCGAGCGCGGATCGTAGAGCTCGTCGATGTTCCAGCCGCGGTTGCGGGGGAACTCGCCGATGGCGTCGACGCCGTCGGCGACCAGTCGCCACAGGTGTTCGGGACTGCGCACCTCGCCGGGATAGCGGCAGGCCATTCCGACGATCACGATCGGGTCGTCATGGCTGGCCCGCGCCGTGGCTCTCACCCTGGCGGCCGGACGCTGCGGCCGCAGCAGATCACCGAGGTGAGCGGCCAGCGCCGTCGGCGAGGGATGGTCGAAGACGACGGTAGCGGGCAGCGTGAAGCCGGTGTCGGTACCGATCCGGTTGCGCAGCTCGAGACCGGCCAGCGAGTCGAAGCCGAGTTCCCGGAACGCGGTGTCGGCCTCGAGGTCGGTGGTCGAATCGTGGCCGAGCACAGCAGCACTCGCACCCAGCACGTAGTCCAGAATCGCGGCGACCCGCTGATCTTCCGGGATCGCGTCCATGCGCTGCGCCCACGTGCCGTCGGTGGTCCGACCCGCCCGGCGCACCGGGACCCGCAGAATGGCCGGGGCGGCTGGCACACCGAAATCGATGGTCGCCGCGATGACGGCCGGATCCGGGCTGCCGAGGGCCGCGTCGAAGAGCGCCAGGCCCTCGTCGACGGTCAGCGGCGGGGCCCCGAGGCGCTTCCAGCGCTCGATATCGGCCGCGGACAGACCCGTCCCCATGCCGACCGAGGTATCCCACAAACCCCACGCCAAGGAGCGAGCGGGCAGACCCGCCGCGGCGCGATGGGCGGCGAGGCCGTCGAGATAGGCGTTGGCGGCGGCGTAATTGCCCTGCCCGGCCGTGCCGACAGTGCCCGACAGCGAGGAGAACAGCAGGAACGCGTCGAGATCCAGCGCGGCCGTGGCCTCGTGCAGATGCCAGGCGGCGTCGACCTTCGGGCGCAGCACGGCGTGAATCTGTTCCGCGGTCAGCGCATCGATCATGGCGTCGGCGAGCGTGCCGGCGGCATGCACCACCACACGCAGCGGCTGCTGCGCCGGTATTGCCGCGAGGACCTCGGCGACCGCCGCCGCATCGGCCATATCGGCCGCGAGCACCTCGACGGTCGCGCCCACCGCGCGCAAGTCGGCGGCCAGGTCCTCGGTCCCGGGCGTCGCCGGTCCACGGCGGCTGACCAGCATCAGATGCCGCACGCCGTGCTCGGCGACCAGGTGCCGGGCGAACAGCGCACCGAGCCCACCGGTGCCGCCGGTGATCAGCACGGTGCCGTCGGTCCGGATCGGGTTGTCCACGAATGCGCTTGTCCGCGTGGCCAACCGGGGAATGCGCAGTGCGCCGCCGCGGACGGCGAGCTGACCTTCGCCGGTCGCGGCGGCGCGTCGCGGCCAGTCCCCGACCTCTTCCTGCGGTGGTATGTCGAGCAGCACTATCCGCCCGGGATGTTCGCTCGCGGCGACCCGTCCGAGTCCCCACACCGCGGCACCGGCCAGGTCGTCGACCCGCTCGCCGCCGCTGGTGGCGACGGCGCCCCGCGTGACCAGCACGAGCGGCGAGTCCGCGGGCCCGGCCTCGCCGAGTAGGCGCTGGATCGCTTCCGTCGCGCGGACCGTCGCCGCGTACACCTGCTCGGGTGCGTGGCCGGGTTCGAGCACGACGGCGACGACATCGGTGTCTGCGGTCGCGGGCTCGGGCAGCGGTTGCCAGGCCACGGTGTACAGCGGCGGCCGGGCGACGAAGCCGTTGGTGGCGGTCGGCCGGAAGTCCAGCGCCCCGACGACGGCGACCGGTGTGCCTTCGTCGGTGGTGACCGTGATTTCGACCGATGTCCGACCGGTCCTGATCAGCCGGGCGCGCAATGCGCTGGCACCCGAAATCCCGACGCGCACAGAGGAAAACGCGTATGGCAACAGGACCTCACCCGGGTTCGCCCCGTCGGACAGGTCGAGCACGAGCGGATGCAGGACGGCGTCGAGCAGTGCGGGGTGAATCCCGTAACGACCGGCATCGTCGATGCGGCCGTCGGGGAGGCGAACCTCAGCGAACAATGCCTCGTCGCTGCGCCAGACCCGGGTCAGGCAGCGGAAGGCGGCGCCGTAGTGATAGCCGAGTCCCGCGAGTTGCTCGTAGGCGTGATCGATCGGCTGCTCGACGGCGTCCGACGGCGGCCACCCACCATCCAGGCCGTGCGCGGGTGGGGCCGCGGCGTCGAGGAATCCGGAGGCATGCCGGGACCACTGCGCGTCCTCGGCGATCCTGGCGTGGATCGTGAAGGGCCGCCGTCCGGTGGCATCGGCGGCCTCGACGATCACCTGCACCTCCACCGGACCGTCCAGCGGCAGCGCGGCTTCGACCACTACCTCCGAAACCTGCTCCGCTCCCAGGCGATCCGCGGCGGTGACCGCGAAATCGACGAACGCGGCCGCGGGCAGGATCGCGGACCCGGCAATGACATGGTCACGCAGCCAGCCGTGTTCGGCGGTCGTCAGCCTGCCGCTGAACAGCACCTCGTCACGGTCGGCGCGATCCACCCGGGTGCTCAGGATCGGATGTCCAGCCTCGGCCCGCTCGCCGCCGCCGCGCAGCCAGTAGCTGGCGCGCTGGAACGCGTACGTCGGCAATTCGGCAGGGGTCGCGGGAGATTCGACGAGGGCGGCCAGATCCGCGGCCGAGCCGTTGACGTGCGCGGTGGCGACACCGGCCACGAAGGTCTCATCCTCGGGACGGCCCCGGCGCAGCAGGGGAACCGCGATCGACGCCGAGGTCTCGAAGGATTCGCTCGCCATGGCGGTGAGCACGGCGTCCGGTCCGATCTCCACGAACACCCGGACGTCGTCGCGCTCGAGCCGGCGAACGGTGTCCAGGAATCGCACGGTGCCGCGCAACTGCCGCACCCAGTGGTCCGGCGAGGTCAGCGTGGCACGGTCGGGCGACAGTGTGGAGACGACCGGAATCGTGGGGTCGGTGAACGCGACCGATTCGGCAATGCGCCGGAATTCGTCGAGGGCATCATCCATGTGCGCCGAGTGGAAGGCGTGGCTCACCCGCAGCGCGTGCGTACGATGGCCCGCGCGCCGCCACTGGTCGGCGACCGCCTCGGCGGCGTCGGTGTCGCCGGAGATCACCACCGAGGCGGGTCCGTTCACCGCCGCGATGTCGACCGCGCGGCCCGCGATGGACGCGGCTACATCGTCGGCGGGCGCGCCGATCGCGATCATCGCCCCGCCCGCCCGGGCCGCCTGCATGAGCCGGCCGCGGGCGGCGACCAGTTTCGCGGCATCGAGCAGACCGATACCGCCCGCGACGTGTGCCGCCGACAGTTCGCCGATCGAATGACCCACCACCACATCCGGAATCAGACCCACCTGGCGGCACAGCGCGGCGAGCGCGACCTCCACCGCGAACAGGGCGGGCTGGGTGTACTCGGTGCGTTCCAGTGCCTCGGCGTCACCGCGGACTACCTCGCTCAGCGGCACCGCCAGCCACGGTTCGAACGCGGCGCACACCTCGTCGAACGCCGCGGCGAACACCGGGAAACGGTCATACAGCTGCTGCCCCATGCCGATTCGCTGGGCGCCCTGACCGGTGAACAGGAACGCCGTGCGCGCAGTGCGGGTGGCCCGGCCCGAAACCAGCTGCGGCGCGTCGGTCCCGTCTCGCAGCGCCGCGAGACCGGCCAGGAAGTCGGCGTGAGTGCGGCCGAGGACGACGGCCCGCTCGGGCAGCAATGCCCGCGTCCGCACGAGCGCGTGCGCGAGCGCGCCGACGGGCGCATCCGGCCGGGCCGCGACGAACTCGCCCAGCTTGCCCGCCTGAGCACGCAATGCCTTTCGATCACGGCCGGACAGCAGCCACGCCACCGGCCACGCCGAATCGGTCGCCGCGGATGTGGTTGCGGTAATCACGGTTTCGGCCTCTTCGAGGACCAGGTGGGCATTGGTCCCACTGATCCCGAACGAGGACACACCAGCGCGGCGCGGACGGTCCTTCCGCGGCCACTCGCGCTGCTGAACCAACAATTCGACAGTGCCCGAAGACCAGTCGACATGCGGCGTGGGCGCATCGACATGCAGGGTGCCGGGCAATACGCCGTGCCGCATGGCCTGCACCATCTTGATCACACCGGCGACACCGGCGGCCGCCTGGGTGTGTCCGATATTCGATTTCAGCGACCCGAGATACAGGGGTGCGCCCGACTCGCGGTGTGCGCCGTAGGTGGCGAGCAGGGCGTCGGCCTCGATCGGGTCACCCAGCGCCGTGCCGGTGCCGTGCGCCTCCACCGCGTCGACCGCCTCGGCGGTCAGCCCGGCATCGGCGAGGGCCGCGCCGATGACTCGTTGCTGCGCCGGGCCGTTCGGCGCGGTCAGGCCGTTGGACGCGCCGTCCTGGTTGATGGCGGTGCCGCGGATCAGCGCCAGCACCCGGTGCCCGTGGCGGCGCGCGTCCGAAAGTCGTTCCAGCAGGAGCACTCCGGCTCCCTCGGACCACGCCGTCCCGTCGGCGGCCGCGGCGAACGGTTTGCAGCGCCCGTCGGGCGCGAGCCCACGCTGCCGGGAGAACTCCACGAACATACCGGGATTGGCCATCACGGCCGCGCCCCCGGCCAGCGCCAGTGTGGTTTCGCCCGCGCGCAGCGAGCGCACCGCGAGGTGGATGGCGACCAGCGACGACGAGCACGCGGTATCCACCGTCAACGCCGGTCCGAGCAGACCCAGCTGGTAGGCGATGCGACCGGACATCACGCTGTTGGTGGTGCCGGTCAACACATAGCCATCGGTGCCCGCGGCGGGCGTGTGCATGCGCGGCCCGTAGTCGGAGCTGGTGGCGCCGACGAATACTCCGGTACGCGTACCGGCCAGCGACTGCGGATCAATGCTCGCGTGTTCGATTGCCTCCCAAGAGGTTTCGAGCAGTAACCGCTGTTGCGGATCCATGGCCAGCGCCTCGCGCGGGGAGATTCCGAACAGTGCCGCGTCGAACTCATCGACGCGTTCCAGGAAGCCGCTGCTCCGGACGTAGCTGGCGCCGGGCCGGTCGGGGGACGGATCGAACAGCGCCTCGTCCCAGCCGCGGTCGGTGGGGAATTCCGTGATGGCGTCGACGCCGTCGGCGACCACCCGCCACAACTCGTCCGGGCCGGTGATGCCGCCAGGATACCGGCAGGCCATGCCGACAATGGCGATCGGATCGTCGCCTGCCGCCCTGACGGCTTCGGGCTCACCGTCGTCCGCAATCCCGGTGAGCTTGGCGTTCAGGTATTCGATCAACGCCGCGGGTGTCGGGTAGTCGAACAGCAGCCCGCCGGGCAGGCTCAGGTCGGTGGCGCGGGCGAGGGCCTTGCGCAACTCCACCCCGAGCAGGGAATCGAATCCGAGGTCGCGGAAGCGGGCGTGAGGGTCGACGCGCTCCGAGCCGTCGAGGCCGAGCACGGCCCGGATGTGCCCAGTGACCAGCGATTCGACATCGTCGGCCGCCGCAGCGGGGCGGGTGGCCGTCGCAGCGGAAGTGACGGCCGCCGCCGGAACCGTCGCGGCGGTTTCACGGTCGCTCCGGGCCGTGCCGCCGATCAGCGGATACGAGCGACGCTGGAATGGATACGTCGGCAGGTCCACGACCCGCGCCCCCGCACCGGAGAACAGTGCGGACCAATCGATCCCCATACCGCGCACGAACAGCTCGGCGGCGGCCGACACGACGGTGCCGGGTTCGTCCCGCTCCGGCCGCAATGCGGGTACCGCGGTCATGTGCTCCGGGTGGACGGTCGCATCGGCGATCATCGCCGAGCACACCCCGTCGGGTCCGAGCTCGAAAAACTTGGTGGCGCCCTGTGTTTCGAGCCCCCGGACCGCGTCGAGGAACCGGACCGGCCGCCGGATGTGCTCCACCCAGTAGTCCGCCGACGCCCACTCCTGCGCCGGACCGCCGGTCACCGAGGACACCGCCCGCAGGCTCGGCTCCTCGAAGCGCAGAGTACGCGCGACTGCGGCGAATTCGTCGAGCATCGGTGCCATGAGCGGCGAGTGGAAGGCATGGGAGACGTTCAGCCGCTTGACTTTTCGCCCCCACTCGGCGACCTGGGCGGCGATGTCGAGCGCGCCGCGCTCCGGCCCGGCGATGACCACCGCGCGCGGTCCGTTGCTGGCGGCGATCCCCAGATCGGGTAGCCCGGCCAGCAGGGGCGCGATCTCGTCCTCGGTGGCCTCCAGCGCGATCATGGCGCCGCCGCTCGGCAGCGCCTGCATGAGCCGCCCGCGCGCCGCGACGAGCGTGGCCGCGTCCGTGCGTGACAGCACACCGGCCACATGCGCCGCGGCGATCTCACCGATGGAATGCCCGGCGACGAATTCCGGTGCGATGCCCCAGGATTGCACCAGCCGATACAGCGCCACCTGCAGCGCGAACAGCGCGGGCTGCGCGTAGCCGGTTCGATCGAGCCCGTCCCCGGTGGCGATGATCGTGCGCAGTGGACGGTCCAGGACCGAATCGAGGTGCGTCGCGATGGCATCGAATTCCGCCGCGAAGACCGGGAATTCGCGGTAGAGCTGCAGGCCCATCCCGGTTCGCTGACCGCCCTGGCCGGAGAACACCACCGCCAGCTCGCCCGGTTCGACCGCGCCGGTGGCCAGCTGCGGAGCGGGCGACCCGGTGGCGAGCGCCTCGAGTGCGCGGCGCAGGGCCGAGCCGTCGCCCGCGGTGACCACGGCACAGTGGTCGAAGATCGTTCTGGTACGGGCCAGTGACCATCCCACATCGACGGGATCGTGCGCCGCGGCCAGGTGTGCCAACCGTTTCGCCTGGCTCGCCAGCGCTTGCGGCGTGCGCGCCGAGAGCACCCACGGCACCGCCGCGAGCGGGCGGCGCGGCTCAACCACGGGCGCGGTGTTCGGTCCCTCGCCGACCACGACATGGCAGTTGGTACCGCCCATGCCGAACGAGCTCACGCCCGCGACAAGTGGGACTCCAGGTTCCGGCCACGCCGAAAGCTCGGTCTGGACAGTGAGATTGAGCTCGTCGAACGATATCGAGGGATTCGGCGCCGAGAAGTTCAGGCTGGCCGGCAGTTGCCGATGCCGAAGGCAGAGCAGCACTTTGAGCAGCCCGGCCAGTCCGGCCGCGCCCTCCAGGTGCCCGATATTGGTCTTCACCGATCCGATCGGCAAGGGATGCGCCCGTCCCGCGCCCAGCACCGCGCCGAGTGCGGCCGCCTCGATGGGATCACCGATCGGCGTACCGGTGCCGTGCGTCTCGACGTACTGGACGTGCGCGGTGGGGATCCCGGCGCGCCGATACGCCTCCCGCAGAACCTGTTCCTGGGCGGCCTGCCCCGGCACCGTCAGTCCCTCGGTCGCACCGTCGTTGTTGACCGCGCTGCCCCGGATCACGCCGTGGATGCGGTCGCCGGCCGCGACCGCGTCGACCAGCGGCTTGAGCAGCAGCACGACCGCGCCCTCACCGCGCACGAAACCATCGGCGCGCGCGTCGAAGGCGGCGGACGTGCCGGTGGGCGACAGGCCGCCGAATCGCTCGGTCGCGACCGCGGTCGCCGCGGCCAGGTTCAGGTTGACGCCCGCCACCAGGGCCGTGGACGCCTCGCCTGAGCGCAGGCTCTGGCAGGCCAGGTGCACGGCCACCAGGGCCGAGGATTGCGCCGAATCGATCGTCAGGCTCGGGCCGTGCACACCGAGGAAGTAGGAGACCCGATTGGCGATCACACCCCGGCTCACGCCGGTCAGGGTGTGATGGGTGATCGCGTCGTCGGGCAGCGTACCCAGCAGCGCGGCGTAATCGTCGCGGTGCGTGCCCACCAGGACCGCAGCGTCGCTGCCCCGCAGGTCCGCCGGCAGGGTACCGGCGTCTTCCAGTGCCTCCCATGCGAGTTCGAGCACCAGCCGCTGCCGCGGATCCATTGCGGCGGCCTCGCGCGGGGAGATTCCGAAGAACGGCGCGTCGAATCCCTCGACATCGGTCAGGAACGCACCGCGGCGCTGCGGGCGGTCCGCCGATCCGGCGAACTCCATGCGGCCTTCCGGCCAGGACGAGATGGCGCTGGTTCCCGACCGCAGCAGTTCCCAGAATTCGGCGGGGCTGTCGGCGCCGGGCAGGCGGCACGCGAATCCAATGATGGCGATCTCGGAATTATCGGTGGCGTTTATCGAACTCAAAACGACTCTCCCACTCGCCCATTCGGCATATAGTTTGAAACTGACGCCGTCGAGGGCGTGATTTCAACGTAGCCAAGAACCCAAAGCATTCCGGTAATCCGTTGGTAATCAGTTTATTTTGCCCGCACCGCAGCGCCGATGACGCGCTGACGGATCACCGTGTGGACCGCGTCGGCATGCTGATTCAGGAAGAAATGCCCGCCCGGATACTGCCGCAGCCCGAAGTCGCCGCGCGTATGCGATCGCCATTCGGCCATCTCGTCGACGGTGGTCTTGGGATCGGCGTCGCCGGTCAACGCCGTTATCCCGCAGTGCAATTGCGGTCCTCCCGCCCACCGGTAACGCTCGATGGCGCGGTAGTCGCCCCGAATGGCCGGCAAGACCATCGCGGCGATCTCCGGATCGGCGAGCGTGGACGCGTCGACGGCGCCGAGGCGGACGACATCGGCCAGCAGCTCGGCGTCACCGGCCAGATAGGTCCGCTCGTCGCGGCTGGTGGCGGGCCCGCGTCGGCCGGAGACGAACAGTTCGGTGATTCGCGTCCCGGCCCGCTCCAGTCGCAGCGCCACCTCGAACGCGAGGATCGCGCCCATGCTGTGCCCGAAGAACGCAGTGGGCCGGTCGATCCACGGAAGCACCTCCGCCGCAATGTGTTCGGCCAGTCGATCGATATCATCGATGACCGATTCGGTGCGGCGCTCCTGCCGTCCCGGATATTGCACGGCGACCGCATCGATATCCGGCGCCAGCGCCTGCATCCATCGGAAGAAATAACTCGCGGATCCGCCCGCATGGGGGAAACACACCAGCCGGTGCGGGGCATCGGGTGCCGGTCCGAATCGGCGAATCCATGTGCTCTGAGCCGGGTTGTCGAATCGAGAGTCTGCCACCACGCGAATTCCCTTGCTCCACTCGAACGGTGTCGCGCCGGGCACCGGACCCATTCACCCGGTACCCGGCGCGAATTGTCACGACATCAGCCCGAGCTGCTTGGACATCTCGAAGTTGTCGTAGCTGATGCGCCAGAAGCTGATCAGGCCGTCACGGAACTCGTAGGTGTCCATGCCCTCCATATCGAATCGGCGCCCGGTGGCCGCGACCGGCGGCTCCGGGTCCTCGGGCGGCCAGCCCGAAATGCCGCCGACCAAGGTGCCCGTCCCGTGCCAGGGCACCACGATGCGGTTGCCGTCCAGCGCGATCAGCGGCGCTGCCGTCGCCTCGAACCGCATATCGGGAAACGCGGTGTAGGTGATCTCGGCGAAGCGGCGGAAATCCGCGTGCCCCTTGCTGAACCGGCCGAACATGGCCGGATCCTCGACAAGGATGTCCTCGGTGCACATGGCCAGCTGGGCGTCGATGTCGGCGGAGTTCACCGCCGTGTACCAGTGGGACATGAACTCGCCGATCCGGTCGGCGCCGGGCAGGGCCCCGCCCAGCTCGGCGCGGGCCTTGCGGTAGCGGTCGTCGAAGTACTCGATCTTCTCGAGCGATGTCATCGGATGCCTCCAGGTCGATCCGGTGGTCGGTCAGTTGCGGCCGCGAACGGCCAGGGCGTGGGTGAAGTGGTCGGCCGGGTCCCACTTCGCCTTGATCTGCTGCAGCCTCGGGTAGGCCGCGCCGAAGTACAGCTCGTGCCACGGAATCGGCGAGCCGTTCAGCGCCGGGTCGAGCGGGTCGGCGTCGGTGTAGTTCAGGACCGCACCGTCATTGGCTCCGCCGACGCCAGGGACGCCGCCGGTCGCGGCGTACACCTCGCCGTACCAGCGGCGGATCCAGGCCAGCTGGGCCGCATCCTCCTCCGGGGTGGCCCACATCACCAGGTACAGCATCTTGATCACCGAATCACGCTGGGGTACAGCGGTTTCCGAGGACGCCACGGTGTTGACGCGGCCGCCGTATCCGGCGATCTCCACCAGGGTGGCGGGGTTGTCGTACTCCGGATCGGTGAGATTGCGATACATCGCCCGCACCTGATCGGCGGGCATCGCGGTGCGCAAATACGCCGATTTGGCCTTGAACCGCCCCTTGCCTTCCCAGCCGTCGCCGCCGAGGCTCGCCCAGGCCGTCACGTGGGCCAGCCAGTCGACCCGCTCACGCACATCGACGCGGTAGGTCAGGCCGGTGCCGTCAACGATGGCCGCGAGGAAATCGTCGAGTAGTTGCTCGGCGTTCGGGGTCGCGGCATCGATCTGCGAGGACATCAGGAACTCGCCGGCCGAGATGTGCCGCGGCTTCAGCGCACTGAACAGATTCAGGTACGGCGAATCGACGCCCGCGTGCCGCTCGTGCCAGGCGGTGAAGTTGCCGAGCAGCTTGCCGAACGACTCCTCGCTCAGCTGATCCCAGGACCAGGCGACCTCGGAGACGATCAGTTCCCTTGGCGCGGTGGGCAACTGGTCGGCGGGTTCGCTGCCCTGCGCCTCGGGCGAGCGCAACCAGAACTTGGTGACCAGCCCGTAGGTGCCGCCACCGCCACCGGTGTGCGCCCACCACAGCTCGCGCTGCGGATCGTCGGCCTGCCGGGTCGCCATGACCTTGCGCGCGCGGCCATCGGCGTCGGCGATCACTACCTCGACGGCCTCGAGGTAGTCGACCAGATGCCCGAGCTGCCGCGACAGCGCGCCATAACCGGCATTGGTCATCTGGCCGCCCAGGGCAACCGGCGGACCGACGCCCGCCGGAACGGTGACATGCCAGCCCTCGTACAACTTCCGGTACAGGTCGGCGGTGGTGATGCCGGGGCCAACGGCGAAGGCTTTGCGCTCCGGGTCGTAGTCCACCGAATTCAGCTGCGAGGTACTGATGATGACCCGGTTCTCCGGGTTGGCGATCAGGTCCTCGTAGCAGGCGCCACTGCTGTGCAGCGCGAACCGCACCCCGCGATCGAGCACGTGCTGCACCGACGCGACGGCCTCGTCGGCCGTCTTGGGCAGCAGCACATACTCCGGCGCGCCGGCCCACCGGCCATTGAAACTCGCGCCGAGCACGCCGTACCTCGAATCGTCCGGCGTCACCCGTTCGACATCGAAGGTTTCGATCATTGCTTGTCTCTCCTTCTGTCCGCTCGCCCGCTCAGGCGATCGCCGCCAGACGTCTACCGTCCGCGTCCCGGATCTCACGGCACACCTCGCGCAGGGCGGTGACGAGCCGGTTGATTTCGGACGTGTCGAGGTGGACCGACGGCTCGAAACGCAGTGTGTATACGGCACTCGAGGTGGGGAAGGTGCGAATGTTGTACTCGCGCAACAGGAAGCCGGACACGTAGTAGCCGAAGAAGCCACCGCCGTCGAGTTCGCGCAGCACCCGCGAGGGGGACTCGGCCTGGTTCACGAACTCCAGGCCGGCCATCAGACCCCGGCCCCGTACCTCCGCGATCACGGTGGGGAATTCGGCCTGCAGCGCATGCAGCGCGTTCAGCAGTTCGGTGCCGCGCCGGGCCACCGTGCGATACACCTCGCCGTCGTTCGCCTCGAGTATCGTCAGCACTTTCTCCGCGATCAGGCAGGAGAAGCTGTCCTTGGCGAAGGTCGAGCTGTGCATCATCTCGAAATCCCGCTGGTAGCGCGACTCGCGCACCAAAAGCACTGCGGCCTTGGCGATTCCACCGCCCAGACTTTTCGCCATGGCGTAGTAGTCGCCGCGCAACCCCAGGTGGCTGCTGGACAGGAACGCACCGGTGCGGCCCATGCCGGCCTGGATCTCGTCGATGACGACCGGGATGCCGAGATCGGTGGCGACCCGGTTCACGTCCTTGGCGAATTCCACCGGCAGTTCGTGAATTCCGCCCTCCCCGAGAATCGGTTCGAGCACCAGGGCGCAGAACACCGGGAACGGCCGGGACACCACCCGCACCTGATCGTCGGCGATCTCCAGGTCGTGCAGGTCGCGACGCTCGGCGGCCACGATCTCGTCCAGCGCGCCGGGTTCGTGTACGGGAACGAAGCGCGCCTGGGCCGCCAGCGCCGAGAAGACCGTCCGGTAGACCGGGTTGTAGGTGAGCTGGACGCTGCCCGCGAGCTTGCCGTGGAAGGACCCGACCGGGGTGAGGAACAGCGGCGTGCTGTCGAACAGCGGCTGATTGTGCTCGTTGACCGCGGCCACCACGGCGTCGATGTCCTCGGCGCGCGCCCGGCCGCCCTCGACCGCGGCGCGGGCCATGGCGACATTGGCCTCGATCTCGGCGCGCAATCCGGCGATCCGCGAGAAGCGTTCCAGCTCAGCGTGCTTCATCCCGGCCTCGATGGCCTCGGCGCCGCTGTTGGCGAAGATCGCGTAGTAGTTCTCCTCGGAGTCCAGCTCCCGGCGCAGGATCCGGTTCAGTTGGGCCGCCACCCGATTGGCGTAGGGGTGGCGCGAGAACTGGGCATGGATCGGCGTCTGGCCGGCCAGCAGTTCGCGGGCGTACTCGATCAGCTCGGGATGGCTGTGCCCGAGCAGCGTCGAGCCGTATCCGCCGACGAAGTCGAGCACGCCCACTTCGCGTCCGTCACGGTTGTAGTAGAGGGTATTCGCCTCGCCCCGGGTGTACTCGACATCGAGCCCGGCCGTGGCCAGGACTCCGCGCAGATAGGGTTCGGCGTATTCCTGCTCGGTTCCGACCGCGGTCATCGGCTCTCGACCTCCCCCATCCGAACCAAGTTCAAGATCTCTCCCGCAACGGTTTCCGGCGCCTGCTGCGGCTGCCAGTGCGAAGTCTTCTCCAGCGTCACCAGGCGATACGGTCCCGTGACGTGCTCGGCGGTCTCGGTGACCGCGAGCTTGCTCACGGCGGTGTCGGTAACGCTCCAAACGAACGTCGTCGGAACCGACACCTGGCCGAATCCGAAGGGCTCACCGAGCAGATTGTTGGCGCGATACCAATTCAGCGCCGCGTCGAGCACACCCGGCTCGCTGTGCTTGGTGACGTAGCGGCGCACCTGCTCCGCGGTCAGGACGCCGTCTCCGGCCTGGGCGAACCACGCCCACAACTGGGCGGCATCGTCGGCGAGGAACTGCGCCGCGGCGTCCTCGGACATGAGGAACTCGACGTACTGGGAGCTGTGCTGCTGCTCCGTATCGACTTGGTACGCATGCTGATAGGCGTCCAGATGCGGGATGGCCAGCGCGACCAGACTGCGCACCCGATCCGCGTGGCGCGCACCCAGATACCACGCCACGGCCGCGCCCCAGTCGTGACCGACCACGTGCGCGGAGTCGATGCCCAGCGCGTCCAGGATGCCGAGCGCGTCACCGACCAGTTTCGGCAGCGCGTACTCGCTCACCTGCGTCGGCCGGGCGCCGTCGGAGTAGCCGCGCTGATCCGGGGCGACGGTGCGCAGCCCGGCCTCGTGCAGGATGGGCGCCACCTCGGTCCAGGACCGGCGGCTATGCGGGAAGCCGTGCAGCAGCAGTACGGCCGGGCCGTTCGCGGGTCCCTCGATATCGACGTCGAAGGTCAACTCGCCCAGGCGAATTCGTTCCAGTGTCATGGTCTCACTCCGCCAGGATCTTGGCCTCGAGGTGCGGCTCGTGCAGCACGCTCGGATGGTCGGCCAGGCCGATGACCCGCTGGTAGGCCCGCGACACCTCGCCGTCACGGCTGGCCGCGTCCTGGACCTGCGCGATGAAGGCGTGCGCCTCGAGGATTTCCGGCGTCCGCTCGCCCTGGACCTCGGGGTAGCTGAGGTCGGCGCCGATCGCCATATCCCAGCAGCCGTCGATGGCCTCGGCGGCCAGATCACGGAAGTAGGCCAGCGGATCGATCTCACCCCCGCCCTGCACATGCTTGCGCAGCACGGTCGAACCCATGGCGGCGACGGTCATGCCCTGGGCATAGCTGGGGTTGAAGCTGGCCACCGCGTCACCGATCACCAGGAACCCGGCCGGGAAGGCGGCCATGCGCTGATAGTGGCGGCGCAGGTTGGTGGGGAACTTGTAGGCGACCGGGTCGTTCAACGGAACAGCGTGCTGCAGTGTCTCGTAGATATCCGGTGCGGCGAGGGTTTTGATGAACGCCAGGAAGCCTTCCGGATCGGTCGGCGGGTGATCGCCGAGGATTCCGTAGGCGGTCACGATCGCGCGGTTGCCGTCGATCTTCTGGCAGATGCACCCGCGCGGCACACCGGCCGAGGCCACGGTATTGATCGAGATGTCGTCGCCGAACGCCTCGTCCGGTATGCGGTAGTACCGCGTGGCGTATCCCATGCCGATCTTGTGCTTCTCCTCCTCGACGCGCCCGTACTCGAGGTCGTCGAGCCACACGGCTGACCGGGAGCCGCGCCCCGAGGCATCCACGACCAGCTCGGCGGGCAATAGCGTTTCGTGGGAGTTCTCCGGGAAAACCCAGACCCCGGCGATCCGCTTGCCGTCCTCGACCACCTCGAGGCGGCTGATGTCGGACTGTTCGGCGAGTTCGACATTGGGCAGGGCCAGCACCCGCTCGCGAATGTGCGCTTCGAAGAACGGGCGGCTGGCGGTGAGACAGACCAGCCCGGAATCGACCTGAACAAGGCGCTTGCCGTTGATGATCCAGCGCACATCCTTGGAGGCATCACCGATGGCCGCACCGTCGGCGACCATCTTGTCGGTCACGCCCGGGAAGAGTTCCTCGGCGATCTGCTGACCGCGCGACAGCAGACCGTGCAGGTGGTGTCCCTGCGGTAGGCCGCGCCGCAGCAGATTCGGGCCGGTGAGGTGGTCTCGGTCGACAAGGGTTACCCGCTCGTACCGGTCGGCGAGCACGCGGGTGGCGAACAAACCGGCGAGCCCACCCCCCAATACGACGGCGTGGTTGTCTCCACGGCTGGTCATGGCCTGTCTCCTCTGCTCGTACAGCTCGTGCCAGTGGCCTTCCGCCCGTACGCGCCCAGCCACGGTGTGAACGTATCCAGCGGCCTCTCACCGACCGCTCATCGTCGAGACACTGGAGATGAATTCTGCTGGTAGGAGCGCCTTTTCGAGGCTGGCCCTCAGTCCGTTCGCCGGAAGTCGAGGACCGCCTTGCCCCGGATCTCGCGGTTCACCAGGGCGTCGGCGGCCCGGCTGTAGTCGATCCAGTCGCCGCGCCATCCGATCGCCAGATCGAGGTCCCCGCGCTCGGCGAAACGGACGAGTTCCGCGAGATCGCCGCCGAGCGGAGTCCCGATGACGAACGTCTCGATCCGCCCACGGTCGACCCGCATGCGGGCCTCCTCGAAGTCGATGGTGGTCGCCTCCCGCGATGCCTTGCCGACGGCCACGACGGTGCCACCGGATTCGAGCCGCAGGTAGGCATCGGCCAGTTGTCGGCCGCCGACATTGTCGATCACTCCGAACACCCGGCCGTGCAGCGCTTGCGGACCAATGATCACCTCCGCGGCGCCCAACTCCTTCAGACCGATCCCGCGCCCCGGATTGCCCACCGAGGCAACGACTTCTGCACCGGCCAGGCGCGCGAGCTGCACGGCGTATCGGCCGACGCCGCCGGATGCCCCGGTCACCAGCACGCGGCGACCGACAATGAGCCCGAGCCGCCGCACCGCCTGCAGCGCGGTGGCCGCGGCGACCGGCAAGGCCGCGGTGGCGCCCAGATCCAGCGCGTCGGGCACGACGGCCAGTTGCGCGGTGTCGACCGCGCGCTGTTCGGCCCAGGCGCCGGACCAGCCGAAGGTCACCACGCGGCTGCCCGCGGGCGGACCCGAACCGTCGGCCGCGGGGGTGACGACGATGCCCGCGGCATCCCAGCCCGGGATCGTCCCGTCGGGCAGGCCGGGTACCCGAAAGGCGACCTCCCCGAAGTTGAACGAGAACGACACGACCTCGATCAGCGCTTCGGAAGGTCCGGGAATCGGGGCGGGAGCCTCGGCCGAGCGCAGCATGTGCGGGCTGACCCTGTCGTGTACGAGTGCCTTCATATCCTGTGGTGCTCCTGTGCAGGGCCGACGCGGGCGTCGACGGAAATGGTCCGGGCGCGCCACGGCCGCCCCGATTCCGCCCGGGGACAGGCACGGGAATCGGGGCGGCCGTGGCGATTTCAGGCCGAGGTGACCTAGCCCAAGGTCGGGTAGTCGGTGTAGCCGATGTGGTCGCCCCCGTAGAAGGTCGCCTGGTCGGCGGTGTTGTAGGGCCCGCCCGCCTTGATCCGGGCGTCCAGGTCCGGGTTGGCCAGCCACAGGGTGGCCAGCGAGATCGCGTCCGCCACACCGGATTCCAGCGCTTCGGTGGCGGCGTCGACGGTCGCGGGGAAGGCGTCGGGAGTGCGGTGCGGGTTGAGGATGAGCCCGTTGGACCAGGCCGCGCGCAGCTTGGTGGTCAGTTCGCGGTCGCCGCCCTCCACGACGTGTACGTAGGCGATGTCCAGGTCGGCGAGCTTGGTCAGCAACTCGATGTACAGCGGCGCCGGGTCGGCTTCCTCGATGTGGTTGAACGGGTTGCCGGGCGAGAGCCGGATACCGGTGCGGTCGGCGCCGATGGCCTCGGCCACCGCCGCCACGACCTCGGTGACGAACCGGACGCGGTTGGCGATCGACCCGCCGTAGTTGTCGGTGCGCAGGTTGGTGTTGTCGGCCAGGAACTGGTGCAGCAGGTAGCCGTTCGCACCGTGCACCTCGACACCGTCGAAGCCGGCCGCGATGGCATTGCGGGCGGCGGCGGCGAAGTCGGCGATCGTGGTGGCGATGTCCGCGGCGGTCATCTCCCGGGGCTCGGGGTGATCGATCATCCCGTCGGGGGTGAACAGCTGCTCACCGGACACGACCGCGGAAGGGGCCAGCGGCAGCGCCTTGTCCGGGTAGAGCGCGGGGTGGCCGATGCGGCCACAGTGGGTGAGCTGCGCGACGATTCGCCCGCCCGCCTTGTGCACGGCATCGGTGACTACGCGCCACGCGTTGGTCTGCTCCTCGTTGTGCAGGCCCGGGGTCAGGAAGTAGCCCTGGCCGATGACGCTGGGCTGAATGCTCTCGCTGATGATCAGACCCGCACTCGCGCGCTGTGTGTAGTACTCGGCGGTGAGCTCGGTGACGAGCCCATCCAGGGTGGCCCGGTTGCGGGTCATCGGCGCCATCACCAAGCGGCTCGGCAGCTGCCACTGACCGATCGAGACCGGCTCGAACAGAGTGCTCACCATCTACTCCTTGCTTGATCGAGTCGCACACTGGACTGTGTGCGAAAATGCTTGATTGGATCAAGCACGATGGTGTCACAAGTGCTTTAGCCAATCAAGTACCTCCGTCAAGACGTGGCCTAGAATTTTCGACATGGCAGTACCGGCAGGTCCCGTGAGCACATCCACCGACGTCGAACGCGTGATGTTCGAATTCGTGGACGCCTACAACCACGCCTTCGAGGACGCCGCCCATGAGCACGGCATGAGCATGGCCCACGCCTGCGTCCTGGGCCGGGTCGGCGTACCCCGCGGTATGGGAGAACTGGCCGAGGAACTCGGCTGCGATGCTTCCAATATCACCCAGATCGTGACCCGCCTCGAGGCCCGCTCCCTGGTTCAGCGGCGGCCGGATCCCTCGGATCGGCGCTTCCGCCGGATCCAGCGCACACCCGACGGCGAAGCCGTCAACGGCGCGTTCGAGGATTCCTTCGACTTCCCCCGCCGCGCGGTCGCCAACCTCACGCCCGACGAACAACAGCAACTGGCCGAGCTGCTTCGCAAAGCCCTCACCCCTCCCGGGTGAGCGCACCGGAGACGGACACCTCGATTCCACCGCGGCCCAACGCTACCCGAGCACAGCTGCGCGAACCAACGTGCGCCGCATCGTGAAACAGCGCGCCACCTGCGCATATGCGCCCCTGATGTCCGGACGATGACCGAACGATGACGCCCGCGGCGATATTTTCACCGCAGACGTGTCGCGGACACGTCGAATACGGAAGCTGCAGAGGGTATTCGGAGGCGCGCGGTGACCAGTCAGCAGAAGGACATCACAACCAGGGATCCGGCACCAGGACCATCGGGCGATACGTTCGGACACGTCGAGGTCCGCGGAATCGACTTCGTCCCGCCGCAGGAGCGACGTGGGACACCACGCGAGCTGTTCACCATCTGGGCGGCGTCGAATGTCGCCTACATCTACATCGTGCTCGGCGGCACAGCCCTGCTGCTCGGCCTGTCGTTGTGGCAAGCGCTGGCGGTTGTCGTGGTGGGCAACGCATTCTGGCTCGGCGTCGGCACGCTCGCGGTCAGCGGCCCGGCGGCGGGCACGCCGAGCGTGGTGATCATGCGCTCCATGTTCGGCATTCGCGGTAATCGAGTGTTCGGCGCCGGCCTCAACTGGCTGATCGCCATCTCCTACGAGGCCATCAACCTCTCGTTCGGTTCACTCGCGGCCTTTGCACTGGCCCAGCACCTGGGAATCACATTGTCGACACCGGTGAAGCTGCTGATCGTCGGCGTCATCGCGGTCGCGACCTTCACGATCAGCATCTACGGTCATGCGACGATCGTGCGGCTGAGCCCGTTCTTCACCTCCGTGCTGATCGTCTGCTGCGTGCTGCTCGGCGTCTTCGTATTCGGGCATGCGCAGTTCGATTACGCTCCCGCGCAGCCACTTTCGGGCGGATCACTGTGGTCGGCGCTGCTGGTCGGGGTGGCGCTCATCGCGTCGGCGCCGCTGTCGTGGACCGTCGGCGCGGACTACGCGCGCTACCTGCCGGAGTCGGTGTCGAAGAAGGCGGTGCTGGGCTGGACCGCCCTGGGCGGCTTCGTGCCCGCGGTCGCGCTGGGGATCATCGGCGTGGTCGCCGGCACGAGCGTCGACATGAACGATCCCCAGACTTCGCTGAAGGACATCCTTCCGGGGTGGTTCTATCCGGTGTTCCTCGCCGTGATCGTCGTCGGGGCGATCACCACCAACGTCCTCACCACCTATTCGTCCGGCCTGTGCCTGCAGGGACTGGGCGTCAAAATGCGGCGCTCGCAGACGGTGTTCATCGACGGCGTCCTCGGCGGCGCGATCACCTATTACGCGTTGTTCGTCGCCGATGACTTCCTCGCCACCTTGAGTCGCTGGCTGGAACTCACGGTCGTGGTCCTGGGTCCGTTGGTCGCCATCTACGCCACCGATATCGTGTTGCGCCGCAACAAATATGACGGTCGCGCCCTGAACGACGAACGGTCGACGAGCCCGCAGTGGTATACCGCTGGTTTCAATGTCGCCGGAGTTACCGCGATCATTCTCGGCGGCGTATCGGCGGGCCTGTGCATCCATACCGCCTCGTGGGAGGGACCGGTCGCTGCCGCGCTCGGTGGCGCCGACCTGTCGGCATTGCTCGGCCCGGCCGTCGCCGCCGCCGTCTACGTGCTGCTCACCCGCGTGGTCTATCGCCCGCAAGTTCCGGCGTCCTATCGCGAGACGAGCGCGTAATCAGCTGACGGGTCGCGGCACCTGATGGTGGCGAAAGGCATTGAAGGGAAACCATGATGACCGAACACAGTGCAGAGTCGACTAGCGGTGCGCACGGGCCCTCCGTGGTTACGCAGGCTGCCGCCTCCGGGCCTGACGCGCACACCGCCGGGACTCGCCCGCTTCGCATCGCGATCGTGGGCGCGGGACCGGCCGGTATCTACGCCGCCGACGCGTTGATGAAGTCCGATGCCGAAGTCAGCATCGACCTCTACGAGCGCATGCCCGCGCCGTTCGGTCTGATCCGCTACGGTGTCGCGCCGGACCATCCGCGCATCAAGGGCATCATCACCGCCCTGCACAAGGTGCTCGACAAGCCGCAGGTCCGCCTGCTGGGCAATATCGACTACGGCACCGATATCACCCTCGACGATCTGCGCACGTTCTATGACGCGGTGATCTTCTCCACCGGCGCCAACGCCGACCGCGCGCTCGACATCCCCGGCATCGGTCTGGACGGCAGCTACGGCGCCGCGGACTTCGTGTCCTGGTACGACGGACATCCCGATGTGCCACGCACCTGGCCGCTCGACGCCGAAAAGGTCGCCGTCCTCGGTGTCGGCAATGTCGCACTCGACGTCGCGCGCGTGCTCGCCAAGACCGGCGACGAACTGCTACCGACCGAAATCCCACCCAACGTCTATAACGGCCTCAAGGCGAACAAGGCGCTCGAGGTGCACGTCTTCGGCCGCCGCGGCCCCGCCCAAGCCAAGTTCACCCCGCTGGAACTGCGCGAACTCGACCACTCCCCGACCATCGAGGTCATCGTCGATCCCGAGGACATCGACTACGACGAGGGCTCCGAAGCCGCGCGTCGACACTCCAAGCAGGTCGACATGATCGCCAACACCCTCGAGCAGTGGGCCATCCGCGATGTCGGCAACCGCCCACACAAACTGTTCCTGCACTTCTTCGAATCCCCCGCCGAGATCATCGGTGAGGACGGCAAGGTCGTCGGCCTGCGCACCGAGCGCACCCAACTCGACGGCACCGGCAACGTCAAGGGCACCGGCGTCTTCAACGACTGGGACGTGCAGGCCATCTACCGCGCGGTCGGCTACCTGTCGCAGAACCTCACCAACCTGCCCTTCGACGACCAGGCCGGTGTGGTCCCCAACGAGGCCGGCCGCGTCCTCGCCGACGAGGACGCCGACGGCGCCCGCCGCTACCTGCCCGCCACCTACGTCACCGGCTGGATCAAGCGCGGACCCGTCGGGCTCATCGGCCACACCAAGGGCGACGCCAACGAGACCGTGGCCTGCCTGCTCGACGACAGCGTGAACTTCACCCCCGCCGAGAAACCGCAACTGGACGCCGTCACCGAATTCCTCGAGAGCAAGGGCATCCCGTTCACCACCTGGCAGGGCTGGTACCGCCTCGACGCCCACGAACGCGCCCTCGGCGAGCCCGAGGGCCGCGAGCGCGTCAAGGTCGTCGAGCGCGAGGACATGCTCGCGGCGTCCGAGCCGGACAAGGCGAACAACTTTCATACGCCTCAGTCACGGACCACCATGCCCGCCCGAACTATCACGCACGCATCGACCAGGGCACCCTCGATCGACCTGGACCACGAAACCCCAGGCATGGCCCGGGTTTTCGAAGTGTGACCCGGAAAGACCCGCGAGGTCAGCGGGTGGCGATGATGGCCGAGCCGTGGCCGAACAGGCCCTGGTTCACCGCGATACCCGCGCGGGCGTTGTCCACCTGGCGGCCGTCTGCTCGGCCACGCAGCTGCCACGTGAGCTCGCAGATCTGGGCGATGGCCTGCGCGGGGATCGCCTCACCGAAACAGGCCAGACCGCCGCTGGGGTTCACCGGCACGCGTCCGCCCAATGTTGTTGCGCCGCTGCGCAACAGTTGCTCCGCGCCGCCCGTCTCGCAGAGCCCGATGTCCTCGTACCAGTCCAGCTCCAGTGCGGTGGACAGGTCGTAGACCTCCGCGAAGGACAGGTCGGCGGGTCCGAGCCCGGCCTCCTCGTACGCGGCGTACGCGATCGCGGAACGGAACGCGCGGGGCGGGGCCTCGACGGCCACAGCGGAGTCCGTCGCGAAATCCGGCAGGTCGAGAACGGTTTTCGGGAACGTCGGCGTGACCGTCGACAGCGCCCGGATGCGGACCGGGTCGGCGACGCCGCGCCGACGCGCGTACTCCATCGACGTCAACACCAGTGCGGCCCCGCCGTCGCTGGTCGCGCAGATGTCGAGCAGCCGCAACGGGTCCGAGACGATCGCCGAGGCGGCGATCTCCTCGACCGAAACCTCCTTGCGATAGCGGGCATACGGGTTGTTCAGGCCGTGCCTGGCGTTCTTCACTTTGACCGCGGCGAAATCGTCGAGCGTGGCACCGTGCAGCGCCATCCGACGGCGGGCATACAGCGCGAAATAGATGGGATTGGTAGCGCCGAGCAGGTGGAAACGCAACCAGTCCGGATCATCGCGGCGCTCACCGCCGACCGGCTGGAAGAAGCCCTTCGGGGCGGCATCCGCGCCCACCACCAGCGCCACGTCACACAACCCCGCCAGGATCTGGGCGCGTGCGTTGGCGATGGCCTGCGCACCGGAGGCGCAGGCGGCGTAGCTGCTCGAGATCCGTGCACCCGACCAACCCAGTGCCTGAGCGAAAGTCGCGCCCGAGACGAATCCGGGGTATCCATTGCGGATCGTGTCCGCGCCGGCGATATAGCCGACGTCGAGGTGGTCCACCCCGGCATCGGCCAGCGCCGCGCGGGCGGCGACCAGTCCGTATTCGACGAAATTGCGCCCCCACTTGCCCCACTGGTGCATGCCCGCACCGAGGACGGCGATGTCGCGATCATTCGTGTCAGTCATTGACCGGCCTCCACATCCACACCGTGTGCTCCGCGTCCGCGTCCTCGTACAGCACGCCGAGGGCCAGTTCGACCGGCATGCCGACGGCCAGGTCGTCCACCGTGAGGCCGCGCACGACCTGCCCGAGAATCACCATCTGCTCGACCTCGAGCTCCACTGCCGCAACGACGTAGGGCTCGAACGGATCGGGCGAGACATAGGGCGGGGGCGGCTTGTACCGAGCATCCGCGTATGACCAGATCCGGCCACGCGTGGAGAACAGGTACTCGACCAGCTCGGAGCCGTCCTTCGGGCTCGCACACTGCGGATTCCGACAGGCCAGCGTGTTCCGCGGGAAATACGGTGTGCCGCAATCCTTGCAGCGACTTCCCTTCAGACGCACCACGCCGTCGTCCGCAGTGAACCAGTCTGCCACAGCGGGCCGTTGTTCTTTCTGCACAGCCCGACGGTATAGGAACACGTTCTACTTTGGGGCCGAATTCCGCTTCGGCAATCCGCGGGCGCAGGTACGGTGAGTCCGGATCGAGGACGTCCCGACACCTCGAGTCGATCTGGAGTACCACAACGCGATGGGCGCCAAAGCCATTGATCCACAGACCATCCGCAACGTCACCATCATCGGCGACCCCGACGCGACGACCCGGGTGGCCCACCTGCTCCGTCGCCGCTCCGGCCGGCCCGGCTCCGGCACCCGGGCCACGGTCGTTTGGACGACGGGCCGCGTCGAGCACACGATTCGTATCGCCGAGCTGACGAGCCACGCGCCCATCGCGGACCTGGAGCGGTCCATCCGCGTAGCCGACGGTGTGGTCGCGGTCGTGAACGCCGCCGCGAATCCCACCCCGCGCCTCGAGACGATGTTCCGGGTCGCCGACGACTACCAGGTCGCCCGCCTGTGCCTGATCTACGGACTCGACCACCCCGCCGCCGATTTCGACCGCTGCGTCCGCACGATCGCCGACACCCGCGGCGCGGTCCCCCTGACGCTGCAGATCCCCATCGGCGCCGACCCCACGTTCGAAGGCGTCATCGACCTGCTGCCGCTGTGGGCACTCGAACCGCTGGCCGCCGAACTCTACGGCAGCCATTGGGAGGTCGCCGAGCGATGGTACGGCAACCTCGTGAAGACGGTCATGGAACAAGCCCCGTCGGATCCGAACGCCTCCCCCGCCCGGTGTGACATCCCGCTCGACCAGTTGCATCACCGCATCCGCTACCTCACCCGCATCGGTGACGTCGTACCCGTCCTATGCGGCGCAACGCCCACGAGCGATGGCATCGCCACGCTCCTGGACGCCATCGCCCGCTATCTGCCCTCCCCCATGGATGTCTGCCAACCCGCACACGCCCTCGACTATTGAGGCACGCTGCTCGCGCCCGGTCAGGGAGGTGCGGGTTTTCACCCTGGGGTGGGTGTTGTGCGATCCGTTCACAGACGAGGATTGGCCCTGTGCACGTCGTGATCGATACTGCCCCCAGGAAGTGATGCAGATGCCTCTCGCTGTTCAGTTTCTGTCTTCTCGTCCCGGGACCGAGTCGCGGTCAGGGCGGCCGACCTCCGCCCCGCAGAACTCTGACTCGGGCCACGAATCGATCCCTCGGACGTCCGGCAGGCGAATGTGCTCGCGTGCCCGGCGCGGCATCCTGTTGTCGATGGCCCTTACCGGTGGACTCATGCTGTTCGGCCCCAGCGTCTTGGGGATGTCGGGGTCGCTGCCGCTACCGGCACAACCGGCGGCCTCCGCGTCGTCGTTCGCTCTCGCCCCGCCGAGCCACGGGCATCCGCCGGTGCTTCGGTGCCCTCGCTTCGACTGCTAACTCAGTCCCCTACCTGCTAACTCAGTTCCCGACCTGCTAACTCGTCCCGACCGGGCGGCAGGGCGTGGTTCTCCAGGTCGCGGGGGCTCCTACGACATCTATCCGGGGCGTCCCGGCACCAAACCCCGGGACCAAGGGCGGACTGGCTGCGGCACCCTGGGCAACCTCCCTGCGACACGAGCGCAGCGGCTTCGAGGCCGGACACCGTTTCCCCAGCGAGCAACCGAAGCCGAAGCCCAAGGATCCATCAGAACTACCGCCCCTGTCTCAGCAGAGCTACCGCCCCTGTCTCAGCCGGTGCGTCAGTCCCATCACGCGAGTCATCGACCTATGGTCGACGCTGGTTTGCCGACGCGGCGGAGATATCGGCGTCTACAGCGAGTTCTTTTTGAACCAATCGAACAATCCCTGATCGGTCTTGGGACGGTTGGAGGGGGAATCAGGACCGACGGCTACGGCTCGGATGGCGATGTTGCTGCTCTGATCCAACGCAACGAGCGTCGGCAGGGGATCGCTGATGCAGGTCAACCGGCCAACGGTCGCGCCATTTCGAATCCACGGTTGCTCGGGACCCGGCGCACCGTCGCACACGCGCCCGCCGGACTTCCTCATGACACCATCGAAGAACTGAGTCGCGATCGGTTGGTCGGGGAATTGGAAAAACATTGCTGTCGGCGCACCCGACTCGTTGCCCAAGCACCGGACGACGGCGATCGCCTCGCTCTCGGGTGCCTCGTGTCGACAGTATCGTCGGTCGTAGGCTTTGGGCAGCTTGGCGATCAGATCGTGGTCGGCCTGCGTGTAGACGTCCGGGTCCTTCGGAAGAGTCCGGAATTGCGAATTCCCCTCTCCGGAGTCGTGCACTGCCCAGTACAAGCTGGCGCTACCGCCCACCGACTCGGGGAAGGAGAAAACCGCCATGCTCATGGCCGCGTCGTCGGTTTGGATCATCCCCGAGGTCGGTGGTGTCGTCGTGGCATTCAGGAAGCAGGCCATTCGCCCGACCTCCCTGCCGCCCCTCGTCGCAGGGCCGTCGGGGTCGGGTGGATAGCCCGGACAGTTGCTGGTCTGTGCCACCATGCCCATGCCGCGATATGCCTTGTCCAGTGCGTCGGCGTTGGGAAACAGGTAGAAGTCCCCGCTGGGCACCCGGATTTCGGGAACCTCGTCGCAGACGAGATGGGCTTTCTCTCCCAGCATCGCCTGTGGGTTCACGTGGTGACAGAGGGCGCGGTTATACGGGTCTTGCAGAAGCTTCAGCAGGGTGACGTCGTCGTCGGTCAATTGAGATTTCGCCGCCGGCGGGGTCGGCGGCGCGGGCTTGTGGAGCAGCGGCCAGGCTCCGACGGCCGCGACAGCCACGACGGCAGCGGTAGCCGCGATCCAGAGGCGGCGTGGCCGGCGCCTCGGCGCCGCGACGGATCTCGCCTCGGGTGAGGAGGCCGCCCGGGGTGTGGAATACGCCGCCGCGGTGGGATCGCATCCGAATTCGGCGCGGGGACTATCGTCTTCGGCGTCGCCGGTCGACGATGCCAGTGCGGCGTGGGCGGCGGCGGCCAGTTCGCCGGCGCTGGCGTAGCGTTCATCGGCCGACTTCGCCATGCCGCGCGCGACGACAGCGTCGATCGAGACCGGGATTCCCGGTGCACAACTGCTCGTTCGGGGTGGAGGTTCGATCATGTGGGCCCGCATGATGGCGGCGTCGCCGCCGTCGGTCGAGTAAACGCGGGTGCCGGTCAGGCATTCGTGCAACACGCACGCCAGGGCATACACGTCGACCGCCGGGGTAGCCGGGCCGGTTCGGAAACGTTCTGGTGCCATGTAGTTGAACGAGCCGATCGCCGATCCGGTCTGGGTCAGGCGTTCGTCGGTGTTCGTGTTGGCCAGGCCGAAGTCGGCCAGGTAGGCGAACCGGTCGTGGGTGAGCAGAATATTGTCCGGCTTGATGTCACGATGAATCAGGCCATCGCGGTGTGCGGCGTCGAGTCCGGCTGCGATCTGGCTGATCACCGAGACAGCTTGCTCGGGCGGCAGCGGGCCGTGCGTTCTCAGCACGGTGCGAAGGCTATCGCCGTGCACGAGTCGCATGTCGATATAGAGCAGCCCATCGATCTCGCCGTAGTCGTGGATCGGGATGACGTGGGGCTCCTGCAGCAGCGCGGCGATGTGGGATTCGCGCCGGAACCGGGCCCGATAGACCGGGTCGTCGGCCAGCTGTTCGGGCAGCACTTTCACCGCGACCACCCGCCCCTTGGTGGTGTCGAGTGCCTCGAATACCCTGCCCATCCCACCGGAACCGATCAGCCGCCGCAGGCGATACTTCCCGAACGTCGACCCTGGCATCAGTGGCGGCCGTAAGTTGTTCACGACTGCCTTGCCTGCGTTGTGGGTGACCTGCGCAGGTTGGTCAGAATCGAGAATCGGTGCTCGAACATTGTCGACTGGCCAGCTGGCCGACGACGCGGCTTCGACCCCTTCGGCAAACGTCCGACCCCACTTCCACACGATCTACGCCCCCTCGCATTGCAGTCCAACGGTGTTGGCTGGCGTACTACGACTGCTCGGGTATCGACGGGCTCTCGCGCCGACACATCCAGCGAATGCTGGCGACTCATTGCCAATGGCGGCTCCGTCTCGTTCGACAGACTCGCCGGGAGGATGTGATTCGCCGCATGCCGCGCGCAGCGCGTGGCACCTGCCCAGAACTGCGATCGCTCCGGCGGATGGGCAGCCGAAGAACGCCCGCAGGAACTCGAGTCCGGGCGAATACGGCAACGGCACCGCTCGATCGGCCACCGGACGCATCGGTAGCCGGACCGCCACCGCCCGAGCGTCGGGGTCGGGTGCACGGCAGCTCACCGCCTCCGCGGCCAGTTCGCAACCCTCCTCGCGGAGAAGGGTGCAGCGCGGTAGGCATCGGCTCGATCGCGAGCGTCCGCGACAACGGTGGACGGCATTCGTGAACTCCTGGAAAGCTGGTTCGGGTATCGGCGCGCGATGGGTGAGGTCTGCCGCTTCGTTGCTAGCAGCCTTGACAAGAATCTTCGGCGTCGGCGCTCGTCCCGAATAGCCACCATAGGTGGATATCGTTTTCACCCCTGGGGCAACATCCCCCGCCCTGGGTGGCGGCAGAGCACCGCTGGTAGGCGCCGATTCCACGGCGGTTGTACAACCGGTCCGCTGCGCGACGCGATTCCGCTCCCGGCCTCGGTCATCGCAACGGCGGGTCGGGTGAGTGGGTGTTTCTTCGCCTGTCACGGGATAGGCGGGCTTGTGTTGTCGGCGGCGGAGGTCGATCGGGCCTTAGCGGGGTGCTCGGCGATGGCGGATCTGCCACGCGAGGGTTGATGCTCGTATGACTCAGCCTTGCCAACCTGTGATGAGGAGGTCGGTGAGCTGGCCGATATAGTCGGACTCGATCGGGATTCCGACGATCATCAGTCGCCAATAGAGGGGTCCGGCAAGGACGTCCAGCGCCAGATCGATGTTCAGCTCCGCGGGTAGCTCGCCGCGGGTGATAGCCCGCCGCAGCATGTCGGCGGCTCGTTCGCGCCGTGTATCCCGGGCACCGATCAGAAGCGACTGCGCCAGTATCGGATTGCGCGACGCCTCCGCCAACAGATCGGGAATCACCCTGGCCGCCAAGGGATGGGACAGCATGCCCGCCGCTGACTCCAGATAGGCTCGCACATCGCCGCGCAGGGTGCCGGTGTCCGGGGTCTCGGCGGCCGCGACCGCCAGGGTCGAGGCGAGTGCGGCCACCATCTCCTCCTTCGATCGCCATCGCCGGTAGACCGTTGGCTTGCTGACGCCCGCCCGCCGTGCCACCGCCTCCATCGAAAGCCGGCCATAGCCGACCTCGGCCAATCGACCGACCATCATCCTCACCAGCGGCTTCGATTCCCCGGCCGAGGAGGCATACTTCGCCCTCGCGGCCGCGGCACTGCCGCGCGGCTACAACGTCCTCGCCTACGACGGCCCCGGTCAGGGCGCCGCGTTGCGGCATCAGCGATTGTTCTTCCGCCCCGACTGGGAAACGGTCCTCACCCCGGTCGTGGACTACGCATTGGCGCGAACCGAAGTCGACGCCGAGCGCATCTACCTCTACGGCTACAGCCTCGGCGGATTCCTGACCCCGCGGGCTGCCGCATTCGAGCACCGCGTCGCCGGACTCATCCTCGACGGCGGCATTTACAGCTACTACGACGTGAACTTCGCCGGCATCCCACCCATCGCCGCCGAGTGGGTACTGGCCGGCCGCGATGACGTCGCGGATCCGGTGGCGCGTCTGATGATGGCCCACCACACCGGCACACGGTGGGCGCTGCGCAACGGCCCGTGGTCGTTCGGCACCGACACCATCTCCGAATATTTGCGCCGCACAAGGGAATACACCCTGGACGGCCTCGCCAAGCAGGTCACGGCACCGACCCTCATCTTCGCCCCGGACAACGACCACTTCTTCGCCGGCCAGCCCGAACGCCTACACCGCGAATTGACCTGCCCCGCAACGCTGATCTCCCTCCACAGCGCCGATGGTGCCGGGGAGCACTGCGCCTACGGCGCCCGTTCCACCCTGCTCCACTACATGTTCACCTGGCTCGACACTCTCTGAGATCGTGTTCCTGCCCGTTGGAAAACCGGGCAGGAACACGAATACTGGGTGAGACCGATCATGTCCTGATTGCCAGCGGTGATTCCTCCGCTGCAACAGCTTTCGAGCCCGTGAGCAAACAGCCCGCGAGGCGCCAGCACGCCAGATCCTGGTTCACCGGTCTTGCGAGCGGGACCAATCACGCACCGCGTCGCGGGTTCGATCGAACAGTGCCAGCGGTGGGCCGCCTATCAGATTGGCCAGTGCCGATTCGCCTGCGTGCGGATGCGGACGGGTGGGCGCCACCGCCTCGGCCGCGCGCACCGACCCTGCCATGTGAGTGAGCTGGTTGACCGAGTACTGCCTGCGTAGCAAGGTGAATTCCTCGGCCTCCTCATGTGCGGCATGCGCGGCGACCGCGTCGGCGAACTCGGTGAGCTTGGAATCGAAATCGGGATGGTCGACACCGAGGTCGTAGAGTTCGGCGAGGGCGTGTTTGGCTTCGTTTTCTTCGGCCAGTCTGGGTTCCACGATCTGATCGGCGCCGAATTGGGCGCGTTCGGCCACGGGGTGCACGATCTCTTCTTCAGCGCTCTCGTGCACGGCCAGCAGCCGCACTAGTTCGTTGAACACGTCCTGTTTGTCGTCATGTCCGGATTTCAGCTGTCCGAGCAGGGTGGTGATCTGTTCGTGTTGCGCCGTCAGCAGATCGACGACGTCCTGTTCTGTTTGCTCGACCATCATGACCTCACTTGTGGTGTGCGGGAATGAACTCCTGGGCGTTGGTTTTGGCGCCTTGCACCATGAGCTGCCAGGCATCGGGATCACCTCGCGGCACCGCCTCGGCGGTGTCTTTCATCTGCTCCCACGTGGCGTGCGGTGGGATCGGGGGAACCTCGGGGTCACAGCGAACGTCGAGCAGCAACGGCCGGTCGGCACGCAATGCGCTATCGCATGCCTCGCCGAGTTGGTGGGGCTGTCGACGGCGATCGCGGCGAGACCCGCAATACGGGCGATATCGGCGTAGGAGACGTCGGCGCGGCCGAATGCGGCGACGAGCCCGTTGATGCGGTCACCGGGGTATCCGAACACCTGCTCGACGCCCCATTCCTGCAGCCGCCGCACGATATGGTCAGCGACCTGCTGTGTCATGGGTCCGCTCCTCGCAGTGGGGTGGTATGGGCTTCCACCTCCGCGTACCCGGATCTCGGCGCCGCAATACGCCGACTGCAACGGAATCGCTCTGCTTCCCAACGCGGAACCGACCTGCACGATCACACCGCGATCCCGCGCGCATCCGAGCGAGCGCAGCACCGCAATCCGTTGGCACATCGGTCGAACAGCACGCGTTTACTCGGCGACCACCCGAATCGTCTCGATGGCCGGGTCCGCGGCGTCGGGAACAACCATGCCCGCTCCGACGCCGGTTCTCAGATACTCGAGGATGGCTGCGTTGATTCGTTCCCCGGGAACGACAACCGGGATCCCGGGCGGATATGGCGTGATCTGTTCGGCGGCAAGACGCCCGACCGCTCGATCGACCGCTACCGTCTCCACACGTCCGAAGAAGGCATCCCTCGGCGACATCACCGTTTCCAACTCCAGCTCTTGCGGGTGCGGAACTCGAATCGGATTCGGTCTGGGCAGATCCGGCGCCGCGCTGGTGAAAGCGGCCAACGCCGCCACCAGCCGTTGGCCGGTAGCTGCGTCATCGGCAATCGATATCGTGGCGAGAACTCGTCGGTGATCGCTCAAACCCACATCCACCCGGCGATGCTCACGCAGCCAGTCAGCGCATTGATAGCCACTCACCCCGAGTTCGGAGACATCGATGAGAATCTGCAGCCGATCCAGATCATCGGAGGCCTCTCGGCCCAGCAGTTCGTCCCCGAGAACACGCAGCCCAGGCATTCGGCCAATGGTGTCGCGCAAGGTATCCGACAGCCTGAGCGCCGCGGTGAGCAGTTCGTTTCCGCGCTCGACCATCTGCCGACGCCAGCCATCGAGCGCCGCGTAGACAAGTACGTTCGGACTCGTCGTCATCAGCAGATCCGCGCACTCGGACAACCGGATTCGATCGACGAGATCGCCGCGCAGGTGAAAGACCGAGCCCTGTTCGAATCCCGCTCCCATCTTGTGCACGCTCACCACACACACGTCGGCGCCGGCATCCATTGCCCACGTGGGCAATTCATCATGGAACGGCAGATGCGCGCCCCAAGCTTCATCGATGATGAGCGGCTTACCGCGCTCGTGACACACCTCGGCGATGCCGCTGATATTCGCGCACGTCCCATATGGGCTGGGACTGACGACCAGCGCGGCGGCCGCGTCCGGATACCGCTCCCAGGTTTCGCGAACCGCTTCCGGTGACGGAGGATGCGACAGGTGAAGCTGGGCATCCCAGCGTGGGGTGATCCACCGGGGTTGTACTCCGGCGAAGATCAGGCCGGCAACGATGGACTTGTGGCTGTCGCGCCCGACGAGCAGTCCCTCACTTCCCGCACCCACGACCGCGAGCATGGCGGCCTTCACCGACAGCGAGCTGCCGCAGGTCGAAAAGAAGGCGTAGTCCGCGCCGACCGCATCCGCCATCAATTCCTCTGCCTGCGCCAAGTAGCCGCCGCTTGCTTTGCGATCATCGAGTCCGCTGTTGCTGACGACATCCGAACGAAATGCGTCGGCGCCGAGGATCCCGCGCACCCGCTCGTCGACGCCGCGGCCCTGCCGATGTCCGGGCGGAGTGAAGCCGTAGCGGTCGAGGCGATGGTATTCGCCGAGCGCCTCCAACAGCGGAGCTCGAGCATGATCCATGAACCAGCACTACCCGTCTCGGTCACCGGCAAACGGCGCGATACCTAACGCTCGTCCAGAGACGGCAACACCGTTTCACTGATGATCAGCAGCACCGCGGCAGCCACCGGGATGGCGAGCAGCGCACCGACGATCCCGAGCAACGCGCCACCGAGCAGAACCGCCACCACCGTCACGACCGGCGGCACCCGCACCGTTCTGCCGATGATTCTGGGCACGAGCAGATAGTCCTCGAACAGCCGCAAGACGATGAAGAAGATGATGGTGGCCACACTGACGGGCAGGGACACGGTGAGCGCGACCAGGGCCACGATGATCCCGGCCAGGGTGGAACCCACGATCGGGATCAAGTCCAGGACGCCGACCAAGACCGCCAGCAACAGCGCGTAGGGCACATCGAAGGCCAGCAGCCAAATGAAGGTCAACACCGCAGTTATCACCGAAATGGCCAAATTCCCCAGGATGTAGCCGCCGACCTTCACGAAGATCTCATCGCCGATCAGGATCGCACGCGGTCGCCGCGAGCGCGGAAACAGCCGGTATATCGAAGCGCGAACCTGTGCGAAATTGGCCATGAAATAGCCGGTCAGCACCGCGACGATCACCGTTCCGCTGACGATGCTGAATACGAGGCGGCCGGCGCCGAGGACACCACCGGCCAGTTTGGACGGGTCGGACCCGAGCCCTTGCCGGGCCCGATCCTGCAGATGGAAGTGAGTGTTGAGCGTGTCGATGAGCGGATAGCGTTGCGCAAGATGGTCGACGTAGTCCGGAGCATTGTGGACCAGCGCGCTGCCCTGGGTGACCAGCGGAGGTATCGCGACCGCGAGGAACCCGGCCAGTAGGCCGATGGCGACCACGAACACCGCGGTCACGGCGGTCCATCGCGGAAACCATGGCCGAACCAGCCACGACACGACAGGTTCCAGACCTATTGCCAGAAACAGCGCGACGATGATCAAGACCAGCACTTGACTGGCGGCGATCACCGCTTGGATCGCGCCGTAGGTCACCGCGACTCCGGCCGCGCCCGCCATACCGACCATGAACGGCGATCGCGGATCGAATCGTCGCCCGGGCTTGCCCAGCGGGTTCTGTGTCGTGCTGGCCCGCGCTGCCGCCGCTTCCGCGGAAATGATCGGTCCGCCTTCGTCGGGGGTGTGCGGTTGCGCGACCAGGTCGGTGTGGCCCTGCTCCGCCCCTTCGGGGGTGTGGCGGTCCTCGGTTCGACTTCGATCGGTGTCGTCGTTCATCGGGTGGATCCCTGGGGTTGCGACCTGATCAGTCGCGGCCCAGCGCTCGCGCAAGTTGGCCCTTGGTCATCACTGCCGCTCCCGCTTGTCCGACCATGCCTTCGGCATGTCCACCACCTCCTGTGCCGCGAATACCCGCACCCAGCCGCCGAAACATCGGCACTGCCTGCTGGGGTTCCCACACCGCGCAACCCCCACGAATGGGCCGGTCGCCGTTGCCGATCTTGCGTGGCCCGGCAACTGTCGGTCGGCTGGAGAAGCGAACCACTGATAGAAGCGCTGGGAGCGGGTATCCGCATGTCATGGCGTCTTCGATCGGTAGCGACTCTCGGATTCTTCCGCAACCGCGTGGAGAGATTTCCGCCGCGATTGTGGATTTGTTGCGCGGCGCCGGTGACTCGGTGCCGAGGCTCGGTGCTGTGGATCCGTATGGGGAGGATCTGCATTTGGCCTTGTACACGTGTTATGAGCTGCACTATCACGGTTTCGAGTCGGTGGGCGACGGATGGGAGTGGGATCCGGGGCTGCTGCGCCTGCGCGCGGAGATGGAGAGCGCGTTTCTCGACGCACTGCACCGTGAGGTGTCCGGCGGAGACGATATCGAAGGGGAACTGGAACAGTTGCTGGTGGAGCCGGTCGAAGGGACTGGTGTGTCCGCCTACTTGCGTGATGTGGGTGAATGGTGGCAGATGCGGGAGTACTTCGTGCAGCGGTCGATCTATCACCACAAGGAGGCCGACCCGCAGGCCTGGGTAATTCCACGTTTGCGTGGTCAAGCCAAGGCTTCTCTGGTCGCGGTCGAGTTCGACGAGTTCGGCGGCGGTCGCGGCGAGCGTGTGCACGCGCAGTTGTACGTCGATCTGCTCGCCGGGGCCGGACTGAACCCGGCGTACCTGCATTACCTCGACTTTGTCCCGGCACCGATGCTCGCCGTGGTGAACATGATGTCGCTGTTCGGCTTGCATCGACAGTTGCGTGGGGCGTCGGTGGGACATTTCGCCACGGTCGAGATCGCCTCACCGCCCGGCGCTCAACGCATGGTGGACGCCTTGCGGCGGCTGCAGGCCGATCCGGCCTGTCTGCGGTTCTACCTGGAACATATCGAGGCCGACGCGGTGCACGAACAAGTCCTGCGCCGCGATGTCATCGGCGATCTACTGAGCCGCCAGCCGGACCTCACCGCCTCGGTGGTATTCGGAATCCAGGCAACTAATCTTCTGGAAGACCGCTTCGCCGAGCACGTCATCGAACGCTGCTGGGCAGAGGGTCACAGTTCGCTACGGGAAACCGGTCAGGAGTCCGGGCGAGCGTGTTTGCGGTGACTGGTGTCGCAGAACGGAAATGCCTTGCTGCGACGGCACATACACATCGCAACCACGAACCGGTCGGACGTCACGACCGTGCCGTTCTCGGTCACCATTTCGACAGGACCTTCCACCAGCGCGGGGCCACCCGGAACAAAGGTGATCCGCCGCCGCTCGCGATGAGAAGGATCATTCTGAGTCATCGACCTTCGAATACCTCGTTGTAGGGCGACGAAACACATCCCGATGACCGAATTCGACGTTTCTCGGCGCTCGCCGACGAGTCGGTCCGGCGTGCGGATGACCGGCTCTCGGTTTTGGTGATCGAACAGCGGGAATACAACAAATCAACTCCGGACTACCTGCCCGGGCCGATGATTCCATTCCGAGGATCTGTCATGGCAACCACGGATAACGTGACCGGTCAGCAGCCACAGCTCACAGCTGGTCAGACCGTTAGCGGTTCGAGTTGCGGAGAATCGCGTGATCGCGATGCGACAATGCCCTTGCTGCGATGTCCTGGTGTGTACCGACCACAAGGCGATACCTGGCTGTTGGTTCGGGCATTGGCCGAAGCGGGGCTTCCACGATGGTCGCGCGTGCTCGATATATGCACCGGAACGGGAGCGGTGGCGATCGCCGCGGTTCGGGCTGGCGCAACAGCAGTGACCGCGGTTGATGTATCACGGTCGGCGATATGTTCAGCGTGGCTCAATAGTCGGCTGCGCGGCCTGCCCATCGAGCTGATTCATGGCGATTTCGCAGAGGTTCTTCCTGGTCGCAGGTTCGATGTTGTGCTGGCAAATCCGCCGTACGTGCCCTGCGCCGAACCCGTATGGTTCGCCGGGTCCCGAGCGTGGAACGGCGGGCCGGACGGCCGCGGCCTACTGGACAAGCTATGTTCGATGCTGCCGGATGTGTTGGCCCCCGGCGGGATCGCACTGATCGTCCACTCCGCGCTGGCGAATGGGAAGATGACCGTGGATCGATTACGCGACAGCGGATTGACGACCGCCGTAGTCGCCAGACAGATGATTCCATTCGGGCCGGTACTGCGGCGACATACCGAATGGCTCGAGCGCGGCGGCTTGATTTCTCCCGGTCAATGCGAAGAAGAACTGCTCGTGATCCGCGCCGACCACACCGACTGCTGAGCGAATAGCCCACCGATCTCTATCTGTCGCATACGAACACGAACGCAATGCCGCAACACTGCCGAGCCGCGACTCGATAAACAGGGGTGTACATCCCTGATCCTGAGGCGTCTACTGGAATACGCAGGACATCGGGTTGATCATCGTTGCTTTGTTCTTCCCATGGCCGTGGTCGGAGGCGCACTGAGCGGTGCTGGCATTGCGCCCCCGATCGATCTATAAGAGCACCGGAGGGTTCTCGCGGCCCTTCGAGCACAGTAGCGAAACCAGGTAGCTGGCCATGATCGTTCTCGGAGTCATCCTTCTTATAGTTGGGTTCATATTCAGTATCCCGATCCTATGGACGATCGGTATCGTGGTTCTCGTCATCGGGCTCGTATTACTGCTGTTGGGGTCGACAGGCCGCGCCGTCGGCGGCCGACGCCATTACTACTGACGAGCATTCTGACTCAGCCACGATCAGAAATCGGTCGAGACAACATCCACCCTTCTGTGTCGTTGCTCGAGTCCCGCCCGGCGTCTCGTTGTTGTCTACCCGGGTTTCAGACCGAATAACGCAGGCGATTCCGATATCGGCTACACATGTTTCGCTGCACGGACGCGGGGCAAAACCGGAGCATGGAAACTC
Source organism: Nocardia sp. CA-129566 (assembly GCF_050956075.1). Classification (NCBI taxonomy): domain Bacteria; kingdom Bacillati; phylum Actinomycetota; class Actinomycetes; order Mycobacteriales; family Nocardiaceae; genus Nocardia; species Nocardia sp. CA-129566. The sequence continues at coordinate 5,265,242 of NZ_CP192085.1, forward strand.
CCCGTCACCAATTCCCGGACTCTGCAAGAACCACCAGAAGCCACGCGGGCGAGTCGATCGAGGACTCCCGAAACTTTACTGGCCTCGTGCTGTTATTGCTCGGGATCGTCGGAGTCGCGCTCACCCTGACCGCCACCGGATACGGTTTCGAGGGCTGGGCAATATTCGGCGCAATCGCCAGCACGCTACTCCTCGCCATCGGCACACTGATCGTGCTCGCCGAACATCGCCGGATCAAGGCGCACGAAGGTCGCGACCTCAGCGATCCGGGCGGCCACAGACAAGTCCGGCCCCCTGGCGCTGATCGGTGAACTACTCGGTCGTCGGTGGCCGCAGTTGTTTAGCTGTCCGAATGCGGGTTATCCGTCAGAAGACCGGCTGGAGCCAGCAGGCCGGCACCTTCGAACAAAGGGGCCGCGATCATGGGCACCGTAGATAAGGCAAAGAACAAGGCAGAGGAGCTCGCCGGTAAGGCCAAGGAAAAGTTCGGCGAGGCCACCGGCGACAAGGGTAAACAGACCGAGGGCAAGTCCGACCAGACCAAGTCCAACCTCAAGGGTGCAGGCGAGAAGGTCAAGGACGCCTTTCGCGACTGACTCGACGCTCGTCAGCAGCGTCGACTGCGGGCGGGTGGTCCAGCGAGACCACCCGCTCGCAGAATCGCTCCCGCATCCACCAGCACGCCGGCCCGCAACGCGCCTACGGCGCGCGCCGGCTGAACTCCGATCCCGACCCGCATGAACTCCATGCCGAATGGTCCGCGCCCTCATCGAGCCGACAAGCCGTCCTCGATGTCGGCGTCGTACGACAACCCGGCCTCGGCCGCGGGCCGGGTAGCCCAGAACAGTGTCTTCGAACGATCAGCTCGCGCGGGCTTCGTCATGAGCGGCATCGTGCACCTGATCATCGGCTACATCGCCATCCGGATCGCCCTCGGCGGCACCGCCGACACCGCCGACCAATCCGGGGCCATGACGGAACTGGCCGCCAAGCCGGGTGGCGTCGTCGCCCTCTGGGGGTGCATCGTCGCGTTCCTGTTGATGGCGCTGTGGCGGCTCGTCGAGGCGGCACTCGGCAGCTCGTCCAGACCCGATGCCGACAGTAAGAAATCCGAAGCGATCAATCGTGTCAAGGCAGCTGGGCTGGCAGTGGTCTATTTCGCCTTCGCCCTCTCCGCGTTCGGATTCGCCCGCGGCCGCGGCCGGTCCAGCAGCGGCGAGAGCATGGGGATCACCGCACGCATGATGCACACCACCGCCGGCACGATCGCCCTCACCGCAGGCGGGCTGATCATTATCGCGATCGGCGGCTACCACGTCTACAAAGGCGTGAGCCAGAACTTCCTCGACGACCTCGAGGGTACGACCAGCGATCTCGTACGAAGGTTGGGCACGGTCGGATACATCGCGAAAGGGCTGGCCATCGCCGCGGTCGGGTTGCTGGTGATCCTCGCCGTGAGTCGATCCGAGCCGGACAAAGCCGCCGGACTCGACGGCGCCTTCAAAACCGTGGGAGCCCAACCTTACGGAGCGGCCCTCCTGATAGCGTCCGGCCTGGGCATCATCGCCTACGGCCTCTACAGCTTCGCTATGGCCCGGTACACCAAGATGTAGTTGGGTAAACGTTGCGTCGAGATCTACCCCCGGTCCTCCACGGCCCGCATTCGCGAATATGCGGCCCGCTACCAACCCCGGTTCGGCGCCGGAAGTCTTTCTGGTAGCCGCTATCAACCGCGGCGCACGGAGCCGCAACGGTCGAGCAACCGCGAAACGGGAGTGGCTTCGCGCCTCTGACTTACGGGCTGGGTCCCCGGTCGGTCAAGTCCCGCGGGAGAAGGGTGCCGAGGGGGCCGAGGTCGATGTTGAGGTCCTCGGGGGTGAGGCCGAAGTGGTCGCGTAATTCGTCCATGCGTTGTTCGAGCAGCATCAGGGTGGTGCCGATGCGTTCGATCTGGGTGTCGGTGAGGTCGCCTGCGTCGACGCGGCGTAGGGCTTGCCGCTCCATCAGTTGCCGCAGTAGCTCCACCAGGGTGAGGACGAGGGTGACCAGCCCGCGCTCGACGGATTCCGGTTCGGTGTCGATACGCGGTGGGATGCCGCCGAATTCAGTCATCGCCGGGCAGTTCCAGACCAGTGCGCGCGGACCCGCTCGGCGCTGACAGAGTGCTGATCGAGGAGATGAGGGCGCGCAACGAGACCTGCACCAGGTCGACGTCGGCGATGGCGAGTTTGATATCGCCGGAAATCACCACCCCGCCGGCCAGCACCCGATCCAGCAGGTCGACCAGCGCGACACGGCGCTCGTCGTCGACATTGCGCACGACCTGGCTCATCCCGGCTCTCGTTCCACGCCTGCGAACGAATACGGCGGCCACGGGCCGGTGAGTTCGAGTCGGATGCCGGGGAATTCGGCGTCGAGCATCGTCACGGTCGCGGTGAAGTCGTCGGTGCGATCGTTGTCCACAAGGTAGGTCCCGTTGAGCACCATCCAGTCCCGGCGACCACTCACCGCTGGATCGGTCAGCGCCTGACGTCGTCCCGCCGCGGCGTGGTGAACCAAACGCGTGTGGATTTTCTCGGCGCGCTCTGCCGCGTCGCGTTCCACGCTCTCCTGCGCGGACAGTTGCGCGCGCCGCCGGGCCAGATACGCGGTCCCTGCCCCCGTCGCGCTGCCCGAGTTCGCGGCTCGGGCCGTGGCCACGGCAGCGGTCAGGGCAGCGCGATCGCCGTAGCCTTTTACGCCCCACTCGGTGCGCCCACTCACCAGGGCCAGGGCGGCACCGAAGTCGGCTCGCCGCTCGTCGAGCAGTTCGCGCACCCGGTTGTCGTCGCTGAAGACCGTGGCCAGTCGTAGCGGGACGGCCGGACCTCGACGCACCACGGCCGACACAACGGCGTCGTGCATGCGGGCTGTCGCCTCCAACCAGTCGAGATCCTCCAAGTGCCCGCGTAGTGGTTGTTCCCCGAAAACCTCTAGTGGCACCGAGCCGACGACTGCCGTCAGATCGGCCGAGACCACCATCCGCACCGGCTCGCCCGCGACTCCGGTCACTTCGCTCAGTTCCGCCGCGTCGCCGCAGCTGGACGACACCGCGTACAGCCAGATCCCGACACCACCGGTCACGATCGTTCTTCCTTCGGCTCGCGGCCGCGCTCGATGAGTTGACGGCGTTCGTTCGTCGCCTCCAGTTGGGCAATCCGGTCCCGGAGTTCCCGGTTTTCGAGTTCCAGATCCCGATCCTGCCGTTCCAGCGTGCGGGCCTTGCTGTTGAGCCAGGGGTCGGTCTCCCACCAGTCGATGCCGACCGCCTTGGCCGTCTCCAAGGACGCGATCACCAACCGCAGTTTGATCGTGAGCAGTTCGATGTCGAGCAGGTTCACCTGGATGTCGCCCGCGATCACCAGGCCCTTGTCGAGGACCCGCTCCAGGATATCGGCGAGGTTCGTGGACTGATGCCCGCCCCCGTAGGGCTGCGGGACCGACGATCCGCCGCCGACCACCGTCATCGCGGCTCCCTTCCACCGATGTCGGTGCTACCGCGGCTATAACGCTTGATTCTGCGATAGGCCAGCAGATTTCCGTCGAGATCGATCTCCGCCTCGTAGAGCGCCAGGATGTCCGCCGACGATGGGATGCGGTGGTCCTCGAGTACCTCGATCTCCACCAGCCACCCATCCTCGGTCGGTTCCATGGAGGTGACGCCCTGTATGTGTTTCGAAGTGAGTTCCATGAGGTGTTCGATCGCCACTGCCGCGGCTTGCGCCGCGGTCAGGGGAGGCTGTTCGTTCGATGCCGAGTGGACATCCTCAGAATCGTCGGAAGCGGGCTTGCGGGCCACGCGAGTCACTCCTTCCGGTCGTTAGCGGTCGCACTGTCCACAGAGCCGGTCATACGATCCAGGACGGACTGCTGTGCCTGCTTCCGCTCTTCGTCGGACAAGCGACCGGCCTCCGCGGCGCGATCGATCTCCTCGAGCTCGCGCCGCAGCGCGGCGGGATCATTGAGCTGCTGTTCGACCTGGTCCTGGATCACTTCGCCCACCCAGATCACGCCGCGGACCGGCGCGAGGGGGAATGAGAATATCGATGAGAACAGACCCATGCCTCACCCCTCGGGGGCTCGCTTCGTGACGAAGTCGTAGGCCGCCATCGGTCCGAGCAGGTTCAGCTCCACCCGGCCGTCCCAGTCCGAGATGAGCTGGCGCAACATGCCCTCCAGCTCGGCTTGCCGGGCCGATTCGACCAGTACCGCGATGTGGACGGCGTCCTCTTCGTGGCTGGGTTGGCGCTGGTTGACCATTGCTTCGAGTTTCTCGAGTTCGGAAACCACCTTGCTGGTGTCCTCGGTGCGCTTGGCCTCGATCGCCTGATTGATCAGCTCGCCCAGTGCGATTCGCTCATTGCGGGTGGCGTCCTCCGGTTTGTCGCGGATTTCGTCTCTCAGTCGGGCGGCTTCGGCATTCTCGTCGAGCAGTTCCCGCAAAATCGCGTCTTCGACGTAGCGGCCTCTGATCACGAATTGAACCCGGCCCTCGAGTTCCACCAGAGCCGCGCGGAATTCTTCCTCGTTCGCCTCAAGCAGTTCGTTCTCCACCGCATCCGTGTCGGTCATGACCGCACCGAACCGCAGTGGTAACACCGGGCTGACGGCGGCCGACCCGTCCAGCAGCTTCTCATGGGCGGTGAGGTCCTCCGGTGTGCCCAGTGGCCGGTCGGACTCGAGCGGGCTGACCAGCGCGGCGATCTCACCGTGCCGCACCACCGCGACTTCACAATCGCCGACACCGGTGGCGTGTGATTCGGGCTCGACGTCGGCGGGCACGATGCCATAGACATAGACGGCTGTTGATTCGGGAGCCATCACTCCTCCTCGCGCCTGGATGGCCGGTGCACTTTCTGACGTTTCTCCTGCACGTCGCCGAGGAAGTCAGTGACCTTCTCGCCAGCCGCCTCGAGTGCGCCTTTCGTCTTGTGCTTCGCCGCGCCTTCGGTGACGTCGCCGACGATATCGGTCAGGCCCTTCGGTTCGCTGCTCGAGATCTCGAGCCGGTTGACCGCTTCGGCGAAACGCAGATACGTGTCGACACTGGCCACCACGACGCGCGCGTCGATGGTCACCAGTTCGATACCGACCAGTGACACTCGGGCGAAAGCGTCGATGACCAGGCCTTTATCGAGAATGGTATCTACGACATCAGCCAGGCTGGACGAGTTCGGCCGAGCCAACGTGCCGGTTCCGCCACCGCCTGCGCCTCCTGCGGGTTCAATAGTCATCTGCTTGCTCCTTGCTTCGACCGGCGGGTCACTGGACTCTTGCGGGCGGCGGTTCGGCGGCGCGGCGGCTCTGTTTCTGCTGCCTCGCCCTGGTCTCGCCGGTCCCCCTCTTGCTCGTCGGCCTCCTCCTCGTCGGCCTCGTCTTCGTCGGCCTCGTCCTGCTCTTCGTCTGCGGAGGTTTCGTCGTCCATCCGGTCTTCTTCGGTGTTCTCTTCTTCCTCGTTCTCTTCTTCCTCGCGCCGTGCGGTCTCGTCGTCTTTGACGACCTCGCTGTCGTGGATCTCGCCGTGCCAGCCCACGATGTCGTCGCTGTGCAGCACAGCCTCGATCATGACCTGCCGCTGGAAGTGTTTGAGTTCCAGGCGGCACCGGCGACCTGCCGCGCGCCACAAATTGGCGGTCTTTTCGAACAGTCCCTGGGGGTGATACTCGAGCACCACGAGAATGCGGGTGAGCCCCGGCGTGATCTCGTGGAAGGTGACCGCACCGTCGATGTAGCCTTTGGCGCCCTTGGAACGCCAGATGATCCGCTCGAACGGCACCTGCTCGAGGATCGTGGATTCCCAGGTCCGGCGCGACCAGAACACTTTGCCGGTCCAGCTGAGCTTCTCGTCGGCGACCTGCTCGACCTGCTCGACCTTCTTCGTGAACTTCGGAAAGTCCGCGAACTGGGTCCACTGGTCGTAGGCCAGATCGACCGGAACCCCCACGTCGATGTGCTCGACGATATTGGTCAGCTTCAGCTTCTTGCCACCGCCTTTGCCCTTGCCGCCGGTCAATGACTCCTTGACGTTCTCGAACGTCTCGCCGACCGAGTGCCGCAACTGGCTCAAACCTCCGCTCAGGGCCGCTCGGAACGGCGAGGCACCTTCGGACAGCTTCTCCACACCGGTCAGCGCCGCCAGCAAATTCCCGCCGCTACCTTCGCCATACTCGTTCAACCGGCCAGCGGTCTTCGATAGTCGATCCGTCAGCCCGGACGCCGCGCGTTCGGTCAGTGTTCCGATGAGATTCTGCACAGATTCCTGCAGGAGGCCCGTCGGGGCGGTGGATTGTGCTGTTTTCCGGGCCGTCGACCCAGCCCGGGTCGCGGCTTCGGTGGCTCGGCCGACAGTATCGGTGGCCGCCTTGCCGACTCCGGCCGTCGTGTCGCGCAATGTCTTCGCCATCGACCTCACCTCCTGGTGCGTCGCACGGGCGCTTCGTCGGCGTCGGAACGACTACGGCGTCGGGCGGACGAAGGCGGCTTGCGCTCCGCGGACCCGGACTTACGGACCGCGGTCCGGGAGCCGGTTTTCCGCCCGCCGACGGTCCCCGACCGGCGTGCCCGCGTCCGCGTGGCAGGCTGCCTGGTGTCTTCCTCGTCGGCGTCCTTGCCGCGGCCTCGACCGGAATCGGCTTCGTCCTCGATATCCTCGTCCTCGTCGACGGAGGCTTGCTCGTCATCGCGGGTCGGTTCCTCGTCATACTCGTCTTCGTCGGAATCCGTTTCCCGCGACTCGGCTCGGTCCTCATCCGTCACGAGCGTCGCGCCCTGCTGCAACCGGTCGTTGAGCGCGTCGATGCTGCTGCTCGCAGCGGTGACCGCGGCCGACCGGACTGCGCCCAGCAACTCGCCACGAACAGTGTCGGTCAGCCGGGTCAGCTCCGGCGACGATTTGAGTAGCGAAGTCCCGAACTCCAGCAGCTCCGCGGGGGCTCCCGTGGACCGCCTGGCCATTGCCGCACCCGCGAGCGTCAACGCAAAGCGCATCTTGCGCGTGCGGCCCAGCAGGTACCCGATGCCCATCCCTATCGCAATTCTTGCTCCACCTTTCATGCTCACTCCTTGCTGGCTCGACTGCCACAGCATTGGTGCGGCATCGAGTGACGACATCCCTATGAGCGGGGTATACCACGTTGCAATGGCCGTACACAGCGTATGCCTGGTTATTTTGGTTGGTCGGTGGTTCTGCCTGCGAACATCCGTGAATGTCCGGTATCCGGGCCGCCTTCCAGCGACCAACAAGTCACGGGCCATTCGACGCCGAATGAATTTGGAAAGTTCGCGAATTAGGTCGACGACCGGGACAGGTGCGACCATCGGGACAGCACGTCCCGGCGCAACCACCAGTGAGCAGATCGCGTCCGTCACAACAACCGGTTGGACAACCCCCGTGTCAGAAGGTACGGCGCTTCCGCCTCAGCGATCGCGAACTCCGAGGCGGTCGACAAGCGCCGCAACTTTTCGCGCTGCGGCCGCCTGCCCGCTTGCGGGCGTCGGTTACGGGACTATACGACGGCGAGACAGTCGGCTGCCTTACTTACGATGCCGTCCGGGGCGAGAAGGTAGGGCCGGAGCAAGGGGCGGCAGCTGTGTGGTATCGGCGAGGGGATCAACTCGTAGCGTTGCGATGAAGTGGTCCACGGAGACGAAACCTGCCGCGTGGACTTCCGAGAGCAGTTCGAATGCGGGGGTTGTTGCGTCGGTTCGCTTCATTCTGGCTCCCTTGCCAGGCTGATGGTGTTGGCGCAGGGAGTCGGCCTCCAGCCCGGAACCCCCTGTCCGCTGTCCTCGAACGACGGCTTGACGCTGGCGCCGTCGGTGGGCCTTCCGAGTCACCGGAACGATCAGAATCGTAGCGAATGCACGGCTATCGCAACAACGTTTCACAACACCCGCCGCCGTCGATTCATAGCAGAGCCGCGCACGGACACGAGAACATCGCAGCCTTGCCGCGGGTCCTGTGTCAGTAGCCAACTTCTGCCACGCTCACGTTGCAAACCCCCACCGTCCTGGTGACAGTGCGAAGTTCTACCGCGCGGACGTTTGCCCGAGCTGGCCCTGGACCTGCTGCCAGTAGCAGCAGCCGCCGGTGAGGTGACCGAGTTGCCACCGGGCGCGATATACGGGTCGCTCGACGACTGGGTCTACGAGAGCCCCACAACAGGCTTCCGAGCGCTCGACGCAACCGCCTGAATCCCTTTGGCAATCAAGCGATCAGCACCCTCGGGACAGCCCGGTCCTCAGTTCGACCTCGATCGGTGTCTTCCTTCATCGGATGAGTTCCCGGGGGTTGGCGAATGAGGCGCGGGAACCATGTCCGTCGGCGCCTCGACTTACCGGCTGGGTTGCGGAACTTTGCAGTTGGTGACCTTGGGGTTGACGCCCGCATAGTTCAAGGGCCCGGCAATCACCGTGACCGCGATGGTTCCCACACTTGCGCAGTTCTGCTCCCGGTCGGTGAAGTATCCACGTTGCCCCGCCGCGATCGCCCCGATGATCAACCACACGAGTACCAGCAATGACACTAAACGCATCACCCACCTCCTCCGGACACTCGTTGCACGCCGCCGCGATTCGCTGGAGCGGTGTCCGGCACTCGCTTCTCGCGGATCGAGTTCTTCTGGATCCAATTGCCGAGCACAAATCGCATTTCCGTTTCCTCCTTCATCCAGGTCGCCACAACGGATAATCGGCGGGACAGCCGATATCGACCGATTAATTACCTGAACAGAGGTGCCCAACGCCGTTTCGGCGCGGTCAATAAGTGACTTCCCACGCAGTGCTGTTCGAAACAGGGCGATATCGCAGCCGTGCCCTGCCCCAGCGCGACGGCGGTATTCGCCAATGATCCTGGGCGAGCGGTGTTTCGGAGGCAACTCGGAGACGGCCGATCACGCGTCCGTGCGGCCGATAGCTACCTGAGCCGGGTTGGCCAGCCCCCCAGATCGAGGAGGGCCGAGCGCCCGTCGGCGGCACGGCTTGTCACGCGACTTCACGGCGGTTATCCGCGCCGATCACTTGCTCCCGCAGCTTGTTCAGAGTTCTGGTGAGAAGACGTGAGACCTGCATCTGAGAAATGCCCAGTCGCTCGGCGATCTGGGATTGGGTCTTGGATTCGAAGAAACGCATGATCAGTATCCGACGCTGGGCCTCGGGAAGTGCGGCGATCAGCGGACGCACCGACATCGCGTCCTCCAACAATCGGTAGCACGGCTCCACGGCACCGAGCGTGTCGACGACCGATCGTCGAGTGCCTTCGTCGTCGGAGCCGACACCGATGTCGAGCGAGTTGGTCTGGTAGGCGTCGGCCGCGATCAGCGCCTGCGTGACCTCACCGAGTTCGAGGTCGAGTTCGGCGGCGATCTCCCTCGCGGTCGGCATTCGCCCGAGCCGCTGCGCCAGCGTCTCCACGGTCGGACGAATCAGCGCCTGCAGTTCCTTGACCCGACGCGGAACTCGCAGCGCCCAGGTGTGGTCGCGAAAGTAGCGCCGCACCTCGCCCATAACGGTCGGCACCGCGAACGACAGGAACGAGCAGCCGCGAGTGACGTCGAAGCGGTCCACCGCCTGCACCAGCCCTACCCGAGCGATCTGCTGTAAGTCGTCGAATTCCGTACCGCGGCCGGCGAACTTACGCGCGATGTGGTCGGCCAAGGGTAGACACCGCCGCACGATTTCCTCACGCACGACCTGCCGATGGGAGTCCCCCGATTCCAGGGCAGCCAACTTCTCGAACCATGGCTCAATGTCGTCGTAACTGTCTCCGGCACCGGTGGTGTCTCGGGATCCTTCGTTTCGAACCGTCGTTCCGCTCATCCGGGTCTCCCTCACTTCATATGAAGTTCGATGTCAATGGGCTACCCCGACGTACGTGATCGAAACGTGACCAAAGGGCGCCAGCCGCTCGAACCGCAGGTACTCGTTCTCCTGGACAACGCGGCCCGAGATCGCTTGGTGGACAACATCGTCGGCCATCTCCGCAACGGCGTCAGCGCGCCGGTACTCGATCGGGCCTTCGAATACCGGCGCAACATCGCAAACATTCTCGCCGACCGCGTCGAAGCCGAAGTACAAGCCGAACAGCATGAACACGACCCCAAGGCCGCTCAGCAGCACAACCCCGTCCGCTCATCAGCGCAGCACAAAACCTGACCGACGCGGCCGCCAGATGAACCGACGCCGAGCCTAATATCACAGCGCCACAAGGACATTAGGCACGCCCCCTGGCGCCGACCCGGCCACTGAACATAGCGGCCGGGGCCGCGTCGGTGGCGGCGATGTTCCCGAGCCCCGAACAGCGGGAGAACCGTCAGGATCAACCTCTCGGGCTGTGCGGCGCCTGCTCAGGATCAGTCCCCCGCTGTGTCTCATCTGATTTTGAGGTCTCACCTGACTTCGAATCCAGATCGACCTTATCCGGATCGACCTTATCCGCGCGCTCCCACTCCTTGTCCAACTCGGTTCGCGAATCCGCCGCCTCACTGCGATGCACGTGGGCCTGCTTGGCAAGCTGCTCAGCCTGCGCCGCCTTGACCTCGCCCTCCGCCTTCGCCGCCCGACTCCTGGCGGCGGTCTCGTCCGCCCGCGCCTCCCGCTGACCGACCTCGAGTTCCCGTTCCGCCGCACGTTCACGAATACGCGCAGCCTCGGCCCGATAGTGTTCGCGCCGCTTACGCATCAACATCCAAGCGATAGCCGCGAGCAAAACGACCAGAACGACGATGACAATGATCACGATCACAACGGTGGTGCTCATCTTCCGACTCCTCGCACTCACCCCCTCTTACCCTAGCGCCACTCGACCACGCCCGAACTGGGAAAATGACCGATCACAGGCCCAGGCTGATCCCCCGTAAGTCCTACCTATTCACCGGCGACAACGGCCGCGACACTCTGGCCCGCGGCCTTGGTGGCGTGCACCTCGTTCGCGTACAAGAGGCCGTAGGTGAAACCGTTCTCATCGCCTGCCGTGCCTGCCGCTGTCGCGATTCGCCACAGGAATTCGGTCGAAACGACGCTGTCGTTGTAGTCGCCGAGCAGGCGCTGAATCTTCTTGTAGTACTTGATGTTCGACCTTGCACCCGCGGCCTTTCGAACGGGCTTGTACAGTTCGGCGGCGTAGCGTGCGCGTTTGGCGGCTTTGCGTGCGCGGTGCATCGATTCGTGTCGGTGGTTGCGCAACGCGGTTACCAACCGGCGGTCTGCTTTGCCCGCGGCTCTGCGGGCCCGCTTCACCAGTTGGCGCCGACGGATCCGTCGCTCGAACGGCGGCTGGGATTTCCATGTCTGCAGAGTCGCGAGCAGCCGCAGGTAGCGGGGCGAGTTCATGGCCTCGGCGAGAGCAGTGCGGCTCGGCAACTGCCGAGCCAGCAGCGTCGCGTCGATCCGCGCAGCGACAGGACCCAGGACGAGTTCGGGCGGCAGGGCATTGAGTTCATCGTCGAGGCGACGGCGTTGGACGTGGCAATCGCGTATGTCGCCGAGAAGCGCTGCGTACCACTTCAGCTCGTTGTCGATCTCGCCGATGGCGGAGTGGTCCATCAGCTTATCGAACACGCGCAACGTGGAGCGGAGTCGTCGCGTCGCGACGCGGGTGTCGTGGATCGGTTCCTCGCCCCGGCGTAACCCGACATCACCCACGAAGATCAGGTCGATCTGTGTGGTCAGGTAGTCGTGCAAGGCACGTTCGGCCCGGGAGCCGGCGTCGGCCGGTCCGAATCGCTCGGACAACACATGGGACAGTTTGGAGGGATAGCTCGACTCGCGCGCACCCGCTTCGGCGAGCCGGTCGCGCAATATCGTCGGGACCTTGTCGGTGTGTGGGCCGAGTTCGATCTCGATCTCACGCCAGGCGAGCAGTTCCGCAGGCCGGTCGGCCGCGGTCGAGTCCACCGTGTCGTCATCGATCTCGACGATCAGTTCGCCGCCCGAACCGAGGATGCGGTGACGGCGGCGCAATGTATGAACCCTGGCGACCACAGTCAACGGCCTCCCCAGCGCAGCGCCGTTGACGATCTCGGTGAGTTCGTGCGGCAGCTCGTCCGACAGCCCCGCGGTTACTTCCACGCGACCCCGTGAGTGGGGGATCTTCAACTGCCAGCCGGATTCGTCGTCTCCCTCACGGCGACGCAACGTCAGGTCGTGAGCGAGCAGGTCCCGCTCGGCGGTGTCGAAATAGATGCTGGTCAGCTCGACCGGCATCTCCTCGACGCGGCTGTTCGTGACAAGATCGTCGAGCCTCGGCAGGGTGAAGTCCCGGTCGACCGCCCATTTGCTTTCCCGTTCGAGTACGTCCTTCACCGTTACCGCGTTCCCAGCAAACGCCACGTTAAACAGCGAAGTCGATCCCGATTGCGGTTGATCGCGCCGCGCTCCCCAGGCCCGTCGGTCAGCGATGCGGGTGTTCTGCGCGTACACCTCGCGCGCGGCTGCTTTGCCCCGTTCTTTCTCGGCTTCGGCTTCCTTACATGCCGCCCCGCAGATCATCGTCGCCGGTGATGGCGCCCGTGGCTTCCTTGGTCTTTCCTTTTGGCATCCTCCAAGACGCCCTCGACGGCTTCGCGGGGACCGCTCTTGTGTCTGCTGACTGTTTGCCATGACATTTCGTGGGTATGTTGGCGAGCAGGAGCGTGGGCGACGAAAGTAGATCCGATGCGGCAGCGGCGCACAGTCGGTTTCGAGGAAGAATTTCTCCTACTCGACGTCGGTGGAGTGCCGGTACCGGCGGTGGATGCCGTCATCACATGGATGCGCACGAATCTGGGGCCCGATGAATCGATCAGATTCAAACCGGAGTTGCAACGAGTTCAGATCGAGTCGGTCAGCCTCGTCCATACGGCGATGGAAACCTTGCGGTCAGATTTGCGCGCTGCGCGCGGAATGCTCGCGACCGCCGGGCGCGACTGCAAACTGTTCGTTCTCCCGATCGGGTACGCGCCTGTCTGCGGTACTCCGTATTGTGGCGGCACCGAGGACAGCCGATATGCGCGTATACACAGCAGATATCGAAAAATGGCGCAAACCTATACCGCCTGCGGCGCGCATGTGCATATCGGTGTCGACGGGGCCGACCAAGCCGTCGCCGTGGTGAATCATCTCCGCCCATGGTTGCCGACCTTGATAGCGGTCGGCGCGAATTCGCCCTTCCACGACGGTCACGACTCCGGCTACAGCTCATGGCGGATCGCCGAGCTGTCTCGGTTCCCGGGTTCGGGGCTGCCGCCCTTTGCGCGTTCGGCCGACGATTACGAGGACAGAGTGGCGACACTCGTCGAATCCGGCGTCCTCATCGACGGGCACATGTCGTTCTGGCTGGCTCGCCCCTCGGACGTGTACCCCACTGTAGAAGTTCGCGCCGCCGACACTGCCGCAACGGTTGACGATGCCGTCCTCCAGGCCGTACTGACCCGTGGGCTGGTGCAAACGGCCATCCGCAAACTGGAAGCCGGAATCGAGGGCCCGCGCATCGACGAACAGGTCGGGGCGGCCGCGGTGTGGTCGGCGGCCCGACATGGCCTCACTGGACCCGCGGTCGATCCGGTCGAGGAAGTACAGGTGCCCGCCGTGAGAATGCTGGGCAATCTGATCGAGTGGATCGCCGACGAACTCGATGAAGCCGGCGACACCGCTGTCGCCAAACAATTGCTGACCGCACTGGAACAGCGCGGAACCGGTGCCGCACGACAGCGAATAGCGGCAAGGCTCGGACTGAAAGAACTCCTCGGATCGTTCCGGTTGATGAACTCTCCATCCGCGTACGAATTCCCCTCGAGCAGCTGAATTTCCGAAATACGTTCGCGGAATTGTTCAGCATCCCGATCCTCTGGACCATCGGAATCGCGGTCCTCATCATTGGGCTCGCATCAAGGGTATTGGGGTCGGATTTCGATCTCGTTCGACTGTGTCGGGAGTGTCACCCATAACTAGGCCGTGCGCGGGTAGCCACCGAATATCCCACCACTCGAGCAACAAGGAGCGACAGTGACCCGATTCGGATACACGCTGATGACCGAGCAGAGTGGGCCGCGCGAGCTCATTCGCTACGCCGTCGCCGCCGAGCATGCGGGCTTCGACTTCCTGGTCAGCAGCGACCATTATTCGCCCTGGCTCGAGGAACAGGGCCACGCGCCGCATGCGTGGACGGTGCTCGGGGCCGTCGCACAGGCGACCCGGCGGATTCCCCTGATGACCTACGTGACGTGCCCGACCATGCGATACCACCCGGCGATCGTGGCCCAGCAGGCGGCGACCCTGCAGATCCTCTCGGAGGGAAGGTTCACTCTCGGTCTCGGGAGCGGCGAGAGCCTCAACGAACACGTCATCGGCGCGGGCTGGCCCGGGCTGGATGAGCGACAGGACCGGCTCGCGGAGGCCATCGGCATCATTCGCGACCTACACGCGGGCGGCACAGTCAATCGGCAGGGCCACTGGTACCGCATCGATGCCGCCAGGATCTGGGATCTTCCGCAACAGCCGGTGCCGATCGCGGTCGCGGTATCCGGACCGCGCTCGGTGCGACGATTCGCACCGCTGGCCGACGAGATGATCAGCACCACCCCCGAGGCCGAGCTGGTCCGATCGTGGCATAGCGTGCGCGCGAACAACTCCGGTGCGCCAGCGTCGCGCGTGACAGGGCAACTGCCCATCAGTTGGGACACCGACCGCGACAAGGCTGTTGGGCGTGCTCACGAGCAGTTCCGATGGTCGGCGAGCGGCTGGGACGTCAACTCGAACCTACCCACACCCGCGGGTTTCGCGGCCGTTACGCAGTTCGTGCGCCCGCAGGACATCGCCGAGACGATCGCCTGCGGTCCCGACCTCGATGCCATCGTGTCGGCGATGCGGCCCTTTCAGGACGCGGGGTTCACCGATATCGCCCTGGTGCAGGTCGGCGACGAGCAGCAGGACCGGTTCCTCGCCGAAGCGGCCGCGCCGCTGCTAGCGAAACTTCGCGCCGCCCAACGTGATTCCTGAGCGGGACCACACTCGAGCACCCCAGATCGAGACAGGCCGTGCGGATGCGGGGCCCAGGCGATCAGCCGCTGTCGGATCAGCCTGTGCTGCGGCCGACCCCGATGGGGTCAGACCGTGAGGACCATGCGGTATCGGGCCCGTCCCTGTTCCATTGCGGCATATGCCTCGGCGGCTTGATCCAGTGGCCGTTCCTGGATTCGCGTGCGCACGCCGGATAGGACCGCGAATTGCATCGTTTCCTCGATATCGCGCGCGGTGCCGGAGGCGTGGCCGGTGACGCTGAGTCCGGGCCCGATCAGCTGCATCGGGCTGATCGGCAATGGCTCGCCGCTGACGCCGATGGCGATCAGCTCACCGCGCGGAAGCAGTCCACCGACCGTTTCGGCCATGGCCGCGGCGTTGCCCACGGTCCCCAGAACGGCCGACGCACCGCCGAGCCCGCGCATCGCTTTGCCGACGTCGCCGGCGGTCGAGTCGATGTAGTGGTGGGCACCGAGCGCGTGGGCGTCCTCGGCCTTGTCCGCGCCGCGAGCGATCGCGATCGTCTCGAAGCCCATCGCCCGGGCGAACTGCACACCGAGGTGGCCCAAGCCGCCGAGCCCCAGAACGGCGACGCGGTCGCCGGGCACCGCCCTGGTTTCGCGAAGTGCGTGGTAGGTAGTGACTCCGGCACAACCCATCGGAGCGGCCTCGGTCAGGGAAAGTTCGTCAGGGATGCGGGCTAGCGCATTGGCCGGTACGGTCACCGACTCGGCATATCCGCCCGGATACTGCCAGCTGGGGACCTGCATTTTCCGGCAGTGGATGAAATCGCCTTTCCGGCATGGGACGCACTTGCCGCAATACCCACCGAACCAGCCCACAGCGACACGGTCTCCGACGGCGTAGTTGTCGACACCGGCGCCGAGTTCGGCGATCGTGCCCGCGATCTCATGCCCCGGTGTCAGCGGCCACGACATATTCGGGAACCCGCCGCCGACGAACGCACGGTCGGTGCCGCAGATCCCGCACGCTGAGACCGCGAGGCGCACATGGTCGCGAGGCGGGGCGGTGGTTTCGACATCGACCAGCTTCAACGCCGCACCGGCGGACTCCACGTGCACAGCCTGATGAGTGGACATCGGTATCCTCGCTTTCCTTGGAGAGCGGCGGCGTCGGCGACCTCACCGCAGCGGGATCGAGGGCAGCGGCGCCGGGAATTCTCGAAACGGTATCGGGCACCAGATGAAACAACAGTTGTCACGGGCTGGTCGTCCCACTTTGCAATGGCCAGCCGACGGGGTCGTCATCGATTCTGCGGGGCATCGCACGCCCCAGTGCACAAGGCACCGGTCCAAAACGATGCCGTGAGAATCATACGTTCGCCGAGCGGTACCGTCGACGAATCGGCCCTGCCATCAGGTGACGATCGTCGATGCCAGGGCTTGCATGAACGCGTGCATACCCGCCAGCGTGTGTGCGGGCATCATCATGTCGCAGTACGGCAGGGCCGCCGCCATCGCACCGGTGGTCGGCTGGAATCGGGAGTCGCCCGCGCGGGGATTGAGCCAGATGACCCGCCAAGCCCGACGCCGGACCCGGGCCATCGCACGGGCGAGGACATCGGGCGTGTCGCTGTCCCAGCCGTCGGATGCGATCACGACGACGGCGCCACGCACCGCGTTGCCGGACGGAGTCGCGAGCAGCGTGCCGAGGCACCGGCCGATATGCGTGCCGCCGTAGCGGTCGACCACCTTGTCGTTGGCCCGGGCCACCGCGACATCCGGGGAGCGGTGCGCAAGCATTGAGGTCAACCTGGTCAGCGAGGTGGAGAAGGCGAACACCTCGGGGCGATCGGGCGAACGGCGCTGCATCGCGGCCCGCATCAGATGCAGATAGATCGTCGAATACGGCTGCATCGAGCGGCTGACGTCGCAGATCATGACGATTCGACGCGGGCGGCGGCGGGGACGAGTGCGGACCAGCACCGCCGACTCCCAGCCGGTGCGGCGGGAGTTGTTCATCGTCGCCCGGAAGTCGATTCGCTTACCGTGCGGATGGTTCGCGTAGCGCCCGCTGCGGCGCTGCGGCCAGCGCGCCGACGCCTGCTCCAGCCAGGTGCCGACCGTCCGCAGATCGTCCGGATCGAAGCGATCGAACGGCTCCTGTTCCCGTGCCGCGAACCGGCTCGGCAGCACGTCCGGCAGCGCCACCCCCTGGTCGGTGGCGTGGTCGGCACCCGTCGCTGATTGCAGTGTCGCCCAAGGGACTTCACCGCCTTGCCGAGGCTGTCCCGGTCCGCCCGTGCTCGGTGCCGATGCGCGTTCGGTCGCCAGTCCGTGCGTTCGGCTCGGCGGGTCCACCCCCAGCACCGCGTCGGCGAATACCGCCGCGAAGACCGCGTCGAAGGCGGCGAGATCCTGCATGCGATCGACCAGCGTGAGTCGCGCGGCCCAGTAGAGTTCGGTGCGCGAGCGCGGCACCATGCGACGCAAGGCCTGCACGAACAGCGCAGGCCCGCTCGGCGCCACCGCAACGCCACCGCGCCGCAGCCGCGCGACCACCGCGACAGCGAATGCCGCCAGATCGACGCCGCGCAGCAGTGCCGCCCGCGTCATCGCTTCCCGCGCATCCGCCTGCGCACCAGGATGATTCCGAGCACGAACGCGAGGACGAACGCGATCGCGGGTGCATACTTCTTGATCATCGCGGGCCCGACGAGTTCGACGAGATCGAGTGGCTCGGGCTCGGTTTGCGCGACCGGTTGCGGCCGCGCCTCTCGGCTGTCCGGCCCGGCCGCCGCTGCCGCGGCGACCGAATCGCCCGCTGCGAGTTTCTCTTCCAGAGATGCGACGAATTGACCCATCATCTTCTCGGACACCTGCTGCAACATCCCACTGCCGAACTGGGCGAGCTTGCCGACGATCTTGAGGTCGGTGTCCACGGTGACCCGGGTCCTGTCGCCGTCTTCGCGCAGTTGGGTGGTGATGGTCGCCGCTGCGTTTCCGGATCCGCGTGAATCCCGGCCGCTGCCGTTGATGACGGCGCGATGGTCGTGTTCGTCGCGCTCGACGAAATTCGCCTTCCCGGTGAATTCGCTGGTCACCGGGCCGACTTTGACCTTCAGTTTGCCGAGGAAGTCCTCGCCCTCCCAGCCGACCATCTGTGCGCCGGGCATGAGCGGAACCACCTGTTCGAGATCGGTCAGCACCGCCCATGCCCGCTCGACGGGTGCGTGGACGGTGAACTCATTGGCGATTTTCATCGGAGCATCCCTCTCATCCGGTAGCCAGGCCTTGGGTGTATTCGACAAATGCCTCGTGGACGGTGGCGCGGTCGTCGGGTGTCTTCGCCAGCGCGCTCAGTGCGGCGACCGCGGCTGGCGCGGTGAGATCGGCGACGCCGAGCGTCACCAGCGCGGCGATCCAATCGATGGTCTCGGCGACGCCGGGCGGCTTGTCGAGATCGAGATCGCGGGCGCGGCCGACGAATTGGGTGGCGTGCTCGATCAGCGCGTCGGTGGCTCCGGGCACGGTGCGTCGCACGATCGCCACCGCACGGGCCGGTTCCGGATAGTCGATCCAGTGATAGAGGCAGCGCCGCCGCAACGCGTCGTGCAGATCGCGACTGCGGTTCGAGGTCAGCACCGCGAGCGGCGGGTGCTCGGCGACAAAGGTCCCGAGTTCGGGAACGGTCACCGTGGCCTCACCGAGGAATTCGAGCAGCAGGGCTTCGAATTCGTCATCGGCACGGTCGATTTCATCGATCAACAGCACCGGGGGCGTCGGGCCGCGATATCGTGCACAGCGCAGGATCGGGCGGTCGACCAGAAATGCCTCGGTGAACAGGTCGGCTTCGGTGAGGTCGGCGCCGCGCGCCTCGGCGAGCCGGATGCTGAGCAGCTGACGCTGATAATTCCAGTCGTACAGCGATTCGCTGACGGTCAGGCCCTCGTAGCATTGCAGGCGGATCAGCGGTGCACCGAGCACGGTGGCCAGCGTCTTCGCCGCCGTCGTCTTGCCCACTCCCGGTTCGCCTTCCAGCAGCAGTGGCCGCCCCAACGTGGTGGCCAGATAGAAGGCGGTGGCGGTTCCGATATCGAGCAGGTAGTCGTCGGCGTCGAATCGGCGCACCACGTCCTCGATATCGTCGAACGGCGACATCATGGCGACGTCGCGGCGCGCAGGCGCTCGTAGTCGTCCCAGGTGTCGACGTCCAAGGGCATCGGTGCGTCGATGTCGAGCCGCGACACCGGGACGCGACCCGACTCGATGATCTTCCACACGGCCTTGTCGCCGTGCAATCGGGCCAACTCGCCGAATATGCTGCGACTCAGCCAGAATGGATGCCCGATGCCGTCGTGGTAGCGGCAGACCGTGATCGCGGTGGACGTTCCCTCGGCGATCAGTCGGTCGACGGTCGCCGCCGACAGACCCGGTTGATCACCGAGCATCAGCACGATTCCAGCGGCCTGGGGATGCACCGAACTCAGGGCCGAACGCAACGACGACGCACAGCCAGAATCGAAGTCATCGGCCATGACAACCTCCACCCCGGTGAGATCGACCTGCTGGCGCACCGCCGCCGCCGCGCCGCCGAGCGTGACGATGATCTGATCGAAGGCGCAGGATCGCACCACGTCGAGGGTCGCGCCGAGAACCGTCGTATTCCGGTACGACAGCACCTGTTTCGCGGTGCCGAGACGCCGTGAGGTTCCAGCGGCGAGTACCACTCCGGTGACGACCCCGTTGGTCATGAGCCCGTCTTCGTCGCTGCGAAGGAATTGCGGCAGCCGGAGCCGCAGAACCAGTAGTCGACATCGTCGATGGTGAGATGTGGTGTGTCCGGCCCGACCGCCACGGTCATGCCGCACACTGGATCGAGCACCTCGACAGCGACATTCGCCGCGTGGGGCGTGACGGCCAAGCCACCCTTGCGGACGGCCTGGATCACTTCCGCGACAATCGAGACGGCTATCTCCGCCGACGTCTTCGCGCCGATCGGCAAACCCACCGGGGTGCGCACACGAGCCCGCTCGGCGTCGGTCAATTCGAGTTCGTCGAGGATCGACGCGCCCCGAATCCTGCTGGCCACCAGCCCGACATACCCCACACCCGCGTCGAGCGCGACGCGGATCATCTCGGCTTCCGGGCCACCATGGCTGGCGATCACCACCGCCGTCGTATCGGCCAGCGAATCCAGCGAGTCGACTTCGGCAGCACTGCGCTGCACCCCGAAACCCACCAGTTCGCACGCGTCGGCCAAGGCGTCGGCGATGGGTGTCGCGCCGCAGATGCGCATCAGCGGCGCCGGGATCTGCGGCTCGAGGAATATCTCCAACGCGCCGCCGGACAGACAGGGATTCACCACCACCGCCGCGCCCGGCGCTTCGGGAAAATGCAGATCGCCGTCGGGCAGCACGCGCAGCAGCACACTCTCGTGCGACTGCAGGGCACCCAGCGCCGCCTTGCGGACCGAGTTCTGGGCGCACTGGCCGCCGACGAATCCTTCGATCGTCCCGTCCTGCAACAGGATCGCCTCGTCCCCGGCGTGCGCCGAGGTCGGCTGCTGCGCGCGCACGACGGTCGCGTGCACGAACGGCGTCCGGGTTCGGACCAGCTGCTGTGCGCGCTCCGTCATCTTCATCGGTGATCCCATCGCTCGCACCCACTCAGATCGGCGGTGTGGCCCGGCCCTGCATCGCCTCCCACACCCGCGACGGCGTCAGCGGCATATCGGCGTGCCGAACTCCGAACGGCGCCAACGCATCCACCACCGCATTGACCACCGCGGGCGGTGATCCGACCGTGGCCGATTCGCCGATGCCTTTCGCACCGATCGGGTGGTGCGGCGAGGGGGTGACGGTGTACCCGGTCTCGAAATGCGGAACCTCGAGTGCGGTCGGGATGAGGTAGTCCATCAGGGATCCGCCGAGGCAGTTGCCGTCCTCATCGAAGGCCATGATCTCCATCAGCGCCATGCCGATGCCGTCGGTGAGACCGCCGTGCACCTGGCCCTCGATGATCATCGGGTTGATCCGGGTGCCGCAGTCGTCGACGGCGAGGAAGCGCCGCACTTTCACCACGGCCGTCCCAGGG
This sequence comes from Nocardia sp. CA-129566, assembly GCF_050956075.1. Classification (NCBI taxonomy): domain Bacteria; kingdom Bacillati; phylum Actinomycetota; class Actinomycetes; order Mycobacteriales; family Nocardiaceae; genus Nocardia; species Nocardia sp. CA-129566. The sequence continues at coordinate 5,286,331 of NZ_CP192085.1, forward strand.
TCGATGTCGACGACGCAGAAGTACGCACCATACGGGAAGGTGAGATTCTCCGGGTTGTAACAGATCTGCGCGTCGAGTCCGCCCTCGATGCCCTCGGGCAGATCACCGGCGCCGTGTGCGCGCATCGCGATCTGCTGGATCGTCACGGCCGCGGACGGATCGCCCGTGACGTGGAACGAGCCCTTCTCCCACTCGAGGTCGGCGACGGAGACCTCGAGCATGCCGGACGCGATGATCCTCGCCTTGTCGCGCACCTTCCGCGCCACCAGCGCGGCAGCGGCGCCCGAGACCGGTGTCGACCGACTGCCATAGGTGCCCAGGCCGAACGGTGTCTGATCGGTGTCACCGTGCACGACATCGATATCGTCGGGCGGTATGCCGAGTTCCTCGGCGACGATCTGGGCGAACGTCGTCTCGTGCCCCTGCCCCTGGGTCTGAACCGATAGCCGCACAACGGCTTTGCCGGTCGGATGCACGCGCAGCTCGCACCCGTCGGCCATGCCGAGTCCGAGGATGTCCATATCCTTGCGCGGACCCGCACCCGCAGCCTCGGTGAAAAAGGACATCCCGATGCCCATCAATTCGCCGCGAGCGCGCTTATCCCGCTGTTCCTTGCGCAGGGCGTCGTAGCCGATCATGTCCATCGCCAGGCGCAGGGTCTTCTCGTAGTCGCCGGAGTCGTAGACCCAGCCGGTCTTGCTGGTGTACGGGAACTGTTCGGCGCGAAGGAGATTCCGCAGCCGCAGCTCGGCGGGATCCATCTTCAGCTCGTAAGCGAGGCAGTCCACCAGCCGCTCGACGAAGTAGACGGCCTCGGTGATCCGGAACGAGCACGCGTAGGCGACACCGCCGGGGGCCTTATTGGTGTAGACCGCGGTCATCTTGCAGTAGGCGGCCTCGATATCGTAGCTACCGGTGAAGACGCCGAAGAAGCCTGCCGGATACTTCAACGGCGCGGCCGTGCCGTTGAAGGCGCCGTGATCGGCGAGCACGGTCGACCGGATGGCCAGGATCTTTCCCTCGGTGGTGGCCGCGATCTCACCGAGCATGATGTAGTCGCGGGCGAACCCGGTGCTGGTGAGATTCTCGCTGCGATCCTCCATCCATTTCACCGGTTTGCCCAGCAAAAGCGACCCGACGATGGCGCAGACATATCCCGGATAGATGGGCACCTTGTTGCCGAAGCCACCGCCGATATCGGGTGAGATCACCCGGATCTTGTGTTCGGGTAGTCCGGCCACCATCGCGTAGATCGTGCGGTGGGCATGCGGGGCCTGGCTCGTCGACCACAGCGTGAGCTTGCCCGTCACGGGATCGAGATCCGCGACGGCGCCGCAGGTTTCCATCGGGGCGGGATGCACTCGTGGATAGACGATCTCCTGCTTGACGATGACATCGGCGCGCGCGAACACCGCCTCGGTCGCGGCGGCGTCGCCGGTCTCCCAGTCGAAGCAGTGGTTGTCCCGCTTGCCTTCGAGGTCATCGCGGATCACCGGCGTATCGGGTGCCAGTGCGGTCCGGGCGTCGATCACCGGATCGACCATCTCGTACTCGACATTGATCAGCTCCAACGCATCACGCGCGGAGTAGCGATCCTCGGCGACGACGAAGGCCACCTCCTGGCCCTGGAACCGGACCTTGTCCGTCGCCAGCACCGCCTGCACATCGTTGGACAGCGTCGGCATCCAGGCCAGTCCCTTAGCCGCCAGATCCGCACCGGTGACGACCGCCTTGACCTTCGGATGTGCCTGCGCCGCTGAGACATCGACGCTCACGATCCGCGCGTGCGCGAACGGGGAACGCAGGATCGCCATATGCAGCATGCCGGGCAACTGCACGTCGTCGACGTAGTTGCCGCGTCCGCGAATGAACCGCGGATCCTCTTTGCGGAGCATCCTGCCGTGACCGCACGGCTTGCGGTCGTTGTCGACTCGGTCTTCGGGCCGGGATTCGACGGTGGTCATGATGTGCTCCCTACCGGCGTCGGCGTGGCGGCGGGCTCGGGCTCGGCCGCTTCGCCTCGTTGCTTCGCCGCGGCCCACTGGATCGACCGCACGATGGTGGTATATCCGGTGCAGCGGCAGATCTGGCCGGAGATCGCCTCCCGGATGGTCTGCTCGTCGGGATTCGGATTGCGGTCGAGCAGGGCGCGGGCGGTGATCATCATTCCGGGCGTGCAGAATCCGCACTGCAACCCGTGACACTGCATGAAGCCCTCCTGCACGGGGTCGAGTTGGCCGTCCACCTCGAGCCCCTCGACGGTGCGCACCGAACGGCCGCCCGCCATGACGGCCAGCATCGTGCACGACTTCACCGGTTCGCCGTCGACCTCCACCACACAGGTGCCGCAGTTGCTGGTGTCACAGCCCCAGTGGGTTCCGGTGAGCCGCAACTGATCTCGCAGAAAATGCACGAGCAGGGTGCGTGGCTCGACCTCCGCGGTCACCGGCTCACCGTTGACGGTCATGGTTACCTGCATGGCTAATTCCCTTCCAGCGCAGATTCATTCAGTACGCGCTCAACCGCGGTGCGCAGCGCGCGAATCGTCAGTTCGGAGGCGAGATGGAGCTTGTAGTCCGCGCTGCCGCGCGCATCGGAGACAGGTGAGCACGCTGCGCTCGCCCGGCGGCCCGCCTCCGCGAAAACCTCTTCGGTGGGCGGCTCACCGATGAGCGCGTCCACCGCGGCAGCGACCGCCGCCGGATCGGGGTTGACCGCCGTCAGACCGATCCGTGCGGCCGCTATCGCCTCGCCGTGCAGTGTCACGGTCGCACCTGCCGCCGCGATCGCCCAGTCGCCGACCCGGCGCTCTACCTTCACGTAGGCACTCGATGTCCGATGCCGCACCGGAATTCGGATCTCGATCAGAAGTTCGTTGTGCGACATCGCGGTTTCGTACGGACCGACCAGGAACTCGTCCATCGCGATCTCCCGGTCGCCGGACGGGCCGCGCACCAGGCAGGTCGCACCGAGGACCGTGCAGACCGTGCAGAGGTCTTCGGCGGGATCGGCCTGGCACAGCGAGCCGCCGATGGTGCCGCGGTTGCGCACCACCGGATCGGCGATCACGCGCTCGGCGTCACGGAAGATCGGGCACACCACGGCGAGATCGTCGGACTCGAGCAAATGCCGATGCCGGACCATCGCACCGATGCGAACCAGGGTCGGATCGGTAACGATGTATCCCAGTTCGGCAGCCAGGTCGTTGATGTCGATGAGATATTCCGGATTGGCCAGACGCAGCTTCATCATCGGAAGCAGGCTGTGCCCGCCCGCGACGATGCGCGCCTCTTCGCCGAGCCGGTCCAGTAGTCCGATGGCGTGATCCACGCCCGTTGCGCGCTCATATTCGAATGGCCCAGGAACTTGCATGTGATCTACCTCACATCAATGGGAAGAAGATCAGCCTCTGCCCCGCTGATGCGATCGTCAAGCCCGAATTAAGCAATCACTTAACTCGCTGTTTGCGCCCGGTGGTGAATGCGGCCGCCGGTCCGGGTCAGTGAGCGGCCATGTCCGCCCCAGCGGCGCGCGATGATCTCGGCCGCGATGGACACCGCCGTCTCTTCGGGTGTCCGGCCGCCCAGATCCAGGCCGATCGGGCTGGCCAGCCGGGCGAGTTGCTCGTCGGTGAGACCGGCCTCTCGCAGCCGGGTCAGGCGCTCGTCGTGCGTGCGGCGCGACCCCATGGCACCGACATAGCCGATCTCCGGCGCGCGTAGCGCCACCTCGAGCAGCGGAACGTCGAACTTGGGATCGTGGGTCAGCACGCAGACAACGGTCTGCGAATCGATCGCACCCGCCGCGATCTGCGCGGCCAGGTAGCGGTGCGGCCAGTCGACGACGACCTCATCGGCGGTCGGGAATCGAGCGGAGGTGGCGAAGACCGGCCGCGCATCGCACACCGTCACCCGGTACCCGAGGAACGATCCCTGCTGTGCGACGGCGGCGGCGAAATCGATCGCCCCGAATACCAGCATCCGCGGCTGCCGGGCATAGCTGGCGACGAAAACCGCCATGCCCTCGCCGCGACGCTGCCCGTCCGGACCGTAGGACAGCACCTCGCTGCGGCCCGCCGCGAGCAGCCCGCGCGCATCATCGATCACCGCATCGTCGGCGCGCACCGACCCCAAGGTGCCGTGTGCGGTGCCCGGCCGGATCAGCAGCCGTCGCCCTACCCAGGCGGCGTCGGGGTGCTCGATGACGGTCGCGATCGCGACCGGCCGGTCGGCGGCGATGTCCGCGGCGACCTCGCCGAGGTCCGGAAACGATTCCCGCGAGATCGCCTCGACGAAGATGTCGATGATGCCGCCGCAGGTGAGGCCGACGGCGAAGGCGTCGTCATCGGAGAAGCCGAACCGCTCCAGCACCGGACGACCGGTCCGGATGACGTCGGTGGCGAGTTCGTAGACCGCGCCTTCGACGCAGCCACCGGAAACCGAACCGCCGACCGTCCCGTCCGGGGCGACGACCATGGCCGCGCCGGGCGGTCGCGGCGCCGAACGAAAGGTCCGCACGACCGTCGCGACCCCAGCCGTGCCCCCGGCATTCCAAGTTGTCATCAGATCCGTGAGCACGTCCTGCATGGTGCGTCCTCCGGGCGCGATGCGGCTGTGGGCGCCGCGTCCACCTCCAAACTAGACTCGGATTGTGACGCCCGCCCAGCTTCGGGCCTACTCGACCGTGGTGCGGCTCGGCTCCGTCCATGCGGCGGCCAGAGAGCTGGGGATGTCGGATGCCGGTGTCTCGACGCACATCGCCCAGCTGCGTAAAGAGCTCGACGACCCGCTGTTCACCCGCACGGCGGCCGGTCTGGCCTTCACGCCAGGTGGATTGCGGCTGGCCAGCCGGGCGATCGAGATTCTCGGACTGCAGCGCCAGACCGCCATCGAGGTGAGCGAGGCAGCGCACGGCCGCCGGCTGCTGCGCATCGCGGCATCGAGCGCATTCGCCGAACATGCCGCGCCCGGCCTCATCGACCTGTTCGCGGCGCGGGCCAAGGATCTGTCGGTCGAACTGAGCGTTCATCCCACCAGCCAGTTCCGCAGCTTGATCGAGACTCGTGCGGTGGACATCGCGCTGGGTCCCGGGCAGGACGACACCGACACGACTATCACCACCCGGCCGTTCCTGAAGTATCAGATCATTTCGGTCGCGCGCCCCGACAGCCCACTGGCGGATATCGCGCCGCATCCGGCGCAGCTGCGGGAGCAGCAGTGGATGCTGGGCCCCGGTGCCGGCAGTGTCGACGGGCATATCGCGACAATGCTGCGCGAGTTGGCCATTCCCGAATCACACCAGCGGATCTTCCAGAGCGACGCCGCCGCCCTCGAAGAGGTCCGCCGGGTCGGGGGCATCACCCTGACGATCGGCTTCGCCGTCTCCTCCGACCTCGCGGCCGGTCGGTTGAGCCACATCAAAGGAGCCGGGCTTCAGGTATCCGATGAGTGGTGCGCGACCACCCTGCCACCCGACACCCGCCAGCCCGCGGTGTCGGAACTGCTGCGCTTCATCACCACCCCGCGATGCACCCAGGCGATGATCCGCGGGTCCGGGGTCGGCGTCACCCGGTTCCGCCCGAAAGTGCATGTGACGCTGTGGAGTTGAACGCGGTATTCGGCCCCACGGAGTCCACCGACGAACCGCTATCGGTGCCCATGCTGGGAGACAAGCTCATGTTCGACCTCGAGGAAGCGATCAGGGAGCGCCATTCGACGCGGATGTTCTTGCCGGATCGACCAGTGCCGAGAAGATTGGTGGATGAAGCGCTCGCCCTTGCGGTCCGTGCGCCATCGAACTCCAATATCCAGCCGTGTCGCCTCCGGAGCTGTCCGGGACCGTCTCGTGGCCGCCTTACTACACGAAGCCCGCAGCCGGCCGCCCAAAATCCCGCCCCTGCCCCATGCGTTCGCGCACCTGCGCCGGGAACTGGGCGCCCAAGTCTATGGGTCGATGGGCATCGCTCGCGAAGACATCGAGGCCAGACGGGTCGCGGTGCTGCGCAACTGGGAGTTCTTCCGCGCGCCGTTGGCCGGTATCGTCTGCATGCACCACGACCTCGGCAGTGTCGATGCCCTCGGCGTAGGGATGTTCCTGCAGACATTGCTCCTGGCCCTGACGGCACGCGGCCTGGGAACTTGCGTTCAGGTCTCGATCGCGGGGTATCCCGAGATCGTCCATGCACAGCTCGCTATCCCGACGGAGCTTTCGGTCCTGTGCGGTCTGGCGGTCGGCTACCCCGACCCGTCCTTCCCCGCGAATGATCTGCGCATCGGCCGCCGCGCCATCGATGAGAACGTGGTATTCCACGATGCCTGATCGCCAGGTGCAACTCGGTGCCCGCGCGTACCGGGAGCACGCGGCAGGATCGCTATCCGGACAGGCTCAGTGGGATGTCGTGGGTCCCAACGGACGCAACGACCAAGGCACCACCTCGACCGGGACTGTCGCCGCGGATCTGTCCATCCGGCTCGTCTTGGATCCGGTCGTGAATTCGGGATCGGTCCCGATAATGACGCGGCCTTCGCTATTGACCAGCACTACCCGCTGACCGAATGCCTGGAATCGCGGAAGCAAGACCTCCTCGATCGCGGCAACCGGCACATCGGCACCGGCAATGCCGAGAAATGTTCCCGACATGATGGTGACCGGTATCGAGAATGTGCAGACGTACTCATCGGTGCACGCGTAATCGAGGTGCGGGCCCTGTACCCAGCGCCGACCCTGGTCGCGCGGAACCGTGAACCACTCCATTTTGGTGTAGTCGTAGAAGTATTCACTATCGGGATTCAATTCCAGGATCAGGCGCTGCGCGTCCGGAAGCCACCATTCCAGGTGTCGGGGGCAATCGGCGAGAACGCCGTCGGCCATCACGACGCCTGCTCCGTTGAACAGTCTTCCGTGCCGCTCGATTTCGCCGAGAATGATCTCGCGCAGCAATGCCAGATCGGTCGACCGGAGAGCGGACCGCGGCTCCTCGGTGAGACGATCCCACAGGGTTGTCAGCGCGGTCCCGATGGTTGTCAGCGACAGGTAGACCTCGTGGGCCAGTTTCGCGACGGAATCACCGAGCGACTCGATGGTCGCCGGGGCCGGAACGTTATCGGTATCCCTCATCGATCACTGAGCTCCAAGCGTAAGGCGACGAGGCGGCGGATGCGTGATTCCGTCTGCGATTCTGCCAGTTCTCGCGCCCGGGCATCGTCCTCTCGTTCGATCGCGTCCACCAGATCACGATGGACGGTCGCCTCGGCCGCCGGATCCAGTTCCAGCCGCGGCAGCCAGAGCAGGGCGGAGAGCTCGGCCTGCAGCCCGACCTCGGCGCGGGTCAGCCGGGTGGACTGCGCGCACACCGCCATCTCGATGTGAAAGCGGCTGTCGGCCCGGCGTGCAGAGACGAGGTCGACGCTGTCCTTCAGCCGGTCGGCCAGGGCCCGAAGCCGGGCTATATCGGCCTGCAACCCGCGGCGCGCGGCGAATACCGCGACCGCTCCGGCGACGGCGAAATGCTCGTCCCCCAGATCGCGCAGTTCCTGGATGCTCATCTGTTGCAACCGCGCCAGCGAGGTGTTCTCGAAGACCTCCGCCGAAGCGCTGATGAAGCTGCCGCCCCCACGCCCGCGCTTGGTGTGGACGATGCCCTGCTGCCGAAGTACGACCAGCGCCTCCCGCAGAGTCATTGTCGATACCCCCAGCTGGTTGGCGAGATCGGTCTCACTCGGCAACTGCTGGCCGTCGACCATCACACCGAGACTGATCGCCGCAGACAACCGCTGCACCACAGCCTCGGTCTTCGGACCGCCACCCTCGAGCGGTGACAGCACGGCACCGAGCGCGGTCAATCCGATCCTCTTCTGCTGGGGCAACACGACTCCTCGGATGACGTGAACACAACACAATTCTAGCCACTAACACTTGAAATATGAACTATAAAGTTAGATGTACCCTGGTTCTGCCGCGCACTCGGGGCACACTGGCCACATTGGCAACCATGAGGCGCCGAGGCGGTGGATGCAGGCAGCCAGCCAGCGCCGACCTGCCCCACCGCAGGTGCGGAAGACCCCGCATGTCGCCCCTCGGCTTCGGCTATCCGACCGCCGCTACTGGCCGAACTGTCAGCCGATGAAGCGCGAGCTAGATGGAACACCGGACCTTAATGCGATCTTTACCGACGACAGCTTGAACTATGACCTCTAATATCTTATGTTAAACGTCATGTGAATTGCCCCACCCGACACCTTGACGCGCCGACGTCACGATCGAAGCAGGAATTCCCCCATGTCCGAGAATCCGACCTGGCCCACGGAGCACCTCCGGCGGCGCACCCGCGGCCACGCTGAGGCGCCGGCCGAGACGGCGGCGCATAGTCGACTGCGGCCGGTTGACAGCGGTCACCAAGTGCACAAGGTGAGCGTGCGGCGGCGGGGGGTCGAAGATGGATGAGGATCTTCGTCGAACGGAAGTCGATGGATTCTGTGTGACGTGGCGCTTGGTTCAGCATCATCTGATCGCAATTATCGCCGTGGGCAATGCATCCAATGCTTCGCAGGTCGCTTCCTTCTGCCCGAGCAACTACCCGGATCTCGCGCGGGCGCGAGAACTCTTCCCGGAACTGGCGAAGCTATGGGATGCGGTCCGCCGCGAATTCTGGACGAAACTCATTCCGCCGCTGCCGCTGTCGGCCAGAAAGCAGACATTGGCATAACGTCGCCAAGGGTGGACTGTTCGTAGGCGGAGTTCGACGGCCTGATACAGATCTGCCTTGTCGGATCGTGCATCTGCGGCGACGACATCTGTCGCCGACCGAGTCGATGAGCTTGCGGATCCCGGTTTCGATGAACCGGGGCGTTCTCCACCGAGCGAGAGGGCAGGGTCTGCACCGGATCCGGGACGACTCCCCCTCCCTCCTCACGTTGCAGCAAATTCCGGGCTTGCCGACACGACCACCGAGGTGGTGGGCTATTCGGAAACGCCATAACACTCACGTCCCCGATCCCGTTCGCCGTTCGGTCGCGAAGGAAGGCGGTCTACCAGGCAATCGCGTGGAGTAGCCGGCCGGATTTCAGCGCCGAGATGACGAGGGGAGCAGCACATGGACGACGAGACCGAACGCACGCCGCGGCTCACGGCGTTCCCGCGCATCGACGACTACGGTTTCATCTCCGACTGCGAGGTCACCGCACTCATCGCCCCCAGCGGAACCATCGAGTGGATGTGTCTGCCCCGCATGGACTCCCCCAGCGTCTTCGCAGCCATACTCGATCGTTCCGCCGGTTCGTTCCGGTTCGCCCCGGCCGACCTGATGGTGCCCACCGATCGCCGCTACGTCCCCGGCACGATGGTCATGGAGACGAGTTGGCGCAGTGGCGAAGGGTGGGCGACGGTTCGCGATGTGCTGCTGGTCGGGCCGTGGCGGCACCAGCTACCCGGCCGCAGTGCCCATCGTCGAACCCCCACCGACTACGACGCCGAGCACATTCTGCTGCGGACGGTGCGCTGTGAGACCGGGCAAATCCAGTTCGGGCTCGACTGCCAGCCGTGCTTCGACTACGGCCGGCATCGTGCTCGTTGGGAGTACCTCGACAGCTACCATCTCGCACAGGCCAGCGCCGACGGGATCGATCTGCAACTGACGCTCAGCACCGACATGCGCTTGGGGCTGGAAGGTACGCACGCGCTTGCGCGCACCCTGCTGAAGGCAGGCGACACCCGCTTCTGCGCGCTTTCCTGGGGTAGTCGCGACGCACCCCGCGCCGTCGACGAGGCCGATGACCGGCTGCTGCAGACGATCCACCACTGGCGGCACTGGCTGGCCGGCGGGCGGTTTCCGGACCATCCGTGGGCCGCCCAGCTCACCCGCAGCGCGCTGACCCTCAAGGGGCTGACCTTCGCACCCACCGGCGCCATCAGCGCCGCCGCCACCACCTCGTTACCCGAAACCCCAGGCGGACAACGCAATTGGGACTATCGCTACTCGTGGATACGCGACTCCGCCTTCGCGCTGTGGGGTCTGTACACACTGGGCTTCAGCTGGGAGGCGAACGACTTCTTCTCCTACATCATGAACTTGACCGAAAACGTCCGGGACATGCAGATCGTCTACGGCATCAGCGGCGAAAGCGACCTCACCGAGCAGATCCTCACCCACCTGCGCGGCTACGAAAATGCCGCACCCGTGCGCATCGGCAACGACGCGTACCAGCAACGTCAGCACGATGTGTGGGGCGCTGCGCTGGACGCGGTCTATCTCTACGCGCGCAACCAAGACCAGATCGACGCGCGAGCCTGGCTGGTGCTGAGCCGCGCGGTCAAAAGCGCCCTCACCTACTGGCGCAAGCCCGACCATGGCATCTGGGAAGTCCGCGGGGAGCCCCAACACTTCACCTCCAGCAAGGTGATGTGCTGGGTTGCCGCCGATCGCGGCGCCCGGCTGGCCCGCATCCACCAGGACTTCGAACGCGCGCATCGCTGGCAAGAGGCCGCGGACGAAATCCACGCCGACATCTGCGCGCATGCGGTCGACTCCCGGCAGGTGTTCACCCAGCACTACGGCAGCACGGCGCTGGATGCTTCGACCCTGCTCATTCCGCTGGTTCGTTTCCTGCCCCCCGACGACGAGCGGGTACGCAATACGGTGATGGCCATCGCCGACGAATTGACCGAGGACGACCTCGTATTGCGCTACCGCGTCGGTGAAACCGACGATGGCTGCGCAGGGGAAGAAGGCGCCTTCACGATCTGCTCGTTCTGGCTGGTCTCGGCGCTGTCGGAGATCGGGGAAAAGAAGCGAGCCAGACAGCTGTGCGAGAAACTGCTCGCCTACGCCAGCCCACTCGGCCTCTACGCCGAGGAGATCGACCCCCGAAGCGGACGGCACTGGGGCAACTTCCCCCAGGCGTTCACCCACCTCGCGCTGATCAACGCCGTCATGCACGTCATCCAGGACGAACAGACCATACTGCGGCAGGCACTCGGCGGGGAATCGATCTCCCCACGGCTGGACGATGCGTCATTCACACTGGGATACATGCACCGCTGACCCTGACGGTTCAGTCGCTTGCCGCCAATTCGGCTGCCGTGTGCGCGATTTCGTCCGTCGGGTCGCCATGAAGTTGGGCAACTGTGCGATGTCGAGCATCAAAGGCCGAGATCATCGAAGGACCGCGACCAGATCGCCGCACTACATCTAGGCGCCCGAGAACCAGCGCCTGCGGGTCGGCGGCTGATCGGCGCACGCACACCGTTGCGCCTGTGGGACATCGCCGAGCACCTCCTCCACATGCTCACCGCACCCGGTGTAGCCGGGCTTGCCGCAAGTCCGGCAGACAATTCGTTGACACATTGTGCTGTTTCCTTTCGGTGAAACGGACTCCCTCGCGGGATTACCTGTTCTGGTCCGCGAATGCGTCACGCCAGGTCCGGTACCCGCCGTCGAGATTGACGGCGTCCCGGCCGAGCTGGGTCAGCAACCGCGTCGCACTGTTACCGCGCTGCCCCACCTGACAGAACACCAGAACCGAACCTGCCGGGATCTCGGCAACCCGTTCGCGTAGCTCGTCCAAGGGGATATTGACTGCACAGGGAATGGAACCAGCGATGAACTCCTCCCGCGATCGCACGTCGACCAGCTGCGCTCCTGCCACAATAGCCTCGCCGATTTCATGCCACTGCACCGTGCGGATAGCGCCGACGCGCAGATTATCGGCCATGTAGCCCAACATGTTCACCGGATCCTTGGCCGAACCGAACTGCGGTGCGTACGCCAGCTCGAGGTCCATCAACCGCGAGGCCGGAATACCGCCCGCCATCGCAGTGGCCAGCACATCGATGCGCTTGTCGACACCTTCCCCACCGACCGCCTGCGCGCCGAGTATCGCGTCGGTATCCGGATCGACGAGCAGCTTCACCGACATCGCACGCGCATCCGGGTAGTACCCGGCATGGGCGAGCGGATGGGAATGCAGCACGCGGAACGGGCGCTCGGCGGCTCGCAGTCGCTTCTCGCTCCATCCGGTCACCGCCACCGTCAGGTCGAAGACGCCGACGATTGCGGTGCCCCACGCGGGCGGGTCCGTGACCGACAGACCCGAGATCGCATCCGCGACCAGCCGCCCCTGCCGATTCGCGGCATTGGCCAGCGCAACGAGCGCCGACTGCCCTGTTACCGCGTCCCGCTTCTGCACCACATCGCCGACCGCGTAGATATGCGGCGCCGACGTGCGCAAACGATCGTCGACCACGATGCCACCACTCGGGCCGAGCGCCAATCCGGCCTCGCGGGCCAGCGCGCTCTCGGGACGCACCCCGATGGCCATGACCACCAGCTCGGCCGCGACCACGCGCCCATCCGAGAGCGTCACCGTATCGCCGTCGACGCGTATCAGCTCCGCACCCAACTCCAACCGGGCCCCGTGATCGCGCATTTCGGCGGCGACCGGCGCGGCCATCTCGACATCGAGCGGTGCGAGCACTTGCTGAGCGCGCTCGACCACGGTGGTCGAAATACCGCGCCGCACAAGATTTTCGACCATCTCCACACCGATGAACCCGGCCCCCACCACCACCGCCGACCGCACCCCGGCCACCGCTTCCACCAGGCGGTCCACATCGGCGACATCACGCAGTACCAGCGCCCGCTCGACACCGGGCAGCGGCGGCACGATCGCCGCGGCACCGGTGCTCAGCACCAATTCGTCGAAGGCTTCGACATATTCACGACCCGAGTCCAGCGCACGCACGGTGACCGTGCGCCCCTCCGGGTCGATGGCCACCGCTTCGTGCCGGACTCGCACGTCCAGCTGGAACCTCGCCGCGAGCGACTCGGGCGTCTGCAACAGCAGCGATTCGCGTTTCGGGATCACTCCGCCGACGTAATAGGGCAGACCGCAATTAGCGAACGACACATGATCGCCGCGCTCCAGCACGATGATTTCCGCCGATTCGTTCAGTCGCCGCAGACGGGTGGCGACCGACATACCACCGGCGACTCCACCGACGATCACAACCTTCATCTCGCTCCTCCCAGCGGGCCACGGCACCGCATGTGCCGGATGCCACTCTTCACATCAAATACCCCTGGGGGTATCTTCACTTCGAAGCCTCAATATACCCCCTAGGGTATGGAAGGAGAATTGTGATGACCGACTCGTTGACGGTTTCCCCGGCTCGCGGCACCTCGCCACCGCACCGGTCCCCCGGCGCACTCAGCCGACTCGGGGCAGCGATGGCCGGTCGCGCCCGGATCGTGTTCGGCATTTGGCTGGTGGTGCTGATCGCGCTCGGCGCCGCCGCTCCGAGCGTCTTCACCGCACTGGCCGGGGCAGGCTGGCAGGCCAACGGCTCGGAATCGGTGCGCGTGCGTGAACTGGCACAGCAGCATTTCGGCGGAAACTCCTCGGCGGCGGTGCAGGTGGTCGTTCATTCGGACACCGCGACAATCGATAGCCCACAGGTGGCGCAGCTGCTCGGCGAGATCAGCGACGTCTTCCGTGGCGATGCGCGCTTCGGCGAAGTGATCGCGCCGCAGCCGAGCATGTCGATCAGTCCGGACGGGCACACCGGCATCCTCATCGCGGGCGCGAATGCCACCACCGACGAGATGGTCAAGGCCGTCGACGAGCACAAGGCGGCGCTGACCGCCTTGTCCGGCAACGGCATCGAGGTCTACCCCACCGGCACTTCGGCGCTGTGGAGCGATTTCAATGAGGCCGATCACAACGCCATGATCAAGGCCGAAATGTTCTCCTGGCCGGTCACCTTGGCGATCATGGTGCTGGCCTTCGGATCGCTGGTCGCCGCCGGACTGCCGCTTCTGCTCACCCTGGCCGGACTGGTGACCTCGGCCGGTGGTCTGGTGCTGCTCAACCACGTCACGCCGATCTCGGTGTGGGCCATGAACTTCGCGATGATGTTCGCCCTCGCACTGGGGATCGACTACGCGCTGTTCATCGTCGCCCGCTTCCGCGACGCGCTCACCACCGCGTCGAATACCAGGGCCGCGGTCGCCGAAACGATGAATACCGCGGGCAAAGCCGTTGTGCTGTCCGGACTTACGGTTCTGGTCAGTCTGTCGGCGGTACTGATCGTGCCCGCACCCGCCGTGCGGACCATGGCGGTCGGAATCATGTTCGCGGTGACCTTCGTACTCGCGGCGACCATGACCCTGCTGCCCGCGGCGTTGGGCGCCTTGGGCGACAAGGTCAATGCCGGTGCACTGCCGCGCGCCAAGCGGCAACAGCACCATTCTCCGCGGTTCGCCGCTTGGGGCCGACTGCTGCACGATAAGCCGTGGCCGTTCGCGATCGGCGCGGGCATCCTGCTGATCGCCCTGTCGGCTCCGGTATTCGGGCTGCGCGTGGCCATGCCGTCCATCCAGGTCGTGCCGTCGGACGCACCCGTGCGTCAGGGCTACGAACTGGTGCAGGCCCAGATGGGCAAGGGCGCACCGGGCATGCTGCAGATCATCGCCCCCACCGACGAGGCCACCCAGGTCGCGCCGGCCGCGAATGCGGTCGACGGGATCAGCATGGTCACCCCGGCCCAACCCGCCCGCGACGGCAGCGGGCTGGTGATGATGCAGGCCCTCCCCGACATCGATCCGTCCGACGCGCGCATGGGCGAGATCCTCGACCGGTTGCGCGCCGAATTGCCTTCGGCCGCATGGGTCGGCGGTGCTCCGGCGGAAAACCTGGACCTGCAGCAGGCACTCGATGACTATCTGCCGATCATCGTCGGGATCATTCTGATACTCGGATTCGCGCTACTGCTGATCGCACTGCAGGCGCCGTTGATCGCCGCCCTCGGCACCGTGGTCAGCCTGCTGTCCACGGCCGCGGCCTTCGGCGTCGCGAAGCTGATCTTCCAGGACGGCCACGGCGCCAGCCTGCTCGGGTTCACCCCACAGGGCTTCCTGGACGGCTGGGGACCGGTGTTCTTCTTCGCCATGATCTTCGCGATCGCCATGGACTACACGGTGTTCCTGCTGGCCACCGCCAAGGAGCACTACGAGCATTCCGGCGACCCGAAGGCCGCACAGGTCGACGGCCTGTCGCACTCCGGTCGGGTGATCTTCGCCGCCGCCGCGGTCATGGTCGCGGTGTTCTTCACCTTCGCACTCGCCGACCCACTGCCGCCGAAGGAGATGGGCATCATCCTCGGGGTCGCCGTCCTGCTGGACGCATTCGCGGTGCGCCTGGTGCTGATGCCGGTGCTGCTGCGGCTCACCGGGCACGCCGCCTGGTGGTCCCCGGCCTGGCTACGCAGGCTACTGCCCTCGATCAGCTTCGCCCACCACTGAAATCACCTCCAGGGGCTCGGCACACACCGAGCCCCTGGATACCCCTGGGGGTATGATTGGTGATCTACTCGATGAAAGGAATATCCCATGGTCGGCAACGAAGAGACCATCGCCCTGGTGCTCAATCGGCTGCGTCGTGCACACGGCCAGCTCGCCGGGGTGATCTCCATGATCGAGCAGGGCCGCGACTGCAAGGATGTGGTCACCCAACTCGCCGCCGTCTCCCGCGCGCTGGACCGCGCCGGCTTCAAGATCGTCGCGACTGGGCTGCGCGAATGCCTCACCGGCGACACCGCCGACGGTTCCGAACCGATGACCGAAGCCGAACTCGAGAAGCTCTTCCTCGCCCTCGCCTGACCGCGGAAAGCACAGGTACGCAATAGATCTCGGTCATCGATCCGCACGCCGACCGCGACCAGCGACCAGCGACCAGCGACCAGCGACCAGCGACCAGCGACCAGCGACCAGCGAGGAGGATCCTATTGGAGCGCTTCCTTCGCCAGGCGGGGAAACAGCTCTAGAGCGTTTCCTCGGTTGATCGCGGCCCGGCCGGTGTCATCGAGACCGGGATAAGCATCGAACTGGCCGGTGAAGTACGCGACACCGAGTTCGGGTGCGAACGGCCAGTCGCTACCGAAGAGCACATGGCCGGGGCGGGCGAAGGCGAGCAGACTCGGCAGCGCCGCCGGGCTGCCCGACAGCGCGGTATCGAAGTAGAAGCCGCTGAGCTCTTCCAGGATCTCGAGGGCATTGCGGCCGGTTTCGACCGTAATCGCGCCGGCGATGCGATGCGATGCGTAGGGCACGAACCCGCCCGCATGCGACAGGATGAACCGAATGTTCGGGTAGCGTCGCGGCACGCCGCGCAGCACCAAATTCGTTGCGGCGCGCGTGGTGTCGAGCAGAAAGTCGGCCGCGAACGGCGGAATCCCCGCCACCGCTGGCCCCGGCAGTTCCGAGGGGTGCACCAGGACCACGGCGGCCCGCCGATCCAGCTCGGCCATGACCGGATCGAATGCCGCGTCGCCCAGGTAGTGGCCATGCGCGTTTGCCAGCAGCACGACACCGTCGGCGTTCAGTTCGTCATATGCGTGCGCGATCTCCTGGACCGATCCCGCCACATCGGGCAGCGGCACAGTGGCGAACTGCCCGAACCGATCGGGGTGATCGCGCACCAGATCCGCGCCGATCTCATTGACCCGACGCGCCCACCTCCGCGCCTCGGCATCATCGCCGAGATGAGTGCCGGGCGTGGACAGCGACAAGATCGCCGTGGCGATCGAATACCGATCCATCAGCGCGAGTGCGCTCTCTGGACTCCAGTCGGGCAGCTCGCGGCCACCAGCAGCGACGATGCCTTTCGTGCGCAGCCAATCGGCATAGTCACGTGGAACGATGTGCTGGTGCACATCGATGCGGGCGGCGGTCATCGGTCATCTCCTTCGACTCGGGCTGCACAAACCACACCACCAAGGTGAGACTCTTCACATTACTGATGTAATCATCAGTTATACAGAGCCGGTCGGTCAAGGGGTGTCGATCAGAACAGGTCCCCCGCTCGAGCGACGGCATCCAACCCCTATTGCCGAGCGCGCCCGCGAACCCGCGTTGAGCCAACCGCTACGGCACGCTTCCCGACAACCGAGCGAACCTATCGGCAGCACTCCGGATCGAGCACAAAACACAAGGCGGACAACGCATCTCGGCGTGCGGCATGCTGGACGGTCATCCCCCGACGCACCGATTCCACCAGCCCGGCCGCGCGCAACTGGCCCAGGTGATGACTGACAGTCGATTCCGCGAGCACAACCGCCGCGGCCAGATCACGGGTATTGACCGTGCCGTCTCGCTCGGCGAGCAGCAATGACATCAATGTGACCCGCACCGGATCCGCAAGCGCCTTCAATCGCAATGCCACCTCGAGTGCGACCCGGTTATCGACCGGCGCCGCCGCCACCGGCGCACAACAGATCGGCGCGGAAACATCGATCACGGGCAGGGCCTTGGGCATGCTCCCATCTTGACATATATCGAAAGCCTTGCCGGCGATGATCCTAAATCATTACTGCCACAACAACATCCCCCCGCACGACACCCGCGGCCACCGCACACAGCGACGGCCGCAGGCAATCGAAGACCTCAGCCCGCGGCGAGCTTTTTCATATCCCTGCGGACGCCGAATGCGGTGATGATCTCGATGACCCCCACGATGATCAGCCACCAGCCCGCGACCAACGCCAGCGTCGCCACCGAACGGACCGGCCACGCGATCAGCACCACACCACCGATCGCGGTGATGACACCGAAGACACCCTGCCAGACCCGGCCGGGCATCGCCGGCTCGGAGATCGCCGCCATCAGCAGCGCGATACCGCGGAACAGCCAGCCGATACCGATCCACAGACCGAGCAAAAGAATCGAGGCCAGCTCGTCACGGAAACAGAAGACACCGATGATGATCGACAACACGCCACTGATGAACGCCAGCACGCGCATTCCGGTACTGCCAAGTGTGCCGAACGCGGCCAGCAACTGCAGGAAGCCGCTCACCACCAGATAGATACCGAAGATGATGCCCGCGGCCGCCAGTGTCACATCCGGCCATACCAGGATCATCACACCGAGGATCACCGCCAGGATGCCGGTGACCAGAATTGTCTGCCACGCACTGCGCGCAAGCGACTGCAGAGGACCCTCTAGCACGCTGTTTGTCGTCATAACGAAATGCTATGCCTTGCGTCAGCAGTTTTCTGGACATTTGCTAGACAATGCGCTGAGCGGCCGACGCTAGGTGGAGGCGCTGATATCGACCATCCGCGCGGTGCCGAATCGGTCCATGCACATACCGAACTCGTCACCCCATATCTGCTTCTCCAACGGCACGGTTATCGTGCCACCGGCGGTCAGCTTGTCCCAGTAGCCGCACAGCTCATCGACGTCGTCACCGCTGAGACTGATCGAAATGCTGCTGCCAGGTTTGTCATCCATGCCGGGCGGGGTATCCGAAGCCATCAATGTGAAACCGTTCGACGTCTCCAGCATCCCGTGCATGACCAGATCCGCGCCTGGCGCGTCCTTATCCCCCATATCCCCGAAGTTCTGAATGGAGAGCGTGCCGTCGAACACGTCCCGAGAGAACCCGAGCGCGGCGCGCGCCGTGCCTGCGAAACCTGTTGTACGGGTTGAGCCTGGAGACCATGGGGACGCTCCTCGGTGCGGGTACCGCCATTCGCCGAGGTCAGTCCTGTGGCCCGGACAACGGGCTACTCACGCACGTTTATCGCCGATCGGGCTCGGGTAGTCATCCCTAAGTGGCTCTCGTCGTGTGCACCTATGGGGTGAAGCGGGTGGGTCGGGTTCACGATCTCGGGTGGCTAGGAGAAGAGGGTGGCTGTTGTTCTCGTCCTGCAGGCACGTGGCCTCGGTGATCTGCTCACCGCGGTTCCCGCGTTGCGCGCGTTGCGACGGGCGAAGCCGCACGATCAGATCGTCCTGGCGGCTCCGCATCGCTTGAAACCGATCGTCGATCTCATCGCTTGTGTCGACACCATGATGCCGACCGCCCAACTCGGCGACCTGCGCTGGGATGCCACCCCACCCGCACTTGCGGTGAATCTGCACGATCCGAGCGCCGAGAGCATCGTCGCGCTCACCAAGACCGACCCCGGTCGCATCCTGTCCTACCGCAACCCGGCCTTTCCCGAGTTGGAAGGCCCGGAGTGGCACACCGATATGCATCACGTCGAACGCTGGTGTCATCTGCTCGAATCCGACGGCATCGTCGCCGACCGCCGCAATCTCGGACTGGTCCCGCCGGTCGCCACCACCAGCCACCGCGATTGCGTCGTCGTACATGTCGGCGCGGGCGCGCCGGCGCGCCGCTGGCCGCCCGACCGGTTCGCCGCCGTCGTGCGTCATCTGCTGGTGCTCGGTCGCGAGGTGGTACTCACCGGTGACGAATACGAGCGCGATGTCGCGCTGAATGTCGCCGCGCGCGCGGGCCTACCGGTGGGCCGGGTTTTGGCGGGCGAGCAGAACCTCATCGAGCTCGCGGCCACGGTCGCCGAAGCCGCACTGGTCATCTCCGGTGATACCGGCGTCGCGCACCTGGCCACCGCTTTCGGGACCCGCACCGTATTGCTGTTCGGTCCGACGCCGCCGCGCTGGGGCGGCCCACCGCCGCATCTGCTCAGCAGGCATGCGGTGCTGTGGGCCGGTCAGATCGGCGACCCGATGGCCGATACGCCCGATCCCGGACTGCTGCGGATCGGCGTCACCGACGTGATCACCGCCGTCGACAAGCAACTCGCCAAACGCGCATGGCCCGGCAGCGGAAACAATCGCGGGCGAACGACGTATCGCCGCGTGGGGTGACCGCCCGCGCTGCGCAGGGCGCGTGGCGGTAACGCGATTCCACCGGCGGCCAGGCCGACCTACCGCGGACAGTCAGCCGGTGGAGCGTTGAGCATCCGTTTCGGGCGTTGTCTCGGTGCGGGCGCTGCTCAGCGCGGCGGCGTAGGCCGCGAGTGCGCTGGGCCAGAACTGCTCCAGGTAGTCACGCGCGTCGCCGAGTCCACGCGGGTCGAGGAAATACAGGTGCCGGTTGCCGTCCGGGCGCATCATGACCAGCCGGGCCTCACGCAGTACGCGCAGATGCTGGGAGACCGCGGAGCTGGTCACCCCGACGAGCTTCGCCAGGTCGCCGACGGCCAGCGGCGCGGTCGGCAATGCCTCGAAGATGGCCCTTCGGGTCGGGTCGGCCAGTGCCTCGAGCGCACGAACTCCTTTAGTCGGCACTGAAATAGTGTGGTCGACCGGCATCCTTCTGGTCAATTCTGCGCTGTGCGGCATTTCACCAGGTAAACAGCGCGTCAACGCCGCTCCGTTATGCAGTTGTTACATATCAAGTGAGCCTTTGTCCGCCTGTGACGGTTGCCACATGATTGCAGAGCCAAGATCGCGGTCCCGTACGTTCATGCCATGTCCGTGACCGTACCGTTACATTTCCGTCGCGGCGCGACCCGTTCACGCCGCAACCGCACCACCACCCGGGCGGTTGCCGTTGCCACGGTCGTCAGCGCCTCCCTCGGCGTGCTCGCCGCCGCGGACCCCCACGCACTGCCCGGCGTCAGCGCCGGGAAGACCGACCAGTCGACCACCGATCCGGCCAGCGCCGCCGTCGCCTTCACCGCATTCACCGCGCCTGAAGCGCAGGTGCCGCAGACCGTCCCCGAGGCCGTCGTCTGGGAGCAGAACCGGCTGGCCGCCGCAGCGCGGCCACGCACCGTTCGCCCCATCGCCGGCGTGCTGACATCCAATTTCGGGATGCGCTGGGGCGCCCTGCATGCGGGCCTCGACTTCGCCGACCCCATAGGCACCCCGATCGCCGCGGTCACCGACGGCACCGTCATCGAGGCGGGCCCGGCCTCCGGCTTCGGCCTGTGGGTGCGGGTACAGCAGGACGACGGCACCGTCGGCATCTACGGCCACGTCAACGACATCCTCGCCACCGTCGGCCAGCAGGTGCGCGCGGGCGACGTCATCGCGACCGTGGGCAATCGCGGCTTCTCCACCGGCCCGCACCTGCACTACGAGGTCCACCAGGGCGACGGCGCGCCGATCGATCCCATGCCCTGGCTCGACGCGCGCGGTATCGCCGTCGGCATCGCTGCCGAGTAAGCGGACTCTCCGGCCCGCAACACATCCCACCGACTCGAGGTTCTGCCCACCTCGCATTCGGGCGGGATCGGACTCGGCCACCACGGTTTTCGCAATTCGATGAGGGGATCGCGGATACCGCGGTGGCCGATTTCTAATACCCCGGTACTACCCGCGAATGGCGCCGCAGCGGGACGTGGTCACGTGCCATCGATTCCTACCTTCGGATCATGCCGACGATCGACACCCTTTCCGCCCCTGGCAATTCCACGCCACCTCGACACCGTCACCCTGCCGCATTCGATCTGCCACGCGGGGGTCGCCTACATCGCCCGCTGGTGTGGATGGTGGCCGCGATGGGCACGCTCGTGCTGTTCTGCGTGGGCGGCATGGCATTCGACGATCGGATGCTGCTCGGCGAATCCGTCTGGCTCAAACCGTTCAAGTTCGGGCTCGCGTTCGTGCTCTACGGGTTCACGCTGGCCTGGTTGCTGTCGTTGCCGCACAAGGGCAGTCGGGTCACCTGGTGGCTGGGGACGGTGTTCGCGGTCACCGGATTTGTCGACGTCGGATTCATCGTGGTGCAGGCCGCACGCGGCACCTACAGCCATTTCAATCACGAAACCGATTCGGTGAATTCGATCGGGCAGATGGTGTTCGCCTCCGGCGTGCCCGGGCTGTTCTTCGCGAATCTGATTATCGTGCTCATCCTTTCGTGGCAGCGGCTGGTGGACCGGCCGACCGCGCGGGCCATTCACGCCGGACTCGGACTCGCAGTGGTCGGTATGGCACTCGGCTATCTGATGGGGTTCACCGGCAAGCAGTTGGTGCGAGACGCCGACGGCAACGTAGTGGAGTTGGTTGCGGGACATACAGTGCTGAACAACCCGTCGCTCGACGCGCGGGACGGGGTCGGCGCTATGCCGATCACACATTGGAGCACGATCGGCGGCGATCTACGGATCCCGCATTTCCTGGGCCTGCACGCTATCCAGGTGCTGCTGCTCGCGGTCGTCGCGCTGGCCTGGTTGGCGCCGCGCCATCCGTGGCTGCGCGCCGAACGTACCCGCGCCGCACTGATCGGGGTGCTCGCTCTCGGCTATGCCGGGCTGCTCGCGATCGTGTTCTGGCAGGCGATGCGGGCGCAGTCACTGGTGCATCCGGATGGCAGCACGCTGCTGGCCTTCGGTGGGCTGGTGTGGGTGATCGGCCTGCTGACGTTCGCCGTGTACTGGCGGGCCCGGACCGCAGTGGACAACACCTCCAGCGCCGCGCGGTTGTTCACGGCGGGCGCCCGACCCCGCGGGTGATCCGATGGGCTCGCCGCGGAACACGCGAGCCGGAGTCATCTAAGCTCCTGCTCCTATGGCCCTCAGCGCAACACTGCACAACTTTGCCGTTCATCTGGCCGACGTCGACCGCGGTGTCTATCAGGAGTTGGACTTGCGGGTGGCACGCCACCCATCCGAAACGGCCGAGTTCATGCTGACGCGACTGCTCGCCTACTGCCTCGAATACGAAGAGGGCATCACCTTCGGTGACGGCGGGGTATCCGCCACCGACGAACCCGCGGTGCTGGTGCGCGATCTGACCGGACGCCTCACCGCCTGGATCGAAGTCGGCGCACCCGATGCCGAGCGCGTGCACCGCGGCAGCAAAATGGCTGAGCGCGTTGCCATCTACACCCACCGCGATCCGGTCAAGGTGCTGGCGCAGCTCACCGGCAAGCGGATCCACCGCGCCGCAGCGATTCCCCTCTACAGCTTCGATCGGGGTTTCATCGATGCCGCCGTCGCCGCGATCGAACGCCGCAACACCGTCACCATATCCATCACCGAACGACTGCTGTACTTGGACCTCAACGGGACGGACCTGAGCACACCGGTCGCAGAACACCGATTGGCATAGCCTGCGACGCGGTTCGTGCTCACCGCAGTCGTTCGGCCTCGCGGGCCAGTGTCAGCAACGTGGCGCTCAATGCCCTGAGCTCTTCGGTGTCCGCACCTTCGCCGATGGCGGTGGCGACGTCCTCGGCGGCGCAGCGGGCGGCGAACCAGCGGTCGGCCAGATCGGCCGCCTCCTGGGCGCTCAGTACCACCGAATCGTCGGGAATCCCGGTTCCCTTCATGCTGTTGCGGTGTTCGTAGGCGCGTTGGCGACAGGACTGACGGCAGTACCGGCGACGGCGACCGGCCTCCGATTCGACGATCTCCCGCCCACACCACAGGCAGCAGGACAGCAAGCGGCGCGACATGACGCAGAACATTAACCGTTCCGGCGGCCGGACGGGGCTCGTGGCCCCGGATTGCCGCCGCGGCGCGGGCGTGGCGGATCGCATCCGTGTCACGCACTACAATGGAACAGTTCACGGCCGCTAGAGACGGCGCACGGCGCACTCGAAAGGGTCAGCGTGCGTCGGGAACTATCGGCGCAGGCACGGTCGTTACACCTAAGGTCCAGCGAGCGTCACGCGCTCGTCCGGCTGCGTCCACCGAACGGACGCAGCCGCAGCGCAACAAGACTCGAGCACACAGGGAGAGGCACACCATGGCAGATCGCGTACTCCGGGGCAGTCGGCTCGGAGCGGTGAGCTACGAAACCGATCGCGACCACGACCTGGCCCCGCGACGGATCGCTCGGTACCGGACCGATAACGGCGAGGAATTCGACGTCCCGTTTGCCGACGATGCCGAGATCCCCCCGACCTGGCTCTGCCGCAACGGCCAGGAAGGCACCCTCATGGAGGGCACCACTCAGGAGACCAAGAAGGTCAAGCCGCCCCGCACCCACTGGGACATGCTGCTCGAGCGTCGCAGCAAGGAGGAGCTGGAGGAACTGCTCAAGGAGCGCCTCGACCTGCTGAAGACGCGGCGCCGGGTCTAGGTTTCCTGTTCAGGGTGTAGGGCGCCGAGCCGGACGGTGTTCGGAACCAGCTGCGCCGCCGACGGAAGTCTTTCGAGACCAGAAAAGGCCGCTTGCATCCAACGATGCGAGCGGCCTTTCTCGTGCCCATGAACGCTGGCCGACAGCCGAACTACGCGCCATCGATGCGCCCGATCACCGCCTCCCCGCCGCCGATCCGGGCGGCGATCAGGGTCACCTCGGCGCTACTTACTTGCTGGCGACCTTGCGGTAGCGGAGCAGGGCCAGTGGTACGACCACGATGAGGATGGCGAGAGAGCAGGCGACGGCGTATTCGATGCAGTGGTCGGCCGGCCAACCGGTGGGAGTGCCGAAACTGGGGGGTGCGCCATTGTCGAACAGCTTGCGGCCCGCGGCAGACACCGCGGTAATGGGATTCCATTCGGCAACCGCGCGCATAGGGCCGGGGAGGGACTCGGCGGAGATGAATGCCGAGGAGATGAACGACAGCGGGAACAACCAGATCAAGCCCGCGCTCTGAGCCACTTCGACGGTGGGCGAGAGCAGGCCGGTGAGCGCGCCTACCCAGGACATCGCAAAGGCGAACAGCAGGATCACCGCGAACGCCAATACGGCGTCGGCTATGCCGCCGTTGATCCGCCACCCGACCACATAACCGCAGCCGACCATGACGGCCACACTGAGGATGTTCACCACCAGATCCGACAGTGTGCGCCCCATCAGCACCGCCAGCCGCGACATGGGCAGGGTGCGCATGCGGTCGATAATGCCCTTCTCCAGGTCGCCTGCCAGGCCGACGGTGGTGAAGGCGGCATTGAAAGCGACTGTCTGGGTGAAGATTCCGGCCAGCAGGAATTCCCGATATTGGCCGCCGCCGAGTGAGGCGCCGAAGATGTAGGCGAAGAGGAAGACGAACATCAACGGCTGAATCGTCGCGGTCACCAGCAGGGTCGGGACGCGCAGGATGGTCAGCAGATTGCGGTAGGCGACGATCGCGCTGTCCCGGACCACCCGGACGTGCGGCGCCGGAATCTCCTGGGGGGATTCGGTTTTCCCGGTCGGTTCCGCTTCGGCGCGCGCGACTGCGGTGCTCATCAGGACAAGATCTCCTCGTGTACGTCGTCGGTTTCCGGCTCGGGTTCGCGCGTGGCGGTGCCGGTGAGGGACAGGAATACGTCGTCGAGACTGGGGCGGTGCACATTGGCGTCGACCACGCACACCCCGGCGTCGTCGAGCCTGCGCAGCGCCTCGACCATGGTGCGCGAGCCGTCGCCGACCATGATCGAGACTTCGTCCGCACCCGGATCGTGGGTCGGCTCGCCGATGCCGACCTGGTCCAAGACCGTCAGCGCCGGCTTGACATCCTGCCCCGCGGCCAAGGTGACGGTGAGCCGGTCGCCGCCGATGGAGGTTTTCAGCTCGTCGGCCGACCCCTTGGCGATGACGCGTCCGCGATCGATGACCGTGATGCGGTCGGCGAGCATATCGGCCTCTTCCAAGTACTGGGTGGTGAGCAGCACGGTGGTGCCGTCGTCGACGAGCTCACCGATGACGCGCCACATATCGAGTCGCCCACGCGGATCCAGTCCGGTGGTCGGCTCATCGAGCACCACGACCGCGGGCCGGGCGACCAATGCCCCGGCCAGGTCGAGGCGCCGCGCCATCCCGCCGGAGTAGGTGCCAGCACGGCGATTCGCCGCATGGTCCAGACCGAAGGCGGTCAACAGTTCGGATGCGCGCGAGGTGGCCTGCCGCTGCGACATTCCGTACAGCCGCGCCACCATGCGCAGATTCTCATAGCCGGTCAAATTGGCGTCGACCGCCGCGTACTGACCGGACAATCCGATTCGCCGCCGTGCCGCCGCCGGATCACGCAAGACGTCGATGCCCGCGACCCGCACCGAACCGGCACACGGCCGCAGCAGGGTGGTCACGATGCGCACCGTCGTCGTCTTGCCGGCACCGTTGGGGCCCAGCAGACCCATGACCGTCCCCGCCGGTATCTGCAGGTCGATCTCGTCCAGCACCCGCACCCGACCGTAATTCTTGACCAGGCCCAGCACCTCGACCGCGAGGCTCACGACTGCGCCTCGCTAGCGCTCGGCTCCGTCGTGCGCCTCGGCGCGCTGTGCTCACGATTCACTCGCTGACGCTCGCTCATGACCGCACCTCGCTAGCGCTCGGCTCCGTCGTGCGCCTTGGCACGCTGTGCTCACGATTCACTCGCTGACGCTCGCTCATGACTCTCCCTCACTGACGCTCGACTCCGGCGTCTCCACCAGCGCCGCCCTGACCGTGGATTGCTCGCCACGGCCGATGAATTGCTCACCTCGCTCACTCACGACTCTCTCCTTCTCCGGCCTCGGCACCGGTTTCGCAGGCCGCACATCGCTGGCGATATCTCGCGCGAATCTGCCTCGGTAACACCAGGTTCCGTCCGAGTGTCCGGGCGCTCTGTCGATGGATTGTTCGAAACGCTCTCGCACGACCACACCCCCTGATTCATGACGCCGCGACGGCGGGCACTGCCGTACGCGCCGAAACCGGTCCCGGTGTACGGGACCGACTCGCGTCCTTGCACGACGCCACCGCACTCACACGTGGTACCACCGGGGACCAAGCGGGTTGTCGCGCGCTCTACGGTCACTGTCTTGCCTCATGCGCACGTGCCGCTGCTTCGAGGTGTTCGTTCAGCACGGGACCGATGACGGCGAGTGACTCCGGTGTCGTCATGGCCGAATGCTTGCAGCGCAGGTCGTGATTGTGGATGGTGCCGGTGACAAAGGGCTGCCAGGCGGCGGCGCACCGGGTGGGGTCGGTGCGGTTGATTTCATCATCGCCCGCGGTGAAGAACAGCAGGTCGCCATTGAAGGTGCGGGGGCGGAAGCCGTGGGCGAGGACGGTGCCGTTGGCATAGCCCGCGTAGAGGCGCTCCAGGTGTTCGACCGTCAGTGCGGCGAACGGGCCGGGGCGCGACCGCAGCAGTTCCGCGGCGTCGCGCAGGCTCATACGCTGGTCGAACTCCACGTCGCCACCCAGTGCGTCGCTGCCGAATTCGCCGATGATCTCGGCGACGGACGGGATCGCGTGCTCGAGCCATTCATCGCTGAGCTGGTAGCTGTCCATCATCGACAGCAGCGCGACCTCGTCACCGGCCTGCTGCAGCTGGATCGCGACCTCGTGCGCGATCAGGCCGCCCAGCGACCAGCCGAGCAGGTGGTAGGGCCCCTGCGGCTGGATCGACTTGATATGCGCCACATAGTTTTCCGCGGCCTCGCCGATCGAATCGAACCCGTCCTCGCCCGCGACATGCGGCGCCTGAAGTCCATACACTGGGCGGTCCGGTGCGAGATGCGCGAGCAGACCCGAGTAGCACCAGGCCAGCCCGATCGCGGGATGGATGCAGAACAGCGGGGCCCGGCTCGCGGCGGCGCGGGCACGGATCGGCAGCACCGGCTCCAGCGTCGCGGCGATCGCCGCGCCCGTGGCGCCGGTGCCGTCCAGCCGAGCCGCGATGGCGGCCGGAGTGGAGTCGCCGAACATCAGCTGCACCGGGATGTCGATCCCGTTGGCGCGCAGCTGCGCCACTACCTTCGTAGCCAGCAGTGAGTTGCCGCCGAGTTCGAAGAACCCGTCGTCGACACCCACCGTTTCGACACCGAGCACCGTCGCGAAGGCGGCGCACAGCTGCTCCTCGGTCGGAGTGGTCGGCGCCCGGTAGCCCTCGCTCGCACTGAAGACCGGTTCCGGCAGTGCGTTTCGGTCGAGTTTGCCGACCGGGCTGAGCGGTATCTCGTCGATCAGCATGATCGATTGCGGCACCATGTAATTCGGCACCCGGGCGGCGACATGCTCGGTGAGTTCCGCGGCGCTCAACGTGATTCCATTGCGCGCCTTCACATAGGACACCAGCGCCGTCGCACCGGCGACTGTCCGGTATCCAATGGTGGTCGAGAATTCCACCGCGTGATGCTGGGCGAGCGCGGCGTCGATCTCGCCGAGTTCGATGCGGAAGCCGCGGATCTTCACCTGATGGTCGGTGCGGCCGACGTATTCGATCTCGCGGACCCCGGCGGCGCTGCGGCCGAACCAGCGCGCGAGATCGCCGGTGCGATACATGCGCTCACCCGGCTTGCCGTACGGATTCGCGATGAAGCGCTGCGCCGTCAGACCGGGTCGGTTCAGGTAGCCCCGTGCCAGAGCACTACCCGCCAGATGCAATTCACCGGCCACCCCGACCGGCGCTGGATGCAGGCGCGCGTCGAGGATGGTCGCGTTGACACCGCGGATCGGGCCGCCGATGGTGATCGGCCCGCCCGGTGTCATGGGCTGCGAGATCACCGTGACGATGGTGGTCTCGGTCGGCCCGTACACGTTGTACAGATTGCGCCCCGGTGCCCAGCGACTGACCAGATCGGGCGGCACCGCCTCGCCGCCGACCAGCACGTGCGAAAACTCGGTGACCCCGGTCGGATCGACCGTGCCCAGCGCCGAGGTGGTGATGAACGCGTGCGTGATCCCCTCGTCGATGAACACCTTGCCCAGTTCGGCCCCACCGACCACACCGGGTGGCGTGATCACCAGCGTCGCCGCGCCCCCCAGTGCGAGCAGCACGTCGAGCATGGCGGCATCGAAGCTCGGCGTCGCGAAATGCAGGACCCGGCAACCGGGGTGGACGTCGAAGCGCTGCGCGGTCTCCGCGGCGAAGTTCGACAACCCACCGTGGGTGACCACTACCCCCTTGGGCGTGCCGGTAGAACCGGAGGTGTAAATGACGTACGCCGGATTGTCCAATCGCAACAGCGCGGTCCGCTCTCCCGACCCGATCCGGTCATCGGATGCGTCCAGCACCCGACGGCGGAATTCGTCGTCGTCGAGCACGATCCACTCGGCATCGCCGTGCCCGAAAAGAGGCCCGAGCTGATCGCGGTGTTCGAAAAGCGTGATTCCCAGCGCCACACCGGAATCGGTGAGCATATGACTTATCCGCCCCGCGGGGTACATCGGATCGACCGGTACGAACGCCGCACCCGCCTTGGCCACTGCGAGCATGGTCGCGACCGACTCGACCGAACGCGGAATACCCAGCGCCACCAGCGTTTCCGGACCGACTCCACGTTCGATGAGCACCCGCGCCAGCCGGTTGGTCCACCGGTCGAGCGCGTCGTAGCTCACCTGGGTGTCTTCCGAGCGCAATGCGATGGCCTCGCGGTCGACATTCACCGCGGTCTCGAACAGCTCCGGGAAGGTGATCGGCCGGTCCGCGCGCGCGCCGCACACCGGGGCCAGCCCGGACCATTCGGCGGGATCGAGCAGTTCCAGATCCCCCACCGCGGTGGTCGGATTCACGGCGATGGCGGTGAGCAGCCGGACCAGTCGGGTACCGAGCCACTCGGCGGTCTGCTCGTCGAACAGATCGCTCGCGTAATTGACCGCCAGCGTGATCCCGGCCGGTTCCTTTGTGTCGGTGTGGGATTCGGTCAGGGTGAACTGCAGATCGAACTTCGCGATACCGGTATCGACATCCTCCGCCTCGATTCGCAGCCCGGGCAGATCCACCACCCGCACCGGATGGTTCTGCACCGACAGCATCACCTGGAACATCGGGTGATGGGCCTGCGAGCGAACCGGATTCAGCACCTCGACGAGGCGTTCGAACGGCAGGTCTGCGTGCGAAAACGCGTCCAGATCGGTATCGCGCACGGTGTGCAGCAGATCGGTGAACCTGGCGTCGGGATCGATCCGGGTGCGCAGCACCAGCGTGTTCACGAACATGCCGACCATCCGATCCAGCGCGGGATGGCCGCGCCCGGCGATCGGGGTGCCGACCACGATGTCATCGGTCGCGGTCATTCGATGCAGCAGCACCGCGAGCGCGGCGTGCAGCACCATGAACATGCTGACGTTATGGCCGGTGGCGATCTTGTGCAGTTCGCGATGGACGAACGGGCCGATGGCACATTCGACGGTGCCACCGCAGTAGGTCGGTGTGGGCGGACGGGGCCGGTCCGCGGGCAGGCTCAGCAGCTCCGGAATCCCGTCCAGGGTGCGCCGCCAGTAGTCGAGCTGGCGGTTCACCACCGAATCCGGCTCGTTCTCGCTGCCGAGCGTGTCCTGGTGCCACAGTGTGTAATCCGCGTACTGGACCTCCGATTCCGGCCAGTCGGGGGTCTTGTCCCCACACGCCGCTCGATATGCGGCGGCCACGTCGGCGGCCAGTGGTTCCAGCGACCAGCCGTCGATGGCGATGTGGTGCACGACCAAGACCAGGATGTGCTCGCTCGACGCCGCTGGCGGCGCGTCGACGGCTCCTGCTGTATCGACCGTGATCAACGCGGCGCGGATCGGCACGGTCGTCGCCAGGTCGAATCCCGGCATAGCGAAATCCTGGACAGCGCCGGGAACTTCCGCGGGCGGCATCGTCACGGCGTACACCGCCACCTCGGCGTCGGCGGGATCGAGCACCTGCTGCACGGGTGCCCCATCGATCTCGGGGAACACCGTGCGCAGCGTTTCGTGCCGCCGTTGTACCGCGTGCAGCGCCCGCACCAGCGCATCGACATTGAGTTCGCCGTGCAGGCGCAGCACGACCGGAACGTTGTACGCACCAGCGGTAGAGCTGGCATCGGCACCGATCTCGTTGAACCGGTTCAGGAACCACAGCCGGTACTGGGCAGCCGACAATGGAATCCGCTCCGGCCGCTCGCGGCGCACCAGTTCCAGCCCGGTATTCGCACCGGGTCCGGAATCGAGCACCGCCGCGAGCTCGGCAACCGTCGGCGCCGCGAAGACCGTGCGCACCTCGAGCCGAGTATTCGCCGCCGCGGCCAAGCGGGTCACGAGTTGTGTTGCCAGCAGCGAGTTTCCGCCGATATCGAAGAAGCTCTCGTCGGCGCTAACGGTTTCGAGACCGAGCAATTCGCCCATCACCTCGGCGACCAGTCGCTCGGAGGCGGTTTCGGGTGCGCGCAGCGCGGCGCGCGCTATCAACTGTGGTTCCGGAAGTGCGGCGATATCCAACTTGCCGGTCGGGGTCAGCGGAATCCCGTCCAGCACAGTAATACTGGCCGGAACCATATGCGCGGGCAGTTTTTCGGCAACATGGGCGCGCACCGCGTCGGTATCCGGTGTGCCCGTTTCGTCGGCGGGCTGAATGAACGAGACGATCCGGTCCGCACCCGCGATGTGGCGCACCTCGGTGTGCGCGAACCGCACATCTCGATGGTCGACGAGCACACTGGTGATCTCGCCGAGTTCGATTCGGAAGCCGCGCACCTTCACCTGATGGTCGCTGCGCCCGAGGTAGACGATTTCGCCCGCGGCATTCCAGCGCACCACGTCACCGCTGCGGTACATCCGCGAACCCGCGGGACCGTAGGGGTCCGCGACGAACCGCGTCGCGGTGAGCTCGAACCGGTCGAGATACCCACGCGTGATACCGAATCCACCGAGGTACAGATCGCCGGGCACGCCGACCGGAACCGGGCGCATCCGCTCGTCGAGGACCAGCGCCCGCGCACCGCGCACCAGGGTGCCGATGGTGATCGGCTTGCCGACCGCCATTGGATCGGAGATCGTGATGATGATGGTGGTCTCGGTCGGCCCGTAAGCGTTGTGCATCTGCCGTCCCGGCGCCCAGCGGGCCACCAACTCGGCACCGACGGGCTCGCCACCCACCATCAGTGCGCGCAGGCTCGGCAGTGACCACCGTTCCCGATCAATGGTGGACAGCGCGGCCGGGGTGATGAACGTGTGGGTGACGCGTTCGCGCTCGATCAGCTCGGCCAGTTCGTCGCCGCCGTAGATATCCGGCGGGCAGATCACCATGGACGCACCGGATCCGATCGCGAGCAGCAGGTCGCAGATGGCCGCGTCGAAGCTCGGTGAGGAGAAGTGCAGCGTGCGCGAATTCTCGTCGATCACCATGCGCTCGCGGACCTCGTCACCGAAATTCGACAGGCCGCTGTGTGTGACGGCCACGCCCTTCGGCTTTCCGGTCGAGCCCGAGGTATAGATCACATAGGCCAGATCGGCGATTTCGACTTTGCGCAGCAGTTCGCGGTCGTCGATCCGGCTGTCGTCGAGTTCGGCCAGCTCATCGGCGAATTCGGGATCATCCAGCAGCAGCCAGTCGGTGACCGGCCCGTCCGCAGCGCGCAGCCGATCGGCATGTG
The DNA here is from genome assembly GCF_050956075.1 of Nocardia sp. CA-129566. Classification (NCBI taxonomy): domain Bacteria; kingdom Bacillati; phylum Actinomycetota; class Actinomycetes; order Mycobacteriales; family Nocardiaceae; genus Nocardia; species Nocardia sp. CA-129566. The sequence goes on from NZ_CP192085.1 coordinate 5,318,341, forward strand.
CGGACACCGTGATACCGACCCGGCAGACGGAGTCCAGCAACATGTGCCGCACCCGGTCGACCGGGTAGTTCGGATCGACCGGCACGAACGCCGCACCGGATTTGGCCACGGCGAGCATCGTGACGACCGATTCGATCGAGCGCGTCAGGCCGAGCGCTATCCGGTCCCCCGGACCGACACCGCGTTCGATCAGCGCCCGCGCCAGGCGATTCGAGCGCCGGTCGGTCTCGGCGTAGGTCAGCGTGGTGTCGCCCGAGCGGATGGCCACGCGGTGCGCGTGCGCATGCGCGGTGGCGGTGAAGTACGCGGCCAGCGTGTGCTGCGGGGTGGTCGGTGTGCCGGTGGCCGGGGTGAGCATGCGTCGCTCGAATTCGGTGCGCGCGTCGATATCTCGGACCAGCACCCGTGGCGTACCGGAAATGGCCGCCAGCACCGCCAGGAACCGATCGGCCAGCGTCTCGATCGTTGCGGCATCGAATAGCTCTGCAGCGTAGACGAATTCGAACGCACGCCAAGCCTCGCCCGAACCGGTGTCGCGGGACATCGCCGCGACCCGCAACTCCAGGTCGAATTTCGCCAGCGCGATATCCAGTTCCTCGGCGCGCAGTGCCAGGCCGGGCAGTTCGAGCGACGGCACCGGCGCGTCCTGCACCGTCAGCGCCACCTGGAACAGCGGATGGCGACTGCCATCACGGACGCCGCGGCCCAGTTCCTTGACGATGCGCTCGAACGGAATATCGCCGTGCGCCATGGCGGCCAGCTCGGTATCCCGATCCGCGCGCAACAGCGTCGCGAACGAAATGTCCGGATCGACGTCCGAACGCAATACCAGCGTGTTGACGAACATGCCGACCAACTCGTCGAGCTTGGTGTCGTTGCGGCCCGCGACCGGCGTGCCGATCACGATATCGCGACCGCCGGTAACGAAGCGCAGCAAGACCGCGAGCGCCGAACGCAGCACCATGAACGCACTGACGCCCTGTTTGCGGGCAAGTTCGGCGAGGGCCTGCTGCACCGGCTCGGGCACACCGAAGCGCACGGTGCCCGCCTGCTGTGTCGGCTGGGCCGGACGCGGCCGGTCGTAGGGCAGCGGCAGTTCGTCGGGCAGATCCGCCAGCACGGTGCGCCAGTACGCGAGCTGTTCGCTCGCGAGGCTCCGCGGATCGGCCTCGTCGCCCAGGTAGGCGCGCTGCCACAGCCCGAAGTCGGCGTACTGCACCGGGAGTGGTGTCCAGGCGGGTATACCGCCCTCGTGTCTGGCCATATAGGCGGCCGCCAGATCCTTGGTCAATGGCCCGAGCGACCAGCCGTCGGCGGCGATGTGGTGCAGCACGATGCCGAGCAGGTGCCGCCGAGTTTCGGTGCGCAGCAAGGTGATCCGCAGCGGGAGGTCCTTGGTGAGATCGAATCCGGTGCGCGCGAATGCCCGCAACGCCTGTTCGGCGGCACCCTCGTCGGTCGGCACCACATCGAGCACCGGCACGGCCCGGGCGGTGGGCAGTACCGATTGCTGTGCGCCCGCGGTGTCCTCGGGAAATACGGTGCGCAGCACCTCATGTCGGTCCACCAGGTCGGTCAGTGCCGCGCGCAGTGCGGGTACATCCAGATCGCCGTCGATTCGAATGACGAATGCGATGTTGTACGCACTCGATTCGGGTGAAAATCGATTGAGGAACCACAGTCGCTGCTGGGGCAGCGACAATGGAATGCGTCCCGGACGCGGGATATGCACAGCCAGCGCCATCCGTTGCGTCCGGGGCGCTTCCGTTATGCGTGCCGCGATCCCGGCCACCGTCGGCGTCTCGAAGATCAGCCGCACCGGCAGGTCGACATCGAACTCCTCGTACAGCCTGGCCGCGAGCCGGGTGGCGAGCAGCGAATTGCCGCCCACGTCGAAGAAGCTGTCCTCGGCGCCGGTCACCGGGTGGCCGAGGATATCGCCGAACACGGTGGCGACCTGCCGCTCCAGCTCGGTGCGCGGTGCGCGCGAGGTACCCGCTGCCGCGAAAACCGGTGCGGGCAAGGCCTTTCGGTCGAGTTTGCCGGACGGGGTCACCGGCATCTCGTCGAGTACGGTGATCGAGGCGGGCACCATATAGCCGGGCAGCCGCTGCCGCGCGGTCTCGGTGATATCGGCGGCATCGATCACCTCGTCCGCGGTCACGTAGGCGACCAGGCGGGTCTCGCCCTCATCGTCGGTGTGTACGACCGTGAGCGCGCGCCGCACTCCCGGGTGCGCGCGAAGTACATGGTCGATCTCCCGCAGTTCGATGCGGAAGCCGCGAATCTTGATCTGGTCGTCGGCGCGGCCGAGAAAGCGCAGGTGCCCGGTCGGATCGGAGACCACGAGATCGCCGGTGCGGTACATCCGCTCCCCGCGCCGGCCGAGCGGGTTGGCCGGAAAGCTTTGTGCGGAAAGGCTGTAGCGGCCGAGATAGCCGCGCGCCAGACCGGGACCGGACAGGTAGAGCTCTCCTGGCGTGCCCGGCGGCACCGGATGCAGTCGGCCATCGAGTACGAACAGCCGCATGCCGCGCACCGGCATGCCGAGCGGTACGGCACGGCCCGCATGCATCGGACCACTGGCGGTGGCGGCAACGGTCGCCTCCGACGGCCCGTACATGTTGTGCATGCGATGCCCGCGCGACCAGCGCTCGACCAGTTCCTCCGAGCACGCCTCACCGCCGACGATGACGGCCTCGAGTTCGTCGAGTCCCTCGTTCGGCACGGTGGCCAGCGCGGCCGGGGTGATGAAGGCATGGGTGACCCGCTCCGTGCGCAGCAACTCGGCGAGTTCGGCACCGCCGTACATGCCAGCGGGTGCGACGACGATGGTCGCGCCCGCGGCGAAGCCGAGCAGCATCTCCAACACCGACGCATCGAAACTGGGCGAGGAGAAGTGCAGTGTCCGTGCCGAATCCGTCACGCCGAACAGGTGCATCTGCTCGTTGGCGAGCGAGGCGATACCGGCGTGGGTGACGATGACCGCCTTCGGCTTTCCAGTGGAGCCCGAGGTGTAGATCAGGTAGGCCGGATGTGCGGTGCGCAGCGGGTAGTGCCGATCCACGTCGGTGACCGGATCGGTGCCGTAACGGACGGATTCGGTGGCCAGCTCGTCGGAGCCGAGCACCAGCCAGTCGACATAGTGCTTGCGGTGTTTGCCGCGGGCGGCGGGCCAGGCGGGCATGGCGGCCAGGCAATTCGGCACAGTGAGTCCGAGCATGGCGCCGGAATCGACGATCATATGCCCGATCCGCTCGGCCGGGTAGCTCGGATCGATCGGCACATACGCCGCACCGGTTTTCGCGACCGCCCAGATGGCCGCGATCGAGTCCAGGCTGCGCGGTAGCGCGATCGCCACCACGACCTCGGGTCCGGCGCCGTGTTCGATCAGGGTGCGCGCCAGGCGATTCGACATCTCGTCGAGTTCGCGGTAGCTGGTGTCGGTGTCCTTGTAACGCACGGCGATGGCATCGGGCACCCGCTCGGCGGTGTCGGTGAGCAACCGCGCCAGTGTGATCGACGGTTCGCCGGGTGCGCCGGCGATCGGCACCAGCTTCGCGGTCTCGCGCCGGTCCAGGATGTCCAGATCACCGACCGGCATATTCGGCGCGGCGACAACGGCACCGAGTACGGCGATGAAGCGATGGGCAAACGATTCGATCGTGCGCTGGTCGAAAACATCAGTGGCATAGCCGAATTCGGCGTGCAGCGGGCCGTCGGACAGGCCGTCGTGCACCTCCAGCTGCAGATCGAATTTGGCGATATCGGCGGCGATCGGCAGCACCCGCGCCTGCACGCCGGGCAGATTGATGCTCAGATCGGGTGCGTGATCGTAGGACAACATCACCTGGAACAGCGGGTGCCTGGCGGCCGAACGCTCCGGGTTGACGAGCTCGACCAGCCGCTCGAACGGCACATCCGCATTGGCGAAGGCGTTGAGATCGGTTTCGCGGACCACGTCGAGCATCTGGTCGAATCCGGCTGCCGGGTCGACCTCGGTCCGCAACACCAGAGTATTGACGAACATGCCGACCAGGTCATCGAGCGCCGGATCGGAGCGACCCGCGATCGGGGTGCCGATGGTGACATCGGTGCTCGCGCACAGCCGCGCCAGCAGGGTGGCCAGTGTCGCGTGCAGCACCATGAACATGCTGACGCCCCGGCTGGCGGCGAGTTCACCAGCGGCGCGCCGGATCTCGGGGGCGATGGTGAACGCGACCCGGCCGCCGGTGGTCGAGCGGCGCAGTGCGCGCGGACGATCCAGCGGCAGGTCGAGCTGGTCGGGCAGACCGCGCAGGGCCGAGCGCCAGTAGGCGAGCTGACGGCTCAGCGCACTGGCCGGATCGGCTTCGTCACCCAGCAGTTCCCGTTGCCACAGTGCGAAATCGGCGTACTGCACCGGCAGCGGCGTCCAGTCCGGTGTGCTGCCCTCCGCGCGCGCGGTGACGGCGAACATCAGGTCCCTGGCCAATGGCGCCACCGACCAGCCGTCACCGCAGATGTGGTGCAGCACAATGAGGAAAACGTGCCGATCCGGTGCAGTGGTCCACAGCGCGACCCGAATCGGGGCCTGGCTGCGCAGGTCGAAACCGTAGCCGGCGAATTCCTCGGCGAGTTCGCGCACATCGGCGCCGATGGCGTCGATCGGGTCCAGGGTCAGCGGAATCTCGGTAGCAGGATGTATCAGCTGGCAGGGGCCGTCCGCCCCGTCCGGAAACGTGGTGCGCAGGGATTCGTGGCGTTCGATCACATCGACGAGCCCGGCCCGCAACGCCACGAGATCGATCGGCCCGTCGATTTCGACGGCCAGCGGCATGTTGTATGCGGCGGCGTGTTCGGCGAAACGGTTGAGGATCCACAGCCGCTGCTGGGCCATCGACAGCGGAATCCGTCGCGGCCGTTCGGCGGGGACCAGTTTCGGGGAGGACGCGTCCGGGTTGTGTGTGGCGAAGCGCTCACTGAGCGCGGCGATGGTCGATGCCTCGAACAGGTCGCGGATGGCCAGCCCGGCGCCGAGCGTGGCGTTGATCCGCGCCACCGCGCGTGCGGCGATGAGCGAATTGCCGCCCAGGTCGAAAAAGCCGTCCTCGACACCGATTTCGTCGACGCACAGGACTTCGCTGAAGATGCCGGCCAGTACCCGCTCCACCTCGCTGCGCGGTTCGGCGGTGACCGGCCCGACCGGGCGGGCGATGACGGGTTCGGGCAGGGCCTTGCGGTCGATCTTGCCGTTGGCACTGAGCGGTAGTTCATCGAGGACCATCAGCGAGGCGGGAACCATGTAGCTGGGCAGGGTACGGCGCAACGCATTCTGCAGTGTGGTGGTATCCAGGTCCGCCGTAAATGCCGGGGCGGCAACAACATAGGCGGCGAGCTCGTCGCCGGTTCGGCTGGCGTGCGCCACGCACACCGCGCGCGCGACCCGCTCGTCGGCCAGCAATGCCGCCTCGATCTCACCGAGTTCGATGCGCAGGCCACGAATCTTGACCTGGAAATCGCTGCGGCCCAGGTATTCGAGCACGCCGCGGTCCGCATCACCCTCGTGTCGGCCGAGATCCGGATCGCCCTGCCAGCGGGCCAAGTCGCCGGTGCGGTACATGCGAGCGCCGGGAGTGAACGGGTTGGCCACGAAACGGTCCGCGGTGAGCTGGGATTGGCCGAGATACCCGCGCGCCAGTTGGACGCCCGCAAGATACAGCTCCCCCACTACCCCCGGCGGCACCGGGCGCAGGAGCGAGTCGAGGACGTAGGTCTGGGTGTTCCACACCGGAGATCCGATGGGCACGGTGGCCGGTTCGGCCGGGCACGGCCAGTAGGTGACGTCGACGGCGGCTTCGGTCGGTCCGTACAGATTGTGCAGTTCCGGTCCGTGCAGGGCGGCGCTGAAATCGCGAACGGTGGCCGCGGGCAAGGCTTCACCGCTGCAGAACACCCGGCGCAGACCGGCGCAATCGCGCACATCGGTGTCGGTGACGAACACCGACAGCATGGACGGCACGAAATGCGCCGTGGTGATGGACTTTTCGCTGATGATCCGGGCCAGGTAGGCCGGATCACGGTGCCCGTCGGGTTCGGCGATGACCAGTCGCGCGCCGATCTGCAAGGGCCAGAAGAATTCCCAGACCGAGACATCGAAGGTGGCCGGGGTCTTCTGCAGGACGGCGTCGGTGTCGTCGAGGGGGTATTCGTGCTGCATCCAGCGCAGCCGGTTGACGATCGCGGTGTGGGTTACAGCGACGCCCTTGGGTTTTCCGGTCGAGCCGGAGGTGAAGATGACGTAGGCGAGATGGTCGGCGCGAAGCGGGGTGCGGCGATCGCTGTCGGTGATCGGGGCGGCGTCGACTTCCGACAGGTCGGCGGTGTCGATGGCCAGCACGGCCGCGCGCTCCGGGAGCGTGAGTTCGTCGCGGGCCGCGATCAATACGCACACGGGTTCGGCCTGCTCGAGGATCTGGTCGATCCGTTCGGCGGGGTTCTCCGTATCGAGGGGCAGGTAGGCCGCACCGGCCTTGATGACCGCGTACATGCCGACGACGAGTTCGATGCTGCGTCGCAGGCACAAGGCGACCACTGTGTCCGGGCCCGCCCCGCGGGCGATCAGCAGGCGGGCCAGCCGGTTGGCCCGCTCGTCGAGTTCGCGGTAAGTCAGTGTCTCCTCGGCGAATTCGAGCGCGACCGCATCCGGGCAGATCATCGCGCGATCGGTGAACAGACCGGACAGGGTGCCCTGATGCAGTGCCGTCTCGGTGTCGTTCCAGGTGCGTAGTACGCGCTCGCGCTCGTCGTCGGTGATCGCGGCGAGGCCTTCGACGTTGGTGTCGAGGTCGGCGGCGAGGAATCGGGTCAGGAAGTCCAGGAACCGGGCGTGGTGCGCCGTGACCTCGGTATCGGTGTAGAGCCGCGGGTTGGCCTCGAAGTCGATGTGGATGCGGCCGCCCTCGCCGTTGTACAGATTGATCGAGAGGTCCTCGACCGGGCCGGTGGCGAGCACGTGCAGCGAGCCGAGCAGACTGCCGAATTTCAGCTCGTCATGGAACAGCATGATGTTGACCATCGGGCCGAAGAAGCCGCGCGCGTCGCGGGAGTAGCCGCAGTCGCGGCGGATGTCGTCATGGCGGTAGCGCTGATGCCGCAGCGCGCCGGTGATCTGCAATTCCGCGTTGCGCACCACATCGCGGACGGTGGTTTCGGCATCGAACCGCAGCCGGATCGGCACCACATTGGAGACCACGCCGGCCGAACGGCGCAGCGCGACCGTGGTCCGCGCCGAAACCGGCAGGCTCAGCACCACATCCGGATTGCCGGTCACCGACCGCACATAGCAGGCCAGTGCCGCGGCGAACATGGTCGAGCTGTGGGTCTCGAGCGCGGCCGTCGCCGCGGTCATGGCCGCCTCGCCGCGTTCGTCCAAGACCGCGCAAGCACGACGCCGCCCCGCGTCGGGGGCGGCGGTCAGGCCGTTCACACTGGACAACGACATCGGCCCACCCGCGTCCGCCAATTGCTCGAGCCAGTAGTCACGGTCGTTGCGGAACCGGCTGGAATCACGATAGGTGGATTCGTCCGCATAGATAGTGGCCAGCGGCGTCGCGCGAGAGCTGGCCGGTTCGGTGCGGTTCTCCACCGCCGTATAGATCTCGGCCGTGCGGGTGAGTGCGTTCATCGCGCCGTAGCCGTCGATCACGATGTGATGGGCACGCGCGTACCAGATGTAGTCCGTGTCGCCGGTCCGCAGCACTATGTTCGTGGTCAGCGGGTCGTTCTCGAGATCGATCGGCGAGCTGGCATGCTCGTTCATCCAGCGCATCGCGGCAGCGTGTGGATCAGGCTCGTCGCGCAGATCGATCCGGGCCCAGCCCGGGCGGAAGGTGTGGTCGATCACCTGATGCGGGACGCCGTCGATCTCCACCAGGCGTACATGTCCGACCTGCGTTTCGGCGCCGAACCGTTCGATCGAATAAAGCAGACGGCCGACATCCAGGTCCCCGTGGATCTCGACATACTGGGCGATGGTAAGCGGAACGTCGGGGCGAATCCGTTGGGCGTACCACAAGGCTGTTTGCGCAGGCGACAGTGCGAATGGTTGTGCCGAGAATTCACCAGAAGAGCATTGGTCGACGCGATCCGTGGCCAATGAACTCATCAATCACTCCTTCTGCCGCTGTTGATGCGCATCTCCCCGAGCACCGCCACCGCAGGCGCGCATGCGCCAGCCGTAGGACGTGATCCACGCCCATTGATTCGGAGCACCGGATGTAGCGGATGGCCAGCGTTGCGGATTTGTGTCACTTCCAACGCCGTTCGCGGCAGCACACTTGCGCGAGCTACTTCTCCGCAAATATAGCTTTTTGCTGGGCCTATGCGGTAGAACGAGAGAGGGGAGGCGTGAATCGCGACACGCCACGGCATTAGTTACGGCTCAGCAAACGGCTGACTAGCGCCCAGGGCTTGCCGACCGTCGGTAACACCAGCCCCGGAACAAACCGATTGTTCGGTCAGAGGGAATACTCGTTCGCCGTGTTCAGCAGATCCGATGTGCTCAACCGACCGGCTGGTCCGTGATGGCGTCCCGGTCGGTCGGGTTACTGCCACGTGCATTTAGCTGACGAATAGCTGCTACCACTACAGCAGCAGCGGTCAGGATAACCGACAACAGCTCCGGAGCGGCGCCGAATCGGGTCGCGAGTGTTGTGGTGCTGCGCAGCGGCAGTTCGGCGACCAGTGCGGCGGGCACGAATTTCGGGGTCTGCTGCTGGACCGCGCCGTCCGCGGTGATGATGGCACTGACGCCCGAGGTGGCGGCGACCACCAGGGCACGGCCGTGTTCGACGGCGCGGACCCGGGACATGGCCAGCTGCTGGTAGGTCATCTCGCTGTCGCCGAAGGTTGCGTTATTGGTGGGTACGGTCAGCAGTTGCGCGCCCGCGTGCATGGAGTCGCGGAAGGCGCGGTCGAAGGCGACCTCGTAGCAGGTGGCGACGCCGATGTCGATGCCGTCCGCGTGGACCGTGCCGTCGCCGTCGCCCGGCACGAAGTATCCTGCGCGGTCGGCGTATTCGGAGAACAGCCGGAAGAAGCCGCGCATGGGCAGGTATTCGCCGAACGGCTGGATGATCTTCTTGTCGTGGCGCTCCCCCGGCCCGACTGCACCATTCCAGACGATCACCGAGTTCGTCGTCGTGCGATCACCGTTCACCAGTACCGCGCCGACGAGTATGGGCGCGCCGATATGCTCGGAGGCCGCGGTGATCTCGGCGGCCGCGTCGGCATTGCGCAGCGGATCGATATCGGAGGAGTTCTCCGGCCAGATCACCACATCGGGCTTGCGGACCCGGCCCTGCGCGACGTCGCGAGCCAATTCCTCGGTGCGCCGGACATGGTTGTCCAGCACGGCGCGCCGCTGCGCATTGAAATCCAAACCGAGCCGCGGCACGCTGCCCTGGATGGCGGCGACGGTGATCGTCCGGTCGCCCTCCTCCGGGCCGGGCAGCGCCGCCCGCAGGATCACCCCGGTCATCGGGATGACAGCCAGAGTCGCTGCCGCGGCTATGACTCCGAGGCGCGTCCCGGTGACGGGACCACCGGATTTTCCGCCCGTCGTCGACGCGGCCGTCATCCGGACCCACAGGCGTACGAGCAGTGCCGCCGCCGCGGTTCCGGTGAGCGCCACCGCGAATCCGATGAGCGGCGCACCGCCCACCATGGCGAGCGACAGGTACCACCCGTCGGCCTGTCCGAACGCCAGCCGTCCCCACGGGAATCCGCCGAACGGAAAACTCGACCGCAGCCACTCGGTAGCCGTCCAGGCCAGCGCCACCCACAGCGGCCACCCCGGCAGCGCGAACAGCAACCCAGCCACTAGCCCGAAAAGTCCTATATATAAGGAACACACCGTCGACAGCGCGAGCCACGGCACCGGCCCCACATAGATCCCGGTCCACGGCAGCAGCGGCACGAAGAATCCGAGCCCGGCCAGCATGCCGTATCCGAATCCACTCCGCAGCCGCCCGGCGCCACGCACGGTCAGCGTCAATACCGCGATTCCGATCGGCGCGAGGAACCACAGCGGCCGCGGCGGAAAACTCCCGAAGATCAGCAACCCGGCGATCACCGCCGCCACGACGCGACTCAGCACCGGATGACGATCGAGCGCGGCGGCTATCCGGGTAAGCGCCGTCGCGGTTGAACCGTCGGTCATCGGTGCTCCCCGACCGCTCGCCCGAATAGGTCCATTTTCGGCGCTTTCGGCATGAATTCGGCCTCGCCCCGCCAGGACTGCGAGGGTAGGCCGGGAATCCGGGACGCTTCAGGCCTCATGGATGGTCACTCCGCGGTGCACGGTGCGCAGGCAGGTGGGCAGCTTCGCATCCGGGTCGAGTGGGGGGAGGCCGGGGACCCGAGAGCGAGGGTCGGTGGACCAGCGTTGGACGGTGTCGGCGGCTGCGGCGACGACGAGGTCGTCGGCGTCCCAGATCGCGTAGGAGGCGGGGGCTCCCGGGACCAGCGTGCCCGCCAGGCCATCGCGGATGCCACCGGCACGCCAGGCGCCCCGCGTGGCGGCGGCGAAGGCGGCACGGGGTGAGAGGCCGTGGCCGGGGGTGCGATGGTGGACCGCAGCGCGGATCGCGGCCCAGGGGTCGAGGGCGGTGACGGGGGCGTCCGAGCCGATGGCCAGGGCAATACCCGCGGCGGCCATTCCCGCGAAGGGATTGAGAGCGGCGGCGCGCTCGGGGCCGAGGCGGGTGGCGTACATACCGTCGGGACCGCCCCAGGTCGCGTCGAAACCCGGTTGGACACTGGCGATTACACCCCAGGCACCGAGTTGGGCGATCTGGTCGGCGTCGATCATCTCGGCATGTTCGACGCGGTGTCCGCGCGCCGCGACGGCCGGCCCGCCGAGTGCGTCGACGACCTGTCCGAAACCTGCGATGACCTCGTCCATCGCGGCATCGCCGATGACGTGGAACCCGGCCTGGATGCCCGCCTCGGTGCAGGCGCGCACATGCGTGGCAATCGTATCGGCATCGAGATAGCCGAGGCCGGTTCCACCGTCATCGGCGTAGGGTGCGCGCAGCCGCGCGCTGTGCGAGCCGATCGATCCGTCGACGAACAGATCGCCCCCCAACGCGTGCACCCCGAGTTCGGCGACCAGCGCCCGCGCCTCGTCCGCGGTGCGCACGGCCTGACCCCAATAGGCCCGCACCTCGACGCCGTGCTCGAATTCGAGCAGTTCACGAATATCGGTGCGCCCGGCGATCTCCGGTCCGCCGCATTCGTGCACCGCGACGACGCCGCGTGCGGCCGCTGCGTCCAGTGCCGCCTTGCGGGCCCGATCCCGTTGTGCGCGATCCGATCCCGCCAGAACTTCGGCGCGCACCAGATGGTGTGCCGCGGCACGCAGCGGCTCACCACGGGTGAACCCGTCCGCAGCAGTGACCGCTGCGTTCAGCAGTGCCGAGGAAACCACCGCCGAATGCGCGTCCACCCGCGACAGGTACACCTGTCGGCCCGGCCGCACCGCCGCATCGATCTCCTCGATCGTCGGCGGCCGCCCCTCCGGCCATCCGGTCTCATCCCAGCCGTCGCCGAGGATCGCGCCATCGGGATGGGCCACCGCGAACGCGCGCAACAGCTCCAGGCAGTGCGCGAGCGACCGCGCTGCCGACAGATCGAGTCCGGTGAGCTTCAACCCCAGCGCCGTCACATGGACGTGCGGATCGACGAACGCGGGCGCGACGAAAGCCCCGGCCAAGTCGATGATCTCCGCGTCCGGATGCAGCGCGCGTCCCGGTTGTTCGGCGCCCAGCCACACCACGGTGCCGTCGGTCACGGCCATTGCCGTCGCGTCGGGTGAACTCGAGCTGTAGAAACGACCGCCGATCAGCAACTGGGTACTCACGAGAGACCAGTCTGCCGTATGGGCGTTTCAGTCCTTCGAGTCGGACAGCCGCGTTGCCGGGGATACGTCCGCCGGTTGTGCCAGCACCGCCATGACCTCCGCATATCTCGGCGGTGCTCCGCAGCGATCGGGTGCGGCCCGCATGCCCGCCTCCACCGCGATCAGTTCCAGCCGCAGCGCCGCTGCCGTGAAACCGGAAATCGACTGTCCCGCAGCGGCTGCGGCCTGCCTGGCCGCCGCCGCCAGCTCCTCACTCACCGTGACGGTGAGCTCTTCGGTCGCCATCCGGCCACCCTAGTCCTTTGCGGCGTCGTACGAAATGGGCACGGCCGTGAGAATTCGCACGGTTTATGCGCGAGGGTCCCGATCGGTCTGCGATCAACTGCTACGGCAGGGCGGGTCGGGTCGACGGGCGCGGGTCGTCGTACCACTCGGTGACCACGACACCGTCGACCACATCGTCACCATCGATGACCACGCCGCGATAGGGCATCGCGGCCGCCAGACGGCTGAACCGCCGCGCGGCGAAGGCCGCGACCAGCGGACGGACCAGGAAGCGGGTCGGCGGCAGCAGCAGAAGCAGCCCGAAGAACGAGGTGACCAGGCCCGGGATGAACATCAGGAATCCGCCAGCGGCGACGAGCGCGCCATCTGCGACCGCGGTGCCCGGATTGATTTCCCCGCGACCGGCGCGGCGGAACTGTTCGAAGACGCGACGGCCCTGTGCGCCGATGAGCAGCATGCCCGCGGCGGATCCGGCGATCAGCAGCAGGATGGTGGGCATTACACCGATGAGATGGCCGACGCCGATCAGCGCGGCGATCTCCACGATGACGTAGAGCACGAACAGTATGGCGGGCATGGCGATCCTTTCGGACGATCTACCCGGTTCAACGTCGTGCGGTCGGATTTTTCTCCCGAACCAGCCTGATAGCTCGCTGAGATCTCACCCGCCGGGTCGAACCAGCCCGGTCTCGTAGGCCAGCACCACCGCCTGAACCCGGTCGCGCAGACCGAGTTTCGTCAGTACCCGGCCAACGTGCGTCTTGACGGTCGCCTCGGACAGATACAACTGCTCCGCGATCTCGGCATTGGACCGCCCCGCGGCGATCTGCTCGAGCACCTCGCGCTCGCGCGCGGTCAATACCTCGAGCACCACCGGATCCCGCATACCGCCGGGATCATCGGCGATGAGCCGGTCCAGCAGTCGCTTGGTCACCTTGGGCGACACCACCGCATCACCGGCGGCAACGCTCCGAATCGCCGAGACCAGATCCTCGGGCGGTGTGTCCTTCAGCAGGAATCCGCTCGCCCCGGCCCGTAGCGCGCCGAGTGCGTGTTCGTCGAGATCGAAGGTTGTCATCACCAGGACCTTGCAGCCGTCGCCCGCCTCGACGATGCGCTGTGTCGCGGCGACACCGTCGACCACTGGCATCCGCACATCCATCAGCACCACATCCGGGCGCAACTCCTTGGCCCGCGTAATAGCGGTGGCACCGTTCTCGGCCTCCCCGATCACCTCGATATCCGGATGCGCGCCGAGCACCATCTTCAATCCCATACGCATGAGTTCCTGGTCGTCGACAACGAGAACGGTAATCGGCACGTCCCTAATCTATCGGCACCGTCCAGCGCGTTTTCGATACCGTGCGCGCGAGGTCGAAACGACATCTCGGCTAACAGGTTTCGTTGCCACGCAGCAATGGAATGGTCGCGTACACCCGCCATGCGCCATCGGATGTGCGCCCCGCCTCCAGCGTGCCGCCGAGGACGGCGATGCGTTCGCGCATGCCGACCAATCCCATGCCGCCGCCCTCGATCGGGTTCGCGGCCTGTGCCCGCACCGGCACCCCGCCGGTGTCGGTGACCTCGATGACGACGTCGGTCGCGCGGCGCTGCACGCGCACCCATGCCTTCGGATGCGAGCCCGCGTGCCGGAGCGTATTGGTCAGCGATTCCTGGACGATGCGGTGCATGCCGAGACTCACCTCGGGGTTGATGTCGTCGAGTTCGCCGGTCATTTCCAGTTCCACGGCCAGGCCGGTGTCGCGCATCATCTCGACCACCTTGGCCAGCCCGGCGGTTCCGTGCTGCGGCAACTGATCCGGTGCGTGTTCGATACGCAGCAGTGCGACGGTCCTGCGCAGTTCGCGCAGTGCCTCCCGGCCGGTGCCCGCGATGGTGGCCAGCGCGCGTTCGGCGGCGTCCGGATCGCGCCGCAGCGTGTACTTCGCACCGTCGGCTTGGACGATGATCACGCTGACCGCGTGCGCGACGACATCGTGCAGTTCGCGGGCGATGCGGGTGCGTTCGGCGGCCACGGCATCGTGTGCGCGGCGTTCCCGGTCGTAATCGGCGACCGCCAGCCGTGCCGCCACCTCCTGGTCGTAGGCGTGACGCGCGCCGATGAATTCGGCCAGTGTCCAGCACAGCGCGTAGAACATCGCGATGAAGATCAGGTCCGAACCGGATGGCTTGTGCAGCAGCAGCAATGAGATGGTGCCGTCGGCGACCAATCCGAGCGCATACCACAGCGCTTCCTTGCGGCCGACGTAGGCGACCAGGGTATAGAGCATGATGCCGAGCCCGAGCAGTCCGATATGGTCGGCCTTGTCCTCGGACGCGTAGCTCACCAGCGTCGATGCGATCGAGAGTCCGAGCATCGCCGCGGCCATCGCGCGCGGGTACAGCCGCCGAAATGCCAGCGGTCCCGGCAGCAGTACACCGATTCCCAGATAGGCCAGCTTGCTATCGGAGTTGCCGACCCCGAGCACCTCGAGCAGCATGAGCGCGGCGGCCAGGATCGAATCCGCGATGAGGGGCTTGCCGCGAAGCCACAGACTGAACCGGCGCACGGACATCAGCCTAGGTGTGATCCGGACCGGCAGTGGCCGCACCCGCCGCCGGCGCGGAACCCAACCGTCTGGTTGGCTGACCGGGTGGATTTCGCAGACTGGGCGGCCTTATTGACGGCCGCGACCGCGGCAGGCTGGGTGGACGCGGTGGTCGGCGGCGGCGGATTGATCATCCTGCCGACACTGTTCCTCGTGGCGCCGGGCATCGCCCCGCAGACCGCGCTCGGCACCAACAAACTCGCCGCGGTCTCGGGCACCACCGCATCGGTCATGACGTTCGCGCGGAAGGTCCCGATGCAATGGCGAACGCTGCTGCCCGCGGCCGCGATTGCGGCGGGCACCGCCGCGACCGGTGCGGCCGCGGTATCGCTCATCGACCGTGACCTGTTCATCCCGATCGTGATGGTGGTGCTGGTCGGGGTCGCCGTCTTCGTCACGCTGCGCCCGTCGATCGGTATCACCATGGCGACGCACCCGCCGACGCGACGCAAGGTCGTCCTCGTGATCGCCATGGCCGCCGGGCTGATCGGCTTCTATGACGGACTGCTCGGCCCTGGCACCGGCACCTTCCTGATCATCACCTTCGCCACCCTGCTCGGCACCGAATTCGTGCGCGCGGCCGCGATGGCGAAGGTGATCAACTGCGGATCCAATTTCGGCGCGCTGATCTTCTTCGGCGTCACCGGTCACATCATGTTCGCGCTCGGCGCGGCCATGGCGGTCGGCAATGTGGCGGGCGCGATTCTCGGCTCGCACATGGCATTACGCAATGGCGCGCGGTTCGTGCGGGTCGTGCTGCTGGTGGTGGTCGTCGGGATGGTGATTCGTTTGGGGTGGCAGCAATTCGGCTGATCGCTCAATGCATGGGTCCGACCTGCATCTTGGTACTCGACGCGAGCCAGGGCTGCAGCACACGCGAGGTGGTTTCGTGGATCTGGCGATGCAGTCGCTCACCGTCGACTCCGGCCACCGGACTCTGGAACAGCACCGTCAGCGCACCGGATACCGCGCCGACCACGGCACCGACCAGGGCGGCCGCGCCGACCTCGTCCAGTTCGGCCGGAAACGCCGTATGCAACTGGCGCGCGATCTCGCGCTGCGCCACCAACTGCGCGTGCGCGGCACGTCCGCTCACCGCGGGCACCGTGCGCGAAACCTGTGCGCGCAGTGCGGCTATGCGCGCGTTCAGATCGTCGACCAGGTGCTCGCCCGGATTGTCACCGGCCGCCCGCAATGCCCGCAGCAGCACCTCCACCGGCCGCTCACCGGGCCGACGGCTGGCGATCGCCGCGACCGCGGCGCGCACCCGTTCGTCCTGCGCCGGAAACAGCAATTCTTCCTTGCTGGCGAAGTAGTTGAAGAACGTTCGGGTACCCACGTCCGCGGCGGCGGCGATGTCGGCCACCGTGGTCTCCTCATAACCTCTGCCCTCGAAAAGTTCGACGGCTGCCTGGAGGAGGGCACGGCGGGTACGTTCGCGTTTGCGGTCGCGGAGGGCGGATGGCGGCACGCGGGCACAGTACGGCATAACGCGACTTGGGTACGGTAAGCACCACTTTCGCGCGCGCCGCGCGGCCGAACCGTGATCAAATCCGACTCGCCCCGGGCTGGTCCGCGGCGATATCGCGGCGTGCCGCGTCGATCACCGAGTCCAGTAGGCCGGGAAAGCGGGCGTCGAGATCGTCGCGACGCAACGACTGCAGCGTCTCGCGACCGGACGGTCGCTGCCAGATGATCCCGGCGTCGCGCAGCACCCGATAGTGATGGGTCAGATTCGACTTGGGCACACCGTCCACGATCGAGCCGCAGGTGTGCTCGGCCCCGTCGGCGAGCACCCGGACGATCTGCAGTCGCAATGGGTTCCCCAGGGCGGCAAAAACATTCGCCAACTGGATCCGATCCCGCTCGGGGTGTGCCGTCATCACACGGACCAGAATAGCTCGATTGTTGACATACAGTCGAACTGTACGTAAGTATTTGAACAATCCAACTGTATGAGAGGTCGTGTCATGCCGAGCAATTCCCGATTCGACGACAAGATCGCGCTGATCACCGGCGGCACCAGCGGTATGGGCCTGGCCACCGCGCGCAGGTTGCTCGACGAGGGCGCGCGGGTGGTCATCACCGGGCGCGATAAGACCCGGCTAGACGCCGCCGTCGAGGAGCTCAACAGCGGGGACCGCGTCCTCGCGGTGCCGGGCGACGTCGCAGATCTGGCCGATCTCGACGCGCTCACGGCCGCGATCCAGGACCGATTCGGACGGCTGGATGTGGTGTTCGCCAATGCGGGCGTCGGCGCGTTCCAGCCGCTGACCGAGGTCACCGAGGCCGAGTTCTACCGCGTCGTCGATATCAACTTCAAAGCCGCGTATTTCACCATCCAGAAGTCCCTGCCGCTGCTGACCGATGGTGCCGCGATCGTGATCAACGCATCGTTCGCACTGCATCGCGGCGGGCCCGGCGCGGCCCTGTACTCGGCGACCAAGGCGGCCGTGCACAACCTGGCGCGCACGCTGGCGGCCGAACTGGCGCCACGGGGAATTCGGGTCAATTCCGTGAGCCCGGGCTATACCGCGACACCGGCGTTCTACGCCGAGGCTTCGGCGCAGGTCCAGGCCGCCGCGGTGGCATCGGTGGCCGCGGGCCGCATCGGCACCTCCGAGGACGTCGCCGCCGCGGTGGCCTTCCTCGCCTCCGATGAGGCGTCATACGTCAATGGACAGGACCTGCTCGTCGACGGTGGCCTCGTCGCCGCCACGCCTGCGGCCATGGTGTAAGCCACGGCGCCGCTGGGCATTTCGTGCGGCGTGGCAGCGATATGGTGTGCGTCAGTGCGCAGGGAGCGGCGCTCGCCCGCCGGAGCGACTAGGTTTGGTCGGGTGAGCATCGCGACTTCCAAAGATGTGGACGCCGAGTTCCTTGCGTTACCGCTGCACGCGCTGGCCGACGCCGCCCTGTCCGCGGCGCGCGCGGCGGGTGCCGAACATGCGGATCTGCGGGTGCATCGGCTGGTCACCCAGTCGATCCGATTGCGCGACGGCCGGGTCGAGGCGATCAGCAATGCCACCGACCTCGGCTTCGCCGTGCGCGTGATCGTCGACGGGACCTGGGGTTTCGCCTCGCATGCCGCGCTCACCCCGGATACCGCAGCCGAGGTGGCGCGCCGGGCGGTCACCGTTGCGACGACGCTGCGCGCCCTCAACCGCGAGCGTGTCGAACTCGCCGACGAACCGCGCTACGACAATGCGCACTGGGTCTCGGCCTATGCGGTGGATCCGTTCACGGTGCCGACCGCCGACAAGGTCGCACTGCTGCAGGACTATTCGGGCCGCCTGTCCGCCGCCGACGGCGTCGACCATGTCACCGCCTCGGTGCTGCAGGTCAAGGAGCAGACCTTCTACGCCGATACCGCCGGCTCCGTGATCACCCAGCAGCGAGTGCGCCTGCACCCGCAGCTCGAGGCGACCACCGTGGATTCCGCGGCGGGTGTTTTCGAGACCATGCGCACCCTGGCCGCCCCGGCCGGGCGCGGGTGGGAGTACGTCACCGGCGCGGACGGAATCTGGAACTGGAACGAAGAACTCGCGCAGATCCCCGGGTGGCTCGCGGAGAAGGTGAAGGCGCCCAGCGTCGAGGCGGGCCCCACCGACCTGGTGATCGACCCGACCAACCTGTGGCTGACCATCCACGAATCCATCGGCCACGCCACCGAATACGATCGGGCCATCGGTTACGAATCCGCCTATGCGGGTACCTCGTTCGCGACCCCGGACCAGCTCGGCACACTCCGGTACGGGACGCCGATCATGCACGTCACCGGTGATCGCACCGAGGTGCACGGTCTGGCCTCGGTCGGCTACGACGACGACGGCGTCGCCGGACAGCGCTGGGATCTGGTGCGCGACGGTGTGCTGGTCGGCTACCAACTCGACCGCGTATTCGCCCCGCGCCTGGGCCTGGCACGCTCCAACGGCTGCTCCTACGCGGACTCCCCGCACCATGTGCCGATCCAGCGCATGGCCAATGTCTCATTGCAGCCGGACCCCGAAAACGACACCAGCACGGCCGAACTCATCTCCCGGGTCGAAAACGGCATCTACATCGTCGGCGACAAGTCGTGGTCGATCGATATGCAGCGCTACAACTTCCAGTTCACCGGCCAGCGGTTCTTCCGCATTCGCGACGGCGAACTCGACGGCCAGCTGCGCGATGTCGCCTACCAGGCCACCACCACCGACTTCTGGGGTGCGATGGAGGCGGTCGGCGGTCCGTCCACCTGGCGCCTCGGCGGCGCGTTCAACTGCGGTAAGGCCCAACCCGGCCAGGTCGCTGCGGTCAGCCACGGCTGCCCGTCGATCTTGGTGCGCGGCATCAACATTCTCAACACCCGGACGGAGGCAGGTCAGTGACGGAGCGCATGATGCCCGCGGGCGCGGTGGTCGAGCAGGCACTGGCGCTCTCGCACGCGGACGAGGCGATGGTGATCGTCACCGACGCGCACGAGGCGTCGCTGCGCTGGGCGGGCAACTCGATGACCACCAATGGCTCCTCGATTTCGCGGGAATGGTCGGTCATCTCGATATTCCGGGACGGCCCGAACGCCGCGCGCGTCGGCAGTGTCAGCTCCACCAGCGTCGACCCCGACGATATCGAGGCCGTGGTCCACGCCAGCGAGGCGGCGGCCCGCACCGCCGAACCCGCCAAGGACGCGATGCCGCTGTTGACACCGGATGCCGACGGCCTGCCGGGCGGCGACGATACCGCCGATTGGGCATCCGCGCCGGGCAGCACCGGTATCGAGGTCTTCACCGAGGTGGCGCGCGATCTGGCGGGCGGATTCGACGGCGCTGACCGCCTCTACGGATTCGCCCACCACCAAGTGCACACCACCTGGCTCGGCACCTCGACCGGCGTTCGCCGCCGGTTCGTCCAGCCCACCGGTTCGGTGGAGATCAATGGAAAGCGCGGCGAGGGTGCGGATCTGGCCAGTGCGTGGGTCGGTGTCGGGACCGCGAACTTCACCGATGTCGATATACCCGGCCTGCTGAGCGAGCTGTCGCGGCGATTGGACTGGTCCAAGCGGCGGGTCGAGTTGCCCGCCGGACGTTACGAAACCCTGCTGCCGCCCTCAGCGGTCGCGGATCTGATGATCTACATGGCCTGGACCATGGAGGGCCGTGGCGCACACGAGGGACACAGCGCCTTCGCCAAGGCGGGCGGCACCCGAATCGGCGAGCGGCTCAGCGAGATCCCGCTGACGCTCTATTCCGATCCCGCCGCCAGCGGACTCGAGTACCGTCCGTTCGTCGCGACGTCATCGTCCTCGGAATCACTGTCGGTCTTCGACAATGGCCTGACCGCCCAGCGGGTGGACTGGCTGCGCGATGGCGTCATCGAATCCCTGGTCTACCCGCGCGCCACCGCCGCCGAATTCGATGCCCCCACCACGGTTCCCGGTGGGAATCTGCTGCTGACCGGCGGCTCCGGCGCGACGCTGGACACGATGATCGGCAATACCGAACGCGGCCTGCTGCTCACCACGCTCTGGTACATCCGCGAGGTCGATCCGGCCACGCTGCTGCTCACCGGCCTCACCCGTGACGGCGTCTACCTCGTGGAGAACGGCGAGGTCACCGCCGCCGTCAACAACTTCCGCTTCAACGAGAGCCCGATCGACCTACTGCGCCGCACCACCGAGGCGGGGGCCACCGAAACCACCCTGCCCCGCGAATGGAAGGACTGGTTCACCCGAACCGCTATGCCGCCCTTGCGAATTCCGGATTTCCACATGTCCTCGGTGAGCCAGGCGACCTGATCCGGCCGGTGCCGGGCTCACTGCGGCGAGCCCGGCGCGGCTGATCAAGTGGCGGGGCGACTACGTGGCGTGGGCGGTTACGCGGCGGGGGTGATCTCGAGGCCGATGGTTCCGGACTTGCCCCGGCGAATGATGCTCGCGTTCACCAGGATCGGGCCGAGCAGCCAGTACTTCCGCTTGATCAGCTTGCGGACGTGCTGGGTCTCTTCGGCATCGAGCACTCGACCGGTGCCCTCGATGACCTCACCGCGCGGCTTGCCCGACGGATTGCACGGCTGCAGGGTGACGGCCGGATTGTTGCGCAGCCGCTTGACCTTCCAACTGTTGGTCTCGGTCCATACGTACAGCTTGCCGTCGTCTTCGGCAGCCCAGACGGCGGTGCCGACCGGCGTGCCGTCCTTGCGGAAGGTCGTCAACAACACGTAATCGGCCTTGGCGATCGCATCCAGCGTGTTCGTCATATGGGCAGCCTATCGGGGATCGGGTCAGCGGGCGCGGCACGCTCGAGCCGCAGACGCGCACCGCGCCCGTCAGTCCGACATTCGGTATTCGCCCGCTTCCAGGCGTTCGAGCACACCGCCGGTCCAGTGCGACAGATTGTCGAAAACCCCGCTCCACAGCTCGAGCAGATCGGTCGCATGGGGCGGTTCGTAGCGGCCGGGGAACTTCGGGACCATGGCGAGCAGGTCGTCGCGGACCGCGGCGGCATTGCGGCGTTGTTCATGCAGTTTCTCGATGACGTGCGCGCGGGGCAGCGCATCCATGAATGCGATGCCCGCACCGAGTTCCTCCATATCGACGCTGACCAGCGCCTCGTCCATGAGTCTGCGAAACTCCGCCTCCCCGGCCTCGGTCAGTTCGAACAGGGTGCGGCCGGGCCCCTCGGTGCTGCCCTCTGTGCCGAACGCACTCAACTTGCCTTCTTGCGTCAACTGTTTGAGCGCGTGGTAGATCGATCCAGGTTTCACATTCGTCCAGGTTTCGGCACGCCAGGACAGCAGTTCGCGGCGCACCGCGTAGCCGTAGGTGGGCTGACGCAACCGCATCACGCCGAGGACGAGCAGACGCACCGCCGACATTCCGGACTCCCTTTTCTCACGGAATGGCCATGCTACTCAAATTTGACTTCCGCCGTTTCACCGCCCTAACCTCTGGTAGTCAAAATTGATTACTGCGATCGAGGTACGCGATGATGGGCGATATGGCGGTTCCGGTGCTCTGGAGCGGCGATCTGACCGAAACTCTCGACTTCTACCGAACCCTCGGATACACGGTCACCCATGAACAGACCCGGCCCTACGCCTACGGCGCGGTGCAGGCCAATGGCTGCGCGGTCCATTTCGCCGCCGCGCCCGCTGGCACCGAACTCCCTGCCGAACAGGTCGGCTGCCTGATAATGCTCGACGATGTCGCCGAGCGGCATCGCGCATTCACCGCCGCACTGCGCAAGCGCTACGGGAAGGTCCCCGCGAAAGGCAGCCCACGCATCACCAGATTCCGTCCGGGCCAAAGCCGATTCAGCGTGGTCGACCCGGTCGGCAACACCATCATCTACATCCAGCGCGACGAACCCGAGGAAGTCGAGTACAGCGGCTCCCGCAAACTCGACGGGCTGGCACGGGTTGTGGACAACGCGCGCATCCTGCGCGATTTCAAGAACGATGACGCGACCGCGATCCGAGTGCTCGAGGTCGGCCTCGGCCGGTTCGGCGCGCAGGCATCGCCCCTCGACAAGGCTCGAGCGCTTGCGGCACTCGCCGAATTGGCCGTTGCCACCGGCAATGCCGAGCGGGCCGCGACGGCACGAGCCGAACTCAGAGCAATAGCGCTGTCGGATACCGAGCGCGCCGCCGTGGCGGCGGACCTGAGCGCCGCCACCGACCTGGCCGACTGGCTGGCCGAAACCGATTGATCGGCAACCGGTTTCAGCCTGGATCACACCTTCCGGTGGTCGATCTCACGCGGCCGCGGTAAGCACTTGCGGTCCATCCTCGGTGATCGCGACCGTATGTTCGGAGTGCGCGGTCCGCGAACCATCGGCTGAGCGAATGGTCCAGCCATCCGGATCGGTATAGATACGGTCGGTCGTGCGCGCAAACCAGGGCTCGATGGCAATGGTCAAACCGGGTCGCAGCGGGAACCCGCGACCGGCGCGGCCCACATTGGACACATGCGGATCCTCGTGCATCGTGCGCCCGAGTCCGTGCCCGCCGAATTCGGTGTTCACCGGATAGCCGTTCGCCCGCGCGACCTCCGCGATGGCGGCGGAGATATCGCCGATCCGGTTGCCGGGCAATGCCACCGTGATGGCGGCGGCCAGTGCGTCTTCGGTCGCCTTGATCAGTCGCAGATCTTCCGGGTCGGCGGTGCCGACGATCATTGTCGTGGCCGAGTCGGCTACCCACCCGTCGATACCGAGCGCTAGGTCCATGGTCAGCACATCCCCGTCGCGCAGCGCGTAATCGAACGGAAGACCGTGCAGGACGGCGTCGTTCACCGAAAGGCAGACGGTGTTGCGGAACGGCCCGCGCCCAAAGGACGGCGCGTAGTCCCAGTAGCACGACACCGCACCGCGTTCGTGAATCCGTTCCCGCACATGGGCTTCCAGCTCCAGCAGGTTCACCCCGACTCCGGCCCGCTCGCGCAGTTCCGCCAGGATCTGGGCGACGAAGCGCCCTGCCACCCGCATGCGTTCGATCTCTTCCGCCGACTTCAACTCCACCATGTCCGACCTCCATCTCGGTATTTTTATACCGAGCATAGCGGCGGCCGGTATAAAAATACCATTCACCCTGCGTGACCAGGCGATGTGTTATGTTCGCGAACGCGAATGAGCACTGGTTTTTTTCATTGTTCGCCGCCCATCCGCGGCACGTGTTCCACCGATCGACTGCCCGACAGCGAGCGTAGAGGAGCCACCATGAGCGAGCGCAGCGAGCGAACCAACACAACCGCGCGCCGCAAGGCTCTAGCGCTCGCCATCGCGCTGGCCCTCGCTCTCGCGACCCCCGCTTGTGGCCGCGAATCCTCGACGAGCCAGAACCAGTCGGGCACCGTGTCCGGGCCCGCCCGCAATCCCTATCTGGCCGCCGCGACCTACGGACTCACCCATATAGATCCCGGCCAGTCCGACACCTTCCCGTACCAAACGCCACAGGGCGAGTTCCATATCGACCCGAAACAACAGGCGCGGGTTACCTCGGGACCGGTCAACATCATGACGCTCGCCGCCACCGAACCGGACTACATGTGGATCTCCTCCACCCAGGGCGTGGTCTACGTCCAGGTGGGCAATGGCATGTTCCACGAGATCGCCCGCGCCGATGCGCCCGGCACGAAACCGATCGCACCGCAAGCCCTCGACCAGGTACTCAACCAGAACTTCACCGATATCGGCCAGGTGGAAACCGCCGTGCACAACGACTGGGGCGTCGACTGGACGCGGCTCACCAACGGCGTCTACAGCCTGGTGGACAAGGACAATCGGGTCTACTACGTCACGCAGAACGCAGAGATCGTCGTCTTCGGCCTGACGAATGCGAACAATCCCCAGGCGGGCGTACGCATTCTGCGCACACTCGACTTCAAACCATGGCTCGGCACCGGCGCGGGACTCGGCGGCCTGCCCGAGTCCATCGTCGGACTGAATATGACCTACGACGGCAAGCTCGCGATACTGAGCACCCGCGGCCTGTCGATCCTCGACCGCAGCCTGCAGGGTGAACCACAGCAGATCCACTTCGGCGCCGACGAGGTGGTCTCCAATGCGATGGCGGTGGACGAGCAGGGCGGCATCTACGCCGCCTCCGACAAGATCATGCGCAAGGTGGTGTGGACCGGATCCAAGCTGTCGGCCGACGCCACCGACGGCGCGTGGGCGGCGCCCTACGATTTCGGACGGCAACCACCCGCGGTCAAGTTCGGCATCGGCACCGGGTCCACCCCCACCCTCATGGGCTACGGCAAGGACGACCGGCTCGTCGTCATCACCGACGGGGCCGATCGGATGAAGTTGGTCGCATTCTGGCGCGACGCCATTCCCGAAGGATTCCAACCGAAGCAGGACACCAAATCCAACCGGATCGCCGACCAGATCCAGGTCACGGCGGGGCTGAATCCGGAGCCCGAGTTCATCCAGAGCGAGCAGTCGGTCGTCGTGGACGGTTATGGCGCGTTCGTGGTCAACAATGCCCGACCCGAGGGTGCGATGGACCGCCTCGTAGACGTGCTCGCCGGTGGGCCGGTCTTCGCGCCCCCATCGGGTATCGAACGGTTCCAATGGGATACGGCCGCCCACCACTGGACCTCGGCGTGGTCGCGCGCTGATGTGGTCGCCACCAGCATGGTGCCCACCGCGAGCAGCAAATCCGGCGTCGTGTTCGTCAACGGCTACACCAAGGCCGACGGCTGGGAGGTGACCGGACTGGACTGGCAGTCAGGAAAGACGGTGCACCGCACCATCTTCGGGCAGAGCAACCTGGGCAACGGCGCGTACGCGCTGATCCAGTTCTTCCCGAACGGGGATCTGCTGTTCAACAGTGTCGGCGGGCCGTTCCGGGTGAAGTTCAACAGTTGAGCTTGCGGTATTTAAATACCACCCATAGTGTGGTCGCATGGTCCGACTTCCGCTGACACCCGCCCAGGTCGAGGCCGGTCGCCGCCTCGGCGCCCGACTGCGGGCCGCGCGCGCCGATCGCGACCCGGCCCAGATCGCCCGAGCGGCAGGCATCTCACCCGAGACGCTGCGCAAGATCGAAACCGGACGGCTGCCGACACCCGCATTCGGCACGATCGTGTCGCTGGCCGCGGCCCTGGAGATTCCATTGCAGGAACTCGCCGACACTTGGCGTTCGACCGGACTCGCGAAATCGGCCTGAACTACTCGGGCGTAATCGCGATCCCGACGGAGCCGTCCGCGCCCTTGAACAGCTTGTGCAGCCGGATCATAACGGTGCCGATGAACCCGTACTTGCGGGAGACCAGATCGCGCACGCGCTGAGTTCCCGCCGCATCCAGGACCTCGGCCTTGCCCGCGAACTTCTCCTCGCTCTTCGGGCGGCCGCGGCCGTCGCATATCTGCAGGACCACCTCCGGATTGCGACGAATCCGCTTGGCCTTCCAGGTCTTCGGGTTGGTCCACACCACGATCCGGTCGCCGTCCGGCGCCACCCACACCGGTGTGCCGACCGGCGTGCCGTCCTTTTTGTAGGTGGTCAGCAGGGCGAAAGTGCTCGTACTCAGCTCGTTCCAGGTCATACCGAAAACGGTAGGCGGCGGCGTTGGCCGCGACATCCGTCTGCGGACCGAACGCGCTAATACGCGTCATGACGTACCGCGGTACATGCGATGGAGCGGGCCGCGATAGGCCCCGCAAGAAGTTCGGGAGTCATCTTCTGAAGCGATGTCATTGTGATCATCAGCGTCCTGTTCGCCCTGGTCGCCACGATTCTGCTGTTCACAGCGAGCAAGCCCGCGACCGCCCGGATCGCGGCCTGGATCGCGGTGGGCATGATTTTCGTCCCCAACGTCAGCTACGTTTTCAGCGCCTTCGATCGCGGTGTCCGGCGCGGCTATGGCGTGTGGGCAGACGGCGGTTGGCTGTCGATCCCGGCGACACTCCTCGCGCTCCCGTTGATCGGTACCGCGCCGAGCATCGACCTCTGGCACCTGATTGCCACTGGACACCTTCGCGCTCAGAGCCAGCTGGGCGCGGCAACCGCCGGGCCCGTCGTGGTGATGCCGATCGCTCCGCGGCCGGTCACCCAGCGAGTGACCGCGGCAAGCGATCCCGTGATCGTGGTGCCGGTCGAGACCTCGGGTAGAACAGCGACCGGTGCCCGATCATCGACCCGTAAGGCCAGACCCGCGCCGACATCGCGATTGCGCCAGACATTGACGACGTCGTCGAGCAGGCTGCTCGAGATCACGTCGGGGAACACATCGAAACGACCACCGTTGGCGAGGTCCACCGCGTGAATCCACACCTCGCGGCAGCGCATCCACAGTGTCTCCACGACCGGAACCGAACGCCCCTGCACGGTACGGACTTTCGTGTCCCAAGCCGCGTCCGGGAGGTTGCGCCATTTCTCGTCGAGCCGCGCGACTGTGTGGTCGAACAAGTTCCGCAGGGCGGCGGGCGACATCGTGGCGCCCTCCTCGATGTCCCGCCCACGTTGCTCCGGCGAGGTATACATGGGTGTTGCGATACCCGTTGCCGCCCAATCGAGCAGATTACCGAGGGCGACCGCGTTGTAGCTCACATGCGCGATGAGGTGGCGGCGGGTCCAGCCTTTGAGCAGGGTCGGTTCCCCGAGTTCGTCATCGGTGAGCGCGGCGAGCCGCTCCGCGAAATAGGCGGTGCCGCGGCGGGCGAGAAGCGACTGTTCGGTGCGAGCGAGATCGTGGAATCCCATCAGCGCGAGACTCCTATTTGACGATCGTCTTGTTCCGGACCGTCCCCAGCCCTTCGATAGTGACCTCGACCGTTTCCCCGTTCTGGATGTAGACCTCGGGCTTGCGTGCGTGGCCGACACCGCCGGGAGTTCCGGTGCAGATGACGTCACCCGGTTGCAGGGTGAGGATGTGGGAGATGTACTCGATCAACTTGGCAGGCTTGAATACCAGGTCGTCGGTGGTAGTGGTCTGCACCGTGCGGCCTTCGAGCTTGGTCTCGAGCTTGCTTCCGAAGGTATATGAGTCCGTGGTGGTGAGGAAAGGACCGAAACCGGCGGTCTTCTCGAATGACTTGCCCTGGTCCCATTGCAGAGTGCGGGTTTGGTAGTCGCGCATCGTGAAGTCGTTGATGACCGAGTAACCGGCGATGTAGGCCTCAGCGTCGGCTTCATCCACCTGGTAGGCGGTCTTGCCGATGACGACGGCGAGCTCACCTTCCCAATCACATTGCGCCGCGGCGTAGGTCGGGACGATGACGTCGTCGTACGGCCCGGTCAGGGCTTCCCGGAACTTGGCGAACAAGGTCGGGTAGGCGGGCAGTTCCCGCCCCATTTCCTTGATATGGGTCGCGTAGTTGAGGCCGACACAGATGACTTTGCTGGGTTCGGGGACCACGGGGGCGTATTCGACGCCCCCGAGCACAACTGCGACGCCCTCGGCCGCTTCGGCGATAGCCCGCCAATCGGCTTGCGCGAGCAGCTCGGACAGATCAGCGAAACCTTCGATGACAGTGGCGAATTCGTCGCGTTCCACACGGACGGCGGCGGTGGCACCGGCGTTCGAATCAAGGCGTATTGTGGCGAGTCGCATCGGATCAGGCTCCTTCGGAAATCTGGGTGCGGTCGAAATGCAGGCGTTCGACGATCGGGGCGTCGGAGAACATGAACAGGTCCAGGCCGTGGTCGGTGTCGATCGACCATTCGGTCCAGGATGGGACGGCGATCATGTCGCCTTTTCCGATCTCGGAAACCTTGTCCCCCAGGTGGAATCGTCCGGTGCCATCGAATACCTGGTAGACCGACGAGCCGACGTCACGGCGCGGTCGGGTGTGCGCGCCGGCGCGCAGGCGGTGAAATTCGGCGCGAATGGTCGGCATGACATCGCCGCCGGTGGTCGGGTTGGTGTAGCGCACCGCGGCATGTCCGGGTTCGGTGGTGGCCGCGTGGCCTTCGTCCTCGAGAGCGAGCTGTTCGCGCAGTGCCGCGTCGGTGTGCTCCCACCGGTAGGCGGCGATCGGTGAGCTGGTCTTGTCACCCAATCCGACCAGTGGGCGCAACCCGGGGTGCGCCCAGAGTCGTTCGGCGCGTGAGATATCCGGTGTGGCCTCGTCCGTGACTCCATCGGAACCGAATTCGAAGAACCCGGTATCGGTGTAGTTGACGAACGGAATGTCGAGGCCATCGATCCATGCCATCGGCTGATCGGTCTCATTGTGGTGGCCGTGGAATGCCCAGCCCGGGGTCAGTAGGAAGTCGCCGCGACGCATCGCGACCGGATCGCCGTTGACGACCGTCCAGACGCCTTCTCCCGCCACGACGAATCGGAAAGCGTTCTGCGCGTGGCGATGCTCGGGTGCGGTTTCCTTCGGGCCCAGGTACTGAATAGCGGCCCACAGCGTCGGAGTGACGTACGGTACGCCGCCCAGACCTGGATTGGCGAGAGCGATGGCTCGCCGTTCCCCGCCTCGTCCCACCGGGACGAGGTCGCCGGCGCGCTGCGCGATCGGATAGAGCGTGGACCACTTCCAGACAAAGGGAATCGCCTTGGACGCCGGCGTCATCGGCATGAGGTCGTTGGTCTGCGTCCAGAGCGGGTTCAGGTGCTCGGCTGTGAAGTCCCGGTAAAGCTGCTCCAGGGCCGGGTCGGGTGCGGTCGTGGTGTCGACGTTTTCGATGGTGCTCATTTATATCCGCCTTGTTTTGTTCAGACCGCGTGCGCGGTGCCCGGTTCCAGAACGACGAGCTCGCAACCAGCGGGACCGAGATTGCGCAACAGCTGGTAGTGCAGTTGCTGATGAATCTGAGCGAGTCCGGCCTGGTGTACGGGGATCGCGACGCGGGGCGCGACGCGGCGCAGGAAATCGACGGCTTCGCCGATCTTCATCCACGGTCCGCCGGCCGGGATGAGCAATACATCGATCGCATGCCCTTCGGGGAAGGTCTCGAGGTCGTCGCCGGGATGCAGAATCGATCCGTCGATGACGTAGCCATTGTTGAGGACATTCGGCAGCGCGGCGTGAATGCACGCGTGCGCGCCGCCGATTACGTCTACCCGCACATCGGCGACCCACAGTTTGTCGCCCGGCTGCACCGTGGTGACGGTCCGGTCGAGGCCCGAAAGCAGGGCGGCGCTGGCGGAATCGGCCACGACGTCGGCGGTCGGATTGGCCGCGAGCAGCGCCGTCACTCGGTCGATGTCGATGTGGTCGGGATGGGAGTGGGTGATCAGCACCGCTGCCAGGCCACGGAGTTCTTCGAATCCGGTGGCGTAGGTGCCGGGGTCGATGAGGAGGCGGATCTCGGCGCCGGGCGCGGGGATCTCGAGGAGCACGCATGCGTGCCCGAAGTGAGTGATCTTCATTGTTCTCGTTTCCATGGGTCAGATCCAGAACGGGCGGGCCGGAAGGCTTCCGTTCGGGGTTTCGAGTAGGCCCCCAGCACTGCGGCCGGTCACCCAATCGAGCAGTCCGGCTGGGCTTCCGGTGATCTCGATGGGCCCCGGATAGTTCCCGGGCCGGGTGCGCAGTGCCTTATCGGATCCGGTCGGTCGCAGCACGAGTGCGGGCCAGTCAGCTCTGTGTCGCACCGCTCGTACCGCGTCGGCCAGTAGTGCGTCGATCAGATCCGTGGGCAGGTCCTCGAAGCGACCACCCAGGTCCACGTGGTGGACGCTGACTTCGCGCAGCCGCAGCCACACCAAGCCGGAGGCGGTGACCAGTTTCCCTGTGGGAGTGCGGATCAAGCGCCCCCAGTCCGCGGCGCGCAGCCCGGACACCGTCGTTGCGAGCCGGGCCGCCGAGTCGAACGCGTCGGTGATCAGCACCGCGCCGGGCCGGTCCGCACCGGTGTCGATGGTCCATCGTCGGCCCGAATCGCGGCCGGTCAGCTGGTTGTTCACGCTGTCGGCGTGGTTCGCCAGATGGGTGACCAATGCCCCGGTGGTCCACCCGGGCAGAGCCGATTGCTCGTTGAAGTCCGATTCCCAGTACTTGTCGATGGTCTCGAGCAGGCGTTTGGTCTCCGACTCGAGCCAATCGATGAGCCGATCAGTGGACATCGGCCCGCGCTGCGCGTCTGACGAGGTACTCCCAGCCGGCGCCCAGCTGTCCCGGGTTCCAGATCTGATCACGTTTGAAGCGTGTCTCCTGCTCATCCGACCATACCTTCGATCCACCCGCAGCCAGTGCGAGAAGTTGTGTGCGGCAGGCACGTTCGAGCAGCACCGCGTACATGACAGCGCTTGCGGCGTCAGGTCCGACCGTCACCGCACCGTGGTTGGGCATCAAGATGCCGTGTGCGTCACCGAGTGTCTCGGCGAGTGAGCGGCCCAGGTCCGGGGTCGCGATGAGAGCGCCGGTTTCGGTGAAGCGGGGTAGCTGCGGATAGGTGAACGGCACCGCGTCGTGCGAAATCGGTTGCAGCTCGGCGTCCATCGAGGCGAAGGCGGCGAGTGCGGGTGCGTGGGTGTGCACGACACATCCCACATCCGTGCGCCGCGCCATGATCTCGGTATGGATGGGAAATTCGAGGTGTCGTTTCCCCTCCCCCGTCAGCACCGCACCGTCGGGCGAGACGAGGTGGACCTTGTCGGTGTCGATTTCCTCGAATCCCCAACTGGATGCCTTGATCCACACGCCCTTACCTTCAGGGTCGCGGACCGAGGCGTGGCCCCACACCATGTCACTGAGGCCCGCGAACGCAAGCGCACCACTGGCTTGCACTACTTCGCGCACCGCGTCGTTCATCAGTTCTCCTATCCGACGCGGACCTGGTATAGCCAGTCCAGGTCGACGTAGTGCTCGGTGGTGTCGCGGGCGAAGACCCTGTTGCGCAGTTCTCGGACGATGGGGTCTTCGGTATGCCAGATCTCGCCCCACATGCGGGCGACCGACTGGATCTGGGCGGTGCGCGGAATACGCTCGGCCTGATACGCCGCGAAGGCTTCGTCGACGTCACCGCTGTGCTCGGCCATGAACCGGGCCAGGCACTCGGCGTCCTCGATGGCCTGGCACGCGCCCTGGGCCAGGTATTGCAGCATCGGATGCGCGGCGTCGCCGAGCAAGGTGACCCGCCCGACGGTCCAGTTGGCCAGTGGCGCACGGTCGTACATCGGCCAGCGCTTCTCGCGTTTGAACTGGGAAATGGACCCGCGTACCTGCCCACAGGCGGTACCGAAGTGCTCGTCGAGTTCGTCGGGGGTGCCCCACTCCTCGGTCCCGGCGATGGCGGGATCGAAATGGTCGCTGCGGAATACCGCGACCTGGTTGTACAGGTCGCCGCCCCGGATCGGGTACTGCACGAGGTGCTTGTTCGGTCCGATCCAGACGATTTCGTCGTCGTTCTCGACGGGCGCACTGACCTCGCTCATCGGGAGCGCACCGCGGTAGGCGACGTAGGCCGAGCAGATGGGGGCATCGTCGGACAGCAACGTGCGGGTTTTGGACCACAGGCCGTCCGCGCCGACAACCGCGTCGCACACATACTCGGTGCTGTCCGCGAAATCGACCACCACCGTGTTGTTCTCGCGGTTGGCGATCCCGGTGACCGTTTTGTCGGTCTCGAGGGTGACGTTCGCCTGCTCGCGGCAGGCGTCGAGCAGCGCGTCGAGTAGATCGCCACGGTGCAGCACCGAGTAGGACCGTCCGTAGCGGGCGACGAACCGGTCCGCGAGATCGACAGTGGCCAGCTGCTCACCGGAGTCGATGTCGAGGAAGACCAGGTTTTTCGGCCGGACCGCGATCCGCTCGATCGCACCGGCCAGCCCGAGCTGGTCGAGGATCCGAATCGCGTTGGGCGCCAATTGGATACCGGCACCGATTTCACCGAACTCCGGAGCCTGTTCAACGATGTGCACAGCGAAGCCCGCCTGTGCCAGGGCCAGCGCGGTGGTCATACCACCGATGCCGCCGCCGATGATCAGAAAGGGAACACGCATGACTTACTACTCCTTGATCCATGAGGCCGCGAGCGGGGTGTCCACACCGACCGCGCCGAGTCCGACCGCGCCGCCGGGGTCGCCGAGGGCTTCTTCGCGACCGGGTAGCGGTAATGCGAAGAACGCAGCATTGTCCTGCCGCCAGGTCGGGTCGGTGATGTCCTTGGGGCTCTGGATCGCCGACACCGGGCATTCGGACAGGCAGTTGCCGCAGTCGATGCATTCGTTCGGGTTGATGTATCGCTTGGTGAGACCCTCGTAGATGCAATCCACCGGACACATGTCGACGCAAGAACCGTCGAGTTCGTTGATGCAGGCGTCGTTGATGACATACGCCATGTCAGGCTCCTCTCAGGCCGCTGGCCGGGGCCGGGTTCGCGTATCAGCCAGCTGGGGCGGCGTTTTCAGGCCACATGCTGGGGTGGCATTTCGGTGGAGTGGCCCGGGAACAGGGCTTCTCCGGGCCGCAGAGTCACCGCGATGTTGTTGACGGCCGTGGCCGCCTCGCCGAATCCGACCGCGATCAGTTGCACTTTGCCGGGGTAGGTGGTGATGTCGCCGGCGGCGAAAACGCGAGATCGGCTGGTGGCCATGGTGGTATCGACTTCGATCTGTTTGTCGGTCATCCGCAGCCCCCACTGGGTCAGTGGGCCGAGCGCAGCGATATGACCGAGCGCAGGAATGAGGACGGTGGCGTCGAGTTGCTCGGTGGTGTCGTCGACGCAATCGCGCACCGTCACCGCACGCAGGAAGCCGTTGCCATGTACCTGGGCGATCTCACTGTTGATGATCATCCGCGCCGAGGTGGCAGACAGCTGGGCCAGCGCGCTTTCATGCGCCCGGAAGCGGTTGCGCCGATGGACGACGGTGACCGAGCGGGCATGCGAGACAAGAGAATTCGCCCAGTCCACCGCACTGTCTCCACCGCCGACGACGATCACGTGATCGTTTGCGTAGAGCTCGGGCGAACCGACGACGTATTCGACGCCGTGCCCGGTGAATCCGTCCAACGCCGGCAGCGGCCGCGGGCTGAAGCGGCCGATACCCGCAGTGACCAGTACCGCGCCGGCATGGATGCGGGTGCCGGTCGCAGTGGTCATGATCAGCGAACCGTCAGGCTGGTCCTCGAGGGTAGTGGCCTCTTGATTCAGCAGAATGGTCGTGTCGGCGGTCGACGCCTGCTCGGTCAGTCGATCGATGAGCTCTCGGCCGCGGATCGCCGGGAAACCCGCGACGTCGTAGATGTTCTTCTCCGGATACAGCGCGGCGGTCTGCCCGCCCAGGTGCGGGAGACTGTCAACGAGGGTGACGTGTAGTCCGCGCAGGCCCGCGTAGTAGCAGGCGAACAGCCCCGCCGGGCCGGCTCCGGTGATCAGCAGATCTGTTTCGATCATGGTCAGCTCCAGATCAACCCGTCGGTGGCGGGCTTGGCTTGCGCCAGATCGGCGTACGCCCGCTGAGCGGCCGGATGTAGCGGGACCGGGGTCTTCGCCATCGTGGCCGGATCCAGGGGGTAGCCGACCGGTGTGTGATCGGGGTCCATATGGATGTACTGGGCCTCGAGGGCCTTGCGCTGCTGGACCATGCACCAGGTCGCCAGGTAGGCGATGTCGTCGGGCAGGTCGGCGCGGCACAGCACCACCAGGTCGGCGAAATCCAGTGTGCGCAGATCACTTTCAAGACCGGGAAGGTATCCGGCGTCGACAGTCGCGGCGCCCCAGCCGAGTTCGGCGAAGCCGTCGATGACGTCGTCTCCCCAGTCCAAGTAGCGCACCGGCCGCCGGTCGGCGATCTGCTGCCACACCGGCATCATGATCGCTTCGTTGATCAGCACATTGGCCTGGCCGGTGGTGAAGGCGTGGAGTGCGGGGAACGGCCGCTCCCAGTACATGAAACGGGCACCATTGGCCACCAGCATTTCCGGGTCCGCCCCGGCCAGCCGCAATCCGTGATGGGCGGCCATACCGATGGTGTTGATCCCGTCTTCCGCGCAGGTCGCGATAACCAGCTGGTCGGCCACCTTCGCGAGGTCGGCCACCGTATGCACCGGCAGGCTCGCATCGACCGCGATGACCAGGCGGTCACGGTGAGCGATCGAGCCCAGCGCCCGTAAGCTCGGCTGCGGGCCGACCCCGATCGGTCCCGATCCGTCGAAGACGAGCCGGACAGCCGCAGCCGGGGTCATGACGGTGATGTCGACCTCGCCCGCGAGCAGAGCATCGGTCTGATCACGGCCGCCGCGTCCCGCCCAGGTGGCGAAACGTGAACCGACACCGGACCTGTCGCCGATCTCCTGGGCCAGCCACCCGCAGATGCGCGTCATATTCGCCTGGCCCCAGTCGGCCCGGAACTGCAGCGTGATGTCCCGCTCGATCCGAGGTTCGGCCGTCGCCCGCACTCCCGCTGTCATTCCGCGACCAGCGCGCTCAGACCCGCCTCATCGAGTGTCAGGTCGACCTCGGTAATGGAGTCGAACGGGAATCCGACCCGCTCGAACTCCTTCTCGACCGACGCTGCGTCGCCCGCCTCGTACAGGGTCACGATGAACCCCGCATCGGTATTGGCTTCCAGCCGCTTGAACGTCGCGTGCACACCCTTGGCTACCTCGGGCCCGAAGCCCGCGACTTCCTCGGCGGACAGTCCGGGCGCCTGATGAAGGCTCAGAAAGAGAGGCATATCGTCTCCTGACATTGGTGTCATGATATGGAACACTGTGCCTCATGATGACATGTTGTGGATCACGTCGCAAGAATTCTAGTTCCGCTATAAGGGCCCATGTTCCCCATCATGGAATACTTTGGCGCACATTGCCCAGGTGGCGAATGGCGCGACCAGCGGGAATCGCACCGCCGTGGGATACCGTGAACTCATGAATGCCAATCGCCTCGATCAGCTGGGCAGCACCACCAAGCCTGCGCGAGTGGACAGTTCGGATGAGGAATCCGACGAGCGACCCGCCGGCCTGATCGGAGCGGTCGACAACGTACTGCGCCTGCTGCGGCTGTTCGAGAACAGCAAACAGCTTCGGGTCAACGAGGTCAGCCGCGAAATGGGTTTGTCCCGCTCGACCGTGCACCGAATGCTCTCCACGTTGAGCTACCACCAGTTCGTCGAACAGGACGAGTTCTCCCGGGCCTATCAGCCAGGACCGGCCCTGGTCGACATCGGACTGGCCGTCGTACAGAACATGGACATCCGGGTGATCGCCCGCAGCGCGCTGACCAAGCTGTGGACCGAGACCAACGAGACGGTCCATCTGGCAATCCTGCGCGGACCCGAGGTGCTGTTCCTCGACAGCATCGAAAGCCAGCAGATCGTGCGCACCGGCAGCCGTATCGGCTGGACACTGCCCGCCCATGCAACCGCCAGCGGCAAAGCACTGCTGGCCGAACTCGACGAGGACGATCTGCTGGCGCTGTATCCGAACGAGGAACTCGAGGCGCCGACCGATACCGCACTCAACAGCCGAGCCGCCCTGATCACCCAACTGGCCGAAACACGCGACCGGGGCTATGCGATCAATAACGCCGAGAGCGAAACCGATGTCAGCGCGGTCGGCGCCGTCGTGCGCGACCGCGCCGGGCGGGCACGCGCATCGATCGCGGTGACAGCACCCCGCTCGCGCGTCGACCAGGAGTGGGTGGCTGCGACCGCGGCCGCCACCGTTCGAATCGCGAGCGAACTCAGCGGCCGGATCGGGTAGCCGACAACACTGCACGACCAACCACTTTCGGTGACCTTCGCGAACCATCAGGCTCATGCGGAGGTCACCGAACTCGTCTCACGGTCACGCGGATTTCGATTGTTCTCAATTCGCCCCTCTCGGGCTCACCCCTTGCTAACCTACGGTTCGTGATGCGGACAACTGTTCCGTATCGCGCTACATAACCTCCGGTGAGGTAGCGGTGTGTCGTATCCACCCCTCATCCCCATCGGGACTATCGCCTCTACATCCAAGTGACACAGAGGAATTCGGCTCATGACACTGAACGAACCCACACCCGCCGAAGTCGAGCAAGAGATCGTCGAACTGTTGCGGATCGAGGAGATCGGAGCGCTCGCCGTCGTCACCCCGGACGGCGCTCCGCTGGCCGCGACCATGCACTTCGCCTCCGACGGGCTGACCACCTACGTGCACACCTTCACCTACACACGGAAGTACGCCGCCCTCTTGGCCGACAACCGAGTCAGCTACACACTCGATCACCTTCCAGCAGACGGCTTCGCAGGGCGGGCCGCACTCCGTGCGATCCAAGTCAATGGAATCGCCACTCGGGTGACCGAACCCGCCGAGATCGACCGCGCGATCCAGGTCAGCCATGAGCAGTTCGAGTGGCTCAAAGACGCTGATATCTACCAGAGCTTCAAGCGAACAGGTGGCGGCGGCAGTCAGGTCTTCTTCCGAATCGATCCGGTCGAGGCACTGTGGAACGACAATCGCGTGCGCATCCAGTGGCGCACGTTGGTCAGGTTCGACGCCGACGGTAAGCACGTCGCCGCGCTCGAGCCATATAAGAGTCGGGGCTGACGGAGCACTACGGCAAGCATTGACGGTCGCTTGCCGACGATAGCGCCAGTTGCTACTGTTGTCCCGTGACGCGGGTCACTGTTCCGCATGATGCGACAGATCGGCAGGACAGGCCCGAACGCCATCGAGGCCCTGCCCCGTACCTGGAGTCGCCACCTCGCGTCCGGCCCGCCCATGCGTGCTCGCCGGCCCTATCCCCTGGATCGCGGCAGGCATGAGGCACAGTTCGAAGGAGAATGATGTGAGCCAAGCCATCGAAGCCGCTGCAGCCATCCCCGAGATGACCGCCGGAAAGCGAATCCCGCCGCCTACGGGCATGCGAGAACCGTTGAAGGTCAGCGTGTACGAGCGGATGGCCAAAGCCGGCGCCGAACTGGTCCCGATCTTCCCGTACGACGATGCGGGCGCGATGGTGCCGTGCGGCGCGCTCATGTACGGGGAACCGGGCAAGGATCATGGCCACTTCTTCCACGCCAACTCGGTGTCGGAGGTGACGGTGATCTTCGGCGCGAACGACGCGATGCTGCAGACCGGCCAGATCATGGCACTGCAGAAGTTCCACGGCGTGAATTCCTTTCTGCGTGACCAGGAGAACCCCGAAGCGTTCGTGCTGGTAACGGTCACCCAGCTGCAGTCAGAGGAGGCCGGGCAGCAGGAAGCCATGGTCGCCAAGTGCCAGAGCTGCAAGAAGGAGATGCTTCGACACGAATACGATGCCGGCCCCGAAGGCGCACCGGACTTCGATCCGACCCGATTCGGCAAGGCCGACGATGTCTATCGGCAGTTCTCCACCATGGTCGGATCCCACGAATTCGCCGCGATCCGCAACTCCGATGCCGGTCGCACCTGCGGCAATTGCGGGCACGTGAACACTGAATTCCCGGCCGCCCCGTGGGGCTGGGGCCGAGTGGTCGAACAAACCCGGGTCGCCAATGCCGCCTACCACGCACTGCGCAAAACCGCGAAGGAAGAGGGATAATCACATGTCGCGCCGACGTATGCTGTCAGCCTTCAAAACCGGTGCCACAGTTGGCAATTACGCCGATCTCGCGGTCCTGCCGATCGACGTCGACCCCCAACTGGTGCTCTCGAGGAACTGGGTCGACCAGCCGTTCTATCAGATCTTCGCCAGGGACACCATCATCGTCCAGATGTCGGGCTCGTCTCGAATCAGTATGCGCAACAGCAATGTCAACTACTTCATTGCTCAGGTAGGCGACAACGTCTACGTCCCAGCAGGGACCCCGCACCGTATCGAGCCCATCGAAGAGGGCGTCATGCTGCGCTATGTCGCACTCGAAGCGGGACTCGTCGCCGCGGCCTGGTTCTGCCACACATGCGGCGAGGAACTACACCGCCTGGAATGGGAACACGACAATGACTCCGAAGCCGCACCCATCTACGCGACCGCCTGCGCCCGCTTCAGCGCCGACCTCGACGCCCGCACCTGCGGCACCTGCGGCACCGTAGCCGAACCGATCGACCTCGACATTCTCGGCTGGTCCGGACTCGTCTCCGCAGCCGTTCCCGTCGCGGGATAAGCATCCGATCCATTCCTGCTCCGCACTCATCGAATGCGGAGCGGTTCGAGCACGCGACAAAATCGCCTGCCACAGAAAGTGATTCGACACTTGTTCAAGGAAATTCTGACCGTTTACGGAAAGCCACGAGAACCCGGCAGCTGCGCCTTCGGCTTCCTGGTCCGCCGAAAAGGCCTCAGCGAGGCGCAGTTCAGCGAATACACCGATTTCCAATACGTCGCCGTGGACAGCGACCACACCGGAAACGAGGACTGATCATGTCGAATCTCGGGCACGCGGGCGCGATGTTGATGCTGCTGTTCGGTGGGCTCGCCACCGGCGGAATCTGGGTCATCGCCGTCGACCGGCTCGCGGTGTGGAACCGGATGTCGGTGGCCGAGTACGCGACCGACTTCCGGCGCACATTGAAACACGTCGATCCGATGATGCCCATCTTCGTGTCGCTCTCCGGGCTCGGCGCAGTGCTGTTCTCCACCCAGTCATCGGGTAGCTCGCGACTGTTCG
The DNA here is from genome assembly GCF_050956075.1 of Nocardia sp. CA-129566. Classification (NCBI taxonomy): domain Bacteria; kingdom Bacillati; phylum Actinomycetota; class Actinomycetes; order Mycobacteriales; family Nocardiaceae; genus Nocardia; species Nocardia sp. CA-129566. Next base: position 5,357,093 of record NZ_CP192085.1, read on the forward strand.
GCTGGCTCGGCCTGTTCTGCCTGGCGGTGATCATGATCGGTTCGATCCTGTTCGGCGAACCGATCAACTCGAAGTTCCGCCGGCTCGCCGAGGGCACACCACCCGAGGGCGTCGAGGGGCTCCGCGCGTTCTGGCGGCGTTTCCATTTCGCCCGTACCGGCGTCGCGGTCGTGGCGCTCATCTTCCTCATTGCCGCGGTAATCGCGGCGCTGTGATCTCAAAGTGTTTCGGATAAGGGAGTTTTCGTGCAGGAGCCGATATACGACGTAGCGGTGGTCGGTGCCGGTCCGGTCGGGCTGGCGGTCGCGCGCATGCTGGGCCTGGCAGGTCATTCGGTGATCGTGCTGGAGCGCTGGCCCGCGCTGTACCCGCTGCCACGTGCGGTGCATTTCGACCATGAAATTGGGCGGGTGTTCCAGGCCATAGGCCTGCGCGGCGAGATCGAGGCCATTTCGGCCCCGGTTCCCGACCACTACGAATGGCGCAACCGCAACGGCGATTCGCTGGTTCGGATCGACTGGTCCGGGCTGGGCCCATCCGGGTGGCCGGTAGCGAACTTCTTCTCCCAGCCCGAACTCGAGCAGGTGCTCGGCGACGCGGTCGCCGCCATGCCGCAGGTAACGGTGCGGCGCGGCCGCGAGGTGATCCGGCTCGTCGCCGAACCCGACCAGGATGTGGTGCTCACCCACACCGGTGCGGACGGTGCCACCGCACAGACCCACGCTCGGTATGCGATCGGCGCGGACGGAGCCAATAGTTTTGTCCGCGAACAGATGTCGACATCGATGCAGGATCTGGGGTTCTACTTCGACTGGCTGATCGTGGATACCATTCCACAGGACGATCTGGTGTGGTCGCCGCAGAACTGGCAGCTCTGCGATCCCGTCCGGCCGACCACGATCGTCTCCGGCGGTCCGGGGCGGCGCCGGTGGGAGTTCATGCGGCTACCGGGTGAATCGCTCGACGACCTCAACCGCAGCGACACCGCGTGGCGATTGATGGAGCCGTGGGGCCGCACCCCCGAGAACACTGTCCTGGAACGGCATGCGGTCTACACCTTTCAGGCGCGATGGGCCGACCAGTGGAACGAAGGCCGGCTCTTCCTCGTCGGCGATGCGGCGCACAATATGCCGCCGTTCGCCGGTCAGGGTATGTGCTCGGGCATCCGTGACGCGGCCAACCTGAGCTGGAAACTTGATCGAGTTCTGCGCGGGCAATCGGATCCAGCGCTGCTGGACACCTACACCAGCGAGCGACTCACCCACATCCAGCACGCGATCGCCATGTCGGTCGAGCTGGGCAAGGTCATCTGCGTGCTCGACGAAGAAGCCGCCGCGCAGCGCGATGCTCGGATGATCTCGGGCAATGCCGATCCTGCTGTGGTGCTTCCGATTTCAGCTCAGCCGGTACTCGGGCCCGGCGTCATTGCGACGGGAATCGACCTCCCCGAACTGCGTGGCACCTTGTCGCCCCAGTTCCGTGCCGAACTCGACGGTAGGACAGCCCTTCTCGACGACCTGGTCGGCGCGAACGCCGCCATGTTGCTCACCATTGACACACAACTTCCCGAAATGCTCGGCGAGCAAGCCTGCGCCGAACTCACCGCGCTCGGGGTTCGGTTGATCGTCCTCGCGCCGTTGGCACTCGCATCGAACGCGGTCCCGCCGATCGCCACGGCCGCCACACTGATCGACGCCGATGACGAATGGCATTCCTGGTTTGCGCAATTCGGTGCGACCGCGGCATTGGTACGCGCCGATCACTACATCTTCGGCGCCGTGCACGACACACAAGCCGTCGACGGCCTCATCTCCCAATACTCCCGGCACCTCCGGGCACAGTTTCATCCATCGGCCGATCTGGCCATACAGACAAGGAGCAAGTGACATGCGTATCGCAAACCTCGGCGGCCGGGCAGTTCTCGTTCACCGACAGCGGGCCATCGATATCGCGACCGCGAGCGAAGGCCGATTCGGACCCGGACTGTCCCCGATCTACGAGAGCTGGGATGCGTTCCGGGCCTGGGCCGATGCAGCGGAACATGCGGACACCGACGGCGTCGAGATCGATCGGCGCGCGCTCGGCGCTCCGTCCCCCACACCCCGCCAAACTTTCGCGATCGGCCTGAACTACAGCGCGCACGCCGCGGAGTCCGGTTTCGAATCCCCGACCCAGATCCCGCCGGTCTTCACCAAGTTCGTCAGTAGCTTCAGCGGCCCCGACACCGAGGTCGTGATTCCGACCGGCGGCGCCGTCGACTGGGAAGTGGAGTTGGTGGCGATCATCGGCCGCACCGCGGCCAAGGTCAGCGAGGCCGACGCCTGGGATTACGTCGCCGGGCTGACCGCCGGGCAGGACATCTCTGAACGTTCCTCCCAGTTGGCCGGTCCCGCACCACAATTCAGCCTCGGCAAGTCGTTCCCAGGTTTCGCGCCGATGGGTCCTTGGCTGGTAACCACCGATGAGCTCGACAATCGTGACGACCTCGAACTGGGCTGCACCCTCGACGGCGAGCAGATGCAGAAGAGCCGCACCCGCGAACTGATCTTCTCTGTGCCCAAGCTCATCTCCACGCTGTCGCACACCACCACCCTCTACCCGGGCGACATCATCTTCACCGGCACCCCGGCCGGCGTCGGCCTCGGCCGCGATCCCAAGCGGTTCATTCAGCCCGGCGAACGCCTGGACAGCTGGATCGAGGGCATCGGTGAACTGCACCAGACCTTCGTGGCCGAGTCGGAGGAGTAGGCCATGGCACTGCACGGACTTTCCCACGTCACCATCGGTGTCCCCAATCCGACCGAAACCATGGCCTACTACACCGATTTCGGGCTGACGCCCCGCGGTGACGGCTGGTTCGCGACCCAAGACGGCGGCGATCAGCTCGAGATCGTCCACTCGGCCCATCGCCGCTTGGTCGAGCTCGGCATCGCCGCCGACGATGCCGACGACCTCGACGTCACCGCCGCCCGCCTGGGACGCCTGGGCATACCGGTGCACTTGCGCCCCAACGCACTTCGCGCGACCGAACCGATCACCGGTTCGCAGATCAATATGAGTGCTACTGCGCGCATCATCCAGTCTCATACACCTCCCACTCCCTACAACGGCCCAGGCCGTGTCGAGAGAACAGGAAAACGAGCCGCTTTCATCGATCGCACCGACCGGGTCCGGCCCCGCAAACTAGGGCATGCCGTCCTGGGCACCACCGACCTGGAAACCACCATGCGATTCTTCGTCGAGGGACTCGGTTTCAAGGCGAGCGACTACATCAAGGACCACGGCGCGTTCCTTCGTTGCTCCACCGACCATCACAATGTCCTGGTCCTGGCCGCCCCGGTCTGCTTTCTGCACCACACCTCCTGGCAGGTGGACGACATCGACGAGGTCGGACGGGGAGCTTTCACGATGCTCGAGGACAACCCGGAACGCCACGTGTGGGGCCTGGGCCGTCACCACGCAGGCTCCAATTTCTTTTGGTACCTCAAAGATCCCGCAGGCAATTTCAGCGAGTACTACTCCGATATGGACTGCATCGTCGACGACCAACTGTGGAGCCCCGAAACCCTGGAAGGCGCAAAGGGTTTGTTCAATTGGGGTCCGCCGCCCCCACCTTCCTTCCTGCACCCGGAAGATCTGGCCGCACTCATGACCGGAGCCCACAAAGCCCCCTGAGTGCGCGAACAACGATGACAGGCCCCACCGGTCACAAACCCCGGGACTCGTGTCCACCTCCACCGAACAAACAAGTTGAGCCGAAATTCAGGCATCCATGAAACATTCGGACAAGCCGATCTCACGCCCTGAACGCGGACTGAGATGACCGAAGACGAGATCCAGGCTACCGACGACGTCCGCAATTGCCGAGTTGAGTGTGTTCGGTTCGGCCGGCCATCGGGTGAACTCGGCGGCGCCTCAGAGTTTCCGAACGTAGGTGTCGGGAGCTGGTTCGACCTTCTGCAACAGACTCCAATCGAAGTGCGCCCAGTAGACACAACTGCGCCCGGAGTCGGGTCGATTCCTTTGAAAGCGCCTACGTCCCCGATCCCGCCGAATCCGTCTACGAGCTCGGTCGGGCCCAGGGTTCCATCGTTGAACTCGCTCCAGGTGCATGACCAAGGCCTCAGGTCGGCAACAGATGCGAACCGCGGCCTTGGGCAGTCGGGGTGGCGAAGAAGGTTCCTGAACAGACTGGGGTGACGCGGAATCTCCATCCATTCGATCTGCAGGCCGGGCCAGAACGGCAGATCCCACCGCGCATACCTGACCGCGCGCTCGTCGGGGCCTTCGGTCCGCTCTGAAGCTGGTGCGCCCCAAGCTGTTACGTACTCAACGATCGACCTGAAGTTGTTTGTTGCATCAGAGAAGCAACCACACACGACCGCAGTCGCGTGGACGATGCAATCGCATCTCCGGATAGGCTCCGTTCATCGACCACCGCAGCAATGGGATCCGCGAGTTGCTATCGCTGATGCAGTGCTCGGTCCTATTTCTCGCCGACGTCGCGGACTGCTCGCAGTGCCTGCTCATAGGCCCGAACCAGAGGACGCTGGTCGTTTGCGCGGCGGGCGAGCGCGAAAAGCAGCGGGGGTAGATCGCGGATCGGGCGGAAAGTTACCCCGCCGCGGTCGAGCAATGGGATGTCGCCCGCGGCGGTCACGATCACCCCGAGACCCGCCGCCAGAGCTTCGTTGACCTCATCGATACCGGCCACTTCGGCGCCGACGCGGACCGGCCGTCCGGCTCGCTTCTCCATTGCCAGCCAGTAGTCCCGCAGTGGTCCTGCCGCGTGCGGCAGCGCGAGGAACGGCTCGTTCAGCAGGTCCGCGAAGTCCAATGCCGTTGTGCCCGCCAGGTGATGTCCGGGAGGCAGCGCGATCAGCCGGGGCTCCTCCGATACCACTGTGGTGGCGTAGCGCTCCGGATCCGGCAACGGGAGCCGAATGTATGCCAGATCGCTGCTGCCGTCCGACAGTCCGGCGGTCGGGTCCTGCCAGCCCACCTGACGTAACTTCAAGATGACTTCGGGGTAGGCCGCGAGGAACCGCGACCGCACCGCCGGAAGCAGTCCGCCGCGTCCCGGGCTGGCACCCATTCCGATCACGAGGGTGCTTCGCTGGGCCGTTCGCGCTTGCTCCACCGCTGCGGTCGCGGCATCCAGTGCCTCCAGCACTGTCCGTGCATGCGGGAGCAATGCCTCACCGACGGGGGTGAGTATCACCCGCTGCGGATCTCGTGTGAAAAGTGGTGCGCCCAACTGTCTTTCGAGTGCCCGGATTTGCTTGCTCAGTGCCGGTTGCGACACATAGAGTCGTTCAGCAGCACGCGTGAAATTCAGCTCTTCAGCGACAGCCAGGAAGTAGCGCAGATCGCGTCCGTGCAGGTCCATAACCAATGGTTATCATGACAGGTCTTGGACGCGCCCCTGAACCGGCTGCACGCTGAAGAAGTGAACGCGATCTGGATCGTCACAGGCGCCAATTCCGGCTTCGGTCGGGCCATCACCGAGGCGGCAGTCGCCGCGGGGAACATTGTCGTCGCTGCCGCGCGGCGACCCGAAGCCCTGGCAGACCTCGTCGCCGCCCACCCGGATCGGATCGAGGCGCTGGGCCTCGACGTCACCGATCAGACCGCGACCGCGACCGCTGTCGCGGACATCGCAGCCCGCTACGGCCACATCGACGTCCTGGTCAACAACGCCGGCCGCAGCCATATCGGAGCGTTCGAGGAGACCTCCGACGCGGAACTTCGGGATCTGTTCGAACTGCACGTCTTTGGGCCAGCCGCAATGGTACGCGCCGTCCTGCCGCATATGCGCGCTCAACGAGCGGGAGCGATCGTCCAGGTCAGCAGCCTGCTCGGCCAGACTTCGCGGGCGGGCTTCTCCGCGTACAGCGGCAGCAAGTTCGCCATCGAGGGCATGTCCGAGGCGCTGGCGAGGGAGGTCCGGCCGCTCGGCATCAAGGTGATGATCGTAGAGCCGGGGTCGTTCCGCACCGGCCTGCCCGGAAACACCACGCTCAGCTCCGAATTGTCCGACTACGCCGGCACGGTCGGTGGCATGCGCGCTGTCATCGCTGCATCTGACAGACAACAGCCCGGCGACCCCGCCCGCGGCGCAGCCCTCATACTCACAGCCCTCGATGTCGATAGGACACGACTGCGACTCGCGCTCGGCGCCGATGCCGTCGACGGCATCCTCGCCCACCTCGACCAAGTCCGCGACGATATCGAAGCCTGGGAGGACGCTTCCCGGGAGTCCGCGTTCCAGCGCTGCCGAGTTCTGCAATTCGGATGACATGTTGTTCGTGAAGAGGCGGTGAACGATGTATCCGAACAGGAGTAGATCAACGGCAGAGCAACACGGAGGCTTGGACGTCGAGGTCCGGACTGCTGCTCAGCGGCCGCAGGCTGCAGTAGCGGACAAACGACGCCGAGCTGGATCCGTTGGTGCACTACCGGAATGTTCCCAGCGCTAATCCGGAATACGTCCGTCTCGAGGTGCGGGTGCTCGGCACCCCAGCTGCCCGGCAACGGCGCCTATGGCAGTACACAACGGCGTGAACCTCGGGACGGGCGTCGACCCGCGACCGGATTTCGGTCGGTCAGCGAGCATAGCGATACCGCCCGGGTCCCGATCCACTCCACATCTACCGATGGGAGAAGGACTTCGCCGCTGCTACGTAGACGATCCGGGCTCGCTCAGTGCTCGCCCGACGAAATTGCCTGCGCAGAAACGATATCGACTACCACGACTTGGACGGATCGATCGTTGTGGCGGCCAGCCCACGAGCACGTTTGACACAATTATGCAGACCGGTCTACTGTGCGGTTGTGCAGGGAGATTCGACGCGAACGCGAATGGTGGAAGCGGCTCGGGTGCTTGTCGAGGCGAACGGCTACCACGGCACCGGACTCAAACAGGTGCTCGAGTTGGCCGAGGCGCCGCGAGGCTCGCTCTACCACCACTTTCCCGGCGGCAAGGATGAGCTGGTCGGTGAGGCGCTCACAGTGGCGGGCCGGGAGGTTGATCGCATCGTCGCGGAATTGGCTCTGACGGCGCAGACTCCCGGCGATCTCGTGCGGGCGGTATTGGCTGCGCTGGGAGACCGAATGGTGGCGGCCGATTACAGCAAAGGCTGTCCAGTGGCGACGGTGGCGCTGGAGGTTGCGGCGAGCAACGAGGACCTCCAGCCGATCTGCGGTGGGATTTACGCAAGCTGGCAGCAGGCGCTGGCCGATGCGCTCCGCGTCGACGGCCGCGATCCGGTGGAGGCGGAAGAACTCGCGGCGACAGCACTTGCGCTGATCGAAGGTGCACTGGTCCTCGCTCGCGCCAGCCGTAGTCGGGCCCCCATCGACCAGGTCGGACGCCGCATCGGCAAGTTGCTCGCCGCAGACTGACGATCGCTCGGGATTCTCAGGAGTGAGTCATGTACACATTATGTAGATCGGTCTAGAGAATATGAGAATGGAGAAGGCTATTACCAGCACTCCGGACGCCGTGGTATTCGGTGCGACCGGCTTTATCGGCAAGTGGACGGTGCTGCATCTACTCGATCAGGGCCGCGCGGTTGCCGCGGTTATCCGCGACCCGGCTCGGCGACACACGAATGCCGCGGGCGAGCCCATGGCGAGTCGGGAGGAGGAGTTGCGCGGCTGGCTCCGTGATCACGGAGTGTCGGCACAACGGCTCGCGGTGCTGTCCGGTGATTGCACAAACGGTGCGGATTTGGGGCTGAGTGCAGCCGACGACGAGCGACTGACGGGCGTGCGGGATGTGTTCAACGCCGCCGGTGTCTACCGGTTCGGGCTGCGACGTGCGGAGGCGGTGGCAGTCAACGTCGACGGCGCCCTCAATGTGTTGTATTGGGCCGCAACCCGTCCCGGTCTGCGTCGACTGATCCACGTGTCGGGTTATCGGGTCGGCACTGACGCGCAGCCGCGGTATCCCCTCCCCGAGGCGGAATTGGCGAAGCTCTACCGGAGCACAGGAGCCTATGAAGGTTCCAAAACCGAAGCGGATGCCGCCATGCGGGTCGTCGCGGCGCAATTAGGTGTCCCACTGACCGTGGTCAATCCCAGCAGTGTGATCGGCTATTCGGAGACCGGCGAGGTCGATCAGTACCTGGGCTTGGCCGAGCTGGTTCGCGATCTGTGGATGGGTCGGCTCCCCGCGCTGCCCGGAACCGCCCGCACGTTCGTGCCCGTGGTCGCGGTGGATCATTTTGCGAAGTTCATGACCGCGATTCCCGAGAGTGATCCGGCACCCGGCGGCCTGCACTGGGTGCTCGATGCGCGCACACCCGATCTGCCCGATCTGGTCCGGCTGCTTGCCGACCATCTGGGCGTGCGTGCGCCGAAAACGCAAGTGCCAGTGGGGCTGATCCGCCGCCTGCCGGCCGCGCTGACCGGCGCCAACCCCGAAACTCTCGGATTCCTCGTCGAGGACCGTTACGACACGGCTTCAGCCGAGCGGGTCGCGCACGCGGCAGGGCTCCAGCAGCCACCGGTCGAGACCGTCCTGCGCCGGTGGGCCGACCGGTTGGTCGCGGACGGCTACGGAGCGACGCCGACGGATCTTCCCGGGGGCTTCCATGACGTCGGCGGATCCCGGACATATCTGGCCGGAGACAGAACATCGCCCGATTTCGTTCTCCTGCACGGTCTTCCCCTCGACGGTCGGTCGTGGCAGGGGGTCATCAACGAATTGGACGACGAGTCGGTTCTCGTCGCCGATCTGCCCGGGCTCGGCCGTTCGGCCCCCACAGCGGCTACTCCCCTGGAGTGGGTCACCGATCTGCTCGGGCCGGCACGAACCCGTCCGATCCTTGTCGCCCATTCGGCGGCGGCCGCGGTGGCACTGCGCTACGCGGCCGTTCATCCTGAGCGCATCACGGCAGTGGTCCTCATCTCCCCTTACTTCCTCCAAACGGAGCCCAACCGATTGCTCCGTACACCGATGTTCGCGACACGACTGCTCGAGCGGATGTCGGCGGAGCGTCTGACGAGAACGTTGCTCGGTGACAGCGGAGAGTCTTCCTCCGACGAAGTTCGCAAGGCTCTGGAAAGCACCGCCACCCAACTGCGCCGACCAGGCGTTGCCCGACACACGGCCAACTGGCTGCGCGCCGCGAACCGACCCGAAGAACGCGCCGGGCTCCAAGCGCTGCTCGGTGGAACCGAACCGTTTCCCGTCCCCGTCCGAATCATTGCCGGAGAACAGGATCCGCTCATCAGTGATTCCGGCACCGCTGCGGTCGCGACCGTCGCCGGGACCGGACACTATCCCCAACTCACGCACCCCGCCGCCGTTGCCGCGATGCTGCGGAACATCGCTGACGGCTCGACGCGCCCAGCCGCGCAAGCGCCATCCACCTCGAGTATGTCCATCCCCGTCGAGCGGTAAGCCATGCCGACAGGTGAAGAACAATCCCATGGCAACCAATGTCACGGCACGACGGCGGGATTCGTAGTGGATCAACACTGGCAGCAGGTCTACCGGTACCTGCATGCGCATCCCGAACTATCGGGGGTCGAATACGCGACCGCAGACTTGGTGGCCCGGGAGTTGCGGTCGCTGCCCGGCTGGGAGGTGAGCGCAGGTATCGGCGGTACCGGAGTGCTAGGCGTGCTCCGTGGCGCACCTGGACCGGTGATCTGGCTGCGCGCCGATATGGATGCGCTGCCGGTCCAGGAGGACACCGATCTCGACTACGCGTCAACCCGGCCCGGGATCATGCACGCGTGCGGCCACGACTTCCATGTCGCCGCGCTACTGGGTGCCTGCGCCGCTCTAGGTGCGGCCGACGGTTTGCCCGGCACCGTGGTCGCGATCTTCCAGCCCGCCGAGGAAACGGGTTCGGGCGCCAAGGCGATGCTCGACGATGGGCTGCTCGACAAGGTTGCGCATCCCTCGATCTGCTTCGGTCAGCATGTGAGCCCGTTGCCAGCCGGGCTGATTCTGACCCGAGGTGGTCTGTTGATGGCCGCCGCCGACTCGATCCGGGTGACGCTCACCGGCGCCGGCGGGCATGCCTCGACTCCACATTTGGCCGTCGATCCGCTCGCGATGGCAGCCTCGCTGGTGCTGCGGTTGCAGGCGTTGACCGCCCGGCAGGCATCGCTATCGGCCGCTCCGGTTCTCACCGCCGCGGCGCTGCACGCCGGTGAACGCGCCAATATCATCGCCGACAATGCCGAATTGCTGCTGAGCTTGCGGACGTTCACCTCCGGCTCGCGTCGGGACATGCTCGAAGCGATCGAACGAATCGTTGCGGCGGAAGCCAAAGCTGCTGGTGCACACCGTGAACCGGTGATGGAGATCTTCGACAGCTTCCCGTTGACATTCAACACCCCCGACGACACCGAGCGCGTCATGGCCCAACTGACCGCGCGCGGACTGACCGTACTCCCGCTGGCGACGCCGATCACCGGGAGCGAAGACTTCGGTTTGCTCGGCGCGGCCGCGGGGTGTCCGTCGGTGTTCTGGCATATCGGCGGCGTCGATCCGAGCCGGTTCACTGCCGAACACCGGCAACTGCTGCTCGATGCGGGCAGGCTGCCGTCGCGGCTGCCCGCCAACCACTCGCCGCGGTTCGCACCAGATGCTGGGCGGTCGTTACCACCGGCGGTCGCGGCACTGGTCGCCGCGGCACGCTCAGAACTCGATCGCGCCGAGCAACGAAGTTCGGCATGATGGTTATTTCACCAGCACCTGCGTCACATCGAGGCCGCACGGCACCGCTTCGACGACTGACCCCTCGAGCACGCACACGTGGCCGGATCGCAGCCGAGCCGACGCGCGGCCACAGCCCGAAATCCGTTGTCTTTCGGCGATTACGACCGGAACCCATATCAGCCGAGGCAGGCGATCGAGCAGGTCGCGACGACCCCGCCCAGCGACAGCCGACAAGCGGATACGCCGAACCTCATCAGCCTGGACCGTTCGGGCCCGTAACGGAGGTAGTCGGCGGCTCGAGCGGGGTGCGTGTTGCGTCATGCCTCCAGCATCAGTCGCAGTAGCTTGCGCAGGGATTCGCGCTGCTCGGTGGTGAGTCGGACCAGCGGGGCCGCAGCGAAGGGCATGCGGGTACGGAGGTCGGCGGCGGCGGCGCGGCCAGCGGGGGTGGCGGCGACGAGTTTGATGCGACGATCACCCGGGTTCGGGCGGCGTTCGACCAAGCCGCGCGATTCCAGGCGGTCGATGATCATGGTGACGTTGGAGGGCTCCGCGTGCAGGCGATCAGCGATGCGGCGCATCGGGACGGGGTCTTCGGCGGCGAGCAGCGCCTTGACCTGGAGGGGGGTCAGTTCGTGTGCAGCGGCCGCAGCCTCGGATTCTTGTGCATAGCGGCGAGTGATGGCCGCGAAGAGGCCCAAAACGTCGCTGGCCAGCTCATCCGAAGTGTTCGACATGGGAACCATATCTACCAAGATGCTTGACAACTCGTAATGTCACCATAGATAGTTATGAATCATAATGGTTATGCAACATAAACAAACGAGGGATTTGCGAAGATGACCAGCAGGACCGTCCTGATCACCGGCACCTCCTCCGGCATCGGCCTGGCCACCGCCATCGCCGCCGCCGAGAATGGCTGGAAGGTCTTTGCCACCATGCGCGACACCGCCAAGGCGGGCGCGCTGCGCGCGGCTGCGGCAAAGGCCGGTGTGAGCGTCGAGGTCCGGGAGCTGGATGTGACCGACCCCGACTCGGTGTCGGCCTGCCTGTCCGGGCTCGACCGCCTCGACGCGTTGGTCAACAATGCCGGCGCCGGTCATCTCGGCACGCTGGAGCAGGAGAGCATCGATGACGTGCGCGCCGTCATGGAGGTCAACTTCTTCGGCGTCCTCCTGGTCACCAAGGCGGCACTGCCCCTGCTCCGCGCGAGCGGAGGGCGCGTGGTGACCGTCACCAGCGTGGGCGGTGTGGTGGGCCAGCCGTTCAACGAGGCCTATTGCGCGGCCAAGTTCGCCGTCGAAGGCTACATGGAGTCGCTGGCGCCGGTCGCGGCAAGAGTCGGTGTGGCCGTCAGCGTGGTCGAGCCGGGAGCGGTGGCCAGCGAATTCGTCAACAACGTGGCCGTCAGTGACACCGTGCTGGAACAGGCGGGTCCATATGCACCCGCGCTGTCGGCCTATCTGGACCGCACCCGCGCTGCCTTCGCAAACGCACAGTCTCCGCAGGACGTGGCGACACAGATGGTCGAGCTGCTGGACTGCGAGCGGCCCGCCTTCCGAACCCTCACCTCGGACACCGCGCGCGCTTTCACCGGGATGAAACTCACCGATTTCGACGGTTCGGCCGTACAGGCGCTGACCGGAGCTTGGATCGCCTAGCCGTATCGACCACTGACCTCGGCGATGGCGACTCCAGTGATCCGGCCGGGTTGGCGAGGCGTATCACGCGTCCTGCGCGGGTTCGTGGATAGTGCTGGTCAGCGCGGCCGCAGTCAGGGCGAGGTGCTGGGCCAATGCCTCGGCTGCGGCGTCGGCGTCGCGAGCCAGCGCCGCCGCCTCCAGTCGGCGATGTTCGGCGGCGCCATCTCGATCGGGGTTGCGGTACGTCGACAGGCGGCGGGCCAACTCGCTCGCGGACCACATCCGGTCGAAGGTCTCCAACAGGACAGAGTTGCCGCATCCCTCCAGCAGGGTGCGGTGAAAGATTCGGTGGGCTTGGGACCATGCTTCGCTGTAGTACTCGCCCTCCTCCGGCACGAACGCCGGGGTGCGGGCGAGACGGTGGTGGGCGGCTCGCACGCGGGCCTCCCAGTCGATGTCGCCGCGCTCGATGGACATGCGCAGCATGAGCGGTTCGATGGTCCGGCGGGCCTCCGCGACGTCCTGCCAGCGGCGATCGGAAAAGGCCGGAACAGCGAAGCCACGGTTGGGCAGCCGATCGGCGAGGCCCTCACCGACCACCCGCACCAGCGCTTCCCGCACGACAGCCAGGCTCACGCCCTGTTCCTTGGCGAGATCTTGCGGTTTGAGCGCGTCACCGGGGGCGAAGTCCCCGCGCATGATCGCGTCCCGCAGGTATTCGTAGATCCGTTCGGAGAGCATCTGCTTTTCCGACGAGGTCGAGGTATGAGCCGTCCGAGCCATGTCCCTATCATAGACGATCGATAGGATAATCGATTATCTATGCTATCGTCGATCGGGTGGTGGCGGCACCTTTACCCGACGCCAAGGGCACTCCTCCGCCCCGCTCCCGCCACTCCGCTGCATGATCTGAAAGGAACGATGCGATGAACGCTAACGATCCCTTCGCCCGTCTTCCCGAGGCGGCCTCGTTCACCGTCACCAGCACTACCGTCAACAACGGCGCCGCCTGGCTACCCGAGCAGTTCTCCTCCAGCGTCCCCGGCGGGAAGGATGTCTCGCCGCAGCTGTCCTGGAGTGGAGCCCCGGAAGGCACCAAGAGCTACGCCGTCACCGTCTACGACCCCGATGCCCCCACCGGATCCGGGTTCTGGCACTGGGCGGTCGCCGACATTCCCGCCACCGTGACCGAGCTGCCCGAGGGCGCCGGCGACGACACCGGCTCGGGCCTGCCCGAGGGCGCCTTCCAACTGCCCAACGACGCCCGCGCGGCCCGCTTCATCGGTGCGGCGCCGCCAGCCGGGCACGGCCCGCATCGCTACTTCGTCGTGGTGCACGCCCTCGACGTCGAGTCCATCGGAGTCCCGGCCGAGGCCACCCCGGCCGTGCTCGGCTTCACCATGACCTCGCACATCCTCGGCCGTGCGGTCCTGACCGCCACAGCGGAAACGCCGCGCGCAGGCGAAGACCGCGCCGGCGAGAACACCGAACGGATCGAGGTTTCCCGACTGGTCCCCGCCCCCGCCAGCGCCATCTTCGCGGTGCTGGCCGATCCGAAGGGGCACGTGGACATCGACGCGTCGGGAATGCTCCTCGACGCCGAAGGGGATCCGGTCGAACAGCCCGGCGACCGATTCCTGGTCCACATGGACCGGGAAGCCCTCGGGGACCTTCCCCTTGGCAAGTACGACGTCGAGGTCGTCATCACCAAGTTCGTCCCGGACCAGGAGATCGCCTGGACAGTCGAAGCTCGGATCCGGCCGCATGCGCGCCACATCTACGGCTATCGGCTCGAGCCGGCCGAGGGCGGCACCCGCGTCACGTCCTACTACGACTGGTCGGAAGTCGACGGAGAATGGCGGAAGCGCCTCGTCTTCCCGGTGGTCCCCGAGTCCGCCCTCAAGGCCACCCTCGGGATCCTCGAACGCACCGTCCGCCGCAGAGCCGCCGCCTGACCAGACGGCGCGCCGAGACCTCGTCGTCGAACCGTAGCCGGTGGCCGCCGGTCGATCTCGTGAACATCCACGGCTCGTGGGTCGATCAAGGTCCTCGCCCGCGCCCATCAGAAAACGCGCCGTCCTGGCCCGCCACATCCGCAACCGCCGCCTCTACAACGCCATCGACGCCTGGGCCTTCTGCGTTGTGCAGAAAGCCCAGGCGCCCGCGCCTACTACGACCAGCGGCGCGCCGCCTGGTCAGGATGGCGTTCTACCCGTCGCCGTTGCCACGGCCCTCTTCGAAGACGAACAGTGGTTTGGCGCCATGTGCGGGTGTTTCGGCGAGCGAGATGGCTTCAGTGAAGTGTTCGAGCGGGAACGGCTGGCCCTGGGGGATGCTCAGCACGTCATCAGCGACGAGACCGCGAACCTGGGAGAGCGCACGCAGCGCATCCTCAGGTGCGGCAGTGCTGAACCAGCGGTACAGCCAGAAGCCACGGACGACCTTGGTCTGGTAGATAATCGAGCGTGCCAGCAGCGGGATCGTCAGCGCTGCCGGGTCAGCCTGCCGATGGGTAGAGAGTGCGCCGTAGACTACGACCTCCCCTCCGGGAGCCAATGCCTGAGATACCTGGGCACCCACGTCGCCCGAGACACAGTCGATGGCCTTGCGCACGCCAGCCGGTCCTGCTATCTCGGCCACACGCTGCACCAGGTCCTCGTCCTCGGTGCAAATGACCTCGTCACCACCGAGCGTCTTGATCTCCTCGACGGCATCGCGCCGCCGCACGACATTGATCGTCCGAATACCCAGATGCCTGGCCAGTTGAATGACGAGCCGGCCCACGGTGGAGCCCGCGGCGGTCTGCAACATCCATTCACCCGGCTCTACGCCGAGTTCGTGAGTCACCAGTAGCAGCGCGGTCAACGGGTTGATGGCGAGTTGGCAGGCACTGGAGTCGCTCAGATGATCGGGAACTGGCAGGAGCCTTCGTGTATCGGCAACGAGATATTCCTACCAAGTACCGGTCACACCAACGGTTACCACGCGCTGTCCGATCTTCAGCCCCTCGGTATCCGGACCCAGGGCCTCGATTCGGCCCACGCATTCCAGACCCACAACAGTGGGGAACTCGGGGGAGAAACCGTATCGGCCACGCAGCACGTGCAGGTCGCTGGCGTGGATTGGCGTCGCTTTCACGCGGATCAACGCCTGACCGGCCGCTGGCGTGGGCACAGGCCGGGATTCCAGCCGCAGGACATCGGTTGGCTCGCCAACCTTGCCGGCTACGAGCGCGCGCATGGATTGTGGCATGAGCGACCTTCGACTCTCAGCGCCCGCGAAACCCGAGGGCGTTCTGGACAGGAGCAATGCCGGTGCCGGAATCCTCGTCGGCGACTAGGTTCCGGAGCTTTCCTTTTCAATGGAGCAGACCCGTGCGCAGACTGCCATCGGCGGCCAGTCCCCCATCTAGACCTTTGCTGACCTGCTCAGCATGACCAGGTGTGCGCGCTGGATTCGTGCGGCCTACTGAGGTCCGTGACCAGGACCGCTCGCCGCAGCGCACTGGTTCACATGGTGAATCTAGCATTTCGGGATAGCTGGTTACCCGCATGACCGGCTGGAGGAACGTGATGTGTTCTACGTGGTAGCCACGCGCTGCGATCAGCAGGTGAGCACCCGCGCGGACCGTGTCATCCGTGCCTGCGTCCCAACGCATTCGGCCAGATTGTGCTGAAAACATGGAGTAAATATGGACCTCGACCACCGCTCAGCGGCTTGCGGCGCACACGCCTTCCCGGCTGGCCGCCCAGGCAGACGAGCCACCTGATCTCGGCTGATCTCTTGGCCAGCGATCCAGTCCGGCAGCACAGCGATGCGGAGTCTGCCCGATGACTAGCGGACATAGCTGCGGACGATCAAAGCCGCACGCAAGCGCCACAGGAATTCAGCTCGACCCGCGTCGAGTCCGACGAGTTGACCGATCCGCTTGAGGCGATGGTCGATGGTGTTCTGATGAATATGCAGGGCGCGTGCGGTCAAGCGCCTGTTCAATCCGTTGCGGATGTGTTCACGCAGAGTGTCGAACAACTCGGGGTGGTCCTCCAGCGGGTCGAGTATGGTCGCAAGCAGGTCGCGACCCGGACCCGGTCGAGTGAGCTGGTATTCGACCGCAAGATCATCGAAGTGATATATCCCGGGTCCCCATCGCAGACGCTCGACAATGTCGAGCAGCTCGTGCGCTCGGTCGGTCGCTGTGGGGATCTGCTCGGGGGCCGCGATCACCGCGGTGGCGGTAACCGGTGTCGTGGCGGCGAGCCCGATGATCAGACGATGCAGCTCTTGGTCACCGGCGGGCACCAGGGGCACCAGGAGCGTGCCGCCGCAGTCGCTCAACAGAGCTGGGATGGGTCGGCCGGCCAGGCCACCGAGTCGATCCCGCAGCAGCTCCAACACATTCGGTCTCGCTATCGGCGCCTCGTCGATGTCGCCGATGGCCAACGCGAGCACAACGTACCGGTCCGCGACCGGTACGTTGTGCTCGCGGCCGATCTTGGAGGTGTGGTGACCGCGTAGCAGCGCGACCGATAGGGCGTGCAACTCAGCCTCTTCGGCGGATGCCGCCGACCCGCTGTCCAAATAGGCCATCGACACCGCCGCGGTAACCGCGTGCAACGCCTCGATCAGTCGGCGTGTCTCCGTGCTCCGCCATGCGGTCGATACCGCATCAGGCGTATGGGCGTCGAGATGCAGTCGAAATCCCTCCTGCACGAGGTGGTGGACGGCGTCGATCGGAAAGCCGACACGCGCCCACCTCGCCGCAGCACGGCGGATGCCGTGCATTCGGATCGATGGTTCCCCAACACCATTCGCCACGAGAGCCAGACAGTTCGTGACGACAAGTCCGATCTCTCCGCGCAGCACACTCTTTTCCGCGGCATGGCGCGGTGCGACGGCATCGAGCAGGTGGCGCACAATGCGCTCACTGTCGGAGGCGATGCCGGTGGGAGTCTGCGGTCTCATGGTCGCGTCCTCAGAGACTGCCGCCGCCGATCAACCACGGGTTGAAGGCGCAGTCCAGGTTCGGGTATCGCGCCGGGTCGAGTGCGTTGAGGGCGATCGCGGCCGAGCGCGGTGAGTACATGATGGTCAGGTGGTCGGACAGATCCTGTTCGCAGCCGTCTTGCAGAGTGATGTTGTGCACCACAGCATCCGGTCCCGCTTGGAGGAATGTCCAGTCGAAGGGGTTGGTGACCTCGTCGTACCGGGACCCTACGACGGTGTAGTCGATACCGGGCACGGTGTCGCCGTCCGCGTTGAGCCGCGCGTAGAACGGGGAGCCCACCGCCTGTTCGATATTCGACAGGCCGACGATCGGTTCGTAGAAGCCGAGGATGTTGACGCCGAGGTTGTTGATGGCTCGTCCGAGCGAGGCGATGCCCAGCAATGAGGTGCCGTGGTGGGTGGCGCCGTAGGTGACCAGCTTGCCGACCTTGTCGGCGCCACCGTCGAACTTCAGATACTGGCTGGCCACGGTCCCTCCCTGCGAGTGGCCCACGATGTCGACCTTCTCCGCACCGGTGGCGGTGCGCACTTGGTCGACGAAATCGGCCAACTGGCGAGAGGATTCCTCCATCGGCCCGACTCCGTAGCGTCCGGGCAGAACCGACCCGATCCCGCCGCCTTGCATCAGTCCCGATCGCCCGAAGTTGAAGGCGAACACACAGAATCCGGCCCGCGCCAACCGCGGCGAGAGGTAAGCAAAAGTGTCGTAGGCGTTGAGCCAGGTGCCGTGCAGCAGAACCAGCGGGTTCGGATGCTCGGCGCTCGGCTTGCAGTCCCATCGGTTCGCGCCGGCGGGCGCGGCGTCCGGATGAGTGAGACCGTATGCGAATGCCGCCAGGGCCGAGGCCATTTCGGGACCTTCACCGACAGTGCTGGACGCGGTGCTCTTGGCCCAGCCGGATGCACTTGCGGTGTCGACGATCGCGTTGGGCTGGCGCCCACCCAGAGCAGGCGCAAGCCCAGCGGTGTCTTCCTCAGCGACGAGCTGCTGACGCGGCTCGACGGGGGCTGCACCAGCCGCCCCGATCCCGAGGCCGTGGGCGATGGTCAGTCCCGCGATGAGAGCGGCACCCGTGAACGCGCGACAGCTTCGTTGCTTCGTTGCAAACATTTCGTACTTCCCATCCGATCGGTTCCGCGTCCCGACGGTCGCTATGCCACAGGTCACATATCTCACGAAATGTGATGGGCGCCATCGTGATTGCGCGGTATTTGAAATCTAGGACCGGTCGTTAGCCAACGTCACTGCACGTCCCGACGAAGAAAGGCGCCATGTGTCTGTCGTCGGTGACAAAGTTCTGGCCGCCAGGTCGGAAGCGCTGTCGCCATCACTGTCGTCGGCAACAATCAGCCCATGTCAGTCGCTCCATCCCCGGCCACCGCCGATGCCACGCTGGTGTCCAGACTCATGAAACGTTGGCCGCAGATCGCTCAACGCATGTTCGACGCCGGCCTCGGCGCTTCGACGGAACTTCCTCAGGGACATTTCACTGCCGAAGTCCTGCCCGCCATCTATGCGTGCGGGCGCGCCGTACTGCAAGCCATCGACGAGCAGCGCGAGTTCACCAGGGCCGAAGTCACCGTCTTCGTCGCGCCGGTTGCCGAACGACATGCCGAGGACCGATTTCCGCTGGGAATTCTGATCGACGCGATCCACGACTCGGCGCAGTCGGTACTTGCGGAAGCGGCCGCAATCGCTGCGCCCGTGGAGATCTCGGATCTGGTCGAGGTCTGTGCCCGTCTGCTCGACCTGCTGAAGAATATCAACAACACTGTGGTCGAGACTTACACCGAGGTCGAGCAGTCCATCTACAACGCCGAACGAGAAGCACGTCGAGAACTGTGCTCGGCGCTGTTGCGCGGCCAACACGCGGACGAACAGGCCGCGCGTGCCGATATCCCCTTGGCCGAGCGCTATACCGTGCTGGGCATTCACATCCAATCCGATAACCAGCCGACCTCGGTGGCCGACCTGCTCGCCCGCCGCCGTATCAGAATCCTGCACCGGACCCTCGACGCGCTCAGCAACGGCACCGCTCTCGCCACCTTCGACGGCTCCGTCGGAATCGCTTTGCTACCAGCATATTCCGAGAAACCCGACCCGACGCGCCACCTCGGGTTGGCCGACGAACTCGCCAAGCAGTTCGGCGCATCGGCCCATATCGCCGAATGCGCGGCGGTCCCGCGCGCCGGAGTACCTGATGCCGCCGAGGAGGTCGCCGAACTCGCTTCACTCGCCCGACGGCTCGGGCGCCCGACCGGCGTGTACCACCTCGACGACCTGCTCCTGGAATATCAACTCACCCGACCGGGCCACGCCCGCGACCGACTGGCCCAACGGATCACCCCACTGCTGGACAACCCGCACCTCCTGGAGACCCTCGAGGCCCATCTGTACCACGGCTCCGACCGCAAAGCCGCAGGCGCGCGACTTCACGTGCACCCCAACACCTTCAGCTACCGGCTGCGCCGAATCGCCGAACTCACCGGCATCGACCCCACCGATCCAACGAATTCACGACTACTGGCCGCAGCCCTCACGATCCACCGCATGTACCATGCGCCAGACCAGAAAAGGGCAGCAGCGGTGCACGCACCGGCGGACGAAGCCAGGACCCACTGACCGACTGCCGCCCTCTGTCCGAAGTGCGTTCAGCGGCCACGGTCCTAGCGGCGCTGGGGCCACCAGCCGCACACCGCGACGCACCCGGCAGAGCGGTTTGTCGCCGCGGCAGGCCGGAGATCAGTCGAGCCTCGGGTCCAAGCCGCGAGTTGCGGCGGATAAGAAATGCCATGGCACACACCCGGAGTCGAGTTGAGCGGGAAGGCTGTCGCCTAGGCGTGCGGGGAGCACACCGTGTTCGACGGCGGCGTCGACCTGTGCTTCGGACAGCGCCGCGGCGCCGGTCGCCCGGAATCGCCATCGGATGCCCGTGGTATCGCTGTCCCAGCCATCAGGATCGAGTTCGTATACGCGCCGGATGACATGGTCGACCACAATGACCGCATATCGTGCGCTGCGGCGGGCGGCCGGACCGATACGCCACCATCCTCGATCCTGCTCATAGTGCGAATCAGTCGGCGCACCCTGCGGATCGAGGTTGGGCCACGGCTGCGAAATCACCAGGGCAGATGCCTGGTCGTCGTTCCCGCAACGGTTCCATTTGCGATGGACATCGGCGCGCTCGATACCGGTGACCGACGCGATATCGCCGAGTTCAGCGGTGTGGTCGACCGCACCGGCCGCCGCGCTCGCCATCCACGCCTCGATCTCATCGACGAGCACGCCGCAGACCCGCAGAAGACTCAGGTGCAGCTCGCGTGCCTCGACAGCGCCGAGGCCGCCGAGAAGATAGCTTCCCCAGCCGCTCGCGCTCGATCCACTCAGCCGCTCGGCGACGGCGATGACGCTGCCGAATACTGCCCGCGACAGCTGCAGCCGCTCGAACGGCTGCAAGTCTCTGGCGAACCGACTATGCGGACCCGGCCCACCTGTATCCCAACGATTCATAGCAGGCGACCTTAGAGAGAAACTGCCGCTGGATCAGAGATTTTAGTGGACGACACACCGTTTAAAATAATGTCCATTTCGCCCGGATCGCTGCATTTCCGCATCGAAAAAGCGGTGGTTGAAGGCAAAATTAGACTGGACATCCGTCAACATTGACGCAAACGGAACGAAGCTCCAGCAAAGAACGTCAGAAAACCCCTAATTGGCAACCTTGCGATCAACGGTCATGTTGCGGGCGACGATGGTGTGGCCATATCCATCGACAATGTCGTCCGCGCATGGGCGCCGCTGCGGTGATCACCCCGGCACTGCGCCAGAGGATCGCACGGGCTCGCGGGCGGATGTTGCCGGAGTAGAGTTCCCGGGCCGGCTGGCAGCAGGTCCACGGTATGAGCCGGGTGCCGGACTACGAGCTCGGACCGGTGCGACACCGAGCCCGGTGCTCGGGGGTGTGGGCGCGGGACGTGCGCGATGGGCAGCTGGTCCAGCATTCCGACCGCGGCCCGACCGACACGACGATACGATTAGCAATCAATTGGCCGACAACAGGATTGCCCAGTCGATGGGCTCGGTCGGGGACAGCTACGACATCGCCCTCATGGAGAATTTCTTCACCACACCGAAGACCGAGTTGGTGTACCGGAACTCTTGGCGCACAAGAGAAGACGCGGAGAACGCGTTGTTCGCCATTATGGCTGGCACAACACCCAGCGCATCCAGAAGAAGCTGGATTGGCAATCACCGGACGAGTTCGAAGCCGATTGCCATCAACGAGTTCCAGCCGGACAGGTAATCCGAATAGCGGGGAACCTCGTCGACGACTTCGGCTGAAAACACGGAGTAAACATGGACCACGCCCGGGTTCGGACTTGGTTCCCCGTCGCTAGACCAGGACAGCGCGCGGGCCACGATCGACGTCGTCGGATCCGGTCCCGTGGTCGCATGAGCACCCCCCGATCGTGAAAGGCGAACGGCGACAACAGCAATAGATGATCGGCCAGCTGGAACCGAACTCAGCAATTTCGGAGAAGTATTCCCGCTCCGTGCGCCGATGGCGTTGGAGTCCCTTGGCACCACGCCAACGTCACCATCGAAAGGAAACCCTGTGCAGATCGCCATCGTGTCGGTCCCTGTCCGCGACCAGAGCAAGGCGAAAGCCTTCTACGTCGACAAGCTCGGCTTCACCGTGGTGTCGGACGACCGCATGGGGCCGGATTCCCGGTGGGTCAGGCTCGCCCCGCCCGGTGGCGGTGCGACCATCACCCTGGTCACCTGGTTCCCGACCATGCCGCCCGGTTCCGTGAAAGGGCTCGTCTATACCGTTGCCGACCTCGACCGGATCCGTAAGGAACTGATCGAGAAAGGCGTCGCTGTCGGTGAGGTCGAGGACACGCCTTGGGGCGTGCGGCTGGCCCAACTCGACGATGTCGACGGCAACGGCATCGTTCTCCAGGATGGCGCCCCCGAATCGCCATGACGGCCGCCTGCCATGGCGCAGACAGTCACGTCGGCGCGGCTCGAACTGCGAGCGAACGAAGCGTGCTGAGCGACTGCGCAACTCGCTCTCGGGGAAGCAAATTCATGTCTGAACCGTCAGTGCGAGAAGAGCTTTCGCCCATGTGACGAGCCTCCCGGGATAGCCGCCGTCAGCGAAAGACCAGTTCGACGGCGGCGAAGCGGGCACGCACGGCGGCCAGCAGCCGATGCGCAGCGTCACGGTCCCGCAGGCTGGCCGGTGTCACCACGACCGCGAAGCGGCCCGAGGGTGTCGGCGCCTGGCACGGTCTGCGAGTCGATGCCCCCGGCTGTCGGCTGCGGATAGCCGTCGCGGTCACAGAATCGCAGTTGCGCGCCGAGGTGCGGTCGTTCCTTACGCGCTATCGGCTGAATGTCCAGCGGCCAGCCGGTCAGGTCGGCCAGGCCGGTGAATTCGGCGACCCAGACACCGTCGCGGGGTTCGCCGTCGCCGTTGTAGGCCGGGTTCCACGCGGTCCTCGGCACTCGGTCGACGGCTGCGGCGCGGGTGTCGGTGAGGGTTGAATCCAGCGACTAATGCAGCCGCTGGCAATACTGCACGAATTCGTGGGTGTCGCCGCCGGAATCGGTGCGCACGAGGACTTTCCGGCCGACCCGGTAGCCCGGCTTCCAGCGCGGCCGCGAGAACCTGTTTGTGGTCGTCGGCGGTGTTGGCCCCGGCGCTACCGGGCCGCCGCAGCAGTACCGCAGGCTCACCGGTGCCGTCCGGACCGTGGTCGACGAACGCACACAGCGGACGCAACCCGAACCCGCGTTTGGAAGTTGGTGCCGCACCCGCTTTTTCGCTGTGCCATCGAGCAGGGTCGCATCGGGATCGATGATCAGCGGACCGGCGGCGATACCGTGATCCGGGACGGCCACCGGCCCCAACACACTCGGCTCGCATCGCAGATGCGCCAGATCCGCCGCGCGGTCGCCGCCGATAGCCCGCGGATCAGCCCGACCTTCTCCGCCGCGCGCGCCAACGCCACGGCACCGGCCTGCGACACCCCCACACCCGAACCTGCCCCATCCACGGATACCGCATCTCCGACACGCTATCCCGCGAATTCCGGTGAACATGGGAGGGCTGATCGCACGGCGGCTGCGTTGAAACCTGCCCACGATGCGGTACTTCGATCGTGGGGGCGTGCGCGGGCCGCGGTTTGCTCGCTCATCGGAACCAGTGATCCCCTGGTAACAGTCACTGCCCCAGTTGAGTAGCCAGCCACTGCAGCGGCCGGAAGTCGGTCAGATGCGGCAGAGAGTGATTGACCGCGGTGCCCGGCAGTATCGGTGGCGCATCGTTGGTCAACACGGTGACGTCGGCGCCAAGCGCCCTCCATTGCTCGGCGAGCCCGACCAGACTCTGGTAAGGCACCAGATCGTCGTTGAGACCGCCGTGGACCTCCATCGGCACCTGGGGCGCGACGGTGCCGAGCTGCTGGCGATCGAGCCATGCGTCAATGACCGGATTCGCGACCATCTCGTCCAGGAGTGGGCGACCAGACTTGGTCAGATTATGGGACTCGCGCGCGGCCACCAAGCCGCCGAAGCACTCGGCTCCGACCTGCCGGATCACAGCTGCGCCTTCAGGATTGACCACATCGTCGATGGCCTGGCGCACCTGCGGATCCAATGCCGAGGCTGCCGCCGCCGCCCAGACCGCGAACCCGGCAGCTGCCCCGGCGCGGCGCAGGAACACGAGCGGGTTCGCGGCGACGGCACCGGCGTAGGCGGCGCGCAGCGGCAGCTCCGGCGCGTAGGACGGCTGGATCTCGGCCGCGGCCGCGGCCGCACCGCCGCCTTGGCTGTAGCCCCACACAGCGATCGGCCCGACCTCGATGCCGGGAATGCGTTGCACCGCCCGGGCGATGTCGAGGACCGCGCGGCCGCCGGCCACCCGGTCCAGGTAGGCCTGCACCCCGCCGGCACGCTGATAGTCGGTGACCGCGACCGCATATCCCTTGTCCAGCAGCATCTTTGTGGACTCGACCTCGAATCCGATCGACGCATCCAGCGAGGGGGTCAGGGACACGGCGATCGGGTGGTCGAAGGCCATTGACTGCACACACTGCGGGCCGATGCCGTGCGCTGCGGCCGCGAGGCTGACCAGCGGGCGGGGGCCTGGGCCTGGCCACGGTGCGCGCGGAACGTACACGGCACCGGTCACCGCCGTCGGGCGGTCGGTGTCGTCGCGGGAGACGTACATCAACCGCCTGGCCGTCGCCGCTCCGGCGAGACCGAGCGGATCCACGGCGGGGACGAAATCCTCTGTGCGCAGGACGGTTCCGGGCTCGGCCGCGATGTCGGCGGGCGGGGTGTAGAAGTCGCCTGGCGAGCCGTTGTCGGCGCGTGCGCCGCCCGCGACCAGCGCGGTGCAGGCCATGGTCACCAGCGCCGCGGCCACGGCGCCCTTGGCGCTCATCGCCGTCCCTGCGGCACGACGGCCGGGAAGTGCTCGTCCAGGAACTCCACCAGGATCGCGGAGACCCGGTCGGGCTGTTCGAGCATCGGCACGTGCCCGCAATCGGGCAGGCGCACCTCACGTTCGGGTTGCCAGGCAGCTGCCAGCCGCCCCCCTGCAGCCGCTGACAGCACCCGGTTGCGACTGCCCCAGATCGTGCACAGCGGTGGCCGCAGCCCCGGGGTGGGAGGCCAGGTTTCCAATGCGGCGAAATTCGGCATATCGTGCACCATTCCGGTCAACGCCCAGGCCGGGAAGGCGGCGGCGAAATCGGTCGAGAGCGGAGTGCGTGCGGCGGTGCTGTCGCCGAACCACGCAGAGCGGGCTATCGCGTGCGGCAGCCAGCCCGGCGTGCGCCACCGGCTGGCGGTGTCCAGCACACGCGTCGGAGTCGCACCGATCACCCGCGCCAGCGGCCCGTACGTGCCATCCCGCGCGGTGAGCCTGGTCAATGGGTTGATCGCGACTACCGCGGCGACGTTGGTTGTCCGTGCCAGGCTCACCGCCACGGCCGCGCCCAGGCAGTTGCCGACCAGCGCGGGTTCGGACAGCTGGTGGTGTTTCAGGAACGCGCACACCGTGCGGGTGTAGCGGGCCAGCGTGTAGTGCGCTATGCCGAACGGCTTTTCGGATTCGCCGTAGCCGTGCAGGTCTAGCGCGTAGACCGTGTAGCCGGCGGCGGCGAGCGCATCTATCTGCGCGAGCCAGATGCGATAGGTCGCCCCCGCGTTGTGCAGCAGGACCACGGGCGGGCCGCTGCCCTTGCGGGTGTAGGCGATTCGCACGCCGTCGACGGCGGACTGAAGAAGGTCCATTGGCGTGTCCCCAACTATTGTGATCACGGACAGAAAGTCCTAAACGATGTGGTTTATGACTCGCATAGTAGGGCGATCCAAGGAGGCTGGCAAGGCGTTGATGGGAAACTCCGCAAACCCCGCCGACCGCATCGCGCAGTTGATCACGTACCTGCGCCAGGGCGTTCCCCTTGCCCAGGTCCGCCTGCCGCACGGGCCCGCCGGCCTTACTGCCGAGGAAGTGCAGGATCATCAGAGGTGGCGTCTGATCGCGAGTATCGCGTGCGTCGTTTCCCGTGAGGGGTACGCGGGCACCTCCGTGAACAAAGTGTGCCAAGAGGTGAACGTCTCGAAGAAGTCCTTCTACGAGATCTTCCCCGGCGGGCTCGAGGATTGCTTCCTGGCAGCGTTCGACAGCGTCTCGGTCGTCATCAGCAGCCTTACCGCGTCGGTCGACCCGAACCAGATCGATGACCTGGACCAGTTGTTGAGCGGCCTGCTGGGCCGCTATCTGTTGCTGCTCGAGCAGGCGGCGGAACTGACCGAGTTACTGCTGATCCACAATCTGGGCGCCTCTCCCGCGATTCGGCAGCGGCGGGTGGCGGCTTTCGACGCCTATGCGGTGCTGTTCCGGCAAATCTTCGACGTCGCCCGCGAGCGTGGAATGCCGATCGCCGCGATCGACGACACGACGATGATCGCCCTGTTGGCCGTTATCAACGAATCGTGCATCCGGCACATCATCACCACCGGTGGCGAGTCGGGCCTGACGAGCCTCACACCTGCTCTGCATCGAACAGCTCTGCGCATCCTCCGCGCCCCGTGACGCCGAGGCGGATCCGCCTCGGCCACAACAGAATTGGCGGACTGCCCGGCGGCGGAATCGATCTGGTCGGTGGCGTTCCAACGACCGCCGTGGCAGTGGCGCGGCAGGTCGATTAGTGCTGCGTTCCTCAAAGATCACGTACCTTGTTGGTTTCGAATCTGTCGGGGTGAGTTCTGCCGAAGGTGTTGATTGCATGTTCTCCGTTGGATGTGTTGGAGGAGAACAAGATTCGTAAGCTAGCCGTGGCTCGGCATGTGCCTGGAGATTGGATCCGGCGGGCTCGGATGATCACGGCGAGTTGGGACGGGAAGTCCACCGCGGACAACGCAGGCGAGCTGGGCTGCCACCTACAGACACTGCGAGACCGGTTGCGCCGGTTCAACTCTCACGGCCTGCGGGGGCCGGGGATCGTCCTGGGGCAGGGCGCAAGCCTCGACTGAGCGAAGCCGAGCGCAGCCGCGTCGTGTCCTTGGTCGCCACGACTCCGCCGGGTCGCGCTGGACACTGGAAGCGTTGACCGAAGCCTGCGCGTTGCAGGCTTCGTCGGTCGCAGTCAGGTGCGCGGAATACTTGCGGCAGAGGGCATTCGACGAAACTGTAGGGACACCGTGGAGCGGGGGCCCTCGTCATTTCAGCGTCATCAGCACTGCCGATGGCTCCAACATCGGCAAACTCAGCGACAGGCAGCTGACAGACCACAGCCATCGGCGTCGCACTACGAGGAATCAACGATCGAGCAACGGTGTTGTCCGGAGGACCGCTATGCCAGGTTGTGCTGCTGCGCCCTGCGATACGGCGATCAGCCGAATGCCCCAGAGCAGACCGCAGAGGAGATATCACCAATGGTCAGCATCAGTGCGGAAACGCCAGAGCAGACCGAAGAACGTCTCCGCCGTGTGATCGCCCAGGCCGATGTCCTCGTGCAGAACGGCGTGTGGTGCTTCGAAGAGTCCCCTACCGATCAGCCGCCTGTGCTCACCAGCGACACACTGGCCGTGGTCCGTGACGACCAGAGCTGGAGCCGCCTGGTCCCACTCACGCAAGCACATGAAGACGTCGAACATTTCGGGATCTTCTCCTTTCACTTCCCTGCCGAGCTCGACAACAGCGGCTTCGTCGGCTGGCTGGCCAGCCAACTAAAGGTGAGACTGGGGACCGGGGTATTCGTCATCTGCGGGAGTAACCGCGCACGTGGCGGCATTTATGACTATTGGGGTTGTCCAATCCACTTGCTCGACGAAGTCATCGCCGTCGTTAAGGAACTACGCGCCAGCTGATCACCGGGCCCTCGCGAAGGCACGGTCGTACCGCCCGGCCACCTCGACGAACGCGACCAGGAAATCCTGGCCGGGACCTGACGTCTCCAACTAGCCGCGATCAGGGGGTGAACAGCTCGCCGATCGCGGTCATCGTGGAGCATGGGTACCTCGACCGATATCGACGTCGCCCTCGCCGGTGACGATCTCGTGCTGCGGTTGGCCTGCGCGCCTACCTCGCCCGCTACACCGGGAGCTCCCGCGTCCACTGCACTTCGAACCTGCGCCTGTATTTCCGTTGGTGCATCGAGCATCTTTGAGGCGCTGCTTACGGTGGCGCGGGATTCGGCCCATGCCAACGATTTCCCGTTGGTGGCGATGCTCGGGTTGCTGGGACTGCCGATCTTCGAAGCCTGCGGATCCGATATCGACGATCTCGGCGAAGCACTCGGGCAATGAGTCCAGCGAGTTGTCGGCAAGGGCACCAAGGTCGTTCTGGTGCCGCTACCGCCAGCTGTGGGCCGGGCAATCGACCGATCGTGCGGTAGCCGCGCGGGCGGCCCAATTCTGCTGAACACTCGCGGCCGATGAATGGACCGCCACTGCGGAACCCGTCGCTTGCGGAAGCTGGCACAGAACACCGGGATGCGGTTGCCGCGGATGCATCCGCACATGCTGCGGCACGCGGTCGTGACCACCATGCTCGACGCGGGAGTCGAGCTGCGAGACGTACAGATCGCCGCCGGTCCTGCCGACCCGCGCACGACCCTGCGCTACGACTGAGCGCGAACGAATCTCGACCGGCACCCGAACGACATTTCTGGCCCTCTACATGGCCTCCGGCACATGACATTTCAACGTGCACTGCTTTGCCGAGTTCACGGTGTTCGCAGGAGCGTGGACACGATCTCGGCTGTACCGATGAATTCTGGGTGGATCCGTCGTCTACACCTCTGGATACACCGACAGCGGTGGGCCTGTGTTGGGACCATCCCAGCGCGGGAAAAAACACATGGAGGTACTGGGGATGCGGAAGTCGATTCTGGGCGTTGATGTCTCGCCCGACTGCGAAAGCGCTGACGCGGACAACGGAATTCGGGACGTCATGATGAGCGTCGACGAGCCCGAGCAGGAGCAATCGATCCGGACAGTGATCCGGACGGGTGAGCAGGGGCTCCGGTGAGTGGTATCAGGGTGTTGGTGGCGGGGGCGAGTATCGCGGGGCCCGCGCTGGCCCACTGGTTGCGTCGGCGGGGGGCCGAGGTGACCGTGGTGGAGCGGGCTCCCGCGTTGCGTCCGGGTGGGCAGGCGGTGGACGCGCGCGGAGTGACCAAGGAGGTCATCCGGCGGATGGGGTTGGACCCGGCGGTGCGCGCGGCCCGCACCCAGACCATCGGCGCGCACACCGTGGACGCGGACGGCAACGTGCTGGAGACGTTCCACGTGGACGACGACGGCGGTGACGGGTTCATCGCGGAGATCGAGATCTTGCGCGGGGACCTGTCGCAGGTGCTCTACGACGACACCCGCGACGGTGTCGACTACATTTTCGGCGACCGGATCGCCGAGCTCACCCAGGACGCCGACGGGGTCGACGTGGTCTTCGCGGGCGGTGATCGGCGGCGTTTCGAGCTGGTGATCGGCGCCGACGGGCTGCATTCGGCGCTGCGCACAATGGTTTTCGGGCCGCACGAGCAGTTCGTCCGCCACCTCGGGCACGTGCTGGCCTTCTACAGCGTGCCCAACGAATTCGGGCTGGACAAGTGGCTGATCGACTACCAGGAGTCCGGGCGCTCGGCCGGGCTGCGGCCCATCCAGGACGCCACCCGGGCGATGGCCATGTTCTCCTTCCCCTCGGCCGACCTCGACGTCGACTACCGCGACGTCGAGGCCCAGAAGCGCCTGCTGCGCGCGCGGATGGCCGGTTTGGGCTGGTTGACGCCGCGCATCCTCGCGCACGTGGACGACACCCCGGACTTCTACCTCGACCAGGTCGCCCAGGTGGTGATGGACCGCTGGTCGAACGGACGGGTGGGACTGCTCGGCGACGCGGCGTTCAGCTCGTCCCCGATGTCCGGGCAGGGCACCGGGCTGGCCCTGGTCGGCGCGTACCTGCTGGCCGGTGAGCTGGCCGCCGCCGGGTGGGACCCGGCGGCCGGGTTCGCCGGCTACGAGGACCGGATGCGCTCGTTCGTCGAGGCCAACCAGGAGATCGCCCAGTTGAACGCCCGCAGCCGCGACGTCCCCGGGCCGGATGCCGAGCCGGGCCCCGATTTCACCGGAGAGTGGTTCGCCGAGCTGGTCGAACGCGCGATCAACGGCGTCGAACTGCCCGACTACGCGGGCGTGCCGGACTCCGGGGCCCCGGCCGGACCGCCGATCACCTCCTCGGCCAAACCGTAGGCGTCACATAATGTGTCGAGAGGGACGACGCTTCAGTAGGCCACCGCCGAACTACGTCCGCACATGCCGCTGGGCGCGTGTCAACCCGCTGCGGTAGGTGGGCCGACGAGCCGCTGTCATCATTCGTTCCCTGTACCAGCGCAGTTGGCCCAGCGGTAGGGCTCTGGCCTTGGGTGGGCCAACTAGCGTCGCAGCGCGAATCCGGTCTGCTGCCATTGAAGTTGGCCCAAGTCAGCGTTCGTCAGTTGGCCGGATCACCGGCCGTTGTGCCAGATAGCCACCATTGTGCGTCGTGCCAGTGCGATGTAAGCGGGTGGAAGCCGCAGACCCAGTTCGGCCGAATGGGCAGCGGGTCGAGGTGGCGCTGACGGTCGGACAGGTGCGCTGGGTCGGCGCCCAGGAACGTGTGGGTGAGAACATCGGCGATACCGAAACCCACGCACTGTTCATCGAGCTGAAGGAACCACCACCGACCCGAACCCCGGCAGCACTCGGCCCCAGCACACACTGATACCGCGCCGCACCAGAAGCGTTGCATCGCAAGGAGATCACGCCGCATGAATTCGCCGGCGCGAACGGTCGATCGGGCCAGTCTCGTCTCGCGGATTCCGCAGGGGCGCGCAACTGCCCGACCCCACACCTCAAACGTTCTCGGTCACGGCGCCGGTACCGTGATCGCGATGGTCGGGCAGCTGTCGGCGACTGAACCGGAAGTGCTGACCGGAAGCGCAGTTTCAGTACTTCGCGCTGTCGTGCATCACCCGTCGGCGAGGCGTTGGATGGTGGCGCCCAGCCAGGCCTGGAGATCAGCGGGGTCGCCGAGTTCGGAACGCAGGACCCGGCGGCGGGTCGAGACGCCGAGCACGAACGCGTCTATCGCTGCGGCTCGGCTGCGGGCGTCCGCGTCGTCCAGGCCGCTGTCGCGCAGGTAGCGGTGCAGCGGCTCCAGCGAGTTCGCGTCGAGGAAGGCGGCCAGCGCCTCCGCCGCCTCCGGGCGTTCGCCGGACGCGCGTTGCAGCACGAGCAGCGGATCCTGCCCGGGTGCACCGAACCAGCGCTGGACGATGCTCGCCGCGAGGCGCGAACCCAGCGCGGAACGGTCGCCGTCGAAGGAGTTCGAGACCGGGATCTCCACCCGGGTTGCCGCCAGGAAAAGGCCATCTTTGCCGCCGAAATAGCGCGTGATCAAGTTGGGCGACACGCCGGCCGCGTCGGCCACGCCTTTGACTGTGATCGCCGTGTACCCGTGGTGGGCGAACTGGCGTTGCGCGTGCTCCAGGATCCGCTGCCGGGTGGCGGCCGCATTGCGTGAGCTCATGTGTACGAGCATACACATCATGTGTACGCTGATACACATGAATGACGAGATGCGAGAACGACTCCAGCGGACGCGGCGTGTCACGACCCCGTGGAGCGACGACGGGACGCGCGGCATCAGCGGCGCCCGCCTCGACGAACTGCTCGAACGCTGGGCGAACGGGTACGACTGGGGCGTGCACGAGCGCCGCATCCGCGAGCTTCCCTGGGTGACGGTGCAGGCAGGCGACGCCGACCTGCGTGTGATCCACCAACGGTCCGCGGATCCCGGCGCCCCGGCTGTCGTGCTGCTGCACGGCTGGCCGGACTCGGTGTTGCGGTTCGAGCGCGTCCTGCCTTTGCTCGCGGACATGCACGTGGTGGTTCCCGCGCTGCCGGGCTTCCCGTTCGCGGCTCCGCTCACCGTTTCCGGCATGTCGGTCAACCGGATCGCCGGGATCGTCGCAGACGCTCTCGATGAGCTCGGCTACTCGCGGTACACGGTGTCCGGCGGCGACGTGGGTGGCACCGTCGCGGAAATCCTCGCGGCCGAATACCCGGACCGGATAGCCGCCCTGCACCTGACGAACACTGCCCCGCGGCGCGCGCTCACGGCGGACCCTGCGACGCTCGCGCCCGACGCGGCGGCCTACCTCGACCGGTCGGCGCGATGGTTCCGGACCGAGGGCGGGTACATCGCGGAGCAGTCGACGCGGCCGAACACGCTCGCAGTCGCCCTCGGCGACTCACCCGCCGGCCTCGCGGCGTGGATCGTCGAGAAACTGGAGTCCTGGTCCGACGAGTCGGCTTTCACGCCGGACGAGCTTCTCACCTGGGTCACCGCCTACTGGGTCACCGGCACCATCGGCACCTCTTTCGCCACCTACGTCGAACCGGTCACCCTCCCCGACCGGATCGACACGCCGACCGTGCTGTCGGTGTTCCCACGCGACATCAAACCGGAGCCGCGCAGCTTCGCCGAGACGTTCCTGAACATCTGCGATTATGTGGAACACCATGCGGGCGGACACTTCGCAGCCTGGGAACAGCCCGAGGCCTACACCGGCGACATACGCCGCGCGGTCGAGCTGGGCCGCTGAAACATTGCGGATATTCCACCGCTGCGCAACCCGGCACAGCCCATGGCGTAGCTGCCGGCGCTGTGAACGTTCGTGGTCACAGCACTAGCTGGACCGACCATGGACGTTGCGCTACAACGACTTCCGGGCCCAGCTTGCCCAATGAGCGTGCTGCGCGACCCGTCGGCGTGGTCGAGCACCGCTGGGGAGTCGAAATCGCCTGCGGGACGGGCATGCCCGATGGTGTCGCCGCGGCAGGTGCGGACCGTGCGGCCACGGAGCCGCAATCGACTCAATTGCCCATGTGGGCTCAACGGCGAGATGACGCAGCAGCCGAAGGCGAGTGGCCAATGGGGCGGGCGACGATCGACGGGGTGGCCTCAGTCAGCGGACCAGCGGCATCGTTTGATCTACATGCGCTATTGACAGCCCCTGCCGCATAGGTGCTATACATTAGGGGAGGCTTACCTCGTTAGATGAGGCTAACTTCGCCGACCATGCCCCTCCGTCATCGAGGCCGACCGTGTACGTGTGTATCTGCAATGCCGTCTCCGAGCAGGACGTGCACACCTGCGTGGCCGCGGGTGCCAGCTCGACGCGGCAGGTGAAGAACGCGTGCGGGTGGAAGCCCGGCTGCGGCTCGTGCACGAGTCGGTTGGCCGAGGTGATCGGCCAGGCCCGCACCGCGGCCGCAGCCGACATCGACAAGGCGACTGCCGCCTGATCCGACACTCAGGACCGCCTAACCGGTTTGCGGCTTGTGAGCTGTGACACACTCACGGCTATGGAAGGCGACAAGGAAATCATCGGGCTGCTCAATGAGCAGCTGACGGCCGAACTCACGGCGATCAACCAGTACTTCCTGCACGCCAAGATGCAGGAGAACTGGGGTTTCACCAAGCTCGCCAAGCACACCCGTTACGAATCCTTCGATGAGATGAAGCACGCGGAGGTGCTCACCGATCGAATCCTCTTCCTGGAGGGTCTGCCCAACTATCAGAAGCTCAATCCGCTGCGGATCGGGCAGAGCGTCCCTGAGCAGTTGCGCGCCGACCTGCAGATCGAGGTGGAGGCGGTGGACCGTCTGCGCGGCGGCATCGAGTTGATGCGCTCGCGCGGCGACGCCACCTCCGCCCGCATCTTCGAGACCATCCTCGAGGACGAGGAACACCACCTCGACTACCTGCAGACCGAGCTCGACCTGCTCGAAAAGCTCGGCGAGCCGCTGTATCTGCAGCGCTACACCGATACCCCCGAAGGGGACTGAATCTGTTTCGCACGCACGTCTTTCGGGGCGGACGTCCGGGCAGCCGACTTGCCCGGACGTCGCTACGGCTGGGACCCCTTCATCCGCAGCCCTGCCATGAACTCAGGACCTGGCCGCCGGCTGCTTCCGCAGTAGGAAGACAACAATGCCCGCGATGACAGCGATGACAAACGTCCCGAAGGACGCGACTGCGAAGGCGTGGCCGGCGGCGGCAACCCGGCCGACTGCCGCGGGATGGAACGAGCTGAAGTAGACCGCTCCGATAACGGCAACGCCCAGCGCTCCGCCACATTGCTGGGCCGTGGACAACGCGCCTGACGCGACACCGGCCGACTCCGGCTTGACGCGGCTCAGCACCGTATTGAGCGCCGGCGTGATGACCAGTCCACCACCGACGCTCTGCAGAATGAGGGTGGGGATCACGAGCAGCGGCGTGATCCGCGGGCCGGACACCAGCAAGAGGCCGGTCGCCAGGTAACCGCTCGCCAGTATGATCGCCCCGACCTCGAGGACACGTCGTCCATATTTCGGGATGGTCCGGCTCGCTACCATGCTGAACACGAAGAATGCGGTGGCTGCCGGCGTGTAGACCAGGCCCGCGCCCAGTGCCGACATACCGAGGCCCTGCTGCATCGTTACCGACAGGACCAGATAATACGAGTAGATCAGCGCGTACAGGGCGAGGACGAGAATGATCCCGAGCGAGAACGAGCGCTGTCCGAACAGCGTCAGCGGTACCAGCGGATCCCCGCCCCGCCGTTCCAGGCCCCGCTCGATCGCGACGAACAAGCCGAACGCGACCGCGCTGCCCGCGAAGCAAGCCCAGACCCACATTGGCCAGCCTGCCTGCTGCCCCTGGATCAGTGGGAGCACCAGGAGGAACAGTGCAGCGCTGAGCACCAGGACGCCGGGCATGTCCAGCTTGCGGGTGGCGGCCGAGCCTGTCTCCGGCACATATCGCAGGGCGAGCAGGAACATGACAATTCCGATCGGCACATTCACCCAGAACACCATGCGCCAGCCGGAGTCGAACAGGTTTGCGCTGATCAGCAGTCCGCCGATGACCTGTCCGCCGATGGTGGCCATACCCATGACGATGCCGAGCACACCGTAGACGCTGTCCCGCCTCGCCGCTGGCACCAGCACCGTGACGTACGCGAACACCTGGGGAACCATCAGGGCGGCTCCCAGGCCCTGAATGACACGCGCGGCGATAAGGCTGTCCGCGTTCGGCGATAGCGCGCAAGCGACTGACGACAGAGTGAACACGGCTACCCCGAGAAGGAAGATTCGCTTGCGGCCGTACAGGTCGGCCAGGCGAGTAGCGGTAATGATGAAGACTGCGTAACTCAGCTGGTAACCCGCCAGAACCCACTGGACATCGCTGGCGGAGGCATGCAGGTCCGCCACGATCGAGGGGTCGGCGACTACGACGATGAACGAGTCGAGGACCGCCATGAACAGGGCGGTCAAACCGATCGATATCGTCATCCACGGAATAGCGTCGGCTTCCGATTCCACCACCGGCCGGCTAGCTGATTGCTGACTACTTGCCACGATATGAGACCTCATTTATTTGTCGGGGTTCGGCAATGCATGAACCCGGGAAGCTCGGCTAGCGCGTTTCACTAGCCGGCGATCAGGCCAGGAGCGAGGATTACCTCGATGTGGTGCGCCCTAGGGAAGTAGCCAGCTTCTTGACCACCTCGGCCGCCATAACGGCCTGACCCGAGGTCGAGAAGTGGATCCGATCCCCGCTGAGCAGGTTGCCGCGGTCGTTGACGGGGTGGTCCCACATGTCCACCACGATGGCGTCGTATTCGGCAGCCAGCCCGCGCACGATCTCGTTGACCGCGGCAATCCGCTCCGGCCAGTCAGGGAAGACCGGGACGACATACGCCTTGCCGAGCGTGAAAGTGGTCAGTACGGCGCCGGTCCCCTTCGCCAGGTCGTACATCCGCCGAAGCGTTCGCTCTATCTCACCGAAGTCCGGCCTGCGCCGCACGATGTCGTTGGCCCCGCATGGCACGTGGAGCAGGTCCGGGGAGAACTCGACCATGCGGGCCGCCTGGTTCTCGAGCGTCTGGGCGGTTGTTGCCCCGACCTCGGAGACATTGAGGTAATCCAGATCCGGCCGGACAGACCGCAAGACCCCAGCAACCCGGTCCGACCAGCCCTGATCCTGGTAGCCCGGGGTGGGGTCGCCGGTCCCTGCCGAAAGGCTGTCGCCGATAACGGCATACCTGCCCCACGGGGCCCCAGTCAGCAATGCCACGGCTTCCGCTTGCTCCAGGCAGTAGGGGTCGGTCGACTCGGTGAAGTTGGGTTGCTTCATGACGAAGAGCATACGGTCGTACGTATGCTTTCTCAAGACCTATCTTTCGCATCAGCGCCACGTCGGACTTCCCTTGCGATGATGAGTAAGTTCTCGACCGCACGGACCGTGGAGAGCTGCTACAGCTCGCTCACTCGAGTTCGGGCAAAGATTGCAGCCGCGGCAAGAAGGCCAGCAGTTCTGCCTCGCGCCGGTCGTGTGCCCACCGGGACAATTCACCGATCGCGGCCCGATAGATTCCGCCCGCGCATTCAGTCATCAGCAAGAATCAGCCCCTACTGGACCACCCGCTCGAGCGCACGCAGATCTGCGTCCAGCTTGCGGAACAACCAGTAGACGGCGACGAAGGCGAGCCCGGAGGCCGCGCACAACCCCAGAACCGAATCGCGCACGAGCGGAAGTTCTTCGGGATCGAGGGCGGTGAATCCGGCCAGCACCCCGACCAGCGGCACCGACGCCGTCACCGCGAGATAGGCCGTGGTCCTTCGGCGCAGCGCACGAAGATGGGCGGAGTCGTGCACTGTTGTGCGGCCATGGCGCAGATAGATGGGATAGACGCAGCGGACGACATAGAACGTGGACAGGAAGAATGTGTAAGCAACGGAGATGGTGCCCGCCACCAGGACGGTTGTCGCCGCATGGACCATCAGCCGCGCCGGAAGGTCGGTAAGCCAAACAAGCAACAACACCCCTGTCACGGTTGCGCACACCGCGAACAGCAGGGTGTTCATCGCACACAGGTCGCCCCAAAATAGTGTTCGCGACCGCGCCCGCGCGAGCATTTCCTCCTCGTAGCGTCGGCCATTGCGCAAACCGCGTGGAACCGCTAGCAGATCACGCGACATATACGCGTAGATGAAGATGGCCGGTGGCGAGGCACAGAGGATGAAAACGATGACGCCCATATTGAGCTGCGCGTTGGTGACATCGGACAGGCGCTCTCTGATCAGCTCCTGGACGTGCACAGCCATATAGACCGTAGCCAGGCTGACGCCGACCAGTGAAGATAGCCAGAGGATGGGGGTGGGCCATCGCGAAAGTCGTGCCCGCCAACTGTTCGGCGGCGGATAGACAAGGTCGCGGGCCCGCTCCTCGAGGCACAGGTCGAGCTGCTGAGCCAATTCCGAACCGCACGAGTAGCGGTCTCGGCGGTCGGGCGACAGACACTTCAGCAGCATTCGGCGCAGCGCCATGGGGCAATCCGGCGGAAGCTCCGAGAGGAACGCCGACTCGACGGGTCTGCGCCGCAGCTCGAGCATGCGGGCCAGCGATGTCTCCGACTCACCGGCGGACGGTTCGTCCGCGAATGGGCGACGGCCCGTGAGCAACTCCCACAGCATGACACCCAGCGCGTAGATATCGCTTCGAGTGTCGAGATCGGCGGCGGTCGTCGGTAAGTCCGGATGGCAGGCCTCGAGCTGTTCGGGTGACATATACGCCAGTGATCCGCCGAAGTACGCCAGGGGACTCGTCCCCTTGAGGTGCTTGCTGGAGCTGACATTGAAGTCGGCCAACTTCGGGATTCCCTCGGCGCTGAGCAGCACATTCGCGGGTTTGATATCTCGGTGCAGTACGCCTCGGTCGGCCGCATGCTGAAGTGCGTCGGCGAGTCGGCGGCCCAGCCAGGCGACCGTCTCCGGCCACGTCAGTGCCGCGGTTCGGGTCCGAACAGCGGATTCGGTGGGCCGAACCTCGCCCTTCTCGGCGAGTACCTGGTCGATGGCATCGAGCAGCAGTTGCCCGCTGCGGTGTTCCGTAGGCGTCGCGCGCTGGAAGCGCAGCACGTCGAGCAGCGTTCCCCCTGGTAGGTACTGCATGTAGAGCAGCTTCAGCTCGCCATCTGCGATGAGTCGCTGGTCGAAGATGCGCACGATGTATTCGTGGTCCAGCTGGGCGAGGGTCTGCGGCTCGTTGCCGTGGTTATGGGAAATCTTGACCGCGACCAGTCGCTGCATTGATTGTTGCCGAGCGAGATATACCTGGGCGAACGCACCGGACCCGATCCGCATCAGGAGGTCGAAATCGTCGATATGGTCGCCGACATTGATGGCGTCGAGCACGATTTGGGCACTCGGACGAGCGATCATCGTGCTGCGATAGTCGCTCGTGACCTGTGCGAACTCTGGGCCGGCGGTGGCGGTGCCCTCGGCGAGCATGGTCGCCGCCTCGGCCGAGGGGGCACCGCGGCGCAGGGCGTGGAATTCCTCGTAGACCAGCTCGGCCGGCAGCGGACCATCTTGCAACTCTGCGAATTCGGCGCGGTATTCGATCAGTCGCTTGGGAAAGTGATAGTGAAGCCAGCGGTATTCGAGATCGATTTTGATCAGTTCGATCAGTATCGCGCGCCGCTCAGCCAGTTCATGTGGCAGGTATTCCGACAGGTCCGGTGGGGACCCGGACGCCCAAGCCGCTGAAAACCGTGCCACCACAGCAGCAAGCGCTGTGCGGGTTCGTTCAGCTGGATCGACCAGATCGATCGGCTCGTACATCGGTCGCTCGGAGATCAGCGCCGGGTGATCATCCGGCGGCTACGCGCGATGCGGCCTATGTCGTAGTTGCCCCACATTGTTTCCTTTCCGCCAAACCTCCAGCTCAAGGGTATCGCCCCGATACGAGCGAATGGGCAGCAACAGCGGGGATCGGCCGTGCAGGTGCACGCAGGCGGTCGACGAGCTCGGCCATCATGATCGACACACCACCGAACCGAACATCGTGTGCGCGAACTATGGTGATGCGACTATTAGAGGTGAAGCGACACAGTCCCCACTGAATCTGGAGGGCAGTGCGAATGCCGTCGAAAATCTGGAACATCTCCATCGATATCGAAGAACTCGACCGCCTCACCAAGGTAAAAGCGCAGCTGATCGGCCGCGGAGATGAGCCATTGATCGCGGCCGGGTCCGCGCACGCCAACCCTGCCGACAAGAATATTCCTGCCATCGGCGATGAACTCGCTTGTGCACGTGCGCTGCAAGATCTGGCTCACCAACTGCTGCACGCGGCCATAACAGATATCGAAGCCCACACACATAAGCCGGTTCAGGGCTTGCAGGGCTGACTCTGATCTACAGCGTTTCTCACCACGCCACGGAAATTGTCCACAGATAGCGGGAGGTGCAACGATGCGTCGACTCATCATGTGCTGTGACGGGACATGGAGCACGCCGGGCCAGCTGGCGGTAACGAATGTGCGCCGCTTTTACAACGCCCTCGCCGATACCACCAAGGACGGGGAGAACCAGCTGACGCGGTATCAGGCCGGGGTCGGGACCGACAGTGCCGGTCTGGCCGGTTGGCTTTCGGGAGGCGTCGCCGGAGTTGGCTTGTCCAGCAACGTGATGGACGCCTATCAGTGGCTGACCACCACTTACCAGCCTGGGGACAGAATCGCGCTGGTCGGTTTCAGTCGCGGTGCCTTCACGGCCCGCAGCGTCGCCGGGATGATCGCGGCGTGCGGGTTGATCGACGCCACGTACTTGGACGAAGACGAGATTCGCAGTCAGGTCCGGCACGCGTATCAGCGGCGGTATCGCCTGGGACGCGACGCCGATCCCGGGTGGAGCGAGGGGCTTCGGTTCAGCTACGACACGGGACGGGCCGAGCCGATTCCGGTGGATTTCGTCGGAGTGTGGGACACCGTCGGCGCGCTGGGTATCCCGGACAGCCTGGGCTGGCTCAAACTGCTGGACCCCGCCGGTCGACATGCGTTCCACGACGTGAAGCTCAACCCGGCCGTGCGGCACGGTCGCCACGCGGTGGCACTCGACGAGCAGCGGGGACCATTCACGCCAACGCTTTGGTCCGATCCGGAGCCGGACCAGGACGTCAAGCAGGTGTGGTTCCCGGGCAGCCATATGGACGTGGGCGGCGGCCACCTGGAGACGGGCCTGAGCGACGGCGCGCTGAAATGGATGATCGATGAATCACGCGCCGCGATCGGACTGGGATTCCGCAAGGAGGTGGAGGACCAGATCCGGCCCGACGCGCTCGGTACGCTGCACGACGACAACCAAGGCGTCTACGGCTTACTCGAGCCGTTGTACGAGCCGCTGCTGCGCTCGCTATTGGAGTCGTTCTTCGAGCCGCGGCCCCGCGCCACGCCCATGATCGACGAAGACGGGAACAACCCGTTGCTGCACCGGTCGGTCTATGAACGTCACCAGACACCACCCATCGCCAGCGG
This sequence comes from Nocardia sp. CA-129566, assembly GCF_050956075.1. Lineage (NCBI taxonomy): Bacteria > Bacillati > Actinomycetota > Actinomycetes > Mycobacteriales > Nocardiaceae > Nocardia > Nocardia sp. CA-129566. Next base: position 5,397,353 of record NZ_CP192085.1, read on the forward strand.
ACCATACCGGCGCACCCGGACGCTCGCTCCGGGTGAGTCCGGCACGGTCAGCGTGTCCGCTCGGGATCCGTGGAATTGGACAGGCCTCTACCTCGAACCCGGCGATTACACCTTTGCCGCGATGGGTCAGTGGACGGATCTCGACATCCCCTGCGGGCCTGCGGGCACCACCGGCTGGCGCAGTTTCCGCCCCGGCGAGATTTTCCGCGTGGCAAGCACACTGATCGGTCAGGGCGAGCGGATCTTCCGGCGCCTGACCCGAAACCCAAGGGCCAACTTCCTGCTGACCCGCCGGGAGGAAAGCATGCCATGGATGTCGCTGATCGGCGTCGTCGCCAACGACGCGATCCCGTGCGAGGGCGCGCAAGCGCTGCATGAGTGCATCACTATCGGCGCTGGCACAAACCATCGGATATTCCGCCCCGGGTACCTCTACGCCTTCGCCAACGACGCGTGGAGCTTCTACGGCAATAACCGGGGCAGTGTGCAACTCGAGGTGACCAGGAACAAGTAGGGAGTTACCTCGGACAGACGATCGGGGTGCCGGGATCTTTGTCATTTGCAGGACCTCGGCAGGTACGGCCTCGACGGACGCCGGTTGTGCTCATCGCGCAACGCGTGCACAGCCGAGTCAGGAGGTGAGCAGCCTCCTGCGCAGGTACGCCAGGATCTCGTCCCGAGCCCGCACCGTCGGGTGCCCTTCCTCGTCCACGAAGTGGGCGGTCACCACACTGTGCGGGGTCTCGACCGTGTCGCGGAAGAACGGGGGCGGTTCCGGGTTGGCGTACTCGCCCGGGATTACGCGGCCGTCGAAGCGGTCGCCGAGGAGTTGGCGGTAGGCGGCGAAACGTTGGGCCGTGCACCACTTGTCGCCCTCGAAGCGGTAGGCGAGGACTTCGAGGTCGTCGCGTTCGAAGCGTTGCTCGAGTGCGGAGGCGTCGTCCGGGGACAACTCCAGGGCGGCCGGGTTGTCCAGGGGTAGAGAGGGGTGGTTGACGACCGGGGCGATCACGGAGGGCTCGAGGGTCATCGTGAGTGCGAAATTGCCCGTGAAACACATACCGATCGCGCCGACACCCGGACCGCCGCACTCTTCGTGCGCGACCCGCGCCAATGCTCGCAGCCACACCGCGATCGGGCTGGTCTCCCCGCCGCCGAAGGCGCGGAACTCCTTGCTGATGCACGCCCGTTTCACGATCCGGTCCCCGAGTTCGACGGTGGGGTATGCGCCGTCGACCCCGAACAGCGACGGCATGTACACCGTGAATCCGGCATCGCGCACCCACCGGGCGAGCCGCACCACGTCGGGGCTGATGCCGGGCATCTCCGGCATCAGGATCACCGCCGGACCGGACCCGGCCACGTAGACGGTCTTCTCCGCACCCTCCAGCGAAACCGCCCGCCGGGCAAAGCCATCCAACACACTGTCATCCCCAGGCTGCACAATGGACCCTTCCTCGAACCGGCGCACTGCCATTCACCATCCGGCGCGGGCAATTGTCAAGCCGGGTGAATCGGTGCTCGTTGGCATGATCGGATGCTCGCGATCAGATGACTCCCCGTCGTCGAAACCAAAGCCGACCACAGCGCCGACCCCACAGCCAACCACGACGGCGCACCTTCCAGGTCGACCGCATGACACCGTGGACGCCCAACCACGCGCGATTCACTCCGCGCATCGTTCTGGAAACCGAAGTGGCCGAACGGGTGCGCGCGACGTCGGTGCGGCGACGTGGCGCTATCGGGCCAGGGTGCGCGTCGCGGCCCCGGCAACCGATGTGCGTTCGCGGCTGCCCGCCGCGGTCACCGTCGAACCCGACGGACCGAATCACTGTGTGCTCCAGGTCGGTTCGGACACACCGCATATGTTGACGCTGTATCTCGGTCTGCTCGATGTCGATTTCGAAGTGCTGGACGCGCCAGAACTCGCCGCACATCTGCTGGCAACTGCCGAACGCTTCCGGAAAGCGGCGGGCGAGAATTGAAGTGCGATATGTCCTGAATTTCGGTAAGCGGCATCCCCGGTCGGGCTATTTCATCGAAAGCCCGGCCGGGGGTACCTGTTTCGAGAGTTATCCGATCAGTTCGATTTCCCTGTCATTGGTTGGCGCCGGCGATACCGCCGATGATTCCCCCGATGATGCAACCGGGAACGAATCCGACGAAGAAGAACAGGATCCCGATCAGCGCGCCGACCGCGCAGCCGATCAGCACACCCGCGACCGTGGTGCCCGCGTCACCGATGAACTGCAGCGGGGCCGATGCCGGTGCGTTGACCGGCGTCAGCGTCAATGTCGTTGCCGCGGCATCGACTTCGGGCGTGACCTGCACCTGCTGGCCCGCCGCCGTCTGGAGCGTGGTCGGTACGGTGGCGACCACCGAACCATCGGGCGCCAGGACGGCAATGCCCGCATCCGGCGTCAGCACGAACCTGCCGGAGGCCAGCGTGATGGTGGCATCGGAGCGATCCGTCGCCACCGCCGCCGTGTATTCGATGCCGTGATCCACCCCGTTGAGCACGGTTTCGGATGGCACTTCGGGCGAGCCGTAGGCGGTGGCCGCGGTGATGCCCGTCGCGGCTACGGTCAAAACCGTTGTCGTCACCAATTTTTTGATCTTCATCAGCATTTCCAATCATCCAGCCGATTCGATTGATGTTCCCCGAGAAACGGACATGGGACATCAATCATGATGCGCTTCCGAAGCGCTCGGCGTCGCCGGATTCAGGAAATCGAATAACGTTGCAAGATCAAATGATTCGAAAACACAGAGGAACTGGGGGATTGCTTTTTCCGCTATTCCAGTTCACCCTCGGTCTCCAGGTAGATCTGGCGCAATCGGTCCAGCGTCGCCGGCTCCGGACGCTCCCACAACTCCCGTTGCGCCGCCTCCAGCAGACGCTCGGCAATGCCGTGCAGCGCCCACGGGTTGGACTGCTCCATGAACTTGCGGTTCACGTCATCGAAAACGTAACTCTCGGCCAGCTTTTCGTACATCCAGTCGGCCACGACATTGGTGGTGGCGTCGTAGCCGAACAGGTAGTCGACGGTGGCCGCCATTTCGAAGGCGCCCTTATAGCCGTGCCTGCGCATCGCCTCGAGCCAGCGCGGGTTCACCACCCGGGCGCGGAAGACACGCGAGGTCTCCTCCGAGAGCGTGCGGGTGCGCACGGCGTCCGGACGGGTGCTGTCGCCGATGTAGGCCTCCGGATTCTTGCCGGTCAGCGCGCGGACGGTGGCGACCATGCCGCCGTGGTACTGGAAATAGTCGTCGGAGTCGGCGATATCGTGTTCGCGGGTATCGGTGTTCTTGGCGGCCACCGTGATCCGGCGGTAGGCGGTGCGCATATCGTCGGCGGCCGGAGCGCCGTCGAGGTCGCGACCGTAGGCGTAGCCGCCCCACGCGGTGTAGACCTGTGCGAGGTCGTCGTCGGTGCGCCAACTCTTCGAGTCGATCAATTGCAGTAGGCCAGCGCCGTAGGTGCCGGGCTTGGAACCGAAGATGCGGGTGGTGGCGCGGCGCTTATCGCCGTGTTCGGCGAGGTCGTTCTGAGCGTGGGCGCGAACGTAATTCGACTCCGCGGGCTCGTCGAGTTCGGCGACCAGCCGGACCGCGTCGTCGAGCAGTGCGAGGACGTGTGGGAAGGCGTCACGGAAGAAGCCGCTGATGCGCACGGTGACGTCGATGCGCGGGCGGCCCAGTTCCTCGAGCGAAACCACCTCGAGTGTGGTGACGCGGCGGCTGGCCTCGTCCCAGACCGGGCGGACGCCCAGCAGCGCAAGCACTTCCGCAATATCATCGCCGGAGGTGCGCATGGCGGAGGTGCCCCACACCGACAACCCGACCGAGCGCGGGTACTCGCCATGATCGGCCCGATACCGATCGAGCAGCGAATCCGCCATCGCCTGTCCGGTCTCCCAGGCCAGCCGCGACGGAACCGCCTTGGGATCCACCGAGTAGAAGTTCCGACCGGTCGGCAGCACATTGATCAGACCGCGCAGCGGGGAACCACTCGGGCCCGCCGGAATGAATCCGCCATTGAGCGCGTGCAGGATTCGATCGATCTCCACACCAGTCTGTCGCAGGCGCGGCACTACCTCGGTAGCCGCGAATCGCAGGACGGTTCGAATTGCGGAAGGCCTGGTATCGGCCGGGCTCAGCGCGTCGGCGAATGCGTCGACCAGGCCGTCGACCGCGTCCGCGGACCAGTCGGCAGCCTGCAGTCCGGCGAGCAGCTCACGCGCCTGGTGCTCCACCGCGTCGACCCGTTCGCGCGCCTCGGCACCGGATTCGTTCAGCCCGAGAGCTTCGCGCAAACCCGGCACATTCCGTTCACCGCCCCACAGCTGGCGGGCGCGCAGCATGGCGAGTACCAGATCGAGTTCGGTCTCCCCCGCCGGTGCCTGCCCGAGCACATGCAGCCCGTCGCGGATCTGCACATCCTTGATCTCGCAGAGCCAGCCGTCGACATGCAGCAGCATGTCATCGAAGACGTCCTCGTCGGGGCGTTCATCCAGGCCGAGGTCATGGTCCATTTTCGCCGCGCGCATGAGGGTCCAGATCTGCTGACGGATGGCGGGCAGCTTGGCCGGGTCGAGGGTGGAGATATTGGCGTGTTCGTCGAGCAGCTGCTCCAAACGCGAGATATCGCCATAGCTTTCGGCGCGCGCCATGGGCGGGATGAGGTGATCGACGAGAGTGGCGTGGGCGCGACGCTTGGCCTGGGTGCCCTCACCCGGATCGTTGACCAGGAACGGGTAGATGAGCGGCAGGTCACCGAGGGCGGCATCAGTGCCGCAGGCGGCGGACATGCCGAGCGTTTTGCCGGGCAGCCACTCCAAGTTGCCGTGCTTGCCCAGATGCACCATCGCGTCGGCGGCGAAACCGTCCGGCGCCGCGATCCACCGGTAGGCGGCGAGATAGTGGTGGCTCGGTGGCAGATCCGGGTCGTGATAGATGGCGACCGGGTTCTCGCCGAAACCGCGCGGTGGCTGCACCATCAGCACGATATTGCCGAAACGCAGTGCGGCGATGACGATTTCACCCTCGGGATCGGCGGAGCGATCGACATAGAGTTCGCCGGGCGGCGGACCCCACGCCTCGACGACGGCGGTGCGCAGATCCTCGGGCAGGGTGTCGAACCAGCGGCTGTACCGGTCGGCGCCGATGCGGATCGGATTGCCCTCGAGCTGTTCGGCGGTGAGCCAGTCGGGATCCTGACCGCCCGCGGCGATCAGCGCGTGGATCAGCGCGTCGCCGTCACGCTCCACTAGCCCGGGCACCTCACCGTCGGCACCGAGATCGTAACCGGCCGAACGCATCTCGGTGAGCAGTCGGATCGCGCTCGCGGGGGTGTCCAGGCCGACCGCGTTGCCGATGCGGGCATGTTTGGTCGGGTAGGCCGACATCATGATGGCGATGCGGCGCTGTCCGGCCGGAATGTGGCGCAGTCGCGCATGCCGGACCGCGATACCGGCGACCCGCGCCGCGCGCTCGGGATCGGGCACATAGGTGGACAGGCCGTCGGCGTCGAATTCCTTGAAGGAGAACGGAACCGTAATGATGCGACCGTCGAATTCCGGGACGGCCACCTGGGTCGCGACATCCAAGGGCGAAAGGCCGTCGTCATTGGCCTCCCATTGGGCGCGGCCGCTGGTGAGGCACAGGCCCTGCAGGATCGGCACATCCAGTTCGGCCAGGGCCGCGACATCCCAGGCTTCGTCATCCCCACCGGCCGACGCGCTCGCGGGCTTGGTCCCACCTGCGGCGAGCACCGTCACGACCAGAGCGTCTGCCGTGCGCAGGGTTTCGAGCAGCTCCGGCTCGGCCGTGCGCAGGGACGCGCAGTACAGCGGCAGCGCCTTCGCCCCCGCGTCCTCGATCGCGGTGCACAGCGCGTCGATATAGGCGGTGTTTCCCGCGAGATGCTGGGCGCGGTAATAGATCACGGCCACCGTCGACGGTTGCTCGGCGACCGAGCCGGTCCGCGATGCATCTGCTGTCGCGCTCGGATCGCGGTGCGCGCCAGGGTGACCGGACGGCCGGGAAATTGCCGCGGGGATGCGCGCAGTGCGCTGCAACTCGCCCCAGCTCGGCAGCTGCACCGGCGGCTCGAAGCCGTGGCCGGTCAGCAGCACCGTATCCGAGAGGAAGTTGTGCAGTTGCCGCAGGTTTTCCGCGCCGCCGGCGGCGAGGTAGTTGTGCGCGTCCGCGGCCACCCCGCCGGGCACCGTCGAACATTCCATCAACTCGGCATCGGGGGCGATCTCACCACCGAGCGCCACCATGGGCACCCCGCTGGCGCGCACCGCTTCGAGTCCGTCCTCCCAGGCCCGCTTGCCGCCGAGGATGCGCACGATCACCAGATCGGCGCCGTCGAGTAGCGCGGGCAGGTCCTCGACCAGCAGCCGGGCCGGATTCCCCCACCGATACCGCGCACCGCTCGCACGTGCGCTCAACAGGTCGGTGTCGGACGTCGACAGCAGCAAAATCACAGGTGGCAGCCTTCCTCGGGTGACGCGCCCATCGGGTACGGTGCTCGCCGGAGAGGGTCTGGCTGTTGACAGTGGCGCGACCGCACCGGAGTTCCACCGGTTTCCTCATCGCCCGCCGAGCACCCAGATGCTATCTGGTGCCGAATCGCGGTGCGGGCGACGCACCCTGACGATGCCCGCACCGCGCCTACGGACCGATGACGGTCCGGCCGGTCACGCTCAGGTCAGATCAGCGTTTCCGTCGATGACCTTCAGGTGGTAATGGAATTTGTCGACGCGCCAGCCCGCGTCGGTGCGCGCCGCGCCGATGGTGTAGCTGCCGACAAACGTGCGGGTTTTACCATTGGCCGCATCGTTGTTCACGTGGACGGCGATGGCGTCGGCGTGGATTTCGGCGTGGTCGTCCTGGAGATCGACCAGATAATTGCCCGCTTGGTGATGGACACCGTCGAGGTCGTTGAGACCCGTGCGCCAATCGCCGACGATATCGGCCGCGGGACGCACCGCCACCGGGCCACCGAAGCCGCCATCGAAATCGACCTTGCCGGTGAACACCTCCGACAGCAGGTCATCCCACCGCTTCTGGTCGGTATAGACGAACATCCTGGTGACAACGTCGATAATCGCGAGTCGGTCGGCAACAGTGGAGATTTCACTCATGCGCTCACCCTAGAGCGCCGACCGAGATCGGCGCAGCGCACGCATCGACACGAGTCCCCCGCGCATCCGCCGCTTCGCATCCACCGCCCGACGAGTTCGCTGTCGCGCCTGGTCACTTAGGCTGGATGGGTCATGACGCGTTCGAATCCCGATTCCTGCCCCGGCGTGCTGCGGCTGCATCAGGCGGCCGATGGGCCGCTGGCTCGGATTCGGCTGCCCGGTGGGCGGCTGGAGCCGGGACAATTGCAGGTGTTGGCCCAGGCGGCCGCTGAACTCGGCGACGGAAATATCGAGCTGACCTCGCGGGGCAATGTGCAGCTGCGGCAGATGCACGACGCGGCGGCACTGAGCGAGCGGTTGGCGGGTGCCGGGCTGTTGCCGAGTCGGACGCATGAGCGGGTGCGCAATATCGTGGCCTCGCCGCTATCGGGCCGGATCGGTGGACTGTCGGATGTGCACGGGCTCGTTCCGGTGCTCGACGCGGGTTTGCAGGCCGCCGAGCGGCTTGCCGAACTGCCCGGCCGGGTGCTGTTCACCCTCGACGACGGCCGCGGCGATATCAGCGGACTGGGTGGAGATATCGGCGTACACGCCACTGGCGCAGACGAATTCGCGCTGGTGCTGGCCGGTCGGGATACCGGCATTCGCATCTCCCCGGCCGATGCGGTGCAGGTGATGCTGGCCGCCGCACACGGCTTTCTCGACCTCGGCTCCGGCCAGTGGCGGTTGCAGGAGGTGGATGACGGTGCGCGGCGAGTGATCGACCTACTCGGCCTGTCCCCCGGCCCCGACCGCCTGGAATTCGGTGCCGCCCAGGATATTCCGATCGGCTGGCTCGACCAGGACAACGGACTGGTCAGCCTCGGCGCCGCCGTCCGCCTCGGTGCCCTGCCCGCCCGGACCGCCGAATTCATCGCGGCCATCGAACATCCCCTCTTCATCACCCCGTGGCGCAGCCTGGTGATCACCGATCTCGATGAATGGCCCGCCGAACAGGTCGTCCGCGTACTGGCCCCCATGGGCCTCATCTTCGACGCCAACTCGCCGTGGCTCCAGGTCAGCGCTTGCGCGGGCCGACCCGGCTGCGCGAAGTCCAATACCGACGTCCGCGCCGACGCGACAGCCGCCGTCGAATCGGGGCGCGCGCAGTCTCCGCCAGCGCCGAACCCGCCTGCCGGGGATGCCGAGATCGGCGACCCCGACCAACCGCTCGACTCGACGACCATCGACCTCGCGGACTCCGGCGCGGCGATGGATCCTGCTCGGACCATCGAAATCCGTAGTGCCGAAGATGTCATCGTGGCGGGCCGGCAGCACTGGTCCGGGTGCGAACGCCGTTGCGGCCGCCCCCGCGGACCGGTCACCGACATCGTGGCCACCGAAAACGGCTACCGCATCGACTGACTTCCGCCCCCGAGCGACGGGCCAGGAGCACCGCGTCGCCCATCGCATGCGGCATCTCCCCCCGGCCAGCGTTCACCGTTTCCCACCGCCATCAGGTCCGGCACCCGGCGTCACCGGATCACTAACTCCCGCGGCCCTACCCGTGGCTCTCGCGAACTCGGCGGCTACCGCACCATGCTCCGATGACGAAGGGATCGCATCGCCCATGACCACCCGCCATACCCGACATGCCGGGTATCCACCGCTTCCCGCACCCATCCTGTCCAGCACCGACGTCACCCGGGGCGCTGGATCTCGAGCTCTGCCCGTGGCACGGTGAGCTCAGCGGCTGACGCACGGAGGGAGTATTCCGATGACGATTTGGCGGCTCAGTGACGAGGAGATCGACGCGATGTCCGCGGACGAGCGGCGAGCATTGATCCGGCGGCTGCAATTGCCGCCGGAACGGGTGTTGCCGCGGCCGGAGATCGTGCGGATCCATCGGGGAGTGCGGTTGACCTTGATGGTGGGCGGATCGATCGCGTTGATCCCGTGGATCGTGTACCTCGCGGTATCGCTGCCGCCCGACTATCAGGCCCACAACTGGCCGCTCACCTGGGTCGGATTCGACAGTCTGCTGGTCATCATGATGGCGATGACCGCCTACCTCGGCTGGCAGCGCAGGCAACTGCTGCTACTGCCCGCATTCGGCACCGGCCTGCTACTGCTCGTCGATGCCTGGTTCGACATTACGACCGCGAACCCCCGCGACATCTGGTTTGCCATCGCCATCGCCTGCCTCGGCGAAATCCCCCTCGCTATCCTGCAGATCACCGGCGCGCTTCTCCTGTTCAAGTTCGTCACCGAGGCCCACCCCTTGGCCGATCCGGGGGTCAGCGCTTGGCGCACCAAACTCCCGTTCTGACACCGCTACCGGGCATCGGCGGCTGGACCTCGGACCGCTCGGTCAGCCGAGCCGCCACCATTCGATGCGCTCGAGCGCGGGTCCTCGAACCTGTGAGCTTTCATGCACAATTGCACGAAAGCCCTTTGCGCTGAACACTTTCAGGATGCGACCGCGGTCGGTGCACGGCGCGGATCATCATGGATCTCCAAGGTGCAGCACTTCACACCACCACCAGCCTTGAGCAGCTCCGACAGGTCCACACCCACCGGGTTGTAGCCCTGTCCGCGCAACTCCGACGCTAGATTGTCGGCGCGGCTGCTGATGAATACGTTCAGACCGTCGCAGACGCCGTTCAAGCCCAGGACCACCGCGTCGGCATCGGTCGCGCGGATGGCGTCGGGATACAGACCAGCGAGGATGGCCTGGCTTTCGGCGCTGAACGCGGACGGGAAGTAGGCGACATTGGTGTCGTCGAGCACCATCAGCGCCGTATCGAGGTGGTAGAAGCGCGGATCGACGAGTTGGAGGGAAACAACTGGAAGATCGAAGTAGCGCTCGACCTCGCGGTGCGCCGCAATCGAACTCCGGAATCCGGTCGCGGCCAGCATGCGCTCACCTACGAGCAGGAAGTCGCCCTCACCCTCATTGATTTCCCGCGCGCCGATCAGTTCCGTCAGGCCCCGCTGGGCGAACCAGCGGTGATATGCCGGACCTTCGGCAGCCCGCTCGGGATGGGTGAATCGCGCCGACATCGCCCGATCCCCCACGATCAGACCACTGTTCGCGGCGAAGACCATATCGGGCAGCCCCGGCTCACCCGGCACCACCTCGATGCGGTGACCGTACTGCTCGAAGGTGGCAAGCAGCACCTCCCATTGCGATAGCGCGAGTGCGCGATCGACGGGTTCCTGCGGATTCATCCACGGATTGATCGAGTAGAAGACGTCGAAATGATCCGGTCGGCACATCACGAACTGTCGTTGGGTCGGCTGCCGTGCGGGCTCGATGCGGAGCGTGGTTACAGAGGTCAACGTGTCTCCCGGAGGTATCGCGGATCGTTCCACTGCCACGAAGGTAATTCGCCTACTATTGCGTCAGAAACAACGATTCATTGCGCATGATCGAGCGAATTCAACGAATCATTGCGTGATGAGAGAGCGAGTGTGGCGTGGACGACATCGATCGGCGAATCCTCGCCCATCTGCTCAAGTCCGCGCGGGCCTCGTTCCAGGAGATCGGCGCGAAGGTCGGCCTCTCCGCGCCCGCGGTGAAGCGCCGCGTCGACAAGATGGTCGCGAGCCGCCAGATCACCGGCTTCACCGCACTCGTCAACCCCGCCGCCCTCGGCTGGACCACCGAGGCCTACGTCGAGGTCTACTACCGCGACAACATCACCCCCGCCGAACTCCGCCGCAGCCTAGAACCCATCCCCCAGGTAGTAGGCGTGTGGACCATCGCGGGCGAGGCCGACGCACTCGTGCACGTCATGGCGACCGATATGGCCGAAATCGAATCGACGGTCGAGCGGATCCGTGAGAACACCCGGGTGGGCCGAACGCGCAGTTCCATTGTCATGTCGCGGATTCTCGAGCGCCCCCGAACCTGAACTCACCGCGCCGAGCATCCGGTCGGCCACTCGGCATCGACCAGCGCCGGCACGCGCTTGCGGCCCCGCACCGACAGGGCCCTGTGCACACCTCTTAATGTGATCGGCATGTCCGACGTTCGTGCCAGCTACCTCACCGACGGTGCCGAGATCTACCGGCGCTCGTTCGCGACCATCCGAGCGGAGGCGGACCTGAGCGGGTTCCCCCCGGATGTGGCACAGGTGGTGGTGCGGATGATCCACGGTTGCGGACAGGTGGATCTGGCCGCGGACGTGGCGTTTTCGACCGATGTGGTGGCGGCTGCGCGAGCCGCGCTGCGGGCCGGGGCTCCTATTCTCTGTGACGCGCAGATGGTCGCGTCGGGCGTGACGCGCAAGCGGCTGCCCGCCGACAACGACGTGATCTGCACACTGGCCGATCCGCGGGTGCCGGAACTGGCTGCGGCAATGGGAAATACGCGCTCGGCAGCGGCGCTCGAGCTGTGGCGCGACCGTCTCGATGGCGCGGTCGTCGCGATCGGGAATGCGCCGACCGCGCTGTTCCATCTGCTCGACATGATCGATGCGGGGGCACCGCGGCCTGCCGCGATCCTCGGAATTCCGGTCGGGTTCATCGGGGCCGCCGAATCGAAGGATGCGCTGATCGAATTCGGCGGGGTCGAGTATCTGACCGTGCGCGGGCGCCGCGGTGGCAGTGCCATTACCGCGTCGGCACTGAATGCGATTGCGAGCGAACAGGAATGAGCAGCGCGAAGTTGTGGGGCGTCGGGCTCGGCCCGGGCGATCCCGAGCTGGTGACGGTGAAGGCGGCGCGGGTGATCGCGCAGGCTGATGTCATTGCCTTCCACAGCGCCCGCCACGGTCGCAGCATCTCGCGCGCCATCGCCGCGCCCTATATGCGCGCGGACCAACTCGAGGAACACCTCGTCTACCCGGTGACCACCGAGACGACCGATCACCCCGGCGGCTATCAGGGGGCCATCGACGAGTTCTATGAACAAGCCGCCGAACGCCTCGCCGTTCATCTGGCGGCGGGCCGGTCGGTCGCACTGCTCGCCGCGGGCGATCCCCTCTTCTACAGCTCCTATATGCATATGCACCGCCGTTTGGCCGACCGGTTCGAGGCCGAGATCATCCCCGGCATCACCTCGGTGAGCGCGGCCTCGGCCGCTCTCGGCACACCGCTGGTCGAGGGCGAACAGGTACTGACCGTCCTGCCGGGCACCATGCCCACCGACGAACTCACCCGCCGCCTTCGCGACACCGACGCCGCCGCCATCATGAAGCTGGGCCGCACCTACCCCGCTGTGCGCCAAGCGCTCTCGGATTCCGGTCGCCTCGCCGAGGCCTACTACATCGAGCGCGCGAGCAGTACTCGCGAACGGGTGCTCGCCGCCGCCGATGTCGATGATGCGGATGTGCCGTACTTCTCGATCACCCTCGTCCCCGGCCCTCAGCCGACAACCCCACTGCGCCTTGCGAATTCGGGGCGCGATCAGCGGCACACGGCCGAAGCCGCGGAGGTCTCCGGGCAGAACGCAACCCGCGCGGCCGCACTGACCATCACCGAAGCAGCGCCTGCAGCCATGCCCGACCAGCACCTTGGCGCCGAAGCACCCCAGACGCCCACTACGGATGCATCGACGCCGTTCGCGGGCGCGGGCACTGCCACGAACACAGCCCGCCCGGTCCCGCTCGACCAGTCCCGGGCTGCCGAAACACCTGCGATGCCGACAGCGGCTGCGTCGACGGCGATCGAAGGCACAGGCGCCGTCACGAACACAGCGCGCCCGGTCTCGCACGATCGTTCCCGAGTCTCGGATGTCTATTCGACTGCACGCGTTTTCAGTCGGGAGGATGTCACCGATTCGGGATCCGGCGCGGGGCCGGGCGAGGTGATCTCCACCGAACGCGGCTCGGAGCCTGGCGAAGTCGTGGTCGTCGGGCTCGGTCCGGGCTCGCCCGAGTGGACCACGCCCGAGGTCGAACGCGCACTTGCCGAGGCGACCGATCTGGTCGGCTACACGACCTACGTCAATCGGGTGCCATCGCGTCCCGGGCAGCGCAGGCATGCCAGTGATAATCGGGTGGAATCCGAACGTGCCGCCATGGCATTGGATCTCGCGAAGCAGGGGGCCAAGGTGGTCGTCGTGTCCTCGGGTGATCCCGGGGTGTTCGCGATGGCGGCGGCGGTGCTGGAGGAATCCGCCGATCCGCAGTGGCGCGAGGTGCCGGTGCGGGTGCTGCCGGGGCTCACTGCGGCCAATGCCGTCGCCAGCCGAGTCGGCGCGCCGCTCGGTCACGACTACGCGATGATCTCGCTGTCGGATCGGCTCAAGCCGTGGGAGGTCGTCGCGCGACGGCTTGCGGCGGTGGCCGAGGCGGATATGGCGATCGCGATCTACAATCCGGCCTCCAGCCAGCGCACCTGGCAGGTCGCCGCGATGCGTGACGTACTGCTCGAGCACCGCAAGCCCGACACCCCGGTGGTGCTCGGCCGCGATGTCGGCGGGCCCACCGAATCCGTCCGCGTCCTTACTCTTGCCGAGCTGGATCCGGCCGAGGTCGATATGCGCACCCTGTTGATCATCGGGGCGTCCACCACTGCCGTCATCGAGTCCGAGCAGGGCACCCGGGTCTACACCTCCCGCCGCTATCAGCGCTGATTCCGGTCCCGCAGGGAAACCGTAAACATTCCGAAAACGGGTTCGGCCAAGCTGAAGCCACACAACAACAGCGGGCCGGACGGACCCGTGACAACCGGAAGGCAGTACCTCCCATGCGCAAGCTCAAGCTCCAGGTTCAGACCACCATCGACGGCTACATGTCCGGCCCGAACGGCGAGATGGACTGGATGACCTTCCAGTGGTCCGATGACCTCGCCGCCCGAGTCACCGCCATCACCGCCGAATTCGACACCATCGTGCTCGGCCGCAAGCTCGCCGAGGGCTTCGTCCCGCACTGGGCGTCCAAGCCCGAACACGAGCCCCAAGAGGCCATCGACAAGATGAACAACACACCCAAGGTCGTGATCTCCAATAGCCTGACCGAATCGCCGTGGGAGAACACCGTCGTCGCGGGCGGCGACCTCGCCGAGACCATCAAGGGGCTCAAGGCGCAGCCGGGTGGGGACATCATCGTCTACGGCGGCGGCACACTCGTCGCGAACCTGATCGCCGAGGGCCTGATCGACGACCTGCACCTGTTCGTCAACCCGACCGCGATCGGCGCCGGCCTGCCGGTCTTCCGCGGCACCACCCAACTCGACCTCGTCTGCGCCACCGGATTCGAGTGCGGGGTCACCGAACTGCACTACCGGCCGAAGAGCGCCTGATCGCGCTCGCGGACTTGCCGAAGATGCCGATCGACGAATTGATCGGCATCTTCCACGTTTGCGGCGATCCTGTCACCGCTGACTCCCCGCGTCCTACCGCGTGACCCGCTACTGGTCCACGACGTCGCTGAACTGCTCAACCGCGCCGAACGGCCCGATGGCACCAACCCTTCGAGCGCAAGATGTCGATCACTACGGCAACCGAAGCTCCTATCAGGAGCGATAGTTGCGGGCCACGAGCGCTGAGCATGCGGCGGCACCCAGGGCCGCGACTGCGAACATCGTCGGGTATCCCAAGCCGAAAGACTCGTGCAGGAACGCCAAAAGCGCGGGGACACCGAAGCCGAGATAGCTGACGGAGTAGAAAACCGCGGTCAGCCCGGCCAGGTCGTCGGGCCGGGTGATGCGTTCGATCTCCTGCAGTCCGGCCACCAGCCCGATCCCATAGCCAGCGCCGAGCACGACGGCGGTGACGATCGTGAGCGGCATGGCCAATGTGCCGCAAGCCCATGCGGCCGTTACCATTCCGCAGACCACCAGTACGAGCGCCACCACCGCGGCACGAGCGGTGCCGCGACGATCAACCCGGCGGGCCACCGATTGGATGGCGAAACCGCAGCCGAGGGTGACCACTGTGATCAATGCCGAGAACGCGATCGGTGCATCGTGCACCTTCGCCGCCATCAGCGTGGGCATGACCGCATAAGCCGTTGCGGCAGAGGTGAACAGCCACAGCGCGACCGGCAACCCAACACATCGGAACCGGCGATGCGCGGCCGCCGGAACCTTCAGATCATTGATCAACCGACCCGAATTGCGCTGCGGCGACAACGTTTCCGGCCCCCGAGCCACCCAGACCGCCGCGATCAGGCACAGCACGGCATTGATCAGATATGCCAGCGTATTCGGCAGCGGCGCCCACTGCGCGAGCACGCCCGCCACACCGGCACCGATGGCGAACCCACCCGTCAGGCTCATCGCCGAACGTCGAGCCCCGGTCCCCGCTGGCAGCTGCGGCCCGAACGGCGGCTGCGAAAGTTCTTTGAGCCAGCTACTTCCCACCGCCATCGCCGATCCGAGCGCGACCCCGCAGAGCACCCGTCCGGCTGATAGCAGCGGCACCGACTCGGCTCCAGAAGCCAGCAGTAGCGAACCGGCCGCCGCGATCAGCGGTGCCGGACGCAGCAGCATGCGGCGGCCGTAGCGATCGGAAAGGGGGCCGCCGATCAGCAGGGCGGGCACGATACCGAGCACATAGTCGAACAGCAGTAGGTCCACCGTGGTGACCGGCAGTCCATTGCCCTTGTACATCACCAGCAGCGGCGTGAATTCGTTACCGCCCCAGGCGATCGCGAACATCGCGGCCGCGACACCCCACCACTGTCTCCTACCCTGCCCCCGCTCCGACCGGGCGTCGACGGCGAGCAGCGTCGCCATTTACAGGCCCCGCATTTCCAGTTGGTGCACGCCGGACATATGGTCGACCAGCGCGGTGGCGAATCCGGCCACATCGCCGGTTTCGATCAGCTCGGCCAGGCGCGTGTGCTGCTCGATGATGCGGGCGGTATCGGTCGAACCACGGTGCAGCGCAGCACTGTTCATGCGGCGCTGCCGTTCGCGCAGCGAGTCGTAGAACCCGGTGAGCAGTGGATTGCCCGCGGCGACCACATAGGTGCGGTGAAAGTCGGTGTCCGCGATGGCGAAACGCTCGAAATCCGCGGCGGCGGCCAGCTCACGCTGACGATCCAGCGACGCGTGCAGTTCGGCGATCAGTGCCGCGCGATCGGCCGTGACCACCGCGCGCACCGCCGCGGTCTCGACTACATAGCGGGCATGTACGACGTGTTCGGCCTCGGCGGGCGGAATCGGCACCACCAGCGCACCGCGTTTGGGGTAGAGCTTCATCCATCCCTCGACCTCGAGTCGCAGAAATGCCTCCCGCACCGGGGTACGGGACATGCCGAGGTCGGTGGCGATCTCCCCCTCGCTGATCAGCTCACCACCGGGCAACGCGCCGGTCAGGATGCGTTCCTTCACCTCACGGTAGGCGAGTTCGGCGGATGAATACGTCTTAGACACAAGTTGTATTCTAGCGACACGGCATCGGGGCCCAATGCGGGACCCGGCGGCATGCGTCGTATAACATTCCACTATGGAACGTTGAGGGAAAGGAGCAGACTGTTGGTGAACACCTCGACACAACGCAAATCGCTGAACTCCACGGCGGCGTCGCTGCTCGGATTTCTGCACGACGGTCCGATGTCGGGCTGGGATCTGGTGACTCAGGCCCAGGACCGCATCGGCGACTTCTGGACCATCACACAAAGCCAGGTATACCGAGAGTTGGCTGCCATGGACGCGGCCGGACTCGTCGAAAAGGGTGAGACCGGAGCGCGCGATCGCACGCCGTACCAGATCACCGACGCGGGGCGCGAAGCGTTCCTCGAGTGGGTGGCTCGCGATCCGGGCGCGGAGACCATTCGAGTGCCGCTGCTACTGACCCTGTCGTTCGGCAAGCACGTCGATCCCGATCACCTCGATCGAATCATCGCCGCCAACAAGGAGATTCACCAGCAGCGCCTGGACCGCTACCTGACCGACGATCACACCGGCATGTCCCCCTACCAACGTGCCACCCTCGAATTCGGCATCGGCTATGAGCGCACGGTGCTGGCCTGGTTCGACAAGCTGCCCGAACTCCTCGGGCGGTGAGCAATGCCCCGCAAGCTTCTGCGGGACTGCACTCCGGAACCTGTCTCCGGCCTGGACATGTCGCGACGACCACGACGGCGCGGCCCTGGTGACCACCGCAACCGCGTCGAGAACGGGGCGAGTTTCGCGACCCCGGCTTCCGATCAGCAGATCGAGTCGATTACGAACGAGGGGCTGCAATATCCCGCAACCATTTCCAGGCGTCCGAGACCGTCTCGGCGACAATCGCCGCAGGTGGCAGCTCGGGCCGGTCCACGACGACGACCGGAATGTCCGCCGATCGAGCGGCAGCGAGTTTGGCGGCGGTCTGATCGCCGCCGCTATCCTTGGTGACCAGCACATCGATCCGATACTGAATGAGCAGGCGCAACTCATCCGCGGGCGAGAAAGGCCCACGCGCCAGGAGTAATTCGTGGTGCGGCGGCAGCGCACCAGCGGGCGGGTCGATGGCGCGGATCAGGAACCACTGGTCCGTCAGCCCCGCGAAGGCGGCGACGCCTTGGCGGCCGATCGTCAGGAAGACGCGGTGCCCCAGTTCGGAGACCGCGTGCGCGGCCGCATCGAGGTCGGGCACCCGATGCCACCGATCGCCGGGCTGTTCGCGCCAACCGGGCCGCCGCACATGCAGTAGCGGCAGGCCGAGATCCGTTGCGGCACTGGCCGCATTCGCGCTGATCGTGCCCGCAAACGGATGCGTGGCATCGATGACAACCGATATCTCGTTGGCCACCAACCACTTCCGTAAACCGTCGACCCCGCCGAAGCCGCCGATCCGCACCGGCCCCTCCGGCAGCAGCGGGTCACGAACACGACCGGCGAGCGAGGAAACGATCTCGAATCCTCGCTCGCCGGAAGCGATGTGGGCGAGTTCCCGGGCTTCTCGGGTACCGCCCAGAATCAGAGTTTTCAGGGTTGCCCGCTGAAGTAGGCGATGCCCGCGTTGATCAGGTTCGGGCCGCCCGCGATGAGCAGGCCGATGAGCGCGCCCACCGGCAGACCGATGCCGAAGAAGAAGAACCCGATGATGCCGCCGATGACCGCACCGAGGGAGGCGCGCTGCAGTTCGCTGAAGAACCACTCCTGCGAGGAGATGGCCTCGGCGGAGGCCGTTGCCGCGGCAGCGGTCGGCTTGACCTCGGGGGTCAGCGTCAACTTCTGAGCCGACGGGTCGATGGTGGCGGCGATCGGGATCAGCTGGTCACCGACCTTCGCCTGCAACGGGATCGAGGTGACGACCGCGCCCTCGGTGTTCTTCACCGTGACGTACTTCTGGTCGGCGTCGAGGCTGAAGGCCCCGCCGGTCACGGCCGCGACGATCGACTTGTCGACCAACTGCACCGCGTAGTTCACACCATGGTCCTCGCCCTGTACGGCGGGCGCGGCCTGATTCTGCACGGCCGGAGCGGGTGCCGCCGGAGCGGCGCCGGACGTACCCGCCGCAATACCGGTGGCGGCAACGGCCATCATCGCGGTGGCGGCAAACTTCTTGTACTTCATAAATCTCCCCAATAGGACACGGATCCGGCGATAACGTCCGGATCTCGGGCACCGACCCTACCGCTGGATCGAGTCCGTTTCACCTATAAAGTGAGGTTTTCAGAACGAGTCGCCTTTCACGACGGCCCACTGCGTGACGGGCAGCTGCGGTCGCCAGGTGGTGAACCTGCCGAGGGGTTCGGCCCGATAGATCTGAAACTTCCGCAGTTCACCGCCGTGCGCCGCGGACCAGTTCAGCAGCAGCGCTTCGGATTCCGCGGTCACCGCATTCGCCACCAAGCGGCCGCCTTGGCGTAGATGGGACCAGCATGTCTCGAGTACGCCAGCTTGAGTGAGGCCGCCGCCGACAAAAATGGCATCAGGAGGTGCAGATTCGGTAGATTTTCCTACCTCGGTGAGCACCTCTGCGCGCACACCGACGTGCGGAACACCCAGGGCGGCGGCGTTGTCGGCGATCTGCCGCCGCCTGTGTTCGAGTCGCTCGAAGCTCACCGCCCGGCAGCTCGGATGGGTGCGGCACCATTCGATCGCGATACTGCCGGAGCCCCCGCCGACATCCCACAGCAATTCTCCGGGTGCGGGTGCCAGCGCGGCCAGCGTCAATGCTCTGACCTCGGACTTGGTGAGCTGACCGTCACCGCCGTACAGCTCGTCCGGCAGGCCGGGCACGCGCGTGGCCCGCGGGTGTTTCGGATCGGCGACACAGTCGATCGCGATGACATTGAGCGGATCACCCGCCGCAAGCTCCCAGGTCGCCGCGCGGTCGCGCACCACCCGTTCGCGCGGACCACCCAACTGTTCGAGCACGGTCAACATCGATTCGCCGAAACCATTGCCCCGCAACAGTTCCGCGATCCGTCCCGGCGTATGCTCGTCCGCACTCAACACCAGGACGCGCCGTCGATGCGCCAGCTCGGGCAAGACCGTCTCCACCGGCCGCCCCACCGCACTGACCACCGGCACCTCCGCCAGCGCCCACCCCAGCCGCGCACAGGCCAGCGATGCCGATGACGCCTGCGGAAACACCCGCAGCCGCTCGGCCCCGAACAGCCGCGCCAATGTCACCCCGATGCCATAGAACATCGGATCCCCGCTGGCCAGCACGCATAGCTTCCGCCCGGAGTAGCCATCGAACAATGTGGGCAGAGCGGGCAGCAAAGGCGAGGGCCACTCCTGCGCGTGCGCGGTAATGGTGTCCGGTAGCAACTCCAACTGACGCGCCGATCCGAATACCACCTCGGCTCCCGAGATCGTCTCCCGCGCAACCGATCCGAGCCCGGACCACCCGTCCGCACCGATCCCGACAACCGAGATCGGCGGTGCATTCCGGTCCGCGATGATCCGTGTGCCGTTCACCGGGGCATCCGGCGCCAGATGGGTTGGGGCAGTAGGCGGATCGCGAAGATCACCGGGCGCAGGATGCCGGGGACCCACATGCGATCCGCGCGGCGGCGCAGGCCGCGCACAACCGCGTCCGCCACTTGGTCGGGAGTGCTCGACATCGGGGCCGGTTCCATGCCCTCGGTCATCCGGCCGATGACGAAACCGCAGCGGAGCAGCAGCAGGTGAACACCGCTGCCGTGCAACGCATCCGCGAGACCGCTGGCGAAACCGTCGAGCCCCGCCTTCGCCGAACCGTAGACATAGTTGGCGCGCCGCACCCGCGCGCCCGCGAACGAACTGAAGACGACGAGCTGGCCACTGCCCTGCGCGCGAAGCAGATTCGCGAGAATGGTGAGCACACTGATCTGCGCGACGTAGTCGGTGTGCACCACCGCGATCGCATGCGCCGGATCACGTTCCGCACGCGCCTGATCGCCGAGCACCCCGAACGCCACCACCGCCACCCCGATCCCGCCGTGCTCGGCCGCGATCTTCTCCAACAGCGCCGGATGACTCGCCGTATCGTCGGCATCGAACTCGACAGCATGCACCGCCGTCGCCCCCGCCGCCGCAATCGCCGCTTTCTCCTCGACCAACTCCCCACTGCGCCGCGCCGCCAGCACCACCACCCGCCCAGGCGCCAGCCGCCGCGCCACCTCGAGCCCGATCTCGCTGCGCCCCCCGAGCACCACCACCGCCCCGTCGGCAATCCCACGCAATCCCATACCCCCAGTCTTTCACCCCATCCGCGACCCCCCGCCCACCCCTCCACAGCAACACCTTGTGACCGACGGCTTGCGGTGTCGCGGCATTGGCTGTGGGCAGGCGACCAGGGCACCGCTACTGTCGGGGGATGCCGATCAGCACCGCACAGTTGTCTCCTGCCGCGCTCGAGTTCGTTGCCGAGCGGCATCTTGCGACCTTGACCACGCTGCGCGCCGATGGGACGCCGCATGTGGTGGCGGTGGGGTTCACCTGGGATGCGGAGGCGGGGATCGCGCGGGTGATCACCAATGACGGGTCGGTGAAGGTGCGCAATGTGCGGCGCTCCGGGTATGCGGCGGTGAGCCAGGTGGATGGGATCCGTTGGCTCACTCTCGAAGGCCCGGCCACCGTGCTCGACGATCCGGACAATGTCGCCGAAGCTGTCGACCGGTATGCGGGCCGGTATCGGGTGCCCCGCGAGAACCCGACCCGCGTGGTCATCGCCATTCAGGTCCAGCGCGTATTGTCCAGCAGCACTCTCGCGCACGCGCCGGCCTGAACCGACTCCGACAGAACTCTCAGAGCACCGTCAACCCATGCGGCCGCTGGTTCATCGACTCGCAGCCGTCTTCGGTGACCACCACGATGTCCTCGATGCGCGCACCCCAGTCGCCGCGGAAGTAGATGCCGGGTTCGATGCTGAAGGCCATGCCGGGCTGCAGGGGCAGGGTGTTGCCTGCCACGATGTAGGGCTCCTCGTGGACCGAGAGACCGATGCCGTGGCCGGTGCGATGAACGAAGGCGGGTCCGAAACCGGCCTCGGTCAACAGGTTTCGCGCGGCGGCGTCCACCGACTCGGCGGTGACGCCGGGACGGACGGCGGCGACCGCCGCGGCTTGGGCGCGTTCCAGTTCGGCGAATTGCGCGGCCACGGCGGACTTCGGCTCGCCGAGGACGTAGGTGCGGGTCGAATCCGAGTAGTAGCCGGGTTCGACGGGGCCACCGATATCGATCACGACCACATCGCCGGATTCGATGCGACGGTCGGAGACGCCGTGGTGCGGATCCGCGCCGTGCGGTCCACTGCCGACGATGACGAAGGCCGCCTCGGTATGCCCCTCCTCGACGATCGCGGCCGAGATATCGGCGCCGACCTCGGCCTCGGTCCGCCCGACCCGCAGGAATTCGCCCATCCGCGCGTGCACCCGGTCGATGGCCGCACCGGCGCGCCGCAATGCCTCGATCTCGGCCTGATCCTTGATCATTCGCAATTCCCGCAGCACCGGAGTGGCGGAAACCGGCAGGCCGCTGACGGATTCGGCCAATGGCAGCAGATGCAGCGCAGGCATGACATCGGTGACCGCGACCCGGGAACCGACATGCAGCGCCGACTTCACCAGCTGGTACGGATCGACGCCGTCGACCCAATCCAGCACCTGCAGACCGAGATCACCCGCGGCCGACCCCTCCAGCGAGGCCAACTCGAGCTTCGGGATCACCACCGCCGCAGTGGCGCCGTCGGCCGGTATCACCAGACAGGTCAGCCGCTCGAAGGATTCCGCCGCCGAACCGATCAGATAACGCAGATCCGGCCCCGGCGTGATCAACAAGGCATCCAGATGGGCGGCGCGCATCAACTGCACCGCCCGCTCGAGTCGATCACCGTAGACATCCGCCGCGAATCGGGACTCCGTGTGCGAGCTCATACCGCCGACGTTACCCGCCACCTCGATCACCCCGGACGCGAACGCCGATCGCATCAAGGTTGTCGGATCGGGCAGGTAGCCTCAGCGGCGTGAACGCTACGTCCGGTAGGCCCCTGCTGCTGCTCGATGGCGCGAGCCTGTGGTTCCGCGCTTTCCACGCGATTCCGGAGAAGATCACCGCACCCGACGGCCGTTCGGTGAACGCACTGCGCGGCTTCACCGACATGGTGGCCTCGCTGATCACCAAGCACAGGCCGCACCGGGTGGTCGTATGCCTGGATCTGGAATGGCGACCCGCCTTCCGGGTGGCACTGGTGCCGACCTACAAGACCCACCGCCTCGATACGTCGACCGATGCCGCACCCGGCGCCGAGGACGTGCCCGACACATTGACCCCACAGGTGGAGATGATCCTCGATGTCCTCGCCGCGGCGGGGATCGCCACCGGCGGCGCGGCCGGACTCGAGGCCGACGATGTGCTCGGCACCCTGGCCACCCGCGAGCGCACCGATCCGGTGGTGGTCGTCAGCGGCGACCGCGACCTGCTCCAGCTCGTCCGCGATGAACCGGCACCCCCGGTCCGGGTGCTCTATGCCGGACGCGGCCTGGCCAAGGCCGAACTCTTCGGCCCCGCCGAGGTATCCGCGAAATACGGTGTGCCACTGGAGAATGCGGGCCCGGCCTACGCGGATATGGCGACCTTGCGCGGCGACTCCTCCGACGGTCTGCCGGGCGTGGCCGGTATCGGCGAGAAGTCCGCCGCGACCCTGATCTCCCGATTCGGCTCGCTCGACACGCTCACCGCCGCCGTCGCGGATCCGGCCGCCGACCTGGCCCAGGGCGTGCGCGCCAAATTACGAGCGGCCGAGGCCTATCTGAAGGCCGCCGCACCGGTCACCCGTGTGGTCCGCGACGCCGATGTGGAACTTTCCCGCCCCGACACTCTCCCCACGACCCCCGCCGACCCGGACCGCCTGCGCGAACTGGCCACCGCCTACAACGCGGAAAGCCCCATCACCCGCCTGATCACGGCACTGACTGCCGCGCACTCGGCGTAAGCGCATGGCCACCGCACCAATGGTCACGCATAAGTACTAGGGCCTCGCATACCGGGTAACGGCCTCGCAGAGGTTGCGGCTTGTGCGAGGTACTCACAGCATGTGCACCAGCAAGCTCGCTGCTGGCGTTGAGCAGCGGGGCCGCCCCACCGGCACCCGCTCGCCATCCTGTCGGTCGCAGGCTCGAACCGTCAGCTCGGGCGGCCGACCTCGTAGGTGCCGTCGTCCTTGGTGATCTTGACGGTGACCTTCTTCTGCTCGCCGCTGACCTTCAGATCACAGGTGAAGGTCGCATCGACCTTGACCTGCTGGCCGGACGGGCAGGAGACGTCGGCCACGTCCTGGATCCCGTAGGAATCCGACAGCACCTTCTTGACGCCATCCTGGACGGCGGCCTGATCGAGCTCGTCCTTGCTGGTCAGCACGAGCACCAGCACCACGATGGCACCGATCACGGCGACCGCGAGCACACCCAGGCCGATGAACAGGCCCTTGCTCTTACCGCCACCGCTGGGCTGCGGAGCCTGCTGCTGCCAGGGCTGCTGCTGGCCCTGCTGCCAGGGCTGCTGGCCCTGCTGCGCCGACCAGTCCTGCACCGGCTGCTGACCCCACTGCGGCTGACTCGGCTGACTGGGCTGGGGCTGGCCCCACTGCGGCTGACTCGGCTGGCTCTGCGGATTCGGCTGACCCCACTGCGGCTGACTCGGCTGACTCTGCGGATTCGGCTGACCCCAAGGCTGCTGCTGCGCGTTCGGATCCCCCCACTGCTGGGTCGGCTGCGCCGCGGGAGTAGCACCCCACTGCTGGGTAGGTCCGGCTGCACCGGGTGCCTGCTGTCCGCCCCACTGCTGGGTGGGATCGTTGCGTCCCTCCCCGGGACCAGGGGCGTCGTTCGGTCCGTACGGGCCGCTCATCTGGTTGCCTCCACTCGCATCGTTATACACACGGTAGCCCCCCGCGTGAGACTCGTCGCACAACAGGACCAATCCGGTACGAGGCGCGATCCTGTCCGACTCCTCCGCCACGGTCGGTACGCGAAAGAAATCAAATCACAATCGAATCGGCTACGCGGCGTCCACGGCTACGACACCCCGTCGGATCGCCCGGACCGCCTTGGCCGCGGTCGCCGCGATCTCCACGTCGTCGGCGGTCCCGTGGATCTGATCGAGCAGATCGATCACCTGTCGGCACCACCGCACGAAATCGCCCGCCGACAACGGCGCGTTCTGATCCCCGCTGGCCAGCAACGATTCGGCCAACCCATCACCGCGCGCCCATTTGTAAACACCGGTCACAAAACCGAGATCCGGTTCGCGTGTCGGCGGCAGCTTGTGCCGCGCCTCATCGGAGCGCAGCTCGCTCCACACACCGACGGTCACACCGACCGCACGCCGGATCGGCTCGGTCGGCCCGCTGGCGCCGAGATATCCGCCCTCCTGACGGGATTCGTACACCAATATGGAGACCACCGCGGCCAACTCGGCTGGTCCGAGCCCACGCCACAGGCCCTTCCGCAGGCATTCGGCAACCAGCAGATCGCTTTCGGCATAGATCCGCGCCAACCGACGACCGTCCGAGGTCACCTCGCCCTCGCGCACGAAGCCACGCTCCTCCAGCAAGCCGAGAATCCGATCGAAGGTGCGCGCCAGCGAATTGGTGGTCGCGGCAACCTTCTGGCGCATCGTCTCGGTTTCACGCAGCAGCCGGTTGTAGCGCTCGCCGACCCGGCTCATCTGCTCGCGATCGGGTCGGGTGTGCGCCGGATGCGAACGCAGACTGCGCCGCAGTGTCGACAATTCGCGGTCATCGCCCGCCTTCGACCGATCGCCGCGCCGCTGCCGCCCCGGCGCCGAGATCCCGGTGCTGCGCAATGCCGATGCCAGATCCCGCCGCGTGCGCGCAGTCCGGTGATCGATCTTGCGCGGCAACCGCATATGCCCCAATGTCTTCGCGGGCACCGGGAAATCGGCGACCGACACCCGCCCGGCCCATTTGTCCTCGGTGAGCACCAGCGGACGCGGATCTCCCGGCGTGGCATCGGGTTCCAGGATCACCGCGAGCCCGGCTCGCCGCCCGGACGGAATCGCCACCACATCCCCGCGCCGCAACGACACCAGCGCATCGACCGCGGCACCGCGTCGATCCGCACGCCCCTGCTGTTCGATCTGACGTTCCCGCTGCTTGATCCGCTCGCGCAGGGAAATGTATTCCAGGAAGCCGCCGTCCGCGCCGCCGAGCTGATCGCGCAACTTGCGCAACTGCCCCTCATTGCGTTCGATCCCACGCACCAGCCCCACCACCGACCGGTCCGCCTGGAACTGCGCGAAGGACCGTTCGAGCAGCGCACGCGACTCGTCGGCGCCCATCCGGTCGATCAGGTTGATCGACATGTTGTAGCCGGGCCGGAACGAACTGCGCAGCGGATAGGTCCGCGTCGAGGCCAGACCCGCGACCGCACTGGTGTCGACCTCGGGCTGCCACAGCACCACCGCATGGCCCTCGACATCGATGCCACGACGCCCGGCACGGCCCGTGAGCTGGGTGTACTCCCCCGGTGTCAGCTCGGCGTGTGATTCGCCGTTGAACTTCACGAGCCGTTCGAGCACCACCGTCCGCGCGGGCATATTGATACCCAATGCCAGTGTCTCGGTAGCGAATACGGCCCGCACCAGACCACGCACGAACAGTTCCTCGACGGTATGCCGGAACGCGGGCAGCATGCCCGCGTGATGCGCGGCCAGCCCGCGGTGCAGCGCTTCGCGCCACTCCCAGTAGCCGAGCACCTCGAGATCACCCTTGGGCAGATCCCCGGTGTGCTTGTCGATGATCGCGTCGATCTCTTCGGCCTCCTCCGCCCGGGAGAGATCCAGGCGCGAACGCAGGCACTGCGCGAGCGCACCGTCGCATCCCGCCCGGCTGAAGATGAAGGTGATGGCGGGCAGCAGCCCTTCCTCATCGAGTTTGGCCAGCACCTCCGGCCGCGGCAGCGGCCGGAAACTGCGGTTCCCGCCGCGACCGCCGCGCGGTCCGCCCCAGCCGTTCATCCGGTCGGCGGCCTCACGATGGCGGATATAACGGACGAGGTCCTCGTCCACGAGCACCTTCTGCTCGCTGGAGTTGGTGTCGAACAGGTCGAACATCCGCCGCCCGACCATCACGTGCTGCCACAGCGGCACCGGGCGGGTCTCATCGACCACCACCGCGGTATCGCCGCGCACGGTCTCCATCCACGCGCCGAACTCCTCGGCATTGCTGACCGTTGCCGACAGGCTGACCAGCCGCACATCCGGCGGCAGATGCAGGATGACCTCCTCCCACACCGCGCCGCGGAACCGGTCGGCGAGGTAGTGCACCTCGTCCATCACCACATACGACAGTCCGCGCAGCGCGTCCGAGGAGGCGTAGAGCATATTGCGCAGCACCTCGGTGGTCATCACGACCACCGGCGCGTCCGGGTTGATGGACTGATCACCGGTGAGCAATCCGACCTGGTCGCGTCCGTGCCGCTCGGTCAGATCGGCGAACTTCTGATTCGACAGCGCCTTGATCGGCGTGGTGTAGAAACACTTTCCGCCCGCGGCCAGCGCGAGGTGCACCGCGAATTCGCCGACGACGGTCTTACCCGCGCCGGTCGGGGCACAGACCAGCACACTGTGCCCGCCCTCGAGGGCCACACAGGCATTGCGCTGGAAGGGGTCCAACCCGAAAGTCAGCTCGGCAGAGAACTTGGCCAGCTCGCCCGCCTGCGACAGGTGATATGTCACCGTCAGAGGGTATCGGAGTAGTCCGACACGGGACGCGCCGATTTCTCGCGCGGATCCATGATCGACTCGGCCGGGTTGATCGGCTCGGGTCCGGCGATCGAGGAGGCCTCCTCATCCGAGAGCGCCGCAAGGGCTTCGGCCTCCCGGCGCGCGCGGCGCCGGTCGTTGATCCGGGAGAACTGGATGGCGACCTCGAACAGCACCGTCAGCGCGAAGGCCAGTGCGAGCATCGAGAACGGATCCTGCGGGGTCACGATCGCGGCAAAGACGAAGAGCCCGAACACGATTCCGCGCCGCCACTTGGCGAGCTTGTCGTACTTGAGCACCCCGACCAGGTTCAATCCGACTACCAGCAGCGGGATTTCGAAGCTGACGCCGAAGATCACCAGCAGATTGATGATGAAGCTGAAGTACTGCGTACCGCTCAGCGCCGTGATCTGCGCGTTGTTGCCGATATTGAGCAGGAAGCTCAACGCATGCGCGACAACCCAATAGGCCAGGACGGCACCGGTCACGAACAGCGCACTGCCCGAGGTGACGAACCCGACGGCGTACTTGCGTTCCTTCGAGTACAGGCCCGGCGTGATGAACGCCCAGATCTGATACAGCCATACCGGGGCGGCGAGCACGACACCGGCGGTCATGCCGACCTTCAACCGCAGCATGAACTGTTCGAACGGCGCGGTCGCCAGCAGACGGCAGGCACCGTCGGCGGTCAGCACGGCGCGCGAGGAGGCGGGCAGCGAACAGTACGGTCCGGTCAGCACCGATCCGAGGCTTTCGATGCCGAAGATCGTGTGGGCGTACCAGAAGAAGCCGAACAGCGTGGTGACGACGACCGCGGCGATCGAGATCAGCAGCCGACGGCGCAGCTCCTGCAGATGCTCGACCAACGACATGGTGCCGTCGGGATTCGTCCTGCGCTTACTGCGCCGGGGATCGAACGGGATTCGCATGGTGGTGTGTTGGCCCCTGGGGTCGAAGGTGCCCGCAGCGGTCGGCGGGCAACAGCACTACACCCGGAGCGAGTTCGCACTCACCCCGGCGGCAACGCTGGGCTCAGAGCGACTTCGGCTGCGCCTGGGGCTCTGCTTGCGGCTGGGTCACCGTCGGCTGGACGGCCGGAGCCTGCGGAAGCTCCGCGGCCGGTTGCTGGGCCGGTGCTGCACTTGCCTGTGCGCTGCTCTCGTTCTGCATCTGGCTGACTTCGCTCTTGAAGATGCGCAGCGAGCGGCCCAGGCTACGGGCGGCATCGGGCATACGCTTCGCGCCGAAGAACATCACGAAGACCGCGGCGATGATCAGCCAGTGCCAGATGCTCAGACTGCCCATAATTAACCTCCAAAGAATGTGGTAGCTCTGATGCTACCGGACTATGACATGGGAGAACTCCGGCGTTGGTGTGCGTTTACTCCCCCGCCTCCCCGCGCCTTTTGCCGGTCGTACAGGCCTCGATCGTGCCGTTACGGGCCGGCGGTGGAATCGTCCGCTCAGCTCTGGGCGTACCCGACGAGTTACCAGTGTGCTCTCTAAACGGGGCGCCGCTGGTCATGGTGCTGACAGTTAGTCGTCAAGAATTCGGCCGACGTGTGTGTAGGGCGGTGCCGCGGTGTTGAGGACACCAAGCGCTTTCAGTAGGCCGCCCGGGGTGTCGGGGCGCATCGGCGGTTCGGCCCGTCGACCGGGAAACAGCCAGCGCGAATCGCGGTTGGTGGCGTCTGGTGTTCGACGTCTTCGCCGCTGCTGGCGGAGTTCATCCGTGAGAACCGCCAGCATCGCCGAAGCGGCTGAACGCGACCCGGAAAGGCGGACCGGAACTGCCCACCAGAACCGGATCCCCGGCGATCCGACCGACGGACTCGACGGATTGCATCCGAAACGGGCCGTGGCGAACGCGGTTGAGATCTACGACGCCGAGCTACAGTCCCTTCACGACGAGCCTTCTTGCGACGTGGTGATCGTGTGCCGACCCGACAACCTGAACGATGCGGCATTGTCGAAGGCTCCGAGGAGCCCTGATGACGTTGAGATCGACGGGTCGCGCATGGACGGGCGGAATTCGGGGTTAGTCGCTGACTTTCACGCGCTGCTGAAGGCTCGGTCCCTTTGCTACAAGCAACCCATCCAAATTGTGCGCCGCAACACTTGGGATCCCGCCTTCAAGGTCCCGCAGACCGGCAGGATTGGTGCGAACCAAGACGAGGCAACACATGCGTGGAACCTGCACACGGCGCTGTACTACAAGAATGCAGCCGAGATTCTCGCTCTGACCAAGATGAACTGGAACTACACCCGCCTCGACGGCAGCAGCGTGCCTCGATGTCTCTACCGTTCGATCGCGGGCTGGCCCAGTTTGTCGAACATGTGCTCGAGTGCCTCGAGGGCGGTCTCGATATCGAGGCAGTATCGCAGCTCTCGCATGATGCGTCCGCGAAACGGTACCAGCTGTTGGGCTTCGATCGCGCGGACGTGGTCGAGGTTCCATACCTGGCGACCACTTACCGTGATCTCGGTGCGAGGACCGAAAAGCGACTCCAAATCCTGCTTGCGGTAGCCCAACAGTCGTAGGTCTACCTCGGAGATCATGCCCGCCTCCGCCAGATCCCCATCGTCGTCGACATGTTCGGCGGTACCGCGATATTCGGCCATGATCCGCTCGTCCTCGAAGTCAGACTCACCGACATCGAAATTGGCAGACATACCAAACCCCCAAACCGTCAGGACGAGCCCTCGCCGTTCCCGCTTATCAACCGAAATCTACAGTGCGCCAACCCAAGACACCAGGAAGTCCGTGGTGTCGGCTACTGGTTTCAGCTGCCCCGGCGCGCGCCGTGCGTGGCACGCGCCCCGAGATTGGTGCTCAGGCCGTGCGTACGGCGGTGGTGGCGGCGCAAGATCGAACCGGCACGAGGTCGGCTCGCCAGCCAGTTCCTGGTCCTCATCATCGGTGGCGCCCTCGTCCGTTGCGGTCATGTGTCTGCGCTGTGGATATCGCTGTGCAGCGCCGGTGCGGTCCGGTCCACGCGTTGGCCGGGGTGGGCGCGCCCGATCGGGAGGAACGGCAGCGGGGTCGGGTCGGTGGATCGATGGGATTCGATGACGGCGAGGTGGGTGGTGAGCACGGCCAGGTTGGTGAGGTGGGCGTGCCCGTGCGGTGCGCCGACGAGCAGGATTTCGACCTGGCAACCGGAGGCGGTGTCGGTCGGTCCGGAGCGGTCCACGACGACCACGACCGTGGTGACCGGTTCCAGACCTAGCCGTCTGTAGTCGACTCCAGCCTCGGAGGGCGGGTAGCTGAAGGTGAGTTGTTGCGGGCCGGAGCATTCCCCGATGAAGCGCCAGCCGCGGGCGCGCAGCAGAATTTCCAGCCCGGCGAACACCCGCATATCCGCTCCGGAGACTGGGTGACCGCAGGCGGTGCCCAATGCCTGGGCGACGCTGACCGGTGGGTAGCGGCGATGCCAGATCTCGGCTTGCAGCGCCGCGCCGAACTCGGTCGGCGGGCTTGGGCGAGCCTCGCGCGAGGATTTCCAGACGCGCCAACGTGCAGTCTTCTTCGCCGGGGACATGGACATGCATACTTTCAGTCCGGACGCACAGACCCCCGATGACACGCCCACCGAGCAGGCAGCTCGCCGGGCGTTCGTGTCGCTCGCGCTCGCGGTTCATCTCGGGCTCGGCGAGGTCCGCGATAATCCCGATTCGACCCGCATCGCAACGGTTTCCGACGGTCAGGTTTCGGTGGTGGTGGGCGGTGCGGATCTCGTCGTCGGCGTCCTACCCGGAGAGAGCATGGCTTTGCGGGGATAGTTCCTGGCATGTTTCGTCACGGTGGATCGTGGTGCGCGGATCGGGCTATTAGCCGGTTCCAGAATCTTGAACATCGAGATCGGCCTGCTCTGCTCGCAGGCGAAGCGGGAGTTGCGCGTTGGGGCGGGCAGCACCGGCCTCAGCTGAGGCCGGTGATGTCGTGGGCGATGGCCGCGAGCCGGGACTGGGCAGCAGAGACGACACCCTGGCGGTCCTTGTTGGCCTCCTCATACGCGAGGATCGCCCGGATATCGGCGGGTTCGGTGAGTTCCTTGACCGCGGCGACGGCTTGGGCGACGTTCAAT
The DNA here is from genome assembly GCF_050956075.1 of Nocardia sp. CA-129566. Taxonomy (NCBI): domain Bacteria; kingdom Bacillati; phylum Actinomycetota; class Actinomycetes; order Mycobacteriales; family Nocardiaceae; genus Nocardia; species Nocardia sp. CA-129566. The sequence continues at coordinate 5,428,677 of NZ_CP192085.1, forward strand.
TCGTCGTAGTCGGCGACGGGCAATTCGTCGGGCTCGAGAACGCCGGTGGCGGTGCGCAGCGAGCGCAGGGCATCAGCGGCGCCATCAGCGCCCTCGCGGCGAGCGACCTGCTCGGCGGTGGCCAGGGCCGCGTCGCGGGAGGCGGTGAGGGTTTTGACGGCGACATCACCGGCGCGCGTGCCCTGGCCGAGCAGATCGCCGAGCGCGGGCGGGGTGGCACGGATGGTGTCGAGCACCCGATCGAGGCCCCGCGCGGACCAGGTGACAGGAAGGTTGACCAGCTTCACCACGGTCCCCGTGCCCGCCTGTAGCCGGGTGCGGCGCAGTGCGACCGGCCCGCCGAGGGCATCCTCGGCCAGGACGGTGGTCAGCCAGTCCACGGTCGCGGTGTGCGCGGTGATCAACTTTTGCGCCAACGCCACGACATCGGAGTGCCCAGCGGTGGTGGCGAGGACCTTGATGTAGCGGGCGCGGTCGAGGAGCTGGTGTTCCAGTGCCAGGTCACCGAGCAGGGCTTCGTCGAACGGCTGGGCCTGTTCGACCACAGCCTTGACCGCAGCGGCTCCCCGTCCCACGAACGGGCCGATCAGCTCCGGGACACCGCCCAGTTCACGGATAGCTGCCTTGATGGCACGAGCACGGTCGCGGGCGTTGTCGGCGTTCTGGGACAACTCGCGGCGCACCGCCTCGGTGCGCGCCTGCACGATCCGGGTCTCCGCGACCTGGACTTCGGCGTTGGTCAAAGCGAGAACGGCGCGCAGCTGCGCCAACAAAGTATTCGCGTTGGGTGTGCTCATGCGTATCTCGTCCCTTCGGCGTTGTTGACGGCATCAGGTCGGCGCACGGTGCAGCACTTGCTGACTATACCGTCCGGTAACCCGCTGACTGTCGATGTTCGAAGTCGACTGCAGCAGCTTGACAAACACAGAGGAACCCCTGAAGTAGTGGACATCCGAAATAGCGGGACCGATGGTTGCTGGAGGTCCTCATGCCTCCTCTAAGCGTCGGTCGTTCACCGCCGGGGTATACACGGGCGGGGCTGCGCATCGTGTCATCGGTTCCGCTCGTCACGGTCGCCGAAGTGTCGCGGGAACTGTGTATTCACGAGAGTCTGCTGGGTACATGGGTGAAAGACGAGCGGCGACGGATTGTCGCCGCCGAGGTTCACGGCAACAAATCGTTGGATGCGGCCGAGCGGGCCGAGCTGATGCGACTGCGAAGGCAGTTGAGGCGGGCGCTACCGCAATCCAGTTGGTCGAGATGTGTGGAGGCAAATGCGATCCAGAGGTCAGTAGTAATGGCGTCGGCCGCCGATGGCGCGGCCGGTCGACCCCAACAGCATTAACACGAGCCCGATGACGAGGACCACGATCCCGATGGTCCAGAGGATCGGGATGCTGAATATGAACCCAACGATGAGAAGGATGATTCCGAGAATGATCATGGCCGGCTACCTGGTTTCGCTGCTGTATTCGAAGGGCCCGAACGGCTCGAGCCCGGCGTACCGATTTTTCGGCGGCTGAGTTGGGATATTCGCGGCACACCGGGAACCTCGTCGTGAGCCGCTCCCTGCAAGCGTCATGTCAGTCGCGAAACGCGTCTTTGACCTTCTCGCCTGCATCCTTGAGGTTCGACTTGACCTGATCGGCCTTGCCCTCGCGCTGCTTGTCCTTGTCGTCGGTCGCCTTGCCGACCTTCTCCTTGGCCTTTCCGGAGAGTTCGTCGGCCTTATTCCTTGCCTTGTCCACAGTGCCCATGACTACGGCCCCATCGTTCGAAGGTGCCCGGCCTACTGCTCCAGCCGGTCTTCTGGCGAATAACCCGCATTCGGACAGCCAAACAACGCTGCTGGGGATTGTCACGGGTCGAGGGCTAGTTAGGCTAGCTATCCGGGATCAGCCCCTGCGGCTCCTCACCTAGCTTCGAGTCCGGATCAACCCGCGTGCTCCCGCTCTATGTCCAGCTCGGTTCGCGAATCCGCCGCCTCGCTGCGATGCACCTGCGCCGGCAAGCTGCTCGGCCTGCGCCGCCTTGACCTCAGCTTCTGCCTTTGCCGATCGGCTCCTGGCGGCAGTTCTCCTCGGCCCGCCCTTCCATCTGCTCGATTCACTCTTCGACCCGATGCCCGCCGGGAGAGCCATGGCGTCGACCCGAAGCAGATCGACACACAGTCGATGCTGCATTTGCTGCGGGCAAAGCCGTGACAGTCGCCAGTCGAGCGCGGTCCTTGAAAACCATCGCAACGCTGGCCGGCAAGGGCGTTAGCGGGGCTTACGCTAAGGTCAGGCTATTTTGCAATGTGGCCTATCCCACTCATCGGAGTGTCGTCGCTCGACCGACCCGGAGCCGTATTGGTGCAGCGGTAGTCGAGGCAAGCAAGGAGTAAGCCATGAAAGGTGGCGCAAGAATTGCAATAGGGGTGGGCATCGGCTACGTGCTGGGACGCACGCGCAAGATGCGCTTCGCGTTGTCGCTGGCGGGGGCGGCGATGGCGCGGCGGAACACGGGAATGCCCGCCGAACTGCTGGAGCGCGGGACCTCGTTGCTTAAATCGTCGCCGGAGCTGACACAGCTCACCGACACCGTGCGCGGGGACTTGCTGGGTGCGGTCCGGTCGGCCGCGGTGACCGCCACGAGCAACCGTCTCGATGCGCTCAACACCCGGCTGCAGCAGGGCTCGACGCTGGTCGCCGACAGGGACCGAGACGAGCGTGAAACGGATTCGTACGAAGACGAAGACGAGTACGAAACTCGCCAGGACACCGGGGAAGCGTCCGCCGACGAGGACGAGGATCTCGCCGACGAAGTCGATTCCGGAACAGACCGCGACGAGGACGACGAGCGCGGGAGGCGGCCCGTCGCGCGTGCGCGGGTAGGCCGCCCGAGAGCCGCACGCGCGCGGACGACGAGCACCCGGACCTCGGAGCGTAAGTCCGGGTCCTCGGATCGTAAGTCGGCCTCGACCGTCCGACGCCGTGCCCGCGCCGAGGCCGACGACGCGCCCGTGCGCCGCACGAGGAGGTGAGGTCGATGTCGAAGACCAACGGAGTCGCCGCCCACACCATCGGCCGGGTCACCGAAACCGCGAGCCGCGCCGGGGCGGCTGCACGGAAAACAGCCAAAACACCTACCCCGACGGGCTTACTGCAGCAATCCGTGCAGAACCTCGCCGGGACCTTGACCGAACGCGCGGTAGCCGGGCTGTCGCGCCGGGTATCGAGAACCGCTGACCGGCTGAACGACTACGCCGACGGCAGCGGCGGGAATTTGCTGGCGGCGGTGACCGGCGTGGAGAAGCTGGCTGGCGGCGCTTCGCCGTTCCGGGCGGCCTTGAGCGGCGGTATGAGCAAGCTCGGGGACTCGGTCCAGGAAACGTTCGAAACGGTCAAGGAGTCACTGACCGGCGGGAAGGGCAAGGGTGGCACAAAGAAGCTGAAGCTGACCAATATCGTCGAGCAGATCGACGTGGGAGTGCCGATCGATCTGGCGTACGACCAGTGGACCCAGTTCGCGGACTTTCCGAAATTCACGAAGAAGCTCGAGCAGGTCGAGCAGGTCTCCGACGAGAAGCTCACCTGGACCGGCAAAGTGTTCTGGTCGAGACGGACCTGGGAGTCCACGATCATCGAGCAGGTGCCATTCGAGAGGATCGTGTGGCGCTCCAAAGGTGCCAAGGGCTACATCGACGGTGCCGTGACCTTCCACGAGATCACACCAGACCTCACCCGCATCCTCATGGTGCTCGCGTACCACCCGCAAGGAGTGTTCGAGAAGACCGCCAATCTGTGGCGCGCGGCAGGTCGCCGGTGCCGGCTGGAACTCAAACATTTCCAGCGGCATGTCATGACGGAGGCGGTGCTGCACAGCGACGACATCGTGGGCTGGCACGGCGAGATCCGCGACGGCGAGGTCGTGGAAGACGACGAGACCGCACGGCGCGAGGAACAAGCCGACGCCGATCGCGACGATGAAGAAACCGACGAGGCGGAGGAAGACGAGGTCGAGGAGCAGGACGCGGATCAGCGCGACATGGACGAGGAGGAAGAACGAGAGCCGCCTCGCCGCTGACCGGCTGCGCGCCGCGCGACCCCGGTGACCCGCCGGTCGCGCGTGAGCCAAGGAGCAAGCAGATGACAATCGAACCCGCAGGAGGCGGTGGCGGAACCAGCACGCTGGTTCGGCCGAACTCGTCCAGCCTGGCTGATGTCGTAGATACCATTCTCGATAAAGGCCTGGTCATCGACGCTTTCGCCCGAGTGTCACACGCACACCCAGCAGCGTCGGAGCGAATCGGAATATGCCCAGCCGCGCGCTGCCCAAGTTTCACGACAGGTACGCCGGGAAGAGCGTCGGTGTCATAGCCGCCCATACGAAGAAGTTCTCATGATCGTCTTGGGCGTCATCATGCTCGTGGAAGGCGGATGTCAGGACGGCCGCATCCGCCTCCAATCGTCAATGGCCTTGCCGCACTTCGGGGATCAGCCCGTCGCGAGAACGTCGGCGCCGCCATTCGGCAACGATCACCGCCCCGCCGCCTAGAAACAGCACCGCACAGACCACGCCCGCCACCGCAGCTAATCCAGCGTAGCCGTAACCGCCGGCGATCAACGCCAGCGCCAAGGCGACGATGCCCAGGCCGAGGAGCATCACGCCTACGGCGTTGTAGCCGTTCTCGATACCTTCGCCGGCGTGCTTGCGGGATACCCGCCATTGCTGCGCTTGCCGAGAATCCCCTGGCGGCTGAGATGACTGGCTCATCGAATTCCCTTCGGCCGTCATCAGAAACCTCCCTTCGCGCGTGTGGTACGGGCAACCTCGCTTCCCAACGTTCGGGTATTACCCCGCGAATGAGATTTCGAACCGACTGGGCTGCAACCCTTGCCACACAACCGATATCGGTGCGGTGAAACCGGCGGTTTATCGGCGCGCCCCTGTGGTATCACGGCACTGTCCATCCGAGGACGAAAGGAATCATTGTGGATAACCCGCCCCAGGCCTCGTCCGGCAATGAACGGCTGTCGATCTTCGATCGTTTCGCCACGGTCACGAGCAAGTGGGCATCGCGGGCAGGGTTCTTCGTCTTCTGCGTGGTCCTGGTGATGACCTGGGTACCCTCAATCCTCGTCCTGCCGAGCGTGGACACCTGGCAGCTCGTGATCAACACCGCGACCACGATTATCACCTTCCTGCTGGTCGCGCTGCTGCAAAATACCCAGAGCCGCAGCGATGCGGCGATTCAGCAGAAACTGAACGCAATGGCGGACGCGCTGGCAGATTTTATGGGCGAACTCAGCCGGGAATATCCCGAACTCGACCGTCACCGCACCGAACTCGCAGACGCGGTCGGACTCGAGAAACGCGAGGGCTCCCGATAGCGGTTGCAGAGTGACCCGAACCTGCAGACCAGTTCGGCAATGGGAACGAGCACCATCTCCACCGCCCCACCTAGCTCGCACTGAAACCTCCGCTACGCATCGGGCACGGCGGCGAGCGGAAGCCGATGTGCCGCAAAACTTTCCACGCGGAATGGGGCACCATCGGCGACCAGCGGCAGCAGATCGCTCACCCACGCTGCCGGGGATTGTCGCGGGTCGAGGGCTGTGGGCTAGCTGTCCGTTATCAGCCCTGCTCCTTCTCCCTAGTTGACCCACGTATCGTCGATCCAAAACAGCGATGGCAGGGTGCGAGTGAGGCGGAGCTGGCGGCGACATCGACGATCTCGATCACATCGCAGGCGGCCAATGGCACGCCACTGCCGGACGACCTGCTGAACAAGCCGGGCATTACACCGATATCACCCATGCTGAGCCCAGAGTGGAGCAACGACGTTGGCGGACAACAGAATCGGGCAGCGTCTTTACTACACCCACTACCGGCCGTGCCCGACATGCGGGCGTCCCGGCGAAGATGTTGCGGGGACGCTGAAGCAGATCTCCGCCGATGGCCTGCACGAGGTCTGCACCTGCGAGTACGAGCGCGCAGCCCAGATCACCACACCGGTGAAGGTCTGGACCGAGGGAAAAGACGCCGAGGAATGGTTCCCAAGGGTGAGCTGCCGCCAGCCGTGATCGTCACCCCGGAGAGGGTTGCCAAGCCCCTGCTCGACGAGACCGGTGATGAGTCTGTGGGCAGGGCCTCGGGTGAGTCACCGCACCGCCGCCCGGGAGTTTCACCGTCTGCGCGCGGCGATATCGGTTCCTTTGGTGGCCGTGGCGGATTCGGTGTCGAAACGTTCGGGGTCCGCCTTGGCGGCCAGAGCCTCGAGGTAGTCGGAGCAAGCATCGAGTCGTGGCACCACGGAGCATCGGACCATGATCAGGCGAACTGCGGCTCAGGCTCAGCGCGCAGGGCTTGGTCGCGTATCCCGGCCAGAAGTCGCGACAACGTGCGGGAGATCTGCATACGGCTGCGGATGGCCAGGTGGGCCATGATCACCCAGGACGGTGCGGCCGCGACCGCGCCATCGGTGCATCGAGCGGCCTGTTCACAGAATCGGTCTGCCTCCGGTGACGGCCAAGCGTGCGCCGGAGATGTAGCTGCCTTCATCGGAGGCCAGCAGCACATAGGCGCCGGCGAGCTCGGCCGGTTGTCCGGCACGGCCCAGCGGGGTGTTCGCACCGAAGTGAGCGACCTTCTCGACGGGCATCGTCGACGGGATCAATGGAGTCCAGATGGGGCCGGGCGCGACACTGTTGACCCGAATCCCCTTCTCGCCCAACAATTGCGCCAAGCTGGCGGACAAGTTCGCGATAGCCGCCTTGGTCGCCGCGTACGGCGCCAGCGTCGGGTTGGGCATATCGGAATTGACCGACGAACTGCCGATGATCGATGATCCCGGCGGCATATGCGGCAACGCCGCGCGCACGAGATGGAAGTATGCCCCGACATTGAGCCGGAACGTGTAATCCCATTCCTCGTCACTGATTTCGGCGAGCGTGTCATGGGTCATCTGGTAGGCCGCATTGCTGACGAGCACGTCGATCTTGCCGAACTCGGCCACGGCCCGATCGATGACGGATCGGCAATGCGTCGGCTCGGAAAGATCGCCGCTGACGAGCACACACCGGCGACCGGCCTGCTCGACCAACTCGGCGACCTGTTTGGCATCGTCGTGCTCGTCCAGATAGGAAATCAGCACATCTGCGCCCTCGCGGGCATAGGCGATCGCCACAGCTCGCCCGATGCCGCTATCACCGCCGGTGATCACCGCCGCCTTACCGGCCAGCCGACCGGACCCGCGGTAGCTGTGCTCACCACAATCGGGCACCGGCGACATCTGGTCCTGACGCCCAGGCGGTGTCTGCTGCTGTTCGGGAAATCCCATGATCGATCCTCCTCTCAGACGCTTTCGTCCGGCGGATACCCGTGCGCCGCCGACCGAACCAGCGACACGGGCACCGGCGTTCACCACGACACGGTTCAGCCGGGCAGTGCTCGGATTGCTGCCAGCAACAACTCGATGGCTTGCCGCACCGATCCGTCGACCACCTGTCCAGGATCTCCGTCGAACTGACGATGGCGGGCTCGTACTGTGTGGCGTGAGGCGATGGCGAACCACACCGAACCGGGCGGTTCGCCCTGCTGGCAGCCCGGTCCACCGACACCGGTGACGCTGACCGCGAGATCCGCGTCCATCATCGACCGCACCCCCTCGGCCATCGCCACGGCCGCGGCTTCGGACACCACCGGGACATCGGCAACCCCGAGCACCCGGCGTTTGACCCCGGTCGAGTACGCGACGATCCCACCGCGAAACCACACCGCCGAATCGGCCTCCGCACCAAGGGAAGCCGCGATGTTGCCCGCGGTCAGCGACTCGGCGACGGCCAGCGTCAACCCGCGCCGCTTGACCTGCTCAGCGAGCTCAGCGGCGGTGCCCATATCCGATCAGACGCGGCCGAGCGCTCGCGCCAGTTGACCCTTGGGCATCTTCGAGCGGCCCTCGATGTTGCGCTTTTTCGCCTCGTTGTACAGCTGATCACGGGTCAGTCCCTTCGGTCGATCGGTTCCCGACCGCAGACCACCCCGGCGCTGCGGTGACATGTCCCGCACCGAGGACCGACTGGCGGTCTCGGCTTCCCCGGATTGGGCACGGTTCTTGTTCACTGTGCGCGCCGCGATCTCCTCCGCCCGTCGGCTGGACGCACCCTGCTCTTTCTGCGAATCCTTGATGTGCTCGAACTGTCGCTCCCGCTTGTCCGACCATGCCTTCGGCATGTCCACCACCTCCTGTGCCGCGAATACCCCACCCCGGCCGCCGAAACATCGGCACGCCACGCGCTCGAGCTGTGACCTCGATAAACGGGGTGTACATCCCAGATCCGGAGGGGTCTACTCGAATATGCAACACACCGCGATGATCACCATGGCTGTTCTTCCCGTGGCCGTGGTCGGGTGCGTAGTGACGCGTGCTGGCATTGCACGCATAACCGATACCAGCACCGAAGGGTTTCTGGGGCCCTTGGATTTGTTTCCCGAACCGCAGATACCGCCGGGACTGCGGTCGCTGGTATCGGTGGTGAGGCCGAACGCTGACAATTCGACAGCATCCGACTCCTACACACCAACTGATCATTCGCAAGGGCAGAGCGGAACCGCAAGCAGCTCAAGGCGCCAACATGCCCGCACCGCGCGCACACGCCTGCGCCCGTCGTGGTCGAAGGAGTCCTCGCCGCAGCGCCACGGCATGTGCGTGCCCTGGCGGCCGCATTGATCACCGAACTCGATACGTTGCAGATGGGCCCCGGCTCGCGCGGGAACGGTCGCGATACCCGCGCCGATACCGCTCGCAGACCAGCAACTCCAGCCAGGAGGTTGCAGGTTGAAATCTGTCAGTGGGGCATCACGTGATCTGCGAGTATTACAGGGGACGCGCGATCCACGAATACCCCTGATATCCCTAACTCGAACCATGAGGACGCTGGAACGGGCGTCTCGATGACGACCTAACCCATCCAAGAAGGTGCTTCACGACAGCGGAAGGAACCAGACGGATGTTGCTGCTTACCCCCACTGCGATCGAAGCTGTTCGAACTATTACCTGCACCGAGGACGCGCCCATGGAGGCCGGGCTGCGAATCTCCGCGGCCGACGGCGCACTGCAGATGGCAGTCACCGCAGGGCCAGAAGAGCAAGACCAGGTCGTGACCGCCCAAGGAGCACGGGTCTTCCTCGATGAGCAGGCCGCCGCTTTCCTGGACGACAAGATCCTCGACACCGGGCAAGACCCGCACGGCCAAGGCGGCTTCGTCCTCGCCGAACAGGATCAGAACACCACCCAATGAACCAACTCCGATGACATAGGGGGCGGCGCGGGGTGAACGATTTCCGTCAGATCGCGAAACCGCAGGCACGGTAAGCTCGAGGTGAGGATCTGATCAGCCGGGGTTGAGTACACAGCTCGGGACCTCGGAGACACCCAGGTGTGGCCATCGACAACTGGACGGCAGGAATCTTCGGCCCATATCTATCGCGCGGGTGCGAGAAGAATGCGGGATTCACATGCCTTCCAAATACCTGGCTCCGGTGGCGAGCAGCAACCCGACAGATGCGGGCTTCGTTGGATCCGCGATTCCAGAATTCGCACGCAGTGGCATGTCTTCGTTGACCGACACAGGTCGACGACCACGGTCTGCGTACGTCCGTGTCGTCCGAACGCGGCCGTGTGTTGGTGTCACGCTATGCAGGGTGACTGGTGAGGTCGACTTGTGCACCGTGGGGGAGTTCGAGCGGCAACTGCTCGCGACGCTGCACACTGCGGCACCGACAATCGTCATCGACCTGTCCGAACTCTGTTTTCTCGGTGTGGCAGGCATGGAGGTGCTCGACGACGCACGGGCTTGGTCGCAGCACACCCATGAGATGTACCTCGTCACCGGCACCGAGTGCGTGGACCATGTGATCGCGGCCAGCGGCATGTCCAAGTGCTTCGACACCTTCGCCAACCTCGACGACGCGCTGCGTGAAGTGGCGAAGCACCACGGTCACGGATGAGAACACGTCCCTTGCGCGGACACGCCAAGGTCAGGAATATGCATGTGCAGATACGGCATGAGGGTGGCACCGCTGTGCGGTGCCGCCCCTGTCTTGTTTCTGAAAGCTGTTGTCTGCGTTGGTAGATGGGTGAGGTCCCCGGTAGCCCTGGGTCCGGCTCAGGAGAGGTGGATGCCGGTGAACGACAACAGGATTTCGGCGGTTCGGGTGGGGTCCTCGACCAGGGGTGAGTGGCCTACCCCCGGCATGGTTACCACCGTCGCGCCGGCAACGGTGCGGTATTCGGCGGTGGAGGTGGAGTAGCGCCACCGGCGGTCTTGTTCACCGAAGATGACCAGCAGGGGTTTGCCGAGGGCGGTCAACCGGTCCGGGAGGGTGCGCTGGTTCAGATAGTCGATCGCGGCCGCCATGGTCGCGGTGATGGAGTGGTATGTCATGCCGCGCAGGTCGTCGACGAACTGTTGCGGGACCGGGAAATCGTCGGTGGCGAAGGCGCTGCTCGAGGCCTGACGCAGCAGGCCGTCGGTGCGTAGCTGCCACAGCGCTTCCCCGACGACCGGAGTCGTGAGCAGCCGGCTGACGGGACTGTCGGAGGTGTCGTCGGCGAGGCTGGGGCCGGTGCCGATGAGCGCCAGCGCGGTCACCAGGTCGGGGCGTTGTTCGGCGAGGGAGGTGGCGACAAAGCCTCCGGTGGAGTGGGCGATCACGATGGCGTGCCGGATACCGAGCTGTTGCAGTACTGCGGCAACCCGGTTGCCCTGCTGCGGGATCGAATAGCCGTCGCCGTCGGGTTTGGCCGAGCTGCCGTGCCCGAGCAGGTCTAGCCGGATGACGTGGTAGGAGTCGGTCAGCAGCGGTACCAGCTGGTCCCACCAGTGGGTGGACGCGGCCAGCCCGTGGATCAGTACCAGGGCGGGGGCGCCGTCGGGACCGGCCTGGTCGACATGGATGTCCTGACCATCAACGGTCATTGTCGATTCGCCGGTGGCCGCGACGCTCTGGTGTGCGGTCACCACCGAGTTTCCCAGCAACAGCACGACAATCGCGCCGACGATGGCCACAGCGATGGGGTACCCGCGGCGTTTTCCCGAGCGCCGGTGGACAAGCCGGGTCCGGTACGAATCACTGTCGAGTTCAGGTGAAATCACCCTCTGACTGTCGCAGCCGGTGGGGACCGGTGGCTTGTACAAATGTTCCCGGGTCTCCAGCATGTGAGGGTGGTCGCGTGCAACATCAATGGCACACGCAGACGAAGACCGGCAAGGTCGCCAAACTCAGAGCGAGCACGGCGGGAGCCTTCGTGCTACCACGTCGCCAAGGCGGATAACCGATGCGATGGGCTCGAGACTGCCGACGGCAGGCGGTACCGCGCTGTTGTCGTCATGAAATCTTGTAGGGGTCAGCCGTTTCGGCGAGAGACATGCCGTGTCCGGGCCTATTTTCGGGCGGCAGGACACCGTCGGCGACTACAGGGGCGCCCTCGACCAGGATTGGTTCCAGGCGGGCGTGGTCGACGAACCATTCGAGGTGTCGCAGATTGGGCACCGCCGCGGTGATCGGTGCGTGCAGCGACGGTGCGCAGTGTGCCGAGACATCCAAGCCGTGGGCGGCGGCGAGGGCGGCGCATTCGAAGAATCCGCTGTAGCCGCCGCATCGAGTCACATCGAGTTGCAGGCAATCCACGGTGCCGAGGAGCTGCGCGGCGTCGTAACGGTTGTAGATGTATTCACCAGCGGCCACATCGCAGCGCACCGCATCACGCACTCGCCGCAGCCCGGCTGGATCGTCGCTGGTGACCGGTTCCTCGAACCAGATCACACCGCTCCGGTCGAGCTCGGCGCCGACACGGCGGGCCTGTCCGACCGTGTACCCACCATTGGCGTCGACCATCAGGCGGGCGGTCCCGCCGAGCAGTTCGGTGGCCTTCGCGACACGGGCGAGATCGCGGTCGGTCGCGCCGCCCCGGTCCTGACCGATCTTGATCTTCACGACCGAACATCCCGCCGCGAGCCAATCCGCGATCTGCTCGGCGAGTTCGCCGTCGGTGAGATTGGTGAAGCCGCCCGAGCCGTACACCGGGGTGGCCGGTCGCGCGGAACCGAAGAGCTGCGACAGCGGCACTTGCAACAGCCTGGCCTCGAGATCCCATAGCGCGATGTCGATCGCGCTCAACGCATGAGCGACGACCGCTGTGGTGCCGATATTGCGGCAAGCGCGCTGCAGGGCCGTGCGGCAGGCGAGAATGTCCAATGGTGAGCGTCCCCGCAGAACGGGCGCTAGATCGTGGGTGATGACGGCGGCGGCAGCGGGGCTGCTGTAGGTCCAGCCGAGCCCGTGCTGGCCGCCCGCGGTCAGCACGACCGCGACCGCTGTCGTGGCGTCCCAGGTCAGAGTGCCGTCCGCCTCGGGCTCGGGTGTCGGGAACTGGTAGGCGGCAACCGTAACCAGGTCCTCGATCCGCACATCTGCGGCGATCATGCTAGGCCACCTGTGATGGCGCCGGTCGCGCCGAGCGATTCGTGGTCGTAGCGCACGATGGCGAAGCTCGTCATGGCGAGTGCGTGGCGCAGCCGGGGCAGCGGGTGCCAGTGTGCCAGGCCGCGCAGCGCATTCGCCGGGCTAAACGGGTAGCGGTCATGGCGTCCCACCGACAGCCACAGCCTCGCCAGCTCAATGCTGACGGGACTGGACCAGGTTGCGGAGTGGGCAGCATCAACCGCGCCGACGGCGAGATCGGGCAGAATCCGATGCTCGATCAGCACGCGCAACGTCCCCACTTGGGCGACACCCAGACTGCCCTGACCCCATGAGCCGAATGCTGTCATCACCTCACCTGTGGGAGTCTCGGGCGCACCCCGGCGGTCCTAGCCTTGCCCCGCACCGACGGAAGGCATCCGGCCTGGCAGTCGGCCGGTTCGGCTCATCCCGAGGGACATCGAGCCCAAACCGAGAAGCACTGCGAGCGCGCCGGCGACCACGTTGCTCCAGATCGTCGATGCGGTGTCGACATTGCCGCTCACGACCCAGGGAGCGATGATCGTCCATACACCGATCAGCGGAGCAGTCCAGACAATGCCGTGTGTCCGGCCGTACACCGAAGCGAATCCGACGGCCAGCATCGCCAGGGCGATCCCGACGATGAGGTTGTTCCCTGTCAAGGTCGCGAACCCGTTGAATCCGACAACCCAGGGCGAGATCGCGATATAGAGCCCGGTCAGGAACATCAGGCCGGCGACCGCTTGGGCGGCCGGCGCTTCCGAGGCGAGCTCGTATTTCTCATGCTTGGCCCGCAACTCCATGATGTCGGGATGCCGGCTCATGCTCATGGCCTCACTGGTCATGTCCTGCACCACCCTTCAGAAACAGTCGTGAATAAAGACTGTCGAACGGAGAAGACTCACATGCCCTGACCGTCCGGCCCATGTCTCATCCTGTGATAATATCATGACATGATACATCAGTCGATGTCGGCGGCTGATCACCTCAGCGACGAGGAGTATTCGAGGCTGCTGGCCTTCCGAGCCGGACTCCGCCGGTTCCTGCGATGGAGCGAGCGGCGGGCAGCCGATGTGGGACTCACCGCCACTCAGCATCAACTGCTGCTGGCGATTCGAGGCCATTCCCATCCGGCTGGTCCCAGCATCGGAGAAATCGCTGAGTATCTGTGCACCCGACACCACAGCGTGGTGCAACTGATCGATCGCACCGAGCAACTCGGCCTCGTCGCTCGCAATCGGGAGCAGGGCAAGGACCGCCGCGTTGTCCGCCTCGCGCTGACCGAGACGGGTCGGGAAGTCCTCGCACAGCTCAGCGAGACCCATCTGGAAGAACTTCGACGACTGGCCCCGCTCGTCGACGCGCTGGTCGACCCCACCGCGATGCCACCTTCGGATGAGGCCTGTCCGGTTGGGTCATAGTCTCGGGCGAGCTGTCGACACCGGTCCGGGTATCGAATTCGGACGGATGAATATTGCTGGGAATGCCTGTCATATGCGGCATCTATCACGCGGTAGAACGCCTCGGCCGTACGGGTCCGTTACTTGGTGCCAGTAGTCGAACAGCGCCACCGTCTTGCCGCTAGGTCGATGAGTGCCGACTGCTGACGATGACAAAGGCGAGCATCTCGCACAGTCCGAGAAGTGGACGCTGCGCGCACCCTGCTTGCCGCCGAACAGCCTTCCATACCTTGGGAATCGGGCCAGCACCGCCGATGACATCGCCGCTCCGGAGGCGATCTGCAACGGGGCCAGCACGAAGATGACACCGAAATAGGTGAGTTTCTGAGCGGCGTCGAACGGCTGTCCGGGAAGCTGAGGCGCCAGTTGGAAGTGCAGATACGTGCCGACGTCGCGGATGGCCTGCGCCGCGACGCTCCAATGCGTGGGCACCAGATAGCTCCCCCTCACCAGTCGATCAAGCCTGGTCAGGGTTGCGAGCTTCTAGTCAGATACGCGCAGGTGAGAGCCGCGAATCCGGAAAGGGCCGTGGGCACGGGAGACCGGTTGGTCGACCTCGCGATGTGTTTGCTGTCCCCTTCCCGGGGTAAGGCCGCAGCAGTGCAATTCGCACTGACCGTACTACTTGCCAAGGAGACGATCGTGGAAGCAACGTCGATCAACACCACCGATGATGTCGTCACATTCCTGATCGAGCAGCACATGCGCATCCGCGAACTGTTCGCCGAGGTCGAGCAGGCGCCAACGCCGGAACAGCGGGAGCAGAAGTTCTACGAACTGCGTCGCTTGCTGGCGGTCCACGAAACCGCCGAGGAAGAAATCATCCACCCGCGCTTCCGGCGAGAAGTCCATGACGGCGCCGACATCATCGAGGCGCGTCTCGAGGAAGAGAACAAAGCCAAGCGCCAGCTCGCCGATATCGAAGCGGTTGACATCGATTCTCCCGAGTTCGACGCCAAGCTCGCGGCCCTGCGCAACGGGGTGCTCGCACACGCCGAGCATGAGGAGCACGAGGAGTTCAACCGGTTGCGCTCCGAGCTGGAGCCCGAAGAGCTGGCGCGCCTGCGCAGTGCGGTGAAATTCGCCGAAGCCATGGCACCGACGCATCCGCACCCCGGCATCGAGTCCGCAAGCGCGAATCTGCTGGTCGGGCCATTCGCGGCCATGATGGACCGTGCCAAAGACGCCATCAGCAAACCCCGCACGAAATGATCACCGACCCCGCGCTTCCGGGCCTGGCGCGGTTCGCGCTCAGGTCTCGAGGGCTTCGGCGGGGTCGGGCCGGGTCGCGAAGCGGGAGAGCGCCACGAGTACGGGTTGGTAGCCGTGCACGGCGTCCGCGGTCAGTTGGTCGCGCTTCACCCCCGCATGGCAGGCCGGCTGCGAGTACCTCGTGATCTCCCACGGCGGGGCGCATCGGTCGGTGCGGTGGTCATGGCGACCCCCGATGCGGCACGAATTCCTGCGCCTTGGTCTTGGCGCCCTGCAGCATCAGATGCCAGCCGTCCGGATCGCCGCGCATGATCGCCTCCGCGGTGTCTTTCATCTGTTCGAAGGTGGCATGCGGCGGAATCGGTGGTACCTCGGGATCGCAGCGCACATCGAGCAGTACCGGACGATCCGCGTTCAGTGCCTGGTGCCATGCGTCGGCGAGGTGGTCCGGATCGTCGATCGCGACCGACGGCAGACCCATGCAGCGCGCGAGATCCGCGTAGGAGGTCTCCGGAAGTATCTGCGACTCTTCGAATTTCGGTGCGCCGCCCATGGCGCGCAACTCCCAGGTGACCTGGTTGAGATCGTTGTTGTGGAAGACGCAGACGACCAGCCGGGGATCGCTCCACTGCCGGTAATAGCGCGCGATGGTGAGTAGTTCGGCGAGTCCGTTCATCTGCATCGCACCATCGCCGACCAGCGCGATCGCCGGTCGCTCCGGATGCGCGAATTTGGCGCCGATGGCATAGGGCACACCAGGTCCCATGGTCGCCAGGGTGCCCGACAGCGAGCCGCGCGTACCTATGCGGAATCGCAGGCAGCGGGCATACCAGTTGGTCGATGAGCCGGAGTCCGCGGTGACGATCGCATTATCCGGCAGCTGTTTCGACAGCTCCCAAACCACGCGCATCGGGTTGACCGGCTTGGCCTGCAACATCGCTTGCCGCTCCACCGTCTCCCACCAGCGGACCACATTGCGCTCGATCCGCTCCCGCCACGACCGATCCTGCTTGCGGCGCAGGAGCGGAATGAGCTCGGCCAGTGTGGCTTTCGCATCACCGACCAGATTCACCTCGGTCGGATAGCGCATTCCGATCATGGTGCCGTCGATATCGATCTGCACGGCGCGCGCTTGGCCGAACCCGGGCATGAACTGGGTGTACGGGAAGTTCGACCCGACGATGACCAACGTGTCGCAGTCGCGCATCATGTCATAGCTCGGCCTGCTGCCGAGCAACCCGATCGACCCCGTGACGAAGGGCAGATCGTCGGGCAGCACATCCTTGCCGAGCAGCGCCTTCGCCACGCCCGCGCCGGTGATTTCGGCGAGTTCCACCACCTCGCGCGCGGCCGAGCGCGCGCCCTGTCCGACGAGGATCGCGACCTTCGATCCGGCGTCGATGATCTCGGCGGCGCGTTCGATCTCGCCGTAGGGCGCGATCACCGTCGCGGTCACCGAATGCGGCGGGCTGGACGGCACCTGCTTGAACTCGTGTTCGGGTGGCTCGTAGGGCTCTTCCTGCAGATCAGCGGGAATGATCACGGCGGTGGGGGCGCGCCGGGTCATCGCGGTGCGGAACGCCCGGTCCAGCGCATTGGGCAACTGGCTCGACACATTGACCTCGACCAGATAGTCACTGGCGACATCCTTGAACAGGCTCTGCAGATCGACTTCCTGCTGATAGCTGCCGCCCATCGCGCTGCGCGCGGTCTGACCGACGATGGCGACGACCGGGACATGGTCGAGTTTGGCGTCGTAGAGACCGTTGAGCAGATGGATCGCACCAGGTCCCGAGGTAGCGGTGCAGACGCCGACCTTCCCGCTGAATTTGGCGAATCCCGTGGCTTGGAAGGCCGCCATTTCTTCGTGCCTGGCCTGCACGAATTGCGGTTTGTTATCGGCACGACCGAAGGCGGCCACCAGACCGTTGATGCCGTCGCCGGGGTATCCGAAGACTTGGTTGACGCCCCACTCGCGTAGTCGCTGTAGGACGTAGTCACCAACCTGTTGTTTCATGAGGATCTCCTTGATATCCGGGTTGGTCAGACCGGTGATACCCAGCGATTGGGCAGGCAATCAGGGGGTGTGGCGCGCAACGGAGTGGGTAGCCGCACTGTGCCGAGACAGGAGGGGTGCCGAATGATTGATCTCCCGCTGACACGACTCGCGGCCGAACTCACCCGGCAGGTCGCCGGGGAAGTGCGTTTCGATCCCGGATCCCGGGCCGCATACTCCACCGACGCCTCGAACTACCGCGCGGTGCCGCTCGGTGTGGTGCTGCCGCGCACACCCGAGGATGCGGCCGCCGCCATCGCCGTGTGCCGCGAGCACGATATGCCGGTGCTCTCGCGCGGCGGCGGCACCAGCCTGGCCGGTCAATGCTGCAATGCGGCCGTGGTGCTGGATTGGACCAAGTACTGCGATCGGCTGATCTCGGTCGATGCGGCGGCCCGCACCGCGATCGTGGAGCCGGGTATCGCACTGGATCCGCTGAATGCGCAACTGGCGCGGTACGACCTGATGGTCGGCCCCAAACCCGCGACACACGTCAGCTGCACGATCGGCGGGATGATCGGCAACAACTCCTGCGGCTCAACGGCGCAGGCGTACGGGAAGATGGTCGATTCGGTGCGACGGCTGGAAATCCTGACCTACGGCGGGTTGCGGGGTTGGGTCGGAGCGGATTCCCCGAATGGGTTCACGGATCTGATGGATGGCCTGCAGCGGATCCGCAATCAGTACGCGACCGATATCCGCGCGCACTATCCCGATATTCCGCGCCGGGTATCGGGCTACAACCTCGATTCCCTGCTACCCGAGCACGGATTCGATCTCGCAAAACTACTCGTCGGCAGCGAAAGCACGCTGGTGACCGTGCTGCGGGCCGAAATCGAGCTGGTGCAACGCCCCCGAGCGGTGGCGCTGACGGTACTCGGCTACCCTGATATCTACGATGCCGCCGATGCGGTTCCTATTGTGTTGCGGCACAACCCGATAGCGCTGGAGGGTGTGGACCACCGGCTGGTCCAGCTGGAGCATCTGGAACATCTGGCGGGAGGTGCCATCGCACAGCTACCGGACGGAAACGGTTGGCTGATGGCGCAATTCGAGGGCACCGATCAGGATGACGCCGACCGTCGGGCGCAGGTGATGGTCGAGGAACTCACCAGGGAAACCGGTGCGACCTCGACGATGATCGATGATCCCGCCCGGGAGGCGGAGATCTGGACGGCCAGGGAAGCGGGTCTGGGCGCCACCGCGTTTCCACCCGATAGTCCAGAAACCCATGAGGGTTGGGAGGATGCCGCGGTGCCGCCCGACCGGCTCGGCGACTACCTGCGCGATTTCGAAAGTCTGCTCGACGATTTCGGCTATCAGTCGTCCGCGCTGTACGGTCATTTCGGCCACGGCTGCGTACACACCCGCATACCGTTCGATCTCCGTAGCGCGGATGGCATTTCGATGTACCGCAGCTTCGCCGAGCAGAGCGCGCAGCTGGTAACGCGATACGGCGGATCGCTGTCCGGTGAGCACGGCGATGGTCAGTCGCGCGGCGAACTGCTGCCGATCATGTTCGGCGAGCGGGTCGTCGAGGCATTCGGCGCGGTCAAACATCTCTTCGATCCGCGCAATCGGATGAATCCCGGCAAGGTCGTCCACCCGCGACCGCTGGATCAGGATCTGCGCCAAGGTGCGGACTATCGGCCGTGGGAACCGGTCACCCACTTCGCTTTCCCCGGTGACGACCATCGGTTCAGCGTGGCCGCCGCCCGCTGTGTCGGCGTCGGCAAGTGCCGCGGTCACGAGGGCGGTGTGATGTGCCCGAGCTACCGGGCTACCGGGGAGGAGGAGCACTCCACCCGTGGCCGCGCCCGACTCCTGTTCGAAATGCTCCAGGGCGAGGTGATCACCGATGGCTGGCGCTCGACCGAGGTGCGCGATGCCCTAGATCTGTGCCTGGCCTGCAAAGGCTGTCGCAGCGACTGTCCGGTCGATGTCGATATGGCCACCTACAAGGCCGAATTCCTGTCCCACCACTATGAACACCGGGTCCGGCCGATGGCGCACTATTCGATGGGCTGGATCCCGGTGTGGGCCCGGCTCGCCACCGCTGTGTCCGCACCGGCCAATGCACTGGCCCAGGGCCGGGGCACGGGTCGGCTGCTCAAACGTCTCGGCGGCGTCGACCCGCGGCGCGACCTGCCTCGATTCGCCCGCGAGCGCTTCACCGAAAGGTTCGCCCGCCGCATACCGGACGCGCGCGGACATCGCGGCCGGGTGCTGCTGTGGCCCGACACCTTCACCAACAACCTCGCACCGGAAATAGCCGATGCCGCGGTAACCGTACTGGAAGCGGCCGGATTCGAGATCGAAATACCGAGGCGCACAGTCTGTTGCGGACTGACCTGGATCTCCACCGGCCAACTGGCCACCGCGAAGCGAGTGCTGCGCCGCACCCTGCGTCAGCTCGAACCGCAATTGCGCGCGAGCACCCCCATCGTCGTGCTCGAACCCAGTTGTACCGCCGTCTTCCGCTCCGACCTGCCCGAACTGCTACCTGGCGACGAAGACGCCCACCGCCTGGCGAATCAGGTCCGCACCCTCGGCGAATTCCTCACCGAACAGGCCGACGACTGGGAACCGCCGCGCATCGACGGGCACGCCATGGTCCAACCGCACTGCCATCAGCACGCCATCCTGCACTACGAGGCCGACCAAAGGCTCTTGGGTGCGACCGGGCTCGATGTCGAGGTACTCGACGCCGGATGCTGTGGCCTGGCAGGAAATTTCGGCTTCGAACAGGGTCACTACGATGTCTCGGTGGCCTGCGCGGAAGACAAACTGATGCCGGCCATCCGCAATCGAGAGCCCGAAACCCTCGTTCTCGCAGACGGTTTCAGCTGTCGCACGCAAATCGAACACCTGGATCCGCGGACCCGAGCCCGGCATGCGGCACAAGTCCTCGCCGAGGCGATCCGCCGCGGCGACTGAATCAGTCGGTGACGAACAACCGATCGGCGGGCACGAGCTGGCCTATGGTGTCGGAGATCTGGGCGACCAGGGCCCAGGGGCGTTCGGTATCGGTGCTGCCTTACCACTGGTAAGGATCGCGCCGGAGAGGCCGCCCGACCGTCGTCACCGCGTCCGGATCATCGGCGACGGTCACCAACGTGCCAGGTATCACCCTCACCTGGCCAGCGTATCCACGCTGGTCCCCCCGATCGACCGCACGCTGCGGGCTTGGTTTCGAGACTCGAGCCGGGGTACTCGACGAGCAGGAGGTGTGACATGCCCAAGGAATGGAGCGATAAACAGGAACGGCAGTACGAGCACATCAAGGATTCGGCAGAGGACCGGGGCGAGAGCCAGAAGCGGGCGAAGGAAATCGCCGCGCGCACGGTCAACAAGAATCGCGCCCAAGCCGGGCAGTCGAAGACCGCGAGCTGTTCCTCGATAAAGGACAAGTCGCCACAGCAGCGCGGCGGGCAGCGGTCGGGCCGCAGCGGTCCGAAGGGACAGACCCGCGACCAGCTGTACAACGAAGCCAAGAAGCGCAATATCAAGGGCCGCTCCAAGATGACCAAGGGGCAGCTCGAACGAGCGCTGGGTAGGGGCTGAGGCGGATATGGCCGTGCCGGGCGCCGCGGAGTATGTACCGCCACACGCGGATTTGGCCGAGTTGCGGCAGGCCTCCTGTGGCTGTCACGGATGTGACCTCTACCGGCACGCCACCCAGACGGTTTTCGGGGAGGGCCCGGAAAACGCCGATGTCGTGATGATCGGTGAACAGCCCGGCGACCAGGAGGACGTGCGCGGGCATCCATTCGTCGGCCCCGCCGGTCGCCTGCTCGACCGGGCGATCGCCGAAGTCGGGATCGATCGCGACCGGATCTATGTGACCAATGCGGTCAAGCACTTCAAATTCGAGGAGCGCGGTAAACGCCGCATCCACAAACAACCTGGACGCACCGAAATCGTCGCCTGTTCGGCCTGGCTCGACGCCGAGTTGCGGGTCATCGAGCCACAACTGGTGGTCTGTCTCGGCGCCATCGCCGCCAAGGCCGTGCTTGGTCCATCGTTCAAGGTCTCCGAACGGCGCGGGGAACTCGTGTCGATGCCGGATTATGCGGTGATCGCGACCGTGCACCCGTCGTCGGTACTGCGCGCTCCCGATCGTGACGAGGCGTACGCCGGATTCGTCAGGGATTTGAAAAGATTGCGAACGGTGTGCGGTGGTATACGACCGATGTGACGGCCGAAAAGATCACCCGGCCGCATGTTCTGCGCGAATACGCATTCCTCGCGGACGGCGAGCGCGGTGTGCTGGTCGGTCCACACGGAGATTTCGCCTGGATGTGCGCACCGCGGTGGCACAGCGACGCGGTTTTCGCCGCACTGGTCGGCGGGGACGGCGGGTATTCGGTGACACCGTCCGGGCGATACGTGTGGGGCGGGTATTACCAGACGGGCACGTTGATCTGGAATTCGCACTGGCTGGTCGGCTCGTCGGTGGTCGAATGCCGGGAGGCGCTGGCCTTTCCCGGTGATCCGCATCGGGCCGTTGTGCTACGCCGGATCGTCGCGGTGCACGGCGATGCCGAGGTCGATGTGGTGCTGCGGCCCGCCGGGCAGTTCGGCGAGGCGAGGGCACGAGACCTGCACCGCACCGCCGACGGGTGGTGGCTCGCACGGGTCGGCGACCTCGCACTGCGTTGGACGGGTGGCGCGTCCGCGTCGGTCTGCGATGGCTGCGGCTGGATCGCTCGGATAACACTGCGACAGGGCGAGATTCATGATCTCGTGCTCGAGTTGTCCGATATCGCACTGCCGGACGAACCTCCCGATCCGAATACCGCATGGGCTCAGACCGAATCCGCTTGGCAGCGTGGGGTTCCGAAACTCGGCCCCTGTGCCGCATCCCGCGATACCGCTCAGGCCTACGCGGTTATGCGCGGTATGACCAGTTCCACCAACGGTATGGTCGCCGCGGCCACCACCAGCCTGCCCGAACGCGCGGACCGCGGTGAGAACTACGACTACCGCTACGTATGGATCCGCGACCAATGCTTCGCCGGTCAGGCGGTGGCGGCCGATGGCCCACATCCGTTGTTGGACAATGCGATACAGTTCGTAGGCGATCGACTGTTGACCGATGGGCCGGAAGTGCTGCCCGCGTGCACGGTCACCGGCCGATCCATCCCGGAGCCGAGCAGCCTGGACCTACCCGGCTATCCCGGTGGACGTACCGTGGTCGGCAATCGGGTGCGCCGACAGTCCCAGCTCGACGTATTCGGCGAGGCACTGCTGTTGTTCGCCGCAGGCGCGCGGCACGACCGGCTCACCGAGGACAGCCGCAAGGCGGTTTCGGTGGCGGTCGGCGCGATCGCCGAACGCTGGCGTCGACCGGATGCGGGCATCTGGGAGATCGAAGACCGGCATTGGACGCATTCCCGGCTGACCTGCGTCAGTGGTCTGCGCGCGGTTGCCGCCGTCGCGCCGACCGGAGCCGACCCGGTGTTCTGTACGGCGCTGGCCGATACCATCATGGCCGAAACCGCCCGCACCAGTGTGCATCCCGGTGGCGCGTGGCAGCAGGCGCCGGATGCGGCGGGTGTCGACGCGGCCCTGCTGCTGCCTGCCATCCGTGGCGGCATACCCGTCGACGATCCGCGCAGCCTCGCCACCTACCGGGCCGTCGAACGCGAATTGTGCACGGACTACTACGTTTATCGCTTCCGCCACGACGAGCAGCCGCTGGAGACGAACGAGGGCGCATTCCTGTTCTGCGGATTCATCATGGCGATCGCGGCCGCCCAACTCGGACATCGGGTTTCGGCGGCACGCTACTTCGAGCGCAATCGCGCGGCGTGCGGTACGCCCGGATTGTTCGCCGAGGAATTCGATGTCCGGCAGCGTCAGCTGCGCGGCAATATGCCGCAGGCGTTTGTACACGCGATGCTGTTCGAATCCTCGGTCCGGCTCACCCGATTCGGCGACGACCAGGATAAGGAGTTGTGATGACTTTCCAACCGCGCGTAGTGGTGATCACCGGGGCGAGTGCGGGTATCGGTCGCGCGACCGCGCGCGAATTCGCTTCGAGCGGCTGCAAAGTCGCGCTGCTCGCCCGCGGTGATGCCGGACTCGCGGCCGCCGCCGAGGACGTGCGCGCGGCGGGTGGTCAGCCGCTGACGATTCCGGTCGATGTCGCGGACTACGCGGCTGTCGAGACCGCGGCGGCGCGGGCCGAGGAGGCGTTCGGACCCATCGACGTCTGGGTGAACTCGGCCTTCACCTCGGTATTCGCGCCGTTCGAGCAGATCGCGGCCGCGGAGTTCCAGCGGGTCACCGAGGTCACCTATCTCGGCACCGTGCACGGCACCATGGCCGCGCTGTCGCGGATGCGGGCACGGGATCGCGGCGCTGTCGTACAGGTCGGCTCGGCGCTCGGCGCCCGGTCGATTCCACTGCAGTCGGCGTATTGCGCCGCCAAACACGCGATCAACGGGTTCACCGAATCGGTCCGGGTCGAGCTGATGCACGAGGGCAGCAATGTGCACATCACACTGGTACAGGCACCAGCGGTGAATACGCCGCAATTCTCCTGGGTACTATCGCGATTGCCGAAGCGGCCACAGCCGGTGCCGCCGATCTACCAACCCGAGATCATCGCACGTTCGATCGTCTTCGCCGCGAAACATCCTGAGCGCAAGGAGTATTGGGTCGGCGCGAGCACGACGGGGACGCTGCTCGCACAACGAGTCGCGCCGAGTCTGCTGGACCGCTATCTGGCTCGCACCGGCTACGACTCGCAGCAGACCGATGCCGACGCCGAACCGCGGGCCGACAATCTCTGGGAACCGGTCGATCGGTCCGGTGGATACGATTTCGGCGCACACGGCGAGTTCGACGACCGTGCGCATCGGCACAGTACGCAGGCGTGGTTGAGCCGACAGCTCGAGACATTGGCCAGTGGGTTGCGCAGGCACTAGCGACACTCGGCTCAGCGCGGCCGTATCCGAAGTGATTCGGGCATTGGCCGACAGGATAACCAGTTGCGTGACCAGGCTTTTCGTACACAAGTCGCTGGACTTCGCCTATGAGCTGACGCCGGAAACAAAAGAATAAGGAGTACCGGGACCGCGCCCTGATTCAGGGCCGGGTAGCGATCGTAGTTCAGCAGGCGCGCCATGTGTGTGGCGTTGCGGGACGGCACACGCGAGGTGAATTCGGACCGATTCGCCGGGCGGATGGCCTCGCTGGCCACCCGCCCGTCATCGACGTCGGCGAGCCTCGAGTCAGTGGCGAAAGGCGTCCTTGACCTTCTCGCCCGCATCCTTGAGGTGGGACTTGGTCTGATCGGACTTGCCCTCTTGCTTCTTCTGCTCGTCGCCGGTCGCCGCGCCGAACTTCTCCTTGGCCTTGCCTGAAAGTTGCTCGGCCTTATTCCTTGCCTTGTCTGCAGTGCCCATGATTACGGCCCTATTGCTCGAAGGTGCCCGGCCTCCTTGCTCCAGCCGGTCTTCTGGCGATAACCCGCATTCGGACAGCCAAACAACGCCGGCGGCGAGACTTGTCGTTGGTCGAGAATTGGCTGTGCTGGATTCGCCCGTTGTGCACGGTTGTTGTCGACGGCGCCAGCGGCAACCGGCACCCAGCTGTCCGGGATCGAAATCAGGGATTGCGGGACGGCTGCCCGGGCTCAGCGCCCTGCTGCTTCTCACGTGGCTTCGAGTCCGGATCGACCTTATCCGCGCGCTCCCACTCCTTGTCCAACTCGGTTCGCGAATCCGCCGCCTCGCTGCGATGCACATGCGCCTGCTGGGAAAGTTGCTCGGCCTGCGCAGCCTTGATCTCGCCTTCTGCCTTTGCGGCCCGGCTCTTGGCGGCGGTCTCCTCCGCCCGCGCTTCCCTTCGACCGACCTCGAATTCCCGTTCCGCCGCGCGGTCACGGATGCCCTTGGCTTCGGCGCGCTGATGTTCGCGCCGTTTGCGCATCGACACCCATGCCCCCGCCACAAGTAGAACAACCAAGACGACGACAACAATGATCACGATCGCAACGGTGGTGCTCATCTTTCGACTCCTCGCACTCACCCCCCTTTCTTTTCCCAACGCCACTCGACTACCCCGGAACTGCGTAAATATGTGGTCCGCGGGCCGATCCGCCACGTTGCTACCGCCCAGCAGGGCAGACCTAAGTGATCGTGCGCCGGCCATTGCCGGGGTCGATCGGCACGGATGCCCCCAGTTCCTCGCCGGGCGGGCAGATCAACATCACGCAGACGAGTTAGCCGCGAATTCGCTGCTCAATCCCCGCCCGGCATGACGTCGCATCTCGGGATGCTTCGGCCATCGGTTGATCCGGCACCCACGGAAAGCGCCGGGGTTACTCGGGAAGGACTCCGTCTGCTGAGATGCCCAGATCGCGGTCATAGTCGAGCGATCGTTCCGACGGCTCGTCCGTCTGCACCGCATCTTCTTCCGCGGGACGCGCGGTGGGTCGCGGCACGGGCTCCACGTCGGGCGCTTCCTCGGCCAAGCGTTCATTGTTGCCCTACCCGAGGTACCCGGACCCAATCCGGTATCACCGCACCGCATCGGTCCGCCCGCTCGAGACTTCGCCGGCCACCCGCTCGACATCAGGGCGTTTGCCACTGTCCTCCGGTTTCACCGGCGCACTGCCGGTGTAAGCGCGATACCGATGGATGCCAGGGCAACTGCAACCACCATCGCTACGTGCCCGGACTGCTGAACCGGGTCGCGCGACACGGTTCATCACCCAGCACGCGGAACTCGATGATCGACGTCTACGAGGCATTCGAGCGCGCGGCGAGGACGGATGGCTCGTGACGATCACCCTCGATGACCGGCATTGGTGAAGATCGTGTCGCGCGGCCGTGGAACCCGGGCACTTCCTACGATCGGGGCGCGCGGTGGCCGCAGCCGCTGGACATGCTGCTGGCGGAGGGAATCGCGACGTGCGGCGCTGGGAGCCTTCGGCTCGGTGTCGCTGTCGAATGGGGCGGATCGAGCCGATAATTAGAAGGTGAACGAGATCGCAGCCGGTCGAACAGACGCGGCCGACGCCGTCGACCAAGCCATCGGTGGTGTTACCCAAACCATCGGCAGTTTCCGATTCTGGTTCGCCGACCAACGCTGGGAATGGTCCGACGAGGTCGCCGCGATGCACGGATACGCTCCAGGCACCATCAGGCCAACGACACGAACACTGCTGGCGCACAAACACCCCGACGACCGCGCCCACGTGGCCGAGTCGATCACCCTGGCCGTACAGACCGGCGAGCCGTTCTCGAGCAGACACCGCATCATCGACACCTCGGGCCGAATCCACGAGGTCATCGTCGTCGGCGATCGCCTGCTCGACGACTTTGGCACTGCCGTTGGCACTGAAGGCTATTACATCGACCTCACCGAAATCCTGGCCCAACAGCGACAGACCACCCTCGATGAAACCCTGCCCGACCTGCTCGAATCGCGCGCGGTCATCGAACAGGCCAAGGGCGTGTTGATGTTCGCCTACGACATCAACGCCGAACAAGCCTTCGGAGTACTGCGCTGGCGATCCCAGGAGACCAACACCAAACTGCGCGACCTCGCCGCACAACTGATCGCCGACCTCCCCGACCTCGGCGCAGCCCCGCCACACCGACGGACCCAACTTGACCACCTACTACTCACCGTGCACCAACGGATCCCACCGGCCTGAGGACGACCCCTGTTCCCAGCACCGACGCATGATCTGGTCCAGACGGTGCGAGCGCCACACCGCCAGCAGATTCACCACGCTGCCACGATCGACCCAGATCACGTCCTGACTCAGCAGATGGTCGGCGACATCCGAAACATTGGGCTTGTCGAACAAGCTCAGATGACTCGCGATGACGCCGCGACCGGCGAACGCAGCATGAAATGCCGTGATGCTGGCTTCCTCCGGTACCTGTTGAGATGAAGCACAGCTTGGGCTGGCCCGGTTGCCGGGCAAGGTCGAACGCGTAGTGGAAGATCGGCGAGGGCAGCCACGGGTCATGCGCCCGGTTGAAGCCCATCGAGGTCGCGAGAACAGCTCAGAGGCTCATGAACCAACGACACCCAACCCTGCCAACTCTTGACAACGACACCCATCACACGCTGGTTCGATGCGAGTACATGGAGTTCCCCCATGTACTCACGAAATCAATTGTCGCTGTTGGCATCACTCCGTGACGCCCAAGACGTATCCCGACTCGACCATCACGGCGACTACGCATTCATCACCATCCGCATCCCCCTTCCGCGCAGGAAGCCGGGCAGAACGAGCGGATAGTAGCCAATGCCGTCGGGGTGATACCAGCCGAGACCCGGCAGAACAGAGACACAACCCGTCACTACAGCTGGTAATCCGCTTCGATAACCAGCGACCCACCCGAAAACCGCAGGTCATCACCGTTCCCATGTTCGACACGCCCTGCCCAAGCACTTGAACACGCTGGCAACTATGGCGGTGCCTCGGCTGCGGTCACCGGCCGCAGCGGCCACCGCAGCAGCCTGACTCCGCCTTCTCCGCAGACCTCGGCACCCGCCCTCGGCAGCGGCCAGCTCCCGGACGTGATCGACGTCCCGACCACCACCCCTGAATCGACAACATCGTCGACCATGGCCGGGTGACGGGCGAGGTTGGCGCGATACGATCGAATCCCGAAATACCCTCACTAACGGCCTTTCACACCGTCGCAACGCTGGCAAAAGGACACCCGGTGCCGGCACCAGCACATTCACCCGGAGGCCGAATGATAGTCACCCACTGACTTTCAACCGACACGTCGGGCGCCCGATTACTCCGGTACCGGGCGCCCGTCCGCTGCCACAATTCCCAATATTCGGCTTCTACCCCGAGCGGTTACCCCCGCACGAGCCCGACGGGGATGAAACGCCCGATGGTCCCGAAGTAGCCTGCCGCAGGACTCATTTCGTCGGGGTGGGTGGGGGTTGGTTGATGGTGGTGAAGTATTGGGCTGCGGCGAGGATGGCCACTGGTGCGGTGATCAGGAGTTGGCCCGCGATCGTGCCGAGTGCGCCGATGGCCACGATGCCGCCGAGGCAGCCGATTGCGGCGGCGGGGAGGAAGGCGCCGAACAGGCCCACGATGGCTGCCGATGCGACTGTGGCGCCTGCGATTCCGCCGATCAGGCAGCCGACGGCGGCTCCGCCGATGCCGCCGATCAGGGTGCCGATGGTCGCGCCCGTGGTGATGGTTGTTGTCATGCGTGCCCAGGCGGCTTGTTCGCGGTCGTAGGAGTTTTTCCAGGGTGCTTGGTCCTCGAACGGCAGGGCGACGGGTGCGTATCGGGCATGGCGTGCGTCGAGCTGCGGCGTGAGGGTGGCTGTGCGGCCGGTGATGTCGGCGGCGATGGGGAAGACGAAATCGTCTATGCGGAAGGACAATTCGGTTCCCGCCAGGATGGTGCCGTTGTCTGCTCGGATCGTGAAGACTCCATTTTCGGCGACCATCGATCCCGCGGTGGTGGTGAGCACGGTCGAATGTTCGGTCGTGGTGGCGGTGTAGGTGATCGTGTCGGGATCGGGTGGTGCGGCGGTCACGGGACCGGCGCCCAGGGCCGTGACCGTGGCCGCGACGAGCAACGTTGATGCCGCGGTTGTTTTCTTCATCAGGTGTTCCTTTATCTTTCGTCAGCCGAGATGCTCGGCGAGGGGGACGGGGCGGCGGCGCGGGTGGTGGCGTCGCCGGCACTGGTCATGTCCTGCAGGGCATTCCAGAGCACATGTGCTCGCCCTGAGCCGGGGCGCGACGCAGTCGTCGAATTTCATGCGCAGTTCGCGGGACGAGGGCAGGTTGCCAGGTCCTCCGCGGCCGGTGTCGACCTCGACCCGGTACTGTCGGTCGCTGCCCGTGCCTACGGCCCTGCTCATGACCGGTCCGGAAAGGCCGCTGCGGCATCTGAATCTGCATCGAAGCGGACTCTTGCGGCCGCGGCGAGAACAGCATCGCCAGGCGGATTCTCACCATCGCAGTCGGTGAGCCCGATGCGGCGAATTGTCACAGTTCTGGGACCGGTTTCGGTTTCAGTTGTGAACGAGTGGTCGCTGATCAGTGGGGTCTAGGCGTGTGCGTGTGCGGTTGTGTGTAGGTGCGCAGCACCGCTCGTGCGTGCTGGCGGAACGGTTCATCGGTGCGCGTGCCGCGGGTGATGAGGATGTGGCGGACCCGAGCGCGGAACTGGGACTCGGTGATTCCGAAGGCAGTGAGAATGTCTTCGCTGGGTGGGCCGCCGAAGGGCTGCCAGAGCAGCGCGAAATCGATGAGAGCCTGTTCGTCATGATTCATGAGAGTGGGAACGTTTCCGTCAGCGAAGGATTGGCGCGCCACCAGCCGGGCCAACCCTCGGGCGGGTAAGCAGGTCGATCAGCATGCGGCCGCCGAGGATTGGCGTGGTGGGGTACCGGATGCTGGTACAGGACATGAATGCCCGCTTTGCCGCGTTCGAGCAAGGCTGCTCGCTTCAACGAACAGTTGGGTATGAGTTCTCCTGTCGCTTGGGACCATTTGACGTCGAGGATGCGGCACTTCTTGATCTGCTCGGCCTTCGACACTGCCGTGTTGGCCGCGGCCACGGCAGTCGATGTCGGCGATCAGGCGCGGATGCGAGACCGGCGTCTGCGGGCCGGCTTCGGAGAGAATGCCGAGATGGTCGCACCAGCCCGCCGTGAACGAGAACCTAATCGACATGAGACTTTTCGTACTTCTTGATTTGATCACCCAGTATGGGTTGACGGAGCGGTTGCCCAATGGGCTGACTTGCTCGGGTCAGGGCCATTGGGGGACGTGACGCCAGGAGGCGCATGGTGTTTTGCGTTGACTTCTTCACGGACGAGGCGGCGCAAGATCTTGCCCGTCGAACTCTTCGGCAGCGCATCGACGAATCGCACCGAACGGGGGACTTTGTAGTCGGCTAGACCAGCCCTGCTGAACTCGATGAGGTCCTCGGGAGCGACGACTTGCCCAGGCTTGAGGGCTACAACCGCCTGGACGGTCTCGCCCCAGTGCTCGTGCGCTAGCCCGATGACAGCGGCCTCTGCGACCGCTGGGTGGTCCAGCAGGACGGACTCCACCTCGGTTGGATAGACGTTCTCTCCGCCGCTGATGATCATGTCGTGCTTACGGTCGGTCAGAAAGAGGTAGCCATCGCCGTCGAGATATCCCATGTCTCCGACGGTGCACCAGCCTGAAGCGTCGAATGCGGCGCGAGTTGCCTCGGGATTGTTCCAATAGTGGTCGAGCAAAACTCCTTCGCCGCGGGTCCAGATTTCGCCCGGCGTTCCGACCGGACATTCACGGCTCTGGTCGTCGCGAATGGAGACCTCGCGTCCCATGGTCGGTCTCCCGACCGAAGCATACTTCTCGTCGGGATCACCCTGTCTCAGCGACGTGACGACGCCAGTCTCGGTGGCGCCATACCCTTCGTTGACCCTGACGTCGAGCACTCGCTCGGCCTCTCGTTTGAGGCTGAGCGTGACCGGGGCTGATCCGACGAGGATAGTCGTCAGGGACGAGGTGTCGAGCAGCGCCAGTTCGTCTGGGTCGATGCTCACCATCATTCTGAGCATCGTGGGCACGACGGAGGTGTGAGTGATTCGCTCTGCAGCAACCACCTGCATCACCTCTCGCGGATCGAATCCGCCCGATGGATGGATCACGTTCAACGCACCAGCCATCATCGCGGCAGTAGCGAACCACGTACCGTTGGAATGAAACATCGGCATGAGGCTCAGGAACCGATCTCGCGCTTGACTGGGTGCCCCGTACTCGAGCATCAGGGCAAGAACGTGCCGAATCAGGGCCCGGTGACTGATCACCGCGCCTTTCGGTGCGCCTGTGGTCCCAGATGTGTAGCCGATGAAGTAGGGATGGTCAGGGGCGATATCGACTCTGATGTCAGCCCGCTGAGCCCCCCGATCGAGCCACTCTCCATACGACGTGGACCACCGTGGCGCGTCTGAGGAACCGACCATGACGTAGCGGACATCGGGATTGACGATGCCCCGCACCTCGTCCATCGCGTCGACGAATTCCTCGCCGAACACCACGACTCTCGATCCGGAATCCTTGACGACGTGGGTCAGCTCTCGAGCAACCGATCGGAAGTTCAGCGGGACTGAGACGACCCCCGCACGGGACATCCCCGCATGGAGTTCGATGATTTCGGGGCAGTTTTTGAGGAGAAAGGCTGCGCGGTCGCCGATTGCGATTCCTGCCGAGGTCAAGGCGCCGGCTACGTTGCCTGCAGTCGCGACCAGTTCCCCGTACGTGGCCTGTCTCGAGCCGAACTTCCACGCTGGTTCAGCTTCGTACTTGGCGCCTGACTGGTTCAGGTAGTCGTTGAGATTGAGCTGCAACTTGACCCCTTTGGCACTGATTTGCCCGAAGATTTACTGACATCGTCATCATTAAATGATGATGATGTGACTATGCCCACCGAGAGGAGGCCTGTCAAGAAGTAGCCGGATCGTCCATCCGTCTCGGCCGCCACGCGATCGCACAGTGCGGAAAATCGCCACGCCTCATCGGTACGTCGTGACCGTCGGAGAGTGCACACGCCAAGACCTGGCGCCCGAATGATGCGCCGGCCCGATAGGTGAGCACGCCCGGTTGGCGCGAGCAACCAGTGCGAACCGATAGCGATGTTGACGTATTGTTCCGCTCCGGCCATGTTTTACGGTCTAGGCAACAGCATGAACACATGCAAACGTGGGAGACAGAACGGTGGCGCGCACGCAGAGGGAGCGAAATGAACAAACCCGCCAGGCGCTCCTCGAGTCGGGAGGATCACTGCTGCGCGAAGTGGGCTACGCGCGTACTTCTGTAGCTCAGATCACCCAACGAGCGAGCCGAGCACACGGGACGTTCTATCTTCACTTTGAGAACAAGCGAGATCTTGTGTCGGTCCTGCTTGACGACATGGCCCACGAGGCCCGACAGCATGCGCGAGAGATCTGGCGGACTACGCCGACCTTCGAGGCGATCTGGCTAGGGCTTCGAGACTTTCTCGCACGGATCACACCCGAGCGCAGCTTGTGGTTGCTGCTCGAGGAGGTGGTGGCGCTCGAGGAGGACGCGGCGCCCTTGAGGTCCAGACTCAGACACCTCTATGTCGAGCCGGTCTTACGGGGTCTCACGGAGCGCCGCGACGAGCTCGTCCCTCCGTCATCGAACCTCGAGTTACTGGCAGAGGTCTTGACATCGATGGGTCTGTATTTCGCTCGAACCGGAACTCTCCCTGCCTCGCCTGACGTCACGGCGCTCCACATGACGGTCGTCTGGTGCAATGCCGTCGGACAGCCGATCACGGAAACAGATCTTGCCAATCTGCGCGACATGTTCGAGGCAGACTAGCCGCGCGGCGGCCAGCGTTCGGACTGTTTCCAAATGGATCGGGCTGTCATGGGAGCCACCGGATAGGGGCCGCTGCCCGCCTTCGGTGCGCCCCGGGGTCCGGTGGAGGCCGCCCGGGCGGCGCGCAGCACTGAGCGCACCCGTCCGGGATCCCGTCAAAGTGATAGTGAGTAGCCGCCGTTGACGGGGTAGGTCTGCCCGGTTATCCAGGAAGCGGCGTCGCTTGCCAGGAACAGCGCGAGGCCGGCGGCGTCGGCGGGCTGCCCCAGTCGCCTGATGATGTACTGCCTCAGCATCGCCTTGCGAGCCGCTTCATCCTCAAGCAGGGGCGCGGTGGTCGGGGTCTCGATCGAAGCCAGTGCGATCGAGTTGGCTGTGATCTGATACCGGCCGACAGCCTTGGCCACCGAACGCATGAGTCCGGTCGCTCCGGCCTTCGCTCCGGAATAGACGACCAAGTTCGGTTCACCTACCCGTCCGGCATCCGAGACAACGGTGATGATTCGGCCGAAGCGGCGCTCAACCATCCCCGGCAGCGCGAGGCGAGTGGTGTTGAGAACCCCGTAGTAGTTCACCTTCATCCATCGGTCCCAGTCGTCCGGCGGTGTCTCCCAGAACGGGGCAGACTCCACAATGCTGCCTGACGGTCCGGCGTTTCCGGCGTTGTTCACCAGGATGTCGACGTGCCCGAAGCGTTCCTCGGCGATCTTGAACATTCGCTGGACGTCGTCGTAATTGGACACGTCCGCGGCAACGTCGACAGCAGTACCGCCCTCCGAAATCAGTTCCCCCGCGATCGTCTCCGCGCGGTCGGCGTAGAAGTCGTTGGCCACGACCGCAGCCCCGCAGCTCGCCAAGTTCCGTGCGATCTGCGCCCCGACACCTTGGCCGGCGCCCGTCACGAGGGCCACCTTTCCGTCGAGGTTCAGAAGATCAGACATTGGGACTCCTAGGGCCGCCTCGTCCATCCATCACAGTCTGGACACTTACTGATAGCCGTGTCAGTATGTCGGTAGGACGAGGTGCTGGCAAGTCCTCGCCTGGTTACAGCGCTGAGAGGTCTTCGAGTCTCCAGTTGATGATCGGCAGACTTCCCGCACGGTGACAGCCCTCGAGGCGGGCTGTCGAACACCGCAAAGCAGCGAAAGGACGATGACCATGTCGAGAAACCAGTGGCCCGCGGAACTGGTCGTGAAAGCCCTGCAACGCGAGGGTGTCCGCGCGATGTTCGGGATCTTCGGCGGACACATCGCGTCCATCCAGGACTACGCCTACCGAGCTGGGATCGACGTCCTACAGGTGCGTCACGAGCAGGCGGCCGTGCACGCCGCCGACGGCTATGCGCGCGCGACACGCGGCCCCGGAGTGTGCTTCGCGACAGCCGGGCCTGGAATGACGAACACCGTGACGGGCATGCATATGGCGTACGTCAACCGCACGCCCGTCGTACTCCTGCTCGGTGGTCACAAGGTTCGCGAGGAAGGCCGGGCCACGATCCAGGAGGCCGACGCCCGTTCCGTCCTCAGTTCCGTCACCAAGTCGTTCCGTCGCGTCACTGTTCCAGAACAGGCTGACCTCTACGTGCGCATGGCGTTCAGAGAAGCGATGACCTTCCCTTATGGTCCCGTGGCGATCGAGTTCCCCAACGACCTGTTCAATGATCATCCGATCCCGCCCGAATCCAGAATCGGCTGGCCTGGCGCTGGTGTGCACTTGGGACGACCGCCGGCGGTCGCGGGCGATCCCCGAGGAGTGGCGTCAGCATTCGAAGCCCTGTCCAGGGCGCAGCGCCCCCTGATCATCGCGGGGGACGGGGTTCACTGGGACGACGCGGGGGCCAGCCTGCGTGAACTCATCGAGAAGCTCTCGGTGCCGCTCTCCATGCGACGGCACGGCCGCGGTGCCGTTCCCGAGGACCATCCACTGGTGATCCCTGCACCCGCTCGCAAGCGTGCGCTCGAAAACGCCGATGTCGTCATGCTGCTCGGGATACACCTGAGCTACCTCGAAGGCTTCGGCGACTGGAAGACCTCTGCCAAGTTCATCCAAGTCAGTCGCCACCCGTCCGAGGTCGCAGTGAACCTCCCAACCCTCGTCGAGATCACAGCCGACCAGGACACATTCCTGCACCAGATGAACGCCCTGGCCGCCGACCTGCCCACCGACCAGCCCCGTCCGTCCCTGCCGTGGTCGGATGCCTGCCGAACCGACGTGGAGCAGTGGCGCGCCCGACGCGATGCCGACGTGCGCGACCTCCTCGGCCGAGAGGTCATCCACCCCATCGCCTTCGCGAGCGAACTGTCCCTACTACTCCCTCACGATGTACCGATCATCTTGGACTCGTTCACGGGTTCCGGGTTCCTGGCCGAGTTCTTGCAGCCGAAGGCGTCCGGCCGAGTCATGGATGCCGGTCTGTCCGCGGCGTTCGGGCACGGAGTCGGGATGGCGCTGGGCGCCTCGATGGCGTCGGACGGCGGCCCGGTGGTATCGGTGCTGGGGGACGGGGGCGTCGGACTCGGCGGTGGCGACATCGAGACCGCTGTCCGCTACAAGTTGCCTGTCGTCTTCCTCGTCCTCAACAACAGCGCTCTCGGCAGCGGAATGGAGGACTACGCCTACGGCCCCGACTACTCGATTCTCGGAGCCAAGTCCCGTGGAGGCTGGAACCTGACTCCCGGCGTCCGTTACGACCAGATGTTCGCGCCACTCGGATGTCACACGGAGTTCGTGACGAGGCTGGACGAACTCCAAGGCGCTCTCGATCGATCTTTCCGATCAGGGCTCCCCTCGGTGGTCAATGTCGTCGTCGACCGCAACGCGCAGCCGGCTCTGTACGAGACCGTCCACGCACGGGAGATGTTCTGGCATCTTCCTGCCGATGAGGTGATGGAGCCTGCGCGCCGCCGACACCACGAGACTCTGTTCCCCCGGTACCACGGGGGAATGACACTGTCCGAAGCGTTAGACCCGAAGGAGGGTTCCGACTCATGACCGAGGTGATCTACGAAACGCGAGCGAGCGGAGCATGGATCCGCATCAATCGCCCGGAGGCGATGAACTCACTGAGCGTCGAGGTACTCGACGGCATCATGGACGGCCTGCGGAAAGCACGTGAGGACGATGATGTACGCGTACTCGTACTAACGGGCACCGGCAAGGCGTTCTGCGCGGGCGCCGATCTCAAAGAGATTCTGTCGCTTCGCGGCGACGACCTGGTACGGCGTCATCGGCAGTTCCTGTCCGATGCCGGCGCCGTCTTCGAAGCAATCGAGATGTTCCCCAAACCTGTCATCTCGGCAGTGAACGGACTGGCCTTGGCCGGCGGGCTCGAACTCATCCTCTGCGGCGACCTGGTCATCGCATCGGAAGCCGCCAAACTCGGCGACGCACACGCTAACTACGGAATTCTTCCCGGAGGTGGTGCGTCGGTGAGACTGCCACGCACTGTCGGGCCCACGATGGCAAACTACCTCTTCTTCACCGGCGATTTCCTTCCAGCGTCCAAACTCGTCGCGTGCGGGCTCGTCAACGAGGTGGTCCCGCCGGAGGAACTTGAAACCCGCGTGGCGGAACTCGTCGAGGTGATCGCGACCAAGAGCCCTCTGGGCCTCGCTCGTCTCAAGCAACTGGCCCGAGACGGACTCGCACAGGAGGTTCCCACAGGAGTGCGTCTGGAACTGCTCATGTCCGAGGCGCATGCCCATTCTCATGACTTCGTTGAAGGCCTCACCGCGTTCAGCGAAGGCAGGCCACCGAAGTTTCTCGGACGATGAACAGACCAGGCAAAGCCAGAAGGAGTTAGAACACAATGAATGACACCGAGTACGAGGGCTTCCGCAAGAAAGTCCTCGAGCGAGTGTGGACCGACCTCGCTCCGTTCGAGGAACGGATCGAAAGCGAGGAACAGATTCCCTACGCTGAAATCAATCCGGTCATCACGGATCTTGGGCTCTGGGGACTGATGGTCCCAGAGGAGTACGGGGGACTCGGTCTCACGGTCAGCCAGTATCTGCCTATCCTCTCGGAACTGGCGAAGGTCCACGGCGGGATCAGGGTCGTCGTCCACGTGCACAACTCCAACGCCCACGCGCTCAGCGTCCTCGGCTCAGAGGAACAGCGACGCGCTGTCCTGCCCGGGGTCGCAGGCGGCACGATGTCCATTGGCTTCGCGTTGACCGAGCCGGACTTCGGCACCGGAGCAGATCTCGGCAGCATCGCCGTACGTGACAGAGACGAATACATCCTGAACGGGCGAAAGCACCTCATCTCGAACTCTGACTTCGCAACTCACTTCATCTACTTCGCCAAGACCGATCCAGACGCTGGCGAGTTGGGTGTCAGCGCGTTCTTGGTCGAACGTGGAGCAAGTGGGCTCGCCATCGAGCCGCTGCCCGAGACGATGGGATGCAAGGGAGGCGAGCACGGACGGATTACCGCCACCGACGTCAGAGTTCCCGTGCAGAACCTCCTTGGCCAGGAAGGGCAGGGAGTGGCCCAGTTGGAGGAGACGCTCGAGCTGAGCCGCGTTTTGGTGGCCGCGTCGTCGCTCGGTACCGCCGAACGAGCCCTCGAGCTGGCGGTGGAGCACTCCCGCACCCGAGTAACATTCGGCAAACCGTTGGCTCACCGTCAAGCGGTCCAGCGCTACATCGCCGAGATGGCCCAAGACGTGTATGCGCTCAAACTAATGCTCAGTGACTGCGCCCGTAAATGGGATGCCGGCCGCCGCATTCCAGCGGAGGCCTCCATGACGAAGAACTTCGGACTCGAAGCCGTGGGGCGGGTGACAGACCGCGCCCTGCTGACCTTCGGAGGGATCGGCTATACCCGAGCGCACAGTATCGAGCGTCTATACCGGGACGCGCGCCTCAACTGGCTCGAGGAAGGAACACCGACGATCCAGAACATGGTGGTTGCGCGGGCCCTGGTCGGTGGATACACGATCGAGGATGGCTGGTGACCAAATCGTGTGAGGGGAAGGTTGCCGTCGTTCTCGGCGGCACCAGAGGGATCGGGCTGCAAACGGCGCTCGCGCTGGCTGAGGCAGGGGCGATCGTCGTACCAACCGGGCGCACGGAGGAATCCGTAGCCCGCGCCGCAACGTTGATCGCCGAGGTTGGAGGCGATGCGACGCCATTGGCTTTCGACATCGCCGATCCTGCGGCGAGCGAGGACGCGATGGAACGCGTCGAGCAACAGCATGGCTCGGTGGACATCCTCGTAGCGAACGCGGGTGTCAACACCTATCTCGGACGGCCGGAGCACCTCGAAACCGAAGTTTGGGACGCGATCAACGCGGTCAACAGCCGCGGCGTGTTCTTCGCGGTGAAGGCCGCAGCGCGCCGCATGTTGTCCGCTGGCGGCGGCAGCATCGTCGTCGTCTCCTCCGTAACAGCGTCGGTGGGGACGAAGCGCGGGCTTCCCTACACCGCAACCAAGGGCGCATTGGAGGCGATGACTCGGACACTTGCGGTGGAATGGGCCGATCGTGGAGTGCGTGTGAACGCAGTGGCCCCCGGCTACATCGACACCGATCTCACCGAGAGCTTGCGCAACAATCAAGACCTGTGGCGAGAGTATATCCGTAAAATACCCGCTGGACGGTTCGGCAAGCCCGAAGAGGTTGCGCCGCTCATTACCTTCCTGGCCTCCGAAGCCGCCTCTTACATCACAGGCCAGGTCTTCGCCGTCGACGGCGGACTGCAAGCTTCGTAGCGGCCACCGACGTCCACGACGTCCGGAGTCGTGTCTCACCCATACCCGCAGGCGACGTGATCACGTCGCCTGCGGAGGCATGTCGGTGTATCCGAGGGTGCGGGACCAGATGGCCGAGATCTCATCCGCCAGCTCGTCGGTCGTCCAGCTATGGTTTTCCTGGTAGGCCGCACGGGTGCTATCGGAGAGCATGGCAGCGAAGACCTGCGCAAGAATTCCCGGATCTAGACCGCGCATCAACCCAGGGGTCTCGGTGGAGACCATGCCACGCATGATGCTGCCGGCGAGTTGCTGAAACCACTGGTCGCTCAATTTCTTGAAGGTTGGCTCCAGGCTGCTGCGCTGATCGAGGAGCAACCACAGATCCCGGTTTTCGCCGAACTCCTCGATGAACCTGCGGACGGTCTTGTGCACGCTCGTCCCGGGTTCGTCCCACCGCCACATCGTCTTCGACTGGAGCGACAACTGGGCCATCGCGTCCTCGAGCAAAGCCTGCAGCGCTGCCTCCTTGTTGGTGAAGTGCAGGTAGAACGAACCGTGTGAGCGACCGGCACGTTTGACGATGTCAGCTACGGTGGCATTGGCGTAGCCGTTCTCAGCGAACGCCTCTCTGGCCGCGGACAGCAATCGTCGCCGCGTCTCGGCGTTGCGTTCTTTTTGCGTGGGCACGACTGTCAGGCTACTGTCACCCAGCGCCCGGCCGGACTCTCGCTGACCGCCTATTCGCCGCCGGTGCCGGGGCACCGGCGGCGAATAGGGTGATTCATTCATCCAGCTAGACGGACAGAATGGTGATGGTGGCCGCTGCCGGGTTCGGGCCCAGGTAGCCGCCGCCGTTCTCCGCCAAAGCAACACGAGCCGACGGCACCTGGCGATCTCCAGCCCGCTCACGGAGCTGGTCCACGAGCTCGACGATCTGAGCGACTCCAGTCGCCCCCACCGGGTGCCCCTTACCGACCAAGCCGCCACTAGGATTCACTGGGATCCGGCCTCCGATGGCGGTGTCACCTGATGTGAGAAGGCGTGGTCCGTCCCCCGGCGAGCAAAGACCGAGCGTCTCGTACATGATCAACTCGGCAGGCGACGCCGCGTCGTGCACCTCGACAACGTCGAGATCCTCTGGTCCGATGCTAGCCAGTTCGTACGCCTTCGAAGCCGCCACAGCAACCGGGTCCTCTGGGCCGAGGCCTGAAGCCATGGCCGACGCGCGGACAACAACGTAATCTCGACCCAACTGTGCGGCCTTGGCCTCGGACATCATGACGATTGCAGCAGCCCCGTCACTGACGGGTGAGCACATCAGAAGCGTCAATGGCCCACTGATATGGCGGCTGCCGGCAACAGCTTCGGCCGACACACTTCGATGGGCCGAGGCATAGGGATTGAGGGCGGCATTCTGATGACTCTTGGCGGCCACCGCTGCGAAGTCGCCCTCGGTTGCACCCGACTGCTTCATATATGCCGTCGCCATGTTGGCGTAGACGTCCATGAAGAACGAACGGTTATCAGCAGTGGAGCAGTTCTCCCCGTACAGGCTGGCCTTCACCTGATCCAGACGTTCAAGGTCGACTGCACTCCCGAGTGCCGCAAACGTTCGCGCCTTGTCCTCATGCGTGAGCTTTTCCGAACCAACGACGAGAACGATCTCCGCCTCGCCGGCAGCAATTGACGTTGCAGCAAGATGAACAGCGGTCGATCCCGAGGCGCACGCGTTCTCCACGTTGACGACCGGCACCCCCAACAGTCCGAGATCCCTCAGCGCAACTTGCCCACGGATCATCTCCTGTCCGGTCAACAGGCCGGCGGTCGCGTTGCTGAAGAAGACTCGGTCGACCTGGTCCGCCGTCACCTCGGCGTCGAGAAGGGCGCGCCGAGCGGCGTCGCTCGCCAGCGAACGCACGGTGGAACTCGGGGCCCTGCCAAAGGTTGTCGTGCCGGCTCCGGCGATCACGGGCTTGGCCATGGGTGCACCTCTCTAAATACTGATAACTGTGTCAGTATTTGAGAATAGCCAAAGAGCCTCAACCACGCGAGGGGGCACCAGGTCTTCTGGCGTGCGAGGGTTGGGGCCTAGCCGAGGTGGATGCCGCCGGCGATGATTGTCCAGAGCGTCGTGGTTCAGATGCGCAGTCTGAGCAGCTTGCTGACCACGGCGTCGGGCGGTTCGGCGGCCCAGAGGGATTATGCGCTGGGGCGGCTGCGATGCTGGCCGAGCATGAATACCAGGCGGCGGTATCACCGACTGGCTCAACAATCCTCAACTGGGTGTGGGTCGCCTCCGCTGGCGACCCACGCTGCGATCTGAGCGCGCGAGGTGAATCCGAGTTTGGTCAGGATATGTTCGACGTGTCCCTGCGCGGTGCGCTGGGAGATGCAAAGACGGGCGGCGATGGCGCGGTTGGTGAGGCCGTCGGCGACGAGGCCGGCCACCTCCCGCTCCCGGGCGGTCAGCTCTGCCGGACCAGCAGCCGCGGCCCGCGGTTGCTCGCCCAGGGCGTAGCCGATTGCGGCGTCGAGAGACAGCCCGGCGCCTTCGCGGTAGGCCGCATCGAATGACCGCCGGCCGAGCGTATGCCGTGCCTCTCGCTCGCAATCCTGGTGATGGACCGTCAGGTGTGGAAACACCACCGCGGAGGTCCGCGCCGACTGAGACAATGCGTGCGCCGCACCCAGCAATACAGCGGTGCGCCGCGCGCTGCCCTGGGCTCCCTCAATCCACGCCAGTGTTTCCAGAGCTGTGGTGGCCGCGAGCGGGTCTTTCTGCTGTCTGGTCAGCGGCAGCTGCTGCTGCAGCAGCATTAGCGCTCGGTCGCGATCGCCTTGGTCCCACGCGACAACCGCCGCCCCCCATAATGCCCATGGCCTATACACGGAATCGCCGTGAAATCCCGTGATAGCGATGGCCTGTTCATAGTAGGAGAGAGCGGATGCGCTGTTCTCCTGCATTGCGTGCACCCATCCGAGCGAGATGAGGGTAAAGACCTGCCCATCGACGTTGTCCTGCACAGCGAAAGACTCGAGGGCAGCTTCCAGGGGAGCTCGGGCGCACGACGGGTCGCCGTCGAATATCGCTTGGACGCCTCGAGCGAGATCCGCGAACGCCTGCACGATTGGATGCCTGGTCTGTGCGGCGAGGACCTGCGCCTGCGTAACCAGTGCGGACGCCGCACAGGGATCTTCCTGGGTTTCGGCGACCAGGCTGGCGCGCCACAATGCCTTGGCACGGGCTGCGGTAGCGGTAGCGAGCCCGCCGCTGAGGGCACGGTCGAGCCAGTATCGCGCCTCGCCGAGCTGGCCTCGCGAATACCAGAACGGTTGCAGGGCAGACGCGAACGACAAAGCCGCGTCGGATTCGGTGTCGGTCAGGCAGAAGTCCAATGCCTCGCGCAGGTTGGGTTGTTCACGGTCGATTCGAGCGATCCAACCGGGCTGGTCGGGGCTGATCCATTCGGCGTCGGCGAGCTCGGCGAGCTGCTGGTACCAATCCGCGTGCCGGTGCCGCATTTCGGTGTATTCGCCGGCCTGTTCGAGTTTGTCGCGGCCGTAGTCGCGGACCGTCTCGAGCAGCCGGAAACGCAGCGCCGAGCCGGACTCCTCGCGGATCAGGATGGACTTGTCGACCAGTGCGGTGAGCACCTCGAGAAAGTCCTCCGCGGCGAGGTCGCTCGAGCATACGTATTCAGCGGCGTCGAGTTCGACGCTGCCGGCGAACACTGACAGTCGGGCCCACACTTGCTGTTCGGCGCGGCTGCACAGCGAGTAGCTCCAGTCGATGCACCAGCGCAGGGTCTGCTGGCGGTCTGGGGCGGTGCGGTTGCCGTGGATCAGCAGGGCGTATCGGTCGGTGAGGCGGTGCAGGATTTGGTCGGGTGTCAGGGCCCGCAATCGGGCGGCCGCCAGCTCGATGGCCAACGGAAGACCGTCGAGGTGGCGGCAGATCTCGGTGACTGTGGCAACATTGTCGTCGGTGAGCGCAAAACCGGGCACGGCGGTGGTGGCCCGTTCGGCGAACAGGGTGACCGCGTCGTAGCGGGGCGCACTCCGCAGCGACGGCGGCTGATCCCGGTCGGGAACGGTCAGAGGCCGCACTTGTAGCACCGTCTCTCCGCCGACGCTCAAGGTCTCGCGGCTGGTGGCGAGGATCCTCAGTTTCGGGCATGCCCGCAGCAAAGCGTCGACGACCTTGGCTGCCGCATCGACGATTTGTTCGCAGTTGTCGAGTACCAACAGCAGCTGACGCGCTGCGAGATAGTCGATCAGCGCCTCGAGCACAGGCTGGCCTTGCGGGCGCAATCCGAGCGAGGCGGCGATCACCCCCGCCAGCAGGTCACCGTCGTGCAGTTGCCCGAGCTCGACCAGCCGGATCCCGTCATGGAAGTCCCGTTCTACGGTGTCCGCCACGCGCAGGGCCAGACGAGTCTTGCCCACCCCGCCGATCCCGGTCAACGTCACCAGCCGGGAGCGCGCCAGCAGCCGCTTGGCCTCGCCCGATTCGGTGCGACGGCCGACGAAACTGGTCAGCTCGAACGGAAGAGCTCCCTCGCGCCCGACCGACGCCTGGGCCTGGTGCGCCAGCGAGGGGTCGGCCGAAAGCGGGATATGAGGAACCAGGACCGCTGCGTGCTGCTCGGCACCCGCTTCGGCCCGCACAGCCATCTCGTCGACCGCGAGCCCGCGCCCGGCCTGCAAACGCTGCAGTTCCCTGCCCAGCGCCGCCGCGGAGGGCCGCTGCTCGGGGCTGCGGTCCATAGCCCGCTCGATCACGTGCGAGAGGTCCTCGTCGATGCCGTGCTCGCGCAGGTTCGGCGTCGGCTCTGCGGTGATCCGTACAAACTGGGCTACGACCTGCTCGCCGCTGCGCCGCTCGAACGCCGCATGCCCGGTCAACACTGCGAACAATGTCGCGCCGAGCCCGTAGACGTCTGCAGCTGGCGTGGGTGCCTGCCCGTCCAGTATCTCCGGCGCAGTGAACGCCGGCGACCCCATGATCGTGCCGGTCGCGGTGTGGAACGCGTCGGGGATCCGTGCGATCCCGAAGTCGGTCAGGACCGGCTCACCATAGTCGGTGATCAGGATGTTGCTAGGTTTGACGTCGCGGTGCAGGATACCGAGCCGATGCACGGTCTCGAGGGCCCCGGACAGCTTCACTCCCACCCGTAGCGCCTCTGCCGACGACAACGGACCGTGACGGCGGATCCGGGAATCGAGGGAACCCTGCGGGTAGTAGGACATGACCAGATAAGGCATCCCAGACGTGGTGGTGCCGACTTGAAGCACCTCCATGATGTTGGGCTGCCCGGTAAGCCGACCCAACGCCCGCTGCTCACGAACGAACCGTTCCCGGTTCTCCTCGTCGAGGTCGGCGGTGAGTACCTTGACCGCTACCGCGCGATCCAGGCCTGCCTGGATGCATCGGTACACCACCCCGAATCCGCCACGCCCGATCTCCTCAGCGTTGGTGAATCCTGCCGCCGCCAGCTCCGCCGTGACCTCGGGGATCACGTCGCGTTGAGTTTTCAACGGGTCGATGTCGCACATGCGCCGGTCCTGCTGCGTTAATTACATAGCCCAGGATATCGCGTAGATTTGTGCGGTCGCCTCATCTGCGCGATCAAGGACGTCTACTGCATTCGGATCGTTGGCTACTCCGTCGACTTTCGGATGAAATCCACACTCGCCGTACGCGCTCTCGCCGCGGTGACGTGGCTGGATGAATTTTGCGTACCGACGGCGGGTCTGGAATTTTTAAGGCGGAAGTTCATCGTTCCTTGACTTATCACAGCATGAGCGGGTCGATGGTCACCGCGGCGTTCGATAATGCATTGGCGGAGACAATAATTGAGCTCTACAAGACCGAATCTATGCCTGACCCGGAAACCGTGAGCGGTCCCCGATGACGAGACCACCCGGAATTGAGCCCAGGTGATTTCGTTGCGTGTTCAGTTGGTCCCGCAGGCCACCGGGTGGTGGGTGCAGGTGCAGGCCGCAGCGTACTCGGCCGGTGTCAGGTAGCCCAGTGCCGAATGCCGATGACGCCGGTTATGGTCGACCTTGAAATCGCCGATCACCACCCGCGCCTCCAGCAGGCTCGTCCAGTGGTTGCGGTTCAAGCACTCGGTCCGCAACCGCCGGTTGAACGATTCGAC
Source organism: Nocardia sp. CA-129566 (assembly GCF_050956075.1). Lineage (NCBI taxonomy): Bacteria > Bacillati > Actinomycetota > Actinomycetes > Mycobacteriales > Nocardiaceae > Nocardia > Nocardia sp. CA-129566. Next base: position 5,473,110 of record NZ_CP192085.1, read on the forward strand.
AAAGCCGTTGTTCCACGGTGTGCCCGGCGGAATGTAGGAGATCCCGACCCTGTCGGCGCAGAACTGTTGCAGGGCATGGGAAATCATCTCCGGCCCGTTGTCCATCCGCAGCACCCGCGGCGGGCCACCGGCCGCGGTGAACACTTTCTCCAGTTCGGCGACCAGTCGGTCGGCGGCAATCGAGCGTTCCACGATGTGCAGCAGGGATTCTCGAGTGTGTTCATCGATCATCGACGCGATCTTCACCGCTCGACCATCCACGGTGGAGTCGAACTGGAAATCCAACGCCCACACCACTTTCGGGGCATCGGCTTCCACTGGTGGCACCGAGGAAACCCCAGCTCGTTTGCGCGGGTGGTGTTCACGGACCTGCAGGCCCTCCTCGCGCCAGAGCCGGTGGACCTTCTTGATGTTGACGGCGGCGCCCTCGTCGAACCGCAGCCGCGCCCAGGCACGCCGGAACCCGTGGCCCTGATGCTTGACCGCATACGAACGCAGCCAGGCCCGTAAACCTGCGTCCGGGTCGACCGGGGTGTCCTTGACCGGCAGGCGCCGGTAGGTCGACCGATGAAGCCCAACAACCTTGCACGCGAACCGCTCCGACATGCTCTTCACCTGGCGAAGCATGTCCACAGCACGGCGCTTGGCCGCCGGGCTCAGAATTTTCCCCGAGCGATCTCCCGCAGCGCGTCCTTCTCCAACTCGGCATCGGCCAGCAGCCGCTTGAGCCGGGCGTTCTGCTCGCGCAACTCCTTGAGCTCCTTGGCCGCGTCGGTGTCCACGCCGCCGTACTGGCGGCGCCAGTTATACAACGTCGCCGTCGATACCCCAATCTCGGCGGCTACCTCCTCACCGGTCTTGCCAGCAGCGGTCAACTCGTCGGCACGGCGCAGCTTCCGCACAATGTCTTCCGCGGAGTGCCGCTTGCGTCCTGCCATGTCGATCAGTGTCCCTTCTCGGCCCTCACCAGGCCAAACAAGGACTCTAATACCGATCGGTCTCATTCATTGGGATCGGCCCAACCGCTCTGCGGCAATGACAACGGCCCGGAACCGTTCGGTTCCGGGCCGTTCGTTCAGGTAACGCGAGGACTTTCGTGACGACTCACCGTTTTGCCGCGGTCCGCTGTACCGGTTCCGAGCTGGTCACTACAGACTGGGTGGTGTGGTTCAACCGGTCCCGGCTGACTCCCTGCTGATGCAGCGCCTCGACCGCAAACCAGAAAGAAGCAGCAGTGCTTGGTCACGATCGCCTTGGCGCCATGCGGCAACCACCGGGTTTGGCGTCGGTACCGGCGCGACCGGCTTGCGTCTCACCTCGTGAGGGTCACGTTCGAGTTGACGCCTGAGGGGCGCAACGCCTCTGTTGGCATCGGGGAAAGTCAGGCCACCCACTCCTTGAGCTGGCGCACGAGCGCCGCCGGGTCGTCGCCAGCTGGGGTCACTTGGAGGTTGGTCACGCCAGCCTCGCGGAACGCCTCGATTCGCTCCTTGACATACGATGCCGGGCCGACGAGATTAACCTGCTCCAGCAACTCGAGCGGGACCCTGGCTTCGGCCTCCTTCTTCTTGCCGTCGAGATAGAGGTCCTGAATTTCCTTGGCTTCCGCCTCATAGCCGTACTCGCAGGCGAGTTCGTTGTAGAAGTTCTTTCCACGGGCGCCCATGCCGCCGATGTAGAGGGCGAACATCGGCCGTGCGAAGTCGAGCAGCCCCTTCACATCCTCACCGACCGCGACGATGCCGCCGGCCACAACCTCCAGCGGGGCCAGAGCCTTGGAGCGCTTGGCAGCCCCAGCGGCGAGTGAGTCGCCCCAAACCTTGGCGGCACCCTCGGGGGAGTAGAGGAACGGCAGCCAGCCGTCAGCGTAGGCCGACGCACCCTCGACCGACTTGGGTCCTAGCGCAGCGATGTAGAGCGGGACCGAGGAGCGCTCCGGCTTGGTCAGCATCTTCAGCGGCTTGCCCAGACCGGTGCCCTGGTCGGCAGGGAGGGGAAGCTGGAAGGAGCGGCCGTGGTAGTGGATCACCTCGCGGCGCAGGGCCGCACGGATGATCTCTACGGTCTCCTTCGTACGGCCGACCGGCTTTGCATAGGGCAGGCCGTGCCAGCCTTCGACCACCTGCGGGCCAGAGGCGCCGAGACCGATGATGGCCCGACCGCCGGAGACGTTGTCCAGACCAGCCGCGGTTTGCGCGAGGAGGGCCGGGGTGCGGGAGTAGACGTTGAGGATCGCCGAGCCGATCTCCACGGTCGAGGTGCGGGCCGCGAGGTAGCCCATCAGGGTCGGTGAGTCGAAGCCGTATCCCTCGGCAACCCAGACCGTGTCGAGGCCGGCGGCCTCGAGTCCAGCAACCTGGTCGGCGGCCGAGCGCGGGTCACCGCCGTACATGAGCATCGTGGAGAGCTTCATGACCAGGCCAATCACTTCGAGGCGGACGCGGAATCGAAGCTTGCGCCCATCCCGATACTGGCCCCGCCGTCGACCGGGACCACCGCACCGGTCACAAATCTCAGATGTGGTGACACGAGCGCACTGACCAGGTCGGCGAACTCACGGGGATCCCCGATGCGTCCCATCGGTAGCCCGCTTCCCAGACGAGCCTTGGAGAGTTCCGGCTGTCGCTCGATTGTCTTGGCGATAAGCGGCGTGTCGAAGTACCCAGTCAGCAGCGTGTTGACGTTGATGTTGTGCTGCCCGATTTCCAGGGCGAGGGTCTGGGCGTAGCCGATCACGGCCGACCACACTGTGGCTGGGGCTGCCATACCGATGGCCGGACGCTGAGCGACCCCGGAGACCACGTTGAGGATGCTGCCACCTTCAGTTGTCATGTGCGGCAGTGTCGCTCGCACGGATCTGACCACGTAGAAGAAGTGGCGCTCGAAGGCCTTCAGCCAAACGTCGTCGGTGAGCTCCGAGATTCGGCGGATCGGCGGTCCACCGTCGTTGGTGACCAGGACGTGGACAGCTGGGCCGAACCGCTCCAGCGTCGAGGTCGTGACACGCTCGATGTCGGCGTCGACCGAGCAATCGGCGGCGAGCCCGAGGACATGCTCCTCTCCGTGTTTGCTGGCAAGTTCTTTTGCGGCGGCTGCGATCTTCTCTGCGCGACGCGCGAAGATCGTGACACAAGCACCTTCACTCAAAAGCCGATCAGCGATCGCGAAGCCCAAGCCATCGCTGCCACCGCCGACAATGGCTACCTTTCCGGTCAGTCCCAGATCCATCACTCAACTCCAATCGATGTAAGGAATGATTCGGCGTTACCCGAGAAAACGTCGTCCAGGACGTCCGAGGAGAAGCCTTGCTCACGCCACTCCTGCACCAGTCGCTCGTGGCTGAGCATCGGGTAGTCGGCTCCGAAGAACACCCGTTTGCGGAGCCGCTTCCCGATCTCGCGCTTGAGTTCGTCGGAGAAGTAACGCGGAGACCAACCGTGGAGCTCCATCCAGACGTTCGCCTTGTGGAGTGCGACGGCGATCATCTCCGACTGCCATGGCCACGCCACCCGAGCCGCGATCACGTTGAGATCGGGATACCTGGCTGCGACGCGGTCGACGTACCGGGGGTGGCAGCCCTCGAGTGTGATGCCCATGCCTCCACGGGTGCCAGCGCCAGTGGCCGACATGCCGACATGGACCAAAACCGGGCGGTTGGCCTCGATGCATAGATTCAGGCACTTCTCCCACCCCGGCTGGTCCGGCGTGCCAGCCGGAGTGAACGAGTGAACCGTCAGCCCGGTCAGCCCCGGCCCCTCACTCAGGCAGCGCTCAAGTTCTTTGACATGATCTGGTCGCGTGGGATCGATGCCAATCCAGTTGCCGAGTACGACATCGGGATGTTTGCGAGCGAAGTCGAACGCGTAGTCATGCTGGTCTCGTAGCGCACCGGCATCCATCTTGTAGGTGAACGCGAAGTCGAGCATCACCCTGGCGTTGGCCCGGCGGAACTGCGCCGCCTGCTCTTCATCACTGACGAAGCTCATGCCCCACTTGAAGTAGCCCTGCAGGGCCTCTCGGTCCTCGGCGGTCGCGTACGGGCTCCCTTTCCAGCCTTGCTCGGTGCCCCAGTGGGAGTGAAAGTCGATTAGTCGGGGTGGCGGTGCGTTCAACGCTGAATACCTTTCGTGAATGGTTGCTGGAACGAGGTAGGGACGATCAGTGGACATTGCGCGTCGAGTCGCCCCAATAGGGTGCGCGTAGCGCCTTCTTGTCCACCTTTCCGACCGCTGTCTGGGGAAGCGAGTCCACGACCACGACCTTCTTGGGCGAATACATCGAGCCCTTGACCTGCTTCACGAATGACTGGAGAGCCAGGACATCGACGTTCTGTCCGGGGCGCGCGACCACGAACGCGGCGACGATCTCGCCCCACTTGTTGTCGGGCACCCCGATCACCGCCGCCGAGCCGACCGAAGGGTGCCCTGTCAGGGCGGCCTCGACTTCGCTCGCGTAGATGTTGAAGCCGCCGGAGATGATCATGTCCTTCTTGCGGTCGACGATGTATAGCAGGCCGTCGGCGTCCTGACGGGCCAAGTCTCCCGTGTGCAACCAGCCGCCCCCGAGCGCTGCCGCGGTCTCCTCGGGAAGGTTCCTATAGCCGAGCATCACTCCGCGGTTCCGCATCGCGATCTCGCCAACCTCGCCCAAGGGAACGTCATGACCGTCGTCGTCGATCAGTCTGATGCGGTTCCCGACCACAGCACGGCCACAGGAGGCAAGCCGCTCCAGGCTCGTGGTCTCATGCGCAGCCTTGGGCAGGACCGTCCCGATGCCGGTGGACTCCGTCTGCCCGTATATCTGGGAAAAGACCGGACCGATCCGCTCACGAGCCTCTGCCAGGCGCACCGGAGACATCGGCCCGGTCGCATACCAAATCACCTCGAGGCTGGACAGGTCTCTGGTCTCAGGGCGCTCATGGTCCAGCAGCGTGTAGATCATCGTCGGAAGGCCGCTGATGCAGTTGATGCGCTCCGCCTCGATGATGTCGAGGAATCGGCTGGGCTCGAAGCCCTGCTCGATCACGACGGTGCCGCCACGAAGTAGCGTTGGGATGACACCGAGCCCCGTGGCATGGGTCAGCGGAGCCGAGGCCAAGTACCGCGGCAAGTGCGGCTGTTCGAAGTCGGCCATCTGCGTGTAGACCATCTGCACCATCGACCGATGAGGCTGCATCACCCCCTTGGGTCGCCCGGTCGTCCCCCCGGTGTACTGCAGCCATGCGACGTCCGTCTCTGTTGCTGGACCAGCATCAAGAGGTCGAGTTGCGTAAGACTCGCCCCCAGGCAGACCACCTGCAGCCGGGATCACCATCAGGTGTCTCAGCGAGTCGGCCTCGGCGAGGACCTGGCGCCCGTGCTCCTCGAGAGCAGCGGTAACGACCAACACCGTGGCCTCCGCATCCTCGCAGACGAGGATGTGATCCTCGACCGACGACAAGGCTTGAAGGCCGGTGAAGCGCCCACCCAAGAGGTAGGTCGCAGCCTGGACAATCCATGACTCGGGCATGTTCGGACTGAGCATCGTGACGCCCACTCCGAGCCCTACCCCTCGACGGGCCAGCGCACTCATGTACTGCGAGACGAGATCTTTGACCTGTGCATACGTCAGACGCCGGTCACCGGCGACGAAGGCTTCAGACGCGCTGTGCCGAGTCAGTGCCTGCACGATCAGGTCGCCCAGCGTCACGCCGGCCGAGACAGGTGAAGCAATTGCCGTAGCTGAGGCGCTCTGCGCGGTCACGGGATGAGACATCACTCCACAATCGGAGTTTCACGAAGGACGTACCACCGCCATTCCGCCAGAAATTACCGCTAACCCGCCAAGGTGGCCTCAGTCACGAACTGCGCGCTGCCGAGCGGTAGCGGCCGGGTGTCTGGCCGACGAGATCGGTGAAGGCTTCGATGAAGCTGGTTGGGTTCGCCCAGCCCAGTCGTATTGCGGTATCGGTCACCGAGGAGCCATCGCAGAGTTCGAGCAGTGCCCGCTGGACACGCAGCAGCGTGCGCCACTGGTGAAAGCTCATCGACAGTTCGCTGCTGAACAGACGGCTTAGGGTTCGTTCACTCGAGCCGGTTCTGTGCCCCAGCTCCGCCAGTGTCGCCGGGCTGGCCGGATCGGCGTGCAGCAGGTCGGTAACGGCCTTGAGGCGAGAGTCGTTCGGCTCCGGGAGGCGCATTGATTCCTGTGGGGCGCGAGCGAGTTCCGTGATGACGACCTCGAGCAGCAGATGGGAGCGGTGGCTGTCGACTGGGTCGTGGTCGCTGATCATCGCCAGGTAGGCCTCGCGCATCAGCGCACTGGCCACGAACACTGACGGTTCAGCCGGCAGTTGCTCGGCCAGTGCCGCCGGAACCCGGAGCACTCGAACATCCGTCTCTCCATATGAGCGACTGCTGTGTACATGGAAAGGTGGCACCCAGGTAATGCGGTTCGCTGGCGCCACCCATGTGCCGGCCTGGGTCGTAGTGACCAGCGCTCCGGAGGCGGCATACCTGAGCTGGCCGAAGTCATGGAAGTGCGCAGCGATGGCCTCGCCATGGGCCAGCGGCTCGCAGACCGGCGAATCGTCGGTCCAGAACACTGGCTCGGGGATGAGTTCGGTCATTTGCACTCACCCTAGTCCGCCAGCCCACGCCCTAGTCCGCTTCCACACGTCTCTGGGCATGGACCATCTAGGGTCGGCCGAGGTTGAGGTCGTTACACGGGCGTAGCCAGCGATGCGGGCTCGGGCCCGTCACGACCCGAGAATTCCACAGGTCGCCACCGACAGCGTTGGCGGGTTATCGGAATATTCTGGCGTGACACCGGTGGTACGCCTGCGTCGTAACGTTCATTGTTGAGGTCATGCGAGCCATCACCCAGCACACAATCGGCGGCCCAGAGGTCCTCACCATCGTGGACGTGCCCGAGCCTCAACCCCTTCCGACCGAGGTCCTCGTCCGGGTCAAGGCGATCGGGCTGAACCCACTGGAACCACGCCTTCGGGCAGGGGAATTCCCGCTGCTCGGGCAGCCGCCGTTCATCCTCGGTTGGGACATCAGCGGCGTAGTCGAGGAGGCGCCGATGACGTGGCGGTTCAGACCCGGCGATGAGGTGTTCGGGATGCCGCTGTTCCCACGGGCCGCCAACGCGTACGCCGAGATCGTGGCAGCGCCAGCATTGCACCTGGCGCACAAGCCGACATCGCTCTCACACGTCGAGGCGTCGGCGTTGCCGGTCGTCGGGCTCACGGCGTGGCAGGGTCTCGTCGACCTCGCTGGCGTGGCCGAGGGCGACCGCGTCCTGGTCCATGGTGGTGGCGGCGGGGTCGGCCACATCGCGATCCAGATCGCGAAATCTCTCGGCGCGCACGTGACCACAACAGCCAGTGCGAGCAAACGTGAGTTCGTCGAGGGGCTCGGCGCCGACAAGGTCATCGACTACACGGCAGTCGACTTTACCGAGGTAGTCAGCGACATCGACGTGGTGCTCGACACGCTCGGAGGCGACACCGCCGAGCGGTCGCTCAAAGTGCTCCGCCCTGGAGGGCACCTCGTAACGGCCGTTGCCGAGGGAGATAAGGAGCTCATCGCCAGGTTCGAGGCGGCCAACATGCACTTCAGTGGCATCGCTGTCGACCCCGATCCGGTCGCCTTGCGACGCCTCATCGAACTCGTCGAACAGGGCAAGCTCCGCGTCCACGTGCAGGAGACCTTCCCATTCGAACGCATCGCCGACGCACACCGGCTGCTCGAGAGCGGTCACCTCCAGGGCAAGGTCGTCCTCACCATCTGATTCCGAAGTGGGGCCCCCGCGAGCGAGGCCCCACTGTCTCGCTCGCGGCGGCGTGGTCTTGCGCGGATTGTTCCAAGCTCACCTGCCGATCGCGAGACCCATACCTCGGGCTGGTCCGCGCCGGTGTGCCGGTGGTGTGTACCGGGCCCGGCGTGAACAGGCCGAAGAACTCCCCCGCGAGTTCCAGCAGGAACCGGGCGACGCCTGCTGCCGCGCCGGGGCTGCTGGTGCGCCGGGTGGGGCGGATGGTGACCGGGCGGGCGAGGACTTGCACGCAGGCAGTGGTGCCGGGGTCCATTCCCTTGGCGGCGTTGATCAGGGCGGCGGCCGGGTCGCCGGGAGAGTCGGTGCGGATCGGCCATCGGTCGTGGCGCCGCGACCGCCTACCACCGGATCAGGAACCTCAAGGTGACCCTGCCCGCGGAAATGCCCGTGGAGATCAGCGGCCCGCAGACAGCACAGTCGGGACATCGGATCACCTACACCATCAGCGTGCAGAACCTCGGCCCCAACGACGCCCCTGACGCCGTGCTCGAGGCCACCATCCCAACAGAGCTGACCGACCTGGAACTGACCTGTCAGGCCGAGAACGGAGCCGTCTGCGGCACCGGTTCGGTCCGCGACGGCCTACACCTGCCGATCGACCTACCCAAGGGCGGCAAGGCGGTCATCAACCTGACCGGCACCATCGACCCGCAGTACGAGGGCCGGCTCACCTGCACCAGCCTCATCACATCACCCTCTCGCGCCAACACCGCCGAACGACACTCCGGATCGGTCACCACCGAGATCGATCGGCCTCCTGTCACCGTCTCCCCCGTGATCGTCGGGCAGTGGCCCCAGACCTGGCCCGAGGACGCGAAAGGGTGGGTCATCAGCTACGAACTCACCCTGGCCGCCCACGCCCAGCGGGTGGTGTGGTGGGAGATCGGCTTCGACGTCGCGCCACGAACCCGCATCAATCCCCAGCAGAGCCAGTGGTACAACGTGATCAAGGACGGCACCGACGGATCGGTCGTCATCACCACACCCGATGACACCCACACCATCGAGCCCGGCACACCCCTGACCGTGGCCGTGCAACTGCTCTACCCATCCCAACACGAGGCCGGTGACGGCACCCTGCGCAACCTCCACGCCACCGAGGTAACCCACCCATAGCCCCAAACGCCAAACACTCAGACACGGACCGGTGCGCGTCGAATCCTCGAGGGAACCGTAGAAATGTGCTGAAACACAGTCGAGCGGGCCGGGGGCACGGTGTCGGGATTACCCAATCCGTTCCCCGGACCCTCTCGCCGAAGGGCATGCGCCCGACGGCATCCGCCGCTGAGGACACGCAGCTTCGGCCCCGGGTTGTAGAACGCGCACCAGAGCCCGATTCGACGGCGGCCTGTCCCATTCGAGAACACGCCTTCCGAGAAGGCATGACAGGCCGCTGTACTGCTGAAACACTCCAGCCAGGTTCGGCGGGATCAACCTGATTCATGAAGTTGCGGCCAAGCAGTTCAGGGGTGGCGAAACGTCAAGACCGCAGACTCCAGCGCAGCCACCCGGATCGGATTATGCCGGGTTGACTCACCGGCCAACACGACCGTCTCGGCGATGACTCATGTGGCGGCGCACACGGTGAGGACGAGGAGCATGACTGAATTGAGCGAGGGCGTGTATCGCATCGTCAACGTCGGCACCGGTCACGTGCTGGCACTCGACAGCACCGACCAGGTCACCGTGGTGGGAGAACCGGGCGTCGAAGACGGCTGGCAGCACTGGCTGCTATCGAGCGCGCCCGAAATCGGCGACGGGATCTGGTTCATCGCCAACGGCCTCACCGGCACCACTGCCCCGAACGCCAACAGGTAGGTAGCCGCGCACCGAGAACAGGCATATGCCCGTACGAATGACCGTTGCGGGCCCGGTACCTATCCGATGAGCATGGTTGCCGTGCAGCAAGCTCAACTGCGGTGGCAACGCCGTCACCCGCTCCCGCTGGACAACGGCGTCAGTAGGCCGCCGAGGGAACCGGCAGTGCAGGCAGACTCCATAACGCCACGAACCAGAAACCCCACTTTGATGTCCACTAATCCGTTCAGCATGTTCGGTTTGGTCGCCGCACTCGACGACCGCAACATCCAAGCCCACCTCACCGGCACTGTCGCCGACTGCGCGGTCTGCGCCACCGTGTCCGGCCCGGAAACCACCTGCCCGGCTGGCCGCGTCGCCGAGATCACCCACACCACGCAACGCCGCTTGACAGCCACCGAAATCGTCGACCACCTCGGCATGGCCAGGTCCATCGAGGCCGGGTAGCAGCAAGGGCGAATGCCCACCGGTCTCGCCCGCGTATCCGCGAGGCCACCACCGACCGGTGCACGGCGGTAGCGGTGGAGGTGGAGGTGAGTCAGGGTACCGGCGCTGGGCGGGCTAGGGAGTGTTTAAGAAGTGAGTTGATGCCGGTGTCGCTGCCACGAAATCGCTTGTAGGCGTTAGGTGTTGGCGTGTCGCTGCCGGGAGATGGGTGAGGTCTCCGGTAGATGGTTTGTTTACCAAGACGAACCGAATACCGGAGACCTCGTGACCAGAGTAGTGGCAGCGAGGCGTGCGGACCTCACCGATGAGCAGTGGGCGGCGATCGAGTCGCTGCTTCCCGTCGGTAGGAAGTCCGGGCGCCCGCCGAAGTGGGCCAAACGGCAGCTGATCGACGGGATCCGGTGGCGGACAAGGGTCGGGGCGCCATGGCGTGACGTGCCTGAGCGGTATGGGCCCTGGCAGTCGGTGTATGGGTTGTTCCGGTCGTGGCAGCGAGGCGGGGTATGGGCGGCGATCCTGTCGGCGTTGCAGATCTGTGCCGAGGCCGGAGGCGAGATTGTTTGGCAGGTCAGTGTGGACTCCACGATCGCTCGCGCGCACCAGCACGCCGCTGGTGCGCGTAAAAGGGGGATTTGCAGGTAGAACCGCCGGGCGGGCTTGTGGTCGAGCCCGTCGACCACGGCCTGGGTCGCTCCCGCGGCGGTTGGACCACGAAACTGCACTTGGCCTGTGAGCAGGGTCGTAAACCGTTGTCGCTGTTGATCACTGCGGGACAGTGGGGCGACAGTCCGCAGTTCACGGCCGTCCTCGACGCGATCGCAGTTCCCTGCTTCGGGACCGGGGCGACCCGTACGCGACCGGACCGGGTCCTGGCCGACAAGGCATACAGCTCCCGCGCCAACCGCGCCTACCTGCGCAGGCGGGGCATCAAGGCCACCATCGCCATCCCCGGCGACCAGGATGCCCACCGCCGTCGACGAGGAACCCACGGTGGCCGCCCGCCAGCGTTCGATACCGAAACCTACAGAGGCTGTTGCCGAATTGGCGCGGTTTTTGGCCGTGACGCAGATCACGTGCCTATGTGGACGGCTGAGGCGCAATCATGCCTGCCGCTAGGTGATTTGGTCTGTCGCTGTGACGGCGGTGTGACGGCACAATCGCATGTTCGGCGTATTCGGCAACAGCCTCTACAAGCAACGCCACGCTGTCGAATGCGGCATCAACGAGCTCAAGCAAAACCGCGCCGTGGCAACCCGATACGACAAACTCGCCGTCCGCTACCTGGCCACTGTCCACATCGCGGCCATCAACATCTGGCTTGGTACCGGCCACTTCTTAAACACGGCCTAGATGTGGAGGAAAACCTGACACTTCGTCCATCCACACTGGCCGTCACCTACCGCCGAACCTGATTCGCACACACACCTATCGCGTGCACCCGGACAGCGCACCAGCGGCGTCGGGTCCCTATGACGAACGAAGGCCGATCTCAAGCGGCGCTGATATCCGCCCCCTATTGGCCCCGTATCGGCAACACCCCGTCTCGGGGCTCGGGTCCGGAAGCTTCGCCGCCGAGCAGGCGCACCGGAATCAGCCGATCACTCGTACATCCCCGGCGGTTGCTGCACAGCCGACGCTACTTGTCATCAATCCCGCCATTTAATGGCTGACGTCAACCAACGACGCCCGCACACCTCAACGCTAGCAATCGATACCACAGTCGAAATGACGTGGATTTTCAATATATTCGCAGCTCAGAGGCCAATGAGGTCAGCTACATCCAACGCTATCTGCTCTTGACAACCACACCAATCGCAAGCTAGTTCGATGCGAGTACATGGAGCTACCCATGTGCTCACGAAATCAGTCGCTTCTTGTGTCAGCCGCCGCGCGCAGCTGGTCCAGCAGTTCTGGTCCGGTCCAGGTGCGCCGGTCGCCCTGTTCGGCGGCCACGATCAGTTCGATGAGTCGCTGGTTCACCGGTGTCGGCAGTCCGACCATCGCCCCGAGGCTCACGATCTCCCCGCACAACCAGGAGACTTCGGTCTTGCGCCCGAGCGCGAGGTCATCGGCCATGGACGAGCGGGCTTCCGGGTCGACGGCGAGGACCTTGGCGGCGATCCGGCGGAAGATCGCGTCCGGAACGGTGAGCATCCGGGCCATCAACTCCGGCGGCAGCGGCGTGAGCCGGGCCGGGCGAATTCGCGCCCGCTTCATCGCGGCAAGCGCCTCGCCCTGGGTCAGCGCGAGGCAGCGGCGGTAATTGCGGTCGGCCAACTCCTCGCGCAAGGGTCGGCCCGACAGCGCGTTGATGGGGTTGTTGAGGTTGAGCAGCAGCTTCGCCCACTGCACCGGCAGCAGGTCCGGATGGCGCCGCAACGCCAGGCCGGCTCGCGCGAAGACGTCGGTGAACGCGTCGAGCGCCGGATCGTCCTGCACCGCGAGCCCGCCCTCGGTGCCGCGATGGAATCGGCCCTCGGACTGGTGCACGACGTTGAACATCACCATGCCCGCCAGCACCACACAGGTGGGCAGGATCTCGCGGATCACCGCATCGTTGCCGACCCCGTTCTGCAGGCTCAGCACCACGGTGCCGGGACGGATCTTGCCATCGAGGTCGCGCACGGCCGCCGCTGTCGCCGCCGACTTCACCGTGACCAGCACCAAGTCCGCGGATCCGACATCCTCGGGGGTGGTCGCGACCCGGACCGCATCCCCGGCCACCGAGACATCGCCGCCGTCGAGATCGGTGAGCCGCAGCCCGGAGGCGCTGATCTCGTCCACTGCCCGCTGCCGACCGACGAAGGTCACATCGGCCCCGGCCGCCGCGAGCTTCCCGCCGACGAACGAACCGATGCTCCCGGCGCCGAGGACCAGCACCCGAGCGGGCACCATCATGTCACTCACGCCGATCCAGCTTCCGTGCCTTCATCTGGTCTCCAGGAAACCGGCCGCCTCGTAGGCGGCAAGGGCGGCATTCGAGCGCTCACGCACCGCGGCGACCAATTCCGGCGGGCCCAGCACGATGACACCGGAACCGAAGCCGAGCAGCAGCCGCGCCATCCAGTCCAGGGTCGCGAAACGCATGGTCGACTCGATGCTGCCGTCCGGATGCACCGCCATCCGATGCATCGGGTACTGGTCGAGTACCCAGCCGTAGTCGCCGCGAATACGCAAGCGCGCCAATGGAACCGCGGGATCGTCCTGGAACAGGTCCAGGGCCGCGGCCTCCTCGGTCGCATGGATCGGCGGACGGGCTGGCTCGTCGAGTTCGGTGGCCGCCTCGATCCGGTCGAAACGGAACAGCCGCACTCCCTCGGCCTGCCTGCACCAGGCCTGCAGATAGCTGTTGTCGTCCACGAGGACAATACGAATGGGATCGACGACACGTTCGGAGACGACATCGCGACTCGCCGAGTAGTAGACCAGCCGCAGCGCGCGCTGGCGGGCCAGCGCGGAACGCACCGTCGCAACGGCCGGCGCCTGGGACGGCGGCACCGGCCAGCGGGATTCGGCGTCATCGCCGGTCTTGCCGCCGACAATGGCCGATTCGAGTTTGGCGATCGCGGCATGCGCCGCGGTCGGATCGACCATGCCCGGCATATCCACGATCGAACGCAGCGCCACCAACAGCGCGGTCGCCTCGGTAGAGGTCAGGCGCAGCGGGCGGTCGATGCCCGCCGAGAAGGTGACCTCGATGCTCTCCTCGGAGAACGACAGGTCGATCAGATCGCCGGGACCATAGCCGGGCAGACCGCACATCCACAGCTGGTTGAGATCGCTCATCAACTGCTTGGTCGTCACCCCCAGATCGGCCGCGGCCTCGGCGGCGCTGATGCCCGGATTGGCGATGAAGTACGGAATCATGTTCAGCAGCCGCGATAGCCGAACCGAGAGCCGACTGCGCTCACTCATGCCGTGACCTCCGTATGGTCGAACACCGAACGCAGGCGCTCGACCACATCCGCGCGCAGTTCCTCCGGTGCCAGCACCACGGCATCGGGTCCGAGCCCGGTGATCAAGCGCGCCAACCAATCTCGGGACCGGATCGGAAGTTCGACGACCACACCGGTGCGTCCCCCGATGGACCGCTGCTCCAGTACCGGTCCGAGCCTGCGGATTTCGCGTCCGTGGCCATCGGCCACCCACACCGTCGCGGTGCCGGTGACGGGGGCGTGGCCGGTCACCGTGCCGACGATCTCCCGTAGGTCGACCCCCTCGGGCTTGCCGACCGCATTCGGCGGGCCATAGGCGGACACATCGTCGCCGATGCGCGATAGCCGGAAGCTGCGGACCGCCTCCCGGTTCCGGTCGTGGCCGACCAGATACCAGCGGCCGTTATGGGTCACCACACCCCAGGGCTCGACATCGCGCATGACGTAGGGCTCGTTGATCGCACCCCGATGCTCGAAGCGCACCGCCTGACCGGCGTCGATGGCTGCGAGCAGCTTGCCGAGCACCGCATCCGATCCGCGGGTGCGCGCCGGAACCGCGGGCACCGACGCCACCGCGGCATCGGTCTCCACATGAATCCCCGCCGCGCGCAATTTCAACAGCGCGCCCTCGGCCGCGGCCGCCAGTTCCGGCGACTCCCACATTTGCACCGCCACCGCGACCGCCGCCGCTTCCTCACTGGTCAGATCGATCTCGGGCAGCTCATAGGCGTCCCGGTTGATCCGGTAGCCCTCCACTGTCGAAAATCGGCTCACCTGCCCGACCTCCAGGGGAATGCCCAGGTCACGCAGTTCGTTCTTATCCCGCTCGAACATTCGACTGAACGCCTCGTCGCTGGCCGAATCCTCGTACCCCGCGACGCTGTCCCGAATCCGCTCCGCGGTCAGGAATTGCCGGGTCGACAGCAGCGCGATGACCAGATTCATCAGCCGCTCGACCTTGGATATCGCCACTCGACACAGGGTAATCGGCCCGCCGCCACGACCGCGCGTCGGCGCGCGATTCCCCCCATTCCGGTTGCCGCGCCGCCATCATGGACCCATGATCATCGCGTTCTCCGTGACACCACTGGGTGACGGTGTGGATGTCGGCCGAGCCGTCGCCGAAGCGGTCCGAGTGGTGCGAGCCAGCGGCCTGCCGAACCGCACCGACGCCATGTTCACCACCATCGAGGGCGAATGGGACGAGGTGATGGCGGTGGTCAAGTCCGCCACCGACGCCATCCTCGCCGTGGCACCGCGCTGCAGTCTCGTGCTCAAGGCCGATATCCGCCCGGGTGTCACGGGCGCGATCACCTCGAAGGTGGAGACCGTCGAGCGCTATCTGGCGCAGGGCTAGCCGCGCCCGTACCAGCCCGTCCGGCTACGGCCGAACCGCCTACATCGAGGCGATCAAGCGATCCACCCGCTCGTCGACCGAGCGGAACGGGTCCTTGCACAACACCGTTCGCTGCGCTTGGTCGTTGAGCTTCAGATGCACCCAGTCCACCGTGAAGTCGCGGCCCGCCTCCTGCGCCGCGGTGATGAAGTCACCGCGGAGTTTGGCGCGGGTGGTCTGCGGCGGCGTGTCCACGGCGGCGTCGACGGAATCGTCCTCGGTGACCCGCTTGGCCAGGCCCTTGCGCTGCAGCAGGTCGAAGACGCCGCGGCCGCGCTTGATGTCGTGGTAGGCCAGATCCAGCTGGGCGATCTTGGGGTCGGACAGCTCCATGCCGTAGCGGTCCTGGTAGCGCTGGAAGAGCTTGCGCTTGATCACCCAGTCCACCTCGGTATCGACCTTGGCGAAATCCTGTGCCTCGACCGCGTCCAGGGTGCGGCCCCACAGGTCGACGACCTGGTCGATGTTCGGGTCCCGGTCCCGATTGCGCAGGTGCTCCACGGCGCGGGCGTAGTACTCGCGCTGGATATCGAGCGCGCTGGCCTGGCGTCCACCGGCGAGCCGGACCGGACGACGACCGGTCAGGTCGTGGCTGACCTCGCGGATGGCGCGGATCGGGTTGTCCAGGGCGAAATCGCGGAACGAGACGCCCGCCTCGATCATCTCCAGCACCAGCGCCGCCGTGCCGACCTTGAGCATGGTGGTGGTCTCGGACATATTCGAATCGCCGACGATGACGTGCAGGCGGCGGTATTTCTCCGCATCCGCGTGCGGCTCATCGCGGGTATTGATGATGGGCCGCGAGCGGGTGGTCGCCGAGGAGACGCCCTCCCAGATGTGCTCGGCGCGCTGCGAGAGGCAGAACGTGGCCGCCTTCGGCGTCTGCAGCACCTTGCCCGCGCCGCAGATCAGCTGGCGGGTGACCAGGAACGGCAGCAATACGTCCGAAATGCGGGAGAACTCCCCCGCACGCACGACAAGGAAGTTCTCGTGGCAGCCGTAGGAGTTGCCCGCAGAGTCCGTGTTGTTTTTGAACAGGTAGATATCGCCGCCGATGCCTTCCTCCGCGAGGCGCTGTTCGGCGTCGATCAGCAATTCCTCCAGCACGCGCTCGCCGGCCCGGTCGTGGGTGACCAGCTGCGCCAAGTTGTCGCACTCTGCGGTGGCGTACTCCGGATGCGACCCGACATCGAGGTAGAGCCGAGCACCGTTGCGGAGGAACACGTTAGAGCTACGGCCCCAGGAAACTACCCGGCGGAACAAATACCGGGCCACCTCGTCAGGGCTGAGCCGACGGTGTCCGTGGAAGGTGCACGTCACACCGAATTCGGTCTCGATCCCCATGATTCGTCGCTGCACACTATCGACATTACAGCCATGTCATGCACTCGCGTGGGGCTGCGGACAACCCCGATGCATACGTCTTCACAACAATTTCGCACGTGAGCGAAACGTTCAACGGAAAACCATCGCCCACAACAAAGGCCCTCCCGACAAATCGGGAGGGCCTTCGCAGTGGCACGAACCAGGTGGACTACTCCGACTTCGGAGCGTCCTTCGACTGCTCCTCGGCCGCGGCCGTCGCTGCCGCCGCCTTGGCCTTGCTGCCCGACTTACCGCCGGTCAGCAACTGCTCCAAGGTCGGACCGGCGACCCGGCGGAAGGCACGTCGCGGCCGAGCCTGCTCCAGGGTGGCGACCTCGAGCGAGCTCACGCCCAGGACGCGCTTGTCCTTGTCCGCGGCCCCCTCGGGCACTCCGGCCTGCAGGGCCTTCACCGCCACGGCGACGGCGCTGGCCAGGTCGAGGCCGGTCTTGTAGGACGCCTTCAACGCGGTCATGATCGGCTCGGTCGTGCCGCCCATCACCACGTATTCGCGCTCGTCCACGATCGAACCGTCGAAGGTGATCCGGTACAGCACCGATTCCGGTGACTGCTCCGGATAGCCCACCTCGGCCACGCAGATCTCGACCTCGTAGGGCTTGAGCTGATCGGTGAAGATCGTGCCGAGGGTCTGCGCGTAGGCGTTGGCCAGTCCGCGACCGGTGACATCGCGCCGGTCGTACTGGTAGCCCTTCAGGTCGGCCTGCAGGATGCCGCCGCGGCGCAGTGCCTCGAACTCGTTGTACTTGCCGACGGCCGCGAACCCGACGCGGTCGTACAGCTCACTCACCTTGTGCAGCGTCGCCGACGGATTCTCCGCGACGAACAGCACACCCTTGTCGTAGGTCAGCACGATCACACTGCGACCGCGGGCGATACCCTTGCGCGCGAGTTCGGTCTTATCGCGCATGATCTGTTCGGCCGACGCGTAATACGGCAGTGTCATGCTGAGGCACTCCCCTCTTCCGCGGCCTCGCGATCGGCGACGATCGCCCGCGTGATCTCCTCCAACCGCGATTCGGTCACCTCATCGGCGCCCTCATCGTTGATCACGATCGCCGTCGGGTAGATGCCGCGCACCAGATCCGGTCCGCCGGTGGCGGTATCGTCATCGGCCGCGTCGAACAGCGATTCGACGGCGATCCGCAACGCGCGGTCCTCATCGATTCCCTTGGCGTACAGCTTCTTCAACGACGATTTCGCGAACATCGAACCCGAGCCGACCGCGGTATAGCCGAACCGCTCCTCGCTGCGCCCGCCGACCACGTCGTAGGACACGATGCGACCCGCCTTATCCGGATCGGTGGCGTGCTGGTCGTAGCCGACCAGCACCGGAACCACCGCGAGACCCTGGAGTGCGGCAGGGAGGTTGTCGCGCACCATCTTCGACAGCTTGTTGGCCTTGCCGTCGAAGGTCAGCGAGACTCCCTCGATCTTCTCGTAGTACTCCAACTCCACCGCGAACAACCGCACCATCTCGATGGCCATACCCGCGGTGCCCGCGATACCGGCCGCCGAATAGGTGTCGGTGATGTACACCTTCTCGATATCCCTGCTGGCCAACAGGTTTCCCTGGGTGGCCCGCCGGTCACCGGCGATCAACACACCGCCGCGAAAGGAAACCGCCACGATGGTGGTGCCATGGGGAGCCAGCTCCTTCGCGGCGGTGCCAGCGGAAGCTGTGCCCCCCGAGATCGGGGTGGCACCCTCGATCGCGCCGAATCGGTTGCCCGGCAACAGTTCCGGTGCGTGCATGCGCAGGTGCTCGGTGAACGACGAGAGGGCGTGCCCCGGGTGGAGACGCAAGGGGTCACCTGCTGTCACTGGCCGCCCTTCTGCACATACGCGCGAACGAAGTCTTCCGCGTTCTCCTCGAGCACATCATCGATCTCGTCGAGCAGGTCGTCGGTGTCCTCCGCCAGTTTCTCGCGGCGCTCCTGACCGGCGGCGTCTACGCCCTCCGGACCCTCGTCCTCGTCGCCGCCCCCGGCGCGCTTGGTCTGCTCTTGTGCCATGGCAGCCGACCTCCTCTGTCCTCATCATGACCAGGGCTCCATTCTGAGCACGACCCTGATCATGAGCAATGTCCGTGCCCGTATCTCAACACTACCCAGCCATACCGACACTGTGCTCTGTTATTGGCCGCGCGGGCGCGGCGTGTTCTGTGTCTTTGGCCGCGTGGCCGCGGCGTGTTCGAGGCCTCCCGGTGTCTCGCGTTCGAGCCGTCGAGACTCGCGACTGCGTCGCATGCGCTTCGATGACTCGGACGCGAGACGGGCCGCGAACGGGTCGCTCGTAAGACTCGCTCCGCCGTGGCTACGATCGCGATAGTCGTTGCTACCTGGGCGTATTCACCGATCGGCGCTACGTGGTCAGCTGTTCGACCAACTCGGCGGCGGTGTTCACCCCGTCGAGCAGCTTGCCGACGTGTGCCTTGGTGCCGCGGCGCGGTTCCAGCGTCGGGATGCGCACCAAAGAGTCGCCACCAAGGTCGAAGATCACAGAATCCCAGCTGGCGGCGGCGATATCGGCACCGAATCGACGCAGACATTCGCCGCGGAAGTAGGCACGGGTGTCGGTCGGCGGCTTGGTCATCGCGTCGAGGACCTGCTGTTCGTTGATCAGGCGCTTCATCGAACCGCGCGCGACCAGGCGGTTGTAGAGCCCCTTGTCCAGGCGCACATCGGAGTACTGCAGGTCCATCAGGTGCAGCTTGGGTGCGGCCCAGCTCAGGCCCTCACGCTTGCGCATACCCTCGAGCAGACGCAGTTTGGCGGGCCAGTCGAGCAGGTTTGCACATTCCATCGGATCGCGTTCGAGCAGGTCGAGGACCATTGCCCAGTTCTCCAGGATGTCCTTGACGCGCTCGTCGTCGTTACCGCTGCGGGCCACGAACTTCTCCACCCGGTCCAGGTAGATGCGCTGCAACGCCAGTCCGGTGAGTTCACGGCCGTCGGTGAGCGCCACCGTCGCGCGCAGGGTCGGATCGTGGCTGATCTGGTGTACCGCGGTGACCGGGCGGGCCAGCTGCAGATCCGACAGATCCTCGCCGGCCTCGATCAGGTCGAGCACCAGCGCGGTGGTGCCGACCTTGAGATAGGTCGACATCTCGGCGAGGTTGGCGTCGCCGATGATGACGTGCAGGCGGCGATATTTGTCCGCGTCGGCGTGCGGTTCGTCGCGGGTATTGATGATGCCGCGCTTGAGGGTGGTCTCCAGGCCGACCTCGACCTCGATGTAGTCGGCGCGCTGGGACAGCTGGAAGCCGGCGTGGTCACCGGACTGGCCGATGCCGACCCGGCCGGAGCCGCAGATCACCTGACGTGAGACGAAGAACGGGGTGAGCCCGACGATGATCTGGTTGAACGGGGTGTCGCGGCTCATCAGGTAGTTCTCGTGGGTGCCGTAGGAGGCGCCCTTGCCGTCGACATTGTTCTTGTACAGCTGTAGCCGCGGCGCGCCGGGCACGCTGGAGGCGTGCCGCGCGGCCGCCTCCATGACGCGTTCGCCCGCTTTGTCCCAGATGACCGCCTCCAGCGGGTCGGTGACCTCGGGGGCGGAGTACTCCGGGTGTGCGTGGTCGACATAGAGCCGGGCGCCGTTGGTGAGGATCATATTCGCCGCGCCGACCTCGTCGGCGTCGATCACCGGGGCCGGACCGTTCATCCGGCTCAGGTCGAAGCCGCGGGCGTCGCGTAGCGGCGACTCCACCTCGTAATCCCAGCGCGTGCGCTTCGCGCGCGGCACACCCTCGGCGGCCGCATAGGCGAGAACCGCTTGGGTGGAGGTGAGGATCGGGTTGGCGGACGGCTCGGTGGGGGTGGATATGCCGTATTCGACCTCGATGCCGATGATGCGCTGCATACCGTCGAGCCTAGGCGACGCGAGCTTGCCGCCTGTGGCGACCGGCGGCATCGGCGATCGACGGTGGACCGCAATGTCATACCGAGGGTGGTACTTCCGGAGGATACGTGCAGGCCGCGGCGGCCCGGATATTCGGAGTATGACCGATTCGATCGTCGAAATCACCGGGCGTTATCACAAGCCGGACGAGCCGAGCACCACCGCACCGACGGCCTCCGCGCGGCTGGTCGCCCTGGACGTGCTGCGCGGCATCGCGATCCTGGGCACGCTCGGCACCAATATCTGGATTCTCACCAATGCCGAAGGCCTGGTCGGGTACCTCGACGAACTGGGCGGGTCGGCAACCGGCTGGATGTGGGCCGAGCGGGTGCTGCAGCAAGTGACGCAGGGCAAATTCCTCGGGCTGCTCACCATCATGTTCGGCATCGGCCTGGCCATCCAGCAGGGTTCCGCGGTGCGTGGTGGGCGGCGCTGGCCCGGGAGTTATCCGTGGCGGGCCGGACTGCTGTTCCTGGATGGTGTGCTGAATTTCGTCTTCATCGCGGAATTCGACGTGCTGATGGGGTATGCGGTCACCGGACTTGTCGTCGCCTTCATCCTCGCGACAAGTGAACGCGCGCAACGTCGTTGGCTGGTCATCGCGGCGGGCCTCCATATCGCGATGCTCACCCTCATCGGGATCGCGATGGCCTTCGCCGATCAGCAGGATTCGACGCGACGCGAAGCGCTGGACCCGAATCCCTATGCGGACGGGTCGTTCTGGGATCTGGTGCTGTTCCGGCTGGAACATGCGGGCATGTTCCGTTTCGAGCCGATCTTCATCTTCCCGATGTCGATCGCGCTGTTCCTCGCCGGTGCGCGGTTGTTCCGGGCCGGAGTGTTCGGGCCGGAGGGCGCACGCCTGCGCCGCCGACTCATGATCATCGGTTTCGCGGTCGCCGCGCCGATCGATCTGGCGGTCGGCGTGCTCGGCGGCGGTGATCTGGTCTTGCTGACCAGGTACGGTAGCGCCCCGTTCGTCGCCTTCGGCCTGCTCGCGTCGGTCGCGCAGTTCTACCTGCGCCGACCGCGCGTCGGGTTCGTCGGCAGGCGGCTCACCGAGGTCGGCCGCACCGCGTTGAGCTGCTACATCCTGCAGAATCTCGTCGCTTCGATCCTGTGCTACGGATGGGGTTTCGGGCTGGCCGCGCACGTGTCCCCCGATGCCAGGGTGCCGTTCACGGTGGGCATCTACCTGACGGTCGCGCTGATCATCAGCACCGCCGCACACCTGTGGCTGCGCCGGTTCGAACGCGGTCCGGTCGAGTGGATGTGGAATCTCAGCTATCGGGCGCTGGCCCGCGAACGCTGAATCGACCACGGATGTGGCCGCGCTGCTATGTATCACCGCAGCTCTGGTACCGGAAATCCGGAAATGGCAGCAGCATGTGGCCGAGTGCGAGCCGGAAGAACACGAGTACAGGACTACTCGTGTTCTTTTCGCGCGGGTGCCGGATTCTTACGCAGCGTCACCAGAACTGGGTCGGCGTATCGATTTCAGTTGTATTGGAGGTGCGTCGTGTCGGAACCTGCCCGAGCAATGAGTAGGGATCACGCCTTCGCCGAGCTCGAACGACTCGCGAGCGAGGACCTGATCCGCTTCGATGGGCCGGGATCACCGGCCATGGTCGGATTCGCCGGATTCGACCCACACCGTGGGCGACTCCAACCCGGCGGTCTCGCCGGGGTGATCATCCGCCGCGGCAACACCCCGGCGACACCCAAGCACCTGGACCCGCGAAATGCGTTGGCGCTGGTGCGATTCTGCCGATTCCTCGCCGCCAACTTCGGCGTCACCGAGCTGTCGGCGCTGGAGATGGACGGCGGCGGAACGCATCCGGACGGCATCGCGCGCATCGACTGTCACGGCCAGGGCCGCGCCATGGATTTCGCCGGGGTCACCATGCCGGTCGGCGACGTATCGCGCCGGATCACCGTGGCGTCGCATTGGGGCACGGTCGAGACCGCCGTGACACCCGGCGGCAGCTGGCCGGGCGGCGCCCGGGTGCGCTACCGACTCGACGAACCCGATGCGAGTCCGCTCGGCGACCCGGACGGCGATCTGTTCGTCGCCGATTTCTTCCGCAGCGTCTACGATTTCGCGGCCAGCGAGTGGCAGGACCACTCCGACAGCCCCGATCCCGCATGCGCCATATCCACCATCGGCGATCCGAGTTTCATCCTGCATCCCGACCATCCCGACACCCGGTCCGTCGACCACATCCACTTCCAGATCGGCAAGTCGGGAACCGAGTGAGTGGGCTAACGTCGACGCTGTGACGCCAGCCGACCGATATCCGTTGCTGCACAAACCGACTCGCTGGGAATGGGGCGGTCTGGACGTCCGATTCTCCACCGATCTGCCGCCCGACGAACTCGTCACCAATATCCATGTCATCTGCTTCGTCGGCACCGATATCGTGCTGTGCCGCGACGATCGCGATATCTGGATCGTGCCCGGCGGCACCCGGGAAGCGGGTGAATCGATCGACGGCTGTGTGCGCCGCGAACTCATGGAGGAGGCCGGTGCCCGCCCGATCGGGCCCGTGCGCCCGTTCGGAGCCCACCACGCCACCACCGATCGCCCTGCGCCGCACCATCCTTGGCAACCGCATCCGCACAAAGCATGGCTGTGGTGTACCGCGGATGTGGTGCTCGATTCCGCGCCGACCAATCCCGATGATGCGGAGAACATTCTCGAGGTCGGCACGTTCGCGCCCGATGAAGCAATGCGCCGGTCCCGAACCGACGGCGACCATATGGCCGAATTGATCGCCCTCGCAATGGAATTCCATCGGAGGTGATCACCCGGGCGCGCGAAATCCACTGAGCAGCCTGGCGATATCGGCCGACGCGTGCTCCGGCTGCAGCGGTGCGTGCGCCACGAGCAAGCGGTACCAGAACGGCCCGAAGATCAGATCGGTCGCATACTCCACATCCAGGTCGGCGGCGAGCTCACCGCGCATGACACCACGGTTCAGTATGCGCACCACGACATCTCGCCGAGTCTGCACCCAGGCCCGGAACGGCTCGGCGAAGTCCGGGTCCAGCTGGGCCTGGGCCATCAACCCGCGCAAAGCCTCGACGCGCAACGGATAGTTGACGACTCCGTACAGCGCCTCGAGGAAGACGGTCAGATCCCGCTCGGCCGATCCGGTGTCCGGATCCGGCATGCGCGCGGTGACCGCGGCGCCTTGCGCATCCATCACCAGGGTCGCCTTCGACTTCCACCAGCGATAGATCGTGCTCTTCGCGACGCCCGATCGAGCCGCGACACCTTCGATCGTCACCTTGCCGAAGCCCTGTTCCTCCAGCAACTCGGCCGCCGCCCGCAGCACCGCATCGCGTGCGGACCGGCTGCGAATCCGCCCGCCGGTGCGCGGCGCCACGCTGTCGTCCACGTCACTTCCCTTGGCCATGCCGGTCAGTGTATCGTTTAGAAAACGCTACGGAGCGTTTCGATTTAGGAGTTGAGTGATCAATGAGTGCGATCGTCGTCAGCCACGGCCTTGGAGCTCGCGGTGACAGTGTGTGGTTCCCCTACTTCGTGGCGGAGTTGGCCGCACAGGGGCATGCGGTAACGATCCCGAATCTGCCCGAACCCGAAGCGCCCCGGCTGGATTCGTGGCGCAAGAACTTCGCTGAGGCGGCGGCAGCGGCGGGCCCGGCGGCCGATACCGTGCTGGTCGGCCACAGCATCGGCGGCGTCAATGTGCTGCGGATGCTCGAACAGCACGATGTCGCCGCGGCCGGGCAGTTCGCCGGGGTACTCCTGGTCTCCACCGCCGCGCACGAGGTCGGCTACGACTTGCTGGCCGAATTCTTCGACGGACCGTTCGACTGGGCGCGCATCCGCGGCGCGGCGCGCGAGTTCCGAGTGCTGGCGGCCGCCGACGATCCGGTCAACGTCCCCGATCCCGTCGCACATGTCGGACTGCTGGTCCGCGGATTGGAAGCCACCGCGGTGCTCACCGCCACCGGTAGCCACCTGGGCAACGATCCCGACGATCACATCGAATTGCCCGAGGCCGTTCGGTTGGTCGACGACATCCTGGCGGCCACCCGATGACTCAGCACCAGACCGACGAAAACCCCGGTCCTGCTACGCATTCCGCGGGTCCGGTCAAATGGAAATTGTGGCTGCTGACGGTAGTCGGGATCTACCCACTGCTCACCATTCTGGTGACGGCTACCGGCCCACTGCTCGAACCGCTGGCACCGCCGCTACGGTTGGCGATCATCGTGCCGATCGCCGTCGCGGCCATGGTGTGGGTCGTCATGCCGTTTCTCACCCGTCGCTGCGCGGGGTGGCTGATGCGATGACGAGATGGCGCACTGGATTCGGCTACGAACGTCGCCCGCGAATGCGCCCCAGGCCGACCGTCGCGGCAGCAACACGTGGCTCCAACATGCGCACCGGGGATTTGGTCATGTTCAGCACATCCAGGAACGCTGCCGCGGCCACCGGGTCGGCCGCGGCAGCCCGAAACATCATGTTCAAGCCCGAATGGGCGAGGGATTTCACGCCCGGGGTACCGATCGCGACCGGTGGCATCGTGAGGTCGCTGACCTTTGTCAGCCACCACGGCGTGCGCAGCATGCGGCCGACGCGTCGATAGTAACGGCGTGGCAGATCCTTGGTTCCCTTGTGGAGTACCTCGTCGAGTAGGTCCGCGGCGATGGCCGCCACGGTCATTCCGCTGCCGTAGATGGGATTGAAACAGCACACCGCATCGCCGATCGACAGTATTCCGTGGGGAATACGATCCAACAGTTCATATCGACGCCATACCGCCGTCTTGAACCGATAGGTCGCTACCTCGTCGACGGGAGTCGCGCAGCGCAGCACGGTGGCGACATCGTCGGGTGCGAACGCCGCGGCGAATTCCAATAGCTCGCCGGGGCTCGACGGCGGATGGTCGTCCTTGCCGACGCCGAATGTCGACAGCACCCACGTGTCCCCTTCCTGTGCCGCGAACCCGAACCCGCGCGGTCGGCTCGGCATCGGTCCGACCAGGACGATCCGGTCGCCGCCGACGGCATCCAGCGGCAGACGGAAATGGCAAGTGGCATAGCCGATATCGACGGGAACCTGGTCTTCGGGTGGCCGCGGGTACCCGAGCGATTCGAGCCAGGCACCGACTCGTGTGCCCCGGCCCATTGCGTCGACCACCAGATCGGCACGGATCGGCTCCGGTGCTCCGTCGCTGTCCCGGCGCAGCACCCGAATGCCGCCGACGCCGGTATCGGATGCGACCAGGCCCGCGACGACAGCGTCATCGCATACCGTCACATTCGGCAGTGCGGATACGCGGGCGCGCACGTGCGACTCCAGAAAGGTTCGACTGGCGACGACCGAACTTCTGCCCAGGGCAGCGCGATGGAGGACGTTTCCGAAGAAGATCGCCCGGAAGTCGTCGAATGCGCTGACGGTTTTCGCGCCATCGGCGATCAACTCGTTGGTCAGGCCGGGAAAGCGTGCCTCAGCGATGTCCGCGGCGCGCATCAGCAGGCCATGAGAATGTCGCGCTTGAGGTGTTCCCCGACGTTTGGTTCCGTTGGCGGCCAACCGATCTCGTTCGATGATGGTTACCGCCGCATAATGATCGGCGAGGATCCGCGCCGCGAACAAACCAGCCATCCCGCCACCGAGAACCACCGCATGGTCCCCGGCACGGCGGTTACCCGTCTGAGGCATGGCTGTCCTCCTCGTCAGCGCGACGGCGCAGTCGCGGTCCGCGATCGGTCGATCGCGGGCAGAGCACGCGACCCTACCCCGGTGGGCGTTGTCGTGCATTTTGTAGAAACCCGGGCACGGCGGTGCTGACAATCGGCCGCTATTGCGACCGCACGGGCTCGGCCCGGTTCAGCAGATCGCTCACGATGGTGTCCCGCGCGAGCGGAACCCCGAGACTGCGCGCATTGCCTTCGAAAAGCGCGAGTACCGATTCGGTCAGAATGCCCTCGACCTGATCGGAGGTCAGCGTGGTCGCGGCGTCGGCACGCCAGTTGTTCACGAAGCCGTCGACGAAGCCGATGATGCCGAAGGCCATCGGACGGGCGCGGTTCGGATCGATGCCGAAGCGCGCCAACGAAATCGCGAACATATCGGCGAGTCTGGCGCCGATGCGATCGCGCGCGCCGGTCAGCGCCTGCGACGAATCCCCTTGCGGTGCGGCGTCACCCAGGAATCGGTGCAGGTTCGGATGACGCTCCACCCAGCCGACGTAGGTACCGATCGCACCGCGTACCGCATCGCGCAGTGTGCCGTCGGGTTGCAGGGTCGGCATCAGCGCGGTCAGTAGCGAATTCAGGATCTGCTGACGGATCTGCTCATCGAGGTCGGCGCGCCCGTCGAAATGCCGGTACACCACCGGCCGCGGCAGTCGCAGCCGATCCGCGATCGCCTGCACCGAGACCTCGACGCCCTGCTCCTCGATGACCGTGATCGCCGCATCGATGACATCGGCACGGCGTCGCGCCTTGTGGCCGTTCCAGCGGGTGGCGCGGCCGTCCGCCCCCGCGGGATCGCGCTGTCCGCCGGTCGTGGTCACAAGATCACGATACCCGTCGGGCCATTGACTGTGACAGACCGTCTCACTAATCTGAATGTAACAGCTTGTATCAGGTATTCGAGAGGTGGAGCTGACATGGGCAACGAGGCCGCAGTCATCCCGCAGGAATCCTTCGCGCAGCGGTTGCTGGCCGGTTCGGTGAAGAAGTCCTATGAACCTGCCGTCGATATGGACTGGGACGCGCCGCTGGATCCGGACAAACTGTTCCTGCCACCCGAGATCATCTCGCTGTACGGCACCGAGCTGTGGGAATCGATGAGCCGGACCGAGCGCCGGGAACTCTCGCGTCAGGAACTGGCCAACGTACTGTCCGTGGGCATTTGGTTCGAGAACCTGCTCAACCGCCTGCTGCTGCGGGAACTGCTGCGCGACGATCCGACCACCCGGCATTCGCATTACACGCTCACCGAAATGGGCGACGAATGCAGGCACATGATGATGTTCGGCAAGCTGATCGACCGGATCGAGGCGCGCCCGTATTGGCCGCGACTGCCGGGTCGGCTGGCCATCGGGGCACTGCCGCTGTTCCTGCGCGGATCGATGACCTGGGTGGGCGCGCTGGTCGGCGAGGAGATCTTCGACGCGCTACAGCGGCGCACCCTCGACGATCCGCAGTTGCAGCCCCTGGTATCTCGGGCCATGCGCATCCACGTCACCGAGGAGGCGCGTCATATCGGCTTCGCGCGCGACGCACTCGCCCGACGGGTACCGACCATGTCGCGGGCCGAATTGGCCTACACCCGTTTATGTGTCGCGGTGGCCGCACCGCTGTTCGTCTATCTGATGACCAACCGGCACATGTACGAGCGGGCCGGACTGGACGGACGCGCGGCCCGGCGCATCGCGACCAACAATCCGTACGCCGAACAGACGCTCGGCACCGGCGCCGCCGATCTCGGTGCGTTCCTCGACAAGCAGGGCTTGATCGGTCCGATCGGTAAGCGGATCTGGCGCTGGCGAGGTCTGTACTCGTGACCGAATCCGAAATCGTCATTGTCGGTGCCGGTTTCGGCGGTATCGGCATGGCCATCGAATTGCGAAAGGCCGGTTTCGACTTCGTCGTGTTGGAGCAGGCCGACGAGCCGGAGATACCGGGCTACCTGCGCCGAACCGTGGACAAGTTCGATATCCGCAGGCATATCCGGCTGGGCTCGGAGGTGGTCGCGCTCGACTTCGATGACGACACCGACCGGTGGCAGGTGCGCACGGCGGACGGGCGGCGCTTCCGACCGCGCGCCGTGGTGATGGCTCCAGGACCGTTGGGCCAGTTGGCCGACCGGCACATCGTCGGCGCGAGCGGGTGCACACTCCAGTACGCCTGGCGCGACGGGATGGCAGGATTCCTCGGTGTCGCCGTACACGGCTTCCCGAACCTGTTCCTGATCATGGGTCCGAATTCCGGTGGTGGAAAACAGTCCGTCGTCATGATCGAGGCGCGGGCTCGCTACATCCGCCGATGCCTCGACCTGATGCGCAGGACCTCGAATACGCGGATCGAGGTCCGCGCCGCGGCGCAGCGCGAGTTCGATCGCCGTCTGCCGTCGAAACACACCGGGATCGTGCGATATTCGGCCGTCCGGCGCGCCCTGCGCAGACCGGATCCGAGACACTACGACCTCACCGTGGCAGCGGATCGTGAACCGGCACACGAGTATTCGGGCCCGGCATTACTGGATGCCCCTGGCGCGGAGGTTGCGGTAGAAGCCACACTCAGCGGGCATTTCGATCCGATCGACGGCCGCTACCACTGGTACGGACGCGTCGCCCCGGGCGACGGCGGCGAGCTACCCGACCCGGGCCGCGCCGAAGTACTGCTCACCCTGCCCGGCGGGTTACCCACCGCGGGCCGCCTGCA
Source organism: Nocardia sp. CA-129566 (assembly GCF_050956075.1). NCBI lineage: Bacteria > Bacillati > Actinomycetota > Actinomycetes > Mycobacteriales > Nocardiaceae > Nocardia > Nocardia sp. CA-129566. The sequence goes on from NZ_CP192085.1 coordinate 5,502,243, forward strand.
AGAACGCGACCCGTGGGGCAACCTGCGCATCGTCGGTATCGGCACCCCGCCGTATCCACTCGAAACCGTCGGATGAATCAAGATCAGGTAGCACGCGCCGCCAATTGTCTGTGCTAGGCGGCCGGGCGGAGGAGCCAGGCCCGCAGTGCCGCGATGACCTCATCGGGGCGTTCTTCCATGATGAAGTGGCTGCCGTCGATGCGGACGAGCGTGGCGTACGGGATGCGGTCGGCGAGTTCCTCGGCGGTACGCATGGGGATGGCCGGATCGCGGTCGCCCCAGATCACGGTCGTCGGGCAGTCGATGGCCTCGAGTCCGGCGGCCAATTCCGGCCGGATCCGGACGCGGTAGCCGGACCAGAAGTGGGCGTACCACCGGCGGCCCGCCGTAGTCTCCAGGAAGGCGAGGTATCGGTCGAGTTGGGCGGTGTCGAAGGACCCGTTGCGCCGGTAGGGTGCGAGACCGATGCGGTGCACCCGGCGGATCGGTCGCGCGGTGAGCAGCGGACGCAGCAGTGCACTGCGTGGCAGCACCGTCAGTAGCCCGAACAGCACGTAGTACGGCCAGGTGAAGACGCGGTGGGCCCGCGAATTCAGAATCGCGAAGCGGCGCACCCGTTCCGGATAACGCTGCACAAAGCCCAATCCGAGAAAGCCGCCGTAGTCGTGACAGGCCAGGTCGACGCGGTCCAAGCCGAGGGCATCGAGCATGCGGCCGATCCGCTCGACCTCGCTGTCGTAGTCACAACTCAACGCCTCATCCCGGTCGGAGGCACCCCATCCGAGCCAGTCCGGCGCGAGGACCCGGCGCGATAAGGCGAGCGGCTCGATCTGGTGCCGCCACGCGGCGTGGCTCTCCGGCCAGCCGTGCAGCAGCACCAGCGGATCACCCTGACCGATATCGACATAACGCAGCCGCGCACCGTCGACCGTCACCTCGCGCAGTTCGAAGGTCGACTCCGCTTCCCTGTGCAGCTTCATCCTTGATCTCCCGTCTGTCCTGCGTCTTTGGGTATCGTCGCGGACATGACGCGGTCGGCACTTCCACAAACGTGCGCTCTCGACACAGCGGTCACCCCGGCGCGGCTGTGGCTACGGCTCGGGCACGCGATCTACATCGGGCCCGGGATGGCCCTTGGCGCACACTCCACCGCGATCGCCAGTCTCGGGGTGGGACTCGACGGACCGTTCCGCGTCCGCGTCGGCGACGCTGCGGATATCACCGCCCGCAGCTTCCTGTTCCGCGCCCGGGTCACCCACCACGTCCTGGATACCGACGTCCCCAAGCTCTTCTGCTTCTTCGACCCGACCTCGACCAGCATGGCCCGCTGCCTCGGCGGCATGCGGCGCACGGTCAACGGATACAGCGCCGACCACCGGTACGAGGCCGAGCTGATCGAACTGTGCGCCGATCCGGCACCGGATATCGACCGTCTGCTCGACCTGGCCAGCATCCCGGTCCCCACCATCCGCGATCCCCGCATCGCCGCCGTCGCCGAGGCCATCCGCGCCGATCCGACCCAGCAGCAGCGCGCCGCCGAAAAGGCAAGTGCCGCAGGACTATCCACCTCCTACTTCCTGCGCACCTTTGCCGAACAGACCGGCACCAGCTTCCGCCGCTACGTGCAATGGGCGCGCATGCTGCGAGTCGCCAAGGCCTATGCCGCGGGCCACGACCTCACCCGAGCCGCCGTCGATGCGGGCTTCGCCTCCCCTTCACATTTCAGCGACACCTTTCGCGCGATGTTCGGCCTCACCCCCACCGCCTTCACCACCATCAATGGCGAACTGCATATCGAGTGATCCGGTACGGGCCTATACGTCGAAATAGAGTTCGAATTCGTAGGGATGCGGACGGACATTGATTTCGGCGATCTCGTTGTCGCGCTTGAGCCGGATCCAGGTTTCGATGAGGTCGTCGGTGAAGACATCACCCTCGGTGAGGTAGTCGTTATCGGCTTCCAGGCGGTCGATGACGCTGTCGAGGCTGGGTGGGGTTTGGGTGACCTCGGCGGATTCCTCGGGGGTGAGTTCGTAAAGATCCTTATCGATCGGCGCGGCGGGTTCGATCTTGCGACGAATACCGTCCAGACCGGCCATCATCATGGCCGCGAAGGACAGGTAGGGATTCCCGGAAGAATCGGGGCAGCGGAATTCGAGGCGCTTGGCCTTCGGGTTGGCGCCGGTGACGGGAATGCGGACGGCCGCCGAACGATTGCGCTGGCTGTAGACGAGATTCACCGGTGCCTCGAAGCCGGGAACCAGACGCTTATAGGAGTTCACGGTCGGGTTGGTGAAGGCGAGCAATGACGATGCGTGGCGTAGCAGACCGCCGATATAATGCCGGGCCAGATCGGACAGACCCGCATAACCCGATTCGTCGTAGAACAGCGGTGTTCCGTCCAGCCACAGGGACTGGTGCACGTGCATGCCGGAACCGTTGTCGCCGAACAGCGGTTTGGGCATGAACGTGACGGTCTTGCCCTCGGCCCACGCGGTGTTCTTGATGATGTACTTGTAGAGCTGCAGATCATCGGCGGCGGCCAGCAGGGTATTGAATTTGTAGTTGATCTCGGCTTGGCCCGCGGTACCGACCTCGTGGTGGCCCTTCTCCAATTCGAAGCCCGCGTTCTGCAGGGTGGTACACATCCGGTCGCGCACATCGACGTCGGCGTCGTAGGGGGCCACCGGGAAATAGCCACCCTTGGCGCGCACCTTGTAGCCGCGGTTGATCGAGCCGTCCGGGTTGTATTTGGCGCCGGTGTTCCAGTCGGCGGAGGCAGAATCCACCTCATAGAAGGCGCTGTTCATCTTTGTCTCGTAGCGCACGGCGTCGAAGATGTAGAACTCCGCTTCCGGGCCGAAATAGGCGGTATCGGCGATGCCGGTACTCTTCAGATACTCCTCGGCCTTGCGCGCGATATTGCGTGGATCACGGCTATAGGCCTCGAGGGTATGCGGATCGTGGACGAAGCAGTTCAGATTCAATGTCTTCGCGGCACGGAACGGATCCAATTGCGCGGTGCGCAGGTCCGGCAGCAGCAACATATCCGATTCGTGGATCGACTGGAAGCCGCGCACCGACGAACCGTCGAAGGCGATCCCGTTATCGACCAGATCCGCGCCGAACGCTACGGCCGGAATCGAAAAATGTTGCTGTACACCGGGAACGTCGCAGAATCGAATATCGACGTATTCGACTTCTTCGGCGCAGATGTATTCCAGCACTCCCTCGGTGGTTGCAGTCAGGGCTGCTCGCTCTTGCGGCACGGCTCGCTCCTCGCTCTCGCGGCACAGGTTTTTTTCTATCCGCGGATGGCGAGGCGACCGTCCCATCACAACCGGACCCGTTCATGGGTCTCGGCAGGTCCTGCTCGCCGAGTCTCACGATACGACTTCGGCATCAGCGGCGGACCCGAATCCCGGCGAGAAACGGACCGATCCGGCGTGTCCACACCCCGGCACGGCCCAGGTCACCGCCGTATCGACCGACGATCTCGCCGAGAACGTCAACGGTCTGGGTAGCGTGCGCGAAATTGCCTGTCCCCCAATGCCGCCCTTCCCCTGACACCCCATAGGGCTGCGCCTGACAAGCGATCGAGATCAGCCCTTGGCGGCACCGCCCGACAGCCCATCAAATGCCACCTGATGTTGGCGCCACCGATCAGACGGATTTGGTCACGTGCACAAAGTGGAGTGCGACAGTCTGCGCGTTTGCCGCTAGCGGCTCGGCTCGTCCATGCGTTGTGCTCATAGATGACGCTGAGGTCAGCTGCGTGACGGTGTGGCCTCGACACCATCGAGCAAAAGGTTGGGTCGTGATTTCACCGATAGATCCGGCGGGCCGCGCCCGTCCGGACACGCTGTGTGCGGCTTTCCAGGCGAATGCCGCGAAGTATCCGGATATGGTCGCGCTGCGGACCATGGACGACGCGGTGACGATCACCTGGCGGGAGTACGCCGAGCGGGTGCGCGCCATCGCCTCTGGGCTGGCCGCGCTCGGTGTGCGGCCCGGGGACACGGTGGCGCTGATGATGACCAACCGTCCCGAGTTCCACCTCTGCGATACCGCCGTCCTGCATGCGGGCGGCACCCCGTTCTCGCTGTACAACACCAATCCCGTCGACCTGCTCGCGTATCAGTTCGGCAATGCGGGCAATCGGGTCGTCATCTGTGAGCGCCAATTCACACCACAGATCCTCGAAGGCGCGAAAAAAGCGGCGGCCCAAGGGCATCACGTCGAACAGGTGATCTGCGTCGACGAGGCACCGGCGGGCACGATCGCGCTGGCCACCGTCGAGGCGGCCGCAGCTGAAGACTTCGACTTCGAAACCACTTGGCGCAGTGTGAAACCCGAAGATCTACTGACCATTGTCTACACCTCCGGCACCACCGGCCCACCCAAGGGCGTCGAACTCACCCACACCAACTTCATCGAAAACGCCCGTGTCATCGAGATATTCGGCGGTGGCAGTGGCCACGACAGGGTCATCTCATATCTGCCGGACGCGCACGCCGCCAACCGCTGGTTCGCGCACTATCTCACCATGCTGGAAGGCGGTGAGATCACCACCGTCGCCGATCTGAAGCAGGTCGCCCAGGCGCTGGCCGAGGTACATCCGACCGTCTTCCTCGGCGTCCCCCGGATCTGGGTGAAGGTCAAGGGCGCGCTCGAGGGGCGTTTCGCCGCCGAACCGAATCCGGTCGAGCGCGCCCTTGTGCAATGGGCACTGCGCACCGGGCGCGCTCGTGCCAGGGCCGCCTCGGACGGCCGCCCACTCGGCCCAACGCGGAAACTCCGGTATGCCTTGGCCGATCGCCTTGTGCTGGCATCGATTCGCACCCGGCTGGGCCTGGATCAGGTCCGCGCGGCGGTCACCGGTTCGGTGGCCATTCCGCCCGATGTCCACGAGTTCTTCCTCGGGCTGGGGCTGCCGCTATGTGAGGGGTACGGCATGACCGAATGCACCGCGGGCGCGACACTCAACGGTCCGAACCGCGTCAAGATCGGCACGGTCGGCACCCCGCTGCCCGGCGCCGAGGTGAAGCTCGGCGACGACGGCGAGGTGCTGATCCGCGGCAAGATGGTCATGCGCGGCTACCGCAACGATCCGGAGCAGACCGCGCAGACCATCGATGCCGACGGCTGGCTACATACCGGCGATATCGGCTCGATCGATGCCGATGGCTACCTCTCGATCGTCGACCGCAAGAAGGAACTCATCATCAACGCGGCCGGAAAGAATATGTCCCCGGCCAATATCGAGAACACCGTCACCGAGAACTGCCCGCTCGCGGGCACCGTCGTGGTGATCGGCGAACAGCGCCCCTACAACACGGCCCTGATCTGCCTCGATCCCGACCTGTCCCGGGCCTTCGCGCAGCGCCACCGGCTCACCGCGACCACAGTCGCCGAATTGGCGAGCAATCCAAAGGTCTTGGCGGCAATCGAGCAAGGTGTGGCCGCCGCCAATGGCAAACTCTCCCGGGTGGAGCAGATCAAGAACTACGTCGTGCTACCCGAGGTGTGGGAGCCGGGCGGCGATGTCCTGACGGCGACCGGCAAACTCAAACGCACCCCGATCGCCACCCGCTACACGGATACGATCGAGAGCTTGTACTCGTAAGTCCGGGACGGAGAAGTTCACATGATGCCAACGCGGACTCGAGCCTTCGATGATCTGCACCGTAGAGCCGCAGCGCTGGTCGACGGGTTCTACACGACCGTGCCGCCGTATCCGCGGCTACCGCAGTCACTGGTGGAGACCGATTTCGCGCGCGGCACCAAGCTCAATGTCGAGCTGTTCTTCGAGTATCTGCGCCGGGGCACCGAACCCGCGGAGGAGGACACCAGGGAACTCGTCGAGTTGGCCATGGACCGGCTCCGCGATGGCACACCCCTGGCGGAAGTGCTGGAACGCTATCGGCTCGGCGCGGCCTTCATCTGGGAGCGGCTGCGCGAATCGGCTACCGCCGCCGAGCTGGACCTGATGCTCGATGCCGCACTGGCGCTGCTGAAGTACATCACGCTGGTGACCACGCGCATCGCCACCGCGGCCACCCAGCGCTCGCACAATCCGCGCTGGGAACTGCTGGAACGTCGCCGCGGCATTGCCGACGCCCTGCTCACCGGGCGCGACCCGGTGGAGTGGGCCAATGATCCCGTCATTGCGGTCGCCGATGCCTTTCTCGTCGCGGTCTTCCGTCTGTGCGGCACCCGTGGCGGGCACGCCTCGGCGCTGCGGCACCGGGTGGAGGCGATTCCCGGGGTCTTCCTGCGGCTGGACGCGGGCGGATGGACCGCACTGATCCCACTGCAATCGGGCGACGACGGCACGGCGGCGCTCACCGGCCTCACTGCGCGACTACCCGCTCATCAGCCCGATCAGTCGCCGCCGTACTGGGTCGGTGTCGGCGCGGCGGCGAGCAGGGCGGAGATTCCGGCGATCTTCGCCGAGGCGCGGGTGCTCGCCGAATTGGGCCGCTGCCTCGAACGTCGCGAAATCCTGTGCCGCCGAACGAATTTGCAGTTCGAGTACACGGTCGCGGTCAGCGATGCGGCGCGCCCGGGGCTGGCCTCGGTGCTCGCACCCCTGGACACCCAGCCGATGCTCGCAGAGACCCTGGAGGTGTTCGTCGACAGCGGATTCAACCAGTTGGCGACGGCGCGACAACTCAGCGTGCACCGCAACACCGTGACCTACCGGCTGTCCCGGGTACACGAACTCACCGGCCTGGACCCGCACCGCCCCGCCGATGCCATGACCCTGTCGGCGGCTCGGCTGGCCCGGCGTCTAGAGTCGGCCGACTTCGCCCCCTGACCCCTTGCCGCGCCTGCTCGGCTCACCGCAGCAGATCCATCGCGATGTGAACCCACCGTGGAGTGTGAACCTCCCCTTGGCCCCGGCCAGCGCCTTGGGAGCCGGACCGGACGCACCCGGACCGGCTGCCCGTACCGCTGTCTTGGTCACCGAGTTCTTCGATCACGTCACCGTTACCCTGACAGCGGCCGTGTGGCCGGGATAGTCTCCGTGAGGGATCCGATTCGGGATTCGCAGTCACCCGGGAGCATCCGATGATGAAGGCTCTGGTTACCAACGAGGCAACCACCTCTGCCCGATCCGTGCACTATGCCTCCGGGACTTCCGGTGAATTGCGTTGGGAGGGTACCGCACTGCTGCGCGCTGGCGTGCTGGCCTTCGGCGGCAGCATCGGCCCCACTGCACTGCACGCCCACCACGCCGTACAGGTGGTCGCCTCGTGCACGCCGGTGGTCGTGGTGGACGCCAGCGGCAATCGGCATCACGGCACCCATGTCATCGTGCCCGCCGACGCACCGCATCGCATTGCCTCCGGCGCCGAACGCGGCACCGCGATCTATCTCGACCCCGAATCCGTCGCGGGTGCGGCAGCCGACCGCAGGGCCCACAACTACGGTTGGGCCGACAGCGCACATTCGCTGCCGATCGATCCGGAGCGCGAGACCCTGGCGGAACTGGTCGCCGAGGTCGTCGACGATCTCGAGCGCGATGATTCGCAGAATATCGAGCAGGGCCGCCACGCGGCGGTCACCGAGGTGCTCGAGCTGCTGCCGTCGCTGGTCGGCGACGGACCGATCCGCGGCGCGGAGGTCGCCCGTCGGGTCGGCATCTCCGCGACCCGGCTCACCCACCTGTTCACCGAGCAGGTCGGAATTCCATTGCGCCCGTACATACTCTGGCTCCGACTACATGTGGCGATCTCCCGCGTCCGCTCCGGCGACGACCTCACCGCCGCCGCCCACGCCGCCGGATTCGCCGACAGCTCCCATCTGACCCGCACCTGCCGCCGCACCTTCGGTCTGCCCCCGTCGGCCCTGAGCCACCGCGTCCAGTGGGATCTCGGCGACGCACCCTAGTTCGACCGAATCGTTCAAGTCATCGCGGGCGTCGCCGACCAGGCTTGGCCCATGACCACCGTTACCCGCACGCCCGTACAGCGTCTCGCGCGCTACGGGTACGTGCCCTTCCTGCTGATCGGACTCAATGGCATCGGCATCGCACTGAGTTCGATCGGTGCGCCGAAGTTTTGGCTGTTGCTCGTGCTCGCTGTCGCGATCGTCGCATCATTTCTGGTGGAGCGGGTGATCCCGTACCGGGCCGAGTGGAATGACGACCTGAACGACACCCTGCGCGATCGCATCCACGCCTTCGTCAATGAAATGCTCATCCTGCTCAGCGTCGCCGCGATCCCGTTGCTCGCGGCTGTCGTGCCCGCTCCCGGTATCTGGCCGACATCGTGGCCGTTCCTGTGCCAGGTCCTGATCGCCATTCTGGTCGCGGACCTCGGCATCACCCTGGTACATCTGGCCAGTCACAAGATCGGGTTCCTGTGGCGCTTCCACGCCGTGCACCACAGCGTTGAGCGCTTCTACGGCCTCAATGGTCTGATGAAACATCCACTGCACCAGACCGTGGAGATGACCGCCGGTGTCGCACCACTCATCCTGATCGGGCTGCCGTCCAATGTGGCTGCCGCCCTTGCCCTTTCGGTGGCGATCCAGCTGCTGCTGCAGCACTCCAATGCCGACTACCGCGTCGGCCCGGCCAAATACCTGCTGGCGCTGAACGAGGGCCATCGCTTCCATCACCTGAAGTTCGCCGGTATCGGCGATGTCAATTTCGGCCTGTTCACACTGATCTGGGATCACCTCTTGCGCACCTACTCCTATGACCCGGCGCGGCGCTTCGACACCGACGACCTCGGCATGGCCACGAAACCCGATTACCCGACCGCCTACGTCGACCAACTCGTGTACCCGTTCACAGCGGACGGCGGCTGCGAAATGTAGTCACTACGTGGCCGATCGATGCCGCAGGAACCAGGCCGTGGATTCGCGCTTGCACAGCAGCACGATTATGGCGAAGGACAAGCACAGACCCGTCAAACCCGGCAGCGGGCCGACGGCCATCAGACCGAGGCACAGGAATCCGGAAACGGCCGCGAGCGCAACACCGACCACCTGCACGGTCCGGCCTTCCATGCCGAAGGCGCAGGCGACACCGCCGAGCAGCCAGGCGGACAGATATCCGAAGGCGATCGCACCCCCGAGATCCGGATTCCCGGTGATGATCGAGACGCCGATGAGTGCCCCACCGAGTCCGGCAAGGAACCAGGACAGGGCTCGGGCCAGGCGGACCGATGGCGGCATGATCTCCGGTGATCCCGCGAAACCGTAGTGGCGCGGGTCGTAATCGGCATATTCGGAACTCGCCGGGTCATCGGAGAAAGAGTCGTACGAATTCACGGCACTGCTCCTTCGATAGATGAGGACATCATCAATTCGGTGAGCGCCCGGTCACTATATCGCCGGGATGGGTCGGCGGCCGGTAGGCTCTTGGCATGTTCTCGCGGGTACACCTGATGGCGTTTGCGGTGGTCGCACTCGTCGTCCCCGCATTCGCCCTTTCCGCGGCTCCGGCGAATGAACCGGCGGCACTGGCCGTCTTCGGTGTCATTGCCGCATCGCTGGCCCTGACACTGGCCGCCTTGCAGAGCCCGCGGCGTCTGGGGTTGGCGCTGGCCCATTCGGGTCCGCCGCCGTCGGCGCAGCGCCGCCGCCGGGGTTCCTTCCTGCGCCAGAGCAATCCCGACACCGCGGGACGGCCGCGCCCCCGAGCACCCGGATCGGCCGCCGCGTAGCGACTGCTCGCCGGTCGCTGCGTATCGCCTGGTCTTCTGGCGATTCGGCCGACCATTCCCATCGACGTGCACACATTCGCACAGTCAGGTGCTCCCATGCTCGACTTCATCTACTATCCGGTGTCCGCCATTCTCTGGGTGTGGCATACCGCCTTTGCCGCCGTCCTCGGCCCCGCCAGTGGCATCGCCTGGGTGCTCGCGGTGATATTCCTCGTCATCACGCTGCGCGCCGCGCTATTCCTGCCGTTCCTGAAACAGGCACGCAGCCAGGCGATCATGCAGCGACTGCAGCCGCGCGTCAAAGCCATTCAGCAGAAATACAAAGACGATCCACGTCGCAAGAACACCGAAATCCAACAGCTTTTCACCGACAACGGCGTCAATCCCCTCACCAGTCTGATTCCGGTGGTCGCTCAGATATTCGTCTTCATCGGACTGTTCCATGTACTGCGCTCATTCGACCGCACCGGCACTTTCGACTACCTACCGGTCGGCCGCACCGCGACCATGACGGCCGAACAGAACGCCGCCACCGCGAACTATCTCTTCGGCCCGACCGATGTGCAGTCGTTTCTGCACGCCGATCTGTTCGGCGCGCCGCTATCGGCAACGCTCGCCGGTGCGGGCGAATTGCTCTCGACCGTGGCGATCGTGGCGCTACCGCTGATGCTCATCGCCGCGGTCGCAACGCATTTCACCGCACGCGCGGCAATGGGACGCCAGACCGGGACCACGGCGGTTCCGTTCATGCGCACCCTCAGCCTGTGGGTATTCCCCGCAGCTGCCATTGTCGGCGGCTCGATGCTGCCGGTGGCGATCCTGCTGTACTTCGTCACCAACAATGCATGGACGCTGGCACAACAGCATGTCGTCTACCGGCGCCTCGATGCCGAAACAGCCACCGAGGCAACACAGATCGCCGCGCGCCGCATTGCCGTGGCCCCGAAACCCGGTGTGAAACCCCAGCGGCAGCGGCGGTGATAAATCACTCGCGCGCCGCGGTCGCGATGCCTATCGTTGTCGAAGATCGAGTCAAGGGGCGCACCGGAATCTCCGGCTCGCGTTCCCCGTGTCGGGCTCGGTCTCGCACCTGGCGAAGGGCACAAAGCCTGGATGGGGTTCGATTCCTCGGCGATGCCACCCGGTTCCGGTCGGATACGGCAAGCGGCTCTGCGGGCTCGGCGGCCACGGCCGCGGGACGCCCCCGCCGCGGCCCCGTGACCGGGATCGGGTGGCATTCGAAATAACAAGGCGGACAACGACACACACCACGGGAGGAGTGAGAAATATGTACACGACGGTCATGGCATGGCAGCGGACGCTGCTGTACCGCGACGGCACACTCGAGCGAGTGCTCGAGCCGGGACGCCACCGCTACGACGACAAGCGCTGCACGCTGATCGTCGTGGACATGCGCCCCCGGCTGCTGACCGTCAGCGGCCAGGAACTACTCACCCGCGATGGACTCGCGCTGCGGGTCAGCTACGCGGTGAACTGGCAGGTCACCGATCCGGAGCAATTCACCACCGGCGCACAGTACCCCGAGCAGGTGCTCTATGCCGCGGTGCAGGATGCCGCACGCCGGGCCGTCGCGGGCCACACCCTCGACGAACTCGTTGCCGACCGCGGGCTGCTCGTCGGCGATCTCGTCGAAGTCGCCACGGCGGTGACCGGACTCGGTGTGCGCATCGACGGAGTCACTGCCCGTGACCTGATGTTGCCCGGTGAATTGCGCAGGGCGGCACTGGAAACCGTGCTCGCCAAGGAGCGCGGCCGCGCCGACCTCGAACGGGCCCGTGCGGAGGCGGCCGCGCTGCGCTCGCTCGCCAATACCGCACGTCTACTGGAGGAACACCCGGCGCTGCTGCGGCTGCGCACCCTACAGGTCGCGGCCACGCCGGGCGCGCAGATTGTGCTGGATCCGCGCGAGCGCGCCTGAGGCACTATCGATACCGAAACCTCCTGCCCACTGGGACAGGGGGTTTCGGGCTTCGGGGAAGCCTATGGCGGACACTCCGATCGCTTCAGCAGCGCCAACGACATCTACACCACCGGCAGCATCGAAGAAGTCGCCCGCGCACTGGTCCTGCTCACAGGAGAACCACACCCACTCGCAGAATCCGGCGATCTGATATGGCAAGAAGCGGAGAACGCTGTGCTCCAACGCAATCCGAACACACGCGGCACCGACACGTTCAGCGAGGTCCAACGATAGCGTGGTCATGGGGAAAGTTCCGGAGGTAGTGTCAGCGGGCTGGCGCAAGGGTCGGGTTGTTCGATTCCGGACTAGCCAGCCCGCACACACCGGAAGCCATTTCTGACCGTGAGCGTTTGTCCTGGCCGCGGCTGCGTGCCGGTCATCTGTGTGGCGTCTTCTCGCGAGGTTGGTTGGATGATTTCGGATAGTGTCGCTGCCGCGCGCAGCAGGGCTAGTTCGCGTTGAGCGATGGTTTTCAGGCGGTCGCCGAGTGCCTCGAGTGAGTGACTCAGGTCGTGGAGGTCCCGGATCGCCGTGATGGCTTTTCGGACGTCGGCAAAGCAGTACCCGGCGCTTACTGCACCACACACCCGGGGGTTTGTGGGGTACCGGCGAAGCGGTCGGCGAGGAAGTTCATGCCGCCCAAGGCTTCGCCCGCGGCGGCTCCGATGTGGGTCGGGACCAGCGAGTGGATCGCGGTGAGGGTGGCGCCCTGCGCGCAGTAGGCATCGACGAGGGCGGTGTAGCCGGCGACGGGGATCTTCTCGTCGGCGACGCTGTGGTACAGGTACAGCGGGGTGTCCGGGGTGGTGCGACCGAGTTCATTGGGCATGGCGGCGTCGCGGAAAGCGGGCTGCGCCAGCAGGTTCGGGACAGCGGCGAAGTCGTCGACGTGGATGTCGGAGTATTCCTGAGCCAGATCCGCACCGCAGCCGGAGGTGTCCGCGGCGAGCAGCGCGCGGCGGCCCCGGTCGTTCAGCAAGTCGGCTAACCGGGAGTCGGGTTCATTGCGGGCCAGCCCGAGCAGGATCAGTATCGCCCCTGCGGCGCTGTCGGCGCGTTGTGCCACGGCCGGGATATCGGTGGGGATTCCGCCGGCGCTGGTGCCCACGAATCGCACGTCCGGTGCGTATTCCCGACGCAACTCGGTGGCCCACAGCGTGGCGAAGGCTCCGCTCGAGTATCCCCAGGCACCGATCGGACTCGAGGCATCGATGCCGGCTGGTAGGAAGGACCGTGCGGCCCGAATTCCGTCCAGGACTCCACGCCCGGATGTCACGCCGTCGAAGAGTCGGGACTGCGGCCCTTCGTAATCGCTGACCACGACGGCCCATCCCCGCAGCAGTGCCTCCGCGATGAACGGCGCATCCTGCATGGTGCTGGCCATGTCGCTGTCGCGTCCGCCGCGCAGCGTGGACGACGGCGCGCACCGGGTATCGAGACTGTTCTCGGGTACCTGGTACGCCAACACCGGCCGCGGCCCGTTCCAGGGCACCGGTGGCACCAGCACCGTGGTCACGTCCAGCTGCGGATGCTCTTCGGAATCGGTTGTGCGATAACGCAATTGCCACGCCGCCACAGGTATCGGCAGACCCAGCAGTGGGATCGTCCGGGCCCCGAGCACCGCGCCGTTCGGATGTGACGCCAGATCGGCGGGTGCGGCATAGAAGGGATCATCACCAGGGGACAGCACCGCGGCTCGCGCAACCGGCATCGACAATGCCGCCGCCAGCATGATCACGGCGAGCGTGAGGGGTGCCAGCCACTGCCGACCGATTCGCCACCAGATCACTGGTTGCCGGGGCGCGCCGTCGACCGCCAGACCAGGCGCATCGGTAGCCGAACACGCTGTGCGGCAAGCATTCTTCTGATACGTCGACAACATATGCCGGGATTCCATTACGCCTCCCGCGTCCAACTATCCGACGCGCAGGCACTCTGGGCCCGCACCAACCGGTTACACCACTCGAGGTTTAGATCACGGTAGCATAACGATTTCGCATTCGCAGCTGAGAGTTTCCAACAAATGTTGAGGCCGCCCAATAAGGAGAAAAAGGCTCGCTGGACCGAGCTGATACCGGCGTGGGTGCCCGGCCTCGAGATGGCGGGCAATTGCTCGGCTTACGCCGCTATCGCGTCGGCCTGTGATCCGTGCACGGGTGGTGCACTCCGCAAAACCGGATGTCGGAGGCTCAACCACGACGTGACCGGGGCCAGCATAGGTGAGGCGCCTGGAAATCCCTGCCTCGCCGAGAAGGTTTCAGCAAATGGCAGTATGGTGCTCGTTCGAGACCCCGGAAACGGCTGTGCAGCGGAATTAGGGATGCGTACACGGAGGTCTCGGCAGGAGATGCGATGCCGATAACAACTTGGATTCGGTGGCTCGTACTAGGGGTCATATCGGCAGCTGCATTCGCCACCGTGCCCGTGGGATCGGCAACCGCCGATCCGGTCGATGACATCCCGGGCGGGTTGGAGTCGTTCTATACTCAGCAGCTGGACTGGAAGCCGTGTAACGACGCGGTGCTCGACGGTGCCGGTGCTCAGTGCGCGGGCGTTGTCGTACCGCTCGACTACACCCGACCGGACTCACGCACGCTGACCGTAGCGATCTCGCGTATCCCGGCCACCGACCCAGCCCGCAGACGCGGGATCATGCTGTCCAACCCCGGCGGTCCCGGCGGTCCGGGCCTGAGCATGATCGCCGACCTGCGGGATCGGCTCACACCGGATGTCCGTGCCCGGTACGACCTGATCGGCATGGACCCGCGTGGTATCGGCCGATCGGACCGAATGAACTGCGCGCTGCCGCTGCCCACCATGCTGTTCTCGGCCGGCTTCGACGCCTTCGGCTACGCACGCGACGCCACCCTGGCCGCCGCGCTCGCGGCTTCCTGCGTAGCACCCGATCCCGAGAAGGCCCGGTTCATCACCACCCGCAATACCGCCCGAGACATGGACGTCATCCGTGGCGCATTCGGTGAACGCGAGCTCAACTACTACGGCGACTCCTACGGCACCTACCTGGGCGCGGTGTACACGCAGATGTTTCCGCAGCACAGTGACCGGATCGTGCTGGACAGCGCCATCGACCCGGACCGCTACTGGATCGGCACGTACCAGGACATGGGCGCCGTCAACGAGGCCGGGCTCGACGACTGGGCGAACTGGGCGGCCCGCCACGACGCCGACTACCACTTCGGTAGCAGCGGACCGCAGGTCCGAGCCTTTGTCGAGGACATGATCCGACGTGCCGCCCGGCATCCGGTCATCGGCAACGGCTATCTCATCGACGAACACACCGTACCGATGATGCTGCTGTCGCTGTTGTCCAATCCGAAGAAGAACACCAACCTCGCCGAGCTCGTGCGGACCCTCGCCGACGCAGTGTCCGGGCTGCCCATCGACATGGAGCAGCTGAAAGCGAAGATCAGCGGTCCCGTTCCGCTGGATACCTCGGGCATGGCCGCGGTCATGTGTGGCGACAAGGCCGCGCCCCGAGATCTGGCCTGGTATCACCGCAACATCGAAAGCGTCCGAGCGACCCAACCCGTGTTCGGCGCGTTCGCCAACAACATCACCGCCTGCGCGTTCTGGCCGGACCCGATCGAGCCACCCACCGCCGTGCACAACCCGACACCAGCCCTGATCCTGCAGGCAACCCGCGACACCCGCACCGCCTACCAGCAAGGCCTTGGGCTGCACCAAGACCTGACAGCGTCACGAATGATCACACTGGCAGACACCCGCGTTCACGGCGTACTCGGCTCCAACATAAGCCACTGCGCCACCGACGCCGTCAACACCTACTTCCGTGACGGCACCCTCCCCGATACCGACCTCACCTGCCAACGCGACCCGAACAATCTCCCCGACCAATAGCCAGCAGCGCGCAGCGGCATTCATCGACGAATCGCAAAACCAACCGAGCCCCGAACCGTGACTGGCGGCGTCTACCGAAGCCTGCAACGGCTGCCAGATGAGGTTCACGCCATTCGTCAATGGAATGGATAGCTCGTTGGAAACATCTCCTTGATGAGGGAGCGTGGGCGGTCTCGCCTTGCGCGGCTTTCGAGCACGCGCCCGGGCCAAGTTCCTTCCGGGTACTCTCCGCATCCTGTGCGACAGTGCGCTGTCGGGGAGTACTGCCGGGCGCGCTGCTACACGCGACGGCAAACCCACCAACATCCTTCTGGCGCTCGGTCATCGCGCACTCGCGCCTACCCATGTAGGCAGTCCTGGATAATTTTGATACCACGTGTCAAGCTCCGAGGAGGCGGCGATACAGTCCACGGAAACCGTGCCGCCTGCCGAGGTGTGGGGAATGGCTATGGTGCAGGACGCGAGCGCCCGGCGGCCGTCGTCCCCCTTGTCGCCTGTGACCCAGAGAGTGGCGGTGCCAGGGCCGGGGCCGCCATCGTTCTTGAATGTCGCGTGCAGTGGACATCCGGGGTTGCAACGGCCGGTGGGGTTGGCCCCTTGCAGGGTAAAGGAAGGATCGGCGACAACTAATCTGGTGGTCGAGGTGACACTTTGCTGACTGGCGCCGCCGCCCGAATCATCTCGATTGGCGTACCACACAATCCCGAATATGACCGCCACCATCATTAGTACTCCAACAAAGGTATCTCCCGAGTTGTTCGATGATTGACCCGAGTTGTTCGATGGTTGAGCAGCTTTCGGCGGAGCGGAGGTGGTTGATCCGGAGCCGGTCCCGATGGTGAAGAGGGCAAGTCGGCCTGCGGTGTTGACGGCACTGCGCTGGGGTTGCGGCTGGCCGCGACGATGCAGTTCGCGTTCGACGTGAGAATACAGGTCATCGAGGTCCAGTCCTGGATAGGTCGAGGCGGTGGCGAGCAAGGCGGCGGTGAATGCGGTGTTGCGATCGCCTTTCGGTGCCCATGACGTTTCGTTGCGGGCTGAGGAGGTGATGACGTAGGTGCCAGCGATTTCGGTGTGCCCGATCACCGCCGTAGGTCCGCTGGCGAGTGCGTCGAACGCGCGTCCGGAGAAGCAGCAGTCCAGGATGACGATGCGCACCGCAGCGCGGCTGTCGAGGATGGCTTCGCGCACAGTGGAATACGGCAGCGCTGAGAACCCTGGGCGGTCGGGGTGGGTGCCGGTCAGGCTCAGATGCAGTCGACCCTGACGATCGAGAACCCCATGACCGGTGTAGTACAGCAGCAGAGTATCGGTGGCCTCGCCAGTGGCTTGCCCGAGGATCTCTCCGACGCGAGAACTGCTGCCGGGGTCGGGAACGGTCGAGCAGTGGGCGGGCTCGAACGCTCCACCTGTCCCGGTCAGCAGTGCGTGCAGGTCGGAGAGGTTGTTGAATACGGCGGGAATGTGCGGCAGCTGATCGTAATGGTCGTAGGTACCAGTGCCGATCAGCACCGCACGCGAGGTCGCCCGATGAGGGTAGCGCGGCGGCAATCTAGCGCTCCTCACCGCAGACCGATAGGTAGCGTCGAACACGCACCCGCGCAACGACATCCATGTCCACCCCGGTGTAGACCGACCGTTCGCCCGCAATCGGCATATCGGCTCCTCCCCCCGGCCTGCTCCACCTGGTGATCGAGAATTGTAGCGGCCCATCGGCCAACTCTGTCGAACTGGTGTGGGCGGGGAGTGGGCAGAAATCCCACCCTCAACTCCCAGCTCACGGGCGGGTTAGCGCCCGCGGCTCAACGAAGGACAAGTCAACCGCATCTCGCGGTGGCGAACGTTCAAAAAAGTTCAAAATCGCGACCAGCGCGGCGTCGAGCGTCCGACGTCCTTCTCGTCTACTACGCCGGGCACGGCCTGCTCGACCAACGCGGACGCCTCCACCTGGCGCTACCCGACACCGATCCATCCCGGATCCGCTGGACCGCCCTACCCTACGAAACCCTGCGCGAAGAACTCGGCAACAGCCACGCCGCCACCCGGATCGTGCTCCTGGACTGCTGCTTCTCCGGACGCGCCATCGACGCCATGGCCTCAGCCGCCTCTGCGGTCGCCGGACAGATCGATATCGACGGCACCTACATCATCACCCCCACCGCAGCCAACCGAACCCCAAACGCCCCACCAGGCCAGCCCTACACCGCCTTCACCGCCGCCCTGCTCACGGCCGCCGAGACCGAGCACGACCTCACCCTCGACGACCTCTTCACCAATGTCGACCGGATCCTGCACACACGGTCATCCACGACCACAGCGCCGCGCGGTCAACAAAGCCGGACAACTAGCCATCTTCAAATCACCTATACCCCAAACGAATCCCACGCCCACACCAGCACTGCCCACCGCCAGCACCGCCGTCCAGCTGAACACGTCGGAATCGCAATCTCCGGTCGTGACCGAGCAGCGCTTCCCGCCAACTGAGCCAACGACCTCCGGCCAATCATCGCGAGAGCCGACCACCGACCCCAGCCCGCAGACACAATCGACCGATACAGTTCGTTTTGGGAGGGCAGAGCGTCGGGATTACTGGGGCCTAGCACCCGCTGATGGTGTTTCGGGCACTTCGGCCTGCGCGGCTGCGGCACATGGCCACTGTCATCGCTTGTGGTAGCACAATTCCGCCTGCTCCGGAGAGTTGCACTGCGCCATAGAGCAATACAGCCACGGAACCTACAGGCGTGGTTGGCGCCGCTATCCGGCCAGCCGCGCTAGGTACCCGCGCTAAGGCAACCAGCGTGTCGTGACTGGCATGGACGGTCGGCAGCGGGTGCGCAAGGATGGAGGTATGTCGAATCCGCAGGGACAGTTGTCGATCCGCACCAGTGGCAGCCCGGATGATCTGCTGCAGCTACTGGACTGGTTTCGCCACGACGACGCCCTTCGCGGACGCGTTGTCCCCCGCGCACCTCAGATCCACGAAGGACAACTCGGCGAGATCTACGAGGTACTGCAAGTAGCCCTCGGTAGCGGCGGCCTCGCGACGGCGTTGGCGGTGTCGCTAAGGACCTGGCTGATCAACCGGCGCTCCAACATCAAAATCAGCCTCACCCGCGACAGCGACGGCGTCACAGTCGAGGTCGATGCCCAACGAGCCGACCCCGACGAACTCATCGACAAGATCACCAAACTTATCAACCCATCCAACCCGATCCCCTGAGCCTTTCGACCGTCTGCTCCGAAATTCTCAGCGGCCAAACCAGCTTTACGCCGCTATTAGCACCACCAGTGTTAAGGAATCTGCAGGTCAGCGCCCTGCCCGACCTCTGGCGGCGTGTGTTGTGAGCGACGATGTCGATAATGCGCTGCGACTCATCGCAGCGCGACTGGGAACAGACGCTCAGCAGATCGCCAGCGGCGCTGGCACGGCAGAGCCGATGCCGACATTCACCGAATACATCGCCAAGCTGCGCACCTCGTTACCGAGGACTACGGTCAAGAACTACGCGTCCTACTGGCGCATGATCGAAATAGCTTGGGGCACAAGGTGCCTCGATGAACCCAGCTCGACCGAGATCAGCGAGTTCGTCCAGCAGCACCGGCAGCCGCGCGGCTGTGCGGTCCAATTCTCGAGGTGGGCGTGGCGCCGCCACGCACATGGTGGCGGCGTTTCGATGCATCTACAAGCATGCCGAGACCGACGGACTGATCAGCCCTTTGCACAACCCGGCGCAGAAAGTGGCAAAACCTCGTCGCTTGGACGGCTCGCGTCACGCACTCACCAGAAAACAGGTGATCGAGATCGGCCAGGTAGCAGCCACGACCGGAAATGACACCGAGTTGGATTCGCTGATTGTCCGTATTCACATCGAGGCAGCGTGTCGAAGAGCCGGTGTTCTCAAGTTGGAAGTTGCTGACCTGGATCCGCAGGACTGCCTCATACGATTGCGTGAGAACGGGGAAATCGTTCGCTGGCAACCGATCTCGCCTTTTCTGGTGCGCAAGCTGGTCGAGCACGTGAGTACCCGTGGGGGTGAGGAGGCTACGCCTCAGGTCTCGCGTTACCGGAACGGGCGGCCGATCACATCACGGTGCTATGACTACCTGACCGGGCGGAACCATGATCACTTGCCGTGGGCGACCCGCCTGCAGGTCGCGGCCACGCCGGGCGCGCAGATCGTCCTCGACCCGCGCGAGCGCGACTGAGGCACTAACGATACCGAAACCCCCTGCCCACTGGGACAGGGGGTTTCGGCGCTTCAGCCGAGGCTGCTACGCCTGACGAGCCTGCAAGTAGTAGGTGGCCGACATCGCCTTCAGCGCCTGCCGGACAACCGGTGGCGCCCACCGCGCCGAGGGGTCGTTCTGCACCACCGGATCGATGAGCAGCACCACCGTACGCTTGGTCTCGAGCTCGAAACCACCTGCGGCCGTGATGTTCTTGACCCAGTCGACATCGCGGCCGTAGGTCAGCGCGATGCGGTAGACACCGTCGCCGTCGAACGCCATCACCGGAGTTCTGTAGGGGCGCCCGGATTTTCGTCCTTTGTGGACGACCATGCTCATCGGCGGAACCCGACCGGCCAATCGGCCCAGGATCGGATTGGTGACCTGGCGGTTCAATTTCGCCAGTGCTCGCGGAAGCACCATCGGGAGCGGTCCTCTCTCAGGGTGGAGTGCGGTGATGAGGTTACCCTCGACCGGTGTCTGTGCACCCTCACTCGGAGATGATCGCGGTCTATGACGCCGCAGGCCACGAGATCGGCGCGGCCGACCGGGCCACCGTCTATCGCGACGGGATGTGGCACGCCAGCGCGGGCGTCCTGGTGCGCTCCGGCGACGGGGAACGGATTTATGTGCACCGCCGTACCGAGACGAAGATGGTGTTCGCTGGCATGCACGACTGCCTGGCCGGTGGTGTCGTCGATCCGGGCGAGACCCCGGCGCAGACCGCGCTGCGCGAACTCGCTGAGGAACTGGGCATCGTCCGCCCCGCCGACGCGCCCCCGCTACCGCTGCGCGCCCGCGCGTCCTGGGACGGCATCTGGCAGGGCGCACCGATGCGCTGCCACCTGTTCGCCTATGAACTGCGCTACGACGGACCCATTCGTCACCAGCCCGAGGAGATCGCGGACGGCTGGTGGTGGACCGATGCCGAACTCCGCGCGCATCTGGCCGATCCGACGTGGGCGTTCGTACCCGACACCCGCATCCTCACCGGCCAACTCCTCGCCTGAGATGGCATCGGCCCACCAGGTCGTAGACCTGATGGGCCGATGAGCCGCAAATCCGTCAGGCGGCGCTGCCGCTCATAGCACCCATGACCTGGGTAAACAGGTTTGCGACAACTTCGAGGAGCTCCATGTACATTCCCTTGCTGGACCCGATATGAAATTTGCATTCTGCATGATCGAGATGTCCAGCAGGTAAGGCGGCCGTGAAGTCGAGCGACTAACCCGAGGACGCCACCGATCCGGCCCAGGCTGCGAAGGCGCCCGGATTACGGGTCTGCAGCAGCACCCGGCCATGTCCGGTGAAGTCGAAGACGAAACCCTCGCCCGACTTCAGCGACTGGATGGATCGCCCGGAGACCGCGCGCCGGATGGTGAAGTTCATGGCCAGGTCATAGGCCACCACATGCCCGGTATCGATGGTGATCGGCTCACCCGGCTGCAGATCGATCACATCGATCGCGCCGAACACACCGACGACCACCTCACCGTCGCCGTGCGCGCGCAGACCGAATCCGCCCTCACCGCCGAAC
This sequence comes from Nocardia sp. CA-129566, assembly GCF_050956075.1. NCBI lineage: Bacteria > Bacillati > Actinomycetota > Actinomycetes > Mycobacteriales > Nocardiaceae > Nocardia > Nocardia sp. CA-129566. Next base: position 5,523,547 of record NZ_CP192085.1, read on the forward strand.
AGGTTCGCGAAACCACCCCACTTGCCCTCCACCTGCACGCCGTGCGAATTGGCGATCCAGCCGCCGCGGCTGATGAAGAACGGCCGATCGGGCGTGATCTGCAGGTTCAGCATGTCACCGGGTAGCGCGGGCGCCACGTCCACCCAGCCGCCCTGCGGCGGTGCGGTGAAGGTCGAGACGAAAAACGATTCGCCCGCGAGCACCGAGCGCTTCAGCCCGGCAAGGATGCCGCCTTCGGCCTTGGCCTGCAACGAAACTCCCGCCGAATGCGCGACCATGGCGCCGCTCTCGACCCGCATCGGCTCGCCGCCCGCGAGGAAGCACCGAGCGACCGCGGAGGCCGGACTATGACGCAGTTGTACCTTCATATCGCCGACCCTACCGGCTGATTCGCATCGACAGTCGGGCCGAATCGAGGCCGGTATCAGGGGTTTCGGATCAGTCCAACGAACGCAGCGTCTCCTCGTCCCGCGCAACCACCGCGCCACCGTCCGCAGTGAGCACGATCGGACGCTGGATCAGTTTGGGATGCGTTGCCAGCGCCTCGAGCCACTTATCCCGATCGGTCGGGGTACGCCCCCATCCGGACATGCCCAGATCCTTGGCGATCTCCTCACCTGTCCTGGTGATGTCCCACGGTTCGGCCCCCAGCCGCTTCAGTACGGCGCGCAGTTCCGCCACGGTCGGCGGATCGTCGAGGTAGCGCCGCACCGTGTACTCGACGCCCGCCTCGTCCAGGTGCGCGGTCGCGTTGCGGCTCTTGGTGCACCGCGGGTTGTGCCAGATCTCGGTCTGCCCAGATGTCATAGCTTCCAATTAACCATGGCCGCCGGGTTTCGGTCTGCACCGGCCGACCGAAACCGGGTGCCGCGGCTCACCCCCGGTAAGCGCGACCGCACGTCACCGACGAACAGATCCGGGCCCTCCAGTGCGGCGAAGTGACCGCCGCGCTCGATGCCGATTTCCGGATCGACGACGGCGAGGAACTGGCAGCGAATCTGCCCCGGATCATGCTGCGCTGCCAATCCGCGCTCGGCTGAACCGCTTACAGGTGCATCCAGGTCGACCACACCTCCGACCACGAATGGCGCAGGCCGGTGCAGGTCCATACCGTGACGTCCTGGGTATTGCCCGGGTAGCCGATTCGGCTGTCCACTTTGGCGACCGGTGCGCAGTTGTCGAAATCCCAGTGCAGGAGGCCATCGTTGACGCCGACGGCGATGACCGCCGACGCGGTGTCGGGCGGTGTGCCGAAATATCCGAAGCCGCGGCTGGGGCTGTAGATCGGGGGCAGGTCGGCGCGCTCGAATTGGTCGAGGGCGCTGGCTTGCCAGTAGGTGTCGGTGATGATGATGGCGTCGGTGCGTTCGGCCGGGGTGAGCGAGTCGTAGGCCTTGGTGACGGCGGAAGTCAGTTCCGGCCAGCCGAATTCGCCGTAGACGCCGATGTTGATAGCGGCCTCGGCGGCATTGGCGGGCGGCTCGACCTGGGTGGCGCCGCGCCATGGAGTCGACCACAGCAGATAGCCCGTGGCCACCGCGGCGAGCGCCGCACCGGCTCCAGTGACCCAGCGGCGCGGGGCCGGATCCAGTCGACCCGCCAATTCGGCGAGACCGACCGCACCCGCGGCGAGCACCACGCCGTACATCCCGGCCACGTAGTAGATCCGCCCGCCGACCACCAGAAAGATGACGACCAATATCACCAGGGTCACCCCGAGGAACCGGTAAGGCCGCAGCGAGATATGGAACAGCAACGCCCACACGCCGTACATCAGCAGCACCGCGCCGAAGTATCCGGCCAGCAGCACCGCGAGCGGCACGAACATCACCCGACCGCCGAGAATGCCCTGCTCACTGCTGATCACCCCACCCATCGACAGCTGCGGCCAATCCTGGCGCGCCTGCCAGATCAGCGACGGCACCGTCGCCGCCACCACGATCGCCCCGCCGAGCCACAGCAGCGGCCGCCGGACCAGTTCGCGCGGGCCGGAGATCAGCGAGGCCACCGCAAGGGCGATCCAGAAGAACGGAATCAACCATTTCACCTGCATATCGACCGCGGTCACCAGGGCCGCGCACAGCAGCAGGCGATCGCGGCGGGTGCGCACCCAGCGGACGACCAGCCAGGTGATGATCACCCAGAGCACGGTGTCGACCGCATTGGTCGTCAGTATCTTGCCCTGGAGCAGCAGGAACGGCGAGGTCGCGTAGCCGATCGCGGCGAAGATCTGCGCGCCGCGGCCGCCGCCGAGTTCGCGCGCTATCGCCGCGCACAGCACGACACCGAGCACGGTCAGCGCCACCACCGGCAGCCGTAGCACGAAGAAATTGCCCGGCGCGATCGTGTCCATCAGGCGTGCCAGCATCGGCAGCACCGGCCCCTGATCGGCATAACCGAACGAGGGCCGCCGCCCCGCCGCGAGGAAATACAGCTCATCGCCGAAGTAGTCGTACCGGCTCGCGGAGAACAGCAGGACCGCGAGCGCCACCGCCGCGACCGCGCCGACGCCCGCGAACGCCAGCGCCGGACGCTCCTCGGGCGAGGCGGCCAGCTTCTGACGATCTTCGATATCGGTCACGCCAGCTCCTGGAGGAGTTCCGAGGTGGACGTATCGAATCTAGCGGGAAATGGCCGTCGCGGACCACCCGCGTGGTCGGTCCGCGCGGCGTGCCGTTACCGCAGATATTCGTCTGCGATATCGAGCACCTCGTCGACGATATCCAATCCGATGCGCAGTTCGTCCGCCGTCGTGGTGAGCGGCGGTGCGATCTGAAAGCGGTTGCCCGCGTTGAACGGCCACAGCCCGCGTTCCTTGGCGGCGGCGGTGACCCGGTTCATCGGTTCGGCGGCCGAACCCGCGGCGGCGAACGGGATCAGGGGTTCCCTGGTCTGCGGGTCGCGCACCAGCTCCAGCGCCCAGAAGAATCCGAGACCGCGTGCCTCACCGACACTGGGATGGCGAGATGCCAAGTCCGCCAGCCCTTTTCCGAGCACATCGGCACCGACCGAGCGGACATGGTCGAGAATGCCGTCGCGTTCGAAGACCCCGATCGAAGCGACGGCCGCGGCGCAGGCCAGGGGATGGCCGGCGTAGGTCAGCCCGCCGGGATAGACCGTATTGTCGTAGCGCTGGGCGATCCGCTCAGCCATCAGCACACCGCCGAGTGGGACGTATCCGGAGTTCACGCCCTTGGCGAAGGTGATGATGTCGGGCGCCACGCCGAAGGCCTGCACCGCGAACCACTCGCCGACCCGGCCGAATCCGACCATCACCTCGTCGGCGATATAGACGATGCCGAATTCGTCGCAGAGCGCCCGCACCCCGGCGAGATAACCGGGCGGCGGCACCAGAACGCCGTTGGTGCCGACGACCGTTTCCATGATCAGCCCCGCGATGTGCTGCGGCCCCTCCAACTCGATGACCTGGCGCAGATGGCGCAGCGCCGCGGCCGTCTCTTCCTCGGGAGTTGTTGTTTCCCAAGGGGATCGGTAGGGATACGGCCCGAAGAAGCGGACCACGTCGACATTGGTCGGCTCCGCACCCCAACGCCGCGGCTCACCGGTCAGGCCGATGGCGACGCCGGTGCCGCCGTGATAGGACCGGTAGGCGGCGAGCATTTTGGTGCGGCCGGTGTAGCTGCGTGCCAGTCGCACCGCATGTTCGACGGCCTCGGCACCACCGGTGGTGAACAGGATGCGATTCAGGTCGCCGGGTGCGCGTTCCACGATCAGCCTGGCCAGTTCGCTGCGCGCCTCGTTGCCGACGGTCGGCGAGATAGTGGTGAGTTTCTGTGCCTGTTCGATGATCGCGGCGACGATATCCGGATGTTGGTGGCCGATATTGACATTCACCAGTTGGGAGGAGAAGTCGAGGTAGCGTTTACCGCTCTCCTCCCAGAACCACGAGCCCGACGCGCCGACGATCGGAACCGGATTCAGTGTGGCCTGGGCGCTCCAGGGATAGAAGACATGATCTGACCCGCTCATGGGGCGAATTCCCCCTTCGAACCTGGATAGAACAGCACATTGGCACCATAGCCCGATTGCGGCGGCTGCGCGGCTGGAGACACGGTCTACGGCAAGAACTGTCCGCCTGTGATTCCACACAGGTCCGAAGGCCTCGGCCAGGCCGTCGCGCATCCCGGAGCCACGGCACGACATGGTCGAGCTGCGCTCGCCTCGATGCGTCGCCATCGCCGGACCGCGGCCCGGTACTCATTGCGTCCGGTCGATACGCATGGACGGATCGTGGACCGTGAGCTGGTCGGCTCGCGGGCTGAGAGCCGGGTGATCGCCTCGGCTGGCGTATCAGCGGCGGAATAGCCGTCCTGTCCCCTCGCGCGGACGGCTCCGGCGCGGCGACGCAAGCCGCGGTGGGCTCGCCAGTTCGCCGGCCACGCCCCGAGCTCGCGATCAGTGACAGACGCGTACACCCGGGCAACGATCGTCGAAGTCGCACAACCCCTCGTCGGCCTGACCGCGGAACCGGATCCGCTCGTCCGTCACATCGGCCGCGACCTCATCGGCGATCGCAGCGGTTCTGCATAGAGGACGCCGAATTCGGTGTCCGGATCGCGTTCACCATCGGTGGGAAGCGTCGGGCGATGGTCCTGGACGAGTATTGGAATAACGCCTCACCAAGAAACTAGCTGCTCGGAATTTGCGTGAACCGATGATCTGGCATCCCGTACCAGGGGCGACCGTGCTCACAAATGCCCGCACATCCCCGGGAGGGGCAACAAGCGCCGGAGCGTCCCATGAGCCGGACGTGCATCTCCGAGTCAACCTGCGTGGAGTGATCCTGGACTTCATAGCACTGGCCAGCGCCGCCGAGCAGTTCATCGAGGACCACAGGACCCACCACTATGTCGACGCTGTTTCGGTGATCCCGGGCGACGGGCGCGGCCTCCCGCGGCTCCCCAACGAGGAGTTATATGTCGGGCCGTAGAACTTGGTGGCCCGCGAGCTCCTGTTGGGTATGGTTGGCCGGACCGACCTGATCGATGGCACGTCGGCCCCGGGGGTCAGCAAGGAGTTTGCCGTGGTTACGCCACATCAACCCGAATCGTTTCCACCGCAAGGGAATTACCCTGTCCCGCAGGGGTACCCATATCCGCAGCAGCGTCCGGAGTATCCGCCGCCCGGGTTCGGTGCACCACCGCGGGCGGGCGCCTCACCGCTGGATTGGATAACCGCGGGGCTGCTCGTGTTGTCCGCGATTCTGGCGGGAATCTGGCGATTCACCAACGACTACCTCGATTTCGGTGACCACATCCCCTTCCTGCTCACCGCCGCGATCGCCGTGGTGGCGGCCATTATCCTGGTGACCGGCGCCGGTGCCAAGAACGGCGCTTTCCGTGCACTCGCCGCCGTCGCCGCGGGTGCGCTTTTCGCCCCCGCTCTCTCGTTCGTGGTCAGCATGGCGCAGCACTCGGAATATGTAGAGGCCAAAGATTTCGGCCTCGGCGTTCCGGCCGCGCTCTTCGCTCTGGGCGCGTCGGTGGCGGCTATCATCGCGTCGGCCCGGTCGTCCGCGCCCCGCACGCCGACCCCACCGCATCCACCGCAGTGGCAGCAACCAATCGCCCAACAACCACCCGGCCAATACCCGCAGTACCAATACCCACCGCACTCCTCGTGGCCGCCGAGGTAGTCCTTCCTGGACGCCGATTCGGTACCCACCTCCGGACTCGGTTCCGATAACGAGATCTACCAACACGCCGAATGCGCGTTGGCCGACGACTGGCACGGGATCGGGCAAGACCGACAGCGCGCCTGAGCCCAGCCCACGGCACAACGGTTTCCTCCGCTCGTCGGCATGTGCGTGCATTCGGCGAAATCGCGTGTCGCCCAACGGCCGTGGCGTGTGTCCTTGCTCAGCCGATCTGGTCTCGGCTCAATTGATGTGGTCTGGTGACTCGTTGATCAGGTGGTATACATCACGACACCGAGCTTGGAATCCGCGGTCTTGGCATAGAAGGCAATGAGTCTTTCGAGTTCGGCGACGATGATCTCCGGACCTTCATCGGGTGTGATCAGCTCCAGTTCATAGATTTCGTGCTCGTCAACCAGCTCCTCGAAATCGGCTTGCCCGACAGCGGTTTCGACGGCCATCACGTCGACCCTGGCGAGACGTGCGGCGAGTTCGGTCGCCTGATCGGGCGACACCACCGAGAAAGCCCCGTTCTCCAGGGTCGAGCAGGCGATGCTGTCGGCACCGCTGACCACCGGCCACAGCTCGTGGTCCTCAGGGCCGGGCCAAGCCTGCCCGGTAAGGAAGTAATTGAGCGCGGCGAAGTAGTGGGTGCGGTAATGGACGGACTTGTCGAGTCTGTTGATGCTGGTCGGATCCTGCCGAAGTGCGTGGATCTCCTCACCACTCACCGCTTGCAGCCAGGTCGCCTGCGCCACGGGGCCCTCCTGTTCCTTCTCTTGTCGACAGGTGCACAAGGACGCATTTGCGGTGGTGGTCGCGCGGCACGATTACCGTCATCCGCGGCTCCCCCGCCTCGCCCCCCGCTCCAGGGCATCGCTCGACATATCGGCACACAGCATCTTGGGCCCGCCCTCATAGTCCAGAGACGGCGGCAGGACCAGTCCGCCCCACCGCCGCTGAAACTCGATGACACGGTCGATCTGCGTTGCGGGAATGCCGATTTCGAGCCACCGATCCCGATACTCCTCTAACGGGGGGCATTCGCAGCGAACACACTGCGTCGAAATGAACCACTCGCCCCGGCGTGTGAGCCGCTCGGACGAATCGACGACGGGCCACAGGTCCACGCGGCCGACAGTACACCGACTCGACGCGACGACGATGAAGGGTTCGTGGGCGAAGATGAGGAGTATGAACCAGCCAGTTGATAGTTGTGCAATGACCAGGAGCAATGTTGATCATGAACGCTGAACGGCCTCGCGCTGCCATGTCCGACGCGTCCAGTGAAGACGTTGTGCTGCAGGCCTTCCGCGCGGAGAGTTCACGATTGTCCGAGGTGCTCGGGGAGCTGACCGAGGCGCAATTCGCCCTAGCGACTCCGTGCCCGCCATGGAATATCGCCGAAATGGCGGTGCACATCACCTCCGCTGTCGCCCGTGTCCTCGCGGGACTCGCCGCGCCCGCACCACCTCGAGCCGACATCGCCGCCGCCGACTACTACCGACCGACAATCTTCGACGACGCTGCCAATGCCGACCGCGTGCGCATGGCCCAACGCGACGCCGCCACTTATCAGAACGCGACCGCGATCACCGCGGCATTCGACGACACTTGGCGGCGAACCGACAGAGCAATATCGGGGCAACCCGCCGATCGCCTGATCACCACCCGATGGGGCGACGGGATCCTGTTGAGCGAGTTCATGATCACCCGTGTGGTCGAACTGGCTCTGCACGGCCTCGACATCGCCATCGCACTCGGTGCATCGGCATGGACTACCCCCGAAGCCGCAGCCGTCGTGGGCGATTTCTTGCAGATCGATCCCGCCGCGACCCACCTGGGTTGGGACCACCGGACCGCGTTGGCCAAAGCCAGCGGCCGCGCCGCGCTGTCCACCAGAGAGTCAGCCGAACTCGCGCGCCTGAACATCACCTGGAGACGGTTCGGCTAGTTGCATGAGGTTGTGCGAGTTCATCGCCGAGCTCAGGACCGCCGCACCCCACCGTCAGGTGCTATGAATCATGCTGGCGCAGAGTCGAAGTCGCGTGGGGCGACCGACGCCTCGATGCACCAGGTGAGATCGGGTGCCATCGGACGCGGTCGCCTTTCTCGTGCAGCCCGATCAGGCAGTCGTCGGGTCCGGAGCGGAGATCTTCAAGGCGAGCGCTGCACCCACCTATTTGCCGCCTTCGGTCAGGGTCACCTGCTGCGGCGTGAATCCCGATCCGGTGACGTCGGTGCCACCGGATTTCAGCAGATCCAATGCCTTGGTGACGTATTCATTGGTGAAGGCGCCCGCATCGGGATCCTTCTTCAGCACCGTGACACCCTCCTGATTCTTGGTCTCCTTGGCGATTTTCACGGTGCGGTCCCACGCGGTCTTGTCGATCATGCCGATACCGTTGGGCGAGGGCCAGATCAGCTTGTTGACCTCATTGATCTGCCACTGCTGATGGGTCGCGCCGAGCGTGCTGCCCGCGGCCACCGTGATATCGCGGCACTTATCGACATTGTCGCGGCAGAACGCCCAGCCCTTCAGCGACGCCGCGATGAATTTCACGGTCTGGTCCTGGTATTTCGAATCCTTCAGCTTCTCCGAATTCGCCCAGATCGCGTCCTGCAGCATGGCCACGCCCTCGTCGTTCCAGTCGATGGTGGCGAAATCGTCTGCGGTGTAAAGCTTTCCGGTGGCCGGATTCTTCGTCTCCAGCAGCTGGGCGTATTCGTTGTAGGACATGGCCTGGGCGGCATTGATGTCCTTGGCGAGGAAGGCGTTCATATCGAACTGCTGCTGGACCAGCTTCACGTCCTTGGCCGGATCGATGCCCGCCTTCGTCATTCCGGCGAACAGCTCGTATTCATTGCCGTAACCCCAGTTTCCGACGGTCTTGCCGCGCAGTGCGGCCGGGCCCGAGATATTGTCGGACTTGAACGAGACCTGCTTGGTGCCCGAACGCTGGAAGACCTGGGCCACATCGGTAATGCCCGCCCCGGCCTCACGGGAGGCGAGCGCCTTGGGCACCCAGGCGATCGCGTAATCGGCCTGCCCCTGCGCCAGCACCGTCTGCGGCACGATATCGGTACCGCCGTCCAGGATTTCCACGGATAGGCCCTGCTCCTTGTAGAAGCCCTGGTCCACGGCGGCCAGATAGCCGGCGAACTGGCCCTGCTTGAACCACTGCAGCTGCAACCGGACCTTGGTCAGCCCTTCGGCGGTGGTTCCCGAGCCGCTGTCGGTGGTGCTGCAGCCGGTCAGCGCGGCCGCCACCAACGCCGCCAGCGCGAGACAAGCACGCAAACGCCCTGTGTTACTTCTCATTTCGATCTCCCAAAGATATTACGAATCAGGATGGTCCGGGGTCGGCGGGTCAGTTGTTCGAGGATCAGGACGACAGCGAGGAAGATCAGGCCGACGATCATGGCGCCGACCACATAGGCCCACGCCCGTGGATAGGCGGTATTCGCCGCGGCCGAGGTGATCCGACTGCCGAGCCCGTTCTGCAGGCCGCCGAAGTATTCGGCGATGATGGCCGCGATCACCGCCCCGGGTGCCGCAATGCGCAAACCGGTGAACAGGTACGGCAGCGCGGCGGGCAAGCGCACCATGCGAGTGATCTGCCAGCCGCCCGCCGCATAGGAGGTCATCAGATCGGCGTGTACCTGCGGAACCTGCCGCAGACCGCGCGCGGTGCTGACGAACATCGGGAAGAACACCACGATCGCCACCACCATGCGGCGCGGAGTGTCGGTGGTGGTCGAGTACATCGAATTCAGCAGCGGGGCGAGCGCCACGATCGGCACCGCGGCCGCCGCGGCGGCCAGCGGCGTCAACAGGCCCTCGACCAGCCGGAACCGCACCGCGAGCATGGCCGCGACAATGCCGAGGACGGCGCCGACCAGCAGGCCGATGAGGGCATTGGTGCCGGTGGCGGTGGCGGCATCGACAATGCGGTCGAAGTTCTCGGTGAACTGTTTCGCGATCGCGGTCGGTGCGGGCAGCAGGAACGAGGGCACACCGGCCACTACGGTCAGCACCTGCCACAGCGCCAACCCGCCGACGCCGAAAACCACCGGTGGCAGCCAGGTTTTCATCGCATATCCCGTCCCGCCACGATGATGTCGGTGGCCTCGTGTCCGCCGCGCAGTGCGGTGCGAACCGCGGCGACGGCCTCGAAAAAGGCTTCGCTGGAACGGATGTCGTCGCCGCTGACGCCCGCCTCACGGCCCCAGCCGCCGGTCGGCACGATCTCGGTGATGCGGCCCGGCCGCGGTGACATGACCACCACGCGATCGGAGAGGAAGACCGCCTCGGGAATCGAGTGCGTCACGAAAACCACCGCCGCACCGGTCTCTGCGGCGATGCGCAATAGCTCGCCCTGCATGCGTTCGCGGGTCATCTCGTCCAGCGCGCCGAACGGTTCGTCCATCAGCAGCAGCGAAGGCTTGCGGGCCAATGCTCTGGCGATCGCCACCCGCTGTTGCATGCCGCCGGACAGTTCCGCCGGATAGCGGTGCGCGAAATCGGTGAGACCCGCCATTTCCAGCAGTTCCGCACTGCGCGAGCGTCTTTCGGCCTTGGGGACCTTGTGCAGTTCGAGGGGCAGTTCGACATTGGCCTGTACGGTGCGCCAGTCGAGCAGGCCCGCCTGTTGGAAGGCGATGCCGTAGTCCTGGTCGATTCTGGCCTGCCGGGCGGATTTGCCGTGCACGGTCACCCCGCCGCTGGTCGGCTGTTCCAGGTCGGCGATGATGCGCAGCAGCGTGGATTTACCGCAGCCCGACGGCCCGATCAGCGAGACGAACTCCCCCGCAAGCACTTTCAGCGAAACATCGGCCAGCGCGGTCACCGAACCCGCGTCGAAGATCTTGCCGACATTGGTGAGATCGACCGCCGCGACGTCCTCGGCCTCGACGCCGACCGGATCCGATGCCTCGATCGGCTCATCGGTCGCCGCAGTGTCCGTGGCGGCCGATTCCACTTTCCCGGTCAACGGGTACCTCCTGAAGAGCCGCGCGCCCCGGCGGGACGGCTGTAACGACGTAGTGCCAGTTCGGCCAGGCCGACGACGGCGGTGACGGCGACACCGAGCAGTGCCGCGGCGAGCACGGCCGCGTACAGCCGGGCCGCATCGCCGGTGGCCTGCTGCGCGAAGACGATGATCTGGCGGCCGATACCGCCCGCCGTTCCGGTCGAGATCTCCGCGACCACCGCACCGATCACAGATGCCGCCGCGGCCAAGCGCAGCGCGGGCAGGAAGTGCGGCACCGCGGCGGGAAACCGCAAGTGCACCAAGGTCTCCCACCAATTGGCCGAGTAGCTGTGCAGCAGTTCCACCGACGCCTTCGACGGTGCCTGCAAGCCGCGCAGCATGCCGACCGCGACCGGGAAGAAGGCCAGATACGACGCGATGACCGCGATACTCATCCACGGCCGCCACGGCTGCCCGGCGATGACGATCTTGCCGCCCCATCCGGCCACCAGCGGCGCCAGGGCGATCAGCGGAACCGTCTGCGAGACAACGATGTAGGGCAGCAATCCGCGCTCGACGAAGGCGAAGCGCTGCATCACCACCGCGAGGGCAATGCCGACCACGGTGCCGATCGCCAGTGCCAGCATCGCGAGCCCGAAGGTGAATCCGGCCGTGCGCAGCAGTGTCGCACCGACGGTGCCGGTGCCGTCCTTATCACCGAGCACGGTGATGACCGACCAAACATGCGGCAGCGCGGCATCACTCGTACGCGGCAGGACTCGGGTATCTCCGATACTTACCCCACGCTCGGGCACGAAATACTTGACGAGCTCCCAGACCGCGATGACCAGCACCGCAACGCCGACCGCGGAGCCGACCTGCCGTGCCCGCACTGCTCCCGCTCTCATTGATCACCCGCCGACGCCGCACCCGGCTCCGCCTCGGACTCCGCGAGCGCGAGTGTCACCACCATCGCGGCGATCACTCGGCACCCTCCGTCGCGGTGACCGGATGCGCCAACCGTGGCAGCACCGACTCGCCGTACGCCTCCAGCGTGGCCGTCTTGGCATCGTGCTGGAGGTAGACCGCGAACTGGTCGACGCCGAGCTTCTCCAGTTCGTGCAGCCGGGCCAGTTGCTCGTCGGGCGTGCCGAGCAGGCAGAAGCGGTCGACGATCGCATCCGGCACGAATTCGGCGTGGGTATTGCCCGCCCGGCCGTGCTCGTTGTAGTCGTAGCCACGGCGGCCCGCGATGTAGTCGGTGAGCGCGTGCGGAATATCGCCGTCGGTACCGTATTTCGCGACGATATCGGCGACGTGATTGCCGACCATGCCACCGAACCAGCGGCACTGTTCGCGGGCGTGCGCCATGGCGTCGGCGGATCCGTCGGTGACGTAGGCCGGTGCCGCAACACAGATCTTCACTGATCCGGGATCGCGGCCCGCCTGCTCGGCAGCCGCCCGGACCCGCGCGATGGTCCACGCGGTGATATCCGGATCGGCCAGCTGCAGGATGAATCCGTCCGCGACCTCGCCGGTCAGCTCGAGCGCACGCGGCCCGTATCCGGCCACCCACACTTCCAGTCGCGAGGCGCTGGCCCACGGGAAGCGCACGACGGTGTCGTCGACGCGGGCGCTGCGGCCATTGCCGAGTTCCCTGATCACCTCGATCGCTTCGCGCAATGTCGCCAAGGTGGCCGGTTTGCCGCCGAGGGTGCGGACCGCGGAGTCACCGCGGCCGATACCGCAGATGGTGCGGTTGCCGAACATATCGTTGAGCGTCGCGAAGGTCGACGCGGTGACCGTCCAGTCCCTGGTGGCCGGATTGGTGACCATCGGGCCGACAACGACCTTGCGGGTGGCGGCCAGTATTTGGCTGTAGATGACATAGGGCTCCTGCCACAGCAGGTGCGAATCGAAGGTCCACACATGCGAAAAGCCGTGTGTCTCCGCCTGTCTGGCCAGTTCGACCACCCGCGAGGCGGGAGGTGTGCATTGCAGCACCACACCGATATCCATGCGGCACTCTCCATTTCGGGTCAAGAACGTCGGCCGTTTTCGAGTAGACCGTCTGCCGCTCGAATCGGCGCGAGTCAGATCAAGTTCTGCGACAGGTCGCGGGCGATGAACCGTCCGTGCCCGGCAGTGCCCAGATACGCACCGTCATCGACGATCACGCGGCCGCGCGAGAGCACGGTGTCGACGTGCCCGTCGATCTCGAAGCCCTCCCAGGCCGAATGGTCCATATTCATGTGGTGGGTCTTGCCGAATCCGATGCTGGTGTGCCCGTTCGGGTCGTAGATCACGATGTCGGCATCCGCACCCGGGCTGATGACACCCTTGCGCGGGTACATCCCGAACATCCGCGCGGGCGTGGTGCAACACACCTCGACCCAGCGTTCGAGCGAGATCCAGCCGTTCTGCACGCCCTGGAACATCAAATCCATCCGGTGTTCCACACCGCCGATCCCATTGGGGATCTTGCTGAAATCGCCGACGCCCAGCTCTTTCTGATCCTTCATGCAGAACGGACAGTGATCGGTGCTGACCGAGGTGACCGCACCGGTGCGGATATAGCGCCACAGCTCGTCCTGATGCCCTTCGGCCCGCGACCGCAGCGGCGTCGAGCACACCCATTTGGCCCCCTCGAAACCCGGTGCGCCCAACTGCTCTTCGAGTGAGAGGTACAGATACTGCGGACAGGTCTCACCGAAGACGTTCTGCCCGTTAGCCCGTGCGGTGACGATCTGTTCCATCGCCTGCTTGGCCGAGACGTGCACGATATACAGCGGCGCATCGGTCAACTGCGCCAACATGATCGCGCGGTGGGTGGCCTCCTCCTCCATCTGCCACGGTCGGGTCACGCCGTGGTAGTACGGCGAGGTCTCCCCGCGCGCCAGCGCCTGTTCGACCAGCACATCGATGGCAATGCCGTTCTCCGCGTGCATCATCAGCAGTGCGCCGAGGTCGCCCGCCGCCTGCATGGCCCGCAGGATCTGGCCGTCGGTGGAGTAGAAGACGCCGGGATAGGCCATGAACAATTTGAAGCTGGTGACGCCCTCGGCCACCAATTCGCTCATGCCCTTGAGGGATTCGTCGTTCACCTCACCGATGATCTGATGGAACCCGTAATCGATCGCGCAGTTGCCCGCGGCCTTCTCGTGCCACAGACCGAGGGTGTCCTGCATCCGCTCCCCCGGCTTCTGCACGGCGAAGTCGACAATGGTCGTGGTACCGCCCCAGGCGGCGGCGCGGGTGCCGGTCTCGAAGGTGTCGGAGGCCTCGGTACCGCCGAAGGGCAGTTGCATATGCGTGTGGCCGTCGACGCCGCCGGGGATCACATACTTGCCGGTCGCATCGATGACCACGTCCGCGGATTCGGTGAGGTCGGCGCCGAGCGCGGTGGAGCCGGGCTGCAGGACCGCCACAATGGTTTCGCCGTCGATCAGCACATCGAGCAATTGCGATCCGGTAGCCGAGACCACCGTGCCGCCGTGAACGAATGTCTTCGTCATATCGATATCACCAGCCTCAGGGAGCCACCATCGGTCCGTAGGCGTCGGGGCGGCGATCGCGATAGAACGCCCAGCGGTCGCGCACCACCTTGATCAGATCCATATCGAGGTCACGAATCACCAGTTCGGGATCGGTGTCCGAGGCGACGTCTCCGACGAATTTACCTTCCGGATCCACGAAATAGCTGGTTCCGTAGAAATCGTCATCACCGTATTCCTCGATGCCGACCCGGTTGATGGCGCCGACGAAATATTCATTGGCGACCGCCGAGGCCGGTTGCTCCAGCTTCCAGAGGTAACCGGACAGGCCGCGCGAGGTGGCCGAGGGGTTGAAGACGATCTCCGCGCCCGCCAGGCCGAGTGCGCGCCAGCCCTCCGGGAAGTGCCGGTCGTAGCAGATATAGACACCGACCTTGCCGACCGCGGTATCGAAGACCGGCCAGCCCAGGTTGCCCGGTCGGAAGTAGAACTTCTCCCAGAACCCCTTGACCTGCGGAATGTGGTGTTTGCGGTATTTGCCGAGGTAGCTGCCGTCCGCGTCGATGACCGCCGCAGTGTTGTAGAGCAGACCCGACTGTTCCTGCTCGTACACCGGCAGGATCATCACCATGCCGAGCTCCTTTGCCAGGGCGGCGAATCGCTCGGTGGTCGGCCCGGGCACCGACTCCGCATAGTCGTAGAACTTCGCGTCCTGCAACTGGCAGAAGTACGGGCCGTAGAACAACTCCTGGAAGCAGATCACCTTCGCGCCCTGCGCGGCGGCCTGACGGGCGTAGTCCTCGTGCGCCTTGATCATGGACTCTTTATCGCCCGTCCAGTTGGTCTGGACGAGCGCGGCTCGAACGATTCCCATGCTTTGTTATACTTCACTGCGAACCAATTCGGTTGTGTTACAAGAATGCGGAAACAGTTTCGTAGCCGTAAACCTTGGGGCCGGTCATCGTTCCGGCGCTGTGCCCGACGCAGAATGACGCTGTGAACTTCGACCCCGCTACCGCGCCACAGGTGCCCGCAGATGATGTGCGAGACACCGCGCCAGCACCTGCCGTAGCCGGGTCGGGCCTGTTCAACACCGATCTCGACGATCGAACCCCGGCCGGTATCGCGGCCGCGGTGAGCCGCCGGATTCGGTCCGGCGCCATCGCACCCGGCTCGCGCCTGCCGACGGTGCGCGAGGTCGCCCGCGAGTTGCGGGTCTCCCCCGCCACCGTCAACCAGGCTTGGCGGGCGCTGGCGGCCGCCGGCGCGATCGTCGCGCGGGGCCGCGCGGGCACATTCGTCGGCGAACGCCCCGCCACCCGTCCGGCACCGCCGACGGGCCGCTACCAGCGCCTGCACCCACCCTCGGACAGCGCCTTCCGCATCGATCTGTCCCGCGGCACCCCCGATCCCGAGCTACTGCCGGACCTGGTCGCCGCATTGCACACGATTACCGAGCACGGTCACGGCGGCGACCTGGCGGCCGACTACCTCGATGCGACCGTGCTGCCGGAACTGGCCGCCAAGGTGCGCGCCGATTGGCCCTTCCGCGCCGAACGTCTCGCGGTGCTCGACGGGGCGCTCGACGCCATCGATCGAGTGCTCGCCAGCCACATCCGTCTCGGCGATGCGGTCGCGGTCGAAGATCCCTGCTTCCCACCGTTTCTCGACCTGCTCGCCCGTCTCGGTGCGCGGGCGATTCCGGTCCGCATGGACGAATCCGGCTTACTCCCGGACGATCTCGACCGCGCCGTGACCGATCACGGTGTCACCGCTGTGATACTGCAGCCCCGTGCGCAAAATCCGACGGGCGCCTCGCTCACCACCGCCCGCACGCGCGAACTGACCGATATTCTCGCGGGCACCGGCACCCTCGTCATCGAGGACGACCACTCCGCCGGAATCGCCTACACCGCACTGCGTTCCCTCGGATCGCGACTACCGAACCGGACCGTACACATCCGCTCGTACTCCAAATCCCATGGCGCGGACCTGCGTCTCGCGGTGGTCGGCGGTCCCGCCGATCTGCTCGACCCGATGATCGAACGCCGGATGCTCGGGCCCGGTTGGACCAGCCGCTTGCTGCAACGTCTGCTGCTCACGATGCTCGACGACGACACCGCCCGACGCACCGTCGCCGCCGCCCGCACCGAATACCGCAGGCGCGCAACCGAACTCCGCCGCGCCCTGGTCCGCAGGGGCATTACCGTCGCCCGTGGTGACGGCATCAATCTCTGGTTGCCGGTCGCCGATGAGAACGCGGCGATGATCTCCCTGGCCGCCGCGGGGATCAAGGCCGCACCCGGGCGCCCCTTCGAGGTCGAGGACCACCCGCACGGCGACCACCTGCGCATTACCGTCGCCGCGATCGCCGATGGCGAGTTGGACTGGCTCACCGGCGAACTCGCCGCCGCGACCGCCGCCGCGCCCACCTACCGCCGCGTCCGGCGCGCCTAAGATCCCGGCCGAAGGTCGAAGCTGGTCGAGCCGCTGTCTCCGGCGGGAATGATCGGCAGCACCACCGACGACGGATGCTCGGCATCCTTATAGATGGTCTGCGTCGCGGGCTGCGTCCGGGCGCTGTCACCGAAGGGTTCGCCGGTATTCGGGTTCGGCGCGTACTGCGGATAGTCGCTGCTGCTGATGGCCACCCGGATCCGGTCGCCCGCCTTGAACTGATAGCTCGTCGGCCAGATCTTGATGGTGAACGCATACGGCTGACCCGGCACCAGGGCGCTGGGTTCGGACAGCGAATCCCGGAATGCGGCACGGATGATGCCATTGTTGAGGTTGACGGCCGATCCGTCGGGTGCGACCACTTCCAATCGCGCGACGAAATCGGTATCCGCAGCCGTGGACGATGCCCACAACTTGACGGTGATCGGGCCGGTGACCTCGGTATCCGCACCGAGCGGATCGGTCGTATAGGTGAGCACATCCGAACGCTGCTCGACCGCCGACTGGTCGAACGGTCCCTGCGGGCCCGATCCCACCGAACAGCACGAATGTCCGCCGATGCTCGGCGCCGGGGAGGCCGGATCGTAGACGTACCGGTCGAGCGCGGCGGGTCCGTTCGGCGCCCGATCGACCAGTTTGCCAACCCGTCCGGCCAGGCCGTTGGCGCCACTGTCGGCGAAGTAGTATTCCTTCCACTGTGTTTGCGGCAGTGGCCAATTCTGCGCCGACTTCCAGCGATTCGCCCCCATGAGGTAGTAGTCGACGCGCGGTTTACCCGATACGCCGTTGTCCTGTCCCTTCAGGAAGTGGTCGAACCACGCGAGCATCAACTCGTTGACGGGGCTGTCACCGACCGCTCCCAACTGCTCGAGTCGAGGCGCGATCGTCGAGGTGGGCCGCCCCCAACCGAGGTGGTCCCACGGGCCGATCACCAATCGCTGGTTCTGCCGCGCCTGCGGGTCGCCGCCGCGCTCGACCATGCCGGTGAAGTTCTCCACGCCGCCCGCGAGGAATGCGTCGTACCACCCCTCGATATCGAGCACCGGCACCCGTACATTCGGGTAGCGGTCGCGAATGCTCCACTGCTTCCAGTAGTCGTTGCGCACCGAGTTGCGGATCCAGTCGAAGTACCACGGCGCGACGGCCGGATTGCCCGGTTGCAGCGGTGGAAAGTCTTTGTACGGGCGGTAATTCAGCCATGAGGTGATGTTCTGCAGATCCGTGCGCAGCTGGTCGGCGGTGGCCCTGTCGGCACGCTGCTCGGCGGATTCGAGTCCGATGGTGCCCATGGCCCACGGTTCGACGAAGCCGAGCCGGTACGCGCCGCCCTCGTAGGTCCAGCCGTCGTAATAGTCGGAGGCGGTATTCGCGGGCACGATCGTGGACAGATGCGGTGGCGTCTCGATGGCGGCGAGCCATTGCGTGGCACCGACATACGACGAACCGTACATACCCACCTTGCCGTTCGAACCGGGCAGTCCCGCGGCCCATTCCACCGTGTCGTAACCGTCGTGGGTGTCATTGCCGAATTCGGTGAAGGTGCCCTCGGATTTCCCGATGCCGCGGACGTCCTGGATGACCACCAGGTAGCAGTGCGAGGCGAACCAGTCGGGTGTTCGATAGCGCGAGGGCTGGATCTGAGCGGCGGATTTGCCGTACTGGGTGCGCATCAGCACCACCGGCACCGGATCGCCGGTTTGCGGACGGTACACATCGGCGCGCAGCACCGTGCCGTCGCGCATCGTCGCCGCGACATCGGTCTGCTTGTCGACCACACACGACCCTCGGTCGTCGTCGGGCGGCCAAGCTCCCGTATACGACGTCGATTTCGTATCCGTGCTCGCGGTGCACCCGCCGACCAGCGCACCGACGCACACCACGGCGGTGAGCAGACGGGCGATGCCAAATGCGTATCCGGACAAGTCGATACACCTCCCGCGGAGGCGGCATCACCGGAGATTCAGTGCGTGCCGAGCCATGGGTCGATCAGATGCGCCTCCATCGCAGTCATGCTAACCGACACCTCCAGCCGCTTCCGCTGATTTTCCGCCCGTCCCAAGTGCGCTCACCCGGCCGAATGCGGCCGCATTCCTGTTGCCACACAGTCGTAATCCGCCATCTCGTACCGCGCGCGGCCTCGGGATGGAATGATCCGCTGAGCATCACCCGATGCGATACCCAACAGAAGGAGACCTCGACCGGTGAGCAGCGACGTGCAGGCGCGGCAATTCGACCACCATCAGCCCATCAGGCGCCAGCCTCGCCGAGTCGGGTCCGCCCTGCTACGGGGCCTCGGCGTATTCGCCGTCGGCACCGCTCTCGCGGTCTTCGCCGCGGGCGGCGTCTCGGCGAATCCGGGCAGCGCGCCGGTCGCCGGATGTGTGGCCCCGGATATGGTCAAGCCGGAGATCAAGCAGTGGGAAGCCGAACCCGCGCTGTCGATCAACACCGGCGCGACCTACACCGCGAAGCTCGAGTCCACCTGCGGCACGGTGACGATCGCCCTGGATGCCGCCCGCGCACCGCGCACCGTGAACTCGTTCGTATTCCTGTCCGGGCAGAGGTACTTCGATCACACCCAGTGCCACCGCATGACCACCAGCGGCATCTTCATCCTGCAATGCGGTGATCCCAGCGCCACCGGTATGGGTGGCCCGGGCTACCAGTTCCCGAACGAGAACCTCGACGGCGCCACCTACCCCGCCGGCACCGTCGCCATGGCCAATGCCGGACCCGACACCAACGGCAGCCAGTTCTTCCTGGTGTACAAGGACTCGCCGCTGCCGCCGAACTACACCCCCTTCGGCAAGATCACCGGCGGAATGGACGTCCTGGAGAAGGTCGCCAACGCGGGTGTCGTGCTCGGCAGTGAGGACGGCCGTCCGAACGCCGATGTCATTCTGAACTCGGTCACCACGACCCAGAGCTGATCGATTCACTTTTGGTGGCGGTGCCGTTGCGTGCGGCACCGCCACTGCTGGTTCTTGCGACCTCGTACAAGGCGTAGTTGCGAGCGGCGATGGGGCCGGACGGGTTTGCGGTTGCACACTTGACTTGGAGTGCACTCCAGGTCATAGCGTTGGCGGCGCACAGTCGTCTAGAACCAGAGGATCACTTCATGGAACTCGGTTTTCATCTACCGATATTCGATATCGATGGCGGTACGACGGCCATCGCCGGTGAGCTGGCCAGGGTGGGCGCCGCGGCGGAGGCGTCCGGTGCGACCTGGCTGTCGTTCATGGACCACTACTTCCAGATCGAGCCGACGGGTCTACCGGCGGAGTCGAACATGCTGGAGGGCTACACCACGCTCGGCTACCTGGCCGCGCACACCTCACGCATCGAACTCGGCCTGCTGGTCACCGGCGTGACCTATCGGCATCCCGGTCTGCTCGCCAAGATCGTCACCACACTCGACGTCCTGTCCGGCGGTCGCGCGGCACTGGGGTTGGGCGCCGCCTGGTTCGAGCGCGAGCACCGCGGGCTCGGCGTGCCGTACCCGCCGATCGCCGAACGGTTCGACCGACTGGAGGAGACACTGCGGATCTGTCAGCAGATGTGGGACCCGCAGAACAATGGCCCCTTCGACGGCAAGTACTACCAGCTGGCCGAGACGCTGTGCTCACCGCAGCCGATCAACCGGCCCAAGGTGCTCATCGGCGGTAGCGGCGAACGCAAAACGCTCCGGTTGGTCGCGCAGTACGGCGACGCCTGCAACCTGTTCGGCTCCTCCCCCGAGGAGGTCGGCCACAAACTCGACGTGCTGCGACGGCATTGCGATGAAGTCGGGCGCGACTACAACGAAATCCGCATCACCGTGCTGGCCAATAATCCGCGCCCGAATCCGGACACTCGCGACGAATTCGTCCGGCAGATGGCCGATTACGCCAAACTCGGCGTTCACACCGCCATCATCATGCCGACCGCCGGTTCACCGGCCGCCTGGATCGATGCCATCGCTCCCGCCGTGCCCCAGCTCGCCGACCTGTGACACCGGTCTCGGTACAGCACAAGCCTTTTCGACACCGCACCTGGGCGATCGCCTCGATAGGGTGACGGAAAGGCCTGCGCTGCCGAGGATGTGATGTGCCGGGGGTAACGGCGGCGGGTTGTGGATAAGGTGCAGGCATCTGTACCGAACAGAGGAGCGGGTATGCGCGCGGACCGTCGGAGCATTCCGGACATCTCGTATCGAGTGCGCGTTCGCGCCGGTCTCGCGGGCATCGCCGCCGTCGCGCTGGGCATAGCGGGCGGGGCGACCGCAGGTGCAGCACATGCGGACGGCGCGGTGGGCGAGCTGGTGTCCTCGACCGCGCAAACCCCGGGGTGGGGTGGTTTCGATCGGGCCTCGGTGCTCGAATACGTCACCGAAGGCCCGACCGGCGCCACCACGACGGCGACCGGTCTGCTGCTGACTCCGAATGGCGCACCCCCGCCAGGCGGTTGGCCGGTCATCGCCTGGGACCACGGCACCAGCGGCATGGGCCCGCAATGTGGACTCACCACTAGGCAGGCCAAGTCCGACGCCTCGCATCTGCACCACTTACTCGATCAAGGCTATGCGGTGGTCGCGCCCGACTACGTCGGCTTGCATCCCGGTGCCGCGACCCCACATCCATACCTGCAGTCGCGCACCGAAGCCACCGCGACCATCGACCTGGTCCGCGCCGCGCGCACCGCCGATAGTGACCTGTCGACGAGGTGGGCGGTCGTCGGCGTCTCACAGGGCGGACACGCCGCATTGAATACCGGCGCCCTCGCCCCGGCCTACGCACCCGAACTCGACTTCCGCGGCACCGCGGCCTTCGCACCACCCGCCAACCTGGAGCACGCCATCCCCTTGGCGGGCCCATACATACCCCAAGTACCCGTCCTGGAACGCGTCACCGCCAATATCGCCGCCGCACTCGATGGCATGCGCCTGGCCTACCCCACCGCCGATATCGACAGCTACTTCACCCCGGCGGGCCTCGCCCTCATGGACCGCCTGGCCACCCTGTGCGGATCCGATTGGCCCGCCGAGGTCACCGGCCTCCCCCTCGGCTCCATACTCGCCAAACCGCTGCTCACCGGCGACTTCCCGGATCGCCTGTCCCGCTACCTATCCGTCCCCACCTCCGGATACCACCAACCCCTACTCATCACCCAGGGCCTCGACGACACCACCGTCCCCTACCCCTTGACCGCCGCCCTACTCACCGAATTGACCGCATCCGCAACCCGCTACGAATTCCACACCTACCCCACCGGCCACCAGGGCATCGTCGAAGCCTCCTGGCCCCAACTGATCCCCTACCTCACCACCCTGTTCCCCTAGCCACGAATCCCCCTCCACCGCAACACCTTCAATCGAACACGATGAGTCGCGATGGACACCTCGCAACGCTATTGCCACTTCGCCGAGGTCGAAGCACGAGGCAACTCGCACCGATACGAACAGTGGTGCCTCGGAATCGCCGAGGCACCCGAACTGCTCGCGTTGATCGAGCAGCTACCGGAACCGAAGCGGCAGCCGAATCTCGTACTCGGCGGCGCGCTCACGTGCTCCGGACCGACTCCGGCAACCGCCGGCCACTCGTGGACAGTTCGTTGTGGCCCTCGATGGGAGGCCGGTGGCTTACGCCGGGCCCCACGGGCAGACGCTGGACTGGTTCGGCGACGATCTCCGGGCGTAGATCAGGCAGGTGTGTTGCTCAGGAAATGGACTGCTTCCCATAGGTGGTCGTCCGGGTCGGCGAAGTAGCCGGCGTAGATGCCCCAGGGGCGGGTCAGGGGTGGGCGGATGATGGTGCCGCCCGCTTGTTCGGCGCGGTGCAGGATCTGGTCCACGTCTTCACGGCTGTCGAGGAAGAGACCGAGGCTCATGGGGGAACCCGTGACGCGTTCGGGTGGGATACCGGCGTCCAGCGCCAGGTCGGTGCGGGCGTAGAGGGACAGGATGAGGCCGTTGTCCAGGGTGAACATGGCTACCGAGCCGCCTGGGTGCTGATCGTCGCGGACGAATTCCGCGCCGATGATGCCCGGCGAGGACAGGCCGAGGCCGTCCCGGTAGAAGTGCAGGGACCGTTCCAGGTCGCTCACGGCCAAGGTGATCGCGTTGATATTCGCCTTCATACCGATCCTCCCGATGCTCGAACAGTGGCCGGGGCGATGGCCCCGGCCACTGTTCAGTCAAGCCGAGCGACATCCGGAAGTCTTGAACGAATCGGACGGCACTCGGCCCAGCGCTTCAGTCGAGGCGAAGCATATCCGGCCAGACCCGTGACCAGGGCTGACGCGGGGTACAGCGCCAGATGGTGACGTTGCGAGTGACGTCCGGATAGCCCAGGCGCGCGTCGACGAGCCCAACCGGAATCAATTCGCTACAGGCAGTGCGCATTTCGTCCTCCGCATTGCCGACCCACAGCACTGTGGTCGCGGAATCCGGTGGGGTACCGAAGTATCCGAAGCCGCGGTTGGGGCTGTAGACGGCGGGTAGTCCATAGCGCTGCCGATCTACATCCAAAGCGCTTGCCTGCCAATAGGAATCGGTGATGATAACGGTATCGGACCGTTGCGGCTCCGGCAGCGCCCGATACGCGTCGGCGGTCGCCGCGCGCAGTTCCGGCCAGCCGAACTTGCCGTACAGGCCGATTTCGATACCGGCCTCGGCCTGGCTGTCGACCGGATCGATAGACGACTCGGGCCGCCACGGCATCGAGAACACCGCCATCGCCACCGAAGCCGCGATGAGCGCGACGGTCACGTACCTTCGCCACCGTGCCGTATTCGCGGTCCAGCGAACCGCGCCCGCCGCCATGACAGCCGCATAGCATCCGGCCGCATAGTAGGGGCGACCGTTGGTGGCGATGAATGCCACCGTCAGCAGCAGCGGGACCACCGCTAGGAATCTATATGGCCGCAGCGGTTCCCAGCGAAACAGCGCCCAGATCCCCGTGATCAGCAGCACCCCGCCGAATAGTCCGGCCGCGACCAGCGCCAACGGCAGCCAGGTGTACCGACCGCCGATCGTCGACTGTTCAGCCGCGACCACCGCACCCAAACGCAGCTGCGGCCAATCGTGCTCGATCTGCCAGATCAGCGTCGGAACCGTCAACAGCACGACCAGCCCGGCGCCCACCCACAGCACCGGCCGCCGCAACAGCTCCCGCGGACCGTAGCTCGCCACCCCAATGGCGACCGCGATCCAGAAGAACGGAATCAGCCATTTCACCTGGATATCCAGCGCGGTGACCAGCGCGGCCCAGAGCAACAGACTGTCGCGGCGCGTGCGCACCCACCTGATCAGCAGCCAGCTGATCAATACCCACAGCGCGGTGTCGATCGTATTGGTGGCCAATTGGGTGCCCTGCACGAGCAAGAACGGCCCGGTCGCATATGCCGTCGCGCTCAATACCTGCGCCCTGCGCGCTCCGCCGAACTCGCGGGCGATCTGCGCACTGATCAGCACTGCGGCAACCGTCACCAGCGCGCCCGGAATCCGCAGTGCCACCAGCGATCCCGGCGCGATCAGATCCATCAGCCTGGCGATCGCGGGCAGCAGCGGCCCCTGATCGGCATATCCGAACCCGAGTCTGCGCCCGGCCGATAGGAAATACAATTCGTCGCCGAAGAACCCGTACCGCCCGAGCGAGGCGAACAGCATGATCGCCGCCAGCACCGCGATCGCCCCGACGCCGAGCCACGCGAACGGCGGTGTCTCGGCACTGTCCCGCTGTCGCACTTCGCTTTCCATCAGATCAGTCATCGCTTGCCCCCTTACGGGTCGCCACATCGAATAACCGGCACACATGGGCCGAATAGGTTGTCATATCGAAGTCCTTCTCCCGAATGGCCCGCCCGGCCGCGCCGTCGATGGCGTCGCGAATCGATTTGGCCATCACCAGCGGATCGAATTCGCCGAATTCACCGCGCCGCTGCCCCTCCCGCATGATGTCGACGAGCGGCTGGACGATCTCGTGCTCGCCCTCCGCCGAGGCGAAGCGCGGCTTGCCGTCCGCATCGCGCAGATTCAGCACCACATCGGTCAGCGCCGCGACGTACTTCTTGTTCGCATCAATGAACTGCAGATTCGACCCGATATAGGCGAGCAACTGATTGCGCGCCCCCTCCGCGGCCATGACCGCGGGCGCGATGTGCTCGCCGCCGGATACATACAGCTGGATGACCAGCTGCTCCATCAGCTCGTCCTTCCCGGCGAAGTGATACGAGATGACTCCCTTGGAGATCCCGGCATGCTTGGCGATCCGCGCCAGCGAAGCACTGCCGTACCCCACCTCGGAGATCACCTCCACCGCCGAAGCAATGATCTGCCGCCGCCGCGCCTCCTCGATGAAAGACCGCTGCTGACCAACCGTCTCATTTTCTGGCCGCATGGCCAAATTTTAGACGGCCCGGATGAAAGGCCACATCAACCCCAAGAATGACTCCCACCTACCTCGCGAGGATGATCGAGAGATCACCTGAAGCGGCTCCTGCGATCCGCGATCACCCCGTTGTGGGATCGCTGCCGAAACGCCGAAGGGCCGCGCCCCCAGCGGAAGCGCGGCCCTTCGGTTCGAAACTTACAGGTACTGACCCGTATTCGACTCGGTGTCGATGGCGCGGCTGGCGCTGGCGTTCTTGCCGGTGACCAGCGTACGGATGTAGACGATCCGCTCACCCTTCTTACCCGAGATGCGAGCCCAGTCATCGGGATTCGTGGTGTTGGGCAGGTCCTCGTTCTCGGAGAACTCGTCCACGATCGAATCGTAGAGATGCTGGATGCGCAGGCCAGGATTGCCGGTGTCGAGTACCGCCTTGATGGCGTACTTCTTGGAGCGGTCCACGATGTTCTGGATCATGGCACCGGAGTTGAAGTCCTTGAAGTACAGGACCTCCTTGTCACCGTTGGCGTAGGTGACCTCCAAGAAGCGGTTGTCCTCGCTCTCGGCGTACATCCGGTCGACGACCCGTTCGATCATCGCGCGAATGCACAACCCCTTGTCGCCGCCGAACTCTTCGAGATCGTCGGCGTGCAGCGGCAGTTGCTCGGTCAGGTACTTCGAGAAGATGTCCTGTGCCGATTCCGCGTCCGGCCGCTCGATCTTGATCTTCACATCGAGACGTCCGGGCCGCAGGATCGCGGGGTCGATCATGTCCTCGCGGTTGGACGCACCGATCACGATGACATTCTCGAGCCCCTCGACACCGTCGATCTCCGAGAGCAGCTGCGGCACGACCGTGGTCTCCACATCGGAGGACACGCCCGATCCGCGGGTGCGGAAGATCGAATCCATCTCGTCGAAGAACACGATCACCGGCGTACCTTCGGAGGCCTTCTCGCGGGCCCGCTGGAAAATGATCCGAATGTGCCGCTCGGTCTCACCCACGAACTTGTTCAACAGCTCGGGGCCCTTGATGTTCAGGAAGAACGACTTGGCTTCCTTGGCATCCTCACCGCGCGCCTCGGCGATCTTCTTCGCCAGCGAGTTGGCAACGGCCTTGGCGATCAACGTCTTACCGCAACCGGGTGGACCGTAGAGCAGCACACCCTTGGGCGGGCGCAGCGCGTATTCGCGGAACAGATCCTTGTGCAGGAACGGCAATTCCACCGCATCGCGGATCTGCTCGATCTGGCGACCGAGACCACCGATATCGCTGTAGTCGACATCGGGCACTTCCTCGAGTACGAGGTCCTCGACCTCGGCCTTGGGGATGCGCTCGAAGGCGAAGCCCGCCTTGGTATCGACCAGCAGCGAATCGCCGGGGCGCAGTTTGCGGATGGGCGAATCGGGATCGTCGAGATCGTCGACCTCGGCGACCTTGGCCAGCGGACCCGCCAGCCACACCACGCGCTCCTCGTCGGCATGTCCGACGACCAGTGCCCGGCGTCCGTCGTCGAGGATCTCGCGCAACGTGCCGATCTCACCGACCGCGTCGAAGATTCCGGCCTCCACGACCGTGAGCGCCTCGTTGAGGCGGACGGTCTGGCCGTACTCCAGGGTCGAGGTGTCGATATTGGGTGAACACGTCAGGCGCATCTTGCGTCCCGAAGTGAACACGTCGACCGTCTGATCCTCGTACACACCGATGAGAATTCCGTACCCGCTCGGTGGCTGACCCAGCCGATCGACCTCCTCACGCAGCGCGACCAACTGCTGCCGCGCTTCCTTGAGGGTGTCCATCAGCTTGGTGTTGCGAATGGTCAGCGAATCGATGCGGGCTTCCAATTCCCGTGCGCGATCCGGCGAATCGGCAAGTTGCCTTCGGAGTGCAGCCGCTTCGGCGCGTACCGCCTCGAGCTCTCTCCAGGCCGCCGAATCCGAATTCTCGATGGGGCTCATGTGCTGCTCCTCCCAGTCCCGGTCTATTAACGCTACCGGGCGCGAACCGTTCTCGCTTTCCGACATGGTTTCGTCGTGATCACATCTGGGCCGCGATCGGCGGCGGAACCACCATGTTAGCCTGCCCTAACCAGGCCACGGCGACCTGCTTCGCCGACCGAACCGAAAGGTTGCTGACGATGCTCCTTCCCGCCAGGACACTTCGCATGTCCATGGTTATGGCCGCGGCGGCAATGGCCGCTACCGTCGGTCTCACCGCCTGCGGCTCCGACGATAAGTCCGATGTCAAGGCCACCGCTACGGTCGCCGCGCCGACCAGCGCCGCAGGTCACGGCGATCACGGCAGTGCCGCCGCGCCTACTGCCGCAGCGCTCACCGCCGTCCTGGATGCCCTGTCCGACCCGGGCAAATCCACCGCCGAGAAGACCAAGCTCATCGTCGGCGGCGAGAAGCGCACCGCCAATATCGACCAGATGAACCAGGCGCTCGGCAGCTACGGCAAGCTCACCTACGCGGTTGCCGATATCACCGCCAGCGGCAATACCGCGACCGCCCAGGTGACCATCACCTCACCGCACGGCACCGCCCCGGCCATGCCGATGACCTGGGAATATGTCGAGGGCACCTGGAAGCTGTCGGATGCCAGCGGGTGCCTGATGCTCGGCTTCGCGCAGGCACCCTGCGTTCCGGCCTAACCCTTCGACGGGCGGCGCTGCGGCTTCGGGGTGACCGTACCCTCGGCCAACCGTCGCGCGCTGACCAGGAAGGCGGTGTGGCCCTGCATCCGGTGTTCGGGCCGCACCGCAAGGCCGACCACATGCCAGCCGCGCACCATCGACTCCCAGGATCGCGGCTCGGTCCAGCACTCCTGCTCGCGCAGCGCCTCGACCACCTTCGACAATTGTGTGACGGTCGCCACATAGACCACCAGAACTCCGCCCGGGACCAGTGCCTTGGACACCGCGGGCAGCGCATCCCAGGGCGCGAGCATGTCCAGGACCACCCGATCGACCGGCGGGCCGTCGTAGTCGGCGACATCGGCGACGGTGATCGACCAGTTGTCCGGACGCTCGCCGAAGAAGGTCTCGACATTGCGGATCGCGTGCTCGGCGTGATCCTCGCGGATCTCGTAGGAGACCACCTGCCCCTGCGGGCCGACCGCGCGCAATAGCGAGCACGTCAGCGCACCGGAACCCGCACCGGCCTCGAGCACCCGTGCGCCGGGGAACATATCTCCCTCGTGCACGATCTGGGCCGCATCCTTGGGGTAGATGACCGCCGCACCGCGCGGCATCGACAGCACGTAATCGATCAGCAACGGGCGCAAGGCCAAATACGGTGTGCCGTTGGTGGACTGCACGACGCTGCCCTCATCGGCGCCGATGAGATTGTCGTGTTTGATACCGCCGCGATGCGTGTGGAACTCCTTACCGGGTTCCAGCACCACGGTGTAGAGGCGCCCCTTGGCATCGGTCAGCTGTACCCGGTCCCCGATGGTGAATGGCCCGGTCCGTCTGGCCGTCATGTATCTCCGTTCGCTGGTCGGTGCGGTCTAGCCGTACAGCACCGGCGTGTCGGTGCCGCCGGATAGCCTGCCAGGTATGCAATCGCCGGTATCCACGCCCCCTGCCGACACCGCGCGGGAGCCAGCACCCGACCGCCAACGCCCGGCGCTGTCTCCTTCTCGGGCAATGGATTTCAAGCAGTGCCCGTTGAAGTACCGGTTCCGTGCGATCGATCGGATTCCGGAACCGCCGACGCGGATCGCGGTGCGGGGCACGGTGGTGCACGCGGTACTGGAAGATCTTTACGGACTGCCCGCCGCGGACCGGTTACCAGCACGCGCGGCCGCCCTCGTCGAACCCGCCTGGGCGCGGGTGCTGGCCGATCGGCCCGAGATCGCCGAGTTGGTCGCGCAGGACGGTCCGGCCGAATTTCTCGACGAGGTGCGCACCCTCGTGCAGACGTACTACCGGTTGGAGGATCCGACCCGGTTCGATCCGGAGTCGTGTGAGTCGCGGGTGGAGGTCGAACTCGGCGACGGTGTGCTGTTGCGGGGGTTCGTCGATCGGATCGATGTCGCGCCGACCGGTGAGCTGCGCGTCGTGGACTACAAGACCGGCCGCGCGCCCGGAGTCGCCCAGGAGACCAAGGCGCTGTTCCAGCTGAAGTTCTACGCACTGGTGGTGCTGCGCACCCGCGCCATCCTGCCCACCCAACTGCGGCTGATCTACCTGGCCGACGAGCAGATCCTCACCTACGCCCCCGACGAGGATGAACTACTGCGCTTCGAACGCACGCTCTCGGCGCTGTGGCAGGCCATTCTGGCGGCGGGCCGCACCGGTGACTTCCAGCCGAGCACCAGCTGGCTGTGCGGCTTTTGCAGCTACCGGAATCTGTGCCCCGCATTCGGCGGCACCCCACCGGCCTATCCGGGCTGGCCCGATGGCGGCACCGGGGAATCGCCGGATGAAACCTTCGCCGACGCGGTCTCCGACTGAGCGGAATCCGCGCTCAGCCGGTGAACCGACCCAGATCGAAGCCGTGCGAACCGAGTGCGGCGATCACGGCGATCAGGACGAGTACCCCGACCACATCACCGATCACAATGAGCGCATTGCGAATCCGCCACCACGAGCCGACCGGCTGGATACTCGGTTTCACAGCGTCCTCCCCTGTGTTTCGTCCCCGGATCGGGCCGTCCGAGGTGTTCCATTATTGTTTTCGCCCAACACGCCCCCAGTGTTGACGGCGAATCATTAAGTTTTCGTGAGATCGGCCCGAACTAAATGCACACCGCGCACCAGGGCACGCCGCAGTGATGCTCGCCGGGGCGACCGGCGAGCATCGGAACGACGGGTTACCGCGGCGGATCTACGCGGTGAAGTTGTGGAACAGCAGCACCGACAGACCCAATCCGACGGCCAGATTCACCACGGCCGCGGAGCCGAAGACCACCACCGGGCGCCAGCCCGCCTCCCGCAGCCCGCGCACGGAGAATTCCAGGCCGATCGAGACGAAGGCGAAGATCAGAAACCAGGTGCGCAGATCGTTGACGATCGCGATATGCGCCGCACCGGACTTCTTATCCGCCGACTGCAGGTAGAGGGTGCCGAGCACAGACGCCGCGACGAAGCCGAGCACGAACTTCGGAAACCGCTCCCAGAACTGGCGCGCCGAGGGCCGGGCCGCGCCGGGAGTGCGTTCGACCCGGAGCGTGAAGTAGGCGGTCAGCGCGATCGCGACAATGCCGATCAGGGCGTTCTGCGTGGTCTTGACGATGGTGGCGATCTGCAGCGCCTTCTCCCCCGCGATCGCCCCCGAGGCCGCGACGGCCGCGGTGGTGTCGATATTGCCGCCGATCCAGGCGCCGGCGACCGCGTCGGAGAGGCCGAAAACATCTGCGAGCCAGGGCAATACGAAGATCGACGGCAGCGCGAAGATGATCACCAGCGATGCCGCGTACGCGATCTGCTCACGCTTGGCCTGCACCGCACCCGCGGCCGCGATCGCGGCGCTGACACCGCAGATAGACACGGCCGAGGCCAGCAGGGCGCGCAGCTTATCGTCCAGGCCGAGGCGGCCGCCCAACCACCAGGTGAAGCCGAATACCGCGGTGATCAGTAGCAGTGCCTGCACGATCGACGGTCCGGCGGCGGTGACCAGAATCTTCAGGTTGATCGATGCGCCGAGCAGCACGACACCGGTCTTGATGAAGAACTCGGTGCGGAAACCGGCGGAAAGGCGTTCCCGCAGATCGAGTTTCGTGAGTACGACATTGCCGATCAGACCGATGGCGATGGCGTAGACCGGGAATTCGATCGACTTGGCCACCCGTTTGAAAGGGGTGTCGACCGCCCAGCGCGGCACGTGGGTGTCGAAGTAGCGGGTCAGTGCGCCGAGCAGGATGACGACCGCGACCCCGGCCGCGATCTCCGCCACGGTTGGGCGCGAAATCGCTTGCAGGGCAGAGGTTTCGGACCGGACGGGCGCAGCGGCCACCGAGCTGGACGCGGCGGCCTCCGCGCTCGACGCGGTGGGGTCCGTCTCCGGTGCCGTGTTCTCGGGCTCGGCCGCAACGCTCTCGGTCTCGGCTTCGGTCTCCGACATCACGGCACCAGCCAATCGGGGATCGCGCCGATCAGGACCAGGGCAATGAGGACCAGGCCGACGATTGCCGCCAGCCAGTCCTCATTCCACGCGAATGTGCTGCCCGAACGTTCGGCGGGCGGTATCTGTGGCACGGTGGTACTCCTTGCATTTCCTCATCGAGGCCGCAACGTACCAATCGACCGCAGGTCAGCACATCGGTTGCGATCGCAGTGAATCGATCACTCGCACATAAAGACTCGGCCCCGCCGACCGACGGGGCCGAGTCAGCTCGAAGCGTGTCAGAAGGCGCGGCAGGACCGAATATCGAAGGCCAGGATCGCCTT
Source organism: Nocardia sp. CA-129566 (assembly GCF_050956075.1). NCBI lineage: Bacteria > Bacillati > Actinomycetota > Actinomycetes > Mycobacteriales > Nocardiaceae > Nocardia > Nocardia sp. CA-129566. The sequence continues at coordinate 5,554,888 of NZ_CP192085.1, forward strand.
CGCGCCGAGTTCGGCGAGCCGGTCCATCACCTCATTGCCCTGTTTGCGCGGCACCATCGCGCGAATGGCGACCCAACCCGGATCGGCCAGCGGGGAGACCGTCGGCGATTCGAGGCCGGGCGTGATCTTGACCGCCTCCTCCAGCAATTCCTTCGGGCAGTCGTAGTCCAGCATGATGTACTGCTGGCCGAAGACGACGCCCTGGATGCGCGCGATGAGCTGGTTGCGGACCCGTTCCTGCTGGTCCGAGCCGGTGCGCTCGATGAGAACACCCTCCGAATCGCACAGCGTCTCGCCGAAGGCGACCAGGTTGTGCTGGCGCAGGGTGCGGCCCGAACCGACCACATCGGCAATGGCGTCGGCGACCCCGAGCTGGATGGAGATCTCGACGGCACCGTCGAGGCGGATCACCTCGGCCTCGATGCCCCGCCGCTGCAGGTCGCCGAGCACCAGGTTCGGATAGGAGGTGGCGATGCGCTTGTCGTAGAGATCCTCGACCTTCCATTCGCGCCCGGCCGGCGCGGCGTAGCGGAAGGTGGAGCGGCCGAAGCCGAGCGCGAGCCGTTCCTGCACCGGTGCACCGGAATCCAGCGCCAGATCACGGCCGGTGATGCCGAGATCGAGCTCACCGGAGCCGACGTAGATGGCGATGTCCTTGGGCCGCAGGAAGAAGAATTCGACCTGGTTGGCCGGATCGAGAACGGTCAGATCGCGGGCATCGGTGCGCTTGCGGTAACCGGCCTCGGCCAGGATCGATGTGGCCGATTCCGAGAGTGCGCCTTTATTGGGGACTGCGACGCGCAGCATGGTTGAGTCCTTTCGGGAAGAAAAACTACGGATCGACGCGCCGTCACAGATGTCGGTACACGTCTTCCAGCTTCAGCCCGCGGCCCACCATCAGCACCTGGACCCAGTAGAGCAGTTGCGAGATCTCCTCGGCGAGCGCTTCGTCGCCCTCGTGCTCGGCGGCCAGCCAGATCTCCCCGGCCTCCTCGAGCACCTTCTTGCCCTGGAAATGCACGCCCGCGTCCAATGCCGCCACGGTCCCGGATCCCTCGGGGCGGGTGACCGCACGATCTTGCAGCTCGGCGAACAGGGTTTCGAAGTTCTTCACGATGAGCCATTGTTTCAGACCCGTGTGCGGGGCTGTTGCTCCGGCCCATAACGCAGGACATCCCCGTCGCCCACGATGTCGGGCGACGGGGATGCGGTACGGCGAGTCAGGCTCCGGCGAGCAGGGCCTGCAGGTCGGCGACGGCGGTGCGCAGGTGGTCGGCGAAGGTGTACATCTCGTTGGCGACCGCCCTCGGCGTGGCCAGGTAGAGGTTCCACCGGTCCGGAAGCAGCACATAGGCGATGCCGATGCATTTCGGGCTGGTCGAGCCGAAACCGAAGTAGCGGATATTGACCGACGGTGCCGAACTGGTGCTCAGGTAGTCGTCGCGCATGATCGTCCAGCCGGGACTGGTGTACAGCGGGATCGGTTCGGTGACGCCGAGTTCGGCACCGCGGCGACGCTGGATCCACTCCAGCTCCCACAGATGCTGTTCGGGCGCGTCACCGGCCTGGCACTGTTTGGCGCGGTCGACGTGCGCGCCCGCGGCGCTGAGCGCGGCGCGGAGCCGGTCGGCATCGGCGGCCGACGGATCCTGCATCGTGTCGACGAAGGCCACCATCTCCGGTGTCACCACGCGCATGGCCTCGGTGCGGCCATTGCGGTACTGCCTGGTGGCGATGGATTCGTAGGTGGCTCCGGTCAGCCCCTTGCTGCGCCGGTGCGCCAGTTGATAACTCAGCTGGGCAAAGGCGTCCGGTGAGATGCCGAGCTGCTTGACCCACGTCGTGCCGAAATCGAAAGATACTGTCGCGGTGGCATTCTCGGCCGCGTAGTGGGCGAATGCCGCGCCCGCCGCGGCGATATCGGCACGCTGGGACGCATCGAGGACGAATTCGATCTGTTCGACCGCGGGCAATCCCTGCGGCTGTGCCCCGGACCGGGTGGCGTGTTCGGCGGCGGGGGTCTGCAACAGGGTGTCCACGAAGGACAGGATGGTGGTGCCGTCGAGCCCGCAGTGCTCGACATTGATGCCCGCCTGTCCGTCCCCGAAGACGATGAACGATACCGCCTTGTCGAACCAGCGGTTGGCACTGTCGCCGTGCAGCAGCTGGTCACAGGCCTGCAGTTCGTCGCGCGGGGTGAAGTCCTCCAGACACAGGCAGAACAGCGCCGTCTCGATGCTGTCCAGCGCGGCTAGATTGGCCGGTTCGGCGCGCAAGACCTGTCTACTGGCGGCCCATTCGGCCCGCGCCTTGGTGGTCAGATGCCCGACGGCGGTATCGGTGCGGGCCGAGCGCGCACCGGCCTTGAGCACCGCGCGCAGCCCGTCTGCGAGATCGTCGAACGCATACGGGACACCATCCGGGCCGATCACATCCATCCGGAACATGCTGCCGCGGAAGAACACCACGATATGCCGGGCATCCGAGGGACCGGGCCATTCGTCGCTGTAGGGCACCCGCACGGAATCCTGCGTCTCCCCCGGAATCCGGGTCTCGGAGAACAGGTATTTGTTCTGCCACATCGACAGCTGCTGACCGCGCTGGGTGACCGGCGCGATCGCCTCGACATCGAGGGCCAACTTGTAATCGACCGCGGCCGCGATGATCCCGGCCGCGCGCTCCACCTGCGACGCGCCGGTGGAGCCGGCCAGTGGGGTGTCATCGCGGAAGAGGAAGAAGAAGTTGGCGTTGAGCGCGATGCGATCGCGACGGCCCAGGTAGCGGGATGGCCAGAATAGATCCAGCCAGCTGCCGACGCCCGGGGTGGCATCGTATTCGGCCAGCGCCGCATGCAGCTTCCGGCCGGGTCCGTCGGCGCGCAGCAGGTCGGCTACCGCGGCCTCGGTGGTGGTGAATTCGTCGGCGGTCAGCAGTGGAGCACACCACTGCAGCAACCGCTCGCAGCTGTCCTCCAGCGTCGGCAGGGGCACCCGGGGCAGGTGGTCCTCGGCGGCGAAGGTGCGTTCGGTCAATGCGAGTCCTCGGGGTCGGCGTATTTCGGGAGTGGTCGCGAGATGTACAGGTTGGCCAGCAGCCAGCCTGTGCTTTCCTGGCCATCGGTGTCGACACCGTTGGTGGCCAAGGTATTCAGCACCTGGGTGCGTTCACTGTCGGAGGCAAATCTACGTTGTTCGAACACCCCGGGGGCTTGCTCGGTGCGGTAACCGAGCGCGGCCAGTTCCGCGGCGATCGGCTCGAAACTGAACATGCGTAATACGAAGTGTGCCATCCATGGCCGTCGACGCGGGTGCGCGAGTGCGACACGCGCCAGCGTCTTCTCGGTGACATATCCGACACAACCGGTCGAGATGACGATATCCGCGGCCGCCAGCGTACGGCGTTGCTCATCGGTCGGGTCGGCGGCCTCCAGATCGGCGTGCACCATGTCGTGCAGGAATCCGGCGGCGTGTGCATAGGACAGCGCGGGGCGGGCGGCATCCATGCCGATGAAGCGGACGCCGGGGAGTTGGTCGCGGTCGTCGAGGCGGGCGCGGTCGCGGGCGATGAGCGCGGTCTGGTCGACATCCTCGGCCGTGCGGTAATGCTCGGCCAGATCGCTGATGGTCGTGTCGAAGCGCAGCAGGGCCGCGTTGACGCCATAGGAGCAACCGATGTCGAGCACGGTCGGGGCGTCCACGCGCGCGGATGCGCGGTACTCCCGAATCTGTTGCTGGAAGAACGGTTTCGCCAGTTCCGGTATGCGGTAATCCAATTCGGACATCCGGGCGTAGTACTCGCGCGGATCAGGACGGTCGTAGATGTCGTCGAAGGAAGCTTTCCCGGTCGTGTGCAACGGCACTGGCATGTCGTCCCTCTCAGTCGAGCAACCGATCGCCACGGACGGCGTCGGCCGCGGCGGCTAGATGATCGGGCAGCACCCGCCCGAACAGCTGGCGGGTGCGTTCCACGGTGCCGATGACACCGGGCCGATCGGTATAGGCGAAGATCGCCGAATGCCGTGCCGTGCCGCCCTCGACCGGTGAAACGCGGTGCAGTGAGAAGCGGCCCTGGAACAATTGCAGGTCGCCGGGTCGCAGCTCGAGGCGCCGGACGAGTCGCGCACCGGATCCGGTGAGCACGTCACGCACATCGTCGAACTGCTCGGCGTGGGGTGAACGGATATTCGGACAGTATTCGAAGCCGCCGCCGGTCTCGGCGGGCTGGGTCAACATGCTGACGGTGAATTCGTTGGTGTCGAAATGCCAGGGATGCGACATGCCCGGCGCCACCACATTCAGACACAGTCCGGCCAGCGGATCGGCGAATTCGTGCAGTTCGGCCAGCCCGAAACAGTCCGCGACGAAGCGTTGGAACAGCTCATTGGTGTAGAGCCGGTGGATCAGCGCGTCGAGCGGAATGCGGTCGCGCGGGACGAACGCATTGCCGCGTTCGAGCACGATGCGCCCCGGATGGTCTTCCGACAGTTCGGTATCCAGCGGAATGTTGTAGGCGTTGACCCGCTCGACCCGATAGTGCGCATCCGGGGCCATCGCCTCGCCCTCGGCGCGCAGGGTCTCGATCAGCTCCGGGCGGATGAACCCGCGCAGCACCGTGCAGCCGCCGTCGGCGAGTTCGGCGCGGGCGTGCGCCACGGCCGCTCGCCAAGCTTCGCCGTTCGGATCCGCCAGCGGATACCGTGCCGTATCGACGATCTCGTCCAGGACACTCGTCGCTGCCATGGCGTAAATTTTGGTGCAGCGGCCGACGACACGCCCGGGGATTCGATAAAGTTGCCGGTGACTACCATCACATCTACTATCAGCGCGCACTTGCGTTGCGGCACAGTAACTCTCGCTATGCCGAGGTCGGGAGTGTCGGTGCACAACAGTGGGTCCGAGCGATCATGATCGGTCCCGATGCGGCCCCGTTCGGCCAGATGCGCGGCTCAACCTCGAACGCGCAGAGCGTCTTCCAGATCGTCGATGGTCAACCCCACCAACGAATCACGGAATACCCGACCCGGCGCATCCGAAACCGCTATCTCACACGGGATCACGATCACCGCACAGCCCGCCGCGGTGGCCGCAGCCGCGCCGGTCGGCGAATCCTCCAGTGCCACACAGTCTCGCGGGTGCACGCCGAGGAGTTCGGCGGCGCGCAGATAGATCTCGGGCGCGGGCTTGCCGTGCTCGACCTCGTCACCGCAGACCGATACGTCGAAGAAGTCACGACCGAGGGTATCCAGCCCGAATTCAGTAAGCGAGCGCTTGGTGTTGGTGACCAAGGCGGTCGCCAGCCGCGCGGTGCGCACCATCGACAGCGCATCCTTCGCACCGGGACGCCATGGGATCGGGCCCGCCATCAACTCGGTCACCCGCCGCTCGATGAATTCGCCCGCGGCGCGCACCGCCTCCGGTGTCGCATCGATGCCGAGGCCGTCGAAGATCAGCCGCAGTGCGTTCGGCCCCGATGCGCCGATCAGCGCATGCCGGAGTTCATCGCTCATCTCATGGCCATGCGCACGCGCCAGCTCCCGCACCGCGATATCCCACAGCTTCTCCGAATCGAGCAGTGTGCCGTCCATATCCCACAGCACACCGGCAAGTCGCGCCGTCACCCGATTCGTCTCCTTACCTCTACAAACCCGAAGCGGCGATCAGCAATCGCCCGTTATCCGACGAGACCTGGATCCACCGGTTCTCCGATGTGGTCGAGCCGTTCTTCAGGCTATAGGTAAGCGAGACGACCGCACGGTTCTCGCCGTTCGGTGTGACCGCGCCCACGCTCACCGAGCGGACGGTGGACCAGAACTGCGAATAGGACCCGAAGCCGCCGGTCTGGGCCTGATAGGCGGGCGTGAGCTCGGACCACGCGCCCTGCACATTGCCGGGCAGGCTCCCGTAATAGCCGTAGATGAACTGGGAGATCCGATCCGGGGTTGCGGGGCCGGACGGGGTGGTGACGGTCGTCGGTGGCACGGTGGTCGACGGCTTGGCCGACGAGGTCGGCGTCGGCTGGGCCGTGGCGCTCGGCTGCGTGCTCGGCGCCGCGGTGGTCGCCGGGGCCTGCTGCTCGGGCTGACCCGGTTGGTTCGCGATCGGTGACTGTGGGCCGGTCTCCGGATTGTTCACCGCGGGCGCCGACGTCGAGGAGCTGGCCGCGGTCCCGCCCTGGTCGTCGTTCTTCAGCGACGACACGAGCACCGCGACCAGTACCAGCACCGCGACGGCCGCGGCCGCCGCCACCGCGATCAGTCTGCCGCGACTCTGTTCCGCGCCGCCGCCACCGCCGGGCACGGTGCTACCGGACCTCGGCGGCGCGGGCGGCGGTGCGACGGTGACCGCCGGTGCGGCGGGGCCGGACGGTGCGGCGGCGACCGCCTCCCTGGCCGCGGCCGCCGGGCCGGTGCCCGGCTTGTTCAGTACCGTTGTCGCGCCCGCGTCGACGTCGGTCGCCGCACCCGGCGCTGGCATGACCTTCGTCGTCGCCGGCGTGCTCACCAGCGCCGGGGCGCGGCCCGCCGCGACGGCTTCCAGCGCCTCCTTCGCCTCGCGCATATTGGGCCTGGCGTCGATCGAGGCGGACAGCAATCGCATCAGCACCGGACCGAGGTCTCCGGCGTGCTGCGGCGGCGGCACCTGCGCCCGCGCCGCCGCGTGCAGCACGGCGAGCGCGTTGTCCCCATCGCCGAAGGGTGGGCTGCCCTCGACCGCCGCGTACAGCGTGCAGCCGAGCGCGAAAACATCGGAGGCCGGTTCCGGATTCTCGCCGCGCGCCACCTCCGGCGCGAGGTAGGCCGGGGTGCCGGCCAGAAATCCGGTCGCGGTGACCGTCACGTCGCCGACGGCGCGGGAGATGCCGAAGTCGGTGATCTTCACCGTGCCGTCGTCGCCGACGAGCAGGTTCGCCGGTTTCACGTCCCGGTGCATGATGCCCGCGGCGTGTGCTGCGGCCAGCGCGCCAGCGGCCTGGGCGCCGATGCGTGCCACCTCGGTCGGCGCGAGTGTGCGCTTGCCCGACAGCTTCGCGGCCAGACTCGGCGCGTCCATGTACTCCATGACCAGCCAGGGCTGGCCGTCCTCCTCGGCGACATCGAAGACGGTGATCGCATTGGGGTGGTGTAGTCGCGCGGCGATGCGCCCCTCGCGCATGGCGCGCAGTTTGGCCTCCATCGCCTGCGTCCGGGACAGCCCCGGCCCGAGCAGCAACTGCTTCACCGCGACCGTGCGGCGCAGCCGAACGTCGGTGGCCCGCCACACGACACCCATGGCACCCGTGCCGATCGGATCCGTCAGCCGATACCGTCCAGCGATCAACCGGTCCGCCGTCATGGTGTTGAGCCCCTCCTGCTTGCCCGCCGAGCCATCTCGCACTCCGCGCGTAAGCGGAAATCGTCGAAAATGCTACGCGCCGAAGTACATTGCACCCGAATTGCAGCAGGACGCTCGCATCCGCCGACTGCCCCGGATGCAGTACCAACAGTTCCGACTTTGTCATACCCAACCGACATCCATCCACCGCCACGCGCACCCGAAGCCGATACCCCAGGTCAGGCGGGTGCGGCCGTTGGGGCACGCCCGCGCGTCGCGGGCCGTCGTGTCGCGGCGCGCCGCCTTTTCCACCGCCATTGATCTCACATATCACCAGGTAATCAAGGCCCTGAAGCCATCGAGCGAGCGCAGTTCCCTGCGGTGAGGATCACATCCTCGCGACCGGTCGGATAACCGATTCGGATCGGAAACGGACCGATCGGTGTCGCCCAACCGCGCCCCGCGGCGTCGACGTCGATCAACCGGCGCCCGCGGACCCGGCTATCCAGGCCGAGCGCGATGGGATCCACCGACGCATATTCGGCGACCATCGGCGCATCACCGCTCGGACGACCGTCCTCGGGAGCGCATACTTCCGCCGGGCGCGGCGGGCCGACCACCGTTTCGGCGACCGGATGGTTACCGCGGCAACGGTTTATCGTCCACCCGGTCCGACCGAATCCGTCAGGCGTTGAAGTACTTCGCCTCCGGGTGCAGTAGGACGAAGGCGTCCGTCGACTGTTCCGGGTGCAGCTGCAGCTCTTCGGAGAGCACCACGCCGATGCGGTTGGCCTCCAGCAGGTCCACCAGCTTCGCACGGTCTTCCAGGTCCGGGCAGGCGCCGTAGCCGAAGGAGTAGCGGGCGCCGCGGTAGCCGAGCTTGAAGTACTCGAGCACATCCGACGGATCGGAGTCGGCGACCGAATGTCCTTCCAGCACCAGTTCCTCGCGGATGCGGCGGTGCCAGTATTCGGCGAGCGCCTCGGTGAGCTGGACACCGATGCCGTGCACCTCGAGGTAGTCGCGGTAATTGTCGGCCGCGAACAGCTCATTGGCGAAGTCGGCGATCGGCTGACCCATGGTGACCAGCTGGAACGGCAGCACATCGACCTGACCGGTTTCGCGGGCGTGTTCGCGCGAGCGGATGAAGTCGGCGATGCACAGGAAGCGGTCGCGCTGCTGACGCGGGAAGGTGAACCGGTATCGCTGCGGCGCGTCCGGATGCGGCTCCGTCAGGACGATCACATCGTCGCCCTCGGAGACCGCGGGGAAATATCCGTATACCAGCGCCGCGTGCTGCAGCACGTTCTCGGTGGACAGCCGGTCCAGCCAGTGGCGCAGGCGGGGCCGCCCCTCGGTCTCCACCAGTTCCTCATAGCTCGGCCCCTCACCGCCACGCTGGCCGCGCAGACCCCATTGGCCGAGGAACAGCGCGCGCTCATCGAGCAGCCCCGAATACTCGTGCAGCGAAACGCCTTTCACCACCCGGGTGCCCCAGAACGGCGGCACCGCGACCGGCAGATCGGCGGCCACATCGGAGCGCGCGGGCACCTCGACCGGCACCTCGACCGCCTTGCGCTGTTCGGCAATCCGCTTTGAGCGCTCGTGGCGCGCCTTGCGCTCGGCCGCCTTCTCGCGTTCGGCGATCGCCTCCGGACCGTCCGGATCGATTCCGCCGCCGCGCTTGCGCGTCATGATGTCGTCCATCAGCCGCAGGCCCTCGAAGGCGTCGCGGGCGTAGTGCACATCGCCCTGGTAGACCTCGGTGAGGTCGTTCTCGACATAGGCGCGGGTCAGTGCGGCACCGCCGAGCAGCACCGGGAACTGGTCGGCGACACCCTTGGCGTTGAGCTCCTCCAGGTTCTCCTTCATCACCACGGTCGACTTCACCAGCAGACCGGACATGCCGATCACATCGGCCTTCTTGTCGACGGCGGCGTCGAGAATGGTCGCGATCGGCTGCTTGATGCCGAGGTTGACGACCTCATAGCCATTGTTCGACAGGATGATGTCGACCAGGTTCTTGCCGATATCGTGCACATCGCCCTTGACGGTGGCCAGCACGATGCGACCCTTACCGCTGTCGTCGGTGACCTCCATATGCGGCTCCAGGTAGGCGACCGCGGCCTTCATCACCTCGGCGGACTGCAGTACGAACGGCAGCTGCATCTGGCCGGATCCGAACAGTTCGCCGACCGTCTTCATACCCGACAGCAGCGTCTCGTTGATGATCTGCAGCGGCGGCACATCGGTCATGGCGGCATCGAGATCGGCCTCCATACCGGCCTTCTCACCGTCGACGATCCGCCGCTCCAGCCGCTCGAACAGCGGCAGCGCGGCCAACTCCTCCGCACGCGAGGCCCGCGACGATGAGGCCGACACCCCTTCGAACAGGAACATGAGCTTCTGCAGCGGGTCGTAGTCCGCGCTGCGGCGGTCATAGACCAGATCCAGCGCCGTCTCGCGCTGCTCCTCCGGAATGCGCGCGATCGGCAGGATCTTGGAGGCGTGCACGATCGCGGAATCCAGTCCGGCCTGGACGCATTCGTGCATGAACACCGAGTTCAGCACCTGGCGCGCGGCCGGATTGAGGCCGAAGGAGATATTGGACAGGCCGAGGGTGGTCTGCACGTCCGGATGCTTCTGCTTGAGCAGTCGAATGGCCTCGATGGTCTCGACGCCGTCGCGCCGCGACTCCTCCTGACCGGTGCCGAGGGTGAAGGTCAGCGTATCGATGATGATGTCGCTTTCCCGCAGACCCCAGTTGCCGGTGATATCGGCGATCAGCCGTTCGGCGATCTCCACCTTCTTCTCGGCGGTACGGGCCTGACCCTCCTCATCGATGGTCAGCGCGACCACCGCGGCGCCGTGTTCGGCGACCAGCTTCATCGTCTGCTGGAACCGGGATTCGGGGCCGTCGCCGTCCTCGTAGTTCACCGAGTTGACCGCGCAGCGACCGCCCAAATGCTCCAAACCGGCCTGCAGCACGGGGGTTTCGGTGGAGTCGAGCATGATCGGCAGGGTCGAGGCCGTCGCCAGTCGCGCCGCCAGCGCCGACATGTCCTTGGTTCCGTCGCGTCCGACGTAGTCGACGCACAGGTCGAGCATGTGCGCGCCGTCGCGGGTCTGGTCCTTGGCGATATCGAGGCACTTCTGCCAGTCCTCGGCGAGCATGGCCTCGCGGAACGCCTTGGAGCCATTGGCATTCGTGCGCTCACCGATCATCAGGATCGAGGCGTCCTGTTCGAACGGCACCGCGGAATACATGCTCGATACGCTCGGCTCGTGCACCGGTTCGCGGCGTGCGTCCAGCGGCGGCAGCGTCGGCTCCACCTCGCGCACCGCCGCGGTCACCTGGCGAATGTGCTCCGGCGTCGTACCACAGCAGCCGCCGACCAGGGCCAGTCCGAATTCGGAGACGAAGCCGCGCAACGCGATCGCGAGCTCTTCGGGGCTCAGCGGATATTCCGCACCGTTCGCGCCGAGCACCGGCAGACCGGCATTCGGCATGACCGAAACCGGAACCGTCGCATGCCGGGACAGATGGCGCAGATGCTCGCTCATCTCATCCGGGCCGGTGGCGCAGTTCAGTCCGATCATATCGATGCCGAGCGGCTCGAGCGCCGTGAGCGCCGCACCGATCTCACTACCGACCAGCATGGTTCCGGTGGTCTCCACGGTGACGTGGGTGATGATCGGAATCCGCCGACCCAGCCTGGCCATCGCGCGCTGACTGCCGGTAACCGCGGCCTTGACCTGGAGCAGGTCCTGGCAGGTTTCGATGAGAATGGCATCCGCGCCCGCATCGAGCATGCCGAGCGCCGCCTCGGTGTAGGCATCGCGCAGGGCGGTATAGGGGGCATGACCCAGCGTCGGCAATTTGGTGCCCGGGCCCATCGAGCCGAGCACGTAGCGCGGGGTGCCGTCGGCACTGGGACCCATCTCGTCGGCTACCTCACGGGCCAGCCGGGTGCCGCGTTCGGACAGATCGCGGATCCGGTCGGCGATGTCGTAGTCCGCGAGGTTCGGCAGATTGCAGCCGAAGGTATTGGTCTCGACGGCGTCCGCACCGGCCTCGAAGTAGGCGCGATGAATGCTGCGCAGCACGTCCGGGCGGGTGTCGTTGAGGATTTCGTTGCAGCCTTCCAGGCCGCGGAAGTCGTCCAACGTCAGCTCGGCTGCCTGCAACATTGTGCCCATCGCACCGTCGCCGATGACGACACGCCGACGGAGCGTGTCGAGAAGCGTGGTATCGAACGCGGCGGAGCTGGACGCAGACATGTGATCAAGCGTAATGGGCCGGTAAGACATGCCGAACCACTGTGGCGGTGTCGGGGGCCACACCTGCCCAGACAGGTGAACACCCGGTGCCGCGCCGACCGCGCAAATTCAACGCCACGTGCTCACACGCCGTAGGCTGACCGAGGTGAACTCCAGTGAACCTCCGGTGTCACCCGAGCCGGAACTGCCCACATTGCGGGATCCTGTGCTGGTCGCCGCCTTCGAAGGCTGGAACGACGCGGGTGATGCGGCAAGCGGCGCTGTCGAGCATCTGGAATTGATCTGGGATGCCGAGCCGCTGGCCGAACTCGACTCCGAGGACTACTACGACTACCAGGTCAACCGGCCGACGGTACGTCAGGTCGACGGTGTCACCAGGGAAATCCAGTGGCCCTCCACCATGCTCTCGGTCTGCTCCCCGCCCGGCAGCGACCGCGACGTGGTGCTGCTGCGTGGTATCGAACCCAATATGCGCTGGCGCAGCTTCTGCGGGGATTTGCTCGAGTTCATCGAACAGCTGGGTGTGCAGACCGTCGTCATCCTCGGCGCGCTGCTCGCCGATACCCCGCATACCCGCCCCGTCCCGGTGACCGGATCGGCCTATAGCAAGGAGGCCGCCGAGCGGTTCAGCCTGGAGCAGACCCGCTACGAGGGACCGACCGGAATCACCGGTGTGCTGCAGGATCAGTGTGTGAAGGCGGGCGTGCCCGCCGTATCGTTCTGGGCGGCCGTACCGCACTACGTCTCACAGCCGCCGAATCCGAAGGCGACCATCGCGCTGCTGCATCGCGTCGAGGACGTGCTCGATATCGAGGTGCCGCTCGGCGAGCTGCCCAAGCAGGCCGAGGACTGGGAGACCGCCGTCAACGAGATGACGGTGGGCGATGACGAGATCAGCGAGTACGTGCGCTCGCTGGAGGAACGTGGCGACGCGGCCGTGGATCTGCACGACGCGATGGCCAAGATCGACGGCGACGCGATCGCGGCCGAGTTCGAAAAGTACCTGCGCAGGCGGGGTCCGGGCAGCTTCGGGCTGTAATCGGCTCGGGCCGTAGCGATTCGATTTTCGGACAATTCACCGAAAGTTCGCCAGGGGGCCACTCGTAGGTATGGAAAGGCTTGCCATCTAGACTCCCCCGGTGACTATTCACCGGATCGTCGCGCACCTTCGCACTTTCGACGACCGGATCGCCGTCCTCTGCTCTCGATCTCCATCGGCGTCCGTCACAGCTGCGGAATCGGTGCCGGATGGTTTGGAGCGGATCACCTATGCGCAGCTGGCGGCACGTGTCGAGGAGTACGCGCGGCAGCTGGGTGCGAACCGGCGCCTCGTCGCGCTCGCGGCACGCAACGATATCGATTCCCTCGTCGCGTATCTGGGCGCGCTGAGCGCGGGCTGCGTCGTCCTGCTCACCGCGGAGGTCACCGGTGAATTGCTGGCCACCTACGATCCCGATGTCGTGATCGATGGCGACGTCGAGGTCCGACGCGAGACCTCGGCGCACCGCCTGCATCCGGATCTCGCGCTGCTGCTGAGCACTTCGGGCTCGACCGGCTCGCCCAAGCTGGTGCGCCTGTCCGCCGCCAACCTGCGGTCGAATGCGCAGGCCATCGCCGAATACCTGGGCATCGACCCGGATGATCGCGCTGCCACCACACTTCCGATGTTCTATTGCTACGGACTGTCGGTCGTGCACAGCCATCTGTTGCGCGGCGCGAGCCTGCTGCTCACCGGCCGATCGGTGCTCGACGACGAGTTCTGGGACGAGGTCCGCGATCACCGGGTGACCTCGTTCGCGGCCGTGCCCTACACCATTGATCTGCTCGACCGCATCGGCTTCGACCGCATGCGGCTGCCCGATCTGCGCTATATCACCCAGGCCGGTGGCCGCCTCGCACCCGAGCGGGTGCGCGCCTACGCGCGGCTCGGCGAGCGCGCCGGATGGAACTTCGTGGTGATGTACGGCCAGACCGAGGCCACCGCGCGGATGGCGTATCTGCCACCGGAATTGGCCGGGAAACACCCGGACTGCATCGGTGTGCCGATACCCGGCGGCCGGTTCACTCTGGAGCCGGTGCCGGACAGCGATCATGACGAGTTGGTCTATCACGGCCCCAATGTGATGATGGGCTACGCCCGCTGCCCGCGCGATCTCGCCCTGGGCCACCTGGTCGAATCACTGCGCACCGGTGATCTCGCGCGGCGCACACCCGAGGGTATGTATCAGGTGGTCGGCAGGCGCAGCCGTTTCGCCAAGATCTTCGGACTGCGCATCGATTTGCAGCGGCTCGAATCCGGTTTGGCCGCCGCCGGTTTCACCGCCTGCTGCACCGATAGTGGCGACCAGTTGGTAGTCGCCGCCGAGAATCCGCCGGAATCGCTCGCGGCGACCGTCTCTCGACTGTCCGGTCTGCCCGCCGCGGCCATCCGCACCTGCGCCGTCGCGGAAATGCCGCGCCTGCCCAATGGAAAGCCCGACTATTCGGCGATCGCGCAGCTGCGCGCATCCGAACCCGATCTGCCGATTCGCGATATCCGCGCGCTCTACGCCATTGCCCTCGGCATCGACCCCGCCCTGATCCGCCCCGACAGTACCTTCGTAGACCTCGGCGGCAACTCACTGACCTACATCACCACCGCGACCCGCCTCGAGCGGGCACTCGGCCGGCTGCCCGCGAACTGGCCGGATCGCACCATCGCCGAACTCGAGCGGGTTCCGCATGGCCGCACCGCATTCGGCCGCTCGGTCGACACACCGACGCTGCTGCGCGCCGCCGGGATCGTCCTCATCGCGGGTTCGCATATCGGGATGTTCGTGCTCTGGGGCGCGGCGCATATCCTGCTCGGCGTCGCGGGATTCAACTTCGCCCGCTTCGCCGTCACCATGACCCCGCGCGCCGAACGACTGCGCAACGCGCTGCACACGGTGGCGCTCATCGCGGTTCCGACCGCCGGCTGGGTGGCGCTCACGCTCCTGTTCACCGACTATTACGGCTGGCAGAACGTATTGCTGCTCAATAAGATTCTCGGCCCGCGCGACAGCCCTACCGCGGGGCACCTGTGGTTCATCGAGGTGCTGGTGCTGTTCATGACGGTGGCCGCGCTGCTGGTGCGCGTGCCGTTCATCGATGGCCTCGCACGCCGCGACCCGTTCTGGTTCGCCATGGGACTGGTGGCGCTGACCATGGTGTTCCGGATCTGGTCGTTCGGGCTCTACCCGGCCAGGGATGTGCCGTTCTCGCCGCTGGCCTGCTGGTTCTTCGCCCTTGGCTGGGCGGCCGCGAAGGCTACCTCGATCTGGCAGCGGCTACTGGTGAGCACGGTGCTACTGGCCTCGGTGCCCGGCTATTTCGGCGTTCTCGATCGAGAGCGGCTCGTCATGGCCGGACTGCTGCTGCTGATCTGGCTGCCCGCGGTGCGGGTGCCCGCGCTGGTGGCCGGGGTGGCCGCGCTGCTCGCCGACAGCTCGTTATTCGTCTATCTGCTGCACTGGCAGGTATATCCGCCGTTCGGGCAACACCATGTCGCGGCGCTGCTCGCATCACTCGGGGCCGGTGTGGTCGCGACGTGGTTGGTGACGAATCTGCGCCGCAGGTCAGTCCTCGTGCAGAGCTTGTTCGGGAAGGGCCTGTTCTCGAAGAGCGCAGCTCTCGATGGTCCACACCTGGGCCGCCGCGTCCTGGGCCAGCTTCGCGAGCAGAATGTCTCGCGGAATCGTCTGGCCGGCAAAGTGATCGAGTGATGGAACCACGACGTGGTGCGCGTCAGCCCGCTTGAGCTCCTGGGTCAGCTCGGCGAATGCCGTGCCGTCACCGGAAGTCGATTCATGGAATGTTGCGGCGAAGCACAGCCCTTCTTCGCGAGCGAGGCTGCTCATCGCATCCTCGAGTTCTGCACCGTGGCCATCGGCCAGATCGTCACGCAAGTATCCATAGATCAACGCTTCCACCCGAACCTCCGTTGGATTGGGGATCTCTCGCTGTTCTGTTCTGTGGATCACCCCCGTCGCCGAGGGGTACTGCGCACGTGCAAGAGCAGATGTTCTTACATACGGGACTTGGCAAACCCTCCGCGCCCATATCCAGCATGTAGGACGCAAAACTGCGAGTGCAGGTGTCAACCCAGTGACATCTGTATGCCCTATCCGGGCCACCGAGCGTTAACTGGTGCGATACTACAGATGTGGCCGCTGGAGACGATCGACCCGTCTGGGCTGTGCGAATGCGTTCCGAACGCGATGCGCGGGGGTGGTCACAAGCCGACGCCGTCCGTGTGATGCGCGCGAAGTCTTCGCACAACCTGCCGACAGACAGTACCCTGCTTCGGAATTGGCGACGTTGGGAGTCGGGTGAGTCGAGACCGGATGACTTCTATGCTCCGATCATCGCGGCCGCATTCGATACGGTGACGGCCGCGTTCTTCCCGAAGAACCGCCCGAACCGCGATGACGAACTGCTCTCGGCCACCGGCATGGACACTCTCGAATTCATCGGCCGACTGCGGATGTCCGACGTCTCCTGCGCCACACTGGACGCCATTCGAATCACCGCCGAACGGCTGTGTTGTGAGTACCCCTTCGCCGATCCGCACGATCTGCACGCCGAGGGCACATCGTGGCTGCGCCGCATCACCTCCCTGCTCGACGGCCGCCTGACCTTGTCCCAGCATCGGGAAATTCTCGTACTGGCCGGTTGGGTAGCACTGCTGGTCGGTTGCGTGGACTACGATCTCGGCCGCCGCACCACCGCGGAGGCCACCCGCCGCGCGGCCCACTCACTCGGCCAAGAGGCCGAGCACACCGAAATCACCGGCTGGAGTGCGGAAATGGCCGCCTGGTTCGCCCTCACCCAGGGCAACTACCGCGGCGCGATCGAGGCCGTCGACCTGGCGCTGCCGACCTGTGGCACACTCGGTGTCGGTGTCCAATTGGCCGCACAACGTGCGAAGGCCTGGGCCCGACTGGGGAATCGGCGCGAGGTGGAGGCATCGCTGAAGCAGGGCCGAGCTATTCTCGAGCGACTCGACCATCCGACCAATCTGGACAACCATTTCGTGGTCGATCCACAGAAGTTCGACTTCTACGCCATGGACTGCTGCCGGGTCGCGGGCGAGGATACGCTCGCCGAATCCTATGCGCGCGAAGTCATCCGGAACTCGACCAGAGCCGACGGGACGGTGCGCAATCCGATGCGGGTGTCCGAGGCGCATCTGACCCTCGCGGTAGTCGCCGTGCGCGCCCGCGATCTGGAGATGGCGGTGCACGAGGGCATGCGAGCCTTCTCCGGGAAGCGCCGGTCGCTGCCGTCGCTGATGTGGATCGCGGGTGAGGCCGCGCGCGAAATCATCGAACGTTTTCCCGGCGATCCGCGCGCCATGGTGTATCTGGATCAATTGCGGGCGCTCTCGCCCGAGTGATCATTTTGCTCGTCGGCATCTGCTGATTCGCGGTAGTTTTGGCTCATCGCTTGTGGTTAGGGAGGGCGATGAATCGAGTTCGCGTCATTGTGCGTCGCGATGCGGACCAATCCCTGCGGACCACGGTGCTGGAGGCGGGTGCGCCGATCGCGGAACGGGTCGCGCCGCTGCCCGAACAGGTGGCGTTCGCGTGGGATGTGGTGGGCGGTCAGCCCGAAACCGTGCGCAGGACGGTCATCCAGATCGGCACGGCGCTGCGTGACGCGCTGTTCGAACCGCACACGACCTGGCATCTCACCCGGCTCGTCGACGGATCCGATACCGAGGTGGTCTTCGATGTCGACGACGACACAATGCTGTTGCCGTACGAGATGCTGATACTCGCCGACGACCTGCCGCTGGCCATGCGGCCCACTGTGGCCGTCTCGCGTCGGTATTCCGGTGCCGGGCAGCCCGCCCCGGTACTCGCGCCGGGGCCGATGAAGATCCTGGCCGCGGTGGCCGCGCCGACCGAAACTCGCACGGCGAATGTCGCATTGGATGTCGAGGCGGAGATGCAGGCGATCCTCGATGCGGTATCGCAGGTGCCGACCGAGGGTGGCGGCGGTGTGCGCATTCTGGAAGTGGCTTCGCTGCAGCAGATCACCGCGGCGCTGCGGGCCGAGGAATTCCATGTGCTGCATCTGAGTGCGCACGGGTCGGCGACATTGCTGGAGTTGGAGGATGAGGATGGCGATCCGGATGTTATCGAGGCCGCTGATCTCATTGCCGCACTGCGGGCGTCAGGGCGGGCACTGCCGTTGGTGGTGTTGTCGAGTTGCGGTGGCATCGATGGTGGGCCCGCCGGGTTGGCGCGCACCTTGATCGGTGGGGGTGTCGAGCGGGTGCTCGTCATGCAGACGCGGGTATCCGATCGGTATGCCACACAATTGGCGAAGTCGTTCTACGCCATGCTTTCCGCCGGATCGGTCGCCGCCGCGCTGAGTCAGGCGCGCTATGCCCTCGAACAGGAGCGGCTCGCCGACGCGGCGGTGATTCCGCCCGAGTGGTTCGTGCCGACGCTGCTGACCGGGGTGGCGGACCGGCCGCTGTGGAATCGGAACGCGCCGCCGCGACCACTCGCTCGGCGCACCCAGGCGCCGAGCGGTGCGACGGTGCGTGAGTTGCCGGTCGGATATCTCATCGGCCGCCGGGGGCCGGTGCGCGATATCGTGCGGTTGCTCGACACCCCTGGCGGCGGCCCCGGCGCGGTGATCACCGGGATGGGCGGACTCGGGAAGACTGCGGTGGCCGGACGAGTTGCCGCGCGCATGCGCGAACGTGGCTGGCATATCGCCGAACATGTTGGGCAATGGAATCCGACGGCACTGTGCGCCGCCGTGCGCGCGGCCATCCAGGACGATCCCGCATTGCGCCCGGTGGCCGATGAGCTGGGCCGCGATGGCGACGGGCAGGTGCTCGAACACATTCGTCGGCTTTTGGCCGGCAGCCGATTGCTATTGCTGTTCGATGATTTCGAGCAGAACCTGACCCGGCCGGGCGGCGCGGCATTCCTCGATCCTGGTTTCGCTGAACAGTTTTCGCAGTTGTGCCGCGTCGCGGCGACGGGACGGCTGTTGGTCACCTGCCGGTATCCGATACCCGGTGGTCTCACCGAGGTCGGATTGACGCCGTTGAGTCCGGCCGAGTTGCAGCGAATGTTTCTGCGGCTCCCCCAGATCAGCGGTCTCGGACCGACTGAGCGTCAGCTCGTCGCGCGCACCATCGGCGGTCATCCCCGGCTCATCGAATTCGTCGACGCGCTTTTGCGCGGTGGAGACGGCACCTTGCGACCGGTCGGTGAAAAGTTGCGCCGCTTGGCCGATGAGCATGCGGTCGATCTCGGTCAGGACCGGTCGCTGGCCGAAAGTCTGGATACCGCGGTGGTGCTCGGCTCCCGCGATATCCTGGTGGACGCGCTGGTGGACCTGCTCGATGCGGCCGAACGTGAACTACTGCTGCAGATTTCGCTATCGCGGACGCCACTGCGGGATCTGGATATCTGTCACGCCCGCTTCGGTCCCGACGCGACGCGCACGCAGCGCCGTACCGTGCTGGCGGCCATCGAAACCCTGCTCAGGTTGACATTGCTGACCACCGACGACGACCGATATGTCGTGCACCCGTGGGTCGCCCAGGCGCTCGACGCCCATCAGGGCCCCGATCGCATCGGCCGCCACAGCCGGGCCTATGCGATGCGGCTGGCCCGGATCTCCGCCGGTTTCCGGGATTTCGACGATTACAGCGAGGCATGCCGACATCTGCTCGCCGCAGGCCGGTACGCGGAACTCACCGAACTTGCCATCCCCTGCTGCCGGGAATTGGATCAACTGCAGGTCGCCGCGCTGCTCGGCGAGATCATGCCCACCCTGCCCGATGACACTCCCGGCTA
Organism: Nocardia sp. CA-129566; assembly: GCF_050956075.1. NCBI lineage: Bacteria > Bacillati > Actinomycetota > Actinomycetes > Mycobacteriales > Nocardiaceae > Nocardia > Nocardia sp. CA-129566. The sequence goes on from NZ_CP192085.1 coordinate 5,574,326, forward strand.
TCTCGAGCTCGGCGAGCGTGAGGTACGGGCATTGCGCCGAACCGGAAATCTCGGTGCCGCAACCAATCGCCAGACTGTTCTGGTCAGCGTGCTGCGGGCCCGAGTGCAATCCTCCTGGGGCAGTGCGCAAGCCCGATGCGCACTCGTGCTCGGCCTGGACACCCTCGGCGAACTCGCCATGCTGGCCGGCGATCTCGGCACGGCCCGCGAGCACTACAGCCGATCCCTGCGCACCGCACGGCATCTCACCAGCACCGACCCACACAACGTCGAGATGCAACAGGTCCTCAGCCGCGCCTTGGAGAGCCTCGGCGATATCGCCGTGCGCAGTGGTGATCTCACCGCCGCCCTGGCCCACCACACCGAAGCACTGGCCATCCGACGCACCCTCGCCGATGACGACCCCGCCCGCACCGAACTGCGCCGCGATCTCGCCAATGCCTGCCTCCGACTCGGCGATCTCGCGGTACTGACCGCCGATCTCGACGGCGCACAGCACCTCTACACCGAATCCCTCACCTTGCACGGCGATCTCACCGACTCGGGTCCCGATGCCGCCGAATCCCGGCGCGGCCTGGCCATCGCACACGGCAAACTCGGCGATCTGGCCATGCGCGCGGGTCACGGCGATACCGCAAGCCGCCACTATCTGGAAAAGCTCCTCATCAGCACCGAACTCTCCCGGGCCGATCCCGGCGACACCGAAATCGCCCGCGATGTCGCCATCGCCATGCAGCAGATCGGTGACACCGCGCTGCTGTTCGAAACCCCCGAGGAAGCGGTGACCTTCTTCACCGAATCCCTGGCGATCCATCGCGAACTCGCCGCAAAGGATCCGGGCAATGCCGAATATCAGCGCGACCTCGCCATCGCCCTCAACCGCTGCGGCGATGTCGCCCTCCAACTCGGCGAACTGCACAACGCCCGCACCCACTACACCCGATCCTTGGCCATCCACCGCAAATTCGCCGATGACGATCCCGCTAACGCCCGAAATCAGCGCGACCTCAGCATTTCGCACGACAAACTCGGCGATCTGGCCATGCGCACCGCCGACTACCTGTCGGCCGACCACCACTACACCCAATCCCTCACTCTGGCACAGCAACTCGCGGCGGCCGACCCGACCAATACCGAAAAGCGACGCGATCTGAGCATCTCCCATCACCAGCTCGCCAAGGTCGCCGCCGCCACCGGCGCCTACACCCTCGCCTTCCGGCACAACACCGCGGCCCTGACCATCGCCCGCCGCCTCGCCACGGCCGACCCGGAAAATCTGCAGTTGCACCGCGATGTCGGCCTGATCCTGTCCGCCATCGGCGACGCCGCCGAACGCGAGAACGACCACGACACCGCCGTCGCGGTCTACCGCGAAGCCCTCTCGATCGCCAAGGACGTCCTCGAAACCGACCCCGCCAGCCCACGCGCCCTGCGCGATATGGAATTCGCGATGACCAACCTGGATCGAGTCCTCGACACGGTCGAGCCGAACCGGGCCGCCGGCATCGACGCCCTGGTCGAACAGGGCAAGGCCTTGCTCCGGCGACTCCTGCCTCCGCCTCAGCAGCCATGATTGCGCAGGTAGCGCCCGTCTGCATTGCACCATGTGCCGCATCCGCCGCACCGGAAGTGCTGGAGCAGGCCAGCATCGGGCTGCGGACTCGATTCGACCTGTGAGCGGCCCAGTGGCGAACCGCAGCAAACCGGACACAGCCACGCCGAATGGGGGTCGGACGTAACGGCCGCGACCGACCCGCTACTACCCTGTTCCCGGTGACCGACTCCGTTGACGGCCTGCCGTATGCCGCACCCGCACTGTGGGATGAGCGGTTGCGGCTGTTTTCCTTCGCTACCGCTGAGAAGCGGGCGGAGTATCTGTGGGTGCTGCGGGCATTCGACAGTGCGCGCGCGGCGTATGTGGTGTTGTTGCACGCCGACGATGTGGCTACCTGGATCGAGCGCAGCGGAGACGATGCGCCGCGGCTGATGGGAGCGGAGATCGGGCCGCTGCTGGATCAGCTGCATCAATGGGGTGTGGTCGAGCGCAGTTACGACGGAACGCGGGCGGCGACACTGGCGGAGTATCGGAATCGGCACTACGTCTATCAGCTCACCCAGGCCGGATTCAAGGCGTACCGAGCGGTCGCGGGGGTCCTCGAGGCTCGACTGGATGAGGCCGCACTATCGCGACTGGTGTTGCCGGAGTTGCTGGCGGATCTGAATACGCTCGCCGAGGCGAATAGGGTCGGTGATGCCGAGCGCGTCTACCGGACACTGCGCCGTCTCGATGCCGCGCTCACCGATATGGCGGCGCGGGCCGCGCATTTCTACCTCTCGCTCGGCGATATGGTCCGCACCACCGAGATCACGCCCGAATCGTTCCTTGCGCACAAGGACGCACTGCTCGCGCATATGCGTGAGTTCAGCATGGATCTGGCCCGTTTCGCGCCGCGGCTGGCCGCCGCGATCGGCGAGATCGAGGAGACCGGAGTCGGCGAACTGATCGAGCGGGCGGCCGGCTGCGACGAACGGGTGCTGCTGAGTGTGGCCGAGCGGCAAGCGGATTGGCGGGCGCGCTGGCAGGGGCTGCGGACCTGGTTCGTCGCCACGGCCTCCGATATTCCCGGCGAATCGTCCTCGACCGAGGCCGATCGCCTGCGCGAGGCGACCATGAGCGCCATTGCCGCCGTACTGTCGCTGCTGCGGCGGGTCACCGAGACCCGCAAGGGCGGGGTGAGTCGGGAATCGGCACTGCGCCATCTCGCTGGCTGGTTCACCGCCGCGCCCACCGCCGACAGCGCCCACGCACTCTTCGACGCCGTCTTCGGTCTCGGCAGGCCACGGCACCTATCGCTGGAACATCCGGACGCGGAGCTGATCCCCGCGATCCGGTCCTGGTGGGAGGCGCCGCCATTGGAGATCTCGCGCACCCTCGCCGAAACCGGCAGACCACCGCAGGCCGGCGCCCCGGCTCGAATTCAGCGCAACGACGCCGGAATTCGCCGACTGCGCGAGGCCCAACTCGAGGCACAGCGCGCCCGCGCGGAGGCCGCCAAATCCCTCGCCGCCGCCGATGTGCACGATCGCATTCTCGACGAACGCGAGACCGAGGTGCTATTGCGCCTGCTCGACGCCGCCTCCACCGCATGGGTTCCGGTCAGCGGCCGCATCGAGGGCACCACCGGCTCCGACAGCGGCGTCACCCTTACCGTCTCCGAACATCCCGGCTCGACCGTGGTCCGCACCGCCCGCGGCCTCCTGCATTTGAACAACCGCCGCTTGGAAGTCGAGCAGACGACCCGGGGACGGCGCGCATGATCCACGCCCGTCGCGTCGACTCCCTCGCGCTGGACAACTACCAGCGCGCCGCCCGGGTCATCCTCGCCAACCACCTGGTCACCAGAACCTTTCCGGATCGGATCGCGCTGCCGCTGATCCGGCGCTGGGCCACCGAACTGCGCGAGGACCTGGCCGAACTGTTCGGCTACCGACTCGAGGTCACCGAAACGACGGCCCGGCTCTTCCCGGTCGTCGATCGCCTGGACTCCGGCAAACCGGCCCGCGCCGTCACCGAACGCATCTTCGACCGCCGCCGCTACGCCTACCTGGCCCTGGCTCTGGCCGCCCTCGGCCGCGCGGGTGATCAGATCACATTGTCGGAGTTGGCCGATCAAGTCGCGGCCTATACCGGCCGCGTCGACGGTCTCGAACTGTCCCCCGACCGCGCCGCCGACCGCGATGCCTTCGTCGACGCCGTCGGCTGGCTCGCGCACCGCGGCGCACTCACCCTCGCCGACGGTGACGCGGGCGGCTGGGCCGCCGATCCGGAGGCGGGCGAGGCGCTCTACGACATCGACCGACCGGTGGTCTTCGCGCTGTTCCGCCCGCCGCGCGCACTACAACATCTGCACAGCGTCAACGGTCTGCTCACCGAGGACGCCATGGCGCACGGCCCGGCCGCCAATGCGGCGGCCGCCGATGCCGCGCGCCGGGTGCGCCGCGGCCTCGTCGAGCGTCCCGTCGTCTATGCCGAGGATTTGGCCTACGACGAACGTCCGCTGCTGATGCAGGACCGGGTCGTCGCCGATGTCGAACTGTTCACCGGACTGCGCGCCGAACGCCGGGCCGAGGGCGTCGCGCTGATCGATGTCTCCGGACGCCTCTCCGATGTCCGCTTTCCGGGCACCGGCACGCTGGCGCAGGTAGCGCTGCTGCTGGTCGGTGAGATCGCCGATCGCGTACTCGATATCGATAACCCGGTACCGGTCCGACCCGGTGCACCCGATCCGGCGCTCGCACTGGCCGAGCAGCTCGATGGCGCCATTCCGGAATCCACCGTATTCGTCCCGCTCGCCGATCTCCCGTCGACCGATCCCGAAGTGGTGGAACAGGATTCGGATCCGGATCCGGATGCGCCGGCGTCGGCCACGGTGCGCGCGAACTACCCGTTCGTCGAAGCGAGCTGGGTCGGCGAAACCGTGCAGGCGCTCACCGACCGCTATGGTGTCACTTTCGCCGCGCAATGGCAGGCCGATGTGCCGGGACTGACCAGGCAGGTGAGCGCCCTGCTCGAACGACTGCGCCTGGTCCAGGTGGTCGAGGACGGCCTGATCATCCTGCCCGCCCTGGCGCGCTACCGCGGCGCGGTGGTCACCGTCCGCACGAAGCGCGCCGCCGAATTATTCGTCACCGCCTCCGACACCATCGGGGCCGACAGCGTTGGTACGGAAGGGATCTGAAACATGTCGCTCATCCACGGCGGAGTGCGGTTCGTCCCGACCCGCGCCGGGATCATCAACCTGTGGGACTACCGCGACCAGGAGTACTGCTTCGCCGACGGCAGGCTGGTGCTGCGCGGGCCCAACGGTTCCGGTAAGACCAAGGCCCTGGAGGTGCTGTTCCCGTTCGTACTCGACGGACGGATCGAACCGCGCAGACTGAACCCGTTCGCCGGTGAAGAGCGCACCATGAAGTCGAATCTGCTGTACCGCAAGCAGGAATCCGCGTACTCATATGTGTGGATGGAGTTCGCGCGCGGTAAATGGGACGATCCGGAGGTCGTCACCATCGGCATCGGCATGCGCGCCACCCGCTCCTCCGATAAGGTCACCCGCTGGTATTTCGTCGCCGACGGGCGTGCGGGCGTGGACTTTTCGCTCATCGGCCCCGACGACCGGCCACTCACCCGCAAGCAGCTGGCCGAGCAGATCGGTACCGACGCCATCGTCGACCGTCCGGTCGAATACCGCAATGCGATCGACGCGCGCATGTTCGGCCTCGGTACCCAGCGCTACGACCAGCTGATCAACCTCATTCTCACGCTGCGCCGCCCGCAGCTCGCGAAAAACCTCGATCCGCGCGGACTTTCGCAGGCGCTCACCGACGGTCTGCGCCCACTCGACGAGCAGCTGATCCTGGACGCGGCCCGCTCGTTCAGCGATATGGAGGAGGTCGGGCGCACGCTGGAGGGGCTGGTCCACGCCGATACGGCGACCAGATCCTTTGTTGGGGTGTACCGGAAATACCTCGCGGTACAGGCGAAGACCGATGTCGACCAGGTGCGCACCCGACTCGACGCGGTGACCCATGCGAGCACCGCGCTGTTCGCCGCCACCGCACTGCGCGAACGTCGCGAGGCCGAACGCACCGCGGCCGAGGCGCGCGCCGACGACGCCGACCGCGCCTACGAACAGGCCCTCGCCGACCGGGAAACCCTGCAGCGCTCCAGCGCCTACGAGGGCAAACAGCAGCTCGACGATCTCGCCGACGCGGTGCGCCGCCTGGAGACCTCGGCGGGCGCGCACCGGGATAAGGCGCTCAAGGCGCGCCAGACCCTCGATCAGCGTGGCCAGGAGGCCGAGCGCGCCAAGGCGGCGGTACAGCACGCGGCCGCCGCATTGGCACGCGGTGAGGACGAGTTGCGTGCCGCCGCCGAGGAGGCGGGTATCACCTGGGCCGGATCGGCCGACCAGGCGCGTGGCGACCAGCTCACCGCGGCGGTCCGCGGACATGCCGAGGAGCGCGACGCCGACGTGCGCGCGGTCCGCAAGGCCCTGGGGCTGATGGATTCCGCTACGGCCGAACGGACCCGGGCCGAGCAACTCGCCGAACGCGCACGGGCATTGCGCGAATCGGCCGCCGCCGAAGTCTCCGCCGCCGAGGCCGCCGTCGTGCTGGCTCGCACCGAAGCCGCTGGCGCACTGCGCACTTGGTGGGATGCGCATCGGGAGGTCTACTCCCCCATCCGGAAAGGCCTGTTCGAGGCGCTGGACGCGGCATTGGCGACCGCGGGCTCCGATGAGGCCGCCGGTGTCGCCGAGGTGCTGGCCGAACGCGCCGAACCGCTCCTCGACGACATTCGCACCCGCCGTCAGGAATCGCGGGCCAACGCCGCGCTCGCCGGTGACCGTGTCATCGCGCTGCGCACCGAACGCGACGCCGTCGCGGCCCAACGCGATGAGGCCCCACCGGTTTTCGCCGCTCGCGCGCGCAATGCCGAGGGTCGTGTCGGTGCTCCGCTGTGGCGGCTGGTCCGCTTCGCTGATTCGGTGACTGCGCAGCAGGCCGCGGGCATCGAGGCCGCCCTGCATGCCGCCGATCTGCTCGACAGCTGGGTCTGCGCGGAATCCGAACATCCGGACTACACCTCCGATCAGTTCCTGGTTCCGCTACCGCCCGAAGCCAGGCCATCCGGGCGCACGCTCGCCGATGTCCTTGTCGTCGAGAATGATTCGGCCGACCTCACGGTGCCCGCGCAGGTCGTCGCCGATGTTCTCGCCTCCATCGCCCTGTACGACGACGACGCCGATCTCGGCGGCGAGGTCGCGGTGAGTACCACCGGCGGTTTCCGCCAAGGGGTGCAGGTGGGCCGCCATCACAAGCCCGAGGCCGAATTCATCGGCGCCACCGCCCGCGCCAAACGCCGCGAAATCCGGCTCACCGAACTCACCGCCGCGATCGAGGCAGCCGAGCAAGCCCAGCACCGGGCGCAGGCCGATGAAGCCGCCGCCGCGGCCGAACTCGCGCGAATCTCGGCTGCCGCCAAGGCATTACCGCGCCCGTCCGCGGTGACCGCCGCCCTGCGCGCGGTATCGGAATCGGCGGGCATGATGCGCTCGCGCTCCGAGGTGGTGGCACAGGCCGAGCGCGACCTCGACCAAGCGGTGGCCGAGGCGTCCGCGGTCGAGAAGAAGTTGCGTTCCGTCGCCCAGGCACACCGCACCCCGCGCGATGCCCGCGACATCGATGCCCTCGCCGCCGCCATCCGCCATTTCGAGAACACCGGAACCGGCCTGCTGCGGCTGCGCGCCGACCATGAACGCGAACGCGAACGCGAACGCGAGGGTTCGGACCGCTTCGATGAGGCCCGCGATCTGGCCGAGGCCTTCGCCGAGGAGGCCGAAGCCGCCGATGCGGGTTACCAGGAACAGCTGCGCAAGCTCGAAACGCTGCGTGAGGCACTGGGTGCGGGCGCCGCCGATATCGATCGCGAACTCGAGCAGGCCCGCGCCGAGATCGAGGCGACCAGGGCGGAGCAGAAGGCCGCACGCAAGGCCGCGAATGCGGCGATCGAGGCGATCGGTGACGCCGAGGCGGCCTTCCGCACCGCGCACGAATCGCTGGGCACCGCGCTCACCGAGGTGCTCGCCGATGTCAAGGCCCTCGCGCCCTATGCACAACCGGATCTGCTCACCTTGCTCGGCGCTCCCGCCGACAGCCGCTGGCCCAGCAGCGGCGCCGCCTGGTCGACTCCCGAACAGCTGCTCTACCGCATTTCGGCGGCCGGACCGGAGGCCGAACCCCAGGTGCTGCCCGACGAGGTCGCCGAACTGTTCGACAATCTCACCGCGGCGACGTCATCCGTGCGCGCGGGCGAGGCCGCCCGCAAATCCACGCGCAGCGCGGTCACCTCGGCGCTACAGGAATTCGACGCCGCGCTCGCCGGTTCCGGCCGCGACTACCGGCTGCAATGGGATGCCGCGGACGGACTGACGGTGGTCCAGGTCCAGGACGACAACGGCCTGTCGGCGCTCGCGGATTTCGCCACCCGCATCGAAGCCGCCCGCCGCGATCAGGAACTGCTGCTCACCGACGCCGAACGCCGCATTCTCGAAGACGCGCTGCTCACCGGTCTGGCCCAGCAGATCTACGAACGCACCAGCGACGCGCGCGATCTCATCGCCCGCATGGGCGCGGAGATGAAACAGCGCCGCATGTCCTCGGGCAATACGATCGGCGTGCACTGGGTCCTGTCCGACAGTCTCTCCGATGCCGCCCGCGCCATGTGCAAGCTGCTCGATCGCGACGCCTCCTCGCTCGTGGCCGACGATCTGGCGGCGATCCGCGCCCATTTCGCCGCCGAGATCCGCGCCGCCCGCGCCGCACATCCGGAGCGTTCCTATCCCGAAATCCTCGCCGCGACACTGGATTACCGGACCTGGCGGGTGTTCTCGTTCACCCTCATCTCCGCCGACGGCAGTGAGGACAAGCTGACCGTGGCCCGGCACAGCGCGCTGTCGGGTGGTGAGCAGTCGGTCTCACTGCATCTGCCGCTGTTCGCGGCTGCGCATGTCATGCTCGATTCGGCCGATCCGCAGGCCCCGCGCCTGCTCGCACTCGACGAGGCCTTCGCGGGCGTCGATGACAACGGCCGCAGCGAACTGCTGGGCCTGAGTGTGCAATTCGACCTCGACCTGTTCATGACCGGCTATGACCTGTGGATCACCTATCCGCACGTCCCGGGCTGCGCGCACTACGATCTCGCGCACTCGGCGGCCGAGAACACCGTCAGCGCGACGCTATTGGTATGGGACAGCGGTGATCTGCTCGCCGAACACGACGGCACCGACCTCACCGCGGCCCTCGGCTCCCCCGACCGTCGCCGCGTCCCGAACGGGATCGAAGGCGGCCTCACTCTCGACAATATGCCGGGCGCCCCCGCCCCCGTTGGCTGAAACCCGAATGGATAGTAGTGTCTTCGAGCTCCACCCCGCCCCACCGCAAGGTCGCCATCGCCACCCTGGTCGGCACCACCCTCGAGTGGTACGACTTCATGCTCTACGGCACGGCGTCCGCGCTGATCTTCAATAAGCAGTTCTTCCCAACACTGAGCCCCGCCGCCGCGACGCTGGCGGCATTCAGCACCTTCGCCGTCGGCTTCGGCGCGCGCCCGATCGGCGGGCTGCTGTTCGGCCACTACGGCGACCGGATCGGCCGCAAGACCACCCTCGTGGTCTCGATGATCCTCATGGGTGTGAGCACCACGCTGATCGGCGCGATCCCCACCTACGACAGCATCGGATTCTGGGCTCCCGCACTGCTTGTCGCTCTGCGACTGGTGCAGGGCGTCGGACTCGGCGGCGAGGGCGCCGGTGCGGTCGTGCTGTCGATGGAGCACGCGCCGCGCGGGCGGCTCAACCGGTACGCCAGCTTTCCGCAGATGGGCACACCGGCCGGACTGGTGCTGGCCAATGCGATCTTCCTCGGCATCAGCGCGCTGCTGCCGGAGTCGGCATTCCTGTCCTGGGGTTGGCGAATTCCCTTCCTGCTCAGCGCGATTCTCGTCGCGGTCGGGCTCTGGGTGCGGCTGGGCATCACCGAATCCGCGGATTATGCCGCCCTCGTCCGGCGCGGCGAGGTCGCGGCGTTCCCACTGCGCGACGCTCTGCGGGTGGGGCCCGTTCGACTGTTGCTGATCCTGTTCGCCGCGATCGCCACCTCGGCGGTCGTCTACATCTTCATGGCATTCACCCTGAGCTACGGCACCAAAGCACTCGGATTCAGCCGGAACTTCCTGCTACTCGGCGTCATCATCGCCTCGCTCGTCTGGGCCGCGACCATGCCGCTGTGGGGCGCGCTCGCCGACCGCAGCACCACGCGTCGGGTATTCCTGGCGGGCACGGCCACGCTGACCGTGTGGTGCGCGGTCTACTTCCCGCTGCTGAACACCGGAAACAAGGCCGTGGTTCTGCTCGCGCTGCTCGGCATGGGCGTCACGCTACCGATCAGCCACAGCGTCGGCGGAATCATTGTCGCCGAGATGTTCCCGGCGTCGGTGCGCTATTCGGGCACCTCGCTCATCGTGCAAACCTCGGTGATCCTCGGCGGAGCGCTGGCACCGCTCATCGCGACCGCGCTGTGGACCGCCGGCTCGACCTCCACGGCGGTCAGCTGCTACATCGTCGCCGTCTGTGCGGTGAGCACGATCAGCACGGCCGTATTGTGCCGGGCGCTGCCGAATCGGGCATCGCACACCCAGGATGAGATCGCGGTGCCGGTGCCCGTCCGGTGAACCGCAGCCCGACACGGCCGCTCCGCCGTTCGGGATCGGCGCATCGTCTTGGACTGTGCGGGTTCGGGTTCTGCCGGGCAGGGCATCCGATCAACGCAGGTCGGCTGAGGCGCATGGCCAGCACCGAATCGGCGGCGATCGGATGACCGTTCGGCGGGATGCGGGGCTACAACCCGAGCAAACTGCTAAGCCACGGCGGAAGCGGAATCGATGGCAGCATCGGCAGGACCGGCACGACCGGCGGATTCGGCAACGACGGCACTGGCGTTCGGCCGCCGCCGTCACTCGCGTCCGCGCGCAGTGCCGGGCACGCTCCGCCCGGTGTGGTGGCGAGTTCGAAGTGCCACCATTCATTCTGATAGATCCGGCACAGGCCCCAGCGGTTTCCGTTCGTCTCCAGCCACTGCGCACCGCCCGGCGGCCCGACATCGATCGCGCGGCCCTGGACGTGCGTCGACTCCTCGGGCGGCAGCACCCAGCGGCGCGCCTCTTCGGGACTGCCGTAGGTTCGCACTCCGTCGTCCCACAGCGCCTGCTGCTCGGCGGGCGTGCGATATCCGGAATTGATGTACAGCGGGACACCTTCGGCATGCGCCTGGTTCTCCGCCAACGTGTACGCCGTGGCAAGCCCCGGCTCCAGTCCCTCGGTCCCGCTCGCGTTGCCGGCCACCTCGCGCTGTTCGACCGGTGCGGCGGCCGCGACGGGCATGGCCAACCCAGCGGCGACGATCACCGGAAACAGTGCGGCAGGTATGCCCAGCCGGGCACGACGCGTCAGCAACATGCCAGCGATAGTAACGGCCCTGCCGCGAACCACTCCGTATCTCCGCCCGGCCTCCACAGCGGGCACTCAGCCTCCGGCGCCCCCATCCGACCGGTGATTGCCGGATAGCAACACACCGGCGAATGCACGGACACTGCGGCGTCCGAACAGACACGATTCACATAGCTTTCCACATATACACAGCACAATAAGTCACCAATGTCCGAAACATCCTGTGCCGCGTCCGATTTGTCGCAGCGGAAATCCTGCTGTCCACAATGTATTCCAGTGCTGTGGATCACGATCACCAACTCCCAGCTACCGTCGAGAAACCGACAACGCATCCGCCGTCCCAGACAACAGCTCCCATGAGCAGACCGACTGCGCCTGTGCCCCAGGGGTTTTGCCCGCACGCCGACTACCCCCGAACACACAAAAGCACCCTTTGTCCGGATCCGCAGGCACAAAGGGTGCGAATCCTGACAAAGGGTGCAGATTTCAACTGGGTGCTCGAGCCGGGCCACCATGCCCGTGCGGAAAGCTCAGCCGAAACGCGCCCACTCCGAGCTGCGAATCGTCTCCGCCGCTTCACGATTGCGATCAATGCGCTCGACGATCTCCGACCCGTGCGCCCGGGCATAGGCAACGGCGATTTCGATCTTGCGCGACTGCAGATCCGATTGCTGACTCAGTACGGCGATCCGGCGTTCCACCGGTCCGTCGAGTTCTTGTAGGCGTGCAACGACTTCCCACACATCCGGGCCGGCGGCCAGCGCCGCCCGGCGGTCGGAGATGGGACCTCGAAAGACGATTCCGGGATGGTCGAGCTGATCGAAACCCTCCTGGATGAGACGGTTGAGCAGTGCGGTCGAACTGGTCCCCTCACGAGCGGCGCGTTCGGACAACCTGCGGCTGGCCGATTCCGAGATACGAACCAACGTACTCATAGCCCTCCTCGACCTCCATCGACACCAGTGCGGCGATGTACCCGGTTCAAGAGTGCCTTGCTTCGAGGGCAATGCCACCCCGGCAACCGGGGTGACATTTCCGTGTCCGCACCGATGCCCTGAGGGCGGTCGAGCGCCGAGTCCCGCGGTGATCAGACCCGTTCGGCCGAACGCGAATGCGCTCGCCGCCGAAACCGGCCCGACCGGAGGGAAAACACCTGTCGCAGACCGGCAATCGCAGAATGTGCGATATATCACGGCTGGCGCCCGAATATTCGACCCCGCCGAACCCGTAATGTCCGGTTATGGCTTTCTTCGTGCCCATTACCGTCCGCGCTTATGAAATCGATATCAATGGCCACCTGAATCAGGCCGTCTACCACCAATATGCCGACCATGCGCGCTGGGAGCAGCTGCGCGTGGCCGGCATCGAGCGAGAGAAGATGGCCACCGCCGGGATCGGGCTGGTGGTGTTGGAATCGAATATCAAGCACCTCCGGGAACTGCACCTCGGCGACGAAGTCACCGTAAGCTGCGAATGCCAATGGAGCGGCGGCAAGATCTACCGGATGCACCAGAAGATCCGAAAGCTGGACGGCACCGATTCCGCACAATTCGACGTCGTCGGCGGCGTCCTGGATCTGGCGGCCCGCAAGCTCGTGGCCGATCCAGCCGGGCAGCTGCGCAAGCTCGCCGAATCACCGGAAGTGCTCGGCCTTTAGCTACCTACCCGCCACTCCGAAATTCCCTGGGCCGCTGGATGATCGGCTTCAGGGGGTCGGTGAATGTCGGGCCGCCGGGATCGCCCCGGCTCGGCCGCCCGCTATGCGGGCGGCCACCGTCATAATTGTGATTACTCAGGCCGGTGATTACAGCAACTGTTTCAACTACCTCCGAGTCTCGACCGCACGATCCGGTACTCGCACGCGGAACTCTCCAGCAGGTTGTATACATCGGAGCCGGGCAGCCCGAGGATATTGTCGAGGATCGGATTCCGCGTATCGGCGCCACTCCGGTGCCGCGCCATCGCATTTCGCGATGCGAGCACGTTCTGGGTGATGTCGCGGTCGGACTCGATTGCGAAACCGAGCGTCTCCAGAGTGCTGCGCACTTCCCGCCACCGACCACCGAACAACATGTCGGTGTGCAGGAACCACCCGCCTGGGCGGACCAGCCGGCGAACCTCCGACAGAAACGACCGCATGCTCGGATAGGTATGTGAAGATTCGATATTGGTGATCACATCGGCCGATCCCGCATCGAGCGGCACCGCTTCCGCATCTCCGGTTTCGAATCGCATTCCCACAGCCCGGTGTGTTCGACGGCAGTATGCAATCGCCTCGGGGGAAAGATCCACTCCGGTGACGACGGCTCCGAGCTTTCCGGCCATCAGGCTCGCCGGTCCGCCACGGCCACATCCGATGTCGATCACCGATCGATTCGCCAATTCGACCGGGCCGACGAGTTCGAACACCAGCCGCATGGAATCCGCACCGGGAACGCCGCCGGGCACATCCAGCCGCGCCTCGTCGGGCCCGCCGAGACTGCGGTATCCGTAGTTCAGAAAGTGTGTCGAGTTGCCGCCCGGCGCAGAATTCAGGTACTTCGAAATGCCGTCGTACAGCTCCTGGTATTTGCTCTTGATCTTGGTATTCGAACCGTCGGAGTCGCTGTGCGGGGTGAACGCGGGCATCTTTCACTTCCTCCCGACGATGAGCAGGGTCGGGTCATCCGATATGCGGCTGACGCTGACATTCGATAGTTCCAGCTCATCGGCCAGCAGGCGCGCCTCTTCCAGATCCAGACTTTGTCCCGCGATGAACGTCCTGAAGTGCAACAGCACCGGAAGCCGGGCCAGGCGCGGCAGGTTTGCCCGCGCAATGTAATTCGAGGCACTCGGAAAGGTACAGCCGCGATCGATCTCGAGCACCGTCAGCCGGCCGCCCGGCCGCAGCACGCGAACCATCTCGGCAAGCCCGCGGGCACGGTCCCCCCAGTGTTTTATCGAACCGACGCTGACGACGGTCGAGAAGTGGTTGTCCGGGAATTCGAGGTTTTCGGCCGAGCCGACCTGAAAGCGGACACGCTGCGCCACCCCGTCCACACGTTCACCGGCACGTGCCACCTGATCGGGCGACAAGTCCACGCCGATGACCCGAACATCCGGGCTACGCCGGGCGATCGCGATCGCCAATTGCCCACCGCCGGAGCCGACATCGAGTACCGAGCCCCCGATCGGCACATCGGCCAGCAGGCTCTCGACCAACCCGGCCTGATTCGATCGCACCGCGCGTGCCATTGTGCGGTCGTAGAAGCTCGATTCGATGCTCGTATAACGCGTGGTGATATCTCTGGCAAGTCCCATAGTGTTCTCCCAAGTGATCTGCTGTATCGCACTGGATCCGGCGGCTGCTCATTGCGCGCTTCGCGGAGCCACCGTGGCCTGTGTCCAGCCCGCGATTTCCTCGGCTACCTCGGCGGCGCCGTCGATCACAATGTTGAAGTGATCGAACGGCACGGGCCGCAGATCGTGGTCGTCGTGCCATCGCGTCGTCAGCGGCAGTTCGATGGTTCCTTCGTCAGATGTCCTGGAACGCGGCACCGCACACTGAATCTGCAGCACCGGTGCGCCGATCTGCTGGCCGTCGATCGATTTCAGGTAATAGCCCCAGACCGCTCGTGCGGTCAGCCATGCCTCGGCCTCGTCGGGTTGCTCGGCAAACATGTCCGAGATCAGCGGCAGCCGCTGTGCCAATGAGCCGTCCATGATGAATTCTATTGGCGCGCCCCACCCATCTGTAGTCGGCAGATAGCTGTCGAGCATGATCACTCCGTGCAGATTCGATGCGCCGAGCGCCTCGATCCGCCGGGCGACCGCATAGGCGATGACACCGGCGGAGCTGTAACCGCTCAACATGAACGGATCGCCCTGCGCCACCTCGAGAACCGCCTGCACCAGGAACTCCACTGCGATCTCCAGGTTCTGCGGCAACCGCTCGCCCGCGGCGAAGCCTGGCAGTGGCACCTCGACGACCTCGAGCCGGTCCTGCAAATGTGGCGCGATCTTGCCGTATTGCCGGATGCCACCGGTCAGCGCCGGGATGGTCAGTGCGATGAGGCGCGGGCCTGACGCGCTGGTCGAAAGCGCCTCCGGTGCCGGCGCCTTGCCGAGCGCTGCCAAACTATCGAACGTAGGGCGCAGGGCGGCAGCGGCATTCAGGAAGTGGAACCCTGCCTCGTATCGCCCCGACTCGAATGCGCCGATCAACCACGTCCACACCCCGTCACGTTGCCTCGGCGACTCGCTGGTGCCGACACCGTCGCTGCCGATCGCGTCCAGCACGTGCTCGCTCAGCTCGTGCAGATTCTCCGACTGCGCGATGACGGTGGGCGCCACCTTCACGCCGGTGTATCGGGTGAGCATGCTCTGGATTTCGAGCATGCTCAGCGAATCCATTCCCATCTCGACCAGTGACCGCATGGGATCGAGCGCTTCGGGACTGCCATAGCCGAGCACCGTGGCGACGATCTTCCGGATCACCTCCGGTAGCTCGTCCGGACGTACGGACCGATCGCCGCCGAGCCCCCGCTCGCCCTCGAGGCGTGCCCCGCGCCCGGCTTCGGTCGCGATGTTCTCCAGCAACGGTGGCACGTGCCCGCTCGCCAGGTGCGTGTGCGGCGCTGGGCCGATCTTGATCGGGACCAGCAACACCGGCGATGCCTCGCCGAGAGCCGCATCGAACACCTCACCGATCTCCGATGCCAGGAACTGCTCGACCCCTTGCCGCCGAAGGCGCTCCAGCTGCAATTCTTCGACCAGCGCACCGAATCCGACACCCTCGACGGGACCGACGGACAGCGTGACAGCGGACAGTCCCATGGCTCGGCGCTGCTGCGCCAGCGCGTTCAGAACGGCTCCAGCGGCGGCCACGGGCGCCTGCGCCGCAGAGTAGACGAGCCCACTCGCCGACGACAACGTCACGAACAGCGTCTCGGCACGATCCCGGATCAGTTCGTGCAGGTTGATCGCTGCCTCGATATTCGGAACCAGGCTCGCGGCAACGGTTTCGGCGTCGGTCCCGGTGATCAGAGCCGCGTCGGCCCCGTCCGCCGTGTGGATGACACCGGTCACCGGATGCTCGGCCGGAATCTCGGCCAGCACCCGCGCCAAGGCCGGCCGATCCGCCACATCACACGCCACAACCCGGACCAGCGCACCGGATTCGGTGAGTTCATCCACCAACGCCGACGCACCTGGCGCCGTCGGACCGAGACGACTCACCAGCACCATATGCCGCACCCCGTGCTCGGCAACCAGATGCCGCGCCACCAACGCGCCCAGCCCACCTGTACCACCGGTCACCAGCACCGTGCCATCGGCGGCGAGCTGTCCGGAGCCACTGTCCCCCAACACAATCCGAGCCAGCCGTGGCTTCGATACGCGACCGTCCCGCACCAGCAGCTCCGGCAGACCCGACCCCGCCAGCACCTCCGGATCCACCGAACCATCGGTGTCCACCAACACGAACCGGCCCGGATTCTCCGCCTCCGCCGAGCGCACCAAGCCCCACGCTGCCGCCGCAACCGGATCCGATGCCCCCGAACCCGCCAGCGCCACCGCCCCCTCGGTGACCACCATCAACCGCGAACCGTCGAACCGATCCTCGGTCAGCCACCGCTGCACCACCCCCAGCACCACACTCACCTGTGCGCGCACCGGCACACGCGTGGGCACTCGGAAGACCACCACATCAGCCGGCGCGGCCGACGTCGTAACGGATTCCCAATCCTGAACCACCGCATCGGTACCGGCGGTAGGCCGCACTTCATCCCAGACCACCTCGAACAACCAGCCTTGCGCAGGCATGGTCTCGTCGCGGCCGGTGGCGCCGGGAGTGACCACCGTGAGCGCGCGTGCGGTCCGGGCGGGCCCGGTATTCGGTCGCGCCGCCGGGTGTTCGGGCGCCTCGAGCCAGTAGTTCTGGTGCTGGAAGGCATAGGTCGGTAGCGCGATCCGCCGCCGAGGGCCACCGACCACAGCGGACCACTCAACGGGCACGCCGGTGACGAACAGGGTCGACAGGGCTGTCAGCACCGTGACCCGCTCGCCGAGGTTGCGCCGCAGCGTCGGCACCGCTGTCGCCCCCGCCCCGTCCAGGTGTCCGCTGAGCATGGCCGTCAGCGTCGTGCCTGGTCCGACCTCCACGGACCTGTTCACCCGCAACTGCCTCAGCAGACCGACACTGTCGCCGAATCGGACCGGCCGCCGCACATGCCGCACCCAGTAGTCCGCGGTTCCGTAGTCATCGCCGGCCAGTTCGCCAGTGAGGTTCGAGAGGATCGGAATCCGTGTGGGAGAGTTCGTGATTCCCGCCAGTTGTGCAGCGAACTCGTCGAGCATCGGTTCCATCAGCCCGGAATGGAAGGCATGCGACACCCGCAGCCGGCGCAACCGGCGATCGACGGCCCCGAAATGCGCCTCCACCACGGCAATCGCGGCCTCGGTCCCGGACACTACGACGGCGCGCGGACCATTCACCGCGGCGATATCCGCACCCTCCGGCAGCACCGCCGACACCTCGTCCACCGAGGCGTCCACCGCCAGCATGGCCCCGCCGGCCGGAAGTGCCTGCATCAATCGCCCGCGCGCGCCAACCAATCGGCAGACATCCGGCAGTGACAGCACCCCGCCCACGTAGGCGGCCACGATCTCACCGATCGAATGGCCGATCAGGTAATCCGGTCGCACGCCCCAGCTCTCGAGCAGAGCGAACAGGGCGACCTCGACCGCGAACAACCCAGCCTGCGTGAAATCCGTTCGTGCCAGCAATGTTCGATCGCCACCCCAGATCACCTCCCGCAGCGGCTGCGGCAGGTGCCTATCGAGTTCCGCGACGACCTCGTCGAATGCCTTGGTGAATACCGGGAACTCGGCATGCAGGTCACGCCCCATGCCGATCCACTGTGCGCCCTGGCCGGGAAAGACGAACACGGTCTTGCCCGCCGCCGGCGCCTGCCCTTGCACGACACCGGCGGCCGGCGATCCCTGTGCCAATGCGGACAATCCCGCCGATAGCTCGTCGCGTCCGCTACCGAGTACGACCGCACGGTGCTCGAACGCCGACCGCTGCAGTAGCGCAGCCGCCACATCAGCGACATCGACCCCCTCGTTCGCCGCCACGAACTGCCGCAACCGCTGCGCCTGACCCGCGAGCGCCGGTGTGCTCTTCGCCGAGACAATCCATGCGAGCACCGGCGAATCCGACTCTCCTGCTATGGAAGTGGTCGGTGCCGGGTCGGTGTCGGGTGCCTGCTCCAAGATCACATGCGCATTGGTGCCGCTGATACCGAACGACGACACACCCGCCCGCCGCGGCCGACCCACTGGGACATCCCACGCCCGGGCCTCGGTCAGCAACCGCACCGCACCCGCCGACCAATCCACATGCGACGACGGCGCATCCACATGCAACGTCCGCGGCAGCACGCCGTGCCGCATCGCCATCACCATCTTGATCACCCCGGCGACACCAGCGGCAGCCTGGGTATGACCCATATTCGACTTGATCGACCCCAACCACACCGGATCATCGGCCGCCCGCCCCTGCCCATACGTCGCCAGCAACGCCTGCGCCTCGATCGGATCGCCCAGCACTGTCGCGGTTCCGTGGGCTTCCACAGCGTCCACCTCGGCGGCCGACAACCCCGCACTCGCCAGCGCGGCACCGATAACGCGTTGCTGGGACGGACCATTCGGCGCGGTCAAACCATTGCTCGCACCGTCCTGATTCACCGCCGAACCACGCACCACTGCCAGCACCCGGCGACCATTGCGCCGCGCGTCCGAGAGTCGTTCCAACACAAGAACTCCCGAACCCTCCGACCACCCCGTGCCATCCGCCCGGTCCGCGAACGACCGGCACCGGCCATCCGGCGACAACGCCCGCTGCCGGCTCATATCGATGAAGACACCCGGCGTTGCCATGACGGTCACGCCGCCTGCCAGCGCCAGCGTCGACTCTCCCGACCGCAGTGACTGGCACGCCAGGTGCAGCGCCACCAATGACGAGGAGCAGGCGGTGTCGATCGTCACCGCCGGCCCCTGCAGGCCCAAGGTGTAGGACACCCGGCCCGTCGCGATACTGCCCGCACTACCGCTGCCGAGATACCCTTCCAGCTCCGAAGGACCCGGACCCCATTGCAGTCCGTATTCGTGGTGCATTACCCCTGCGAAAACTCCGGTCGCGCTGCCACGCAGCGAAACCGGATCAATACCGGCGTCTTCCAATGCCTCCCAGGATGTTTCCAGCAGCAGCCGATGCTGAGGATCCATCGCGACCGCCTCGCGCGGGCCGATGCCGAAGAATCCGGCATCGAATTTCCCCGCGTCATACAGGAATCCACCTTCCCGCACGTAGCTTTTCCCCGCGGCTTCCGGATCCGGGTCGTACAGCCCAGCCAGATCCCAACCGCGATCCGGGGGAAATTCACCTACGACGTCCCGGCCTTGCGCGACCACGTCCCACAGACCGTCCGCCGACCACACCCCGCCTGGGTAGCGACAGCCGATACCCACGACGGCGATCGGCTCCCGGCGTAGCAGCTCATTTTCCTTCGCGGCGGCGCGCAAGGCTTCGACTAGGTTCTCTCTGGAAATGGCCATCTGCTCACCTGTTCCGCATGACGTGCTCGAATAGTTCGTCTTCGCTCATACCGTCGAAGGCATCGATATCGGCGACGGGCTTTTCGGTGCCCGAGAATTGTGGATCTGATCCGGTAATGACCGACTGCAGTTGCGCCGCCACCGCATCCGGAGTCGGATAGTCGAACAGCAGCGTCGCGGGCAATCCGACCCCGACAATGTTCGCGAGGCTGTTACGCAGTTCGAGCGCGGCCAGGGAGTCGAATCCGAGTTCGTCGAAGCTCTGATCGATCCTTACAACTCGGCTCTGGCCCAATGCTTTCGTGACTTCCTCGACGACCAGCTCGCGCAGGAGTTCGCGCTGCTGGTCCGCGGTGCGATTGCGCAGTCGTTGGCCGAGCCCGGTCTCGGGCGCGCGCTGTGCGCGACGACGGGGCGCCAGCGCATGCAGCAACGGGGGCAGCCCATCCCCGGCCGCACGCAATCCCGCCATCTCCAACGGCATCGGAACGACCAGTTCGAGGCCGGAATCCAGGGCCGCGTCGAACAACGCGAGGCCAGCTTCGACCGGTATCGCGCTGATTCCGATGGCCCGCATTCGGGCCGTGTTCGCGGCGGTCAGATGTCGCGTGATGTCGCCGGCCACATCCCACAGGCCCCAGGCCATCGACACCGCGGGCAATCCCTGAGCGCCACGCAACGACGCCAATCCGTCCAGGAACGCATTCGCCGCCGCGTAGTTGCCCTGACCTGGACCACCCAATATCCCGGCCGCAGAAGAGAACAACACGAACCACGCCAGATCCGAACCGGCAGTCAATTCGTGTAAGTGCCATGCTGCTTCAGCTTTCGCTGCCAACACCGCGTCAACCCGATCCGCCGTCAGCGAACCGATCACACCGTCGTCGACCACCCCGGCCGTGTGCACGACACCGGTCAGCGGGTGCTCGGCAGGAATCTCGGCCAACACCCGCGCCAACGCCGACCGATCCGCCACATCACACGCCGCAACCCGCACCAGCGCACCCAACTCGGTGAGTTCGTCCACCAACTCCGGCGCACCCGGCGCCGCCGGCCCGCGACGGCTCACCAGCACCAAACGCCGCACGCCATGGTCGACCACGAGATGCCGCGCCACCAGCGCACCCAACGCACCCGTGCCCCCGGTCACCACCACGGTGCCCGCGGGGTCCAACCGCCGGTGTGCCCGGGCGCCCATCGGAATCCGGGCCAGCCGCGGCGCCAGCACTCGCTTCTCCCGCACGACCAGCTCCGGTGAGTCCGACCCGGCCACCAGCGCCGTATCCACCGAATCATCGGTATCGACCAGCGCGAACCGTCCGGGATTCTCCGACTGGGCCGACCGCACCAGACCCCACACCGCCGCGGCGGACGGATCCGAAACCGCTCGGCCGGGCACCGCGACCGCCCCCGTGGTGACCACCAACAGCCGTGCCTGGGCGAACCGCTCCGCGGCCAGCCAACGCTGTAGCACCGCGAAGACCACACCGACGCTTTCACGTACCGGCGCATCGGCCGGGACTCGCAGAACCACCACATCGGCCGACTCATCGGAATCCGCCACGGTGGCCCAATCCCGCACCGTCGCATCGGATCCCGCGACGCGCACCTCGTCCCACGCGATCTCGAACAGTGCGTCGCCGTGCCGCGTCGCGCCGAGTTGTTCGCTACT
The DNA here is from genome assembly GCF_050956075.1 of Nocardia sp. CA-129566. Classification (NCBI taxonomy): domain Bacteria; kingdom Bacillati; phylum Actinomycetota; class Actinomycetes; order Mycobacteriales; family Nocardiaceae; genus Nocardia; species Nocardia sp. CA-129566. The sequence continues at coordinate 5,595,662 of NZ_CP192085.1, forward strand.
GACCGGCCGCGACGACAGACCACCCACCGACAGCACCGGGTCGCCGTAACGATCGGTCACCGTCACCGAAAAGCCGTCTCCCGCGCGAACGATGCGCGCACGCACGGTCGAGTCCGCGGTGCGGTGTCGGGTGATGTCGGTCCACGCGAACGGCAGGAAGACCGCTGCACCGGTATCGGGTTGCTCCGCCGCCACCACGAGGGGGTGCAGCACGGCGTCCAAGATCGCCGGGTGGATCTGAAATCCGGTCCGGCTGTCCGGCAACCCTTCCGGCAGCTCGGCTTCGGCGAATATCTCGGTGCCGCGCCGCCAGACCGCTCGCAGCCCTTGGAACATCGGACCATACCCGTACCCGCGATCGGCGAGCCGATCGTAGGCGTGGGAAAGATCCACTGCCGTCGCGTCTTGCGGCGGCCACTGTCTCATAACCGGTGCGGCCGTGGTGTCCGCGGTACCGAGTGCACCCTCCGCGTGCAGTGTCCAAGGGCTGTCCTCGCTGTCTCCGCCCTCGATTCGGGCGTAGACCGCCAACCGCCGGTCACCGGATTCCTGTTGCCCGGCGACCACGACCTGCAACTGCACCCGTCCCCGCTCCGGAATCAGCAGCGGCGCGCGCAGTACCAATTCCCGCACGGTCGCGCATCCCGCCTCCAGGCCGGCGCGCATGGCCAGTTCGACGAAGCCGGCGCCAGGGAACAGCACAACGCCGCGCACCACGTGATCGGCCAGCCAAGGGTGGGTGGCCAGCGACAACTGTCCGGTCAGCAGTATCCCGCCGTCGGCCGGGGTCGGCACCACGGCGCCCAGCACGGGGTGCTCGACCGCGCCCAACCCCAGCGCCGCCGCGTCACCTGGTTTGGGCGCGGCGTAGGGCCAATACCTGCGTCGCTGAAATGCGTACGGCGGCAAGGACACTCGGCGGCCGCGCACGCCTGACACCGCGGTCCAGTCCACCGCGGCGCCGGCCACGAACAACTCGCTTACGCCGGTCAGCAACGATGGGATCTCCGGAAGATGAGCGCGCAGTAGCGATATCGCCGATACGGCATCCCGTCCGTGTGCTCGGGCGAGGATTGCCATCAGTGCGGCGCCGGGCCCGACCTCGACCGCGCGATCGACACCCAAGCCCGGCAATAGCTCGATGCTGTCGCCGAACCGCACCTGCATGCGCACGTGCCGCACCCAGTAGTCCGCTGATCCGTAACCGTCGCCGGCCAATTCGCCGGTCAGGTTCGAGACGATCGGAATCTCGGCCCGTGCCGCACCGATCCCGGCCAGTTCGGCGGCGAAGTCGCCGAGTATCGGGTCCATCAGCGCGGAATGGAATGCGTGCGAGACCTGCAACCGGCGGGTTCTTCGGCCGCGATCGGCCAGAGTGCGGCCCATTGCCGTGACCGCCTCCTCGGTCCCGGACAGCACCACGGCTCGAGGTCCGTTCACGGCGGCGATATCGACGCCGTCGGTCAGAAGCGCCGCTACCTCGTCGAGCTCGGCTTCGACGGCGACCATCACCCCGCCAGCGGGCAGCGCCTGCATCAACCGCCCGCGCGTACCCACCAGCCGACATGCGTCCGACAGCGACAACACCCCGCCCACATGCGCGGCGGCGACCTCACCGATGGAATGCCCGATCAGGTAGTCCGGTCGCACACCCCAATCGCAGAGCAGCTCGAACAGCGCCACCTCGACCGCGAACAATCCCGCCTGGGCGAAATCCGTTCGGGCCAACACCGTATCGTCATCGCCCCAGATCACCTCTGGCAACGGCTGCGGTAGATACCGATCCAGTTCCGCCACGACTGCGTCGAATTTCTTTGCGAACACCGGGAATTCGGTATGCAAGTCGCGTCCCATACCGATCCACTGCGAACCCTGCCCGGGGAAGATGAACACCGTCTTGCCCGGTGTCCGCACGCCCAGTACGGCGTCGGCGGCTGTCGCGTCGGCCCGCGCGACCGAAGCCAAGCCGTGGACGAGTTCATCGCGATCGTGACCGAGGACTACCGCTCGGTGCTCGAATACCGACCGGCGCAGCAGCGACGTCCCGATATCGGCGGTATCCAGGGCGGGGTCCGCGGAGATGAACCCCAGCAGCCGCTCGGCCTGAGCACGCAACGCAGCCGCCGACTTCGCCGACAGCACCCACGGCACGACCGTTGAAACACCCTGCACCCCCAGGTCTTCCGATTCCGGATCCGGTTCGGGTGCCTGTTCGAGGATCACGTGTGCGTTGGTGCCACTGATGCCGAACGACGACACACCCGCCCGACGTGGCCGACCCGCCGGGGCATCCCACGTCCGAGCCTCGGTCAGCAACCGCACCGCACCCGCCGACCAATCCACATGCGGGGTGGGCGTATCCGCGTGCAGGGTGCGCGGCAGCACACCGTGTCGCATCGCCATGATCATCTTGATGACCCCCGCGACCCCGGCCGCCGCCTGGGTGTGGCCGAGATTGGATTTCACCGAACCCAGCCACACCGGATCATCGGTCGCCCGCCCCTGCCCATAGGTTGCCAGCAGAGCGTGCGCCTCGATGGGATCGCCCAGTGTGGTTCCCGTGCCGTGAGCTTCGACCGCATCTACTTCGCCAGCCGACAAACCCGCACTCGCCAACGCCGCACCGATGACCCTTTGCTGCGACGGACCATTCGGAGCGGTCAATCCGTTGCTGGCGCCGTCCTGATTCACCGCCGAACCGCGCACCACCGCCAGCACCCGGCGGCCATTACGCAGCGCATCCGACAAGCGCTCCAGCACAAGCACACCCGAGCCCTCGGAAAGCCCGGTCCCGTCCGCCGACTCCGCGAAAGACTTGCACCGGCCATCAGGAGAAAGCGCGCGTTGGCGGCTCATCTCGACGAACACATCGGGTGGTGACATCACCGTCACTCCGCCCGCCAACGCCAGCGCCGACTCCCCCGACCGCAGCGACTGACACGCCAGATGCAGCGCCACCAACGACGACGAACACGCCGTATCCACGCTCACCGCAGGCCCTTCCAGACCGAGCACATACGACAGGCGACCCGAGGCGGCACTCGCCATCCAGCCGGTTCCGGCGTACCCCTCGGTGGCCAAGCCCGCCACATACAGCCCCGCGAAGACACCGGTGCTGCTGCCACGCAACGACACCGGATCGATCCCGGCGTCTTCCAACGCCTCCCACGAGGTTTCCAGCAGCATCCGCTGCTGGGGATCCATGGCCATCGCCTCACGTGCACTGATGTCGAAGAACTCGGCATCGAAATCTGCTGCGTCGTAGACGAATCCGCCCGAGCGCGTATAGGACTTGCCCGACGCATCGGGATCGGGATCGAACAGGTCCGCCACGTCCCACCCGCGGTCGGCCGGGAAGTCGCCGATGACATCGCGGCCGCCGGCCACGACCTCCCACAGATCCTGCGCAGAAACCACTCCTCCCGGAAAGCGGCAGCCAACACCCACGACCGCTATCGGCTCATCGAGGGCCGCGGCCTGGAGTGATTGCACGGGCCGAGGCGCTGTGCCGGTGAGTTCTCCGAGAACGAATCGCGCCAGCGTGCGCGGTGTCGGGTGGTCGAAGATCATGGCCGGCGACAATCGCAAGCCGGTAGCCGCTTCCAGACGATTCCGGTATTGCACCGCGGTCAGCGAGTCGAATCCCAGTGCGCCGAATTCTTTGTCGAGATCGATCGCCGCTGCCGAGGCATGTCCCAGTACCGCCGCAGCATTCGCCCGCACCTCAGCCGACACCGCCCGCAGTTGTTCCTCCGGATCGAGCTCGGCCAAGTGGTGCTGGAGTCCGGTCGCCGGGGTGTCCTGGACCGGGCCGGATCGGTGTGCGGGCGCCAGCTCGCGCAGCATCGGTGGCAGCGATTCGCCTGCAGCGCGCAATTCGGCCTTGTCCCATCGCACGGGGACGAGCAGATCCCGATCGGACTCGAGTGCCGCATCGAACAAGCCGAGACCTTGCTCGACCGACATCGCATCCAGCCCCGCGGCCTGCAACCGGGCCGCATCCGCGGCCTCCAGGCTTCCGGTCATCCCGCTGGCGATGTCCCACAGTCCCCACGCCATCGATACCGCAGGCAAACCCTGCCCGCGACGCCACGACGCCAACCCGTCCAAAAACGCATTCGCCGCCGCGTAATTGCCCTGCCCCGGCCCACCCAGAACACCGGCAGCCGACGAGAACAACACGAACAACGCCAAATCCGAACCGACGGTCAACTCATGCAGATGCCACGCCGCATCCGCCTTCGCCGCCAGCACCGCATCCACCCGGTCCACCGACAACGACCCGATCACACCGTCATCGATCACCCCGGCCGCATGCACCACACCGGTCAACGGGTGTTCCGCAGGAATCCCGGCCAACACCTGCTGCAACGCCGACCGATCCGCCACATCACACGCAACGACCCGAACCTGCGCACCGAGCCCGACGAGATCATCCACCAGCTCCGATGCGCCCGGCGCCGCCAACCCACGACGACTCAGCAACATCAGCTGCCGCACCCCATGGCCGACCACCAGATGCCGAGCCACCAGCGCACCCAAACCACCCGTACCACCGGTCACCAACACCGTGCCCGCGGCGAGATCCGTCGGAACCGACAGAACATCCTTGCCGCCGAGCTGTTCGCGGCACAGTCGCTCGACGATCTCGGGGGCCCGCCGAAGATCCGATACTCGTATCTCGGGCAATCGAATCCGCGCATCCGCGGTGTCGGCGGTGCTGAGCTGATCGGTAATCGCCGCGGCCTGGTCGAAGGAAAGCCCGGTGGGGATACGGGCAAGCCGATCCACCTCGGTGACGGCGACCGAACCGACTCCATTGTCGAAGACGCCCGCAACGCGCTCACCGATGCTCAGTTCGGTGACTCCCGCACCGACGCCGACCACGACGCCAGCCGCTTCGTATCCCAGCGCCGCGGCCGCGGCACGTCCGGTCGCCATGGCCGTCGCGATATCTCGCGCGCCCAATCCGATGGCTCGCACGGCAACGGCGACTTCCCGCTGTGCGAGTTCGCCGTGCTCATTGTCTTCGATGACCGAGACATGCTCCGGTCCGCCCGGCTCGGCGACGCTCAGCTGCCACGGTGCGTCGTCGGCGGGCAGCTGCAGAGGTGCCCGCACCGCGACAACCTCCATGCGAGGTGCGAGCAGCTGCCCGGACCGTATCGCCACCTGCGGCTCACCACGGGAAGCGGCGGCTGCGAGTGCCGATTCGGGTGTCTCCCAGTCGTCCACGTCGACGAGCACGATCCGGCCCGGATGCTCGGTTTGGGCCGACCTGACCAACCCCCAGACAGCCGCCCCGCCCAGATCACGCACGCCGTGCTGGCCACAGGCGACCGCGAACCGCGTCGCCACCACCAAGGGGATATCGGGGAACCGTCGGTCGTCAAGGTAGGTCTGCACCGCGCGCAGCACATCGTGCACGCTCTGGTGCACGGCTGTCGGCACGCCGTCGACCTCGTTCGGAACGCTCCCATGCTGGTCCAGCAACGGCGTCGGCCGGCACCGCAGCACCTGAACGTCCGAGGTTCGCTCCGCATCGCTCGCCGCGCTACCGACGGGAATCCAGTCCAGGCCGTGCAGCCCGTCCCACTCGAGGAAAGCGAGCGGTCCGAGGCCACCGAGCAGTTGCGCGAGCGCATCGCCGAACTCCGGCACTGTGTCGTTGTCGCCGAAGGGATTTCCGGTGACAGCCGCGAGCAGCGGATGTCTGGCGGTATCGACCTCCGCAGCGGCATTGTCCTCGGGCGCGCCGGGTCGCGGCCGGTCCAGCCAGTACTGCTCGTGCTGAAAGGCATAGGTGGGCAGCGGAATCCAACCGCGCGGGTGCCCCAGCAACGCAGGCCAGGCCACCGGTGTGCCCGAAACGAAGATCTTGGACACGGCGGTGAGGACCGCGACGGACTCGCCGTGGTTTCGACGCAGCGTCGAAACCACCGTCTGCTCGGCCGCGGACGATCGGTCCTCGGGCAGCAATTGGCCGGTGAGCAGTGCCGTCAGCGTTGTGCCGGGCCCGATCTCGACGGACCGTTCGACCTGAAAGTCCCGCAGCACCCGGATACTGTCGGCGAAAAGCACTGGCCGGCGGACATGCTCGACCCAATAGTCCACCGATCCGTACCCGGGCTCGGCCAGCGCACCGGTCAGGTTGGAAACGATCGGGATGCGACTGGGCGACACCGTGATTCCGACCAGCTCTTGTGCGAACTGCCCCAGCATCGGCGCCATCAGTGCCGAATGGAAGGCGTGTGACACCGGCAACCCATGTGTCCGGCGCCCCTGCTCGATCAGCACCTGTTCGGTGGCGGCGACCGCGTCCTCGATGCCCGAGATCACCACTGCCCGCGGGCCGTTCACGGCCGCGATATCGACACCCTCGGTCAGTAGGGCTGCCACCTCGTCGACACCGGCCTCGACGGCCACCATCGCACCGTCGGCGCGCAACGACTGCATCAACCGCCCGCGTGTGCCGACCAACCGGCACGCATCCGGCAGCGACAACACCCCACCCACGTGTGCGGCAACGATCTCACCGATCGAGTGCCCCAGCAGGTAGTCCGGGTGCACACCCCAACTCTCGAGCAGCCGGAACAGCGCGACCTCAACCGCGAACAGCCCGGCCTGAGCGAAATCTGTTCGAGCAAGGAGCTTTTCGTCATCACCCCAGAGCACCTCGCGTAGCGGGCGGGGCAGATACCGATCCAATGCGGTGACGATCTCGTCGAAAGCCGCAGCGAATACCGGGAACTCGGCATGAAGCTGCCGCCCCATGCCGGTGCGCTGCGAGCCTTGTCCGGGGAACACGAACACCGTCTTGCCGGGTGCCCGCACCCTCCCGTGGACCACACCGGCAGCCGGTCCGGACGCCGTGTGCGACGCCCCGCGCAGGCCCGCGATCAACTCGCCGCGGTCACGGCCGAGCACCACCATCCGATGTTCGAACACCGTCCGCCGCAGGAGCGATGCCCCCAGATCGGCGGCATCCAGATCCGCGTCCCCCGACACCAACTCCAACAGCCGCTCGGCTTGATCACGTAGAGCCGCAGGAGACCTGGCCGATACCACCCACGGAATTACCGGCGAAACCACCGGGTCCGCAACGGTATCGGGCCCCTCGGCCGGGTCTGGATCGGACGCTTGCTCGAGGATGACATGGGCATTGGTGCCGCTGATTCCGAACGCCGACACACCGGCCCGGCGTGGCCGTCCCACCGTGTTCCATGCCCGGGCCTCGGTCAGCAACCGCACCGTTCCAGCCGACCAATCCACATGGGGGGTAGGCGTATCCACGTGCAGGGTCTGCGGCAGTACTTCGTGCCGCAGGGCCATGATCATCTTGATGATGCCCGCGACACCGGCCGCTGCCTGGGTATGGCCCAGGTTGGACTTCACCGAACCCAGCCACAACGGATCATCGTGCGCACGCCCCTGCCCGTACGTGGCCATGATCGCCTGGGCCTCGATCGGATCGCCGAGCTTGGTTCCGGTCCCATGGGCTTCGACGGCGTCCACGTCAGCGGCCGCCAACCCTGCATTCGCCAGGGCGGCGCCGATAACTCGTTGCTGCGATGAACCATTCGGGGCGGTCAGCCCATTGCTGGCACCGTCTTGATTGACCGCCGAGCCACGGATCACCGCCAACACCCGTCGACCATTGCGTCGTGCATCCGACAACCGCTCCAGGACGAGCACCCCCGCCCCTTCGGAAAGCGCTGTCCCGTCCGCCGCACCCGCGAACGCCCGGCATCTCCCGTCCCAGGACAGGCCGGACTGCCGCGAGAACTCGGTGAACACGATCGGCGTGGCCATCACGGTAACGCCGCCCGCCAACGCCAGCGCCGACTCCCCCGACCGCAGCGACTGACACGCCAGATGCAGCGCCACCAACGACGACGAACACGCCGTATCCACGCTCACCGCGGGCCCTTCCAGACCGAGCGCATACGACACCCGACCGGATACGACGCTCGCGGTGGACCCCGTCATCCGAAAGCCTTCGGCTTCCGGGGTCACGTCCGGACCTGCCGCGTAGCCCTGGTCGATCACCCCCGCGAATACGCCGGTGCTGCTGCCGCGCAACGACACCGGATCGATGCCGGAATCTTCGAGTGCTTCCCAGGTTGTTTCCAGCAGCACCCGCTGCTGGGGGTCCATCGCAGCCGCCTCCCGAGGGCTGATATCGAAGAATGCCGCATCGAATTTCCCTGCGTCATATAAGAATCCACCGTCACGCACAGACGACTTGCCCACCGCACCGGGATCGGGATCGAACAATCCCGCCACATCCCAGCCTCGATCGCTGGGGAAGCCACCGACTACATCCCGGCCACCCGCCACCAGCTCCCACAGCTGCTCTGCCGAAACCACGCCACCGGGAAAGCGGCACCCTATCCCGACCACCGCGATCGGCTCGGGCACCCTGGCCGCCAGCAGCTTTCGATTTTCCCGGCGCAGCGCGGACACCTGTTTGACCGATGCACGCAGCATGTCGAGGATTTCGGCTTCGTTCTCTGCCATTTCGAGCATTCCTCTGTCTATGAAGTTCAACAAGTCCAGTGCGGGGCGGGTCAGAAACCCTCGGACTCGGTCAAGTCGCGAGCCAGCGACAGCAGGGCGTCGACATCCATCGCGTCGATGTCGCCGCCGCCCAATTCGCCATCGGGCTCGGCCCCACTGGCCAGTTCGAGCAGGCGCCCCAGCAGTCCGGTTTCCCGCAGTCTCGATATCGGGATGTCGAGCAGAATCCGCCTCAGCTCCGATTCCTCGTCATAACTGGATCCCGCGGCAGTGGAATCGATTCCGAGCACGGTCCGGTGCAGGAAAGCGGCGAATGCACGCGGAGTGGGATGGTCGAAGACAGCGGCCACCGGCAAGCTGACGCCGATCGTCGGCTCGAGTCGATTCCGGAACTCCAGGACCCGCAACGAATCGAATCCGAGCGACTTGAAGGAATGATCCGACTCGACGCCATCCTCGGTCGAGAAACCCAGCACCGCCGCAGCCTGGCGGCGGACCAGTTCGAGGATCGCCTCGTGCTGCTGCTCATGGTCGAGATCGACCAGGCGTGTGGCGAAGGATCGTTCGCGCGGTTCGTTCGCGGCGTGCCGACGCACCGGAACCAGATCCCGCAGCAGTGGACTGTCACCGGTGGTCATCGGATCGCGCAGTGCGTGCCGGTTCAGCCGAACAGCGATCGCCAGCGGGTTATTCGCCTGTGCGATAGCGAGATCGAACAGTTCGGCGCCCTGCTCGTCCGAGATCGGCAGCACTCCTGCGCGCTGCAGCCGGGTCAGGTCGGTGTCGGTGAGATGAGCTCCCATTTCGGTGGTCCGCTGCCACAGTCCCCAGGCGATGGAGGTAGCCACCGAGCCCCGACCACGCCGGTAAGAAGCCAAGCCATCCAGAAAAGCGTTCGCCGAGGCATAACCCGCTTGGCCCGCAGTACCCAAAGTCCCGGCGACAGAGGAAAACAGCACAAACCCGGCCAAATCCAGATCCACCGTTAACTCGTGCAGATACCATGCCGCATCCGCCTTCGCCGCCAACACCGCCGCCAACCGCGATGCGGTCAACGACGAGATCACACCGTCATCGAGCACCCCAGCCGCATGCACCACCAACGCCAACGGATGCGCCGCGGGAATCGCGGCGAGCACCGCGGCCAACTGCGCCCGATCGCTCACATCACAGGCGACCACCTCGGCCACAGCACCCGACTCCGCCAAGTCCGCCACCAGTTCGGCGGCGCCCGGCGCGGCAGGACCACGTCGGGAGACCAACACCAGTCGCCGGACCCCGTACTCGGCCACCAGATGCCGCACCAACACCGCACCCAAGCCGCCGGTACCGCCTGTCACCAGCACGGTCCCGGATAGAAGAGCACGCGGCCCTGCCGTCGATACCAAGGCGCGGGCCAGCCTGGGCACGCGCAACCGGTCGCCGCGGATCGCCAATTGCGGTTCCGCACCGAGCAATTCGTCCGTAAGCGGCGATTCGGTGTCCCAGTCCTCGACGTCCACCAGCATGATCCGCCCCGGATTCTCCGATTGCGCCGACCGCACCAAACCCCACACCGCCGCAGCCACCGGATCCGATACCGACTCCGCCGCACCACACGCGACCGCACCGCGCGTCACCAGCACCAGCCGCGCACTCACGGTCCCGGCCGCGGCCAGCCAACGCTGCACCAACGACAGCACCCGGCCGACCGTCGCGTGCACGGCCGACACCACATCGACCTCGGTGTCCTCGGAACCACGACACTGCACCACCAACGTTGTCGGCACTCGCACAGGTCCGTCGCTGCCCGGTGCCTCCACTTCGTCCAGCAGGACCTCGGCCCCATCCAGGTCGACCCGATGTCTCGGGCCGCCTGCCGCGGCGGTGCCGGCGGCATCCAGCGCAACCCAATCCACCCGGTGCAGTGCCTGGGTCGGGCCGTGCGCCGCCGCGCTCAGTTGCTCCTGCGATACCGGCCGCAGCGCCAGGTCGTCGACGGTGACAACCAGATTTCCGGCGCCGTCGGCTACCAACAGCGATATTCTCCGTTCGGCCGCATCGGTGTTGGTCGTGGCGCGTACCCACACCCTCCTGGCACCGTGGCTGTGCACGGTGACACCGGTCCAGGCGAAGGGCAGCAGCAGTTCCGAGGAGGCTGCCGGTTCGACCAGGAAGGCGGCGTGCAGGGCCGCGTCCAGCAAGGCGGGATGAACGACGAACGAATCTGATCGGCCCGCAACCGATTCCGGCAGAATCACCTCCGCATACACAGCATCACCGGCTCGCCAGGCCGCCGACAAGCCCTGGAACGCGGGACCATAGTCGTAACCGCGCTCGGCAAGACGCTGGTACAAACCAGCGACATCCACCGGAACCGCGCCCCGCGGGGGCCACTGGTGCGCCTCCGGTTCCACGGTCACGATTCGTTCGCGACGCAGCGACCCCTGCGCATGCAGCGTCCATGAATCCCCCTGCACGACACCGTCCTCGGGGCGGGAGAAGACCCGCACGGCGCGCTCGCCGGAATCCTGGGGGCCCTCGACGACCACCTGGACCCGCACACCGCCGACCTCGGGCAATACCAACGGCGCCTGCAACAGCAACTCACCCACCACCGGGCAACCGACCCGATCACCCGCCACGGCGACCAGTTCGACGAGCCCGGCCCCGGGAAAGATCACGGTGTTACGCACACCGTGCTCGGCGAGCCAGGGTTGCGTCGCCAGGGACAACGATCCGGTCAGCACCACACCACCGTCGGCAGCGCTGTCGAGCACCGCGCCAAGCAACGGATGCCCCGCACCGGCCAAACCCAACGCCGCCGGATCACCACCACCCCGAACAGATTCCAGCCAATACCGCTGCCGCTCGAACGCGTACGCCGGCAACTCCACCCACCGACCACGACCGCCGAGTAACGCCGACCAATCCACATCCACGCCCGCGGTGAAGGCTTCGGCCATGGAGGTCGACAAGCGCGTCCAACCGCCCTCGTCCCGTCGGAGGGAGGCCGTCGCCGACACCGCGACTCCCCGGTCGGCGGCGATCTCGTCGATCGCCATGACCAGCACCGGATGCGGACTCACTTCGATGAAGCGGTCGAAACCGTCGTGGAGGAGCTGGTGCACCGTGCGCTCGAAGAGCACTGGATATCGGCAGTTCCCGTACCAGTACTCGGCATCGAGTTCGCGTCCATCCGTGCTTTGTGCCGATACGGTCGAATAGAAGGCCACCGAACCGGGCACCGGGTGGACGAAAGACAGCAGATCGAGCACATTCGTCCGCACCGGCTCCACCATCGGTGAATGCGAAGCTACCGACGACGCCACCGTCCGAACTCGAATCCCGCTGTCTTGCAGAGTCTTTGCCAAACCCTCGACCGCCTCGGTGGCACCCGCGACGGTCACCGAGGCCGGACCGTTGACTCCGGCCAGCCAGACATCCGGCACACCGGCCAACCGCTCGGCCACCACCGACTCCGGCGCCGCCACCGAAACGATGTGCCCACGCCCCACCATCTCCTCGGCGAACAACCGCGACCGGGCCACCACGATGCGCGCAGCTTCCGCCAGGGGCAGGCATCCGGCAACACACGCCGCCGCGATCTCCCCCTGCGAACTCCCCACCACCGCATCCGGTTCGATTCCGACCGAACGCCACACTTCGGCGAGCGAAACCATCATCGCGAACAACACCGGCTGCAGGACCTCGATACGCTCCAGCGACGGCGCCTGCTCCGATCCCCGCACCGCAGCCGTGAACGGCCAATCCACCAATGGCTGAATCACCGCCGCGCACTCGCCCATTCGCCGCGCGAACACCGGCGACGAATCCAGCAGCTCACGGCCCATGCCCACCCACTGCGAGCCCTGCCCGGGAAATACGAAAACCGTCCCGCCAGAGGTACGCACTCGACCGGTCACCACATCAACTGCGGGTATCCCCCGCGCCAATGCCGACAATCCGCTCAGCATGTCGTCGCGACCGGCGCCGAGCACCACGGCGCGATGCTCGAACCTCGACCGCCGCAGCAGCGCCACCGCGATGTCGGAGATTTCCGCGTCCGCATTCGCCGATACGAACTGTTGTAGTCGCTCGGCCTGGGCCGCCAGCGCGGCGGGGGTCCGGCCCGATACCACCCACGGCGTTCGAGCCGAAATCTCCACGACACCCGATGGCTCGGCGTCACCTGGGTACTGCGGATCGAACTCGGGCACCTGCTCGAGAATTATGTGTGCGTTGGTGCCACTGATCCCGAACGAGGAGACACCCGCCCGCCGCGGCCGCTCCGGGGATGTGTCCCACGGCCGAGCCTCGGTCACCAGCCGCACCGCGCCGGCCGACCAATCCACATGCGGGGTAGGCGCATCCACGTGCAGCGTCCGCGGCAGCACACCGTGCCGCATGGCCATGATCATCTTGATCACCCCGGCAGCGCCTGCCGCGGCCTGGGTGTGGCCCAAGTTGGATTTCACCGACCCCAGCCACAGCGGCCGATCCACCGGCCGCCCCTGCCCGTAGGTTGCGATAATCGCCTGCGCCTCGATCGGATCGCCCAATGTGGTTCCGGTGCCGTGTGCTTCGACCACATCCACGTCGGCGGCCGACAGCCCAGCATTCCCCAGGGCGGCACCGATGACCCGTTGCTGTGCGGGGCCGTTCGGAGCGGTCAGGCCGTTGCTCGCGCCATCCTGGTTCACGGCACTGCCACGCACCACCGCCAGCACCCGGTGGCCGTTACGCCTGGCATCCGACAGCCGTTCCAGGACGAGCACTCCCACCCCTTCCGACCAGCCGGTGCCATCGGCCGACGCCGCGAACGACTTGCTTCGTCCATCCGGCGAAATCGCGCGTTGCCGACTCAGCTCCACGAAGACTTCCGACGAGGACACCACGGTCACCCCGCTCGCCAGAGCCAGGTCGCTTTCCCCGCAACGCAACGACTGACAGGCCAGATGCATGGTCACCAAGGCCGAGGAGCACGCCGTATCGATGGTCACGGCAGGCCCCTGCAGGCCGAGCACGTACGCCACCCGACCCGACACCACGCTCGCGGTGGACCCCGTGAGCCGGAGTCCCTCGACGTCCACGCTGCGCTCGGGCCCGGCGCCATACCCCTGATCGATCAACCCGGCGAAGACCCCGGTACTGCTGCCGCGCAGCGACATCGGGTCGATACCCGCGTCTTCCAATGCGGTCCAGGATGTTTCGAGCAGCAGCCGCTGATGGGGGTCCATCGCCACGGCCTCGCGTGGACTGATCCCGAAGAATGCCGCGTCGAAATCTCCTGCGTCATAGACGAACCCGCCCGACCGCGTATAGGACTTACCGGCCACATCGGGATCGGGGTCGTAGAGGTCCGGGTCCCATCCCCGATCCAGCGGGAACTCTCCGGTGGCCTCCCGGCCGCCCGCCACCAGCTCCCACAACTCTTCCGCCGACGCCACCCCACCGGGGAAACGACACCCGAGACCGACAATTGCTATCGGTTCCCGCTGCGCGAACAGCGCCTCCTCGTTCATTTTCCGGAGCAGCTTGTTTTCCCGGACCGATTTGCGTAGTGCTTCGACGAGATCCTGCGTGGAAGTATTCATAGTCGCCTCAATAGATTTCGCAGCTATTCCCTACCGGACACGTAGCCGATCAGATCGTCGACCGACATCTCGTCGAACTCATCCATCTCACTCCCCTCGACCTGCGGGAATCCGGATTCATTGGTTGCCGAAAGTCTTTCGAGCAGCCGCACTATGCCCGACTGCCGGAGTGTTTCCGCCGGGATCGAATCCACGAGTCGTTTTATCTCCGCTGTCTCGTCCGGCTCCGCTTCGGAATCGCCGATCCGGTCGAGCAGATACTGCGTGATCGCGGTTGTGGTGGTGTGATCGAAGGCCAGCGTGGGCGGCAGGTTGATGCCGGTAGCACCCGCCAGGCGATTGCGTAGATCGAGCGTGGTCAACGAATCGAAGCCGAGTTCCTGGAACGATTGTCCGGCATCGATACCGGTCGTATCGGAGTGGCCGAGTACCGCCGCGACCTCGGTGGCAACCAGTTCGTGCAGCAACTGGCGGGTCTGTGTCGCCGACCCGGTACCGAGCCGCTGGAGCAAAGTCTGTGCCTGCGCCTGGTTGGCCGCTGTTCGCCGTGCGGGTGTCAGCGCCGCGAGGAAGGCGGGCAGGTGTCCCGCTTTTGCCCGCGCGGCCAATTCCCCTGTGTCCCAGCGCCCAGCGACCACCTCGGGACGTTGCGAGGTGAGAGCGGCGTCGAACAGCGCCAATCCGTCGGATTCGGTGAGCGCGGCGATTCCGGCGCGCCGCATCCGCGCCAGGTCGGCATCGGTGAGCTCGGACCCCATGCCGGTGGACTCCCAGAGTCCCCAGGCGATCGATGTAGCCGCCGAACCCAAACCACGCCGATACGAAGCCAAACCATCCAAAAACGCATTCGCCGAGGCATAACCAGCCTGACCCGCAGTACCCAACGTCGCCGCCACCGACGAAAACAACACGAACCCCGCCAAACCCAGATCCGCCGTCAACTCGTGCAAATACCACGCCGCATCAGCCTTCGCCGCCAATACCGCATCGACCCGATCCACCGTCAACGACGACAGCACACCGTCATCGAGCACACCCGCCGCATGCACCACACCGGTCAGCGGATACTCCGCAGAAATCCCGGCCAACACCCGCTCCAACGCCGACCGATCCGCGACATCGCAGGCAGCTACCTCAACCCGCGCACCAAGCCCGGTGAGCTCGTCCACCAGTTCCACCGCACCTGGCGCCACCAACCCGCGACGACTCACCAACACCAGATGCCGCACTCCGTACTCGGCCACCAGATGCCGAGCCAGCACCGCACCCAAACCACCGGTACCACCGGTCACCAACACAGTCCCCGCCCCAAAATCACCCACCACTACCGACGAGGCCGCGGCCGCCACCCGAGAAAGCCTCGGCACACGAACTCGTCCCCCACGAACCGCCAACTGCGGTTCCACACCGAACAACTCATCGGTGGGCAAATCGGAATCCCAATCCTCCACATCCACCAACACGATCCGACCCGGATACTCCGACTGCGCCGACCGCAACAAACCCCACACCGCCGCACCCACCACATCCGACACCGACTCCCCAACACCACCCGCAACCGCACCCCGCGTCACCACCACCAACCGACCCCCACCGACACCAGCCAACCAACGCTGCACCACCAACAACACCCGGCCGACCACCGCATGCACCGCCGACACCACACCCACATCACCGACGACGCGGCACTCCACGATGCATGTATCCGGGGCGGCTGCTTCGTTCAGGACAGCATCGAACCCGTCGAGATCTACCCGCACCTCCGTGCCGAGGCTCGGTGCCCTTCGCGCTTCCCCGGACAGCCCCACCCACTCCACCTGATGCAGTCCCGCACCGTGTCCAGGCATTGCCGACCGTAGTTGTTCCCGTGAAATCGGCCGCATCACCAGTTGATCGACGGTGACGACCGGCCGTCCGACGCCGTCGGCCACCAGCAACGACACGCTCGTACCAGCGTCGCCGATTGTTGTCGTGACATGTACCCGCACGCCGGTGGCGCCGTGGGCATGGACAGCGACACCGGTCCAGGCGAAGGGCAGCACCAGGCCCAGTTCCCCTCCAGTGCCGGCATCGGAAAGCAATATCGCATGCAGTACCGCATCCAGCAGCGCTGGATGAACTAGGAAAGAATCTGCTTGCCGCGCAACGGGCTCCGGCAGATTCACCTCGGCATAGACCTCATCACCGACGCGCCACACCGCCGACAAACCCTGAAACGCCGGACCATATTCATAGCCACGCTCGGCCAGACGCGCATACAAACCGTCGAGATCCACCGGCACCGCATCCCGCGGCGGCCACGAACGCGCCGAGGCCGGCCCAACGGCTATCGGCTGTTCACTGTGCAGAGACCCCTGCGCATGCAACGTCCACGAATCCGCCTGCGAGGCACCATCATCGGAACGGGAGAACACCTGCACGGTCCGCTCACCAGAATCCTGCGCACCCCCAACCACCACCTGCACCCGCACGCCGCCGACCTCGGGCAATACCAACGGCGCCTGCAACAACAACTCACCCACCACCGGGCAACCGACCCGATCACCCGCCGCGGCAGCAAGCTCCACCAACCCCGCGCCCGGGAAAACCACTGCTCCCCCTATGGAATGATCGACCAGCCACGGATGCGCCACCCGGGAAAGCCATCCGGTCAGCACCACACCACCGTCGGCAGCGCTGTCGAGCACCGCGCCAAGCAACGGATGCCCCGCACCGGCCAAACCCAACGCCGCCGGATCACCACCACCCCGAACAGATTCCAGCCAATACCGCTGCCGCTCGAACGCGTACGCCGGCAACTCCACCCACCGGCCGCGACCGCCGAGTAACGCCGGCCAATCCACATCCACGCCCGCGGTGTACAGCTGCCCAACACCCGACGCCAGCGAAACCGGCTCAGGTTGACCGGCCCGCACCAACGCCACCGCCACCGCGTGCGGCTGCGCCGCGGTAATCATGCTCGTCAAGGCCGTGCCCGGTCCGACTTCCAAGAACCGGGTCACTCCGGCCGCGCTGGATAGCGCAACACCGTCGCCGAAACGCACCGTGCCGCGCACGTGCGATACCCAATACTCCGGTGTGCCGTAGACGATTCCGGCTTCCGCATGGTTCGGGTCGACGATTCGAACCGTGAGGTTGGCCGCGATCGGAATGCGCGGCGGGTGGACCTCGATTCCGGCGATGGCGGCCGCGAACTCGCCGAGCATCGGCTCCATCAGCGCCGAGTGGAACGCGTGCGACACCTTCAACCGGCGCAACCTGCGGCCCGAACCGGCGAAATGCGCTTCCACCGCGGCGACGGCAGCCTCGGCGCCCGACACCACGACCGCACGCGGTCCATTTATCGCGGCGATATCCGCACCCTGTGGCAGCACCGCCGAGACCTCGTCCACCGAGGCGTCGACCGCGAGCATGGCCCCACCCGTTGGCAGCGCCTGCATCAGGCGGCCACGCACAGCGACAACTTCGGCCGCGTCCGACAGCGACAGAACACCCGCGACATGCGCAGCGGCGATCTCTCCGACGGAATGCCCGATCAGAATGTCCGGGCGAATCCCCCACGCGCGCAATAACGCAAACAGCGCCACCTCGATCGCGAACAGCCCCGCCTGCGCGAACTCCGTGGCGGCCAACAGTTCTTCGGCGGATTCCAGATCGTCGCGCCATACGATATCGCGAACGGATCGTTCCATGAAGCGATCCAATTCGGCCACAACGTCGTCGAAAGCGGTTGCGAATACCGGGAACTCGGCATATAGGTCTCGACCCATGCCGACCCATTGCGAACCCTGCCCGGGGAAGACGAACGCTGTCTTTCCCTGTGCGGCTGCGGGTCCCGCCGCAACCGGCGCCGCCGCGCGGGCCACCGTCGCGAGGCCCGCCAGCAACTCGTCGCGATCGCGCCCGACGACCACCGCTCGATGGCCGAACCTCGAGCGTCCGATCAGCGTGGTGCCGACGTCGACGGCCGCAAGGGCGGGGTCCGCCGAAACGAATTCCAGCAGCCGCTCGGCCTGAGCACGCAATGCCGTAGCCGACTTCGCCGACAACACCCACGGCACAACCGGTGAAACACTCTGTTTCCCAAGCTGTTCGGGTTGCAGATCCGACTCGGGTGCCTGCTCGATGATGACGTGCGCGTTGGTGCCGCTGATACCGAACGACGACACACCCGCCCGACGTGGCCGACCCGCCGGGGTATCCCACGGCCGGGCCTCGGTCAGCAACCGCACCGCACCCGCCGACCAATCCACATGTGACGATGGCGCATCCACATGCAAGGTGCGCGGCAGCATGCCGTGCCGCATCGCCATGATCATTTTGATCACCCCGGCGACACCGGCAGCGGCCTGGGTATGACCCATATTCGATTTGATCGACCCCAGCCATACCGGATCGTCGCTCGGCCGCCCCTGCCCATAGGTTGCCAGCAAGGCGTTCGCCTCGATCGGATCGCCCAGTGTGGTACCCGTGCCGTGAGCTTCGACCGCATCCACCTGGGCAGCCGACAACCCCGCACTCGCCAGCGCCGCACCGATAACGCGTTGCTGGGACGGACCATTCGGCGCGGTCAAACCATTACTGGCACCGTCCTGATTCACCGCCGAACCACGCACCACCGCCAGCACCCGCCGACCATTGCGCCGCGCATCCGACAACCGCTCCAAGACCAGCACGCCCGCGCCCTCAGACCAGCCCGTGCCATCCGCCGACTCCGCGAACGACTTACACCGGCCATCCGGAGCCATCCCGCGCCGCCTGCTGAACTCCGTGAAAACGGCCGGGACCGCAAGCACGGTCGAACCGCCGGCCAGCGCGAGCGCGCACTCACCCGAGCGCAGCGACTGCGCTGCCAAATGCATCGCGACCAACGATGACGAACACGCGGTATTCACCGACACCGCGGGACCTTCCAGGCCCAGGGAGTACGACACGCGCCCCGACATCACGCTGCCCGCGCTGCCGATCAGCACCGCGCCCTCCACGTTCGCCGGTGCGGACTCGGGCAGCCCGTAGTTTTCGTACATCACTCCGGCGAATACTCCGGTCGACGTGCCACGCAGGCTTTCCGGATCGATCCCGGCGTTCTCCAGCGCCTCCCACGACGTTTCCAGCATCAGCCGCTGCTGGGGATCCACCGCCGCCGCCTCGCGCGGGCTGATCCCGAAGAATGCCGCGTCGAAATCGGCAGCGTCGTAGACGAACCCACCCGATCTCGCCGTCGACTTGCCCGCCGCATCCGGATCCGGATCGTAGAGATCCTCGGGCCACCCCCGATCGACCGGGAAGTCGCCGATAACATCGCGGCCACTGGCCACGACCTCCCACAAACCTGCCGCCGAATCCACCCCGCCCGGAAAACGGCACCCCACACCGACGATCACGATGGGATCGTCGGAAACGGCTGTCACAGTCTCGGTTTCCCGAGACCCGGTGTTGCCGGTGGCCCCGGTGACGATGAACTGGGCGAGGCGCCTCGGGGTCGGGTAATCGAACACCGCGGTTCGAGGCAGCGGCACGTCGGTCGCCGCGACCAGCCGATTCCGTAACTCGACGACGTCGAGGGAGCCGAATCCCGCATCTTCGAACGCTGTGTCCGGATCAATGTCCTCCGCCCGGGAGTGTCCGGACACGAGGGCAGTCTGTCTGCGTACCAGCTCCAATAGGGCCTCGAAGCCGAGCGGGGCATCGCCGCCAGCCGAACCGCCACCCGTAGGCACAGGCACCTCGTCCGGATCCACGCTGAGCCAGTAGCGTTGCCGATCGAACGCATACGTCGGCAGATCCACCCGCCGACCGACACCGACAGCGAGTGCCGACCAATCCACATCCACACCCGCGGTGAACGCTTCGGCCAGCGAGGTAGCAAATCGTTTCCAGCCGCCGTCCGCGCGCCGGATCGACCCGATGGACAGCACCGAGGCAGCCCGCTCGGTGGCGATCTCGTCGACTGCGGCCACCAGCACCGGTTGCGGACTCATTTCGATGAAGCGGTCGAAGTCATCGTCGAGAAGCCGGTGCACCGCGCGCTCGAAAAGGACGGGACGCCGATAGTTTTCATACCAGTACTCGGCACCGAGTGCCGCCCCTGCTATCGGCTGACCCCACACCGTCGAGTAGAACGTCGCCGATCCCGCCGTCGGCCGCAGCCCGGCGAGCAGTTCCAGGAATCTTTCGCGGCTCGCCACCGAGGCCGACGCCGAAGCGGTGTGCCCCTGCCCCATCGTCTCCTCGGCGAACAACCGCGACCGCGCCACCACAATGCGCGCGGCATCCTCCAGGGTCAACATGCCTGCAAGATGAGCTGCGGCGACTTCGCCCTGCGAGCTCCCCGCCACGGCATCCGGTTGGACTCCGGCACAGCGCCACATCTCGGCCAGCGAAACCGTCATCGCGAACAACACCGGCTCAACCACATCGATACGTTCCAGCGACGCAGCCCCCGCCGAACCCCGCACCACGGCGAGCAACGACCAATCCACCAGCGGGTCGATCACCGCCGCGCACGCCCGCATCCGACCCGCGAACACCTCCGACGAATCGAACAGCTCCCGACCCATGGCCACCCACTGCGAGCCCGACCCCGGACACACGAACACCGTTTTGCCCGATGTCCGGACTCGACCGTGCACGACACCGCTGTCCAGCTCATCCCCGCGCACCACCGATCCGAGGCCCTCGAGCAGTTCGCCACGATCACTTCCGAATACCACCGACCGATACTCGAACCTCGACCGCCGCGCCAAGGCGGCCGCCACATCGGCCTCAGGCAGGCCGCTATGCGCCGATACGAACCCCGACAACCGTCGCGCCTGCCCCTGCAGTGCCATTGGCGACCGCGCCGAGATCACCCAAGGGATAACCTTCGACATCAATTGGCCTGCATCGGAATCAGAGCCGGTATCGCCTTCGGCGCCTCGCGTGCTCGGTTCCGGCGCCTGTCCGAGTATCACGTGCGCATTCGTGCCGCCGATCCCGAACGATGACACCCCGGCCACCCTCGGGTGATGCGGCGCGTCCCACGCTGTCGGTGTGGTGGGCATCTCGAAGCGCCGGTCCGTGAACCACTCACTCGCGGCCGGAGCGTCGAAGTTGATCTGCGGCGGAAACTGCTTGTGCTCCAAGGCCAATGCCGCCTTGATCAAACCGGCCATACCCGCTGCGGCGCCCAGGTGACCGATATTCGCTTTCACCGAGCCCATGCGGAGCGGACTCCGCGCCGCACGCGCACCGAAGACAGTCCGCAGCGCCGCTGCTTCCGCCGCATCGCCCACCGGTGTGCCCGTGCCGTGGAGTTCGAGGTATCCGATGTCGTCCGGCGTGACCTGGGCCGCGGCCATGGCCTGCTGCAGCAACGCTGCCTGCGCGGTGACACTGGGCGTGGCCAATGCAGGACCCGTGCCATTGTTGTTGACGACGCTCGCGCGGATCACGGCATGGATGTGATGATCGTGCTCGATCGCGTCTTCGATCCGCTCGAGCACGATCATGGCGCCCCCTTCGCCGCGGACGGTGCCGTTCGCTCGGCTGTCAAAAGCAAAGCAGCGATTGTCCGGGGAAATTACCCCGAGCCGAGACATCGCCTCGTGGCTCTCGATCGCGAGGTTCAGCTGAATTCCGCCGACCAGTGCGAGATCCGATTCGCCCGAGATGATGCTGCGACACGCAAGATGCACCGCGGCCAGTGCCGAGGATTGACACGCGTCGACCGACATACTCGGCCCGCCGAACCCGAAGGCATAGGAAATCCGATTGGCTACAATCCCGGCATTCGTCCCAGCGAACGAGTAGGCGGTCGATGCGGATTCAGCCGCGCGCGAAAGGAGTACGGCGTAGTCACTGCCGGAGACTCCGGTGAACACACCGACCCGGCGCCGGTCGAGTTCTGCACGGTCGCTGCCAGCTCGTTCGAGCGCCTCCCAGCTCAATTCCAGCATGATCCGCTGCTGTGGATCCATCGCCGCGCACTCCCGCGCGGACAGACCGAAGAAGCGTCCGTCGAACGCGTCGACGTCGTCGATATAGCCGCCGGCGACATCCTTCAACTCACCCTCGGCTCGGATATCCGATGGCGTTGCGATCATTTCCGCGCCGCTGCGCAACAGGTGCCAGAACTCTTCCGGGGAGCTGGCCCCGGGAAACCGGCAGGACATGCCGACTATTGCGATATCACCACTGCGGTAGGCGTCACTTCCGTACTGGCTCATGTCATCCTTCGAGTTTCACCAAAACAGTTCGGCAACAACGGGATCCGGGCACAACAAGATCCGGGTACGACAAGATCCGGGTACGGCATGGCAGGGCCGCAGTTATGATGACGCTGATGGCGCATCGGCGTTCGCAGTCGATCGCTGACGGATGAGCGAGATCGAGCGCTTGCTCGCAGGCTGGTTACCCGACTCTCGACCCGTCACAGACGGAACACACAGGCACATTGCACCCCCCAAAGAAAAGTGGACGGCGCAACTCCCATAACGCCGTCGACCCGGCGGAAGAAGCCAAAAGGCCTGTTCCCCAGGATGATTCCGGTTACCCGTACCCGATGCTAGGTCATGGTCGAGACATCCGCCAACCGGCGCGGCAGGTTCTCAGCTCGCGCGCCGAATGATCAACAGCTGGACCTGCCACGATGTGGTCGTGCTGGGCGCGGACTTCGACACGCGCGCACCGTTTCGCTTCCGAACTGGGCGATACTCAGGTCTTCGAGTTCGACGATCACAGGGTGACTACCGATCCTGCGGCGCATATCACCCTGTGAAGCGAGTCGAGCGAATCGGGGAGCCGCTCCGATCCGGTATCGACCCGAGGGGGCGCTGCCCACGGCGCTCTCCGGCCACCACCTCGACCTGGTCGAAGACCTCGGACCGGAGGAGTTGGAACAGAGGTATTCGATGACGACTTCGGGCGTATCAGCAGGGCGCCCCTGCGGATTGAGGAGCGGCGCGCACGCCCGGGTCTCGCACCGCCCCAACGGGTCTGGCCGGATTCCGCCGACCAGACCCGCCATCGAGTTACTGGGTGGCGCGTTCTTTGGAGCGTGTCCGCACCCGCAACGCGATCGGCTTCTGGGTTTCGGCGAAGAAATCGTTGCCCTTGTCGTCCACAACGATGAACGCCGGAAAGTCTTCGACCTCTATCTTCCAGACCGCTTCCATGCCGAGCTCGGGATATTCGAGCACCTCGACGGACTTGATGCAGTCCAGCGCCAGCCGCGCGGCGGGCCCGCCGATGGAGCCGAGGTAGAAGCCGCCGTGCTCCTTGCACGCCTTGGTCACCTGCGCGGAGCGGTTGCCCTTGGCCAGCATGACGAAAGATCCACCGGCGGCTTGGAATTGGTCGACATAGGAGTCCATGCGCCCGGCGGTGGTCGGGCCGAACGAACCGGAGGCGTAGCCCTCGGGCGTCTTGGCCGGGCCGGCGTAGTAGACGGCCATATCGCGCAGGTACTGCGGCATCGGCTCGCCCGCGTCGAGCCGCTCCTTGATCTTGGCGTGCGCGATATCGCGCGCCACCACCAGCGGCCCGGTCAGCGAAAGCCGGGTCTTCACCGGGTATTTCGAGAGTTCGGCGCGGATTTCGTCCATCGGCCGGTTCAGGTCGATCTTGACCACATCGCCGCCGAGAATGGCGTCGGTCTGCTCCGGCAGGTACTGCGCGGGCTCGCGCTCGAGCTGCTCCAGGAACACACCCTCCGGGGTGATCTTGGCCAGCGCCTGGCGGTCCGCCGAACACGAGACCGCGATCGCCACCGGGCAGCTGGCGCCGTGGCGAGGCAGGCGCACCACGCGCACATCGTGGCAGAAGTACTTACCGCCGAATTGCGCGCCGATACCGAACTCCTGGGTGAGCTTGAAGACTTCCTCTTCCAGCTCGAGATCGCGGAACGCGTGCGCCGCCATGGAACCCTCGGTGGGCAGATTGTCCAGGTAGTGCGCGGAGGCGTATTTGGCGGTCTTCAAAGCGAATTCGGCGCTGGTGCCGCCGATCACCACGGCCAGGTGATAGGGCGGACAGGCCGCGGTGCCGAGCGAACGGATCTTCTCGTCCAGGAACTCCAGCATGCGCGTGGGATTCAGCACGGCCTTGGTTTCCTGGTACAGGAACGACTTATTGGCCGAACCGCCACCTTTGGCCATGAAGAGGAACTTGTAGGACGGATGCGCGGGATCGCCCGCAGTGGAGTACAACTCGATCTGCGCGGGCAGATTGGTGCCGGTGTTCTTCTCGTCCCACATGGTGATCGGCGCGAGCTGCGAGTAGCGCAGGTTCAGCTTGGTGTACGCGTCGAATACACCGCGGCTGATCCATTCGGCGTCGTCTACACCGGTCAGCACGCCCTCGGACTTCTTGCCCATGACGATCGCGGTACCGGTGTCCTGGCACATCGGCAGGATGCCGCCCGCGGAGATGTTCACATTCTTGAGCAGGTCCAGCGCGACGAAGCGGTCATTGCCGCTGGCCTCGGGATCATCGATGATCCGGCGCAGCTGGGACAGGTGCGCGGGGCGCAGGTAGTGGCTGATGTCGTGCATCGCCTCGGCGGTGAGCAGGCGCAGCGCCTCGGGCTCGACCTGCAGGAAGGTACGGCCGTTGTGTTCGAAGGTGTTGACGCCCTCGGTGGTGATCAACCGATACGGGGTGTCGTCGGCGCCGATCGGCAGCAGATCTGAATAGCGGAAATCCGGCGCGGTCACGGACGCACTCCTTCGGGCGGGCCTGGGATCGGTCTACGCAGGCTGGTCACGAGCACAACGAGCGTATCGGCCGATCACCGGCCGACCATTGCTTAGGCAAGCCTCACTCGAAGCATCGGTCCAAAAGGTTGCACGTTCAACCCCAGCAGTGCTACCTCTCAGATCTGGCAGTTGTCGCGCGACAAACGCGGCGCGACAATCCACCCGGCATGTCAGAGTTTGGAGCGCACTCGTGACCGATCCCCACTGGCTCGATGATGTCGAAATGCGTGCGTGGGTGGGGTATGTGCGCACCCGCGACCTCATCGCCGCCGCGGTCGGGCGCGACTCATCCCGCGAGTCGAACCTCACCTACGTCGAATATTCGGTGCTCGCCTATCTGGCCGACGCGCCCGATCACCGACTCACCTTCGCCGATCTGGCCACCAAACTCGAATGGTCGCAGAGCAGGCTCTCCCATCAGATCACCCGCATGGAGAAGCGCGCGCTGGTGGCCAGGGAACCGATTCCCGACGATGCCCGCCGCACCGCGGCGCGGCTCACCCCGCGCGGCGCGGAGGTGCTGGCCACCGCCGCACCCGCGCATGTGCGCAGCGTGCGCAGACATATGGTCGACGTACTCGACCGCCAGCAATTGGCCGCCCTCGCCGATATCTACGACACGCTGCTCACCCATCATCGAAGAGCCGCCGCCCCCGAATAACCCGCCCGCCGGTCAAGCCGACTGAACGACTCCCGCCGGTACGCCGAGCGCCCGTTCGAACCCGTCCGGCACCACCAGATCGCCGCGATCGAGCTCGCCGACACTGGTCTTGCGCAGTCCCAATAGTGCCGAATCAATACCGCCACGCAGGATGTCGAGCACATTCTCGACGCCCGCCTGCCCGTTCGCGGCCAGGCCCCACAGATAGGCCCGTCCGATCATCACCGCGCGTGCCCCCAGCGCCACCGCCTTCACCACATCGCTGCCGCGCCGGATACCGCCATCGAGCACCACCTCGATCTGCGACCCGACCGCATCGGCCACCACGGGCAGGGCCCGGATCGCCGCCGGCGTGCCGTCGAGATTATTGCCGCCGTGGTTGGATACCGAGATCGCCGCGACCCCGGCATCGACCGCCCGCCGCGCATCGTCGACGCGCATCACGCCCTTGAGCATGACCGGACCGCCCCACTGCTCGCAGATCCACGCCACATCCGCCCAATCCGGCGCCGGCGTGCCCATCCACTCGCCGTACGCACCGAAAAAGCCCGGTGCCGGCCCATCGCCGACGGCCATATTCGGCGCGGTGAGATCCGGAATGTGCCCGGACCGAATGTAAGTCGCCAGCCAGCGCGGCCGCATCAGCGTCTGCGGCGCGAATGTCAGCATGGTCTTCAGGTCGAGCTTTTCCGGGATCACCGGACTGCCCCAGTCGCGCCCGTGTGAGAAGGACCAGTCCAGGGTCAGGATCAGACCGACCGCACCCGCCGCCTTGGCACGCGACATCCGCTGCAGGATCTCATCTTTCGAACCACACCAGTACAGCTGGAAGAAGGTCGCCGGATTCGCCGCGATGACCTCCTCGATGGGCTTGCTCGCGAAGGAGCTGAGTCCCATGGCGATGCCGCGGGCCGCGGCTGCACGTGCCACGGCCACCTCACCGTCCGGATGCACCGCCTGCACACCGGTGGGCGAGATCAGCACCGGCATCGAGAGCTGCTGTCCCAGTACGGTTGTCGACTGGTCGCGGTCGCCGATCGGGCCCGCGCAGTGCGGCGCGAAGCCGAGTTCGGTGAAGGCCCGCTCATTCTCATCGATAGTTTGGCCTCGCTCGGATCCGGCGATCAGCGCGCCGTATACCGACTTCGGTAGTCGTTTCTTTGCCCGCCGCTGCGCTTCGGCAACGGTTTCGAACCAGGGGTTCACGGGAGGGGTCCTTTCGCAGAAGCCACCGGCCACCAGAGCCGGATCTGTTCGTTCAGGTCAGCGGTGAGTTGGTCGAGCAGAGCGGTGCCCTCCTTGGCGCTGGCACCCGCCGGATCGCCGAGTACGCCATTGGCGCTCACCGCGCGCACGCCGCCGGTGCGCAGGAGGGGCAGGATCTCGGGCAGCGGCCTGGTATCGCCCGCGACGGCCAGATCGGTTCGCACCGAATCCGGCCGCAATGCCAGTTGCATCGAGGTCTCGGCGCGACCAGCGTGCGGATCGCCCCGATAGCGCGGCAGGTACACCCGCACATCCCGCGATTCGCCGCGCAGCAGCGCCTCGGCCTTGCGCAGCGGTTCGAGATTGCCGCCGTGCCCGCTGACGAGCACGATGCGGTCGAAACTATCGGTGGCCGAACGGCACAACTCCACGATCAGCGACTCCAGCGCGGCCTGCCCGATGGACAACGTGCCGGCGAATCCCGCGTGCTCACCACTGGACCCGTACGGAATCGCCGGTGCCACAAGCACATCCGGCCGCGCTGCGGACAATCGGGCACACAATGCCACCGCGATATCGGTATCGGTGGACAGCGGCAGATGCGGTCCATGCTGTTCGGTGGCTCCCACCGGCACGACCAGGATCACGCCCGCGGCGGCGCGCTCACCCGCCTCCGGCGACGTGAGCCGCGCCACATCCACACTGTGGTCCGCGACACTTTCCGACATGCCGCGAGATTATCGTCAGTCACTGACATAATCAATACCGTGACAGATGCCAGGGTGCGCGGCCGTCCACGCGGGACCAGCAAGCGCGAACTCGAACTGATCGCACTGCGGTTGTTCACCGAACAGGGCTTCGACGAAACCACCGTCGAACAGATCGCCGCGGCCGCGGGCATCAGCGGGCGTACCTTCTTCCGTTACTTCCCCACCAAGGCCGAGGTGCTCTGGTACCAGTTCGACGACGAGGTCGCGGCCCTGCGCGCGGCCTTCGCCACCGTGCCCGACGACCTGCCGATGATGACCGCCGTGCGCCGAGTCGTGGTGAACGCCAACCGATACCGCGCCGAGGACGTCCCCGAACTGCGCGTTCGCATGCAGTTGGTCGGCAGCATCCCCGCACTCGCCGCCACCGCCGGCGCGCACTACGACGCATGGGAACGGGCGGTGAGCGCCTTCGCCGCGCGCAGGCTCGGCGAACCCGAGAACGGTCTGCTCCCCCTTGCCGTCGGCCGCACCACCCTGGCCGCCGCACGCGCCGCGTTCGACGCCTGGCTCACCAGGGCCGACGCCGACCTCACCGTTTATCTCGACGAGGCGCTCGCGGCACTGGCACGTGGATTCGCGGCGGACAAACGGAATACGGATCTACCGGCGGGCTAGCGTCAGGTTTCACCGGCAACCTCGATGGGGTAAGACTAGGCTCGGTATCGGCGAGCAGCCGAATGCACGACTATCCCGACAAACCCGTCGAAAGGGGCTGGAATTTCCATGTCCGAGGTGTCCATGAGCCTTTCGGCGGACTCGCTGCCCGCTGGGACGATCGACAACCTGCTGCCGCAGCTCGTTGAGCATCTGCGCCAGAACCGCACCGCGCTGCGCGAAGAATGGGCCCGCCGCATCGGTGACGCCCAGCTGCTTTCCGCCATGACCCCGGAGGAAATCTTCTCCGAGGCCACCTCCGTCTACGACAACTACGTCGAGGTGCTCGAAACCGGTAGCGCCGAGGCGCTGCAGGCCTACGCGCGCGACCTGTCCGAACGCATCATTCCGCGAGGCGTCGAGACCGATGAGGTCATCGGCATCGTCCTGCTGCTGCGTGACGTGCTGGCGCGCAGCCTTTTCGAGAAGTATCAGTCCAACTTCGAGCTGCTCAACCATGTGCTCGACGCATACGAACCGGCCGCCAACCGCATCGCCAACACCGTGACCGTATCGTTCGTGCAGGAACGCGAGCGTGTCATCCGGCAACAGCAGGAAGCCATCCGCGAACTGTCCACCCCGGTGCTGCAGGTGCGCGAGCAGCTGCTCATCCTCCCCATCATCGGCGTGCTGGACAGCCAGCGCGCCCGCCAGCTCACCGAGCAGCTGCTGCGCGCTATTCGCGCCAACCGCGCCAAGGTGGTCGTGATCGACATCACCGGTGTCCCGCAGATCGACTCCACTGTGGCCAACCACCTGGTGCAGACCGTCGACGCATCCGGCCTGATGGGCGCGAACGTCATCATCACCGGCCTGTCCTCGGAGATCGCGCTGACCCTGGTCACCATCGGACTGGACTTGTCGAAGATGAACGCGGTCGGCGATCTCCAGGGCGGTATCGAAGAGGCGGAGCGTCTGTTGGGCTACGAAGTCACGCGTGTGACCGATCGACTTCTGACCGAACGCGACGGACGGTAATCGGGCGGGCTCATGCCGGTACCCATACTCAAACAGGGCACCTATCTCATCGCGTCGGTTCAATCAGCCTTGACAGATGCCGATACCGAACGCCTGCAGGACGACCTGATGAAGCAGGTCTCCAAATATCGTGCGCACGGCATCATCGTCGATGTCACCGCGATCGACGTAATGGATTCGTTCGCGGCGAGATCGCTGCGTACCATCGCGCACATGACGCAGCTCCGCGGTGCCGAAACGGTCATCGTCGGGTTGCAACCCGAAGTCGCGTTCGCCATGGTGCAACTGGGTCTCACCTTCGAGGACATGCACACCGCCCTCGACCTGGAAGAGGGCTTGGCGTGGCTGAACCGCAAAACCCCGGCCCGCCGCCAGCGAGATGGTCGTGACAGTGGCCGCTGAGAACTTGGTGATCGCGGTCAAGGTGTCGGGTGACATCGTGATCGCACGTCAAGCCGGTCGAGAGCTGGCGGCCAAGCTCGGATTTTCTCTGACGGATATGACCATGATCTCGACGGCGATCTCGGAGATCGCCCGCAACATCACCAGCTACGCGGGCAGTGGTGAAATACGTTTGCTGGTCGACGACCGGGAGGGTCGCCAGGCGCTGGTCGTCCAGGCCGAGGACCAGGGACCCGGCATTCGCGATATCGCCCGCGCGCTCGACGACGGATACTCCACCGGCCGCGGTCTCGGACTCGGCCTGCCCGGCGCGCGCCGTCTGATGGACCGTCTCACCGTCGAATCCGCACCCGGACGCGGCACGTTGGTTGAGATGTGGAAGTGGGTACCCAACGGTGCATGAGGACGGGATCATCGGCCGGATCGAATGGGCGGTGGCCGGTCGCGCCCTGCCCGGCCAGCGGGTCTCCGGTGATCGCGGCGTCGTACTCGACGCGGGCGGTGGCGCGGTACTTTTCGCTGTCCTCGACGGACTCGGCCACGGTGCGGCGGCCGCGGACGCCGCCGATCGTGCGGCGCAGGTGCTCTCGGAGAACCGCGCCGAACCGCTGGATGTCCTGATGGTGCTATGTCATCGCGCCATGGCCGACACCCGCGGTGCGGCAGTGTCCTTGGCGCTGTTCGGGGCGGCCGATACGGTGCACTGGCTCGGCGTCGGCAATGTCGAATCCCGGATTCTGACCGCGGGACCGGTGGGACTCACCATGCGCGCGACGGTCCTGCTGACCGGCGGCATCGTCGGCTATCGGCTACCCCAGAACCTCCAGGCGCAGACCGTTCCGGTGCGCCCCGGCGATCTGCTGCTGATGTCGACCGACGGCATCGTCACCGAATCCGCCGACAGCGGCATCGATCTGTCCAAATCCACCGCCGAGATCACCGCCGAAATCCTGGCCAGGCATGCCAAGGACACCGACGACGCCTTGGTGCTCGCGGCACGTCACCGGGGCGACGTACTGGATGGAGGAACCAGCGTGAACGGCGGGATGACATGAGCGAGCGGAGCGAGCGAACAACCAGCGCAGCCGCAATCGCGGTCATGGCTCAGCCGAGCGCTAGCGAGGCGCAGACATGAGCGCGGCATTGGCCGCATTCCTCGACGCGTACGCGCAAGCGCTACGGCGACACCTCGACTCACCGACCCAGGCCGGTCTGGCCGAGGGCTATGAACTCGGCCGCCGCGCCCTGGTCGAGGGCATCAGCCTGCTCGACCTCACCGAAAACCATTACCGCGTAGTCCAATCCGCCGAATCCGGCACCGCGAACGACGCCGACACCACCAAACGCGCCGAGACCGCGCTGGAATTCCTGCTGCAGACCCTCGCCGCCCTGGACATCGCCACCCGCGGCTATATCGATGGCACCCGGCGTGCCGAGCAACAGCGTTCGCGCATCGACGATCTCGCGGGTCGCGACGCCTTCCGCACCGCGCTGGTGGAATCGCTGCAGGACGGTTTCTTCGTGGCCGACGCGCGCGGCACCATCATCGAGGTCAACTCGGCCTTCGGCGCGCTGACCGGATACGGCGCCGCCGAACTCCCGTTCCCACTGCCGCACCCGTGGTCGACGCCCGACGGTCCGCGATATCCCGATCTCGGCGCCGAGGCACAGCGTTTCGTGATGCCGGTCAAACATCGCGACGGCCGCACCGTCTGGCTCGCGGTGAGCACCAGCGCGATGGTCGAACCGGAGAAGTACGAGCAGATCTTCGTCGGCACCATCCGCGATGTCACCGCCGAACACGATGCGCAGGCCCGCGATCAGGCGGCCTCCCGGCTGGCCACCGCCGTCGGTGCGGCGACCAGCGTGGTGGAGGTGCTCGCGGTCGGACTCGACGAGTTGCGGCGCACCGTCGGCGCGGAGACCGCGGTGGTCATGGTGTGGCCCAACCGGAATACCGGGCCGGAAGTGTATGTCTCCGGTGCCGAAGGCATTCCGGAGGGCACCGTGCTCGATGCCCGTGCGCGGGCACTGCTGGACCGGGCCCGGCGCAGACCGGCGCGCAGCCTGTTCGCGATTCCGGAGGGCACCGAGAGCTCCGAGGGCATCGTCGCACCGCTCGGTGAGACCGGCGATGCGGCACTATGGCTGCGCTTCGCCGCGCCGCGCGCCATCAGCGCCGCGGACTGGACGCTGTTCTCGCTGCTCATCGGCCATCTCAGCCTGGCAGTGCAGCGGGCGCGCAACTTCGATCAGGCGCGTTCGACCTCGCTGACACTGCAGCGGGCCATGCTCGGTCCGATCGAACTGCCGCCGCGGTTCTCGGTGCACTACGAGCCTGCGCTGCCGCCACTGGAGATCGGCGGCGACTGGTACGACGTGGTTCCGCTGCGCGACGGCACCATTGGGGTCGTGGTCGGCGACTGTGTCGGGCGTGGTCTGTCCGCCGCCGTCGTGATGGGCCAATTGCGGACGGCCGCAAGGGCTTTGCTGCTGCGCGGCGCCGGTCCGGCGCAGCTGCTCGCGGAACTCGATACCGTCGCCGGCCGGATTCCCGGCGCGATGTGCACGACCGTATGCGCCGCCGTACTCGATCCGGTGCGCGGACTGGTCCGCTACAGCAGCGCGGGACATATGCCGCCGATTCTCGCCGATGTCGGCCAGCCCGGCCGACTGCTCGAGGGCGGCCGGGCGGTACCGCTGGCCACCTTCGACACGCCACGACGGCCCGAGGCCACGACGGCGCTGACACCGGGTTCGACACTGGTGCTGTTCACCGACGGCCTGGTCGAACAGCGCGGCGTCGATATCGATGACAGCTTCGCCAAGATCTCGGCGGTACTCGCCGATACCGCGGGCAAATTGCCGCGCGAGGTCGCCGACGCGGTGCTGTCGCGACTACGTCCGGCCGCTGGCTACGACGATGACGTCGCCATGGTGGTGTACCGGCAACCGCCCGCCGCGCTGCGGCTGGAGATTCCGGCCGATCCGGATCAGCTCTCGGCCATGCGCAAGCGGCTCAAGGCGTGGCTCGCCGCCGCCGCGGTACCGCACGATCTCGCCTCCGACCTCATTGCGGCGGCCAACGAGGCATGTAGCAACAGCATCGAACACGCCTACCGCAATGGCGGCGGGCGGGCCACCCACGCGATGAGCTCAAGGGCCGAACTGCTCGGCCGGGCCACGAGTTCCGCCACGGCGGCCACCACCGACACCGGACTCGTCGAACTGACCGCCGAATGCGATACCGAACGGGTCGTCATTCTGGTCACCGACACCGGAACATGGAAACCACGCTCGGCCGATCCAGGTCCGCGCGGGCGCGGCATCGATATGATGCGCGCGCTGACGGAAGAATTGGAGATAGATCACAGCGGATTGGGCACCCGCGTCCGCATGTCGGTAACCTTGCCCGCGATCAAATCCCCAGTGGCGAACCCCCTTCGCGGCACGAACCGCCAGGTTTCTGGATGACGAATGCAGCGCGAAAGGCGGGTTCATGGCAGATTGTGATGATGTGACCACCAACTCCGGAGATGCGTACCCCCTCGCGGACACGATGACCACCACGGTCGAGGCACAAGAAGCCGCGACCGTGCTGACGGTGTCCGGCGAAGTCGATCTGGCGACCGCACCAGCGCTGGAGAACACCATCGAGGCCATCCTCAATGGCAGACCAGCGGTGCTGATCATCGACCTGACCGCGGTCAGCTTCCTCGCCTCGGCGGGGATGGCGACGCTGGTCGCAGCGCATCAGCGGGCCGGAGACACGACGACCATCGTGATCGTCGCCGACGGTCCGGCTACCAGTCGTCAGCTGAAGATGACGAGTTTGGATCAGGTGTTCGCGCTGCACACCACCCTGGCCGAGGCGCTGGCCAGCCTGCGTTGAGAGCGGGCCGGATGCCGTCGTCGCGACGGACTCCCGGCCCCGGATAGACCGCGATCCCGGCCTCCGCCGTGCCGGCGGGGCCGGGATCGGTCGTTTTCAGCTCAGCACAGTTCTCGCAATTGCTCGATCAACTTGACCCGCTCGGCCGCAGTCGCCGCCATCGGCACGACATTGAGCACCGTGACACCCGCCTCGCGGAACGCGGCGACCCGCTCCTTCACGAATCCGGCCGGGCCGACCAGGGAGATGTCGCGCACCAGATCGTCCGGGACGACCTTGGCGGCCTCTTCCTTCTTGCCCGCCAGGTACAGCTCCTGGATCCGGTCCGCCTCGGCGCCATAGCCGTATTTGGTGGCCAGGGTGTGATAGAAGTTCTTGCCCTTGGCGCCCATGCCGCCGATGTAGAGCGCCAGATGCGGCTTCACGAATTCCAGTAGCGGCGTGACATCCTCGCCGATGGCCAGCGCGGGACCGGCGTAAACGTCCAGCTCGCCGAGGATCGGATCGCGTTTGGCCAGACCGGCATCCAGCGATTCGCCCCAGATCTCCTTGGCCTTCTCCGGGACGAAGAAGATCGGCTGCCAGCCCTCGGCGATCTCCGCGGCCAACTCCACATTCTTGGGGCCGAGCGCGGCGAGCAGCACCGGAATGCGTTCGCGCACCGGATGGTTGATCAGCTTGAGCGGTTTGCCCAGACCGGTGCCGCGATCGGCGGGCAGCGGGATCTGGTAGTACTTGCCCTGGTACTCCAGCCGCTCCCGGCGCCACACCTTGCGGCAGATCTCCACCAGTTCCCTGGTGCGTCCGATGGGGGCGTCGTAGGGCACGCCATGGAAGCCCTCGATCACCTGCGGGCCGGAGGCGCCGAGGCCGAGTACGTATCGGCCATCGGAGACGAAGTCCAGGCCAGCGGCGGTCATCGCGGTCAGGCTCGGCGTGCGGGTGTAGATCTGCAGAATGCCCGAGGCCAGTTGCAGCCGCGTGGTCTTGGCCGCCAGATACCCGAGCGCGCTCACCGCATCGAACGAGTAGGCCTCCGGCACGAAAACAATATCGAGTCCGGCCTGCTCGAGGTCGGCCACCTCGGCGGCCGCCTCTTTGAAGCCACCCGAGTAGTTGATGCTCAATCCGATCCGCATAGCACTCAACATAACCGCAGCTACGCACCGGGCCTGCACCGGCCACCCCCGCGCGGGCGGTAGCGTATTCGCGGTAGTTCTTCACTGTCGTCGCAGGAAAACGAAAGGCCACCCGCCGTGTCGCAGACCTCCTTCGCTGAGGCCAACCTCGCGCAGTACCTGACCGACCTGGCCGCGAAGGTGCCCGCACCCGGTGGCGGCGCCGTCGCCGCACTGCACGCCGCACAGGGCGCCGCACTGGTGGCGATGGTCGCGCGCTACACCACCCGGGCCAAGGATGCCGAGCACCGGCCGGTCGTCGACCGCATCATCGAGGCAGCCGACGCGGCCCGCGAGCGCGCACTCGCACTTGCCGACGCCGATGCGGCCGCGTTCACCGCCGTCGGCAACGCGTACAAATTGCCGAAGGACACCCCGGAGCAGACCGCCGCGCGAGCCGATGCGATCGCGGCCGCGTTGATCGAGGCCGCCCGGGTGCCCGCCGCCGTCGTCGACGAGGCCGACGAGGTGCTTTCGCTGGCCGCGGAACTGCTGCCGATCGGCAATCCGAATGTGGTCACCGATATCGGTGCCGCCGCCGACGCCGCCCGCGCCGCGGCCACCAGCTCGCAGCTCAATATCGAAATCAATGTCGGCTCGCTGAGCGCCGAACAAGGCGATAAGTTCGCGACGGTGCTGATCCGCATCGACGAGATCACCGCCCGCGCGGACGCATTGCACGCCGACGTATTGCACGCCGTGCGCGGCTGAGTCGGCAACCGAACGGTCGTACTCGCGCTTGGTCGTTTGTCCGACTCGGCGCCGGGTACGCGACCCCTATAAGCGAAAACTGTGGATCTGGGCGGCCGTTACAGAACCGGTACGTCGAGTTGATCATGAAGTCCTAGAATGGATTTCTGCGTCCCACACCAGCGTGAAGGGGTGGAACCATGCGGAGCGCACTCAGATATTTCTTCCTCGCGACCGTCGTCGTGGCCTTGGCCGCGTTCGGGTCCGGAGCGGCGATCGCCACCACCATCCTCAAACCCGGGGTCGACTCCGTATCGGCGATTTCGCCGTCGACAGGCCAGGAAGTGGGCATCGCGACTCCGGTGACGATTCGATTCGCCACACCGGTCGCCAATCGCGAACGGGCCGAACGGTCGGTCGAGATCCGGGCCACCGCCATCCTGCCCGGCCGTTTCGTCTGGTCGAGCGATCGCGAACTGACTTGGGCGCCAACGAGTTTCCTGCCCGCTCGGGCTCCGATCACCGTAGCGGCCGGTAACGCGCGCACCGAGTTCCGCACCAATGCGGGCGTGGTCGGCGACGCCGATATGTCGGCGCACACCTTTACCGTGAGCGTCGGCGGAGCGGTGGCCCGACAGATGCCCGCCTCGATGGGCAAGCCCGGCTGGGAGACGCCGACCGGCACCTTCCCCGTGCTGGAAAAGTTCCGTTCGGTCGTGTTCGACTCGCGCACCATCGGCATTCCGCTGAGCTCGCCCGAGGGGTACGTCATCAATGGCGAGTACGCCGAACGCCTCACGTGGGGTGGTGTTTTCGTACACTCCGCACCCTGGTCGGTGGACTCGCAGGGCTATGCCAATGTCAGCCACGGCTGCATCAACCTGGCCCCCGATGACGCCGCCTGGTACTACGAAACCGTCGGCGTCGGTGACCCGGTGACCGTGCACTGGTGAGCCGTAAACAATCCGTTTTCCTTCGCGACACCGGCCCGCATTTTCGTCGACCGCAGCAAACCTGGCAGTATCCTGCCGGGGTTGATACAACTGCGGGACACACTTGACGGTATGACCTGATGAAGGTGGGCCATGGATCGACCGGATATGACCTCGCGGCCCAATACTGGCCCGCAACCGAGCATTACGCCGCAACACCCGCTCGGTGACCCGAGGGCATATCAGGATCCGAACGACCCCGTGCCGCACCGCCGAATGCCGATTCCGCAGGTTCCAGCAGGGCCCGATCAGGCGCCGTTCCAGCAAGATCCGGGCCCGCACCGCACCGGCCCAATCGGACAAAGCCCGATCAGGCCGGGCTCGATGCGCCCGGCTCCAGCGAACCGTCGCGGCCCGATCCAGAACTCCGCCGACCAAGCCGCGATGCACACGGGCCCGCTGCGCCACGAGCCGATCGACGCGGAGCAAACCGGGCCTATCCCCCGGCTACCGATCGACCGAACCCCGGCCGACACCGGCCCGTTCCGCCGAATCGTGGGCGATCAATCATCGACCAATACCGGTCCGCACCACCAGGTTCCGATCGAGCCGGCACCGATGAACTCCGGAGCACTGCGGCGAGCACCCATCGAGCGGGTACCCACCGACTCCGGACCGCCGCGCCGGGTGCCGAGCGACCAGAGCGCAACACCCTCCGGGCCGCTGCGCCAAGTGCCCGACGCGCCGACACCGATGACAACGGACCCGTTCCGTCGCATAACCGGTCACCGAGGTCCGGGAACGCACACCCCAAATCCGCAGGGCCCCGGCCAGACTGGCCCGATTCAGCGGGATCCGATCCAGGAGCCACCTACCCGCCGAACCCCGGTGCCGACACGCGAGACCGTCCCGCAGCACCCGACCGCTTCGGTGCCGAACCAGCACGGATCGACATCGCAGCACCCACACCATCACGCAGCTGCCGAGCAGCCATACGAGCCGACCGTGCAGGACCGCCACGCTCCGGCATCGCAAGATCCGATTCAGCACGCCCCTGCGGCGCACGGCCCGGGACGACAAGTACCGATGCAGCGAAATCCGGGGCGGCAGAATCCTATTCATTCCGACGGCAGCAACAGGTCGTTCGCGCAGCAGGATCCGACAGGGCAAGCGCCCGCTATACAGCCCCCAATGCGGCAGCCCGCGGTTCAGCGAGATCCCCTGCGCCAGAACCCGATCAACTCGGACGCCGCTTGGCACCGCCCCCGGCAAGGCCCGAACCACGGCGCGCCCTCGCAGCCACCGCGGCTGCACTCGCTCGCCACGCCGGATTCCGCCCATCAAGTGCAAGATCCGATGCGGCAGAACATGATTCATGCTGGCAACGGAGAACTCAACGAGCGCGGGCGCGACCATCAGGACGACAGGTCCGAGTGGGTCGAGGAGCTTCCGGAGGAGAAGCCGCCCGCGCCGGATTACTTCCGGCACGAGGAAGCGCTGGCGGCCTTGATCGATCGGTCGGGACGGAAACGGTCGACGCGACGATGGCTGCCTGTCCTCGTCGGATCGGTCGCCGCCGCCGGGCTATTGGTGGTGGCCTTCGTTCAGCTCGACCCGAATCCGCAACCGGCGACGGTGGCCTCGTCCAGCCCGAGCCAGATCGCGGTTACCGATCCGACGCCCACCGCGCAATGTCCGGCCGAGCAGGTCGGCAACAAAATTCAGGGCAATGGGGCCGGCGGTATGGATTCCGGACCGGCCGTCATCTTCGCCTTCCAGTACGCGTACTACGTCACCCGATCCGGCGAGGCGACCCGAGAGTTCGTGGCTCCCAACGCATCCGTCTCCCCCGCCGCGACGATCCAACAGGGCATCGACGGGATTCCGGCGGGCACCACGCACTGCATCACCGTCACGCCGGGTGCCTTCGTCGGCCAGTATCTGGTGCAGGTGACCGAATTTCGACCGGATTCGAAGTCGATCACCTACAAGCCTCAGGCCGTCACGACCGCGCGTATCGGCAGCCAGACCCTGATCACCGCGATCAGCGCCGCCAAATAGTCAGACGGGCGAATTCCACGGCACCAGTACGATCTTCCCGCGAACACGCCCGGATTCACTCAGGTGGTGTGCCTTGACCACCTCGGCCATCGGCAGCACCTGATCGATCTCGACCCGTAACCGCCCATCGTCGAACCAGGCGGACAGCTCCCGCAGGTCGCTGCCGGACGGTGTCACATACAGTCGCTCATATCGCGGATCGTCCTCGGCATCATTGCCCTGCGCGTCGATCAGGCGTCCGCCGTCCGCGAGTACCGGCAACGATCGTGACCCGTACGCGCCACCGACGAGATCGAAGACCACATCGATATCGCGCACCGCATCCGCGAAATCGGTTGTCGTGTAGTCGATCACCTCGTCCGCTCCCACATCGCGCAGGAACTCGTGATTGGCGGTCCGGGCCGTACCGATCACGTGCGCGCCGCGGTTCTTCGCGATCTGCACCGCGAGATGCCCGACACCGCCCGCCGCCGCATGCACCAGCACGCGTTGCCCGGCATCGACTTCGGCAAGTCCCTGCCAGGCGGTCAGCACCGCAGTCGGCACTGCCGCCGCGTGGATGTGGTCCAGGCCTGCGGATTTCGGTGCGAGGAAATCGGCCTGCGCCACGACGTATTCCGCGTAGGCACCGTGCCGGCTGAGCACCATGCCGTAGACCTCGTCGTCGACCGCGAACTGCTCGACGCCGGGGCCGACCTCGGCCACTATCCCGGACACGTCGAAACCCAGTGTGAACGGTGGATCTCCGAGTTTGCGCACCAGCCCGGACCGCAGCTTCCAGTCCGCCGCATTCATACCGGTGGCGGCGACCCGCACCACCACCTCGCCCGGCCCAGCACTCGGCCGATCGACCTCGACGATTTCCAGGACCTCGGGAGCACCGAATGTTCGTTGCGTGATTGTCAGCATGCCAGAGATTCTGCGTTCACCTAGTATCCAGGGGAAAGAAGGCACTTCAATGATCCCGGGGTACCCGATGGATACCATCGTCGACTGGTCCGACTCCGATAACCTGGTCAAGGCCTATCTGACCAACTGTCCGGCACGCGAAGTGCTCACCGTGCTCGCGGACAAATGGGTGCTGCTGGTCCTCGGTGTGCTGCGCATGGCGGGCGCTCCGGTGCGCTTCAATGATCTGCGCCGCCGACTCGATGGCATTACCCAGAAGATGCTCACCCGCACCCTGCGCAACCTCGAGCGCGACGGCCTGGTCCGCCGCGCCGTCTACCCGACCGTCCCGCCGCGCGTCGAGTATTCGCTCACCGATCTGGGTGCCAGCCTGGGCGAACTGAGCCACGCGATGGGTATCTGGTCGGTCCGGCACCATAACGAGATCCTGGCCGCCCGAGATGATTTCGACACGCGCGCGGCAGCGGAACCCGAACCCGTCTGAGCCCGACAAATCTTCGCGACGCTCAGTGTCGCGTCAGGCGGCCCGGACCAGGTCGCCGCCGGAGGCGAGGGCGGCATACCGGCCGTCGGCGTCCATCAGTTCGCGATGGGTACCGCGTTCGATGATGTGGCCCTGGTCGAGGACCACGATCTGATCGGCGTCGCGGATGGTGGAGAGCCGGTGCGCGATGGTGATGGTGGTTCGACCTTCCGACAGTGCGTCGATGGCCGCCTGCACCTCCTGCTCGGTCCGGTTGTCCAGCGCGCTGGTGGCCTCGTCGAGCACCAGAATCGGTGGGTTGCGCAGGATCACCCGCGCCACCGCCAAGCGCTGCTGCTCGCCGCCGGAGAAGCGGTATCCGCGCTCGCCGACCAGCGTGTCGTAGCCATCGGGCAGGCTCGCGATGTGATCGTGGATCTGCGCGGCCCGCGCGGCGGCGTACAACTGCTCATCTGTCGCATCGGGTTCGGCGAAGCGCAGATTGTCCGCGACCGAGGCGTGGAACAGGTAGGTCTCCTGGGACACCACACCGACGGCGGCGGCGAGATCGGCAAAGGACATGTCCCGCACATCGATTCCGTCGATGTGCACCGATCCCGATGTCACGTCGTAGAGCCGCGCCACCAGGTATCCGAGTGTCGTCTTACCGGAGCCGGTCGCGCCGACAATGGCCAGACTGGATCCGGCGGGCACGGTGATATCGATATCCCGCAACACATCCCGCGTGCCCGAGCCGTAGCCGAAGCCGACGTGATCGAAGCGCACCGCGCCCTGCACTCCCGAATTCGGCACCGGCACAGGCTTTATCGGCTCCTGGATATCGGGCTCGAGATCCAGGTATTCGAAGATCCTGCCGAACAGCGACATCGAACTCTGCACCTGCACACCGGTGTACAGCAACTGCACCATCGGCCGCAGCAGACTCGTCTGCAAGGTCGTGAACGCCACCAGCGTGCCGATCGATACCAGCGGATGTCCCGCCGCGACAGTCAATCCCGCCGCCCAGTAGACGACCGCGGGCATGGCGGCCATGACGATCTGAATCGTCGACTGCCGCCACCGCCCCGCCATGCCGGAGCGGATCTCCAGATCGACCAGCCCGCGCGACTCCTTCGCGAAATCGTCGACCAGGGTGGGTGAGCGCCCCATCGTGCGCCCGAGCAGTATGCCGCTCACCGATAGCGACTCCTCCACGATCGCCGACATGCCCGCCAGCTTCTGCTGGCGCTCGGCGGTGATCTTCCTGCGCTCGTCACCGACGCGCCGACTGATCCAGACGAAGAACGGCAGCATGATCAGCGATACCGCGGTGAGCCGCCAGTCCAATGCGATCATCGCGATCACCGACGCGATCACCGTGGTGAAGTTGGAGACCAGCGAGGTCGCGGTGGAAGTGACCGTCGACTGCATGCCGCCGATATCATTGGCGATCCGCGACTGCACCTCGCCGGTCCGCGTAGTCGTGAAGAACGACAACGGCATTCGCTGCAGCTGCGCATACACCGCGGAGCGCAGATCGTGCATGACCTCTTGACCGACCGCGGTGGAGATGTAGGTCTGCAGCACGCCGAAGACGGCGGTCAGCGCGGCGACCGCGACCATGCCCGCGGCGAGCGCGGTCAGCAGACCGGTGCGGCCGTGCGGGAGGGCGTCGTCGAGGATGCCGCGCAGCATGAACGGTGATGCCAGCGCGACCAGGGAGGACAAACCGACGAGCGCGGCGACCAGAGCCAGGCGCGCTCGATAGGGACCAAACAGCCGGACGATCCGGCGAAGTTGATGTGGGGGCTGCACAGGCGCCTCCTTCCGAAGCTACATCCTCAAACTGAGCATGACTCATAATTGTTCCCAAAACAATGAGTTATGCTCAACATCGTGGACACCGCTCCCGATCCCGACCTCCCCGAACTATTCCTGCGCACCGCCAAGCGCATCCGCCGTAACCAGGTCGCCCGGCTCGCACCGCTCGGCATCACCCCAGGCCAGGCGCGCGCGCTGCGCATTCTCGGCCACCACGACGAGCCGCTGCGCATGGCCGCCCTGGCCGATCACCTCGGCATCGTCCCCCGCTCCGCCACCACCGTGGTCGACGCCCTCGAATCCGCGCTCCTGGTCTCGCGGGCCCCCGACCCCACCAACCGCCGCTCCACCCTGGTGACCCTGACCGATTCCGGTCGCGCCGCCCTCTCGCAGATGGCCGCAGCCCGCCGTCAGGCCGCCGAGGAAGTCTTCGCCACCCTCGGGTCCGAGCAGCGCGAGACCCTGCGCGACCTGCTCGCGACACTAGACGCAGCCGCGATGCAGGCGTTACCGTCCGCTATTTCTCAGCGATGAGCCGAGCACGCCAATAGACTGTGACGCGCGCCATATTCGAAACTTGACGCGCTCTTGGACAGCACCGCCGGTGCGTGCCGGTGCCGCAGCGGAGTCGGCGACGCGGATCGCGTGACCAACTCCGCACACAAATGGTCGGGGCCTGGTAGCTGGAGATATGCGATGACCCGAACAGCGAGCTCCGATATCAGAGCGTTGCGGTCCAGGATGGCCGGGCCGGTATTCGCTCCCGACGATGCGGGCTACGACACGGCCCGCGCGGTCTGGAACGGCGATATCGACAGGCGACCGGCGGTGATCGCCGAATGCCTGTCCCCCGAAGACGTGGCCGCGGCACTCACCTTCGCCAGGGAACACGCGCTCGAGCTATCGGTCCGCGGCGGTGGCCACGCGTACAGCGGCACCGGTGTCGGCGACGACGGGCTGATGATCAACCTCGGCTTGATGAACAGCGTCCTGGTGGATCCAGAAGGCGCGCATGCCCGGGTCGGCGGCGGCGCGACCATGGCGGATGTGGATGCCGCGACGCAGGTGCACGGGCTGGCCGTGACCGGCGGGGTGATCAGCGATACCGGTGTCGGCGGGCTCACGCTCGGTGGCGGCATGGGCTGGCTGACGCGCATGTTCGGGCTGACGATCGACAACCTGGTGTCGGCGCAGGTCGTGCTCGCGGACGGCCGGATCGTGCGGGCCTGCGAAGCCGAACACCCCGACCTGTTCTGGGCGCTGCGTGGTGGCGGCGGCAACTTCGGCGTCGTCACCGAATTCGAGTTTCGGCTGCATCCGGTCGGACCCGAGGTGCAGCTCGGCTTCTTCTTCTGGGGGCTCGCGGACGGAGGTGCCGCGCTACGGCTGTTCCGCGAGTTCATCCCGACGCTGCCACTGCGTTCGGGAGTATTGGTCGGCGCCGGACTGTCGGCGCCACCAGCGCCTTTCGTGCCGGAGCAATTCCACTGGGTGCCGGGCCATGTCCTCATAGTCGCTGGTTTCGGCACAGCCGCGGAGCACGCTCAGGCGGTGGCCCCACTGCGCGCCGCGCTACCGCCGCTCTTCGAATTCATCACCCCGATGCCCTATGTCGAATTGCAGAGCATGCTCGATGGATCCGCGCCTTGGGGCGCCTACGGCTACGAGAAGAGCCTGGACCTCGACGATTTCTCCGATGAGGTGATCGCGGTGATCACCGAGCACGCGGGCAACAAGGCATCACCCCTCTCCTTCATGCCCATTTTCACGCTCAATGGCGCCTTCACCGCCGTTGGCGAGAGCGACACCGCATTCGGCGGCGCCCGCACCGCGCACTATGTGTGCAATATCCAAGCCGCCGCCCTCGACCCCGAAAGCCTCGCCACCGACCGAACCTGGGCCCGAACGATCTGGGATGCACTGCGCCCCTTGGCCTCCAACCCCGGCGGCTACGTCAACTTCATGTCCGACGCCGACGAGAACCGGGTCCGCACGTCCTACGGCGCCACCAAATACGCCAGACTGGCGTCCATCAAAACCCGGTACGACCCCGACAACGTCTTCCACCGCAACGCCAACATCAAACCCGCCTGACAGATCGCGGTTTGCGATGCACCACGCCACCCGCAAGACCCGCCGCGCCATAGCATGAGAATGTGCTGCTGAGCGCATTCCACCGCCCGCTCCGAATCGCCACCGCCCTGCTCCTGCTGGCCGGAGTCGCGCTGGCCGCGTTCGGCAGCGCGGCCTCGCTCAGCCACCACAGCCCCGCCCGCGCAGCGAGCTTCCTGATCGTCGCTGTCGCACTGGTAAGCGCCGCGGCGCTGGTGCTGCGCGGCTACCGATGGATCATCGCCATCACGACCGTGGCTCTGGGCGGTCAGTGGATCGCGGTCGCCGCGACCACCTGGGAATTGATCCACGGCATCGACCCGATCAAATCCCGTCAACTACACGACCTGGGCGTCACCCCCACCACCGGCGTAACCATCAATCTGATCTACTCCAGCACCGCCGCGATCCTGTTCACCTGGTTCGCCCTGCGCTACCACCGAATCCGCACAAACGACCGATAGCAGCTCGCCGAAACCTCACTGTGGCTGGGGAACTCGACAACCGTGCGGCACTCACGATCGCAGCCGCCCGGCCCCGGTCCGACGCGACCGGGCGAGAGGTGAACGATCAGGCCGTGTGGGTCTTTTCGGCGGCGGTGACTACGTGGCGCATCAGGAGGGCGGTGGTTACCGGGCCTATGCCGCCGGGGACGGGGCTGAGGGCGGAGGCCTTGCCGCGTACGGAGTCCGCGTCTACATCGCCGACGATCTTTCCATCGGGCGCTTCGTTGGTGCCGACATCGATGACGGTGGCGCCTTCGTGGATATGTTTGCCGGTGACCAGGCCGATGCGGCCTGCGGCGGCGACGACGATATCGGCAGCGGAGGTGACGGCGGGGAGGTCCGTGGTGCGGGAATGGCAGATGGTGACGGTGGCGTTTTCGGCGAGCAAGAGTTGGGCCAGCGGCTTGCCGACGATATTGGAGCGGCCGACCACGGCGACATGCCGACCGGCGAGCGGGATTTCGTGATGCTTCAGTAGTTCGACGACGGCCTCGGAGGTGGCCGGGACGAAGCCGTCCAGGTTGGAGGCGAGCAGGCCGAGGGACAGCGGGCTGACGCCGTCGACATCCTTGGTGGCGGCGATAGCCGAGCTGACGTCGTCGAGGGTGACACCGGAGGGCAGCGGAGTCTGCAGCATGATCGCGTCGACGCCGGTGTCCGCGCTGCGGGCGCTCAGTTCGTCACGGATCTGCTGAATGCTCGCGTCCGCGCCGAGATCGATGGTGTCGCAGGCGATTCCGAGACGCTCGGCGGCCTTGCGCAGCGAGTTCACGTACCAGGCGCTGGCCGGATCGTCATTGGCCACGATCAGGGCCAGGCGCGGCGCGGTTCCGCTCGCGGTGAGCGCGGCGGCGCGCTCCTTGGTGTCGGC
This sequence comes from Nocardia sp. CA-129566, assembly GCF_050956075.1. Lineage (NCBI taxonomy): Bacteria > Bacillati > Actinomycetota > Actinomycetes > Mycobacteriales > Nocardiaceae > Nocardia > Nocardia sp. CA-129566. Next base: position 5,640,600 of record NZ_CP192085.1, read on the forward strand.
GTTGATGGCGGCAGCGAGTTCCTTGCCGGACAGCGAAACGGTATCCACGTTGTCACACCTTATCCGGTGCGCCTCGTGGTCGGTTCGAGCGGTCACCCCGTCCCGCCCGATTTGCCCGGAGTCTGGAAATACCGCGCGGATCGCCTCCGGCAATTACCCGACTATGACCTGTACCAGCCGTATCGTGATGCATGCTTGCCCGCAGCTAACTGTCAGCTGACCTACCGCAAACCCCGTTTCACGCGTGGAAAGGTGTCGACTGTAGTGAAGATCTCGAGGCATTGGAAACTGTCGGTCGTGACCGCGTTCGCGGCCGCGACCATCACCGCACTGACCGGCGCGCCCGCCATCGCGGCGCCGAATACCGACGCCCTCTACAACTCCGCCCAGCGCGCCTTCACCGACGGTGACGACGCCTCCGGACGCGCCGTGCTCCGGGAACTGATCGCCGCGGACCCGACCGACGCCGAGGCCCTGGCGCTGCAGGCGATCTGGTCGAACTACGCCAATGACCTGCCCGCCCTGGCCGATTCGATGGCACGCCTCACCGCCGTAAGCCCGGAAATGGCCCAGGGCACCACCAATGTGCTCGGCGCGATCGGCGCCGCCGTGGGCACCCTGCCGAACCCGCTGCCCGCGCTCGTCGGGCCGCAGACCGGAATCGTGGTGCTGGGATACGGCCTGCTCCCGGATGGCACGCTGCGCCCCGAGCTGGTGAACCGGCTGACCGCGGCCTGGCTGCAGGCGGTCGCCTCGCCGTTCTCACCCATTATCGTCACCGGCGGCAACCCGCAGAACGGGATCACCGAGGCCGAGGCCATGCGCACCTGGCTGGTCAGCAAGGGTTTGGCGACCTCCCGGATCAATGTCGAGAACCGGGCCGGATCAACGGTGCAAAACGCGCTGTTCAGCACCAGGATGCTGCGTGAGGTCGGCGCGGACAGCGCGGTCGTGGTCACCTCGCCGAATCACATCCGGCGCGCGGTCGCCGACTTCATTGTCGCGGGCACGCGCGTCATCGGGGCGACCACCTCACTCGAGCAGCTCGTATCGCAATTGCCACCGCCCGCCAGGCAGGCGCAGCGCGGCATCTATCTCGATGCGACGCGCACCTTCCAGCTCGCGACCGCTCGCTGAGACCCCGGCACGCGCGCAACCGGTGTGAGCTCGCACTTTCGGCGCAGTAGAACTGGGCACGAAAGTGCAGCTCAGACCGGTTCCGCGGAAAATCGATTCGCCCGATCGAATATCCGCGCGGCAGGATGTTCCGGTGATACCGACCGGAGACGTAGTCGCGCAACTGCGCGCGGCGGGCTGTGTATTCGCCGAGGACGAGGCGCGGCTGCTCACCGCCGCCGCGGCGGAGACCGGCGCCGATCTGGCGGATCTGGTCGCGCAACGGGTTTCCGGAACACCGCTGGAATATCTGCTCGGCTGGACCGAATTCCACGGTTTGCGCGTCGCGGTCGCCCCGGGTGTTTTCGTACCGCGCCAACGCACCGCCTTCCTCGTCGACGAGGCCGCCGAACTCGCCCGCACGCTCCCCGCCGAGCACCCCGTCGTGGTCGATATGTGCTGCGGTTCAGGTGCATTGGGTCTCGCCTTGGCGAAAATCCTCGCGGCCGAGGGTCGACAGATAAGCCTGGCCGCCGCCGATATCGAACCCGCCGCGGTCGAATGCGCTCGCGGCAATCTCACTCCGATCGGCGCGGCCGTCTACCAGGGCGACCTGTTCGACCCGCTCCCCCGCGAACTGCGCGGACACATCGACATCCTGCTCGCGAACACCCCGTACGTGCCATCGGAAATGATCGCCCAGATGCCGCCCGAGGCACGCGATTACGAGCCGCGCACCGCCCTCGATGGCGGACCCGACGGCCTGGACACCTTCCGTCGCGTCATCGACGCCGCCCGCACCTGGCTCGCCCCGGGCGGTCATTTGCTGGTCGAAGCCAGCCAAGCCCAAGCCCCGCACGCGATCACCGCCCTCGCCGAATGCGGCTTCACCGGCCGCATCGCCGAATCGGACGAGCTCTACGCCACCGTCGTCATCGGCACCAAGCCCGCCGTGCCATAGGCAAAGTCGGCCCGCCTTGTGCCGGGTCCCCTCGACACGCGTGCAGCCGGTCCGGATCAGTATCGCGTTCTACTTCTTGCGGCCGGTGAATTCCTCCATCGAGTGGTACACGCCAACCGAACTCAGAAACAGATCGCGCAACTTGATCGGCAGCAGGCCCGAGATCGCCTTGTTGAGCCGCGACGTCCACGGCAGGATCACCAGCGGATTGCCCGCCTTCATTTCCCGCCACGAGGTATCGACGACATCGTCCTGCTCCAGGATCGGCGTGAACAGAAAGCCCTTTGCGCCATCGAACATTCCGGTATTGATGTAGGTCGGACAGACCGTGGTGACCTTCACGTGGTCGTGGCCCGCCTGCTCGAGCTCGATGCGCACCGAATCCGACCACCCCAGCGCCGCCCACTTCGACGCCGCGTACACACTCATGCGCGGATTGGAGACCAGACCCGCCGAGGACGCGATGGTCATGACCCGCGCCTCGCCGGTGCCGCGCACCATCGCGGGCAGGAACTCAAGCGTAATGTACATCGGCGCAAGTGAATTGATCGCGACCGTCTTATCGATATCAGCGCGATCGGCGGTCTCCCAGAAGTAGCTGTTGCCGCGCACGATGCCCGCGTTATTGACGAGGATATCGATATCGCCGACCGCACCGCGCACCGCCGCGGCGGCCTCGGCGATGGACTCCTGCGAGGCGACGTCGACCACGTAGTGGTGAACGGCCGCACCGCGTCCGGACAATTCGGCCACGGTCTCCTCGAGCGCGGATTCGTTGATGTCCCACAGCACCACCGCGGCGGCGCCCTCGCGCACCGCGCGTTCGGCGAACAGCTTGCCCAGTCCCATCGCGGCACCCGTGACCAGCACCTTCTTATCCGCTACCGTGTCCAGTTTCATTCGTAATCCTCATCTATCTCGAAAAAGCGACTGGCGCAATTACTTCTGGCGAAGCGCCTTCATGACCCCGAAGTAGAGCGTCATCGTTTTCGCCCACAGTTCCTCCGACATTCCGGGCGGCGGCGCGATGGGCAGTAGCCGCTGCACGGCGATCGTCTGGGTGTCGATGTACTTCAGCAAGCCCTCGGGACCGTGCCGACGCCCGGTGCCCGAAATGCCGAGCCCGCCCGAGGGCGCGTCCACACTCCCCCACGCCGCGATGAAGCCCTCGTTCACATTCACCGAGCCCGCATTGATGCGCGCGGCCACCTTGCGACCTCGATCGAGATCCTTGGTCCAGACGCTCGCATTGAGTCCATAGGCGGTGTCATTGGCCTGCTCGACCGCCTCATCGTCGCTGCCGACGCGATAGATCGAGACCACCGGCCCGAAGGTCTCCTCGCGGTACACCGTCATCCCGGGCCGCACCCCGGCCAGCACGGTCGGCTCGTAGAAGTACGGCCCGAGGTCGGGGCGGGCCTTGCCGCCCGCCAGCACCTGCGCCCCCTTGGCCACCGCATCATCGACATGCGCACGGACCGTGTCCAACTGGCGCTGGAATGTCAAAGACCCCATATCACTGGCGAAATCGAGCCCACCGCCCAATTCGATCGCCCGCACATGTTCGACGAACTCGCTGACGAACCGGTCATAGACCTTGTCGTGCACATAGATTCGCTCCATCGACTCACACAGCTGCCCCGCCGAGGCGAAGCAGGCCCGGATCGCGATCCTGGCCGCCCTGGACACATCCGCATCGGCGAGCACCAGCAGTGGATTCTTGCCACCGAGTTCGAGCGAATAGCCGATCAGCCGCTCCCCGGCCTGCTGCGCGATGGTCCGGCCGGTCGCGCTGGATCCGGTGTAGTCGACATAGTCGGCCCGCGCGATCACCTCGCCGCCGATCACCGACCCGCGACCGAGCACCGCCTGCCACAGTCCGCGCGGCAATCCGGCCCGCTCGGCGGCATCGATCGCCCACAGCGCGGTCAGCGCCGTCTGATTATCCGGCCGCGCGACCACGGCATTTCCGGCCGCCAAGGCGGGCAACGCATCGGAAGCGGCCAGGGCGAGCGGATAGTTCCACGGCGAGATCACCGCGACCACACCCTTGGGCCGATGCCGCACATCGACCTGGGTCAGCACCGGCAGCACACCCCGCGGCTTGCGGGTGGCCAGCAACTTCTCCGCGACCGACGCGTAGTACCTGGCATTGACCGCCACATCCCCGACCTCGTCGAAGGCGTGCGCCCGCGACTTACCGGTCTCGGTCTGCACGATATCGAGAATCGTGTCCTGTTCGGCGAGCACGATGTCATGGAATTTGCGCAGTACCGCGATCCGCTCGCGAACCGAGCGCCGAGCCCATTCCCGCTGCGCGCTGCGCGCGGTGGCGAAGGCGGCATCGATATCGCCGGTCGAGGACTGCGGCAGATCCGCGATCTTGCGTCCGGTCGCGGGCGCGAATATCTCGACCGAGGGCGCACCGCCCGCAATCGCGTGGTCGAGCAGGGGTTGCACTAGGGCCGCGGGCAAGGCGGTCGGTTCGGCCAGTTGGCGGGCGGTCGTCATTGTCGGCCCTCTCATGGGTCTGGTGGACGCGGCAGGAGCGCGGACGCACGGCGCGACCATTTCCTGAACACTGGTGTTAGATTAATCATCGGGCCACACCTCATGTCAAGCTGTCGGGTGTGGAACACAGACAGGTCAGGCTTCGAGTTGTGAGGCATCACCATGTCCGCTGACACGTCCCAAACCCATGGCGCGGCCCGGCGCGGCCGACCGCCGCAGACCCAGGAGCAGGCCGAGGAGGTCCGCGCCCGGATCGTGCTCGCGACCGCGGCGGTATTCACCCGCGGCGGCTCGCGCGGGCTCAGCGTCGCCCAGATCATCGAACAGGCCGGACTGGCCCGGCCGACCTTCTACCGCTATTTCGGCAATGCCACCGAACCGCTGCACGTCGTGCTGGACGCCTCCAACGACGGGCTCGTCAACGGCATCCGCACGGCACTGACCGGCCCCGACGAGCCGGTCGAACTCGGTATCCGGCTCATCGACGCCTACCTCGGCTGGGCCCGCGGGCACGGCGCGATGCTGCGACCGCTCTTCGCCGAACTGCACGACCCGGCCTCACCGGTATCGGCCTATCGCGAACGGGCACTCGACGATATCCGCGCGCTGGTGCGCGAAACGTTCACCGAACTCGGCCGCACGGTACCCTCACCGCTCGATCTCGATGCGGCGCTACATGTTTGCGAGTACGTGGTCTATCGCATCTCGGCGGGCACCGCACCGGGCACCGAGCCGGACGCGGAAACCGTTGCCGCCGCACGACTTACCATGATCCGTGTGCTGCTGACCACGCTCGGCACCCGCGCCGACCTCGAATACGCCATGACACTGCCCGCCATCTTCCCGGCGCAGTAGGCCCCTACATATCCAATTCGAGTTCGCCACCGCGAGAACGCGATACGCAGGTCATCATCGCGCGGTCCCGCTCGCTCGGCAGCAGCGCCCGGTCCCGGTGCTCGACGTCACCGGAGAGCACACTCGCCCGACACGTCCCACAGAAGCCCTGCTGGCAGGAATACGCAACGCCCGGCACCGCGCGCCGAATCGCGGTCAGCGCGGACTCGTCGGCCGCGACATCCACCTCGGTCCCACTGCGGCGCAACCGAATACGGAACGGGGCACCATCACGCACCGGCATCGCCGAGAACCGCTCGGTATGCAGCGAAGCGGTCGGATCGTGCAGCAGCAGCACCTTGCGCGCGGCCTCCGCCAAGGCCGGTGGCCCACAGACGTACACCGCGGCGCCGGTCGGTGTCTGCTCGAAGATCATGCGCGGATCCGGGGCCCCGAATTCGTCGTCCGGACGCACCACCACATCACCGCCGGTGAAACGGGCCAGCTCGTACAAAAACGGCATCCGCGTCCGCGAGCGCCCGAAATACATGAGCCGCCACGGTATTCCGGCCCGCTCGGCCGCGGTGACCATCGGCAGGATCGGCGTGATCCCGATGCCACCGGCCACGAACAGATATTGCGGCGCGGCGATGAGCGGGAAGGCATTGCGCGGCCCGCGCACCCGCAGCCGGTTACCGACCCGCAGACTCTCGTGGATCTCCCGGGAGCCGCCGTCGCCACCGGCTATGTACCGCACCGCGATTCGGTAGCAGCTGCGATCATCGGGATCGCTGTTGAGCGAGTACTGCCGCTGCCGACCCGAGGGCAGGAACACATCGATATGGGCACCCGGCGTCCAGGCGGGCAGATCCGCGCCGTCCGGATCACACAGCGTCAGGCTGACCACGTCCTCGGCCTCGGCCTCGATCCCCATGACCGCCAGCTCGAAGTCATAGCCGGTGTGGCGCACCGGCTGTGCCCGCGAAAGCAGCTGCGCCGCTTTACCTTCCGTGAAGACGCGCTTGTAGGTGTCCACCGCCGACGCGATCATCCGCAGCCCGGCCCCCGGCCGGAACTGCTCCACGGCGGTCATGCGTTCGCCCGTGCTGCCGGTGACTGCGCGAGGTAGCGCAGTGCGTTGTCCATCGGACCGAGTTGCGAGGGATGGAATCCCGGCCGCAGATAGCGCGGAATCTCGGTGAAGAAGGTGGTGAAACTCGGTATCACGCCACGCAGTGACGCACTGGCCACCTGGAGCGGCCACCACCTGCCCTTGTTCGGCGACGGGTCCCGATGGAACAGATAGGCGGCCGACATCAGGAACAGCGCGAGCAGTCCCGAACTCGCGATCAGCGCCTGGCGGGCCTTGCGGGCGTAACCGCCGTCGAGATACATGTACGCGTCGTAGACCACGCTGCGATGTTCGACCTCCTCCGCACCGTGCCAGCGGATGAGATCCAGCATCGCCGGATGCATCCCCTTCGCCGCCAGTTTGTCATTGGTCAGCAGCCATTCGCCGATGACGGCGGTGTAATGCTCCATACCGGCGAACAGGGCAAGGCGCTCACAGAGCCATTCGTGCTTCGCCCGGCCCGAGAGTCCGTGGTCGCCGAGCACCCGGTCGATCAACCAGGCGATGCGATCCACCATCGGAGCGACCTCGAGACCGAGCCGCTCCAATTGGTGACGGGCCTTTTCGTGCGAACCGGCGTGCATGGTCTCCTGGCCGATGAAGCCGCGGACCTCTTCCCGCAGACGCTCATCATCGATCAGGGGCAGCGCCTCGGCCAGCGCCTGCGCCATGGCCCGCTCCCCTTCGGGTAGCACCAGATGCATGACGTTGATGATGTGGGTGGCCATGACTTCACCGGGGATGTAATGCATCGGCACCGAGTCGAAGTCGAAGCTGACGTCCCGCGCAGTGATCGCATGAGCCTGATCGGCGTACGTAGTGCCCATCTGATGGTCCTTACGTCTGGTCCCGTAGATCGTCAATGTATTGCCGACATCAAATGCTGTCAACATCACATGATGTCAACTTCCCGGCTATGGGAGGATCGAGCCATGAACGACGCCTCCGATGGATCGATACCGGGCATGCGCCGCTGGCGCGGCACGCCTCCGGCCGACCGGATCGCCGCGCGCCGCGAACAGCTCATCGAGGCCGCCATCGAACTGATGGCCACGATCGGAGCGTCCGATATCTCCATGCGCGGGGTTTGCCGACAAGCCGGACTAACCGAGCGGTACTTCTATGAGAGCTTTCCGAATCTCGACAAACTGTTGACCGCGGCGCTGGAGACGGTCGTCCTCGGTGCGCAGGAACAACTGCTCGCGGCGCTGGCCACCGCGCCGACCGAACCCCGGCAGCTGTTCCGGCACGCCATTTCGGCGTTCACCGATTATTTGCTGGAGGACCGTCGGCGCGGCCAGATCATGTTCGTGGAATCGCAGGCCACGCGGGTACTCGGCGACCGGGGCAACGAACTCATCGAACTGTTCACCGCCCCCATCGCATTGACGATCACATTGGCCGACGGAGCGCAATCCATGCCGGACGAGTTCGAGAACAGCCTCAACTCGAACGCCATCTTCGGGGCGATGGCGTACATGTATCGCCCGTGGCTCGATGGCACCATCGCTATCCCGCGGGAACGCTTCGACGACCACGCGACCAGCGTGCTGCGCAATATCGCGACCGCACGATCGTCAACGGCGCCGCAGACGCGGTGATCCGGCTACGTCTGCGTCGACACCGGATCCCGATCCCGCGCCCGCTCGAACACCATCGCGCTGTCGGTGATCCGCCCGTGGCGCAGCGTCACCACATCGCGTAGGTAGTTCATCCGTAGGCGCCACGGCGCCTTGGTGCCCTGGATCGGGAATTGGCTCGCGGCGCGCTGCACATACCCCGGGTTGAAATTCAGGAACAGCGATGTCGCGCCGACGGACGGATCGCGCACCGGCGTACAGCGGTCGTAGCCGTTGTCGTCCATATGGCGTAGTAGCCGAACGACATACTCGCACACCAGATCCGCCTTCAGGGTCCACGAGGCGTTGGTGTAGCCGATGACGTAGGCGAAGTTCGGCACGTCGGATAGCATCATCGCCTTATAGGCCATGTGCTCCGGAAGCTGCACCGGCCGGCCGTCGACCGCGAGTTCGATGCCGCCGAAGGCGAGTAGGTTCAAACCCGTTGCGGTGATGACGATATCGGCGTCGAGGGTGGCGCCGGAGGCGAGAGCCAGACCGGTCTCGGTGAACGTCTCCACCTTATCGGTCACGATATCCAACCGCCCCTTGCGAATGGCGCGGAAGAAATCTCCGTTGGGCGCCAGGCACAGTCGCTGATCCCAAGGGTTGTAGGTCGGAGTGAAGTGGGTGTCGATATCGAAGCCCGCGGGCAGCCAGCGCCGCTGCCAGCCCTTGATCCGCTTGCGCATGGATTCCGGATACCGTTGGCTCAGTTGGTATATCGCGGTGGCCAGTGCCACGTTCTTGGCTCTCGCCAGCGCGTAGGCGACGCGGGCCGGCAGGAATTTGCGCACCTTGATGGCGAGACCGTCGCGGGCGGGTGCGGAGATGATGTAGCTCGGCGAGCGTTGCAGCATCGTCACGTGCGCACCCTGCTCGGTCAGCGCGGGCCCGAGGGTGACCGCGGTTGCGCCGCTGCCGATCAGCACCACCCGCTTGCCCGCGACATCGAGATCGCGCGGCCAGTGTTGCGGATGGATGATCGGCCCGGCGAACCGCTCGGTGCCCGCGAATTCCGGGGTGTAGCCCTCGTCGTAGCGGTAGTAGCCGGAACAGCAGAACAGGAATCCGGCAGTGAGCGTGACGGTTTCGCCGGTATCGGTCCGTTCGGCGCGCACCGTCCACCGGTTGTCCCGCGCTGACCATTCGGCGCCGACCACCCGATGCCGGAACCGGATATGCCGCTCGATACCGCTCTCGACGGCGGTGGCACGCACATAGTCGAGGATGTCGTCACCGTCGGCGATCGACATCTCCCCCAGCCACGGCCGGAAGCGGTAGCCCAGGGTGTACATATCCGAATCGGAGCGAATTCCCGGATAGCGGAACAGATCCCAGGTTCCGCCGATCGCATCGCGGCTTTCCAGAATCGCGTAGGTCCGCCGCGGGAATGCCCGCCCCAGGTGATACGCCGCACCTATCCCGGACAGTCCGGCACCGACGATGAGCACATCGACGTGCTCGCCAGCGGTCGTCATAGCACTCACCCTCCGGTATTCGGCGGTTGCGGCGTGACGTCGATGCGCACCGACGTCGTCTCCAGCCTATCGGTGACCTCTTGTCTTCGAGAACAAGCCCCCTGACCCACGCCTTGGACAGGCGACCAAAACCGACCGGTTCTCAAGTGCGTGAAGCACAGTGAGGTCACTCACATCGATCGTGCCATCACCCCAGCGTAGCCACGAAAGTTCGCCTGTCCCAGAAGGATTCACTCGAACTGTCCATACCCATTGCTGGTTACCGTCCGGTAGCGTTCGGTCGCACCGACGATCAGAGACGATCCGGAACCGTATTCATCAACGTTTTCCAGGAGCGCAAGTGTCGCATTCTCGGTTCGAATCCATCGGCGCGTATCTCCCCTCGAATATCGTCTCTACCGAGGAGCTGATCTCCAGGCTCGCCGAACCCCCGTCGTTCGATCTCGAACGGATCACGGGAGTGCGGGAGCGCCGCGTCCACGACACCCGACCGGACAGCTACGAGGATTCGTTCGCTCTCGCCATCAAGGCGGCGCAGGACTGTCTTTCCAGGTCACAGTATGCTGCGGCAGATCTCGACGTGATCATCTCGACCTCCATCACGCGCAGCAGGAACGGCACCCGGATGTACATGGAGCCGTCGTTCGCCTCCTCGATCGGCACCCAACTCGGTGCCGACAAAGCCATTACCTTCGATATTTCCAATGCCTGCGCCGGAATGCTGACCGGTACCTACATTCTCGATCGGATGATCCGTTCGGGCGTGGTACGAAATGGCATGGTGGTGAGCGGTGAGGCCATTACTCCTATTGCCGATACCGCGGTGAACGAGATTTCCGAGAAATATGATCTGCAATTCGCCTCGCTGTCGGTCGGTGATTCCGGTTGCGCGATCGTGCTCGACCGGGCGGTCGACGATGCCGACAAGATCCACTACATCGAATTGATGACCGCCTCCGAACATTCGCATCTGTGCCTCGGCATGCCGAGCGATAAGACCCAGGGCGTCGCGCTGTATACCGACAACCGCAAGATGCACAACGAGGATCGGTTCGTGCTGTGGACCGACACCCAGCGCAACTACTTGCAGGCGCGCGGCAGGACCTTCGCCGACGAGAAGTTCGACTACATCATTCACCACCAGTTCGGCGCCGCCGCGCTCCCCTGGCTGGCCGCGATCGGCGAGCGCGAGTTCGGTGTGCCGATGCCGCCGGATCTGCGGGTGCTCCAGAAGTACGGAAACACCTCGACCACTTCGCATTTCATCGTGCTGCACGATCAGCTCAGCGATCAGAAGCTGCCCTCCGGATCCAAACTGCTGATGATCCCCGCGGCTTCCGGCGTCGTGACCGGCTTCCTGTCCACCACCATCTCCTCCCTGAAGGTCTGAGGTCAGCCATGGGTGTGCGCATCAAGTCCACCGGAACCAGCCGGGCCAAGGACACCAACAGCATCATCGAGCACAGCGCTCGCGCGGCGCGGGAAAGTCTGGAGCGCGTTGGTGTGCGTCCCGACCAGGTCGGGGTATTCATCAACGCCGGGATATTCCGTGACTCCAATACCGTCGAACCGGCCGTGTCCGCATTGATCCAGAAGGCGGCCGGCATCGGGCTCGAGTACGGCGAGGACGATCCGCGGACCTTCTCCTTCGATCTCATGAACGGCGCGGTCGGCGTGCTCAACGCCGTCCAGGTGGCCACGTCGATCCTGGAGACCGGCAGCGCCGAGCACGTGCTGATCGTCTCCGGCGATACCCATCCCTCACTCACCCGCTCGGCCGCCGATGCCGAATTCCCCTATGCCACTTCGGGTGCCGCGCTGCTGCTGGAGCACACCGAGGAACCCGTCGGGTTCGGCCGGGTACATATCGCCCGGGGCGCTGGTACGCCCGCCGTGGAGTCGTTCGTGGACACCGCGACCATGGGCACGGTCGGACGCGGCCTGATGACAGTGGTCCGCGAACCGGGTTTCGAGGACCGACTGTTGAACGTCGCCGTCGACGCCGCACAAGCCGCACTCGCCGAGGCCGGACATTCCGACCTGTCGAGCACCGCGCTCATCGCCTCGACCCCGAGCACCGAATTCCCGATTCGGCTCGCGGAAACCCTTGGTATCGAGGCGGATTCGGTGCGAACCGCCGATCTGTCCGAAGGCGATCCGCATACCGCGGCACTGCCACTGGCCTATCACCGGGCGGTCACCGAGGAATCGTTCGCGGCGCACACCCATGTGCTGTTCGTGGCGGCGGGTGCGGGGCCATCGGCCGCGGCCGTGCTCTACCGGTTGCCGGTGCTGGCGGGGACGCCCGCGTGACGATGCCGACCTACTGGCAGCCCATCGACCGGTTCCGCGCGTTCGCGCGCGCGGAACCGAATCGCGCGGCGGTGATCTTCCCGCACGGGCGCAATCCCGAGGGCCTGCCCGACTATCGCACGATCACCTACCGGGAGCTCGACCGCTGGTCCGACACCATCGCCGAGCGGTTGACCACATCCGGTGTCGGGACCGGTACGCGCACCATTGTGCTGGTGCTACCGGGCCCGGAGCTGTACGCGGTGATGTTCGGGCTGCTGAAGATCGGCGCGGTGCCGGTGGTCATCGATCCCGGCATGGGCGTGCGAAAGATGTTGCGGTGCTTGCGGGCCGTGGATGCCGAGGCATTTATCGGGATACCGCAGGCGCATGCGTTGCGAGTGCTGTTCCGGCGCAGCTTCCGCCGGGTCCACACCGCCGTCACCGTCGGTAGGCGCTGGTTCTGGGGCGGTGCGGCACTGCGGGATTGGGGCACCACACCCACCGGGGTCGCACCCCTTCGCAAACCCGCCGCGGACAGCGATCTGCTGGTGATCGGATTCACCACGGGTAGCACCGGGCCCGCCAAGGCCGTCGAGATGACGCACGGGAACCTCGCGGCCATGATCGAACAGGTCCATGCGGCACGCGGGCATATCGAACCGGACACCTCGCTGATCACGCTGCCGCTGGTCGGCATTCTCGATCTGCTGCTCGGTGCGCGGTGTGTGCTGCCGCCGCTGATCCCGAGCCAGGTCGGTTCGACCGATCCCGGGGATATCGTGGATGCGGTCGAGCGGTTCGGCGTGCGCACCATGTTCGCCTCGCCCGCCGTGCTGATCCCGCTGTTGCGCCGTCTCGAACAGCAGCCGACGGAGCTGAAGTCGTTGAGCAGCATCTATTCCGGCGGCGCTCCGGTCCCCGACTGGTGTATCGCCGGACTGCGCGCGGTACTACCCGAGGATGCCCGGGTGTACGCGGGATATGGCTCCACCGAGGCATTGCCGATGTCCACCATCGAATCACGGGAATTGTTCGATGGTTTGATCGAGCGCACCCATCGCGGGGCCGGTACCTGTATCGGGCGGCCTGCCGACCGGGTGCGGGCCAGGATCGTCGCCATTACCGAAGACCCGATTCCGACCTGGCAGCGGGCCGAAGCGATCGCTGGCCAACTCGAGAACTCGCGTGGCATCGGCGAACTCGTCGTCGCCGGGCCGAATGTCAGCACACGTTATTACTGGCCGAAGCAGGCGAACGCACAGGGCAAGATTGTCGACGGCGCGGTGATCTGGCATCGCACCGGAGATCTGGCCTGGATCGATGAGCAGGGGCGGATCTGGTTCTGCGGGCGCAAGAGTCAGCGGGTGCTCACCCCGCAGGGGCCGATGTTCACTGTTCAGGTCGAGCAGATCTTCAATACCGTTGTGGGCGTTGCCCGGACGGCCCTGGTCGGAGTCGGCGAGCGAGGTGCTCAGCGGCCGGTCCTATGTGTGGAGTTGCGCTCGGTTGCCGATGCGACGACCGTCGAGGCCGCGCTGCGGGCCCGTGCGGCCGAATCGGAGCTCACCCGCATGATCGCCGACTTCCTCGTGCACCCGAAATTCCCGGTGGATATCCGGCACAACGCCAAGATCGGGCGCGAGCAGTTGTCGGTGTGGGCAACCCAAGAACTCGGAGTGAAGCGATGAAGTCGACTGCGCTGCGGGCGATTCCCGTCCTGGGTTGGCTCTATCTGGCCGGTGGCCTCGCCGCGACCTCAACGGATCGAATCCCGGAAAGCCCTGTCCTGCACGCCATTTGGTGGATCGACGCATTCCTGAGCGTCGTGGTGCACGCGGCGCAGATTCCGGCGGCACTGCGGGCGGCCGAGGGTTCGGGGCGGTCCAGGGTCGAGACGGTCGTGCTGACCCAGATCTTCGGCATGACCTGGTGGCGAACCCAGACCGGTCGGGAGCACATCGGAGCGGAGGACACGCTATGAGCAAGGTGCTGGTAACCGGCGCCTCCGGATTTCTCGGCGGTGCGCTCGTACGCCGACTCGTCCGCGATGGCCAACACGATGTCGCGATCCTGGTGCGGCGCAGTAGCGATCTGACCGACCTCGGCGCGGCCGTCGACCGGGTCCAGGTGGTCTACGGCGATCTCGCCGACGGACTATCGCTGGCACGGGCCACCAATGGTGTCGATGTGGTATTCCACAGTGCCGCGCGGGTCGACGAGCGTGGCACCCGAGAACAGTTCTGGGAGGAGAACGTTCGGGCCACCGAGCGACTGCTGGAATCGGCGCGGCGCGGTGGCGCTTCGCGTTTCGTGTTCATCTCCAGTCCCAGTGCGCTGATGGGCTACGACGACGGCGATCAGCTCGATATCGACGAATCGGTGCCGTATCCGCGGCGCTATCTGAACCTGTATTCCGAGACCAAGGCGGCCGCCGAGCGCGCCGTACTCGCCATGGACGCACCGGGATTCACCACCTGCGCACTGCGGCCGCGGGCGATCTGGGGTGCGGGCGATCGGTCCGGCCCGATCGTGCGACTGCTCGGCCGGACGGCCGCGGGCAAGCTGCCGGATCTGTCGTTCGGACGCGATGTTTTCGCCTCGCTGTGTCACGTCGACAATATCGTCGACGCCTGTGTCAAGGTGATCGGCTCGGACGCGGTGGGCGGCAAGGCGTATTTCATCGCCGATGCCGAGCAGACCAATGTGTGGCAGTTCCTCGGCGCGGTGGCAATGGATCTCGGCTATCGGCCGCCGACCAGGAAGCCGAATCCGCGCGTGGTCAACGCATTGGTGCGCGTCATCGAAACGGTCTGGCAGATCCCGGCCATCGCGACGCGCTGGTCGCCCCCGCTGTCGCGTTATGTCGTGGCGCTGATGACACGCAGTGCCACCTATGACACCGGCGCGGCGGCACGCGATTTCGGCTACCGGCCCGTCATCGGTCGCGATGCCGGCATCGCGACCTTCAAGGACTGGCTCGAAACACAGGGCGGCATTGTCGAACTCACCAAGGCATTGCGATGACTCCGGAGGCAATAGTGCACACCGACAACGTCTTTCGTCGTCCGATCTCGCCCACCGAGCGCCTGTACTTCTCGACGCGCGAGCTGAATCCGCCGTTCCTGATGCAACTCGCCATCACCGGCACGGGCCCCATCCGAGCGGCCGAATTGCAACGAGCCGTAAATATCGCGTCGGCGGCCGATCCGGGTTCCCGGCTGGTACGCGATGGCGAGTACTGGATCGACAGCGGTGCCCCCGCAGTGGTGCGGATCGTGCCTGGCGGCACCTTGAATTACCCTGCGCTGGAGAACGATCCGATCCTCAACAGCCCGATCGGGCCGACCCCGGACCGCACCTGCGAGGTGCTCTTGCTGACCGGCGATCCGGTCACCATCGTATTCCGGGTATTCCACGGCGCGATGGACGGTATGGGCGTGCGCATGTGGGTCATGGATGTGTTCCGGGCATTGCGCGGTGAGCAACCACTCGGCGCTACCGATCCCACCACGGATGCCGACCTCGTCGCGCGCCTCGGCGCGCCGGGGCGATCGACCCTCGTCCTTCCGGTATTCCCGTCCCCGGCCGGATGCGGCCGCCAGGACCCCGCGGCATCACCCTGGTTGCTCCGCAATCGGTCCATCGCCGTGACCGGCAAGGGCACCGTCGCCCGGGTGGCCGCCATCTTGGCGACCGCGGCAGGCGCCAAGTCCCGCTTCCTGATTCCGGTCGATATGCGGCGGCACGCACCGGGCCTCCGCTCCACCGCCAACCTCGCGCTGCCGCTGTTCCTCGACGTGGAGCCGGGGGAGGATTGGCGGGCCATCAACGCGGAGAAACGCATTGGGCTGCAGGAGAACCGCGAGCTGAATCAGCTGGACAACGGTGGACTTTCGCACTGTCCGCCATTCGTCGTGCGGGCAGTGCTGCGGATGGCCAACTGGGTTGGATCGCGGCTGAACCGGAATATCGTCTCGGCCACCCTCTCGCATACGGGCAGATTCGAACTCGACGAGCTCAGCGGGCCGGGTTTCACCGCAACCGCGGCGCGGGTACTGCCGCAGCACACCGGGATCATGCCGATGCTGTTCGGCATCGTGGAGTACGGCGGGACCACCGATATCACGGTGTCGTGCCGCAATGGTGAAGGCGTCGAGGCGCGCTTGGAGGCGCTGCTGGACTACATCGCCACCACGCTCGAGCGCGACTTGTCGAATGCGACGCTATGACGGCCTTCGCACGTTTCGTGAGCGCACACCCGCGCGCGGTGCTGGCCGTTGTCGTCGGTGCGGTCCTGCTGCTCGGCCTGCTCGGCACGGGCACCGCTGACCGGGTCAGCGTCGGTGGGTACAGCGATCCACACAGCGAATCGACAATGGTCGACCAACTCGTCCGCCAGCACTTCGGGCCGCAGAACCCGGATGTGGTCGCGCTCTACACCGTGCCGGACGGGCAGACACTCGACGATATCGGGCCGCGCGTGCGGCAGGCGCTCGGCCGGATCGATGCGACGCTGCTGGCTCGCCCGATCGAGACGTACTGGAACAGTGTGCCGCCGCGCAAGGGCTTGCTGCACTCCGCCGATAACCGGCAGGCCCTCGCCGTGGTGTTCACCGCCGGCGACGATAACGCCCGCATGCGCGCCTACCCGGACATCGAAGCGGGACTGCGGGTTCCGGGTATTCGCACGCAGTTGTCCGGATACAGCGCGCTGGCCGATGCGATCAACCATCAATCCGAGCACGATCTCATTGTGGCGGAATCGATTTCGCTGCCGATCACGCTGCTCGTCCTGGTGTTGCTGTTCGGTGGAGCGATCGCCGCCGCAATGCCGGTGGCCGTCGGGCTGCTTGCGGTACTCGGTGCGATGGGCACGATCCGGGCATGCACCGAATTCACCGAGGTGAGTACGTTCGCAGTGAATATCGCCTCACTGCTCGGCCTCGGAATGGCCATCGACTACGGCCTGTTCCTGGTCACGCGATTCCGCGAGGAGGTCGCCGACGGGCACGATATCGCGACGGCGATCGAACGGACCTACGCCACCGCCGGTCGCACCGTCGCATTCTCCGCACTGCTGCTGATCTGCGCGTTCGCGGGGACGTTCGTCTATCCGCAAGCGGTGCTGCGGTCGTTGGGGTTCGGCGCGATAGCGGCGGTGGCGCTGGCTGCCGCGCTCTCGCTCACGGTGCTGCCCGCGATGCTGGCGCTGTTCGGTGCCCGCATCGGGCAGGCCGGGATACAAGAACGGACCGAACGCTTTTGGGGCCGTGTGGTGGACGCGGTGCTGCGACGGCCTGGGATCGTGACCGTGGTGGTCGCCACCTTGCTACTTGCCCTCGCCACACCGCTTTTCGGGCTGAAACTCGGCGATGTCGACCATCGGGCGCTGCCCGCTGGCAATGAGATGCGCACGACAGTCGAGGAACTCACCGCGCAGTTTCCCGCCGCCAGCAGCGGCATCACCGCAGTACTGCGCGGTATCGACGCAACCGTGCCCAATGTGGCGGCGGTCGAATCCGCCACTCACGAAATCAGCTCGGTGGCCGGAGTACGCCAGGTGCTGCAGGTCGGGCGCGACCAAGATTTCGTTGTGCTGCACGCGTTCCTGACGGCACCGGATCGCAGCGCGACCGCCACCGCGGCGGTCGAGGCGATTCGCGGACTCGTTCCCCCCGCGGCGACGACACTTCAGGTCGGCGGCGATACCGCCGCGACCCTGGACAGTGTTGATTCGATCGTGTCGCGGATGCCGTGGATGGTGCTGGTCATGGTGACCGCGACCGTGGCGCTGCTGCTGGCGGCATTCCGCTCGATCGTATTGCCGCTCAAGGCCGTCGCGATGGCATTCCTCAGTCTTGCCGCCACCTTCGGCATTCTGACCTGGATCTTCTACGACGGTCACCTCGCCGGGCCGCTCGGCATCAGCTCGGGGCCACTGGCCGCTGGCATGGTGGTGCTTATCGTGTCGGTGGTCTTCGGACTGTCCACCGACTATGAGGTTTTCCTGCTCTCGCGCATGGTCGAGGCCCACAATGCCGGGGCCGACACCGCATGGTCGGTGCGCATCGGCACGGTGCGGACCGCACGGGTGATCACCGCCGCCGCCACCCTCCTCGTACTCGTGACGGGCGCGTTCACGCTGTCACCGCTGACGCCGATGCGATTCCTCGGCATCGGCATGATCATCGCCCTCATCATCGACGCGACGCTCGTGCGAATGCTGTTGGTACCCGCATTGGTCAAGCTGATGGGGCGGGCGAATTGGTGGCTGCCCGGTGCCGGTCGGCGGGCCCGGGCGGTTGTCACGGTGGTCGAGAAGCAGCGCGCGCCATCGGCTTCGTGAGCATCGGTCGATCGGGCAACACGCCCGGGGCGGCGGATCTATGTTTCGATGGAACCGTCTCGTCGCCGGGTGCGTCTCTATGATCAGACGGGACCAGTGGAAGGGGCGACCGCTATGGCTGTTGACAGTCCGTTCGGCGGGTATGTCGAGGATGCGAAGACCGGGGCGCTGAAGGTGCGGATGGAACCGCAGGCGTTCGTTGATATTGATACGGCTTGTCAGCATTTGATCGACGAGCTGACGGTCGCTCAATATGACGCCCGGTCGCTCGGCGAAAAGGAAACCTGGGGTCTCGGCGAGAACAACCCCCGGCTCACCTCCGCCATCGAGCTGGTGAAGTTGTTCCGGGAGAAGGCCTTCGGCGGCCCGAACAATGCCTACGACACAATCGGCAACTACATTTCGGTCGCCACGCAGATCCAGAGCCTGTTCAAGACCATTCGCGATGTCTATGAGCAGACCGACGCCGAGTTCGCCCGTCAGCTGCGCGAGATCCGCGTATGAACAACCCATCGCCGGACAAGCGGAGGCTGGTCGGTGCGACGGTGGCGGCCGCCGCGCTAGCTCTGCTCACCGGATGCACCAGCGACAAAGGATCACCCACCCCACAGAGCATCACCCCGGCCGCCTCGACGTCGGCCGCCGCTACCTCCGGTACCGCCACTACCGCGTTCGATCCCTGTACCGCGTTGACTCCGCAATTCCTGACTGAACACCAATGGGACGCCCGAGCTCCCGAACACAAGCAGACCACCACTGGGGCGTTCACTTGGAAGGGTTGCACCTACCTGGCGCAGGCGCGCTATACGTTCGGTGTCCAAACAACCAATGGAACCCTCGACCAAGTTCGCGAAAAGTTCCCCACCGCAACCGAACTCACCATCGGCGGCCGCAGAGCCTTACGCTACGAAGCACGCCCGGACGTGCCCGGCGGCTGCACCGTCAATATCGATATGAAATCCGGCTCCCTCTACATCCTGGTGGACGACCCCCGTGGTCTGCACCCCCGCAAGCTGTCTCCCTGCGACAGCGTCACCGAAATCGCGGAAGCCGTCGCACCCCTTATCCCGCAAGGCAGCTGACGATGTGCGAGTGCCCGGCTATCGCGCCGCGTCGCCCTGTCCGGCCAGGCCACGTCGCCCTGTCCGGCGAGATATTCGCGTTCGCGGGCGGCGAAGGAAGTCGAATCCCGCTGCCGCTGTAGTCTTTTCGGAATCTTGTCGCGAGTCAGAAGAACGGTCCCCATTGGGGTGCCGCATGGCCACACCCGGCGAGTACACCGTCCTCGATGCGGCGCGCGGCCGAACCCTGGGTTCTGATGCGCAATACGCAGCCCGGGCATCCACCCAGTACCGAGATCGCCTGCGGCACAGCCGGATCCAGTTCTCGACCAGTCCGCACCCGGAGAGCGTCCAATCCGGTCGAATCCGGCTATCCCGCAACCGAATCGCCGGTCTGCGCCTGCCATCGGCGTGCGATGCCACGCATCAGCGCCGGGTACACCAGCAGGTGCCGGAACGGCAGGATCCCTGCCATATAGAGCTTCCCGAAGACGCCATTGGGTTTCACCAGCACGGCCATCTGGCCGTGGTAACCGCCGGTTTCGTCCGGTACCCAGCCGATATGCATCACCCCGTGCATGGTCCGGTTGGCGATCTCGGCCGCCCATTCGGTGTCGGTGCGATAAACCGAGCGGAACGGCGCACCTTCGACGACCGGTCCGGGTGGCGCGTCGCGCAGGTCCGCGGGGAGCCGATCATGCAGCGACGGCACCCGCGCGCCGATCCCGCCATCGGCTCTATCCCAGCCGAGTAGCGCGCCGAGCTTCCAGCGGATCGCGAAGAGTGCGCGGTACATGACAGAGAATTCACTCGAATCGTTGCCCGAGGTCATCTGCCGCACCAGTCGCGGGAAATCGTCGGGACCGCCCGGCGTCGGCAGTGCCCACACATCCTCGACCCGGAAGTCGGGTGCGATGTCGTGGATTCGCCACGGCCGGGAGGTGTGCGCGGATTCCGGGAGCCGCATTGCTCCGCCTCCATCTCTCTGGTCCATCGCGCGCTACCGGGCGGCGAGTTTGAAGATCTGACGTGGACGGTGTTCGCGATCGTCGACGGCGACGTCTACTTCCGCCGCGGCGACCGCGGCGAACGATGCCGCGAAGGCTTCCTCGGATTCCCACTGCCCCGTCGAAACCACCGCGTCCGCACCGTCGGTGCTCTCCCAGCAGTCCGCGGACAGGCATCCGGGCACCGATCGCAGAACCGCGGCAACCTCGTGCACGCGCGTGACGAAGTCGTCGAAATGTTCGGGTCGTGGGTAGTGGAAGGCGACGAATCCGACCGTCATCACGGTCCCCTCTCGTTGGCGAGGACGCCATTGCCCTCGCAATTGCCTGATGTGTCAACGGCTTTCAAATATACGGTGCCGTATACTTCGATCGTAGCCGGCGCTGCGCCGGTGTCAACACCGTCGGCGATACTGACGATATGGTTGCCGTCACCCGCACCCCACGAAGCAGTTGGATCGAGCAGGGTCTACTGGCGCTGTCGAGCGGTGGTCCGGACGCTGTCCGCGTCGAGAGCCTGGCGCAGGCGCTCGGCGTCACCAAGGGCGGCTTCTACGGACACTTCGCCGACCGCAACGCCCTGCTCGAGGAAATGCTCGATACCTGGGAACGCGAAAGCACCGATGAGGTCCGCGCGCAGGTCGAGGGTGCGGGCGGCGATCCGCAGACCAAGATCCGGCGGGCGGGCCTGCTCGCCTTCTCCGACGAGCGCCTCCCGATCGACCTCGCCGTGCGCGACTGGGCGCGCCGCGACACGGCGGTCGCCGAACGGCTACGCCGGGTGGACAACCATCGGATGGAGTACGCGCGCGAGCTGTTCGGCGCGATCTGCTCGGATCCGGACGAAGTCGAGGCCCGCGCCCTGCTCGCCTTCTGCCTGGCGGTCGGCAAACACTTCCTCGCCGCCGATCACCATGGCCGCACCCGCCTGGACGTGGTCGTCCGCGCCGCCGACCTGCTGTTCGGGCGGACGCTGGACGAGCACTGAAACTACCTGCGGCGCAGCAGAACTCCGCGAATGAACGCCGCCTGGCCGGAATGCTGGATATCGTCGTCGACGACGCTGATCAGCCGAACGCCCAGCGTGACCGGCGGATTCCAGCGGGTGTCGACGATGCGGGGCAGTTCGGCATCGGTGAGCCCGGAGACGTAGTCGATCGTCTGCTCGTGCACAGCGTCGTAATAGCCCAATAGCAGCTCGGCCGAGATCCGGCCGAGTTCGGCGACTTCCACTTCACCGTGACCGTATCCGGTCGCCGCGTCACCGAAGGGCAGTTCGAACCGCTTGGCCCAGCCCGCCGCCGTCCATACCTGTTCGAGTCCCGCGACATCGGCGATGTGATCATCCTGGACTCGCGTCAGATGCCAGATCAGCCAGGCGATGGAGTTGGCGTCCGGATCGATCCGCGCCGCCAACTCGTCCTGCCGCAGCCCGGCGACCGCACCGTGCACATTCTCCTGGACCCGCCCGAATGCATCGACCAACAACTCCGCGCTCGTCATGACCCCATGCAATCACACCGCGGTCGCGGATATTCCCGCATTCGTCCGGGCGTGTCAGCCCAGCGGCAGCAGCAGGTCGGCCGATTCGAGGTCGAGCAGGGCCCGTTTGGCGGGCAGGCCGCCCGCATAGCCGGTCAGCGCGCCGTCGGCACCGAGGACACGGTGGCACGGGAGCAGGATCAGCAGGTGATTGCGCGCGAGCGCACCACCGACTTTTCGGGCGTCGGCGGCGGTGCGGCCGAGTTGCCGGGTCAGGGCTCCGTAGGTGGTCGTCCGGCCGTAACCCGTGGTGGCCCCGAGCGTCAGTAGCACCTCGCGGTCGAATTGGCTCATCGGTTGCCAATCCATTGCGACGCTGAACTGTCGGCGTTCACCGGTGAGGTATTCGTCGATCTGCTCTGCGGCGGCTTCGAGATGTTCACGCGCCGTGGAGTTTTCACCGGTCGGCTCGGCGGGTGGCATATCGGTGAACGCGACCCGCGACACCCCGGTCGGGTTCGCCTCGATCAGCAGATTGCCAAGGGGCCAGCCGTGCACCAGGCGTGCGGTGGAGTTCTCGGACATGATGTTGCTCCTCGCTGTCGAACTTTCACCGGGTAGACGCACCACGACGGCGAAACGTGAGATCACCGGCCGGAGTCGGCTTTCCACGCCGCGTACGCGGCGGGGAGGCAGACCGCACAGGGACGGTAGCCGGCGGCGATGGCGGTTGCTTCGTCTGCGAAGAAGACGCGATGGGCGCGGTAGTGGCCGCGGGCGAGGGCGCGCAGGGCGGAGGGGCAGTCGAGGCGGCCGTAGAGTTTGCCACGCCGATGGCCGCCGTATCGGCCCGGGGTGGGGCTCGGATACGGGCGGTCATCGGCGTCGGTCAGGATGTACATCTCATTGGGCGTCGTGCAGCACCAGGCCCAGGGTGTGGCGGTAGCCGCTGCGAATTCGGCTGACGCCGTGGCGGATCGGTGCGCGCGACCAGCCGCGGGCGGACGGAGTCGGGCGGTCCCGCGTGGTGAAGATGAGGGCGTGGCCCTGTTCCAGGATGGTGACGGTGGGTTTCGATTGTGCGCGGGGGCGTTGTTCGACCAGGACGAATTCACCGCCGGTATGGTCGATACCGGGGCGGTCCAGGCCGATGACGACCTGTAGCGGGAAGACGAGTTCGCCATAGAGGTCGCGGTGCAGGGCGTTCCAGTCACCTTCGATGTAGCGCAACAGAATTGGCGTCGGCTTGGTCTGGCCCGCGGCGTGGCAGGCGTCGAGCCAGTCCTCGAAATCGTCGGGCCATGGGGTCGGGTCGCCGAGCCGGAGGGCCCAGGTGCGGGCGATGGGTAGCAGGCGGCGGTAGAAAGCCGCACGCAGGCGCATGATCGGTTCGGGGACCGGATCGGCGAAGTAGCGGTAGGTGCCCTGGCCGAATCGGTAGCGGGCCATATCGATCGTCGATCGGAAACGGGCCGGATCGTCCCACATCGCGCTGAATTCGGCGCATTCGTCCGGGGTCAGCAGCGGGCCGGTCTGGGCGCAGCCGTAGGCGTCGATCTCCTCGAGCAGCTCGCGCCACGGTTGGGCGTCGACTCGTTCTGCCAGTGCGGCAAGGATTTCCATCGGCTCTCCGTCACGCCGCTTCGAGGGTCAGCAGGGTGTTCTTGGCGGCGATACCACCGACGTATTGGCCGATCGAACCGTCGCTGCGCACCACCCGATGGCAGGGGATCACCACCGGCAGCGGATTGTGCGCACAGGCCGAGCCGACGGCGCGGACCGCGCGCGGATTGCCAACGGCCGCGGCGACATCGGCGTAGCTCGCCCGATGGCCGTAGCCGATATCGCTCAGCTGCTCGATCACCTGGCGGCGGAAACCGACGGTCAACCGCAGATCCAGTGGCAGGTCGAACTGTGTTCTGGCACCGGCGAAATACTCGTCGATCTCGCGGGCCACGGCATCCAGGCGCGCGGGGGCGGCGAGGAGCCGGGGACTGATCCGCTCGGCGAGTGTGGCGAGCACGGTGTCGTGGTTCTCATTGGGGTAGGCGACCCGCACCAGGCCCGCGGGGGTGGCCGCGAGCAGCAGGCTGCCAACGGGGGTGTCCATCGTGCGGTAGGCGATGTCGAGCAGACCGGCGGCCTGCGCGTCGGCGGCGAGCCGCTGTCGCAGGTGGGTCAGGATCTCGGCGGAGTTCGCATTCAGGCCGTCGAAGAGGCCGTCCGGATCCCGGTCGATAGTGGCCATCATGTTCGATCCTTCGGGTAGAGCTTGCGTAAGGTTTTGAGCCCGTCCGCGGCGGCGCGGCGGGCGGCGTCGGTGGAATTTCCCAGTAGCTCCGCGATTTCGGCGTGCGGCAGTCCGGCCAGGTAGTGGTAGGCCACCGCTTGCCGCTGTTTGGGCGGCAGGGCCGCGAGCGCATCCCACAGATCGGGGTCGTAACCGGCCGGATCGGCGTTCGGGGCGGCGCGTTCGGGCAGGGTTTCGGCGGGGACGGGCGCGCGGGTCAGTGCGCGTCCCACATCGATCGCGCGCCGGTGCGCGATGGTGACCAGCCATGCCTCGATGTTCGTGTTCGGGTCGAGGTCGGGATAGGCCCGCAGGGCGGACAGAAAGGTCTCCGACCACGCGTCGGCCGCATCCGTCGGACCGAGCACGGCCCGGCAGACGCGCAGCACCATCGGGCCGTATTCGGCCACCACTTCCCCGAACGGAGGCAATCTCACGCCGAGTAGACGTCAGGGACCGGCGAAACGTGAGATCCCCAGGTCATGGCGCCGCCAGTGCCCCTACGACAGCCGGATGCTCGTTCACCGCGCAAACACCTACACGGCGCGACCATCCGCGCGCGGGAGATCACTGCTGCTCCGCGATTCGCGATAGACCGCTGGCGCGCAGGACACGGCGGTCGATAGCGGCGCGGATCGAGTCATCGGTACCGATGATGCGCACGTGGCGGCGGGCACGGGTGATGGCCGTGTACAGCAGTTCCCTGGTGAGCAGGGTGGACTCGGGTTCGGGCAGCACGACGGACACGGTGTCGTACTGGCTGCCCTGACTGCGGTGAATGGTCATGGCGAAGACCGTGACCACGGCCGGAAATTGGGTGGGGTGCACCAGATATGGTTCGCTGCCGCGCTGCAGCGCCGCACGCAGGGAGCCGTCGGGCATGCGCACGATCACGCCGGTGTCACCGTTGTAGATGCGGGCCTCGTGGTCATTGGCGGTGACCAACAGGGGTTGGCCCGGATACCACGCGGCCTGGTGCGAGTCCGGTCCCGCACCACCGGCGGCCGCCCATTCGGCGGCCATGCGGTCCCAGCGTTCGACACCGAAAGGGCCCTGGCGGTGGGCGCACAGGAGGCGATGGGATTCCAGGGCGGTCAGCGCGGCCGCGGCGTCGCCGTCGAGGGCGGCCGCGGTTACCTCACGGGCGGCGCGCACGACATCGGCACGGACCGGCGCGACGTCGTCCGGGGTACACAGCGACAGTTCTTCGCCGCCCGCGCGCAGCAGCTCCAGCGCGGTATCGGCGTCGCCCGCACGAACCGCCACGGCGAGTTCGGCGATCTTGCCGCCGAAGCGGCGACCGCGGGTCAATCGGACGATACCGCCGCCCAGACGCGCCCGTTCGAGTCTGGTGAGTGCTTCCGGATTATCCTCGGCCGCAATCGATTCCGTACCGAGGACCTGTTCGAGGATCGGATTCGCCGCACCGACAACGGGACCCGCGACCAGGTCGGCGAGCACCGCGCCCGCATCGACCGAGGCGAGCTGATCCGGGTCACCGACCAGGACCAGCCGGGTGTCCGGGCGCAGCGCGGCCAGCAGGCTGCTCATCATGGTCAGCGACACCATGGAGGTTTCGTCGACGACGATCACGTCATAGGGCAGCCGGTTGAATTCGTGATACCGGAACCGGGTCGCGCGACCGCGCTGCCAGCCGAGGAGCCGGTGCAGGGTAGCCGCGGTCAGCTCGGGCAGCCCGAGGGCTTCGGCCTGTTCGCGCACCGCCTCCTGCAGCCGGGCGGCCGCTTTACCGGTGGGCGCGGCCATGGCGATGCGCAGGGCGGGCAGCTTCGGATGCGCCTTTTGGTGCGCGTCGAGCAGGGCCAGGATGCGGGCGATGGTGTGGGT
This sequence comes from Nocardia sp. CA-129566, assembly GCF_050956075.1. Taxonomy (NCBI): domain Bacteria; kingdom Bacillati; phylum Actinomycetota; class Actinomycetes; order Mycobacteriales; family Nocardiaceae; genus Nocardia; species Nocardia sp. CA-129566. The sequence goes on from NZ_CP192085.1 coordinate 5,666,583, forward strand.
TTTGCCGGTACCGGGGCCGCCCGCCACCACGGTGGTCCAATGCGTGGCGGCGAGTGCCGCGGCGATGCGCTGGCGGTCCGGGGCCGCGCCGACCGGGGTGTCGAAAAGGCGATCGAGTTCGCGGCGCACGATGGCGGGAGCTACCTTCGGGTGGTGTCCGGAACGTGCGGTGAGCACCCTGCGGATCATCTGTTCCTGCTGGTAGTACCGGTCCAGATAGAGCAATGGACCCGCGTCCCGGCCGGCCTGCGCATCGACCAGACGTAATGGCTGCAAGGGACCGGCCGGGCCGCCACAGACCAGTGGACTCACTTGCAGTGCCGCGACGACGGCGTCGATATCGGGCCATGGCAGCGTCGCCGGGTCGATACCCGTACCGGCGTCCCAGGTTTCATCGGCATCGACGCCGATCTCGCGCATGCGGTGCAGTTCCAGGCACACCGAACCGGAGCGCACCGCCCGCACCGCGAGTGCCGCCGCGAACAGCACCTGTTCCGAGGCTTCCCGCCCCATGCGCCCCAATCGCAGTGCGACGTGTACGTCGGCCGCGGACAACACACCGGCCTCGTTGAACATGCGCAACAGACCGGTCCCCCGCTGGGCCAACTGAATCGAGGTCATCGCGCCTCCCCGGCGAGCAGGTCGGACAATGCCACGATCAGCGCGGCGGGCGGGTTCCATTCGAAAACACCACGCCCCGACGGGGTTTCGAGACCGATCATGCCGCGAACGAAGAGGTAGCGGGCGCCGCCGAGGTGCCGCGCGGGTTCGTAAGTGGGCAGCCGCCAGCGCAGGTAGCGGTGCAGGGCCACCGCGTAGAGGAGTGCTTGGAGGGGGTAGTGGGAGCGCAGCATTTCGGCGGCCATGCGGTCGTGGGTGTAGTGCTCGACGGTGAGGTCGCCAGTGCCGAGACGGTTGGTCTTGTAGTCGACGATGACGAATCGTGGTTCGGCGCCGGGCTTTTCGGTGACACGCAGGACGGCATCGATGCTGCCGGTCAGATAGCCGCGCAGTGGGGCGTCGTCCAGTGCCGCGAGTTGGTCGGCGTAGCCGGACAGGGAATCGTCGGCGGGGAGATGGGCGCGCAGGAGTTCGGCGATGCGGCGCAGGGTGACCGCGTGCGCGCCCGGAACGTCGCCCCCCGCCAGCGGGAGTTCGAAGTCGAGTTCATTGAGCTTGTTCCGGCCGGAAATGTCGGCGAGACAACCGAATCCGAGTGGCGTGTGCAGAACAGCGAGCAGGGCATTGCCGAGGACCATCGGATCGGCCTCGGCCATCAGCTCCTCGGTCGCCTCCCGGCAGCGGGTGTGCACTTCGGTGGCGAGATCCGGTGCGTCCGTGTCGATTCGCTCGAGCACGCCGTGTACCAGGGTGCCGAATTCGGCGCCGTAGGGCAGGGCGTTCATCAGTGACGGGGCCGCATCCGTGATCGCGAGTTCGGCGTCGACCGGCACCGGTGTGCCGGGCTCATCGGACGGGCCACGTTCATCCTCGGGTTCGGCCTCCGGGATCGCCATGTCATGAGCGCCCGCGGTCAAGGCCGAATAGGAGGTGCGACGCCACTGCAGGTCCATGGTGCGGGCGAACTCGGCCGCGGCGAGGGCACCGGTCGGCAGTTCGGTGCGCACCCGGCGGATCTCGATTGCATCGTCGCCCTCGACGCCCGCCACGGAAATCGCTTCCGGCGCACCCGCGGCCCACGCCGAAAGCATGGATACCGCAACGGAATCCGCGGGCACCGCCGCCTTACTCGGCACCAGATCGCCGCCGTCCGGGCGGCCGAGGACCATCCGGTGCAGGGGTGCGTTGGCGGTGGTGATCGCCGGTGCCCACCAGGCGACGATCTGACACATCGCGCGAGTGAGCGCGACGTAGAGCAAACGCAGTTCCTCACCCGCCTCCTCGGTTTCGCTGCGCAGCTTGCGCTCGCCGTAGCCGGAGGCGTCCTGGCCGCCGACATCGAGGACGCGGGCGCCGTCGTCGGTGTGGAACAGCAGGGTCTGCGGATACGGATTCTTCGCGTTGTCCCAGGCGAAAGGCAGGTAGACGATGGGGAATTCGAGGCCCTTGCTGGCGTGTACAGTGGCGATCTGCACGGCCGCGGCATCGCGGTCGAGGCGACGGCTGCGGTCGGCGACCGATCCCGAGGCCGGATCGCGCACCCGGTCGGCGAGCCAGCGGGTCAGCGCGGTGAGGCCGAGCCCCTCGGTCAGCGCGACCTGGTCCAGCAGTTGGGCGATATGCCGAAGATCGGTCAGCTCCCGTTCGCCGTTCTCGATCGAGAGCAGCCGCTGCGCCAGATTCGCTTCGGCGGAGATCTTTTCGAAGACGGCGGCGAATCCCGCGCGGGCGAACAGCCGGGCCGCCTCGCGCAGTTGGGCGCTGATGCGGCCGACCAGATCGGCACCGCCGCTATCGATGTCGGCGGCCGTGCAGCCGAGCAGCGGCGTGCAGGCGGCCAATCGCACGCGGTCGGAGCGATGCGGCTGTTCCAGGGCTCGTAAGAGCCACAGCCAGTCCGTCGCGCTGCCGGTGCCGAAAACGCTGGTGCCACCGGCGAGGACGGAGGCGACGCCGACCCGGTCCAAAGCCGTACGCACCACATCGATTTGGGATCGCGTCCGCACCAGCACCGCGATATCACCGGGCCCGATCGGTCTGGGTCCGGCCTTCGCCTCGAACAGCGCACCGGATTCCAGCAGCCGCACGATATCCGCGGCGAGGTCGTCGGCGACCTTCGCGCGCATGCGCCCGACCGCCGGGAATCCCGATTTGTTCAGGGGTCCGGCCCCGGTGCGCGACAGACACCGCATCCGCAGCGGCGTCGTCAGTTCCGCCGGGCCGGACAGTCGCGACCAGCCACGGGTGGCCGCGACCGGGTAGACGGTGATCTCCTTGTGCCCCAATGCCGCACCGCCCTGCAGGTGATCCAGTGCGGCGAGCAGTCCCGCATCGCTGCGCCAGTTGTCGGTGAGCTCCTTGCGGGTGTCGGCGTGCGCGACGGCGTCGAGATAGCTCAGCACCTCCGCGCCGCGGAAGGCGTAGATGGCCTGCTTCGGGTCGCCGACGAGGACCAGGGTCGAATGTCGGTGGAAGGCCAGCCGCAGGATGTCCCACTGCAGCGGATCGGTGTCCTGGAATTCGTCGACCAGGGCGACCCGATACCGGTCACGGATGCGACGGCAGGCCCGCGGGCCGTGTACCGGATCGGCGAGCACATCGTGCAACAGCACCAGCAGATCGTCGAAATCGCGCAATCCGGCCAGGCGCTTGCGGCGCTCGGTCTCCGCGCGCACAGCGGCGGCGAAGGCGACGCGCTCCCCCGCCGGTCCCTCGCCCTTCGGCACCAGCACCGCATGCCGATCCTGCACCGCCGCCAGCGCCAGCGTATGCGCCTCCTTCAACGAAAACGGCGGCTCGGCGCGGGCATACCGGTTCAGGTAGAGGTCATCGGCGACCGTCCCGATCAGCTCATCGATCGTCTCGACCAGCCGGGAACCGGGATCGTGCTCCCCCGCCAACCCGAGCTCGTCGAGCATGCGCTGGCAGAAACTGTGCGTGGTCGCGATGGTCCCCGCATCGAAATCCGAAAGCGCCGTGAGCAATCGCCGCCTGCGCCGCCGCACCTCATCCGAATCCACCTGTGCGACAAGCCGAATCAACTCATCGCCATGCGCCCGAGCGGCCTCCGGATCGGCCAATGCCGCCGCCACCGCGACGAACCGATCCCGCGTCCGCTCCCGCAACTCCTGCGTCGCCGCCCGACTGAACGTCACCAGCAACAGCTGCGAAATATCGATCCCGATCTCGGCCACATACCGCACCGCCAATCCGACGATCGCATGTGTCTTACCTGTCCCCGCACTCGCCTCGAGTACGGTCGTCCCCGTCGGCAACGGCCCGTTCGGATCGAATCGATCGGTAGCCAATGGCGGCGCGGCGAACGCGGTGTCCTCGATGGTCATGCCCCACCGGCTTTCACCGATCGCGAAGCGGGGCATGCGGCGCTCGCAATGCTCATGCACACCATCCACTTCCGACGCCGGTTTACTGCTCCACCGTCCACCCGAAACCGGCCATCATGCGGTAGGCGCGCCGGACAACGAAGCCGTGATTGCGGACGAGGCGTACGGCGAATCCATGCGATACCACTCACGGCTGTCCCTGGCTCTCGGCCGCGAGCAGCGGTGCCCACATCCGGCGGGCCAACGAGCCGAAGCGGGTGGTCTCGCCGGGTTCACCCGCGGCAGCGGGGGTTGCCATGAGGTGTTCGAGGCGCGGGGCTCGGCCCCAGATGTAGCGAAGGTGGCGGTCGGTGTGATCGCCGAAGGAACCGGGGCCATTGGGACCGCCGTTGAACTCGCGCTCGGCTGCGGCAATCGCCTCCTCGGCGGTCGAGCCGCGGAAGCGGCGTTCGGCGTAGACGGCGGTCGCGGAGGGCGCGATCGGCAGCGGTTCGGTCAGGCCGGTATCGCGCAATCGGACCAGCTCACGCAGGATCGCCAGTGCGGCAGGCGGTTCCGGTGCGGTCAGCTCGCAACGCCAAGCGGGACGACCGAATTGACCACGGCCGGTGGTGACGGCGCGCCAACTGCGGTCCTCGGTGACGGCCAGGGCGAGCAGCGAAACCCACGCGGCGATGCGGTGTTTCGGAGCCAGCCGGGAGAATGTGGTGCGCACCAGCGATTCTCCGCGCACCTCGGGCACCGTGCCGGTGAGTCGGCGGCCGTTGCCCAGATCCACCGCGACATCCACCGCACGCGGTGCGCCCTCGTACTCCGGCAGGGCCGCGCGGACCAACTTGTCGACGGTGGATTCCACCTCGTCGAGGACCGCGCCGCCGAATCCGAACGGCGGCAATGTTCCGCGCCGCCATTCCGCGGCACGCAGGGTCGATGGGTCCGCACCGGTGAGCCGCGCGGCCAGCAGTCGTTCGCCGAGTTCCCATTTCGCGAGGCCGTCGAGTTCGATGGGCAGCCGCTCGGCGATGTCCTCTTCGTGTTCGGGCACGCGCAGCCCCAGGCGCTGCCACAGGAACGCGCGCACCGGATGCTCGACGAACGAAATCAGATCGGCCAGTGCGACATCGGTGAGTTCGGGTGCGGGCAGCGGCTCGGGCAGGAATGCGGGCCGCGGCTGCGCGGGCTGCCCGGCCGCCTCGGCTCCGGCGAGTGCGACGGTGTCGAAGCTGAACGGGCGCTCGGCGCGGAAATTGCGACGGTCGAAGCCCTGCAATGGATGTCGGGTTAGCACCGCGTCCATTCCGTCCGCGCCGACATGCGCACGCAGCGCGTCGAGCAGTTCGGCGACCGGGATCGCGGGCGGGCGGTGCGCGCCGGTCACCGGGTCGGCACCGGTGTGGAAGATCAGCAACTGCTCGGTGGCCGCGAGCACGGCGTCCAGCAGCAGCTGACGGTCCTCGCTGCGCGCATCCCGTTCGCCGAGTAGCGGATTGCGGGCGAGCACGTCATCACCGTCGACGCCGCTGGTGCGCGGGAAGACCTCGTCGTCGAGCCCGAGCAGCACCACCACCCGATGTGGCACCGAACGCATCGGCACCATCGTGCACACGGTCAGCTCACCGGTACGGAAATTGGCTCTGGTCGGCCGCGCCGCGAGTCGGCTCGACAGCAGCACACCGATATCGGCCAGCCGCAGCGCCACATCGCCCGCATGGTCGGTGGCCGCGGCCAGTTCACGGCGGGCCTCGGTGCGCACCCACGCCTGACTGTCGGGCACATCGGTGAGCAGAGCGAGACAGCGGCCGAGGACCTGCGCCCATTCGTCGGCCGGACGCGGCCCACGCAGGTCCCGCAGGCACACCGCGAGCCGATCGATGAATTCCGCGAACCGACCGGCGAGATCGACGTCATTGCTGTCCACATCGTCCAGCGGCAGCGCGAGATCCAGCCAGTCGTCGGAGGATTCGTCGGCGGTCACCCCGAGCAGGATCCGATCCACCGCACTGTTCAGCGTGTTCTGCGCGAAGTCGGCCAGCCCGAACGCCTGCCGCTGCCGCTGCCCGATCCCCCAGCGCGCACCGGATTCGGCGGCCCATTCACGCAGCCGCTCGATATCGTCATCATCGAAACCGCAACGGCGCCGTACGGTTTCCGACGCCGCCAGATCCAGCACCTGGGTCACCGTCACCCGCCCGTCGGCGAGCTCGAGCAGCACCGCGATCACCGCGAGCATCGGATTGGTCACCCCGCGCCCCCGATCGGCGAGCCGCACCCGCAGCAAATGCGCCGGATGCGCCGGATGCGCCGGATGCGCCGGATGCGCCGGATGCGCCGAATCTCCCACCGACTCAACCGATCCCACCGGCTTCTGCCCGAACGCCGCCCGCACCAGTGGCGCGTACGCCTCGACCTCCGGACACATGATCAACACATCCCGCGGTTCCAGCGTGTGATCGGCCGCGAACAGCCCGAGCAGGCACTCGCGCAATACCTCCACCTGCCGCGCCGGTCCATGGCACGAGTGCACCTGGACGGTCGCGTCGTCGAAGGTCGCAGGTGTCGGCGGCCACGCGTCGTCGCGAATCCCGGATTGCAGGGCGTGCAACAGTGTTCCACTTGACTGACGATCCCCCGTCGAAGCCCCGCTGGACACGGCGCCCTCGGGGCCGCCCTCGATCGACCGACCGGCCCCGGGTCGCTCCGATTCGCCGATCTCCAGGCCGATCGAAAGCTGGCCCACCGCAGCATCATCCGGTTCGGCGGCAACCGAACCGGCGCCCAGGTGATGCCGGTCCGCGATTCCGGGGCCGACCAACCGCTGCTGCAACTCCCGCACATCCCGGCCGAGCCCCGCGAGCAGCGGATGTCGCACCGCCGTCGCACTGGCGTCATCGGCCCGCGCGACCACAGGGGGCCGGGCGGACAACTGCGTCCACATCACCGGACTCGGATGCGCGAGCCACAGATGCACATCCCGCGACTCCCCCAGTGCCGAGAGCACCGCGAGCTGATCGGTCGGCAACCGCGTCACCCCGAACAACGACAAACGCCCGGGCAGATCCACCAGATCCGGCTCGCTCCGCAACCGCGCACAGGCTGCGTCCAACCGCTCGGCCGGACTCGGCACCCCCACCTCGGCCCGCAACCGCCGCCACAATTCGGGTTGCCACAGCAGATCATCCGGTACCGCCCGCCCGGCCCCATCGGTGTCCGTACCGCTCGCCCACTCCTTGATCAGTTCAGGCCGCTGCGCCGCATAGCTGTCGAACAGCGTCGCCAGATGCGCGGCGGTCGCGTATCGACGCCCGACGCGATGGCCACCCGGCTCCCCTGCCCCCAGATGCCGCGCGAGCACCGCACTCCACGGTTCGGCCAGCGACGCGTCGATCACCTGCAGCAATGTCCACACGACCTGCTCCGACGCCCATGGATCCGCCTCGGGCGCCACCTCACTCACCACCGCCAGCACCTCGGCGACCAATGCACCGGGAGAGGGGAATTCGATATTCGCGGCGACACCATCCGAACGCCCCGACACACCGAGCACGGTCGACAGCCGTTGCGTCAGCCAGCGTTCGACACCCTTTGCGGGCACCGCGACCACCTCGGGCGCGAAGGCGTCCGGCAACGGTTCGGCAAGCAACTCGGCCAGTGCCTGCGCCAACGCGTCGGCGCGCTCGGCACGATGAATGTGCAGCGGCATGTGCGCCCTCTCGTCGGTCGGTCCGGTATGTCCGCGCTGCGCGTCAAGTCGCCTATCCGTACGCCTCGGCGCTCCCGCACGTTTATACGCCCAGCGACCAGCACGCAACCTTCCGGCCCCACTCCCGCGAGAGTGAAATAAGCCACACGCGAACGATTTACTTCGCCGTGTCACCTCGGATCGATGCGCTCGATGTGCAACAGTGCTCAACCGGGGAGGAACGGGATAGCTGCACGAAAGGCTGGTTCGCGTTCAATGATGGCGATGGTGATTCCCCTGGTTCCGAGAGGCGGGTTCACGGTCCGCCGCGTCGGTGACAGATGGGAGCTGGTCAACTCGCGCTCATATGGCCGGGCCGTTGTGCTACACACCTGGCCCCGCGACCAACATGGCGAGGCCTTCGCGCATTGCTACCGTCTCAACGGCCGCACCGTCGAGGAACTACACGCAGCCTTTCACTGAGGCGCTCCGGCGAAAGACGCTGCGGTACAAGCACGCAACGCGTGCTACCACAGCGTCGCGCAGAGCTCAAGACGTGCGTACAACCCGCTGATGTGCGATCGTGTTGCCTCGTGCGTCACGCCTCCGTCTCTGTTCTCGCCGCTGCGGCGATCCTGGTCCCCACTACCCCCGCGCTGATTCCCTCGGCCTTTGCCGCGCCTCCGGCGCATATGCAGGGCTGCACAGCCGGTTTCGATTGCGATATGAGCAGCCGAATCGCCGCTGTCGACGCGTATTTGAAGAATCGGCCCGGTGTGACGGGTTATGTCGTCCGTGATCGGGTCAGCGGCGGGGTGTACGCGAACGAGAATGCGGAGAATTCGGTCTGGACCGCCTCCACCATCAAACTGGCCATCGCCGTTGACCTGCTCAACCGCGCGCGGGCGGGCGTGATCGGCCTCGGTCCCGACGATCGCGCGCTGATGGAATCAATGCTCGCCACGTCCAATGACCAGGCCGCCGATATCCTCTGGAACAAGTACGCGGGCATCGATCGGATGGCCTATAACAATGCCTTTCGCGCCAATGGCATGGTGACGCTGGTTCCGCAGCCGACCAATACCGCATTGTTCCCGGACTGGTCGTTCCAGAAGTGCACGCCCGCCGATCTGGATCGGCTGATGGATTCGGTCTTCAACCATATGCATCCCGATGACCGGAACTACCTGCTCGACCGCATGCGCGCGGTAGACAGCAATCAGCACTGGGGCCTGTGGGGTGCGGGCGCGGCAATGCGGCCCGGCCTCAAGAACGGCTGGTCCGAGGAGCAGGGCGGCTGGGTGGTCAATTCGGTCGGCTTCGCCGGTCCCGGCGAGCGCTACACCCTGGCTATCATGAGTTCGCTCGGCAGCGATGGCGGCTACACCGAGGGCGCCGCCACCGATACCAAGGTCGCCGAACTGCTTTTCAGCGGACGCTGAGCTGATTCGAGCGACCCGCTCGCGGACGCAATAACACGGGCGCACCATCCCGGGGGAACGGAATTGTCGTGAACCCCCACGGCATTCGGTAATCCTCCGGGAGTTCCCACTCATAATCGCGCACCAGCGCCGCGATAATCGTCTTTACCTCCAAGGTTCCGAAGTGCATGCCGATGCACTTGTGCGCACCCGCCCCGAACGGCACCCAGGCGAGTCGATGCGATTTGTCCTCGCGCCGCGCTTCGCCGAAGCGTTCCGGATCGAACACTTCCGGCCGGGTCCACAGCTCCGGCAGGAAGTGATTGATGTGATATGCGCAATCGACGGCCGTGCCAGCCGGAATGTAGTGCCCGAGAATTTCGGTGTCGCGCACCGCGCGCCGCACCAGTCCGGGGACCGGCGGCATCAACCGCAGACTCTCCTTGATGACCAGATCCAGGTCGTGCATGCGGTCCAAATCGGCGATCGTCGGCGCGGCACTACCGATTTCCGCATCGACACGCAGCACCTCGGCCCGCACCTGCCGCTGCCATTCGGGATGTTTGCCCAGGTAGTAGGCGACGGCGGTGGCGGTGGTCGTCGTGGTGTCGTGCGCGGCCATGATCAGGAAGATCATGTGGTTCACCACATCCGCGTCGCTGAATTCGGCGCCGTCCTCGGTGCGCGCATGACAGAGTGCGGAGAAGAAATCCGCCGACTCGGTTCGGCGCTTCTGCGGCAGCATTTCGGTGAAGTACTGCTCGAGCACCTGCCGCCCCCGCAGCCCGGCGCGCCAATTGCCCCCGGGCACGGGATGTCGAATGATCGCGAGCCCGGCATGGGTGCAATCGATGAACGCGTCGATCAGTTTGCGCCGCTGCGCACCGACATCGACGGCCATGAAGGTCTCACCCGCAATTTCCAGGGTCAATTCCTTGATCGTCGGATAGAGCCGGACCGCTCGGCCCTGATCCGACGCCCACCGACCGATGACGGCCCGCGCGACAGGCGTCAACGTCGCCAGATGCGCCTCCAGCCGCTCCCTTGTGAAGGCCTGTTGCATGATCCGGCGATGGAACATGTGCTCGTCGAATTCGAGCAGCAGTAGTCCGCGCCGGAAGAACGAGCCGATGAAGTAGTCCCACCCCTGACCGAAGTCACGGCGGCGCTTGCCGAGCACCTCATCTATCGCCTCCGGCCCACAGACCAGCACCCGATCCACTCCCAGCGAGGAATTGAGTGACACCGGGCCGTATCGGCGATACCGATCCATCATTTCGGCCGGGCCCCAGCGCAGATAATGCAAACCTCGCCCGAAATACGGCAGTCCGGCATCGCCGCTCACAGCGGTCGCGGTACTGCCCCGTGGCGGTGTGGCCAGCACACGACGACGCTCGGGAACCCGGCGCAATAGTCGATCGAGCACATGGTCGTCAGGAACGTCGATCAACGACACATTCTCGGACATGATCTATCGTATTCGACAGCAGTGGAGCATCGCAGCACATCAGCAACCGGGATCTCGCCGTGACGGCCAGCAGAGCGCCGACTACCGTAAGTCGGGTCAGTAACGTTCGAGGGGCCGCCACCCCAGGTTTGAGGAGCACCGACGATGAGCACTCAGTCTGTCGAGGAGAACCATCGCCACCGGGTGGTGGTGATCGGGTCGGGCTTCGGCGGCTTGTTCGGAACCAAGCACCTCAGGCGGGCCGACGTCGACATCACCCTGATCTCGAAGACCTCGACCCACCTGTTCCAGCCCCTGCTCTACCAGGTGGCCACCGGCATCCTCTCCGTCGGCGAGATCGCGCCCGCGACCCGGCTGGTGCTGCGCAAGCAGAAGAACGCGCAGGTCTTGCTCGGCGATGTCATCGATATCGACCTCGCGCAGCAGACCGTCACCTCGCAGCTGCTCAACCAGAACACCGTCACCCATTTCGACAGCCTGATCGTGGCGACCGGCGCGCAGCAGTCCTACTTCGGTAACGACCAGTTCGCCACCTATGCCCCTGGCATGAAGACCATCGATGACGCGCTGGAGCTACGCGCACGCATCCTGGGCGCGTTCGAAGGGGCCGAACTGGCCGTCACACAGGAACTGCGGGACCGGCTGCTCACCTTCGTGGTGATCGGCGCCGGACCCACCGGTGTCGAATTGGCGGGCCAGATTGCCGAACTCGCCGATCGCACCCTGGAAGGCACCTTCCACAACATCGATCCCCGCGATGCCCGGGTGATCCTGGTCGAGGGCGCGGGCGCGGTACTCGGCCCGATGGGCCCGAAGCTGGGCGGTAAGGCGAAGCGGCGGCTAGAGAAGATGGGCGTGGAGATCCAGCTCAACGCCATGGTCACCAATGTCGACGCGCACGGTGTCACGGTGAAGGACGCCGACGGCACCACCCGCCGCATCGAATCCTCGTGCAAGGTGTGGTCGGCCGGTGTGCAGGCCAGCCCGCTGGGCAAAATGCTCGCCGAGCAGTCCGACGGCACCGAGGTCGACCGCGCCGGTCGGGTCATCGTCGAACCCGATCTCACCGTCAAGGGCCATCCGAATGTCTTCGTGGTCGGCGACCTGATGTCGGTACCGAATGTGCCCGGTCAGGCGCAGGGCGCGATCCAGGGCGCGACCTATGCGGCCAAGCAGATCAAGGCCGGGCTGAATGGCCAAGCGCCGCAGGATCGTAAGCCGTTCAAGTACTTCAACAAGGGCAGTATGGCGACAGTGTCGCGATTCAGCGCCGTCTGCCAGATCGGCAAGCTGGAGTTCGGCGGGTTCATCGCCTGGCTGGCCTGGCTGGCACTGCACCTGTACTACCTGGTCGGCTACCGCAGCCGGATCATCACCGTCATCCAGTGGTTCGTGACCTTCCTCGGCCGCAGCCGCGGGCAGATGGCCGCCACCGAGCAGTGGGTGTTCGCCCGACTCGCGGTGGAGGCCGTGCAGGCCGATCAAGAAGAGGCCGACGAACTCGCGGCCGCGCTCGGTGCGCCGCCCGCGGAGAACGGCAAGGCCGCGCTCACCGATAAGGCGGCCAACCGCAAGGTCGGCTGATTCGCGCCCGCGCTCGGCGCGAGCGTGATCACGGTCCCCGCGGCTGTTACCGGGGCGGCCGTCGGCGCGTTCAACGCACCCGCGCGGGCCGTTGGCGGCTGACCGAACACCGGACTGGGGGTGGGAACCTGACGACGCTGTCGGGTTCCCACCCTTTCATTCCCCCGCCCCAACCGCCGCTACACCCGTAGGGCTGCGAGCGGCCCCGAAGCTGTGACCGACTACACATCTTCGGGTCGGCAAATCGGAAGTCAGCCGTTCGGGCCGAGCAGCGTGCCGGTTCGGGTGGACAGGGTCCCGCCGATGGCCAGCGGGAGGCGGGATGCAACCAAACCGGTGGTATCCGCGGGGCGGTCGTCGGGGTAGACGAGTTCACTGTCCAATGCCCTTGGCGCGCTGAGGCTATCGTCGGTCGCGCCGTCCGCGCCGAGTTCCAGCCGGTGCCGCAGCAGCGGCAGGTCGCCGACGTCGGCGATGAGATCACCACGCCAGCCGCCGCCGTGCTCACCGGTGCGGCCGATCTGCACCCGTTCGCGCAACCGCAGCCGGGCCTCGGGAGTCAACCGCACCTCGGTAACGGCGTGATGGTGTGCACCGCCCGCGACAATCGTCGGCTCCGGATCGAAATCCAGTTCGCCCGCCACGTCGAAACGCCAGTGCGCCAAGGACAGCGGCGTTGCCGCGCTGGGCAGTGCGATGGTGGCCGCGACCGAGCGCACGACCAACCGCGCGCCCGCCGCGACCACGATCTCGATATCGAGCTCGTCACCACCGAGTGGGGTCGCGGCGGTACCGATCAGATGGACGGTATCCGGACCGGTGCGCCGAACCGCCAGCCCGCCGCTCGCGTGGATCTCGGGCAGCGTGCCGACGGCCGCGACAATGCGAACCTCAGTGCGCAACAGCGGATTCGGTGGCCGAACCATCCTGCTCGGCGATCGCGCGCAGCTGCTCGCGCACCCAGGCGAGCACGTCGGTGGCGGCCGGATCCTCGGTCAGCGAGATCATCGCGGTCCGGCGACCCTCGCGGACCTGCGCGGCGTCGCGCTCCATCACACCGAGGTCGGCGCCGACCAGTGGGGCGAGATCGGTCTTGTTGATCACCAGCAGATCCGAGAAGGTCACGCCGGGGCCGCCTTTGCGCGGCACCTTATCGCCGCCCGCCACATCGATGACGAAGATCTGCACATCGATCAGACCGGAGGAGAAGGTGGCGGTGAGGTTGTCGCCGCCGGATTCCACCAGGATCAGATCCAGCGGCGGATTGGCCGCGATCAGATCGTCGATGGCGTCGAGGTTGGCGGTGATGTCGTCGCGGATGGCGGTGTGCGGGCAGCCGCCGGTCTGGACGGCGGTGATGCGCTCGTCCGGCAGCACCGCATTGCGGCGCAGGAAGTCGGCGTCCTCGGTGGTGTAGATGTCATTGGTCAGCACCGCGAGGGAGAGTTCGTCGCGCAGCTGTCTGCACAGAGCGGCCACCAGGGCGGTCTTGCCCGAACCGACCGGTCCGCCGATGCCGATGCGCAGCGCCTCGCCGGGCGTGCGGGCACGCTTGGGGCGGTCGTGGGAGTGATCATGCGGCTCGCCGTCGATCAGGTGGGGTGGCATATCGTGCTCCTTTCCGCCTTCATCCTTACCGATCGCGCACCTAGGACGCGAACAGGGGCATATCGCGCACCAGGTGTCGCTGGGCGAGCACGTCCTGCAGCGGGTCCGACAGCGCGGCGACTCCGGTCGCCGCCTCGGCCGCGGTGCGATCACAGAGTTCGCCGAGCCGGATCGTGCATGCGGCCACCGCCGCGGGATCCAGCGCGAGCAACCGCTGCGCCGCCGTCGCGGCTCCGGTCATGGTCGTGTAGACGACGACGGCCGCGGTGTCCTCCGGAGTCGCCCCGCAGATGTGCCCGACGACGCCGAACGCCGTGGACAGATGCGGCCGCATGCCGAGAACCGCCCAATCTTGTCCTGGCCAAACCTGTTTGGCCAACCGCAGCAATCCACGGCCCTGCGCCCGCGACGCCGCCCGCGCGGCCGGAGCCGGAGTCCGCGCATCCGCCTCCGCCTCCGCCCGCACCGCATCCAACTTCCCCGCGCACACCGCCGCCGCCAATGACGCCGCGACCAGCCCCGATGTCCGGATCCGCCGCCGCAAATACAATTCGACCGTCGTGACATCGCGCACGACCCCGGACGCCACCGCCTCCTCCACACCCCCGGAATGCACATGTCCCCCGATCGGCAGCCGCGAATCGGCCAGCGCGAACAATGTCGCCAACCCACTGCTTGCCGATCTGTCCATCCGTCGATCCTATGCGTGACACGGTCGGGCTCCCTCACCCCGACCGGGCCACACATGATCTTCGGATCGGGGCAGGGTGTAGATCGACACGGTGCGGTATCGGATATGTCGGCCTGCGCCACGTCACTCCCGAGGGACAACGACCGCGAATCGAGCGTCGATCTCCCACGACACGCCCGGTGTGCGATGAGTTTCGGCCTTCGGCGGGGTCTATCTTCCTGAGGCCGTGCCGGTCTCGCGCCAACGAGGAGGGCCGATGTCGGAAGTAAATCAGGAACCAACAGGGCAGCGTCGGCTGGCGGAGCACCCGACCGTCCAGCGAATGGCCGAACGGGCGCACACGAAACCTGATCCGGTGCTGAGCGTTTCGCGGCTGCGCGAACTCTGTCTGGACGCCGGGGCCGACGATGTGGGCTTCGTGCCGGTCGAGGACCCGCGCGTGGCCGTCGAGCTCGAGCATGCGCGCGAAATCCTGCCCTCCGCACGGACCTTTGTGGCCTTCTGCGTCCGGATGAACCGGGACAACCTGCGCAGCACCATGCGCAGCCTCGCCAATACCGAGTTCAACCACGCCGACGACGAAACCAATGAGGTGTCGCGCCGTATCACCAGGGCGCTGCAGGACGCCGGATACCGTGCCGTCTATCCGGCCCCCGGATATCCGATGGAGGTCGATAAGTTTCCGGGGCGCATCTGGGTGATCGCGCACAAGGTGGTGGCCGAGGCGGCCGGATTGGGCGTTATGGGTATCCACCGCAATGTCATTCACCCGAAGTTCGGCAACTTCATCCTGCTCGGCACGGTGGTCACCGACGCGGTGATCGACGAACCGAGCGCATCGCTGGATTTCAGCCCGTGCCTGGAATGCAAGCTCTGCGTTTCCGCATGTCCGGTGGGCGCGATCACCAATGACGGCGGCTTCGATTTCCAGGCCTGCTATACCCACAACTACCGCGAGTTCATGGGCGGCTTCACCGACTGGGCCGAAACCGTCGCCGACAGCGATAACGCCGCCGAATACCGCGAGCGCGTCAGCACCGGCGAATCGTTCTCGATGTGGCAGAGCCTGTCGTTCAAACCCAATTACAAGGCCGGTTACTGCATGGCCGTCTGTCCGGCGGGTGAGGATGTGATCGGCGCCTACCTCGACGACCGCAAGGGCCACCTCGACGATGTCGTGCGCCCACTGCAGAACAAGCCCGAACCGGTCTACGTCCTGCCGGGATCGGCCGCACAGGAGCACGTCGCGCGCCGGTTCCCGAATAAGACACCGAAGGCCGTGACCAACGGCTTCCCGGACGAGGTCAACGACCTGCTCGATCAGATCGGCCCGCGCCCCCGGCCGCGCAACCGAGCCGACTGACCGGCATGGCTACCGTCGGAAGGAACGCTCCATGAAGCGCTGCGCCCCTTCGCGGGTCAGATCCGACCAGGCTTGGATGCGATGCGACCACCAGGGGGCGATCTCGCGCGGTTTCGCGGTTACCGCGTGACAGACCAGATCGGAGGCTTCATCGACGGTCAGTCCAGGAACGCGACTGAAGTCGGTCGGTGCGCTCATCCTGGTGTGGACGAGCGGCATGTAGATGGAGGTGGTGGTGACCTTATCGGCGGCGATTTCGGCCGCGGTGCTGCGCAACCAGACATCGAAGGCGGATTTCGACGCACCGTAGGCGGCCCACCGCGGGGCGGGCGGCATGAGCACGCCCCAGGTGGAGATGTTGACGATATGTCCCTGTTTGCGTTCGCGCATGCTCGGCAGCACGGTGAGCAGTAAGCGGACCGGGCCGAGGTAGTTCACGTCGATGGTGCGGGTGAAATCGTGGAATCGGTCGTACGAATCGTCGATCGAGCGGCGAATCGACTTGCCCGCGTTATTGATCAGCACATCGATGTGACCGTGTTCGGCCAATAGGTCACGGCCGAGCTTTTCGACGGCATCCATATCGGTCATATCCGTCGGGTACGCGTATGCGGTGCCGCCCTCGGCGGTGATGTCGGCCGCCACCTGCTCGAGGTCGTCGACCGAGCGCGCCACCAGCAGCACGACCCCACCGGCCGCGGCCAGTTTGCGCGCACTGGCCTTGCCGATGCCGTGCGAGGCGCCGGTCACCAGCACGATCCGGCCCGCGACCGCCGCACGCAGGGATTTCTGACGCGGCCGTGAGGTCGGATACAGCAGCCACGCCGCCACCCGCTCGGCGAGCGGGCGGCCGTTGCTCGATGCGGGAGTGTCGTTCACGCTATCGACTGTATGCGCCACCCGGCCCAGACACCTCCCGTATATCGCGAATCGAGCCCGATCCCGGTTAGGCGCGCCGTTCAGCGCCGGGGCGCGAATGCCGCGACCGCTGCCATCGCCACCAACAGTACGGCGCCGACCGAGGTCGCGATATGCATTCCGGAGACGAAGGATTCGCGCGCGGAATCGATCAGCGCGGTATTCCCGCCCGCGTGCTGGATGGTTTCGCCGAGGGTGTCCGCATAGTCACCGCCCGATCGGAAGACCAGCGCCGCAATCGAACCCAGTAGCGCGAGGCCGAGCGCATTGCCCAGTTCGAAACTGGTCTCGGAGATCCCGACCGCGGAACCGGCCCGTTCCGGCGGCACCGAGGAGACCGCCACATCCGACACCAGGGTGAACGCCAGGCCGTAACCGATTCCCGCGATCGTGGATCCGGCCAGGTACCAGGCAATTCCGCCGTCCACGCCGACACCGATCAGCATCACATTGCCCACCGCGGCGGCCAGCAGCGCCAGCACGAAGGTGGGGCGTACCCCGAGCCCGTGCCCGATCCGCGCACCACCCATGGAGCAGACGAATACCGCGATCGCCATCGGAATCCCGAGCAGCGCGGCCGCCAGCGGCTCGCGTCCGGTCACCGATTGCAGATAGACGCTGGTGAGATAGCTCATCGCCGCCAGCGACATCATGCCGACCAGGCTCGATCCGATAGCGACCGTGAACTGCACCCGCCGGAACAACCGCAGATCCAGCAGCGGTTGGGCCAGCTGTCGCTGCCGTCGCACGAAGACGGCGAGCACTACGACACCGATGAGTCCGATAGCGATCGATGCGATATCGAATCCCTCGGCCGCGATCTGTTTGACCGCGTACACCGCCGGAAGGATACCGCCGATCGACAGCAGCACACTCGGAATATCGAGCGGTCCGACCACACCCGCGCGATGTTCGGGCAGTACGAACGGACCGAAGACGAGCAGGATCAGCAGCACCGGAATATTGATGAGAAATACCGAGCCCCACCAGAAGTGGTGCAGCAGCATCCCGCCGAGTATCGGCCCCACCGCGGATCCGCCCGCGAAGAACGCGGTCCACACCCCGATCGCGGCGGCGCGTTCGCGGGCATTCGGAAACAGGCTGGAGATCAGCGCGAGACTCGACGGCAGCAGGGTCGCACCGCCCATACCCATCAGCGCCCTGGCGATGATCAGCACCGCCGCACTCGGCGCGAAGGCCGCGATGACCGAGGCGATGCCGAATACCGAGGCACCGACCAGCAGAATATTGCGCCGCCCGATCCGATCCCCGAGATTGCCCATGGTGATGAGCAGGCCCGCGATGAGGAAGCCGTAGATATCGAGAATCCACAGCTGCTGCGCGGCCGACGGATCGAGATCCAGGGTGAGCGTGGGCATGGCCAGGAAAAGCACCGAGATATCCATCGATACCAGCAGCACCGGCAGCAGCAGCACCGCGAGGCCCAGCCGAGCGCGCCGCGAACCCGTCGGCGCCGTCGCCACCCGCGCGGCCTCCACCTGAGTCATTCCGAATCCTCTCCGTGTCGCGTACGGTGTACGCATCAGTCCGGGTACAGTGTACGCATGCGGCCCCAAAACTGGAAGCGAGTCATGGGATGACCGAGCCGAAGCTCACCCGAGCCGCCATTGTCGACACCGCGATCACCCTCGCCGACGAGGAAGGTCTCGACGGGTTGTCCATGCGACATATCGCCGAGCGGATGGGCGTCGGCGCCATGTCGCTGTACCGGCACGTCGCGAACAAGGACGAACTGCTCGCCCTGATGACCGACGAGATATCGGCCCGCAACCCGTACCCTTCGCCGGAGGGGAAGAACTGGACCTGGCGCGACCGGGTCCGCATTGCCGCCGAGATCGATTGGGCGCTCTACCAACAGCATCCGTGGGTGCTGCTCACCTTCGCCATGCCCCGCTACAGCTTCGGTCCACAGGGCCTGGCCTGCTTCGCGTGGCTGGTCGAGGGACTGCGCGAGTTGAATGTCTCGACCCGCGAGGCGGCCACCATGGCCTTCGCGGTGTGGAACTACATCTCCGGGGCCACGCTCCCGCATGTCAGTGGCGCGCTGGTCGCACGCAAGGGCATGAATCCGGAAGGGGACAACGGACTGCGGGCATTGCTGGAAGGAAAATCACAGTTGCCGATTCCGCCCGCGCTCGCCGATCTGAACGGTAGCGGTGTGAGCAATCTGACCTCGGAGGATCTGCTGTATCTCGGATTGTCCGCGCTCTGCGACGGATTCGAGGCCCGCTGCGTTCGGACCTCTTGACCTGAACGGCACTTCAGGTTGCACGGTTGACTCGATCGCCGACGAACAGGAGTCACCGTGCACGCCATCCGTCTTCACGCCTTCGGACCCGCCGAGAATCTGCGCTACGAGACGGTGCCCGATCCAGTGCCCGCGCCGGGGCAGGTGCTCATCCGGGTCGCGGCGGCGGGCGTGCACGTCATCGATACCGCGTTGCGCAGAGGCGAGCCCGGCCCGTACCCGCTGCCGCAGCTGCCGACCATTCCGGGCCGTGAGGTCGCCGGAATCGTCGACCGGATCGGACCGGATGTCGATGCGTCCTGGCTGGGCAAGCGGGTGGTCGCACATCTCGGGGCGGTCCCCGGTGGCTATGCCGAGTTGGCCGTGACGGAAACCGCTCGGCTGCACGAGATTCCGGCCGATCTCGATGCGGCCGAGGCGGTCGCGATCATCGGCACCGGGCGAACGACCATGGGGATCGTGTTGTTCACCGAACTCGGTCCCGACAGTGTGGTGGTGGTAACCGCGGCAGCAGGTGGCATCGGGACCCTGCTGGTTCAGCATGCGAAGAACGTCGGCGCCACCGTGGTCGGCCTGGCCGGTGGTCCCGCGAAAGTCGAACTGGTGCAACGCAATGGCGCGGATGTCGCGATCGACTATCTACTCCCCGACTGGCCCGCTCAGGTGCTCGCGCGACTCGGCGACCGGCGCGCCACGGTGCTGTTCGACGGTGTCGGCGGCGAAATCAGCCGTGCCGCAATCGATCTAATCGGCAAGGGCGGACAGCACCTCGTCTACGGCGCGGCCAATGGTGCGCCGCTATCGCTGTCCAAGGAGGAGTTGGCGGCGCGCGGCATCACTTCCGAACTGGTCGTCGGGCCGCGCCTGCTCCAGCGGGTCGGCGGCGATCTGCGCCCGCTCGAGCACACGGCCATGGCCGAGGCCGCGGCCGGTCGACTGCGACCCGTCGTCCAACGTTTCGAGCTGTCCGATGCGGTCGGCGCGCACCGCGCGCTGGAGACGCGCGGCACCGTCGGCAAGGTGGTACTTCAGGCGTAGGAGCGATAGCCCGGATCGTTCTCCTCACGGAAGCCCGCGATCGTCGCGCGCACGGCACGGTCGAGATTGTCCGTGATGACCAGTGCGTCCGCTGGGACCGCGCTGACGGTGCCGCCGCTGCGGACCAGATAGCGGCCGTCCGGATAGTCCATGACATGGAAGCCACGCGAGGGTGCGGGCCGGTTGTCCCAGGCGGGCCCCGCATAGACCGCCACATGCACGACATTGGGACGTGGCCGCTCGAAGAACTGCGCGGCCTCCTGACGCGGTGAGCGCGAACCGACGTAGTACGGGCGGTCGTCATCCACGCCGTCCTCGAGATCGCGGCGCGAAACCTCCAATCCGGGTCCGCTGCCCCGCCGCGCTGGCGGCAGCAGGTCGGCGACCCGACGCGAGACAGTGAGAGCATCGATCATCGACATACGCACCCGCCCACCACGATCCGGATCATCGGTGGGCTCCTGCTGCAGCCATACCGCGTACTGGTCCTGCACCGCCACATGCACCCGGAGCTTGACCTTGCCCAGGAATCCGGCGACCTGAATGCGCGCCTCGGGCTGTGCGAGCACACCGAGGGCGGCCTGCAACCAGTTATCGAGCTGCCGGTGCAGCGCGCCCGACTCGTCCTTCCACGCCTGGTCGTATTCGGCGAGGGTCCGCTCGGTGGAGCGGTACTGCAGCGGATACGGCAGCACGTCACGTTCCATGGCCCGCCACAGCACCTTGAAGCCGAGCGATGAGAATGTCCAGTCCCGCCCGGTCATGCGCCGATCACCGGCGGGACCGTCTTCACCCGATGGGCCTCGTCGAGACCGGTGAGCTCCTCACCGTTCTGCTGATTTACCAGGTATTCCTTTGACTTCGACTCTTTTTCGTCGTCCTTGCCGCCGCCACGGCTGCCCGGCATACCCATGCCGGACATGCCCGAACGACCCGTACTGCCACTGGAATTGGACGTCGCGGTGGTGCCGGAGGTGGTGACGACCAGCGGAAGGTTGAGGGTTTTGCCCGGTGACGGGGTGCTCGTCGGAGTGCCCGTGGAGGTACCGCCGCTGCCCGTGCTGAGACTCGGGCTCGTGCCGGTGGGAGTCGTCGAGGTCGGAACCGTTGGGGTGTCGGTGGTGGTGGTGGGCGTGGTCGGGGTGGTCGAGGTCGGGTTGGTGCTCGACGTGTCAGTGGTGGTCGGGTTGGTCGACGTCGGGTCGGTTGTCGGATCGCTGGTGGGGTTGTTCGTCGGGGTGTTGGTTGGAGTATTCGTCGTCTTGGTACTCGGCTGTTTACCGCTCGGATCGGTGCCCGGCTTCTTCGTGTCGTCGTCGGATTTGTAGACCGGGTTGTACGGCTTGGGCACCAGTGGGACGCCCGTGTCGGCCTCGCGCACGGCAGGATAGAAGACGTTCTTGATGGTGTTCTCGGCGGCCGACAGGTATTGCTCGTCCCGGTGCTGATTGATGTTCCAGGTCGGACCGGGGATCCAGTCCGCGATATTGCTCGTGATGGTGTGGCCGGGCGCTTTGTGCACGTTGGCCGTGGTGAGCTCGATCCCGGAGCGGACGATCTTCACCTTCTCGGCGACCAGCTGCACCGACCCGACCAGACCAGCCGACTTGTCGACGTACTCTTTGATGCCGTCCGACGCCGACTTCGCCGCCGCACCATTCCACTTGCCGTCCATCGCCTTCAGGATCTCCGGCTTGAAGTTCTTCAACCCGTCATCCAGTGCGTTCTTCAGGGCATTCCAGCGCTGCTCGAGACCCTTGACGTCGGAGACCGACATCGCCGAAACCCGCTCGTACAGATCGCTTTTCAGCTGGTCCGGGTTGACGTAGGCGGACTCGGGAACCTTCGATGACTGTGACTCCAGACCGAGTCCGGCGTTCTGAATTTCAGCGATACGATTCCGCGCCTGCGTGGCATCGGCACTCTCGTCCCGAGAGGACGAACTGGGCGGACCGGATTTGCTCCATTCATACAGCGCGATCGCCGCGGGCACGATCGGAAATACCATGACTGTTCCCCCGGTTTCATTCAGTTTTCGAAGAGCTTGGCGTAGGACTCGTCGTGCGCCTCGAGCTTTTCCACGGATTTCTGGATGGTGTCGCGGATGAGGGTCACTACTTCGATGTGCTCTTTGAGCGCGGCGTCGACATCGCCGTCGCCGCCCATCGCCTTCTGCCCCAGCATCCCGGCTAATGCGTCGGAGCAATCGAAACGGCCGAGACCTGTCACACGACTCATAATCTTGAGATTGTCGCGCAGCGTGGTGTAGAGATCGATCTGGCGGTTACATGCGTCTCGGCAGCTTTGGGCGACGGACGGGTCCAGATATAGCCGACCAGCTTCCGCCTCCCCGGAGAGGAACTGCCAGCGCGATTTTTCTTCCTGAATGGACATGGTTACCCCCTGATTCAGCGCGGGAAAAGCGGAACGAGCGTATCGGCCGCCGCCATTGCTCGGTCGCACGCCACGACCGGCTTGTTCGCCGACGCTTTGAATACGGAGATCTGCAGCGCACCTTGCGCGGCCGGGAAAATCAGGTCGCAGTCCTCATCGTCCTTGTCGTTGGTCGTATGGAAGCGGAAGCCATCGCGCCCCTGCACCTTGATCCCGACGAAGTCGATGTTCTCTTTCTTCATTTTGTAGTCATCAACGTTGTGGATGGTGGAATACACGGTGACGGTGTAATCCCACAGCGATGGCGCACTGTTCCACGCGCAGATCTTCCAACCCGGTTCCTCGACGCCCGCTACCCCAGACTTCTTCGTCGACGGGACAACCCCGGCCTTCTGAAGCGTCTGATCCGGGATTTGCGTGCACGGATTCCACAGCGCCGCGGTCGCGGCCGAAGTATCAGCCGCGCCGGTACTCGGCGTCGCCGTCCCCCCTTTGGTCGACTCACAGCCCGATGCCATCAACAGCACCCCCGCCAACGCCGCCACGGTCATCGTTGCCCGTCGTCCCACCAAGGCCTCCCTTTTCAGCCATCACACGTCGCTCGAAGTCTATGACGCACCCCGCCGCTGCTCGGTTCCATCAAATCACGCCCCACCGTGGGAAATTCGATTGAGCCCGGCGGACGGACCTCCGTACCCTCGCCCAAATGAACAGCACCACCACGCTGCTCAACGTCGTCGATGTCGAAGCGACCTGTTGGGCAGGTAGCACGCCGCCCGGCGCGGTCAGCGAGATCATCGAGATCGGGCTGACCGTCGTCGATCTTTCGGCGCGCGAGCGAATCGCCAAGCACCGCATCCTCGTTCGTCCCGAGCGCTCCGCCGTGAGCCCGTTCTGCACGGAGCTCACCGGACTCACCCAGGCCGAGGTCGATTCCGGCATCACCTTCGCCGAAGCCTGCCGCCTACTGGCCACCGAACATGAAGCGGGCGTTCGCCCCTGGGCGAGCTGGGGCGATTACGACCGTAAACAGTTCCTCGGCCAATGCCGGGCGACCGGCGTCGAACACCCGTTCAGCCATGTGCACACCAACGCCAAACTGGTCTTCGCGGAAGCTTATGGCCTGCGCAGACGCGAAGGCATGGCGGGCGCGCTGCGCATCGCAGGACTCCCATTGGAGGGACGGCATCATCGCGGCGAGGACGACGCCTGGAATATCGCCGCCTTGGTCCTCGACCTGGAGCAGCGCGCTGCCTGGCATCCAACGAGCTGCTAGTCGACCGACTCGCCATTGACCACCGCATACGCGAAGCCGTCCCAGCCCTTGCTGCCCACCGTCTGCAACACCGTCGCATCGAGGCTCGGCTCGGCAGCCAGCAGATCGATCAGATCGCGGCTCGCCTGCACCGTCGGATCGTCGGAATGCTCATCGGCGACAGCGCCATTGCGCACCACATTGTCGACGATGATCACCGATCCGGGACGAGTCAGGCGCAGCGCCCAGAGCACATAGTTCGAATTGTTGACCTTGTCGGCATCGATGAACACCAGGTCGAACGGGTCCGGATCCTCATCGGCCAGCACTGGCAGGCTGTCCAGGGCCGCGCCGACCCGGATATCGACCCGTTCGCCGACTCCGGCCCGATCCAGATTCTCCCGCGCCACCGCCGCATGCCGCGGCTCGAACTCCAGGGTGACCACCTGCCCCTCCTTGCCCACCGCGCGGGCCAGCCAGATCGTGCTGTACCCGCCGAGCGTCCCGATCTCGAGCACCCGACGCGCCTGGACCGACCGCGCGATCAGATGCAAGAACTTCCCCTGCGCGGGAGATACATCGATCGCGGGCAACCCCGCCGCCGAGTTCGCAGCCAATGCCGCCCCAGTCGAATCCCCCTCTCCCACCAGAGTGTCCACCAGGTAGCTGTCCACATCGGCCCATCCAAAGGTCGTCATACCCGCAGTCTGCCACCGCCCACACCGATCCCCGCCGCAATGCCACCAGCAACCACGCAATCCGGCCAATCCTGGCGGGTTCGCGCACATCCATCGGCGACCGCGCACAGGCTGCACAGCCTATGCGCGGCACTCACAAGGTCTGCGATAGCGGCCCTGCCATGGCGAGGCGTTACTCCAGCCACTGGTGGCGGAGTTCGGCTTGGGCACGGCGCATGCAGGACATGATCTGGGGGGCGATCACGGAAGGGGTCCATGCCGCGGGCGGCCACATGCGGCCGTCATGCGACGTCCTCAGAACAGGAAGTACCGCTGGGCCATGGGTAACTCGGCTGCGGGCTGTTCGGTCCACACCTCGCCGTCGATGCGGACGGTGAAGGTGTCCGGGTCGACCTCGATCCGCGGCATCGCGTCGTTGTTGGTCATATCCGTCTTGGTGACGCGACGAACGTTCTTGACGGGAGCCAGTTTTCGGCGCAGGCCGAGGCGTTCGGCGAGACCGTCCTCGATGGCCTGTTCGGAAACGAAATGCACGGACGTATCCGCGGCGACCAGTGGGGCGGCACCGAACATTGGGCGCGGCAATACCGGCTGTGGGGTCGGGATGGAGGCGTTGGCGTCGCCCATGGCGGCCCAGGCGATCGCACCGCCCTTGAGAACGGCGTGCGGGCGGACACCGAAGAACGCCGGGTCCCAGAGGACCAGATCGGCGAGCTTGCCCACTTCCACCGAACCTATTTCATCGTCGAGGCCATGCGCGATGGCCGGGCAGATCGTGTACTTCGCGATGTAGCGCCGCACCCTGGCATTGTCGGCTGCACCGTCACCGGGCAGTGAGCCCCGGCGGCGCTTCATGACGTGTGCGGTCTGCCAGGTGCGCATGACGACCTCGCCGATGCGGCCCATGGCCTGTGAGTCGCTGCCGATCATCGAGATCGCGCCGAGATCGTGCAGCAGATCCTCGGCCGCGATCGTCGAGGGCCGGATCCGGCTCTCCGCGAAGGCGAGGTCCTCCGGGATGGACGCGCTGAGGTGGTGGCACACCATGAGCATGTCCAGGTGCTCGTCCAAGGTATTGACGGTGTGTGGACGGGTCGGGTTGGTCGAGCTGGGCAGCACATTGAGATGTGCGGCGACGGTGATGATGTCGGGCGCGTGCCCGCCACCCGCCCCCTCGGTGTGATATGCGTGGATGCCGCGGCCCGCGATGGCGGCGAGGGTGTCCTCGACGAATCCGGCCTCGTTCAGCGTGTCCGAGTGCAGCGCCACCTGCACGCCGGCCGCATCGGCGACGGTGAGGCACGCGTCGATCGCGGCCGGCGTGGAGCCCCAGTCTTCGTGCAGCTTGAAACCCGCTGCGCCGCCGCGCAATTGCTCCCACATGGATTCGGCACTGACCGTATTGCCCTTGCCGAGCAGCACGATATTCATCGGCCAGCCGTCGGTGGCCGCCAACATCCGTGCCAGATGCCAGGATCCGGGCGTCACCGTGGTCGCCTTACTGCCCTCGGCGGGACCGGTGCCGCCGCCGATCAGTGTGGTGATGCCGCCGCCGAGCGCCTCGTCCATCAGCTGCGGACAGATGAAGTGCACGTGACAGTCGATCGCGCCCGCGGTCAGGATGCGGCCATTGCCCGCGATGATCTCGGTATTCGGGCCGACCACCAGATCCGGATGCACCCCGTTCATGGTGTCCGGATTGCCCGCCTTGCCGAGCGCGCAGATGCGGCCGTCGCGAATGCCGACATCGGCCTTGATGATTCCCCAATGGTCGATGACGACCACGCCGGTGATCACGGTGTCCGGGGTGCCCTCGGCGCGGGTCGCGCGGGCTTGGCCCATGGATTCGCGCAGCACCTTGCCGCCGCCGAAGACGGCCTCATCACCCGCGAGACCCGGCCCGCCGCTGCGGTCTTCGGTTATCTCGATGAGCAGATCGGTATCCGCCAAGCGAATTCGGTCGCCGGTAGTTGGTCCGAAGAGCTCGGCATACCGCGCGCGGCTCAGCTCACTCATCGCGTCCTACCTCCCGGCGCACGGAATGATGCGCCCCACACCGAATCGTCCGTGAAAGCCCGCGCGGCATACGAATTCGGGCAGGCGGTCTCGCGCTAGTCATCGAGACGTCCGGGAGGCGTCAGGCTGATGCCGTGGACCTCGCGGGCGCCACCGAACAGGACCAGCGAAACTCGTTGTCCGAGGCCGGGTTCGAAGCGCACCGCGGTTCCGGCGGGGATATCGAGCCGACGCCCGTGCGCGGCCGCCCGGTCGAAGCGCAACGCGGCATTGGCCTGCGGGAAATGCACGTGACTGCCGACCTGGACCGGCCGATCGCCGGTGTTGACGACATCGAGTTCGATCCGATCCGCGCCCGCGTTCAACTCGATAGCGCCATCCGCACAGAAGTACTCCCCCGGGACGAGCGGAGAATCAGCCATCACCGGCCCCTAACCGATCGGATGATGGACGGTGACCAGCTTGGTGCCATCCGGGAAGGTGGCCTCGACCTGCACATCGTGGATCATCTCCGGCACGCCCTCCATCACATCGGCACGCGTGAGAACCGTTCGCCCCGAAGACATCAGCTCCGCGACGGTGCGCCCGTCGCGGGCGCCCTCGAGCACGTGGTCGGTGATCAGGGCGACCGCCTCGGGATGGTTCAGCTCGAGTCCGCGTGCCTGCCTGCGCCGGG
This sequence comes from Nocardia sp. CA-129566, assembly GCF_050956075.1. NCBI lineage: Bacteria > Bacillati > Actinomycetota > Actinomycetes > Mycobacteriales > Nocardiaceae > Nocardia > Nocardia sp. CA-129566. The sequence continues at coordinate 5,693,626 of NZ_CP192085.1, forward strand.
CCAGTTCGGCCGCATAGCTCAGTAGCAGCCGTTCCTGCTCATGCGGCGACAGTCGCATTCGGGCTCCTCGGCGGTCGTGGATCAGGGTGACGGTAATTCTGGCACGCCCGTGTCGAGGGTGCCGGTCAATCCCTGGCGGGCAGATTCTGCAGCCGCACCTGGCCGCGGGCCACCGTGCGGCCCTCGCCGTCGGTGAGCACGACCTGCCACAGCTGCTGCAACCGGCCGCGGTGCAGCGGCGTCGCCTCACCGAAGACCTTGCCCTCGCGCACCGAGCGCAGGAAGTCGGTGTTGTTGTTCACGCCGACCACGGTGCCTTTATTGCCCTGTGCGGTGTACCAGACCCCGCCGCCGATGCTGGCCAGCGATTCGATGACGGTGCAGTACACGCCGCCGTTGACGATGCCGGCCAGCTGCTGCAGCTGCGGCCCCGCGCTCAGCTCACCACGCACCCGGTCCGGCGTGACCTCGGTGAATTCGAGGCCGATCAGATCGGTGAAGGTGTTCTTGCTGAGCTCGGTCAGCAGCTCGGGCGTGACCTCGGCCAGCGACTGGATCTGGGCAACTTCCTGCTGTGTCATGCGTTCACCTTGGCACAGCGCCTCTCGGGCCTCGCACGATGCTCCCCGATGGCACTTTCGTTCGCCCGGTACAGAGCGGCGGGCTCCACACACCCGTGGAGCCCGCCGCGGCAATGGATCAGGGGTTCACGGCAGCCCTCCGGAACACTCGGCCGATCCCAACGCCGAGGACAGTATAGGTCAGGCTTACCTAACTGGGCAACCTCTTGCTGTGCCGCACTAGACTTGCGGCGATGCATTCGATCAAGGTCCTGCGCTCTACCAGACACTTTCTGCCAGAACCCATCCCGCGCTCGACCATCGAGGACATCATCGACACGGCCCGGTGGACCGGTTCGGCACGCAACCGCCAACCATGGCGGTTCATCGCGGTGACCACCGACGCGCTGCGTGTCGAGTTGAGCAAGTTCGGCCACTATGCGGGCCATCTCGCCGAGGCGCCAGTGATCCTCGTATTGCTCTCCGCGGACAACGGATTCACCGATACCGAGTTCGATCTGGGCCGCATCTGCCAGTCACTGTGCCTGGCGGCCCACGACCACGGCCTCGGCACCTGCGTCACCACATTTCACCCCAGCGACAACGTCACCCGGGTGAGCGCCCTGCTCGATATCCAACCCGGCTGGCTCCCGCAGCACGCAATTGCCATCGGCCGCCGAGATCCACACCGACACCGGAGTCCATCGGCCATCCCCACCGGCCGGCTGCCCGGATCGACCCTGCTCACCTGGGCCTAGCGGCGTCTACCGAACCGGGCACCCCACCACCCGTCGCACCGGCAGACCGCGCTCTTCCAGCGCGAGCAGCAATCCCTCACCACGCCGCGCACCGACCATGGAATCCGTCCGCGCCAGATCCGGCACATAGGTGGCCGCGCCGACAATGGATTCGCCGACGAGCGACCAGAACCGGCGCTCACCGAGCCCTGCGCAGGCCGTCAAGGTCCGCTGGATCAATCGCAGCGACGGCTCGCACCGATGCGCCAGCCAGACGTACATCGCCTGCTCGCACGGCAACGTCACCACACCCGGCTCCCCCGCCGGTCGATCGCCGTCGAGTACGCGAATCGTGGTGTCGTTCAAGCCGGCCCAGTCGATGCCGCCGTCATTGTCGGCGTGGATCCATAGGTTCTCGATACCCGGATCCCACACGCGCCCCTCGGCCACCAGCAGGGCGACCACCCGCCCGATCACCGCGTGGATCAGCGCGGTCGCAACAACTTCGGCGGCGGTATCGGCGCTGATCATCTCCGCGGCGTTGCGCCGGTACATCAGCTCGATCCGGCCCTCGCGCAATCCGTCAGCGAGCCGCCACCAGCGCCGTCTGCCCTGCTCGGACATGGCCGCCACCGCGTAGACCCGCGGATGTTCGGGTTGCAGCGAGCGCAGCCGGGCACACGCTCTCCCGAACGCCACATGGGGCTGGCCAGGCATGCGGGTCGCCACTGGCTCGGGCATCGAACCTCCTCGGGTCGGCTCCGTAATGGGATCGGCTTGGAAAGATAGGTTAGGCTTACCAGACCTAGCAACCGGACACCACATATCGAGTCAGGAGAAGTTCGTCGCCGTGACGGCATCAGGCACCATCGCGCCCGGGGCGCGACGAACGAATCCAGCGCGTCATCGTCGGCTCGGGCTCGTCCTGCTGAGCGCGCTCCTGCTGCTCGCCACCGTGGCCAGCATCGCGATCGGCACCCGATCGCTGTCACCCGGCACCGTCTACGACGCCGTACATAACGCCTTGACCTGCCCGGGCGGACCGTTCCACTGCCAGGCCGGATCCACGGCGGAGGAGATCGTGCGCGGACTTCGCCTGCCGCGCACCGCACTTGCGCTGGTCACCGGCCTCGCACTCGGTATGGCCGGTGCGCTGATCCAGGGCTATACGCGCAATCCGCTCGCCGACGCGGGACTGCTCGGCTTGAACGCGGGCGCGGCATTCCTTGCGGCGCTGAGCATTTACCTGTTCGCGCTGAGCGCACCCGAACAGTACATCTGGTTCGCCTTCGCGGGAGCGCTGATCGCGGGGCTGGTGGTGTTCGGGGTGTCGGCGATCGGCGGTGGTAAGGCGAGCCCGCTCAGCTTGGTGCTGGCCGGTGCGGCGGTCACCGCATTCCTGCAGGCTATGACGAATGCCATTGTGCTGCTGGACAATGCGGCGCTGGACACCTACCGATTCTGGGTGGTGGGCACCGTGAACGGACGCGACGCCGAGGTGTTCTGGCAGGTAGCGCCGTTCTTGGCGATCGGTGTGGTACTCGCCGTGCTCGCTTCGCCCGGGTTGAATCTGCTCAGCCTCGGTGACGAGGTCGCGCGCGGGCTCGGGGTGAATATCGGGCGCAGTCGGGCACTCGGATTGGTTGCGATCGTCTTGCTGAGCGGTGCGGCGACGGCGGCGGTCGGCCCGATCGCATTCATCGGGTTGGTCGTGCCGCATATCGCACGGGTTTTCACCGGTCCTGACTACCGCTGGCTGATCCCGTATTCCGGGCTGCTCGGCGCGTTGCTACTGCTCGTCGCCGATGTGGCCGGGCGAATTGTGGCGCGGCCCGGTGAGTTACCGGTCGGTGTGATGATCGCGGCCCTCGGTGCGCCGTTCTTCGTCCTGCTCGTGCGTCGCAAGAAGGTGGTGAGCCTGTGAGCGCGTGCCACATGTCACAGTGCCCGTCGGCCGAGCTGCGGGTCGCCGAGGGGCAGTTATGAGCGAGCGAACGATGGACAAGGCGTCCCCGGATCACGCGGAAGTCCCGCAGAGCGCAACGGCCTCAGACCGGACCCCACAGTCAGGTGCGGCCGCCGCACCCCTGCATCGCGTCCGCTCCGCGCTGCGCCTCGGCCCGATTTCAGTGGTGCTGCGTCCCACCATGGCGCTCGTCGTTGTTGCGTTGGCCGCAACCGTGCTCGCACTCTTCTGCCTCGATATCGCCTTCGGCGACACCCACATTCCGCTCGGCCGCGTCCTGGATGTGCTCACCGGCGGCGGCACCCGATCCCAGCGGTTCATCGTGTTGGAATCCCGCTTGCCGCGCGCGCTCACCGCGCTGGTCGTCGGTGCGGCGCTGGGCATCGCGGGTGCGATCACCCAGTCCATCCTGCACAATCCGCTGGCCGCGCCGGATGTCCTCGGCATCACCACCGGCTCCAGCCTCGGCGCCGTCGCCGTCCTCGTCGGAACCGGCGGCATGACAGCGGGATTCGCCGCGAGCGTCGGTGCTCCACTGGCCGCGCTTGCCGGCGGGCTGCTGACCGCAACCGCCATCTACCTACTCGCATGGGGCCGTGGCGTGACCGGCGACCGCGGCGTCACTCCGATGCGACTGGTGTTGATCGGCATCGGGGTGAACGCATTCCTGTTGTCCGGCATCAGCTTTCTGCTCACCCGCGCCAGCCTGCAGGACGCCGCGCGTGCGCAACTGTGGCTCAACGGCTCACTCAACAGTGCGGATCGGACCACACTGATTCCGGCCGCGCTCGCACTTGCCGTGGTCACGCTGGTGGCCGTGGGTTCGGCGAGAACCCTTGCCGCACTGCGTCTCGGCTCCGATACCACCCGGGTGCTCGGGGTGCGGATCCAAACCCAGCAGGCGCTGCTGATCGGCGCGGGCGTGGTGGCCGCATCGGTCGCCACCGCCGCGGTCGGTCCGGTCGGATTTGTGGCGCTCGCCGCACCGCAGATCGCGCGCCGACTGCTGCGAACTCCCGGCGAACCGCTCATCGGCTCGGCATTCATCGGTGCCATCCTGGTGGTCGGCGCGGATGTGGCCGCGCGCACGCTATTTCCGGTCGACCTGCCGGTTGGTGTCGTGACCGCCGCCTTCGGCGGACCGTTCCTGCTCTACCTGCTCGTGCGTATGAATCGGAAGGCGACCCTGTCATGACCACCGACACCCGGCTCTCCGCACAGGAAGTCACCCTCGGCTACGGCGACCGCGTCATCGTCGACGGACTCAGCATCGATATCGCCCCCGGTGTGGTCACCACCGTCATCGGCCCCAATGGCTGCGGCAAGTCGACCATGTTGCGCGCGCTGGGTCGCCTGCTGCGTCCGCGACAGGGCCGAATCCTGTTGGACGGCAAGGCGATCTCGTCGATGAAGACCAAGGATGTCGCCTGCATCGTCGGCATGCTGCCGCAGTCGCCGGTCGCGCCCGAGGGGCTGACCGTCGCGGATCTCGTTGCGCGCGGACGTCATCCACACCAGTCCTGGATCCGGCAGTGGTCGGCCACCGACGAGGACGAGGTCATGGCCGCGCTCGCCGCGACGGGCATTGCCGAACTGGCCGATCGCGCCCTCGACGAATTGTCCGGCGGGCAGCGCCAGCGCGCCTGGATCTCGATGGCACTGGCCCAGGGCACCGATATCCTGCTGCTCGACGAGCCGACCACCTACCTCGACCTCGCACATTCGGTCGAGGTCCTCGACCTCATCGACCGCCTGCACGACGAGCACGGCCGCACCGTGGTGATGGTGCTGCACGATCTCAACCTGGCCATCCGCTACAGCGACCGGCTCATCGTCATGCGCGACGGACGCATCGTCGCCCAGGGCGCACCCGCCGACATCATCAACGTCGCGCTGCTGCGCGAGGTCTTCGATCTCGACGCGTCCGTCTTGGAGGATCCGGTGTCCGGCCGACCGATGATCGTGCCCATCGGAACGCGACACGTCCGGGCGGCCTACGAATCGGACGCGGTGCGGGACCGGTCCCAGTGCTAGGGCTGCCGCACAACCTATGACAAATACCACACCAGCTATCAGGCAGTTACGACGACCTGTAGTACGCAATTGTGTCGTTGAGTCCGTAAACTTGTGGAATGGCAGGACTTGGTGAACTCGAGAGAGCGGTCATGGACCAGCTGTGGTCCACTGACGAACCGCAGACCGTACGGCAGGTACACGAGGCTTTGGCCGCCCGCCGTGAGCTCGCGTACACCACGGTGATGACGGTGCTGCAACGGCTGGCGAAGAAGAACCTTGTGGTGCAGCGACGCGACGACCGCGCCCACCGCTACGCACCGGTGCACACCCGCGACGAACTGGTGGCCAGCTTGATGGTCGACGCACTGCAACAGGCCGATGCGGCGGGCAGCCGCGCGGCGGCGCTCGTGCACTTCGTTGAACAGGTCGGTAGGGACGACACGGACGCGTTGCGCGAAGCACTCGCTAAGCTCGAAGCATCCGAAGATACTGCGCCGCCGAAGCAGTAGTCTTGGGATCCTGGCCTCACAATGAGGTGAGTGCCCTGGCCCCACAACGCAGTGAGCTGAGTCGATGAACGCAACCGCGCCGGTCTTTGCCGGTCTCGCTTTGCTTCTCGCGGGGCCCGCCCCAGCGCTGTTGAGCCGCGCGACCTGGCCGTACCGGACACCGCGCGCCGCGCTCGTGTTGTGGCAGGCCATCGCGCTCGCCGCTGTGCTCAGCGCATTCGGCTCGGGGCTGGCCATCGCCGCCCAACTACTCGTGCCCGGACCGGACGGTCGCCCGACCACCTCCCCGGCGCGCGAGATCGACGCACTCGGCCTGCCGCTGTGGCTGGCCTACGTATTCGTCTTCGCATTGACGCTGCTGGTCGGCGCGCGACTGATGTACGCGATCGTGCGCGTCGGCGTGCACACCCGCAGACGCCGGGCGCGCCATCGCATGCTCGTCGATCTGCTCGACCAGAGCGGACCGCAGCGCCGCGCCGCCGATATCCGGGTGCTCGGCTCGACCGAGCCGATCGCCTACTGCCTGCCCGGCCTGCGCCAACGGGTCGTGTTGAGCGAGGGCACCCTGACCAGCCTGCAGGACGCCGAGGTCACGGCCATCGTCAGCCATGAGCGCTCCCATCTGCGAGCCCGCCACGACCTGGTGCTCGAGGCCTTTACCGCGGTGCACGAGGCCTTCCCCAGGGTGGTGCGCAGCAAGGCCGCGCTCGGCTCGGTCAAACTGCTGATCGAACTGCTCGCCGACGACTCCGCCGTGAAAGTCACCGGCGCGAAACCGCTGGCCCGCGCCCTGGTCGCGTGCGCGAAGTCCACCGCACCGCAGGGCGCGCTCGCCGCCGGCGGTCCGACCACCTTGATCCGCATCCAGCGACTCGGTGGGCGGATCGGCGATATTCGGGTCGCTGCGGCGGCCTATCTGGGGTCAGCGGCCATCCTGGTGGTCCCGACCATGGCCGTCGCGGTACCCTGGCTGGTCGAACTGGATCGACTGCTCCGTAACTGATTCATCCGGTTCCACCTGATACACCCGGTCCTACCGCATCCGGCGATGACCGGGCCCAACCATCTCGGCGGCACCCCCGCGTGCCCGGATCCGCCCGCGCCGAGACATGAAAGGCACACACCCCCTTTGACCTCCTCGACCCCTGCCACCACCTTCGCGGATCTGGGCCTGCCCGCCGTGCTCGTCCAGGCATTGCGCCGCGACGGCATCGAGACCCCGTTCCCGATCCAGGCCGCGACCGCGACCGATGCACTGGCGGGCAAGGATGTGCTCGGGCGCGGACCGACCGGATCCGGCAAGACCCTGGCCTTCGGGCTGCCGATGCTCGCGCTGCTCACCGGCGCCCAGGCCAAGCCGGGTAAGCCGCGTGGTCTGGTGCTGGTGCCGACCAGAGAACTGGCGGCCCAGATCGAGAAGGCGCTGGACAATGCCGCGTTATCGCTGGGGTTGCGGGTCGCCTCGGTAGTCGGCGGCGCGCCGATCAAGCGCCAGGCCGATCGGCTCGCGCGCGGTGTCGATCTGCTCATCGCCACGCCGGGGCGTCTGGAAGATCTGATCAACCAGCGCTCGGCCGATCTGTCCGAGGTGCGGATCACCGCACTCGACGAGGCCGACCATATGGCCGATATGGGCTTTTTGCCCCAGGTCACCAAGCTGCTCGACCGGACACCGAAAGACGGTCAGCGACTGCTGTTCTCGGCCACCCTCGACGGTGAGGTCGACAAGCTGGTCAAGCGCTACCTGCGCGCCCCCGTCACGCATTCGACCGCACCGCCGTCGGCCTCGGTCGCCACCATGTCGCACCACCTGCTGTTCCTGCGCAAGGCCGATAAGCGCGAGATCACCGCGCAGATCGCCGCGCGCGACGGGCTGACCATCATGTTCGTGCGCACCAAGCACGGTGCGGATCGGCTGGCGAAGCAGCTGCGCGCGGCCGGAATCGCGGCGGGCGCACTGCACGGCGGCAAGGCGCAGAACAATCGCGTGCGAACCCTCGCCGCATTCGCGGACGGCACGACACCGGTACTGGTGACCACCGATGTGGCCGCGCGCGGCATCCACGTCGACGGTATTTCCCTTGTCGTACATGTCGATCCGCCCGCCGAATCGAAGGCGTACCTGCACCGCGCCGGCCGCACCGCCCGCGCGGGGGAGGACGGCGTCGTCGTCACACTGGTCACCGAGGAGGAACGCACCGAGGTCGAGAAGATGACCCGCAAGGCGGGCGTCGACGTCGACGGAGTACAGGTTCGTCCGGGTGATCGCCGCCTGATCCAGATCACCGGCGCGAAGCAACCGTCGGGCGTGCCGATCGTCGCGGCGAACTCGGCGGTGACGGTGGGCGAGGAAGGTGAGCTGAAGGTCGGCGCTGATCGGCGCGGTGGGTCGAACCGCAGGTCGGGCGGTGCGGGTCGCGCGGCGGGGTCGGGTGGTGCTGGTCGTGGTACGAGATCGGGTCGCACCGGTCGCGGCGCAGGTTCCGGTGGCGCCGGTCGCAGTGCAGGTTCCGGCAATGCCGGTCGTGATGCGGGAACGGATGGCACTGGACGCGCTGCGGGCGCCGGTGGTGGCAGTCGCCGTGCGGCGTCCGGCGGTACCGGTCGTGGCGCGGGGAACCTCGGTCGCAATGCTGGTTCCGGCGGTGCCGACGGTCGTGGTGCTGGTTCGGATGGTGCGAAAAAGTCTTCGGGCCATTCGCCGAGCTCCACCGCGAAGTCGAGTAGGCACGGTGCCGGATCTTCGGGTCGGGCTGCGGGTGGGTCGGCGGCCGCACCGACCTCGGGGCGCAGTGGTGGTACGGCGACGGCTGCGCCGGGCCGTGGCGCGGGGTCGGCGAAGACGGCCCCGGGACGGGCCGCGAACTCGGCATCTGCCGCGCCAGGTCGTGCCGTCGGGGCAGCGAAGACGGGCACCGCACGTGCCTCCGGATCGGGCTCGGCAGCGCGCGGCATATCGACCAACCATGGTGGCGGGGCGAGTTCCGGTCGCGGTGCCGCCGCAGCCGGAGCGGACCGCACCGCCGCGACCAGCGGCGACACACCCGGGCGTACACGTCGACGCGCCGGACGGCCGCAGGGGGTGCCGGGGAGCCGCAATCGCGGGGCAAACTGATCGGGTGTCGAATCACGAGGTGGGCGCGGTTGCCTGCGCCTTGATCGCGGCGCTGCTCTTCGCGCTGGCCGCGGTGGCGCAGCAGCATGCCGCCGCAGCGGTCCCGGAAGGCCGGTCACTGATGGGTTCGCTGGTGCGCAGTCCGCGCTGGTGGGCCGGAATCGTCGGGGACGCGGGCGGTTACGCGATGCAGGTCGCGGCGCTGGCCTTGGGCGCGGTCCTGCTCGTGCAACCGATGCTGGTCAGCATGCTGATCTTTGCCCTTCCCCTCTCCGCCCGGCTCAACAACCGCCGAATCGCCCCGCGCACCTGGGCGACCGCCATCGCCCTCGCGGTGGCGCTGGCCGTTTTCTTGATAGTCGGCGATCCCACCAAGGGCAATACCACTGCGCCCCTGCGTGATTGGATTGCGCCGCTGACCGCGCTACTGGCCGCGCTCGCGGTTGCGCTCATCGTTGGTGTCAAGTCCGCCGACCCGACCCGTCGCGCCCTACTTTTCGGCGTCGTCGGCGGTGCCCTCTTCGGCCTCGCCGCCGCACTCACCTCCTACGTGACGGGATTGTTCGACGATGGCCTCGGCCATGTGCTCAGCAGTTGGCAGACCTGGGCACTGATCGCATCTGGCGTGATCGGCCTCTATCTCCAGCAACGCGCCTACCAAGCGGGCCCCCTCGTCGCCTCCCTCCCGGCCGTCACCATCGCCGAGCCCCTGGCCGCCGCCTTCATCGGCATCACCGTCCTCGACGAACGCCTCCGCACCGACGATGTGGGCCTACTTGTCATCGCCATCGCGGTAATCACCATGTGCGCGACCACAATCCAACTCTCCCGCGTCGAAGCCGAGGCCTGACCTCGAAACCGAGATCGGGTCGAAGCTATGGCGACTTCTACCGAAAAGCCCAGCCACCAGTCCTATCTGATCTTGATTCCGGCGACGCGACCACCGACTCGCGCATGGCGCGGACCGAATGCTGGGCGATTGCACGCGATAACGGCGCACCGGTTAGAATCGGTTAAGTGCAGTTTCTCCCTGGTCATCAGCCGCCGTACGACCTGACCTACGACGACCTGTTCCTCGTCCCGAATCGGACGGATGTCGCGTCACGGTTCGACGTGGATCTATCGACCGCAGACGGGTCCGGCACCACCATTCCCATTGTCGTCGCGAATATGACCGCGGTCGCCGGTCGCCGGATGGCCGAAACGGTCGCCCGCCGCGGCGGCATCGTCGTGCTGCCACAGGATCTCCCGATCGCCGCGGCCGCCGACACCATCGCCTTCGTGAAGAGCCGTTCGCTCACCGCCGACACCCCGGTCACCCTGGATCCGGAGCGTTCGGTATCCGAGGCCGTCGCTCTGATGCACAAGCGCGCCCACGGCGCGGTCGTTGTCGTCGACGGCGGTAAGCCGGTCGGCGTGGTCACCGAGGCCTCCTGCGCCGATGTCGACCGCTTCGCCCGGCTGCGCGATGTCGCGGTCACCGATTTCGTCAAGGCACCGGCCAGCACCTCGCCGCGCGATATCTTCGACCTGCTCGAGGCCGAACACGCGCAACTCGCCGTGCTCATTGCCGACGACGGCGGCCTCGCGGGCGTGATGACCCGCACCGGCGCCATTCGCACCGGCATCTACCAGCCCAATGTCGATGCCGACAATAAGCTGCGGGTGGCCGCCGCGGTCGGCATCAATCGCGATGTGGCCGCCAAGGCCAAGGCTCTGGTCGACTCGGGTGCGGACCTGCTCGTCATCGACACCGCGCACGGCCACCAAGCCAAGATGCTCGAAACCCTCAGCACCATCCGCGATCTCGGCCTCGGTGTGCCGCTGGTCGCGGGCAATGTGGTCTCCGCCCAGGGCACCCGGGATCTGGCCGCGGCTGGCGCGGACATCATCAAGGTCGGTGTCGGCCCCGGTGCGATGTGCACCACCAGGATGATGACCGGTGTCGGTCGTCCGCAGTTCTCCGCGGTGACCGAATGCGCCGCCGCCGCAAAGGAACTCGGCGTGCACATCTGGGCCGACGGTGGCGTCCGGCACCCGCGCGATGTTGCGCTGGCCCTGGCCGCTGGCGCGTCCAATGTGATGATCGGCTCCTGGTTCGCCGGCACCTACGAATCCCCCGGCGACCTGCGTGTCGATCGTGACGGCAATGCGTACAAGGAGAGTTTCGGCATGGCCTCCAAGCGTGCCGTCGCCGCCCGCACCGCGACCGACAGCGGTTTCGACCGCGCCCGCAAGGCGCTGTTCGAGGAGGGCATCTCCAGCTCGCGGATGCGCCTGGATCCGGAACGCCCCGGTGTCGAGGATCTGCTCGACCACATCTGCTCCGGCGTCCGCAGCGCCTGCACCTACGCCGGAGCGCGCACCCTGCCCGAGTTCCACGACAGGGCGGTGCTCGGCGTGCAGTCGGCAGCCGGATTCGCCGAAGGCCGCCCCCTGCCCAGCGGCTGGTAAGTCCGCACCGGGGCCGCGAACACGCAGCGCCGCAGGCGCTGCAAAATCAACACAGCCACCGGCCCACGCGGGCACGCGCGTGGGCCGGTAGCATGGGGGTTGCCGGTTTCCGGCATGACAAACCCCATTTGCCGAGAGGAACAAGTTGTCACCCGCGTCCGAGGGCGCCGCACAGGAGGGCTCCTCTACCGAGCCGGGTGACAAACCCGGCGCTCTCCTTCTCACAGCAGCCCGATCCGATTCAGCTCATCGTCGTGTGTCTCGCAGGTGGTGCTGACGATGTCCGTCGTGCTCACCGTGCTCAGCCTGGTCGGGTTCATCGCCCTCACCGTTGGCACGGCACTGTTCGTCGCCGCCGAATTCTCTCTCACCGCGCTGGAACGCAGCACCGTCGAATCGCATGTGCGCACCGTCGGCGACGCCCGCTCGCGCATGGTCCGGCAGGCCCACACCACCCTGTCGTTCCAACTTTCCGGAGCCCAGCTCGGTATCACCATCACCACCCTGATCACCGGCTATATCGCCGAACCGGTGCTGGCCCGGCTGCTATCGCCGCTGTTCACCGGACTCGGCCTGGGCGCGGGTGCGGCGCAGGGCATCTCGCTCACCTTGGCACTGGTGCTGGCCACCTCGCTATCGATGATCTATGGCGAACTCGTCCCGAAGAACATCGCGATCTCCAAGCCGCTCGGCACCGCGCGGGTGACCGCGGGGCCGATGATCGCCTTCTCGGTGGTGTTCAAGTGGATGATCCACTTCCTCAACGGCACGGCGAACTGGGTGGTCCGCCGCCTCGGTGTGGAACCTGCCGAGGAATTGCGCTCGGCGCGCTCCCCCCAGGAACTCGGCTCGCTGGTGCGCACCTCCGCGCTCCGCGGTGCCCTTGACCAGCGCACGGCGCAGCTGGTGGACCGCTCGCTGCAATTCGGCGAGCGCAGCGCAGAAGAACTGATGACACCCCGGGTCAAGATCGAATCCCTGGACAAGTCCGACACCATCGCCGACCTCCTCACCGCCGCCAGCCGCACCGGCTACTCCCGCTTCCCGGTCATCGACGGCGATCTGGACAACACCCTCGGCGTGGTGCACGTCAAACAGGCCTTCACCCATCCGGCGAATGTCCGCAAAACCATCCCGCTGTATCAGCTCGCACGCCCGGTGCCGATCGTGCCCGCCAGCCTCGACGGCGACGAGGTACTCGAACGGGTGCGCGCACACGGTATGCAGGTCGCGCTGGTGGTCGACGAATACGGCGGCACCGCGGGCATCGTCACCATGGAAGACCTCATCGAGGAGATCCTCGGCGATGTCCGCGACGAGCACGACGAGGAAGAACGCGATGTCCGCCGCGTCGCCGACGGCTGGGACTGTTCGGGTCTGCTCCGCATCGACGAGGTCTCCCGCGCCACCGGATACGACGCGCCGGAGGGCGAATACGAAACACTCGGCGGTCTGGTGCTGACCCGGCTGGGCCGCATCCCGGTCACCGGCGATGAGGTGATCCTGCCGAATCCGCGTTCCTCGCACCGCCATCCGGACGACGAGGACGGCGGCTGGATCGCCAAGGTCGAGCGGATGGACGGTCGGCGCATCGACCGGATCCGGCTGGTCCCGGTCGCCGCCGCAGCGCTCACCGCACACAATGCCGCCGTGCACGATGCCACCGCACACGACGCCGCCGTGCAGAATGCCGCCGTGCACAATGCGAAGGAGAACAGCCATGGGTGATCTCCTCGGTGTCCTGCTCACGGTGGTGCTGCTGGCGTGCAACGCCTTCTTCGTCGCCGCCGAATTCGCGCTGATCTCGGCCCGCCGCGACCGTCTCGAGGCGCTGGCCGCACAGGGAAAGCGCCAGGCCGACACGGTGATCCGGGCGGGTGAGAACCTGTCCATGATGCTGGCCGCCGCGCAACTCGGCATCACCATCTGCTCGATCCTGCTCGGCCGGATCGGCGAACCCGCGGTCGCGCATCTGCTGGAGGGGCCGTTCGATCTGGTCGGCCTGCCCGAACAGCTATTACATCCGATCGCATTCGCCGTCGCCCTGGCGATCGTGGTGATCCTGCACATCTTGTTCGGCGAGATGATTCCGAAGAACATCGCGCTGGCCGGACCGGAACGCAGTGCGCTGCTGCTGGTTCCGGTGCATCTGCAGTGGTTGCGGTTGGCGCGTCCGGTGATCGCGCTCTACAACCTGGCCGCGAACCTATCGCTGCGCATGCTGCGGGTCGAACCCAAGGACGAACTGGAGGCCACGGTTTCCAGTGTGGAGCTCGCCGAGATGATCGGTGAATCCCGTTCGGAGGGACTGCTGGACGAGGAGGAGCACCGACGCCTCACCCAGGCGCTCGGCACCTCCGATCGCGTCGTCGGCGATGTGATGGTGCCGCTGGCGACGACCCGCTCGGTGCCACTGCGCGGCAACGGCACCGAACTCGGCGATATCGAGACCGCCGTCGCGGAGACCGGTTTCTCCCGGTACCCGGTGCGCGCGAGCGACGGGTCGCTCGTCGGATATCTGCATGTCAAGGATGTGCTCGACAAGGTCGCCGATGAGAGCGCCGGGCCGAATACGCCCATCCCGCGCACCGACATCCGCCCGTTGCCGACCGTTGGCTCCGGCACCGCACTGTACGAGGCGCTGGCTCGGATGCGCCGTACCAACTCGCATCTGGGCCGGGTCGTCGACGGTCGCGGCAATACGGTCGGCATTGTGGCGCTGGAGGATCTGGTGGAAGAGTTCGTCGGCACCGTGCGTGACGGGACGCACCGGGTGATCGAATGATCGTGCTGGCCGAGTCCGAGTGGCGGGCGAGGGCGGCCGCGCACCGGGCTCGGCTGGACGAACTCGTCGGGCCGTATCTCGAACGGCGCGCGGCGGGTTCATCGCATCCGGTGATCGATTTCCTGTTCACCTACTACGGGCACAAGCCCGCGCAATTGCGGCGGTGGCACCCGGGATTCGGCGTCGTATTGGCCGGGGCGCGAGAGTATGACGGGGGCCGCGGATATCACCGCATCGAGGTAACCGAGGCGCGCGGAGTCGAAGAAGGGGCCACGGGCGAGTGGACGCTCGCGTACACCGCGGACCCGGCCTACCTGGCGCGACGCCGCGACACCATCGCGTTCATCGCGGATCTGTTGCGCGCCACGGCATCCCGCCCGGCCCAGCTGTCCTGCTTCGGACTGCACGAATGGGCCATGGTGTACAAGACCGACGAGGTCCGCCACCAACAGGTCCCGCTCCGCCTCGGCGGTACCGGCACCGATGCGGTTGTCGAATCAATGTCATTGCGTTGCACCCACTTCGACGCCTTCCGCTTCTTCACCCCGGATGCCGTCGGCCGCAATGCGGAGCCCCTCGCCCGTGCCGACCAGGTCGCCCGCGAACAACCCGGCTGCCTGCACGCGAATATGGACCTCTACAAATGGGGTTTCAAACTGACCCCTCTCATCTCCTCCGACTTGCTCTTGGACTACTTCGAGTTCGCCTGCGCCGCACGCGAACTCGATATGCGCGCGAGTCCGTACGACCTCACCGCATACGGCTACGAGCCGGTCCGCATCGAAACCCCGGCCGGACGCGCCGAATACGTCCGCCACCAGTCGGATATCGCCCAGCAAGCCCGCGTACTGCGTGCTCGACTCCTCACCACGTGCCAAGACCTCCTCACACTCGCACCCGACGCGCCATAGCCAGCCCATCGAGACTGCTCCGCTCCGATCAGACCCACCGACGCTATGCCGCCCCGGAAATCAACAAGACCGGCAACCGACACCAACCCTGCCCGCACCCAGAATGCGAAACCCCTGATCCACAAGGCATATCCGATGGTGACGCTACGCGCCGAGACGGTCAGGGTTCGATCAGTTTGGGTTCGATCAGTTCCTCGGCGGATTCGTGCCCGGCGGTACCGGTTCGGCGCAGGAAGTCGGCGACGACCTCGAGTTCGGCCTCCGAGTAGTGCGCACACAGCTCGTCCATGCGCCCGTTCATGCCCGAGAACAGGTGGAACAGTTCGGAATTGCGCTCGCGCACCCCGCGCAGCGTGACCGCGCGCCGGTCCGCCGACTCCGGATCGCGCTCGCGCACGATCCAGCCGCCTCTCTGCAATCGATCCAGGATCCCGGTGAGCGTGGCCGGATGCACCCCGGCGCGGCGGGCCAGCATCGTCGGGGACAGCGGTCCGTGCCGATTGACGAGGTCCAGGCAGGTCCAGTCGACGTCGCGGAGCTCGACCCGCCCGCCGAATCTCCGATTGAGCAGCGACAGCTGAATGTTCAGGTCGCGCAGGGCGTCCTTGACCGCGGTCGTCATTGACCGCGCTCGCAGTGTGCTGCGCTTCGTGCAGAATGTCGCCCACGTACGTCACGTCCGTGCGCAGTCGGCACTGGCGGAACGATCCACGAAACTCAGACAGTCTCGCTTCGAGGTCTGCACAGCACTGCTGACGCACGCGACCGCCGGACTCGCCGCCGACTGAGCCTTACCACGTAAACGCCGACTACCTGCGATTTCCGCCAAATTACTCCATCAAGTTGCGGCCTGTTACTACCATTCAGTCAGGTCACCCTCCGTCTGAGTCGGCGCTGCCTGTGCCCATCATGAGGAAGTTGGGATGCATCGATGCACCCGAAGCTGACACTGCGCCGTACCCGGCCATTGGCTCTGTTCGCCACGGCGGTCGTCGCTGCGATGATGCTGCCGAGCAGCGCATCGGCCGATCTACAGTCCGATATCGCCACCGCGGTTCAGGAATTCCTCGATATCGGCCGCACCTCGGTGCCGCGGGCGGACTGCGGACCGGGATCGATGCCGGAAACCGGCCTGCAAGGCGATGTTCCGGCCGCCGACCGCGACAGTCGGCGCAGCACTCAGGGCTACACCTGCAATATGTCGATGGTGGGCAACTACGCCGGGCGCGGGGCCGGCATCACCTCCACCAGCTTCGACCACTGCGCCTATATGGGTTCGTTCTTCCCCGGCGATCTGATCAGCGAGGGCCGCGGCGTCCAGGTACTCGATGTCTCCGATCCGGCGAATCCACGGCCGACGGTCACCCTGACCGAGCCCGCGATGCTGGCCGGCACGTGGGAAAGCCTCAAGGTCAATACCGAGCGCAAACTGCTGGTCGGTACGGGTGTGCCGATCGCCGAAGGCGCCGGCTACCTGTCGGTCTACGATATCTCCGATTGCGCGTATCCGAAGCTGCTGAATCCAGGGCCCGGCTCGAATCTGCTGATGCCGCTGCCGATCACCACGCACGAGGGCGGCTGGTCACCCGATGGGCGCACCTACTGGGCCTCGGGTCTCGCACCCGGCTTCGTCAGCGCTGTCGATCTCACCGATCCGGCGAATCCGCACGTCATCTGGCAGGGCCTGACCGGTATCGAGGCACACGGTTTCGGCATCAGTCCGGACGGCAACCGGATGTATCTGTCCGTAGTGGGCGGATTCACCGTGCTCGACATCAGTTCCGTGCAGCGCCGCGACCCCAACCCACAGGTCACCCATATCGGCCGCATCTTCTGGACCGACGGGTGGGCCACCCAGCACAGCGTCCCGGTGACCTATGACGGCAAGCCGTACCTCTACACCATCGACGAAGGTGGTTCGGGCGGTGTGAAACTCATCGATATCTCCAATGACACCGCTCCCAAGGTCGCCGAGAAGGTCAAGCTGGAAATCAATCTGCTGGACCATATCGACAGCAATATCGCCAGCTCCATGGGCGGTTCGGCCTTTGCCTACGAATCGCATTACTGCGCCGCCGACCGCCCGGACGATCCCACCGCGCTCGCCTGCGGCTGGATCTCCTCCGGCATCAGGGTCTTCGATATTCGCGACCCGCACAGTATCCACGAGATCGCCTATTTCAACCCGCCCGCCCGCACCGGGCAGAACCTGAGTCTGTGGAACTCGTCGCACGCCCTCGTCTCGATCATCGGCGTGCCGTTCATGAGCGCACCGTCGGCGGCACGCGCGGCGCTCGAGGGGCGATTCGATCCGTCGGACGCGCTCAGTCCGCGCACCGGCAACCTCGCCTTCGGTGATCTGTCCACCGACTGGTGCCTCTCGCCACCGGAATGGCGCGGCAACCAGCTGTATGTCGCCTGTTCCGATAACGGATTCATGGTGCTGCAGCTCGAGAACGACGTATACACCGCCCCCGCGGATCAGCGATCGACCGTCGGGTCGTGACCGTGTCCCGGTGGATCCGAGCCGCCGCGTTCGCCGCCCTCGCCTTCGCCCTGCTGGTGATCGGTGCGGCGCTGCGGCCGGTCGTGCTACCCGAAGACCACACGGCCACACCGGTTCTCAATGCGGTCGAGATCGGGTTCGCGCAGGATATGACCGCACACCATCAGCAGGCGCTGATCATGGTGCAGCGCTTGGATCGTGGCGTCGCGCCGACAGTACTGCGTCTGGCACAGCAGCTCTCGGACGCCCAGCGCATCGAGATCGGCACAATGCTGGGGTGGCTGCGGTTGGCCGACGCGCCACCGTTATCACCACACCCGATGGTCTGGATGCACGCCGATGCGGCTGCGTCGCACCATCATTCGACCGCAGTGGCCGATCGGTCGAGCGGGCACACCATGCCCGGCATGGCGAGCGCCGCCGAACTCGACGCGCTCGCGGTCGCCCGCGGCCATGAGGCCGAAATCCTGTTCCTGCAACTGATGTTCCGCCACCATCAGGGCGGAATCGCCATGGCCCGCGCCGCGGATCAGCTACTGCCCTCCGGTCCGGTCAAGGAAGCGGCGCGGTCGATGTTCCAGAGCCAGAGCCAGGAGGCGGGTGTCATGAGTGTGCTGCTCTCCCAACTCGGCGGACAGCCACTGCAATAGCCGACAACACTGGCAGGAAGCCGACCCACGCCCCGCATCGGATGCGGTCGGCCTGCGCGCCGCTACCTCAGAGCTTTCCCGGAGAGCGGGCGTATTTCTCCGAGTCCGGACCCGGAGGTATGGTCGATCTAGATCGACCGCACAGGAAGGACTGAGCGACACGTGATCCGCACCGAGGCAGTCACCGTCCCCGAACACGTGCACGGGTATCCCGATGTTGCCTTCGGCGGATATGTGGCGGGTCTGCTCGCCGGACGCTCCGAGGCCGCCGAGGTGCGCGTCGACTTCCGCGCAAAGGTGCCGCTCGAGGCCCCGATGTCGTTGCACCCCACCAGATCCGGTGGGCACGCGCTGACCGACGCCGACGGCGTACTGCTCGCCGAATCCACGCCAGCGGCACTCACCATTGCTCCCCCGCCCGCCCCGACCTGGGCCGAGGCCAAGGCCGTCACCGACGCGGCCATGGTCTCGCGCCGCGTCACCGACTGCTACGGCTGCGGCGCCGCCTGCGCACCCGGCCGCGGCCTGCGCCTACTCACCTGGGACACACCGGATCACGACCTCGTTATTGCGGCCTGGACCCCAGACCCCGGACTCGCAGATGAATCCGGCCAGCTCCCCCCGGAAGTCGTCTGGGCCGCCCTCGACTGCCCCGGCGGCTGGGCCGCGATCCGCAAACAAGGCATGCGCATGGGCGGGGTAACCGCCGCCCTCACCGCAACCCAACTCCACCCCATATACCCCGACTCGCCCTACATTTCCTACGCCTGGCCCATCACCCACCAGGGGCGCAAACACACCGTCGGCATCGCCCTCGCCACCCCCTCCGGCGACCTCTGCGCCCTGGCCGAAGCCCTCTGGATCGCACCGAAACCCTGAACCGGCATCGGTTTTCGCAGCCGAGCCGTCAGGTGCTTTCGACGAAGCGGTACCACGGGCCGTGGAAGGGTTCATAGCCGATCGCACCCGGTGCGGCTGGGGCGATGGTTGGGGCGCTGTCCGGGAAGTAGGCGAGGCCTTCGGAATTCGTCGCCGCGCCATCGAGATAGAACAGGCAGCCGCCGTCGCGGCGGGTGATGTAGGTGACGGTGTAGACGCCGAGGCGGGTACGGTGCCCGGGGTTGGCGCAGGCTGTGGCCTGGTCCTCGAGGATGGGGCGGGAAAGGCGCCAACCGGCGGATTCGGGGACCCCGTACCAGACCAGGGCGGCGAGGGTGGCGATGAGGATCGGGGCGGCCAGGCTGATGAGGATGGCGTGGTAGCGGATCAGGCCCAGGATCCCGAAGCAGACGGCGACCGCGCCGACGACCGAGAGCCCCACCCACAGCAGCACTTTGGTCGGGAAGCTGCCCTGCGCCGCCAGCTCCCAGCACAGTGCCGCGCAGAGTAGCGCGATAACGACGGTGATCACGCCCATCCAGAGCTCGAACCAGAGCGGTATCCGTCCGGGGCCGCCGCTGCTCATGTCAAGAAGATACGTCGGCGACCCCTGTCCCCGAAGGGAATCGGCGCGGCGGCGCAGAGGTTATCGCCGGGGCGAAGGAAAACCCCCGGCCGCGGCATCCAATGCGGAGCCAGGACCGGGGGTTTTGTCGCACAAGATGTTCAGCTCGGCGATTACAGCGGCGGGAAACCGGCCGAGCCGGTGGCCATCCAGTTCCAGAACTGCGCCGCACGATTGGCAACCAGAGCGAACACATCAAGGACAACGCTTCCCATAAAACTTCCTCACATCCGACTATCCCATGCAGCGCCCAGGGTAACGGATCGTTATCTGGGCCGAAACCGGTCAGCCGCCTCGTCAGGGAGCTGCCATGTGGTAAGGGAATCCCCTGCCCGGCCAGCGCCGGAGCAGGGGATTCACGAGTTGTTCAGTTGCGCAATGCGCTACACGCAGGCCAGCGCCTTGGCCTCGCGCCGACGCCGATGCAGGATCGGCTCGGTGTAGCCGTTGGGCTGCTTGGTGCCTTCGAGCACCAGCTCCTTGGCGGCCTGGAAGGCAATGCTGCCCGCGAAGTCCGGCGCCATCGGCCGGTAGTTCGCATCGCCCGCATTCTGCTTGTCGACCACCGGGGCCATCCGCTCCAGGCTGGCCACCACCTCATCGGCGGTGACCACGCCGTGGCGCAGCCAGTTCGCCATCAGCTGGCTCGAAATGCGCAGGGTCGCACGGTCTTCCATGAGACCGATATCGCGGATGTCGGGCACCTTGGAGCAGCCGACGCCCTGGTCGATCCAGCGCACCACATAGCCGAGAATGCCCTGGGAGTTGTTGTCGAGCTCCTGCTGCTTCTCCTCGGCGCTCCAGTTCGGATTCGCCGCGAGCGGGATCTCCAGGATCTGGTCGACGGTGGCGCGGCGGCCACCGGCGGCGATCTCCTGCTGCCGCTCGAACACGTCGACCTGGTGGTAGTGCGTCGCGTGCAGGGTGGCCGCGGTCGGCGAGGGCACCCACGCGGTGTTGGCGCCGGCGCGCGGGTGGCCGATCTTCTGCTCGAGCATGTCGTGCATCAGATCCGGCATGGCCCACATGCCCTTACCGATCTGCGCCTTGCCGGGCAGGCCGGTGGCCAGACCCGTATCGACATTCCAATCCTCGTAGGACAGGATCCACTGCTGGGCCTTCATCTCGGCCTTGCGGACCATCGGCCCGGCCTCCATGGAGGTGTGGATCTCGTCGCCGGTGCGGTCCAGGAAGCCGGTGTTGATGAACACCACGCGCTCGGACGCGGCCTGGATACAGGCCTCGAGGTTGACCGTGGTGCGACGCTCCTCGTCCATGATGCCGACCTTGAGGGTGTTGCGGGTCAGGCCGAGGACATCTTCGATCCGGCCGAACAGCTCGTTGGTGAAGGCCACCTCGTCGGGGCCGTGCATCTTCGGCTTCACGATGTAGACCGAACCGGTGCGGCTGTTCTTCAGCCGAGGGGAATGGTCGGAGGCGGAGCCGACGGGGCGGGTGAGCTCAGTGTCGCCTAGCAGGCTGTGCTTGGCGATCAGCGAGGTGATCAGGCCGTCCATGATGCCCTCTGGCACCTCGTTGCCCTCGGCGTCGATGATCGCGTCGGAGGTCATCAGATGACCGACATTGCGCACGAACAGCAGCGAGCGGCCGTGCAGCACCAGTTCGCCGCCGCCGACCGCGGTGTAGACGCGGTCCGGGTTCATGGTGCGGGTGAAGGTCTTATCGCCCTTGGTGACCTTCTCCGCCAGCTCACCCTTCATCAGGCCGAGCCAGTTGTGGTAGCAGAGCACCTTGTCCTCGGCGTCCACCGCCGCGACCGAATCCTCGAAGTCCATGATCGTGGTGACCGCGGACTCCAGCACCACATCCTTGACACCCGCCGGATCGGTCTTGCCGATCGGCGATGCGGGGTCGATCTGGATGTCGACGTGCAAACCGTTGTGCTTCAACAGGATCGAGGTCGGCGAGGCCGGATCGCCCAGGTAGCCGACCAGTTCCGCGCCATCGGCGGCCAGGGTGGTGACCTCGTCGTTGCTCAGCGTGACGGCCAGCTCGCCGCCATCGATCGCGTAGCGCGTCGAGGCCAGGTGCGAGCCATTGGCCAGCGGGGCGGCGGTATCGAGGAACTTGCGCGCGAATTCGATCACGCGACCGCCGCGGACCGGGTTGTAGCCGGTGCCCTTCTCGCCGCCATCGGCCTCGGAAATGGCGTCGGTGCCGTAGAGCGCGTCGTAGAGCGAGCCCCAGCGCGCATTCGCGGCATTGATCGCGAAGCGCGCGTTCATCACCGGCACCACCAGCTGCGGGCCCGCAGTGGTGGCGATTTCGGCGTCCACGTTCTGGGTGGCGATCTTGAAGTCGGCCGGTTCCGCGCGCAGGTAGCCGATATCGCCCAGGAAGCTCTTGTAGACGGCCTTGTCGTAGTTCGCGCCGGGGTGCTCGGCGTGCCAGGCATCGAGCTTGCCCTGGATCTGGTCGCGCTCGGCCAGCAGGGCGCGGTTGCGCGGAGCGAGGTCATTGATGACCTGCTCGGCTCCGGCCCAGAACGCGGCGGAATCTACGCCGGTTCCGGGGAGCGCCTCGTTCTCGATGAACCCGTGGAGAACGCTGGCCACCTGGAGCCCGCCGACTTGAATCCGCTCTGTCATCTACTGCCTCACTTTTGAGAAAGCCGGGTGGGAAAAATCGCAACCAATGTTACCCGTCGGTAGTGATGTGACGGTGCGTCGGGTCGATCGCCGCGCGGCTCTTTTGTCTGCCGCCGCGCCGAACCTTGGATGCCGGTTCGTCGGCGAGTCGCGATGAATGTCGTATGGGGATCGCCCGGACCCCTTGATTGTATCGGTCGGCAGAATTAATGTACTGACTGGAACATTTCCCGCACCGGAATCAATGGAGTGCAACGTGGCATTGCCGGAACAGTCGTTAGCGGACAAGGTCGTGCTGGTCACCGGCGGTAGCCGGGGCCTGGGCCGGGAGATGGTGCGCGCCTTCGCGGCGGCCGGAGCCGATGTGGTGATCGCCAGCCGCAAACTCGACGGCTGCGTCGAACTCGCCGATGAGGTGAAGAACACATACGGGCAGCGCGCATTGCCGGTGGCGTGCAATGTCAGCGAGTGGGCCCAGTGCGACGCGCTGACCGAGGCCGCCTACGCGGAATTCGGCCGGGTCGACGTGCTGGTCAACAATGCCGGGATGTCGCTGCTGTATCCGAGCCTGGACCAGGTGAGTGAGGCGATGTTCGACAAGGTGATCGCGGTCAATCTCAAGGGCCCGTTCCGACTGTCGACCTCGATCGGCACCCGGATGGCCGCCGCCGGTGGTGGCTCGATCATCAATATCTCCTCGATCGAGGCGGTGCGACCGGAACCGCTCGCGGTGCCCTATGCGGCAGCCAAGGCCGGATTGTCCAATCTCACCGGCGGTCTCGCGCAGAGCTTCGGGCCGACGGTGCGGGTCAATACGATCCAATGCGGTCCGTTCGCCACGGATATCTCCAAGGCATGGCCCGATGAGTTGCGGGCGGAGCTGACCCGGCATATGGCGCTGGGGCGGGTCGGACAGCCGGAGGACATCGTCGGTGCGGCACTGTTCTTCGCGACGGACGCCTCGGCCTATTGCACCGGCGCCACCCTGGCCCTGGACGGAGGATGGCGATGAAGGCACTGACTTATGCCGGCCCGCAACAGATCTCGTATATCGACGTACCCGATCCGGTGCTACCCGGCCCGGACGCGGCAATCGTCCGGGTAACCGCGGCCGGGATCTGCGGCAGCGATCTGCACATCTACGCCGGACACGGCTTCACCGATGGCACCGGGTACGGCGTCGGGCACGAGGCGGTCGGCGAGATCGTCGAATTGGGTTCGGATATCAAGGGATTCGCACTCGGCGACCGCGTACTGATATCCGCTTCGGTCGGCTGCAATCGCTGTGCGAAGTGCAAGATCGGCATCGTGGCGGCCTGCGAACGGCATCCGCTGCCGTCCGACGCCTGCTACGGCCTCGGTGGATCGCTCGCGGGCGCACAGGCCGAATATCTCGCGGTCCCGCACGCCGAGGGAAATCTCGTGCGACTACCCGACACGGTCAGCGACGAGGCCGCGATCGTACTCACCGACAATGCGCCGACCGCCTGGTACGGCGCGCGCCGCGCCCGCATCGCACCCGGTGAGACGGTGGTGGTGATCGGGCTCGGACCGGTCGGGCTGATGGCCGTGCAGTCGGCATTCGCCATGGGTGCGTCGCGGGTGCTGGGGGTGGATCTGGTGGCCGAGCGCCGCAAGCGCGCCGCCGAATTGGGTGCGGAGGTGGTCGAATCCGACGAACCCAAGGCCGTGATTCGCGAATTGCTCAGCGGCGGTGCGGATGTCGCGATCGAGGCGGTCGGTGCGGATGCGACCATCAAGCTGGCCATCAGCGCGGTCGGACATCGGGGGCGGGTGAGCGTGATCGGCGTCAGCCAAAATCGCGCCTTCCCGTTCCATATGCAGCTGGCGCAGGTCAAGGAACTCGAATTCCATATCGGACTGTGCTCGATCCAATACGAGTTGCCCGCACTGCTGCGGCTCACCGCCGCTGGCCGGCTGCGACCCGAAGCCGTTGTCACACACCGATTCCCGATGTCGGACGGCGCACACGCCTACCGCATGTTCGCCGATCGGGCCGACGGGGTGTCCAAAGTCATCCTGGATCCCCGACAATGACCGCATCGCGCAGCGATTCGATGGGGGGTGGTGGCCGGGAGACGGGCGGGCCTGCATCGCGCAGCGATTCGATGAGCGGTGGTGGCCGGGAGACGGTTTCAGCCCGGCGCCGCGGCCGCCCACCAGCTGCGGAGACCACGGCCGAGGCGACCCGAGGGCGCATCGTGGCGGCCGCGGTGGAACTGTTCGCGGAGCAGGGTTTCCACGGCACCGGCGTCGCCGAAATCGGTGATCGGGCGGGGGTGCAGCGGGGTGCGCTGTACTACCACATCGGATCCAAGGAAGAACTGCTCTGGCAGATCCTGCGCGATTACATCCACCTGATGCTCACCGACGCGCAGCGGATCGCCCGCGGCACCGACGACCCGATCAGCAAGCTGCGCAAGCTGATCCACAGTCACGTCGGCTTGATCATCGAGCACCGCCGCGAGGTCGCCATCCAATTGCGCGATGTGACCGCGCTGACCGGCGACCGCGGCGAGGAGTTGCAGGAGATGCGCGACGGGGTGCAGGAGTGCTGGCAGCGCGTCATCGACGCGGGCCACGCGACGGGCCTGCTGCGCACGAACGACCACGTGGTCACCAATAGCGTGCTCGGCATGCTCAACATGGTGACCTTCTGGTACCGCCCGCACGGCGGCCGCTCCCCCAGCGAGATCGCCGACATCCTCGCATCCACCGTCCTCGACGGCATCGTGACAACGACAACGAAAGGCTGACCATGGCTTGGGATTTCGAAACCGATCCGGAATATCAGCGCAAACTCGACTGGGTGGCGGAGTTCGTCCGCACCGAGGTGGAGCCCCTCGACCTGCTCTACCCGAATCCCTATGACCGCACCGATACCGAGGCGATGGCGCTGATGCGGCCGCTGAAGGAGAAGGTCAAGGAGCAGGGGCTGTGGGCGTGCCATCTGGGACCCGAACTCGGCGGCCCCGGATATGGGCAGCTGAAACTCGCACTGCTCAACGAGGTGCTCGGCACCTCGGTCTGGGCGCCGTCGGTATTCGGTTGCCAGGCACCGGATTCCGGTAATGCGGAGATCCTCGCGCATTACGGCACGCCGGAGCAGAAGGCCAAGTACCTGGAGCCATTGCTGGCCGGTGAGATCGGTTCCTGCTATGTGATGACCGAACCGACCGGCGGCTCGGATCCGACGCTGTTCAAGACCCACGCGGTGCGCGACGGCGACTCCTGGGTCATCAACGGCGAGAAGTGGTTCAACTCGAACGCGCAGTTCGCCAGCTTCCACATCGTCATGGTGGTCACGAATCCGGATGTCAGCCCGTATCAGGGCATGTCGATGTTCATCGTGCCCGCCGACACCCCCGGCCTCGAGATCGTCAAGAACTTCCACGTACACGGCTTCAGCGAGCACGAAGGCCACCTGCGCTTCACCGATGTCCGGGTGCCCGCCGACCATCTGCTCGGCCAGGAGGGGATGGGCTTCATCGTGGCGCAGACCCGGCTCGGTGGCGGTCGCGTACACCACGCCATGCGCACAGTCGCGTTGGTCCGCAAGGCCTTCGACATGATGGCCGAACGCGCCGTCTCGCGGCCCATGCGCAAGGGACCGCTCGCGGGACTGCAGATGACCCAGGAACGCATCGCGGACAGCTGGATCGAGATGGAACAGTTCCGCCTGCTCGTACTGCGCACCGCTTGGCGCATCGATAAGGAACAGGATTATCTGAAGGTGCGCAAGGATATTGCCGCCATCAAGGTCGCCATGCCGAAGGTCATGCACGATATCGCCCAGCGCGCACTGCATCTGCACGGCGCCATCGGCGTCAGCCAGGACCTGCCCTTCGTCGACATGATGAACTACGCCGAGGTCATGGCCATCGCCGACGGTCCGACCGAGGTACACAAGATCACCCTGGCCAAGGAGGTCCTGAAGGACTACACGCCGGGTGACCCGGTATACCCCAGCGGCTACCGCCCCGCACTGCGCGAACAGGCGCGCGAACTCGTCGCCCGCCGCCTCGAGCACATCGTCGGGAACCTGTAGTCGCTACGATGCGACCGCCGGGCGATCGGCGGTCGTTCGTGTGGGCACCACAGCCGCTCGCCACATCGGGCTCGCTCCGGTTGGGCCGTCGTGTCACCAGTTCACCGTGCAGCCGTTCTTCGTCATCGGGTTATCGCTCGATTCAGCTGGGCTGAGTCACCGGATGGACCTCCGGCTGACACACGTCGATCGTGGTCGCCACCGGCACGGTTTCGGTCGTATTCGGCGGGGTCACCTGCAAGCTGGTGTAGCTGGGGCAGTTGTTCCCGGCCGCGTCGACGGCGACGCCCTCGACCATCGCCACCACGCCGTGATCACGATCGAGCACGATGGTCGGCGGCGCATCGACACCCTCCGGAAGTCCGCCGAGGTATCCGCGCAGCGAACGGGCGGCGTGCACCAGCGGGCCGCCCGCACCGGAATCCACGCCGGGATATCCGGTGAGGGTGCACGGACCGCTGGCCTGGACCAGCGAGAAGTGCAAAGTGACGCTGCGGTGCCCGAGACCGGCCGACTGTTCGCCCGCCCCCACAATGACCTGACCGTCGGCACACGCTGGCACGGCATCGGTCGTGCGGCCACTGGACGGTGCACTCGGCGAGCCAGCCGACGGCGTGCCCGACGCCCCGGCCGGTGCGCTCGTCGGCGGCGCGACCGAGGCCGGAGCCCCGGTGTCCGTTGTCCCACTCGAGCACCCCGCGACGGCGACCACCGCCGCGCACGCGAGCCACGGCACGCACTTCATCTTCGACATAGAACACTTCCTTGCGCTGTCGGTCGACGCAGCGCCGCAACAGTATTCGGCGCGGCACCGCGATGGATATCTC
Source organism: Nocardia sp. CA-129566 (assembly GCF_050956075.1). Lineage (NCBI taxonomy): Bacteria > Bacillati > Actinomycetota > Actinomycetes > Mycobacteriales > Nocardiaceae > Nocardia > Nocardia sp. CA-129566. Next base: position 5,720,844 of record NZ_CP192085.1, read on the forward strand.
CGATCAACACGCACGATCCCCCCGGCCGGACGAGCCTGTCGAGCTGTTATCGGCCGCAACCACACCGAACGTTATCGTGCACACCCGAACCAGCGGTCTAGGCTGAATGCCCCGGAGGTAACCGAGTGATCGCATACGAGATACGGCGGGTGCACAGCTGCGAGTTCTGCGGCACCGACGACCAGACCCTGGCCACCCACAATTCGGTGGACCTGGCAAAGTCGACCGCCGAACAAGACGCCGGTCTCGCACTGGACTGGGAGTGGTCCACCCCCGACCGCGAGTGGCCGCTGTGCGCCGACCCCGGGGACGGCGTCTATCGCTACTACATCTACGCGCGGGAGGCCACGGCCTGACGGCAGTCGCGGTACTACGAGGCGCGCGTCGCCGGGTCCAGCGCATTGCTGGGATCGGAATATCCCGCAACAGGACTCAATCGCAGCACCGACGGCATCCGCCGGGTGAGCGCGGACGGCCCGCTGAACACCACTCGGCCCGTTCGCATTGCGTGCGGAAGCGGGATGCGGCCCAGCCAAACCTGGTACAGCGAATCGACATCGGAGCTGATGGTGACGTCGATCGGATAACCGGGATCGGAATCGCAGACCGAGGCGACGCCGGATTCGATGACGATCCAGTAGCGATGGAAATCATCGGTGAACCGCACACACAGCACCTGCCGCTTACCCGGAAGCGAGGACGTATCCAGCCGCGAATGCATCCACCACACCAGCAGACCCGCATCCAACTCATCGGGCCGCGGTTCGCCGAAGGTCCAGCGCGCACCCCATTCGCCGAGGCCGAACAGGATCGGCTCCAGTTCCTGGCCGGCGGCGGTGAGCAGGTATTCGGTGCCGACCTTCTCGATCAGTCCGGCCCGCTCGAATTGGCGCAGCCGTTTGGCGAGCAGGCTGCGCGATAGCCCCGGGAGAGTCCACTTTCTGGACTATTCGGTTATCGCGACCGTTTCTAACTTCGAAACATGACGACTATCGCCAATGACATCACCGACACCACCACCGACTGGATCACCCTGACGCGCCGGGTGGGGGAAACCCTGCGCGCCGATGTGGCCCGGCGCGACCGCACCGGGGACATCTCCGTCGAGGCCTTCGACCTGCTGCGCGCCACCGGACTCTCCGCCGCGCTCATACCGATCGAATTCGGCGGTGGCGGCGTTTCGCACCACGATATGGGCGAGATCCTGCGCGAACTCGGCCGCCACGACCCGTCCACCGCGGTCGCCTTCGCGATGCACACCCATCTGGTGGCCGCGCAACTCTGGCGGCACAACCACGGCATCGACGCGTCGGCGGTACTCGGCAAGGTGGCCGCGGGCGCGATCCTGGTCAGCACCGGCGCCTCGGACTGGGTCGAATCCAACGGCCGGGCCGAGCGGGTCGAGGGCGGCTTCCTGATGAGCGCGCGCAAGGCGCCCGCCAGCGATTGCCAGGTCGGCGATGTGGTGGTGACCAGCGTCCGTCGCGGCGACGCGCCGCAGGGACCGCAGGTGCTGCACTTCGCAGTACCGCTGGACGCCGCCGGCATGCGCATCGAAAAGACTTGGGACACCATTGGTTTGCGCGCCAGCGGATCGCATACGGTGGTCTTCGAGGATGTCTTCGTTCCCGATGCCGCGATCTCGCTGACCCGCCCCGCCGACGTGTGGCCCCCGGTGCTGAACGTAGTGATCGGCGCGGCCCTGCCACTGGTGCTGGCGGCCTATCTCGGCGTCGCCGACGCCGCGATCGAGTTGACCGCCGCACTCGTGGCCGAGCGCACCGAGCCGCACACCTTCCAACTCGCGGGCGAAATGATGAACGCGCACACCACCGCCGCGGATCTGATCGCCGCGATGCTCGCCGATTCGGACAATCTGCGGTTCGACAACACCGATGCCTACGCCGCGCGCATCCTCAGCCGCAAGACCGTCGCCGCCGACGCACTCGTCGAGACCGTTCGCTTGGCCGTTGAAACCGTTGGCGGCGCGGGCTTTTCGCGCACCTGCGAACTGGAGATGTGGTACCGCGACATCCACGGCTGCCTGTTCCACCCGCTGCCGCGGGCCAGGCAGACCCGGTTCACCGGGCGCGTGCTGCTGGGTCACACACCGATCGGTTGACCCGACCCGATCGCCCGGAATCCCCGAACGCGGGACGAAAGCTTGTCGAGGGGGTTGAATGGATGCTCACACGATGATGCGTGGGAGGGGAAACCATTGGTGGCTGTCACCACCACAATCGTGGACCAGGCGACCGACGCTGCCTAGTCCGCGATGAAGGAGCCGCGCACCCTCGCCCGCGGCTCCTTCATCTCCCGGTCCGCACCGGCAAGCCGCCGCCACGCCGAGCTAATAGCCAGCATTGCCACATTCGGCGAGATTGTCCGACCTTCACCGTGCGGTGGTCCCACATTTTCTCCTGGTCAGACCGTACGGTTGTGTTCGACGCGACGGCAGCAGTCGCGTACGGCCCCTCGGCCGCTTCGGAACCAGCAACCCGAGGTGTGGACCATGTTCATGCGCAAGTTGATCGGAGCAGTGGTGGGAACAGTCATGGTGGGTGCGGCGAGCGCGCTCGCCTGTGCGGGTGCGGCCACGGCCGCACCAGAATGCCCCGACCTGTACGTCGTGGCGATACCCGGCACCTGGGAGACCTCCGACGCCAACCCCGGCGAGGGCATGCTCGCGAGCGTCACCGATAACCTGCCGCCCAATACCCGCACCGACTATGTGACCTATGCGGCGACCGCATTCCCGTGGGAAACCGATGTTTATGGGCGCTCGAAGCGGCAGGCCATCGATATTGCCCGCGGCCTGGTCACCGCGATGGTCCGGCAGTGCGGCGCGACGAAGATCGCACTGATCGGCTACAGCCAGGGCGCCGACGCGGCGGGCGATCTCGCCGCCGAAATCGGCACCGGCACGAGCCCCATCCGGCCCGAGCGCATCGTCGCGGTCGGCCTCATCTCCGATCCGCGCCGCTCCCCCACCGACGCGCTCGTCGGACCGGCGGTGGACGGCGCCGGTGCGGGCGGCCCGCGCATCGGCGGCTTCGGCTTCCTCACCCCGAAGACCAGGACCATCTGCGCCGTCGGCGACCTCTACTGCGCAGCTCCACCCACCGATTTCGCCACCCGCGTGGCCGGATTCCTGGCCCAGGCCTCCGATCCCGATCCGGCGCAGCTGTGGCGCTATCAGCAGGAGGCGGATGTGATCATCGACGACCTGACGGCGACCGGGGTGGTCCCGCTGATCCAAAACCAACTCGCCGATCCGGAAATGCACGAGCGCAAACAGGAATTCGAGCGGTTCTACAACTCGTTCGTGCACCAGAGCTACCCCGCCTACGTCGTGGACTCCGATGGCGCGACCGCCACCACGTGGCTGCGGCAGTGGCTGGTCGGCCTGTCCTGAAAAACCCGTCGCCAGCGGTGGGCACGCTGTGCCACCATGGATTTCGATGACGATCACCCGATACCGCCGGTGATCGAAGAGCGTCGGAAAGGAGGAGGCGGCCGTGACTATTGTCGTATCGAGCCAGCGTCGGCATGACGCGCGCGTAGAGCGGGTAACCCGCCGCCTCCCGGCCGGTAACTGACCGACCGCCGCCTCCTCCCGATTCGCTCGCTCTCCCCCGAAACATGGTGATTCCCATGACGTTCCACCGTGCCACCGATCCGGTGGTGTTGACTGTCGACAACTGGATACACACCCGAGTACTGGTGCTCAATGCCAGCTACGAGGCACTCACCGAGATCAACGCCGAACGGGCCGTGGTATTGCTCGTGCACCGCGCCGCGGAGTCGATCGCGGATCGCGATCCGCACTTCCCGATTCGGGCCGAACACGTCGAGCTGGCGCTGCCGGAGACGATCCGCTTGCTGCGCTACGTCTACCTCGACCACGTGACACGGGTACACGACGGCAGCCGCGCGACAGTGGCCGGTGTGCTGCGCCGGGACAACCACCGATGCGGTTACTGCGCGTCCTGGGCGCGCACCGTCGACCACATCCGGCCGCGCAGCCGCGGTGGTCCGAACACCTGGAACAACCTGATCGCCGCCTGCGCACCGTGTAATTCGACCAAGGCCGACCGCACGCCGGAGGAGGCGGGCATGCGGTTGCTGTGGGAGCCGAAGGCGCCCAACGATATGGCCAAGCGACAGCAGCGGATCTGGAAGCAGCTGGCCGCCACCTGAGCCGAGAGAGAAAGGGGAAGGCTCGAAATGACCGTCGAATTGGAGATCAACGCAGTTGTCGATCTGACCGACCTGCTCCCGCTCTCGGATTCCCGGGAGTGGCATCGGGCGGCCTGCCGTGGCGACCCGAATCACGAGGCGTGGTTCCCGTACCCGTCGCAGGACTTCACCTACGCGCGTGAGGTTTGCGCTGGCTGCCCGATCCGCGATGCCTGCGGTGAATTTGCCGCGCGCACCGGACAGTCCGGGGTTTGGGGCGGACACGAGTTCGATCGCGGACGGATGATCCGCCCCTGATCGGGGCCGATTCGTTCGACCGACCCGCGATCGGTCCCGACAGCCCGCCACGTCGTGCCGATGCATTCGTACCCGGGAGCACCGGCACGGCAAATCTCGCGTGACCATACACTGATGCCCGTGGGCACACATCGCAGCGGAACCAGGTCCCGGGGCGTCAGCAAAGGTCCGGTTATCGCAGTGATCGCCGTTCTGCTGCTGGTCGCGGCGGTCTTCGCGTTCTTACAACTCAGCGATCGCGCGGCGAATCGCGACAAGTCGGCCGCGGCCGAGTGCAAGGAAGGGGCGTCGACGCTGTTCGTCACGGTCGATCCGGAACTCGTCGACCCGGTGCGCGCCGCCGCCGACCGATACAACGCCACCGATCCGAAGGTGCGCGATCACTGCGCGAAGGTGGCGGTTACCGCCCAGCCGTCCGCCGCGATCGTCGCCGGATTCACCAACGGCAAGCCGTGGAACAGCGCGCTCGGACCGCAGCCCGGACTGTGGATCGCCGATTCGATGCGCTCCATCGAATCCATGCGCGTACCCGGCCTCATCGAGGGCAATCCGGCACCCGTCGCACTGAGTCCCATCGTGCTCGCGGTACCCGATGAGCTGCAGCACGCGCTCGAACAGGCCAAGATCACTTGGGCGGATCTGCCACGGTTGCAACAGGGTTCGCTCGACGATCTCGGTCTGTCGGGCTGGGGTGGACTGCGGATGGCACTGCCTGTCGGCGACGCGACCCTCGCCGCGGCGGCCGCGGTCGGCTCGGCGATGTCGGGTACCGATCCGCTCAGTGACAAGGCCGCACAATCCGGTCAGGTCATCGCCGCGGTATCCGGGCTCGCCGTCAAGGCTCCGCAGGCGGCCGATACCGCGGCCGCGCTGGCCGGTCTCGGTGGTGCGAGTTCGACCATCCATGCGGTGGCCGCTACGGAGCAGCAACTGAAGTCGCTCGGCGGTACGGCCACATTCCGACCCGTGGGAACCGCACCGGTCGCCGATCATCCGGCCGCGCTGATGTCGGGAGCCTGGGTGGACAAGACGCAGAATCTGATCGCGTCGATATTCGCCGACTACCTCCGTGCGCCCCAACAGTCCGCGGCCTTCACCGCCGCCGGATTCGCCGCGGCACCGGCGGCTGCCGCACCCGCGCCGCCGCGGACCGCACTGGACAAGGTCCGCGCCACGCTCGCCAATCCTGTTCTCGGAGTGCAGGCTACGGTGCTGCTCGATGTCTCGTCCTCGATGGGCACTACCGATGGATCCACTACCCGGCTCTCGAATGTCCTTGGCGCCCTTCGCTCTACGATGAATGTGATGCCGCCGGACTTCGGCCTCGGCGTATGGACCTTCGGCAAGAACCTCGATGGAACCAAGCCGTACCAGACCCAAACTCCCACCGCGGCGTTGAGCGACCAGCAGCGCACCGCACTCGATACGGCGCTGGATACGGTGCAGCCCACCGATTCTCGCCCCGACCAGGCCTACCCGGCACTGCTGGCCGCCTACCGCGCCGCGGTCCAGGGATACACCGCAGGACGTACCAATTCGATCCTGCTGATCACCGACGGCCCCGACGACGACTCCACCATGACCGGAGCCAAACTACTCACCGAACTGACCGCCGCCATCGACCCCGCCCATCCGGTCCGTATCGATGTGATCGTCATCAGCGGTAATGGCACCGAAACCCTGCAAACCACCGCCCAGCGCACCGGAGGCACCTACACCCGCCTCTCGACCTCCGACGACATCAGCTTCGGAACCGCGGTAGTCCACGCGCTGACGACACCATAGGGGCTGAGATGAGTCCTGCTGTCCCGCACGGACTTCTCCGGCACGACCCTCGGCACACACGGATTCCCTTGCCGCACAGACGGTGAGCCGAGGCAGGCCGACTCAATGAGTCGGCACTCGCACCAGTGCGCCCGATTCCATTGCCACCCAGATCGCGCCATCGGGGCCGGTCGTGAGTCCGTGCGGCTCGGCACCGGGGAGCTCGTATTCGGTGATCTCGCCGGACGTGGTAATCCGCCCGAGGCGGTTGGCCACCCATTCCGTGAACCACAGGGCGCCATCGGGTCCGGTGGTGATGGCGTGCGGCCGGGCGGTGCGGTCCGGAAGAGGGTATTCGTCGATCTTGCCATCGGTGGTGATGCGGCCGATCTGGCCCGCGGCGATCTCCACGAACCAGAGGGCGCCGTCGGGGCCAGCCGTAATACCAACGGGCATGGCGGCTTCGGTGGGCAGCGGGTGGACGCTGAGCGTGCCCGCGGTGGTGATCCGGCCGATACCGTTGCCCTGGTTCAGGGTGAACCACAGGGCCGCGTCCGGGCCGGTCGTGATCATGGAGGGCATGCCTTCGACCGGAAACGTCGTCACCTCGCCGCTCAGGGCGCGGCGGGCGATCCGGTTCGACTGCAGTTCGGTGTACCACATCGCGCCATCGGGGCCGGTGGTGATGCCGTACGGCGAATCCGCCGGGAACATACCGATTTCACCGCTCGGCGTGACCCGTCCGATCCGATTGCCGCGAAACTCGGTGAACCACAGGGCGCCATCCGGTCCAGCGACAATGACGGTCGGCTGTCCGTCTGCCGGATCGAGCTGGATGGTCTCGACTTCGCCTGCGGCACAACGCCCGATCGCGCCCTGCGATACCAATGTGAACCACAGCGCACCATCCGGGCCGGTCGCCAACCCGTAGGGCGCGCCGGAAAGCTCAATCAATCTGTTCCACTCCCATCTGCATTCCCGTGAACCGGGCTCGCAGCGCTCGGTCGTGCGTCACGATCACGAGCGCACCGGCGTAGTCGCGCAGCGCGCCTTCCAACTCTTCGACCAACGTCAGCGACAAGTGGTTGGTGGGCTAGTCGAGCAGCAGCAGGTCGTAGTCCCCCGCCAGCAGATCGGCCAGTGCAAGTCTGCGCCGCTGCCCCTCCGACAGTGCGCCCACCGCAATATCGAGCGCGTCCGGGTGGAACAGTCCGGTCGACATCAGCGCCTCTCGACCGTGCCCATAGGTCTCGGCCACCGTTGGCTCCGGATCGAAAACCACATGCTGGCGCAGATATCCGACGCGGCCACGCGCACTGTTGTAGATCTTGTCCAACAGTGTCGACTTGCCAGCACCATTCGGCCCATGGATCAGCACCCGATCTCGCGGTCCGAGCCTCAGCGCACCGATCTCGAACGATGTGGTCCGCCCCGTCCCGAACCTCCCGCGAAAACGCAATGGCTCGGGCGGCCGCCGCACCGGATCATCCCGGAGCCTGCGCAACCGCTCCGCCGTCTGGCGAACCCGCGAAGCCACCGAACTCTGCACCCGACCGGCATTGCGGTCGTAGGCCATCTTGTTGTTGTCCTTCATCGCCCGACCCACCGCGACCTGATGCGCCGTCGTATTCGCGAACTCCTCGAGGCGCGCGATCTCGTCCTGCCATAGGGCATACGCCTGCTCCCAGCGCGCCCGCGCCGCGGCCTTCTCGGCGAGGAAGCCGCTGTAGCCACCACCGAATCGGGTGATATCGCGGTCCTCGACCTCCACGATCGCGGTCGCCACCCGGTCCAGGAACGTCCGGTCGTGCGAAACCACGACCACCGTCCCCGCATGCGTCCGCAGCCGCTCCTCCAGCCAGACCAGGGCCGCCGCATCGAGGTGATTGGTCGGCTCGTCCAGCAATAGCACCTCGGGTGAGGCGGCGAGCAGACACGCCAGCCCGAGCCGGGCCTGCTCGCCACCGGATAGGCTCGGCATCGGTCGCTCGCGTTCGATATGCGCCAGGCCGAGTCCGTGCATCGACTTGTCGACCCGAGCGTCGGCCTCATATCCGCCACGCGCCTCGAACGCCGTGAGCAACTCACCGTAGGCGGCCATATCCTCGGCTTCGGCGGCCTCGCACATCCGCTGCTCGAGCTCGCGCAACTCGGCCAGCGCCAGATCGATGGCCTCGCCAACGGTGCGGCCGGGCACAGTCTGCGCCAGATGTCCGATGCCGCCCGCCGCACGCACGGTGCGCTCGCCGTCATCGAAACTCTCGATGCCTGCCATGATCCGCAGCAAAGTCGACTTGCCGGAACCGTTTTCGCCGACGATGCCCGCGCGCTCACCGGGCCGGATGGACACCGTGACGCGCTCGAGGACGACTCGTTGTCCATAGGACTTCGATACGCCCCGCAGAGTCAGTTGGGTGGTCAGATGGATCTCCAATCGCTACTTGTGTAGCTTTAAGCTAACAAGCCGGCCCAACTAATGCAACAGGAGTTGTCTTTGGAGACGCAGAAGCGCCCAGGCGGCCGGAGCGCCCGCGTCCGCGACGCAGTGCGCCAGGCCACCCTGGCCGAACTCACCCTGCACGGCTATCAGGGCCTGACCGTCGATAACGTCGCGCAACGCTCCGGCGTGCACAAGACCACCGTGTACCGCCGCTGGGGCAGCCCGGAGGGACTCATCGCCGACGCCCTCGAACTCGCCGAGAACGAGCCGTGGCCGATTCCCGATACCGGCTCACTCGGCGATGACCTGCGCGGCATCACCGATCTGGTGCGCACCGGGTTCGCCGACCCCGATGCCGGACCGGTGGCGAGTGCGTTTATCGCTGCGGCAGTGCAGAATTCCGCGGCGGCCGCAGCCCTCCGGCGCTTCTACGCGGCCCGGCACACGCAGTCCGCCGAGGTCATCCGCCGCGCGATCGCTCGCGGCGACCTCCCCGACACCGTCGATGCCGAGGAGGTAATCCGCTTCGCCGTGGCGCCGATCTACTACCGTCTGTTCATCACTCACGAACCGGTGACCACGCAAGACACCCTCCGCGCGGCCGATGCCGCACTGGCCGCAGCACGCGTGGGAGCGCTCTGACGGCCGATCGGGGCACAGCCGAGCCCCCCGCAGTGCAATGATGACCCGGTGACTTCCTGGCTTCCGCTTCTCAGCTCGCTCATCGTCGCCGCCGCGGCGCTCATCGGCGTCCTGATCAACAACCGGACGAACCGCGACGCGATCACCGCGGCCGACGAGCGCAACCGGACCACACTCGATGCCGCACAGCGCAATATCGAGACAACCCACGCCACCGCACAACGCAACATCGACACTGCCAATGCCGCGGCAGAACGCCGCGAACAGGACAAGTGGCGACGCGAATCGATCCTGACCGCGATCTCCTCGGTACTGCTCGCCGCCGCCGACGTCCGCCAAACCCTGTGGGACACCCTCGATTGGAAGGCCGAATCCGTCGACGACGTGGACACTTTCGGCAAGGAAGTACAGCAGAGCATCTCCGCATGCAACGGCTACATCACCCGACTCCGCGTCCTGTCGAACCCCAAGATCCCGCACCGCTGCGAAGATCTCCTCCGCACCCTCACCGCAGCCCAGAGCATCACCGTGCAACGCCTCAAGGTCGAACTCGACGAGGAAGCAACCATGGACGATGTCAACGCCATCCGCGCACTGTGGCACAAGGCAATTGCCAACACCGTCCAAGACGAACGCGCCGTCATCGATGCAACCCGCGCGGAACTGGGCATCGAAGCCCTCAGCGAGATCTCGGAACTCGAACCCGAGGCCGCGCCGGACCCGGCGTAATCCCGCGTGGGGCGACCCAATTTCGGTCGCAACTACGGCGACAGCCGCCTACATCCGGCAAACCCGCTGCCCCACAGCAAGATCACGCACCCAAACCCTCCGCTCGACCATCCTCAGCCGCGGGGTCGAAAACGAGGATGCCCTCTTCGCGGAGATGACCGCCACATGGCCACGCCCAGCTCAGCGCCGCAGCGATCTGATCTTGACCGAGCTGGGTCGCCTCGGCGTCAGCGCGGCCGCATGCGCTACGCCGCTCGAGAGCGTGATCCGAACCCGAACCCGCCATCAACCCTCTCGGCCCCGAATATCACTGGGTCGAGTCCTCGCTCTGCGCGATCAAGGGATTCCATCAACGTGTCGCGAAGGTCCTCACATCGCGAATGTCCTACGTGGTCCGACAGCGTACTCGAGCGGTGCGGAAGCGACCAGCCTATGGACAGCTGCTATCAGTAAGTATAGACTTACGGTTCGTGAAGGCTTACCGAGATGCCGCGTTGGACGCGCTGGGGGACCCGACGCGGCGGGCGATCTTCGAGCGGCTCGGGAAGGGGCCGCGTGCGGTTGGTGAGTTGGCCGATGAGTTGCCGGTCAGTCGGCCTGCGGTTTCCCAGCACCTGAAAGTGCTGAAGGAGGCGGGGCTGGTGGTCGACCAGGCGGTGGGGACCAAGCGGGTGTATCGGCTGAACCCACAGGGGATCGACGGGCTTCGTGTGTACTTCACGCAGTTCTGGTCGACGGCGATGTCGGCCTTCCAGGACGAGGTGAACAGGCAGGCGGCCGACGCCTCGAGAAAGGAGAAGCCATGACACAGCAGTTGAGCGATAGGGAAGTTCGGGTCGAACTCGTCGTCGATGCGCCGATCGACAAGGCCTACGACGTGTTCACCAATGGGATCGATACCTGGTGGCCGCGTGCGCATCACATCGGCAAAGGTGAACTGGCGCAGGAGGTTATCGAACCGCGGGAGGGCGGGCGCTGCTTCGGCAGAGAGACCGACGGCGCCGAATGCCCCTGGGGCACCGTACTCGCCTGGGAACCGCCGCGGCATTTCGCGTTCTCCTGGGAGATCGGCCTGGACTGGCAGCACGAGACGAATCCGGACCGCGCCAGCCGCGTCGATGTCACCTTCGATGCGGTGACGCCCGAGCGCACCGCGGTCACCCTGGTGCACTCCGGCTTCGAGAACCACGGCACGGGTTGGGAATCCATGCGCGACAGCGTCCAAAGCGAGGGCGGCTGGCCCGATCTGGTCAACACTTACGGCAAAGTGGTTGCCGCACAATAAAAGCGGCTACCGAGCCGCACCTATCACAGGGTGCGGCTCGGCAGCGGTCAGTACGCGTCCAGCGGCGGGCAGGAGCAGACCAGGTTCCGGTCACCGTAGGCGCCATCGATGCGACGCACGGCAGGCCACACCTTGCCCCGCGACGGATCGATACCGTGCGGGTACACCGCGATCTCCCGGCTGTAGGGATGGTCCCACTCCCCGACCAGGCAGGCCGCGGTATGCGGCGCACCGCGCAGCGGATTGTCGTCGACCGGCCACACCCCCGCGGCAACCTGATCGATCTCGGCCCGGATCGCGATCATCGCGCGAATGAATTCGTCCAGCTCCGCGAGGTTTTCACTCTCGGTGGGCTCCACCATCAGCGTGCCAGCGACCGGGAAGCTCATGGTCGGCGCGTGGAATCCATAGTCCGCCAAGCGCTTCGCCACATCATCCACGGTGACACCGGTCCGCTTGGTGATATCACGCAGGTCGAGAATGCACTCGTGCGCGACCATCGAGTTCTCGCCGGTGTAGAGCACCGGGAAGTACTCGTTCAAACGGCGCGCGATGTAGTTGGCCGACGCAATGGCGGTCAACGTCGCCGTACGCAGACCATCGGCACCCATCATCCGGATGTAGGCCCAGGTGATCGGCAGAATCGAGGCCGAACCGTAGCGGGCCGCCGACACCGCGTGCGAATCCGTCTCCAGCGGATCACCCGGCAGGTACTTCGCCAGATGCGCACGCACCGCGACCGGGCCGACACCGGGACCGCCGCCGCCGTGCGGAATGCAGAAGGTCTTGTGCAGATTGAGATGGCTGACATCACCACCGAAGCGACCGGGACGGGCCAGGCCGACAAGCGCGTTCAGATTCGCCCCGTCGACATACACCTGGCCACCGGCATCGTGTACCAGCGCGCACAGCTCGGCGACCTCGTGCTCGTACACACCGTGCGTCGACGGGTAGGTGATCATGATGCAGGCCAGCCGCTCCGCGTGATCGGCGATCTTGGCGCGCAGATCGTCCAGATCCACATCACCGTTCGCGCGGCACTTCACGACCTCCACCCGCATGCCGACCATGGTCGCCGAGGCCGCGTTGGTGCCGTGCGCGCTGGAGGGAATCAGGCAGGTATCGCGGTGCGCGTCACCACGATCCAGGTGGTAGCGGCGGATCGCCAGCAGTCCGGCGTATTCGCCCTGGCTGCCCGCATTCGGCTGCAGGCTCACCGAGTCGTAGCCGGTGATCGCGGACAGCCAGTTCTCCAGATCGGTGATCACCTTCAGCAGGCCGGGCGCATCCTCTACCGGCGCATACGGATGCACGCGGGCGAAGCCGGGCCAGGTGATGGCCTCCATCTCCGCGGTCGCGTTGAGCTTCATGGTGCAGGAGCCGAGCGGAATCATGCTGCGGTCCAGGGCGATATCCTTGTCGGACAGCCGCCGCAGGTAGCGCAGCATCGCGGTTTCGGTGTGGTAGCTGGTGAATGCCGGATGGGTGAGGAACTCCGAGGTGCGGGTCTCGACGGAGACCGCCGTCGTGGGCCCGCTCGTCTCGGAAGTCAGTGCGGTGCCGAAGGATTCGAGCACGGCGGCGACATGGGTCTCGGTGGTCGCCTCATCACAGGCGACACCGACGTGATCCGCGTCGACAAGCCGCAGGTTGATACCGCTCGACTTCGCCTTCGCCACCACGGCTTCCGCGCCGCCGGGCACCCGCACCAGCAGCGTATCGAAGTAATTGTCGTGCACCACGGCACCATCGAGTCCGGCCGCGATGGCCGCCGCCCGCCGATGCACGCTCCGGGCGATCTCGCGCAGTCCGTCGGGTCCGTGATAGCTCGCGTACATCGCGGCCACAATCGCCAGCAGCACCTGCGCGGTACAGATATTCGAGGTCGCCTTCTCCCGGCGAATATGCTGCTCGCGGGTCTGTAGTGCGAGTCGATACGCCTGATGGCCGTCGGCGTCCACGGATACCCCGACGAGTCGTCCCGGCAGCTGACGCGCGTGCTTGGCATGCACCGACAGATATCCGGCGTGCGGACCACCGAAGCCCATCGGCACACCGAAACGCTGTGTGGTGCCGAAACATACGTCCGCACCCTGCTCCCCCGGCGGCGTGATCAGCGTCAGCGCAAGCAGATCCGCGCCGACCGCGACCAACGCGCCCCGCTCGTGCGCCGCCTCGATCACCGGCCGCCAGTCCACGATCCGACCCGAAGCACCCGGAAGTTGAACCAGCACGCCGAAGTACTCGCCATCGGGCAGTTCACCGCCGGACAGATCCGCCTCGACGATCTCGATTCCCAGCGGCTCGGCGCGGGTCTGCAGCACGGTCTTGGTCTGCGGGAACAGATCATCGGAGATCAGCAGGCGCGCGGAGGTGGATTTGCCCGCCCGGCGCAGCAACGTCATGGCCTCGGCGGCGGCGGTGGCCTCGTCCAGCATGGACGCATTGGCCACCTCCATCCCGGTCAGGTCCGACACCATGGTCTGGAAGTTGAGCAGTGCCTCGAGCCGCCCCTGGCTGATCTCGGGCTGGTACGGCGTGTACGCGGTGTACCAGGCCGGATTCTCCAGCAGGCTGCGCACCAGCACCGGCGGGGTCAACGTGTCGTAGTAGCCGAGCCCGATCATCGAGGTGGCGACGGTATTGGAATGCGCGAGCGCGGCCAGTTCGTCGAGCACCTCGTGCTCGGTCGCGGCGGGCGGCAGCACCTCGAGTCCGGAGCCGTCCAGAATGCTCGCGGGCAGCGCCGCGGTGGCGAGCTCATCCAGCGAGCCGACGCCGACGACGTCCAGGATCCGGGCGAGTTCATCCCGGTCGGGTCCGATATGACGGTCGGCGAATGATCGAGTCACGACAAGCTCCCAAGGTCGGGCGGGGTCGACCAACTGCGGTCGACGGATACCGGCCCTCCCCCTCTGTCGTGGAGCCTGAGAGATTCGGGTGCCACGACGCAGGTGCCGAGACCCCTTTCCCCATGGGCGGGCAACCGCCGCGTTGTGCGGAGTCGCCACTTTCCAGAGACGTCGAAGCCCGTACGGTCCCTTTTGCCTGAGAGATTGACGGGGAGGTGCTGCTCCTTCGGCGCCCGAACTCTTGTGAAGTCCGGAACTCTCCCGCACGGCGGCGACGCACCGCCAGTTTATGCCGCGCGCGCAACGAATGACGCCACTGGACCCCGGATGGGCGTGTAGCGCTCATCACTTCGGCGGAACGGACGAGTGCCCGCCGCTGTAGCGACGGGCACTCGACGCATCGGTTCCTAGCCGGTCTTCCGGTTCATCCGAGCCTTGCGACGGAAGGACAGTTCGTCCTCCGGCCGTTCGCTCGCGCTGCCGCTCACGGCCCGCTCGGCCGGGAAGTTGGCGATGGCTCCGGTCAGTTCCCGCATGGCGCCGCTGACCGCGATTCCGAAGACGCCCTGCCCACCCTGCAGTAAATCGACTACCTCCTCGGGCGAGGTGCACTCGTACACCGAGGTGCCATCGGAGAACAAGGTGATGCCCGCGAGGTCCTGCACACCGCGGCTGCGCAGATGGTCGACGGCGATGCGAATGTTCTGCAGCGAGATACCCGCGTCCAATAGTCGCTTCACGATCTTCAGGACCAGAATGTCCTTGAACGAATACAGGCGCTGGCTACCCGAACCCGCGGCCCCACGGATGGAGGGAACGACCAATCCGGTGCGCGCCCAGTAATCGAGCTGCCGGTAGGTGATCCCGGCCACCTGACATGCGCTGGGGACGCGATAGCCGACCAAATCGTCGGGCACCGAATCATCCGGGAACAGGCCTGGCTGTACCACATCCTGCGATTGCTCTGCCACTGACCACTCCCTTGCTTCGCCGACGCCTAGCCTCATCGATGACCCGGCTCCGTCACGACCAACGACCGGCCGTAACGGACGTGGCCCAACTATCGAGATTACTCCCTGTGATTCTCCCGGGAGCGGCATCGTCGGACCAAACGCGACGCGCGGTAGGAGTCTCGACCTCTACTTCACCTCTAGAAGAAAGGGTTTCGCCAACGCGCCGCCCTCGCGCGGCGGCTCAGCTGTCGGTGGCCTTGAAGTCGTCCGGCGAAACGGATTCGAGGAACTCCTTGAACTTCTCCACCTCGTCTTCGCGCTCGTCCGGCATGACCAGCCCGGCCTCTTCGAGCACCGGTTCCTCGGCATAGATCGGGCAACCCACCCGCAAGGCGATCGCTACCGAATCCGACGGCCGGGCCGAGATCCGCAGATCGTTGTCGAAGACCAGATCCGCGTAGAAGGTGCCCTCCTGCAGATCGACGATTCGCACTTCCTTGAGGGTGTGCCCGAGGTCGGCGATCAGGATCTTGATCAGATCGTGAGTCAGTGGACGGATCGGGGTCACCCCCTCTTGTTCGAGCACGATCGCGGTCGCCTCGGCCTGCCCGATCCAGATCGGCAGATACCGGTCTCCGGACACCTCGCGGAGCAACAGCACGGGCTGGTTCTGTGGCTGCTCGACACGAATGCCGATAACGCGCATCTCACTCATCGCACTGCCTCCCAATGACTCGCCGGCCGCCCGGCATGACCGCTGCAGAGCTCGCCGTACCACGAGTCTAAGCGAACCGCGAGGCGTCAAGCATTCCGTGTGCACAGCCGAAATCGGCGTGTTGCCCCTCTGGGACGCAAAGCGAAACCCGTCGGAAATCTCAGCCGCCGAGTGAAGACCGCACCGAAGCCTTCACCAGACAGGTGTGCAGCGTCAGTGACAGCGCCGCAAGTTCGCGCACCGTCTCCTCCGCGCGGGCCCGCGCACCGGCGTCGCGGCTCTTGGCGATCGGGGCCGCGATCTGCGCCACCAGCGCGGCCTCGCGATCCGCGGCCAGCTTGAAGGCGCGCAAATGCCGTGCCTCGAGCCCGAATTCGGCCATCGCTTTGGCGGTCTTGGCCAGTGTCACCGCGTCCGCGTCGAAAAATCCCGCCGCACCCGGCGTGATCAGATTGGCCCGGATCAGATCGCTCAGGAATTTCTCGTCGATCTCGGCCTGGGCGAGCAGATCCGCGCGGGTGAGGCGGATTTCGTGATCGAATCGCAGCTCGTCGGGCGAGATCTCACCGGGTACGACGCCGAGTTTGCGCGGCGCCGCGGTGCGCGCCGCGGTATGCGCCGAAGGTGTTGCGGTGGGCGCGGAGTCGGGCGATGAATGCCCGGCCTCCGGCGCACCGCTGCGGCCGGAGTGCGCCCGGGCGCGGGCTTCCCGCACACCGAGCGTCGCCGCACCGCTGTCGATCGCTTCGAGCTGTTCCTTGATCACCTTCAAGGGCAGGTACTGATCGCGCTGTGCGGTCAGAACGAATCTGAGCCGTTCACAGTCCGCGATCGAGAACCTGCGATAACCCGACGGTGTGCGCTCGGGTCTGATCAGCCCCTCGGCCTCGAGGAACCGAATCTTGGAAATGGTGATGTCCGGAAAGTCCGGTCGCAGCAGGTCCAGCACGGAGCCGATCGACATGCCTCCGCGAGCCCACTGCGCCGCGCCCGTCATAGCACCGAGTCTTTCATGACACAGCGTTCTTCCCTGTCAACACCACCGACACGCATAATCCGTGCCGCAGGAGTCACAGGCTGCCCGCACCCGCCGATGGCTCGTTAACCTGGGCCCGTGGTCCGGTGAGGAACACGAGGCGGAATTTGCCGATCTGTACCTCGTCACCGTTCTGCAGCTCCGAGGAGTCCACCGGCTCCCGGTTGACGTAGGTGCCGTTGAGGCTGCCCACATCGACCACCTGGAAGGAATCGTCGTCCTGCCGGAACTCGGCGTGCCGACGGCTGACGGTGACGTCGTCCAGGAAGATGTCACTGTCGGGATGGCGCCCCGCCGACGTGGTCGGCTGATCGAGCAGGAACCGCGAGCCCGCGTTCGGGCCTCGCTTGACGACCAAGAGGGCTGCACCAACGGGCAGACCCTCGACCCCTTGGACCGGCTGTTCGCCGGTCACCTCAGCGGAGCGCGACGCGTCGACCTCGTTCAGGAAATCCGCGCGGAAGACCGACGTCGTCTCGGCCGCGGTCTCCCCGTAACCCGGGTCTTTGTTCTCGCTCACCGTTTCTCTCCTCCTCGAACCTGATTATCCATGCAAGCAGGTGCTGCCTTCACCGCCACGACCTGGGGATCCTGACGCTAGAACACCGGCTGCCAAGCGCCGGCACATCTGTTGGCATTGACCGTACCCTGCCAGGGCGTACCCGTGCAGGTAGAACCGGGAAGGCTTGGTCAGCCCCCGATAACTCCTTGATAACCCGCGGCATCCAGCAGTGCACCGAGTGCCGCATCCGTGCTGGCCTCGTCGCTCAATTCGAGCTCGAAGATCCACCCGTCACCGTAGGGATCGCTGTTCAACGTTTCCGGCGTCGACGTCAGATCCTCGTTCACCGCAACGACTTTCGCGGCGAGCGGGGCGTAGATGTCGGAGACGCTCTTGGTCGACTCCACCTCGGCGATGCTGTCCGCCGCGGCCACGTCCTTGTCCACATCGGGCAGCTGCACGAACACAACGTCACCGAGTTGAGACTGGGCGTAGTCGGTGATACCCACCCGAACCCGGGTCGGGCCGATCCGCTGCACCCATTCGTGTTCCTCGGTGTAGCGCAGATCCTCGGGGGTCTGGGTCACAGGCCGTCCTTTCCTCGATCGGCAGATCGTTGTCGAGCGACCTGCGGGCAGTCACCACTGATCGTTCCGAGCGACCCGCAACAGGTCGCTACGGGTGTACAAGGCAACTCTAATCGCTACTCACTGCGGTGTGGCACAGCCGGTATCGCTCGCGCGACGGCGAAAGCCTTCCATAGGTAGAGCACGCCGGTCCACACGTACACCGTCGTGCCCCAGACCAGGAATGCCCCACCGAAGGCGCGACCGAAACCTGCCAGCGCCCAGTCCATCTGACCGGCCAGCAGCCACGGCAGCGCGGACATCAAACCGAAGGTGGCCGCTTTGCCCAGGTAGATGACCTCCGGCGGGTCGAGTTCGCGGCGTTTGTACACCGAAAGAGTCAGAGCGAGGATCGCGTCACGACCGATCAGGATCACCGCGACCCACCAGGGCAGCAGCCCGCGGATCACGAAGGCGGCCAGCGTGGTCACCAGGTACAGCCGATCCACGAACGGGTCGAGCAGCGCGCCGAGCCGCGAGGACTGGTCGAGCAGCCGGGCCAGCTTGCCGTCCAGGAAGTCGGTGACGCCGCTGGCCACCAGCAGCGCGAACGCCCAGCCGTCGGCCCGCACCACCAGCAGCAGCCACAGGAACAGTGGAACGCCGACCAGTCGCAGCACGCTCAAGATATTCGGGACGGTGAGGATGCGGTCGGCGAAGATGCCGCCGACGGCCGGGTCGTCATCGCCCGTGCCGGAGTCGGCGCGTTCGCCCGGTTCCGTCTTCCCCGATTCGGTTGCCACAGCCCCGTGCATACCGCACCGACCCCGGTTCACGCCATCCGGGCACGCCGGTTGCGGACAGTTTCGCGCACCGGCAGGCTGTTTCCGAGCGACTTGCAAGCACGCGCCGGCAGCGCATTACGCCACATCCCAGCCGGTGACAGAATGAGTATGAAACCATCTCATCTGGTTGCGTACAGGCCGCCGCACGGTTCAGAGAGGGAAACCATGCCCGCATTCGACTACGACGTGGTAGTGATCGGCTCCGGATTCGGCGGCAGCGTGAGCGCGCTGCGCCTCACCGAGAAGGGCTACCGGGTCGGCGTACTGGAAGCGGGTCGCCGCTGGCCCGCCGAGGACATTCCGAAGACGAATTGGAATGTGCGCAAATCGATCTGGGCTCCTCGGCTCGGTTTGACCGGACCACAGCGGATCAGCATCCTCGGCAAATGCGCGGTCTTCTCCGGCGCTGGCGTCGGCGGTGGTTCGCTCATCTACGGCAACACCCTCTACGAGCCGCTGCCGAACTTCTACACCGATAAGCAGTGGGCCCATATCACCGACTGGAAGGCCGAACTGGCGCCGTACTACGACCAGGCTCAGCGCATGCTCGGGGTGGCGCCCAATCCGCGGATGACACCGGCCGATGAGGTGATCAAGGAGATCGCCGACGATCTGGGTGTCGGCAGTACCTTCCACCCCACCAATGTCGGTGTGTTCTTCAACGAGACCGATCCCGGCACCGAGGTCGATGACCCGTACTTCGGCGGCGCGGGCCCGCGACGACGCGGCTGTGTGCATTGCGCGCAATGTTTCACCGGCTGCCCGAACAATGCCAAGAACACCACCACGACGAATTATCTCTACCTGGCCGAAAAGGCCGGGGCCGAAGTGCATCCGCTCACCACCGCGACCGCGGTGCGGCCACTCTCCGGTGGCGGCTATGCGGTCGAGACCGAACGTTCGGATCGCTGGATCCGCAAGCAGCGCAAGACCTTTACCGCCGAGCAGGTGGTATTCGCCGGTGCGGCGCTCGGCACCCAGAAGCTGCTGCACAAGATGCGCGATGAGGCCGTACTGCCCAACCTGTCGCCGCGCCTGGGTGAACTGACCCGCAGCAACTCCGAGGCCATCCTCAATGTGGTGAGCCGCGCACGCCGCGATTTCGCTGAGGGCATCGCGATCACCTCCTCCATCCATCCGGAGGCCGATACCCATATCGAGGTATGCCATTACGGCAAGGGGCAGAACGCGCTGTTCCCGATGTCGGTGCCGATCGTCGACGGCGGCGCATTCCGATTCCTGCGCTTCCTGCTGGCAATCGTGTTGCACCCGCTCGTGTTCCTGCGCAGCCTCAATGCCCGCCACGCCTCGGAGAAGTCGGTGATCCTGCTGGTCATGCAGTCGCTGGACAATTCGCTGACCTCCTACCGCAGGCGCGGACAGTTGAAGACCAAACAGGGCACCGGCGAACCGAATCCGACCTGGATTCCGCTGGCCCACGATATCGGCCGCCGATTCGGCGCCAAGGTCAACGGCGATACCCACGGCCTGATCATGGATGTGCTGAACATCCCGGCCACCGCGCACTACATCGGGGGCTGCGTGATCGGCGAGGGTCCGCAGGCCGGTGTGGTCGACCCGTATCAGCGGGTATTCGGGCATCCCGGGCTGCATATCGCCGATGGTTCCGCGGTCACGGCGAACCTCGGGGTCAATCCGTCGCTGACCATCACCGCACAGGCCGAGCGCGCAATGGCGTTCTGGCCCAATAAGGACGAGGCCGATCCGCGCCCGGAACTCGGTACGCGGTACCGGCGGATCTCCCCGGTCGCGCCGAAACATCCCACGGTGCCAGCGGCAGCATCCGGTGCGTTGCGGTTGCCGATCACGCCAGCTGATCCGGTCGTCCCCGCGACCTGACCAAGCTAACGCGCACGGAGCGAGTGGTACGAGCGACCGTTCACGCACGCGAGGCCCACTCGTCGCCCGACCACCACCCATCGTCGAATCGCTACGCGATGCTGAATATTCGGGGCCGCGAACACGCCGCGCCGCAGGTGCGGCAAAATGTCACAGTGTTGGACGGTGGTATCAATCTTCGGTCGTACATCCCCGCCGAGGAGGTGCGCGCCCGCGGTCGCGCACTGCGGCAGCGGGTTCCGGTCACCGCGCGGGACCGGGCGGCCACCGGGTCCGAGCGGCCGGATGTGCTGGAATTCCTGGCGGCCAGCAATGCTGGACGGTTGCCGCATCTGGTGCCGCTGCGGGTGGGCCGGATGATCGCCTCGCCGTTCACCTTTTATCGCGGCGCGGCCGGTCTGATGGCCGCCGATCTGGCGGGCAGTCCGGACAGCGGCCTGTCCGCCCAGCTCTGTGGTGACGCGCACGCCGCGAATTTCGGCCTGTACGGCACGCCGCGCGGCGAAATCGTCATGGACATCAAATGATTTCGACGAAACCATTGTCGGCCCGTGGGAGTGGGATCTGGAGCGGCTGGCCGCCAGCCTGGTGTTGGCGGGCCGCGAAGGCGGTGCGGCCGAGGACGATTGCGTGCGAGCCGCCCGTGATGCCGCGCGGTCGTATCGGCTCACCATCGATCATCTGGCCGACCAACCGTTCATGGAGTCCTGGAGCGCGCTGCCGGATGAGTCGATCCTGAGTCGGGCCAAGGCCGACGATCTGCTCGACGACTTCAAGAAGGCCGCGAAGAAGGCGCGCAAGAACACCAGCGCGAAAGTGGTCGAGAAGTGGACCGAACATCTCGAGGATCACCAGACCGGGATCAGCAAGCACCGATTCGTCAGCGACCCACCGATTCTCACCCCCGTCGACGATAAGGTCGCCGAGCAGATCATCGACGGACTCGAACGCTACGGCGACACCCTGCGCGAGTCCCGGCGCAACCTGCTGGCTCGATTCGCGGTGTCCGATATCGCCTTTCGCATTGTCGGCACCGGCAGCGTCGGCCTGCACAGCTATGTCGCGCTGCTGCACGGCAACGACGGCGAGGCGCTGGTGCTGCAGCTCAAGCAGGCCGGTCCCTCCGCCTTGCGCCCGTTCCTGCCGGTGCCGCGGCCGCGGCACGAGGGGGAACGAATTGTGCAGGGCGCCAGGCTGGTTCAGTCCGAGACCGATATCCTGCTCGGGTGGACCACACTGCGCTTGGAAACCGGTGAACTACCGTTCACGGTGCGGCAATTCCGCAATATGAAGGGCAGTATCGATCCGACGGAGCTGTCATCGGAGGATCTCGACGACTACGGCAGGCTGGCCGGTGCGCTGCTGGCCCGCGCGCATTCACGCTCCCTCGATCCGCGGCTACTCGCCGGGTACCTCGACGGCGATGCGGCTTTCGAGGACGCCATCGCGCGCTACGCGGTCCGCTATGCCGATCGGACCGAGTCCGACCACGCCGTATTGGTCGAGGCGGTGCGGGCTGGAAAGATCGCAGTGGAACATCCGCAGTGACACGCCGCGTCTGGTCGCAGGCGCGGCGAACCGGGCCGTGTTGTCCGTATCCTTGCCACCATCGAGTGTTGACGTGAAGGGCGGTCGCGAATGCTCGTGCGAGTACAGAACCCGGCAGGCACCAATGCCGAGCGGGCGCTGATCGACTGGCTGCGCACCTGGAAGGATCCGGCCAGCCCGCACGGGGTGGCCACGGTCAATTGCAGTCTGTTCCACAATGATCGGCTGCATCAGTTCGATGCCGTGGTCTGGACCCCGACCAGTTGTGTGGTGATCGAGGCCGAGGCACTGGTGGCGCGCCAGGACGGCGTGCTGGAGGTGCCGCTCAGCGGCCCGTGGACGATCTCCGGCCAGCCCATCGCCATCGAGGCCCGCGATCGCCGCACCCCGCTGGACAAATCGCGAGAACACACCCTCGCGCTGCAGAACTGGCTGGCCGCGCGCGGTCTCGGCCAGCGCGCGGTGCACGGGGTCGCGCTGATCGTTCCGCTGCGCGGCGCCGAGCTTTCGGTGAAGCAGGAGTGGAGCGATCCGAGTTTCGATGTGATCCTCGGCACCGAACCCGACCGGCTGCGACACTATTTCGAGACGCTGGCCGAATCCGAGAAGAACATCCACCTGTGGACCGCCAACGATGTCGCGGTGGCCTTCCGGAGCCTCGGCATCCTGCCCTATCTGCCCGCCCCACAGGATCTGATCAACGAGGGTTTCCTCGGCCCGATCGATATCTCCCTCTGGCACGGCGGCCCGCAGCAGGCGCAGGCGGAGGCCTATGCCGTGGAGCTCGCGGAGGCCGAGAAGAATGCCGACGCACCGGCCATCGTCATCGAAGCGCCCTGGTACAGCCCGTGGAAGCTGTATCCGCGGCAGGCGGGCGATATGGATCTCGGGCGGGCGTTCATGCGCATCGCCCTGGCGGCGGGCATGCTCATCGCCTTCGCATGGGTGATCTGGTTCGTGATCAGCGCGGTATTGACCTACGGGCCGGGGTGATGTCGCGCGGGTCCGATGGCGGTCGGCTGCTCCTCGATCGGCTGTGCGCCGGGTCCGCGTTCGACGAGCAGCGCGACATGTAGTCGCGAGGGACAGTCCAGTTTGAGCATCACCTGGCGGACATGGTTGACCACGGTCCATTCCGAGATCCGCAGCTGCGTCGCGATCATCCGATTCGTCATGCCGGTCGCGACCAGCACCGCGATTTCGCGCTGCCGGTTGGTGAGGGCGTCCAGTGGCGATTCGACGGGTTCGGTCAGCGTGGGCGCGGTGCGTGCGTAGGCCGCCGCATCCGACAGGCTCATCCGTGCGCCGACGGTCGTCGCATCGCGAAACCCGGACTCGCCCGGCGTATTTCGGTGCTCGGTGAGGCGCTGGTCGCGGTCCAGTTGCGGAATGCCGTGTGCCGCACGCAGCTGCCGGGCGGCGACCGCGAGGATCGCAGCGTGCTCACCGCCGACACCGGCGCGGTAGTAGGCACGAGCACAGCCCTCCAGCGCCGTGATCGCGCAGAGCACCTGAGCGGCCAGCTCATCGTGTGCGAGCACCTCGCGATACAGCCTTTGGGCGCGGGCGGCGGTCTCGGACCCGAGTTGGGTCCGTGCCAGCATCAGCAGCGCCTCCAGCTGGATCGGAGTATCGAACTGCCGCAGCCGATCTCGCAGTGTCGACCAGGTTGTGTCGTCGGGTCGCGGCGGGTCCGGGAGCTCGAGCAGAGCGGCGCTGACGTCGAGCCACCGGGACCACGGCGACGCCAGATCCGCGGCCCGTGCGGTCGCCAGTGCGTGCGCCGCGGCGGCGTGCTCGCCGCGCAGTCGCAGGGCCGGTGCCAGCAGTACCGCGCACCGCCCCGCGCCCAGCGGATTGTCGAATCGCTGATATGCCGCAACGGCATTGGTGAGAATTTCGACCGCCCGCGCGATCCGCCCCGATCGCAGGGCCAAATTGCCCAGCAACTCCAGACATCGGGGGGCCGTCTCGCCGGGCGTACCCGGGCCCCGGTCCCCCGATGTCAGCGCGTTGGCGAGCACGGTCTCGAGTTCGATCAGATAGCCGTGCTGAATCCACGCGCATTGCAGCGCGGACGCGGTGCCGATGGCACGTTCGGCGTCGCCGGTGGCGATCAGATGCCGCACCACCGAGAGCACATCGCGCAGCCGATCACCCGCGAGCGCCAGTGCGTCGGCGCGGTACTCGCGCTGGTGCAAGCGGGCGCCGAGCACCTGGGCCAGTTCGCAGATCCGATCGACGTGCGCACGTCGAATCCCCTCGGCGCGTTGCGAATCCATGCGCAGCGCGGTGCGGCAGTAGGCGCGGACCGTACTCACGAACCGATAGCCGACGCCACCGGTTTCCAGCGCCGTATGGTGCAGCAGGCTGCGATCGACGAGTTCGGCCAGTGCGACGCCGGTTCGCTCCGCATCGGCGGCGCCGAGCAGGCAGGCGATTTCGGTATCGATCGTCGACTCGCACAGCGACAGTCGCAGCAGCAGATCGAGTTCGTCGGGATCGAGGTCGGCCAGACTCCACGCAACCGCGGCATGCATCGTTCGATGCCGCGCGGGCACATCGACAAAGGGCGACTCGAGCAGATCCTGGCCCGCCGAGACGCGCTGGAGCGTGCCGACGGGTCCGAGCCGGGAGATGGTGGCGGCGGCCAGTTCCAGTGCCAGCGGGACACCGTCGAGTGCGCGGGCGATCTCGTCGAGCACCAACCGGTCGGCGAGCGCGGCGGCCTCGAGGTAGTGGCTATCGATGCTGGCCAGCAGCAGTTGCGCGCCGGGCGATGCGGCCGGATAGTAGTCGCCGGTGCCGTTACCGGTCGGCAGCGGCGAAATGCACAGCACGCATTCGTGATACAGGTGCAGCGGGACCCGACTCGTCGCGATGATCACCAGATGCGGACAGCGTTCGAGCAGCCAGGCAATATCGGTCGCCAGTTGGGCGGCGACGCAATCGCAGTTGTCCAGCAGCAGAATTGCCCGGCAGGAGTCGATCCTGGCCGCCAGTACCGTGAGTGCGGTTCGCGCATCGGTGCGCGGGCGTTCGACCACGCCCAGCGGCCGCTGCCCCGATGCGTCCAGCACCGCGTGCCACGCGCCCGCGCGATCAACGGCCTCGCCGAGGTCCGCGACCGCGTCCAGACAGGTACGGAACTCGCTGTCCGCCAGCACTTCTCGGGCCAGCCTGCTCTTGCCGACGCCCGCGGTGCCGGTGAGGGTGAGCAGGCGGACCCGCGGATCGGTCAGCAGTCGTCCGATCTCGAGGTGCTCGGCATCCCTGCCGACCAGGCTCGGCAGCCGGTAGCTCCCCGACAGCGCGCGCGATCGCGGTAGCGCGGAGCTGTGGTCAACCATGGTGGCCCCCTCGCAGGTTGTCGCGATCCCACAGTATCCGACGACTTCGGCTGACACCGTGGGAAATTCACCGCGGCGGCGGCAGGTGCAGTTCATGTGCGTCGTGCGCGTCGGATCCGGCATCCGACCCGGGTCCGTTTAGTGAGGACTCGACGGCGCATCGGCCGGGTGCGTCGAGATAGCGTGAGGAGGTTCCGCTTTGCCTGCTGCCACGCATACCGTCACGATCGCCCGTCCCGTCGGCGAGGTATTCGCCTTCTTCGCCGATGCCATCAATAGCGCCCAACTCGCGAGCAGGGGTCACGGAGATCACCGCCGCTGCCCCGCCCGCCGTGGGCACCGTCTATCGACAGCCGGGTGGCCGGACCGTATCGGCCGATGTGCGGATCACCGAATTCGAGCCCGAGCGAAAGATCGTCCTGGAAGGCATCTCGGGACCGCTGCGACCGATCGTCGAGTACACCTTCGTCGTTATCGATGGCGGAACCCGGGTGACATTTTCGCTGGCCGCGTCGCTGTTGGGTCTGCAGAAGCTGCTCATGGCGGCGGTGCAGCGGACCATGGACGCGGAGGTCGCCGGATCGGACCGGGCCAGGCACTGCTGGAGTCCGGTGGATGCTGATCGCGTTCGATCCCTACAGAACTGATCGCGGGTGCCCCCGCGACCGGTGGCGGCGGTGTGGAGGTGTCCTATCGTCGAGCGGTGATCGTGGAGTGGAACGTGGCCGGGTGGCTCGGCCGGGTTCGAGCGAACCTCGTCGCGCTGTGCGTGGTCCTCATCGGCATCGGCATCGCGGTTACGCTGCCGCTGACCTTTCCCCGCGATGGCGGTTCCACCGATCTCGATCGCGCGCTCGCCGAGCCGATCCATTCGGCGATGGACGACCGTCGCGGCATCTACCAGGCGCTGGTGATCCCGAGCAATGGCTACATCCTGATCCCGCTGCTGCTCGCGGCCGCCGCCTGGTTCGGCTATCGGGGGCAGTGGCGCCGCGCCGCGGCGATGGTGGTGCTTCCGGAGGTCGTGGTCGGGCTCAACAGTTGGGTGCTCAAACCGCTCTGGGATCGACCGCTGCACGACTATCTCGCGTATCCGAGCGGCCATACGGTGCATCTGGTCGCGATAGCGTCCACATTCGTGCTGCTGACCGACTCGGTGCGAGCCCGGGTGAGCACCGTCGTGATCGCCACCGTCGCGCTGCTCTGCGCCGCGGTCGGCATGATCGGACTCGGCTACCATCTGCCCACCGATATCCTCGGCGGGACGGCCGCGGCGATCGCGCTGGTCACCGCATGCTGGCGACCAGCCGACCGGCTGCTCGAGCCGAACGGACGAGTTCACCCGGCCGCTCGCAGCCGCTCCCCGCGCTGATCGCGGTGTGCCGTACCGCTATACGGTCGTCCGGACGGTTGTCCGATCGAAGACGCTGGCATCGTCGAGCAGCGCCGCCCGCAGCATGCTCTCCGGCACACCCATGCCCTCGACCAGGGTGAGCGCGTCCGGGCGCAGCCGGTCGACGAGTTCATTGACGCCGCGGCGCACCGCCTTCGCGCGTTCGACCGACATGAACCGGTGCATGATGAACCAGGCCTGATTCTCCTCGAGCATCGAGTAGACGTAGAGGTCGCAGACGGTTTCGGCGAGTTCGCGCGTCGCCGGATCCTCGATGCCGGCGATGCCCTCGATGAACTCCTCGAGAATCAGCCGGTCGATATGCGCGGTGCCCGCGGCCAGGATGTGGTCCTGCGCGTTATTGAATGCCTCGAACGGGGTGGTGTCCTTGGCGCGGGCGCGCAGCCGGTGCCCTGCGGTGCGAACCAGATAGTCCTCGCGGTCGGCGAACAGCTGCAGTTGCACCGAGCGGCGGGACAGGTCGCCGTCGTCGACGGTATCGTCGCCGCGGTCGCGCAGCGTCTGGATCAGTTGGCGCACACCGGAACGCTTGCGCACCACGTCACCGGCCATTGTCGCGGCGAAGCGCACCCAGCCGAGCGCGTCCAGATCGCGGATCTCATCGGAATAGGCGGTGAGCAGTTCCTTGGCCACCAGCTGGGTCAGCACCACGTTGTCGCCCTCGAAGGTGGTGAACACATCGGTATCGGCCTTGAGCGTGACCAGGCGGTTCTCGGTGAGATAGCCGGCCCCGCCGCAGGCTTCGCGGCATTCCTGGATCGCGCGGGTCGCGAATCTGGTCTGTGCCACCTTGAGTCCGGCGGCCCGCTTCTCCAGGGCGCGCTGCGCGCCGGGCTCGAGATCCTGACCGGTTTGCACCAGATGCATCCGGCGGACCAGATCGTTCTGGGCGAATGCGAGTGCGTACGACCGGGCGATCAATGGCAGCAGCCGCCGCTGATGACTGCGGTAGTCCAGCAGCAGGGTCTCCTGACCGCTGTCCGGGTCGGAGAACTGGCGACGCTTCAGCGCATACCGCGTGGCAATGCTCAACGCGACCCGCGCACCGGCCGCCGCCGCACCACCGACACTGACCCGCCCGCGCACCAAAGTGCCGAGCGTGGTGAAGAATCGGCGGCTCGGATTCTCGATATCGGAGCTGTAGGCGCCGTCGGGTGCGACATCGGCATACCGGTTGAGCAGGTTCTCGCGCGGAATGCGGACCTGATCGAAGACGATGCGTCCATTGTCGACGCCGGGCAGACCGCCCTTGAGGCCGTCGTCGTAGGTGGTCACGCCGGGCAGGTCGGTGCCGTGCTCATCGCGGATCGGCACCAGGAAACAGTGCACGCCCTGGCTCTCCCCCTGGGTGATCAGCTGCGCGAAAACCGCTGCCATCCTGGCATGTTCGGCCGCACCGCCGATATAGTCCTTGCGCGCCGACGGCGTCGGCGTATGCACGACGAACTCCTGGGTCGCGGGATCGTAGGTCGCCGTGGTCTCCAGATTCGCGACATCGCTGCCGTGCCCGGATTCCGTCATCGCGAAGCAGCCGAGCAGATCCAGCGAGATCAGCCGCTCGACCACATCCCGATGCCGCTCGGTCCCCAGGTTCTCCACGGCACCGCCGAACAGACCCCACTGCACACCGGATTTCACCCACAGCGACAGGTCCGCATAGGCCAGCATCTCCAACCCGACCACCGCCGCGCCCGGCTCCCCCGTGCCGCCGTGCTCGCGCCGGAAACCGCTCTGCGCGTAGCCCATCGTCGCGATGACCCGCATCTGCTCCAGCACCCGGGCCCTGGCCGCGTGGTAGTCGAGATAGGGGTCGCCGGAAAACCGGTCGTCGGCCAGTTGCATCCGGGCGTCGGCGCGCACCGCGCGCCATGGGCCGTCGAGCGCATCGCGCAGGTGGTCCGATGTCGAGGGAGTCTCGGTGTCAGCCATGGCACCGACACTAGCGTTTCGCCGACGTCCGGCGACCGGCCAGCACCGATGGCACACCACCCTCAGCGACCGCCCGCAAAGCGCTGACCTGCGTATTCGTCCGTCACAAATATCGTGACACAACATCTTCGCCGAACTCTTGCCTTGCGATTGAACACGTGTTTAATATACTAAACATGTGTTCAACCAGAGAGCCGTACCGCAAGGACCCGCCGAGCTAGGAGGCGCAGCGTGACGCCGACCCCGAATTCGGATCTCACCACCGCCGCCCGCATTCGCGATATCGCGATCGAGGTGTTCGGTGACAACGGATTCCAGGTCGGAGTGCGCGCGATCGCCACAGCGGCCGGTGTCTCCCCTGGACTGGTCAACCATCACTTCGGCTCCAAGGACGGCCTGCGGGCCGCCTGCGACGAGCGGGTGCTGGAGTTGATCCGGGACCAGAAGTGGAAGACCGCCACCGAGACGAACGTCGCGAAAAGCATGCTCACCGCGATGTCCGAAATCGAGGCATACGGCCCGCTGGTCGCCTATATGGTGCGCAGCCTGCAGGCGGGGGGGCCGCTGGCCGAATCCCTGCTCGAGCACATGATCTCGGATGCCGAGGAGTACATCCAGGCAGGCGTCGACGCGGGCACCATCAAGCCGAGCCGCGATCCGGCCGCACGCGCCAGATATCTGACGACGGTCAACGTCGGCGCGACCGTCCTGTACTTCACCCTGCTGCAACAACGCGGCGAAAAGATCGACTACCGCAAGCTCGTTCGCACCATGACCGAAGAGTTCATGATGCCCGCCGCGGAGCTCTATACCCAGGGCTTCCTGACCGACCCAACGATCTTGGACACCCTTACCAAGGAGACCTGATGTCCGACATCATCGAAGTTCGCGATCTGCACAAGAACTTCGGCCACTTCGCCGCCCTGAACGGGCTGAATCTCACGGTCCGAGAGGGCGAAATCCATGGCTTCCTCGGCCCGAACGGCGCGGGAAAGTCGACCACCATTCGTATCCTGCTCGGAATACTGCGCGCCAGCTCCGGCGAGGTCCGGCTGCTCGGGCGCGACCCGTGGACCGATGCGGTCGAATTGCATCGCGAAATCGCTTATGTACCGGGTGATGTCACACTGTGGCCGTCGCTGTCCGGCGGCGAGACCATCGACCTGCTCGCCAGGATGCGCGGGGAGATCAACCCGCAGCGTCGCACCGAACTCATCGAGCGCTTCGACCTGGATCCACGCAAGAAGGCGCGCACCTACTCGAAGGGCAACCGGCAGAAGGTCGCATTGATCTCCGCCCTCGCCTCCGATGTGCGCCTGCTGCTGCTCGACGAACCGACCTCGGGCCTGGATCCCTTGATGGAGCAGGTCTTTCGCGAATGCGTCGAAGAGGCCGAGCAGCGCGGCACCACGGTCCTGCTCTCCAGCCATATCCTCTCCGAGGTGGAGGTGCTCTGCGACCGGGTGACCATCATCCGGGCCGGGCGCACGGTCGAAAGCGGATCGCTATCGGATATGCGGCATCTGTCGCGCACCTCCATTACCGCCGAATTGCTCGGCGACCCAGGCGATCTCAGCCGCGTCCCGGGGGTCGAGGACATCGAACGCGACGGTTCTACGCTGCGCTGCCAGGTGGACGGGGAACATCTCGGTGCGCTGATCCGGATCCTCGGCGATGTCGGAGTGCGCAGCCTCACCAGTGCGCCGCCGACGCTGGAGGAGCTGTTCCTGCGGCACTACCACGTCGACGGCGCGACGTCCGAGCAGGCGAGCGCGACCATGCAGAAGGTGGGATCATGACAACCGCAACCGTGGGCGGCAGGCATTACGCCGCGCCCGCCGCGCGCGGGTCGGCCGACTTCGCCGGTACCGCCCAAATGCTGCGGCTGTTCCTGCGGCGCGACCGAATCGTCTTGCCGCTGTGGGTATTCGCCTTCGGACTGCTGCCCGCCTTCTATGTCGGCAGCGCCAAGGCCGTCTACACCACGCAGGCCGACCTCGATCATGCGGCGAAGTCGATCATGGAAAGTCCGGCGCTCGTTGCCATGTACGGGCCGATCTTCAGCACCGACCTCGGCTCGGTAGGACTGTGGAAGGCCGGGCCGTTCTACGCGATGATCGCAATCGCGACGATCCTCACTGTCATCCGGCACACCCGGGTCGAGGAGGAGACCGGTCGCGCGGAATTGGTCGGCGCCACCAGCATCGGCCGCTACGCGGGGTTGACCGCCGCCATGATCATGACGGCGACCGGCTGTCTGATCGTCGCCATTCTGAGCGCCCTCGCGCTCTACGGCAGTGACCTGCCCGCCGCGGGGTCGCTGGCCTACGGCGCGACGCTCGGCGGTTCCGGTCTGGCCTGGGCCGGGGTCGCGGCCATCGCGGCACAGGTGAGCGTGGGTGCGCGGGTCGCGCGCGGAGTGGCGTTCGGCGCGCTCGGCACGGCCTTCGCGGTGCGCGCGGTCGGTGATGCGGGAAACGGTGTGCTGTCGTGGTTTTCGCCGCTCGGCTGGTGCATCAATATGCGGCCGTATGCGGATGAGCGCTGGTGGATACTGATCCCGCTGCTCGCCGTCGCCATTGTGACCACCGTGGCCGCGTATATGCTTCTGCGGCAACGTGATACGGGCTCGGGCCTGCTCGCCGAGCGGCCCGGCGCGCCGGTCGCGGCAACCACGCTCTCCGGTGCATCGGGGCTGGCGTGGCGGCTGCAACGCGGCTCGCTGCTGGCCTGGTCCATCGGCTTCCTGCTGTACGGATCGCTGATGGGCGGCGCCCTCAACAGCGTCGGCGACATGCTCGAGAACAGCAAGCAGATCCGCGATGTGATCAACCGGATGGGCGGCACGGATGTGCTGCAGAATTCCTTCATCACCTTCGCCCTCAGCATGTTGGCCATCGCGGCGTCGGCCTACTCCATCTCGGCCGTGCTGCGGCTGCACGAGGAGGAATCCAGCCAGCGCGCCGAGGCCACCCTGGCCGGATCGGTGAGCCGAGTGCGCTACGCGCTCAGCCACATCGGCATCGCACTGCTCGGCCCTGTGGTTTTGCTGCTCATCGCGGGCGCCGCGGTCGGCATCATCTACGGGATATCCGACGACGATCTCGCGGGCAAGCTCGGTGACTGCCTGGGCGCGGCAGCGGTGCAGGTGCCCGCCGTATGGGTGCTCACGGGCATTGCGGTGACGATCTACGGTGTCGCGCCCCGCTACACCCCGGTCGCCTGGGGCGTACTCAGCGCGATGATCACCATCTTCGTCATCGGCTCCCTCGACGGACTGCCGCAGTGGGTCCGCGACCTGGTCCCCTTCGTGCATCCGCCGAAGCTCCCCGGATCGTCCTTCGAAGCCACGCCGATCCTGTGGCTACTCGGCATCGCGGTCGTGCTGCTCGGGGTCGGGATCGCGGCCTTCCGCCGCCGCGACCTGCGCTGACCATCGATGGACCATGGCCCCGTCACGAGTTTCAGCTCGTGGCGGGGCTGTTCTTCGCACTGCCGCGTGCCCCGCCGGTTCGCACGATCGGTTACGTCGATGAGCGTTTCAGCAATGGGAAAACCGGCATTCGATGGGTAACCTCTGCTGCTTATCGAAGCGAAACAAGCAGATGAGGCAATGTCGAGACTTTCTCAACGCGTTATCCGACTGACCGCAGCGACCGCCGCAGCGTTGCTGGGACTCTCCGTGGCCGCGTTGCCCGCGCAGGCACAGCAGAGTCCGCAATCACCGCAATATGCGCCGACGATGCTGATCCTGGATGCCTCCGGCTCCATGCAGCGACCGGATCCGGCGGGCACCATGATGGACGCCGCCAAGAATGCCGTCCGTTCGTTCGTCGGCACCGCACCCGCCGAAGCCGAAGTGGGACTGACCGTTTATGGCACGAGTACCGGAAACAGTGAGGCGGAGAAGACATCAGGCTGTCGTGACGTGCGAGTCCTGCACAAACCCGAGACTCTCGACCGGACCGCATTGACCAGCGCGGTCGACGGGATCAAGGCCAGCGGCTGGACCCCCATGGGTACCGCACTGCGCCGAGCCGCCGACACCCTCCCGAAGTCCGGTCCGCGCTCCATCGTTTTGGTTTCCGATGGCGACGACACCTGCTCCCCACCGGATCCGTGCGAGGTGGCACAAGAATTGAAACAGCAGGGTCTCGATCTGGTCGTGCACGCGATCGGGTTCGCCGTGGACGCCAAGGCCCGCGCCCAACTCACGTGCATGGCCCAGGCAACCGGCGGCACGTACAACGACGCCGCCGACGGCCCCGCACTCGAGCGGATCCTGCCCCGCGTGAGCTCCGCCGCACTGCGCAACTACAACGCGGTCGGCACGCCGATCACGGGCACCGGAAAATACCACACCGCTCCGGTGGCCTCCCCTGGTCAGTATTTGGACACCCTCGGTCAGAAGGAAAAGCGTTACTGGGCAGTCGATGTCCCGACCGGAGCGAGCGCGTACTTCAGCGGCACCCTGTCCTTCCCGCGCCTGCCCAATATTTCCTCGACCGAGGATATGAACACGCTGCAGCTGCGGATCTACGGCGCCGACGGTCAGGATTGCAATGTCTTCGAATCCGGGCAGGCGACCAGCTCCAGCGACGGCGTCGCGCTCACGGTGGCCAAGGCGTTCGACGGCGCGACCAAGCAACCCACCGGCGGCAGCTCCGAAAAGTGCAAGGGCGGCGGCCGCTACTACTTCCAACTGACCTGGGACAGAGTATCGGCCGGTGTGCCGGAACGACTTCCGATCGAACTGCTGGTCGGTATCGAACCTGCGGTGACCGATGCCGGTCCGGTCGCGGTCGCGCCGTTAACGGCTTTCACCGAGCCGAGCGGCACGGGCACCCCCGTCTCCGGCGGCCCGTCCTTCACAGCGGCCAGCACCCTGCCCGGCAGCGGCCGCTACACCGACACCATCCGGCAGGGTGAGTTCGTGTTCTATCGAGTGAAGCTGGATTGGGGCCAAGGGTTGGCGTATCGAGTCCACTACGGCGGCAACGGCCGACACGGCGTCGACAACATCTCGAATGTCCGCACCACCCTCTTCAACCCGATCCGCGAGGCGATCGACTCGGACTTCTCCTCCTACACCGGCACCGACACCGTGCTGCCGACGAACAAGCCGATGGCCACCGTGCCGATTCGGTACAACAACCGCAAATCCGATGTACTCGATACCCGCACAGAGGCGGTGGCGGGCTGGTACTACATCGCGGTGAA
This sequence comes from Nocardia sp. CA-129566, assembly GCF_050956075.1. Lineage (NCBI taxonomy): Bacteria > Bacillati > Actinomycetota > Actinomycetes > Mycobacteriales > Nocardiaceae > Nocardia > Nocardia sp. CA-129566. The sequence continues at coordinate 5,754,991 of NZ_CP192085.1, forward strand.
GCTGGGCTCGAACTCCACTGACAAGGGCGACAACAAGCCGGTTTCAGTGCAGTTGGATCTCACCGTGACCGGCGCACCGGAAAGCGGCCCGACGTACGCGACCACCGTCGGCGATGGCGTTTTCGGCGAGAACGCCACCGGCGCGATGTCGCCGACCAGCAGCATACCTGGCCCCGCCACCGCGGTAGCGGAATCGACGGCGTCCGAATCGAATTCGTCGACGGGCACGATCGTGATCGCCCTTGTCTACGTCGCGGTCATCGGCGCGGCCGGTGTGCTCATCGGACTCATCGGCGCGCGGTGGCGACGCGGCTAGTGCTGTGCGAAAGCCCGCTGACACCGTGGTATCAGCGGGCTTTCGGCTCCGCGCTCAGGCCGCCGCTTCGATACCGAGCTTTCCGGCCAGGCGAGCCAGGTACGCCCGCACGTCATCCGCGTCACGATCCGGCAGCCCGAAAACCGCCTCGGTAACCCCCAATTCGGCCCATTGCGCGAGCTGGGCGGCATCGTGGCGGCCGGCCAGTGCGATGATCTCGGGACTGCCCTCGCGTTCGTGCTCGCGCCAAACCCGGTGCAGCAGTTCGATCTTCGCGCCGAGCCCGTCCTCGGTGGGGGTGGTGAGCCAGCCGTCGGCATGCTTGGCCAGCCAGGTGAACGACTGCTCGGTCCCGGCCGCGCCGAGGATCACCGGAATCCGTTTCTGCACCGGCTTGGGCCAGGACCAGCTCGGTCCGAAGTTCACGAACTGACCCGCGAAGCTGGCCTCCTCATCGGACCAGAGGGCGCGCATGGCATCGAGATGTTCCCGCAGCACCGTCCTGCGCTTGTTCGCGGGGACCCCGTGATGCGCCATTTCGTCGGTGTTCCAACCGAATCCGACGCCGAGGCTGACCCGGCCGCCGGACAGATGGTCCAGGGAGGCGAGGGTTTTGGCGAGGGTGATCGGATGGTGTTCGGCGGGCAGTGCGACCGCGGTGGACAGCGTGATCCGACTGGTGACGGCCGCGGCGGTGGCCAACGCGACCCAGGGGTCCAGCGTGCGCAGATAACGGTCGTCGGGCAGGCTCGCATCCCCGGTGCGCGGATGCGCGGCCGCCCTGATCACCGGGATGTGGGTGTGTTCGGGCACGTAGAACGCATCGAATCCGGCCTGCTCGGCGGCCGCGGCCGCATCGGCGGGCGTGATGCCCCGGTCGCTGGTGAACAACACAATTCCGTACCGCACCGTACCCGCTCCCATTCGCTCGCGACTGCTGCCCGGCCGCTCGAAGTATCAGCAAATTAGAACAAGTTCTACCACTTTTACTCGATCCGACCAAGTGTCCGGACAACCGTCCGGCCATCGATGTGCTCCGCGACCACCGCAGATGCGACACCGGCACCGGATGACTACGGTCGCGCACATGGGTCCGGAAACATTCTCAGGAGGAGACGACGCCGCAACCCCGGAAGACCCCCTGGGCAAGCGGCCCCGACTACGTTTCTTCCGCGCACCCCGCATCCCGGTCGTCAAACAGGCGGTCGACCTGCTGGTCGCCGACCGGCCGGCCACCGCGGACACCATCGTGGCCGCGCCGACGCCGCTGCAGCCGATCGATCTCACCGACGACGCCCGGGTCGCGGAGGTCCTCGACCTGGCGGTGCGCGTCGGTGAGGTCGTGCTCGCCTCGGGTACCGGTGTCATCGATACGACCACCCAGGTGCGCTTCATCGCCGCCACCTACGGCCTGTCCCGCTGCGATATCGATGTCACCTACGACGCGATCAGGATCTGGGCCGACCGCGGTCCGCAGCTGCCACCGGCCAGCACCATGCGCGTGGTGAAGTATCGGTCCCTGGACTTCACCCGCCTCGCCGCGGTCGACCGGCTCACCCGCCGCATCCGCAATGAGGTCGTAGCACCGGATGACGCCCGGGCACAGCTCGACGCGATCACCTCGGCGCCGCATCCCTACCACCGGTGGATCGCCACCTTCGGCTGGTCACTGCTGGCCGCATCGATCGCGGCGCTGCTCGGCGGCGGCTGGCTCGTCGCCGCGGTGAGCTTCGGCACCACGCTGGCGATCGATCGCGCCAATCGCGTCCTGAACCGCTACGGTCTGCCGTTCTTCTTCCAGCATGTGGTGGGCGGCGCGATCGCGGCGACGCCGGCGCTGCTCTTGGCGACACTCGCGGCGACCACCGATATCGATGTCGACCCGACGCTGATCATCGCCGCCGGAATCACCGTGCTGCTCAGTGGTTTGCAACTGGTCGGTGCGGTGCAGGACGCGATAACCGGCGCACCGATCACCGCGACCGCGCGCATGCTCGAGGTGCTGATGATGACCGGCGGCATCATCGCGGGCATCGCGCTGGCACTGCGGGTCGGCGAGTTCGCCGGTGCCACGGTGCCGCCGGTCTATCTCACCTCCGGCCGCGATATCACCGATCTGCCGATCAAGATCGTCGCCGGTGCGGTGGCCGCGCTGGCCTTCGCACTCGCCTGCTATGCCGAGCGCCGGGCACTGGCCGCCGCCGCGCTCGGTGGCGCGGCGGGCACGATCTGTTTTCTGCTGGTGCAGCATCTCGGCTTCGGCCCGGTGATCTCGTCGGCGGTCGCCGCCACACTGGTCGGCCTGGCCGGTGGTCTGATGGCACGCCGGTCACTGACGCCCCCGCTGGTCGTCGCGGTCGCGGGCATTACTCCGCTGCTACCGGGTCTGAAGGTGTATCGCGGGCTCTATGCACTGCTCAATGACGAATTGCTGATCGGAGCCAATCAGGTGCTCGCCGCGGTCGGCGTCGGCTGTGCGCTGGCCGCGGGAGTGACCCTCGGCGAATGGATCGACCGGTCCGTGCGCAGGCCGCCGATCCTCAGCCGCTTCGGCTCGATCCGCAGGCCGGTCATCGTGCGCCGACGTCGCCCACCGCGCCATCCCGCACGTCGGGACACCAGTCGATCTCGAGCGCCGGACAAGTGGTGAGCCGGTATGGTTGTACCGGCCGGTAAGGGTGCCCAAAGCACGTGGCGATAGTGAGGTGGTTCAGGAATGTCGGACACCGTCCCGTTCTCCACGGCGATCCGCACCGCCACCGCACAACAGCATGAACAGGCCGAGAACTCCTCGTTCATCAGTGACATGCTCGGCGGCGCGCTCGGCATCGACTCCTACCATCGCTACACCAGCCAGCTCTGGTTCATCTACCGCGCGCTCGAGGGCCGCTGGGAAACCCTCGCCGATGATCCGGTCGCGGGTCCGTTCATTCGGCCGGAACTGGCCAGGACCGCGGAGCTCGAGCGCGACCTCGCCCACCTCATCGGCCCGCACTGGCGCGACGCGCTCGCAGCACTGCCCGCGACCGCCGCCTACGCCGAGCGCATCGATGAATGCGCCCGCGATTGGCCCGCGGGATATATCGCCCATCACTACACCCGGTACCTGGGCGATCTCTCCGGCGGCCAGGTCATCCGCGGCACCGCCGAAAAGCTCTGGAACCTGCCGCACCGCGGCGACGGAGTCCGCTTCTATGTCTTCGACGGCGTCGGCAATCCGGCCGCCTTCAAACGCGAATACCGCGCACTGCTCGACCAACTGCCGCTCGACGATCTCGAGCGCCGTCGCGTACTCGACGAGGGACAGCAGGCCTTCGCACTCAATACCGCGGTCTTCGCCGAACTCGCCGCCGAATTCCCGGCCCGCCGCCCCTCCTGAGCGGATACCGCGCTCGCCCCGGGCGGATTCATCCCGGGCGTGATCAGTAAGCCCCCTCGCCGCGCGCGACGGCGCCGATGGTCTTGGCGATCAACAGCAGATCCAGGATCATGGACCAGTTTTCGACATAGGACAGATCCAGGCGCACCGAATCCTCCAGCGAAAGATTGGATCGTCCGCTCACCTGCCACAGACCGGTAACTCCCGGCTTCACCAGCAGCCTGCGCCGCATATCGCCGTCATAGGTATCGACCTCGCGCTGCACCTGCGGGCGCGGCCCGACCACGCTCATCTCACCGCGCAGCACATTCAGGAACTGCGGCAGCTCGTCCAGGCTGAACTTGCGAATGATCTTGCCGATCGGGGTGATTCGCGGATCGTCCTTCATCTTGAAGAACACCGGATTGCCGCCATGGGATTCGATGAGTGCGGTGACCTGACGGTCCGCGTCGAGGTACATGCTGCGGAATTTGATCATCTGGAACGGCTTGCCGCCGCGGCCGATTCGTTCCGAACGGTAGAACACCGGCCCGGGACTGGTCAGCTTGACCAGGATCGCGATGGCGAGCAACGCGGGCAGGATGGCGATCAGCACCCCACCGGCGAAGCACACATCGAATACCGCCTTACCGGTCGACTTCGCGCGGTCGTATTGCGGTTTGGCGATGTGCTGCATCGGCATGCCCGCAACCTGGCGGTTCGTCAATCGGGTGCCCGCGATATCGACGACACCGGGCGCGACGATCAGCTCGACACCGAGCGGGTCCAGATCCCAAGCCATTCGCCGCAATTCGACCGGCCCGAGGTGATCGGTCGCCGTCACCGCGACGGTGTCGGCACCGCTGCGGCGCACCGCGTCGAGTACCGAGCGGTCGTCGCCGACCACCGAGAACGATTTTCCCGACGCCCGGATCGCATATTCGGTGGTATCGGTGCCGCCATCCGGAATACACACCCCGACAACCTGATATCCGGAGGCCGGATCGCGGGAGAACGCGGCCGCCATCGCCTGCGCCGCCTCCGCACAGCCGACCACCAGCACCGAGGTCCGGCATTCACCGTCGCGGAGCCGGCGCTGCCGGGTGTGCAGCCGCCACAGCAATCGGCTCGACATCAATCCGAGTAGACCGAGCGGCAGCGCGATCGCGAGATATCCACGCGCGAACTCGATCTGCAATATCAGCGACATGATCGCCAATGCCCCGAACAGCCGCAGGGTGGCCGAAACCAACCGGCGGTATTCTTCTGTCCCACTCCCGACCACTTGGGGCGATCGGGTATTGCACGCGGCCAGGAAGCCGAGCCAGGTGAGCGCGAGCACTACCGAAACCACGGTATAGCCGACCTCGTACGGCATCGGCCATGCCAGCGGGGGCGCGACGGGCCCGCCGAATCGGATCAGCTGCGCCAGGCCGACCGATGCGGCGATCACCGCGAAATCCGTTGTGGCCAAGCGCCGTACATACTCTGCCTGCCAGCGTTCGCGCTCCGAGCGCGGCAGTGTTCGGGACGGACCCGTGACGTCAAGGTCGTCATCATCGGTGAGCTCGAAGCTCATTGAACACGCACCTCCCCCTGGGAGTATTTTGTTGCCCCCGATCCCCGTCGACCGGTCCCCTCGATGCAATCTGACCGCCCGGGGTGTTCCTTCAGTCGGCGGTCAGAACGCGATTGTTACAGAACACAATCCCACTCATCTACCGAACAGAAAGGGCCGCAAAGTATTCCACGCAGTAGCCAACATTCGGACGGTCGGTTTTTTGGGCACGTAATCGAAAGGCAACATGCGGAAAGTCGGCAGGTGGCGCACCCGCAGCCCGACCATCCGGAAGTGACAGTGGGGGCTCAACCCCCCACCGAATTGTTTGCCACTTGAATGCTACCCCTCGGAATGGTCGCAGAATCGTCCGGAAACCGCTACCACCCAATCGATTTGGGGGGCGATACGCAAGCGATTCGTTGTAACGTCTCACTTGATCGCAGCGACGTGCTGGGCATGCCGGTAATTCGCCGGACGACCCACGCGGCAGGAGGCAGGGGCCAGGATGCGTTGTCGACTTTGTGAATCCGAGCGTCTTTCGAGCGTGCTCGACCTCGGGGCCACACCGCCGTGCGAGAAGTTTCTCGCGGCGGACGAGCTCGATCTTCCGGAGCCGACGTATCCCCTCCATCTGAGGCTTTGCGATGACTGCCTACTGTTGCAGATCCCAGCATTGATCACACCAGAGGAAACCTTTACCGAATACGCATATTTCGCATCATATTCCGATAGCTGGGTGAGACACGCGGAAATTTTCGTTTCCGATGCCGTCGAAAGGTTGAGCCTGCAACCGGACTCGTTCGTGGTCGAGGTCGCGAGCAATGACGGCTACCTGCTGCGCCACGTCGTCGCCGCGGGCATACCGTGCCTCGGCATCGAGCCCTCGGTGAATGTCGGCGCGGCCGCGCGAAAGATCGGCGTGCCGACCGAAACGGCGTTTCTCGACGAGGAATTCGCCAAGCGGATCCGCGCCCAGCACGGGCCCGCGAATCTGGTGGTCGCCAACAATGTCTACGCGCACGTCCCCGACCTGCGCGGATTCAGCCGCGCACTGCGTGAGCTGATGGCCGATGACGGCTGGCTCTCGATCGAGGTGCACCACGCGCTGAACCTGATGGAACTGGCCCAGTTCGACACCATCTACCACGAACACTTCCAGTACTACACGGTGCTCTCGGCCCAGCGCGCCCTGGCAATGGCCGGATTGGCCGTGGTGGATGTCGAACTGCTTGCCACGCATGGCGGTTCGATCCGCCTGTGGGCCCGTCCCGAGGCGGTCGCGGACGCACCGAGCACCCGGGTGCACGAGGTGCTGCGGCGCGAGCAGGTCGCGGGCCTGCACCGGGTCGAGGGCTACCGGCAGCTGGAGTCCAGCGCGCGGCAGGTGCGTCAGGAGCTGCTGCGCTTCCTGCTCGACGCGCAGGCGCAGGGCAAGCGGGTGGTCGGCTACGGCGCGCCCGGCAAGGGCAACACACTGCTCAACTATTGCGGGATCCGTCCTGACCTGCTGAGCTATACGGTCGACCGAAATCCCTACAAGCACGGGCGATTCACCCCGGGCACCCGGATCCCGATCTACCCGACCGCACGCATCGATCTCGATCGACCCGATGTGGTGCTGGTCCTGCCGTGGAACCTCGAAGCCGAGATCTCCGCACAACTGGGCCATATCGCCGAATGGGGCGGCGAACTGGTCTATCCACTACCAACTCTGCACAGCGCGGTGCTCGGGGAATCGAATAACGCTGATACGAGGGGAAGGCACGCACGATGAAGGTTGTGCTGTTCTGCGGCGGCTATGGGATGCGCATGCGCGACGGCTCCGACATGCTCCCGAAACCCATGCAGCTGGTCGGTCCGCGGCCGCTGCTCTGGCATGTGATGCGCTACTACGCGCACTTCGGCCACAAGGATTTCATCCTGTGCCTCGGCTACGGCGCCGAGCACATCAAAAACTTCTTCCTGACCTACCAGGAGTCGGTCTCCAACGACTTCGTCATCCGTGAGGGCTCGGTGGAGCTGCTGCGCACCGATATCAGCGACTGGTCGATCACCTTTGTCGACACCGGCCTGGACTCGGCCATCGGCGAGCGGCTGCGCCGGGTGCGCCCGTATCTCGAGGGCGAGCAGACCTTCCTGGCCAACTACGCCGACGTGCTCACCGACGCACCGCTGGACGAGATGATCGAGCGCTTCACCGCCTCCGGCGCGGCCGCCTCGATGATGGTGGTGCCGCCGCAGCAGTCCTTCCACTGCGTCGATATCAAGCCCAATGGCGAGGTCAAGGAGATCCGCCCGGTGTCGTCGATGCCGCTGTGGGAGAACGGCGGATACTTCGTGCTCGGCCACGAGGTGCTCGATCTGCTGCCGCCCGGCGGTGATCTGGTGGCCGACGCCTGCGGCAGGCTCGCCGGGCAGGGACGGCTCTACGGCTATCAGCATCTCGGATTCTGGAAGCCCGCCGACACCTTCAAGGAACGCGCCGAACTCGACGCCGCGTATCGGTCCGGCATCAGGCCGTGGATGGTCTGGGAGCAGCAGTTCGCATGATCGCCCTGACCACCGGGCCAGTACACGAGATCGCGGTGCTCGGCGCGCACTGCGACGATATCGCGATCGGAATGGGCGCGACACTGCTCACGCTGGCACACCGGCACCGCGGACTTCGAGTGCGCGCGCTGGTGCTCTCCGGCGCGGGCACGGTGCGCGAGGACGAGGAACGCGCCGCACTGGCCGCCTTCTGTCCGGGCGCCGACCTCGAGGTGACGGTGCTCGACCTGCCCGATGGTCGCGCACCGGCGCACTGGGATCGGATCAAGCAAGCGCTGGCCACCTTTCGCGCCGGCACCGAGCCGGATCTGGTCTTCGCACCGCAGCGCGGTGACGCGCATCAGGATCATCGGCTCCTCGCCGAACTCGTGCCCACCGAATTCCGCGACCACCTGACGCTCGGCTACGAGATCCTCAAATGGGAGACCGATACGCCACACCCGACCGTATTCGTTCCGATATCAACGGAATTCGCCGAGGAAAAGGCGCGGCTGCTACAGAAGCACTACCCTTCACAAGTGGGACGGGACTGGTTCGACGGGCAGTCGTTCACCGGTCTGTCCCGGCTGCGTGGGGTGCAATGCCGGGCTCAGCATGCCGAAGCATTCATTGTCGACAAAGTTGTCGTCGGTTTCGAGCTGTCATGAAAACTGGAGACACGGGCATGCGCGTTCTGCTCACCGGACATCAGGGTTATCTCGGCACGGTCATGGCTCCGGTGCTACGCACCGCGGGGCATGAGGTGGCCGGACTCGATGCGGGATTCTTCGCCGACTGCGTACTCGGTCGACTGCCGGGTGATCCGCCCGGGCTCGCGGTCGACCTCCGCGATGTGACCGTCGAGCAACTCACCGGATTCGACGCGGTGATCCACCTCGCGGCGCTGTCCAATGATCCGCTCGGCGCACTCGATCCCGAAATCACCTATGCCATCAATCATCACGCGTCGGTCCGACTGGCTCGGCTCGCGAAGGACGCCGGGGTGCGGCGGTTTCTGTACGCCTCGACCTGTTCGGTGTACGGCGCGGCGGGTGACGAACTCGTCACCGAGGACGCCCCGCTGCGCCCGATCACGCCCTATGCCGAGAGCAAGGTGCGCGTCGAGGACGATGTCGCGGCACTCGCGGATGACGACTTCACACCGGTATTCCTGCGCAACGCAACGGCATTCGGCTTCTCGCCGCGGCTGCGCGCGGATATCGTGCTCAATAATCTGGTCGGGTACGCGGTGCTCACCGGCGAGGTCAAGGTGCTCTCCGACGGGACACCGTGGCGGCCGCTGGTGCATGCCGCCGATATCGCCGACGCCTTCGTGGCCTGCCTGACCGCGCCGGTGGCCGCGATCAACTGTCGAGCGTTCAATATCGGCACCGAGGTGAACAACCTCACCGTCGCCGATATCGCCAAGGCCGTCGTGGACGCGGTGCCGGGCTCCCGGCTGTCCATCACCGGCGAGAGCGGCGCGGACCCGAGGTCCTACCGCGTCGATTTCTCCGCTGCCCGTTCGGCTCTCGGCTACCACGCGACGTGGACGGTGGCCGCCGGGGCCGAGCAGTTGTATCGCGAATACACCGCCAGGGGACTGACCAGTGACGACTTCTTCCACCGGTACACCCGGTTGCCGCATCTGGAGAAATTGCGACAGACCGGCGTACTCGACGCGTCGATGCGCCGGATCAGCGCCCCTGCTGCCGAACTGCCCGCACCTTCGTGAGCAGCTGCCGCCAGCTGCCCGCGGCCCGGTCGCGGGCGGAGACGACGGTAACCGACAGCGGCCATTCGATGGCCAGATCCGGATCGTCGTAGGCGACGCCGATATCCTCGGCCGGATCGTGCGGGCGATCGATGCGGTAGCAGACGTCGGCGGTGGCGGTCAGCGCCTGGAAGCCGTGCAGGAAGCCCGGCGGCACGTACAGGTGCCGGAACTCGGTGTCGTCGAGCCGAAATGCCTGCTGGCGTCCGAAGGTCGGCGAGCCCGGCCGGATATCGACGAGGACGTCGTGCACCGCGCCGTGCGCGCAGCGCACCAGCTTCGCCTCACCCCGTCCGGACCGCCCGTGCATGCCGCGGATCACCCCGCGCGCCGAACGGGATTGCGAATCCTGTACGAACGCGGCGGCAGTTCCGGGTGCGCCGAGGTGGGCGTCGAATTCGGTGGCGTCGAAGGTGCGGGTGAACAGGCCGCGCTCGTCCCGGAAGGGTTCGGGCACCAGCACCAGGACATCGGCGAGATCGGTCTGTTCGATGCGCACCAGGCCATCGTGACATGAACGACACCGTCATGGGTCGCGGTTGTCGCGGCTGCCGCGGTACCGAACTGGCCCCGGTGCTCGATCTCGGCAAGGTCCCCGCGGCCGACCACTTTCCGCTCGGCGGTACTGCGATCGATGTCGCGGAAACCGCGCATCCGCTGCGCATGGATATGTGCCGTGACTGCGGGCTCGCGCAATTGGCCGAGGACGACACCCGCACCGAGGAGCCGCGCGGTATCGAACCGCAGGCGCTGCGCGATCAGGCCGTCGACGCCGTCGCGCGGGTCGCGCGGGCCGGATTGTTGCGCGGTCGCACCGTGCGCGAATTCGGCAGTCCGCACGGTGGGACCTGGCTGCCTTTACTCGCCGAGCGCGGGTTCGCAGGCGTCGACGGGGTCGCCGATGTGGTGCTGGACTGCTTCGGCATCATGCACGAACCCGATCAGCGAGCCGCCTTCGCGCAACGGGCCGCCGCCACCGCACCGAGCGGTGTGCTGCTGCTCCAGTACCACTCGCTGGCCACCATTGTCGCGGCCGGTCAGTGGAATGCGCTGCGGCACGGGCACTTCGCGTACTACTCGCTGCAGGCGTCGCAGCGGCTGCTCGAGGCGGCGGGGATGAGCGTGGCGACGGCGTGGCGGTTCGATCTGTACGGCGGCACCGTGCTCATCGGCGCGGTGCACGGTGCGGTGGAACCGGATGCAGCTGTGCGCGCCATCCGCGCCGCGGAGTCCGAGCACACCGATCTCGTTGCACTGCAGGGCCTGCAGCAGACGACCGACCGGCACGCTCGGCTATTGCGACGCTGGCTCGACGCGATGGCGGCGCGCCGCAGGCGGGTCTACGCCTATGGCGCGGCCTCTCGTGCGGTCGCGCTGTTCAGCCTCGCCGGGGTGCACCGTGGGCTCATCGCCGCGGTCGCCGATGCCGCACCCGCCAAACAGGGCCGCCGGATGCCCGGCACCGATATACCGATCATCTCCCCCACCGAACTCGTCTCCGCCCAACCGGATTTCGTGCTGCTGACCTTGCGCGATCTGCTCCCGGAGGTCCGTGCCAGATTTCCCGAACTCGACGGCCGCTGGGTCGTCGATGATCCGGCCGGCCCCTCGGAAGGGCGGTGACATATGCCGTGAGTTCGCTGCGCCGCAGTGGGCTTCGTCGTCGGCGCCGCGCGTTTTGCTGTCAAGACATCTGTTATTGGGGAACACAAGGGGAAATACCTGATGAGGGAGAACACACTCCGTAGTCGGAGTCTGCGCGCGATCGTTTTGGCCTCGGTAATGGCCTCGGGGCTGACTTTTACCACTGGCGCCGCATCCGCGGCGATCGACAGCAGCAGTCAGATAGTTGATCGGCAGGATCGCACCGTCGAGGCGATCCAATCCGATACCCGGATCGATTTCGTGCCACCGCTGGACGGCAACCCGCTGACCCGCGAGTGGTTCCACAACGGCGAGGCCGCCTACCACGTCACCGGGCCGAACGCCCAGGACTGGTCCGGCCACATCACCATCGGCTATCAGGTCGGGTACCCGGCCACGCTGAACGGGCGGCTCAGATTCCAGTGGTACACACCGGATCTCGGTGTCGATCTCGGTGGCGCCGACGGCGCGGTGCTCAAGCTCGGCGGGCTGATTCCGCGCGCGGGGGTCGAACTCGAGGTCGGCTTCGGTCCGGGCATCCAGACCATCGAGTGCACGGGCGGCGACGTCTTCGGCGCAGAAGGCTTCATTCGGATGTCGGGCTTCCACGGCACCGTCACCGGTGTCGTCGGGCAGACCACGATTCGCCCGTTCGTACGGGTGGTCAGCGCCAACGGTGATGCGGTCTACACCTACGGCAGACTCTGGACGATCTGATCGAGCGGCGAACAGCGTTGTGGTGCCCGAACTTCGGGTACCACAACGCTTCGATCAGCCGAACTCCTGGCCGATCTCGGCGAACAGGACGCGGGCATCGGCACCGAAGGTGACGGCGGCGGTGTGCAGTGTTTCTATCGCCGCGGCCAGGGGGTCGGGATCGTTCGCGTGCTCAATGGCGCCGAGCGCGAAGAAGGGTCGATGTATGGGCCCGATGTCGAAAGGATTCGACTCCGACCGTGCCTGCGGGCCGATCGTCGCGACGAGCTGGCGCGATCCGTCCTCGGCCGCGCCGAACTCCTCCTCGTGCAGTCGGTCGAATGCGGTCGGCATGTCATCGAACGGCGCGGGTAGCGGCCATCCTTCCCGCAGTGCCACCAATGCCGGTGCAACCCAGGATCTTTCGGCGATCTCGGCCAGTTCGCAGGCCCTGACCGCGCACCGATGAGCCAGCCGCCGCAAGGTCGGCTCGTCCATCGCGGCGATCGCCTCGACCAGCGGGCGATCGAAACCGGCCAGCTCTGGAGCCGAAAAGTACTCGCGCAGTGCCGGTATCGGATCACCACCCCATTGCGCACGCTCGGCCGCCACCCGCTGCGCCGCCAGCTCGCCGACGGTCAGATACCGGGTGCCTTCGGAATCCATGACGGCGATCCACTGCGACTCCGGGTCCTCCTCGGTATCGGTCCGCTCGGGTATCGGCACATTTTCGGGAATGCCGTATCCGGGCATATCCCACTGTTGGTGCGGCAGGAGCTCGCCACCATCATCGGGCCACAACCGAATCCGCCAGACATCGCCGGGCGTGGTCGAACCCGGCCATCCGTAATTCACGAATCCGCGACCACTGACCTCGATCAGATAGTTCCCCGGCGGAACCGGACACGGGTCGGCCCAACCATCGAGCGGGGACGAGATATTCAGTGCACCATCGGAATCCACCCGCAACCGGTCTTCACATACCTGCTGCCACTGCTCGCGATCATCCGGCGGCCTGCCGGTCCACACCTGCACCGCGATGGACATCTCGAAATTGTTCTGATGCGGGCTCAGTACCACCAGCATGGCGCCGTCCCCCGCGCACGGTTGCGCGGCTTGCGCCTGTTCGAGCAGGGTCAGTTCGGAATCCGGATCACCGAAGCCACCGTCCAGGCAGAACTGGCCGTAATCCATCATCAGCTCGACCGTATGCTCGGCAATCCGGCTCACCCCATTGGTCATGCGGCCATCCTGGCATGCGGCGCCCGAGCCGCGAACCGCCTACCCGGCCAACCGTTCCGCCGCGATGGCGAGATCCTTATCGCCACGCCCGGACAGGCCGAGCACAACGATCGAGTCGGCGGGGAGCTCGCCGTGTTCGGCCAGCTCGAGCAGATAGCCGACGGCGTGGGCGGATTCGAGAGCGGGAATGATGCCTTCGGTCCGGGTAAGGACGTGCAGGCCGCGCAGGGCCACGGCATCGGTGGCCGCGCGGTAGGCGACGCGACCGGTGTGCTTGAGGTAGCTGAGTTCGGGGCCGACGCCGGGATAGTCCAGACCCGCCGCGATGCTGTGCGTCGGCGTGACCTGGCCGTCGTCGTCCTGGAGGAGATAGCTGTAGGCGCCGTCCATTTCGCCCGGACTGCCCATACTGAGCGTGGCGGCATGCTGACCCGTTTCGACACCGAGGCCCGCGGCCTCGACACCGATCAAGCGGACCGCCGGATCCTCGACGAAGGGGTGGAACAGGCCGATGGCATTGCTGCCGCCGCCGACACAGGCCACCAGGTAGTCCGGTAGTCGGCCTTCGGATTTCAGGATCTGGTTCCTGGTCTCCTTGCCGATCACCGTTTGCAGATCGCGCACGATCATCGGGTAGGGCGCGGGTCCGGCCGAGGTGCCGAACAGGTAGTGGGTGGTGCCGAGGTTCGAAACCCAGTCGCGCACCGATTCGCTGATCGCTTCCTTGAGCCTGCGACTGCCGGTCTCCACCGGACGTACTTCGGCGCCGAGCAGGGTCATTCGCATGACATTGGAGGCCTGCCGCCGCATATCGTGGGCACCCATATAGATGACGCACGTCAGGTCGAGCATCGCGCACACGGTAGCGACCGCCACACCGTGCTGACCGGCACCGGTCTCGGCGATGATCCGCGTCTTACCCATCCGCTTGGCCAGCAAACCCTGTCCCAGCGCGTTATTGATCTTGTGCGCACCGGTATGCGTCATATCCTCACGCTTCAGATACACCCGCACCCCGGGCACCGCCAGCGCTCGTGCGAAACGCGGTACCTGGTGCAACAGCGTCGGACGACCCACCCGGGTGCGCAGCAATTCGCCGAGCTCAGTGCGGAATCCGGAATCGGCGCGCGCGAGCGCATACGCCTCTTCCAGCTCCAACAACGCGACCATCAGGCCTTCGGGAACATATCTGCCGCCGAATTCACCGAAACGCCCCCGCTCGTCGGGAAGTCGGCCCGATAGCAGGGTGCCATGCGATACATGATCAATAACCATCCACACCAACGCTTCCTGCCGCGAGACCCCGCCTCCCTGTTCTACTTCGTCTCGCCGGATCGCGCGCACCCGCAACGGATTAGTTAATGGTTTCTTTAGGTAATGGATACGTCATACACCGCGCCGCAACGCGAAGTTCGATGTCAGACCAGCAGATCCGGGCGCTTGCGGACGGTGGCCACCGTGCGGACCCGCAGGCGGTGCAGCGCCGCCTTCGCCAGCCGGGCGTCACCGGCCAGCACGTCGCCGCGGTGGACCAGATCCGGGTAGTCGTTGGCGATGCGGTGATGGAAGCGGTACATATCGGTCAGCTTGCTGACCGTGGAGGTCTGGCTGCACAGGTTGAAGGACGAATTGCGCCAAGCGGCCAGGACTTCGGTCATGCCGAAGAAGACGCCGAAGGACGAGACCCGCGCGAACAGGTCGACGTCCATGGGGAACACCAGATCACCGCGCAAGCCGCCGACACGGTCGTAGTGCTCGCGGTAGAACATGGCGGCAGCGGTCGGGCCGAAGTCGGCCGGTCCGCGCCGGACGATGGTGCGCGCCAGGGCCCGTGGGGTTTGTCTGCCGAGCAGCCCGGCCAAGCCGAGCCCGGTCTCCAGCACCGCCCCGTCCTCATCGATCACCTCGAAGCGACTGGAGGAGATGGCGATCGACGCATCCGCCATCACTGCGAGCTGTGTGGTAAGCGCATCCGGTCGCAGCACATCATCGGCGCAGACGACCTTGACCAGTTCGCCGGTGCCGGCGCGGATCGCCTTATCCCAGTTGTCGCCGATATTCAGCACGGTGTCATTGCGCAATAACCGGATTCGTGGATCGTCGAAGGACTTCGCGACCTCCGCGGTGTCATCGGTGCTCGCATTGTCCAGGACGACCAGTTCGAATTCCGCGTCCTGGTCGAGGATCGAACGCAGGGTAGTGGCGAGCGTCCGGCCGGAGTTGTAGGCGGGCACACACACCGACAGCGTCGTCACAGTCATCCCCCTCGTTGCACCGGCCGAACCGGCCCGTTTTCCACCAATCCGAAGACTCGTTCCAGTCCGCTGCGGCCCGCGTCGATCTGGTCGACGGCCCGCTGTTGCAGCGGATCCCGGAGCGCAGGTGCATCGTCCCACAGCTCGTCCAGCGCCATGGTCAGTTCTTGTTCCAGTTTGGGATCATTCAGGTGCACTACCCGCAGACCGGTCCCGAACATCTGCGCCAGCCCGTGGAATTTATCGTCGTAGTACTCCGAGGCCGTGATGCCGACGGCCGGAATGCCCTGCGACAGCGCGAAGACCGCCAGATGATAGGCGCTGGTCACCAGCACCCGGCACTGCCCGACCTGCCGGGCGACATCGGCGGGGGTGCCGCCGCGACCAACCGGTGGCAGCGGCTTGGCCGCGCCCACCAGCAGCGGCAGCGTCGAGAGGCGATCCTCGGAGGCGTATTCGGAGATGATCAGCGGCACCAGTCCGGCATCCAATTCCGTGGCCCGGGTGCGCACCACCTGCCCGACAATCCCCTGTGCCTCCAGGCTGACCTGCGCGTAGTCCGCGACGCGCAGACAAACTCCGATATCGGCGCCGATCCTGGCATCACGGCTGCGATAGGCGAATTCGACCGCGTCATCGCCGGTGACCAGCACCCGGTCCGGTGCGACACCGAATTCGCCGAGCAGTTCCGGGCCGCGCCGCCCCTCGCGCAAGGCCACGACGTCGACCTTCGGCAGTACCTCGGCAGCTCTCTGTACCAAATATGGGTCACGCATGGGTCCCATGCCCTGCCCGATCAGCGCCGTCGGAATGTCGAGCGCGGATGCGTATTCGAGCAGATTCAGGGTGCGATGGGCCTGGTAGCGGTCGACATCGGTCATATAGCCGCCGCCGTTCGCGAGTACCAGCGATGCCTGTTCGACCGCCGCCGGAATCTCCACCGGAAATTCGAGCTCCGGTGCCACCGCGTGCTCCTGCGGTGCCGCGCTCTCGCCGCGACCACGGGTGCGAATCGCCCGCAGTCGGTCCTTGGGGCCGTCGGTGGTCGCCCGCCACCACAGCGCCGCGGGGCCGACCAATTTCGTTCCGGCCGTGCGGTTCAGCAATCCCTGCCAGCCCTCGGAGCCCCAGCTCCACCCGGGCCCGCAGATCGGCTCGGCCTCCGGCACCAAAGCCCGCAATACGCCCGGCTGATGGGTCAGCACGCCGATGCGCGCCCGCGGCCAACGCTCGCGGATGCGCTCGACGGTGACGACCATCATCGCGATATCGCCGCGATTGCGTAGCCAGTACTCGCCGTTCTCGACCAGCACCCGTATCTCTCGCTCGGCGATATCAACGCGCTCAGCCACTGACCCCGTGGTCCCCACTGTCTAGTCCCTCCCGCTGGTCCCCCGCGGGTCGGTCCGTGCCGGGCACGAACTCGATGTGAAATCTACCGCACCCGAGGGATGTCGGCCACCTCGCTAATCCGTTGGGCGCTTGGATATCTGGCCGTTATAGACCGCACGCAGAGATGCCGCGGCGAAGTCGGCGCAATAGTCGATGAGATCGTCGATCGGCACGTCGAGACGACCGCCCTGCTTCTCGACGATCACCCGCTCCAGCATGCCGACCACCGACAGCGCGAAGATATCGATGAGTTCCGCGGGCGGCCGATCATCCGGACGCGCCTGGGCGGCGGTGGCCGCGACCAAACGGGCGAAGCGCCACAGCGCTTCTCGCATCCGAGGCTCGGCCCCGGCCGCGGCCGGTTCGACGAAGACGATGCGCAGCTTGCGTGGATCCTGGGCCAGCGCACGGAGATACGTGCCGATACCGGCGCGCAGCTTGCGGGTGCCGCGGGCCTGCGTGGCCTCGACCGCGGCGGCTACCGCCGCGAACAACTCGTCGATGACCTGGTCGAAGACCGCAGCGAACAGTTCCCTATTTCCCGCGAACGATTCGTAGAAGTACCGGTCGGTCAACCCGGCCGCGCGGCACAGATCCTTGACGCCCGTCGCCACGTACCCGCGGGTGCCGAACAACTCCAATCCCGCTGCGAGGAGTTTGCCGCGCCGCGCCGCGACTCGATCCTCCGCACCCACACCGCCGTAGGTCCGCACCGGGCGTCGCTGCATCGTCATCTTCGCATTGTCTCCCATGCGGAACCGGCGATCTGATAAATATGACGATCAGAATCGTCAGATTTAGGGGATGCGCAGTGACAACTCGAGATCGGGACAACCAAGTCAGCAGGCGCACACTGTTGCGCGGCGCGGCCATGGTGACGAGCACCGCGGGATGGGCGGCATCGGCCGCGAACGCCACGGCACAGTCCGCACCACGCCGCCGAAACGGCCCGGCGCGCAATGCCGTCGCGGTGCTCGGCGCTGGCATCGGCGGTCTGACCGCGGCCCACGAACTGGCCGAGCGCGGATTCGCGGTGACCGTCTTCGATCGCAAGGAACTCGGCGGCAAATCCCGCACGATCCCGCTGCCCGGCACCGGCGTCGGCGGCCGGGCGCCGCTACCGGGCGAACACGGTGCGCGCGGGTTCACCTCGTTCTATCACCACGTGCACGATACGATGCGCCGCATTCCGCTGCCGGGAACCCGGAAGTCGGTGTACGACAACCTGATTCCGTTCTCGGTGAGCGATCCCCGCTATCCGCGCTCGGGGCATCTGCCCGATGGTTTCCCGCTCATGTTCGGGTTCTACTTCGATCCCGCGCAGGCGCTCACGCCGGAGGGATTGCAGCGCATCCTGGTCGAGGTGTTCATGAAGAACAACCTCGTTCCGCTGCCGGAGGCTATATATATGGCCGGACGCGTCGTCACCTATCTGACCTCGAGTGAGGAGCGCCGCTTCGGCCAGTGGGAGCACGTCAGCTGGTGGGACTATGTGGGCGCGGCACAGAGATCCGCGCAGTTCCAAGCGTTGGCCGCCACCGGCCTGACGCGCGCGCTGGTCGCCGCCAAGGAGTACGTGGCCAGCACCAGGACCATGGGCAACATGATGGAGGGCTTCTTCATCGCACTGCTGCAGGAACTGACCGGCGGCCCGAAGGTCTACGAGGTGCTCAACGGCCCGACCAATGAGGCCTGGCTCGATCCGTGGATCGCGCTATTGGAAAGCCTCGGCGTGCGATTCCGGCCCGGACACGCACTCGAGGAATTCGTGGTGACCGACGGTCGCATCGGCGGCGTGCGCATCCGCCGCCCGAATGGTACGACGGAGCTGTTCGACGCGGATTGGTATGTGTGCGCGGTGCCCACCGATCGGGCGCGACGGCTCTGGTCACCGGAGATCCGCGCGTTGGATCCGGGACTCGGCCGTATGGACGCGCTCACTGTCGACTGGATGAACGGCATGCAGATGTTCGTCACCGAAAAGCTGGACCTCGGCAAGGGCTACAACATCTACCTCGACGCACCGTGGCGGCTGACCTCCTATACCCAGCGCGCGTTCTGGAATGTCGACTATGCCGCGAAATACGGCGACGGATCGATCGTCGACGGTCTCACCATCGATATCGCCGACTGGGACACCCCGGGCATCCTGTTCGGCAAGACCGCCAAAGAGTGCACCAAGGCGGAGATCTACCAGGAGACCTGGGCCCAGATGACCGCGGCACTCAACGATGACGGCAGAATTCAGCTGCCGGAGGGAATCGTTCGCGAGTGGATGCTCGATCCCGGCATCACCTGGGCGGATGGCCGGAATACCAATGATGAACCGCTGCTGGTGAATACGATCGGGTCCTGGGCCGATCGGCCGACCGCGCAGACGCGGATTCCGAACCTCTTCCTCGCCGCCGACTACGTTCGGACCGACTTCGATCTGGCCACCATGGAGGGCGCGAACGAGGCGGGCCGGACCGCGGTGAACGCACTGCTGGACGCATCCGGCTCCGGCGCTACCCGCGCCCAGCTATTCACCCGCGATTCGATTCCGGCCTTCGAACCGTTCCGGCAACTGGATGCCGCGCGCTACCGGGCCGGGCAACCGAATCTGTTCGATCTCGGCTAACGACCGCTGCCGGTCGGTCGCAGCCGGCCGACCGGCAGCAACTGGTCATTCGCCCTGATCGCAGATGATCTCTACGCCCGACCGGGAGCACCGATCTCCCCTACACTGTTGCGCGGGAAGCGAGTTCAGGTGGCGGACTCGCCTCATCATCGCCAGAAGTAGGGGGCCGCGATGACGGCAGCAACCGGGGCACTGCGTGTGCATATGACGGGATCCGAATGGTTCTCCGCGGCCCCCGGCGGACTCAATCGGTACTTCACCGAACTGTTCCACGCACTCGCGCGGCAACCGGGAGTCGCGGTATCGGCGGCCGCGTTCGGCGCGGTCGCTGCAGACGATCCGCCAGGCGCGCGATCATGGGGGCGAACCGGCGGTTCGACCATTGCCCGGGCCCGCACCGCATTTATGGAGCGGGCCGAGTTGCACCGCGCGGATGTGCTGGATCGACACTTCGCGCTCTACGGTCCGGCGGCCCGCTCCCGCGGCGGCCGGGTACCGCTGGTCGTGCACTTCCACGGACCATGGGCCGCCGAGAGCAGACTCACCGGACAGCGTGAACTCGGCGCGCGGGCGAAGTACCTGATCGAGCGGATCCGCTACGCGGGCGCGGACCGATTCGTGGTGCTGTCCAGCCATTTTCGCGACGTACTCAGCCTCGACTATCGGGTGCCCGCCGACCGGATCCGGGTCATCCCGCCCGGAGTCGATCTGACGCGTTTCCGCGCCTCGCCGATACCGGCCGGTGCCCACCGGACCGTCCTGTGCGTGCGCAGGCTCGAACGCCGCATGGGCATCGATACCCTCTTGCGCTGCTGGCCGGGCGTGGTCGCCGAACATCCGGATGCCCGCCTGGTCCTGGTCGGAACCGGTGGCGCCGAAGCCGAATTGCGTGCCCAGGCCGCCGGCGCGGGACTCGGCGATTCGGTCGCCTTCGCGGGCAATGTCGATGACCAACAGCTCACCGAGCACTATGAACAGGCCGAATTCACCGTTGTCCCGACCACCGCCCTGGAAGGATTCGGGCTCATCGCCCTGGAATCCCTGGCCGCGGGGCGGGCCCCGATCGTCACCGATTGCGGCGGACTACCGGATTCGGTACGCGGACTGGATCCTTCACTGATCGTGCCCGCTCGCGATGCCGACGCACTCGGCGCGCGAATTGTGGCCGCACTCAACGGCACGCTGCCCACACCCGAGCAATGTCGCTCGCACGCAGAAACTTTCTCGTGGGATGTCACAGCGGAGCGCCATCTCACGATGTATCAGGAATTAAGGCGATGACCCCATCGAGGACGACCAAGGCCCTCTTCCTAGCGCATACCGCGGCGCCCTCCGGTGCCGAACTGGCGACGCTGCGGTTGCTGGCCGCGCTGCGCGCGATGCGGCTCATCGACGTGGCACAGATCTATACGGAGGACGGCCCGATGGTCGAACGCATGCGGGCGCGCGGGATCGAGACCCGCGTGCTGCGTGGCGCTTTCGACAGCCGCGCCATGACCATCGGGTCCGGACCGCTGCGCCTGCTCGCCGGATTCGCGGCACTGCTGCGGCTGGGCTGGGCACTCGGCGCGACCGCCCGCGAACTCGGCGCCGATGTGCTCGTCGCCGAGAGCACCAAGGCGTTGGTCATGGGGTCGGTGGCGGCGCGGCGCGCGGGCATACCGCTGGTATGGCAGGTACACGACCGGATCGCGGTGGACTACTTCGGGCGACTGCCGACCATGGCTATTCAGCTACTCGGCAGACTGATAGCGCGCGGCTATATCGCCAATAGTCGAACCACATTGCACACCTTGTGGATCGGCCGCCGCCCCGCCGTAGTGGCCTACCCGGGTGTGGAATTCGGCGACGACACCGAGCGCGCGCCACAACGCGCACCGACCGAAACGGTGCTCGCCGCCGTCGGCCGGCTGACGCCGTGGAAGGGTCAGGACGTGCTGCTGCGCGCGATCGCGGCGGCGAAAGTGCCACCGCGGCAGGTCTTCGTCATCGGCGGCACCTTCTTCGATGAGGAGCCCTACCGCGCCGAACTCGAACGGATGGCGACCGAACTCGGGCTGCCGGTGACCTTCACCGGACACGTCGAGGATCCCGGCCGCTATCTGCGCGACGCCGATATCCTGGTGCACTCCTCGGTGCTCGCCGAACCGTTCGGACAGGTCGTGGTCGAGGGCATGCACGCGGGCTGCGCGGTCATCGCCTCCGGTCCGGGCGGACCCGCCGAAATCGTCGAATCCGGCGTCAACGGATTGCTCGTCGACGGCGGCGACCAGCACCAGCTCACCACCGCACTCGACACCCTCATCGGCGACCCGGCGCTGCGCACCCGCCTCGCCACGGCGGGCCGCACCCGAGCCGGGGACTTCGACATCGAGAAATCGGCGCGCACCGTCGCCACATTCCTCGACTGCATAACCACCCAACGCGACGCCGCTGTGCTGAATCGGCGGCGCTCGCGGGGCCCTACGTGGTTACGCTCCGCTACCTCCTTCGGGCCCGTCGCTCCCGCCGCTGTGCTGAATCGGCGGCGCTCGCGGGGCCCTACGTGGTTACGCTCCGCTACCTCCTTCGGGCCCGTCGCTCCCGCCGCTGTGTTGAATCGGCGGCGCTCGCGGGGCGACCAGCAGAATCCGCAGGAACGGACTCCGCATGTCTGAACGCAAACACGCCGCGGGCCAGCCGCCGCCCACCACCCCACCGAGACCGACCACCACCGGCGGCGCCCACCGCAGAGCAGACCGCGGCGCGCCCGGCGGCGGCCTGCACCGATCGCACGGCTTCGCCGCGGTACTGCGCGATATCGGCTATGTCACCTTCGGCAAGTACGGGCAGTACGTCATCACCATCGTCACCGTTCCGCTGATCGCGCGGGTGCTCGGCGCCCACGGACTCGGCCTGCTGGCGATCGGCATGTCCTCGTACTTCATCGGCTCGCTGCTGGTGGATCTCGGCATCACCTCGTTTCTGGCCGCGCGCGTGCACGATTCGCGAGAACGCGAGGGCGACAGCGCACGACTGCGCGGCATCAATCAGCTGCGCGGCGACTATCTGGCCATCCGCACGACCACCCTCGGCGTCATCGGGATCGCGCTGCTGCTGAGTCTGGTCGCGAGCGCGCCGGTGCAGGTGGACATGATCCTGTTGGGCCTGTTCGCGGGCGGATTCTGGTCCGTGTCGGAGGATTGGCTGCTGATCGGGCAGGGCCGATTCGGGGCCAGCACCGCGTACCAAGCGGTCGGGCGGGTCGGTTATCTGATCCTGCTCGTCGGGCTGCTCCCCCGTATGCCGAGCGCTCAGCTCGCGCTGCTGTGCCTGCTCATCTCTTCGGTGCCGACCGTGGCGCTGACGTGGTGGGATTCACTGCGCACCTTCGGGCCACCGGCCCGGCCGCGCCATTACAAGAGCGTATTCCGCACGGGCGCACCGGTTCTCGCCTCGCGCGTGCTGGTGACGACCTATGGTCAGGGCGCCGCGGCGGTGTACTCCGCTGTGCTGGACACCGTTTCACTCGGCCTCTACTCGGCGGGTGACCGGCTCGTGCGCGCCATCCAATCCACCTTGGACCCCATCGGTTTCGCACTGCTGCCCCGAATGGCGCGGCGCAGTACCGATCACCGGTTCTGGCGGCATGCGCTCATGGCGTTGGCCGCGTGCGTCTGTGTCGCGACGGTCGCGGCCGTGGCGGTGTGGCTGGCCGCGCCGCTGCTGATCCGGCTGGTCTTCGGCGACGAATTCAGCGGGGCCGTCGGGTTGTTGCGGGTCGAGATCTTCATGCTGCCCGCGACCACGATCACCTCGTTCGTCACCACCGCACTGCTGCCGGTTCGCCAGGACACCACCGGGGTGCTGATCGGCGCGGTCCTCGGCACCTTCGTCGCGGGCACCGCGCTGTTCATCGCGTTTCGCACGCATTCGGTGTGGACGCTGGTCTACGGCAGTGTGCTGGTCGAATTCAGCACGGCGATCTGGTATCTCGCGCGGGTCCGCACGCTCATCGTGCGCGAACGCACGGCATCGGTGTCCGTGGAACCGGCGGTGGTGCTGATGCGCGAGGAGGGTGCCTCGTGAGGATCCTGTTCATCGGGGACGACTGGGTCGGCAGCAATGCGCGCTCGCTCGCCGATGGCTTCCGGCAGGCGGGACACGAGGTGGTCGTGATCGACTCCACCCCGATCACCCTGCCGACGCGACTCTCGCCACCATGGATCTACACCAAGTTCGCGCGGCGGCGCGCCCCCTGGACCGTCGCCGAGCTGCACGGCGAGATCGACCGGGCCGCAGCGCAATTGCGGCCGGATATGGTCTTCGCCTTCAAGGCGGTCCATCTCGACCAGCGCAGGCTCTTGGATATTCCGGCACGGCTGCACGTGCACTACAGCCCGGACGATGTCGCCAATCCGGACAACCTCAGCCCGCAATACCTTGCACACGAACCAGATTGGGATCTGATCGTCACCACCAAACGGCACAATGTGCCCGAACTGCTGGAACGCGGCGCCAAGGCGGTCAGTTTCGTCCGCAGTGCCTACGATCCGGCGTGGCACTATCCGGCGGCACGCGGACGCACACCGCGATACCTGGTCGGCTTCATCGGCGTCTGTCGCCCCGATCGCCGCGCCGAAATGGTCGCGCTGGCCCGCGATTACGGTGACCGAGCGCTGGTGCGCGGTCCGGGCTGGCGGCGGGTTCCGGAGCTGCGCACCACCCGGGCGGCGGTGGGCGGTCCGGTGTACGGCTCGCGATATTCGGCGGTGGTCGCCGATATCACCGCGAATCTGGTGCTGCTCAACTCCGATAATCGCGACACCCACACTTGCCGCAGCTTCGAAGTGCCCGCCGCCGGTGGGCTTTTCGTCGGCGAGCGCACCGAAGAGCACGCCGAACTGCTGCGCGATACCGTCGAATGCTTCCTGTTCACCGAACAGACCGAATTGCGCGAGATCCTGGACTGGTGCGCCCGGCATCCGGAGCAGGCGGATGCGATGGCCGAGGCGGGATACCGGCGGATCGCCGACGGCGGGCACCGCTATGTCGATCGTGCGCGCGAGATCATGGACGCGTTGGGGGCGACGCGGCCATGACCGCCTACACCGAAATCGTCGCCATCGCATGCGCGTTGCTCACCGTGGCGGTGGCCGCGGCGTGGGTGCCCAGTGTCGCACGGGTTTTCATCATCGCGCAGGCGGCGTTCTGGTCGCTGTCCTACCTCGCGCGCCCCCTGGTACTGCTGGCGGTGCAACCCGAACCGCACTATGGCGACAATGTGCCCGATCCGCGACTGGCCGAACTCGGCTACGACCGGGGCATCGCACTGGTCCTGCACCATGTCGTCTTCGGCCTGTGGGTGTACGCGATACTCATTGTGGGATATGCGATCTGGTCGCGACACCATCCGATCCCGGCCGCGCCCGCGATGAGCGCGAACCCGGATTTCGTGCCCGCGCTCGCCACCATCTATGTCATCGGCCTGCTCGGGCGCGGCGCATCCTATGCCACCGGATCCATCGGCCACGCCGGTGATGTCGACAGCGCCAATCCGATACTCAACTTCGTCGGCATCCTCGCGACCGTCGCCGCGCTGGGGCTGATCATCTTCATCCGACCGACCCGGCCGCGGACCACCGCACTGCTGATCGGCGCACTGCTGATCGGTGAATTGATGTGGACGGTGGTCGTCGAATCGAAGACCCCGATCCTCGGTGCCGCGCTGGCAGTGGCGGTCCGCTTCGCGATTCTGGGCTGGACCAAGGCCAAGGTCGTCGGTGTGCTGGCGATCGCGGTGCTCGGCATCGGCGGGTTCGGCTGGTTGCAGTCGTTCAAGACCACCGAATCCGGGAAGGCCGAGGCGGTCATGATCAGCTCGGCCTATCCGCCGACGGTGCGACCGTTCCTGAGCATTCTGCGGCGCTTCGATCTGCTCGAGGCCGCGACCGATGCCTATTACCACGGCACCGGGTACTGGCTCACACCCGCCGAGGAGTTCCGGCACGCCGCGCTGAGTCTGATCCCCACACAGTTGCTGGGCGCTCCGAAATTCCAATCCGGCACCGCCTGGGCCGACGACATTCGCGGCGCATCGGTGGATATGACTCGGGTCCAGGTGTCGCTGGCCGAGGGAAATGTCAACGAGGGCTACGTCATCGGCGGCTACACCGGCATCGTCATCAGCGTCGGGTTCACCTTCGTGCTGTTGCTCGCCTGGGCCAAAGCCCTGTATTCCCGGTACTTCCCGATGGTGGTGCTGGCACTCGCGCTGACCGGAGCCTCCTCGCTTTTCGAGCGCGGAATTCTGGGCAGCATGGAGGCACTCGGGAAATTCTTGCAGGCAGCCGTGCTCGCGATGCTGATCTATCTGGCGGTCAAGGAGTACCGGCGTCGCGCGAAACCGCGTGCGCCGCAGGCTCCGGCGCCGAATCCACGGGCACCGGCGCAGCCGCCGCAACAGCCATTGGTCGTCATCGGGAAAAGAGGATCCGAATCATGGGACTGATCGATTACTGGCATATCGCCCGCCGCCGCTGGCTGCTGATCCTCGCTGTGCTGGTGCTGTGCCTGGTCGCGGCGGTCGGCTATGCCCGCAGTCAGCCGAAAAACTATGTGGCGACGAGCACTGTGTACGTTTCGATGGCGACCGGAACCTCGGTGAACGATTCGTATCAGGGCGGACTGGCCGCCCAGCAGCGCGTGCGTTCCTATCTCGATCTGGCCACCAGCGCCAATGTGGCCAAGCGCACCATCGATGATCTCAGTCTGAAGATGTCGGTGGACCAATTGCGCGGCAAGATCACCGCGGCCTCGCCGCCCGCCACCACGCTGATCGTCTTCTCGGTCAAGGACAGCACCGCCGAACGCGCTCGTGATATCGCCAATACCGTTGTCGCGCAATTCCGGCAGCTGATCGCCGAACTCGAATCCATCGAGAAGGATGCGGCACCC
Source organism: Nocardia sp. CA-129566 (assembly GCF_050956075.1). Classification (NCBI taxonomy): domain Bacteria; kingdom Bacillati; phylum Actinomycetota; class Actinomycetes; order Mycobacteriales; family Nocardiaceae; genus Nocardia; species Nocardia sp. CA-129566. The sequence goes on from NZ_CP192085.1 coordinate 5,781,314, forward strand.
GCGGCCAGGGCCGAGGTCGTCGACCGCGCCGAGCTGCCATCGGGTCCGACCGGCCCGCAGTCGACCCGGCTGCTCGCACTCGGCCTGCTATCCGGACTCGCACTCGGCGGACTCGCCGCCTTCGTCCGCGATCGCACCGACCGCAAGTTGCGCACGTCCAACGATCTGGAAGCGGTACTGGCCACCCCGATTCCGGGTTCGTCGCGTTCCGGTGCGCCGGTGCCGATCCTCGGCATCATCGATATCGGCCGCCCCGGTGCCCTCAACGAAACTCGAAGGCTGCGAATGCGTTTGCAGCGCAACAGCGAGGCAACCACGGTGCTGCTGTCCAGTCTGTCGGCGCGATCGGAACCGGAGATCGCGATGGCACTGGCGAAATCGTTCGCCGATACCGGCCACCACGTCGTCTACATCGACGCCGACACCTCCGGCCACGGCGGATCGCAACAGGTCGTCGGCGCGGCGGTGCCCGGACTGGCTGGCGTGCTGCGCGGGTCGATACCGGTCACCGACGCGCTGACCGGCTGGCCAGAGGCCGGAATGACGGTGCTGCCGCTGGGCGAGGTCGATCTTCACACCGTGGATCTACTGGCCTCCGACCGCTTCGCGGCCGTGGTCGCCAAGCTGCGAACCGATTACGACCATGTGGTGATCCAGGCCGCGCCGGTCGCACATGCCGCCGACGCGATCGCACTGGCCCCGTTGTGCGAGCACACCGTAGCGGTGGTCGAACTCGGTGCGACCACCGCACCGCAAATACGTGGCGCGCTGGCCACATTCGGGGACAACCCGCTCACCGGCGCGGTGGCGTACAGCAAGCTGGGTACGGGATTACAGCGGCTGGTGGGGAGGCTGCACATATGAATTCTGCATCGCGAAGCAATTCGATGGGGGGTGGCGGTCGGGAGACGGGCGGGCGTTCCGCATCGCGAAGCGATTCGGCGGACGGTGACGATCGAGCAGCGAGTGGGCGTCACGAGGCCGTGGGTCGACGACGACTGCTGGCCGCGTCCCTCGGTGCCGCGGCCGCGCTGCCGCTGGCGGCGGCCTGTACCTCCGACGACTCCCCCGGTATCGAATTCCGGTCACCGCATGTCACCGACGCGCCCGCGGCGCGCAATGTCCGTGACTTCGGTGCTGTCGGTGACGGTGTCGCCGATGACACCGCGGCGATCCGCTCGGCGGCCGCCGTCGGAGGCGCACCACTCGTGCTGTATCTGCCCGCGGGCCGGTACAAGGTGAGTTCCTGGCCCGATTTGCCGGACTACGCAACGGTTCTCGGCGATGGCGGCGATGTCACGCTGGTCACCTGCGATGCCGACGTCACGCTCATCACCCTGCGCAAGCGCAACCGCGTGCGGTTCTCCCGCATCGGCTTCTTCCTGACCGGTCCACGCTCGACGGCCGTGCAGCTGTCGGAGTCGTTCCGCTGCTCCTTCGACGGGGTGGTGATCCGCGGCAATCACCTCAGTGAGAACCATCCGCGTTATCTGCAGCAGCGCGGCGTCGTACTCGATAACAACACCGGCGGAACGGCCTTCGTCAACTGCGATATCAATAACTTCGGCTACGGCATCATCACCTCCTGCATCCAGAACTACGTCACCTCCTCCAAACTCACCAGCAACTACATCGGAGTGCTCGGCACCGGCAACGACCACAATGCCGGACTGTCGCTGACCAATGTCGAATTCGTCTCCGATGAGAATCCGCGCACCACCGATCGGCACATCACCATCGACGGCGCGGCCAATGACTGGTGGCTGACCAATGTCTGGTTCGAAGGCGCCGATACCGCACTGTCGGTGGGTCAGCGCGATCGCGGCGGGCCCGCCCAGTTCGGGATGATCAACTGCAAGGTCGCCGCCCGCACCGTCGGCCTCGACCTCATCTACTGTCGTCAGCCCTATCTGGCCAATGTGCAGTTCGACAAGGATTCCGAGCAGCCGCCGATCGAACTGCGCATCGATGCGAAGGGCTGTCCGGAGGGCACCGCGATCAACCTGATCTCCAGTGCCGCAGACGATCTCCCGCCCGGCATGTTCCCGGAAAAATGGCAGGTGATGGGCCGCGAGGGCATGCACGCGCCGCAGTACAGCGGCACCATGGTCGGACGTGCCGGGCACAGCGATGCCGATATCTTCCAAGCCCAGGCCGTCGACGGCACCGTGCGATCGGCCATATTGTCCAGCGGCGCATGGCTTTCCGATCGTCCGGAGAGCGGAATCGTGCTGAAGGACGCGGCGGGCGGCTACTGGCGCCTGTCCGTCGGCACGGACGGCGCGGTCAAAACGGCCTCGCTCGGTCGCCAGCGACCCCGGGAGTGAACATGTCGAGCAGTTCGCTATCCGGTATCCGGCTCGGGCCGATGACATTGCACGCCACGACGGTCCTATTGCGCCCGCCGCGGGTCAACGATTACGCCCAATGGCGGCGGATCCGCCTGCGCGATCAGCGCTGTATCGAACCTTTCTGGTCCAGTTCGCCGCTGGACTGGAAGGCGCGGCACACCGGGAAACTGTGGGTCCGGGAATGTCTCGGCGTCCGCGCCGAGGCGCGGACGGGCCACATGCTGTCATTGGTTATCGAGGTCGATGGGCGATTCGCCGGACAGATCGAACTCGTCTCCATCGAGGCCGAAACCGGTTCCGCCGAAATGGGAATCTGGGTGGACGCGGAGGTGGCGCGCCACGGGATCGGCGGCCTGGCCTCCTCGCTGGTGCTGGACTTCGGATTCGGACCGGCCGGATTGCAGCGCATCACCGCCCCGATCTCACCGGCCAATATCGCCACCGCCCGGGGCGCCGCCCTGATCGGCTTCCAGCGCGAAGCAATGATGACACGGTATTTCGACGTCGGCGGGGCCCGGCGCGACCACGAACTGTGGGCGATCACCAAGGCGGCGATTCCGCCAAATGGTTTCGCGCGGACCTGGATCGACGACCACTCGACCCAGCATCCGGATACCACCCGGCCCGCCGAGGCCGACGCCTGCACCGACACCGCGCTGAGCCGGGCCACGGTACTGGTCGCCACGGCCAGGTACCACGCGGGCCGGGCACTGCATCTGATCGATCCGCTGCGCTCGCCGCCCACCGTCCGGCTCACCGATCCGGACGATCCGGCGGTGGTGCTGCGCAGTCGGCGACTGCTGGACTGGGCGCGGTGGCGCGCGGCCCGGGTCCATACGCGCGACGCGCTGGATCCGGATCCGAACGCACCCGCCGCGACATGGCAGCGCAAGCACGGCCGACTACCCTGGTTGCGCGAATTCCTGCGCGCCCGTCCGGGCTTGCGCTCGGCGTACGGGCTGACGCTGGCCATCGAGGTGGACGGCGACTACGCCGGTGAATGCCGACTATTCGATCTGGACATGTTCGATCGCAATGCCCGGATGTTCGTGTGGACCGATCCGGCCGTCGGCGGCGACCGCGTCCGGATCACGGCCACCCGACTGCTGCTCGACCACGCGTTCAGCACGCTCGGCCTGTGCCGGGTGGCGACCGCCATCGAACCCGGCGATATCGATTCCGCCGATGTCGCCGCGCGCGTCGGCATGGTGCGCGAGGGGCGGATGCGCTGCTTCGTCGGCGCCACCGGACGTAGGGCCGATCACGACCTGTGGGCGGTTACTGCCCCTATCGACCGGGGGTGACGGAGTTGCGCGGACACGACGGCCCACCCGACGTACAGTGAACCGGAGAACCCGTCGCGCGCAAGCAGATTCGCGCCGGGGCGCTGTGTGCGCGTGCCTCATCACTGCCCAGGAGCTCAGGATGGACCACGTCGATCACGACGGCCCGGCGGCCCGCCGCAAACGTTTCGCGCGCAGTAATGAACTGCAAGCGCGGCTGCACGATCTGGTACCTGGTGGCGCGCATACCTATGCCCGTGGCCCCGACCAATATCCGGAGTTCATGGCCCCGATCCTGGTGCGCGGGGAGGGTTGCCGGGTCTGGGACGCTGACGGCAATTGTTATATCGAGTACGGCATGGGCCTGCGTTCGGTTACCCTCGGCCACGGGTACCGCCCGGTCTTGGAGGCGGTGACCAGGGCCATTGCCGACGGTGTCAGCTTCAGTCGGCCGACCGAACTCGAACTGCTCGCCGCACAGGATTTCCTGTCGCTGGTACCGGGCGCCGATATGGTCAAATTCGCCAAGAACGGCTCCGATGCGACCACCGCCGCGGTGCGGCTGGCCAGGGCCGCCACCGGGCGCACCGTCATCGCGGTCTGCGACCAACCGTTCTTCTCGGTGGACGACTGGTTCATCGGCACCACGGCGATGGCCAGTGGCATCCCCACCGAGGCCACCGCGGGCACCATGAAGTTCCGCTACAACGATCTGCCCTCACTGGCCGCCGTGCTGAACACCGGCGCGGTCGCCGCCGTCGTCATGGAGGCGGCCACCGCACTGCACGAACCCGAACCCGACTTTCTGGAGGGTGTGCGCGAACTCTGCGATCGGCACCGCGCCCTGCTCATCTTCGATGAGATGATCACCGGATTCCGCTGGTCGGTCGGCGGGGCGCAGGCCATCTACGAGGTCACCCCGGACCTGTCGTGCTGGGGCAAGGCCATGGGCAATGGCTTTCCGATCTCGGCACTGGCGGGCAAGCGCGAGTTCATGGAACTCGGCGGGTTGCGCACCGACCGCGATCGCGTCTTCCTGCTCTCCACCACGCACGGCCCGGAGTCGGCCTCGCTGGCCGCATTTCGCGCCGTCGCGCACGAATACACCACCGGCGATCCGATCGCGCGGATGGAGCAGGCCGGTCGCCTGCTCGCCGATGGAGTGAACGCGGTCGCCGCCGATCTCGGCATCGCCGACTACCTCGAGGTCCTCGGCCGCCCCTCCTGCCTGATCTTCGTGACCCGCGATCCGAACGGCCAGCCGTCCCAGGAGTTCCGCACCCTGTTCCTGCAGGAACTGCTGGACCGCGGCGTCCTCGGTCAGTCCTTTGTCACCTCGGCCGCGCATACCGAATCCGATATCGCGCAGACCATTACCGCCTGTCGCGAGGCGGCGAGCGTGTACCGCAAGGCGATCGAGCAGGGCACGGTGGACGGGCTGCTGGAGGGCCGTCCGGTGGCACCGGCCATCCGACGCACGGCCGCACCGCGCCGCGTCGACTCGGTGCCCGAATGAGCCTGTCGCACAACGGTCCCGGATCGCCGCGCATCGCGATCGTGCACGAGCGGTTCACCGAATTCGGCGGCTCCGAGGCGGTGGTCGGTGAATTCTTCGAAACCTGGCCGGACGCAACGGTATTCGCGCCCATTGTCGATCCGGCGGGCATTCGGCCACCGTTGACCACGGTGCACGACACGTGGCTGAGCCGCGCGCACGCCGCGACCGGTCGTCGATCACATGCCCCGCTGCTGCCCTTCGCGCCCCGCGCACTGCGCCGACTCCCGCTGCGCGGGCGGTTCGACGCGGTGCTGATCAGCCATCACGCATTCGCCACCCAGGCCGTATTCGCCACGGACGCACCGACAATCGTGTACGTGCACAGTCCGGCGCGGTGGGCCTGGGATCCCGAGTTCCGCGCCCAGGAGGCGGGCGGGCGCGCGGGACAACTCGCACTCACCGCCCTCGGCCGCCTGGCCCGTCGTGCCGAATTGCGTGCCGCACCGAGGCTCACCCATATCGTCGCCAACTCCCACGCGGTCGCCACCCGCATCCGCGACTGGTGGGGGCTCCCCTCGACGGTCATCAATCCTCCCGTCCAGGTCGACGACTTCACCCCGGACCCGGCCCTCGCCCGCGAGGACTTCTTCCTGGTCGCGGGCCGCCTGGTCCCCTACAAACGCCCGGACCTGGCCATTCGCGCCGCCCAGCGCGCCGGCGTGCGCCTGGTCGTCCTCGGCGACGGTCGCTTCCGCGCCCAACTCGACGCGATCGCGGGCGCCGAGACCACCTTCCTCGGCGCGACCCCGTTCGACGTCCTGCTCGATATGTACCGCCGCTGCCGAGCCCTGCTGATGCCGGGCATCGAGGACTTCGGCATCGTCCCCGTCGAGGCAATGGCCTGCGGCACACCGGTTCTCGCGGTCGACCAGGGCGGCGCCCTGGATACCGTGCGGGCGGGCACAACCGGCGAGTACGTCGCGCACGGCAGCGATGAACACATCATCGACGGACTCGCCGAGACAATGCGCCGCTTCGATCCTACGGCCTACGACCCGGCTGCCATCCGCAGCCACGCCATGACCTTCTCCCCCAAGGCCTTTCGTGCGAACATCGCCGACACCGTCGCCACAACACTGGACAACGCCTGACCGAATTCGCACGAAGGATCGACCTCGACTCAGCATGTCGAAGGCCTGATACCCCGGGACGACTTCGCAGATGAGTAGGTCGTCGAATTCATCGATGACTCCGGCCGAACCGCCTGTGTCACCGGGGGATATGGCGTGTCTTCGACAGCAACAGCAGCAACACCGGACCTACGACGCTGGCGCAGTTCGATATCGCAAGCCTCGAAGGACCGGCGGCGTGCGAAGTCCTGACCTATGGCGTGCCCGGGTCCTGCGGTTCCACCAGATCGGTCTTCAGATGTTCGAGCCCGGCGCGGATCCGAGATTTGACCGTCGGCAGGCCGACGCCGAGGCGGGCGGCCACCTGTGGATAAGTCAGACCGGAATAGTAAGCGAGGGAGATGGATTCGTGTTGCAGTGCGGTCAGGTTGGTGAGACTTTTGCGCAGCGCCGCCCTTTCGTCGCGACGCAGCGCCTCCTCGGCGACCACATCGCTGGGCGGCTGATAGTCCCGGCTGCCCCAGGAGTGGTTGTGGTCGAGGGTGGCGCGCTCATGGCGGACCCGGTCCACGGCCTGGTGGTGGGCGAGCATGCGCAACCAGGTCAGCACCGAGCCGCGGTGCTCGTCGAAGCCGACTGCACAGCGCCACACCTCCAGATAGACGTCGTGACAGGTCTCCTCGGCGTACCCGCGATCACGGACGATCGACAGCACGCGCCGGTAGACCAGACCGTGGGTACGGCGGTACAGCTGCCCGAACGCCTCCCGGTCGCCGCCACCGATGCGGTGCACCAACTCGGGATCGACCTCGTCGGATCCGGTGTCGACCGGATCGCGAACCGGGCGGGCGATGGGTCGCGCAGCGCTCGGAATTCGTTCGGACCGTTGCGATACGAGCAAGATCACGATTGCCCCCAGACTGACAGATGATGCGACAAGTGATAGTGATTCGACGGTTGCGTGATGCGTCGAAGCAGACCGTCGAGGGCATGGACGGACCTGTCGGAGAAGGGGATTCGGCCGGGGGCTCGGGCCGGGAATCCGCCGTCAGCCAGGATACCGTGTCGCGCGCATGCGCCGATACCCTTTCGCCATCGATCGGATCAAATGCGCAGTCCGAGTTCGACGATGCCCTTCGCCACCGCCTGCACCGCGACCCGATTCTTGCGGGCATGGGTCCGGATCAGCTCGAAGGCGGCCTCCGGGGTGGTCCGCCTGGCATTGGCGATCACACCCTTGGCCTGTTCGATGACGATCCGTGAATCCAGTGCCTGCTGTAGCTGGGCGGTCAAACGCTGTTGGCGGCGCAGGACATTCGCGTTCAGGATGTGCCCGGTCGCCATGCTGGCCAGCAGGCCGCCCACCGAGAGGTCGCGATCGGTCCAGACCCGCGGCGTCGGACCGTACAGGCCGAGCGTGCCGACGGTGGTCCCGCCGACCCGCATCGGAATCTCGGCCAGCGACGCCACCCCGTGCCGGATCGCCTCGGCGGAGAACTCCGGCCAGCGCGCCCGGCGCCGACCGATATCGTCGACCGCGATCGGATCACCGGTTCGGAACGCGTCCACACTCGGGCCGCGTTCGCTGCTGTGCTGGCAGAGTTCGATTTCCACGAAATCTTCCGGCGCGGCGGCCGCGAAGCGGGCTTGTTCATCGGAGGTCAGCGTCTCGTCCGGCATCAGCATGACGGTGCAGCCCGCCAGATCCAATGCGGCGGTGGCACTGTGCATCAGCTGGCGCACCATCTCCGCCGTATCACCGATCGCGGGGAGCAGTTCGGCGAGTCGCGCCGCAACCAGCATCTCATTGTCAGCCACCCGAATCACCCCGCACACGCGAAAGCCGATCGTCCCCGTCAAGTCCCACGCCGCACTTGCTGACATTTCCATGGTATGGCTATGCGAACTCGCACACCAGGAATTCGGCGCGGCGGCCCGGTCATGAAATGTCCAGCTACCCTGTGGATTCCGCGGACGGGAGCGGCACACACTGGTCGACATGACCACTATCCGGATGCCACCATGGACGACAGGCTCGACCTTATCGAGCACATCGAGGTGCACGATAGGGCTTATTTTCGCTGAATTCTCTCCGCGTAAATGTGTCGACTGCGGCGAGCAGCATGCACCGCAACCGACTCGGGGAGACTGCAATGGGGCGCGCATTCGACGAGCGGCAGCAAGACCGATCCACTGAGCCACTACCGCAGTCGACACAGCTATTACGGCTACTTGTGCGCGCGGTCGACGCCCTCGCAGGCGATTTCGACGTGATCGAACTGTGCCAACAGTTATTGGAGACCTGCATCGAGGTCACGGATGCGGCCGATGCCGGAATACTGCTGGCCGACCAGCGCGGTGAGCTGCACGTGCTGGCCTCGACCACCGAAGCGCCGCAACTGCTGGAGCTGTTGCACTTCGAGGGCCCCGGCCTGCGCGCCTATCGGAGCAAGAGTCCGGCAACCGTGCCCGATCTGCGTGACGCCCAGGACCTTTGGCCGGATTTCGCCCCTGCGGCGCTGGCTGCCGGATACCGCTGCGCCTACGCCGTGCCGCTGCGGCTGCACCGCGACAGCATCGGCGCGCTCACGATCCTTGCCGCCCCCACCGCTGTGCTCGGCCATCTGGGTCTGCGCATCGGACAGATCCTCGCCGATATCGCGGCGATCGGTATCGCGCATCATGTCCTGCTCGCCCAAGGCGCGACCATCCACGCGCAGCTGCCCACCGCACTGCATACCCGCATCGCCATCGAGCAGGCCAAGGGCGTGCTCGCCGAGCACGGCAGCCGGGATGTGGATCTCGCATTCCAGCTCATGCGCGCGCATGCCCGCGCCACCGGCCGCCGTCTCACCGATATCGCCGCCGACATCGTCGAGGGCCGCGTCGATCTGCGCGCCGAGGCGACGGACTGATTCAGGTATCGAAGCGAATCCGGTTGTCCACCACCAGCTGCGCGACCTCGGCCAACGACAACCCGCGCGCGAACGCACACGCGCGCAGCCGCGCATAGGCATCGGGCGCGCCGATACCCAACTGCGCGATCACGATTCCGGCGGCCTGGTGGATGACACGGCTGGTCAGCGGTCGATCCCACCACTGCACGGCGAGGGCGGATCGCGTCGATCCGGCGATCAGCTGGGCAATGACGAGATCGGCGATATGCAGTCCCGCCGAGATCACCGCCGGTTCCGGCCGCCCCGGCCGCGCCTGATACAGATCCAGCACACCGAAGCGCACCACCCCCATCTGCAATGGCACCGCGACCATCGATCCGGCCGCCGCCACCCGGTTCAACTCATCGGCGAAGCCCGGCCACCGCTCGGCGGTCGCGCCCAGATCGGCGACCAGCACCGGCACCCCCGTGGCGACCGCGTCCACGGCCGGACCCTGCCCCGCGGTGGCCTGCACCGCCTCCACCCGCGCCGCGACCGGATCACTGGCACACCACGGCTGGAGTCCGGCATCGCGCTCCTGGATCAGGATGGCCGCACGCTGCACCGGCAGCACCCGGACACAGGCGCCGCACAGGGCGGCCATCCCGCCGCCATCGGCCGACAGCTTCGTCAGAAACTCGAGGGCCGAGTAGAACTCATCGGTCAACTGATCGAACTGCCCCACGCTAATCCTAGGAACTCTCACGACCGCTACCCCTGCCACGAGTTCGACGGTCCCCCTGTCCCAGGATTCGTCACCGTTGCGGCACCGGACCGCCACTACGCCACGGGAATACGGTGGGTCGGCACCGCCAGAATACGAAACACCCCTCGTCCACACCAGGGCCGAACGTCCCACACCCTGGTGTCGAACGGCTGTCTCCTCGGTCGTCAGCCCTAGAGCGTCATCACCAATGCAGGCCGGGGATCACGCGGGTGACCCGGGCGGCCGGACTCGGCAACGCCATCAGGGGCAGCACCACCGGTGCGAGGTAGGACAGGGCGCCGCGCCCCGATTCCGATTCCTGCTCCGCTTCTTCGGTGGCGGCGGGCACTTCGGTCGGCTTGCCCTGTGCCGCATGCGATTCGCCGAACCACCGGAATCCCTGGTGCATGATCGTCCGCTTGACCGAGGGCATCAGCAGTTCGACCGCCTGGGCGAAGGTGCCGACCGGGGTGTCGATGCGGTGCGGGCGATCCTCGATGGCACGCACCACGATTTCCGCGGCGCGGTCGGGATCCGGAACCGGCAGTGAGCGGTAGAGGTCGGTGGGCGCGATCATCGGGGTGCGCACCAGCGGCATGCGGACCGAGGTGAAAGTGATTCCCGCATCGCGATTTTCGACGGCAGCGATTTCGCTGAAGTTGTCCAGCGCCGACTTGCTCGCCACATATGCGGCAAATCGCGGCACCTTCGTCTGCACGGCAATCGAGGAGATATTGACGATATGCCCGAAACGCCGCGCCCGCATCGACGGCAGCAGCGCGAGAATGAGCCGCACCGCGCCGAAGTAATTCACCGCCATGGTCCGCTCGAAATCGTGCATACGATCGGTGGAATTCACCACCGAACGGCGGATCGAGCGGCCCGCATTGTTCACCAGATAATCGACATGACCGTGATCGGCGAGCACCGCCGCGACCAAATCCTCGACACCGTCGGGATCGGTGATATCGCACGGATAGACGTGTGCGACACCGCCTTCGGCGCGCACCGACTCCGCGGCGGCCACCAGGTCATCGACGCCGCGCGCCACCATGATGACGGTCGCACCGCGCTGCGCCACGGCATGCGCGGTGGCCAGGCCGATGCCAGAGGAGGCACCGGTGATCAGCACGACGCGCCCGTCCAGTGGGTCACCGCTGTCGCCGGGCCGATCCCGGTTCGGATCGAGGTTCTCGGCCCAGTATCGCCACAGCCGCTCGGCGTAGCTGTCGAAGGACGGCACCGCCAAACCCGTCCCGCGCAACTGCGCTCGGGTGGAGTCGGCCACGAATTCCGCGGAGAACGAGGCGTGCGGTGCGACTTCGGCGGGAATTCCCATCTGCTCCAACAGGAAGTCGCGAACCGTCGCGACGCCCGGGATATGCGAGAGCCCGCTCAGCGCGAGCCCGCTGCCGGGGACCGTGCCGATGCCGCTCGGCGCGCCCGCCGCGGCGGCGAGTGCGCCGTAGATGTCGCCGAACGGCTGCGGCTGCGGGTTGACCAGGTGGAAGGTGCGCCCGTCGAGTCCGGTGCGGCGCACCAGTTCGACCATGGCGCCCGCCACATAGTCGACCGGCACGATATTGGTCGCGCCCAGTTCCGGCAGCAGCATCGGCAGTTCGGCCGGGAGTGCGCCCAGGCGCGAAATGGCCGGGAAGAAGTAGTACGGGCCGTCGATCTTGTCCATCTCGCCGGTGCGGGAATCGCCGACCACGATCGCCGGCCGGTACACCCGCCAGCGCACGCCCTCGGATTCGCGGACCATCTTCTCCGCCGCGAATTTGGTGCGGTGGTACGGCGAGGTCAGCCGCTGGCCGAGGTCGAAGTCCTCCTCGAAGAATTTGCCCTTGTGGTCACCGGCCACGGCCACCGACGAGACGTGGTGCAGTACCGCGCCCAGTTCGCGGGCGAGTTCGAGCACCGAGCGGGTGCCGGCGACATTGGCCGCATGCGCGGTCTCCTCATCGGCGGTCATGTCGTAGACCGCGCCGAGGTGGATCACATGATCGGCCTTCGGCGCCTCCTCGATCAGTCCGAGGCCATCGGCGGTCAGATCACCGAGCATCGGAAAGGCGCGTTCGCCGCCGGTCCAGCCGGCGGCGAGTTCACTGAATTTCGCCACCGACGCGGTACGAACCAGCACATGCACAATGGCCTCGGAATCGGCCTCCAGGAGTCCCTGCACGACCCGCCGGCCCAAAAACCCGGTTCCGCCCGTCACGATGAAAGTCGTCATCGCACATCCTCCTGCTGTCGCACTCGAATTGAGTTGTCACACATGCGCGCCCGGCATGCAGCAGTGAATGCGGACATCATTTGATTCGGCCGCCGGACAACAATGGTCGGGCCGGAGCAGGAACGCCTTCACGCCTACTGATCGGTAACTTTAATCGGCACAGCTAGCCTCCGGCAAGCGAATTGCGGCCGAATGCGATGTGTGACTGGTCACCAACGGGAGTCGCGAATATTGTGTGTTACAACAGTTTTCAGATAATGCCCGGGCGCGAATCCCCAATCAGGACAGCGCGTTTGCCCACACGATCAACCACACGATGCCAAAGGTCACGGCGATCGTGATACCGGCGATCGCGGTCGCCGGACGCGGATCCGGGTTCTTCCGCTCCTCGGTCAGCCCGACGATGCCGAGAATGAGCGCGAGCGGCGCCGAGAGTCCGCAGCACACCCCGAGCAGACCGAGTACCAGCGATGCGATGGCCAGCGGATTGGACCGATTGACCGCACGCGGGTAGGGCCGGTAGACCGGCTGTCCCACCGCGCGTTGGATCGGCGGCAGCCCCTCCATCGCCACGGCAAGATCACCGAAGGTCCTGGCGCACAGGGCCTGTCCGATTCGATCGCTCAGTTCGTCGGCATCGAGACGACCTAGTTGAAAGTTGTGTTTGAGCGCGTCGACGACCTCTTCCCGATCGGCGTCGGCCGCGCGCAGATTAGGGGTGGCAATGAAGGGATCCATCTGGTGCCCCCTGATGATCGGAGGAACGTCGTCGTTGTCTCCGATCGTATCCCCGTGCGCGATGGCCGTTACCAACTCGAGACCACCGCCACCGGCTCAGCGTTTCTCGGCGCGGGCAGGCGGCGATTCCAGCGGCGGGCGGCCCCGCAGATAGGACTCGAAGGCGTCGAGATCGATGGGGCCGACGGTCTTATCGGCGCCCTCGGTGAAGACGGTGAAGCCGTCGCCGCCGGAGGCCAGGAAACTGTTGGTGGTGACGCGGTAGGTGGCGACCGGATTGAGCGGCTGGCCGCCGACGCGCACGCTGGCCGCCACCACCTTGCCGCCCTTCGGGCCGGATTCGACATAGGTGTAGGTGAGCCCGGCAGGTGACAGGACGGTCGGCTTGCCCGCGATATTCCATTGCTGTTCGAGCAGGCGCAGGATCTGACTGCCGGTCAGTGTGACGGTGACCACCTGATTGCCGAACGGCTGGACGGTATAGATATCGCCGTAGGTGATCTCACCGGACTTCAGGTCCGTGCGCACCCCGCCCGGATTCATGAACGCGGCCACCGCCGCGGCGGGCGCGGCCGCGGTGACCGAGAGCATCGAGTCGGCGATCACATCACCCAGCGGTGATTCGCCGGAGCCCGCCGGTTCGTGCGGCAGCGACGCGGCCGCGATGCCGACCGGCCGATCCGCGCGCGGCTTGGCCTGATCGGCATAGAAGTCGATCAGGGCGGTGGTGGCGGCGTCCGGGGTGACATCGCGGGTCACCACCCGGTTGACCGCCGAGGCCTGAACGCCGTCGGCACCGAAGCGCAGGGTGATATCGGTGATCAGCCGACCATAGGAGGCGGCCTGGGTGACCACCTTGCCGTCGATGGTGCAGACATACGGCTGATGCGAATGCCCCGTGAGCAGCACCCGCACCGCCGGATCCACGCCGGTGGCCAAGGCGGTGACCTCGCCGGAGATATTGGCGCAACCGTTGTAGTCGACCGCGACATTCTGAGCCGGTTTCTGCACTCCGCCGTCGTGCAGCAGCGCGACCACGGTTTCCGCGCCAGCCGCCTTCACCTCGGGGACGTACCGATTGATGGCGGCGACCTCATCGCCGAAGGCGTAGCCCCGAATGCCTTCGGGGACAACGATACTCGCGGTCTCCGGAGTCACCGTGCCGATGACACCGATCTTGTGTCCGCCGACCTCGAGCACCGTCCAGGGGCGCAGCGTCGGCGGCAGCTTGCCGTCGGCGTCGGTGACATTGGCGGCCAGATACGGGAACTTCGCACCGGTGAACGGCGCACCCGGCGAGCATCCCGCGAGCGCGCAACCACCCTGTCGCAGCCGCGCCAATTCGATGACGCCGCTGTCGAATTCGTGATTGCCCACCGCGGATGCGGCCAAGCCGATGGAGTTCAGAAAGGTGATGGTCGGCTCGTCGTGGAACAGTCCGGAAACCAGTGGGCTCGCGCCGATATTGTCGCCCGCCGCGACCACGGCACTGGCCGGATAGGCCTGCTTCAACCGTGCCAGATGGGTGGCCAGGTACGCGGCGCCGCCCGCGTCGTGTCCGGCGATCTTGCCGGTGGAACCGGCGGGCGGCTGGAGATTGCCGTGTAAATCGTTGAGCCCGAACAGATGTACCTCGTTCGACTGCGCCCCGCGCAGATCGTTGGTCGAGATCAGGGGGATCACCCCGGGCACCGACGAGGGGGCCGAGCCACCCTCCGATGCGGTACCGCACCCCGCCACCAGGGCGATGCTCACGAGTCCCGCGATGATCGTGCCGATGCGATGGTGCGCTGTCATGCTTCCGACTTTCCCACGCCCGGGTGCCATCGGCATGAATCCCGTGCGAACACACCGGCGGCGGGGCCGATCTGCGACCCCGCCGCGCGGATTTCCCGGCCTACACCCGGCTCGCCGCGAAGTCCGCGGCCGGCCAGAATGCCCAGCCGTAGTTCCCGTGCTGGCTCGGGTCCAAGCCGCCACCGCAGACCGGATCACCGGCGGTGCAGTAGTCGGCGGTCTTCCAGGCATAGTTGCCGGGAACGCCCCACCCGATCAGGCGCAGGGGGTCGCCGAACAGCAGGACCGCGGACACCTTCCATTCGAGATCGCCGGGGAGCACGTAGATCCCGGGCAATGCGGTCACGATGCCGGTGCCGACCACGCCGTGTACGACGGCCGCACCCTGTGAGTAGCCGACCAGGATGAACTGCTGATCCGGGCACATCTGCGACTGCCGGATGACATGGTCGGTCATATCCTGGGTGCCCCGGCTGAGCGAGGCGGGGTCGAGCAGATCCGCCGGATAGTCCACCCGGTAGGCGCTGCTACTGACCGGAAGTGCCTGCAGCAGTGTGTCGTACAGCGGATCGCCGACGACGGAGCCGAGCCACCCGGGTTCCCCGGTGCCCCTGGCCACGACCACATCGACGTCGGCACAGTCCGCCCGTGCCTGCGCGCCCGTACTGGTCACCGCCCCGGCCCCGGCCACGAGCAACAGCACAGCCAATACCCGCGCCAACCGCCGCTTGTCGAAGACTTTTACCTTCCGGATTTCCATCGTGATCACCTCTCACGCCGTTGTGAGAAGCCGGTTGACGCTTGTCAGTGACAAGCGTCAACCGGCTATATCCGCCAAGGTAAGGACGATGGAGAGTTGCTTCAAGCAACTCAGCTGAAGCGAGATCTAATCAACGCTGAATCGTGTCTCGGTAATCCCCTCCGCCCAGGGGTGTTTCAGCGCTCAGGGAATGAGAACCGCTGCGCCAGTGAAACGTCCGTGTGCGAGATCCGCGAGGGCTCGATCTGCTGTACCGAGGGAGTACCCAGTTGTCGTCACATGTATCCGGTGTTCGCCCGCCAGCGTGAGGAATTCACGCGCGTCGACGCGGGTGTTGGCAGTCACCGAGCGAATCTCGCGCTCCTGGAACAGGTGCCGCTGATAGTTCAGCGACGGGATATCGCTGAGATGGATGCCCGCGATGGCGAGCACGCCGCCGCGATCGAGCGCTTCGAGTGCGGGCAGCACCAGCTCGCCGACCGGTGCGAACAAGATCGCCGAATCCAGTTGCACCGGAGGCGGATCCGCCGCGCCCTGCACCGAGGCGGCGCCGAGGTCGCTGGCCAATTCGCGCGCGGCCGCATCCCTGGTCATCACGTGCACCTCGGCGCCGCGTGCCAGCGCGACCTGCGCGGCGATATGCGCACTGCCACCGAAGCCGTAGATCCCGAGTCGTCCCCCCTGGGGCAGATCCGCGCGCTGCAGCGCCCGGTAGCCGATGATGCCGGCGCACAGCAGGGGCGCGGTCTCCAGATCGGTGTAACCGGCGGGCAGCCGATGGGCGTAAGCCGCTGGGGCAGTGGCGTATTCGGCGTATCCGCCATCGGAGTCCCAGCCGGTGTACGCCGAATTCGGGCAGAGATTCTCCGCACCGCGCAGACAGTACCGGCAGCTGCCGCAGGTGTGGCGCAGCCAGGCGATGCCGACGCGATCACCGACGGCGAACTCCGACACCGCAGGCCCGAGCGCCACCACCTCCCCGACGACCTCGTGCCCCGGCACCACACCGGGCCGATGCACCGGCAGATCACCCTCGGCCACATGCAGGTCGGTCCGACAGACCCCGCACGCCAGCACCCGGACCAGAAGTTCGCCGGGCGCGGGTTCGGGCACCGCTTCCCGGACGGCGTCCAGTGGTCCGGCATCGATCGGCCCCGGCCGCCGCACCCGCCAGCCGGTCATCCGCGCGCCCGCACTCGCACTCATACCGATCACTCCTCACCGACAGGGGAACGGTCCTTTCGGATTATCCATCCCGATCGCACCGGTCCATCCGTTTCGCCGACGGCGAGTCGACCTTCTGATACATTTCTGTATCGAATACATTTGTGTATCGAACAGTACCGACGCCTCAGGAGGTGCGCAGTGGCATCGACAACCGATGCGGACGCCCCGGCGCGCCGGGTGACCCGTCGCCGCACCGAGACCCGCAAACGCCTGCTCACCGCCGCCTATGAGGTCTTCGCCGAAGAGGGTTTCGGCCGTGCTTCGGTGGAGCGCGTATGCGAGCGGGCCGGTTTCACCCGCGGTGCGTTCTACTCCAACTTCACCTCTCTCGACGAGTTGTTCCTGGCCATGTGGGAGCAGCGTTCGGCCGACATGATCGCCGGTGTCCGGGCGACGCTGGACGGTTTCTCGGTCCCCGGTGTCGTCGATGTCCGTACCGCGGTCGAGCGCCTGGACCGCGCCGTGCCGATCGACGAGGACTGGTACCGCATCACCGCGGAGTTCACCACGCACGCACTGCGCACGCCCGGGCTGCGACAGGTCATGGCCGAACGCGAGGAGGCGATCGTCGCGGCACTGATGCCGACCATCGTCACCGCACTCTCGCGCATCGGTCGGACCGTTCCCGATCCCGTCGCGCTCGGTCAGGCCCTGGTCGCGGTGCACGACGGCACCACCGTTCAGGTGCTGATGGAACCCCGCAGCCGCAAGGTGCGCACGCGGCGCACCGATCTGTTCTGCCACATCGTGCTGGCCTACAGCACCGAAACCGAAGGATGACCATGTCCGATCCCAGTCCCGAATTCGCGCAAGAGGCGGATGTCATCGTTGTCGGCGCTGGCCTGGCCGGTCTCGTGGCGACCCACGAACTGGTCAAGGCGGGCCGCAAGGTGCATGTGCTGGATCAGGAGAATCGCAATAACCTCGGCGGCCAGGCGTTCTGGTCGCTCGGTGGGCTGTTCTTCGTCGACAGTCCGGAGCAGCGCCGCCTCGGGATCAAGGATTCCTATGAACTGGCCATGCAGGATTGGCTCGGCTCGGCGGGTTTCGATCGCGAGGACCAGGACCAGTGGGCCCGCCAGTGGGCGCAGGCCTATGTGCGCTTCGCGGCCACCGAGAAGCGGGACTATCTGCGCGAATTGGGTTTGCGGGTGACCCCCTTGGTCGGCTGGGCCGAGCGCGGCGGTGCGTTCGCCGACGGGCACGGCAATTCCGTACCGCGCTTCCACCTGACCTGGGGCACCGGCCCCGAGGTGGTGCGGGTCTTCCAGGAGCCGGTGCTCGAGGGCGAGCGGCGCGGCCTGGTCGGCTTCAGCTTCCGGCATCGGGTCGACGAGCTGATCGTCGAGGACGGCGCGGTGGTCGGTGTGCGCGGCAGTGTGCTGGAGCCGACCGATCTGGAACGTGGCCGGGCCTCCTCCCGAAATGTGGTCGGCGACTTCGAATTCCGTGCCAAGGCCGTCATCGTGACCTCCGGCGGCATCGGCCACAACCACGAACTCATCCGCCGCAACTGGCCCACCGAACGGCTCGGCCCCGCGCCGGAGACCATGATTTCCGGTGTTCCCGCGCATGTGGACGGACGGATGCTCGGCATCTCCGAGGCCGCGGGCGGCGCGATCGTCAACCGGGATCGCATGTGGCACTACACCGAGGGCATCATCAATTGGAATCCGATCTGGCCCGATCACGCCATCCGGATCATCCCGGGCCCGTCCTCGCTGTGGTTCGACGCCAAGGGAAAGCGGTTGCCCGCACCGTGTTTCCCCGGGTTCGACACCAACTCGACGATGAAGGAGATTCTGGCCACCGGCTACGACTACTCCTGGTTCGTGCTCACCCAGTCGATCATCGAGAAGGAGTTCGCGCTCTCGGGCTCCGAGCAGAATCCGGATATCACCGGCAAGGATCTCAAGCTGACGCTCACGAGCCGGTTGGCCAAGGGCGCTCCCGGCCCCGTCGAGGCTTTCAAACAGCACGGGGTCGACTTCGTGGTCGCGGATACGCTGCGCGAGTTGGTCGATGGCATGAACAAGATCGCGCGTGGTCCGCAGTTGGACTACGACGATCTGGAGCGCCAGATCATCGCCCGCGACCGTGAGGTCGCCAATAAGTACTCCAAAGACGCCCAGTTGATGGCGATCAACAACGCGCGCCAATACTTCGGCGATAAGGCGGGCCGGGTGGCCAAACCGCACCGCATCCTGGATCCGGCGCACGGTCCGCTGATCGCGGTGCGGCTCAATATCCTGACCCGCAAAACCCTCGGCGGACTGCAGACCAATTTGGACTCCCAGGTCATGCGTCCGGACGGGACTCCGCTGCCCGGACTGTACGCCGCGGGTGAGGTGGCCGGATTCGGCGGCGGCGGTGTGCACGGATACAACGCGCTGGAGGGCACCTTCCTCGGTGGCTGCATCTTCTCCGGCCGTGCCGCCGGTCGAGCCACCGCGAAACTCCGCTGACCGCTAGCCCTGACAGCCGGTCGCGGCGACGCTCGATGGCGCCTGCGGCGCGGTGGTGGCGGGAACCGCCGTTATCGGTGCGGGCGGCGGTTCCGGGATCGGCTCGGTGTAGAGGCTCAGGCCGGTGTCGCGCGGACCCTGTTCCAGGACGATCCCGGATATCTCCACCTGATGCCCCCGGACATCGGCCACCCGCGCCGAAAACGGTCCGGGTCCGGCATTGCTGATCGTCCAGTAGTTGTCCATGCCGCGGTTGAGCTCGAGCCACGGGCCGTTGTCCGGTACGGACCGTAATGCCACCCGCTGGATGGGATTTCCCGATCCGGTGACCAGCATGGCCAGCCAATGGGCTGACGAGTCCGGCTTCAGCTCATAGTTCAGTTCGGGTGCGGGGAAGGGATCGCGGACCACGGCATAGCGGACCTGCGCGACGCCGGCGGACCGGTCCGCGATCTGTTCGAAGGCGGCGGTGGTCAAATCCAGTTGTCCCGGCGCACATCCCGGGCAGCGATCGGCGATGAGCACCCGGACGTCACCGCGTGGGCCGTGCACATCGAGATAGGCGCCACACAGATCGGCGTGAGCGTATTCCGCGGTGGAGATCCCCACATAGAAGCCATCGGTCGGCAGCCCGGTGAACGAACAGGCAACACCGGGACCGAAGGCGTAGTACCGCGCCTCCCCGCGCCGCGCGGGTATCGACGCCTCCACGGTGTGCCGGTTCACGACGCCGGCACTGCTGGTGGCCACCAGCATTCGCGACGTGGTCCCGATATCGGGGACCGACCGCGTGGCAGCGCAGGACGGCTGCGGCTGGGGTCTGGCGAGCCACAGCGCCAGTACCACCACGCCGAGCATCACGCCAACGGCCGTCCACAGCCACCCTGAGTGGAAGTGCTGCTGTCTGATCGGTATTCGGTGCACCGCCGTCCCCGACTTCCGGCTCACCAACTCACGGACTTTCGATCCTGACCCGATCAGGAAAGCAAACCGACCCGCGACGCATGACTCGAACGAAAAATCTACGCAGTGAAACACTCACATGTCGGCAATCTCACGGCAAACAGCCAGCATTCGGCTCGGTGCCGTCGCCCAAGATCGGAAAAGATCCGTACCTACGAGGTAACTCTTGCCGGTTCGGCGTCGACGCCGGAGAGTTGATGATCCATCCGATCGCGCTTGGCGCGCAGGTAGCGGATGTTGTGTTCGGTCGGCGTCGCCTGCAGCGACAGCCGCCGCACCACCGTGACCCCATAATCTTCCAGCCCCAACTGCTTGGCCGGGTTGTTGCTGAGCAGCCGCACCGAACGAATACCGAGATCGGCGAGCACCTGCGCACCCGCCGCATACCTGCGGGCATCGACCGGCAACCCGAGTGCCAGATTCGCTTCGACGGTATCGGCCCCGCGGTCCTGTAATTCATACGCGCGCAATTTGTTCAACAACCCGATGCCGCGGCCCTCCTGGCCGCGCAGGTAGATCACCACTCCACTGCCCTCTTCGGCCACCGCCCGCAGGGCGGCGTCGAGCTGATCGCCGCAATCGCAGCGCAGCGAGCCGAGGGCATCACCGGTGAGGCATTCCGAATGCAGCCGGGTCAATACCGATTCGCGGCCCGGATCGCCGAAGACCAGTGCGAGCGTTTCGGTTCCGGACATCTCGTCGCGATATCCGAGAACGCGGAATTCGCCGAATCGGGTCGGCAGGCGAGTCTCGACCACCCGGGTCAGGGTGTACTCGACGCGCCGGCGGTACTCGATCAGATCAGCGATCGAAATAATCGGCAGTGCATGAGTTTCGGCGAACTCGAGCAGCTGTGGAAGACGCGCCATCGATCCGTCGTCGTTCACGATTTCGGCGATCACACCGGCCGGTCGGAGTCCGGCCAGCCGGGTCAGGTCCACGGCGGCCTCGGTGTGCCCCGCACGGCCGAGCACACCGCTGGGATGCGCGCGCAGCGGGAAGACGTGGCCCGGTCTGGTCAGATCGTCCGGTCCGGTGCGCGGATCGGCCAGCGAGCGCACGGTCTGTGCGCGGTCGGCGGCCGAGATCCCGGTCGTCACACCGGACGCCGCGTCCACCGACACCGTGTATGCCGTCCCCTTGGGGTCCTCGTTGACCGGCGTCATCGGTGGCAGCCGGAGCCGGTCCAGATCCGCACCGGCGAGCGGCGCGCACAGCACGCCACTGGTGTGTCGGACCATGAACGCGATCGATTCCGGCGTCGCCAACGCGGCGGCCAACACCAGATCGCCCTCGTTCTCCCGATTCTCATCGTCCACCACGACGACCATGCCGCCTCCCGCGAGCGCGGCCAGCGCGGTCTCAATGGGATCCAGCGCCGACCCGATCGTGCGACGCTGATCTGCGAACTCGATACGCATGACCACCTCCTATATGACTAGTAGAAGTATTTCGACTAGTCATAGGAAGCGTGCGTCCCGGTGAGTGGACGAACTCAGGAAGCGCGGCGCCCCTTACCCTTCGCCGTCTTCTTCTGCGGGATCCGGTCGGCGAGTTTGTCCACGTCGGCGAGCAACTCCCTGGCGAAATCGCGCTCGGCCTCGTAATGGCGCACACACCAGCGCAATACCGCCCCC
This sequence comes from Nocardia sp. CA-129566, assembly GCF_050956075.1. Classification (NCBI taxonomy): domain Bacteria; kingdom Bacillati; phylum Actinomycetota; class Actinomycetes; order Mycobacteriales; family Nocardiaceae; genus Nocardia; species Nocardia sp. CA-129566. Next base: position 5,803,041 of record NZ_CP192085.1, read on the forward strand.
GGATAGGCCCAGTCCGGGTTCTCATCGGCGCCCTCGGCATCGACCTCGGCCAGTTTGCGCATCTTCTCCGCGTATCCGATGTGCTCGGTCAGGATTTCGCGCAGCCGGTCCGGTTCGGCCAGATGACCGAGCCACGCGCGCAGCATGACGCTGTGCTTGAGCACCGGCGCTTCCACCGGCGCGTGGTTCACCCAGTGCGCCGCGGCGGCACGGCCGCTCTCGGTGATCGCGTACATCCGCTTGCCGCGCACGCCGTCGTCCTGCAGCACGGTGCGCGAGGTGGCGTAGCCGTATTTCTCGAGGCGTTTGAGCTCGGCGTAGATCTGGCTGAACGATGGGCTCCAGTAGAAGAATTGCAGGCTCCAGTCGGCCCATTTCTTCAGGTCGTAGCCGGAGAGTTCATCGGCGTGCGAGAGCATGCCGAGCACGGCCCAACTGGTCGTCGGCAGATCGGGGACCCGGGCGTCCACCGGGGACTTCGCTTCGGTCACGGTAGGACTATATCGCTTAGGCATATTTCGGGTGTTAGGACACTATCCGAGTCACGCTATGTGCGGTGTCGGCTGGCACGGTGCTGTGGATCAGTCCTTCCTTCGCCGGAAAATGAGTAGGGATGTGCGCAGACCGCTGAGCGCATAGCCGGCCGCCCACACTGACATCACAATGAGAACAACGAACATCGGTAGCCAGCTGCTCTTATCATGATCGACGCTCCACCAGACCACCGTAAATAGAATCGCGCCGATGAACAGCAGGATGTCGCGCAAGCCGCCGCGATAGGAGGCGGCCGCTCTGCGCAGCGGCCGGTATCGGTCGACGGCCGCGACCAGGTCGTCGACGCGACTATCGATGCTCCGTTGGAGTTCGGCTCGCCGCTCCACCTCCTCCGGAGGCAGGTGGTCCAGCAGTTCCATATCCTGCTTGATCGCCTTGCGGACATCCGGACCCCTCAGATATCCCGCCGCGGCACCGAGAGCCACTCCCCCGGCGATGGGCGCGATCCCCACGGCAAGGTCAGCCACAGCGGCCATGTTTGCGTCTCCTTAGCCTCGATTCGTGGAGGTATCTGGCTGTCGAGGTGTGGCGAAATGGAAAAAGTGCCTTCTGAACTGGGATTCTCACGCAATAATCAAGACCAGGACAGGCAGACACTTTCCGTGCGATTGTTCCACAGGTCCGCCGCAGACTCGGCGAGGTTCGACGACGACGACATCGTGTCGGTGGCCGCACTGGTCCCGGTGACAACACCGGCCGAGCAGACCGGCCCAGCATGTTCGACGAGAAGATCGCGATCGGCTCGCCGCGGATCAAGTCCGGGTCGGCCACCCCGGCGCCGAAGCTGGCCACGCTGATCGCGCGGGAATGTGCGCGGGCAGCATCGACCTGCTGCGCACCAGGTGTCCTAACGGAGGAACATCTCGTTCAGTGGGATTCGAAACATACGACCGGCACCGCTTTGTGACAGGTTTCACAAACCATCACCGTCGAACACCACCAGGTCGTTCCCGAACTGCGGAGCCCGATTCATGTCCACCATTCCCAAAGATGCCGCCGCTGCCGAAAGACCCAGCGGCGCAATCGAATCCGCTGACACCGGCCGACTCGACGGCGCATCGCCCGCCAGGATATTCGCCGTTCTCGCGGTCATCGTGGCGTTCACCGAGGTCGCCCCGATGCAGTACACGATCGTCGCCGCCGCATTGCAGAAGATCGCACCGACCTTCCCCAGCGTCGGCGCGAATATCAACTGGGCCATTATCGTCTTCGGCCTCATCGGCGCCGCCGCGTCGCCGCTCATCGGCAAGATGAGCGATGTCTGGGGCAAGAAGCGGATGTTCCTGGTCTGCGGCGTGCTCTTCATGATCGGATGCGCGCTCGACGCGGTCACCAGCTCCTGGGGGCTGTTCCTGATCGGGCGCGGGTTGCAGGCGACCGCCATCGCCACCGCGGTCATCGCCTACGGATTGATCCGAGATCTCCTGCCGCGCAAATATGTTCCGCTCGGCCTCGGTGTCACCGCGACCGGCCTCGGGCTGTCCGCGGTGGGCGGGCCGCTGCTCGGCGGATACCTCGTCGACAACTACAGCTGGCGCGCGATCTTCTGGGTGCTGGCCGGATTCACCCTGCTGATGCTGCCGCTGGTGTGGATCGTGGTGCCCGAATCGAAGTTGCGGGTCAGCGAGCGCATCGATGTGTTCGGTGCGGTACTGCTGTCGGCCGGGGCCGCGTTGACGCTGATCTACCTGGACAAGGGCCAGGATTGGGGTTGGCGCGAACCGCTCACGCTGGCCTGGCTGTTCGGCGGCATCGCCCTGCTGGTGTTGTTCGTCGTGGTCGAGTTGCGGGTCAGCCGGCCGATCATGGATATGAAACTGCTGTTCCATCCGCGGGTGGCGCTGGTCCTGGGCGGTGCGCTGTTCGCGTCGTTCCTCATCGGCGTCCAGTCCTACGCACTGGGTTATATGACCCAGACCCCGGATTCCGATACCGTCGCCGCCGGTGTCCAGCAGGCTACCCTCGCGCAGATCCAGCAGCAGACCGGTCAGCCGATGCCGCCCGCGATGGTCCAGGTGCTGCTGGATCCCGGGTACAGCTACGGAAACGGTTTCACCCTTCTGCAATTCGCCGTCCGGGTCGCACTGTTGCAGGCGGTACTCGCCATGATCTGCGGCGCCCTGGCCGGTGCGCTGGCCCGGAAGATCGGGGCCCGGCTGCCATTGGTCTTCGCGCTCATGCTGTTCGTCGGCGCGGGCGTCGGCTACGCCGTCCTGCCCCATACCTGGGTCGTATTCCTGTGGGTGAGTGCCGCATTCGGCATCGGGTTCGGTTTCTACTACGCGTCCATGCCCATCCTGATGGTCGAGGCCGTTCCGCAGGAACAGCAGGGCATCAGCCTCGGCATGCTCGGCGTCATGCAATCCATGGGCGTCGCCGTCGGCTTGGCCATTGTCACCGCCTACCTCAACGCCAGTCCGATCACCGCGCAGGTGAGCGTCGCCGGTCAGCCCGCGCAGGGATCTGTCATCCCGCAGGTCTTCGCCGACCACGGCTACGAGATGGGCTTCTGGTTCGCCGCGGGCGCGTCGGTGATCGCCCTGCTGATCGCCCTCGTCATGCGCCACGGCCGCACCCCCGCCACCGGCGGCACCGCCCACTGACACCACGAGATAGCGCGGGCCGGGGCCATCGGGTTCCGGCCCGCTTTCGTGCACAGTCAGTCGGTGAAGCCGTCCATCATGGACAGCACGCGGAGCATGACCTCGTCGGCGCCGCCGCCGATGCTGAGCAGGCGGCTGTCGCGGAAGGCGCGCGAGGTCCAGGTTTCCTCCATGTACCCCATGCCACCATGGATTTGCAGGCACCAGTCCGCCACCTGACGGCCGAGGCGGGCGGCCTCCAGTTTGCAGATCGTGGCCATGCGGGTGACATCAGTGCCCGCCATATAGGACTGGGCGGTGGACTCGGTATAGACGCGGAGCATATCGACGCGGGCGGCGAGTTCGGCGTAGGTGTACTGCAGGTACTGGTTCGCGGTCAGTGGGTGACCGAACACCTTTCGCTGCCGGGCATAGTCGCGGGTGAGTTCCAGTTCGTGCGCGCAGGTGATGGGCACGCTGTAGGAGGCGAACATTCGCTCCATCACGAACTGCGACATCTGCTGCTGGAAACCGCGTCCGATCTCACCGATGGTGTTGCGCACGGGAACTCGGACATTGTCGAGGGTGAGCAGACCGGTGTCGGAGGCGCGCATGCCGAGCTTGTCGAGTTTGCGGTCGACCCGGAATCCGGGGGTTCTGGTGGGGATGATGATCTGGCTGATGCCGCGGTAGCCACCCTCGTCGGAGGTGCGCACCAAGGTGCAGAGCCAGTCGGCCTGAAGGGCGTTGGTAATGAACATCTTCGAGCCGTTGATCACCCAGTCGTCACCATCGCGACGGGCGTGCGTCCGGATGCCCGCCACATCCGAACCGGCCTCCGGCTCGGTGACCGCGACACCGCAGACCACTTCGCCGCGCATGGCGGGCGCGAGGAACTCCTGTTTGAGTTCCGCACTGCCGTGCGCGTGCAATGACGGCGTCGCCATCGCGACGTGCACACCGAGCGCCATCGGGAACGATCCATGCGCTACCCGGCCCAGTTCCTGACACAACACCACCGTGAACAGGTGGTCCGCGCCCTGGCCACCGTAGGCCGGATCGTATTCCAGCCCGAGCATCCCGAGTTTCGCCATATCCGCGAAGATCTCGTGCAACGGCATCCACTCGGCGCGTTCCCACTCATCGACCTGCGGATTGATCTTCTGCTCGATATACCGCCGAACCAGCGCACGGAATTCCTGGTGCTCATCGCTGTAGATCACGTCGCCCTCCTCACCGAGGCCCCCACTCCGACGCTAGCCGAGCCCCGGCTTCGAAGGCGGCCGATTCGGTCCCGCGCACCCGTCCGCGCTACCGCCCCGGGATATCCCGACGCGACCTCGAACCGGTCGGGTCACCGCCAGCGCGCGTGCCGAGGAAACAACGCCCGCCCGGCCTCGTGCGCCACCTCGACCAACACTCGCGCCAACCGGGCGGTATCCAGAGCCGTTCGCTCCCCGCCGATTTGGCCGGACAGCGACAGCGCCCCCACGGCGGCCCCCCGGCCCCGAATCGGCACGGCCACGCAGGCGATCCCGGTGACCGACTCCTCGTTGTCCATGGCAACCCCTTGCCGGTGCCGGATTCTGGTCAGCTCACGGTGCAGTTCCGCCTTGTCGCAGATGGTGCGCGGCGTCAACTGCGGCAACCGGTCCCGAAACGATGTCTCGACAATGCTCGGCTCCAGCGAGGCCAGCAGCGCCTTGCCGAGCGCCGTGCTGTGCGCGGGCATCCGTCCGCCGAGGCGGGTTGGGACGCTGGCGGTAACCCGGCCGCCGGCCTTGTCCAGGTACAGCACCTCGCGCCCATCGAGCACGCCGAGATGGCCGACCATGCCGGTCCGCTGACACAGGTCGTGCAGCAGTGGACTCACCACATCGCGAATCTCGTTGTGGTCGGCGGCGAGTCCGCCCAGTTCGAGCGGACGCAGGCCGAGGCGGTAACCGCCGGGCGCGTGCGCCAACCAGCGCAGCCGGATCATCTGGTCCAGAATCCGGTGCACGGTGGACCGCGGCAGGCCGGTGCGTTCGGCGAGGCCGAGCAGCGTCAGGGTCGGTGTCGAACCGTCGAAAGCGTCTAGGATCAGCGTCATCCGCTCGATCATGGATACCGGCGTCTGCGCGGGCCGGGTGGTCGGTCGACCCGAACCCGACAACAGCTGTTCGGACTGCGGGCCGGTCAGCACCTCGACCGTCATGGCGCACCTCCATTGTGTAGCGCATCTAGCTTAGAAGTATTTCGATTAGGCATGTCCGTTTTCGGCATACCTTTTCGTGTCCCCCATCACAGTGCCGTCGCGCGGACAACCCGGAATCCCGAAAACTACGGAGATCGCTACGGATCTTCTCGGTAGCCGGAATCCGTTGTTGACAGCCCCCCGAGCGCGCCGCTTACCTTCATGGCGAAACGGAATATTTCTAGTAGAAACTAGGAGCGCCATGGCCGTCGTGATCGACTTCAAGGCCGTCCTCGGCCGATTCGCCACCGGAGTCACCGCGATCACCGCCCTGGACGGCGCCGAACCCGTCGGGTTCGCCTGCCAGTCCTTCTCCGCACTGTCCCTCGATCCGCCCGCGGTGGCCCTGTTCCCGGCCAGGACCTCCACCACCTGGCCGCGCATCCGGACCGCCAGCAAGTTCTGCGTAAACGTGCTCGCCGCGGATCAGGAGGATGTGTGCCGACAGCTCGGCCGCAGCGGTGCCGATAAATTCGACGGCCTCGACTGGCAGCCGTCCCCCAATGGCTCACCACTACTGGCCGGATCGATCGCGTGGATCGATTGCGAACTCGGCGGCGAACTCGACGGCGGCGATCACACCATTGTCATCGGCAATGTCACCGCGCTCGGCGCGGACCGCGATGCCGACCCGCTGCTGTTCTACCGCTCCGGATTCGAGCGCCTTACCAGCGTTTGAGCGGGCTCCCGACCAGTGGGACGCCGCCTTTCGGCAACGGCGGACACCGCCGAACCATCGAAGCACAACGACACGGACGACGAACGTGGAGGACCAATGAGCCCGGCGAACACCGACGACCAAGTGCGCGTGATCGACACCGGCGCCCCGCCGACCCGATACGCCCGCGGCTGGCACTGCATCGGCCTTGCCGACAGCTTCCGCGACGATAAACCGCACACCATCGAAATCTTCGGCACCGAATTGGTGGTGTTCGCGGGCGCGGACGGCGCACTGCATGTGCTCGACGCCTATTGCAGGCATATGGGTGGCAACCTCGGCGACGGCACCATCAAGGGCGACACCATCGCCTGCCCGTTCCACGACTGGCGCTGGAAGGGCAATGGCCGGTGCGCCGCAATCCCCTATGCCCGCCGGGTGCCCCCGCTGGCCCGCACCAAGTCCTGGGTCACGATGGAGCAGAACAAGCAGCTGTTCGTCTGGAACGATCCGGAGGGCAATCCGCCGCCCGCGGATGTCGCGATCCCGCGGATCGAGGGCGCGTTCAGCGACGAGTGGAGCGATTGGACCTGGAATCAGATCACCATCGAGGGCGCGAACTGTCGCGAGGTCATCGACAATGTCGTCGATATGGCGCATTTCTTCTATGTGCACTACGCCTTCCCGACCTACTTCAAGAACGTCTTCGAGGGGCACGTCGCCAGTCAGTACATGACCTCGATCGGCCGCGAGGATATGCAGGGTGAACTGGCCAAGGAAGCGGGCGGACAGAACACGCTGCATTCTGAGGCGCATTACTACGGCCCCTCCTACATGATCGATTACCTGGTCAACGAATCCAACGGGCAGACAGTCGAATCCGTGCTGATCAACTGCCACTACCCGGTCTCGCCCACCAAGTTCGTGCTGCAGTACGGCGCGATCGTGAAGAAGCTGCCCGGGCTATCCGCCGATGAGGCCGAGGCGATGGCGGTCCGTTTCGCCAATGGACTCGGCCGCGGTTTCGAACAGGATGTGGCGATCTGGGAGCGCAAGACCCGCATCGACAATCCGCTGCTGTGTGAGGAGGACGGACCGGTCTATCAGCTGCGGCGCTGGTACGAGCAGTTCTACACCGATATCGCCGAGGTGGGACCGAAGATGACCGACCGCTTCGAATTCGAGGTCGACACCACCCGCGCGGTCACCGCGTGGGAGGCCGAGGTCGCCGAGAATCTGGCCGCCCAACGCGCGGACGCCTGAACGGACCTGTGATGGATTGCGTCACCTGCCACGCCTGCCGAAACCAGGTGTCCGTGGTCAAATTCAGCCCCGCGCATACGAGTGTGCAGTGGAGTTCGGCCGCTCGCGCGCACTGTGCCGAGTTCGCCCGCGATCGCGGCGGGCCGCTGCGCGGATGCGCGGCATTGCGCGACAGTATCGAAAAGGCGGTCACCGCAGGCGAAGTCGGGTTGAGCACGCGTGATGGGGACCTGCTGTGAGCGCGGCGGAAACGCTGCGGGTGGTTGGCGTGATCGCCGAAACCCACGACGCGGTGTCGCTGGAACTGGTCACCGAATCGGGTCGGCCACTGTCCTATCGGCCCGGCCAGTTCCTGACACTGCGGATACCCAGTGCGCGAACCGGTTCGGTGGCGCGCTCGTACTCGCTGTCCAGCGCACCGCACGAGGACGGACCGCTCAAGGTCACCGTCAAACGGACCGAAGGCGGCTACGGTTCGAACTGGTTGTGCGATAACGCGGTCACGGGCATGACCATCGATACTCTGGCGCCCGCGGGAGTCTTCACGCCCGCCTCGCTCGACACCGATCTGCTGCTGCTCGCGGCGGGCAGCGGGATCACGCCGGTGCTGTCCATCCTGAAGTCGGCGCTGGCGCAGGGGTGCGGCCACTGCACCCTGATCTATGCCAACCGCGACGAGAACTCGGTGATCTTCGCCGACGAACTGCGGTCGCTGACCGCCGCCCACCCGGATCGCCTGGTCGTGCTGCATTGGCTCGAGTCCGTGCAGGACTTGCCGTCGGTGCGCACGCTGACCACCCTCGTCGCCCCGTGGTCGGACCGCGAGGTATTCGTCTGCGGCCCGGTGCCTTTCATGGAGGCCGTGGTCGAGGCGTCCGGCAATCTCGGCATGGACCCCGCGCGCGTGCATGTCGAGAAGTTCGTTTCGCTATCGGGCGACCCCTTCGCCGAGGTCGACGACGACACCGGCGACGCCGCGCTCGTCGAGGTCGAACTCGACGGCGCCACCAACGAATTCCCCTGGCCGCGTACTACAGTGCTGCTCGATCTACTGCTGGCCCGCGGCGTCGAAGCACCGTACTCCTGCCGTGAAGGCGCCTGCAGTGCCTGCGTCTGCCGGGTCGTCGACGGCGAAGTGAAGCTGCTGCGCAATGAAGTACTCGAACGCGAAGACCTGGCCGACGGCTATGTGCTGGCCTGCCAGGCGGTGCCGGTCACCGACACGGTCCGGATCACCTATGAATGAGGAGAACACCCCTATGGGCATTATCAGCTCGCTCGGCTATGTGAAGGTCGCGGTGAGCGATCCGGCGGCCTGGCGCACCTTCGCCTTCGATGTGATCGGCTTCGCCGAGGGCACCGGCCCGGATCCGGACGCCATCTACCTGCGCATGGACGAGCACGTCGCGCGCCTGGTCCTGGTGCCGGGCGAAACCGACAAGGTGCTCGCCATCGGCTGGGAGGTGCGCGACCACCGCGCACTCGCCGCGGCACGAGAAGCGGTGGAGAAGGCCGGAATCGAGGTAACCGCACTCACCGTGGCCGAGGCGGATGCCCGCAGTGTGGAGGAGGCGATCACCTTCCGCGATCCCTCCGGCACCACCATCGAGATCTTCCACGGCCCGGTCCTCGACCACAGCCCCGTCGTCGGCAAGTACGGAAACCGTTTCGTCACCGAGGGGCTCGGTCTCGGCCACGTGGTGCTGCCGGTGCCCGACCTCGACGGCGCCTTCCGCTTCTACACCGACGTCCTCGGCTTCCTGCCGCGCGGCGCGTTCCGGCTGCCGACGCCGCCGGAATACGGTCCGGTGCGCATCCGCTTCCTCGGTGTGAATCAGCGCCACCACAGCCTGGCGCTGATCCCCTCCGGCGGTAAGGAGGGTTCGGGCCTGGTGCACATCATGGTCGAGGTCGACCGTCTCGATGATGTCGGCCGCGCACTGGATCGGGTGAACAAGGCCGGATACCACCTGTCCTCGACACTGGGCCGCCACACCAACGACAAGATGATCTCCTTCTACGTCCGCACGCCGGGCGGCTGGGATCTGGAATTCGGCACCGAGGGCGTGCTGGTGGACGAAACCACCTACACCGCAGAGGAAATGACCGCCGATAGCTATTGGGGTCACGACTGGGATCGCGGCTGAATCACCGTAGATAAGGACAATTGAATTGAGCGACAACCAGTTCGGCCCCACCAGGTTCGGATTCTTCATCGCCCCCTACCATCCGCTCACCGGCAACCCGACCCTGCAACTCCAGCGTGACCTCGCACTGGTGGAGCTGGCCGACCGACTCGGCTTCGCCGAGGCCTGGGTCGGCGAACATCATTCGGCCGGACTGGAGATCATCGCCGCACCCGAGGTTTTCCTCGCCGCCGCGGCCCAGCGGACCAGCCGCATCCGCCTGGGCACCGGTGTGAACTCCCTGCCTTACCACCAGCCGATGATGCTCGCCGACCGCATCTGCCTGCTGGATCACCTGACCATGGGCCGGACCATGATGGGCGTCGGCCCCGGTCAGCTGGCCACCGATGCCGCCATGATGGGCATCGACCCGGTCCGCCAGCGCGACATGATGCACGAATCCATGGACGTGCTGGTACGCCTGCTGCGCGGTGAGACGGTGACCGCCGAAAGCGACTGGTATCACCTGAGCGAGGCCCGCCTGCAACTGCTGCCGTACCAGGTCGACGGCCTGGAAATGGCGGTGGCCTCGACGATTTCGCCGTCCGGCGCGGTGCTGGCGGGACGGCACGGCGCCGGTCTGCTGTCCCTGGCGGCCTCCGATCCCAGCGGATACGATGCGCTGCTGCCGAATTGGCAGGTCTATGAGAAGACCATGGCCGAACACGGCCATACCGTCGATCGCGCCAGATGGCGGCTGGTCGCGCCCATGCATATCGCCGAGACCCGCGAACAGGCGATGCGCGAAGCCGAATGGGGCGTCGGACATCTCGTCGACTACATCGAGAAGCTCAGCGGCCGTAACGCTCCGTGGAATACCTCGGCCCGCGCCGCCGTCGAACAGTGGACCGGTGAAGGGTTCCCGGCCTTCGGCCGCGCCACCATCGGCACCCCCGAGGATGCCATCGCGACCATCGAGAAACTCGCCGAACAATCCGGCGGCTTCGGCACCTTCTTGCTGCTCGGACTGAATATCGCGGACTGGGACGCCACCCAGCGCTCGGCCCGGCTCTTCGCCGAACAGGTGATCCCGCATTTCACCCGCGCCAACCGCAATCGCACCGCCTCGCTGGAATGGGCGCATGCCAATAGCGAACGCATGATAGGTGGCCTGACCGCGGGTATTCAGAGTGCCTTCGAAAAGTACGGCCAGAGCTTGGCTTCCGCACTGGGCACCGAGGAGGCCAACTGATGCGCGCGGTGGTGATGCGGGCCGGCGCACTGGTCGTCGACGAGGTGTCGGAGCCGGTACCGGGGCCCGGCCAGGTCCTGGTCGAGACGATCGCCTGCGGTATCTGCGGATCCGATAAACAGGCCCTGGACTACACCGACGAATTCCTGCAGGCCTCCCGCGACAGTGGCGTCCCCACGTTCCAATTCGATCCCGATCGCGATGTCGTCATGGGCCACGAAATCGCGGCACGGGTGGTCTCGGCCGGACCGGATACCCCGCATACCGAGGGACAGCTGGTGGTGGCCCTGCCCTGGGCCATCGATCACGCGGGCCAGATCCACGGTGTCGGGTTCTCCAATGAATTCCCGGGCGGCTACGGCGAGCGCATGGTGTTGCAGGCCATGGCCTTGGAACCGATTCCGGATTCGGTCGCACCGCACGTCGCGGCGCTCACCGAACCGCTCGCGGTCGGCTTCGGCAATGTCGCGCGCACCGGGATCGGTCCCGGCGGCTCCGGCATCGTGATCGGTTGCGGCCCGGTGGGTTTGGGTGCGGTCGCCGCGCTGGCCGAGCGCGGGGTCGCCCCGATTGTGGCCTCGGATCCGTCGAAGCTGCGGCGCGATACGGCATTGCGGCTCGGCGCGCACCGCATTGCCGACCCCGCCGTCGCGGATCCGATCGAGGTCTGGCGGGAGGCCGCCTCCCCCGGCCAACTCCTGCACGTCTGGGTCTGTGCCGCGGTGCCCGGCATGATCAACGAGCTGATGTACAAGGTGCCGCGCCAGACCACGATTCTGCAGGTCGGCGCGGTGATGACCGACGATGTCATCCGCCCGATCGTCGGCATCTACAAGGACATCTCACTGCAGATGTGCATGGTCTATCCGCACGAGGAGTATGCGAAGACCCTGCACCGTATCGCCGACGGCACCATCGATGCCGCCTCGCTCATTACCGATCAGGTCGGGCTGAGCGGCGTCGCCGGGGCCATCGACGCACTGCGCAATCCGGACGACCACATCCAGATCCTGGTCCGTCCGGATCTCTGACCGACCCGGGCCGTATCGTCGAGGACGGCAGTCGAAGGCGACGAAGGGGCTGGTCATGGCATTGCGTACCGATCTCACCGAGATGTTCGGCATCGAGCACCCCGTCATGCTGGCCCCGATGGGTGGCGTGGCGGGCGGCGAGTTGGCCGCCGCGGTTTCCGAGGGCGGCGGATTCGGCCTGATCGGCGCCGGGGGCGGCGATCCGGATCTGCTCGATCGGGAATGTGGGCTGCTCGCGGCCCGCACCGAAAAGCCCTGGGGCATCGGACTCTTGAGCTGGGCCACCGATCTCGACGCGGTATTGCGAGTTGTCGAGCGCCGCCCGCCGGCGATCATGCTGTCCTTCGGCGATCCCACACCGTACGCGGATGCCGTACTGGCGGCCGATATTCGCCTGCTCGTTCAGGTGACCACCACCGATGAGGCGGCCCGCGCCCTCGACGCGGGCGCGCACGTCCTGGTCGCACAGGGCGGCGAGGCGGGCGGACACGGCGGCGAGCGCGGCACGCTGCCCTTCGTACCCGCCGTCGTGGATCTGGCCGCAACGGTGCCGGTGCTCGCCGCGGGGGGCATCGCCGATGGTCGCGGGCTGGCCGCCGCACTCGTGCTCGGTGCGGCTGGTGCGCTGATCGGGACGCGCTTCGAGGCCACACACGAAGCCCTGATATCCGCCGAACAGGCAACGGCCATCGTCGAGGCCGATGCCGGTGACACCGAACGCAACCGGATCATCGATATCGCGCGCGAATCCCCGTGGCCCGCTGAATACACCGCCCGCACGCTGCGCAACAGCTTCCTCGATGAGTGGCACGGCCGCGAAGCCGAACTCGCGGCCGATTCGGTTGCGCGACAACAGTATCGAGATGCGACCGAGCGGGGCGACCGCGACTACCTGCCGACCTGGGCGGGCGAAGCGGTCGGCCTGATCGGCGGCCTGGAGTCGGCCGCCGATCTCGTGGGCCGCATCAGCGGCGACGCCGAGCAGGTGATACGGCGTGCCGCGGGACGCTGCCGTTAGTCGGCGCATCCTCGGTCATGGCGTGTAGCCATTCGCGGGTGTACCGCTCGGCCAGCAACGGTAGGAAGTTGTCGATGGTGGCGTGGCCCGCGACGTGGTCGTAGGCGGACAGCAAGCACTGGTCGACGGTTTCATCGGGAACTTCGTCGAATTCGCGCTCCAATCGGCGCGCGGCGGTACGCAGTGCCAGCTTCTGATCGATGGACGGATCATGGTGTTCGTGTGGGGTGCGACCTTCAGTCATGGCGGACTCCTGGCCAAGATGAACTTGCGATGCGATGGACGCAGCGGGGCGCGCCGACTACTGCGTCCACCAATTGGATACCCGCTACACCCGCGCGAACACCAACAATTACGAGGCGGATCCGATGCTGTTCCCAGCGCGGATCCCGCGCTACCCTTTCGGCATATATCAATAGCCTCGTGGAGGTGGTCGGAATGCTCGGCGAGAATCTGATGTGGGTGGCACCGGAGGCGTGCACGTTGCCCACCGAACAACAGCCATTGCGCGTCGGCGAGTTCGCACTCCTGTTCGCCACGGCGCTGCGCAAGATCGAGCGCTCGGCGCCGACCCTGCTCCGGCTCGAACTCGACGCCGCGGCCACGGCGAGCGCACAGGATCTCGCGGCCCGCGAATCGAGCTGCTGCGCCTTCAGCTTCACGTTCACCCCCGCCGAGCCGGGCGCGGTATTCATGGATATCCAAGTGCCACCCGACCACATCGCGGTCCTGGACGGCCTCGCCGCACAAGCCGCGGCCGCACAGCCGACGGCCCCATCGGAGGGCTAGAACAAGTTCTTGTTTCGCCGGTCGGTGAGTGCCAAGCTGAACGGATGGATCTCGACGCCATCGAAGCCGTCCGCCAGCTCAAGTACCGCTATTTCCGGACACTGGATCTCAAACAATGGGACGACTTCGCGGACACCCTCGCCGTCGACGTCGCCGGTCGCTACGGCACCCACGCCATGGGCGCACCGCTGACCCTGGACGGCCGTGACGCCGTCACCGCGTTCATGCGCGAGAACCTCGGCCCCGCCATCGTCACGACCCATATCGCCAACCATCCGGAGATCACCGTGGACGGCGACACCGCAACGGGCTCTTGGGCTTTCGAGGACACCGTGATCGCCACCGAATACGGCGTACTGATCCGCGGTGCGGGCTACTACACCGACAGCTACCGCCTCGACAGTGACGGCCAGTGGCGCATCACCGCGACGAGGTACCAGCGGATCTACGAGTCGATGCAATCCCTCGCCGACACCCCCAGCTACCAACTCCTGTCCAACATGTGGGCGGCCGAGACCCCGAAATAGGATTTGGGGCCAGTATTTTGCGGGTGGCACTCGACTCGGGTGGGTCGTGGGCGGAGTGTGTCAGGTATGTCTTCGCTTGCGCCCGATGAGTTCACGACCGAGACCGCCTATCTGAACACCGCTTCGCACGGATTGCCGTCCGCGCGCTCATTGGCGGCGCTGCAGGAGATCAACGCGTTCTGGGCGGCGGGTCGTGGCGCACCGGCGACGCGGGATGACCTGGTACCCGAATTGCGGGCGGGGTTCGCGCGACTGCTGACGGGCGCTTCGGTCGACGATATCGCGCTGGGCGCGACCGTGGCGGGGCTGATCGCGCCGGTGGTCGCCGCATTGCCGCCGGGTGCGGAAGTATTGCTCGCGGAAGGTGAATTCTCCTCCGTCTCCATGCCTTTCGTGCATCGCGGCGATCTCGCCGTGCGGTTCGTGCCATTGGAGCGCATTGCCGAAGAGGTGCGTCCCGAAACGGCATTGGTCGCGGTCAGCGTCGTGCAGTCCAAGGACGGCCGGACCACGGATATGGCGGTGCTGCGCGCAGCCACCCGGGCGCACGATGCCCGACTGCTGGCCGATGCCACCCAGGCCGCCGGATGGGTGCCGCTGCGTTTCGACGATGCCGACTACTGGGTGTGCGCGACATTCAAATGGCTGATCGGCGCCCGCAGCATCACATTCTTCGCCGCCGCACCGGAAGCCGCCGCCGAGCTGCGCCCGATCAGCCCCGGATGGTACGCGGCGGCCGACCGCTGGGCCGAACTGTACGACCCGATCGCACTGTCCAGCACCGCCCAGCGATTCGACTCCACTCCGGACTGGCTCGGCGTCATCGCAGCGCTGTCCGGTCTGTCCTTGATCGAGGAGCTGACCATCGACAAGATCGGCGCCCACAACCGCGAACTCGCCGCCCGATTCCGAACCGGGTTGGCAGAGTTGGGTTTCCAGTCGGTACCCGCCGATTCGGCGATCGTCTCGGTGCCCGGCGCGGGCGACGCGGCAGCCCGCCTCGAGGAAGCGGGGATCATCGCATCCGCCCGCGGCGGCGGCCTACGCTTCTCCTTCCACCTCTACAACAGCATCGACGATGTCGACCGAGCACTGACCGCCCTCGCCGAGCGCTGAAAGCCGCACGTCCATTGAGCGTCAACGAAGCGCGCATGACTCTAGGCGGGCAGGCCCTTTGCGACGGCCGGGGCCAGGAACTCGACGCGGAATGACGCGACGTACTCGCTGCGCTTGTCCAGGAACTGCCGGGTGTGCGGCTGCCGCTCATGCTCCTCGAACGCATCGCGGTCGCGGTACACCTCATAGAAGATCCGCGAGAGCGGTTCACCGTCAACGGTGTTGGTTGCGTAGACCAGCGTGCCGGGTTCGTTTTCGGTGATGCTCTCGACGGTCTCGGCGACGAGCTGGTCGAAGGCTGCCGCCTTGTCGACGTCGAACAAGTCGAACTTCACAACGAGTGCAAACATTGGCCCACCGTATGCCGGGGCCCGAGACTCCTGAAGCTGTCGGCGTCCCGGATGCGGCGAACGTGCGGTCAGCTCGGCGATTCTGGTTTCTCGCCAGGGAAAAGGATCGGGCTGATCAGGTACGGTCTGCGGCCTGGCCCTGGCTGATTCGCCGCGAGGGGCGCGACGAGGTCGAGGAAGCCGGTGCGCATGGCGTCGAGCTCCTCGGGGCTGAGCCAGAGCGTTGCTTGGCGGTAGCCGACCGCGTCGGCGACGGGGTCGGCGTCGGCTCGATCGAGGTAGGCATTGAACTCGGCGATCAGGACGGCCATGGCCGCCGCGAACCCTTGTCGGTGATCGTCGGGGGTCATCGCGCT
Source organism: Nocardia sp. CA-129566 (assembly GCF_050956075.1). Classification (NCBI taxonomy): domain Bacteria; kingdom Bacillati; phylum Actinomycetota; class Actinomycetes; order Mycobacteriales; family Nocardiaceae; genus Nocardia; species Nocardia sp. CA-129566. The sequence continues at coordinate 5,818,900 of NZ_CP192085.1, forward strand.
GCTCGCCTCGGGGGAGATGGTCGGGCGGTCGGGTCGCAATCGGTAGGAGCGTTCCACCGCGCCGCGCACGCGCCGCTCATCTCCGACCTCGAGCATTCCGCCCTCGGTGAGCAGGCCGAGCTGCCGGTAGACGCTGGTCCGGGGCACATCGGGCATGCGGTCGCACAACTCGCCAGCGGTGCGCAACCGGCCGCCGGACAGTACGTGGATGATGCGCAATCGCACCGGGTGGAGCAGCAACTCGATCGGATCCATATCGCAACTATCCCACATTTGGTATCGTTCCCAAAGTTGGTACTAGTTGGGAGGATGACCGCGATGCGGAATGTTGCTGGGCGTCGAATGATGCTGAACGGCACCGAGATCTACGTCGAAGAGTCCGGCACCGGGGAAACCTGGGTGGTGTTCGAATCCGGTGGAGGCGCCAGCCGGACCCTCTGGGATCGGGTCGTACCGTTACTGGGGGACATCGCGCATACCGTCGCCTACGACCGGGCCGGGCGCGGCCGCAGCGGCCGCCCCGCCGAGCCGCAGACCATCGACGACATGGCTGCCACCCTGGTGGCGCTGGTCCAGGCGGTCGCGACCGGGCAAGTGATCCTGGTGGGGCACAGCATGGGTGGGCTGATCGTGCGCCGCGCCGCGGAAACGCTGTCGCCCGCCGGGCTCGTCCTCATCGACCCGACACCGGAAGCCGCACCGAATTACGACAATTGGGAGCCGACCGCCAAGAAGACCGACCGCATCCTCGCCGCGCAGCAGGCATTGAGCCACGTCCCGCCGCTCATGCGGATACTGACCAGCTCCTACGGGCGCAAGTTCCCCGCCGACAGCTACGCGACCATGCTGGCCGAGGACTTCACCCCCGCCGGGCTCACTACCACCCGGCACGAAATAGCGGCCGTCGCGGCGGCGATCGACGAATTCCGCCGCCGCCCACCGGAACCGCCGAAATCCGGCGTGATCGTCATCTCGGCGATGCACGCCGCCCGCTACCAGGCCCGCAATCTCGACCTCATGCGCGAATACCAACGCCGATACGCCGAACAGGTCGGCGCGCAGTACGAGGACGCCGTCTCCGAGCACATCATCCCCGCCGAACAACCCGAACAAGTCGCCGACGCGATTCGCCGACTCGTGAACGCCTAGCATTGCAGGAACAGTCATGACGCAACCCGACCAAGCCCGAGATGTCATGCCCGAAGGCCGAGTACTCCGCGGATTCCCAGCGATAGGAAGCTGGGATCCCAGTGCCGCCGTCATACTCGGCGAATGCGGTGGCACACACCCGCGCCGCCTCGCGGACTCCGAAAGATCCGCGTTTTGGAGCAAGGTCAAAAACAACTACATGGGTCCTGGCGGAGACTGGTCAACCAGCCGTTTCCTGGCGCACGAGTTCCGTACTCACCATGATCGGCGGATACTGTTCATCGAAGAGCACTGCTGAGCTCTTGTGCGCAGGTACCGAAGGCCCTTCGCACGAACAACACCAGTCTCCTAGGGAGTGTTCCGATGTGAAGTGAGGGGCGGCACCGTTTTCGGTGCCACCCCTTGATGTGTTCGTTGGAAGTTGTTGCCCGCGTTGGTGTGTGGGTGAGGTCGCCGGGTAGGCGGGCCGAGGGCCCGCCCGCACCACTTCGAGACAGAACTCAGTAGGGGCACGCGGGAGCGGCGCTATCTGCGTTCGGTCAGGGAGGCGATCAGCGGGAACTTGGCGTTGAGGGTGATTGCCGTGGCCGGAGTGGGGTTCGGTTTCTCGATGGTCAACTCGAACCGCCGCATGATGGTCGACAACGCGAGTTGCATTTCCATCATCGCGAACGCGTTGCCGATGCAGAGGTGTCCACCCGCACCGAAGGGCAGGTAGATGTTGCGGTCACGACCGGCGACCGCGTTGGCTGCGAAGCGGTCCGGGTCGAAGGTGTCCGGCAGCTCCCAAACCTCGGGATTGCGGTGTGCGTGATAGTAACTGAACATCACCGGAGTGCCTGCCGGGATGAGGCGACCCCCGATCTCATCGTCCTCGCGGGCGCGGCGTTGTCCCATCCACGCCGGTGGCATCAGCCGCAATACCTCCTCTATCACCTGCTTGTTGTAGGCCAACGCGGGCAGGTCGGTCATGGTGGCGTGATCGCCGGGCAGCGCTGTGTCGACTTCGTCGCGCAGCCGCTCATGTACCTCCGGATGCAGTTGCAGGAGCAGAATGGCCGATGTCAGAGCCGAGGCGCTGGTTTCGTGACCGGCGAAGAGCATGGTGACGACTTCGTCGCGCAGCTCTTTGTCGGTGAAGTTCTTGCCGGTATCAGCGTCGGTGGCGTTCATGAGCATGGCCAGCAATCCGTCGTTGTCGTTGTCGCGGAGCTGGTCGATCACCGCGTAGACGATGGCATCCATCTCGCCGATCGCCCGCCAGAAGCGGCGGTGGCTCGGAGTCGGAAACCGCAAGGGGACCAACGGCATCCGGATGAACCTTCCCAGCTCATCGTTCACCCGCTGTGTCGCGTTGGAGAAACCGGTCACCTCTGGTCCCTGCGGATCCATCCCGAACAGAGCCCGCACCACGACCCGCAATGTGAGGTGGCTCATCTGTTCGCCGACATCGATCGTTCGGCCGGCTCGGGCGTGTTCGACCCATTCGTCGCACATGGCGTCGATCTCGGCCACCATGATCTCGCTGAGCGCGTTGATCTTCTTGTGGTGAAAGGCGGGTTGCACGAGGCGCCGGTTATATCGCCACTTGTCGTGGTCGGCGATGGTCGCCAGCCCGCGGCCCGCGAAAAGCTCCAGGATGTCGTACATCTCGGTCTCGCGGGTGAAGTTCACCATGCGTTCCTGCAGGATGTACTTGATGTGGTGGGGATGCGTAACGCCGACCATGACCCCGTTCATCAGCTGGAACCGAAACACGTCACCGTGCTGGGACCTGGCGTCGGAGAGGAACGTAATAGGGTCGGTGAGAAAGCGTTTGGTGTTGCGGAGGCGGCCAGAGACCATCGGCGGCAACGCACGGACACTGGTAGCGATAGACGTCACGCACCAAGTAAAGCCGAGCGCGCAGAACTCGCCACGGTTGGCAAATCCGCCCGAAACGACTGTCTACGATTCGGCCGAACCACATTTGCCAGCTCGGGATCCCTGCGCCCCGAGGCCAGCACTACCTTGTCGACCGCGTCAACACCTGGGCCTGACGTGGTTGCCGTCAGCAGCGCCGAAACAGTTCGAAATGCAGCGGATTCGAAGAATCTGTTGACGTCGGGTTCGGGTTGGTCCGCGCCCCTATGGGGCCCCGTCTGGGAGGTGGAGCACCGGGCTATGCGGGTGGGCGGGTTGCGGGGGCGGTGATCAAGGGCAGGTCCAGTGCGGTGAGGATGCCCGCCGGGGCCTGGACGACCGCTGGGACCGCGTTGACGATGCGCATGGCTGTGGCCAACAGCGTCGCGTGGTTGTGGTCGCCATTGCGGCTGGAGGTGACCAGGTCCATGGCGTAGCTGGGTTCGCCGGTGATCTCGACGCGGTAGGAGCCCTCGTGGTGGGCGGGTTGCGGCCAGTCCGGGCACAGGTCGGGGCGCAGGCGCGTGACGTGTTCGAGTACCGTCACGACCTGATCTCCGACCATGCCGCGCACCTCGAAACGCAGTGCGGCCGCGGTTCCTTCGGCGATATGGCCGGTGGCGATATCGAAGGAATCCGGCGCGGGAATACGTTCGTAGGTCTGGGTGACGGCGTCGAGGGTGACGCCGATGCCCGCGGCGAGTTGGCGCACGGTGCCGCCCCAGGCCAGCGATAACACCCCGGGCTGCAACAACATCGGGATCTCGTCGAGCGGTCTGCCGAAACCCATGATGTCGAACATGACCTCACGGTTGTCGTAGCTGGCATAGTCGACGATCTCCAGACACCGCAGCTGGTCGATGCGCAGACAGGTGCCAGCCAGCGCCAGCGGTAGCAGATCATTGGCGAAGCCCGGATCGATGCCATTGACCCACAGCGACGAATTCCCTTGCGCCGCAGCCTCTTGGATCGGCTTCAGCAGCTCATCCGGCAGCACGCCGTAGGGGTACTGGAAGAACACCGGCGCGCACGCGACGACATTGATTCCGGCACTGAGCAGCCTGCGCAGATCCTCGACCGCCTCCAGCAGACGGTTGTCGGTCATCGAGCAATACACGACGCAATCGGGTTTCGACGCCAGGATCGCCTCGGTATCGGTCGTCGCCGTCACACCGACCGGATGATCCAGTCCGGCGATGGTTCCCGCGTCCAGCCCGTCCTTCTTCGGACCCGATACCCAGACCCCGGTCAATTCCAGGTCCGGATTCGCGATCACACCGGCCAGTGCGTGGCCGCCGACATTGCCGGTGCCCCATTGGACTACGCGGTAGGTCATGACAGATCCGGAAGTGGCAGGTCGAGATTGGGCGCGATCAGACCGCCGTCGGGTTCGAGCACCTTGCCGGTGACGTACTTTCCGGCCGGCGACACCAAATACAGTGCGGCAGCGGCGATATCCTCGGGTTCGCCGATGCTGTGCAGCGGCGTCTTCGCCTCCAGCTCCGTGCGCATGGCATCGTTGCTCGCCACGATCTCCAGCGCGGAGGTCAGAATCGAGCCCGGTGCGATGGCATTGACCCGGATGCGCGGATTCAGATCCATTGCCGCCAGGCGGGTGTAGTGGGCCAACGCCGCTTTCGCCGTTCCATAGGAGACGAACGCGCGGCCGGGCAGGCGGCCCATGGTCGAGGTGATATTGAGAATCGAACCGCCACCGGCGGTTTCGAGAATCTTCGGCACGGCGGCACGCACCAGTGCGTGCGCATTGGTCACATTGAAGTTGAACGCCTGCACCAGCGCGTCCGGCGTGGTGTCGAGCAATGGGCACGGCAACGCGCCGCCGACATTGTTGACCACGATATCGAGCCGTCCGAAGCGTTCGACGGCCGCGTCGGCCAGCCCGGCGGTCGCCTCGATATCACTCAGATCCGCGGGCACCACATGGGCCTGCCGGCCCGCGGCCGCCACCTGTTCGGCGACCTCGTCCAGCTGACTCTTGGTGCGGGAGGCGATGACGACATCCGCGCCCGCTTCCGCGAAGGCCACCGCGATCGCCGCGCCGAGCCCGCGCCCCGCGCCGGTGACGACGGCGACCTGTCCGTCGATTCGGAATCTGTCCAGAATCATGCGCACTCCACAACTGTCGAATATTCGACACTGCTTGTCGTAATATTCGTCATCGTAGAACCGCTCCACCGAACCGCACAAGAGGTTGTCCATGTCCGACCGGTCCCCGTCCCCGCCGACCCGCCGCGTCATCGATATCGTGTCGCTGCTCGCCGCGACCCCGGAGCCGATCAGCGTCGCGGGCATCGCGGACCGCCTCGATATCGCCCGCGCCACCGCGACCGCGATTCTCGCCGAACTGGATTCGGCGGGCTGGGTGCTGCGCGATCCGAACCGCGGCTACGGCCTGGGCCCGGCGCTGGCGAATCTGCACGGCCCGGCGCTACCGCGCGCGCTCGGCGATATCCTCACCGAACTCACCGTCCGCACCGGCTACGGCGCGACCCTCAGCCGGATCGAGCCCGAGCACCTCACGGTCCTCGATGTGCGGCACGGGCCCGAACGCGTCGTCCCCGGAATCCCGGTCGGCCATCGCATCCCACTGCAGTTTCCGGCCGGGGCCAGTGTGATGCCGTGGCGTTCGGCCACCGAACAGAACACCTGGCTGGCCACCGCGCCCGACGCGGACCGCCGCATCGCGAGCGGCCTGCTCACCCTCGTTCGCGACCGCGGCGTTGCCCTGTTCCGCCCGCGCACCGACGATGCGGGCACGGTCGAACTCCTCGCCGACCTCCTCGGCGCCATGGGCACCGAACTCGTGCAGCCGCACCTGCGCACCAGGGCCCTGCGCCGCCTCGCATTTCTCACCTCGCGACCGTTCACCAGAGCCGAACTCGATTCCGAGGCCGCGCTGCCGCTGAGCTATCTCGCGGCACCGGTTTTCGACGCCGCAGGGGTGGCGGCCTACGAGGTCCAGTTGGGGCCGTTGCGCGCATCGACGACCAAGCCCGAACGCGATGCATTCATCGCCGCCACCGTCGACACCGCCCGCGCACTGACGGGAGCGCTGGCGACCTGAGCACGGTCACTTCGTCAGCGCATGTGCCGCCCCACGGTGCAACACGACCGGCGCGGTGATCGTCGCGGTATCGCGGCTGATCCCTTTCGCGGCCGAATTAGCCTGTTCCAGTTGGGATTTGCGATCGAAGAGGGTCTTGGTGAGCACACAGGCCAGATTCGCGTCGAGATCCTCACGCACCAGCAGCAGATTCGGCACGACAATGGTCTTCACATCGGCGGTCAGGCCGTAGACGGTGGCCGGAATCGCGCCCTCCTCGTAGACCGGATTCACCGCGTGCATACTGCCGGTGAGATCGGCGATATCGAGGAAGCGCACCTTGCCCTTGGTCGAGGTCAACAGGTCGGTAATGCCGGGCGTGGGCAGGCCGCCGGAGAAGAACATGGCGTCGATGGAGCCGTCCTTCATACCGTCCACCGTTTTGGTGAGATCCAAACGCTGGGCCGAGATATCGGTGTCCGGATTCAGCCCCGCCGCCTGCAGTACGCGCTGGGCGATCACCTCGGTACCGGACTTCGGCGAGCCGGTGGAGACCCGTTTGCCACGCAGATCGGCGACCGATTCGATCTCGGCGCCGGTGCGCACGATCACCTGGGTGTAATTCGGGTAGAGCCGCGAAAGCGCCTGCACCGGTTGCTTTTTGCCGTCGAAACCGGCGTTGCCCATGACCGCGTCGGCGGCGGTATCGGCGAGTGCGAACGCGACCTGATAGGTGCCCGCGACCAACTGCTGGATGTTCTGCACCGACGCACCGGTTTCGGCGGCGGTCGCCTTGACCTTGCCGCCGGTGGCCTGCGAGATCTGTTCGGCGTACGCGTTGCCGAGCGCGAAGTACACGCCGGTGGAATTGCCCGTCGCGATGCCGACGCGGGTGTCGTCCTTCACCTCACAGGTGACCGCGCCACCGCTATCGGACTGCGGCGTGTCGCGGCGTCCCCCACATCCGGCCAGCAATCCGGCCGCCACCACGGCAACGGCGAATCCTATGGCAGCTCTTCTCAAGTCGTCCTCCTTCGGGAGAGCAGAGTGACCCCGACGGCCGCGGTCAGCGCGACCAGACCGACGACGAGTGCGCCGGGCTCCAGGTACAACAGGGCCAGACCGGCCAGACCGGCGAGCAGCCGGGCCGCCACCCCGGCCGGGCCGATGCCGAGCATCCAGCCGCCGGTCGCCACGGCCAGCGCCGCCACGCCGATACCGGCCACGATCGTCGTCCACAGCACACCGAGCACCGGCCCGTGCCCGAGCAGATATGCACCGGGTCCGCTGAGCACGAAGACGATCGGCACCAGGAAGGCGGGCAGCGCGTACTTCAGCGCCTGCCACATCGTCGGCACCGCACGCGCCCCGGTGATCGCCGCCGCGCCCACCGCGGCCAGCGCGGTCGGGGGCGTCACCTCCGACAGCACCGAGTAGTAGAAGACGAACATCGCCGCGGCGGGCGCCGACACATCCAGCGCGAGCAGTGCCGGACCGATGATCGCCCAGCCGATAATGAACGACGCGGTCACTGGCACCGCCAGCCCGAGCAGCGCGAGTGCGATCGCGGCGAGCACCACGGTGCACGCCAGCACCACGGTGTGGTTGTCCGACACCGCCTTTCCCGCACTCACCAGCACCGAGGCCAACTGCGCGCCGAGTCCGGTCTTGGTGGCGATCGCGGTGATCACCCCCGCCGAAGTGCACACCGCGACGACCGGCAGCGCCGAACGCACACCGCTGCCGAGCATGTGGAAGATCTGGCGCGGTGAGCGCGCCCGGGCACGAACGCGCGAATCGAGGAAGGCGAGCACGAATGCCAGTGCGGTGGCGTATATGACGGCCTTTGCGGCGCTCACGCCGATCAGCAGCAGCACCACGATCGCGATCAAAGACAGGAAGTGGTAACCGAATCGGGCCAGCAGCCGCCATACCGAGCCGACACTGATCTCGATCTGCTCGGTGCCGAGCCGCCGCGCATCGATCTCGACCGCGAGCAGAATCCCGAGGTAGTACAGCAGCGTTGGGATCATCGCCCAGCCCAGCACCGTGACATAGGAGACGTCGAGGTATTCGGCGACGATGAACGCGGCGACGCCCAGTGTCGGCGGCGACAGGATCGCGCCGACACCCGCCGCGGCGAGTACCCCCGCCGCCTGTTCCGGTGGATATCCGGCGCGGCGCAGGATCGGCCAGGTGACGGCGCCGACCGTCACCGCGGTCGCGGTGCCCGATCCGGAGACGGTGCCGAGCAGGAATCCCGAGGCGACCGTGGTGCGTCCGGCGGCACCGCGCGAGCGCCGGAATGCCGCGACCGACAGATCGACGAAGAACTGTGCCGCGCCGGAGAATTCGAGTACCGCACCGTAGAGGGTGAACAGCACGATATAGCTGGCCGCAACATCCAGTGGTGTGCCGTAGAACCCGCTGCCCGAGTTGTACAGCGCATCGACGATCTGCCCGAAATCGAGTCCGGCGTGCGCGACGGTCCACTGCTGTGGCAGGTAGCCCCCGTAGTAGCCGTAGGCGATGAAGACCAGGCACACCGCGGGCAATACCCAGCCGGTGGTGCGCCGACAGGCCTCCAGTACCAACACCAACAGCACCGTGCCCATGCCGATATCGACCGGATCGAACAGGCCCTGCCGATCCAGGAACGCGTTATAACCGCCGCCACCGGACCCTATCGCCATCGGCAGCACCGGATACAGGCATACCAGCAGCGCGACCAGGGCCAGCAGCCAATCGACCGGCCCCGGACCGGCACCGCGCTCGAGCCAGCGCAGCCCGGACCGATAGGCCAGGAACACCACCGGCAGCGTCCCGGACAGGAAGATCACCAGGTAGTACTGGCTGCCCTGTGCCAACGGCCGGAACACCTGCCACAGCACCAGCAGCGCGACCGCGAAGGCGGCCGTCGCCACGACCCGCTCGGCCCACCCACGCAATACCCGCGCGGGCCGTTCCTCGTCGTCGACCTCGATCTTGTCCGGCAGTGCCCGGTGCTCGGGATCCGGTCCGGGCACCCCGGCATCAGCCGCCCCCACCTGATGGTCGGCGGGAGGCTCGGCTTCGAGATGAGCGTCCCGTGTGTCCGACATGGGCGCGACGATATCAACGCGCGACCGTCCGCATACGGCTAACAAATATGTCGCCGATAAAACACAGCTGGCGTAGGTTTTTCGACCTAGGCAGACTTGGTCACGCGACCACCGAGCGGTGTCCCGTGCAGGATCACCCGGCGATAGGAGATGCGCCAGCCAGCCGCCTCGCGCACGACCGTATCGTCGTATTCCACGCTGCGGCTGCTCCCGTCGGCGTAGATCCCGATCCCCTTCGACCGCACCCGAACCGCGCCGTCGGTCTCGGTGATGACCACATTCGTAATGTGGTGTCCGACCGGATTCCCGTCACCGAGTGCGACCGCCGCCTCCCGCAGCGCCGGAATCCCGCGCAGCTCCCCCGATCCGAAATCCGTGAGGTCGTAGGTGATTCCGGCGGTGAACAGCTCGTCCATCCGGTCCAGCTCACCCGCGTCCATGAGGTGACCGTGCAGTGCGATCAGGTCGCCGATCTCGATGCGGTCCTGCGCCGACAGTGCCATGTGACGACTGTACTGCGTGGGCGCCATCGCCTGGGCCGCCCAGGACACACTGCCCCGGGCGCCCAGGCGGACCGGCTGCCGCCCCTGCTGCTGAACGGATTGCGCGCGCTTACGCGGCCGAATCAGCGAGCGCGGCGGTCGCGCGGCGGGACATGACCTTGCGCAGGAAGGTGACCCACCGCGACGGACGGGCCGGGGTGACCGGCGGGTGCCCCAGCGAGACGGCGGTTCTATCGAGGATTGCCTCGATCATCGCGTCGTGTATCCAGCGGATCGCGACCGGCCAGAGGATGTAGCCGATTCCGTGCAGGCGGCCGTCGATCTCGTGGCGCAGGATGCTGCTATCCGGCCACTTGCCATCCAGCACGTCGAAGGTGTGTGTGCCGGTGAGGAACGACCCGGGCGCGAGGGTGAACTGCACGCGGCGACCCGGCACCCACTCGGTACACCGATACCGAATGAGCCCGTGGCCGCCGTCGGCCCCGACACCGAGTGGCCGGTCGAGCACCAGCGCGGGCCAGCCGGGCGGCCACACCGGACTGTCCGGTTCGGCGGCCTTGGCGAGCAGTGCGCCGACCTGCTCCGCGGGCACCGGGTACTCCCGCTGATGGATGTTTCGAACCACGATCCAACCTCCATTCGGTCCCGTATGGAACGCTTCCCATACGGTAGCGTATGGAGGGTGGGGTGCGAAGTTAGCTGAGCCACACGGCCCGGGCGATACGCGGCTATCCAGCCGGACGATTCGCGGGCGCCGGTTCGTAAAGGACTATCGCCCACGGTGATTCGGGCGACGGGCGGACCGAGGTGCGACGTTCGTGCGGCCCGGTCACCGGCTCGTCGGCCGGAAATCCGACGGCCCGCAGGCGAGCGAGGGTGGCGTCCAGATCGCCTACTTTGACCGCAAGGGATGGGATATCACGCTCATCGGCACCCGCGAGCATGACTCGGGTCGGACCGATATCGAACTGCGCCCACCGGTCACCGTCGACGAATGTCGCGGTGGTACCCAATACGGCGGTGAGCAGATCGATGGCGGCGGTGAGATTGTCGGCGGGGAAAATCGTGCCGAGTCGTTCGACGGTCCCACCTTTCGTCGAATCGCTGCGCGATGGTGCGCTCATCGGACCTCCAATGCCCGGCGGAGTGCGGAAAACGCTTGGGCGGTGGCTTCTTTCGCATCGGGCAGGTTGTCGGCCATGGTGAAGAAGCCGTGGAACTGGCCGTCGTAGCGGATCACCATGGTCTCGACCCCGGCCGCACGAAGTCGGGCTCCGTACTCCTCGCCCTCGTCCCGCAGCGGATCGAATTCGGCGGTAATGACATAGGCGGGCGGCAGCCCGGCGAGGTCGGTGGCGCGCGGCGGTGCCGCGTAGGGGTCGGCCGCATCGCCGTCGGATCCGAGATATTGCTCCCAGTACCACCGCAGATGGTCATCGGTGACGAAGTACCCGTTGGCATTGTCCCGGTAGGACGCGGTGTCACGCGCCGGATCCAACATCGGATAGACCAGCAACTGGTGGACGATATCGGGCCCGTTGCGATCGCGGGCCATGAGCGCCGTCACCGCGGCCAGGTTCCCGCCCGAGCTGTCCCCGGCGACCGCGATCCGGTCCGGATCCCCACCGAACGTACTCGCCTGGGCGGCAACCCATTCCAGCACCGCGTAGGCATCCTCGGCCGCGGCCGGGAATCGATGTTCCGGCGCCTGCCGATAATCCACCGACACCACGATCGCGCCGACACCGTTGCTCATGGCCCGGCACAGCTGATCGTGACTGTCCAGACCGCAGATCACGAACCCGCCGCCGTGAAAGAAGACCACAACTGGCAACGAGGTGCCCGCGGGCCGATACAGGCGAACCCGCACCGGCGACGCCCCGGCGGGCCCCGGCACCATCCGCTCGTCGACATGGTCGACCGGCACAGGCTGTACCGGAGCCGCCGCGCGAGCGGCGAGGATCCGGCGCGCCTGTGCCGCATCGAGCACCTCGGTACCCAATGCCGGGAACGATGCCGAAGCGGCCTCGACGATCACTCGCGCCTCGGGTTTCAGCGGCATCGCCGGTACCTCACTGCTCGCCCGTGGCGCCGACCGGCGGCATCGAGCCGGGCGGAATGAACTGTCCCGCGGACAATCCGCCGTCGATGGCCAACTCCGCACCGGTGATGAACGCCGCGGCATCGGAGGCCAGGAAAGCCACCAGATCCGCCACCTCGGATGGCAGGCCGACCCGTCCCAGCGGCAGCGCGGGGAAGCTACCCGGCCCGGTGCCGAGGCCGAGATGGCCGATCATCGGGGTGGCGATGGGGCCGGGATGCACCGAATTGACCCGGATCCCCACCGGGCCGAGCTCCAGCGCCGCCGTCTTCGTCAGCCCACGCAGCGCCCATTTCGACGCACCGTAGGCGGAATGCCCCATCAATCCTTGCAATCCGGCTTGCGATGAGATGTTGACGATCGAACCGCCGCCCGCCGCCACCATCGGACCTACGACCGACTGCATGCCGATGAACGCGCCGACCAGGTTGATCCGCAGAATGCGTTCCAGCTCCTCGACCGTGGTCTCGGTGAGAGCCTTCGTCGTGTAGATCGCCGCATTGTTCACCAGCACATCGAGCTTGCCGAAATCGGACACCGCGGTCCGCACCGCGGCCGCCCAGTCGTCGGCACTGCTCACGTCATGGCGCACGAAACGCGCGGCGGCACCGATGGATTCGGCAACGGCCTTGCCGTCGGTTTCGAGCACGTCGGTCAGTACCACGCTGGCACCCGCCGCGGCGAACCGCCGAGCCTCCTCGGCACCCTGTCCCCGCGCGGCGCCGGTGATCAGCGCTACCTTGTCGGTCAGATCGATCATTGTCTGCTCCTCAGCCAATTCAGTTGTGACTAGCTCTTGCGGAAATGCGGGATGACCTTCTCGCCCCAGTGCCGGATCGTCTCCAGGCAGGCTTCCTGCGGCACGGTGCCCATCTGGATCAGGCACAGGATCTCGTCGGCACCGGCTTCCTGCAGCCGCTCGACGTAGGCGATGGCGTCCTCGGGACTGCCGTAGGCGTGTTCGGCATTGAAAACCGACGTGGCCCCGGCCTTCACCGGAATCTTCGCCTCGTGCAGATACGCCACATGCTCATCGGCGGCCTCGCGGATGCGCGCCAGCTCGTCCACGGTCGGATCGATGGCCTCGTCCGGCACCGGGCCCGCGCCGTACCAGTGCTTGATGGACTGAGCGAAGAACCGCTGGCCGCGGGCACCGATCTGCTGCGCCTTCTCCCGGTCGTCGAGCACGATCGTCGGGCACAACGCCGCGAAGTGGTCGTTGACCACGGTGGAGACGAACCTCTCCCCGGTCCGCTCGGCAATGGCCGCATCGTAGGTGCGGCGCAGTTCGGCGATCTCCTCCACGCCCGCGAAGCCCAATACCAGCGCACCGATTCCGTAGTCGGCGGCCAGCTTCAGGGTGTCCTTCTTGGTGCACGCCATGAACAGCGGCGGATGCGGCAGCTGCACCGGACGCGGCAGCATCGGATGCGGATCGATATCGAGCAGCTCACCGTGCCATTCGAATTCGCCCTCCGGATCCTGCCAGGCCTTGCCGATGATGCGCAGCGACTCCTCCACCTCCTGGTAGGTACGGTCGGGATCGACACCGCACATGGAGGTCTCCTGCGGGGTGGCGCCGCGGCCCGCGCCGAGGTTCACCCGCCCGTTGGAGAGCACATCGAGCATGGCCGCGCGCTCAGCCGCGCGCACCGGGTGGTTGAAGTTGAAGGGCATGCACACCACGCCGTGGCCGATGCGGATCCGTTCGGTGCGCGCGGCCACCCAGGTCAGGAAGATCTCCGGCGCGCTCATATGCGCGTACCACTTCAGGCCGTGGTGTTCGACCGCCCAGACGGTGTCGAAACCCATCTCCTCGGCCAACACCGCCTGCTCGACACAGTCGCGCAGGACCTGCCGTTCGTGATCGGCCGACGGGTTGGTCATCTGCGCCTCGAAGATCATCGAGAACTTCATGCATGGCCTCCATTTCTCAATATGCCTAGTAGAAATATTTCCGATGCTCTCGTTGAGGTCAGGTGCATGTCTCGCTAGATGGGACTGGCTCCGGTCGGCTCGCCCTCGCGCCCATAGCGTCGAATTCGACACGGCGTTCGAACCGACGCCGCAGAAAGGACGGACCTGCAGTGGGTCGACTCGATGACAAGGTCGCGCTGATCACCGGCGGAGCGCGCGGAATGGGCGCCGAACACGTCCGCCGCTTCGTCGCCGAGGGCGCGCGGGTGGTGTTCGGCGATGTCCTCGACGAGCAGGGCGAACAGCTCGCGGCCGAGACCGGCGCGCGCTATGTGCACCACGATGTGACCAGCGCGGCGGACTGGGCGGCCGCGGTGCGGACCGCGGTGGACGAGTTCGGCGGACTCGATGTGCTCGTCAACAATGCGGGCATGCTGCGCTTCCAGCGCATCGCCGAAATGAGCCTGGCCGACTTCACCACCATCATGACGGTGAACGTCACCGGCACCTGGCTCGGCATCAAAACCGCCGCACCCGCCATGACCGGCGGCGGCGCCATCGTGAATATCTCCTCGGTCGAGGGCTTCATCGGCGCGGCGGGCTTGTCCGCCTACAGCGCGAGCAAGTTCGCGATTCGCGGACTCACCAAATCGGCCGCCCGCGAACTGGGCAAGGACGGGATCCGGGTCAACTCCGTCCATCCCGGCGGCATCGCAACCCCGATGACGGCGGCGGCCGGCTCGGGCGTCGACGGCAACAGCTTCTTCGCCGGCCTGCCGATTCCGCGCTGGGGACAGTCCGGCGAGGTTTCCGAGGCAGTGGTCTTCTTGGCCTCCGATGCCGCGAGCTATTGCACCGGAACCGAGGTCGTCATCGACGGCGGCATGCTCACCGGCGCCGGCTACTAGTGAAGGAGAGCCAGATGTCCCAGGAATACATCTACGACGTTGTGGTCGTCGGCTCCGGCGCGGCGGGTATGACCGCCGCGCTCACCGCCGCCTACCGTGGGCTTTCGGTGGTGCTGATCGAAAAGAGCGGCAGCTTCGGCGGTTCCACCGCCCGCTCCGGCGGCGGTGTCTGGATTCCGAACAATCCGGTGCTGGTGCGCGAGGGCGTACCCGATAGTCCCGACCTGGCCCGGGTCTACCTGAAATCCGTTGTCGGAGACCGGGTTCCGCAGGAGAAGCAGGATGCCTTCCTGGACAACGGGCCACGGATGTTCGCCTATCTCACCGCGCGCACGAACCATCTCCAATTCGTCTACGACCGTGGCTATTCCGATTACCACCCGGAACTGCCCGGCGGACTCGCGCAGGGCCGCAGCATCGAACCCGCGATCGTCGACGGTCGTCTGCTCGGCAAGGACATGGAGCTGATCAACCGGCCGACCATGTCGGGCCCGAAGGGCATCGCGTTCACCGTCAGCGACTTCCACGATCTGAATATGATCGCGCGGACCTGGAAGGGTAAGCGCACCGCGCTGAAGGTGGGCGCGAAGGCCGTGCTGAACCGCATTCGCGGCCGGCAGCCGCTGAGTCTCGGCAAGGCCCTGGTGGCGCGGCTGTGGCTGGCACTGCGCGACGCGGGCGTGCCGGTCTGGCTGAACACGCCACTGACGGACCTCATTGCCGATGACGACGTGGTGGTCGGTGTGCGTGCCGAGCGCGACGGTACCCCCATCGTTATCCGCGCGCGCCGCGGTGTTGTACTCGCCGCTGGTGGTTTCGAGCACAACCTGGAGATGCGCGAGCGATTCTTCGCCGAGCCGGTCAGTACCGACTGGACCGTCGGCGCGACCGAGAATGTCGGCGAGGGCATTCTGGCCGGTGAAAAGCTGGGCGCCGCACTGGATCTGATGGATGACGCCTGGTGGGGCCCCTCGGTGCGTAATCCGGACGGGCCGCCGTTCTTCTGCTTGGCCGAACGCTCCCAGCCCGGCGCGATCATGGTCAATGACGCGGGTGCGCGGTTCACCAACGAATCGGCCAGCTACGTCGATGTGGTGCACACCATGTACGAGCGGCACGCCACCGGTGTCGGCCATGTACCCGCGCATTTCATCATGGACCAGCGCTTCCGCGATCGGTATCTGTTCCTGGGCACCTTCCCGAAACAGGCCATCCCGCAGAAGTATTTCGACGCCGGAATCATCAAGAAGGCCGATACGCTGGCCGAACTCGCCACCAAGATCGGCGTGCCGGCCGATGCCCTGACCGCGACGGTCGAGCGCTTCAACGGCTTCGCGCGCGCCGGGCGCGACGAGGACTACCATCGCGGCGAATCCGCCTACGACCGCTACTACGGCGACCCCACCGTCACTCCGAACCCCTGCCTCGCGCCGATCGATCAGGGCCCGTTCTACGCGGTCGAGATGGTGCCCGGTGATCTGGGCACCAAGGGCGGTCTGGTCACCGACGAACACTCCCGGGTGCTGCGCGCGGACGGTGCGCCGATCCCCGGACTCTATGCGGCGGGCAATAATTCGGCCGCCGTCATGGGCAATAGCTACGCGGGCGCGGGCGCGACCATCGGTCCCGCCATGGTGTTCGGCTATATCGCCGCCCAGCACATCGCCGATCTCGAACATCCCTGAGGAGTATGACGTGGACAGAGTCGCAGGCAAGACCGTCATCATTACCGGAGGCGCGCGCGGCATGGGCGCCGCATTCGCCCGTCGACTGGCCGCCGAGGGTGCCTCGGTCGTTATCGCGGATGTCCTCGCCGACGAGGGCAAGGCGGTGGCCGCCGAACTCGGGGACAACGCGCTGTTCGTTCCGCTCGACGTCACCGACGAATCCGCGTGGGCGGCAGTGGTTGCCGAGGCCGAACGCACCTTCGGACCGGTCTGGGGGCTGGTCAACAATGCGGGCATCGTGCACGTCGATCCGATCGAGCGGTTGGCCGAGGCGGACTACCGCCGCGTCATCGATGTGAACCAGGTCGGGGTCTTCCTCGGCATGAAGGCCGTGGTGGCGTCGATGCGCCGGGCCGGTGGCGGCTCGATCGTCAATATCTCCTCGATCGGCGGCATCATCGCCTTCAGCAATATCCTCGGCTATGTCGCGTCCAAGTGGGCGGTGCGCGGTATGACCAAGGCCGCCGCCCA
Organism: Nocardia sp. CA-129566; assembly: GCF_050956075.1. Lineage (NCBI taxonomy): Bacteria > Bacillati > Actinomycetota > Actinomycetes > Mycobacteriales > Nocardiaceae > Nocardia > Nocardia sp. CA-129566. The sequence continues at coordinate 5,835,743 of NZ_CP192085.1, forward strand.
GGAGTTCGGCGCCGACGGAATCCGGGTCAATTCGGTCCATCCCGGTGTCGTTGCCACCGAGATGACCGCCGACTCCGACCGCTCCAACTCGATGGTGCACGACCAGCCGCTCCCCCGTGCCGCGGCGCCGGGTGAGCTCGCCAACCTCGTGCTGTTCCTCATTTCCGACGAGTCCAGCTTCTGCACCGGCTCCGAATTCGTCGCCGACGGCGGCTACACCACCAAATAACCAAGGACACCTGCTGTGAAGAACTTTGAGGACAAGGTCGTCGTCATTACCGGCGCGGGTGCTGGCATCGGCCGCGCGCTCGCACTGGAGCTGGCCAGCCAAGGCGCCAGATTGGCGTTATCCGGGCGAAACCTGGCCAATGTCAGCGAAACCGCCGCGCTGTGTGAACAGGCTGGAGCCAAGGCGCGCGCCTACCGGCTCGATGTCACCGACCGCGCCGCCGTCTACGCACACGCCGACGAGGTCGGATCCGATTTCGGCCCGGCCAATCTGGTAGTCAACAATGCGGGCGTCTCGCTGACCGCCAATGTCGAGGAGTTGAGCTGGGAAGACTTCGAGTGGATCGTCGGCATCAATTTCTGGGGCGTCATGTACGGCACGAAAGCCTTTCTGCCGCAGGTCATCGCGTCCGGTGACGGCCATATCGCCAATGTCTCCAGCATGTTCGGACTCGCTGCCTGTCCGAGCCAGGGTGCTTATAACGCGACCAAATTCGGCATCCGCGGCTTCACCGATGCACTGCGCCAGGAGATGAAGATCGCGGGCTACCCCGTCGGCGTCAGCAGCGTCCATCCCGGCATGATCAAGACCGACATCGCCTGGAAGGCCCGCGCGGGCGGCGACCGCGACCGCGACGCCCTGGCCGCCAACTTCGACAAACTGGCCAAAACGACACCCGAATCCGCGGCCAAGACCATCGTGCGCGGCATCCGAAAGGACAAGGCCAAGATCCTCATCGGCGCCGACGCCCGCATCATCGATTTGCTGCCACGGATTTTCGGCTCCGGCTACCAGCGCATCCTGACCGCGCAGATGAAGAAGGAAGTCTAGTGAGGCCATGACCCGAATCGGAATGCTGGTGCCCTACGTCGACGGTCTCGCCACCTCCGGCACCTTCCTGCGCGAGTTCGCCGCGGCACTCGAAGAGTGCGGCGTCGAATCGGTCTGGACCGTCGAACACGTTGTGGTGGCCGAGGACTACGAGCCGCTGTATCCGTACTCCGAGGACGGCCGCATGCCGGGTCCGGAATCGGCCGTCCCGATGACCGATCCGCTGGAGACGATCGCCTTCATGGCCGGGGCGTCGAGCACCCTCCGCTTCGGCACCGCCATGGTGGTCGCTCCGCTGCACAGCCCGGTGGTACTGGCCAAGCGCGCCGCCACCATCGACCGCCATTCCGGCGGCCGCCTGCTGCTCGGCCTCGGAATCGGTTGGCAGAAGGAGGAATACGCGGCGGTCGGCGCGCCGTTCCAGGCGCGCGGCGCGCGACTGGAGGACTGCATCGGCGCGATGCGGGCGCTCTGGGCGGACGCACCGGCGAGCTTCCACGGCAGCCACACCGCATTCGATCGGCTGAGCTGTGTGCCGCGACCGGACAGTGGCGCCGTCCCGATCGTGCTGGGCGGGCATAGCGCTCCGGCCGTGCGGCGCGCCGGACTGCTGGCCGACGGCTGGTTCCCGTACACCATCGGGCCCGCTGATTTCGCCGCCGCGGCGGACCGGTTGCGAGACACGGCGGTGACTGCAGGGCGGGGCGAGGATGCAGTAGAACTCACGGTGTGGCCGGGTTCCTGCGATCCCACTCGGGAATTCGATCCGGACTTCGTGCGTCCCTATGTTCGCGCCGGAGCTACTCGGCTAGTACTCAATCCGCCAGTGTTCGGCCCGGATTCGCTACTCGGTCCGCGCGGACTCGACGGTCTGCACGACACCGTGGACCGGTATCGCGAAGAGGTCGTGGCCAAGCTGTGAACCTCGTGCACATCCTCGACCATGTGGTGCTGCCGACCACCGAGGTGAATTCCTGGATTCGGCGTTGGCGCACCGAATATCTACCCGGTGCGCGCGAACGCGGGATGCGTTCGGTGCACCTGTGGCGATCACATCCGGCGCCGGATGCGGTGACCATCGATATCCTGTGGGAACTACGCGACCCCTACGCCTTTTACGGCATGCGCGGGGCGGCCGCCGCCGACCCCGATGTCGCCCGCTTCTGGGCCGACACCGACGCCATCGCCATCAGCAGGGACCGGCGCGCACTGCAGGCCGAAGCACATGCGGAGGACGCGACACCATGACCCGCTGGGTGATTCGCACACCGACCACCGACTTCGCGCCCGCCGTTGCCGCCGCCCGTGCTGGCCGTGAGGTCGTGGCCTGCTCGGCGGGCCCCGATCTCCCCGGCACCGTCGGCGGCCTCGGCATGACGTGGGATCTGACCACCACCGCCCCGCCGTCGGCGGTCCTGCCCGACCTTTCGGCCTCGGCCGATGCGGTGCCGTTGATTCCGGTTGCCGCACAGCAGGTCCCGCTTGCCGGAAGGCGCATCAAGCGAACCCTCTTGCTGCGCGTTCGCCCCGGCACGCCCGACGATATCCGCGCGCGATTCGAGGCGGATCTGACCGCCATGCCCGCACATATCACCGCCATCCGCTCCTGGGCGCTCAGCCGCGTCGACACCGCGCGGCAACCCGCGACGCCGTGGACGCATGTGTGGGAACAAGAATTCACCGACCCCGACGGCCTCAACGGCGAATACCTGCTGCACCCCTACCACTGGACCCATGTCGACCGCTGGTTCGACTCCGAAATCCCCAGCGCCATAGTCGAACCCGCGATCGCTCATCTGTTCCGCTGGGCCGACGAACCGATACTGCGCTGACGCCATACCTTGCGCGGATCTCCTGCCGCACAAGGACTTTAAGGACCGGTCGGAATTTTGTCTCCGGTGAACCAGGCTTGACGGACCGACCCAGGCAATTTGCCGGAAGTGGTTGCTCTAAAACTGCTGGACTGTCAGGATATCTCCCACGCGAGGACTCCAGCTCGGAGCGAGTCGCCGTTCCACCGCGAATCAGGTTGTATTTCAACTAGTTCAAGGAACCACCTTGTGAAATATCGGCAGCAACCTCGCCCGGCTCGATTCGGGCAGCCATCGCAGTTCCGGCCCAGGTCCATGCGGGGAATCTTTCCCTCATGGGTGCAGATCGCGCTCGCTCTCGGCGGCTTATTCGTGCTGGCCGCCATTGTCGCCGCGCTATATGGTACGCCGAGCCCGCTGGTCGAAACGCCGCGCGCCGTCACGGTTGTCACCACGAATCCCCCTGCCGCGCAGGGCTTTCCCACACTACATCGCTGATCGCACTCAGCGTCATCACCGCATTCGGATAATTCCCGTCGATGGACGCACACCGTCCAATGCATGACCCACATTTTCATCCGAGCCGATGGCCGTGATGATTTCGTGGTAGTGGTCGTGTGCCACAAATCGGTCAATATCGGCAGGCTCTTCGCACAAGCCAGGCTTCATGCAGGATGCTGGTGGCTTCTGAAGAACGCTACGCGGGTACAAGTTTCGGCACAGCACGCACCCGGCTAAATTGCTTATCCGCTGCCATATTTCGCACTCCACCGGTGCACTTCACGCGCCCTGGTGGAGGTATCCGGCCCAGCGAGTGGGTAGCGCTGGATAGCAGTTGCGCATCGCACAAATCGCCTCGGTGAGGATTCGCGCGCTGTCGTCGACCTTCGGTGTGCGGGTGCCGTTCTCGGTGAGCCGGGTGTAGAAATCCGCGGCGAATTCCGCGGCGGCCGCATCATTGATCGGCCACAGTGTGCCGATGACGTGCCGGTACCCGGCCAGATGAATCGCGGCCGTCAGATGCACTCCTTCGTCGGCCAGGAACGGGCTGCCCTGGGTGGTACTGCACGCGGACAGATATGCCAGATCCGCCGCGCCGAGGTTCATGCGTGCCAAGTCGACGACGGTGAAGGGCTTTTCGCCGAAATCGGACAGCATCAGCGCGCTCGCGGCCGGGTTCGCCAGATCGGACACTCCGTGACAGGCGAAATGCGCGATCGAATGGTCGGCGAGCGCATCGGCGACGGTGGTGTGGGTCGCGGCGGCGCCGTACAGGATCAGCGGATTCGGCAGGAGCACGGCCAGCGCCTCGATCTCCCGGTCGACGCCGTCCTGCTCCTCGCCATCCGTCATGGGCATCGCGATAATGACGGTCGACGCTCCATCCCCCGATGGGCGGTTCCTGGCATGTTCCAAGGCCCGCACGGTGGTGATGACGGAGGACACCGTGCGATCGGGCACGCTACGTCCGGGCTCGGCGTGCAGGCCGGCCGCGAAGATCGGCAGCAACGCCAAAGCACCTACCGGACACCAGAATACGCGGGCGCGGTCGTCGGAATCGTCCGCAATGCCCAGCCGCTCGAGGATCGGCTCGGCGACTCGGCGCCACAGCCAGTCGAGCACCGTGAGGATGGCGGACTGCGCCGCAGCGCGACCGAGGAAATCACCCTCCACCGCATGCAATGCGTGCGACAGGGCGATGACCTGTTCGAAGACAGCGTCCGAGCTCAGACCCGGCAGCAGCAGATGGTCCACGCCGACCTCGGTGACGATGAGCGCACCGCCGCGCGCCACGTCGGCGTACACGATGACGACGGGACCCTCGACCGCTTGTCGTCGGAGCCGATCGATGATCGGCGGCCGCAGGAACTCCGCTAGCCCTGCTCGCGCCCGAATGCGATCGACCAGCGCCGACCACTGCTCGGTATAGGCCCGACGCTGGCTGCCGACCGCTGTGCCCAGGGTTTGTTCACCCGTCGGCGTCGCACGCTCGTTCGGCGTCGCCTCGGTCGCGTCCAATGCCGCGATGCGTTCGTGCAGCTGCGCCAGTTCGTCGGCCAGATCCGGTGCCACCGTGCGCAATTCGGCGGTTGCGGTGCGATCGTCGATGGTCTCGCCGATGAGCACGCCGCGGGCCTGCTCGAGCAGTTCGACCGCGCGCTCCGGACGCCCGGCCGCAACGGCGGTGACGGCGATCTGCGCCGCGAGACCCGCCACCTCACCGAGGCCGTGCTCTCGATCTGCACGGACCAGCCCCCGAGATGCCAACTGCGGCAACAACTCCACTACGGCCTCCAGCGCCGCCAGAGCCGCGGTCGGCGCCTCGGCCGCCATCTCGATATTCGCCAGATAGCGACCTGCGGCGATCCGATGCCGGACCTGGGCCGTCGGCCACACGAGGGCCGATTCGAGTGCGGTGCGCGCCTCAGCGCGGAACTCCGGTTCGCCGGTCTGCTCGAACATCCAATACAGCGCGTTACCAAGGTTGTTGAGGTAGGTGCCGCGCGCCGACTCATCCGACGGTGTTCCATCGACCGCTGCGCGGCACAGTTCGACGATCTCCTCGAGCGTCTGCCGCTCCTTGGTCCGCCGGTACCGAGTACTCAACACCGCACCGAGATTGGCCTTGCGCGCCGCCAGGTCGGGATCGTCGGGCGGCGTCGCGGCGACCGCATCGCGATGGGCGGCGACCGCATCGTCGAGCACCCCCACATCACCGATCCGTTCGAACAGTGCGTGCAATGTGTACCCCAGATTCATCAGGAACAACGCCCGATCCGGGTGGCCATCCGGGGTCGCGGCAAGGACGGCGCGCCGCAATGTGATCACCTCGCGCAACACCGCTGGCTCCCCGGTGCGGTCGAACACCAGGTACAGCGCATTGGCGAGACCCGCTGTGCGCAGCGTACGGTCGTGATGTCCCGGCGGTGTTGCATCGAGCGCGGCACGAGCCGCCTGCACTGCCTCGCCCAGCAGCGTGGAATCTCCCGTACGCACGGACTGCAATCGCAGTGCCAGCGCGATATTCGCCGAATAGGTCGCCCGGGCCGGATGGTCGGCGGGGGTGGCGGCCAGTGCGGCGCGCTGCAACGCGATCGCCTCGTCGAGGGCCGTGAGGTCGCCGAAGCGCTGGAACACCCAGCGCAACGCGTTCGCCAAGTACGTCCACGCGCGGACCCGATCGGGATGGTCGGCCGAGAAGCCATCGACCGCCTCCCGACCGACTCGAATCGACTCGTGCAGCGCCTCGACCGCACCGGTGCGCTCGAAGACCGACAGCAACGCGCTCGCGAGACTGGTCTGCCAGCGCGGGCGGCTCGGATCGTCCGGCGGCGTCGCCGCCACCACGGACCGACTCAGCTCGACTGCTTCGCGCAGGGCCACTACATTTCCGGTCCGCTCGAACTGGAACCGCAGCGCCGACCCGAGGTTCGCGCGCGCGATGAGCGCGAATTCGGGATCGGGTGAATTCACCTCGACCGCTTCGCGATACAGACCGATCGCCGCATCGAGCGCGGCGTCGTCACCGAACCACTCGCACTGCGTCTGCAGGGCGATGGCGAGACTGTTCAGGGCATGGATCCGACGGCGGTCGCCGGTCGGCCAGACCTCGAGCGCGTCCCGATGCAAAGCGATCGCCGAATCGAGCGCGGGTCGATCTCCGGTGCGCTCGAACAACGCACACAGCGCACTCGCGAGACCCGATACCCGCGGCGCCCGGTACCGATGGTCCGGCGGCGTCGCGGCGACCACAGAGCGGCCGACCTCCACCGCTTCCTGCAGTGCGGAAACCGCACCGGTCCTTTCGAAGCGCGCGTGCAGCGCGGTCACGAGACCGGCCAGAGCGGCGGTGTGCGACTGCGGATCACGCACCGTCGCGGCGGCCGCGGTGCGGTGCACTGCCACAACCTCATCGAGGACCCCGATATCGTCGGTCCGCCGAAACGATTCGAGCAGGACCCCGGCGAGATTGGTCAGGAATCGCGCACGCAGCAGATGATCGTCCGATACCGCCTCGATCGCTGCCCGCTGCCGTTGGATCGCCTCGTCCAGGACGACGGTGTCCCTGGTTCGCTCGTACACGGTGTGCAGCGTGTTGCCGAGGTTGATCTGGTGGGTGGCCCAGTTGGGGTGCTCGCCCCGGGTGGCGGCTACGGACGCGCGGCCTGCCGCGAGCGCCTCGTCGAGCACACCGATGTCCTGGGTGTGCTCGTAGTAGGCGCGCAGCGCACTTCCGAGATCGTTCCATCGCTCGGCCCGGCGCGGATAGTGCGCCGGAATCCGAAGCATCGCGGCGCGCAGCATCGTGACACCCTCGTGCAAGGCCGAGATGTCACCGGTACGGCCATACCAGTCAACCAGCGCGTTCCCGAGGTGCCAGTCGTAATCGCCGTGGTTGTCCGGCGTGGCGAGCGCGACTGCATCGCGAAGGAGGGCCACGACTTCCGCTAGGACTGCAGTCTCTGCTGACCGACCGAACAAGGCCCGCAGCGTCAATGCGAGATTGTTCAGACCGGCTGCCCGACCCGGATCACCCGAAGGCTGTGCGGCGACCACGCCGCGCATCAGCGCGATCGCCTCCTCCAGCAGACCGATATCCCCGCGACAGTCGAACTGATAACGCAAGGCGATCGCGAGCACCGTCTCCAGACCGGGTCGGCCGCGATGTCCGGGCGCGGTGACCTCAACCGCTTCCCGATGCCGCGCGACCGCCTCGTCGAGCGCCTCCACATCGCCGGTGTGCTCGTAGAGGGAGGTCAGCGCGGAGCCCAGATCGGCGAGACAGGTAGCCCAGGCCGGATCGGCGCGATCGGATTCCGCGAGTTCGTCTCGAAATATCTCGACCGCTTCACGCAGCGCCGACACCTCACCGGTCCGCTCGTACCAGCACTGCAGCGCGATGGCGAGCGGAATCCGATACTCGTACTTCGGGGGTCCGTACGGCGGCAGCGCGGCGAGGGTATCACGCAGTGCCGCAACAATTTTGGCACCTTCGGACAGGTCATCGGACGCATCGAAGAAGGCACGCACCTGCCTTTCGATATCGGCTCGGGTCGTGCCGCCGCCGGACCGCTCGATGGCGTCGGCCTCGTCTCGAAACAGATTCGTCGCCTCCTCGACGAATTCGTATTCCCTGGTCAACTCGAACAGCAACCGCAGCGCGTAGGCCAGATTGGACCGCAGCGCATCGATATCCGGATGGTCCTTCGGCGCGTCGGCGACCACCGCGCGCCCGATAGCCACCGCCTCACGCAATACCTCTGGGTCCCTGGTTCTTTCGTACAGCATGGTCAGCTGACCGCCCAGATCGCCGCGGGTGTGCAGCGCCGCGTGCGCATCGTCGGTGCGCTCGGTCGCGTCCACGGCCGAGCGGCGCACCGCAATGGATTCCAGGAGCGGACCGAGTTCATCGGTGAGCGCGTAGGTCTCGTACAGCGCGTTGGCGAGGTCGTTCAGCCGCGTCAGCCGATACCGACTTCCGACCGGTGTATCGGCGACCTGGTCGCGGAACAGCTCCGTCGCCTCCCACAGCGCCGCCGGATCCCGCTTCTCGTCGAACCACCACCGCAGTCCCTGTGCGAGCCCCGAACGCAATTGGGATCGGTCCGGATCATCGGCTTCGGTGGCCGCCAGCGCCTCGCGCAATCGGGCGATGGCCGCTTCGAGAAGGTCGAAATCATCGGTGTGCGCGTGTAATTGGAGCAATTGCTTGGCATGGTTGGCCAGGATCGCCGCCCGCGCGAAGTGGTCGGGCGGCGTGGCGGCGACGGCGTCCGCACCCGCCTGTACCGAAACCCGCAGTAGGAACAGATCTCCGGTGTCGACGAACCGACCATAGATTTCGCGGGAAAGATTCAGCCGCACCACGGCATCGTCGAGATCGTCGCTCGCGGCCATCCGCGCCCCCATATGCTCGAGCTGCCCACCCATTGTCGCGTTCCGGTTACCATCGCACAATCAGCTCGACCCGTGTGGAAAATTGAGCGGAGGCCGGAAATGCGTATGGCCCAACGGATCGACCGGGTGTGCGAACTGCTCGCGGATGCAAGCTTCGTGGCGACCGCGGCCACGATCGCCGCGACCCCACTACTGGACCGGATCGCGCAGGCGGTACGCACCGGAATCGCCCATACCGCACTGGAATCCGAGCTGAACGCGCTGGACCAACTCTTTGCCCAGCACGGCATCGACCACGTGACCACCGGCTCGCGTCACTATTCCGCCATGCCCGGCGTCAGCGGGCATCCGTCGATGCGGGCCAAGGTGTGTCCCGCCCCGCAGCGCTGCGCGCGAGTGGTCCTGGTATCCGGCACGGCCAATGCGTCGACCTGCGCGCTGGTCGGCACTGCCCTGGGCGACGCCGAAGTGCACTCGTGACCGCGTTTCTCGGCGAGTTGGGCAAGAAACTCGCCGAACGCTCGGTCACGCTGCTGGTATTGCCGGGTCTGCTGTGGGTGGCGACCGTCGCCATCGCCGCGCGGCTGGGCCACCGTCATGCTCTGGATCCGTATCGGCTGAGCACCTGGGTCGACGAATTCGTCAAGTCCACGGGCAGTCAAACCACACGTATCGTCGCCGTCACGGCGGGCATACTCGGATTCGCGGCCGCGACGGGCCTCGCGGCGAGCTGGATCGGACGACTCGTCGAGCGGCTGTGGATCATTCCTGGTCAGCGGCTGCCCGCGCGATGGCTGACCAACGCGCGCCGTAAGCGCTGGAACACGGCCCATGAGAAGGTCGCTGCTGCGGCTCGGGCCGCGTTGTCGGACGGCGCGGTGTCGGCGCACGCACCCGATCTGGCCGCGGCCACGAATGCCTGCCGCAAGATCAGTCCGGTTCCGGCGGATCGGCCGACGTGGATCGGAGATCGGCTGCGCGGCTTGGATATTCGGGTCTCGGCCCGATACCGAATCGACCTGTCGGCGGTCTGGGCGCGACTGTGGTTCACCCTGCCCGATGACGCCAGAACCGAACTGAGCGCCGCGCACGACTCCTATACCGGTGCCGCTCGCCTATTCGGCTGGGCCACCCTCTATCTCGTGGTCGGCGTGTGGTGGTGGCCCGCCGTTGTCATCGCCACCGCCGCCGCGACCGCGGCCTGGTTGCAGGCCCGTTCGGCCACCGCGACACTGGCCGACCTCGCGGAGGCGGCCGTCGATCTGTACGGTGCCGAACTCGCCCGCAAACTCGGCCTCAACTGCCCGGACAGATTGACACCCGCGCTCGGCGAGGAAATGACGAAACTGCTCCGCAAAGACGAAACACTCAATCCGCCAGCGTGATTCCTACCCTTGTGCACCCGCCGCGCGCAGGAGTTTGCGGCCGAGGTCGCGGAGCATATCCGCCATCTCCGGTGGTTCCCTGACCTCGAATTCCAGGCCCAGATGCGCGATTCGGAGGGCGGTCCATGCCAATGAGTCGGCGGTGGTGCGCAGTAGGCAGGTGTCGGCGTCGATCGGCTCGATTTCCTCGGGGCGGACGCGGAAGCTTTCGATCAGTTCCGGGGCCGGGGCGCGCACGACAAAGACGACTCGGCGTATCGGGCGGGATTTCGCGAGCGATTCGGTGACGAAGGCGGCGGCGTCCTCGGTAGGTAATTTCCTTGGCGTACTGCGGATTCCGATCGGTTGCGCGGATTCGATGCGGTCGACTCGGAAGGTGCGCCAGTCGGCGCGGTCGATATCCCAGGCGACGAGGTACCAGCGGCGGCCCGCCGAGACGAGGTTGTGCGGTTCGGCCAGTCGGCGGGTTTCGGTATCGCCCTTATCGCGGTAGTGGAAGCGAACGCGTTCGCCGTCGCGACAGGCGGCGGCCAGCACGACCAGGGTTTCGGGGTCGACGAGCGGTCCGGCAGCAGCTCCACCGAGCGACAGTGTCGCGAATCGCACCGCCTCGACGCGGCGGCGCAGCCGGGCGGGCAGCACCTGCTGGAGTTTGACCAGCGCGCGTGCCGATGACTCGTCGATGCCCTCGACCGCGCCGAGTGCGGCATTGCGCAGTCCGAGCGTGATCGCGACCGCCTCGTCGTCGTCGAGCAGCAGCGGCGGCAGCGCGGTCCCCGCCCCCAGGCGGTAGCCGCCGATCGAACCGAGGCTCGCATGCACCGGATACTCCAGCTCGCGTAGCCGCTCGATATCGCGGCGCACCGTCCGCACGGTCACGCCGAGGCGTTCGGCCAGTTCCGGCCCGGTCCATTCGCGACGAGTCTGCAGTAAGGACAGCAGTTGCAGCAGGCGGGCGGCGGTTTCGGTCACAGCTCTCAGTATCACCCGAAATGAGGACCGATACTGACCTCATTCCGCTCTACCGTGGCGATCGTGAACGCAGACCGAGACACCATCCAGATCATCGGGGCCCGTGCCAACAACCTGCGCAACGTCTCCCTGGCCATCCCCAAAGGCAAGATCGTCGTCTTCACCGGCGTATCCGGATCGGGCAAATCGTCGGTGGTCTTCGGCACCGTCGCCGTCGAATCGCAGCGCCAGCTCAATGAGACCTTCACCTGGTTCATCCGCAACCGGCTGCCCAAATACGAGCGGCCCGAGGCCGATATGATCGACAATCTCGCGCCCGCCGTGGTGGTCGACCAGAAGCCGATCGGCGGCAACTCCCGCTCCACCGTCGGCACGATGACCGATATCCAGTCGATCATCCGGGTGCTGTTCTCGCGCTACAGCGAGCCGAGTGCCGGTGCGGCGACCCACTATTCGTTCAATGACCCATTGGGCATGTGCCCGGAGTGCGGCGGGCTCGGACATGTCGTGCGGCCGGCGCTGGACAAGCTGATCGATACCGACAAGTCGCTCAATGCGGGCGCCATCACCTTCGCGCCGTTCGCGGTGGGCACTTTTCAGTGGCAGCTCTATGCGGAATCCGGACTCTTCGATCCGGACATGCCGTTACGTGATTTCAGCACCGAGCAGTGGCAGCTGTTCCTGCACGGCACCGGGTTCCGGGTGCCGCGGCTCAATAGGACCGGTTCGATGGGCAGCAATGCCTACGAGGGACTGCTGGAACGTTTCGACCGGCTCTATATCAAACGCGACCTCGGCGCGTTGAGCGAGAAGAATCGCGCAGCGGCGACCGCGGTGGTCAGCGAGGAGATCTGCCCGGAATGCGGTGGCGCACGACTGAACTCCGCCGCATCGGCGAGCCGGATCAACGGTCTCGGCATTGCCGAGTACGGCCGCCTCGAGGTGTCCGACCTGATCGAGGTGCTGGGCGCACTCGCACAGACGCCCGCCGCACCGATCGCCGAGGCCGCCATTGCCCGGTTGCGGCGGATCGAGGAGGTGGGCCTCGGCTATCTCTCGCTCGACCGCGAGACGTCCACGCTATCGGGCGGTGAAGCGCAGCGACTCAAGGTCGTTCGGCATCTCGGGTCCAGTCTCACCGGAATGACCTACATCTTCGACGAACCCAGCGTAGGCATGCACCCGCGCGATATCGGTCGGCTGAACCAGCTGCTGATCCAATTGCGGGACAAGGGGAATACGGTACTGGTGGTCGAGCACTCCCCCGATGTCATCGCCATCGCGGACCATATCGTGGATATGGGGCCGGGCGCGGGCGGACACGGCGGTCAGATCGTCTTCGAGGGCACGGTCGAAAAGCTGCGCACCTCGGGCACACTGACGGGTGAGCGGCTGCGTCTCGTCCGGCCGATCAAGCGCGCCAACCGAACCCCGACCGGCTGGCTCACCGTCACCGACGCCGACTTCCACAACCTCAAGAACCTCACCGCGCGATTCCCCACCGGCGTGCTCACCGCGGTCACCGGGGTGGCGGGTTCGGGCAAGAGCACCTTGGTATCCGGCGCATTCGTCACCGCCTATCCGCAGTCCATCGCGATCGACCAGTCGGCCATTGCCGCCTCGCGGCGCTCGAGTCCGGCCACCTACATCGGCATCATGGACCCGATACGGCAACTGTTCGCCAAGGAATACGGCGTCAAGCCCGGCTTGTTCAGCTTCAACTCCGAGGGCGCGTGCGGCGAATGCGGCGGCGCTGGGATTATTTTCACGGATCTGGCGTATATGGATCCGATCACCAGCGTCTGCCAGAGTTGCCATGGCCGTCGCTACCGCCATGAAGTGCTCGGCTACACGATTGGCGGCGCATCCATCGCCGATATCTTGAATATGACGGCCGAGCAGGCGCTCGACTTCTGGAACGGCAACGCGGGCAGCAGGATTCGCACGCCGCTGCGCGCACTGAACGAGGTCGGCCTCGGCTACCTGACGCTGGGACGCTCGCTGAGTTCACTGTCCGGCGGTGAGCGCCAGCGCATCAAACTCGCCGACCACCTGCACCGCAGGGGCGGCATCTACGTACTCGACGAGCCGACGACCGGTTTGCATATGGCCGATGTCGACACGCTGCTCGCGCTGCTGGACCGACTTGTCGACGCGGGCAATACGGTGATCGTCATCGAACACGATCTGGAGGTGGTCAAACGGGCCGACTGGGTCATCGATCTGGGGCCCGACGGCGGTAAGCACGGCGGCGAAATCGTCTTCACCGGAACTCCCACGGCACTGCTCGAGCACCGCTCCATCACCGCCGACTACCTGCGGCGAAGCGTCCCGCATTGATCGTGGACCCGATCGGCGCGCCGATGCGTCCAGGTTTGCCGTGATGATCCTGTCAGCACATGCTCGCGGGTTTGATCAGAGCTCACGCCATCCGGTGGCTCGGGCCCATTCCTCCATGCGCGCGAAGGCCGTGGCAAACCATGGGTCTTTGGCCAGGCCGTATCGAGCCGTATCGGCATCCGCACCGAACCGGTGTGCGAGGTCCCGTTTGACCGTCAGATACTCCGCGCGAATCTGCGCGTCGGCTCGCAGCCAGTCGCGGAACAGCAGCGCGAATCGCCACCCGGCGGTGCCGTACGGCCGGATGTGCACGTTGGCCGGTCGCCCCGGGTCGGCGGACTTGTAGTAGTGCTTTCGCCACTGTTCGGGATCGCTGACTGCTCCGTGTGGATGGTTGCTGTCGATCCCGGGGTGGAAGACGAGGCCGACGTCGATGAGGACCGGTGCCATGGACTCGGCGTCGTCCAGGCTGGCAACACTCACCTGGAGGTCGATGACATCCTTGGCGGGGAGGCCGGGAATCGATGTGGAGCCGATGTGGTCGACCCGCGCACCCGTGGCGTATCGGATTCGCGCGGCCAACCTTTCGGCCTGCTCGGGCCAGGTCGGGTCGGGTGCGACGAGACGCGGCGGGCCGTAGAGAGCCATCCGGCGCGAGCGAATGTTCCACGCGTAGTGGGCAATCCGCTCGGCCCACAGTGCATCGACCTCGGTCAGCAGCTTTTCGCGGTGCCCCGCATTGGTCAACACGACGTCGGCCATCACGCTATGAGCGCAGTCGTTGTCCATGTGCCCGCCGCTGGCGGCAGCGACGTAAACCACCAGGTGATATGCGCAGGCCGCGTCCTCCGCGATTCGTGACGCGTCATGGACGAGGACGGTGTCGGCGGGCACCGCCGGGTTGCGGATTTCGTCCTCGCCGACTTCGATGGCGCCGTGCTCGACAAGCCGACGTATAACCGCGCTTCTATCGGCACCAATTTTTCCTATGACACAAATCCGCAGCACGCACTCATGCTAATGGCAGCAGATTCACACTTACCGCGGGAACCCTTCCGGGTACCTGCGTCGCAGCTTCTCCACGTTTCCGGCCGCGACATCGTCGAGGGAGATGTCGAGAGCATTGGCCAGGTGTGCCAGGTACCAAAGAACGTCTCCCATTTCCGAGATCAGCGACGTTCGGTCGAGCTGGCCACCATGGAATACATGCTTCTTGACCAGCTCGGCAACCTCACCCGCTTCTCCGCAGAGTCCGATGGCACCGAGCAACATGTCATCTCGCGTCGAGAGACCGCCGATTGCCGTCCGCCGCACTTCGAGCTGGTAGGCGTCAAACATTGTCGATATCGGACTTCGTGACGAACATTCCGCAGGATGCCTTCACGTCGAAGCCGACGCGCGGGATTATCTTCACTCGACTGCCGGGCAGCGCCTTTTCCATGATGGCACCGTTGCGTCGCAGTATTTCCTCGGCGGGTTCCCGACCGACCCGCGACGAGTGCGGATTGTATCGAACGATATTGACATCGACGCGCAGCTGCTTGCTGTTGACCATTGCGCAAATATTGTGCACGCTCTCTTCGGAATCGTTCTCACCGGCGATGAAAGCGAAATGTAGAACAGGTATCTTGCGGGTCTCGAGCTGATAATCTCGCAACATATCGAGAGCACGCTCGGGATCCATCGCTTTGGGTAGCCAACGGCGCCGGAAACGTGGATCGACCGAATAGATCGAGTAGTAGACATCTGGCGCGTAGCCACCGAAGAGTCTGGCCAAGCTCCGTACCGAGGCGAGTTCATCCGGAAAGATCGACGAGAATTTCACTCGGGGAACAAGTTCTCGACGAACCGCTTCCATACTGAGGCGACCGACGAGTTCCGCGCCGTTCTGCAAAATATGAGGATTGGCGAACGGCTCGCCCCGAGCCATGAAATTGAAGTGCACCGTCTCGGCCGGAGCGGCGTGATCGTCATACCAGGAGAGCACTTCCGTTGCCTGGCCGACGATTTCGTCGACGCTCAACTCATCGGCACGAACCTGCCCGGTCTGGGTCAAGTGGCACATCCGGCACGCTTTCCGACATCCCGTTTGCGAGGAGACGTAAACGATAAAATAATCCGATTGGCGCCGGACATATCGCGCCTCGATCATTCCGGACGGGCGGCCCGGTGAGATGAAATTAACCGACGCGTCGATCGCGCTCTCATGAATCGCCATCGTCGACCCCTCCACTCGAAACCAAATCTGAGCAATCCGAAATACGGTAACAGCCGAGCGACCGAGTGTCAATGGAATGGATTCAATCCAAGAGACCGGTTGCACGCAATTCGGAAAGCAGCCTGGCAGCGGCGATATCGGGACTGGAGATTTCCTGAGTGAAGCGAAGCAGAGGAATGTCGAACGTGTCGCTCAGCAACTCCGCAGCATCAACGAAATGGTGCTGTATGAGAAATCTATCCGACACGCCCCACTCGTCGTCGAATGACCTTCCCCGACTAGCCAGAAAATGTCGCCAGACCGGTTCACGCAACTCGAACAGAATGATCACATCAGGGTTCGGCAGCATTTCCCAGTCGCGTCTGGCTATTTCTTGATATATATCGAAGTAAGGGTCACTCGGTGCGAGAAACCAATCCATCCCTGCTGCGCCGAGAAGCTGGTGACCGATCTTGTCGTAGTAGGTATCGAGCACAGCGATCCGACCCTGCTCGCGCTCGCGCATCGCCCGGTAATACATCGGAACTCGCATGGCTCGGAACCAGTTCAACGCCGTGAAGCCATTCACGGTGCTCGGATCGGTCACCGCAGGCGGCCAATCCTGCGGTTCTTGCAGTGCCACGCCACCGACCAGGGTCGCGAGCGAAGCGCACACTGTACTCTTACCCGCACCGGGCAGCCCGATAAAGGCGATAAATCTTCCCGTCACCTCGATATCCTATCGTCCACACCTACTCGCCATGAGGAGCGCGGAGTCTGCGGCGATATCGAGTAAGCATTCGCGAATCTCGACCGCGCGTTTCCGGTCACGGCGTTCCCATTCCGGGGGCGGCGTCCATTCCGGCGGGTGGTATGTCTGCGCGGTACTGGAGCCGCGATCGCCGCGGCACATCCTGCTGACCGGGACGTCCGGTACGCCGGAGCGTTGCACGGCGGCAGGCTGGGATTGCGCTGCCCTGCGGCGTGTGAGAACGGGGCGGTATTCGCTCGGGGCGATCGGACGGCCGGATTTCGGTCTGGCGAACCGGTGATCTGCCCTTGTCACCTGCTGGGTGGTGGCTGTCGACAACGTGAGGAGTGACATGACGATCGGAGTGGAGTCGGTGCAGCGACCGGAGGCGGTCTTCGGAGGGCTCGATTCCGATCGCCACGCATCCGTTGTCGAGCTCGATGGGACGTGTGGACTGTCGCGGGAGCGGATCGGCGGGAAGGCGTGGAGCGTCGATCACATGCGGGGGCTGGGACTGCCGGTGCCGCCGGCATTCGTGCTGACCACCGAGGCCTGGGCGGAATTCGGAGCCAACGGCGGGGTGCTCAGTGCGCAGATCTGGGCCGGGGTGCGGGAGGGCATCGCCGCGCTGGAACGTGGGACGGGGCGGCGGTTCGGTTCCGAGCAGTGGCCCCTGCTGGTCTCGGTGCGTTCCGGGGCCGCGGTGAGCATGCCCGGAATGATGGATACCGTCCTGAATCTGGGGATGACCGACGCGGTCGAGCGGGCACTGACCGATGAGACCCGAAATCCGGTGTATGCCAGCGATACTCGGCGCAGGTTTAGCACCCAGTACCGGGAAATCGTGCTCGGCGACGCGAATGGCATTGTGCCCGAGGATCCGTGGGAGCAGTTGCGCGGTGCCGTTACCGCGGTGTTCCGGTCGTGGGATTCCGCGCGCGCCAAGACCTATCGGCGCACCCAGGGTGTTTCCGACACGCTCGGCACGGCGGTCACGGTGCAGGCCATGGTGTTCGGCAATCTGGACGCGAACTCGGGGACCGGCGTGCTGTTCAGTCGGAACCCGAATACCGGTGAACGCCCGGTCTTTGGCGAATGGCTGATAGGCGGCCAGGGCGAGGATGTCGTGTCCGGACGCACCACCCCGCGTCCGCTGGACGACCTCGCGGCGACGCTGCCCGAGGTGCACCGGGAATTGCTCGCCGCCGCCGAACTCCTCGAGCGCGACGGCCGCGATATTCAGGACATCGAATTCACGGTCGAGTCCGGCCGGTTGTGGTTGTTGCAGTCGCGGCCGGCGAAACGTTCCGCGCGCGCGGCGGTTCGCGCCGCCGTCGGGATGGTGGACGAGGGCCTCATCGATGCGAACGAGGCATTGCGCCGGGTCAGCGCCGGCCAACTGCGGACGGTCCTGCGCCCCGCATCCGGCGACAACACCGGACTGACCCCGCTCGCCCACGGTGAATCCGCCTGCCCCGGCCTCGCCGCCGGTGTGGTGGTCACCGATCCGGATGAAGCCGAAACACGTTCCGCCGCAGGCGAGCACGTGATCTTGGCGCGCCCGACAACCAGCCCCGACGATCTGCACGGCATGATCGCAGCACAGGCCATCGTCACCGAACTCGGCGGCGCCACTTCGCATGCCGCACTGGTGAGCCGGGAACTCGGCCGCCCGTGTGTCGTGGGTTGCGGCCCAGGGGTTGTCGAGGCGCTGGCCGGTCGCCTCGTCACCGTCGACGGCGGAGCGGGCACGGTCTGGCCGGGGCAGGTGGCCGGAAAGGCGGTGGAGGCCTCGGTGCTCGAGGACGTCGATCGCCTCGCACAGTGGGCGCGGGTCGATTCCGCCGACCTACCCGATTTCCTGGCCGACCGCGATCGGATCGAATCCCCGGCGACAGCAGGGCATTCCGATACCGAAGTATCGACGACCGCTTCGGATACCAATGCCCACAGTGCTATCCAGGCGAAGCCCGAGTTGTCCGAGCTCGCGATCCTCCGTTTGATCGGCATCAAGGGTCGCGTGCAACCGAACGCCGTCGCGACGAGCCTCGATATCGCTGAGGCCGAAGTCGACTCCCGCAGTAGCGATTTCGTAACGCGGGGGCTATGTGCCAGCACACCGGTCGGCGTGCGCCTGACCCCGCACGGCCGCGAACAACTGACTTTACTCTTGGAACACGAGCGCGCCAATATCGACCGAAGCGTCATCGCCGCGGCCTACGATGAATTCTGCGAGTTCAATGCCGAGCTGAAGGAAGTTATCACGGCGTGGCAGATGACGGACCCGAGTACGGTGAACGATCACTCCGACAACGCCTATGACACAGCAATTCTGGCGCGGCTCACCACGCTGCACCACCGCGTCGCACCGCTGGTCGAACGCATCGGCACCATCGCGCCCCGCCTGAGGCCCTACACCGATCGGCTGAACCGCGCCGTCGAGCGCATGAACGGTGGCGACCACAGCTGGGTCGCCCGGCCGATCATGGACAGTTATCACACGGTGTGGTTCGAACTGCACGAAGACCTCATCGGGCTGTGCGGCCTGAGCCGCGCCGATGAAGCCGCCGCGGGCCGGGCCCACTAGCGCCATGTTCACCGATAATGTCCAGCAGCGCTGGGTGGATTTCGCCGAAATCGACAATGTCCGCGACCTCGGCGGCCTTCCGGTAATCGGCGGCGGCACAACCCGATTCGGCGTCGTCTACCGCGCGAGCACACCCCAGCATCTCACCGAGGACGACCTCGGCAGACTCATCGGCCCGGTCGGCCTGCGCACCCTGATCGACCTACGCAACCCGGACGAGGTGCTGCGCGAGGGCTACGGCAGGCTGACCGGCAATGCGGCCGTGCGCATGGTCAATCTCCCGGTGCACAAGGCGAGCGCGGTCGCCGCGACGCCCGCCGAACTCGTTCCGGACGGCAGACACTACGATCTCGTCGCCCTATACCGCGAACTCCTCTCCGGCAGTGGCGAATCCATCGTTACGGCAGCACGCATCATCGCCGATTCCGAGCGCCATTCGGTCGTCTTCCATTGCGCCGCAGGTAAAGATCGCACCGGCGTGCTGGCGGCCATGGTGCTGGACGCGGTGGGTGTGCCCGCCGAGGTGATCGCCGCCGATTACGCGCTCACCGGCGAACGGCTGGAACGCATTCGGCAACGCCTCGACGCCCTGCCGTCGTATCACGGACTGCCACCGGTGCGTACCGGCATACTCGCGGTCGATCCCGATGTGATCATGCGCTTCCTCGACGAATTGCACACCACCCAGGGTGGCGCGGGCGAATGGCTGTGCGCACATGGCCTTTCCGGTGCCGAACTGGCCCAGCTCCGCAAGGTGCTCGTGGACGCCGACTAGTCCCGGCCGTTCACGGTAGTGCCGGCAGCGGTGATCAGCGATCTCGTATGTCTCGTCGCCAGCGAGCCGGTGGCGTGCCGTAGCGGTTCTTGAACGCGCGGCTGAATGCCGCCTCCGACGTGTAGCCGACTCTCTCCGCGATGAGCGTGACCGAAAGGGAGGTGTCGCGGAGCAGGCCGGTGGCGGCATCCAGGCGTACGTGCGCGAGATAGGTGGCTGGTGGCTTCCCAACGCGAGCGGCGAACCGCGCGGCGAACGCCGACCGGGAAAGGTTGCATGCTCGGGCCAGCTCCTCGACTGTCCAGTCGTGGCCGGGGTCTCGGTGGATTGCGCTCAAGGTCAGACCGATCTGCGGGTCGAATGCACCGGCCAGCCAGTTCGGTTCGGCGTCCTTGCCGGCGGCCCAGGCGCGCAGAATCTGGATGAAGATCAGATCGAGGATGCGGGCGATCATGACCGCTGATCCTTGAGAGGGCGATTGCATCTCGATGACGAGCATCCTGCGGGCGACTTCGAGCCCTTCGGGCGCTGGGGCGCGGGCGCCGCCGAGGATGATCACGGCCGGCAGGCTCCCGAGCAGATGGCTGGCCTGCGGGTCGCCGATCGTGAATGTTCCGCAGAGCCAGCGCGCGGGTTCGGTTGCGTCGTTCTCTGCCGCGCTTGCACGCACGATCGCTTGCGTGCGCTTGCTTGCGTTGCTGAGGTGGTGGGGGTCGCCGCGCGGGAGCAGGACGACATCGCCGCTGCTTATGTGCTCGACATGCGAGTCCCCGTCGATACGAAGCTCGAGCTCGCCCTCTTCGATGATGTACAGGCTGCCGACATCGGCGAAGCCGATCGAGAAAGTCCGCAGCGGACCGTACGCAGCGATCCGTTCTCCGCTCAGACGCACGCTCTGGAGCAGCTCCGAGAGCAAGTCGTCCGGCTGACTGTCTGCGGAGAGGCTGATCGCGGCGTCCTCGAGAGCTGGCAGACCGGCGGACTCTTGCGGCGATCGGAGCGAATTGGCTTGTGCCGCTGGACGATCAGCAAAATATCCCGGCGGAACGGTCATGGTCGCTACCCATTCCTCTGATTAGTGTCGACAACCGTGAGCGGGAGCGCTCGCTGGCATCAACGGAGACTAACGGAGAGGTCATCTATGACCGAGCATGGTAAGACCACCAAGATCAGCTTTGTCTACTCCAACCCCACCGACCCGGACGCCTTCGAGGCGGCTTACCCCGAGCAGCTGACGCTGGCGCGCAAGCTCCCCGGCCTGACTCGGCTGCAGACGTCGAAGGTCTGGCCCAAGGAAGATGGCAGCCCGACCCCGGCGTACCGACTGCTGGACCTGTACTTCGCCGACTACGCGGCGGCCAGCGCCGCCGCCGCAGAGGCAGGTCCGCTTGTCGCCGCTACCCGCGAGCACGCCACCGGAGGTGTAGTGATCGCATTCGCAGAGGTCCTCGAGGACGCCTAGCCTGCGCCGTGCACGGCAATTGGGGGCGTGCCACCTCGGATGCGCGAAAGGTGCGTCTACCTGCAACAATTCGGCTTGTCCATAGCCGAATGAGCAGATCGAGGAAGCACCTTTTCCGTTGGCGCCGTGGCACAAAGCCCTCGCCACCCACAATCCAGGCAAGATCGTGCTGGATCTGGCGGTCGCGGCCGAGGGTGACTGCGCCGCGGATGTGGCGCTGTTGCGCACCCAGCCGGGCATGTACGGCCGGTCGCATCGGACCCGACCGGGTCCCGGCTGGTGGTCGCGTTGGCGGCGGATGCACCGAAAGCATTGTCCGCCATCACAAAGCCCGCGCTGCCGCGCTTGCGCTCGAACTCACCGCGTGGATGCAAATGCTGGCACTGACCGGCGACGACGCCCGATGGAAGCGAAAACCTCACGGCTGCACCTGTTCTCACTGCGACCGGATCGCCCGTCACGCCGAGAACGGCTGCACCTACCCCGCAACGCTCCAAGCACTGCACTGGCCCTCGACGCCTTGGCCCGACTCGAAGCCTAGTCCCGGCAGTGGAAACTGTTCACCCGGAATTGCCGCCGAAGCTCCAGTAGGGTCACCGGCGTGCACGACGATGTCGACTTCGAAAAGTTCACCACCCCCGCCGAGAAGAAGAAGTTCGCCAGACAGAACAGCCTGATGTACGGCGGGCTGATCGCCATCGGCGTCGTCATCCTCCAGGGTTTCCTCACGGCCGCACCACTAGGCGCTTCCGGCCGAATCTCCATGATCGCCTTCGCCATTTCGCTACCGCTGCTCGCGGTGCTGCTGTTGCTCGACGAATGGCAGTCGGGCGAACAGACGCCGAGCCCCAGCATGACCGACGAGGCGGCCAGGGCGATCGCCCTGCTCAGCTCCCTGGTCGGCGTGATCGCGGCGTTCTGGCACATCGACTGGAGCGCGGGCGTCGCGGTGATCGCGGCCGCAGTGGTCGCGCTCGGCGTCTACGGCACCCATTTCAGCAGTACGAGCTTCAGCCAGGCGGTGGCGCGGCGCAAACAGCAGCGCGAGGATCAGCGGGCCGCAGCGGCCCACGCACCCGCACCGACATGGACGCAACCGACGGCTCCCCAACCCACAGCCTCTCAGCCACAAGCGCCTCAGCCGACCTCGTCCCAGTCCACGACTCCCGAATCGACCGCCGACCAACCGAACTCGCCAGAGTCGACAACTCTCGAGCCATCCGCCGACGGGCCGACCGCGCCCGAGTCCACGACTCCCGCGCAACCGATAGCGGACCAACCGACCACGCCCGAATCCACAACTCCCCGACCAACCGCCGACCAACCGACGACCTCGGAGTCGACAGCTCCAGCGCCAACGGCTGACCAGCCGACGGCACCCGAGTCCACGACTTCCGAGCCGACGGCAGACCAGTCGGCCTCGCCCGAGGCAGCAGCCGACCAGCCGACCCCACCTCAGTCCACGACGCCCCAGCCAACCGCTGACCAGTCCACCACGCCCGAATCCACGTCTGCCCAGACGTCAGCGGACCAACCCGACCCGCCACAGTCGACAGCTCCAGAACCATCGGCTGACCAGCCGACAGCGCCTGAGTCCGCCACTCCCGAGCCGACAACGGACCGGTCGACCGCGCCCGAGCCGACAGCCGATCAGACGACCGCGCCTCAGTCCACGACGCCCGAGCCAGCTGCCGACGAGTCCACCGCACCCCAGTCCACCGCTCCCGAGCCAACTGCCGACGAGTCGACAGCGGACCAGTCCACCACTCCCGAGGCAAGCACCGACCAGCCGGAAACAATCGTCGAGCAGCCGGCGGCAGCATCATCGGACTCCCCCGAAAAAACACCGAAGCAGCCGTCCACCCCCTGATACCCACCACATCTCAATGTGTCCGACCCCGCCTCGGCGGGGCCTGCCCCCGGCATCATGAGCGTATGGCAACGCGCGAGGTGGTGCGGGCGGGCGCGTTCGCGAGGGTGTACGACCCCAGTGCCGGTGAGTCGCAGTCGTGGTACATCAACGACCACACCGTGGTTCGCGACGCATCCGGTCGCTGGCACCTGTTCGGCATCACCCATCCGGAACCGGCCGACCCGTTCCACGAAATCGAATTCGCGCATGCCACCGCACACCGGCTGCGCGGACCATGGACCAAGCAGGCGCCGGCCCTGACCGTGGATCGCGACTACGGCGAGACACATCTGTGGGCACCACATGTCATCGGCGTCGACGGCCGGTACTACATGTTCTACGCGGGCGGCGGCGTCGATCGGACCGCCGCCGCGATGAATCTGGCCACCTCGCGCGACCTGTACCACTGGACTCGCAGCCGGTCCGGGCCACTGTTCCGCGACGGCTACGACGCCAGGGATCCGATGGTCTTACGCATCGGCGAGCAGTGGGTCATGTACTACTGCGCCACCAGCGCCCCGCACGGCGGTCACCATGTGGTCGCCTATCGCACCAGCGGGGACCTGGTGCACTGGGGCGATCGGCATATCGCCTATACGGACCCGACTATCGGCACCGAGGCGGGCAATACCGAATCGCCGTTCGTCGCACAGCACGGCGGGTGGTGGTATCTGTTCATCGGTCCGCGCCCGCATTACCTCGGAACCGATGTATTCCGCAGCGACAACCCCTACCAGTTCCGCATCGGCGACAAGGCGGGCCATATCGCCGCCCACGCCGCCGAACTCGTCCGCGACGATGACCGCTGGTGGATCACCAGTGCGGGCTGGGCCCAGGGCGGTGTGCATCTGGCACCGCTGACCTTTCCGAATCCCCCCTCCGTCAGCGCGTCCGTCCCCCGTTGACCGCCCGGACCATATCCGCCACCAGCGCTCTGGTCTGCTCGAAGGTCGCCCCGGAGACCGCTGGCGCGCCGACCACCGAACGCATCACCCCCAGACCCAGCAGCACCGCACCGATCAATTCGGCGCGCAGGGCGGCATCGGGATCGTCCAGGCGCGCGGTCATCTCCCGCAGGTAGCCATCGCAGAGTTGGGCGCGCAAGTGGTCGCGCACGGCGGCATGGCCCGAGGACCGCAACATCGCCAGCAGCGGATGCTCACCACCGAAAGCGGGCCAATCCTCGAAGACAACATCGCGCAGCAGCGCATCGACGATGGACACCACCGGCCGATGCGCTTCGGCGGCAACCCCTTTCGGGATCTCGAGGTCATCATGAATATCGCGGGCCCCGGCGGACTCCCCGGCACTATCGAATGGGATGACCTGCAACTGCGTGACGGCTATCGCGGCATGCGTGCGGCCATGCAGTCCTCGCGCTGCATCGACCTGCTCGGTGTGGCGTTTCCGCAACGCCATCCCGGGGCACGCACCCGATATGTGCTCTACAACCCACTGATGGTGCGCACCGCCATGGCCGATCCGCTGCCGATGGCGCACCGTTTGCTCACCAAGGCGTGGCTGCTGGTCGCCGGACAACCGGTCGGCAAGGCCATCGTCCCCATCGCGGAGCTGATCGACCAGCCGCCGACCGAACCGCTCGCGGCCTTCCGGCGTCGCACGCGACTGCCCCTTGTCGGCGCGGACTTCGACCCGGCCCGAGCCCGGCGCCTGGATGCGATCACCGCCGAGCTGGTCGACAGCCGAACGGTCACCGGTGGATAACGACCGCTGACCCGCTGACCCGAAGCCGACCACCCGCCACCCCCTCCGGATGGATAATCCTGGAGGGGGCCTGCGCGTTGGGAGGCGGTCGGGATGGCGCGGATCGGGGTTATGAGCATGTCCGATGGGCGTGACTACGTGCACGCCGGCATCGCGGATTTCATCGAATCGACGGAGGATCGGCTGGTCGCCGGATTGCGGGCGGCCGGACACGAGGTGGTCCGCGGCGCGGCGCCGATCAGTACGAACGCATCGGCCGGGTCGGTCGCTCGTGCAGTGGCCGCCGCCGGTGTGGATCTCACCGTGCTGCACTACGCGGTCTGGGCATTCCCGCACTTCACCATGCTGGCCGCGGGGGCCACGCCGGGTCCGCTGCTGCTGCTGTCCAATATCGATCCGGTGCAGCCCGGCATGGTCGGCATGCTGGCCGCGGGCGGTGCACTCGATCAGATCGGCCGCGCGCATACCCGGTTATGGGGCGATCCGGCCGATACCGAGCTGATCGAGGCGATCGGCGTCCAGGCCACCGCGGCGGCGGCCGTATCGAGTTTGCGCGGCAGTACCTTCGGACGCTTCGGCGGTCGGCCCATGGGAATGAATACGGCCGTGGCCAATACCGATCAGTGGCAGCGCGTATTCGGCATCGATGTCGAGGAGATCGACCAGTGGGAGATCGTGCGCCGCGCCGAATCGGCCGATGCCGGGGAGGCGAAGGGGGCGCGAGAGTGGTTGGAGCGCAATACCGCTGGCGTGCACTATGACGGCGTGAAACTCACCCCGGAATTGCTGGAACGGCAGATCCGCTCATATCTCGCGGTGCGCGAACTGATCGCCGAATGGCGCCTGGACTTCTCCGGTATCAAGGGTCAGCCCGAACTCACCCAGTACTTCGCGACCATGGATATCACCGAGGCGTTCCTCAATGATCCCTACGATTGGAACGGCCCCAAACAACCCCATGTCTGCGCGACCGAAGCGGATATGGACGGCGCGCTCACCATGCAGCTGCTGCACCGAATCGCGCACACCCCGGTGCTCTTCGCCGATGTCCGGCACTATCACGCGGACCGCGATATCTGGGATCTGTGCAACTCCGGCCAACATGCCACCTGGTTCGCGGCCCGCAGCGAGGATCCGCACGAAAACCTGGCCACTGTGCATCTGTATCCGGAGGTGTTCTTCTTCCCGGCGGGCGGTGCCTCCGTGCACCACCTGGCCGCCCCCGGCCGGATGACCCTGGCCCGCCTCACCCGCAAGGACGGCAACTATCGAATGCAGTTGATGCTGGGTGATTTCGAAACCTACGACCAGGCGACCAACGAAGCGCTGATGAAGCAGTCCACCTGGGAATGGCCACACGCCTTCGCCCGCTTGGACGCACATGCCGGAGATTTCCTGTCCCGCTTCGGCGCCAACCATATTCACGCCGTCCCCGGCGATCATCGGGCCCCGGTCCGGGCCGCCTGCGATCTCCTCGATATCACCGTCGACGAATTCACCCGATGACGAGCTCGGCGAACAGGAGGGCCGGATATGTTCCTCGGAGTTGATATCGGAACCTCCGGTTCCAAGGGCGTGCTGGTTCGGCCGGACGGCACCGTCATCGCCAGATCCGAACGTATGCACGGCGTTTCGACGCCGCGACCGGGTTGGGTCGAACACGATGCCGAAGCGGTTTGGTGGGCGGAATTCTGCGCGATCATCCGCGAACTCCTCGACGCGGCCGACGGCGCGAAGCTCGACGCACTCGGTGTATCCGGAATCGGCCCGTGTCTGCTGCCCGCCGACGCCGACGGAACGCCCCTGCGCCCTGCCATCCTGTACGGCGTCGACACCAGGGCTACCGCCGAGATCGCCGAACTGAACCAGGAATTCGGTGCGGCCGCGGTGCTCGAACGCGGTGGTTCCCCCCTGACCAGCCAGGCCGTCGGCCCCAAATTGCGCTGGCTGGCCCGCCATGAGCCGCAGGTCGCGGCCCGCACCCACATGCTGTTGATGGCGAGTTCATCTCTGGTGCATCGCCTTACCGGTCGCTATGTGCTCGACCATCAATCGGCCAGCCAGTGCGTGCCGATGTATGACCTGCGCCAACGAGATTGGGCGTGGGATTGGGCCGCCGCCGCCGCGCCGGGCCTCAGACTGCCCGAATTGGCCTGGCCCACAGACGTTGTCGGACGGGTGAGCACGGCCGCCGCGGCGGTGACCGGACTACCGGTGGGACTTCCGGTCACCACCGGAACCGTCGACGCCTGGGCCGAGGCCGCCAGCGTCGGCGTCCGTGCGCCCGGCGACGCGATGATCATGTACGGCACCACCATGTTCCTCGTGCAAGTGCTCACCCATCCGCGACCGCATCCCGGACTGTGGCTCACCTGCGGGGCCTGGCCGGGCACCTACACATCGGCGGCGGGCATGGCGACCTCGGGCGCGGTCACGGATTGGCTGCGCAGACTCGTCGGCGGCGACTTCGCCGAACTGGTGGCCGAGGCCGCCGAGGTCCCCCCGGGCAGTCGCGGCCTGCTCGCGCTGCCCTATTTCGCGGGCGAGCGCACACCGCTGTTCGATCCGGACGCTAGAGGCATCATCGCCGGTCTCACCCTCGGACACGGACGTGCGGAGCTGTATCGGGCGGTACTGGAGGGCATTGCCTACGGCGTGCGGCACAACCTCGAGGCGATGACCGCGGCGGGCGGGCAGGCGCAACGGCTGGTCGCGGTCGGCGGCGGCACCAAGGGTGGACTCTGGACCCAGATCGTCACGGATGTGACCGGCCTGCCGCAGCAGCTCCCGGCCGATACCGTCGGGGCCTGCCTCGGCGATGCCATGCTCGCGGCGGCGGCCGTCGGCGTCGATACCACGGGCTGGAATCCCGTCATCGGCGTGGTGGAGCCCGATCCGGAGCGCGGAGCAATTTACGCTGCGTACTATCAGCGCTACCGCGAGATGTACGAATCCACCAGGCATATCGCGCATTTCCTTGCGGCGGAACAACACCGATCCGCGCCTCCCCCATAGGCCCGTGCCTGTGCGAGGATGCAAGGTTGCAGATAGGACAGTGATCGCGAGGGATCTCGATGCCGACCATGACCCTGACCCGGAACAACTTCGACGCGACCGTCGCGAACAGTCATATCGTGCTGATCGACTGGGGTGCGCAATGGTGTGAGCCATCGCGCCGCTTCGCCGAGGTCTTCGCGGCATCCTCGGACCTGCACCCCGAGATCGTCTACGGCACGGTCGATATCGACGCCGAACAGCAACTGACCCACATGGCCAAGATCGAGGCGTATCCGACCCTCATGGCCTTCCGCGAGGGCCTGCTGGTGTATTCGGAGGCCGGAGCGATGGCCGCCGAATCGATGGAGGAACTGGTGCAGCAGATCCTCTGGCTGGATATGGACCAGTTCCGCCGCGAGCTGGCCGAACTCTCGGCCAGCGTGTCGGTCGGTGAACCCGAACAGCCGCAGACCGCCTTCACCTACCAGAAGCGCGCGGGCCATGCCGCGGTGACCGACCGATATGGCTGGCCGGGGCTGTGAGCACGCCGGGATCGGAACTCTGGCATCTCGATGCCGCACGCACCCGCTCGATCAGTGCGGAGAATCCGACGGGCGCCCCCGGTGCGGGCGCCCGCGCGACCGATGGCACCGGCGCGCACGCGGCGCGGCTGCTCGGCCCCGGCTGGAAGGTCTCACCGTCGATTCATCTCGGGGCGGGCGAAACCGCAACGCTGGCAGATATTTCCGGCCCCGGCGTACTCCGGCACTGCTGGCTCACCACCGACCGCACCGCGCTCGGCCTGATCACCCTGCGCATGTACTGGGACGATCGGCCGGAGCCCGCGATCGAGCTGCCGCTCGGCGATTTCTTCTGCAATGGCTGGGAGGAATTGGCGTTGGTGCGGTCGGAGATGGTGGTCGTCGCCCCGGCCGGCGGCCTGAACAGCTACTGGCCCATGCCTTTTCGCGCGCACGCCCGGATCACCCTGCACAACGCCGGTGGCCGTGCGGTTCCGGTCTACTACCAATTCACCTACACCGAACAGGACGTATCCGAGGAGGCCGGATATCTGCACGCGCTGCGCCGCACCAGCACACCGCTGGGCGCGCCCGCCGTGCACACCATCCTCGACACGGTGCCCGGACCCGGCCGGTATGTCGGCACCTATCTGGCGATCCGGCCGGGCGCACCGGGCTGGTGGGGTGAGGGCGAGCTGAAGTTCTACCTCGACGGCGACACCACCCATCCGACACTGTGCGGCACCGGCACCGAGGACTACTTCGGCGGTGCCTGGAACTTCGACCTCGACGGCGCGTACCGCACCTATTCCACGCCCTATCTCGGACTGCACCAGGTGCTGCCGTCCGATGAGATCTACCGGCCACAGCAGCGATTCGGCATGTACCGCTGGCATATTCGCGATCCCATCTGCTACCAGCGGGAGTTGCGCGTGACGATGCAGGCGCTCGGCTGGCATGACGACGGCACGTACCTGCCGCTGGAAAACGCGGATATCGCGACGACGGCGCTGTGGTATCAGAGCCCAGCGGATATCAGCGGCTAATGCGGATTCAGGTCCTCGTCATCCGGCAGTTCCATGGCGAGTAGCTCATCGGCGCGGGACAGGGCAGCATCCATCGCCGACTCGATGCCGTCCATCACCGACAGCCCGTCCAGCAGGCCGGACAGCTCGCGTCGGGTGGCCTCCAATTCCGCGACCGCCGGGTCGACGCGATACCACCCGACACCGTCACGCCACCAGGGCTTCTCATCGATCCATGCCCACATCACGTCACGCACCAGCCGGGCGTCGGGGGTGTACATCTGGAAGCACGCATCCGCTCCGTCCGCGCGGTGCTCGAGTTCGTAGACGTCGTCGGGCAGCAGGCGAGCCTGGATGTAGGCGTGCTCGCCGCGGCTGACCACGATCGCGGGGCAATCGGGGTCGGGTGGTTCGTGCAGCAGATCGTCCAGCAGCGGATCCGTCAGGGCGGGCAATGTGGTTCCGTCGCCCGTGCGGACGTGCACGTCGGCGTGCCGGTCCGGGTCGTCGTTCACCGCGACAGTCTGCCTCATCCGGAAATCCGCGGTGCGGCGGGGCGAAATGCGACGCGATGCCGGTGTCCGGGTGCAAGGTAGTGCTATGCGCGCGGTCGTGATCGAGACGCCAGGGAATTTCTCGGTGCGGACGGTGCCGGATCCGACACCGGCTCCCGGCCAGGTCGTGGTGCGGGTGGACGCGGTCGGGATCTGCGGTACCGATGTGCACATTGTCGGCGGCGAGTTCCCGCCGACGCCCTATCCGATCGTGCCGGGTCACGAGTTCGCCGGTTCGGTGGTGGCGCTGGGTTCCGGCGCCGACCTTCGGATCGGCGATACCGTCGCGGTCGATCCGTCCTTGTTCTGCGGCGCGTGTCATTACTGCGCGATCGGGCGCGGCAATCTGTGCGAGCGGTGGGGTGCGATCGGCGATACCGTCGACGGCGCGATGGCCGAGTACGTCGCGGTGCCCGCCGCCAACTGCCATCGGCTACCCGAGACCGTATCGACCACGCACGGCGCGCTCGTCGAGCCGTTGTCGTGTGCGGTGCACGCGTTCGACGTGCTGCCGCGCGCCCTCGGCTCGCACTACCTGCTCTACGGCGCGGGCACCATGGGATTGCTGATGCTGCAGCTCGCACGGGTCGCCGGGGCCGCGTCGGTTTCGGTCGTCGATATCAATACCGCGCGACTCGAGGTGGCGCGCGAACTCGGCGCGGATGCCACCGCGACCACCGCCGACGAATTCGACCGCCCGCGGGGCTGGGAGGTGGTCATCGACTGCACCGGCGCGATCGCCGCCATCGAGGATGGGCTCGGCCGGGTGCGCAGGGGCGGGGTGTTCCAGCAGTTCGGGGTCGCGCCGGGTGCGGCGACCGCATCGATTTCGCCGTTTCGGATCTACAACGACGAGATCACCATCGTGGGTTCGATGGCGGTGCTGCACAGTTTCGGGCGCGCGGTCGAACTCATGGGCAAGGGTGTGATCGATGCCGACACCATGATCACCCATGGCTTCGGATTGCCCGAATTCGCCGATGCGCTACAGACTTTCCGTGACGGCACCGGTCGCAAGATCCAGATTCGACCGGGTCGGGAGTCCCGCGGGGTGTCCGCCTGATGGCCACCGTCGTCGGAGTCGACAGCTCCACCCAATCGTGCAAGGTGATCCGCTGTGATGCCGATACCGGCGAGATCTTGGCGCAGGCATCCGCCCCGCACCCGGATGGCACCGAGGTTTGCGCGGAATCCTGGTGGCAGGCACTGTGTGCGGCGGGCGACGGATTGCTCGATCGCGCCGATGCGGTGGCGGTGGCCGGTCAGCAACAGGGGCTCGTTGCACTCGACGCCGACGGTCGGCCGGTGCGGGATGCGTTGCTGTGGAACGATATTCGCTCCGCGGACGCGGCCGAGGAGTTGATCGCCGAACTCGGCGGGCCGCAGGTGTGGGCCGATGCCGTCGGCAGTGTGCCGCTGGCCGCGTTCATCGTCGCCAAACTGCGTTGGCTGGCCGATCACGAACCCGCACACGCCGACCGGACACACCGGGTGCTGCTGCCGCACGACTACCTGACCTGGCGGCTGCGGGATGGGCCGTCCGATCGTACGGTCGAACCGACCACCGACCGCGGCGAGGCTTCGGGCACCGGCTACTGGTCGCCCGCGACCGGGACCTATCGCAAAGACCTGGTGGCGCTGGCCTTCCGTGGGCGCACACCGGAACTCCCCCGCGTCGCCGGACCGGCCGAAGCGGTCGGCCGCACCCCCGCTGGCGCGCTGGTCGCGGCGGGCACCGGTGACAATGCCGGAGCCGCACTCGGTTTGGGTATCGAGGACGGCGACGTCGTGATGTCACTGGGCACCAGCGGCACGGTCTACACCCGGGCCGCCGCGCCCAGCGCCGACGCCGCCGGAGCGATCGCGGGATTCGCCGACGCGACCGGCGCGTTCCTGCCGCTGGTCTGCACGCTCAATGCCGCCCGGATACTGGACTCCACCGCCGCCCTACTCGGCGTCGGCCTGGCCGAGTTGGAAACCCTTGCCCGCCAGGCACCGCCGGGTGCGGAAGGGGTCGTACTCCTGCCCTACCTGTCCGGGGAACGCACCCCGAATCTGCCGCACGCCACCGGCAGTCTGCACGGTCTACGACCGGAAACCCTGCGCCCCGGTCATATTGCCCGCGCGGCGTTCGAGGGCATGCTCTGCAATATGGCCGACGCGCTCGACCGCCTGCGCACCATCGGAATACCGATCCACCGCGTCGTGCTCATCGGCGGCGCGGCCCGCTCCCGTCTGGTCGCCGAACTCGCCGCCCAGATCATCGGGGTCACGGTGGTCGTGCCCGAGCCGAACGAGTACGTCGCGCTCGGTGCCGCCCGGCAGGCGGCCTGGGCACTCGGTGGCACGGCGCGGCCGCCGCAATGGAGCGCACGCACCGCCGCCGAGGTTCGCGCACCTGGCGACGGCGGGGCGATCGGTCGGCGGATCCGCGCCGAGTACCTACGCGTACAACGGGCCGTCTACGCTCGATGAGAACTCCGCCCAGCAGCGCAGACGCACGATCGCGCGAAACGCCGGTGGCCGAATTCACGATGTTGTAGTACAAGCACTACGCCTGCCGTCGAGTGAGGATCGGCGGCACCGCACCCGGGGGATCATCATGGAATCCGAGCACCCACCGCGCCGTCGGCTCATCGTCTACGTCGCCGGTCTTTCCGAACCGCCGCACGCGGCAAAGGACCTGTTCAGCAAGCTGAAGCACGAGCCGGGATACGGGCCCGACGAAGCCATATATTGGCAATTCCCGCAGCCGGTCACCCGGCTGAGCCGGGGCAGTCTGACCGCGCGCTGCCGCGATCTCGCCGATCGCATCGACGCGTACTGGACCGGACCGCGCCAGACCGCGGAGATCGTCCTCATCGGACACAGCATCGGCGGCGTCATGCTCCGCTACGCCTTCCTGCAGGCACTGCGCGGTCTCGACGGTCCGCAGTTGGCCTGGGCCGATGCGGTCACCCGCATCGTGCTGCTGGCCGCGCCGAACCGCGGCGTAGATCTCGACCGCGCGCCGTGGCCGTGCCGGGTGGCGGCGAAGCTGCTGGTCCCGCTGCTGCGGACGTTCACCGTGCTCGACCTGCTCTGCGGCACCCCGTTCATCACCAACCTGCGCATCCAATGGCTGCGCGAAATAGCCGATCTCGGCAAGAAGGCGCCGACCGTCGTGCAGGTGCTCGCAAGGAACGATTGGGCGGTGGACCGCGAGGACAGCCGCGATCTGGAATCGCTGCCCACCGGCGCGCAGAAGCTGATGCCCAACTCGACGCACGGCGATATCGCGTGCACCGGACGCAAGGTCCGCGAGGACTACACCGGACAGCGCTACGACATTCTGCGCTGGGCCATTACCGAGGATGTCGCCGCGACCGATCCGAGCCCACTGCCCGAGCACGAGGCGACCATCAAGTCGGTTGTGTTCGCACTGCACGGAATTCGGTCCGGCAATGGCGCCTGGCCGACCCAACTCGAGACCGAACTGCACGAATTCGAGAAGGATGTGCTCGTGGTGACGCCGTCGTACGGGCGGCTGTCGGCCTACGACTTCGCGTTGCCGTTCACCCGGCGCCGCAATCTGCGCTGGTTCGCCGATCAGTACAGCTACCATCTGGCCCGGCATCCCGGCGTTCCGTTCCACTTCGTCGGTCACAGCAACGGCACCTACCTGTTCGGACAATCGCTGAAGCAGATTCCGGCGCTGGAATTCCACAATGTCTTCCTGGCGGGCAGTGTGCTGCCCCGCGAATTCGACTGGGTGAAATGCGCCGACAGCGGACAGATCCGCACGCTGGTCAATGTGTGCGCGAGCGCCGATAAACCGGTCGCCTGGCTGTGCAGCGCCCTGCGTGGGCTCGGTATGCGCGATGTCGGGGTCGGCGGATTCACCGGATTCGACTCCGTTCCGCCCGGCACGCTGCAGGTGCGCTACATCAAGGGCGGTCACGGTGCGGCCCTGGAGGACAAGCGGCTGCCCGGTGTCGTCGGTTTCGTCCACGACGGCGAACCGCCCTGCGAACCCGAGCACACCCAGCCCACCGAATTCTTCGAGCTGATGTCCCGGTCCGCACCCATTGCGACCTGGCTGGCGGGTGGAGCGCTGATCGGCCTGGGCTGCCTCGCCGTCGCCACGCTCGGCCCGCTGGTCGGACTCGGCGTTATCGGCGGACTGCTCGCCGCCACCTATACCGGACTCAAGGTCGCCTGATATTTCTTTCGCGAGAGCCCCGCGGCCCGTGCGACCATGAAGGAGATACCGGTAGTACCGGATACCGAGTGGACGTGAGGTGCTGAGATGACTCGGTGCGACGTGGTGATTCGCGGCGGATCGGTATTCGACGGCCTCGGATCCGCGCCGCGCGTCGCCGATGTCGGGATCACCGGCGGCAAGGTCACGGTGATCAGCACCTCGACGCTGCCCGACGGGGAACGCACGATTGCCGCGGCGGGCAAGTGGGTGATGCCCGGCATGCTGGATGTGCACACCCACTACGACGCCGAAGTGCTCGGCAATCCGGGTTTGGGCGAATCGGTACGGCACGGAGTCACCTCCGTGGTGCTCGGCAATTGTTCGCTCTCGACGGTGTACTCCGAGGCCGAGGACTGCGCCGATATGTTCGCCCGGGTGGAGGCATTGCCTTGGGAGGCAGTACATTCCGCGGTCAAAGAGCACAAGGACTGGGACGGTCCGGGCGCCTACGCCCGCGCACTCGCCGCACGCCCGCTCGGGGCGAATGTGGCCGCGCTGCTGGGACATTCGGATATGCGGGTCGCGGTCATGGGGCTGGCTCGGGCCGTGGACGCTACGGCGCGGCCGACCGAGGTGGAACTGAATCGTCTGCGCGAGATGCTGTCCGAGGCACTCGACGCCGGATTCCTCGGGCTGTCCACCATCCGCAGTTCGTTCTCCAAATTGGCGGGCGTGCGCTTCCCGACCAGACAGCTGCCATCGACCTATGCCACCTGGCACGAATATCGAGCGCTGAACGACATTCTGCGGCAACGTGATCGGATCCATCAGAGCACGCCGAACCTGACGGCCCGTGTCGAGATAGCGCGCTATCTCGCCGAGAGTGCGGGCCGACCGTTCCGTAAGCCGCTCAAGACCACGCTGATCGCGGGGATGGATGTCAAGGCCGATCGCACTACCGCGCGCGCCGCGACCACCGTCGCCTGGATCGCGAATACCGTTGGCGGAGCACAGTTCCGGTGGCAGCATCTACCGGTGCCGTTCGAGGTGTATGCCGATGGTGTCGATCTCGTGGTGTTCGAGGAATTCGGCTCCGGGGTCGCGGCACTCAATATCCGCGATGTGATGAAGCGCGGGGAACTGCTCGCCGACGAGTCCTACCGCCGACAGTTCCGCAAGGATCTCAGCAAGAAATACGGCCCCCGGGTATGGCATCGCGACCTCTACGACGCCCAGATCGTCTCCTGTCCGGATCCCGAGGTCATCGGTAAATCCTTCGGCGAGGTGGCCGACGAGCGCGGCATCCATCCAGCCGACGCCCTGCTCGACCTCACCGTCGAGCACGGCGCGCGATTGCGTTGGCGCACGGTCATCGCCAACGACCGCGACGAGGTGATGGACCGACTGCAACTGTCCCCCTTCGTGCAGGTCGGCTTCGCCGATTCCGGCGCCCACCTGCGCAATATGGCCTTCTACAACTTCGGCCTGCGCATGCTCGAGCGCGTACATCAGCGCGGATTCATGCCGGTCGAAACCGCCGTGCACCGCCTGACCGGCGAACTCGCCGACTGGTACGGCCTCGACACCGGCCGCCTCACCGAAGGCGCCCGCGCCGATATCGCGATCATCGACCCCACCGGTTTCGACGGCTCCAGCAGCAGCTACGCCGAAGCTGCCGTCCCCGGTATCGTCGGCTTGAACCGCATGGTCAACCGCAATGACCGCGCCGTCGCCGCCACCATCGTCGGCGGTCATCTGCTCTACGAATACGGCGAATTCGCACCCGGTTTCGGCACGACCATCCACGCGGGCACCTTCCTGGCTGCCCGAGGGAGCTGACCTATTCGCCTGCGGGTCGGTGGTGGAGACTGGATCACTCCATCGCGTCACAAACGGGTCACCCGACGTGTCCTCCGAAATGATGACGTACACACCGCCTTTCGGCCGACGAATGGCACCCGGTGTGGCGGCAGGATTACAGCATGCAGATACGACTCGCGACCATCTTCGGGGTACTGCTCGTTGTCGGCGGGGCAGCATTGTGGCTTTTCGCGCGGGACACCGAATTCTTCTGGTTCCGGGGTGGGCCACTCGGGGCCGTGCTCGTAGTGGTCGGGGTGATCGACATCGTCAGCGCGCGCAGGACGGACCGGAGGGGGCTTTGACGTGGATGCGCTTCTCGACGATCAGCCTGACCGCGCATCGTGCACGCCCGAACATCGTTGGCCGGGAGATCATCCTCTGACAACGTTTCAGCGGCCGCCCCTTCCTCGGCGCGCGCGGACGTGATCTGGCAAGCTGGATGTGGTGGGGTGCTGGCGATTTCGGTGTGTCGCCGAGGTACGACGCGGCCACTGCGTGATCAACTCGAGCTCGTGTGGAACACGAACGATTCGCGGCGGCAGTCTCGGTCTCGGCAGGCCCAGTCGGCCTTATGGGCCGTGTGCCCCGGTCAGATGGCCCACGGGATCGATATCGACCAAG
Source organism: Nocardia sp. CA-129566 (assembly GCF_050956075.1). Lineage (NCBI taxonomy): Bacteria > Bacillati > Actinomycetota > Actinomycetes > Mycobacteriales > Nocardiaceae > Nocardia > Nocardia sp. CA-129566. The sequence continues at coordinate 5,872,382 of NZ_CP192085.1, forward strand.
CGCGTGCACCATGATTGCGCGAAGGATGTCGCCCGGTCGGGTGTCATCCTTCCGGTTTGCTGCCGGTTGCCGGGATAGCCGGAAACGGCGGCGGCACAAGATACAAGCTGACATGGTCTGCGAAGTGCATTCCACGTCAGATCCGACCGACTACGAACGATCATCAGGAGTGTCGATGCGCAAGGAAAAGACGCCCAGAATACTGGCAGGGTCCGCGATTGCCGCTGCGGCGGTCGGTTTCTCGGTCATCACCGCCTTGCCTGCGTCCGCCGAACAAGGCATAGCCAATGGCATCGACGTCACCATTTCACCGCAGGACCCGACCACCATCCGGCCAGGCGCAACGCCGATGCGCTTCACGGTCTCACTGGCCAACACCACAACTACCGACAATCCCGAGGTGGGCTTGGTGGTGTCGTTGGGGCACTGTTCGTGTAATCCGACCCCCGTCAAGATGATGCCCGCCGGGTCGATGCACATGCTCGACCCTGGCACCAACACCTGGCAGACGGTGCCCTACATCGCCGAAGGAGGCGGCACCGACTTCCTCACCCGAACCCTCGTCGCACCGTTCGCCCTCGCGCCCGGACAGACCATCACCTACCAACTGGAAGTGCAACTCGACACCAACCAGGCAGTGTCCATCGGCAGCGGCAACTCCTCCATCGACGTGACAATCACCGACCCCGCCACCCACACCGCGATCGGCCACACTCCCACGGCATCGCTGTCCATCACCGTCGAACCCTAGCCCGGCAACACCTGTCATCGCGGCGGCCCGAACCGAACCCATGGTGACCGAGGCGCATGAACTTGGACTCGGGCAATCGCAATTCACAAATGCCTTAATGTCCGTGCGGAACGTATTGGCTCCATGAGGTTGTCCGGTTGCCTGCGCGGATATCATCGATTCGTTGCCGTAACCGATCGGCGTGCTCTACCGACGCCGTCGCTCGTCGAAGCGGGCCGGTTACCTGTACAAGATCCCGCATGTCCAGGAGCACTTGGTATCCGGACCACTGCGACAAGTCGTAGCCATACTCCTCGATGAAGTTCCGAACCCACTCCTCGTCGCGGCCGTAGCGCACCGCGGCGTGCCATGTCGGTATCAGGTCAACTTCTCGCGGCCCGATGCTGACCCAGTCCCAGTCTCCGAGTAGCGGTCGCACTGGATTTGTTCTGCTGTCCCACAGCAGATTTCCCGCCCAGGCATCGCCATGGATAAGCCCGACTCCCAACGGCCAGTCGAGTTCGCTCAGTTCCTTGCGAATCTCGTCGATGCGCCGTAGCAACCATGACCGTTCTTCGCCGCCTATTGCGCCAGCCGTGCTGTCCGCGAGCAGCGCCCCGTGCAGAGACTCAAGGGGCGTCCATCGCTGGAGTTCAATCTCCGGCGGAGGTAGGTCATGCAGCGAACGCAGCAGGTATCCCAGCTCTTTCGAGTTTGGCCCGGGGATGTCGGACAGTTGCGGGTAGTACTGCCAGAAGCCGACCGTGTACCCGTTGACCCGCACCGGTTCCACGCCAGGCAAGGGAGCTGTAGCACCGAATTTGTGCCGTGTGGTCAGCCACTGAGTAACCGTGTACGTCCGTCTCGGCCTGTCCGGGTCCGCCTCGTTAGTACTCACCCGTCCAACGGCTGCGTGACGCGGCAGGACGTAAACAGCGTTGCTCGAATGGTGAATGAGTTCCGCGCCAGTGGGATCGAGCCCGCAGACTTCGCATGCGTGGCATAGTGCCGCGAACTCTTCTGATGACATGCCAGCCCTACCCGACCAGTGCGAGCGTTGTTTGAAATTCGTTCTCGATGTGTTGAACGACGGGTAGGTCACCATACGGTGCCAGGCGACGACGAACGAGGTTGATCGACTCAATTCCGCGCGCGCTGGTCAATCCCCGAGCGGCCTGCATCGTGTCCTGGAGCACCTGACAGGCTTGCTCGATCTCGACACCGTGGCCCGCTGCGGCCTCGCAGGGTTCGGGCACGTAGGACGCCGCTAGCGTCGCCGCTACCAACACCTGCCGCCGCTCCATGCCAACGGAGTCCGCCAGAACTAGCGGCCCGCGTTGTTGAACATCGACACCACGCCGCCCATCGTGCGCGACATACATGAACTCTGCCGACAATTGCCGCTCGGTGAAGAACCGAATCCAGTCCGGCTCGTCATCCGGTCGCGCACGGTTCAACCGCCGCTCCGCCTCCAGCATCGCTTGTGTGCCAGCGGTCGCATCTCCGTTCAGCGCGTGCGCACGCGCCAGCAGTGCATTGCACCTCGCGCTGCTGCTCGGTGAACCCGACTGCTCAGCCGCGCGTACGGCAGCGGTGCCGAACCACAGCGCCTCCTTCTTGCGGTTCAGGTAGTGCGCTTGCATCGACATGTCCGTGAGGATATGCGCCCCCAACGCGGCATTGCCGCTTGCCTTCGCGAGCCGCAGGGCCTGCCGAAAGTACTTCTGTCCCAATCCTTGCCGAGCTGAATCGAAGCACATGAAGCCGCTCAGGTCGCACAGTCGCGCAGCGACTGCAAACAGCTCCGGCGCGGTGCGACTGTCGCAAGAGCCACGCAGCGCAGGGGCGACTACGTCATCAAGAAACCGCGCCAGAGTTGCCCGCGCGTAGCCGCCGCCGAGATGGTGGTCTGCATTAGAGAACACGTCGCACATCGACCACATGACCTCGATATCGGCGGTGCCAACACGCCGATGGTTCTCGCCTGTGGCGAAGACCGGAACCGTCTCGTCCAACCATTCGCGCACGGGATCGAACACTTCGCATCCGACCCACGGCGCGTTAGGCTCGTCCGCGACCAGAGGAACGGTGGAATCATCTTGTAGCGCTGGCGAATTCATGTTTACCCACATGCGTTCGAGAACGCCACCGGTCTCCAGCGCTTCGTCCATTCGCTCTGCGAAATCTCGTCCCGGACGCCGTTGAGCCTTCTCCACTTTCCCGATGAGCGAACCACTGTCGTGACTGATAGCGCCGAGCTGATTCAGCGACAACTTCCGTAACAGCCGCCAGTGCCGCAGTTCCGCGCCGAAGAACTGCTGTGCCGACTCCAGAGCAGCCAGCTCACGCGGTTGTTGGGCCATTGCTTCATCCTCTGTGACCTGGTCGTTTCGGACCGGTTCCGCTACAGCCTCGGATGTGGACAGATTTTCTGTCCGCACCAAACATATACCGACCTCCGTGCGCTGGGTCACAGACTGAACCTGCGTCCGATGCCGGGCCGATGCCGAATCCTGTCTCGGCACATCGACCGGCAGTGCCGCTGGTGGGTGGCGCAAGCCCCCGGCGTCGGGCGCGATCCGAAAATCGCAGGGAGGCAACGCTAATGACTCGGGACGACGAGAAATGCGCTGCGAACGCGACGCCGCTCCATATGGGCCTTTCCGAGGTTCGCCGAGGGCTGGAAAGCGTTGCAACAGGGCTAAAAAGCGAGATTACAACTGAACAGCCAAGGCGAAGGGGCAAAGCCCTACGGGGCGAAGCGGACGTCACAGTCGAGGAGTTGGCCCGGCTGGCTTCCGCATTGGAGGCCATGCCGGATGCCGACCAGCAGTCGGAAGAGCATCCGTGTCAATGGTTGCGCTACGACGACGCCACCTGGACGCCGGTCTATCCAGACGGTACGACGGGCCATCGGTTCACCTGGACTCAGATGATGGCCGCCCGTGGCGAGCACATCGGCGACGTTATCGAATCCCTCACCGACGCTGGACTTATCCACGAGGTCCGGGAAGTCGGGATTGATGTGTTCGACCACGGCAGGGGATAACGATGGGGTTCAACTGGTGGCGAGAAGCCGACGCGGACGAAGTGTCACCGCAAGCGATCATCGATCGTGTACAGGCTGAGTGGCGTGCCGAACGCCGACGCGAGCGGATAACAGCCGAGCAGCCCGATGCCAGGCTGTGGCCTACCGGGTGGCCGCACGAGGCTCCCGACTACTCGTTGAGCGTTCCCGAAGCGCACCAGGCCATGCAGCGACACAGGCAGTGCCGCCCCGATCAGTGCCCGCGCAAGGCAGCAGCTCGACAAGTGCTGATCGATGCCGGGCGAATGAAGCCGGACACCTCGCGGGAGCCCCAATGAGGTTCGTAGCCGGAAGCGCATTCGTAGCCACGAGCGATGGCACTGCCGAACTACCCGATCGCCCCACGAACGCCTCGCTCTCATGCCCTGGCCGCTCTCGTGTCGACCGGCCACACTCCCAGACCAGAACCCACCGGTGCGCGATGATTGGTACATCGAATTCTTTTGCCCAACAACAGAAATCGGACTCTACCTATCTCGACGTGGCCGCCAATGACCACGGCCACGAGAAAGGTCTACTCGTTCACCGTGCCCTTGCTCGGGTTGCCGATGCCGCCCCGCACGTCGTCGAGATCGGCCCCGGTGGCGGCGCGGCCGTCGCGTTCCTGGCATCCCAACTCGAATCCGAGACCCGCAATGTTCGCCTCACCCTCATCGAGGCACCGGGCATAACGTCCCGCTCGCTCACCCAGGCCATCGACCGCTTCAATACGGTCGGCACGTGCGTGCTGGTACGCGGCTGGGCACAGGACATCGCGACGCTGGTCAGCAAGCCAGTCGATGTCATCAGCGCGTCAGCGCTGCTGCACGAGGTCTACTCCTACGGCGGTGCCTACAGCGGCCTGCACACGATGATCCGGACCTTCCCAACCGTGCTGAAACACTACGGGTTCTTTGTCTACCGCGACGTGTACGCCGTCAACGCACCTTCGCTGCATGAGCCCGCGGTCCAGTCCTACAGCGCACCGTCGTGGTTGCAGTTCCTGCGCTTGTTCCTGCCGCACTACCTGCACCATGGCACCCACCCCTATCATCACCACGACGACGAGATCATCGTCCGCCAGAACTCCCGCATCGTCGCCGCCCCGGAACTCGACCCCCGCGTCTGCGCCGTCGTCCACGCCCCGATCGGACTGTTCCGCGAGACGCAACGCCACTACATCACGCTGCGCGATCATGTATGGCGTTCGGGCATCTTGGGATTCACGCCGGTACTCGACGGTCAGCTCTCGGGGGACTGGATCGATTTCCGCACCGGTCACAAGCGCGTGCACTTCACCTTCACCGATAGCACGTGGATGTCGACCAACGATCGTGCCAGCATTCACGCGGTCAGCGAATCCTACGGCGACCACCACGTGATCGACGGCGACATTTTCGACGCGGTCACCGATGTCGCATTAAACCTGTTTCTCACAGCCGTCGAACGCGGCAACAACGAGTGCGGCCAGATCTGGGGAACCTGGCTCGAACGCGAAGGCCGGGAGACCTACGCCTACCTCACCGTCGATGAGCTGCTGACAGCCTTCGCCGTCCACTCCGCCGAGACCGACACGGGGATGCCGTCGGTCCTTATGCCCGTGCATCCGACAGATGTCTTCGTGCGAGAACGCCACTACTACAACCGGTTCCTGGGCAAGAACCTCGCCAACCCACTCAGCGACGCCAAGCAGATGGTGTTGTTCCAGAACATCCCCGTCACCGACTCCGAGGCGCTACGGCAGGCACTCGGAACGATCCGCCAACATTGCTCCAAACCCAGCCTCGCCCGCGTCCACACCGCCATCCACACGAGAGGATGATCCAACCCATGCACTTGATCGAGGTCGAGCGTAAACGCGAACTCCCCGAGCCCAGTACCCTCCTGCAACGGCTCACCGAACTCGGCTACCGCGAAGCCGGACACCTCACAGAGGTCGACACCTACTACAGCCGTCCCGATGTTGACTACATGAAAACCGTTGAGTGCCTTCGCATTCGACATCGAGACGGGTTCGCCGAAATCACTTACAAGCCGCCGTCGAATGCCAGCACTCACAGCGACGCCGACGTGATCGCCAAACGCGAAACCAACGTATCTCTCAGTGGTCCCGACCAAGCCTCAGCGGCCAACCAACTGCTCGCCGCAATCGGCATGATCGAACTCGTTCGAGTCAAGAAGGCTCGCACCATCTACCAGCACCCCGAACACGACGACATCGTCGTCGCTATCGACGCCGTCACCCACGCCGGAATCTTCGTCGAAACCGAGGTCACCGCAGCAGACACCGACGCAGCAACCATCCACCTCGAAGAGGTCGAAACCAAACTCGGCATAGCCGATCACCCCGTCGTCGGCCTGCCCTACCGCGATCTGGTCATGGCCGCCGTCCACTGATCACAAACCTGAAGAGGATCTTCCCGCGCACGCGCGTCGCCGCGAATGCGGGACGGCAGAACCCCCGGATGTCAAACCATCAGCCTCTCGGACACCGGGGGTTCTTGCATGTGGCAGTCCTTCACCGTGCCGGAATCGGTTTCCCCAATCCTGGAACCCTGCCCCACAGGTGAGGGCCTGCCAGGTCGCGTCGCGTGCTGTGCAGGGAATCCGATCATTCCCGCGAAATCTGTTGTGCCGCAGGCTTGATGACTCCATGTAGAAGAGTGAGAAGAGTTGGGAGGCCCCGGAAGAGAAAGAAACAGAAGAAAGAAACCGGAAACCCAAGTAAGACCCAAGTAAGAGAACCTGCCGAATTTCCCTCTACAGAATCAAGAGCGGCGCGCATGCGCGCGCCGCCCGGTGCGCCCGCCCTCCCGCTCCGCTCCCGGGCAGACGCCCCGGCGCAGAGACCAGGATGGGGACCGAATCAGCCCAGCCATCACCACCGGCGCAGCCCATGTTCGAAGTACTGCCGCGCCATCCCTCAACGGGATGACTTGCCACTGATCTCCTAGCGACGCCGGACGTTATGCGTCTATTTAGCTCACGGTCTATTCAATGGCTGACTCGTCTCGCTTCTGAGCAACGAGATCGACAACCGCAATGTCATCTTGCGTCACAAGATACTGACGGGATACGTCGCTCTTAAGTCTATTGGTCAATTTTGCAATCTCCACAGTTCGACGAGAGTCATCGAGCCCCTCCGCCTCAACAGCCTTGTCGATAATCTGATTGAATGTATCGGATGGCATCCTACGGGCAAGTTGAATACCGAGCATAGATGGGAATACTGATGCGAACGCGCGTCTTGCTTTCTCTGCACTCGGCGCCATACCTAGGAAGTTCAGCAGAAATTCGGGCCGCATAATGTAGCGAGCTCGATTCTCCTGAACAATCTTCGTCGTCAGCCTAAGAATCCTCGTTTCGCCAGTCAACCACCAGGTACCCCATCCGAACTCGGTTACTCGCGATGTCTCGCCGCGTCTATGCCGCTTCCCGTAAACAGCTAAAGCGAGCAATGCGTCGTTTCGAGCAAGTTCTGGTCTGCCCTTCCGGATAGTTGCAAGATCGTCGGCTATACGACTAACCTGCTCAAGATCTACAAGACCCTCAAGATCAGACGTAGACTCATATTGAAACCCAAATAGTGACTGTAGGTACTGGCGAAGGTCATCGAACGCATCGGTTCTGTGCAGCGTGGAGTGTGTGCAGAACCTTTGCACAAACCCCGGCCAGCTGGTTGGTCGCTGACGCCCCAGATCGGGATTTATCCTAGCGTACAAGTATGCGCGAAGCATAATCTGAGGGGCTTCCCGGGCGATATCATAATTCAGCCGGTCCTCTATTGGCTCGATGTGATTGAAATATTCGTGATCTGCAGTCCTTAGATGGTTGACTACCTCGCCGAGGACTGGCTCCGTGAGTATCAACTTGGCACCTGCTCGTGCGGCTATCAATAGAGTATTACGTGTCATTTGATCCGGCTCCGGGACAAAATGCTCGCTAAGCGCTCGGACGATCTGGTCCGCGCCGACATATAGCCTGAAATCAGAAGACATGTCTTGGAAGAACTGAAGCAGTCTTGGTTCGGTATTTAGGGTAAAGAGCAGTGCATATGTTCTAGACAGCGTTTGTAGATATCGGCGTTCATCTGCCGTTGAATCGTATAGCACACCTCTCAGTGCTATAAACGCTGCATCTCCTATCGACTGCCCTAATGCGCCATTGTGTCCGCGTTCGATCAGGGCTTCCTTAAGGGCTTCGGTGATCGTAGAATATTCGCCTTCGCCATCGCGGATATACACGGCAAACTCAAGACCTTGACGTTCGAATGCAAGCTGGAGTGCGCGCATGGCTGTTTCCGCGGCTTGGCGGATTCTAACCGAACCCATTCCGGGCGTTGGATTGTCTTTGATCCGGTCTTCCAGCTGTTCAAGAATCCGCATTCGCAATACTTCGTCAGCGGTATTCTCTTCTTCGATCCGCTGACGGACTTCATACGGTAGACAGTAGCCGCCTTCTTGTCGATGCCATTTAACGGCGCGACCGCCAGGATAATCCTTCTTACCCATTGCCTGAAGTCGAGCTTCAAGGCGTGGACCGACCAGCTCTTTAACTGACGGAAGGTCCTTCGATATCCGCGTGAGCACTTCGTCTGCGGTCCGCAGAATACCTTTGTCAGGATCCGTTCCTTCTAGCGCCCACAACGCCAACGCATCGGTTACTGAATTGACGAGAGTCTGATCGCCGCCTCGGCGTTGGACTTCGTTGGCCAGAAATACATAAACGGCGGGTGTCTTAACATGTTTAGATGGTCCAACTAAACTAGAAACGCCGATCTGCCGAAGATGATCGGTGTAATGTCGCAAATAATCATAATATGCGGATTTCATTGCACTATCGTCGTTTATATGCAGCGCAATATATCCGCCATCTCGGATGGCGATCGTGACGTTCAGTTCTTTTGTTAGCGATCGTTCAATTCGGTCGGAATATCTAACCGTCTGCGATGTAAGGTAAATAAGCACAGTCGGTCGCCGCCCGAACTCTTTTATTCGCGCTACTGTGCGTCGTATTTTCCCTTCCGGATCTTCTGTAACGCTAGCCTGGTAAAAGGATCCTGGATCGTCTGCGTCTCCAAATATCTGCCCATCTCGGGCATCTGCGCCGCCATCCTTAATCCCGCCGAGTGGCACGAACTTGGATCCCACGATGGACGAGTAAAAAGCATTGGCGAATTGCTCAAACGGTTTTCCTTCGGCACGCTCCAATGCGATTCGAATGTGGTCGGGGTGAACTCGCTCGATTGTCAAGGCACCTCCACTGCGATACACGGATAACTGTCCCGATCGGAACGATCGTAGAACGACCAGTCAGTCCCCGTGCACCATTTGCGCGAACCCAGGGATTCGCGAACCGAGCAGTTTGTTCTCACTTCAAACCCATGTCGCGTATTCCTTACGATTTGCAACCTTGCCCTTCCCTGCCGGGCTGCGCCCCGCTCATCACTCGCGTGATAGCTAGAAAGTTGCTATCCAGCATATATCGTCGGAGTGTCGCGTCGTCGACGCGCCGAGGCAGCCGAAGTTGGCATCCGACTAAATCCCAACAAAATCCCTCGACGTCCCTATGATTCGAATGGATTTTCGATCGCACGCAGTTGGTCGAGGTTGTCATCCTCACTGGTCACGGGCCATCTCTTTGTCGTACTTGACAGTCCATAGTGGTCCGTCGTAGCGGTCCACTTCGCCACCGATGAGTTTCGGGGTGGAGATTCGTCTCAGGTCATGGGAAGGACTGTATGTCGGACGGTTGAAGGAGGCTTGATGACGGAGACTGAGGTACGTGCGGCGATCGAGGCCGAGCGGAGTGAGTTGGCGGATCTGCTCGGTTGGCTGGATGCCGAGCAGTGGGATGAGCCGACATTGTGCGCGGGGTGGCGGGTGCGGGAGGTCGTCGCGCACACCACCATGCCGTTTCGCCTGTCCACGCCGCGGTTCGCGCTCGAAATGCTCAAGGCGCGTGGAAATTTCAACAAGATGGCGGATAGGACGGCGCGGGCGGATGCGGCGGCGCTGACGGCCGAGGAACTGGTAGCCGCGGTGCGGGACAACGTGACTCATCCATGGAAGCCGCCGGGCGGCGGATTCGCGGGTGCGCTGAGCCATGACGTCATTCACGGCTTGGATATCACCGTGGCATTGGGGCTGGACCGGGTGGTCCCGGCGGATCGGATGCGTTTGGTGCTCGGTGCACTGTCGCCGAGGAGCGTCAACTTTTTCGGCGTCGATCTGGACGGGATCGAATTGCGGGCCGATGATCTCGACTTCTGTTATGGCTCGGGGTCGGTGCTCGCGGGCTCGGCGCAGGATCTGCTGCTGGTGTTGTGCGGGCGTACGCTGCCCGCGGGGAGGGTGCGCGGCGACGCGGCCGCGCGATTCACCGAGTCCGGATAGTCCGCGACGTGCCGGTGTCGCCGCCGAGGCGACACCGGCACGTGCTGGATCACGGTGTCCGGCAACGGTATCGGTGGCTCAGTGCGAGGTTAGCAACTTTGCCCGCAGCGCGTCGAGCGTCGCGGCGTCGACCCCGAGACCGTCACTGAGGAATCGGTCGAACGACCCGTACGACGTCTGGACCTGATCGAAGGCCGCGTCCAGGAAGTCGCGCTGCACACCGAGAATGGGTTCCCACAGTGCGCGATCGGTCACCAAGCCCTGGGCGACGAGCCCATCGAGCAATGCCTTGTTCCCGGCCGCCAGATTGTCATTGGAATCCAAGAAGTCGTTGTAGATCTGCCCCTTCGGCACCTCCAGCGCGCTCATCAGGATCGCGGTCATCCAGCCGGTGCGGTCCTTGCCCGCCGTGCAGTGGTAGAGCACCGCACCCTGCGCCGACGCAATATCCTTGAACGCCTGCGCGAATTGGGCGCGCGCGGACGGATTCGAGACGAACCAGCCGTAGTAATCGCGCATGATCTGGGCGGCCTTGCCGCCGCCGAGCGCCTCCTGCTGCGCGGCCGGTCCGGCCTGGATCAGTCGCGCCACCATGAGGTAGAAGTCATTGGCGGGATCGTAGACCGGCTGCTCGGTGCGGCGGATGGAGGCCGGGAGCTTATCCGGATCACGACCGGTTTCGGTCGGGCTGCGGAAGTCGATGACCTGAGTGATATTGAACGACACCAGCTTCTGCTGATCGCTCGCATCGAGTTTGGCCAGCGCGTCGGAGCGGTAGACCACGCCGGTCGCGAGCTTGCCCCCGCCCTTGGCCGGATAGCCGCCGATATCGCGGGCATTCGGCGCATGCGCCAGACCCATCGGCCGATCGGCTCGGCCCGGGGAAAGCAGTACCGGTGCGGCCGGACCCGATAGCGCCGGACCCGCCGATGCCGGACCGGCCAGCGCCGGGAGAACGCCGACGAGCACTGCGGCCGCGGCCGCGACAGCGCCGCGGAAAGCGCGCGAATTCTTCACGAGGGGTGTTCCTTTCATCATGGGCCGCAAGTGGTCCGCGGCCCAAGCTTCGAGCCGGACTCAGTCGGCGAGCAGGGTGACCGTCCCGGCCGCACCGTCCACGCGCACACGCTGACCGTCGGCGAGGCGGGTGGTGGCGGTCTTGGTGTCGACGACACAGGGAATGCCGAACTCGCGAGCCACGATCGCGGCATGGGAAGCGGAGCCGCCGATATCGGTGATCACGGCGGCGGCGTAGGCGAACATGGCGGTGTGCCCGGTATCGGTCACCGCGGCCACCAGAATGTCGCCGGGCTCGATATCGTCGTCCAGCGACAGCACCAGCTTCACCCGGCCCTCCACCACACCGGCGCAGACACCGATGCCGGTCAGGCTCTCGTCAGCGGTGAGCGCGGCCGCCTCGGCGACCGGTTCCCATTGTCCGGCAATGACATCCGGCATCCGGATGGCCTGCAGCCGAAGCCGTTCGGCGCGCCTGCGGGCCACCTTGTCGGCCGCATCGGCCGGGAGGCAGAAGATTTCGTCCAACGTCAGGTAGCAGGCGTCATCGACCTCACCCAGCCGACCGGCGCGAACCAGCCGATCCGCGCGCTCGCGCACGGCGAGTCGCAGGCAGTGGGTGATCCGGACGACACCATCGCGCGCTCGTTCCCTGGCGACGGTGGCGCCAGCGGCCATTCGCGCCGTGCGGCTCGGCGACGGATCCACGGGTTCGCGCTTGGGCGCTGGCATGTGCGCGGCGCGGGCGGCGGCGCTCACCAGCAGTGCGGGCCGGTCACCGAATGTCGGGTTGATCAGCTCGCATTCGCCGGGACCGCGGTGGCCGATACGTGCCAGCTCCTCATCGAGTGCCGCCGAGAAGGCGGGCGAGATCGCGCGTGCCGCGTCGATATCTCCGGCGCGCGCCAGCTCGGCGAGATCGGCGTCGGCACGGCACAATTCGGCCAGCCGCTCCACCGCGAGCATGGGTTTGGCCGATTCCAGGCGGTTCAGGTCGATGGGGACCTCACCCGCATCCTTGCCGCGCGCCTGGATGGCGGTGGCGGCGCCGGTCATCATGACACCGATCGCCGCGGCCTGCCAGGCCTGGTGCAGACGGTCGCGCCAGAGCAGGGCGCGCACGTGCAGCTGCTCATCGGTGAGCGCGCGAATATCGCTGGCGCTCAGCGCTTCCGCATGCGAGGCGGCATTGATCAGCTCGGCCGTCTTGGCGAAGCGGCGCGCGGTGGCGATGACACGGGAGGTCGCGCGCGCCGTCGCCAGGGAGCTGGCGAGCCCGGTCGGCATCGGCGGCTTACCGTGCGGCTGCAGGGCGATCTCGGCCGGAATATTGCCGTAGGCGTCGCGGCGGATGCTCTCCTCGTCCCAGCCCGGCATATTCTCCGCGGCCAGCACACCGATCGAGGCATTGATGTAGATGTGGTGGCCGAGGACGGTGGTGACCCGGCTCGTCCAGTGCTCCAAGGCGATTCCGTCGAGCGCGATCATCTCGCCCATGGCCTCGTTGCTGAGGCGGATCGCACCGGCCTGCAGGTCGATGGTCAGCGGGGTCAGCGGGCCGGGCAGCGCCTCGGAGGTGTTGGTCGCGGTGTGCACCGGGTAGCGCGCGTCGACCCGATCGTCGAACTCACCCTCGAGCCCGTCGGGCGCTATATCGGCCAGCGGGTGGTTGTCGGAGGTGGCGGCACGGGCGGGAATCACATGCGACGGCAACGCAATAGCGCCGCGACGGGTCCGGAACCCGCCGCCGTCGGGCTTGCGGCCGATCATGCCGCGCACCAGATCGGCGATCACCTCCCGGGCCGTCCAACCGCAGCGGAAGCCCCATTTCTCCTGCGCGACAGTCGGATCCAGCAGCTGCGGACGGCCGGACCAACCGGGCACCCAGGAGGAGTACCGCACGCCCGCTGCACGCAGCATGCGGCGCACTTGCGCGCTGGTGACCACTCCGGAGGCCGCGAGGTCGACGATCTCCAGCCCGTCCGTCCCCGGCGGCAGTGCGGTGGCGGCCAGTACGAGGAAGCGGTCCAGATCGTCGCTGTGCAGCACCTGGAACCCGTCCTCGGTTTTCGAACCGAGGATCGGCTCGAGTGCGCGGCGGGTTTCGTGATCGATCCGGCGGCCCGCAATCGGCGCGGTGCGGACCAACACGCCGTCCGCACCCTGGAGCGCGGCCTCGGCCTCGGACTGCCGCGCCGAACGCGCACCGGCGATCACCGCAACCACCACGCGTGCACCTGCATTGCGCGCCGCGGCCGCGACCTGGGCGATCCCACGCCCGGCCAGGTGCACGACGCTCGCACAACCGTCGACTGCTTTCGCACAGGTTGCGGGGTCGGTGGGATCTCCGGCCGTGAACTGCACCCGCGGATCGATGCAGCGATGCCACCGCTGGTCCAGCCCGGCCACTTCGTGCCCGGCGGCCAACAGCATGCGCGCCACCGCGCGACCGCTCGGCTCGGTGATTCCGGTGACCAGGACCCGCATCGATTTCCTCTCCTCAGTGGCGCCGGAACAGGCAAACGTGACGCCGTTCACACACCATCGCGAGTGCGGGGGGCGGCGATCGGTTCCAGTCCCACTGACCGGGAGTATCCGACTCGGCCACCGAGATCATCGATTCCGCCACCTGGTCGGCCAGCGCAACCTCGAGGCCATGACGGTCCGCAATCCGGTCGCGCCGCGCGCGGTGTCCGAGGTGAAGTCCTACGACATCGAGACCGACGTGCTTGTCGTCGGATACGGCTGTGCGGGGGCCTGCGCCGCGTACGAGGCGGCCACCGCGGGAGCCGAGGTGCTGGTGGTCGATCGGGCCGGTGGGCCGGGCGGCGCGTCAGCGCTGTCGGGTGGGGAGCTCTACCTCGGTGGCGGTACGCCGATTCAGCGGGCGTGTGGATTCGACGACAGTCCCGAGCAGATGGCGGCATTCCTGGTGGCCGCGCTCGGACCGGGCGCGGACCAGCAGAAGATCGTGCACTACAGCGAGCACAGCGTCGGACATTTCCACTGGCTCGTCGATCGGGGTGTGCCGTTCAAACCGAGTCTGTGGGACGCACCCGCCTGGGTGCCGCCCACCGATGACGGGCTGATGTGGCTCGGCGAGAACAGTTGGCCCTTTACCGAACTCGCCACCCCGGCCCCGCGTGGGCACCGGCCGACCGCCAATGATTTCGGCGGCAAGCTATTGCTGGACTGCCTGGTATCCGCCGCCGAATCCGTCGGTGTGACAGCACAATACGACACCTATGTGACGAATCTGATCCTGGATACCGACGGTTCGGTGGTCGGTGTCGTGGCCCGCCGGTACGGCCGCGAACTCACCATCCGCGCGCGCCGCGGCTGTGTGCTCAGCACCGGCGGTTTCATCGATAACGACGATATGCTCGCCGCCCACGCACCCCGGCTGCTCGGCCACACCAAGGTCAGCGCTGGCACCGATGACGGCAGCGGTATCCGGATCGCGCAGGCCGCTGGCGCCGCCGTCCGGCATATGTCGGCCGGTCAGGTCGGCGCCTCTCTGATCCCCGGCTTGGCCGCGCGCGGCATCATCGTCAACAATCGCGGCCAGCGCTTCGTCAACGAGGACACCTATCCCGGCCGCATCGGCCAGGCCGCGCTGTTCCGCCAGGATATGAACGTCTGGGTGGTGCTCGACGAGCAGGGCTACGAGGAGGTGCCCGAGCGCGAGCGCTGGGGTGTGCGCCCGACCCATGTCGCCGAGTCGATGGACGAACTTGACCAACTGGTGGCCCTGCCGCCGGGCGCACTCGCCGCCACCATCACCCGCTACAACGAATTCGCCTCGCGCGGAACCGATCCCGACTTCCACAAGGCAGGGCGCTGGCTGCGCCCGCTGACACCGCCGCTGGCCGCCATCGATATCAGGGCGGGTGTGCGCCCACCGTCGGAATCCGGTGACCGGCGCGGCACCGGGGCCTCCGTATTCACCCTCGGCGGGCTGCACACCAGCATCGACGGCCAGGTCCTCGACCTCGACGGCAGCCCCATCCCCGGCCTGTTCGCCGCAGGCCGCGCCAGCTCCGGCCTGCACGGCGAGGGCTACATCAGTGGCACCTCACTGGGCGATGGCACCCTCTTCGGCCGCAAAGCCGGAGCCGCCGCGGCGCGCAACAAAGCTCACACCTGATCATCTGTCCAGGTGAGTTCGCCCGCGCTTCCTTCCCAAGAATGGCAAGGTAAGCACTTTGCACACGGCGTCGTCTGCGGCGACCATGCAGAATCGCTGCTCTTCGGCGGGACGGTGCGGGAAGGTGAGACGGATGCGGCTTATCATGATCGACAATGACGCCGAAGGCGGTGACGCCCTAGCGGAAGCGCTCGAACTCCATGGCCATCAGGTCGATCGCAAACACCGCGGGTCCGACCTGCTGCTGGCCCACCATGGCTATCACGCCGTCATCCTCGGCCTCGACCTGCCGGACATGGACGGCCTACAGGTGCTGCGCAAACTGCGCGAGGTCAGCTCGGTCCCGGTACTGATCCTCGCCGAGCAGGCCGACGAGCGTTCGATCGTGCTCGGATTGCACAGCGGCGCAGACGATTACATCGTCAAACCGGCGCGCGTCGCGGAATTGGCGGCCCGGCTGGAAGCGGTGACGCGCCGGGTCGGCGTCGCTACCGTCGCGCGCGGTGAGACCGTCGTCAGCGATGACGTCCGGGTGGATCTGGCGGCACGGCGGGTCGAGGTGGCCGGGCAGCTGGTGCCACTCACCCGGCTGGAGTTCGAGCTGTTGCGGGTGCTGGTCGAGCGACCCGGCATCGCGGTCAGCCGGGAGCAGTTGATGGATTGTGTCTGGGGCGATTCGCTGCTCGCCGTATCGCGCAAGCTCTACGTGCATATGGCCGCATTGCGCGCCAAACTGGACCGCCCCGAATTGATCACGAATATCCGCGGCTACGGCTACCGGTGGGGTCCGGACCCCTATGAGACCACCGAAGCAGCGAAGCTCCTGAAAGCGGTATAGCGCAGCACTCCTGCTGGTATTCCGATCACCGGGACTGCTCCCCGCGGTGTCGCCACGGCCGCCATAGCGTCGAAACCACGGCGCCGTTCGGCGAACCAGGAACATAGGAGGAGTCCCGCATGAGCTCAGCATCGCGCAGCGATTCGATGAGGGGTGGTGGCCGGGAGACGGGTGGGCCCGATAAGGTGCTCGATCTGGTCCGGGATCTACTCCCGGCGATTCGGGAGCGGGCCGCGGAGACCGATCTGGCGCGGCGGGTTCCGGTGGCGAGCATCCGGGAACTGACCGAGGCGGGGGTGTTCCGCATGCTGCAGCCGTCCCGCTTCGGCGGCGAGGAAGCCTCGCCGGTGGCGTTCTACGAGGTCATTCGCGCGATCGCGTCGGCATGCCCGTCCACCGGTTGGGTGTCGTCGGTGCTCGGCGTGCACCCCTGGCAGCTAGCGCTGTTCCCGCTGGCGGCGCAGGAGGAGGTGTGGGGTGCGGACTCCGATACGCTCATCTCCTCGTCGTACGCGCCTACCGGCCGCCTCACCCCCGTCGAAGGCGGTTACGAGGTCACTGGGCGATGGAGTTTCTCCTCCGGCTGCGACCATGCCCAATGGGCGTTCCTCGGCGCACTCGCACCGGATGAGCACGGCAATCCCAAGGACTATCTGACAATCCTGGTGCCGCGCAACGATTATCAGATCGATGATGTCTGGCATGTGGTCGGCCTGTCCGGCACCGGCAGCAACGATATCGTCATCGAGAAGGCCTTCGTACCACATCACCGCGCCTATAGCGCCACCGAACAATCGCAGCTGCGCGGACCGGGCCAGCAGGCCAATCCCGCTGCGCTGTACAAGATTCCGTTCGCCGGGGTCTTCTCCAATACCATTACCGCGCCCATTATCGGCGCCGCACAGGGCGCCTACGAGGCGCATATCGAGCGGATGCGCGAACGGGTGCGGCTGTCCTACGGCGGGCAGAAGGTCGCCGAGGACGCATTCGCGCATGTGCGGGTCGCGCGCGCGGGTTCGGAGATCGACGCGGCCATCCTGCAGATGGAGCACAATATCTCCGAGCAATTGCGCTATGCCGAAGCGGGCGAGGAGATTCCGTACGAGGTCCGGCTGCGCACCCGGCGCGATCAGGTGCGCGGCACCGAGCGCGCGATCCAGGCCATCGAATTGCTCTTCGACAACTCCGGTGGGCACTCGATCCGCAAACCCAATCCGATCGAACGACACTGGCGCGACGCGCACGCGGGCAGTGTGCACGTGATCAACGATGTGGAGCGGGCCCTGGCCATGTTCGGCCGCGGTGAATTCGGACTGCCGGTCGAAGATCGGATGGTCTGATGGACGCGGCGGATACCAGTCGCCATATCATTGTCGACGGGCTGAAACTTCGCTACCACGAGGCGGGTTCGGGCCCACCGCTGGTACTGCTGCACGGATCCGGTCCCGGGGTGTCGGGATGGGCCAACTTCGGTGCGAACCTGCCCGTGCTCGCCCAGCATTTCCGCTGCCTGATCCTGGATCAGCCGGGTTTCGGCGCGAGCGAGCGTCCCGAGGTGTACGAGCGCAACTACCTGCGCATCTCCGCCGATGCGGTGGTCGGTCTGCTCGATCAGCTCGCACTGCCCAGCGTGCACCTGCTCGGCAACTCCATGGGCGGCGCGGTGGCGACGCTGGTGGCGCTCGAACACGGTCAGCGGGTCGACCGGCTGGTGCTCATGGCGCCCGGCGGCGTCGGGGTCAATGTGCTGGGACCCGAACCGTCCGAGGGGATTCGGCGGCTGCTCGACTTCACCGCCGAACCCACCAGGGAGCGGGTGCTGGCCTGGCTGCGGACCATGGTGTTCGACGAGGCGGTGCTCACCGACGAGCTCGTCGACGATCGATTGGCCACGGCCGCGGACCCGGCCGCCATCGCGGCCATCCGCGACGCCTATGCGACCTTCGCGAATCCCGCTTTCGCGGAGGCGGTTCCGCTGTGGGCGCGGTTGCGCGCGCTGCGCCACGAGGTGTTGATGCTGTGGGGGCGCGATGATCGGGTCACCCCGGTCGAGGGTGCGCTGCTGCCGTCGCGTCAGCTGCCCCGTGCCGATCTGCGGCTGTTCGGGCGGTGCGGACACTGGGTGCAGATCGAACGCAAGGACGCGTTCGAGCGTGCGGTCATCGATTTCCTGACCTCAGGTCTGTAGCGCCCCTGCCACCGCGGCGGCATCGCCCCTGCCACCGCGGCGGCATCATGACCTGCGGCCGATGTCGCGGGAATTCGGGAGCTTCGGTCGCGGGTTCGGAGTTAGAGTCGCCCGGTGACATGGACCGCACCCGAACTCTCCCGAACCAAGCCGCCGCTGGTCGCCGACGAGCGGACCATGCTGCAATCCTGGCTCGACCTGCACCGTCGGACCCTACAGTGGAAATGCGCCGGCCTAGCGGCCGAGCAGTTGAAGCGTCGCTGCGTCGCACCATCGACGCTCTCGCTGCTCGGCCTGGTCCGCCATCTCACCGAATGCGAACGCGGCTGGTTCCGCATCGCCGCTCGCGGTGCATCGCTGGACTATCTCTACTGCAGCGCGGACAACCCGAACGGCGATTTCGACGATATCGCCGATGCCGATGCCGCCGCGGACCTCACGGCCCTGCGTGCCGAGATCGAGCTGGCCGACGCCGCCGTCGCCGATCTGGCGCTCGACCACGTTTTCAGCTATCGCGCCACCGAATACAGCCTGCGCTGGGTCTATGTGCACATGATCGAGGAATACGCGCGACACAATGGTCACGCGGATTTCCTGCGCGAACGTATCGACGGCGCGACCGGCGACTGAACCGCCTCAGAGCTGATTGTGGCTGACCCACCCGGCGATCTGAGTGCGCGAGGTGAAGCCGAGTTTGGTGAGTATGTGGTCGACGTGGCTCTCCGCGGTCCGGATCGAAATCACCAGTTCGCTCGCGATATTCTTATTGCTGTAGCCCGCCGCGACCAACCGCGCCACATCCCGCTCACGACGGGTGAGAACATCTGCCGCAACGGATTTCACCGGTTTCGCGGCCGGACGCGGCTCGGCGCCGAGGGCATAGCCGACCGCCTCCTCCAGCCCCAGGGCCGCACCAGCGTCGAAGGCGGTGCGAAACTCCTTCTCGCCCATCGCATCGCGCACCTGAAGGCGCACCTTATCGCCGACGAACTCGGTCATCTCGTGGGCGAGCCGCTGGGTGCTGCCACGCCGCACCGTCGAGGCGGCACCCATCAACCGCGCCGCCCGCGGCAGATCGCCATCGGCGGTCGCGGCCCACGCCAGCCCGTCGAATCCGGATGCCGTCCACACACACCGATCGAACAGACTGAACAGCTCGACCGCCTTGCGCAGATCCTCGATGGCCTTGTCCTGCTCACCTTTTCGCCAGTGGTAGGTCCCCACCGCCCAATAGCCCAACCCGCCGAGCAGATGCGAGCCGTACTCCTGCGTCTTGGCGAGGAACCGATCCGCGATGGCACCAGCGCGTTCGTCGTCGAGCACCAGTGCGCACACGTAGGCGAATGCCAGGCTCTCCATCTCGACTCCGTGGTGCGCGCAGGCTCGCGCGCGGTCCGAGGCGGCCTCGGCCATATCGAGTGCCCGCATCGAATCGCCGTTTGCGAATGCCAGCAGCGCCGACAGCAGGGCATATTCGACGAGTACGTCCTCGGTATCGAGTTCGTTGGCGATTTCCAGACATTCACCGGCGAATCGGGTCGCCGTCTCGGGATCGGAGAGCATCGCGGCGATCACCGAGGCGGCGGCCAGTGCCCGCGCCCGATCCTTCGTATGGTCGAGATCCTTGTCCAAGGCCTCCAGGAGCCAGCGATAGCCCTCCAACAGGAATCGGTAGTGCTCCCAGAACGGTCGCAGTTCCGTCGCGATTTCCAGTGCGCGATGGGCGCTTTCCGGATCGGCGAGCGAGAACTGCAGTGCCGCACGCATATTCGGATGTTCCCGGGTGACATCGCGGAACCAGGTGACATCCTCACTGCCCCAGTACGCGGTGCGCCCCCGCTGCGCGACCCGGTGGTAATGGTCGCGGTGGCGCAGTCGCACCGCCCGCTCACCGCCGTGCGCGACCAGCCGCGCCAAGGCGAACTGGCGCAGTGGTTCGAGCATGGTGTACCGGCCGGTGCCGTCGGCGTCCTGTCGATAGCCGAGGACGGATTTGTCGACCAACCCGGTCAGCGCGTCCAGCAGCTCATCGGCCGGATCGACGACGCAGACCGCCTCCGCGGCCTCGAGATCGAAGCCGCCGGCGAAGACCGATAGCTGCTCCCAGAGATGCTGTTCATCCGGTGTGCACAGGTCATAACTCCACCGGATGGCCGCCTCGAGGGTCTGCTGGCGCTCCGGCGCGGTCCGCAACCCGGTGGTGAGCAGCCGGATCGCATCGTCCAGGCGCGCGAGCACCTGATCCGGGGTGAACATCCGCAATCGCAAGGCCGCCAGTTCCAATGCCAGCGGAATTCCTTCGAGGCGACGGCAGATCGCGGCGAGTGCCCCGCGATTGGCATCGGTGACCCGGAAGTCCGGATTCGCCGCGGCCGCCCGATCGATCAGCAGCCGCAATGCATCGCTATCGACCTGAGCCGGGCGACGTGCCTGGGCATCCTCGTCCACCTCCGGTACCGCGAGCGGCGCCACCGGCATAACCTGCTCCCCCGATACCCCGAGCGGTTCACGGCTGGTCGCGAGGATCCGAACGTCCTTCGTCGCCGGAATCACCCGGTCGACCAGGGCCGCGCACGCGTCGATCAGGTGCTCGCAGTTGTCCAGGATCAACAGCAGGCTCTTGTCCGCCAGATAGTCGGTCAGGCTGACAACCGGCGAACGGGTGTCATCGCGCAGACCCAAGGTCTGCGCGACGCTCAGTGCCACCAGTTCCCCGTCGTGCACATGCGCGACCTCGACGAACCACACCCCATCGGGAAAGGCGCGCCGCACCGCCTCCCCGACCCGCCGACTGAGCCGGGTCTTGCCGACGCCACCCGGCCCGGTCAGCGTGAGCAGGCGGGTGCTGGCCAGCAGCTTGCGCGCCATGGCGACCTCGGCGCCACGACCGACGAAGCTCGTCACCTCAGCGGGGAGGTTCCCTGTCTCGTGCCGCACCACGCTGCATACCTTTTCACGTGCGGCCGCCGTCTCGGGCATTTTGACCGAGATGTCGGATTCGCGACCGGCTCGCTAGTCGACCACCAGCGTATTCGCCGCTCGCATGACCGCGGCCATCGAGGCCGCGAGTACGGAATCGCTGCGTCCGCAGGCCCATCCGGTGCGCTCGCCGCCGCGGTATTCCAGGTAGGTGATCGCAGTGCCGCCATTCCCCGCGCCGATCGACTGCTGGGTCAGGCCGAGCACCTCGACCGGGTAGCCGACCCGAGCCAATGCCGTGGTGAGTGCCTCGATCGGACCGACACCGCGATATTCGGCCGCACCGCCGATGGTGAGCGTGATCTCGGTGACCGCGTCGTCCCCCGCGCCGGTGGTCCGCCATGCCCGCAAACCGACCGACTCCGTCGGGGTGTCCAGATACCTCGCCTCGAACAATTCGTACAGTTCGGCGGCGGTGATCTCCAGACCGGTGTCGTCGGTGCGCGCCTGGACGTGTCGCGCGAAATCGATCTGCAGGCGGCGCGGCAGATCCAGACCGTATTCGGTATCCAGCAGATACGCGATACCGCCCTTGCCGGACTGGGAATTCACCCGGATGACCGCGTCATAGCTGCGCCCGATATCGGCCGGATCGATCGGCAGATACGGAACCCGCCAGTCGAGTTCGCGTTCGGCGATCCCGGTGGCGCCGGCCCGGTCGCGGTGTTCGGCCATCCCCTTCTTGATCGCGTCCTGATGGGTGCCGGAGAACGCGGTGTGCACGAGATCGCCTACGTACGGATGCCTTTCGTGGATGGGCATGCGCGTGCAGTACTCGACGATGCGGCGGATTTCGTCGATATCGGAGAAGTCGATCATCGGATCCACGCCCTGAGCATGCAGATTCAGCGCCAGGGTGGCGATATCGACATTGCCGGTGCGTTCACCGTTGCCGAAAACACAGCCCTCCACACGCTGGGCGCCCGCGAGTACGGCCAGTTCGGCACAGGCGATACCGGTGCCACGGTCGTTGTGCGGATGCACCGACAGGATCACGCTCGCGCGCCTGGCCAGATTCTTGTGCATGTATTCGATTTGGTCGGCGTAAACATTCGGCGTCGCGACCTCCACGGTGGCAGGCAGATTCAGGATCACCGGGCGCTGCGGGGTGGCATCCCACAGCGCCGTCATGCGGTCACAGATATCGAGTACGAAATCCGGTTCGGTGAGGTTGAAGACCTCGGGCGAGAATTCGAATCGCACATTCGGCAGCTCACCGGCGAATTCGAGCACATCGCGGCCACCGGACAGGATCAGCTCGCGCAATTCGGCAGTATCCTTGTCCAGCACCACATTTCGCCACATCGGTGCGGTCGCCGTGTACATGTGGATGACGACCTCGTTGCGAATGCCGCGCACCGACGCCACTGTGCGCTCGATCAGATCGCGGCGAGCCGGGGTGAATACGACGATCGCGACATCCTCCGGCGCGATATCGGTGCGCGCGAGCAGTCGGACGAAGTCGAAATCGGTCTGCGATGCGGAGGGGTAGCCGACCTCGATCTCCTTATAGCCCATGGCGACCAACAGTTCGAAGAACCGTCGCTTGCGCACCGGATCCATTGGTTCGGCCAATGCCTGGTTTCCGTCACGCAGATCGACCGGCACCCACAGCGGGGCATCGGTGAGCCGGGCAGCGGGCCAATCACGCTGGGTCAGTGGCACGTCCACGCGATCGTAGACATCGCGGTAGCGGTGCGAGGGCATCCGCGAATGTCGCTGTCTGTTCCACGCAGGGGCATTGGCCGCCAGCGCACCGGAAGGCGTGGCAATGGTGGGGAAAGTGCTCATGATTACTGCTTCCTGGCCTTCGTGGCCGTCACGGAGAGGTGACCGGCCACGACGCAGCCCCACGGCGGGCGGCCGGTCGTTAGGCCCCGCCGTGGCGGCTGAGCAGAAGCGTGGTGCGCATGATTGCTAGACTATACACAACTCCTCAGACAAGTAGAGAGGTTGCGATGGTTTCGCAGGTACGGCGCCATCCCCTGGCGGCACAGGCGGCCGAACTGCTGCTCGCCCGCATCCGGGACGGGGAATGGCCACTGGGACACCGCCTTCCGGGCGAGACGACGTTGGCCGCACAGCTCGGTGTCGGCAGATCCACACTGCGCGAGGCAATACGCGAATTGGCCGGCAAGGGCGTGCTCGACAGTCGCCAGGGCGCCGGGGTTTTCGTCACCGCCCTCGATGTCACCGAGGACTGGGACGTCGTACTGCGCCGCGCCACGATCGCCGCGGTCATCGAGGCTCGCATCGCCATCGAGGCCGAGGCCGCCGCCTTGGCCGCACAGCGCCGCACCCCCGCCGACCTGCGCGCCATCCGCCGAGCACTGGCCGCGCGGGAGGCACACGGCGAATCGATCGCCGACCATGTGGATGCCGATATGGCCTTCCATCGCGCCGTCATCGTGGCCGCGCACAACGATGTGCTCACCCAGCTCTTCGACACCTTCCTCCCCCGGCTACGGGTGGCCATGATCGACATGCTCAAAATCCGCCCGGTCCCCTCCGAACCCGCCGACCACGACGCACACATCCGGCTCACTGATGCGATCGCACACCGAAAGCCCAGTGCCGCAGCCGAATTCAGCCGCTCGCACCTGATGACCCTCAAGGACGCGTTCTCGTGACCACTCGGCGGTCGCACCGCGCGACGACGCGCGCCACCGAAACGACGGCGTCCGACCCGAATGGAGATCTCCCGTGACCGAAACCCCCGTGCTCCGACTCACCGATGTCACCTTCCGCCGCGAAGGCAAGCAGATCATCGACGGCATCTCGCTGACCGTGCGCGCGGGCGAACACTGGGCACTGCTCGGACCCAATGGCGCGGGTAAGAGCACCCTGCTCGGCTTCTGCGCCGCGGTCACCTTCCCGACCTCGGGCACGGTCGATATCCTCGGCCAGCGCATGGGGCGCGTAGACCTCGCGCCGCTGCGCCATTCGATCGGACACGTCAATCCCCGCCACCCACTGCGCTATCCGCTGACCGTCCGCGAGGTCGTGCTCACCGGTATCACCGCCACCATCGACACCCCGATGCGCTGGACGCCGACACCCGATGACCAGCGCCGCGCCGACGCCATGATCGATACCGTCGGCCTGAAGGGCAAGGCCGAGGAGATCTGGCCGACCCTGTCCCAGGGCGAACGCGGCCGAACCCTGATCGCCCGCGCCCTCATCGCCGAACCGCGCCTACTGCTGTTCGACGAACCCTCCACCGGACTCGATGTGGCGGCGCGCGAACAACTGCTCGAAACCATCGACGCACTCGACGAAACCCATCCCGAGGTCGCATCGATCCTCGTCACGCATCATTTGGAGGAGCTGCCGAGCACCACAACGCACGCGCTGTTGATCGCCGACGGGCGGACGGTCGCCTCGGGAGCCGCCATCGATACGGTCACGACGGAGACCGTATCGACCGCTTTCGACCACCCGGTAGCCGTGCGCTACGACGACGGCCGCTGGACGGCGCGCGCCGCGGTCCGCGCCTGGCCCGCATAAGCATGCGATAGCGGCCATTCACCCGAGGCCCCGCGCAGCAGGTCACACCCGCCGCCGATCACGCCTGGCCCGCGCGGCCCACCGCCCACGACCCACCGCCAGTCACACCAGACCCGCACACCGCCCAAACCTGACCTGCGGAAGCACGCCGCACACGACACACGTTCACATCTGGCGGGCAGCACGCCGCGCATGCCGCCGCTCATGCTCGGCCACCGCGCGCCACGCACCACTGACCTGGGCCGATAGGCCGCGGCGAGGCTGGTCCGTTGCAGCCCCTGCGGTGCAACTACCGGATAGTTCCGGAAGAATTTTCGCCGAGCATGTCGATTCGAGCCCGCGCCGTTCGATGCGTTGAGGTGAGGGTCGGACAATGCCGACCACCGACCGAAGGATGGCCAGATGCGACACATGATGCTGATCCGAGTCGACCCGACGAATGCGCCGGAGCCGGACGAGGCACTGATCGAACAGGTCAACAAGGTGATCGAGGAGATGACGAAGGCCGGGGTGCTGCTCGATACCGCCGGTCTGCACTCGATCACCGAAGCCACCAAGATCGCACAGTCCGGCGGGAAGCAGACCGTGCTCGACGGCCCGTTCACCGAATCCAAGGAGGTCGTCGGCGGGTACTGCATCCTGCAGACGAAGTCGAAGGAGGAAGCGGTGGAATGGACCTCGCGCTTCCTCGCCGTGCACGGGCCGGAATGGGATATCGAGGTGGAAATTCGCCGGCTGCACGAGGGCTGATGTGCCGATGAGCCGGTCGCCCGAACAGATCCGAGAATCCGTCGCAACAGTCTGGCGGATGCAATGGCCGCGCCTGGTCGCCGGGCTCATCCGGATCGTCGGTGATATCGACGCCGCCGAGGAACTCGCCCAGGACGCGCTGGTCGCGGCCCTGGAGCAGTGGCCGCGCGACGGTGTCCCGCCGAATCCGGGCGGCTGGCTCATGCTCACCGCGAAGCACCGGGCGATCGATCTGGTCCGGCGCAACCAGAACCTGACGCGGAAGCTGACCTTGGTCGGTCATGAACTTCGAACCGACCAAGGTCACGAGCCCGAATCGGCGGATGAGGACATCGAGGACGATCTGCTGCGGTTGATCTTCACGGCATGTCATCCGGTGCTGTCCGCACCCGCCAGGGTGGCATTGACGCTGCGGTTGCTCGGCGGGTTGACCACCGAGGAGATCGCACACGCCTTCGTCGTACCGGAATCGACTGTCGCCCAGCGCATTGTGCGGGCCAAGCGCACCATCGCCGCTCGGCGGGTGCCCTATGCGGTACCGCACGGGGATGAGCTGGCCGAGCGACTGGACTCGGTGCTGGAGGTCGTCTACCTGATCTTCAATGAAGGCTATTCGGCGACCGTCGGTGATGATTGGATTCGCGTCGAACTGTGCCAGGACGCACTGCGATTGGCGCGGATGCTGGCGCAGCTGATGCCCGATGAAGCCGAGACGCACGGCCTCGCCGCGCTGCTGGAGTTGCAGGCCTCGCGCTCCGCGGCGCGCATCGGTCCCGCGAAAACCGTTGTCCTGCTGGCGGATCAGGAGCGTTCACACTGGGATCGGCTCTTGATCCGCCGCGGCTTCGCCGCACTCGGGCGCGCGCATGCGGTCAACCGCAATCATGGGCTGCCGCCGGGCCGCTATGCGCTGCAGGCCGCGATCGCCGCGGTGCACGCCATGGCGCCCAGCACCGAGGAGACCGATTGGCGGCGCATCGCCGGACTGTATGCCGTTCTCGCCGAACGCTTTCCGTCGCCGATCGTGGATCTGAACCGCGCCGTCGCGGTCAGCAGGATACACGGCCCGGCCGCCGGACTCGAGCTGGTCGACGCACTGGCCGCCACCGGCGCGTTGAACAGCTATCATCTGCTGCCCGCCGTTCGTGGCGACCTGCTCGAACGGCTCGGCCGCCTGGACGAGGCGCGCGCCGAATTCGCCCGCGCAGCGGAGCTGACCGGCAACAACGCCGAACAGGCGCTGCTACTCGACCGCATCGCCGGATGTGAGTAGGGGCGCGCGGAGGCCAACTCCGCACGCCGACAACACAAACCGCGTAGTGCCCATCACCGCGCGCGGCAGAATCGCCTGGACATGGCGCGCATCGCCCTGGAACCGCTGCGCAAAACCCTCTCCCCCAGCCGGTTCGACCGCCTGTTGCACTCGGTCGTCACGGTTTTCGGTGTCGAGGCGATGATCACCACCCGGGATACCTGCGAGCTGGATCCGGAGGCCGCGACCGAGGTAATGCGTTGGGCCGCACGCGCTCTCGTGCGCGCGGCGATCGCGGAAGCCTAGCGCTCAGCTGGCAGGTCGGCCGCCGACGCGCGCCTCGGCCTCCGCGAGCTCCTTCAGCGTCAGCAGTTGCTTGCGCATCATCACCACGTCGCCGAGAGCCAACGCGCGGGCGATGATCCATGGTGCGCCGCAATGCATTCGGACCGTCAAGCGGGTGCCGGTCCCCTCCGGCCGCACGGCGTAGGTGACGCAGATCTTGCCGGACACCAGGGTGATATGGCGGCACAATACGAACGAGACGAGCGTGAATGCGGACATGAACCGCTGTCCCACTGCGAGTTCGGTGAGCGCCGGATCGCGCTGCCGCGGGCTGCGCCTGCCGAAACGATCGAGCAGGTCGTAACTGTATGGCGCGACCCGCAATTGACACAGCCAGGCGTAGACCACACTCGGCGGCGCATCGATGCTGATGGCCCGGTCCGCCTGCACCCCTCCGGGTTGCAGATCGTCACAGGGCAGCGGATGCTCGCGTTCGGCCTCGGTCGCACCCCAGACCAATCCCGAAATCATGCCGCGGCCGCGATTCGCCGGAGCATATCGCGCACCACGATCTTGTGACCGCCGCTGCCGATCACCAATGCTCGGTAGATCTTGCCGTGCATGCCCGGAAATTCGGCCCAGCTGCGTGCCCGCACCAGCGTCCGGCTCGGCCCCTGCTCGTCGAGTTCGAAGACCAGTGCATAGCGCGAGAACCAGTGCCGCCCGCGCAGCGCCAGCCGACTCGGCTCCTCGGCCGCGTCGAGTACGAAACCGGTCGGAGCCTGCGACGGATCGTGTGGATCCTTGCAGACAACTTTCAGCAAGGCTTTCCACGCCCGATCGCGATTCGCGTCCACCGATCTGGCATGCTCATCAATGTAGGGCAATCGCTCCATATAGAAGGAACGTACTAGTACATGGCGCCACCCCGCAAGCACGACACCGACGTGATCCTCGACGCAGCGCGCGCCCTGGTGCTCACCGACGGTCCCCGCGCCGCCAGCGTTGCGGCGATCGCGGCGGCGAGCGGTGCCCCGGTCGGCACGCTCTACCACCGCTTCGGCAATCGCAACGGCGTGCTGACCGCGGCCTGGCTGCGCGCACTCGAACGCTTCCAGGATCGGATCAAGGCCGCCGCCGCCGATCCGGACCCGGTCGGGGCCGGAGTCGCGATGGCCGTGGCGAGCGTCCAGTTCGGACGCGAATTACCGGAGGACGCAAAGCTTTTGCTGAACCTGCGCCCCAGTGACCTACTGGACGGCGGACCGGACGCGGAATTCCGCGCCCACCTCGACCGCATGAACGCACCGCTCATCGAACATCTGCGCCGCATCGCCGCCGACCTCTTCGGCCGCGACGGCGACCGCGAAATCGACGCCATCAGCCGCGCCGTTGTCGACCTCCCCTACGCCGCGCTGCGCCGCCACGCCCACGCTCCCACCCTCCCCGACTGGCTCGAAACCGACCTGACCGCCGCCGCCCGCGCCCTCCTCGAGTCCTACCGCCCCTGACCCTCGCCCGCAGGCCCTCGAATCAGAGATCTTCAGCTTGCGACGGGTCGTTGCATGGATCTTCTGGACACCCGGTGGCGCCACTGGCGGGCATGCCGGGATCGTGGGTGGATCGGACAGCTGCACGCGGGTGCATCCGCACTGCGGATCACCGACATCGTCTCTGCGAAGCAGGCGGTGGCCGAACTGGCTGGGCGCTAGGTCCCGGCGACGAGTTCGGGGGTCAGTTTGTCGAGGGTATCGATGACCGCGGCGGCCAAGGCGAGGGCGTCGGGGGCGGGTGGGTACTCCGGGCGCGGGGCGGCGATGACGCGCATGCCGGCGGCGTGTGCCGCGCGCAGCCCGTTGCTGGAATCCTCCACCGCCGCGCACTCGGTGGACTTGTGTCGAAGGAATGCGGCCGCCGCCACGTAGACATCGGGTGCGGGTTTGCCTCGATCCACCTCCTCGGTCGAGAAGGTGACGCCGAAGAATTCGATCAGCCCGGTGCGGCCGAGCACGGTATTGATCAAGGTTCGCGGTGACGAACTCGCGACGGCCAGCGGCCAGTGCTCGCTGAGGCGCTGCACCGCCTCGACCGCGCCCGGCAGCAGCGGCACGTCCTGCTCGTAACGTTCGGCCATCCGCTCGATCACATCATTGGCCACGGTATCCGGTGGCACACCGACCCCGAGTTCGGTACTGAGATAGTCCGACCACTCCCCCGTGCTCATCCCCATCAACCGCTGCTGGGTATCCGGTAGCCACCGCCCGCCCCGCTCCGCGACATAGCCGCGGCGCACCTGCTCCCATACCGGCTCCGAATCGATCAGAACACCGTCCATATCGAAGACAACTGCCGCAATGTGCATCCGGGACATAGCCTTTCGCCTGCAACACCGAACAGGTGACGACCCGATGGCCAACCCATCGACCCGCCCCGCGGTGGGGTTTTCGCCTAGACCTGATGAGCAACGAGTACCCACCTTAAGCCAGCCCACCCCGACCGCGCACCCGCCTTACCCATCCACGTCGGGTGCGCGTCACTCACCCCTCGACCGTCCCGATCACCACCTCATGCCGGTCGGCCCGATGCGATCGCCGGTACTCACTGGGCGATATGCCCACCTCCCGACCGAAATGCGCACGCAAATTGGCCGCACTCCCCAACCCACAGCGCGCCGCGACCACATCGACCGGTAGATCGGTGCCCTCGAGGAATTCCCTCGCGCGGATGAGCCGTTGGGTCAGTAACCACTGCAGGGGTGTGCCACCGAGTTCGGCGTGGAAGCGGCGGGCCAGGGTGCGCTCGCTCATGCTGGCGTGTTCGGCAAGATCGGCGACCGTCAGCGGTTCGTCGAGTCGTTGCAGTGCCCACTGAAGTGTCGCCGCGAGCCCGGAATCGCTCGTGTAGGCGGGTACCGGGGATTCGAGGTACTGCGCCTGGCCGCCCGCTCGGTGTGGCGGCACCACCATATTTCGCGCCGCCGCATTGGCGGCCTGCGAGCCGAGATCCTTGCGGATGAGGTGGATGCACAGATCCAGGCCCGCCATGTTGCCCGCGCTGGTGCAGATCTGGCCGCCGTCGATGTAGAGAACCGCAGGGTCGACCTCGACCTGCGGATATCGCTCGATGAATGCGGCCACGTGCTTCCAGTGGGTGGCGGTGCGACGGCCGTCGAGTAGACCGGCGGCGGCGAGGACGAACGCGCCCGAACACAGCGATGCGATCCGCGCGCCCCGGTCGTAGGCGGCGCGCACGGCCTCGACCAGATCGGCGGGCGGGTCGGCACGGACATCGGGGGTGGCGGGCACGATCACGGTATCGGCGGCGATCAGATCGTCGTAGTCGTAGTCGGTCAGCGCCACGAATGGGTCCCGCAGTGTGGCGTGTCCCGTATCACGCGGACCGCACAGCTTAAACTCGTACCACCGCGCCCGATCGACGCCCGGCGGCGCCTCGAAGAACACCTGATACGGGATCGCCACCTCCAGCAGTGGCTGACCTGGCGCGACGGCAACGGCCAAGGTTCCCGGACCGGACGCATTCGACTCCATGGCAGTAATCTAGCGCATGATGGCATTCCTGACACTCGTCCGATGAATCGCCGCCGCACATAGTCGATTCATGCAGACGATCACCGCGAATACTCCGGTCGCAGCCCCGCCGAACCCTCGCCGCTGGCGCGTGCTCGCCGTCGCGGCCATCGCCCAATATTTGGCCATCCTCGATCTCTTCGCGGTCACCGTCGCCTTTCCGACTCTGCAATCCGCCTTCGGTCACGCCTCGGTGAGCGCGGTGTCCTGGGTGCTCAACGCCTACACGATCGTCATGGCCGCGCTGCTCGTCCCGGCCGGACGCCTCGCCGACGACACCGGCCGCAAGCGCGGCTTCCTCGTGGGCATAGCCCTATTCGGAGGCGCCTCCATCGCCTGCGGTCTGGCGCCGAATCTGGCCGCGCTCATCGGCGCCAGGGTGGTCCAGGCCATTGCCGCGGCGCTGCTGATCCCGACCGGACTCGGACTGGTGTTGCCGTCCTTCGCCAAACGCGAACATCCGACGGTCATGGGCATCTGGACCGCCATCGCTTCGGCGGGCGCGGGCAGCGGCCCGGTGCTCGGCGGCCTGCTGCTACAGGCCGGGTGGCGCTGGATCTTCTTCCTGAATGTGCCGTTCACCGTGGCGGCATTCCTGTTCGGACTGCGCGTGCTCCCCGATATCCGCCAGCACGCCAGCCGCCGACTCGATATGCTCGGTGCCGCACTGATTCTCGGCGCCACCGCGGCTTTCACCACCGCGTTCGTGCAGGCATCGGACTGGGGATACACCGGTGCCGCCACCGTGGCCTGTCTGGCCGCCGCACTACTGCTGACCGCACTGTTCGCCGCGCACGTGCGCCGCCATCCTGATCCCGTGGTGAGCCCGGTCGTCCTGCGGCACAGGATGTTCCGCATCGCCACCCTCGGCGTCTTCTGCTACTACCTGGCGTTTGCGGCCATGATCCTCGAAGCCACCATGTTCCTCACCGAACACTGGCACTACTCGATCCTGCGGGCCAGCCTGGCGGTCGCGCCCGTCCCGCTCAGTTGCCTGGTGCTGTCGCCTTTTTCGGGCCGTTTCGTCAACCGCTTCGGCGCGCGCGTCTCGGCCGCACTCGGCGGCGCCACCATCGCGGCCGGTTCGGGATGGTGGGCGCTGACCGCGGGCGCGACGACCGACTACTTCGTGATGTTCCTGCCCGGCGCCATCCTCGCCGGCGCGAGCACCGCCCTACTGCAGCCGCCGCTGTTCGGCGCCTCGGCCCTGCTGCCCGCCGACCAGATCTCCCTGGCCTCGGGCACCCTCATGATGGCCCGCCAGACCAGTTCCGCCCTCGGCGTCGCCATCCTCACCGCGATCATCGGCCGCACCGTCCATCCGGACCTGTCCGAGTTCCGCGCCGGGTGGCTGTACATGGTGGCGGTCGGGGCGCTGGCCACCGCCGCTGGCATCGCCTACCGCCCCGGCGATCAGCACGATCAACCGGCATGACGACCCGCTCGCCGGGCGCTTCGCCCGAGCCCACCGCGAGCATTCGACGGGCAACCGATAACGTGTTCCATATGAGCGAACAGCAGGTCGGCAACTCGCTGCCGAGCGAGGAGCACCATGAGGGCGGGTTCCGGCCGATGTCGGAGCTGATCAACGCGCAGCTGGACGAGCTCGATATTTCCCGCGGCGGACCGCACTATGGCGCATTCGTCGAGCAGGTGCGTGGCCTGATGGATCGGGCCCGGCTGGCCTGCCCGTCCGATGAGCTGGCGCTGGAAACGATCGCCGTCCTCAAACAGCTCAACGACAAGCTGGACGCGGCGGTCGTCGACGAATGGTCCGCGCCGACCTGGACCAGGGTCGACCTGCCCTCCCGCGGCAATATCACGCTGCCGCCGTTCGTCGTCGACAAGGCGGGCAAGGACGGCGTCGAGGCCCGCATCACCTTCCGCACCTTCCACCTGGGCGGCAATAACGCCGCCCACGGCGGACAGGTGGCGGTCGGGTTCGATGATCTGCTCGGCATGGCCGCGGCGGTGCACGCGGGTGCGGTCACCCGCACCGCATCGCTCACCGTCGACTACCGGTCCATCACCCCGCTGAACACCGAACTGCGGGTGCACGCCTGGGCCGAGCGGCAGGAGGGCCGCAAGGTCTACGTGCGGGCCACCCTGCACGACGGCGATCGGCTCTGCGCCGAGGCCAACGGCCTGTTCATCGTGCTCAAACCCGGGCAGCAGTGATCCGGTAGTTCGCCGGGTCCGGTCGGCGCGCCATCAATGCGCGATGCCGGGCCGGAGTCCACGGCCACAGTTCCGGAACGCCGTCCTTGCCGAGATACCAGCTCTGACAGCCGGTCGCCCACACCGTATTCGGCATCGCGGCGCGCAGTTCCGCGTAGTAGCTGCTGGTGGCCTCGGCGGTCGGCTCAACCGTATCGAATTCACCATTGCGCCAACGCCGGATCCAGCCCAGGATGTGCTCGGCCTGGGTCTCCGCGATCAGCGTCAGCGGATAGTTGCCAACCGGACTGTGCGGGCCGATCAGCAGGAACATATTCGGAAAGCCCGGCATCGCAACGGTTTCGAACGCCCGTGGCCCGTCCGCCCATACCTGATCCAGTGTGCGGCCGTCGGTTCCGGTGATCCCCATGGGCCGCATGAACGCGTGCGCGTCGAATCCCGTCGCCAGCACCAGCACATCGAGTTCGTGCAGCCGCCCGTCCGCGGTGACGATGCCGCGCGGCTCGATATGGTCGATCGCGTCGGTGACGATCTCGACACCGTCGCGCTGCACGGCGCGATAGAAGTCGCCCGACACCACAAGTCGCTTGCACATCGGCTGGTAGTCCGGTGTCAGCGCGGCACGCAGCGCCGGATCGCGCACCGTGCGCAGATTCGCCCGGCACATCCGACCGACCAGGTCACGCTTGCGTCCGGGCTTGGTGACGGCGTCGAGGAAGAATTCGAAAATGTGCCGCGTCACCGCGTAGCTCAACTCGTCGAGCGCCGGGAATCTGCGGTGCGCGGCTATGGTGAGCCGCGAGTATCGGCGATTGCGCAGCGGCAGGATCCACTGCGCTGTGCGCTGGAACATGCTCAGGTGCGCGACATTTCCGGCGAGCGCCGTCACGATCTGCACACCGGTGGACCCGGTGCCGAGGACGCCGACCCGCTTGCCCGCCAGGTCGACATCGTGATCCCACCGCGCCGAATGGAACATCGCCCCCGTGAAATCGCCGAGACCGCTGATATCCGGCAGGCGCGGGTGGTGCAGGATGCCGGTCGCACAGAGCACGAAATCGAACCGCTCCGATGCGCCGTCCGCGGTCGTCACTTCCCACCGCACACCGTCGAATTCGGCCCCGACCACTTCGGTACCGAACCGCGTGCGGCTCGCCAGCCCGCGCTCGTGCGCGACCTTCGCGAAGTAGTCGCGGATCTCCGCGCCCGGAGAGAAGAAATGCGACCACCGCGGGTTCTTGGCGAAGGTGAACTGATAGAAGCGCGAGGGCACATCGCAGCTCAACCCCGGATAGGTGTTGTCGCGCCAGGTGCCGCCGAACCGATCGGCCTTCTCGAAGAGCGTGAAGTCGTCGATGCCGGCGCGCTGCAGCGACACGGCCATGCAGATGCCCGACATCCCGGCCCCGATAATGGCGACCCGTGGGTTGCGCCGTCGCATTCCGACCATACTTCGAGGCTATGACTCGAACCCCGCCGACAGAATGCCTCACCCCGACATTTTCCTGACCTATTCATTGGCTACGCCGAGCCCGCGATCTTCGCCCACGCCTTCATGCGCTGGCACGGCATCGCACCCGGCCGCTACCGCCGGACCCACTGACGGACCGAGATCAGGTGGAACCGGTGCAGCTTTCACCTGATCTCGATCGCCCCCGTAGTACGTTGACCACGAACTTGCGCCGGTCAGGCGGCGGTGGTGCGGGTTCGTGGTCGGTCTTTCCGACCTCTCCCCTCCGTGTTCGTGATGCCGAGGTAGATGGCCTGTGCGGTGTGTCCACGCAGCCGGTCGGCAACTACGAGGCGGTCGGCATCCCTACAGGCGGCACGTTTCCACGGACCAGGTCAACCGGCGTGAGCCACCATCCGTTTGAAGGTTTTGCTTCACTGTCCTGCCAATATCACTAGAAAGTCCCAACCGATTCTTCAACGATACTGTTCAACTTCATGAATGTTGCCAACGAGAAGCTGATGATCGAACTCAGCCTGGCCGAGCTGCGCGAGATTGCGGGCTACGCCGTGGCCTGTGCGGAGCCCGCTCTGACGATCTTCGAGCGCGACTGTCCGGATGATCCGCGCGCACGGGCAGTGCTCGACGAGGTGCGCCGGTTCGCCGCCGGAGGCAAGCGCACGAAAGCGATCCGTGTGACCGCATTCGACACGCACCGAGCGGCGCGGGCAGCTCGCGAGCTAGGACTCGAGGCCGCAGCCGAAGCGGCGCGTGCCGCTGGTCACGCGGGAGGGGCTGCGTATCTGCATCCGCTGGCAAAGGCGACCCAGGGTGGGCACATTCTCATGTCGGCCGCCCATGCGGCGCGAGCATTCGAACTCGACGCCGGCGGCACCCCCAATGTGGGAGGCGACTACATCAAAAAGGCGACAGATCTGGCCGGCCCGATCGTGGTGCAGGTCCTGACGCGATATCCGAACGCCCCGAGCGGGCGCGGCCGCGTAGGAGACCTCTGGCGCGAACTGGACGCCTCGCTGCGGCAACTCGCAGTCGGGCGTCAACCGATCGGCGCCGCTGACCAAAACACTCCGCCGAGCTAGACACCCCACCTTGCGCAGGCTTCGACCTGGCGGCAGCGGGCTCGGGTGACGAAGCGATCCTCGACGTGGTGAGAACTGTGGTCGAGGCGGGCGGCATCGGATCGGTCACGGTTGTCACGGCAGATCGCGGCTGGATGAAACCGGTAGCGGGAGTGAGAGATGCGGAGCCGCCCCACCGGGAGGTGACAGCGGTGTGCCGGTAGCCGGGGTGGACCCTGGCTACCGGCCTATCCGCCGCATATCCCCGGCGACGGGTTCCGTGCCGACCACCGGGTTCTGGACGGATCCGATCGAGGCCCGGTACGGGCCTCAGCCCGGGAAGTGCTTGTTGCGGTACTCGGCGAAGCGGGCGTCGACCCGGTCCGCGGTGAGGCCGAAGTCCTCCAGGGTGTAGCGGTGCTTGGGGCGGGCCGCGCCGGAGGTGCTTTCCGAATGCAACTGTGTCATCGCGGCTTCGGCCTCCGAGCTCAATGACAGATCGAAGTGGCGGTAGATCGACGCCACGGTGCCGATCGGATCCGCGACGAAGTCGTCGTAGTACACATCGCAGAACTGGGCGGCGTTGTGCCGCTTGCGATCGGCGAGGAACTTATCCGCTCCCCTGGCCCACAGATCCAACTGGGCGGCACCCACGACCGGACCGCGGAACTTCTCCGACCACCCCGCCGAGGCCTGCTCATTGAGACTGCAGACCGAGGCGATGATCGTGCTCGGATCCCGGTGCATCTGGATCACCAACGCATCCGGGTACACCTCGAAGATCGCGTCGAGTGCGAACAGATGGCTCGGGTTCTTCAACACCCACCGCCGTTCGGCATCCGGCAGCCCGATCAATTGCAGATTCCGCCGATGCCTGCGGTAGGCATCGGCCCAATCCTGTTCGCGCAGCCACTCGGAGTACCCGGGCAGATAGCCGAGGCACTCGTAGGACACCGACATCGCCGACTGCCGCAGCAGCTGCCAGCACTCCTCCACCTGGTCCGCCGAAATGTGGTGCACGCCCATGAATTCCGGATGTTCCACATGATGCTTTTCGAATGCCGCCTCGATCCGCTGATATACCGGATTCGTCGCCCACGTCTCGCGCGGCGGTCGCGGCTGCGGCATCTCGGTCAACCACATCTCCAGGCCCTGATGCGCCGGATCCGCGTTGAGCAGTCGATGCACCGCCGTGGTGCCCGAGCGCGGCAGTCCGGTCACGAAGATCGGGCGCTCGATCGCCACCTCGGCGTGCTCGGGAAAGCGTTGCCACGCCGACTCACTGAGCAATCGCGCGATCAGGGCCCCGCGCAAGAATGCGCGATTGACCTTATTGCCGAAGGGC
This sequence comes from Nocardia sp. CA-129566, assembly GCF_050956075.1. Taxonomy (NCBI): domain Bacteria; kingdom Bacillati; phylum Actinomycetota; class Actinomycetes; order Mycobacteriales; family Nocardiaceae; genus Nocardia; species Nocardia sp. CA-129566. The sequence continues at coordinate 5,909,176 of NZ_CP192085.1, forward strand.
GTCAACTCGGCGTCCTTGGCATAGGACTCGAGCAGCACTTGCAGACCCTCGCGGTAACCGTCGTCGCCGAAATCGCTCAACCCGACGACCTTGGTCGCCGAGGCGTGCAGATCGTCGATGGTCCCGACGTCGTCTCTGCCGATCACAGTCATTCTCCTAGTGGTGGTATTCGCCGCCGTTGACATCCAGGCACGCGCCGGTGATCGCCCGGGCCAGATGCGAGGCGAAAAAGACGACGGCGTCGGCGATCTCATCGGGTTCGGGCAGCTTGCGCAGGTCGATGGTCCTGGCGGTCTCGGCGTACACCTCTTCGGCGGTGATCCCGCGCTGTTCGGCCAAATAGTTGAAGTACCACTTCAAGTTGTCGGCCCAGATATAGCCGGGCGCAATGGTATTCACCCGAATCCCCTTCGGCCCGAGTTCGGTGGCCAGACTCTGCGCCAGCGCGAGCAGACTCGCCTTGGCCATCTTGTAGGGCCCGAAGGTGCGCCGCGAATGCCGCAGCACCGCCGAATTGATCATCACGACCGAACCCTTCGACTCGGCCAGCGCGGGCACGAACAATCGCGTCAACCGCAGTGCGGCAAGCACATTGGTCTCGAATCCGGCGCGCACGTCATCGAGGTCGACATCGGCCAGATCGGTGATCGGGGGAATCGCGAAGGCATTGTTCACCAGTGTGTCCACCCGCCCGAACGCACTGTGCGCCGTCTCGACCAGATTCACCACCGCGGCTTCGTCATTGATATCGGTCGGCACGACCACCGCGCGCCGGCCGAGTTCGGTGATCTCCTTGGCCACCTCGGTCAGCCGCGATTCGGTACGCGAAGCCAGCACCACATCCGCTCCGGCGCGCGCACTCTGCACCGCGATGGCCCGGCCCAGCCCCGGACCGACCCCGGAGACGACAACGACCTTGTCCTGCAACAACATCAGCCCAGCATCCTTTCCGCCACGGCAACCTGACGTGCCGTGATCCGCGCCCGCCATTCCTCGGGTGTGACCCGAGCCTGCTGGTAGTACGGCAGCCGCTCGGGCAATTCGGCGACCGAGACCACCTCCACCGTCGGCCCGTCCTCGGGTTTGAGATCCCGTGACAGCTGTTGCCAGCGGAACTGCAGATACCCGCGCGCGTGCCCGGTGCGCTCGATCCAGTTGGTCAGTCCGGGGTCGCGCTCGCTGATCACGAGCCGGATCATTCCGTCAGGATCCACCCGCGCCTGGTCGGCGGTGAGGCTGGTCTGGTGGTTGATGTAGTCCAGCGACAGGTACCACATGCTGCCGAGTTGGAACCCCTGATACGGCGCATCCGATTTCGGCACGGTGAGGATCATCGCCTGATCGTCATCGAGTTCGTAGTGGCCGACGGAGGAGAACTGGGTGGTGAGTCCGCCCGGAGTGGAGCGCGGCTCGGTCATCGTATTGACCGGCAGGTTGAGATAGAACCACTTCGGGAACGCCAGGAAGGTATTCAGCCGCGAGACCAGCATCTTCCCCGCGATGTCATAACGCTTGCTCATCAGGTCCTTGGTGATCGGCGGCGGTGCGTCACCGATCGTGTCCACCCGCTGAATGCGAATCGTGCCCGGCTTCTCGGTGGCCCAGTCGCTGTAGACCTCACGGACTACGAGCATCGCGGAGTCCGGCGCGAGATGGACATAGCCGGGGCGCGCCGCACCGGGGCCCAGACGTAGCTCGTAGGAGCCGTCGGCCGCGATATCGAGGGCGCGGGCATCGAAGGCGGTCTCGCTGTCGGGGACGTCCACCGGCGAGTAGTTGCCATTGAGCACCTGGAAGCTGAGGTCGCGGGTGGTGCCGCGGGTTCCGGTCACCACATATTCGGCGTCCGGACGCAGATACGAGTGGAAGTAGAGGGTGTCCGGATTGTCCAGACCCATCTTCGTATAGGGCCCGGTGGACATGACGAAGAACGGAAAGTCCCGCTCATAGGCCCAGGCCATCTGGATGGAGGCGCGAATACTGCCCGCGAGGTAGTCATAGCCCTCGACGAGATCCTGTTCGGTTCGAATATGCGGTGCGCCGGTGATGATCTGCTCGGCGGCGGCGATGGCTTCCGCGAACGGCTGTGTCAGCAAGAGGCTTTCCGATCCTTTCGAGCGACCGACAGGCGGTCGCTACCGTTGATCACTGTTCCAAATATGTACCGCTCTGGTACATTTCGATAGAAGCAAGATTAGAACGTGTTCTAGGAGTTGTCCATGGTTGCCCGCAGATCCGCCCCGACCGCCCGGGTGGTCCAAGTGCTGGATTTCTTCGTCGAACAGCGCGGCAAACGCTTCGGCCTGTCCGAACTGGCCCGCGAACTCGACCTGGCCAAGCCGACCTGCCTCGGCATCCTCACCGAATTGACCGCGGGCGGCTATCTGGTGCGCGCTGCCGACACCCGCACCTATGGCCTCGGACCTGCACTTATCGCCGCGGGCCGGATCGCGCAGGACAGTTTCGCCAGCTCCGCCATCGCCCGCGCCGAACTCGAGAAACTCACCGCGCTCTACCGCACCACCTGCACGGCCTCCGCGGTCGTCGGCGAGCAGATCATGGTGCTGGAGAGCACGGGTCCCGGCCTGGTCAAGGTGGGTGCGGCCTACCACTTCGCGCCGCCGGTCGGGCTGATGTACGTGCTGTGGGATACCGATGCGGCCTTCGACGCCTGGCTGAACAAGCCGCCGACGGTGCCGCTGCAGCAGGACGAGGTCCGGCTGCGCCAGGTCGTCGCGGAGTGTCGCGAGCGCGGCTACCTGGTCGAAAGCCTGACCGCGGCCGGTCGGCGGCTGTACTCTTTGCTGGCCGGGGTCGCCGCCCATGAGCTGCCCAAACAGGTGCGCGAACTCGTGGGCGAGCTGGTGACCAGCCTCGGGGAGCGGGTCTATGTCGGCACCGATCTGCGGCCACGCAAGGAGCACCCGGTCAGCCTGCTCGCGGCGCCGACCTACGGCGGGGACGGCAGGCAGAACATGGTGCTCACGATGTACGTCGGCGCGTCCATCACCGGCGCCGAAATCGACCGTCGCGGAACGGCACTCGTGGCCGCGGCGGATCGGGTGACCGCGCGATCGGGCGGCCGCAAGCCCGGTGCCACCATTGACCAATGACCGAAACGTGTTCTAGTTTTGTGACGTGAGCCAGTACGCAAAGTCGACGGCGAGCACCTACGAGCTGCCTCATCTGGACGCGCTCGAGGCCGAGTCGGCACATATATTCCGCGAAGTCGCCGCCACCTTCGAACGGCCGGTGCTGCTGTTTTCCGGCGGCAAGGATTCGGTGGTCATGCTGCACCTCGCGGCCAAGGCCTTCTGGCCCGCCCCGCTGCCGTTCCCGGTACTGCACATCGACACCGGGCACAATTTCGACGAGGTCATCGAATACCGCGACCGCACGGTGGAACGGCTCGGTCTGCGACTCGTGGTCGGCAGTGTGCAGGAGGATATCGACGCGGGTCGGGTGAGCGAGGAGACCGGGCCGCGCGCCTCCCGAAATCGTTTGCAGACAGCCACTTTGCTGCGATCGATCCGCGAGGGCGGCTATGACGCGGTCTTCGGCGGCGCGCGCCGGGACGAGGAGAAGGCGCGCGCCAAGGAGCGAGTATTCAGCTTCCGCGACGAATACGGGCAGTGGGATCCGCGCAATCAGCGACCGGAACTGTGGAGCCTCTACAACGGGCGGCACCACAAGGGCGAGCATATCCGGGTGTTCCCGCTGTCCAACTGGACCGAACTCGATATCTGGCATTACATTGCCGCCGAGGACATCGAACTGCCGCCGCTGTACTACGCGCACCGCAGGGCCGTGGTCCAGCGCGACGGAATGCTGTTGGCGCACACCAGATTCCTCGAATTGCTCGACGGCGAGCAACCCTATGAGAGCACGGTGCGCTTCCGCACGGTCGGCGATGCGACCTGCACCGGATGTGTCGAGTCGAGCGCGACCACTCCCGCGGAGGTGGTCGCCGAGGTCGCAGCCACCCGCGTCACCGAACGCGGTGCGACCCGCGCCGATGACCGCATTTCTGAGGCTGGCATGGAAGACCGTAAGCGGGAAGGCTACTTCTGATGACGACCACCACCCTGTTGCGTCTGGCCACCGCGGGCAGTGTCGACGATGGTAAATCGACCCTGATCGGCCGTCTGCTGTTCGACTCCAAAACGATCTTCACCGACCAGCTCGCCGCCGTGGAGCGGACCAGCCGGGCGCGCGGCGACGACTATCCGGATCTGGCGCTGCTGACCGATGGCCTGCGCGCCGAGCGTGAACAGGGCATCACCATCGATGTGGCCCATCGCTACTTCGCCACGCCCCGGCGCAAGTTCATCATCGCCGACACCCCCGGCCACATCCAGTACACGCGCAATATGGTCACCGGCGCCTCCACCGCCGATCTCGCGCTGATCCTGGTGGACGCGCGCAAGGGCATCGTGGAACAGACCCGCCGCCATGCCTTCCTGGCCAGTCTGCTCGGCATCCCGCACCTGGTGCTGTGCGTGAACAAGATGGATCTGGCCGGATGGTCACAGGACCGGTTCGAGGAGATCAAGGAGGAATTCGTCGGCTTCGCAACGAAACTCGACGTCGCCGACCTGACCTTCATCCCGATGTCGGCGCTGCACGGGGACAATATCGTGCATCGCGGCGCGAGCATGCCCTGGTACGAGGGCTCGCCGCTGCTGCACCATCTGGAGGAGGTGCACATCGCCTCGGACCGCAATCTCATCGACGCGCGCTTCCCCGTGCAGTACGTAACCCGCAGGCACGCCGAGGATTTCCGTGGTTACGCGGGCACCGTATGCGGTGGCGTATTCAAGCCCGGCGATGAGGTCGCGGTGCTGCCTTCGGGATTCACCACGACGGTCCAGGCGATCTGGGGTCCGGGCGGGACGCCCATCGCGGAAGCCTTTCCGCCGCAGGCGGTTACCATTCAGCTGGCCGATCATCTCGACGTTTCCCGTGGCGATCTCATCTGCCGCCCGGCGAACCGGCCACACGTCGGACGCGATCTGGACGCCATGGTGTGCTGGTTCGCCGAGGACGGCGAACTCACCCCGGGCGCGACCTACACGATCCGGCACACCACCCGCACCGCCACCGCCGAGGTGCGCAGCCTGGACTACCGGCTCGACGTCAATACCCTGCACCGCGATGAGAACGCGGATTCGTTGTCGCTCAACGAGATCGGGCGCATCCAGCTACGCACCCGCCAGCCGCTGCTGTTCGATCCCTACCGGCGCAACCGCACCACCGGCAGCTTCATCCTGGTCGACGACACCACCAACAACACCGTCGCTGCCGGCATGATCACCGGCCCCACCCTGCCCTCGTCCCGCGTCGTCTGGCATGCCACCGCCGTCGGTCGCGAGGAGCGCCCGACCACCGGACTGACGGTCTGGTTGACCGGTCTGTCCGGCTCCGGAAAGTCCTCTGTCGCAGTCGAATTGGAGCGCCACCTGGTCGCAGCCGGACGGCCCGCCTTCCTTCTAGACGGCGACAATCTACGCCATGGCCTCAATGCCGACCTCGGCTTCGGCGCCGCGGACCGCGTCGAAAACATCCGCCGCGTAGGCGAAGTGGCCCGACTGTTCGCCGAGGCCGGTGTCGTGGCGGTGGTTTCCCTCATCAGTCCCTACGCCGCCGACCGCAACAAGGTCCGCGCCGTCCACGAGGCAGCCGGAATCCCGTTCATCGAGGTCTTCGTGGACACACCCCTCGAGATCTGCGAATCCCGCGATCCCAAGGGCATGTACGCCAAGGCGCGGGCCGGTGAAATCCGTGGCTTCACCGGGATCGACGATCCCTACGAGGCCCCAACCGGAGCCGAACTCGTGCTGCGTCCCGAGGACGGCGACCCGGCCGCCATGGCCGCGGCCATCCTCGCCAAGCTGGCAGACCTGGACTGACCGGCCTGGTCGCCGCGCGAAGCCGGGCCCACCACCGCGGGGCCCGGCATCGGTTCAGGGATGTGCACGCAATGCGGCACCGAGCCAGTCGAACACCGGCACCAGTGTCGGGGGACCGGCCAGCCATTGATGACCGCGAGCAGTTGCCAATAGCGTTCGGCGCGTGGGTCGCCTGCGACCTCGAGCCTGGTCAGCAGCCAACCTCGCAGTTCGGCGTCGTCGGGGCGATCGAAGGTTGTCGCGTACGCGGCCGTCAACTCATCGACAATGGGTTCGGCCGCAATGGAATCCGGCGCTATCGCGGAGGTGAGCGCCTGGCCGACTCGATCGCGCACGAGTTCGGTCAGCTCGTGGTGCAGACCGGTGGTATCGCCTTCGGAACGCTGGGTGGCCTGGTATCCCGCCATCCGGCGCACCGATGCGCGAAAGTCCGGGTCCCGGGTGAGTTCGGCGAGGTCCACCCAGGCCTGCACCTGAGCGGGTTCCGGATCGTCCGGCAGTTCCGGCATCGCCGAACGGATGAGATCGACGAATTCGGGGTTGGCATCGGTGCCGCCGAAAGTGTCTTCCACGAAATCGGTGATGAGGCGGCGCTTTTCGGCATCGGAGAGTTCGACGAGCCTGTGCATGAGTTCCATTTCCTCGGGAGTCGGGCCCCGCTCGGCGATGGCTCGTAGTACCGTGCGCCGCACCCGAAGTGCGCTGATCTGGAATTCCAGCGCTTCGGCATGTGCGGAGGCCACCTCGGGCACCGACAGCTTGCGTTCGAGCACCTGTCGGATGGCGGGCAGGTCGATGCCGAGTTCGCGCAGGGTTCGCACCAGTTGCAGGCGGGCGAGTGCGTCCTCGTCGTAGAGCCGGTAACCGGCGGGGCTGTGGGCGGTCGGCGACACGACACCGGTGTCGGCGTAGAACCGGATGGTCTTGACCGAGAGGCCGGTCCGTTCGGCCATGGTGCCGATCGGATAAAGCGTGTCGCCGTCCATGCCCCTAGCCTCCTGTCTCCCCTTGGTGGAGACGCAAATCCCAGCGCGATGCTACGGGCGCGATGCGATCAGCCGATGGTGCCGAAGAACTCGCCGATATCGCCGACGAGCAGGTCGGGCACCTCGAGGGCCGGGAAGTGGCCGCCGGAGTAGAACTCCGACCAGTGTGTGATGTTGTGCGCCTTCTCGGCGAAGCGGCGGATCGCGTAGTCGCCGTCCTTGAAGACCGCCACCCCGGTGGGCACGGTGCCTTTCGGCGCGGGTGCGAACATCGCGGCATCGTGGAAGCGTTCGTAGTAGAAGTTGGCCACGCTGCGGGCGGTGTCGGTGAACCAGTAAATGCTCACATTCGCCAGGATCCGGTCCTTGTCGATGCCTTGTTCCGGCAGTTCGTGCGACTGGTCGATCCACTCCTTGTACTTCTCGATGATCCAGCCGAGCTGCCCGACCGGGGAATCGGCCATCAGTTGCGCGATGGTGTTCGGACGCGAACCGTTGAGTTTCATATAGGCCGAGCCGTCGTCCTGGAAGTTCTGCATGCGCGCCATTCGCTGCCGCTCGGCGTCGGTGAGCGCTGCCATATCGGCCGGATCGCCGGTCGGGAAGGTGACCAGCGCATTGACGTGCACGCCGAGCACATGCTCGCCATCGAGCCGGGCCAGCCGTGGCGCGAGAAACGCACCGTGGTCACCACCCTGCACCCCGTATCGGTCGTAGCCGAGGCGAGCCATCAGCTCCGCCAGCGCCGCCGCGACCCGGCCGTCGTGCCAGCCCGCCTCGGTAATGGGTCCGGAGAAGCCGTGGCCCGGCAGCGACGGAATGACCAGGTGGAAGGCGGGCAGGTCGGCTTGGCCGTGCGCCTTCGGATCGGTCAGCGGGCCGATCATGTCCAGGAAGTCGAGCACCGAGCTGGGCCAGCCGTGCAGCAACAGCAGCGGGGTGGCGTCGGCTTCGGCGGAGCGCACGTGCAGAAAATGCACATCCTGGCCGTCGATGGTGGTGCTGAACTGCGGGTATTCGTTGAGTTCCGCCTCGACCGCGCGCCAGTCGAATTTCTCGGCCCAGTAACCGGCGAGTTCGCGCAGGTAGGCGGTGGGCACGCCGCGCTCCCAGCCGGTGCCGGGCAGGTAATCGATCCAGCGGGTGCGGGCCAAGCGCTCGCGCAGATCGTCGATGCCGGCCTGTGGGATTTCGATGCGGAAAGGGCGGATGTCGTTGTTCGTCATGGCATCGACTCTGCTGGTAGCGGGGGTGCTGGCGAATCACGAGAATTCGTTATCTTCGGGCCGCGCGCTCTTTACATTGGCACCGGGCCCATGATCCGGGCATGATCGCGTGGTGTTGAGCCTTCCCGATCGCGGCGCCTTTGTCGGGCGAGCAGCAGAGGTCGCCGCGCTACAGCAGGCGTATCGGGACGAGTGGGTGCATACGGTGCTGATCGCCGGTGAGCCCGGCCTCGGTAAATCGCGGCTGGTCAGCGAGTTCACCTCGCGGCTCGGTGCGGATGTGGTGGTGCTGGTCGGCCAGTGCCCGGAGTCGGGAGACAACGGGGTGCCGTTCGCGCCGTTCGTCTCGATCATGCGTGCTCTGGTACGCCGGATCGGCATCGAAGAGCTGACCACACTGCTTCCGGTCACCCGCCCCGCGCTATCGCGCTGGCTGCCGGAACTGGCGGTGCGGGCCGGATCGGCGGAGCCCGAGTCGGATCGGATCCGATTGTTCGGCGAGATCGTGACCGTGCTGGAACAGCTGGCACTCGCGCGTCCGGTGGTGCTCGTCCTGGAGGACCTGCACTGGGCCGACGATTCGAGCCGGGAGTTGCTGGCCTTCCTGGTCGCCGATCTCGCCCAGCGCGATCTACTGCTGATCGCCACCTTTCGGCCCAGCGATGCGGAGCCGCTGCGTCGGCTCGTCACCGGACTGCGACGCAATCCCGGTGTGCGCGTACTGAATCCGGGGCCGCTGACCAAGCACGAGGTCGGTCGTCAGCTCGCCGCAACGCTCGGCCGCGAACCGGATCCCGGCATTGGCACCCGAGTCTTCCAGCGCAGCAAGGGCATTCCGCTGTTCGTCGAGGCGCTGGGCCGTGCGCTGCGAGCGAATCCCGATCGCGCACCCGAGGACGTTCCCGCGGACCTATCCGAACTGTTGCTCGACTATCAATCCGGTCTGCCCGACGATGCCAAGGCGCTGTTGCGGCTCGCCGCCGTCGCGGGGTCGCCGGCGCGCGGCCGATTACTGGAGTCCGCCACGGACCTGACCGACGGTGCGCTGGACCTCGCGCTGCGCCAGCTGACCGAGCAGCGGCTGCTGCTCGCCACCGATACCGGCTACGAGTTCCGCCACAGCCTGATTCGCGATGCCGTCTATGACGATCTGCTGCCGATCGAACGAAAGCGATTGCACACCAGACTTTCTCATGCACTGATCGCCGACGATACGCTGCGCGCCGACGACTGGCGGATGGGCGAGCTGGCGCATCACGCGTACGCCGCGGGCGATCTGCCGCGCGCGCTCACCGCATCCTGGGCGGCCGCCGCGGCCGCGGAATCCGAAGCGGCACATGGCGAATGCCTGCGGCATTTGGACCGGGTGCTGGCACTGTGGGATCGAGTGCCCGATGCGGCGATGTCGGTCGGGGTCGATCGCCTCGACGTACTGGAACGCGTTGTCGAGGCCTGCCACCACGGTGGCATCGTCGAGCACGGTGTCGCGGCGGCCGATGAGGCGCTGGCACTGCTGGATGCGACGGCCGCACCGGAGCGCGCCGCCCGGCTCTACTACTACCGCGCGGTGCTGAAGAATCAGAGCGGCGGCGGATCCGTCGGCGATCTCGACCGGGCACTCGAGTTGCTGCCCGAGCAGCCGCCGACCGTGCTGCGTGGTGAGGCACTCGCCGAACTCGCCGCATTCCGCGTCTTCAGCGGTGACGCCGCCGGGGCCGCCCGGGCCGCCCGGGCCGCGGTCGAGGTGGCCGAACAGACCGGGACGCCAGCGCTGGCGGCGCGCGGCTACGCCTATCAGGGGTTGGCGGCGGTCACCCGGACCGGCTCCGCCATTACGTATTTCGAAAAGGCCCATGCAGCGGCAGCCGATCCGCAGACGCTGTTGACCGTGGTGCTGTGGGAGTCGGCGGCCCTCGTCACGGCGGGACAGCACCATGCGGCCATCGAAGCGATCCAACAGGGATTACGAGCGGCTCACGAAACCTTCCGTTTCGCTGAGGCCGGGCCCATCCTGATGGTGAAGTGGGCCCAGGCGCTCACCGCTCTCGGCCGTTGGCCGGAGGCGCTCGGTCTCATCGATGAATCGCTCACTGGGCAGCTGCCACCGCTGAGCAAGGCCGCGCTACTGCTCTGCCATGCCAGAATCGTCCTGGCACAGGGCTCGTCGGCGGCGGCGGCGAGCAGTGCCGACGCCGCCGCGGCGCTGCTGAGCGATGGCCGGTGGGCACGCCAGTACCAGCTCCAATTGCGCACTCTGCGAACCGATATCGCGATCGCGGACGGAGAATCCCTTCGTGCGGGTGAGGTTGTTGTCGAGGCGCTGGCGGCTGATGACCTGGCCACCCATCACCACGAGGTGTGGCCGCTGCTCGCGACCGCCGCTCGGATCGAACACGCGCCAACGGATCTCGCGTCGATCGCCGACCAATTGCCGGTCACCACCGTGGTGGACACGGCCCACCGCGCCGTCTTCACTGCCACCCGGAGCAGCGATCCCGCCGCGTGGGACGCAGCGGCATCCGCTTGGCGCACCATCGGTCAGCGCTACGACCTGGCCCGCAGCCTCCTAGGGCGCGCCGAAGCCGAACTGGCGGTGGGCAATCGCAGCGCCGCCCGAGAACCCCTACGCGAAGCCGCCCAACTGGCGGCGGAATTGGGCGCGACGCCATTGACCGAGGCGGCCGGGCAACTGGCCGAGCGCGCCAGGGTCGGACTCGAGGTGAGTCGCCCGGAACCGGCCGCGGCCGCGCCGCGAACATTCGGCCTGACACCACGTGAGACCGACGTATTGCGCTTGGTCGCACAGGGTTTGAGCAATCGGCAGATCGCGGCCGAACTCTTCATCAGCGGCAACACCGCTGGTGTACACGTCTCGCGAATCCTCACCAAGCTCGGTGCCGCGACGCGAACGGAGGCCGCCGCCGTCGCCCGCAAACACGGCCTCATCGAGCCCGACTGAAGCACCCCACGGGAGAGATCAGAACCGTCCCCCGCCACGCACAGCCGGAGACGGGAGTTGTGACGGGCACACGTCACAACAGCCAGCCCGGTCGGTTGTCGACCCACACGACAGGCCGGGGGATGGTGCCGTCGCCGATGCACACCCACAGGGTGGAGGTGGGCATCCCGTGATAGCGGGCTCTGATAGCGGCGGTATCTGCGAATTGCACAACCGGCGGCCGCAGGAACGGGTCGCCCTGGGGGCTCCACGCGTCGATGCATGCCATCGACCAACCGGGATGGTCGCCGACTTGAATGTCAGGTGAGGGCACCCAGGTGTGGGTGCTGTATCGCCAGGCCGACAGCCGCGACACGGGTACGCCAATGATCAACGCAAACCGGACCAGACCGAAGTAGCAACGGATCCCGGCGTCGCGTGAGCCCGGCCGGTATGCGGCGGCCGTCGGCATCTGGTTGGCGGGGATCTTCATTGATCGGCCCACTCGCGGACCGCGTCTGCGATGCGTTCGAGTAGTTCGACCGGCAGATCCGCGGGAGCTGGCGGCCCAACGAACGGGATCCGCTGCGGCAGTTCGGTATCGACGACAGACCCGGTGACGATGTCGATGAACCCCGCCCTCAACCCGGGACTGGTTTCCAACTCAGGGGTCTCGATGGCGTCGAATTCGTCGACCCATCCATCATCACCGAGGAATCCGAACGTGCCGTCGCTGAACTCGATCACCCCGCTCACCGGGCGGCTTCCCGGGTGGGCTGGAGTTTGCCCGCCTCAGCGCGGACCCAGTAGGCGGTGTTCTTGGCGTCGCAGCTCTCGCGACTGCACTCGAGGTGTTCTTGCAGGACGTAGCCAGCTTGTTCGACGGTGTACCCGCCCGGCGGTGCGGGGTGGATACGCGAGGTTTCACTGGTGACTCGCTCGAGGATGTCGGTTGCCGGGATAGCGTCGTCCGGGACGGCATCGGAGCCGAGCAGGTAGGGCAGGGCGTAGAAGATGAGCCACAGGAGGAACATCACTGCGGCGGCGACAACCATGGCGGTGACGAGGTCAGCGGGCATTGAGCGATACCCCCGGGTACGTAGTTCCGTATTGGTGTGCACGCGGTGCTGGGACGGGATACACCCAGCACCGGATGCCAGCTCTAGCGTGTCCGCCGTTGGGCAGGTCGAAAAAGTGCACCAACTGTGCAGAAGGCGGTACTTTTGCCCGTGTAGTCACTAGCTGCGGTGGAAGCGGGGAGTTCGGTGCCGGAGATTGAGTGGACGGCTGGGGAGGTCGTTGCGTTGCGAGAGGCGTTGCGCCTGAGCCGGATCGAATTCGCCCGTAAGCTGGGGGTCACTCGTCGGACACTGGTCTGCTGGGAGACCGAACGGACCACGACCCTGCGAGCGGCCAGCCGACGGTTGCTCTACGGGGTGCTGTCCGAACTCGCGATCGATCAGCGGGAGCGATTCGATGCGGCACTTTCCGTCGGTCACCATGCAACGATCGGGCGCGAGTTCGACGCGAAGGAGGTCGAATCAGATACTCGCGCAGCCGTTGTGGAAGGTCTACCGTTCGACATTGTGGAGCGACGAGAATTTGTTCGGCTGATGGGGATCGTCGCCGCTCAGATATCCGCACCTGCCGCGACCGAGAACATGGTCATGGGCAGGCCGATCCTGAGCCGAGCGAACCTCCGGGTTGATGAAGAGGTCATAGACGGCATAGAGGCGATACTGGCAAAGGCTATGGATACTGACGATCAGTTCGGCCCCGGGCTTGTGCTCCGCTCGGTGTTGACTCAGCGGAGCCTGGTCGCGTCGCTGCTGCCAGATTGTCCGTCGCAGTTGCGTCCGAGACTGCTGTCAGTATTCGCGAACCTGACGCGTTTCGCTGGCTGGCTTTACTTCGACATGGGCGATTTGGCTTCCGCCTGCAAGTTTTACGAGGAGGCGCGTACCGCTGCCCACGAAGCCCGGGACGTGAAGCTGGCGGCGTTCACGCTCTCGCACCTAAGCCATCTTGCCCTGTGGTGGGGACACCCACGACTTGCGGTCGATCACGCCACTGCCGCATTGAACTGGGCGCGACAGACCGATGACCGACTGCTGGTAGCAGACGCGGCGGAGATGGCCGCTCGTGCCTATGCCGAAATCGGCGAGAAAACCGCCTGCCTTGCGATTTTGGACGAGAACTCGGCGGCAATGGCCGATTCGGTCGGACCGCATCAGCCCGTATCTTCGCTCGCTTATTTCTACGGTCCCGGTCTCGGCGCAGCAGCCCGCAGTCACTGCATGCGCCGACTGGGCGATTCCACGAAAGCTGAAGCAGCAGCTCAGGAGTCGCTGAAATTGATCGATCCGACGTTTGTGCGGGACCACGCATTCTCGGTGCTCGACCTCGGCAATGCCTACATTGTCCAGCGGGAAATCGAAGCGGCATCGGCTGCGATCGCAGACGCCGCCAACCTGGCCAAGACGAACCAGAGCGGCCGTCTGGTCGAAGCGCTGCGCAATGCCCGATCCGACTTGGCTCCATGGCAGGATTCGATCAAGGTTCGGGAGTTGGACCAGGAACTCGCAACTCACGGTTTCCTCTGATCGGTAGCCTCAGCGTATAGAACTCGAGCAATTCGATCGGCGCGTCGGGCGGGAAGTATCGGTAGCCAACGGGGTCTGTCTCCGGTTGCCCGATCAGTGCGTGAACACCGGTCGCCCCGGGCAGCACCGAATACGCAACTCGCTGCTCAGGTCGATCGGCGAGAAGGCGCTGGATCACCTTCCGCCCAATGCCTTTCCGCTGCCGATCCGGATCGACTGCCAGACCACTTATTACGAAGGTACGACCGCCCGACTCCGCCGTGAACTCGGGGGGCAGCGCCTCTACTTTGTCCCACCAACCGTCCGCCGACTCGAGCGGATACCCATAAGCCGCGCCGACCACGACATCGTCCAAATCGGCGGTCACCAGGACGAAGCCTGGCCTGGTGAGTAGCGATGCGAGCACATCGCGGTGTCGCGCTGAATCCGCCGTCGACCATCGGTGCGGCGGAAGGGCAAATGCTCGGTCGAACAGCACACATACCGAGTCCGCCAACATCATCGCGCGCGGGGTATCGCAGCGATTCACTTCCGGCAGGTCCACCAACATGTCCTCCCTCGCTCGCCCGACCCCTACTTTCCGTCACGCTTGGTGCGCGTGTCCAGCTATATCGCCACGGGCGATCTCTCCCAGGTCTGCGCGGCCCGCCTCGACCAACTGCTCACCGAAGGGAGCTGAACCCCAATAATGGTCGGATGACCGAATCCCTACTCCACCAGCGCTTCCCCGAACTGGCCAGCACACTGCCGTTCGCCCGGCTCGGTGTCGCGCCGACGCCGGTCCGCCCGCTCGATCTCGGCACCGCTGCCACTGTGTGGTGCAAAGACGAGAGCGGGTACGGCTCCGGCGGCTGGGGTGGCAATAAGATCCGCAAACTGGAGTGGCTGTTACCCGAGGCCCGACGGCGCGGTGCCCGCACCATCCTGACCTTCGGCGGCACCGGGACCAACTGGGGTCTGGCCACGGCGCTCTACGCCCGGGAATTCGGCATCGATACCGCGCTGGCGCTGGTCGACCAACCGGTGGACGACCACGTCCGCGCGCAACTGCGGCGACTGGAAAACTCCGGCGCCACTTTACATTTCACACACAGCAAGATGCGCACCGTCTTGGCCGCACCATGGCTGCTGCTGCGACATATGCACGGCCGCGCCCTGCCGTATGTGCTGCCCGTCGGCGGTTCGTCGCCGATCGGCGCGCTCGGCTACGTCGAGGTCGCATGGGAACTGGCGGCGCAGATCGCCGCGGGCGAACTACCTGAACCGACACATCTGGTGACCGCTGTCGGATCCGGTGGCACGGCAGCGGGTTTGGCTCTCGGCCTACGGCTGGCCGGACTACCCACCCGCGTCGTCGGTGTCATCGTCAACGATTCGCTCCCGCTCGACGCGCTGCACATTGTCGAGCTGGCGAACCGTTCCGCGGCGGTGCTGCGCGCACGCGGCGCGGAACTCACCGTGCCCGAGCTGCGTCCGGACGACGTGACGATGGTGCGCGACTGGCTCGGTCCCGGCTACGGCCACGAAACCCCCGGCGCAATAGCCGCGAAAAAGCTCGCCGCGACCAACGGACTGGAATTGGAAACCGTCTACACCGCAAAGGCTTTGGCCGGACTGCTGGATATGGATACCCGCGGCGACTTCGGCGATGGCCCCGTGCTGTTCCTCGATACCTACGGGCCGCGCTGATCCGGATCCAGCCCCAGAATCACCGCGAGCACCGCGCGCAGCCGCTCCACATCGCCCCGAATACCGGTCACCGCATCCTGGTACAGGAACGCCTCGATGAGCCGGACAATGGCATACGCGAACGTCTCGGTGTCGACCCGGTTCTGGTAGCCCTCCTCGATCGCGATATCGAGTATCTCGGCGACCACCCCGACCACCTTCGGCTGCACCGGTCCGTCGCTGGTGGTGATGATGCGGCCCGCGGTGGCCTGTTCGGTCGCGATGAAATACCGGTACGCCTCGCTGCGGGTCATCCAGCGCGCCACCCGGTCGAGCATGGCGAGCACGCGCGGCGCGCCCGATCCTTCGGCGCGCATGCGCGCCGCCCCGACCATCCGCTCGAATTCCGACACTATGACCGCGCCGAGCAGACCGTCCCGGGATCCGAACCAGCGGTAGATGGTCGCCCGTGACAGCCCTAGCTCGGCCGCGATCGCCTGCACGTCGACTCGCTCGGAGGCCAGGAACTGGGCGCTCGCCGCGGCCAGCACCTGCTCCTGGGAGGCGGCGGCGGGGCGGCCGACGGGACGGGCGGTACTCGAGGTTGTGGTCATCCCAGCCCTGGGATCGATTCGCGACACATGCGTAGTAACGTACCAAATCGACCCAGGCGAGCGGCACGCCCGTCTGGGCCAGTCTGTGCCACCGCGAGAGGATGTGCCCGTGCGCTCGACATTGATCTCCCGTAGGGACCTCGATTTCCTGCTCTACGAATGGCTGCGGGTCGAGGAGCTGACGGCGCTGCCGCGGTTCCGCGAACACTCCAAGGAAACCTTCGATGGTTTCCTCGACCTCTGCGAGGATCTCGCCACCCAGCAGTTCGCGCCGCACAACAAGCGCAATGACAGCAATGAGCCGACCTTCGACGGTGAGCGGGTCACCATCATTCCGGAGGTCAAGGCTGCGGTCGAGGCCTTCGGCAAGGCGAATCTCATCGGTGCCGCCATGGACGAGGAGATCGGCGGGCTGCAACTGCCCGCCACCCTGGAGGCGGCCGGGTTCTGCTGGTTCCAGGCGGCCAATGTCGGCACCACGGGGTATCTGTTCCTGACCGTCGGCAATGCCAATCTCCTTGCCGCACACGGCACTGCGGAACAGATCGACCGCTTCGTCAAACCCATGGTGGAGGGCAGATTCACCGGGACGATGTGCCTGTCCGAACCGCAGGCCGGTTCCTCGCTGGCCGATATCGTCACCCGCGCCGAACCGCAGGCCGACGGCACCTACCGGCTGTTCGGCTCGAAAATGTGGATCTCCGGCGGCGATCACGAGCTGACCGACAATATCGTGCACCTGGTACTGGCCAAGATTCCGGGCGGACCGGCCGGAACCAAGGGCATCTCCCTGTTCGTCGTGCCGAAATTCCTGGTGGCCGAGGACGGTTCGCTCGGCGCGCGCAACGACGTGGTGCTGGCCGGGCTGAACCACAAGATGGGATATCGCGGCACCACCAATACGGTGCTGAACTTCGGTGAGGGCAAGCACACTCCCGACGGCGCGGCCGGAGCGGTGGGCTATCTGGTCGGCGAACCGCATCGCGGCCTGTCCTACATGTTCCACATGATGAACGAGGCCCGGCTCGGTGTCGGACTCGGCGCGACGGCCTTGGGCTACACCGGATATCTGAAGTCGCTGGACTACGCCCGCGAGCGCCGCCAGGGCCGCGGCGTCACCGCCAAGGACCCGTCCGCGCCGCAGGTGCCGATCATCGAGCACCCGGACGTGCGGCGCATGCTGCTGGCGCAGAAGGCCTATGTCGAGGGCGCACTCGGTCTGCTGCTCTACTGCAACCGGCTCGTCGACCTGGAACGCACCGCCGTGGATCCGGCGGCGAAACGCGAGCACACCCTGCTGCTGGAAATCCTCACCGGCGTGGCCAAGAGCTGGCCGTCGCAATGGTGTCTGGAGGCCAACAGCCTCGCCATCCAGGTGCACGGCGGCTACGGCTACACCCGCGAATACGATGTCGAACAGCACTACCGCGACAACCGCCTCAACCCCATCCACGAGGGCACCCACGGCATCCAGGGTCTGGATCTGTTGGGCCGCAAGGTGATCCAGCACGACGGGGCGAGCCTGCGGCTACTGGCCGCACAGATCGAACGGACCGTACTCGCGGCCACCGAAGCGGGCGGCGAGTGGACCGAATTCGGCGGTCAGCTCGACGCGGTCTGGCAGCGCCTGCTCACCGTGACCGGCTGGATGTTCGCCTCCGGCGACATCGCCGCGGCAATGGCGAATTCGACCATCTACCTCGAGGCATTCGGCCACGTGGTCCTCGCCTGGATCTGGCTCGAGCAGGCACTGGCCGCCCACGGCCGACAGGGCGACTTCTACGACGGCAAACGCGCCGCCGCACGCTACTTCTTCCGCTACGAATTACCCAAGACCGCACCACAATTGGACCTGCTGGAACTGATGGACCGAACCACTCTGGATATGCGCGACGCCTGGTTCTGACCTCACGCACCGCGACCGGGAACCCCATCGCGGTGCGTTCGCGCCTCAGACGACCAATGGTCGGTGGCCGGGCCGGGTGCGACGCCAGGCCACCGCGAGGAATATGAGCAGGCCGAGCAGTGGCAGGGTGCCGATCGTCCAGCTCAGCGGCAGCGGCGGTCCGGGTTGGTCGAGGACCGTCACATTGCCGAGGGTGCCTTCGCCGTGTCCGAGCGGACCGTCGATCGCGAAGGTGAAGGTGTAGGTGCCCGGGGCATCGAAGGCCTTCACGTCCAGACCCCAGGAATCGCGTTTGCGGGGATGGCGGACCAGCGGCGCGGCGCGGCGGCCCGGCCTGACGGCGGGTCCGGTCAACCGCAGCGTCCCGGACTTATCGGCGATACCACCGTCGGGCATGAAGGTGAAGTCCAGCGATTTCATCGCGCGAATCGGCCAGGTCGAGAACCCGACGGTCACACCGTACGGCCCGACCTGGACGCGCTCGGTGTGCACGATATCGACCGGCGCGTAGGCAGAGGCGGGGGCGATCGCGATCAGGGACAGGGTGATCGTGGTCAGCACCGTGACGACGAGTCTGCGCAGTGCGGGCCCACCCGCCCGGCCACCACCCCTCATCGAATCGCTACGCGATGCAGTGCTCATCATGCCTCCCGCACCGCGGGCAGCATGGTGGTGAACCGGCCGCCCAGGAATCCGGCCAGCAGCCCGAGCGGAATGCCGAGGAGCGTGATCGTCACGATGTCGCCGACGGCGATGTGCGATGTGGCATGGGTCAAAGCCAGCTGAAGCGGAAACGTCACACCGATGATCACGCCGGTCACCGCACCGGCCACCAATACGATCTTCCTGGCGTCGAAACCACGGTTGCGGGCCAGCCAGAACAGCGCCTCGACGGCGACGGCCGCGACGATCAGGAACATCGGCATCATCACCGGCAGCTCCGGTGGTCGTCCCGTAAGACCGTCGCGCAGCGGCAGACCGATGGCCGAGGCGTAGGTCCGCGCGGCCCAGGGCGAGAACCACCACAGCAGCGCCTGCATGGCGCCGAGCGCTGCGGCGATGGCGATGGCGGCGCCCGCGCGCGCCAGCAGTGCCGCGCCGAGGATGAGCAGCATCGGTCCGAACAGCACGATGCCGAGGATTGTCGGATCGGCGGGCAGGTGCAGGTTGTTCAGTGCGTTGGTGGGAATCGGCGCGAAGGTGATCAGAATGGGAATCGCCACGACGATGCCGATCTGTCCCCAGCGGTGGTCACGGTGGGCCGCGAAGACGATGATGCTGCCGATCATGGTCAGCGAGATCGAGAGGAACAGCGCGACGTGCGACGGCGTGTTGAGTACCGCGTCGAAGCCGTAGATCGAATGCCATTCCAGATCGAGCAGGCCGTAGAGCAGGAACAATGCGGCGCCGGCACCGGCGATCATATAGCCGAGCGGGGCGGTGAGGTTACTGCCGAAGACCCGGATGGGGGTGCCGCCGAGCCGGGGTACCGGCCGACCGGCACGTTGGGCGGCGGTGGCGATGAGCACCATGGCGAGGCTGGCGAATCCGGATATGGCGCTGCCGGAGTACAGGAACAGGTGCGGCAGCGTGAAGAAGGTGTCGGGGCCGACTTCGTTGTGCCACTGGATATCCCAGCTGAGACCGACCAAAGTGACCGCGGTGCCGAGTAATACGCCCCAGGCGCCGATGCGGGCCGCGCCGCCGCTGTCGGAGGCGGTGATATTCGCTGCCGATGCGGCCGCGGTCGCATCGGGGGGCGCCGGCGTGCTCATGGCGGTCCTCATCTCTCTCGTGCTCCGACGGGTTGTCTTGATCTGCAAGTGTTTTCAGCCACCGATCCACAGCGGTACCGCGAGGTCGTCGACACTGTCGTGTTCGTCGATCGATACGCGAAGCTCCCACGGACCGGTCATCATCAACGGCACCGCGGCGGCGTGGAAACGACCGGACCCGGCGGCCACCGTCGCGATGGGTTGTCCCGCGTATCCCATCAGCGGCTGGTTCGCCTGAATCCACACTGCGGCATGGTCTTTCGTGGCGCCGGAACGGTCGGTGACAGTGATGTCGATATCGGTGCTGCCGATTCGCGGGTTGTCGATGGCGACCGTGACAAGATGGTGCGTGGTTCCGGATTTCAGCACGAACGGGCCCGAGGGGCTGGGCCAGACCAACCAGGCGACGGTGGCGAACACAATGACGATCGCCGCTCCCCCGACCAGGAGCAGATGGCGATCGGTTGTCCGGAAGACGGATTCGGACCCGGTCATGGCCGCGCTCCCGTCGCGACATCGAGGACGATCGGCACTGTCAGCACCGTGTAGCGCCGTTCGACCTGGATCCAGAGTCGATACCGGCCCGCGATCGGGAAGGTGTAGGTGAAGGGAACGTCGGGTCCGTATGCGGCGACCGTCTCGTCGGGTGCGCTGTCGCCATTGACGGGTGGCATGAGCATGGTTCCCCGGCTCGCGGCGGGCGCGGTCATATCCATGCCCGGCATATTCATGCCGGGCATGCTCTCCATCGATGCCGCGCCCATCGAGTGCGCGTGCCCCCAGATGGGCGAGTTCTGCACGGCGGCGGCGATATCCGTATCGGCTGGCAGTGGACCCGCCATGATCATGTGCCCGACCATGCCGAGCCAGGGTTGCAGGTCGGCACTGTCGCCGAATTCGGCGGTAATGGTGGTCGGCGCTCCGGCCACCGGCATGGTCGTCCTGATTTCGACCGGATTTCCGTCGATGATGGTCGCGGTGTTCTTGTCACCGCTACCGAGATGCACCGGGGCGCTGACCGATTGCGCTGCGGCAGCACCCGGCACAACGGTGAAACCGCCTGCCGCGCGGACCATCTGAACACCACCGCCGCGCCGCGCCAACTCCGCGGACACCGCATATCGCCCGGCCTCCGGCGACCTCAGATGAACCTGGTAGCGACCGGGTCCGATCCGAATCGGATGCAGATGCGCCAGACCACCGGATGGTCCGACCATCAGCAGATGCATCAGCGCACTGTCATGGACGAGCAGATCATCGACCGGCGCTCCGGTGGCCGCATCGATCAGAACCAGGTCGAGATCGCCTGGGCGCCCGGCATTTACCGGCCCGCCCGCAATGGTGAGCAGGACCGGCGGCCGCGAGAAATCCGATAGCAATGGCTGATTCAGGGCATAGGGATCGGTGACATTGTCCACCGTGGGATCGAGCTGTCCACCGGGTTGCGCAGGCAGCGGCAGCGATGACGACAGCACCGCGGCGGTCACCGATACCGCGATCCCGGCCACCATCCCGGCAGCAGGGAGCAGTGCCCACCCGCTGCGCCGGGCGCGTAGCGCGAGCACCCCTGCGACCGGCAGCAGCACACCCGCCACCAGAAATCCGCCATAGACCAGCCGCTCCGGTGGCGAGGTCACTTGCGCGGGCACGACGAAGGGAATCCGCGCCACCCGCACACCGTCGCCGACGGCCAATTCCCACGGCCCGGCCCGATCCATCGGCACAGTGGCCGAATACATTCCGGGTGTGTCGCCGAGATCCACAACGGCCTCGGCGGTGGACGCACCGGGCGCGGGCAGTGTCGATCGTGTCGTGGCGCCGGTCGGCGTCACCGCGAGAGAGAGGCGCCCGGCGGCGGTACCGGCATGGGTGACCACATCGACGCGCAATGGCCCCGGCACACTGGTGACCCGGCGCAAGACGATCGTCAGCTCCCGATCACCGAGCGACTGCGCGACCGAGACGTCCGCGCCCGAGGCAGGCGCATCCGCGAACGCCGAACCCATCCCAACCGACACCAACAGCGCACCCACCCCCGCGACCAGCACAGCGCGACCGCGGACAACACCGGCAACAACAGCCACGCCCGCAATGGTAGGGATGCACGTCCACAAGAACGTCACCCCCAGTGGGGATTTCGACTCCCCCGCCGGAGTGATGCCGCCCTGGGCGACCATCCGGATAATCCCCGAGCTCATCCGCGGCGATGCAGACGGCGCACGCGGTGCTGGCGGCGAATGAACCACCGACGAGAAGCGCCTGCTGCGGCGGGGCTGCGTGGCATCGACACCATCGTGACCGCACTGCGCCCGGAGCCCGCGGCCCTCGCGGAGGCGATCATCGAGGCAGAGACGTTGTTCCGTACCGCGCTCGACGCGTCATTCGAATCTGCGTGATCAAAACTCACCAACCGTGAACGGGGTGGCGCAATCGCCACTCCGGCACGCATTCGCCCAGGTCAGGGCGGGTGGTGGGCGGCGGAATAACATCCCCTGATTTGCCCGGCCCGCAGCATGGATCTGGCGGGCTGACGCGCCAACTATCGTCGCTGTCCATGCAGGTCAGCGAGAGAAAGGTGGCGGAGGTGGGAGCCGAGGCGACGCCCGTGCGACGGTTGCGGGCCGACCAGGCGCGCCGGATAGCCGACGTGCTGCGTCATCAGATCCATGCGGGCGCGTTCGACGAGGCACTGCCGAGTGAACAACAGCTCCTCACGGAATACGACGCGTCCCGCAACACCGTGCGGGACGCGCTCGCACTGCTCAAGGACGAAGGGTTGATCGATCGGGTGCCGAAGGTGGGCACCCGGGTCGCCAGACGCAAATACGACCATGGGCTCGACGCGCTGCTCGGGCTACAGGAAACGCTGAAGGGCCACGGCACGGTACGCAACGAGGTGCGCGCGGCGATGCACATCACCGCGCCGCCCGCCGTCGCACGCAAGCTGGGGCTGAATCCCGGTGAGCGCGTGGTCTATATCGAGCGGTTGCGTTATCTCGCGGATCTGCCGCTGAGCCTGGATCTCACCTATCTCGCACCCGATATCGGCACCGAGGTCCTCGGTCACGATCTCGAGACCAATGACATCTTCGTGCTCATCGAACAGATCAGCGGCGGGCCACTCGGCTCGGCCGATCTCGCGCTGGAAGCGATTACCGCGGACCCGCACACCGCCGCCACCCTGGAGGCGCCCGAGGGCGCCGCACTGCTGATGCTCGAACGACTGACCCGTCTCGATGACGGCAGACCGGTGGATCTGGAGTACATCCGGATGCGCGGAGACCGAATCACCATGCGCGGCAGTCTGATCCGCAGCACATCCGAATGGAAGGTCATCTGATGGCACTGGCGAACCAACGCACCGATATCCCGGTGACCATCGACGAATCCCTGTGCATTCAGGGCTGCACCCTGTGCGTGGAGATCTGCCCACTCGACTCGCTGGCCATCAACCCGGACAACGGCAAGGCCTTCATGCATGTGGACGAGTGCTGGTACTGCGGCCCGTGCGCGGCCAGATGTCCCACCGGCGCCGTCACCGTCAATATGCCCCATCTGATCCGCTGAAATATCTGCACCGAATCCGGAAGTCCCCCATGAACAAACGCCTCGCTCCCCTGCTCCTCGCCGTCGCACTGGCCGCGGCGGGCTGCTCGCTGCAGAGTTCGGACAGCACCCCGGCCGGAACCGTCAAGGTCGTCGTCGGCTACCAGTCCAAGACCATCAATACCGTCACCGCGGGCACCCTGCTGAAGGCGCAGGGCTATCTGGAGCAGCGGCTACAGAAGATCACCGAAAGCGGCGGCGCGAAATACCAGGTGGAGTGGCAGGACTACGACACCGGCGCGCCGATCACCGCGCAGATGCTCGCCGAGAAGATCGATATCGGCTCGATGGGCGATTATCCGTTGCTGATCAACGGATCTCGCACCCAGGCCAATGATCGGGCCAAGACCGCGCTGGTATCGGTGACCGGATACAACCCGAAGGGCGCGCTCAATATGGTTGTGGTGCCCCAGGATTCGACCGCGAACACCATCGGCGAACTGGCGGGGCAGAAGATTTCGGCCAGCGTCGGCTCGGCCGGACACGGCACTCTGGTGCAGGCGCTCTCGCGGGCGGGTGTCGATCCGGCCAAGGGCGTCGAGGTACTCAACCAGCAGCCGCAGGTCGGTGCCACCGCCCTGGAATCGCACCAGGTCGGCGCGCTCGCGCAGTTCGTGGCCTGGCCCGGTCTGCTGGTCTTCCAGAACAAGGCGAAATTGCTCTACGACGGCGCGGAATTGGGTGTGCCCACCTTCCACGGCGTGGTCGCGCGACGCTCCTACACCGCCGATCATCCCGAGGTGCTGCAGGCATTTCTCGCCGCCCAGCTCGATGCCACGAAGTTCCTGAACGAGAAGCCGTTCGAAGCCGCCAAGATCGTCGCCGACGGTTCCGGATTGCCGCAGGAGGTCGTGTACCTCTACAACGGGCCCGGCGGAACGTCTTTCGACACCACGCTCAAGCCCGGTTTGATCGACGCGTTCAAAGGCGATGTGCAGTACCTGAAGTCGATCGGTGACTTCGCCGAACTCGATATCGATAAGTTCGTCGATCCCGCGCCGCTGCGCAAAGCCTTCGCCGACAACGGCGTGGGCGATTACGACCAGGCGGTGGCATCAACCGTCAACCCGAGCCGCGTCACCGGTACCGACCCGGTCTGCGCGCGTCCGGTGAGCAATGCCGCGCAGGCCGGTGAACTGTGGCTCGACGGCGCCGAGCGCCCGCAGCCCGCCGCGGATCCGACCTGCCTGCTGCGCGCGGCCCAGGCGGCCAAGGCACAGGGCAAGGCGATACGCGCCGCCTATGTGCCCGATGCCGAACTCGGTACACGCTGGTTCGCCGATAAGGCGGTGTGGCTGCGCGATGGCGATAGTTTCCTGCCGTTCACCACACCCGCAGCCGCGCAGCGCTATCGGCAGGCGCATCCGGCCGCCGTGGCGATCTCCTACGACCAGGCCGTCACGGAAGTCCGACGATGACGGCATCGCGCACCGATTCGTTGAGGCGAGGTGGCCGGGCGACTGGCGGGCGCACGGCGACCCTGGTCGGCTCGAGCGTGGCCGACGGCGAGGAAACCACCGAGGCGCGTGGTGGTTTCGCATGGCGCACTCGGTTTCTCCAGGTGGCGTCGGTCGCGGCCGCGATCGGACTGTGGCAGCTGCTCACCGCCAATAATGTGCGGTGGTGGCTGCGCTTCGACACGCTGCCGACGGTCACCGAGATCATTCGCGAATTCGGCAAGCAGCTGCAGTCGGACCAGTTCTATGTCGACGTCGCGCAATCGCTGATCCGGATTCTCACCGGATTCGGACTCGCGGCCGTGGTCGGTGTGGTCGCGGGCATCGGCCTGGGCCGCTCCGGACTCTTCGCCGCCGTGCTCGGGCCGCTCACCGAATTGGCGCGGCCGATCCCGGCCATCGCGCTGGTGCCGGTGGCGATCCTGCTGTTCCCCAGCGACGAATCGGGCATCGTCTTCATCACGTTCATGGCATCGCTGTTCCCGGTGCTGGTCAGTACCAGACACGCGGTGCGCGCGCTGCCGACCATTTGGGAGGACGCCCTGCGCACGCTGGGCGCCTCGCGCACCGATGTGCTGGTGCGAGTGGTATTTCCCGGCATCCTGCCCGGCGTGTTCAGCGGTCTTTCGGTGGGCATGGGCGTGGCATGGATCTGCCTCATCTCGGCGGAGATGATCTCCGGGCGGCTCGGCATCGGCTACCGAACCTGGCAGGCCTACACCATCGTCGACTATCCGGCGGTATTCGTCGGCATGATCACCATCGGCATCCTCGGCTTCGGCACCTCCGGAATCGTGGAACTGGCCGGACGCCGGATCACCCGCTGGCTGCCGAGGGAGGTCGCCGAATGACCACGACAACCGCACCAGCCGCCGCGCCCGCAACCGGAATGCGGCTGAGCCTGGACGGAATTCGCATCGCCTACGGCGGCAAGACGGTGCTGGAAAACCTCGACTTGGCCGTCACGCCGGGCGAAATCCTGGTAGTGGTCGGCAAATCCGGCTGCGGCAAGTCGACGCTGCTGCGCGCGATCGCCGGACTGCGCAAGCCGGACCGCGGCGTCATCCGCGCCGACGGAACTCCGGTGATCGGACCGTCCGCCGATCGCGCCCTGGTCTTCCAGGACGATGCGCTGCTGCCCTGGCGCACCGTGCGCCAGAACATCGAGCTCGCATTGCAATTGCGCAAGGTGCCGCGCGCCGAACGCAAGGCGAGCGCCCAGCACTGGGTGGACGAGGTCGGGCTCACCGGCTACGGCGACTATCTCCCGCGCGATCTCTCCGGCGGTATGCGGCAGCGAGTGCAGTTGGCGCGCAGCCTCGCCGGGTCACCGCGCGCGGTGCTGATGGACGAGCCGTTCGGCGCACTCGACACCCAGACCAGGGCGAGCATGCAGCGCTTGCTGATCGACACCTGGCGCGCCCATCCGACCACCATCGTATTCGTCACCCACGACCTGGACGAGGCGCTGCTACTCGGCGACCGCATCGCGGTGCTGGGTAACGGTGCGCTGCACGGGCTGATCGACGTACCGCAGCCGCGTACGCCGGTGGACCGCCGGTCCGTACAGGCCGAAATCTTGGAGAAGCTGTGAATATTCCCGAGCTATCCGACCGGATCCGGCTCGACTGCGATGTGCTCGTCATCGGCGGCGGCACCGCGGGCACCATGGCCGCACTGACCGCCGCCGAGGCGGGCGCCGATGTGCTGCTGCTGGAGAAGGCGCATGTGCGGCACTCCGGCGCCCTCGCCATGGGCATGGACGGGGTGAACAATGCGGTGATTCCGGGCAAGGCCGAACCCCAGGACTACGTTGCCGAGATCACCAGGGCCAACGACGGAATCGTCAACCAGCGCACCATCTATCAGACCGCCACCCGCGGCTTCGCGATGGTGCAGCGACTCGAACGCTACGGCGTGAAATTCGAGAAGGACGAGTACGGGGAGTACGCGGTGCGCCGGGTGCACCGGTCCGGGTCCTATGTGCTGCCGATGCCCGAGGGCAAGGATGTGAAGAAGGCACTGTATCGCGTACTGCGCCAACGCAAGATGCGCGAGAAGATCCGCATCGAGAACCGGCTCATGCCGGTGCGGGTGCTCACCGACGCCGGGCGCGCGGTCGGCGCCGCCGCATTGCATACGCGCACCGGCGAATTCGTGACGGTCGGCGCGAAGGCGGTGATTCTGGCGACCGGCCCGTCGGGCCGCTTGGGGCTGCCCGCATCGGGTTATCTGTACGGCACCTATGAGAACCCGACCAATGCGGGCGACGGATATTCGATGGCCTATCACGCGGGTGCCGAGCTCAGTGGCATCGAATGCTTCCAGATCAATCCGCTCATCAAGGACTACAACGGTCCGGCCTGCGCCTACGTCGCCAATCCCTTTGGCGGGTACCAGGTCAACGCGCACGGTGAACGCTTCGTCGATTCCGATTACTGGTCGGGGCAGATGATGTCGGAGGTCAAGCGCGAGATCGAATCGGCGCGCGGGCCGATCTATCTCAAGGTGTCGCATTTGCCCGATGAGACCCTGTCCACGCTCGAAGGCATCCTGCACACCACCGAACGTCCGACCCGAGGCACCTTCCACGCCAATCGCGGCCACGACTACCGCACCCACGATATCGAAATGCATATCTCCGAAATCGGTTTGTGCGGTGGACATTCCGCATCCGGCGTCTGGGTCGACGAGCACGCGCGAACCACCGTGCCCGGGCTCTACGCGGCGGGCGATCTGGCCTGCGTACCGCACAACTACATGATCGGGGCGTTCGTCTTCGGCGACCTGGCGGGCGGGCATGCCGCCGCCACCCTGGCCGAAGTCGATGCCCCGGATGAACTTCCGCAATCCCAGCTGGCCGAAGCGCACGAACTCATTTACCGCCCGCTGCGACAGCCGGACGGTCCGCCACAGCCGCAGGTCGAGTACAAGTTGCGCCGATTCGTCAACGACTATGTGGCACCGCCGAAAACCGCCGCGAAACTGTCCATCGCGGTCGAGACCTTCGAGCGGATGCGCGGTGAGATCGCCGAAATCGGCGCCCGCACACCGCATGAGCTGATGCGCGCGGTCGAGGTCTCCTTCATCCGCGACTGCGCCGAAATGGCGGCTCGCAGCTCGCTGACCCGCACCGAATCGCGCTGGGGGCTCTACCACGAACGCGCCGATCTGCCGCAACGCGATGACGTCGAGTGGCGCTATCACCTGAACCTGCGCAAGGGCTCCGACGGCGCGATGGAATTCCTCAAGCGACCGGTGGCACCGTATCTGGTTCCGGTGCCCGGTCTCGACGACCTGCCCTCGGCCGATTCGACCGTGGTCCCGGTCCGGCAACCCGACCTCATCGGTGGCCGCGCACCGGCCGCCGCACCACGCACCGTGCGCGCATCGACGACACCGCCCTCACCCCGCCTGGTCACCCTGCTCGCCCTGGATTCTCCTACGGTGCACGACCTTTCGACCTATCTCACCGATCCGGACGCGGGTGTTCGAGTGGCGGCGCTTTCGGTGCTGACCGAGAACACACCCGAAGGATTCGCACCGATTCTCATCGGCGCACTCGATGACACCGCGGCATCCGTGCGCGC
This sequence comes from Nocardia sp. CA-129566, assembly GCF_050956075.1. NCBI lineage: Bacteria > Bacillati > Actinomycetota > Actinomycetes > Mycobacteriales > Nocardiaceae > Nocardia > Nocardia sp. CA-129566. The sequence continues at coordinate 5,937,454 of NZ_CP192085.1, forward strand.
CGCCGCCGCGGCGAGTCTGCGCGAACTCGTGGAGGTACTGCCCGATTGGCACGGCCTCGCCGACCGACTCGACTCCCCCGATCCGGTGGTCCGCGCGACCGTCGTCGATCTGCTGCGCGCCCGGCGATCCGGATCGACCAGCCAATTCGTCGCGGCACTGACCGATTCGGATCACCGGGTGCGCATCGAAGCGGTGCGAGCGCTGGTATCCCTCGATGACCGCCACGCCGTCTCCGCGGCGGCCAGCGATGAGAACCGTGAGGTCCGCATCGCCGTCGCGCACGGATTGTCGACGATCGGCGGCCACGGCGCGAGCACCGCACGCGAACTCGCCGAGGATCCGGATCCGCTCGTGCGCGCCGCCGCCCTGGCAGCCTTCGCGAATCTCATTGTCGTACCGGATGATGCGAAACTTCTCGCCGATGCGCTCGGACACTCCGCATGGCAGGTCCGGGTCGGCGCGGCCCGTGGCCTCGCGGGCACGAACCCAGATTTCGCGATCACCCCACTGTCGGACGCCCTGCGCGATCCACACCTCGACGTGCGCAAGGCGGCGGTATTGTCACTGGCCACCTGGCCACAGCACGGGTCGGCGCACGACGCACTGAAGCTGGCAATCGACGACACCGACGCGGACGTGCGCGCCTACGCTCGCCGTGCCTTGGACAGTGCGCACCCTGTGTCATAGCCGCACACCGCTCATGCGGGCTGTGTCGCCGCTACCGGGGCGCGGCACTGCGCCGCCAGCCTCTCGGCAGCGCTGGCCGCAGCCTCCCCGGGCCGTATCGCGACGGAGTTGCCGCGGCCGTCGACCGCGCCCTGGAGCCTGAGTCGAAATCGGTTTACGCGCAGCGGAATTGGAAGCTTGCGACCGGTGTCGTGCCGGGTGCCACGTCGACCTGAACGTAGGCGATACTCGCCAGCTCGCAGCCGGAGGGAACGGAGGTGACCTGCGCCTGGTAACAGCCGTTCGGGAAGTTCTGCGTCACCGTTCCGTCGCGGCCGGTCGTCACGGTGGCCAGCACCGGTCCGGCGGAGCACGTGGTGATGCCGACCGCGACGCCCGTGACCGGTATCTGATCGGTACCGGTGCTCGCCTGCACCTTCAGCGAACCGTCGCCGGGTGCCTGAGCACCCGCGGCGCCAGCGGGCAGCATCGCCACCAGGGCGGCACCGAGTACGGACGTGACGAGCAGCGTGTTGCGCAAGCGGGTCTCCTTCGGTGGGTGTGAGCGGATCCGGGCGATCGGCCCTGTGCCACCGTATTCCAAACCGACCGGCACGGCCACGACCCGCGGCCGCCTGTCGTGGCCGGTCGCGCCACGGCTCAGGCGGGATCCGCGATAACCACAATGCCGGTCGGCGCATCCACCAGCGAAACCGTCCGCGCGGCGGCATCATCCACGTGCACGCGCGGATGGCCGGGCGGCTCGGCTTCGTAATACGTGCCCGGACCATAGAATTGGCCGTACTTCACGACTACACCGCCGATATCGAGCACCGCGGCCTCGTGCGCCTCGATCACCGCGCCGCGACCGGCGGGCGGCTCCCACGCGATGCTCTGAGCGAGAAAGCGTTTCGCGCCCGCGGCCGCGGCGGCGGCGATCAGATTGCGGGTGCCTTCGCCCCGGATGCGCGCATTCGCACCGGCGAGTTCCGGCAGCAGCGCCGCATCGTCGGGCAGGTCGGTGAGCTGGTGCATCACCAGGTCGGGACCGAAGGCGACGACCGCCGTGGTGAGCGCGTCGAGGTCGTACACATCGCAGACGACCGGTTCCGCACCGGCGGCGCGCACCTGGTCGGCCTTGGCCGCCGACCGGGTCATCCCCGCCACCTCGTGTCCGGCCTCGATCAGCAAGGGCAGCAATCGGGTTCCGATGACGCCGGTCGCACCGGCCAGAAAGATCCGCACCCGTCCACCCTAATTCCCGGACCAATGCGTTCCATGTGCTGGGGAACACCGTGTAGCTGGTCCTATGCTCTAGGGCCAGCGGTAGCGAGGGAGATGGAGGGTCCATGGCGGATCGGGAAGTGCTGACCTGGGAATTGTTCGGGACCGCGAGCCGCGAGCTCGCGACCGAAATCGCCAAGGACGGGTTCGAACCGGATCTGATCCTCTCGATCGCGCGCGGCGGCCTGTTCGTCGCCGGTGCCCTCGGCTACGCACTGGACGTGAAGAACCTGCACGTGATGAACGTGGAGTTCTACACCGGCATCGACCAGCGCCTCGACCTGCCCGTCATGCTGCCGCCGGTCCCGCAGGCGGTCGATCTGGCCGGTGCCACGGTCCTGATCGCCGACGACGTGGCCGACACCGGCGCGACACTGAAGCTCGTGCGCGACTTCTGCATCGATCACGTCGCCGAGGTCCGCTGCGCAGTCATCTACCAGAAGCCCCACTCGGAGGTCGACTGCGAATACCTCTGGCGCCGCACCGACCGCTGGATCAACTTCCCCTGGTCCACCGAACCACCGGTCGTCGATCATCACGCCCGCGCCCTGGATGCCTGACCCAACACACACAGCCGCGCGTCCGCTCCTTCGAGCAAGCACCGACGCCGGTCGAACTACCTGTCGGACCGCCCGGCCGTGGCCGCATCGAGGCGTGCCCCGAGCGCATTGACCTGATCGCGCAATTCGATCAGGCGCGCGACCGGATAGCCGACTTCGGCGACAACCGCTTCGATCATCTGTCTGGCCTGTGGCCGCAGCGCACGCCCGGCCTCGGTAGCGCGCAGTTCGACGGCACGTCGGTCGTGGCTGCTGCGCACGCTCTCGACCAGACCGTGGGCCTGTAAGCGCTGGATGAGCGGGGAGACCGTACCGTAGTCCAGGCGCAGCTCTTCGCCGAGTTCCTTCATGGTCATCACAGGTCGTTCCCACAACGCCAGCAGGGCCAGATACTGCGGATAGGTCACCCCCATCGCCTCGAGGAACGGCCGATAGGCCGCGGTCATCGATCGGGACGTGGAGTACAGGGCAAAACACAGCTGTGACGCGAGCGAGAGCAGGTCGGTGTCGGTTCCCCCGACAGTTGCGGCAGCACCATCGGAAGTCGCGGCCGCTTCGACACGCACCACTGGTGTGGGATGCGCTTGTTCGGGCATGAGCACACTGTATCCAACTAGGCGAAACATCCGTTTGAAACCACAGACGGGACCGCGGGCATCGCCGTCGAGGTCGGCCCCCTGGAGACGTCCGGCGCTGCCTTCACCCGGCTGACTGGACAACGCCCACGGGACTTTCTCGCCATGCTCGGACGAAACGTCGAACCAACCTCCCGACGATCGACCCACGACCTCCGGTCATCGGTAAGAGCGGATGGTCCGGGCGGCCCGCCTAGCGAATGAGACCACCCGGTATCAGAGCTCCGGCCCGCCGCGGCAACCAGTTAGTGCGGGGCCTGCACAAACTGAATGATCTGCAGGTAGTTGCCCTCCGGGTCTTTGAATGTGCCGAACCTTCCGGCCGGTCGGTCCGTAGCGCGCGCGACCCATTCCACGCCCGCGGCGTCCAGCTGTGTTTCGAACACAGCGAAGTCGTCGACGTGGAAGTTGAGGATCGATCGGCCCGGTTCGGGGTTGGCGTCGCCGACGTCGTCACGCTGATCGATGACGAGCATGAACTGCCCGAGAACGATCGGGCCATCTCCGGTGTGGTCGGGCGCGAGCACCTTGCGGTACCACTCACGCAACTCCGTCGCTCGTGTGCTCCCGAGCAGGATGCTCCCAGCGGGCATTGTGGGCATTCCGATCAAACTCCATTTCTTATAGTGCGACGTCGACAGGGCGCCGACATCGGTCGAGAAGGTCGCCAGAGATCTCTTCCAACAACCTGTCAGTCGCGGTGCTGACGCTGGATCTGTTCTGCGATGCGCTTGATACGGTTCAGGCGCGAATCCCAGGTCTTGCCAACTTCATTCAGCTGCCGGACCGCGCGCGACAGCTGCGCCTCGTCAACTTCGTAGCGCCGCTCGCGGCCCATCGGCGTCGCATGCACGAGGCCGGCGCGATCGAGGACGCCCAGGTGCTTGGTGACCGCCTGGCGCGAAATCGGGAGACGTTCGCTCAGGCTGGTCGGCGTACCGACACCTTCCGCGAGCAGCAGGTCGAGTAGACGGCGCCGGATCGGGTCGCCGATCGCCGACCAGAGCTCGTCGTCGATAGCGACGGTCATCGCGCCACCACCGAAGGGGCGTACCTCCGCAGCCTGGGCAGGAACAAGTCCCAGCCGCGCTCGTGATCGTGAAAGGTCTCCTCGAGCACTGCGGCTTCCCACCCCTTCTCCCGCCAGCCGCTCTCGGTCAGGCGCAGAATCGTGCCGTCACCGGAGGGCTCGAGCTCGAAGGTGACCAGCAGAGAGTTGTCCGCATCGGGCAACTGACCATCAGGAGCGACCCATCGGAACGCGAACTTGCGGGGCGGATCCACGTCGACCACCGCGATCGGGGCAACCTTGGCGCGGTCGCCGAACACCAGCTCGCCGACTTCGCCCGGCACTGGCTCGAACGACGCATCATCGGACCACCACATCTTGATGTGCTCGGGACGACTCACCACCTCGAACACGATCTCCGGTGCCGCGTCGATGCGGATCTCACGCTCCAGCTTTCCGAACTCCACTCCAGACCTCCAATGAGCAACCATCCATTGCGCATTACTCTGCCACGAGCATCGGAAACGCGCAACCTCTTGTTGCGCAACACTGCCGAGGTGCATCGCGGGCACTGTGACGTACAACCGGAGACCGACACGGTTCGTTGCGTTGCATGGGCGGTACCGCGCCCAGGGCGAGGAAGCACCACGACGACTTTGCGGACCGTCAGCGGGCCGTGGTGCCGAGGCGCGGCGGGACAGCACCGCACCTGATCAGTCCCTCACACAATCCATTTCGTCAACGACCGCGAGTGGCCGTCAAGGGACTGGAAGGATGTGGTCATGTCGATTGATCGCGCGATCTTGTTTCGGCTGGCCACGAATGTTGTTGTGGAGCAGGTTGTTCGGGCCGTGCCGCGAGGTGAGGACCTGGCTTGGCGAGCGGCATCGCGGTATGTCGCGGGGACTACGACGGCCGACGCGGTCCGGGTGGCCGGGGAACTCCATGAGCTCGGCGTGGCCACCAGTATCGATCAGTTCGGTGAACTGGTCGACGATACCCGCGTCGCGCAGCGGGTTGCCGATGACTATCTGCGGATGGCCGACGACCTCGCCGACCTCCCGCAGGACGTATGGCTGTCCGTCGATCTGTCCCATCTCGGCCTCGACGTCGACCCGACCGGCTGTGCCGACCATCTCGCGGCGATCGCGCAGGCGCTGCCGGAGGGTCGACGTATCCCAGGTCGGCGCCGAGGACGACGCGCGCGCGGAGGCGGTGCTGAAGTGCGTACTCGACGTAGCCGACCGAGGCATGGCCGATCGCCTCGGTGCCACCGCACAGGCCAATCTGCACCGAACGCCTGACGACATTGCGCGCCTACTCGAGGCCGGCGTCCACATCCGGCTGGTCAAGGGCGCCTACCTCGAACCGCCCGATCGAGCCTTGCCGTACGGCGAACCCACCGACGTCGCCTACATCCGCTTGGCGCATCGGCTGGCGGCAGCACACGCGCCGTTCGCGCTGGCGACCCATGACGGCGTCCTTCGCGAGGCGCTGCTGACCGCACTCGGGCCGGTACCGGTGGAACAACTGCTCGGGGTGCGACCGGATACGGTGCACGATCTCGTCGCTCGCGGGGTACCGGTCCGCGTGTACATCCCCTTCGGGCACAACTGGTTTCGCTACTGGATGCGCCGACTTGCCGAATCACGTGGCGCTTGACCATCGCCCCCCGCTACCCGCGGCAACCCACTACCCGGAAGTGACTGCGGTGTACATCGATCGGCTCGCTTGCCCGGACCGACCAGCAACGAAACTCCTACTGGAGCCGGCACTCCCCTGAAGAAGCCTGGGCCACGACGGCTCGGGTTGTATGTCCGCGCATGATGTCGACGGCGAATTGCGCGTATTCGACCGCGATTTGTTGTTGAGAGATGGGTCCGCCAGGGCGGAACCACTGCGGCAGGGACGTGCACATAGTGGCGACAGCACGGGCGGCTTGGTGGGGGCAGCGGGTGGCGAACTCGCCTGCCCGGACGGCGGCGGCGACTTCCTCGTCGAACATTCGCTGAATGTCTGTGCGTTGACTAGCGACTCGGGAGCGGTTGGGTTCGTCGAAGCTGCGCATTTCGCTGGCGCCGATGAACGCGAGGTCACCACGGTACGCGTGGAACAACGCGAGGGCCTCGACCATGTTGGCGAATCGTTCGACCACGGTGACGCCGTCGTCGCGGGCCGCTGGGATTCGCCACAGCAGTTCGGACATCCCGAGGTCGAATAGGGCGACGAGCAAGTCTTGTTTGCTCGGGTAGTAGTGGTAGACACCGGCGACACTCATACCGGCGTTGGCCGCGATACTCCGCATCGTCGCGCCGTGGTAACCGGTTTGCAGGAATGCTGAGATCGCCGCGTCGAGAACAGGATCAAGTGGCAGGGGCTCGAAAGTGCGCCATGTTTGCCCGTCACCGGCCGACCGGGCGGTTGGTGTGCCGGTAGCGTCGGCGGCTGATGGTAGCCGGGGGGCGAGAATGTCGACGGTGGAGATGCCGAGTTCGGCGGCGATCCGGTCGAGCCGGCCGACGGTCAGTGGCGTTTTGTCGTTCTCGATGGCACTGAGGGTCCCGGCGCTGACGCCGATGCTGCGCGCCAGTTCGCGCAGCGAGACTCCAGCCGCCGTCCGAGCCCGCCGCACCAAATGACCCGAACCGGTGTCGCCAGCGCCTTCACGCACGATCTCACGTTCAGGCATGCTGAACATCATACACGGCCCTTGCCGCCCAGATTACAGAAGTGCCAGCTGATGCCTTGACATATGTCCAAAGTATCGTGACGATGGTCTCCATCTGAACAGCTACCTATCGAACGTACGGTTAGTGTTCACATTGCAGGTGAACGGAAGGATGCGCGATGGCCGAGCCAGCCCTCATCGACTCGCTGCGGCATTCGCCGACGCACCGGACCAAGTGTGGCTCTGACGAAGCAGGGGCATTGAATTATCCGACGGCTGAGGAGGTCTTGCGGGAAGTGTGGCCGACCCGGTCGCCGGCCACGTCGGCCCAGCCCGCCGCGGAATTCATTTCCGCCGCGTCTCTTGGTACGTACAACTGGCGATCCGATCCTCTGCGAACAGGACTGCCACGACGAGACCTTCGCTGCCATTCGCCGGTTCGCGCACCACCGGACGCTGAACGGCGAACGCATCGGTCGAGTCCTCCGGCTTGCGGCAACTGGGCCGCGGGTTGCTCGGCGTCTTTCCTAGCAGACAGGTAAATGCGATCCGTATGTTGCTGCCTCTTGCTATTACTGCCTCCGCCGGAGGTGTCTCACACTGATTCGAACCAAGGATTGATCATGAATTCTCACGACATAGATATCAACAGAGCCGGTTTTCATGCGGCTATGGAAGCCCTGATGATGGATGATCCCCACCCCAGTGATTGCTCGAGCGATTACTTTCGGGATTGTCCCTCACGATGGCTGCAGAGAGCGCTCTACGCATATGAATGGGCAAAGCGAACCTACCTTGTTCAGGATCTTGGTTTCCGGCTCGACCAGGAACTGCCACGACCAGGCGAAGCCCGTGAAGCGGTCCTACTTCTCGAGTCCAGACTGCAAGAAAGGCCGACACCGCGATGACTGCGTGGAGTTGCTCAGGACTTCGGCCACGGTGAGGAAGTGAGTGAGCCCGGTGGCCGCAGCGGATGTCGAGTGGTAGCCGGACCGATCCCGGTTGGAATCGCCTCCAGGTGAGAGCGTGTGACACTCTCATCGTCCCGACGACGGCGTCGGGTGGTTCACAACGGTGTGGACCTGGAGAGGTTCCAGTGGGGTGAGTGGACTGGCCCGCGCGGCTCTCCGGTCCGCGCCACAGCCTGGTCGCGACGCGATCCATCAGTGCCGGTTGGAACTACGACAGAAGACGTCCGGCTACGTCGACGACGGGCGTTTCGGCTGCTGTCGGTCGGGATGCATAGTCCTCCCCGTGCACCCTCAGTTTGGTTGCACTGAAGAAGATCGAGGTGTTGAGGACAATCAGCAGCAGGCACAGCGGTGGAACCGCACTCACGATTGCTTTGGCGGACAGCGAAAGCTCACCGGGGTCCGTGGCATTGAACGCGTTTCCGAGGACGCCGACGGCGACACCGCCCAGTAGGAGAAGCCCGAAGTACAGTCGGATGATTCGAGTCCGGTAGGGCAACGTTGCGACCATCACGTAGTAGTACGCGATCTGAAAGACCGTGAAGGCCACAACAATCGGCCACAGCCACGCGATAGTCGATGGCGTTCCCGCCAACCGCGCCAAATGGTGCGCGAACGCGAAGGAGGCAACTGCTGCCAACGCAATCAGCACCGAGGCGAACGCGAGAGCGATCCTGTGGACGGAAAGCCGCTCACTCCATTGATTCATCCGTTCCTCCGACGCGAGAAAGATCGAGTGTGGTTGGAATTCGTCACCGCTGACTCGGCGGGCTCCGCCAATAGCTGCGCGCGTCGGGTTTTCGACGCGTCTACCGCTGCGCGCGTCAGGCGTTGTTCGACGAGCAGTTGCGGCGGAAACGGTTCGCCGCCGTTGCGTAGGTAGCTGTATCGGCGGTCGAGCTCGCTGCGCCTACGACGCAGCTGCTCAGCACGCACGACCAGTTGTGGAGCGAGTACAGCGATTTCGGCAATACGAGCGACGATCGCACTGGTCACGACAGGGCCCTTCGGGTCTTTGCCTCTCCTCTGTGCAGCACTGGCTCGCCAAGTATGCCCTTGGCGTACCGGGCGACACGCGGATAATCGCGTTCTGCTGTTCGTCGCCGGTGCCCTCGGCTACGCACTGGACGTGAAGAACCTGCACGTGATGAACGTGGAGTTCTACACCGGCATCGACCAGCGCCTCGACCTGCCCGTCATGCTGCCGCCGGTCCCGCAGGCGGTCGATCTGGCCGGTGCCACGGTCCTGATCGCCGACGACGTGGCCGACACCGGCGCGACACTGAAGCTCGTGCGCGACTTCTGCATCGATCACGTCGCCGAGGTCCGCTGCGCAGTCATCTACCAGAAGCCCCACTCGGAGGTCGACTGCGAATACCTCTGGCGCCGCACCGACCGCTGGATCAACTTCCCCTGGTCCACCGAACCACCGGTCGTCGATCATCACGCCCGCGCCCTGGACGCCTGACCCAACACACACAGCCGCGCGTCCGCTCCTTCGAGCAAGCACCGACGCCGGTCGAACTACCTGTCGGACCGCCCGGCCGTGGCCGCATCGAGGCGTGCCCCGAGCGCATTGACCTGATCGCGCAATTCGATCAGGCGCGCGACCGGATAGCCGACTTCGGATGCTGGAGCCGGTGCTGGCGGGTGCGCGCCATCGGTCCCTGTCACCGCAAAAGGTTCATGTTCCAGGACCCGTCCAGTGCCGAGCGTTCTTGCCGTCCACTCCGGTGTCGATACTGGTGTAGACGGGCAACAGTTCTGTGAGGTCAGCGGCGGCGATGATCCGTGTGACGATCGAGGCGGTGCTGACCAAGCGAAGCTGTATGCCCCGTCGCCGGCACCGCTGGGCCTGGTCGGCGAGGACCGCGAATGCTCGGCATCCGATGAAACCGAGAGGTTCGAGATTGATGACGAGGTACCCAGGCGCAGTCGCGGTCGCGGCTGCCTCACGCAGCAGGCGTTGCCAGGTCGTCAGCGTGTAGGCGTCCACCTCTCCACTCGCATGCACAACGACCCCGTGGCCCCATTGTTCAGTGCTGCTCTGGAGCCGAGTGGCGGCATCGACAGGCTCGAAAACCAGTGGGCTGCTGGCGGTTTGGCTATTGGATGCCTGTGTCACGATAGTGCTCATAGCGGACTTCCGATATTCGGCGCCTCAGCGCTCAATGATCGGCCCGCCCTGCTGATCTGAAGACAGACTTGTCTTTCTTGTATAGCAGAGACAGGGCTGTCTGTACAGAGGTATGCTGGGTCTCGCTATGGAAACACCCCCGGTACAGCGGACTACAGCTGCGGTGCCGGCTCGCGAGCGAATACTGAGCACGGCCTACGATCTGTTCACCCGCCGTGGCATCCGCGCGGTCGGCACCGACGAAGTGATCGACGTGGCCGGCGTTGCGAAAGCGACCCTGTACCGCCACTTTCCGAGCAAGGACGATCTGGTGTTGGCGGTGTTGCAGCGCCGGGAGCAAGTGTGGACGATCGGGCTCGTGGAACAGCAATCCCGGCTGCGAGGCAGCACACCCGAGGAGCAACTGCTGGCGATCTTCGACGTATTCGACGACTGGTTCCATACGCGCGAGGACTTCGACGGCTGCTCGTTCATCAATGTCCTACTCGAGCTGGGAGCCGCTCACCCGGCCGGCGCGGCCAGCATCCAGTACCTCGACAACGTCCGCGCGATCGTGCGCGAGCGTGCGGAAGCGGCCGGACTCCGCGAACCCGACGATTTCGCTCGTTCCTGGCACATCCTCATGAAGGGCTCCATCATCTCCGCGGCCGAAGGTGATCTGCAGGCCGCCCGCCGAGCCCAGGCCATGGCCCGCACATTGATCGAACACTATCGGCCGACATCGCCATAGCCTCACACCCTGGCCCGATCTCCATCCGTGCCGTCGTCGCTGACAGCCCCGGGCCCGGTTTGCATCCGCGTGGTGTTCAGGTCCGAATATCCTTGGCGCTGTAATCTTCTCCCACCGAGCCCTCTGGCGCGCCTTCTGGACGAGTCGAGTATGCATTTTCTCGAGGCAAGTTCGGCGACAGTGAGCTGTTCGGGATGCAGTGGGTCCGCTAGCGCAGGCCACGAATTGCCCTTCCACCGATACCAGCGCCCGCGAGTTCCGTCGGCGCCAGCGCCGCGGAATATGAACCCGAACGCCCAGATCACAAGTACCGCTATGGCCACCCACCACAGAGCCTTGAGCGCGAAACCGATTCCGAACAGAATCAGGGCAAGTAGCAGAACCAACAGAAGAGCAATCATGTTTACTCACCTCCTGGTGAGGTCTTACCCCGATTGCAGCCAGCCACTCGTCCCTGGACGATAGTTGCGCCAGGCTCGCGGAAAAGTTCGCGATGGCCGCAAAAACGCCCCGACATTGAGCCGGAACGTGTAATCCCATTCCTCGTCGCTGATTTCGGCGAGCGTCTGGTGGGTCATCTGGTAGGCAACATTCCAGCACGTCGATCTTGCCGAAATCGGCCACGGCACGCTCGATGACGGAGCGGCACTACGTTGGCTCGGACATCTCCGCCGACGAGCACACACCGGCGACCGGCCTGTTCGGCCAAAGCCGCGCCCCCTTCCGCGTCGTCGTGAGCGATGGCCACGATGTCACGCTCTCGCCGGGCGCATACCCGAATGCGGGCGAGCGAACCAGTTGATGCGCTGGTCACCGGTTTGCCGATGCCACCCCGGGGCACCCGGCCTATACACAGGGCGACAGGAATCGGGCGAGAGGAGACGCCATGTCGACACCAACCAGGCACGCGGTCAGCGCGCGCACACCGATACAACTGGCCGCCATGACGGTCGGCGCCGTCTTCCTTTCGGTCGGCATCCTCGGGTTCATCCCAGGGGTCACCACGGACTTCGACAGCATGCGGTGGGCGGAACACCACTCGCACGCACAATTGCTGGGGTTGTTCACCGTATCGGTCCTGCACAACGTCGTGCATTTGGCCTTCGGCATCGCCGGTCTCCTCGCCGGAGTCCGTGCGGCCACGGCCCGTGCATACCTGATCGGCGGCGGCGGTATCTACCTCGTGCTGTGGTTGTACGGGCTCCTCATCGACCAGACCAGTGCGGCGAACTTCGTCCCCCTCGACACCGCCGACAACTGGCTCCATTTTGGGCTGGGCATAGCCATGATCGCCCTCAGCGCATTTCCCTCTACTCTCACGAATACCAACAGGCACTTGTCCGGCCGCCAGCCGGGAATCATCGAATAACACATCGCGCCGCTTGGAACCGGCAGCGCGGTTGGTCTCGGCACACTCACGGCGTTGGGGTGCAGCGGTTCGGCAGTTTTCGATCGCCTCCCGCGGCATGCACTTCGTGGATCGGGATGAGGTGTCGACGGTGATCGGATGCACGATTCCGAAACGCGACGGGCCCGCAGCTGCCTCCTTTGCACGATGAGGTCGAATCTTTGCGACTGTCACTATGATTCGCGACCGCATCGCCGTCAGGAGCCGAAAGGCCCCGGCCGGGGTGACCTCGGACCACATTGATCCCGGTGATTCCGATCCCCCTGCCGCAATGGTCGATATCCGGTGCCGCCGCGCGAAGTCGCACGAAGACGGTCGATTTCGACCAGAAGCACCAGCGCCCGCACACGCGATGTGTGCGGGCGCCCGGTTCGCGCAGACTGCTGCGAATTGCTAGAGCACCGCGTTCATGATCGTGCCTGCACTGGTCGCGACCGCACCTCCGGCCATTGCGCTGGCGATCATCTTCGGCGACTGGAGCTGGCCACCGGACCATTTCTCCCAGGCGAACCGACCGCCGCCGTAGGTAATGGCGGTGACGCCGGAGAGCTGAATCAGCCAGGTGAAGTACCGACCCATTTGCATCAGTTTGTCCGACATCGGCGGCGCCTCCGGTGTCGGATTACTGACCTCGGCTAGCACGGTGTCGTGTAGCGCGGCGAGAATCATGCTCACTTTCATGCTCCTTGTCGCATGCCGGTGCTGCAGCGGATGTTCGGAAGAGCTTTCGCGATAGATCGCCATGACACGTTGAGTTCATCGATTCAACCTCATCAAGATCATCTGGCGAGGGCGACACACCGGTCGGTACATGACCCAACTCACACCGCTCGGCTCGTGCCGGTGAGCTTTCCCGGCCTTACGATCTTGGTGAGGGGGTCGCTGATTGCAGGGGATCGATAGCGAATCGGCGCGGCGCGGCGCCACCCACCGACATCACCCGGAAATCGGGGAGCGCATATGACTTTCCTGCTACCACTGCTCGTTCTACTGCTGGTCATCCCGGTCGCGGTGATCGCGGCCGTCTACACGACCGTCATCGCGACCTATTGGGTCGAGATCCGGCACAGCGCCCGACACAATCCGCCCGATCTGCCCGCGGTGCACTAGCCCGCCCCCGCAGCCGAATCCGCCCCCCGAATCGTTCCTGATGCCGCCTGAATCCCGGCGGGCCGGATGTCCGCCGGACCTATCCTGAGCGAGCAAAACGCGCAACCGCACCGAAAGCCTTTTCGCCGGAACCGAATTGGTCGGACCGGGCGTCGTTCTCGTGGTCACCTGGCATCCGGACCTGGTCGGCGAGCGATCGGGTGGCCTTCGAACCATCCAGGCCGACCCTGCATCCGCGTGGTACCGGGCGGGTGTCGACCGAAAATCCATGACCACCGTGTCCGGGCGTGGCACCGACTGGTGTTTGGGTCGGCACCGCTCGGCAATTCCACCGGTGAGGTGATCGATCATGGTCAACGATCTGGAGAAGCGATGGACGGCGGATAACCGGACCCTCCGCCGGGTGGCGATCTATGTGGCGACGGTCCTCGCGGTGGCCGCCGTCGTCTTCGTGATCACCGCGATCTGGGCGGCCGAGCGCGCGGCCTGTGCGAATGCGGAGATGATGCTCTGTGATACGCCCGCGAAGACCGCGGTAGTGGCCGGGCCGACCGTGGTGCTGATGCTCGGCGGCATCGGCGCGTTCGTGCAGACCTACCGGGAGTGGCGGCGCGGCAGGAGCTGGCCGATCTGGCAGGGTGCGGGCTGGTTCCTGTTCACCATGATGATCGTCTACCTCGGCATCGGCGGTGGCAGCGTCGCGGGATAGCGGCCAACGCACGGCTGTAGTGACATGGACCACACGCCAATTGGTTGTGCACAATATAATTGCCCGCTACTGTTAGGGACATGACCGATCACCTCACTCTCGACGAGCAGCTGTGCTTCCGGCTGTATGCCGCGTCGCGGGCGATGACGGCGGTCTATCGCCCGAAGCTCGAACGCCTAGGGCTGACCTACCCGCAGTACCTCGTCATGTTGGCGCTGTGGGAACGCGACGGTCGTAGCGTCGGCGACCTGTGCGAGGCACTCCTGCTCGATTCCGGCACCCTGTCCCCACTGCTCAAGCGGCTGGAGGCGGCGGGGCTGGTCGAGCGACACCGGGCAGCGACCGATGAACGTCGCGTCGATGTCCAGCTCACCGAGCACGGCCGCCAGCTGCGGACCGAAGCACGGTGTCTACCAATGGAAATGGGCGAGGCCAGCGGCCTGTCCGTCGACGAATTCACCGCACTGCGCGAAACCCTTCGGCAACTCACCGATGCGCTGATGCTGCACCCCCGATCGAAAGAGAGTCAGACATGACCGTCCTGTACACCGCCGAAGCCCTGGCGACCGGCGACGGACGCAACGGCCACGCCCGCACCTCCGACGGCAAGATCGACGTCGTGCTCAACACCCCCAAGGAACTGGGTGGCAGCGGCGTTGGCACCAACCCGGAGCAGCTCTTCGCAGCGGGCTACGCGGCCTGCTTCCACAGCGCGCTGCGCCTGGTCGGCAAGAACGAAGGCGCGAATGTCGACGATTCGGCGGTCGGCGCCAAGGTCGGCATCGGCCCGAACGAGGCGGGCGGGTTCGAGCTGACCGTCACCCTCGAGGTTTCGTTGCCGCACCTGTCCCCCGCCGAGGCGCAGACCATCGCCGACAAGGCGCACCAGGTGTGCCCGTACTCCAACGCGACCCGCGGCAATATCGACGTCCAGGTCACCCTCGCTGACGACTGACGAAAGGAATCCACCATGCGTGCCGTAGTCATCGAAAGTTTCGGCGAACCGAAGGATGTGCTCACCATCGCGCAGCGGCCTACGCCCGAACCGGGCGCGGGTCAGGTGCGGATCGAGCTCATTCTCGCGCCCATTCACAACCACGATCTGGCGACCATCCGCGGCGTATACGGCTATAAACCGGAGTTGCCCGCGATTCCGGGCACCGAGGCCGTCGGCCGGATCGACGCGGTGGGCGCGGATGTGACCGGGCTGGAAGTCGGTCAGCGCGTGAGCGTTTCCGGCATCCACCAGGTGTGGGCCGAGTACTTCCTGGCCAAGGCGACGCAGGTGGTTCCGCTGCCCGACAGCATCTCCGATCAGACGGCGGCGCAGCTGCTGGCAATGCCGCTCAGCTCCTTGATGCTGCTGGAGGATCTGCGGGTAGCGTCCGGCGACTGGATCGCGATCAATGCCGCCAATGGTGCGGTCGGCCGCCTGGTGAATGTGCTTGCGCGGCAACGCGGTATCAATGTGCTCAACCTGGTGCGCGGTTCGGCGTCGGAAAATGCCCTGCGTGAGTTGGGCTTCGAGCCGGTCTTCGATACCGAATCCGAGGGCTGGCTCGACCGGGCCACCGCAGCGACGGCGGGCGCGCCGGTCGTGCGCGCCGTGGACCAGGTCGGCGGGCGAGCGGCCGATGCGCTGCTCTCACTGCTCGGCCCCGGCGGTGAGCTGATCTCGTTCGGCGCGCTCTCCGGTCAGCCGCTATCCATCAATCCGGGTCCGCTGATCTTCAAACAGGCTGTCGTCAAGGGCTTTTGGGGTACCAAGCGGGGCGAGCAGACCAGCAGCGAGGAGATGCGGCGACTGATCGGCGAGTTGGTGGGCATGGCGGCCACGGGTGCGCTGCGACTCGACATCGAGGCCACCTACCCGCTGGAAGCCGCGGCCGATGCCGCCGCCGCGAGCGAAACGCCGGGGCGGTCGGCAAAGATCGCGCTGTCGCCGCAGCCGGTCTGATCCGGCCCGGGTCCGCTACCCGACCCGCACGACGACCTTGCCGAAATTGCGGCCCTCGAGCATGCCGATGAACGCCTCCGGCGCATGCTCGAGGCCTTCGACAAGATCTTCGCGGTAGCGGACCCGGCCCTCGGCGATCCAACCCGACATCTCCCGCAAGAAGTCCGTGTACATCTCGCGGACGAATTCGCTCTGGATGAATCCGCGCACCGTCAGGCTCTTGGTCAGAATGCGACCGAAGAAACCGGGCAGGCGATCGGGCCCCGCGGGCGCTCCGGTCGCATTGTAGTTCGCGATGAGTCCGCAAACCGGCACGCGCGCATAGGTATTCAGCAACGGATACACCGCATCCGCCACCGCACCGCCGACATTTTCGAAATAGATATCGATGCCGTCGGGGACAGCCGCGCGCAATTGGTCCGCGAAATCCGGTGCGCGGTGGTCGATTGCGATATCGAAGCCCAATTCTCCACGCACATAGGCGCATTTCTCCGGCCCACCCGCGATGCCGACCGCCCGCACGCCCTTGATGCGGGCGATCTGGCCGACCGCGGAACCGACCGGACCGCTGGCCGCGGCCACCACCAGGGTCTCCCCCGCTTTCGGCTGCCCGATCTTCAACAGTCCGGAATAGGCCGTGAACCCCGGCATGCCGAGCACACCGAGCGCGGTCGATATAGGCGCTTTGTCCGGATCCAGCTTGCGCACGCCCGACGCGGACGCGACCTGATGCGTCTGCCAGCCCGAATAGGCCAGCACCACATCGCCTTTCGCCAGCGACGGAGCACGGGATTCGAGCACCTCGGCGACCGTGCCACCAACCATCACACCCCCGATCTCGACCGACGCCGCATATGATTCCGCAGCGCTCATCCGCCCTCGCATATACGGATCCAGCGACAAATACAGTGTGCGCAGCAGCACCTCCCCCGCGCCGGGCTCCGGCAACCCCACGGTCTCGATCCGGAAATTCGCCGGAGTCGGAGCACCCTCCGGCCGCGATGCCAGCACAATTCTCGTCGAGTCGACCATATGCCTTACCCTAGCGCTGGCCCCTCGCCGAAAGCACGGAATAGCTAGGTTGGCTAACGGATATTGCTCGGCCGCCGATATAGCTGTCGACAACCTGACGACAGACCGCGGCATCACCGAAGTTCGTGTTCGACTACGACCTGCTCAGGAGTTCCTTTGGCACGGCAATTTCGCATCCACAGACCCGCCGGATCGCATGCGCGGGCGGCATTGACATCGACCACCGCCGCGCTGGCCTTGGCGCTGAGCGTCGGGCTCGGCACCGCGACCGCGCGGCCCGTCGGTCCGTTCGACGTCGGCGGCGCCATCGAGGTCGAATACGACCAGGTGGGCGGTCCGGGAGCGCTCGGCGATCCGACCGCCCCCGAACTCGATGCCGCCAATGGCGGTCGATATCAGACGTTCGAGCGCAATGCCTCGATCTACTGGCATCCCGATACCGGCGCCAATGAGGTCGCTGGCGCGATCCGCGATAAATGGCGCGACCTCGGCTGGGAAACCGGG
The DNA here is from genome assembly GCF_050956075.1 of Nocardia sp. CA-129566. Taxonomy (NCBI): domain Bacteria; kingdom Bacillati; phylum Actinomycetota; class Actinomycetes; order Mycobacteriales; family Nocardiaceae; genus Nocardia; species Nocardia sp. CA-129566. The sequence continues at coordinate 5,954,835 of NZ_CP192085.1, forward strand.
GTGCTGCGCTACCCGGTCACCCGGCAACAATCCACGCCCACGGGATCCGGCACCTACAACGTTTTCCAGGGCGGGTCCATCTACTGGTCCGTCGGCACCGCCGCGCACCAGATCGGCGGCGCGATCCGCGATAAGTGGGGGGCCTATGGCTGGGAGAGCGGCGCGCTCGGGTTCCCGCTCACCGATGAGGCGGCCACCCAGAAGAACAATGGGCGCTACAACTTGTTCCCCGGTGGCGCGATCTACTGGTCCGCGCGTACCGGAGCGCACGTCGTCTGGGGCGCCCTCCGCGACCTGTGGGTCTCCAATGGCGGTGAAGCCGGACGCTACGGTCTCCCGACGGGCGAGGAGTACGACTACGAAGGCGGCAAGGCGCAGGACTTCCAGGGCGGTCGGATCACCTGGGAGCCTTAGGGATACGCAATGCGGTGTGGCGCCGACATTGCGTCACACCGCATTTCATCGACTCGGGCAGATCAGGGCAGATTTCCCTCGTAACACAGGCTCGCGGAGCGCGTCGACGGTCCCGGACGTGGTGAATCGGGATCGCAGGTTCACCGTCGATATCGTCAGCACGTCTTCGCATGAGCGCGGCATACCGTCCAGCCATCGCCGTCGGCGCGTGGTACCCGGGTCCACGTCGTAGCGCCCGCGGGCCGGTTCCCGGCGGCCGTCGGCTCATCGACCTCACACACGGTTCCGGGAGCAAGCGGCACCGGTCCCGGCTGCCCCGGGCCCCCTGGAAATGCCTGGCTACGAGACGAGACCTCACCACGAACAGCCATCCCGCCACCCCGGTAGCAGCGGGTTCGCCCCGCCCGCACGACCATCCGGCCGAGCGCAGCCGAAAATATTTCCGTGCGGGAATAGCTGCGGCCGGGATACGTTGCTTCGAGGTGGTTAGTGGAGCGAACGAGAGGGGTCCGTCGGTGGCAACCGAGGCAGTGGAATCGGCTATCGGTTTGCGATCGGATCGGGGCGCCATTCTTGGTTCGCTGATGCTGGCGACGGGGCTGGTCGCGCTGGATTCCACCATCATCGCCACGGCGGTGCTGACCATCACCGACAATCTCGGAGGCTTCTCGCAATTCCCCTGGCTGTTCTCGATTTATCTACTGACGCAAGCGGTTACGGTTCCGGTGTACGGCAAGATTGCCGATACCGTCGGACGTAAGCCGGTGATCCTGTTCGGGATCGCGGTCTTCGCGCTCGGTTCACTGCTGTGTGGTGTGGCGACGAGCATGTTGGGGCTCATCATCTTCCGCGCCGTGCAGGGTATCGGCGCGGGCGCCATCATGCCGATGACGATGACCATCGCCGGTGATCTGTACACGCTGACCGAGCGGGCCAGGGTGCAGGGCTATCTGGCCAGCGTATGGGCGATTTCGGCGGTGGTCGGCCCGCTGCTCGGCGGGGTGTTCGCCGAATACGTCAGCTGGCGGTGGATCTTCCTGATCAATATTCCGTTGGCCGCGCTGGCCGGTTGGATGCTGGTGCGCAGCTTCGCCGAAACCACGTCACGGCGCGAACAGCGCATCGACTATCTCGGTGCGGCACTGCTCACCGTCGGCGCGGGGGCGCTGATACTCGGCTTGCTCGAGGGCGGGCAGGCGTGGGCGTGGGCGTCGCCGACCAGTATCGCCATTTTCGGCGGCGGCGCGCTGGTGCTGATGCTGTTCGCGCTGGTAGAGCGACGTGCCGCGAATCCGATTCTGCCGCTGTGGGTATTCACGCGGCGGGTCATTATCGCCAGCAGTCTGGTCTCGGTGCTCGTGGGTGCGATTCTGCTCGGATTGACCTCGTATGTACCGACTTTCACCCAGGGCGTGCTCGGCACCGGGGCCCTGATCGCCGGTCTGACCGTCGGCGCGCTCACCCTCGGGTGGCCGCTGGCCGCCTCGCAGGCCGGAAAGGTGTACCTGCGCGTCGGCTTTCGCGCGACCGCACTGATCGGCAGCACGCTCGCCACCTTCGGCGCCGCGACCACGCTGCTGATCGATGAGAATTCCACGCTGATCCAGATCGCCGCATCCTGTTTCGTGATCGGCACCGGCATGGGTCTGGTCGCCACCCCCACGCTGATCGCGGCGCAGACCACGGCGGAGTGGTCCGAGCGCGGCGTGGTCACCTCGGCGAATATGTTCGCCCGGTCATTGGGCAGTGCGGTCGGTGTCGCGGTATTCGGCGCGATCGTGAACTCGCGCGTCGGCGACACCGACCATCCGGCTCCGGCGGCACTGTCGTCTGCGGTGCATCTGGTTTTCCTCGCGGTGGCCGCGATGGCGTTGGTGATGGTGATCGCGTCCGCGATGATGCCGCGTCGGGGCGCGAGTACCGCTTAGTCTGCCGCCAGGAACTCGATCCCCGTGATGTCGGGCGCGGTTACCGCGCTCGACATCCGGTGCGTGAGCAGCGGCACTACGAAGCGGAATGGCGATCAGCGATTTCGGCCAGTGCGCGCTCGCGCTGTTCGGCGGGGAGTTCTTCGGCGGCGGCGCGGATGGCCTCGACCGAGGTATCGGAGAGAACCCCCAACGTGCTGCGGTATTCCGACCACAGATCATGGTCGGCTGCCGCCCGTAGCATTTCGGTGAGTTTGTCCCGGGAGGTCAGGTTGACCACGCGCTCGAGCTGCCCGACGTCATCGACGAGAAAGGCCGCGCGGACCAGCGCGTTGCCGTCGAGGGCCGCCTCGGTGGCCCGGACCGCCGTATCGGAGATCGAGGCCATGAGATCGCCGAGGGTGATCCAATCCTGGCGTGCGGCAAGCTCTTTGCCGACCGCGACCGTGGTCTTCTCGGGTAGGCCACCGATAATGGCCGCCGAATGGCGTGGATCGAGCTGTGCGGAGATATCGGCGAGGAAGTCGACCGGCAGCCGCTTGGCGACATCGGCCGCGTGCGCGGGATCGAGCACGACCGACATCCGGGCCGCGAGCAGCGCTCCGCGGCTGCGTGCCACCATCTTCGCGGTGATCGGGGTCGGAATCACCTTGGCTGCCTGGGCAACCCGATGCAATCCGTCCTCCTGGTCCTCGACGAACAGATCGGTGACCTGGTGGCGGAATTCGCGCAGGTCCTGATCGGGCACCTCGGCGAGATCGGCGAGTTGTTCGACCGGAACACCCAGTGTCCGTGCGAGTTTCAGCAATTGCGCGGAAGGCCTCGGATCCGTCACAGTCCGGCCGCCTTCTTCACCACGCCGCGCAGCAGGCGCGGCAGAACGTCCAGCATTCCGCGGGCCCCGTCCCTGAGTTCACCGGCTTGGCGCCAGCGCGCGGCCTCGATCGCCTGGGCGAGTTCGGCCTGGACCTGCGGGGCGAGGGCAGCGATCCCCGGGGGTAGGTCATCGGGTATCAGTTCCGCAAGCGTCTGCTCTGTCATCGTTACCTCCGTAGGGGTATCGCATTCGCGGTCATGATCACAGTGGGACGATTCGCGCCGCAATGCAAGAAGCCAGTCATCGGAGCGTCGCGTTCGGGGCCATTGACGGCGTGGTTTGCCGGTCATAACGTCGGATCACACGACCGAGTCCTCGGTCACGGGTGGATCGGGTGGTCGCCATGGGTCTCGAACGCACGGTCGATGTCGCGGTGATCGGCGCTGGCCTGGCCGGGTTGGCGGCGGCCGGGCAGTTGCATCGAGATGGCCTCGAGGTGGTGGTGGTCGAGGCCCGTGACCGGGTCGGTGGCCGCACGCTGAACCATCCGATCGGCGATGGCAAGATCGTCGAGGTCGGTGGGCAGTGGGTCGGTCCCGGACAGGACCGGGTGCTCGCGCTGATCGACGAATTGGGGCTGCACACCTTTCCCACCTATACCGCCGGTCGGCATTTGTTCGAGCATCGCGGCAAGCTGCGGCGCTACCGCGGTCGGATACCGCTGATCGCCTCCGCGGCCCTGCTCGAGGCGTTCATCGGGCTGCGGCGATTGGATCGGATGTCACGGGCGGTGCCCGCCGAGGCACCGTGGTCGGCGGCGCGGGCCGGACAGTGGGATGCCGAGACCGTCGAATCGTGGATGCGCCACAACCTGCGTTCCGATATCGCACGACAGGCCATCACGATGGTCTGCAAGGCGGTGTGGGCGGCCGATCCGGCCGATGTGTCGCTGCTGCATCTGCTGGCCTACCTCAATGCCGGTGGCGGTGTGGATGCACTGATCGAAACCGACGGCGGCGCACAGCAAACCCGGATCGTCGGCGGCTCCCAGCGGATCGCGCTGGCACTGGCCGAGCAGTTGGATGAGCGCGTGCTGCTGCATACGCCGGTCCGCACGATCGAGCAGACCAATGGCTCGGTCATCGTGCACGGCGACGACACTCGGATCCTGGCCCGCCGGGTCATTGTGGCGATGAGTCCGGCACTGGCGGGTCGGCTCGTCTACTGCCCCGCCTTGCCCGCCGACCGCGACCAGCTCACCCAGCGCATGCCGAACGGTTCGGTCATCAAGACGATGGCCGTCTACAACACACCCTTCTGGCGCGCGAATGGATTGTCCGGTCAGGTCACTGCCGCCACCGGACCGGTGAAGGTCACCTTCGACAATTCGCCGCCGGACGGGAATCCCGGTGTGCTGCTCGCCTTCTTGGAAGGTGGCGATGCCCGGCGGCTCGGCCGCTACCCGCTCGCCGAGCGGCGCGATATCGTGATCTCGAGCCTGACAAGGTTTTTCGGCCCCGACGCGGCCACGCCCATCGACTACATCGAGAAGGACTGGTCCGCCGACGAGTGGACCCGCGGCTGCTACGGAGCCTTCACACCACCCAACACCTGGACCGAATACGGCCCGGCCCTGCGTGCGCCGGTCGGCCGAATCCATTGGGCCGGAGCCGAAACCGCGACGATCTGGATGGGATATATGGACGGAGCCATCCGTTCGGGCGAGCGCGCCGCCGCCGAGATCACCGCTCTGCTCGGCGAAACTCGGCCCGCCACCGTTGCGTCTGCGGGTCGAACTCGATAGCCGCCGCCCGAAGTCCATCGGCGCCAAAGGAATCGATCTCCGACGGTGTGAGCGGCCACGGTGGCCCGCTCACTTCCTCACCCTCCGACCGGAATCCGGAGATCACGATCAGCTGTCCACCCGGTGCCACGGTCCGCCGGATATTGGCAATCGCGGTGGCACGCACCGACACCGGCATCGACTGCACCGTAATCGCCTCGACCACCAGATCGAACGCACCCCGCCAGACTGCAGGCGGATCCAGCAGATCGGCGACCACATACCGCACCAGCGAGTCCGGAAACCTCTGGCGCACTTCGCCGATCGCGGTCGGCGAGATGTCGAAGGCGGTGGTCGCGAATCCGAGCCCCGCGATGTACTCCGCATCCTGGCCGTACCCGCAACCGATCACCAATGCCCTTCCGGCACCGTTCAATTCGCGCCGCTCGGCCCACTCGACCAATACCGGATTCGGCTGATCCCGATCCCACGGCACAATGGCGGCCCCGCTGGCCGCTTCCACATAGAGCCGCTCGAACCACCCGGTCGGGTCGTCCTCGGCGAGCGATTCCGCGGCCAGCCTGCTGGCATCCGCATCTCGATTCAAGGCCATCGGCCCAGTCTCGCACGGACTCTCGACCCGACTGGACAGAGCTTCCGCGCAATCGGCATGGTGTTGTCTGCCCAGTCGCTCCGATTGATGTCACTACATGGGCATGCCCGGGAACGCCATGTTCCATAGGTTCCGCAGCATGTCCACGATTTGCATCATCATCGGTGACATCATCACTTTCATCACCTCCTGACCGAATACTGGTCATTGCGTGCCCCCACCAGGCGCGGGGACTGTGCCCGGTTCGGTGGTGCTCGTGGCCGCGAGGTGAACATCGGCATCAGCGCGGTTCGGGCTAGCTCCCGCCGACACCGAGCGCGGTCAGAAACACCAGCACGACGGTGGTCACGGCGAACACACCGTGCCCGCCGACGACCGCGACGGGAAAGTGCCGTTCGGCCGGAGGATCCGGTGCCGCACTGGTGCGGGCGCGGTAGACCGGAAGCCATCGTGCCAGCATGGTGAATCCGAGCAGGGCGACCGGCACCAGCAGCGCGAATGCGATCCAGGCCAGCGCGGTGGAGTCGACGACCAGATACACGATCCAAACGACGAGCCCGGCGACGGCGAGCAGGAAATGACCGAACACCACCGGTGGCGGCAAATGCGTGGTGCTCGGCTGCCGGACTCCGCCTTTGGCGATCCACGTGCCGAGCAGGACGAACCCGCCGACGGCGGTCAGTAACCAGGTGATCAGTGCCGCGATGCCCATCGTGCGCTCCTCAGAAGTACGGATCGAAGGATGTTCAGTGCCGGAATCCGGCGGCCTGGGTGGTTTCGTCGGCCACGCGGACGCCGTAGTGGAAGGCCAGTTTTCCGCCGAGATAGCCGGCGACCGCCAGCACGGCCACACTCACCACCGACAGCGCCAATGGCCCGGCCGACACTGGGCTGTGGCGGTCGTCGATGGCTCGCCGCCACAGGAAACCGGCGGCGAAGGCAGCGGTCACGGCCAAATTCAGGCTCATGTGGACCAGTCCGGTGCGGAAAGCGGGGGTGCCGGTCGCGATCCCCAACAGGTCCAGGAAGCCGACCGACGCGGCGGCCAACGCGCCCAGCACTCCGATAGCGATCAGCCACTGCGCGCCCTCGACCAGAAACGCCGGGTCCTCGACCACCTGGGAGGCGAGGTCGAACACCAGGCTCGCGATCCACGCCCCGATCGGGACCGTTACCAGGATCGGGTGGAACGGGTGCCCGTACGGCCCGGCCAGTACCGCGCTCACCGGCTGCTTGGCCTGTTGTCGCTCGCTGCTCATCGCACTCTCCAGACCGGTCGAGTAATGCCAAAAATTATTGGCGTAATTACCACGGAGGTCAACCCTCCCCAGTTCAGCGAAGGTCAGGTGTATTTTCACCTGATCCGATAGACGTTATTGTGGTCGAATGACCAACGAAGCGGCGATCAGTGCCGTCGCGGTTCTCGATGACGAGACGCGGCGCGGGATGTACTGGTTCATCCGGCGAGCGCGTCAGCCCGTCACCCGTGACGAGGCGGCCGCCGAGGTGGGGATCTCCCGCAAGCTGGCCGCGTTCCATCTGGACAAGCTGGTCGACGCCGGACTGTTGCGTGCTCGGTACGAGGCGCCCGGCGGCATTCGCCGGGTCGGGCGCACCCCGAAGGTGTACGAGCCCACCGATGCCGAGGTCTGGGTGAGCATTCCCGAACGCCGGCACGAGGTGCTGGCCGAGATCCTGATGGGCGCTGTGCTGGGCGAGCGCGACGGCGAAACCGCGCGCGAGGCGGCGGTGCGCGTCGCACAGCAGCGCGGCGAGGAACTCGGTGGCGCCGAGCGGGAACGGGTCAGGCCCGGTCGGCTGGGCGCCGAGCGCGCTCTGACCCTGGTGCACGGCATGCTCACCGAGCACGGCTTCGAACCCAGTCGCGAAGCGCCGACCCGCGTGCGGTTGCGCAACTGTCCTTTCCACCCGCTGGCGAGCGCGGCGCCCGATCTGGTGTGCGGTCTCAACCACGCCTTCTGCTCCGGCATACTCACCGGTCTCGGCGCCGACAGCGTGCAAGCGGTACTCGCACCACAGGTTGGGGAATGCTGCGTCGAGGTGCGCGCGACAACCTGAACCCCACCGGCGATGCGCAGTCGCGACCAGCCGCCGCGCATGCTGCTGACGCGCAGCTGCCGGGGCGCAGCGCAGTGCTGGAGTCGCCCACTGCCCGAACTCACAGAAACCAGCCCGGAACTGCACAGACAGCGAAGTCAGTTCGTCAACATGCGCTCTCGCAGGCGAATTCAGAAACGTCCGCGCCGGAAGGCTTCGGCGACTTCCGCACGCTCGGTGAGAATATCGCGGCGGCGAGTGGTCATGGCCTCCGCAATCGAGGTCCCCGCGACGAGTGCGCGGTAGAGGGCTGTGGCGTCTTCGATGGCATCCGGGCACCGACACCCGCGGCGGGTGTGATGGCGTGATCGGCGTCGCCACACAGGATTACGTCGTCGCGGGGCGGGCGGGGATGGGTGAGCGGCACATTGCGCGCGTTCGTGACGTGCACAGTCTCGGTGACCGCGAGCAGGGCGTCGATCAGTCCGGGAATGCCCGCAAGCGCCGCGTGGATCTGGTCGGACCAAGTATCGACGGGGTGAAAGCCGATGTCCGCCACCGGAATCGGCGGACGCCGGATTCGGGCGAACCACACCGCCGTCTCATCGTTCCACTGATGTCCGAACGCATCGGTCGGCCGCGCATCGCCGGCGCGATGGAAGTGCAATACCGACGGTTCAGTGGGATGGTGACCATGCCCTCCTCGAGCCGGGTGCTAGGCCACAGGTGCGGTGATATCCCGTCCTTTGCCCAGTTTGGTCATCAGCACATAGCCGCCGCAGACCAGCACACCCCAGACCACACCGACAATAATCGCGGTACGCCCACTCTCGGTCCAAAACAACAGGACGACAACCAATCCCAGGAAAGCCAGCGCCACCCATGTGGTGATCGGCGCGCCGGGCAGGCGGTAATCGCTGGCGGGCAGTTCGCCGCGGCCGACCTTGGCGCGATAGATCAAGTGGCACACCAGGATCACGCCCCAGACGAAGATGATGCCGATGGTGGAGACCGAGGTGATGTAGTTGAACGCCTTGTCCGGCGAGATCACATTGACGATCACGCCGATGACCATCGCGGCCGCCGAGGCGGTAATGCCGACATACGGCACGGCACGCGAACTGAGCTTGTTGAGCCGCGCGGGCGCCTCCCCGTGCAGTGACAGGGTGCGCAGCATCCGTCCGGTGGAGTAGATACCCGAATTGCACGATGACAGCGCGGCGGTGAGCAGCACGAAGTTGATGATGCCCGCAGCGCCCGGAATGCCGATCTGCTGGAACACCTCCACGAACGGGCTCTTGCCCGCGTGGAAGTTGCGCCAGCTGGCGACCGACATGATCACCAGTAGCGCGCCGACGTAGAACAGGCCGATACGAAACGGCAGCGTATTGATCGCCTTGCGCAGGGTCTTGCGCGGCTCGCGCGCCTCCCCCGCCGTCACGCCGACCAATTCGACACCGACATAGGCGAACAGCACGATCTGCAGCACCAGCAGCGATTGTCCGAACCCGTTCGGGAATACGCCGCCGTCGGCCCACAGATTGGTGACCGTCGGGTTGGCGGCATGGCCGAAGCCGATCGTCAGCACCCCGATGCCGATCAGGATCATCGCGACGATCGCGGTGACCTTGATGGTGGAGAACCAGAACTCGCCCTCACCGAACAGTCGCACCGAGATCAGGTTGGCGCCGAACATCACCGCCAGCACCACCAGCGCGGTGATCCACGGTTCGATATCGAACCAGTACTGCACATACTTCCCGGCGACGGTGATCTCGGCCATGCAGGTGGCCACCCACACCGCCCAGTAGGACCAGCCGGTGACGAATCCCGCAAAACGCCCGAGGAATTCGTGCGCGTACTCGGCGAAACTGCCCGAGATCGGCCGGTAGCTCAGCAACTCCCCCAGCGCACGCATGATCACGAAGATGGCCAGCCCCGCGACCAGGTAGGCCAGGATCAGCGCGGGCCCGGCCTGTTCGATCGCCCCGCCCGCACCGTAGAACAGGCCGGTGCCGATGGCACCGCCGATCGCGATCATCTGGATGGTCCGTGGGCTCAGCCCCCGGGAGTAACCCTCCTCGCCGGATCCGGCGGAGTCGGTGGGCGCCGCATCAGCTCGTAGCTGACGGTCCGAGGCTGTCATCTATGGTGCAGTCCTTCCCGGTGGTGCTCGAGATCGATCAACCCGCCACGGTACCGGCCGCCGCACCGGCCCCGCGCGCGCCCCGAAATCTGCCGCGCACGGCGTTCGCATCCATGGCGATACCGTGCGGCGGCCGGCCTATCGAATCGAGCTTCAGTGCAGGTGGAAGTCGTGATTCGCCAGCGATTCCCGCAGCCGGTGGCGGCCGTTGAGGCTGGCCGCGGAGGCCAGCCGAGCCAGCACACGTTCGGTCCAGGAATGGGACAGCTCTTGTTCGGCGTAGAAGGCCGCGATTCGAGTTTCGTATGCGGCGACGTGGTCGCGCTGAGTCGGCAGATCGTAGGTTTCCCGGTGCAGGACCGCCGGTTGCGGCAGGCGCGGCTTGATGCGCGTGTCCTCGGTCGGATCGGGATGTCCGACAACGAGACCGAAGACGGCGAAGACCTGCTCGGGCAGTTTCAGTTCCGCGGCGACCGCTTCCGGATTGTTGCGGATGGTGCCGATGTAGACGGTGCCGAGGCCCAGGGATTCCGCGGCGACAACGGCGTTCTGCGCGGCCAGGGCGGCGTCGATGAAACCGACATAGCTCGATTCCAGATAGTCGGCACCGACCAGCGGCGCCTCGTGATCGTCGGCGAGTTGGCGGAGCCTGGCGAAGTCGGCGGTCCACACCAGCAGTACCGGGGCCTGTTCGATATGCGCCTGCCCACCGGCCAGCGCGGCCAGGCGTGCCTTGCGCGCCGGATCGCGCACCGCGATCACGCTCCATACCTGCAGATTGGAGGAGGTCGGCGCGGATTGGGCGGCCGAGATCAGCAGGCGCAGGGTGTCGTCGGAAACGTCGTCGGCGAGGTAGCGGCGCACCGAGCGGTGCTCGTGCAGGACCTGCAGCACCGGATTCCACTGCGCGGGCTCGGTCGGATTCGGATCCCGATAGCGCTGCCCGATGGTGTGGACGGCGCTCGGCACGGTCTGGGTCATGCCGGTAATCCTGTGATATCCACGGCTCGCGCGTCTGCGGTAACCCTCAGCGTGAACCGAACCAGGTACGGTTGGTAAGGCAAGCCTAATTTGCAATTAGTGGAGGTTACCTTGGCACGACCCCGCACCACCCTGACGGTGCAGCGCACGGAGCGACTGACACCGCATCTGATCCGGGTGTATTTAGGCGGACCGGGATTCGCGGCCTTCCGGCCGAGCGAATTCACCGATTCGTATGTGAAGTTCATATTCCCGCGCGATGGGATCGACGTACTGCGCACCTACACCGTGCGCTCGGTCGATGCGGACGCTGGCGAACTGACCGTGGACTTCGTCTACCACGGCGATGAGGGCATTGCCGGACCGTGGGCCGCTTCGGTGCAACCGGGTGCGACCATCGATTGCTTCGGACCCGGCGGAGCCTATGCGCCGCGCGCTGATGCGGACTGGCATCTGCTGGCGGGCGACGAGGCGGCGCTGCCCGCCATCGCGACCGCACTGGAGGGCATGCGCGCGGATGCGGTCGGGCAGGCGTTCGTCGAGGTAGCCGGACCCGAGGACGAGCTGAAACTTGACAAGCCGACCGGCATCGAGCTGACCTGGCTGCATCGCGGCGAACGGGAGCCCGGTGCGGTGCTGGCCGAGGCCGTGCAGGCCGCGCCGTGGCGCGACGGGCAGGTGCAGGTCTTCATCCACGGCGAGGCCAGCGCCGTCATGCAGAATCTGCGCCGCTATATCCGGCGCGATCGCGGCATATCGGCGGAGTGGGCGGCCTCGATCTCCGGCTACTGGCGGCGCGGCCGGACCGAGGAGGGCTTCCGCGAGTGGAAGGCCGAATTCAAGGCCCGCGAAACCGCGGAAACCCCATAGCGACCGAAATCCCATGGCCGACCGGATGTTCGCCGATCGCCATGGGATTCCGTGGTGTTGCTACTGCTGATTCGCGCGTAGCGCCTCCTCCACGAACTTCGTCGTGTAGGTCTTCGACAGATCGATGCGGTCCTTGACCGGCCGCACATTCTTCGAGTACTCGCCGAGGACGTTCAGCACATTCTGGGCGCCTTCGGGTTTCATCAACCCGGTGCCATTGAACATGCCGATCGAATCGCGGATGGATTGGACGTAGAGATCCTTGCCTCCGCTCGCGTACTGCGGTGGCATCTTATCGGCGATCTCCTGCGGCGAGTGCGTCTTGATCCACCGCAGCGTCTGCACGAACGCGGTCGCGATCTTCTGCACGATATCCGGATGCGCGTCGACGGTGTCGCACCGCATGTACAGCGATGACGCCGGGTACAGCCCGCCCAATGCGGCGCGCGTGCCCTCTTCGGTGCGCATATCGACCAGGATCTTCGCCTCCCCGGAGTTCACCATGGTGGCGACCGTCGGGTCGGTGGTCATCCCGGCATCGATGCCGTTGTGGTTCATTCCCGCGATAAAGGTCTGGCCCGCACCGACTTTCACGCGCGTGTAGTCGGCGGTGGACATCCCCTCCTGCCCGGTGAGCGCCTGGGTGAGGAAGTCGGTCGAGGAACCCAGCGACGTCACGCCCAAGTTCTTCCCGCGCAGATCCGCCACCGACTTGATGCTGTCGGAGTCCGCCTTGGAGACCAGCTCGACCTCGCCGGGCACATCGGCGAACTGGACCACCGAGGTCAGGCACTGCTCCTTGGCCTGCAGGTCGATGGTGTGGTCGTAGAACCCGACCACAGCCTGCACATCGCCGGTCAGCAGCGCGGTTTCGGCACTGGCTCCGGACTGTTCACCGAGCAGTTTGACGTCGATATCGTTCTGCTCGAAGAAGCCGAGGCGCTGGGTGAGCATGGCGGGCAGGTAGATCACCTTCTCCAGACCACCGACCATGATGGTGATCTGGGGCCGCCCGTTCGCCATCGGAATGGTCCGAGAATCCCGGCAACCGGTCGCCAGCAGCAGTGCCGCGATCACCCCGACAATGACCGCCAGATGTTTGACGTAGCGCATGATCAGATCCCGTGGTTCGAGGTCGCCTGCGACGGACGCCATTTCAGCAATCGGCCCTCCGCGACACCGATCGCCCATTCGGCGAGCAGCGCGATAACGGTGATGATGATCATGCCCGCGTAGATGCCCGCCGAATCGAAGGTGCCCTGGGCATTGCTGATGAGCAGGCCCAAACCCTTACTGGCACCGGCATATTCACCGACCACCGCACCGATCAGCGCGAAGCCGAAGGCGGTGTGCAGGCTGGACAGGATCCAGGTGGTCGCGCTGGGCAGCACGATCGAGCTCAACACCTGACGCTTGCTCGCACCGAGTATGCGGGCGTTGTTGATGACATTGCCGTCGACCTCGCGCGCACCGGTGAAGGCGTTGAAGAAGACCGCGAAGAACACCAGCACGACGACCGTCGCGACCTTCGAGCTGAGCCCGAGACCGAACCAGATGATGAACAGCGACGCCAGCACGATGCGCGGAACGGCATTGAGCGCCTTGATGAACGGCGCGAGCACCTCGGCCCAGTACCTGCTGCGGCCGAGCAGCGTGCCGAGCACGACACCGGCCACCGCGCCGATGACGAAGCCGAGCACCGCCTCCTGCACGGTGGTGTACATCTGCAGCCAGATCGAGCCGAATTGTGTTCCCTCGGTGAACCATTCGACCAGGCGGTCCCAGATCAGCGAGGGCTTGGAGTAGAAGAACGGGTCGATCCACACCGTCGCGGTCAGCTCCCAGGCGCCCAACCACAGCGCGACCAGTGCGGCCCGCAGGCCCCAGGTGCGCAGCCGGTTGCGCCGGGCCTTGGTCCGCACGCGCGCGAGAATCTGTTCCTCGGATTCGATTTCGACCTCGGGCGCGGACTTGGCCACGTCGAGCACATCATGCGACACGGGAGGCTCCCTTGCCTCGGGCTGCCTCGACCTGATCGCGCAGCGTTTCCCAGATTTCCTTGTAGATGTCCCGGAATTCGTTGGTGAGCCGGACCTCCTCGACATTGCGCGGACGTTCCAGCGAGACCGGGAAGTTGCCGCAGACCGTGGCCGGGCTCGCGGTCATGACGATGACCCGGTCGGCGAGCACAATCGCCTCTTCCAGATCGTGGGTCACGAAGATGACGGCCGCGCCGGTACCCGCCCAGACGCGCAGCAGTTCGTCCTGCATCAGCTGCCTGGTCTGCACGTCCAGCGCGCTGAACGGCTCATCCATGAGCAGGATCTCCGGATCGTTGACCAGCGTCTGTGCCAGCGCGACGCGCTTGCGCATACCGCCGGAGAGCTGATGCGGGTAGTAGCTCTCGAAACCGGCGAGACCGACCTTGCGCACCCAACCGCGGGCCTGCTCCCGTGATTCGGCCTTGGACTTGCCGCGCAGGCGCGGGCCGAGGGCGACATTATCGATCACGCTCTTCCACGGCAGCACCGCGTCCTGCTGGAACATGTAGCCGATGCCGTCCGGAATGCCGTGGACATCCTTGCCGCGCACCAGCGTCCGCCCGGCCGAGGCCGGTTCCAGCCCGGAGACCAGCGATAGCGTCGTCGACTTTCCGCAGCCGGTCGGGCCGACTACGGCGACGAATTCGCCTGGCTGGACCGCGAGGTCGAGGTTGCGCACGGCGGTGTGAATGCCGCCGCCCGTGCCGGGGAAGCGCTTCGTCGCGCTCCGCAGCTCGATGAGTGGTTCGGTCATTGTTCTTGCTCCTAGCGGATCAGGTAGAGCGAACCTACGTGGGCCGGGTCACAGTCCGAGGGTTGTGCGCACAAGAGGGGCAAAGCGCCGATTCGAAGGTTGTGCGCATTCTGCTCACTGGTATCCGAGTGGTTTATGCTGCGGAAATGGCCAGAGCAGGCACCGGGCGGCCGGAGGGAACGCAGCGCGCGCAGCAGCGCCGCGCCGATGCCGGAGCCGAGCGCCAGCGACGCGCGGGCAGGCCCTTCCGGTTGCGCACCCAGGTGCTATTGCTCCAGATCGTGATCGTCACGCTGACCCTCGGCGTCGCGTTCGCGATCTTCGGCTATGTCAGCGATCGGCGGCTCAATGATCAGTACGGGCAGCGTGCGCTGGCCGTCGCGCGGACCATCGCGGCCGATCCGGTGGTGCGCACGGAGGTCGCCCGATACGCACCCGGCACGGTGACGCCCGAGCAGCACGATCAGCTCGCCGCCGGGCCGTTGGAGCGGATCGCGATCGATACGACGGAGCGGACGGGCGCGCTGTTCGTGGTGATCACCGATGATGCCGGAATCCGGCTCGCGCATCCGGACCCGGCACGGCTGACCGAGCATGTGAGCACCGATCCGTCGGAGGCGCTCGCGGGCCGAGAGGTGATCAGCAAGGAGCGCGGCACCCTCGGGCCCTCGGTCCGCGCGAAAGTTCCTGTCGTGCGGGCCGATTCGAATCTCATTGTCGGCGCGGTGAGTGTCGGCATCTCCACCACCGCGATTCGCGGGCAGTTGCTCGCCGATCTGCGCACCGCTGCGTTCTTGATCGCCGCGGCGCTGGTGGTCGGCATCGCCGGGTCGGCGCTGCTGGCCCGACGCTGGGGTGGGTTGACGCTCGGGCTCGAACCCGCCGAACTGGCCGGGCTCGTCCAAGGTCAGGCGGCGGTGCTGCACGGCATCGGCCGTGGTGTGCTCGCCGTCGATTCCGCTTGGCGCACAACGTTTGTCAATGACGAGGCGCGGCGGCTGCTCGGGATCAGTGCGGATATCGGCAGGCCGGTCGACGAGATCGGTTTGACGCCACGGGTGCTGGAGGTCTTCCGCGCGCTCGACGAGCAACCCACGCCAGCCACCATCGGCTCGCATGTCGTGGTCGTCGCGGCCCGCCCGGTCACCCGCGAAGGCCGCGATCTCGGCGCGGTGCTCACCGTGCGCGATCGCACCGATGTCGAGGCGCTGACCCGCCAGCTCGACGCGGTGCAGTCGATGAGTACCGTGCTGCGCGCCCAGCGCCATGAGTTCTCCAATAAGATGCACCTGCTCAGCGGCCTGCTGCACAGCGGACGCACCGAGGAGGCGTCGCACGTCATCGATGAGCTGATCGGCGCCGGACCGCTCGGCGCGGCGACACCCGGTATCGATGCGATCCACGATGCGTATCTGCAGGCATTCCTCGCGGCGAAGGCGGCGCATTCGCGCGAGAGCGGCGTCGAACTCGTACTCGGCCCCAACACCTGGGTGGACGGCAATCTCGCCGAACCCGTCGATGTCACCACGGTGCTCGGCAATCTGCTCGACAATGCCATCGAGGCCGCGCGGGTCGCCGACAATCCCGTCAAACAGGTGGAAGTCGAACTGGTGCAGGAGGATTCGACGCTGCACATCGCGGTCGCGGACAGCGGCGACGGTGTCGCACCGGAGCTGATCGACACGCTGTTCACCGAGGGCACCTCGACCCGCGAGGACCACGGTGTGCCCGGCGGACGCGGTGTCGGTCTCGCGCTGATCCGCCAGATCGCTCGCGCGCACGGCGGCGATGTGCGCCTCGCCAGTGCGCGCGGCGGATCGCCGCCGCTGACCGGCGCCGAATTCGTCGCCCGAATCCCCGGAGTACTGGTAGACAGCGAGATGCCATGGCCGCAACAGATCTGACCGTACTGGTGGTCGACGACGACTTCCGGGTGGCCAACCTGCATGCCGGAATCGTCGAATCCATCGCGGGTTTCACGGTCGGAGGCACCGCCAATACGCTCGCCGCCGCACGGGAGATACATGCCGCCACCGCGGTCGACCTGGCGCTGGTCGATGTCTACCTGCCCGACGGCTCCGGCGTCGACTTCGTGCGCGAACTGCACTGCGATGCGATGGTGCTGTCCGCGGCTACCGAAAGCAGCACTGTCCGAGCGGCATTCGCCGCTGGCGCGCTCGCCTACCTCGTCAAACCCTTTCCCCATACGATGCTCGCCGCCCGCCTGGCCGGATACGCGCGCTACCGTCGCACGCTGGCCGCACCGCAGGTCGATAACGCGGGCATCGAAGCCGCGCTGCAGGCACTGCGGCCGACCTCGGCACCCACCGCCGCCGCTACTGCTATCGCGTCGCCGACCAAAGACCTTGTCCTGAACACCATTCTCGAAGCGACGGCGCCCCTCTCGGCCGCCGAGGTGGCCAGCGCCATCGGCATTTCGCGCGCCACCGCCCAGCGCTATCTGGCCACCCTCGTCGCGGCGGGCAGCGTCCAGATGCGCCTGCGCTACGGCACCACCGGCCGCCCGGAACAGGAGTACACCGCCGCGCCGCGCCGATAACCTGCCGCTCTCGCCCGAAATCGGACCCACTATAATTAGGTCTGCCTAACCTTAATCTGGTAGGCGACGGGTGCGAGTGAGGGATCGACAAATGCGGGGCCGTGAGTTCAGGCAGCGCCGATGACGGCTGTGGCAGATGTAGGCGGGCAGACCCGGCGCGGTGTGGCGGTCCGGACAATGGCGACCTGTGCCGCGCTCGGCACGGCGATCTGGTTGTCGACCCAATTGCTTTGCGCGCCGGCGCTGCACCACGCGGCATTGCTCATCCATCTCGCGTCGCTGGTCCTCGGATTCGGGGCGGTGCTCGCCGTGGACTACTTCGCGATCGCCTGGGTGCTGCGGCGCACGTCGCTGCGCGAGATGCTCACCGTCGCCGATCGCCTGCAGCTGCCGATCTGGCTCGGCGTCATCGGTCTGGTCGCCAGCGGCGTCCTGCTGGAGCCGAATATCGCCAACCACACCACGCAAACCAAAATGGCCTTGGTCGTTGTCCTGACACTGAACGGCCTTCAGGCATCCGCCTTCACCGACCGCGTCGCGGCCCGAGGCGGCATCCTCGACCGCGCTCTGATCACCCGAGGCGCACTCACCCTGCTGATCTCCCAGGCCTGCTGGTGGGGCGCACTCTGGATCGGCTTCTGGAACACCACCAACCGCGCATAGTTGCGCCCGCTCCGTGCTGTAATGGGCTACCGCACATCCCCTTTCGTCACAACACCGGCGCAATTCGGCGGGTACGGATCGGTCGAGCTCGTAATTGATGCACTGCGCCGATCCATGCGGCGGCTGCCGTCCGTACCCGACCAACGCGGTTCGCGCATACCGTAGGTCGGCGCAGAATGCATGCGCTGTGCCTCGTCGCCACCATTGATAGACGCAGCGAATCGGACGCTGGTCTGATTCGGTTCGCGGTCGATACCTCCAACGAGAACCTGGTCACCTGGCCGACGGCGGTGGCGTGAAATCGTCCGGCCATTGTGTGTACTCGTCATACGTCACGCTCATCAGATCTGCCCCGGTGAGGTTGGCATCGGTGAGATTCGCGCCGACCAGGTCGGCCGAGCTCAGGTTCGCGTTGTGCAGGTCTGCCGCGTGGAGATTCGCTTTATGCAGGTCTGCCGCGCGCAGGTTCGCGCCGGTGAGGTTGGCGTAGGCAAGGTTCGCGCCGACCAAGTTCGCGTCGGTCAGGTTCGCCCTCGTCAGGTTCGCGCGCTCCAAGTTCGAGCTGATCAGTTTCGCAGAGAGCAGGTTGGCGCGCTCCAGGTCCGTACTCATCAGGTATGCGCGAGTCAACGTAGCGGTGATCAGGCGCGAATTGGTCATATTCGCACGGCGCAGATCCGCGTGCTCCAGGTCGGCTGCGATCAACAGCGCGCCGGACAGGTTTGCGCGCTCCAGATTCGATCTGGCCAGGTCGACACCCTCCAGATCTGCGCCGAACAGGTTCGCGCCCTCGAGGTTCGCGAAGCGCAGGTTCGCGCCGATCAGATTCGCGCTGAGCAGATTCGCGAGGCGCAGATCCGCGCGCTCCAGGTCCGCGCGGCGCAGGTCCGCGAAGCTCAGGTCCGCGCGGGTCAGTTTTGCGAGGAGCAAAATCGCGCCCACCAGGTTCGCGGAGCGCAGGTTCACGCCTTCCAGGTGCGCGCCCATCAGGTCCGTGTGCTTCAAGTCCGCGCCCTCCAGGTCCGCGCGGCGCTGGATCGCTCGGCGCAGGTCCGCGCCCCAGCGTGCGATCACTTCTTCCTGCGTTCGGTATCGGTTGGCCTGTTGATCGAACGTCGGCCAGGTACCGGCCAGCATCGACAGCAGTCGCCGCCAGGTCGGCGCTATCGCTGTTGTCCTCCGTGGTGCCTGGAACCCACGCCACTCAGCGGGCTCGGGCGGCTCTTCCATCACCGTCGGTTGCGGCTGGAATGCGGGCCACGTGCCAGCAACGGTCGACAGCAGTCGCCGCCCGAATGACTGCTCAGGCATGCCCGCCCTCGCGGGGCTCGGTTCTGGTGTCGGGCGGCGGTGCGAGTGATTCGCCGTAGAAGGCCAGCTTTTTCACCAGGGCGGGCGCCGCGACCCCGGCGCCGAATGCGGCGGCGCTCGTGGTGATGATGGCGGCCGAGGCGACGGCCCATGTGGTCAGGCCCGCAACCGACAGATGGATGAGCACCCAGCTCAGGTACACGCCACCGCCAGGTCCGCGGTTGCTCTTCAGCCACGGCACGCCCTTTATCTGCCTGCTCTCCTCCAGGTAGGCGATGCCACAGTTGGCCGCCGCGCCCGCGACCCCCCACAGGGCGTATTGCCACATGCGCACACCGTAACCGCCACAGCACATTTCAGCGCAGATTTCTATTGATCGTCCGTCGCGATGGCGCTTATTTTTCACGAAGGCGAATGCGTAAGCGCTGCGTTCTGTCGGCGGCCGACCAGTGCGGCCGGTGCGGATTCGCGGTGCCGATCGATTCAGTTGGTGCCGCTCAGAGCCACGGTTGCGCCGACGCCGATGATCATCAGACCGCCGGTGGTGCCGACGGATTCGAGGCGGCGGGGCGAGCGGACGAACCAGGCTCGTGCGGTGCCCGCGATCATGGCCCAGGTTCCGTCCGAGAGGATTTGGATGCCGAGGGCGAGTGCGCCGAGGATCAGTAACTGCAATGGCAATGGTCCCGCTGACGGTTCGGCGAACTGGGGCAGGACGGCGGCGAAGAAGACGATCGTCTTCGGATTCGTCGCACCAACGAACACGCCTTGGCGGAACATTCGGCGTGGATCGGCGTCCGGGGTCTCCGAATGCAGTGCGTCCCGGAGACTCTTCCGTTCACGAATCGCCATGACGCCCAGATAGATCAGATAGCCCGCGCCGATGATCTTGACGATCGTCAACAGTGCAGCCGATGCCGCGAGCACCACACCCAGCCCCATTGCCACCGCGACCAACGGCACCGCCGACCCCGCCGTGGCCCCCAGCACCGACAGCAATGCCGTGCGGCGGCCGTGCGCCAAGGCCCGCCCGATCGCGAAAAGCACATTCGGACCGGGAATCACGATAATGATCAGCGCCGCGAGGACGAAGGCGGCCAGGTGAGAGGTGGGCACCATTCATCGGAGCCTACCTCTACCCGCGCGCAGAGATCGTCAATTGTGGGTCGGAAGGTCCATCAGGACAGCGAAAACCGCTTTGTCCCAGTCGGTTCCCTCGGCACCGGTCAGGATCACGTCCAGCAGTGGGGCCTTGGCGAGCATTCCGGCACCGTAGTGGCCGGTTTGGCGAGCGCTGGCGATCACGGCGTAGAGGACACGCGCGTGGACGGTGCTGCGCGATGCCGTGATTTCGCATCCGCTGGACTGCAGCTCACTCAATCGCGCGTCCACGGCATCGATGACATCTCGCAGGACACGAATCTCGATATCGCGAATCTCATTGTCGGTCATAGTCATATCCCGAAGTGCGGAACGTTGGCGGGCACCATCTTTCCACCCTCGACCAGCCGTGCCTTGGCCTGAGCCTTGACCGGACATGCGGATAGCGGACAGTCCAGGTGAATCTGCATGGTGGCATGCGCGTAGGCGATGGTCATGATCGGTACGCGTTCGTGGTTCGTCGGCGGAAGGAAGTACACCTTCCTCACCTCCCCTGGTCGTGGACTTTCGTGCCACCAGTAGACCTCTGAAATGTTCAGCTGGACGGTCCAATTCGGCCATTCCATCAAATACACTGGACGTCCATTACGGGCCGAGCCACTACAGCGCGGCGCGACACAGCACGGTCCACTACGGAGCGGTCCAGTACGGGCCGAACCAGATAGCGAGGCTAAGCACATGGCAGGGTCCACGCTCCCGCGTCGCGCGCTCGGGCGAAAGCTCCGTGATCTTCGATCCAGGGCCGGAAAAAGCCAACTGGCAGCGGGTTTGTCCATCGACACGTCCAAGCAGACCATCGGCCGGTTGGAGGATGGTCAATCTGTCAGGCTCAGTACCCCGAATATGAACGCGCTCTTGGACTTCTACGGTGCCGACGAGGACTCTCGTACCGAAGTGATAGGTCTGCTCCAGGAGGTCAAAGCGGCCAAGGGTGATCCCTCCGGCGGCTGGTGGCGCGCGTATGCGGACGTCGTGAACAGCCATTTCGATCACTTCATGAATCTGGAACAGGCGTGCAACCGCCTGGTGTCATTCCAACTGACATTGCTGCCCGGTCTGCTGCAAGCTCCGACATACCGTCGGTGGCTTGTCGAAACAAACGATCCGGCCATGTCAGCCGTCGATGTGGAACGACGCCTGGAACTGACTGCCCGTCGGCAACACCGGCTGACCGAGGACACCGGATTCTCGCTGGATGTGATGCTGTCGGAATCAGCACTTCGGCATCAGGTCGGCGGGCGTGCGGTGATGGCCGAGCAATTACAGCACCTTATCGAAGTCGGGAGCTTGCCGAACGTGTCGATCCGGGTGATCCCGTTCGGTGTCGGAGGACACCCAGGGCTTGTGGTCCAGTCGTTCACACTGTTCGAGTTTCCGCCGCTGAGCGCCAGCCGCATGACCGAACCACCCGTGGTGTTCGTGGAAGGGTTCACGGGGTCGTTGTTCCTGGAAGAAGACGATGTGATCGACCGCCATCGAGCGGTGGTCGCCGACCTCCGCCAGGTAGCGTTGAGTGCAGCCGACACCAGGAGACTGGTGCGGGAGATTGCAGAGGAGTATGCCGCGTGACCAGCGATTTGTCGGGCGCGAAGTGGTTCAAGAGCACCGCGAGCCAACCCAGCGGAGATTGTGTGGAGGCGGCACACCTCGATGGGGGCATGATCGGCGTACGGGACTCCAAGAACCCGAGCGGACCAGCACTGGTGTTCACCCCCGCTGAGTGGGAGGCCTTCACAGCCGGTATCCGAGCCGGAAAGTTCTGACCCGCATCATCCGATGTCTATGCGTTTCCCAACCGAGCTGCTCGAGGTCGTGGGAGCGGTAGACGATGCGGGGACGGAATAGGTGCTGGATCAGGGCGCTGAGGAGGCGGGTGAAAGGGGTCAGCGCAGCGGCGCGCAGAGTGCCTCCAGGACAAGGGAATACGGCGTATCCGATTTCGCAAGAACCAGCCGTAGCAATTCCGAACCGGTCCGATGGTCGAGCAGCAGACTGCGATTGCCGGTGGCGGCGATGAAGTCGAGGACCACGGGCAGGGAGTCGGGCAACTCTCCCATCCCAATTCGCCCGCACCAGACCGCCTTTGCCCCTGGCTTGCTGATCTTCCCGGCGTAGGACCGGATCAGCCTGGATTTCGCCCACGCAGTGACCGGACCACTGGTGCGCTGCTTGGCTTCCCGATACGTCTGCAGCAAAATGCGGCGAATATCGCGAAATAGAGATGACGCACCCAGGTCGGCGAATAGGTGTACCAGGAGAATGCGCCACCGCACGGCTCGTACTCGGGGCACGACTATCGGACTCCATCAGAACTCACCGGCACCGAATCGCGGAATCGCCTCGCCGAAATCGCGTTGCTATCGAGTTGCTTGACCAAGATCGACTCTCGAGTTGTGATATCCGGGTGGCACAGCGATGGTGGCAGGAGCTACCGCCGGTGGCGGGCTCATTCGTCATGGCGACCGGAATCGTGTCGGTGGGGCTGCATCTCACCGGATTCGAGGCGGTCTCGTGGCTGGTGTTCGCGCTCGCGGCGGCGGTCTGGGTGCTGCTCGCGGTCGACTTCGGCACGCGGCTGCTGTGGCATCGGCAGCAATGGGAGGCCGAGGCCGATACGCCGCCCGCACTGACCGCCGTCGCGGCGACGACGGTGCTCGGCACCCGGTTGTCGCTGGTGGGCTGGCAGGTTGCGGCCTGCGCGCTGCTCGCGGTGGCGGCGGTGCTGTGGCCCGGACTGTTGTTCGCAGTGGTGCGGCATTGGAATCGGCGGATGCCCGGCGCGGCATTCCTGGTCTGCGTTTCGACACAGGGACTGGCCGTTCTGGCCGGAAGGCTGGCGTTGGCCGATGTCGGCGATTGGCTCGCTTGGGCTGCTCTAGTGCTCTTCGGGGTGGGCCTGCTGCTGTACGCCGCGGCGCTCGCTCACTTCGAAATTCGGCAGGTGTGGATCGGCGCGGGCGATCAATGGGTGGCCACCGGCGCACTGGCGATCTCGGCGCTGGCCGCCGCCGAACTCGTTGCCGCACACCAGTGGACCGGCCTCCCGCATCAGGTGCTGCGGGTGGTGGCGCTGATCGTATTGGGCCTCAACCTGTTCGGCTATGCGATCCTGATGGTCGCCGAGGTGATCCGCCCGCGACCCGAATACGACATCCGGCGCTGGGCCACCGTCTTCCCGCTGGGCATGACCGCTGTCGCCTCGCTCGCCGTCGGTACGGCCGCCGATATGTCCGCGCTGCGCACGCTCGGCCAACTGCTGATGGTGGTGGCGGTTGGGGCGTGGGTGCTGACATTGAGCGTATTGCTCGCGGACCGAAGGACATTCGAATTCCATCGGTCCGCGTAATCGATCCCGATCAGATTCGCTCGGCCTCCAGTACCCAGACCGGCAGCAATAGCGCGCCCGTCTCGTCGGTCCCGAGCTCAACTCCGCGCTCGGTCAACATATCTCGCACCGGAGCAGGTGGCATGATCGCGACCATCCGATCGGTGCGCAGCGTATTCAGCGACCAACCCGGTGGTGCGAAACTGGTGCGCAGATCTGCCTCGGTGATCTGGTGCGGTGCGTACACCTCGCTGTGTCCCTGGTCGGCGAAACAGAATTGGATGAGCCGAGCACCAGGGCGCATGACGCGATGCAGCGCGACGACATGGTCTCGGCGCTGTTCGGGTGTGAGGCAATGGAACAGCGCACTGCTGACCACCGTGTCGAACCGAGCGTCATACCCGTCGAGCCGGGTCGCATCGGCGACGGAGAAGGTCACCGCCACATCCCGGGACGCGGCGCGGGCGCGGGCGTCCTCGATCGCGGTGGTCGAGGAATCCAGGCCGGCCACCCGATAGCCCAGGCTCGCCAGATAGATGGCGTTATCCCCCGGCCCGCAGCCGATATCGAGGACCTGCCCGGCAATGCGGCCCGCATGCTCGAATTCCACCAGCAGCGGTTGCGGTCTGCCGATGTCCCACGGCAACCGGTCCATCGGCACGCCTTCGACGACCGTCTTATCCCGATAGGCCTGTTCGAAATCAATTTTTGTCGGGTCGAACTGCGATAATGCATCACTTTCGGTCATGAACTCGCCCCTTACCTCGATGAGAACTACGGGGAACTCGACACAGGTAATGCTAGCCGAAAGCGGAGGCGGAGTCTCCGTTTACATGTCACGTCATCTCCCGCCGCGCCGGTCGGCAATCGATTTGAGCTGGTCGCGCAGGGTGTCACTATCGGGCCCGAACACCTGTAGGTCGGTGTCGACGACGATGCGGATGGCTCGACTGGCGAGATCGCGCCCCTCGGCGGTTACCTCGATGCGCAGGATTCTTGCGTCATCGGGATCCGGGCGACGGACGAGCAGGACGCGATCTTCCAGGACGCGGATGACCCGCGAGCCCATCATCCGATCCGCGCCCGCCATATCCACGACCTGCTGCTGAGTCGGCACCTCGCCCTGCCTGCCGAGCCAACCCGCGGAGGCGAGCAAATTGAACTGCGTCAGTGTGAGGCCGAGCGGGCGCAGGTTGCGCTCCACGGTGGCGCGCCACTCCAGCGCGGCGTGGTGCAGCCAGAACCCGGGGCTCATCAGCGGGCCGCGCGGTTCAGCCACGCTCGGGCTCCTGCGCCGCACCCGCCAGCCGTCGCGCCTCGACTTCCAGTGCCGCGATGGTCAGATGCATATCGGCGCGAATGCCACGCTCCCAGATCAACCGGAAGATCGGCCGGAACGGACCGTGCACCTCCATCCGCTTCCCGACCCGCACCCTCCCGTCGTCGAGCGGTTCATAGGTGTAATGGCCGCGAATCTTGCCGAACGGAATTCCGGCCTCACTGGTCCATGAACGCCCCGGCTCGACCGCGGTGATAGTGAACGGACCAGCTGGCGCGCCCTTGGGTTTCACCCAGCCGGTCGCGCCCGGCGCGAACGGCCCGTCGATCCGAGCCTTCTCCTCGTGCGGATCCCAGGACGGCCAGTTGGCGACATCGGTGGCCGCCCGCCAGATCTCCTCGACCCCTCCGGCGATAACGGCTTCTTCGTGAATCACATACATCGGAACACTCCCTGGATTCCGCCAGCGGCGGTTACTTGTTGTTGCGACAACAGTATCTGTTGTCGCAACAACAAGTCAACAGATTCGAATCCCCATCGGAACCGATCTCCATCCAGGCCGAGTCGTAGACACGAGAACCTGTGGCGCCGTCACCGGTCGACAGCGGCTGCCACGCCCGCTTCAGCAGTGCCGCAGCGAGGACGGCAGCGCGGACGTGGCCGGTCGTCGAGGTGGCGCGTCGTTCACTCCCGCGCACGCCATCTCCATCTCGCCAACGAGGTTCAGTTCGACGACAGGACGACGGTGTGGCGCGGCGCGTTCACGGCATCCTGGCCGCTACCGGCGCGCCGTGCCCGACGTACATCCCGCTGCGGTTCGCCGGTAGCGTCGCAGCGATGAGCAGCCTGCAGGTCGCCATCGTCGGCTACGGATTGGCCGGATCGGTCTTCCATGCGCCGCTGATCGCCGCGCAGCCACGCATGCGGGTGGCGGCGGTGGTCACGGCATCGCCGGAACGGGCCGAGCAGGCGCGGCGCGAACATCACGGGGTGCAAGTGGTGTCGAGCGCGAAGGCATTGTTCGCCGATATCGCCGATATCGATCTGGTGGTCGTCGCGACGCCCAATCGGACGCATGCGCCGCTGACGCGGCAGGCGTTGGACGCCGGGTTGCCGGTGGTCGTCGACAAGCCGTTCGCGGTGAGCGTGGCCGAGGGCGAGGATCTGATCGCGCGGGCCGAGCGTGCCGGTGTCGCGCTATCGGTATTCCAGAATCGGCGCTGGGACGGCGACTTCCTGACGGTGCGGCGGCTGATCGCGGACGGACGGCTCGGCGATGTGCGTCGGTTCGAATCCCGGTTCGAGCGGTGGCGGCCGGTGCCCAAGGGCGGCTGGCGTGAGGTCGGTTCCGCCGATGAGGGCGCCGGACTGCTGTTCGACCTCGGCAGTCATCTGATCGACCAGGCGGTGACGCTCTTCGGTCCGGTGCGCTCGGTATACGGCGAGTTGGATCGGCGACGGCCCGGCATCCAGACCGACGACGATGCCTTCGTCGCACTCACCCACACCTGCGGCGTGCGGTCACACTTATGGATGAGCGCGGTAACACCGCAGTTGGGGCCGCGTTTTCGGGTGCTCGGTTCCGAATCCGGTTACGTCACTTATGGATTGGATCCGCAAGAGGAGGCGCTGCGTTCGGGCCGCCGACCCGATGACGGTGACCGACCTTGGGGCACTGTCGAACCCGAACGATGGGGCGTGCTCGGCGCCGAACCGGCAGTCGAACCCGTCCCGACGCTCGCGGGCGACTACCCGGCGTTCTACTCCGGCATGGCCGCCGCGATGCTCGACGGCGCACCCGTCCCGGTCGACCCGCGCGATGCCGTCACCACCCTGCGAGTGCTCGACGCCGCCCGGCTATCGGCGAGCCGCGGCGAAACTGTCACCAACTGATCCGCTCAACGACCACTCAGCGAAGCCCGCTATGGCCGGATAAGGTGCGGCGGTGCAAACAGCGGAATTCGTCGAGCACGGCGCCTCCATCGCGGACCGGCTCACCACAACCCAGGCAGCACCACCGTGGTGGTTGGTTCTCGCGACAGCGGCAGCGGCGTTGATTCTGGTCGGATACAGCCCGCTGTGGCGGGTCACCCGCAATGTGGTCACCATCGCGCACGAGGGTGGGCACGCGCTCACCGCGCTGCTGACCGGTCGCCGACTCAACAGCATCACCCTGCATTCCGATACCTCCGGCCTGACCGTATCGAGCGGAAAACCCTATGGCCTCGGCATGATTCTCACCGCGATGGCGGGCTATCCATCGCCACCGCTGCTCGGTCTCGGCTTCGCCGCACTACTGGGCGCCAACCGCATCACACTGATGCTGTGGACCGCCATCGCCCTGCTCGCCGCCGTGCTGATCAAGGTGCGCAACATCTACGGACTGCTGACGGTATTCGGCCTGGGCGCCATCGTCTTCGCCGTGTCCTGGTTCGGAACCGATACGGTGCAAGCGGGTTTCGCCTACCTCGGCGCGTGGTTCCTGCTGCTCGCGGGCACCCGGCCGGTCATCGAACTGCAACGCGGCCGGGTCCGGCGCTGGAATATGCCGCAGGGCGCGGATTCCGACGCCGATCAGCTCGCCCGGCTCACTCATCTGCCCGCATTGCTCTGGGTGTTCGTCTTCGGCGCGGTCGCCGTCGCCGCACTGGTCGGCGGTGCGCTGCTGCTGTCCGAAGCCGCGGGTGTGTGCATTCCCAATGTCTCCGACGCCACCTGCACGACACCGGCCTTGCCGGGCCGATAGATCCGGTACGCCGCAAGGCAGAGCGCGAGCCACAGCGCGCCCGCACACCAGCCGCCGAGAATATCGGTGGGCCAGTGCACGCCCAGATACCATCGAGAAAGGCCGACGGCCCCAACGAATACCGCCGCGACAGCGACCGTGATCCGGCGGGTGGCCGGGCGATGCGGTCGCGAAAGCACCACCGCGACAAGGACTCCGATCACCACGATCGAACCGAGACTGTGTCCGGACGGAAAGGCCTGATTGGTCTCGGTGACGAGATGGTCGGCCGCGGGCGGGCGGCTGCGGCCGATCAGGTGCTTGCCGACCACGACGAGCACTCCGGCGCCCCCGGTGGCGACACCGACCAGCACCGCCTCCGCCCACCGCCGACGCCAGGCCAGCCCGAGACACAGCACCACCGCCAACGCCGTCATCGACAGCGTGCCGCCCAGATCGCTGATCCCGATCGCGACGGGCGTCACCACCGCGGCCCGGTGCTCGACGATCCAATCGGTTCCCGGCCGGTCGATCGCGGTGACACCGTCGTGGCCGAGGACGCTGACGGTGATGCCGACGACCACCGCGGCCAGCACTGCGATACCCCAGACCGGAACGGGGAGCGGTGGCGCGTGGCGGTTCGTCATACCAATACGATTGCAGATCGACGCTGAGAAGTTGCTGAGTGTTCTCCTGCGGAAATGCTGGACACGCCGATCCGATGTCGTAGGGTGTTGGCCGTGAATCGATGGCCGGACCATGCCAGCACCGGGCCGGACGAGCACTCTCCAGTGGCGGAGTTGGCTCGTGCGCTGATCGACGCCATATGCGACACCGTCGCGGGCTGGCTGCATCCGATCGCGGGTGCGGCGACGGTACCGCTGCTGCTGATCACCCCGCTGATCATCATCGGCATCGCCCGGCTGGCGGCAACGCGCATCGGGCGCACCCGCACGCACTCCGACCGGACCTGAGCCAGGGCCGAGCTTGTCCTCGAAACCAGTGTCCTCGACCATCCAAGCCTGTGGTCGACTTCCTCACATGCCTTGCGGGACAATACTTTCCGCACCGTCACCACCTCCCGTGGCGAGGTGGTGACGAACTGCTGCAACCGCTCGTGATCGGTCCGTAGCTGCTGCGCTATCGGCTACTAGAGACTGCGAGCGCGGCCGTCACTCCGCGAGGACGAGCGGGACGTCGATCAGGTGTCCCAGCCGGTCTCGTTTGGTCCGCAGGTAGGCGAGGTTGTCTGGAGTGACGATCGGCGGGCTGGGCACGCGGCCCACCACCTCGATGCCGAAGCCGCCGAGACCGCCGTACTTGTGGAGATTGTTCGTGATCACTCGAATCCGGCGCGCCCCCAACTGAGCGAGGATCGCGGCCCCAACGCCGTATTCCCGGCTGTCCACGGGCAGTCCGAGGGCAAGGTTCGCGTCCACGGTGTCGCAGCCGGATTCCTGCAGGGCGTACGCCCGGAGCTTACGGCCGAGCCCGATGCCACGCCCCTCGTGCCCGCGGAGGTAGACCAGAACTCCGACCCCTTCCCGCGCGATCTGCCATAGGGCGGCGTCGAATTGGCTGCCACAGTCGCAGCGCAGCGAACCGAGCAGATCGCCGGTGATGCACTCGCTGTGCACCCGCACCAGCACCCCCTCCGGGCTGGTCCCCGCGGCCCCGACGTCTCCCATTGTCAAGGCCAGATGTTCCGTGCCGTCCAGCACCGAATCGAAGGACCACGCGGTGAACTCGCCGTAGCGCGTGGGCAGCCTGGCCGGGCCGCTCGGCTCGACGAGCCGATGGGTGTGCAGCCGGTACTGGACGAGATCGGCGATGGCAAGCCAGGGCAAACGATGCTCGGCGATGAAGGCGCGAAGCCGTTCTCCGGTCATCGGCATGCCGACCGGGTCCATCAGTTCGGTGATCACGGCGACACCCGTGCCCCCTGCCATTTGCGTCAGGTCCACGGCGGCCTCGGTGTGGCCGGCGCGTTTCAGCACGCCTGCCCACCGGGCGCGCAGCGGGAACACATGTCCCGGCCGGCGCAGATCCGTATGCCGGGTGTCAGGGGAGGCGAGCGCACGGATCGTCGCCGCCCGGTCCGGCGCCGAGATGCCCGTGCCGGTGCTGACGTGATCGACGCTGACGGTGAACGCGGTCCGATGCTGGTCGGTGTTGTGGTCCACCATCGGGTCCAAGTGGAGGCGGTCGGCGTGTTCGGCGGGCATCGGGGCGCAGACGATGCCACTGCCGTGACGCAGCAAGAAGGCGAGGACCTCGGGTGTCGCGTGTTCGGCCGCTAGCACCAGATCGGCCTCGTTCTCCCGGTCGGCATCATCGGAGACGACGGCCATTCCGCCCGCTGCCAGCTGTTGTGTCGCCGCCTCGACCCGTGTGGTGTTCATCGCCGATTTCATCCTTCCCTGTCAACGGCGGCATTCAGCCGACAAAACCGGCTCCGGTGGAACACCAGCGGCGAGCTCTCGCCCACGGCACGCACAGCAGCCACTTCCAGCAGCACGATGCTGTGGTCGCCCGCCGGTACCTCCGCGGTGATCACGCAGTCGAACCAGGCGGTGGCGCCGTGCACGAACACGGCGCCACCGTCGCTCGCCACCCAGCGCACCTGGCCGAAACGATTCCCGGTCTTGGTGCCGAGGGACTGGCACTGGACCCGCTGCCCCTCCGCCAGCACACTGATTCCCAGCCGCGGCGCGGCGCGCAGCAGCGGCCAAGTCGCGGAGGTGTGCTGCGCACAGACCGACACCAGCGGTGGGGCCAGAGACACCGGGACGAACGAGCTCGCCGCGATACCAGCCGGTACGCCGCCGACGAGGGCGCACACGGCGGTGACCCCGGTCGGGAACTCGCCGTAGATTGCGCGCAGCGCTCCCTCGTCGTCGGTGATCGGTTCCAGCAGCGGCTGCGCGGTGTCGCGCCCGGGATTGTTCATGCTCATCGACTCACCAGTTGTCCCTGAGTGCCGCGTGGCCGCGTGCCCGGGCGAAGGTGAGCGCGGAAGCGTTCGGACATCGGGTGCTCCTCAGGCGTTCGCGGGGACGGTTCCAGCACGGACAGCGGCGGTGCCCGCGGGCGCGCGCAGGCCCGCCTCCTCCATCAGCGGGAGAATCTGCTCGCGAAACTGCCCGAGTCCGGCCTGGTAGTCGAACCAGGACAGCGTGATGCCCGCTAGGCCGCTGGCGGCCATTTCCTGCATGCCCGCGACCACTTGTTCCGGCGTGCCCACCAGCGGCAGCGCTCCCCATCCCGCGATGAGGTTCTCGGCGAGTGCCTGGCGTTCGTACCTACCGACGTCCTGGTTGGGGATCAGCGCAGCCAGCAGGTTGTCCACTCCGGACCAGTCGCCGTGGTCGTGCACGTAGTGCCGGTAGAGCCGCTTGGCCTCGGCCTCGGTGTCGGCACACACGATGTGCCCCATCCCGAACACCGAAAGCTCGCGGCCGTATTTGGTGCGTGCATTGTTCTGGGTGTCGGCGACCATCTTCGCCGCGGTGTCCAAGTTGTCGACGAGGATGAAGCTGACGTCGGCGTACTTGGCGGCGAAGTCTCGGCCACGCGGGCTCACCCCCGCGCTCATGATCGCCGGGTAGGGAACCTGGATCGGTTTCGGCTCACTGAACCCCTTGGGTATCCGCAGAAACTTGCCCTCGTGGTCGAAGGGTTCGGTTTCGGTCCACAAGCGCTCGAGCACCTCGAAGACCTCGGCCGCGTAGTCGTAGCGGACGTCGTGTTCGCGCTGCGTCAGGCCGAACATCTCGATCTCTTTCGCGACCCACCCTGCCACGAGATTCAGCCCGAACCGGCCGCCGGAGATGTGGTCGATAGTGGCGACCTCCTTGGCCACTCGCACCGGATGCGCGGTCGGCACGTGCCAGGTCGAGAAGACCTGGATGCGCTCGGTGATCGCGGCAAGCCCGGCCGCCCAGGCGAACGTTTCGAAGGACCGGCCGTTGAAATCGGTCGCACCGCCGAACCCTCGCCACCGGGCAACGGGGATGATCGCTTCGATGCCTGCTTCGTCCGCGGCGACGGCGATCTTCTTGCTCTCCGCCCAGCTGACGGCGATCTCGCCGCCGCCGGAGGTCATCGAGCAACCTCCGCTGCAGTTGGGACCGAACACAGCCAGCTTGAACGCGTTCGGGCTCCCCAGGATCGGGGTTTCGTCGCGCTGCATACGACCATCGCTCATGACATTCCTCCGCTCGAGACGGCCGACGGCGCCCTCGAGTACCACACCGTCGTGATATTTGAGATTCCACTCAACGAATTTCAAATCCGTTCATCGGAGACTAGATAGCCTGTTCACCTGCGTCAAGCCTTCATTGCCGACGAGTCGCCTCTTGACACATTCCATTGAGCGGATCTAGATTCCATCTAGTTGAAATAGTCACGGGATGGAGCTGTAGTGACCTGGTTGGCGGACCGGCTGCACGGTCGTGGCGAGATGCTGGTGGCTCCCGGGGCCTTCGACGCCATGTCGGCCCGGGCGATCGCAGATCACGGATTCGAGGCGTTCTACTGCGGCGGCTACGCCGGCATCGCCAGCGCGTGGGGGCTGCCCGATCTCGGTCTGCTCGGCCTCGGCGAGATGCGCGGCATCTACGAGCGGCTGCGTGCGTGCTGCTCGTTGCCGATGATCGTCGACGCCGACACCGGATACGGCGGGCTGCTCAACGTCGCGCGCACGGTGCGCACGCTGGCCGCCCTGGGCGTTTCCGCGGTGCAGATCGAGGATCAGCTCAACCCCAAACGCTGCGGGCACATTGCGGACAAGGAGGTCGCTCCGATGACCGAGGCCGAGCAACGGGTGCGTGTCGCGGTCGAAGTCGGCGCCGAGCACGGCGTGGCGATCATCGCCCGCACCGATGCGCTCGAACGGCACGGGCTTTCCGCCGCGCTGGATCGCGCCAACCGGTTCCTGGAACTCGGCGCGACGGCCGCGTTCATCGATGCCCCACACACGGTCGAAGAGATCGCGGCGGTACCGCGCGCACTGCAGGGTCCCGCCGTCTACAACGCAGCCGACACCGGCCTCGCGCCCCGGCTGTCCACGGCGCAGTTGAGCGAGTTCGGCTACGCCATGACTTTTTTCCCCATCGAGTTGCTCGCCGCGTCCGACGCTGCCGTGCACGCAGCGTTGGACAACCTGGCCGAGCACGGGCAGCTCGACGGTGTGGCACGCACCAGCTTCACCGCCCTCAACTCCTCGCTCGGCCTCACCGATCTAGTGGCCCGGGAAAAGGCCATGGCAGACGAGCAAAACATCACAATCGGCAGCTACAGAGAGGAAGCGTCGTGACACTCGCACAACCCACCGAGACCGGTCGGCTCGCCCAGTACCGGATGGTGATCAATGGGGAGCACACCCCAGCGGCTTCAGGCCGGACGTTCGACAGCCTGAACCCCTTCACCGGCCGGCCGTGGGCCACCGCGCCGGACGGTGACGCCGCCGACGTCGACAAGGCCGTGGCCGCCGCGCGCGCCGCACTGTCCGGGCCCTGGGGCAAGCTGACCGGTTTTCAGCGCGCCGCCCTGCTGCGCAGGCTCGGCGACATCCTCGCCCGGGACGCGGACGTGCTCGCCGAGTTCGAAACCCGCGATTCGGGCAAGCTGCTACGTGAAATGCGCGGGCAGATGGCCTACATGCCAGAATGGTTCTACTTCTTCGCAGGACTGGCGGACAAGATCGAGGGCAGCGCGATTCCGTC
This sequence comes from Nocardia sp. CA-129566, assembly GCF_050956075.1. Classification (NCBI taxonomy): domain Bacteria; kingdom Bacillati; phylum Actinomycetota; class Actinomycetes; order Mycobacteriales; family Nocardiaceae; genus Nocardia; species Nocardia sp. CA-129566. The sequence continues at coordinate 5,987,991 of NZ_CP192085.1, forward strand.
GGACCGGCCCAACTTCTTCGCATACACGCGCCACGAGCCCATCGGCGTGGTCGCCGCCATCGTGCCGTGGAACTCACCATTGCTGCTGCTGGCATGGAAGCTGGCACCAGCGCTGGCCGCGGGTTGCACATTCGTGGTCAAACCCAGCGACTACACCCCGGTCTCCGCGCTCGAACTCGCCGAGCGCGTCGAAGAAGCGGGATTCCCGCCCGGGGTGTTCAACGTCGTAACCGGTTACGGCCCCACCGTTGGCAAGGCGCTGGCCGCCCACCCAGACGTGGACAAGGTGGCCTTCACCGGGTCGACCGCGACCGGAATCGATGTCGCGCACTCCGCGGCCGACCAGCTCACCCGCGTCTCCCTCGAACTGGGCGGGAAGTCCGCTCAGGTTGTGTTCGCCGACACCGATCTCGACGCCGCCGCCAACGGTGTGATCGCGGGCGTGTTCGCCGCGACCGGACAGACTTGCATGGCCGGTTCGCGGTTGCTGGTCGAACGGTCCGTGCACGAGGCGCTGGTCGACCGCATCACTGCCCGGGCGAAGACCATCAAGCTCGGCGACCCCACTGCGGACGCCACGGAGATGGGTCCCCTGGCCAATGCGGCGCAACTCGAGAAGGTTCTGGGTTATTTGAACGAGGCCAAGCAGTCCGGCGCTACCATCGCGACCGGCGGCGGCCGAGAAGAGTCGCTCGGCGGCTATTTTGTTCAGCCGACCGTCGTCACGAACGTCACACCGGACATGTCCGTGGTCTGCGAAGAGATCTTCGGCCCGGTCCTGTCAGTGCTTCCGTTCGACACGGAGGAGCAAGCCGTCGCGCTGGCCAACGACTCGAAGTACGGCCTGGCGGGTGCGATATGGACGAAAGACGTACACCGCGCGCATCGGGTGGCTCACCAGCTGCGGGCCGGCACGATCTGGATCAACGCCTACCGCGTCGTCGCACCGAACGTGCCGTTCGGCGGCTTCAAGGCCAGCGGCCTGGGCAGGGAAAACGGCATCGATACGGTTCGCCAGTACACCGAGACCAAGGCCGTCTGGGTCGAACTGACCGGCGCGACACGGGATCCGTTCATCATCGGATGACACCAGCCGCCACCATGTTCACGCCCCGCGCCGTCGGCGGATACACTGCACGGCGTGGAGCGTGGCAACACCAATGCGGGCGACGCCATGAAAAGTGACACGTTGGGCCCGGTCGCGCGAACCCTGCAGCTGCTCCAGGCGCTGGCCGAAGCCGCGGAACCGCTCTCGCTCACGCAGCTGGCGACACAGCTCGACCTGCCCTCGAGCACAGTCCACCGCCTGCTGAAGCTCCTGCGGGAGCGAGGATTCGTGGAAGCCGATCCGGAGAGCAGGCGTTACCGCGTCGGCTGGGAATTCTTCCGGGTCGGCGCGCTGGTGGCCGCACGCCAGCCGTTGAACGAAATGGCGCGGCCGGTACTGGCGGAGCTCACGGCGAAGTGCAACGAGAACAGCCAGCTGGGGATCTACCGTCCCGACGAACGGTGCATGATGTTCGTGGAGCAGGCCCGCTCCACACACCATCTGTCCTTCTCCATCCCGATGTATAGCCCGCAGCCGCTGCTGTGGGGCTGCTCGGGACGGGTGATCGTGGCGCACCTCGCGGATCCGGTCGTGCGGGAGCTGCTCGAGCAGGCAGGACCGGCGCCGGCCAGCGGAGCGCCGCCGCCCGATCCGGATCAGTACTTGACCGAGCTGCGCCGCATCCGGGCCGAGGGCTGGGACACCACGAACGCGGAGAAGATCGCGAACTCGGTCGGTTTCGCCGCGCCCGTGTTCAACGCCAACACGGTCGTGGGCAGCATCAGCATCACCATTCCCACGCTGCGATACCACTCCTACCAACAGGCTCAATATGCCGAGCTGGTCATGGACGCCGCCCGCTCGCTGTCCCACTCGCTCGGGTACCTGCCCACGTCCGCCTGAGCCGAGTCGACACGCATCAGCTCAGGCAGGTGACCCCTGAGCAGTGCTCGACGCGCGGCGGCGCAGCGATGCCGTCCGGGACAGCGCCCTGGTAGGACAAGGCGTAGTCCGGTCGTCTCAACAGCCGGATCGGTCCTGTTGCCGGTGGGACCATCGCTGCTGGCCAGCGGGATCGACCCCGACTATGCCGAATCGGTGCGACCACCTGGCGACTCCCATGCCGTGACCGCTTCGCGGACCAGTTCGGCGGGATCCTTCGTCGCATCGACAATGACGCCGAGTTCGTCACAAGCCAATGGCTGCAATGCCGCCAGTTGCGAATCGAGCAGCGTCGATGGCATGAAATGGCCGCGGCGCTCATCCATCCGCCGGGCCAGTTCCGCACGCGATGCGGCCAGATGGACGAAGAACGCCCCCGGCGCAGCCGCGCGCAGCCGATCGCGGTAACTGCGCTCGAGCGCCGAGCAGCTCACCACGCCGCCGCACTGCTGCCGCTCCCCCAGCCAGGCCGCCACGATATCGAGCCACGGCGCGCGATCGGAATTCGTCAGCGGCACCCCGGCCGCCATCTTCGCGATATTGGCGGCCGGATGGAAGTCGTCACCCTCGGCGTATTCGATGTGCAGCGTCTCGGCCAACAGCGCACCGACCGTGGACTTTCCACATCCGGAGACACCCATCACGACGATGACCGGCGCTGCCGACAGTTCCGGCCCACCCGTCACCCGGCCACCACCCTCATCGAATCGCTAGGCGATGCTGCCCTCATTGGACCTCCGCACTCATTCGGCCGAGCACCCGCCGCCGACTCCTCGGGCTTTCGACCCTAGCGGTAGGCAGCAAACGCGCGGCACGCACGATAGTGCCGCGTCCATACAGCTTCCGAGGTAACTGAGATCCGTCGAGCGCAGTCGTATGGGGTGCGGCGGGGCGTGTCGTGCCGCGTTTCGACTGCGCTCGGCGAGTGAGCCGGACCCGATAGCGCGGCAACCGATCTGGACGGGGCGCTAAGACGCCACGAGGACAAAGGTTTTCGCGGCCTTGTCGTGCCAGCCCTGACGGGCGAGCTTGTCGAAGTAGGGCGATAACGCACACAGCACGCCCCAGACGCCGCACACCACACTCGGCAGCACGAGGGCGGCCCAGCGGGCGCATGCGGCAGCACCGCCGATGCCCTCCCCCGGCGCGGCAGCGGTATCGGCACGCACGACACGGATGCCGAGCGCCTTCTTGCCGAAGGTCGCGCCCTGGGTCGCGGTCAGACCGACCTCGTAGGCAATGTTGGCGATCAAACCGAGCAGCACGACGAGCAAAGCGGTGCCAACGCCGAGTCCGGATTCGGTCTCGGCGGCGAATTCGCTCGATGAGTCCGCGCTCACGATGACGACCGCGGCGACGATGGCGATCGGAATGCCGACGATGACGGTGTCGATGAGCCGGGCGCCCAGCCGGGACCCCATGCCCGCGAGCCGATATCGACCGGAGGGAATGGTGAGGTAAGCGGTGCCGGGCGTGCTCAAAGATTCCCCTTCGGTGTGATTGGTGGCGATCCGGGCCTACGGCGGGAACGGGAGTCTGCCCGCCGAACTCCCCTCCACATGGCCCGGCCGACATGATTCCCATTCCCGCTCGCCATTCCGGACCTCGATTTCCGAATGGTTCGCCGGAGCGAACCGACGACCGAACGCTATGCGTCAACCCGGGCACGCAGCTACCGATCAGCTCGCCGAGTGGCGCATATGCGCAGTTCACGGGCTCACAGCGGAATTCCGGACCGGAATGCCGGTATGTCAGACCAGCCCGGTTGCGGTAACTTGATGCCTCGGAACAGGCGGGGAGGGGAATTCGGTGACGGTCAGGGCGCTGGTCGCGGCTGGGCTCATCGTTTTGGCCGTGCCCGGCACCGCGCGGGCCGAGGACCCGGTCGACATCTTGCAGGCGGGCGCCGACGCCGCCGTCGCGACCGGATTGCCGGGCGTCATCGGATTGGTCCGCAGTGGTTCCGAAACGCACTACGTGCACGCCGGCTACGGCGAGCTGTCCACCCGAACCCCCGCCGACCCGGCCGCGCAGTTGCGCATCGGCAGCTTCACGAAAGCATTTGTGGCAGTGGTGCTGCTGCAGCTGGAAGCCGAACATCGACTCTCCCTCGACGACCCCATCGACCGATGGATTCCCGGCGCGGTGCCCGACAGCGCGGGCATCACCGTCCGCCAACTGCTCAACCACACCTCGGGGCTGCCGGAGTACGCCGACGATCCCCGGATCTCGCTGCCCTACTTCGCCGGGTTCGATCCGCCACAGGCTCACTCGCCGCAGTCACTTGTCGATATCGCAATGCAGCGGGGCCGGGCCGCAGCACCGGGCGAGCGGTACTCCTACGCCAATACCAACTATGTCGTCGCTGGCATGGTCATCACCGCCGTCACCGGCAGACACCCGGCCGATGAAGTGCGCGAACGCATTATCGAACCACTTCAGTTGCGCGACACCACCTTTCCCGTCACCGACCCGAATCTGCACGGCAACTATCTGCACGGCTACGCCTGGCAACGCGATATCTCGGTCGCCGACCCACAGATCTACGGTGCGGCGGCCGCGATGGTCTCCACCCTCGACGATTTCGCCACCTTCGCCCGCGCCCTGTTCTCCGGCCGCCTGCTGCCACCTGCACAGCAGGCCGAACTCACCACGACCGTGCCGACAGAGCACAGCGGCAACGACTACGGACTCGGCATCATGCACGCGCAGGCACCCTGCGGTCCGGCCTGGGCCTATACCGGCCGGGTACTCGGCTACGACAACCTGATCATCGCCAGCGAGGACGGCAGCCGCATCGTGCTGCTCACCAGAAACGAATTCCACCTGCTCGCCGACGACGCACGCGACGAAATACTCGGCGGCGCCGCCGTGCGAGCCTTCTGCGCACTCTGATCAGCAGGGTGGTCGATAGGCGATCCGCGGCACATGTACCTGCCACACCGCACGGGTCAGCACCGCGCGGCCGACATCGCAGATGCGCGCGATCGCGTGCTGTGGATCCAGGTCCCACATGCTCATCACGCCATTGCCGGTGCCGACCAGATAGCGGCCCGACAGATCGAAGGCCAGCTGCCAAGTCGTCGTGCTCGGCACGGTGATGGAGTGGCCGAGCGGTTTCGGATGTCCGCGGTCGGTGAAATCCCACAGGCGCACCGTCGAATCCGCGCTCGAGGTCGCCATTGTCCTGCCGTCCGGACTGAAGTCGACCGATAGCACGTTCAAACCGTGCGTGGCGATGGGCTCGCCGAGTTTGCGCACCTCGGCGGGCTCGGAGATATCCCAGACCTGCAGGGTGTCGGCCGCGAGGCTGACCAGGGTCCGACCGTCCGGTGTGATGCCGATCCAGCCGAATGGTTTGGCCGATTCGCTCGGAATCTCGCTGACCACCCGCGGTTCGGCCGGATTCGACAGATCCCAGAGCCGGATGACGTAGCGGTCCCGGCCGGAATCCGTCCGATCCGACGACATGGAGGCCATCAGCTCGTCACGAGCGCCGTACATGGCGAATGCGCCCCCACTGCCGGCGGCCAGCGGCATGCGGCGCCCGAGTGGGACCGGATGGGCACGGTCGGCCAGGTCCCACACCTGGAACGACCAGGTGGCGTCGTCGGCAATGGTCCAAAGGTAGCGGCCCCCCGGACTGACCATCCCGGCGAAGACGCCGGGAAGTTCCGCGACAGTCCGCGGGTGCGCGGCATCGGTGACGTCGTGCAGCAGGACCCGGGGCGGAGTTCCGACCGTCGAGGCGACTGTGCGCCCGTCGCGGCTCATAGCGGCTCCGGCCGCGTACAGCTCGGAGGGCCCGGGCCCGAGGTCGGCGAGTGTGCTCAGCTTGGTGCGATCACGCGCATCCCACAGCACGACCCGGCCGTTGATCGCGCCGGTCACCATGGTGCCCTCGGCGCTGAACACGGGCGGCAGCGGCAACCACCCGAGCCGACCGCCGAGGACAGCCGGTGCCAGCGACCAGAGCCGGACCAGGCCCAGCGCACCCGCGGCCGCGATGGTGTGCCCGTCCGCACTGAAGGCCAGCGAATTCTGCGCGTCCTGACAGACCACCATGGAACTGACCTCGGGGCACGGCGACGACGACGCCAGCAGCGGTTCACCCAGCGGCCTCGCAACAGCGCGGTCGGCGATATTCCAGACCGTCACGCCGTTGCGATTGCCTGTCGCCAGGGTGTCGCCGTCCGGGCTGAATGCGAGCGAGCGCACCGCCGATTTGGTGGCCGCGAGCAGCGAACTGCGAAAGACCGGCCGGACCGGATCGGCGATATCCCACAGTCCGACCGTGGCGTCGCCGACGTTCTCCGCATACGGCGAATCGCCACCGCTACCGACCGCGAGGGTGGCGCCGTCCGGGCCGACCGCCACCGCTCGCACCGGCCGCGCCGGAATCGGAATCGGCGCACCGAGCGGTGTCGGCGCGTCCCCAATGGTCACCAGTTGGATGGCGTCGTCGTCGGCGATGGCGAGCCAGGACCCCTTGGGATGGAATGCCATCGATCGAATCGGCTGTGGAATAGACAGTGGCGCACCGATTTTCGTCGGAGCCGCCGGATTCTGCAGGTTCCACAGCGTCACGGTGTGATTGCTATCGGCCGCCGCCAGGATCCGCCCCACCGGGGCGAAAGCCGCCTGGGTGACGCCGTCGCCGATCCGCCCCGGCGCCTGGACCGGATGCCGCGGGTCTTCGAGAACCCACAGCTGTAATGCGTTGCCGCAGGCCGCCGCGAGGAGCTTTCCATCCGGGCTGAATGTCACCGAGGTCGCCGCGCCGTCGCAAGTCAGCGGCGCCCCCATCGGCTGCGGCCGCGCGCGGTCGGCGAGATCCCAGAGTCGGACGGTACCGTCCGCGCCCGCCGAGGCCAGCAGCGCGCCGCTCGGCTGATACGCGACTTGGTCGACCGCGCCCACATGACCAGGCAGCGGCGTTGCCAACGGCAGGTTCTGCGTGCTCAGCAGCCGCGAATTCACCTCCGGGTCATCGGGTTTGAGACGATGGGCGACAAGGGCGAGCTGCGCCGATAACGTGGGATCGGTGCTGCGCAGACTCTCGGACTCGGTCAGCAGCGCCGACAGCAGGGCATTGTCCTGCTGTTCGTCCTTCAACCTCACCTGGCCGTAGGCGGCGATACCCAGCACCAGCACGCCGACGCCGAGCAGTGCCAGCACCGTGCGGGTCGCGGCCGCCCAGCGTCGCGATGTGGTGCGGGAAGTCTGTGCGGCGGTGAGGAATTCGGTTACGGTCTCGGTGGCCGGATGCCGGTCCGCGGCTTCCTGTGCCGTCGCCAGCCGGGTGCCGCGATACAGCAACGCCGGATCCCGACTCGAGGAAACCCAGTCCGCTGCATCGGCTTCCAGCCGTTGGCGCACCAGATAGCCGACGCGGTCCTCTTCGATCCAGGCCCGCAGGCGGGGCCAGGCCCGCAGCACGATTTCGTGGGTGAAGTAGGCGCTGTCGGCATCGGAGGTGACCAGCCTGGCGCGGACCAGCGTCTCCAGCACCGCGTCGGCGGCCTCGGAATCAACTGCCCGGGTGAGCAATTCGGCGCGGGCCGCGCGACGTCGGGTGTCGTGGCCATCGGGGCCGACGCTGATCAGGCTCAGCAGCAGCGGCTTCGCCTCGATCTGCTGGGCGACGGTGAGTTCGGCCCAGGCCTGTTCGGCGGTCGCGGCGACCGACCCCGTGACGCCGCCCGCCTTGCGGTATCCGGCCACGGTCAGGCGAAGTCGTTCCCGATGTTCCCAGGTCGCAGCCATGACATGGGAGAGCAGTGGCAGCGCACCGGGATCGTAGCTGCGCCGGTTCTGATGATCGCCGAGACCGCACAGTTCGGTGACCACCAACTCGACCGATCCGGGTTCGAGTTCGAGGCCCGCCGCGGCGGCCGGGCCGGTAATGGCCTCGGACAGTTCGCTCAGGCGCATCGGACCGAGTACGTAGCCGCGATTGTTCAGCACGTCCTCGAGGATCGGGTAGTCCAGGCATGGTGCGTAGAAGTCGGCGCGAACCGCCAAAACTACTGTCACCCAGCGCTTTTCATGGGGACCCGCGAGTGCCGCCAGCTCGGTCAGGAAATCCTCGCGTTCCTGCTCGTCCTGGCAGGCGGTGAACAGCTCTTCGAACTGGTCCACGATCAGCACACCGTATGTGCCGATCGCCCAGGTATCCCCCACTGCTTGCGCCAGCGCGGCCCGTGGTCGCGCGCCGGGGGTAAGAGTCGTGATCTGCCAATCCTTTTCGAGCTTACGGACCGCCGGGATCAAGCCCGCGTGCAGCAACGAGGATTTGCCCGCGCCCGATGCGCCGACGAGGGCGACAATGCCGCCACCGGTCGCCGCGTCGAGCGTGCTCAGCATCAACTCGGTGAATTCGGTGGTGGCCCGGCCGCGGCCGAAAAACCAGGCGGCGTCATCGGATTGATAGGCGGTCAGGCCCCGATAGGGGCAGACCGCACTGGCCGGATCGGTCTCCGGTTTCCAGGTGACGGCCGCATGCCACAGCCGCCGCCACTGCGGCAGATCCACCAGCACACGGTCCACCGGCGTGGCCGACTTCTTGCTCAGATCGATCAGCGTCAGCAGAATCGGCAGCAGCGTCTCGAACTGCGCGGGCACATTGCGGCCCGAGCGCCAGTCACTGATCCGTTGCAGCGATGCCGCACTTCCCTTGGCCGGTCCGCGCGTTGCCTTCATCCGCGCCTCGGCCGCGCTGGCCACCTGCCGCAACTTCGGATTGCCCGCGGCCTCGAACAGGCTCATCAGGCGCTGGGCGAATACCGTCCTCGGCGATGTCTTCCGTAGATCGGATTCCGATTCGACCGCGCCAACCACGGGCCAATGATAGGTGGCGCACGCACGGACCATCTACAAGATCAATTTCGGGCACCATGGTGGGCATGGAGCTACGCATCTTCACCGAACCACAGCAGGGTGCCAGTTACGACACGCTGCTCACCGTCGCCAGGGCCACCGAGGATCTGGGATTCGACGCGTTCTTCCGCTCAGACCACTATCTGGCCATGGGCGGCGCCGACGGCCTGCCCGGCCCGACCGACGCCTGGATCACGCTGGCCGGACTGGCCAGGGAGACCGAGCGCATCCGGCTCGGCACCCTGGTCACCGCCGCGACCTTCCGGCTGCCCGGACCGTTGGCCATCCAGGTCGCCCAGGTCGATCAAATGTCGGGCGGCCGAGTCGAACTCGGCCTCGGCAGCGGCTGGTTCGCCGATGAACACACCGCCTATGGCATCCCGTTCCCCGACGATAAATTCGCCAGGTTCGAAGAACAGCTCGCGATCATCACCGGACTGTGGGCGAGCAAGGTCGGCGATAAATTCACCTTCGACGGTCAGCATTACCGGCTCACCGACTCCCCCGCGCTGCCGAAGCCGGTGCAGGATCCGGTGCCGATCCTGATCGGTGGGCACGGCGGCACCCGTACCCCGCGCCTGGCGGCCACCTACGCGACCGAATTCAATATGCCCTTCGGCTCCGTCGAGGACAGCGCCCGCCAATTCGACCGCGTCCGCGCCGCCGTCGCGGCCCGCGGCCGCCGCCCCGACGATCTGATCTACTCCAATGCCCTGGTGGCCTGTGTCGGCGCCTCCGACGCCGAGGTGGCCCGCCGCGCCGCCGCCATCGGCCGCGAGGTCGACGAACTGAAGACCAACGGGCTCGCGGGCTCTCCTGCCGAAGTGGTCGACAAGATCGCCCGCTACGCCGAGATCGGCGCCTCCCGCATCTACCTCCAGATCCTCGACCTCGACGACCTGGCCCACCTGGAACTCATTGCGGCCGAGGTGATGTCGCAGCTATAGATCGTCCACCGTGGCAGATTCGGTGCGGGACAGGTTGATTCCCAGATTCGCGGCCGCCCGATCGATCTCATCGTCTTCGGCGTCGCGCATTTCGATCGCGGCGCCTTCGGCGGAGAGCACCTCGACATTGAGGCACAGTGACTGGAGTTCCTTGAGGAGCACCTTGAACGATTCCGGGATGCCCGGCTCCGGAATGTTCTCGCCCTTGACGATCGCCTCGTACACCTTGACGCGGCCAGCGATGTCGTCGGATTTGATGGTGAGCAGTTCCTGCAGCGTGTAGGCCGCGCCGTAGGCCTGCATGGCCCAGCACTCCATTTCACCGAAGCGCTGACCACCGAACTGTGCCTTACCACCGAGCGGTTGCTGGGTGATCATCGAGTACGGACCGGTCGAACGGGCGTGGATCTTGTCGTCGACCAGGTGGTGCAGCTTCAGGATGTACATGTAGCCCACCGCAACCGGGTACGGGAACGGCTCACCGGAACGGCCGTCGAACAGCGTCGCCTTCCCGTCCGCACCGACCATGACCTCGCCGTCGCGGTTGGGCAGCGTGCAACCGAGCAGACCGGTCAGTTCCTCTTCACGGGCACCGTCGAATACCGGTGTCGCGATATTGCTGTTCGCCGGGGCCGCCCACATCTCGTCGGGCAGTGACGCCGCCCACTCCGGTGTGCCCTGAATTTCCCAGCCCGCCTTGCCGATCCATCCGAGGTGGGTCTCCAAGATCTGGCCGATGTTCATCCGGCGCGGCACACCGTGGGTGTTCAGGATGATGTCCACCGGGGTGCCATCCGGCATGAACGGCATGTCCTCGGTCGGGAGGATCTTGCCGATAACACCCTTGTTGCCGTGGCGACCGGCGAGCTTATCGCCGTCCTGGATCTTGCGCTGTTGGGCCACGTACACGCGCACCAGCTCGTTGACGCCGGGAGGCAGATCGTCGTCGTCCTCGCGCGAGAACACCCGAATGCCGATGACTTTGCCCGATTGGCCGTGCGGCACTTTCAGCGAGGTGTCGCGCACCTCGCGCGCCTTCTCACCGAAGATCGCGCGCAGCAGCCGCTCCTCCGGCGTCAGCTCGGTCTCACCCTTCGGGGTGACCTTGCCGACCAGGATATCGCCATGGCGGACCTCGGCACCGACCCTGACAATGCCGCGCTCGTCGAGATCGGCGAGCACCTCGTCGGAGATATTGGGGATGTCTCGGGTGATCTCCTCCGCACCGAGTTTGGTATCGCGGGCGTCGGTTTCGTGCTCCTCGATGTGGATCGAGGTGAGCACATCTTCCTCGACGAGGCGCTGCGACAGGATGATCGCGTCCTCGTAGTTGTGGCCTTCCCACGGCATGATCGCCACGAGCAGGTTCTTGCCGAGGGCCATCTCACCGTTATCGGTACAGGGCCCGTCGGCAAGGACCTGACCGGCCGCCACGGCTTGCCCCTCATCGACGATCGGGCGCTGATTGACACAGTTGCCCTGATTCGAGCGGGCGAATTTACGCAACCGGTAGCTCTTGCGGCTGCCGTCATCGGCCATCACGGTGATGTAATCGGCCGAAACCTCCTCGACCACACCGGCTTTCGCGCTGACGACCACATCGCCCGCATCGACGGCCGCACGCAGCTCCATCCCGGTACCCACGATCGGGGACTCCGAACGGATCAGCGGAACGGCCTGACGCTGCATGTTCGCACCCATGAGGGCGCGGTTGGCGTCGTCGTGCTCGAGGAACGGAATCATCGCGGTCGCGACCGAAACCATCTGGCGCGGTGAGACATCCATGTAGTCGACCTCGTCCGGGGGGACGAATTCGATATCTTCGCCATGGCGTCGTGCCAGGATCTTGTCCTCCAGGAAATTCCCGTCCGCGTCGAGTTGCGAGTTGGCCTGTGCACGCACATACCGTTCCTCCTCATCGGCGGTCAGGTACTCGACCTCATCGGTGACCACGCCGTCGACCACCTTGCGGTACGGCGTCTCGATGAAACCGAACGGGTTGACCCGCGCGTATACCGAGAGATAGCCGATCAGGCCGATATTCGGGCCTTCCGGGGTCTCGATCGGGCACATCCGGCCGTAGTGGCTGTGGTGCACATCGCGCAGTTCGAGGCTGGCGCGCTCACGGGACAGACCACCCGGCCCCAGCGCCGAGAGACGACGCTTGTGCGTCAAGCCCGACAGCGGGTTGTTCTGGTCCATGAACTGCGACAGCTGCGAGGTTCCGAAGAACTCCCGGATCGCCGCGGTGACCGGGCGGATATTGATCAGGGTCTGCGGTGTGATCGCCTCGACGTCCTGGGTGGTCATCCGCTCGCGAACCACCCGCTCCATGCGCGAGAAGCCGACCCGGATCTGGTTCTGGATCAGCTCGCCGACGGCTCGCGTGCGCCGGTTGCCGAAATGGTCGATATCGTCGACCTCGACCGGAACCTCAACGCCGCCGGGCGCCGTCATGGTCTTATCGCCCGCGTGCAGGCGAACCAGGTACTCGATGATCGCGACCAGATCTTCCTCGGACAGCACCAGCGCCGTGCCGGAGTCGATGCCGAGCTTCTTGTTCATCTTGTAGCGACCGACGCGCGCCAGGTCGTAGCGCTTGTCCTTGAAGAACAGGTTCTCCAATAGCGCCTGTGCCGACTCCTTGGTCGGCGGCTCGCCCGGACGCAGCTTGCGGAAGATATCGAGCAGTGCGTCATCGGTGCCGACCGTATTGTCCTTCTCCAGGGTCGACATCATGATCTCGGAGAAGCCGAAACGCTGGGTGATCTGTTCGGTGCTCCAGCCGAGCGCCTTGAGGAAGACCGTCACGGGCTGGCGGCGCTTGCGGTCGATGCGCACACCGACGGTGTCGCGCTTGTCGACATCGAACTCCAGCCAAGCACCACGCGACGGGATGACCCGGACACTGTGCAGGTCCTTCTCGGTGCCCTTGTCGACGGAGTGGTCGAAGTACACACCCGGCGAACGCACCAGCTGCGACACCACGACGCGCTCGGTGCCGTTGATGATGAACGTGCCCTTTTCGGTCATCATCGGGAAATCACCCATGAAGACCGTCTGACTCTTGATCTCACCGGTGTTGTTGTTGATGAACTCAGCGGTCACGAACAACGGCGCCGCGTAGGTCATATCCTTGTCTTTGCACTCGTCGATGGAGGCCTTGACCTCCTCGAAACGAGGATCCGAGAAAGACAGGGACATCGACCCGGAGAAGTCCTCGATCGGCGAGAGCTCCTCGAGAATTTCCTCCAGTCCGCCGGTCGGGATCTGCTCGCCACGAGCGGCGGCGCTGGCCTTCCATTCGGGGTTACCGATCAACCATGCGAACGAATCGATTTGCACATCCAGCAGGCCGGGCACTTCGAGCGGTTCCCGGATCTTGGCGAAGGAAATCCGCTTCGGAGCGCCGGGCACACCGGCAACTACCTGGTCTTTGTCGGCGACCGTCCGGCTCGATACTGACAAGGTGCGTCCTTCCCCTCACGCGGATCGCGGCAACCCGCGGCCATCGCTTGTCCACTGACGAATTTCGCCCCGGATGCGTACCCGAACGAAACTCGCGCACCACACGAGGAAACACCACCCGCAACGGATGATGTTTACAACGATTGGTTCATGAGGTGGACGGGAGGCAACCAGCGCAACGTCCAAAATTACACTCGTACCCACTGAATGTCGAGTGTGAAATCAAGATTTCTCAGCCCATGACAAAACCCCGCCGAATTGCTTCCCGTTTATAGAATAACTCCGCCATCCCGTTCGAGTCAAGTCTCGCCACACATTTCCACCAATTCGAAAGCCCCACTGCCGGGCCGGGTTTCGAGTTCTGCTGGCCGGACGCAGGGCGCGACCGCCCCATGGTGTGTTCCGATGACGGTCCGGATCGCGGGTCAGCCGATGGGCCGGTTCGTCGGCAGGTTGATGAAGCCCCGGGTGTCCGGATCGAGTCGCAGGTATTGCGTTTCGAATTCGGTGGCGTTGAGCATCGGCCGAAAAGCCACGGCCTTCGGCGCGTTCGCGGCGAAGATGTCCACGCGCAGCCGGTGCTCGGGTGCCAGCACGGCCTGGGTCGGGATGACCGCGATATCCAGCGTGACCGGCTTTCCCGGCTCGACGGTCAGCAGGCTGTCCGGGGTGATCGGATTGACGGCTATTTCCGCAAGCCCATGCGGTCCGCGATGCCGTCGAGCAGGCAGGTCAGGGTCCATTGGACGGGATCGGTGCCGCCGGTGGTGGTGCGGGCGGCGAACCAGCGGGCGAAGGCGGGGTGGCGGCCCTCGGCGAGGATCGGCGCCAGGATGGGTTGCGCGGCGGCGGCCAGTTCATCGTCGGTGTGCAGGCCGGAACGGGTGCGCATGCGGTTCTCTTCGGCGAGTTGCAGTGCGGCGCCGATGAGGTGGCCGTCGACGGCGGCGGTGATCAGAGTCATATCGTCGGCCGAGATGGGCAGCGGCTCGAGTAGAGCGAAGCGGAAGTCGAAGTAGCGCAGCGCATTCGGCCCGAGCGGCGGGCGAGTGTGCACGAGTTCGCCGAACCAGAGGTGACGCTGGATCACCGACCAGGTGGCCAGCGCGAGCTCTTCGAGCGCCGTGCGCCACGGCCCCGTCGGCTTTGCGGGCAGTGGAATCTCACCGTAGACGGCATCGATCATCAGGTCGACCAGGCCATCCTTGCTGCCGACGTAGCGATACAGCGACATCGGCGTCGACGCACCGACCGCCGTGGCGATCCGGCGCATGGTCAGCGCGCGGGCGCCCTCGGCATCGGCCACCGTCAGCGCCGCGCGCAGGATGTTCGCCCGGCTCAATGTCGTGGTCGGTCGCCCCGGCGGTTCCGGCAGCGACCAGATCAACGGTCCGGGCGGTGACGACTCTTCGTTCATGCCACCTCCTTGCCGGGCATTCAACCATTCGTGTACAACGTACACATGATGTACAACGTACACGCACCTCGTGTTCTGATTGTCGGCGGTGGGCTGGTCGGGCTCTCGGCCGCACTGTTCCTGCGCCAGCAGGGCGTGGCAACAGTGCTGGTCGAGCGCAGGCCGACCACCTCACCGCAGCCCAAGGCCCGGCGCATCAATATCCGCACCATGGAGCTGTTCCGCCAGCTCGGCATTGCCGACGAAGTCCTGGACGCCGCCCGCGACCTCGCGGAGTACCAGCACTTCGCGGCCGGGCCGACGCTCGCGCAGGCCACCCGCATCCCCTTCACCCTGCCCGGCGGTGTCCCCGACTGGTCGACCATCACCCCGGCCACCGCCTGCCTGTGCGCCCAGGATCTGCTGGAGCCGGTGCTGCGCCGCATCGCCGTCGCCCGCGGCTGCGACGTGCGGTTCGGCGTCGAACTCTGCGACTTCGCAACCGAATCCGACGCCATCGTGGCCACGATCCGCGCCGCCGACGGCACGGCAGAACGGCTGCGCGCGGACTATCTGATCGCGGCCGACGGCGCGTCGAGCCCGATCCGCGAACGGCTCGGCATCCCGCGTGACGGTCGCGGCACGCTCGGACGGGCCGTCAATGTCTACTTTCGCGCCGATCTGTCGGAGCTGGTGCGCGGACGCGAATTCAACCTCTGTCAGATCGAGAACACCGACGCACCCGGGGCTTTCGCCTCGATCGATGGGTCACACCGGTGGATCTTCACCACCACTGATGGCATCGACCGTCCCGTCGACCAATGGCCGAGCGTATTGCGGACAGCCATCGGCGTTCCCGATATCGCCATCGATGTGCTGAGCGTATTGCCTTGGGAGCCGGGGATGTTCGTTGCCGAGCGCTACCGGGCGGACCGAATCTTCCTGGCCGGTGACGCCGCCCATGTCATGCCACCCTTCGCCGCCGCCGGTGCCAATACCGGCATCGAGGACGCACACAACCTCGCCTGGAAGCTGGCGGCCGTGCTGCGTGGCGAAGACCCGGCCTTGCTGGATACCTATCACGAGGAACGCCGCCCGGTCGGCTGGTATATCGCCGACCAGTCGAGCATCCGAACCGCCAACTTGCGCACCATGAATCGTGAATCCAGGGACGCCACACCGCTCGCCGACCCGATCGCGATGATCCTCGGCAATCGCTATCACGCGGGCGCGATCATCGATGACGGCAGCGCGAACACCATGACCCACCTCGATCTGACCGGCCAACCCGGCACCCGCGTACCCCATCACTGGCTGTCCGACGGTCGCTCCACGCTCGACCTCGTCGAAATGGCCTGCGTCCTGCTCATCGGACCCGATGGCACCGCCTGGAAGGCCGCCGCCGAGCAACTGCCGCTGGAAGTCCATGAGCTGGACCAGGATTGGACCGACACCGTTGGCCTCTCCGCTGGCGGCGCGCTCCTCGTGCGTCCCGATCAGATCATCGCCTGGCGCAGGCCGACCCTGCCCGACGATCCGGCCGCCGAGCTGACTACCGCCGTGGACCGGATATTCCGCCGAGGGTGACCGGCGGCCGGAACGGCTATTTCGGTGGCGTCCCGATCGTCTGGACTTGCTTTCCATCCCAATGGAATTGGACCGGCGTAATGGTGGCGTCCGGACAGGCATTGCAGCTGCCGGGCGTCTTGTAGGTCATGCCGACGGTGTCATCGGTCGTCCGGCCGGGATCCAATGCGGTGAACCCGTGACTGTCTCGCGTCGCCGTCCCGACGAAGTCACCCTTGTGGAACAGCAGCACCTGCTCCGGTGAGCTGCCCGTCGCACCCCGCACGGTGATGATCACGGCCGACAATGTGACGCAGGGATCGAATGTGCCGACGAAACTCGCCGGATCGGTGGACCACGGCGCCTTCGTGATCGGCTCCGCGGGCAGGGTCGCGATCGCGGACTGGATCACCGGTGCGGCCAGGTCCAGCCCGCATTTCGCCGTCGGCGCGGCAGTCGATGCGGTGGCGACCGCAGTGGTCGCGCCGGAGACGGTCGCGGGGCCGCTATCGCCCGATCCGCAGGCGGTCACACCGGCGAGTCCGGTACCGAGGGTGAGCAATACGAGCCGATAGGTCTGCATCCAGGGAAAGCCCTTCAGGTCCGACGGGTGTCTCGATCGCGCAGCGCACCCATCATCGCATCGTCGAATCCGGCGGCCCGCCCAGGCCGGGCTCCCATTGCTGGGGTCGCCGCGCCGCCGGTGAGTCGATAACGTCGGTACCCGACCGAGTCCTGATGAGGAGATCTGAATGGGTTCAACGATTTTCGCCGTGTTCCTACCGCTGGCCCTGGCGCTGGTGATGTTCGGACTCGGGTTGACCTTGACCGTCGACGACTTCGCGCGGGTGCTGCGCTATCCCAAGGCGGCGGTGATCGCGCTGGTGTGTCAGATGGTGGTGCTGCCCGCCATCTGCCTCGGCCTGGTCTACCTGTTCCGGCTCGAGGGTGCGCTGGCCGTGGGAGTGATGTTGCTCGTCGCATCCCCCGGCGGTCCGTCGGCGAATCTGTTCAGCCATATCGCCGGCGGCAATGTGGCATTGAATATCACGCTGACCGCGATCAATTCGATTCTCGCGGTCTTCACCCTGCCGCTGGTGGTCACGCTGGCCTTCACCCTGTTCATGGCCGACGATGCCACGATCGGGCTGCGGCCGGACAAGTTCATCCAGGTCTTCGCGATCGTGCTGGTCCCGGTCGCGCTCGGGATGTGGGTGCATCGCCGGTTCACCGCATGGGCGGACCGGATGCGCAAGAACGTCAAGATCGTCTCGGCGGTGGTGCTCGCTCTGGTCGTGGTGGCGGCGGTCGGGCGCGAATTCCACACGCTGACCCAGAACATCGGCAAACTCGCCACCCTCAGCCTGCTGCTCTCGACGCTGAGCTTCATCATCGGCTACACCGTGCCGCGGGTATTCCAGGTGCAGGCCGATCAGGCGATCGCCTCGGCGATGGAGATCGGCATCCACAACGGCGCCTTGGCCATCGCGGTCGCCTCGAGCGTGCTGCACAATTCGCAGATGGCGGTGCCGCCCGCGGTGTACGGGGTGCTGATGAACATTCCGGCCGTCATCGCCGCGTATCTGCTGGCACGGCAGGTGCGGCGGGACGCTCCGGCGCCGGTTCCGGCCGCGCACGGCTAGATCGCGTGCCGGGGAACGTGGGGGCTGCCGCCGCTCGATAACTTGGTCGAGGCTCGGTGCATGCGGACACCGAGCACGGCCATGGGTAGCCTGTGCCTGTTCGACGTCATGTGAGAGGACCCCATTTCGCGATGCGACCGCTCGGCACAGACGATCCACCGCGGATCGGGGACTATCGACTGCTCGGCCTACTCGGCGCGGGCGGGATGGGGCGGGTGTACCTCGGGCGCAGCGCGGGTGGCCGCACGGTCGCGGTGAAGGTGATCCGGCCGGATCTGATCGGCGACGAGTACCGGGAGCGATTCCGGCGCGAGGTCACCGCGGCGCGGCGGGTCGGCGGCAAATTCACCGCACAGGTGCTCGACGCGGATGTGGACGCGACGCCGCCGTGGCTGGCGACCGGATATGTCGCCGGGTTCTCGTTGACCGACGCGGTCGAGCAGTTCGGCACATTCAGCGAGAAGACGCTGCTGGTGCTCGCACACGGACTGGCCGAGGCATTGATCGCCGTGCACGGTGCCGGAATCGTGCATCGCGATCTGAAACCGTCGAATGTGCTGTTGGCGGTGGACGGGCCCAAGGTGATCGACTTCGGCATCGCCAGGGCCGCCGAGGACAGCGCGCTCACGACCACCGGGAATGTCATCGGCTCACCGGGATTCATGTGTCCGGAACAGGTGGTGGGCCCGGCGATGGGACCCGAAGGCGATGTATTCGCACTCGGCGGCGTCCTCGTCTACGCGGCGACCGGGCAGGGGCCATTCGGCTCCGGCGAGACGGTGCAGATGCTGTATCGGGTGGTGTACGAGGAGCCGCGCTTGGCGGCGGTGCCGCAGCGATTGCGCCCGCTCGTCGCGGCATGTCTGAACAAGGACGTCGCCGCGCGTCCGACACCGCAGCAGCTATTGGATCAGCTGGCCGAACTCGGTGTGCCGGAACGCGGCGGCTGGCTGCCCGCGCCGGTGCTCGAGGAGGTGAGCAGGCGGGCGGTGGCGCTGCTCGATCTGGAGTCGGTCGAGATGCCGCAGGTCGGATTCGCACAACCCGCGCCGGATCCGTCACGGTCGGCGCCGATGCTGTCCCGACCTGTGCCGCAATCGAATTCGGGGCCGCACACACCGGCACCGCCGACGAATTCCGGACCCGTGCGGGCGGGGCAGGGCGCGGCCGCCGAAACGGTGGCTTGGCATGCCGGCCCGACGGGTGGATCGAATGTGTACGCGCCGTACCCTCCGGCCTACGACCGGTCCGGGCCGCGACCCGCCTACGCCGTCGGGCCGCAGCCGCCCGGCCAGCATCCGAATCACCCTGCTGCACAACCGAAGCGTCATGCTCGCCGTACCGCGCTGATCGTCGCCGCCGTTGTGGTCGGTGTCGTGGCCGCGGTCGGTGCCTTCGTCATCGGCACGCAGTTCAAAGGCAACTCCTCCGACTCCGCTACCGCGAATCGTTCCGCGACGGTCAGCACCACCTCCGATACGACCACCAGCGCGACCCCCTCGACCACGGAGGTCTCGAGCACACCAACTGCGGGCACATCGGTGCCGAAAGCGTTCGTCGGCAAATGGACCGGGACGGCCAGGGATGCGCTCGCCACCTTCGATATCGAGTTGACCATCCGTGACGGGAAGGTCGGCGAAGAGATCGCGAGCTCGTCGAATACCGGCCAGGCCTCGGGTAGTCGCTGTGAGCGCGCCGAACGACTGACCAATGCCTCCGATAGCGAGATCTCTTTCGTGGCGCGGCTGTCCGGCGGTGCGAGCGGCTGTATGGATGAAGGGTCGATCTCGAAGGTCGTCTTGCAATCGGACGGTTCGGTGAGCTACAGCTTCAGCGGCGGCTTCAGCGGGATCCTCGGAAATGTCACCGGGACCCTGCACAAGAGCTAGTGACCGACGGGATCGCCTTGGCGCGCCTTCCGACGCACCGGTCCGCGATCGATCATCCTGTGGACGACAAATTCTGCGTGAAGGGATCAGCTCATGCGCGTGGTAGCCGAGGTACTCGTCGGCCTGGTGGCATTGGTGCACATCTACATCCTGGTCATGGAGATGTTCCTGTGGACGACGCCGCGGGTGCGCGCGGCCTTCGGCAGCACCGCCGAATTCGCCGAGCAGACCAAGGTATTGGCCGCTAATCAGGGCCTCTACAACGGTTTCCTGGCGGCCGGGCTGATCTGGGGCATTATCGCGTCGGACCCGGTCGGATTCGCCGCGATGATCTTCTTCACCGCATGCGTTGTCATCGCCGGGATCTACGGTGCGGCGACCGCGAGCCGTCGAATCCTGTTCGTACAGGCTCTGCCCGGCGCGATCGCCCTGGTGGCTGTGCTGGTGGCGGGCAGTAACTAACGCTTGCCCAGTCGACGACGGGCGCGGGCGCGGTCGATCGCCGTTGTCCACGACAGTTTGGCGATGGCGCTCACCTCCCGGACGACGGCGCGCGGATCGGCGGTGAGCAGATCGGCGCCCTCGCGACCGAACATCGCGGTGACCTTGCGCCGCACGGCCGAACTCGCCTTGCTCATATGCCCGCTGTCGAAGGGCGGCTGCGGATCGTATTCGATCATCAACTGGATCGCTTCGGCCGCCTCCTTGCCCGCGATCTCCCCCGCCAGCCACAGGCCGAGATCGATACCGGCCGAGACGCCCGCGGCGGTCACGATCTTGCCGTCGCGCACGATCCGCTCCGCGCCGCGTGGCTGCGCGCCGAGCGCTTTCAACGCCGATAGCCCGAGCCAGTGCGATGTCGCCGGCTTGTCTTTCAGGATCCCGGCGGCGGCGAGGATCACCGAGCCGGTGCACACCGATGTGGTCCAGGTCGAGGTCTCGTGCACCTGCCGTAGCCAGGCGAGCAGTCGTTCGTCGGCGGCCGTGGTCGCCGTCGCCGGGCCCGAACCGCCGATGAGAACGATATCGGGAGATGGTGTCTCAGCGAAGGAGTGCGTAGCCCCGAGCACCAGGACGCCGCTGTCGGTGGTGATCGGACCCGGCTCGTGCCAGACGAATCGCAGCCTTGCGCCGGGCAGTAGTCGAAGCACCTCATAGGGCCCGATCACGTCGAGCGCGGTCATGCCCGGATAGACGACGATGGCGATCTGCATTGATCTTTCCCTCCCACGGCCGGCCCGCTGTCGAGCCTAGCGCGCCGCATCGGAGCCCCATCTCGACATCAGTGAGCGGGGACCGGGCAAGATCGATGTGCACCCCCGCTGGTGACCGACCGCAAGCGCAGATCGGAGGCACAAACATGGGGATCACAGGTGCTCGACGGGCCGTCGCCGCCGCATTGTTCGTGGTGGGCGTCGTCGCGGGCTGCGCCGACGGTTCCGAAGCCCAGCCCGATCGGGCGACGGCGGCGGTCACCAGTACCGCGCCTAGTACGCCATCGGGTGTACCGGATCTGGATGCGGGAGAGGAGATCGTCGGCGATATCGACGTGCCGTGGGGGCTGGCATTCCTGCCCGATGGTGACGCGCTGGTCGCGGAGCGGGATAGCGGGCGGATTCTGCGCGTGCGTCCCGGGCGCGCGCCGGAGCAGGTGTACGAGGTGCCCGGTGTCGTCGCGCGCGGCGAGGGTGGTCTGCTCGGGCTGGCGGTTGCCCGTGACTATGCCGAAACACGCTATGTCTATGCCTATTTCACCGCCGCCGACGACAACCGGATCGTGCGGTTGCGGCTCGACGGACAACCGGAGGTCATCTTCGACGGTATCGCGAAGGCCGATAAGCATGATGGCGGCCGGATCGCATTCGGACCCGACGGCATGCTCTACGTCGGAACCGGTGATGCGGGCGACGGCGGTAGATCGCAGGATCCGGCCAGCCCCAATGGCAAGATCCTGCGCCTGACACCCGATGGCGCTGCGGCACCGGGTAATCCGACACCCGGCTCACCGGTCTACAGCCTGGGCCACCGCAATGTGCAGGGTCTGGCCTGGGATTCCGCGGGCCGACTCTTTGCCGCCGAATTCGGCCAGGACGCCTTCGATGAAATCAATCTCATCGAACCGGGCCGCAACTACGGCTGGCCCGCCGTCGAGGGGATGGGCGGCGCGGATCGCGGATTCACCGACCCGCAGATCGTGTGGAAGCCCGCCGAAGCTTCACCGTCGGGCATCGCCATCTCCGGCGACACCCTCTACGTCGCGGCGCTGCGCGGCGAACGACTGTGGACGGTCCCCTTGCACGACGGCACACTCGGCACGCCGCAGGCGCGCATACCCGACCTCGGTCGCCTGCGCACGGTGGCGATCGCCCCCGATGGCGCCCTGTGGTTGACCACCTCCAACACGGACGGCCGCGGTGACGTCCGTGCCGGTGATGATCGCATCATCCGCTTCCCGGCCCGGTGAGCCGCGCTATTTCACGACCTTGCCGATCGAGGCCAGATCCCGGCGCAGCAATGCGGTCTCCCTGGCATGGTTGCGACGGCCGAACAGGCGGTACCGCAACCGGATCGGAACCGGGACGCGGCTCAGGAATTCCGCCCATTCGCGCCCGTCGGCCTCCTCGGCGATATGACCGAGAAAGATCAGCGCCCGCCCCTTCGGCAGGGAGGCCAGAGCGCGCTTGCCGAATTCGGCCCATTGCGACTCGGTCAGTGTCTCGGCCACGATCGGCAGTACCGAATCCTCTTCCAGGCGAAGATGTTCGATCAGCACCGCATGGAGTCGGCGCAGGTCGTCGACGAGCAGATCCACTGTCTCGGTTCCGCCCTGGTGTTCCCATTCGGCCAGTTCGGCATCGATGCGCCGCGCTACCGTGTCGATCTCGTCGTGCTGGGCCGCCATGCATTCGACCAGCACCGAATCCACCTGTGCCGAAAGCAATCTCGGCCACACCAGCTCATCCTCGCAACCATGGTGGTGATGCAGGGCGGTGAGCATCTCGCGAGCATGTTCACTGATCCGCGCCACCTGCTCGACATCATTGGGCGAGGTGACCTCGACAATGTCTGCCAGCAAACCGAATTCGCGACGGAAGACCCGGTGCACCAGCACCATATCGTGGGTATCGCAGCCCGGTGCCCGCGCCGCCCGGCGGCTCATAACACCTGCTCCCGTACCGATACCGAACCCGTGCCCACGACGAACGCGGGCAGCGCAAATCCAAGATCCCCGATAGTCATTTAGTTCCTCCCGAACCTAAATGCACTCCAGTGCAATAAGTGCAACCTAGTATAGGTTTGGCCGAGCGCGCCCCGTCAAGCCGACAGTGCGCCCTGTCGAGATGACAATGGAGGACCAGCAGCGAATGACCGAGCACCGAGCCCGTGTCAGCGATACCACCCAGCTCAGCGATACCACCCAGCTCAGCGATACCACTCGGCTCCGCGATACCGCTCAGGTCGACGAAACCGCCCAACTCACCCCGGGCCGCGTCGCCCAACGCCGACGCACCCGCAAGGCCATCGTCGACGCCTCCATGACCCTGTTGCACCGCGGCATCGAACCGTCGGTCAATGACATCGCCGCCGCGGCCGAGGTCTCCCGGCGCACTGTCTACCTGCACTTCCCCACCCTCGACCAGCTGATGCTCGATGCGACCATCGCGCTGCTCAGCGCGAATACCGATGCGGCGCTGGCACATATCCACTCGGCGGACCCGCGCGTGCGCATCGCCGAACTGGTACGGGCGATGGGAGCCGAGATCACCGAACTACTACCGATGGGTCGGCGGCTGGTGAAGCTGTCCGCCGACCCGCCGGCAGCGCACGCCCCGCGCCCTGGGATGCACCGGGTGCGCTGGATCGAGTGGGCGCTCGAACCCCTGTGTGAGCGAATCTCCCAGCGGCAGTTCGACGATCTGGTTTCGAGCATTGCCGTGGTGGTCGGCTGGGAGGCGTTCATCGTGCTGATCGATGTGCGCGGACTCGCGCCCGATGCGGCCGTGGATGTCTGTGCCCGCACCGCCAGCACGCTCGTGGATTCGGCGCTGCGGTCGCCGGCCGAAACAAGGTAGGTACGAACCCTCGGCTCGATGCGAATCACCCTGCGATATCCGGCAGTTCGGCAACGGCAGCCGGGACCCGCGCGCCGAGTCGCCATACCGCGCGAGTGAGCGGGACGCCGGGCCGGTAGGCCAGGTGCGTGGCCGAGGGCGCATCGAGCACCTGGAGATCGGCGCGCGCACCGACCCGAATGACACCGACGTCATTGCGGCGCAGGGCCTTCGCGCCCGCCGCTGTCGCCGCGTACACCGCTTCGGCCACCGACAGACCCATTTGGAGTACGGCGGTGGCCACGCAGTAGGCCATCGAGGTGGTGTAGGAGCTGCCCGGATTGGCATTGGTGGCAAGGGCGACGGTCGCGCCCGCGTCGAGCAGTGCGCGGGCGGGGGCGAGCGGCTGGCGGGTGGACAGATCGCAGGCGGGCAGCACGGTGGCGACGGTGTCCGAGGCGGCGAGTGCCTCGATATCGGCATCGGTGAGGTGGGTGCAGTGGTCGACGCTGGCGGCACCATGGCGAACCGCCAACTGCACGCCGGGGCCGGTGCCCAGCTGGTTGCCGTGGACGCGCAGGCCGAGACCGCGCGCGGCGGCGGCGCGCAGCACGCGATCGGACTGATCCTCATCGAAAGCGCCTGTCTCGCAGAAGACGTCGGCCCAGCGCACATGTGGTGCGACCGCATCGAGCATCGGACCGCAGACCAGCTCGACATAGGATCGCGCATCGGCATCGGGCGGGACCAGATGTGCGCCGAGATAGGTCACCTCATCGACGGTGGCGGCGGCGATGCGGGCCGCGCGCTCCTCATCGAGCACGCTCAGGCCGTATCCGGTCTTGGTCTCCAGGCACGTCGTGCCCTGCCGGTAGGCCTCGGTGACATGGCGCCGCAGATTGGCCGAAAGCTGTTCGTCCGAGGCACTTCTGGTGGCGGCGACGGTGGTCGCGATGCCACCGGCCCGATACGGCCGACCGGCCATTCTGGCCTCGAATTCGGCGGTGCGGTCACCGGCGAAGACCAGGTGGGTGTGACTGTCCACCCAGCCCGGTAGCGCCGCACGGCCGCCGATATCGACCTTGCGATCGGCGGCGGGCGCGGCGGCTGCCGCACCGATCCAGCCGAAGTGCTCACTGTCGATCACCACGGCGGCATTGTGCAACGGGCCGTCCGGTGCGTTGGTGGTGAGCTCACCGATTCCCGTGATGAGGGTGGACACGGTTTCCTTTCCGTCGGTGGACAATGACCTCACGGCGCATACAGGGCCCGGATCTCGTCGCGCAGTGTGATTTCGGGGTGCGCCATCAGCAGATGGCGGCCGTCCGAGACCACCTCCCGCCCGGCCACCAGCACCTCGCGGATATCGCTTGCCGTGGCCGCGAAGAGCGCGGCGGCGGGTTCGGCGCCCGCGGTTCGGATGGAGTCGAGCTCGACGGTGACCAGATCCGCCGCGGCACCGGCCTCGATGCGTCCGACCTCCGGCCAGCCGATCGACGCGTGATCGGTTGCCGCGGTGAACAACTGCGTCATATCGAAGCGTCCGCGAGCGCGTGCCGCGAGGCGTTCGTTCAATTCCAGCGCACGCCATTCCTCGAAGCCGTCGACGACGGCATGGCTGTCGCTGCCGAGGCACAGGCGAACTCCGGCATCGAGGAGTTCGCGGGCGGGTCCGATGCCGTCGCCGAGATCGCGTTCGGTGGTCGGGCAGAAACAGGCCCGCGCCCGCGCTTCGGCGAGTAGACCGATATCGGCGGTGCTGACGTGCGTGGCGTGCACGGCCACCGCGTCCGGCCCGAGCAACCCGGCCTCGGCCAGCAATGCGGTCGGCGTCCGCCCATGTGCGGCGAGGCAATCGCTGTTCTCCGCGGGCTGTTCGGACAGGTGGACGTGCACCGGCCGGCCGTCGGCCTGTTCGGCGACCACCGCCAGCGCCCGCGGCGGCACCGCGCGCACCGAGTGCGCGGCCACACCGGTGCGCACCAGCTCCGATTCCGGCTTGAACGCGGCGGCACGCTCGGCCCATGCCATCGCATCACCATCACTGAAGCGGCGCTGGTGTTCGTCCGGCATACGGTCGAATCCACCGGTGAGGTAACAGGTGTCGAGCAGGGTGAGCCGAATTCCGGCGTCCGCAGCGGCCGCGGCCAAAGCGGTACTCATGGCATTCGGATCGCGGTACGACACCCCGCCCGGCGCGTGATGCAGGTAGTGGAACTCACCGACGCTGGTATATCCGGCGAGCACCATCTCCGCGTACACCCCGCGCGCGAGCCGGTAATAGGAATCCGGATCGAGCCGGTCCGCGATGGCGTACATCCGTTCCCGCCAGGTCCAGAATGAGCCGCGGCCGTGGTGGGTACGGCCGCGCAGGGCGCGATGGAAGGCGTGCGAATGCGCATTCGCGAAACCGGGAACGGTCAACCCGCGCAACACCTTTCCGCTCGGCTCGGTCCCAGCTACCACTGAGCGGATCGACGATCCGGTGACATCGATGGTCACCCTTTCCGCCAATCCGTCCGGCAGCCAGGCGAATTCGGCCCAATAGCTGCTCATCGGATCGAACCCCCGGGTATCGGATTCAGGTGACCGTCAGAATGCCCGCGCATACGCGCCTCGCAGACCACGCTCATGTCGCCAAGTCCTCGAGCACGCGAGCCAGGCTCGCCGCGCCGAAATCCACATCCGCGGGTTCGGAGTGCTCCTGCGGCGCATGGCTGATCCCGGTCGGATTGCGCACGTAGAGCATGCCCGAGGGCACATATGCCGCCAGAATGCCCGCATCGTGCCCGGCACCGGTGGGCAGCGCAGGGACACCGCCCAGCACGCCGTCCATGCGGCCGCGCAGCGCGTCGTCGAAAACGACGTCGTCGGAATACGATTCCTCGGTCACGGTGACCGCGCAGCCCTCGGCGGCCGCGGCCTCCCGGGCGAATCCGGCGATATCCTCGACCAGCGCGGCCGTGCGTCCGTCTCCGGCAACGCGCGCATCCAGCCAGAGATCCACCGTCGAGGCAATGACATTGGTGCCACCCGGTGTCGGTATCAGCTTGCCCACGGTGGCCCTGGCATCGTCGGTGGCGGCGGCAACGCGGCGGGCGGCCGCGATCACCGCGGCCGCGGGGAGCATCGGATCGTGCCGATCGGGCATGCGGGTCGCACCCGCGTGATTGCCCTGTCCGGTGAAGGAGAACCGGTAGCGCCCGTGCGCGATGATGCTGCTGCCGGTGGCGACCGGGCTGTCCAGATCGATCAGCCCGCGCCCCTGTTCGACATGCAATTCGACGAAGCAGCCGATATTCGCCAGCGCATCGGGATCCGCGCCGAATCGCCGCGGGTCGTGCCCCGCCTCGGCCGCGGCCTCGGCGAAGGTGATCCCGGCCGCGTCGCGCAGTCCCCGGGCGCGGTCGGCGTCGATGGCACCGGTGAGCAGCCGGGAGCCCAGGCACGGCACCCCGAAACGCCCGCCCTCCTCCTCCGCGAAGACCAATAGCGCGAGCGGTTTCGCGGGCACGAAACCCTTGGCGCGCAGGATATCCACGGCGGCGAGGGCGCTCGTCACGCCGAGCGGGCCGTCGAACGCGCCGCCGCCGGGCACCGAGTCCACATGGCTTCCGGTGACCACCGCACCGGCACCCGGCGTCCCCCACCATGCCCAGATGTTCCCGTTGCGGTCGGTGGTCACATCCAGGCCGCGCCGGGCGGCCTGTTCGGTGAACCAGTCCCGCAATTGCAGTTCGGCGCGGTCGTAGACATGCCGGGAGTATCCGCCGCGTCGCGAATCCCGGCCCACATCGGCGATTTCGGCGAGCAGGCCGTTCGCGCCGCGCACGGCCGTCACTGGTTCTCCCGCATGGGGATTCGCACGCCACGCTCCTCGGCGACCGCGCTGGCGCGGTCGTAACCGGCGTCCACGTGCCGAATCACGCCCATACCGGGGTCATTGGTGAGTACCCGCTCGATCTTCTGTCCGGCCAGCACCGTTCCATCGGCGACGCAGACCTGTCCGGCGTGGATGGAGCGGCCCATGCCGACGCCGCCGCCGTGATGGATCGAGACCCAACTGGCGCCGGAGGCGGTATTGACCATCGCGTTGAGCAGCGGCCAGTCGGCGATCGCGTCCGAGCCATCGGCCATTGCCTCGGTTTCGCGATACGGCGAGGCGACGCTGCCGGAGTCGAGGTGGTCGCGGCCGATGACCACCGGCGCCTTCAGTTCACCGCTGGCGACCATCTCGTTGAAGCGCAGACCGGCCAGATGCCGCTCGCCGTAGCCGAGCCAGCAGATGCGGGCCGGAAGACCTTGGAAGGCAACGCGTTCCCCGGCCATTCTGATCCAGCGGCGCAGGGATTCGTTCTCGGGGAACAGTTCCAGCATCGCGCGGTCGGTCGCGGCGATATCGGCCGGATCGCCGGACAGCGCCGCCCAGCGGAATGGTCCCTTGCCTTCGCAGAACAGCGGGCGAATGTAGGCCGGAACGAATCCGGGGAAGTCGAAGGCCCGTTCGCAGCCACCGAGTCGGGCCTCCCCCCGCAGCGAATTGCCGTAGTCGAAGACTTCGGCGCCGCCGTCGAGGAAGCCGAGCATGGCATCGACGTGATCGGCCATGGATTCGCGGGCACGGTCGGTGAATTCGTCGGGCTTCTTGGCCGCGTAGTCGGCCCAGTCCTCGAGCGCGACCCCGCGCGGCAGATACGCCAGCGGATCGTGCGCGGAGGTCTGGTCGGTGACGATATCGACCTCGACACCGGCCGCGAGCAGTCGCGGCAGGACCTCGGACGCATTGCCGATCAGCCCGACCGACAACGCCTGTCGTTCCCTGCGCGCCTTCGAGACCCGGCGCAGCGCATCGTCGAAATCGGTGGCGATCTCATCGAGGTAGCGGTCGTGCACCCGGCGCTCGGCGCGCGCCGGATCACATTCGACGACCAGCGCCACCCCGCCGTTCATGGTGACGGCCAACGGCTGCGCACCGCCCATACCACCCAATCCCGCTGTCAGGGTGAGGGTTCCGGCGAGGGTGCCGCCGAAACGCTTGTCCGCCACCGCCGCGAACGTCTCGTAGGTGCCCTGCAGGATGCCCTGGGTACCGATGTAGATCCACGACCCGGCGGTCATCTGCCCGTACATGGTGAGCCCCAGCGATTCCAGCCTGCGGAACTCCGGCCAATTCGCCCAGTCACCAACGAGATTCGAATTGGCGATCAGTACGCGCGGCGCCCACTCGTGTGTCCGGAAGACGCCGACCGGCTTACCCGACTGCACCAACAGGGTCTCATCGGCCTCGAGCGTGGTGAGCGTGCGCGTGATCGCGTCGAAGCTGGCCCAATCGCGCGCGGCCTTACCGGTGCCGCCGTACACCACCAGGTCCTGTGGCCGCTCGGCCACTTCCGGATCGAGGTTGTTGTGCAGCATCCGCATGGCGGCCTCGGCCTGCCAATTCTTGGCCGTCAGCCGCGACCCATGTGCCGCCCGAATCGTTCGTGTCATCAAATTCCCTCCATATCAGCGAAAGGCCCGTCAGGAGCCGAGGTGTGGCGCGACTGCGGCCAGCAGCTCGCCGGAGCGGATGAGTTCGGCCGCGGCGGCGATCTCCGGTGCCAAGTGCCGGTCCGGTCCCGGACCGTCGACCTTGGTGCGCAGCAGCGCGCGGGCCGCCGCAGTGGCGGGCCCGGGCCGCAGTGGGGCCCGCAAGTCCAAGGCCCGTGCGGCCGTGAGGTATTCGACGGCGAGCACGGTGCTGAGCCCGTCGATGGCCCTGCGCAGTTTGCGGGCGGCCGACCAGCCCATCGACACATGGTCTTCCTGCATCGCGCTGCTCGGGATCGAATCCACCGAGGCGGGCATGGCGAGGCGCTTGAGCTCGCTGACAATGCCCGCCTGCGTGTACTGGGCGATCATATGGCCCGAATCGACCCCCGGATCGGCGGCCAGGAAGGCCGGAAGGCCGTGTGAGCGTGCGACATCCAGCATTCGATCGGTGCGGCGCTCGGCCATGCTCGCGACATCGGCGACCGGAATGGCCAGGAAATCGAGAACATACGCCACCGGCGCACCGTGGAAGTTGCCATTGGACTCGAGCCTGCCGTCGGCGAGTACCACGGGATTGTCGATCGCCGAGGCCATTTCCCGATCGGCGACGGTTCGGGCGTGGGCGAGGGTGTCGCGGGCGGCACCGTGCACCTGTGGTGCACAGCGCAACGAATACGCGTCCTGCACCCGGTTGCAGTCCGGACCGCGGTGGCTGGCGACGATATCCGAGCCCGCCAACGCGGCCGCCATGCGCCGCGCCGAGAGCGCCTGGCCCGGATGTGGACGCAGCGCCTGCAGATCGTCGGCGAACACCCGGTCGGTACCGAGCAGCGCCTCCACGCTCATGGCGGCGGTGATATCGGCGACATCGAGCAGTTCGCCCAGATCGTTGATCGCGAGCGCCAGCATGCCGAGCATGCCGTCGGTGCCGTTGGTGAGCGCGAGGCCCTCCTTCTCGGCGAGCGTCAACGGCTCGATACCCTTGGCGCGCAAGGCATCTGCCGCCGGTATCAGCTCGCCGGACGCGTCGGTGACCGCTCCCTCCCCCATCAGCGCCAGCGCGACCGCGGCCAATGGCGCGAGATCACCGGAGCAGCCGAGCGAGCCGAATTCGTGCACCACCGGCGTAATGCCCGCATTGATCAACGCGGCCAATGCGATCGCCGTCTCGGGCCGGACTCCGGTGTGTCCGGTGGCCAGCGTGCGCAGCCGCAACACCATCATGGCGCGCACCACCTCGGTCTCGACCGCAGCACCGGCACCAGCGGCATGCGAGCGGATCAGCGACCGCTGGAGCGCGGCCCGGCTCTCCGGCGGAATGTGCCGGGTCGCCAGCGCGCCGAAGCCGGTGGACACGCCGTAGGTCGGGACCGTCCCCGCGGCCAGCGCGTCGACATGCTCACGCGCGGCGGTCAGCCGCTTCTCGGCGGCCGCGCTGAAGCGCACCCCGGCGCCGTGGCGGGCGACGGCCACGATTCGTTCGACGGTCAGCGGCCCGTCCAACTCCACGGGCGGTAACTGCGTGGTTTCCGGCATAGGCCCATTCCACCGCCACGAAGGCGGGTGGAGAATGAGGCTGGGCCAGGTTCTGTCTGGTATCCGAGACAATCGCAGGAAGAGGCATGGGTACGAGCAGCGATATACCGGCACTTCGGCGCGGCCTCGCCGTGCTGCAGCTGATGGCGACCAGGGCGGGGCCGATCGCCGCGTCCACCATCGCGCGCGAGCTGGGTATCCCCCGCTCCACCACATATCACCTGCTCGCGGAGCTGGAGCAGGCTCGCTTCGTCACCCGGCTGCCCGCCGAGCGTCGCTACGGTCTCGGCATCGCCGCCTTCGAACTGGGCTCGGCCTACCTGCGCCACGACCCGCTGGAGCGGGTGGCCGGGCCGTTGCTGCGCGAGCTGGCCGTGCGGGTCGGGCACAATGCGCACCTCGGTGTCCTGCACGGCAACGAATTGCTGTATCTGATCAAGGAACGCCCGCCGCGCCCGGAGACGCTGGTGACCGATGTCGGCGTGCGGTTGC
The DNA here is from genome assembly GCF_050956075.1 of Nocardia sp. CA-129566. Taxonomy (NCBI): domain Bacteria; kingdom Bacillati; phylum Actinomycetota; class Actinomycetes; order Mycobacteriales; family Nocardiaceae; genus Nocardia; species Nocardia sp. CA-129566. The sequence continues at coordinate 6,019,381 of NZ_CP192085.1, forward strand.
CCGCGCAGCTCACCGCATCGGGCCGGGCGATCCTGGCGCATCTGCCCGCCGCCCATGTGCGGGCGCTGTTCCCGTCGGCGGCGGCCTTCGTGCGCCGCACCGACCGCGGGCCGACCAGCCTCGCCGCGCTGCGCGGCATTCTGGCCGCCGAGCGCCGTCGCGGCTGGGCGAGCGAGGACGGACATGTCACCACCGGATTCGCCTCGGTCGCCTATCCGGCCTTCGATCACGACCATCGGCCGATCGCGGCCATCAGCGTGACATTGCGACACCACTGCGAGCGAATTCCCTGCGCCGCCGACTGGGCCGATCTCGCCGCCCAGGTGCGCTCCACCGCAGACGATCTCACTCGGCGCATCGGTGGACGGGTGAGCTGAGGATCAGCCCTGTCCGCGCGCGAACAGGGAGCAATCGTTGTGATTCGACATCTCACCCGCCTTTTCCATGCACTTCCGGCCGCATTCGCGACACACCGGCGCGCAGCCCGAGATTCAGCTATCCGATGGTTACGCTGGCAGATCATCGGCCGGGGCGGCGCTGCGCCGGTGACGCACGACCGACCAGTGCCGAATGGGGACAGGAGTTCGATGCGAACACCGATGCGCCGACGCGCCCTCGTCGCGCTCGCCATGATCGCGACCGCACTGCTGCTATCCGGTGTCGCCATGCCGAGCGCGCAGGCCTCCATCGCGCCGTTCGGCCGTGAATTCCTCTGGGGCGTAGCATCATCCGGCTTCCAATCCGAGGGCCACGCGCCCGACAGCAATTGGACCCGCTACATCGATTCCGGCAAGGCCGGGGACGACTACGAGAACTCGGTCGACTTCTACCGGCGCTACATCTCCGATATCAACCTGGCCGCCCGCCTGGGCGTGCGGGTGTACCGGATCGGCATCGAATGGGCGCGCGTGCAGCCGCAACCCGATACCTGGGACGAGGCGGCATTCGGCTTCTACGACAATGTGATCGCGCGCATTCTCGCCGCCGGTATGCGACCGATGCTCACCCTGGACCACTGGGTGTATCCCGGCTGGGCCGCCGACCGCGGCGGCTGGCGCAATCCCGGCATGGTCGAGGATTGGCTGGTCAATATGCGAAAAGTGGTGAACCGCTACGCTTCTCGCAATCCGCTGTGGATCACCTTCAACGAGCCAGCCGCCTATATCGGCACGGAGTTGCGCATCGGCGCGATCACCCCCGATGATGCGCCCGCGATGTTGGACCGAATCGCCCAGGCGCACAACGCGATCTACGACACCATCCACCACAAGATGCCCGACGCGCAGGTCACCAGCAATCTCGGCTATGTCGCGGGTGCCGAGACCGAGGTGAATCAGCCGATCGTGGATCGGATCGCGGACAAGCTCGATTTCATCGGCGTCGACTACTATTTCGCGCCGGTGCCCGAGACGAGCAAAGCGGTGCAGGGCGGTTCGAACGAGGGTCCGCCGATCTGGGAACTCCCCATTCACACCGAGGGCATCTACTACGCATTGCGCCACTACGCGAGGCTATTTCCCGATCGCCCCCTGTATGTCGTGGAGAGCGGCATGCCCACCGAGGACGGTAAGCCGCGCACCGACGGCTACACCCGCTCCGACCACCTCCGCGACACGATCTACTGGCTCCAGCGCGCCAAGGCCGATGGCATCAATGTCGTCGGCTACAACTATTGGAGCCTCACCGATAATTACGAATGGGGAAGCTACACACCACGTTTCGGCCTCTACACCGTCGATGTGCGTACCGACCCCACCCTGACCCGCCAACCCACCGACGCGGTCGACACCTATCGCGGCATCATCCGGTCCGGCGGTGTGCCCGCCGATTACCGCCCGACCCGGGCACCCGTTGAATGCGGACTGGTCGACCCGCCCGAGAGCTGCGACGAGACCGTCAGCGTTCCCTAGCCGCAGACTCGCCGACGGTTTCGCCCGACTCCGCTATGTTTCGTCTATGGGTGGCAGATTGGCGCTGGTGGTGGGGTCCGAGTGCGCCGCGCTGCCCGGACTCGGCTTTCCGGGTGAGCTGGCCACCGAGCTCTACGCGAATCTCAGTGCCGCGGGCGGCTGGCAACCTGCCACCGCACACCGGGGGCCGGTGCTGGACCCGACTGCGGACGAGTTGACCGAGGCAGTGAACGATGCCTTCGCTGCCGCCTCGGAGCAGCGGGCGACCCTGTTGATCGGCTTCGTCGGGCACGGCGTGGCGACCGCCGGTGAGGACTTCTTCCTGCTCGCGTGTGACTCACCGCCGGTGTTGCCCAACTCGCGCACCGCATTCCACCTGACCCAGGGCATTCGAGAACTACTCAACGGATCCACGCTCGACGGTCTGATCGTGCTCATCGATGCCTGCGAGAGCGGGGAGGGTGTGCAGGGTGCGGCCCGCCGCTGGACCGATCTGCTGACCCGCTCGTCCGGACGGATGGAACTGCTCGTCGCCTCCGGCGAAGGCCCCGCCTACGCGGGCTGCTTCACCCGGACCATGGTCGAGACCTTCACCGGCGGCCTGCCGCTGCGCGGTGAGAATCTGCTGCCATCCGATCTGGTCGAGCCCATCGGCAGCACCTGCAAACGCCAACAACCGCAACATCTTTCGTTCACCTCCGGCGCATTGTCGACCACCCCGGGCGGTGATCCCGGACTGTGGCTGGTGCCCAATGCCGCTCGGCGGCGCGATGCGATAACCGGCCGTCCCGCAGCCGGATTCGTCGATCAGCTCACCCGTCGGCTGTTGCTCACCGATGTCATCCGTGAGCGTCTCGCCGAGATCGTCGAGACCGGTGGCCACCGTCTGCGTACGGTCGTCGGCCCGGCCGGGTCCGGGAAGTCCACGCTGATGGCGATGCTCATTCGACCGAGTCTGGTCGACGGGCTGGCGATCGCGCCCGAATATGTCACCGCGGCAGTATTTCTCACCGTCGGCAGCTCACTCGAGTCGGTGACCGGTGAACTGTCCGCGCAGCTGTCGCACCGAGTACCCGGATTTCGCGATGCCGCCCACGTCGTCGACGAATCCGACGACCCCGAACTCGACGTGTTCGATATCGAGGTACAGCGGCCGCTGGCCCGGCTCCGGGCACCCGGTCGCCGGATCACCATCGTCTTCGACGGCATGGACCAACTCGAGGCCGGAACCCGGGAACACCTCGTCCGGCATGTGGCCGAGCTGACCCGCGTCGACGAATTCACCCATGTGCGTGTGATTCTCGGCGTGCGTGCCGGTACGGGCGTCGCGGAGTTGCCGGAGCTCGCGCATCTGCACCGCATCGAACTCCTGCCGCCGAGTGCCGAGGACATCGCCGCCATGGTGCTCGAATCCACCCGGCACCAGCTCGAACCGACCGATCCACAGTTGTGGGTGCGCTGGATCGATGCCTTGCTCGCGGAAACCCCCACCAGCTTTTCCGCGCAAACACCAACCATCGGTCATACGCGTGCCGTCACGGGCGGGTGGCTGCTGGCCCGGCTGCTCATCGAGGTCCACTCCAGCATTACCGATGCGGACATCGCCGCTGGCATCGGGCTCGAAACCGTTGTACTGCATCGAGTTCACGGCGCACTGCACGCCGCGGATCCCGATACCGCCGAGGTGCTCGCGGCCTTGCTCGCCATTCTGGTCGCGGGCGGGGCGGGTCCGGTGCTGCCGATCGAGTTGCTCGAATCCGCTCTGGCGCAGTTCGTCGTGTCCGGATTGCATACCGCCGTGCTCCGTGACCTCGTCGTCGAACTGGGCGTGCTGGTCACGCGAAGTCGAGCCGGTACCGCGCGGGAATCTCTCGGAATTGCGCACGCTGCGTTGCTTCCGACACTAGCGGCCGAGACCGAGCGTCTCGGCTGGGAGAGCACCGCGACACACGGCGCGATTGCGGCGGCGATCGGGATCGCGATCGAGTCGGCGGTCACGAGCGGAACCCGGGTCTCCCAGCAGGTGACCGAGTACATCCGTGGGTCCGGCGCCCGGCACTATCTCGAATACGGCGATGCTGATTCTGCGAAAGAATTGCTCCTCGGCCTGGAAACGGTGCGCCCAGCGGCCAACCGCGATATGTACGCCGCGTGGCTCCCTTCCTTTACCGAGGTGTGTGGTCCCGATCATCCCGGCACGCTGTTCGTCCGGCACCAACTCGCCTTCTGGCGTGGCCGAAGCGGCGATATGCGGAGAGCCGTCGCGGAACTCGAAGCGGTGCTGACCGACGAACTGCGCGTACTCGGCCTCGATGATCCGCGCACATTGACCACTCGCCTCAACCTCACCAACGTGCGCGGCCTGTACGACGTCGCCGAGGCAGCGCACAACCCGAGGAGCCTGCTCGGTCTCGACGACACCGCCGCACGCGCCATCGCGCGAGCCGTCGCCGAGCTGGAGCAGCTTCTCACCGATCAAGTCCGCATCCTCGGCGCCGACCACCCGGATACCCTCAACACCCGCTATAGCCTCACCTACTGGTCCAGCGAAAGCGACGAACCCGCCAGAGCCGCAGCCGAATACGAACGGATTCTGCACGATCAGACTTCCGTGCTGGGCCCGGACCACCCCGACACCCTGAACACCCGCCACAGCATCGCCTACTGGCACGGCGAAAACGGTGAAATCCCCCGAGCAATAGCCGAACTCGAACGCCTCTTGGTCGACCAGTTGCGCATCCTCGGCCCCGACGATCCCAACACTCTCGCGACCCGCCACAGCATCGCCTACTGGCATGGCGAGTCCGGCGACTTCGACCGGTCCATCGCCGAGTTCGAGCAGGTGGCTATCGACCGTGAGCGCATACTGGGCGCCGACCATGTCGATACGCTCACCACCCGAAGTAATATCGCGGCTAATCGCGGCGGCCAGAACATGAGCCGGACCCTCACCGAGAACGAGCAACTGCTCGCCGACCAAGAGCGCATCCTCGGCTCGGATCATCCGGACACCCGTACTACCAGGAACCGGATCCTATTCCTGCAACAGCACTTCGGTCCGGATTCGTCCGAATCGAATTCGAGCCACTGATTCAGCCCTGCCGTCACCGAATCCCGGCATCGACACGACGTCACCTATTCGTCCGACGTCGATGAAACCGGTAGCGCGCCATCAAGCCACCAGCGGGTACCTGCGAGACCGGCCGCCGATGCGATCAGCGCGGCGGGAATGACGAAACCCCAATGGGCACTTGCGGAATAGAGTGCGACCGCGGCGGCGGCGCCGAATACCACGGCGGCGATACGGGCGACGGCGAGCGGTTCGATGCGGCGGTCGGCGACGAGATCGCTGACGAGACCGGTGAAGGTGCTGGTCATGTAGGTCGTGGGTGATCGGCGATCGATGATGAGGACAGCGGCCGACTGGACCCCCATTGCGAGCGCGGCCGCACCGAGCAGCAGCAGGCGAGCCACACCGACCGCACCGGCGAATACGGCGACAGCGGCCACCACGACCACCAATGCCGCCTCGCCCGCGAGGCAGTGCCGCAGACGTGCGATGCGCAGCGGCCCCGCAGGCCTGCCGCGACACCAGCGCGCCGCCGCCGCGACACCGACGAAATAGCTGGCGAGAACCACCAGCGGCGGCGTCAGTTCGATGCCGGGGATGCCGACGGCCGCACCGAGCAACACCAAGTTGCCGGTCAGGACGCTGGCGAACACCTTGCCCAGTTCGGTGAATACCAACCCATCCGTCGCGCCCGCTCCGGCCGACAACAAGACCAGCACCGTCGGCCCGACCGGCAACCACCGCGGACGTTCATGCTTCATCGGCATAGCCGCGACGGTATCGGCCGGGCGTCGATGTCCCTCGACCGGCTATTTCTTATCGGCGGTCAACTGCCCGGCCGCACCCCAGCTATCGGCGGGCGTCTCGTGGATCCAGACCTGCACGGTCTCGGCGGGAACCTGGTAGGCGTCGACGAAGGCGTCGGTGATCCGGCGGACCAGATCCCGCTTGAGTTCGATGGTGCGCGGGCCCTGCTGCACGGTGACGATGGGCATGACTGCATCTCCTCACTGAAAGGGGTTGGGACAGACCGTATCCGGGCTTTCCACTGTGGTCTTTCGCCCGGTTCGGCGGCCTGTCATCAGTTCACCCGAACAAAGATCATCGACCAAGGGTCAGTTCCTTCACACAGCGATAACGAGTCCTTATTGTCCGAGGTCGTATGTGCTTTCGGCCGGTAGGAGCGCACGCAGCAGCTCCGAACCCGGTGCGTCGGCGCCGGCGCGCAGGGCCACGGCGGTCGGCAGGCTCATGCCACCGTCCGCGAACGGCCGGAAGACCACCCGGGGGTTGTGCACCTGGTCGGCATTGGCGGCGTAGATCACCGTCCACATGGCCGCGGCGGTGCCGATCGCGGCCAAATTGTCCTGCAGGGTGGTCGCGGTCGGCGCGGGCACCGGCTCGAAACCCGCACGCTGACAAGACATCAACACCAGATCCACCAGCGCCGGATGATTGCGCCGTTCGGTCAGCCGCAGTGGCACCGACGCCAAATCGGCCAATCGCACCGACTCCTGTGCGGCCAGCGGGTGCCGGGCGGGCAGAGCCGCGACGAGTCGGTCGTCCCAGGCGTGCAGATACTCCAGGTCGGCAGTGTCCTCGACAGCGGGCGAGCGCACGAAGGCGGCATCGAGTCGACCGTCGGCCACCTGCGCCAATCGCTCACGCACCGGCAGGGTGACCAACTCGATTCGCACCTGCGCAAGGCGCTCGGCAAAGGCATCCAGGATGGTGTCCAGCCGCGCCCCCAGCCCGGTGACCGTGCCCAGCCGGAACACCTCCGCCCGCGCACCGGCCAGATCGGCCACCGATGCCCGCGCCTGATCGGCCGCGCTCAGCACACTGCGCGCCGCGGGCAGAAACCGCACCCCGGCCTCCGTCAGCCGCACCCGTCGCGGCGACCGATCCAGCAACTGGACCTTCAACTCCCGCTCCAGCCGCCGCACCTGCTGACTCACCGCAGGCTGGGCAATATGCAGCCGCTCAGCCGCCCGCCCGAAGTGCAATTCCTCGGCCACGGTGACGAAATAACGCAGCTGGCGCAACTCCATGGCACGGACTCCTCAACTAACGTTCTCGCGACCAAGGCTGGGGGTTAGTTGGGGTAGACGTAGTGTTTGGGGGCGAAGTGGCCGGTTTGGCTGGAGCCGGCGTAGGGGACGTCGAGCGGGGCGATGGTGAGTTTGTGGGGGTTGCCGTTGGAGTCGGCTTGCCAGCAATCCTGTTGTACGCCATGGAAGCTGGTGCAGACGATGCGGGTGCCGGTGCCGTAGGGGGAGGTCAGGCGGTTTCGGTCGGAGAGCGGGTTCCAGTAGTCGGGGTCGGATTGGACCGCGAAATTCTTGGTCTCGTATACCTCGAATGCGCCGCCGCCGTCCGAGGGCCAGTCATCGGCCGCGGCGGCACCAGCACCGATAAGCATTGCGGCACCGGCCATTGCGGAGAGTAGGGCGATCCGCGGAACACGCTTGGTTTCGAAGTTCATCGCTATCCTCTTCTGCTTCCAGACTCTCTGGAACAGCCTGAGCATGCTAGCCCGCCCGCAGTCCAACCGGTGATCAGCCGAGCATCGCGCCAGGTCGATGACCGCCCATTTCCTCGACCGCTGTTCCCGGATTCCCGCGAGCGCTCGGCCGGGGAATCAGCAGAGCGGGCACCCCGGGTACGGGGTGCCCGCTCTGGAGTCGGGTGCCCGGTGGCTATCCGGGCGCCGCCAGTGCTGTGCCGAAATTACTTCGGCGCGTTGAACGGCTGGTTGATGGTGGTGAAGTACTGGACTGCGGCGGCGATGGCGACCGGGGCGGTGACGAACAGCTGTCCGGCTACGGTGCCGAGGGCGCCGATGGCGACGATGCCGCCGATGCAGCCGATGGCCGCGGCCGGGATGAACGCACCGAACAGACCGACGATGGTGGCCGAGGCAACGGTCGCACCGGCGATACCGCCGAGGACGCAGCCGATGGCGCCGCCGCCGAGACCGCCGACCAGGGTGCCGATGGTGGCGCCCATGGCGATGGTGTCCTTCATGCGGTTGAAGGCGGCCTGCTCACGGTCGTATTCGGACTTCCAGGGGGCCTTGTCCTCGAAGGGCAGCGCGACCGGCTTGTAGGCCGCGTGCGCCATATCGAACTGCGGGGTCAGCGTCGCAGTCCGATCCCGGATATCCGCGGCGATCGGAAAGACGAAGTCGTCCACCCGGAAGGACAATTCGGTGCCCGCAACAGTGGTGCCGTCTGCGGCCTTGATCTTGAAGACGCCGTTCTCGTCGACGAGCGAACCGGCCTCGGTCTTGATGATGGTCGAGGTCGGGGTGGCGGTGGCCGAGTAGTTCACGGCACCGCTGTCGGAGTCCGGTGCGGCATAAACGGTTCCGGCCGTAGCACCGAGCGCCGCGATCAGTAGCGCCGAGGTCGCGGCGAATTTCCTCATCAACATATTTTGGTTCCTCACAGGGTCGACTTCGGGAAGCGAGCCCATCGAAACCGCTGCATGAAAACTGAACGTGACCCAATCGTTAACGTTTGCTCACCAATTGCCGTTGACTTATTCGACATCGATCTTGATGTGACCCGCATTATAATTCGGGCCGCCACCGCGCGACACGAGCCGCCACCGAGTAATGGGCACCGAACGCGGGAATCCCGAACGCCGCTACCGGGATCCATCATGGACGAACACGAATCCTCCGACGAAAGCCGCCACAGAACATCCGATTTCGGGCGCCTCCGATTGGACAGTTATACAGAATCAACATCATTGGACTTCTTAGTGGTGCTACACACACAGAGGATGCGGACAGCGCTCTCTCCGGCCGACAATTCGGCCGACATCGGCGTGACCTGCGGCGAGTTCACCCGTAGAGCAGGTCCAGAGCCGTAAGGTCGATGACGTCCATCCGATATCGCTCAGGGGAGGGAACCCGTGCCCGGATCCGATCGATCCGAAACCACCGAACCGATCACCATTTACTGGCGCACGTTCTGCCCGTACTGCATTCGACTCGGCATCGGGCTGCGCCGGGCCGGCATTCCGTTCCGGACCATCCCCATCAAGGACCCGGAAGCGGCCGCCGCGGTTCGGGCGATCACCGGCGGGGACGAGGTGACGCCGACGGTCATCGTACGAGGGCAGTCGCTGGTGAATCCGAGCGTGGACGAGATCCGGGCGGTCTTGACGGCGCCGTAGTCAGCGCGTCTCGAGGACCGCCATGGCGGCGTTGTGCCCGGGGATACCGCTGACTCCGCCGCCGCGTACCGCGCCCGCACCGCAGAGGAAGACATTCGGCACATCGGTCGCCACGCCCCAGCGAGCGGCAGGGGTATCGGTCTCGTCGCTGCGGTACGGGAAGGCCAGGTCTCGGTGGAAGATGTGGCCACCGGGCAGGCCGACCTCATGCTCCAGGTCGAGTGGCGATTTCGCTTCGATACAGGGCGCGCCGTACTCGTCCACGGCGAGGCAGTCGGCGAGAGGTTCGGCGAGTACCGCATCCAGTTGAGCGAGTGCGGCTTTCACCGCCATTGCCTTCGCCGCCTCCGGGTCGGATTCGAAAAGCCTTGCCGGAGTGTGCAATCCGAACAGTGTGAGGGTATGCATGCGGGACTCGGGTGCGAGGATCGACGGATCGGTCAGGGTGTGGCAGTAGATCTCCGACGGCAGGGCGGACGGGATCCGTCCGGCATCGGCCTCGCGATAGGCCTGTTCCAGTTGCGAATACGATTCGGCGATATGGAATGTTCCGGCGAAGGCCTCGCGCGGATCGGTCGCGATGTCGCGCAGCCGGGGTAGCCGCCGCAGCACCATATTCACCTTCAGTTGCGAGCCTTCGGGTTTCGGCTCCCCCGGGATGCCCAGCAACCGCGTGAGCTCGTGTGGTGCCGCACTGACCAGCACCTGCCGCGCGCCGACCACGCCGTCCCGATAGCGCACTTCCGCCGTGACATCGTCGGATTCGACCTCGGTCACCTCGCTGCCCGTGACCAGTTCCGCCCCGGCGGCACGGGCCGCATCGGCGAGCGCGTCGGTGAGCGCGCCCATACCGCCGATCGGCACATCCCAGTCGCCGGTGCCGCCGCCGATCACGTGGTAGAGGAAGCAGCGGTTCTGCCGCAGGCTCGGGTCGTGCGCGTGGGTGAAGGTCCCGATGAGCGCGTCGGTGAGCACGACACCGCGCACGGTGTCATCGGTGAAGGTCGACTCGACCGTCTCCCCCAGCGGCCGCTCGAACAGCGCCGCCCAGGTGTCGGCATCGTCGACCAACCGCTCGAGCGACGAGCGCGACGGCAAAGGTTGGGTCAGCGTCGGGAACACGCGTCGGGCGAGCCGACCGGTCGCGCCGTAGAACTGCTGCCACGCCCGGAAATCACGATCGGATCCGGTGAGCCGCACGAAACTGTCCCTGGTCCGAGCCTCGGAAGCGGTGTCGACCAATAACCCGCCGTCCCCGACCGGCGTATACGACGAGATCCGCCGGCGCCGCGTCGCGAATCGCAGACCCAACTCCTCGACGATCTGGCGCGGCAGCAGGCTCACCAGATACGAATACCGCGACAATCGCGCATCGACACCCGCGAACACCCGCTCCGAGACCGCGGCCCCACCGGTGTGATCCTGCCGCTCCAGCACCAGTACCGACCGCCCGGCCCGCGCCAGATACGCGGCGGCCACCAACCCGTTATGGCCACCGCCGACCACCACCACGTCATAGGAGGAGCGCATCGGTTTCATCTGTCCTGCCTATCACGGATTCCGGAGATTGCGGCGACGGCGGGCGATTGCGGGGAAATTACAGTCGGGTTTCCATATTTCCCCACGATTGACCAGCACTCACTTCAGACTTAGCTTCTGGCAAACGCTGTATGAGGGCGGCGTTTTCACCCGGGAGCGATCATGACCGAAGCCAACGCACCATCCGACGACGAACGTCGCCTCGCCGAACTCGGCTACAAACAGGAACTGGCCAGGTCCTGGTCGGGATTCTCCAACTTCGCCATCAGTTTCACCATCGTCTCGATCCTGACCGGCGGTCTGGCCAGCTATGGCATCGGGCTGGCCAATGGCGGTCCGATCACCATGGCATGGGGCTGGCCGCTGGTGTCGGTGATGGTGTTGTTCGTCGGGCTGGCAATGGCCGAATTGGCCTCCGCCTACCCGACTTCCGGCGGTCTCTACTGGTGGGCCTCGGAGTTGGGCGGTCCGGTCTGGGGCTGGTTCACCGGATGGTTCAACCTGATCGGCCAGATCGCGGTGACCGCCGCCATCGACTACGGCGCGGCGATCTTCACCACCGCGGTGCTGAACGTCATCGGCATCGATATCGGAACCGACCGCACCGCAATCTTTCTCGTCTTCACCGCGATCCTGATCCTGCACGCCGTGCTCAATGCGATCGGCCCGCATCTGTCCGCGGTCATCAACAACATCTCGGCCTGGTGGCATGTCGGCGGTGTGGCGATCTTCGTCATCGTGCTCGGTTTCGGCGCGAGCCAGCATCAGAGCGTCGGGTTCGTCTTCACCGAGACCGTCGACAACAGCGCGGTCGGCTTCGGCGGCGTGGCGTTCAGCTTCCTGCTCGGATTGCTGCACGCGCAATACACTTTCACCGGATATGACGCGTCGGCGCATATGTCCGAGGAGACCCACGACGCGGCGCGCACCGCGGCGAAAGGCATCATCAATACCATCGTCGTCTCCGCCGTTGCCGGATATCTGCTCATCATGGCGGTGACCTTCGCCATTCCGAATCTCGATGACGCACTGGATCCGGACAAGAACAGCGGCTACCCGGTGATCTATATCCTGGAGAACTCGCTGAATTCGTTCTGGTCGGGTCTGCTGCTGATCATCGCCGCGATCGCCCAGCTGTTCTGTGGTTACGCCTCGGTCACCTCGGCCTCGCGCATGCTGTTCGCGTTCTCCCGCGACGGCGCGGTACCGGGATCGGCCTACTGGTCACGACTTTCGGCCCGCAAGGTACCGGTGCACGCCGTGCTGTTCATCTCGTTCTTCTCGTTCGTGCTGTTGATTCCGTCGATGCTGGTACCCGCGGCCAATGCGCCGACGGCCTACGCGGCGGCGACCTCGGTCGCCACCATCGGCCTCTATATCGCCTATGGCATCCCGATTCTGCTGCGCCAGCTCCACGGCAGCCGATTCCGTACCGGCCCTTGGCAACTCGGCCCCTGGTATCGACCGGTTGGTGTGATCGCCCTGGTCTGGATCGTGTTGATCAGTGTGCTGTTCATCCTGCCGACCGATGACCGCGGCTACCCGTGGAACGGCGAATTCACCTGGAACACCGTCAATTACGCACCGATCACCCTGGTCGGTGTGGTCGGCGCGATCGGCATCTGGTGGGCGGTATCGGCCAAGCACTGGTTCACCGGTCCCAAGCGCACGGTCGAGCAGGCCCCGCCGGAACCGGAGGCCGAGGCCCCCGCCAACGCTTAACCGAGTAGCGCGAACAAGGTCCGGCGAATGGCCGCGGACGCCTCGGCCTGGGACCGGCCGCGGCGTTCGACGAGGTGGTGCCGGGTGGGCCAGCCGACGGCGGCGTCGACGAGATCGAGCAGTTGCTCGTCGACGCCGCCGTCGCCGGTCAGCTCCGATGCGAACGTACGGGCCAGTGCATCGCGAATTCGTCTGTCGGTCAATCGCATTCGCGCGTCCACACCGGGCACGGTATGGGATTCGAGCAACCCGAGCAGCCGGGGATTGCGCTGCAGCGCGAAGATCGCCTCGCTCTGGCGCACCACCGCATCGATGCGCTCGGCCAGCGGCAGTCGCGGATCCGGCGTCGCGATCAACGCCTCGACCCGTTCCGATTGCACCTCGACCACCGCGACCCGCAGGTCGTCGCGTCCGGGAAAGTGCACGAAGACGCTGCGCTCGGAGACCCCGGCCCTGGCCGCTATGCGCTTACCGGTCGGATCGAGTTCGCCGTCCTGAATCGCCGCGAGCAGGGCGGCGATGATCGCGGCGCGTGTTTGTTCCGGATTGCGCCTGCGTCGGGCGCCCGCACTGCTCTCACTCATATCCGCATCCGATCACAGCGACCGCACGGGGCATCCGCTGGTACGGCACCCAGACTAGCACTCTATTGCAGTCGCACTGCAATAGCGGCTACGGTGGGTCGCCGAGGACGGACAGGAGCAAACGATGGTCGAGCACCAGGACAACGACGGCAACCGGACACCGCGGGTGTCGCGCCGCGGGGTATTCGGAGTCGGAGCGGCGGCACTGGCGGTGGCTGGCGTCGGCGTCGGTCTGACCGCGTGCGGCGACTCCGATGAGGTGAACCCCGCCAGCGCACCCACAGATCCGAGCGATCACATCGCCGATGCCAATAGGCGGGTCGCCGCGACGCTGCCCTTCTCCGACACCACCGATTTCGCCGATGCCGATCGCGGCTGGATCGCCTCGCTCGAGCCCGGCGCGGTCAAGGACGCCGGGGGAAAGGTGGTGTGGGACACCGACTCCTACGCCTTCCTGCGCGACCCCTGTCCGCTGTCGGTGAATCCGAGCTTGTGGCGGCAGTCCCAGCTGACGGTCAAACAGGGCCTGTACGAAATCGCACCGGGCTGCTATCAGATCCGCGGTCTCGACCTGTCGAATATGACGCTGATCGAAGGCAATAGCGGCGTAGTGGTCATCGATCCGCTGATCTCGACCGAGACCGCGGCGGCCGGACTCGCGCTCTACCGCGCCCATCGCGGCAATCGCCCGGTCACCGGTCTCATCTACTCGCATTCGCATGTCGACCACTTCGGCGGGGCGCTCGGCGTCACCACCCGAGAGGATGTCGCGGCGGGCCGCTGTCCGGTGCTCGCGCCGTCCGGCTTCCTCGAACACGCGGTTGCCGAGAATATCTATGCGGGCACCGCGATGTCCCGGCGCGCGGCCTATATGTACGGCGCGGCCCTGCCCCGCGGCCCCAAGGGGCAGGTCGGTGCGGGCCTGGGCCAGACCACCTCGATCGGCACCACGACACTCATCGACCCGACCGTCGATATCACGCACTCCGGCCAAGAGGAGATCATCGACGGTGTGCGCATGGTGTTCCAGCTGACGCCGGGCACCGAGGCGCCGTCGGAGATGAACTTCTATTTTCCGGACCGCCGCATGCTGTGTATGGCCGAGAACGCCACCCACACGCTGCACAATATCGTCACGCTGCGCGGCGCGCTGGTGCGCGACCCGCATGTGTGGTCGCGCTATCTCACCGAGTCGATCAACCTGTACGGCCGCAATGCCGATCTGGTCTTCTCCTCGCACCACTGGCCGGTCTGGGGCACCGACCGGATCGTGGAATTCCTTGCGGTACAACGGGATCTGTACGCCTACCTCAACGATCAGACGCTACGCCTGCTGAACCAGGGCTATGTCGGCAGCGAGATCGCCGAAATGCTGCAGCTGCCGCCCGCGATCACGAAGGAGTGGTCGACCCATGGCTATTACGGGTCGGTCAGCCATAACGTCAAGGCCATCTACCAGCGCTATATGGGCTGGTTCGACGGCAATCCGGCACATCTGTGGGAACATCCGCCGGTCGAATCGGCCAAGCGACACGTCGATGCCATGGGTGGTGCGAAGGAGGTGCTGAAGAAGGCGCAAAAGGCTTATGACGGTGGCGACTACCGGTGGGCCACGCAGCTGGTGAACTACGTGATCTTCGCCGATCCGGATGACACCAAGGCAAAACATCTGCAGGCCAGCGTCTTCGAACAACTCGCGTACGGGGCGGAAAACGCCACCTGGCGCAACTTCTACCTCAGCGGCGCCTACGAACTGCGCAACGGACCGTTCGGCACCCCCACCAAGGCCAACGCACAGGGCATGCTGGCGGCACTGACCATCGACCAGGCCTTCGACGCCATCTCACTGTTCGTCAACGGCCCCAAGGCCTGGGACATCAAGGCCACCACCGACTGGCGCTTCACCGATGCCGAAAACCGCACGCAGCGTGTCGAATTGCGCAATGGCGTGCTGATCCACTACGCCCGCACCCCCAACGACGCTCTGCCCGCCCCCGACGCCACCCTCACACTGACCCGCGCCACATTCGCCAGCGCGATGCTCGCGGGCGGCAGCGTCGCGGACGCGATCATCAAGGGCGAGATCAAGGTCGACGGCAATATCGCCGCCCTACAGAAACTCAACGGCCTGTTCGACCGCCCCGATCCGAACTTCGCGATCGTCACGCCGTGAGCAGCGAGTGCGCCGCCCACGGCTGGGGAGTCGAGGGCCGAAAGGATTGAGCGGGTTGTGCGAGAATCCCACAAATGGGCTCCCAGTACGACCCGGTCATCGATGGTCCTTGGGGGGCAGCACAATATGGACTCCTACCGCCGCCAGCGCCGGGGCCGACCGTATCGCCGGTTGTGGTGGACGCCCGCGAGCAGATCGACAAGCTCGCCGCACCGCTAGGTGCTTCGAAAACTGTGCAGCGCGCGGTCGAATTCGCTCGAACCGCATTTCGACTGATGGTCGACCAACTCGGCAGCGGAAACCCATCCGATATGCCCGATCTGACGGCCCTGCTCGATGCGGCGAACCTCTACGATGTGGCCAATAAGTCCGTGGTGACCGCGCACTACAATACGAAATCGGCAGAGCTATCGGAGCTGACCGCAGGTTTGAAAGAGCGGGATACCAAGCTCTCCGGCAAAGTCGGGGATGTCGCAGGCGATAGCGCCAAGATGGCCAAAGAGATCCGGGACGAAGCGCAAACGCTGGGGTTGGTACTGCAGGCGGCTTCGTTGGCTGTCTTCGCGGGATTGGGCAAGCTGATGGCGAGTGAGGAAAAGTCGCTGCTGACCGATATCGTCACGAGAGTTGTGCATGTGGAGAACGACTTTGTCGACATCCTCGGAAGCAACTCGGAGCGGGCCGGGCACATGAGCCCAGTGAGCTTGGACCAACTCGAGAAGATCTTCCCCGGCACACCCAAGGCCACCCTGGAGAAGTACCTCCCCTACCTCGACCAGGCGATGCGTGACTACGGGATAGACACGCCGAAGCGGGCGGCCGCATTCCTCGCACAGGTCGGGGTGGAGACCGACAATCTGAAAACCCTCGAAGAATACGGTGGCAAGGCCTATTTCGAGCAGAACTACGGGTCGCGTAAGGACCTCGGCAACGAGCGGTCCAGCGACGGCGCCCGCTTCCACGGTCGAGGCGCCCTGCAGCTGACCGGCCGCACCAACTATCGGAAGGCGAGCGATGCCCTCGAGGTCGATTTCGTCGGAGACCCCGACCTGGCCAAAGACCCGAAGTACGCCTTCGCCACCGCGGGATGGTATTGGGATTCCAAGGATTTGAACGACGACGCGGATAAATCCGATATCGATGCGATCACCCATACGATCAACGGCGGTAGCAACGCAAGCGCGGAACGCGATGAGAACTACCGCCGCGCAAGCAAAGTCCTCGATGCGGAATGATCGCGGACGATAGTACCGTGGTCATCGACGCCCGAATGGCACATGGTCCCGAGACCATGTGCCATTCGACGTCTTAGTTATCCTCTTGGCCCAGGAACTGTTTCGCGTCTTCATACCCTTCGGTGCCCTCGGCCGCCGCCTTGGCGTAGACCAGATGGACGACACCGGTTTTGAAGGTGTCGGAGGAAAGCAGTTGCAGCGGAAGCGCGGCATACGTCTCATCGAACAGTCGCAGACCCTTGCGCACCGCGATCGGGTGCACCAGCAAATGCAGTTCGTCGAGTAGGCCGACCTCGAGCAGCTGGCGGACAACGGACACCGAACCGCTGATACCGATGGGCGCCTCGCCGGGCTCGTTCTTCAGCGCCGCGACGGCCGTCGCCAGATCCCCCTGCAGCACCTCGGAATTGCGCCAGGTGAAGGTGAGATCCTGATGCGAGACCACGATCTTGCGCGCGTCGCCGAGCTTCTTGGCCATCTCGGCGTCCACATCGCCCGCGAGCTCCCGCTCCGGCCACGCCGCGGCGAAGCCGTCATAGGTCTTGCGCCCCAACAGCAGTGTGTCCGCCGTGCCGAGCTGACGGTCGACCGCCGTGGCCATCTCGTCGTTGAAGTACGGGAAGTGCCAGTCCTGCGGGTTCTCGACGACGCCGTCGAGTGCGATGAACAGTCCCGCGGTGATTTTCCGCATCGGATCTCCTTGGTCGGTAATTACTGCGTCACCAGATCAGACGGACCGGAGTTCGGATAATCATCGCTCGCCGCGCACCACCTGGTCGGGCTATCGACGGCGGTGCAGTGCGAGCTGGAGTTCGAGCAACAGGCGGTCGGCGGGATCGCTGAGGTCCATCCCGATGATCTCCTCGACGCGGCGGATCCGGTAGCGCAGCGTATTCGGATGCACCTGCAGGGCCGTCGCGGCATTGCGCACGTCGCCGTGTTCGCGCAGATAGGTCTCGACGCTCTCGCGCAGATTCGCCGAATGCTTCCGGTCGTAGTCGAGCAGCTTGTACAGGCGCGGATCGTGCAGATGCGGCCGGTCGCCGACGAGATCGAGGATTTCGCCGAGCAGCACCGCGGTGCGCGATTGCGCCAGCGTGGTCACCCGGTCTTTCGGGTAGGTCTCGGCGGTGCTGTCGAGCACCCGGTCCACCTCGGCGCGCGCGCCGGCGACATGAGCCAGATCCGGAACTGGACAGGCGATGGCGGCGCGCAATTCGAGCGCGCGCTTGGCTTCGAGCTGATCGACCAGCTGGCGCGTCCACGCGGTCACAGCTTCCGCGGATCGGTACTGCGGCAGCAGCACATAGACCCGCTCGTCGAGCACGGTGGTCACCGAATCGCCGCGAAATGAGCTGGCGCGCAAGCGAAGCATATTGCCGAGCGTCGCGGGCGACGGCGCGTTCGCACCGGGTGTCGACGCGAATCCGACCACCGCGGCCGGACCGCTCAGCGGCAAGTTCAGCGCATTCGCGACGGTCGGCACATCGGCGGTGCCGCCGCCGGTGCCGAACAGCCGCTGGATCAGCAGTGCCTCGCCGGTCGGCGCATCCAGACTGCGCGATATGAGTCGGGCGGCGATGGCCGACGCGCCCCGCAGGATTTCCGCGGCATCAGGTTTGAACGGCCGGTCACCCTGTTGCAGCCAGATCGAGCCGAGCACCCGCGGCGCACTCCCCTCGACATGTGCGCGGATGCTCACCACTAGGCGGCGCTTGATATTGAGCTCTTCGTGCGCGGGGATATCGATGACCTCGTCGGTCCCGCGCAGCCGATCGAACACACCCCACTCGCGCAGCACCCGCAGATAGTCGCGTGGCCCCTCGCGGCCGAGGATCGAGAGCACCCGCAGCTGGTCGGCCGTCTGATCCGATGCCGAATACGCCAGCACATGCGATTGCGGGTCCTCGATGGAGACCATCCCGCCCGCATTCTGGGCCACCATATGCGCCAGTCCGAACAGGTCGAGGTCCGCGGCCACCAGCTCACCTTCCCTAGCCACGACCACTGCCCACTTTCATTCGACTCGCCAATACGGTCATCCCATCTTTGTCCGCTTGACCGATTCTGCGGGCAGTTTTGCCGTGTTGACTTCGGCTCACCCTCATATACCAGCAAGGAGGACTCATGGATGCCATCGTGTCCACGCCCGGGCCGGTCAACGAGCCGGTCGGCACCTTTGCCCCGGGCAGCGCCGAACGCGCCCGCCTGCGGGCGAAACTGACCGAACTCGCCGCCACGCCGACCGAGATCCACCACGTCATCGGCGGCGAACATCGGCGCACCTCGGGCAAGACCATCGACGTCGTGCAGCCGCACAACCACGGCGCCGTACTCGGCACCCTCACCACAGCTGAGGCCCGCGATGTGCAGGACGCGATCGCGGCCGCCACCGCCGCGGCGCCCGGCTGGCGGGCGCTGTCGTTCGAGGATCGCGCCGCGATCTTCCTGCGGGCCGCGGATCTGCTGTCCGGCCCGTGGCGCGAAACCATTGCCGCCGCGACCATGTTGGGACAGTCCAAGACCGCCTACCAGGCCGAAATCGACGCGCCGTGCGAACTGGTCGACTTCTGGCGCTTCAATGTGCACTTCGCCCGGCAGATCCTGGCCGAGCAGCCGATCTCGACTCCGGGTGTGTGGAACCGGGTCGAATACCGCCCGCTCGAGGGCTTCATCTATGCGATCACTCCGTTCAATTTCACCGCGATCGCGGGCAATCTGCCGACCGCGCCCGCTCTGATGGGCAATACGGTGCTGTGGAAGCCGTCGCCCACCCAGGCGGTGGCGGCCTATTGGACGATGAAACTGCTGGAGGCCGCGGGGCTGCCGCCCGGTGTCATCAATATGGTGCACGGCGCGGGACCGAAGATCTCCGATGTCGCGCTGGCCGACCGGCGGCTGGCCGGCATCCACTTCACCGGCTCCACGGGGACCTTCCAGCATCTGTGGCGTGCGGTCGCGGCGAATATCGGCGACTACCACAGTTATCCGCGGCTGGTCGGTGAGACCGGCGGCAAGGATTTCGTACTCGCGCACAGTTCGGCGGATCCGGATGTGCTGACCACGGCGCTGATCCGCGGTGCCTTCGACTACCAGGGCCAGAAGTGCTCGGCCGCCTCGCGCGCCTTTATCCCGAAGTCGGTATGGGCCAAGATGGGCCGCGACCTCATCGATAGGGTCGACACGCTGAGCTACGGCGATATCACCGACTTCGCGCACTTCGGCGGCGCAGTCATCGATCAGCGTGCCTTCGACCGCAATGCCGAGGCCATCGCCAGGGCCAAGGCCACCTCGGGCCTGACCATCGCGACGGGCGGACATACCGACGACACCGTCGGCTACTTCGTCGATCCAACCATCCTGCTCGGCGACGACCCCACCGACGAGGCGTTCAGCACCGAATACTTCGGCCCGATACTGGCGATCCACGTCTACGACGATGCCGCCGCCGGATCGTTCGAATCGGTGCTCGAACTGGTCGACGGCGGTTCGGCCTACGGCCTGACCGGTGCGATCATCGCCGATGACCGCACCGCCGTTGCCGCGGCGACCGAACGGCTGCGGTTCGCCGCGGGCAACTTCTACATCAATGACAAACCCACCGGCGCCGTCGTCGGTCAGCAGCCCTTCGGCGGATCCCGCGCATCGGGCACCAATGACAAGGCGGGCTCGCCGCAGAACCTGCTGCGCTGGACATCCGCGCGCACCATTAAGGAGACCTTCGTCCCGCCGACCGAACACACCTATCCGCACCAGGCACCCGAGGAGAACTGATGGCCATCTCCGCTCTGCTACGCCCCGCCATGCTCGCGGCCTCGCGGTCGCCGCGGCTCGAGCGCGCCGTCACGCGGATGTCGACCACCAAGAAGCTGGTGGACCGCTTCGTCGCGGGAGCGGCCGAGCCGAATGCGGTGGCGGCCGTCGAAACTCTGCTGAATTCCGGTCGCTACATCACCGTCGACTACCTCGGCGAGGACACCACCGATATCGAGCAGGCGCGCAATACGGTGTCGCACTATCTGGCGCTGCTCTCGCTGCTGCGCGCTTCGGACACCGGATCCGTTGGGCCGCTGGAGGTTTCGCTCAAGCTCTCGGCGCTCGGGCAATCCCTGCCCAAGGACGGTCACGCAATCGCCCGCGCGCACGCCCACCAGATCTGCACGGCCGCGGCGGATGCGGGCGTGCTGGTGACCATCGACGCCGAGGACCACACCACCACCGATTCGACGCTGTCGATCGTGCGAGAACTGCGTGCCGAGTTCCCCTCGCTCGGCACCGTGCTGCAGGCCTATCTGCGCCGTACCGAGGCCGACTGCCGGGAGTTCGCCGGTCCGGGCTCACGAATTCGCCTGTGCAAGGGCGCATATCGCGAGCCCGCGTCGGTGGCCTACCAGAGCAGGGCCGAGGTCGACCAGTCCTATCTGGACTGTCTGCGGATCCTGATGAACGGTGACGGCTATCCGATGGTCGCCACCCATGATCCGGCGCTCATCGAGGCCGCCGGCGTCTTCGCGACGGCCACCGCGCGCAAGTCCGACGATTTCGAATTCCAGATGCTCTACGGCATCCGCGACGCCGAACAGCGCCGCCTGGTCGAGGCCGACCATCATGTCCGGGTCTACGTGCCCTACGGCGATCAGTGGTACGGCTACTTCATGCGTCGCCTCGCCGAACGCCCCGCCAATATGGCGTTCTTCCTGCGCTCGCTGCGCCCCGGCAGCCAGCGCTGACGCTGCGCTCGGCGGTCTTGTCTGTGCAGTCGGACAAGACCGCCGAACTTTATTTATCCAATTCGCCGATCACAGCGCATTCGTGGTCGGATTAGCTGAGTGCTGCTCAGAATGTGATCTGCGTTACTGCACCGTCGCGTATCGCAGAGGACGAAAGGAAGATCCATGTCCCTCGCGGAGTTGCGCAGCCAGATGTTGCGCCGCAAACCCCTCGGGCAGGTCGAGGAGGAGACACCCGCCGACGAGCAGCTGAAGCGATCACTCGGCCTCTGGCAGCTCACGGCGATCGGCGTCGGCGGCATCATCGGCGCGGGCATCTTCGCCCTCGCCGGTTCGGTCGCGCACTCCGTCACGGGTCCGTCGGTGCTCATCTCATTCCTGATCGCCGGTGTCGCCAGCGCCTGCGCGGCGCTGTGCTACGCCGAATTCGCCGGGATGATCCCGAAGGCCGGGTCCGCCTACACCTACGGCTATGTCTCCCTCGGCGAGATCGCGGGCTGGTTCATCGGCTGGGATCTGCTGCTCGAATATGTCGCGGTGGCAGCGGTCGTCGCGATCGGTGTCTCCGGATACTTCAAATTCCTGCTCGGGCAGATCGATATCACGCTGCCCGATTGGATGATGGGTGCGCACGGCACCGGTCACGGCCATGTCATCGACGTATTCGCGGTGCTGTTCTGTCTGGGCACGGCCTGGCTGCTATCGCGCGGTATCAAGAGCGTCGGCCGCTTCGAAACCGTCGCGGTGGGTATCAAGGTCGCACTGGTCGTGCTGATCATCGTGCTCGGTGTCTTCCATATCGACAGCTCCAACTACACCCCGTATTTCCCCTTCGGCGCCGGCGCGGTCTGGACCGGTGCGGCCACCGTCTTCTTCGCCGTATTCGGCTATGACGCGATGAGCACCGCCGCCGAGGAATCGACCGACGGCAAGAAGCATCTACCCAAGGCGATCATCTACTCGCTGGCCATCGCGATGGTGCTGTACGTACTGGCCACCCTGGTGCTGACCGGTATGCAGAAATACACCGAGATCAGCCCGACGAGCGGCTTCTCCACGGCCTTCGAATCGGTGGGCATGCCCGGCGTCGCGAATATCATCGCGATCGGCGCCATTGTCGGCATCGTCACCGTGGTGCTCACCTTCATGCTCGGCGTGACCCGCGTCTGGTTCGCCATGAGCCGCGACGGACTGCTGCCCGAGTGGTTCGCCAAGACCCATCCGGTCCGCAAGGTGCCGACCCGGGTGACCTGGATCGTGGGCATCGGATCCGCGGCGATGGCCGGTCTGCTCGATATCACCGTGGTCGCCGAGCTGACCAATATCGGCATTCTGATGGCCTTCATCGTGGTCTCGGTCGCGGTGATGGTGCTGCGCCGGACCCGCCCCGACGAGCCGCGCGCGTTCAAGCTGCCGCTCATGCCGGCGGTGCCGCTGATCGGCATCGGCTTCTCGATCTACCTGATCTGGTCGCTGCCGTGGGAGACCTGGCTGCGGTTCGCGGTGTGGTTGGTGATCGGACTCGCGGTGTACTTCGGATACTCGCGGATGCACTCCAAGCTGGAGCGCGGCGAGGCGGACGTCACGCTGGCGAAGTAGGAACGAATCAGGTTGGGCGAGTGGATAATTGGTCCACTCGCCCAACTCGCGTTCGCGCAGCCCGCAACCGATGCCCTGACAGCATCGGTCGATACAGAAACGGTGTTGGACAGGCATCATTTCAGCGCCATAACCTTCTGACACGTTCGAGCCGCGAGTGACCCATCCCACACTCCGCTCGCTCCACAGGAGGACACCATGTGCGAAAACAATGGCTCTGCTGGCATTTTCGACTACGCGGGCGAGATCGACGCCGCATGAACGATCACCGGATTCTCATTACCGGCGCGGGCGGCGGCATCGGCACGCTGATGCGCCCGCGCCTGCGACGCCCTGATCGCGTACTGCGGCTGCTGGACCTGACCGAACTCCCCGCGCACACGTCCGGCGAACGCGTCGAGATCGTCACCGGATCGCTCACCGATCCCGCCACCATGGCCGCGGCGTGCCGGGACGTGGACGCGATCATCCATCTCGGTGGAATCAGCCGAGAAGACAGCTGGGACAACATACTTGCCGTCAATATCGACGGCACGCACACCGTACTCGAAGCGGCGCGGCAGGCCGGAGTGCCCCGGGTCGTCCTCGCGTCGAGCAATCATGCCGTCGGTTTCCACGCCGTCGGCCCCGATCCCATTCCCGGCGACGCCGCGCCCCGGCCCGATACTTATTACGGCCTCAGCAAGGCGGCGGTGGAGGCGCTGGGAAGTCTCTATCACTCCCGCTTCGGCATGGACGTGATCTGCATTCGGATCGGTTCGTGTTTCGAGCGCCCGCATGATACCCGCGGCCTGTCGATGTGGTTGTCCCCCAACGACTGTGCGCGACTGTTCGAGGCCTGCCTGGCCGCCGAACGACCCGGCTACCGGGTGATCTGGGGCGTATCCGCCAATACCCGCGCGGTCGTTTCCCTGCGCGCGGCCGAGGAACTCGGTTACCGCAGCGCAGACGACGCCGAACAGTTCGCCGCCGATATTTCCGCCGTCGCCGATCCGGACCCCTGGCTGATCGGCGGACCTTTCGTGGAAACCCCACTGGGAAAACCGAATCCGCCCTGAATGCGACAATCACGCGATACCCGGACGGAATCGCACTTCTGGCGAATTTCACATCAGCGGCATGTGACGCTGATGGCACTTTGCTCCACCGCGAAAGAAGCGCAGCACAATGCAATTCAAGTCAACGACGACCGCACCGAAATCGGCGCTCGCCGACAATGTCAAATTTCTCTAATTCTTCGGCGCCCTCGGCGGCATCCTGTTCGGCTACGACATCGGAGTCATCTCTGGGGTGTTGTTGTTCATCAAGAAGTCCTGGCATCTGTCCTCGGTGACACAGGGTGTGATCGGTGGCTGCCTGGCCGCCATGACCCAGGTGGCCGCCACCGTCACCGACCTCGACTACGCCTGCGATACCCACTGCCCGTGGCAGCCCGAGGATGTGATCGTCGACCCACTCGTCATCAGCGACGGCGCGGTCACCGTCTCCGACGCCCCCGGTCTCGGCGTCGACCTCGATCCGGACGCGCTCGCGCGCCTGCACCACCGCTGGAATGCCATGCCGCAGTGGCACAACCGCGATGACATCGCCGCCATGCGCCTGGTGGACCCGAACTATCGGACGCCGAGTTCACCCAAGTACTGACACCGGCAGCGGCCGCGCTGATCTCGGCCGAACCACCGCAGACGTGACCGACGGTCGACCGCACACCGGTGGAAGACGAGGGTGCTCATGCGGCGCAACGCATCTGAACTTTCAGAACTCGTCGGGACAACCACACGAGCCTCTGGTGTGCAGTACCGCTTCGAGATTCACCACCCCCGGCCGGACGGTGTGGTCCTCGATCTGTTGGAGCAGCAGATCGACCGCGGTCTCACCCATGCGCCGGGTGGGCTGCACCATGGTGGTCAGGCCGGGTCGGGTGTAGCGGGAGTATTCGATACCGTCGAAGGCGACGACCGCGAGGTCGTCGGGTACCCGCAGTCCGGCATCGTAGGCCGCGCGCAGCATACCCATCGCCTGTAGGTCGCTGGTCACGAAAACCGCGGTGGGGCGGGGCGCGTCGGCCATGAGTTCGGCCAGGGCGCGGTAGCCGGCGGCGCCGCCGAAATCCGTTCGCACGATGCGTCCTTCGGCCAGCCCGGCGGCGGCCAGCGCATTGCGGTAGCCCTGTACGCGGTCCTCGGCGGTGGACACATGTGGGCCGCTGAGGCAGGCGATATCGCGATGTCCGTGCCCGATGAGATGGGCAACGGCCTGCTCGGCGCCCGCGACCGAATCGCACATCACATGCGCGCAGCGCGCCGGATCGATGACACGGTCCAGCGCGACGAGCACCATTCCGGCCTCCTCGCAGGCGTCGGCGACACCGGTCTCCCACGACGACGAAATCGCAAGCAGCCCTTCGACTCTGCGATCGATGAAGGTGCGCACGTAGGCGCGTTCGCGTTCCTGGTCCCCGGCGGCATTGCCGACGAACAGCGGATACCCCCGCGCGAAGGCCGCCGCCTCGATGACCGCGGACAGTTCGGCGAAGAACGGGTTGGCCCCGTCGGGGATCACCATGCCCAGCGCATGCCCGCGGTTCATGCGCAGGCTGCGCGCGGACATATTGGGCCGGTAGCCGAGTTGGGCGATGGCGGCCTCGATGCGCGCCTTCGTCGCGGGCGCGACCTGCCGCGGCCCCCCATTGAGCACATAGCTCACCAGCGCCGGTGACGTACCCGCCAGCCGCGCCACGTCGGCCCGTGTGACTGCCATCCGAAACCTCTCCTCGCTCCGACCGTCCATCCAAGCACTCCGCACAACTACTTGACAGCCGGTGACTCGGGTCACACACTACTCATCAACTCGCGTTGATCAACACGAGTTGATACCTGAGACGGATAGGTCGAACTCACGATGAATGCTCGATTCAGGCGTGCAATGGCGCCGCTTGTCCTCATCGGCGCGCTTGCCGCCGCTGCCTGCGGTCGCGGCGGCCAGGACGCGGGTGACGGCGATTTCAAGATCGCGATCGTCACCCGGAACTTCACCAACCCCTACTGGGCGGCCCTGCGCGACGGCGCCCTCACGGAGGGACAGCGGGTCGGA
This sequence comes from Nocardia sp. CA-129566, assembly GCF_050956075.1. Taxonomy (NCBI): domain Bacteria; kingdom Bacillati; phylum Actinomycetota; class Actinomycetes; order Mycobacteriales; family Nocardiaceae; genus Nocardia; species Nocardia sp. CA-129566. The sequence continues at coordinate 6,045,221 of NZ_CP192085.1, forward strand.
GTGAAGGTCACGGTGCAGGCCGGGCAGTCCGAGACCGACGCCGACGGTGAGAACGCCCAGATCTCCACGCTGGCCGCGCGGGGCTATGACTGCTTCGGCGTGGTCCCGGTCAACGCCACGAATGTGATCACGCCGCTGACGCCGGTGGCGCGCAAGAATATTCCGATTCTCAACCTCGACACCCAGATCGACGCGAAGGCCTCCGAGCAGGCCGGGGTGTCGTATGCGAGCTTCATCGGTTCGGACAATCTCGATGCGGGCCGGATCGCCGGTCAGCGGATGCTCGACGCGCTCGGCGGCACCGGGAAGGTCGCCATCCTGCAGGGCATCGCGGGCGAGCAGAACGGCATCAATCGCGATAAGGGCTTCACCGATGCCGTCACCGGCAAGCTGGACATCGTCCAGAAGGCACCCGCCGACTACGAACAGGACAAGGGCCTGCAGGTCACCGAGGCGATCCTGAAGGCGCACCCGGAGATCACCGGCATCTTCGCCGCCAACGACACCATGGGCCTCGGAGCCGCGCAGGCGATCAAGAACGCGGGCAAGACCGGCCAGATCAAGGTGATCTCCGTCGACGGCATCCAGGCCGCACTCGACGCGGTGAAGGCGGGCACCCTGACCGGCACGGTGACCCAATACCCGTATGCGGAAGGACAACTCGCGGTCCAGAGCTGCCTGGCGCGGCACCAGGGCAAGGCGCTGCCCGAACGCGTGGTCTCCCCCATCGCCTTCATCGGCAAGGACAATGTCGACCAGCAGATCTCCGCGTTCCCGCGTCCGATCGTCGCATTCGACAACCCAGTGGAAGGGCTGCTGAACAAGTGACAGCCGAGGCACCCGCCGAACTCCGTGCGCGTGAGGGGCGCACGGAAATCCTCGCCAAGGTCGCCGAATTCGCGGCACCGCTGGCCCTGGTCGTGCTGTGGGTGGCGTTCTTCATCGCCACCCCGGACTTCCTGACGGCGGACAATATCGGCGATCTGCTGGTCGCCTCGACGATCCTGACGGTGCTGGCGCTCGGCCAGCAGTTCGCGATCACCGTGGGCGGTATCGATCTGTCGGTCGGCGCCAATCTCCCCTGGGCGGCAGCCGTTCTCGGCTACCTCGCCAGCCACGGCTACCCGATGGCGGTCGCCATCGCGGTGGCGATCCTCAGCGGGCTGGCGGTCGGCGTCGTCAACGGTGTGCTGATCGGCCGACTGCATATGACCGATTTCGTGGTCACGCTCGGCATGCTGAGCGTGCTCAACGGCATCACGCTGCTGCTGACGCACGGCAATACCGAGGCCGTGAGTTCCCACTTCCTGCAACGGCTCGCGCTGGACGGCATCGGACCGGTGCGCTGGTTCTGGCTGCTGGCACTGGTGGCGGCGCTGGTGGTGGCCGGGATCATCTTCCGCACCCGGATCGGCACCCACCTGCTCGCCACCGGCGGGCGACTCGAGGCCGCGCGCGACACCGGTATCTCGGTGAACCGGATCCGGCTGTTCGCCTATGCCATGTCCGGATTGCTGTGCGGCATAGCCGGTGTCATGCTGGTCGCCCGCAATGGCGGCGCGGATCCGTCACTGCAGACCACCTATCTGTTGAGCTCGATCGCCGCGGTGGTGCTCGGCGGTTCGTCGCTGTCGGGCGGCAAGGCGTCGGTGCTCGGTACCGTCTGCGGTGCGGTGCTGTTCACCTCGCTGATCAACGGGTTCACCATCCTCGGCATCTCGCAGTACTACCAGCCGGTCGCCGTCGGCGCGGTGCTGCTGCTGGCCGCCGGGATCGCCCGCTTCCGAAAGTAGGTCCAGGACATGACGATTCCACTACTCGAGGCGCGCGAGCTCACCAAATCGTTCGATTCGGTCCGCGCGCTCGCCGGGGTCTCGCTGACGATTCCGGAGGGTGAGGTCACCGCCCTGGTCGGCGATAACGGCGCGGGCAAGTCGACCTTGGTGCGTTGCCTCACCGGCGTGCAGACGCCGGATACCGGGCACATTCTGTTCAAGGGCGAGCCGGTGCGCCTGCGTTCGCCCGAGGACGCGCGCAAGATGGGCATCGAAACCGTGTATCAGGATCTCGCCCTCATCGACGATCTGGCGGTGTGGCAGAACCTATTTCTCAACCGGGAGTTGGTGTATCCGCTCGGCATCGTCAACCGCCGGGCGATGATCGCCCGCAGCGGCGAGATCCTGCGCGATCTGGATGTCGATGTGCCCTCGGTGCGTACCACCGTGCGCAGGATGAGCGGCGGCCAACGCCAGAGCATCGCCATCGCCCGCGCGGTGGCCTGGGGCAAATCCATGGTGATCATGGACGAGCCGACCGCCGCGCTCGGCGTGCGGGAGACCGCGGCGGTCGAGAAGCTGGTGCGCGGCCTGCGCGAGCGCGGCATCACCGTCCTGATCATCAGCCACGACCTGGCACAGGTCATGCGGATCTGCGATAACGTCGTGGTGCTGCGGCGCGGCAGATCCGTTGCCGCACATCGGATCGACGAGGTGGACGGCGACCGGCTGGTCGCGCTGATCACCGGCGCCGCACCCGGCAATCTGGAGGTCACCGAGGCCGGAGCCGAGTCGTGACGGTAGTCGTCCTCGGATCGGTCAACCAGGACATCGTGTGCGAGGTGGAACGGCTGCCGCACCCGGGCGAAACCGTGCTGGCACTGCGCTCACGAACCAATCTGGGCGGCAAGGGTTCCAATCAGGCCGTCGCGGCGGCCCGCTCCGGTGGCAGCGTCGAATTCATTGCCAGGATCGGCCGCGATGCCGATCCCGAGATACGGAAATCGTTGCGCGACCATGGTGTTGGGCTCGCCGCCCTGCGCGAGGTCGAGGACGCGCGGACCGGCACGGCCTATATCACCGTCGCCGACGGCGAGAACCAGATCGTGGTCGACTCCGGTGCCAACTTCCGCTGGGAAGCCGACCCCGAACTCGACACCATGGACGAGGCCGAACTACTGCGGTCGGCGGATGTCGTTGTCGCACAGTTGGAGGTGCCGCCGCGCGTGGTCGCCTGGGCGGCGCGGCACGCCCGCCGGTTCGTCCTCAACGCCGCTCCGGCGACGGCGCTGCCGGATGAACTGCTGCTGCGCTGCCATCCGCTGGTCGTCAACGAGTCCGAACTGTCGGCATTGACCGGGTCCACCGCACGGACACCGGAGCAGGCATTCCACCTGGCCCGCTCGCTGTGCCTGCGCGGGGTGGCGTCCGTCGTCGCCACCCTGGGCGCCGCCGGCTCGGTCTGGGCACACCGCTGCGATGTGCCGGCACCGGTCGCCGGCGGATATCAGCCTGCGCCACAGGTGAGTTCGGTGGACTCCACCGGTGCCGGCGACGCCTTCGTCGGTGCACTGGCCACCGCACTCGCCGAGGGCAGGCAGCTGGGCGCCGCCGTGGCCTATGCCACCGCGGCCGGTGCGCTCGCCGTGCAGGCACCGGGAACCCACGCCTCCTACCCCACCGCGGACCAGATCGGCACCGCGCTCGCGACCATCCCCGCGGCCCGGCCACTCGTCTGACCCGGGCATCCCCCTTCGAGAAGGATCCGAACCTTGCGCACCAGCGGACTCATACACGCCGAATTGCTCTCGGCGCTCACGGCATTGCGCCACACCGACCTCTTCGCCGTCAGCGACTCCGGTCTGCCGACACCTGCCGGCGTGCCGGTCATCGACCTGGGCATCAGCTACGGATTCCCCCGATTCGAGCCCATCCTCGACCTGATCCTCGACGAAGTCACCGTCGAAGCCGCCTGGGGTAGCCGCGACGTCGCGGAGCAGAATCCGGAAGCCGCGACGCTGCTCAGCCACCGCCTGAACGCCGAGTTGATCGACCACGACGACTTCAAACAGCGCATCGGCGCCTGCCGGTTCGTGGTGCGCACCGGCGAGGCCCGGCCCTACGCCAATGTGCTGCTCCGGGCCGGGGTGCCGTGGCTGTAGCGCAGCCGCTTGCGCATCGGCGGAAAATTGATACCGGCGACATTGAACCCGGCGGCGGCGACCCGCGTATCGATTGCGGAATGGTCGGTTGACTAACTACTGTCGGGTGCTCGAATCAATGACTGATTCCACAGGTCACGCCTGTCGGGCGGCTGCTCGCAGCTCGCCCGGAACAACATGGCCTGTGGGTCGGGAGGAGCGGTAGAGATGGACCTTCGCGAGGTCGTCGCCTCGGGTGTGCGGGAACAGCGGGAACTGCTCGAACAAGGTGCGCTATCGGCCCGCGAACTGATCGAAGCGACCCTCGACGGGATCGAACAGGCGGGCGACCTCAACGCCTTCACCACGGTGCTGCACGAACAGGCCATTGCCGAAGCCATCGAACGGGACCAAGCGCGCGCCGCGGGCGCAGACCTCGGGCCCTTACACGGCATCCCGATCGCGGTGAAGGACGAAATCGACGTCGTGGGGGCCGTGACCACCTTCGGCACTCGTGCCAACACCATCCCGGCGACCGCCGATGCCGAGGTGGTGCGGCGCTTGCGGGCGGCGGGCGCGGTCATTGTCGGCAAGACCACCATGCCGGAATTCGGTCAATGGCCCTATACCGAATCCAGCACCTACGGACTGACCCGCAATCCGTGGGATCGGACCCGTTCGGCCGGCGGTTCCAGCGGCGGGTCCGCCGCCGCGGTGGCGGCCGGACTGGTGCCGGTCGCACTCGGCGGCGACGGCGGCGGCTCGATCCGGATTCCGGCGGCCTGCTGTGGGCTCTTCGGCCTCAAAACCCAGCGCGGACGGGTACCGACCGCACCGTACCCACACCTGTGGTGGGCGCTCGGCGTGCTCGGCCCGCTGACGCGTGGCGTCCAGGATTCCGCGATCGTCTACGACGTGATCCGCGGTAGCACCCCGGTCGACCGGTTCCGCGCCCCCGATCCGGCGCTGTCGTTCGAGGAGGCGGCGCGGCGCACCCCGACCGGCCTGCGCATCGGCTACAGCACGAAATCGCCGACGGTGCTGACCGGACCGGATCCGGAACATGTGCGCGCGGTCCACGACACCGCCGAACTGCTCGCCCAACTCGGCCATACGGTCATCGAGGTCGACCCGCGCTACCCCGACTTCACCTTCGCCTTCTACCCGCAGTTCTACGGCGGTGTGCGCGCCGAGTTCCCGTTCGTCGACCATCCGGAGCGGCTCGAACGCCGCACCCGCCAGACCGCGGTGCTCGGTGCGTGGGCGCGGCAGCGGGTCGTCGAGTGGGCCATACGCCGCGGCGAGACCGCGGCCCGCAAGGCCGATCGCATCTTCGACCAGTGCGATCTGCTGCTGACCCCGACCATCGCGCACCGCCCGCCCCCGGTCGGTATCCTCGACGGCGCGAATTCCGTCCGGGCACAGCTCGCCTCGGTTCCCATGGTCGCCTACACCGGACTGTGGAATGTGACCGGACATCCGGCCGCCTCCCTGCCAGCGGGCGTCGCCACCGACGGCCTCCCGTTGGCGGTGCAGCTGGTCGGACCGGCCAATGGCGAGCCGACGATCCTGTCGGTGGCCGCGCAACTCGAACAGGCCCGGCCGCATCCGCGCCCGGTTTGCGCGAAAGGCCCCTGGGCGCAGGGCGATTGCCGATAAAATTCGGCTCGGAGGTGATGTGCCGTGACAAGCGTGTTGCTGATCACCGGAGACGCGGCCGAAGACCTGGAAGTCATGTACCCGTACCAGCGGCTGCTCGAGGAGGGGTACGAGGTCCACGTGGCCGCCCCCACCGTCAAGAAGTTGCAGTTCGTCGTGCACGATTTCGTCGACGGTTTCGATACCTATACCGAGAAGGCCGGGCACACCTGGCCCGCCGATATCGCGCTGGCCGATGTGGACCCGAGCCGGTATGCGGCACTGGTGCTGCCGGGCGGGCGCGCACCGGAATATCTGCGCGGCGATGCGGAATGCCGCAGAGTCGTCGAACATTTCGTCGACGAGGACAAACCGATCGCGGCGCTGTGCCACGGTCCATTGATCCTCATCGCCGTCGGCGCACTCAACGGCCGCTCGTCGAGTGCCTACCCGGCATTGGCGCCCGACCTGAATGCCGTTGGCGCGCAATGGGCGGACAGCCCTGCCCATGTCGACGGCAATATCGTGACGGGCCGCGCTTGGCCGGATCACCCACTGTGGATGCGGGCGTTCATAGAGGTGCTGCGCGCCAAAGCACCCGCACCAGCCCAGTAGCGCCCGCGCCGGTTCGCCGAGGCCTGGCGCGAAGCCCCAACCTCACACTACTATCGCGTGTAGTAGACACGGCGTTCCCGCCGCGTCCGTGGCGGGCGGGGCCTGATGGAAACCATGACAATCGAACGCGTCATTGCGGCGCCGATCGATGACGTCTTCGACTGGCCGGCCAACGCCGAGAACTACATGCTCGACGCCGCCGAATCCGCGCTGGCCCAACCGAATCGGTAGCGCGAAGCGGCGGCGTCGGGCACCCCGTCAGACCCGGTCGCGCCCGCCGAGTGTCAGGAAGGCGAGGCCGAGCGCCAGCACGGCCAGCCCGCACCACGACACGATCGGCAATCGCTCACCGACGACGACCACACCGAGCACCGCCGCCACGGCCGGCTCGGCCAGCGTCAATGTCGTCGCGGCCTGCGCCGTCGTATGCCGCAGCCCGGATCCGAACAGGCGGTAGGCGACGAACGTGGTGAACACCGCGAGATGCGCCGCCACCGCGATGCCGCGCCCCGAATGCAACCACGTGGTGTCGGCGCACAACACCACCGGCAGCACCAGCGCCCCGGCGATGCCGAACATCATGCCCAGCACCGCATTCGAAGAATGCCCGTGTGCGATGAGCCTGCCACCGATGAGCGAGTACACGGCGTAGGTGAGTCCCCCGAAGGCGGCGAGCACGATGCCGAGCAGGTCCACGGGCGCGGTCGCACCCATCAGTTCGGGACCGAGTACGAGCACCGCACAGCCGAGCACCGCCGCCCCGGTGGCAACGGCCCAGCGTCCGGTCGGCCTCCCCTGCCCGGCAACCCAGGCCAACAGTCCCGCGAAAACCGGCGCGCTGCCGAGGGCGATCACCGTGGCAACGGCCACCCCCGTGCGCGCAACGGCCGGATAGAAGGTGACCGGATATCCTGCCACCGCCAGCGCACCGGCGACAACCAGCCACCACTCGCCGCGCGTGCACACCAAACGCGTAGCGCCAGCGGACAAATACAACAACAGCCCGCCGAGCACCAACCCGGCCGACCCGATCGCCGCCGCGGGCGCACCCGCGGGCGCCAGCGAACTGGCGGTCCCGGTGGTCCCCCACAACATCGCCGCGACCAGGATGGGCACCGGCCCACTCCACGGCGATCGCGCCCGAACATCCGAACGCCCAACTACAACAACAGATTTGGAATCAGACAAGGCCATGCACTTCCGTCATCGAATTCGACAGGGATTCGAAACGGGCGCACGACACAACCCCCGAGGCTGGCTACAGAGTCAGCCTGGACCGCGAGTTCAAAGATTCAGCAGGTGCGCCCGATCAGGCGCACGGCGGCGGCGTAACAGCGTGCCAGTAGATGTCCACGCGCAGATCCTATCGCCACGGCCGGATCGGGCTCACACCGGCGAAGGATCGCCGAAGATATGTTTTCGGGGCTGCCCTACGTCGAAGGATCTTCGATAGGGTTGGGCCTGTGAGGAAGATCGATTCACCGATAGGTCCGGCCGCCGCTGTCCGGAATCCGCCTCGACCCGCCGTTGCACTCGACGATATCGACCGGATCCTGCTCGATCAGCTCGCACGCGACGGTCGGATGACCAATAGCGCGCTCGCCGATGTCGCGGGCATCGCACCGTCGACATGTCTGGGGCGGGTGCGGGCACTGGTGGAACGCGGCGTGATCCGCGGATTCCACGCCGATATCGACCCGGCCGCACTCGGCCGCAATCTGCAGGCCATGATCGCGGTGCGGGTACACGCCAACGCACGTCCGCACCTCGCCGAATTCGGCGAACAACTGGCCGATCTCGACGAGGTGCTCAACGTGTACTTCATCGCGGGCGCCGACGACTATCTGATCCATGTCGCCACGGCCGACTCCGAGGGACTACGGGTCTTCGTATTGGAACATCTGAGCGCACATCCCGCCGTCGCCTCGACCGAGACGATCCTCATCTTCGAGCATGTGCGACCCAGAACCCGTCCGATCCCCTAGGCGGCGAGCGTTTCGGCCGCGTAATTGTGCGCGGCCGCAACGGATTCGGACAGCAGCTGGCCGCGGTGCGTACTCAGACCGGCGGCCAGCCCCCGATCCGCGGCGACCGCATCGCGCCAGCCGTGCTCGGCCAGCGAAATCGCATACGGCAGTGTGGCATTGGTGAGCGCGACGGTCGAGGTGTACGGCACCGCGCCGGGCATATTGGCAACGCAGTAGAAGACCGAATTGTGCACCCGGTAGGTCGGCTCGGCATGGGTGGTCGGGCGCGAGTCCTCGAAGCAGCCGCCCTGATCGATGGCGATGTCGACCAGTACCGAACCCGGCTTCATCTGTGCGACAAGGTCATTGGAGACCAGGGTGGGCGCCTTCGCACCGGGCACCAACACCGCGCCGATCACCAGATCGGCCTCGCGGACCAGGCTCTCCACCTCGAAGCTATTGGAGATGATGGTGCGCACCTGCCCCCGGTACTGCTCGTCCAGGGCGCGCAGGCGCGCGATGTTCAGGTCGAGCACGGTCACCTCCGCGTGCATGCCGACCGCGACGGCGATCGCATTGCTGCCCGAAACACCACCGCCGAGCACGACCACTTTGGCCGCACGCGCACCGGGCACGCCGCCCATCAGCACACCGCGGCCACCGCCGCTGCGCATCAGGTGATACGCACCGGCCTGCGGCGCCAGCCGTCCCGCGACCTCACTCATCGGCGCGAGCAATGGCAGCGATCCGTCCTTGCCGGTCACGGTCTCGTAGGCGATCGAGGTGATGCCGGAGTTCAGCAGCGCATCGGTGCATTCCTTGGACGCCGCCAGATGCAGGTAGGTGAACAGCAGCTGCCCCGCGCGCATCCGCGAGTATTCCTCGGCCACCGGCTCTTTCACCTTGAGCACCATATCCGCGGTAGTCCAGACTTCATCGGCGCTGTCCAGCACCCGCGCCCCGACGGCCGCGTAGGCCATATCCTCGAAGGCCGACCCCTGCCCCGCCCCGGCCTCGATGTACACCTCGTGTCCGCGCGCGACCAGCTCGTGTGCACCCGCTGGTGTACACGCGACCCGGTACTCGTGGTTTTTGACCTCGCGGGGAATTCCGATCTTCATCAACACTCCTGTACGTCGATCCGACGGATTGGCGACATGTGACCTGTTCGATCACCTCCGTGTGAGTATGAAGATCCTGCAAGATCAGATCCATATCAGTGAAGATAGTTCTCAAACCAACCGAACATCCATCCTGATATTCAGATTTCCGAACTTCCCGACCGGCCCATCCGAAACATATTCGGCCGGTGCGTCGGCCACGAACCTTCGCCCGGTTCGATGACACACCTAGAGCGGGGGCGGCGTGAGTTGATCGAACCCGCGCGTCGCCGCAGTCCCTATCGACCCGCTGCGCGATGAATTCGTCACGCGCGGCGTGCCCACCGTGCCCGACGAGGTCGTGGTCGACATCGTGGATACGGTGCACCTACCGCTGATGCGCGGCTACGGTTCCTGAAAGCTGTTCCGACGCAACCGAGTCGAGAGACGGGACAGCGAACGCCCGCTCGGGCGGACAGCAGCCCGACCGGCGAACGTTCGTGGTCGACGCACTAGCGCTCCGGAATCTGGGTCAGCGCCCACTCGGCCCACTCCCGCTTCATCGCGTGGAAGCGCTTGCCCCACTCCATCGCGATGCGGCCGTAGACGGACAGGTCGTCATCGTCCCAGTCGATAGATGCCTCGAGTGCGGCCAGTTCGGCTGCGTCCTTCGTGCTCGCGGTTTCGATATCGGACAGATAGTCGCGGGCGTGGGCGGGGGGAACCACACCGAGAAAGAAGACGCGCAGCAGCGTTTCATTGCGGGCCAACCGTTTCGGCTTGGTCTCGGTGAGCCACGCGCGCAGATCCGCCAGGCCCGCGTCGGTGATCGTGTACTCCTTGCGGCCGCGCGGACCCTCATCCGACACGACGATCGCACCCGCGTCGGCGAGCTTGGTGAGCTCGGTATAGATCTGGCTCTGCGTTGCGGGCCAGACATTGGCCAGCGACATCTTGAAGCGCTGCACCAAGTCATAGCCGCTGGCCGGGCGATCGGATAACAGTCCGAGCAGCGCATACCGAAGACTCATGCCATCACCTTACCTTCCACTATTGACATGTCGATAGAGCAGACTCTAATTTGGACATGTCAAAACTGGAACGTCACCCGAGGAGCCTTCGAAAATGTCGTACCTGCGCACCTTCGCCCCCTGGATCGTCTTCGCAGTGATCCCGTCGCAGTACTGGCAGTGGGCCGCGCTTGCGGCCTTCGGCGTTTCGGTCCTCGGCATCGCCCAGCAGATCCGGGCGGGTCAACGCATCGAAGCCCTGATCATCGACATCGGTTCCGTCGTCTTCTTCGCGGCGCTGACCGTGCTCGCCTTCGCCGATCCGGACAGCGCACTGCACCCCTACACCCCCGCACTGTCCTCGGGCGTGCTCGCCCTGGTCGCGGGCACGTCGCTGGCCGTGCGCGTGCCGTTCACGCTGCCCATCGCCAAACAGACCACACCGCAGGAGATCTGGGATCACCCCATCTTCATCCGCACCAGCTATGTCATCACCTCGGTATGGACCGCGAGTTTCGTCATCGGCGCCGTCGCGCTGACCGCACTCGCCCACTCCTCCTCGGGTCTGCGCACCACCGCGCAAGTGCTCGCCTTCGCCCTCCCGGTGATCTTCACCATCCGCTACGTCGCCTACATCCAGGCGAAGGCGAATTCGCTCAACGAGTCCGCATCCTGAAATCCCCCGACCAGATCGGCACTTATCATGACCACCTCGGTTCCACACCTCACCGGCAACTACGCCCCCGTCACCGAAGAGCTCACCGCCTACGAATTGTCGGTCACCGGAACGATTCCCGCCGAATTGACCGGCTGGTATCTGCGCAATGGCCCGAATCCGCATGCCGCCGCATCCGCGCACTGGTTCCTCGGCGACGGCATGGTGCACGGCGTACGGCTCGAGCGCGGACGTGCGGTGTCCTATCGCAATCGGTGGGTCCGCACCTCCACCTTCACCGACGGCGCACAGGTCCGCGATGCCGACGGCACTGTCGATCGCACGGCGGGACTCGCCAATACCCACGTCATCCGGCACGCCGGACGCACCCTGGCCCTGGTCGAATCCTCATATCCCTACGAATTGACCCGCGAGCTGGACACCGTCGGCCCCTACGATTTCGACGGCAAACTGCGCACCGCCATGACCGCGCATCCGAAGACCTGCCCGACCACCGGCGAATTGCACTTCTTCGGCTACGACGTCGCCGAGCCCTATCTGACCTACCACCGCGCCGACGCCGCGGGCAATCTGCTGCTCAGCCGCCCGATCGAGGTGCCGGCCGCGACCATGCACCACGACTTCAACCTCACTGCCGACCATGTCGTATTCATGGACCTGCCAGTGGTTTTCGATCTCGAGACGGCGCAATCCGGTGCGGGCATGCCCTTTCGGTGGCGTGCGGACTACCAGGCCCGGCTCGGGGTACTGCGCCGCGATGACCCGCACGGCGCGGTCCGGTGGTTCCCGATCGACCCGTGCTATGTCTTCCACACGCTCAACGCACACGACGAGCCGGGCCGGATCGTGCTGCACGTGATGCGCTATCCCACTCTGTGGCGCCAGGATTCGCCCGACGACGAGCGCGCCACGCTCTGGCGCTGGACCATCGATCTGACCACCGGCACCGTCGCCGAGGAACAGCTCGACGACCGCGACGCCGAATTCCCGCGCGTCGACGACCGGCTCGCCGGGCTGGACACCCGCTTCGGCCACGCCACCGTATCCGGCGACAGCGGCGCACTGATCCGCTACGACCTGCATACCGGGACCAGCACCGCCCACGAATTCGGCCCCGGCCGCATCCCTGCCGAGGCCGCCTTCGCACCCGCGAACGACCACCCCGGCGGCGACGGCTATCTCATGACCTACGTCTACAACGCCGACACCGACCGCAGCGACCTCGTCATCCTGGACGCGACCGAGCTGGCCGCCACACCGGTCGCCACCATCCACCTACCCAGCCGAGTGCCCTACGGCTTCCACGGAAACTGGCTTGCCGACCGCTAGTGGCGCATGGCCCAGGCGGGCGGGATGGATCTCGCACTGGCGCTGGTCGAAGCCGACCACGGCGCCGATATCGCCCGGTCGGTCGCCCAGTCGCTGGTCGTCTACAGGCAACGGGCGGGCCAGTCGGTCGCAGTTCTCGGCGGCGCTACGCGCTCCGGCGCCGCGCAGCCCGCTGGTGCGCACGTCGCGGATCTGATCTGTGCCGATACCAGCCATCCGCATAAGGTCCAGACCCTCGCCGCGCACGCTCGGATCAGCCCCCGGCATTTGACGCAATTGTTCCGCGCCGAATCGGAGAGCTCGCCCGCCGAATACGTCGCCTTCATTCGATTCGGTCCGGCCCGGGACAAGCTGCACGCCGGGTACAGTGTGACCGAGGCGGCAATGGCCGCCGGGTACGGCAGCAGCGAAGCCATGCGCCGTGCATTCATTGCGCGCCTTGGTATTTCGCCGAGCAAGTAGCAGCAGCGCCTCCGCTCGACGGGTACGACCGCGCTGCTGGAGGACGTCACGGCCGCGTCCTGATCAGGGGGATTTGTGGCCCGCCCAGCGGGGCGGACCGGGCGGCCGCTGCCGACGATGTGAACGCACCCACACAGAAAGGCACGATGATGGCAGGAAACCCCCTCGGCATCTCGCTGGAGCAGGCCGCGCAGGAATTCGTCGACGCGACCTCCGAGCCGCCGTTCCTCTATCAGCTCAGCCCGGAAGAGGGTCGCAAGGCCGTCGACGGTGTGCAGGACAGCCCCATCGCAAAGCCGGAGATCGATGAGGAGTGGATCACTGTCGAGGGCGGACCCACCGGTTCGGTGCGGGTGCGCATCGTCAAGCCGAAGGGTGCGACCGGCGTGCTCCCGGTGATCATCTACACCCACGGCGCGGGGTGGGTATTCGGCGACGCGCACACCCACGACCGCCTGGTGCGCGACCTGGCCGTCGGGGTGGACGCGGCCGTCGTCTTTCCCGAATACGACCGCTCGCCGCAGGTGCGCTACCCGGTCGCGAACGAGCAGTCCTACCGAGTCGCGCAGTGGGTCACCACCTCCGGCACAGCGCACGGTCTGGACTCGTCGCGGATCGCCATTGCGGGCGATTCGGTCGGCGGCAATATGGCCATCGCGCTGACCCTCATGGCGAAGGAGCGCGGCGATGTCTCGTTCCGGCAGCAGGTGCTGTTCTACCCGGTGACCGACGCCAATTTCGATACCGGTTCCTATCAGGAGTTCGCCGAGGGCTACTTCCTGACGCGCGAGGGTATGCGCTGGTTCTGGGATCAGTACACCACCAGCGAAGAGGACCGCGCGCAGATCACCGCCTCACCGTTGCGGGCCAGCACCGAGCAGTTGGCGGGGCTGCCTCCGGCACTGGTCATCACCGGCGAGGCCGATGTGCTCCGGGACGAGGGCGAAGCGTTCGCGGGCAAGCTGCGCGCGGCGGATGTGCCCGTCACACAGGTGCGCTACGGGGCGATCATCCACGATTTCGTGATGGTCAACGCCCTGCACGACACCCATGCCGCCAAAGCCGCTGTCGCACAAGCCGTCTCCGTGCTGAAGGCAGCGCTTTACACCGCGTGATCCACCTCGGGTCCGATCACCCGGCCGACGTTGCCCGACGGCAGCGCGGGCACCGAACTGACCATCCGCCAGGAGGAGTTCCACCAGCAGTTCGCCGCCGATGTGCCCGCGCCGACCACGCGCCTGATGGCCGGACCGGTCAGCCGTTCACCGCGAGGACCAGCTTGCCGGTCGAGGTGCGCCCGCCCATCAGGCGGTGCGCCTCGGCGGCTTCGGCCAGCGGGAACTCCGCGGTGATCGGCAGCTCCACCTGCCCCGTCGTGACCAGACGGAAGGCGCGATCGGCGATCTCCCGCAACACCTTCGGCGCATCGGCGGTGAGTCCGAGAATCGAGAAGCCGGAGATCGACAGTCCGCGTGGGTAGAGCTCGGGCTGGCCGATCTGCCAGCCCGGCTCACCACTGGCATTGCCGTAGGAGATCAGCCGACCGAACATGGCCAGGGCTTCCAGACCGCGCCGCAACGTCTGGCCACCGACCGGATCGAGCACGATATCGACACCGCGACCATTGGTCGCCTCCTGCACGTCCGCGGTGAAGGTCTCGGCCAGGAAGGCATCGTCGTAACCGAGCTTGCGCGCGTACTCGGCCTTGGCCTCGCTGGAGACCACGCCGTACACCGCGCCAGCGCCCGCGAGCTTGGCCACCTGGCCCACCACGGTGCCCACTCCACCCGCCGCGGCCTGCACCAGGACAGTCTCCCCCGGCTGTAGCTTGCCGACGGTGTTCACCAGCGCATAGGCGGTCGGCAATACCGTCGGAAGCGTTGCGGCCGTGCGCAAGTCGACACCATCTGGCACCGGGAACACCGTCGCGGCGTTCACCACGGCGACCTCCGCGTATGCGCCGCCCTCGGTGATCGCCGCCACCGACTGCCCCACGGCCAGCCCGTCCACACCCGCGCCGAGCGCGCGTACCCGTCCCGAGAGCTCCAGTCCCGGCACGAACGGCAGCTCCGTGACCCGATATCCCACCGAACGCGCCTGCAGATCGGCGAAGTTCACCCCGACGTACGCGATATCTATCGCGACCTCACCAGGACCCGGATCCGGAGCATCGAGCTCCACCGCACGCAACACCTCAGGTCCGCCCAGTTCACTGATCTGAATCGCCCGCATAACCCCAAACTCCACTCGGCACACTGTGTCGAGTCAGTTCTAGCAGGAAAGGCGGCTACCGGCAGTCCACCACGAGCGCGGTCGTATTGTCGGTGCTCCCGGCCTGTAATGCGCTGTCCACCAATGCTTCCGCGACGCTGCCCGCGCTCCCGTCGGCGGCGAGCACTGCCTTGATCTCGACCATGTCGAGTCGCTTGTGCACGCCGTCGGTGCTCAAGAGCAGTCGGCCCCGGCTGGATCCGGTGCACGCGCGCCCGATGGCGGCCGGGCGTACGGTACGCGCCGAGGTGGTCACGAGATGGTCCATCCGCCCCGACGGGGCGATCCCCTTCGCGCGCATGAACTCGGCGACGGTGTGGTCGGTGGTGATCTGGTGCAGCACCCGGCCGTTCCAGCGATAGGCGCGAGTGTCGCCGACCCACGCGATATCGCACGGTCCGTCGGGTCGGCCGGCGGCGGGCAGTACCGCGACGACGAGCACACAGTCGGCCTGCTGCTCCGGGAACTGGCGCAGCAATTCCTGCTGGGCCGCGAACACGCCAGCCACTGCACCGCCGCGCGCCCCCATCCTGGCGGCGACCGAGGCGGCCGTGCGGGCGGCCCGAGCAGCGAGCAGGTTGTCGCCGATACCGTCGGCCACGACGAAGGCGGCCCGGCCGACGATCGGGTCGGTATAGGTGGCGTAGGCGTCGGCGTTGAGTGAACGCCGCCCCCTCCTGCTCACTCCACCAGGGATGATGCCACCGGGCCGTGGCTGCTCGGGCCGGACGATCGCGATCGAAGCGGTTGTCTGCAAGGTCTGTCCTCCTCGGGCTGGACCTGCCCCATGCTGCCGATCCGCACACCTGTCGTTAATTCAGTGAACCGCGATACTCCAAGTAGCGTGCCAAAATTTCCCAAGGGATTCCTGTGAATCGCAATACGATGGCGCGGTGAGTATCGATGAAGGCCTCGATCCGCTGCTGGTGAATCGGGGCAACTGGGACGCGCGCGCCCCGATCCACGCCGCCAGCGGGTTCTATCGCGATCACGACTCGTCGTATTGGTTCGCCCCCTTCGAATGGGACATCCTCGGTGACGTGCGCGATCGCGACGTACTGCATCTACAGTGCCATCTCGGCACCGAAACGATCGAATTCGCCAAACGTGGGGCGCGCGCGGTCGGTCTCGACTTCTCCCCCGCATCCATCCGGCACGCCCGCGAACTCGCGGCGAACACCGTCGAGTACGTCTGCGCCGATGTGTACGACGCGCCGAATGCGGTGGGCCACCGGCAATTAGACATCGTCTACACCGGCAAGGGCGCGCTCTGCTACCTGCCCGATCTGGCCGGGTGGGCGAGCGTACTCGCCGAGCTACTTCGCCCGGGCGGGCTGGTCTATATCGTCGAATTCCACCCGCTGCTGCACGCACTCGGGCCCACCCCACCGGCCGGGGTCGATCCGGATGCGCTTGTCCTGCACGATGATTACCTCGCGGGCCGGGGCGCACAACGTCGCGACAGCGACCACACCTACACCGACGGTCCGGCACTGACCACCGACACCACGGCCTACGAGTGGCGCCACGGTCTAGGCGAGGTGATCAACGCCCTGATCGGCGCCGGTCTGCGGATCACCGATCTCACCGAAACCGAGATGTTGCCGTGGCCGCGCTGGTCCCGCATGGTCCGGACCGACAATGACTGGTTCCGACTGCCGCCCACCGACCCGATTCTCCCGTTGCTGTACGCATTGGCGGCCACCAAACCGGCCTAGCCACGCCGCATCTCATCACTTTGCTACACGATAGCCACCGTGCTATTTACACTGCGACGATCCAGATCGAGGGAGCGTCGAGTGTCCACTACCGTTCGGGTTTTGTTCGTTGTCGTCGCCGTGCTCGTCGGCATCATCGTCGCGGTGATATCCGCAATCCTGTCCAAGGTCAGCGGGTCGCCCGCGGGCATCGTGATCCGCGACGGCGGCGTAGCCTTCGCCGGCACCGCGGGCCTGACCCTGCTACTACTGAAGGCCATCGGGGTGCTGTGATCGTCCCCGAGGCCACCTCCCACATCACCCGCCCTGTGCGCGCCGATCGAAGAGCCGGTCCCGCGCGATATCGAGCGCGCGCGAGACCGCACCGCTGAGCACACCGTCATCGCCGAGCGTGCTGGCGACAATGCGCGGGCGCAGCGGCCCGAGTTCGGCCATGCGCCGGGCGATCGAGTCGCCGAGCAGGTCGACATTGTGGCCGATACCGCCGCCGAGCACGACGAGTTCCGGGTCCAGAATCGCCGCGACCGCGGTGATGAGCGCGCCGATGCGGCGGCCCTCGGACTCGACCACCGAGCGCGCCCGTGCCTCACCCGCCGCGGCCGCCGCGAAGATGTCCTTCGCCGAGGCCGGACTCAGCCCGGCCTGCCGCGCGCTGCGGGTGACACCGCCCGCGGCGGCCACCGTTTCGGTCATCCCGCGATGGCGGGCGTCATCGGGTGCCGCGTCGACCTCGGTGGCCGGTAGGAACGAGACCTCGCCGGCGGCGCCGGTACTGCCGACATAGAGTTCGCCATTGATCACGATGCCCATGCCGACGCCGGTGCCGATCGAGACCAGCACGAAGTTGCGCACGCCCACGCCCGCGCCGTAGGTGAGCTCCCCGACGGCCGCGAGATTGATGTCGTTCTCGATCGCCGATTCGACTTGGAGCGCGTCGCGCAACTGTCCGACGAGTCCGGACCGCCCCCAACCGGGCAGATTGGGGGCGTAGTCGAGCCGACCGGTGGCGGCGTTGAGCACACCCGGACTGCCGATCACCGCGTAATCCACTGCCGCCCAATCCATTCCGGCGTCATCGGCGACCTTGTGCGCCAGCGTGCGGACCCGGCGCACCAGGTCGACGGCCGAGCGGGCCGAATTGCGGATATCGCGGCGGGCGATGAATTCACCGCGCAGATCGGCGATCGCGAGCCGGACCCAGTGGCGGCCGATATCGACCCCGGCCACCACACCGGCGCGCACATTCATGTCGTAGATCGCCGTGGTCGGACCCGGCCGACCGCTCAGCGAGCCGACGAGCCGCACCAATCCGGCCTCCTCCAGGCCCGAAAGCGCCGCCGAGACCGTGGGTTTGGACAGTCCGCTGGCCTTGGCCAGCTCGCCGCGCGAGGACGGTCCGTGCAGCCGGAGGTGATCGAGCAGCAGTCGCTCGTTCATTGTGCGCAGCAGTTGGGGATTGCCGACCTTACTCACTGATCCTCCTCCGCGTAACTACTGGACACCCCGTGGGTTAGTAAACTACCTTTCTTATCAACGCTCAACCGGGCGCACCTTTCAATTCCCTCTCGGCACGGTGATTCTCATGCGTCGAATTCTGCTCATCACCGCGGCGGCAGCCGCATTCGTCCTGGCGGCAGGCTGTAGCTCCGGCACCGGCGATGCGAAGTCGGGCGGCGACAACCCGACGATCGCGCTCCTGCTCCCGGAATCCAAGACCACCCGCTACGAGGCCTTCGACCGGCCGCTGTTCGAAGCCAAGACCAAACAGCTGTGTGCGAGTTGCCGGGTGCTCTACTTCAATGCCGATCAGGATGCGGCCAAGCAGCAGGGCCAGTTCGAATCCGCGCTCACCCAGGGCGCCGATGTCATCGTGCTCGACGCGGTGAACGCCGATGCCGTTGCGCCACAGGTCAATCAGGCCGAGCGCAAGAAGATTCCGGTGATCGCCTACGACCGGCTGATCTCCGGCATCGGCTACGAGTACTACGTCTCCTTCGACAATGTGAAGGTCGGCAAGGTGCAGGGTGAGGCCCTGCTGGCCGAGCTGACCAAGCGCGGCACCGTCGACAAGGGGCAGGTGGTGATGATCAACGGTGCGCCGACCGATCCGAGTGCGGGCGACTACAAACAGGGCGCGCACCAGGCACTGGATGGAAAGGTGAAGGTCGCCAGGGAATTCGACACTCCCGACTGGTCGCCGGACAAGGCGCAGCAGGAGATGGAACAGGCGATCACCGCACTCGGCAAGGATGCCATCGTCGGTGTCTACTCGGCCAATGACGGTATGGCCAGCGGTGTGATCGCGGCCCTGAAGCGAGCGGGCTATGCCACGCTGCCGCCGCTGACCGGTCAGGACGGCGAACTCACCGCGGTACAGCGGATCCTGACCGGCGAGCAGACGATGACCATCTATCTCAACTACCGTGCCCAGGCCGAGCAGGCGGCCGAACTCGCGGTCGCGCTGGGCAAGGGCGCAAAGCCCTCGGCCCCAGCGACAACCGATAACGGCTCCGCGAAGATCCCGTCGTTCCTGTTGGATGCGATCGCGGTGAGCAAGGACAACCTGAAGGACACCATCGTCAAGGACGGCCTCTACTCCGTAGCCGAGATCTGCACGCCCGACGTCGCGGCGGCATGCCAGGCCGCGGGACTCAAATGAGTACGGCAACAACGGTTCTGGCCGCACGCGGCATCGTCAAGCGCTATGGTGCGGTACAGGCATTGGCCGGTGCCGATCTCGAGGTGCGGGCCGGTGAAGTGGTCGCGCTCGTCGGCGATAACGGCGCGGGCAAATCGACGCTGGTGAAGGTGATCTCCGGGGCAATCGTCGCCGATGAGGGGGAGATCACCTTCGCCGGGGCCCCGGTTCGGATCACCCGGCCCCAGGATGCGCAGGCACTCGGGATCACCACGGTATTCCAGGATCTCGCGCTGTGCGACAACCTCGATGTGGTCGCCAATCTCCATCTCGGCACGGAGACAAGAACATTGAGTGTGCTCTCCGAAATCGCGATGGAGCGCAGCGCGCGGGATCTGCTGCGGTCGCTGGATGTGAAGATCAAGGATGTGCGGGCGCCGGTGTCCGCGCTCTCGGGCGGGCAGCGGCAGTCGGTCGCGATCGCCAGAGCGCTGCTCGGGCAGCCCAAGATGGTGATCCTCGACGAACCGACCGCGGCGCTCGGCGTCGAACAGACCGCGCAGGTGCTCGCGCTGATCGGCCGCCTGCGCGAGCACGGCCTCGCGGTGCTGCTGATATCGCACAATCTGGTCGATGTTCGGACCGTCAGCGATCGCATCGTCGTCCTGCGTCTCGGTCGCAATGCCGGTGCGTTCGAGACCGCACAGGCCAGCCAAGAGGCCATCGTCGCCGCGATCACGGGGGCCGTCCGATGAGTGAGCTCGCCATGAAACAACCTGCATTGCAAGGAAATCCGCTGCGCGGATGGGCCGATGCGGCGGCGGACCGGCTGCGCCGCGGTGATGTCGGCGCCATCCCGGTCGCGGTCGGACTTGTCATCATCGCGGTGGTCTTCAACCGGCTCAACGCGCACTTCCTGTCCGCGGAGAATCTCACCAACCTCGCCTTGCAGATGGCCGCGACCGGCACCATCGCACTCGGCATCGTGCTGGTGCTGCTGCTCGGCGAGATCGACCTGTCCGCCGGATCGGTCAGCGGGCTGACGGCCGTGGTGATGACGCAACTATATGTGCACCATGGCTGGAATCCGGTGGTCGCGGTGCTCGCGGCACTCGCGGTCGGCGCGGCGATCGGGCTGCTGCACGCGATGATGCGGACCCAGCTGAGCATGCCGTCGTTCGTGGTGACGCTGGCCGGATTGATCGGCTGGCAAGGCCTGATGCTGTATCTGCTCGGCAAGGAAGGGACCGTCAATCTGCCGTTCGATCGCGGGATCGCGACGATCAGCGATACCTGGCTGCCGCCGTGGCTGGCATGGCTGCTCGTGGCACTGCTCGCGGGCGGGCACCTGGTCGCGAGTGTGCTCACTCGGCGGCAACGGGCCCGCGCCGAGCTGGCGGTATCGGCTCCGGGTTGGATCGCGGCGCGTTCGGGTGCGCTGGCACTGCTGCTGGCCGCCACCGTGGTGGTGCTGAATTCCGATCGCGGGGTGCCACTGACCCTGGTGATCTTCGGCGGACTGGTACTGGCCGTCGATCTGGTGCTGCGGCGCACCGTATTCGGTCGGCGCATCTATGCCGTCGGCGGCAATGCCGAGGCCGCGCGGCGCGCCGGAATCAATGTGACGTGGGTGCGCATTGCCGCATTCATCGGCTGTTCCGCGCTCGCGACGGTCGGCGGCATACTCGCGGCGTCCCGCCTGGTGGCCGTCAACCAGAGTTCGGGCGGCAGCGACATTCTGCTCAATGCCATCGCGGCAGCGGTCATCGGCGGCACCAGCCTCTTCGGCGGACGCGGGCGCGCCTATGCGGCGCTACTGGGAATCCTTGTCATCCAATCGATTACGAACGGCATGCTGCTGCTGAACGTCGACTCGTCGGTGCGTTTCATGGTCACCGGCACGGTGCTGGCCGTATCGGTCGCCATAGATTCGGTGGCCCGGCGCGGAGCCGAAGGGACCCGCTGAGTTCAGCTGCCGAAGACCAAGCAGGCGAAGCCGACGTGCGCGCCGGTGCCGACCCGGACGTCCACCGTGGCGATGGGCGTGACGTCGGGGGCCTGGACGGCGCTCAGCGTATGCGGGCCGGTGCTCTCGGGATACCAGGTGAACAGGGCGATGCCGCCGAGCGGGCGGACCACACCGAGCAGTACGCCGTTGTCGTAGAACGAAACCGGCTCGGCCGCATTATCGACATAGGCCTCGGCGGTGGCCGCACAGTCGGTGCCGTAGTTGGTCGCCATGCCGTAGTTCGAATCCGGCATGACGCCCATCCGGGTCACGGCGGCACTCGCGTTCGGTGCGACGCCCGTCAGGGTGACGGCGGCGGCGCCGAACAGCGTGGCGATCGTGATCTTTCGGTAGCTCATGATTCGGTCCTCATGGTGCGGTGCCGGGTCCGAGTTGCCAGCGGGTTGCACTGATCGTTACCCCATAGCGGCCGCCGATATGCGCGAATCGCCCAGCGTTTCGCGATTACATACCAGCCGGTTGGTTTCCACTGCGGTGCCGCCGCGCCGGTTTCACGCTCATCCGCCCGTTCCCATGCTTTGCACAATCTAGAACGTGTTCTAACGTGATCTCATGGACGTGACATACGAAGGCACGAAGCGGGAACTCAGCACCGATCAGGGGGTGCTGCGCTACCACGAGGCGGGCGATGGACCGCCGCTGTTGTTGTTGCACGGGTCCGGCATCGGCGTGAACGGGTGGCGCAATTACCGTGGCAACCTCGCGGTCTTCGCCGAGCACTTCCACTGCTACATTCTCGAATTTCCCGGCTTCGGCGTGAGCGATGCGGTGGACGGGCATCCCGTGCTCACCGCGGGCGCGGCGGTGCTGCGGTTCATGGACGGACTCGGCATCGAATCGGCGGCCATGGTCGGCAACTCGATGGGTGGTGTGGTCGCGGCCAACCTGGCGATCCAGCATCCGCAGCGGGTCAGCAAGCTGGTCACCATCGGCGGTATCGGCCCGAATATCTTCAGCTCGAGCCCGAGTGAGGGGATTCGGCTGCTGCAGGAATTCGCCGACAAACCCGATCGGGACAAGCTGCTGCGCTGGTTGCGGAGCATGGTCTACGACCCCGCGGTGATCACCGACGAGATCATCGAGGAACGCTGGGAGGCCGCACAGCATCCGGATACCCAGAAGACCGCCGCGATGATGTACGGCTCGACGGCCTGGGCCATGCAGCAGAAATTCCTGGCGAACTCGAACACTCCGCCGTATTGGTCGATGCTGCACAAGGTGCAGTGCCCGACGCTGCTGACCTGGGGGCTCGACGACCGCGTGAGCCCGCCGGATATGGCGCTCGTGCCGATGCGGGTGATCCCCAATGCAGAACTGCACGTCTTTCCTCACAGCGGACACTGGGTCATGATCGAGGCCAAGGCGGCCTTCGAACGCGCCACCCTGGAATTCCTGCGCCGCTGAGTCGGCCTCAGTCGTCGGCCGCGTAGACCGCGATCTCGACCAGATTGCCGTCCAGGTCGTGGCAGTAGTGCGAGATCATTGCACCGAGCGTACCGGTTTTGGTGACCGGACCGCTGGTGATCTCAACTCCGCAGTCCGCCAAATGATCTCGCACCTGCTGCGGCGAGGACCTTCGCGTACCACGCCGCGGTCGCCTCGACATCGGCACAGTTGATGACGATGTGATCGAACCGCTCGACCGAGAATCCCATACTCGGACACCCTACGCCGGTTCTTATCGCGAGCAGCCTGTCGTGCTGGGCGAAAGGGGCTGTGTCCGTGGGTAATCCGGCAACGGGTCGCTCGTCTTCGGTGCCATGATGCGTTCCATACCCGCCATGGATTCCAGCACGGACAGGCGGGTGAGGGCGTTGCGAACCGCCATGCCCGCGCGGGTCTTGGGCACCATGAGCCGAAGGTTCGGTCCGATGTGCTGTTTGCGGTCGACCAGGGCGCGATGGCTCTGCTCGTAGTCGTGAAAGCCTTGGCGGTGATCGCCGTTCGCGGCGGCGAGGGCACCGGCGAGCCGATATGCGCCGACGAGGGCCAGTTCGGCACCGGCTCCGGAGGCGGGTGAAGCGCAATAGGCAGCGTCGCCGACCAGGGCGATTCGTCCGGTCGACCAGGACGTCATATGGACCTGGCCGAGCGAGTCGAAATACAACTCGGGATCGGCCAGTGCGCCGTCCAGCAGTGCTGGGACGTTCCACGCGGATTCGTTGCCGAACCGGTCGGCCAGCACCGCGCGGGCCGCCGCCGCATCACGGGGATCGAGGTCGAGCAGTGGGCTGCGAAACATGAAGTAAGCCTTGGCCTGTGCGTGATTTCCGGAACGATAGATTCCGGCCATCGCGCCCGGTGTGTTGTACACGGTGACCCAGCGGTCGGGTCCGAGGGTCGCATCGGCATTGCCGAAGGCGAAGTAGTGGTCCAGATGGCGGACGAAATCCCGCTCGGGACCGAAGGCCAGCCGCCGGACGGTCGAATGCAGGCCGTCCGCACCGATCACCAGATCGAACCGCCGTGGCACGCCGTGCTCGAAGGTGACGGTGACACCGTCGTCGTCCTGATCGAGGGCTTGGATCGAATCGCCGAAAAGGTATTCCACGCCGGTGTTGCTGTCGTGCAGGATCCGGACGAGATCGCCGCGCATGATCTCCACCTCGGCGCTGTCGTACTTGTCCTTGATCTTCTGCATATCGACGCGGGCGATCGGACCGCCGGTGACGTCCACGAACTGCATACCGGTGACGTCGGCGGCGGCCGACCGGATCCGCGACATGATGCCCATGCGCTCGGCGACCTCGATCGCCTGATCACGCACATCCACCCCTTGGCCGCCGACCCGCAGGCCGGCTGCCCGTTCGACAACCGTCGGCCGGAAACCGTGTCGTACAAGCCAATACGCCAGTGTCTGCCCGGCGATGCTCGCACCCGAGATCAAAATCCGCTCGTTCCGCACTGTCCACACCCTGTCTCGAAATCAACTGACCGTTGGTCAGTGACAGTACGGCGCTGACCGTTGGTCAGTCAAGGGGTAGGATCGGTCGCCATGGCCGACGATTCGCCTGCCCGCATCCTGGTATCCGCGCTCGACCTGTTCGCCGAGCGCGGATACCACGCGGTCTCCGTGCGCGAAATCGCCGAGCGGGTCGGGCTGACGAAAACCGCGGTGCTGTATCACTTCCCGAGTAAGAGCGATATCGTCGCCGCACTCGTGGAGCCCCTGCTGCTCGACAGCGAGGCCGTGCTCGAAGCGGCGGGCCACCAGAGCGATGCGCGGGCGCGATGCTGGGCGGTGGTGGAAGGACTGCTCGACGTGTGGCTCGCACACGGCCAACTGTTGCGAATGCAGATGCAGGACCAGGCGCTGTCCAATGACGAGGCGACCTACGCGCGATTGCGGACCATCGCGCTGTCCGCGCAGGACCTGATCGCCGGACCCGAAGCCGATTTCACCACCAGAGTGCGTGCCGCGCAGGTCTACGCGGCACTCAGCGACCCCGTGGTCATCTTCGCCGACCGTCCGACCGGCGAGCTCCGCGCGGCCGTCCTCGACGGCGCCCGGCGCCTACTCGGCGCCCCTGCCACCCATCACATCCCCGCCCACCGACCACAACCGATCCCGGACTCCCCCGCCCACCCGATCCGCCGCGGCCGCCCAGGCGCAATGACCACCGAAATGGTCGAATCCGCCCGCCACATGCGCGATTCCGGCCGCCCCATCGACGAAATCGCCGCCGAATTCGCCATCTCCCGCGCCACCCTCTACCGACACCTCGGCAAGCAGAACTAATTATGAGAATAATTTCGAGACAAGGCTTCGAGATGTGGGGCGGGTCAAGCCACGCCAGATCAGGCAAGACACGCCGGTTCCAGTAGACCCTGGCACGACGATCCGTCCGCCCTCCTGGAACGCAACGATCAGCCGATCGGGCACCGCCCCGGTCTGCTCAGCCGACCGGCACGGTCGGACGACACTACGCATCCGGCGCCGGGTTCCTAGACTGGCGGGATGATGTCGACTGCGCAGGTGCTCGCGCTCGGTGGGGTGATGCTGGTGGGGGCGATGTCGCCGGGACCGGATTTTGTGATCGTGACGCGCAATGCCGCGGTTTCGGGGCGGCGGGTCGGGGTTGCCAGTGCGGTCGGGATCGCGTCGGGGGTGTTCGTGTGGTCGATGGTGACCGCGGTCGGGGTCGCGGGGGTGTTGGCCGCATCGGCGGTGATATTTACCGTGCTCAAGCTTGTCGGTGCTGGATATCTGGGCGTGCTCGGGCTGCGGGCGCTGTTGGCCGCGCGGCGGGGGGACTATCCGGTCGAGATGCCGGAGTTGAAATCGCATGGCACGGTTCACGCATTCCGCCAGGGACTGCTGTGCAATCTGCTCAACCCCAAGGTTGCGGTCTTCTTCATCGCCTTGCTGCCGCAGTTCCTGCCCGCTGAGCCCAGCACACTGGACACCCTCGAGTTGGGCATTGTCACCGCAACCGTCTGCCTGGCGTGGTTCTCGCTGCTCGCAGTCGGTGTCGGCGCGCTGCGCCACGTGCTCGATCGCCGGTCCGTCCGCCGCGCGATCGATGCCACCATGGGCACGTTCATGGTGGCCCTCGGCATCCGAATCGCCGTGCAGAGCAACTGAAGCCGGGCTGGTTGCGCATAAGCCACATGAGGCACGGATCGGGCGACTAATCTGCGGCCATGGCAGTTACGTGGCCGGATGATATCGACGATGTCCTGCGTGGTGACCTCACCGCTGGATTGGCCTACATCACTGCGGCGGGCGGGGCGGTGGTGACCGCGGTGTCACCGATCGGGTTGCGAGATCGAGAGTTGGGCACGGTCGGGTTCACGACCTCAGTCGGATTCGGCCGCAAGCTGGATCGGATGAAACGGGAACCGAAGGTCGCGTTGGCGTATCACGCGCGTGAGCACGGGTTGGGCGATCCGGCCAACCAACGCTTTGTCGTGGTACAGGGTCTGGCGACCTTCGACGCCGAGCTCGATCAGGCAGCCCTGGACCGGATCGGTGAGCAGGCCACGCCGTATCTGGGCGCACCGCGACGCGGACGATTCTGGGATCGCTGGCTCAGCGCGTACTACACCGACCGCGTACTGGTGACGGTCACGGTCACCCGGATCATCGCCTGGCCGAACCCGGACGCGACCGGCGAACCGGAGGTATACGGCGAACCGCTGCCCGATGCCGCGGATGCCCAGAAGCCGCCCGCGAAAGGCACCGGCCCGCGGGTGGACAGCGCCAAGGCCGCCGCGCGCGCCGCGAAACTGCCGCATTGTCTGCTCGCCTACCGACAGTCCGACGGCTATCCGGCCGTGCTCCCGGTGCAGGTCGGCGATTCGAGTTCGGCGGGCATAAGCCTCACGGTCCCAACCGGAGTCGCCCAGGGCGGTCGCCGTGCGGGGCTGCTCGCGCATACCTATCGCCGACAACTCGTCGGACTCGAATGCCGCCAGCACACCGGCTGGATCGAAGTCGACAGCACCGATGCGATCTACGCCCCGCACACCCGATCCGGATTCATCGCACCACCGAACAAGACACTGCTGTTGCTGGCCAACGGCTTCATGGCCCGCCGAGGACTGGCCCAGGCCCGAAAGCAGGGCCGCCTCGACGCGTTGCGGTGACTCGTACCGGTGACTACGCCAACGTCACCGGCAGCCTGGCATGCCCATTGGAGATGAAGCTGGCCACGCTCCCCAACTCGGACGGATCCGCCGCCAGCCGCATATTCGGAAACCGTGAAAAGATCGCGGGCAACGACACCAGCGCCTCGAGCCGAGCCAGCGGCGCACCGAGACAATGGTGCGCACCGTACCCGAAAGCCAAGTGCTCCTTGTTGTCTCGAGCCACATCGAACAGCTCGGCGGTGTCACCGTGGACCTTCGGATCACGGTTGGCGGCCGCGTACGAGGCGAGAATCGGCTCCCCCTTGGCGATATGCACCCCGTCGACCTCGAGGTCATCGACCGCGAACCGCAGCGGCAGATGCGCTACCGGCGCCTCCACCCGCAATGCCTCCTCGACCAGATCGGCCCAGGTCGCCCGCTCCTCGACCACGGCGGCACGCTGCTCCGGATTGGTCAACAGCGCGAAGATGGCCTGGTCGAGCAGGTTGACCGTGGTCTCATGCCCGGCACTGATGACGAGCAGCAGCGTATCGATCAACTCCTGCTCGGTGAGCTGTGATCCGTCGTCCTCGTCGCGATGTGAGATCAGCAGACTGGTCATATCGTCACCGGGATTGTCGCGCCGATACGCCACCAATTCACCGAGAATGCGATACATCTCCATGTAGTTGGCCTGCGACTGCTCCGGACCGAGCGAGGTGTCGAAAATACCGTCGACGCATTTGCGCAGGCCCGGATTGAGTTCTTCGGGCACGCCCATCAATTCGGAGATGACCTGAATCGGCAGCGGATACGCGAAAGCCTCACGCAGATCGACCGGTTCGCCCGCGGGTATCGTCGCGAGTCCGGCAAGCAGCTGCTCGGTGATCCGCTCGATCTGCTCGCGCATCGCCTCGGTACGTCGGTGGGTGAACGCGGGCGCGACCAGCTTGCGCAGCCGCTTGTGGTCGGCACCGTACGCGGTGAACATATTGTTGACCGCGACCCACAGGAAAAGCGGCCAGTCCTGCGGAATCTCGCCATTGATGAATGCTGGCCAATGTTGGCTCGCGTCCTTCGACACCCGCGGGTCGACCAGCAGCTTCTTCAGCAGCACCGCATCCGTTACCGACCAGGCCCGCACACCGCCGGGCAGTTCCACCAGCGCCACCGGCCCGCGCTCGCGCAGGCGCGCCGATTCGCCCTGGATATCGGTTCCCGCCGGATCCAGGGTAATAGGGTGTTGATCCACAGAAATCTCCTTAAAGCATGGCTAGCGGAGGGGATTTGGGGAAGGTGACAGGTAGGGATACCAGGGCCCGATGGAAAGGCCCCGGCCGCCAGGTGAGTTCTTCGGGCGTTGTCGCCAAACGCATTTCGGGAAGTGCGTCGAGCAGCTGATCGATGGCGTCCTGGACGATCAGATAGGCGACCGACCGCGCCGGGCAGGCGTGCGGTCCCACGCTCCAAGCCAGATGCGAACGGTTGGGCCCGAATTCGCCCACCCCGACGGCTGGGTCGTTATTGCACCCGGACATGCTGATGACGACCGGTTGATGCGCGGGTAGCCAGACATCGTCGATCAGGATCGGCTGTCTGGGGTAGGAGACGCAGTAGTTCGCCATCGGCGGGTCGGTGAACAGCACTTCGTCGAGTGCGTCGCGGGTCGACATGCTGCCGCCGTGCACGCTGCCCGCGAACCGGTCGTCGGTCATCATCAGCAGCAGCGTATTGGTGATCAGATTCTGCTGCGGTTCGATGCCCGCGCCGTAGAGGGTGACGAGCTGGTGGATCATCTCCACATCCGTGAGTTCGGCGGAATGTGCGAGCAAGCGCGAGGTGACATCGTCGCCCGGGGTAGTGCGTTTGAGGGTGACGAGATCGAACAGCGCGTCGGTGAGCATCGCATTGCCCTTATCGGCATTCACGCCCTCGAAGATCGCCGCCATCCCGCTGGCGACCTGCTGGCCGATCTCGGCCGGGCAGCCGAGCATCACATTGAGCACCTGGAAGGTGAGCGGAAATGCGTACTGGCTGATCAGATCCGCAGCACCGTCGCCGCAGAAGGCATTGATCAGCGGGACGGCGGCCTCTTCGACGATGGCGTGCATGGCGTGCAGATCGACCTCGCCGAGGCTCGCGACATTCGCCTGTCGATATCGCAAATGCTCCAATCCCGCACTGCGCAGCGCATTCGGGCGCCACTCCAGCATCGGCAGCACCGGGCATTCGCCGGGTACATTTTGCTGCCAGATGCGCGGATCGGCCGGAAAGTGGTCTGGATCATTGAGTATTCGCACGGCGGTGTGATAACCGATCACCAAAGTGGCCGGTACACCGGGCGATAGGTCCACCGGCACCAATGATCCGTACTGGCGGCGCATTTCGCGGTACGCCCGGTGCGGATCGGCGGCGAACTCCTCGGTGTAGAGCGCGACCCGGGGGCCATCGCTATCGATCGGCGACCCGAGGGCGACCGGGCGGGGGTGGGTTCGATCAGGCTGCACTGCTCTGGCTATCTCCGGGATTCCTGCCGATGGAATAGGAATTCGACAAGAGTGATCAGCGAGCGCAGGCAGGTACTGCGCTCGCGAGCGTCGAGTGAGGTCAGCGGGGTATCCGGTGCGAGATCCAGCGCATCGCGGATCTCCTCGAGCGGATAACGCTTGGCGCCCTCGAACTGGTTGACCGCCACCGAATACGCCACACCGCGCTCCTCCAGGACCGAGAGCACCTCATCGGCCTTCTCGATGCGCCGGGTGTCCACCAGGACCAGCGCGCCGAGCGCACCGCGGGCCAACTCCTCCCAGAGCGGGACGAAGCGCCGCTGTCCCGGCGTACCGAACAGGTACAGCGCGAGTGTCGGATTCAGCGTGATGCGCCCGAAATCCATGGCCACGGTGGTCTCGGTTTTGCCGGGCAGTCCGGCCATATCGTCGACGCCGACACTGGCCTCGGTGATCGTCTCCTCGGTGCGCAGCGGCCGGATCTCGGAGACGCTGTTCACGAATGTCGTTTTGCCAACGCCGAAATTGCCTGCTACCAGGAGCTTTACCGACCGCGTCACGGTCTCCGGCACATAGTCGACATTGCGCTCAGGCCGGGAGAGCACGGAGCCCATTGAGTACCTCCTCGAGCAGGGTGATCTCCGGCATGGTTTCGGCCGGGGTAGGAGTAGCCAGATGTTCGCTGTCCAGCAGATCGGCAACGACGATCTTCACCACGGACGGCGGCAGGTCTAGATATGCGGCGATTTCCGCAATGGACAGCGCGCTGCGACGGCTGCAGAGGTTCAGCACTTGGCGCGCGTCGGGTGTCGCGCCAGGTGCCGGGTCCTTGGCGGCGACGACGAGGGTGACCAGGTCCAGTTCACGACTGGGACGGATTCGTCCCCCGGTGCGCACATAGGCCCGGACCAGGTCGGGGTCTCGCCGGGACCTGGTCATGAGGACAAGCCACCCTCAACTCTCCCACGCGGCTGGGCGCCTAACTCGTGCCCGACCCGCCCGGCGAGTTCGTTCATGCGGTGCGCGACCAAGCCGATATCGGTTTCCGGTGTCGTCGAAACACCTAGCAGCGCACCATCCCCCGCGGCGGTAATGAGGATCATGCCCTGGTCGTACTCGGTCATGTTCTGCCGCACGCCGTTATCGACACCGCCGCAGAACTCGCCGAGCGCCTTACCCAGCGAGCGTAGACCCGAAGCGGCCGCGGCGAAACGCTCGGCGTCGTCCTTGGTAACACCGTCGGAGTGCGCGATCCGCAGTCCGTCGTCGGACAGCAGCACCGCGAACCGAACGCCGGGCACATTGCTGAGATCCTCGAGTAGCCAACCCAGCCTATTGCTGCTGTCGGTCACCGGTGTGCTCATCAGGATGACATCCCTTCGCTGTTATCGGAGGCAGCAGCCTCACGGCCGCTCTTGGAACCCGTCTGCCATGCGGAAGCGATCTCCGGGCGAGCCTGTCCCGCCTCGGATTCGGTGCCCGTATTGGCGGCCGGTACCGGCGCCACCGCTCTCCGGCGACGTTTGGGTAGGCCGCCACTGGTGATCTCGTGCACAGCGAATTCCTCGTTCTCGGCGGGTTGTTCGCTCACCCCGGCCAAGACCGGAACCGGGGACAGTTCGAAGGGCTTCTCGTCGGCGCTCGGAGCCGGGGCGGGCGCGGGCGCGACAGCGGGCGCGGCCGGTTCGGCGACGGTCCTGGGCGCGGTGACGAGCAACGCCTCGGGGATGTAGACCATCGCCCGCATGCCGCCGTAGATGTTCGGGCCATCGATATAGACGGTGAACCCGTAGCGCCGCGCCAGTGCCGCGATGCCGGGGAAGCCGACGCGCGGCGACGGACCGAGCTGGTGGATGTCGATCGGGCGCTCGTTGGCGAGCACCTGCCTGGCCTCTTCCATCTGCTCGGCGTTCATCCGCACACCGGCGTCGTCGATGATGACGGTGACGCCGTGGTGGCCCTCCTGGAAGCTCACGTCGACGAAAGACGTTGGCGGGGAGTAGCGCAGCGCGTTGTCGAGCAGGGTGGCCAGGGTGTGCACCAGCGGCTCCACCGCACGGCTGATCACGATGCGGTCGAGTTGGGCAGGGCGCACCCGCAGGTAGTCGCGAACACGGCCGATCGCACCACCGACGACATCGGTGAGCGACTGCGCGGGCCAGCGCCGACCCGGCAGACCACCACAGACGATCACATACGACTGGGCCTGCCGCAGCATCTGCTGCACGGTGTGGTCGATGCGGGTGAGGGTGGCGTAGACCTCGTCATCGCGGTGCTCGCGCAGCGCGGCGCTCACCACCTGACTGACATCGGCGCCGAGGCTGACCACCGAGGTGCCGAAGGAGCGCACCGCCGCACTGGTCGCCGCCCGCGAGGCGGACTCCACCTCGGCACGGGTGGCTTCCTGGGTCGTCTGGACCACCTGCTGGGCCTTGTCATCGGCCTCGCGGACGACCTGTTCGTGCGTCTCGGACTGCACGACCCGTAGATCATCGGCGAAGCGCTCGGAGATCCACTGCAGGCACTGGGCGAAGCGGGAATTCTCCAGCCCGGTCGGCACCTCGATCGCCGACACCGGCGTCTCGAACCGGCGCACCGCCTCCGACATCGCCGGAAGAGTCTTTGCGGCGAAATGCTCGAGGATCTCCTCGTGCGCGCGGCTCTCTCTACTGAGAGTCTCGGCTCTGGCCCGTTGTTGTTTCGCGTATTGCGCTATATACACCGCCGCCGCCACGGCAATAATGAGAGCGGGGGCGAGGATCCATGAAAGCACCACGGCGATATCTTGATTCATCAGCTCTCTCGTCGTTGCGACAGCCGGTGTCACAGCGGTTTGTTTCGCCTTTCTCGCGACGCCGACCAGGAATAACACTCGTCGAATGCGGCCACGTCGGCGTACCGGAGCACTTTGCGGTCACGACCGCACGCGCACCAGTACCGCCCCAGAGTGCCCACAGGGCAAGTGATTCCGGGGAATCACCGACCGAACGGATCGAGCCGAGCCGACTGCCCAGCACCCGACGACCCGCCCACAGTAGCAGCATCGCAGCGAAGTCTCTCTCGATCCGAAAACCACATTTCGATTCCTCGAACTGCCAGCGCCCCCAGGCATTTCGCACGCCGCCCGGGCGGATCACTTGGCCTGCACGAATTTCGTCCGCGCGGCGCGCCACAACGCGGCGGTGGTAGCCGAACGCTATCGCCGATGCCGCGCGTGCCCGCGTATAGCGAACCGTGGGTACCGGATACCATGCGCGAATGGCAAAGCTGAAGGTGTCCGTCGATGTGCCGATCGCCCCACAGGAGGCCTGGTCGCATACCTCGAATTTGAACGAGCTCGACAAGTGGCTCACCATGCACGAGGCGTGGCGCAACGAGGTGCCCGCCGAACTCACCGTAGGCACCGAACTCATCGGCGTCGCCTCGGTCAAGGGGTTGCGCAATCGGGTGACCTGGACCGTCAAGGCCGCCGAACCGCCGCGGCGACTGGCATTGAGCGGCGCGGGCAAGGGCGGCACCAAGTTCAAGCTCGAACTGCTCGTCGACCCGAAGGGCGCGGGCTCGGAGGTCACCGTCGATATCGACCTGGGCGGAGCACCGCTGTTCGGGCCGATCGGTTCCGGCGTCGCCCGTGCGCTCAAGGGTGATATCGAGCGCTCGCTGGAGCGGTTCGTCGCACTCTACGGCTGAAGGGAGTCCGGACGTGCCCCATGCCAAGGCCGCGGATGGCGCGCGGATCGCGTATCAGACCGCCGGTGTCGGCTCGCCGCTGCTCTTGCTCGGCGGTCAGGCGAACAACCACCACTGGTGGGACGGGATCCGCACGGACTTCGAGACCGCGTATCGCACCGTTTCGCTGGACTATCGCGGCACCGGTGACAGTGACAAGCCGGATATCCGGTACAGCACCATGGGATTCGCCGAGGATGCCATCGCGGTGCTCGACGATCTCGGCCTCGACAGGGTCGCGGTATATGGCACGTCGATGGGCGGGCGGGTCGCGCAGTGGCTGGCCGCGCGATTTCCGGATCGGGTCCATACGCTGGTGCTCGGCTGTACTTCGCCGGGTGGTCGGCACGCGGTGGAACGTGGTGCCGAGGTCCGAAGGTCGCTGGCCGAGGCCGATTCGGCGGCGGTACGGCAGGCGCTGCTGGAACTGATGTACACGCCCGGATATCTGGCGAGCGCATCCGGCCCGTTCAATACCCTCGGCGATCCGGAGATGCCCGCCTACGCCAAACGCAGGCATCTCTACGCGAGCAATAAGCACGACGCGTGGGATGTGCTGCCGGATATCGCGGTTCCCACGCTGGTCGTGCACGGGACCGACGACCGGTTCAATCCCGCGGCGAACGCGCCGCTGCTGGTGGAGCGCATCCCGGGCGCTCGGCTCGCAGTGATCCCGGGCGCTCGGCACGCCTATTTCGACGAATTCCGCGACACCGCAAGTCCCCTCGTGCTGGAGTTTCTGCACGCGGCCCAGCGGTAGCTCCGAGTTCGCCTGATGCCCAGGCGAACTCGGAGCCCACGGCTAATGGACCAGTGCCGGTGCCTCCGCTGCCGCATCCGTCTTCGGCTTGGTGCGCGGCAGGAACGCCGCGGGAATCAGCGTCAGCACCATGATTACCAGCGCCACGATGTAGGTGTGGCTGAATGCCGACGCGGCCTGGCTCAATCCCGTATCGACCGCACCCGGCGGCAGATGGGCCGCGATCGACGGATCGTAATTCGACGCGATCGCGGGTTTGGCGAATGTTTGCCGGTTCAGCAGGCTGCTCAGGACCACCGACATCGTCGCGGTGCCGATCGATCCGGCCGACTGGTTGATGATGTTCATCAGCGTCGAACCGCGGGCCACCTGCTGGTGGGTCAGCGTCTGGATCGCCGCGGTCATGATCGGCATCATGGTGCAGCCCATGCCGAGGCCCATGACGAACAATGCGCCGAGCATGAACGGATACGACGTATCCGCCTTCAGTTGCACGAAGAACACCGCGCCGAGCGAGATCAGCGAGAGGCCGGTCATGACGATCTTGCCGGGACCGATCTTGTCGACGAGTCGGCCCCCGATCGGCATGGTCAACATCGCGCCGAGGCCCTGCGGCGCCATCAGCAGACCGGCCGCCATGGCCGTCTCACCGCGCACCTGCTGCAGGTAGGTCGGCAGCAGCAGACCGGCGCCGAAGAACGCGGTCGCGAACAGCACCATGGTGAGCACCGCGAAGGTCAGCGACCGGTTGCGGAACAGATGCAGATCGATCAGCGGATGTTCGATCCGCAGCGCGTGCAGCACGAACAGCACCATGAGCACCAGGCCGATGGCGGCGGGTATGAGCACCTTGGCCGCGATGACCGTGCCCTCACCCGGAATCGACGAAACACCGAACAGGAACAGCGCCAAACCGGGCGAGGCCAGCAGCATGCCGAGGAAATCGAAGGATTCCGATGGTTCCGGCTTGTCCGCGGGGAAGACGACGAAGGCCAGGATCAGGGCGAGGACGCCGACCGGAACATTGATCAGGAAGATCCACTTCCAGCCGTGGCTATCGATCAGCCAGCCGCCCAGGATCGGGCCGCCGATCGGACCGAGCAGCATCGGCACACCGAGCACCGCCATCACCCGTCCGATCCGCTGCGGGCCCGCCGCATGGGTCATGATCGTCATGCCGAGCGGCATCAGCATGCCACCGCCCAGGCCCTGGACCACGCGGAAGGCGATGAGCGATTCCATACTCCAGGCCTGGCTGCACAGCACCGAGCCGAGCACGAACAGGGTCAGCGCGAGCATGTACAGCCGCTTGGTGCCGAATCGGTCCGCCGCCCATCCGGTGAGCGGAATGACGCTGGCCAGGGCCAGCGTGTAGCCGGTCATCGACCAGGCCGCGATGGCGGTGGTGGTATGGAATTCGTTCTGGAACTTCGGGATCGCGACGGTCACCACGGTGATGTCGAGGATGGACATGATCGCGCCGAGCACGACCACCCCTGCCACCTTGAAGACCGCGAGATCGAGCTTGTCGGTCGCGGGATCCGCCCCCACCGACGCTGTATCCGGAGGATGTGTCACCGCTTAAGCGTCGCACCTCCTCGGCCAAATGACCAGCGATTCCGAGATCTTCACCACACCCCGGGTTCGACACCGCTGGACCGGCGTATCCGCGCGGAAGCAACCCGGATGATGGCGGCGTGACCTTGGAGATCTTCGATGCGCGGTTCGCCGCGCAGCCATGGCCGACGCTGCGTCGACTGCGTGCGGATGGTGGGGTGCATCGGGTGCGCACTCCGGATGGGCCGCCCGCGTGGTTGGTGACGCGATTCGCCGATGTTCGGGCCGGGCTGTTCGACCATCGACTCTCCACTCAGCCCCGCTATGCCGCGGGAACGGACTACCGCGGGTTCGTGGTGCCGCCACCGTTGGATGCCGCATTTCTCGAGAGCGAACCGGATGACCACGCGCGGCTGCGCCGGTCCGTCACCGCCGAGCTGTCGCCGCGGCGGCTCGCGGACTGGGCGCGGACGGCGCCGGAATTGGTCGAAGCCTGCCTGGGTGCTGTCGACACCGGTGTGGAGATCGACCTCGTCGAACGGTTCGCGGTGCCGCTGCCCGCGGCCGTGCTCGGCGAGCTCTTGGGGCTGGCCGCGCCGGAACGCGACGCCCTACTCCGCTGGGCGAATTCGACATTGCTGCCCAGTGCCACGCCACCGCGTGCCCGCGACACACTGACCACCATGCGCGATATCGTCCTGGCGACCATCGATCGGGCACGAAAGACGAAGGGCGACAACGTACTCGGGCGACTCGTCGCGTCGAGCGACGAAACCGGTTCGCCCAGTGCGTACGAACTCGCCGGGATGATCTTCTATTTGCTGTTCGTCTGGTACGAAGTGCTGGTCGATCTGGTCGCGGGATCCGCGCTGGCCCTACTCACCCATCCCGACCAGGTGGATGTGCTGCGCGGTGCGTCCGATACCCGCACCGCAGTGGAGGAACTGCTGCGCTATCTGTCACCGCAGGTGGTGTCGGGTCCCCGATTCGCGACCACCGACCTCGATATCGCGGGCCACACCATCGGTCCCGGTCAGACCGTGCTGCTCTGCATGGCCTCGGCCAATCACGACCCCGAGATCTTCGACGACCCCGCCGAACTCGACCTCGCCCGGGCCGACAACCCCCACCTGGGCCTCGGCCACGGCGTGCACGCCTGCCTCGGCACCGCCTTGGTTCGCACCATCACCTCAGCCGTACTCGATCGGCTGTTCATCACCCGCGCCACCGCGACCCTCGCACGCGATGCGCAGAGTATCCAGTGGCGCTCCGGATTTCGGCACCGTGGCCCGTTCGAGCTGCCGGTTGTGCTGGCCCGATAGCCCCGCGCGGGTATGCACCGGTCGCGGCGCTCAACCGGCCGCGCCGGGCGACTTCCACTTGGGATCGCGGCCGAACCAACCGGCGAGCCGTTCGTAGGCGGGCGCGTCCGCGGGGACGGGCACCTCGTGGCCGAAGGCCTTATCGGGACCGCGGAATTCGGGGCGCAGCACGGTATGCGACCAGGCCAGGCCGTGTTCGGCGATGTGCGGATCCAGTTCCCGGTCCTGGCCGGTCGCGCGGGCCAGATCCCAGGCATGCATGGCCAATTCGGTCAGCTGCTGGTCGGCTCGACTGCGCAGCGGGGCTTCCCGGCCGCCGGGTCCCGAGACCGGGCGGTCCAGATCGGCGCAGCGCCAGGTATCGAGCACCGGTGCGGCCGCAGTTTGGAACTGCGCCGCCCAGTCCGGTCCGAGTTCCTCGGGCGGGGCCGTCCAATCGGCCATCTCGCCGCGCACGGAGACCAGGAAATTCGGCAGGTCCTGCCCGATGACGTGACGCACGAGCGCCCGCACATCCCAATCCGTACAGGGCGTCGGCAGTGTCGCCTGCTCCGGGCGAATCGCCGCGATGACCTCGCCCATCTGCGTCACTGCACGGTCCATCAGGTCAACGGTGGGATCAGAAGTGTCCACGACTGTCGATTCTGCCCCGCGACCACCGCCCACGTGACCGAACACGCTTTACGCGGCCGCCAAGGGCGGTCCGACCGATGACGCTGACCGGTGTCAGCTATCTGACCTTCCGATACGCGCTCGGGAGGACCGAGCAGCGGGCAGAGATCATTCGTGCGCTCGGGCCATCGGCTGCGATCACGCGGTAGTTTCGGCCGCCTCGGGATCGACCGGTGCGGGGACGCGTGGGCGGGACCGGGTAGTCGCCACACCGGCCAGGCACAGGACACCACCGACGATGGTCACCGGGCCAGGTACTTCGTCGAGCGCGATCCACGACATCACAACAACGAGTGCGGGAACGACATAGGTGGTGACGCCCATTTTTCCGGCGGTAGTGCGTGCAAGGGCGTAGGCCCAAGTGGTGAACGCCAATGCCGTCGGGAAGACGCCCAGGTACACCAGACTCAGCGTCGATGACAGTGGTGCTGCGGCGGCCTCGGTGATCAGCTGCCAGGAGAACGGCAGACACGCGACCGTTCCGATAACGGCGCCGAAGGCGGTCACCTGCAGGGCGGATGCGCTGGCCAGCGCGGGTTTCTGCGCG
Source organism: Nocardia sp. CA-129566 (assembly GCF_050956075.1). Classification (NCBI taxonomy): domain Bacteria; kingdom Bacillati; phylum Actinomycetota; class Actinomycetes; order Mycobacteriales; family Nocardiaceae; genus Nocardia; species Nocardia sp. CA-129566. The sequence continues at coordinate 6,083,255 of NZ_CP192085.1, forward strand.
ATGGTCGATGCGGCCCAGACGATCGCGGCGATCAGACACAGCACGACACCGAGCACCGCGGCGCCACCGCCGTCGGAGGTCGAGAGTCCGACCACGATCGTGCCCGCGAACGATACCGCCAGACCCGCCATCAGCCGGGCCGGAAACCCCTCCCGCAACACCAGACCGCCGAGCACCGCGATCAATACCGGTCCGATGCCGACCACCATCGCCGCGGTCCCGGCATCGACATTGCGCTCGCCCCAGTTCAACGCCACCATATAGACGCCGAACCAGAGCACCCCGGAGACGATGATGCCCGGCCACGCGGCCCGAACCGGCACGCCCTCCCGTCTGATGACCAGCACCGCGACGAGCGTGACCGAGGCCGCGAGCAACCGGCCCAGCGCCAGCGCGCCCGGCGAGAAATCGTGTCCCGCAGCGCGAATGAAGACGAAGGCCGAAGCCCACAGCACCACCGTCACGGCCGCCGCGACAATGGCTTGCCGATCAGCCGACCCGTCATCGCGCACCATGCGCCGAACGCTAGAACAGGTCGGACCCGATCGCCAGCGGTTTTCCGACCACGCCTTGGCCCGGGGTACGCGGGCTCAGCGCCCATTCCTGCGCCGATCTCGCGGGATTCGGCTCAGGAATATGGGCGATGCGGCCACTCTCGGTCGCGACTACGGTGCGAGGAGCGTGTCGATCACGGACGACGGAACTGCGTCGGGACTCGCAAAGGGGCGTTGTGCGAGCAGTTTCCTCGCATCGTCGTGGGACAGCCCGGCATCGGTGGTGAGCACCTGAAGTGCGTGCGGTTCCGGGAGGGCGTCGAGCCAGGCGACGGTATCGGCGACCACAGTGGCCGGATCGACCTCACCGTGGACTCGGAGTCGGGCCACGCCGCCGTCGGGGTAGACATCGAGCCGCACATGGGTGACCGGCTCGCCCGCACCGATCCGGAAGAAGTGGCGGGCGTCGGGCTGCAGCCGGGTCCGCGGCAGCAATTCGGTCCAGCTCGACGGATCGTCGAGATCCGCACCGGATGCGGCGTCCGCACCGCGCAGCACCGCCCAACCCGGGGCATTGCCAACGTAATTCGAGGTATCGATCTCTACGCGCCGCACCGCCCCTCGCGCGCCGAGTCGCACGGTGACGTGATCGTTGCCGGAGTCGCGTCGGCGCGCGCCCTCCCAGCCCTCGTCCATCTGCCGTGATCGGCCGGGCAACAGGATATTGGTCGGCGCGGAGAAGAACATATTCGAGCAGTCGACGACCTGGCCGCCGTGCTCGAGCGCGGCGAGATCAACTGTGCCACTGAGGAAACGGGGATCGGGCAGCGCGGTGCCGTGCACACGGAAGCGGGCGACGCCGCCGTCCGGATAGATCGAGAGCCGCACGTGGGTGAAGCGACGCTCGTCGGTCACTTCGAAGAAGTTATCGGTATTGCCCTCGATTTCGGACTTCGCGACCAAGCTCACCCAGTCGGCCTGCCGCAGTTCGGCCGGGGACGGCTGGCCCTGCACACTCGTCGCCTCGACCGAGGCGAAGGGCGGATAATTGCCGATGAACCACGCGGTATCGATGACGACACCGTGCACCCGGCCGGGCACACCGAGCCGAATCAGCGCATAGTCGTTGCCGGTCTCGCGCCGACGGCGGGTCTCCCAGCCGTCATAGGTCTTGCCCTTGTGGCCGAAGTCCTCGGTGCTGAATACCGCACGGCCGGGCCGGATCAGGTTCTCCCGCTCGGCGAACAATTCGTCGTTGGCGTAGACCACACTGCCCGCGAGCGCGCGGGAGGCGAGATCGGGCAGTCGGGTGAAGGCGGGGGCGGTTGGATCGGTCATATTTCTCCTCGGGCCAGGAGCCGCCCCTGCGGCTCGTCGTCGATATCGATTCGGTTGCCGCGCAACCAGGTACCGCGCACCGCACCCGCCAGCGGGCGGGCCGCGTACGGCGTGACGGCGTTCTTGTGGTGCAGGCGGTGTGCGTCGACAACGAAGGCGTCATCGGGTGCGAAGACACAGAAGTCCGCGTCGTAGCCGACCTCGATGGCGCCCTTGCGGCGCAGACCGGCGTATCGGGCGGGTGCTCGGCTCATCCAGCGGGCGAGATCGACCAGGGTGAACCCGCGCAGTCGCGCCTCGGTCCACACCGCCGAAAGTCCCAGCTGCAGTGAGGAGATCCCGCCCCACGCGCGGGCGAAGTCACCGGTGTCGAAGCATTTCAGGTCCGCGGTCGATGGCGAGTGGTCCGAGACGACCATGTCGATGGTGCCATCGCCCAACCCTGCCCAGAGCAGCTCGCGATTGCCGCTCTCGCGGATCGGTGGGCAGCATTTGAATTGTGTTGCTCCGTCCGGGATCTCCTCGGCGGCGAAGGACAGGTAATGCGGACAGGTTTCGGCGGTGATCCGGACGCCATCGCGGCGGGCCGAGGCGATCATCGGCAGCGCGTCCGAACTCGATACGTGCAGAATGTGCACGCGGCAGCCGGTCCAGCGGGCCAGTTCGATCACCTGGGCGACGGCCAGATTCTCCGCACCGCGTGGACGCGAACGCAGGAATCCGGAGTACTTGTCCCCCTGCGGAATCGGTGCACGCTCGATCGCGTGCGCGTCCTCGGCGTGCACGATGAGCAGTCCGTCGAACGATCGGATCTCGCGCATCGCCAGCTCCAGCCCGGTGGCGTCCAGTGCCGGGAATTCGTCGACGCCGGAGTGCAGCAGAAAGCATTTGAAGCCGAATACACCGGCATCCTGCAGTGGTCGCAGCTCCGCCACATTCCCCGGGATCGCCCCGCCCCAGAACCCGACATCGACGTACACCCGATCCCGCGCGGTCTTGCGCTTCACCTCGAGTGCGGCGAGATCGCAGGTCGGCGGAATGCTGTTGAGCGGCATATCGATAATGGTGGTGACACCACCGGCGGCGGCGGCCTTGGTCGCGCTCGGGAAGCCCTCCCATTCGGTGCGCCCCGGATCGTTGACGTGCACATGCGCATCCACGACACCGGGCAGCAGCACCTCGTCCGCGGCCAGTTCGACCACCGATTTGGCGGCCAGGGCGCAGTCCAGCGGCTCGATCGCCACGATCCGGCCGTCGCGCACGCCGACCGAGCCGCTGGTCTGCCCCGCCGTCCCGATGATCCGCTCCGCGCGGATCACCAGGTCCAGGTGGGCGGGGATCGGTGAAATCGTCTTGATCTCAGAGTTTTTCCGCATCACGCGACTCTGTCGTTGGTCATCGGAATCTCCCGTCGAATGTCCTCGCGCCACCGCCGTTGTGGGAGGCGGCCGCGACAATGTCATCGGCCAGGTCCGCCACCGTGCGCTGCGCAGTGGACGCCTCGGGCCGCGGCGCGGCGGCATGGTCTGTAGACATGTGGTCCGGCGACCGGTGCCCGGCAGATGGCTGCCCGGTCGTCGGATCCGGCGGCAGATGTTCGGCGGCAATCCGCATACCCAGCCGCTCGAGCAGCAGTTCACCTTCCGCGAAGCAGCGCGCGATATCCGGTTCGATATCGGCAAGTGCGTATGCGGCGGAGAATCCTGCTGCACGCAATCGCTTGGTGGGCAGTACATTCCGGCCACAGACGGCGACTACCGGCACACCCGAGAACCGCGCGGCGGTAGCGACACCAGCCGGTGCCTTGCCGTACAGGGTCTGCTCGTCGAGCATGCCCTCCCCGGTCACCACCAGATCCGCACCGGCCACCCGTTCGCCGAAACCGACCAGCTCCAGCACCAATTCGATCCCGGGACGCAGCCGAGCACCGAGCACGGTGACGGCGGCGAACCCGACCCCGCCCGCCGCACCGGCACCCGCACGATCACGCAGATCGGTGCCGGTCACGGCCGCGACACAGTCGGCCCACCGCGTGAGCGCCGCATCCAGCGCCGCCACTTGGGCACCATCGGCGCCCTTTTGCGGACCGTAGACCGCGGCCGCACCGCGCGGACCGGTGAGCGGATTGTCGACATCGCAGGCGACGGTGATTTCGACCCCGACCAGCCGTTCCCGCACCTTCGCAAGGTCGATCGTGTGCAGCCGCGCCAATGCCGCACCACCGTCACCGATTTCGGCCCCGTCGGCATCGAGCAGCCGCGCACCGAGCGCCCGCAGCAGTCCGGCGCCGCCATCGGTGCCCGCACTCCCGCCGATGCCGAGCACCACATGGCGGCATCCGGCCTCGATCGCCGCGGCGATGACCGCGCCGGTGCCCCGGCTGGTCGCGGTCATCGGCGCGAACTCACCGCCCGGCAGTCGCACGAGCCCGGATACATCCGCCAACTCCACGACAGCGATATCGTCGCGGCGAGCATAGGCCGTGCACACCGGTTCGCCGGTGGGTCCGGGCGCGGTCACCAGCACCGCCTCGTATCCGGCGGCCAAGGCGGCGGCGACGGTGCCGTCCCCGCCGTCCGCGATCGGCACCACCGACACCTCGGCATCGGGTCGGATGCGGTGGATGCCGGTGCGGACCGCGGCACCGACCTGCGCGGCGGTCAATGATCCCTTGAATTTGTCGGATGCGATCAGGACTCGAGTCATGGGGCGCTCAGTCCAGCTGTGCGGTCGCGGTGGGCACGTCGGCGGCGGAGCGGGCCAGTTCCTCGAATTCGACGATATTGTCGATCTCGAGTCCCATCGACACATTCGTGACGCGTTCGAGAATGACCTCGACGACCACCGGCACCCGGAATTCGGCGACGAGCTTTTTCGCCTCATCCAGCGCGGAACCGATCCAGGCCGGATCGAATACCCGAATCGCCTTGCAGCCCAATCCTTCCGCCACCTTGACATGATCGACGCCGTAGCCGGCCAGCTCCGGGCTGTTGATATTGTCGAAGGCCAGCTGCACGTAGTAGTCCATATCGAAGGCCCGCTGTGCCTGACGGATCAGGCCCAGGTACGAGTTGTTCACCACGACATGGATGTACGGGATATTGAACTGCGCGCCGACCGCCAATTCCTCGATCAGGAACTGGAAGTCGTAGTCACCCGACAGCGCCACCACGGTGGATTCGGGATCAGCGGTGGCGACACCGATGGCCGCTGGCACGGTCCAGCCGAGCGGCCCGGCTTGGCCCGCGTTGATCCAATGCCGCGGGCGGTAGACGTGCAGCAGCTGCGCCGCCTGGATCTGCGAGAGGCCGATGGTGCTAACGTAGCGCACATCGGGTCCGAACGCCTTGTTCATCTCCTCGTACACCCGCTGCGGTTTGATCGGCATATCGTCGAAGTGTGTCTTGCGCAGCCCCACGTGTTTCCGGTTGCGGCACTGCTCGGCCCACACACCGCGATCGGGCAGCCGCCCGGCGGCATCGAGTTCCCGCGCGACCTCGATGAAGATCCGCAGCGCGGCGCCCGCATCGGAGGTGATGCCGAAATCCGGTGCGAAGACGCGCCCGATCTGGGTCGGCTCGATATCGACGTGTACGAAGGTGCGGTCTTTGGTGTAGGTGTCCACACCACCGGTGTGCCGGTTGGCCCAACGGTTTCCGATGCCGAGGACGAAATCGGATTCCAGCAGGGTGGCATTGCCGTACCGGTGCGAGGTCTGCAGACCGACCATGCCGGCGTGCAGTGCGTGGTCATCGGGAATCGTGCCCCAGCCCATCAGGGTCGGCACCACCGGAACACCGGTCAGTTCGGCGAATTCGACCAGCAATGCCGCGGCGTCGGCATTCACGATGCCGCCGCCCGCGACGATGAGCGGGCGCTGCGCCGCGTTCAACATCTCGATGGCCTTGACCGCCTGTGCCCGCGTCGCGGCCGGACGGTGCACCTGCAGCGGCTCGTAAGTCTGGATATCGAATTCGATTTCGGCGAGCTGCACATCGACCGGCAGATCGATCAGCACCGGGCCGGGACGTCCCTCGCGCATCAACCGGAACGCCTTCTGGAAGGTGCCCGGCACCTGCGCGGGCTCGAGCACCGTGACCGCCCACTTGCTGACCGGCGCGGCGATCGAGGCGATATCGACGGCCTGGAAATCCTCCTTGTGCAGTTTGGCCACCGGCGCCTGACCGGTGATGCACAGAATCGGAATGGAGTCCGCACTCGCCGAATACAGGCCGGTGATCATATCGGTGCCCGCCGGACCCGAGGTCCCGATGCAGACACCGATATTGCCGGGCGCGGCGCGGGTGTAGCCCTCGGCCATATGCGAGGCCGCCTCGACGTGGCGGGCCAGCACATGCTTGATACCGCCGTGCGCGCGCATGGCGCTGTAGAAGGGGTTGATCGCGGCACCGGGCAGACCGAATGCCTGTGTCGCACCTTCCTTTTCGAGAATCAGAACCGCGGCGTCCACGGTGCGCATGCGTGCCATGGTCAGTTCTCCCCGCTCTGCCCCGACAGCGCCTCGGTGACCTTCAGCAGACCGGAGTGGTCCAGCGAACCGTGGCCCATGGCGCGGGCGGCGGCGATCAGCTGTGCGGTGAGCGCGCCCATCGGGATCGACACCTCGGCGTCGCGGGCGGCCTGCAGGATGATGCCCATATCCTTGTGGTGCAGGTCGATACGGAAGCCGGGCTTGAAGTCCCGCTTCAGCATGGACGCGCGCTTGAGTTCGAGGATCTTGCTGCCCGCGAGTCCGCCCGCCAGCACATCCAGCCCCTTCTCCGCATCGGCGCCCAGGTTCTCCATCAGCAGGATCGCCTCGGCCACCAGCGCGTAGGTGCCGCCGACGACGAGCTGGTTGGCGGCCTTGACCACCTGACCGGCGCCATTCGGGCCGACCAGCGCGAAGGTCTTGCCGACCGCCTCGAAAATCGGAGTGGCCGCGACGAAGTCGGCCTCGGCACCGCCGACCATGATCGACAGCGCGGCATTGATCGCGCCGGGCTCACCGCCGGAGACCGGGGCGTCGAGCACGCGCAGGCTCTTCTTGGCGCCCTGCTCCGCGGTCCAGCGCGCGGTCTTCGGCGTGATGGTGGAGAAGTCGATGTAGAGCGTGCCGGGTGCGGCGTGCACCAGGACATCGGCGAAGACCGCCTCGACGTGCTCGTCCTGGGGCAGCATCGTGATGACGATGTCGCAGTCCCGCACCGCTTCCGCGACACCGGAGGCGGTCGAACCACCCGCCGCCTTCAGCTTCTCCAGACCGGTGGGGCCGATATCGTAGCCGGTCACCTCGTGTCCGGCCTTGACCAGGTGGCCCGCCATCGGGCTGCCCATGATTCCCAGGCCGATAAAACCGATCTTGCGCCCACCCGTCGCCCGGTCGCCGCCCCGCACGGAATCGCTACGCGTTGCTGCAGTCATTTGATCCACTCCCAATTCAGTTCGGGGTCTTTGTATTCGAGGCCGATCCAGCCGTCGTAGCCGCTGTCGGCGAGGGTTTCGAACAGCCCGGCGAAGTCGAGTTCACCGGTGCCGGGCCGGCCGCGGCCCGGATCGTCGGCGATCTGCACGTGGCCGATATGCGGTGCGTGCGTGCGGATCACCGCGTGCAGCCCCTCATCCATCCGCGCGAGGTGGTAGAGGTCGCAGAGGAAGCGCACGTTGGGCGCGCCGGTCTGCTCGATGATCTGGACGGCGTGCGCGGCGCTGACGATCGGATAGTTCGGCGACTCAAAGGAATTCAGCGCCTCCAGCAGTACGGTGGCACCGATGGCATCCGCCGCCTGCGCGGCCAGACGCAGGTTCTCCAGTGCGAGCTCGTCCTGCTTCTCCGGGCTCTCGCCCTCGACCCGGTTGCCGTACAGGGCGTTGAGCGCACGGCAGCCGGTCTCCTCGGCGATGCCGACGGCGACATCGATATTGTCGCGGAACCTGGTGACCTCGCTCGGAATGGAGACCAGACCGCGTCCGCCCGCCGGAATCAGATCGATGAAGTTCAGCCCGACCAATTCCACGCCGGCATCGCGGATCGCGCCGACGAATGCGTCGATCTGCTTATCGCCCGGCGTCGGATCCTCCCCGAACGGCCACCAGAATTCGACCGCGTCGAATCCGGCTTGTTTTGCCGCGGCGGGTCGTTCGAGCAACGGGAGATCGGTGAACAGGATCGAACAATTGACGTCGAATTTCGGGAACGCTGGGCCCCCGGCCTGCTTGGTCATTCAGCTCCTTCACGGTATTTCCGCCAGCTGCCGATGGCGGTGATGTCGATCAGCTCCGGATATGAGGTGGGCGGGCGGCGCAGCACCATCGACAGGACCGAACGGCCGTCGTCGAGTTCGATCGCGCCGAGTTCGAGTTCGGGCGGTTCGGCTGGTAGCAGCCGCTGCCGCAGCACCTCCATCGGGACGTCGAAGAGTTCGCCGGAGATCGAGTCGCCGCCATCGGCGGCGGGATCCAGACCCGGGAATCGGTTGCCGACCGAATAGAAACGATAGCGCGGTGCGGTTTTCGCTTCCCCCGCGAAAGGCGCACCGTCCAGCAGATGATTGAGCGGTCCGCCACGCATGGCGGAACCATTCAGAAATATCAACGGCATTCAGCGGTTCCTTTGTTCGCAATTTCGTCAATTATGTTGGCCGACCGCACTGTCGGAACAGCGGTAATGAGCACGAAGCCGATCGAATATCCCTGAGCCGATTTCGTAGGATGCTCCAGCCGCGGACTCGGCGCCGAAACCGCGCACCCCGCGTACCGGATGTACGGATGCACGGCGGGGTGCGCGGTTCACCAGACCGGGAGCAGGTCCCGGTGGATCGGTCCGCCGGTGGCGGTGAGCGGTTGGGCCGAACCACCACGGCGGATCGCGACGATCTCGGCGGCGACGGATACCGCCGTCTCCTCCGCGGTGCGCGCGCCCAGATCCAGACCGATGGGTGAATGCAATTGGGCCAGTTCGGATTCCGTCATACCGGCGGCGCGCAGCCGAGCCATGCGGTCCTCGTGGGTGCGACGGGAACCCATAGCACCCACATAGGCCACCGGCAGTCGCAGCGCCACCTCGAGCAGCGGGATATCGAATTTGGCGTCATGGGTGAGCACACACAGCACGGTGCGCGAATCGACCTGTGTGCGTGCGAGATAGCGGTCCGGCCACTGCACGACGATCTCGTCGGCGTCCGGAAAACGCGCATGGGTGGCGAAGACCGGACGGGCGTCGCAGACGGTGACGTGATATCCGAGAAAGCGTCCGATCCGAGTGACGGCGGCCGCGAAATCTATGGCGCCGAAGACGATCATGCGCGGCGGCGGTACGTAGGATTCCACGAAGACCGTGACTTCATCTGCACCACAGCCGATCTCACGCTTACCGGTGGCGCCGATATCGAGCATCGCCCTGGCCTCGACCACGACCGGCCCGTCGAAGGCGGCGCCGACGGTCCACCAGGAGCCGATCGCCATGGCCGCGCCGGTTTTCAGGTTCCGTACCAGTGCGACCGGCTCATCGGTGCGCAGAATCGCCTCGATGGCGACCCGCTCGACCGCGGTGATCGGCTGGACGAAGACCTCGAGTTCACCGCCGCAGGTCAATCCGACGGCGAAGGCGTCATCATCGCTGTATCCGAAGGTTTCGCGCACCGGCTGCCCGGTGCGCAGGACCTCACGGCAGAGCTCGTACACCGCGCCTTCGACACAGCCACCGGAGATGCTTCCGATGACAATGCCGTCGGCGTCGACCGCCAGTGCCGCACCGGGCGGCCGCGGGGCACTGCCGGTGACGCCGATGACGGTGGCGACGGCGTAATCCTTATCCGCCGCATGCCATTTCCGAAGTTCTGCCGTGAGGTCGCGCATGGTGCTATCCGCCCAGGAGTAGTTCGATGGCCGAGATGCCGAAGTAACCGGCGAAGACGAGGCTCACCACCCCGATCAGCCAATGGATTTCACGGAATTTGCCGCGCGCCATTTTGATCACCACATAGGCGATGAGGCCGGCGCCGACACCGTTGGTGATCGAGTAGGTGAACGGCATGAGCACGATCGTCAGGAAGGCGGGTACCGCCACCTCCAGATCGTTCCAGTCGATCTTGCGGGCCTGGGTCATCATCAGCGCACCGACGATCACCAGCGCCGGCGCCGCGGCCTGGATCGGCACCACCGCCGCGAGCGGGGTGAAAAATACCGCGAGACAGAACAATCCACCGGTCACCAGGCTGGTCAGACCGGTACGGGCGCCCTCACCGACACCCGTCGCGGATTCGACGTACACGGTATTGCCCGCGCCGCCGCTGACACCGCCGATGATCTGCGCGACACCGTCGATGGTCAGGACCTTGCCGATGCCGGGCATGGTGCCCTTCTCATCGAGCAGCCCGGCCTCGTCGCAGACGCCGAAAACCGTGCCCATGGCGTCGAAGAACCCGGTCAGCACCAGGGTGAACAGCACGACCCCAGCGACCAGCCCGCCCGCTTCGGCGAATCCGCCGAACAGGTCGATATGCAGTGCCAGTCCGAAATCGGGTGCGGCGAATAAACCCTTCGGCTTCTCCGGCACCACCGGACCCCAGGTCTGCGGGTCGATCTCGGCCGCCGCGTTGACAATGATGGCGAGCACCGTCGCGATGGCGATGCTGATCAGAATCGCACCGGGCACCTTGCGGATGAACAGCGCCAGCATGACCAGCAGGCCGACCGCGAAAACCACTACGGGCCAACCGGATAGATGACCACCGGCCCCGAGGGTGACCGGCGGACCGGTCTGCGCGCCATGTCCGACCACCCCGGCCGAGACCAAGCCGATCATGGCGATGAACATGCCGATCCCGACGCCGATGGCGTTCTTGAGACCGAGCGGAATGGCGTTGATGATCATGGTCCGCAGCCCGGTCGCGGCCAGGATCACGATGATCACGCCCATCAATACGACCAAACCCATGGTCTGCGGCCAGGTCATATGTGGTGCGGCCTGGAAGGCGACCACCGGAACCACGCCGAGGCCCGCGGCGAGCGCCAGGGGCACATTGCCCGCGACACCCATCAGTATGGTGCTCAGTCCTGCGGAAAACGCGGTGGCCGTGGTGAGTTGAGCGATGCTCAGCTTGTCACCGTCGACATCCGCGACACCGCCGAGAATCAGCGGCACCAAGAGGATGACGTAGGCCATGGCGACGAAAGTGGTCAGGCCGCCACGGATTTCGCGGGAAACGGTGGTTCGGCGTTCGCTCAGCCGGAAGAACCGGTCGAGCGCAGACCTTCCTGCTACCGGCTCTGGTGTGCTGGGCTTGGTCTGTATCTGGGTCATTGGCGTGCCCTCCTCGGGGCGTAGCCGACCTACGGTCGGGACTTTTCATCCAGACCGCACGGTTCGGGTACTGCTGTTGTGGGGTCTGTCCGGCCCAACGTGTGGTTGGTCCTGGCTGCCCCTGTTGATCAACTGCTCCGGATGATGTCTTCCGGTCGCACCGGCACTCGGTTGATGTGCACGTTTCCACCCCGCGATCGGCACGCGTCACGGATCGCGGCGGCAATCGCGGGGGTAGAGGAGAGCGTGGGCGGCTCTCCGGCGCCGCGCAGCCCGTAGGGGGCGTGCGGATCGGCATTTTCGAGAATCTCCAGCCGCTGTGACGGCGTATCGAGAATCGTCGGGATCAGGTAGTCGGTGAAGGACGGGTTACGCACCTTGCCGTCTTCGACCTGAATTTCCTCCATGACCGCCAGGCCGAGCCCCTGGACGGAGCCGCCGTGGATCTGGCCCTCCAGCGACAGGCGGTTCATGATCTTGCCCACGTCCTGGACCGCGTCCAGGGAGACGACCTTCACCAGGCCGAGGTCTGTGTCCACATCCACCACGGCGCGGTGTACGCACAGCGCCAGCTGGGTGTGGCTATTGCCCTGTCCCGTAACGGGATCCACACCGGTGGTCGGGCGGTGGTGGTACTCGCGGGTCTCTTCGATAGCCCCCTCATCCAGGACATCGACGATCGCCGCGAGCACCTCCCCTGTCGGCGCGACGACCTTGCCGCCGATCAGCCGCAGCCCGAGATGCGGGCCGAAGCGGGCCTGGGCGAGGGCGAGGACGCGCTGCCGCACCGCCTCGCACGCGGCCTTCACCGCACCACCGGTCATATATGTCTGCCGCGATGCCGACGACGAACCCGAGTCGCCGACCGCGGTATCGGCGGGATGAATGGTCACCCGCTCGATCCCGAGCTCGGTGCGCGCGATCTGCGCCTCCACGGTGACCAAGCCCTGACCGACCTCCGCGGCGGCGGTGTGTACGAGCGCAACCGGTTCTCCGGCAATGACTTCCAGCCGCACCCGCGCCGTCGAATAGTCGTCGAAACCCTCGGAGAAGCAGATGTTCTTGATGCCGACGCCATAGCCGACGCCACGCACCACACCCTCACCATGCGTCGTCTGCGACGCACCACCGGGCAGATTCCGGATATCCGAAGCATCCAGATCCGCGGGCATCGGCATATTCCGCAGTTGCTCCAGCATCTGCGCCATCGGCGTCGGCGCATGCAGCACCTGACCGGTCGCCAACTTCGACCCCTGGGACACGGCATTGATCTGGCGCACGCGCACCGGATCGAGATCCAATGCCTCGGCGACCTTGTCCATCATCGACTCGTGTGCGAAACATGCTTGGACCGCACCGAATCCACGCATCGCACCACACGGCGGATTGTTGGTGTAGACACCATAGGCGTCGATCTCGATATGCGGGATCTCGTACGGGCCGACCGCGAGCGAGGATGCGTTACCGGTGACGTTCAGCGTCGCCGAGGTGTACGCGCCACCGTCGAGGACGATGACAACCTTTGCGTAGGTGAGCTTTCCGGCGGCATTGGCACCGTATTCGTAGAGCATCTTCGCCGGGTGCCGGTGCACGTGCCCGAAGAACGACTCCTCGCGGTTGTACACCATCTTGACGGGCTTGCCCGTGCGCATGGCCAGCATGCCCGCGTGGATCTGCATGGACAGGTCCTCACGGCCACCGAAGGCTCCGCCGACACCGGCCATGGTCATGCGGATCTGGTCGTCGGCCAGGCCGAGGCACGGACCGATCTGGGACAGATCATTGTGCATCCACTGGGTGGCGACGTAGAAGTCGAGCCCGCCGTCCTCGGCCGGAATCACCAGGCCGGATTCGGGGCCGAGGAAGGCCTGGTCCTGAATGCCGACCTCGAATTCCTCGGCGACCACTACGGTGGCCAGTGCGCGGCCCACGGTGATATCGCCGACGCGCACCGGCTGGTGGCGGGCGATACCGCCGCGCTCCTGCACCGCGAGCCGCTTCGGAGCCGAGATCACCGCCATCGGATCGGTAATGGGTTCCAGTACCTCCCAATCGATGTCGATGGCGGCCAGTGCGCGCCGGGCGATCTCGGGGTGGTCGGCGGCGACCAGGGCGATGGGTTCACCGTGGTGGCGCACCTCGCCGATGGCCAGGACCGGCTGATCCCAGGTGTGGTCGAGGCCGTACACCTTGCGACCGGGCACATCCTCATGGGTGAGCACGGCGTGCACACCGGTCATCGCCAGTGCGGGCGCGATATCGATACTGCGGATAATCGCGCGCGGATGCGGGCTGCGCAGGGTCGCGCCCCACAGCATGCCGTCGATCCACAGATCGGAGGAATAGGCGAACTCGCCTCTGACCTTCAGCGTGCCGTCGGGACGCAGCGGGCTCTCGCCGATGCCGCCCTTGCCCGGCGCGACGACCTGGCCTGGGAAGCGGGTGGTCCGTGGGATGGTCATCATGCCTCCTGTCGCATCAGCCGTTTGCGGGCCGCGACTCCGGCCCGGCCGACCACATCCGGTGCGACGGTGCGCAATTCGTCGTTCTCCACGACGGTGCGTCCGCCGACGAGCAGCCGGGCCAGCGGCGGTGTCGGTCCGAAAACCAAGGAGCAGACCGGATCTTCGATCGCCGAACGGAAACCATCGACCCGCCAGACGGCCAGATCGGCGAGCTTGCCGGGTTCGATACTGCCGATCTCGTTGTGGCGGCCCAGGTTACGAGCGCCGCCGAGGGTGCCGATCTCGAGTGCCTGGCGTGCGGTGAAGGCGGTCGGCCCATTGACCGCGCGCTGGAACAGCATGGCCTGACGCATTTCTCCGGCCATCGAGGTGAGTTCGCTCGAGGCCGCGCCATCGACGCCGAGTCCCACCGGTGCACCGGCGGCCACCAGATCGCTGACCCGGGCGATACCCGCACCGAGTCGGGCATTGGAGCTCGGGCAGTGCGCGGAACCGCTGCCGGTTTCGGCGAAGCGACTGATATCGGCATCGTGCAGGTGCACGGCGTGGGCGAACCAGACGTCCTCACCGAGCCAGCCGAGCTTTTCCATATATTCGACCGGGGTGCAGCCCATCTGCTCGATGCAGTGCTCTTCCTCGTCGAGCGTCTCGGCGAGATGGGTGTGCAGCCGAACACCTTTGGCGCGCGCGAGGGTGGCGGAATCGACCATCAGACCCTCACTCACCGAGAACGGCGAACAGGGCGCGACCGCGACGCGCAGCATCGAATCGAACGACGGATCGTGGTACTTGTCGATGACTTCGGCAGTGTGGGCGAGGATTTCGTCGCGACTCTCCACCACCTCGTCCGGCGGCAGACCGCCGTCCTTCTGCCCACGATCCATCGAACCGCGGCACGGGTGGAAGCGCAGACCGATCTCGCTGGCCGCGCGCACCTCGGCCTCGAACAGGTCGCCGCGACCCTTCGGGAAGATGTAGTGGTGATCGCTGCTGGTGGTGCAGCCGGTCAGCGCCAGCCAACCCAGACCAGCGGAAGCCGCGCCGTAAACGACGTCGGCGTCCATGCGCGCCCAAGTGCGGTAGAGACCGGTCAGCCATTCGAACAGGGTCGAGTCCTGGAACAGGCCCTGACTCGCCCACTGGTACAGGTGGTGGTGGGTGTTGACCAGACCGGGGGTAACCAAACAGCCTGTGCCGTCGATCCTTTCGGCATCCGGCACGATCGGCGCGGGACCAGCGCCGAGGGATTCGATACGGCCATTGGCGATGACGACGTATCCGGACGCGATCTCCTCCCCGACGACCGGCGCGATGTACGCGTTCTCGATGACAGTCTTAGGCCCCGTATGCCCGCCCGTCGCCCGACCGCCACCCCTCACGGAATCGCTACGCGATGCTGAACTCATTTGCCCGCCTTACGTGCCGCGGCCAGTCGCACCGCGTCGAGGATCTTCTCGTATCCCGTACAACGACAGAGGTTTCCGGCGAGCGCCTCGCGGATCTCCACATCGGACGGATTCGGATTGCGTTCGATGAGGTCGTGCGCCTGCACGATGAGTCCCGGTGTGCAGAAACCACACTGGACCGCACCGGCCTCGACGAACGCCTCCTGCATCGGATCGAGTTTCGCCCCCTTGGCGAGCCCCTCGACCGTACGCACCGAGCGATCCTGCACCTGCCCCGCGGCCACCAGACAGGAACACACCGGGGTGCCGTCCAAATAGACTGTGCACGAACCGCATTCGCCTTGCTCGCAGGCATTCTTGGAGCCGGGCAGGCCCATCCGCTCGCGGAGCATATACAGCAGGCTCTCGCCCTCCCACACATCGTCGACGTTCTCTCTCGAGCCGTTGACGTCGAAGGTCACACGCATCAGGCTGCCCTCCTTCTTTCTGCCAGGTAGTCCGTCCACGCCCAGGACAGGGTGCGGCGGGCCAGCACCGTCAGGGCATGTTTGCGGTATTCCGCGGTGCCGCGCACGTCATCGATCGGCTTGGCGGCGGCCGAGACCAGTTCGCCGAATTCGCGAACGACCTCGAAAGACAACGGGGACGGGTCATCCCAGTCGAGGGTGGCGGCCAGGAACTCCTCGGCCGGGCCCGCCTGCAGCGGAGTCGGTCCGGCGGAACCGATGCCGGTGCCGACCGTGCGGGTATCGGGGTGCAGCGCGATCGAGAACGCGCAGACCGCGATCACCATGGCATTGCGGGTGCCGACCTTGGAGAAGTACTGCGGTCCCGTGGCGGGCTCGAGCCAGATGGCGCGGATCAGCTCGTCGGGCTCCAGTGCGTTCTTCTTCACCCACACGTAGAAGTCGTCGATCGGGATCAGCCGGGTACCGCGCGCGGCGGATTCCACCTCGATCACCGCATTGGCCGCCAGTAGCGCGGGATGGGCGTCCCCGGCCGGAGACGCGCCGCCGAGATTGCCGCCGACCGTGCCGCGGTTGCGGATCTGCGGCGAACCGACCGTGCGCGAGGCCTGCGCCAGGCCGGGCAGCTGCCGGCCGAGCCGGTTGATGATGCGCACGTACGGGACGCCAGCGCCGATCCGGATCTGGCCGTTGGCCTCGGTCGAATAGTCGAACAGATCGCGACAGCGGTTCAGGTCGAGCAGTGCCGCCGGACGGCCGTGGTCGAAATTGAGTTCGACCATGACATCGGTGCCGCCCTGGATGGGCTTGGCCTCCGGATTCGCGGCCTTCAGCGCCAACGCCTCGGTCCAGGTATCGGGTCGTAGGAAATCCATCGTCACTCCCAGGCCGGTCCGGGCGCGGGCGCGTCCTCGCTGAGCACGGTGCCTTCGATCAGGCCGTAGGGCCGATCGGCGGCGAAGAACACCTCGTTGTCGTTCTCCAGTCCGAAGCCCGACAGATCCACCACGAAGTGGTGCTTATTGGGCAGCGACAGCCGGACCTCGCAGACCTCGGGGACCGCGCTGATCACTCGGTCGCCCATGGCGTAGAGGGTCTGCTGCAGCGAGTAGCTGTAGGTGTCGGCGAATGCGCCGAGCAGCGCGCCGCGGACCTCGCGGTAGGCCTTGTCCCAATCACCCGGTTCGCTCGCGAAACGCCACTCCGCATTGACCTCGGTGGCCAGCACCCGGTCGTAGGCCTCCTGCAGCGTGGTGTAGCTGTCCTTGATGTAGCCGTGGAATTCCGAGCCGGTGGAATTGAGCACCACCAGACCCGTCAAACCCGAGACCACCCAGGCGTTTTCGCCGTCGTAGTGCACGCGTGCGGTGCGGGTCTCCTGGCCGGAGCGCACGAACGAATGCTGTTTGTCGCCGGGGCCCACCACGATGCGCTCCCAGGCGTACTCCTCCAGGGAGACCCGTGCGTGGTGGATGGGCGGCTGCGAGTCGACGAAATGCCGCGCCAGCAAAAGACCGAACGCCTCCGGCGAGGTGATGCCGTGCTCCTTGGCGAAGGCGAAGACCGTGTTCTTCTGGGTGTCGGTCGGCAGGACCGTCGCATTGTCACCGGTCAGGTGAACCTCGTCCATGTCACCGGATAACGCCACACCGACGTTCAGATCCCGGATCTCGTGGATGCCACCGGTTTTCGTCACCCGGACGACCCGGTTTTCCGCTTTGCCGTATCTATTCGGCCCGAGCTTGATCGACATTGTTCAGCTACCTCGGTAGGTCGAGTAGGAGTAGGGACTGAGCAGCAGTGGCACGTGGTAGTGCTCGGCTGGGTCGGCGACGCGGAAGTCGATGGTCACCGACGGGTAGAACGGGCTGAGGCCACCGGTATCGAAAATCAGCCGGTGCGCACCGATTTCGGGGGCGGGCAGATCCTTGACGCGCCCGTCGTCGTCGGTGCGACGCTCGGCGAGCACGGTGCCGTCGGCCTTTTCCAGCCGCACCGCCAGCCCCACGGCCGGGCGGCCGGATGCCGCGTCCAGCACATGGGTGGACAGACTCACTTGTCCTCCAACAGCTTTCGAATCCGCAGCCGGGTGATATCGGCGAGTTCGCGTTGGGTGGCGATGCGTTCACCCTCGGCGGTATTCGCCAGGCGCCTGCGCAGTTCGGCGCGGATCTGCTCGGCCGAGCGGCCGGCGGCGCGGATCAGGAAGACATGTCCGAACCGCTGCTCATAGGCCAGGTTGCCCGCGGCGATATCGGCGAGGACCTGCCGGTCGGCACCGGCGGTCCCCGACTGCTCACCGGCGGACCACTTCGCCTCGCGCTCGTGCGTGCCCGCCTTCGCGCGGTCGCCGATGCGCGGATGCGCCGACAGCGCCTGCTCGATATCCGGCCAGCTCAGCTCCCGCACCCCGGCGACGGCGGCGGCCATCAGGCTCGTGCTGTCCACGTAGGGCCGGTGCGCCGCCACCTGCTGCGCCCAGACATGCGAGGCACAGCAGCTCAGCAATTCCGCCTCGGCCTGATCCGGTGGCAGCGCGTTGAGCCATCCGATCTCACCTGACATCCGATCTCCCATTTCGAGCTTGTTTTGCGATGCCGTAAGTACACCCGCCGTTCATCAGCGCTGCTAGGACCCAGAAATCTGAAGTGTGCGCCAGTTCACACGGGCCGTTTTGTGCGAATATCCAAAGTGCCTACGGGCGGCCTCAGAATTGGCTGTTAGCCTCGGCGCTGTGCGACTTAGATCACTTCTCACCATGGATCTCGGTCTCGAGCTCGTCACCGGAGAGGACGAGCTCGACCGTTTCGTGCGCTGGGTTGTGACCACCGACATGCTGGATCCGAGCCGCTACCTCTCCGGTGGTGAGCTGGTGCTGACCGGCCTGCAATGGCGGCTCGAACCGCAGGACAGCGAGACCTTTGTGCGCGCGCTGGCCCGGGCCGGCGTCGCCGGACTCGCCGCGGGCGACGCCCGCTACGGCGGGGCGCCGCCCGATGTCGTCGAGGCCTGTCGGCGGTACCGGATCCCGCTGTTCCGTGTGCGCGAGGACGTCGCGTTCGCCCAGGTCACCGAGACGCTGACCCGCAATCTGTCCACCGGGCGGGCCGCCGATCTGACCGCGATCCTCGACCGCCACCGCCAGCTCGTCTCGGGTACCGGCCTCGGATCGGTGCTGGAGCTGATCGAACGCGATCTGGGGATGCGGTGCTGGGTGGTCTCCTCGACCGGACGCGTGGTCGCCGGGCCGGTCTCGCCGCCGCCGGTCGAGGTCACGGCCGCCTTCTTGAACGCGCGCCGCCTGCCCCACGTGCTGGTTCACGATAAGGCCCGCTACTCACTGTTCGCGGTCGACGAGCACAGCACCTCCCGCGCGGCCGACTGGTTCATGGTCTTCGAGGGCGACTGCAAGGACTGGCCGGAAGAACGCCGCACGCTGACCGGCGAACTCGCCGCCGTCGTCTCGCTCGAACGCGCCCGCCTCGACGACCGGCAGAGCGCCGAAGGCCGCCTGGCTCAGGAACTCATCGAACTCATCGTCTCCGATGCCAAACCGGCCGAAATCATTTCCCGCCTCGAGCTGACCGGCCTCGGCCCCGCCGAGACCTATATCGCCGTGGCCGCCGGAGCCGAGGCGGATGCCTTGCGCCCCGGCGAATTACGCGTCCTGCTCCGCGAAATCCTCTACGGCAAAAGGCCGGCCGCGGGTGTGGTGGACGGTGAGGCCATCGCATTGATCCCCGCCGACCCCAACGGCGCCATCATCACCGAAATCCATCGCGCCGTAACCTCTTTGGCCCCCGGCCTGCACCGCGCCCGGCTATCCATCGGCGTCAGCGGCATTGTCGACGGCGAAGGCCTGCGCGGTGCGGTCGAAGAAGCCCGCTATGCCCGCCGCCTCGCCGAAGGCCGTCACCAACCCACCAGCGTCGTCGGCCACGATGAACTGGCCACCCATATGCTGCTGCTGGCCAGCGTCCCCGATGAGGTCCGCCGCATGTTCCGCCTGCGTTTGCTGGACCCGCTCAGCAGCTACGACCAGGAGAACCGCGCCGACCTGGTCCACACCCTGGAAACCTTCCTCCAGGTCTCCGGCTCCTGGACCAAATGCGCTGAGCTACTACACGTCCACGTGAACACCCTGCGCTATCGAATCCAACGCATCGAGGAGCTGACCGGCCGAGACCTATCCCGCCTCGAAGACCGCGTCGATTTCTTCCTCGCCCTCGCCCTGCGCTGAGCCGCCACCGGTCGGCTTGCGTACCGGCTGCGCTCTTGCGTTCGGCTGCGCGGCGGCGAACCATTAGCTGTGCGGTGGCCGCGTTCGCGGGCCGTGCGGTCGCATTGCCCTCGGTGGACCACGACGCGTCACCCCCGCGACACAGCGGAGTGATCCCTCCGCACGAGGAGGACTCGATGTTCATCCAGGTCATTCAAGGCAAGGTCGCAGATGCCGATCGACTACGTCGATGTATGGATCGGTGGAACGAGGAATTGCAACCGGGCGCCACCGGCTACCTCGGCACGACCAGCGGGTTGTGCAACGACGGGACCTTCATCGCCTTGGCGCGATTCGAATCCGAGGAAGCGGCGCGACGCAATAGCGCCCGTCCGGAGCAGGGTGCGTGGTGGGCCGAAACCGAACAGTGCTTCGACGGTCCGGTCACCTTCATGGACTGCCCCGAAGTGACGCAGTGGCTGGGCGGCGGCTCCGACCAGGCCGGTTTCGTACAGATCATGGAGGGCCACACCTCCGATCAGCGCCGCATGCGCGAACTCCTCTCGCAGGGCACCGATCGCATCCAGCAATTGCGCCCGGAGATCCTCGGCGGCACCCTGGCGACCTACGGCAACGACGGGTATGTCGAGGCCGTGTACTTCACCTCCGAAGCCGAAGCCCGCGCGCACGAAAAGCTGGAGATCCCCGACGATCTGCGGTCGCTGTTCGAAGAGGAGAGCGAACTCATGGGCGAGGTCGAATTCTTCGACCTGCACGAGCCCATGCTCGTCTCCCGGCGATAGCCGATCCATCAGCCGCTGTCGCATATCCGGTGGCACCCTCGCACACACCGCACTGCGCGAGGCGGTCACCAGATATGCGACAGCCGCCGTGATCACCCGAACCGATACCCAAATGTGTTGCCCCGGGCGCAAACTCGAGTCGTGGGGACAACAGTTCAGCAGCTGCTGACACTCGTCGGAGTAATTCTCGGGCGGGGGCGACATACGCGGCGACAGCGATGAACGAGCGCGCGAAATGGCGCGGACAGCATGACGATCCACCGCCGCCAACCCATGAATTCCGATCGCGCGGTGGGGCGCGCAAAGAGTCGGGGCGGTGTCCAATAGGCGACAACCGCACACCAACGCGACATCTTGCTGTCAGTGGTGGGCGCTACGGTGGCGGCGTGAACCGAACGGATCGGCTCTACGCGATCGTCGAGGAGTTGCGGGCGGTGGCGCCGCGCGTGCGGACCGCGCGTGAATTGGCGCAACGGTACGAGGTGAGCGTTCGCACGATCGAACGCGATATCGCGGCCCTGCAACAGGCGAGCATTCCGATCTACGCGGATGTCGGCAGGCGCGGTGGTTACGCGCTGGAGAAGAGCATGTCGCTGCCGCCGCTCAACTTCACCCCGGCCGAGGCGGTCGCGCTCGCCGTCGCGTTGGCGCGCAGTGAGGCGATGCCGTTCGAGCAGGCCGGGCAGAGCGCCTTGCGCAAGATACTTGCGGTGATGTCGGATCGCAATGCCGCCGCCGCCCGCGCGCTGGCCGCGCGGATTCGACTGATGGAGCCGGTGGACGCGCCGCCCGCCCAAGCGATCCCGTCGGTTATCGCGCAGTCGATCGAAGCGGGACGGGTGCTGCGGATCAGCTATGCGGATCGCTTCGGCGAGCACAGTGAACGCGAGGTCGAGCCGACCGCATTCCTCAGCGGCTCCAATGGCTGGTATCTCATCGCCTGGTGTCGGCTGCGCGAGGAGTCCCGCTGTTTCCGGCTGGACCGCATCGGCGCGGTGACAATGACCGATCTGGCGATCGCGCAGCGCGCCCTCGACGACACCGGATCCGATATCCCCGACGATCTCCAGCTGCGCACCGTCGCGCTGTGAACAGCGGCATATCGCGGGAAACACCGACAGGGGGTTGTCGCGCAGCCGGGTGATCGTGGTCGGGCAAGACAACGATCACCGATCCCGAGGAGACGATAAGTGAGCACTCCCCCCTTCAACACGGTGGCCTGGTTCCAGGTCGGCAGCGATAAGCCCGACGAGGTGAAGAAGTTCTACGGCGACCTGTTCGGGTGGACCTTCGACGCAGACCCCAATGTCGACGCCTACGACCACGTCAGCTATCCCGCAAGCGAGAGCCCGAGCGGCGGCATCGCGCACACCGCCGACGCCTCGGACAACCACGCCACCTTCTTCGTGCTCGTGCAGGACGTGGCGGCCACGGTCGCCGCCGCCGAACGACTGGGCGGAAAGGTCTCGGTCGCACCGGTTACCAGCAAGGACGGGCTGATCTTCGCCCACATCCAGGACACCTCCGGCAACGACTTCGGCGTCTTCAGCCCGCCTACGCAGTCGTAGTCCGGCAATAGCCGAGGGGCGGAGCTGCCATCCTCCGCCCCTTGGCGGCATGCCCGCATCATCACCCGGGCCCGCGAACGTCGAACCGCCACGGCGATGCGTTTCGACTCCATAGCTTTTTGGCAGCTATCGGATCGAAGCGCTGAAACGCCCACGGCCACCCCGTTAGTGTCGAATCACTTGACCTCCAGGGGAGTTACCGGATCCGGGTGGCCGTTATCCGGCCGTTGAAATCGCACGCTTGATCTCGAGAATCGAGGTTCGCGATGGTGGCCGATGGCAACCTCAACACCGGACCGCCACCGATGAGGTGCGGTCGCCTGCTCAGTGCGCTGGCCGCGATGGTGCTCGCGGTGGGGATCAGCGGGTGTGCCTATTCGTTCGCCAAGTACCCCGACGATGCCAGGGCCGCGGTCGAAGAGTTCACCGAACTGCTGAACGAACGGAAAGCGGACAATGCCGCGAACCTGACCTCCCAGCCCAACAATGCCGTCGTGTCTTTACGGCAGATATTCGAGGGATTGAGCCCCGGGACGCCGGAGTTCCAATTGATCCAATTCATCGTCTTGGATACCGG
This sequence comes from Nocardia sp. CA-129566, assembly GCF_050956075.1. NCBI lineage: Bacteria > Bacillati > Actinomycetota > Actinomycetes > Mycobacteriales > Nocardiaceae > Nocardia > Nocardia sp. CA-129566. The sequence continues at coordinate 6,105,896 of NZ_CP192085.1, forward strand.
GCAGGCGATCTTCACCCTGCATGGCGCATGGGCGTTCGGGCAGGATCGGAACTGGAGCTATGAGTCCCAGGGCACGGTGCGGAAATTGGCGACGGGCTGGCGGATCTCCTGGGATCCCACCATCGTTATTCCGCACCTGGACAACACCCGCACGGTTCAACTGGTCCGCGCGTACGCACCTCCGCCGCCCATCGTGAAGGACAGCCGCGGGCAGACCTTGATGACCGAGCAGGTCATCGATGCGGTCAAGCTCGATCCGGCCCGCATCACCAATCCGATCGCCACCACCGACGCCCTGGCCAAGGCCATCGAGCCGATCGCCCCACTGATCACCGGGCAGTCCTTGCGCGAGCAACTGGCCGCCGCGCAGGGCAAGCCGGTCGCCGCGGTCAATCTGCGGGAGTCCGATTTCGCGGTCCTGGAACCGGACATCGCGCCGATACCCGGAGTAGTGACCAAGGCCCAGCCACGGCTGATCGCCGCCGACCGCCGGGTGCAGTCGCCCATGCTCGACGCATTGCGTGTGGTGTGGCAGGACAACCGGGACAGGTGCGCGGGCTGGGCGGTTCAGCTGTCCGGCCGGGACGGCCTTCCGATCGGCTACCTCACCGGACAGCCGGGCACACCGGGTCCGGACGTGTCCGCGACGCTGGATCCACACTGGCAGAGCGCCGCCCAGGACGCGGTGAACTATGTCGGGAACCCGACGACCGCCGTCGTCATCAACTCCGCGACCGGAGCCATTGTCGCCGCCGCGGAGAACAACGCGGTCAGCGCGAACGGATCGGCCTTCACCGGACTCGCCCCGATCGGCGGCACTACCGAATTGCTGCGCACGGCCGCGGCGAAAATCGCGCGGAAGGCACCACAGGACGTTTCCGTGGACGAGGTCACCAAGGCCGCCCGCATGCTCGGTATCGGCGTCGATTTCGAGCTGCCGGGCTTGGACAAGGTGACCTCACGGATCCCGACACCGGGCACCGAGCAGGTCCGGCGCGGGAGTCAGGCCACCGAGATCCAGGCCAGTCCATACGGCATGGCGATCGTCGCGGCCACCATCGCCAGCGGGCGCATCAACCCGCCGATGATCGAAATCGGACGCCCGGCCAAGGCTTCGATCGAATCGGCACCGCTACCGGCCGAGGTGCTCGACCAGCTGCGTCCGATGCTCGGCGGCTCCGGATATGTCACCATCACGGGCGGACAGGGCTGGCTGCTGGCGAATACGGGTGAGCTGGCCTTCGCGATCCATGTCGAGGATCCGGACAGTCGCGCCACCCTGATCCAGGCGGCCGCACGCATACTCCACCCCGAGCCCCAGTAGCACAACTCTCGGCGAACTACGCGGCCGAACCGAGCTCCGGGGCAGCTCACAGGAAACCCCCAGCTGGTCCTGAGCTTCGACAACGCTGGTCGCGCGACGCTGGGGTAATGAGCAGAGTCGATCCGCAAGCGCGCGTTCTCGTCGTCGACGATGAGCCGATGATTGTCGAACCCCTTGCGGTGAGTCTGCGATTTCAGGGGTTCGAGGTGGCGACGGCGACCAGCGGGACCGACGACAAGCTCACCGGACTGACGCCGAGCGCCGACGACTACGTCACCAAACCGCTCAGTCTGGAGGAAGTGGCCCGGCGGCGGGCGATCCCGCGGCGCCAGCCGAGCCGGACATGAGGCTGCGCGAGGCGCTGGCCCGGCGGGTATCGGCCATTCCGCTGCGGGTGGGACTCGTTGTCGCCCTGGTCTTCCTGGCCGCACTGGTGCTGCTGGCCACGGGCTTCGCGGTGACCTCCGCGCTGAGCCGATCGCTGACCGCGCGGACCGATGAGCAACTCTACGATGCGGCTCGGTCGTGGGCGGAGCCGCGCCTGATGCGCCAGATCGTCACGAATGACGGTGCGATGTCATGGATTCCGGCCGATATGGCGGACACTCGGCCAGTTCCCCGACCGTTCATCGATCAACCGCGCCGCTTCTACGAATTGCGCAAAGGCCCTGAGGGACAGCTCTATTCGGGCACTCCCGAGACGATCGCGGGCACCGATACGACGCCGGATGTGGCGGGGCACGCGGCAGCGGTCCCGATAACGATCGGCTCGACCGACGACTCCTCGGTGCAGTGGCGCGTGCTGACCACCAGTAACCAATTCGGCTCGACCACCATCGCGCTGCCGCTCACCGATAACCAGGAGACGGTATCGCGGTTGATCTACTTCGAACTCGGCATCGGCGCCGCCGCACTGCTCGCCCTCGGCGTCGTCGGCTATTTCGTGGTCCGACGCAGCCTGCGCCCGCTGCGCACGGTCGAAGAGACCGCGGCCGCGATCGCGGGCGGCGACCTGCACCGGCGCGTCCCGGTGCGCGATGTCGACACCGAGGTCGACCGGCTCGCACGGTCGTTGAACGCGATGCTCGCGCAGATCCAGCACGGTGTGGCCGCCACCGAGGCATCCGAGGAGGACGCCCGGCGTTCGGAACGCCGGATGCGTCAGTTCATCGCCGACGCCAGCCACGAATTGCGTACCCCGCTCACCACGATTCGCGGTTTCGCCGAGCTCTACCGTCAGGGCGCGAGCACCGACGCCCACATGGTCGTCGGCCGCATCGAGAGTGAGGCCGAGCGGATGGGCCTGCTGGTCGAGGATCTGCTGATGCTCGCCCGGTTGGATGCCAAACGCCCACTCGACCGCAGTCCGGTGGATCTGCTCGCGCTCGCGGGCGATGCGGTGCACAACGCACAGGCCATGGCGGCGCGGCAGCACAGCGACCCGAAACGCCCGATCACCCTGGACATCCGCCCCGGCGTCGGCACCATGGACGTGACCGGCGACGAGGCGCGATTGCGTCAGGTGCTGGCGAATCTGCTCGGCAATGCCCTCGCCCACACCCCCGCCACCGCGGCGATCACCGTGCGGCTCACCCCATCCGCCGACACGGTGCGCATCGACGTCATCGACACCGGCCCCGGCCTGACACCGGAGGCGGCCGCCCGAGTTTTCGAACGGTTCTACCGCACCGACGATTCCCGCACCCGAACCAGCGGCGGAACGGGTTTGGGCCTATCGATCGTGCAGGCCCTCGTCGTGGCACACGGCGGCCGGGTGAGTGTGCACAGCGAACCGGGCAGCGGCGCGACCTTCACGGTGATCCTGCCGCGCGATATCCGGCCGACGGCAGTATCCGCGCAAGCTGTTCGGGTATAGCACCGCAGCACGGTCTCACGGGGTCGGCACCAGCGACGGTGGCGTCGGAGCCGTTGCGAGCCTCGGCTGTTCGGGACGATACGGCGCGATGGCACCGAAGGTGTTGCGGACCTCGGCACAGACCTGGATGAGTCGGTCCACCTGCATATCGGTCAGCCCGGCGTGTAGCGAGAACCGGATGAGGCTGCGTTCGGGCGCGGTGGCGGGCCAGCAGAAGACCGAGCCGAAAACGCCACGGGCCTCCAGGAAGTCGCGGATGGCGATGGTGCGCTGGTCCGGACCGGTCCGCAGGGCGACGATATGGCTGGCCGAACCCTCCAGATCGAACTCCAGTGCCATCAGGGCACGGCGTACGACGGCGGAGATCTCGCGCAGCCGGATCCGCCGCCAATCGTCGACGCGGACGACATCGAGCGTCGCGGCCAGGCCCGCGATATCGTGCGGCAGCAGCGTCGCGGAGAAGACCGAGGGATCGGACTCCATCTTGAAGTAGTCGACGAAATCGATATTGTTCGCGGCGATGAATCCCGCGCGTCCGGCGAAAGCCGTCGCGAGGCTCGCGATTCGGAACGGCACCCGGTCCGCGAGGCCGAGCGCGACCACCGTGCCGGCACCGTAGGGCCCGTCGGTGCCGAGCGAATGCGATTCGTCGACGACCAGCACGCTGCCGGTCTCGTCGGCCACGTCACAGATCTGGGTCAGCGGACAGCGACTGCCATTGGTGCTGTAGATCGAATCCACCGCGATGATGCCGGGACCGTATTTGCGTATCTCGTCGCGCAGATGGCCCGGAAAATTGTGCCGGAACGAATACACCGGCGCACCAGCCGTTTTCGCACCGTGCCACAGCGACATGTGCGCGATGTGATCGACATAGACCGGGGTGTGTGGATCGGCGATCGACTGCATCAACCCGGCGGTGGCATCCCAGCCGGATTGGCACAGAATTCCGGCGGCTGCCCGCATATGTTCGGCAAGCGCCATTTCCAGCACGATCTGCGGATGATCGGCGCCGTGCACGAAGACACCGGATGGTGGCGCCGCACCGCCGCAGTTCTGCAGCGCCGCGCACATAGCGCCGATGATATGCGGTTCGTGGGCGAGGGCGAGATAGTCGCTGCTGGTCAGCACGACATCGCCCGGCACGGGGTTGCGACCATGCAGCAAATGCCGTCCGCCCCAAGCGGCAGCGATCCGCTCCGTATGGAATCGACTGACGCGAACGAATATGCGGTCGGCGACCGACAAGGTCATTTGAACTCCTTTCACTGCTATCAGCTACTACAGAGCACACACCGAGCCGATTGAATCATTACCCAACGGCGCATGCACCGAAATCGCCAAGTTGATCAGTGCATGTCGCACTCACAGCGACCTAACAGCACCAACAGGCACGATTGTCGGGTGCGGGTACTGGTGGTCGAGGACGAGCGGTTGCTGGCCGATGCGATAGCCGATGGGCTGCGACGGCATGCGATGGCGGTCGATGTGGTGTACGACGGGGCCGATGCGCTGGAGCGGGTCGGCGTGAACGACTATGACGTGATCGTTTTGGATCGCGATCTGCCGACGGTATCCGGCGATACCGTCTGCATCTCGCTGACGGAGGCGGGCAGCGATGCCAGGATTCTGATGCTGACGGCCGCGACGGCGGTGGCCGAGCGAGTCGCCGGGCTCGGACTCGGCGCCGACGACTATCTGACCAAACCGTTCGCCTTCGCCGAACTGGTCGCCCGGATTCAGGCTTTGGGGCGGCGGTCCCGGCCCGCGACGCCGCTGGTCCTCGAACGCGCCGGCATTCGACTCGACCCGCATCGGCTGGCGGTCACCCGCGAGGGCGAGCCGATCTCGTTGTCGCGCAAGGAGTTCGCGGTGCTCGCCGAATTGTTGCGTGCCGACGGCGGGGTGGTGTCGGCGGAGCAGTTATTGGAGAAGGCATGGGACGAGAACATCGATCCGTTCACGGGGGTGGTGCGGTACACGATCATGATGGTGCGCCGGAAGTTGGGCGATCCGCCGGTGATCGAGACCGAGGCGGGCGTGGGGTACCGCATCCGATGAGAGGCCGCACCATTCGACTGCGGCTGACTCTGCTGTACGCCGGTGCGTTCTTCATCGCCGGGGCGATCCTGGTTGCGCTGATGTACTTCTATCTCGATCGGTCGCTGGGGCGGCGCCACGGGATGGGTGCCCAGATACTTGTGCGCGAGTACCTGGCCAAGCGCAACCGCCCGATCGTGTCCGAGGAGTTGTATCAGGCACTGACCGCGCAGGCGGCCAAGGAACGCCGCGACACCCTGGAGGCGATGCTGGTCTGGTCGCTGGTCTCGCTCGGCGCGATCGGGATCGCGGCCGGTGGTCTGGGTTGGCTACTGGCCGGGCGGGCATTGCATCCGCTGCAGCAGATCACCGCGACCGCGCGCCGGGTGGCCGATCGCAGCCTGCACGAGCGCATCGCGCTGACCGGACCCGATGACGAAATCAAGGATCTGGCCGACACTTTCGACGCCATGCTGGAGCGGTTGGATCGCGCGTTCGACGGTCAGCGGCGCTTCGTCGCCAATGCCTCGCACGAACTGCGCACCCCATTGACCATCAATCGCACACTGATCGAGGTGGCACTCGATGATCCCGACGCGCCGGAGTCGACGCGTCGCCTCGGAGCCACGCTCCTGGAGGTCAATCATCGGCATGAACAGCTGATCGACGGACTCCTGGTGCTCGCGAGCAGCGAGGAACGGCTGATCGAACGCAGCCGGGTCGACCTGGCCGAGGTGGCCCGTCGGGTGGTCATCGTCGCCGGCGATGCCGCTGAGCGGGCCGGTATCGAGATCCGCACCGATCTCGCGGCGGCTCCGGTTTCCGGCGATCCGGTACTGCTGGAACGTCTGGCGCAGAATCTGGTGGACAACGCGATTCGCCATAACGTCAGCGAAAAGGGTTGGGTGGCAATCAGATCGGTGAGTATCGAGAGGAAAGGCCGACTGGTGGTGGAGAATTCCGGCCCGGTGGTACCGGCCTTCGAGGTCGAGGGACTCTTCGAACCGTTCCGTCGCCTGGCCACCGGCGATCGGATCGCCGAATCCGACCACGCACCGAACAGCCGCGGTGCCGGACTCGGTCTGTCGATCGTGCGATCGGTCGCGCATGCGCACGGCGGCGATGTCCGGGCGGCCGCGCGCCCCGAGGGCGGGCTGATCGTCACCGTCACCCTGCCGAACTGACCGGGCGGGCGGCGCCGGATAGCGCCGCCCGCGCTCGGGTCAGTAGTTGTGGCAGCTGTTCGCGAGTTCGCGCAGCTTATCGATCTTCTGCTGGCCCTCGGGCGAGTTGCGCTTCTCCTCGATCTTGTTCCGCGCATTCGGGTGATTGTCGAGCCACTGCTGAGCGCGCTGCTTGCGCTGGTCGACCGGCAGGGCGAGGAACTCCTGCAACTTCGCCTTGCGTTCGGGATGGCTGTCCAGGCGTTCGGCCAGCTCGGGCGCCTGGGCGTGAATGGCCGCGTCCACTTGGGCGAAGGTGCATGTCGTCTCGATCAGTCCGCCGCCGACACCCGGCTGCGCCGAAGCCGTCGCGGGAACCAGTAGCGCGCCCGCCGCCAACAGACCGCCGAGCGCGACGGCGGTTCGCATGATTCCGGTACGGGTGAATGTCATTACGCGTGACCCTTTCCATTGGCGATCGGATCACGGCAGGCAATTGGCGTGATCCGATGACAGTCCACCAGGCCGGGTGTTTGGACAGCGCTAGGAGAGTTCGGGGCGGCGCACTCGGGCCAGCCAGGCCGCCTCATCGACAATGCTGCCCGGGGTGAGGCCGAGTTCCGCGGCCTCGACGACCGCCTCGCTGACACGTCCGCGATATCGGGCGGGCTTCAGTTCTTCCAATTCCCAGCCCGCGCCGAAGGCTTCGGAGATCGCGGTGCGGGCGATGCGCGGGCCGAAGCCCGGTTCGGCATCGGAGAGCGCGAGGATATGGACCAGACCGCCGGGCTTCAGAACCCGGTGCAGACTGCGGACGTAATCGGTCGGATCGCCATTGTCGAAGGCGAAGACATGAAACAGCGCACTGTCGAGAATGGTGTCGTAGCGGGGCTCATCCCCGAGTGCCAGCGCATCGGCCACCTCGAACCGCGCGACCACCCCGTGCTCGCGCGCATTGGCCCCGGCATAGGCGATCGCACTCGGCGAAAGGTCCACCCCGAGCACGTCATAGCCGAGTTCGGTCAGCCTGATGGTGTGCTCACCGGCCCCGCACCCGATATCGAGCACCGCACCCCGGATCCATCCCTGCTCGATCAACTCGAGCACCGCGGGCTGCGGCTCCCCGATCACCCATGGCGCGGATCCATCCTCATACACGGAATTCCAGAACTCAGGAGGTCGAATCATGCCCCCAGCCTTCAACCTCAACCGGGGTTCATGTCAATGCCCACCGCGCTACATTGCCCAGATGACCGATTCCCCGCACCTGCGCCCGGCCCGCCCCGACGATGCCGAAGCCATCGCAGCGATCTGGTACGAGGGCTGGCGCGACGCCCACCTGGGCAATGTTCCCGACGAACTCATCGCCGTCCGCCCGCAGAAGTCGTTCGCTCCCCGAGCCACCCAACGGATCGCCGAGACCACCGTCGCGATCATCGATAACGAAGTGGCCGGTTTCATCATGGTCCTCGACGATGAAATCGATCAGGTCTACCTCTCCCGCCGCCACCGCGGCACCGGCACGGCACCGGCCCTACTCACCGCCGCCGAACAGCGCATATCCGGCAGCGGCCATGCACGGGCCTGGCTGGCCGTAGTCCCGGGCAATGCCCGCGCCCGCGCCTTCTACACCCGCAACGGCTGGACCGACGAGGGGCTGTTCACCCACCAGGCCCCGGGCCCCAACGGCCCGGTCCCCGTTCCTGCCCACCGCTATGTCAAACAGCTCACCGGATTGCCGGAGGACTGAATGCGCTCGAAGTGAGTGGGGAGTTTCAGCAGGACGTTTCGATGTCGCGAACACTGATCGGCGTGATCGCAATCGCGTCGGCATTGTCCAGATCTGCGTCGGAGTCCGAGATCCAGCCGTCTTCACCGACCGGGCTCAGCCAGCCGTCGGAAGCGCGCTCATAGACCGGAACGCTATCGACAGGGGCTAGGTCGAGCTTGTGGCGTGTGTCCTCGTGGAATGCCGCGAGCAACGCGAGCACGGTCGGAGCGATCTCATTCGCCGAGGACGGAGCTACTTCGAACATCCGGCCTACGTCTCCAACGGGTTAGGCAGATCCTGCAAATCCACCAGCGCGGCCCAATAGTCGTCTCGAAGCGCGTCCCACAGGTCCGTGTGCTTCGGGAGCAACTCCCGAGCGGCAGCCAGATCGGGATACGGGTCGAACATGACCGTTCCGGGTTGCACCGCCATGAACTGCGCGCGCGACGGCAAGCAATAAGCGGTGAACGACTCGGACATGAACTGCACGCGCAGGATGCGCGCCGCACACCCCGCCAATCGCCACACCGCGACCTTGCGACCATCCCGGGTTTGCGTAGTACGCAACCTATCTCGGCGCATCACGCCCCCTTGCGGTTCGTACGCTCGATGCCCCGGCAGCGATACGACTCGGCGGATACAGACTGGTTTGCCCATTCACGGATGGCATCGGCAAACCGCTCGACCACATCGGCCGCGGCACCACAGTATGTGGTTGGCCGACTCGTCAATGGATCTCGCTGCGGCAGTTTCGAATTCGTCATGATTCCTCTCCGTGACTGCGGTCGAGGCATCCGACAGCGACCGTCGCGCGCTGCGGGCGGGAACTAGCAGACGCAGCGCTCCGAAATGCCCGGGGCGTCGGATACCCATAAAGCGTCGCCGACCAGCGAACTCGATCCCAGGCACAGAACCGCACGCAAGTAATACGCTTCTGATACCGAGCGTTGTGGGTGCGACGAGGGGCGGAGATGATCGTTACCAATTGGACCGGTGTTGAAGTCAAGGCCCTTCGCCTTGTCGCGCTGCGGCTGACGCAGGAGGCATTCGCCGAGCAAATCGGCTACCAGCCGGTGACCGTTCGGAAGTGGGAGCGTGCGCAAGATGCACGTCCAGTGCGCGGCAAGTCCGCACTCGACCTCGACACCCAACTGGCGCGGCTGAACAATGACCAGGCTGAACGATTTTGGGCGGCCGTCACCGAAGCACGTTCGGTCGTTTCGGTGCATCCTGGCGGGTATGAGGCCGGCGCCATAACCGATCGGTCTCGCAACTCGCTCGGTGCCTATGCATGGGAAGTCGAAGGTGACGTGAAACGGCGGGAGTTCGGTAGATTGGCTGCGGCAACCGGTGCTGCTGTGGCTCTGGATTCGTGGGATCTAGACGGAGAGCGGCTCGGCATGTCCGATGCGCGACGTCTACTCGACCGCATCGACGAGTTGGAGAGTGCAGACCAGCGAGTTGGCGGAGCACAGCTGGTGAGCTACGCCGTGGAAGGGCTTGCTAGGGCCAAGAACCAGCTGGAAACGTGCGCGTTCGCTACGGGAACGGCCGACGTATTCGCAAGTGCGACAGGCGAACTCGCGGTATTGGCCGGATGGCTGGCGTTCGACGCGAACATGCATCCGCTCGCGCGCCGCTGCTACTCCGATGCCATGGCGCTAGCGAGTCAGGCAGATGACAACGATCTGACCGCTCATACCTGCTTGCATGCGGCGAATCAGTCGATCGCGCTGACTCAGATCGGACACGCGAGCCCGCACCACGCGCTGCAACTGGTCGAGCGAGCACGAGATCTCATGCGAGGCAGACCACCCGGACGAATCCACGCACTCATAGCGATCCGGCAGGCCCAAGCCGTGGGGCTACTCGGGGATCGCAACGCTTTCGGACGTGCGATTGCCACGGCATGGCGTGAGGTAGACCAGGCTGTGGAATACGAGCCGATCGATGAATGCCCGGCTTGGCTTCGTTTCGTGGGTCATACCGAAGTCCGCGGGCACGAGGCTCGCGGATACGGACGGGTCGGCGACCTCGCGAAGGCGGTGGATCTGCTGGAGGCCACCGTAAGCGACCAAGCTTCGGTTCGGAATTCAGTAAACGCGCGGGCGTGGTTGGCGTCCGCGCGGGCTGCGGCCGGAGACTTCAGTGGAGCACTGGCCGAGGCGATGCCCGTAGTCGAGCACTTGGGCAACACTGTTTCCTCGCCTCGTACTGTGAAGGTCCTCGAGCCGGTCCGGCGCGCCACCGCCGGTTCGTCTGCTGGGGCCGAGTTCGGTCAGCGATTCGACGCCCTTACACAGACCACGATCACCGCATGAAACTACCCGAAGGAGTCGAATTCCAGCACCTTGATGCCGCACTGGCCCGCGACCTCCGCGCGACCGTGGCGGACATCTATTGCCGGTCCTATGTGGATGCGATCGCATCCGGCGACCCGTTCGATTCGCCGGACGAGTTCATGCATCGATTCGACAGCTACACCAGCCCGGCGCGCGCCAGCGTCTTCGCTATGGTCATCGCGTACCTGGACGGGAAGCCAGCCGGACAGACATGGGGCTGGACCCTCAGCCCAAAAGCTGCCTGGTGGAAGAACTTTCAGCCAGACAACACAATCACCGACCGCGATGTGTTCACCGATGAAGACGGCGCCCGAACATTCGCACTATCCGAAATCATGGTGTGCGCGGAACACACCGGCCATGGCCTGGCTCGGGCGCTGCACGACAAATTGCTGAACAGTCGATGCGAACAGCGGTCGACGCTGTTGGTCGAGCCGAACAACGATCGCGCTTACCGGGCATACCGAAACTGGGGGTGGATCCGCGTGGGGATCACTAAACCGAGTTGGCCCGACGCACCCACATTTGATGTGCTGATTCGTGAGTTGCCTTTGGCCTGACCGCGCCGTGTCGGTCAGATCGGCGCAGAGCGGTCAGCGGGCGGCTACTCTGCACGACCTGCCCACGCTGAGTCAGCCACCGGCTGACGGATGCGGTGCATTTGACCTTCCTGGCTACCCACGGCTCTGTCAATCGAACGGTGGCCGTCCATTCGGCGGAGTCATATCGCTTCAGCCGGAACGGGATTCGCGGAGTCGAAGTGAGTCCGACCTTTTTGATCTCGTGTCGGTGGCGTCCGAACACCCAGGTGGACAGTTGGTCGATCGTCACGCCCGCGCTGCCCTCGTTCATCGCCCGCACCCAGATCCCAGCGCGCCGCCGTCCTCTCGGTGCGCCGCTATGTCAAACAGCTCACCGGATTGCCGGAGGACTGAATGCGCTCGAAGCGAATGGAGAGTTTCAGAACGACGTTTCGGTGTCGCGAACAATGATCGGCGTGATCGCAATCGCGTCGGCGTTATCCAGATCTGCATCGGAGTCCGAGATCCAGCCGTCTTCGCCGACCGGGCTCAGCCAGCCGTCGGACGCGCGCTGATAGATTCAGGCAACCGTCGACGACAATCACGACTCGGGTCACCGATTCTGATCCAGTGACGCCACGTCAACGGAATACGGGCTCGGCTATGACCTGGTGGGCATCCTCATAGACGATTGTGCCCGGGCTATCGCAGTCCAGACGGATCCAGCCGACACCGTGGCTGTCCAAGATGGCCAGATAGCCGCCGACGCGCGTGATCATCTGGGCGGCAGAGGATTTGAACCAGGCCACCGCATCCGGGTGGCATTTCCGGTCGTAAACGGCCGGATCGATCCGCCCCGGATCGGTCAGATTGGCCTCGTACCAAGCATTTTCACGACGACGGAACCGCTCTTGCGCCGCACTTAGGCGCCCCGCCCACGCAAGTCCATTGACCAGCGCAAAGATCCCCGGATACCGGCCATGCCGATTCGGAACAGCCGCCTGGAACCGAACGAACAGCCGATCCGCCTCACCGGTCACAAACGCAGGGTTCATACGGTTAACCAGAACAGCTCGCGAACGAAGCCGCGCATCCGGACCGAACCTGATGCGGTACAACCGCTTTCGACCGGTTCGGGTGCTGCGCCGGAATACACTCCGGCCGGACGGATTACCCCGTCTGCTCATCCGGATGCCACGGTGTGAGCCGTGGTACCCACGGGCGTACGGCCGCCCGGTACCGCTCGTATTCGGCACCGAATGCGCGTTGCAGCGTGGGTTCCTCGTAGAACCGAACGAACAGTGCTTGGCCCACGGCGACAATGAGCCCGTACCAGACCAGTGACCACTGGCCCAGGAGTAGCGCCTGGCCGAAGACGATCGCCACGACCGCGAGGTACATCGGGTTGCGGACGAAACGGTTCGGGCCGCCGACGACCAGATGTCGGGTCGGTGCGATCGGCGCTGGCGTGCCCAGTCCTTCGAGGGCGAACCGGTAGATGGCGGGTAGCAGCACCGCAAGCCCCAGGACGATCAAAGCCGCGCCGACCAAACGGAGCGCAGCAGGTGCGTGCGTACTGTGCCAGCCCGTGATCGACCAGGGCAGCAGACCCGCGACCGTGCCGGGCACGACGAACACGAACAGCGTGCTGCCCAGAATCGGTCGAAGGCGGCCCATGCGGGTGAGGATACTGCCCACGATCGGAACTTTCTGACGTCGAAACGGCCGAAATCGGAAAGTCTCTCGACGGTCGGCAGACTCGCCTCGCGCGCGGATCGTGTTCGTTACTTCGCCCTGGCGACAGCCTGAAGGGCCCGCAGGCGTCCATCGGCCAGTGCGTCGGTGAGGTGCTCGGCTCTGGTGCGGAAGTTGGGCACGAATGCGTGGAGTCCGAGCGGGCTGGGCGGCAGCGCCAGCACGGTGCGCATCGTTGTCACTGTTGCCGCGGTGAGGTCCGCCCAGTGCTCGACGGCGAAGCCAGCCGACTCGATCGCCGCACGCAGCTCCTGCGCAGTGGCCAGGTGACTGTGCTCGGGCCCTTCCGCCCAGGGCAGCGGATAGGCCAGCGCACCACCGTCACCGGCGACGATGTCCCACACGGCGAGTCGGCCGCCGTCGGTGGTGACCCTGCGTGCCTCGCGGTAGAGCCGATCCTTGTCGGGCACGTTCATCTGGACGTGCTGGCTGAATACGACCTCGAAAGCGGAAGCGGCGAAAGGAAGTTCGGTGACGTCGGCCTGGCGGATGACGATCCGATCGTCCAGGCCAACGAGACGATCGAGCCATCGCGCCGTGTCGCAGTATTCGGCGACCATATCGACGCCGGTGACCCGGCAGCCGAAGCGAGCCGCGAGATACCGTGCGGTGCCGCCGATTCCGGTGCCGGCATCGAGCACCTCGGTCGCGGGTGTCAGGTCGAGCAATTCCGCGAGCTGGTGGGTCGCGATGCGTCCGCTGGCGTGGTAGTCCTCGAGCAGCGCGAGATCGGCGGCCTCGAGCCGGTCGAGGTCTTTTCCGGCCGCGACGAGGGCCCGCTCGATATTGATCCGGGACATGCCGGTCGCGTATTGGGCCGGGATTTGCGTATTTGTCATATCCGTTCTTTCCTGTTGTTCCGGCGCCTGCGCCGGGTAATTCACGGATGGCCCGTTTCCCTGCCGACGGGGCGGAGACGGGTGAGCACGTCGCGGCTGCCACGGGTGGTCAGCCCGAGCTGCGCGGCCTGCTCGATATCGATCACGCCCGTGAGTACTCCGAGCACCGCGGGCGGGGGTCCATCGAGGACGAGATCGGCATCGGTGACCTCACCGATGCGCGAGCCGACCCGCCCCGCGCCGACCTCGAGGACGGCATGGGTACCGCCCGAGCTGAGCTGGATGATCGCCGACGGCGCCGCCGGATCGACGTCGGCGACGAACCACGCCGGTGCGTAGGCGAGCCATTGCGCCAGGAAGGCATCCTCGGGCCGGATGGTGGTCATATAGCGAAGACCCCACAGCCCCAAGGCCTTCAGCGCGGGCTCCAGTGCCAGTCCGGTCTCGGTGAGCCGGTAGAGGGTGGTCGCCACGGGTGGCGGCGCATCCTCGCGGCTGATCAGTTCGGCCTGCTCGAGCTCCCGCAGTCGGGTCGACAACAGGTTGGTGGCGACACCGGGCAGCCCGTTCTTCAGGTCGGTGAAGCGGCACGAACCCTGCAGCAGCAGCTCGCGAATGATCAGCAGCGTCCACCGGTCTCCCACGACGTCGAGCGCCTTGGCGATCGAACAGTACTGGTCGTAGCTCCGCATACCGCCATCGTATCGCACAGCGGGTAGACAAAAACAACTTATAAGTTGAAATTTTCTACTATCCGCGTTTCAGCATTCGATCAAGTCGCACACAGGCCCGCAGCACATCGACATTGAGACCGACGATGAGCAGGCCCAGGTGCGTCGTCACGAGGTGCTCGGCGCAGCAGGGTGAGACCACCAACAGGGGCGCGGCTATGACTTCTGGGTTCTGCGAGATCCCTGGGCCAACGAGTTCTGCGTGCCGCACAAGAATTCCCTGACCTGCCGACAACCGATATGCGGGACTACCGTGCGTTCGCTGATGATCGGCATCACGCAGTCGCCCATGTGGGCAGTGCCTCACGCGCCGACAGCCACTGTTCCGGTATTCCGCGCGTCGTGCCTCGACTTCCGACCCCGGTGTGTGCTGCCACGATTCCACCAACGATCGCGGCCGTCGTGTCCACATCCCCACCGGCCTCGATACATGCGGTGACGGCGGCTGGATAGTCATCGAGGAAGGTAGCCGCTGCCCACAGCGTGAACGGCACCGTGTCCTGGGCGCTGACCTGTGCACCGTTGCCGAGTTCGTAAGCTGCTTCGGCTACCGATCGGCCGAGTAGCTTCCGAGCTCGCCGGACGCCGTCCGCGGTCCGACCATCGACCAGATACGGCTCGACCGCGTGCAGCAATTCAGTTGGTAAACAGCCTTTTCCGCGAGTCGCCGCGGCGTGGCTCGCCGCGGCGGCGACCACCATGGCACCCACGATCGCTTCCGGGTGCCGATGGGTGACCTCGGCGGACAGCGCGGCCTGCGCTGCCGCTCGACGCAGATTTCCAGCGAAGTACGCCCCGAGCGGGGCGACCCGCATCGCGGCTCCGTTTCCCCACGATCCGCGCCCATGGAAAGCAGCCCCGGCCGCTTCATCCCAGGGACGCCCGTCGCGAATCTCGTGCAGCACAACGACTGTGCCGCCGCCGTAGCCACGGTACGGTTCGCAGCGATGGGCGAATGCGGCCGCGAGCGCATCCCGGTCGATGCCGCCGCGGCCGCGGAGTTCCGAGTACACCGAACAGGCCATCTCGGTGTCGTCGGTCCACTGCCACGGAGCCGCTGGCGGTCGTCCGGCGAGCAGATCAGCTACGGAGCGGCCGGGCACGAAGAACTGAGCACCCAGCGCATCACCAACCGACAACCCCTCGAGGCTGTCGTACGCGGAATCGGAAAACAACGGCATACGGCGGCCAATGATGCCAACCGCAACCAGCTACCGCAATACTCGGCAAGAGCGTTGTGGTGCGGAGCACGGTTGCGTCGGCCAGAATCGAGCAATGCTCGGGTGGGTGAGCGCTATTGGCGCGCAAGCACATACGAAGACGACTGCACTGCGCGCGCGAATGGGTAAGGCCAACAGGGCGGCGATCGGCCGCCGCGCGGTCCGGATCGGGTTGCTACCCGCGGTCCTCTCCGCGCTCGGCGCCGGTCTGGTCGTAGCCCTTGTCGCCTACGGGTTCCTGAGACTGATCACCCCGACCAGCGACACCAAGGCTGCGCCGATAGACATCACCCGCGTGTCGCTGACCGTCGTCGCCGGAGTCGGCGGTGTGGTGGCCTTGGTGATCGCCTACCGCCGTCAGCGTGACCTCGAGCAGAGCCGTTTCGTGGAACGCTTCGGCGCCGCCGCCGCGCAACTCGGCGCGACCGATGTCGCAGTCCGTATCGCCGGTGCCTACGCGATGGCCGGTGTCGCCGACGAATCCGACGGCCTGCGCCGCCAGCAGTGCATCGACGTCCTGTGCGGCTATCTGCGCCTGCCGTATGACCCCGACCACGGCAGCAGCGGTCGCACGAAACTCGTGACGATCATTCCGCGTGTCGACCGAGGACGAGATCGCGGCGAATTCCAAGAACACATCGAATACCGACACAACGATCGCGAAGTCCGCCGAACCATCATTCGCGTCATCGCCGACCATCTCACACGCGATGTCGAATACAACTGGAGGGCAAGCAATTTCGACTTCCGCACCGCCCACCTCGAAAACGCCGATTTCACCGATGCCACCTTTACCGACGTCGGGTTCGAGGGCGCGATATTTTCCGGCACCACCAGGTTCGTGGGCGCGAGATTCACCGGCTCCACCTCGTTCGCCGACACCACGTTCACCGGTCCGGCCTGGTTCGTCGGCGCGACGTTCACCGGTCCCGCCTGGTTCGCCGGCGCAACGTTCACCGACTCCGCCCAGTTCAGGGGCGTGACGTTCAGCGGTACCGCCGGATTCGACCACACTGCGTTCACCGACACAGCGGGATTCGAGCAGACAACCTTCACCGGCACGGCCGGGTTCCGGGACGTAAGGTTCGGCGGCACCGCCAGATTCGAGCACACAACATTCACCGGCACCGCCAGATTCGAACGCACGACATTCACCGGCGCCGCAAGATTCGAGCACACGACATTCGCCGGCACGGCCGGGTTCGAGCACACGACATTCACTGCCACGGCGGGGTTCGAGCACACAACGTTCACCGGCACGGCCGGGTTCAGGGAGGTGACGTTTACTGGCACGGCCGGGTTCAGGGGCGCGGCGTTTACTGGCACAGCCAGGTTCGTGGGCGCGACATTCTCCGGCATCGCAGAGTTCCGGGATGCGACGTTCTCCGGCCCCGCCGAATTCCGAGACGCGACATTCACCAGCAGCGCCAAGTTCGAGGACGCGAAGTTTTCCGGCCCAACCTGGTTCGGGAGCGTGAGGTTTTCCGGCCCAACCTGGTTCGAACACGCGGCGTTCACCTCCGACACCAACTTCTCACTCACCGATTTCGGAACGTCAGATGTCTCTTTCCGATCCCCTCGGCAGTGGGGCCCACCTGCGCCGAAGTTCGATTGGGACGACAATGTCGCCGCCAAACCGCCCAACGTAGAACCGCAGAACTGGCCACCCGCACGGCGCCCCACCGAGCCGGTGCCGCAAGAGTGAACCGAGGCGATAAAGACTGCACGAATCTGCTCACCGGCTTCGATCCGACTGCCCCATCCCCATCCGATCACCCTGACATCGGAGGGTGCCACTGTGATTTGCGTTCGGTTCCGCTCTGGCTAGGTTCGAATCCATGACGGAGACTCCCCGACTTCCCGGACTGACCTTGGCCGATGCCGACTGGTTGGTGGCGTCGGCGCTGGCAGTCGGCGCCGAACGCGGCTTTCCGCCACTGGCGGTGGCCGTCATCGATGTGAGCGGCGCGGTGATCGTCCTACGGCGCGCCGACGGCGGGATGCCGATGACCAGCCGGATCGCTGTGGCCAAGGCACGCACCGCATTGCTGTCGTTGCAGCCATCGGGTCAGATCAATCTGCCCGGCCCGATCGTCGACAGCATCCAACACCTCCACGACGGCGACTTCATTCCATTCGCCGGTGGCGTCCTGATCACCGATAACGGGGTGGTTCTCGGAGCAGCCGGTGCTTCGGGGGCGCACGCGATCGAAGACGAGGAGGCCGTGCAAACCGCTACCGACCGGTGGCACGAATACCGCTCTCGCACAGACTAAACGGCACCTCGTTCAGCCGCTCGGACAGTGCCTGTACGACTGCGCAGACTCAATGTGGCAGGTTCCTGTCGCGATCGCCTGACACCGTGGAGGTCTGCATCTCGGTACGGAGAAGTTCGATCAGCGCCGGGAAGCGCTGCTCCAACTCGGCCCGCCGCAACTGGGCCATATTGCTGTTGCCTCGATTCACCTGACGGATCAGACCGGCCTGTCGCAGTACTCGAAAGTGGTGCGTGAGCGTAGCTTTCGACACCGGCAGACCGAACGAGCTGCAATGCCGCTCGGTTGCATCGGGCGCGGCCAGCAAGGTGAGTACCACCGTGCGACGGTGCCGGTCCGCCAATGCGGAGAACACGGCGCCTAGATCCATGTCCTCCAAGGTCGGTTCGTCACTGTCCGACACGGTGAAATCTCCTCACACAAGGTATGGCTTGCATCGTACCTCAGAGGCCGTTACCGTCCGAGGTATGACAGATTTCGTACCTTCCGCAGATGCGCCCTATGCCTTGGTCGGTTTCGCCCGCCCCAAACCGGAGCGCGCCGCCGAACTCCGGGAACTGCTGCTGTCGTTCGTCGCACCGACTCGGGCCGAGGACGGCGCACTCGAGTACCACTTCCACGAGGACAAGAACGACCCGGACGCGTTCGTCTTCTACGAGGTATGGCGATCGAAAGCCGACCTCGACAGACATCTGGCGCTGCCCCATCTGCAGGCATTCTGGAACAATCGAATGGACTACCTCGAACAGGACCTCGACATCCGCTGGCTGACCATGCACAGCCCCTACCCCCGGCCGATCGCGCCGTAGCAACGGCGTCGGCCTCGGAGTTCGGTATCGCGCTCCGAGGCAAGGCCGACGTCGCGCCGGTCAGCCCGATTGATCGCGTCCCAGATCAATCACCCGACCACGTTGCGCAGTGACGTGCCCGTCGGGGCCACCGATATCGGGCATAACCGATACGGGCCAAGGGATCTCGGCGAGATGATCGCCACACTTGCGGCGGCTACGAGAACGCTTGAACGTCCCACGCGGCCGAGTTTGTTCGATACGCTAACTGACGGAACGACTTCCGCTGCACGCCGCTGCGATGTCGCGGGGTCCGTTCGGGCCATATTGCCGGAGCGAGCAGTACGGCCGCGAATGTCGTTACGCGGGAAGGACATCGACTGATGACAGTGCGGCGAGCGGCGGCGGGGTTCGTGGTGTCGGCCGGGATCGGTGCGTTGATGTGCGGAATAACGGCGACGCCGGCGCAGGCGGATCCGCTACCGCAATGGGCGCCGTTCGGCACCACGCTCTACACCTTCGGCGATGCGAATTTCTGCACCGGGGCGATCGCCGTGGCGGTGGAGGCCGCGCCGCGTGCGCCGGGCCACGTGCTGGCGCACGTAACACCACTGGGCTATCAGCGCGGGCCGTGCGGCAATCACGTGATGCTGGGCTGGGTGGGCTCAGCGGGCGCGCGGGCGCAGGAGGTGTATGTGCACACCGACGCGGCGCCGGGCGCCACCGTGACCGTGGACCTGTGGATGGGGATGGGTCCGGCCAAGATCATGGCCGACACCTGGCCGATCCAGGGCCCGTTCGCGGAGTGGTATCTGCTGGTGCCCTAGCCGCGCCGCCAACTGGGAACGGGCGCGGGCCGCAGTTCGGGACGGCTGCGGGTACTCGGAGGTCGATCCAGAGCGCGGCGGCTGCGTCCATGTATCCACGCCGTAGTCCACTCGGTCGTATGATCAAGTTCATAACCAGCTCTATCCATCGACAGCAGCATGTTCGCCACGCCGACAAGAGGGCTCCCTCTTCCTCGCTCGAGCGCAACTCCGGATTCCGACTTGTCGGCCATGGCCTTCAGGACACTCCGAGGACGGCATTATGCGTACCGAAGGCGATACCTGGGACATTGTGAGCAGCGTCGGCATGACCGCGCTCGGCGTTGCGGCCGCGCGCGCGATCGAGACGAAACGGCCCGACGCCCTTGTCCATGACTACTACGCCGCCCCATTCGTGGTGGCATCCAGCGATTCGGATATGAACCGACTGATCACCGATCCGACGTTGTGGTCGCAGATCCCGTTCACCTCTGGGTTCATCGGATATCGCAGTAAGTTCTTTGACGATTTCTTCCTGTCCGCGGCGGCGGCCGGAGTGACCCAGGCGGTGATCCTGGCTGCCGGGCTCGATGCTCGGGCCTACCGGCTGGATTGGCCGAGTGGCGAGGTCGTGTTCGAGATCGACCAGCCCAAAGTGCTGGAGTTCAAAAGTCAGGTGCTCATCGAATCCGGCGCCGAGCCGAGGTCGGACCGGCGCGAGGTGGCCGTCGATCTGCGCGACGACTGGCCCGCGGCGCTCGTCGCGGCAGGCTTCGATCCGACCTCGCCCACCGCATGGTCGGCAGAAGGGTTGCTGCCATATCTGCCAGGCGCCGCACAGGATGCCTTGTTCGCGAGGATCGGCCGGCTTTCGGCGCCCGGTAGCAGAGTGGCGGTGGAGACCATCGACAACAGCGTCGATATCAGCCATATCGCCGATCAGGAGTCGGAACTGTTGAAGGACACCCCGTTCGGCAAGGTCGACCTGGCGTCGCTGTTCTACACCGACGATCGCACCGATCCGGCCGAAATGCTCACCGCCCACGGCTGGATCACCTCGAGCCTGCACCTGCGGGAACTGGCCACCCGCTACGACCGTCCCCTGGCAACGGTCCCCGAGCCGCTGGCGCAAATGTTCGACAGCACGCAATACCTGACAGCCATCAAGCCGTCCTGAGCTGCTCGGCCAGTGCGACGATGATGCCCAAGGCTGGCATCACGCCAACCGCTCATGCAACCGATCGAACCGGTTCCCGAGCACGGTGTAGGTATCCAACCACCCACTGCTGGCAGCGATCTCGCACAGCGGGCCGGTCACGACGAACAGAAACTTCAGATCGGGCAACCGACTCAGGTCACCCCGCCGAATGAGCTCGGAATGATCGGTGAGATCGCCCACCAGCTCCGCCTCATCCGCATACCGAGACTGCCAGCTCAGATCCTGCGGCCCTGCCTGCACCAACGCGATGACCTGATCGAGGATGCCGAGTATCTGCGCCGCCTCCGACTTCACCCCGCCAGCTTGGCATGCCCGATCGGGACACCGCCACCGTGTCCGTTGCCTGTCAGGTCGACGTCAGGTCGGTATCAGCCGGTCTGGCGACAGTGTTCCCGTGAACAGCACAGCAATTGCCGCTTCCGGGCCGCGAAAGGCATACGGGGACAGAACGATCCTCGATGGCATCGATCTGACTATCGGTGCTCTGCCCTACCCGGTGCTGCGCACAGAATGGCTCGACCGACTCGCCCAAGTGATGCGGTATCTGCGCAGTGATCACGCCTTCGCCCAGCTGATCCGCTTCGCCCTGGTCGGCGGCTCCAGCAACATTGCCTATGGCCTGCTGTTCATGGCCATGAACGGGATCGGCACCCTGGTCGCCAATATCGCGGGCTCGATCGTCAGCACGGTGATCGCGAACGAACTGCACCGGCAACTCACCTTCCGCGCGGCCGGACGGGTCGGCTGGTTCACCGCACAGTGGGAAGGCGGCGGGCTGGCGCTGATCGGCCTGCTGATCAGCACGGCGGCGCTGGCCGGTCTCGAGTTCTGGGCCCCCGGTCTCGGTGAGATCGCACAGGCGAGCGCCGTGATCGCCACCATGGCGGCGGTCGGCGGTATGCGCTTTCTGGCACTGCGCGGCTTCGTCTTCTGACAAGCGGCCGTCAACATTCACCTGTACGGGTAGGCGCGAACTTCGGCGAGCTTGGGCCGGTGCTTGTCAGCTTCGGCGGTCCGCCGAAGGCGACAACTCTCAGGACGGCATTCCGTAGCTGGCGGCGATCGCGGTGGCGCGGTCGCGCAGGGACGTACGCAGCCATTGTGGGGCAAGGGCTTCCGCGTTCGTGGCGAGTTGCCACAGCGCCCATTCGGCGTGTGTCGGATCTTGGAAGGTCACCTCCAGCCGGAGCCAGCCGTCTGCGTCGGCGTCTTCGGCGCGGACGGCCAGGGCGGTGCCCACCAGTTCCTCCCGCCGGGCCGGGTGCACCCGTACCAGCACGGTGACTTGGTGGCCGCCGGTGCGGAACCGCGTACCGCGTTCCTGCCAGGCCCGGTCCAGATCGACCCGGTCCGGTCGCTGTGCGGGTTCGGGGAGTTCCTCGGCGGCCAAGATCCGGGACAGCCGGTAGGTGCGGTCCGCGCCGGACCTCGTGGCCAGCAAATAACCCTGGTCCCGGACGGTGACCAGGCCGATCGGGTCCACCGTGCGCCACGTCGGGGTCTGGTCCGCAGCCGCGTAGTGGATGCGCAGCTTGTGTCCGGCGAACACCGCGCGCCGGACCTCGGTCACTACGGTGTCGGGCACCTCCTCGGTGACCACCCGGCGCGAGAGGAGGTCGGTCTCCGGGTCGATGAGCAATCGCTGGGCCGCGCCGGTCGCGGTGGCCCGATAGCTTTCGGGCAGCGCGTCGACCACCTTGCGCATGGCCGAAGCCAGCGCCGAGCCGAGGCCGAATGCCTGTGCGCCGCGCCGTGATCCGGCGACCAGCAGGGCGAGCGCCTCGTCGTGATTCAGTCCGGTGAGCTCGGTCCGGAAACCGGGCAACAATGCGAAGCCGCCATGCCGGCCGCGTTCGGCGTAGACCGGTACGCCGGCTGCGGACAACGCCTCGATGTCGCGCAGCACGGTGCGGGTGGACACCTCCAACTCGCGGGCCAGCGCGGCTGCGGACAGCCGACCGTGCCGGCGCAACAGCAGCACCAGCGAGACCAATCGGTCGGCGCGCATCCGGAAACCTTCACAGAAATACACGACACAGGATGTCGTGATTTGTTGGGAGCCTTATCAGTATGACGAACAAGAAAGTGGCCACTGAGCCGAACGACCTGGGCAGGTACTTCATCGAGCGCGCCAACGCCGGCGACGTCGACGGACTGGTGGCGTTGTACGAGCCGGACGCCGTGCTGGCGTTTCCGCCGGGCAATCTCGCGACCGGACATGCGGAGATCCGCAAGGTATACGAGCAGTTCGTCGCGGCCGCACCGGTGCTCTCGCCGGGTAGGCAGCATCCGGCGCTGGTCAGCGGCGACCTGGCACTGACAGCCTCCACGCTGACCACCGGCGAGATGACCGTCGAGATCGCCCGCCGCCAGCCGGACGGATCGTGGCTGTGGGCCGCGGACCAGCCGACAATCGTGCCGTAGCGGGGCGGCGGTGGGCCGGCGCGACCGAGCCCACCGCCGCGGCTTCGTCTTCTAAAGAGCGACAGAGATGCTCAGATACGGGCGGCAGGTATGCGGGGACCACCGGAGGCTGAACTCCGATAGGTGAACTCGCCGGCAGGATCTCCCGCCAGGTGCGTCAGGGGAGATGCATCAGCTGGCGAGCAAGGCCGAATAGACGGCTACCGAGCTTGATGACAGGAAGCCCCAGCGGAATCAGAAGGACCGTCGCGCACAACACCGCACCGAGGATCCACACCACGGTCGCGAGCAACCCGACTACCGTGCCGAGCACGGCCGTCACGATTCCCAACAGCAAATTGAGCAGGCCCTGTATCGCTCGCATGACGACCTTTCTGTTTTCCATTCTGCGCTCTTTCCACTCGATGCGCCCCTGCCCGCACCCCGACCGGCTCGTGGAAAGCCGCCGGAGTGCGGCGAAAACCATGTGGCAGGGGGAGGTCAAGAGCGTCGCAGGGCTGCCAGGCCGAATACGAAGGCGAGAACGACGACTAGGCGCAATGCCGCTCACATAGGCCGGTTGGGCTGTCGTCAACCGCTGTTGATCGTGATGTTGATCGTGATCTTGTAGCTGTTTCGGTCGATGTTGCCTTTGGCGCGGTGTTTGGAGATTGCGCGTTTGACGATGCGGGGGCATGTTCGCTGGCGGCGGGCGGGCAGGAGGTGGTCGAGCACAGCGTGGCCGATCGTGCCGATGAGGTCGATGGTGGTGCCTGCGATGATTCCGGCTGCGAGTATGAGCTGGTCGCGGGCGGTGTTGAGAGCGATGCTGAAGCTGGCTCGGTCGGGTGTGGTGCCGGTGGTGACGGTGGCATCGGTGATGGCGATGCGCAGGGCTTGGTAGGTGACGAGCAGGGCGTAGATCTCTTGGGCGATGCCGTCGGGAGTGCGGGCTCGCAGTACTCGTCCACCGAGGATGGTGGATTTCAGTTCCAGGTAGGAGGTTTCGATCTCCCATCGCTGGTGATACAAAGACACCAATTCGGGTGCGGGGTAACGCTTGTGGTCGGTCAACGTGGTGATCAGCAGGTAGCGTTCTGTGCGGGCAGGGCCGCCGGATTGGTGGACGAGGATGGTCGCCGCGATCACGCGGACGGTGGTGGTGCCGATCCGCGTGAGCCACGAGTTGTCGCCGCAGCGGCCGGTCATGGGGAGTTTCCGGTTGTTGCGGCAGCGGAACAGCAGATCGGCTCCGGTGCCCGCGACGGCGCCGATGAGGTCCGCGGCGGCGAAGTTGCGGTCGGCCAGTAGCAGCATGTCGTTGCCCAGGCAGCCCAGCAGGGGTGGTGTGTAGGTGATCTCGCCGACGCTGGGCGTCCCGAACACGGCGTCGATCACGGTGCGGGTGCCGCAGGCGACCACGGCCAGCAGCCGCAGCATCGGATACCCGGACGGGCCGTTGCCGCCGCCGGCGTGACCGTAGGCGGCCACGTTGGCGGGGCTGTCGGGGGTGAACATCGAGGTGCCGTCGATCGCGCACACCAGCAGGCCCCGCCACCGGGCCGCACCCGCTGCGGGGCCCTTGATCAGGTCGAACAACGCACGCAGCGGTGCGATGCCGATCCGGCGGCGGGCTTGGGACAACGCCGAGGACACTGGATCGGCGACCGGCACACCGGCCAGGCCCGCGGTCATCCGCGCCCACACCTGCTCGTAGCCGAGCTCGGCGAACAACACTGCGGCCAGCAGCAGATACACCACCACCCGCGACGGCAGTGCCCGGACCCTGGCCTGCACCGCCCGGGTCGACTCCAGCACCGCGTCGACCATCTCGAACGGGATGATCCGGGTCAGTTCTCCCAGGTGACCGGGTGCGAAAGCCCCTGTGGCTACCACTGATTCACGTTTGATGACACACTGAGCAGACAGCGGAACTCCAGCTTGAAGGATTGTCTTGGCCGACGAACCTTCTCTACTAGAGTTCCGCTGTTTTCATCTCACGACACCCAGCACCGCAACCCCTGCTCACTCACCACCACGACTTGACAGCCAGGTCACCGGCCTATGTGAGCGGCATTGCGACTAGACGGGTTGCGCGGGCGGACGCCCACCATGCGGCGGCGCCGACCGCGCGTCGGGCGTCTCGCCGCCCCCTCATGCCGTCGTGTCTGCTCGGGCCGCCGCACATGTCGCGGAATTCGACAATATCCGGCACGCGGGGTCAGATGTTCTTGGTTGCCGTGACGAGTCTGGTGGGAAACCAAGGGCCGCCCCACCACATGCGCCAGCCGAGGTTGCGTCGCCGCACATCGGTGAGCCCGAGCTCGTGCAACCGTGCGCGGTATCGATTCGTGGACAACAGATCGGCGATGGCCAGTCGACCGCCGGGTCGGAGCACGCGAACGGCTTCGTCGATGGCGGCACGTCGACCGGCGGCAGACGGAATGTTGTGCAGTACCACATTGCTGATGATCAGGTCGAAGCTGTTGTCGGCGAACGGCAATTGCGTGATGTCCCCGGTTTGCACCTCGACTCGATCGGCGACGCCTTCGCGCTCGGCATTGCGCCGGGTGGCGTCGGGGCTGTTGCCGGTCTGGTCGGCGTGCCACAGATCGACACCGACTGCTCGCCCACCGGGCAGCAGTTCGGCAGCCATGAGCAGCAGCGCGCCGCGACCACAGCCCAGGTCCAGCACCCGCTCGTCACCGCGCAGCCGGAAGTCGCCGAGAATCCGCGCCCATACCTCGAACTTGCCGACTCGCGTCGTGTACAGGTACGAGCCGACGAACAGCGCAAGCCCGAGCGTGAGCAAGCCGGTCACCACGGCAACGATGAAGGCGCCAGTAGCGATATTGCGCACTGTCAGCGCGATGAGCGCAGCGATGATGGCGGCAACGATCACGGCCTGCCAACGCGCTGGAATCACGCTGAAGTCTCCGTCGACGCCGTAGTCGCCCCGGCGGCGGCGCAGATCCACTGTGGTGGTCATCGTGTTCCCGCCTTCGTCGGCTCCGCCGCACGAGAGCCCGCCGCGCGGTTCGCCGCATCGCGGTAAGCGATCAACTCCTCGGCCGTCATCGTCGGCCAGTCCGGCTCCTTTCGCAGGGCATGCAGCAGTCGGATACCGAGCGGCGGCCGCTCGATGCCGGTTGCTCCGTTCACGTCATTCCTCCTCGATCACCCCGCGTCGCATGGCAACTCATGTCTGCGCGCGATTGCAGACATGACTGTCAGCATCGCCAGCTCGCCACCGGATGTCTTGGACAAATGTTCCCGTTATGGCGTTGGCGCCGAAGACAGCGACGTCGGCCGAGCGCATCGGCTCGAGTCACGCCTTGGGTGCGTACTCCGAGACCGCCCACGCCACCGGGTCGACCGCGAGCCAGGGCGCGACCGCCAGCGCCGTGGGCGTCAGCCCGGCAAAGGTCATGGCATCGCGATGGAGGTGGGACTGGTCGACGTAACCGCTTTCCGCCGATACCAGAGCGGCGCTGTGTCCCCCGGCGAGCCGGTGCGCCGCATAGTCGAAACGGACCAGCTGCGCGGCCCGTTTGGGCGTCAGACCGATCTGGGACCGGAACCGGGACCACAATCGCTTGCGGCTCCACCCGACCTCGGCCGCCAGCCGCTCGACCCGAATCCGCCCACGGCTCATCATGATTCGCCGCCACGCAAAGGCGACTTCCGGCTGGACCGCCCGGCCCGCCTCATATCGTCGAGCGAGTGCGGTCTCCGCGATCGCGAATCGGTCGTCCCACGACCGGGTGGCGTGTAGTTGCTCTTGGATTCGCACAGTGTCGCTCCCCCAGAGCTCCTCGAGGGCGACTACCGTCCCGCCGAACTCTGACGCGGTGCCCAGCACCGCGTGCGCAACCACCGGCGACAGCCGTACCTGCAGCAGGTCGACATCTCGCCCACACCCTCGAAGGCTGCCGGGGCCGAGGCCGACAACGCCGCTGCCCTGCGTCTGCGCACCGCTGGCGTCATCGACGAGCAACACGTCGCCGAAATCAATGAACACCATCAGCGCCGGGTACGGGACCAACTGCAGATCGACGAGGCTGTTCGCTCGACCGCGGAACCCGGCCATGCTGACCCCCGGCACGCGACCCGACCGTGCCGGGACCGCGATATCCACCACGGCCCCAGCGACACGAACCGGCTCGACGGGCACGCCACCATGGTACGAGCCACCCGGACAGCACGATCGCGGCTACTTGTCATGGGGTGCTACTACAATCCCCGCGTGACGCTCACCCTCGCCGACTTGGTCGGCTACACCGATCGCGACCTCGACGCCGATCTGGTGCGTTGGTTTCCCGATGCGACGCCCGTCCACGTACCGGAGCAAACCCGTTCAGTGGCGCCGTTTCTCGCGCGCCTGGCACCCGCGGACGCCGCGGCGCTGGCCGCATTCGACCGACGGGTGCGCTCGGGCCAGCTGCCGCAGTTCCTCGACATCTTCTTCTGGTCCTACGGATTCGACTTCGCCGTAAACGACTGCGGCATACGCGATTCGGATTACACGACCGAGCTCACCGACGACGATGTCTACTCCATCGGCGCCGACGGCGGCGGCAATCTCTACGTGGTGCTCACCAACGGCCAAGTGGCCGTGTGGTTCCATGAAGAGGAGGTCCTCGAAGGCGGCACCCGCTTCGACAACCTCGATGTCTTCCTCTGGTCCTACGTGCGCTACCGCGCGGTGCGCGCGGGCAGACTCACCCGCTCGGCCGTAGCGGCGGACTTCCAGACGCTCGGTCAGGACGGCGCGCTCGAACCGAACCTCGGCCTGCTGAGCCTGATGAAGTAGACACCTCACTGTGATCCGGTTCCGATTCGGGCTGACGCCACTCGACGAGGTCACCCCGTGGGGTGAGCGCAATTCGCTGCGGTGGTGGCGCGAAGCCGACACCATTGTGATCGCCTGGCGATACGCCGCGGATCCGCACAGTGAAATCTCTTTCACCGCACCCGAATGCGGCCGAGCATCAGTTCCCACCGAGGAATTCGTCTCAGCAGTCACCGATTTCGATCGTTCCCTACTCGACGCCATGCAAACCCGAGTTCGATGAGGTAGCGAGCGATCGGCTGGCGCCCTCGACCGGATGAGCGCGGCTCCGGCCAGACGTGCGTCCGGCTCGCTGCGGCCTGTCCGGTTCGGACAGCCCGGAATGCGGCGGAGGTTGACCTTTACCCTGCGTCAGGGTTGGAGCCTTGTCGCATGACGAACAACAGCGCTTCCTCGGCTCGGCTCGCACCGCCGGTCGGAGGGTTCCAGGAGATCGACGGCCGTCGCATTTTCGTGCATCGGTCGGGCAGCGGCGGGCCGGCCGTCGTGTTCTTGCCGGGTGCCAGCGCGGTCGGTCTGGACTATTTCGGTGTCCAGCAAGGGGTTTCGCAATTCACCACTGCTGTCGTGTACGACCGCGGGGGCACGGGCTACAGCGATCCCCTCCCGCTGCCGCGCACCGCTGCCGCGGTCGCCACGGAACTGCACGAGCTGCTGCGCGCCCAGAACATCACCGCCCCATACGTTCTGGCGGCCCACTCCCTCGGCGCCTTCTACGCGCATCGGTTCGCGCAGTTGTACCCGCAAGAGGTGGCCGGCCTGGTCTGGTTGGACGGCTTGCACCGCGACTGGGACGACTTCATGCCGCCAACGGCGAGTCTGGCCGCGGCCGAGCGGATGGCGCCCGGTCCGGATCGGCTCGAACAGATGCGCTCTGCCCTGCACGAGATACGCACCACATTGCTCGCGGACTATCCGGCGCACGTGCGGGAACCGCTGATCGAGGCGAAGGTGAGCGACGAATGGATGCGCGCCGGCATCGCCGAGCGCACCATGCTGACCGATATCGCCACCGAACTGCGCGCCGGACCGAGCATCCCCGACGTCCCGGTGGTCGCTCTCACCGTGGTGGGCACCGACCCCGCCCAGCAGTCGCACGACATGAACGATGCCAAGACGAGGATGGACGCGGCCCTGGTGAGCGCGGTCTCGCACGGGGAACAACGCATCCTGTCCGACACCCTCCACCATCGGCTCTGCTTCGACCGCCCCGATGCCGTGGTCCAGGCGATTCGCGACGTCGTCGACCGGACGGCTCGCCCCTAGACTCGGCACGATCACGTTTCACGAAGACCCGAGGAGGATGGTGCTCACGATCGGCCAGCTCGCGGCGACCGCCGGGGTGACCGTGCGCACCGTCCGCCACTATCACCACGTCGGCCTATTGCCCGAGCCCGAGCGCGATGCCTCCGGCTACCGCCGCTACCGCGCGCAGGCGGCGGTCGATCTCATCCGGATCAGGACTCTCGCCGATGCCGGTGTTCCGCTGGCCCGCATCGACGCGCTGCTGCATGCACGGCCGACCGAGTTCGCTTCGGCCATCACCGACATCGACGCCGAATTGCAGCGCAAGATCGACCAGCTCGCCGAATACCGCCGCCGGATCGCCGAATTGGCCAGCGGCGAAAGCCTGGTCCTGCCCCCTGAGGTGGTCGCCGTCCTGAACCGGATGCGCAGTCTCGGGATCAGCGAACGGCGGGTACGACTCGAGCGCGACTCGTGGATCCTGATGCAGGCACTTGATCCGCGCGCCTTGCCGCAGCGAGTACGGGAAAAGAACGCCAGCTTCGACGACCCCGAGACGACGCGCCTGATTCTCGCTTGTGATCAATCAGTCGACTGGGATCCGCACGATCCACGCCTGGACCGCCTCATCGACGACTTGGACGCCTGGGAGATCGAACATGAACGAGACAGCGGCCAGCCAGATTACCTGAACCTGATCATCTCCCGGATCTCCGAGGCATCACCGGCATGGCAACGCATCGTCGATGCGCTCACCCACCGCGCCGAACGGCGCCGAACCGCCGGACCCGACAGCTGAAAGCCGGCTGACAGCCCGATTCCGTCCGGCCACCACGGACACCTCCCTGCCCGAGCGTATTCGGCGTGCTCGGATGAGGACCCGAGAATCAGGCATGGCGCGGGTCACAGTCAGTCCCCGGGATCGAGCGAGACGGCCGCTCGAATCCGCGCCGACGAAACCGCTGCGCCGCAACTGCTCGGCGGATGCCCAGAGCGCTCGGAAGTGGCCGATCCGATCAGCACGCCATGCGGCATCACCACGCGTGCACAGGGCCGTCCATTCAGGTCAATTGCGGCTCCGTATCGACCAACCGAAGGCTGCCAGCGGGTTGAGACATGGCATCGGTTGTATTGCGAAGTGGACACGATACCGCAGGACTGCCACATCAGCTCACGGCGTTCGGCACACACTCGAACGGCCGAAGATCCAGTGATCACCTTTCATGCTTGGACGCCTTTTCAGGTTTGCTGACTCGAAAGGAACTGCGATATGAGCGCTTTGGGCACCCCTCTCAAGAAGATCGTCGCTACTGGCGTGATAATCGGCGGGGCCGGCATCGCATCCATTGGCCAAGCTTCCGCCGCCTCTGATGAGGAATGGGACAGCCTGGCCGCATGTGAGTCGGGCGGTAATTGGAATATCAACACCGGCAATGGGTTTCAGGGCGGCCTACAGTTCTCGCCGGGCACTTGGGTCGCCTACGGCGGTACCGTGTATGCGCCGACTGCCGACAAAGCCACCCGTGAACAACAGATCGCCATCGCCGAGCAGGTACTCGCCGCTCAGGGCTGGGGCCCTTGGGCAGGTTGTTCGGCAGCGCTCGGCCCTTTCCGGTGAAATAGCAGAGCTGTCCAGCGGATACGACCGAGCGATGACACGGACGTATCGTCGCGGTCCTCATGAACGCCGCCCGCTGCGGTGAGCACCTCGCGGAGTATTTCCGTTGCATGGCAAGCCAGTTCGTCGTACCCGATCAACTCTCGGTCGGCGGAAATGGACCGCTGGCACCATCGATGCTCTCGTTTTCGCCACGCCCATCGCCGGTGAGGTTGTCACCGCGGCGGCGCACTGCCCCATCTCGGGGAATCGCGACGGTGTCAGGGACGGAACACCGGTATGCTCGTTTCACCGTTGCGGGGCTGGTTATGTCCGGCGCGGGAGGGGGAAACATGAGCGGGCAGCCACCGGACTCGGAGCAGTCGAGACGTGTCATCGATTGTGCGCTGGCGGAATTCAATGCGCTGCGTGGTGAGCTCGATGAGATCGGGCGCGGTCAGCGCGCTGTCATGAGTCTGAACATCTCCGCTAATACAGCGGTTGCCGCGTTTGTGCTGTCGCAGCGAGTGGCGCCGCAATTGCTGTTGGTGATTCCGTACCTTTCGGTCGCGCTGGGCATGCTGTACCAGACCTACGCCAATCATGCCCGTTACATGGGCGACTACATCAACGATCACCTCCGGCCGATCATCGTCGAGCAAGCCGGGGACCATCGACTCTTCGGCTGGGAGCAGCATCTGCGGACGAGGCTCTACCAGGATTCGATCAGCCGACTTCCCATGCGGGCAGCATTCACCCTCATCGTTCCCCTCATCCCCGCAGTCGGACTGCTCTGGTCGATCCCATATCTGCACCCGGCTTGGTACTGGCTCGCCTGGTGCGGCGGGCTCGCGCTGTTCGCAGTCCAGGTGGTCAGCTGGATCAAACAATCTTGGGAATTCGTCTGGATCTGAACCGGACAAGGCCCACGCACGGCCGAGATCCGGGCGGAGCCCAGGCATAACGCAACCGAACCCTGTTCCACGGATCACACCCCCGGCCACATCCTTGCATTCGGAACAGTTGTAACCGCACAATCATTGTGTGAACACAACTGTTGATGAGCTGACGCCACGCCGAAAGGCACTGGTCCTGGCGACGTGCTGCTCGAGCCTGCTGATCGTGTCGATGGACTCGACCATCGTGAATGTGGCGGTACCCGCGATTCGGGCAGATCTGGACGCGCCACTGACTCGGTTGCAATGGATCATCGATATCTACACGCTCACGCTCGCCAGCCTGCTGATGCTCGCGGGGGCGACCGCCGATCGGTTCGGGCGGCGTCGGGTGTTCCGGATCGGGCTGACGGTCTTCGCACTCGGATCGCTGGCGTGCAGTCTCGCGCCAACGATCGAAACCCTTATCGGAGCAAGGTTTTTGCAGGCTGTCGGCGGATCCATGCTCAATCCGGTGGCGATGTCGATCATTACGCAGGTATTCACCGGGCGGGTGGAACGCGCTCGCGCGGTGGGCATTTGGGGCGCGGTGGTCGGCATTTCGATGGCGCTCGGTCCGATGGTCGGCGGCGTGCTGATCGATTCGCTCGGGTGGCAGTCGGTGTTCTGGATCAATCTGCCGATCTGCATGCTCGCGCTGGTGTTGACGACTCTATTCGTGCCGGAATCGAAGTCCGCCACGGTGCGCGGGCTCGATCCGATCGGCCAACTGCTGGCGATCGCATTCCTGTTCACGTTGGTCTTCGGGTTGATCGAGCAGTTGCCGGTGGTGTTCGCGGTATCGGCGGTGACCTTCGCGGCCTTCCTGTGGCAGGAATCGCGGCGCACCGATCCATTCATCGATCTGCGATTCTTCCGGAGTGTGCCGTTCGCTTCGGCCACGGTGACCGCGATCTTCGCCTTCGCGGCACTCGGCGCATTCCTGTTCACCTGCTCGCTGTATCTGCAAGGCGTGCGCGGTTATTCGGCGGTACACACCGGCCTGCTGTATCTGGCAATGGCGGTCGCGACGCTGATCTTCTCGCCGCTGTCCGGCCGTCTGGTCGGGCGCTACGGGACCAAATCCTCGCTGCTCGCGGCGGGCACCGCGATGACCATTGCCGCCGTCCTGCTCACCCGGCTCGACGCCACCACACCGGTCTGGCAGCTGGTGACCGTCTTCGCGATCTTCGGCGTCGGTTTCGGCATGGTCAACGCGCCGATCACGACATCGGCGGTCAGTGGGATGCCGCTGGATCGCGCGGGCGCCGCGGCGGCGGTCGCCTCGACCAGCAGACAGGTGGGCGTGAGCGTAGGTGTCGCATTGTGCGGCGCATTGACCGGGGCCGGTCTGTGGTGGCTGATCGCGGTGTTCACCGCAGGGATCGCCATACTCGGCATAGTCGCGAATACCCGATGGGCCGCCCGGTCCCGTGATCGCGTCGCCCCGATAGTGGAAGAGAGGGTCCCCGCGCATGCCGGATGACGCACCCACCGCCGATGTGGTGTGGGCACAACTCACCCATCTGGTGATGGATACCCGCGACTCGTGGAAGCGCGCGGTCACCGAACGAACCGGTTTGCCGTTCAGCCGGATTCGCATCCTGCGCCGCCTGCGCCCCGGACCGCTCACGCTCAATCAGATCGCGCAGGCCGCCGGCATGGATGCGCCAGCGACCACGGTCGCGGTCAATAACCTCGACGAACTCGGACTGGTGGTGCGCGAGATCGATCCGACCAACCGCAGGCGCAAACAGGTCTCCATCACCGCCGCCGGTCGAGCCATCCTCGCCGAGGCCATGGCCACCCCCGATCCCGCACCGCCCGCGGTCGCCGCCCTCTCCTCCGACGACCTGCGCACGCTGCACGCGCTACTGCGCAAGCTGGAGCACTGACCGCCGAAACCGTCTCCGAGCTGCGACAACCTCGCCGCGAACGCGCGTCACACCGGGGACGCACAGGCGTTTCACCTCTGCACGGCAACGCACTGTGCTTCAATCGAGTGTAGAACGCGTTCTACCTCTGGGAGGTGGCCATGGCCACGCCGTCGATTCCCGTCGGATTCGATCTCACCGATCCGGATCTGTGGGCGAAACGCAGGCCAACCGAGGAATTCGCGGAGCTGCGCAGGACCGCTCCGGTCTGGTGGTGCGCCCAACACGACCGATCCAGCGGTTTCGATGACGGCGGCTACTGGGCGGTAACGAAACTCGAAGATATCAAAGAGATTTCGAAGCATCCGGAGATCTTCTCCTCGACCGAGAACAGCGCGATCATCCGCTACCAGCCCGACATCACCCGCGAGCAGATCGATATGCAGCGGCTGATATTGCTCAATATGGACCCGCCGGTGCACACCAAGAACCGGCGCATCGTTTCCAAGGGCTTCACGCCGCGGGCGGTAGAGGGCCTGCGTGCCGCACTCACCGAGCGCGCCACCCGAATTGTGCACGATGCCAAGAAGTCCGGCAGCGGTGATTTCGTGGAGCAGGTCGCGTGCGAATTGCCGCTGCAGGCCATCGCCGAACTCCTCGGGGTGCCACAGCAGGATCGCAAGAAGCTGTTCACCTGGTCGAACCAGATGATCGGAGCCGATGATCCCGAGTACGCGAGCGACGCGACGACCGCACAGCTCGAACTGACGGGCTATGCCTGGACCATGGCCGAGCAGCGGCGCGCCTGCCCGGCCGACGATATCGTGACGCAATTGGTGAACGCCGATATCGACGGCGAACATCTGGGGTCGGACGAGTTCGCGTTCTTCGTGATTCTGCTGTCGGTGGCGGGGAACGAAACCACCCGCAACTCGATCACGCACGGTATGAAGGCGTTTGTCGATCATCCGGACCAATGGGAGCTCTACAAGCAGCTGCGCCCGCGCACCGCACCGGATGAGATCGTCCGCTGGGCCACGCCCGTCTCGGTATTCCAGCGGACCGCGACCCGCGATGTCGAACTCGGCGGACAGTGGATCCGCAAGGGCCAGCGCGTCGGATTGTTCTACAGCTCGGCGAATTTCGACGAGGACGCCTTCGCGAATCCCTTCGACTTCGACATCCTGCGCGATCCCAACCCGCATGTCGGCTTCGGCGGCGCGGGCACGCACTACTGTCTCGGCGCGAATCTGGCTCGCCTCGAGATCGACCTGATGTTCAATGCGATCGCCGACACCATGCCCAATCTGCGCCAGGTCGCCGAGCCCGAACATCTGCGCTCCGGTTGGCTCAATGGAATCAAGCGCTGGGAAGTCGAATTCGATTGAGAACTGCCAGCGTTCGCTGTTCCAGCCGCCGCCCGGTCGATTCGAGGCGGGCACCGGGAATATCGCGGACGCGGTCGGATCGGGCAGCGCCATCGAGTACGTCGAGCGCATCGGTGTGGAAGCGACCGTGCGGCCGTCCTTCGCGTTCGATAACACCTGCGATGAAATCGACCGGATGGTCATCGAGCTCACCCGGTTGGCGCGCGGGCGAGGATGAGTCGGCGCGGCGTGACCGGAGTGGGTTCCCAAGGGCTGTAACGCACCTGCATGGGATGGCTCCGTATCACGCGTCGAGCGGATATGGTCGACCGTGGTCGACCATGGGCTAGTTCGGCACGAGGTCGTACTTCAGCGGCTCGAATCCGGTGGGCACGGTGGCGCTCAGCGAGATCCGGTCCCCCGCCCACGCACCGACCAGCGCGGCATCAGCGCCGGTGTGGCCGCCCTCGCAACCGGTGCCGTCGGCGGTCAGCATCGGCAGCGGGTGGATGCGCTCACGGTCGTCGCCGCCCAGCACCGCTGCCTTGTCCACGTAGATGCGTTTGTCGTGGTTGAGGATGTAGCGGCCGATGAAGCCGAACCGCGGCGCCACGAGCGGGGCGACGGAGGCGGCCTTGTCATACATGCTCTCATCGGTCGGTACGCCCGGCGGATGAGGCTGCGGTCCGGCCCACACCACGCGGGTCGGCACCGTCAACAGGCGCTCCACCCCCTGGACGAAATCGTCGCCGATCCAGGCCTGTTTCATGAACCCGACCTTGGGTTCCAAATACCCGATCAACTCGTGGTCAGCGTCCAGGAAGACGGCTCTGCAGATCTGCCGCACGGCGGTGATTTCCTCTCTGGGATAACGACTTTCGGATAATTATCCATACGGGCGGCATTTCGGCTCGCCGGGCGGTTACAGTCGAATTACCGGCATGTTCAAGTCTGTATCACGATCGCTCGGCTGGGTGGTGAGGACACGGACTAGGCTCGGATGATGCGATACGCCATCTCGGTCCCGCAGCTGATTCCCGACGGCACCTTCCAACCGGACGACCTGCGGGCTTATCTGGACCGAGCCGAAGCGCTCGGCTTCGAAAGCGTGTGGACGACCGAGCAACTGCTCGGCTCGGCACCCAATCTGAGTCCGATCGAACTGCTGACCTTCGCCGCCGCCCTCAACCAGCGCCTGCGCTTCGGTTGCGCGGTATTCGTGACGCCGCTGCACAACCCGGTCCACCTGGCCAAGCGCATCAGCACCCTGGATCAGCTCACCCGCGGACGGCTGGAGATCGGCGTCGGCATCGGCGGCCGCAACCGGATGTTCTCCGCCTTCGACGTCGACCCCGCCGACAACCTGGTCACCCGCTTCAACGAGCACCTGCGGGTCATGAAGGCGCTCTGGACCCAGCCTCGGATCGATATCGACGGCGAGTTCTGGCAGCTCTCGGGTGCCACCATGGAACCCAAACCGTTCCAGAAGCCCTATCCCCCACTGTGGTTCGGCGGCAGCACGCCCGCCGCGCTGCGGCGCGCGATCCGGCACGGCAACGGATTCTTCGGTGCGGGCTCGACCACGACGGCGAAGTTCGCCGAGCAGGTGCGGTTCGTGCGCGAAACGCTAACCGAAACCTCCGGCGCCCCAGCGGATTTCCGCATTGCCAAGCGCGTCTACATCGCGGTGGACGACGACCCCCTGCGGGCCGAGCAGCGCATGGCCGCCACCCTGATCGATTTCTACGGCGAATTCGGTAAGACCCTGCTGCCGGTCGCGGTGCACGGAACGCCGAAGGACTGCGTGCAAGGTCTGCGCGAGGTGGTCGCGGCCGGTGCCGAAATGATCCTGATCAACTTGCTTTTCGACGAGGCGGCGCAGATGGAGCGGATCGCCGCGGAGGTGCTGGCGCACGTCTGACTGCCGCCGACAACCTCGACCTGATGCGCAGCATCGGGCGGCTGATGGCGGCGCGGGACTAGACGTTCTCCGCGTCGTCGGGCTCGTAGGCGAGACGGACGTCGTGGGTGACTTCGCCGCCGGAGACCGTGACTCGGCTGCGGATCGGTGGATAGCCGCGGGCGATGACCGTGTACTGGCCCTCGGCCAGGTCGGTGACCAGGTATCGGCCATTGGCGTCGGTGCGGGCGGTGGCGGTCAGATCTCCGGCCGCGTCGAGGACGGTGATCTGGATATCCGGAACGGCTCGGTCGCCCTCGGCCCAGGCCGATCCGGCGAGCACGGCCATCGATGCCATATCGATATCGTGGTGCAGCAGACCGCTGTCGGGCACGGTGAGTGTGGTCGCGCTCGGGCGCATGTGCTCGGCGACGGCCACCAGGGTGTAGGTGCCCGAGACGACGCCGTGACAGGAGTAGGCGCCGTCGCCCGCGGTAATGGCGGCCCCGACGACCTCGCCGTGCGTATCGGTCAGTGTGACGGTGGCACCGGATAGTGGAATCCCGCGACCGGCCGAGCGGACCACGCCCGACAATTCACCGGAACCGGTGAGGGTCAGCTCCAGCAGCTGCGATCGTTGTCCGACGGCCACGCTGACCGCCTCCGGTCGATGTCCGGTCGCCGAGGCGATCAAGACATAGTTGCCCGCCGCGGGCGCACCGATGAGGTAACCGCCGTCGGCATCGCCGGTCGTCCGCGAAACCTGTTTGCCGCGTTGGTCGATCAGGGTCAGCACCGCCCCCGGCACCGGTCTGCCGTCCGCACGCCCGATCCGCCCGCCGATCGTGCGGCCTTCGTATTCGCCGCTCGAAAACGACTGCGGCACAACCGCGGCCACATACACACCGTTGCCATCGTGCTCCACCGAAACATGTCTGCTGAGCGCACCCGCAAGCACCGGTTCGGGCTCGGAGACCACCTCCGCGGCCCCCTCCCAGACCTGCGCCTCGGCCCAGCTGAGTTCGGCATCCAAGGTGATCGGCTCCGGCGTGGGCACCGGATTGTCCTGCAGTGGAATCTCTTTCATGAATATCAACACCAGACAGGCCAGCAATGCGACACCCGATGCGACATAGAAGACGCCGTGCATGGCATCGGTGAACCCGATCAGGATGGGCACCCTCAGTTCGTCCGGCAGCGCCGCGATCCCACTGGTGTTGCTCTGCATGGTGCTCAGCTGCGTGGCATCGAATCCGGCGGGCAGCGTTCCGCCGAACGCATCGATGATCCGGTGCGGCAACAGATTGAACAGGATGGTCAGGAATACCGCGACGCCCAGGGTGCCGCCCATCTGCCGGAAGAAGGTCGCCGATGCGGTCGAAACACCCATATCCGAACGCGGGCCCGCATTCTGCGCCGCGATGATCAGCGTCTGCATACAGCCACCGAGGCCGAAGCCGATGACACCGCCGTAGACCAGCGGCTGCCATAGCGGGCTGTCGTAGTGCACCTGCCCGTACAGGGCCGACCCGACCGCGATGACGAAGGTTCCGATCACCGGCAGGAGCTTGTAGCGCCCGGTCAATTTGGTGATCAGCCCGGCGAGTTGCGAGCCGAACATGATGCCGACCACGAGCGGCAGCATCAGCAGACCCGATTTGGTTGGTGAATACCCGCGCACCACCTGGAAGTACTGCGGCACCATCACGATCGCGCCGAACATCGCGACACCGACGATGAACCCGCCCGCGATGGTCACGCTGAAGGTCGAATTCTTGAACAGCCGCAACGGAATCAGCGCCGCGTCCTTCATCAGGAATTCGACGAGCACGAACAGCAGCAACCCGGCCGCACCGATCCCGTAGCAGATGAGCGCGCGCTGCGAACCCCATCCCCAATCCCGGCCCTGTTCGGCGACGATCAGCAGCGGCACCACGCAGATGGTCAACGCGACCGCGCCGAACCAGTCGATGCGGTGCTGCTGACGCTGATGCGGCACATTGAGCACCTTGGCGACCACACCGAGCGCGAGCACACCGATCGGCACATTGACCAGGAACACCCAGCGCCAGCCCTCGACACCCCAGAGCTGGTCGTAGTTGGAGAAGAAGCCGCCCAATACCGGCCCGAGCACGGTGGCGGTACCGAAGACCATCATGAAATAGCCCTGGTAGCGCACCCGCTCCCGGGCGGGCACGATATCACCGATGATGGTGAAGGCCAGCGACATCAGCCCGCCGGCACCGAGTCCCTGGAAGGCGCGGAATCCGGCGAGTTCGTACATCGAGGTCGCGAAGGTGCAGGCCACCGAGCCGATGACGAACAGCCCGATCGCGGTCAGGTAGAACGGCTTTCGGCCGTAGATATCGGCCAGTTTGCCGTAGAGCGGCGTGGTGATCGTCGCGGTGATCAGATACGCCGTGGTTGCCCAGGCCTGTTCATCGAATCCGTCCAGGCTGTTGGCGATCCGCACAATGGCGACGCTCACGATGTTCTGATCGAGCGCGGCGAGGAACATGCCGAGCAACAGACCGGACAGGATGGTCAGGATCTGCCGGTGCGACAGTGACGTACCCTCACCGGCATCCAGGTCCGGCGGCGTTGCCGGTGCCTGGGTGGTCGCATTCGTCATATTTTGAGCCCTAGTTCTGATCGGCTGTGCGTGATGGAAGTTCTCTCGAAACCTGAGTCGAGCCGGTCGAGCGAGTTGGCACACTGCGCCACAGGTGATCTGCCCCCACTCGCTGATCGCCTGTAACTCGTTGCGGTGGCTAATATACATA
Source organism: Nocardia sp. CA-129566 (assembly GCF_050956075.1). NCBI lineage: Bacteria > Bacillati > Actinomycetota > Actinomycetes > Mycobacteriales > Nocardiaceae > Nocardia > Nocardia sp. CA-129566. The sequence goes on from NZ_CP192085.1 coordinate 6,145,523, forward strand.
GGGCCACCCAGCTCGAAACGGGCTGGTGATCGGTTGCCGGACGACCGACACCGAGCCATCACCGAATCGGATAGTCGATCCTCGAACCCCTCAGCGGCTCAGCGGATCCCGGCGACACTGCACCGGATCGCCGGCCACAGCTCGGCCGCAGCCGAAGATCATCACCGGTTCGGCGTGATTCGGACCGATCCCCAGATCTGCTCGACACTGAGCAGGCCCACCCGCTTGTTCGCGGCGACCCGACCGAACCGCGCCCCCGAGCTGACCGAGAGTCCAGTACGCCGGGACCGGTCCCGCAAACTCTCAGCATACTTGCATCTCTGTTTGTCAATAGGGATTGGACCGGTCGCGCCAGCGCGGATCCAGTTCATCGGCAAGCTGTTTGGGGACCGAGATCTTGTTCGGGTTGCCGTCGGAGGTGAAGCGCTGGTCCGGATGCTGGTCGAGGCGATCGAGCCAGTAGGCCGCGGCGAAGTCGACCTCATTCCTACCGGATCGGATGCGCGGAATACCGGCGGGATCGACCCGGCCGAAGGGAGACGGCGCTGGCTCGGCGCCGACCAGCAGCACGGCCTCGAAGGTGTAGGGCTCACCGTCCCAGCTGCCCGCGGTGGCGAGGCCGCGCTCGCGCGGGAAGATGCCGAGCGGTAACGCCATGGTGCGCACGCGATAGCCGGGCACCGCGGATTCGATCGCGCGCACGTTCGCGGCGAGTTCCCGTTGGACGCCGGTACTGTCCAGACCGGCGAGGTTGGCATGGTCCGCGGTGTGGGCGCCGATTTCGTAGCCGTGCGCGGCCAGCCAGGGCAGTGCGCGGCCGTCATCGGCGAACGGGTCATTGTTGACATAGCAGGTCGCGGTGGGTGCGAAGTCCGGATGACGCGCGCGGAACTCCTCCAGAATTCCGATGGCCGTGTCGGGGGCCAGCTTTCCGTCCTCGGCGAAGCGGAGCTGCGTGCGGGTGGAGTCGTCGAAGGTGAGCACCACCGGGTGGGTGCCGGCGGGGATATCGATGCGACCGGCGATGTAGTCGGCGACCGTCACCGGCCGATAGTTCTCGCGGTAGAGCCGTTCGAGTTCGGCGCGGAACTTCTCCGGCGTCTGGTCGTATTCGCCCGCCGGTGCCGGTGTCACCTGGTGGTACATGAGGATCGGCACAAGGCCCAGCTCGTTGGCACCCACGGCAGCTGGGTCGGGCATCGGTGTCGCCGCCGGAGCAGGGGCGATGTCGACGGCCGCGGGAACGGGACCGGCCGCCGAACCGCATGCGGTGACGGTCGCGAATATCAAGGCGGACAGGACAACCCGAGCTCCGATAGCCACGCGTCGCACCACCGTTGGAACGGTACGCGGCGGCAGGGAATCTCGGTTGCGAATCGGAATATGTGCGCCCACGAGCGCTATCTGAGGTAGATAGTTAGGCGATAGCGACAGATGAAAGTTGGTGTGCGCGTTGGACAAATTGGTCCGAATTACCGGACGATGGCGGCTGGCGGCAATAGCGGTTACCGCGGCTTTATCAATTCTCATCGCATCCGTGATCATCGGCGCCAATCGGGCCGAACCCGCGGGTTTGGCACTGTCCGGACTACCGGATGGGGTGGTGAACGCGAACGCACTGGCCGGTCTCGCGTTGCGGGTGGACGCGCACGGCCACGACCCCCATGCCATGCGACTCGAACTCGACGGCAAAGCGGTAACCGGCACCGTCGAGGGTGACACCGTGGTGTACCGCCCCGGACACCTCACCGACGGCGATCACAGGTTCATCGCCGAGATCCCGCGCGGGGGCATACTCGGCCTGTTGAGCACCGGTCCGGGGGCCACCGCGACCTTCACCGTGGATGCCGAAGCGCCGAAACTCGAACTGACCCAGCCGGGCAGGGCCGCATCGTATCGTCAGCCGATCACGGTGCGCGGCAAGGAATCCGGTGCCGTGCGGGTGTCGGTCGGCGCCCAGTCGGTGACGCCGGCCGCGGACGGTTCGTTCGAGATCACACTGCCCCGCGCGCCGGTCGGCGGCGAGGTGGTCGCGGTCGATGCCGCGGGAAATAAGGCGACGCAGGCCATTACGACATCGGTCGACGTGCCCAGGGTCAAAGCCGTACATATGACCGCGTACGGATGGGCCTATGCGGGCTTGCGTGAACCCGTGCTGGATATGGCGCGTGCGGGACGAATCGACACCGTTCAGCTCGATATCAAGGACGAGGACGGGATTATCGGCTACGACTCGCAGGTGCCGCTGGCACGGCAAACCGGTGCCGCCGCCGGGATCTACGATGTGCGCGCCGCACTGCGGCAACTGCACGAGATGAATCTGCGCGTGGTCGGACGGATCGTCGCATTCCGTGACCCGACCCTGGCCGGATGGGCCTGGCGCGAAGGACATCCGGACTGGGTCATCCAGAGCCCGTCCGGCCAACCGTATGCCAGTAAGTACGGTGCGATCGCCTTCACCAACTTCGCGAATCCCGAAATCCGCAAATACAATATCGATCTCGCGAGCGAGGCGGCCGAGCTGGGATTCGACGGCATTATGTACGACTATGTCCGGCGACCGGACGGTCCGCTGTCGCAGATGCAGTTCCCCGGGTTGACCGAAACCCCGAGCGCATCCATCGCGGAGTTCCTGCACGAGAGCCGGGATCCGGTGCGCGATAAGGGCGCCAACCTCGGCGCCGCGGTATTCGGTATCGCCGCGACCCGGCCGGATGAGATCGCACAGGACATTCCGTCGATCGCTCGGTACGTGGACTACGTGGCGCCGATGCTCTATCCCTCGCACTGGAATCCGGGTGAGTACGGTGTCGGCAATCCCAACTCGCAGCCCTATGACATCGTGTTCCGGTCATTGGCCGACTTCTTCGGGCAGACCGAAGGCACCGGGGCCAAGGTCATTCCGTGGCTGCAGGATTTCAGCCTCGGGGTGAACTATGGTGACGGCGAGGTCAAGGCGCAGATCGATGCCGCGGCGGCCGCCGGAACCAATAGCTTCTTCCTGTGGAATGCGGCGTCGACGTATCACTCGTGGGCGGTGGTGCCGGGTTGATGCCTATTCGGCTGTTCGATCGGCATGGCAGGTGATATCTGCGGCGGGCAGAACACCCGATACGTAGTAGGTATTGATCGCATTGTTCACGCAGGCACTCAGATCGGGCCGGAATGTCATGTGGATGCGGACATCGTGCAGTGTGACCAGGCGCGATCCGGTCAGGTGCTGATGTAGCCGAACACCGTGGTCATACGGGGTCCTGGCGTCCCCGGTCGCCTGCAGGACGAGCACGGGAACCGAATTCCGAACGGTGGTGGCTGGTTCGACGGGTCTCGGCCAGTACGCGCACGGCTGGATATTGTTGGCGAGCGCCCCGAAGATCGGTTGGCTGGCGCGGCTGGCTTCGATATTCCTCGAGTACCAGGCCGGATCGGTTGGCGCCGCGGCATCGCCGCAGGCGATCTGGGCCAGTACGGAGTTCTCCTCGGATCGCAACGCCTGCAGCACGATGTGCAGCCGCGGCGCTCGCGCCGCCACGGGCGGACCGCCCACCGCGTCCGCGATCTCCCGAATCGTCTCGGCCAGCGCCTGGTTGCGTCGGGAGTCGGTCACCATGTTGTGCAATAGAAATGGCAGCCAATGATCATCGATCGGGAAATCGTCGATCACGATCGGCTGCCGGGCGGCCGCGGCCATGAGCTCGGTCAGCGTGGCACGCACGTCGGCCGGGGTAGTGCCGAAGTGATAGGTATCGTCCTGTCCCGCAACCCAATTCGACCAGTCATCGATCGCTCGCTCGTCCGAGGCGCCCCAGTCCTGCACGAGGCCCTCCCAATACCGGTCCGGATCGATCGCGCTGTCCAGCACGATCCGGTCGCTGCGCTCCGGGAACATCTGGGTGAATACCGCGCCGAGATAGGTGCCATAGGAGACGCCGAAGTAGCTGATCTTCGGTTCGCCCAAGGAGGCTCGGATGATATCCATATCGCGGGCGGTATTGCGGGTGGTGAGCTGGCGAACTTTCACCGGATCGTCGGCAACACAGCTGGCGGCCATATTCGCCGCCAATGCGGTTTCGCGCGCGAAGCCCGCCGGATCCAGACCGGCCGAATGGATCATTTCGCCGACGGGCCACCCGCAGCGCGGAGTTCGTCCGGACTCGCCGACACCGCGCGGATCCATGCCGATCAGATCGAAACGCGCCCGCACCTGCGGTGAGAGCACGTCACCGAGCAGATCCACACTGTCCAAACCCGATGCGCCAGGACCGCCCGGGTTGGCGAGCAGGATTCCCTGGCGCTGGCCCGGATCGGTGGCCTTGACCCGGGAGATCGCCACCGTCAGTGTGCGATCGTAGGGCCGCAGATAGTCCAGCGGTACGAGCACATCGGCGCATTCGGCCCCCGCCTTGTCCAAATCCTCGATACCGCACGACTTCCAGTGCAGCCGCTGGTGCGCGAACCGCAGGGCCGGGTCGACCTGGGCCCCCGGCACGATGATCAGCGCGGCCCCGACCGCCACCAGCACCAACCACCGCACAAATCTCGCCACCCGAACCCACTCGCCTCTCACCCTCGATCCCGCAACTTGGTACCACATCCGACCTCATCCCCTAGCCCCACAGCTGGACATACACCGTGGCGCGGCTTGCCACCTCCCGCCGTCCCGTCGATACTCCAAGGGGTTTGTGCAGCAGCCGGTTCCAGAACAAAGGGGTGGAGTAAATGCTTCGAAACCAGCTGATTCGGCGTCCGGCGGTCGAGGATGATGCGCTCGTCTACGGTCAACCATACGAGACTTCCGATGGCGCAACCGTCATCACCGTCACCCGGACCGGCGGCTTACTGCGCGGCACGCACCCGGTCGGCTTATTCGTCGTTCACGACGGGCAGGTCATGTGGACGCCCGCGGTCGATGCGACGCGAATCACGCTGCTCGGTGAGCTGATCGGCCTGCTGGCCGCGGTCATCGCCACACTCGCGGTGCTGCGCAGACCGCCGTGGCCAGACCTGAAGGGCTACGGACCGCAGCGGCGGTGACCACGACATCGTCGAACGCGCCGGGGATAGTGGCGCGCGGACCGGACTCGGGACACACTTGATCCCGTGAATCGCATGCCACTCGGACATATCGACCGGGGCGGTCCGCCGTGACCGCACTCGCTCGCGGGGAGAATCGACCCGCGCCCGGCGATCGGATGACCGTGACCGTCACCTGTGCCGCACCGGTCGATGTGTCGGCGCTGCTGCTCGGGGCCGACGGGCGGGTCCGCTCCGATGCCGACTTCGTCTTCTTCAATCAGCCGGTCGGCCCCGGTGTCACCTACCGGCATGGGCGCGGCGCGGGCGACATGGTGGATGTGGTGACCTCCGCGCTGCCCGGCGATGTCGACAAGGTCGTGGTCACGGCCAGCCTCGACGGCAACGGCCCGCCGACCTTCGCGGGCGCGAGTTCGCTCACCGCGACGATCGGATCCGATACCGGGACACTGACCTTCCCGATGACCGGGCTCAGCACCGAGACTGCCGTGGTGTGCGTGGAGATCTACCGGCGCGGCGGTGCGTGGAAGGTGCGCGCCGTCGGGCAGGGCTTTGACAATGGGCTGGCCGGGATCGCGACCGCGTTCGGTGTGAATATCGACGATGAACCCGAGACGCCGCCCGCGCCCACCATGCCGCCACCTGCTCCGGCGCAGCCCGCGGCCGGATATTCCGCGCCGCCCGCCTATCCCCCGCCCGGCGCGGTGCCGCCGCCCCCACCGATGCATTCACCTCAGCAAGGAGCGCTGCCGATGCAGAGCGAACTGTTCAATCCGACCCACGCCGAAGTAAACGGCATCGGCATCCAGAAGCAGGGCGGCAAGATGATCAAGGTCGCCGTCAATGGGGAGACAATGGCGCGGGCCGGATCGATGGTCGCCTACCAGGGTGACCTGCACTTCAAGGCCCTCGGTTCGGGCGGCATCGGCCGCGCCATCCAGCAGCGCCTCACCGGTGAGGGTGTACCGCTGATGCAGGTCTCCGGCCGCGGCGATCTGTTCCTGGCCAATGCCGCCGCCGATGTGCACACCGTCGACCTCGACGGCACCGACGGCCTCACCATCAATGGCGCGAATGTGCTCGCCTTCGATACATCGCTGTCCTACAACATCCAAAGGGTGCAGGGCGCAGCCGGTTTCGCCAGCAACGCGGGCTTCTTCAACTGCGTCTTCACCGGGCGCGGCCGCATCGCCATCACCACCCACGGCTCGCCGGTCGTCCTCAATGTCGACCAGCCCACCTACGCCGACCCGCAGGCCGCCGTCGCCTGGTCGTCGAGCCTGTCCACCGGCATCAAACGCAACGACTCCTTCGGCCTCGGCCGCCTCATCGGCCGCAGCACCGGCGAGGGCCTGACCCTGTCCTTCTCCGGCCGCGGCTTCGTCATCGTCCAGCCCTCCGAACTGCCCCCCGGCGGTCTCATCGGCGGCACCGGCGGCGGCCAGGAGGCCGGTCAAAGCGGCGGCGTCCTCGGCGGCTTGTTCGGATAGCCGACCGGCGCTGGAACCGACCGCACCACAGCCGGTTCCAGCGCTCTGAATCCGCACGCCGCGACGGAATTCGCCAGGTATAGCACTCGAGGACGCCGGTCAGTCGAGCAGGCCGCGGCGGATGAGGAGAGGGGCGATTTCGGGGGTTCGGCCGCGGAAGGATTCGAAGGCCTCGATGGGGTCTACCGAGCCGCCGCCGGAGAGCAGTTCGCGGCGGAACAGCTCACCCTTTTCGCGGATCGATGCGTCGCCTTCGTTGAACCATTCGACGGTGTCGGCGTCGAGGACCTCGCTCCAGATGTAGGCGTAGTAGCCCGCGGCATAGCCGCCGGAGAAGATGTGGGCGAAGTATCCGGTGCGGTATCGCGGTGGGATCGCATCAATGGCCAGGCCCGCCTTGCGCAGTGCCTGCTCCTCGAAGGTCTCGGCATCGGTCCCGGCCAGTGCCTCGGGTGCGGGTATGCGGTGCCACGCCCAGTCCAGCAGCGTCGCGCCGAGGTATTCGACGGTTTTGAAGCCCTTGCCGAATCGCTCGGCGGCCGCCATGCGTTCGACGAGTTCGGCGGGCATCGGTTCGCCGGTTTCGATATGCCTGGCGTAGTTGGCCAGCACGTCCGGTCGCGACATCCACATCTCGTTCACCTGCGAGGGGAATTCGACGAAATCTCGCGGCACTGCGGTTCCGGCGAAGAACGGATACCGCACATCGGAGAACAGGCCGTGCAGCGCATGCCCGAACTCATGGAACAGCGTCCGGACGTTGTCCCAGGTGAGCAGCGCGGGTTCGCCCGCGGGTGGCTTGACGATATTGAGGTTGTTGACCACCACCGGTCGTGTCCCCAAAAGCCGTGACTGACCGACCAATTCGTTCATCCACGCACCGCCGCGCTTCGACGGCCGCGCGAAGAAGTCGCCGAGGAACAACCCGAGTGCGGTGCCGTCGGCATCGAACACCTCGAAGATCCGGACCTCCGGGTGATACCCGACCAGATCCTCGCGCTCACGGACGGTGATCCCGTATACCTGCTCGGCGGCGAAGAATACGCCATCGCGCAAGACCCGCTCGAGCTCGAAATAGGGACGCAATGCCTCCACGTCCACCGAAAACCGCTCGGCCCGAACCTGCTCCGACCAGAACTGCCAATCCCAGGATTCGAGCTCACCGTCGTCGCCGCTGGTCCGCATCGTCTCCGCGAGTTCGGTCGCCTCCCGCTCGGCATTGGCCACTGCGGGCGACACCAGCCGTCCCAGCATTTCCTCCACCGCCGCAGCGGTTTTCGCGGTCTGATCCGCAACCACATACGCCGCGTGGTCGGAATACCCGAGCAATGCCGCCCGCTCGGCCCGCAGCGCTGCCATCCGCACCGCGAGCGGGCCGTTGTCGTCCAGCCCACGCCCCAGCGAGGCCGCCATCACCCGTCGCCGCACCGCCCGATCGGCCAACTCTGCCAAAACGGGTTGATTGGAAACGTTCTGCAGACGCAGTGCCCACGCCCCGTCCTGCCCCAGCGACCGCGCGTTCTCGGCGGCCGCCGCCACCGCCGCCGGTCCCAGCCCCGCCAACTCCTCGGCATGCTCGACCAGCACCGTCGCACCGTTGGTGGCCGCCAGCATGTTCTGACCGAATTCCGTTGCCGCCGTGGCGAGTTCGGCATTCAGTTCACGCAGCCGTGCCTGTCCCACCGCATCCAGGCGGGCCCCGGCCCGCACGAACCGAATGTGGTACCGCTCCAACAGCCTCGTATCCTCGGGATCCAATTCCAGCTCGTCCTTGCGCCGATAGAGGTCATCGACGCGTCCGAAGAGCGCGGGATCGAGATAGATCGCATCCCAATGCGCCGCCAAGCGCGGCGACACCTCGGCCTCGATCGCGTCGGTTCCCGCCGTGGAATCGGAGCCGACGATATTGAAGAACACATTGGACACCCGAGTCAGCACGGCCCCCGAACGTTCCAGTGCCACAATCGTATTCGCGAAGGTCGGCGCCTCATCGACCGAGGTGACGGCGGCCACCTCGGCCAATTGCTCCGCCATTCCCCGTTCGAACGCGGGCAGATAGTGCTCCTCACCGATCTCGGCGAACGACGGAAGTTCACATGGCAGCGCACTGCGCTCGAAGAACGGGTTGCTCGTCATGTCTGAACCCTATGCCGGGAACCTGTTCGGCTGCAGACGACTGGTCAACTGCAACTGAGCGTTCTACGAACGAGGCGGCGGCTTCGCGTACGGCCCAGGGTGTTCGCTTCTCAGCGGACCACATAACCCCGATATTCGTAGATTAGTTATAGAAAGTATGAATATTCCGAATTTTGCGAGGTGAAACATTACCTACTGGTAGGCATTCTTTACACGTTACCGATATGTAGATTCTTCATAGTGTTCTGCGCGTGTCGCCATCGATGCAAGTACAGTGGAGGTCCTGTCGAGCGGCAGCAAAGTCAAGGCCCGCCGGATCGGGACGGCGCAACGTGAACGGCATACGGGAGGAGGCCCGGTTGCGGCATCGCCGTGGTGGCATTGCGATATGCCCCGCTACGGGGGACTTTGTCGACACAGCGATCACGTGGTGTCCGATCCGGGTTATGCATGAGCAATAGAACAACAACGATTCCAACTGCAGCGACGCCCCCTGTTGGCAGCACTCTGCCGTTCGAATCATTCGATAGGCCACGCGAGCCTCGATTGGGTACCGATCCCGTCGGCGGCATATCGGCCGGCATCTGGCCGCGCCGCATCACTCATCTGCTCGAACAGGCGAGCCTGGTGATACTTGCGGTTACCGTTCCGCAGATATTCATTTATCTACTCCTCTTCCCGGCACTTTTCGAAGCACACTCTTCCTATGCCGGATATGTTTGGACGCTGACTTTCGCAGCATTGATCGGTGTGATCATTCGCATTCTCGCCGACGAGCGTTCGGTTCGGCGGTGGGCACGAAAATTCTATGGCCGCGAAGCTCGTTTCTTCGGCCAGTGGGGCATCATGTTGCCGACAGAGTGCCAAGGTAAGCGAAAAATCCACACCTACCTTACCGCTGCGACCAAACTACCCGATAAAGCGCTTTCCTCGGCGATCGATCACCTCGTATCGCCACATACTTTCAACCGTCGCGTCGGTCACGCCATCGAGATGGAGAATGGCGACTACTATATGCACAAGATTCTGAAGCGCGTCGAGTTGCCGTCCGGCCTGACAGGCAGTGAACGAATCATCCCAGCGGTGAGATTACGCAAGGGGGCACCGGTCAACGATCTGGTTTTCAAGTTCGGAGACAAGCGGACCTCCGCCCTTCCGTTCGACAGCGGGCAGGGTCTGGTCGCCTATGCGCTCACCCGAAAGTTGACCGCGTTGGTGGGCAATGCTATCGATACGAATGATACGGTTTGGCTCAGCATTCTCAGTGCGGTGATTTCGGAATATCCGAAGTATCGAAGCAGCGACTCGGATCGCCGGTCCAAGTTCCAGCTGCACCACTATCTCGACGCACTGCAAGAACAGATGGCGCAAAGCAAGAAGGCGACCTCTCAGGAAATCGATCAATTCATTCGTCTGGTGGAAGAGCTCTGCGAGGACTGGGTCATTTGGGTCATCGCACCCGACCACGGCGGATCGGAATGGCAGCATCTCGCGGTCGAGCACAGAATTATCGCCCATGACCGAACCTCCAACGTATACGAGCGGCTGCGGACACGGCTCGGCCTGCAGCATCGCAACCTCACCTTGGTGATGCCGCTCGCACTCGAGGCACAGAGCTATCACTTGGATCTGTCGGCACCACCCGGAATGTACTTGTACAATGTAAAATTGGCGCTCGTCAACTCGGCGGACATCAAAGATAAAATGAAAGCTGCACGGACGGGCAAACGTCGCACCTATCGAGGAACATTAGCTGCCCTCGAAAAACGTGACCGACACCGCGGCGGCACCGGCGGATGGAAACGCGGAATCGAGCGCCGCTGCATTGCGCTCGCCATTAGTTCGAACGACCTCAACGGTAGCGTCAAGCTGGGAGTTACCAGCAAAGGCGCGTCCCCGATGCTCATATCAAATGGCCTCGGGTCGAATTTTGTCCATGTCTACGCTCGTCAGATCAGCTCCCTCACACTCCGCTATGACACGGTCCGCTATGGGTTCATCGTCCCAGTTGCGAAGTTGGAGTTTCGAGAACGTCCACCAGGTAACATCGCAATTGTCACACTGCTGTCTCTTTACATCGCCGGCATGGCGTGGGCGATCAGCCGAATTCACGACACAGTCCTCAGCAAGATAACCGGCCCCAACCCCTGGTCGGTCATTATCTTTGGCACACCGGCCATCATCTCGGCGTGGGTCGTGTCTCGGTTCGTCGGCGGCAACGCGGCGCGATCTTCGCTGATCACTGCCGCAATGATCGCCTGGGCGGTCGCCAATTCGATCGCGGTCGTGGCGTATGCCGCATTGATTCAGGGTGGCGCCAGGATCCACACCTTCAATTTGCGTGAACCAAATGCTTTTCCGTGGATATTTCACCCCGACATAGTATTGAGCGATACCCCCTGGGTGCTGATCCTCTTCTCGTGCACGACCCATCTGATACTCGCTATCGGTATGTATACCAGCCGTACTTCACGCTATATGTCACGACTGCGAATGGCACTGATAGCTAGATAGCTGCGCCATTCAACAGAGGAGGTATTAGATGATAAATCTCAATCTCGTTGCATTTCTGGTTGCACCACAGGGGGTACTGTGGAGGTTGCTCAGGAATATTTCGCCGCTACTGGATCCGGACCTGGAAGTCCGCGGAACGCCCAATGAGGTAGTGCGTGAGAGGGTCCGACACGTCTTGGGTAGGTCGGCATACTGCGATGGCGGTACCGCTGTTATCTCCGGCTGGATGTACGACAGCGAGGAGGAACGGCTCGCGGCGGCCAAGGCATACGAAGAGGCGGGCCCCCGGGTGAAGCAGCAGATCCGAGCTCTCGGCATCGCCCTGGCCAGGGAGGCAGGAGAGACTGCCGGATGACGAAGCCGAGACGAAGCGGATTCGAGTTGTGATGCCATCTCGCATAAGAACGTCTCACAAGCGCCGAAACTCCTTGTGGGAAGGGGCGACTCGTCAGCTCAGCTGCGCCGAACGGGTGCAGGCTCGCAGCGTGATGCTCAGGGTATCGCCGCGGTCGCGATGAGCGGGTGAGCCGACCGGGGAACCGGCCTGGTGGACCGCCATCGTGGGCCCCGAGCCGCGAACCAATTCGCGCTGATCGGGACGCCGGACATCGGCTGGTGTACTCGGACCGTTCCGGATCACCGGCGAGTTCATGATGACGAACGTCCTGCGCCGCATCGTCGCGAACCTTGGCAGGAAGCCGGGGTGTGCGTCCACTGCGGAAATGACAGTTCGAACCGCTCCCGGCCGGATTCATGACCAAAGTGTGACGCGCGGCCGGATGGGGACTTTCCGAGCCTGGACACCCGTTGTACGTGGGGCCGATATGAGGAGGTCATGTGGCACGGGAATACAACCGGAATCCTGCGGCGATCGCCGCACTGTCGCCTGAGCAGTACCAGGTCACGCAGGCGAACGGGACCGAGCGGGCATTCACCGGCGAATACTGGGACAATCACGAGCCGGGCATCTACGTGGACGTGGTGTCCGGTGAGCCGTTGTTCGCCTCGGTCGACAAGTTCGACAGTGGCAGCGGGTGGCCGAGTTTCACCAAGCCGATCGATGCCGAGAATGTGGTCGAGAAGCGGGACCTCAGTCATCTGATGATCCGCACCGAGGTGCGTTCGGCGCACGGTGACAGCCATCTCGGACATGTGTTCACCGATGGGCCGCGCGCGGCGGGCGGGCTGCGCTACTGCATCAATTCGGCGGCGCTGCGGTTCATCCACCTCGACGATCTCGAGGCGGAAGGTTATGGGCAGTACCGAACTCTTTTCACGAAGGAGGACGCGTGAGCGACACGCGGAAGGCGATTCTCGCGGGCGGATGCTTCTGGGGCATGCAGGATCTGATTCGTAGGCAGCCGGGAGTGCTGTCCACCCGCGTCGGCTACACCGGCGGGCACAACGACCGCCCCACCTATCGCAATCACCCGGGGCATGCCGAGGCCATCGAAATCATCTACGACCCGGCGCTGACCGACTACCGGGCGCTGCTGGAGTTCTTCTTCCAGATCCACGATCCGACGACGAAGGACCGCCAGGGCAACGATATCGGCAGCAGCTACCGTTCGGCGATCTTCTACCTCGATGACGAGCAGAAGCGGATCGCGCTGGACACTATCGCCGACGTCGATGTATCGGGACTGTGGCCGGGCCCGGTGGTCACCGACGTAACCCCGGCGAGTGTGTTCTGGGAGGCCGAGCCCGAGCACCAGGACTACCTGGAGCGCTACCCGGACGGCTACACCTGCCACTTCCCGCGGGCGGGTTGGAAGCTGCCGAAGCGCGAGAGCGCCGCTCAGTAGTTCCGTATCGCCCTCGGCGGATCCCGCCGGGGGCGTTCACCTGTCGACTACCGCGGTATCGGGGTCGGATTCACCCTGGCGGACGATGACGACTCCGATGAGGATGAGCGCGCCGCCCAGCAACTGGACGGGACGCGGAGCCTCGCCGAGCAGGGACCAGGCGAAGGCCAGCGCGGCGAGAACTTCGAAGAGGGCGACGAACGAGGCCAGGCGGGAGCCGAGCAGGCGGGTGGCGGCGATGCCGGTGACATAGGCGATGGCGGCGGTCACCGTGCCCAGCGCCAGCACCGGAAGCCACCAGGAGACGGTGAAGTGTTGGAAGACAACAGGATCGGTGCTGGCATGCAGGGGGACGATGCCGACCGCGCCGGCCGCCAGCAGGGCGAGTCCGCCGACGAGCAGGCCACCGGCCGCGAGCACCGTGCCCGGTAGCGTGCCATCACCATGGGCGGAGAGCACGAAATAACCGGCGGCTCCGACCATCGCGGCCAGCGCCCACCCGACGCCCACCCCGCTCGCAATCGGACCCGAGCGCAGATCGATGACGAGCACCAGGCCCGTCATCCCCAGTAATGCGCCGAAAACCGTTGTGGTACCGGGACGTTGGCGATGGCGCAGCCACAGCCAGCCCACCACGGCGACCGGCGCGGTGTATTCGATGAGCAGTGCGACCCCGACCTGCATATGCGCGACGGCGTTGAAATAGGCCAGCTGGGTACCGGCCACGGCGAGCATGCCATAGGCGACGATCAGGGATGCGTTGCGGCGCAACAGCTCCCAGTCACCCCGCAGCCGCAGCACCGCGAACGGCACCAGCACCGCCGCGGCGACCAGCACCCGCACCGCCACCACCGACGCCGAGCTCCAGCCCGCGTTCATCAAGCCACGGGCCAGCGGTCCGGACAGCCCGAACGAGGATGCGGACAGCACCGCGAGGATCAGTCCGGATCTCAGCCGCCGGCCGGCTCTGTCATGAGTCATCGTCGCCATGACGAATGACGCTAAGATCGGTCGCGTAATATGTCAACATGGTCTTTGCTCATGACACCGAAGCGTCGCTGGTCGCCGCGGTCGAGCTGGTGAATTCGGCGGAGGAACCGGATACGCTGACCGAAATCGACCAGCTCGCCGAGTTCTTCGTCAAACATGCCTACACCGGCGTGCACTCCGGCGATGCCGCGGAGCTGGCTGCCGTACGGGCCATCCGCGCGCCGCTACGCCGGATGCTGACCAGCGATCGCGATACGACGGTGCGGCTGATCAACGAAACCCTGGCGCAGCATCGAGCCCTGCCGCAGCTGGTCCGGCACGGCGATGTCGACTACCACATCCATGCGGTGCCCCCGCAGGCCGCGCTGCCGGTCCGCATCGCCGTCGAAACCGCGATGGCAATGATCGATCTGATCCGCACCGACGAGCTCAGCCGCCTGTCCCGCTGCGCCGATGCCGACTGCGACGGCATCGTGCTGGACCTGTCCCGCAACCGATCCCGTCGCTACTGCAGCACCGCGTGCGGCAACCGCAATGCCGTCGCCGCCTATCGCGCCAGGAAGAAATGACGCTCATTCACCGCTGGTGAGGGTTTCCAGCTCGGTGCGCAACGCCGCGACCTCGGCGGCCAGTTCATCGCGCAGCTGTTCGCGTTCTCGCAGGCTGGCGCGCAGATTCTCGACCGTGTCGTGCATGGCCGCCAACTTCCGGTCGGCACCCTGCAGCCGCCACTCGACGACGGCGCGACGATCGACCTCCGAACTTGCCGACTCGACCCACTCCACGACGTAGTCGAGCCACTCGGGCTGCTTCGGCATGGGCGCATCGGAATCCCACCCGCGCCGGACCGATGGCTTCGACGAAAGCACCCGCTCGCCGCCCGGCGCAGAGTTCATCTGCACGATGTCGAACTTCCCGGCACTGGTCACCACCGCCGTGAGCCGATACCGCCCGGCCAGATGCATCCTCAGCTCCGCCGCACCCCGCCCATCGGCATCCAACGCACCGAGCCACGGACCGTCGGCCGCCTCGACAATCGACGCGAGCACCCCGAGCTGCCCGGCACTGCGCCGCCCCCGCGTCGCCCGCTCGAGCAGCTCATCGGGCGTGGCACTCATCTGATCCCAGTGCATCGCACCTCGCCCTCTCTCGTCGACCGGCACCTACGAACATATATGCGGCCTACCGCCGCACCGCGGACAGCCGCCAACTGTGGCACCGCAGTCGCGGATGTGAGGGCGCGACGCCACCTATCGAAGTTGCCCGGCAGGGCCGCGTGGTCAGCCCAGCCGATACCCCTCTCGCGCGAGTTCGAACCACTGGCCGGTGCGGGTATTCGCGCACTTCATACCGGTAGTCCGGCTCTCACAGAGCAGTTCCCCCTAACGGAACGACCGGCCGTATTCGAGAATCGGCAGGCCGCTGTCGCGGATGGTGTCACCGTGGCAGGTGAACCGCGCCGGATCGCCCTGGAACAGCACGATGCGGTCACCGTATGCCTGGTAGCAGTCGCTCGGCTCGGACGGCCCGGCATAGGAATGGCATCACACCACCGGGCCACTTCATCGCGCACCGAGCTGGGGATTGAGGCTGCGGATGTTTGTGGGCGGGGGTGGTACCGGGGTCTGTGGCGGCGTTACAGGGGGGTTTGGGGGTTCGGGTCGGCGGTGGTGGTGGTCAGGATTGTTTGTAGGACCAGATCTGGGTTGTCGATCATGGGGACGTGGCCGACGTTGGGGAGGATCTCGAATGTGGCATCAGGGAGGCGCTGCTGGGCGATCGCGCCATTGACCTCCGGCGGGAATACTCGGTCGGATCGGGACCAGGCCACGGTGATCGGGCACGGCAGTGGGGCGAAGTCGGCGATCTGGTCGGCGGTGTTGAGCAGATCATCGGTGACCGTGCAGGCGAGCAGGTCCGCGACGATTCCGTCCGCCGCGGCCGGGTCGAGTCGGTCACCGCGCTCGGCGATGACACCGAACACCATCCGCCGTACCAGCGGCAGACGTAGTCCCAGCGGTGCGAGCGGTCGAGTCAGGCGCGCGAAGGTGGCGTTGCGCGCGATCGTGGCCGAGGAATCCGCATGGCCGGCTCCGCCTGCCTCCCAGAATCCGGCCGGTGAGAACGCACAGACGCTGCGGGCCCGGCCGCGCCGAGCAAGTTCGACGGCGGTCCATCCGCCGAGCGAATTCCCAACCAGATGTGCTGTGCCCCAACCATTTTCATCCAGCAGCCGTTCGACCTCATCGACGAAGTCGCCGATTCGCGCCGGTCGCCGCGTCACCGCCGCCCCACCACGATGCCCCAACGCCGTCGGCGCGAGCACTCGATACCGCGCGGACAGCGCCGGTAGCAACGGATCCCACACCCGCGCCGACATCGTCACACCATGCAACAAGACCAGCGGGTCACCGCTCATCGGAGCCCTCCAGGACGTGCACGGGGACGTCGTCGGCCCAAGGTTGGCGGGTCACCATATCGGCGACATTCACTGTGCCGCGTTCGAATTCGCCGGTGGCGGCGTCCACGAGGCGGTATGACTGGGTTTGTTTGTGGATGGGTTGGGCGTCGAGGAGAACGACGCGGACTTCGCCGGGGGCGAAGCGGCAGCGTTCGTGCATGGCGGCGATGAGTTGTTCATTGTGCATATGGCCGTCGCCGAAGTTCCACCCGACCGCGGTGCTGCAGATGCGTTCGCCGTCGGTGATGGTGTATTCGTCCTCGCGGCCAGCTGGCATGGCGCGGTGGACCAGGGTGAACAGCGCGCGGCCGTGGGTGTTCATGGCGCGGAAGGCGTAGCCCATGAATATCGGGATCGCTGCTCGGTCCTTGCCGTAGACCCGTTCCAATTGGGCCTGGGGCATGCTGGCGATCGCGACAATGCCCTTGTTGATCTTCTCGGCGGCCGAGGGCTTGATGCACCACATCGTGGTGTCCCAGTTGCCCGCGTAGTAGCGCATACCGGGCAGGAACGAAATCCGGTGTGGGAAGAGGTTTCCGGCGATCACGATGCCAGCGATCACGAGGAACAGCAGCAGCACCGGCACCGGGTGCTGCAGACTGCCGAGACCGAGATCGGCGTGCGCGACGAACAACACGAGCACACCGAAGATCATGAAGACATTCCACTCCAGCGGCACACCCATCGGAATGGCCGTCAGGATCGTCAGGTGGAAGCACACCATGACGAATGCGGCGACCGCCGTCGACCAGCCACCATGGGAGAACAACAGCACCAGCGGAACGCCCATCTCGACGGCCGTGCCGCCGTGGGCGAAGATGCGCGACAGACGTCCCGGCCGCAGGTCATCGGGAAAATTCTCGAAGAACTTGCGCTTGAGCGACTTTCGCCGGAAGACCGGACTGTTCGACATCATCGTCGAGACCACGAACGGAAAGTGTTTGTTCAGCTTCGAGGTCGCCGCACCCATCCAGATCACCACGAAGACCAACTTCGCCGCGACGACCATATCGGCGGCGAAGAGAAAGGTGACCGCCAGCGTCGCATAGACCTCGCCGCGCGCCGCCAGAAAAATCACCTTATCGCGCAGCCCGATCACTGCCAGTAGAGCGAGAATCGCCGCGATCTGCCACACCGGCAGCAGCCCGACAGTCGTATCCAATTCCGGTACCGGACCGGTGCCATCGGAGAACAATGCGACCGCGGTCAGCACCAGCAATGCCGCGTACAGCACGATATCGACCGGAGTGCGGCCGGTCCCCTTGGTCAGCGGAACCACCGACGGCCACGGCGGAAGCCGAATGGTCCTGGGCCGCAACCAATACAGTATCGATCCCAGCGGCGGAAAGTACCTATTGTTCAGCGGACCGAAGCCGCAACCGAGCCCGATCACCTCGAACAGCAGCGTGTACAACACCACCTTTTCGAAGACGATCGGCTCGGACCACCAGTCGCCGACACTGGTGAATCCGTCGATCCCCTTGGTGCACAGGGCGATCAGCCAGCCACCGAGGATATAGAGACAGATCTTGCCGACATAGAACAGGTGCAGCACGACCGGCGTCCCGAACCCCACCTCGGCCCAGTGCCGGGCCATCGGGCGGATCCGTTCGGCGCGAGTGCCCTTGCTCCACTCCGCCATATCGACCACGGGCAGGTCGGGTTGGAAAAACCCCATCGAGCACTCTCCGATTCGCCGACACCGAGGCACCGAGCCGAATCAGGACCCCGATGTCCATCGATACGTTGGCAGCTCGACCATGTGCTGTCAATCGGATGTCCCGGCGACCGAGACCTTCGGCGGCGTTCGCACCTCGGCGCGCCGAGCAGACACTGTCCCGACACCAACGACGAGCAGCCCACACACCGCGACAACAATCCACCCCTGTCGAGACGCGTGCGCGAGCGCGCTATCCGCTACGCCGGTGACGATGCCGCCGGCGATGGCGATACCGAGTGCCGCACCGAATTGCCTTGCGGAGGAGGTGATCCCGCCCGCGACACCCGCCCGGTCGGCGGGCAGACCGCTCACCGCGGTATTGGTGATCGGCGCGTTCGCGAAGCCGAAGCCGACACCGATCAGGAAGTAGGCCAGCAGGAGTAGCGCAAGACTGGTGTGGTCATCGAGGCGTACCAGGCAGAGACCACCGACGGTGATGAAGCCACCGGCCAACAGCAGCGGCAGCCGCGGACCGACCCGCCCGACGAGAACTCCCGACAATGGCGCGCAGACGGTGGCGGCAACTGCCAGTGGCAAGGTGACCACACCGGCCGCGACCGCGCTCATGCCTCGCGCATGCTGCAGATAGAGGGTATTGAGCAGCAACGTCGCGCTGAACGCGACGAACAGCACCACCGCGCCGACGACGGCCCCAGTGAACTGGACCCGCCGAAACAGGTGCAGATCCATCAGCGGCTCGTGCCGCCGCGACTCGGACCACACGAAACCGACCGTCGCCGCCACCACGCAGCTGTATCCGACCAACGCCGCACCGGATCCCCACCCGAGCCGCGGCCCCTCGATGAGCACCGCCACCGACCCGCCGACAACGGTGATCAGCAGCACCTGGCCGGGACCGTCGAGCCGACGCGGCTGCACCGCACGAGATTCCGGCACGAATACCGTGGTCAGTACCAAGGCCACCAGGACGACCGGCACATTGATCCAGAATACGGATCGCCACCCGAGAGCCGCGATGAGCGCACCACCCAGCGTGGGCCCGACGGCCATGCTCAGGCCGAAGATCGCCGCCCACACCCCGATCGCCCGCGCCCGTTCCTTGGGCTCGGTGATCGCATTGATCACGATCGCCAGGGCCACCGGGCTGAGCATCGAACCACCGATGCCCTGGACAACGCGAGCCGCGATGAGCACACCGATGGACGGTGCCACCGCGCACGCTGCCGAGGCCACACCGAAGACGACCAGTCCGAACCGGAACACTCGTCGTCGCCCGAAACGATCGGCGATCGCCCCCGACGAGATCAGCAGACCCGCCAGCATGAGGGTGTAGGCGTCCACCGTCCACTCCAAATCGCGTGTCCCCACGCGTAATCCGGATCCGATCGAGGGCAGGGCGATATTGACGATCGTCGTATCGAGCCCGACCAGGAACAGGCTCAGGCAGCATACGGCCAGCACGGTCCACCGCCTGCGCGCACTGATGGGCTGGTGTAACGCGTTCATAGGCATGGTCATCTCCGGTGGACGATTCGGAATCGGGCACCCGATGATCGCGGCAGCAATCGTCGAACTGGCAGTAAATTTGCGGAAACCGCAAAATAGTCGGATGGATGATGACCTCGCTCAGCTACTCGACGCCATTGGCCCGCGGCTGCGCACGCTGCGCCGCGATCGCGGCATCACTCTCGAGGCACTGTCCGCCGTGACCGGCATTTCGGTGACCGCGCTGTCTCGCCTCGAATCCGGCAAGCGACGCCCGACCCTCGAGCTACTGCTGCCACTCGCCAAGGCACACCGCGTCGCACTCGACCAGCTCATCGCCGCACCGGCCACCGGCGATCCCCGCGTCCATCTAGTGCCGCGCCGACACCGCCGCAGCGGCAGCATTGTCGTGCCGCTGACCCAATATCCCGGCCGCCTGCAGGTTTTCAAACAGGTCATTGCACCGCGACCACCGAAGCTCGTCACCCATGCCGGATACGAATGGCTCTATGTGCTCGCGGGTGAGTTACGGCTGATCCTCGGCGATAGCGACATTGTGCTGCGCCCGGGTGAGGTCGCCGAGTTCGACACCAACGAGCCGCACTGGTTCGGTCCCGCCGATGACCGTACGGTCGAGATCCTGCATCTGTTCGGACCGCAGGGTGCGAAGCTGCGGGTGCGTGCTCGAGGGCCGGTGCTGCCGGCGCACGACTAGCCCGGTATCAGCCGATCCAGTCGGTCAGCAGCTGATTGCTTCTGCCACTGCGGATTTCGGACTCGAGCCAGGTGTTGACGACGGCGTTGAAGAGGGTGTCGCCCTGCGGCAGGAGGTACGCCTTCGGGGCCGAGTCGAAGGGGGCGTCGGGGTGCAGGACCTGGAGGGTGGTGTGGGTGCGCTGGCGATAGCGCCCCTCGACCGAATCGGTCACGAATACATCGGCGTTGCGCTGTTCGATCTGGTCGTAAATGGTGAGGTTATCGGGCCAGATGGTGAGTTGGGCCGCGGGGAAATTGGCACGGGCGAAGGCCTCGTTGGTGCCGCCGCGATTGACGATCACCCGGACCTCGGGACGGTTGATCTGCTCGATGGTCGCGTAGGAATCGGCATCGGCGCGCCGGGTGACCGGAGTCTTGCCGTCGATGGATGTGGCAATGGAGAAATCGGCGACCCGGCGGCGGGCCGCGGTATCGGAGATGCCGCCGACGGCGATATCGCAGTGCGCGAGGAAATCGTCGGTCAGGGTGGACCAGGTGGTCGGAATCCATTGCGGGACAACATGAAGGGTGGCGGCGAGGTCGGTGGCGAGTGTGATGTCGACGCCGCGATAGGTGCCGTCGTCTTCGCGCAGGGTGTAAGGCGGGTAGTCACCGGTGGTGCACACCCGCAGCACGCCCGACTGTTGCACGGTGAACAACCGGGACGCGTCCTGCGCCGTCGCGATGGGCCCGGTGGCGAGCAGCCAGCTCACGATCAACAAGACGGCTATCGGCAGATATCGGAGCGATCGGCGCATCGGGACAGGCTAACCGACCTGATAGTCGGCTGAGAACCCGACGAATTGGGACACTTCCCAGTCGGTCTCACACGTTGATACTGATAGCTGGCCAACCATGAAGGAGTTCGACATGCACTTTATCGGAACTTTGCTCGGGTTAGCCCTGACGCTATTCGTCCTGCTGCTACTCGCCCGGCTGGTATTCGATTGGATCGGGGTACTGGCCAATGGCAACCACCCCAGCTGGGTGAACCGTGCCCGCGACCTGACCCACACCTGGACCGAACCGGTGATTGCGCCGGTCCGCCGGTATCTGCAACCGATCCGCCTGGGTGGGCTGTCGATCGATCTGGCCTTCACCGTGGTCTTCATCGTTGCGCTGGTGCTGCGCGCCATCGCCTTCGGCCTGTAGCCCCGGCCGCCGCGGCGTTTGATGGACCCATGACCATCGACGCCACCATCGCCTATGGCTCCCACCCCGACCAGCTGGCCGACCTGTACCTGCCCACCACGAACAATCCGGCACCCCTGGTATTCGTTCTGCACGGCGGATTCTGGCGTGCGGCCATCGACCGCAAGCATGCCCGCCCGGAGGCGGAGGCGCTCGCCGCGCTCGGATATGTGGTCGCGAGTATCGAATACCGCCGCGTCGGCGATGGCGGCGGCTGGCCGGGCACATTCGACGATGTCGCGCGTGCGCTCGATGAACTGCCCGGATCGGTCGAGGATGCCCGTCCGGACCGTATCGACCAGGACCGCATCGCGTACATCGGACATTCGGCGGGCGGCCATCTGGCCCTGTGGGCGGCATTGCGTTGCGGCGCTACGGCGCTGCCTGGACTGAGTTCTTGCGGGCGACACCACCGTAGGCGCCGGATTGCTCGGGCGCGTCATCGATATCGTCGGGATTGTCGGGCCGCCACAGCGGCAGCTGCACCAGACCGGGTTCCACCAGCGACCAGCCGTCGAAGTATGCGGCGATCTCGTCCTTGGCGCGCAGCACGATTTCGGTCGAGGTGCGGCCGGAGAGTTTCTGCGCCTCCAGCACCTCGGTGGGTTGTCCATCGGAGGTGGCATGGGTGATCGCCAGATAGCTGCCGGCTGCGACCGCATCCCGCAGCGCGGCCACACAACCCCGCGGATCGGCATCGTCGCCGACGAAGTGCAGGACACCGAGCAGCAGTACCGCGAGCGGCTCGTCGAAGTCGATCAGCTTGCGCACCTGCGGATCGGCCAGGATGACATCGGGCTGGCCGACATCGGCCTGGATGACCGCGGTGCGCGGATCGCCGTCGAGAATGGCGCTACTGTGCGCGACCGCGACCGGGTCGATATCGACATAGACCACCCGCGCCGACGGGTCTCGCCACTGCGCGACCTCGTGCACATTGCCGACCGTCGGAATCCCGGATCCGATATCGAGGAACTGGTTGATCCCGGCGTCGACGAGGAAGCGCACGCACCGGCGCAGCAGATCCCGATTCGCCCGCATGGTCTCGGCGACATTCGGCGTGAACGCCTCGATCTGGCGCGCCAACTGCCGATCGATCTCGAAATTGTGCATACCGCCGACGAAGTAGTCGTAGACCCGCGACGCGCTCGGCCGATCCAGATCGATACCCTCGGGAGCCCAACTCGGTCTGGTCATGAAAACCTCTCGTACCGCCCATATTTCGGTCGCCCGCCCACCAGCGATTCGCCGCCATCGTATACCGGCCATCGGCACACCGCCGGGCTTCACGTGTGCTCCCCGGCCGGTAAGATCGGGCGCCATGGGTTGGGAAGCGGGGCCTGGTTCAGGAGACGGCCCGAGCGCCGATCTGACCGCCCGCTGGACGGCCGCGCTCAGTGATGGTGCCCGCGATCACGTGGTGCCGATGAGTGCGGCCGAGGCGCGTATGTTGTTGACCCGGCTGGCCCGGGGTTTCGAAAACGCCGCCGAACCCGACGAACCAACCGATCAGGTCGCCGAACTGGGGGCCGAGCTGGCCCGGTCGCATTTCGTCGGCGACGAGGTGCTCGGACGCAGCCTCGCCGTGCTGAGCGCCTATTTCACCGAGGCGGGCACCATCGCCGCCGAGCGATTGGCGCAGTTGCTCGGGGCCTTCGCGAACGGATATATCCGCGCATTCCGGGCCTGGCTACTGGCCGAACAGGAGAGCGTGCGCACCGCCGAGATCGCCGCTCGGCGCGCCGTCACCGAACAGTTGCGCGCCAGTGACGCGCGGCTGCGGGCGGTATTCACCCAGGCCGGGATCGGCACCGGGCTCTCGGATATGAGCGGCCGGATCCTCGAGGTCAATACCGCGTTCGCCAGCATGCTCGGCTACGAACCCGAGCAGATGTACGAGCTCGCGGTCACCGATCTGACGCATCCGGAAGACGATCCGGATATGTGGGAGCTCTATCTGGCACTGCTGCGCGGCGAACACGATAACGTGCAGGTCGAGAAGGCCTACCGGCATCGCGACGGCAGGACGGTGTGGACCAATCTCAATGTCTCGCTCATCCGCGACGAACGCGGTCGGCCGCAGTACACGCTCGTGCTGGTGGAAGACATCTCCGAATGGCACGCACTGCGCGAACGCCTGCACTACCGCGCCCACCACGACCAGCTGACCGGTCTGCCGAACCGATCGAAGTTCATCGACGCGCTCACCGCCGCCTTCGCCGATCCCGCCGCCACCTTCGGCCTCTGCTACATCGACCTCGACCATTTCAAACTCGTCAACGACACCTTCGGACACGCGGTCGGCGACGAACTGCTCATCCAGGCCGCGGCCCGCCTGCGCGCCCGGGCCCTGCCCGGCCAACTCGTCGCCCGCATGGGCGGCGATGAATTCGTCATCCTGGTCCCCCAGGCCAACGCCTCCGACGGGACGGCCGAGGTCGCGCAGACCATGCTCGACGCCTTTGCCAAGCCGTTCGATATCGAGGGCCACCACCTGAACGTCAGCGCGAGCGTCGGGGTAATGGCCGGACGTGCCGACCACCGCAGCGCCGATGAACTCCTGCAGGCTGCCGACACCACGATGTACTGGGCCAAGGCCGCGGGCCGCGGGCGGTACGCGGTCTTCGACGCCGACCGCGGCCGCCGCGAGCACACCCGCGCCGAACTCTCGGCCGCCATGCCCGCCGCCCTGGTGCGCGACGAACTCTTCCTCGATTACCAGCCCATCGTCGCCCTGGCCGACCAGCGGATGGTGGCGGTCGAGGCCCTGGTGCGCTGGCGACATCCCGAACTGGGCGTGCTCGCCCCCGCGCAGTTCGTCGACCTCGCCGAGGACAACGGCCATATCGGCGCGCTCGGCGCGCAGGTACTCGAGCGCGCGTGTCGCGACAGCCGCGACTGGCACACCCGCTTTCATGAGCACACGCCGATCGTCAGCGTCAATGTCTCCGCCGCCGAGGTGGCCGATCCGACCTGGCTGGAGCGGGTGCAGCGGGTCATCGCCGAGACCGGGATAGCGCCGGATCGACTACAACTGGAACTGACCGAGCGCGCGTTCATGCACACCACCGGTCGGCCGCTGCAGGCACTGCGCACCCTCGCCGAAGCCGGAATCCATATCGCCATAGACGATTTCGGCACCGGTTACTCCAATCTCGCCTACCTCGGCCAACTCCCACTCGATGTCGTCAAACTCGCCGGCCCGTTCATCCGCTGCATCCGCACCCCCGAATCCCCCGGCGCCACCGATCTGCTCGTACTCGAATCGATCATCGAACTCACCCACGCCCTCGGCTACACCTTGACCGCCGAATGTGTCGAAACGCGGTATCAGGCCGACCGGCTGACCGCGCTCGGCTGCGATACCGCACAGGGCTGGCTGTTCCACCGCCCGATGCCCGCCCATCGGGTCACCGATCTGCTCGCCGCGACCCGCGTCCCCATGAGCGAGTAATCGAGCCGATGATTGTCGCGTCAGATTGTCTGGGCCGCATGGGCATTGACCAACGCGAGCAGGAATTCGCTCGGTACCTCCGGCCATTCGGGACGCCAGCGGCCAGCGAGCTGGTCCTCGTGCACCGCGGCGATCGTGGCCACGACATTTGGGCCCCCGTCGAGCAGATAGCGGACCGATCCGAGTTCGGCACACTGGGCGGCCACCGTCACCAGCAGGGTCTTGGCCGCATCGGTGCGGTTCGCGGCGGCCAGGCAGGCGATCAACAATCGACGCGCCTTCAGCAGTTCCCTCGGACGCTCGACCGATTCGAGCAGGTCGACCCATTCCCGCGCCCAGGTGCACGCGAGTTCGGTCTTTTCCGGCGATGCCGCGGTGAGCAGCAGCCGGATCGCGGTGAATTCCTCGTACAGTACGGTGAATTCGTCGATCGGGTCCACCGGCTCGCGGCGACTGCCATAGTCGACAACGGGTAGCGGGCCGAATTCCGGATGCGGCGGCAGGCCCAGCCGCAGCCGCTCGTTCTCCACCTCGGCACCCAGTCGCGGCAACGACATCGCACGGGCGACGCGGGCACCCTCGTTCAACCTGCGAATGGCGGCCGCGCGATCCCCCCGCAACGCTTTGATGCGGGCCCCGACGACGTAGCGCGCCAACTTGAAATCGACAACGCCCGCCTCGGGACCCAGTTTGTACCCCTCATCGAGTAACCGTTCCGCCTCCGCGACTTCCCCACGCTCATACAGCAATTCGCCCAGCAGGGAGCCGGCCAGCCGCGCGCCGTAGGAGTGACTGCCGCCGGATTGTTTGGCCACCTTCATCGCCCTGCGGAAGTACTGCTCCGCCCTGGTGATATCGAGTTGCAGGCTCGCGGCGAGTCCGAGAAAGCACAATCCGTTGACGTTGTTGTAGAAACCCTTGTTCTGCCGCATATACGGCGCGGACCACTCCTGAATGCGCAACGCCTCGTCGAAGTCGTAGCGATAGCCAGCGGCGAAGGTCGCGACATTCGCCGCGATCGCCACCACATACGGTGACAGTTCTTCGGCACGGAAGAAGCAGGGGGCCAACATATCGTCGATACCGGCGAGCACATCCGCGCGCACCTGCACCACCGCACGCACCACACCGGCCTCGGCACGCAGTCGCGCCGCTGTCTCCTCGTCGAGTTCACCGCTGTCCACATTCGATTCGGCCAGCCGCAGTGCGCGTTCGGCCGGACCGGCACGGTGCAGCAGAATATTCGCCCACGCCAGATCCAATTGCAGCCGGGGATGGGTTTCGATGATTCTGGCGGGCAGTTTGTTGACCAGACCGATGAGGGTGGCGAACTGTCCGTACTCGAGCAGCGACATACCATCGCGTTCGACGATCTCGATGGCCCGCTGCTCATCCTCGGCGAGCAAGGCGTGATCGACCGCCTCGCTGACATGCCGATGCTCGGCCAACCACCGCGAGGCCGTCCGGTGCAGTTCGGTGATCCGTTCGGGCCGATCGCGTTCCAGCCGCTGCTGCAGGAAATCCTGGAACAGGTGGTGGTACCGGAACCAATTGCCGTCATCGAGCTTGCGCAGAAACAGATCCTGGACTTCGATCTGCTCCAGCATGGCCTGCCCATCCGCTACGCCGGTGAGCACCGAGGCGAGTTCGCCGCAGATCCGCGGTGTGATCGAGGTCGCCACCATGAAGTCGAGCATGCCGGGTTCCAGGGTGTCCAGGACATTCTCGACCAGGAATTCGCTGATGGCGTGGTGGCGTCCGGTCAGATGGCCGATCAGCTCGCCGGGATCATCGCTGCCGCGCAACGACAGTGCCGCCAACTGCAGTGCCGCCACCCAGCCCTCGGTGGATTCGGTGAGATCCTCGACATCACCGCGATCCAGCTCCAACCCGCCCAGCTCCACCAGGAACGTGTACGCCTCCTCGACATCGAAACGCAGTGCGTCAGGACCGATTTCGACCAGCTCGTCGCGGGCCCGCATCGAACTCATCGGCAGCCCGGTCTGGCTGCGGCTGGTGATCACCACATGCAGTGTCGGACTGCAGCCCTCGATCAGATAGCGCAGCGCGCGGGCGGTCGCGGGATCGGTGGCGCGGTGCCAGTCGTCGATGACGACGACGAGTTGTTCACCGCGCCGGTCGATATCGTTGATCAGCGAGGTCAGCACGTAGCGCTCGCATTCGTCGCCGTGCTCTTCGAGCAGTTCGCCGAGTTCGCGCGCCAGCGACGGCCGTTCGGCGCGAATGGCCTCGATCAGGTGGGACAGGAACCAGACCACGTTGTTGTCGTCATTGTCGACGGTCAGCCACGCCACCGCCACATCTTCGGCGCTCAGCGCCTGGCACCATTGCGCGGCGAGGGTGGTCTTGCCGAATCCGGTGGGGCCGTGGATGACCGCGAGTCTGCGGTTGCGTCCCAGCTGCAGCAGTGCGATGAGCCGCTGCCGGTCGACCAGCGGGCGGTTGGCCACCGGTGGCCGCAATCGCGTGGCCGGCACGGGCGGAGTGATGGTCGTGCGCATTCCGGAAGTGCGGCGGCGACCGGTCGCGGGCGGTGTGGGTGTCGGGCGGTGTCCGACGGGTTCGGGGGCGGGCAGCGGGATCGGCATCTCGTCGAGCGGCAGACCGTGCCGCTCCTGGATCTCGCGCAGTTGTTCACCGAATTCGGCTGCGCTGGTGGGCCGTTCGTCGCGTTCGCGGGACATCGCGGCTTCGATCGCGGCGGTCACATCGGCGGGCAGACCCGCATCGCCGAGGTTCGGAATCGGATGCTTGGTGATGCGCAGGAACTGCGCGACCAACTGTTCGCCGCTGCGCCGTTCGAAGACCGCGTGGCCGGTGCTCGCGCAGAACAGGGTCGAGGCCAGGCTGTAGATGTCGGCGGTCACATCCGGGACATGCCCCTGCAGCACCTCGGGTGCGGTGAAGGCAGGTGAACCGGTGATGGTGCCCGCGGTCGTCTCGAAGCCACCGACCAGCCGGGCAATGCCGAAATCGGCCAACTGCGGCTCACCGTATTCGGTCAGCAGGATATTTCCGGGCTTCACATCGCGGTGCAGCAAGCCGCGCCGATGCGCGGTTTCCAGCGCACCCGCGATCTTCACCCCGATATGCAGCGCCTGCTGCCAGCCGACCGGGCCGTGCTCCTGAATGCGGGCGTCCAGCGAACCGTGCGAGTGATAGGGCATCACGATGTAGGGCCGTCCGGTCGCGGTGGAGCCCACCTCGAAGACGCTGACAATATTGGGATGTCCGGAGAGTTTGCCCATGGCGAGCTGTTCGCGGACGAATCGTTCCAGATTCTCCGACTCCAGATCGGCGGTGAGTACCTTGATGGCCACCGTGCGATCGAGGGCGGGCTGGGCGCAGCGGTACACCACCCCGAAACCGCCGCGTCCGATCTCGACGGCATCGGTGAACCCGGCAGCGTCCAATTCCGCAGCGAACCCTGAGGTCAGGTCGCGTTGCGTGAAAAGCGGATCGATGTGCGCCACGACGACCTCGATACAACAATCAACCAGTTACTTCGAGGATATTCCCGTCGCCACGATTGTGCGCGAGCTCGTCGGAGATGGTGACGCAACTCCCGGCGGCGCACGCGATCCGGAGCGCCGAATGTCATTGCGCCGAAACATTCGGCCACCGCGATCGGGCTACTCGTCGGCGAACAACGCCTCAATCCGCGATCCGGGTTCCGCGCACGGGGTGGAACAGGTGCACCGAGGCGGTGTCGCGCACCCGCATCGTCACCGATGCGCCCAACGCGGCGGGCGCCCGCTCGGCGGAGCGCGCCACGAAGGTGAGCTGCTCACTGTCGAGACCGGTGAGCGGGGAGTCGGGGACTCGGGCGTAGACATAGGATTCGCTGCCGAGCTCCTCGATCAGCTCGACGGTGACGCCGAAACCGGTTCCGTCACGGCGCAGTTCGAGCTGCTCGGGCCGGATGCCGATGGTCACGGTGTCGAGCCCGGCCTCGGCGAGACGGGCCAGTCGCGTGCGCGGCAATTCGATGGTGGTGTCGGCGACCCGGACACCGTCTGCCACGACCGGCACCGTGCACAGATTCATCGATGGCGAGCCGATGAATCCGGCGACGAACGCATTGGCGGGCCGATCGTAGAGTTCGGCCGGAGTGCTGAACTGCTGCAGCTTGCCATCGCGCAGCACCGCGACGCGATCGCCCATGGTCATGGCCTCGACCTGGTCGTGGGTGACGTAGACGGTGGTGGTGCCCAGGCGGCGCTGGAGGGCGGCGATCTGGGTGCGGGTCTGTACACGCAGCTTGGCGTCGAGGTTGCTCAGCGGCTCGTCCATGCAGAATACCCGCGGCTCGCGCACAATGGCGCGGCCCATCGCGACCCGCTGACGTTGTCCGCCGGACAGTTTGGCGGGCTTGCGATCGAGATATGGTGTCAGGCCCAGCAATTCGGCGGCATCGGCGACGCGCTTCTTGCGTTCGGCCAACGGCACCTTCATCATCTTCAGCGCGAAACCCATATTCTCCCCGACGGTCTTGTTCGGGTAGAGCGCATAGTTCTGGAACACCATGGCGATATCGCGGTCCTTCGACGGCACACCCACCATATCGGCGCCGTCGATGCGGATCGATCCGGCGTCGATCTCCTCCAGTCCGGCGAGCATGCGCAGGGCGGTCGACTTGCCCGAGCCCGAAGGTCCGACCAGGACAATGAATTCGCCGTCGGCGATAGCCAGGTCCAGCGCATCGACCGCAAGCGTGTCGGCGCCCGGGTACACGCAGGATGCCGAGTCGTAACGGATTGTGGCCATTGACTTTTCCTTACTTGATGGCGCCGAAGGACAGCCCGCGCACCAGCTTGTTCTGCGCGAGCCAACCGGCGAGTACGACGGGCAGCGCGGCGAGTACGGCGGCCGCGGACAACCGCGCCCAGTACAGGCCCTCACCGGTGATGAATCCGACCAGGAACACCGGCATGGTCTGGGCCTGCACCGCGGTGAGATTCACGGCGAAGAAGAATTCGTTCCAGGAGAAGATGACGCAGATCAGCGCGGTGGCCGCGATACCGGGGGCGACCAGCGGCAAGATCACCTCGCGCATCGAGGTCACCAGGCTGGCGCCGTCCATGCTCGCGGCCTCGAGCAGTTCGCCGGGCACCTCCAGGAAGAACGAGCGCATCATCCACACCGCGATCGGCAGATTCATCGCGGTATAGAGGATGACGAGCGCCCAGATATTATCGAGCAGTCCGATATCGCCGACGATCACATACAGCGGCACGATCGCCGCGACGACCGGCAGCATCTTGGTGCCGATGAAGAAGAACAGTGCGTCGCGGGTCTTGCGCACCGGCCGCAGCGACAGTGCGAAGGCGGCCGGAATGCCCAGTGCCAGAACCAGGGCCGTGGACACCACGGTCGCGAAGGTGGAGTTCAACAGGCTGGTGCCGATGCCGCTGTCGAGTACGGCGGAGAACTGGTCCAGCGTGGGGGTGAACAACAGCTTCGGCGGGTCGGTATAGGCGTCGCCCTCCTGTTTGAACGCCGTCAGCACCATCCACAGCACCGGGAAGAACATGCCGATACCGACCACCCAGGCGAGCACACCCCAGATCAGGCCGGACCGTTTGCGCGCGTTCATGCCGCCGCCTCCTTCCCGGTGAATGTCTTGAACAGCAGTCGCAGCGCGAAGGTGGCGATCACAGTGGTGGCGATCACGGTGACCACACCCATCGCGGCGGCCTGGCCGATATCGAAGCCGAGGAATGCGCGCTGGTAGATATAGAACGGCAGATTGGAACTGGCGATGCCGGGTCCGCCCGAGGTCATCATGTACACCGAGTCGAAGGTGTTGACCAGATAGATCGCACCCAGCACCGCACCGAGTTCGATGAACCGGCGCAGATGCGGCAGCGTGAGTTCCCGGAACACCGCGAAGGAACTGGCGCCGTCGACCCTGGCCGCCTCGACGATGTCGCGGGGCATCGATTGCAGCCCGGCCAGGATCAGCAGCATCATGAACGGCGTCCACTGCCAGACCAGATCCGCCATCACCGCGGGCAGCGGATATTTGCTCACCCAATCGGTCTGATCGGCGCCGAAGGGTTTCAATACGAAATTGACCAGCCCGAAGACCGGATCGAGCATCGTCGTCTTCCAGATCAGCGCCGCCGCAACGGGTGTCACGAGGAACGGGGTGATCAGCAGGGTGCGCACCACACCGCGGCCGAAAAAGGCCCGATCCAGTAGCAATGCCAGCAGCAACCCCAGCACCACCGAGATGATGACGGTACCGACGATCAGGATCACGGTATTGAGCGCGACTTGGCGAAACTGACTGTCGCGGAACACATCCGCGTAGTTCTGCAATCCGGTGAAGTGCCGGGATCCGGGCCGGACCAGATTCCAGGACTGCGTCGAGTAGTACAGCGTGAAGACGAACGGCACCTGGGTAACGACGATCATGAAGATCAGCGCGGGCAGTAACGGTCCGCGCCGTCGCCAGGCCTCGGCGCGCGAGAACCGATGCGATAGCTCGGCGACGGGCGGGGATCCGGCGGGCGGCGATACCGCAGGGGCAGTGATTGTTTCGGACATGACTACTGATTCCCTCGATACGACCTGCCGACGGTCTCGGCATACTGCTGTGCTTGGTCGAGCGCGGCGCGCACGCTGATCCGGCCCGCGACCGCGGCGCTGATCTGCTGGCTCACCCGGGTTCCCAGATCCTGGAACTCCGGAATGGTGATGAACTGGATGCCGGTGTACGGAACCGGTTGCACGGTGGGATGTTCCGGATCGACACCCGACATCGCGGCCAGTGTCAGCGGACCATAGGCCTTCGAAGCCGCCTTGTACTCGGGAATCTCGTAGGTGGATTGTCGACTGCCGGGTGGCACATGTGACCAGCCGAGCCGCTGGCCGACCATCTGGATATAGGGTTTTCCGGTCATCCAGGAGATGAATTTCCAGGCGGCGTCGGGTTTGTCGCTGGATTTCGGAATGCCGAGCGACCAGGTATAGAGCCAACCGGAATCGGGTTTGCGCACCGTCGGCGCGAGCACGTAGCCGATCTTGCCGACCACCTTGCTCGACGCCGGATCCTCGAGCACACCGACGGCCGAGGTCGCGTCGTACCACATCGCGGTATTGCCCTGGGACAGCTGTGTCGCGCATTCACCGAATCCACTGGTGGCCGCACCGGGTTCGCCGTGCGCGCGGACCAGGCCGATATAGAACTCGACGGCCGCGACCACCTCCGGGCTGGTCAGCTGGGCGTGCCAGTGCTCGTCGAACCAGCGGCCGCCGAAGGTGTTGATGACCGTGTTCAGCGGGGCGAGCGATTCTCCCCAGCCCGGTTTGCCGCGCAAGCAGATGCCGGAGCGACCGTTGGCCGGATCGTCGAGTTTCGCCGCGGCCTGCGCGACCTGATCCCAGGTCGGTTCGGCGGGCATGGTCAGCCCGGCCTGCTCGAACAGATCCTTGCGGTACATCAGGAACGACGATTCGCCGTAGAATGGCACCGAGTACATATCGCCGTTGTAGGACAGCGACTTTCGCAGCGACGGAATGAAATCCTGTTCGTCGTAACCCGGAGTCCGGCGCGCGTAGCTCGACAGATCGATCAACCACCCGTTCGCGGCCCACTGCGGCGTCTCGTAATTGCTGATCATGACGACGTCGAATTCGCCGCCGCCCGTCGCAACCGATGCGGTGATCTTGGCGCGGGCCTCGTTCTCCGACAGGGAGACGAATTTCAATGTGGTGCCCGGATTTTCGCGCTCGAACTCACCAGAGAGCGCGATGGCATCGCGCATCTGCGAATTGGAGACCATGGCGATGGTGACGGTGTCCCGGCCGCCGGAGGTGAACGAACCGGCCCCCGCACAACCGGACACCCCGAGTAGGGCGGTAACAACCAGCGCCACTGCGGATTTCGTGAATCGCCTGCTGACAGGGCTCGGTCTAGGCATCGGCCAGGCCCTCCTTCCTTTCCAACAGCCACCGCGCGCACTCGATGTCGGTGACGAGGATCTTGGCCAGCCCGCCGCGCAGCGCACCGAGAACGGCTTCGTGCTTCACCGGTCCACCGGAGATCAGCACCGTGGCGGGGCATCGCCGGATGGCGTCGAGACCGACCGAAACCGTCCGCTGCGCAAGCGATCCCGCGATATCGCTGCCATCGGCGTGGAAAAACCGGCCGCCGATCTCGCCGACCGCGCCGAGCCCGCGCAGTTCGTCGAGGATCGCGGTGTCGAGATAGCTGCCCTCGAACAGGGTGGTGGCGGTGGAGACCGCGCCGACGCCGAACATCATCACATCGGCGGTGCGGCCGAGCGCCATCGCGCGCCCGAGCACCGAATCCTGTTCCAGCGCGGTGACCGTCGCCGGATCGGCGTACAGCGGCGCGTGCAGGCGAACCGGCGTCGCCTGCAGTTGCATCGCACATCGGCCCAGCGTGTAGTCCACGCCGGTCTGGTAGTCGAATGACGTCATCGACCCGTCGAGCTGGACGACGCGCGCGCAATGCGCGGATTTGGTGCGCAATTCGTGCGCGACGGCGATCGTCTCCGGACCCCAGGTGAATCCGAGCGTATGCGTCGGCTGCAGCCGACGGGTCAGCACGCCGACCGCGGCGCGGGCCAGGGGCTGCAGACCCGAGGGCGAGCCGTCCGGAATATCCCCGAGCACCACCGCCTCGGTGAGCCCGAAGGCCGCCTCGATCTCGCTTTCTATATCGGTGTGTACGGATGAGCGCAGGTCGTCGGGGACGCTGATTTCGATGCGCACCAGTCCCTGCGCTCGCGCACGGGCGATGAGCCGCCCGGCGGTCGGCCGCGAAACACCAAGCTTGGCCGCGATTTCGGCCTGCGTCGCACCCTCCAGGTGATAGAGCTGCGCGGCCCGCAATGCGAGCCGGACATCGTCCGCCGTGCCGGGCCGGGATGGTTCGGTGGACACGCGAGCTCCTCATTGACGCTGATCATCTGCTCAGCAAGTGATCTATTGCTCACAGAGGTTACCATCGTAATGTGACGTACACAACAGTCGAGGGGTTGTCATGAGCGAGGCCACATCCATCCCATTGCGTGCCGCGACCGTCGGCGACCTACCTGCCGAGCTGTCGGCACCGAATTACGACCGCTCCCGAATCATCTGCGGCGTAATACATTTCGGCGTCGGCGGATTCCATCGGGCGCATCAGGCGAGCTATCTCGACGAGTTGCTGCGGCGCGGCGGAGCGCGCGACTGGGGAATCTGCGGGGTCGGGGTGCGGCAGGAAGATCGGCGCATGCGCGATGTGCTCGCGGCACAGGACGGCCTGTACACACTGTCGGTCGTCGCAGCCGACGGCAGCCGGACGACCCGCGTGGTCGGCTCCATCATCGAATATCTCTATGCCCCGGACGACCCCGAGGCCGTCATCGAGAAACTGGCCGCCCCGGCGACCCGTATCGTCTCGCTCACCATTACCGAGGGCGGCTACAACTTCGCCGCGACCACCGGCGAATTCATCGCCGACAATCCGGAGATCCGCGCCGATCTCATCCCGAATACGTTGCCCGCCACCGCATTCAGTCTCATCACCGAGGGGCTGAGGCGGCGTCGCGCTCGCGGCATCGCACCGTTCACTGTGCTGTCCTGTGACAATATCGAAGGCAACGGCCACGTCGCGCGCCGCACATTCGCCGCCTTCGCACGGCTGCGCGATCCCGAACTGGGCGACTGGGTCGAGCGCGCGGTGCGATTCCCGAATTCGATGGTGGACCGCATCACCCCGGTCACCCCGCCGGGGACATCGGCGGAACTCGCACGGCGCCACGGGGTGACCGATCGCTGGCCGGTGGTGACCGAACCGTTCACCCAGTGGGTGATCGAGGATTCGTTCTCACTCGGCCGACCGGCGCTCGACGAGGTCGGCGTGCAATTCGTCAGCGACGTCGCACCCTATGAGCTGATGAAACTGCGTCTGCTGAACGCGAGCCACCAGGCGCTGGCCTATCTCGGATATCTGAGCGGCTACCGGCTCGTCCACGAGGCGGCGCAGGATCCGGTCTTCCAGCGATTCCTGATGCGCTACATGGACCGCGAAGCGACGCCGACCCTGCACCCGGTGCCCGGGGTCGACCTGGATCGATACAAGCACACCCTGATCGAGCGCTTCGCCAACCCCGCGATCGGCGACACCATCGCCAGGCTGTGCGCCGAATCCTCGGACCGGATCCCCAAGTGGCTGCTGCCGGTGGTCCGTCGGCAGCTCGCCACGGGCGGCGAGATCACCTGTGCCGCAACGGTGGTGGCGAGCTGGGCACGCTACGCCGAGGGGGTCGACGAAGACGGTGCGCCGATCGAGGTGGTCGACGCGCTGCGCGAACGCCTGGTACCCCTGGCCCGTCGCCAGCGCGACGATCCCACCGCATTCCTCACCGATCGCTCGATATTCGGCGACCTGATCGATGAGCCACGCTTCGTCGATGCCTATACCGCGGCCCTGAGTTCACTGCACACCAAAGGATCCCACGCCACCGTGGCCGAGCTGATCTGACGCAGCGTCCCGGCACGGCTCGCGAATGATCGCCCGCACCAGGGCTTTACCGGCCTAGCTCTCAGCGAGCTCGGCGAGCCGGTCGAGCGAGACCTGCAGTTTGTCAGCGGTGGTCGCCCGAGCACGGGGGAACCGATTCTCGTCGGTCAAACGCGACCAGTCGTAGGTGTGCGTGACCCGGGTATGTGCCGGATCCAGCGGTTCGAGCTCCCAGCGCCACAGGTGCCCCGGTGGCTGCTGCTCCGGTTCCGAGGGCAGCCAGGCGATACGACGTCCCTCTTCGAACTCCACCACATGGTTCTCCCGAACCGACCCCTTGGTGGTCGTCATCAGAAACATCGCGCCCACCTCGCGCACGCGCTGCCCCGCCGCTGCCTGCGCCAGGTTGTCATTGCCATCCCAGCGCGGCTGTTGCGACGGATCGGCGATCAACTCGAAGATCTGCTCCACTCCGGCGGCAATATCGCGACGGGCACTGACGATGCGCGGGACTTCGGTGTCATCGGTCATGTTCCGATCGAACCATGCGACCCTGACTCACGCCAGCCACATGCGGCGACATCGAACCGGGACAATCGCCCCTTCGCCGACGGACATCAGCGGCCGCTGCCGGCTCACCGCGGGACCGATTCCGCTAGCAGCTCTGTGCTGCGCGGTATCTGCGTGCGGCGCAGCGCTGTCCCGGCGTCGCGGCCGAAGCCACTACGCCGGGTTACGGATTCAAAGGATTTGCAGCGGAGGGGTTTTGGAGAAGCTGACCGGCAGGGCAGCCAGGGCGCGCTGGAATGGGCCCGGGCGCCAGATCAGGTCCTCGGCAGGAACGGCAAGGCGCATTTCCGGGAGTGCGTCGAGTAGTTGATCGATCGCGTCCTGGACGATCAGTGATGCGACCGATCGGGCCGGACAGGCGTGCGGACCGGCGCTCCACGCCAAATGTGAGCGATTGTCGGTGTACACCCCGGTATTGATCGCCGGATCGTTATTGCAGCCGGTCATGCTGATGACCACCGGCTGGTGTGCGGGCAGCCACGCACCATCGATCAGGATCGGCTGCTTCGGGAAGGTGACGCAGTAATTCGACAGGGGTGGGTCGGTGAACAGCACCTCGTCCAACGCATCGCGGGTGGACAGGCTCCCGCCGAGAATGCCGCCCGCGAATCGAGTATCGGTCACCATCAACCGCAGCGTATTGATGATCAGATTCTGAGTCGGTTCGATGCCCGCGCCATAGAAGCTGAGCACCTGGTGGATCATCTCACCGTCATCGAGCTGCGCCGGATGGGCCAGCAGCCGCGAGACGATATCGTCGCCCGGCTCTGCACGTTTGAGACAGACCAGGTCGAACATGGCATCGGCGACCATCTTATTGCCCGCTGCGGCATCCACGCCCTCGATCAGCGCGGCCATACCCGCGGCGGCGCGCTGACCGATTTCCGGTGGGCAACCCAGCATCGCGTTGATCACCGCGAAGGATAGTGGGAAGGCGTACTGGCTGACCAGATCCGCCGTGCCGACCTCGCAGAAGGCGTTGATGAGCGGAACGGCGATCTGCTCCACCGTGGAATGCAAAGCGAACAGGTCGATTTCGACGAGTCCGGCAACGGTCGCCTCGCGGTAGCGGGTGTGCTCGAGGCCGGTGCTGCGAATCGCGGCCGGACGCCATTCGAGCATCGGCCGAATCGGGCAGTCGTCGGGAATGCTCTGCTGCCAGGTCCGTGAATCGGCCGGAAAATGATCGGGATCATTGAGGATGCGCAGCGCCGTGTAGTAACCGATCACCAGGGTGGCCGGCACACCCGGCGACAGTTCCACCGGCACCAGAGATCCGTATCTACCGCGCATATCGCGGTACGCGGCGTGCGGGTCCGCGGCGAATTCCTCTGAGTACAGCGCGATTCGGGGACCGTCGGTATCGATCGGTGAACCGTGTGCGACCGGGTAGGAACGGGTGTGCGTTGCCGACTCTGGCGTGGTCAAGTGACGTAACTCCAGTCGATGAGCAGAAACGGTGAGCGGGCGCGCATCGGTGCAGCCCGCTCAGAGCAGCAGTCAGCGTACGTGGACCGCGGTGCCGTCGCAGTCACCATCTCTGGCCATACCGCATGTGACCGGCATTACAGTGGTTATGGGCAGATACGAAGGGAACCGATTGAGCACAGCAGCGCACGGCAATCCCTGGGTGGCCGTTCGACCGGATGACGACCTCACGCAGTTGGCACTGCGGATGTCGTCGGCGCACCGCTGCTTCCTCGAAGGCGTCGACCGTCTGCCGATCGTGCGCCCCGACGGCGATTCGGTGCGTCCGGTGGTCCTGGATTCCTGGCGGCGCAGCCGCACGAGCGGCGTGGACCCGGATGGCCTCGGCGATGCGGTGGGCATCGACGATCTGGAACTGCAGCGCTATCGGGCCAACCACCCCACCGCGCTGATCCGGCCGATAGTGCGGAAGTTGCTGGTCGAAGACGCCGCCGAGGCCGGACTGCTGGTCGCGATCAGCGATGCCGGGGGCCGGTTGCTCTGGGTCGAGGGCGATTCGAAGGTCAAAGATCGGGCGCTGGCAATGAATTTCGTGGAGGGCGCCGATTGGAGTGAGGAGCGGGTCGGGACCAATGCGCCGGGCACCGCATTGGCCCTCGATCATCATGTGCAGATTTTCGGGGCCGAACATTTCAGCCGGGTGGTGCACGACTGGAGTTGTTCGGCCGCGCCCGTGCACAATCCGCGCGACGGCCGGATCATCGGCGCCATCGATATCACCGGCGGCCCGAGAGTCGCAGCGCCGGAGGTGTTGTCGCTGATCCGGGCGACGGTGCTGGCCGCGGAATCCGAACTGCGGCTGCTCATGCTCGATTCGCCGCAACCGCTCGCTCCCCCGGCGACCCGCCTGCGGGTGCTCGGCTCGAACCGACCGACGCTGACCCGCGGCGGCGAGCCGATCCGGCTCTCGCAGCGGCATGCCGAAATCCTATTGCTGCTGGCCGAATATCCCGAGGGCCTCAGCGCCGACCACCTCGCCATGCTGCTCGACGAATCGGAGCTGGATCCGGTGACGGTGCGGGCGGAAATGTCGCGAGTGCGAAAGCTGCTGGGCGCCAACGGACTCAGCTCCCGTCCCTATCGGCTGCTGCTGGATCTCGACACCGACGTCGCCGAGGTTCGACGCGCACTCGCCCGCGGCGACACGTCGGCGGCATTGCGCGCCTATCCGGGTCCGATCCTGCCCCGCTCACTCGCACCCGGCATCGGTGAACTGCGCGCCGAGTTGCGCGGCCGCCTGCGCGCCGCCCTGGTGACGGCGGGTGATCGTCGCCTGCTGGCCCGCTGGACCGGTTCGGTCGACGGACGCGACGACCTGGCGGCATGGACCGCCTATCTGTCCTCGCTCGACCGCCGGTCTTCGATGTATGCCCAGGTAGAAGCACAGCTGCGACTGCTCGATCGCAAATTGGGCAACTGACCAGTTTGTTGCAACCGTGCTGCAACATGGACACTCATAGTGTTCCGGATCACACCTGAATCAGCAGATCGAGGAGATTCGATGACCGTCTTCGCCCGCCCAGGAACACCCGCCGCCGCCATGTCGTTCCAGGCCCGCTACGACAACTGGATCGGCGGCGAATGGGTCGCGCCCGTCAAGGGGCAGTACTTCGAAAATCCCACTCCGATCACGGGTCGAACGTTCTGCGAGGTCGCGCGCGGCACCGCCGAGGACATCGAACTCGCCCTCGATGCCGCGCACGCCGCCGCACCCGCATGGGGTAAGACCTCGGTCGCCGAGCGCGCCGTCATCCTCAATAAGATCGCCGACCGGATCGAGGCAAACCTCGATGCCATCGCCCTGGCGGAGACCTGGGACAACGGCAAGCCGATCCGCGAAACCCTGGCCGCCGATATCCCCCTGGCCATCGATCACTTCCGCTACTTCGCCGGTGCGATCCGCGCCCAGGAGGGTGCGCTGTCGGAGATCGATGCCGATACCGTCGCCTACCACTTCCACGAACCGCTCGGCGTTGTCGGCCAGATCATTCCGTGGAACTTCCCGATCCTGATGGCCACCTGGAAGCTCGCGCCCGCACTCGCCGCCGGTAATGCCGTGGTTCTCAAGCCCGCCGAGCAGACTCCGGCCTCGATCCTGTTCCTGATCGGCCTCATCGGTGATCTGCTGCCGCCCGGCGTGGTCAATATCGTCAACGGTTTCGGCGTCGAGGCGGGCAAGCCGCTGGCCTCCAGCCCGCGGATCAAGAAGATCGCGTTCACCGGCGAGACCACCACCGGCCGCCTGATCATGCAGTACGCCTCGCAGAATCTGATTCCGGTCACCCTGGAACTCGGCGGCAAGAGCCCCAATATCTTCTTCTCCGACGTCCTCGCCGCGAATGACGACTACCAGGATAAGGCCCTGGAAGGTTTCACCATGTTCGCGCTCAACCAGGGCGAGGTCTGCACCTGCCCGTCGCGCGCGCTGATCCAGGCCGATATCTACGACGAATTCCTGGCCGCGGCCGTGGTGCGGACCAAGGCCGTGCGGCAGGGCGATCCGCTCGATACCGACACCATGATCGGCGCGCAGGCCAGCAACGATCAGTTCGAAAAGATCCTGTCCTACATCGAGATCGGCAAGGCCGAGGGCGCCACCCTGCTCACCGGCGGCGAGCGCGCCGACCTCGGCGGCGATCTGGCGGGCGGCTACTACGTGCAGCCGACGGTTTTCGCGGGCAATAATTCGATGCGGATCTTCCAGGAGGAGATCTTCGGTCCGGTCGTCTCGGTGACCTCGTTCGCCGACTACGACGATGCCATCAAGATCGCCAACGACACGCTCTACGGACTCGGCGCTGGCGTATGGTCGCGCGACGGCGCGGTCGCCTACCGGGCCGGGCGTGATATCCAGGCCGGTCGGGTGTGGACCAACACCTACCACCAGTACCCCGCGCACGCCGCATTCGGCGGCTACAAGCAGTCCGGCATCGGACGCGAGAACCACCGCATGATGCTCGACCACTACCAGCAGACGAAGAACCTGCTGGTCGGTTACGCATCGAAGGCGCAAGGCTTCTTCTGATGGCCACAGTCCCCCGGCGCGTGCGCGCCACCGCGGCGGCGATGGATCTGCTCCGTCGCCTCCGCGGGCAGCACGGGCCGCTGATGCTGCACCAGTCCGGCGGCTGCTGCGACGGTTCGGCGCCGATGTGTTACCCCGCAGGCGAATTCGTGGTCGGCGATCGCGATGTGCTGCTCGGCCTGCTCGATCTGCGCCTGCGAGCCGATGAACTGCCGACGACCGAGCCCGAGCCGGATGACTGTGCGCCGGTGTGGATTTCGGGTCCACAGTTCGCGGCGTGGCAGCACACTCAGCTCATCCTCGATGTGGTGCCGGGCCGCGGCTCCGGATTCAGTTTGGAATCGCCCGAAGGGTTCCGATTCCTCAGTCGCGGAAGAGTTTTCGACAATCCCGAGCTCGTTGCGCTGGCCGGGATCGAGCCCGTGACCGGTGCGGGCTGGGAGCGTGGCGAGCGTCCGGCGGCGTCCAGCGAAGCACAGGTGGTCGCCGAGGCGGCCGATGCCTGCCCGGTTCCCGGTCGTAGTCTCTGACGATTCCCAGCGCATCGGTGTCGAACACCGCACAGGGGGTGGCGATTACGGCGCATCCAGCAAACCGTTCGCTGCCTCTTGTGCGGTGAGCGCGCACCCCCTGGGGAAAGATACGCGATGAGCTGGATTCCAGTGCGGCACCGATAATTCCGGTTCAGACCTGAGAACGCCGGTCGACAGCGACCATATCGAGCACCAGATCCTGTAGGACCCGGCGCGTGGTGTGAGCCTGTGCGATCAAAGGTTCGGACGATTCGGTCTCGGCGAGCTCCACCAGCCGATTCACTACGTGACAGAGCGCGACAAGTCTGCGGATCGCTTGACGTCGCTCGGCGAGGTTCATGGTGTCGGTGGCCATATTCAGCAGATCGCGCCGCCGCCGCCAACTATTTCGCTCAGGTTTGCTGGATCACCGTGCGACTGGTCCGGCAACACTGACGCAATCGAGGTCGCATGCTTCATGGACACCAATGAGTCAGTGACGCAACGGAATCGCGCACCGGCGTGTCTAGATCCGTTCGACGGTCGCGAGCCAGGCCGGTGCACCATTGTCGTGGTACCGCGTCTGAATCCGGTCCGATTCGATCGAGGCGACATGCCATCCTGCGCCGGAATCGAACGCCGCACTCAGCTCTTCCCGACCGACGGGATGCGGGCCGGTATCGGGACCAATATCGCTGAAGCACAACACATACAGGGTTCCACCGTGCTCGGTCACCGACATCAGACTCGCCACATATCGTGCTCGCTCGTCCTCGTCGAAGGTGTGGAACAGTCCGCAGTCCAGCACCGTGTCGAACCTGCGCCCCAAACCCGCCAACTCGAACGCATCGGCCACCGCGAACTCGGCCTCGATCCCACGGTCCTCGGCATTGCGCCTAGCGTTCACCAGTGCCGTCTCAGCGACATCAACCCCCAGCACCGACAAGCCGAGCGAGGCGACGTACAAAGCGTTCTCACCGGTCCCGCAACCCGCATCGAGCACCGCTCCGGTGAATCCACCTGCGGATGCCACACGCACTATCGCTGGCTGCGGCCGGTCGATATCCCACGGCGCTGGGCCGTCGTGGTACGACGCATCCCACGGCAGTCCGGTCATCCGTTCGTGACTGGTCGGCTGCCGACCACCGAACGGATCATCGGCGCGGGTTCCCGAATGCTCCGACAACTTCATCACCTCCCTGTGAGTGGTCTGGTCACCTCATCGTGGCACGCCGATCGACGATTATCGCGAAACCGGGCAACTCGACGCCGCTTTCTAGTGCACAGTCGGGCTGGTCCGGTCGCCGGGGCAGCAGGCGATGGCATCGCCCAATGTCAAACCCAGGTCGCTGATTCCGGAATGATCCCCTTGGCGCGGGCATTGGCGTCGATGATGTCGCGGAGCCAGCTGGTCAGTCCGGGCTCGATGGCATCGTAGAAAGCGGCGAATTCGGGGTCGGCGGTGTATTTCCGGGCTATGCAGACGTGCATCGAGTGGGTGCAGTCGAAGTAGGTGTCGATCGATGCGCGGTGCCGCTCGGCCAAGGCGTTGGCCCGCTCGCTTCCGGGGCGCACTCCGGTGCGATGGGCCGCGGCCAGATCCGCGTTCAATGCCTCGACGTCGACGGCGATCTGCTGCCAGTGTTCGGCGGTTCTGCCCGCGGCGCGTTCGGCGTACTGGGCCCACTGGTCGGTGTCACCCCAGCGGTCGTGTGCTTGCGCGGCCCAGCCGGGTTGCCAGTGCTCGCCGAAGATCTCGACCTGCTCGTCGGCCGAGAGCAGGATCCCGGACTTCCTGGCCTCGATCAGGCGGTCCATGGCGTCCGCCATCTGATGCAGGCGGGCAGCGCGCTCGCGCAGCGAATCACGCTGCGCACGCAGCGATGCCGTCGCGTCGACGGCCGGTTCGTCCAGCAGCGATTTGATGTCCTCGAGAGGTAGGCCCAGCTCACGATAGGTGAGCACGCGTTGGATCCGGGAGAGGTCCGCGTCCGTATAGAGCCGGTATCCGGCGTCGGTGCGCTCGGACGGGCAGACCAGCCCAATGGCATCCCAATGGTGCAGCGTCCGGATCGTGACACCCGCCCGGGATGCGGCGGCACCGACGGTGAGACCAGCGGCGTCATCGAGATTCACATCGTCCAGTCTGACATTCGCGCCGGGCGATGCCGCCGACCTCATTTCCCCGGCCCTTCGATTCCGATG
The DNA here is from genome assembly GCF_050956075.1 of Nocardia sp. CA-129566. Classification (NCBI taxonomy): domain Bacteria; kingdom Bacillati; phylum Actinomycetota; class Actinomycetes; order Mycobacteriales; family Nocardiaceae; genus Nocardia; species Nocardia sp. CA-129566. Next base: position 6,188,821 of record NZ_CP192085.1, read on the forward strand.
GACCGCAGGTACGCGGCCTCGGTGCTGTTCGGGTCGTACGGCCGCGCCGCCGTCATGATCACCCGGGTGTTGTCCGGTGTGCGGACCTCCAGTTCCACCGAGTTCCACGGCATCATCCGCGGCCCCGCCGTACAACCGGGCAACACCCGCTCACACACCGCCGCGATCTCGTCGAGCTGACCGAGCACACACGCGAAGCTCACGCTCAGCGCCGTCGGCCCGGCCAGGTGCTCGTCCGTCACGAGCAGGACATCCTGGAACGCCCAGCGGCGCAGATGCGTCAGCCGCCCGGGGACGGTGAACAGGTCGAAGAAGCCGAGTCCGCGAACCCAGAAGTCCACCGACGCAGCCAGATCGGGCGTCGGCACCGTGACGAACATCGGCATCCCGTACAGGCCGCGGAACAGCTCCGGAGCCACGGCGTCGAGGGCGGGCACGGGAACCGGACTGATATCGAATGCGGGGTAGGTTTCACTCACCGCGATATCGTCGAGCCTGACGTAGCGTCAGGGTCAAACCGCTACGTCAGCCAGCGATTTGCGGGACGATGAAGGCCATGACCGCATCCGCCACACTCACACTCGATCGGCTCCGGACAGACCTGCGGGAGTATGCGCGCCTAGCCGAGGCCCGCTATGACCCGGCGGTCGTGGACCCGGTGCTGGACACACTCGCCGATCTGTGGACCAATTCCGTCGTCGGTGTGCGCACAACGACGCATCCGGTGCCCGAACGCGAGGTCAACGCTCGGGTGATGCATCCGGGCGCTCCCACCGATCTGATCGAAAGACTTCGTAACGCAGGACTTCTCACCTACACCGGACATCCGATGGAGCAGTTGCTCGCCGAGATATCGGCCGCCGTGCCGGTGCGCTCGGGTGTCGATCTCGCACTCGCCGGCGGTGTGCAGAAGATCTGGCTGGTATTCCCCGAACTACTCGAGGTGGAACAGATTCTCGGATTCTCCGGCATCCCCGACTCGGCACGCGCCAACGCCGAGCACCTGACCCGATATGGCGGCCAAATCGGCATACTGGCAGTCGATTTCGACGCACGCACGACGAATCTCTACTCGAACGTCTTCGCGCCGGGCACCCTCGCTCCCGCGGATATCGCCGGAATTCTGGCCGAACTCGACTTCGCCCCGGCCGACGACGCCGAACTCGAACTCCTGGGACGCACGTTCAACCTCTACCGCACGTTTTCCTGGACATCCCCACGCATGCAACGGATTTGCTTCCCGGTGCGCTGCGACGCATCGAGCTTCCCGACCCACCTCGACCCGGTCCTGAACCGTTTCGTCGACGGCGCACCATTCGCCGACCCCGACACCCGAGGATTCGTCTTCTACGCCGCCCACGGCCCGGACACCCGCTACTACAAGGTCCAAGCCGAATACGCCGCGGCTCGCCAAGCCACCTTCCCCGGCGGCACCGCCCCCAGCCGCACCTAGCGCTGCACTGAGTCAACGACCCGACACCGCGATTGCCCGTGAGTTCGACGTACCAAGGCCACCGCGTAGCGATCACCTCGGACCAGTGCCGTTGCCGTAGCCTCGGCCCGCCATCGGGCCCGCGCCACGTACCCACGGATCCCGGTCAGCTGCCGGTGGCACGGGCAGCACTGTCGACAAGGCCGCGCTGGACACTGGCCGACTCTGTGTTTCCTATGCCGCGGGCATGTCCTACGGCACTATCCGCGGACGATTTCGGAAACGAAGATCCGCGCACGCAGTGGGACCAGCTCAGACACTTCGACACCGTTCGCGAGATAATCCGAAGTGCCGAAACGGGCATCCAACCCCAAACTTCAGCTGGCGATCTCGGTGATCTCGCGATGCGGGTGCAGGCTGCGGAATTTGCTGCCGTGGAAGATCAGTGGCTCGGCGTCGGCCCGGGCCGCGAGGCGGTTGATCCGCAGGATGACCACCGTGTGGTCGCCCGCCGGTATGCGGGCTTCGACCGCGCCCTCGATCCACGCCGTCGCGCCCTCGATGAAGATCGCGTCGGCCGCGCCGCGTTGCACATCCACATTATGGAAGCGGTTGCCGTTGCGGTTGCTCAGTGCCCGAGCCGCATCCTCCTGATCGGTGCCGAGCAGACTCAGACCGAGGTGCGTGGCGGTATCCAGCTTCGGCCAGGTCGCCGAACTGTTCTGCACACAGAACGACACCAGTGGCGGATCGAGCGAGACCGGGACGAAGGTACTCACCGCCAAACCGTAGGGTGTGCCTTCGATTTCGGCGCACACCGCGACAACCCCGCTGGGAAAGCTGGCGAATACGCGACGCAGTCCGGCGCCATCGGACGGAAACTCGAATAGCTCATACACGGTCGGCCGCCTTCGAACTCAGTGCCGCGGCGACGGGCCGCCAGCGGGTGGTGTAGCGCTCGATCGCGCCGTCTTCCTGAAATGTCCGGTCCGATAGGTAGAGACCGGGCAATGCGGCCGTCGCCCCGAGTTCGACCAGCACCGGCTTGAGCAGCAGGTCCGGCGCGAGGGCGTGGGTCGGGCCCGCGCCGAGCATGAGCGGCACCGCCACGACATCGGCCAGGCCGGTACCGCCTTCGAACTGTTCGAGGAACAGCTTCAAAAGTCCGGTGTAGGTGGCCTTGAAGGTCGGACTGGCGAAGACCACCAGATCCGAAGCGGCCACCGTGCGCACGGCGCCGGCGACATCCGGGTCACCCCAGGACAGCAGGCCAGCGCCGAAGGAGACCAGATCGATCACCTCTGGTGTTACGTCCGGGCGCAAACCCTCGGCGACCAGCGTTGCCGCGGTCAGCGTACGGGAGGCGGGCTTCGGATTGCCGACAACGACGGTAACTGTCACTTCCGTATCCTCTTCTCGCTCAGCTCAGATCACGCCGTGCAGCGGTGGCGCGGTGTCGTGCAGCAATGCCCTGCCGATGTGCTGATACTTCCACCGCACCGGATCGTGCAGGGTATGCGTGCGGGCATTGCGCCAGTAGTGATGCAGGTTCAGATCCGCAGCGGCACTGCGTGTTCCGCCCACCTCGAACAGCGCGGCCGATACCTCGTTGGCCGCGCGATCGGCGAGCACCTTCGCGGTGGCGACGGCCAGCGATGCGGAAGCGACGAATTCGGCCGCACCAACCGCGGCGTCGACGGCCACACCGGCGGCGGTCAGCGTGGCCTCGGCGGCACTCACCGCGACGGACAACTCACCGAAGCGCTGGATCAGCAGCGGATCGTCCACGGCCCTGGCAACTCCCGACTCGAACCATGGACGACTCGATGTCCGCACGAATTCCGTTGCCGCGGTGAGCGCACCACGGGCGATACCGGTGTCGATCGCGGCGTGCAGCAATTGCGCGTAGGCACCGTATCCGGTCGGCGCGTGCACCGCCGCCGAACGAGCGATCAACTGATCCCGCTCCACGACGACGTTCTCGAATTCGATGGTCCCGCTGCCGGTCGTGCGCTGCCCGATGCCGTTCCAGTCGTCGATGATTCGCACACCGGGGGTAGCGGCCGGTAGATAGGCGATGTACTCCCCCGGTGCCAGGCCACTGCGCTGCTCGGGATCATCGAGCCGGGTGAGCACAGCGAGCAGATCCGCGAAAAGTGAACCCGTACAGTAGAACTTTATGCCATCGATGCGGAACCGGTTGTCGAGCGGCCGCACCTTCGTGGCGATATCGGCAACGGTCGCACCGCCACGCTCGGACTGCGCATTGGCGATCCGGGCACCGGCCAGCACCTGACCGAAATAGCGCAGCTGCTGATCCCCGGAACCCGCCAACCGCAATAGGTTCAGATAAACGAAGTGGCTGTGCGGAATCTGCGCGATATTCGGGTCGGCGGCCGCCAGCACGCGCACCACCTCCGCGACCGCGCTCGGCGGCAGATCCGCTCCCCCGAATGCCGCGGGCACCGTGATCGCGAGCAACCCACTCGCCGCGAGTCGATCCACCTCGGCGAATGGCAACTCTCGCCCGAGATCACGTGCCGCGGCCCCGGCGGCGAACTCCGACGCCAATTGCGCAGCAACAGAATACGCCTGGGTCGCGGATTCGATGCGGTCGGCGGCGATCGCGGTCATCGGTGCCCGACCCCGGCGGGCGTACGCGCGGCCTCCAGTTCCCGGACCAGCGGCAGCACCTTCGCACCGAAGTACTCGACCTCCTCCTGGAAGTGCAGGAACCCGGCGAGGATCAGGTCCACACCGAGTTCCCGGTAGGCCACGATGCGTTCGGCGACCTGTTCGGGCGTACCGATGAGCTCGGTGCGAAATCCGTCGTTGTACTGCACCAGATCTTCGACTGTCGAATCCGCCCACATCCCCTTGCGGTCCCTGGTGGACGCACCGGCCTGTTGCACCGCGTCCCGGAAGCCCTCCACCGCGGGCTTGTTCGCCTTCTCGATGATCTCGCGCAGGGTGTCGTGCGCCTCTTTCTCGGTATCGCGGGCGATAATGAACCCGTTCAACCCGAATTTGACCGCACGGTGGTTCGCCTGCGCGATACCGCGCAGATCGTCCAATTGTTCGGTGACACCGTCGAAGTCTTTGCCGTTGGAGAAGTACCAATCGGCATAGCGGCCACCATTGCGGCGCGCCGCCGTCGAGTTACCGCCTTGGAACAGTTCGGGATTCGGCCGCTCGGGGGTGTTCAGCGGCTTGGGCTTCAGCGTGAAATCGCGGATGCGGTAGAAGTCACCGCCGTAGTTCACATTGTCCTCGGTCCAGATCTTGCGGATCACCTCGAGGAATTCGGCGCTGCGTCGGTAGCGTTCATCGTGTTCCAGCCACGGCTCACCGAGCGCGGTGAATTCCCCTGCGAACCAGCCGGATACGACATTGATGGCGAAGCGACCATTGGACAGATGGTCAGCGGTGGCACCGAATTTGGCCAGTACGGCCGGATGCCAGAGCCCGGGATGCACCGCGGCGATCACCTTCAGCCGCTCGGTCGCACCGAGCAGCGCGAGACTGAACGAAGTGGACTCGTGCTGGTACTCCGCGCCATAGGACGCGGTGTAGCGGACCTGCGACAGCGCGTAGTCGAAGCCGTTGTTCTCCGCGGTCCGCGCCAGCTTCTTGTTGTATTCGAAGTCCCAGCCGGTGCGCTGCTCGATTTCGCTGGTGACCAGTCCACCGCTGACATTCGGCACCCAGTAGGCGAACCGGATCCGATCGGCGATCTGCTCTGTGCTCATGCTTGCTCCATTCGGTCTCGGCGCGCGCTCCTTCCACTCCAGCACCGGAAGCCCAACGGCAGCAGGGTTTGAATCTGTGCGATCGGATGGGTGTAGCGATCGGGGGCAGCGGCGGAAATAACCACGCGGATTTCAACCGGTGACATGCCCCGGCGACGCTGGCAGCATCGCCGGTCATCCGTGCCCGAAACGGCATCCGAACCCGCGAGGAGCAGCTGTCGATGTCACTGTCGTTCCATTGGTTTCTGCCCACCTACGGCGATTCCCGCGGCCTGATCGCCGGTGGCCACGGCACCTCGATGTCCGGTGACCGCCCCGCGTCACTGCGCTACCTCAACCAGATCGGCGCGGCGGCAGAGGACAACGGCTTCGAGGCGGTGCTCACCCCGACCGGCGCCTGGTGCGAGGACGCCTGGCTCACCACCGCCATGCTGGTCGAAACCACCGAAACGCTGAAATTCCTGGTCGCGTTTCGGCCCGGATTGGTCAGCCCGACACTGGCCGCGCAGATGGCCGGGACCTATCAGCGCCACTCCCGGGGCCGCCTGCTGCTGAATGTGGTGACCGGCGGCGAACCGCACGAACAACAGGCCTACGGCGACTTCCTCGATAAACACCAGCGCTACGCCCGCACCGCCGAATTCCTGCACGTGGTGCGCGAGCTGTGGCGCTGCAGGCAGCCGCTCACCTTCGAGGGCGAGCACATTCGGATCCGCAACGCCCTGCTCAACAATCATCCGGACCCGATACCCCCGGTGTTCTTCGGCGGCTCCTCCGAGCCCGCCGGACCGGTCGCGGCCCGCTATGCCGACACCTACCTCACCTGGGGTGAGCCACCGGCCTCAGTCGGTAAGAAGCTCGATTGGATCCGTGGTCTCGCCGCCGCCGAGGGCAGAGAGCTCAGCTACGGTTTGCGCATTCACGTGATCACCCGCGACACCTCGGCAGCGGCGTGGGCCGTGGCCGATCGCCTGCTGTCCGGCCTCGACCCCGCCGAAATCGAACGCGTGCAGACCAGCCTGGCGCGCAGTGAATCCGAAGGCCAGCGCCGAATGCTCGACCTGCACGGCGGCCGCACCGACCGGCTCGAAATCGCGCCGAACCTATGGGCCGGTGTCGGCCTGGTGCGCGGCGGCGCGGGCACGGCACTGGTCGGCTCCCATGACGAGGTCGCCGACCGCCTGATCGAATACGCCGACCTCGGCATCACCCATTTCATCCTCTCCGGCTACCCGCATATCGAAGAGGCCTACTGGTTCGGCGAGGGTGTACTGCCGATCCTCGAACGGCGCAATCTGTGGGCGCACCCGCATCGCAGCGAATCAGCGCCCATAGCAACACCTTTCGCGACTGCGACGAACTGATCGGCTCGGCGCCCGATCGACCGTGCTCCGGATGATCCGAGCTCGCCGAATTGTGCCCCGCCATCGACCGAGGTTGGCCAGCAGGAAGTCGCGGGCGACGCCGGATGCTCGGTCGAACTGCTCCTCATACACGGCGAAGTGGGGGCCGGGGATCAGCGTCAGTTGTTTGGGCTCGAGCGCCTCGGCGTAGCGGCGGAAACCGAGTTACGATGGCGTCGTCGAGCAGCAGTTCAATAATCAACTTGAATCGCAGCGAGCCAGGCTGCGCGATACCGAGATTCCATTGCACCCGCGAATACGTCTATTCCATTTTTCGACCATCCGCGAATCCACGGTCGGACCCGGGCCGGAGTAGTCGGCGAACAGGAAGGTTCGCAGGTCAAATTGGAGGAAGGCACAAAGACATCGGCGTGAACTGGGTCGATCTTTGGACTTATTGTTCCTAGCTGCACAGTCCTAGAAAACGATGTACTTGGCCCCTACGCCCGATTTCGAAGCCAAGTGGCCCGTAGGCGGGGCCGACTGGAGAACCGCGATGACCAGCGCGATTGCGCGGTCCACACCGCATCCCGAAACGCGAACAGGCGAATACCGCCCCCTCGAGCAGATGCTGCGGCTCGGTCGCTGAGACAATGGCAGTGCAGAGAAGTCCTGAGTCGACTGCGCCGGACGGCCAAGGTAATGCAACGCCATGCCATGTCACGGTCCGATTTCCGGGTTGGCCGCCGATGCACTACTGGGCCGACTCCATAGCGGCGCACACTTTCGCAAAAGCAATGTATGCATTGAGACTGGCGACAATTCAAATCGATCACGATATGCGCGAAGCGCTACGGCCCATGCCTTGTCAGCGGCTCTGGCTATGAACGAACAGGACTGATGCCCGCCGCAGCATCTCAGATCTGCGACGAGGTCCGATCGTGGGAACGGGCGAACCGCAGCGTGACGAGCTGAAACGGCCGCAGCCGCAAACGAACTCCCGTGCCCTCCGGGCTCGCTGGGGTGTCCCCCGGCAGCGGCCGCTCGAGCAGATCGCAGACCTGGAACCCGGTGAATCCGAAGCCGACGGCCACCAGCGCCGAGGCCCGACCACCGTGCGCCTCATAGACCCGCAGCACGACATCGCCGCTGCCGTCGTCGGCGAGTTTGACAGCGCTGGTCACCACGGCGTCATTGTCGATGGTGAACAGCGGTTCGACGGCTTCGGCGACACCCGGCCGCGCCGGCGTGAGGTTGATCCGGTAGCCCGCACACACCGCGTCCCCGATCGAGGCGCCCGGGATCAGCGAATGTCGGAAGTGGTGTGCGCCGTGGTCGGTTTCCGGATCGGGAAAGCGCGGTGCCCGCAGGAGCGAAACCCGCAATGTTGTTGTCGTCGCACCATCGGCTCGGACCGTGCGGGTGACGTCATGTCCGTAGGTGGAGTCGTTGACGAGCGCCACACCCCAACCCGGCTCGGCGAAATGGACGAACCGGTGGTTACCGGCCTCGAACTTCGCATACTCCCAGCTGGTGTTGGTGTGGGTGGGCCGGAACAGATGCCCGAACTGGGTCTCGCAGGCATAGCGGTCGGCGTGGATGTCCAGGGGAAAAGCCAGTTTGAGGAATTTCTCGGTCTCATGCCAGTCGACGTTGGTATTGATGTCCAGGCCGCGCGCACCCGCTCGTACCACAAGGGACTGCTCGACCTTGGAAGACCCGAACGAGCGGCCGACCAGCACCATTGCCGATCCCTGCGAATCCGTTTCTGCCGCAACGAAATCCGCTTCGGTGAGGTCGGTAGCCTGGTTTCGGTAGAAGAGATCGACATCCCACGCGTCCCATGCGTTCGGGAAGTCCGGGTGCAGCTGCAGCAGGTTCGCGACCGAACCCGGCGCAAGCGTCTCGCGCCGCGCCTCGAGGTCGAATACCGATACGACGAGGCCGTGCGCATCCACTTCGACCCGCAACAGACCGTTGTCGAGGACGAATCCACCACCAGCGCGCTCGGCCACCGAGCACGGGTGCCCCGCCGCCACCGCGGCCGCCCCTCCGGCCGGGACAGATCGCCAGGTGTGCGGCGCCGGGTTGAAGATATTCGGTCCCGTGCGCTCACCGCCGAGCGCCCATTGGGCCCGTTCGATGATCGTCGTCAACTCTTGGGCCACCGCCGCGTACGTCCGCTCCGCATCTCGGTGCACCCATGCGATAGACGAACCGGGCAGAATGTCATGAAACTGGTACAGCAGCACCGTCTTCCAGATCCGGTCCAGTGCCGCATAGGGGTATTCGCCGTCCTTGCGCACCGCCGCCGTCGCGGCCCACAGCTCGGCCTCCCGCAGCAGGTGCTCGCTGCGCCGGTTCCCCTGCTTGGTCTTGGCCTGACTGGTCAGCGTGCCGCGGTGCAACTCCAGGTACAACTCCCCCACCCACACCGGCGGGTTCCGATATTCGGCCTCGGCCTTGGCGAAGAAGTCGGCGGGCTTGTCCCACACCACTTTCGGCGAGCCCTCCAGGTTCCGCATCCTGGCGGCCTTGGCGACCATCTCCCGCGTCGTCCCACCACCGCCGTCGCCCCAGCCGGTGGGCGCCAGTGACATTGATGCGCGGCCCTTGTCCTTGAAATTCCTTGCGGCGTGCGCGATCTCGCGGCCCTGCATCGAGCAGTTGTACGTGTCGACCGGCGGAAAATGGGTGAAGATCCGGCTTCCGTCGATGCCCTCCCACAGGAAGGTATGGTGCGGAAACTGGTTGATCTGGCTCCATGAGATCTTTTGTGTCAGTAGCCATTTGCACCCGGCGGCCTTGATGATCTGCGGCAGCCCGGCGGCGAATCCGAACGTATCGGGCAGCCAAGCCTCCTGGCTCTCGACACCGAACTCCTCCAGGAAGAACCGCTTACCGTGCACGAACTGCCGCGCCATCGCTTCCGAGCCCGGCATATTCGTATCCGATTCGACCCACATGCCGCCGGTCGGCACGAACCGGCCCTGCGACACCGCGCTCTTGACCTTCGCGTAGATCTCGGGTCGGTGCCGCTTGATGAAGTCGTATTGCGCGGCTTGGGACATCGCGAAGATGAACTCGGGCTCCTCGGCCAGCAATGCGGTCATATTCGCGGTGGTGCGCGCCACCTTGCGCACCGTCTCGCGCAGCGGCCACAGCCATGCCGTATCGATGTGCGCGTGCCCGACCGCGGAGATCTTGTGCGCGGACGCCACCGCCGGCGCGGCCAGCACGTCGACCAAACACGCGCGCGCCGCAGCAGCCGTGGAGTTCACGTTCTGCAGATCGACGGCGTCGAGCGCGCGCTCGATCGCCCGCACGATGTCGTAGCGGCGGGCGGGATCCTCGGGCATCTCGTGCATCAGCTCGCCAAGCACCTCCAGATCCTGGACCAGCAACCAGACCTCTTCGTCGAAGACCGCCAGGTCCATCCGACCCAGCCGATACTGCGGCTCATCACCGGCGGTGGACTTGTCGCCGAGCATGGTCGGTGAGAAGGGAATGATCGGGTTCGAAGCCGCCTCGACGTGCAACACCACATGCTCGCCGCCGACCGCCGGGGACGCCACACGCACCCACTGGTTGCGCGGGTGCAAACCCTTGACCGGCGATCCATCCGACCGGTAGACCAAGCCCTCGCACTGGAAACCCGTCATATTCTGGTCGAAACCGAGATCGATGATCGCCTCGACGGTCTTACCCGCCCACGCGTCGGGCACCGTCGCCTCGACCGTGAGCCAACTGGTCCCCCACGGTGCGCCCCATCTGGCGCCGGATTCGATAGGCGTCCGTGGCGCGGCCAAGCCCTCGGCAACCGGCACCGGCTCATCCGGCGCGACCCAGATGGATGCCTTCAGCGGCACCGCCTCCGGATAGATCGCCGGAGTGATCCGCTCCGCTAGAACCCGCCCGAGGCGATTCTCGACCAACCGACGGTCATCGTGCATAACGCTGGCTCCCATCGGACCGGGCGTGATCAACGAACCGCAACCATTCTCCGACAGTGCGACCATATCGGCCATATTGCGCTCCGCCGACTCGGCCGCGACACCAGCGCAACGCTGATGTCTTCCCGGATCTGGAGAAGGCGCCTCGTCGTGGCCGCGGTAGCTGTCCGAGCGCGCTGCGCGATAATCAGCCTGTTCCTCGTGGTAGCGCAGCAGCCGATGAACGGTTCTGAATGCGCCCCTGTGCTCCACCTCACACATATCCTGGTTGACCCTCACATACATGTGAAGGTTTCAGCATATTGTTCATGAAGATAGGCATCACCACCTTCGTTACCGACGAGGGGATCAGCGGTCCGAAACTTGGTGTGGCACTGGAGGATCGGGGCTTCGAGTCACTGTTCCTGCCCGAACATTCGCATATCCCCGCGAGTCGGAAATCCCCCGCACCGGGCGGAGGCGAGTTGTCGCGGGAGTACTACCGCGCGCTGGATCCGTTCGTCACCCTCGGCGCCGTCGCGGCCGTCACCGAGCGGTTGATCCTCGGAACCGGGGTCACCCTGCTGGTCCAGCGCGACGTCATCCACACCGCCAAACAAGTCGCCACGCTCGACCGAATCTCCGACGGACGCTTCGTATTCGGCGTCGGCATCGGCTGGAATCGCGAGGAAATGGCCGATCACGGCACCGACCCCCGCACCCGCAGCGCGCTGCTCGACGAGCAACTCGACGCCATCCGCAAGATCTGGACCGAGGACCTCGCCGAATACCACGGCCGCTTCATCGATTTCGACCCGATGTACGCCTGGCCGAAACCCGTACAGCAACCGCACCCGCCGATCTTCATCGGCGGCGGCGAGTCGGCGGCCGAACGCGCGATCCGCCACGGTGTCGGCTGGATCCCCACCGCAGTGGCCGATGCCGCAGCGATCCCGACCCAACTGGCCCAACTGGACGGACACGACCTGCCGGTCACAATCGCATTCGCCGCGGCCGACCCGGCCCTACTCGACAGTTACGCCGAGGCCGGGGTACAACGATTGATCCTCAGCGTGCCGACCCTCCCGGAACCGGAAACACTGCACGCCCTCGACGAAATCACGAAAGCCGCGGACGGCTACCTGAGCTGAGGCTCGCCGCGTGACGGCGGCTCGAGATCGTTCGGATCTCGCCGCCGACCGCCGGAGTCGTGGCCGGTCACCGAAGTCGCTGAGCGCTGCCGCGCACGAGCGCTGGCGCGATTTCGCGGGCGACCCGGTGGCCGGATTCGGCGGCTCCGTCCATGTATCCGACCCACCGGGTAGCGGTTTCGGCTCCTGCCCAGTGCAGCGGGCCGACGGGTGTGCGCAACGCCGGACCGAAGCGGGTCAGAGTCCCGGGCGCGGTGAAAGCGCCGTAACAGCCGCGGGTGAATTCCTCGGCGGCCCAGTCACGTTCGATGTAGGCGATGGGGTTGCGGGCCTGTGGTCCGAAGTAGCCGACGAGGTCCTCGATCACCTGAGCGCGGCGATCGGCGAGATCCAGGCGCGCTGCGCTATCGGCGTGCCGTCCTTCGAGAAAGCCGACGAGCACGCCGGGTGAACCCTCGGGCGGGGTGTTATCGAAGACGGTGCCGAGCGGGCGGTGATCACTGTTGGCTTGACCGCTCAAACCCGCTGCGCGCCAAAAGGTCTCGTCGTAGGCGACATTGACCTTGATCACTCTGCCCATCGGCATCCGCTGCACGAGCTGGCCGCGATCACCGGGCAGATCCGGGGTGAATCGAATCCGCGCGACCAGCGGCGGCGGCACCGCGACCACTGCGCGGTGCGCGCGCACTGTCCTACCGCCCGCGACGACCCGCACACCCGAGGCGTCCCATTCGATTTCGGTCACCACAGCGCCGAGGACGACACGGTCACCGAGTTCCTCGGCCAAGGCCAACGCGATGCGTTGCGAACCGCCGACGACGCGGTCCTGCTGCGCACCGCCCGTGACATTGATCAACGCGTCGACGCCACCGGCAGCGCCGACGTAGAAGGCGGTCCACAGCGCGGACATGTCCTCCGGCTCGGCGGCGAACACGGCCTCGGTGATCAGCTGGAAGAACGACCGACCGTCGCCGGTACGGGCGGTGCGCCGTAGCCAGGTGGCGAAGGTCTGCGCATCCAGATCCTCGGCCCGGTCGGCTCGCCACGGCTCTGCTACCGCGACCCGACGTGCCACGCGGTCCAGCCGCCACTGGATCTGCGCGATATCGGCCAGAGCCAGCGGGTTCAATGTGGGGATCCGACCGCTGTACTCCGAACGGGCCGCACCGACTTCGGCGATGTGACGACCAGCGGTGTAGGTGGGAAAGGTGCGCAGGCCCAGTTCCTCGATCAGGGCCAGCACGTGATGCTGCCCAGGCCCGACCCATTGCCCGCCCACCTCGATGGGGGCACCGCCGGGCAGCACATCGTTGCGCAGCCGCCCGCCGACCCGGTCGCGCGCCTCCAGCACCAGCACCTCGGCCCCGCTCCGCACCAGGTCACGGGCGGCCACCAGACCCGCGATCCCGGCCCCGATGACAACGACATCCACTGCCCTGTCCATCACAACCCGCTTTCATACATCATGTATCTGACATACAGACTGTATGTGATATTCATGACGTATGGAAGCGCTGCGCGATAAGTACGCGGAAAACACCCGCCGGACGCTGCTCGATACCGCCCTGAGCCTGTTCGCGACCCGTGATTACGCGGGTATCTCGGCAGAGGAGCTGGTACGCGGCGCGGGCCTCACCCGCGGCGCGCTGTATCACCACTTCGACGGCAAGCGCGGACTGTTCGAAGCGATATTCGAGGAACTCGAAAGGCAAGCGGCGCAACGCATCAGGACCGCGATCGAATCGGTCTCGGACCCCTTCGACCGTGTCGACCGTGGCGTCGCGAAGTTTCTCGAGGTCTGCGCCGAACAAGACTTTCGACATGTCGTACTTCAGCAGGGCCCGATCGCCCTCGGCTGGCAGCGCTGGCGCGAACTGGACCAGCAGCACCTCGGCGGCTTGGTCCGCGAAGCGGTTCGGAATCTACTGGACGCCGCGCTCATCCAGCCACATCCCGCCGAACTGATCGCCAGCGCCTTCTACGGCGCCCTGACCGAACTGTCGCTGACAATCGCGGAGACCGACGATCCGCAGCAGGCACACACCCAGGCAGCCAGCCTCGTCCACGACCTCATGGGCGGGTTGGCCACCGGCAAGTCGCCGAGGGATAGGTGAAGCAGAAAATAGGTATATCCCTGGTAGTTCTACGGTCGTGGTCGGGCGTCGAAAAGGGGACGCTCGGTGAGGACGCATGCATCGCAATCACACCGAGGTTTTCCCATGTCCGAGCACAAATACAACCCCACGGGGGCCGCAACGACCATGATGATCCGACGTTGTGGGCGCTGCGATAAGTTGTTCGCGCCGCTGACCGCCGAATGTTCGTCGTGTCGGTCCTGGGATCTCGAGTGGTCGCCTTCGTCAGGTCTCGGGTCGATCGTGTCTTCGCGGCTCGTACACCGTCGTGTGAGCCGTCCGAAGGCCCCGGTGGTGCCATTGATGATCGCCATCGTGGAACTCGACGAGGGTCCGTGGGTGTACGCGACGATCGAAGGTGACGCCGTGCCGGCGTCGGATCTGCCGGTCCGGGTGCGATTCGAGCCGCGTCCTCGGGTGGATCGCTTTCCGGTGTTCGCTGTGTGCCCCGCGGCGCCCGATTCGGATGGTGGCGTTCATCCCACGTCACGGCCCGCAAGTGCTTCGAACGCGCATCACGGTGTCGAGCATTGCTGCGACGCGCGCTGGGTGCGCACATCGCTTCGCCAGTGCGAACTCATGGCGGGCGCGAAGGCCCTCGACGCGACCGCGAATTCCCTGATCAGCTTCGCGATCCGATGGGCGCCGTCCGGCGGCGCCACGGCCGCCGAACTGCTCGTGACCTTTGGTGTGACCCGTCAGCGGTTCTTGCACATGGTGGACGAGGCGCTGCACCCACAACAGACCGATAGCGTCGAGGTGCGCGGGCTGAAGCATCAGTTGCGCGATGCCCTGGCACAGGCATGGCAGATGAACCCCGTAGTCCCCACCCGTTGCGCCTGATCGAATAGGCCCCGCGAGCAACGGCTATTCGACGGTCATCTCCCCCATTTCGGACCAGCCGGTGGCATCGACGGTCTGGCTGATGATCTGGGGAGTCGACGCAAGCGCCTGCGGCAATTCGTTCATCGCGGTCTTGAAGTAGGGGCTGCCGACATGGGCCGCGCCGGCGGCCTGGTCTCGAAAGGCTTCTACGAGAACGAATTCGGTGGGGTCCTCGATGCTGCGGGACCAGTCGAACCAGAGGTTGCCCTCCTCGGCACGGGTCGCCGCGGTGAACGGTGCGACGAGGTCGAGCCAGCGATCGGTCCATTCGGGCTTGGTCTTGAATTTCACGACGATGAAGATCATTGCCTGCCTCCTGTGGTAGGTCGGGCTGCTGTGACATAGCGCGACTCCCCCTGATGTCGGGCGGTGATCGTTGCCGCATCCCATTGTCGGACAGTCAGTAGGTGTTGCAGGGCCGAACGCGAGGCCCTCGCCCAGAGCACCGAAACCGGAGCGATCCCGGGTCCACCATGATCTCTTCCACGATCGAGCAGCATGCCGCGATGGATGCGGCGCTAGTACAGGGCCGACCGAGTGTCTGTCAGCGGGTCGATCACGCGAACATCGAATATGTCGTGGCGTAGCCGAGTGGACAACAAGCAAGGTCGTCACGCCCGGTAGCTGCTCAGACCAGGGCAGCGCGACCCCGTGCGTAAGCGATGACCTGCTCTGCATAGGCCGACTCGCCCTGCTCCGCAAGGCAGGTCCGGAGTTGGATCAACGCGTCGTCGAGTTGCGGTCCCGGTCCGCGGTCGGCGAGCAGGACGACGATCGCTTCCCAGGTCGCGATCTGCGGGTCCGGGGCGGCCAACAGTTCGTCGAGATAGCGATCCGGCTCCAGCAGGCGCAGCGCCCGGCGCGCATAGGCGTGCACGCGCCGGGGCAACTCGGCGCGGATGGCATCGACGTCCGCCTGCAACGCCCGGCCCGGCTGTGTCGGGTCGAGGTGCAGAGACCACAACTCGGTCAGATCGTCCGGCATACCGTGGTCGTTGATCAGGCCGGGGCCGGTCGCCTGCTCGAGCGGGATATGTGGAAGCCCCAGCTGCGCATTGCGCCAGTTACGGAATTCCCACCAGGCGGTGGGTGTCGCGCTCAGACTCAGTCCGAAGCTGAGTACCTGCTGCCCGTCGGTCCAGGTTCGCAGAGTCCGGGTGCGGGCGACCGCGGCCACACCATCGGGCACCACCCGCACCCACGTAGCCTCCGAGCCATGAAAGCCGTACGGCTGCAGCAGCTTTCCCGCATCGCGCGTCAGTCGGCGCACCGCCGAATCCGGTCCGACCATGTCAGCAGATTAGCGGCACCCACCGACACGATCGGATCACCGTGCATCCCACTGGTATCTCGGCCGGTCGCGCCGCCGCGCGAGTTACCCCGCGTCGGCCGCAGTGAGCACGCGAGCGTCGTCGGCGCGGTCCAGCTGTGCACCGACCTGCGGGTAGGTCGGATACTCGATGCCCGAGATGTACTGCACCGTCCGCACCACCTGGCACGAGTAGCCGAATTCGTTGTCGTACCAGACGTACAGAATCGCGGTGTCGCCCTCGACGATCGTGGCATTGGCATCGATGATCGACGCCGCGCGCGATCCGATGAAATCGCTGGAAACCACGTCCGTGGCGGCGGTGTAGTCGAGGTTTCGGCTCAACGGCCCGGCGAGCGAAACTTGACGCAGGTACGCGAGCACATCGGCCTTCGTCGTCTCCCGCTCGAGCTGCAAATTCAGAATCGCGACCGAAACGTCCGGGGTGGGAACACGAATCGAGTTGCCGGTGATCTTGGCCTTGAACTCCGGCATCGCCTTCGCGACCGCGGACGCGGCGCCGGTTTCGGTGAGCACGAGATTGAACGGCGCGGACCGGCCGCGACGGTCCGCCTTATGATAGTTGTCCAGCAGGTTCTGGTCGTTGGTGAACGAGTGCACCGTCTCCACGTGACCGCGGATGATGCCGTACTCGTCATCCATGGCCTTCAGCGGCGGCACGATCGCATTGGTCGTGCACGAGGCGCACGAGAAGATCTGCTGCGACAGGTCCAGGCTGCGGTGGTTGACGCCGTGCACGATATTCGGAACGTCACCCTTACCGGGTGCGGTGAGCACAACCTTCGCGATGCCGGGGCGCAGATGCTGCGACAGACCGTCACGATCACGCCACTTACCGGTGTTGTCGATCAGGATCGCATCGTCGATCCCGTACTCGGTGTAGTCGATCGCCGTCGGATCATTGCTGTAGATGAACTTGATCACGTTTCCGTTCGCGGTGATCGTGTCATTGTCGGTATCGACCTTGATCGTGCCGTTGAAATGGCCGTGCACCGAATCCCTGCGCAGCAGCGACGCACGCTTGGTCAGATCGTCCTCGCCGCCTTTGCGCACCACAACGGCACGCAGGTTCAGCCCATTGCCGGATCCGGCCTTCTCGATGAGCAGGCGAGTGACCAGACGACCGATGCGTCCGAAGCCATAGAGGACGACATCCCGCGGGCCCGGTGACTGAGCCTTGTTGCCGTTTGTCACGTCGGCCAGGACCGCTGCGGTGAACTCGCTGATCGACAGTCCGCGATCGTCGGCGCGATAGGCCATAACCAACTGACCGAGATCGATCTTGCAGGGCCCCAGATCCAGCTCCCCGAGCACCTGCAAGAAGGGCAGGGTCTCATCCACCGACAGCTCTTCGCCCTCGATCTGCCGCGCGAAGCGGTGCGTCCGCAGGATGCTGATCACCGACTTGTTCACCAGCGGCCGACTGTGCAGCAGGATCGTCACGCCCTTCGCCCGATACAACGTGCCGATGATGGGAATCATCGCCTCCGCGGCGGCTTCCTGAGCGTTCCAGCGGTCAAGTTGTTCGGTAGTCAACACACGTCCTCGGATTTCCTCGATCTATTCGCCGCATCCATGCTAATGAGGGTCGCAATATCACCGAGGCCGGATCCCCACCGGTGAGATCGCCTGATAGTGACGCCGATCACGCAACAATGCGATCTACCGCCGCTCTCGCTCGGCCAGGGTTCGGCGTCATCGGGTTCACCGCGCTTGCACAGGGGATGCCCACCTCGAAGTACCTCGACGGCATCCCCCCGAAATCGCGTGCCACACAAGGTAAGTCGTTCCAGAACCGAATTGCTGACCCCGGACATGATCGAGCGGTTACGCAAGCTGAACACGATCGCGGATCGGCCCGGACAAACACTGGCACCACTGGCCAAGGGCGCTGCGCGACGCTGACCTCGCTGGCGATCGGCGCGTCCACCACCGACCAACTCGATCAGAACGTCGCCGCGCTGGACAATCTCGATTTCGACGCCGCCGAACTCGCCGACATCGATACACTTCTCGACAACGACGGCGAAATCGATCTGTGGCAGTCGGCGCACCGAGGAGCCCTCTGAACAGGTCTGTACCGAGGCACTTTTCGCGTCGCCGAACCTCGAGGTCATCGCGGCGGAATTCGAGCCGACGAGCGAGCGACGGCAGTCGGCGGCGCACCGTTCGCCGGCAGGATATGGGGGTTGAGGATGAGCGCGGGGTCCACGCCGTGCCGAATCGCTTTCATCAGATCGATATCGACCGCGGATCTGCCCAGATGAATCCATGGGGCTTTCGAACGGCCCACTCCGTGCTCCGCGCTGATACTTCCGTTGTGGGCCACGACCAACTCGAAGACGAACTCGGTAATCCGCTGGGCGACTTCTGGATCCACATCGAGCAGATTTACATGCACGTTGCCGTCGGCGAGATGGCCGAACACGATCAGCCGGACGGACGGAAATACCGAATCGATCTCACGACGGAGAACACCTATGAAGGACTCCAACTGCGCGACCGGCGTCGCGACATCCAGTTTGACCGGAGCAGTCGCGGAGGCGGCGTTGACGGATTCGGTATGGCTTTCCCGGAATTCCCAGAGCCGCTGGCCGTGCCCGAGCGTTGCGCCCACGACGAGATCGCCTGCCTGCTCGAGTGTTTCGAGCAGCACCGTTGCGACATCCGGCGATCCGGATGCCTCTACGAGCAGATAGTAAGGCGCGCTGTCGCCGAGGGGATGTCGGAGTTGTCGGTGCTGTAGGACCAGCGTCATCCCGTCGTCGGTCATCAGCTCCGCTGCTTCGATGGTGAGCCCCGCCCGTCGGAACGCATCTGTCAAAGCCAGTGCCGATTCGACGGTTTCGACTCCGGCCAGCATCACCTCGGTGCGTGTCGGCGGTACGTGCAGCTTCATCAGGACCTTGGTGATGACCGCCAGCGTGCCCTCCGATCCCGCGAGCAGCCCCGGCAGGTGATAGCCCACATTGTCCTTGGTGAAGTTCTTCCACCGGCTGAGCACACTGCCATCCGACATCACGGCCTCGATGCCGAGCAACTGGGCGCGGGTGTCGCCGTACTTGATCACGCGGACGCCGCCCGCATTCGTCGCCACGATTCCGCCCAGCGTGGCCGAGTCGCGGGAGGCGAGGTCGACACCGAAAGTCAGCCCCACCTGCTGTGCGGCCGTATGCGCCTCGGCGACGGTGGTGCCCGCCCCGGCCGCGAGTGTGCGGGCGATCGGATCGACTGCCTCGATCGCGTCGAGACGTTCCGAGCTCAAGACGATCTCGCCGTGCATCGGGATGGAACCACCCACCAGTCCGGTATTGCCGCCTTGGGCGACAACCCCGATTCCGAACTCGCGGCACAGCCGCATGACCCCGGCTACTTCTTCGGTGCGGCCGGGACGCACCACCGCGATGGTGCCACCGTGCCAGCGGCCGGTCCAGTCGATGACATAGCGAGCGGTCATATCGGGATCGGTGAAAACGTGGGTCTTGCCGACGATGTCGGACAGTGCGAGGACAAAACGTGCCGTCGCCTCGGGACTCATCCGTCGGGTCCTAATCAGTTCTGGGAGTGAGCCATCCGGCAAACTCCTTGGTGGTAGCCGACCGGTGGGTGAGCACTCTGTGGTCCTGGACGTTGAGTCCTGCTGAAAGACCGTGCCCCTGCCGGTAGGCCGGGAGAGTTGATCGCTGCTGGGATGTCGTGCCCGTTCGTGGTGATGTGAGCACTGCTTGATTAGGTCGCTGACGGTTCTCTCGCTGGCTGCTCGACGGTGATCGGCATCGAGAACGGGAGGATTGTTGAGACTGTTCGTTGGGGACGACTGGGCCGAGGATCATCACGATGTGGAGGTTATGGACGGTTCCGGTCGGCGGCTGGCCAAGGCACGCCTGTCCGAGGGCGTGACCGAGATGGCGCGGTTGCATGCGATCGTTGGGGACTTGGTCGGCGACGACGCCGGCGAGGCCGAGGTACTGGTCGGGATCGAAACCGACCGAGGTCCCTGGGTTGGGGCGCTGGTTGCTGCCGGATACACGGTGCTGGCGGTGAACCCGTTGCAGGCGGCCCGCTTCCGTGACCGGTTGGGGGTCTCCGGCGCCAAGAGCGACGCCGGCGACGCTCACGTGCTGGCGGATATGGTCCGCACCCACTCGCATGAATTGAGGCCTGTCGCTGGGGATTCCGCACGTGTCGAGGCCGTGAAGGTCGTGGCCCGTACCCACAAGACGATGATCTGGGAACGCACTCGCCACACCCAGCGGTTGCGGCACGCACTGCGTGACTACTTCCCCGCCGCGCTGGTCGCTTTCGACGACTTGGACGCCGCTGACACCCTGGAACTGCTCGCCAAGGCTCCTACCCCGGCTCAGGCGGCCCGGCTGACGATCACCCAGATCAGCGCCGCGTTGAAACGGGCGCGCCGCCGCGACATCGCGGACAAAGCCGCAGCCATCCAGACCGCACTGCGCTGCGCCCAGCTCGGCCAGCCCGAGGTCGTGTCCGACGCCTACGCCGCGTCGGTGCAGGCGCTGCTGGCGGTTCTGACCGTCCTCAACACTCAGATCAAGGTCTTGCAAGGGCAGGTCGAGGCCCATTTTGGGAAGCACCCGGCCGCTGAGATCATCTTGTCCCAGCCAGGTCTGGGACCGGTCCTCGGTGCCCGGGTGCTCGCAGAGTTCGGCGACGACCCCAACCGCTACGCCAGCGCCAAAGCCCGCAAGAACTACGCGGGCACCTCCCCGATCACCCGCGCGTCCGGCAAGAAGAAAGTCGCCCTGGCCCGGTTCGTGCACAACGACCGGCTCATCGACGCCCTCACCACACAAGCGTTCACCGCGATGCTGTGGTCCCCGGGGGCCCGCGCCTACTACGACCGCCAGCGAGCCCGCGGTGTCGGCCACAACGCCGCCCTGCGTCAACTCGCCAACCGGCTCGTGGGCATCCTGCACGGCTGCCTCAAAACCGGAACCCTCTACAACGAGGCCACGGCATGGCCCCACCATGTCGAGAAAACCACTGCTGCTTGACATTCAAGCTCCTGGGATGTCTTTCAGCCGTGACGAGCGCAGTGTTATCGGGAATCGTGGTTGCGTTGCTGCACGATGGCGAGTACTCGGCCGCGGGTCAGGAACCATCCGCCGACCAATGCCGGCACCATGATGGCCCCTGCCGCGATCACCGCGCCACGTTGCACGCTGTCGTCACTGGAGGCCATCAAAGCGACCACTCCGGCGAGGAATACCAGCGTCGCGATACTCGTGTACGGCGCACCGATCAACCGGAACGACGGACGCTCGGCCGAGCCCCTACGCCACCAATGCCACAGTTTCAACTGGCACAGGATGATCGCCGCCCAGGCGGTGATGGTGCCGAGCGCGGACATATTGAGCACGATCTCGTAGGCATGCTCGGGCACCACCGCGTTCAATCCGACGCCGGTCAGCGCGATGGCACCGGTGGCGAGGATGCCGACATAGGGCACACCTCCACTCGACATCCGCGCGGCCGCCTCGGGCGCGCTGCCGTTCATCGACATCGAGCGCAGGATGCGCCCGGTCGAGTACAGGCCCGCATTCAGGCTGGAGAAAGCCGCGGTCAGCACCACCAGATTCATGACCGAGTCAGCGCCCCCCACACCGAGTTTCGCGAAGAACGTGACGAACGGGCTCTCACCGGCCTTGAAGGCGGTATAGGGCAGCAGCAGGCCGAGCAGCACCAGCGATCCGACGTAGAACAGCGCGATGCGGGCGATGACCGAGTTGATGGCCCGCGGCATGATCTTTTCCGGATTCTCCGCCTCGCCCGCCGCCGTACCGACCAATTCCACTGCAGAGTAGGCGAATACGACGCCAGTGGTGACAGTGACCAGCGGCAACAAACCGGTCGGGAACAACCCACCGTGGTCGGTGAGCACGCCGAATCCGGTGGACTGACCTTGGATGGTGAATCTACCGGTGAGGAAGACGGTTCCGATGATCAGGAATGCGACCAACGCGACCACCTTGATCAATGCCGCCCAGAACTCGAGCTCACCGAACCAGCGCACCGATACCAAGTTGATCGCGACGACGACCGCCAAGGCGATGAACGCGATGAACCACTGGGGAACTACGTGGAACGTTCCCCAGTAATGGACGTAGGTGGCGATGGCGGTGATGTCCACGATCCCGCTCATGCACCAGTGGAAGAAGTACATCCACCCGACTGCGAAAGCCAGCTTCTCGCCATAGAACTCACGCGCGTAGGAAACGAACGATCCGGAGGACGGACGATGCAACACCAGCTCGCCCAGCGCCCGCAGGATGAAGAACACGAAAATGCCACAGACCGCGTACACCAGGAACAGTCCGGGACCGGCAGTGTGCAACCGACCACCCGCACCCAGGAACAGTCCGGTTCCGATCGCGCCGCCGATCGCGATCATCTGCAGCTGGCGCGGGCGCAACGCCTTGTGATAGCCCGCATCCTCAGCATGCAGCGCATTCGTGGGCGCCGACACCTCAGGATCGGGACGAACTGTCGCCATCGGTTGGTCTCCTCCGGTGACGGGAATAAATCGTCAATCAATGTACCGTCGAATATTGGCACAATCAATAGGGGTTAGAATTCGCCCAGGTGAACGCCCTTCCCGCGCAATGAGATTGGATCATCCACGCCGCTGGCCCACCGAAATCGCTGGCCCCCAACGGGAAACACCCGCATGCACAGCGCCTTCCCCGACGGCAGGATGGCCCGCGGTACTGCCGCACAACGACATCCGACCCCGACCTGGCGATCGGTCTACACCGCCTCCCCACCGACCTCGACCGATCCGACGCCGACACTCCGGCAGCCGAACCCGACGCGACCTTCCACCGAATCATCTGCGCCGGAATCGAACTCGCCAACTGCTGCGTGACCTGACACGGGACAACCTGGGCTGGTTTGTCGCGTGTCTGTGCGCCTCATTGATCGGCGACGACCAGTTGCGCCGATACCACCCACCGGCTCGTGAACCAACGGGAGACCTCGACGATCAGCGTTCGACGTTTGCTACCGGTGCGCCAGCGGACGTACCGGTTCCTCGATCAGCGAGTCAGGAGGGACGGCGAAACAGATTCACCCGCTGTCTTGGCCACCACAGCCCCGGCTCAGGACGCGCCGGACGCGACAACGCTAAGACTCCGCGGGCGGCTGATAGGTGACCTCCCGAGCGACGGCTTCGTCGATTTGCTCAGGGGTCAGCAGCGCCACGGTGTGCGATATCGCCGCACCGGAAGCAGCGGTGCGAATGGCGAGCGCCGCCGCCGAAACCTCGTCCGGCACATCACCGATTACGAACAGATCATCCTCACCGAAAGCGAAATAGCAAACGTCCACATGGCCGCCCACACTCTCGACCATTTCGGTGATGGCCGCTCGGCGGGCGCTGCCGCCCTGCGCGAGCACACCGCGCGCCCCCTCCGGTGAATAGCCGACCCGCCACAGATACTTCGGCATTCCAGTCGCCCTCCTTCTCGCAGAATGATCTCGGCGTGACCGACCATACGGTCTCGCCGACCGCCGGGCGGCAATGTCGGAGCAGCGTCGTAGCAATGATGCAGCAACGTGACAGTGGTGATGCCGCACGGGCCTACCGGCTACACGGCGACCGTGGTGTTCGAACCCGCAGGCGGGTGCACGACGCCGGTGAACCGTCCGCTGGAGATGTTGTAGGTGTGCTGACGTACGGCGTCGCCGGAGTTACCTTCGATCGTGGTGATGGTGTTGCCGCTGCGGGCCACCACCACACCGATGTGGTTTTGACCAGCGAAGACAATGAGGTCACCGGGGCGGGCACTCGCCATGTTGCTGTCGGCCAAGCCTTTGCTCGCGGCGTCGGACCAGACGCTGGGCACGTAGTTCGGGTTGTTCCAGTGCACGTCGATGCCGGACTGTTTCCAGACCCAGGTGGCGAAGGACGCGCACCATGCGTCGTCGATGTTGTACGGCCGGTTCACGTGGTTGGTTCCGGTTTCGGCGACGCCGAGTTCGTTCTCGGCGAATCCTTTGATCTTGTCGATGGTGCTCGCATCGACGGGCGGCACATAGCTGTGACCGGACCACGCGGTCGTCAAGGCCGTCGTGATCCCGCCATAGAAGCCGCTCGTCGGATTTTCGGGTGCGGAGTTGTTGATGTGGTCGGCATGCCGCTGGATATCGGTCACGGCGTCGAGCATCTGCTGCTCCACCGTTGCGGCGGTGGAGGCGCATGCGATCCGCAGTGGACCCTCCACCGATTCCGGCCAGTATTGTCTGCCTGTCGTATCAGTAGTCGGTCCGGGCGCGTCATCGATGATGACTTGGAGCTTCTTCACCGCTTTCTCGATCTCGTCGTATGCGTCGCCCGCCACGGTGTAGGTCCCATAGGTCGAGCTATCGACGCCTTCGTCGTTGCCTTCCATCGAGGCTTCGATGTCCTTCAGCGTGGACACAGTTTTGTTGTGGTTGGTGGTCGAGATCGACTGGTTCTTATAGTCGATAAGGTTGTTGTCCCGCAGCAGTTTCACGAATTTCGGAGCCCTGGACGGCGTACCCGCACCCAGGTTGTCAACGTTGGCCTGAACCGCCGCGTGAGTGGCCCTGACGATGCCTTGGAGCGTCTCCGATGCGTAACCGGGAACGGTCAGCGACGGGATGATCCGATAGTGATCAGCGGTAGGACTCATCGCAGCCCCCGATCGTCGCTCAGCTGCCGACCCACGAACAGCGCCATCCGTAATCCTCTACGCGCCAGGGACATACGCGATTCGAGTATCATCCATCCCCAGAATTGGGAACCCGAGGTCAGTCCCGCTTGCTGCAGGCTAACTGGGTCTGCCGGGATCGTGGAACGCCGTTATCGGCGCACGACCGGCGAAAGAACGATTGGGGTTGGTGAGTGAGCCGCGGTGTATTGGTAACTGGTGCATCCCGAGGAATCGGACGAGCCGTGGCGGCTGCGTTCGCGGAGGTCGGTGATCGGGTTGCGGTGCATTATTCGTCGCGTCGCTCCGACGCGGAGGTGACGCTGCGCGAGCTGCCCGGCGACGGGCATGTCCTGATCTGCGGAGATATCGCGAATCCGGCGGATGCCGCGGCGATCGTCGACGCGTCCGTGGCTGGGCTCGGAGGGATAGACGTCTTGGTCAACAACGCGGCGGTCAATCTGCCGCATCCGCTGCCGTCGACCGATTATGAACAGTGGCAGCAGGTCTGGCGCCGGTCGGTGGACGTCAATCTGCTCGGCACCGCCAACGTCTCCTATGGGGTGGCGCGGCACATGATCGAGCGTGGCGTATCCGGACGCATCGTCAATGTGGGCTCGCGCGGCGCGTTTCGCGGCGAGCCCGACCATCCCGCCTATGGTGCGACGAAGTCCGCGGTGCAGGCAATGGGGCAATCACTGGCAATATCGCTGGCGCCTTATGGGATTGTGGTGGCCTCCGTCGCACCAGGGTTCGTCGCCACCGAACGGGTCGCGGATCGGGTCACCGACGAGGTACGCGCACAAAGCCCATTTCAGCGAGTAGCCGAACCTGCCGAGATCGCCGCAGCCGTGCGCTATCTCGCCGCACCGGAGGCGACGTGGAGTTCGGGCGCCGTTCTCGATGTGAATGGCGCTTCGTACCTGCGGTGACGTGTCGGATACACCGTCCATCGCAGACCTCACTCTCGTGCGCATCGGTAGCGATGTGGCTCCTCCGCACCGTCATCACCAAGGACGCGAGGCTCTCGCGGTCGAGGCCCTGCCTCGATCGACACCGCGCTCCCCCGGCTGCTGACCCGTTTCGGACGCGCCGCATCGTGGTTCCACTTGTCGGCCAGCCGAACTCACGCCATTGCGATGCGAGCGAGGCCTAATTACTCCACGGTTGTCGGCGATCCGGCGCGCGCCGAAACGTCCTGCCGCGCACCATCACGGGTGTCGACTACCGCCTGGGAAAAGGCGCGGATCAGCGGGCTTTCGGCGGCTGTGCGCCACACCAGCGCCCACCGGCAGGTCGGTGCGTCGCGGATCGGAACGAATGCCAAGCCGGGCCACGGGTAGAAGCGCTCGGCCTCTGCCGCGACCGCGGCCACGACCCGTCCAGCGGCCACCGTATTGAGAAGCTCGTGCCAAGTAGAGACCGCGGGTCCGCGCGCGATCGGTCGACCCGTCGGGGTGTGGAAAGGGTTGAGCGCTTCCTCCATATAGGGCGGAATCGACCGTCCCGCCACAATGACGCACTCGCCGAGGTCTTCCAGGCAGATCGACTCACGCGCGGCAAACCGATGCCCGGCGTCGACCATCAACATCACCGACGAGGTGTGGGTGACCGGCCCGACCGTGAGGTCGGGCTCACGCACCGGCAGCCACACCAGCGCGACGTCGACCTCACCGGACCGCAGCAGTTCCAGTGGCGCCGGTGGCTGGATCTCACGATGGTTCAGTTCGACCGACACATGCCGGGCTTGAAACAGCTCGATGGCGTTGACCAGCACCGATGGATGTGGCCCCATACTGCCCAGCGTCAGCACACCCGCCATACCGCGCGCTACGGCGGACACAGTCTCGACACCGTCCATAATCTGCCGGTACCCGGCACGGAGCTCCCGGTGCAGCTGTTCGCCGAGCGGCGTGAGTCGCACAACTCGCGTCGAACGGTCGAACAGCAGCCCGCCGATGCGGCGCTCCTGCTTCTTGATCGATTGGCTGACCCGAGCCTGGGTGATGTGCAAACGTTCGGCGGTGCGGCGGAAATGCAACTCCTCGGCCAGCGTCAAGAAGATCTCGATGTCCCGCAGCTCCACACCGCACTCCAACACGCCAATGGCCGATTCCTGGAAGGATCAACTATAGAAAATTGGCCGTTCCACAACATCGGTCATGTCGTTCCACAACATCGGTCACGGCGCCTTGTGCCGGTCATAAGGCCCCGCTCCACCGGTCCCCTGCCCAGAAACCTCCAGGGTTTACCCAGGACAGGCTGCCGGACAGCTCACGAAATCCCTACCCGGTTGTGGCGTGCCCGCGCCGGAGCTGCCTCCGGCGCACCGTCGGACGCCGCGGCAATTGCGAGCCGGGCCGCGGCCAGCCGCGCGAGCGCGGCCTCGGTGAAGACCGACAACCCGAGGTCGGGGTTGTATCCGTGAATTTCCTTGACGTCGAGCTCGGCCAGGAAATACAGGATCTCCGTCGAGAGCACCTGCCCCGGGACCAGCACCGGGAAGCCGGGCGGGTACGGGACGACGAAGGTGGTGGACACCAGGGTCTTGCCCTTGGCGAGCCGTCGCCCGGCGTCGCCGAGCAGCACATGTTCGCGGTCCGACTCCTCATACCCGGCGTAGAACGCCGAACGCATGTCGCCGAACGAGCTGGCGGCGGAAGGACGAAACACGCTGTCGAACTCACTGAAGTCGGGCAGCGCCGGCAGATCCTTGGTGATCTCGTCGACTCGGCGCTGCTGCAGGGCTTGATCGGCCTTACCGGCCGCGCTCTTGCTGCGCTCGAAGTCGGTCGCCACCCGACGCAGCACGTCGAGCAGGTAGTGCACGCTCGACCAGGTGACGCCGATCGTGAAGATCAAGAGCACACTGTTGATCGAGGTCTTGTTGATCTGGATACCGAACCGGTCCATCAGGATCTTCTCGCGGAACTCGAACCCGTTCATGCCGGTCTTGCCGATGAACAGGGTGACCCGAGTCGGGTCGAGCACGAACTGATCGGAGCGCCACGCCTCGTTCCACTCTGCCAAACCACCCTGCCTGACCTGCCGGTACGAGCTCACCTCGGAAGGCCGGAACTCGTCGGGCACCAGGTCGGCCTCGTCGAGGATGCGGAACCACTTGCCGATCAGCCGGTCTTTGCGGACGCGGTGACGGAAGACCAGCGCCATGTCGTAGACATTGCGGACCAGCTGGAAGCCCTCGATATCGACCTGCCGACGCGCCAGGTCCAACGACGCCAGCAGTTGCTGGTTCGGCGACGTGGAGGTGTGGGTCAAAAACGCCTCACCGAACGCTTCTCGAACGAGAGCCTTGAAATCCTGATCGCGAACATGGATCATCGACGCCTGCCGAAGCGCCGACAGCGACTTGTGAGTGGAATGCGTCGCATACACGCGTACCCGCGCGCGCCCGGGGTCGGGAAGCAGTCGGCGGTTGCTCCACTCGGGGCGGTCGACCCCCTGCATCGACGCGCGCCACGCGCGGTATTCCTCGGCGTACCCGGGCGAGGACAATGTCGATTCGAGTTGCTCGGCAGCCACCATCGCGGTCCGCTGCCGTGCCCACGGCACCGCGGTCGCGAACGCGTACCACGCCTCGTCCCACAGGAAGCAAATGTCCGGCTTGATCGCCAGGACCTCCTCCATCACGCGCCGGGGGTTGTAGACGATGCCGTCGAAAGTGCAGTTGGTGAGCAGCAGCATGCGCACTCGGTCCAGTTGTCCGGCCGCCTCGAGGTCGAGCAGCGCCTTCTTGATCGTGTGCAGGGACACGGCTCCGTAGATCGCGAACGGCTCGAGCGGATAGGCATCCAGGTACATCGGGTACGCCCCGGCCAGCACCAGGCCGTAGTGGTGCGACTTGTGGCAATTGCGGTCGATCAGAACGATGTCGCCCGGTCGCGTCAGGGCCTGCACGACAATCTTGTTCGCGGTGGATGTTCCGTTGGTGACGAAGTACGTCTGATCGGCACACCATGTCTTCGCGGCTTTGTCCATCGCCGTCCTGATCGTGCCGTGTGGGTCCAGCAGCGAGTCCAGCCCGCCGGAGGTGGACGACGTCTCGGCCATGAAGATGTTGCGGCCATAGAATTCGCCCATATCCTTGAGCGACTTGGAGTTGAAGATGCTGGCGCCACGCGCGACGGGCAGGGCGTGGAATTGGCCGACCGGCGCGGCCGCATAGGCGCGCAGGGCGTCGAAAAACGGTGTGGCGAACCGGCTCCGGAAGCCGGCGAGCACCGTGCTGTACAGGTCGGTGACATCGTTGAGCCGATAGAACGTGCGGTCGTAGACGTTCGGCTCGTCTTCGGTCTCGGCAGCGATCGACTCGTCGGTGAGCAGATACAGGTCGATATGCGGCCGCAGCTGCCTGATCCACTCGCCACATTCGACCCAGTTCTGGGTGCGGTCGGTCACGACCACGTCGTCGTTGGCGCCGAGCAACGTGGTCATCAACGGCACCCGGTCGCTCGAGCGAAGCGGCAGGTCATGCCGGATGATCGCGGCCTGGATCTCGCCGTTCAACGCGACCGCGGTGATCGCGTCCTCGATGCTCGACACGACGAGCAGCTCGAACCGCACATCGTCGGAGGGGTCGCGAAGCGCCCGCAGGCTCTCCGCCAGACTCTCAGGGGCCTCGGGCGGGGAATCGTCGCCGAGCAAGATGGTGAAGAACTGCTGCTGTTTGGCCCGCGCCACGAGTTCCTGATCGGCCAACGGCACGGAGGTGTCGAACACGACCGCACCGTCGCCGTATTCGGAGAGCAGGCGTACGGCCAGCGACACCTCCTCGGTGAGCCGCGCCGTCGCGAGATCGGCGACAAATCCGCGAAACTCCGCCAGTCCCACCGCACCTGGGTACAGCCAGTACCGCTCGTAGGCGCTGAGACGATCGAGGAGGCGCCGCACCCGGGCGGCTTCGTGGGTGGTGTCCAGCCCGGCACGATTGACATCGGCGAGCCGACAGCACGCGTCGTCGAGCAGATTCCACGTGTCGATTCGCGAGTACGACGGGTTCGCTACCGCCGCCAGCGCGGAAACACTGAGCCCTTTCGGGCGCTGTCCGTCTCGATGCATGTCGTCAGTTCCGCCTCCGATCAGTGCAGGCGAGGTGATCTGTCGAACACGACCGATCACCCTGGAACATTCATCCCTGCAAATATTGTGTCGCGCCGTCGAGCAAATTCCCAGCGGACGTTCCGGATTCGTTGTGGCGGCCGGGCTGTGGCATGAACCGGGCCGTCGCGGCGCGGCAACGGAAGCGGCCGTCAGCTGCTCGTCAGACGCTCAGGGAGCCGTCGCCGAGGTATCGCCGCCGCTCTGGTCGACCGGCTTTACCCCCGCGGCCCGCCTTCCTCCCCCGGCGGTGGCTCCGGCCACGACGAAATCGACGGTGTTCTCGACGAACGGGCGGTCGAAGGCGTCGTTGGTGACCAGGAGTCGCAGGTACACCGGACCGAGCAGGAGTTCGATGATCCGGTCCGGATCGGTCGACTCCGGAAGTTCGCCTCGTTCGATCGCCCGCTCTGTGATGGGCCGGGCAGAGGCGAACCTCATCGCCCAGAACCGCCGTCCCGTTTCGGCGAATCGCGGGTTGCGCGGCGCCTCCGCCGCGTAAACCCGAGCGACCGCGTCGACCAACGGTGACCGTAGGTTCTCCACGATCGCCTCGAGGTAGGCCAGCAGGTCGCTGCGGAGCGCACCGGAGTCAGGGATCGGCACCGATTCCTGCGCCGCCTCGGTCATCGCTTCCAGGAGCAGGTCGTCCGGCGTCCCCCAACGGCGATAGAGCGTGGTCTTGTGGGCGCCGGCGCGGCGGGCCACCGCATCCAGCGAGAATGCGGCGTAGCCGACCTCGGCGAGTTCCTCGAGCGCGGCGTGCAGAGCCGCGGCCCGTATTCGAGCGCTGCGGCCTCCCGGCCGTTGACGTACAGCGTCGTAGGGCTGGTCCGTGCTCACGGGCAATAACGTTAACGCAACTGATTGTTGCGGCGAAATCGTCAGACCGCGCGGAAGGTCTGCCGTAAACGCAACAGTGTGTTGCCATTGCCGGATAGCGACTGATAACCTTATGGCAACATGAAGTTGCATTAGAACGGACGAAGGTATGACCAAAGAAGGTCACGAGGCACCAAAGTTTTCGCGTACGCGGCCCATGAAGGCCGCCGCCGCGACCCAGATCACCAACGAGAACTCCGGCAATGCCGAGCGTTGACGGCGTGCCGGCCGGGATCCGGTTCGAGCACGACATCCAGATTCCCCTGCGGGACGGCGCAAGCGTTCGCGCGGATGTCTTCCGCCCGGACGAACCTGGCCGGTACCCGGTCCTCGTCGCCCAAGGGCCGTACGGGAAGGACCCATGGATCGGCGCTGCCTACGCCGCCGAGTGGGCCGACTTCGTTCAACGCCGTCCCGAGGTCGTCGAGGACGGATCGTCCGGTCGTCTGATCGCTTGGGAGTTTGTCGACCCTGAGCGCTGGGTGCCGCACGGGTATGTGGTCGTGACCGTCGACGTCCGAGGCCAGGGCAAGTCACCCGGCTACTACGACCCCTACTCGCCGAGGGAGACCAACGACTACGTCGATGTCATCGAGTGGGCGGGGACGCAGCAGTGGTCGTCCGGCCGTGTGGGACTGATCGGTGTGTCATACCTGGCCGCCAACCAATGGCAGGTCGCCGCGTTGCGGCCGCCCCACCTGGCCGCCATGATCCCGTGGGAGGGCTCCTGCGACCTCTATCGCGACACCAGTCATCCGGGCGGGATCCTCTCGAACCGCTATCCGGCGATGTGGTGGATCAACCAGATCATGGTGAACCAGCACGGGAACGGCGACACGCCGTACCACGACCGGTTCAGCGACGAGCCCACGACGGGGCCTGCGCTCAGCCCGGCGCAGCTGGATCTCAACCGGGCACCGATCGCGTCGAGCGCCCTGTTCCGGCCGCTCGACGGCCCGTATTACTGGGAGCGGACACCCGACCTCGGCCGTATCGAGGTGCCGCTGTTGTCCGCGGCGAACTGGGGCGGTGCCGGGCTGCATCTGCGCGGCAACATCGAGGGCTTCGTTCGAGCCGGCTCGCGCCACAAGTGGCTCTTCACGCACTCGGGCGTGCATTTTCACGACTTCTACCTCTCCTATGGGGTCGAGCTGCAGCGGCGGTTCTTCGACCACTTCCTCCGCGGCGTCGACAACGGCTGGGACGCCGAGGCTCCCGTCCAACTCCTCATCCGACGGCCTGAATCGAGCGAGCGCCGGGCCGAAGCAGCCTGGCCGATCCCGCGGACGGTCTGGACGGCCGCGGCCCTCACCGCCGACCACCGGCTCGACCTCGAGTCCGGCTCGGCGGACGCCCACCCGAGGCGCGTGAGCTTCGACGCGCTGACCGAGTCGCTGACGTTCATGACGAGCCCGCTCGGATCCGACGTCGAGATCACCGGCCCTGTCGCCCTGGTCCTTTGGGTCAGCTCGACGACGTCGGACGCTGACCTGTTCGTGGCGCTGCGCGCCTTCGACGGCGATGGGACCGAGGTGACCTTCGAGGGCGCCCACCACATGCAGGTGCCGATCGGTCTGGGGTGGCTGCGAGCATCGCACCGCAAGCTCGACGAGGAGCGCTCGCTACCGTATCGACCGTTCCACGCCCATGACGAAATGCAACCGCTCGTTCCCGGCGAGGTGTACCGCCTCGACATCGAGATCCAGCCGACGAGCTTCGTCGCGCCTGCGGGATACCGGCTGGCACTCACCGTTGCCGGCACCGACTACCGCCCGCCGGGGGCCGACGGCCCCGGACCGCTCGACCACGACGACCCGACCGACCGGCCTCCGTCGACTTACGGCGGGACAACCACCCTGCACCTCGGGGGCGAGTACCCGAGCCACCTCCTGCTTCCCGTCATCCCGGAGCGGTCATGACCAGCACGCCCCCATTCCGTTTCGGCACCCAACAGCGCCACGCACCCGACGCGGCCGCGTGGCGGTCGCTGGCCCGCCGGGCGCAGGATCTCGGATACTCGAGCCTCTTCCTGCCCGACCACTTCCACGATGCCTGGTCACCGTTGGTGCCGCTGACGGTCGCGGCCGAGGCGACGACCACGCTGAAGGTCGGGACGCTGGTGATCGACAACGACTTCCGGCACCCGCTGGTGCTCGCCCGAGAGATCGCCGCTTTGGACCTGCTCAGCGAAGGTCGAGTCGAACTCGGGATCGGCGCAGGCTGGATGACGGCCGACTACGAGCGGGCCGGCCTGACGATGGATCCGCCGGGAGTCCGCATTGCCAGGCTGGGCGAGGCGGTCGAGATCCTGCGCGGGCTGTGGTCCGCGGACTCCTTCAGCTTCACCGGCAGCCATTACCGGCTCCAGGAAGCGGTCTGCACGCCCCGGCCGCACACACCCGGTGGCCCGCCACTCATCATCGGAGGAGGTGGGCGACGTGTGCTGACCTTGGCCGCTCAGCATGCCGACATCATCGGTGTCGCGGCGAAGCTGTCGAGCGGCGTGGTGAGCGCCGAGACCGCGGCGACGGCCGTGCGCCACCACTATCTGGAGCGCCTCGAGTGGATCCGCGACGCGGCCGGGCCACGTTTCGAGGAACTCGAGCTGCAGGTGCTCGTGAACCTCGTGTACGTGGGTCCGGACCGCATGGGCTTCGCCGAGTCGATCGCTCCCCTGGTCGGTCTCTCCCCCGAGGACATCCTGGACGCCCCCGTTACCTTGGCCGGAACCGTCGACGAGATCTGCGACCAGTTGGAGGAACGTCGGAAGATGTACGGCCTGTCGTACATCGTCGTTCAGGACAGTGATCAATCTGTCATGCAGGCGTTCGCGCCTGTCGTCGAGCGTCTCAGCGGGCGCTGACGCGACCGCCGGAAAAGGACTAGATATGCAGGTATTTCGCACGCTCACCCGGTTCTACGTCGACGATCTCCCGTCGGCCATGGCGCTGTTCGAGGCCGTCTACGGCCGTCGCGAACTCGAGTACCGCCACCCGATATACGACCTGCAAGTCGCCGTGGTGGGGTCGGCCCTGGTTATCGCAGGCGCCGCCGAAGAGCTCGACAAGGTGCGTGGCGCACAGGCGGCGATCGTGGTCGACGACCTGGATGCCGTACTGGCGCTCGGCGGCGACAGCGAGCGCGGCATCCAGCAAGCGGACGGTCGCCGCCAAGCCACGGTGGCATACGCTCACGGCGCCGTCATCGAGTGGATCGAGCTGACCTAGCCTCGACCTGCTGCTCGCCGCTGCGCTACTTCGTCGATCGAGCGACAGCGCGGTCTGGACGAGACCGGCCAGCCCCACAGGCGGCACGTGGTTCCTGCGACGGACTGCATTTGCCCGAGGTTTGCGCCCCGCCTTGCTCACGCCCTCTGTGGGTGTTTACTGAAAGAGCGTCTCAGTTGGCCCACCCTCCAATGGCAGTTCGAGGTGCGTATGCCGGTATGGCGACTGCGTGAATTTCGTGACGATGATCTGGATCAGGCAATCCAGATCTGGGAGCAGAGCCGGGCGACCGGGGAGGACCCGGTGTTCGCGTTGGCGGAGGTGTTGGCGTCCGCGCGAGCAGGGCAGCCGGCGGTGGTGGCCGAGGTCGGCGAGGAAATCGTCGGAATGGCGGTCGCCCAGGTCCAGAGCGAGCGTGCCTGGGTCCTGCTGGTAGCGCTGGGTACCCACTGGCGGCGGCGCGGTATCGGTAGTGCGCTGCTGACCGAACTGGAGCGGCGGCTGCGGTCGAATGGAGTGCGGCGAATCTGCACGCTCCTCCCACAGGATGCCACCGGGACGGTCGCGTTCGAGAATTCCGGATATCTGTGCAAGACGGGTTTGGTCTACTACGAACTGCTGGAGCCGTTGGCACCCGCGCAGTCTTCTTTGCTGACCGAGCTGGGTGGTCGGCTGCTGCCACCCGGGTTGTGGCAGTCGATGGCGGGGATGGATCGGGAAAAAGAAATCATCGAACGACGGATCGTGTTGCCGTTGGCGAACCCGGATGTCGCGGAGCTCTATCGGGTCAAGCCACCCAAGAGCGTGATCTTGTTCGGGCCGCCGGGCACCGGAAAGACCAGTTTCGCGAAAGCGGTCGCCTCGAGACTGGGGTGGCCGTTCGTCGAGTTGTTCCCGTCCCGGTTGGCCGCGGCGGCAAGCGGCGGGCTCGCTGCGTCCTTGCGTGAGGTGTTCGCGGACCTGGCCGAACTCGACGAACTTCTGTTGTTCATCGACGAGGTGGAGGAGATCGCGGGCGCACGCGAGGGAACGGCGACCAGCGCGGCGCATGGCGTAACGAACGAGCTGCTCAAGCTGATTCCGGCCTTCCGGGAGGATTACAGCCGCCTGCTGATCTGTGCCACCAACTCGGTTCGTTCACTGGACTCGGCGTTCCTGCGGCCGGGCCGCTTCGACTACGTGATACCGGTCGGTCCACCCGACGAACCCGCCCGCGAAGCGATCTGGCGGCGCTACCTCGGCCCCGCCGCCGAGCACATCGACCTCGACCATCTGGTGCGCACCACAGCCCACTTCACCCCCGCCGACATCGAGTACGCCGCCCGCGCCGGTGCACAATCGGCGTTCGAGCGCGCGATGCGCGACGGAATGAACGAACCCGCCAACCTCGAGGACTACCTCACCGCCATTGCCAACACCCGCCTGACTTTGACACCGGACATCCTGACGGCGTTCGAACACGACCAAGCGAACTACACCAGACTCTGAGACCCGCCGCCTCATCGAACGGAATCAGAAAATTCACCGGCACCGGGTCCGGGTCGAGTCCGCGCCGTGCGATCGCCCGATCGACGACGTCCTCGTCGGATTCGATCATGCCGAAAATCGCCCTGGAGCACGACGACGCGACATCGGTGAACAGGGCGGGCGTGCACGACCGCGCGCAGCCGCTCACCCTCGTCGGCCTCGGCGTGACGACGACCGTGCTCCGCATTGGCCGGTTCGGTCCGCGCGACCAGCGGCGGTCACGATGTCCGCAACTGCCACGCTCACGGCGTATTCGTCTCAGGGGCGGTGTGCGCGGAGACCGTCGACGAGGATCGACAGCAACCGCGACCCTCGCGCGTCGAGTTCGGCGTCGTCCAGCCGCGACAGCCAGCTGATGAGCACGATGACGTCGCGGGCTTCGGCGTCGGCGCGGACGCTGCCGGCCGAGCGACCGGCCGCCAGCAGTAACTCCACCGCTTCACCGATCGGGCCGAGGCTATGGGCGGCGAGGCCACGCCACGTCGCTGCCTCGACGGCGGCGAATACGTCGCGCTTGACGCGGGCGTAGGCGGCCACCCGGTCGAACCACGCCGCCAACGCATCCAGTGGCTGGTGTGTTGCCAGCAGGTGCGCAGCTGCGGCGACCAGCTCGTCCACTTCATGGCGATACACCTCGGCGAGAAGGTCCTCACGTGTCGGGAAGTGCCGATACAGCGTGCCCTGCCCGATGCCGCAGGCCTTCGCGACCGCGTTGAGCTTCAGCTCTCCCGGCTCGCGCACGAGATCGCGTGCCACGCGAAGGATCCGTTCGCGGTTGCGCTGCGCGTCCGCCCGGCGCGCTCCGCCGCTCTTGACAGAATCGGACACGTGTCCGCTAAGGTCGTCGGGGTAACCGGACATGTGTCCACTATAGGCGGAGGATCGTCATGACCATTCACGGCAAGGTCGTCGCCATCACCGGCGCCAGCAGCGGAATCGGCGAAGCTACAGCCCATCACCTCGCCGCACTCGGTGCGGCCGTCGTCCTCGGCGCCCGCCGCACCGACCGGCTGGACCGGCTGGTCGCCGAAATCGAAGCCGCCGGCGGCGAGGCGGCCGCCGCGCGCGTGGACGTCACCCGTCCTGAAGACCTCCACTCACTCGTCAACTACACCGTCGAGCGCTTCGGCCGTCTGGACGTCTTGGTGGGCAATGCCGGGGTCAGCAGGATCAGCCCCGTCGCCGACCTGGACGTCGCGGGCTGGTCGGCAATGATCGACGTGAACGTCAAAGGGATCCTGCACGGGATCGCCGCGGCCCTGCCGGTATTTCGCCGTCAGGGCAGCGGCCACCTCGTCACCGTCGTCTCGACCTCCGGCCTGAAGATCGTCCCCACCCAAGCGGTGTACGCCGGCACCAAGAACGCGGTGCGCACCCTCCTGGAGGGCCTGCGGCAGGAGAGCACCGACGGAGTCCTGCGGACGACCTCGATCTCGCCCGGCTACGTCCGCACCGAGCTCATCGACAACGCCGTCGACGATCCGGCCGTGCGCGAGCAAGCCGAGCAGCACATGGCCGATCTCGGTATCGACCCCATCGCGGTGGCCCGGGCGATCGCATTCGCGATCGACCAACCCGACGACGTCGAAATCGGCGACCTGACCATTCGCCCGACTCGGCAGGGCTGAGCGACCCGTTCATAGGCCGCGGCCTTCCATGCCACCTACGGGCTACCGCGAAACCGCGGAAGTACCACTGCTGCCATGTTCGATCGCGTCGAGCACCAGTGCGGTGGTCATCGACGTCGCAAGCCGCCCACCTAACAGCGGCCCTGATGTTCACTGATGAATCTGACGCTCAACGCCGGTGCCGGTCCGTGGAACGAGGACGCCGGTAGGTTCCGGTGATCTGGGCTGGCCCGGTTGATCCGGAAACCGGATCGGACACTGCCCGCTAGAGATCCAGGATGAGATCCGTCTCGGGTTGTGAGCAACAGACGAGCACGGTGCCTTGTGCTGGGGGTTCCAGCGGCCGGGGGTCGTAGCGGACCGTACCGGCGAGAATCGGCGTCTGGCAGGTGTGGCAGACGCCGGTGCGGCAGGACCATTGGGTGGGTATGTCGCAGGCTTCGGCGAATTCGAGGACAGTGGCATAGTCGTCGCTCCATGGCACCGTGAGTCCGCTGCGGCTAAAGGCGATGCGAGGCCCGGTGCCCAGCGGCCCGGGCGGTGGATGCGGGGCTGCGCGGGTGACACCGGTGAGGCCGGGATTGATCGCCGGCCGTGACCCGAACAACTCGGTGCGGATGCTGGTGGCGTCCAAGCCGAGTTCCGTGAGCGCCGCACGCATGGCAGTCATGAACGCATCGGGCCCGCAGAGATAAACGGTCGCGGCCATGGGCAGGTGAAGCGCGGCCAAGGCGTCGTAGTTGAGGCGACCTGATGTGACCGCCGGGGCGAGGTTCGCCGCAGAGCTTTCGCGGGTATAGAAAACATGCTCATGGCCGTGGACAAGGGAGCTCAGAAGTTGATGGGCCTCGTCGGCGAAGGTGTGCTCGGCAGCTGAGCGCGCAGCGTGCACCCACCAGATATCGCGTGTGCTGCGGGCGGCGGCGAGTGTGTGCAGCATCGCCAGGACCGGGGTCACTCCGATTCCGGCGGACAGCAGGACCACGGGGCTGGTGTCGTTGCCCTCCGGTAGAACGAACTCGCCTCGCGGGGAGGCGATTTCGAGCACTGCGCCAGCCCGGAGGCGCGTGTGAAGGTAGGTGCTCACAACGCCGTGCGCCTCACGTTTGACGCTGATTCGGTACCCACGGTCGGATGGAGCCGCAGACAGCGAGTAGTTGCGTACCGGTGCTGGTTCGGCTGCGCCGGGCAGGCGAAGGGTGAGGTACTGGCCGGGTTGCGGCCGGGGCAGCGGGCGGTGATCCTCGCCCTCCAGGTAGATCGACGTCACGGCTGCGTTCTCAGGTACCACGCGCGAGACACGCAGTGGCCGGAAGCCGGGCCAACCGACGGGTTCGGTACCAGGCAGTGCTGGGCTGGTGGGTGATCTGGTCGCCGCGTCGAGCAGGTCGCGAAACGATGCCTGCCAGCCCGGGCTGAGTGCGGGGATGTCGACCGCTGTGCGGAGTTGGTCGATGTCGCGATCGGGCAGGTAGAGCAGCGCGTCGATCGTGGCGACACTCATTCGGTGCCGACCCAGGCGGGTACGCACGATCTCGTCACCGGCTCGGACGTGGCCTTCGGTGATGACCCGGAAGTAGAAGCCGGGCCGGTGATGGGCGACGAGCAGCGCGGGCATCTCGGGTTCGCCCAGGCGCATGCCGACCCGGAAGCAGGTGACGCGGGGTTGGGTGACCTCGAATTCGGCGTCACCGATGCGATACCGGTCGCCGATGTTGACTTCGTCGTCTGGTAGGCCGTCGACGGTGAAGTTCTCACCGAACCGGCCGTATTCGAGGTCGTCGCGTCCGAGGTAGTGCCGCCAGAAGTCGTAGGACTGACGTTGGTAGACGAGTACGGCGCGTATTTCGCCGCCGTGACCTTCGAGATCGCCTTGGCCGTCCCCGTCGATATTGAGCTTGCGGACCATCAGCGGCCCCGCGACGGGGTATTTGAAGATGCCGGTGTGGACGGTCCGGCCATGCCACGGCACGTCCTTGGGTAGCCCGATGTTGAGTGATAACAGCTGTGGCATCCCGCTCGCCTCCCTCCTGCCACAGCGCGGCATCGGCGATGTTGTCGACCGTGCCCGTCCGGCAGCGTTCAGTTCGGACCCACCATCAGCGAGGTTGCTACCGAGGCTGGACCCGACTCCGCTGCCGCAGCTCGTCGGGGTCGAGACCTCGGTCGATGCCATGCGGTATGACGACTTGGCCCGGTTCGAGGACGAGCTTCCTACCGTCGAGGTATACATCGACGATGTCGGGTTCGAACGATACCCACCCCGACACCGCGGCAACCTCGGGCCATGCCTCCCGGTACGACCATGCCGCACGCCTGCGCTGCCCGATGTCGTAATAGCTGGCCAGACCCTTGTAGGGGCAAAACGTCTGGCCCTGCACCGGGGTCAGGGCGGAGTCGTCGATGTCCTCGCGGGGGACGTACCAGCGAGGCGCGAAGCCCGATTCGTAGAGCGCGACCGGCCGTCGGGTCTCGGCGACGACCCGATCACCGTCGCGGACGACCAGGTGCCGTGAGGTCCGGCGCATGTCGATGCGGTGGTAGAGGTCGGCCGCGTGGCCGACAATGCGGTCGTCTTCTTCGTAGAAGGCGTCCATCAACCGCCAAGCGAAGGCGACGCGGTCTCGCAGCACGGTGGCGTAGACCGGGAGGTCGGTGTACTGCCAAGCGGCTCGCTGCGCCTGATTGTCCGCGCTGTGCACGCTGAACCACGTCGTCGGTCCGAGGTCGCGATGTGTCGTCGTGTGCGTCTCCGGCACCAGGACACCCTCGCGAATTTCGGCGCGCGGGAAGAACGCGACCGGGTAGCGGCCCGGCTCATGCAGCAGGACGACGTCCTCGCTGTCGGCCATCCACTGCCCACCGAATTGCACACGCATTCGTCTGCGGAGTGGTTCGGCGAACAACAGCCGTTCCGGCAGCGGCTCGGCCACCAGGAACTGCCCTACCGACCTGGTCGACAACGGTCCTTGCTGCCATGCCAAACCCATTGCTTTCTCCTTCCCGCCGGTCGAGAGTTGGCCGATGTGCTCGCTGGAGGCGAATTCGCGCGATACCGGGCTTCGGTGTCTCCTGATGAGCGCCCCAGGGATTCTGCGTAGGTCAGCGAGTGAGGGTTACGCGACTCATGAAGTCGCGGATCAGTTCGGCGACATCGTCGCCGGCACTCTCGAGCAGAAAGTGCCCGCCATCGAGCAGGTGGATTTCAGCCTCTGGTACATCCTCGGCGAACGCGCGGGCGCCTTCCGGGCCGAAGATCTCATCTCCCTTGCCCCACACCGCCAGCAGCGGCGGGTGGCAGCGGCGCAGATACTCGTGCAGCGCCGGATACATCGGCGGGTTGGTCGCATAGTCGCGGAACAGCGCCAGCTGGATGGCGTCGTTGCCCGGCCGCGACAGCAACGCGAAGTCGTGCTGCCAGGTATCCGGGCTGACCAGGCTCTCGTCGGCGACGCCGGTGAGGTACTGCCACCTGGTGGTCTCCAGGGTCAGCGCGGTGCGGATATTGGCCTCGGTCTCCGGTGTCTGCGCGCGCTGGTAGTCCCAGACGGTGGTCCAGAAGCTGTCCACGAAGCCGTCGTCGTAGCCGTTGCCGTTCTGCGTAATGATCGCGGTGATGGCCTGCGGGTCAGCCAACGCAAGGCGCCAACCGATCGGCGCGCCGTAGTCCTGAACGTAGATCGCGTAGCGCGTCACACGCAGCTGTTCGAGCAGCCCGGCGGTCAAGCCGGCCAAGGCGTCGAAGGTGTAGTCGAACTCGTCGATGGAGGGAGCGGCTGACAGCCCGAACCCGAGGTGATCCGGTGCGATCACACGGTACTGGTCGGCCAGCGCGGGGATAAGGTTGCGGAACATGAATGAGCTGGTCGGGAAGCCGTGCAGCAGCACGATCGCCGGGGCGTCGGCGGGGCCGGCCTCCCGATAGAACAGACTCTGGCCCTGCACTGTCGCGAAGCGGTGATGAACAGCGGTCACTGCTGACTCCCTTTACTCCCTACGAGGTCATGGGCGTTGCGCAGTTCCGGTGCCGCGGTTGCGGGCCTCGACGGCCTTGACGCTGTTTTCCAGCGCCTGCCTCAGCACACGCTTGCCAACCGTGCCGACCACCACCCCGAGCACCCGGCCCCTGAGGTTCTTGCCCTCACGCACCACCACAACATCCATATCGGTCTTCCCGTCGGGCCGACGAGCGAAGGTGTACGTGTGGCCCGAGTGCCCGCCCCACACATTGGAGTCGGTGGTCGTCATGACGACATGATCGGGATCCGACCAGTCGTAGTGCAGCCGTTCCCAGATACCACGCGAGCCCTCGGTGACATCGGCCTCGCTGCGGCCCTGGGCGTGCACCTCGAGATATTCATCGGTGCTGTTGCCGAACACCTGCGAGCGCCCCGGCCCGAAATCGGTCAGCGCCGAGACGAACTGCTCGGGCGTCGCGGTCGTCGTCTCCGTGAAATGGATGGTGGACATATCAGCTCCTTTGCTACGGCGAGGATCCCCTTCGAGCATGAACCGCCGTCACCGCGGTGACAGGCGAAAGCGAGATGCCGGGCTCTCGATCGATTGCCTACCCCGCCAGGACGGCACCACACCTTTCGCCCATCAGCTATCCGGATGCCGACCACCGTCTGCCAACCGCGCCGAGCATCGACAGAACCCATTATCCCGACGCTGGGAATAGCCGATGCCCGAATCGCATCGTCCCAACGGGGCCACGAGGCGAATAGGCCCGCCTGGGCGAGGCGGGCCAGGAGCTCGGCTTCCGCGCGTTATTCGGATGGAGGAGGCGGTGGTTGCTGGCGGGCATAGCCGTGCCAGTAGGCCGCGTTCTCCGCGGTCTGCCGCACTATGCGGTCCGGCTTGGGCGGGGCAGGCCAGAACTGCAGCAGGTAACGGTCCAGCAGTGGCTCATCGTCGAGTCTGGTGTCCTTCTGCCGTGCC
Organism: Nocardia sp. CA-129566; assembly: GCF_050956075.1. Taxonomy (NCBI): domain Bacteria; kingdom Bacillati; phylum Actinomycetota; class Actinomycetes; order Mycobacteriales; family Nocardiaceae; genus Nocardia; species Nocardia sp. CA-129566. Next base: position 6,230,800 of record NZ_CP192085.1, read on the forward strand.
TGGTCCATGCCCTGCGCGCAGTACCGCACCCGGTAGTCGATCTCTTTCAAGTCCAGTTCCCAGGAGGCCTCGCCTGCCCACTGCATCAGCCGGCTGTGAGCCGAGACCGGGTGGAAGGAGACCTCCACGACGTCTTCCCATGCCGGATCGAGCGGTGGAGCCTGGCCGCGCACTTCGACGGTGAAACCGACGTCGCCGGAGTGCAGCCCGGTCGTCAGCCAAAGTGCACCGGGTATCGCGGCGCCGCACAGTCCTGCGCTCTGCCCGGCGAACGCCTCCTCGAGGTCCGGGCCGAAGCTCTCGGGGTCGCTCTCAACATAGATCTGGCCGTAGCTGACATGCACCTCGCCATCGAGCCTGAACACTCCCTCACACCCTCCCCACCGACGAGGGCCTACCGTCGCGTAGCGACGCCACGGGCAGCGTGCCGCCAGACGAGGGGCGAGTGTTCACCCCATCGGGATCGGTGCCGACCAGCTCGCGGGCGAGGGGCTGGCAGGAGCGTGGAGGTGTTCGTGCAGTCGAGTCCAGGGCCGGGTCATGCACGGCAGGGTAGAGAACACCACTGACACGGCCGCTCCCAAACCCTCGCGGCATGAATCTCCACCGGTCCACAGAATTTGACAATTGCTCCCGGCCACGAACCGAGGGTTCGCGAGTGCGCAGGCATCAGGTGTCGATGATATTGAATCCGCAGCAGCCTGGTGGTGGGATGTGTTAGTCCAGTAAAGGTCGAGCAGGAAATTGCGTTTAGATCGGCCGCCGCTACCCGTCCGGACGCAACCTAGGGCAGCGATGCATGTCGACCCTTGGACAGGTAGGCCGTGCGACCGATCGGAGTGGCATCTCGGTCGGGAGAGGTCCGCGTTATCCGACGCCGAGCTGGTCTCCCGCGCCCCGTAGCGGACGACCGCTGTCCCGCAGGGCCTTCGTCACAATATCGGCCACATCGGCGTCGTCATAGTCGGCGGGCAGGCTCAGCTCCAGCGCGTCGAACAAACCTCGGACCTCCTCGGCTCGGGGTTGTTCGGCCAGCTCGACCCTCAGTGCTCGATCGATGGGAATCCGGCGGGTCTCACCGAAGCTGGTCCGCAACTCGATGCTCCACGAGTCGTAATACGGCCTGCCCCGCTCGATGATCATCGCCGGGAACCGCGGGCCACGCTGCGTCACAATGAGATAGCGTGAGGAAAGGTCCCATCGGAACATCGACACCTTCGAAGTGAGACCGATTTCAATGTCGAGCAGGTGAGGCAGGCGCTGCTTGTACCAGCAGGCCGACAGGATCGTGGCGAACAGCTCGATTTGGGTTCCCTTCCCGGTCCAGGTGAGTGCGTCGTCGTTGGAACCCTCGGCCAGCGAACGGTAGAGCGCGGCGTACCGCTCGCACACCTCCATATTCATCGGATCGAGTATCTCCATGCGCACCAGTAGTTCCCGGCGATTGTGTAGGGCCTGCTGAACGCAGTCCGGGAGAGTGACCACCCGCGTATGTGCACCGGTGCCACCCTTGAAGATCCAGCGATCAGTGCCCGACCGGGCTTGCGCCAGCGCATCCGACAGTTCGCTGCCGACCGCGAACCGAATCGCTGTCAGACCATCGAGCGTCCGTTGCGTGCTGGTCAGCAGCCCGTCGATGGTGGCGGTACGATCCAGACGTTCATGCAACTGGTGCAGCGTGTCAGCGATATCGGTGATGGTCTGTTCGACCTTCTCGTTCAACAACTCCTGGCGCCACCGGTCGCGCAGCATTGCGAAGGCAACCACACCAAGGGTCAACGGAATCACCTTGCCGACCAAGTCGGCGGGAATGACATCGACAATTCCGAGCACACTCATCGTGACCGCGAGGACAACCGCGACCACGCTCTCCGCATTGTTCTTGGCCCACAACAGATCAGCCCTGACCCGCGTCCCGAAACCCACGTCGGCGTCCCCTTTCCCACCATCCCAACACCGGCCTCGTCACCTTGGACGCGTCCTACGGTAGCGGCCCCGTTCCCTGCATGCGTATTATCAAACCTCTTGATGTACACATCAACTTCGCAGCTGCCGGCAGGACGGGATCGCAAGAGCAAGTGGCGAAACATGATCGCTGACGCCGGATTTCCGAGCTGATGGGCGCCCCGTCTTCGGCGTCCGATTCAGCGGATGCCGGGCGTGCGCGGATCCGGCCCGAGGCAGACTTGAACGACGCAGCCCGGCGGGGTATCCGCAAATGGTGGCGCCAACGGGTAGTTCAGGCAGCTGAAGACATTGCAGCCCGGATATGCCGCGGGCCCGACACCGAAGACGGCGATCAGCAGATTCGTATCCACGTAGTCGCCCAAATCCTCGCGTTGCGGCGGTTCGACATACGGACCGGGATCGGGCACCGGATGGTCCTGGAATGCCGCGAACAGTCGGCGGAAGAATTCGTGCGGCAGCTCCGTGGTGTTCTGCAGAGACTCCGCAATGCCCTGGTTGCTGACACTTCCGAAGACTCCGGTCCACACCACCGTCAAATCCAGACTCGGCACGATGAAGACGTTCTGCATGCCGAGTCCGACCATGAAGTACATGTCGGCGGGCTGGAAGCCGGAGTTCTCAGAGCATCCGAGGCCGATCCAGAACAGGTAGCCGAAGCACTTGTTCGCTGGTGACGGCTGGCGTGCCATGCGCAGATAGGTCTCGGAGATGAGTTGCCGTGTGCCCCAGCGTCCGTTATTGCTCACCAGCAGGCCGAGCTTCGCGAAATTGTTCGGCGGCATGAGCAGATGGGCGTATCCGTAGGTGTGACCGGCGCGATCGCGCGCCCAATAATAATCACTGCGTTCGATGCCGAGCGGATCGAAAAGCTGACGTTGCGCGAACTGCTGCAATGGCTCACCCATGGCCAACTCGATGACATAGGCGAGCAGATCGACAGCGCGTTCGCTGTAACCGAATGCCGCGCCCGGCGGATTCTCCAACGGCACTCCGAGCGCCTGCACGGCACCATTCGGATCGATCGGAATCACCCCGGTGATACCCTCGGAGACTATAGCCACCGCCAGGCCGGACGATTCGGTCAGCAGGTTCTCCACGGTGATCGACCGATGCTGCGCATCACCGAGTCCGGGCGGCAGATACCGATCGATCGGCGCTGCTATATCGAGTTTCCCCTGATCCCAGGCTATTCCGGCGAGCAACGACACAACGCTCTTCGTCGCACTCCAGATATTCCAGGCGACATTTCCGGTCGCGTCGTTGTTCGGTCCCTCACCGATCAGGCAGTTGTGCCGGAACACCTGCACATTCAATCGATTACGCGCGCTCGCGAATGCCACGGCGTCCGCAAGTACTCCCGAATCCAGTCCAACCTGTTCGGGGGCCGCCCGTTCCGGCTCTCGCCCGGACGACACTCCACACGACAGCTGCTCGGCGAGCGCGGCGTGCGCGCCCCCGGCGACAACGCTCCCCGCGACCAGCGATACCGCCGCAGTTCCGGCCAGGAATCTGTAGATGCGACCCATAGCGAAAGGCTATCGTGCCCAATAGGGCCAGAGCGGACAACAGGCCGAATATGGTTCAGCCGGATACAAGCCGAGCGTCCCGCTCGACGTCGAATATTCCTAAGAATCCTCGTGCAGGACATCGACGACGTGTCGTGTCCATTCTGCGAACCATGCCCCTCACCCGCAGGATCGCATAACACCGCGGCCGCGTAATCCCCAACACCGCTGCGGCTTCCCGCACAGCTGACCAACTGGACCAGCTCGTCACCGAACGGGACCACATCCTCCGAAAACGACTCGGTCGCCGCAACCCCTCACATCGAGAGCAGTCATCCAGACTTCGAACGCCGATGGCAGTCAACTGCCCGCACCGCAGATCACCTGGAGCAATCGGGTGACCGAGGCGATGACCGGATCGCCAGCTGGCGTCGGCATTCCGCTACCCGGGAGCAAGTGATCATCTGATGAGAGTCGCAGCCCTGGCCCTCGCCGCCGGTTTGGTACCGGTGCTGCTCGCTGCCGGATGCGGGCCGGACCGGTCCGCTGATAACCGGGAGACCGCGAGCAGTGAATGTCGTGCTTCGTTCGACGTGCGGTCGGGCGGATCATCGCCAAGTGGCGATTTCACTCTGCTGACCGCCGCGAGGAATGCGGCTTCCGGTGACGTGCCGGTCAAGATGGTGGAGATCACCCGAGCCGCCGGTCTCCAGGACGAGTGGGACACCATGGTGGTCGTTACGCCGGGCATGAAAGCCGACAAGTTGAACGAACTCGCGAATACCCCCGGAATGTGCTGGCAGAACTTGCCCGGTCCATACAACGACGACAAGCCGACAACGGCCTACTACCTGTTTCTTCGTGGCGGGAACCCCTTGCGGGCTGCGATCTGGTGGTTCCCCACCGATGACGAACTGGACTTCCGTTGGACGAGCACGAAAGTCGTGTACCCGGATACCGTGCTCACCCCGCTGCACTCACCCGGCGCCGATCCCAAACTCCGCGTGGCTCCCGCGAATTGAGCCGAATCCGCGGATAGCGTCCGCGGCGCAATCGGAGAGTGCCAGATCAGGGGCCGCTTGGGGCGCGCGCACGTCCGGTATGGCAGATCGTGGGGGTGAAAGCGGCCGGGGATACCGCCCTCGGAATTTCGATTGGGTCCGCGACATCCGCGATCCCTGCGATGATCTGGGCGTCCACTTTCTTTTTCAACCAGGTCGGTGGAATCAAATCCCGGTGGCCGTCTGCTCGACTGGTGCACCTGGGACGAGATGCCTGCGGCGCGCTGCGATGATTCAGGGTCGGCTGAGTTCGGCAATAAGGCGGCGAGTGGCCTCGCGGACTGCTGCGTTCGGTCGAACGGGACCGTTGGTAAGGGGTGCCGCCCGACTGACCGCTTACGCAGATACACAATGGCCCGGATTGTTCATCGCCCGACAAACTCAATGTGGCGTTCCGGTAGCGCAGCTAACCGGCTTCGCCGATACTTTGCTGGTCATCATCCGGCCTTAAAGCTCCCGGCACCGGGACGGCCGCCCGACCAGATTGCGAATGCTCCACCCCATGCGTGACTTCCCCTCAGCGCCTCGGACTCCCGAGCTTGTATCCATCATTATCCCCGTCCACAACGGGCTTCCCGATCTCGACGAACAGCTCAGCGGGCTGGCAGAGCAGGACTACAGCGCCCCGTTCGAGGTACTGGTGAGTGATAACGGATCCAAAGACGGCCTTTTCGAGCATATTTCGGGTCACCCGCTTACCGAGAAACTGCGCCTCCGATACGTCGACAGTTCTGCCAAGCCGGGCGCACCCTTCGCCCGCAACAACGCGGCGGCGGTTGCGGATGGCGACTTCCTCGCCTTCGTCGACCAGGACGACCGTGTTCACCCCCAGTGGTTGCGGACAATCGTGGAAGCCGCCGCCCACTTCGACGCCGTCGGCGGTGCTGTCGAAACCCTCACGCTGAACGACCGGAACTCCGCCACCTGGCGCCCGGCACCGCCCCCCGAGCAGGGTTTTCCCACCCATTGGATGCCCTTTGCCAATGGGAACAATACGGCCTATTGGCGTACCGCCTTTGAAAAGATCGGCGGCTACGACGAAGACCTCACGATCGGTGCCGACGATGTTGACATCTCCTGGCGTGTGCAGCAGGCCGGTCTCAGGTTCGGCCACGCTCCTGGTGCCCTGATCGCCTACCGCCTCCGCCGCGACTTCTCCGGCGCTTGGCGCCAGTGCTTGAACTACGGCTTCAGTTACGCCCAGGTCTGTATCAAACACCGGCCCCTGGGCTGCCCGCGAATTCCCGTTCATGCGACCCTGATCACCTTGTTCATCGCGATCGTGTGCAACCCGTTGAACCCGCTCACTCGGAAGTGGATCCCGACCGGCCTCTGGATCCTGCATACAGCCGGCCTCCTCGGCCGCTTGCAGGCGAATATCCAATACCGAACCTACACAGGCTGATCCAGCCGAGGCGTAGGTAGCGGACCACACCAAATTCACTTCGTCGATATCGAGCTCGCGGAACGAGATCGCCACACCCGACGGCGTCGATCGCTCACACCACACGGTGCGACTGAACTCGGTAGCGACGGTGACGCTCATCGATGAGCGTCGGCGTGCCCGCAACTTCGCCGACACCGCTGGATCGTGAGACAAGTCGGATTCGAGTCGCTGGGCGGCATCGTGGATCCGCACGAGGAACCGGCGGCATGCGCACGCCGAGAACTCCTCGAGGAAACCGGGTTCGAGGCCGGACAACTCGAGCTCGTGGCCGACCCCGAACCGATGCCGGGACTGGTCGAAACTCGGCATTTCATCTACATCGGCCGCGATCCACGCCAGCTCGGCGCGCCCACCGATGCCGAGGAGACTGGCCAACGCATGTGGGTGCCCCTGCACCGCACATTGGACCTGCTGTCAGCAGGGCAGCTCCTCGGCACCGGCACCGCTGTCGGAATGCTTTCTGCCGCAGCGCTATACGGCGGGGACAAGGTCGCGGACCCGCCCGGCCAACAGGTTGTGGTGGCGCCGAGCCATCGCCGGTCACGTGCACGAGGCGCACATCAATACATGGTCGTGGGCACTTCCGTTGGTCTCACGGATCGCTTCATTTCCTCCTGCCATCGTTGGTCCACCGCCCGGCGGCCCACCCATGGCAGTGGATCGACGCTGGCCTTCTTCCACCGTGGTCCGCGGTCGGGGTCAACGGTGCGGAGATGGCCTCCCCGAACCAGCATCCAGGGACTTTGTAGGACTAGACTTAGAGAGAAGTTCGTTCGTTCCTGGGAGCTCGATATGGGAACACGCGGATACGTCGGCCCCATCTTGGCCGCCGCCTTGATTGCCGTGGGACCGAACGCCGTTGCGCCCGGCACTGCCGCAGCCGCCGGTCCGCAACCGGAGGCGACTTTCGAGGAGATGATCGCCCGCGAAGTCTGGTTCGTGGCCTCCGGGCAGGACCCCGCGCAATCGCCGCCCGGGGTGAACGTGCCGTGCACACCGTCGGCGGCCCATCCGCAGCCGGTGGTGCTCGTGCACGGCTTCCCCGCCAATCAGTACAACGGATTCGCCCACATCGGGCCGAAACTGGCGAATGCCGGGTACTGCGTGTACTCCCTGAATTACGGCGGGACCAACGCTTTCGACGGCGGCCTCGCCGGGATGTCGGTGTCCGTGCCGCAGGTCTCCGCCTTCATCGACAAGGTGCGCGCCGAGACCGGTGCCGCCGAGGTCGACCTCGTCGGCCATTCCGGTGGCGCGTTCGTCTCGCTCTACCTCGCCAAGACCCAACCCGCAGCCGCTGACCAGATCGGCGCACTCATCGCCTTGGCACCACCCACGCACGGAATCACCGGCGGAGTGGTCGCCGACGCGACACAGCTCGGGCTACGCGCGCTGGTCGCGGGCATATGCGGGATCTGCGAGGACGTCTCCCCCGACTCGGCCGCGATGGCCCGGCTAAACGACGGCCCGATCGCCCGAACCGGCATTCGCTACACCACCATCGTGTCGGAACACGACTCAATGGTGTCCCCGCCCTCCACCGCGGCCATAGACGAGCCGGGCGTCACCGACATCGTCGTCCAGGACCAGTGCCCGGACGACCCGGTCGGGCACAGCGGCATGGCCTACGACCCGAGCGTGGACTCGATGATCCTCAACGCGCTGGATCCGGGGCAGCCGGTGCCGGTGCAGTGTGGCAGCGGTCCGCAGTTCTGACCGACGGATCAGGCCGATATCGCACGCGATGCGTCCGAGAAACAGGTCGGCAGACGGCACACCTTCTGCCCGAAGCGAACTCCGTGAGTGCCTGAGGTGGTTGTTCACTTCGTGCCCGGACCATTGCCGTCATCGCTTACCGCCGTGCGCTCGTCTTGCCTGACTCGCACGGGGACGGTGGGGCTTCCACGCAATGTGTACCGATTTTCGTCGATGACCGACGTGCATGTCGGCAGCACGTGAACACTGACCCCGAGAAGTGGTCACGATTCGCGTGCTGTTGACAGCGCAGTGGGCGATTGTGGACCCGTTGCTATCCCTAACCGACATCCGCGGCCGCCATTGAAGATTCAGACCACCGGAGTTGTCGTCACGTCCGCCGACTGAAACTCCAACTGCAGCAGTTTGTGCGGGCGCATCGCGCCCGAGTCAGCGCTGGCAATGGGATGGCTGGTTTCGGCGCGGTATCAATGCCGTCTTTGCCGTGTCGACCGCCACAGTCGTTGGCGATGTTGCCATCACGCGGCGGCAGTCCCACGTCCGGCAGTCACGTCGAAGCGAATCATGTTGCGCTGCTTACGCTTCCCGACCTACCCGGCACCGAACACTCCAGCCTTTGCGGCCACAGACCGCGTCAGTGCTCAGCAACCACGGCTCCTGCCAGTCGGTCAGGATGCGAGTGCTTTTCGCAGCGCCTCGGATCAGGTCGGATTTGTCGATGCGTTCATCCGTCATGGTGATTCTCCCTTGTCCCTGTCGTGGTCGGCGGATCTATTCGGGCGGCCCGAGCCTGCGCGCCGAGCCCCCTCACTGCCAACCGACCTGCCGGGGACGCGACCGCCGACGCGGGCGAATACGGAGTTGAAGTATCGCCGGGCCCGGATGAGCGAGCACTTCTTCCATGTACCGTCGGATCCGGTCGTCGGGTTCTACGGATGCCGCGGCGCGGAGGTGGTCTGCTGCCTGGGTGGGCCAGTCGTGACTTGGCCACTTATTCAATGTTGTGACCGTCGCAAGCCGTACCCGTGGCAGGGGACTGCGAAGTCCAACGGCTATGAGCGACCAGCCCCGGCCGTGGAATTTTCCGAGGCAGGCCACGATGGAACCCAGCTCGGTGTGCATGCGCCAGAGGGGACCAGGGTCCAGCCGCGACAATGCACCGGTTGCCATCGTGTCCAGCGGGAATGAGTGCTCAGCTAGGGCAAGGATGCTGTCGATTCGTGCGTCATCAGCCAACTCCATCACTGCGGACCAGCTCCAGTCGAGACCGGTCCGAAGACGGCGCATTTGGGCATCGAATGTTTCCATGCCGAGAGCCCGAGCGGTGTGTTCGGCGGCCCAGAACTTCTGGCGATCCTGGGCCGCTAGGTCGGCGGCTGCCAGGGCGGGCCAATGACCTTGGTCCATGATTCGCCGACACGTATCCATCAGGCGGTCACAGGTTTGCTGGGGCCAGTCATGATCGGATCCTGTCTCGTCATCCAGGTAGCGCAGGAAATCGTCGATTTCCTCGACGACGACGAAGTGGGCCGGGCGGCGTCCTCGCCTTTCGAGAATGTCGAGCATGACCTCCACAAGCTGTGGTGCGTCGGCGACGCCATGGATGCCAATTGTTGGGCCACCGCGGATGAGCGCGGAGATGATGTCTGCGGCTGAGTCGATCAGTTCGTCGTCGGGCTCGGTCGCACGGAGGCGGTCGAGAAGGTGGCCTGTCGTTGCAGCGATCCCCGCCAAGTACTCGTACATGATCGTGTTGCGGAAACCGGTGCGCACCAACCAGTCCTGTATGTCGACTCGCGTTGTTCCTGCCAACATCTCGACGATTTCGATACGGCCCCACCCGTCGACACCTCGCGCCAACCCGAACAGAGTCGACTCGGGATCGGGGTCGATGCGCTGGATGGCAGCGGCGACATATCCGGTCAGCTCTTCGTGTCGACCGAGTGTGAGCAGCAGGTCGCGGTCCGAGGTGCCCGGCACCATGCTCAGCAGAGCGATCCCCAGTTTCACGGGCTCGGCGTGTCGGCCTGTGGTGGCCAGTCGGCGACCGAGCCCGCAGACATCTTCCGGCAGCAGTGTCGAGGAGTAGATGGCGTCGAGCAGCGGGTTGAGGTAGGAACCAACGCTGGGCAGTCGGACGCGGTCGTAGAGGCGGCCATACTCTCGGGGACCTAGCCCATGGCTGATCGCGGCATCAATGAGCGGAATGAGTTCCGCGGTAGTGACTTCGGGATGCGCGGCACCCAGATGCTGGGCCTTGATTCCATCGATGGCGCCGGAAGCCCAGTTGATGTCGGCTGGTTCGGTTCCTGGCAAGTTGTCCCCGCCAGGGAGGAGGCCGCATCCGCTCGGGTCGAGGTGGGCGACGATGTGATCGAGGATCGTCGGTAGTTCGCCGGAGTGCGTATCGGTCATCGCGGATCGTTCTCCAGGGGGCGTAGGTGATGGCTGTTGTGTGGACGGCGCCGTCCGAAGGTCCGCATGCGCCGGGCAAAGACATCCAATTCCGGGTGCGGACGCTTCGGCCGGATCGGGCATTCGGTTGGCAACCGTTCCGGTTCCATGGAAGCGGACCAATCCGAGGTGGTCTGGATCTCGACGGTGTGGAACTGGTGCTGTGTCGACTCCGCCGTGTAGATGCAGTTGCGCGCGATGTCCGGCAAGGCCCCTCAGCCTCTTGCTTCGAAGGAGGCTGAGAGGCCCATGCCCCTAGGCGGGCCGCTGGATGTAGAGCCGGTCGATCCGGCTGTACTCCGCCGTTGCCGCCAACATGGTGCGGACCGGCAGCCCCGACTGAATGGCCGCCAAGGCCACCGAGAGCATGTCCTTCCGGACCGCATCGGTGGTCTTGAACCACCGTGGTCCCGCCCAGTCAGTGCCCTCATCGTCCAGCTTGATGAGGACCTCGCCGTTCTCTTGAGGTCCGACGCTATCGACCTTGCACAGATGCCAAGACATATTCTTTTCACCTTTCGTGGGGATCGGAACCGGCCTCCTGGATCGCGGTTCGTCTCCGTCTTTTGAATGTGACCCAAGGATCGGATTGCCCGCTGATCACCGGCTGGCAGAACGCTGGCAACCCCGGAAAGAGCTGCGCGTGGCTCCATCGGATCGGACTTTCTGGAACCAAGGATGGGATCGCCCGCTGATCCGGATTCCCTCAGCAATTGCGAAGTATCCAACGGATATGGAAGTATCTGCTGGTCAAGCCATCCGTTCAGTGCACACTCACTGCCGACGCTGGTTCTAGCAACCATCGTGCACGGTGGCGGCATGGGCGAGAATGGTATGCATGCGGGAACTGAGCCCGGGTCAGATGTTCGCCGGTTACGAGATCCAACACCGGCTCGGCGCTGGTGGCATGGGCGCGGTATACCTGGCCCGCCACCCCAATTTGCCGAAATTCATCGCGCTCAAACTGCTGGAGAGCGCCGACGAAGATGCTCGTAAGCGGTTTCTGAGCGAGGCCGAGCACATAGCCCAGCTCGAACACCCCAACATCGTCGCTGTCAATGACCGCGGCAGCGAAGACGACCAGCTATGGATCTCGATGCAATACATCGACGGCGGCGACGCTGCCACAGCGGTGCGGACAGACGGTGCGCTACCAGCCGCTCGGGCGGTACGGATCATCTCCGAGGCCGCCAAGGGGCTCGACTACGCACACGCACACGGTGTCCTGCACCGTGACGTCAAACCTGCCAACATCCTGCTCAGCCAACCCGCTGGCGGTCAGGACGAGCGGGTGGTCGTCGCCGATTTCGGCATCGCGAAGACGCTCGAGGACACCCAGGGGCTGACCAGCAAAGGGATGCTGCTGGCCACCTTCGACTACACCGCGCCGGAACGGTTCAACTTCACCGCAGTCGATGCTCGCGCGGACGTGTACTCCCTCGGCTGCACGTTGTACCACCTGCTCACCGGATCCCCGCCCTATCCGGGTACGAAGGAGCAACAGTCGCATGCGCACCGCGAGGCACCGATCCCACAGCCCAGCCGGGTGCCAGCGGCCCGCGACAACGGCCTGTCCAGCGCCTTCGACTGCGTCATCGAGCAGGCCCTGGCGAAGAACCCCGATGATCGTCCACCGAGTTGTGGCGCCCTCGCCGCGGCCGCCCGACAAGCCCTGGACTCGGCCGTACTCGACCACCCCACTGATGCGACACCATCGACACCGCTGCCCGTCACGGTGGCCGATCAACCGGACCACACTTCCACGAAACGTGGCGATGGCTTCTCGACGCGTTGTCGACAACTCGTCGCAGCGGCGCGGCAGGCACTGCGCTCGAGACCGGCGACGCCCTGGTGGCGGAGGCGCTCGACGGCCGCAGCGATCGCGGTGGTTCTGCTGGTTCTCGGGGTGGGGGTTTACACGATCTGGCCGCAGCCGCGGCCCGACGGCAAGGTTGTCGAGAAGACGCTCAGCATTACCAAACCCGGTGACACAGGCGAGTTGGCATTCACCGGCACCAAGGGGCAGAAGGTATTCGTCGAGGTCGCCTCGTCGACCCTGCCGTCCGGCTGCTCCTTGTCGTTGCGCGACCCGGTCCGCAAGAAGATTGCGGAAGGATGCATCCACAGTGACGGCAGCGGCTTCATCGACACCACGGCACTACCGGCCAGCGGCGAATACGCCGTGGTGTTGAATCCGTCGAACGACGCCACCGGCGAAGCCACAGTGCGCGTGATCACCGTCGTCGACCAGGACGTGACGATCTCCCCGGACGGGACCCCGGTCACCAGCAGGATCGACACCCCCGGCGCCGTGAGCCGGTTCCGGTTCGCCGGCACCAAGGGGCAGAAGGTGTCCGTCGAGGTTGCCTCGTCGACCCTGCCGTCCGGCTGCTCCTTGTCGTTGCGCGACCCGGTCCGCAAGAAGATTGCGGAAGGATGCATCCACAGTGACGGCGGCGGCTTCATCGATACCACGGCCCTGCCGGTCGACGGCGAGTACACCCTCGTCATCGCTCCGGACTACACCGACCGGATAAAGAACGGGACCGGCGAGTCGCAGGTGCGGCTGTTCACCGTTGTCGACCAGGACGCGGCGATCTCCCCGGACGGGACCCCGGTCACCAGCAGGATCGACACCCCCGGCGCCGTGAGCCGGTTCCGGTTCGCCGGCACCAAGGGGCAGAAGGTGTCCGTCGAGGTTGCGTTGTCGACCCTGCCCTCCTATGGGTGTTCCCAGTTGTCGTTGCGTGACCCGGTCGGCAAGGAGATCGCGAGCGGATGCATCCACGGCAGCGCCTCCATCGACACCACGGCCCTGCCGGTCGACGGCGAGTACACCCTCGTCATCGATCCGGACTACACCGACCCGATAAGGAACGGGACCGGCGAGTCGCAGGTGCGGCTCTATACCCGATGAAGTCCCTGCATTTCCGGTTCCTATCACCCGTTGGACCGGAATCCGGCGTTGAGACGCGCCGGCAGTATGCCAGGGCAGATCCTGCGGTCTCGTTGTCGCCGAACTCGCTGATTTCGGACCGACGATCGGCGGCGTTGCCGAGTCGCTGTTCGTGCCGCACGGCGTGTGGCACACGGCCGTCGCACCAACGTTGCGCGGTGGGTGCAGCGCACTACACAGCGGTCATGTTTCTTCGAAAGTCATTGTTGTCGAACCGATCCGGATCACGGTGCCGGTCGACAGCGGGGTGGTGAGCTCGATGCGTGCGCCGTCGACGTAGACACCGTTGCTCGAGTGCAGGTCCTTGATCGCCAGGCCTTCGCGTTCGGGGATGATCTGCGCGTGGGGGCGGCGGCTGACCTTCGGATCGTCCAGCTTCAGATCGTTGTCGGGACCGCGCCCGATCCTCAAACCCTTCGGAGGGACCGTGCGGATGCGGCCGTCGTCGAACCGCAACCGCCCACTGCGGTGGGTACGCGGGATCTCGGCCACCGTGGTGAGCAGCGTCTCGGCCTGCATCGTGGCGGCTGGCTCCGACCTAAGTATCGGTTCCTGCCGCCGCACCTGCTGCTCCAACCGGACGAGCTCCGCGCACGGGTCGATTCCCAATTCGTCGGCCAGGATCGCCCGCACCCTGCGGCACGCCTCCAACGCATCGACCTGTCGGCCCGACAGGTACAGCGCGGTGATCAACTGCCCCCACAGCCGTTCCCGAAACCGATGTTCGTCGGTCAGCGTCCGCAGTTCGCCGACGACGTCGGAGGCCTTGCCGCACAGCAGATCCGCACTGATCCGTTCCGACGCCGTGCTGAGGCGTTCCTCCTCCATCGCGGTCGAGACATCGTCGGTGTATCGGATACCGAGCAGATCGGCCAACGCCGTGCCGCTCCACTGGTCGAGTGCGCGCTGGAGGTGCGCCGCCGCGACGGCCGGGTCGCCGGATTTGCTGGCCGCTCTGCCGGCCTGACGGGCCGATGCGTATCGTCCGACGTCGCATTCGGCATCGGAGATGTCGAGGCGGTAACCGGGGGCGACGGTGCGCAGGATGGTGGGGTCGGCCCCGGCCGACTCCAAGTGTTTGCGCAGTCTGGAGACGAACACTTGCAAACTATTGGTGTACGCCTTGGGCGGGTTGCCGTCCCATACCGCGTTCGCTAGGGCTTCCGTCGACACCACCTGCTGCCGATTGATGGTCAGCATCGCAAGCATGGCCCGTGGTTTGCGACCGCCTACCAGCAACTGCTGCGCATCGACGAGCAGCTGCACAGGTCCGAGGACACGAACGTCAATCTGCGGCATGGTTACCTCCACCTCGACCTCGTCGGTGCCGGGTACCACACTGGTCGACGCTGCAACCAGCTTCGCCGTTTCGCTGAATGTATCCAGATGCAACCAGATCAGCCGCTGTAATCACCGGACCGAACAAAAGCTCCTCCTTCGCGAGCACGAATCCTCACAACAACCGAATGAACGACCTTGTCGTGCCAGGTCTGATGCTTGACGTCCCACAGCGGCCACAGGCTGTTCAGCAGGCCCGGGATACCCAAAAGCCAGTAGTTCCCGACGATATTGATCGTCAATTGGGCACCCCATCGGGCGAGGGCGAGAGATGGCCCCAACGGTCGCCCGGTGGCCTCCTCGATCACTGCGATCCTGAGCCACTTCTTACCGAGGGACTGGCCGGTCCTGCCTTGCGCAATCACCTGGTTCGATACCGCGATTGCGAGGTAGATGAACAACCCGAGCACCGCGATCACCACTCCCAGCCAGTTGAGTTCGGCCTCCGCGGACGGACCGAACTCCTCCCGCGCGGCCCTCGTCGGCTCGGTGGCGATGACGAGCCCAACACCGGCGACGATCACGGCCGGCACCACCGCCACGACGACATCGGTGCAGTACGCGCCGACTCGAGACCACCACGACGCATACGGATACTCCCGCCTCGGGAGGGTCTGCGGCCAAACAGAAGGCGACATCGGCGGCTGCCCGTACTGCGGGTACCCGTAGTAGCCGGGTCGACCAGGATCCGAATTCAGATTCGACATGACATCTCCCGAT
Source organism: Nocardia sp. CA-129566 (assembly GCF_050956075.1). NCBI lineage: Bacteria > Bacillati > Actinomycetota > Actinomycetes > Mycobacteriales > Nocardiaceae > Nocardia > Nocardia sp. CA-129566. The sequence continues at coordinate 6,245,965 of NZ_CP192085.1, forward strand.
CCTCGACGCCTGCGTCCGGCTGGCCATGTATTTCGACCAGGGCGGGTGCCTCAACGGCGACCACCACGAGGGACACGAGAACCGACTTCGCGGGCCGGTTCACCACGTTCGCTTGCCCGACCATCGTGCGACAATCCGCTCCCGCGAACACGGGTGGTCGACTACTCGTTTCCACTACTTGGTCCCTCCCTTGCGCCCGTGTTTCGCTCAGGCGCCCTGGTCGGCGACATCGGGTCGTCATAGTTTTCTCCTCGAAGTTCGATGTACGGATCGGATCGGACCGCTGCACCCTCGGGCGTGAGGGTCACCGCGGGTGCAGCGCGGCTGTCACCGGAGTGCCTGGTAACGGCACCGCCCAGACAGCGCCGTATCGCTCAGAGGCCGATACGGCGCCGTCCGCATTCACATCAGGCCACCTTGAACGTGGCCCGGTAATGACCGCTATCGCCCCTGAAGTTGTGCACCGCGGTCGTATGGCGCGTGGGCAGAGACAGGCGCTGCGGCCGACCGATAGGGTCGTCGTTGCCCTTCGGGAAATTCATGTAGACGGTGTTCAGGCCCCGAAGCGCATCGGAGATGTTCCCGGCGAGCGCATCAGCCCGCTGGTCCGGCGCCTGGCCGACCGTGCGCGCCAGACCCCCGGTCCATACCAGATTCAGGGTGCTCCGGTAGAAGGCCGTCACATCGCCATCTACATCGCGACCGTCGTCCTTTTCGATCAACTGAACGACATACACGGCCCCGGGGTCGTAAGCAGCGACCGCGACGTCGCGGGTGCGACGGTCGCCATCGTCCATTACGTCCCAGAAGCCCCCGGGTCCGGTCACCGTGAACTCCGTCTGCGAGGCAAGGTTGACACCGGCCGGGATGCTGCCCCGGAACGACAGCAGGTAGACGTCATCCGACCCCCACTCGGTGGCGCCGGAACCGGTCTCGTCCACGCACTTCATCTGATCGACAAACACATTCGGCATGACTGGTTCTCCTTCGGGTTTGGTGGAGGCGGGTTTCCGGATCCACCGGATCGGACTTTCTGGAACCAAAGCTCCGCTCGCCCGCTGATCACCGGCTGACAGAAAACTTGCAACCCGAAACGAGCTGTGCGCGGCTCCACTGGATAGGACTTTCCGGAACCAACGTTCCACTAGCCCGCTGATCACCAACTGACAGAAACCCGGAACGAGCTGTGCGCGGCAGCGACGTGATCACCATCCACACCGACCCGGTCGGGCGCTCTACTTCAAGATCCTCATGGCCGCCTGCCCGAGCATTTCGGGCGGTGGCAGACGGTGTGGAAGCGCCACCGCCGCTACGTCGCCGACGGCACCTGGGACCGGGTGCTGACCGCCTTGGTCGCCCTCGCCGATACCACCGGCGACTTGGACTGGATCACCTCGATCGACTCGACGATCGTGCGGGCACACCAGCACGCCGCTGGAGCGCGCAACGATGCGGTGACCGGGCTATGAACCGGCCGACCACGCCATCGGATGCTCCCTTGGTGGGCTGACCATCAAGGTGCACTTGGCCGCCGACGGCGGCGGCCGCGGCTTGGCCGTGCTGCTCACGCCCGGGCAGGCCCATGACTCGCCGATGCTGGCGCCGCTGCTGAAGGCGATCGCGGTGCCACGACTGGAAGGCGGGCCACCACGACGCAACCCCGAGGTGGTGATCGCCGACCACGCCTACTCGCGGCGGCGAACCGAACCCTGTTGCGGCGCAAACGCATTCAAGCCGTGATCCCTGAACACCGCGATCAACTCACCAACCGCAAACGCAAGGGACGAACCGGCGGTCGGGCACCGCGTTTCGACGCGCAACTCTACAAGCGGCGCAACGTAATCGAACGCGCCTTCAACAAGGCCGAGCACTGGCGGGCGGTGGCCACACGCTACGACTCGCGACCACCTACCGGCGCCAACCCCCGCCTCGGCCGTCCGGTCCACAGCATATTCTCGCCCGGGCCGATAATTCGGCCGATCTCACTCTGAGCAATACTTTCATCGTTCATGATTCACCGCCCGACCTCAGAATCCGAATGAGCCCCGGACCGGTCTGCGACGGTTCGAGGCTCATTCAGGGGTATTCGCGCCTACCAACAAATCGCTCGTTGATTGACGGATACCAACGTATCCGGCGACAGGCATGTCTGCGAAATCCGCTGCACATGACCAGGGGAATCGAGCTGCCTTTCAATGCATTTCACGCCGCTCCCGCCGAACAACCCTAGCGATATACCCCTTTCGGCGGCCGAACTATTGGGTTCGGTCGTCACCGGTCTTCGTGGGAGGCGCTGACGCACGGGCCCCGACGGTGTCGAGCGGGTCGGAGACCCGTTCCGTCTGCTGCCGCCGACTCGGATCGGCAGGCACGTGGTGGGCATCCTCGGCGTGCTCGGTCGGCGGGGAGGTGCGGCCGGATCACGGTGCCAGGTCTGCCAACGTCTTTCGCGGCTGGTCGATGCTGGCCAGCCGGAGTCTCGACAGCGTCGATGCGGCGTTCGTCGCTCGCGACGTCGGTGTCGCCATAGGCACTTCACCTCCATTCTTCCGATCGTGCGGCGCTGGTTTCAGCGGTCGCATCGGATGCGGTGGGCTTATCCGGTTCTACTGTCACAAAGCTGCGAAAGCTAGTAGGACAGCACGTCAGATTGTTCCAAGCCATGACGGGCATCGGATGGATACGGTCGGTGAACAAGCCTGAGCTGAGCATCGGCTTGGTTAGGGGTCGCGTGATCCGCTTCGAGCATGCCCTCACACGCCTATACGAAGGCGACGACGAACTCAGCACCATCGCCTCGGACTGCGGGTACGAACAGGCACATTCCCCCGCTAACGGATGCTTCGCACCAGGCGTTACCGCGCGACGCGCACGGCCGGACCGGTGCTCATCGAGTCCGCTGGGCCGTGCGGTTCTCGGCGCTCAGCATCCATCGCTGCTTCTCGATGTCGTCGATGAGGGCGTGCAGCAGGTCCGCCGTCGACGGGTCCTCGGCGTCGACGGCATCGTGTACGGCGCGCATCGTGCTCGCAGTGGTGCGGAGCCGGTCGCTGATCAGCTCGACCACCGCAGCGGTGTTCTGCTCGCCGCGGGGGAATGTCTTCAGTTTTGTCGTCGTGACAACGGTCTCGGGCAGTCCGTCGGGCACCGCGTCCAGTGCTCGCATCCGCTCGGCGATGGTGTCGCTGCCCTCGCGGGCGATGTCCACGATTTCGTCGAGCTGCAGGTGCAGGTCGCGGAAATTGGTGCCGACGACGTTCCAGTGCGCTTGCTTGCCCAGCAAATGCAATGCGACGAGATCGATAAGGACCTGTTGCAGGTTGACGCGCAGCTGCGGCGAAGCGCGGAATCCCGAGCCGTTGACTGCGGAGGTGTGGAAGATCGACGTGGTGGACATGGTTGCTCCCATTTCGTGATGGGCCCCGATCGATCGGGGCAAGCGGTAGCGGAACGGCCGAGGAATGCGGTGGCCATGATGTTTGGCCGCCACCGTGGTGCGCAGGTAGGTGGCTTCGACCTGTGCCTCGTTCCCCGTCCGCTAACAGCATCGCCAGTCGATGAACTCATGTCGCCATGGCTGTCGCCCATTCGCGGCACCTGCCACCCGGAAAGATTGCCCACCCGCTACCGCCAGTTCGGGGAACTGCTCTGGACCGGAGCGACCACCCGATTTACAGCTGGCGGGCGGGCGAGGACTACCGCTGGCAGGAATTGGCGATGGGCGTCAGCGGTGGCGACTCTCGTTGCCCGCGGCGCAATTCTGATAGCCATGAATATCGTCAAAGCACAATCATCGATTCCGGTTATCGTCCAGGACGTCGCCGAGGCGCCCGCCACTCCTCGGTCTGCGGTGAAGTACGCGGTCGAAGCGATCGGGACCTTCTTTGTGGTCTTCACGGTCGGATCCGCGGTCGGCAGCCACAGCCCGCTGACCCCGCTGGCCATCGGGGCGGCCCTGATGGTGATGATCTATGCAGGCGGCCATCTCTCGGGCGGGCATTACAATCCCGCGGTGACCCTTGCGGCGCTGGTGCGCCGTCGAATCGGCCCGCGTGATGCGACGGCGTACTGGATATCGCAGTTCGGCGCAGGACTGCTCGCCGCCGTGGTGGTGCGGGCATTCGTCGACCCCATACAGCCGATCACAACAATGACGCTGTCTGGCCACAGACTGACCGCGGCATTTGTCGTGGAACTGCTGTTCACCTTTGCGCTCTGCTACGTCGTGCTCAATGTCGCCACCAGCAAAAGCCATCCGGTCAATTCGTTCTACGGCCTGGCGATCGGTTTCACCGTGGTGGCGGGCGCGATAGCGGTCGGCTCCATTTCCGGTGGTGCGTTCAACCCAGCGGTCACCGTCGGCGCTGGCGTGATGAACGTCTTCGCTTGGCCGACGCTGTGGGTCTATCTGGTCGCGCAGGTCATCGGCGGCGTCGCGGCCGGGGTCGCCTCCTTGGGACTCGACCCCGATGACAAATAGCTGATCCGGGCGTCGATTCCACCTGCATATCCGACCATTTCGCCGAGACGTTCGACCAACACGAGTAGGAATTCACATGAGCAACGCAGTGCCCGAGCCGACGACAACAGATGCCGGTATCCCAGTGCCCAGCGACGGGCTTTCACTCACCGTCGGGCCCGACGGTCCGATCCTGCTGCAGGACCATTACCTGATCGAACAGATCGCCAACTTCAACCGGGAACGAATCCCGGAGCGGCAACCGCATGCCAAGGGTGGCGGCGCATTCGGTCATTTCCAGGTGACCAACGACGTCGGTGTGTATACCAGGGCAGCGGTGTTCGCCCCGGGGACCAAGACCGACACGCTGATTCGGTTCTCCACCGTCGCCGGTGAACGCGGTACACCCGATACCTGGCGCGACCCGCGCGGGTTCTCGTTGCGGTTCTACACATCGGAGGGCAATCTCGACATCGTCGGCAACAACACACCGATTTTCTTCATTCGCGACCCGTTGAAGTTCCAGCACTTCATCCGCTCCCAGAAGCGCCGCGCGGCGAACAACCTCCGCGACAACGACATGCAGTGGGACTTCTGGACATTGGTTCCGGAATCGGCGCACATGCTGAGCCTGACACTGGACCGCAACGTCACCGACTATCACACTGAAATCGAGCAGGCCGCGTTCGAACCCAACAATCAGGTGTCCGGCACCGGCCTCAGCCCGGACAAAATGCTGCTCGCGCGCGGCTTCGCCTACGCCGACGCACATCGCGCCCGCCTCGGCGTCAACTACAAACAGATTCCGGTGAACTCACCAAGGGCGGAGGTGCACAGCTATTCCAAAGACGGCGTGATGCGAATCAATAACGTCTCGGACCCGGTTTATGCGCCGAACTCCTACGGCGGGCCGCAGGCCGACCCGTTGCGCGCCGCCGAGGCGCGCTGGCACAGCGACGGCGATATGGTCCGAGCCGCGTACACGCTGCACGCGGAGGACGACGACTACGGCCAGGCGGCCACCATGGTCCGCGAGGTGCTCGATGACGCCGCCCGCGACCGGCTGGTATCCAATGTCGCGGGCCATCTGCGCAACGGAGTATCGGAGCCGGTTCTGCTACGCGCCTTCGAGTATTGGAAGCACATCGACAAGGCGACCGGCGAGAAGATCGAGACCGCCGTGCGAAGCGAGTCGACCTGATGTCCGCGCACGATGTACTTGCCACGCCGAGCTTCATTCCAAGTAGTCGCGTTCAGCCACCACGCCGGTACCGTCCCCAGCAACAGGTGCTCGGCCCGGATCCACGGATCGAGGAGGCGAGAATCCAGTGACGACGGCGCTGCGGGTGCTCCTGGCCGATGATGATGTCCTGCTCCGCGCGGGTCTGGCCAGTCTGCTCACGCAGGCGGGGCTCGATGTCGTCGGTCAGGCCGAGGATGCGGCGGGCCTGCTGACGCTGGTTCGGACGAACGCGCCCGACCTGGTGATCGTCGACATCCGGATGCCACCGACGCACACCACCGAAGGTCTCGACGCGGCACGGGAGATCCGCGCGGAGCTTCCGGCAACCGGCATCCTGGTCCTGTCGGCGCACTCCGACGTGGAGCACGCGATGGAGCTGCTGGCCAGCGGTGGTGGCGTCGGCTACCTCCTCAAGAACCGGGTCACCGATGTCGAGGATTTCCTCGACACACTCCAGCGAATCGCCAAGGGTGCCTCGGTTGTCGACCCGGTATTGGTGACCGAGCTGGTGTCGGCCCGACGACGCAACGATCCGCTCGCGGCGCTGAGCACACGCGAGCGGGAAGTCCTGGCGTTGATGGCCGAGGGTCGTTCCAATGCCGGTATCGCACGGCGGTTGTGGGTCACCGAGGGCACGGTCGAGAAGCACGTGCGAAGCATTCTTACCAAACTGAACCTGCCCGAAACCGGAGACGATCACCGCCGTGTGCTCGCGGTGATCACCTTCCTCGAGGCGCGCTGACCCGATCCGGCGCCAAGCCCCGGTCGCGCAGAAGCTCCTTCACAGCGTCAGCGGACAGATCCGCCTTGATGCCACCTGCAAATTTCCTCCGCGCGCCGCGACGTCTCGCTTGATCGAGGGCTGCCGGCCGTACTTCGGATACCTGCTGCCGGGAGGTGGCGATGGGCGCTGGCGTTGGCGACAACGCGCCCACCGAAGAGTGACAGTGACAACGTCCCTATCGAGAGATCTGGAGAGCGATATGAAGACAACGACTTTGGGAACAAGTGGACTCGACGTCTCCCGGATCGCGTTCGGTACATGGCAACTCGGCGGCGACTGGGGCCGCTTCGACGAGGATGCGGCGATCGCCGCGATCCGCCGTGCCCGCGATCTGGGCGTCAACTTCTTCGATACCGCGCAGGCGTATGGTTTCGGCGCGTCCGAACTGCTCCTCGGCAAAGCATTGGGCAGCGAACTCGTCAGCCATCGCGACGAACTCGTACTGGCCACCAAGGGCGGCTTGCGCCGGACCGACACCGGCTTGGTCCGCGACGCCAGCCGGGACTGGCAATGCAGGGGCGTCGACTCCAGCCTGGCCGCACTCGGCGTCGACCACATCGACCTCTACCAGGTGCATTGGCCCGATCCGGCGGTGCCGATCGCCGAAACGGCGGGTGTCCTGGCCGACCTCGTCGCCCAAGGCAAAATCGGCCACGTCGGGGTGTCCAATTTCGATGCGGCCCAGATGGCGGAGTTCGCCGCTACCTTTCCGGTCGAGACTCTGCAGTCGCCCTATGACCTGTTCCGGCGCGACATCGAGGAAGACCCGCTTCCTTATTGCCAGGCGAACGACATCGCTGTTCTCGTGTACGGACCGCTGGCGCACGGCTTGCTGACCGGGACTATAACTGCGGATACGACATTCGCCGATGACGACTGGCGCAGCACGAGCACGGTCTTCCATGGTGCCGAATACCACCAGAATCTGATGACGGTGCAGGCGCTACAGGAATTCGCGACCGAGCGGGGAGTCACCGTAAGTCAGCTGGCGATTGCCTGGACTTTGGCGAACCCGGCCGTCCATGTCGCGATAGTCGGCGCCCGGCGGGTCGACCACGTCGAAGACAGCCTTGGTGCGGTGGACGTTTCACTCAGCGATGCCGACCTCGACGAGATCGACGAGATCATGTCGGGGGCAACGCCGGTCTCCGGACCGTCACCGGAGAGCGTGTGACAGCCGAACATTCGAGCTTGTAGCGCCGGCCCGACCAGGCCTGGACGCCGCGGCGGCCGATAGCGCTGCAACAGCGGCGGCGAAGGCGGCGCGCCACGGTCCGCAGACCCACGTATACGTTGCCAATCCCTCACCGACTGCGGGAGGTAAGCGACGACGAACAGTGCGGATGTGACCCCCGCGCAGTGATGAGCGGGGGTCACATCGGCAATCCCGCCAACTCCATTGCTGAAGCCGATTCCCGCCCAGCACCGGCCACTGTGCCGACAACGAGCAAAACGGCCGACCGCCAGCATGTGCCGGCTACTCCAGCTAGCGGCAGCCTCTAATCGCCAGGTAGCGGCAATGACCCGCGCACCTGCGCGCGAGAACGTTGGTATGCGCGGCTCGCCGAGTCGCTCCGAAAGAACTCTCACGAGCAAGGAGACCGATATGGACATCGCGGTGTTGGGTATGGGACGGATGGGCCGGGCGCTGGCGCAACGTTTGCTCCAGGACGGGCACCGGTTGACGGTGTGGAATCGGACGAAAGGCAAAGCCAGGGAACTTCTTTCCGCGGGCGCCGAAGAAAACCGACCATCGCCGACGCCGTGGCCGGGGCGGATGCCGTGATCACCATGCTGGCCGACGATCCGGCGGTCCGGGCGGTCGCGCTGGGGGAACTGCGGTCATCGATCGATCCGAGGACCATCTACATCGACAGCTCCACGATCTCACCGACACTCAGCGGCGAGCTCGCGGCGTCCTTCCCTGACCGCTTCGTCGCCATTTCCGTCGTCGGTAGCCCCGCGGCAGTGACCGCCGGGCAGGCGGTGTTCCTGCTCGGCGGCGGTGACAGCGTTATCGACCGCCTTGGTGCGATGGTTTCCTCGCTATCGGACGACAACCGCCGTTACGACACCGCGCCGCTTGCGATCGTCGCCAAACTGACGGCCAACCTATTGCTGCTATCGGGAGTCGTCGCGCTCGCCGAATCGTTTGCCGTAGGCCGTTCGGGAGGCGTCTCGGAGGATCAACTGCGGGATCTCCTCGGCGCCAGCCCAGCGGTCGCGCCCGCGCTGCGGAACCGATTCGAGAGTGTACTGACCGGTTCACATGACGGCTGGTGGGCCACCGCGCTCGGAGTCAAGGACGCGGGATTGGCGCTCGACCTCGCACACCAGGCCGATATGGAATTGCCGGTGGCCGCGGTGGTCCAGCGCCGGTACGCCGCGGCGGCATCCTCCGGCCTGAACGCCGACATCGCAGCGGTCGCAGACCTTTATCGTTCGGCGGTGCGAGCGGCAGGCTGAGCGGCGAGGCGCTGGAACCCGCCGTCAGCAACGGTCTCATTCTCGCGCCGGTATGGCGATATGCAGCCGTGTCCCGGCGGCGGGCGGGCTGACGATCCGCATATTGCCACCGAGCGCCTCGACGCGGTCGATCAGGCCGACGAGCCCCGATCCTTTGGTGGGGTCGGCGCCGCCTCTTCCGTCGTCGCGTATGAGCAGCGAGAGTTTCTCATTGTCTATTTCCGCGCGCACGTTCACATTTGACGCCTGGGCATGCTTGGCGGTGTTGGTCAGCGCCTCGGCCACCACGTAGTACACCCCAACCTCGATCGATGTGGGCAGCCGACGTTCGATCACCAACTCGAGGACCACCGGGACGCTGCAGCGGCGCGCCAGCGTCTTCAATGCGGGACCGAGCCCGCCTTTGGCCACGATCGCCGGATGAATCCCGCGCGAAAACTCTTGCAGTTCCATCGAAATCCCGGTCAAGTCAGCCACGATGCCGTCGAGCTCGGCCCGCAAGGATACCAGTTCGGGCGGCAGGGACGCCTGGGTCTTGCGCAGTTGGAGTCCCAAGGAAACCAACCGTTGTTGCGCCCCGTCGTGCAGGTCGCGCTCCAGACGGCGCCGAGCCTCATCAGCGGCCGCAACGATGCGGGCGCGCGAGGCGATCAGCGCATGGTTGATGGCCTCGCGATCGTGTGCGGCACAAAGCAATATCTCCAGGGCGGGCGCTACCCGGTCTCGCAGACACCGCCGGGTCGGCTCGGGAAGGTCGACAGGCGCCGACAAGGTACCGAGCGGTGTGGTGCCGTCGTGCAACGGAATCGCCCAGCGCTGGTCGTCGCTCCGGATTTCCGCGAGCTCGATTTCCGCGAAACCCAGCCCGAGAGCCTGCGCAAGGCATTGCTCGGCGATATCCAGTGCGGTCCGGATATCACTGGAGCGCAACATGATACGGGCCAACTCAGCGGTGAGGTCGGCGGCGCGGCGGCGCGCATCGGCCTCGACCACGCGTGCCCTGGCCACACCCGCGACGAAGTTCATCGACAACGCGACCGTCAAGAAGACGGCGATCACGATGCCGTTCTCGATCGGTGCGAACTCCTCGACGGGCCAGTTACGGAAGTAGTCGAACGCTGTGGCACTGGCTATCGATGTCGCGGCCGCCAGCCCGATCCCCCATCGTGTCGAGATCACCAATGCGCCGAGCAGGTAGAGCACCCCGAAATCGTCTGCGCCGGTTGTTCGATCGAGTACACAAACTGCGAGGGTCTCGACCCCGATGAACAGGGCGGCGATCACCATCCCTACGGCAAGCGTCGGAGATGCCGGGCGTACGACCAGTGCGAACAACTGTGCTCGCACCGGAGTTCGCGCAGGTGGCACCGTCAAGCGGTGGCTCGGTAGTAGCCACCTCGACGTTGCCATGCGGCCATACCCCGCGGTTCGGAACGTGCGTCGTTCTTGATGGCGGACAGGCGTGTGAGGATCTGGTGCAGCGGCATCGCCAGATGGGCGGCGAGGTCATGCATTACGCGCAGCATGGTGTCACTGTCGAGTTCGTGGGCAATGAGAATCTCATCCAGCACCATCGCGCAAAGCGCCTGCTCGAGCGTCAGCACCCGTCCCGGCAACCAGCTCAGGCGCCACCGGTCTTCGCGGGTTCCATCGGCAGTCGTGGCCGCGTACTCGGCGGAATTGGGACTGGTGACACTGAACTGCGTAACGTGCAAATCGTCGAGGTAGTAGTCGAGGATCGGCCTGCTGGCACTGTTCAGCTGGGATAGACCGACTCTCATGCCATGTGGGGAGAAGGGAGTCATGTTTCTATGCTCATGGCCGGGCCGCGGCTAGACCATGTCCGGCCGGACAGTGTCTGGACCTGCGCATTTGGCACGCTGAGCCAAATTGGTTACGAACGCTGGACTCGGCGGTGGGCGAGCAAGCACCACGCCAGAACGACGTCCCTGGTGCACCGCAGATCCAGGTTGGTCAACTCCTGGAACCGGGCGAGGCGGTATCGCACGGTGTTGCGGTGTACGTGCAGATCCAGCGCGGTCTGGTCGAGGTTTCTATCGTATTCGAGGAAATCCCACACCGTGTCCTCCACGTCCTGGCGACCCGGTTGGCCGTCGTCCAGTGCGCGCAGGTATCGGTGTTCGAGGTGGGCGGCAGTGTCGGCACCGAGCATCGCTAGCGGGAGCGGCCCCAGGTCCGCGATTGTGACCAACCCGGTCAGCCCGAAGGTCTGGGCGATTTCGAGCGTCGAGACCGCTTCATCGAAGGCATAAGCCAGGTCGGTGAGCCCTGCCGGTTCCGCAGTAGCAACCAGCCATCGGTCGCCGACCACAGGGCATTTCGGCACGACGGCCACCAGATCACCGTCGACAACGGCGACCACGGGAAGGAGTTCATGGGTCGCGCACGTACGCTGAAGCACCGCCGTCAGTGCGGCCCAGTCACTTTGATCGGCGGGTCGAGCGCACAACGGTTGGTATTTCGCCGTCGGGTCCAGCCCGAATGTGCGGGCGTCCACACTGATGCGAGCGGCAGAGAGTTGCGCGTGCAGCAGTGCGCGCAGAAAGTCCACTCGCTGTTCGGCGTCTCTCCGCGCTGCCTCGACCGCCACGTCGTGCCGAACTGCATTGATGACTCCGGCGGCATCGTTGGCGAATCTCCACGCAAGATCGTGCGCCGCCAAGACGACCCGATCCGAAAGTCCCCGTTTCGACGCTTCCTCGTCGAGCGCGTCCAGCACGAACCGTGCCGAGATCTGAATGCTGCGGGTGAGCGCTTCCAACGGGAAGCCCTGCTCCACACGCCTTCGTGCGAGTTCCTGCAATGCACGGATACCACCGGCGTCGAGGCCGCCATCCGTTACGGGTAGTTGCTCAAGTGCGGACCGGATGATCGCCGCAGTGTAGGCGCGCAATTCCGCGGTCGGCACCGCCGCATATTCGGGCATCCGCTCACGCAGCCGGGCGACCAGTGAGTCGACCTGATCGTCCAAGCGCTCGAGGTAGTTCGACGCCAATATCAGAAGTTCGTCTCGGCCCTCCTGTGGTCGACCGAGCGAATCGCCTGCACTCGGCGAACCCAGTGCGTGGTCCACAAACATGAGCCTGCCAGCGGTGATCGCCGATCGCAATGAACGCGCCCCGTAATCGTGCCAACCGCAGGCACCGATTCGACCCAGCGGCTAGGAGAAAGTGGTGAATTAATGAACTGCCGCACTGATCGCAAGCGGTCCGGTCACCAGCAGTTGTCCTGCGACAGTGCCCAGAGCGCCGACCGCGTCAACCCCACCGAGGCCAGGGGCCCGTGGTGGCACCCATGACGACCGCCGTTCGGGTCAGCCACACAGCCCCGGCCGAGCTGAATGCGAAGGTCTCGGCCGGGTCCTGCGATGACTGAGTCAGATTGTCCAGCAGGGCGCCGCCGCGATCGAGCACCTCGTTCACGGTGACCTGGAACAGCTGTTCCTTAACGAGCGAGTCGCTCACCGCAGTTCCTGCTACTAAGGCTGGCCTGCCATTTCGCATCGGTGGGTCGGCGACATGCCGAAAAGCCAGCGGCCTCGTGGTCTCAGGCCGACTCCTCGTCTCTCGCTACGTGGAGTCGTCGCGCGGAGATCGTGACGTAGAGTGCGGTTTCGGGGGGACAAGCCGGGACCGCCGTCGGGTGCGGCCCCGGACCGACCTCCTGCCCTGCTCCGGAGGCCGCCGGCACGACCGCGTGGCCATGGCTGAATCGAGGTCGGCGTCCACATGAAGGCCGCAGCGTATTCCCTTGACGCAGTGACGTCCTCGCCATCTGACGTGGCGACGACCCGCGACATGTCGCGCCCGGCGCGCCTGCACGTCCACAGCGCCGTCTCCACAGCCTTGGCGCTGCACAGCGATCACGCGTTGCGCGAGCTCGTGGACGCGGCCGCACCGCTCGGCGCCGGTATCGGCGGGAAGTCAGCGTTGCTGGAGATCGCTGGAACCCCGGTCTTCGTGAAGCGAGTACCCCTCACCGACCTGGAACGACAGCCCGAGAACGTCCGGTCCACGGCGAACGTGTTCGACCTGCCGCTGTTCTATCACTACGGCGTCGGTCTCATCGGCGGGGCGGGCTTCGGGGCTTGGCGCGAGCTCGCCGTGCACACCATGACGACCAATTGGGTGCTCGCCGCCGAAGGTGAGGGCTTCCCGCTGATGTACCACTGGCGGGTGCTGCCGGACACGACGCCGCTGCCGAGCGAGCTCGCCGACATCGACCGCACCGTCGCTTACTGGGACGACCGACCCCAGGTACGCCACCGGATCGAGGCCCTGCGAGACTCTTCGGCGAGCATCGCGCTGTTCCTGGAGTACATCCCACAGACCCTGCACCAGTGGCTGAACGTCCAGATCGAGGCGGGCGAGGAGGCCGCCGACCGGGCCTGCGCCATGGTGGAGCGGGAACTGGCCGTCGGCACCGCGTTCATGAACAGCCGTGGGCTGCTGCACATCGACGCGCACTTCGGGAACATCCTGACCGACGGTCAACGCCTCTACTTCGGCGACTACGGACTCGCGCTCTCGTGCGGGTTCGACCTCTCGCCGACCGAGGCCGCGTTCTTCGACCAGCACCAGAGCTATGACCGCGGCTTCACCGCCACCTACCTGGTGAACTGGCTGCTCACCGCCCTGTACGGGCTCCGGCGGGAGGACCGCGAGACACGCGCGGCGATGGTGCGCGCCATCGCCGAGGGCAAACCGCCGCAGGGCATCGGTGAGGAGGCCGCCGCGGTCCTCACCCGGCACGCACCGATCGCCGCCGCGATGTCCACATTCACGCATGCCTTCCAGCAGGAGAGCCGCAGCACCCCATATCCGGACGAGGAGATCCGCCGCCTGCTCGACGGCCGGGCCATTCGGAGCCCTGCCGTTAGGTGACCCGCCGCGTCCTCGGTGCCACTTGACGCCGCGAGAACACCGCTACGCAATGCCGCGGATCACAGCCAGCCTGAACATCCCGTAATCGGCATTCCAGGATATCCTGCGCCACAGCATATTTCGCGCCCAAGCCGCCCGATCAGCGGCTATTATCGTGCCTTTCTTCGGGGAGTCCGTCCGACCGGCCGCTGATGGACACCGACGGTTTCACTTCCTGTCATGTGTGCGGTCAGGCGCGTCAGCAGGGAAACGCAGTCGCGGAGTTGTCGCCGTTCGTCGGTGTCGAGGGTGTCGTGGATGGCGGTGTCGAGGGAGTTGGCGCGCTGTGCGCGCAGCTGCCGAAGGTGAGCGCGGCCGGTACCGGTGATGTGCAGCAGAACCTTTCGGCCGTCGTCGGGATGGGGCTCGGTGCGGATCAGGCCGGCGCCGAGGAGTTCCTTGACGGACTTGGCCGCCGACTGATGGGTCACCTTGCGCCGGTGCGCGAGATCGGCGGTGGTTTGGGGGCCGCTGCGGTCGAGGTGGCCGAGAATGGCCGCTTCGCCGGGCGGCATGGTGTCGGCGGTTCGCACGGTGCGAACCAGTTCCCCGATCGCTTGGCGCAGGTCCTCGGCGAGCGTGTCGTCTGCCATGGCTTCACCCTACCTGGATCATACACCTTAGTTGTACAATTAGATTGTACAACTAAGGTGTATAGACTTCATGTTCGAGGAGAGCCTCAATGCAACTCACCAAGTTCGGCCACGCCTGCGTCCGCATCGACAAGCACGACTGCCGCCTGGTCGTCGACCCCGGCGGGCTCACCGAACCGGAGGCCCTGGCCGATGTCGATGCGGTTCTGGTCACCCATGAGCACTTCGACCATTTCTCCGAGGAGACATTGCGCCGGGCCGCCGAACGCAATCGTGCCCTGCGGATCTGGACCAACACCGCTGTCGCTGCACAGTTGACCGGTCTGGGTAACAGGGTGACCACCGTCGGTGCGGGCGAGGCATTCACCGCGGCCGGTTTCGAGGTGAAGGTTTACGGCACCTGGCATGCCGTCATCCACCCCGATATCCCGCGGGTAGGCAATATCGGCTTTCTCGTCGACGACACCGTGTTCCATCCCGGAGACGCGTACACCGTTCCGGATACCCCGGTCGACACCCTGCTACTGCCCGTGCACGGCCCCTGGTCCACCACCGGACAACTGATCGACTACGTACGCGAAGTGGCCCCCGCACAGACATATGCCATCCATGACGGCGCCCTCAACGACATCGGAACCGCAATGGTCGGCGGCCTGCTAGGCGACAACGGCCCCGGCATCGGAGCCTCATACCGACGCTTGACCACGGGCACTTCGATCGACCTCGACACCGACGGCCGCACCGAGGAGTGACAACCGAACCTGTTGTGCCCAAGGCGAACTCGATGTCCGATGCGGCCGACACTCGAAGCAAGCGAGCACTCGCAAATCGGCGTTATCGAACGTTCCGCGCGGACGCCAACGGCCCGAGATAGCCTCGGGCCGTTGATCTTCGGACTGTCGCATCTGGCGGCCGGTAGGGGTGCCGACAGCATCCGCGATTACGAAATCTAGCTGGGGACTTCGAATATGCCGCTACTTGACCGAGTTGGCCACCCGGTCGGCATAGGGTGCAGTGAATTTTCCGACAATGGGAAGCTCTGCGCGGACACCGCCGGTGTTGTTGGTCTGGATCATGGCCATGATCCAGACGAGGACTGCGAAGACCGCGACTGCGAGTCCGGCGAGGCTGAAGATGATCCCCAGGACTCCGAGGAGCGAGCCGACGATGCTCAGAACAATATTGACCATCGAGACCGCTCCGAAGAAGACGATCGATTGCGAGGCATGGAATTTCACATCGGGATCGTTCTTTCCCACCAGTAGGAAGATGATTCCGGTGAGCCACCCCAGTGCGTAGGACAGGATCGCGCTGGTCTTTTTGTCCAAGCCGGCGGGCTGCGGTTGGTTCGTGGGAGGTTGAGAAGATGTCATGGGGTAAGTAGATGCCGCGCGCGTCACCTACCGATCACAGGTTTCGGCGCGAACCCACAGGTCGCGGGCCAGCCGGCGACCGGGATCCTGGACGTGGTTGTCTCGACGAGATGACTGCCACCGACCTCGAAACGACTGGGTGATGGCTCATTACACAATCGAGCACTGCTCAACTGGTCGGAGGTTTCGGCACGATCTGCAGTCCGTTGACGAAGGTGTCAATATCGGGTTGGTACATGTCCCGATCGGCGGCCGTGGTCTCGACCGACATTCGGATCGGGTACAGCATTTCGCCTGCAATGTAATCGGAACTGAGGAACTCGTGGTAGAGGTCGACTCCATCGATACCGGCGGCGAGCAAAATTCCGGTGACCCGGGTGGCGTGCCGACCGCACATATCGATGGTCTCGGATCGCGACGGCCGCCATTCGTGTCCGCCCGTACTGAGCCCGGTTGCGATTGAGGTGTTGGCAGGGAGTGGACGGTCTGCGCGGAGGGTGACGGTCGCGATGTCCTTCCGTCCCGCGTGCTGATCGACACGATGCAACTCCAATTTGTCACCTTCTGCCTGCGTCACCTGCCAGCCCGTCAGTTGCGGAAGCTGGATCGTGAACGGCCTATCAGGGCGTTCTTCGGTGGCAAAGACGGATCCGGTTGCCGCACTGGCGTTGCACGTCGTACGAGTCGTCGGCGCCGATGTCGCCTCCGACGAATCCGATGAATCCGAGCCCGACACGCCGCACGCGGTCACACTCGTCGCCACGATGCTGGCCAGAACCAGATGCCGAATCCTGATCACGGTTCGCCAGCCTATCCGGTCGACCATCACATGACACTTTCCTACCGTGTGTATACGCGGTCGGCAATCGCGTTATAGCGTGTCTTACGCGGTTGTAATTGGCTGATCTGGGTTGGTTGATCTGTTGTGGTGGAGGAGCTTTCGCGGCGGTTGGTGCCGGATGAGTTGTGGGAGTTGGCCGAACCGCTGATCCCGAAGTTCGACGCATCGAATCCAGCCAGAAACTCGGCAAACACCGCTGGGTCATCGAGCGGTCGATCGCCTGGCTGTTCGGCTACCACCGCCTGAACATCCGATACGAACGCTACGCCAACCACTTCTGCGCATTCCTCACCCTCGGGGCCACACACCTGCTACAAGAAGCTCGCGAAAGCGACCACATGAGACACGCTCTAAGCAGCCGTGCAAGGCGGCCCGCGGGCGCTGATATCAGGCGTGCACCGCAGTGGGTGTCAGATCGAGCACGTTGTCGGAGGTGGCGATGGTGTCGGTGCGGTGGGTGATGGCGATGATGGTGGTGTCGGCGGCCAAGGCGCGCAGCAAGTTCAGGATGGCGGTTTCGGTGTCGCTGTCGAGGGCGGAGCTGGCCTCGTCGAGGAACAGGATGCTCGGTTTGGCGATGAGGGCTCGGGCGATCGAGAGCCGTTGTTTCTCGCCACCGCTGAGTAGGCGTCCGCCCTCCCCGATGCAGGTGTCGATACCGTCGGGCAGCTGGTCGAGTTTGTTGGCCAGTCCGACTTCGGACAGGGTGTCGATGATCTCGTCGTCGGCGAATTCTCTTCCCAGCAGGATGTTTTCGCGGATCGGCAGGTTCATCATCATCGGTTCTTGGGGTACATATCCGACGGCGGACCAGTAGGTGTGGTCATCGAAGGTATCGAGTGGTTGTCCGTTGACCCGGACGTCACCGGTGTAGGTGGTGTTGAGTCTGAGCAGGATGTTCATCAAGGTGGACTTGCCGACACCGGAGGGGCCGATGATGAAGTTGAGCGCCCCGGGGGTGAAACAGGTGTTGAGACTGTCCAGGACTGGGAGGCCGCCCGGAGTGTATCGCTGGGTGAGGGCTTCAATATCGAAGACGGGTGCTCGGGTGAGCGTGGCTGGCGTGTTGTTCGTGGTCGGGCCGGAGGCCAGGCTCGTTGGCTGGTCCTTGAGGAGGTCGAGCATGGGTTCGGCTATGGCCTTGGCTTGTGCGAAGTCTCGCAGCGATGTGCCGACGAGTTCGAAGGGCCGGTTGAGTTGGGCGAGTACGAGAACGAGCAGCAGAATCTGTGCCAGGTCGTAGCCGTCGTGGTGCAGCAGGAGCAGGGCCGCGAACGCGCCGCAATATTGCACCATGACGAGCAGTCCTTGGAATCCGCCGTAGATGACGCGGCGGCTGTAGAAAGCGTTCCAGTTGGTGCGTGCGTCGTCGTAGTTGCGGCGGTTGATGTCGGCGATCCAGGATTGGCCTCGGTAGACCCGGATCGAGATGATGTTGGCGACGACGTTGCCGAGAAGGTTGGCGTTGTCGTTTGTTTTGCGTTGTGCCACGCGCAGATATTTGTCGGTGACATTGTTGCTGCGCAGGGTCAGCCACACCGTCGCGGTGCCGTAGACGAGCACGAATACGGCTACGACCGTGTTGATGCTGTGGCTGATCACGGCCATGGATATGGCCACATCGGACGCGGCGCCGAGGATCACCATCATGAACATTTGGATGTAGATCTTGTTCGACAGGTTGAAGCTCTGCACCAGAGCTGAGATCTTTGCGGCGTTGGCTTGGGCGAATACCGAGCCGTCAGCGTTCATGATCTTGGCCAACAGCTCGTCGCTGGCGACGTTGCCGACGTCCTGTTGGACGCGGTTCATCAGAACGGTCTTGGCATCCTGGAGGAAGCGCGCGGCTGCGGTGGCAGCGGCGAACATGACGAAGTAGCCGAACAACTCCGCTGTGGGCTGGGCGATGTTCGAGACAGCGCGAACGAAGATCAGCGGGCCCGCGATAGCGCTGATCGAGGCGAGCAGTGTGATCGCGACGAAAACGGCGATCTGTTTGCGGGAGTTGCGCAGTCCCTGTCGCAGAATCGCTGCCTGGTCGCGGCTGATGATTCGATCAGGTCGTTGCCAAGGCATGGGCAATCCATTCGTTGGTGACGGCGGCGCGGATAAGGGCGAATCTGGTGTCGCCGTCGGGTGTGTGTCCGTCGGCGAGCTGGGTGAGTTCCTGTCGATCGAGCAGATTCCGGTCGCACAGCTCGCTGTCGAGCAAGCCCTGCGCGAGCCGACGGTAATCGTAGCGAGTATCTAGATCTCGGCCTCCGCCCTTGCCGATGCGGTGGACGATCTCGCTGGGAAGCTGGGTGAACATCGCACGCTCCACCGCGCGGTCGATGCCATCGTGCAAGTGGTGGGTTCTCGGTGCTGTCAGGCTGGAGCGGATCAATGGCCAGAACAGCGCCGGTTTGCGTTCGGTGCTTGTGCTATCAGCCAAGGCGATTCGGTTCATTTCCGCGTTGCGCAACGCGACGTATTGGAATGCCACGGACAGCGGCCAGGTTGACACCTTTTCCGTGCTCGGGATCAGGGCCATCTCCCGCGGAGGGCGGGCTAGGACGGAGGGTGCTCGGAAGGCGAGGTCGCCGAACATGTTTCGCCAGTGCTCGGTGTCTTCAGCGGGCCGTCGAGCTGCCCGCGCCATCGTCCATATCGATTTGTGCTGGTGCGCCGCGAGCGCGCTCAGGACGCGGACCCGGGCGGCGCGGGTAGCGGCTTCACCGACCAGTTCGGGGGCGAGCGTGGCTCGGGAGAGTCGCAGGAAGAGTTGATCCCCGCCGTCGCCGCTGAGCAGGCGGGTGCATCCCAGTTCTGCGAGCTTGGCGTGGATCCGCTGGTTCAGTGGGCCCGCGGCGGCTATTTTGGATGGTCGCGGCGCGGGGGCGAATAAGTCCGCGGAGGTGTCGGTGCGCGACACGCCTTCGCTGGTTTCGATGTAGTGGGGTTGGGCGCCCGGGATGGCGCGGGCGAGCGCGGCGAAGTATTCACGTTCGTCGCTGCTCTCGTCATCGTCGCGATAGGTGTTGATCAACGGTAGGGCGCTGTCGGGATGGCATAGAGCGGTCGCGACCGCGACCACCGAGGAGTCCAAGCCGCCGGAGGCAGCTATTCCTACCTTGCCTTCGTATCCGCTGGTTTTGTGCGCAACGCTGGCCAGCAACAGCTCGCGGCACATGTCGCGGGTCCGGTCGAACGACGATTCAGTGCGCCGAGGTGTCGCCGCGAACAGATCCGGCAGGTGATCGGTTTGGTTGACCTCACCATCGCGGCAGTCGAGGATCGCACCGGACAACAATTCCTCTACGCCGATGAACCCCGTTTGGGGCGTCACCCACGTCGAGTTGATCATCGAGCCATGCAGATATTCCCAGTTCAGAGACCACGAGTGAGAGGTAATGTCCACGGGCAGAGCGGTTCCCGACCACAACGTTAGCGTGTCGCCGTCGAAGTGATAGTAGACCTCCAGCTCAGAGAAGGCTGGTCTCACCACGTATGCGACTCCACCGGTCTGTACGACGAAAACGGTGTCACCGGCGAGGTTGTGAATCAGGTATTCGGCGATCTCGCGGGGGCGTCTGTCGCGGAGCACGGCTGGATTTGGGCAGGCGGGCAGGCCGGTCAGCGCATCGACCGCGGCGCCGACCTGGGTGATCGTCGTCCACTCGGTGATTCGGTATTCGGTCACCGCGGCGTAGGCCTGCTGCGTAGCAAGGCGGGACAGGTCGATGTTCATCGGCGCGGGGATAGTCGGAGGATCTCGCGGTAGGACTCGATGCGCCAGCGAAGGTCGTTGAGCAGATAGCCGTCGGCTTCCACCCAGGCGTGGGCCTGAAAAGCCGGTTGAACTGTGATACCCAGGACGATGTCGGCGCAGACTCCGGAGAGCCTGTTGAAGTACAGGTATGCGCAGATCGAGTCTTCGAGACACAGAATGTCGCGTCCACGGAATGCGCGGAGATATCTGTACACGCGGGCGTGGTGTTCGAGGGCTTCGGTCGGAGCGTTGGTTGTTGGCCGTGGCCCGATGGTGTCCCGGCAGACGGCCAGCTGATGGCGGACCGGCACGGTGCGCATGCGTGCAGCGCGAGCCGCGGACCGTGCGAACAGAGTCGTCGAGCGCGGCGGCGGTATCAGGGACTCGTGTGCGTGGCGAACATCGCGAAGGTGGCGCCGCACGCTGGGACCTCGTTGGCGCGGGGCATCGGCGATGTCCGGCTCGACCAGGCTGTACCTATTGACGTGCAGGTCAAGCTGCACACAACGCCCGTTCGACCAAGCTCTGTGGTAGCGAGTATCGAGCACATCTGAAGTCAACGACTGAGGCCTTCCTGGTCGAGCCGGATCATCATTTACGGTGGACCCGGTGATCAGGTCCACTTATCGAACGTCAACTGGTCGACGACGAAGTCGAACTCGAAACCCTGCGTCAGCTCGGTAGCATCACCCAGGTCGATCGTGTTCCCCATACAGATTCACCCCCTCTCCATTTAGTGCTCTTGAAGACTTTGACGCGCCCGGGCTCTGATCGGTTCCATCGTTGTCGCAGTTAATATTTCGTGCGCTCGGCACCACCGCTGGCCCGACCACAGCACCTTCTCCGCATCGGTGCATCCGAGTCCGAGAGTCCAGTGACCTCTTTGCGGGGCGCGGCCTGAGAGTGGTGTGGCGGCCGTGCGCTGCGCGGGCCTTTGGCTAGTCGTTGGTCTTGGCGGCGGAAACGCGGCCGAGCCGACTTCCCGCCGCACATTGCCGAATTGGCGCGCGGCAAGGTGTCCACCCGCCCCTCGGCAGGCCAGCCCGGCAGATACACCGACGCCCGAACGGTGGCAGGATACGACCACTCCGGAAGGGGTAGTCATCGGCCCGGTTTGACGAGCATGAAAGCGCTGGGAGCGCCTGCGATTTCGGCGGTTCGGACGCCGGATCCACACGGTGTTCACGTGGGATTGCTTGCGATGGCCCGGATCGGCATGGCCTCGGCCCGATGCAGTCGCCGGATTTCCGCCCAGTCCTCCACGTTGAGCACCTGATGATTCGTTACGGGGAGGTCAAAGGATCTCCTGGAACCACCAGGACAGTATCGGACCGGAATCGACACGGCGACCGACGGAAACGCTTTGAGGGGGTGATGGTATTGATGGGCGGGCGCGGCGTGTTCGACTCCGCAGGGATCCTTGGGGGATATTCTGCACTGACCAGGCGTTATCCGAGTTCGAAGAGACGAGGTAACCGTTGTGGCCGCAAAGTTCGAGCTGTACCAGGACAAAGCCGAAAAGTTCCGATGGCGACTATCTGCTGGACGTTTGCGAGCGTTGACAGATGTCGACTCGGTGTGTCTGACCTGCATGTTTGAGCATCGACAGCGTTGGTAGGCATCGGCTCCAGGGCGATGCACTGCGGACGGGCTGCGGACGGGACCGCTTGCTTCATGAAACGTATCGAGAGAGCCTTGCTTGCCTTCGCGTCGGCAGATTCGCCTGGGAGTGATTCTGCACATCGGTCCCGGCATGTCGAACGAATGCGTCGATCGCGGCAGTTGCCTGGTGGTAGCGCGCTTGATGTTCTTCAGGCGTCGATGGGGCGACTCCCCCTCGCTGGATGGCTAGCGATGCCTCGATTGCTGCCTGCGCCAGCTGGATCAGGCGCTCATCGCTGGTCAGGAGCTTGATCCGCAGCAGCTGTGAATTGGCGACCGCCTTCTTGTCGTACGCCTCGGATCGCGTGTTTGCTTCGGCGTCGGGATCCTGGTTGAGCCGGTGCCATCGCTTGATCTGGTGGTGACGATACTCGACAACCGCGTTCGCGAAGTCGTGATAGGCGGTGAGGCGGTCCTGCCTTAGCCTCTCGACGAAGTTCTGACGCATGGTCCTGTCGGCGTTGACCCGCTGAAAGTAGTGGGTGACAGCCGCACCGAAGAGAGTGCCAGCGATGGCGATCAAGGCAGTAATCACATAGCTGACCATACGTAGCTTGGGATGAATCCAGTTGCGCGCTCGGCAATCTGGCCGAGATCACTTAGAGAGCGCGCCCAGCCGATGGCCCTGCTGTGTGGTGGGGTGCACCCAGAGGCGGGCTGGCTGCTGGTCTCGCCTTCTGCTCCGGAGGCAGCAATGGGCCAGTTCCGGGGGTATCAGGAGGGACGTCGAAGTCTGGTGTCCTGGCGGCGTGATACTCGGTTGTCCGCGTGTGTCCGAGGCATTTGTGTCACTCCTGTGTCACCCGGATACCTGCGGATGGGTCGTCTGTCCGCCACCTACCTACTCCCCCGCCTTCCTCATACTGGCCATCTCTCAGTGGAAGACGGACGTGTCAAGGACGCCGCCAGGCACCGCGTAGCGGACGCCCGAAGGGTGGTCCTTGACGCGTTCGGCTGGAGCGAGACAATCGGGCCATGAGGACAGCGGGGGATTCCCGCGTGATCCGACCTCGGCTCACACCTTCATGCCTGTCCGCTTTGCGCTTGGTCCTTCGGTGGCCAGAGACTCTTGCCGTTGAGTTTGAGGTCATCGGGCAGCAGAACGGTGTATCTGTCTGCGCCGTGAGTCCAAATCACCTCGCCGTCGGTGTGCAAGGTGACATCGATGATGAGGTCGGCTGGATGCTCGAACTCGATGGACAACACGTCATCTTGGGATTCGAGTCGAACTTCGTCGCCGTACGGTTCAACGAACCAGCTGCGTGGCGTGCCGGACTCGTTCGTGACAGAGATGCGGATCATGCGGCACAGCCTTGCGAGGAGCGGTCGATCATGCCGCCATATTCGCAGACTGCCCGCCGACGGCTACGTCTGTCTGGCGCCCAATGTGAGCAATCAGGGTTCTATGCGGCTTTCAGCCTGGAGGCTGCCGCCGACGCGCCGACGCGCCGCGGTGACCGCCGTTCAGGAAATCGCGTTGCGCGGCGTAGCGCGGCGGCGGCGGCCGTAAGGCCGCAGCCGCTCTTGTTCCTGTATGGCGAAATTCGGCAGTGAGTCGGATAACACGGCGAGACACGGACGAGATGCAGCTCGCTGCGCCGAAAATACCTGGTACCAAAGGGGATCTACTGGCCTGCTGTTCGGCTATGAGAACCATACGTCGTCGGCGCGCCAGCGCTGCACGCCCGTGAACGACCGACTGATTCGAAACGCCGTGCGATTTCCGTTCAAGTCGGCGATCGACATGAGTCGCTTCCGGCTTCAACTCCGTGCGAACGACGAGCGCGGCGGCATCGACCTTCTAGCTTTGGATGTAGGGCGAGCCAGGACGATGAACCGGCAGTTGTCCTGTTGTGCGAGGTGCCCGACGCAAACTACCCGTCGAAGGACAAGTCGCTACTGGAGATTCACGATGCCGAGTTGTTCTTGACTAGGCTCGGTGGACCCGCCGCTCACGCCGTTGTCAGCAAGGGGCCAGGCCGCAATGAACCACCGGACTGTTGGGTGACCATCGGGGACAACATATATGGGGTGGAGCTGGCGCAACTGTCGTGGCCGACCGCTCTGAGGGAACATGTTCCAGATTCGCCGTGCGGGCCGATCATGGCGACGGCAGCCGGGCCGACACGGAGCAATCTGCCGAGGGCTCCTCGGCTGGGACGGGCGACAGCCCGAAGTCGTCAAGCAGTAATCGCCAAGTCGCGGGATTCGGTCGCGTACTACTTCGTCCAGCGACCGGCGGTCGAACATCTCACTCCCGGAGCGGTGGCTGCTGTGTATGAGTTGTTCGACGTTGCTGTGCCGGCGGAGGGAAACGAGCGGCGGCTAATGAACGAGCTCTGATTCGACAGGGATCCACGAAGCTACGAGGCCAAACGGGCGGGTCTGCGACGGGACTCGATGCGGCGCAGAGCATCCGCTCCTGCCGAAACGCGAGCGGGCAGCTGTGTGAGGGAGTGACTCAGTCACTGTCGGGTTTTCGTGGATCGTTAAGGGCGTTATAGCGGGGTACCAAGCCCTGTATGCAGCCCACCAGTAGCGTCTGCGGCGACACACTGTACTGCCGCGTGCCGGTCATTCCAGAGAGCTGGGAATGCGGTGGGCTGTTGATCTCACGGCACGGTGCGCCTGCCGAGTCGATGCTTTTCGAGGTGCGTGCGATGTGTCATGGACGGCCGCCGAGGACTCGGGCCTGCCCGCGGCGGAGGCCGCCGTCGGTAGCCGGGCGCCGATGCCGACATAGGGAATGTCGATGCAGTCGGCCCAGCGGTTCAGGCTGCCAGTGGCGATCGCGTCGTAGCGCAGTTCGCGACCGCGGCCACCGTCGAAGGGGATGCGCGGCTAAGCTGGACGAGTGAATGCCCTGCGGCGGTTCCTGTTCGGGTCGGGGCGGTTACCAGAGGACCTGCGTGCGTCGCTCGACGCCTCCAGCGGAATCGTGTTCTTCGAGGAGGGCCTGAGCGGTTCGGTCATCCGTCGCAGTTTCCGGCCATCCGGTCGTCTCGTGGAATGGGAGCGGCGGGAGGTCTCGGGCGCGATCGCGGTCACTGTCAGCGGACGGGTACTGGTGTGGGCGGGCCGGTTCAAACATATCGATATGTCGATGACGCATCCACTATGGGCGGCAATCGAATTCAGACTCGATCGACCCAATCGAGTCTGCTTCGTCTACGACCCGGCGACGACCGATCCGCGGGAGCCGGAACGAGTCGAAGTGAGACTGAGAACGTCGCAAGCGAAGCGACTCGCTCAGCTGATGACACGACCGGCATGAAGCCACTGATCTGTCGCGCGTGTCCACGATCCGGCTGTACCGGCGCCACGGGTACCGTGATGCGGCTGCCGAGTCGATGGATGCGGACGAACGGCGCACAACTGAGCCGATGAGAATGACCCGAACGCCCCACGCCCGGTAATGTCGCATACCGGCCGTTCGGTAACGCGGCGTCGACCGATCGACAGTGCGATAATCCGTTCCACTTCCGTGTCATCGGTGGTCCCGCGACTGGCAAGATAGTGGTCCCTCGGCAGGGTTCTGGCGCAAACAGTGTGATCGTCATCGGGAGAGATGCGATCGCTAACTAGCCGATTAGCGGAAGACGCCACTGGCACGGCCCCGGAATCCTGACTCACGTCGGGCAGAACGGATCAGCCGGTTGGCGTGAACGACGATCAGAAGACCTGGAACGCGTCGACGAATGCGTTGAACGCGGCAACGCCGTCACTCGGACTCGCTCCCCAACTTGACCTTGTGGCTACCCGCAACGCGAATACCCGATCGTCGACAGTGAAGATAAGAGCTTTGGCGTACCCAGGCACCTGGTCCTTGTCGAGAAACTCGCCAGTCACTGAAGGGTGCCCACGAAAGGTTCCGTACTGGATGCTGCTGGTCTCCATGCCATCCGAGGTAAGGAAGTTGGCGACAGACGAAATACCCTGGTTCAGATCGTACGTAGCACCTGCAGGCATACGCCAATACGCCAATCGGAGCGCTACGCCTTCCGTGGTGGGAGCGAGCACACTGGTTTCAGTAGAGGTGAGCCCCTCGCGCCCTTCTCCAGGTATCTGCTCCACTTTCGGTTGTGCCGGAAACATGGCGAAACACGCACATCCAGGATCGGCATACGATGATGTCAGTGATGGCACCCCCGCCTGCGCTACTCCCCCACTCAGCATAGCCGCCAGAGCAACCGTGGCCATGCTGGAAATTGCCATAAAACCCCAGCGCATCGCGCGAACCCCCTCATTGAGCGTGTGACTACCAGCAGCAAGCTACCGTGGGACCGCAGCGCTGTCAGATCGAGACGGCACAGGCCATCGGAAACCAAAAGAAACTGCACAGGTTCGCATTCCATGGTACGGGGCCGTATGCCGAGCCGCCCGCTTGACGAAGATATTCTCCTGGCTCCCCTTTATGTCAAGAGGCAGTTGGGAATTCAGCGTTAGGCTGGATGGTGGTGAGTCCGGGTTGCGGCTTGTCCGAAGGGCCGATTACCGGACGTGTCCGGTGGGCGGCGCTGAGACTGGATCCGTCGTCATCGACCTGGTCAGTGTGGGATGAGGCTGGAGGGGCGGGGCTCGGGCCGTGACGTTAGATGGGCTTCGATTACCTGGGCCACCTCGTAGGCGTGATCGGTCGACTCGAGGAGTGGTAGGTATTCGACCGTGCGCGCCAGCGCAGGGAGATCAACGGCCAGGTACATCGCCATGAGCGGGTTCACGAACAGTTCTGTGCCGCAGGTGCGGTCGGTGGCATGGACATCGCCGAATTCCCCGCGCAACGCGCTGGCGATCTGGGAGTGAACAATGCTTGGGCGCATAGGTGTTTCGGCCAATGAGTGGACGACTGCGGCGAAGTATGCGGCGCCTTCCGGGCTGTCAGGCGGTATGGACAGTGCTCCGAGGAACGCGTTCTGCCGTTGCAGCGCGGCGAGGTTCTCGAGCACGTGTGCGTGACAGACGCCGTGATAGGCGTCAACGCCGAAACCGACCGACACCACCAGGCGGGCGATGCCCTCCAGCCCTGCCACGGCAGCGAGGCTGGTCATATCCTCCTGCGGAGTGCCCAGGCCGGCCTCGTCGCCGCGCAACAGGATGTCTGTGCCACCATCCACCAACACGAGGGCGTCCACGTCGAGCTGCTCGACAAGCGCGCGGTAGGCCGTACGCAGGGGCCGGACACCGGATTTGGGGAACGCGTACACGACCGGCTCGCGACCGGTGGTTGCCAGCCATCGTGCCAGACTGCGTTCGGGGAAGTAATCGTCATTGCCGACGGTCTCGGGACCAACGGCGGCGACCCCTGGCGCCAGCCAATCTTCAAGCGGGGTCCGGCGCAGGTCGCTGAACGACAGGTTCGCCAGATGCACCTTTTTGCCCAGCCCTTCCAGTGCCACGGCGAGCGGCAGGCCACCGTAGACATCGAATCCGCCGCCCGCCCCAGCGATCAGCACGCTGGAGGCATTCCGCAGGCGGGCGAACAGCGGCGGCTCGGCCAAGCGATACGAACTCACCTCGCCATCATGGCCACGGCGGCAGCATGGCGCCATAAGTTTTCGTTGTCCCGGCCTGCGGTGCACCCGGACTCGCATGACGCGCGCTCATGGCTCCTCCCCCCGAAGATCTCGCCGCTCTGATGGCCGGCGTGCCTCGCGCACATGTCCTTTGCCAACTGACCTGACACATTGCCATCGTCCAGGCGCAAGTGCAGGCTTCTGCCACTGCCTGACGCGGATAGTTTGTTCCGACTGTCAGCTCGGAGGTCCCGATCGCGGGTGTTGTCGTCGCCTCCGGCTGCCGATGGTCTCCGCCGATTGTTCCTGTCGGCTTGCGCAGCAGTGCGTTCGACAGGCCGAACCGGCACAGCGGATCCCGTCGTTGCGCTGTCGAAGAACTCCTCGGATCGTGGTCCTCGGCGACGACGGGTTCGCACATCAGGCACGAATCCTGAGTAGGGCGCGACTGACCGAATGCGTTCGGTTCGCCGACGGAACCGACCGGAATCCGCGCCTGAAGGACGGGGCATCCATGCGACGCCTCTCCAGTGAAATCGCCTGAAGTCAGGCAGGTCTCATGGTCTGCATAGTGCGCTCGGTCTCCCAGAAGGCGCGCATAGCGACGATCTTGCCCGCCTCGTCCACCCGGTAGGTGAACACACCGTCTGCATCGATCACCTGGCCGCCGTTATGGCTGCGGACCTTGCCGGTGAAGGCGATTTCATTCCCGCAGGCGAAGGAGTCCTCGAACAGGAACTCGATCGACTCGCTGGGCGCGATCGCCTTGTCCCAAAACGCCGCGATGGCGTCACGGCCCCGATGTCCCTTACCTTCCGGATCGAAAACCGAAGGGCCGACCGGGTCTTCAACGACGGCGTCCACCGCGAAAAGATCCAGCCAGGCGTCCTTGTCACGCACCTGGACCGCGGCCAGCAAAGCCTGGCTGGCGGTACGCGCCGGATGGGTGGCTATGGTCATGGTGTTCTCCTACTCGTTCTTCCCGTCCTGATCACCGACGAGCGCCGGAATCCGTGACCGCACTGGGATGATCTCCGCCCGCTCGATGCCCCTGATCAACCGCGGTGGGTCCGGAGAACGTCCGGAGTAGCGGCGTACTCCGCCAGTCCGTTCGCCATTGACTGCATGAAGCGACGGAGGTACCACTCGAAGAACCAGCGCATGCCCCGGTGCGCGAAGTATGTTCCGTGCCAGCGGATTTGTGTTCTGCCATCAGGTGTCTCCAGTAGTTCCACGGCGGCCCGGTAGTCGGCCATCTGGGGGTTTTCTACGCCCTCGTATGCGAACAGGCGTAGCGGCTCGAGGGAGGTGATCCGCTCCTTGGTGACCACCTTCCCGGTGCGAAAGGCTCGGGTTGCTCCGACACCATCTCGTCCTTCAGATGAGAGGCCTTGGGACAGCTCTGATTCCAGCGCATCCACCCGTGACCATGCGGGCCAGCTCTGCGCATCGAGCAGCAACCCCCACACCGCTGCCGGTGGTGCCGCCGAGGCCGCGATGACGTCATACGATTGCATGACAAGACCCTATGGCCGGGTCCGTCAGCGCTTCCATGCTCGAGATTGCTGTGCTGCGGTCAACGATTGCGATAGGTCGAGGGGCGGGTTCCGGCGTGCCGCACGAAGGCGGCGGACAGCGCGCCCGGACTGCTGAAACCGCAGCGCGACGCGATCTGGGCGATCGGGAGGTCGGTGTCGCGCAGCAGCCGCTTGGCCTCCTCGATTCGCAGCCGGGTGAGGTAGCGGTAGGGCGTCATCCCGGTGACGTCCTTGAAGACCCGGACGAGGTGGAAGACGCTCAAGTGCACCTCGCCCGCGATATCGGCCAGGGTGACCGGATCGGCTATCCGATCATGCATTATCGCCACCACAGCGTGGACACGCTTGTCCTCCCGTATCGGTGCACGGGGAGCCGCCGACCGGGCATGGCGAGTGAGTAGATGCATGCTCAGGAAGGCCGCGGCGGACTCGGCGTAGAGGTCGTCTTCCGCGCCGGACGAACCCAGCGCTCGAATGATCTCTTCGACCAGCGGATCTCCCGCGGCCAAGGATGCGGCAACTGCCTCGAAGTCCACACCACGGCCACCCAACTGCGCCGCGGTCGAATCGATTGTGCCGCGCGGGATGTGGACCTGCAGACTGCGCATCGGCCCGTCGCATCGATAGCTCCGCAGGACCGGCTGATCCGGGAGTCGCAGGTCGAGTCGTCCCGGCGCCCAATTGAAGCGGGTGCATCGCCCGCCGCTTCGCGTCTGCAGCACCCCTTGTCCCGCGACCGGCAGCACCAGGTGCAGATCCGCGGCCGCCGGCAGCGCCATGTCCTCCGCGACGGGTACGTGTTCGAACCGCTGCACGAGCAGCGACTCCCAGCCGGCGTCCTCCCAGCTGCAGTACGCCCGCCGAGCATAGCGATCCATATCGAAACCGGCATAGGGCTGCAGATCCAGACGCGCGGAGTCGAACACCATATTGCCGAGGCTACCCGCATGATATCGCCGTACCAGTGGATGAAGCGCGCAAAGCTGCTCTAGCGCACCGTGTTTCGCCCGCTATTTCGCCGCTGTGCACCGCAAGAATTGATGGACACTCCGCAATCTCGCGCATGGTCGACGAACCGGCCTCGACGTGTACTGGAACTCGGGGCCGACTGGTCGACTGTTCGAAATCGGCTGCGTGAGAAGGGCAATGGTACATGCGCGAAGGTTGGGTAACCGAAGTTCTGGCCAGCTACGAGAATGACGATGCCCCGCCCATGAATATCTCCGAGACGACGGCGACTGGATCACGGTCAGCCGACACGGTCTGCTGCGGGGAGTGCGGTCGGCCGCACCGGGATGGCGGGAGGCCGGTCTGCGGCCCGGTGACCGGGTTGCGCTGGAAGCCACCGACCCGCATATCTTCGTCCCGGCCTTTCTCGGCGCCCTGTGGTCCGGAGTGGTTCCCGTCCCGGTGCCACCTCCGCCTCCGCCGCGACGTCGCACCGCCTGGAGCGCCAACGTGGCGGCAATGGCACGCATCGCGCAGGCCGCGGCGATCGCGCTGTGCGGCGACACCGAACCGCCCGCGGACAGCGGTCGGCCGATCGTCCTCGACACCCTGGTGACGGCAGCGCCGGACGACTCGACTCCCCACCGTCCCGAGTCGGACGCCCGTAGGAACCTTCGGCACACCGACCAAGCCGAAGAAGCAGCGCAACGGGCGCTGGCGGACCACTGTCCGCTACTACGGTGCGGGCGGTGCGCAGCAGCTCGAGTGCATGGGTGTCAGTGCCGACGACGCCCGTAACCGGCTGGCGGAGGCCATGCGCGATTACCGCGAGCAACTCAGGCGTGATCTCCGGAAACGAGAAAATCCCTTCCGATGCTGGTCGGAAGGGGTTTCGTGCGTCGGGCTGACAGTGGCCTCGCGTCTGGCTGCGCTAAATGGGCCTGCGATACCAGCATCGCGTTTATAGATGGTTGGTGCGGCGAGATGGGAATGCAGCTTCACTACAAGACGGTTTTGAGCGATTTGGACGAGCCGTAAACCGCCGGTGGACTGGCCCTAGTCGGTAGTGGGTTGCGGATTTCAGGGGCTCGCTACCTGTACGACTGAACTATTCGACACCTACTCCCCCCGCTTCCGTGTCGGCCAGGGCCAACAACGCGGTCAGCACTCGATCCCAGGTGCCGTCGGCGGCATAGCGGCGATAGCGTTTCCGCACCGTCTGCCACGGCCTGAAGTGTTCGGGCAGGTCCCGCCACGGCACGCTGGTCCGCAGCCGATACAACATCCCCTCCACGATCAGTCGATTGTTGGTGAAGTTGCGACCCACGTGCCCTTGCGATTTCGGCAGCAGCAACTCGAGCAGTTCCCACTGTTTGTCGGTCAGTACCTGGTATCGATCGCCGATCACGGTCACCACGGCGGCCATGATGCACGACCGGCCCCGCCAACGGGGCCGATAGATTCACCTTATCGGGCGACTCGACCTAGTCGATCACCCGATTCGGGCCGCTGAGCTACAGCTCGGCGGCCCGAGTTCGTATGGCCGCCAGGCGGTTTCAGCCGGTCGAACCGACAGGAATCAGGGGCGCAGTAGGGGATGTCCTACGAGCGCGGCGGCCCAGAGCTTTTCCGGGACATCGTTGGTGTCGCCGTCCAGGAACTCAGGCAACAGGATGTCAGCCGCATCATCCGCGTCGGAGTCTTCGAGGTATTCGCCCTCGGACATGCGCAGCCGACGGGCCTTCAGATCATCGACAAAGATGACCTCACCCCTGTCCCATGTTTCGAGCCACGCACTCGCAGATGCAGCACCGTGTACGACGAGCATTCCCATGTCGGAGAGTTCCGTCATCAGCAGGCCCCCCACAGTGAGTGAGCCGCCGATGAACAGATTGCTGTCCATGAGGCACATCAGGTGCCGCGCGGTGACCGAGCCGGTGACATAGAGCGGTGTGTAGACGTCTGCGTTCAGAAAGCGCATCGGCCCATTGACCGTCAGGTCGCCGTCGATGACGTAAACGGTGTCGGGCGCCAGACCAGGGTCGTTCCCTATCGACAACGGCCCGTCAATGGTGAGATCGCCGCGGTGGACGAAGAAGTCCTCAGATTCCTCCCCGAAGAGGTCTTCCAGGTCCTCCACATGGTTGTCGCTGGCTTTGCAGATGTCGTACTGCTCTGCCGCCTCGGCCAACGGTACTGATTCCCAACGCGTGCACCACTGTTCGAAGGACACCTGACTCCTCGCGTTCTATCCGATCTCGCTTGCTGCGCAACGAGTCTCGCACACGCCGTCACTCCCCCACAGACCTTCGCCACGCCAGCCGGTCGGCGTCACCAAACCCGGGTCCCGCAAGTACGCTCTGGCGCATCAAATTTGGCCATATTCACCGTTCTGCCGCGGGCCGACCTGGATGCCGAATCAGAAGGGTGCTCGGAATCGCCATGAATCCGCCCGGTGAGTCCGGAGACTTATTGGTGTGACAGCTCGGCGGGTTGCCGGGCTGGTTGTTGAGCGTAGTAGGCGGTCTCCATCTCGGCGGGCGGCATGTCGCCGCAGTGTTGGTAGAGCCGCCGTTGGTTGAACCAGTCCACCCATTCGGCGGTGGCCAACTCGACCTGATCGACCGTGCGCCACGGAGCGCGGGGCTTTATCAGCTCAGTCTTGAACAGGCCGTTGATCGTCTCGGCGAGGGCGTTGTCATACGACGAGCCGACCGCCCCGACCGAGGGCTGGATGCCGGCCTCGGCGAGGCGTTCGGTGAACGCTATCGACGTGTATTGCGATCCTCGATCATTATGGTGGACAACATCTTTCACGTCCCATCCTTGCCGCTCACGGGTCCAGATCGCATGCTCGATGGCGTCGAGCACCAGTGAGGTGGTCATCGACGTGGCAGTGCGCCAGCCGATGATCCGCCGCGCGTAAGCGTCGACGACGAAGGCGACATACACCCACCCCGACCACGTCCGGACATAGGTTATGTCCGCCACCCACAAACGATTCGGCGCAGACGGCGCGAATCTGCGTTGCACCAGATCCTCCGGCCGTTCCGCCGCGGGATCGGCGATGGTGGTGCGTTTGATTTGTCCGCGCACCGCACCACGCAGCCCGGCCTGCCGCATGAGCCGTTCGACCGTGCAGCGGGCCACTGCGATGCCTTCCCGATTCAGTTGCAGCCACACCTTTCTCGCGCCATACACGCCGAAGTTCTCGGCATGCACACGCCGGATCTGCGCAGTCAGTTCCTCGTCGCGGTTCTCCCGTGTGGTCGGGGTTCGGTTGCGGTGTTCGTAATAGGTCGATGGGGCGATCTTCACGCCGAGCTCGGCGAGCACGGCGCAGATCGACTCGACACCACATCGCAGGCCACCGTTGTCACGATGGCCCCGGTGTTCGCTGATATACCTGACCGTCAGCGCTGTGGCCGGTCCAATTCGACGCGAAGAAAATCGAAGCCGATTTCAGAATCGCGTTGGCGCGCTCAAGTTCTGCGTTCTCCCGCCGCAACCGCTTCAGCTCCGCGGACTCCTCGCTGGTGATGCCCGGCCGGGCACCGGTGTCGATCTGGCCCTGCCGGATCCACTTACGGACCGTCTCCGCCGTCCCCACACCCAGCAGGTCGGCGACCGCCTTCATCGCGGCCCACTCCGACTCGTGCTGATCACGGATTTCCACGAACATCCGCACAGCCCGCTCACGCAGCTCGGCAGGATACTTCTTCCTCGACGACACGACTCCATCCTTCACAGAAGATGAAGTCCCCGGACTCACCGGGGCGATTCATCAGGATCTCTGCTGGCGATCCATTCCTCGCTCCACAGCTCCAACCACGGTCTCCAGTTCATTCCATGAACGCTACGACCAGCCGCCGACAAGTTCGGCATCGGTGCAGGCCGAGATCATGGTGAGGAGAGGCACTGGCCCTTCTTCGACATAACTGCAAATGCCGCTGGGCGCGCGTCAACCCGGTGCGGTAGGTGGGACGACGCGTCGCTGTCATCATTCGTGAACATCGGCTCACCGCCGAACGCCAGCGCTGTTGATGTTCGCGAACAACTGCTGTCAGGATTGGGTTCTGGCCCACCTTCCGTGACGAAAGGTGTTGTGCCGCAGAACCACAGATCTGGCGTCATCGTCGCGCGGTCGTGAGAAGCACGCGTTTGCGTAGCAGTGGAAGGCCAGCCCTGCCGAACATCTGCCTCTTGATCATTTTGATGTGATTGACCCGGCCCTCGACCGGACCGGAGTTCCAGCGCATGGTCAGACCGGCAACGTGCGCTGGTGTCGGAGCGAGGCGGGCGCAACCGGCCAACGCGCGCTATTCGACCCAGTGGGACCGTGATCCGGCTGGATGTCGTCCTGCTGGCGGCCCGCTGCTGCAACCGCTCGGGCCGGCTACTTCAGTAGTTCGATGACCGGTGCGAATCTCTCCATAGCCGGTTCCTGCACAGTGAAATACGTGATTCCGTGGCGCTCGCGGAATTCGCGCACGTTTTCGGCGATCTGCCGAGGAGTGCCGACCATGACCGTGGGGGTGGCATCGATCTGGTCGTCGGTGAATCCGGGCAGAAACGCGCGCACCTGTTGGCCAAGGGTGTCGCGTTCGGACGGGGAGGCCACGCCCCAGATGGCGACGTTGATTTCCACCTGATCGCGACGCTCACCGAGCAAGCCGCGCACGTACTCGGCGCGTTCGGCGAGCGTGTCCGGGTCGGCGGCGGTCGGCAGCCCGGATTTCGCGGGCACGGCACCGGACAGACTCACCACATCGGCGTGCTGAGCGGCCATGCGCAGCAACCGTTTTCCCCATCCGGCGATCAGCACCGCCGGGCCTTCCGGACGCGCGGGCGCCGGGCGGTAGCCGGGGTCGGCGTAGAGCTTGCGCATGGTGAGCACAGTCTGCTCGACATGGTCGATGCGGGCGCCCGCGCCCGCGAACGGTATTGCGGCGGTGTCGAATTCGCCCTCTACGTATCCCGCGCCCAGCCCCAGCTCGATCCTGCCTCCACTGAACTGGTCAAGTGCGGCGATATCGCGAGCGAGCAGCACCGGATTGTAGAACGGCGTGTTCAACACAAAGGTGCCCAGCCGAATTCGCTCGGTAGCCTGCGCCGCCAGCAGTAACGTCGGCAACGGAGCCAGCACACCGAGGTGATCGGGCACCGCGAGTACGTCGTAACCGAGCATCTCCGCACGGCGAGCTTGACTTACCCACTTCGAAGGCGAGTTCGGGAACGCGATGTTGACCCCGAAGCGAAAACCAACCATGTCTCGTTTCTACCACCACCCGCGCAGTCGACACCGCACCAGCGTCTCGTCGGCAGCGGACCCGGACCACTCGGCAAGGCGGACACCACGACGCACTGCCATGCCGCCTATCGCGCGGTCGGACAGCCTGTCTGGCACTCGAAATGCCTCCTGGGCGCTGACTGAATCGGCCGACCCGGTTGGTGGTGGAACTGAGAGAGGAATTCTGAGCTGTTCTTCGCGCTGCTCATGCGACATGGAGTACGTACTGCACACATCTGGCCGGGGTGAGATGTCCGTTACACACTCCTCGAATACCCGAACACAGGACGCAGACGACGATGTCACCGGTTCTATACCAAGCGGGGCCGGTTTCCGCGTGCCCGGGCCGAGATCTCCGACGCCGCGGTCGACTACGTCGCCCGGCAGGTGGATGTAGAGCGGACCGAGATGCGTTCTACGACTTCACCGGCCGTACCAGCAAGCGCACCGGGTCAAGCGGTGGTGTGGTCGGGAGGTGACCATCAGGCGATAGGTCCGACGAGCAGGGGCTGGTCCAGCATGTCTGCCGTGAACGACACCCCAGTGACCTTCGCCGCCAGGGCGAAGGCTCTCGGCACGACGGCGCTGTAGCTGATGTCCCAGGCGTCCGAGTCGCTCTCGTCTTCATCGGCGTCATAAACATAGTCATCGTCGGTCATGTCCAGCTCCATGCCCAGCTCGCGCATGTAGTCGTTGAGCCGGTCGGGGTCGCAACCCCAACGGATATGCGGGTACTCCAGTCGGTGGCCGGTCACGATCGTCCCGTCGATCGCGTACTCGAGGCTGTGCTCGGCGTAGCCGTGGATGGTGATCGCCAGGACCTCACAGTCTCGCGATAGTTCCGCCAGCGTCTTACGGTCAGTCATCCACCACCCGACCGGTTCGATGGCCACGCTCCATGCACCGGCCCGAAACACGCCCACGTGACCGCCTCCGTGCCCGCCGCCAGTCTTGCCGAGGAACTCGACCATCCTGTCGTTGAGCTCTTCGAAGTCCGACTCCTGGCCGGAGTCGTCGCCTTTGCTGAAGCGGCGCACCACCTCCGACGGGTCGAGGTTTCGGAAGAAGCCGACGCTGAAGATCTCGCCCAGCGGGTCCGCTTGGCTCTCGGATGCGTTGAGCCACTGGAGTGGGGCCAGGGGATCAGTTGTCGCCATATGGGTCATGGTGGCAGACCCCACCGACAACTATTCGATCGTCTGGAACGCCTGATCGACCCACTGTCCTCAGCGCGGACTTCCCGTGGCTCCGTTGACGTCCGACAGGCTCGCCGGGCCGGTCCGCCAGGGTCAGCAGATCACCGGACTTGCTACCACTGGCGACCATCCTTGCCGCGCGGCGAGGTGGCCCTCGGCACCGAGCACATCGGATCGACATCCGGGACCGCCCGAAAGCACGGAAATGCCGCTGATCGCGCTGATTGAAGCGACCATTTGCACTGGCCGCCATCGAGTCCATGGCTTCGACGGGCAGGCGATAGTCGGGATTACGGAGACGCTGGGCCGAGCAGGTCCCACCGGTTCCTGGATATGTCCAGGAAGACAACAACCCGCCCGTATGGCTCGCTGCGGGGATCACTGACGAATTCCACTCCCGCCGAGGTCATTCGCCGATACGCCGCATCGAAGTCGTCGACACGAAGGAAGAACCCGACACGACCGGCCACCTGATTCCCGATCGCCGGAAGCTGTCGATCGCCATCGGCCCGAGCCAACAAGATCCCGGTGGACGCTGCCGGCGGGCGAACGACGACCCACCGCTTCGGACGACCGTCGTTGGTCAGCGCGAGCGAGTCCTCGACCAGATCGAAACCCAAAGCCCCGACGAAGAAGTCAATCGCTGGGTCGTACTCGGTGACAACAATCGTGATCAGTTCCAGATGCACGTCGCGAGCCTAAGACGTCCCGCATCCGAACATCCTCAATTGCCGCCGCGCGGGCGTTTGAATGAGCGGTTCGGCGAGCTATTCCGGGTCGGGGCCATTGCCGGTGACATGGCACTTGGTCGTGCCGAGCGGGGCCCGCCGAAAATCGAGGCTAACGACCCGGCCGAAAAGCAGACGGTGCCCCGCATCCTTGCGGTGTATTCTCCATAAAACCCTGTGTCCCAGTAGAATTGGAATGCACAAGACGGGCTAGCACCCGAAATTGATATCTACGGGAGTACAAATGAATAATCGCGCTGTTGCGCGCGCGGACGGCAAGGACGCCTGATGCCACGCGAACGAATCAAGCCCGGACGGCACGGGAAGATCGCAGTCACTGTCGTTCGGGATGCAGTCGGAAACCGATCCGACACGTAGCGAAGACCAGGCTTCGCGACCTCGACGGCGCCCTGCGGAAGGTGGAAGCGACCGGGAAAGCTAAGACCAAGGCCATAGCTCGATGAACAGGCTACCCAAACCGATTGGCACCTTCGGCAAACCCAGCGCCCCCAAAAAAAACAGAAGAACGGTACGTGGCGCACCACGGTGCGCTACTACGGCACAGTTGGAGCAAAGCAGATAGCCAGGTTCGGCGAAAGCGCCGACGACGCTCGCAACAAGCTTGCCGAGGCGATGCGGGATTACCAAGATGTCCTTGGCAGCACGCGAATTACGCGCAATACCAAACTGATCGACCTGGCGGCTGAACTTCTTGCAGAACTCAGCAGTGACGACTCCTACACCGAAGGGAATATCGAGGACTATCGCCGTGAGATCTATGTGTCGACCGACAAGCGGGCGAAGCCCAACACGATCAAGATCGAGAATTCTGTTGGTCATTTGCAAGTCTGGCAAGCCACAGCGGGTGAACTGGATCGACACCTCAAACGGCTCATCGCGCTGAAGCTACGCCGAAAAGCCAAGCAGCACAAGATCATCCTGAAAGCGATGATGGCCATCGCGGTCAGGCACGGCGCACTCGACACGAACCCCATCGCGATGGGGTTGCCTCTTTCACCAGGCGCAAGAATCAGGCCCGCGGCAAGGTCAAGGACCAGCAGGCCTTGCCCGCCTTCAGGGCGCAGGTTCGCACCTGGGCTCGCGGTGAAGCGATCCCAGGCACCCCTGCCCACAGGTCGGGGCCGAAGCGAGACTGGACGCTGGTGTGGGTCATCGACGTCATCACCGGCACCGGGATGCGTCCGCACGAAACATTCGCACTACTGCTGGACGAGATCGACGTGCAGGTGGGCGATCCATACCTCGATGTCACCGGCACACTGATCGAAGTGCGCGGTGAAGGCCGCGGCGGATGGGAGCGCAAGCCGGTACCGAAGACCGACAACAGTTGGCGCCGCATCCTGCTGCCCCCGCACTCCGTCGAAGCGGTCAACGAGACGATCACCGAGCTGAAGGCATCCGGTAGGCCCAATCCGATGGGGCTGCTGTTCCCATCGCGCGTGGAGACACCGCGAAGCCCGACCAATTTCGGCAGGGTCTGGCGAGCGGCCCGTGGCACCGAGTTCTCGTGGGTGACTCCGCGAACCTTCCGCCGAGGCGCGGGAACCGAGGTCGACCGGGTTTACGGCGACCCCGGGCGGGCGGTCCGCCAACTGGGCAACACCGAGGCGGTGGCCAAGAAGCACTACATCGACATCCCGCAGACCGCGCCCGACACCGGGACGTGCTCGAACGATGGGCCACCGGCCGGTAAGGAGGCCAAAGTGTGACGTTTCTGTGGAGTAGCCTCGAATCTCACCAGTGGGATTCACAATAAAACCCCTTCCGACCGAGGTCGGAAGGGGTTCTGCACTGTCGGGCTGACAGGATTTGAACCTGCGACCACCTGACCCCCAGGGAACCGCATTTCATCCTGTGGTGTCCGGCTGCCGCTTTCCCGTCCAGGTCGAAGGCTTTTCACCGTCCAGTTCGTATTGCCTGGTCCGCGTCGTATCGGCCCGTCTTGGCAAGATATTGGCAAGCTCGATATCACCTCTAACCAGCACGGACGCGTTCATGAGGGACATCGGTGCCGCGCCCACCGATACCGCAAGCGCGGCAAACGAACTCGCCGATGTTCTCGACGAGGTCCGCAGCATTCCACAACTAACTGTGTGATTTCAGCACCCGCCCGACCTTGTCGCACACCTCCATCCAGCAGTTGGTGCATGGCTTTGCTAAGGGCAACTAGATCAACCATGTGTCGGTAAGTCGGGGAGCGGTAGCGAATCGTTGTGCCAAGGATTTCTCGCAGCCTCGACAAACGTCTCGATAAGGAGCACCGACAACAGTACCACCCAACATAGGACCTCGGCGATCAGATTGCCGTGAGATCTCTGCACAACAATAGCGAGCGAGCCAGCGATGATAACAAGTATCGCCACGGCGATTTCGTGCTGTATCCGCACTTGATAGCATCGATCAACATGACGCTTTGACTCGATCCACCCAGGGGCCTGTTCATCACCGAGGCTCAATGCAACTCTACCGATATGCAGATAAATCGCCTCAAGGCCACACCAGAGCCCAAAAGTAAGCCCCATTGTTGTAATTGAGATACAACTGAAGGGTAGTGCCGTTAGCAGGAATAACCAAGGACCCTCAAGCGCGTAGTCCGCGATTCTGTGCATCTTAGGAGAGTTCTCGATGGTATAGTCCCACCACTCGGCCATATCCGGTTCGATTGAACTCATAAGATGGACTCTGCATACGACGATAGCGAACGCTGCAGCGCTGAGATATGGGTTCAGAACAAAGAACCAGGGCAGACCTTGACTGGATTGGCGGATTGCGAAGTAGGCGATGAAGACCGTCATGCCAGCGAACAGGAGCCCACGCAGATTCAAGCTCTCGACGGTGTTGGACCAATGCCCATTATGATTCTTTTTAACGAGACTCTTGTTCAAACTTTCACCGTACACAATCGCCAAAATTGCCGCCGACGTACACTTTGTCACACAGACCGACACATCCCTTGAAGGCTTTCGCCAGGATGGCCGAAGAGTAAGGTTTGGATAGTTCCTGGAAAGGCTGAATATTGCCTGTCCGTAGGACAGCCGGGCTTGAGCCTTCGTTGGCACTACCAGTCGCACCCGAAGGCAATGCTATGGGCGCAGCCGTCCGCTGTCTCCGCTTACACGCAATTCCGGCCAGTATTGACCCACCGAGCTGCGCAGACGGCAGCAAATATCCCAACTGATCACGGCGCGAGCTGATATTTGCCTGTACGGCCGCACCAGGTAACGAGTGTTCTCGACAGCACCACCGGAAAAAGATCCCCCGTCGGCGCGCAGGCACCTGCGGCGTCGAGCACGCTGCGTAAACCAGAGAGGCAACAAGTAGCAGGGCACGCGTCAATTGGGCGGTTGCGGCGCGCTCCTATCAAGCCACGAACTCCACCGGTCGGGCCCGGTGGGGCCGCACATCGCGACAGGCCACCAGTGTTCACAGCCGGGGCAGCGAAGAAAGGAGCGAACCCCACCGGGCACTTACGATCTTGACATTGACGCGAAGAAAATCGAAGCCGCTTTCAGAATCTCGTTGGCTTCCTTCAGATCTCGCACTTCTCGTTCGAGTTCCTTGATCCGTGCCTGCTCCGCCGTTGTCGCCCCGGGAGCTTTGCCGGTGTCGATCTGGGCCTGCTTCACCCAGACACGCAGCGTCTCGGCGTGAACGCCGAGTTTCGGTGCGAGGGCCTGGCAGGCGGCATACGCCGACGGATACCCGCCGAGTCGGTCCATCACCATCTTCACCGCACGCTCACGCTGCTCGATCGGATAACGCTTGGGCATGGGCCACATCCTCCACAAAGAAGGAAGCGGCAAGAAAGTCGGGGCGGTTCACTCGGCGCGCCGGTCAGGACCGCCGAATCGTTGCGCTGATTCTCGGCATTGTCATATTCCAACCGTCGCTGCTCCAGATGCGCAGGAACCTACCGGCACTTCGTCGACCCGGCTCCTGATCTGATCATGGCGCTGCGCGTGGCACACGACCGAAAGCTGTTGGCGCTGGGTAGATCCTGGGCCCCCGCTCCGCGGCTGGACGTGTTCGAGGACTGCGAGGCGTTGGTTCCGGCTGCAGTATCGCGCTCAGCCTCGGCGTCAGGCCAGGTTCAAAGCATTACACTTCAATATTGACATTGTGGTAATTGTCAGACAACATGTGGACATGTCGCCTTCAGTCGCCATCGTCACTGGTGCCAGCCGCGGATTAGGCAGAGCCATGGCGCTCGCTCTCGCCGAGTCGGGGGTACAGACCGTTCTTGCGGCGCGCAGCGCCGACGAACTCCGGTCCCTGACGGAAGAGATCAGCGCACTCGGGGTGAAATCTCTTGCCTGCGTTACCGATATCTCGGACGAGTCCTCCGTTGACCGCCTCTTCGCGACATGCCTGAACGAACTCGGTCGACTCGACATTCTGATCAACAACGCCGGTGTCGCGTTGCAGCGGAATCTCGTCGATCTGACCGATGCGGACTGGCAACGCATCTTCGACATCAATGTCCGCGGCATGTTCCACTGTTCACGTGCTGCGGCAAGACATTTCGCGTCGGTCGGTTCCGGGCGGGCGGTGAATGTTGCCTCCGTGTTCGGCCTCGTCGGCCGACCGGGATACACGTCCTACTGCGCTTCTAAAGGGGCGGTGATCAACTTCACGCGCGCGGCTGCCGCCGAATGGGCACGGTTCGGCGCACAGATCAACGCGGTCGCACCTGGCTACATCGCCACCGACATCAATGCCGAGTTGCGTGGAAACGCCGAAGCTATGAAGAAGGTGCTTCGCCGCATCCCTGCCCATCGAATGGGCGAGCCCGAGGAAGTCGCCAACGTAGTCCGGTATCTGGCGCTGGACGCCCCGACCTTCCTCACCGGCCAGACCATCGCCGTCGATGGCGGCGAATCCAGCGTTTAGGAGATCTT
Source organism: Nocardia sp. CA-129566 (assembly GCF_050956075.1). Lineage (NCBI taxonomy): Bacteria > Bacillati > Actinomycetota > Actinomycetes > Mycobacteriales > Nocardiaceae > Nocardia > Nocardia sp. CA-129566. The sequence goes on from NZ_CP192085.1 coordinate 6,288,212, forward strand.
TCATGCGCGACGCAGTCATCTGCGAGCCCGTCAGGACACCGGTCGGCCGCTACGGCGGCGCCTTCAAGGACGTTCCGGTGGCTGAGCTTGCATCCACTGTCATCAGAGGCCTCGTCAACCGGACGGGCATCGCTTCCGCCGATGTCGACGATCTGATCTTCGGGCAGGGCTACCCGAATGGCGAAGCAGCTGCACTCGGTCGGATTGCCGCGTTGGATGCCGGGCTGGACATCACGGTCCCAGGGCTTCAGGTCGACCGCCGGTGCGGATCAGGGCTGCAGGCGGTGATCTATGCCTGCATGCAGGTCGCGAGCGGCGGGTCGGACTTAGTCCTCGCCGGCGGCGCTGAGAGTATGAGCCAGACCGAGCTGTATCTGGCGGACGCTCGGTGGAATCAAGGCGGAACTCCTGTCGTGAAGGATAGGCTCGCCGAGCCTCGCACGAACTCTGGGGGTAAGCGATTCCCGGTACCGGGCGGAATGATAGAAACCGCAGAGAATCTCCGGCGTGACCATGGAATCAGCCGCACCGAGCAGGATGAGTGGGCGCTGCGCTCGCACCGCCGCGCGGTGGGAGCGATAGACCAGGGGCTGTTCAACGACGAGATCATCCCGGTCATCCTCCCCGCCACGCGGAAGACCCCAGAGCGGGTGATCGTCCGCGACGAGCATCCACGGCCGGACGTCTCCATGGACAAGCTGGCCGCATTGACTCCCCTGCTCGCGTCTGTCGACCCCGAAGCGACTGTCACAGCGGGCAATTCGAGCGGCCAGAACGATGCGGCCGCAGTGGCGATCGTAACGACACCAGAGCGGGCCGATGCCCTCGGCCTGCGCCCCTACGGCAGGCTGGTCAGCTGGTCGCTGGCCGGGGTGGAGCCGTCACGAATGGGCATCGGCCCCGTCCCCGCGACACATGCGGCGCTCGTGCGCGCAGGGCTGCAGTGGTCCGATATCGACCTCATCGAACTGAACGAGGCCTTCGCGGCCCAGGTGTTGGCGTGCTTCCGCGAATGGAAGTTCACGGAAGCTGACCTCGACAGGGTCAACGTGAACGGTTCAGGTATCTCGCTCGGGCATCCGATCGGTGCGACAGGAGGACGCATCATGGCGAATCTGCTGCGGGAGATGCAGCGTCGGCAGGCGCGCTACGGGATCGAGACGATGTGCATCGGCGGCGGCCAGGGTCTAGCCGCCGTGTTCGAGCGGATGTGAATGGCGACCAAAGAGCAATTGTATGTGTACCCGCAGGAACCCAACCGTCACGCGAATCGACGCCCTGGTGCACAAGGCCCGCGAAATCGCCGACTCCGCAGGGATTCAGATGAGCCCGCACGAGATCGACATCCTGGAATTCGCCACCGAATGGGCCCCGTACGGCGGCAACGACGAAGAGGCTTACGTCCGGTTCGGCCTCACCACCAGAGAATTCCACACCCGCCTGATCCGCCTGCTCGGCTCCCCCGCCGCCCGCGCCCTCGGCAATTCGACCATCGCCAAACTCCGCGACCAGTGCATCGATCGCTTGTCCCGGCCTTCCTGACCGGCGCTCCGGAAATGCGGGTCTGGTTCGCGGCCAAGCGGTGGGACGGCCTACGCGTCGACCACACCCGGGTCGCGTCGGCACGTCATCGCTACGGGTGGCTTCGATGAAGAGGCGATTCGAGGAGGGCTCCGGTAGTGGAAACCTCCCCGAATCGTTGCCCTGTTGGGCCTCAGGATTTGGTCTCGGGGTAGTCGCGGCTCCGCCGACGGACGTACGTCAGGTGTTCGTGCATCGCCTCAGCGGCCGCTTGTTCGTCACGGGCCTCGACCGCCTTGATGATCCTCGTGTGCTGACGGATCGTCTCGTGACCCACCTCCGGCGTCAGTTCGAGGTAGCTGACCGGCGCGGTGCACGCATGTAGTGCCTGCACGAAGGCCACAAGTAGACGGTTCTCTGTCGACTCTGCGATGATGCGGTGGAACTCCTGGTCCAGTACCGAGACCTGAGGGTCGAACAGGTCGATTGTTTTCTGCCGCGAGATGACCGCACGTGCGGCAGCGACCTGCTCGTCGGTGCGGTTGCGCGCCGCGAGGCGGGCGCAGGGAACCTCGACGATCTCTCTGGCCTCGCTCACTTCCTCGATGTTGAGAGATCCGAGCCGCAGCACGTGCAGCATGGAGTCCTGGAGCATCCGACCCAGCGCCTTGCTGTCGACCTCACGGACGAAGGACCCGCCGCTGACGCCGGGGATCTTGCGAACCAGTCCGGCAGCCACCAGTGATCCGAGTGCCTCTCGGACGGTCGGCCGGCTGACACCGAACATGTCGGCCAGCGCGTTCTCCGACGGCAACTTCTCTCCCTGCGCGAACCGTCCGTCCAAAATAGCGTCCGTGATCTGCTTCTGTACCTGTTCACGTGGCCGAAGCACCTGCTGCGCAACGAACGGCCCAGCCTCTGGCCCTGTCATTGATCCATCCCCTCACGCGCTGTAACCCTTGATGCAAGCTTAACAGTCGATGAATTGCCTGACTGTTACCAGTTCGGAAACCGGTCGAGGGCCACGGTGTGCGTATGACCCCCGACCTCATCGTTCAGAGCTGGTATTCCTTCAGCAAACTCCGACCGATGATCAGCTTCTGGATGTCGGACGTACCCTCGCCTATGAGCATGAAGGCTGCCTCGCGGTAGAGGCGCTCGATCTCGTACTCCTTCGAGTAGCCATATCCACCATGGATCCGGAACGCACTCTCGACGACCTCGTTGCAGTACTCGGATGCCAGCATCTTGGCCATCCCTGCCTCGACATCGTTGCGTTTCCCGGAATCCTTCAGGCGAGCCGCGCGAACGACCATCGAATGGGCCGCCTCGATCTTGGTGGCCATCTCTGCCAAGCGAAACAGGATCGCCTGGTGCTGGGCAATCGGCTTACCGAACGTCTCCCGCTGCTGGGCGTAGGCAATGGCAAGTTCGAACGCTCGATTCGCGATGCCCACCGCGCGGGCACCTACGTTGACCCGGCCGACCTCGACCCCGTCCATCATCTGGTAGAAGCCCTTGCCGGGGACTCCACCGAGGATCTGATCGCTCGACGAACGATGCTCGTCGAAAACCATCTCCGTGGTGTCGATGCCCCTGTAGCCCATCTTGTCGATCTTGCCGGGGATCGTGACGCCCTCGGCTGTCTCGCCGAACCCGGGCACCTTCTCGACGAGGAAGGTCGTCATGTTCCGGTAGACCGACTCGGCCCCCTCATCGGTCTTGGTCAGTACCGCAACGAGATTCGAGGATGCGCCGTTGGTCAGCCACATCTTCTGGCCGGTGATCGAGTACGAACCGTCGTCGTGCCTGGTCGCCTTCGTCGTGATCGCCGCGACATCCGAGCCGAGCGCAGGTTCGCTCATGCTGAACGCACCGCGTACCTCTCCCGTCGCCATCCGCGGCAGGTACCTGCGCTTCTGCTCCTCGGTTCCGTGCCGCATCAGCATGTAGGCGACAATGAAGTGAGTGTTGATCACACCGGACACGCTCATCCAGCCTCGGGCGATCTCCTCAACCACCAACGCATAGGTCAGCAGCGACTCACCGACTCCCCCGTACTCCTCTGGGATCATCAGCCCGAATACGCCGAGTTCTTTCAGACCGTCGACGATGGCCGTGGGGTATTCGTCGCGGTGTTCGAGTTCGGTGGCAACCGGAAGGATCTGCTTGTCCACGAACTTCCGCACGACTTCGAGTACCTGACGCTGGTCCTCGGTGAGGCCGTCTGTGGTCACAAGTCGACTCATGGGGTTCCTTTCATGGGAGCCTCACCATTCACGCGTGTGGTGGGCTCGATCCTGGCGATGATCCGCTGCGCCCATTTCTGTGTGGCCTCGTCCACCATCACCCCGTCGAGGACGGCAACGCCGCTCCCCATCAAAGCCGAGTGATCGAGTGCGGAGACGATGCGTGTGGCCAGTGTCGTTTCTTCTGCGGTAGGTACAAATTCGGCGTGGGCGATCTCTATCTGCGCGGGATGCAGGAGCAGGCGTCCGTCGAATCCCTCACTGGCACACCGCATCATGTCCACGCGAAACGGCTCCGCATCGCGGACCTGAGTGAAGGGTCCGTCAACGGCAAGCTTGTCGTTCGCCCGCGCAGCGCCGACGATCGCCAGTCGCGCCGATTGCTGAAGATCCCCTGCGGCACCGGCCCGGAATCCCATCGATGCACGGTGATCGACCGCACCAAAACACAAGCAGCGCAGGCGCTGCCCAGCGGAGGCGATGGAATCGAGCTGAGCGAACCCCGCTGCATCCTCGATCAGCGCGTCGATGCGAATGCCGCCCGGCACGAGGCTGCCCTCGCATTCGAGTTGGCCGAGGATCCGATCGAGACAGATCACGTCGACCGCCGACCGGGTCTTCGGCAGCATGATCGAGTCGATGTTCGCACGGCACCCACGAACGAGTTCGGCGACATCGGTAAGAAGCCACGGCGATTCCCAAGCGTTCACGCGCACACTCAGGCGCGGGCTCGACCAACCGCCCGAGGAGATAGCGTCGACTGCACACTGTCGGGCAGTCTTCTTCTCCTGCGGAATCACCGAATCCTCCAAGTCGATGATGATCATGTCGGCCGGGGCCGTGCGCGCGGAGGCCAGGAGGCGTTCATTCGACGCGGGGACGAACAGGCACGATCGCAGCCCTGTCGCCGGCTGGGTGGTTGCCATCGTGCTAGTGGGCGAAGTAGTGCATGCCGCCGTCCACAGGAAGCACCGCGCCGGTGATGTAGTCCGCCAGCGGTGAGGCGAGAAAGGCCACCGCATGACCGATTTCATCGGGCTCTCCGAAGCGGCCCACCGGAATGTTCCGGCGGATGAACTCATCCCGTGCCGCAGGGTCCGGATGCAGCCTGTTCATCGTCTGCTCGCTCGTAATCCTGCCCGGTGCAATGCAATTGACGGTGATACCGTCGCCGGCGACATCGCACGACAGACCCTTGGACCAGACGTGGAGCGCTGCCTTCGCAGCAGACGCCGCGTTGAGCGAGCGGGGCTCCATAGAGCCGCTGACGTTGATCACACGCCCCCAGCCGGCGTCCTGCATCGCGGGCAGCAGCGCCCCGGTCAGCCTCCGCGCCGCCGTGAAGTTCAATCCGAGGGCTTCGTCCCAGAACTCGTCTCCCGCATCCAGCGGAGTGGGCCGTGACCCACCGGCATTGTTGACGAGAATGTCGACGCGCTCGCCCAACGCCGCGACCGAATCAAGCAGGCGCGAGACCCCGTGTCCGCTCGACACGTCAGCGGCGACGACCGCGGGAGTTTCATACCCCAGTTCGGCAACACTGGCGGCCACCTGCTCGAGTTGGTCACGTCGGCGGCCGGTGATGATCACCCGGGCACCAGCACTACTCAGCACATGGGCACATCCAACGCCGATACCCGAGGAGCTTCCCGTGACCAGCGCAACCTTGCCACGCACATCAATCTGCATCGAACTCTCCTTGATCACTGGACTGCGGCCGCATCGATGCGGATCTCGCGGGCGATGAGCATGCTCTGAACCTGATTCGTGCCGTCGTAGATCTCGGTGATCTTGGCGTCCCGCAGCCGTCGCTCCGCACCGAGGTCACAGCGGTCACCGTCATCGCCGAGAAGCGCGACACATTCGGCCGCCACCCGCACGCCGAGCGCCGTGCAGTGCAACTTGGCCACCGACACCTCTACGGCGGCAGGCGGCGCCCCTGCGTCGACGAGGTCGCACACAGCACGCACGAGCGCGCGACCCGCGGCGATCTCCGATCGGATGCGCGCAAGGTCGAACTGAAGGTCTTGCGCGTCCCGGCGCTGAGCCGAGAGCAGTCCGTCACCCATGAGATGCCGGACTGTTGCGTCGAAGGCGCCTTGCGCAAAACCGACGCCCTGGGCGGAGGCGCTGATCCGGGAGTTGAGGACCGACCGGAGCAGCAGCGGATATCCGGCGCCCTCTTCTCCCAGACGCCACTCGGCGGATATTTCGCAGTCAGTGAACGTGAGCTCGACGGTTGACGCACCCTTCTGGCCGAGCTTCTTCATCGGGCGACCGGCATCGAACCCTGGGAGGTTCTCGGTGGCCACCAGGAAAGCGGTGATGCCGTCCTTGCCGAGCGCCGGATCGACCGTGGCGAACAGGACGATCACATCGGCCACATCACCATTCGAGATGAAAATCTTACTTCCGTTGATGATGTAGTGATCGCCGTGCCGAACAGCGGCTGTGCGCATGGCCGCCACATCGGAACCCGCCTCCGATTCCGTCAGGGCGATCGCCCCGATCGCCGCCCCCGAACACAACGCCGGAATCCACTTCTCAGCCTGCTGAGCCGTGCCTGTGAGATTGATGGGGTGGGCGCAGTGCATCTGTGTCATGTACACCGTCGCGGTGGCGCCACAGGCAGCTGAAATGAGTTCCACCGCCTCCGCGTATTCGCGGGTCGGTCGGGCCTGACCACCGTACTCGACGGGCATGAGCAGTCCACCGGCGCCAGCCTCCCCGAGCGCGCGAATGGCCGCATCGGGGAAGGCCGATGTCCGATCGACCCGTTCGGCATCGGGAGCGATAATCCGCGCGATCACACTACGGACGGCCGCAAGTTCATCCGACTCCTGCAGCATCATGACGAGCTTCCTCTCGTGAAAGTCGGTGGCCTGCGCTCAGCGAACGCGGTGATTCCTTCCTGGCCGTCGGCCGACGCGATCGATGTCGCTGCCAGGGCAGCTTCGTAGTCGAGCGCGGCCGGACGGGCCGCCGCTCCGGCCGCGTCGAGAATGCGTTTCGTTCCCGTTCGGCTACCGGATGCAATCGATTCACTCAGTGCCCGCACAGTCGCCGCCAGATCCGCTGACGGCACCGGCGGCTGGGACAGCAACCCGACCTGCCACGCTGTCGGTGCGTCGATCGGCTCACCGGACAGCATTATCCGCAGCGCGACCGGCCTACCCGCCGCATGCAGGAGGCGTTGTGTGCCACCGAATCCGGGCATGCATCCGATCTTGGCCTCGGGCAGCCCGAAGCGGCTCGACTCGGAGGCAACGACTATGTGGCAGGCGAGCATCAGCTCGAACCCGCCACCGAGTGCCCACCCGTCGACGGCGGCGACAACGGGAACCTCAGCGTTGGCGATCGCGGTCATTACCCGGTGTCCCCGGGACAGGAAGCGATGAGCCGCTTCATAGTCCAGCCCGCGGATCTCATCGAGATCCGCACCGGCGCAAAACGCGCGGTCACCCGCACCGCGGATGACGACGCATCCGACGCCGTCGTCTGCCTGGATTCCGGCGAGGTGATCCTCGAGCGCGATCAGCATCGGACTATTGAGTGCGTTCAGGCTGTCCGGCCGGTCCAGCGTCAGCACTCTGACGCGCCCCTCGTCGTGCCTGCGTATCACGGCGCCCATGCCGCTCCCTTTCTGATCAGTTCGTCGATCTGCTCGTTCTCGAGATTCAGCTCGGCGAGTACCTCTCGGGTGTGTTGTCCCCTGAGCGGCGCCGGGGTGGCATTCGTGCGGGCGTGCGGATCGGAGGCGAGTTTCCACGGACTGGCAACGCTCTCGAAAGGCCCCGCGATGGGGTGGTCCTGCTTGACGATCCCACGCCGGGCCACCACCTGCAGATCCGCTACGACCTCGGAAAGGTGTTGGATCCGGGAGCACGGAACACCTACGGACTGCAGCATTGTCAGGGCGTAATCCGCCGTGACGGTCGAGAGGGCATTCTGAAACAGTCCGACGATCTCCAACCGGCGGTCCCGGCGCCCGGCATTCGTAGCGAGGTCGGACTGCATCGACAGATGCTCGAGACCGAGAACTTGGCAGGCATTCAACCAATGCCGGTCGTTACCGACGGCGACGACGATCGGGCGATCAGCCGTATCGAACGACTGGTAGATGGCGACGACGGAGTCGGTTCCGCCACTAGGGTACGGTTCCGGTTCGCCCGCAAGGTAACTCGCGATCCTCGGCGACAAAAAGGCGAGATCCGATTCGAGCAGGGAGACATCGATGATCTCCCCGACGCCGGTTCTTCGCTGCCGAACCAACGTGGAGGATACCGCGAAAGCTGCGATCGTTCCGGCGGCGACGTCCGACAGTGCTGTACTGACTCGCTGTGGTGCGCCGCCGGCGGGGCCGGTCACGCTCATCAGTCCGGACCGTGCCTGCGCGATGAGGTCGTAACCGGGAAGCGCCGAATCGGGCCCGTCGAGCCCGTAGCCGGACAGCGCGCAGATCACCAGCGAGGGAAAGCGCTGCGCGAGGGTGTCCAGCGCCAGACCGTGCTTGGCCAGCTTGGCCGGACTCATGTTCTCCACGAACACATCTGCGGACTCGAGCAGCTTCATCAGCGTGGCGTGGCCAGCCGGCGTGGTGATATCGAGGCAGATGCTTCGCTTGTTGCGATTGACCGACAAGAACCAAACAGCTTCGCCGTTGAGGAATGGAGGCCCCCAGCCCCGAGCGTCGTCACCACGGATCGGTTCGACCTTAACGACGTCGGCGCCCATGTCCGCCAAATACATCGACGTGGTCGGCGCGGCGTAGGAGGAGGAGATGTCGACCACTCGCACCCCTGACAGCGGCAGTCCTGCGCTCGTGGCCTCTTCGCTGCGCATGAATCTGCCCGCCACACCGGCACCGTATGTGTCAGGCAAGGTCGCCATCCTTTCGAAGTCGTTCCCGCAGCTCGACCTTGCGGATCTTTCCGCTCATCGTCTTGGGCATGTCGGTGATGACGATCAGCCTTTCGGGCAGGTAGCGCTTGGAGAGTCCGGCGTCTAGTAGGAAGACCGACAGGTCCGCAAGGTCGAGTTGGGCTCCGGCGGTGAGGGATACGAATGCGCATGCGCGCTCGCCCAGTCGCTCATCGCTGTAGCCGACGACGGCGACGTCGGTGACGCAGGGATGGCGGAAGATCAAGCTCTCGACCGCCGCAACAGGAATGTTCTCCCCACCACGAATGATGATGTCCTTGGTGCGGCCGGTGATCGTCACGCACCCGTCTGTGTCGACCACAGCCCTGTCACCAGTGACGAACCAGCCATCCGTTGCGAAGGCATCCCTGGTGAAGTCCGGCCGAGCGTAGTAGCCGGCGAACAGCCCGGCCCCTCTGATCTGTAATTCGCCTTCCACGCCTGCCGGCAGCGGGGATCGGGCGTCGTCGCACACCCGAATCTCACAGGCCGCGACGGGAATTCCGTCGGTCTCGTCGTTGCGTCCGCCGAGAGTTGGACGTCCGGAGACCGCGATACCGAATTCGGTCATCCCCCATGCCGGGATCACGTCGCAGTCCAACGCCTCCCGCGCCTCCCGCATCAGCGGACGCGGGATCGGCGCCCCCGCAACGACAACAAGGTTCAGTTCCGCTGCAGCTGCGGCGGTGAGCTTCGCGGTCCGCAACAGGTCGATGAGGAATGTCGGCGACCCCACCATGCAGGTGATCTGCTGTTCGGAGATCACTCGGGCTCCGACGGCCGGTGACCACCGGTCGACGTAGACCGCAGTGCCGCCGAGATGAACGGTGAGTAGCACGCCCCACAGGAACCCAGTCGCATGCCCGACCGGTGACATCACGAGGTTGCGCATCGGATCGCCGTAGTTTGTCGGGCCCACGTGTGCGGACCAACCACGTACCACCACATCGAGGGTGGCGTGGAGGTTCATCACCGCTTTGGGTTCGCCGGTCGTCCCCGATGTGAAGGCCAACTGTGCGATCGCGAGGGGATCGACGTGTGCGGGCCCGTCGTAGCGTCCGTGTGCGATCAGCTCGTCGAACCGCATTCCCTGGTGGCCATCGGGACCGTCGACGACGACCACAGTTACCTCATCGCGATCCGCGAGGGTCGTGGCGGCCAGTCCGGCGAGGTCGCGGCCGGCGTGTGACCCCATCACGATCAGCATGTCGGAACCGGCTCGCCTGGTCATGAACTCGATTTCGTGCGAGCCGTAGGTGATCGGAATCCCCGAATAGGTGGCGCCGACCCGCAGGATGCCGTACACCACCGCCGGAAACTCGGCGCAGTTGGACATCATCACGGTGACCACCGAGTCGGGCCCTACGCCGTTCGCGAGCAGGCCGGCCGACACCTGCCGACTCAGTGCATCGAGTTCCGCGTAGGTCAGCGTGCGGACAGTATTGCCGCGTTCGTCGACAGTGATCGCCGCTATTCGGTCGGGAAACGTGGCGACCGCGTCGTCGAGGAAGGCAACGAGGGAACGCTCGGCCCACGCGCCGGATTCGAACCGTTGGGCGATCAGGCTCGCAGTGAGGACCGTCCCGGGAAGCTCGAGGGCTCTGCGGGCGATCTCAGCGGTCGTCATCGATTCTCCTTCGCTTGTGTGTCGCCGGAACCCAGGCGCTCAGCGGCGACCAATCGCCGCGCGTTCAGGGTGCTCGAACAACGCGCTCGCAAGCTCAGAGCATCGCGTACGTAGCCGGCGACCGGGAACTCGTCGATGTATCCGTACCCGCCGTGTACCTGGACCGCCGAAAGCGCGACACCGACGGCCGCTCGGCCTGCACGGGCCGCGACCACGGCCGCGGCGACGCGACGGTCATATGGATCAGCAACGGCAGTGACAGCTGTCGTCAATAGCCCACGGGCACAGTCGATTTGGTCTGCCATCTCCGCGACAATGGCCCGGAGACCGGCGAATGATCCGATGGCGCTGCCGAACTGGCGTCGCGTCCGGGCATAGTCGACCGATACGGACAGGGCCGCATCGGCCACTCCCAAAGCAGCCGACGCAACCAGGATGTCCCAGTCGGCGCACGCTGCCGACGCATCCGGGTCCGACAGTCGGTCATCGGGACGGTCGACCGCACGAATTCCACCGAGTGCCGCGCCGCCGAGTCCGGTGCGCTTCGGCGCGTCGGTGCCCACTTCGAACTCTGTCGTCGAAACGGCACGGACGCCGGCGCCTGTGGGTTCTAGGAGAACGCCAGCGGCTGGAGTGACCACCAGCGGCGCAGTCGTCGATCGCAGCTCGCCGTCGGCCGAGCGAGCAATTGCGGCAACGGATTCGCGCTTGAACACCTCGACTCCGCGACGAAGTTGTGCACGGTGGGATACATACCGGGAGGCCAGGAAGTAGGCGACGGAGCCCGATTCTCGACCCACTTCCTGGATGACTCGAGACGCCCAGTCGAGCGAGTCGACCCCCGCGAGTTCGAATGTGTCCGCGGCAAGATCGAGCAGGCCGGTGTCGTCGAGCGGGCCGAGCATCGATGCGGCGTCGGCGTCCGCATATGGTTTCTTCGCCGCGAGTTCGCGGACCATCTGCAGTAGGTGCGTCAGTTCGCTGTCGTTCTCGGTCATCGATTGAACCTGCTCCGGTCGGGCTCACGTCGCGCCTCGAACGCGTCGGCCAGCTCGTGGCATTCCGCGGTACTGCGGTAGGCGGTCAGCAACAGGTCGTGCGCCATTCTGGCCTGACCCACGACACCCGAGTGTCGACCGGAAAACGCGGTCTTGACCGCGGAGATGGCGAACGGCCCGCGCTTACGCAGATCACCCGCGACCTCGAGCGCTCGATCGAGCGCCGACCCACCGGAGCTGATCTCGTTGACCAGCCCCATGTTCAGTGCCTCGTCCGCCGAGTACTTCTTGTTCAGGTACCACATCTCCTTGGCCCGACGGCGCCCGATCGCCTCCTCGAGGTACCACGTCCCGTATCCGGCGTCGAAGCTTCCGACCATCGGTCCGACCTGCCGGAAGACCGCATGGGGCGCCGCGATCGACAGGTCGCACACCACCTGCAGGACGTTGCCCCCGCCGACGGCGTACCCGTTGACTGCGGCGATTACAGGTTTGGGCATGGTGTCGATGAACTCGTACAGGTCGATCACGGGCATGACACTGGAGTAATCGAGCGACTCCAACGGTTCGTGCTCGCCGCCGATACAGAAGAACTTGTCTCCGGCTCCAGTCAGGATCGCGACGTCGATCGCCCTATCCTCACGGACACGCCGGAGGGCGTCGAGCAGTTCCCTCGCCGTCTGGAACCGCAGCTTGTTGGCGCGATCAGGGCGATTGATCGTCACGACGGCGACGCCGTCGCCCACGTCCATGGTGATGTCCTGGTAACTCACTTGATTCGCTCCTCCGTCAGGTCCGAAATTGCCTGGATGATCTGTTCGAGATCGGTCACGTCGACGGGCACCTCGAACGCTGGGTCACCGAAGTGGCCACGGAGGTTGTCAGCGACCCGTCTGTGGTCGTCGAGGCCGGCGCGTTGCAACGCAGCCAGGGGGCCGACGGCATGCCCCAGTCCTAGACAGACGACACGGTCTATGTCCTGCGGTGACGCGACACCGCGCGCCGCGGCGTCGAGCACCTGGTTGACGAACGGAACGAGCAACCGCCGTGTCACCCGTCCTGGAACGTCGGATACCCGCATCCACGGAGTTCCGAGCGCGTCGCTCAACGCTATCGCCGCGTCGATCGCTGCGGTACCGGTCGAGGGAGCACCGGATATCTCGACGAGCCCGCTGCCGGCCGCAGTGGGCAGGAAGTGGAATCCCGCCAATCGCTCGCCGAGTCCGGACTCGCGGGCGAGCTGCGCCACGGTGAACGACGACGTCGCGGTCAGTACTGCCGCGGCACCACTTTCCGCTAACTGGCCCAGGACGCTGATCTTGCTATCGAGCTCGTCCGGTATCGCCTCGAGTACTGCCTCGCAGTCGCCGAGTTCAGAGACGCGGTCGACGACGCTGATGGCGGGCTGGTTGTCAGCGAGACGCCCGGCTTTGTCTGCGGCCGCGTCGATCACGATCACGCGGTGGCCACCGCGCGTGAGTCCTACCGCTACCGTCGAGCCGACACTGCCCGCTCCGACAATCCCATAACGCGTCATGCCTGCTCCTTCGAGTACGTGTAGAAGCCGCGTCCGGTCTTACGACCGAGACGTCCTTCGTTGATCATCCGCACCACCGTGTCCGGTGCCCGGTAGCGATCGTCGCCGAGTTGCCTGCGCAAGCTGCTGGTCACAGCGAGGTGCACATCGAGACCGACGAGGTCGAGCAGCCGGAAGGGCCCGATCGGAAACCCCATGCCAGCGGTGACAGCGCGGTCGATCTCCTCGACCGTGGCCAGCCCGGATTCCAGCGCCCTGATGCTGTCGTTCTCGAAGGCAACCACAAGGAAGTTCGTGATCAGCCCCGGACTGTCCCGGAGTATCACCGGCGTCTTGCCGACCGACTCGAGTAGAGCGGCCGCGGAGGCGACGGTGTCGTCGCTGGTCTTCGGCCCTCGGGCGACCTCGACAAGCGGCATAAGCGGCGCGGGGTTGCAGTAGTGGGTGCCGACGAGGTTCTCGGGTCGGGCAAGGCCGTCAGCGATCGACCCGATGAGAAGGGTCGATGTGTTCGTGTGGATTCGCGTGTCGGCTGCACAGATCTCCTCGACGCGGGCCAGCACTTCGGTCTTGAGCGCCAGGTTCTCCGGGAGCGCTTCGACAACGAACTCGGCCCCGGCGATATCGGCGAGGTTCGCGACATGCTCGATTCGCCGCAGCGCCGATGTCGAGTCGGCCTCGGTCATCTTTCCGCGCCGCACGCTCTCGGCGAAGAAGTCGCGAACCATGTCGGCGGCGCGCGCCAACTGCGAGCTGTCGCGGTCCACGAGCCGGACATTGCAGCCTCCACGTGCAAGCGTCACCGCGATCCCCTGACCCATCGTGCCCGCTCCCAGAACGGCCACCACACTCTCTTTGTCAGTCACTTGACAGAGACTACAAATGTCTTACAGTTTACGCAAGAAGTGACCGTGAACACAGTTCAAGCTCCTCCGGAGGATTCCGAATGACAAGTAGCGCGCCGCGGATCTGCGCGATCGGCGCTGGCACGATGGGGCAGGGGATCGCCCAGGTGGCATTGACGGCCGGGCATTACGTCGACCTGGTCGACCTCGATCCGGACCAACTCGCCACCGCAGTAACCAACATTCGTTCTCGGCTCACCCGCCGAGCGCCCGAACTGCTGCAGCACCTAACCGAACGCCTGCTGACCGCACAGTCTGTCCGCGACCTTTCCGCCGAGCCGAACACCGTAGTCATCGAAGCCGTCGTCGAGAACCCGGCGATCAAACATGCTGTGCTCCAGGAGGCGCTTGATCACTTCGGGCCGTCGTGCCGAATCGCGACGAACACGTCCTCGCTCTCGATCACGGACATCGCGGCAGGGCTGACCCGGCCGGACCGCGTGATCGGGATGCATTTCTTCAACCCGGTGCCGGTCATGCAGCTGGTCGAGGTTGTTCCAGGCGTGCAGACCGATCCCGCGCTCGTCGACGAGATCCGGCAGTTGGCGGTGTCTTGGGGAAAGACGCCGACGGTGGCACGATCAACCCCCGGCTTCATCGTCAACCGCATCGCCAGACCGTTCTACGGCGAAGCCCTCCGCCTCGCGGAAGAGAACGCGGCTCCCTTCGACGTCATCGATCGCCTACTGCGGGGTGCCGGGGGCTTCCGCATGGGACCGTTCGAGCTCATGGATCTGGTCGGCAACGACGTGAACGAGACCGTCACCCGAACCGTCTGGACCGCCTTCAACTTCGACCCCCGGTTCACGCCGTCGTTGTTGCAGCGCGAACTGGTCGCGGCCGGCCGCCTCGGACGCAAAACCGGGTCGGGGTTCTACGACTATGACGATGGAGTCGCCATAACTGCCTCGTCGCCAGAACCGGAACCGTCCGGTGCTACGTCGGATGTCATCGAGCTGCACGGAGACTCAGCCGAGCTCGAGCAGCTGCTCCTGCGTGGCGGAATCACAGTTGAGCACTTTCCCGGCCCGGACTCATACCTGTCTCTGCCTGGGTTCGGCAAGGTCCGCATCACCCGAGGTATCAGCGCACAGGAGGAGGCATCGATCGATGGGGTTCCCGTCGTCCTGCTCGACCGTCCATTCGACATGAACGCCGTTCCCTGCCTGGCTTACTCGGGATCCGAGGATTCCACCGACCTCGCCAGCGCAGTGACTGCGCTCTTGCGTGAAGCCGGAATCGATCCGATTCGCGTGAGCGACGCCCCTGGCCTGATCGTTGCACGCGTGGTCAGCATGATCATCAACGAAGCGGCAGAAGCGCTCCATTTCGGAATCGCCTCGGCCGCTGACATCAACACCGCCATGGAACTCGGCACCAACTACCCGCTCGGCCCCCTGGCGTGGGCGGACAGGTGGTCACCGGGTTACGTTCTCTCGCTACTCGATTCGCTTCACGACGAGTACCGGGACTCCCGCTATCGCGCCAGCCAGCGGCTCCGTTCCTCCGTACGCCGGGATTGCCCCTCTCTTCGTCCGCGGCACCTGTCAGCACAAATCTAAGGAGACACCCATGTCCGACGCATCCACCAAATCCCGACGGGTGGCGCTGGCCAGCCTGATAGGGACCACGATCGAGTACTACGATTTCTTCATCTATGGAACAGCGGCGGCGCTGGTGTTCAGCGCCGTGTTCTTCCCGTCGGTCGACCCCCTGACCGGCACCTTGCTGTCCCTGTCGACTTTCGCGGTGGCTTTTATCGCGCGACCGATCGGCGCCATCGTGATAGGCCACTACGGTGACCGGATCGGGCGCAAATCCATGCTCGTGTTCACGCTCATGTCGATGGGCGGAACAACACTGCTCATCGGTCTCATCCCATCCCACGCCGCCATCGGCGTCGCCGCGCCGATCCTGCTGGTCGTGCTGCGCTTCATCCAGGGTTTCGCACTCGGCGGCGAGTACGGCGGCGCCGTACTCATGGCTACCGAGCACGCTGAGGAAGCCAAGCATGGATCACGCGCGAGCCTGGTCCAGCTCGGTGCACCTCTCGGCCTCATCCTCGCGAACGTAGTCTTCTTCGCCCTCGCCGCGCTGTCACCTCATGCCTTCGAAACCTGGGGGTGGCGCGTCCCCTTCATTCTCAGCATTGTCCTTGTAATCTTCGGCGTGGCAATTCGGATGAAGATCGAGGAGTCGCCGTCGTTCAAGCAGGTAATCGACTCCGGGGCGGTTGCCGAGATGCCGGTGGTCGAGGTCTTCCGCACGAGCACCTTGCGTGTCCTGCTGGTGGCGTTGACCAGTGTCTCGGTCGGTGTGACGTTCTACGTCGGCACGGTGTACAGCCTCACTTACGGCACCAAGCAGCAGGGCTACTCGCGCAACACCATGCTCGCCATCGTCATCCTCGCGATGATCGCCGTCATTATCGGCGTCCTTCTCTTCGGCAAGCTCGTCGACAAGGTCGGCTCCCGTAAGGTCTTTATGTACGGGTCCGCGGGGATGATCGCTGCAGCCCCCGTCTTCATCGCAACACTGCAAACCGGCAACATTGCGTTGACCATCGTCGGATACCTCATCCTGTTCATTCCCTACAGCGCAGCGTGGTCGGCGTTGAGCAGCATGCTCGCGGCCTGCTTCGACACCCGGATCCGATACACCGGCCTGTCGATCGGGTTCACCCTCGGCCAGGTTCTCGGCAGCGCGTTCGCCCCGATCGTCGCCACCGAATTGCTCTCCCGCACAAGGTCGCTGTGGTCGGTCGCTGCGTACGTCGTCTTCGCGGCCGCGCTGTCAGCAGTCACGGCGGCACTGATCCGTGAACGCCGGCTCGCGCCGTCGCCGACACAGGATCTGGTCGGTGCCTGATTCCGAGCCGCCCTCGATGGCTCCGCTCGGCGAACTCGCCGAGCAGAGCCTTCTTCGGCGCGATCCCCAATACCTGACCGCACTTCGCGCCCTGGACGCCGTCGCCTGGGCCAACCCGTCCCTCACTCTTGCCGAGAAGCACCTCATCTGCCTTGCCGCAGCGGCTGCGGTGACCGATTTGGATGCGCAGCGTATTCGTCTGCACATCACACGGGCGCTGGAAGCCGGCGCCACCGAACCACAAGTCGTCGAAGTCATCGAGCTCACCAGCGCGCTTGGCGTGCACGCATGCACCGAGGGATTGCCGGCGCTCCTCGACGCCATCGAACCGCTCGACGCCTCGCCGATGTCGCCGAGGCAACGACAGCTTCAGGCGACCTTCGTCGACAAACGCGGCTACTGGAACGCCGTGTGGGACGGGCTGCTGCGCCTCGACGAGGACTACTTCGAGGCGTACCTGAACTTCTCCGCGCATCCCTGGGCAACAGATCATCTCAGCCCCGCAATGAAGGAACTCGTGTACGTCGCATTCGATGCCACGGCATCGCACCTCTACCGGCCCGGAATCGAAATACATGTGCGAAACGCCCTGAAACTCGGTGCCACGCCGCAACAGGTGGCGAATGTCTTCACCCTGCTGAGCACCCTCGGTGCACGCACAACATCCATCGCAATACAGATCCTCGACGATATCCACTCCACCCGCTCGGGACCGGAGGCCACCGATGTCTGAAACCCAGGCGAACACCCATCGCCCGCTTGCGGGACTGAGGGTCATCGAGTTATCGAGTTTCGTCGCCGCTCCCCTCGGCGGAATGACCCTCGCTCAACTCGGAGCCGAAGTCATCCGCATCGATCCGATAGGTGGGGGCCCGGACAGAGATCGCTGGCCTCGCACCGCCGCTGGACGAAGTCTTTACTGGTCCGGGCTCAACAAAGGCAAGAAGTCGCTCACCATCGACATGAAGTCCGAACCCGGCCGAGAAATCGTCCGAAATCTGTTGCGCACCGACGGGCCGTCCTCTGGGATCCTGCTCACAAACGCGGTCGGCCGCTCATGGCTCGGCTACGAAGAGCTCCGCACGCTCCGAGAGGACGCCATCGTCGTTCGTGTCGAGGGAAACTGGAAAGGGCAGGCCGCAGTCGACTACACAGTCAACGCCGCCGTCGGATTCCCCATGGTCACCGGCCCGGATGGGTTCTCAGATCCGATCAACCACGTGCTCCCCGCCTGGGACGTGACCTGCGGAATCTACTCATCGCTGGCGATCACGACCGCCGTCCTGAACCGACAAGCAACAGGACAGGGAGCACATGTGCGGATTGCGCTCGAAGACGTCGCACTCGCCACAGCGGGGAACCTGGGCCTATTGAGCGAAGCCCAGATCAACGAGTCCGGCCGCCCCAGAATCGGCAACCACCTTTACGGTGGATTCGCACGCGACTTCACCACCCTCGACGGTCACAAGTTGATGGTCGTCGCACTAACCAAACGCCATTGGGCCGACCTCCTCGACGTAACGGGACAGAAGCAGGTTGTCACCGCACTCGAGAAGTCGCTGGGTGTCGATTTCACCAGAGAAGACGACAGGTATGCATACCGTGAGGCACTGGCCGGACTCTTCCAGGTGTGGTTCGAGAGCCACAGCACCCACGATGCAGAAGCAGCATTGCAGCAGACCTCATTGTTGTGGGCGAGGTACCGCTCATTCGACGAAGTCGTCGATCCCGCGTCAACAGATGTGTGGAACAACCCCATGCTGTCGATGCTGACGCAGCCCGGAATCCCGACACATTTGGCACCAGGATCACCGATACGCTTCAACGACTTGCCCCGGACGGCCGAACCGGCGCCGGAGCTCGGTGCCCACAATCGAGAGATACTCACCACTCTCATGGGATTCGGCGATCGTGAACTCGGCGAGCTCGAACGCAAAGGTGTAATCGGTGACACCTCCTGCTGACAACTCCGCACTCTCCGACAAGTTCACATTCGCAGACGGCCCGACCTTCGACGATCTCCGGATCGGCGACACATCGCGCCCGACAATCGGGATGACGATCACCGACGGAATCGCAGCACACCACCAAGCCATAGTTGGCGACCGTCTCCGCCTCGCGCTCGACGAGGAACTCGCTCGACGTGTGACAGGCGGCCCACGAATCGCCCACCCGGCACTGGTCTGGGATGTCTCGATCGGCCAGTCGACGCTTTTCACCCAGAAGGTCAAGGCAAACCTGTTCTACCGAGGTCTGTCGTTTCACATGGTTCCACGCATCGGGGACACCCTGAAGACCACCACAACAGTGGTCGGACTGCATTCGAACTCCCCTAAGCCAGATCGCGCACCAACCGGGATGGCGCTACTTCGAATCGACACAGTCGACCAAAGAGACAGCCTCGTCTTGTCGTACCACCGGTGCGCGATGCTCCCACGCCGAAGTGAAACCGCCAGAACCGAAGGCCTGCGGGATGTATCGCCCACGCACACCCGCGTCCAGCTTCATCCGTACGAACGATGGCGTATCGAACTATCGGACATGGTCGCACCCGGGCGGCTAACCAGATTGGCGCCTGGGTCGGTCCTCGGTGTTGAGGCAGGCGATGTCGTCACGAGCGCACCGGAACTCGCGCGGCTCACCCTCAACGTCGCCGCTGCTCATCACGATGAACGGACAGGCGGCGGACGCCGCTTGGTGTACGGCGGCCATACCGTGGGGATCGTGCTGTCTCAGGCGACGCGTGTCCTACCCGACATTGCGACAGTCCTCTCCTGGGAACGCTGCGACCACGTCGCACCCGTATATGAAGGCGACACCATCACAAGCAACCACGAGATTCGCTCACTCCAACCGCAGGACGGGTGGCTCGTGGCAAGCATCCGCTCGCGCGGGTTCGCAATGCGCTCCGGTACGTCAACCGAAATCTTGAACTGGGTGTGGACGGCCTTACTCCCCGCAGCGACGAGATAACACGTGTCCGTGGCCATGACAGAGTCCCCGCTGGTGGTCGCCGGTAGGTCGCCGCTGGCGGCCAGGTAGAAGTCCCCATTCCCTTGCTCGTCGTGTCATGCCCGGAGCTCGTGGCCTGGGCAGTGACGGTGATAGCGCCAACTGTCATCCGTCACTACCCAGGGAGTTCCATTGAAGTCTGCGAGGGAGCGAATGGATATCATTTCCGCCTATCGAGAGGTCGGAACCTATCGTGGGGCCGCTGAGTTGTGCGGCACTACGCACAAGACTGTGAAACGGGTCATCGAGCGTGTCGAGTCCGGCGGTCGGCCGCCGGAGCGGGCGCCGCGGCCCCGCAATTACGATTCAGTGCGCGAGCTGGTCGCCGAGCGGGTCGAGAAGTCGAAGGGCCGGATCTCGGCCAAGCGACTACTCCCGGCGGCGCGGACCGCCGGTTACGAGGGGTCGCCGCGGAATTTCCGTCGGCTGGTTGCCGAACAGAAAGCGTTGTGGCGCAAGGATAATCATCGGGGTCGTCGGCCCGCGGTGTGGTCGCCGGGTGAGTATCTGGTGATCGACTGGGCGCAGGTCGCGCCCGGGTTGCAGTTGTTCTGCGCGGTGCTGGCGTTCTCGCGGTGGCGGTTCACCGCGTTCGCCGCCGATCAAAAGCAGTCCACGACGCTGGCCTTGATCGCCGAAGCGTTTGCCGCGATCGGCGGGATCCCCGCCAGGGTGCTGGCCGACCGGATGGGCTGCTTGAAGGGCGGGGTCGTCGCGAACGTGGTCGTCCCGACCGCCGAATATGTTCGGTTCGCAACACATTACGGATTCTCACCAGATTGGTGCCATGCCAACGATCCGCAGTCCAAAGGCATCGTGGAGAACTTATGCGGCTATGCCCAGCGGGATCTGGCGGTCCCGCTGCTGACCGAGGCCGCGATGACCGGGCGGGCGGTGACCTTGGCCGAGGCCAACGCAGCGGCGAAAACCTGGTGCGCGGAGGTGAACTCGCTGATGCATTCGGAGATCTGCGCGATCCCGGACGAACGCCTGGCCCTCGAGCGGGAGTTGTTGGGGCCGTTGCCGTCACTGCGGCTCGAGATCGGCGCACCAGCGGTGACCCGCACCGTCGACCGGCTCTCGTGTGTTCGTTACGGGTCGGCCCGCTACTCGGTGCCGACCCGGCTGATCGGCGAAAAAGTCGCGATCATCATCGATGTCGGTGCCCTGCTGGTGCTCGAACCGGCCACCGGGGTGATCGTGGCCGAGCACGAACTCGTCGCACCCGGTGAAGCATCGATCCTCGATGACCACTACGACGGGCCCCGCCCGGCGCCCAGCCGCGGGCCGCGTCCGAAAACCACTGCCGAGCAACAGTTCTGCGCGCTCGGTGAAGACGCCGAAGCGTTTCTCGTCGGCGCGGCCGCGATCGGCAACACCCGCCTGGGGCAGGAGTTGGAGATTCTGCTCGCGCTCGGCGCCGCCCACGGCGAGCCGGTATTGGTGGCAGCGTTGCGGCGGGCGGTGGCGTTCGGCCGCTTCCGCGCCGCCGACGTCCGCTCCATCCTCGCCGCCGGCACCGGCACCCCGCAGCCCCGCCCGGCCGGTGACGCACTGGTGCTGGACCTGCCCACCGCACCGACCCGCTCCCTCGACGCCTACAAAATCACCCGCGACGGGAGCGCTTCATGACCACGACTCGATCGAAAACTGCTGCCCCGAAATCGATCCCGGAACTGCCAGCCGATCTCGATGCTGGGCTGCGGCGGTTGAAACTGGCCGCGGTCCGCCGCACCGCACCGGAAGTTCTGCAGGTCGCCAAGACTCAGCGGTGGACCCCGGAAGAGGTGCTACGCACCCTCATCGAGGCCGAGTTGGCCGCCCGCGACGCCTCCAACGCCCGCAACCGGCTCAGAGCCGCCGCGTTCCCCGTCACCAAGACCCTCGACAGCTTCGACGTCGCCGCCTCGTCCATCCCACAGGCCAGCTTCGACTACCTGTCGAGCCTGGAATGGGTTCGCGCACAACACAATCTCGCGCTGATCGGGCCACCGGGCACAGGCAAGAGCCACACCCTGATCGGACTCGGCCACACCGCCATCGCCGCCGGGCACAAAGTCCGCTACTTCACCGCCTCCGACCTGATCGACACCCTCTACCGCGGACTGGCTGACAACACCGTCGGCAAAATCATCGATACCCTGCTACGCGCGGACCTGGTGATACTCGACGAAATCGGGTTCGCACCCCTGGACGACACCGGCACCCAACTGCTGTTCCGGCTCGTCGCGGCCGCCTACGAACGCCGCTCACTGGCCATCGCGTCACACTGGCCATTCGAGCAATGGGGCCGGTTCCTACCCGAACACACCACCGCCGCCAGCATCCTCGACCGACTCCTGCACCACGCCACCGTCATCATCACCGACGGCGACTCCTACCGCATGAAACACCGCGACAAGCGAGGTGAACGCCCCTGAACTAACCACCCCACCCCCGACAAGGGGGTGGGGACTTCACCCCTGGCCACCAGCGGCGACCCACAAATGGCCATTGACAACACGCCCAGCTGACATACGGGCCTCGATCCGATGACAACACCTCCGGTCGTCAGTGTGCGGGGTAGCACTCATCCGCCGACCCACTTCCTCAAGAGTTTTTCAAACCATCGGTTCTCACAGCCTCAGCGAGGACCCTGGCGAAAGAGTGTCGAATGTTCTCTAAAGCGCCGCGCTCAGCATCGCAGCGGATGCCGAATGGGTCACTGTTGCTTCTTTACATAGAAACCGGCACCAGTCTTGTCACCACACTGGCCGGCCGCGACCAGGTGGGCGAGCAACGGCGGGGGCGCAATTGCCGGGTCGTGGACTGCATCGAACGTTGCCTCAGAAGTGGCGAGTTGGTCGTCCAGTCCGGTGCTGTCGAGCACGGCCAATGGTCCGCGCCGATGTCCCAAACCCAGAACGACGACGCGGTCGATATCGGCAGCCGAGGCGAGCCCGTCATCGAGTGCTTGGACGACCTGATGGAAGAACGGAAGGACGAGCCGCCGGGTCAGCCGCCCGGGACGGTCCCGCACATTCAGCGGAGCCCATCCCAGACTCGTGGCCAACATGCGCGCCTTCGCGACATATGCCTCGCCGCTGCATGAGCCCGCCGCGATCTCAGCAAGATGCCCGTGCGGCGTCGCGGGCATGACGTGAACTCCCACCAGTCGTTCGGGTTGGGCGAGCGTGGCACCCAATTCGGTCACAGTGAACGCCGATGTGGAGGTGACCAACAGAGCATCCCCGCAGGCGATGAGTTGGGTGAGGACGTCGATCTTCACGGCGCGCACCTCGGGCACAGCCTCTACCAGCACATCGCACCTGGCCAGATTCGTGATCGATCCGACGGTCGACGCACGCTCGGGAGCCGGCAGGCTTCGAACCAGGGAAGAGGCGCGATCGTGATCGAGATCCGCCACGATCACAGCGATCCCAGCCGCCGTGCACGCCTCGGCGAAATACGAGCCGACCGTTCCCGCACCGATTATGCCCACAGTGGTCATTCCGAAACTCCTACGCCATAACGGTAGAAGCCGCGCCCTGCCTTTCGCCCGAGTTCGCCGGCGGCAACCATGCGTTCGATCAGTGGTGGTGGTGCGAAGCGCGGATCGCGCAACTGCCGATACAGGCTCAGCGACACTGCGCGGTGTACGTCCAGTCCGACGATGTCCAGCAGTCGGAACGCCCCCATCGGAAAGCCGACGCCGGCAGTGACCGCCAGGTCGATTTCCTCAACGGTTCCCCATCCCGCTTCTAGCGCCCGAACGCAATCGTTTTCGAACGGGACGAGCAGAAAGTTGGTCAGCAATCCAGGCGTGTCCTTCAGAACAATAGGTTCCTTGCCGAGACTGCGAAGAAAGTCTTCCGTACGCTCGAGGGCCACGGCACTGGTCTGCCGGGCGGGTGCAACCTCGACTAAAGACATCAGCGGTGCGGGATTACAGTAATGAGTGCCGACGACGTTGCCGGGTCTACGCATCCGCCCAGCGATGGCAGTGACCGGCAATGTCGAAGTGTTCGTGTGGAACAGAACATCATCGGCACACACATCCTCGACAGTCCTCAGCGTATGGGCCTTCAGATCGAGATCCTCCGGAATTGCCTCGATAACTATCGCAGCGTCCCGCATCGCGGCAGTCTCCACACACGGCTGGATGCGCGCCGATATCGCCTGCCATTGCGGCCAGTCGAGTTTGCCCCGCCGCACACTCTCGGACAGGAACACGTCCGCGGCCCGCACCCCGGCCTCGGCTTTCTCCTGGCTTACATCGGCGAGTAGTACCGAATACCCCGCCCTCGCGACGGTGACGGCGATGCCGGCACCCATGGTTCCGGCGCCGAGCACTGCCACCCGCGCCCCTCGATTTACCATATTGACAATCCTATCAAAAGTCTTACAGTTAGCGAAGATGTAATCCCGACGATCAAGAGAGGAGGGAAAAGTGGCTGCCATCCACGCCGGCGCGACGGTTGCCGTGATCGGCGCCGGCACGACGGGCGCAGGGATCCCGCAAATGATGGTCGCCGGACATAACGCAGTGCTGGTCGACGCCGAACCGGGCCGCGCGGGAAGGTCGGTCAACGCGATGCGGAAACGATTGCTGTGCGAGGCAGCCAAAGGGCGAATGCGCCACGAGGAGACCGAGGAAGCGGGAACGTGGCTCGAGGCCGATTCGTTGGATGGCGAGGCCATGATCGAATTGCGGTCGAGCGCAGCGGTTGTGTCCCCGACCGCCCACACTGCGGCGGCGCAGGCGGAAGAATTACGCAGACTCGTTGTAGCGCAGCGGAAATCTCGGTCAGCATCGTCGATGACGTTCCGCGCCTCGTCATCGCACGTACGGTCGCAGCACTGGTCAACAATGAGATGGACCTTCTGGCGCGCAGCATAGCCTGCAGCGCCGATATCGATACCGCAATGAGATTGGGCACCAACTATCCACTCGGGCCGCTCGACTGGAGAGTTCGGTGAGGCCGGGTCTGATCTCGGCGATCCTGGACAATCTCGAATCGGTCTATGGCGACGGTCTTTTCAGGGCCGGTCCGCAACGCCATAGGTAAGTACTCACCCGAACTCTGCTGGCGTCAGATCGAATCAGCGATGGCCAGCTCATCGCCGCCGCCGAGCCGGAAACCCTCAACTTTTGACCTGCCGACCGCGTCAGCGGCCGGCGTGCGGCGCGCTCGTCGTCGCCGCTTCCCCCTGAAAACCGGAGAAGAAAGAAACAATGATGAGGAAAATCGTAACGGTGGCCGCAGGCCTCGCCGCCGCAGTCTCGGTCGCGTCCGGCTCAGCCGGCGCACAGCCCGATACAGAAGGCGCGGTCGACTTCACCGCCTATGCCACCGACACCCAGTCGATTGTCACGACGAATGCTGGTTCGATGATCGTCGAGGACGGGGTCTTGAAGATCAGGGCCGCGAACGGTGCCGCGCTCGCGGGTTTGCCGTTGACGTTCCGGGTCGATGACTTCGAGTTCCCAATCGTCGCTGATGTCGCTGATCGCAAGGCGACGTTGACGCCGAAGTTCGATATGGCGCATGCGGTATACAAACCGGTGGCGCTGCCGTTCGAGGACAAGGCGCCATGGAAGAACGAGTACGACCGTGAGCAGGCCGCTTGGTCGCGGATGACCACCACGATCACAATGGGTGCCACGCTCGGCACTCTGGTCGGTGGTATCGGTGGCGCGGCGGTCGGTTGTGTGCTCGGCGGTATCGCTGGTGCGACTGTCGCGGCGGCGACGATCGTCGGTCTGTTCGGCGCGTTCATCCCTGCCGCGGCGATCGGCTGCCTGGGTGGCACCATCGCTGTCGGCGCTCTCGGCACTGTTGCCGGGCAGCTGCTGGTGACCGCGCCGGTCGCGATCGGCGCTGCGATCCAGTACTTCGCCACGATCAACCAGCCGCCGGTGGCCGCCGCGAAGTAGGCAGCAGGAACGCTCGCGTTCGTCAGGGACACAGACCCCGTTCGGCCTTCGGGCCGGGCGGGGTCACAATTCGCCGCGACGAAACTCCGCCCACCGACGGCAGTGCGAACGATGGTCCAACGCAGCCGTCTTCGGGATATTCCGCGCGGGAGAGGGTGAATCGTCGCGGTTCGACTGTGGTGTCCGCTGGAGACTTCGTCGTGTGTGCCAGATGAGCGGACGCTGGTGGTGGCGGCCCGCTACAACGGAACGGGTGAGTATTCGCCGGTCCCGCTATCGCGATGGAACCGAGTCGTGTGCCGTCCGTCTGTGAATTAGTTCGTGATTCCGGTTTCCTGAATAGCTACAAACCTCGGCACAAGATCTGCGACTCAGGCTGAGACTGCCCGATTGTTCGCAGAGTATCGCCACGATCTCTGCCGCTACTACTTGTCAGGACTTCGAGGCGCGTCTTGCGCGCGTCCATAGGTAGATAGGTCGACAGACTCGCTACAAACAGATTCGAAGCCTCCTGATGTGTGGCGCCCCCCTAGAGCTTCAAGCTGTAGAGGCAAGGAGGTGTGCGATGTATCTGAACGGATATGCGTCCGGGCCACCGGTCTGGACGGTGCCGTTATTGGAGCCCGATCAGTTGCTTCAGGCGGTCTCGGGTCGCCTGGAGAGCGGCCTTGCTCTTGTCGGCTGGGCACGAGAGCTCGGCGATTTGCATGCCGAACTGATATCGCACCAGGTTGACCCGGTATCGAGGCAAAAGATCTGCGATTGCGAGAAAGTGCGAGCGGAGATCGATCGAGTTGTGGGCGAGATAGATGCGTGGGCAACGGGCAATATGCCGCGGATGATAGGGGCGCGTATGCACACACACTCGCTGGGCGATGTCATAAGCCGCTTTGCCATGGCCTTCGCTGATGCATGGTGGACGGTCTTGCATTCATCGGATGCTGAACTGCGACATCAGGCGTGGTTGCATCTGAGTCAGGCGCGTGAGGGGTATGCAGAAATGGCGATAGAAATGCGAGCACGGCGCCTCCAGTTTCCTTCGGGGATGAGCGGAATCAGGGAACGTCGAGTCCAACGGCATGTCGATTGAGTGCGTGTTCCGGGAGGGTCGAGGATGTACACAAAGAAGCGAAAAAGTATCGGGAAACGAGGATGGAAATGGACTCGAAGGTCGAAGGTGAGCTGAACGCCGATTTTCAGCGCTGGATCGAACTGGTGGATCGTGCTGCGCATGCCGAAAATGAAGTCGAAAGAGAGAAACCCGCATTGCGAGTGGCGGAGCTGGACGAGAAGTGGACGTCTGCTGCTGCCGAAAACTGGCACGAAATGCGCGAAAACTGGTACGAAACGTGCAAGTCGAAGGTGCAATAGAGTCGCAAACCGGAGGCTTGTTCAACGAAGACAAGCTGGTGCTGTTGATGTTTGCGCCTAAATTAGGCCCGCGCGGAAACCGAATCTCTTTCGTCCGTCTCGAGGTGAGGGTGTTCTCCACCTTCGCTGGCCGGCAACGGCGCCGGAGCAGTTCACAACGACGTGGACCTCGACACGGGAAGAGTCGGCGCCCATTCGGCGAGAGTAAATCGACTGCCTGATAGAGGGCGGAATCAAGAGGTGATATGAACCTAGTATATTGTTTCCGATGTGGGCGGGTATTGTTTTCGGCGATAGATCGCCATCGTCGCCTGCACATGCTCTGCGCCAGGTTGAAGGAAAAGTCGTACGCACGAATGACCTCGGCAGATTGGAAAGCTGTGTCCGGTTGGCTCAATCCGCGCCGGAGCTCCCCCACGGGGCAAATGGGAGCGGAATAGGCCCACCACGATCGATGCGCCCGCTCCAAAATAAGCGGATACCGCAAACGGTCGGTACGGCCCAGTGCCGCATCGGCCACAGTGAGGGCCCGGCACGCAGGCATGCGGGAGTCGGCCAGCTTCGCCGCGGCGTTCCGTCTGAGCCGGACCTCACCAATCGCGACCCCGAATATGGCGCCACTCACCTGTAGCCAGGGCGCCATTGAGGAGTCTGACATCCAGCAACTACGAAACGAGGGTCTCGGCCGGGCCGCATGTAGCCTAGGCGTTTGCGCAGTTCCGGGCTCTCGGGATTTCGCCGGAGCATTTGTCGGCGAATGGCGGATAGGGCGGCTAAGCTTTAGCAGTATGTCGGCGCAGCGCCGGGCGCGGACGGGGGATTTACCTGCGGCAACGGATCGTTTCGTTGGCCGGGATCCGGAGTTGGACCGGGTTATCGAGTTGCTGCTGTCCTCAACGCGGCTGATCACCTTGATCGGCCCCGGGGGTATCGGAAAAACACGACTCGCCACCGAGGCCATCCGCCGATTCCGCAAGACGCGGCGGACACCGGTCTACTGGGTGCGGCTGGCACGGCTGATCAAGGGCTCCGACGCGGCCGCTGTCGAGGAAGAAGCTGCCAACGCGGTGGTCGATACCGACTTCTCGGGACGGTCCGGGTGGGAAGCCCTGGTCGACAGGTTGACCGTGACCGACGAGATGGGGCGAATTCTGCAATCGGTGCTGGTGATGGACAACTGTGAGCATGTGCTCGAAGGCGCTGGTCAGGTGATCGCGGAGTTACTGGAGGCGGTACCGGGGTTGACCATCCTCGCGACCAGCCGGGAAGCAGTGGGGTGGGTAGACGAGCATGTGGAGGCGGTTCCCGCGCTGTCACAGCAGCAGGCTTTGGCCTTGTTCCGTCAACGCGCAGCATTCACCGGTCGACCTGTAGTCGACAGCGACGACGTCGCCAAGGCAACCCTGATTTGCCGTCATATGCACAACCATCCGCTGTATATCCGGTTGGCGGCGGCGCGGTTGTCACGGCAGCCACTGGCGATGATCATCCAAGAACTCAGTGGCGAGGTCACCGACAAACGACTGCGATGGCAAGGGCCCCGGGTCGGCGCAGAGCCGCGGCATCGCGGAGTCGGTGATGCCATCGCCTGGTCCTATAACCTGTGCCTGGATCAAGAACAATTGCTTCTCGACCGGATGTCGGTCTTCGCTGCCGGGTACGACACCAACCCCGACGACGACTCTGTTGCGGATGTCGGCGTCGACTTAGAAGCTATCGAGGCCGTCTGCGCGGACGCCCCCTCACACGAGGAGGATCTGGCAAGCGGTAGAAGCTCGTCGGCAAGGCTGCCGACCGAGGATGTCGAAGGTGTGCTCGAGCGCTTGGTCGACCAGTCACTGGTGACCATCCACATCACGCCGACCACGGTGCGGTACTCCCTGTTGGAAAGTGTTCGAGTGTTCGCCGGGCAACGTCTGCACGAACATTCGACCCGCGAGGTGGACGAATCCAAAAGGTTTGCCCGGCGTCATCGCCGATACTATCGGGAGAGAATCGTTGCGGCGCAGCTCGATCGGTCCAGCCCCGCCGGGCAAGGACTGTTGGACTGGGTTCGCGCATCATGGGACAACCTTGTCAGGGCGATCGAGACAAGCCTGACCTCCGGCGAGCCGACGGTCGGCTTGGAAATTTCCTCGAGCCTGATTTTCATGCCGATAGTCAAAGGCTCATTTCGAGAAATGCGCCGCTGGACCGAACGCACACTCCAGGCGACCCGCGCGCTGACCCCACAACCCACCGACCTGCAGATCAAAGCCATGGCCATGCTCGGGTGGCAGGACCTGCTAAGAGGCAAGAACAACGACGCCGCACACATCCTCGAAGAATGCGTCACCGCTTCGATCCCCGACCCGCAAATCCGACACGACTGGCGGGAGACTCCGGAAGTCGACCACGGTCTGCCCGCTCCGGTCGAATTCCTATGGGCCGCGGAACTATCGATTGCCCGCCGAGACCGGAGAGCGCTCACGGCGTTCGCCCGCGCCCGCGAAAAGTTCCATGTCCTAGGCGACCACGGCGGTGAGGACAGGAGCTCGGATGTAGAGGCGTGGGCTGCAGGGTTCGTAGGATCGGCGGAGCAGGCTCTGCGGATCACCCGACGCCACCTCGATGGCGCTACCGCGTCCGGCGCCAAGTGGGCACAGGCTTGGGCAGAGATGGCGCGAGCAATCACGTTGACCAAGCACGGTAATCCGATCGAGGCGTTGGCCCTCGGGCGCAGCGCATTGTTGTACCACCTTCAGGCACACGACCACTGGGGTGGATTGTGGACGGTGCATATACGAATGTGGTCGTTGGCGCAAATAGTCAGCGCTACGAATACGGCCGCAAGCACCGACCGTACTGAGCTCGGTGCATTGGCCACCGAAATCGCCCAACTCGCCGGCGGGGCCGCGACGTTGCGAGCGGCGCTGGGGTTCGATAAGGGCGATCTGGGGCCCTATGCCGATGAAACTAGCAAGGCGATCGATGTTGCCCGCGGGGTGCTCGGGCGCGATAAATTCGCCACCGCGCAGCGGCAGGGCTCCCTCCTGCGTTCGGAACTGAGTGAGGTGCAGCGGCTGGCATTGGGCACGCTGTCCGTGGACAGACTTCCAATGAATCATCCCGCCAGGCGGGACAGTCTCTCACACTGGCACGAGCTGTCGGCCGCCGAGCAGCAGGTGGCGACATTAGCGGCGGCGGGGTGGACGAACTCCGCGATTGCTACTCGCAGAGGGAATTCTTGCAAAACCATCGACGCACAGATGGCGGCGATCTTCCGAAAATTGGCGATCACGTCGCGAGGCGACATCATCAAACTTGTTCCCGAAGACCAGACCGATCGGGTCCGGGCCGAAGCAGCGAAGCAGCGACTCGCGACCGGCGAGAAACGGCCTCGACCACGGCTGCGGTGAAGATGCGGCTGAGGGCGCGTCGTTCAAGCTGGCAGCATGCCCAACCTGAACCCAGACGACATCCCACCGAAGACAACGACCTCGAGGTCGTTGTCTTCGAAGTCAGATACGCCGACAACATCGAAACCGAACGACTCCGACACCAACAAGCCCAGGTCCTCCACGACCTCCTGCTCTACCAACAACACAACGCACCACCTAACTCCCCCAACACCCTGGCGGCGACCAAGCCACGCCGCCGGGGGCCCACCGAAACGACCACGCAACCGATCAGAGCCGAAAAATCAGCTTCGACGATCAGCTGGCCACCCAGAACATGCTGGTCGGCACGGCGCCCATCTGCATGGAACACCGCCGAGGGCGCGAACCTGCGGCGGACGCTCATACACGTGGCACCCTCCTCAGCGTGGTGGTCGAATGCGTCCCGACATCGTTCACCCACCCGACGGTGCGGCTGATCGCACCTGGGCCGTGCAGTCGAGTGCCCCGATCCGGAGGTAAACCCTTGGCCCACACAGAAGTCGAGCACTCCCAGCCCGAACACCCGGGTTAACCATCGTTTGCGGTGCCGTGGTCGGATTGGTAGGCGAGCAGGATTCCGTCGTAGCCGCAGCGGACCCCGAGTCGGGTGCCGGGGAGCCAGTCGAATGCGTCGAGGACTGCTCGGTCGTGGATACCTCTAGGCAAGCTGGAGGGTTTCAAAACGCCGAACAGAGGCGGAAAAACCGCCTCTGACTTGGTCGGGCTGACAGGATTTGAACCTGCGACCACCTGACCCCCAGGTCGGACCGAGGCGCGAAAGTGCAGGTGAGGGCACAACTTTCGCCGTTCTACCGCGTTTCAAAGGTGCTGGTCGGCGAAGAGCGTTCACGACGTGCGGTCCCGTTCTGGTCCCGCTTTCTACCTCGAAGAACGCGGCGGGACTCATCCGTTCGCGCTCGCTTTCAAGTCCGTTCCTGCCCGCCGACGTCTTGCAATTTAGTCGCGGCGTACTCGGCTCCTCGATAGAGTCTCAAGACGTTGGGGGGCCTGCTGCCTCCGATCCCAACGTTGGTGAGGTGTGA
Source organism: Nocardia sp. CA-129566 (assembly GCF_050956075.1). Lineage (NCBI taxonomy): Bacteria > Bacillati > Actinomycetota > Actinomycetes > Mycobacteriales > Nocardiaceae > Nocardia > Nocardia sp. CA-129566. The sequence continues at coordinate 6,319,599 of NZ_CP192085.1, forward strand.
TGGCGGAATCCGGAGCGTTGCCAGATAAGGTCGCCAGCTGGCTGGAACAGCAGGGCTATCCACTGGAGATGCGGACCGCTCGTGCACTCCGAGAACGACGGGTCCCGGTGACGGTAAGTCACTACTACACGGACATCGACACTGGCCAGCAACGTGAAACAGACCTATACGCCCGGGTTACACGCGAACTTCGCCACTCTGACGAACTGGGCAACATGGTCGATGCGGCTGATGAGGTCTGTGTGGTGATCGAGTGCAAGTCGGCCCGCGCCAAGCCGTGGGTGTTGTTTTCGGACGACAAGCCCTTAGACGCAGAGGTCGCCAGCCTGCATGCTCGGCGATCTCTGCACATCACCACCCCAGACAACCGCTGGCTACAGCAGATGACAGGCTTTTCCCGATCTTATCGGCCAATTTCACTTCTGGACGGATTCGAACCAGTGGGGTACTCGCTGGTTCGAGCTCTCGGCCACGGGAATGACGATGCTGCGTACGGTGCAATGATGTCGGTTGCCAAAGCTGCTGCGGGGGTTTCAGAACAGCTTCGAGCCCGCTCTTCGCGGGGGCGTATGATACGTCGCGCCATCGTTTTTCCCGTTCTTCTGGTCGATGCTCCGTTCCTCCATTGCAAGCTGGACGCTTCTGGAGAAATTCAGCTCCTTCTGATCGATTACGGGACTGTAGCCTGGAATTACCAACTGGGGCCCAGATTTCCGAAGCAAACCCTCATTACAGTGATGAATCCCAGTGCCCTGCCTCGTCTGGTCGATGACATGAGAGCAACGCTTGGCTTCCTAGAGGACAACCGCGACGTCTAGCGCCACCGAGTCCGATACGCCAGCGCGAAGAGACCTCCTAAACCTCCCGCTTCCTCATACTGGCCATCCTGTGCTGAAGGAGGGTTAGTCAAGGGTGGCCGAAGGTCATCGCGTAGCGACGCGAAGCGCCCTTTACTCACCTGGACTGAAGTCGGATCATGGGGCCATGAGGAGGCGGGAACCCAAGCCGGGATGTGGTTCTCTGAGCGTGAGATTCGTTGTCTGTTGCCGCTGCTCGGCTGGGTGGGCCTCGCTACCCCAGTATCGCTGGAAAGGACGGGGACGGTGCCGGGTAGCGGGCTGTCCGGGTCCGGGCGGGGAATCGGCGTCGTTGGCGATTCGCTGCCCAGAGCCGTTGCTGGGTGCCCGGAGGAGGGGGCCGAAGCCCCCCAGGCTGGATCAGAAGCCCCGAGCGTCCATGCGGTCGAGCAGCTCCAGGAACTCATCGGAGTCGAAGTCGTGCTTGTCGGCGCACGCCTGGCAGAAGTGGCCGTGGTCGGTGTCGAGAACGGTGGCCTCGGAGAAGCAGAGGTCGCAGGAGTAGTAGGGGCGGATGCCGATCCAGTTGAGAGCCATGATGGGTGTCCTTTCCAGTGGGGCGATCGATCTGGGCTCGTCCCGTACCGCGCTGTCGGGGTGCGGAAAAGGGTGGGCGAATGCCCCATCACGGAGTGACGCGAAGCGCCCTTTGGAGTGCCCCGGCAGTGTGGTATGCGTTCGGCAGATCGTTCGCCCCACCGGAAAGGACACCTGACGACTCTCGGCCAGATCGGCACCCGGCCCCTACTACGGAGGTGAGTTCGGCTGGCAGACCCGCATTCTCGACGCCGACCACGGCCACTTCTGCTGGTGACCTGACATGCACGACTTCGGCTCCGATGAGTTCCTGGTGGTGACCACAGCCGGTGGACTGGGCAGAGAGCCCGCGGATTCGATCCTGGCTGCGGGAGGTAGGTCGGGGACGGCTCACTGCGTGCCCAGCACGGTCCGGTGATCGAGAAAGCGGCCAGAGTCGAATATTCCGCGTGATGCCACGCCGCCAAAGCGGATGCCAGAACATGCGAACAGGACCCGAATGCGCCCCGGCGGCCGGTGTGCCGCCGACGCGCCGACGCGCCGCGGTGACCGCCGTTCAGGGAACCGCGTTGCGCGTCGCAGCGCGGCGGCGGCGCGCAGCGCCGCCGGGGCGCTCTTGTTCCTATATAGCGAAATTCGGCAACGTCCCGCCCGACTTGTCGTGGTTCGACTGATGCTTGACACACTGGCTTCACCTGACGCTTGACACCGCTGGCTGCGGGTTGGATCGCCCGGACGTGATCGTTCGTGGTGAAGGACCTGGGGCCTGATGCTGGTGGAGTTGAGTGTGGTCGAGCAGCGGTATCACGCCGTGATGGAGGTTCTGGCCGGGATTCCGGTCGTGGAGGTCGCGACCCGTTATCGGGTCTCGCGTCAGTCAGTGCATACCTGGGTCAAACGCTATCGGGAAGGGGGGCTCGCGGGATTGGCCGACCGGTCGCATCGGCCGAAACACAGTCCCAGGCAGGTCGATCCGCAGATCGCAGCGTTGATCTGCGAATTGCGTCGCGCGCACCCGGGCTGGGGGCCACGCAGACTGGTCCACGAGCTGGCGCGCCAAGAAGTCGACCCCATGCCGTCACGGTCGACGGTGTATCGGGTACTGATCCGGGCCGGGCTGCTGGAACCGGTGTCGCGCAAGCGGAAACGCGATACCTACCGGCGCTGGGAACGCCCCGAACCGATGCAGCTGTGGCAGATGGACATCGTCGGCGGGATCTTCCTGTCCGACGGCACCGAACTCAAGATCGTCACCGGCATCGATGACCATTCCCGCTACATCGTGTGCTGCCGGGTCGTGGCACGCGCGACCGGACGAGCGGTCTGCACCGCCTTCGCCCACGCTCTGCAACGCTACGGGATACCGTCAGAAGTGTTGACCGACAACGGAAAACAGTTCACAGGACGCTTCGGCGGGCCACGCGCCGGTGAAGTGATGTTCGACCGGATCTGCCGCGAGAACGGCATCACCCACCGGTTGACCGCACCGCGGACACCGACCACCACCGGCAAAATCGAACGCTTCCACGGCTCGCTACGCCGTGAACTGCTCGACGACCATCCCCCGTTCGACACCCTCGCCCACGCACAAACGGTGATCGATGGCTGGGTCACCGGCTACAACATCGACCGGCCCCACCAAGCCCTGAACATGGCAGCACCGATCGACAGATTCACCACCACCGCACCCGAACACAGCAACGACATCACCGGATTGGCGCTGGTGCTACCCACCGAACTCAATGACAGTGCCAACGATCCGATCAATATCGACGTGACATCGGAACCGGAAGCAGAGATCGCGACCATGCCGCTGAATCTGTTGCTGCGCAAGGAAATCGGACCAGCACCAGCCGCCGCACCGATAACCGTCGAACTCGACAAGACAGTGCCCGCCTCGGGCAACCTGTTCGTCCGAGGCCAGCAAATCTGGCTCGGACCCGACCGAGCCGGAACCCCGATCACACTCCGGATCAACACCACCGTCCTGCGAGTACTCCTCGCCGGTATCCCGATCAAAACGGTGGCCTCCAAACTCACCGCCTCCGACCTACACGCCCTCGTCCACACACAGCACGCCCGCATCCTCGACCACGACGAACAACCCGCCCATCAGACCGCGACCGGAGTCGTCGAAGTCGAACGCACCGTCAGCGCCATCGGCTACGTCGGCCTGGCCAACAAGACCGTCAGCATCGGCTACAACCTGGCCGGACGCCGCGTCACCCTCCGCTTCGACGGCGAAATCCTGGCCGCGCTCGATCCCACCGACCGCACCCTGCTACGCACCCTGGCCAACCCACTGACCACCCGCGGCGCCGCCCTCCTACGCGGAGCCCGACCCGCCGGACCACCACCCACACCACCCACCACAGGACCGGTCACCGTCGAACGCATCGTCTCCAGCAGCGGCGGCATCATGATCGCCCGCCAACGCATCCAAATCGGCCGAAACCACGCCCGCGCAATCGTTTCCGTCACCCTCGACGAACACACCATCACCGTCCACCACGGAACCCACCTACTCACCCACACACCCCGCACCACCACCGATACCGTCACCCGCCACAGAGCAAGCAACCATTAACCTGTCTAGGTCCGACGTCAAGCTTCCGATGAAGCCAAAACGTCAAGCGTCACTTGAAGCCCGACACCCGCCCGACACCCGCCCGACACCCGCCCGACACTCGCGACAACCAGGTGCGCGCCGAACGGGTCGAATCCGTAGCAGTCGGCCTGGAACGTGGTGATGGATGCGCCCGTTGGCAGTACGCTCGATTGGTGCCGGGCGCTAACGAGAATATAGATTTTGAACAGGCGACAGCAGATCTTGATGATTTTGGCGTTTCCCTCATACGATTAATTTCAGAGTTGCTACGCGAAGCGCATTTGCATGTACATAGCCTTGGCTATCGAGTGAAGGGCCGCGACTCTGCAGGGCGGAAGCTCGCTCGTGGCGGTGCAAAATATGCCGGATATTTGGATCTGACCGACTTGCTTGGCATAAGAATCATCACCTACTTCTCGGACGATGTCGACAATGTTGCCGCCGCGCTTGTTCCAGAATTTGATATCGACGAAGAGAATTCTGTGGATAAGCGAGCGGCACTGGGGGTGGACAGTTTCGGATACCTGTCTCTGCATTACATTGCCAGGCTAAATTCGGTTCGAAGTCAGTTAGTCGAGTACCGTCGCTTCAATGGTCGAAAGTTCGAGATTCAGATTCGGTCTATACTGCAACACGCATGGGCAGAAATAGAACATGACCTGGGCTATAAAGCGAATAGAGCATTGCCTGACGAGTTCAGGCGAAAATTTTCTCAACTTGCTGGACACTTAGAGTTGGCAGACAGTCAATTCATCAACATCCGCGATGGGCTCGGCTCATATGCTGAGCACGTGAACACTCAACTGAGGGGGCGTATGCACGACTCCCTGACGATCGACCAGTACACGCTAGCCGCATTTGCGGATGACGCGCTTGTCGTGGCACTGGACCGTAAGATTGCCGATGCCTACCACATAAGCCTCGCACGTGACATCGACTTGAAGTATATCTCAAATCGAGCCCTTACTTTTCCGCCAGTAGGGATATCCGATATTGGTACCCTGAAACGCTTAATGCTGACAAGGTACGATCAGATCGTCGCATTTACTCACGAATGGGCACAGCGTCCAGATCTTATGGTTGATGACCCAGAGGAAATATCGCCGCGCGGCGTCAGCTTCTACTACGCTTTGTTGAGTGTTTTGGGATCTGCAGGCGATCAGATTGGCAATCTAGTTGCCAAGTTGCCAAATCGCTCATCGTGGTCGAGCCGAGAGATTGCGGACGTTCCGGTGACATGGGCAAGAGTGGCATCGCACGTCCGGGAGTTGAGCGCTGATGAGAACGAGCCGACCGAACGCGGCGAAACGTAAGCTACATGGTTGTGCACGTCCATAGAAGACCCGCTTACCTGCGGTTAGACTGAAGCCCCCGGTTGGGTGAGTGCCGCTCGGACCTGCCCGCGAAGGCGTTGCTCGACTTCGTTACGGACGGGGTCGGGCAACTCGGTCCAGACGATCCGATCAGCGGTGTTCTCCGTGTCGATCATCGAACCATCATGGTGGCCATCGCCACGGGGCTCCAATCATTTTCGGAATCGGTAACTTGCAGGTACAGCTCGATGTCGTTGCCTTACCTGCCAAATGTCACCGCCCGTCGGATGGGCACCACAATTCAGATGAGATCGCCGGGTCCCGCGGATGAAAGTGGCGCATTCACGGAACTGACCGCCCGCTTATGGGTGAGCACCTGAATGTCACGCTGCTCGCCGCCAGCGCGGTCAAGATCAACCGGATCGGGTGTTGTCGCCGCGGATACTGACATGAAAGCTTTCCACCGCCGCTGTCACCGAGTGAGCCATCACTGCGGCCTTGGCCGCAGCCGGAAACACCGCGTCCCCACAGCTCAGGGGCCACCAGCGTCGATATCGTCAACAACGGTCCCGGCATCTCCGCTGAAGGCTGGGCTGGATAGAACTGTTCGGGTGTCACCCATTCGGCGACGAGGTCACCACCGACGAACGCCACCGGCTCATCGCCATGGTGGGCCACCCAAGTATGGGCCGCCAGACGGCGAGGGTTAGTTGCCGGATCAGGGACCCCGAACACCATTCCCCGTGACGCATGCGCCCGGCACCTCCGGGTGATCACACCAACCGAACACGGTGTTGTGCGTCGATGAATCACAGGCATCCCAGTCGCGAAGCTGCACCCGAGGCGAAATACCCATACAGCAACAGTATTCCCGGCAGTGACATCCTGCGGCTGGCGCGCATCTGGTGGTCCTGCTCGCTGCGGATAGTTCCGTCGGAAATACGGCTTCGGCTCGACATCCACGCAGCGCAAGAGGTGGGAGTTAGATGATCGAAGCGCCTTTGGCGCGGTTACACGGTCCACACAGCACTTGCAGATTCGCCTCCGAGGTCGCCCCGCCCTTCGAGACCGGAATGACATGGTCGAACTGAAGTTCGACATTGGACCCGCATTTCCGGCATCTACCTTGGTCACGCGTCCACACGAGCAGTTTCAGGTCGTCGGGAATAGCGCCGCGCACAGCGGGGGCAGCCTGGCTCAGAATCGCCGCAGTCGTCTGCGCGCGGTTGATGGTGGCCCGCCGCCGCTGGTCGCGCGTAACGAGCAGTGCCTGTACTTCGTCGACGCTCAGGCCGTCGTTGTCGACGAACCAGCGGTCGGCGAACCGCCAGTACCGACGCTCGCCGATGATGCCGAACCGGACCGGCCGACGATAGGATTCCGCCAACAACGCCGCGAAATCCCTCGCGTGAATCTTGCTGATGGTCTCGTAGGCGGAGCGGCCGACATGGAGGATGACCGGCCCGGTCTTGAAGAACGCCCCGGGGCGATGTTCCATCCTTACGTTCTCTACCCGGCGCAGCATCGGTGCTCCCTTTTCTCAAAGATCGGCGGGTCAGGTGTTCGTGACTGCTTCGATTGTCATGCAGTCCCGAGCGGTTTGGCTGAGCCTGGCCTGGCAGGTCTCAACGATATGATCATGACGCGCAGCATCATTGTTACCTCAGTCGAATCCGAAGGCGCACCACGGAACTGGTGCTTGCCAGCCGAGTATCACGGCAGTCGACCGGTCGGATCGTCGGCAAACGCCGCACGATCGGACCGAACGGGCTCCTCCACGTTGAATAATCGCTCAAAGCGTTGGACAGCCTGGATATTTCAGGTGTATCCGAAAAGTTCGTTCACGAGACACCCTCTGGGACAAGGTATTTGCACAGGTAAAACCTGGAGCGCATGCCACGTACGCGGCAATGTCAAGCATTCGGGGTTTGGTGATGCATCCGATGGAAGTACTCAATGACATGCCGAGCCTTTCAGTCCGGGCCCTCAGGAGCCAACGGATTTGACGAACAGCGTCGGCCACTCCATTAACAGCGGCCCTGCGCCGTGGACGTAGCTGTGGCGAGTGAATCCTTACGACAACGTCGCTGACATAGCCGGCAGCAGCTTACCTCTGTTCGCGCGTCCATGGGGCTTCGATCGGGCCGATATTGGTGTGCCCGTGCGTATTTGGCACAGAGGCGCTGACGGCAACGTTCCGATCGACGACGGACGGCGCCTGGCCGACTCCATCCTGAACAGCGAGATCGTAGTGGTCGAGAGTGCCGGCCATCTGCTGATCGCGCTCAGCTATCTAGGCGGATTCATCACCGAACACGGCTCCGGCTCACCTGCGACAATCTTTGCCCTGAGCTGATCGTGATCGTTGTTCGCCGACGGGCCGAAGACGTCGGCGATGGTGCGGCAGGGCGCTGACATCCCGGCCGAGACGAAACCCGCGTGTATCACGCCAAACTTGGGGAGAGCAGCTCACGATCGGGCGAAAGCGCCCATCGTCAAGGCGATTTCGCGGTCTTATGTCGTTCACGGCCGTGTGGGACTGCCCCGAGTTCGGTTGACTGGCTGCCAAAGCCGGGGCAGTCCCCTTCAACGCAGTCGACCGGTTGCGGGCGGCATTGAGCTTGTCCGACGAACACGCCCGGTCACGCCAACTCAGTTTGGTCCGGCTGGCCGCTTTGCAGCTTCGTCACGGTGACAGCGACGAGGGATTGGCGCTTTGTCTTCAGGCGGTCGAAAATGCGTCCGGTACCTGTTCGGCGCGCGTTCTTGATGGCTTGAAGATGGTGTACCAAAGCGGCCGGTGCAGATCGTGTCGTACACGCCGCGGGCGCGCAGGAACTGCGACGCGGTATCGCCGACCTGCTCCACGCTTCATAGCTACGCAACCCAACCGACAAGGAGCCACCTGTGATCATCGCCTTCTCAGTCACGCCGATGAGCACCGGAGAAAGCGTCGGCGAAGGCGTTGCTGAAGCCGTCCGGGTGATCCGTGCCAGCGGACTGCCGAATGAGACCAACACCTTGTTCACCACCATCGAAGGCGAGACGAGGTCTTGGCAGTGATCAAGCAGGCGATCGACGCTGTCATGGCGGTCGCTCCGCGATGCAGCATCGTGCTCAAGGCGACGTCCGCCCTGGCGTCACAGACGCCATGACCGGCAAAGTGGAGTCAGTTGAACGACACCTGGCTAACCAATGACCGTTTGATACATTCAGCGACCGCTGAGCAATTGAACAACATCTTCGAAGGGCGCCGACACTCGGCACACCGACTACGTCCAGCCTGATCAACACGGCGATCGAGATGCAGAGTCCTCCTCGCATGGGAAGCTTGGCGTATGACGTCACACGAGCTGCAGCATCGCGTAGTGATCCGGCCCAGTACGGGCAGTGACGTCGCGGGGCTTGCAGCACTTAAGGCGGCTGTCGAGACTGCCACCTATTCTGACTATGGGACGGCAGAAGAGCATTCAATCAGCCTCGAAGAATTCTGCTCGCCGAATTACATTCGAAAGTTGCGTGCGAGAGGCCCTGTCTTGGTTGCCGAAGATCAGGTCGGCACCATCATCGGGATGATCGCCGAGCGGTCGCTCGAAAACAGTAGCACCGAGATCTCCGGCATGTACTGTGTCGTCCCCGGCCGAGGTATCGGAACATCGTTGTTGCTCAGTGCAATTGCACAGTTGGGCGACGCGGACACGGTGGAAATCGAAGTGTTTGAACGCAACTCAAAAGGGCGGCAGTACTTCGAACATCTTGGCTTCGAGTATTCCGCGCATCGGCGCATGAGCGAAAGCTATGCCGGACAGGTACTGCTACGAATGTCTGCACCTGTTGAGCGGATTCGTCGGGCGCTGTCTGCCTATCGATCGTAGCGGCAGTCTCACACCTACTGCTGTCTCGCTGACAATGCGTCGAAGAGCTCCGTGAACGATGTCGGCTCGATCGAGCCCAGGAGGACAGCAGGCACGTTGCGACCGCTGCGCCAGAACATATCCCTGATCTCATCGCGCTCCGAAGCCCTACGGTAGCCAAGCGTTTCGGTGACCGTGCAGTGCAACGCCCACAGTGCCTCCATCGACTCATCGCCCGGTGTGCGGTCTCCGAGGCCTCCAGCCAAGAATCTCTTGAGCTGTTCCAAAGCGGGTCCGTCGATCAAGGCGCTGAGCCGGAACGCAGCCTGGTAGAACTGCGCCGCGCTGGTCCGGAGTAGATCCAGATTGACAGGTTCGATCTGACTGCGACGGTTCAACGCCCAGCCGCCGTAAAGATCGAAGAAGGCCGCAGCAATGAGTTCCGCGCGATGACGATCACGTGCATGACGCCGATTGTTCCGGACTTGATACGCAACAGTAATGAGTGAAACTACGATTGCCGCCACCCCGAGTGCAACTGACACCGGACCAGTATGCGCTGAAATGCCTTGGTGCGCAGTGCGAATCGTCTGCCAACTGATTGCGAACTTAGTGACCTAAGGCCCTATCGGTGGACTAGATAACCTCTGGGTAACTCGGATCGCCCTGTGGTGCAACTCGATTCTGCGGAGGTAGCGGGTCCAAGACCACTCGCCGTTGTCACTCCGCTACCTCGCAAGGCCAGCAGGCCAGTCAGCGAAGCGAGGCTCGCAGCGGTCGGATAGCGAGAGTTCGCATGCATGCCTGGCGGGTGCGTAGATGGCAGAGCGGGCTTGCGGGAACCGGTCAGATTTCGGCGCCGCACCTACGATCATTGGACTATGAACGCGCTGCTTGCAATCGTCCCAGCCGTAACGCTTCTGGTAGCGGTCGCTGGGCTGGCTAGGCTCATACGAGAAACCCAGGAAGAGAACCAACGCCAGCGGCAACGCGCAACCGTCAATTACATAACGTCAACAATCCAACGGCAGCATGAGCTGTATAGCGCGATGCACCAAGACACCTCCTTCGCGGCCAAGGCGTCGGTCGTAGCCAGCGCCGAGTTTCACCAGTTGACCTCATATTTTGGCTACCTCGAGTATCTTGCAGCGGCCGTGAATATGAGGATCTTTGATGGCGAGGTGGTAAGCCGCACTATCGGCAGCCGAATCATTCGAGCTTACGAAACCTTCAGGGAGTGGATGGAGACCGAGCGGAGACGACTCAACAACAACACAGTTTATGAAGAGCTGGATATCTTGGTAGCAGACCTGCGTGAAAGGCGAGACCAGAGAAACGCCGTTCAAAAACCAGCCGAGTGAATAGTCGATGACTGGTCATGCACCGGCTTGTGAGACATTGGGGTGCGATCGTGACCCGAACCTTCTTGCAGCTGAGAGCATACGAACCAGTGTTCATGTGTTTGGTGCCGCAGATGTTCTAAGAGTTCGGACGAGGATCGCCTGAGCGGAGGCTTCAGGAAGCTCGCGCGCACGGTTTGCATAGTATTCGAGCAGGCTCAACATATGTTTGTCGCCGTAAGGGTTATTTGCCCGTTCAGCTCTAATGTACGGCTCGGACGCATCCCAGATGGATACTAGTCGCGATCGCACTTGCGCGAGCATTATATCCTCGTCGAGAACTCCGATGGCGATCTGCGTGACGAGCATTTGATAGAAATAGACGATATTGAAGAAAGCTTCACGCGTTTCGGACGGAAGGTCGGAGAAACCCGATGTCACGTCGACGGGCGGCGGAAGCGTCGCAATAAGTCTGTGGTGCTCATGGAACTTCGCAGATCTGAACTCGGCCATGATGTTCGCCATGGTCGGAATATGATTCGCCCTTCGCGACAAACGTTGTTGCCGGATGGCCAAGACTGATGACACGGCGATTGCGGTTATTGATACGATCAGGGCAGCGCTACTCAGGATAATAGTCAAATTAAATTCACATCCTAGTGTGCAGTTCCCCCTCCTGGCAGTACCACAGCCAGGCTCGCGTATGTAGGAGGGATCTTATCTGATCGCCGTGTCACTGACGCGCACGTCGCGGCTTGCCTTGATCGAATTTGACATCGGCAACGACAGGCATACCGACAGAACATAACTGCAGGCTGGCGTCATCACTTCCACGCCTACTGTCTGCTTCCATCCGTGAGCTCGTTGGCCAGCACCCAAACGAACGCCACCCCACTGACCGGTCCCCGATAACGGGATCAAGGTGGTCTCGTCGTCGGGGACCGCTCACCGACACCAGCCTCAGCGATGGCAAGGCGAGATACTGGCCTCCAGAAGGAGTCTGGAGGCCACTTGCCGCTGTGGAGGTGACGGGTGGGCTCTGCCCGTCGGCGTGCCGACGCGACGTAGGAGCGCCTTTGGCGCTTGAGGGGCGCGAGATCACAATGCAGGCCACCACTCATCGGGGCCACTCGACCGTAGGTCGCGCAAATCGGTTGGTGAGCAAAGATGGGACTGCTGCACGGATAGGTGACAACCGAGTTGGCTTGCCCTTCGGGCGGGCTGGAAGGATGTCACTGCGCCCAAGCAGGATCCTCGTGAGTTCCGTGGGGACATCGTCCGTGTCGCTCGCAACCGTGATGCCAAGGTGACCTTGGAGCAGATCGCCGCGGGCCTCCCCCACCCCTGCGGGCCGACGATGCCACCCTGGCCCGATAGATCGAGAATACCGAACCGTTGCTATTTCTGTTGGCTAACAGTGCGATTCAGGTGCGATCAGCGGAGCCGCAACGTCGCATCTCCGGGCAGAGAGGTCAGGCCGAACTGGACGTCTCGACCTGGCCTCCAGACTCACCAGGAGGTTCGACGAGGACTAGATGATCAAGCAACGCCGAGTCGCCGCGATTAAGGAAGGTGTGCAGAAGGTCGTCTGTGTTCAGAACCAGGTCTAGGAACTGCATTGACCCCAGTCTGCCTGCCGCAGCGTCAGTGACCAGCTCAAATGACCTACGGTCGTGATGGCGGTGCCGCATCTCGCAGTACCAAGCGATGACTTCGGCGCCCGCTTCGATGAACCGGTCCCGAAGGCCGAGGCTGTGCGCATGCTCGGGCCATTGGTCGTACAACCGACCGAGACCGGCCAGGCCTGCCCGCGAGTACAGGTCATCGCGCATCACCAAACGGAGGACCTGATCAGCGGTCAGCGCGTACCCGAAGCGGTCAACAATGGCCATAAGGTGCGGCTCAAGCGCCGATGCCTGCCATCTAGCGGCATTCGACCCGAGAGCCGTCAGCGCGTCGATGGCCTTCTCAACGGTCCAAGTCCGCGCCGCCGGATCTACGAGATCCAGCAACGCGAGTGTTCCTTCCAGAAGCTGATTGTTCCGCGAAGCTCTTGCAGCGGTTACGGTTTCCCGCAGCGCCAGCACGGTGGACACCGGATCACTCCCCGTTGCAATCCGGCACCACTGACCATGCAGGCCTGTATCGAGGGTCTGATCCCGGGGCACATGTACCGTGACCTGGTCGGATTGGGTTGCGGCGAGCCGTAATTCGTTGTCCAACAGCCAAGCTTGCAACCACACCCAGCATGCGGTTTCTGCTGCCAGGTCCACAGCGACCAGGATCACCGGCAGCCGAAATTGTGCAACGTAATCGAGGTAGTCGCGATCGAGTTGAACCGCAAGCCGACCATAGCTGGTTCTCCAGCTCTGACTGGCCTTCACCTGCAGTTTTAGCAACTTTCCTGTCAGTTTCTGGCGATCGTCATCGCCCGGGGCGAACTCTGCCTCCAAGTCGACGCCGAAGTCTCGATCCTGAGTGCGACAGACCCACGAGCGATGACTATCGACAATTCCCCGGACAAGGGTCTCGCCTGCATCCCCGGTCCGTTGCTCGCGCCGGCGAGTCGGCACCGCCTTCCCTCCCTACGTCACATATGTTTCAGCATTGCGGCTTGGAATGTATTAGCGACTAACGCCAAAACCTCACCTACAGCTTATCCGAGAACACCGACAGGTTTCTTCCTGTTTACCGCGAATCCCCCATTGTACGAGGCTGTTCAACCAAACTACCTGGCTGCTCGTCGGCGGGCGCAAAGGCATAGATTGGTCCAGCGGCGGGTTGGGTGTTGCCTCCAACACTATCTCGATCCAGCCACTCAGGCGGGTGGCCGAGCAACGCGACCGTCGGCATCCAGATGGTGAAATCCTTAGCTATCTCAGTTAATCGGGTGCGCGAGACGGGTTGATGTGCCGTCGGCGTTATGGAGGAAGTACCGGACAGTTCGGGGCGGACATCAGTCCGTACCCGGCCGTCCGCGCCGGTTTGCCCACCGACCAACAGTTTTCGAGGTGGTGTCTGTCTGCCTGCCGCACGGACACTAAACACCGACAGCGCAGATCGGACCGGCTCCGTCGAGGCTGGGCATGGCGATCGCCTCGATGCTGGATGCTGGACAAGGAACAGAAGATCGTTTTCGTCCGGCTGCGTGAATTCGAATCCGGGATCAAGGCCAACCTCGCCGCGATCAAATCGCCAGCAGAACAGGAGCATTGATGCGTCTCGCGTTCGATTTCCAATGAGGCTAATGTATAGCAAACCAACAGGCATGGTCGCTTCTCCCCACGATCAGCAACTTGCGCCGGTGAAGTCGGCGGGTGTAGTGGGTCACGCCCCTTCGAGAGGCTGGAAGAGTCTAACCATATTGCAACGCAAGGGATTTCAGCTCTTGGATCGATGAGGGATTTTGGCGAATTCATCAACTACTGATCTGTTACAGCACACCACCGATTCGTGCAGCGTCGACGAGCGTTCGGTCCTCACATATGTGGCCATGCTCAAGACTTTTCAACACAACCGTTCCCTTGGGGGCTCGGTCGATGTGGAATGTCGACCACGTCCGACACACGGGACAGGGGCGTCCAACCAGGAAAGGCCTCAGCAAGTGGAGCCGCCGTTCGTGGCCGCGTAGGTAGAGACTGCCGACCTCCAGTTCGCTGTTCGGCTGGTGCTCGCTGCTGGTTGGGACGATCGGATGATCACCCATGAGTTCGCGATACTCAACATACGAAGTCCGTATCAACGAGTCCCACCGCACCCCGGTCACATGAACCAGCGGCCAGTCCGTCAGGAAGCGGGCAGCCTCGAGAAGCCGCCTCAAGTCCTCCCCTGCCTCATGAACTGCGTCAGGAAGATCGATCGGATCGACACCACGCATGTGGGCTTCGTCGTTCCGACGCTGTGTTAGGCGTTGGCGTGCGGCCTCAACGTCCTTCTCAGCGAGCATGCTCCGCAAATCACCGAGCGGGTTCGAAGGTGTCAACGACCGAAGCCTCCTACTGGTGGCGAGCTCGTTCAGCACCGCTACCCACTCGCCCATCCCCGGACCGGTCCGGCCCCCGCGTAGCTTAGTCCGGATGTCGTTGGCAGAACCGAGCTCAACTCCCGCTTCCCGGGTCAGTGCCAACGCGAGCAGCGCGCCATAGCACAGCAGAATTTCCGTTGTATCGAGAATCGCTCCGTAAGCTTCCATCGACGGCGCCGCGCTCTGCAGCGCCTCTGCCATCCGCCAACGAGCAGCGACCGGATATGGAAATCGCGTGCGGACTGTATACCCAAGGTCGTCCAGCAATGAGCCGGCCTCAACTCTCATCCGCAACGTTCGACCTGATTCGATTACTCGGGCGCGGGCATCGACGGGATTCTCATCGAGGAACACTGACCCAAGAATGTCGTCTGCTTGTGCACGCCAATGTTCAAGACGCTCCTTGACGACCGTCAACCCGTCCAATGCATCTGCCAGATCCTCATCTGGCTGCGGAACGACCAGCTGGGCAAGCCCTTGACGGGTGACAGTCACACGTCTGCGGTTTAACAGTGTCAGGGCAAGTGGGGTACGCAAGAATCTCATCGCAAAGTCTGCTTGCAAGGCAGAAAGATCCTCGCGCGGCTGCAGAATCAACACTGAGTCCACCGCTGCAGCCGGTAGGTCCTCCGACTTGACTGTGGCGAGTATCAGCCCTCCGTCGTAACCCGGCGCATACATGCTGCGTATCAGAACATCGCCGACGGCCACGTGAAAATGTTCAGGTGGCTGACCCCACATCGACTCCTCACGCGGAGCAGCGACGTGCCCGTCCCGCCCGACATCGCGACCACCGAGAATCCGGACAGCACCCGAATCAGTGCGTTCGCAACGCCACTCCGTCATCAGCTGACGCTGCCGCAGCGGATTCCCGAACTGATACAGATTACCCAATGCGACAACACCACCAAATCCCGACAGGCCCTCTTTGCGTGTCTTGATCGCCGGATCGTCCCGATCGAAGTCGAGCCCCACCTGCGGCTGAGGCGCATTTCGCAAGACGTAACCAAACTCGCCGCGGCCCCCGCTCCGCTTGAGCAAGCGTACAAAGTCCGCTCTCACCGCTTCAGCCACTGCGTTCCTCGGGATCTGGAACATCCTCAGCGGCGGTGCCGGATCACCCTTCGCCCGCAGAACTATCGCGCTAACTATCATCCGGTGACTTATGTTCGGCAAGACCCCTTCGACATAGATGGCCGCGGTCACGTCCCAATGAGCCGCAATCTCCGCTCGCATCTCGCCTGTCCTCGAACCCCAGAAGGCAATTTCGGGCGCCAAGACAGCAACGACCGACTCTGGCGCGTACGGACGAATACGCGAGAGAGTCCTCTCGTACCGCTCTCGAGGAAAACCACCAGTGCTCTGTTTACCGTCGATGGGCTTGTCTTCGCGAATCCACGAAGGAATCAATACGACCGGACTTTCCGGCTGAAAGCGTCCCAATAGTTCACTGGGGAGGTCCATACCGAAAATCCACTCCCCCCGAGAGTGGAACTGAGTTATCCCAAGTCGCGAGCTTTCCCCCTTTTCCGGAAACGTATCCCCCTACACCGGAATCGTTTCCCCCCGCCAGAAATGTATCTCCCCCCATCACGTCACGGAGTTGTTCGAGGCGGCAGGAGATTGGCGAGACGACTCGGACGTGGTCCAATGGCACTGGCCTGCTTGGCAATTGATGACCCGCCAAGGAGGGTGCTGCGCCTACCTGAAGCGAACAGGTAGGCGCAGCGCGTCCACGACAATTTCCAAACCACGGACAGGACCATCATGCCTTCTTCGAATGTTCCCGTACAGAGCCAGCCCCAGCCGGAGGAGCCTGATTCTGCTCCAAGAGTTCACCCCGCGGTTGCGATGGGGATCAGTGTTGCTGTCGCTGGCATTGCTGGATGGCTAACTGATTGGAGCCAAGCGGTGTTGGTACTCGGTGCCTGCCTCGCGTTCTTCAACGGCGCCGGTCGGAGACCTCCATGGATCTAATGATGCGTATAGAAGGCATGGAGCGTTCGTCGAAATAGCGGATGCTCCAATCCGAAGATGTCGAGGATCTTGTAGCCGGATTCCAGTGAACTGGGCGAAGATTGCAAAACCTCCGCTGAGCTGTGCAGAACCTTCTTCGTGATTCTCACTCGTTCGGAACGTTTCCCGGCCTCCCACGGCCTGCCGACGGCCTGAGAGGGCGGGGCAGACTCAATGAGGAGGGAATGTGGGCAATCCGCCTATGCCGCCATGACCGCCATCGCCGCCGGTGGCATCACCACCCATCGCTATTGCACTGCCGCCGTTTCCTCCACCGCCCCCCGGGAAC
Source organism: Nocardia sp. CA-129566 (assembly GCF_050956075.1). NCBI lineage: Bacteria > Bacillati > Actinomycetota > Actinomycetes > Mycobacteriales > Nocardiaceae > Nocardia > Nocardia sp. CA-129566. The sequence goes on from NZ_CP192085.1 coordinate 6,336,437, forward strand.
CCGCCGTTTCCTCCGCGTCCACCTGTCGCGTTGCCGCTACCCATCGCGTATCCGCCATGCCCTCCCTGCCCACCATGGAAAGGCGTCCCATAGCCCGGTGCGATCTCAAAACCACTGGGGCCGTAGTCGGTATAGCCGAACCGCCTGTTCGCTCGATCGCGGTAAGCAGTGAAATCATTCCGTTCGGTTAGGAAGCTCGACTCGGCCAGGTAGAGGGCTACGAAAGACGGCCGCGACGAGGATGATGCCGATTACGACGGCGATTGCCACGCCGCTGTGTCGCCCGAGCCATCCGGAAACGAAGGCACCGAGCAGGAAGGTGCCCGCAGCAGCCTTGTTGACGGTCTTAGCGGCCTGGACGAAGCGTTTCGCTACGGCTCCGAGCACTTCCCGTGCAGGGCGCGGACCTTCGCTGATCTGAATCAAATGGGGGTTTGCTGGTGGTGGAGTGTGCGGCAGCCCTGGAGTGGTCACGTACAAAAGGGTAGAGATGGGGGCCGACATGTTTGCGCCAAGAGGCATTGACTGGGAAGTTGCCATGTCCGGCGCGAGTTGCGGTTAGCCCCGGAGTAGTGTCCAGCGCCGAATGTTGCTACACATCCTTCCATTCGACTTGCTGAGCGCATCCGGGCTCCTCGCAATGAGGGCCGCCGACCTCTGCTGTATCGATCTTCTTCCCGAACTGCTCGTCCTTGAGAATGGTGTATCGCTGAACAAGGACTGTCCACATCCGGGGCAGGTCTCCGAAGCGGGTTTGGTCAGGGTCTTCCGCATATCCCAAAGGTATGCGATCAAGGCCATCTGACGACACAACCACAGCGATTCGGCCGAAACGGTGTAGGCGGATTCGTACCCAGCACCGCTCGGCCATCACAAGGTGACCTTGCGCAGCGGCGTGCACCGCGGCTGGCCTTGGGATGGGTTGGTCTGCGCTACTGGGGGCAATCGCCTCCTGAAGCCCGATTCCGACGGCAGTGACGCGGGCGGGGAGCAGCCACCGTTCCAGGGGTTCAAGGAGATGAGCGCCCACAACAACGCCGACTAGAGCTCGGCCGACTCGGCGGCGGTCCAAAATTAGCCCCTCTCTGATCAAATCATCCGTGACTAAGGTTGACTCAGCTGTCCACATGCTTGGAATCCATTGGACGCGAACGGAATCCACTGAAGGATTAACGGCGAGATCAGCCTCAACCACAGCGATGAACCGAGCACGCTGCTCGGGTGTAGCGCGGCTCAGCATCGTCTCCATAATGTCGGCACTTGTCACCCAGCTCGATCGCGTCGCCCAGGTGTCGCCACTTCGTCACCATGCTATTCGCGATGCCGGCACGGTCGGCGAATCGACGCTGGTGAGCCCCAACGCTTCCCGCAAAGCTGTAGCCCACCACAAGATCGGCGTCGGCACCCTCCGATAGGCACAATGGGTCCCTCGACAGGTCGGGCGGACGTTCAGTACGCTGCCGGTCATGAGCAACGGGGGGATGCCATCGACCCAGAATCTCTCGGTGGTCCCGGAGAAGGTTCGTGAGGTCGGGGAGCAAGTCTATGAGCTATCGACGGCATTGCGGACGGCACTCGACTCTGCTGCCAAGGATGTCGAATCACTGGTCAACGGAACATGGAAGGGCAATCTGGCGAGCGAGTTCGCCGACGGCTGGACCGATATCCGTGACGGCGGCCGCCAGATCATCACGGCTCTGTCCGAGATGGCCGAAAAGCTTGGCGTCACAGCCTCGACCTACGAAAACCTCGACGGGAGCAACGCCGCCGTCCTGTACAACGCGAGCAGCTCGAGTTTGGACCTGCCATGAGTTCCGAGGAGTTCCAGGTCGACTTGGACCACCTCGATGAGGTCGTGATCCGCCTGTCCGCACTCGCGAGCGTCATCGCCGAGCACCTCGACACGATCGACGACAAGGTTGCCACGCTGGCCGGTACTGGCTGGGAAGGTGTTGCCGCCCAAGCCTATTCCGAAGCTCACCGCGAGTGGTCGGTCGGGGCGCGGGAATTCGCCGAAGGTGTCCGCGATATCAGCGAAGCAGCCCGCAAGGCGCACACCGGCTACACCAGTGCGGTCGAGGAAAACCTGAAGATGCTCCGAGGGGCATAACTGGTGCGCGTCAATTGGCAGACGTACTTCGATGCCGGTAAACAATGCCATGATCTCGCCGCCGAGCTGCGTCGTACCGACAAACCGGTACACGACGCCGTCAAGGGTGAATGTGCAGGCATGGCCGGGGACGCCCCCGGGTGCAAGCAATGGGGCGAAGCGTACGACCAGTACGCACGCGACACTATGCAGACCTGCACACACCTGGCCGACGCCCTCACCAACTTCGGCAACGTCCTCTACGCGAATGGCTACAAATACGCGATCGCAGACAACGCCACACCCCAGCGACCAACTCTCCGCCAAGTCTCCGAGTACAAGGTAACCATCCCGACCTCCGTCCACGACAACGGCGACGGCGTCAAACACAATGGTGGCGTAGAGGAGTTCTTCAACGAACTCACTGCGAAGATCGTCAGTACCTTCGGGAAACTTCCCAACGGTGACGTCGACAAACTCTCCAAGGCCGCCGACACGTGGAAAACCTTCGCCAACCACGCGACCATCACCGGAGCTGCGGCCAAGATCGGCGGGATCTCCGCGTTGTTCGACGATATGGATGCGGCAGAGAATCGCGCCAAGATCCAGGAACACTTCGGGACACTGAAGTCCAGCGCCGATCTCCTGGCCTCCGCGTCCCTCAATGTCGCCGCCCCTGTTGCGGACTATCACAGCTCGACAGTCGAAGTCGGCGAAGGCATCAAGACGGCGATGACCACCTTCGCCTGGGCCGTCGGGCTGCTGGTCACCGGCGCCATCGTCGGAGCGATCTTCAGCTTCGGCGGCAGTCTCGTGGTCGCCGGCGGTGGTGTCGCCCTCGCTGTTGAGGACACGATCGCCACCATTCGCGGCCTCTACACGACAAAGCGGCTCTTCCAAATCCTCAAGATCACCCTGGCTGCGAGCGTCGCCGTCGGCGTCATCGACGCCTTCGGCAAGGTCCCCGACCTCACCACCACACTCACCAAACTGGCCGCCATCATCGCCATGAAGGCCCTCATCGACGACAGCAGCCCTACAGCGACGCCAGCCCTTGGCGGGAACGATCCGATCACACAAGAGATCGCGAAGAAGATCGCCGAACACGCAAATGGACGTGCCGCGCAGGGAGATGGCTCACACTACGTACCCGGCGTAGGCGCCGCGGAACTTCCCGAGTACGTTCGCAAAGTCCTCGACGGCGAGGTACCGACGGAGGTAAAGCATCTACCCAGGGGCCGAACGGCATATTGGGATCCGGAGAAAGGTGCTGTAGTCATCGAGGACGGAGATGGAGGAACCGTGTTCACGCCAAAGGACGGACGCGAGTACTTCGACGGCCTGTGACAATGACTTGGATTGACAGGAAGGACCCGGAGAAGATGTCAGCACCGGACCTCGGACGTTATCGAGAGCATCTCGTCAGCGCAGAAAATTTTCAGGTTATTCGGCAGCTAACATTCGAGCTGGCTAATGTGCCCCGAGAACCGATGGTCAAGTTGGGATGGAATCCGAAGAACGGCGATTATCTGAAACAACTCGCCCGATCGGTGCCATCTCAGATCACAGCTCCCACCCGGGTCAAGCTCGTTATCCTCGATGAGGAAATCAACGATCCGACCTCGCTGGGCCGCTCCTCTGTCGCCGAGGAAGAACCCGAATCACCGAGCGATATCGTGAGATACTTACCCAAGTCGATCGCGGCCGTGTATCCGAAGCTGTTGAGAGCCGCTTTTGAAGCTCTGGGAGAGCTTGAAACACGCTATCGAACAGGATTTTACGAAGGCGAAGTGGTAGAGGCCCTGAATGCAATTGATGGCGTCAGCGGAAATTAGATCGATGAAATAATCCCCCGCCGCACACAGATTATCCCTTGTTTCCCACATCGAATGACATGAATTCGATGTGATCGAACACACATCGCCAGCGAATTCGCCGGACTAACGGGTTCAAATCCCGTCTCGCTCACCGAGGACATCCGGCTCACCGGAGATCTGCTCCCGGCTTGCGCCGAAATGCGGCAGCTATGCCGGAACGATTCCCGCTATTCCAGGCAGCACCGTAGGCACCTCAAGGGTGGTGCGATCGCCGGAGGTCACCGAGACTCTCAATGATTTCCGGGCACGTTCGAACCGGCGAGAATGGTCGGCGCCGACTCCTTCGGCGATAGACCATATCGGCGGCCGGACCCCTCACGGCATTTCGCAGGCAGGTTTCGGCCGCGCCACTGCTAGCGGGGCGGCCGGCCCGCGACCATGGTGTCCGTAAGCAAGCTCACTGTCACCCGACCGCGCGGAGCTTCCGCACATACGCCAGCATGAGCCCATTGAGCGGCATACACTTCCCGCTACTCACCAGTAGCTCCTCCAACTCCCCAGCCGAACAGCCTGTTTTCGGCTCCAGAAGCCGATGTACCTCCGTATAGGTGCGTCGGCCCCGCATCCAATCATTGAGCAGTGTCGGGGCATCCGCGTTGAAGAAGTCACGGCCAGCGCTGCAAGCTGGGACTGCCTCGCGTCCTCGGTCGCGTAGAACCGCCCGTCGCTCATCACCCCATCAAAATCTACGAGCAGCAGGCGCAGATCAGTTTTTTCACCGTCGTTCCTCTCACGCGAGTGGATTACGGCTCTGGCCACTCGTCCCCAATTTGCGGCAACACCTCCGTATCGTCCTCATCGCTCCACCAGCGCACCGGCAGGGGCGGCAACGGCCGAAGGGGGCGATCAACCTCGTCCTCAACGAAGTCGTCATCCCACGGATCATCTTGGCTCGACATCATGCCCGCCCGGTGCCGCCCAGGACTGTCATCCGAACTCCAGTAGGCCCCAATGCGGTAGCTCAGCACCGCCGTGAAGATCACCGAACCCGGCCACAGGAACCAGACGAATGACACCATCGCTCAGTGGCCATCCTCGCAAATCAGCAGATACGCCACCTCCAGATGCACGATGCACTCGTCCGGGTGGTGGAATCGGTGGATGTGCCGAAGCTCCCGAGCGCGTTCGGGAGTCAGCTCCAGTAGGGATACCTGGCACATGAATTCGGCCAGCTTGCCATCCGCCTGAACAAATGTTCTGTGCGGAAATGAGTCTGCGAACATCGTCAGTCCCAGAGTTCGGCGCAGGGAAGCGCGGGTAGATCATCGGTCACGTTGTCGTCGACCGTGATCCGCAGCTCGAGTCCTGAGTAGCCGCTGCCAGTCAGTTCATCGGCCACGTCCTGCGCTTGCTTCGCCGACGCCCGGTAATCCATCTTCAACGCGCCCGATTCGATGTGGATGTGCCGGATGCGGCGCGGTGGGTTTGTTGGTCGCATCGTGGATCACAATCCTGGCGGCAGGCGCCGGCCGGATTCGATCTCGGCCGCGAAAACGTCGTAGGCCGCACACAACTCGCACAACTGGTGCGCTTCTGGCAGCTCATCCAGGTCGGATGCCTTCGCGACCAACCTCTCCCACAACTCGGCCATTCGGGCGGCAATCATTCCTACCGACTCGGTGTGCACCACGACGTTCGGCGCGCTGTCGGCAGGAGCAGCCATCGGCCGCATGTGCAGCCGGTCCTTTCGACGCTGCAACAGTCGGTCCGCCACCGATTCGTCGATGACCATGATGAGCATGTCGACATCGGACTTCGCCGAGACAAGCTCTGCGGCAGCCTCTTTCATCTGCTCGGCAGATGCACTCGTCTGGCTGAGCACGGAGAGCGCCAACCGGTACTGGCGTTGGCATTCAACAAACTCTCCAGCGGGATCGAGGATGTCAGTCGCCGTTACCGGCACCATGCCCGCGATGGCAGCCAGGACCATCTCGCTCGACGGAAGCGGCTCAATTGGTGCCCACTCTGGGATTTCGACACCGGACTCCGAGTCACTGGTGCCGGACGGGCGATCCTCTGGCGTGTTGTGGTCGGGCTGTGCGTTCATGCCATTCACCGCGGATGCGTCGTGGACAGCACCAGGCGGCCGGCCTCAGCGAGCCTCTGGAGCGCCGCAGCCTTGCGCGGGCAGCACTTTGCGCGGCACGCGATGTGGAACGGCACGACGAGATGGGCTTGGTCGACGTTGAACGGAATCTCAGGCGCGGAGTGGGTTTCCTGCTCGGTCATCGCGATTGTCTGGTGCATGGCCAGGGTGTGCATGTTCGGACCTCGGTTCGTAAGGGGATTGAAGATGCACCCGGCACCGAGGGCTCGTAGCCACCGGACTGCCAGCCTCTCCAGCGACCGGTGCGCCTACCCGAGGGGCGGAAGGCGTCGTCCCGGTGCCAGGTGCGGTCCCGACCGTAGGGTGGGGTTTTTGCGGTTGACCGGCGCAAATAGGCGAAACCTCTAAAATATGCGGAAAACCGTATATGGTGCCGTTAGGGGCGAAAACCCTTGACCGGCAACTGGTCCCGAGCGTTTAGCCGATCTTGCAAATGCACGTTCATTCGAGAGCGGAGACAGCAGGATGCATATGACAACCGGCGAGGTCATCCGCCGGGTTCGGAAATCACTCGGGATGACTCAAACCGAGCTGGGAGCCATCCTCGGCTATGCCCAGCCCGTTATTTCGCAGCTCGAACACGATGGTGCCGCCGTACACGACGTACGGGTCCTGCGGCGAATTGCCAAGGCGCTTCACGTTCCGCTTGCCATACTGGTAGTGGAGTCGGACGAGGAGGCGGACGTGAATCGTCGCAATTTCCTACGAGCCAGCGCATTCGGAGCCGGAACTGCCGTGACTGTCGGTGCCGCAGGACAAGCCGCTGCATCTACGGGAACCGTCCATGTCGGTGCCGCCGATATCGCTGAGATCAACGCCAGCACGAATCAGATTCATGAGCTTGACCTGCTCGTTGGCGGCGATCGGCTGTGTCGCCTCGCTGCCAACGAAGTCCGGTACGTCGAGCAGCTGCTGGGTGCCGCCAGCTACAGCGAGGCCATCGGTCGCCAGCTCACCAGTGCTGCTGCCGAGATGATGACAGCTGCGGGATGGGTTCACTACGACGCGGGCCGGTTGGATCACGCACGGCGCTACTACGCGGAAGCGGCACAGACCGCAGCTGCCGCAGGCGACGGCATCGCTGCGGCACACGCCCTACTCAACGCCAGCATGCAGAGCTTTCAGGGTGGCTTCGGCCCGTCGAAGCCTTCTAGGGAGGCACGTCCCAGAGACGGGGTCAACCTGGCCGATGCCGCGCAAACCGCCGCGCGTCGCGACGGTGGGCCGAGACTGCGCGCCGTGGGTGCTATCTACGAAGCGGGCGCCCACAGTGCGACGGGCGATGCGAGCGCGATGACGAACGCCATCAGCCGGGCGCACCGTGCCTACGAATCGGGCCGTGGTCACGATCCGGATTGGGTGTATCTGCCACCAGCGGCCCTGGCCGGCATGACCGGCTGGTCGTACATGCGGATCGGTGACCACCGCACCGCGACGGCCTATCTGCAAGAGGCAGTCGACGGCACGATGTCATGGCCACGGGAGAATGTCGGCTGGCGTATCAAGTTGGCCGAGAACCAGATTCAGGGCGGCGGGATCGCGGATGGCTGCCAGATCCTGATCGACCACTTCGACCAGATCAACAGCGTGACGTCGACGCGGCTGCAGTCGACTATCGACAGCGTCGTGCAGGATATTCGTCCGCACGCGGCGGTGCCGGAGGTTCGTGAGTTTCTTGGGTTGGTGGCGAGCCGCTGACCCCTCAGAGCTATCAAGGGAGGGTCACGGTCCACCCGTGGACTGCGGCTGTCGCCGTCCCATTGCCTTGCCGATCAAGACCCGCGCGGCCTCACCCACCACGGCTTGCCCGAGGAGTGTCTGGAACACCTGCTCGTAGAGGATCAGTTCCCGCGGCTGGGTGATAGTCAGCTCAGCCGAGATCGTTTCGACGTGGGCCACCTTGCGGTCGAAGATGGCGAAGTTCGTTGTCGGCACCTGGTAGTCGGACATGTGCGGAATGATGCTCACTACTACGTTCGGCAGACGCATCGTGCTCAGAACGTGGTCGAGTTGGCCGATCATCACGTCGTCGGAGCCGACGGTGGTGTACAAAACCTGTTCGGCAAGAACGAAATTGAAGCGATGGTTGCCATGTCGAAGGACTTGCTGCCGTTCCAGCCGGGCAGCGATGCCGTCGTCGACGGGTTCGTCGTGGTTGTAGAACGCAGCGACTTTGGTGAGCATCGCGCGCATGTAGTCCGGGGTTTGGAGCAGGCCCGGCATGATGACCGGCTCGAACCAACGGGTCAGCCGGGTGCCTTCTTCCAAGGTGTGCAGTTGTTGCTGCTTGCGCCGGATACCGGCGATTCGTTTCCACTCGACGTAGGCGGCTTCGACGTTGCGCAGGGTGGCGATCAGGTCGGGTATCTGCTGTCGGGCCTTGCAGTGACGGCACCAGATACGAATGTCAGCTTCGGCTGGCGTCTGCTTGCCGCTTTCGATCTTCGATACTTTCGAGGAGTGCCACCCGGCCAGCTCGGCCAGCTGGACGCCAGAGAGGCTCGCGTCTTTGCGTAGCTCCCGAAGGCGGGAGCCTAATGCCTCTCTGGCATCACGAACGCTGGAGCTGGTCACTTGGCAGCAGCGTAGTCGCTCTCCACGTAGTCAGCGTGCGGGATGCCGAGGCCCCACACCTTGTCTCGAACCGCCGTGAGGTGGGCCGCAATCACCGGATCTTCCGTGACGGCGAACCCGCCGAAGTCACCATCGTCTTTGAAGGTGACAAACACGACCAGGCGGTCATCGAACAACCAGTAGTCATCACCGGTCAACTCTGCCGGATCGATCAGGGGCCGCGGGAGCCACTTGATCTCCTCGCCCGCCGCGATGTTCAGCGGCGCGATGGTGAGGCCGAACCGGGTGTAGTCCACGTGCGGCACGCTAACCAGCCGCACCCGGTGCACCTGCTTGCCGCGACTGGTCACGTCGCGGATCAAGTCATCCCAGGAACGGCACCATTCGTAGTCGTCGGGCTCTCCGGCCAGGAACTTGCGGAACGGCTCGTGCTCATCGGCAACGAGGTACTCGTCCTGAGTTTCCAGGTGGAAGCCCCGCTTCCACGCACCAGTGCGGAACAGGCCGATAAAGTCCTCGCCCTGGATCAGCTTCATACGGGCCGGATTTCCTTTCCAATCGGCACTTCGATGGCCGTTTCGTGACCGGGCAACTGCATCTGTTGCAGGGCTTCCAGGTCCGTCACGGGGGTACCGCTGAGCGTGAACGTGCCGCGCCCGGTATCCGTGAGCGAAGCCCCCAAGCACGTGCCCGGCTCCAGAAAGCCCATCAGCATGTGCGGGATCTCGATCACGGAGCCGTCAGGACCGCTGCGCCATCCCTGGATGACATACGTTCCGTGATCAGACGCGAAAAGCGTTGGGCACGTTCCGTTCTGACTACCAACACCGAGGCATCGTAAACGCATGGCGACCGTCCTTGATCTCATGATGCGCGAATTTGCTCGAACATCGTCATCGTGGCTCGACCCGGGACGGCCGGTCAACGGTCCAGGCATGCCCGAAGCAAATCCGAGCAAAAGCCTGGCAGCGCGTTGAGCTGGGCTTCTACCGTCGATGATCAGGCGCTCGGCATCAGGTGAAAGCCCGCTCGGGACAGCACAACAGGCTTGCTCATCCCTGGTGCCGAGCTGCCCTCATCACGGGAACGAGGGGAGCGAATGACGTTGCGCCAGTACCTCGTCACGGTGCACTGCTGCGATATCCGGTGGGTGGTCCATGTGCCGGCAGTGGCCCGATGGACGTTGGTCGAGCGGAAGAAGGCGATCGAGACCACGACACGCGCCATGATCGCTGCGGTGACCGGGACCGAGCCCACCTCGTTCGGCCTTGACCTGACCCACGGCCGGGTAGTGAACAGTATCGAGGAATTCGCCATCGCTACCGGGCAGGCCACGCAGTGGGACCTGGCGGTCACAACTGGCCCGCCCGACGCCGCGTAGCAGCACCCCGAAATAGCCCACGAAATAACGCATCCACAGCGTGCACCCCGACAGCTGTCGGGGTCGACGCGTGCTGCCTCAGAAACGAATAAGTCGTTCGCGCGATCGAAATGAGCTGGTTATGTCTCGTTTTCACCCGTCCGCACCGGCCGAGCATGTGCTTCGAACCGGGAGAATCATCGGCCCAGATGAGACGCCAGCGACCATGGTCGAGCGCATGACGCGCTGCCTTGCAAAACAAGAGGCAGCGTTCTCCGGTTGGCGTCAGGCCGAGACCTTCGCCGCCGAGTTCGAATGTGACTTCGACAACAAGGAAATCGTCATGAGTACGCCGGTCATGACGAATGCGGGCCGACACACGGACAGGCCGCTCACAGCGTGCACGGTGCCAACCGTGGACGTTGGCCCGTCTCGAGCACGGCGGTTACGCGAAGAAGTCCTCGTGCTGCACGAGCAGGGCATGGGGACCGGATTCAACCTCGATGCGACCGACGATCCCGTCGCCACGTTGCGTTTCCTCAATCACGTCGCGGTCGAGAGTGCCACCAGTGGTAGGGAGGATCGCCCGGTCGGCAATATGGCGATCCTGAGCGTCCGGCACCCGAAGATCCGTGAGTTCGTCACCGCCAAGGCCGACGCCGCCTCCGACCCAACCGACTGGAAGTTCAACATCTCGGTCAACCTGGGCGACGTGTTCATGGCGGCGGTCCATCGGGGCGACCGCATCGAACTCGATGACGGCAGCAAGATCGACGCGGGTTGCCTGTTCGATGATCTCTGCCAGTCCGCGGCGGTATGCGCTGATCCCGGCGTGGTGTTCCTTGACCGGATGAACGGACGCAACCCCGTTCCCGGGATGGGCGCGTACACAACGACGGCACCGTGCGCGGAGGTGGGACTCATCGCTGGTGAGACCTGCCAATTCGGCTACCTCAACGTCGGCAAGTTCGTCTCGACCGACAGCGCGGACCGGCCGGTGATTGACTTCGCGAAGCTCGAACAGGTCACCGCCCTGATGACCCGCGCGCTGGACAACTGCCTGGCGGTCAGCGAAGCGAACCTGAACGAGCTTCGGGCACAGTATGTCTCGCACCAGAAGCGCAAGATCGGAATCGGGCTGTGTGGCGTCGCCGACGCGCTGAGCATCGTCGGTCTGCCGTACGATTCCGACGCGGCCCGCGAACTGATGACAGATATCCTTTCGTTCGTCAACTTCGCCTCCAAGCAGGCGTCGGTCCGCCTGGCCGAGACCCGCGGGCCATGCGGCGCGATGCGCACAATGGTCGTCGGCAACCGTCACCGCGTACGCCCAGGGCACATCGAGAACCTGTATGGGCATCTGACCTCCGGCACCGTGGCGGCCGACGACTGGCGCTGCCTATCCCGACACATCGCCGCGACCGGCATGCTGCGTAACGTCTCGACAATCGCGCTTCCGCCCACTGGCCGCAGCGCCCTGGTCATCGACGCCTCCACCGGGGTGGAGCCGCACTTCGATACCTTCGCCGCCAATGACGCTGTCCTGGATCATCTGGAGAAAATCGTGTGGGCGAAGTACGGCGAGTCGATCCATGGCGACTACGCGGTACAGTCGCCGCCTGTCAGGGAGCTCCTCGCCTCAGCGCAGGGCATCGGCACGGACGGCCACGTAGCCATGGCCGCCGCGCTGCAGCGCTACACCGATGAGGCCATCGCGAAGACGATCAACCTCCCGGCCGGTTCCACGGCCGAGGACGTCAGAGATGCCTATCTCGCTGGCTACCAGGCAAACTTGAGCGGGATCACGGTATACGTGGACGGCAGCCGCACTACACAGCCCAAACAGCTACGGTAAGAATGGAATTGGATATCCCGCATGAGCGACACCACTCACTTCCAATACTGTCAGAAGCTCGTCGTCATCGACCCCGCGACCGACAGTGTCCTGCTGGCCCGACGCAAGGGAGAAGCCGACTACGACGGCGTCTACTCCCTCATCGGCGGGAAGATGGAAACCACCGACGGCTCCATCCTGGATGCGATACGCCGCGAGAAGGAAGAAGAAATCGGCAAGGCGGCCATCATCGCGATCGCCGAAGACCTCTCGTACAACGTCCTTTTCAAGAAGAAGGACGGCAACAGTATGATTCTGCCGCACTTCTACGGCGAGTACGACAGCGGCGACATCGAACTGAATGAGGAATACTCGGACTACGCCTGGGTGCCCGTAGGCGAGCTGGATTCATTCGAACCGAAGATCGACACCATACCGACTGCTGTCCGGTGGGCGACGCAGATCGGCGAGCTGGTGAAGAAGGGGCAGAAGCTCACGAGGCTGTAGCTGCTCTCGGACACACCGCCACCATCACGGGCACGGCACCGGGTGCGGTCGTCACGCTCAAAATGGGCGCGAACGTGACTATGGATAGGTGGCGAGCGCCCTGAGCTCTCGACGCGTTCAGTACCAAAGGTGCGGCCGGAGTTACGCTCGCAGCTGGTGTCGCCAGTGGATATGACATCGTGGCAGGCATGAACGAGTCAGGCCGGGATGAAGCTCCGCCGACCAAGGCGATGACGCGCGTAGTTGAAGGCCGCTTGTTCATGGAGCGGGAAGGACTGGCGGTAGCGCCGGACTGCCTGGGTAAGGTGTACGAGACTGTGATTGGCGGTCAGCCTCTGAAGGTCTTGTTCCCCGCCCCGGACCCGCAAGATATGGACACTCTTCCCGTGCTTGCAGCTCCAGAGATGCTCTATGAGCACCCCCCTGTGATTCCACAGGTCGCGATTTGGGAGTGGGGGAAGATCAACTCGGCGGATCGGGACGGCTGGGTACGCGCCGACATTACCCGACTAGTGTCCTGCGCCTGGAATTCGTTGAAGATATGAGGCGAGTCGTTCGAGTATCTCGTCGGCGGTCTTGGTCCAGGTGAACGGTTTCGGGTTCTGGTTCCACTGGTCGATCCAGTCGCGGATGTCCTTCTCGAGGGCTTGGATCGACCGGTGTGCGCTGCGGCGGAGTTTCTTGTCGGTGAGCAGGCCGAACCAGCGTTCCACCTGATTGAGCCAGGAGGAGTAGGTGGGGGTGAAGTGCATGTGGAAACGTGGATGTGCCGCAAGCCATTTCGCCACGACAGGGGCCTTGTGGGTGCCGTAGTTGTCGCAGATCAGGTGCACGTCCAGCTCGGCCGGTACTTCTTTGTCGAGCTTGATCAAAAATTTCTTGAACTCGCTGGCCCGATGGCGGCGATGGATCGAGCCGATCACCTCGCCGGTGGCGATGTCGAGGGCAGCGAACAGGGTGGTGATGCCGTGGCGGATGTAGTCGTGGGTGCGCCGCTCGGGCATGCCCGGCATCATCGGAAGCACCGGCGCCGACCGGTCCAGAGCCTGGATCTGGGATTTCTCGTCAACACACAGGACGAGGGCCTTCTCCGGTGGATCCAGATACAACCCGACCACGTCACGGACCTTGTCGATGAACTGCGGGTCGTTGCTGATCTTGAACTCGTCGGCGCGATGCGGTTGCAGCCCGAACGCCTTCCAGATCCGGCCCACCGTCGAGCGGCTCAGCCCGCTCTCTGCGGCCATCGACGCCCGCGACCAGTGCGTGGCATCGGCCGGCTGCCGCTCCAACGTCGCCACCAGCACCGCCTCGACCCGCTCGTCGGTGATCGTGCGCGGCGCCCCGGGCCGTGGTTCATCACCCAAACCCTCGATTCGCTTGTCCAGGAACCGTTTCCGCCACTTGGTCACCGTCTGCGGCCAGATCCCCAGCTCGGCGGCAACCTCCTTGTTCGACCGCAACCCTTCTTCCTCGGCACAGCCCAGCACGATCCGGCACCGCAGCGCCAGAGCCTGCGACGACTTCGCCCGCCGCGACCAGCTAGCCGGTAGGCCCTCCGATCCCTCGGCACAGGGCCTCGAGCGGCTAAACACCGCGACGATGAGGCAGAAGCGGATTGGTCGCCACCGTCCACACGGGCACCCGAACGGATACCGAGCGTGGTCCAGCGCCAGCGTGCCGATTCGCTCCAGTTCGGCGCACTTCCCTTGCCCCTCAACATAATCCTGGACATAGACAAGTGCCTTAGTCTCGATGTGACTGTGGCACTCGAACTTTCAGCGCACTGCGGATCCCCACCTACCGGACGCAAGAGCGTCTTCGAGCTCACCGTGACGATCTCGGTTCCGAGAACCGACAGCTTCGTTCGGCGATCGTCTTTGCGGCAGCTCCGGTCGACGGACAACCTCATGCTCCCCGAGTTGTCGACCGAGCGTGAAGGCTGGCGCCCACATGAAAGCCGTCCGCCGATGCAAGATCGGTGGCGAAAATTTGGGATTTGGGGTTTCATGGAGGTTGGGGATGAATCGCGGATCGGGTTAGGAATGAGTAACCCATGTGTCCACTCCCCCTTGATTCTTCCAGCGCGGCCATGCCACCAATCACCACAGCGCTGTCTGTGTTGGGGGCACGGGATTCCAAGCGAGTGCATAGCGCTGCCAGTTGGCCCTGTCGACCGTTCTGCATCACTTCGGTCACTTGCCATGGACTGCCAGCCAGTTTCGTCGTTGCGCGCACAGCTGCGCACCGACTCCGGGTGGAGTCTTTCGGGCCTCTGCGCCGACGAGAACCGAATCAGCCGGTAACACACTCCTGTTCAGCCCACCGCGTCCTTGGCGACGAACACATCGACAGCCGGTGCAATGCAGCGATGTCGCATGGAGACCGCCGTGTCCGGTGAAGTGGTCTGGCTCAGCACCGACGATGTCGCCGAACGGCTGAAGATTCCGAAGAAGACCCTCGCCGCCTGGGCGAGCGCCGGACGCGGTCCTCGATTCGCACGAATGGGGCGGTACCGGCGCTATCGACTGAGCGATCTGCTCGCCTGGGAGCAAGAGCAACTGGACAAGACGTGACCGGCTGCCATGCCGCTGCGGCCCCGGCACAAGGCAGCCCTCGCCCGAATGTCCGTTGCCGCTGATGGAGTCGTCACCGAATCCGAGCAACCCAACATGACCTTTCCGCTTCACTGCTAACTGTTGGCAAACTTTCTGATCTTGAAACCGCGTTTCCGATCTTCGAGACTCGTCGTCGCTGGGCATCGCTTCCCCGACTCGGCCGATCGGTCAGTCCAGCGGACCCATCTCGCCCACCCCACCGAGCACCTGCCAGGGCCGCCGAGGTCCGTGGCTCACCACAGCGCAGCATCCCAGCAACCCACACACCGACTACTGAAGGGAGAAACCACAATTGGGCGGCAGACTCCCCAAGCCCGTAGGAACCTTCGGCACACCGACGAAGCCGAAGAAGCAGAAGAACGGACGCTGGCGCACCGCCGTCTACTTCTACGGGGCCGCAGGACGCACACAGCTGCAACGCATGGGCACCAGCGCCGACGAGGCACGCAACCGGCTCGCCGAAGCCATGCGCGATCACCGGGAACAACTGGGATCTCAGCGCATCACCCGCACTACCAAGCTGATGGATCTGGCCGCCGAACTACTCGTCGAACTGGAAGGTGATGACGCCTACACCGACGGAAATATCGAGGACTACCGTCGCGAGATCTACGTCTCGAAGGACAAGCGTGCCGACCCGAAGACGATCAAGATCGAGAATTCCCTGGGTAATCTTCAGGTCTGGCAAGCGACCACCGGAGAGTTGGACCGGCACCTCAAACGGCTCGTGAGCCTGGGGCTGCGCCGCAAAGCCAAGCAGCACAAGATCGTCCTGCGTGCGATGCTGCAGATCGCCGTCCGTCACGGTGCCGTCGAGACGAATCCGATCGACGGTGTCGGCGCGTTCACCCGGCGCAAGAAGCAAGCGCGCGGCAAGGTCCAAGACCAGCAAGCGTTGCCGGCCTTCCGTGCACAAGTGCGCGCATGGGCTCGCGGTGAGGCGATTCCCGGCACCCCGGCCTACACGACCGGGCCCGCACGGGACTGGGCAGTGGTGTGGGTGATCGACGTGATCACCGGGACAGGCATGCGCCCGCATGAGGTCTTCGCGCTGCTACTCGACGATATTGATCTCGATGCCCCCGACCCGTATCTGGACGTCACGGGAACCCTGGTCGAGCAGAAAGGCAAAGGCACCGGTGGATGGGTCCGCAAGCCCGCTCCGAAGACGGAAAACGGATGGCGCCGAATCTTGTTGCCGCCACACACCGTCGACTCGATCCGCGAGGCCATCGAGTACCTGAAGACCTCGGGGCAGCCGAATCCGATGGGGTTGCTGTTCCCTTCCCGGGTCGGGACGGTGCGCAATCCGAACAACTTCGGCAGGACCTGGCGTGCCGCCCGCGGCGACACCTTCGCATGGATCACTCCACGCACCTTCCGCAAGGGCGCCGCTACCGAGGTCGATAACGCCTACGGCGACCCGGAGCGGGCGGCCCGCCAGCTGGGCAACACCACGGCGGTGGCCAAGGGCCACTACATCGACATCCCGGAGACCGTGCCGGACAATCGCGACGTCCTCGAGCGCTGGGCGCGAGGCGGATGAGCTCGAAAATCTGACATTTTGATGCGATCAGCTCAAATCCGAGCCTGAACCGGACATGAGAAAACCCCTTCCGACCGAGGTCAGAAGGGGTTTCTTTGTCGGGCTGACAGGATTTGAACCTGCGACCACCTGACCCCCAGTCAGGTGCGCTACCAAGCTGCGCCACAGCCCGTTGCGCCCGGCGGTGGGCGCTCGAAAAGATTACCTCAGGGGTGGGCGAGACACCGAATCGCCTGGTTATCGGTGTGGCGGGTGGGGTTGGTGGGTCAGCGCGGGGTGACGCGGGCGGCGGCTCGGGGTTCGTCGCCGACGGCGAACCAGACGTGGAGGGCGGTGTCGTCGCGGCGGCCGACGACGCGGACCTGCTCCTCCGACTGCAATGGTTTCGCGTATTCGATGACGGTCCGGTGCGGGCCGGATACGAGGTCGGTGTGGGCGGCCAGGATTTCTTCCAGTGCGCTGAGATAGACGGCATTGTTGACGTGGTCGAACCAGTCGATATCGGCGATGCGGAGCGGGAAGGATAGCTCCTGGATTCCGGGGCCGGCGGGTAGTGGGTCGGTGAGCGTCGCTTTCCAGCGCAGGCGGTGTTCGGTGGTGCTGGCGAGCATGGGCGCCATGAAGCGGTCGCTCATTCGGGTGGGGACGCCGGATTCGGTGCCGAAATGGATGAGGAATCCCTCGGTTTCGACCAATCCGCCCTTGTTGCCGCAGATTTGGACGCGCATATTGCACCAGCGGTTGGACAGCGCCGAGCACCAGCGGCGCAGGGTGACGTGTTCGCCGAATTCGATGGGCTCGAGGATATCGATGACGGTGCGACGGACCACCCAACCGCGGTGGCTGTCACCGTCCTCGACGGCGCCGAGGTGTTCGAAGCCGATGTCCTGGAGGTAGCGGGCGATGGCATCCAGACGCAGGCGTTGGTCTCGGTCGGTGTCGGCAAGGCGGACCGGCCAGCCCGTTTCGAACGGGGTTCCGGTGCTGGGGCGTTCCGGCAACACGCTGGGAATGACCATGAACGGATAATGCCAGGTACTGGTCGTCGAAGTCCGCGCAGACCCGCCGTCGCGAGCGCCCGCGTCGCGATCAGCGCGTCCACATGCTCCCGTCAGTGGTGATAGGCGGTCGTACTCGATTGCTTAACGTTGAAGCTATGAGTCCACCGGCCACCCCGTGGTCGAACCAGCCCGAGGGCCTGCCTGCCAAGGAGTCCAGCGGCAACGAGCTGGCAGTCGACCGGGTAGTACTCACTGCCATCACGATTCCGTCGAATCGGCCGCTCCGACTCGATGTCGGCATGCTCACCGGAACCACCCTCGCGGTCGCATCGACGTTGCTGGTCGGCTTGCTGCTGTCGGGCCGATC
Source organism: Nocardia sp. CA-129566 (assembly GCF_050956075.1). NCBI lineage: Bacteria > Bacillati > Actinomycetota > Actinomycetes > Mycobacteriales > Nocardiaceae > Nocardia > Nocardia sp. CA-129566. The sequence continues at coordinate 6,354,317 of NZ_CP192085.1, forward strand.
CGAAGATTCGGCAACGGCCCCCAGCGTGTCTGCGGTGGCCACCAGCACCGCCGTGCCAGCGAACGCGGTTCAGGTCAACCGCGGGCTGACCGTCGGCGAGGTCACGGCCAACGACGGCAAGACCGTGACCGTGGCCGGGCTACTCGGGGCGAAAACCAATGTGCACATCAACGCCAAAACCCAGGTACTGATCCTGAGCGGCACCAGCGTGTCGGATGTGAAGGTCGGCGCCGCGGTCGTCGTCCACGGCGATAAGGAGGCCGATGGCTCCATCACCGCGAATTTGATCGTCGGCGCCGAACTGTGAAACGCGGTTAACGAATCACCGCCTCGTCCGCGGCGATGGCCGCACCGGTGAGTTCGACGGACCGGAGTCGGTCGTCGATTTCGGTGGCGTGGTGCGCGACGATGAGTTCGTCCGCGCCGATGGATCCCGCGAAATCCGCCAGGTAGTCCCGAACTTCGGCGGGCGTGCCGACCGCGGTGTAGCGGGTCATCGCGCTGAGCTGGCTGCCGTTGGGCGAGGCGAGGAATGCGTCGATCTCCTCGTCGGTGAACTCGGCACCCGCCGCACCCCGCCTGATCATGGCCCGTGCGCGCGCACGATAGGCGACCGCCTTCTGCTCCGCCGCCGCGTCGTGGTCCTCGGCGGCGAACACATTGACTCCGGCCATCACATACGGCTCGGCCAGCTGCTCCGACGGCCGGAAACTGTCGCGGTAGACGGCCACCGCCTGGTGCAGCGCGTCGGGCGCGAAGTGCGATGCGAAGGCGTATGGCAGACCGAGCTGCGCGGCGAGCTGCGCACCGAACAGTGACGATCCCAGAATATAAAGCGGCACTACGCCTTCCGCCCGCGGCACGGCCTGCACTCCGGGCACTCGTGAGTTCCCCGTCAGGTACCCCTGCAATTCCAGTACGTCCTTGGGGAAGGAGTCCGCCGATGCCGGGTCCCGGCGCAGCGCGAACATGGTCTTCTGGTCACTGCCCGGTGCGCGGCCGAGTCCGAGGTCGATCCGTCCGGGATACAGCGTCTCCAGGGTGCCGAACTGCTCCGCGATCACCAGTGGCGAATGGTTCGGCAGCATGATGCCGCCCGCCCCGAGCCGAATGGTGTCGGTATGCGCCGCGACGTGACCGATGAGAACGCTGGTGGCGCTGGACGCGATCGAGCGCATGTTGTGGTGTTCGGCGTACCAGACGCGTCGGTAGCCGCTGCGTTCGGCGACCCGAGCCAGCGCGACGCTGTTATCGAAGCTGTCGCGCGCGGTGCGGCCGGGTGCGATCGACGCCAAGTCGAGGATCGACAGTGCGGTGGGCATAAGACGCTGCCTTTCGAAAAGTCAGAGAACGCGGTGGAGTTCTTCGGTGAAGGCCCGGATGCGGGCATCGTCGCGGCGGTAGTACGTCCACTGGCCGCGACGGGTGGCGCTGAGGAATCCGGCGCGCTGCAGGATCGCCAGATGCGCCGAGATGGTCGACGCCGAGGTCCCGGCCTTCTGTTGGATGAGGCCGACGCACACGCCGAGTTCGGTCGTGTCCGGACCGCGTTCCGGGAAGTTCGCATCGGGATCCTTGAGCCACGCCAAGATGTTCAGCCGAGTCTCGTTCGCCAGCGCCTTGCACTCGTCGAGCACATCCACCTCCCTTCGGTATTTCGCTAATTAACGAACTTACGCCGCCTACGACGACTCGGCACCGTGACACAGACCACGCCGGGTGTCAGAGGACGAGGGATCCCGCGCGTTTGACGGTACGAATGACCGGAGCCGATTCGACAGTGGCGATCCCCGGCAGCTCGGCGATGCGTTCGGTGAGGTAGCGGCCGAGGTCGTGCGGGTCGCGGCAGTTGACCGCCGCTACCAGGTTGGTGGCACCGGTGGTGAGTGCGGCGAAGGAAACCTCGGGGTGGCGGGCCATGGCTTCTCCGACAGTGACAGCGGCGGCCGGTCGGGTGGCGATCCACAGGCGGGCTTCGGTGCCGAAACCGAGTGCGGCGGCGGGGATATCGAGTTGGTAGCGCAGGATTCCATTGCGACGCAGGGTGTCCATGCGGCGGCGGACCTTGGTTTCGGACCATCGGGTGGCGGTGGCGAGGTCGGAGTAGGGGGTGCGGCCATCGTGGTTGAGGGCGCGCAGGAGGGTCTTATCGCCTTCGTCGAGGTGCACGGGGCCGTCTTCGGAGTCGGCCGGGGCGGGACGCAGCTGGTCGACCTGGTCGGGGGTCAGTGCGGCGAGGCCTTGCCAGCCGTCGGGCAGCATGAATCCGCGCAACAGCAGGTGGGCGGACATGGCAACGATTCGACTGGTGCGTGGAAGTTTGTGCAGCAGTAGGGTTTCCTGCTCTTCCGTGCTGCGGGTCTGGACCGTGCAGGACACCTCGGTCCCCGCAGAGAGCAGATAGACGAAGGACGTATCGTCGCGGGCCGCAAGGGCTTTCGCGACCGACCCGGCGGCGTCCGGGGTGCAGCGCAATCGGATCGTCCATTGGACGTAGCCGAGACGACGGCCATCGACCAGTCCGATCACCCTGAGCGCGTAGGCATTTCGGAGCTGACGGTAGCGACGGGCGATGGTGTTCTCGGAGACGTCGAGAACTTCGGCAATGGCCCGAAAGGACGTCCGGCCGTCGATCTGCAGCGCGTGGATTGTGCCCGATCGACGGTATCCATCATCAGATCTCCATTTCTGACGGTTTCCAGTGATATCAGCCCTGACACTGGTAGAAACCACTCCCCGTCCTCACGATCGTGGCATGGCCAAGAACATCCTCGTCCTCGCCGCCAGCGGAAATGTCGGCAGCCAACTCGTCGCCCAACTCCGGGTGGCCGGTCACCACGTGCGCGCAGGTACCCGCAACCCGGCGACGGCCGAATTCCCGGCCGACGTGCGGGTAGTACGCGCCGAACTGTCCGAACCCGAAACCCTGATCGGCTGCCTCGACGAAATCGATGCGGTCTTCCTGTTGTGGCCACTGCATACCGGCGCACAACTGCCGAAGGCGCTCGACATCATCGCCGAGTCCACCCGTCGCGTCGTGTTCCTCGGCACCGGCGGCATTCCGGATCTCAGCTTCGAGGAGCAGCAAGGGCTCGTACACGGCTGCGGCATCGAATCGGTGGTGATCCGGCCGAGCACCTTCGCCGTCAACACGCTCTGGTGGGCCGATCAGATCCGCACCGGCGATATCGTGCACGGCAGCCATGGCGCGCTGCCGATGAGCCTGATCCACGAGGCCGATATGGCCGCCGTAGCGGCCAGAGCACTCACCGAAAACAGCCATGCCGGAGCTACTTACACGTTGACCGGACCGGAAGTGCTCACCCAGGCCGAGCAGGTGCGGGTCATCGGCGAAGTGCTCGGGCGACCGTTGCGCTGGGCCGAACTCACCCGCGAACAGGCCCGGCAACGGCTGCTCGCCGACAAATCCTTCCCCGACTCATTCGTCGAGGTCCTGCTCGACGGCTACGACACGATGATGGCCGCACCGCGACCGCGAACCACCTCCACCGTCGCCGACCTCACCGGCCGCCCGGCGCGGTCGCTGGCCGAATGGGTATCCGACCACCGCGCCGACTTCGGCTGACCGCTCGGCACGGCACCCCGCCCCGGCGAGTTCAGGCGAGTCCGAGGCGCGCGATCGGTGTGCCGGTCGGTGTGGCCGAACCGCCTGCGGGTTCGACCGTCATGGCCAGGGTATCGACGGTATCGAAGCGGGTGAGCACCGACGGAGCGGCGGCCGACACGACCACCGCGACCGAATGCGGTACCCCGTCCGCGGACACCAGCCAGACCTGATAGATGCGCCCATCCGGTGGCGCCGCAATACCGTCGAAACTCACCATCGCGGTAGCGATCCCGGCGGAGGTCCGCACCGTGAGGGCGCCGCCGGAGGACACCGGGACCAACCGCGTCCGCAAATCGGGCTGCGCGAGCATCAACTCCGCGCTCATGCCGCGCGCAGGGGCAGATGCGGCGTGCAGCATCACCATCGCGACGCCCGCACCGAGGGTAATGATCACCGCGGCGGCCGCCGTCACCCAGCCCAACCGCCCACGCCAGCGGTGGCGCACGGGGTGGCGATCGGCGCCCAGAGATTCGTCGAGCGCCCGCAGCAGTGCAGTCTCGAGCTCTGGCGGCGGGGCCATGGCGTCGACAACGGTGAGTGAGGCCAGCACTTCTCGCAGGTCGTACACCGTGGTGGCGAACTCGGCGGCAATGGCCTCGTCCACACCCTCCAAACGGCGTTCGATACGTCTGCGCTCGATCGTATCGAGCGAATCCAGTGCATACGGGTAAGCCAGGTCGAGCAAGTCCGCGGCCGGTCGGTCGTGGTCGCTCATCAATTGTCACCTCCGGAAAGACAGTGTGCGAGACGCTTGAGCCCATCCCTGATCCGACTCTTGATGGTCGGCAGCGGGACGGCCAGCTGTTCGGCCACCTCGGGATAGGTTCGTCCGCTGTAGTAGGCCAACGCCAGTGCCTCCCGCTGCATCTCGGTCAAGGTCTGCAGGCAGCCGAGTACGGCCTCCGCATCGAGGTGCTGATCGACCGCTTCGGCGACGACGTCATGATCACGTCCCAAATGCGTGTGTCCGTAGACGATGTCGCGGGTCGACGCGGCGCGCTCGCGTCGGACGCGGTCGACCGCGCGCCGATGCGCCAGCGTCATCAGCCAGCCCATCGGGCTGGACAGGGTGTGGTCGTAGCGATCGGCCTGCGACCACACCTGCAGATATACCTCCTGCACAATCTCTTCGGCCTCGGCGTGGCTGCGCAGGACGCGCACCGCCATACCGAAAACGCGGTGACTGGTCTCGCGATAGAACTCGGTGAAGGCGTCGCGGTCCCCCGCGGATATCGCCCCGAGCAGATCGATCAATTTCCGATTGTGCTCGGCATGTTCGGACCCTCGATGTAATTGACAGTATCCGCGCGGCGAATCCCCGTCGGCGGCATCGGTGCGCAGGGGGATGACGATGAACTCCGAATCACGAGTCATGGGCACCTCCTACCCGGTAGTTGGCGGGGCACTGCGGATATCGGATGGATCGACTGCGGGGACACTCTGAACTCGACTCCTGACCAGGTCGGGGCCATATCGGAGATGGCCTGCTGGTCGAACGGTCCGGGGCAGGCCTCGGCATTCGAACTCAACGGAGTTCGCATCGCTTCACGAAGCAGATCGGTCGAATACCAAACTAAACCCGGGTACGGAGATTCACTCGAGGTTTGCCGAAGTCAGGTGTTTCGCATGAGCGAGAGACCAGAACGGACGCCGTTGCTTCGCAGCGGCGTCCGTTCTGTCGGAGGGGTGCGCGGGTTATTTCTTGCGGTCGCGCTTCTCGCGGACGCGCACCGAGATGCGGACCGGGGATCCATCGAAGCCGAATTCCTCGCGCAGACGGCGTTCCAGGAAGCGGCGGTATCCGGCCTCCAGGAAGCCCGTCGTGAAGAGCACGAAGGTCGGCGGACGGGTGGTCGCCTGGGTGGCGAACAGGACGCGGGGCAGGCGACCGCCGCGCATCGGCGGTGGTGTCGCCGCGATGACTTCCTTGAGCCAGTTGTTCAGCCGGCCGGTGGGAATGCGCTTATCCCAGGATTCCAGCGCGGTCTCCATGGCGGGCACCAGCTTTTGCACGGCGCGTCCGGTATGCGCGGAAATATTGACGCGCTGCGCCCATGGCACCCGGACCAGGTCGCGGTCCACTTCCCGGTCCAACTGCAGGCGGCGGTCCTCGTCGACCAGATCCCACTTATTGAAGGCCAGCACCAGTGCGCGACCGGAATCGGCGACCATGCTGATCACCCGCAGGTCCTGTTCGGTGATCGGCTCGGAGGCATCGACCAGCATGATCGCGACCTCGGAGGCCTCCAGTGCCGCCTTGGTGCGCAGCGACGCATAGAACTCCATACCGCTGGCATGGGAGACCTTGCGCCGCAGCCCCGCGGTGTCGACGAACTTCCAGATCCTGCCGCCCAACTCGACCAGCGAGTCGACCGGGTCGACGGTCGTACCCGCGACATCGTGCACCACCGAGCGTTCATCGCCGGAGAGCTTGTTGAGCAGGCTGGACTTGCCGACATTCGGCTTGCCGACGAGCGAGACCCGGCGTGGGCCGGTACCGCCGGTGCCCTCGCGCGGCGTCTCCGGAAGGACTTCCAGTACGTCATCGAGCAGGTCGCCGGTGCCGCGGCCGTGCGAGGCGCTGACCATGCGCGGTTCGCCGAGGCCCAGCGACCACAGTGCGGCCGCTTCGGCCTCGACGCGCTCGTCGTCGACCTTATTGGCGACCAGGATCACCGGGATCTTGGAGCGGCGCAGCTTCCTCACCGCGGCCTCGTCGGTCGCGGTCGCTCCGACAACGGCGTCGACCACCAGCAGGATCGCGTCGGCGGTCTCCATGGCCAGTTCGGCCTGGCGGGCCACCGACTGCTGCAGGCCCTTGGCATCGGGCTCCCAGCCACCGGTGTCCTGCACCAGGAACCGCCGACCCGCCCAACTCGCCTCGTAGGAGATGCGGTCGCGGGTCACTCCGGGAATGTCCTCGACGACAGCCTCGCGGCGGCCGAGAATTCGGTTCACCAGGGTCGACTTACCGACGTTCGGGCGCCCGACGACCGCGACGGTCGGCATGACAAGGTGTTCTTCGTCACCGAACTCGTCGAGATCGGCCATCTCCCAATCGGCTTCGTCGCTCCAGACGCCGTCGCCCGCGAGCACGTCCTCACTCACTGTGCACTTCCCGTCCGGCCAACCGAAACCTGCCGCACCACAACGCGATACAGCTCGTCGATGACCTCATCCATATTCAGCTCGCTGGTGTCGACCAGCACCGCGTCGTCGGCCGGACGCAGTGGGGACACCGTGCGGGTGGAGTCGAGGGTGTCGCGCCGCTGCACATCGGCGAGCACGGCCTCGTAGTCGTCGCCGCGGCCTTCGGCAATGTTCTGCTGGTTGCGGCGCTGGGCGCGGGCCTCGGCGGAGGCGGTGAGGTAGATCTTGGCGTCCGCCTCCGGCAGCACGACGGTGCCGATATCGCGCCCCTCGACCACGATTCGCGCTGCGGCGGAAGCGATTTCACGCTGCAGCGCGACCAACAGATCGCGTACCTCGGCCACCGCCGACACCGCGGAGACCGCCTTGGTGACGGCATTGCCGCGGATCTCCGAGGAGACGTCCTCACCATCGAGCAGGATCACCTCGCGGCTGGGATCGGTGCCGATGGTCAGCGGCAACTCCTTGACCGCGGCGCTGATCTCGGCCGCGTCGCTCAGCTCGACACCGGCACGTAGCACACGCAGGGTCGCGACGCGGTACATCGCACCGGTATCCAGGTAGCTGGCACCGAGCCGGGTGGCCAGTCGCCGCGAGACGCTGGATTTACCGGTGCCCGAAGGCCCGTCCATGGCAACGACCAGCGGCGTGGTGCCATCAACCATCGCAGGGACCTCCACGGGAATCTCTACACCGTTCACAACGACACCGCCTCATAGAGTTTGCCGACTTCATCGCGACCGATCACGCGCAGCGTGCCGGGCCGTTGATCGCCGAGCGCGATCGGACCGATATTGGTGCGCACCAGCCGGGTCACCGGATGGCCGACCGCGTCCAGCAGTCGGCGCACGATGTGCTTGCGCCCTTCGTGCAACACGATCTTGACCAGCGAACGTCCCTCATTGATCTCCAGCACCTGGAACTTGTCCACCTTGGCCGGACCATCCTCGAGTTCGACACCGTCCCTGAGGCGCTTGCCGATCCCCTTGTGGACTTCACCATTGACCGTCGCCAGATAGGTCTTCTCCACCTGGAACGACGGGTGCATGAGCCGATGCGCGAGATCGCCGTCATTGGTGAGCAGCAGCAGCCCCTCGGTATCGGCGTCCAGCCGACCGACGTGGAACAGGCGCTGACCGGCAGCGATGCGTTCGGCGACAATATCGCCGACACACGGGCGGCCCAGATCGTCGGACATGGTGGACTGCCAGCCCTTGGGCTTGTTCAGCGCGAGGTGCACCAACTCCTCGCGCACCATGACGCGGGTGCCGTCGACACGAACCACCGCCTGCTGCGGATCGATCCGCAGGCCCTGTTCGGTGACGATCGCGCCGTCGACCTCGACCCGGCCCTGAGCGATCATCTCCTCGGCCGCGCGGCGCGAGGCGACACCGGCCTTGGCCAGCACCTTCTGCAGCCGCTCGCCCTCGCCCCACGGCATCTTCTCGTGGCCGCCCTCGGCGGGCTGATCAACATGCTGGCGCTTGGCGGGCTTGGCATTGCTCAGCAGCGGGGCGGCGACGACCTTCTTCTGCGGCTTCGGGGCCTTGGCCTTCTTGCCGACCGGCGCGGACATCGCGGCCGAAGCCGGACGACGTGACGGATTGCCCTGCTGCGCAGCACTTCCCGATGTGTAACCGCGCGAACCGGTGGCGCGCGAGGCCGAACCGCCTTGTGCGGCACCGCGATAGGCGTCACCGCGGGAACCGCGCTGATCGCCGCTGCCGCCGTGGGACGAACCACGGTAGCCCGAACCACCCTGCGACGAACCGCGGTAACCGCTTTCGCCTTGGGAGGAGCCGCGGTAGCCGCCCTGCGACGAACCACGCCGATCGGCGCTACCGCGCGCGGCACCGTATCCGCCGCCCTGCGCGGTCCCGCGGTGACCGCCGCTGCGCTGATCGCCCTGCGACGAGCCGCGGTAGTCCGAGCCGCGTGCAGAGCCGCGGTAGCCGCCGTCGTCCCGGGACGAACCGCGGTAGCCGCGATCGCCGCCGCTGTCCTGGGACGAACCGCGGTAGCCACTGCCCCCGTGCGAGGAGCCGCCCCATTCGGCCCCGCGCTGCGTACCTCCCCGTTGTGCCGAACGCGCGTCGCGTGTGCTTCGGCCTGCGCCGCCCCGACGGGGCTGGTCGCTTCTGTTCCTACGATCCGGTGTGCCATCTCGGCGAGCGGGCGTATTCATGTTGTCCTGTCAGTCTTCTTCGGTACCGAGATCCAAATCGGTCTCGGCGGGTTTCTTCAACCTGGTGTAACGGGGGTCCGTCTCCAGGCTCTCGTTGATCTCGTCGATCAGGTCGACGCCCGGCAGTAGGGGCGCCAGTGGCGGCAGGTCGGTCAGCGATGCGAGCCCGATCCGTTCCAGGAACAGTTCGGTCGTGCGGTACTGCGTGCCGTTCGTCTCCGGGTCCACCCCGGCCTCGGCGATCAGTCCGCGAGCCAGCAGGGTTCGCATCACGCCGTCGACGTTCACGCCGCGCACCGCGCTGACCCTGGTCCGGGTCACCGGTTGGCGGTATGCCACCACCGCCAGTGTTTCCAATGCCGCCCGCGTCAATTTCGAGCGCGCACCATCGAGCAGCATCCGTTCCACATATGGCGCGTACTCGCTGCGAGTATAGAAGCGCCAGCCGTCACCCACGAAACGCAGGTCGATGCCACTGGCCCGCGCGGACAGTTCCGCCGACATCGCGAGCAGTGCCCGCTCCACCCGCGCCGGACTGTCCCGCAACGCGTCGGCCAGCAGTTCTACCGGCGCCGGAGCGTCCACGATGAGCAGCATCGCCTCCAGCGCCGATCGGAATTCGTCATCGTCCAACGGCTCTGGCGTGAGCTCCGCCACTGTCTCGTCCGAACCCGACTCATCCTCACCCGATCGCGCCGCGACGCCAGGTTTCGCGCCTTCGACGCTCCCACCGGACGGCTCATCACCTGGCGCACTCGACGGTGCGTCGCCATCGGCGCGTCCACCATGGCCGCTCGACGAGGACGCGCTCGTCCCCTCCACATCTGAGGGCACTGCGCCCAACGCACTCGACGGTGCGGTGCCATCGGTTCGTCCGCCGACGCCACTCGGCGACAACTCCTCTGCACTCGTCGTCTCGTCATCAGAGGGGGCCGCGTTCTCGGAGCGCTCGCCCGGCACGATCGCCGCGCTGTCCTCGACGTCACTTGATCGCGCATCCTCGCCAGCGATGACACCGTTGTGCTCCACCGATGCCGCGGCGTCTCGGGTGCGCTCGCCGAACTCCTCGCTCACGACCGCACCTCGCTAGCGCCCGGTTCCGTCGTGCGCTGTGACATGGTGCGCTCGCTCACCCGTAGTCCTCCTCGATGGTCACGGTGTCGGCGGTCTCGTCCTTCGGGTCGCCGGTCCAGCTCACCGAGAGCGGGCCGAGCGGGTCGGGTTGGTCGAACTCGATGGTCTTGCCTCGGTACAGCTCCAGCAGGGCCAGGAAGCGGGCGACGATCTGGATCGGCACTTCGCAGTCGGCGACCAGTTCGCCGAATGTCGTCCAGCCGCCCGGTCCGCGCAGTTTGAGCTGTTCGAGCACGAGCGCGGCCTGCTCGGCAACCGAGAAGGCGTGCTGGTGCAGATGGTCGAGTCCGACCTTGGGCGCCGGTCGGGGCCGGAAGGCCGCAGCGGCGATCGCGGCGAATTCGTGTGCGTCCACCCCCAGCGTAACCTCGGGCAGCAGGTCGACGAAGCGCTCCTCCAGGCCGACCGCACGCGGGTAGCGGCGCAGCGCGACCGCTTCCAATTCACCGAGCAGTTCGGCGACCTGCTTGAACGCGCGGTATTGCAGCAGCCGCGCGAACAGCAGATCGCGCGCCTCGAGGAGTTCGAGATCCTCGGCGTCGGTCACCTCACCCGATGGCAGCAATCGCGCCGCCTTGAGATCGAGCAATGTGGCCGCGACGACCAGGAATTCGGTGGTCTGATCCAGGATCTTGTCGGCGCGCAGCGTGTCCTGCTGCCCGATGCTCGCGGTCAAAGCCTTGGTGTAGGCGATGAATTCGTCGGTCACCTGATGCAGCGCGACCTCGGTGACATCGAGCTTGCGCGAACTGATCAGATTCAACAGCAGATCGAACGGCCCTTGAAAGTTGCTCAGCCGCAGCTGAAACCCCGACTGCTGCGCCGATGCCGCCTCGGAATCCCCCTGCACTACCGCCGACTCCCCCGCATTTCCAGGTCTACCGGGGAGATCATCTAGTGCGGCAGCGGAATCACGCTCACCCGCAGGGTCGGCCGACACGGCACGCCCGGCACCGGAGCCCTGATCGGCGAACTCACCGGACTCCGTGCCGAGCGTATTCGCATTCGTCGATGGCGCCGGTTCAGTACCGCCGATCACCGGCCGGACCGGTGGATGACTTCCCGCGCCATCGCCCGATATGCTTCGGCCCCACCGGATTTCGGTGCCCATGTGGTGATCGGTTCACCCGCGACGCTGGCATCGGGAAACCGCACGGTCCGCGCGATCGCCGTGTCGTACACCAGATCGCCGAATACCTCGACGACGCGCGCCATGACCTGGCGCGAATGTAGGAGCCGCGCATCGAACATGGTCACCACGATGCCGTACAGGCTCAGCCGCTGGTTGAGACGGTCGCGCACCTTCTCCACGGTGTCGTTGAGCAGCGCCAGCCCGCGCAGCGAGAAGTATTCGCATTCCATCGGAATGATCACGCCATCGGAACAGGCCAGCGCATTCACCGTCAGCAGCCCGAGCGAGGGCTGGCAGTCGATGAGAATGTAGTCGTAGCGGTCGCGCACCGGTTCCAGTGCACGGCCCAGGGTCTGCTCCCGACCGACCTCGTTGACCAGCTGGATCTCCGCGGCCGACAGATCGATATTGCTCGGCAGCAGATGCAGATTCTCGACGCGGGTCTCCATGAGGACCTCGTCGATGGAGACCTTGGATCCGATCAGCAGGTTGTGCACGGTCAGGTCGAGATCGTGGTGGGCAACACCCAATCCCGCCGACAGCGCGCCCTGCGGATCCAGGTCGACCAGCAGCACCCGACGGCCGAACTCCGCGAGCGCGGCGCCGAGGTTGATCGTCGAGGTGGTCTTGCCGACGCCGCCCTTCTGATTGCACATGGCCACGATGAGGGCATCGCCGTGCCGCTCGACCGGCGGCGGTTCGGGCACGATACGCAGCGGACGCCCGGTGGGACCGAGCGTCGCGTCTTCGGGGACGGGTTCGGCACCGTTGCCCCACAGCGTCTCCGCCGCCGCCTCCGAGTACGGACCCATCCGGGGACCCGTAAGCGGCTGCGCCCCAGCACCCATCGGCGGCTCTGCCGCACCGGCTGTCGTCACGATCCGCTGCTCCTTACACGTTCCTGCCCGTTGCCTTCGCCCGACTCCGGCATCATCTGCCCGAGCGTAGCGAGGCCGATCAGGCCCGACCTCGCTTTCGTACGGTCCAGCTCTCGATAGACGCTACCGCTTGATAGCGCAAGACCCACGCTCGGACACGCGACACCCACGTTTACCTGCGCGAGTGTTCACTCCCCTGACGCCGATCCGGTTTGCCGTCGACACCGATATCAACCCGGACGATACCCGGTGCGCGGATGCGCCCCGCACACCTTACTTGTCCGTTGTTCCCGGATTCATCGGGCAAAAACGCACCGGACAACATGCCGGTCAGCGGGCGCGCGGGTGGGCGGTGGCCCAGACCTCGCGCAGCGTGTTCACGGTGACGAGGGTGTAGATCTGCGTCGTGGTCACCGAGGCGTGTCCCAGAAGTTCTTGGACCACACGCACATCGGCGCCGCCGTCGAGCAGATGTGTTGCGAAGGAATGGCGCAGGGTGTGCGGGGATACCGTGGCGCCGATACCAGCACGCTCGGCGGCGGTCTGCAGCACCTGCCAGGCGCTCTGGCGCGACAGCCGTCCGCCGCGTGCGTTCAGAAACAGCGCACCCGCAGTGCCTTTCCCATTGGCGGCGAGCACCGGCCTGCCGCGCACCAGGTATGCGTCGACCGCGGCGAGCGCGGGCCTGCCGATCGGGACCATGCGCTGTTTGCCGCCCTTACCGTGCAAGACCACCGCACGCTCCTCGGTGTCGAGGTCGTCCACATCGAGTCCGACCATCTCCGAGATCCGCGCACCGGTCGAGTACAGCAACTCGAGCAGTGCGCGGTCGCGCAATCCGCGTGGCCCGGCATCGGTTCCGGCCCCATTCGCCTCGGCATCGCCGATCGGCCCGCCTCCCGCGGCCTCCAGCAACCGCAGGACCTGGTCGTACGGTAAGGCTTTCGGCAACCGGCGCCCCGGCGCGGGCGGTTTCACCGCATGTGCGACATCGGTGCTCGTCATCCCCTCGGCGGCGGCGAAACGATGCAGCCCGCGCACCGCGATCAGCGCACGCGCGACCGAACTGGCGGCCAGCGGCGGGTGGGCGACCCCACCCGCCCGCAGCACCATGGTGAATTCCGCGACATCGGATTCGCCGACCTGCTCGAGCGCGGTCATACCGCGTCCGGTCAGGAAGTCCCGATACCGGTCGAGATCGCGGCGATAGGCGCCGAGGGTGTTGCGCGCGGCGCCGCGCTCGACCGCGAGATGGTCGAGATAGGCGTCTACTTCGCGCGCGAGCACCCTGTGTCAGTCTTCGGACTGTTGCCGCGCCGCCTTGCGACGGAGGAATGCGCTCGGCTGTCCCGGCCACGGTGCGTCGGCAGGACGCAGTTCGGACCCGCCCGCCCTGGCGGCGGCGAGGGCGAACACACCGGCGACCGCCGTGGCATTGACGATCTCACCGGCCAACGCGGCACGCACGGCCTCCTCGACGGGCATGCGGACCAATTCGAGATCCGCCTCCTCCAATTCCGGTTCGGGCCGGTCGGTTTCGTACAGGCCGCGTGCGGCATACACCCGCAGCGCCTCATCGGTGAAACCGGGCGAGAGCGCGACATCCACCAGCACCGCCCACTCCCGGGCAGCCAATCCGGTCTCCTCGGCCAATTCGCGCTTGGCCGCTTCGAGCGGATCCTCATCGGGTACGTCGAGCAGACCCGCGGGCAACTCGAGCAGTCGCCCGCCGATCGGATGCCGATACTGCCTGATCAACACCACATTGTCGGCGTCATCGATGGCCGCAACCGCGACCGCGGCATGGTGCTCGATCACCTCGCGCTCGACCACTCGCCCGCCCGGCATGGCCACCTCATCGAGCCGCAACGCGAGGATGGCGCCGCTGTACACGGTCCGGCTCGCCACTGTCTCGAAATCGTGACTGCCCGGCCGGGCTCCCCCGTTATCACTCATCTACGATGCCTGATCTGCGTTCGCGAACTCTTCGTCCGGGATATCGACCGGAAGCCGCTCGGCCAGTTTATATTTCAGCGCCGCCGAGATCAGCGCCGCGAACAGCGGATGCGGCCGGGTCGGGCGGCTCTTGAGCTCGGGATGGGCCTGGGTGGCCACGAAGAACGGGTGCTTGTCCGCGGGCAGCTCGACGAATTCGACCAGATGTCCGTCGGGCGAGGTCCCGCTGAACTTCAGCCCGCTGGTGGCGATCTTGTCGCGGTAGGCGTTGTTCACCTCGTAGCGATGCCGATGGCGCTCGGAGACCTGCTCGGTGCCGTAGGCCTGCGCGACCACCGACCCCTTCAGCAACGTCGCCGGATAGGCGCCGAGGCGCATGGTGCCACCGAGATCGGCCTCACCGGCCACAATGTCCTTCTGGTCGGCCATGGTGGAGATCACCGGATGTGGTGTGTCCGGCTCGAATTCGGCCGAATTGGCCTCGGCCAGACCGACCGAGCGCGCGGCCTCGATGACCACACACTGCAAACCGAGGCAGAGCCCCAGCAATGGCAGCCCACGGGTGCGGGCGTAGGTGATCGCGCCGACCTTGCCCTCGATGCCGCGAATACCGAATCCACCGGGGATGAGCACCGCGTCCACATCGCGCAACGCGGCCTGTGCGCCGGCCGGGGTCTCGCACTCGTCGGACTGCACCCAGTGGATATTCACCTTGGCCCGCGAGGCGAACCCGCCGGCGCGCAATGCCTCGGTGACCGACAGGTACGCATCGGGCAGATCGACGTACTTGCCGACCAATGCGACCTCGACTGTCTCCCGTGGCTGATGCACCCGGTCGAGCAGATCGCCCCATACCGTCCAGTCCACGTCCCGGAACGGCAGCCCGAGCCTGCGCACCACATACGCGTCCAGACCCTCGCGGTGCAGCACCTTGGGAATGTCGTAGATCGACGGCGCGTCCGGGGTGGAGATGCAGGCATCGACATCGACGTCGCACATCAGCGCGATCTTGCTCTTGAGCGCTTGGGGCACGTCGCGATCGCAGCGCAGGATCAGCGCGTCGGGCTGGATACCGATATTGCGCAACGCCGCCACCGAGTGCTGGGTCGGCTTGGTCTTCAGCTCACCCGAGGGCGCGAGGTAGGGCACCAGCGATACGTGCAGGAAGAACACATTGTCCCGGCCCACATCGTGGCGGATCTGTCGAGCCGCCTCGAGGAAGGGCTGCGATTCGATATCGCCGACGGTGCCACCGATTTCGGTGATCACCACATCGGGCACCTGCCCCTGCAGATCCGGGCCCTGCATGGCGAGTATGCGACTCTTGATCTCGTCGGTGATGTGCGGGATCACCTGCACCGTGTCACCGAGATATTCGCCGCGCCGCTCCTTGGCGATCACCGACGAATAGATTTGCCCGGTGGTCACATTCGCGTCCCGGGACAGGTCCCGATCGAGGAACCGCTCGTAGTGACCGACATCGAGATCGGTCTCGGCGCCGTCTTCGGTGACGAACACTTCTCCGTGCTGGAACGGATTCATGGTGCCCGGATCGACGTTCAAGTACGGGTCGAGTTTCTGCATGGTCACCCGCAGTCCGCGCGCGGTCAGCAGCTGACCGAGGCTGGAGGCGGTAAGACCCTTACCCAATGAGGAGGCGACACCACCGCTGACGAAGATGTGCTTCGTGGCCGTTCGCGCCTGATTCCGTGTATGACCCACGGGTCTTCACGGTAACACGAAAATGCTGGTCTGATCACCCGCCACGCACGTTTGCCACCGAGTCGCTGCATTGGCTCGACCGAGCATTCGGTGCCGTGTGTCGCGGCCCGATGGTGCCTCGCTGCGACCATTCGCGGCGCGCGGCTTACCTCGGATGCGCTGCGGCCACTCGGAAATGAGCCGGATTGTGAACGGCGCTCGACGATCTCGCGCGCGGTGGTCGAGTCGGCCGAATCCGGATCGGTTTCGGGCTAACCAGAGCGCGGATCAGCTCTGCGGCACGGCGTTGAGTGTGAGGGAGGTCGCCTTGGTGCCGGTTCCGTATCGGCCCGCGCCGCCGTTGAGCTGTTCGCTCAGGCCGAGGACGGTGGTGACGCGCCCGATCTCGCGGTCGAGGTTGTCGACGGTGGTGACGGCGGTGGCCAGCGCGGCGTCGGAGCGGATGATCGCGATGGGGCCCGGATTATCGGCGGCACCGGATCGGCCAGCGAGCACTACCCCCGCGCCGCGGCCGCGCAGCGCGCCGGTGAACCGGGCGATATTGCTGCCCTGGCCGTTTTCGCTGGACTTCGCGCCGGTGCCGGTGACGACCACCGCGAGGTTGGCGAGGCGCGCCGGGGAGTCGCCATAGGCGAGGAAACCGCCGCCACGCAATGTCTCCAGCACCAGGCTCAGCTCCTGCGGGGTGCTGCGCGGTTGCGCGTTCACGGGGTCGAGCAGCAGCACCAAGCCGAGCAGATCACCCGCCATACTGCCCTGATCGACCTGTCCGGTGCGCAGCTGCGCACCCGCCGGAATGACATTGGTGATCGCGGTGCGCATCCGATCGCCCTCGGCGGCATCGACGAACGGGTCGGTGAGTGCGATCCGACCGGTCACGGTCGCGCCGGAGGTTTCCAGATCTTTCGCCACCGCCTCGACATCGGCGGGTTCGGCATCGGGAGTCGTGAAAACAATGACGCTGCGGTCGGTGAGGGTGCCACCGAGGATGCGGCCCGCCGAATCGGCGATGAACCGGTCCGCAGCGTTCATTTCCTCCGTGAGCCGTCGGTTCTGATCGGTGGCCACATCGAGTTGTTTGCGCAGATCCGACTTATCCGCGCGCAGTCCGGACAGCAGGTCCGCCGCTACGGTCTGCGAGCCGAGCACCACGCCCAGGGCGAGGGCCAGGAAGATCGCGACGATCGAAACCGCGTGCTGCCGAAACGAAATCATCGGCTGCCTCCCGCGCCGATCTGGCCCTGGGCCCATAGCGCGAACCGATTCCAGGTGTCGGTGGCCCAGTCCAATGCCTCGGCACCGGTATTAGAGGCGAGCATGACCACGATCACCGCTAGGAGGGCGGCGAGCACGACCATCGCGATGGCGGTTCCGAATACCCGGTTTCGGTAGAGCGTTGCGACCGCCTTGGCATCCACGAGTTTGGTGCCGATTCTTAGTCGCGTCAGGAAGGTCGCCGGATTGCTGTCGCGGCGGCCGCGGTCGAAGAAGTCGTCCAGCGATGCGGCGGCGCCCGCGGTCACGATCAGCGCCGCACCATGGTGGTGGGCCAGCAGCAGGGCCAGATCGGAGGGTGCGCCGGACGAAGGGAATGTCGTCGCGCCGATGCCGAGATCCTGGATGCGTTCCAGCCCCTTGGCGTGGCCGTCGGTATCAGCGGGCAGGATCATCTCGGCGCCGCATTTCAAGGTGGCGCTGGTGATTTCGTCCGGGTCGCCGACGATCAGATCGGGGCGGTATCCCTGCCTCATCAAGGTATCCGCGCCACGACCGACCCCCACCATGATCGGCACGTACTCCTTGATGAACGGCTTTAGTCGCTTGAGATCGTCCGCGTGGTCCGGGCCGTCGGCCACCACGACCACATGGCGATGCTTCATCTCGAGCTCGAGTTCCGGCACCCCGATGCCGTCGATGAGCAGCGCGCTCTCGGTGCGGATGAACTCGATCGTATTGCCCGCGAAGGCCTCCAGATGATCGGCCAGGCCGTTGCGCGCCTCGATCATCCGCTCGGCGATATCGGATTCGGTCAGCTCGATGCCCGTGACCAGAACCTCGGGCTCCTTCTTGACCAATTTGTCGGCGTAGACGACGCCCTCATCGATGCGGACCTTGGTGCCGTCCTTGATCTTGAACGCATCCGAACTCACCGTGTCCAGCAGCAGAATCCCGTTCGCGACCAACACTTCCGGCCCCAGATTGGGGTAGCGGCCCGAGATCGATGGCGAGGTATTCACCACCGCGATCACGCCCGCCTCGACCAGCCGATCGGCGGTGAGCCGATCCAGATCCAGCTCATCGAGTATGACGACATCACCGGGCCCGACGCGCTTCAGCAAACGCCTGGTGTTGCGGTCAACCCGAGCTATCCCAGTTAGCCCGGGTAGCGCTTCGGTGTTCTTCGACAACAACGCCAACATCCTCATGAGCCCTGATCATGGCCGCAAACTCGCAATCATCGATGGAGGCGCGCCGAAAACCATCTACCACATTCGTCACTGTGATAACAAAGCGGCACACCTTTGGCTATCAACTCGTATCTTCCCCACAAGCAGCTGGCAACCAGTCGGCGATCCATGACGGCGAAGACGGCATCGCCGAGCTGAAACCGGACGCGCACCAAGATCAGCCGGCACCGTGATTCGAAGTCGACCGCAGCCCGACCCAATGTGATCCGTGTGACAGGGCTCACGACTAACTCGGACAGTACCCGTATGCTGCCGGTCACAGATATCTCGAAGAGGAGACACTATGGCCAGCAGCACCGTTGACGTCGTCATCGCGGCACCGCGCGATGTCGTCTACAAGTTCTTCACCGAGCGGGACGGCATCAACCCCTACATTCCGGTGGACTTCACATTGAAGACGCCCGGCACCCCGGCGCCGAACGGCGTGGGCGCGCAGTACCTGATCGGCAAGGGCGGAATCGGCATCGTCGAGGAGACCACCAAGCTGGTCCCGGGCGAGCTGATGGAGTACAAGATCGTCAAGGGCGCGCCGGTGAAGCGCCACGTCGGCACCATCACCTTCGCCGACGCCGATGGCGGCACCCTGGTCTCCTACACGATGGAGTCCGAGCCCAGCCTCCCCGTCCCCGCCAAGGTCGTCGAATTGGGCCTCGAGAACCTCATCAACCAGTTCATCAGGGGCGCGCAAAAAGCCCTGCGCTGAACAGCGGTCAGGTGAGAGTGCGCTCGGCGCGGGCCGTTTCCAGAAGTTCCTCGGCATGGGCTCGGCCGGTTTCGGTGTCGTCGAGACCGGCCAGCATGCGGGCGAGTTCGATGACGCGCTCGTCCTTGGTCAGGGCACGGACACCGCTGTTGACCTTGCCCTTGCCGTCATCGGATTTGTCCACCACCAGATGGGTATCGGCGAAGGCGGCAACCTGCGGTAGGTGGGTCACCACGATCACCTGATGGGTGCGGGCCAGCCGGGCCAGCCGGCGGCCGATCTCGACCGCGGCCCGGCCGCCGACACCGGCGTCGACCTCGTCGAAAACCATGGTCGCGCCGTGATCCGAACTCGCGAGCACCACTTCGAGTGCCAGCATCACGCGCGATAGCTCACCGCCGGATGCGCTCTTGCTCAATGGCAATGACTGCGCGCCGGAATGCGCCGAGAGCCGGAACTCCACTTCGTCGACACCGGTCGACCCAGCGTGCAGTTCCGTATCGTCCACCGTCAGCGGCGCCGAGTCCTGCGGACTCGCGGGCATCGGCCGCACCACGACCTCGAGTTTCGCCTTGCCCATCGCCAGGCCGCCGAGTTCGGCGCTCACCGCCGAGGCGAGCTTGCCCGCCGACTTCGTACGCGCGGCAGTCAATTTACGGGCCGCCTCGCGAACCCGCTCCGCGGCGATATCCACCTCCGCCGCCAAGGCCGCCAAGGCCTCTTCGGAGACATCGAGCGAGCCCAGACGCGTGCGCGCCTCATCGGCCCACGCGATCACCCCATCGATATCCGGTGCGTACTTGCGGGTCAGCGATTTCAATTCGGCCTGCCGGGTGAGCAGCGAATCCAAGGCGCCGGGGTCCGAAGGCAGATCCGCGAGATAGCCGCTGAGGTCGGTGGTCAGATCGATGATCACCGCGATCGCCTCACCGAGTCGCGGACCGAGTCCGGTCAGCGCCGGATCATCGGCCGATTCGATGCGGGCCCGCGCGGCGCCCAGCAATTCCAGTGCGCCCGAACCAGCCTCGGGCGAATCGGCGGGACCCGCCAATGCATCGTGCGCGACCGCAGCGGCCTCGCGCAGCGAATCCAGATCGCTGAGCCTGCGCACCTCATCGACAATGCGCACATCCTCACCGGGTTCCGGTGCGATGGCGTCGATTTCGGACAGCGAATGCTTGAGCCGGTCGGCCTCCAGCGCGAGTTCCCTACTGTGCGCGGTGCGTTCGAGCAATTCGGTGCGGGCAGCGAGCCAGGATCGCCGCTGCACCTGATACTTGCGCAACAGCGGGCCGACCGCATCGCCCGCGAACTGGTCCAGCGCGGACAACTGCTGATCCGGACGCTGCAGCCGCAGTTGGTCGTTCTGGCCGTGCACGGTCAGCAGCGGAGCGGTGAAATCGGCCAGCACCGAGGCGGGTACGCCGCGTCCGCCCAGATGCGCGCGCGAACGTCCGTCGCTGCCGACGGTGCGGATCGCGATGATGCTGCCGTCGTCATCTCGTTCGGCCGCAGCCGATTCCAGTACTTCCTGCACTTGCTTCTGCGCGGTCGTATTCACCGCGTCGACGGTGAACCGTCCCTCGACCACGGCGCGCGCCGCACCCAACCGGACCCGGCCCGCATCGGCTCGCGCCCCGCTGAGCAGGTGCAGGCTGGTCACCACCATGGTCTTACCGGCGCCGGTCTCACCGGTCAGAACCGTCAGACCCGCATGGAATTGCGCGGTGGCCGTCGATATGACGCCAAGGCCGTCAATCCTGATCTCTGTCAGCACTAGTCCTCACCCAACCCGCCGGCTCCGCCGGCTGCCGTCCCCCGGCTGCTCGCCGTTCGCCGTCGGCCACGCCAGCCTGTCACGGGCAATTGGAACTTGCGCACCATCCGGTCGGCGAACGGGGCGGAATCCAACCGCACCCAGCGCACCGGTTCGGCGCCGCGGACCGCCTCGAGCCGCCCGCCCTTCGGCAATGCGAGGGTCCGCCTGCCGTCCAGGAAAACTATCGCATCATGGCCCGCCGCAACGGATTCGACGGCGATCCTGGACTCCGGACTGGTCACCAGCGGCCGCGCGAACAGGGCGTGCGCATTGCTCGGAATCACCAGCAGCGCTTCGAGTTCCGGCCACACCACCGGGCCGCCCGCGGAGAACGCGTAGGCGGTCGAGCCGGTCGGTGTGGAGATGAGGATGCCGTCGCAGCCGAATTGCGAGACCGGACGCCCGTCGACCTCGAGAACAACCTCGAGCACACCCATCCGTGCGGCGTTCTCGATGCTGGCTTCGTTGAGCGCCCACCCGGTTTCGACGATCTCGTCGTCCACCCGGACGGTGACATCGATGGTCATCCGGTGTTCGAGGCGATAGTCGCCGCGAACCACACTCGCCAACGCCTCATCGAGATGTTCGGCCTCGGCCTCGGTGAGAAATCCGATGCGGCCCAAATTGATTCCCAGCACCGGCACCCCGGCGGGCCTGGCCAATTCGGCCGCGCGGAGGAAAGTACCGTCGCCGCCGAGCGACAGCACCATCTCACAACCGACCGCCGCGTCCGGGCAGTGCTCGACCACGCGCGCGGGATATCCGCCCGGTTCCGCCACCGCCGTCGCAACCGGTGCGCTGGGCGCGCAGTCGATATCGAACCGGGTGCTGTCCGCCTCGTCAGCGAGCACGCGCAATCCGATGCCCGCGTCGGCGAAGATCTTCGCGACGCGATGAGCGGTCTCGATGATCTCCGCCCGGCCCGGATGCGAAACCAGCAGAATCTCCCTGGATTCGACCGGTGTCAGCGCGTTCACTGTGGACCCTCCTCAACTGCACGCTCGACCAGAGCCGCGACCTGCTCGCCGTCGTACTCGAACTGCCCGTCCTTACGCAGCCACAGAAAGTATTCGACATTGCCCGAAGGGCCGGGCAGCGGGCTGGCCACCACCCCGGCGGTGTGCAACCCCAACTCCGCGGC
Source organism: Nocardia sp. CA-129566 (assembly GCF_050956075.1). Classification (NCBI taxonomy): domain Bacteria; kingdom Bacillati; phylum Actinomycetota; class Actinomycetes; order Mycobacteriales; family Nocardiaceae; genus Nocardia; species Nocardia sp. CA-129566. Next base: position 6,376,233 of record NZ_CP192085.1, read on the forward strand.
GGCCGCCGCGACATCGCGCACCACTTCCACGCGCAATGCGGGATCGCGCACCACACCGCCGGAGCCTACCCGCTCCTTACCCACCTCGAACTGCGGCTTCACCATGGGCAGCAGGTCCGCGCCCGGCGCGCTGCAGGCCGCGAGCGCCGGCAGCACCAGAGCCAGCGAGATGAACGACAGGTCACCGACCACCAGTTCGACGGTGCCGCCGATGGATTCAGGGGTGATGGCACGGACATTGGTGCGGTCGAAGACCCGCACCCGGTCATCGTTCTGCAGGCGCCAGATCAGTTGGCCATAGCCGACATCGACGGCCACGACCTCCCGCGCCTGCTTCGAGAGCAGCACATCGGTGAAACCCCCGGTCGACGCGCCGGCATCCAGACAGCGCTTACCCGCGACGGTCAATCCCTGCGGTTCGAACGCCGCCAGCGCTCCCAGCAGTTTGTGCGCACCCCGCGATGCCCACGACACTTCGTCGGGCTCCTCGCGCACGATCAACGGCGTGCCCGCCTCGACAGCGGTCGCCGGTTTCACGGCGACCGTTCCAGCAATCAGGACGCGGCCCGCACCGATCAGCTCGACCGCGTGCTCTCGCGATCGTGCCAACCCGCGGCGAACCAATTCGGCGTCCACCCGCGCGCGCCTGGCCACCTCAGATCTTGTCCACCGTGGCCAGAGCCTGGACGAGCACCTCATGTGCCTGCTCCAGGATGCGGGCGCGCCGCGTGATATCGGCGCCGGAATCCGAGTCGGTCGTCGGTGGCGTCGCCGCCACTGCGGTCCAGGTCGGACGCGCGTCGAGTTCGGCAAGCAGCCCGTCGATCTCGGCGCGAATCTTCGCGGGATCGGCGGGCTCCTGGCGTCCCTGAGCGCCCGGCAGATGCTGGCCGGGCAGCGGCGGCCCGGGGCGGGGTCCGTTCGAGCCGGGGCCGTAGGTACCGGGGCCATGGGGCTGGGGCGTACCGGGTCCGTTCGGGCGTGGCATCGGAGTAGTCATCGTGGGGTCAACGCTATCGGATTTCCGAACCCGACGCGCGCACCGTCACGGCTCTTCCCGGGTTACGCCGTAAGCGTTCCGCCAAGTCGGCGACGCCGTTACTCGGGTCGGTGTCGACCGGCGGGTGATTCAGTGCGTCCAATGAGTCCGAGATGTAGGTCGGGATCCTGTCCGCAGGGGCGTCGCGCAGTTCGTCGAGGGTGCTCACGCCGGTCAGGACCAGCAGGGATTCGAGGCCGACGCGGTTGGCGCCCTCGATATCGGTATCCAGGCGGTCGCCCACCACCAGCGCGCTGCGCGTTCCGGCACGCACCAGGGCATCCTCGAGCAGTGGCGCATAGGGTTTGCCCGCCACCAGCGGCTCACGGCCGGAAGCGGCGCGCAATGCCGCGACCATGGCACCGTTGCCCGGCGCGAGTCCGCGCTCGTTCGGCAGCGTCTTATCGGTATTGGCGGCGACCCACAGTGCGTCCGCGCTGAGTGCGTAGGCCGCTTCGGCCAGATCCGGCCAGGCGGTTTCGGGCGAATGTCCTTGTACGACAGCGTCGGGCGCGGCGCCATTGAAGCGCCGGATCGAGCGCAGCCCGACCGCGTCCACTTCCTTGGCCAGGTCATCGGTGCCGACGATCAACACGGTCGCGCCGGGATCGAGCCGTTCCGCCAACAACCGCGCCGCCGCCTGCGCACTCGTCACGACGTCATCGGTATTCGCAACGAATCCCAATTCGACCAAATGCCGAGCCACCACGTCCGGACCGCGACTCGCGTTATTCGTGACATACACAAGTCGCTGCGGCACAACGGAATCCGCCAATGCCTCCGGCGCGCCCTCGATCACTTCGGGCCCGCGATACAGCGTGCCATCCAGATCCAGCAGCAGGGCCTCATACCGATCTCGTAGCCGCTTCACACCACTCTCACTTCATGTCACCGACCGGCACCTTGCCGTTGTTCCCGGGCACGCTCGACCGCTCGGCCCACAGTTCCTCGGCAGTGACCGAGACATTCGAACCCTACGCCAGCCCGCCGACAGGAAGAATGAGGGCACCGACCGCCAGTGCACCCCAAGCACTTTCCGAACACTCGCCCAGATCGCCAGCGCGTTGCGCGACATCGTCAACCGCGTCGGAACAACTCGCCGCCGCGACCTTGCCCGCCGATCGACATCGAACAAATTTTCGACTTCCCAGCGTGCGTTGGCTGCCATGGTCGGCTCCCACCACGAGGCAACGCACCGCCTCTTCCAGCATGACTCAGAGACAGTCACCCGCGCCCTCGGCCGCCCTTTCCGAAGTGGTCCGGCTGTCCACCCGTCCTACCGCGAACTGACACTCCCCGAAGCGGCCCACCTGCGAATCTCCACCTGCCCGAGCCTCGACACATTGGCCTACTGGGCCGACAGCGCCTACGCCGTCACCCACATAGACGAACACTTCACCGACGGCCCTGACACCAGTCGCCCAACGAACTCCACGTGCCCGCCAACGCAGTCACATACCCCAATTGAGGACCATGGGCCGCCTGGGCGGGCCGACGAGCCCAGCTTGGTCGTCACGCTTGGCATGGCCTCGCGGTGCAGCTACTGGTCGGTGTCGCCGGTTAGTTCTTCGGCGCGTTCCTCGGCGTCGGTTTCGCCGTCGAGGTCGGCGGAGGCGGCATTGAGGAACCAGGTAAGGCCCTCGGCGGTGCGGCCTGCGGCGACCAGTGCGTCGGCGTAAGCGTAGAAAAGGCGGGCGGCGGCCGAGCCCGTGCGGGACGGGTCCAGTTCCGAGGTTTGCAAGGTGACCACGGCCTGGTCGTACTGGCCGAGGTCCATACGAGCGCCCGCGACCACGATGCGGAGTTCGGTGGCCTCATCACCGCTCAGGGCACGGGCCTCATCGCTTCGGCCCAATTCGATGGCGCGTTCGGGGCGACCGAGGCCGCGCTCACAGTCGGCCATCACCGCGAGCAGACCGGAACCGCCCGACATCCGGCGGGCCGTGCGTAGTTCGGAAAGCGCCTCGGCCCATTCACCCGCGTGGTAAGCGGTGACGCCAGCGGTTTCGCGGACCACGGCAATGCGACCGGCACGCTGGCGGGCAGCTCGTGCGTGGGCCAGAGCAAGACGCGGGTCGTCGTCGATCAGTCGGGCCGCCATCACGAGGTGGCGGGCGACCGTTTCGGCATTGCCCTTATCCAGGCTCAGCAGATCGCGGCGCACCTCGACTTCGAGATCGGTCGCCTGAACGTCATCGGGTAGATCCGGCTCTTCCGGCCGCGGTGCACGCCGATCCGCCGATCCGCCGGCTCGTGCGCCTTCGCCGCCCCGACGGCGGTCCTGCGAGTCATCGCCACGCTGAGTCCAGCCGCCCCGGCCACCGGAGTCACCACCACGGCTGAAACCGCCACGCTGAGCATCCTCACGCCGCTTGAACCCGCCGCGTTCACCGGTGTCACCCCGCTGCCCCGAGTCTCCGCCGCGCTTGAAGCCACCACGCTCACCGGAACCACCTCGGGTGAAGCCACCGCGATCACCGGAGTCACCGCGCTTGAAGCCACCGCGCTCGCCCGAGCCACTGCGGCCATAGCCACCACGATCACCCGAATCACCACGGCTGAAACCGCCGCGATCACCGGAGCCACCACGGGCAGAACCACCTCGGTCCCCCGATCCGCCACGGTAGCCACGGTCACCGGAGTCGCTTCGCTGACCGGCATCACCACCGCGCTTGGAGCCTCCGCGCTCACCGGAACCACCGCCACGCTGACCCGAATCTTCCCGACGATCGAAGCCGCCGCGGTCCTGGGATCCACCGCGAGCACCCGCATCGCTACGGCTGAACCCGCCCCGCTCACCAGAATCGCCACTTCGCTTGAAGCCACCGCGATCACCAGAGTCGCCCGAACGTTTGAATCCTCCGCGCTCACCGGAACCACCACGAGCAAAGCCGCCCCGGTCACTGGAAGAATCGCCGCGTTGGTCGGAGTCACCGCGTTTGAAGCCGCCGGTGCTGCCACGTTTGAAGCCGCCGCGGTCACTGGAATCACCACCACGGTTGAAACCGCCGCGCTCACCGGAGTCGCCACGATTGAAGCCAGCGCGCTCGCCCGAACCGCTGCGGTTGAAACTGCCACGGTCACCCGAACTGCTTCGAGAACTCGAGTCGCCACTGCGTTTGAATCCAGCGCGTTCGCCGGAGCTACCTCGGTCGGTGGAGTCGTCGCGGGGGGCACTGCCTCGATCGCGGTCGGGACCCTCGTTGCGCTGGCCGGAGCCGCGCTCGGGACCGCTCCGCCGGAAGGACTTCCGGCCGTCGTTCTGTTCCGACACGGTGGCCCCTTTCTAGGTTCCGCCAGAGGTTGTCGAACCCCTGAATTCAATCATGTGTCGGCGGTCGGACCCCGAGCACGGCTTAGATCTAGGTGCATAAACGACGATAGGGGACCCAAGTTTGGGTCCCCTATCGTGAAGGATGTTCCGGCGGTGTCCTACTCTCCCACACCCTGTCGAGTGCAGTACCATCGGCGCTGGTGGCCTTAGCTTCCGGGTTCGGAATGGGACCGGGCGTTTCCCCACCGCTATAGCCGCCGTAACTCTATGAAACTATCCACAGACAGCCCCAGAAAACCCCCACAACCCCCGAGTCGGGGGGTCGGTAGTGTTTCCTGTCTACCTGTATCTGTGTGTTGTTTCAGATACCGCACAGTGGACGCGTAGCTTCTTTGTTGGTAAGTCCTCGGCCGATTAGTACCAGTCACCTACACCCGTTACCGGGCTTCCAGTTCTGGCCTATCAACCCCATGGTCTGTGGGGGGCCTTAACCACTCGAAGTGGTGAGAAACCTCATCTTGGAACAGGCTTCCCGCTTAGATGCTTTCAGCGGTTATCCCTTCCGAACGTAGCTAACCAGCAGTGCCCTTGGCAGGACAACTGGCACACCAGAGGTTCGTCCGTCCCGGTCCTCTCGTACTAGGGACAGCCTTCCTCAAGTTTCTGACGCGCGCGGCGGATAGAGACCGAACTGTCTCACGACGTTCTAAACCCAGCTCGCGTGCCGCTTTAATGGGCGAACAGCCCAACCCTTGGGACCTACTCCAGCCCCAGGATGCGACGAGCCGACATCGAGGTGCCAAACCATCCCGTCGATATGGACTCTTGGGGAAGATCAGCCTGTTATCCCCGGGGTACCTTTTATCCGTTGAGCGACACCGCTTCCACTTGCCGGTGCCGGATCACTAGTCCCGACTTTCGTCCCTGCTCGAGCTGTCACTCTCACAGTCAAGCTCCCTTGTGCACTTGCACTCGACACCTGATTGCCAACCAGGCTGAGGGAACCTTTGGGCGCCTCCGTTACATTTTAGGAGGCAACCGCCCCAGTTAAACTACCCACCAGGCACTGTCCCTGAACCAGATCATGGTCCGAGGTTAGAAGTCCAATACGACCAGAGTGGTATTTCAACGACGACTCCACACACACTGGCGTGCATGCTTCACAGTCTCCCACCTATCCTACACAAACCGTACCGAACACCAATACCAAGCTATAGTGAAGGTCCCGGGGTCTTTTCGTCCTGCCGCGCGTAACGAGCATCTTTACTCGTAATGCAATTTCGCCGAGTCTGTGGTTGAGACAGCAGAGAAGTCGTTACGCCATTCGTGCAGGTCGGAACTTACCCGACAAGGAATTTCGCTACCTTAGGATGGTTATAGTTACCACCGCCGTTTACCGGGGCTTAAATTCTCAGCTTCGCGCCGAAACGCTAACCGGTCCTCTTAACCTTCCGGCACCGGGCAGGCGTCAGTCCGTATACATCGTCTTACGACTTCGCACGGACCTGTGTTTTTAGTAAACAGTCGCTTCTCTCTGGTCTCTGCGACCCAACCCAGCTCCGAGAGTAAATCTCATCACCAGACCGGGTCCCCCTTCTCCCGAAGTTACGGGGGCATTTTGCCGAGTTCCTTAACCACAGTTCTCTCGATCGCCTCAGTATTCTCTACCTGACCACCTGTGTCGGTTTGGGGTACGGGCCGTGTACCAACTCACTAGAGGCTTTTCTCGGCAGCATAGGATCACTGAATTCACCTCAATCGGCTACGCATCACCTCTCAGGCTGAATGTTGTGCGGATTTGCCTACACAACGCCCTACAGGCTTACACCAGTACAACCACTGACTGGCCCAGCTACCTTCCTGCGTCACCCCATCGCTTGACTACTACAGCAGGGGTCGTATGCATCCCCATCTCTTCACCCGAAGGTGATAGGTCCGGTTCAGGATACTTAGCACCACTGATTCGCCATTGGGCGCGGATACACGGGTACGGGAATATCAACCCGTTGTCCATCGACTACGCCTGTCGGCCTCGCCTTAGGTCCCGACTCACCCTGGGCGGATTAACCTGGCCCAGGAACCCTTGGTCATTCGGCGGACGAGTTTCTCACTCGTCTTTCGCTACTCATGCCTGCATTCTCACTCCCACAGCCTCCACAACTAGCTCACGCCGCTGCTTCCAAGGCTGTAGGACGCTCCCCTACCCATCCACACCACTGCACCGAAACCCGTAGGAAACGGCGGATGTATTGTGTGAATGCCGCGGCTTCGGCGGTGTACTTGAGCCCCGCTACATTGTCGGCGCAGAATCACTTGACCAGTGAGCTATTACGCACTCTTTCAAGGATGGCTGCTTCTAAGCCAACCTCCTGGTTGTCTTCGCGACTCCACATCCTTTTCCACTTAGTACACGCTTAGGGGCCTTAGCCGGCGATCTGGGCTGTTTCCCTCTCGACTACGAAGCTTATCCCCCGCAGTCTCACTGCCACGCTCTCACACACCGGCATTCGGAGTTTGGCTGATTTCGGTAAGCTTGTAGGCCCCCTAGACCATCCAGTAGCTCTACCTCCGGCGTGAAACATGTGACGCTGCACCTAAATGCATTTCGGGGAGAACCAGCTATCACGGAGTTTGATTGGCCTTTCACCCCTACCCACAGCTCATCCCCTCAGTTTTCAACCTAAGTGGGTTCGGGCCTCCACGACGTCTTACCGTCGCTTCACCCTGGCCATGGGTAGATCACTCCGCTTCGGGTCTAGAACACGCGACTACAAACGCCCTATTCGGACTCGCTTTCGCTACGGCTACCCCACACGGGTTAACCTCGCCACATGCCACTAACTCGCAGGCTCATTCTTCAAAAGGCACGCCATCACCCACCCACCCGAAGGTGGCGCAGGCCCTGACGGATTGTAAGCGCACGGTTTCAGGTACTATTTCACTCCCCTCCCGGGGTACTTTTCACCTTTCCCTCACGGTACTAGTCCGCTATCGGTCACCAGGGAGTATTCAGGCTTACCGGGTGGTCCCGGCAGATTCACAGCAGATTTCACGGGCCCGCTGCTACTCGGGCACCCACTACAACAGAGCACATGTTTTCACCTACCGGGCTATCACCGTCTACGGCGGGCCGTTCCAGACCACTTCGACTAACACGAACTTTTCTGACTGTTGCTCGACTCGGCAGAATCAAGAAAGTGAGCCCCACTACCCCAGCCAGACAACGACTGCCGTCTATCACATCTAACTGGTTTAGCCTCATCCGCTTTCGCTCGCCACTACTCACGGAATCACAATTGTTTTCTCTTCCTGTGGGTACTGAGATGTTTCACTTCCCCACGTTCCCTCCACACACCCTATATATTCAGATGCGGGTAACACGACATCACTCGTGCTGGGTTTCCCCATTCGGAAATCCTCGGATCTCAGCTCGGTTGACAGCTCCCCGAGGCTTATCGCAGCCTCCTACGTCCTTCATCGGCTCCTGGTGCCAAGGCATCCACCGTACGCTCTTAAACACTTACTAACAAAGATGCTCGCGTCCACTGTGCAGTTCTCAAACAACACACAAAACCGATTCCCAACTCAGCACCAGCCCGGACCAAACATCCAGCGGTATGACTGAAGAACCAGCCTCGTCGTTATCTTGCCTGGAAAGAACGCCTGTTCTTTCAGGACCCAACAGTGTGTCGATATATCCACCACAGCTTCCGGACACAGCCGAAAACTCGATGCGATGAAGCTTGTCAGCGTTCCACCCATGAGCTTCCGCCGGACTACAGACGAGCCCGAAACGGTCTCTGACACAGTCGTTCTCGACTCTTCGAGCCGACCATGTAGAAGTGCTCCTTAGAAAGGAGGTGATCCAGCCGCACCTTCCGGTACGGCTACCTTGTTACGACTTCGTCCCAATCGCCAATCCCACCTTCGACGGCTCCCTCCACAAGGGTTAGGCCACCGGCTTCGGGTGTTACCGACTTTCATGACGTGACGGGCGGTGTGTACAAGGCCCGGGAACGTATTCACCGCAGCGTTGCTGATCTGCGATTACTAGCGACTCCAACTTCACGGGGTCGAGTTGCAGACCCCGATCCGAACTGAGACCGGCTTTAAGGGATTCGCTCCACCTCACGGTATCGCAGCCCTCTGTACCGGCCATTGTAGCATGTGTGAAGCCCTGGACATAAGGGGCATGATGACTTGACGTCGTCCCCACCTTCCTCCGAGTTGACCCCGGCAGTCTCTCACGAGTCCCCGCCATAACGCGCTGGCAACATAAGATAAGGGTTGCGCTCGTTGCGGGACTTAACCCAACATCTCACGACACGAGCTGACGACAGCCATGCACCACCTGTACACCGACCACAAGGGGGCCTACATCTCTGCAGGTTTCCGGTGTATGTCAAACCCAGGTAAGGTTCTTCGCGTTGCATCGAATTAATCCACATGCTCCGCCGCTTGTGCGGGCCCCCGTCAATTCCTTTGAGTTTTAGCCTTGCGGCCGTACTCCCCAGGCGGGGTACTTAATGCGTTAGCTACGGCACGGATCCCGTGGAAGGAAACCCACACCTAGTACCCACCGTTTACGGCGTGGACTACCAGGGTATCTAATCCTGTTCGCTACCCACGCTTTCGCTTCTCAGCGTCAGTTACTTCCCAGAGACCCGCCTTCGCCACCGGTGTTCCTCCTGATATCTGCGCATTTCACCGCTACACCAGGAATTCCAGTCTCCCCTGAAGTACTCTAGTCCGCCCGTATCGACCGCAAGCCCACCGTTGAGCGGTAGGTTTTCACGATCGACGCGACGAACCGCCTACAAGCTCTTTACGCCCAGTAATTCCGGACAACGCTCGCACCCTACGTATTACCGCGGCTGCTGGCACGTAGTTGGCCGGTGCTTCTTCTACAGGTACCGTCACTCACGCTTCGTCCCTGTCGAAAGAGGTTTACAACCCGAAGGCCGTCATCCCTCACGCGGCGTCGCTGCATCAGGCTTCCGCCCATTGTGCAATATTCCCCACTGCTGCCTCCCGTAGGAGTCTGGGCCGTGTCTCAGTCCCAGTGTGGCCGGTCACCCTCTCAGGTCGGCTACCCGTCGTCGCCTTGGTAGGCCATTACCCCACCAACAAGCTGATAGGCCGCGGGCCCATCCTGCACCGATAAATCTTTCCACCACAAGACATGCATCCCATGGTCATATCCGGTATTAGACCCAGTTTCCCAGGCTTATCCCGAAGTACAGGGCAGATCACCCACGTGTTACTCACCCGTTCGCCGCTCGTGTACCCCGAAGGGCCTTACCGCTCGACTTGCATGTGTTAAGCACGCCGCCAGCGTTCGTCCTGAGCCAGGATCAAACTCTCCGTTGAAGACTCTTGAAACAACCCCGAAAGGGGCGAATCAGAAGAATTAACCAGAGTCCGAAAACCATGGCAAAATCAAACGCCAACAAAAGTATTTGCTGACTTAAATGTCCAGCCCCACCACACGGGGGTATGAGGAGCCGGAACCAAAATAATATTTGGCACTGACATTCATCGACACACTATTGAGTTCTCAAAGAACAGGCGCACGCAGGTTGACCCTAGATTCTCACTGGGGGCTTCCTGAGCAACTTTTCCAGCCTAGCCAATCACCCGAGCAGAGTCAAGCCACTCGTCCGATCCGGTCTTGCTGGCCGTCAGGCGCTCCTCGTCCTACCTCGTTTCCCAGGCCTTTCGGCTCCGGGTCGGTGTCCGTGTCGCTCTGACTTGGACAAAGTTACGCGGCGGGGAACGCCGAGTCAAATCCGCACTACACGCATGTTATTTCGCAGGTCAGAGGCCATTCGACCGTCCGAAAAGCGGGCTCGGGCCAGCCAAATGTGACCCGAGCCACGTGATCTTTATGCGCCCGCCCGCAGTACGCCGGCGAAGTTCCGCTTGCCGCGGCGCAGCACCAACCATCGTCCGTGCAGGTAGTCGGTATCGGCGGGGGTCCATTCGAGGTCGGAGATCCGCTCGTTGTTCACCGACGCCCCGCCTTCGTTCACCGCGCGACGGGCCGCACCACGGCTTTCCGACAGACCGGTGGCCACCAGCAGATCGACGATGGTGTGCTGCGCTGCGGGTTCGACCTCGGCGACCGTGCCCTCGACGGCGGCTTCGCGCAGCGCTGCGCCCAGTGTCGCCTCATCCAGGTCACGCAGATCGGCGCGACCGAACAACGCCTGACTCGCCAACTGCACGGCGCGGGTATTCGCCTCGCCGTGCACCAGGTTGGTCATTTCCTCGGCCAACTTGCGCTGCGCTTCCCGCGCGTGCGGGCGTTCGGCGGTAGCCACCTCCAGCTCGGCCAGCTCTTCGCGGGAGAGGAAGGTGAACCAGCGCAGGTAGCGCACGACATCGGCGTCGGCGGTATTCACGAAGTACTGGTACCAGGCGTAGGGGCTGGTCATCTCTGGGTCCAGCCACAGACTGCCGCCACCGGTCGACTTGCCGAACTTCTTGCCGTCGGCCGAAGTGACCAGCGGCACGGTCAGCGCATGCACCGATGCGCCGTCGACCCGGCGGTTCAGTTCGACGCCCGCGATGATGTTGCCCCACTGATCCGAGCCGCCGACCTGCAGCTCGCAGCCGTACTTGCGGCGCAGCTGCAGGTAGTCGTTGGCCTGCAGCAGCATGTAGCTGAATTCGGTGTAGGAGATGCCCTCGCCGTCGAGGCGGCGCTTGATGGTGTCGCGGGCCAGCATGACATTGACCGAGAAGTGCTTGCCGATATCGCGCAGGAATTCGACGGCCGACAGCTGGCCGGTCCAGTCCATGTTGTTGGCGATGATCGCGCCGGTGGGTGAATCGTCGAGGTCGACGAAGCGCTCTAGCTGCGAGCGGATCCGGTCGGCCCACTCCGCGACGGTGTCGGTCGAGTTCATGGTGCGCTCGCCGACGTCGCGCGGATCGCCGATCAGGCCGGTGGCGCCCCCGGCCAGCACGATCGGGCGATGGCCCGCGCGCTGGAAGCGCCGCAGCGCGAGCAAGGGGACCAGGTGTCCGGCGTGCAAACTGGCCGCGGTTGGGTCGAAACCGGCATAGAGGGTCAGCGGGCCCGCAGTCGCCGCTGCGCGCAGGGCGTCCAAGTCGGTGGACTGCGCGATCAGTCCGCGCCAGGTCAGTTCGTCGATGATGTCGCCGCTCACGCTGTCCCATCTTTCCGCACCGGTCCCCGCGACCGGCATGCCCCTCGATCTCACCGCGCACCGCAGCGCAGGTCGAACGATTTTCCGGGGGCTACCCAGTGCGGAACATGATCTACACCGCGTGGGTGCAGCGGGCATCGAAATCGAGCCCGGCGGCCGATATCCGGGGCGGATGAAGCGCCGCATTCGATCGCGGAGCGGCGCTATGAACGCAGCAGGCACCTGGTCGGCGCGCCGACCCGCAACGCCGGGTACCAGGTGGCTGCGGAAGACGATCAGTCCCGCCCATTTCGGAAAGCGGCTCGGAACACGACAACGATCGGCAGACCGAGGTCTGCCGATCGTGTTGGTTGTTCGGATGGTCAGCGAGCCAGCAGGTCGCGCACCGCGGTGATGCTGTCGCGCCGCTGCCAGGCGATCCAGACGAATACCACGCCGAGCACCAGCGGGAAGGGGGCCAGGGCGGGCGCGCCGAGCAGGAACACCTGGGTCAGCGCTGCGCACACCATGGTGATGGTCAGGCCGACGGCCGCCGGGCCGTTCAGGCGGGGCACCAGCAGGCCGATGCCGCCGGCAAGCTCGACCACGCCGGTGAAGTAGCGGAACCACTGTCCCCAGCCGATCGTGTCGAAGGATTCGACCGCCGCGTGTGCGCCCAACAGCTTCGGGGCAGCGGAGGCGATGATGAGAAACAGCCCGAGCAGGATCTGCACGGTCCACAGCGCGACATTCGTCTTCTTGCCGGGGCGGTGGGCGGCGGCGGTGATCGGGGCGGCGGAGGCGATGGCGGTCATGGTGTCTTTCCTTCGGGTCGGTCGCGCCGGGTGGAGCGCGTTCAACAGATAGGACGGACACCGCGGCGAAAACTCATCGCTCGCTCCGAAAAATGCTGCCACCTGGTGTTATATCGCCTCGATCGGTGCGCGCGGGCTACGTCGGTAGACCGAGACGGCAGGCGATACGAGCCAGAATCGCCACGGCACATCCGCCGCGCTGCTGACGCCGACGCGCGGGCCGCTGGCGATCTCGGCGGGGTCGATCGCGCCGTTGAGTTCCAGCCGGATCGGCGACGCCGGATCGAACAGCGGAATTCCGTAGCCGCTCAGCGTGATTCCCAGGGCGCTGCCGAGATTGCCTGGGCCCCTTGCCAAATCGGCATCGGTGCGGGCTGCGGGACGGCGCGCCCGTGCCGTCTCCAAGCCCGCGACCACCTCGCCGGATCGGATGAGCACCGCGCTCGCCGTGCCGTCCGGCCCACTGGTCACGTTCACGCACGTGTGCATTCCATAGCTGAGGTAGACGTACAGCACCCCGGCGGGCCCGAACATCACCGCATTGCGCTTGGTCCGCCCGCGACCGGAATGCGATGCCGGATCCGGCCATGGTCCGGCCGGATCGCCGCCGTAGGCCTCGGCCTCGACGATCCGCACGCCCACCGGTCCGGCCCACAGCGTCGAGCCGAGCAATCGCTGGGCCGCGGCGGGCGGTTCGACCGCGAGTTCCTCACTACGCACGACTCACCATTGTTCCCGACATCAAACGTAGCGGCTGTGCTGGCCGGAGCGCAGGGTGATCAGGTCGTCGATGATCACCGCCGCATAGCCGACCGCGACCAGCACCGCGAGCTGCGCCCATGCCACCGACGCGACTCCGATCGGGATGGTCGCGGCCACCGCGGCGGCGGCGATGAGCCGCGACCACGGGCGCGGTAGGCCCAGGGCGAGCCGGAAGCAGAATTGACCGAAAAAATACAGGGCGACACCGCCGGACAGCGCCGACGCCGCGGCGATGGAGGCGGGTTCGTTGCCGTGCGCGATGGTCATATTGATGCCGGCGGCGGTGACGGTGATGCCGACGAGCAGCGGATAGAGCGCGTAGCCGTAGGCGAGTACCGCGGGACGTGAGCGTTCCCGGTCCGGGACCGCGGCCAGCGCGAGTTCACCGCGGTCGTCATCGATACCGAAGTACGCCCACCACAGCACGTAGGCCAGGCAGAGGCCGAGCGCGACCGTGGCGACCAATGGCACGGTGAGCTTCTCCCCAGCCAGACCGACGCCGATCGCGACCACCGACTCGCCGATGGCGACGATGATCACCAACCCGTTCCGCTCGCAGAAATGGCTGGCCCGCACCACGAAATCGCGGGTGTCGACCAGATAGGGGCTGAGCACCTGCACCGCGAATGCCGCGCCCCAGCACAGGTACTGCGACCATCCGTGCACGAAACCACCCGCGAGCACGAGCGCCGCGGCAAGCGCGTTCAACGGCGCGATGCGCTTGATCGCCTGCGACGCCGATAAGCCGCCGCTGACCCAGAACAGCACGGTGTGCACGGTATTGACCAGGACGTAGCCGAGCCCGAATGCGAGGCCGGTGCCGTGGAATGCGTCGGGGATGGCCAGTGCCAGCACGAAGAATCCGAACATGCCGATCAGCAGCAGGGTGCGGCGCTGCGGACTATTCGGCGCCACTTCGTTGGTGAGCCAGACATATCCGCTGTACATCCACCAGATGACCCCGAACAGAACCACCACCTGCGCCAACGACGCCCACCCCGGATGGTGGGTGAAAACGTGGGTCAACTGGGTGATGGTGAAGACGAAGACGAGGTCGAAGAAGAGCTCCAGGGTGGAAACCCGGACCTGTCCCCCGTCCACGTCGGCTTGCATGGTCTGGCTGTTCACGGCACGAGCGTAGAACGGTAAGCCGGGTACGGCGCGTCGGATGCCTGGGCTTTTGCCGCAGGCGAACGGTCAACCGTTCAGGCGGTCTCAGCCGAGCACATCCGTACCCATGTACAGCCCCTTGAGCTTGTTCGGGTTGACCTGGAAGCGCAGGTCGTGGATGTGACCGTCGATGATGTCGTAGGTGAACGCCGCCACCGGATTTCCGTCGATGAGCGCGAGCGCACCGAGTTCGCCATTGATATGCGCCGGTTCGAGCACGACGCCAGCGACCGTCGGCTTGGCGAGTACGCCGAGGACCCAGCGGGCCACATGGTCCGGACCGTAGAGCGGACGCCGGGCCGCGGTGACCACACCGCCGCCATCGGACCAGGAGGTCACATCGGGGGCGAGCAGATCCATCAGGGCGTTGAGATCGCCACCGTTGCAGGCGGACATGAACTGTTCGGTGATGTGCGCGCGCTCGGCCTTATCGGTATCGAAACGCGGGCGGCGCGATTGCACATGTGAGCGGGCCCGGTGCGCGATCTGGCGGACGGTGGCCTCGGGCTTGTCGAGGGTGTCGGCGATTTCGGCGTGGCTGTAGCCGAAGACCTCGCGCAGCAGGAATACCGCACGCTCCACGGGATTCAGCGTTTCCAGCACCACCAGCATCGCGGTGGAGACGGTGTCGGCCAATTCGGTCTCCTCGGCGATATTCGGTGATGTCAGCAGGGGTTCGGGAAGCCATGGGCCGACGTAGGTTTCGCGTTTGGCCTTGGCGGAGGTGAGCCGGTTCAACGAGAGGTTGGTGACTGTGCGAACCAGGTAGGACTTGGGGTGCTGGACCGTCGACTGATCGGTCTCGTTCCACTTCAGCCAGGCGTCCTGGAGGATGTCCTCGGCATCGGTGACGGTGCCCAGCATCCGGTAGGCGGTGGCGAAGAGCAGCCGCCGGTGTTCGATGAACGGATCCGGCGCGGGCGTAGCGTCAACCATTGGGCTCATGCTCCTGGTCCAGGTCCGAATTCCGCAATCGGGATGTCCGGACGAACACGACAGCCGACCCTGCCGCCCGCCTCGGGTGGCGGGCGGTCGATCCGGGCCGGTTCCTCATGCAGTCTGGCGAGTCGCCTTGCCACCCTTGGACAGTTGGACCGAGACCGTCATCTTCTTGCTGAGCTTGAAGCTGGGTACCGGGCTGCTGCTCACACCTTCCTTGTACAGCACCGCGGCGCGTCCGGTCAGGTAGAACCGTCCCGGAGTGTCGTCGGCCTTGGTGAACTGGATGACCGCGTCCTTGCGGCCCAGGCTGACCGGCTGGTGGAAGTAGCCGAACCGGAAGGGCTCGACCGACTTACCTTTCAACCGCCGTGCGATGGCATCGGCGGTGTAGGCGGCGGTCGGCAGGCCGGACTGGCAGGTGCCGTGGATCTGGCCCCAGGCCTGGCGCACCGCGGCGGCGTCGCCGATGGCGTGGATGGTGGGGTGCGAGACCGACCGCAGGGTCGGGTCGACCACGATCTGCCCGCGCGCGTCGGTTTCGATGCCCGCCTGCGTGGCCAGCGGCGAAACCCGGACGCCGGTGGTCCACAGGGTCAGATCGGCCGAGACCAGTTCGCCATCGGCGAGTTCGACCGCATCGGGCAGCACCTTGGTGACCGCCTGGCCGATCTCGCGGGCGACGCCGAGCCGGTCGAGTGCCTTGTTCAGGTAGGCGCGGGCCTTATCACCCATCATCGCGCCCGGTTCGGTGCTGCTGATCAGCGTGACCTTCGCACCGGGGAAGCTTTCGGCGATTTCGGCCGCCGCCTCGATACCGGTCAGACCGGCGCCGCAGACCGCGACGGTGCCGCCATTGGCCGCGACCAGCGCGAGGTGTTCGGAGAAACGGTGCGCGGTGCGCGGATCGTTCAGGGTCCAGGCGTGATCGGCGGCGCCGGGCACGATGCTGGTGTCGGTGCTGCTGCCGAGGGCGTAGATCAGCTCGTCGTAGTGCAGAGTGGCGGTGCCGTCGAGGTAGACCCGCTGGGCTTCGGGGTCGATGGAACTCGCCCAGCCCTGGACGAATTCGACGCCCGAGCCCGCCAGGATCTCCGGGATCTGATAGTCGGCCAACTCATGGCCTGCGGCGACCTGGTGCATGCGCAGCCGCTCGGTGAAGCGCGACGACGGGTTGACGAGGGTGATCTGCACATCGAGTTTGCGGGTCCGCCGGGCCAGCCGGATGGCGGCCAGCATGCCGGTGTAGCCCGCGCCGAGTACGACGATCCGATGCGTGGTTGGCCCACCCATCACCCGGCCGCTACCCCTCATCGAATCGTTACGCGATGCTGTATTCATAGTTGCTCCCATGGTCGGTGTCACCGGACAGGTTTCTCGGTTGGTGACGACCATGGGACAAACCACCTCCGCTGGACGTGACAGTCGCATGATGTGACGCGCGTCACGGCGCGTAGCAGCCGTCTGTTTTGACCTCTACCAGCGAAAACACCGGGATCAATGCTTTCTCGGATCAACCGGCACGGCCTGCTCAGCCCGGGCGCCCTGGCCCGGCTGGCCGGAATGCATCCGGCGACCATGACCGGCGTGCTCGACCGCCTGCAGCGCGGGGGCTTCATCATCCGGGAACGCGATCCCGAAGCCAGCGACCGCCGCGCCGTCACCGTGCGGGCCACCCGGGACCGCAACCCGGAGCTCTACCGCATGCTCTCGGGCATGAACAGCCGCATGGACGATCTGTGCGATCGCTACTCCGAGGCCGAACTGGATCTGATCGCGGATTTCCTGCGCCGCACCGCCGCGGCCGGGCGCGATTCGGCCGCCGAACTCGCCGAGGACTGACCCCCGAAATCAGGGACGAAATCGGGACGCTCCCGGATGTGGGCGGTAGTGCCGATCCCTACCGTCGTCGCATGTCTTCGGTTTCTCGGCCGCGCTGGCTGCGGCGGTTGCTCCTGATTGTCGCGGCGTTCGCGACGGTATTGCTGCTTTCGGTCGGCGGCTGCGTCACGTGGGTGTATCGCGGCGCGGCCGTATCCACGGTCGGCAGTACCGATTTCAGCAATGAGCTCGCGATTCCGCCGCTGGCCCAGTCCCGGATCCGAGACGATGGCACCCGCGTCTTCGAACTCGATATGCGCTCGGGGCGACGGGAATTCCGCCCGGGACACACCACCGAAACATGGGGGTTCAACGGCGACTATCTCGGGCCGACGCTGCGGGCCCGCCGCGGTGAACGGGTGGAAGTCGAAGTCCGGAACAAACTTTCGGAGCCGTCGACCGTGCACTGGCACGGCATGCATCTTCCGGCGGCGATGGATGGCGGACCGCATCAGATGGTGCAGGCCGGTGGCACGTGGACACCGCGATGGACCGTGGATCAGCCGGCGGCGACGCTCTGGTACCACCCACATCCGCACGGCGCGACCGAACAGCACGTCCGGCGTGGGCTCGCGGGCATGTTCCTGCTCGACGACGAGGTGTCCGAAGGACTTTCGCTGCCGAACAACTATGGTGTCGACGATCTGCCCGTCATTGTCCAAGACGTGAAATTCCGTGGAAACCAGCTCGATTCGTCCCATGGCATGTTTCGCGATATCGGCTTCCTCGGCGACCGGACGATGGTGAACGGCACCCTGACGCCGTACCGGAATGTCGGCGACGAACTCGTGCGGTTGCGGCTGCTCAATGCCTCGACCGCACGGATCTACACCTTCGGGTTCGCCGACGATCGCCGTTTCTCCCTGATCGCCACCGACGGCGGCCTGCTGGAACGCCCGGTCGCATTGGATCGGGTGCGGTTGTCGCCGGGCGAGCGCGCCGAGATCGTGGTCCGGGTGCGACCTGGTGAGCGGACGGTGCTGCGCAGCACGAAACTCGATGCGGGGCTGGACTTCTGGGCGCAGCGTTTCGCCGGCGGCGACGACAGCTTCGACGTCCTCGAATTGCGCGCGGCACCGACACTGCGGCCCTCGCCCGAATTGCCTGTGGCACTGGCACATCCGTCGACTCCCGACGGTTCCGACTCGGTGACCGAGCGCGACTTCGAGTTGCAGTTGAGCGGAATCAACGGCACGCCGATGGCAATGGATCGAATCGATTTCACCGTCATCAGGGGTGCGGCCGAAACCTGGATGGTGCACAACAGCGACGGGATGCCGCACAACTTCCACATCCACGATGTGCAGTTCCGAGTCCTCGAACTGAACGGCGCGCCACCGCCGGACGCGCTGACCGGACCGAAGGACACCATCTTCCTGCCACCGAACGCGAGGGCGAAGATTGCCATGCGGTTCGACGGACCCGCCGATCCGAACTCGGTGTACATGTATCACTGCCATCTGCTCTGGCATGAGGACCAGGGCATGATGGGCCAGTTTGCCGTGGTCGAGCCGGGACAGTCGGCCGGAAATCCGGCGCATCACGAAGGCCACCACTAGACGCGAAGCCCGCGGCGCGCTAAATTCATCACACAGTGAATTCAACACCCGATGAATTGAGGCGTCTCATGACGGACCTGCACTCATCTCCCGCTGTAGAGGTGCGCAACCTCTGCGTGCGCCGCGGCGGCCGCGAAGTTCTGCACGATATTTCGCTCACCATTCCGCGCGGCTCCATCACCGGGCTGCTCGGACCGTCCGGATGCGGCAAGACCACCCTCATGCGCAGCATTGTCGGCACCCAGATCGTGGAGTCCGGTGAGATCTCGGCGCTCGGGATTCCGGCGGGCGCGGCGGAGTTGCGGCGCCGGATCGGCTACGTGACCCAGGCGCCGAGCATCTACCCCGATATCAGCGTCCGTGAGAACGTCGCCTATTACGCGGCGCTCTACGGCCGCGACCGCGACGACACCGACGAAGCCATCGCCGCGGTCGGCCTGCTCGAACAGGCGCGTCAGCGTGGTGACGAACTCTCTGGCGGCCAGCAGACCCGCGCCTCACTGGCCTGCGCACTGGTCGCACAGCCCGATGTGCTGATCCTGGACGAGCCGACGGTGGGCCTGGATCCCGTGCTGCGCGTCGACCTGTGGAAGCAGTTCCACGAATTGGCCGCGAACGGGACGACGCTACTGGTGTCCAGCCATGTGATGGACGAGGCCGAGCACTGCGACAAACTGCTGCTGCTGCGCGAGGGCGAGCTCCTGGCCCAACTCAGCCCCGACGAACTGCGCACCGAAACCGGTGAACAGAACCTCGAACAAGCCTTCCTCACCCTGATCACGATGGGACGTGCGGCATGACTACCACCCTCGTACCCCCGCGCCGGACGCTGACGCTGCGCCCCTACGTCGCGACGACCGGACGCATCCTGCGCCAGCTGCGCAACGACCACCGCACTGTCGCAATGATTCTCGTGGTTCCGGCCGTGCTGATGACGCTGCTGTACTTCATCTACAAGGACACCCCGCCCAATCCGCTCAACCCGGTGCCGATCTTCGACCGCGTCGGCATGAGCATGCTCGGCATCCTGCCGTTCATCGTGATGTTCCTGATCACCGCGATCGCCATGCAGCGCGAACGCACCTCGGGCACATTGGAGCGGCTGCTGACGACGCCACTGTCCAAGCTCGATCTCCTCGCCGGGTACGGCACCGCTTTCTCCCTGGCCGCGGCCGCGCAGGCGGCGGTGGCGTGTCTGGTCTCCTTCGGTCTGCTCGGCCTGAATTCGGCGGGCAGTCCGGCCTGGGTGGTGGTGATCGCGATGGTCGACGCGATCTGCGGTGTGGCACTCGGCCTATTGGCAAGTGCCTTCGCGCGCACCGAATTCCAGGCCGTGCAGTTCATGCCGGTGGTGGTCGCGCCGCAGATCTTCCTGTGCGGCCTGCTCGTTCCGCGCGCACAGTTGCCGGGCTGGCTGGAGGCGATCAGCAATGTGATGCCGTTGAGTTATGCGGTCGACGCGCTGCAACAGGTTGCGAAACATCCGGATGTCACCGGGCAGATGCTCTGGGATCTGCTGGTCGTCGCCGGATTCGCCGTTGTCGCACTGTGCCTCGGCGCGGCCACCCTACGGCGGCGAACCGCGTGACCGAAGCGACCAACGGCGATCGCGGCACCCGCTCCGGGCGTCGGCCAGGACAATCCGGCGCCCGCGAGGCGATCCTGTCCGCGGCCCGCGCCCGCTTCGCCGAGGGCGGCTTCGATAAGACCTCGATCCGTGCCGTCGCCGCCGACGCCGGGGTCGATCCGGCATTGGTCCACCACTACTTCGGGACGAAACAGCAGTTGTTCGCCGCGGTGGTCGAGCTGCCAGTCGATCCGGAGACCACGCTGCGCCGGATCGAGGCAGCACCACTGGATCGGCTCGGGGAGACCATTATCGGCTCGGTGGTCGCGGTATGGGACTCCCCCGCCGGTCCCGGCGTCGTCGCAGCGGTGCGCAGCATCCTCGCGGGTGGTGACACTGCGCTGGCCAGGACGTTTGTCCTGGACGTCGTACTCGAACGGGTGCGGGCGCGTATCTCGACGCCCGACGATGACGGCCGAGCCCGGGTCGCCCTGGTCGGCACCCAGATGATCGGGGTGCTGGTCGCGCGCAAGATTCTCGAAATCGAGCCGCTGGCGTCCATGCCGGCGGCAGATCTCGTCGCCGCGGTGGGGCCTACGCTCCAGCGCTATCTCACCGGTGAAATCGATACCACCGCAACGTGATCGACGTTCAGCCGAATCCGGACAGGTGGATCCGGCGAAGTTCGAGCCCACGCGGCGGATCGCCGCCATCGACACCGGGTGCGGCGAATGCCCGGTGGCACCTGGGATGGTGTGCCACCGGGGCGCATGCCCGATCAGGCGTCGGCGTGCTGACCGGTGAAGGCGGTGTGCTCCGCGTCGGTGACATCGCGGGCCTCATCGATCAGCAGCACCGGGATGCCGTTCTCGATCGGGTAGGCGCGGCGCAAGCGCGGGTTGTAGAGCGCGGTGGCGCCCTTGTCATCGCGGACCAACAGCAGCGGACCCTTGTCCTGCGGGCAGGCGAGCAGGCTCAACAGCGTGGCGTCCAAGGCGGTTTCCTCCGGCATGTTCGATAACCTACCCGGCGCCTAGAACTGCTCCGCACCGGAACCGGCCGATGGCGGCGGCACCGGTTCTCGCCGGAACGAAATGTAGCGATGACCGAAGTAGCTGGCGATCGCGACAAGTCCCATGACCACCACCGCCGACGGCTTACTCGGCAGGTGCAGCACCGAGACGGCCAGCGACAGCAACACCATATTCATCAGCAGGCCACCGGAATTCACGCCGACGAACCGAAGGAAATCGCGGATCATGTGGCCCCGCACCCGAAAAACCAACGTCCGATGCAAGACGAATGCGATAACGATGCTGATGGCATAGGCCAGGACCACCGCGACGGCGGGCGGCACGCTCGCGCCGAGGACCGCCAACCACATGACGGTCAGCCCCATACCCAGCGCGGTATTCACGACGCCGACAGCCGCGAACGCGATCTCCTGCCGCTTGACGATGCGCAGCAGCGGTCCCGGGTCCTCGCACTCCGTGGGCCGCGGGACCACTGCCTTCGCGGCCTCCGAGCCCCCCGGATCTCCCGCGCCCGCATTCAACGAATTCGCCGCACCCGTGGTCACCGGATCGCGTCTGCCAGATCGGGTTGGGCCGTCGGCGGTTCCGCCGTCGCCGTATCCGCGGTCGCCACGTCGACGGGCTCGTCATCGGGCCGCCGACTCCGCAGATACAGCCACTGCAGCACACTCAGGCCGGCCAGGCCGAGTACCGCGGTCGCGCCGCCGATCTTCCAGCCCGGCGGACGCCAGCTCACTACCAGGTCGCCGTTCTTGGTCCCGGCCGGAACATCCACGGCTACAAAGATCTTCGCGACCACCCTGATCGGAAGGTCCTTGCCGTCCAACGTCACCCGGTAGCCCGGCCAGCCGAGTCGCGCGAAGACGATCTGCCCGCCGTTCTCCGAATTCACCCGCACCCGGCTGGTCATATCCGATTCCGAGACCGAGGTGGCGGTCACGCCCGTCGCATCGGCGACCCGGCCGTTCTGGGTTGAGAGCAGCCCGTTCTCGCGCTCGAGCACCGCGATGTAGCGCTCGTGGCCCGGGTAGTCGACCCACTTCCAGCCGGGCGGCGCGGGTTGGTTGCGCGCGTCGGGGTACAGTGCGCGCTGCAGTACCACCCGATCCACCTTCATCAGATCGACGATGGTCCGGCCGGTGGTCGGTTCGGTCGCGAACGCCCGACGATAGGCATCCGGGCAGACACTGGTATCCCAGCGCATGCAGAGCATGTCGCCGAACCAAAAGTGCCCGTTCGGGGTGTAGCCGCTGACGTAGGTCAGCTCGAGATCCTTGGCGTAGTTACCGAATACCAGCGATCCGTACGCGCCCTGCAGTGTGCGCTCATTGGGCTGGATCAGCCCGCGATCGGCCAGTTGCAGTGTGGTGCCGGGGAATGTGGGGAAGGCGCGCTTCATCTCGGCGCGGTTCTCCGGCAGGTTCCAGCTCATCGGTGTCGGCTGCACCATATTCACCTGGAGGAAGGCGATCGGGAACACCGCGACGATGGCCAGCGCGCAGGCCGCGGCCGTGCCCCGGTTGCGGCCGAGCCACACCACAGCCGCTCCGAGCGCCGCGACGGCGGCCACCGAGACCAGATGCCAACCGATGCGGTGCGGATCCGCGGAGAAGGTCCGCGCGAGCAGCAGTCCGAGCAGCAGCGCACCGGCGATGCCGCGCCGACGCCAGTCCGCGACGGTGGCATAGCGCCCGAGCAGCACACACACCAGTACCAGCAGTCCGAGCGCCAGCATCGGCAGCACCCGGGCGGGCCAGCGCAGCGGGCCGATGGTGCCGGGTCCGGCGGTCCACATCAGCGCCATGATCGCGACCAGCGCGGGCGCGGTCAGCTCGCGCGCTCCCTCGCGCGCCTTGCCCCAATCGACGAACGCCAGCGCCGGAATCAGGAACCACGCGATGTACACCACCGGCAGTGGTTGGATATAGCCCCACCAGGAACTGTAGGCGGGCATGGTGGTCGGCAGGCTGGCGTTCAGCGACTCCGACCAGGGCACGGTCAGGAACTGGTCGTTATTGATCTGGGAGGTGCCGCGCCAGGTCACCTTTGCCGAGAGCATGCTCGGCAGATAGGTCGCGAGCCCGGCCAGCGCCGCGAAACCGGCCACCGTCAGCAGCCGCATCGAGGGCTGCCACTTCTTCTGATAAACCAGTTCGCCGACCGCCACCGCGCCGATCATCAGCCCGGCCTCGACGGCCGGGAAGATGTACTGCACCGAAATCGCCAGATACAGAAAGACGAATGTCGGAATCGGACCGCTGCGGCCACGCGCGTATCTGACACCGGAGGCCCAGGCGTGCACCATCCAGGCGGTGCCGGTGAACGCGGTGAACCAACTCGCCTCGTCGAAGAACAGCAGCCACCCGGTGAACGGAATCGAGACGCCCGCGACCGCCGCCCACGCCGGCTTCGCGCCGTAGACGAGGCAGATCCGGTACACGCCGAGGCCGAAGATGACCGCGAAGATCAGCTTGACCACGGTGGCGTACAACGCGAGGTTGTCGACCGAAGGCGCGATCAGATCGATCAGCAGCTGCGGCGGATTGAGCAGACCTGCCTCTTCGATCGTGTAGTTGCCCGCCATCCAATGCTCGGGGACCAGCGCGGGCAGCTGCCCGTCGCGCAGCTGCCGCCCGAGCATCACCCACAGCGGGGCGTACTGCGATTCCGTGTCGTCGGTGTAGAAATGCCGGACGTTGGCCAGCAGTACCGCAACATATCCCGCGATCACCCCGAGCGCGGTAATGATGCCCCATTTGTACACGTCCCGCGGGGCAGGGACGCTACTTTCCACCACGAGTTCCAGACCCTACAGTGCAACACCGTTCGCTCGCATCGCCCGCTGTCCCGTGGCCCGAATCCGATCGGTTCCGAACATGATCAGCGGGTCGACGGGGCGTGGTCGCACCGTGTTAGAGTTCACGACGGCTCGGGCTCAGCACCAGCGACGAGTACCGGCACGCACCGTCATCGAAAGTCGATCTCGCCAATGCCGATTCCCACCGCACGTACGCCCCGGCCGATTCCGGGGACATCGAGCGAGCGTCCGTTTGTCCGGTCCCAGAGCGGCCACCGGCACTCGGTTTCTGTCGTCGTGCCCGTATACCGGGGCGAGGACACCATCTCCGCGCTCGTCGCCGAACTCGACAAGTTCGCCGAGTCGACCACGACACCCGATGGCACCACCTTCGTCGTCGACGAGATCATCCTGGTCCACGACAACGGCCCGGACCGCTCCGATGTCGTCATGCAGCAGCTCGAGCAGACCTACGAGCAGGTCAGGGCGGTGTGGCTGAGCCGCAACTTCGGCCAGGACGCCGCGACCATCGCCGGTATGGCGGCCGCGCGCGGCGAGTGGATCGTCACGATGGACGAGGACGGCCAGCACGATCCTGCCTTCATCGCGGCCTTCCTGGACGCGGCGCTGGCCGAACGCGCCGACCTGGTCTACTCCAAGCCGACCAATACCCGCCCGCACGGCTTCCTGCGCAACCTCACCTCGCGCGGCGCGAAGATCGTGCTCGCCACCATCTTCGCCTTCCCGGATTCGACGCGGTTCGAGAGCTTCCGGCTGATCCGCGGCGATATCGGTCGTCAGCTCGCCGAGGTCGCCGCCAACGGCGCCTATCTCGATGTGGCCCTGACCTGGGTGGTCGGCAATGCCGTCTCGGTGCCGGTGCTGCTGCGCGCCGAGGGCCGCGAGGAGTCCGGATACAACTATCGGCGGCTGTTCTCACTGTTCTGGAAGATGGTGCTGTGCAGCGGCACTCGCGGCCTGCGGCTGGTCAGCCTGCTCGGCGGCACGCTGGCGCTCGCGGGCGGGATCATGGCGGCGGTGATCATCGTCCAGAAGCTGGCGGGCCATAACAATGATCCCGAGGGTTGGGCCTCGATGATCGTGGTCACCCTGCTGTGTTCGGGCGCGATCCTGTTCTCGCTCGGGCTCATCGCCGAATATCTCGGTGTGGCACTGCACATTCTGGTCGGCAAGCCGCTCTATCTCACCGTGGACTCCCCCACTCCGCGCCCGGCTACCATCGAGGCGCCGGACACGACCCATCGAGTCACCGACGCGGTACCGGCAGCCGCGGGTGAGAAGGGCACAGGGGAGTGAACGAGCGCATCATCTTCAGCAGGCCATTCCGCGCGAGCCGGGAGCTGGCGAACATCGAGGCCGTACTCGGCTCGGACCACAGCCATGGCGACGGCAAGTTCACCGCGTCCGCGACGGCCAAGCTGAAGGACATCACCGGCGCACCGCACGCGCTGCTGACCACCTCCTGCACGCATGCCCTGGAATTGGCGGCGCTGCTGCTCGAACTCGGACCCGATGACGAAGTGATCGTGCCGAGCTTCGCATTCACCTCGGCGGCCACCTCGATGGCACTGCGCGGTGCGACCTGCGTCTTCGTCGATATCGATGAGGCGAGCGGCAATATCGATCCGGATTCGGTCGCCGAGGCGATCACCGCCCGGACCAAGGCGGTCGTGGTCATGCACTACGGCGGTGTCGCCGCCGATATGGCGCGCCTGCTCGCGCTCACCGAGCAGCACGGCATCGCGCTCATCGAGGACAATGCGCACGGCCTCGGCGGCACCTGGCGCGGTCGCCAACTCGGCACCATCGGCACGCTGGGCACCCAGAGCTTCCACGACACCAAGAATGTGCACTGCGGCGAGGGTGGCGCGCTGCTGCTCTCCGACGAGATCCTGATGGGTCGCGCGGAGATCATGCGGGAGAAGGGCACCAACCGGGCCCGCTTCCTGCGCGGTCAGGTCGACAAATACTCCTGGCAGGACATCGGCTCCAGCTATCTGCCCAGCGAGCTGAACGCGGCCGTACTCGACGCGCAACTCGATGAATTCGACGCGATCCAGGCACAGCGCCACCGGGTGTGGGACACCTACGCCGCACAACTGCCGGACTGGGCCGAACGCACCGGCGCCCGGCTGATGACGGTGCCCGAGGATCGGGAACACACCGCGCACATGTTCTTCCTGCAGATGCCGAGCGAAGAGTCACGTGACGGGCTCATCCGGCATCTCGCGGCGCAGAGCATCGTCGCCCCGTTCCATTACATCCCGCTGGATTCCAGTCCGGCCGGGCTGAAGTACGGGCGGACGCCGGTGCCGTGCACGCGCAGCGCGCGGTTCTCCTCGACGATCCTGCGACTGCCGCTGTGGCCGATGCTGACCGAGGCTCAGCTCGGTCGCGTGGTCGAGGCCGTCACCGCTTACAGCTCGTAGCCGCTCTTACTGCTGCTGACGCTGCTGACGGGCGGCCTCCTCGCGGATCTCGCGAAGTCTGGTCGCCGCATCCTTCGTCGGCCGGGCCGATACCGCGGGTGGTGTAGCTTGCGGCAGCTGCGGCGGCGTTTCGGCCTTGCCTCGGGTGGCGACGTAGAGCCGGAACGCGCCGTAGCCGAGCAGCAGCAGGATCACCACGGGCAGCAGCGAGTAGATCACGCTCTTGACGAAGCCGACAAGCATCAGCACGCCCAGCAGCGCCAGGATGCCGATGCCGAGCTGAACCTTCCACGACATCTCGAAACCTCCGTCGTCGTCGAGGACTTGGTATCCACGCTACGCACTTGCGGGCCTCGATGGCGGCATCCGGCGCGGGTACATCGCCGCGGTGAACGCCGAATCGATCAGCCGGGTCCCGGCTTTCGCCGGGACCCGGGCAACGGTCAGTCGGTGCCGAGAAGCGCGGTCGCTTCGGCCTCGGTGAGCACCTCGTAGGCGTCCGATTCCCGGTTGTACCACCAGGTCTCGGGGCCGGGCCGCGGGCGACCCTGGGCCTGCACCGCGCGGGTGGACGGGCGGTAGGACGAGCTGCGCGGGATCTCGCCGACGACGTACACGATGTCGGGGCGCTGGTCCGGATCGAGGGCCTGCACCGCCTCGGTCACATCCTTGGGTTCCAGCCGCAAGCCCTTGCGGATGCTGACCGCTGCCACCGCCAGCGCGTGCTCACCGACGGGCAGGCCATAGGCGACCTCCATATCGACGGCGGTGATGTCGTTGAGGGTATCGACGATGGGCTGGGTGAATACCGGTCCGCGGGCGCTGTGGATCACCGTATCCCGGCGATCGACCAGCCAGTAGTCGCCATCGCCATCGCGGCGGAACAGGTTCTCCGTCGGCATCCACGCATCGCCCGCCGTGAACACACCGCGCAGTCCGCCGTCGGAGAGATCGATGCCCTCGGTCGCCTTGCCGAGCAGCAGACCGACCTCGTTATCGGCGCAGCGGCGCGCGAAGCCGGACGCGTCGGTCCGGATCTGGCCGGTCACCGGGTCGTAGGCGACCAGTTCCACCCTGGCGGTGCCCGGTACCGGGCGGCCCTTGCAGCCCGCCTTCACACCGGTCACATTGGCCAGCACCACATCGCCCTCGATGGATGCGTAGAACTCCAGCACCCGGGCGGGGGCGAACTGTTCGGTGGTGCGCCGCCACAGCCCGGCGGGCATGCCCGAGCCGATGAACAGCCGGATCGGATGCCACATGGGGGTGGCAGTCGGCGGAACAGACGGGGTGGGTGAGCGCAGCACGGCCGAGAAGACCTCGGCGTCGAGAATGTCGCGCAGCATGGTCCAGGTGTAGGTGACCACCGTGACGCCGTAGCGATGCACCTCCTCGCCGAACCGGGTCGGATCCAGCGATCTGGCCAGCGCGATCCGGCTGCCGCCCGCGATCGCACCCCCGAGGCTCACCAGCAGACCGGACGAATGATGTAGCGGCGCAAGGCAGTAGACGGTGTCCTTGCGATCCAGATCGGCCGAGGTAGCGGTGCCGAAGGCGGATAGCGCCCAGCGGTGGTTGGTGATGTATTTGGCCTCCAGTCGGTCGCCGGTGCCGGTGACGAGCACGAACGCCAATTCGCGCGCCAGACCCGGATCCGGGCGGTACCAGGCGGGCAGTTCCACCTGGGTGGGATCGATCTGCTCGAGGTCGACTACGTTTTCGCTGAGCGGGACATCGAGGGTGCGCGCATCGCCGCCGCCGAGGACGAGCACCCGGGTTCCGGTGGCCGCCGCGGACCGCAGGTTCTCCGGATCCGAGACCAGGGTTTTGATACCGGTGAGCTCGATGGCCCGCTCCAGTTCGCTACCGGGGGCGAGCAGTACGGCAACCGCGCCGAGGCGCGAGAGCGCGGCGACGGTGGCCAGCGCGCTCGGCCGGGTCTCCATCACCACACCGACGCGAATGGCCGGGCGGATGCCGACGGAAATGAGCCCGCGCACCACATTATCGATACGCGCGTTGACGGCCGCATTGGTATGCACGCGATCGTCGAAGAGGAACAGATCGCGCAGCGGTGCGCGGCGCGCCTGCTCGGCGACCAAGCGGCCCAACGAGATTCGGGTGTGCGGCTGGATCAGGCCGAGCCGGGCCAGCCGCGGCAGTGCCCGTGCGGCCTCACCGGCCAGCTCGATGGAACCGCGCACGGTATTGTTGGCGATCCCTTCCAGCGCCTTGCCGACACCGGCGCCCGCCTCGACCATGGTGGCCGCGGTGTGGACGACGCGGGTGGCCGCCGAATTCGGCCGGTTGGTCGCGACATGTTCGGTCATCGGCGCGATTTCCGGCGGCAGCGGCTGATCGCCGTCCATCCAATCGATCCACTGACGCACCAGCGGCCAGGTGTGCCGGGTGGCCATGCTGCCCGCGACGAGGCCGAAATGTCCTGCCACCAAACTGGCTTCGTAGACCTCGGCATGGGGCGCGGCCCGCACGATGCCGCGCACCGCGGCGGGCTGGCCGATATCGTCGACCTCGCCGACGAAGGCGAGGATCGGGCACTTCAGTTCGGCCAGCGAAATCGGCTGATCCCGGATCACGAAGCCACCCAGCATCATTCGGTTGTGCGCCACGAACTGCTTGAGCAGATCGGCCGCCGCCGGACCCGCGTAGCCGACCCAGCCGTCACTATTGAGGAATCGGCGCTGACGTTCCTTGGGCAGCAACGCCTCCCGGTCGTGCAACTGGCGCAGGAAGTCGATGCGCGATTTGGCGGTCTTCACCGGATCGAGCATCTGGAAGCCGACCCGGACCATGGAATCGGTGATCGGCAGCCGGGTGACCACATGGTCGGCCAGGAACTCCGCGACATCGGAGACCATGCCGTACGGCAGTCCGAACGGCATCCCGGCGACGACATCGACCGGGCTGCCGAAGGTCACGATGCTCTCGACGCCCTTGCCGAACCGGTATGCGGTGGTCTGATAGGCGAACATGCCGCCCTGGGAGTAGCCCATCAGATGCACGCTGCTGCCGGTCGCATCGCAGACCGTATCGATGGCGCTGTTGACCGCGAGGACGTGATCGGCCAGATCCCGTTCCCAACCGCCCTCCTCACTAGCGGGCGAACCGAAATCGACCACCCAGCAGTCGATTCCGCCGCGGTGCAAGATGCCGACCGCACCGTCCTCGGCGTTCACATCCCAGATGTCGGCGTTGACCATCAGCGGCGGCACCAAGACCGCGACCGGGCGCCCCGGCGTCGTATCGTCGGGGAAGTAATGGCGCAGCCGATACATTCTGCGCCGTTCGACGATCTCGAACGGCGACGACTCGACATCGGTGGTCAACCCGCCGAAGCGGATGACCTCGAGCCCGTTCTGGGCCGTCGCCATCAGCCGCTGCACCGACCCAACCACACTTTCCACATTGAACTTCACGATCGCTCCTGGCCCTACCCTGCAAAGTGACCCGCATCACACACCCCGATGTGCTCAGACGAGCTTCCCACACCGTGTATCCATTATGTGTCCGCTGTGACCGGTTCCATGCCAGGTGGGGCCGATCTTCCGGATGTCCGCCGGATGGGTATGGGGACGTAGTACAGAAAAAATACCGACCGTTCAGACAGGTCCGAGAAGTCCCGATTCATCCCAGGACGTTATCTGCGGTTGTCCGCATCGAGTTCATGTCGTAACCATCCAGAAAACAGACCGGCATACTCGTGGCTTGTTCTTCGAAATTTCCCTGCGCACAGCATCTTTCGCGGTCTAGGATCGATGCCGTTCGGAACGCAATGTCGCGTAAGCCAATTCGCACGAGAGAGTCGGTTCCCTTTTTCATGTCTCGGTCCGTCCTATCTCTCGGCAACCACGTCGTCCCAGCCCCGACAGGCATGCCACCTGTCGAATTGTTGTGAACAGCAACCGAATC
This sequence comes from Nocardia sp. CA-129566, assembly GCF_050956075.1. NCBI lineage: Bacteria > Bacillati > Actinomycetota > Actinomycetes > Mycobacteriales > Nocardiaceae > Nocardia > Nocardia sp. CA-129566. The sequence goes on from NZ_CP192085.1 coordinate 6,406,604, forward strand.
TGAAGTGCCGTCGACTACCAGTGCACCACAATCGCCCGTCTCGGTGACCATCTCAGGTGAGGACAACGCATGACCATCGAAATGCCAGTCCAAACAGAAAATAACGTTCGCAAGAGCCTCAGCACCGGTGCCGCCCACCAGCTCGCGCACACCACCAAGTCCGAGCCGCAGATGCAGGGCATCACCTCGCGCTGGCTCACCCGCACGCTGCCATGGACCCAGGTCAACGGCGGTATCTACCGAGTCAACCGCCGGCTGACCCATACCGTGGGCAACGGCGAGGTCGAGTTCGTCATCGACGGCTCGCAGGCCAGGGTGATTCCGATGGAACTCACCGAACTTCCGCAATTGCGAGACTTCGACGACGAGGAGATACTGCGCGCACTCGCCCAGCGATTCGAACAGCGCGACCTCGGGCCCGGGACCGTGGTCGCCGAATTCGGCAATCCGATGAATCAGGTCATGCTGATCGTGCACGGCAAGCTCAGCAAAATCGGCACCGGAGAATACGGCGAGCAAACCAAGTTGGGGATGCTGGCCGGAGGGGATTTCTTCGGTGACGAAACGCTTGTCGACGAGTCGGCTATTTGGCCGGTGACCGTCAAGACCGTCACCCAGACCACCATGCTGGTACTCCCCAGGCAAACGCTCGACGAAATCCTGGAAACCACCCCGGCACTCCGCGAGCAATTATCCCGGGTGGCGGCCGCACCGGACCGGCCGCAAAACACCAAGGGCGAGGCGAATATCGAGATCTCCTCGGGTCACTCGGGCGAACCGCTGCTGCAGGGCACCTTCGTCGACCTCGACGCCGACCCGCGCGAATACGAACTCAGCCTGGCGCAGAGCGTCTTGCGCGTGCACACCCGGGTCGCCGACCTGTTCAACGACCCGATGAACCAGGTCGAGCAGCAACTGCGGCTCACCATCGAGGCGCTCTACGAGCGGCGCGAGAGCGACCTGGTCAATAACCCCGATTTCGGACTGCTGCACAATTGCGATCTCAAGCAACGCATCTACAGCGAATCCGGTGCGCCGACACCGGACGATATGGATGAACTGCTCAGCATGCGGCGCAGCACGAAACTCTTTCTGGCACATCCGAAAGCGATCTCCGCCTTCGGCCGTGAATGTAGTAGGCGCGGGCTCTATCCCGATCCGGTCGAGGTGGACGGACATCGGGTCTTCGCTTGGCGCGGGGTCCCGATCTACCCGTGCAGCAAGATTCCGGTCAGCGATACCCAGACCACCTCGATCCTGGCCATGCGCACCGGCGAGAAGGATCAAGGCGTCATCGGACTGCATCAGACCGGCATTCCGGACGAATACGAGCCCAGCCTGAACGTCCGTTTCAAAGGCATCGACGATCAGTCGATCATCTCCTACCTGGTCAGCTGCTACTACTCCGCGGCAGTGCTGGTGCCGGACGCGCTGGGCGTGCTCGACAACGTCCTGGTCGCCCGGCAGGCGGAATGACCGGGGTGGTGACCGATGTCGGTGCTCTCGCGTGTCTCGGCACCGGCGGCCACCAGTGATGTGGCCGCCGCGGTTGCCGCGCTGTTGTCGAATCTCGATGCCACCGCTCCGCCGACGCTACCGCTAGCGGCTCCGGGACTACCGGAGGCCGCTGTTACATCTGAAAGCACGGATACACCCGAATGCACAGCAGAACCCGTATCGAACGAATCAGCCGAAGCCAAGGTGGTGGCAGCTGATTCGCCCGAACCGGACCGGTCCACCGAACCTACGACACCTGCTCCGCGCCGCCTCCTCGGACCCAGCGGACTCGGCGCGGCTGCGCTCCTACTCCCCTCGTCCACGTCTGCGAAAGCGGGATTACCTACTACTGAGGTACCCGACCCCGCATGCACACCTACTATCCAGGCGGCTGGTGTCCAGCCGCCGCCGGTGACGCTCGATGCCATATCGATCGCTGTCGGCGCGGCGCAGGGGGCCGCGCCGACAGGATCGGCCCCCATCGAGCAGAAATCCGTGCGGGGTCGAATTCCCCTCGGCCCCACGGGATTGGGTACCGCCTCGGCCTACCTGCACGGCACCGCGGCACCGATTCCACCGCTGTACTGTCCACCGCCGGTGCGCGATGATCCGGCATTGGCCGAACTGGTCAATGACGGACTCATCGCCTGGGCCCGGGATATCGGCCTCTACGCCGGACGACTGGGTGAACTGCGCGATGCCGACTTCGGCCGCCTGATCATGCTCGCTCATCCGGACAGCAACGATCCCGACCGGCTGCTCGCCGCCGCCAAATGCGCGGTCTCGGAATGGGCGGTCGACGATTACTACTGTGATGAGGGGGCTGATGACACCGCACCCGACGGCACGCCCTCCAGTGCCGAGGCCGAACTCGGTCCACGGCTCGAATTGGCTGCCGCCGCCATAGATCCCGTTCATCTGCCAGCGCGCTACGCGCCACAGCTGGAACGGGCCATGCAGGCCGATCCGATCCTGCGCGCGTTCCGTACCTCCTTCGAGCATCTGTCCCGGTATGCGACCCCGGCTCAGCTCGCCCGATTGCGCACGGAGATCGGCGGATGGTTCATCGCGCTCGGCGCGGAGGCCGGTTGGCGGGCCGCACACCGCATGCCACCGGTGTGGGAGTACCTCACCAACCGGCAACCGCACAGTTTCCTGCCGTGTATGGCACCGATCGATGTGGTCGGCGGATATGAACTCCAGGCCGCCGAGTACACCGATCCGCGGGTGCGGCGCGTGGTCACCACGGCCGCACTCGCCAGTCAGATGGTGAACGACCTGTACTCGATGGCGCGCGAAGACCGTTCGGAAGGTCGGGAATTCAACCTGCCGACGGTCTTGGCGGCGGAGGAGCGGTGCTCTCGGCGCGAGGCGGTGGTACGCACGGCCGCCATCCACGACGAGCTGGTGCACCGGTTCGAACAGGAGGCGGGGCCGCTGGCCGCCGCCGGATCGGCCGAACTGCGCCGATTCCTCGGCGGACTGTGGGCCTGGATGGGCGGAAACCGCGCCTGGCACGCCGCGAGCAAGCGCTACACCGAGTCGAATCAGCCAGTACCGCAACGAAATCAGTAGTAACGCAACACGAGAGGATGATCAGGCATGACCATGCTCAATCCGGACACGGGGTCCGTCCTGCGCACCAGCTACCAGAAGGCCGTTGCCGAGTATTGGAACAACAACCCGAACGACGACCGGGTCAATGTCAAACTCGGTGAGGTCGACGGACTCTTCCACCACCACTACGGCATCGGCGACCCCGATCAGGCGGCGCTGGCCGGGCCCGAGGACACCCGCGAGGAGCGGCTCGTCAAGGAACTACACCGTCTGGAGACCGCGCAGGCCACGCTGCTGCTGGACCACCTCGGCGATATCCGGCCGGGCGATCGACTGCTGGACGGCGGATCCGGCCGCGGCGGTACCAGTTTCATGGCCAATCAGCGGTTCGGCTGTCAGGTCGACGGCGTCACCATCTCCGAATATCAGGTCGGCTTCGCCAATGATCAGGCCGCGCATCGCGGTGTGGCGGACAAAGTGCGTTTCCACTTCCGGAACATGCTGGACACCGGCTTCGACACCGGAGCGATGCGCGGCATCTGGACCAACGAAACCACCATGTACGTCGATCTCGCCGAACTGTTCGGCGAATTCTCCCGGCTGCTCGAATCGGGTGGTCGCTACGTCTGCATCACGGGCTGCTCCAACGATGTCAATGGCGGGCGCTCGTCCTCGGTCAGCTGGATCGACGCCCACTACGGCTGCATGATCCATCCGCGCAGCGAGTACTTCCGGGCCATGGCCGAGCACAATCTGGTGCCGATCACTGTGATCGATCTGACCGCGGCCACCATCCCCTACTGGGAGCTGCGCACCGAATCCGAGCTCGCGACCGGTGTGGAGAAGCCATTCCTGACCGCCTACAAGGAGGGCAGCTTCCAGTACCTGCTCATTGCCGCCGATAAGGTGGGCCGGTGACGGAAACGCTGACCAAGCCGATCACCGACCGCGAGGCCCTGCCTGTCGAGCTCGTCGACGACGCCGGGTGCGCGGTCGGTGCGTGCCCGGTGGCGCAGGCTCATACCGCGCCGGGACTGCTGCACCGCGCGTTCTCGGTGCTGCTCTACGACGACGCGGGGCGGGTGCTCTTGCAGCAGCGTGCCGCGGTGAAGACGCGGTTTCCGCTGCTGTGGGCCAATACCTGCTGTGGGCATCCGGCGCCGGATGAGCCGGTGGCGGCGGCCGCCGCGGTCCGGCTGGCCGAGGAGTTGGGGTTGGCCACCACACTCACCGAGGTCGGCATCTTCCGGTATCACGCCGCGGATTCCGCGACCGGTCGCGTGGAACACGAATGGGATCACGTGCTCATCGGCCGGTTGAGTGCGGAGTTCTTGCGGACCGCCGCGCCGCGACCCGATCCGGCCGAAGTCGCCGATTACGCGTGGATCCAGCCGGATGCACTGCGCGACGCGATCGCCGACCATCCCGAGAGCTACACGCCGTGGCTGCTGGGTGTGCTCGAGATCGCGGACGAGGCGGTACGGGTTATCTGAGGAATCAGTCCCGCTGACCCGGCCGATGCCGGTACGCGGGACCGCGGCCGAGGCAGCCATCGATCATCTCCGGCGTCATCTCGTAGTCGGTGTTGATCCGCTCGTGGCTGCCCGGTCCAGCTTGCCGCCCGCGCGGTTGCCGACGGGTGGCAGTGTGCATGCTGGACCGATGCCGTGTGGGGGGCGAGGACGGAACTCGATCCGGCGCACGCCCCGGCGCGACGGCCGCGTCGTGGTGTGGCCGTGCGAGCACGGACCAAGGTCACAATCCGAGCTTCGTCACCTCCTCTGGCGGTAGAGCGAGACCCCTCGCCTCTTTGCTGCTTCTACGGATCGACACACGCCGGTCTGCCCGCAGCTGCTGCCCGGTGGATTCTCATGTTTTGATGCGCATATCTACGTTTCAGCAAGTATTCAATGCTCGTAACACCGATGCGGCGGTTGTCACACTGCACAAAACCTTCGAGAACTCACAGGAACGGCACAGCGTGCGGCCAGGTCCGACTTGGATCCTCGATCGGGTACGAGCTTGTGGAATTAGTGAGGTGCACGATGGTCGAACTCGAAGTCGCGGACGATAAGGTGACGGTTCGTGTACTCGGCGGGCACCGTCTGCTGGCGCTACGCGAGCACGTGACCTTCGATCTGGCCGATATCACCGAGATCACCACCGCACCGGTCGACCTGCGCCCACCGTGGGTCCGCGCGCCCGGCACCTTCTTCCCCGGTGTGATCGCGGCGGGCACCTACCGGGGTAAGGGCCGAAAAGAGTTCTGGGACACCACATTCGGCGGCCAAGCCATTCTCATCGACCTCGCCGGTCCCGGCTTCACCCGCCTCGTGGTCGACGTCGGCGATCCCGACGCCGCCATGCGCTCGCTCAGCGCGGCCGTCGCCGCCTGACCGAAGTCCGCTCCCCCACTAGGAATTCGAGCCGAAGGGCCGCAGCGGCCCGGCGTACGGCTTGGGTGGCGGAGTGGCGTACTCTCCTCTACCCGATTTGCGCAGGCCGAGGGTGATCAGCGACTGCACAGTAAGGGTGGCGGCGGCGACGCCGTCGATCACCGGAACGCCGATCTCGTCGCGAATGTGGTGGCACAGGTCGGCCATTCCCGCGCAGCCGAGCACGATCGCATCGGAGCCGTCGGCGTCCACGGCATCGCGGCAGGCCTCGGTGACGATTTTGCGGGCATCCGGATCGGTCTGTAGCGCGAGCACCGGAATTTCGCAGGCGTGGACGCCGCGGCAGTGGCGCCGCATGCCATAGCGGTCCACCAGATCGGTGGCGCGGCCGATGGTACGGCTCAGTGTGGTGACGATGCTGAAGCCGCGGCCGAGATGGCTGGCCGTATGCATGGCCGCCTCCGCGATGCCGATTACCGGGCCGCTGGCCAGTTCACGGGCCGCGTCCAGGCCCGGATCGCCGAAGCAGGCGATCACATAGCCGTCGACACCCTCCTGCTCACCGCGCCGAATGGCGGCCAGCACGCCAGGGACGCTGAGGGCTTCGTCGTAGTGACTCTCGATCGAGGCGGGCCCCATCTCGGCGGTGACCGCGTCGAGCAGTGTGCCCCGGCCCGCTACGGCCACGGCACACCGCTCGATCGTGTCGGTCATCGCCCGCGTGGTGTTCGGGTTGACGACCCGGATGCGCATCAGGCGGCGACCCCCTCGACCGCCGATCGGGTTCGCGCAGCCAGCAGGTAGTACGTGACGAAGCCGAGCCCGCAGCCGATGAACCAGCTGTACTGCGCGGCGGTGTACATGCCGGTGACATCCTTGGCGAGCACCGGGATCACCGCGACGATCGCGCCGATGGCCGTGGCGACGATCGCGGCGGGGTTGTAACCCTTGCTGTACCAATAGGTTCCGGTCGCCGACCGGGTGAACAGGTCGTCGATTACCACCCGCTGCTTGCGCACCAGGTAGTAGTCGGCGATGAGCACGCCGAACAGCGGGCCGATGAACGCTCCGAGCACCTCGAGGGTGTAGTGGATGACCTCCGGATTGCTGTAGAGGTTCCACGGCGTGATCAGGATCGAGCCGACCGCGGCGATCATGCCGCCCGCGCGCCAGCTGATCCGCTGCGGGCTGACATGGGAGAAGTCGAAGGCCGGGGAGATGAAGTTGGCGACGATATTGATGCCGATGGTGGCGATGGTGAAGGTCAACGCGCCCAGCACGATCGCGAAGGTGCTGTCGATACGTGCCACCGTCGCGACGGGATCGGTGATCAGCTCACCGTAGACCGGGACGGTCAGCGATGCGGTGATCACGACCAGCAGCGAGAACAGCAGGAAGTTGACCGGCAGCCCGAGCAGATTGCCGCGCCGCACGGCGGCGAAACTCTTTCCGTAGCGGGAGAAGTCGCCGAAGTTCAGCATCGGGCCGGAGAAGTAGGAGACCACCAGCGCGATCGCGCCGAGCATGACCGGTACCGAAGCCCAACCCGTGTACTTCACCTCGCCCAGTTTCAGATCGATGGCGCTCCAGCCCGCCTTGGCGATCAAATATCCGCAGAGCAGGAACATCACGACGTATACAGCGGGGCCGCAGAAGTCGATGAACTTGCGGATCGATTCCATGCCGCGCCAGAACACACCGGCCTGCACCACCCACAGCAGCAGATAGCTGCCCCACCCGAGCAGCGAAAGTCCCAGGAATCCATAGTCATCCACGACCGCATACGGTGCCGATCCCGGAAATAGCTTCACCAGTACGACATCCAGCGCCGCCGAGGCGAGGAAGGTCTGAATTCCGTACCAGGCGACAGCGATCGAACCGCGGATAATGGCCGGGATATTCGCGCCGAGTACCCCGAACGCACTGCGGCACATGACCGGATACGGCACGCCGGTGACCTGGCTCGGCTTGGCGACCAGATTGCAGAAGAAATAAACGATCGTGATACCGATCAGCAGCGCCGCGAGCACCTGCCAACTGGCCAGTCCGAGCGCGAACAGGCTGCCCGCGGTGACGTAGCCGCCGACGCTGTGCACGTCCGACATCCAGAAGGCGAAGATGTTGTAGGAACCCCAGGTCTGCTTGCGCAGCGGTGCCAGGTCCGCATTGGTCAGTCGTGGGTCGTAGGTGGGTGCCGGCGGTGCCGCGGGCGCGACCGGTGTGGTGAGCGTTTCGGTCATGGTGTGTCCCATCCGAGGGCGAAGCTGTGATCGAAACGACGGTAGAAACCACGCATTGCCCGGCCATTGCGCAGTTATTGCCCGGCTATTGCGCGACAGATATATCTTCCGGTGCGAGCAGACCGGTATCGGTGGGCAGCGTCGTAATGACCGTCTCCAACCTGCTGTGATGCCGTTCGGCCGCCAGCAGCAGGCGATCCACGTCGCGTGCCATGAACGCGTCGAGCATCAAGGCGTGATCGGTATGCAGGCGCACCCGGTCGGCACGGCCGATATGCACCATCGACTGCACCGGCTCGGTGACATTCCAGGCCGACTCGAGCATGTGCAGGAGCCGGAACATGCGCGACGGTTTGGTCATTGCCACGTGGAAATCGCGCGATCGGCGATGATAGGCGACCGGGTCGTCGTCCCGAATCGCCTGTTCCAGTAGCGAATTCACCTCGAGCAGGTGCGCGCGGTCGGCAGCGGTGGCATTGCGCGCGGCCGCCGCCAGTGAGGCGGTTTCCAGGGTCTCTCGCACGATGTACATTTCGCGCAGCTCATTGGGGGTCAGCTGGGCAACCGCGTACCCGCCGTGCGGCCGATGCGTGACCAACCCCTCCCCGATCAGCGTCTTGAGCGCCTCCCGCACCGGGATGTGGCTGACGCCGAACAATTCGGCAACCTCGCGCAGCGGGATGACAGTGCACGGCGGCACGGCCCCATCGAGAATCACCCGGCGGAGTTCGCCGAGGATCACTTGCGGACGGCCCGGTTCATCGACAACTAGCCTCGCGAGCAGCGCCGATCGTCGTCTCGGTGGCATGCGGACACGCTATGCGAGCCGTGTTGCGATCGCGGTCTCGGATGTGACGGTCAGGAAACGATCACCGAACCGACCGGTCGCGTGGTTGGATACCCGCACCATAGGATGCTCCGTCACCACCGTGCCATGCTGTTAGTTGGTCTAACGACAGAGGTATTCCGATGACACGTACGACAACGCAGTCGGTGGATCGTCGCTATGTGCGCCTGGTCGCCGAATTCGACACGCTGTTCCGACGCCCCAGCGATGGCGGCGGCGCACTCGTGGTCTACCAGCACGGCGAACCGGTGGTGGATGTGTGGGCCGGGTTCGCGCATCCCGGCGTGCCATGGTCCGCCGATACCGTGGCCATGGCCTACTCCACCGGAAAGGGTGTGGTCTCGACGCTGGCCCACCGACTGGCCGAGCGCGGACTGTTCGATTACGACGAGCCGGTCGCCACCTACTGGCCCGAATTCGCGGCAGCGGGCAAGCAGCGCATCACGGTCCGGGAAATGCTGACGCACCGGGCGGGTCTGCACCGGTTGCGTGAACTGCTGCCGGGACCAGTGGAGCGGTTCTTCGACGACGCCGAGGTCACCGCCGCCCTCGCGGCCTGCTCCCCCGATCCGCGCCACACCTACACCAGCGGCTATCACGGAATTTCCTTCGGGCATCTGGTCGCCGAGCTCATCCGCCGGGTCACCGACGCGGACTTCACCGAGATTCTGCGCACCGAAATCGCGGAACCGCTTGCCGCGGAAGAACTCTGGTTCCGCGTACCGGAAACCGAGCGCGGCCGGATCGCCACCAACTTTCCCCGGCTCACCGTCGCCGGAATGAGTTGGGAAAACAGTGCGCGACTCATGGGTCGGACCCGTTTCGCGGCGGCCGCGGAGACCACGCCGCGCGGGTTCGCCGATTTGGTTTCCGATCCGCGCCTGCACGATTCGGTCATGCCGGGCGTCAATGGCGTGTTCTCCGCGCGTGCGCTGGCCAGGATGTACAGCGCGCTCGCGACCGATGGCCGACTCGGGGACTTCCAGCTGTTGCGCCCGGAAACCATCGAGCAGATCACCCGGCGTCAGGTCTTCACCCCCGATTACGTTCTCGCCTTCCGCATTCCGTGGGCATTGGGCTACCACGGCGTTCCGATGAAACCCTCGAAGGCCGAACCCGTCTCGGCCTTCGGCCATTTCGGGCTCGGCGGCTCCGGCGCGTTCGCCGATCCGGCGACCGGGATGTCGCTGGCCTTCGTCACCAACCGTCTCGGTGGGAAGCTCACACCGCTGGGCGATGCTCGGCTCGCCCGTCTCGGCACGATCGCGCACAACCTCGCGAAGGCGGGGTGACCGGCGAGGCTGCACACAATCATCGGATGATTTCGACATGTCGCCTCGCATTCGGTGTGGGGGCTGGCAGCATGGGCGCATGGAGTTGCTGGGACTGGAGCGGATCGAGGCGGCCGCGGCGGCATTGGCGCCGGTGATTCGGCGGACGCCGGTGGTTGCGTCACGGGTGTTATCCGAATGCGCCGGGACCGAGGTGCGGCTGAAGTGCGAGAACTTGCAGCGGACCGGATCGTTCAAGCCGCGGGGTGCGTACTTCCGGATCGCGAATCTTCCGGCGGCGGATCGGGCGCGGGGCGTGGTGGCGGCCAGCGCCGGAAATCATGCGCAGGGGGTGGCGTGGGCCGCCGCTACGCTGGGGATTCACTCGACGGTATTCATGCCGGTTGGTGCGTCGCTACCGAAGTTGGTGGCTACCAAGGCGTATGGGGCCCAGGTGCGACAGGTGGGTGAGACCGTCGACGACTCACTGGACGCCGCATTGGATTTCGCCGAGCGGACCGGTGCGACGCTGATCCATCCGTTCGACCACCCCGATATCGTGGCCGGACAGGCGACGGTGGCCCTGGAGATCATCGAGCAGATGCGCGATGTCGGGACGGTGCTCGTGCCGACCGGCGGTGGCGGGCTACTGGCCGGGGTCGCCATCGCACTGCACCATGTCGCGCCGCAGGTGCGAGTGGTGGGGGTGCAGGCGGCGGAGGCGGCGGCGTGGCCGGATTCGCTGGCGGCGGGTAAGCCGGTGCGGGTGGCGCGCATGTCGACCATGGCCGACGGTATCGCGGTCGGGTTGCCGGGGCAGGTGCCGTTCGCGCATGTCGCAGCGCACGTGCCCGCGGTGGTGACAGTGGAAGAGGATGCGTTGTCCAAGGCGCTGCTGCTGTGTCTGGAACGGGCGAAGCTGATCGTCGAGCCAGCGGGCGCCGCGGCGGTGGCGGCCCTGATGAGTTGTGCACCCGACGAACTCGGACTGCATGGGCCAGTGTGCGCGGTTCTGTCCGGCGGCAATATCGACCCGATGATGCTGACCAGGATCATCGGACACGGCCTTGGTGCCGCGGGCCGCTATCTCGCTGTGCGCGTGACGATTTCGGATCGTCCGGGTGCGCTGAGCGGGCTGCTCGCAGTGGTCGGCAAGACCGGCGCGAGCGTCGTCGACGTGGTGCATTCACGGACCGGCGGATGGCTCGCCGTCGATGAAGTCGAGGTATCGCTGACCTTGGAGACGCGCGGCCCGACCCATCGTGACGATGTGCTCACCGCACTGGAGAATTCGGGCTACACCGTGCGCGTGGAGGACTGAGCGCAGGGCGACCGACCGCGCTGAACGTGCACTTTTCGCGAACCCGACGAGCCTGCCGGATTCGCCGAAAAGTGCACACTCAGTACAGTTCCGGGTCGGACCGTCAGCACTTCCGCTTGTAGAAGTACTTCGAGTTCGCATCCATATCGGCCTGGGTGATCGCCACCATATCGGTTTGAATATTGCGGGTGACCGGCTTACCTTCCAGCGCGGCGGCGGCCTGGTCGACGCCTTTGGCGCCGATCCCACCCGGATCCTGGGCGATGAGCGCCTGCACCGTACCGGCCTTCAGATCCTCGACCTGTTTCGGGCTCGCGTCGAAGCCGACCAGTTTGACCTGGCCGAGCTTATTCGCATTGCGCAGACCGGTGGCCGCGCCCTCGGCCGAACTCAGGTTGGTGGCGAAGATGCCAGCCAGGTCGGGATGGGCGGCCAGGGTCGCGGTGACGATCGAAGCAGCTTGTGCCGCTTCGTTATTGTTGTACTGCACCCCGAGCGAGGTAATGCCCGGGTAAGCCTTCACCGCATCTTCGAACCCCTGCGCACGCGCGTCGGTGGTAGAGGTTCCGGCCTTGGTGTTGATCACCAGCACCGGCCCCTTGTCGCCGATCAGCTTGGCCAAGGTCTGCGCCGCGAGTTCGCCGCCCTTTTTGTTATCGGAGGCGATCGACGACAATGCGATCGAGGTGTCGTCCAAGGCGGTATCCACCTCGATGATTTTGATCCCCGCGTCTTTGGCCTGTTTGATCGGATTCGCCATCGCCGTCGCATGGGTCGGGGCGATCAGAATGCCGCCGGGCTTATTGGCCACCACACCGGTCAGCACCGGAGTCTGCGCGCCAGCGTCGAATTTCGTCGGCGCCTGCGTCTCCAGTTTGTAGCCGAGTTTATTCGCCTCGTCCTGTGCGCCGCACTGCATGGAGATGTAGAAGGGTTCGTCGGCGACGCCGGGAATCAACACCAATTTCTTGGCATCCGTTCCGCCGGAATTGCTCACCGACCCACTACATCCCACCACCAGCGTGCCGACCGCCGCCATCGCGCCGATCACCACCGCGGTCCGCTTCGCCACCCTCATCTGGCTACCTCCGCCTTATTTTCTTATCGCGCAGTGTTGTAACTGCTTACCTCTCTACTTGCGGTCCCGGGCCCGGCGGCGCAGCTGGTCGAACCACACCGCCCCGACCAGAACCGCGCTCACCGCGATCGGCTGCCAGAACACCGGCACCCCCGCGATAACGAAACCCTTACGCAGCACCGACGGAATGAAGACACCGATGACCGTGCCGACAATCGTGCCGATACCACCGAAAAGACTGGTGCCGCCGATGACGACACCGGCGATGGCATCGAGATTGTCGGTGCCGTGCCCACCAATGGTGGTGGTGCCGAAGTAGGCCAGATTCATGAATCCGGCCAGCCCGGCCAGAAATCCGGTCATCAGATAGACCAGCACGAGGTGGCGAGTGACCGCGATACCCGAACGCCGCGCGGCCTCCTCATTGGAACCGATCGCGTAGGTGTAGCGGCCGAACCGAGTGGTGTGCAGCAGCCAGGCGGCCAGCAGCGTCACCGCGGTGGCGACCAGCACCAGATTCGGCACCCCACCCAGCGATGTCCCGAAACCCAGGGAATTGCGGAGTTTGTCGGGGACGGTTCTGGTGTCGACGCCGCCGGTGATCAGTTGTGCCGCACCGAGTGCCGCGCCGAATGAACCGAGCGTGACGATCAGCGGCGGAATCTTGGCCTTGGCCACCAGAATTCCATTGAGCAGACCCCAAATGCCGCCGCCGACAACGGACATGAGGAAGCCGAGACCGATGATCCCCCAGCCCGCCGCGGTGGCGTTCTCATCGGGGCTCAGCCATTCCATCGTCTTCGCGCCGAGCACCCCGGCGAAGATCAGCACCATGCCGACGGACAAGTCGATTCCGGAGGTGATGATCACAAAGGTCATCCCGACCGAAAGAACCAGCAGCACAGAGGTTTCGATCAGCAGCGTCTGCAGGGTGAAGCGGGTCGGAAAGGCATCGGGACGGATGACGCTGAAGACCACGCACAGGGCCACGAGCACCACACCGATCCATAACGTGCTGGCGCCGAGCAGTCGTTGCAGGACGGTGCGTTCCGGCAGGTCGGGGCCGCCATTGGCCTCGGCGGTCGTGGCTTTGGGCCCACCACTTGTCGAATCGCTTCGCGATGCTTCCTGCCCACCCGTCACCCGACCACCACCCCTGCGCGATGATTCCTTCATTCGGCGTCCTCATGTGACAGCGCTCCGGTCATCGCCCCGACCAACTGCTCGAGCGTGGCGTCGGCGGCGACGAACCGAGCGACCCGCTTACCGAGGCGCAGCACTTCGATCCGGTCGGCCACAGCCAGCACCTCCGGCATATTGTGGCTGATCAGCACGACGGCAATGCCCTGATCGCGCACCTTGCGGATCACGTCGAGCACCCGCTCGCGCTGCACCACGCCGAGGGCCGCGGTCGGCTCGTCCATGAAGACGACCTTGCTGGCCCACATCACCGCGCGCGCCACCGCCACGCTCTGGCGCTGGCCGCCCGAGAGCGCGCCGATCGGCACATCGGTGCGCTGCAAGCTGACGCCGAGTCGCCGGAAATGTTCGACGGCCTGGCTCCGCATCGCGCTCTTGTCGAGCATGCCGAGTCTGCCCGCCAATCCGCGGCGGACCAGTTCCCGGCCGAGAAACAGATTCGCGGCCGGGTCCAGATCGGGCGCGACGGCGAGGTCCTGGTACACCGTTTCGACGCCGAGTTTGCGCGCGGCGGTCGGTGTGCTGAGCACGGTTTCCGCGCCATCGAGCAGGATTGCCCCCGAATCCGGTTGTTCGGCCCCGGAAAGGCATTTCACCAGCGTGGATTTGCCCGCGCCATTGTCACCGATCAAAGCGACGACCTCACCGGCGCGCACCTGAAAGTTCGCTCCCCGCAACGCCTCGACGCTACCGTAGCGTTTCACCAGGTCCTGGGCCTCGAGGACCACATCGCCCGCATCCGATGCCATACCGTCACCAACATCGACTCAGGTGAGCAAGCGTCCAATCCATCGGCCGATGCTACGTTCGCCGCCACCTCTCATGGGACGAATTCGGCAAAATGCGCAGGGCGCAACAGCCCGGTCTTCGGATGCACCTCCCGCACCTGCTTCCACAGCCCGGTCGCCGCATATCCCGGCTCGGTCGCCACCACCCACACCGGAGCCCCGGACACCGTTCGCTCGACCACCGACGCCGCCGGAAGCTCGATACCGTACGCCGACAACGCCGCCACCGGATCATTGCCCGCGAACGGTACCGCCGGGGGCTGTGCCTGCCGATCCGGTGTGAAGGTCCCTGCCCCGAAATGTCTTCTCATGACTCGGCATTCAACAGCCACCTCCCGACAAGTTCCGGGCGGATGTCATTGCGCACCACCGAGTTCCAGCGCCAAGACGCCGACAATCACCAGTGCGATGCCGCCGACCTGGATCAGCGAGAGCCGCTCATCGAGGAACAGCACACCGATGACCGCGATGGCCGCGACGCCGACCGCTGACCAGATGCCGTAGGCCACGCCGACCGGCATGCCACGTTTCAGGGCCTGGGAGAGGAAGAAGAAGGCCGAACCGTAGCCGATGACCACGATGATCGAGGGCACCAGTTTGGTGAAACCCTCTGAGACCTTGAGGGATACGGTCGCGGTGATCTCGGAGGCAATGGCCAGGGCAAGCAACAGCAGGGTCATCGGCGCAGCGTAACCGGGACGGGTCTGGTGCTGACATGTGGTTGTGGTCGCAAGGTTTTGGATGTCTCGATCACAAGGTCGATAGCGCAGACTCCAGTCGCGGGTTGCCTGGTGACAGGTCCGGCACAGGTATCGCCTACCGCTACGGTAGTCGGACGAGGAGGAGCTATAGACGCAACGGCGGTTGTGATCGCATTGATCGTCGTGCCGATTGTGCTGGTTGTCGCGCTTTTGGCGGTTGCGATTCCATTGTCGATTCCCGCCGAGCGCGCCCGCCGGGCGCGCCTGCGGCAGTGGGCGACTCAGCACGGGTGGACATTCGTGGACAGGTCGCGGCCAAAGTGGATATCGCGTCTGCCCGGCCACCGTCGACAGCGCGTCGGTGTGACCCTGACCGGGCAGATCGGAGGCCGCTGGGCGACTGTGGCTGATTATTCGTACGAGACGACATCGACGTCGAAAACGTCGTCATCCATGTCGACATCGTCGTCCGCGTTGGGCGAGGGTTCCACCACAACTCATACGAAGACCCATACGCACCGCTTCATCGTGGTTGTCGTACTGCTGGATCGCCCGCTGCCCTCGGCCTCGGTCCACAGCCGAGGTGCCATGTCCAAGCTCGGTCGGTCGCTGTTCGGCGATAAACCGACTGCGACGGGTGACGAGCGGTTCGACTCGCGATTCCGGATCGCCTCGGCCGATCCCGACTATGCGCGCTGGCTGGTGGGCAGGCCGCTACGAGAGGCACATCTCGCCGGAGCCGTCCCCGACTGGAGCCTCGCCGGTCAGGAATTGCTGAGCTATCGCCCGGGCCAGTTGCGTCACCTGGACGCGATCCCGGCGCTTGCCGGACCATTGCTGCACGTGGCGGATCTGCTCGGCCGCGACTTCGGCCCAGTGTCTATCAACGTGGACACTCGATAGTGACTACCCAGCGCATCCCCCGGCGCCTGCGCTCGCGGCCCGGCCAAGTGTGGCGCGGGCAATTCCTAGCCGCCGTTCCTGGTGCGGTGCAGTCCCGCTGCAGCCCCCTTGGCGGTCCGGACAACACCAACCCTTGGCGGTCCGGGCCGCACCACTGACATTCTCGGGGCACATACCGCACGGCACTGACCTCTATGTGCCACAAGATGTTCCGGATTCGCGACGGGCACCCCGCGACACCCTTGATCTCGCGGCCCGACCGAGCGTGGCGACAGCAACTTCTAGTGCACGTCCAGATCCACTGCTCCGCTGTCCGCTCCAGGTGCTCGCCGAACGTGGTGATATGGCGGTCGAATGCGGCGTGGGCGAAACCATTCGACTGCGTGCAACGGAGCTTTCCGGCGCCAAGGCTCGAAATAGCGGAAGCTGGCTGGGCGCGGCACTAGCCGCACGCTCCCGGTGGTGCGGTCCGGACTGCACCACCCTCGGCGGTCCGGACGGCACCACCCTCGGCGGTCCGGACGGCACTTTCCCCTGGACGTCCGGGTTGGGCGATCGATTACCCGCGCAATTGCGAGACCGTGTGCCGGATCTCGTCGAGCTGGGCCGCCACCTGCACACCCGCGGTGCCGCCACGGGCATTGCGGGAGGCGATCGAGCCCTGCACGGTGAGCACTTCCCGGACCTGCGGCGTCAGCGCCGGATCGATGGCGGCGAACTCCGCATCGGTCAGCTCGTCCAGGCCGACGCCGCGCGCCTCGGCGGCACGCACGCACGCACCGGCGGCCTCGTGTGCGACGCGGAACGGAACACCCTGCCGGACCAGCCATTCGGCGATATCGGTGGCGAGGGTGAACCCGGCGGGTGCGAGTTCGGCCATCCGGTCGGTGTGGAAGGTCAGGGTCGAGACCAGGCCCGCGATCGCCGGGAGCAGCAGCTCCAACTGGGCGACCGAATCGAACAGGGGCTCCTTATCCTCTTGGAGGTCCCGGTTATAGGCCAGCGGTTGGGCTTTCAGGGTCGCCAACAGTCCGGTCAGGTTGCCGATCAGGCGACCGGCCTTACCACGAGTGAGCTCGGAGACATCCGGATTCTTCTTCTGCGGCATGATCGACGAGCCGGTGGACCAAGCGTCGGCGAGGGTGACGTAGCCGAATTCCGGTGTGCTCCAGATGATCACCTCTTCAGCCATCCGGCTGAGATCGACACCGATCATGGCGAGCACGAACGCCGCTTCGGCCGCGAAATCGCGCGAGGACGTGGCATCGATCGAATTCGCCGCCGCGGCATGGAAATCCAGTTCGGCCGCGATGGCTTCCGGATCCAGTCCCAGTGAGGAGCCGGCCAACGCGCCGGATCCGTAGGGCGAGACCGCCGCGCGCTTGTCGAAGTCGCGCAACCGATCGATATTGCGCAGCAGCGGATGCGCGTGCGCGAGCAGATGGTGCGCGAGCAGCACCGGCTGTGCGGCCTGCAGATGCGTCTTACCCGGCATCACCGCGTCCGGATGCGCGGCGGCCTGGGCGACCAGTGCGTCGACGATATCGAGCAGTCCGGCGGCGACCCGGCGGGCCGCATCGCGCAGCCACATCCGAAACAGCGTGGCCACCTGGTCATTACGCGAACGCCCGGCCCGCAGTCGCCCGCCGAGCTCGGCGCCGACCCGATCGATCAGCCCACGCTCCAGTGCACCGTGCACATCCTCATCCGCCTCCGCCGGGACGAAAGAGCCCGAATCCACATCCGCCGCAAGCTGATCCAGTCCGGCCAGCATGGCGGCGAGGTCGCTCTCCGACAGCAGCCCGGCCTTGTGCAGCACCCGCGCGTGCGCCTTCGACGCGCGAATATCGTAGGGAGCCAGCGCCCAGTCGAACTGGGTCGACTTGCTCAGCGCGGCCATCGCCGCGGCCGGTCCGGACGCGAAACGTCCGCCCCAGAGCGCCCCTTCGTTGGTGCTGCCGCTCTGCGTCATCGTGTGCTGTCTCCTCCGGGTCGTCGGGCGTTGAACAAAATGTGGGTCTTCAGGCCGGCCGCGGCCACGTCGGATACCTTCCGGCCCCGGCTGCGCAGCACCTCGGCCGGGTCAGCGCGCGACACCGCCCAGCCGTGTTCGGTGAACCAGTCGATCGGATCACTGCGGCCCTCGTCGGAGTACCACAGTTCGCCGACGTCGACCGTGACGTCGACCCCGGCGGATCGCGCCTCCTGCAACGCCTTGTCGTTCGGCGCGGAACCGGTCGAGCGATAGATCGCGACCCGACTGCCCGGCGCGCTCAACGCTGCGATGTTGTCGAACAGCCGGTCCTGGGCGTCCGCCGGGAGGTAACGCAACAGTCCTTCGATCAGCCATGCCGTCGGCACGGCCGGATCGAAGCAATTGTTCCGCAACGCCGCTGGCCAATCCTGGCGCAGATCCACCGCGATCGCGCAGCGCTGCGCCGCGGGTGGGAAATCCGCCAGCGCGCTCTCCTTGAACTCCAGCACCTTCGGCAGATCCAGCTCGAAAACCGTTGTGCCGACCGGCCATTCGAGCCGATAGGCCCTGGCATCGAGTCCTGCGGCGGGAATGACGATCTGCCGGATGCCGTCGGCGGCCGCCGCCTTGCAGTAGTCGTCGAGGTAGCAGGTGCGTGCGATCAGGGCCGAGATAAGGGGCCCCATCGACGCTATCGCGGCCTCCTCGAGATCCGGGATCTCGCCGCGCACGATGCGCGTCCAGGATTCCGAACCGACGGCGGTCACCAGCACTTCGGCATATGGGTCATGGAACAGTGCGTCCGGGCCGCGGCTCTCGGCGGCTCGCATTGCCGCGACGCCGAGGGCCGTGGCCCCCACGCTCGATTCGATATCCCAGCTGTCGTCGTCGGTCCGCATAGTGCTCCCTTCGGGTCGGCAACCGCTGCGCCGACCCGTTCGAGCCTAATGGTCACCGGCGGACGCAGTGCGTCCTCAGTGCGAGCTGCTACTTCTGGTTCAGGTCGCGACGCGCCGCTACCTTCGAGGACAGGCCGTGGATCTGCACGAAGCCCTTCGCCAGCGACTGGTCGAAGGTGTCGCCCTCGTCGTAGGTGGCCAGGTTGAAGTCGTAGAGCGACTGCTCGGAGCGGCGGCCGTTGACCACGACGGAACCGCCGTGCAGCACCATCCGGATCTCACCGGTGACGTGCTGCTGGGTTTCGGCGACGAACGCGTCCAGCGCGCGCTTGAGCGGGGAGAACCACAGGCCGTCGTAGGCCAGCTCGCCCCAGCGCTGCTCGACCTGGCGCTTGTAGCGGCCCAGCTCGCGCTCGATGGTGACATTCTCGAGCGCCTGGTGCGCGGTGATCAGCGCGATGGCGCCGGGGGCCTCGTAGATCTCGCGGCTCTTGATGCCGACGAGGCGGTCCTCGACCATGTCGAGGCGGCCGACGCCCTGACGTCCGGCGCGGTGGTTCAGTTCGACAATGGCCTCGAGCACGCTGACCGGGCGGCCGTCGATGGCGACCGGCACACCCTTGTCGAAGGTGACGATGAGTTCATCCGGCGCTTCGAAGTTGACCGTCGGGTCCGAGGTGTAGTCGTAGACGTCCTTGGTCGGCGCGTTCCAGAGGTCCTCCAGGAAGCCGGTCTCCACCGCGCGACCCCACACGTTCTGGTCGATCGAGAACGGCGACTTCTTGGTGACATTGATCGGGAGCTGGTTCTCCTCGGCGAAGGCGATGGCCTTCTCCCGGGTCCAGGCGTAGTCGCGGACCGGCGCGATCACATTCAGATCGGGGGCGAGCGCACCGATGCCGACCTCGAAACGCACCTGGTCGTTGCCTTTACCGGTGCAGCCGTGCGCGACCGTGCTCGCGCCGTGGAACTTGGCGGCCTCCACCAGATGCTTGACGATGAGCGGGCGGCTGATCGCCGACACCAGCGGGTACTGGCCCATGTACATCGCGTTTGCCTGGATGGCCGGCAGGCAGTACTCGTTGGCGAACTCGTCGCGCGCGTCGACCACGATCGCCTCGACCGCGCCGCAGTCCAGCGCACGCTGGCGCACCACGTTCATATCCTCGCCGCCCTGGCCCAGATCGATGGCGACCGCCACGACCTCGGCGCCGGTCTCCTTGCCGATCCAGCTGATCGCAACGGAGGTATCGAGCCCACCGGAGTAGGCGAGTACGACGCGCTCGGACATGTCTATGTGCTCCTCGGTTTCGTGCTTGTCTGCAGGTCGTGCCCGCAGCCGCGGGCGGTGGGCGCGGCGCGCACCGAACGCGCCCATCGCACGTCAGGCGGCCCACACCGTCATACAAATGATTATGCATGACGATGCAAGCCCATTCACACCCGGGTCCGGGTTCCGCTGCTGCCGGATCCCGGATGTGTCCGATCCGTTCCTGGATCCAACCGCGGCAGCGCGTCGCAACGCTCAAACCAAGGTCTGCCCGTCTGCGAGCGATTCGAAACAGTGGTCGCAGGCCAGCCCACTGCTGTCGGCACCAGCCGCCTGTCCCGCCTCGCCACTCAGATGGCGGCTTGCGGCGCATGCCCGACGCACCCGTCCCGACGGTTCAGCCGCGGCACCGATCGGGTCGGCCCGTCTCCGAATGGCTGGGACCTGTTGCTCACCAGGCGAATTCCGACCCTTGGCACTTGCACCTATGTCACGCTTGAGCCGGGAACTATCGGCGCGGGCAAAGGACGGACGCAATGCTGCACTTCATAGCAGGAGAATTCAGCACCCTCGGCAACGCCGTCCTCGATGTAGGCCGCGCCTTGGTCGACCTCATCCAAGACATCATCAACGTCGGCACCCCAGGCAATAACACCCCCCACAGCGGCGGACAGTACCCCTTTGGCTGAGCCCCAGCCCGCCAACATCACTGTGCCGCAACTCACCCAGGCAACGCCCAGGTGTGCTGACAACGGCTGACCCGACCGACGCTCAGCGAGGGACAACCGTGGCGGAACGCGCCCCCGGCGGTGCACCGGACATCGTTCGCAGACAGGACAATTAGGGCCGACAGAGCAGTTGACCCGTCGCAGTTCAGGCCGCAAGCCGAGGCGGCTGTCGCCAAGCACTTGACCCGTCCGCGACCAGCGAGACGATCGAGATCAGGCCACCACTCCCGATATGCGATCAGCGATATCGACTGAAGCCGCAGTCGCGCGGTTGCCTGCGTGCCGCCTGACTTGTCCGTGAAACCTGACGGCACTGGTGTGCGAATGTTGACGATGCTCGAGCGGGTTGCGTCGGGCCAGTTGCACGTGAATGTTGCCGGCGTGCAGGGGAGTCGGGCATCGACCACTGCTGGCGGGCGGGGGGTGCTCGCGTCACTGGTCGAACTCGGCGCCGATCGCGTCGAGGGCGGTTCTTATGCTGTGCGCGATGCGGGGTGGATGTACGTTCGGGTCATGGGGAGTTCGACCGGTGCGTCGATTACATAGGTTTCGCCGTCCGCTCGCGATTGCGATCGGCATGGTGGTGGCGGTTTCGGTCGTGGGCTTGCTGCCGAGATGGTGGTGTGGTCGTGACGCCGACGAGTGGTACCGAGGGGATCCGGCACGGGTGCATGGGCTCGCCGAGGAATTGGTGGCCTTCGAAGCCGATGACGATCATCGGCGTGCCACAGCCGCGGGAGCGGGTCTCGCCGGCATGTGGGGGCTGCTCGCGCACCAGATGACGGCGCTTGGACTGGCGCAAGTGTGTCTGGAGCACCCCGAATGGCGGGAACGCTACGCCCCGATCGTGACTCGCGCGGCAGCCCGGAGTCTGTTGCCCGAGATGCGCGCCGAATTCACCGCGGCCTGGCACGGCAAGGACGGGTTGGCGGATCTCGACAGTCCGAACGGCCACGCCTACCTCTCTTATCCCGCTCTCGCACTCGGAATGGCGCGCCTGGTCGATCCGGCGTTCCCGCCCGAACTCGCGGTCCAACACGACGCGCTGATCGCCTCCTACGAGCGGCGGCTGCTCGACTCGCCGACCGGGCTGCTGGATACCTTTCCTGGTGAGGCCTACCCAACCGATGTGGCAGCCGTAGCTGCTGGGATCGCGGTGCACGGTCGGGTGACCGGCGTCGACCACACGGCGGTCCTCTCGCACTGGGCGCAGCAGGTACGCGCGGTGCAGATCGATCGGGGCACAGGGCTGGTGCTGCAACGCATGGGTGTCGACGGGCAGGCGCACGACGCCCCACGCGCTTCGGGAACCGGACTGGCGGCCTGCTTCGCCGGCTTCGCGAACCGCGCGCTCGCCGAGGAGTTGGCGACCGGGTTGTTTCGCCAGGAGCGGAGTTTCCTGGGCTTCAGCACGATCCATGAGTACGGCGACGGCTATGCCGGCGTCGGGGATATGGACAGCGGTCCCCTGATACTCGGTATATCGGTATCGGCCACCGGCTTCGCGCTCGCCCCGGCCCATTCCTTCGGTCACCGCGACATGTTCACCCGCCTGTTTCGGACCGCAGACCTCTTCGGTCTGTCACTGCGGAGCGGCACCCGCTTGCGTTTCGCGACCGGCGGGGTGGTCGGCAACGCGCTATTGCTCGCATTCCTCACCTCCGGACCGGAGCTGGCGCGATGAGACTTCCCGGCACGGCGCGGCTGCTCGCCGGGTGGCGGCTGGTCCGCATGCCAGTGATCCTGGTCGTGTTGTACCTCGCCCTGCATCCGGTCTTGGTGGCGTTGTCGGCGCGACATGGGTTCGGTTCACCCGACGGACTGGGTCTGGGCTACTCGACCGTCAGCGTCGTGCTGGTGGCCCTGCGCATTGTGCTGCTGGTCATCGTGCGTCGGCGGTTACGTCGAACTCAGCTGAGCCCCATCCGGTGGCCGCGTGGGGAGTCAGCCGCGTCGCCAGCGTCGCATGCCATCGGTGGCCCTCGACCGCGCGATGAGCTCGAGCGCACGCTGTCTAAGGTTCTGTGCCACAACAAGTCCGAGAAGCCGGTAACCACCACGCCGATGGCTCAGGCCAGGGCCTCGATTTTTGCGGCTAGTTCGGCGCCGGTGAGGGGTTCGCGGGCGATGACTGCGATGGTGTCATCGCCTGCGATGGTGCCGACGATGAACGGCAGGGCCGCTCGGTCGAGGGCGCTGGCCAAGTAGTGGGCGGCGCCGGGTGGAGTGCGCAGCACTGCGATGTTTCCGCTGGCATCGGTGGACACCAAGAGATCGCCGAGAAGTTTGGAGAGGCGGTCGGTGCCGCCGGTGACGCCGCGGACGGGGCTGCCGTCTTCAGGAACCACGTAGACGCCCGCACCGCCGTCGGCGGCGCGCAACTTCACCGCGCCCAGTTCATCGAGGTCGCGGGAGAGGGTGGCCTGGGTGGTTTCGATGCCTTCGGCGGCGAGCAGGGCGGCCAGTTCGGTTTGGCTGCGGACCGCGTGCGCGGTCAGCAGTTCGATGATTCGGGACTGCCGACCGGCTCGGGTGCGAGCAATGGCGGGGGCGGACTTACCGGCGTCGGGTTGGACGGTCATGACCACGCCCCGCCGATGCGTCTCGCGCTCACTGCGCCTCACCTCGCTTGGCCAGCAACCACACCAGCAGCGCCTTCTGCGCGTGCAGCCGATTCTCCGCCTCGTCCCACACCACACTGTGCGCTCCGTCGATCACGTCGTCGGTGATCTCCTCGCCGCGGTGCGCCGGAAGACAGTGCAGCACAACGGCATCCGGCTGGGCCTTGGCCAGCAGGTCGGCATTGAGCTGGAAGGGACGGAAGGGACCGACACGATCGAGGCCGTCGTTTTCCTGTCCCATGGAGGTCCAGGTGTCGGTTACGAGGGCATCCGCGCCGTCCGCAGCCGCGACCGGATCGCCGGTGAACGTGATGGTGGCACCGGTCTCGGCGGCACGCTTGCGCGCGGCCTCCACAATCCACGGCAGCGGCTCGAAACCCGCTGGGGCGGCGATGGTTATGTTCAAACCCGCGGTCACGCCGCCGAGCAGCAGCGAATGCGCCATATTGTTCGCACCGTCACCGAAATAGGTGAGGTTGCGGCCGGTCAGACTGCCCTTGCGCTCGACGAGGGTCTGCAGATCGGCGAGCACCTGACACGGGTGGAATTCGTTGGACAGCGCGTTCACCACCGGAACCGTTGCGGTGACGGCCATTTCGTCCAGACGCACCTGTTCGAAGGTCCGCCACACGATCGCGTCGACATAGCGCGAGAGCACCTTGCCGGTATCGCCGAGGGTCTCCTCACGGCCGAGCTGGGTGTCGCGGCCGTCGACCACCACCGCGTGTCCGCCGAGCTGAGCAATGCCCATTTCGAAGGAGAAGCGCGTGCGGGTGGAGTTCTTCTCGAAGATCACGCCGACTCCGCGCGGCCCGGCCAGCGGCTGGTGGGCGAACGGATCCTTCTTCAGTTCCGCTGCGAGAGCCAGGATTTCGGCCTGCTCGGCGGGCGTCACATCGTCATCGCGCAGGAAGTGGCGGATTAGCCCGGTTTGCGATGCGGTATGCCCACCCGTCGCCCGACCGCCACCCCTCACGGAATCGCGCTGCGATGCGGTATTCATTTGGCCCCCTTGGCGTTGGCGTGCGCCCCGTCGAGGATATCGGGCAGATCGGCGACGAAGTTATCGGACTGGGTCTCGGTGAGCACCAATGGCGGCGCGAGCCGAATGATATTGGGCTTGGGCGCATTCACCAGATAGCCCGCCTCCCGCGCCCGATTCTCCACCTCGGCCGAAATGTCGTCGGTCAGCACGATGCCGAGCAGCAGACCGGCGCCGCGCACATGATCGATCAGCGGATGTTCGAGCAGTTCGATGCCATCGCTGAGCCGCTTGCCGACCGATTCGACGTGCGCGAGCAGATCGGTCTCATCGATGGTCCGCAAGACGGCCAAAGCCGCCGCGGCACAGACCGCATTGCCGCCGAAGGTGGTGCCGTGCAGGCCCGGGGTCAGCAGGTCGGCGGCCGGTCCGGTGGCCAGCACCGCACCGATCGGCAGCCCGCCACCCAGCCCCTTGGCCAGGGTGATCACATCCGGCACGATGCCGAATGCCTGGTGCGCGTAGAACTTTCCGCACCGCCCGATACCGGTCTGCACCTCGTCGAGCACCAGCAGCGCACCGTGGCGCGCGGTGATCTCGCGTGCCTTCACCAAATAGTCGATGGGCGGCACGACAACGCCGCTCTCCCCCATGATCGGCTCGAGGAACACCGCCGCGGTGTCCTCGTCCACGACCGCCTCCAGGGCCGCGGCATCACCGTAGGGCACATGGACGACACCGGGCGGCATCGGCTCGAACGGCGTGCGCTTGGCGGGCTGCCCGGTGAGCGCGAGCGCGCCCATGGTCCGGCCGTGGAAGGCCTCATCGGTCGCGACGATCTTGCGCCGCCCGGTCAGCCGCGCCATCTTGAATGCCGCCTCATTGGCCTCGGTGCCGGAATTGCAGAAGAACGCGCGGCCGTGGCCGTCGCCGAATTCGCCGTCGCCGAAGTGCGCGAGCAGGCGCTCGGCCAGTTCGATGACCGGTTCGTTGGCGTAGATATTCGAGGTGTGCCCCAGCGTGCCGAGCTGCTGGGTCACCGCTTCCAGAATCGCCGGATGGGCATGGCCGAGGCTATTGACCGCGATGCCACCGAGGAAGTCGATGTAGCGCTTGCCGTCCGCGTCGTAGACCACCGCGCCCGCGCCGCGCACCAGCGCGACCTTGGGCGTCGCATAGTTCTTCATCAACGCGGCGGACCACCGCTGTTGCAGTTCTGCTGTATCGCTCATCATTTCGTTCCGTTCAGTGTGTCCGCCGCGCTCGTGGCGAGCGGGGCGGGCGTCACCATCGTTCCGATTCCTTCTCCGGTGAACAGTTCCAACAGCACCGAATGCGGGACCCGACCGTCGATGACATGCGCGGTCGGCACCCCGCCCTGCACGGCGCGCAGGCAGGCCTCCATCTTGGGCACCATGCCCGCATCCAGACGCGGGAGCAACTCGGCCAATTCGGCCGTATCGATGCACGAGGTGAGCGACGAACGGTCCGGCCAGTTCGTGTACAGGCCCTCGACATCGGTCAATATCACCAGCTTCTCCGCGCCGATGCCCTCGGCGAGTGCGGCGGCGGCGGTGTCGGCATTGATGTTGTGCACCACGCCGTCGGCGTCCGGGGCGATGGTCGAGACCACCGGAATGCGCCCCGCGCCGATGAGGTCGAGCACCGCATCGGCATTCACCTCGGTGACATCGCCGACCAGACCGATATCGGTCGCCTCGCCGTCGACATCGACGGTGCGCCGGGTCGCGGTGAACAGCCGCGCGTCCTCACCGGAGATGCCGACCGCGTACGGACCGTGCGCGTTGATCAGCCCGACCAGCTCCCGGCCGACCTGACCGAACAGCACCATCCGCACCACATCCATCACCTCGGGTGTGGTGACGCGGAAGCCACCGCGGAATTCGCCTTGCAGGCCCAGCTTTTTCAGCATCGCGCTGATCTGCGGTCCGCCGCCGTGCACCACCACCGGATGCACCCCGACGGTGCGCAGGAACGCCATATCGGCGGCGAAGGCCCGTTTGAGGTCCGCGTCGACCATCGCATTGCCGCCGTATTTGACGACGACGATCTTGTCGCGGAACTTCTGTAGCCACGGCAGCGCATCGGCGAGGACGTGCGCCTTGTCCACTGCCGAAAGTTCCTGCACCGCCTCGCTGGTCATGGCTCCGCCTCGCTGGCGCTCAGCTCCGCCATGCCCAGCGAGGCCGGCTGTGTTGATTGTTCGCTCGCTGCGCTCGCTCATGAGCTGTAGGCCGAATTCTCTTCGACATAGCCGTGCGACAGGTCGGTGGTCCGCACGGTCGCGGTGCCGTCGCCGACATTCAGTTCGATCCGCACCTCGATATCGGGGCCGGATAGATCGACCTCGCGCGCACCGGGCGCGCCGACACTGTCGACACAGACCGGATTTCCGTTGAACGACACCGAGATCCGGTTCGGATCCAGGGTGATCGGGGCGATGCCGACGGCGGCGAGCACCCGGCCCCAGTTCGGGTCGGAACCGAAGAGCGCGGTCTTGACCAGACTGTCGCGGGCGACGGCGCGCGCCGCGATCAGCGCCTCGTCCTCGGAGACCGCACCGGCGACGGTGATCAGCACCCGCTTGGTCACGCCCTCGGCATCGGCCATCAGCTGCGCGGCCAGATCGTCGCACACCGCGAGCACCGCCGCGTCCAGTTCCTCCTGCGCGGGTGCGACCTCGCTGGCGCCATTGGCCAGCAACAGCACGGTGTCATTGGTGGAGCAGGAGCCGTCGACGTCGAGCCGGTCGAAGGTGAGCCGAGTCGCGTTGCGCAGCGCGCGATCCAGCTGTTCGGCGCTCGCGGCGGCGTCGGTGGTGAGCACCACCAGCATGGTCGCCAGCGAGGGCGCGAGCATGCCAGCGCCCTTGGCCATACCGCCGACATTCCATTTGTCGCGGTGGTGGAACGCCGCTTCCTTGGGCACGGTGTCGGTGGTCATGATGGCGTGTGCCGCATCGAGGCCGCCGGACATGCCGCCGCCCATCTCGTGCACGATTTCGGTGACGGCCGGGATCACCTTGTCCATCGGCAGTCGGTCGCCGATCAAACCGGTTGAGCAGACCGCGATTTCGCCCGCGCCGGTCTCGGTGCCCCAATTGCTCAGCGCCTTGGCCAATTCCTCGGCGGTCTGGTGGGTGTCCTGGAAGCCGCCCGGACCGGTACAGGCATTGGCCCCACCGGAATTCAGGATCACCGCGCGCAACCGGCCGCTGGTGAGCACCTGCTGCGACCACAGCACCGGTGCGGCCTTCACCTGGTTGCGGGTGAAGACGCCAGCGGCCGCGTACTCCGGGCCCTCGTTGAATACCAGTGCCAGATCGGGTTTTCCGCTGGCCTTGATGCCCGCGGCGATGCCCGCCGCCCGGAAACCGAGCGGCGCGGTAACGCCCTGGGTCCGGACCAGCTTGCCAGCCTCGGTGTCGAACGTCGTCACGGTGCCACTCCTATGGTGGAAAGTCCTGCGGTCTCGTCGAATCCGACCGCGAGATTCATGGATTGGACCGCTGCGCCCGCGGTGCCCTTGGTCAGGTTGTCGATCGCGCCGATCACCACCAGCAGCCCGGCGTCGGCATCCACCGCGACCTGCAGGGTGACGGCATTGGAGCCGAGCACCGAACCGGTTTGCGGCAGTGTGCCTTCCGGCAGCAGGTGCACGAATGGTTCATCGGCATAAGCCTTTTCATAGACCGCGCGCGCCTGCTCGGCATCGACCTTGATCGGGGCGGTGCACGTCGCGAGAATGCCCCGCGGCATCGGGGCCAGCACCGGGGTGAACGATACGGCGACGTCGGTGCCGCCGGCGGCCTTCAGATTCTGCGCGATCTCCGGGGTGTGCCGGTGCGCGCCCGCGATGCCGTAGGCTCGCACCGAACCCATCACCTCCGAGCCGAGCAGGCCGACGTCGAGTTTGCGGCCCGCGCCCGAAGTACCGCTCACCGCAACCACATTCACCGTCGGCTCGATGATTCCGGCCGCGATCGCCGGTGCCAGCGCGAGGCTGGCGACCGTGGGATAGCAACCGGGAACGGCGATCCGGGTCGCGCCACGGAGCCGGTCGCGTCCGCCCGGCAGTTCCGGCAGCCCGTACGGCCAACTGCCCGCGTGGGCGCTGCCGTAGTACTTCTCCCATGCGGACGCATCGGTCAGCCGGAAGTCGGCGCCGCAGTCGATGATCACCGTCGATGCCGGTAGCTGCTGCGCGATGGCGGCGGACTGCCCATGGGGCAGGCCAAGAAAGACGATGTCGTGACCGGCCAGCTCATCGACCGTGGTCGGCGCGAGCACCCGATCGGCCAGCGGCAGCAGGTGTGGCTGGAGCTCCCCCAGCGTGCTGCCCGCATTCGAGCCGGCGGTCAGCGCCCCGATGACGAGGCGCCCGTCGCGGTAGGCCGGATGGCCCAGCAACAGACGCAGCACCTCACCACCGGCGTATCCACTCGCACCGGCCACCGCAACCCGCAAGACCGGGTTGCCCGACGAATCAACCATGTGATGATTATGCACGATTATGCAAGCCCATTCATGGACGGGGTGCAGCATCATCCCGCTGGCCCCGTTCACCAGGCAGTTCTGTTACCGCTCGGCAGTGATACCCGGGAAGAACCCGCCTCAATCGTATTGATGAGATTCAGCACGCGCTCCGAGCGGGCAATGAGCGCAAGACCAGCATCGTGGTGGCGACCCGAGTCGAGGCCGGCTCCAATGGTGTCCTTCGCAACCCGGGTGACGGCCACGATGATCGGTAGTGCTGTGTTCGGCGCGCTCCCGAGGTGCGCGCAGGGGGACAAAGCCTTCGCTCAGCCGCCGTCAGGCAATCGTTGCGGGATCGATGCCGAGCGCCTCGAACAGGCCGGTTTCACCCTTTGCTGTGAGGCGCACAGCGCGACCGGACCCGACGCGCCGTACCCAATCCATGGCCTGCAACCGGCGGCACAGCTGCGCTCCGGCCGCCCCGCCGAGGTGGGTGCGACGTTCGGTCCAGTCGAGACAGGGGCGCGCGATGGGGCGACGCGTCGCGCGCAATGTCGTCGCTTCGATGCCCATCGGGCCGGTGAGCCACGCCGACCCGGCCTCGGTGAGGGCGAAGCCGCCTTCATCGTCGAGCAGGTCGCGTTCGATCATCGCGTCGGTGATCGCGACCCCGAGTCGGCCCGCGAGGTGGTCGTAGCAGGTTCGGCCGCGGGCCAGGGCCGCGGCGGCAGTGGACGCGCGCAGCGTGGTCGGCTCGGGGCGCGACGGCTCCAGGTGGGTGACCATGGTCTCCAACAGCTCGGCGACCTGTGGACTCGCCAACTGCACGTACCGGTGCCGGCCCTGGCGGCGCTCGACGAGCAGACCCCCGTCGAGCAGCCGGTTCAGATGCTCGGTCGCGGTGGACGGCGCGACTCCGGCATGTCGCGCCAGTTCCCCGGCCGTCCAGGCACGGCCGTCGACCAGGGCCAGGCACATATCGGCACGGGTGCGATCGGCCAGCAGGGTGGCCAGGCCGGCCAGTTCGGCTCCTCGGGTCTGCACTACACCATGATCGCGCCGGGTTATTTCGGCGGCCACCGAAATGTCAGCGGGATACGGTCGCGGCATGAATCTGATCACCGACCCCGATCGGGTGCGGGAGGTTTTGGCCAGTGCGCCGATGCCCGCGGTACCGCGCACCGCGCAGGCTGTCGGCATCGGCTGGCTACGCGCGAATGTCGCTCGTTTTTGCGATGGGGTCGACCATGCTCGGCGGCGCGCGCTCATCGTCGCGGAATTGGCTCGATTGTCACCCACTGTGCTGCGCGAACGGGCCCGCATGGTCGAGGGTGAGCTTCCCCACGTCCGGGTGCTGGCGGAAGCTCTCGGGATTCCGGACATCTCGGTAGCGGCGGTCGCCATTGCCGCCGCGCACTACCAGCCCCATGAGCCCGACAGCGCCGAGGCCGATCGGGCCGTCGCCGAGTTGGTGGCCGCCTGCGGCGCAGTGGCCGACGAGCGCGCGGCCGCTCGGATCGGTCTGCTGATCCAGGCATGTCCGGCGACGGGCGCGCTCGTGGACAATGCGCGCCGGTTCGAAGGCACGGCGGACGAGGTCATCGCGCGCACCATGGTCGAGCATCCGCCGGTGCGCCGGACCCGGCGGGTTGTCGACGAGGAGTTGGTCGAAGTCGATCTCACGGGTCTGGGATTCGGGGCGGGGCCGCATATGTGCCCCGGTCGCGACCATGCCGTTGCCATTGCCGCCGGAATCATCGAGAGGTCCTGATGAACAAGACGAAGGCTTTTCACGACCTGCACCACCGCGCCGAGCCGCTGGTGCTGCCCAATGCCTGGGACTTCGGCTCGGCGGCGGTGCTGGCCGCCGAGGGGTTCGCGGCCGTCGGCACCACCAGTCTCGGTGTCGCAGTGGCGGCGGGTCTCGCCGACGGCGCCGGTGTCACCCGTGATGAAACACTGGCGCTGGCAACGAGACTCGCGCGTTTGCCGGTGCCGGTCACCGTTGATATCGAGGGTGGGTTCAGCGAGGATCCCGCGACTGTCGCCGAATACGTCGCGCAACTCGGCGCTTTGGGCATTGCCGGGGTGAATCTCGAGGACGGGCGGGCGGATACGGCGCTGGCCGATGCCGGGCACCAAGCGGAGTTGATCGCCGCTATCAAGTCCCGTGTGCCCGAGTTGTTCGTCAATGCCCGGGTTGATACGTATTGGCTACAGCTGGAACGGGATTCGACCCTGGCTCGTGCCGAGGCGTATGTGCAGGCCGGTGCCGATGGGGTCTTCGTGCCCGGTGTGACGGATCCGGCGGACATCGGCCGGATCGTCGCGGCGGTGCCGTTGCCGATCAACGTGCTCTACTCGGCGGCCGGACCGTCGATCGCGGAGCTCGCGGCATTGGGTGTGCGGCGGATCAGCACGGGATCGCTGCTGTATCGGGCGGCGCTGGCCGGGATCGTCGATATCGCGCGTGCGGTGCGCGACGGCGGGGCCGTCCCGTCCGGCATCCCCACCTACCGCGAAATCCAGGCCATCACCGGCGCGGAGTAATTCGTTCGAAGAAATTTTGTCGGCGATGTCGATTCGCCGGGGAGGCGTTCGTGTAGGAGGTGCAGCCGGTAACGGACCGGCCAGCCGAAAGGACTCCCATGAGCAAGATCACCGCGGTCGAGAACATCACTCTGGACGGTGTCATGCAGGCCCCCGGCGGGGCCGACGAGGACACCCGGGACGGGTTCCGCTACGGCGGCTGGGCGCATCGCTACCACGATTCCGTGCAGGCCAGGGCGATGGCCGAACATATGGCGACCCATCACGGTGCGCTGCTGCTCGGGCGGCGGACCTACGAGGACTTCTACGGCTTCTGGCCGCATCAGACCGACAATCCGTTCACCGAGGTGCTGAACAAGACCGAGAAGTTCGTCGCATCCCGGACGCAGACCGAGCCGCTGCCCTGGCAGAACTCCACCCTGCTCGGCGAGGATGTCGTGGCCGCGGTGTCCGCGGTGGAGCAGGATCTCGTGGTGCTCGGCAGTGGCAATCTGATGCAAACACTGATGCGTCACGATCTGGTCGACGAGTATCTGTTGCTGATCCACCCGATCGTGGTCGGCGGCGGGCGGCGCCTGTTCGACGGGGTCGACCTCGGCGAACTGCGGCTCGTCGACAGCGTCACGACCACCACCGGCGTGGTGATCGCCACCTATCAGCGGGGATGAGGAGGAGCCATGAAGCAGTACCTGCTCACCATCTATCAGCCCGACGAAGGGACGCCGCCGGACAATCTCGACGAGATCATGCGCGATCTACAGGCGCTGAACGACGAGATGCGGGCCGCGGGCGCCTGGGTTTTCGCCGCGGGCCTGCATGCGCCGAGCACCGCCACCGTGCTCCGCGCCGAGGGCGGCGATGTTCTTGTCACCGATGGCCCTTACATCGAAAGTAAGGAGCACATCGGCGGATTCACCGTCATCCAGGCTGGAGATCTGGACGAGGCACTGTACTGGGGTAAGAAGATGGCCGCCGTGCTCACGCTGCCGGTCGAGGTCCGGCCGGTGGCCGATTACTGAGATGGTCACCTCCGCCACGATCGAGGCCGTGTTCACCGAACACTACGGCCGCGCGGTCGCCAGCCTGATCCGCGTCTTCGGCGATATCGCCATCGCCGAAGACGCGGTACAGGACGCGTTCACCGCCGCCGTACAGCGCTGGCCGACCGACGGACTTCCGCCAAGCCCACCCGGTTGGATCATCACCACCGCACGCAACCGAGCCATCGATCGCTTGCGGCGCGAGGCATCTCGCGATGACCGGCACGCCGAGGCCGCACTCCTGCACGCCGATGACGAACCGCCCGATTCCGGTGCGGTGCAGGATGATCGGCTCCGCCTCATCTTCACCTGCTGCCACCCCGCCCTATCGCTCAACGCACAGGTCGCGCTCACGCTGCGACTGCTCGGCGGGCTGACCACCCCCGAAATCGCCCACGCCTTCCTCACTTCCGAGTCGACAATGGCCCAGCGACTCGTCCGAGCCAAGGGCAAGATCCGCGACGCCCGAATTCCCTACCGCGTCCCCCGCGATGCGGACCTGCCCGCCCGGCTGCACGGGGTACTCGCCGTCATCTACCTTATTTTCACCGAGGGCCACACGGCCAGCTCCGGCGATCGGCTCGTGCGCACCGACCTGTGCACCGAGGCAATCCGCCTGGGGCGCTTACTCATCGAGCTCATGCCCGATGAGCCGGAGGCGCGCGGACTGCTCGCACTGATGGTGCTCACCGAATCACGTCGCCCCGCCCGCACCGCACCCGACGGCTCGCTGGTGCCACTGCCGGAACAGGATCGCCACCGCTGGGATCGCGCCCTCATCGCGGAGGGCCACGCACTCGTCCGAGAGTGCCTGCGCCGCAACCAACCCGGCCCCTACCAGATCCAAGCGGCCATCAACGCGGTACACGCGGACGCCCCCGACACGAAATCCACCGACTGGCAACAGATCCTACGCCTCTACGACCAATTGGCCGCCGTAGCGCCGAGCCCGATTGTGGCACTGAACCGAGCGGTAGCCGTCGCCGAGACCGCAGGCCCAGCCACCGCACTCGCCCTACTCGACGAGATCGACCTACCGACCCACCACCTCTACCACGCGATCCGCGCCGACCTCCTCCGCCGCCTCGGCCGCACCCCCGAAGCCATCCACGCCTACGACACCGCCATCACCCACACCACCAACACCACCGAAAAGACCTTCCTCCAACGGCAACGCAACGCCCTCACCTCCGCGAACTAACCTGGCGGACAACGGATTACGATACGAACAAACACCTCATCGCCAAGACGTCAGCGCCATCTCGACCATCCCGGGTTCGACCGCTTCGTCTTGCCTCCAGATCACCCGCGCCGCTTCCAGTTTTCCGACCAGACTGGCAATCAGCGCCTCCGCCGCCGCCACCGTCACCTGTCCTTCGGCCAACACCTTGGCATAGCGAACCGAGTCGACAATGACGGATTTCACCCGCTCGTGATTCAGGTAGGTTTGCAGGTCACGCCGCCACGAACCCTGCGCGGCCACCGGCTCGGCGGCGGCCCATGCACTCAGGAACGCATCGAGTTCGTCCGGCAGGTATGTCATCTTGTGCAGATGGGTGGCCACGTCGTACAACGGGTCACCGAACAGCGCGAGCTCCCAATCGATGAATACGACCGAATGGTCGCGAATGATCATGTTCTTCCGATGCACATCGGCATGCAATAGCCGAAATGTCCTCGGCTCGAGTGTGTTCCACGCATCGACGACATCGTCGAGCGGTCTCGCGGGCACGCCGAGACGGGCATACAGTGCACCGAACGCCGCACTGTTCTCACGGTGCACACGGTCGGTGATATCGGACAGTTGACGCGCGAACACAACCGGATCCTCTACTCGCCCTGTCGAATTCGACGGCAGCAGTTCGGGCGGGATCCGGCGCAGATCCGCGAACAGGGTCGCGACATCGCCGGGCACATGTACGGGAACGGCCGTACCGCGTGGCGCGATCCGGTCCAGCACCTCGCCCTCGACATACTCGTGGATCTGGTACGCGGGTTCCGCGGACTCCCAGCGCAGGCGTGGCGCGGCGGTCACGAACGGCTCGATGGTGCGCAATACCGCCGCCTCGGGCCATACCCGCAGATCCATCATATCGGCCCCATCGACGGGGATCCGGACATTCACCACGCCCATGGCGCCATCGACGCGAACATTGTGGTTGTAGTACCCCGCCGAAGAATCAGTTCGCATTCTCGCTTCGCGGTAGTAGACGTCGGCATCGATGCCCAGTATCCGCGCGATCAACTGCTGTGCACCCAAGTCCAGATTCCGACCCGGTATCGGCGGCCGCGTCCGCAGGCGGGCCTGCGCAGCCGCCAGGGCGACATCGCGCTCGATCCAACCGAACAGGGCGAGCACCGCCCGTGCGACCAGAACCAATCCCGGGTATACATTCGCCGCTTCCAGTTCGGCCACTGCCCATCGGACGCTCTCGACGGCCTCGGCACGCAGACCGCGCCGCGCGAACACACCGGCGCGGAACAGCTCCGCCCGCGCCCGACCGGAGCGGTAACCAGCCCGCTCCAAGATCTCACAGGCATCGGTCAGTGCGCGGTCGGCCGCGTCCGGATCGCCGAGTGAAAGTTCGGCCAAACCGAGTGCGGTGTAAGCCTTTCCGAGTTCGTGCAGCGCGCCGAGCTCGCGCTGCTCGGAAATCGCCGTACCCGCGGCGGCAATGGCCCGCGCAGGATCGGTCAAAGCCAATAGCTCAGCCAGGTTGGTCGCGACATTGGCCTGTCCGACAACGCTCCCGGCCGCTCGATAGTGCGCATCCGCCTCGGCCAAATACCTTGCGGCCGTTTCGGTATCGAATGACAAGCGATAGGTGAGATGCCGCAACCGGGCCACATCTCCCAGAAAGTCGCGATCATCATCGTCGGCCGATGCGACCAGTTCGTCGCACAGTTCCAGCGCTCGAGCAAAACGTCCCTGGCACATATGTAGATCCGCCGCCCACTGCCCGGCATGCAATCGCGTTCGCCCCGAGCCGTGAGCCCACACGGTCGAATAGATCGACAATGCGTCGTCCGTCGCACCGAGTATGCGGCGCGCATTCGCCGCCGCGAGCGCAAGACGTTCCGCGACCGGACCGGTTCGGGCCAGGTCGACGTGGCGCGTCAAGCGGTCGGCCTGCTTCGCATCGCCCAACAGAACCGCTGCCTCGGCCTCGAGGCAGCGGCTGAGTTCGGAAAGCTCCGCCATATCTGCCAGGGTGTCATGCGGCTGCCGTAGGAAGCTGTGCAAATCGCTGAGCACACCCTCGATCCCCTGATTTCCGCCCGCGGCTTCGATCCGGTCGACATACTCCAGCAGAGCGGCGGCATCGAGAATCCCCGCTCGAACACCGTGGTAGCCCGCCTCGCGCAGTGCCGACCCCCGACCACCCGGCCTGTCCGCGCGTGTCCGCCACAGATCGTGCAGCGTCGCGTGCAACACCGACCGCACATCGGCATCCAACCGGTGCCGCAATGCTGTGACCATCAGCTGGTGTAGTTGATACCGCTCGCCGTCACCGCCCTCGTCCGCCGCGTATACAAAGGAGTACGCGATCAACGACTTCCACTCGGTGAGATGGCCAGGAAGCCCGAATCGGCCCGCGATGTCGGTGAATATCTCGAGATCGAATGTGCGCGGCAGGCTCAGCAGTTCCAGCGTCCGAACTTCCTCCGGCCGCACATGCTGCAGAAACCGTTCCAAGATCGCTTCGGGTGAGACCAGTGCGGCTACCGACGCACCCTCGATCCGACTCCGCGCATCGATCGCCAGATGCAGATAGAACGGGACCCCTGCGCTCGACACCGCGATCGCCTCGCGCTCCTCAGCGTCATCGACACCGGAGGAGTCCAACAGTTCGTATCGGGCAACCATCGGGAGGTCGTCGACCCGTACCGAATGCACTCGTGTGGCCCATTCGGGATCGTATCGCTCCCACCCGAGCGGCTCCCGACTCGCGATGACGACGAGCCCGGTGTCCAACTGTGCCACGACATCTCGCAGCCAGGCATCCGAGGCCGCCACCCGGCCCTCGCGATCGACACCGCCCATCAGCGCTTCATACGCGTCGAGGAAGACGACATACGGTTTCTTACCCGCCGTTGCGGCCTTCAGATCCTCCGCGAAGAGATACGACACCGCGGCTTCCAGATTGCCGAGGCTCAGTTGATCGAGCTCCCGCAGGATCGGGTCGTGGCGGATTCGATGGGTGCGAACCGCGCGCCGAGCACCCAATTCCAATAGCCGAGACGCCGTGCCGAAAACCGGAATTCCGGTGGCGTCGTTGAGGATTTCGGTCAGAACCTCACTGTGTTCGGCCAGTGCCAGCTCCGACGTCAGCCGCAGATGGGGATGTAGGCGCTGCCACAGCACCGCGCAGGCGATATCGAACCGATGGAACTTGACCTTCTGGGCGCCGAACTGCGTCCGCAGCACCGCCAATCCATCTGCCGCCTGGCGCTGACTCGGCACCTGCAGATCCAGTACCGCCGCCGGATACTGCTTTGCGACCCGCGAACGCAGCTCCGCGACCAGCCGCGATTTGCCGATGCCTCCGACGCCGCTGAGCAGCAGGACCCGGGGCTGATCCGCGGATCCGACGAGCAATTCGTCGAAAGTCGTTAGAACAGTTTCCCGATCCACGAACGGACGCCGAGTGGCCCCCGGCTGAAATCGCGCGGCCAACACCATGTTTGCGTTCCCCCTCGCATTGAGCACTGCCTCGATTCTGTCAGACCGTGGCAGGGCTCGTGGCGTGACCGGTAGGCGCGTCACCACGTGCCGCGTTATGCGGTCGCAGGCCGCTGAGACGAGAGGGGCGATGGCGAGTGTCGCGCCGCTCGGCAACGAAATGCCAATGGATCGAAAGGGATCGGCGCCTTGACTCAGGTGATGCGGCCTCCGCAACCCCAACGACATCGTCGCGGCAGCCGCCATCGAGTCCGGAAACCAACTTGGCACAGACAGATTCGCACAGGACCTCGCCGACATCACCACAGCGCTCGCGATCGGCTGCGGCGCGCAGTGCGGCGACGGCTGGCGCCGCCGACCGCTCAGTGCTTGCGCACCACTCGCTCGCCCTGCCCCGGCTTCCAAATGGTGATGTCCAAATGAGCGTCGATGATCTCGACGGTGGCGGCGCTGGTCAGATCCGCGATATAGAAGTGGTCGAACTCCTGGTCGCGAATATCGAACCCGGTCTCATCGAACAGTTGCTGTGCGAACCGCGCGTGCACCTGCTTGTCCGGAAGGTCCACGACGGTGCCGAACAACTTCGCATCACCGTCGCTGACCTGGGTGTCCACCGTGGCGGTGTGCAGGCAGAACCGTGGGTCGCGGGCGAGGTCGTTGAACTTGGTCGTATTCGGCATGCCCGCGATCACCAGCATCCCCTCGAAGATCCGCGGTTCGACCGGGCTGATGCGGGGGAAGCCGTCCGAGCGCAGGGTCCCGAGCATGCAGAGATTGCCGGTGGCCTTGTGCCGACGGGTGAACACGGTCGCGATGCGTGGGGCTTCTTCGGTGAACTGGCTCCATGTGGTCATGCGACAAGACAGTACGACCCAAACCTGACATCTTCTGTCAGGTTTTACGGCTAATCTCGAGTCATGCGAGCGAGTCGACTGGTGCAGCTATTGCTGCTGCTACAGACCCGCGGCCGGACCACAGGGCCGGAGCTGGCGCGCGAACTCGAGGTATCGGTGCGCACGGTCTATCGCGATATCGAAGCGCTCTCGGCCGCCGGCGTGCCGATCTACAGCGAACCGGGACGCGCGGGCGGCGTGCAGCTGGTCGACGGCTACCGGACCCGGTTGACCGGTCTGACCACCGAGGAGGCCGATGCGGTATTGCTGGCGGGACAGCCCGCCGCCGCGGCCGATCTCGGACTCGGCACGGTGCTGGCCACCGCACAGCTCAAGGTGCTCGCCGCCCTGCCACCCGAATTGCGAGGCCGGGCAACGCGAATCGCGGAGCGCGTCCATGTGGACGCGGCAGGCTGGTTCCATCGCCCCGACGAAACACCAACGCTGGCAAAGGTTGCCGATGCGCTGTGGCACGACCGGCGGCTGGACATCCGCTACCAGCGCAAGGACCGCGCCGTCGAACGCCGCCTGGATCCGCTGGGCCTGGTCTTGAAGGCCGGGACCTGGTATCTCATCGCCCGCGACCGGTCGGCAGTGCGTTCCTATCGCGTCGGCCGGATCACCTGCGCCGAGCAGACCGGCGAATCATTCACGCGCCCGGAAGGTTTCGACCTCGCCGCGCATTGGTCGGCGTCGGCCGACGATTTCGCCCGATCCATGCTGCGGGTGCGGGCGCGCTGCCGGATCGCGCCATCGCATGTGCGGCTACTGCGATCGACGAACGAGCCCGCCGCGGTCGCCGAGGCAATGGCCTCCGCGACCGCGCCCGATGCCGAGGGGTGGATCGAAGTGACGATCCCATCGGAGTCCTACGAGGTCCTGGCGGGCGCCCTGCTCCCGCTCGGCGAATTCTGCGAGGTCCTCGACCCGCCCGAACTGCGCAACCGGCTCGCCGCAACGGCTTTCGCCATGGCCGAGCGCTACCGGCGCACGACCGCCGCCGAATGAGTCAGTGCAGCGAGCGGAAGAACGCGCGCATATCGTCGATCAGTAGATCCGGCGCTTCCATTGCCGCGAAGTGACCGCCCCGATCGAATTCGGTCCAGCGCACGATATTGTGCTGCTGCTCGGCGATCACGCGAATGGAGTTGTCCCCGGCGAATACCGCCGCCGCGGTCGGTACACCGGAATTGCGCAAGGCCATCCCCCACGAGTCCCCCTCCCCGTAGAGCCTGATCGAGGAGACGAAGGTCCGGGTGAACCAATACAGGCTGACATTGGTCAGCAGCGCATCGCGATCCACCGCCGCATCGGGCAGTTCGAGCGAGGGATCGGTCCAGCGCTGGAAGATATCGACGATCCAGGACAGCAGCCCTGCGGGCGAATCGTGCATGCCGATCGCCAAAGTTTGCGGGCGTCCGGCCTGCACCATCGCATAGCCGTAGCGGGTGTGGCTCGCGCTGCCGGTGAGTGTGTCCAGCTTGGCCTGATCCTGCGGGCTGTACTCCCGAACCTGTTCACCGGCATTACCGTCGTCCCAGGACGGCAGCGTGATCGGGCCGTTCACATGGATGCCGAGTACCTGGTCGGCGGCGATCCGTCCCAGCTCGGTCGAGACGAAAAACCCCGCGTCG
Source organism: Nocardia sp. CA-129566 (assembly GCF_050956075.1). Lineage (NCBI taxonomy): Bacteria > Bacillati > Actinomycetota > Actinomycetes > Mycobacteriales > Nocardiaceae > Nocardia > Nocardia sp. CA-129566. Next base: position 6,446,175 of record NZ_CP192085.1, read on the forward strand.
CCGCCCTGCGCGCCATACCGGTCGTAGCCGAGCCGCGCCATCAGCTTCGCGACCACCTGCGCGAACCGCTCGGTCGAGCCGTCCCCGACCTTCGACCCGGCCGCCGAGAATGCGAATCCGGGCAGCGACGGAATGACCAGATGGAACGCATCGGCCGGATCACCACCGTGCGCTCGCGGATCGCTCAAAGGTCCGATCACATCGAGGAATTCGATGAACGAGCCGGGCCAGCCGTGGCTCAATACCAGCGGCATGGCGTCAGGTTCGGGCGAGCGGATATGCAGGAAATGCACCTGCTGCCCGTCGATATCGGTGACGAACTGCGGCAACTCGTTCAACCGCGCTTCGACTGCCCGCCAGTCGTATTCACCGCGCCAGTACTCGGCGAGCTCGCGCATATACGAAATCGACGCGCCCCGATCCCAACCGGCGCCGGGAATTTCGTCCGGCCACAGGGTATTCGCCAACCGGGCGTGCAGATCATCGATCTGTGCCTGCGGGATATCGATGCGGAATGGGCGGATGTCGTGTTCGGTAGTCATGAAAACGACGGTATGACCCGCTTAGGACAGGATCGTTCCTAAGCTTCCGGCATGCTGGATTCCGTGTTGGAGACCTCGGCGCGCCTGCTCAAACTGCTCGCCCTGCTGCAGACCCGCCGCGACTGGACCGGCACCGAACTCGCCGAACGGCTCGGCGTCACCGGCCGCACGGTCCGCCGCGATGTGGATCGCTTGCGTGAACTCGGCTATCCCGTGCACGCCACCCAGGGCAGCGCGGGCTATCGGCTCGGCGCCGGGGCCGCGCTGCCGCCGCTACTGCTCGATGACGAGGAGGCCGTCGCGGTGGCGGTCGGCTTGCGCAGCGCGTCCGACGGCACCGTCGCGGGCATCGAGGAGGCGTCACTGCGCGCGCTGACCAAACTGGAGCAGGTACTGCCGCCGCGCCTGCGCCATCGGGTCCGTACCCTGCGTGGCGCGACGGTCCGGGTCGGGGCAGCGGATGCAACGGTCGAACCGGATACCTTGATGGCCATTGCCGAGGCCTGTCAACGGCACGAACGGCTGCGCTTCGACTATCGCGCGCACGGCGGCGCCACCACCCACCGCTCGGTGGAGCCGCACAGTCTGGTGCACTTCAGCAGGCGCTGGTACCTCGTGGCCTGGGATGTCGACCGCGGCGATTGGCGCACCTTCCGGGCGGATCGCATTACGCCGCGCACCCCGACCGGCCCGCGTTTCACCCCGCGTGAACTTCCGGAAGGCGATGTCGCGGCGCACCTTTCACTGCGACTGTCCTCCCGCGCCTGGCCGTATCAAGCAATCGCCATGCTGCACAAGTCCGCCGAAGATGCCGCGTCGAATGTCTGGCCCGGTATGGGTGTCATCCAGGCCGTGGACGACCACAGCTGCCAACTCCACGTCGGTGCCGATACGCCCGAGGCACTGGTCTGGATGATCACCTCGACCGATATCGACTTCACATTGCTCAGCGGTCCACCCGAACTCGTCGCCGCGATCCGCGCCCAAGCCGACCGCTGCACAACCTCGCTGCGCGACTTCGAATGATCCGCACTCGGCAACTCCAGCCGAGCACCGACGCGAGCGCCTTGATCTGCGCCGATCTCGGCACGAGTCGCATGACCGCGTTGCGCACCGCGACCACCGAAACCCGTCCTGTGACAGCACCGACCGCCGCGATCTCGAGGCGGCAAGGCTACTCGCCGACTATGGATACGGCGTCATGTTGCACGAATCGACCAGCCCGGCAACGGGATTCGATCCACGCGCCGGGCTGCCGCACTCCAGGATTCGCTCGATCAGGCGGCCTTCGAGCAGTTCTTCGTCGCCGCGGTACAGAAGGCCGCCAACGCCACCTGGCCTATCTGCGGACGATCAGGTCAAGCGCGAAATTGTCCGGGTCGCGGAACTCGAGGATAGGCGCCAGTTGTCCGAGCGTTGCTCAACCGACGATCGCGAACAGCACTGCCGCGACCGCGAAACTGACTACGGAAAGTACGGTTTCGAGCACGGTCCAGGTCTGCAGGGTTTGCTTCACTGTCAGGTTGAAATACTTCGAGATGATCCAGAAGCCACCGTCGTTCACGTGGCTGAGAATGATCGAGCCCGCCGCGATGGCCATGGCGATCAGCGCGATCGCCATCTGCGAGTACCCGTGCCCAGCGACCAGCGGAGCGACGATGCCGCCGGTGGTCACGATGGCCACGGTCGCCGAGCCCTGCGCGATGCGCAGACCACAGCTGATGATGTAGGCGAGCACGATTACCGGCAATCCGGCGGCCGACATGGTATCCGCGAGCGCGGTCCCGATTCCGGTGGCGGAAATGACCTTTCCGAAGAAGGCGCCCGCGCCCACCACCAGCAGCAACATGCCGACCGGCTTGAGCGATTCCGCGGTGAGCGTGCTGAGTTCCTGCACGCTCGAGCCACGCCGCACACCGAGGAGATAGAAGGCGACCAGTACCGCGATCAGCAGCGCGACGGCGGGCGTGCCGAGGAAGGTGAGCACCTGCAGCAGTTGCGAATCCTTGGCCAGCCATTGGGTGCCGAAGGTGGCGCCGAGGATGAGCACCAGCGGAATCGCGATAATTCCACCGATGAGCACGACCGACGGCGCACGGGTCTCGGTCCGCGTCGAACCGGGATCCGTTGCGGTGCCGGGGCCTTCGCGCTTGGCCCCGACCGGTTGATCGGGTCGGATCAGGAATTCGGCGGGCACCTCGACCTGCACCCGCTTGCCGATATAGGTGCCCCACACCAGGCCAGCCGCGATGAAACCCGGTATGCCGCAGACGAATCCCATAATGATCAGCCACCCCAGACTCACCCCGAGCAGGCCACCGAGTGCGACCGGTCCGGGATGCGGCGGGAGGAAGGCGTGGGTCATCGACAGACCGGCCAGCATCGGCATCGTGTACAGCACCAGCGACCGCCCACCGCGCTTGGCGGCCACATAGATCAGCGGCGCGAGCACAAAGATGCCGATATCGAAGAAGACCGGGATACCGAAGATGAGACCGAGCAGACCCATCGCCACCGGCGCGCCCTTGACGCCGAAGATGCCCAACAGCTTGCCGGTCAATACATCCGCGCCACCGGAGCGTTCGAGGATCGCACCGAGCACCGTGCCGAGGCCGATAATGACCGCGATATGCCCGAGGATGCCGCCGAACCCGGTCTCCAAGAGCGAATCACCGGGCTTGATCGCGGTACCCACGATCTTCGATACCGGTAGTCCGGCGGCCAGTGCCAGACCGAGTCCGGTGAGCAGCAGCGCGATGAACGGCTCCAGCTTGACCTTGATAATGGCGAACAGCAGTACGGCAATCGCGAGACCGCACAGTACCAGCAACCCCGGGGTGGTGGTGCGCAGCCAGTCGACAGTGGCGCCCATATGGGTACCTCTCAATTCATGGATCGAACGAATGACGACGCGCGCGAAGCGATTTCGGACCATCGGCCCGCGGCGACGTCGGATGGGGCCACGACATCGGTACCCGCGGTCACGGCCACGGCTCCGTTGGCGAGGAATTCGGCGGCATTGCCCGCATTGACGCCCCCGGAGGGAATGAGCGCCACATCGGGGAAGGGGCCGCGCAGGTCTTTCAAGTAGCCGGGGCCCAGAGCCCTGGCCGGGAATATCTTCACCGCGGCTGCGCCGAGGTCGAGTGCGGCGAGCACCTCGGTGGGCGTGAAAGCACCCATGACTACCGGGATGTCGCGCTCGGCCGCGACGGTCGCGACCTCGGCACGCACGCCCGGGGTGACGAGGAACCGCGCCCCGTTGTCGATCGCGGCCTTGGCCTGCTCGGCGTGCAGCACGGTCCCGACACCGACGACCGCGCCGTCGACGGCCGCGGCCACCCTCAGGTAGTCGAGCACATCTGGGGTGGTGAAGGTGAGCTCCACTGTCCGAATCCCGGAGCGCGCCAGGGCATCTGCCAGCGCCGCCGGATCCGGAATCGTCGGCGCGCGAACCACACTCAGCACCCGGTCGGCACGGATGACCTCCATGGCGCCGAGACCGCCATCGGCGTTCAATATGTCTCCTTCCGCGAGGCATCCATTCGCAGCGCACGCCCGGCGAGTGTGCCGGTGGGCGCGCCGTTTTCGATGGCGAACTCCCCATTGACCAGCACATGCTCAATCCCGCGCGCCTGCTGCTCGGGCTTGTCGAAGGTCGCGGTATCGGTGATCGTCGACGGATCGAACAGCACGAGATCGGCGGCGTATCCGGTGAACACGTGCCCACGGTCGCTCAGCCGCAGCCGCTCGGCGGGCCGCCCGGTGAGGTGGTGCACACAGTCCTCGAGCCCGAGCACCCCGAGTTCGCGCACGTAATGGCCCAGATAGCGCGGAAAGGTGCCCCACGCGCGCGGATGCGGCCGATCGCCGACGAGCAGTGCGTCACTGCCGCCCATATGCCCCGGATGCACCATGATCGCGCGCACGTTCTCCTCGTGCCCGACGTGCTGGACAATGGTGGTGGCCAACTGATCTCGGCGCAGCAGTTCGAAGAACACCTCGACCGGTGCGCGATCACGGTCGGCCGCGATCTGCGCGACCGTCCGGCCGACGCACTCCCCCAACTCCGGGTCGGCGACGCCACTGATCTGAATGGTCTCCCATTCGACCGTGACACCGTGGCAGCCATCGGAACCATTCACGTTGACGTCCAAGGCGATTCGCGCACGCGTCGCCGGATCATCGATGCGGGCCAGCGCCGCGTCCGGACCACCGGACATGGCCCAACTCGGCAGCAGTGCCGACAGTGTCGTCGAGCCGGGCAGATACGGATAGGTGTCGAGGGTGATATCGCACCCCTCGTCGCGGGCGGCATCGATCAATGCCAGGAATTCCGGTGCCCGCCCGCGGTTCACGCCGAAGTTCATGGTCGCGTGTGTGAGATGCAGTGCGCACTCGGTACTCCGAGCCAGGCCGATCATCTCGGCATAGGCCTGCAACGCCCCCTTGCCATAGGAGCGGGTGTGCGGCGCATAGAACCCGCCGTACTCGGCGACGACCTCGCACAATGCCGCCAATTCCGCTGTGTCGGCATACATTCCGGGCGTATACGTGAGACCGCTCGACATCCCGACCGCACCCTCGCCCAGTCCCTGAGCGAGCAGTTCGCGCATGCGCCGTATCTCATCGGGGCTGGCCGGACGCTGTTCACTGCCGACGACCAGCAGCCGCAGCGTGCCCTGCGGCACGAGGTAGGCGGCATTGGGTGTAATGCCCTGATCCAGCCGGTCCAGATACTCCGCGACCGTGCGCCAGGAGAAGTCGAGCTCGGTGGGATTGCCGTTCCATCCGGCGATCTGACGCCGCAGCACCGATAGCGCGGTGTCATCGATCGGGGCATAGGAGAGCCCGTCCTGTCCGATGACCTCCGTGGTGACGCCTTGGCTGATCTTCGGGAAATGGCCGGGATCGGTGAGCAGATGCAGATCGGAGTGTGCGTGCATATCAATGAAGCCCGGAGCGAGCACGGCACCGGGCGCGGCATCGATGAACCGCGCCGCCGCGGTGATCGTGCCCGGTTCCGCGATCGTCGTGATGCGTCCCCGGTCGATGGCGACATCGGCGCGGAAACGCGGCGCGCCCGTGCCGTCGATGACATCGATATCGCGAAACACTAGGTCCGTCATGGCCGCTCGTCAGAAGAAGGTGTGGACGAGGTCGACGATGCGTGGCCGCTCGGCGTCGGCATCATCGATGACCGGGATCAGCCGCCACTTGTCGAAGGCGGTGCACGGATGCGACAGACCGAGCCGCACCACGCTGCCGACGGGCAGGTCGGTGGGCGCACCGCCCGGCAGCCGCAGGAAGGTGTGCTGGTCGTTGAGCGCGCTGACATGTGCGTCGGGATTCAGTGAACCCTCCGGTCCCGCAACGAATTGCGGGACCGGAAGCCCCTCATCGAAGGGAAGATCACGCTTCCCCGCGTCCAGGAGCGCGAGCTCCGCCTCGGGTCGCGAGACGGTACGCGCCCACCCGTGCATCGCCGAGCGCAGCGGCCGTTCGCTGCGCGGTGCGGCCAGCGGAGAGATGCCCGCGTAGAAACCGTCGTCGTGGATGATGTAGGCACCCGAGCGCAACACCACGGTGGTCGCAACACCCTGTGCGCCTTGCTCATCGGCGAGTCGGGATAGGCATTCGACGACCAGGTCCGGGTAGGCGCTGCCGCCCGCGGTGACGATCGCCCGATCCGGATAGCGTCCGGCCGCGGCGAGTTCGCGGTGCAGGCGGGCGATCTCATCGAGGTAATGCCGGACGGCGGCGATACCGTCCGGGGTGCGATCGTGGGCGAGCGCGCCCTCATAACCGCCGACTCCGGCCAGCGCCAGCCGCTCGGACCTGCCGACCGCCTCGGCGATGGCATGCCCCTGCTCGACGGTCCGCGCACCGGTACGCCCATGCGGTCCACCGAGTTCGACGACCACCCGAACGCGCACGTCACCCGACAGGTGCTCGTCCATCAGCGCGACCGTCTCGACGCTGTCGACCCAGCAGAGGAATTCGAACTCCGGATCGCGCGCCAATTCCTCGGCGACCCAGCGCAATCCGACGGGATCGACCAGCGCGTTGGCCAGCACGATCCGCCCGACGCCGAACGAACGGGCCACCTGCACCTGCCACACGGTGGCGAAGGTGATGCCCCAGCTCCCGGCGGCCAACTGCTGGGCCCACAGCTGCGGCGCCATCGTGGTCTTCCCATGCGGTGCCAGGCGCACCCCCGCGGTCGCCGCCCAATCCGCCATGACCGCGACATTCGCCGCGACGGCGGCGCGATCGACGGTCAGCACCGGGGTCTCGAACTCATCGAGGTATGGCGCGGCGTCCAGGAATTCCCGGACCGTACGGCCCCACGCCGCGGGCGGCAGCCCCTTGTGCTCGGGACCGAGCGTCCGATCCGCCAGTGCGGCAACGGCTTTCTCATCGATCGCCATGTCGCCCCTTCCCGCGGAATCGCCTCCGCCGAGTCATACCCATCATGCATTGCATATTTTGCAACGCATGTTGCATATCGTGTTTTGTGTGGTTATTCTGCACTGCATGGCCGGTGGCCGCAAGGGCAGAAGGGAGATCGATGTGACGTGGGCTACTACGTCGCCCCGCCCACGGGCGGTGACCGTCGGTGAAGGGCTCGCCGTTCTGGTGGCGCGCCCCGGTCCGCTGGAGGACTCGGACAACTTCGAGCGAACCGCGGGCGGCGCCGAGGCGAATGTGGCCACCGTGCTCACCCAGCTCGATGTGGACGCCGCATGGATCTCGCGGGTCGGCGACGACGGATTCGGCCGGTACCTGACCGGACATCTCGCGGCACGCGGAGTCGATGTATCCGCGGTCGTCACCGATCCCGCGCGCCCCACCGCGGTCTATGTGAAAGAGCGCGGCAGCGGCTCGGGCAGGGCGACCGACCTGGCCGAACGCGCCAGCCGCATGCTGTACTACCGCACCGGTTCCGCCGCCAGCGCACTGTCCACCGCCGATCTCGCGGCCACCGCGGCCGCCGGACTGCTCGAACGCTGCGATGTCGTGCACTTCACCGGAATCACTACCGCGCTCTCGGAATCCGCGACGTCACTCACCGAGGCCCTGGTCGCGCTGCCGCGCCGGGGCAGACTGGTCAGCTTCGACCTGAATTATCGTCCGGCGTTGTGGGCCGGACGCGCCGCGCAGGCCGCCGAGGTGCTTGCCCACCATGTGCGCGGCTGCGATGTGGTCTTTTTCGGCGCCGATGAGGCCGGTGCGGTCTTCGGCGAAGACGACGCCGACCGACTGCGCGCACTGTTCCCGCAGCCGCGACATCTGGTGGTCAAGAACAATGAGCATTCGGTCACCGGATTCTCCGGCGCCGACCGCGTCGAAGTGCCCGCCCTCGACCTGGAGGTCACCGAACGGATCGGTGCCGGTGATGCCTTCGCGGGCGGCTACCTCGCCGCCCTGCTGCACGGACGTCCGCTGACACAGCGCCTGCGCTTCGGCCATCTGTGCGCCGCCGCCGCACTCACCGGCACCGGCGATGTCGCCGAGCTGCCTTCACCGAGGGCCTTGGAAGTCCTGGCCGACCTGGACGAGTCCGCTTGGGGGCGTGTGCAGTACCGCAGAGACGTGCTAGCCGAGAATGTGACGTCATGAGCGAGCGAACGATGAACACAGCCGAGCACTCGCTCGTGACGGAGCCGGGCGCTAGCGAGGCGCAGTCATGAGCGAGCGAAGCGAGCGAACAATGAACACAGCCGAGCGAAGCGAGAACACAGCGTCGGTGACGAGCGGGGCGCGGTCATGAGTCAGAGTTTGTTGCGTGCGTTGACCATCCTGCTCGCACTCGGTGAGGACGCCCGGTCGTTGGATCAGCTCGCGGCCGAACTCGGCGTGCACAAGTCGACGGTGCTGCGGCTGCTGCAGACCATGGAGTCACAGCGCTTCGTCACCCACGACAGCCAGCACCAATACGTACTCGGCTCACGCCTTTTCGAACTCGCCAACCGTGCACTCGAACAGCGTGACGTCCGCACCCTCGCGCGCCCGCATCTCGGTGCGCTGAATTCCGCTACCGGCCAGACGATTCACCTCGCCACCTACGAATCCGGCGAGGCGATCTACATCGATAAATTCGACGCCATCCAGAGCGTCCGCATGTACTCGCGGATCGGTCGCCCCGCCCCACTGCACTGCACTGCGGTCGGCAAGGTGCTGGTCGCCGCGCAGCCGCGCGCACAGTGGCGGGCGATCGCGGAGCGCATCGACTACCGCGAATTCACCGACCGCACCATCCGCACCCCCGAGCACTATCTCGCGGAGCTGGAACTCGTTGCCGCACAGGGCTATGCCGAGGATCACGAGGAGCACGAAAGCTTCGTCAACTGCATCGGCGTCCCGGTGCGCAATGGCACGGGGACGGTGGTCGCCGCGGTCTCCATGTCCGTGCCGGACATGCTCCTCGACCACGACCAGGTGCTGGCCGAACTGCCGCGGGTGCGCGCGGCGGCCGATGCCATCTCCAGCGAACTCGGCTGGACTCCCGTCCGCACCGCACACCCGAGCGCAACGAAAGGTCAGCCATGAGCGAGAAGATCGCCGTCCGCACCACCGACGCCCCCGCACCCGCCCACACCTTCTCCCAGGGTGTGCGCAAGGGGCCGTTCGTCCAGGTCTCGGGTCAGGGACCGGTCGACCCGGCGACCAACGCCTACCTGTTCCCGGATGACGTTGCCGCCCAGACGATTCGGACCCTGCAGAATGTCAAGGCCATCGTCGAGGCCAGCGGCGCCACCTTCGACGATGTGGTGATGCTGCGTGTCTACCTGACCAAGCGCGAGGACTTCGCCATCATGAACGACGCCTACGGCGAATTCGTCACCGCCAACACCACCGGCGACGTACTACCCAGCCGCACAACGGTATTCACCGGCCTGCCGCGCGCGGAAATGCTCGTCGAAATCGACGCGCTCGCGATCGTCTCCGAGTAAGTGATCGTTTTGAGGGTGGGTAGCTGACGGACCGCAGGCTGGTTCGAGCAGGGCGCTGATATCCAGCCTGAACGGTTGGCGGCCAACTCCTAACGTAGCGCGGCGGCGACCAGGCCCTCGATGGCTTCGCGCGGCACTTCGCCACCGCTCACCGATCGGTCGAAGACCAATCCGTCGATGCAGGTCAGCAAGGTGTGAGTGCGGTTCTCGACGTCCGTCACGCCGTGCCCGGCGAGGAACAGCCGGACGGCCTCACGTCCGGCGTTCTCGCGGTCTACGAGGATCTCGCGCAGCTCCGAATCGCGCACGCTCTCGACGGCGCAGGCGTAGCGGGCCAGCGAGCGGCGGCGGCCCTCGCCGGTGAGTCGCTGTCGGGTGAGCAGCGCGATGCCGTCGACCAGTTCCGCAACGGTGCGCAAGGGCAGCAGCTGTTGGGCCGTCGTTTGTAGTTCGGCCTGGTCGAGTTGGACCAAGCGGGTGACGAGTCCAGTGAGCAGCGCGGCCCGGGTGCGGAAGTACGCCGATGTGGTGCCGGAAGGAAGACCTGCTCTGCGGTCGACTGCGCGGTGGGTAAGACCGCGGATCCCTTCGTCGACGAGTACGTCGAGAGCCGCGTCCGCGAGGAGAGTGCGTCGATCCGAGGCCATGACTCCTTTCTACACCTGTAGTACATCAGGTAGCCTCATCTTCTACAGATGTAGAAAGGCTGGGTTCAGGCATGGGCAACACAGCGGTGGTCGTCGGCGGAGGCATCGGCGGGCTTGCCGCTGCCATCGGTCTTCGCCGCATCGGCTGGGAGGTGACGGTCGTCGAGCGCGCGTCCGTGCTCGACGACACGGGGGCGGGCATCTCGCTGGCCGCCAATGGTCTGCGGGCACTGGACGAACTCGGCGTCGGCGCGGCGGTGCGGGAGGCCGCACGGGGCCAATACAGCGGCGGCACCCGCACCCCGGGCGGCCGCTGGCTCGCCCGAATGGATGGCGCGGCGCTGGAGCGGGCGGTGGGTACGCCGATCATGGGAATCCCCCGCTCCACCTTGCACCGGCTGCTTCGAGAGGCCCTACCCGCCGAGGCGCTGCTGATCGGCTCGCAGGCCGGCCCGGTCCAGCAGCTCGGCGCCGGGACAGTTCGAGTCGGCTGCGGCGACACGGTCCTGGACGCCGATCTGGTGGTGGCGGCCGACGGCATCGGCAGCAAGATCCGCAGCCTTTGCTTCCCGACCCACCCCGGCCCGGTCTACAGCGGCTCGACGGTGCTGCGCGCCATCACCGAGCAGGCGCTCGAACTGCGGACCGACTTCGAGCTGACCTGGGGACACGGCGCCGAGTTCGGACACATCGCCTTCAACGACGGGCGCGCCGAGTGGCACGCGGTCCTCAACCTGCCAGCCGGGACGCGGTTCGCCGACCCATTGGCCGAACTGCACCGACGATTCCGCAGCTGGCACAACCCGATCCCCGACCTGCTCAACGCGACCGCCCGCGAGGCGGTATTGCACCATGACGTGAACGAACTCCGGACACCACTGCCCTCCTACGTGGTCGGCCGGATCGCGCTGCTCGGCGACGCGGCGCACGCGATGACCCCCAACCTCGGACAGGGCGCCTGCCAGGCGTTGGAGGACGCGGTCACCCTGGCCGCTGCGCTCGCCGCAGGGCCCGACGTCGAAGCAGCGCTTGCCCGGTATGACGCCGAGCGCCGGCCGCGCAGCCAGGCAATCGCTCGGGCCGCCCGGCATGCCGGGTGGATGGGCCAACAACTGTCCCTCCCACTGGCCGTGACACTGCGAAATACGGCGATGCGGATGACTCCCGCCCGCGCCGCAACGCGCATGATCCTTCGGCATCACGCCTGGATCCCGCCACGGTTGGCCTGATCCGATTCGTGCCCCACCAACTCACGACCGGACACCTCCCAAGACAACGTCCGAGGGAGGGTCTTGCCCCTGGAGCACTCGATGGGCACCGTGTCCGCACGTGCACTGATCCCGTTCCGGACGACCTGTGGTCTCCGTCGGGGCGTCGCACCCCAACCGGGGTTGCCCTAGCCGGAATTTCGCAGTGCGGTGGCAAGTCCGTTCATCGTCAGCAGAATGCCACGCTTGACGAGTTCGGAATCGTCGCCCGCGCGCAGCCGTCGCAGCAATTCCACCTGCATCTGGTTCAACGGCTCCAGGTAGGGGAAGCGGTTGTGGATCGACTCCGCCAGGGACGGGTTGTCGGCGAGCAGGTGATCGTTGCCGGTGATCGCGGCGTGCATGCGGATGGTGCGGGCGTGCTCGTCGCGAATCATGCCGAAGATGTGCTCACGCAGGGCCACATCGTCGACGAGTTCGGCGTAGCGGGCGGCGATATCCAGATCGCTCTTGGCCATGACCTGGGCCAGGTTCGACAGCACGGTGCGGAAGAACGGCCACCGCTGGTAGAGGTCGGACAGCGTGGCGAGGCGCTGCGGATCACCGCCGACCCATTCCTCGAGTGCCGCACCGGTCCCGTACCAGCCGGGCAGCATGACCCGGGCCTGGCTCCATGACATCACCCAGGGAATGGCCCGCAGATCGTAGACCGAATTCGTCGGTTTGCGGGAGGCGGGCCTACTGCCGATATTGAGATCGCCGACCTCGGCGACCGGCGTCGACTGCCGGAAATATTCGACGAATCCCGGTGTTTCGTGCACCAGACGCGCATACGCCGCCCGCGCCCGCGCCGCCAGATCGTCCATGAGTTCATACGACGGTTCGGCGTCAGGACCGAGCCCCTCGACATCGAGCAGCGTCGATTCCAGCGTGCCCGCGATCAACGACTCCAGATTGCGATGCGCCGCACGAGATTCCGCGTATTTGGCGGCGATGACCTCACCCTGCTCGGTCAATCGCAACGAACCCTGCACGGCACCGGCGGGCTGGGCGAGGATGGCGTCATAACTGCGCCCGCCACCACGGCCGACGGTACCGCCGCGACCATGGAAGAGTCGCAACCGAATTCCGGTCTTGCGCGCCACCTCGATCAGATCCAACTCCGCCCGATACAACGCCCAGTTGGCCGCCAGATACCCGCCGTCCTTATTGGAATCGGAGTATCCGAGCATGACCTCCTGCCGCATTCCCTTGGCGGACACCAACTCTCGATACACCGGAACATCCAGCGCGGCGGCCAGTGTATCGGCCCCGGCGCCCAGATCCTCGATGGTCTCGAAGAGCGGCACGATATTCACCGAACAGCTCGGCGGCCCGTCGGGCTCACCCGGATCGAGCAGCCCGCCCTCCTTCAGCAGCAGCGCCGCCTCCAGCATGTCGCTCACCGACGTGCACATGCTGATGATGTAGTTCGGCACCGCCTCGGTACCGAAGGTGTCCACGACATCGCGTGCGGCGCGCACGATATCGAGTTCCTTGGCGGCGAGTTCGCTCAATCGCGCATGCGGACCGAGCAACGGCCGACGGGTCCGCAGCTCCGCGGCGAGCAGTTCGACCCGTTCGGATTCGGACAGGCTCGCATAGTCCGAATGCACACCCGCCCAGGCCAATAGCTCGGCGACGACCTGCTCGTGCACCTCCGAGTTCTGCCGCATATCCAGGCTCTGGAGATGGAATCCGAAGGTTTCGATGGCATATCGCAGTGCCGCCAGCCGGTCATCGGCGAGCAGATCGTCACCGCTGGCCCGCATCGAAACGTCGATGGCATCGAGGTCGTCGAGCACCGCCTGCGGTGACGAATATGGTTGCGCCGCAATGCCATCCGGCAACGCCGTCTCCGGCACCGCCCCGTCTGCGGCCGGTGATCGCGCACCCTGCTCGCCCGGTCGGCCCGGTACCGCGCCGAGCGCGCGCTCGGCCGTGGCCGCCAGCCGTGACCAGATACCGTGCAGCGCACGCCGATACGGCTCATCGGCATGCGCGGCCGGGTTCGAGTAGCCGATCTCGGCGAGCGCCGCCACCTCGGGTGTGACGGGTACCAGTCGCGCCGACTGTGCCAGCGACTTCTCCAACTCCACCAGCTCGTGCAGATACCGGCCGAAGGCGACCGCAGCGGCTTGCTGCGCGGCGGTGCGCACGACATCGGCTGTCACATAAGGATTTCCGTCCCGGTCACCGCCGATCCACGATCCGGGTCGCAGCATCGGCCGCGGCAGCAGCTCGACACCCGGCCAGCGCGACCGCAGCGCCGCCCGCACCTCGGCATTGATCGCGGGAATCACATCGAACAGGGTGATCTCGTAATAGCGCAGGCCGACCGCGATCTCATCCTGAATCCGCAAGCGCTGCAACCGGATCAGTGCTGTGCGCCACAGCGCGAGCACCTGACGGCGGATCCGCAGCTCGAAATCGGCCCGCTCCCGCTCGGTCTCGGAAAAGCGCTGACGCAATCGCATCATTTCGGTGATCCGCGTCTGCACATCGAAGACGGTCCGACGCCGGGTTTCGGTCGGATGCGCGGTGATCACCGGCGACACCAGGGCATCGGTCAGCAGATCCGCGACCTCCGCCCCGTCGAGTGCCGCCGCGTCGAGTTTGCGATAGGTCGCCGCGAGCGAGGATTCCTGCGGCGGCTCCCCCGCCGCCTCGTGCGCCGCCCGCCGCCGATCGCGCTGGATATCCTCGGCCAGATTCGCCAGCAGCACGAAATAGCTGAACGCCCGGATCAGCGGCAGCGCCACCGCGATATCGACGCCGTCCAACATCTCCGCCACCGCGCTGCGCCCCACCTCCTCGCGCCGCACCCGGAATGCCTCGATCCGCACCCGTTCGATGAGATCGAACACCTCCGGACCCTCGTGATCGCGGATGGTGTCGCCGAGGACGCCGCCCAAGAATCGGATGTCATCCCGCAGCGGCCGGGTCGCTTCCTGTTCGGTTTCGATCCGCACCTGGTTCATGCCCGTGCCTCGCTGGCGCTCGCTTCCAGCGCGCGCCATACGCGCCATGTCCTGACTCGCTCGCTGCGCTCGCTCATGAATTCGACCCTACTGCGCGGTGCCACGAGGTTCGCGGTGACATTGGCCTCCGCACAGTGCACAGCCCGCATGTACGGCGGCCGAAGCAGGCCGCCTTGCGCACGCTCCGCGGGAGCGGCCCCGATGTGCCGAGCGCTCACCACGCGCCGAGGTGCTGGGCTCTCGCCGATGCCGACCCCGCATCGGCATCGGCGAAGTCGGCGAGATCAGCCGAGGATCTGGGAGAACCGCAGGTGGTTGCCCCACGGATCGCGGAATCCGCAGTCCCGCACGCCGTACGGCTGGGTGATCGGCTCCTGGTCCACGTCGACGCCCGCGTCGCGCAGCCGGGCGAAGGTGTCGTCGACGGCCTCGGTGGTGAAGATCAGGGTGCCCTGCGCACCGCTGGCCAGCCGACCCTTGGCGGCCTCGCGCGCGGCCTCGCTCGGATTCATCTCCGGGTTCTCCAGGATGAACTCGACACCGGGCTGCGACGCCGGTCCGACGGTCAGCCAGCGACCGCCCGGAAAGGGCATATCCTGGCGGACCTCGAAGCCGATGACATCCCGGTAGAACTGCAGCGCCTTGTCCTGGTCACCGACCAGGATGGACACGTGGGTCAGTGCGAAGTCCTTGCCGTTGCTCATTGCTATCTCCCTTGGTTCGAGCGGTACACAGGAATGACGTCGAGCGAATACCGAATTCATCGGTGATCCCGAGAAGATTCTCGACCGCCTCGGCCAGCACCACCCCGGTTCTTCCAACATCCCTGCTCAGCGATGGTGGTCGCGCCGGATTCCTCGACCAACTCGATGGTGCGCAGATCCGTGGCTCCCGCCAGCGCGGCGACCAGCGGCTGTGAATGCGTCACCACCGCGCCAAGGGCCTGTTCGGACACCGACGCGATGAAAGCGCGTCCGGGAAGCGTCGATGGCCGCAGCACACCGCTCCTGTACCGGGAACTAGGCCCCGGATCTCCGGGTCCAGTTCGAATACCGAGTCCGGCTGAACACCGGCATGCCTTGTTCCACGGAACTCGCCGAGCGTAGTGATGTGGCGGTGTGGCCGACCACCATTCGACTGTGCTCGGCGGAACCTCCCGCATCGCAGGGGTCACAACTCGCGCAGCACCCGCGCCGGATTGCCCGCCGCGAACACCCGCGACGGCAGCTCCCGGGTGACGACACTGCCCGCACCGACCACCGTGTCGTCCCCGATCGTGACACCGGGACACACGATGACCCCGCCGCCGAACCACACATTGTTCCCGATCCGAACGGCGCGGCCGACTCCCAGCGCTGCCTGCGCGCCTCGTGATCGGCCATCGGATGCAGCGCCGTCAGCAGTTGGCACCGCGGCCCGATAGACACGTCGTCGCCGATCACGATGGGTGCGCAGTCCAGCAGGATCGCGTCGTAGTTCAGGAAGCTGTTGGCCCCGATTTCGATGAGATAGCCGTAGTCGCATTGGAATCGGGGCATGATCCATGACCCGTCGCCCAGCTTGCCGAGCAGCTGCCGCAGCACCGCATCCCGCCGCTCGGTCTGCTCGGGCCCGGTGCGGTTGAACTCATCGCACAACCGCTGTGCCCGGATCCGCTCGGCCACCAACTCCGGATCGCTGTCGCGGTACAGCTCCCCGCGCAGCATCCGCTCCTTCTGCTCACCCACGAGCGCCAGGCTACGGTCAGCCGACCTCCCGGGCGCGCGTCCGCGGTGCGGACAGGCGCTGCACGAGCACCTGTTCCAGCAGTTCGACAAGCACCTCTTTTACCGATTCCCGGTCGCGTGCATCGCATTCCATGATCGGGATCCACTCGTCGAGCTCGAGTGCCTCGCGGACCTCATCGAGCTCGAAGCGGTCGCCCTGTTCGAAACGGTTGACCACCACCACGAATGGCGTGTTGTGCTCTTCGAAGTAGTCCAGCACCGGATAGCAGTCCTCGACCCGGCCGGTGTCCACCACGATCACCGCGCCGAGCGCACCGTCGACCAGGTCGTCCCAGAGGAATACGAAGCGGTCCTGGCCGGGGGTGCCGAACAGGTACAGGATCAGCGAGCTGTCGAGGGTGATGCGGCCGAAATCGAGGGCGACGGTGGTCTGGTTCTTATCTTCGCGCCGACCCGCGTCGTCGACGCCGATGGCGACTTCGGTCATCGCCGCTTCGGTCTCCAGCGGTTCGATCTCGGAGATCGCGCCGATGAATGTTGTTTTGCCGACACCGAATCCGCCGCTGATCACGATCTTGACCGAGGCGGGCATGGGCCGCTCGGCCGCTGGGGTCCGATATTCAGAGTGCCCGTACAAGGTCCCTGATCCTCTCGATGGCTGCGGTGGAAAGTTCGGGGGCGTCCCGGACCGAAACATGCCCGGCGGCCGCGAGATCGCTGACGATCACCTTCGCGACGCCCACCGGAACGTGCAGCGCCGTCCCGATTTCGGCAATGGAATGCGGCTGCTGGCACAGCCGAACGACGGTGCGCTGTTCGAAGTGCAGCGGCGCGGACAGCGCGGCCGGCGTTGCCCGCACCAGTGTTTCGATGCGCAGCCCGTCGATCAGTGGGATGGTGCGTCCCGCCGTGACGACGAAGGGGCGCACGAATCGATCATCGGGGATCTGCACATCCGGACTGTCCTGCGGCGGCCGGTTCGGTCCGAGCCAGCCGAGGGATTGGTTCACCGGGATCATCCGCGGGTCCGGCAGCCGCGGCCGGTCTGGATGTCTCATCTGCGCAACGACTCTCGCAATTCCGAGATGAGCGCCGGGTCGAGCAGCGCACCGGCGCGTTCGGCCAGCACCGCCATCTCGTAGCCGACCAGACCGACATCGCAACCGCCGTCGGCGATGACGCCGAGGCAGCTGCCGTCACCGAGTGCGGAGACCAGCAGGAAGCCGCGCTTCATCTCGATCATGATCAGCTTCAGTCCGTCGAATGCGTAACTGCGCGAAGCACTTCGGGCCAGGCTCGCCAGACCGGAGACCATGGCGGCAAGTCGATCCGCGCCGGTGCGGTCCAGCCCATCGGACATGGCGATGAGCAGGCCGTCCGAGGACACCGCGACGGTGTCGCGGACGCCGTCGGTATCGCGGACGAAGTTGGCCAGCATCCAGTTGAAGGTGTGCGGGTCCGCGGTCGAAATATGGGTGGTCACCGAATCTCCTCTGCGGTAGGGGGCAAAGCCGGGGTTTGCGCCAAATCCGTGGCGCGCGGGATGTTTTCGGATGCCTCCGGTTGCGGCGGGGCACCGCGCTCGTGTCCGGCACGGAACGACGCGAGCATGCTGCGGATTTCGGCCGGTGAACGTTCCACGGCGGGGGCGCTCGGCGGGGCCGGGGTGAGATCCCTTGGTGCGCTATTGCTTCCGATACCACCCGCGCGTACTCGCTTGTTGCGCTTGACCAACCCGTTCTTGGTCCGCTGCACACCAGCGGGTGCGGAATCGGATTCCGCTGCCTCCGTTGCCGTTTCGTGCACCTGCCACGGCGAACTGCGCACCGAAGACGGGACAACCGGTCGCGGACCACCCGTCGCGGGTACACCGTCGGTGGGGCGGTCGGTCGCGGGTACGACGTCGAAGCGCCGATCGGTCGCAGGTACGAAGTCGAAGCGCCGATCGGTCGCAGGTACGAAGTCGAAGCGGCGATCGGTCGCGGGTACGACGTCGAAGCGGCGATCGGTCCCGGCTCCGTTGGCTGCGGGCAGGCCGGTCCCGCTGGCGCCATCGCTCCCAGCGCCGTTCACCCTCGCCAGAGCCGTCAGCGATCCGTTGCTCCCGGACGCAGACCTGTCATCAGTCGGGATGCCCCCGGACGCAGCCCGATCGCCCGTCGGAATGACATCGGACGCAGCCCCATCACCCTTTGTTGCGGCTGTGTCGACACCGGTTCCGATGAATACGACATCGTCGCCGAAATCGTCCGGCGCGGAATGGAAATGCGCGAACGGCGCGGGTGCCGGTGTCAGCGATGGATGTCCCGCTCGTGCATGCGCGGGTCCACCGGACCGCTGCTGCCGAGGCGCGGCACCGTCGGCCTCGGACCCACCGGTCAACCGCTTACCATGTGTCGGCGCGCCAGGTACCGAAGCGCTATTGAGCGGAGCACCGTCGATCAGTGCACCGTCGACTCGCGCCCCGTAGGGCTGAGCGGCGTCGAATTGAGCACCATTGATCTGGGCGCCGTTGACCGCAGCGCTGTCGACCGGGGCACCATGCCTCGGCGCGGCGAGTACCGCTCTGGCCGAAGCGGCCGCACCCGCGAAGGATCCCTCCGAGGCACCGACAAACCCAACCGCCGACTCGACACTGCTCTGTGCACCCGGACCAGCGGGCAGCGTGCCCGTCTCCTCAGCCGCAGCTGCGCGCGGATCCTTCTCAGCCGCAAGGGATCCTCCAGCGGCATCGACAAGCGCCGCCGACTCGGTATTACCCGGCACCGCCTCGCCCCGCTCCCCGGGTGCGCGCCGATCCTTGTCTCCCGCAAGGATTCCCACGGGCAACAGCAGCCGCGCGACGATCCCGCTCACCGGCGACACATTCAACTCGACATCGATCCCGAGCCGCCGCGCCAACTGGCCGACCACGTAATGCCCCAGATACCGCATCGGCGCGACAACGAAATCGGTTTCGCCGCTCAGCCGGGCATTCGCCTCCTCGAGCTGCTCTATCGGCATGCCGACACCGTGGTCCACCACGGCGAGCAGATATCCGTTCGGCAGCTTGCGCCCGTAGATCTCCACCTCCATATCCGGTGGGGAGAAGGCCAATCCGTTCTCGATCAGCTCGGCGAGCATATGCGCGAGTTCACTGACCACCGCGCCGGTGATCGCGATATCGTCCACCCGCCGCAGCACCACCCGGCGATAGTCGTCGACCTCGGACAGTCCGGCGCGAATCACATCGGTGAGCGCGATCGGTTCGGCCCAGCGCCGCGGGCTCGCCGCACCCACCAGCACCAGCAGACTTTCGGCATTGCGCCGCATGCGGGTGGCCAGGTGATCGAGTTCGAACAGATTCGACAGCCCCTTGGGATCGAGTTCCTCACGTTCGAATTCACTGATCAGCCCGAGTTGGCGGCGCACCAGATTCTGATTGCGCCGCGCCAGATTCGCCATCGATTCGGTGGTATTGCGCCGGACCAGCGCCTGCTGCGAGGCCAATTCGAAGGCGGTGGTCTGCACGCCGTCCAATGCCCCTGCCACGGCGGCGATTTCGGCACTCGCCCCGCGCGGTGTGCGCACGCGTGCCGGCGGATCCGGATGGGTGTCACCGGATGCCTGCCAGGCCGCGATCACCTCGGGCAGCCGATGATTGGCGACATCGTCGGCCTCCGCCGCGAGCGCGCCGAGCGGGCGCACGATGGCGCGCACACTCGCAACGACCAGCGCCACCTCGGCCGCAATGGCGATCAGCGCCGCGAGCAGATAGCCACCGAGGGTGAGGAACGCATCCCTGCGCAGGGCCGCCGCGCGCCGCTGCACATCGTCCCCGACCGCCTGCTGTACCGCGCGCTGCTCATCGATGACCGCCGTCATCTGCGCCCACCAGGTGCTCGGATCCACCGAACGCACCAGCGGACCAGTGCTCGACGCAATCGCGATCTGCTCCGATTCGCCCGCCTTGACGGCATTCTCACTGCGCAGCGCCGCATCGAGCCGGGCCTGCTGTGCTGCGGTCGCATCGCGCGCGAAGGCGGTCAGTCCGGCCAACTTGGCGGCACGAATATCGAGGAACTCGACATATTCACCATTGCGGAATTCGTCGGCGGCGAAAACGCCATTGAGGAAGCCGCGCTCCTTGGCCGTCTGCTCCTTGGCGTCCCCGAGCGCGTACAGCGCCTCGAGGCCGTGCCGAACCTCGGCATCGCGCGCCTGATCGAGCCCGAGCGTCAGACGATTCAGCGCGGAAATACCGTCGGTATAGAACTGGAAGGCGGCCTGCCTGCTGGTGCGGCGGGCGTCGATCTGCGTGCGGGTCGCATCGAGCCCGTCGAACTGTCCGATCGCCGAACGCACTTGGGCCGCACCGGGCGTATTTTCGCCCGCCGCCTCCGCGAGTGCGCGCATCGCCCGATCCGTAACGACCCGCTGGTCGGATACGGCCTGCACCAGCCGGATATCGCCGCCGAGCAGACCATTACTGAGTCCGCGTTCGCGCTGCGCCTGCTGCACCAGATCTTGTACGGCCAGTGCGAGCGAGACCGCGTGCACGGTGTCACCGCTCTCACGGAACGCCTTGACCTCCCGGGCGACCGTCACCCCGAGCAGCGCCAGCACCAAAACCAATGACAGGACAAGGATTCGAGCCAATTGCCCCCGAATCGTGCCCGGCCGCACTATTCTGTTCCCGGCAACCTGGCGTTCACTTCCGGGATCGGCAGTCACATCCGGTGTCCCCCCGGATTTTTCCGACCGTTGACGTAAACGCACCACCCTGCTCCTCCGATTGCCAGACCGTAAAGGCTCCACACCGACCGCACGGAAAGTCACGGAGCAGCCTGCTCCTGGGGTATGACACTGTCAACGCGAAAATCGGGCAAAACGGACACAGAGCGCATTTGTATACACGCTGGTAATCCAACGTTTCCGCGGTATCGATCCGCTCACACCATGCCGTTCGAAGGTGTGACGTGACGGCCGTCGCACACGGCCTCGCCGAGGGTTTCAGCGCGCATGATTCTGCACTGAAACCTCGGCGCGCGCCTCCCCTCGCGACCCCCAATACCGGGGATGCCGTTTGATAGGGTCGACCTCTCCAGATAGTCGCAGCTAGAGAGGGCGGGGATGGCGCACCGATGGAAGTTGATGCTGCTCGCGGCTGTCCTGCCGGGGTTGGTCGCATGTGGGGGTTCGACGAGCGGTAATCCGAGCGCGAGCAGTGCGACGAGTGCGGCGACGGTCAAGCTGTTCGATCCGTGCACCGGCATCCCGAATGGTGCGCTCTCAGCTGCGGGCGTGGACCCGGCGACGAAGGATAGCGGGGTCGCGGGCGTCCACCAATCCGGTTGGGAAATCTGCGGATGGCGGGGACCGAAGTACTACATCACCGTGTACTCCACCGCCCGCCCCGTCTCGGACTTCGAGACCAAGCCCGGAAACGTCGAGTTCCGTGACGTCACGATCGGCGGCCGTCAGGGTAGACAGTTCCGGGTAGAAGGCGGATCCAAGGACCTCCTGTGCGATGTGGTCTTCCCAGCTGAGCAGGGTGTTCTGCAGATAGAACTCAGCAACAGGGCCGCGCTGGACAATCCTGAGAATCCGTGTGCGTTACTCAGCCGATTCGGTGCCGAGATAGTTCCAGTGCTACCGCAGTGAAGGACCGGGAGGGGCATCTACATGAGTGGCGACGACGTCGCGCAGTGGCGCAAGTTCGCGGATCAGGCTCGCAGCGGCGAGCTGTACCTGGAAGACGAGCAGGCAGCGCGAGCTTGCATGACCGCATGTGATGAGCGGATCACCGCACTAGAGGACATGCTCGTCTACGCACAGCGCGCCCAAAACGTCTCCGGCTTTGGCGATTTCCACATGGCCGACGATCTGGTCAAGATGTTCAAGACCCAAGCCTCCGGGGAGAACAACTCAATAGACACGATCATCCGCGAACACATCGAGGTGGTCAAAGATATGGGCCATATCATGGCCCTCTCCATCAAACGAATCACCGGCCAAGATGTCACCAACTCGGTGAACTTCAACACCAATACCGCAGCGATGGGATAACCGATAGCCCTCTCGTGTCGTCATCTAAATAGTCCCCTCTGAATGCTCCTGGGGCGTATTCACTTCCGCCCAGAACTCGTGCCGCACCGCATCCCACAACCGGGACAGGTTCGGATATTTTTCACGCATATCGGCCAGATCGGGAGCAACCGCCGCGACATCGGCATTGAGCAATGGCCGCGCACTATCGATAACGCTGCGCACAAGCATAATTCGAATGCGCCAATGGTCGATCGCCCAAATGACCACCCATCCATCGACCTCGGTGCGACGCTCGCGCATATCGGAGTCAATTCCTGTGGTCGGCAGTGCCGTTCGAGTCGGGCACCGGCACCGCCAACTCCGACAACCTCTCCAATACCTCCCACAGCGTTCGTAGCCGAAGTCCGCCGCACACCGGCGGTTGCGTGTCCAGCGGCGGGAAGGCGATATTGCGCGCCGCGGCCCGCTCGCGCGGCGTCATCGTCTGCGGCGCGAGATGGCCCGCGGCGACCAGCGTGTAGTAAGCCGCCGACTTCCAGATACACAGACCGACCCGGCAGGCCCGGTGCTGCCGCATCAACTCGTGCGCCGATCGCACATCGGCACGACCGCAGACCCGCGGCGGGGTGAGTATCGCCTCGTCGCTCACGCCGCCCCCGTCTCGACCGGTGCCGAACCCGCCACACGAGCCCATGTCGTTGCGGGACAGACGGTTTCGAGATCGAAGTCCTCACATACTCGCGCGGGCTGATCGTCCACCTGGTCCAGGCCGTAGACCACGATCGCGGCCACATCCAAACCCGCCGCGATGCCCAGCGCGTAGCCGATCGCATCGTCGATATCCTGCGGCGGTCGGATGGTGTACACGTAGTGATAGCCGAGCGCGCGGGCGTGCCGCTGCACTGCGATCGCGTGCCGAGGTGCTTGCGGTCCCGACACATCGCCGCGCACCAATCCGACCGCCTTCGGCCGCTCCCGTTCGACATCGGCCCCGCCCGCTTCGCCGCGTGCGATCCGAATCGCGATCGTCCTCGCATCGGGCGGCACCATATTGTGATCAATTGCTGTCGGAACGGACACGGGGATACCTCCGAAACATATTGTGACGGTAGTGATTTTGGAGCGTCAGACGGTCGGGCGCGGCATCGAGAATTCGCCACCGCGAGGGGTGGTCGAGCGGCGGCGAATAGTCGACCTCGACCGTCTGGCGCTTAGCCAGTAAATCACCGAACAGGTACCGTGGGAGCACTCCAATTCGATTCGGCCAGAATCGAATTCGCTCCAAACAGGCTGACTGTTCCATCTAGCTTGACATGACCGTGAGTAACGCTAACGAAAGGGTGGGTGGCATTACTTTGTCGACCGAATCGAACAACACGACTCTGCCGCGCCGGGTGCTCGGACGACGCCTGCGCGAGCTGCGCGAGAAGCGCAACCTGAGCCGGTCGCGCGCCGCCCAGCAGTGCGAGATAGGCTCGCAAACCCTGTGGCGCTTAGAATCTGGGCGCAGCAGCGAAGTCAAAAAGATGATGATCAATGCCCTGTGCGACGTCTATCGAGCCAGTGACGACGACCGGCGTGTGCTGTTATGGCTCGCCCAGGAGTCCCGAAAAGATGGCTGGTGGCAGTCTTACACAGACGCCATACACCCGGATCGCGCAATGTTCGTCGGGCTCGAGCAATCCGCCAAGCGAATCATCTCGTGGCAGTCGACATTGGTCCCCGGCCTGCTCCAGACGTCGGACTATCGGCGCGCCATATGGGAGGCGGAGGGGCAACCTGTTGATATCGAACGCGACGTCGATATGGTCGCCAAGCGTCAGGAACGCCTTCATGATTCGGCAAATTTCACACTAGAAGTGCTGCTGAGCGAGTCCGTGTTGCGGCAATGCATCGGGGACAGCGCGGTCATGGCGGCTCAGCTGAGCCAACTTATCGAGATCGGCAAGCTGCCGAACGTGTCGATTCGGGTCGTCCGGTTCAACGCACCCAATCACTTGGGACTGGTCGCAAAGGATTTCGTGTACGCGGAGTTCCCCAACCATTCAAATCCTGCCCTCACCGAGCCACCCGTTGTCTACGTTGAGGGCTTCACTGGCATGCTGTACCTGGACAAACCCGGCGAGACAGAGCGATATCGAGCAGCGTGCTTCGCTCTCCAGCGCGTAGCGTTGAACGAGCACGATACTCGACACCTCGTCGAGGCGATCGCGAAGGAGCATTCAGAGTGAACATCGACCTCTCCGAAGCCAAGTGGTTCAAGAGCAGCCGGAGCACGACCGGTTCGGATTGCGTCGAGGTCGCCCACCTCGACGGAGGCATGGTCGGAGTCCGCGACTCCAAGAACCCGACCGGCCCAGCGCTCGTCTTCAACCCCACCGAGTGGGCCGCCTTCACCGCTGGCGTTCAGGACGGCGAGTTCAACCGGCCCGCACTGTGACGGGCCTATGAACCATAGGAGTAAGCGTGAAAATCGACATCTCCTAAGCCAAATGGCTTAAGAGCAGCCGGAGCACGACCGGTTCGGATTGCGTCGAGGTCGCCCACCTCGACGGGGGCAGGGTCGGCGTCCGTGACTCGAAGGGCCCGACCGGCCCAGCGCTCGTCTTCGCCCCCACCGAGTGGGCCGCCTTCACCGCTGGCATCCAAAACGGCGAGTTCAACCGGCCCGCGTAGCGACGAGCCCTCGTAGCAAGGAGTAAGAAACGTGAACATCTACTCCTCCGAAGGCAAGTGGTTCAAGAGCAGCCGCAGCTCGGGCAATGACACATGCGTGGAGGTTGCACACCTTGTGCGATGGCTGGCCATCGACAGTCCGCTGATCAACCGTTAGTTCGAACGCCCAGCGATGCCGGGTCGCGTGCATTCCGCCTGAAGACCGGCCACCGGAGAGGAACGGACACCGACGCTTGCTACACCAACTCGATCTCGTCGAATCCGACGGTCAGGCTATGCCACCGCCCCCACAGCACGCCTCCTTCGCGATGGACAAGGCCGTCGCTGAAGTCGATGCGCAGCTTGGCCTTACGGACGTCGACCTCCCGCACGACTCCACAGACACCGCTGAACGGCCCTTCCGGGAAATAGATGACATCACCTGGACCATATTCGGTAGACCCCACGCTGCCACCCTAATCCAAGTCAGCGACCCAACAAGCGAGCTGTCAGTTTCGCCACCCAGGATTCCTCGCTCCAGGCCACGGCACCTGCCTCCCGGACGATCTGCTGACACCGGACAGATCACCAGTTCGGATCCAGTCGTGACGGCCCCACCGGATCACGGGTCAGCTCGGGACGGGTCGTTGATGGCCGACATGTGCTGTTCGGCCCATTCCCGTAGAGCTGCGAGCGGAACCTCCAGGGACATACCGAGTTCGGTGAGCCGATAGTGGACCTGGGGCGGGACCGTGGGCTCGACGCGGCGGGCGACCAGGCCGTCGCGCACCAGTTGCCCGAGGGTGACCGACAGCATCTTCTGGGAGATGCCCGGGACGCGGCGACGCAGCTCGGCGAAGCGCACCTCGGGCGGGTCCGCCGTCGCGAGGAGTTTCACCACCATCGATACCCATTTGGAGCCGATCCGGTCCAGCAGTTGCCGAGTCGGACAGGCAGGATCGAACAGATCTCCGCGCTGGGTAGTCACCTGGAGCTCACCACCTGAGTCGAAAGTGCCGTCTTGGCCGATCCAACCAGGTTACCTACCGTGATGTGGTCACCGATGGTTACCAGTTTCGAGGTGGAGATGAGCGCCGACATCGCACTGCACAGGGTCGCGGCGAACGGGATCGACATGAACGTCGCGGTCGCCGGAGCGGGTCCTGCGGTCCTGCTGCTGCACGGGTTTCCGCACACCTGGCAGGTGTGGCGAGGTGTGCTGGACGGACTCGCGGGGACGCATCGGGTGATCGCACCCGATTTACGCGGGCTGGGTGCGACCACCCGGCCGGACAACGGTTACGACGCCGGGAATCTGGCCATGGATGCGATTGCCGTGCTGGATGCCCTGGGCGAAACCCGCGCGGATGTCGTCGGGTTCGATCTCGGCGCCGCTGCGGCGTTCCTGACCGCGACGCATCACCCGGATCGGGTCCGGCGCCTGGTGCTCATGGAGGCGATTCTGGGCCGGTTACCCGGGGCCGAGGATTTCCTGCGCGACGGACCGCCCTGGTGGTTCGGCTTCCACGCCGTCCCGGGCCTGGCCGAGTCGGTGCTCACCGGGCATGAGGACTCCTATATCGATTGGTTTCTGACCGCGGGCACGCGCGGCCGCGGTGTGCCCGCGCAACTGCGCGCCGCGTTCGTCGCCGCCTACACCGGCTCCGACGCGTTGCGCGCCGCCTTCGCGCACTACCGCGCACTGTCCGAGAGCGCCCGTCAGATCGAGAACGCCACCACCACAACCCGATTGCGGATGCCGACGCTGGCCGTCGGGGCGCATCCGGTCGGCGAAGCCCTCGCCCGGCAGTTGCGGTCCTGCACCGACGATCTGGCCGAGGCGGTGATCTCCAACTGCGGCCACATCGTTCCGGTAGACGGGCTATCGGCACTGCTCGCGCTGCTCACCGACTTCTTGGCACCCCAGTGATCCCGTGCCAGTTACGGTCCGGGACTGAGGGATCCGAAAGCCCGCTCATTGAGCTGACCGGTGCCACGAATTCTGAGACCCTACACTCGTAGCAAGGAGTAAGAGCCGTGAACATCTACTTCTCCGAAGCCAAGTGGTTCAAGAGCAGCCGCAGCACGACCGGTTCGGATTGCGTCGAGGTCGCCCACCTCGACGGAGGCATGATCGGAGTGCGCGACTCCAAGAATCCAACCGGCCCAGCGCTCGTCTTCACCCCCAACGAGTGGGATGCCTTCACCGCTGGCGTCCAAGACGGCGAGTTCGATCGGCCCAGAAGCGGCCACTCTCTGAAATTGAGGGTCTCAGAAGTCGTGGCTAAATCTCAGAATGTTCGGCCACGATTGTGAGGTTCTGCGGGCACCACCGTTCGATAGGCGGCTATGTGAGCGTGTTCGGCGTGCAGCTTGCTGATCGAATGAGCCGAACGAACCCCGACTGTTCGACGGCGGTGCTCAGCGCGTAGTCGGGTCGCTGAGTCCAGTGGCGCGTTCGTAGGCGTGCAGGGGTGTCGATGAACAGCTTGACATCAGCACCACTGCCAATTACTTTTGCCCTCAAAGCTAATCAGCTTTGTAGTCAAAGATGTTCGAACGCGGCAAGCGTGCCTGCGCGACAAGGACGTTCGTTCACTGTAGGAGGGCATCATGTCGCATCCGACATCCGACACCGTCGAGGTCACGCAATGGATCCGGGAAACGGCCCACCCGTTGGGCGTGGTGGAGGCCGACGCGCCGCTTTCGGATTTGAATCCGCTGGCCGAGCGGGTCGACGCCGTGGTCGTCGCCGGTGTCGGCATGACCACCCGGGCCGGACACGAACTCTCCACAGCCGTCCACCGGGTGTTGCGAATACTGGTGGAGCGCAAAGGCTTTCGGGCTCTGGCACTGCTCGATGACGAGATCGTCGTGGCAGCCATGGACGAGTACACGCGCACCGGCGCAGGGAATCCGCGGGAACTCCTGCAAGACGCCTGGATTCCGTGGCGCAATGCCGAGACGCTCGCCGTGCTGGAGTGGGTGCGCGACTTCAATCGCACGCACCGGGACGACCCACTGCGGCTGTTCGGACTGACCTCGGAGGCCGCGAAGCCATCGCACTACGCGCAGGTGTCGGCCTTCGTCGAAGCCGTTGCACCACAACGTCTCGGCGAGCTGAGTTCGCACTACGATCCGATCGTCACCGCTCATCGGTTGGGCGAGCACATTCAGCGCGCCAACGGCACCCATCCCGGCCGCCCGTTCGTCGATCACGCCAAAGATGCACTGGCACTTGTCGAGTCATTGCCGGATGCCACCGAACGCAAACCCGCTGCCCTGGCCGCAGCGCGCCTGATCGTCCGGTATCACGAATTCAGCACCGCGTCCGGGCGCCGCGATTTCGCCGCGGAGGCTGCGGACGCCGCGGACCGGATCGCCGACTGGCACGACCGCACCGGACACCACATCGTGTATTGGGAAGGAGTGTCGAATACGGCCGTCGCGGAGCGACTTACGG
The DNA here is from genome assembly GCF_050956075.1 of Nocardia sp. CA-129566. Taxonomy (NCBI): domain Bacteria; kingdom Bacillati; phylum Actinomycetota; class Actinomycetes; order Mycobacteriales; family Nocardiaceae; genus Nocardia; species Nocardia sp. CA-129566. The sequence goes on from NZ_CP192085.1 coordinate 6,474,424, forward strand.
TGGCGGCGATGTCGCAGGAGTTTCCGACGACAGGTTCGCTGCTCCGGAAACGCTTCGGTGCCGGGTACCTCTCACTGGCCGTTGGTTTCGATCACGGCGAGGTTCGAGCTGATCTCGCAATCCCCGCACCGTCCGAGGATTTCGCCGACACCGTGCTCGACCTCCCCGAACGCGAGAGCTATCTCCTCGACCTGCGCAATCCGCCCGCGGGCGCGGTGCGGCGATGGCTGCACCAACCGAGCAAATTCCGCCTCATCATCGGAACCTACAACCCGCGTCACGATGCCGACCACTACATCGCCGGAGCCGGACTAGGTGACTGGTTCGACATCCTGCTCCGAATCCGCACCATCACCCCCACGCACCCACTCGACCCCGCGCACTAACCGCCATCTCCTCGCACACGGCAAGCATCCGCACATCGCCATCAGCGGGAATTCGAACGCGGTCGATGAACTGATCACCATATCTTGCTGGGGCACAGAGGAATCACCACAAAATTGAGTCTGCGGGGCGATGGCCACACTGTGAGACAACCCGAACGCAGCAGGTCGAGACGGGGCAGTGGTCACGACTTTGGAACTGTACAGAAATACGGCTCAGCAGCCTCGGCCACACGCGAACCGGGCTACACCGTTGGCCGATGTCACGGACACGAACGAATCCAATTGCACCGCAGGCTGTTTGCGTTGCCGCCCGATTGCGGAATACGACATTGCGCGCGCGGGTGCTCCACTGATCCCGAAATCTGAAACCCGACTTCTTCACCGGCGGTGGGAATCCGACGCTGCCGGTTCCATGGCATTGTCGACGCGAAATGTCACGGCCTCCTACGGGGGCCAACCGGCGATGAGGGTTTGCAGCATGGATTTGCGCATATCGGTACTGCGAGGACGCCGACGCTACCGGCGGATGGTATCTGTCGCCGCGGCCGTGGTCGTAGCGGTCGCGCCGCTGTTCGTCGTCGCTCCGCAGGCGAACGCGAACGCCGACGCCGTCGTCGAGCGAATCGAGCGCACCTCCGCACAGCAATGGCAGATGTACGTTCGCTCCCCCGCGATGAAGCGAACCATCCACCTCGATGTGCTGGTGCCCGCGAACCAATCGGCACCCCGCCCGACCTTGCTGCTGCTGGACGGTAACGGGGCAACGGAATCCCAATCGGCGAGCACGTGGACGCTGCGCGGCGGCGCCAAGGAATTCTTCGCCGACAAGCCGGTCAATGTGGTGATGCCGGTCGGCGGCGGGGGCACCTACTACACCGACTGGTTGCAGGATGATCCCAAAATCGGACACCAGAAGTGGGAAACCTTTCTCACCTCGGAGCTGCCACCGCTGATCGATCGTGAACTGAAAGGCAATGGCGTCTACGCCATCGGCGGACTTTCGATGGGAGCGGGAGCGGCCGCCATTCTCGCCGTGCGGCACCCCGATATGTTCCGAGCCCTCGCCGCCTTCAGCGGTTGCTACTCCACCGACGGTGTCGGACAGTTGTCGGTGCGCCCCGTCGTCGAATCGAAGGGCGGCAACCCGGACAATATGTGGGGCACCGCAGGCAACCCGGAGTGGGCAGCACACGATCCGAGCAAACACCTCGACACGCTGCGCGGCAAACCGGTCCACCTGTACGTGGGCACCGGCGTACCCGGTCCGGATGACGCCCCGTTCGACGATCGCTGGTCGTGGCCCAACGACCCGATCCGATCGAACGAGATCGAACAGGTCTCGCACGACTGCACTCTCGCCCTCGCACCCGCCATGAAACTCTTCGGCGCCGACCTCTCCCTCGACTACGCCGCCATCGGCGTCCACTCGTGGCCGTACTGGAAGGCCGCCCTCCCGAAATCCTGGCCAGCCCTGAAAGCAGGTCTCGGCGTATAGCCGAATATCCGAGCGCCCCGGTGGTGCGCTCGGCCGCTGACCGTTAGCCCGAACCACTGCTCAGCAACGTTCCCGCCCTGTCGGCCATATCTCTCATCCCTACGGCCACCCTGTGGAATCGTTGATTGCCATGGACATGCATCTCAGGGACAAGATCGCTGTCGTCACCGGCGCGAGCAAAGGCATCGGCCTGGCAATTTGCCAGGCGTTCGCCGCCGCGGGCGCATACGTCGTGGCCGGAGCCCGGCACAACAGCCCCGAACTGCAAGACCTCGAGGCAGATGGGTGGGCGACCTTCGTCGCCGTCGACCTTGCCACCGCGGACGGCCCAACGACCCTGGTGGCCACGGCGGCCGAACAGGGCCGCGTGGACATCCTGGTCAACAATGCGGGCACGGTGGTGCCGCATATGGGCGGGTTCGTCACCGTCACCGACGACGACTGGAACGCCGCGCTATCGCTGGGACTGATGTCGGCCGTTCGCACCACCCGGGCAGCCATCCCACACATGCTGGAGCATGGCGGGTCGATTATCACGATCGGATCCGTCAATTCGGTGCTGCCCGATCCCAGCATCATCGACTACACGGCGACCAAAGCGGCCTTGGCCAATCTCACCAAGGGCCTGTCAAAGGAGTTCGGGCCGAATGGGATTCGTGCCAACACGATAAGCCCGGGGCCGGTGTCCACCGATCTGTGGCTCGGCACCGGCGGCATGGCGGCCCAAGTCGGTGCGGCGAGCGGCAGCAGTCCGGAGGATGTCGTGAAGTCGGTGGGCGCGGCGGCTGCGACAGGGCGATTCACCACACCTCGAGAGGTCGCCGATCTGGCCGTCTTCCTGGCCAGTGACCGTTCCGCCAATATCACCGGCTCCGATATCCGCATCGACGGCGGATATGTCACCACCCTCTAGAGAGACCGTGCGGGAATACGGCGGGTGTGGTTTGGGTTACACCCCCTAGCCGTGATGTGTGGGCGGCGGAATCGAGTGCGACAGTGGGAGATTCGATGAGCATACGAGCGGTGTGGAACGGCATTGTGTTGGCCGAGAGCGATGACACGGTGGTAGTTGAGGGCAATCACTACTTTCCGGCAGGGTCGCTGAATACCGAGTATTTCCGGGACAGCGATACCCATACCGTCTGCGGCTGGAAGGGGCTCGCGTCCTATTACACGGTGGAGGTCGAGGGCACGAAGAATCCGGATGCCGCGTGGTACTACCCGGATCCGAAGCCGGAGGCCGAGCAGGTGCGCGATCGAGTCGCCTTCTGGAAGGGCGTCGACGTCGTCGAGGCGTAGTCCGGGCAGTCGGCGCGCACAGGTGGCGTGCACCGAGTAAGAACGATGGCATGCGACACCCCGCAAGCCCGATCCTCAATGCGCTGACCTTCATGCCCGATCGGCAGGTCGTGCAGACGCCGTCGATCCTCGACCTGGACTACACCGAGCTGTCCATCCCGACAACCGACGGCGAGACGCTGCACGGCTGGTGGGTGCCCGCCGAACGCTCGGTCGGGCATGTCCTGTTCGCGCACGGCAATGCGGGCAATATCGGCGACCGGGTGCCGATCTACGCGCTGCTCACCCAAATCGGTTTGGACGTACTGACTTTCGACTATCGCGGCTTCGGCCGCAGCACCGGGCGGCCCACCGAGCACGGCACCTATCGCGACGCCCACGCGGCCCGGCGGGCGCTGCTCGATCAGCCCGGCGTCGACCCGGAACGCGTGCTCTACCTGGGGAAATCGCTCGGCGGCGGCGTACTGCTCGAGCTGGCCACCGAACATCCGCCCGCCGGACTGGTGCTGATGTCGACCTTCACCGGCCTGCGCGACGCGGCTCGCTCGGTATATCCATTCCTGCCCGGCCCGCTCGTTCCGGACGCCTACCCGAGCCTGCGCCGCATCCGCAAACTGCGCGCCCCCGTGCTGATCATGCACGGCGACCACGACGAACTCCTGCCGCTGCGCCATGCCGAGCGCCTGTACGAGGCCGCGTCCGAACCGAAACAACTGGTGATCTTCCCTGGCGCAGGCCACAACGATCTGGTCATCTCCACCGAAGTCTCCTGGATCGATCTCATCCGCGCCTGGACCGGCGAACTGCTCACGACCTGATCGCGGTCGTGCGTAGCCTGGCGATATGAGTGAATTGGGTGAGATCACCGCACGGCTCGCGGCGTTATCCGATGACGAACTGCTTTCGGTGCTCGGCACTGCCACCGCCGGACGAGCGCGGCTCGCCTGGGTGCACACCGCGGTCGTCGAGGCCGCTGGCCTCGGTCATATGGGATCCGATACGACTGTGAGTCCCGCCACTTCAACGCCGCAGACACATGATCAGGAATCCGATGCCGCGACATCCGGCCAGGTCGGAGGCGTTTTTCCGGTACCGGCGGTACCGGTACCACCGACCGGTATTCCGTCCGGCCCCGAGGTGGGCGGATATTCCTCCGGCGGAGTCCCTACCTTCGAGTCAGTTCGCGATAAGGTCGAGCAGCGCTTCGGCACCGCGCAGGGGATGGGCGAACTCGACCGGCAGACCCCGGCGGGCCGCAGTGCCGACGAACAATGGGAGGCGCGCGAGAAAGCCGCGCGTGAGCGTCTGGAACAGATACGGAAATCGTTGCACGGCAACGACGTCGAATCGAACGATCCGTAAGCTGGCCGAGCGCGACGGACTATGAATGTGATGGTGGAATTCGATGAGCGAGCCGCGTGAGATCGCCGAACGGCTTCTCGATGCCCAGGTGGATTTCCTGCTGGCCGAGGTGAGCGGCGACCGATTCACCGAGGTCGTCGCCCGTGACGTGGAATCGGTGATCGGGGTGGCCGACACCCTCATCTTCCGCGACATCGTGGAGATCGACCAGGCCAAGGAGACGGTCCGCACCGTTATCGACCTGATCGGCGGCAGCCCGGTCATCGCGGACATGGTCGGCGTCTTCGCCGACTCGATCTACGACAATATCGCCGCGAACAATGACTACACCCTCGGCCAGGTGGTCGAGCGCGAACCGGTCGAGGCGCTGCTGGAGAAGATCTTCGGCATGCACCAGGCGCAGGAGCGCATCTTGGAGCGGCTCACCGAGAGCCCGCTGGTCGCCACCGTCGCCTCGAAATTCGTCGACAAGCTCATCTCCGATTTCATGGAGGCGAACAAGCAGATCGCGGGCAAGATTCCGGGTGTCTCCTCGCTGATCTCCATGGGCCAGTCGGCGGCCAAAACCGCCAAGAAGGCCACCGAGAGCACCTTCATCGGCGATATGGCGGGCAAGGGCGCGGTCTTCGCACTCAAGCGCACCAACAATGCCATCCGGGAGATGTTGCGCGACGCTCCGGTGCACGATGCCGCGATGGAGTTCTGGGACCTGCACGCCGATGAGCCGGTGAGCGGCCTGCGGGACTACCTGACCCAGAAAGATCTGAACGAACTGGTGCTGCTCTGCTACGAGATCGCGGTAACCACCAGGGAGAAGGAGTACTTCGGGTTGCTCGTCGACGAATGCGTGGACGTCTTCTTCACCAAGTACGGCGATTACACGCTGGCCGCGATGCTGCCGGAACTCGGCCTGTCCGGCGACGATATCGCCAAGGAGATCCTGCGCTACGGTCCCGCCGTAATCGAGGGTGCGAAGCGAAATGGCGTGCTGGGCAAGCTGATTCGCGAGCGACTGGAGCCGTTCTACACCTCCGATGTGGTGCTCGGGATTCTGGCCGAGGCCAAGGGCTGAGGCCGAAATTCCCCGCGTCCGGTGGGCGCGGGGAACCCTCAGGGGGCCAGATGATCGCCGTTGCGGACCTCTTCGACAGTACGGCCGATCATTTCGCGTAGCGTGGCGGTGATGCGCTGACGATCCGTCGGCTTCACGATCACATTCCGACTGCCGAAACTGACATAGCGGCCGTCATTTTCGAAATCGGTGATCTGAAAGTCCTTGCGGCCCTTGGTATGCCGATTGTCCACACTGCCGAACGGGTATACCCCGACGTGCACGGTGGCCGAGGTCGGCCGACGGAAGAACTTCTCGAACTCCTCGCGCACCGTCGGACGCCACGCATCGCGCACCACCGGCGGCGGCTTCTCCAGCTCCTCGATCGGGACCTGCATCGGTTTACCCTGTCCCGCACGGCATTCCGGCAACACATCGACCACGGCGGGGACCAGATCCTCGACCGTCAGCAACAGCAGGTCCACCGCCCCGCCATGTTCGTGATCGAGGCCGGGCTGCTGGATCGCCAGCGCGGCGTGCTGGAAATGCACACCACCGTGCGCCCGGATCTTCCGCTCGTTGCGCGGACCGTGGAATCCGGCCACCTCCACCCGAGCCTCCGGTGCCAGCAGCACCTCGACGGCCCGCACCAGATCCTCGTCCAGTTGCGGCATCACCACCTCGGCCGCGGCCCGGCGCAGCCGATCCGAATCCTCCTGAAAGACCTCGGTGGAGCGATGTCGCAGCGGATACGGGAGCACGTCCCGTCCGGTCGACTCCCAGAGCACCCGGAATTCGAGCGCGGTGAATCGCCACCGCCGCGCGGTTGTCATGCGGTCTTCCTGTTCCTACTCGCCGATGACCGGCGGGACCGACTTCGGCGCATTGGCGAGCCCGGTGAGCTCTTCGCCGTTCTGCTGGTTGATCAAGTAATCGGGGATGCCCTTGGTGGACTCGTTCTCGTCCTTGCCGCCGCGATTACCGGGTGAGCCCATACCGGACATACCGTTGCGGCCCGTGGTCGCGGCGGTGGTCGCGGCCGCCGCGGTGGTGGCGGCGGTGCCGGTGGGTGTGCCGGTGACGGTTCGGCCCGGCGACTGGCTGGTCGTGCCGGGGGTGCCGCTCGGGCTGCCCGAGCGGATCGGCGAACCCGTGGTGGTCGGCGTTGTCGTCGACGACGGGTTGGTCGCGGTGGTATCCGGCTTCGTCGAAGTCGGCTCGGTGCTGGTGGTCGAGGAGGGTGTCGTCGAACTATCCGTCGACTGCGTGCTCGACGGATCGGTGGACGGACTCTGGTCGGTGGGCTTGGGCTCCTGCTTGTCCGTCGGCTGAGTGCCCACGTCCGTACCTGGGCTGCCACCAGGGCTGTTGCCCGGCCCGCCGCCGGGAGTTCCACCCGGCTTCGTCGTGGGGTTGTCGGGTTTGGGGATGACCGGGACGTTGGTGTCGGTCTCCTCGATGACCGGCGCGTAGACGGTGCGCAGCACCCGGACCGCCTCGGCATGTGCGGTGCCCTCGGCCTCATCGTTGTCGCGCCAGCCCCGGCCCGCGATCCAGTGCCTGGCATTCTCGACATTCGAGCGCAGTTCGGGAGCGTGCGGCACCAGGGCCTTGGTCGGTTCCAGACCGGTCTTTAGTTCGGCGACCTTGCTGCCGGTCAGTTTGGCGGCATTGGCGAGCTGCACCGCCTGGGTGCTGTAATCCCCGACGGCCTTGGCGACGGCATTGCGCGAGGCACCCTTCCAGATGCCTTCATCGGTCGCGCGTTCCATCGCCTTCTTGAAGGTATCCAACGAGGTCTCGGCGCGTTTGCCGATCTCATTCCAAGCGGTCGCGAGATTGTCGACCGCGGTGATATCGATCTTGTCGACCTTCTCGCGCAGCTCTGCGGTCGACGGCTGATCGAAGTCGTCGCGGCCCTTCACCGAACGCGGTCGGTAATCGCCCTGGAAGCCGATGCCATTGGCGGCGCTGCGAACACCGTCGCGCTGCTGGTTGTATTTGTTCTGCACGCCCGCCGGATCGACGCCCGGCTGACGTTGCTCACCGGCGATCCAGTCGGTGAGACTTTCCAACATCGCGGACCCGAGATCACCTGCGCTCCAATTGAACATGCCGAATCCCATGGATCAACCGCCCATCGATCGCAGCATCAACGTCACTCGGTGCGCCATCCCCACCCTCTCGACCGTCCGGAGGTCCTTACCGTATCAAACGGTATCCCCAGCTGCCGCGCGCCGAATCCTTCTCAGCACTGGTGCTAGAGCCCCAGTCGATCACCGTCTGCGCCTGGCGTTTCGGTTCCCGTGCGCGGCGGCGGTGTCCCCATGCCCATCGCCGAACGTGAACGCAATGCCGAGCAGCAACGCCCGGCAGTTCATCCGCAGGGCTACCGCTAGGCCGCCCCGGTAGCCGCCGATAAACAGTGGTCGCCTTGCCATTTGGAACAGCCGACCCCCGGTCGATCCTGCGCATCACCTAGCCGAGAATGTCCTTAGAGTTGTTGTCCAGCCTCTGCTGCTTCTCTTCCGCCCAGGAGTCGACCGAGCGACTGCCGCATGCGCCGACCGTAGGGCGCCACGGCACTGAACAACGTCGCATCGTCGAAGATCGCGGCCCGGATCTGCCCTCGGACCCATTCGCGACCAGCCCGAGGAGATCGCGGATGACCGAGTGGTGGACCGACGCCGAACTCCGCGCACGTCTGGCCGACCTGACGTGGGCATTCGTCCCGGACACCCCGCAAGGTCCGACTCAGGCGGCCAGCGGACCCCGCCCGCACGGTAATGCCCTGAGCCACAACGCAAATCGGCCCCGGACGGCCATACCGTCCGGGGCCGATATCAGCCGATTACCCGCGCAGCACCGCGCCGACCGCGTCGGCGGCCGCGGCGACCGCCGAGTCGCGGGCCGCACTCGCCTCATCCTCGGTGAGCGTGCGGTCGGAGGCGCGGAAGCGCAAGGCGTAGGTGAGCGACTTGCGTCCCTCGCCCGCCTGCGCGCCCTCGTACACATCGAACAGGGCAATATCCTCGAGCAGCGCACCGCCGCCGGTGCGCAGCGCCGATTCCACCGAGGCGGCGGGAACGGTCTTGGCCACACTCACCGAAACGTCCTGCAGCACCGCCGGGAACGGGGAAACCACTGGGACAGGCCGAGATTCGCGCAGCGGCAGCGCATCGAGATCGAGTTCGAGGGCGCAGGTGCGCGGCGGCAGTCCGGCACGTTCCAAGACCGCCGGATGCAATTCGCCCGCGTGCCCGATGATCTGGCCATCGACCACCAGTTCGGCGCACCGTCCCGGATGCCACGGCAGATACGAAGCCGTGCGCCGCTCGATCGTCACACCCGCCGCATCACCGATCGTGTCGGCGAGCGCGAAGGCATCGGCGGCCTCGGCCGGACGTCCCGCACCCCACGGCCCGCGCGGTTCCCGGCGACCGGTGAGGACAGCGCCGATATGCACCGGCTGCGCGGGCAGCGAGTCGAGCAGTTCGGTGATCTGTTCGTCGGTGGGGCGGCGATCCACCGGCAGCACGTCGACCGCGCGCACGTTCGGGCCGGGCTGCACCACCTGTGCGATGCCGAAGATCGCGAGATCACGCGCACCGCGAGAGATATTGCGCGAGGCCACTTCCAGCAGACCGGGCAGCAGTGTGGTCGCCAGTTCCGGGCGCTCGGTATCGAGTGGATTCAGCACCCGCGTGGTGTTGCGGCGCGAGTCGTCGGCATCCAGGCCCCAGGTATCGAACACCCCGGCCGGGAGGAACACCGGCGGCGGCACCTCGACACATCCGGCGAAGGCCAGCGCCCGGCTCACCGCACGACGACGCCGCTGCCCGGCGGTCAGACCACGTCCGGCCGGCGCGGTCGGAATGACCGACGGGATCTGCTCGAGCCCTTCCAGGCGCAGCACCTCTTCGACGAGATCCGCGGGCTGCGCCAGGTCGGGCCGCCAGCTCGGCGGCGTGACCACCAACTGCCCGTGTCCGCTGGCCTCGTCGACACCCACCTCGACCGTGCACCCGATCTGCGCGAGGCGGCGCGCCGAGGTACCGGTCGGGTAGACCACGCCCGCCACCCGATCGGCGAGATCGATATCGATCCGGATCGGCGGTACGGCCGGCACCGGCACCCGCACGTCGGTAAGCGCGGATTCCACAGTGCCACCGGCGATTTCGGCCAGCAGGTGGGCGGCGCGATCGAGTGCGGCGACATTGATCTCCGGATCCACGACCCGCTCGTAGCGCTTACCGGCCTCGGAGACCAGCTTGTGCCTGCGCGCGGTGCGGTAGACCAGCAGCGGGTTCCAGGTGGCCGCCTCGAGCACAATATCGGTCGACCCGACGCCGACTTCCGTTGTCGCACCACCCATGACACCCGCAAGCGAAATGACGCCGGAATCGTCGGCGATCACCACGTCCTCGGCGTCGAGCACCCGCTCGACCTCGTCGAGGGTGCGCAGCGTCTCACCCTTGTGGGCGGTCCGCACGACCAGACCGCCCTTGACCTTGTCCGCGTCGAAGGCGTGCAGCGGCTGGCCGAGCTCGAGCATCACGTAGTTGGTGACGTCGACCGCGGGCGAGATCGGGCGCACACCCGACAGCAGCAGTCGGCGCTGCAACCACCAGGGGCTCACCGCATTCGGATCGATGCCGGTGACCCGGCGGACCGCGAAGCGGGTGCACTTGGACTCCGGTTCGAGCCGGACCGACCACGCCTGCTGCTCGTCATCGGGCAGGATCCGCACCGCGGGATCGGCGTATTCCAGATCGAATCCGCACGCCAATTCGCGCGCCAGACCGCGGGCCGAGAAGCAATAGCCGCGGTCCGGCGTGATGTTCAGCTCGATGACCGTATCGTCGAGCCCGAGCAGCTCGTTGGCGTCGGTACCGGGTTCGGCGGTACCCGGCTCGAGCACCAGGATGCCCGAATGATCCTTGCCGATACCGAGTTCGGCGACCGAGCAGATCATGCCGTTGGAGGTATGCCCGTAGGTCTTACGCGAGGAGATCTGGAAACCACCGGGCAGCACGCCACCGGGCAGAACCACGACCACCAGATCGCCGACGGCGAAATTGGTTGCGCCGCAGACGATCTCCTGCAGGTCCGGGTTGCCGACATCGACCTTGCAGAACCGGATCGGCTTCTTGAACTCGGTCAGCTCGGTGATCTCGGCGACGCGGCCGACCACCAGCGGCTTGTCGACATCACCGGTCACCCGTTGGAGCTTGTCGACCTCTTCGACCTCCAAACCGACACGGACGAACCCGGCGTCGAGCTCCTCCGGCGTCACCGACCACTCGGGGGTGGTCCGGCGGATGATGTCCGTCAGCCAGGACTGCGCTACTCGCACTTGACGTTTCGCTCTCTCGATGGATGGAGGGTCAGGACCGGATACCGAAGGGCAGCGTGAACCGCACGTCGCCCTCGACGATGTCGCGCATGTCCGAGATGCCATTGCGGAACTGCAGCGTCCGCTCCAGCCCCATGCCGAACGCGAACCCGCTGTACACCTCGGGATCGATCCCGCTGGCGATCAGCACTTTCGGGTTCACCATGCCGCAGCCGCCCCATTCGACCCAGCCAGCGCCGCCCTTCTTGTCCGGGAACCACACATCGACCTCCGCCGATGGCTCGGTGAATGGAAAGTAGTTGGGGCGCATACGAGTCCGCGTATCCGGCCCGAACAGGGCGCGGGCGAACGCGTCCAGGGTGCCGCGCAGATGCGCCATGGTCAGGCCCTTGTCCACCGCGAGCCCCTCCACCTGGGAGAAGACCGGGGTGTGGGTGGCGTCGAGCTCATCGGTGCGGAATGTGCGGCCGGGGCACACCACATAGATGGGCAGTTCGCGCTCGAGCAGCGAACGCACCTGGACCGGGGAGGTGTGCGTGCGCAGCACCTGGCGCGAACCCTCCGGCGCGATGTGGAAGGTGTCCTGCATGGTCCGGGCCGGATGGTCGGGCAGGAAATTCAGCGCGTCGAAGTTGAAGTGCTCGGTTTCGACCTCGGGCCCCTCGGCGACCTCCCAGCCCATCGCGACGAAGACATCGGCGATCTGCTCGGAGATAACGGTGATCGGATGTCTGGCCCCGACAGCGGCCCGGCCCGCGGGCAGTGTCACATCGATCGTCTCGGCGACCAGGACGGCGGCGTCGCGCTCGGCGAGCAGCACCGTGCGGCGCGATTCGAAGGCCTCCGACACTCGGGCCCGCGCGACATTCACGCGCTTGCCCGCATCCGCCTTCTCCGACTTCGGCAGGCCACCCAGTGCGCGCTGTGCCAAGGCCAGCGGCGCCTTACCGCCGAGATGCTCGGTCTTCGCGACCGCGAGCGCATCGAGATCGGCGGCCGCCGCAAACGCCTTCTCGGCCTCCGCCGCGGCAGCGGCCAAAGCCTCCTCGGTCAGCGCTGCGTTCTCGACTCCATCGTTGTCGTCGGCCACGATCGTTCGTCTCTCCCCTGGGGATCGGTTCGCGGGTCCGCGTGATTGCCTACCCACATTGCTGCTGGTCGAATCGTATTCGATGCGCCGCAGGCAATTCATCCGGATTACCGCCGCGTCGCGTGCCGAGCGGGTACCGCCACGAGCCCGCGCAGAGTTCACCCAGGCCAGCGCCCGTGCGGCGGCCCGAGCCACTCTCGGGCCGACGGGGCGTACAGCAGACCGACGACGAAACAGACAATCGCACCGATCACGATCCCGTAGATCAGATCGCCGGCCAGCAAGAGTCCGATCGCCGCGAGCAACAACGGCAATTGGATGACGATCGCGATAACGCGCAACAGCCCCCATCTCCGGCCGACGATCACCGCCACCCCCGCCAGAAAGACCACCATCCCGAGCGCCATCAACCAGTAGATCTGAATGGCGATACCCGAATCGCGACCGATCGCCGTCGCCGCCATGGCCACCAACCCCGCCCCTTCCACCGCGATCAGCCCGCCCGCCACCCGCACCACAGCGGGAACGTGCCCCCGCAGCACTTCACCCTTTGGGCTCGCCACACCGCGAGTCTACCGATAGCACTCGAGCATTACCGCAGGTCGCGGAATATCCACAGCTCCGACCTCATACGCACCACCCACGCTCGATGGGGCCGAGCGCTCGCGCTGGATGGACACGATCAAACCCTGACGGCGCGTCCACCTAAGGCGGCCCGCAACGCCGACCTGTGCGCACGAATTACCGCGCCGGGCCACCGAGGTGTGAGCGCACCGCACTGACGGCCACGCGCAAATGCGGCCGCCCCAAGACGACAGCGATATCGAAGTACGCCACGCGAGACCAGGGAGGGGACGGCACCGCCGATCGGGGCGCGGCGGACGATCGCGCAAGCAGCGGCACGCCCGCACCACGAGGGACGACCACACGCGAATGCGGCCGCCCCCAGCGATGAGCCCAGAGCGGACACATGGTCTCGATCAGCGAATGATCAACTCGTGGCGTCGATCAGAGCGGGCGGCTGAACCCGCCGCGCGCCGATATGGAAGTACGCCGCCAGCGACCTGAGGCGGCCCGCAACGCCGACCCGTGCGCGCGAATTACCGCGCCGAGCCACCCAGGTGTGAGCGCACCACAACGCGCAAAATGCGCCCGCCCCGGGCGACAACTCCACGCCTGATGCAGGGGCTCGATCGGCAGTTGATCAACCCACGGCATCGAACATCGCTTGGCGGGAGAACCAGCCGCCACCGAAGTGCGACCGCCCGCAGTCAGCACCTCAGTCAGCCCGCGCCGATCCTCGCAAGGCAACACAAACGTCCACACCACAGGGGACAACCATGCAAGTGCGCCCGCCCCGGGCGAACGGCCCGGGGCGGGCGCACGGTCTCGATCAGCGGATTACTGTGCGGATTCGATGCGGCTGGGCAGGAGGCAGGAGAGCACAGCGCCTGCCGCGACGATCGCGGCACCGACCCATAGGGCCGGGCTCAGGCCGTCGACGAAGCTCTGTGGGCTGGTGTAGGAGCCGTGGGAGGCGAAGACCGATGCCAGTACCGCGACACCCATGGCGACGCCCACTTCGCGGATGGTGCTGTTGGTGCCCGAGGCCATGGCGCGATCCTCCGGACTCGCGCTGGCCATCACGACCGTGGAGCTGGGCGCGAACGTCAGGCCCATGCCGATGCCGCCGAGCAGGAACGGCCCGACGAAGGCGCCATAGCTCGCATCGACCGAGGTGATGGCAGCCATCCAGCCCAACGCCACCGCCAGCAGCGCCTGCCCGGTCGCCAGCAGCGTCCGCGCGCCGACGCGGTCCACGATCAGACCGGCGAGCGGAGCGACCACCATCGGCGCCATCGTCCACGGCATGGTGCGGATACCGGACTGCAGTGGCCCATAGCCCTGGACGACCTGGAAGTACTGCGCCAGCAGGAAGATCGAGCCGAAGACGCCGACCGAGAAGGTGAAGCCGGTCGTATTGCTCACCCGGAAGGCGCGGGAACGGAACAGCCGCAGCGGCAGCATCGGATCGGCCGTACGCAACTCCCAGACGATCAACGACCCGAGCAGCACCGCTCCGCCGATCAGCGTGGCCAGCACGCCGGTCGAGGTCCAGCCGTCATCGGCACCGTGGATCACGCCCCACACCACCGCCAGCACACCGCCCGCGGACAGCACCAGCCCGAGCGGATCCAGCCGCTTGGCCCGGCCGTGCGATTCGCTGAGCACCCGCGCCGCGAACGGCAGCACCAGCAGGCCGATCGGCACATTGATCCAGAAGATCCACTGCCAGCTCAGCCCCTCGACCACCGCGCCGCCGATCAGCGGGCCGAGTGCGACGCCGAGTCCGGAGATGCCACCCCAGATGCCGATGGCGGCGCTGCGCATCCGCTCGGGCACGGCCGATGACAGCAGGGTCAGCGATAGCGGCATCACCGCGGCCGCGCCGAATCCCTGCACCGCCCTTGCGGCGATCAGCATCCACGGTTCGGTGGCCAACGCGCAGGCGGCCGAGGCCAGGGTGAACAGCGCGATACCGGAGAGGAAGACCCGGCGGCGGCCGAGCCGGTCGCCGATGGATGTGGCCGTGAGCAATAGCGATGCGAACGACAGCGTGTAGGCGTTGACGAACCACTGCAGATCGGCCAGCGACGCGCCGAGTTCGGTGCGGATCACCGGCAGCGCATTGGTCACCACCAGGTTGTCCAGCGTGACCATGAACATCGGCAGGCCGACGGCGGCGAGTACGGCCGCGAATCGGCGTCCGCCCAGGCGCGGTTCGGCAAGGACCGGTGGGGCGGAGGTTTCGAGAGTCTCGGACATGTTCCAGCCTTTGTTGTAATCGACTGATAACTAACGACCTCCGAAGAGTATGCATCGACTGATAACATGTCAAATGCAAGCGGCCGACCGACGAAGTGGAGCCCGATGGCGAGTGCAGCCCGTACCCGAATGACCGCCACCGAACGCAGCGAGGAAGTACTGCGCGCGGCCATCGCCGCCTTTGCCGAATCCGGTTACGCCGCAACGAAAACCGATGAGATCGCGCGCCGCGCCGGCGTCTCGCAGCCGTATGTCATCCGCCTGTTCGGCACCAAACAGCAACTGTTCCTGGCCGCATCGCACCGAGTCTGCGACCGCATCGTGGACGTCTTCCGCGCGGCCGCCGCCGAGGGCATCACACCCGACGCCACGGCGAACGAGAAGATGCGCGCACTGGGCAAGGGCTACAACACGTTCCTCACCGAACGCGAACTACTCCTGGTGCTGCTGCAGTCCTTCGCCGCCTCCTCCGATCCGGCCATCGGCCCCGCCGTCCGCGAACGCTTCGGCGGCATCTACCGCGTGATCCAAGAGCTCACCGACGCATCGGTCGAAGAGATGCGCCACTTCCTCGGCACCGGCATGCTGCTGACCGTGATGACCGCCATGGGCGTCACCGGCCCCGATTCGGTCCAAGTCTGCTGGGCCGAAGACGTCCTCGAAGACCTCCGCGTCAACGGCAACTAACACTGCCCCACAACCCATCCCACCCGTCGGACGCGCTCCGCCGGCAACTCACACGTAGCCAGGGAGCTCACACGTAGCCAGGATGTCACGATGTTGCTCAGCAGCTCACCGCGGTCGTCAGCGAAGGCTACACACCGGCGGACGAGAAGATGCGCGGCTGGGCAAGGGCTACCGAACGTTCCGCACCGAACGCGAACTACTCCTGGTCCTGCCGCAGTCCTTCGCCGCCTCCTCCGATCCGGCCATCGGCCCCGCCGTCCGCGAACGCTTCGGCGGCACCTACCGCGTGAGCTGGCGCACAGCCAGGAAGCTGGCGCATAACCAGTGACACCCTCGCACAAGCTATGCCCTGTGCGCGGCAACAACGAACTGTGCGCGACCGGATCGGGCTGGTTAGTTCGCGTAGCGGGCGCGGGAGTTCGCGTAGAGGCAGATCGACGCCGCCGTGGCCAGGTTCAGGCTCTCTGCGCGGCCTCGAATGGGGATCCGGACCCGGTGGTCGGCGCGGGCGGCGACCGACGGGTCCAACCCGTGGGCCTCGTTGCCGAACAGCCAGGCGACCGGGCCGGTGAACAAATCGTCGGCATCGTCAAGGTCGACCTCACCATCAGCGGCGGTGGCCAGGATCGTGATCCCCATTGCCGCAAGGGCATCCAGGGTTTCCCCGACATCCCGGCTACGCGCGATCGGCACATGGAACAGGCTGCCCGCGCTCGCTCGCACACACTTTCCGTTGTGCGGGTCGACGGTCTCCCCCGCCAGTACCACACCATCGGCGCCCACCGCGTCGACCACCCGAATCAGCGTGCCCGCGTTACCCGGTTCGGCGATCTCGACCGGCACGGCCAGCATTCGCGGCCCTGCCTCCAGCACCTCGTCGAGCGGCACGTCGATCAGCTCGCATACCGCGACAAGCCCAGGGGCGGTGACGGTTTCACCGAGATGCTGCGCCGCCCGGTCACTCACCAGCGTGGTCCGCACCCCCAGACCGACGGCCGAGGCAACCAGTTCGTGCTCGCGCACCGCGGCACCGTTCGAGTAGAACAGCTCCCGCACCCGCCCCGTATCCAGCGCAGCCGCAACCGAATTCGCGCCCTCGGCGAGGAACAGTCCGCTCTTGCGGCGGGCAACGGCGCGCTGGAGCTTGACAGCGGAAACGACCCGCGGATTGTGCTCGGAGAGCGCGTCCACGGGTCGTTCCGAATGCTGTGTTGTCACGCAGCGGCGAATCAGGCAGCCGGGGCGTTGACGTCCTGCGGGAGGGCGGCCTTGGCGACGGCGACCAGACCGGCGAACGCCTCGGCGTCGGAAACGGCGAGCTCGGCGAGGATCTTGCGGTCCACCTCGACACCGGCGGCCTTCAGGCCCTGGATGAAGCGGTTGTAGGTGATGTCGTTGATGCGCGCCGCGGCGTTGATGCGGGCGATCCACAGCTTGCGGAAGTCACCCTTGCGCGCCCGGCGGTCCCGGTAGGCGTAGGTGAGCGAGTGCAGCTGCTGTTCCTTGGCCTTGCGGTACAGCCGCGAGCGCTGGCCACGGTAGCCCTTGGAGGCCTCGAGAACGGAACGACGCTTCTTCTGAGCGTTGACGGCCCTTTTGACGCGTGCCATGGGTCAGTCCTTTTGAGATCTAGGGAGCGCATGCGTAGCGCCCCGAAAATTGGTCGGTGGTCGGCGTCCGGAGTCCCGGTCGCGCGGGTGCTTACCTTTCGAGCGACCTATCGACGGTCGCTTGCGGTCTCAGAGACCGAGCAGGCGCTTGACGCGAGGGACGTCAACAGACGCGACGGACTCCGTGCCGTCCAGACGACGAGTCCGGCGAGTGGACTTGTGCTCGAGCAGGTGGCGACGGTTCGCCTGCTGACGCAGCAGCTTGCCACGGCCCGAAACCTTGAATCGCTTCGAGGCGCCGCTGTGGCTCTTCATCTTCGGCATGGATTCCTCTATCTGTCTCGTACCGGTGGCCCTCGCGGACCACCGGTTTCTGATCGGTATTACTGCGGGTCGGCCGGCGCGGCCTGCTCGGCTGCCGGCGCGTCCGCAGCCGGTGCGGGAGCGGCCGGCGCCTCGGTGGCGGCGGGACGCGGTGCCCGCGAATCCTCCTGCGCCTTCACCCGCGTCTTCGCACCCTTGTGGGGCGCGAGGACCATGGTCATATTGCGACCGTCCTGCTTGGCGGAGGTCTCGACGAAACCCAACTCGGCGACGTCGGAGGCCAGACGCTGCAGCAGTCGGAAGCCCAGTTCGGGGCGCGACTGCTCACGACCGCGGAACATGATCGTCACCTTGACCTTGGACCCCGCCTCGAGGAAGCGAACGACGTTGCGCTTCTTGGTCTCGTAGTCGTGGTCGTCGATCTTGGGACGGAGCTTCTGCTCCTTGATCACGGTCTGCACCTGGTTCTTGCGAGACTCGCGCGCCTTCTGCGCCGTCTCGTACTTGAACTTGCCGTAGTCCATGATCTTGCAGACCGGTGGACGGGCATCCGGCGCAACCTCGACCAGGTCGAGGTCCGCCTCGAGGGCGACGCGTAGTGCATCTTCAACACGCACGATCCCAACCTGTTCACCACCCGGTCCGATGAGTCGGACCTCGGGAACGCGGATGCGATCGTTGATGCGGGTCTCAGTGCTGATGGGGCCTCCTAGGTCAAGCGGTGTCGTCCGACGACCGCACGCAATAACGGCAACCCCTTTTCAACACAAAGGCCCCGGTGCGGTATTCCGCCTCGGGGCCCGAGTCGACCGGCCTTCGACCACGAGCGTGCTCGCGTCGACCTTGTCCGTGACGATCCTCGAACGAGGACCCTCCGCACAAGAAAACCGCCCTCGGAAGGGCGGATGACCGGACCGTTTAACCTCTACGATCACTCGTCGGCAACGGTGGGAGTCGGGCTCCACTTATCGGCCCCGAGCAAGCCCGGGGCGGTCGTCAGCGGAAAGTCTAACATTCCCGCTCGCTATCGCCGAATCGCCCCGCCCCGCCGCGCGCGCCCGCCCACCACGATGCCATCCTCGTGCACATGAGTGACGAGGCAGTATCCGACGCGACCGACGTCCGCGAGCTGGCCGATATCCCGGCGGTCGAGATCATCAGCCGCGCCGCGATGATGTTGATGAGCGCGGCGGCGGAGAAGCTCGGCCTCGCCGACGAGGATCCGGACAACAGCCCACGCCGCGATCTGGACGAGGCGCGTCGCCTGATCACCGCACTCGCCGGACTGGTCACCTCGTCCATCGAATACTTCGGGCCGCACGCCGGTCCCTACCGTGACGGTCTGAAGTCGCTGCAACTCGCCTTCCGCGAGGCCTCGGCACATCCGGATGAGCCGGGCAAGGGGCCGGGCGAGAAGTACACCGGTCCGGTCCACGCCTAGCAGGCGCAAAAATTTTGCCCAACGGGAAACATTGCCCGCTGGGCAAGTTTCGCTGTACGCTGGTGTCATGCCAGATGAGCAAATCCTCGGTCTTCGGGAGCGCAAGAAGCTCGACACCCGCAAGGCGCTCAGCGATGCGACGCTCGAGCTGGCATTCGAACGCGGACTGACCAACATCACCAGAGAGGACATCGCGGCCCGCGCGGGCGTGTCGGTCCGGACCTTCAACAACTACTTCACCGGTAAGCACGAGGCGCTGGCCTATCGGCAGACCGAGCGGATCCAGCGCAGTCTCGTCGCGTTACGGAATCGACCCACCGACGAGCCGCTCTGGACCGCGATCACCGCGGCGATCCTCGAGCCCCTCGAAGCCGACGGCGCCGGGGACCACCCGCCGACGCCGCAGCAACTGGCGGTTATTCGCGAATTGCTCGAGGCTCCGGAGACCCGGACCGCGGTGTCCAAGGCGGTATCCGACGACTGGATCGAGGCGATCGCGGCGCGCACCGGAACCGACGCGACCCGGGATCTGTATCCACGCCTCGTGGTCGGCGCGATCGGCGCGATCTACCAGGCCGCCACCGCGACCTATGTCTACGCGGATCCACCGATATTGCTCACCACACTGCTACGACAAGCCATCGGCGAGGTAGTCGCGGGACTGCCCGCGCCTTCCGTCGACGACTGACTCACCACACACCCACTCATCACAGGCAACAAGAGGTGTATTCGTCATGCCCGAAAACTCTTTCGACGTAGTCATTTCCGGTGCCGGGCCGAACGGGCTCATGCTCGCATGCGAACTCGCATTGGCCGGCGTGCGTCCGATCGTGCTGGAGAAACTGAGCGAGCCCAGCGCCGAGCCGAAGGCGAACGGCCTCGTCGGCCAGGTGATTCGGCTGCTCGACATGCGCGGGCTGTACCACGAATTCGGCGGCGCGCCGGGCGCTCCCCAACCCATGCCCGGCTATCTGTTCAGTGGGATGCCGGTGTCATTCGCCGAAGTCGCGAACAATCCGATGTACGCGCTGCTCATTCCCCAGCCGAAACTGGTTCGCCTGTTGGAGAAACGGGCCCGCCAACTCGGTATCGAAATCCGTTGGGGCCATGAGCTGACCGATCTGGTCCAGCAGGACGGGAGCGTGACCGTCACAGTGACCGGTCCCGATCGCCAATATGACCTGACCACCACTTACTTGGTCGCGGCCGACGGCGGTAAAAGCTTCGTTCGCAAACACACCGGAATCGAATTCCCCGGCAGCACAAATGCATCCAAGTTGGTCCGGATGGCGCACGTGAGCCTGCCAGAGGAGCTGCGCACCGGAGACGGCGGCATCATGATTCCCGGCCTCGGGCGACTTCCCTTCGGACACAACCGACTCGAACGGGGCATGTTCATCTTCGCAGAACTCGAACACGGTCGCCCGTTGATCGCAACCATGGAGTTCGACGGCGATCCGGTACCGGAGGACACTCCGATGACCCTCGACGAACTGCGCGCGAGTGTGCAGCGGGTACTCGGCGTCGACCTGCCGATCGCGCCACCGACCGGATCCGGCCCGCACGCCTTGCGCCGGACCGAAGGCCAGAACACTCGACTGGCCGAACGCTATCGCGACGGAAATGTGTTCCTGCTCGGCGATTCCGCCCACGTGCACTCCGCGATGGGCGGCCCCGGCCTCAATCTTGGGCTGCAGGACGCGGCCAATCTCGGCTGGAAGCTCGCCGCACAGGTGAACGGTTGGGCACCCCCGGAACTGCTGGACACCTATCACTGCGAGCGATACCCGGTCGGCGAGCGCGTGATGATGCACTCGCTGTCCCAGCTCGCACTGATGGCGCCCGGCCCGGAGGTCACCGCGCTGCGCGAGTTCATGGGCGAACTGCTCAAAGCACCGGAAAATGCCGCACATATCGCACATCTGCTCGCCGGGACCGATATCCGCTACGACATCGGCGATCCACACCCGCTGTCCGGACGCATGGTCCCCGAACTGCCCATCGAAACCGAAGGCCGACAGACGCGCGTCACCGACCTGCTGCGCGAAGCACGGCCGGTGCTGCTCGTACTGGCTGACGACACCGGCTTCGCCGACATCGCCGAGCCCTGGCGCGATCGAGTCGACACGGTGGTCGCGACCAGTCCCGACGCCCCCGCCGACGCCCTGCTCATTCGACCGGACGGGTATATCGCGTGGGCGGCCAGCACGGCCGGACAACCCGATGCCGATCGGCTCGTGAGCGCGCTGACGCGCTGGTTCGGCGCGCCTCTGACCGCCTGAGCCGAATCCGTATCACGGAACAATCTCGCCCGGCCGATTCAGTTCACATCATGAACGATGAAAGGCATTCATCGCGTGGATATCTCGATGATCGGACACACTGCTGGGAAATTGTGTTTTCGGAGGTTCGGCATGCGATGCTCACGCGATGGCACGCATACTTCTGATTCCCGGATTCTGGCTCGGCGCGTGGGCATGGGACGACGTCGCGAATGATCTGCGCGGCCGGGGTGACGATGTGCTGGCGCTGACCCTGCCCGGACTCGATCCGGACGACAACGACCGGCTCGACGCCACCCTGGAGATGCAGTCACAGGCCATTCTCGACGCCATCGCCCCGGATGAAGCAGTGGTGGTCGTCGCGCACTCGGGCGGCGCGGCGGCCGCCTATCTCGCGACCGATACCGCCCCGGAACGCTTCAGCCGCGGTATCTATGTCGACGCCGCTCCGCTCCCCAATGGATTCATCCTCAATTCCGCCCTGGACGAGTCGGTTCGCGAACTCGCACTGCCGGATTGGGGTCGGTTGGAGGCCGAGGGCAATAGCCTCACCGGACTGGACGAGGCGTCCCTGGCCCGGTTCCGCGAGCGCGCCGTCTCCGAACCCGCCGGGGTCGCCGCCGCTCCCCTGCGACTGAGCGATTCACCTGCGCGCCATGCCATCCCGACCACGGTCATCTGCAACAGCATCACCGCCGACCTGGTCAAGAAACTCCGCGACGCGGGCCAGGAACCGATGTTCGCCGAGTTGGCGAAGATCGACGCCGAATACCTGGATCTCCCCACCGGCCACTGGCCGATGTGGTCCAGATATAAGGAACTCGCCGAACTGATCCATACGGTCGCGAACCGCTGAGGGTTGGCCGCAACCACTACTCCGCGGCTGCGCCGGGCGAGCTCTCGGCCGAGCGCTTCGCCGGTGCGGTCGGTCGGTATCGGACGTTGACGACCGCGACCGGATCGCCCTCGCCGACTCGATGGAGTCGGACCGGCGCACAGCCGGGGTTGTCGTACAGCCGGATGCCATCGCCGAGCAGGATCGGTGCGATGTGGAGGTCGATCTCGTCGATCAGTCCCAGTTCGAGGAGCTGACTGCCGATGGTGGGCGACAACACCTCGAGGTTCTTGCCGCCCGCCGCCGCCAGCCCGATCCGCACCGCCTCGGCGGGGCCACAGGTCAGGAAGGTGACTCCGTCGGCAGGCATCGCGTCCTCGGGGTGATGGGTCAGCACGAAGATCGGTCCGTGCCAGGCTCCGCCGTACGGGCGACTGTCGCCTGCCGCATTCCAACCGTCCCGACCTCCGAGCACGGCACCCGTGGTCTCGATGTACTCCTCGACAAGCCCCGGACGCGATGAGATCCCGGCCATCCAGTCCATCGCACGGTTCGGCCCCGCCACGAAACCGTCCAGCGACATCGTGAAGTGCCACAAGACTTTTCCACCCGCTACCTGCGACTCGGTGTCGCCCATATGCAGCCTCCCGCAATCTGATTGCGTTTTGCAATCGGTAGTTCCGACGGTAAAGCATCCGATAGCAGATTGCAACCAGATCAAGAGTGAGTTTTCGCCACGGCGAACCCCTGCCGGTAGCGGTAAATCTGGCCTATCTCGCCCTGGCCGTATTCGTGGCGTGGAGCCGCGTCGGCCCCGAGTCCTTCACCGGCTGACGCAGTGCGGCAGCTTCCGAAACAACCACCCGACCTGACGCGAGGTCCTGCACCCGGTGATCGTCGCGAATCGGAACACAGTCGAGGCGGCCACCAATCGACGCGGCTCGACGGGCGAGCCACACGAGCGCACGGCCCCAGCTCAGCGGTGGGTGCACCGACACACTCCTTGTCACACCGTTGAGGCGTGACGGTGTGACAAGGAGTATCTAGCCGAGATCAGCGCAGAGCAGCGGCTTTTCGGGAGGCGCGCTTCGCGGCGGCCGCATTGGGTACTGGGATCTTGCTCGCCGTCGCCTTCGCGGTCGAGGAGTTGTCCGCCCCCGCTTTGGCAGCGGGCTTCCTAGCCGGAGCCTTCTTCGCGGCCTTTTTGGCGGGCGCCTTCGGCGCGGTCGCGGCGGGGAGTGCCAGTACCTCCTTCAGGAACTGACCGGTGTAGCTGCCGCCGACCACCGCAACATCTTCCGGAGCCCCCTCGGCCACGACCGTGCCACCGCCGGAGCCGCCTTCGGGGCCCATATCGATCACCCAGTCCGAGGTCTTGATGACGTCCAGGTTGTGCTCGATGACGATGACCGTATTGCCCTTGTCCACCAGTCCATTGATGACCAGCAGCAGCTTCCGGATGTCCTCGAAGTGCAGGCCGGTGGTCGGCTCGTCGAGGATGTAGACGGTTCGGCCGGTCGAGCGCTTCTGCAGTTCGGCCGCCAATTTCACACGCTGCGCTTCACCGCCGGACAGTGTCGGTGCGCTCTGGCCCAGGCGGACATAGCCCAAACCGACGTCGACCAGCGTCTTGAGGTACCGGTGGATCGAGGTGACCGGCTCGAAGAATTCCGCCGCCTCCTCGATCGACATATCCAGCACCTCGGCGATGGTCTTGCCCTTGTAGTGCACCTCCAGGGTTTCCCGGTTGTACCGGGCGCCGTGGCACACCTCGCACGGCACATACACATCGGGCAGGAAGTTCATCTCGATCTTCAAAGTGCCGTCGCCCGAACATGCTTCGCAGCGGCCGCCCTTGACATTGAAGGAGAACCGGCCGGGCTGATAGCCACGCACCTTGGCCTCGGTGGTCGCCGCGAACAAGGTCCGGATCTTGTCGAACACACCGGTGTAGGTGGCCGGATTCGAGCGCGGCGTGCGTCCGATCGGGGACTGATCCACCTGCACCAGCTTGTCCAGATGATCGAGCCCATTGATCCGCATATGCCGACCCGGCACCTGCCGCGCACCGTTGAGCTTGTTCGCCAGCACCGTCGCCAGGATGTCGTTGACCAGTGTGGACTTACCCGAACCCGAAACACCGGTAACCGCGGTGAGCACGCCGAGCGGGAAGCTCACGTCGATACCACGTAGGTTGTGCTCGTTCGCCCCGACGACGGTGAGCTGCCGCTTCTTGCTGACCGGCCGCCGCACCATCGGCACCTCGATCCGCTCGCGGCCCGAAAGATAGGCGCCGGTGAGCGAATTCGCATCGGTCAGCAGTTCCTGATACGGACCGCTGTGCACCACCTGACCGCCGTGCTCACCGGCCAGCGGACCGATATCGACCACCCAGTCCGAGGCCCGGATGGTGTCCTCATCGTGTTCGACCACGATCAGCGTATTGCCGAGATTGCGCAGCCGAGTAAGGGTTTCGATGAGCCGACGGTTGTCGCGCTGATGCAGACCGATCGACGGTTCGTCCAGCACATACAGCACCCCGACCAGTCCGGACCCGATCTGGGTCGCCAACCGGATGCGCTGCGCCTCACCGCCGGACAGCGTCGCCGCCGCCCGCGACAGGCTCAAATACTCCAGGCCGACATCGAGCAGGAAGCCGAGCCGCGCCTGCACTTCCTTGAGCACCTGTCCGGCAATGGCGGTCTCCCGCTCCCCAAGGGTCAGCGCGTTCAGGAATGCCGAGCATTCACCGATCGACAACTCGCTCACATCGGCGATGGACTTCTGCTCACCACCCGAGGCGATGGTGACGGCCAGAATCTCCGGCCGCAGCCGAGCACCGTTGCAGACCGGGCACGGCACATCGCGCATATACCCGTCGTAATGCTCTTTCATCTGCTCGGATTCGGTGTTCTCCATGCGCCGCTGCAAAAACGGCATCACACCCTCGAAATCGGCGTAGTACGAACGCTTCCGGCCGTATCGATTGGTATAGGAGACGTGCACCTGATCGGAGCTGCCCTCCAACACCGCCTTGCGCGCCTTCAGCGGCAGGTCCTGCCACGGCGTATCCATGGAGAAGCCAATGGATTCGGCCAGACCCGACAGCAGCCTGGTGAAATATTCGGCGGTCTGCCCGCGCGACCACGGCGCGATCGCGCCATCGGCCAGGCTCAGCTCGGGATCGGGCACCACCAGATCGGGGTCGACCTCTTTGCGGATACCGAGACCCGTACAGTCCGGGCACGCACCATAGGGCGAGTTGAACGAGAACGAGCGCGGTTCGAGATCCTCGATATCGAGTGGGTGCCCATTGGGGCAGGCCAGCCGTTCGGAGAAGCGGCGCTCACGATCGTGCGCGTGCTCGTCGCGGTCGACGAAGTCCAGCACCACGATGCCGTCGGCCAACCGCAGCGCGGTCTCGATCGAATCGGTCAGGCGCTGTTTGGAACTCGGCTTCACCTGGAGCCGGTCCACCACGACCTCGACGTCGTGCTTCTCCTGCTTCTTCAGCTTCGGCGGATCGGTCAGCGGATACACCACGCCGTCGACCCGGACTCGCGAATAACCCTGGGTGTTCAGCTGATCGAAGAGATCGACGAATTCACCCTTGCGCGTGCGCACCACCGGCGCGAGCACCTGGAATTTGATGCCCTCCTCCATGGCGAGCACCTGGTCGACGATCTGCTGCGGGGTCTGCTTGGCGATGAGCTCACCGCAGACCGGGCAGTGCGGGGTGCCGGCGCGGGCGTAGAGCAGACGCAGGTAGTCGTAGACCTCGGTGATGGTGCCGACGGTGGAGCGGGGGTTGCGATTGGTCGACTTCTGATCGATCGAGACCGCGGGCGAGAGACCCTCGATGAAGTCGACATCCGGCTTGTCCATCTGCCCGAGGAACTGGCGGGCGTAGGCCGATAGCGATTCGACATAGCGGCGCTGTCCCTCGGCGAAGATCGTATCGAAGGCGAGGCTGGACTTGCCCGAACCGGATAGGCCGGTGAACACGATGAGACTGTCGCGGGGCAGATCGATGTCGATCCCCTTGAGGTTGTGCTCCCGAGCTCCGCGCACAGTGAGGCGTTCCGCCACCAGGTGGTCCCTTCTCGATCGTGTCGGTCCAACAGACGTGATACCCCCAGCGCCATGCTAGGCCGACCCACCGACAAGTTTCCCCGCGTGCCGCGCACACCGGGCATCCGCCCAGGTCAAGTATCCGATCGACGCAACTTTCCGGACAACCCACTCAGTTGCCACCCCTCATTGTCCACGGTGACCGTGAGCACATCCGCCCCCACCCGCACCCCGCTCACCCGCAGCGGCAGATACCGGTCCGGCACCGCGGGCGCGACCGAGGCCGATCCGCCGCCGGGTTCGAGCCGCAACATGCTCCGCATGAACAGCAGCGGCGCCGCGGACGCCCACGCCTGCGGCGAGCACGAGGTCGGATACGGCACCGGCGCGTCGAATTCCGCGCGATCGAAACCGCTGAACAGCTCGGGCAGCCGATAGCCGAATCGGGTCGACGCGTCGAGCACGCCGTCGATCACGCGGTTGGCGTGTTCGGTGTAGCCGTAGCGCATCAGCCCGGCGGCGCAGATGGCGTTGTCGTGCGGCCACACCGAGCCGTTGTGATAGCTGACCGGGTTGTAAGCGCCCATGTCGGTGGCCAGTGTGCGGATACCGAACCCGCTGAACATCTGCGGCGACAGCAGATGGTCCGCGACCCGGCCCGCCTTGTCCTCATCGATGATCCCGGTCCACAGGCAGTGCCCGATATTCGAAGTCAGCGCGTCGATCGGCCGCTTGTCCCGATCCAGACCGATGGCGAACCAACCACGCTCGGGCAGCCAGAACGTGGCATTGAACGCGGCCTTCAAGGCGGCCGCCTTGGTACGGAACCGGTCCGCGATCGCGTGATCGCCCATATCGACCGCCAGCGCCGCCCGCGCCAGATACGCCGCGTACACATACCCCTGGACCTCGGCCAGCGCGATCGGCGCCTCGGGCAATCGGCCGTCGGCGAAATTCACCCCGTCCCAGGAGTCCTTCCAGCCCTGGTTCGCCAACCCGTGCTCGGCCGCGCGCTCGTACTCGACGAATCCGTCGCCGTCCACATCACCGAAGCGCTCGATCCATTCCAGTGCCCGATCCGCATGCGGCAGCAGCTCATCCCGGGTTTCGGCATCCAGTCCCCATCGGTGCAGCTCACCGAGCAGCATCACGAACAGCGGGGTGGCGTCGGCGGTTCCGTAGTACACGGTGTCACCGCCGAGCAGCAGCGTCGCCGCCCGACCGAATCGCACCTCGTGCGGAATCCGGCCCGGCTGTTCCTCGGTCACCTCGCGAATCTCACTGCCCTGCAAGCCGGCCAGGCTCTGCAGCGTGCCGACGGCCAGCCGCCGATCGAGCGGCAACACCATCCAGGAGGTGAGCAACGAGTCCCGCCCGAACAGCGCCATGAACCACGGCGCACCGGCCGCGACCACCGCCCGCTCCGGATGCCCCGGATCGAAGATGCGCAGCGCGCCGAGATCGACGACAGCGCGGCGCAATACCGCGGCCAGCGTCTCGTCCCCGGTCCGGACCAGCGGCGAGTTCTCGTACCATTCCCGCATCCGCCGCGCTGGCGCGCTGTGCGATACCGACTTTCCGCACACGTGCCGGGGCGTCACGACCGATCCCAGTGTCGGCTGGTACTGAATGCACGCCGTCCAATCACCGCGCCCCGGCAGCTCCACCTCCCACCGCAATTCGCGATCGGTCACGGTCGCCCCCGCGGCGGTCACCGTCACCGCCAGGGCCAGATCGGTCCGGCTGATCTCGAGCGCGCCCGCCATCGCCTTGCTCTTGGTGACCACGATGGTGTCGCCGACCCGCCCCTCCTTCACCTCGAACAGATCCGCGAAATCGGCGTCGAGCTCCAGCGCCACCGCACAGCTGATCGCGGCACCGGACAGATTGCGCACCGTCAGGTCCTCACGCATACCGTCGCCGACATGCCGCGCGACACTCACCAGCGCGGTGCTGTCGGCGCGCCCCGGCCGCGGCGGGGTTCTGGCCAGCAGCGTCGCGCTATAGGGCTCAGCGTGCTGGACGGTGAGCGGCTGTGGGGGCAATCCGTCGACGGTCAGCCGCCATCGCGATAGCACCCGGGTATCGCGAACGAACAGTCCCTCGGGACGATTCGGGCTGATGACACCGCCGTCCTCGCTGATGCAGAACGTCGATCCCTCGACCAGCGTCACCCCGGCGACCGCCCGCGGCGCGCCCGGGTCGACACCGTCACCCCACGGGCTCGTCAAGCGACCGGCATGGACGGCATGGCCCGGCTCGTCCGCTCACCGCGCGGTTCCGGATCGTTGGGGCCCATCAGTGGACGCACCCGCTCAGTGTAATAGCGCCACCGCTCGGATTCGCGGATCTCGGTGATCATCACCAGTTTTCGGCGCGGGAGCCAGGTCACCTCGACCGGACGGTGCACGCCCTTACTCCGCGTTCATCCGACCCATGGCCAGCCCCGACGCGAGATTGCCGACCACCGCTTCGCTGCCGACCGAGGCGGGCGGCGGTACCGGCACTCACGGTGGCACGATCAGCCCGATTCTCATGGGCACGTCCATTCTTCGGGCACGGGCTGCGCATCGAAGGCCGAGACCTCCAGAATGGTGCGACCGTGCGCGAGCCGCCATTGCACACCGCAAGTGCGGCAGCGGAACAGGGTATCCCGAAGGTCGTCCAAGATGCCGATGGCGTCTGAACCGCAATCGGGACAGCTCTGCGGCGGACCGAAAATAGTGCCGAAATCGAGCGGCGCTGAATATGTCATTGTTCGAGATAACTGTGCATGGGGCCCTCCAGGCCACGCTGCCAAAGCCCTCTTTGAATGACTTTCGGCCATAGCATACCCGGAACCCCGATTCATACAAAAGCCTTTCGGATGGTCGGTTTCCGCCGTAGTTTCGTAACGCGCGCCGGTAAATTAGAGTCGTCATTTACTCGAAATTATCGGCTCCGACATACCGGTATGCGCCGCGACGAGATACCTTGTCGGAGTGAGACGAACAGGGGCGCGAGATCCCCTGCCGCGCATGGGAGGTCGCGTGATCACAGTGTTCCTCGTCGACGACCACGAGATCGTCCGACGCGGCCTCGTCGACCTGTTGGAGAGCGATCCGGAACTCACCGTGATCGGCCAGGCGGGCGACGTCGCCACCGCCATGACGGGCATTCACGCCCTGCAACCCGATGTCGCCGTACTGGACGTCCGATTACCCGACGGCAACGGCATCGAACTGTGCCGCGATCTGCTCGCCGAAATCGACGGTTTGCATTGCCTCATTCTGACGTCCTACACCGATGAGCACGCCATGTTGGACGCGATCCTGGCGGGCGCGAGCGGCTATGTCGTGAAGAACATCAAGGGCATGGAATTGGCGGCGGCCATCAAGGAGGTCGGCACCGGTCGTTCGCTCTTGGATAACCGCGCGGCAAGCGCGCTCAAAGCGCGGCTGCGCAGCAGCACCGAAAATGACGGACCACTCGCCGGACTCACCGAACAAGAACGCCGACTGCTCGCATTGCTCGGCGAGGGATTGACCAATCGGCAGATCGCGGCGCGAATGTTCTTGGCGGAGAAGACCGTCAAAAACTACGTATCCCGCTTGCTCGCCAAACTCGGTATGGAACGACGCACCCAGGCCGCGGTGCTGGCCTCCAAACTGCGCGAGAGTTAGCCGACGGGAACGACGATCGTGAGATCCCCGTCGTAGCGGCGATACAGCAACCTGCCGCGACCGGTATCGGCGTCGGTGAAGAACAGGAACGGCAGGCCCTTGCGGCATAGCCTGGTCACCGCCACCTCCTCGATCAGCGTCGGCGCGGGCTGCGTATCCATGAGCACCGACAGCGAATTCGTCGTCAGCGGCCTGTCCACCGCGGCCTCCGGCGCGGTGGTGGTGCGCTGCCTGGCCATCCGGATGCCCAGTGAATCCGCCCAGGACACCACAGCGTCCTCGCCGGTCTCGGCATCGACGAACAGGTAGGCGTCGTAATCCATCGCATTCAGCACCGCGGTCGCCTCGGCGGGCGTACCTGTCAGCAACGCACAGTGCTTCCTCCGCGCGATCGGGCGCGGCTCGGTGACCCTGGCCAGGGGCGGGCGCGCCGGATCGGGCCACTCGCGTGACTGTTTGGTCGCCAGCCGGGCGATCTGGCGGTCCAGCCGTTCCACGGCGAAGGTCACCGCGAAGCCGCGTGGCCCGGTGACCTGCACCCGGGTCGGGGTGTCGTGAATGCGAATGTTGGCCTGTACCAACGTCGGTTCGTCCGCATCCACCGGTGCGGTCACCCGCACCCGCGCCGCCGCGTCGAGGTGATGCCGGCGCAGCACCCGACCGATCCCCCGCACGGCCCTGGTCACATCCGCCGGCGGCACCGCGCCCCGGGTGGTCACGGCCAGTTCGGGATCGGCGGCGGTTGCCCACAGCTCCGACGAACGCAACGGCGAATTCATAGGACAGACCTACTTTCTATTCCCGGTCCGACCATGCCATCACCGCTACGACGTCGCGAACAGGGCCGAAAGTCCCCGATCGGCCAACTAGACTGGCCTACGCGCTGTTTCGCGCACACCAGAACAGGATGCCGATATGACCGACGAGTTGGTTAGCGGCCCCTATTCGGTACGCGACACGCTCTCGCAACTGCGGCTCCGGGAGCTCCTGTCCGAGGTCAAGGAACGCGTCGAGCTGATCATCGATTCACGCGACCGGATGGACGGCCTGGTCGAGGCGATGCTGACCGTCACCTCGGGCCTGGATCTCGACGAAACCCTGCGCGCCATCGTGCACACCGCGACCAGCCTGGTCGACGCCCGCTACGGCGCGCTGGCCGTGCGCGGCCACGAACAGCAGGTCACGCAGTTCCTCGATGAGGGCATGGACGATAAGACCAGGGCGGCCATCGGCCGACTGCCCGCCGGACACGGCGTACTCGGCGAGGTGTTCTCCCAACCCAAACCGCTACGCCTGGACGAACTGTCGAAACATCCGGCATCGGTCGGCTTTCCGGCGCACCATCCGCCGATGCACACCTTCCTCGGGGTACCCGTGTGCATCCGCGACGAGGTGTTCGGCAGCCTCTATCTGACCGAGAAGGCCAATGGCCAGCCCTTCACCGAGGACGACGATGTACTCGTACAGGCGCTTGCGGCCGCCGCCGGTATCGCGGTCGACAACGCCAGGCTCTATGAATCGGCGCGCACCAGACAGGCCTGGATCGAGGCCACTCGCGATATCGCCACCGAATTCCTCGCGGGCAGCGAACCCGATCTGGTGCTCGCGCATGTGGTCGATCACGCGCGCACCCTCACCGGATCGCACCAATCGTTCCTCGCCAGCACGGCGGCTCCACAAGAGCAGCTCGCCGCGGTATCCGAACTGGTCATTACCCAGTGGTCCGGTCCGGGCAGCGGATTCGACGGGCTGACCGTGGACGCCGAGGGCACCGCACTCGGCGAGGCATTCACCCGCCGCACACCGCTGCGCTTCGACGATGCCGCGCTGATCGATCTCGGCGTGCCGCTCGACGATGTCGGGCCCGCGCTGATCCTGCCGCTGTGCACCCCCGACGCCACCCTCGGCACCCTGGTCACCGTGCGTCCGATCGGCTCGCCGCCCTACACCGATGAACTGGTCGAGCTGACCAACGCCTTCACCGATCAGGCCGCACTCGCCATGCAGCTGGCCGAAACCCAGCGCCGGATGCGCGAACTCGATATCATCGCCGACCGCGACCGCATCGCCCGCGACCTGCACGACCATGTGATCCAGCGGCTGTTCGCCATCGGACTGACATTGCAGGGCGTGGTGCCGCGAGCCGAGGTTCCCGAAGTGCGCCAACACCTTTCGACGGTCGTCAGTGATCTGCAGGAGGTGGTCCAGGAGATCCGCACCTCCATCTTCGATCTGCACGGCGGCAATGGCAGCAGCATCCGGCTACAGCAGCGGATCGAGGACGCGGTGCGCCAGCAGTCCGCCGACGCGCCGCTGCGGGCCACCGTGCAGGTGACCGGTCCGCTGTCGGTGCTAGAGGCCGAACTGGCCGATCACGCGGAGGCGGTGGTGCGCGAGGCGGTGAGCAATGCGGTGCGGCATTCCGGTGCGGCGACCGTCACGGTGGAGATCAGCGTGGCCGATGACCTGACCATCGTCGTCACCGATGACGGCTGGGGCATCCCGAATCACGTGATCCGCAGCGGATTGCGGAATTTGGAGCAGCGGGCCGAGAAATCGGACGGTCATTTCACCATCGGCCCGGCGGTGGCGGGTATGCACGAACCGGACGGCATGCCCGGGACGAGGTTGTGCTGGTCGGTCCCCCTGCCGTGAGCAATCGGCGCGGCTCAGTCGACGGAGCCGAGCACCGCCATCGAATTGTTCCCGCCCACGCCGAGCGACAGCTTCACCGTGATCCCGCCCCCGAATAGCGTGGGACCGTCCAGCAGAGTTGGCCACGTCGCCGAGCACCGTCGCGTGCAGCACGCCGACGGTGCCGCCCGGCCGCCACCCGCGCGCGGACTTGCGTCGGCGATCGCCTCGCGACCCGCCTCCTGCAGCGCGCCTCCGTAGATGCTGCTGCTCACCAGGGGATCGCCGCCATCGGGGATCAGCGCTACCCAGGCATGCTCATCACGGCCCGTGCCGTAGCCGGGCTGGAGCGTGACCGCCGACTTACCGCTGCGCAACCCGTGCCACAGCGTCTCCCGACCCCGGCCGTACCCGGTAACGGCACCGATTCCGACGATCGTCATATGATCGTGATGGTGCTCTTCGCGCGTCGAGTTGGTACCCGGCCTGGCATCGTTCCCTCACGGACCTCCCCGACCCGACCGACGTTCGGCTCGGGAATGTGCGTAGATCCGGGCTTTGTAATGATCATCGGACAGCGCCCGATGAAGTGCCCGAACTGTGATCGAAGCAATAGCGTGGACGATGTGATCTTGGCGACGTCGAGACCAGAATAATCCCATGTTCCAATGGCCATAACCGGGTCGACGATCGGGGGTTCGAGTGGATCAGGACAAGGCGGCCGACGTCGGTATCGAGGCCGAGCAGCTCGCGCAGCGCTACCGATCCCTGGTCGAACACACCCCGGACGGGATCGTGGTGCACGAGCGCGGCACCGTCGTCTACGCCAACCAAGCCACCGTGCGCATGCTGGCGGCCGAGAGCGCCGACCAGGTGATCGGCCAGCCGCTGACCCGTTTCGTCCATCCCGATTCGGTGCCCGGCATGCTGGACCGCACCAGCGGCCTGACCACCGCTGGCGCCGCGACCGAGCCCACCGAAATGGAGCTGGTCCGTATCGACGGCGAGACCGTCCCGGTCGAGTCGGTGTCGGTACTCACCGCATGGCACGACCATCTGGCCTATCAGGTGGTCATCCACGATCTCACCGCGCAGCGCGCCGCCGAGGCCGCCCAGCGCCGGGCCGAACAGCACTTCACCACCGTCGTCTCGCAGTTGGAGGAGGGGGTGGTGGTGATCGATCGCAACGGCCGCATCGAATCGGCCAATCCCGCAGCCGTGCGCATCTTCGGCACCGACGACCGCCGCGAACTCGTCGGCGCCACCATCGACGAGCTGCCGATGGTGCTGCTGGACGCCAATGCCCAGCCACTGCCGCCGAGCAGGCATCCCGTCGCGCGGACCCTGGCGACCGGCGAGACGATCACCGGCTATATCTTCGGCGTCGACCGCCACGACGGGCAGCGCCGCTGGCTCTCGGGCAGCTCACGCCTGCTCAATCCGGGCGACCCGGATTCGCCGGCGGTGTCGTCATTCGCCGATATCACCGAATTCCGGGCCAGCCGAAGGCAACTGGAGTACCAGGCCACCCACGACTCGCTGACCGGACTGGCCAACCGCTCGCTGATCCTGTCCCAGCTCGCCAATGCGCTGGCCACCAGCGAGGATCTGCCGGTATCGACGGTGCTCTTCATCGACCTGGACGGTTTCAAGGCGATCAACGACACCCTCGGCCACGCCATCGGCGACACCGTATTGCAGATCGTGGCGCAGCGGCTGCAGCGGGCGTTGCGCGGCACCGATCTGGTCGGACGGCTCGGCGGCGATGAGTTCCTGGTGCTGCTCGCCGGACGGACCCGGCGCGTCGATATCGATTCCCTGGTGCGTCGCCTGCGCTCGACCATGGCCGAACCGATCATCGCCCGCGGGCACCGGATCGAGGTGAACGCCTCGATCGGCGTCACCGAACTCGAAGAGGGCGATAACCGCACACCCGAGGCGGTTCTGCACGACGCCGATCTGGCGATGTACCGGGCCAAGCCGACCGGACGCCGGGAAGGCACCGATCCACTGGGCCGCAGACCCAATAACACCCACGCTTCCTGAAGGTTTTGCATGATCATCGAACACGCCCTGCTCCCCGTGCGCCCTGAACAGTCGGCGGCCTTCGAGGCGGCATTCGCCGAGGCCAGGCCGATCATCGCGAGTATGCCGGGCTTCCGGTCGCTATCGCTGTCGCGGTGCGTCGAGGCGCCCGACACCTATCTACTGCTGGTGGGATGGGAGCGACTGGCCGATCATGTCGATGGCTTCCGCGGGTCCGCTGGATACCAGCGCTGGAAGCAGTTGCTGCACCACTTCTACGATCCGTTTCCCGTCGTCCAACACTTCACCCCGGTCCACGACAACCCACTCACGGACCCTCTACCTGCGGTTACAGCGAGCACGCCGAACCAGCAGTAGACTCGACAACTCTGTTTTCCGAGCGTTCGCGGGCAACGTAGTCTGCGTGTGCACCCGGCTCATCGCGGTGACAAGGAGTTCAGTTTGCCCGACCGTCTCACTCAGGACCGTGCCGTACCCGACGGCGCACCCGAGCGGAACCGCGAGATCGACCAGGAGCAGACATACCTGTCGGTGCTCTATGAACGACTCGACGGTATGCGCGAATACGCCACGAATCGGCTGCGCACCGTCCTGCTGGAAACCGGTGGCACCCCGCAGGCTCGCACCGAACGCGAATCGTTCAGCCAGCTCTACTCCGAGGATCTGGCCAAATACGATGCCGCCGAACACGGCCTGTGTTTCGGCCGCATCGACCTCGACGGCGACTCCGATGCCGAGTACCGCTATATCGGCCGCCTCGGCATCCTCGACGAGAAGGACGATTACGAGACGCTGCTGCTGGATTGGCGTGCGCCCCTTGCCCGTCCGTTCTATCTTGCGACGACCGCCGCCCCGGACGGGGTGATCCGGCGTCGGCATATCCGATCCCGCAATCGGCGGGTCACGGCCATCAACGACGAATACCTGGACCTCGAGGCCGCCCGCACTGCGGGAGTGGCCGATGGCGAGGGCGGGGTCGGCAGCGAGAGCGCGCTGCTCTCGGCGCTCAATGCCGCCCGCACCGGCCATATGAACGACATTGTCGAGACCATCCAGAGCGAGCAGGACGCGATCATTCGCTCCGAGCACAAGAGCGTGCTGGTGGTTCAGGGCGGTCCCGGCACCGGCAAGACCGCCGTCGCGCTGCACCGCGCGGCCTACCTGCTCTACACCTACCGCCAGCAACTGGCCAAGAGCGGCGTGCTCATCATCGGTCCGAACGCCACCTTCCTCGACTACATCGGCCAGGTGCTGCCCTCTCTCGGTGAGACCGGTGTGTTGCTGTCCACCATCGGCGATCTGTATCCGGGAGTTAAGGCGACCCGCGAGGATTCGCTGCGCGCCGGGGAGATCAAGGGCTCGCTGGCCATGCTGGAGGTGCTCAAACAGGCGGTGCGCGACCGTCAGGAGGTGCCCGCCGACCCGATCCGGCTGAGCTTCGACGGCTATCCGGTGACCCTCGACCGCAAGATCGTCACCAAGGCCCGCGGCCGGGCGCGCTCATCGCGGCGCCCGCACAATCTGGCCCGCCCGATCTTCGCCTCCTCGGTCATCGACGCGCTCACCGAACAGCTGGCCCAGACCATGGGCGCGGATCTATCCGGGGGCCAAAGTCTGCTCAGCCGAACCGATCTCGCCGAGATCCGGGACGAAATGCGTGCCGACCCGGAGATCCAGACGACCATCGGCAAACTGTGGCCGATCCTGTCACCGCAGGACGTGCTCGCCGATCTGCTGGCCGATCCGAAGCGACTCGACCGCGCCGCGAGCAGTCTGGATCCGACGGACCGGGCCGAGCTGGAGCGCTCGGACAACGGTGAATTCAGCGCACCCGACGCACCGCTGCTCGACGAGCTCGCCGAACTGCTCGGCATCGACGACACCGAGGAACGCGAACGCGCCCGCCGCCGCTGGCGGGCGCGGCTGGCCGAGGCCCAGGATGCGCTCGACATCCTGACCGGTTCGGCCCCACAGGATCTCGAGGACGAACTCGATCCGGAGATCTTGATGGCCTACGACCTGATCGATGCCAGCCAGCTGGCCGAACGTCAGGATGTGCGCAGCCGGCAGACCACCGCGGAACGCGCTGCGGGCGATCGCAATTGGACCTACGGTCACGTGATCGTCGATGAGGCGCAAGAGCTTTCGGAGATGGCATGGCGGATGGTGATGCGCCGGATTCCGAACCGGTGGGTCACTGTGGTCGGCGATGTCGCCCAGACCGGCGATCCGGCGGGCGCGTCGTCCTGGCAGGCAATGCTGGAACCCTATGTGGCACAGCGGTGGAAGCGCACCGAGTTGACCGTGAACTACCGCACCCCCGCGGAGATCATGGCGGTCGCCGCCGATGTGCTCGCCGCGATCGATCCGATCGCGGCGGTGCCGCGGTCGGTGCGCGAGACAGGTGTGAAACCGCGCGCACACGGCGTCGAACCGAGCGAATTGCGAAGCACGGTAGCGGATTTGGTCGCGGCCGAGACCGGACCCGGCACCACCGCGGTCATCACACCGCACGCGCTGGTCGCGGATTTCACCGAGCTGGCCGCCGAATCCGTCCGGGTGCTGACGGTGCACGAGGTCAAGGGTTTGGAATTCGACGCGGTCTATCTGGTCGAACCCCACGGCATTCTCGACGAATCACCGCGCGGGCTCAACGACCTCTACGTGGCACTGACTCGAGCGACGCAGCGACTCACCGTGGTGCACACCGCGGAGCTGCCGCCGGTGCTCGGCGCACTGGACTGAGTTCCCGACCGCGAAAACAACAGCCGCACATTCCCGACCACTCGGGGATGTGCGGCTGTCGTAGCAGGTCTGACTTACCTGACGGTGTGCACGATCAGCACATCCGAACGCGACTTGCGGGCCACATCCGAGGGCACCGAGCCCAGCAGCCGTCCGGCCAGGGTGTTCAGGCCCCGGTTACCGACGACCAGCAGATCGGCCTCGACCTCCTTGACGAGCCCGAGCAGCGACTCGACGGGCTCTCCGACGATCGCTCGCTCGACGATCTCCTCGGCCCCCGCCGAGACCGCCCGGTCCCGGGCGGTGCGCAGGATCTCGTTGGTGGGCGCGGAGCCGCGCACCTGGTAGGCCTCATCCTTGAGCACATCGGCGGCCGCGGCGACGTCGCGATCATCGGTCGGGTAGTAGGCGCAGGCCACGACCAGGGTCGCACCCGCGGCCCCGGCCAGCGCTGCGGCCTTATCGACGGCGACGTACGACGAGTCCGAGCCATCGGTACCGACGACAATGGTCCGGTAGGCGGTCATCTTTCCTCCAACTGTGGTGTCGGGTGCCTGCCACGGTGCCACTCTGGAGTCGTGGCACCAGCGCGGCGACTGGGGTCGACCATAGCGGCAAATCGGCCGGATATAGCAGAAATCGCAACACATCACACTCCGGGATGTTCCGGGTTTACCGACACAGGTTCTCCCAGCGAATGCCGGGGGGCCTTTGCGACCTGGGCGGATCTAATTTCTGGGTCCGCGAGCTGTGATCCATCACAACGCGCAGCGAACGTTCTTGTGCCCCTGGGATATTCATCACATATCCCGGACATGGCCGCTATCCGGCGGGAACATGGGCCCGACCGGGACAGTGCGGAACGCACTCATCCGGCCACACACCGTCCATCCGGTTGCACAGTTACCGCGCTGGGCTCGGTTCGCACGATAAATGCGATCGAGCCGATCGAGCGCACAATATCGGCGTGCTCGACACCAATCCGGCCGCGCCGAATCTACAGACAGGTGAAAAGCGGGCCGGTGATGGTCAATCCGAGTTCGTCGACATGTGCGAAGAATGCGAACAGCATCAGCGAAGCGCCGGTGAGGGCGAGATCCTTATTGAAATGGATCATCTCGCCCTGTTTCGCCTGCGGATCGGACTCCTTCCAGAACTGGTGCATCAGCAATGTCGTCGAAAGCAGCGTGACCGCCAGCAGCAGCGACCCCAGGTCGGCCCATACGCCGAGCAGCACACTGAGGCCACCGAGCGCGAACACCACGCCCGCGGCCAGTACCGAGATCCGCGGCAGCGGCAGACCCCGGTTCTTGGCGTAGTCCGTCATCGCCTCCGTCTGTGTGAAATGCCCTGCCGCCGAACTCAGGAACAACACCGAGAAGAGCACCCGCCCGATCAAGACCAAGACATCCATGGCCAACTCCTCATTCGCTGATGCGAAGGCCGATTCCCGACTCCGCATTCGACTGGTCGAACGCGATCGGTCTCGCCACTACATTCTGGTCGGAATGACCTTCGAAGTCACCTCATTACGGGAGCGTAGCGAATTCTTGGCATATTCCAGCGGAGCCATTCCGACCTCGGCGGTGAACTCCCGCGAGAAATGTGCCTGATCGAAATAGCCCAACTCGGTGGCCAGCGCGGCCAGATCTCGAGTGCGACCGCGCGCCAGCAGATCGGCGCCGTCCTGCAGCCGATATCGGCGCAACACCCATTTCGGTCCGGCCCCGATATACCGCCGGAACATTCGCTGCAATGTGCGGATCGGGATATCGAACCGGTCGGTGACCTGATCGACCCGGGTCAGTTCTAGATCGTGTTCCATCGCCGCGACGATGCGCAGCACCAGCCGATAGTTGGGATCCGCCGCGGCCTGTCGGCCGATCAGAAAATCCTCGATGATGGTGCGGCGCTGGGTATCCGAAGGTTCGGCGAGCACGCGGTCGGCCAGGTCCTCGGCATCGGGCAGCACCTCGGTGAGCGGCACCGCGGTGTCCCGGAAGGCACCGACATCCAGGCCGGTGAACGCGCCGAAACCACCCGCGCGGAACCGTGCGCCGAAGGTCTCCCCCACACCGCTGAGCTCGCGGACGTACTTCGTCGTGCAGACGCCGTTGACGAAACCGCCGGTTCGAGTTTCGGTGCGTTCGAAGGTGACGTTCACGCACGGAAACGGCAGCACCTCGGCGTAATACGGCGGCCTGCCGGTCAGATCCCAGCGCACCGACCAATACCACTCGACGAATCGGCCGACCTCGGGCCCGGCGGACAGGCGCGCCAGCGATCGATGCCTGGCTTGTTCGTCCGGATGCAGAATGCCCTTCACACTGTCGGGCGCGGGCACCGGAACCGGCTCGTCATAGGTCCCGGTCACGGCTGTCGCTTTCTTACAAGACCATGCGGTCGCGATAGACCAGGCTTATCGGCATGAGCGAAACCGTGAATACCGAGACCGTGAATCCCATTGCCGATGGCTATCACTCCATCACCTGCTTCCTGGCGGTTCCCGACGGAAACAAGGCAATCGAGTTCTACTCCAACGTCTTCGAGGCCGAGGTGATCAGCCGCAACGATCTTCCCGACGGTCAGCCCGCGCACGCCGAACTGAAGATCGGCGACTCGACCCTGCAACTGGGTATGCCTATTCCGGACAACAATGTCCTGGCCCCCAATGGCGAATGGGTGCACACCTCGATCGTGCACTACTGCCCCGATGTCGACGCGGTCATCAAGCGCGCCATCGACAACGGCGCCCGCAGTGCGGAGGAGCCGCAGACCTTCGTCACCGGCGACCGCTTCGGCGTGGTGATCGACCCCTTCGGTCACCGCTGGGCGGTGCTGACCAAGGTCGAGAACGTCTCTCGTGCAGAGGCCGAGCGCCGCGTCAACGAGTGGTTGGCCACCCAGAGCTGAGCAACCCCGAGCCAGGCGGCGTCGAAAGACGCCGCCGCTCAACTCAACCCCGCGGCATCCATTCCGCGCAGCTCCTTCTTCAGATCCGCGATCTCATCGCGCAGCCGCCCGGCCAACTCGAACTGCAGTTCCCGCGCCGCATTCATCATCTGCGCCGTGAGTTCCTTGACCAGATCGGCCAATTCGGCCCGCGGCATCGACTTGACATCGCGCCCCTCGAACACCCCCGCGCTCACCGCCCGGCCCGGCTCGCCTTGGGCGCGGCGGCCGCGGCTGACATTGCGGCCCGATCCGCCGACGGCCACCTCGCTGTCGTCGGCCTCCTGATACACCTGATCCAGAATGTCGGCGATCTTCTTGCGCAGCGGCTGCGGGTCGATGCCCATGGACTCGTTGTAGGCGACCTGCTTGGCCCGACGGCGTTCGGTCTCGTCGATGGCGTGACGCATCGAGTCGGTGACCTTGTCCGCGTACATGTGCACTTCACCGGAGACATTGCGCGCCGCGCGGCCGATGGTCTGGATGAGGCTGGTACTGCTGCGCAGGAAGCCCTCCTTATCCGCGTCCAGGATCGCGACCAATGACACCTCGGGCAGGTCGAGGCCCTCACGGAGCAGGTTGATGCCGACGAGCACGTCGTACTCACCGAGCCGCAACTGCCGCAGCAGCTCGACCCGGCGCAGCGTATCGATCTCCGAGTGCAGATACCGCACCCGGACGCCGAGGCCGAGTAGATAATCGGTGAGGTCCTCGGCCATCTTCTTGGTCAGCGTGGTGACGAGCACCCGCTCGTCACGTTCGGTCCGCAGCCGGATCTCGTGCACCAGATCATCGATCTGCCCCTTGGTCGGCTTGACCACCACCTGCGGATCGACCAGACCCGTCGGCCGGATCACCTGCTCGACGACCTCACCACCGGCCTGGCCGAGCTCGTACGGACCCGGTGTGGCCGACAGATAGACCGCCTGCCCGATCCGCTCCGCGAACTCCTCCCAGGTGAGCGGCCGATTGTCGATGGCCGATGGCAGCCGGAACCCGTACTCGACCAGATTGCGCTTACGCGACATATCGCCCTCGTACATGCCGCCGATCTGCGGGACGGTGACATGCGACTCGTCGATGACGAGCAGGAAGTCCTCCGGGAAATAGTCCAGCAATGTCGCCGGCGCGGAACCCGCCGGACGCCCGTCGATATGACGCGAGTAGTTCTCGATGCCCGAGCAGAACCCGACCTGCCGGATCATCTCCAGGTCGTACTGCGTGCGCATCCGCAATCGCTGCGCCTCCAACAGCTTGCCCTGGCGCTCCAGCTCCGCCAGCCGCTGCTCGAGTTCGGTCTCGATGTCGCGCACGGCGCGTTCCATTCGGTCCGGACCCGCCACATAGTGCGTCGCCGGGAAGATCCGCACGGTATCGACCTGCCGCACCACATCGCCGGTGAGCGGATGCAGGTAGTACAGCGCCTCGATCTCGTCACCGAAGAATTCGATGCGGACCGCGAGTTCCTCATAGGACGGGATGATCTCGACGGTATCGCCGCGCACCCGGAACGAACCGCGGGTGAAGGACATGTCATTGCGGGTGTACTGCACGTCGACGAGCAGCCGCAGGAACGCGTCCCGATCGATCTCGGTGCCGACCTCCAATTGCACCGACCGGTCCAGATACGACTGCGGCGTGCCGAGGCCGTAGATGCACGACACCGACGCGACCACGACGACGTCGCGACGCGAGAGCAGACTCGAGGTGGCCGAATGCCGCAGCCGCTCGACATCGTCGTTGATCGAGCTGTCCTTCTCGATATAGGTATCGGTCTGCGCGATGTAGGCCTCGGGTTGGTAGTAGTCGTAGTACGAGACGAAGTACTCGACGGCATTGTTGGGCAACATCTCTCGCAACTCATTGGCCAGCTGCGCGGCGAGGGTCTTGTTCGGCGCCATCACCAGCGTCGGCCGCTGCAACCGCTCGATGAGCCATGCGGTGGTCGCCGACTTACCGGTACCGGTCGCGCCGAGCAGCACCACATCGCGCTCGCCCGCCTTGATGCGGCGCTCGAGTTCAACGATGGCCGTGGGCTGATCGCCCGCGGGCCGATGCTCGCTGACGACCTGGAACTGCCCATCGGCCCGCTCGATCTCCCCGACCG
Source organism: Nocardia sp. CA-129566 (assembly GCF_050956075.1). Taxonomy (NCBI): domain Bacteria; kingdom Bacillati; phylum Actinomycetota; class Actinomycetes; order Mycobacteriales; family Nocardiaceae; genus Nocardia; species Nocardia sp. CA-129566. The sequence goes on from NZ_CP192085.1 coordinate 6,516,685, forward strand.
GCCGGAACTCCGAATGTGCCAGCGGAGTGCCCCGGTCCTCGTAGCCTTCCGCCGGGATTTCGGTTGCGAATGCCATGGTCCCCAGCCTAGGCCCAGGCACCGACAGATTCGCGGCCCGGCGGATCCGCCAGCCGAACTGTGCGGAATCGGCTCCGGTCCCGCTCAGTCGATTGCAACGCCCCGAAAACCGGTGGCCACACCCCACCGACGCCATTCCCATCCGGGGCTGGCCGAGGTTGCCCAGCCACCTCCGGATCACGATCGAACAGCCGTTTCGCGATCTATCGCACCGCCCCGGACCAGCGCCGATGCGTAAGCCGTTACCTGTCCTGAATGTCCGTTGCCGCAACGAAATTCGTTGAGCGCGCACCGCTGGTTCCGGGTGTAGCCTAGTTTGGTTGTCGGAACTGAGGATGAGGCCATGAGCGCTCTGATTCCATTGCTTGCCGCCGCGCCCGCTATGACCGGAATCGCCGGTTATGTCGCGCGAGATCTCCGCGGGCTAGCTCCCGCGAACCACACAACTTCCACCGCCGCACCGGGATCCCCGATGACAACCCAACTGAGACCGCAGATAGAACACTTCAATATCGCCGAACTGACCATGACCGACCCCAAGGGCTATGTGCGGCCGATAGACCGGGTGCACGTCGAGCCGTGGGGTCTATATGTGGCACGCACCGTCAACAGTCCCCGGATCCAGTACCTGGAGACCTGGCTGCTGCCCGAACTCTGGTTGCGCGTGACGATCGCGCACTACCAGCCGGGGCATCACCGCGACCTGGACTACTGCCTGCATATCGGCGAGTACACCCGGATCGAGCCGAAGCGCTGGAAGTCCATGGACCAGTATCTCGAGATCGCGGTGCGGCACGGCCGCGCGGCCCAACTGCGTGGCGTCGACGAATTGCTGACCGCACATGCCGCCGGTCTGATCGATACGACCCACGCGCACCACGCCCTCGACCGGGCGGCCAAGGCAGTGGCGGGCGTGGCCGCGCACGGCCACGAGGTGGAGCCCTGGCTCGCCACTCAGGAGATCATCCTGACCTGGATGTAGCCCAGCAGCCGAGCAGGCCGCCGCCGTACCACTCGACGTGGCCGCAACGGCGGTAGATTCTGTTTGCATGACACAGGCACCATCAGTGGACGTGCACAGGCCCAAGGTCGAGTACTTCAACCTCGCGGAACTGACCAACACGGACCCGAAGGGCTTCGTCCGGCCGGTCGAGCGCTACCGCGCCGAGCCATGGGGCCTGTACATGGCGCGCACCTCGGACCATCCACAGTTCCACTACATCGAATCGTGGCTGCTGCCCGGACTTTCCCTCCGGGTAACGGTCTTCCACTATCACCCGGCACACCGCCGCGATCAGGACTACTACGTCGATATCGGCCAATTCACCCGGGTCGAGCCGAAGAAGTGGAAGGCGGTGGACCACTACCTCGATATCGTGGTGCGCTCCGAGCGCGAGACCGAACTGCTCGATATCGACGAATTGCTGGCCGCGCATGCCGCGGGCATGATCACCCTCGCCGAGGCCACGGCCGCGATCGACCACGCATCGATCGCCATCGATGGCATCGCCGCCAATGGCTACTCACTCGAGCGCTGGCTCGACACGCTCGATATCACCCTGACCTGGCTGTAACTGCACCACCGCCCCGCCGCTAGCCGGATTCTTCGCCAGCCCCTTGACAGGCCAGTGCCGGTTGGCGCACCATTTAACCGATCAGTTAATTAGCCAACTGGTTTAATACACTAATGACGGACGACCGGACCATGACGGACAGCTCCACGACCGACGATCTCAGCCGGACCTTCGCCGCACTCGCGGACCCGACCAGGCGGGCCATCCTCGCCCGGCTCGCCGAGGGCGAAGCGAGCGTCACCGAACTCGCGGAACCGTTCGCCATGAGCCTGCCCGCGATCTCGAAACACCTGAAGGTGCTCGAACGCGCCGGACTCATCACCCGCGGCCAGCACGCGCAATGGCGCCCGTGCCGACTGGAGGCAGCGCCGCTCGGCGCGGCCACCGATTGGCTGGACCGGTACCGGAAATTCTGGGACGACCGTTTCGATCGGCTCGACCAACATCTGCGACGAATACAGCAAAAGGACACCCCATGACCTCCAAGCCACCCGATCTCGCAACGCTGCCCCAGGGCGATGTCGGCCTGCTCGACACCGAAGTGGCCCAGCGGCTGCTCGCGGCGAATATTCCGGCACGGCTGGCCTTCACCGCGGCCGACGGCACACCGCGAGTGCTGCCGATCAATTTCTGGTGGAACGGCACCGAGGTGGTCATGGCCGGTTTCGCACCGTCGAAGAAGGCGAAGATGCTGCGGGCCAGACCTGATGTCGCCATCACCATCGACACCAATTCCGCACCGCCCGAGACATTACTGATCAGGGGACGCGCCGAGGTATCCGAAATGGACGGGCTCGCACCGGAATACGCGGCCGCAATGCGCAAGGGCGGTGCGGATGCGGTCGCCGACTACCTCGGCTTCCTGACCGAACTGGCGCCGCGGATGGAGCGAATCGTGGTGCGGCCCAACTGGGTCGGCCTGATGGACTTCCGCACCAGATTCCCCGAGGGCGCCCCCGATTGGATGACCGGTGCCGACAACCGCGCACCCCACCCCGAACACGAGGAGACGACACTGTCATGAGCGAGCGATCCATCAACACAGCCGAGCGCGAGTTCACCATCGTCCGGGTCTTCGACGCCCCGCGCGAGCTCGTCTTCCGGGCCTGGCTCGATCCCGATCAGTTGGTCGAATGGGCTGGGCCGGAAGGCTTTTCGACACCACGGGAGACCATCGTGGCGCAACCGTGGGTCGGCGGCCGCTACGAGTCGGTCATGGTCGCCGACGCCGATGGCGCCAGCTTTCCGAGCGCGGGCGTGTTCCGGGAGATCACCGAACCCGAGCGCCTGGTCTTCACCTGGGGCGATCCGACCGGCGACGGCAGCGCCGAGCGCGAATCGGTGATCACGGTGACCTTCGACGAAACCGCTGACGCCAAGACCACCATGACCTTCCACCTGCTGGCCCCCGGACCGCTGAGTCCCGAGGACGATGCGAAGCGGGGCTGGGGGCAGAGCCTGGACCGCTTGGCCGCGCTATTCTGAACGGCCGAAAAGCCTTCGCGCAGCTCAGTGTTCGACGCTGTCCCGCCAGGCTGCGGCCCGGGTGTAGGCAGCGTCGAACCATGGCTCCTTGACGTCCAGGTAGGCCAGCGTGGCCGCCTCCCTCGTCAATCCGGCGGCCTTGGCCTCGCCCTCGCGCTTGATCTCCAGATATTCCGCGCGCACCGCCGCGTCGGCGCGCAGCCAGTCCCGAAAAAGCAATGCGAACTCCTGACCGGGTGAGCCCGCGACTCGAATATGCACATTGGCCAGCCGCCCCGGATCGGCATTCTGGTGAAAGCGCTTGGCCCACAATGCCGTATCGGTACCAGCCAGATCTGTCGCCGTCGGTTTCGGATTGTCGCCGGTGATATCCGGACGAACCGGAAAACCTGCCGCACCCAGCGCATCCCGCAGTCCGTCGGCGGCCGCCAGATCCGCGACGGTGATCTGCAGATCGATCACATCCTTTGCGGGCAATTCGGGCACCGCGGTCGAACCGATGTGATCGATCCGCGACGCCACCGGACCACAGGCCACCCACAACCGGGCGATCAGCCGCTGCGCCTGTGCCGCCCACTCCGGATTCGCGGGCACCACCCGCACCTCTTTCCGCCGCGCCGGTGTCCCGGTGCGCAGATCGGCCTCGAACGGCACCAGCCGTTCCACCCACAATTGCCGGACCACCGGCTCGATTTCCCCCGGCGCGCCGCTATTGTCCAACAGCACATCCGCGGCGGCGCGTCGCTGTTCATCCGTGGCCTGCGCCGAAATACGCGCCCGCGCATCCGATTCGGAAACGCCGCGGAATTCCACCAGGCGCTGTATCCGAATTTCCGCGGGCACGTCGACGATCAATACGAGATTCATCAGCGGCGCGAGGCCGTTCTCGACCAACAGCGGAATATCTTGAACAAGAATCGCATCCGACGGGGCGGCGGCAATTAATTCCGCGGTTCGTTTACCGACCAACGGATGGACAATGGAATTCAGCGTCGCACGCGCCTCGTCGTTCCCGAATGCCCGGGCCGCCAGCGCGGGGCGGTCCAGGGTGCCGTCGGCGGCGAGGATATCGGGCCCGAACGCCTCGACCAACGCCGCAAGGCCCTCGGTACCCGGTTCGACGACCTCCCTGGCGATCACGTCGGAGTCGACGATCACCGCGCCGAGCTCGGCGAGAATCCGCGCCACCGTCGACTTGCCCGCTCCCATGCCTCCGGTGAGGCCGATCCGCAACATTCGACCAGTCTCGCATCCGCGATCACCCACCGAACGGACGACCTGGCGCGCGAACCGCACCCGATCGGCCTGAATACCCACCCGCATCGCACATTCCACCATCTGAAACACCATTTGCCCGATCCGTGACTCCGTCGAGACCGTCTCGCAACATTTCCGATCGAATCGGGGACGCGAGCGACAACTTTCCGACACGCCAAGGCAATTACTTGCGCAAAATACTCTGCCCAGCACTTTCGTTCGGCTAATCTTCGCCGTGGCGATCCAGGCCAGAACCAGCAAAGCAAAGGAACACCATTGGGCATCAAAATCAACCAGGCGGGTCGCCACCGTCTGGGAAGAGCGGGGGGCATGCACTGCATCAAGCACCCCGCCGTCGCGGCTGCGCTCGCTGAGCACCGCCGTTCATGGTTCACCGCGCTGATCAGCCCCGCGCGGCACAGCTTCGCCGCCATGCGAAAACGCTCCGCTGCGGCAACGGCGTACTGGGCACCCGCGACCGCCAGCTGAGCCCAGCCGCCCCTCCGGCCTAAGACTTTCCGTGACCCAGCCCAATCGGAGCTGGGTCGCTTTGTGCTGCCGTCAGCAGCCGCACCATCCTGATAGTCACTTGCACTTTCGCCGCCCCCCTCCTTAGGATGGCTGAAAATATCTGAGAGTGACTCTCAGGTTGCTTTCTTTTGGAGGGGCGATGGCTCAGCTGACCGCAACCAGGCCAGGCTCAGCGCAGTCCGATAGCCCGGGGAAACCGGGTGTAGTCGGCCGGTGGGGCATCCTGATGGCCCGCCATCGCCACATCGTGCTCGGCGCGTGGCTGTTGTTCGCCATCGCCTGCGGATCGGCCTATCCGGCCCTGCACGACCGCCTCAGCACGCCCGACTACTCGGTCCCCGGCTCCGAATCGGTTGCCGTCGATCACCTTGTGGCCGAACACTTCGCGCGCTTCGGCACCGAACAGGACCTCATCGTCTTCCATTCCGCCCAGCGCACGGTGGACACCCCGGAATTCCGTGCGGTGATGGACCGGGCACTCGGCACGACCCGTGCCACCGCGGGGGTGGCGGGGGCGATCGGCCCGTTCGAAGGCAATGCGGCGGCCCAGATCTCGGCCGACCGGCACACCGCCCTCGGCATTGTCGGTGTGAACGGCGAGAAAACCGAACGCGTCGAGATCGCCAAAGAGCTGCAAACCGAACTGGCGGCCGCATCGGGTTCCGGCGTCGAGGTCATGATCACCGGATTCGCGCCAGCACAGGCCGATCTCATCCGGATCGAAACCGCCGATATGCAGCGCGCCGAAGCCATCGGCCTGCCGGTGGCGACCGCGGTGCTGGTGCTCGCCCTCGGCGCGGCGGTCGCGGCCACCCTGCCCATTACGATCACCGCGGCGGGTATCGCCGTCGCCGTCGGCGCGCTATTCGGCCTGACCGCCTTCCTCACCTTCGATTCGCTGGTGCTCTCGGTGGCCACCATGATCGCCACCGGCACCGCGATCGACTACGCGATGTTCATCGTCAGCCGATTCAACGAGGAACTGACCCGTCGCGGCGGGCGCGACCGAAGATCCGCCGAGGCCATCGCCGCAGCGGTCGGCACCGCCATCGACACGACCGGCCGCACGATTCTGGCGTCGGGGCTCATTGTGATGATCTCGCTATGCGCACTGTCGGTGGTCGGGCTGCCGATGCTGAACGGCATCGCGATCGGCGTGGTGGTCGCGGTCGTCGCCACCCTGATCGCGGCCTTCACCCTGCTGCCCGCACTACTGGCGACACTGGGTCCGGCGGTGAATCGCGGCGCCCTGCCGGTCCGACTGCGACCGGCCGAGGTCCGATCCGAGGCGGCATCGAGTGCGTGGGCCCGGTGGGCGCATACCGTCATGGGACGCCCCGTACTCTTCGGCGCGATCGGTGTCGGTCTGCTGCTGGCCGCCGCCGCCCCGATCACCGGCATCCGCTATGGCGTCGATATGGGGCTCAACTCGCTGGCGGATCGACCGACCGGGCAGGCCACCGAACTCGTCCAGCAGAACTTCGGACCCGGTCTCCTCGCGCCGATCGAGGTGATTTTCACCGGCCAGGACGGCGGACCGCTCAGCGATGAAACCCGTTCCGACGCCAACCGATTCGTCGCCGAGCTGACCCGTGATCCGCGCATCGCCACGGTACTGCCGCAGCAGGCCGATGGCAGAGCGCTCGCCGTCGTGATCCCCAAGGCCGCATTCGATTCGACCGCGGCCACCGATGTGGTCGCCGATATCCGTTCTCGTGCAACGGCTCTCGATGGGGTCGAGGTCCGGGTCGGCGGTACTTCCGCGTCGTTCGCCGATGTGTCGCACCGGATCACCGCCCGCTTCCCGTGGGTGATCGCACTCGTGCTGACGGTGTCGCTGGCATTCCTGATCGTCGCGTTCCGCAGTATCGTCTTGGCGCTCAAGGCGATACTGCTGAACCTGCTCGCCACCGGCGCCGCGCTCGGCCTCACCGTCGCGGTATTCCAGCACGGCATCGGCGAATCCGCGCTCGGATTCCACAGCACCGGATTCCTCCAGGTGTATCTGCCGATGCTGGTCTTCGCGGTGCTGTTCGGCCTGTCCATGGATTACGAGGTATTCCTGATCCGGCGGATGAAGGAACACTGGGACGCATCCGGCGTCAATACCGCCGCGGTCGCCGATGGGCTGCAGCGCACCGCGCGGCCGATCACCGCGGCCGCCGCCATCATGGTCGCGGTCTTCGCCAGCTTCCTGACCGCGAATGTGCTGGAGCTGAAGCAGATCGGGTTCGCGCTGGCCGTGGCCATTACGATCGATGCGGTGCTGGTCCGGCTGGTGTTGGTGCCCGCGTTCATGCAGCTGTTCGGCCGGTGGAACTGGTGGCTGCCGCGTTTCGGCAAGCGTTCGGTCCCCCACGCGATGGCGACGAGCGACTAGCGGAATATGACCTCGATCGAATCGACGATCGATCCGATCGCCTTGGTATAGACATCCTTGAGACGTTCGGTGAAACCCGTTGCGGCCCAATGGTCCAGGGCCGCAACGCAGCCCCACACCCCGGCCGCCGCCGCGATGCCGATGGCCAGATCGTCCGGACTGCGGCCGGTCCGCTCGGCGAACAGCAGTCGGAATTGGTCGGCCATCTCCCGCATCCGGCGGGTTTGGCCGTCTCTGATCTCCGGAATCGAGACCACATACTGCAGGCGCCTGCGGATCCGACGTTCGGAGTCCGTGGTCAGCAATGACTCGATCAGCACCGGCACGATCAGCCGTGCGACGCGCACCAACTCGGCGGGCTCGACGATTTCGCCACCGCCAGCGGTCCGCATCACGTCCAGCACCCGCGGATCGGCCTCGTCGTAGAGGACCAGCATTTCCTTGGTGCCGAAGTACCGGTAGACCGAACTGGGCGACACACCGGCCGCCGCCGCGACCCGCTCCACCGTCACATTGCGGTACCCGTGCTCGTCGAACAGATCCAGCGCCACCTGCTGGATGCGACTCATCGCCTCGATCTTCCTGCGCTCCCAGGCGGTCGAGGGAAACCCCACGGTGGATTCCGACATCAGGGTAAGAATACCCGCGGCTTACCCCCGCACGATGCCGCTCGGCTTGCGTCGCGTACCGGGTCGCTGGGTCGGCATCTGGTTGGGCGGCACCGGATACGGGACACCCGCGGTCGCGGTGCCCAGCGCCACATTCGGCCCGCATTGGGCGAGCGCGGCATCCATCTTCGGCTTCGGATCGCTCAGCACCGGTTTGGCGGCATTGGGCGTCGAGCCGAAGTCGAAGGTCGAGGTCATATCGCCGGTGACACGGCGCCGCCACGGTGTCAGGTTCGGCACTTCGACGCCGAATCGGGTTTCCAGCAGCCGCAGCTGGGAGGTGTGGTCGAAGGTCTCCGAGGCAACGAGCCCTCCCCGGCTGTAGGGCGAAATCACCAGGCCGGGAACGCGATAGCCCAAACCGATCGGACCCGCGATGCCATGGGACGCCTTCACCCGGTCCAATGGCACGGTGACGAATTCGCCCGGCGTACCCGCCGGAGCGGTCGGCGGGGTGACGTGGTCGAAGAAGCCGCCGTTCTCGTCGTAGCTGATGATCAGCGCGGTCTTCTCCCACACCTTCGGGTTGGAGGTGAGGATATCGAGCAACTGCACGATGCCGTATGCGCCGAAGGCCGCGGGCAGGGCGGGATGTTCGCAGTTGATCAGCGACGGGATGACCCAGGAGACGGCGGGCAGGGTGTCGTTGGCGACGTCGGCCTGGAAGTCGTTGGGGTACACCGGTGCCAGACCACGCCGGGCCAGTTCGGAATTCGGATCCGACGATTGGGTGAAGCAGCCGAGCATGCCGTCCAGGATCACCGTGGACAGCGGGCCGACATCGCGGTTGTTGTAGATCTTCCAGCTGACACCCGCCTCGGACAGGTTCTCCGGATAGGTCCGCCAGCTGTACACGTGCTGCGGGATCAGTGGGGGCGTTTCCAGCAACGGTCCGCCCGCCACCCCGTCCGGGTCGATGGTGGCGCTGATCCAGTACAGGCGATTCGGGTCGGTGGGGCCGAGGACCGAACAGTGGTAGTTGTCGCAGAGGGTGAACGCGTCCGCGAGTTCGTGATGAATCGGAATGTCCTCGGGCAGGTAGTAGCCCATGGCCGCGGGGGCATTGGCCGGGCCGACGCTGGCGATGGACATCGGCATCCACTGGTCATTGGCGCCGCCGTTCCAGGCCCGGTGCATACCGGCCCAGGTGTGGTCGGGATCATTGATGCATTCGCCGTCGAGGGTCGCGCCACGCGTGGTGTCGAGGCGGAACGGGTTGACGAAACCGTCCGCGCTGGGGCCGACATCGGGCGTCCAGCCGTACTGCTGCCAGGCCTTCGACGCCTCGCCGAAGCCGCGGACACCGGACATGGTGCCGAAATAGTGGTCGAAGGAACGGTTTTCCTGCATGAGCAGGACGAAGTGCTCGATATCGCCGAGCCCGCCGGTGCCCGCCGGATCGGCGGCATAGGCCCGCTCGATGATGGGATTGGCCCAGGACGCCAATGCACCGACCGCTCCGGCCGCGGCGGCCTTCGCCAGGAACTGCCTCCGGTTGAGACCGCTGAACGGACTCGCTGCGCACATGCGTGCTGTTCCTTCCCTCGTGACCAGGTCCGACGTGCTCGATCGAGCCGGGCGCCGAATATCCGCCTGCACCCTACCGCGAAGTAGATCGCGCTTCCCGGTGAAGTTGGTCAATTGTCCGACTTATCGCTATAACACCGTTTTACGTGCACCGAAGCCTGCGCGAGCCGATGTAGCACACAGCGATTGCCGTCGGCGTGGCGCACGCCGACGGCCGGACCGCGCGGGCATTCGAGACGACATGCGGCGCCGCCCTACTCGTCGAGCTGGGGCGTACCGGACTCGTGGGCGGCCCGTCCCGACGACCACGCTTCGAGCACGCGCGTCAACTGGCCGATGAGCGCGGACAGCCCGGACAGGTCTCCGCCCAGCTGATAGGTCTTCAGCTCGGCGGGCGTCGGCAACTGCGCGACGATCTGCGGCAGCGAATCGACCAGCTGCGCTTGGGTGGCCGAGGCGGAGCGCCGATTGGTGTTCTCGATCCGAATCCGATCGCGTTCCAAATCCAGCAGCGCGTCATCATGGGCCGCCCGCGAACGCCTGGCCGCGACGGCGATCTCACCGTCGAGCTCGAGCTGTCGCAATTCCAGCGTCCTGCGCAGGTTTTCGGCCCGCTCGGCATGTTGTTCGCGCTCCAACCGCAATGCGTGCAGCGCGGTCTCCTGTGCGAGATCGGCGACCGCGCGTTCGTCGTCGTGCTCACGGGTGGTGCGCCGCAACCGTTCCGCGGTCTCCCGGTCGAATCGCGCAGCCTCGTTGCGTGCCCGCAGTTCGGCCAGTTCGCGTTCGTTCTCGATCCTGCGCTCTTCGGCAACCCGATTCGCTTCGGCTTCGCGAGCCGAAAGTACCTCCTGCGCAGCGAGTTCCGCGAGTCGAGCGATCTGGTTCTGCGCACTGCGGTAGGGCTTCTGTAGGTTCTCCCACAGCGTCGACGAGCTGACCACCGCCTCCTTGATCTGCACCGTGACAATGCGCAAGCCGAGTCCACGATCGCTGTCCGCCTCGGCATTTCGATCGGGGCTGCCCTCCGCGACCGCGCGCAGGCGTGCGGTCAACTCCTCGATGATGGGCTGCTTATCGCTGAGCACATCGCGCACGCCCATCGTGGAGACCTTGTCCTTGATCGCCGCCTCGGCCTGCTCGCGCAGCTGAATATTGACCAGCCGCATGGGATCTTCGTCATCGGAGAAGTCGAGCTTGCGGTAGGCCGTGGCGAAATCCTCGATGATCCACTGCACATACCCCTGCACGAGCACGCCCTGCAGTTCGCTGCAGATGCAGTAGGCATTGATGAGAATCGTCTGCATCGCGCCCGGCACAACGAGATACGAGTCGGTCGCTGGGTTGAAGCGGAACGATACCCCGAGACCGATGTGCAGCGGTTCGGCGCGACCGCGCCGGGTATGCACGACAAAGGCATTGGGCGGCACCAAAACCGTTTGCCAGCGCCAGAATCCGGTGACCCGGACCTCCACCGGCCCGGGGCCGCTGCCTTGCATGCCCTGCGGCGTTGGCCCGACCCGATCGGCCCGCTTCGCCATCGCACCGCGTCGCACCGGACCACCCGGCGCGGCCGGTGCCCCCGGGGCGGCCAGCGGCGCCGGTGCGGCCGCGGGCTTGCGGGTACGCAGATCCCCCTCCAGCGCCGCCTGCTGGGCCACCACTTGGTCGAGATAGTCATTCTTGCCCGGATTGCTCCCCATGACCGGGCACATTACCGGCGAATCCGGTGAACTACCTGGCGAATTCAGTTGACGCACAACCAACGCGCAGGACCAGCAGCGACCACACCCCAACCAGCCCATCGCTGAAAGCCGCCGCGCGCTGAATAGCAAAGGCCCCGGTCCGATCGGACCGGGGCCTTTGCTAGTGCTCTACCCGAATCAGGCGTTGCCGGAGAGCTTCTCCCGCAGGGCCGCGAGCTGGGCGTCGCTGGCCAGCGAACCGCCAGCGGGCTCGGCCTGGCTCGACGAGGAGGACTGCGCACCGCTCTCGGAGGAGTAGTTCGACGCGCCGCCACCGTTCGCGGCCTCGGCCGCGGCGTCGGCCGCCATCTTCTCCATCTGCGCGGTGTGCATCTTGTGGCGACGCTCCGCCTCGGCGTAGCGGCCTTCCCACTCTTCGCGCTGCTTGTCGAAGCCCTCGAGCCACTCGTTGGTGTCGGGGTCGAAGCCCTCGGGGAAGATGTAGTTGCCCTGGTCGTCGTAGCTGTCGGCCATGCCGTACTTCGACGGGTCGAACTCGGCGTGGTAGTCCTCGTTCGCCTGCTTCAGCGACAGCGAGATCCGGCGACGCTCCAGGTCGATGTCGATGACCTTGACCATCGCGTCGTCGCCGACCGCGACAACCTGGTCCGGGACCTCCACGTGGCGCTCGGCCAGCTCGGAGATGTGCACCAGGCCCTCGATGCCCTCTTCGACGCGCACGAACGCACCGAACGGAACCAGCTTGGTGACCTTGCCCGGCACGATCTGGCCGATCGCGTGGGTGCGGGCGAACTGACGCCACGGGTCTTCCTGGGTCGCCTTGAGCGACAGCGAAACCCGCTCGCGGTCCAGATCGACGTCGAGCACCTCGACGGTGACCTCGTTGCCGACCTCGACAACCTCGGACGGGTGGTCGATGTGCTTCCAGGACAGCTCGGAGACGTGCACCAGACCGTCGACCCCGCCCAGGTCCACGAAGGCACCGAAGTTGACGATCGAGGAGACCACACCCTTGCGGACCTGGCCCTTCTGCAGCTGGTGCAGGAACTCGCTGCGGACCTCGGACTGGGTCTGCTCGAGCCAGGCGCGGCGGGAAAGGACCACATTGTTGCGGTTCTTGTCCAGCTCGATGATCTTGGCCTCGATCTCCTTGCCGACGTACGGCTGGAGGTCGCGGACGCGACGCATCTCGACCAGCGAGGCGGGCAGGAAGCCACGGAGACCGATGTCGAGGATCAGGCCGCCCTTGACGACCTCGATGACGGTGCCCTTGACGGCCTCGTCCTTCTCCTTGAGCTCCTCGATGGTGCCCCACGCACGCTCGTACTGCGCCCGCTTCTTCGACAGGATCAGGCGGCCTTCCTTGTCCTCCTTGGTGAGAACAAGAGCCTCGACCTCATCGCCCACGGAAACGACCTCGTTGGGGTCGACATCGTGCTTGATGGAGAGTTCACGAGAGGGGATGACGCCTTCGGTCTTGTAACCGATGTCGAGCAGGACCTCGTCACGATCGACCTTGACGATGGTTCCTTCGACGATGTCGCCGTCGTTGAAGTACTTGATCGTGGCGTCGATGGCGGCGAGGAAGTCCTCGGCGGAGCCGATGTCGTTGACGGCTACCTGCGGCGAGGTGACGGTGGTGGGCATATGTCGGTTTGCTCCGGACGGATTGTGGTCGGTTGCGGACATTGGAACTTTCGGTACGCTGCGAACTCACCGCGATGACGCGACGTGACGGACATACTGAACGTACCGCACGCAAACGCTTGTGAAACTCAGCACGAGCGCTCTGTTACTTCAGTACAGTTGCCGTCGCAGACTGTTACTGCAATGACACCGGTACGGCAGTACCCTGGACACTCGCTGGTTCAGCGTACGCGACCTTGGTCCAGCCGGGCAAACCGGTCCACACGCCACGCCGCACTAGGCTATCGGCGTGTCGGAAGATCGCCATGCACAAGCAAACGCACTGCTCGGGACCACCGGAACCGCGCGGACCCGGATCGGCTCGGCAGCCAGTCAGCAGGCCAGCCGCCGCTGGTGGGACGCCGATGCCACCGATTATCACGAAACGCACGCCGATTTCCTCGGCGTGGACTCTCCCGGCGGCGAATTCATCTGGTGTCCGGAGGGACTGCACGAGGGTGATCACCACTTCCTCGGCGAGATCGCGGGCAAGCGGATCCTGGAGATCGGGTGCGGATCCGCCCCGTGTTCGCGCTGGTTGACCGGGCAGGGGGCGCAGGCGATCGGGCTGGACCTATCGAGGGGGATGCTCGAGCGCGGGCTGGCGGCGATGGCGCGCGGCGGACCGCAGGTGCCGCTGGTGCAGGCGGGGGCGGAGGCATTGCCCTTTGCCGACGCATCATTTGATATCGCCTGTTCGGCATTCGGCGCGGTGCCGTTCGTCGCGGATTCCGAACGGGTGATGCGTGAGGTCGCACGGGTGTTGCGGCCCGGTGGCCGGTGGGTGTTCTCGGTGAACCATCCGATGCGATGGATTTTTCCGGACGATCCCGGGCCCGCGGGGCTGACCGCCTCGATTCCGTATTTCGACCGCACCCCCTATGTGGAGGTCGACGACGACGGCACGCCGACCTATGTCGAACACCACCGCACGATCGGTGACCGGGTGCGCGAGATCGTGGCCGCCGGGCTGGTGCTCGATGACATCGTGGAACCGGACTGGCCGGAATGGCTCGAGCGCGAATGGGGGCAGTGGAGTCCGCTACGCGGCGAACTGTTCCCCGGAACCGCCATCTTCGTCACCCATAAGCCGGCTCACGACTGAGACTCACCCCTGGAGCGCGGGCGGGGCGGCGAAGTTCGGATCGATCCGGGCGGCAGGGCAGGTCCGCGCGACCCAGCGGCGGGCGCGCGAGAGCGGGTGCTCCGGGAACCGGTCGTCCCAGCGGTGGTCATCGGCCGCGTTATAGGGCAGCGCACCATGGAGACCGGGTGCGTACGGATGCGGCGGATACATATTGTCGAAGCCGATCTCCAGCGCGAGCACCGCCTCGCGGATTCCGGTGGTGCCGGTCTCCGGGCACATGATCTGCAGGACTGCACTGCAGTTCGCCTTCGGCACGGTGAGCGATGCGGCGAAGACCAGCCCCGTCGGCTGATCGGGCAGCCGCATCTTCTGCAGCCGCAGCAGCGCCGGCTGCGAATCGACTCCAACGATGAAAGCCTCTATGAGACAACCGCTTTCGGCGTGAATCTCGGCAAGTCTGTGGCGCAACGTCGCCAGATCCGTCAGCGGTGCGGGCAAGTCGGGCACCAGATCGAAGTAAGACAGCTGGACGATGTCCCCGGTCGAGGGATCGCGCCAGGCGCTGGTATCGAGCTGCTGTAATCCGCTGGTGTCGAACGATATTGGCACCCGATCACGCTACCCGGGTCCGCATACCGACAGCTGCGGCAACGATCACGTAAAGGCGATCCTGGCCACATGCGGTGCGCCGACACGGCAGACACTGTCGTCGCTCGTAGTCGTGTGACTGCCGGAAGGGCAGCGCAGGCAGGCTGCTTTGAACACCGGTGGCGGATTTGCCGTAGCAAGGGTTCCTGCTGACCATTGACCTGCGCTGACGGAACCTGCTGCCCGAGCGGGCAACTGGTGGGCGAGATGATCTCCTGGCGTCCTGGTTGGTCAGTCGGCAGGATGGGTCGCATGCCTGCCATTCCCGAGAGTTCTGCCGGGGCCGCCGACATGGCCGCGGAAAACGACTACGACAGGTTCGCCGAGGGGTATACAGCCGAAACCGAAACCAACCTCATCAACGGCTATTACGCGCGGCCCGCGATCGTGGACCTGGCCGGGGAGGTGGCTGGCAGGCGGATCCTCGACGCCGGCTGTGGCTCCGGCCCGATATTCGCGGCCCTGCGCGACCGCGGTGCCATCGTGACCGGCTTCGACTCCAGCGCCGAGATGGTGGAGCTGGCCCGGCGGCGGCTCGGCACCGACGCGGCCCTGCAGGTCGCCGATATCGGCGGTCCGCTGCCGTTTCCCGACGGTGCGTTCGACGATGTCGTCGCGTCCCTGGTGCTGCACTACCTGGAGGACTGGACCGCGCCGCTGGCCGAGTTGCGGCGTGTGCTCGAGCCCGGCGGCCGACTGATCATGTCCGTCAACCATCCTTTCGTCTTCAAGTGGTTCAATCGCGACGCCGACTACTTCGCGACCGTCAAGCACTCCGAGGAATACACCTTCAGCGGTCAGAAGGCCGTGCTCACCTACTGGCATCGGCCGCTGCACGCGATGACCGACGCCTTCACCGCAGCCGGCTTCCGCACAGCCGTCATCAGCGAACCGCCCCCAGCGCCGGGCGCCCGCGAACTCTTTCCCGACGCCCTGGCGAAGTCCTCCTCCGGTGCGTTCCTGAGCTTCCTGTTCTTCGTTCTGGAGGCCGTTCAGCGCTGAGGCCCTGCCGCTTCCCCGAATGTATCGCCACCCCGGATCGGTCCTCACGGTTGCAGAGTCAGCGCGTGTTCTCTGAACTTGATTCTCATGGGGCAGAAGCCCTTCCGGAGATAGCATCGAATCCAGGGATGCCGAGTCCGGTTGCTGACGTCGTTCGCCGGAAAGTGGCGTCGATCTGGGCGATTCGGCGCCGCGGTAGCTGACCTACCGGCCCTCGGCTTCGCCGAGCCAGCCTTCGCGCCCGGATCAGATGGTGGCAGAACGGAATTCGGTGAGCAGTGTGGCACGGGCGTCGCCGATGTGCGATCCCAGATCACCACCGGTGTGCAGCCAGATTTCGTAACCCGCGAAGAAACAGGCCATGCCGACCTTGGCCCACAGCAGCGGCCGCACATCGGCGCCTTCCTCGACGCCCATCCGGCGCGCGAGGTGTTCGGCGAGCAGGGATTCCACGGCGTTTCGCTTCGCGAGTTCGCGTGCCTGCAGGGCGGGGGTGGCCGCGATCAGCGCATCGCGCGCCCGCGCGTCGGCGAGGCGGTCGATGAAGCGTTCGACCAGCGGACCGATGACCGCGGCCATGGTCTCCTCCGGGGATTCATCGGCGGGGCGGTCGGCCAGCAGCCGCGCCAGCTCGGCGCGATGCTCATCGTCCTCGGCGAAGAGCAGTTCGTCCTTGCTCGGGTAGTAGCGGTGCAGGGTGCGCGTCCCGACGTCGGCCTCGGCGGCGATATCCGCCACGGTCACGGCGTCGTAGCCGTGTTCGACGAACAACCGCAGCGCGGCATCGGCGATCGCCCGCCTGGTCCGCTCCTTCTTCCGATCCCGCAGTGACATTCAAGTATTGTCGCACAGCCTGCCATATGGCAGACTCTGCCATATGACAACAAGTGACAGAACTGTTGTGATCACCGGTGGCACAGGCGGGCTCGGCCGCGAATGCGCCAGGGCGCTCGCCGCCGACTCGCGGTGGACAGTCGTCGCCACCGGGCGCGACGCCGACCGGGGGCGCGCCGAAGCCGCCACCATCGGCGCGCGCGGAATGGCGCTCGACCTCGGCGCACTCGCCTCCGTGGCGCATTTCGCCGACGAATTGCGCACGAACGGACTGCCGCCGTTGCGGGCTCTGGTGTGCAATGCCGGACTCCAGTTCACCCGGCGCAGCTACACCACGGACGGCGTCGAAGCGACCTTCGGCGTCAACCATCTCGGACACCTCGCACTGGTTCAAGCACTGTTGGACGACCTGCTCGCCCCCGCCCGGATCGTTTTCGTCACCTCGGGCACGCATGATCCGGACCACTTCACCGGTATGCCGCATCCACTGGATACCAACGTTCGCCGACTCGCCTATCCGCCCGAACCGACCGAATCCGCGCAGCGCGACGGCCGCCGCCGCTACAGCACCTCGAAATTGGCCAACCTGCAGACCACCTACGAATTGGCCCGGCAGCTCGCGGGGCGCGGTATCACGGTGAATGCGTTCGATCCAGGCCTGATGCCGGGCACCGGACTCGCCAGGGATGCCGGGGCAGCCGCAAAACTGTTGTGGCGCACGGTCGCCCGGGGTCTGGTGCTACTGCCCGGTGTGAATACGCCGCGCCGTTCGGGTGCCGATCTGGCCCGACTCGTCACCGATCCGGCACTCGCCGAGGTGACCGGTCAGCACTTCGTCGGCCGCACCGCGACGCCATCATCGAAGGCGTCCTATGACCGCGCCGCGCAACACGCGCTGTACGCCGACAGCCTGGAACTGCTCGGCGAGCTCACACACTGACGCATCACCGGAAGCGAATACCGACGATGCCGAACACCCGTCGGTGTTCGGCATCGTTGCGGCAGAGCCTATTTCGCGCCCCCGGCTAGTCCTCGACCGGCTTCGCCTTCGGGCCGCGACCCGCCTGTTTCAAGGCCAGGCGCAATGCGTATTCGATTTGGGCGTTGATACTGCGCAGATCGTCGGCGGCCCACTGGGCGATGGCCTCGTGAATCGACGGGTCGAGGCGTAGCAGGATCTTCTTGCGCTCGGCCATGCGCGACTCAGGCGTAGAGCGAGCCGGTATTGACGACGGGCTGGGTGGCTCGGTCACCGCAGAGGACGACCAGCAGGTTGGAGACCATGGCGGCCTTGCGTTCCTCATCGAGTTCGACCACACCCTGTTCGGCGAGCCGGTCCAGCGCCAGACCGACCATGCCGACCGCACCCTCGACAATGCGGGTGCGCGCGGCGACCACCTGCGCCGCCTGTTGACGCACGAGCATGGCCTGGGCGATCTCCGGCGCGTAGGCGAGGTGGGTGATCCTGGCCTCGATGACCTCGATGCCCGCCAAATCGGTGCGCTCGCGCAGTTCGATGGTCAATTCCTCGGCCACTTCGGTGCCGTCACGCAGGCTGGTGATGCCCTTGTCGTGCGCGTCGTACGGGTGGGTGGTCGCCAGATGCCGCACCGCCGCCTCGGACTGGGTCTCCACATACTCGGTGTAGTCATCGACCGAGAACGCGGCCTTGAAGCTGTCGACTACCCGGTAGACCACGACGGCGGCGATCTCCACCGGGTTGCCGTCGGCATCGTTGACCTTGAGCTTCTGCGTCTCGAAGTTGCGCACCTTCAGCGAGATGCTGCGGCGGTCCGTCAGCGGCACTACGGAGAAGAAGCCGGGTTCGCTGAGCGAGCCGATATAGCGGCCGAAGAACTGAACGACCTTGGCCTCGTTGGGATTCACCACGGTGAGCCCGGTCGCCAGCAGCAGGAGCACCACCACGATGACGGTCGCGACGATCGCGCCGACCAGGGCGGGCACATTGTCGTGGTTCGCGGCCGCAGCATAGCCAGCGATGGCTCCGCCACCGATCAACAGCGTGAGCACAAACCAGGACACCAGCACGAGAAAGCCGTTGACATGGAATGCCGACCGAAGCTTCATGACATCCTCCGAGTATCAAAGTGATATCACGAAGATAGCACCGAAGCGGGTGCCGCGCACTCCCGCCTTTCGTGCGTGCACGGCAATGACGAAGCCCCGCACGGATTCGGCCCGTGCGGGGCTTCGGTTGGCACAGCCGCCGCAACGGCTCACGCGTCAATTCGCCGGCACGATGTTGCGGTTGAAGCGGAACATGTTGCGCGGGTCGTACTTCGCCTTCAGCGCGGACAGTTGCGCATAGGTATCCGGCGCATAGCCACCCCGAGTCTGCGCTTCGTCGGCGGCGGCACCCGCGCCGTAGAGGAAGTTCAGACTGTGGCCGACCGTCCACGGCGCGAGCGCCGCGCGAACCACCGCGTGATCCTCGGGCGCGGCATCGCCCGCATCCAGTCCGGGCATGGTGATGACGCGGACGATGTACTCGGCGTCGCGATTGTCCACGGCGATGCCCGTTGGGCCGCCACGGCGCAGCGCTCCGCCGAGGTGCCGGATATCGACAACCGCCTGGATCGGCGATTCGGGTCCGGTGGCCGCGAGCAAGGCCGACAACGTTTCTCCGGTCAACTCACCCAGCAGCGCGTTGGTGGCGGCGTAGGCATGCGGATGATCGGGATCGCTGTGGATGGTGTGCGATTCGGTGTACGGCATGCCCCGCAGGTCGTCCTTCAGCCGCTCCCCGACCGCACGCAGCGGAGCCACCAGCCGCTCCCCCTCCTCGACGGATCCGTTGTAGGCGATTCGGATCGAGGCGACGTAGCGCCCGCGCAGCGGTTCCGGAATCTGCGGGATGGGCGGAAAGGTCATGACGGTGACCGTCGAGGTCAGCTCGTCGGGAAGCGTTGCGGTCCAGTCCTTCCACACTTCCAGGGCGTGCTCGACCAACGCAGTGTCGAAGACCAACTGGCCGCCGTACACGGTGCCGACCGGCACGAGCTCCAGTTCCAGCGAGGTCACCACACCGAAGTTGCCGCCGCTGCCGAGCACCGCGCCGAAGAGTTCGTCGCCGGGTGTCAGCGTGCGCACCCGACCGTCCGCGGTGACGAGTTCGATGACGCGCACATGGTCGGCGGCGTAACCGAATTGCCTTGCCAGCAGGCCCAATCCGCCGCCCAGGCTGTAGCCGACCACGCCGACCGATGGCGAGGACCCGTTCAGTGGTGCGAGCCCGTACTGCGCGGCCGCCTCGACCAGCGCACCGGCACGCACTCCCGCGCCGATCCGGGCGGTCCGGGTCTGCGCGTCGATCCGAATATCGGTCATTCTGCGGGTGCTGATCAGTACGCCGCCGTCGGCCGCGACCGAGAGTCCGTGCCCGGTGGCCTGGACCGCCACCGGAAGTCCGTTGCGCGCCGCGTATTCCACCGCGCTGCGCACATCCTCGGCGTGCACCGCGCCGACCACCAGCGCGGGGCGATGACTGTAGGCGGCCTGGAAGCCAGCGATCTCCGCGTCGTATCCGGTGTCACCGGGACGGAAGACCGGGCCGGTGAAGGTGTCGATGTCGATGATCTGATCTGCGGTGTTTCCCATGCCCTAGACGATGCCCTTCTTCGAGTCAGAAGTACAACAGATAGTTCTGCTCACACCTATAATCAGTAGTTATGGAACTGCGCCAGCTCCGCTACTTTGTCACCGTGGTCGAGGAGGCCAACTTCACCCGCGCCGCGGCCCGGCTGCACCTGGCCCAGCCCGGGCTCAGCGCACAGATCCGTCAACTGGAACGTGAACTGGGACAACAGCTTCTGGATCGCGGCAGCCGTGCGGTGACGCCGACCGAGGTGGGTGCGGCGGTGTTGGCACATGCCAGGGCCGCGCTCGCGGCGACCGAACGGATCACCGCGACGGTCGACGAATTCACCGGACTACTGCGCGGGCACGTCCGCGTCGGCTGCATCTCCGGCACCGCGAGTGAGGATTTCGATATCGCCGCGGTGCTGGCGGATTTTCACGACGACCACCCGCAGGTCGGCATCAGCCTGACCGAGGACACCTCCGAACGCATGCTGGCCGCGGTGCGCAGTGGCGAGCTGGATATCGCCTTGATCGGGTTGACCGGGGCGGAGCTCGGTGCCGATATCGGATTCGACGTGGTGCTCGCTACACCAGTGGTCGCGGCGGACGGGCCGAGTAGCGCGGCGGACCGGAAGGGCCGCGCCGCGATCGCGCTCACCGAACTCCGCGATCACCCGCTGATCTGTCTGCCGCGCGGTACCGGAATCCGGGGTGTATTCGATCGCGCCTGTGCCGCAGCGGGATTCGAGCCCGATATCGCCTTCGAGGCCGCCGCTCCCCCGCTGCTGCTGCGGCTGGCCGCCCGCGGCCTCGGCATCGCGGTGGTGCCCGCGCTGACGGCAGCGGAGGCCGCGGCATTCGGGGTGCGGGTACGGCCGATCACCGAGCCGGAGCTGCACGGACAGCTCGCACTGGCCTGGCGGCGCGATCGCCCCGGCAGCCCGGCCGCGAAAGTCCTACTCGGACAACTCCGTATCGGTTTGGGCAGCCGCTGAATCAGAGCAGCCGCGACAGAAACGCCTTGGTGCGTTCATGTTTCGGCTCGGCGAGGACCGCACGCGGATTGCCCGCCTCCACGACGACACCGCCGTCCATGAACACCAACTGGTCGGCGACCTCACGGGCGAAACCCATTTCATGGGTGACGACCACCATCGTCATACCGTCGGCGGCGAGTTCGCGCATGACCCCGAGCACCTCACCGACCAGCTCCGGATCCAGCGCCGAGGTCGGCTCGTCGAAGAGCATCAGCTTCGGATCCATGGCCAGCGCGCGGGCGATGGCGACGCGTTGCTGCTGACCACCCGACAGCTGGGCCGGATAGGCATTCGCCTTGTCCCCCATGCCGACTCGGTCCAGCAGTTCATCCGCGCGGGCCACGGCGTCGGCCTTGCGAAGGCCCTTCACCTGCATGGGCGCCTCGATGATGTTCTCCAGCGCCGTCCGGTGCGGGAACAGATTGAAGTGCTGGAACACCATGCCGATATCGCGACGCTGCTTGGCCGCGTCGCGCGGGTGCAGTTCGTAGAGCTTGCCACCCTTTTCGCGATACCCGATGAGGTCGCCGTCGACGTAGAGCCGCCCCGCGTTCACCTGCTCGAGGTGGTTGATGCAGCGCAGGAAGGTCGATTTACCCGACCCCGACGGTCCGATCAGGCACAGCACTTCGCCGCGCCCCACCTCGAGCGAAATGCCCTTGAGCACTTGCAGCGCGCCGAAGTTCTTGCACACCCGATCCGCGACGATCATCGGAGTCGCATCGTTCTTATTCGGACTCGCGCTCATTTCGCCTTCACAATCGTCTGCGCATCGGCAAGTTCCTGCAGCTGCTTGGCGGTCAGCTGCCGAGATGCGCCCCGCGAGTAATAGCGCTCCAGGTAGTACTGCCCGACCATCAGCACACTGGTGACCGCGAGATACCAAGTGGCGGTGACCAAGAGCAGCGGAATCGGCTGGAAGTTCACGCCGTAGATATCGCGGGCGCGGCCGTACAGGTCGGTGCTCAATGGAATCGCGGTCACCAGCGAGGTGGTCTTCAACATGCCGATGAGCTCATTGCCGGTCGGCGGGATGATCACCCGCATCGACTGCGGCAAGACGGTCCTGCGCATGGTCTGCGACCATGACATGCCCAGCGCCGTCGAGGCCTCGCGCTGCCCCTCACCGACGGAATTAATTCCGGCACGGACGATTTCGGCCATGTATGCGGCCTCGTTCAGACCGAGGCCGATCACCGCGAAGGCGAACGCGGCCTGCAACCCCTGCACATCGATCCGCACGAACTCGGGCCCGAACGGCACACCGAGCTGGATCGACTTGTAGAGCGACGGGAACAGCCCCCAGAACACCAACTGCACGAAAACCGGTGTGCCACGGAAGATCCAGAGATATACCCAGGCCACCGAGCGGAGCACCGGATTCGGGGACAGGCGCATCACCGCGAGCAGTGTCCCCAGCACGACGGCGATCGCCATCGCCAGCACGGTCAGCTCCAGGGTGACCACCGCGCCGGAGGCGATCCGGCTGTCGAACAAGTACTTTCGATAGGTCCCCCATCCGTACGCGGGGTTGGTGGCCGCGCCGTAGATGAAGAGCCCGAGCAGGGCGAGGATGATCGCCGCGGCGATCCATCGGCCCGGCCTGCGCAGTGGAACGGCCTTGATCGGCTCCGGTTCTGCCGAGTCGATCGGCCCGCCGGGCCCGGTGTTGTCGCCGGGCGCCGACGTGGTCTCGGGTGTGGACATCGATCAGCTCTCGGCGCCGTTGATGACCGACTTGGTGATCGCGCCTTCCTGCACACCCCAGTTCTTGGTGATCTCCAGGTACTTACCGTTGTCGATCAGGTGCTGAACGGCGGCCTGCAGCGCCTTGCCGAGCGCCGAACCCTTGGGGATGGCCCAGCCGTAGGGCGCGGAGTCGAAGACCTTACCGGCCGCCTCGATCTTGCCGTCGCTCTTCTTGATGGCGTACGCGGTCACCGGCGAATCCGCCGACATCGCGTCGACCTGGCCGAGCACCAGGGCATTGGTCGCCGCGCTCTGCTCGTCGAACGGCTTCTTATCGATGGCGGGCTTGCCCTGCGCCTCGCACTTCTTGCTGCGGGCCGGGATCTCATCGGTGTCCTGAACCGTGGTGGCCTGTACCGCGACCCGCTTACCGCAGGCGTTGTCCGGGTCGACCGGCTTACCCGACTGCTGCGCCCACTGGCTGCCCGCGTTGAAGTAGGTGGTGAAGTCGACGCTCTGTTCGCGTTCCTTGGAGTCGGTGATGGAGGACATGCCGACGTCGTAGGTGCCCGCCTGGATCGAGGGAATGATCTTCTCGAAGGAGGATTCGAGGTATTCGGCCTTGAGGCCGAGGGTGGCGGCCACGGCGTCCATCAGATCGACATCGAAGCCGACGATTTTGCCGCTCGGGTCCTTGTACTCATTGGGCTGATAGGGGATATTGACTCCGACGACGAGCTTGCCCGACTGCTTGATCTTGTCCGGGAGCAGCGCGGCGGCCGTATCGACCTTCTCGATACCGGAAACCTTCGCGACCGCGGGCGAGTTGTCCTCGGAGTTACTACAGCCCGTCAGTACCAGGGCACCACCGGCGAGCACACACATTGCTTGCAGGGCGCGCCTGCCAAGAACCGATCGAACAGACACAGCAGCCCTCCACATTTCGGATTCGAGAAACCCGGGTGTCACCACCCGTTTGGCAATCTAAGCGATCGAGCCGTTTCGTGCTGGACAGTAGTGAAAGTGCGACACGAAGTCGTTGCGAACTCACTGCCGCCCAGGTGCCGGTTCGCCGCCGGAATACCCTACCCTCTCGTTCGCTAGCCGATTGCTCGGCCCGGGTGGTGACAGCGGTGTCTTCCAACACAGCGCGCAGTGCTGATGCCGCCGAGCATTCCAGACAGGTTCTCCGCGTGAACTAGCACCTGCCGCAGCACGGCGATCGACCCGGGAAGGCGAACCTCCGGCGAACACGCCCCTGCATGAGATCGGCGCCGCCGGTGTCACGAGATGCGTCAGTGATGCCGCCGTGTCGGAATCGCTGGGTTGCTACCCGCCTACGCGGTCGCAGATGCCGATCGTCTTGCGACCGAACCGAATACGATCCGCCGCCACGGCATCGCCGAGCGCACCGGCCACACCCTATGACAGTTGTTATGGAATGACGTATCGTCCCCTTATAACAGTCGTTATAAGGGAGCTATCAATGACCGTCATCACCGTGCACAGCGCGAGGGGCCGTTTCACCCAGGACCAGCGCCGACAGCTTGCCGTTCCAGTCGGTGGGGCGCGCGGGACCGGTGTCAGCGGCGATGTACGCGGGCGCGGACCTGCTCGGTGAATTCGCTGGTCGAGGCGAGACCGCCCAGGTCGGCGGTGGCGATTCCGGCGGCGAAGGTGGCCGCGACGGCGCGTTCGATGCGTTCGCCAGCGCTCACCAGTGCGCGGTTGCTATCGCGAATTCCCAGCCAGTGCAACAGCATTGCGGCCGAGAGCTGGAGCGCCGCCGGATTTGCGCGGTTGTGTCCGGCCAGGGTCGGTGCGGCGCCGTGTACCGCCTGGGCCATCGCCTTGGTCGCCGAGCAGTTCAGCGATGCGGCCGTGCCGAGCGATCCGCTCAACTCCCCCGCGAGATCGGAAAGGATATCGCCGAAGAGGTTCTCGGTCACCAGCACGTCGTAGTCGCGGGCGGCGCGGACCAGATGCGCTGCGGTCGCGTCGACATGCTCGTCGTCGACCTCGACGGCGGGATAGGCGCGTGCGACGTCATAGCAGACGTCGCGGAACAGACCCATCGTCATGGGCAGCACGTTGGCCTTGTGCACGATGGTCACCCGCTTGCGACGCCCCGCCGCGAGCCGGAAGGCCTCATGCGCGATCCGCTCGCAGGCCTGCCGGGTGATCACGCCGACCGCCATCGCGATATCGGGGGTCGGCCGGAACTCACCGGATCCGGCGAACATATTGCGATCGGCGTAGAAGCCCTCGCTGTTCTCGCGGACGATCACCAGGTCGATATCAGGGGCGCTCGCCTTGATTCCGGCGAAGGCGCGGGCGGGGCGGATATTGGCGTAGAGACCGAAGCGTTTGCGGATGACGCCGCCGGGAGCGATCCGGTGCTCGGGCGGGTAGGAGGCGTTGTCGTGCGGGCCGAGGACCCAGGCATCGAGTTCGTCGAGAGCCGCGAGAGTTTGCTCGGGCAGCGGAGCACCGAATTCCTCGATGGCACGGTGTCCCATCAGCAGGGGAACCCATTCGACGGCGGCCGCGCCGGCCGCGGTGAGCGCTTCGTCGACCACGACGCGGGTGGCCTCGACCACCTCGGGGCCGATGCCATCGCCTTCGATGAGGCCCAGTCGCACGGGCGACGTGTCATATTCCCTCGCAGCGTTCACCGGGTCATCTTCCCGCGATCTGGTCCATACACCGACATCTGGGGCCGAGGCTGGCGCGTTTCGCCGCGCACAGCGCCGCGAGGACGGCTAACCTCTCGTGAACATGGTGCAGTCGGTCGAATTGCTATTGGACGACGCGGCCGATGCGGAGATCCGACGGCAGTGGCAGTTGCTCGCGGATGCCGGCATCCCTAGTTTGGCCGGGAAGCAAACCGAGACCAACCGGCCGCATATCACCGTCGCGGTGGCCAGGCAGATCTGGCCGCGCATCGATAACGCGCTCGAGCAGCTGGCCTTCCGGCCGATTCCGGTGCGGCTGGGCGGGCTGCTCGTCTTCGGCGCGCGCCATCCGATCCTGGTGCGGCTGGTGGTGCCCTCGGAGCCGCTGCTCGCACTGCAACGGCGCATTTTCAACGCGGTATCGCCGTGTCCCGGGGTTCCGGCGAATCTGCAGCCCGACGAGTGGACGCCCCATGTCACACTGGCCAGGCGGGTGCCGACGCACCATCTCGGCGAGGCGATCCACGCGGTCGCCAGGGACCGTGATTTCCCGGCGACCGTGGTGGGTATCCGGCGTTGGGATGGCGATCAGCGGCGTGAGTGGCCGGTCGCCCGGGGAAGATAAGCACAGCGCCGGGCGTTACAGCTGGCGACATACGATACGAGAGGACGTCATGGCCACCCAGACGCTGAACCAGCAGAATTTCGATGAGATTGTCACCGGAAACGACGTGGTACTGGTCGATTTCTGGGCCGACTGGTGCGGTCCGTGCAAGAGCTTCGCGCCGACGTTCGAGGCCTCCTCGGACAAGCATCCGGATGTCGTGCACGGCAAGGTCGACACCGAGGCGGAGCAGAGCCTGGCCGCCGCCGCCAATATCCAATCCATCCCGACCATCATGGCGTTCCGTGAGGGCGTGCTGGTCTTCGCGCAGCCCGGCGCATTGCCACCCGCCGCGTTGGAGGATCTCGTCACCCAGGTGAAGGCGCTGGATATGGACGAGGTGCGCAAGCAGCTCGCGGAGCAGCAGGCCGAGAAGTAACTCCCGACTCGGACAACCGAGCCGACGGGCCGTTCACATTCTTGTGGAATGTGAACGGCCCGTTGCGTTTTGGGCTCCGTGTTCGCTCTCAGGCGCCCAGCTGGTTCACGCCCGCAATCATGGCGCGGACGGTGGATTCGGCGCCGTCGTCGGCCAGGGCCGCGCCCCAGCCCCGCCTGCCGTTGCATTCGCACTGCACGAAGGTCGCGGTGCCCGCCTCGGTGCGGCGCTGGTGGAATTGCAGGATTTCGACCGGATAACCCTCGTCGTAGAGGGCCGAGGTCATCGCCGCGACCGGACTACCGGTGGCGATCACCGTGCGCAGGTGGTCGGCGAATTCGAGGGTCGCGGTGAACTCGGCGCTCCGCTTGCCCGCGGGCGACCAGTCGCCGACCCGGATCGGGCCGGTGAGCTCGCCATAGCGATCGTGGAACTGCGCCGGCGTCAGATCGGCGCATTCGGCGCGCAGCGCCTTGGGCGCGGCGGCGATGAACGTCTTGGTGTCGAGAGTCAGCATGGTCATTGCGCGTAGGTCTTCCCGAGGATTGTCTTCTCAATTGACAGAGGGGACCAGCAGTAAGTAATCAGTAGCCCGCAGCGAGGGGGCCGGTCCGAATCAGACCCCGCTACGGCGGGTTACTACGAGAAGTCGCCGGGCTGCCACCATCGCGGTAAGCGGAATTAGCACGACGCTGTCGCGGTCTGCGACATTCAGCGCTGCGCTGTGGCGGTCGGCGGGATTCGGCACGCGGACCAGAATATGTCCATATTGACGCAATAGCAACCACATTTGGCACCCCCGTTGTGCCTACTCGCGAGTATCATTCGCGCAGCTCAGAGGCATCGTCCGACAGAAGAATGGCAGGCCGCCGCCGAGAAGGTACCTTCGGTCACATGGGTGCCCTTGTCGCCATGACCATCCCGGGGTTGGCAATCGTGCTGAGCGGCCTCGCGTTCGTCGAGGTGCTGTGGAATCGGCTCACCGGAAGCCGGATCCTGCCATGGTTCCGTCACCGCAAGCACACGCCGGTCGCCACGACCGGATTCGAGCAAGTGACCGCGGTCTTCCAGGGCTCCAAGCATTACGAGTTCGAGCAGCGGCAGACGACATTGATGCACAGAGAGGACGAGTCCGATGGTGCGCCGCCGCGCGACCGGATCGACCGCGGTGCGGGCTCGGCGAAGCTGGTGCGGCGCGAGCGGTGACCGTTCGATGGTGAAAACGGGTGTGGCACACCGCATGTCCGGTGTGCCACACAACCGCACTCAGTGGGCGGCGGCGTCCCAGCTGCGGCCGGTACCGACGGACACGTCCAATGGGACCGACAGGGTGATCGCCGAGGACATCTGTTCGCGGGCCAGTGCCTCCAGGGTGTCCTTCTCCCCGCCGGCGACCTCGAAGACCAACTCGTCGTGGATCTGCAGCAGCATCCGCGAGCGCAGGCCGGCCTCCCGAATCGCCTTGTGCACGTTGATCATCGCCACCTTGATGATGTCGGCGGCGGTGCCCTGGATGGGCGCGTTGAGGGCCATGCGTTCGGCGGCCTCACGGCGCTGGCGGTTGCTGGAGTCCAGATCGGGCAGGTAGCGGCGGCGGCCGAAGAGGGTTTCGGTGTAGCCGACCTTGCGGGCCTGTTCGACGACCTCGTAGAGGTAGTCGCGGATGCCGCCGAAGCGGTCGAAGTAGACGTCCATCTGCTCCTTGGCCTCCTGCGTGCTGATCTTCAGCTGGGTGGACAGGCCGTAGGAGCTCAGACCGTAGGCCAGGCCGTAGGACATCGCCTTGATCCGGCGGCGCATCTCGGGATTGACCTCGGACAGCGGAATGTCGAACGCCTTGGACGCGACGAAGGTGTGCAGATCCTCACCGGAATTGAACGCCTCGATCAGGCCCTCGTCGCCGGAGAGGTGGGCCATGATGCGCATTTCGATCTGGCTGTAGTCCGCGGTCATCAGCGACTGGTAGCCGGAGCCGACGACGAAGGTGTCGCGGATCTGACGGCCGGTGTCGGTGCGGATCGGGATGTTCTGCAGATTCGGCTCGGTCGAGGACAGTCGTCCCGTCGCGGCGATGGTCTGGTTGAAGGTGGTGTGGATGCGACCGTCGTCGGCGACGGATTTGAGCAGACCGTCGACGGTGACCTTGAGCCGGGTGGCATCGCGGTGTTCGAGCAGATGCCGCAGGAATGGATGCTCGGTCTTCTCGAACAGCGATTCCAGCGCGTCGGCGTCGGTGGTGTAGCCGGTCTTGGTGCGCTTGGTCTTCGGCATATCGAGCTCGTCGAAGAGCACCACCTGCAGCTGCTTGGGCGAGCCGAGGTTGATCTGCTTGCCGATCACCCCATAGGCGGCGTTGGCCGCATCGCTGACCTTATCGGCGAATTGCCGCTGCAGGGTCTCGAGCTGGTCGATATCGACCGCGATACCCGCATTCTCGAGTTCGGCGAGGACACCGAGCAGGGGCAGTTCCATATCGTCGAGCAGCGCGCTGGATTCGATCTGGCGCAGTTCGCCGTCGAGCGCCTCGGCGAGGTCGAGCACCGCCCTGGCGCGCAGCATTTCGGTCTGCGCCGCCTCGGCGTCGACGGTGTCCGCATCGTCGAGCAGGGACAGCTGCGGGGTTTCATCGGTCTCGGCGCGCAGCTCACGGTGCAGGTAGCGCAGTGACAGATCGTCGAGATTGAAGCTGCGCTGGCCAGGGCGGACCAGGTAGGCGGCCAGGGCGGTATCGCTGGTGAGGCCGGCCAGGGTCCAGCCGCGTCCGCGCAGCGCGTGCATCGCGGCCTTGGCCTCGTGCAGCGCCTTCGGCACGGCGGCATCGGCGAGCCAACTGCCGAGAGCGGCTTCGTCTTCCGGGGTCAGCACGGCGACATCGATATAACCGCTTTCACCGTCCGCGGCGGCGATGGCGAGCGCGCGCACGTCACCGTTGCCCGGCATGCTGCTGCCGACGACCGAAATGCCATGGCGGACACCGGCTTTCGCATGCTCGACGAGCCAGGCGGCGACCGCGCCGACTTCGAGCGCACCGCCGCTGATCTCGAAGCCGGATTCGGCCTCGGGCTCCGGCGGGGCCAGGGTTTCGAAGAGCCGATCGCGCAGTACCCGGAACTCCAGATCGTCGAAGAGCTGGTGGATCTTGTTGCGATCCCACGGCTGCTGGGCCAGTTGTTCGGGGGTATAGGGCAGCGGGACGTCGCGGACCATCTCGGTGAGCTGGCGGTTGAGCACCACACTGCTGAGATTGGCGCGCAGCGCGTCGCCGACCTTGCCCTTCACCTCGTCCACCTTGTCGACAAGGGTGGTGAGATCGCCGTATTCGCGAATCCACTTGGCGGCGGTCTTCTCCCCGACGCCCGGAATGCCCGGCAGGTTATCGCTGGGGTCGCCGCGCAGCGCCGCGTAGTCCGGGTACTGAGCCGGAGTGAGCTGATATTTGGCCATCACCTCATCCGGAGTGAACCGGGTCAGATCGGAGACGCCCTTGCGCGGGTAGAGCAGCGTGACCTCATCGCTGACCAGCTGGATGGCATCGCGGTCACCGGAGACGATCAAGACACGGAACCCCTCGGTCACGGCCTGGGTCGCGATGGTCGCGATCAGATCGTCGGCCTCGAAGCCGTCGATCGCCATGACCGGGATCCCCATGGCGCCGAGCACATCCTTGGTGAGTTCGACCTGACCGCGGAACTCATCGGGCGTGGCATTGCGCCCGGCCTTGTACTCCGGATACGCCTCGGTGCGAAAAGTCTTGCGACTGACATCGAAGGCCGCCGCGATATGCGTCGGCTTCTCGTCCCGCAACAGGTTGATCAGCATGGCGGTGAATCCGTACACCGCATTGGTGGTCTGCCCGGTGACCGTCTTGAAGTTCTCCGCGGGCAATGCGAAGAATGCGCGATAGGCAATCGAATGCCCGTCCAACAGCAACAACGTCGGCTGCTCACCGGCTGGCACGGCTGTACCCGTCGCCTTTGGGGCACTGGAACGCTGATCAGTAGTCGCTGGGGTCACGTGCAAGAGTCTAGGGAGCCCCACCGACAATCCACAGCCGCGGCACCCCCAAGATATGCGAGTCCACCGAGCCGTCCGATTCCCGCCAGAAGAGCTCGCGCCCGACGGCAATGATTTGCCGGTGACCACAACCCTTGCAGCACTGCAGCAGTTCTTCGCCGCCGAAGCCGCCTACATCACCGAGGGCGCGAACTTCGATGCCATGGCCGCCTGCCTGGCTCCCGATGTCGTCATGTACCAGGCCGAGCACCTGCCCTACGGCGGCGAATGGCACGGCCCCGATGGCATCGAGAAATTCATGGCGGCCATGAGCCGGACCTGGGGCTCGTTGGAATTCATCGAGCAGCGGTTCGTGGTCGACGGCGAGACGGTGGTCATCTACAACCGCGGCCGACTGCTGGCCCGCGCGACCGGCCGGACGCTGGCGACCTCGGTTATGCAGCTGATGACCTTCCGAGACGGCCTGATCACCGAGATCCGGCCGTTCTATCTGGATACCGCGGCCGTGCTCGAGGTACTGACCGAGAATCGACCCGTAGCGCAGTAGCTTCTGCGCCGCTCGGCTGCGCGGCTATTCGACGTGGGCCGGGGAGCTGTACCAGGTGTTGCACTCCCAGGTGTCGCCCTTGTCGGAGCCCCATTTCCACCAGCCCCACACGTTTTCCTCGGTGCCCTGCATGCGCGGATTGCCGGCCTCGCCGGTGCTGCGGACGGTATGGGATGCCTCGTTCCAGGTTTGTTCGTCGATATCGGCGCGGCCGTAGTTGGTGCCGAGGAACATGCCGGAGAAGCAGCGGGCCTGCAGTTCCATGCGACGGCTCTGCTCCTGGCCCGCGGTGCTGTCCTTGCCGAGGGTCGAACGTTTTTCGGTGTAGGCCTGCATGACGCCGATCAGGTTCTGCACGTGGTGTCCGTATTCGGTGGTCAGTACGGCCAATTGGGCACCGCGGCGGGAGCCACTGGCCAGCGGGCGCATCCCGTCGTACGGCAGGACCAGCGTTTCGTCGAGGGCGCAGTAGAAGGTCGTCGGGCCATTGCGCAGCCGCTGCACACACTGGCTGGTGACCTCACGGGACTCCGCGGGGGCGAGTAGCCGCGGCGGATGGAACGGCAGTCCGGCCCCGCGCAGTGTCGGTTCCCAGGATGCGTCGAGGCAGGCGATCGCGGCCCGATAGAACGCCCGCGCCGCCTCCGGATCGTCGCGCCAGGCAGGCAATTTGCAATCGACCCTGCCGAGGCCCGCATGCTGGGCGAAGAGCGGATGGTCGGCCAGCGCCTGCACCGGGCGACTCGATGCCACCGGCAACCCGGCCGGTGCCGCCCCGGCCAAGGGCGCGGCGGCGACCGGCGGCGCGGCGTTTCCGACCGGATTCGCCGATTCGGGTAGCGCACCGGCGAATCCCGGCATCATCGAATTCTCAGAGATCACCCGCGCCGTACGCATTTCACGGGCATCAGCGGACTGTCCGTTCACCACGAACAGCGTCACCGCCGCCAGCGCGCCGACCACGCCGAATGCCACCCCGGCGAGCACCAGCCGCCGACCGCGCAACGGACCGAGCCGAGAGCTGAACGTGCTGTTCATGATCCCCCTGTGGAGCTCGATCACCGCACATTCATTGGAACCCCGCCCGACCCCACCCGCAACTCGGAGACGGGGTCAGCGGGTCACAGTGTGGCCACAAGTTCACGCAGCACCGGCAGGCTGACCGACCCGGCGCCGAGCACCACATCGTGGAATGCCTTGATATCGAAGGCAGCGCCGAGCCGCTCGGCGGCCCGGCGGCGCTGAGCGCGAATCTCGAGCTGGCCGACCTTGTACGCAACGGCCTGCCCCGGAATCGCGATGTAGCGGTCGACCTCGACCTCGATCTCGGCCAGCCCGACCGGCGCGTTGGCGACCATGAAGTCGATGGCCTGCTGACGGCTCCAGCCCTTGGCGTGGATGCCGGTGTCGACGACGAGTCGGCACGAGCGCCACGAGTCCGCCGCGAGCATTCCGACGCGATCCAAATCGTCGGCGTACAAGCCCATTTCGTCGGCCAGGCGTTCGGTGTAGAGCGCCCAGCCTTCGACGAAAGCGGTATTGGCGAACGACTGGCGTTGGAAGCGCGGCAGGTGATCGAGCTCATTGGCGATGGTGAGCTGCAGATGATGTCCCGGAATCGCCTCGTGGTAGGCCACCGCGGCCGTCTCGTAGCGGCTGCGGCCGGTGGGTTCGTGCTGGTTGACGAAGTAGGTGCCGGGCCGGGAGCCGTCCGCCGCGGGCGGAAAATAGTACGCCGCGGGCGCATCCGCGGCCAGGAAGTCCGGCACCGCGACGATATCGCAGGTTTCCTTGGGCAGGCGACCGAACCAGTTGCCCATCTCCGCGACCGCCGCACCGAGGGCGCGTCGCGCATCGGCCATGATCTCTTCGCCGCTGCCGTAACGCAGTTCCGGATCCTGGCGCAGCCGGGTGAAGATCTCGGTGGTATCGGCGGTGGCGAACAGCCGGGTGCCCACGGCGGCGTATTCCTCACGCAGCGCCGCCAATTCGGATATGCCGAGTTCGTGGATCTCCTGCGCACCGAGGTCGGGCAGGGTGGTGTGGCGGCGCAACTGCCGCCGGTAGATATCCTCGCCGTCGGCGCCGAGCCAGCACAGGCCGCATTTGTCGTCGGGACGCGCGGCCGGACGCAGTTCGTCGGCCAGTACGTCCCGATAGCGTTGGAAGGCAGGGCGAATCACATCGCGGGCGACCTCGGTGAGTTCGGCGCGCCAGGCCGCCTCCCAGTCCCAATCCGACGGTCCGGCGAAGGTGGTGAACGGATCGGTGGCGAGATCGGAGCCGAGGTAGCCGTCGAGCTGGTTGAGTGCGCGCTCGATGGTGATGCGCGCGGGTGCGCGACCCGCGGCCAGGCCGTTGCGGAACTGCTGGACCGCCTGGTCGAACAGCGCGCCGAATTGACGATGCCGCTGCACCAGGGCGAGTGCGTTTTCCGGCTGCGGCGCCTTGGTCTGGGTGGCCATCATGAGCATTCCGGCGTGCACGCCGTCCATCTGATCCGAGGCCAGTTCGGTCGGCCGCCACGCCAAATTGTCGATGGCCGTATCCAATTCGGTGCGCAACAGACTACGGGTGACCCGGTCGTCGCCGCTCAGCGCGTCGGCATCGAGGCCGACGACCTGATCGCGCAGTTCGCCCAAGGTCGCCAGCAGCTGCTGCTGAGCCTCGGGCGACAGGTCCTCGATGCGATCATCGAAGCGGTGGTCGCCGAGCAGGGTAGCCGTGCTCGGCGCGGCCGCCAGCACGCTGTCCCAGTATCGGTCGGCCAGATTCGTGAGTTCGTCGTGCCCGTCCATGCTCGCCATCATGCCTCGAGGCGCCCATGGACGGGCCCGACTTGTCGCCGACTCTTATCCCACGCCCAGATAGGCCGACTTCACCGCGGGATCGGTGAGCAGATCCCCGCCGATACCGCTCTTGGTGACCTCACCGGTCTCCAGAATGTAGGCGCGATCGCTACGGGTCAGCGCCTGCTGGGCGTTCTGCTCCACCAGCAGTACGGTGGTGCCCTGCTGGTTGATCTCGCTGATGATCCGGAAGATCTGCTGAATCACCATGGGCGCCAGGCCCATCGACGGTTCATCGAGCAGCAGCAGGCGCGGGCGGGCCATGAGCGAGCGGCCGATGGCCAGCATCTGCTGCTCACCGCCGGAGAGCGTGCCGCCGACCTGCTTGCGCCGCTCCGACAGCCGCGGGAACAGTTCGAAGACCCACTCCAGCGTTTGACCGTACTCCGCCTTCTGCTTGAAAGCCCTTCCGTAGCAACCCATATCGAGGTTCTCCTGGACCGTCATACCGGGGAAGACACCCCGGCCCTCCGGTGCCTGGATCAACCCGTGGGTGACCCGCTCGTGCGCCTTCATCTGGGTGATATCGCGGCCCTCGAACTTGATCTTGCCGCGGGTGAGCGGCAGCAGGCCCGACAGCGCACGCATGGTGGTGGTCTTGCCCGCACCGTTCGCACCGAGCAGCGTGACCAGCTCACCCTCCGCCACCCGCAGCGAAACCCCGTGCAGCGCTTGGATTCTGCCGTAGTTGACCACCATATCGTCGACCTCGAGCAGCGGCGGTGCCTGGCTGAAGTCACGGGCCGCGGGCGCGACGGGCGCGGCCGGTTCGGCGGCGGGCGGTTCCGGTTCGACCACTTCGGTTGTGGCGGTGACCTTCTCGGCCGCCGCGGCCTCGGTGTCGGGAACACCGAGATACGCCGCGATCACATCCGGGTTGTCGCGGATCTGCGCGGGCAGCCCATCGGCGATCTTTCGACCGAACTCCAGCACCACGATTCGATCCGTGACACCCATGACCAGGCGCATATCGTGCTCGATCAGCAGCACAGTGAACCCGTCGTCACGGATCTTGCGGATCAGATCCATCAGTGCCGACTTCTCGCTCGGATTGAACCCGGCCGCGGGTTCGTCCAGGCAGAGCAGTTTCGGCTCGGTGGCCAGCGCGCGGGCGATCTCCAGTCGGCGCTGATCGCCATAGGACAGATTGCGCGCCTTCTCCACCGCGCGCGGTGCGATGCCGACGAATTCGAGCAGGGCCATGCCGCGCTCGATCGCGTCCTTCTCCTCGCTGCGATGGCGCGGAGTGCGGAAGATGGCACCGGGCACCGAGGTCTTGTGCCTGGCGTCGGTGCCGACCACCACATTCTCCAGCGCGGTCATCTCACCGAAGAGCCGCACATTCTGGAAGGTGCGGGCGATACCGAGCCGGGTGATCTCGTTGCGCTTGGTCTTCGTCAGCGGTTTGCCGTCGAAATACACCAGACCCGAGGCCGGTTTGTAGACACCGGTAATGGCGTTGAAGCAGGTCGTCTTGCCCGCGCCATTGGGTCCGATCAGTCCGAGAATTTCGCCGCGGCGGATCTCGAAGCTGACCTTGTCCAAGGCGGTCAGACCGCCGAACTTCACCGTGAGCTCATCGGTGCGCAGCAGCGGCGCACCCACCGCGGTTTCGATTTCGCGGTGTGGCGCAACCACATCCGCGACGACCTCGGCATCGGCGAGCACCGGGATCACGGCGGTGACATCGACCTCGCCCGCGCTCTCGACCTCCGGCGGAGCCGCATAGCCGGCCGCCATATCCTCATTGTCGAACAGGGCGTCACCCGCTCCGGGCCCGGTCATTGTCGCGCTCCGATCAATTCACGCTCGGCCGGTTTGCGCACGGCCTGATACACCTGCCTACCGAAGGTGAGCAGCTTCTGCCGCACCGGGAACAGACCCTGTGGCCGCAGAATCATCATGACCACCAAGGTAATTCCGAAGTACATGTATTTGAGGTCGCCGAGGGACTGGGCGCCGCCGACCCGGAACAGCAATACGCTGCCGAGCAACAGCGCGCCCATGACGCCGGTGACCACCATGCCCGTGATACAGCCGCGCCGCGGCCATGGGCTCATATCGTCGCTCTTGTACTTCCAGACGACGACCAACCCGACGAAGACCAGCACATCGATCGCCAACAGGATGTACCCGGTGGACTCATTGCTCACCAACTTCACCGACTGCAGCCGCGCGGGCAGATAGGCAATGATGAACGCGCCGAAGATGACGCCGAGCTTATTGCCCTGACCACCGATGACGACGGCGCACAGGAACAGCATCGAGTTGATGATGTTGAACCCGGTCGGATTGATGAACTGGACCTGACCGGCGTAGATCGCACCGGACATGCCGCCGACGGCGGCGCCGATCAAAAAGGCCCACAGCTTGAACTTGAAGGTCGGCACGCCCATGATCTCCGCGGCGTCCTCGTCCTCGCGGATGGCCACCCAGGCGCGGCCGACCCGGCTGCGTTCCAGATTTCCGACGATGAGCAGCACGATGATCACCAACACCATGGCGAACCAGTACCACCAGGTGCCATAGCTGGCCCGGTCCAGCAGATTCGCGCTATCGGCATTGCCGCTGTTACCGCCGGAGAAAACACCCTCCGGCTTGCTGTCGGATTCGCCGACGTGTGGGAAGGCGACACCGGACAGACCCAGGCTGCCGTTGGTGATGTCGGAGAGATTGTCGGCGAGCAACCGGACGATCTCACCGAAGCCGAGGGTGACGATCGCCAGATAGTCACCGCGCAGCCGCAGCGTCGGGGTGCCGAGGATGATGCCGGAGATGGCCGTCACCGCGACCGCGATCGGCAGACAGGCCATCCAGGCCCAGGTCGGATTCAGCCAGCCGCCATCGGTCTGATTCCACGGACTGTTGGGACTGGTGAGCAGGCCGACGGTATAGGCGCCGATGGCGTAGAAGCCGACGTAGCCGAGGTCGAGCAGACCCGCCTGTCCGACAACGACATTCAGGCCGATGGCGATCAGCGCGTACATCGCGACCTGCGCCATGACCAGGCCGAAGTTATAGCCGGGCGTATCCAGCAGCGGCGGCGGGAACAGCGGAAGCAGTGCGAGCAGAATGAGGATCGGCACGCCGACGCCCCATTGCGCGGGGCGGCTCAGGCCGTCCCACCAGGTCCGAATCGCATCGCCGACACCACGTCTCGGAGCTGCTGCCTGCGGCGTCTCGGGCGACGGCGCATCGGGTGTCTTGGTCAGGTCGGTCATGCGCGGGCCCTCCCGAGGCTCTCACCGAGGATGCCGGTCGGGCGCACCATCAGCACCAGCACCAGCACGACGAAGGCGACGACATCGCGCCATTCCGAGCCGAGCAGCGATTGGCCGTACTGTTCCACCACACCGAGCAGGATGCCGCCGAGCAGCGCACCGCGCAGATTGCCGATGCCGCCGAGCACCGCGGCGCTGAATGCCTTGATGCCGAGGATGAATCCGCCGGAGTAGATGATGCCCTGCGGAATCTTGATCGCGTACAGCAGTGCGGCCGCACCCGCGAGCACGCCGCCGATGAAGAATGTCAGCATGATGACCCGCTCCCGCGAAACGCCCATCAGCGTCGCGGTATCGGGGTCCTGCGCGACGGCGCGAATACCGCGCCCGAATTTGGTCCGGTTGATCAACACCTCGGTCACGATCGCCAGCGCGATCGCGGCCAGCACGATGAGCACCTTGATGTTGTCGATGTCGGCGCCGAAGAAGCTGAACTGCACGCTCGGCTCGACCAGTTTGATCGGCTGCTGTGCATTGGTGCCGCCGAGTTTGGGATTGATCTTCGGCAGGATGAAGTGCACGAATTCCTGGATCACGAACGACATGCCGATCGCGGTGATCAGGAAGCTGAGCGGTTTGGCCCCGCGTTTGCGCAACGGCCGATAGGCCACGCGCTCCAATCCGACTGCGGCACCACCGGATACCAGCATGCCGATGATCATCGCGAGCGCGAGATAGGTGACGGTCAGGACGATGCCCTGGGTGTACACGTCGGGATTCGCCACGAAACCGAAGAGCATGAGCCCGATCAATTGACCGAACATGCCGAGCATGAATATTTCCGAATGGGCGAAATTGATCAGCCGCAATACACCGTAGACCAGGGTATAGCCCACGGCGACCAAGGCATAGATAGAGCCGTAGGTCACCCCGTCGACGGTCAGCCGCCAGAAGTTATCGATCACCCCGTGGTAGTTGAAGTCGATCGATCCGCTGGCGAGTTGTACAGCGCCAGCCAATGCCGTTGATTTCATTCGTCTTGTGCCCTCACACTTCATTCGCCCACCGGACAGCGGCACGTGCGGGGATCACGACCCCCGCACGTGCCGCTGTCCAGGTTGTGGGGCTACTTGACCTCGTAGATCCAGATCAGCGCGTTGGACAATTCGCCGGTCGGATTCCACTTGTACTGACGCGCCAGACCGTTGCCGTCGTAGGACCGCACGTATTCCAGCAGGTCGGGACGGGTGAGCTTACCGCCGTCGATGCCCTTGGCCAGGATCGTGGTCAGGTCGTATCCCTCGACCGAGTACACACCCGGCTCCGCACCATTGAGGGCCTTGTAGTCCGCGGCGAACTTGTCCGGCGCCGGACCGCACGGGCACGACAGCACCGCGCCCTTGGACGAGCTGCCGGCCTGCGCGACGAACTGCGGGTCATTGGTGCCGTCGGCGGAGACGAAGACCGCTTTGACGCCACCGGACTTCAGCTGCTGGGCCAGGGGCGCGCCCTCGGAGTAGTAGCCGGAGTAGAAGACGGCGTCGGGCGCCGCGCTCGCGATCTTGGTGACCGTGGCGGAGAAGTCCTTATCGCCCTTCTTGATGCTGGCGTTGCAGGACGCGTCGTTCGCGGAGCCGAGGCCCTCGATGATCGACTTGGCCAGACCGGTGCCGTAGTCGGTGTTGTCCTGGATGACGCAGACCTTCTTGTAGCCCGCGGTGTTGACCAGGTACTTACCAACCGACGGACCCTGTACACCGTCATTGGCCAGACCGCGGAAGAAGCTGGTCCAGCCGTTCTGGGTCAGCGTCTCGTTGGTGGCCGAGGCGGTCGTGGAGACCAGGCCCGCGTCGCTGAGGATCTTGCCGGTCGCCTTGGTCTCACCAGAGAACGCCGGACCGACCAGACCGATGACCGACTTGTCGCTGACGATCTGCGGGATGACCTGAGTGGCCTTCTGCGGGTCGCCCTCGGTGTCGAACTGCTTGAGTTCGATCTTGCAGCCCGGGTTGGCCTTGTTGTGCTTGTCCAGCGCGAGCTTGACGCCATCGACAATGTTGATGCCGAGGGCCGCGTCCGGGCCGGTCAGCGCGCCCGCCATGGCGATCGAAGTGCCCGCCGGGCAGGTGGCCTTGCCATCACCGGCCGGGTCGGTGGCAGCGGCGCTGTCCGACTTGGGCACCTGCTTGCCGTTGGCGTCGATCTGCATGACCGGCTGGATCTTCAAACCACCGGCGCCGCCAGCACCGGAGGTGCCGCCCGAGCCGCTGTCGGTCGATTTATCGCTGCACCCCGTCAGCACGAGCGCGGCGGCGGCTCCGATGGCCAATGCACCCCGCATCGAACGACTGCGCCATGTCGAACTAAGCACGTTTCACCTCTACGTCCTGTGCTCCCCCGGGCTCTCTCCGAGGAGGCCGACCACGTCAGCCCGGTCAGAACATAGCGTTGGTACGTTAGCTGCGCATCACATTCGGGTCATCCGATTGACATCGTTTCGAATTTTTCATCGCGATCCGGTTTCCGGAAAGTAAAATTTCCGGCCTTCATCGGCCGGGGCGCACGGACCGGCCTACTTCGGTGCCAGATTTTCCAGCACCACCTCGGCTA
Source organism: Nocardia sp. CA-129566 (assembly GCF_050956075.1). Classification (NCBI taxonomy): domain Bacteria; kingdom Bacillati; phylum Actinomycetota; class Actinomycetes; order Mycobacteriales; family Nocardiaceae; genus Nocardia; species Nocardia sp. CA-129566. Next base: position 6,556,433 of record NZ_CP192085.1, read on the forward strand.
CCGCCTTCATGGTAGTGCGGCGATCCATCGCCGTGCGCTGAATCCACTTGAACGCCTGCGGCTCTGACAATCCCTGGGTCTGCATGAGCACGCCCTTGGCCCGCTCGACCAGCTTGCGCGTCTCGAGGCGTTCGGCCAGATTGGCGACCTCGCTCTCCAGCGCGGTGATCTCGTGGAAGCGACTGGCCGCCAGTTCGATGGCGGGCACCAGATCCGACTTCGTGAACGGTTTCACCAGATAGGCCATCGCACCGGCGTCGCGCGCCCGCTCGACCAGGTCGCGCTGACTGAACGCGGTCAGAATCACCACCGGCGCAACACGTTTCGACGCGATCTCGGCCGCCGCGTCGATACCGTCGCGGCGCGGCATCTTCACATCCATGATGACCAGATCCGGCCGGTGCTCCACCGCCAGATCGACCGCCTGCTGGCCGTCGCCCGCCTCACCGACAACCTGATAGCCCTCTTCGGTCAGCATCTCCACCAGATCCATACGGATGAGCGCCTCGTCCTCCGCGACGACGACCCGCTTCGCCCCGGCGTCCCGCTTCGTGCCGGCGCCCCCTGCTGTGTTGCTCATAGGTAGACCCCTCTGGTTCCGATGCCGTGTCCCCGACACGCGAAAAGGTGGCCGTGGTCCATGTACCGGTCCATCGACCCACCGTCGCTATCGAGTGCTGTAAAGACTACCTTTCAGTTCCGCATACAACCCATATACCCTGCGCAAACGGGGCGACGATCACTCTCGAGCCAGCCCATTCGTGATTTTCGACAGTCACCCGCTATGCTTCCCATCGTGCGCCGATTTGGCGGAACTGGCAGACGCGACGGTCTCAAAAACCGTTGTCCGAAAGGACGTGTGGGTTCGAGTCCCACAATCGGCACCAACCCGCGAACGGTCCATGCTTCTTATGAGCATGGACCGTTCTGTTTGGCGGCGGTCAGGGTCGCTACCCGGTGGTCGTCGAACTGAACGTTCGCCTCGGTCGTTGTTCCTGCAGAGGGTTGCCGGTAGGCACCCTGGTTGCGGAGGTTGCGACATGCGGGTGAACAGGACCACCGTCGACCTGTCCGGGTATCCGGATCTGGTCGTCATCTATCTCGGGATGAGGGTGCGCAAGCCGCGCGGGATGCTGCGATTGCTCGGCCTCGGCCCGAAACTCTATCGGTCCCACGAGGATCGCCCGGACGGGCTGTTATCGCACGAGGACGTGATCTGGTCGCTGTTCCCGCCGCATTGGGGGGCGCGGCAGTATTGGCGCGACCTGGATTCGCTGGAACGCTGGACGCGTTCTGCGCCGCACCGGGATTGGTGGCAGAAGTTCCTGCGCGACTCGGGCGGGACCGGGTTCTGGCACGAGGCCTACTTCATGCGCGGCGGCATCGACGCGATGTACGACGATATGACGGTGACCTCGGGACTGCCGCGATTCGCGCCCGTCGTGGCCTCGCGCGGCCGGATGTTCTCGACCCGGGGGCGGGTGAACAATGAAGACGCCAAGGTGGCGCCGGTGGTCGCCGAATCCACTTACTACTCCGAGGAGTCCGACTGAGTCGGGTCGAATCGGTTCCCAAACGTGGCGATACCGTGATGGTTGAAATCGGTTGTGCCGGGGTAACTTCAGCAGGACGCCCAGACCTCGATTACCGATCGGCCGACTACCGGCAACGCGTATCGAGCGTCTCTCTGAATACCGGGGCGTAATTCGTGTACGGCAATTGACCAGCAGATGAATATGTGCTCGTCGGGGTGTGATTCGATGTCGACGGCCTTCTGGTCGGCGCTGGAGCGGCTTACCGTATCGGCATGCACGTCCTGTTCGTCTGCAACGGCAATGTCTGTCGTTCGGTGATCGCCGAGCGGCTCACCCGCGCCGTAGCGGTCGAATACGATCTGCCCGGGCTCACCGCCGAGAGCGCGGGAACCCGTGCGCTGGTGGGATTTCCGGTGGAACCGCTCGCAGCGCGCGCCATCGAGGGACTGGGGGCCAACGCCGACAATTTCCGGGCGCGCAAGCTCAAGCCGGAGCTGATCGACCGCGCGGACCTGGTACTCGCCATGACCGAACAGATCCGGGATCAGGCGGCGGGGATGGGCTTCGGCGCGGGGTCACGGACCTTCACGCTGCTGGAGGCCCATCGCATCGCCAAGGTGACCGGGGCGCAGACGATCGCGGATATGCACCAGGCCCGCCACGATCTCGCGCTGGTCGGCCGGGAGAACATCGCCGATCCGGTCGGCCTGTCCGAAGCCGCGTTCTGCCAAGTGGGTGACCAGATCGCCGAGGCGCTGGTGCCGCTGCTGCTGGCGTTGGCGCCGCACGAACAGGCCAGGCCGGTCGAAGACGAGCGCGGCGGCCTCGTCGTGCAACCCGGGTCGGCGCCCGCACCGCTGGCAGCCTTCCTTGCCGCCCAGCGGATCAGGTGACACGCAGGGCGCAGTGTCCAACTGATACCCAGAGGGATTAGACTCCCCCTGCGCGCACGCGCCCGCTTTCACGGATAGTTTCCGCCGTTGATGGTTCGACACACGACAGGAATCAGACATGCCGAAACGGATTTCGGATGCCTCGCTCCATGTTTATGTCACACCGGAAACCCTCGATCGCGTCGTCGACTCGGTACGCGAGGTGGTGGACGACCACCTCCAGGACCGCGATGTCTTCGCATGGCGCTTCACCCTCCCCGTCGAGCCCGACGCGCCCGAGCACATCCTGCTCGAAACCCAGTGGCGGGTAGACCATCCCGGCCAGGAGCCCGGTGCCAGGCGCACCTATGAGATCGCATTGAGCCTGGTCGGTGCCCCGCGCGATCTGACCGCACCGAGCCTGGCCGCGCTGGAAAAGCGACTGATGCTGGAAACCGCAAGCTGCCCAACGGATCTGGAGATCCCGCGCACCATCCGGGTGCAGCGCCGCGACAGCTTCGACTTCGAAACCGAGCGCGAACGTTTCCGCCTACCCGGGCCTTAACGGCACGCAGCACCGTCCGCTCGAACCCTCAGCGTCACCGCCGCCGTCGAGGCCTCGACGTGCTGGCGCCGTATTGCCCCACCAGCGCGATGCCGATTCCGATCATGAAGACCACGAATCCGTTTGTGGCATCGTTCATGTGCCCTGGCGTGTGCTGGGCAATCGCGATCGCGGCGATCGCCCAGCCGATCACTCCGATTGTCGTGCCGATCCAGATCAGGACTCTGCTCCAGAGAGGTGCCCGTGACAGATCGCCCGGAGCCGGGGAATCGTAGGTGGTGTTATAGACGTCGTCACCAGCAGTCAGGCCATCTCCGCCGGTGACGATTCGGCTGCCGTGGGTGGCGGTGTTGATGATGGTCGGGCCGTTATTCCGGTCGAGTCTGTCTCGGAGTTGGGCGATTTCGCGGGCGAATTCCGCGTCGGTGGATGCCGCGCGTTCGATAGCGTCGGCAAGTTGACGGCGTGCTGCCATGCTGTTCGGATTTCGGTCGAGGTCGTCGAGCGCGCGTCGTCCCAGTCTGCGTGTGACTGCGCCGGTGAGGGCGGTCAGTCCTTGATCCAGTGACCGGTCCACGAGCCGTCCACCGGCTGCCCCCAGCGCCGCAGCCACATATGCCGCAACGACCATTCCGTCGATCATGTCAGCCTCCTCCCAAGCCGCCCCAGCAACACAATCATCTCATCGAACGAACCGCATGCGGCGTTTCGAACTTTCCCACTGCGGATCTCACTCGTCGCGCGATGCTCTGCTCGGCCCGCAGCGGCGCAGGCAGACTCCGGACGCTTCCGGCCTACCGGCGGCGTCTAGGTGTCGACGTTCTCGCGCCGAGCTCGGCGAAGGTCATGAGGACACCGCCGATGAGGAAGAACGGCAGCAAGTTGAACTGCTCTGACACCGACCCGCCTTGGGACACGCCGATCAGACCGCCGGCGAAGCCGATACCGACGAACACCAAGCCGATCCACAACAGTGTCTTGGTCCAGATCGGAGCTCGGGACAGATCTTCATCCGATGCTACGTCGTATGTGGTGTTGTGAATGCTGCCCCCGGCCGTGATGCCTTTGCTGCCGGTGACGATTCGGCTACCGTGAGTCGCGGTGTTGATCACGGTTGCGCCGTTCAGTCTGTCGAGCGTGGCTTGCAAGGCCGCGAGTTCGCGGGCGAATTCCGCGTCGGCGGATGCCGTGCGTTCGATCTGATCGGCGAGCTGGCGGCGTGCGGCCATGCTGTGCGGATTCCGGTCGAGGTCGTCGAGTGCGCGCCGTCCTAGCCTGCGTGTGACCGTGCCGGTGAGAGCGGTCAACCCTTGATCCAGCGATCGGTCCACGGCCCGTCCGCCTGTCGCCCCCAACGCAGCGGCCACGTAAGTGGCAACGCCCATTCCGTCGATCATGTCAGCTTCTTCCACAGCCGCCCCGGCAACATAATCGTCTCATCGCGCGAACCACATGGGGTGTTTCAAGCATTTCGACTTGAAGGGCCCAGTCGTCCATTCCTGCCCAGGGCACGAACCTACGACAAGGCCAACCGCAAGGGGTCGACGCCCACGCGATGGCAAAACTGCGGTCCATGGCCCGCGCCGAAGGTCGACCGGTTCGAACCGATCGCGGCGAAATACGCCGAGGAATGGCCTGCGTGGGTGCATCGCAAGATCGCGGCGTTGATGCGCGCCGACGGTCACGAGGTCTCGACTTCGACGGTGCAAGGAGCTCTGCGGCGGCGGGGACTGTTGCTGCCGCAGGGCTATCGGGCGGACCGTTAAGTCGTGGGCGATGCTGCGGCGCAAGGTGTTCCACGATCCACCGACACAACGCGATCGAGTCCGGCAAACCGATTTCAGCGAATTCGAAACCAGCGGTGGCGGCATCTGGCGGATCTGCGCGGTGATCGATTACGCGACGAAATATTGCCTGGCCATTGCCGTGACTCCGACGGCACGCGGTGCCGACGCGCTGGCCTGCCTGCGGCTCGCTGTCACCGAGGCCGAGCGGATCCTCGACTTGGACGACCTGCGTGCCGATCGTGGGCTGACCGAATTCCTCGGGCCGTGCGGGGAGGTGCTCGGCATGGCGCCCGCGCCGAGGCCATCGGCGACCAGGTACCCAGCTCAGCCTTCACGGCTGCGAGCAGCTGAAAACCGCTCGATACGCGATGTCGGTTTTGGCGTTGGGCCACACCTCGCCCTCGACGTAGTCGACGATCTTGTCCCACCACGATGGTGTTCCCCGAATCCCCGCCGTACAGGTTGGGGATCTCGGGACGCTTCATCCACTCCAAAGACCCCGGTGGAAACGCGATGTCATCGGGGGCGCCACCCGATGACCGAGGGCTGGTTGGCGTTGGTCGAGCCATCCAGCCGGTAGCAGAATCATCCGTATTGAGCGGGGTCCCAGGTACGGGTCGGCTTGTTGGTGATGATGAACCGCAATGCCTTGATCATGATGTCACCTCCTTCCTGGGGCTCGGTCGGGCGCGGACAGGGCTTGTGGGGGTGCGCCGCAGGGTGAACGGCCTGGGGGTCGCGGCATTGGTCACGATCGGGCGGGTATCACCGCCGCCGATGACGCGCAGAGAGGTGTTCTCGATGAGGGTGGTGGCTGCATCGGTGACCAGATCGTGGGCGACCGCGGCGCCGGCGCAGGTGAAGGGGCCGGAACTGAAGGGCACAAATGGGCCGTGTTCGCTCGGTCGAATCCAGCGGTCGGGTTGGAATGCCTCTGGCCTGGTCCAGTGTTCGTTGTCGTGATGGAGCAGATAGGGGCTGACGGACAGCAGGTCGCCGGTCTGGAAGGCGATCCCCCCGAACTCGGCGGGATAGGGGACGGGACGGCTGACCATCCAGGAGACCGGCCGGTGCCGCAGGGCCTCACGGACCACCCAGTCGACGGGCCAAGGCCATGGTGAGCCGGGAGAGTGGAGACTGCCCAGCAGCACCGACCACGCGAGCGAGTAGCCCAGCGGTCCCACAATGGACCGGAACATCAGCACATACAACTGCGCCACCGTTGTATCGGCGACGCCGTCGGGACAGGCACCGATCACAGCATCGAGCAGATCCCGTGGTTCGGCTTCGGCAGTGCGGCCGGTGGCGCTGCGCCGGTCCCGGATCTGCGCGTTCAGCACGGTGGACAGCTTGGCGCGCAACAGCTGCGCCCGCGCCCGCTGCGCCATTCGGGCCGGGCGAAGCGCGCCCACGCGTGCATTTCGCTCCAGTAACTGCCGCAACTCGGGAGAACCATCGGGGTGCAGCAACACGTCCGCGGTGCACCGATACACCAGCTCGACCCCCGCTGCGGGCCAGCGGGTGACGGAGGGCATTTCGATGACCGCCGCCGCCAGGGACTCGCGATACTCGGGGGTATACGTCCGCAGAATCGCGCGCACCGCGCGGCCGAAATCGACCTGAGCAGACCGCGAAGGCAGCATAGAACCGAAGAACCCGGACTTCCCCGCATTGAAAGCGCGGTCACTCAACACCGTCAGCGCCAGACCCGTATCGCCGACACACCACCCGCCCCACGGCAGCCCGAACACCTCTACCGGGCTGGTCCGGCGCAGATTCTCGAGGAAACCCAACGGATCACGCCGGAATCGGCGCATCTCTGCAAAACCCATCGGACGGTCCTCTCATAGAGAGGGTGAGCGATTCATCAGATGTTTTCGAGCGGATTTATCCACTGGCTGTGCGTACAAACGCAGATCAAGCATAGTCTCGACTGATTTTAACTAATTTTACAAGCGAGGCCGTGAGGGTCGACCAACCCCGGCACCGCCGGGGCCTATCGAACACTGTGCCAGCAGTGATATCGGTTCACGGTCACCCGCGACCGCCGGCAACCGGTCATTGAGGTCTAACCGGTGCAAACCTGATCCGCCTCGGCGAGGGTTCCCGTTGCCAGGCGCGCGTACATGAACATGTCGCGGCGTCGATTGCCGACCTTCTGCCACGATCTGAGGAGCCCTTCGCATTCGAAACCGGCTCTTTCCGCAGTGCGGATCGAAGCGCGGTTCCAAGGTTCCACATAGAGCTGGAGCCGTGGGATATGCAGCTCTTCCAGCGCCCAGGTAGCCATTGCCGCCAGAGCATGCGCGGCGACGCCATGGCCGCGGGCAGAGCGGACCACCCAGTAGCCGAGCGATGCGCGGCCTTCGTCGATGTCCTTCAACCACAGGTCGATACTTCCCAGTGGTTTGTTGTCCCGTTGCCGGGCGATCACCATCGGGTATCCGGTTCGATCGGTCGCTCGTTGCCACTGGCGTTCGACAAACCGCGTTGCGGCCTCGCGCGCGAAGGTCGCCGGCATCGTGGTTATAGGAATCAGGTCGTCGGCAGAGGCTTCCCTGACAAGCTCGAGGTCTGCCGCAGACAACGACCACGGGCGGAGTTCCAAGTCTGCGGTGGCTCTCAGATGCGGTACTTGCAGAGCATCCATGGTCGGCCTCCCCACAATATGCACAGGATATCGGCCCGGTGTCGCCATTACCACTCCCATCCGCTGGCCCGGGTCGACGGGTGCCGATGCCGGTCAGTGACGCACATCGTCGAGCAGTGCGTTGATCGCGTCCGTGGCCAGGATGCGGTCGAGGATCATGGCGGCGCAGGCCTGGATGCCGGTGGGGGCGTCGTCGGCGCCGGGCTCGATGCGCAGGTTGCTGGTGGACAGCGCCGAGGAGTACTGGTAGATGCGTTCCCGCAGGCCGGCCACCATCGGTTCGAAAGCGTGCGAGAGATCGCCGCGCACGACGACGACGGCGGGGTTGAGCAGGTTGACCGCGGCGGCCAGCACCTCACCGATGCGCCGACCGGCCTCGCGCACCAGCCGCACCGCGTCCGGGTCACCGCCCCGTGCCAGCTCCGCCAGTTCTGGCAGGCCGGACAGCGGTCGGCCGAGATCGGTGAACCGGCCCAGCAGCGCCCACCCGGCCGCCTCGGTCTCCAAGCAGCCGCGGTCGCCGCAGCGGCAGGGCCGATCGTCGCCGCCGCCGAGCTTGATGTGCCCGATATCGCCTGCCGCGCCCCAGGCGCCCCGCTGCAGCCGTCCACCGGCGATGATGCCCGCTCCGATACCGGTGGACGTCTTGAGCACCAGCAGGTCGTCGACCTCGGGGTGGCGCCTGTGCTCGGCCAGTGCCAGCACGTTGACGTCGCTGTCGACTCGCACCGGGACCGCGAACTGCTCCACAAAGAACTCCGCGACTGCGACCTCGCCGACCCCAGTTCCGGCGGCCAGGCTGTGCCCGGTGGCGATATCGACTGCGCTCGGCACACTCACACCCAACCCGTATACGGATTGCTCCGGCGGCAGCTTTGCCATCAGCCGTCGCAGGTGCTCGGCCGCCATACCGAACACTGCCTGGGCGTCGCCGGTCGACGGCACCGCGAACTCCGATTCGGTCAGCACTGTTCCGACCAGATCGCAGGCCGCGACCTGGGCTCGGCTGGCGCCGATGGAGGCGGCCAGCACCGTGCCCGATTCAGGGTTGAACGCCAGGCGGGTCGGGGGGCGACCACCGGTCGATCCGCCCTCTGCTCGTTCCGCGACCAGTCCGTGTTCGAGTAGCTGCTCCACGCGCAGCGTGACTGCGGTGCGGGACAGTCCGGTCACGCGGCGGATATCGGCTCGCGTCACCGCTTTGTGACCGCGGATGAGGCCGAGCACGTCCCCGGCCGTGGTCCCGGGCGTTGCCATCGGTCGACCCACCAGCGTTCCTCCTCGCCCCGGTCGGCACCAATCGTATTCCGACAAGCACAGTATCCGTCCTGTTCAGGTTGACTTATGGGCAAGTTAGGTCTTTTAAAGACTAAAGTTTGCTTGCAATAAGCCCTAAGGGTCTCTAGCGTGCTGTTCGTTGGCTCACAACGCTCGACCCAAGGAGTTCGTGTTGACGGTCCCTGCTCGCATCCCACCGTGTGACATCGTCGTGTTCGGCGGCACCGGCGACCTGGCCGTGCGCAAGCTGCTGCCCGCGCTCTACCTCCGCGACCTCGACGGTCAGCTGACCGAGGACACCCGCATCATCGCGGTCTCCCGGGCCGGGCTGGACGATGTGGGATACCGCGTGAAGATCTCCGGTGACCTGGGCCAGTTCCTGCCCGCCGGTACCCGCACGGCCGGTGCCGTCGAGTCGTTCGTGCGCCGCCTTCATCACGTCACCCTCGACGTCGGTCTCGACGTGGAGGAAGCCGACGCCTGGCGCGACCTGGCTGTCGCGTTGCCGGATCCGGGCCGAACCCGGGTGTTCTATCTGGCGTGTGCACCGAGCCTGTTCGGGCCGATCAGTTCCGGTCTGCACCGCAGCGGGCTGGTCACCGCGCGGTCCCGAGTGGTGCTGGAGAAGCCGATCGGCCACGACCTGGCCTCTGCCCGGCGGATCAACGACGAGGTGGGCACGGTGTTCGCCGAGGAGCAGATCTTCCGCATCGACCACTATCTGGGCAAAGAGACGGTGCAGAACCTGCTGGTGCTCCGGTTCGCCAATGCCCTGTTCGAGCCGCTGTGGCATTCCGGCTCGATCGACCATGTGCAGATCACCGTCAGCGAGAGCCTCGGTGTCGGCGGGCGGATCGGCTACTACGACGGGGCCGGCGCGCTGCGGGACATGGTGCAGAACCACCTGCTGCAACTGCTGTGCCTGGTCGCGATGGAACCGCCCGCCCAGGTACAGCCGGAGGCGGTGCGCGATGAAAAACTCAAAGTGCTGCAGGCGCTTCGGCCGCTGCGCGGCCCGGAGGTGGCGTGCGCCACCGTCCGCGGCCAGTACACCGCCGGGTTGGTTGGCAACTGCCCGGTGCCCGGGTACACCGATGAGCTCGACGGACGCCACAGCGACACCGAGACCTTCGCAGCGCTGAAGGTCGAGGTGCAGAACTGGCGCTGGGCCGGGGTGCCGTTCTACCTGCGCACCGGCAAGCGGCTGGACCGGCACGCCGCCGAGATCGTGGTGCAGTTGCGCGGCGTGCCACATTCGGTGTTCCCCGAGGTCGATGATGTCGAACTCGTCGCCAACCGTTTGGTGCTGCGGCTGCAGCCCGACGAGGGAGTACATCTGCGACTGGTCACCAAGGTGCCCGGTCCGGGCGGGCTGCGGCTGCGGGAGGTACCGCTGAGCCTCAGCTTCGCCCAAGCCTTCGCCGACCGGTTGCCCGATGCCTACGAACGGTTGCTGGGCGATGTGATGCGCGGCAACCCCACCCTGTTCATGCGCCGTGACGAGATCGAAGCGGCGTGGACCTGGGTCGAACCGATCCTGGCGGCCTGGGCCGAGTCCGACCAGCCGCCGCGCCGCTACGCCGCCGGCACCGGCGGACCGGCCGCGGCGACCGCGCTCATCGAACGCGACGGCCGCACCTGGCACGAGGAGAACCAGCAGTGACCCCGCACCCCGTCGTCCGCGAAGTTACCGCCCGCATCACCGCCCGCAGCGCGGCCACCCGCCGCGCCTACCTCGATCGCATCCGGCGCGCAGCCTCCGCCGGCCCGACCCGGATGTCGTTGGCGTGCAGCAATTTCGCGCACGGCTTCGCCGCCTGCAACCCGGCGGACAAACTGGCGCTGCGCGGCTCAGCCCACCCCGATATCGCGATCGTGTCGTCCTACAACGATCTGCTCTCCGCGCACCAGCCCTTCCACGACTACCCCGACCTACTGCGCACCGCGGTCGCTGGCGCCGGGGGCGTGGCTCAATTCGCCGGGGGTGTCCCAGCGATGTGCGACGGGATCACACAGGGCCGGGCCGGGATGGAGCTGTCATTGTTCAGCCGGGACGTGATCGCAATGTCGACCGCTGTGGCGCTGGCACACGACATGTTCGACGGCGCCCTGCTGCTCGGGGTATGCGACAAGATCGTGCCCGGCCTGGTGATCGGCGCGCTGGCCTTCGGCCACCTGCCGGTGATCCTGGTGCCGGCCGGGCCAATGCCCTCCGGCCTGCCGAACACCGACAAGAGCCGGGTCCGGCAGCTGCACGCCGAGGGCAGGGCGGGCCAGACCGAGCTGCTGGCCGCGGAAGCTGCCAGCTACCACAGCCCGGGAACCTGCACCTTCTATGGCACCGCCAACTCCAATCAATTATTGATGGAGGTGATGGGTCTGCACCTACCCGGCGCCAGCTTCGTCGCACCGGGCACACCGCTGCGCCAGGCGCTGACCGCCGCAGCCGGCCAGCGCATCGTCGAACTCACCACACTGCGCGGCGGAGCGACGCCGATCGGCGCAATCGTCTCCGAGCGTGCGATCGTCAACGCTGTGGTGGCGCTGCTTGCCACCGGCGGCTCCACCAACCACACCATGCACCTGGTGGCGATCGCGGCCGCAGCCGGAATCGACTTGCGCTGGGACGATTTCGCCGATCTGTCGGCAGTGGTGCCCACGCTGACCAGGATCTATCCCAACGGCGCCGCGGACATCAACGCCTTCCACGCCGCGGGCGGCACGTCCTACCTGATCGGCGAACTACTGGACGCCGGGTTGCTCCACGACGACGTCGACACCGTGGCCGGTCCAGGCCTGGGTGAGCACTACCGCGACGTGCCGATGCTCGGTGACGGCGAACTCGCCTGGCGCACAGGGCCGTCCGAGAGCAGCGACAGGACCGTGCTGCGGTCGGCGACCGACCCGTTCGCCCCCGACGGCGGCCTGCGGATGCTCACCGGATCGCTCGGCCACGCCGTGATAAAGGTGTCCTCGGTCCGCCCCGAACACCGTGTAGTACGCGCTCCCGCACGAGTTTTCGACGATCAAGAGGCATTCCTCGCGGCCTTCCGAGCCGGCGAACTCCACCGCGACCTGGTAGCAGTCATGCGATTCCAGGGACCTCGGGCGAACGGCATGCCCGAACTGCACAAGCTGACCCCGGCACTGGGCGTGCTGCAAGACCGCGGCTTCGCCGTCGCACTCGTCACCGACGGGCGCATGTCCGGCGCCTCCGGAAAGGTTCCCACCGCAATGCATCTCACCCCCGAGGCAGCAGCAGGAGGACCCCTCGCCCGCATCGCCGACGGCGACATCATCGACCTCGACGCCGACAACGGCCGACTGGACGTCCTCGCCGACCCGGCCGAATTCGCTGCCCGGCCGACGGCTGCCGCATCGGCCGAATCCCACGGTGCCGGTCGCGAGCTGTTCGCTGTCTTCCGCAGCGCGGTCGGCCCCGCCGACCGGGGAGCCACCGTCTTCGGAGCAGCATGATGACCACAACCCGCCCCTGCCTGCCCCGGACCAGGGAGCACAGCCATTCCGCAGCACCGCAAATGACGGCTCCGTCTTCCGCCGCCGCTTCGTCGCCATCCGAGCGGTGCGCGGGTACCTCGATGACGGTGCGACCGACCTCACCATCGCCGACGCTCCCGCGCTGACCGCCGCCGCAGCCCGGCTCGCCATAATCCAGACCAGGAGGTTCGATGAATCCGCTCGAGATCGCACCCGTTGTTCCCGTCGTCGTACTCGACGACCCCGACATCGCCGTTCCGGTGGCCCGCGCGCTGGTGGCCGGCGGGATCGGCATCATCGAAGTCACACTACGTTCTCCGGCGGCGCTTCCCGCGATCGAACGCATCGCCGCGGAAGTTCCCGATATGACCGTCGGCGCCGGGACGATACTCACGCCACACCAGATCGAAACCGCAACGGCAGCCGGTGCCCGCTTCCTGGTCAGCCCCGGCACCACTCCCGGTCTCTTGGACGCTATGGCCGACAGCGGGCTGGCCTGTCTCCCCGGGGTCGCCACCGTGTCCGAGGCGATGGCTGTCCTCGACAGAGGCTTCACCCACATGAAATTCTTCCCCGCCACATCCGCAGGCGGCCCATCCGCCCTACGCTCCATACACGGCCCACTCCCCGGCATCCGTTTCTGTCCCACCGGCGGCATCACCCCCGACACCGCACCCGACTATCTCGCGCTGCCGAACGTGGCCTGCGTCGGCGGATCCTGGCTCACACCCCCCTCCGCACTGGCCTCCGGCAATTGGCATGAAATCCGAAACCTGGCCGCCCGCGCAGCCACTCTGCAAAACGGCACCGACACCGGCACACACCACTGAGGTGTGTATACAAGGCGCTGGTCACAGCCCGCGTACCCCTCACCGACATCGACAAGGCCCGCGACCTGGTTCGCCGCAGCGAAGGAATCAAAACGCAGATCACCCGATCCTGAGGAACCGGCGAACCTCCCCGACTTCGGTTTGCCACGCCGGGCGAAAAACGGCACCCCACCCATCGCGCATATTCGTACCCGCCCTCACGAAGGAACCAGCATGACCCTCGCCGACTCCGCTGTCGCCGGACTACTCCCAGACCGAAATCTCGCCATGGAATTGGTCCGAGTAACCGAGGCTGGCGCCCTCGCCGCTGCCCGCTGGGTCGGACACGGAGACAAAGAACGCGGCGACGGAGCCGCGGTCGACGCGATGCGCCAACTCGTCTCCACCGTCTCGATGCGAGGCGTCGTCGTGATCGGGGAAGGTGAGAAAGACAAGGCCCCAATGCTGTTCAACGGCGAGTTCGTCGGAGATGGGACGGGCCCCGCGTGCGATGTCGCGGTCGACCCTGTCGAGGGCACCACCCTGATGGCAAAAGGAATGCCCAATGCCCTCTCGGTTCTCGCCGTCGCCGAACGCGAAGCCATGTTCGACCCCTCCGCCGTCTTCTACATGGACAAGCTCGTGGTCGGGCCCGACGCCGCAGACGTCGTCGACATCACCGCACCGGTCGCCGAGAACATTCGACGGTTGGCCGCGGTGCGCGGCGCGAAGGTCTCGGATCTGACGATCTGCATTCTCGACCGGCCACGCCACCAGACCCTCATCTCCCAGGTGCGTGCAGCCGGCGCCAGGATTCGCCTCATCACCGACGGCGACGTCGCCGGTGCGATTGCCGCTTGTCGACCGGGATCCGGCACCGACATGATGATCGGCACCGGCGGCACACCCGAGGGCATCATCACCGCAGCCGCGATCCGCTGCATGGGCGGCACCATCCAAGCACGCCTGGCCCCGACCAGCGACACCGAACGCCGCAAAGCCCTCGACGCCGGACACGACCTCGACCGCATCCTCACCACAGAGGACCTGGTCGCAGGCGATAACGTGTTCTTCGCGGCTACGGGCGTCACCGACGGCGACCTCCTCCGCGGAGTGCGCTACACCCACGGCACCGCCGCCACCGAGTCCATTGTCATGCGCTCGAAATCCGGAACTGTCCGCATCATCGACTCCCGATACCAACTCCACTGACCTGGATCAACGTGCGCGACGCCAGCACCCGATTCGGCTTCCGTTCCGGTTCCCGTGATTCCGGAACGACCAGCGGCGCATCCACCCCGAACGCGCGAGGTGGACGGGGCCGTGCGTGTAGCGACCGGGTGGCCGGGCACGGTTGTCCCGTGCCCCTGCGCTTGCTGGCTGACCGTCGTTGGTTGTCATCAATCCCGCCATCTAATGATCGACGTCAGCCGACGACACTCACGTACACCAACGCTGTTGGTCAGTCGCATATGTCGAATTGGGAAGGCATTCGACGTATCCGCAGTTCAGAGAACCAATGGGGCCGACAACTCTCGGCTCCGTTCGTTCTTGACAACGACACCAATCGCAAGCTGGTTCGATGGGCGATACATGGGGTTACCCATGTGTCCGCGAAATCAGTTGTCAATCCCCGCGATACACATGGGCACCAGGCTCATCCGCGGGACGGGAAGTGGCGGATGATGCCTTCCTGCACGGTGGTGGCGAGCAATTCGCCGCTGCGCGAGAAGAATCGGCCGGTCGCCAGGCCACGTGAACCGGCGGCCACCGGGGATTCGGTGGCGTAGAGCGCCCAGTCGTCGAAGCGGAACGGGCGGTGGAACCAGATCGAATGGTTGATCGTCGCGGCCACGATGCGGTCCAGGCCCCAGGACAGGCCGTGGGTGGTGATAATCGAATCCAGCACCGTGGTGTCGGACGAATAGCCGAGCGCCGCAACGTGAATCAGCGGATCATCGGGCAGCCTGCCGTCGGTGCGCATCCATACGCGGTTGTGGTTGAGCCGCTCCCCCGTGCCCTTCAGGATCCAGGCCGGGTCGTTGGTGTAGCGCATATCGATCGGATGCGGCGCCTTGACGAACATCTCCAGCTTGTCCTCCAAGCCTTCGAAGCTCTCCTCGACGCGCGGCAGCGTCTCCGGATCCGGCACCTCCGGCTGGGCGTGGGCGTGCTCGAGCCCCTTGCCCCAATCCTGGAACGCAGCCAGCATGACGAACAGTTCCTGATCGTCCTGGGTTGCGGTGACCGTGCGGTTGGCCAGAGAGCGCCCATCGCGGTGGCGATCGACCCGGTATTCGATCGGCTTCTTCACATCGCCACCACGCACGAAATGTGCGTTGACGGCATGCAGCGGACGGTCGCCGTCGACCGTCCGCCCCGCCGCCATGATCGCCTGCGAAACCAGCTGACCGCCGAACGTGCGGCTCCAGACCTTCTCCGGATGCTGGCCGACGAAGACATCTTCGTCGACCTGTTCCAGATCGAGCAGTCCGAGCAGCACGTCGAGGTCGGAAACCTCCGCTGCGGCCCCGAGGCCGACAGCGCCGCCTAGCGAAGTGGTCACGGCTAATGGTCCTCCTCACCGATACGGTGCACATGGATCAGATTGGTGGACCCGACAGTACCGGGCGGGGAGCCCGCCACGATTACCACCAGATCACCTTTTTGGTATCGCTCCATGGACAGCAGTGCTACATCCACCTGGTGGATCATCGCATCGGTGCTGTCCACCGTCGGGACGATGAAGGTTTCGGTGCCCCAGGTGAGCGACAGCTGGCTGCGTACCTCGGGAAGGGGGGTAAACGCCAGCAATGGCAGCGGGGTGTGCAATCGGGCCAGGCGGCGAACCGTATCGCCGGACTGGGTGAAGGCGACCAGCGCCTTGGCATTGAGCCGCTCACCGATATCGCGGGCGGCGTAGGAGATGACACCGCGCTTGGTGCGCGGCACATGGGTCAGCGGTGGTACCCGGGTGGATTCGGTTTCCACGGCGTGCACGATCCGGGCCATGGTGCGCACCGTCTCGATCGGGTACGCGCCGACCGAAGTCTCACCGGAGAGCATCACCGCATCCGCACCGTCGAGCACCGCATTCGCCACATCGGAGGCCTCGGCGCGGGTCGGGCGGGAGTTCTCGATCATCGACTCCAGCATCTGGGTGGCGACGATGACCGGCTTGGCGTTCTCGCGAGCCATTTGGATGGCGCGCTTCTGCACGAGCGGCACCTGCTCGAGCGGCAGCTCGACACCGAGGTCACCGCGGGCAACCATGACCGCGTCGAAGGCGAGCACGATGGCCTCGAGGTTGTCGATGGCCTCGGGCTTCTCCAACTTGCCGATCACCGGGACGCGGCGCCCGACGCGGTCCATCACGTCGTGCACCAGCTCGACATCGGAGGGCGAGCGCACGAAGGACAGCGCGATGAAGTCGACGCCGAGCTTGAGCGCGAATTCGAGGTCCTCGATGTCCTTCTCGGACAGCGCGGGCACGGAGACGTCCATGCCGGGCAGCGAGACGCCCTTGTTGTTGCTGACCGGACCGCCCTCGGTAACCCGGCAGACGACGTCGTTGCCCTCGACGCGGATGACCGTGACACCGACCTTGCCGTCGTCGATGAGCAGGCGGTCGCCCGGCTTGGCGTCCTTGGCCAGCTCCTTGTAGGTAGTGGAGACGCGATCGTGGGTGCCATCGATCTCGTCGACAGTTATGCGGACCTCTTCACCGTTGGCCCATACGGTCTTGCCCTCGATGAAGCGACCCAGCCGGATCTTCGGTCCCTGCAGGTCGGCGAGAATGCCGACCGCCCGGCCGATATGGTCCGAGGCCTGCCGCACCTTCTTGTAGTTCTCGGCATGGTCGGAGTGTTCGCCATGGCTGAAATTCAGCCGCGCCACATCCATGCCGCTCTCGACGAGTTCCCGAATACGTTCCTCGGTAGCGGTCGCTGGGCCGAGAGTGCACACAATCTTCGTCCGTCGCATCACGGGTAGAGCCTAGTCCCGTGCGGTACCCGGAGCCTGCTGTGGCCTCGGTGAAAGGTAGGTGAAAAATATGTACGAAGCATTAGCGGAAACTACAAACGGGTCCGGTCAGCGTGCGACATGGCGGGAAAGCCGGGTTTCCAGGCGGGTCTGCCCGAAGCCGAGCACGAGGCAGATCACCCAGTAGTAGAGCGCC
This sequence comes from Nocardia sp. CA-129566, assembly GCF_050956075.1. Classification (NCBI taxonomy): domain Bacteria; kingdom Bacillati; phylum Actinomycetota; class Actinomycetes; order Mycobacteriales; family Nocardiaceae; genus Nocardia; species Nocardia sp. CA-129566. The sequence continues at coordinate 6,573,607 of NZ_CP192085.1, forward strand.
GCGATGCCGTACAGGGCGAAGAAGTCGAAGGTCGGGGCCGCCGCCAGCTGTGCGGTACGCAGCAGTTCGGTCACCAGGATGGTCGAGGCCAGCGAGGTGTCCTTCACTAGTGAAATGAGCGTATTTGAAAGCGGCGGCACCGCGATCCGCGCGGCCTGCGGCAGGATGATCAGCCGCAACTCCTGCGCATACGACATACCGAGTGCCTTGGCAGCTTCCCACTGGCCCTGCGCGACGCTGAGAATGGCGGCGCGCACGACCTCGGCCGCGTAGCCACCGACATTCAGACTGAACGCGATCACCGCCGCCGGAAACGGATCGATGACGATATCGAACTGCGGCAGCGCATAGAACACGATGAACAACTGCACCAGCAGCGGCGTGCCGCGAATGATCGAGATGTAGAACCGTGCTGGCGCCGAGACGAACCACAGCGGTGACATCCGTGCCAAGGCCACGAACAATGCGATGACCAGACCGATGACGAAGCTGATCGCGGTCAGCGGAATGGTCTTATTGATCGTGGCCTGCAGCATCGGCCACAGGTTGTGCCAGATCAGTTCCCTGGTCGCGGGATCCACGGACGGCTATTTGCTGACGTCGGTGCCGAAGTACTTCTCGGCGATCTTGGTCAGGGTGCCGTCGGCGCGCAATTGATCCAGCGCGGTATTCACCTGGCCGATCAGCGCGTCGTCCTTGCGGGCGGCGAAGGCCTGATGGCTCACCTCACCGGCCTTTGCGGCGATCTTGACGCTGGTGTCGCCGTTCTTCTTGATGTAGTCGAGAGCGACGAGGCTGTCGTTGACGGTAGCGTCCACTCGGCCGGTCTTCAGCAACTGCACGGCCTGCACGAACCCTTCCACCGCCTCGACCTTGGCGCCCGCGCCCTGGGCGACCTTGGCCCAGTTGCTGGTCGCCGACTGGGCGGTGGTCTTGCCGCTGAGGTCGGTGAGCGCGTTGATGCCGGTGCTGTCCGCACGGGTGAGGATCACGCCCTCGGAGGTGGTGTAGGACTGCGAAAGGGCGTACTTGGCCTTGCGCTCGTCGGTGATCGAGACCTGGTTGGCGACCAGATCGAAGCGCTTGGACTCGAGGCCGGCGAAGATCGCGTCCCACGGCGTCTGCACGAACTCGATCTTCTTGCCGATCTTGTCGCCGACCGCCTGGATCACCTCGATGTCGTAGCCGGTGAGCTTGCCGTCCGAGCCCTGGTAGCTGAACGGCGAGTAGGTGCCTTCGGTACCGACCTTCAGCACGTTCGGATCGCTGCTGCTGCCGCAGGCGGTGAGCCCGGTGGCGGCGATGATGGCTAGCACAGCGGCGGCGAACAGCTTGCGGCGCACAGAAGTCCCTCTCTTCGGTGTGCGGACCGATACCGCATCCACACACGACACAAAACCCGGCTCAGGCTACGCCAGGTGGCTGCCGATCGACAGTATTGCGATCATCGTGCGCCGAATCCGGCTACCGCGTCCCGAAATTCGACGGGCCCCGTCGCATCGTGATCCGATGCGACGGGGCCCGTCGGTCAGCTGTCCGCGGCGATCAGTCGCGCAGTGGCCGTCCGAGGCTGTCCGGCACCTTGCCGGTCAGCATCATGATGCCGTCGATCAGCGGCCAGATACCGCCGAAGCCACAGGTCAGCCAGGTGACCGCGATCTGCGCGATGGCGATGCCGGTGTGGCCGGTGTAGAAACGGCCGATACCGAAGCCGCCGAGGAAGATCTGCAGCAGGCCCGCGGTCAGCTTCTGCTTATCCGAGAACGGGACACCGAACGGGTCGCGACCGTAGGGCGCTTCCGGATCGTTCGGGTTGTAGCCGCCCGGGTAGGGCGCGGGCGGGTAGCCGCCCGGCTGCTGGCCGTAGGGGTCGGGCTGACCGTACTGCGGCTGCTGGCCGTACTGGGGCGGCTGCTGGCCGTACTGCGGCTGCTGGTTGTACGGATCCGACGGGTACTGCGGCTGGCCCGGCGCCTCGGGCTGCTTGTTCAGGTCCGGCCCCGTCCCGGGCGGACCGTACTGCGGGCCGCCGAAGCCTGGCTGGTTCTGGTAGGGGTCGGTCACTAATGTCCTCCATCATTCGTGCATTTCGGCGGGTGCTCACCCGCCTCCCCGCGTTCTAACCGGGCAATTGGGCACCCGGGGGTATCGTTGCGGACACGCGGTCGCATGTCTACTCCCCCAACGAGTTACCCAAATGGTTATGGGGTCAGTCGTCCTTTTTCGAGGTTGCGACCTTGCCCTGCTCGGTGTCCGAGGTCTCGGACTCCTTTGAGTCATCGTCGGTGGTATCCGGTTCGTTGCCGGAGTTCACGGATTTTGTCAGATCCGGTTCGTCGGCCGCGGTATTCGCTTCGGCCACCTCGGATTTCCCGGATCCGTCGGCACCCTTTTCGGACTCGTCCTTCTCGGACTCGGCCGCACTCGGCTCCGATTCGGCTGTCGCGCCCGATAACTCGTCCTTCGTCGCCGCAGCGTGCTTCGGCGCCACGGCATCCGCCGCCGCGGCGGCCTTCGACGCGGCCTCGGATTCCGCGCCCGCCGCGCGCAGCGCGCCGATCTGCCATGGCCACGGGCGCGAGACCGTCGACGGTTGCAACTGATCCGCGGTCTCCCTGCCCTTCGTCGCGAAGACGAAATAGGCGACAGCGGCGAGGAATACGATCGCGGAGGTGAACGAGTTGATCCGGATCCCCGCGATCTTGGTCGCCTCGTCGTCGCGCAGCAGCTCCACGACGAAGCGGCCGAGGCAGTACCCGGCGACGTAGAGCGCGAACAGGCGGCCGTGGCCGATGCGGTAGCGCTTATCGATCTGCACCAGCAGCACCACGATCAGCAGGTTCCAGATCATCTCGTACAGGAATGTCGGCTGCACGACCTTATCGACGACGCCGGTGGAGACGCCGTTCATCATGTCGAGCTTGCCCTGATCATCGAAGCGCAGGTAGATCTCCAGGCCCCAGGGCAGATCGGTCTTGCGGCCGTAGAGCTCCTGGTTGAAGTAATTGCCGAGGCGGCCGATGGCCTGGGCCAGCAGAATCGGCGGCGCGATCGCATCGCCCAACGCGGGCAACGGGATTCGGTAGACCCGGCAGCCGATCCAGGCACCGACACCGCCGAGGAAGACCGCGCCCCAGATGCCGAGGCCGCCCTGATAGATCTTCAGCGCGTCGATCGGATGGCCGTCGGCGCCGAAGTACTTCTGCCAGTCGGTGGCCACGTGATAGAGCCGCCCGCCGACCAGGCCGAACGGCACCGCGAACATCGCCACATCCAGGATCGCGCCCTGCTGTCCGCCGCGCTGCTGCCAGCGCCGCTCACCCCACCAGATGGCGACGATGATGCCGATGATGATGCACAGGGCATAGGCGCGTAGCGGGAATGCGCCGATATGCCAGACGCCCTGGGACGGGCTGGGGATGTAGGCCAACACATCAGCGGTGACGGCACCGTTGCTCAGGACGCTGTCTGCGAGGACTCGTAAGGTCACGGCCCCAACCGTAGCGGAGCACAGCCGCCCAGCGAGATTCGCGGTCGGTTCGCCCGCTCGGCGGGCGGATCCGGCTACGAGGCGACAGTCGCGGAGCGGACGCCCTCGGCCAGTTCGGCCGTCAGCGTGCGGACCGCGTCGAGTCCATGCGCCGCGGCGGTCACCAGTGCCGAGCCCACGATGACACCGTCTGCGTAGGAAGCGATTTCGGCCGCCTGCGCACCCGAGCGCACGCCGAGCCCGACGCCGATCGGAATATCGGAGTGGGCGCGAATGCGCGCGCACAGTGCGGGGGCCGCGGAGGAAACCACATCGCGGGCGCCGGTGACGCCCATGGTCGAGGCCGCGTAGACGAAGCCGCGGCTGGCCTCGATGGTCTTGACCAGACGCTCCTCGGTGGAGGACGGTGCGACCAGGAATATGCGGTCCAGATCGTGTGCGGCCGAGGCGACGAACCAGTCGTCGGCCTCCTCCGGAATCAGGTTCGGGGTGATGATGCCCGACCCGCCCGCGGCGGACAGATCCCGCGCGAAACGGTCGATTCCGTATTGCAGCACCGGGTTCCAGTAGCTCATCACGACGGCCTGGCCGCCCGCTCCGGTGATCGCCTCGACCACCGAGAACACATCGCGCACCCGGACGCCCCCGCGCAGCGCCTGCTCGGCGGCCGCCTGAATGGTCGGCCCGTCCATGACCGGATCGGAGTAGGCGACGCCGACTTCGATAATGTCGCAACCGGATTCGACCATGGCGCGGCACACCTCGATCGAACCGGCCAGATCCGGATAGCCCGCGGGCAGGTAGCCGATCAGCGCGGCCCGGCCCTCCGCGCGAGCGGCGGCGAAGGTATCGGCGAGGCGGGACTGCGGACTCACTGCTGGGTCTCCTTATCGGCGGCGTGGTCATCGAACAGCCCGAACCATCGTGCCGCCGTGTCCATATCCTTATCGCCGCGCCCGGACAGGTTCACCAGGATGATCGCGCCCTTGCCCAATTCCCTGCCGAGCTTCATTGCACCGGCCACCGCGTGCGCGGATTCGATCGCGGGGATGATGCCCTCGGCGCGGCTCAGCAGCAGCAGCGCGTCCATCGCCTCGGTATCGGTGATCGGGTGGTATTCGGCGCGGCCGATGTCCTTGAGGTAGGCGTGTTCGGGCCCGACGCCCGGATAGTCCAGACCGGCCGAGATCGAATGCGATTCGATGGTCTGGCCGTCCTCGTCCTGCAGCAGGTACGAGTAGGCGCCCTGGAACGCACCGGGCGTGCCACCGGTGAAAGTGGCCGCGTGCCTTCCGGTTTCGACGCCGTCACCGGCCGCCTCGTAGCCGATCAGCCGCACGCTCGCATCATCGAGGAAGGGGTGGAAGATGCCGATGGCATTGGAGCCGCCGCCGACGCAGGCGGTGACCGCGTCGGGCAGCCGACCGGTGAGTGCCTGCACCTGGGCGCGGGCCTCCAGGCCGACGACGCGCTGAAGGTCGCGCACCATCAGCGGGAACGGGTGCGGACCGGCCGCGGTGCCGAAGCAGTAGTAGGTGACCTCGGCATTGGTGACCCAGTCGCGCAACGCCTCGTTGATCGCGTCCTTGAGGGTCTGCGAACCGGTGGTCACCGAGATCACCTCGGCGCCGAGCAGCCGCATACGGGCCACGTTCAAAGCCTGGCGGGCGGTGTCGACCGCGCCCATGTAGATCACACAGTCGAGACCGAGCAGTGCGCACGCGGTCGCGGTGGCGACGCCATGCTGACCGGCGCCGGTCTCCGCGATCACCCGGGTCTTGCCCATGCGTTTGGCCAGCAGTGCCTGACCGAGCACGTTGTTGATCTTGTGCGAACCGGTGTGGTTCAGGTCCTCGCGCTTGAGGATGATGCGCGCGCCACCGGCGTGCTCGGCGAGGCGTCGGCATTCGAAGATCGGCGACGGGCGGCCGGTGTAGTCGCGCTGCAGCCGGTCCAGCTCATCGAGGAAGGCAGGATCGAGGCGGCACTTCTCGTATTCTGCGGTGACCTCCTCGATCACCGCCATCAGCGCCTCGGGAACATGCCTGCCGCCGTAGACGCCGAAGTGGCCGCCCGCGTCCGGCTCATGGCCGCTGCGCTCGTGGACACCGTCCGAGGCCTTGGGGAGTGCCGTCACTTCCGTCACCGGCCCCGCCGCGCGGGCTTCGGGCAGGACGGGTGGGTGCCCGCGGTCACCAGTTCGGAGACCGCGGCGCGTGGGTCACCACTGGTGACCAGGCCCTCGCCGACGAGTACGGCATCGGCGCCCGCACCGGCGTAGGCCAGCAGATCAGCGGTGCCGCGAATGCCGGATTCGGCGATGCGGATGACCTCGGTGGGCAGGCCGGGCGCGATGCGCGCGAACACGTCGCGGTCGACCTCGAGGGTCTTGAGATTGCGCGCGTTCACGCCGATCACGGAGGCACCCGCCTCGAGCGCGCGATCCGCCTCTTCCTCGGTGTGCACCTCGACCAGGGCGGTCATACCGAGCGATTCGGTGCGATCGATCAGCGAGCTGAGCACGTCCTGTTCCAGGGCGGCCACGATGAGCAGGATGACGTCGGCGCCGTGCGCGCGGGCCTCGTGGATCTGGTAGGGACCGACGACGAAATCCTTGCGCAGGATCGGGATGCTCACGCAGGCGCGGACTGCGTCCAGGTCGTCGAGCGATCCATGGAAGCGACGGCCCTCGGTCAGCACGCTGATGATGCGCGCGCCACCGTCCTCATAAGCCTTGGCCAGACTCGCCGGGTCCGGGATGTCCGCGAGTTCCCCCTTGGACGGGCTGGCCCGCTTGACTTCGGCGATAACGCCGATGCCGTCTTCGAGGAGCGCGGCGCGGGCGTCCAGCGGCGCGGGCGCTGCGGACGCGGCCGCCTTGATCGCCTGGAAGTCCAAGAGGGCTTCCCGAGCGGCCACATCCGCGCGGACCCCGTCGAGAATCGAGTCGAGTACCGTCATCTGGCTCGAATCCTTTCTGGGGAGACGGACTTGCTGCCTGAGAATCCCCCCAGGCGCTGTCTCACCGATGCTGACAAAGAATAATTGGCTGCTTGTGGCGCAACTGCGCCGGGGCTTGTAGTCATCTGCTCAGGCACCCCCACTCCCGGATTTGCCCTGATCATGATCGGGCGTGTCGACGGCCGCGGTGGGCCCGGGCGCTTCCTCGGTCGGGTCGGTGCCCGCGTCCAATGCGTCCCAGAGCACTCGCTCGGAGAGCTGGCCGGGTGTCGCGTCCGCGTCATCGGTGCGCTGGCGCGTCACCTGCTCGGTGGCCGCGGCGCGGCGGAACACCGGATTGTCGTACTTGCCCGATAAGCGGGCGGTGTCCTGCGGCATGCGGGCCAGCAGGACTCCGGCCGTAAAGGCGGCCAGCGCTCCCACCAGCGAAAGCACGGCCGGGAACTGGTGGGTGACCACCTCGGTGACGGTCGCGCGGCCCGGTAGCTCCGCCAGGGTGGCCGCACGCGCCGCGGTCGCACCGGATCTGGTCAAGAGGGCGAAGGCGGGCACGGCGGTCACCGCCGCCGCCAAACCGATGAGTACGCCGACCATGCGCCGCAGCCAGCCGCGGGTGGCCAGCACCGCAGCGATGGCGGCGAGCAGCACCAGGGCCAGTGGCGTGAGCGCGCCGAACCAGACCCCGCCGTTGAGTTTGTCGGTGCGCGGTTCGGTGAGGCCATCGGTGGACGAGACGGTTACCCAGGTCATCCGGGACGAGCCCCACAGCGCCGCCGCCGCGATGGCGAGCAGGACGATCGCACCGACCGGATACTTGCGCTTCGGGGGTTCGACACCCGCCGGTGCCGCCGAATCGATATCGCCGGATTCCGAGCCGGTCATTGCGCGCCGCCGTCCGCGGAGGTCGGCGCGCCGTAGGCCCGCACGGTTTTCGCGGCCGCCACCGCGCGCAGCACTGCCATCGCCTTATTGCGGGATTCGACATCCTCATAGTCCGGATCCGAATCCGCGACGATGCCCGCACCCGCCTGGACGAAGGCCGTGCCGTCCTTCAGCAGTGCGGTGCGAATGGCGATCGCGGTATCCGCGTCACCCGCGAAGTCGAGGTAGCCGACGACGCCGCCGTAGACGCCGCGGCGGGTGGGCTCGAGTTCCTCGATGAGCTCCATCGCGCGCACCTTCGGCGCGCCCGACAGTGTGCCCGCGGGGAAGCAGGCACGCACCGCGTCCAGCGCGATCTTGCCCGGCGCGAGGCGGCCCGAGACCGTCGAGACCAGATGCATGACATGGCTGTAGCGCTCGATATGCCGGTATTCGGTGACCCGCACCGTGCCCGGCTGGCAGACCCGCCCCAGATCGTTGCGGCCGAGATCGACGAGCATCAAATGCTCGGCGTTCTCCTTCTCGTCGGCCAGCAGCCCCTTCTCCAGCAGCAGATCGTCCTCCTCGGTGGCACCGCGCCACCTGGTTCCCGCGATCGGATGTGTCGTTGCCACCCCCTCTTTCACGGTAACCAGCGATTCCGGGCTGGAGCCGACGATGGAGAAGGCGGTGCCGCCGTCGCTGTCCGGGATGTGGATCAGGTACATGTACGGACTCGGGTTGGACGCGCGCAGCATCCGGTAGAGGTCAACGGGTGCGCCGTCGTAGTCCATTTCGAAGCGCTGGGAGAGCACCACCTGAAATGCCTCGCCCGCCTCGATCTCCTTGACCAGGCGGCGCACCCCGGCACCGAACTCATCGGTGGTGCGGCGGCGGATGTACTCCGGGTCGGGCTGATCGAAGACCGATACGGTGGACTCCGAGGGGGCGGCCAGCGCCGCGGTCATCCGGTCCAGCCGGGCCACCGCGTCGTCATAGGCCTGGTCGACGCGTTCGGCGGTGCCATTCCAGTTGACCGCGTTGGCGATGAGCGTGATCGCGCCCTCGTGATGGTCGAAGGCCGCGAGATCGGTGGCCAGCAGCAGCACCATCTCCGGCAGCCGCAGATCGTCGACGGCGAGGGCGGGCAGCCGCTCCATTCGGCGCACCGCGTCGTAGCCGAGGTAGCCGACCATGCCGCCGGTCAGCGGGGGCAGGCCGGGCAGCCGCTCGGTCCGCAGCAACTGCAGGGTTTCGCGCAGCGCGACCAGCGGATCGCCACCGGAGGGTGCGTCCACCGGGGTGTTGCCGAGCCAGGCCGCTTCGCCGTCCACGACGGTGAGCGCGGACGGGCTGCCGGCGCCGATGAACGACCAGCGCGACCAGGACCGCCCGGTCTCCGCGGACTCGAACAGGAAGGTGCCGGCCCGGTCTGCGGCCAGCTTTCGGTAGGCCGACAGCGGAGTTTCCGAGTCCGCCAGCACCTTTCGGGTCACCGGAACCACTCGGTGCTCCGCGGCCAGGAGGTGGAACTGTTCGCGGGTCGTGGTGGTGGGAGTGGACGCGCCAGGCATGGGTCCATCATCCCAGGCGGGTCCGACACTCTTGTCGGCGCGTCCCACCCCTCCTTACCGACTGTCCGGTTCACACGCGCTGTAGGGGCTGGTGACCGGCGTCACCACACTCGCCGCGTTCGATCTCACACGGTTTCCATTCCGAGAGGAGACACGATGTACCCCTCGCAAGAATCCGGAGGTCGCCGCGCTGATCGGCGGCTAGTGGAAAACGTCCCCGTCATCCCGGCCACCGGCTTGACGGGGACCTGACGCTGGGGCGGCAAACCGACCTCACGCCCGGTACTGTCCCCAGTATGAAGACAGGTCAGCTCGCCCCCGAGTTCGAGCTTCCCGATCAATCCGGCACCTCGCGTTCGCTCGACGCCCTGCTCGCGAACGGCCCGCTCGTGCTGTTCTTCTACCCCGCCGCGAATACGCCGGTCTGCACGGCGGAGGCCTGCCACTTCCGTGATCTGTCCGCCGAATTCGCCGCCCTCGGCGCGTCGTGTGTCGGCATCAGCACCGACGGTGTCGACACCCAGGCCGGATTCGCCGCCAAGCAGAACCTCGGATATCCCCTGCTCTCCGACGCCGACGGCAAGGTCGCCGCGGCCTTCGGCGTGAAGCGCGGATTGCTGGGCAAACTCGCTCCGGTCAAGCGGCAGACGTTCGTGATCGACCGGGATCGCAAGATCGCCACGGTGATCACCGGCGAACTACGCGCCAATGTGCACGCGGACGAGGCACTGAAGTTCCTGCGTGAGCGCGCGCTGCAGTAGCCGGTAAGCACTGTTCGCGGCTGCCGCCGCGAAAAACACCAGGTCCATCGCCATCGATCTCCTGGTTGCCGGGCATACGCTGAATTCATGACTTCGAGCGAGGTTCGGCCGGACGGTCAGAAATCCACGCTGGCCACGTGGCGCACTCGGATCATCGCCGCAGTGGTGGTCATCGCCGTTGTGGTCGTCGCCTACTTCATTCTGGCGGCGTTCATTCCGCGCTGGTGGGCGCAGCGCATCGCCGAGCTGGTGAACGGCAGTTTCAGCAAGGGCATCGGCTGGGGCCTGGTCTACGGCTTGCTCTGCACCGCGCTCCCATTGTTCCTGATGCTGTTCGCCGCGATGATCTGGAAGCGCCGGGCCGGGAAGTTCATCGCGGGCGCCGCCGCATTGCTCGCGGTGATCCTCGCGATTCCGAATCTGATGACCCTATCGATCGTGCTCGGCAACAACAACGCCGCTCACGCCGGTCAGCGGATCCTCGATGTCGACGCCCCCGCCTTCCGCGGCGCGTCGCTGGTCGGCGCGATCGCGGCGGCGGTCATTTTCCTCGCCTCGGTATCCCTGATCTACGGGCGTCGGTGGCGGCGCAAGCACCCCGGCAAGCAGTCGGTGCCGCCCGAACCATCGCCGCCCGCCGCGGCCCCGCAAACGCCGACAGTTACTCAGGACACTTAGCCGACCCGCCAATCGGTCTTTGTGAGTGACCTCACGTCGCACACCAAGTTCATGACGGTCGAGCGAAGTCGTGGCAAACTCATTTAAGCGAGTGGCTGTGAATATGCTTTTCATTAATCGCTAGGCTCACTAACAAGAACACGTCACTTGGCTCGAAAGAAGGCACCCAGTGACGAAGTGGCTCGACCCGGACGAACAACGAGCTTGGCGCGCGATCGTTGCGCTGATGACACGTCTACCAGGCGCTTTGGATACCCAGCTGCAGCGCGAATCCGGGGTCACGCATTTCGAATACTGGGTGCTCACACTGTTATCGGAAGAGCCGGGCCACCGACTGCAGATGAGTGAGCTTGCCCACAAGGCAAATGCATCGCTATCGCGACTGTCCCATGTGGTGTCGAAGCTGGAGCGAATGGGCTGGGCGCAACGGTCAGCAACCACCGGACGCCGCGGTGTGCACGCGGTACTCACCGACGACGGCTACTCGAAGGTCGTCGAAGCGGCACCCGGTTATCTGGATGCGGTGCGCCAGTTGGTATTCGACGGTCTCGAGGCCGGACAAACAGCGCAACTCGCCGATCTGAGCGAGCTACTCGCCACCCAGCTCATCGACACCCTGAACGAGTCCGGCGGACGGTCGACGACGGTCGAGGAGCCCGATCAACCGAATCCCTAGGAGCCACACCAGATTCGGGCACTATGCGCGCCCCGGGCACGAAAATACGACCGCGATGAACGTGGTGGTGCCGACCGAATCGCGGTGCGCGAGTTCATCACTGGCGCGTCCCCGCTCGGTCTGCTGGGGCTCGGAAACTCGAGCTCAGTCGTCGGCGACCAGCAGGTTGTCGGCGAGCAGCAGATCGGAATCGAAGCAGGTGTGGGTGCCGGTGTGGCAGGCCGCGCCCTCCTGGTCGACGACCAACAGAATGGTGTCGCCGTCGCAGTCGAGGCGGACCTCGTGCACGTACTGGGTGTGGCCGGAGGTCTCGCCCTTGACCCAGTACTGCTGGCGAGATCGCGAATAGTAGGTCGCCTTACGGGTTTCCAGCGTGCGGGCCAGCGCCTCGTCGTCCATCCAGGCAACCATCAGCACATCGCCGGTCCCGCGCTCCTGCGCGACCACGGCGACGAGTCCGGCGTCATTGCGCTCGAGCCGGGCGGCGATGGTGGGGTCGAGAGTCATGTCACCGTTATACAGGGCCGCGGCCGCTGTTCCGCACGCGCCCAGCGAATCGGCAATTTGTCGCGCTCGAAGCAATTGTTCGTACCGACGTAGGCGAATTACGCCGAATTCAATTCTTACGGCAGTAGGTGGCAACCCGACATTTCAGAAGTTACCTATGTCGTCGCAGATTCGTACCCATTGCAGGTGCCCCTCGGACACTACCGCGGCGTTGCTGTCGGGATGCCTACCGCTCGTAGGTTCTGGGGGCGCCGCAATCTGCCCCCCGCAGGAGCGAGCAAACCTATTGGCTGCCCGCACTTCGCCCGCTATCGTCAGCGCATCGCTGGGACACCCCACACGGCACCTGGTTGGCCCTGCCGTCGTTCCGGCCAACCGGGTTGCCGCCCCTGGCCCAAGCTCCGGCGCACGCCGGGCCCGGTCACGAACATGCAGGCTACTGATGCGGCCCTTCGCGAACTGTTCTTCACGACCGTGACCACTCCCAACAGACAGCCCCGCTGCCCACCGGACCTGGACCACCGCGCCGAGACCGCAAGGCCGACGAAATCGAGGCGTGCACCCGCTTGGTGGGCACGATGCCTACCACGATCAGCGCCGAATCCGCCAAAGATGCACTGTGCAAACTGGATTCGATGCACGACGGCCTGCCTAAGGGCCGAGGCCAGTCGCCGCCTGACCGAGAAAAGTACGAATGAGGTTGCGCCGAAGCAGGTTCCGCACCGGCTCGACCAGCTCGTCCTGTCGCAGCTGACTCAACCGCTGAAGATGCACGAAGATCACAGCTGGCTCCAGCGATCATTCCTCGGGCAGCGGAATCAATTCGAGATGTTCGGCCGCAGCCTTTTTGGTGCAGGTGGTCCGACCGGTCACCAGGTTCACCCCGCCACGGTGGGCGACCAGCCACTTGCCGCAGACACAGCGCAGATAGCGAACCGAGCCATGCGTCGACACCAGCATCGGCGAGGGCCAAGAGCATGAGGGACACATGGCGGACATGGTCGCCAAGCCTGGGGAAGTATCGAGCAGATAGCAATCACCGCCCCGGCGTGGCGGCCGAAATGTTAACGCACCACGATATGTTCAGCGCGCATGGCGGCCTTGACCTGGGGGATGGTCAGGTCGCCGAAGTGGAAGACGCTGGCGGCCAGGACCGCATCCGCTCCGGCGTGCACGGCGGGCGCGAAGTGTTCGATCGCACCCGCTCCACCGCTGGCGATCACCGGTACCGATACCGCCTCGCGCACGGCCTTGATCATCGGCAGATCGAAACCGGCCTTCGTGCCATCCGCATCCATCGAGTTGAGCAGGATCTCGCCGACGCCGAGTTCGGCTCCGCGCACCGCCCATTCGACGGCGTCGATGCCGGTGCCGCGCTTGCCGCCGTGCGTGGTGACCTCCCAGCCGGAGGGAGTGTCGGGCTGGCCCTCGGGAACGGTGCGCGCGTCCACCGACAGCACGATGCACTGGGAACCGAAGCGCTCGGACATTTCACGCAATACCTCGGGACGTGCGATGGCCGCGGTGTTCACCGACACCTTGTCCGCACCCGCACGCAGCAGCCGGTCCACATCGTCTACCGTGCGCACACCGCCGCCGACGGTGAGCGGGATGAAAATCTGCTCGGCCGTTCGGGTCACGACATCGATCATGGTGCCGCGGTCACCGGTGGAGGCGGTGACGTCGAGAAAGGTCAGCTCGTCGGCGCCCTGCAAGTCGTAGGCGGCGGCGAGTTCGACGGGATCGCCCGCATCGCGCAGGTTTTCGAAGTTGACGCCCTTGACCACCCGGCCCGCATCGACATCCAGGCACGGAATTACGCGCACCGCCAATGTCATCGGCTCATCCTTCCTCGAAGCTTGCCGTGTCCCGTCGCGCAGCCTCACGCATCGTCGGCGACCGTGCAAATCATTTCCAGCAATTCCTCGTGCACCCCGGGCGCGGCGGCCAGCACCGACCCCGAGGTAATGGTCCACGGCGCACCCGCCAGATCGGTCACCACACCACCCGCCGCGCGCACCAGCGCCACACCCGCCGCGTTGTCCCACGGATGGTGCCCGAAGACGATCGCGCCGCCGAGCACACCGGATGCGGTGAACGCGAGGTCGATACCGGTGGAACCGTGCATGCGCACCCGCGAGGACAACCGGCTCAGCGGACCGAGCAGGTCGAAACGGAATCGGCCGGGAATGCGCCCCGCGGAATCCACATTGAACGCGCCGAACCCGATCATCGCCTCGCCCAGCTTGCTGTGCGGCAGCCGCGGCAGCGGTTCGCCGTTGAGCAGTACCGGACCGGTGGCGGCCGCCGCATAACGCTGGCCGAGCAAGGGCAGCCAGGTCAGCCCGAGCAGCGGCTCCCCGTCGTGCACCAGCGCGAGCAGCATGCCCGAGAGGGGATGTCCCGATGAGTAATTGAAGGTGCCGTCGATCGGGTCGAGCACCCACGCGGTGCCGGAGGTGAGCTGCGGTCCGCCGAATTCCTCACCGTGCACCTCGATTCCGGTGCGCTGTTCGAGTTGGGCGGAGATGGTGCGTTCCAGCTCGAGATCGAGTTCGGTCGCGAAGTCGTTGCGGCCCTTGGCCACCGCACTCGGCGCGCCGACCCCCTCGACGAAACGAGGGCTGGCCGCGTCGAGAATATCGCTCGCGACGTCGAGCAGCGCCGGTAGTTCGGTGTCGAGGCGGTTGGCGGTCATCGAAGCGATCAGCGCACCGCGGCCAGCGCCTCGGGCAGCGTGAAGCGACCCGCGTACAGCGCCTTGCCGACGATCGAACCCTCGACACCCTCGGGAACCAGTTCGGCGATGGCGATCAGATCCTCGATGGTGGAGACGCCGCCGGAGGCGATGACCGGCGCATCGGTCGCGGCGCACACTTCGCGCAGCAGGTCCAGGTTGGGGCCGGTGAGGGTGCCGTCCTTGGTCACATCGGTGACCACATAGCGCGAGCAGCCGTCGCGTTCGAGGCGCTCGAGCACCTCCCACAGATCGCCGCCGTCGCTGACCCAGCCGCGACCGCGCAGCCGGTGTTCACCGTCGATGATCCGCACGTCGAGGCCGACGGCGATGCGCTCGCCGTGCTTGGCGATGGCGCGGGCGCACCACTGCGGATCCTCCAGCGCGGCGGTGCCGAGGTTGACCCGGGAACAGCCGGTGGCCAGCGCGGCCTCCAGGGATTCGTCATCGCGAATGCCACCGGACAGCTCCACCCGCACGTCGAGTTCACCGACGACATCGGCCAGCAGTTCCCGGTTGGAGCCGCGCCCGAATGCCGCGTCGAGATCGACCAGATGCACCCACTCCGCACCGGCCTCCTGCCAGGCGAGCGCCGCGTCGCGCGGGGAGCCGTAGTTGGTTTCGCTGCCCGCCTCCCCCTGAACCAGGCGCACGGCCTCTCCATTGGCGACATCGACAGCAGGTAGCAGCACAAGACTCACGGATGCAGTTTAGTTGCTCGCTCCGCGTGCCCTACCCCCGGCCTGCGGAAATACCGGTGCGGTCAGTCGCGGGCGTGATCATCGAGGATGCGGGTGAGCAGCCGGACGAGTTCGCGGCGCTCGGCTGCCGA
This sequence comes from Nocardia sp. CA-129566, assembly GCF_050956075.1. NCBI lineage: Bacteria > Bacillati > Actinomycetota > Actinomycetes > Mycobacteriales > Nocardiaceae > Nocardia > Nocardia sp. CA-129566. The sequence goes on from NZ_CP192085.1 coordinate 6,588,684, forward strand.
GAGGGCGGCCAGCAACTCGTCTTGGGCGCCTTCTATGCGGTGGTCCAGTTCGGCCAGGTGGCGGGTGCCGGCCTTGGTAATGGTGACGATATTGCGGCGGCGGTCGCCCGGGTCCGGACTGCGTTCGATGAGACCTCGCTCGGCCAGATCATTCAGCGCCGCGACGATATCGCTGCGATCGATGCGGGTGCGTCGGCCCAGATCTGCCTGGCTGGCGGGGCCGAATTCGTCGAGCGTGGTGAGCAGGGCGTAGTGATAGCGGCGTGATCCGGTCGCGTCGAAGGCGCGCTCGGTCGCCCGGTTGGCCAGGATGGCCACCTGGTTCACCAGTCGGGTGGGCAGCGCGCGCAGCCTGCCGGGGGTGTCCTCGTGCGCGATCTCCATGCGTCAAATGTAGCAACACTTGTTGGTGACACCCACAATCTGTTACGTTGGCTCCACCAACGTTGGAGTGACCAATATTTAATGCGAAAGGTTCGACCGATGAACAAGATCCGCCGTCTCCTCCCCCTCGCCGCCCTGCCGCTGGCCCTCGTCGCCGCCTGCGCGAGCGCCACCGCCAAGGACGACACGACCCAGCGCCAACTCCGAGAGCTGGTGGACCGCACTGAGATCACCGCATTGGTCGACCGCTTGGGCCGCGTCTTGGACGAAGGACGGTTCGACGACTTCCGTGCGATCTACACCGCCGACGCGACCGCCAAAACCCCCGGCGGCCGGGCCGATGGCGTCGACGCGCTGATCGCGCAGGCCAGCCGGAATCACTCCGATGACAAGCGCGTTCAGCACTTCATCAGCAATGTGATCGTCAATCTGGGTAGCGGCACCGCCGAGGTGCGGGCGAATCTCATCGCCACCTTCAGCCCCGCCGCGACCGCCGAACCGCGGATCGCGCCGGAGCCGCAATTCACCCTCGGCGAGGTCTACCGCTTCGATGCCGTCCGTACCGCCGATGGCTGGCGACTGTCCCGAGTGGAGACGACGCCGGTGTGGTCCACAGGCATCCAACCCTAGGCCGGTTCTTCGAACCGCTCGTCGGCCTTGGCGAGAATCCGTGTGCGATAACAACTCAGCGTGGCGGCGACCGCGAATACCGCGGTCGCCAGGGCCACTGCTATCCTGACCCACTCGCCCACCTGGAATTCGGTTGCCGCGCTCTCGATTTCGGCGAGACTGTGCCGGGAACGCTCGTCGAACAGGATCGTCGCGCGCGGCCACAGATAGAGGATCGACAGCAGGAACTGCCCGCTGATGAGCGAAATCATCGATGCGACGACCCATCCCCGCGCGAGGCGGTACCGGAGCGCCACCACACACGCGATCAGCGCGCACACCGTCAGCACGCCGCCGAGCGGGCGCATGACATCGCCGACCGCGACCTCGCTCATGAACTGCTGGGTCTGTGCCAGCGAATCGGGCACATCGCGAAAGATATTGGGGTACAGCATGATCGTCTCGGTGAGAGAGGCCGCGAAGGCGAAACTCGCGACCGCGGCGTAGACCCCGATGACGGTCAGCGTAACCGTGACGGACCTCATGGTGACCTCCTCCCACGACCGTAGGCCCGGGCCTCGGCGCTGCGGATCCGGAAGCAACCCCCATATCCAGGAATCCGAAGTCGGGGTCCACCCGGAGAATCACCACTACCTGCGCGACAACGCAGAAAGGCCCCCAACTGTGTTGGGGGCCTTTCGCAAGGATGTTCCGGCGGTGTCCTACTCTCCCACACCCTGTCGAGTGCAGTACCATCGGCGCTGGTGGCCTTAGCTTCCGGGTTCGGAATGGGACCGGGCGTTTCCCCACCGCTATAGCCGCCGTAACTCTATGAAACTATCCACAGACAGCCCAGAAAACCCCCACAACCCCCCTGTCGGGGGGTCGGTAGTGTTTCCTGTCTACCTGTATCTGTGTGTTGTTTCAGATACCGCACAGTGGACGCGTAGCTTCTTTGTTGGTAAGTCCTCGGCCGATTAGTACCAGTCACCTACACCCGTTACCGGGCTTCCAGTTCTGGCCTATCAACCCCATGGTCTGTGGGGGGCCTTAACCACTCAAAGGTGGTGAGAAACCTCATCTTGGAACAGGCTTCCCGCTTAGATGCTTTCAGCGGTTATCCCTTCCGAACGTAGCTAACCAGCAGTGCCCTTGGCAGGACAACTGGCACACCAGAGGTTCGTCCGTCCCGGTCCTCTCGTACTAGGGACAGCCTTCCTCAAGTTTCTGACGCGCGCGGCGGATAGAGACCGAACTGTCTCACGACGTTCTAAACCCAGCTCGCGTGCCGCTTTAATGGGCGAACAGCCCAACCCTTGGGACCTACTCCAGCCCCAGGATGCGACGAGCCGACATCGAGGTGCCAAACCATCCCGTCGATATGGACTCTTGGGGAAGATCAGCCTGTTATCCCCGGGGTACCTTTTATCCGTTGAGCGACACCGCTTCCACTTGCCGGTGCCGGATCACTAGTCCCGACTTTCGTCCCTGCTCGAGCTGTCACTCTCACAGTCAAGCTCCCTTGTGCACTTGCACTCGACACCTGATTGCCAACCAGGCTGAGGGAACCTTTGGGCGCCTCCGTTACATTTTAGGAGGCAACCGCCCCAGTTAAACTACCCACCAGGCACTGTCCCTGAACCAGATCATGGTCCGAGGTTAGAAGTCCAATACGACCAGAGTGGTATTTCAACGACGACTCCACACACACTGGCGTGCATGCTTCACAGTCTCCCACCTATCCTACACAAACCGTACCGAACACCAATACCAAGCTATAGTGAAGGTCCCGGGGTCTTTTCGTCCTGCCGCGCGTAACGAGCATCTTTACTCGTAATGCAATTTCGCCGAGTCTGTGGTTGAGACAGCAGAGAAGTCGTTACGCCATTCGTGCAGGTCGGAACTTACCCGACAAGGAATTTCGCTACCTTAGGATGGTTATAGTTACCACCGCCGTTTACCGGGGCTTAAATTCTCAGCTTCGCGCCGAAACGCTAACCGGTCCTCTTAACCTTCCGGCACCGGGCAGGCGTCAGTCCGTATACATCGTCTTACGACTTCGCACGGACCTGTGTTTTTAGTAAACAGTCGCTTCTCTCTGGTCTCTGCGACCCAACCCAGCTCCGAGAGTAAATCTCATCACCAGACCGGGTCCCCCTTCTCCCGAAGTTACGGGGGCATTTTGCCGAGTTCCTTAACCACAGTTCTCTCGATCGCCTCAGTATTCTCTACCTGACCACCTGTGTCGGTTTGGGGTACGGGCCGTGTACCAACTCACTAGAGGCTTTTCTCGGCAGCATAGGATCACTGAATTCACCTCAATCGGCTACGCATCACCTCTCAGGCACATGCTGTGCGGATTTGCCTACACAACGCCCTACAGGCTTACACCAGTACAACCACTGACTGGCCCAGCTACCTTCCTGCGTCACCCCATCGCTTGACTACTACACCCAGGATCCCATGCAGCCCCCTCCAGCTTCCCGAAGGAAGTCTTTTGGGTTTTGGATGGTTAGCACAGATGATTCGCCATTGGGCGCGGATACACGGGTACGGGAATATCAACCCGTTGTCCATCGACTACGCCTGTCGGCCTCGCCTTAGGTCCCGACTCACCCTGGGCGGATTAACCTGGCCCAGGAACCCTTGGTCATTCGGCGGACGAGTTTCTCACTCGTCTTTCGCTACTCATGCCTGCATTCTCACTCCCACAGCCTCCACAACTGGCTCACGCCGCTGCTTCCAAGGCTGTAGGACGCTCCCCTACCCATCCACACCACTGCACCGAAACCCGTAGGAAACGGCGGATGTATTGTGTGAATGCCGCGGCTTCGGCGGTGTACTTGAGCCCCGCTACATTGTCGGCGCAGAATCACTTGACCAGTGAGCTATTACGCACTCTTTCAAGGATGGCTGCTTCTAAGCCAACCTCCTGGTTGTCTTCGCGACTCCACATCCTTTTCCACTTAGTACACGCTTAGGGGCCTTAGCCGGCGATCTGGGCTGTTTCCCTCTCGACTACGAAGCTTATCCCCCGCAGTCTCACTGCCACGCTCTCACACACCGGCATTCGGAGTTTGGCTGATTTCGGTAAGCTTGTAGGCCCCCTAGACCATCCAGTAGCTCTACCTCCGGCGTGAAACACGTGACGCTGCACCTAAATGCATTTCGGGGAGAACCAGCTATCACGGAGTTTGATTGGCCTTTCACCCCTACCCACAGCTCATCCCCTCAGTTTTCAACCTAAGTGGGTTCGGGCCTCCACGACGTCTTACCGTCGCTTCACCCTGGCCATGGGTAGATCACTCCGCTTCGGGTCTAGAACACGCGACTACAACGCCCTATTCGGACTCGCTTTCGCTACGGCTACCCCACACGGGTTAACCTCGCCACATGCCACTAACTCGCAGGCTCATTCTTCAAAAGGCACGCCATCACCCACCACAACAAGTTGTGCGTAGGCCCTGACGGATTGTAAGCGCACGGTTTCAGGTACTATTTCACTCCCCTCCCGGGGTACTTTTCACCTTTCCCTCACGGTACTAGTCCGCTATCGGTCACCAGGGAGTATTCAGGCTTACCGGGTGGTCCCGGCAGATTCACAGCAGATTTCACGGGCCCGCTGCTACTCGGGCACCCACTACAACAGAGCACATGTTTTCACCTACCGGGCTATCACCGTCTACGGCGGGCCGTTCCAGACCACTTCGACTAACACGAACTTTTCTGACTGTTGCTCGACTCGGCAGAATCAAGAAAGTGAGCCCCACTACCCCAGCCAGACAACGACTGCCGTCTATCACATCTAACTGGTTTAGCCTCATCCGCTTTCGCTCGCCACTACTCACGGAATCACAATTGTTTTCTCTTCCTGTGGGTACTGAGATGTTTCACTTCCCCACGTTCCCTCCACACACCCTATATATTCAGATGCGGGTAACACGACATCACTCGTGCTGGGTTTCCCCATTCGGAAATCCTCGGATCTCAGCTCGGTTGACAGCTCCCCGAGGCTTATCGCAGCCTCCTACGTCCTTCATCGGCTCCTGGTGCCAAGGCATCCACCGTACGCTCTTAAACACTTACTAACAAAGATGCTCGCGTCCACTGTGCAGTTCTCAAACAACACACCCACATCGAACCGAATTCCCGACCACCAGAGTGAAAACCCCGAGGTATCAAAGAGATCCGAGCGGATCGTTATCTTGCCTGGAAAGAACGCCTGTTCTTTCAGGACCCAACAGTGTGTCGATATATCCACCACAGCTTCCGGACACAGCCGAAAACTCGATGCGATGAAGCTTGTCAGCGTTCCACCCATGAGCTTCCGCCGGACTACAGACGAGCCCGAAACGGTCTCTGACACAGTCGTTCTCGACTCTTCGAGCCGACCATGTAGAAGTGCTCCTTAGAAAGGAGGTGATCCAGCCGCACCTTCCGGTACGGCTACCTTGTTACGACTTCGTCCCAATCGCCAATCCCACCTTCGACGGCTCCCTCCACAAGGGTTAGGCCACCGGCTTCGGGTGTTACCGACTTTCATGACGTGACGGGCGGTGTGTACAAGGCCCGGGAACGTATTCACCGCAGCGTTGCTGATCTGCGATTACTAGCGACTCCAACTTCACGGGGTCGAGTTGCAGACCCCGATCCGAACTGAGACCGGCTTTAAGGGATTCGCTCCACCTCACGGTATCGCAGCCCTCTGTACCGGCCATTGTAGCATGTGTGAAGCCCTGGACATAAGGGGCATGATGACTTGACGTCGTCCCCACCTTCCTCCGAGTTGACCCCGGCAGTCTCTCACGAGTCCCCGCCATAACGCGCTGGCAACATAAGATAAGGGTTGCGCTCGTTGCGGGACTTAACCCAACATCTCACGACACGAGCTGACGACAGCCATGCACCACCTGTACACCGACCACAAGGGGGCCTACATCTCTGCAGGTTTCCGGTGTATGTCAAACCCAGGTAAGGTTCTTCGCGTTGCATCGAATTAATCCACATGCTCCGCCGCTTGTGCGGGCCCCCGTCAATTCCTTTGAGTTTTAGCCTTGCGGCCGTACTCCCCAGGCGGGGTACTTAATGCGTTAGCTACGGCACGGATCCCGTGGAAGGAAACCCACACCTAGTACCCACCGTTTACGGCGTGGACTACCAGGGTATCTAATCCTGTTCGCTACCCACGCTTTCGCTTCTCAGCGTCAGTTACTTCCCAGAGACCCGCCTTCGCCACCGGTGTTCCTCCTGATATCTGCGCATTTCACCGCTACACCAGGAATTCCAGTCTCCCCTGAAGTACTCTAGTCCGCCCGTATCGACCGCAAGCCCACCGTTGAGCGGTAGGTTTTCACGATCGACGCGACGAACCGCCTACAAGCTCTTTACGCCCAGTAATTCCGGACAACGCTCGCACCCTACGTATTACCGCGGCTGCTGGCACGTAGTTGGCCGGTGCTTCTTCTACAGGTACCGTCACTCACGCTTCGTCCCTGTCGAAAGAGGTTTACAACCCGAAGGCCGTCATCCCTCACGCGGCGTCGCTGCATCAGGCTTCCGCCCATTGTGCAATATTCCCCACTGCTGCCTCCCGTAGGAGTCTGGGCCGTGTCTCAGTCCCAGTGTGGCCGGTCACCCTCTCAGGTCGGCTACCCGTCGTCGCCTTGGTAGGCCATTACCCCACCAACAAGCTGATAGGCCGCGGGCCCATCCTGCACCGATAAATCTTTCCACCACAAGACATGCATCCCATGGTCATATCCGGTATTAGACCCAGTTTCCCAGGCTTATCCCGAAGTACAGGGCAGATCACCCACGTGTTACTCACCCGTTCGCCGCTCGTGTACCCCGAAGGGCCTTACCGCTCGACTTGCATGTGTTAAGCACGCCGCCAGCGTTCGTCCTGAGCCAGGATCAAACTCTCCGTTGAAGACTCTTGAAACAACCCCGAAAGGGGCGAATCAGAAGAATTAACCAGAGTCCGAAAACCATGGCAAAATCAAACGCCAGCAAAAGTATTTGCTGACTTAAATGTCCAGCCCCACCACACGGGGGTATGAGGAGCCGGAACCAAAATAATATTTGGCACTGACATTCATCGACACACTATTGAGTTCTCAAAGAACACACGCACATACTTTCACTCCGGAGTAAATCCGGTGCTTCTGTAAGGCAACTTGCTAAAGCTTAGCCCAGTCTATCCCCGACACAAAATCAGGGTTCGTCCGAACCAGTGTGATCGTCAGGCGCTCCTCGTCCTACCTCGTTTCCCAGGCCTTTCGGCTCCGGGTCGGTGTCCGTGTCGCTCTGACTCGAATAAAGTTACTTACCGGCGTGCACGATGTCAAATCGCCTGGCCAGCGGGTGTTTACAGCGAGTTGATCCAATTGCGGAGCAGCTGTGCGCCCGCATCACCGGACTTTTCGGGATGAAACTGCGTCGCCGACAGCGGTCCGTTCTCGACGGCCGCCAGGAATGGGACACCGTGTTCTGCCCAAGTGAGCTTCGGCGCGGCGAAGTGCTCGCTCGGCGGCAGGTCCCAAGTCTGCGCGGCATAGGAGTGCACGAAATAGAAACGCGTATCCCTGTCCATCCCCGCGAACAAGACACTGTCCGACGGGGCCGACACCGTGTTCCATCCCATGTGCGGCAGCACCGGAGCAGAAAGACGCTCCACCACACCGGGCCATTCCGCGCACCCATCGGTTTCGACACCGAACTCGACGCCGCGCTCGAACAGGATCTGCATACCGACGCAGATACCGAGCACCGGCCGAGCTCCGGCCAGCCGCTGGCCGATGATGCGATCACCCTTTACCGCACGCAGTCCCGCCATGCACGCGGCGAATGCGCCGACGCCGGGGACGACCAGTCCATCGGCGGCGAGCGCGATACCGGCATCGGCGGTCACCTCGACACTCGCACCCGCACGGATCAGCGCGCGCTGCGCCGAGTGCAGGTTGCCCGAACCGTAGTCGAGCAGCGCGACAGATTTGGTGCTCACAGCGTCCCCTTCGTCGAAGGCACACCGCTCACCCGCGGGTCCAGTTCGACGGCGGCGCGCAAAGCCCGTGCCACCGCCTTGAATTCGGCCTCGGTGATGTGGTGCTGGTCACGGCCGTAGAGAACACGCACGTGCAGGGCGATGCGGGCGTTGAGTGCGATCGATTCGAAGACGTGGCGGTTGAGGACGGTGGAATACGGCGCACCCGGTCCGGAACCCGGAATCACCGTGTGCAGCAGGTGGTCGGGTTCGCCGGTGTGCACGCAGTACGGGCGGCCGGAGACGTCCACGGCGGCGTGCGCCATGGTCTCGTCCATCGGAATGAACGCGTCACCAAAGCGGCGAATGCCGGACTTATCGCCCAGCGCCTGGCCCAGCGCCTGGCCGAACACAATGGCGGTGTCCTCGACGGTGTGGTGCGCCTCGATCTCGATATCACCCTCGGCGCGCACCGTCAGATCGAAGCTGGCGTGCGCGCCGAGCGCGGTCAGCATGTGGTCGTAGAACGGCACGCCGGTGGCGATATCGGTCTTTCCGGTGCCGTCCAGGTCCAGTTCGACGACGATATTGGATTCCTTGGTGACGCGCTCCACCCGCGCGGTGCGATTCATTGCTGGTTCCTCCACAGGCGGATTCATCGAATGGTGAGGTCGGTATCGGCGAGTGTGCCGCTGACGCGCAGGAATTCGTCGTTCTCGGCGGCAAGGCCGATGGTGGCGCGCAGATATCCGGGAAGGCCGACATCGCGGATCAGCACGCCGCGGTCCAGATAGTGCTGCCAGGCGCGGGGTGCGTCGGCGAAGCGGCCGAAGAGCAGGAAGTTCGCATCGCTGGGGATCACGTCGAAACCCATGGCGCGCAACGCTTCCGCGACGCGGTCGCGCTGCGATGCCAATTCCGCGACGCTGGCCAGGGTTTCGTCGGCGTGCCGCAGGGCCGCGCGGGCGGCGGCCTGGGTGACCACCGACAGGTGGTACGGCAGCCGCACCAGCAGCATGGCGTCGATCACCGCCGGGGCGGCGACCAGGTAGCCGAGGCGCCCGCCCGCGAAGGCGAATGCCTTGCTCATGGTCCGGGTGACCACGAGTTTCGTCGGATGCCGATCGATCAGGGCGATCGCGCTCGGCTCGGCGGAGAACTCGCCGTAGGCCTCGTCGACCACCACGATGCCCGGCGCGGCGGCCAGGATCCGGGCCAGATCGGCCTGCGGAATGCTGTGTCCGGTCGGGTTGTTGGGGCTGGTCACGAAGACCACGTCGGGACGGCGCTCGGCGATGGCGGTGAGCGCGTAGTCGATATCGAGGGAGAAGTCGGCATTGCGCTCGGCCTCGACCCATTCGGTATCGATGCCCTCGGAGATGATCGGATGCATCGAGTAGGACGGGACGAAACCCAAGGCGCTGCGGCCGGGTCCGCCGAAGGCCTGCAGCAGTTGCTGCAGGATCTCGTTGGAGCCATTGGCCGCCCACACATTGGCCGTGCTCACCGCGACGCCGGTCTGGCGGGTCAGATATTCGGCCAGATCGGTGCGCAGGGCGACGGCGTCGCGGTCCGGGTAGCGGTGCAGATCGGTGGCGGCGGCGCGGATGGATTCGGCGACGTCGTCGATGAGGGCCTTGCTGGGCGGGTGCGGGTTCTCATTGGTGTTCAGCTGCACCGGAACCGTCAATTGTGGTGCGCCATAAGGCTTTTTGCCGCGCAGGTTGTCGCGCAGCGGTAACTGGTCCAGGCTGACGTCGGCACCGGGCACGGTGATCTCGGGGGTCATGCCAGTGCCTCGAATCGCGCCTGCACGGCCTGACCGTGTGCGGGCAGGTCCTCGGCATTGGCCAGGGCGACCACGTGTCCGGCGACATCTTTCAGTGCGGCCTCGGTGTACTCGACGACGTGGATGCCGCGCAGGAAGGTCTGCACGCTCAGCCCCGACGAGTGCCGCGCGCAACCCGCGGTCGGCAGTACGTGATTGGAGCCCGCGCAGTAGTCGCCCAGGCTGACCGGGGCGTACGCGCCGACGAAAATCGCTCCGGCACTGCGCACTCGGGCCGCGACGGCCGGGGCGTCGGCGGTCTGGATCTCCAGGTGTTCGGCGGCGTAGGCGTTGACGACGCGCAGGCCCTGGTCGATATCGTCGACGAGGACGATGCCGGACTGTTTGCCGGACAATGCCTCTCGTACCCGGTGTGCGTGTTTGACCACGGTCATCTGGGTGGTGAGCGCGGCATCGACCGCATCGGCCAGGTCGACGCTGTCGGTGACCAGCACGCTGGCCGCGAGCACATCGTGTTCGGCCTGGCTGATCAGATCGGCGGCAACGTGCACCGGATCGGCGGCGGCATCGGCCAGGATGGCGATTTCGGTGGGGCCCGCCTCGGCGTCGATACCGACCAGGCCGCGGCACAGGCGCTTGGCGGCGGTCACATAGATATTGCCGGGACCGGTGATCAGGTCGACCGGCTCGAGCTGGGTGCCATCGGTATCGGTGCCGCCGTAGGAGAGCAGCGCGACCGCCTGCGCACCGCCGACGGCCCACACCTCCTCGACGCCGAGCAGCTTCGCGGCCGCCAGGATTGTCGGATGCGGTAGCCCGCCGAACTGCGCCTGCGGCGGCGAGGCCACCACCAGCGAGTCGACGCCCGCCGCCTGCGCGGGCACCACATTCATCACGACGCTCGACGGGTAGACGGCATTGCCGCCCGGCACATAGAGACCGACCCGCTCGACCGGCACCCAGCGCTCGGTGACGGTACCGCCGGGCACCACCTCGGTGGTGGTGTCGGTACGCCGCTGATCGGCGTGCACCTTGCGGGTCCGCTCGATCGCGACCTCCAGCGCGGTGCGCACGGCCGGATCCAAGTTCTCCAACGCGGCGTCCAGCTCGGCCGCGGGCACCCGCACGCTCGGCGGAATCACCCCGTCGAACTTCTCACCGAACTCGAGCGCCGCCGCGACCCCACGATCCCGGATCGCCTCCACCACCGGGCGCACCTGATGCAGCACCGAGTCCACGTCGACTCCCCCGCGCGGCAGCGCGGTGCGCAGCTCGGCAGCGGAGGGAGTACGGCCGCGTAGATCAACGCGGGCGAGCTCGATGCGGGATGTCATGAGGTCTGCGATCCTGTCTGTCCTGATCCTTGGACGCCGGTCCCCCGACGCCGAGCGGTCGGTTTCCTCCGCTCCGCTCCAGCTACCAGCCTATCGGTCGCATGCCACCGGTTATCCGCTGCGGTCGTCACGACGCCGGTTTCGGAATCCTCGCTGCCGTACGGCGAGCCTGACTACTATGGCGGCATGTCCATTCCGCACGTTCAGCGGCCCGACCTCCCCGAATACATGACCTGGGAGGAGTTGGAGCGACTTCCCGAGGAGATCGCCGAGCAGATCGAGCTATGGGATGGACGGGTGGTGTGGGTTCGGCGTGGGCCTTCCGAACACCAGGTGTTCACGGCACGCCTGTTCGCCGCACTCGAGCGCTGCGGGCGTAAAGACATGTCCAGTCACTCAGAGCGCTGCTGGCGCGTCGGTTTGGAAACCAATGTCTTTCTGGGCCGCACTGGAAAATCCGACTTCTTGACTCCCGACTTCCTCGTGCACCGCTGCCTCGAATCGCCGTATCAGGATGTCCGCAGCGGCGATGTGCTGCTCGTCGGCGAAGTCCTGTCCCCGTCCAACACCCAGACCGATATCGAGGCAAAGAAGGGGCGCTACGCGAGCGCCGGAATTCCCTGGTACTGGGAAGTGCACCTGGCTCGCGAAGCAAGTGCGATTGCCATCGTGCGCGCCTACGCCCTCGAGACCAGGCCTGGCGAGCTGCCGGACGGAGTTCACCCGCTACGTTCGGCCAACTACCTGCTTGCAGGTGAATGGACCCCTGACAACACCGACGACATCGAGATCGACTTCCCCTTCCCGATTCAGATCCCCTGGAGCGAACTCGAATATTGATCACCGTGTCAGGTGCGGCTGCGGAGTTCGGGTAGACCGTTGCCTGCCCCGAGTGTTCGGGGCAGGCGGGCCGGTCAGGCGGCGACGAGGCGTTTGATCACCATGGGCTCGGCGAGGATTTGGGCGAGCACGTCGCGGACGTGGAAGAAGTGTGGGGTCGCGAAGTGTTCGTCGAGAGCCTCCGGGCCGGTCCACTCCTCGACCAGGACCATGCGCGACGGATCGTTGGGGTCGGTGTAGGGCTGGTAGGCGAGACACCCGGGTTCGGCGAGGGAGGGTTCGATCATCGCTTCGAGGGCGGTGCGGAGGCGGTCCTCCTGTCCGCTGGAGGCTCGGAATTCGGCGACCACGTGCAGTGTCATTTCGGTGTCCTGTCAAGAGTTTCGGCGCAGGGCCGGGGGTGATGGGGATCAGGCGTGGGCCGGGCCGGTGCCCGCGCCGGTTTCGGTGATGGCGGTGGTGATATCGGCGAGGTCGGCGGCGGTCAGCCGCAGGGCGTCGGCGCCGATCCAACCGTCGATCTGCGCGACGTTGCGGGCGCCGACGATCGCGCCGGTTACGCCGGGCCATGCGGTTGCCCAGGCCAGGGCGACCTCGGCGACGGTTACGCCGTGGCGGGCCGCGATCGGACGCAGTGCGTCGACCAGGGCCAGGTTGGCGGACAGATTGGTGGTGAAGTCCGGGTGGCCGGAGCGCCAGTCGTCGGCGCCGAGCGCGCGGTCGGCGGTGAACGCGCCGGTCAGCAGTCCGGACTGCAGTGGCGAGTAGGCGATGACGCCGGTGCCGTTGTCCTTGGCCCAGGCGATCTCCGGTGCCGCGGCGCGATTGATCGCCGAGAACGGCGGCTGGATGGCATCGACGTGCGCGACCTGCTCGGCGGCGGTGAGCTGGGCGACATCGTGGTTGGACAGGCCGATGGCGCGCACCTTGCCCTCCTTCTTCAGATCCGCCATCACCTGCCAGTACTCCTCCAGCGGAGTGGCCGCGCCGGAGGCGACGCCGTCGGCGCCGTAGACGAAGATCTCGCCGGTGTCGGGCCAATGCACCTGGTAGAGGTCGATGTGGTCGACGCGCAGCCGGCGCAGCGATTGCTCGAGCTCACGGCGCACGACATCGGCACGTACGATCCGGCGCGGCGGTCCGGTGCGGTCGTCGCCCTCGTTCCAGACCAGGCCGGTCTTGGTGAACAGGTACGGCCGCTCGGATTCGGGCATATCGGCCAGTGCCCGGCCGACCAGCTCCTCGGCATGGCCCAGACCGTAGGCGGGCGCGGTGTCGAGCCAGTTGAGTCCGGAATCGATGGCGTGCCGGATGGCGGCGATCGAATCGGCGTCGTCGGTGGCGCCCCAGGAGTACTGCCAACCGGATCCGGCGATCACCCAGGTGCCCAAGCCGAGCGGGGTGATGTTCATTCCGGTGTCGCCGAAGGGGCGGGTGTTGCTCATTGCGTTCTCCGTATCTGTGCCGGATCCGTTCCGGCGTGATCACCACTTTCGACGTGTGCGAGCGCGGTAAACAGCGCCGCGCGAGCCTGGGCACGAGATGACCAGGCTGCGCGGCGGCAACCACCGGGATACTTGATCGTGTGAGTCTGGATCGACGCGCTGAACTCGGCGAATTCCTGCGTTCCCGACGGGCTCGGCTGAGCCCCGAGCAGGTCGGCCTGCCCGATTACGGCAGCCGCCGCCGGGTTCCCGGCCTGCGCCGCGAAGAACTGGCCATGCTGGCCGGAGTCAGCGTGGACCACTATGTCCGCCTGGAACAGGGCCGCACGCTGCACTTTTCGGAATCGGTGCTGGATGCTGTCGCGCAGGCGCTGCGGCTGAATCAGGTGGAGCGCGAACACCTGTATCGACTGGCCCGGCCCTGGTCCGGTGATGAGCCGCAATCGGAACAGCAGGTCCGCCCCGGACTGCGCCGACTACTGGACGCCGCCGCCGATGTGCCCGCCTACATTGTGGGCCGAGGCACCGATGTGCTCGCGTGGAATCCGCTGGCCGCCGCGCTCATCACCGACTTCGGCGCGCTACCGCCCCGCGAACGCAATCTGGCCAGGCTGGTCTTTCTCGACGAGGGCATGCGCGAGCTCTACGAGGATTGGCCGGCCAAGGCCGCCGATGTCGTGGCATACCTGCGTCTGGACATGGCCCGCAATCCAGGTGATGCCGCAATCGCTTCGCTCATCGAGGAATTGAGCGCGACCTCCGCCGCCTTTCGCGATACCTGGGAGCGGCACGAGCTCAAGGACAAGACGCATGGGCAGTACGTGTACCTGCATCCGGTGGTCGGCAGGCTCGACCTGGGTTACGAAACCCTGCGCTTGCCCGACGATCCGGATCAGGCGCTGATCATGCACACCACCGAACCGGATTCGCCGAGCGCGACCGCCCTTGCGCTGCTGGCGAATTGGGCGCACTCTACGGTGCGGTCCGGTTCCGCTGGGCAATGACTAGCGGGCGTCGCCGCTGCGCGTATCGCTATCGATGAGTGGGGCGCCGTTGCCGGGGTTGATCAACCGCAGCGTCACCGATCTGCTCTGGCCCGCATAGGTCACGCTGGCCACATTGATTTCCACTGAACCGTCCGGGTTGGTGCCGGTACCACCACCGGCCGCATCAACAGTGTTGAAGCCCGTGACCCGATTCTGCGTCCAGTAATCCTGGAAGGCTGACTGACTGCCGTAGACCCGCTGAGCAGCGGGAGTCAACTGTCTCCAGGCATCCGCGAACCTCAGATAGATGAGGTTGTTGTAGAAGTCCACCACTTGATCGATGGATTGCCGCGAATCTGCCGGGCCGACGCTCTTCGTCTGCCCCGGCGCGCCGGCCGCAGCCGTGGAAGTGGTGCCCTTCGAGGCCGACGACGACGGCGGACTCGCCTGCACCGACGGTGTGTTGCTGCCCGACTGGTTCAGCGCGCCGATGAGAATGGCCACGACGGCCACCACCGCACCGATGCTCGCGCCGATCAGGACCGCCTTGCGCTTACCGCCGGACTGGCGCGGCACCGGCCGCGGCTGCGCGGTCGTGCGCGGATGTGCCGCGGTGCGCGGGTGTGTCGAGCCATTGTCGGAGTTGTTGGGGCGAACGGTATTTCGCGGCGGCGGCGCCGGACGCGGCTGCCGTGCTGTGGGCTGATACTCCGGCGTCGGGTTCGCGGGCGGCCGCAGGGTGCGGGTGGCGGATTCGCCGTGGCGGGCGAAGGCCTCACTGGCGGGGATGAATCCGGCGTGCACCGACGCCGAACCCGAGTCGGCGAGTGCGGACAGGTGTTCGCGGGCCGCACGCATGGTCGGCCGGTCGCCGGGGTCGGGGCTGAGCAGATCCAGCAGGAAGTCGGTGGCCGGGCCCGCATGACGCGGTTCGCTCACCTGACCGTTCGCCGCGGCGTAG
The DNA here is from genome assembly GCF_050956075.1 of Nocardia sp. CA-129566. Taxonomy (NCBI): domain Bacteria; kingdom Bacillati; phylum Actinomycetota; class Actinomycetes; order Mycobacteriales; family Nocardiaceae; genus Nocardia; species Nocardia sp. CA-129566. The sequence goes on from NZ_CP192085.1 coordinate 6,604,014, forward strand.
AGCACGGCCAGCGGATTGGCGCTGGAACCGTACGGCGGTTCGCCCTCCAGCGCGTGGAAAAGCGTTGCTCCCAAGGCGAATACGTCGGCGGCGGGCGTCGGGTCGGCGCCGCGCGCGACCTCGGGCGCGAGGTAGGCGGCGGTACCGCAGATCAGACCGGTTTCGGTGAGGGTGACGTCACCGGTGGCGCGGGAGATGCCGAAGTCGGTGATCTTCACGGTGCCGGTGTCGTCGAGCAGGATATTGCCCGGCTTGACGTCGCGGTGCACGATCCCGGCGTGGTGCGCGGCGATCAATGCCGAGGCGACCTGCTCGCCGATCCGCGCGACCTGGGTCAGCGGCAGCATGCCCTGCGCCGAGATCACCCCGGCCAGACTCTTCGACTTCAGATACTCCATCACCAGGCACGGGTCACCGTTGTGCTCGGTGATATCGAAGACCACGATCGCATTCGGATGCTGGAAGCGGGCCGCATTGCGGGCCTCGCGGAACGCGCGTTGACGCACCACATCGCGCTCGGCTTCCGGCAGGCTGGGCTTGATGTGGATCTGCTTCACCGCGACCGAGCGCTGCAGGCGTTCGTCGATGGCACGCCAAACCACGCCTGTGCCGCCGCTACCAATCCGCTCGACCAGGCGGTAGTGCTCCGCGATCAATTGACCGGTATCGATGGCGCCTACTCCGAACCTTCTCGAAATCGTGACATCACGCGTATTGACCATCAACGCGTTCCGTCGACGAGTGTAGCGGTGCGCAATCCTCGGCACGCGGCTGCGGGGGTATATTCGCCGCCCACATCGCACCGTGCGCGGCTGCCATGCTAGTTCAAGGCCGCGCCCGCAGCATACGACCGGCCGCCTGCACGGCCGGAGCCGAACTGTTCGCATCGCTGACGAACACGGCGAAGGCCAGGTCACCGTCGATTCCGACGAACCAACCGTGCGCATGTTGGTCATCGATGTACTCGGCGGTGCCGGTCTTGCCGATCAGGCCGGGGATATCCCGCAGCGCGGTCGCGGTGCCCCCGGTGATGGTCTCGCGCATCATCGTTTTCAGCTGCTCATCGATCGTCGGCGGCAAGGGCGCCGGGGTGCGGTCGGCGACGCCGGGCTGTCCGTTGACCACCATCGGCAGCGGCATCGATCCGCGCGCGATGGACGCGGCGAGCAGTGCCATGCCGAACGGCGATGCGGTCACCTTGCCCTGGCCGATGCCGGACTCCACCCGCAGCGCCGGGGTGTCGGCGGTCGGCACCTTGCCGGTGACGGTGGTCAGACCGGGTGTGACGAAGTCGATGCCGAGGCCGAGTTGTGCCGCGGCATCGCTCAGGCCGTTGGGTGGGAGATTCGCCGCGAGTTGGCCCATAGTGGTGTTGCAGGACTGGGCGAAGGCGGTGTGCAGCGCCACATTGCCCAGATCGAAGTTGTTGTCGTTGGGGATGCGGCGGTCCTCGATATTCGCGGTGGCCGGACATGGCAATACGGTGTCCGGGGTCACCGCGCCGGATTGCAGTGCGGCGGAGACGGTGACCGTCTTGAAGGTCGAACCGGGCGGATACAGGCCGGTGAGCGCGATCGGGCCTTGGGCGTCGGCGGCCGCGCTCTGTGCGATGGCGAGCACCTTTCCAGTGGAGGGCTGCAATGCGACGATCGCGGCGGGCTGGGTGATCGGCGTCAGTGCGCTCTCCGCGGCGCGCAGCAGATCGGTGTCGAGGGTGGTCACGATGTCCGCGGTGGGTTTGGGATCTTGGCCGGCGACGCGTTCGGTGCCGTCGGCGGTCTGCGCCCGGATCGCCCAGCCAGCGGCCGTATCGTCCGCGCTCTGCCACAGGTCGGCCAAGCCGGACAGGACCGGTGAGGCGAGGGATTTGTCGGTGGCGAGCAGGCGGGTCTGCGGTGCGAGGGTGACGCCGGGAATCGCGGCCAGCGCGGTCTGGATCGGCGCGATATCGGCGTCGCGCAAGGTGACCGCGGTGATCGACTTGCCCTGCGCGGCAGCCAGATCCGATTGCAGCGACGGCGCGGTGATGCCCGCCGCGACGGGGCCGAGCACGCCAGCCAGCGCGGCGGTGTCCGCGCCGGGGGCGACGTTGACCAGGGTTACCACCTGCTCGGTCATCAACTCACCGCCCGATGACTCGAGGATGCGGGCGGGCTTCGGGTAGGTGGTGCTGTAGGTCAGCGATCCCTTGGCGAGGCCGGGCGCGATGGCGTCGGGATCCCATTTGACCTTCCAGCCGTCGCCGGAATCGCTGGCGGTGCCATTGGTGGTGTAGCTCCACTCGTTCTTGCCGTCCTTGCCGAGTTTCCAGGTGGCGGCGAGGGTGAAGGAGTTCTTATCGGCGGTGCGGACCTCGAATTTCACCTCCTTGCCCAGCCCGTCGTAGAGCTTGCCCAGTGCATCGGAGGCCCTGGCCGGATCGTCGGTGAGTGCCGCGGCAGCGGCGACATCGTCCCGGTTGAGCGCATCGGCGAACTGCCCCGCGACGGTGTCGGGCTGGTCCGGTGCGGAACTGCAGCAGGTCAAGGCCAGGGCGGGGGCCGCGAACAGGACGAGGAGATTCCGGTATGCGCGCACCTGGCCGACTCTAACCGCCCATGGCGACCAGCCTGGGTAACCCACACGGAGTGCTTGCCCGGCATCTCGCACACCTTGTCGGCCTTCGCGCCGGGACCGGGGCGAAGGCCGACAAAGGTGCGATCAGGCGAGCCAGGGGGCCTTGGCGAGCACGGCGGCGTCGGATTCGGCGAGGTCGATATCGAACACTTCAGTGAGGAGCTTGGGCAGTTCGGCAGGTTCGAGTTCGCGGGTCTCGCTGGACCCGTCGGGGCGTTCGGCAATGAGGGTGAGACCGTCCAGGACGTAGTGGACGTCCGGGAGGAAACGCTGGACGAACGGACGCGTGGTGAACGGCGAGCGCGGCGATGTCGACACGAAGTGGTTGCCGACCGCGAAATCCATGCGGTACTGCGGGTTCAGCGTGAAGGTGTAGCGGTCGATCCAGCCCTGGCGACCGAATTCGTGCAGCACCCACAGGTCGCTGTCGAGTTCGCCGGTGGTGTGTTCGAGCCGGAATCGCCACTCGCCGAGCGCGAATTCACCGCCCTCGACCAGTTCGTAGGGGGCGAGCGGGCCGGAGCCGAAACCTACGTCGCAGAGCCAGACCCGGTCGTCGTCGCTGGTGGTGACGCGCAGCAGGGCGTGCGTCGCGGGACGCAGGCCGCCGGGCGCGCCCAGGGTGACCCGGCCGCTCAGACCGGTGACGCCGAAACCGAGCCGTTCCAGTGCGGCGGCGAACAGGCCGACGTTCTCATAGCAGTAGCCGCCGCGACGCTGCCGGATCATCTTGTTCTGCAAAGCTTCCACGTCGAGCAGCACCGGGCGGCCGAGGATGGTCTCCAGGTTCTCGAACGGGATCGTCGTGGTGTGCGCGTAGACCAGGGCGCGCAGCGTGGCCAGCGTCGGGGTGCGGTCGCCGTCATAGCCGATGCGCGCGAGGTAGGCGTCGAGGTCCAATTCCGCCCCGTTCCAGTGGTAGGCGGGGTCGTCCGGCTTGTGCGGACCCTTCGCTAGGCCACTGTCCCCCATCGAATCGCTTCGCGATCCCGTATCCATCGCACCTCTCCTCGTCTCGGTCTGCTCGAATGAACCACACCGGCTCGGCGAGTGTTCCCATGGCCTGATTCAGGCGGCGCATTTGGCGTTCGGCGGGGCGGCGGGGGCCGTGTTTATGCCGCGAGCGATATCGACGAGATAGTCGCGATCGGGTCCGTCGACGGGTTCGGTGCCGATGAGCAGCCGCTCGACGACGCAGCCGCCCTCGAAGTACGCGGGCCCGATGCTGTGATCACCGGGGACCACCGCGCCATACAGGTCGCGGCCGCTGACGATGGTGTACATCGAGGTGGGTTTGCCCGCGGCGAGCAGTCCGGCGCGCACTTCCAGGGTCGACGAATACGGCACCACATCGTCGCTGGTGCCGTGGATGAGGAAGGCGCGTTTCGTGCCCATCCGGGCGGCCAGCAGGGCGGGTGAGCGGTCGGCGTAGGCCTGTGGGCATACCGTCGGGGCACAGCCGCCCGCGTCGCGTTCGACCTGAGCCGGTAGCGCGGGATCGATACCTGCCGAGGTGTACCACATCGTGAAATCGTCCGCGGGACCGTAGTTGTCGACCCAGTAGTCGAATAGTCCCGGTGGGCCGTATGCCGCCGCGAGGCCGCTCATGGTGCCGCCCTGACTCCAGCCCCACAGCACGGTGCGGCCGATCGCGGGGTGTTCGTTCTTGTACCACTGCGTGGCGGTGACGATATCGCGCCAGCCCGCCCACAGATTCCACTCGCCGGTCCGCCACACGCTGGTCGCGCTGCGTGCGTCCATCAACAGGATCGGGGTCGCGGTGCGGCTGGCGATCGAGGTCATATATCCGGCGAAGTCGGCGGAGCTGCCGCCGTGGCCGTGCACCGCGACGACCAGATCGTGCGGCGTCAGGTCGCCCGCCGCACAGCGGTACGGCTCGTATACCCGGCCGGTGGCCTCCTCGCCGTCCACCGTCAGGGTCACCGGCCTGATATCCACCTGGACCGCGCACTCCGGCTCGGCCGAAACGGCCGGTGCGACGAGGCCTGTCGTCGACGCCACGGTGAGCAGCGCACAGCAGGCCATCAGCAGTAGGTATCCGCGCCTCATGCTGGAATGATGGCATGCGGCTATCGTGGTCCGGTGGCAGCGGCGGCGCGCGTCGCGACGAATATCGCACCGGCCACCGCGGCGGCGCCGACCACACCGGCGAAGGTCGTCGCGCCAGCAGGTAAACCAACTGCGTCACTGAGGAATCCGGCCGACAGCGGGAGCACGGCGGCGGGCAGATAGCCGCCGACATTCTGGGCGGCATTGGCCTCGGCGAGCCGATCGGCGGACACATTCGCGCTGATGGCGGTGAGACCGCCGAACTGGCCCATGCCCTGGCCGATTCCGGCGAGTATCGCGGCCGCGGCGAACAGCGCGATCGATGACAGTCGCAGCGCCGAAGCCATGGTGATCATGCTGAGCAGGGTGGCCGCGGCGCTACCGAGCAGGATCGCGCGCAGCCGCAGCCGCCGCACGGCGAATTGAATTCCGGTGGCGCCGAGGAACATCGCGAAGGCCAAGCCGCCCGCGAGCACTCGGTTGGTGGCGCCCAACAGGTTCGACAACAGCGAGGGTCCGAGCGAGAGCACGAACGATGTGGCGGTGATGCCCGGCGCGAAGACCGCAATGCCGAGCAGGACCGCGGTGCGGCCACCCGATGCGACCGCGGGGATGCGGATCCATGGGCCGCGCCCGCCCGCACCCTTGGGCAGGTCGAGGCGGGCAACCACCACGAAAGCCGAAGCGAGCAGGACGATCTCGACAACGAAGATGGTTACGGTCGGGCCGGGAACGGTCTGCGACAGCACACCCGCCAGCAGCGGACCGAAGCCCGCGCCGAGCACCATGGCCGATGACGCCGCCAGTGCGGCAAGGCGTTTGCGATGCGGGCCGCCGATATCGGTCACCGCCGCCATCCCCGCCGATACGGCGGCACCGACCGCGATCCCGGTGAGCAGGCGCGCGATTGCCAGCACCGCAACCGAATTCGCGGTGGCGAACAGTACACAGGCGAGCATCGCGAGGATCACCGCGGGCAGCAGCACCGGTTTGCGTCCGATGCGATCCGAGACCACGCCCGCGACCAGCAGCGCACCGAGCAAACCGGCTATGTAACAGGCGAATACGGCGGTCAGTACGCCGGAGGAGAAGCCGAGTTGATGCTGCCACACCACATACAGCGGTGTCGGTGCGTTCGAGAGCACGAAGACCGCGAGCACGGGCCAGGCCGCCAGCCATACCGTGCCGTTGCGCTCGGCGATCTCGACCTCGGACGCCACGAGTGTCGACATTCCCAACCTCCATCAGTTCGATATTTCTCGTACTGGTACGACGGGAGTCGAACTTAACATCTAGTACGATAGAAGTCGAACTAACGAATTCGAGATCCACAGGAGACCCCGATGCCCGCCACCGACACCGTCGCGACCACGCTGCCCGAGCCCGCGCGCGCGGAGTTGCGGCTGGAAGAGGTGCTCGGCGTGCTCAGTGATCCGCTGCGGCTGAGCATGGTGCAGAAGCTGCTGCTCGAATCCCCCGATACCGATCGCTCCTGCGGCTGGTTCGAGATCGATCGGCCGAAATCGACACTGACGCACCACTTCCGGGTGCTGCGCGAGGCCGGTGTCACCCGCCAGCGACAGTACGGACTCGAGCGCCGCAGCCGGGTCCGGATCGAGGACCTGGAAGCGCGCTTCCCCGGCCTGCTCGATCTGGTGCGCGCCTGGCAACCGGCATTCCGAGCGACATGATCCCGGATGGGTCGCGGGTCGCCGCCGAACGGATCGGCTGGCCGCTAGTATTCGCCTATGCGTTCGATTGATACGGGCGAGCGGCGCGCCCGGCTTGCGCGGCGGCATCGGCTCGCATCGACGCGCCGCACCGACGATGTGGCCGAGATCGTCCGATCCCTCGTCGTGCTGCACGCGACCGATCCGGCGACGGTGTACCTGTCGGTGGGGGCGCGCAGTCTTGCCGCCGAGCCCGCGCATGTCGAGAAGGCGCTGTATGACGATCGGACGCTGCTGCGCATGCTGGCGATGCGGCGCACCATGTTCGTCGCACCGGTCGACTTGGTCCCGGTACTGCAGGCATCCTGCGCGGATGCGTTGGCGCACAAACAACGTCGCACCTACGGCCGATTCATCGAGCAGGCGGGTGTGGTGGACGGCGATGTGCGCGCCTGGCTCGCCGAGGTCGAGGACGCGACACATAAGGCGCTGCTGGCCAGGGGTGCGGCCACCGGCGCACAGCTGAGCAAGGATGTGCCGCTGCTGCGCACCCAGGTGAATCCCGCTCCGGATAAGGCCTATTCGCGTCCGACCTCCATCACCACCTGGGTGCTGGTGATCCTCGGCGTCGAGGGTCGCATCGTGCGCGGCCGTCCCAATGGCAGCTGGACCAGTAGCCAATACACCTGGGCGCCCATGGAATCGTGGCTGCCGCAGGGTGTTGCGACCATCCCCGCCGACGAAGCCCGCGCCGAACTCGTCCGGCAGTGGCTCTACGCCTTCGGCCCGGCCCCCATCACCGATATCAAGTGGTGGACGGGTTGGACTCTCGGCGAGGTCCGCAAGGCTCTCGCCCAACTCGATGTGGTCGAGGTCGATCTCGACGGCGGCACCGGCCTGCTGCTCGCCGAGGATCAGGACCCGACGCCTGAACCCGAACCCTGGGCCGCCCTACTCCCCGCGCTCGACCCCACCCCCATGGGCTGGCAATCCCGCGACTGGTACCTGGGCCCGCACGCCCCGAACCTGTTCGACCGCAACGGGAATGTCGGCCCCACGATCTGGTGGAACGGCCGCGTCGTCGGCGGCTGGGCCCAGCGCAAAGACGGCGAAATCGCCTATCGGCTATTAGAAGACGTCGGCTCGGATGCCGAAACCATGATCGCCGCCGAAGCCGCCCGCACCGGCGAATGGTTCGGAAATGTCCGCGCCATCCCGCGCTTCCGCACGCCCCTGGAACGCGAACTCACCGTCTGATCGGCGCAGGACAGCTATCGAGATGAAGATCCGCTGCCGATGTCGACCGGCGGGGTGGCGGTCCATGCTGGCGATCGCCGAGGGGCGCTGATGGTTGTGTCCTACATGTCGAGGCCGAGGTCGAGGACGCGCACGGAGTGGGTCAGGGCGCCGACGGCCAGGTAGTCGACGCCGGTTCGGGCATAGTCGGCGGCGGCGTCGAGGGTCAGGCCGCCAGAGGATTCCAGTTTGGTGTCGGGCGCCTTGGCGTCGCGGCGTTGGACGGCGGCCTGGGTCTGCCAGAGGGGGAAGTTGTCCAGCAGGACGAGTTCCACGTTCTCGGCCAGGACGGCGTCGAGTTGTTCGAGACTGTCGACCTCGACCTCGCACGCGATATCGGGAGCCAGGTCGCGGACGGCGCGCAGTGCGGCGACGACCGAACCGGCGGCGACGACGTGGTTGTCCTTGATCAAGGCGGCGTCGCCGAGGCCCATGCGGTGGTTGACGCCACCGCCGACGCGGACCGCGTACTTCTGCAGGGCGCGCAGGCCGGGCAGGGTTTTGCGGCTGTCGCGGATGCGGCAGTTGGTGCCCGCCACCGCATCGACCCAGGACGCGGTGGCGCTGGCGATGCCGGAGAGGTGGCAGACCAGGTTGAGCATGGTGCGTTCGGCGGTGAGCAGGCCACGGGTCGGCGCGACCAGCCCGAGCACGCTCTGCCCCGGCTCGACCCGGGTGCCGTCGGCGACTCGATCGGTGATTTCGTAGTTGCCCGCGCCGATCACCTCATCGAGGACGAGCAGTCCGACGTCGAGTCCGGCGACGGTGCCCGGCTGGCGCGAGACCACCGATGCCTTGACCGCCGCGTCGGCGGGAACCGTTGCGGCCGTGGTGATATCGGGGCCATAGCGCAGATCTTCGTCCAGCGCGGTGCGGATCAGCGTCAGCACCTCGTCACGATCCAGGCCGGTATCCAGACCCATCAGTGCACTCCTCGTCCTGCTGCTCGCTCGGTTGGCGAGCAGATCTCACATCGCCGGGCCTTCGTGTCGGCCGGGCCTCGCCGCCCGCCGAAAGCTCGTCTCCTGCGTTGCCGCAACCATGTCCCACCCGCTAATTCGAGCGTCATGAGGCGCTCGGGATGGCATCTTGGGTCCAGTCGCCGAGATCGAGGCCATCGGGCGCCGGGACGGGATGACCTTCGGGGCCCAGACGCACTGCGCGGCTGTGGCGTTGGTGTTCGTCGGAACTCGGATGATCGGAGCGGGTATGGCAGCCGCGGCTTTCGGTGCGGGCCGCCGCGGACAGTAGGAGCACCTGCGCGGTGAGGGTGAGGGCGGCGTCCTCGAATGCGGTGATGCGCTGTGCCGCAGCCGTACTGTTCACATCCCCGGCGCTGTACTCGGCTCCGGTCCCATTCGGTGCTTCAGCGCCGTGTAGCGCGGCGATATCGCTTGGCGCCGTGCCCGTCGTTCCGGCGATGCGATGAGCGGCACCGGTCAACTCGGCACGCAGTCGGGTCGCGGCACTGTGCGATACCGCATCTCGCAATCGCACCGCCGCCTCCGCGAGCCCGGCGGCATCGCGAACCACCGAGGCGTGCGATGTCATCGACTGCTGCACCAGGGCGCGCGCGGCACGCGGCACGGTGTGGAAGGACACCTCCGTCACATGCGCGTCCTCGCCGAGCCGTTCGGCCGCGGCCACCCCGGCCCGTTCGCCGACCACCAGACCCTCGAGCAGACTGTTCGAGGCCAGTCGGTTGGCCCCGTGCAGGCCGGTGCGCGCCACCTCACCCGCGGCGTACAGACCGGGAACCGCGGTCCGGCCGTGGGTATCGGTGACGATTCCGCCGCACTGATAGTGCGCCGCCGGCGCGACCGGGATGAGATCGGTGCGCGGGTCGAGCCCCGCGGCCAGGCAGGACGCGGTGATCGTCGGAAAACGTTGCGGGAAGCCGTCGATCGCACGGGCATCGAGGTAGACGTGATCGGTGCCGAGCGCACGCATCCGTGCGGCGATGGCACGCGACACCACATCGCGGGGTGCCAGATCGCCACGGGGGTGCACACCCGCCGTCACCGCATTCCCTTCGGAATCCACCAGCGTCGCGCCCTCGCCGCGCACTGCCTCGCTGATCAACGGCCTGCGGCCGCGCCCACCCGGGGTGTAGAGGACCGTGGGATGGAATTGCACGAATTCCAGATCGGCCACCGTCGCACCGGCCCACAGCGCCAGCGCGATGCCGTCGGCGGTCGCACCCGGCGGATTCGTGCTCAGCGCGTACAGCTGGCCGAGCCCGCCGGTGGCCAGCAGCACTGCCGGTGCGTGCACGACCCCGAATCCGTTCTCCGACACCGCGATCACGCCCTGCACTCCGGCCCGGCCGGTGACGATCTCCAATGCGGCGGCACCGAACAGGACCGGCAGTCCGGCCGCGTTCAGCGCGCGCTGCACCTCGGCGCCGGTGGCATCGCCTCCGGCATGGATGATCCGCCGCGTGCTGTGCCCGCCCTCACGGGTACGCGAAATCTGGCCGTCCCGACCGAGATCGAAGACGGCGCCGAGATCGGTCAGCGCGGCCACGGCGGCTTGACCGCCGGCCACGATCGATCGCACCGCCGACTCATCGCACAGCCCCGCACCGGCCTCGACGGTGTCGCGCACATGCGATTCCACCGAATCCTCATGTGGCGCGACGACGGCGATACCGCCCTGGGCGTACTGGGTCGCGGTATCCATCGGCCCGCCCTTGCTGAGGATCAGCACTCGCAACCCGCGCAGCGACGCCGTGCGTGCCGCGGTCAACCCGGCGACGCCGCCGCCGACCACCACCAGATCGGCCTCGGCTTCCCAGTCGATCCGCGGCGCGGTGCTCATGCGCCCCTGCCCTTCTCAACGAGCAACGGCGTCCGGTCGACACCGAAGGCGGCGCTACCGGCCGCCTCGGCGGTCATTGCGCACCGCCACTCCGGACGAGTGCGCATACCGCACTCCGTTCACACCCGGGCGCGCTCATTCGCCACCGTCCGGGTTGCCGATTTCGATCATCCGCTGCACCGAATTGCGGGCCAGCGCAGCCGTTTCCAGGTCGACGTGCACCTCATCGGTGTTCTCGACGAGCGAGCGGAGCAGCGCCGCCGGGGTGATCATCTTCATGTACTTGCAGGACGCGCGGTCGTTGACGGCCTGGAAGTCGATGCCGGGCGCGGCCTTTCGCAGCTGGTGCAGCATACCGACCTCGGTGGCCACGAGAACCTGGTTCGATTTCGCGGCCCGCGCGGCATCGATCATGCCGCCGGTGGACAGAATGTGCACCCGGTCGGCCGGGAACGAGCCCTCGCCCGCGAGGTACAACGCCGAAGTGGCGCAACCGCATTCGGGGTGCACGAACAGTTCGGCATCCGGATGGGTGCGGGCCTGCTCGGTCAGCTCATCACCGTTGATTCCGGCGTGCACGTGGCATTCGCCCGCCCAGATGTGCATATTCTCGCGGCCGGTGACGCGCTTGACGTGCGCGCCGAGGAACTGGTCCGGCAGGAACAGCACCTCACGGTCGGGGTCGATGGAGGCGACGACATCGACGGCGTTCGACGAGGTGCAGCAGATATCGGTGAGCGCCTTCACCGCGGCCGTGGTGTTCACGTAGGAGACGACGACCGCATTCGGGAACTCGGCCTTCCAGGCGCGCAGTTCGTCGGCGGTGATGGAATCGGCCAGCGAACAACCGGCGCGCTGATCCGGGATGAGCACCGTCTTCTCGGGGCTGAGGATCTTGGCCGTCTCGGCCATGAAGTGCACGCCACAGAACACGATGGTGTCCTCGGGGGCCTCGGCCGCGATGCGGGACAGCGCCAGCGAATCACCGACGTGGTCGGCGACATCCTGGATCTCGGGCAACTGATAGTTGTGCGCGAGAATCGTCGCGTTGCGCTCCCTGGCGAGTCGCTTGATCTCGGCCGCCCACTCCGGCGTGGCCTCGACACCGGCGAATCCGGTCGGACCGTCGAATACCTGCCCCATCAGCGGGGGCGCCAGCTTCGCACCCATCGTCGCCATGATGGCTCCTCTCCTCGTGCGATCGGAGCTTGTGCCTGTTCACATGGCAGCCGATTCACACCCAAACCAGGTTTTCGACTTATAATCGAAAACGTGCCCCATAGTAACACCATCCACGAAACGCTTACCGCGGTGTTCCAGGTTCGGCGCTTCCCCGACGACATCAGCGCAGGTAGCAGCCCTGCGCGGGTGACCGATGAGCTGATTCGCCCCTGTCCGCCCGGTCAGCGGACCGAACTCGCGGTGCTGCTATGGGAGCGCGCCCTCGACCCGCAGAAGGGCACCTGGTCGCTGCCCGGCGGCCGCCTGCGCGACGACGAGGATCTCAATGTCTCGGCCCGCCGTCAGCTCGCCGAGAAAGTCGATGTGCGCGAGCTGGCACATCTGGAGCAGCTGTCGGTATTCAGCAATCCGGACCGGGTCCCCGCGCCGCGCCGAATCGCCTCGGCCTATCTCGGCCTGGTGCCGCTGACCGCCGACCCGAGGCTACCGTCCGATACCGCATGGCATCCGGTATCGATGCTGCCGTTGATGTCATTCGATCACGGCACCGTTGTCGAGCACGCGCGCACCCGACTCGCGGCGAAACTGTCCTACACGAATATCGCCTTCGCCCTGGCACCGGAGCGGTTCACCATGTCGACACTGCGCGAAATCTACTGCGCCGCACTGGGTTATGAGGTCGATACGACGAATCTGCAGCGCGTCCTCACGCGCCGCAAGGTGATCACGCCGACCGGCGCGACCGCATCCCCCGGCCGGGCGGGTGGACGGCCCGCGGCGGTCTATCGGTTCACCGACTCCGAACTCCGAGTCACCGACGAATTCGCCGCATTCCGCCCACCCGCCTGACCCACTCGATCGCCTCCCCGCGATCGGCCCCCATTCGGCGACCGGAACCCCCGAACCGGTCGCCGAGCACGAAACGGACTGTGCCGCGGCCACTGCCATAGGGGCCACGGCATCCGAGCGCGCCCCGATCGCCGGTGACCGGGGCACTCCCCTTTTACCCGGACAGCCCGCCGGGCACACCCAGATGCCCGGAGCACAGGATCCAGACGACCCAGTTGGATGGGAAGCGCGTCTCCACCAGGCCGGTCCCAATTACTAGCGATTTCCAGAACATTTGCCGTCCCTCCCTGATCGGCTGAAGTTCTTTCGTGCTGTGCGGTGGCGAAATCGGCTGTCCGCCCCCGCTGTTCGATCGCTCGAACGACTTCGACACTAGGGATCGGTGCGCCGCGAGGAAACGGCCGAGCGTTTACAGTCGCCGAATATGGCTGGTCACAGCCGGATACGAGTTGTCCGGACCGGAAGCGGCTGGCCGCCCCGTCTTTCCGGACCGGAGAGATATGCGGGCTATCGATCACTGTGTGGCAGAACGCTATCCGGCATCGTTGAGACCGCAAGATGTCGTTTGCCCAACGGCTGCGGAGGCAGGGGCGATCACCATGAGTGTGTGCCGTTCCGACCAACCAAGTCGGGAGGGCGGGCGCTGCGATGGCGGCATCGGAAGTTGGAGTTCACAGACCGGCAAACGATCCGCCCGACCGTATGATCCGGGCCGAAAGAGCGGCCGAGCGCCGATGATGCGAGCGTGCGTCGGCTCGGCTGCGCTGTCCCGGGACAGTGCCGATAATTCGTCGACCGATTCTGGGCTCTGCGCCAACGTGCCTGTCCGACCGGACCAATAGAAAAACCCCGCCTCCGCATGCTCCACATACGAAAACGGGGTCAACCGACAGCACTACCGGATCGGCCTCAATCCCCCACCCGACCTTTATGCTTCACATTCCGCCGGTACCGCCGCTTACTGGGAATCGGCTGCGCGGCACTGGACCGCCGCAGCGCATTCCGCCGCCGCCACGCCACCAGATCCGGCCGCTCCCCGGATGCTTCCGGAACCAGCACTGCCTGCCCATGCCTGGTCAACATATCCTCGCTCATCGCCACCTCCTTCCCATTCGCAGCTCGCCGTGCCCGTCAACGGTAGCCATGCCACCGCACCTGCGGCCACCGATTTTCATCCGCACGGCGGCGCATACGCGAGCTGCGGCAGGTGTTCCCGCCACACCATCGGATTCAGTACGCCCCGAGCGACATCGCAGATGCGGGCGACTGCGTGCTGCGATCTCGAATCAGGCGTGAATCGGGCCCGTATGGAGTCCTCGGCAATTCGGCGAGACGCTCGGGCGTCGACGGATCGGAGATGTCGTACAACGTCGCGCCCTCGTTCATTTCTCGACGGGCGCGCTGCCCGGAGTCATCGACGCGACCGCCCATTCCTCGACCGGATTCGACAGCGCCGGAAGCAACCCCGCGGCGAGCAGCGAGGATTTGCCCGCACCGGAGGCGCCGACCAGCATCACAATGCCGCCGTGTCCCTCGGGACCCACTGTGGTGTGGACCAATTCGGCCAGCTCCGCGGTCGGCCTGCTGCGGCCGAAGAACAACTCGGCGTCGTCACGGCCGTAGGAGGTGAGCCCGAGATACGGGCACTCGGCCGGATCGGCGGCCGGATCCCACGCATTCGACGCGGCCCACAACCGTTGCCACTCTTGCACATCCAGCAGCGCGGCCGGCACGGGCGCATTCGACTTGCGCGCCTCCTCGACCAGCGTCAGCAGTACGGGCAGCAAGGATTCGAAGCGTGCTGGCACATTGCGCCCGGCCTTCCAATCGCTGATGCGCTGAACCGATGCGCCGCCCTGCTGCCCAGGTGCCCGCGTGGCCCGCATCCGCGCCTGCGCGGCGGCAGCCACCCGACGCAAGGTGGGATTGCCCGCGGCCTCGAAGAGCGCGGCGAACTGTTGCGAGAAAACGGTTCGCGGCGACGGTCGCAGCCGCGAACCTCGATGACCCGAATCCATCTGTCCTCCTGCGCTTTCCGATGGCGGGAGCGACACCCCCCCGGCGTGCAACGAGATTAGGACGGGCCAGCGGCACACGTGCACCGGCCGCATGCGAACATGCAGTTAGCAGGCTGAAAAGAGCGTCCGGACCGGAACTTTCGAAGGGGCCGCCGTGCTCAGGCCGTCTTCATCTGCGGCTTGGGCGGCGGTGCGGCCGTTCGGCGGGACAGCCGCCCGAAACCCCAGAACACCAACTCGACGAACCAGAACAGCAGTAGGAATACCGTCACCACGGTCACCGGGATCGCGAGAAACCCGAACGATGGAATGGCGATGAGCACGACCAGTGCGATATCGCCGAGGTTCGCGCCACGCAGCCGACTGCCCAAACGCACTGCGGCCCACATCATGTAGCGGCGCGGTATCGAGACGCGGAACTCGCGCAGACAGCGCCGGAAGATGCCGTCGGCGTCGGCCGTACTCACCGCATTCGAACTGCGCAGATAGTCGTGCAGGATGGCGGCCCGGGTGTAGATGCCGTAGCGGGGCACCAGCCAGACCAGAGCCCTCGGCACCGATGCGAAGTCGGTGCGGAAGCCCGCGGGGATTACGAATTCCTCTGTCGCACCGTGATAGACGAGCGGTTCGACCACTCGCCAGAACTGTGCGTCGAGCTCCTCGACGACCGGCCCGCTACCGACGAACGCCACGATCCGTTCCTCTCTGAACGCACAGCGTATCCCATAATTCTAGGGTTTTCCGATACGACTGTGCCGTCGCGCGGGCAACGGTTCGGACACTAGTTCAGCGAGCGCGACCCGAACCGGCCTCGCCGGGCGGTCCGAAGCCGTTGTAGGGCACACCGTAGGGCATCGGCCCGCCGTTCGCGGCGCCGCGATAAGGATCGGCACTGTTGACCGACTCGAATGTGCTTGTCGCGAAGGAGGATCGCCGTCGATTGCCGAACGGCCCGCTGGAGCCGGTGCCCAGATCCTCCGACGGACTGAGGGCCGCAAGGAACAGCACGATCAGCGAGGCGAGCAGCGGCTGCACGATCAACGCCAGCCAGCTGCCGACCTCCACCGGCAACCGCACGATCTGTCCGACCGGCGGGTCGTACGGCATCGGATGCTGCCACCGCATGATCTGCTCGCCGACCTTCGACATGACATAGGCGCCAGCCACCGCGCCGATCAGCAGACCGATCTGCAGCAGCGGCCCGCGCGCGCGACGCCAGCGCCACGAGCCGACCGCGGTGAGCACCCCGAGCACCGCGCCGATGCAGATGAAGATCGCCAGTGCGTCGAATTGGTGCACGCTCTCCCCGGTCAGGGTCGCGCCCTTGGCCGGTACCGCACCGGCGCGCGCCTTGACCACCAGATACTGCTGGGTGGGCGCCACAAAGGCCCACACCACACCGCCGAGCGCGCTGAGCAGCAACGCACCGACCGCGATCAGGGCCGCGGCCCGCAATTCGCGGCGCACACCGAGCCGCCGGGCCGATCTGGGCGGCGCGATCTGGATATCGCCGTATTCGGCCACCACTAGCGGTGTTCCAGATTCTTCGAGTCCAGCACTCCGTGCCGCGAGCACTTCGCCCACCAACCATCGGGGCTGACCTGCACGATCATCCGGCGGCCGCACTGCTCGCAGAAGCGCGGCGGTTCCAGTCCGAGCGCCGCCGCGGCGGGGACCGGATCGTCGAGCCCCAGCACAATGCGTTTGCCGGTGAACGGGTTGTAGCGCTCGTCCATATCCATGACAGTACTCACGGCGCCAGCCTCTTTCGTGATGCTTGCCTACTCAGTGTTTCGGCAGCGGATCAGAGCGTTTCGTTGAGGGCCTTGATCGGCATCTTGAGCTCGCCGAGCAGATCCAGATCAGCTTCGGCGGGCCGACCCAGGGTGGTCAGGTAGTTGCCGACGATGACGGCATTGATGCCGCCGAGAATGCCCTGCTTGGCCCCGAGGTCGCCGAGGGTGATCTCGCGACCGCCCGCGAAGCGCAGGATGGTGCGCGGCAGTGCGAGCCGGAACGCGGCGACGGCGCGCAGCGCGTCGGCGGCGGGCAGCACCTCTAGGTCACCGAAGGGGGTACCGGGACGCGGGTTGAGGAAGTTCAACGGCACCTCGTCCGGTTCGAGCTCGGCCAGATTCGCCGCGAATTCCGCGCGCTGCTCCAGGGTTTCGCCCATGCCGAGGATGCCGCCGCAGCAGACCTCCATGCCCGCTTCGCGGACCATGCGCAGGGTGTCCCAGCGCTCTTCCCAGGTGTGCGTGGTGACGACATTCGGGAAGTGCGAGCGGGAGGTCTCCAGGTTGTGGTTGTAGCGGTGCACGCCCATCGCGGCGAGCTGGTCGACCTGTTCCTGGGTGAGCATGCCGAGTGAACACGCGACCTGGATGTCGACCTCATTGCGAATGGCCTCGACACCGGCGGCGACCTGCGCCATCAGCCGCTCGTCCGGACCGCGCACGGCGGCGACGATGCAGAATTCGGTGGCACCGGTCTTGGCGGTCTGCTTGGCGGCCTCGACCAGGCTGGGGATATCGAGCCAGGCGGCACGCACGGGCGACTGGAACAGGCCCGACTGTGAGCAGAAGTGGCAGTCCTCGGGGCAGCCGCCGGTCTTGAGGCTGATGATGCCCTCGACCTCGACCTCGGGACCGCACCACTTCATGCGCACCTCGTGCGCCAGGGCCAGCAGCTCCTCTAGCCGGTCGTCGCCGAGCCGCAGCACCTCGAGGGTCTGCTCCTGGGTCAGGCCTTCGCCGCGCTCGAGCACCTGCTCGCGGGCGGTCGTCAGAATATCGGTGTGGACGGGTGCCTGGGTCACTGCACGAATCCCTTCGTCCGGCCGAGGTGGCCGTGCAACTTGAACGGTGTTCAGGCTAGGGTAGCGGTAACAGTGAGTCAAAACACGCGCGGCATGAGCGACGGGCCCGGAGGCGACAGCGGGAACGCCGCGATCGAATACAGCGGAGGAGAACCTCGTGCAACTGCACCGGGCGGACGTGGTCGACGGCGCCATCGCCATTCTCGACCAGTACGGTCTCGCCGACCTGACCATGCGCAGGCTCGCCGGGTCGCTCCAGGTCCAGCCGGGCGCACTGTACTGGCACTTTCCCAATAAACAGGCGCTGCTCGGCGCGGTTGCCGACCGGATACTCGCGCCGATGGAGGATCCCATCGAGGCCGAGGATTGGTCCGGCCAGATCACCGAATTGGCGCATCGGCTGCGCAGCTGCCTGCTCGCATATCGCGACGGGGCCGAATTGGTCTCGGCGACCTATGCCTCCCGGCTCACCACGAGCAAGGGCCGGGAACGACTCGTGGTGGCCGCGATCCGCGCCGGAATGCCGCGGTCGGAGGCCGAACTCGCGGCGTACACGCTGCTGTACTACGTGCTCGGGCAGACGGTGGACGAACAGTCCAGGATGCAAATGGATTCGGCCGGGGCGCTGACCGAGGACGCCTCACCGCTCAACGACACCACGGACGCGACCGCACGCTTCGACTTCGGGTTGCAGTTGTTCGTCGGCGGTGTGCGTCATCTGCTCGGCTCGCGCGTGCGCTGAGTCCGGGCACGTCCGGCGTCGACGCAGACCTTGGTGCCAGGCGTACTCCTGCGTGTTCGGCCCAGCGTTGAGCACCGCGGCCTTCCCCAGGGTTGAACCCACGTCAGTACCGATTGCACACCCTTGTATCAAGTGCAGCTGATACAAGGGTGTGCAGATCACCACTGAGGCCACATTCGGAGGACGACCGGTCCGGATTCAGACGGACACCGCCGTCGCCTCCAGATCAGCGGCCGCAACACTCGCCCGACGGCCGGGCAGCGCGAGTGCCACCACCGCGCCCAGGAGCGCAAGTGCCGCACCGACTTCGATCGCCGGGCCGAATCCGGCGGTGAATTCGTCCACCGAGCCGTAGCCACCGGATCCGGCGAAAACCGCTACCGCGATGGCGATTCCGAAGACTCCGCCCAGCTCGCGCATCATGCTGTTGGCACCGGCCGCCTTGCCGAGCATCGCGTGTTCCACCGCGCCGACAACCGAACTCTGCGCCGACGGCAGCACCATCGAGGTGCCGACGCCGGAGACGATGAACGGAATCACCAAGGAGCCGTAGGCCATTGCCGGATCGGCGACCGTCGCGATCCAGAACATGCCGCCTGCCATCAATCCCAGTCCGGTCACCATGAGCGGCCGCTCCCCGATCCGGTCGGCCAGCGCACCGGCGAGCGGGGCGCAGAAGAACAGCGTGAGAGTCCACGGCAGCAGCCGCAATCCGGCGCCGAGCGGACCGTAGTGCAGCACCGCCTGCAGGAACTGCGCGTAGAAGAACACCTCGCCGAACAGGGCGGCGAAGGTCAGGAAGATCGCGGTATTGCCCGCCGCGAAGCCACGATTCACGAATAGCCGCATCGGGAACATCGGCTCGCGCGCGCGTGCCTCCCAGACCGCGAAGGCGATCAGCAGGGCGATCCCGCCGACCAGCGCGACCAACACCTCCGAACTGGACCAGCTCGCGATATTGCCGCGCACCAGGCCCCACACCACACCGAACGCACCACCGGTGACCAGCGCCAATCCGATGCCGTCCACCGCGTGGTCGGGGCCGAAGCCCTCCGGAACCCGGGTCGCCACCAGTGGAATCGCGACCAGTCCGATCGGCACGTTCAGCCAGAAGATCCACTGCCAGGACAACCCCTCCGCGACGGCGCCGCCGACCAGCGGACCGCATGCGACCGCGAGGCCGGTTATGCCCTGCAGCAGACCCATCGCCATACCCCGCCGCTCCGGTGGAAATGCCGCGCTGACCAGGGCCAGCGCCAGACTCATGATCAATGCCGCGCCGACGCCCTGAGCCACCCGCGCGGCGATCAGCGTCGTGACCGAGGTCGATACCGCGCACGCGGCCGAGGCGGCGACGAAAATGCCGAGCCCGACCGTGAACATCCGCTTGCGTCCGAAGCGGTCGCCGAGCACGGCCGCGGTCATCAAGAGGACGGCGAAGCTGAGGTTGTATCCGTTGACGGTCCATTCGAGCGTCTCGAGCGACGCTCCCAGGTCGTGGCGAATGGTGCTGAGCGCCGTGCTGACGACCAGGGTGTCCAGTGCCGCCATCAGCGAGGCGACCGCGCCGAGTGCGAGCACCCAGCGCTGGGTCACCGCCGAAACAATCGGTGTGCTCACGATGGTCCTTCCTATGGGTTTCGGCAGGTCCGGTGGTTTCGAACCCGCACAGATACCGACCGGCACAGGACCGAAACTCATCGTCGGCATTGATTTCGCCGCAGGCCGATGAGTTCCGGGCGGTTCGGCGGTCGGTATTCACAAGGACATGTTTCGGGGCACCCGGAAGGACAGCAGATGACCGATAGCGACGAATTCGCCGCCCGCACGATGCCGTATCGGCGCGAACTGCTCGCCCACTGCTACCGGATGCTCGGTTCGGTCGACGACGCCGAGGATCTGGTGCAGGAGACGATGTTGCGGGCCTGGCGCGCCTACGGTGACTTCGAAGGCCGTGCTTCGATGCGGACCTGGCTCTACCGGATCGCCACGAACGCCTGCCTCAACGCACTAGAGCACAGCAGTCGACGGGTGCTACCCGCCGGATTGTCCGGGCCGACGGCCGATCCGAGGCAGCACGTGCGCTTCGCACCCGAAATCCCCTGGCTGCAACCGATGCCGGACGTGCTCATCGCACCCGAGGTGTCGGATCCGGCCGCCATTGTCGCGGCCCGTGACGATATGCGGCTGGCGCTCATCGCCGCATGGCAGTATCTGCCGCCGCGCCAGCGCGCGGTACTGATTCTGCGAGATGTGCTGCACTGGAAGGCCGCCGAGGTCGCGGACCTGATCGGGACCAGTGTGGCGGCGGTCAACAGCATGCTGCAACGCGCACACGCCGCCCTCGATGAACTGGGTCCGGACAAGCCGGTGGCCGAGCCCGACGATCCCGAAATCCGTGCGCTGTTGGACCGATACGCCGCGGCGTTCGAGGCCGCCGACATGGATACGCTCATCACACTGTTGCGGTCGGATGCGGTCTGGGAGATGCCGCCGATGGCCGAATGGTTCCGCGGCGACAGCACGATCGTCGAACTGATCGCAGCCAAGTGCCCGTATGCGCCGGGCGAGGCCCGCATGGTGGCGATCGCGGCGAACGGCCAGCCCGGATTCGCGTTCTATCTGCGTGGACACGCGCAATCGCTGCATGTGCTCACCGCCACCCCGGACGGGATCTCGCATGTCGTCTCCTACCACGACGCCGCGCTGTTCGAGGCATTCGGCCTGCCCACGTCCCTGGTCGAAACCGCGCGGCGCGAGCCGGTTCTGCCATGACCGATGACCTGCTCGAGCGGGCGGTCGCCTATCTGCTCGCGGTACTGCCCGATATCGGCCCGGACCTGTCGGCACCGACACCGTGCCGGGGCTGGAATACCCGCACGCTGCTCGCGCACGTGGACGAGTCGATAGCCGCATTGCGCGAAGGCCTCGCGGGCGGGCAGGTTCGACTGACACCTGGCGCGCCGATGCCGAATTGTGCCGGTACCCTGCACATTCGCAGTCGCGCCGAAGCCCTGCTCGGCGACTGGGCGAACGAGCGTCCGGAATCGGTCGTGGTCTTCGACAAACCGGTATCGGCCCGAGTCCTCGGCACGGTCGGCGCGCTCGAACTCACCATCCACGCATGGGATCTCACCGCCGCCGCCCCGGCCGCCCCGCCGATCCCGGATCGCCTCGCCCGCCAATTACTCAATGTGGCACCAAAACTGGTCCCGGTCGCGGACCGCTGGCCCCTCTTCGCTCCCCCGATCGAACCACCGACCGCCGCGCCAACAGACCGCCTACTCGCCTACCTCGGCCGCACCCGACCACCGCACTGACATTCCCGACCACCCATCGCCCCAAGCCCAGCAATGCGGAATCCCGCACACCCAGTGAGCGCCTCACACAAGGAGCACGACGCGCTCATCAGGTATGCAGCAGACGCAAATCATGATCCGGCGCCAGCTGACATTGGGCGACTGAGTGCGGGCGCTCAGGCCACTGCGTGAGTGTGTTCGTTCCCGCGCCGAGGTTGGTTGGCCCCGCCACAAACCCCGGGAATTCGGCGCCTTGGCCAGGGGGGCGATATCGGGGCCGGCGGCCGACGCGGGTGACCGGCTACTCGCCTACCCGGGACGTGCCCGGCCAGCGCGGTCGGCCCGAAGCGCAATGGGGTAAGCGCCGGGGAACCAGCGGTGCATGGCTATCGCGCCCGCGGATGCCGCCGCCGCGAGAACGAGAGCAGAGGCACCGAGAACTGTTGCGGCGCTGATCAGACCCACCGCGATCGGACCAGCGAACATGCCAGTATCGTGCGTCAGCCGCCAAGCGCCGAGGAATTCGGCGCGCTGACCCGGCGGTGCGACATCGGCGCCGACGGTCATGATGATGCCATTGCTCACACCGTTGGCGAGGCCGAGTAGTACTGCGACACCGGCGAGTTCGAATGCTGTCGAGGTGAGCGGGACAGTCGCGAACCCCGCCGCGAACAACAGCATCGATGGAACTCCCGTGGCGCGACTGCCATACCGATCGAGCCAGATGCCGCCCGGGTAGGACAGCAGCACATCCATCGCCCCGGCGATGCCGAATACCAGGCTCGTGATGGCGGCGCTCACGCCGATATGCGCGGCCCACAGCGGGAGTAGCGCGACGCGGGTCGCCCGCGCACCCCCCATCAGCAGGGCCGCCAAGCCGAGTGTGCCGAGCACCTTTCGGTTCTCGACGACTACCGAACCGAGTGTGTGGTCTGCGGAATCGACGGCATCGCCGTCGGCCGAGCGAATGGCGAGCATCGCCGCACCCGATATGACGGTTGTACCGAATTGCAGCCACAGCGCACCGGTCGGCCCCAGCAGGTAGACCAGTCCCGCCCCGGCGAACGGTCCGCAGAACAACCCGAACCGCGAGGCTCCGGCCAGGGCCGAGAACGCGCGGCCCCGCTCGGCCTGCGGCACCACGGCCACAATGTAGGACTGACGCGCCAAACCCCATACCGCGCTGGCGGTTCCATTCAGCAGCAGACCCACCGCGAGCACCCCGGCATGCGGCGCGAAGATCGCGCACAGCACCCCGACCAGACCGAGGCCCGAGCCGAGGGCGATCGCCGAACGCTCCCCTATGCGCGCGACGATCCGCCCGGCTGGCAGATCCGCCAGCACCATCCCCAACCCGCTCAGCGCGACAATGATCCCCGCCACCCCCGCCGACGCCCCCAGATCCAGCGCCCGCAGCGCATACATCGGTGCCGCAGCGCCGGACCCGATGCCGTACAGCACCACCGGCAGGAACACCGTCCACACCAGCGCCCGCAGGCGAACCGATGGTGTTGCGGCGCGGTCGATGTCGACTATCTGTTCACTCACAGCGCGAACGCCGACCGCCGCGATGGGCGATCCGGCTCGGCGACCGCCGCGCTCACAGCGCGATGACAGTCCGGCTCGGTAACCGCCGCGCTCACCGGGTGAAGGCCGGTCGGCGGGCGAACCGACTCTCGGGGCGCGTGAGGCCGAAGTGGTCGCGCAGGGTGGTCCCGGTGTATTCGGTGCGGAACAATCCGCGCTCCTGCAGAATCGGCACCACGGTTTCGGCGAAGACCTCCAGCCCGCCCGGGTAGTACGGCGGCATCACATTGAAACCGTCGGCGGCGCCATTGCGGAACCACTCCTCGAGCGTGTCGGCGACCTGTTCCGGAGTACCGGCGAAGACCCGATGCCCACGGGCACCGGCAAGACGGTGCAGCAGCCCGCGCACGGTGGGCCGTTCCCGCTGCACGATCCCGGCCACCACCTGCCGACGGCTGCGGTCGTTATCGGTGACATCGCCCGCGTCACTGAACAATTCGAGCGGTACGGGTTCATCCAGCGGCAGGTGCCCCAGACGCTGACCCGCGATGCCCTCCAACTGCTTCAGGCCGTATTCGGGCACGGTGAGCTCATTGAACTCCCGCTCGAGTCGCTTGGCCGCCGCCTCGGTATCGCCGATGAACGGGCTGATACCGGGCAGGATCTTGACCTGATCGGCGTCGCGGCCGAATTCGGCCGCCTTGGCCTTGATATCGGCGTAGAACGCCTGGGCGTCCTCGAGCCGCTGATGCGCGGTGAAGATGGCCTCGGCGTACTTGCCCGCGAATGCCCGGCCGTCATTGGACGCCCCCGCCTGCACGAGCACCGGATGCCCCTGCGGTGTGCGCGGTGCATTGAACGGCCCACGCACACTGAGGTATTCGCCGACGAAGTCGATCGGGTGGATCTTGTTCGGATCGGCGTAGATGCCCGCCTGCTGGTCCAGCAGGATCGCATCGTCTTCCCAGCTGTCCCACAGCGCGACGACCGCGTCGACGAACTCCCTGGCCCGCGCGTACCGCGTCGGGTGATCGGGATGTTTGTCGAGCCCGAAATTGGCCGCGGCGAGGTCGGTTCCGGTGGTGACGATATTCCAGCCCGCCCGGCCACCGGAGATGTGATCCAGTGTGGAGAACAGTCTGGCCAGGTTGTAGGGCTCGTAGTAGGTGGTGGACGCGGTGGCGATGAGTCCGAGATGCGTTGTGGCCGTGGCGATCGCGGTGAGCAGCGTGATCGGTTCCAGGCCGGATGCCGCGTTGTGTTCGACGTTGGTGCGCAGCGCGGGCCCGTCGGCGAAGAACACCGCGTCGAATTTGGCGGCCTCGGCGGTGCGCCCGATCTCCTGGTAGTAGGTGACATCGTAGATCCGGTCGGGTCGGCTCCGCGGATGCCGCCAGGCCGCCTCATGGTGTCCGGAGGGGTAGATGAACGCATTGAGGCTGAGTTGGCGGGTCATGAGGCTTTCTTCTCATCGTGCAGGGCCGCGACATCGACGCCGAGGCTGGCCAGCAGCAGTTCGCGCAGGCGGTGGAAATCCGGATCGACATGGCGGCGCGGACGTTCCAGGTCGATGCGCTGGTCGACGGCGATGCGCCCCTCGTCGAGGACGAGCACGCGGTCGGCGAGCAGCACCGCCTCGTCGACATCATGGGTCACCAGCAGGACGGCGGGCTTGTGTCGGGCGCACAGATCCTGCAGCAACACATGCATTCTGATGCGGGTCAGTGCGTCCAGCGCGCCGAAGGGTTCGTCGGCCAGTAGCAGCTCCGGCTCCCGAACCAGCGAGCGCGCCAATGCGACGCGCTGCTGCTCACCGCCGGAAAGCTCCTTGGGCCAGGCCTTTTCCCGTCCGGCCAGGCCGACCTCGGCCAGGGCGGTGCGGCCGCGCTCGGCGGCGTCGGCCCCCTTCAACCCGAGAGTCACATTGTCCAGCACCCGGTGCCACGGCAGCAGCCGCGAATCCTGGAACACGACCGCGCGTTCGGCGGGCACCCGCAACTCACCGGAGCCCGGCACATCGCGATCCAGCTCGGCCAGCGCGCGCAACAGGGTGCTCTTGCCCGAACCGCTGCGCCCGAGCAGAGCGACGAATTCACCGCGCGCGATATCGAGGTCGACACCGTGCAGCACCACCCGATCGCCGAAACCCCTGCGCAGCGCGCGGGTCCGGACCACGCTCAGTCCGCGATCGTCTGCCGCCATGACAGCGCCCTCCGTTCCGTCGCCCGCACGGCGATATCGCCGAACAGTCCGAGCAGGCCGTAGATCACCAGGCCGACGACGATGACGTCGATCTGGCCGTAGGTGCGCGCCTGCGTCATGAGATAGCCGATGCCGCTGGTGGCATTGACCTGTTCGACCACGACCAGCGCCAGCCACGAAATAGTGACCGCCAGCCGCAGACCGGTGAAGAATCCGGGCAGTGAACCGGGCAGCGCTATCCGGCGGATGAAGCCCCAGCGCGAAAGCCCCACCGTCGCGGCCAATTCCACATATCTGCTGTCGACGCCGCGCAGTTGCGCGTGGGTATTGATGTAGATCGGAATCGCGACACTGGTCGTGATGACGATGAGCTTCATCTCCTCGCCGATGCCGAACCACACGATGAACAGCGGAATCAGCGCCAGCGTCGGAATCGAGCGTTTGATCTGGATCGGGCCGTCCAGCAGGGCTTCCCCGATCCGGCTCAGCCCGGCGATCAAGGCGAGCACCACACCGATAACCACACCGAGCCCGAGACCCCAGCCCGCGCGCTTCAGCGAGGTGACCAGATTCGACTGCAGCCTGCCGTCGGCGAGCAGATCCCGTGCGGTTTCGGCGACCGTCCACGGTGCGGGCAACGTCTGCTCATCCAGTGCGCCCGTGGCGGATCCGAGCACCCACGCCGCGATCAGCAGTACCGGTCCGATAGCGATCCCGAACGGGATCGCGCGGCCGGGACCGAGGCGCGGTCGAGTCGGCTTGCGCCGGGCCAGCACCGGCTCCGACGCGGTGCGCGAAGTTCGTCCGATCCGGCCGAGTACGCCGACATCCACGGTGGCCATTGCTATTTCGCCTTCTGTTCGAATGCCGCGCCGCTCTCGGTGACGGCCTGGGTGACGACGGCGTCGAAGCGCAGATCGAAACCGTCCGCGGCACGCACCTTCTTGGGCAGCTCACCTGCCTTGTCGATCGCATCGATGGTGCCCTGCTGACGATCGACGAGCTGCTGATCCAGATGCGGGAAGGTGTAGGTACCGAGCGAGTCGACGATGCGCTTGGCGTCATCGGCGCTGACCTTCTGGTTCTCGACGTAATACCTACGCGCCCACTCTTCCTGGTGCGTATTGACCCACTGGTAGGCGCGAATGTAGGCGGCGACCAGCGCCCGGGTCGCCGCCGACTTCGCCGGATCCGTCACCACGGAGCGCCGCGCGTACAGGTAGCCGACGCCGCCGTGGATGCCGGTGGTCTCCGAATCCGGAATCAGCGATGTACCCGGGGTGCGCAACAGCCGGGTGACATTCGGTTCGACCAGCGGCGCGATATCGACCTGGCCGGTACGCACCGCGTCGAGGAACTCCGCGAGCTGCAGCCGAACCAGTTGCACATCACCGGGTTTCAGCCCGGCTTTGGCGAGCGCACGCAGCACTGCGGCCTGTTGGGCGGTGCCCTCCGCGTAGGCGATCTTCTTACCCTTCAGATCGGCCAGCGTGGTGGCCGTCTTACCCGGCGCCACCGCGAGTTTCAGTGCGCTGGGGCTGGACTGGTAGGCCGCGATGATCGGCACATCCTGCCCGGCCACCTGCGCGTGGATCGGCGGGACATCGCCCACCGTCGCGACATCGGCGGCACCGGCACGGAAGGCTTCCAGGATGGCAGGTCCACCAATGAAGTTGGCGAACTCCACCTTGAACGGCAACTTGTCGAGTTCGCCGGAGAACTGGAGTACCGACTTGAACCGCTCTTGTTGATCGGCGAGTACGAGTTTGGTGCCCGCGGGGATTTCGGTGGGCAACGGTGCGTTGGCATTGCCGACCGGCTTGTCGTCGCTCGCGCAGCCGGTGAGTCCCAGACTCGCAACGGCCGCCACGGCGAGCAAACTGGCGGTTGTGCGGCCGAGCAGGCCGGTCAGGAGCGTACGTGGTCGAAGCATGCTGGCATTGAAGCAAGACAAAACCGGCGCGAATACGGTTTGTCTTAGCCTGATTCCAACTCCGGAGCCGGGGTGTCAGGGCGGCGCGGCCGAGGAGACCGACTCCCGCACCCGCTGCTGATATCGCTCGATGAACGGCAGGATCTGCTGGTCGATGATCTGGTTGTAGGCCTCGGGCCGCTGCATCGGATTGGCATGCCCGGTATTTCGCGGCATGACGACCAACAGCGTGCCGTCCACGCCGCCGACCCGCTCGATGAGCACCTGATGGGAATACTCGACATCGACCACCCGGTCGTTATCCGGATCCCGGGGACGGATGAACACGATGGCCGGACGCGGTTTGCCATTGGCGGGACGCGACAGCGCGCGCAGGTCGTTGATCGCACCGCCCGCGACTATCGCCAGGAACTGTGTCTCGATCAGACCGTTGCTGGCCGCATCGCGGGAAAAGACCTTCTCGCGCAACACTTCCTCGACGACATCGCGCAATGGCTCCAGCCGGACGCCGGGCAATCCGTTGCGCCCGCGATCGATGAATCGGTCTCGCCGCGCATAGGTTTCGACGGCCAGCCGCAGGGTGCGGCTCTCGCGTGCACCGGGGAGCCAACCCATCCAGCGCACCATATCCTCACCAGCGCCGCGGCTCTCCGGGCGCACCGCGTTCAGATCCACCGGCGTGCAATCCAGTAGCACCCCCACCAGCCGCCGGTCGCTGCCGGTATGGATATGCCGGGCGACCTCGAGTGCGATGACCCCGCCCATGCTGTGCCCCACCAGCACGATGTTCTTCAGACCCGACATCTGCGCTGCGCGGATGATCAGGTCGGCGATCACCTTGGTATCAATGCCTTGATTGTCGTATTTGATCGCCCAGACCACACCCATCTCGCTGAGCGCGGGCAGCGCGGCCGCGGTATTGCTGGCATTCAGACCGCCGAGACCGACCATATCGACGACGACGGTGTCCCAATCGCGCTCGTGCGCGGGCGTGGCGATCGGCAGCACCGCGGGTTCGGTGCGCGCGAGCCGATCCCGTTCCGGGGTCACGTCGTACTCCCAGTACTGGGCGAATACGGTCAGCCCAGCGAGCAACACCACAGCGACCCGCAGCAGCGCCTGTCTGGTTCGGCGCAACGTCTGCCATCGGTGCCCGAGACGTGTCTCCCGGAGCCGGGCCGTCCGTCGCGCGCCGTCCCAGTCCGAGACGGTGGACGGGTGCCGATCGTCCAACGGCGACATCTTCCCCAGGGTAGGTACGGTTCGCCAGTACTGCCAGACAAACCAGCGGATCCCGACGAGCGGCCGAGCGCGTCGAGCGGAACCCGAACAGCTCGAGCGGGTGGAATCCGATGCCCACCTTCACCATTGAGCCGTGCTTCACTATTGAGCCGCGCCGACGATGCGGTGCGATAGCTCGATGCGCGCCTCAGGGCAATTCGCCGGTCTCCGCGAGTGCGGCGAGCTTGCCGAGCCGCCCTCGCGCGGATCGAATTCGTGCACCTGGCTGGTCATCCCGGTCGGCACCTGCCAACGCGCCACGCATCGGCATCGAGCAGCAGCCGATACACGGTCGCCCGCGGCGCTTGCACATGTCGTCCGATCCGAGTGGAAGCCACGGAGCAACGACACTCGAGCCACCGGATCCGAACGGTCTCAACGCTCAGCCGAGCGGGGACCAACCCGGAGTGAACCAACCGGGAGCCGCCGCGGCGAAGCGATCGCGCTCCCAGCGGCCCGCACCCGCGGGCACCGAACCGACCAGGTCGACGCCGGTGAGCCGGGGCAGATCGATGCGGTTGCATTCGGCGGCCAGATCCGGTTCGGCGGGCCAAGAGCCGATCACCAGACCCGCACAGCGGACTCCCGCGGAAGACAGTGTGCGCGTGGTCAATTCGCTGTGGTTGAGGGTGCCGAGCCCGGCGGCGGCAACGAGCAGCACGGGCGCATCGAGCTTCTGCGCCAGGTCGAGCAGCGTGAACTCGCCCAAACGGACCAGCAATCCGCCAGCGCCTTCCACCAATGTCAGGTCGGCATCGGCCAGCGAGTCGATGGCGGCGGCGGTTTCACTCAATGTCAGCTGCCGCTGTCCACAGCGGCGCGCGGCGGTATCCGGCGCCAGCGGCTCGGGATAGCGAGCCAGCTCCACCGTTCGCGTCACCCCGGTCAGACGTTCGATTTCGGCGAGGTCGCCGGGTTCCCCCGGACCGACACCGGTTTGGGCCGGTTTGCACACGGCCACGGTCCGACCGTCGGCCAGAGCGGCCGCGGCGAGGGCGGCCGTCACCACGGTCTTGCCGACCTCCGTCGACGTCCCGGTAACAAAGAGCACGCTCATGCCTGCGCCTCGCTGTCGCTCGGCTCCGGCCTACGCGTCGCGCACTGTGACACGATTGGCTCGCTCATGCGCCCACTACCTCCAGTCCACGCGCCCGCGCCAGTACCTCGGTGAGAACCGTTGCGATGGTGTCGATTTCAGCGGAAGTCAGGTTCGCCCGCGCGGTCAGCCGCAATCGCGACGTGCCCTCGGGCACCGAAGGCGGACGGAAGCACCCGACATCCAGCCCACGCTCGCGACAGGCTTGTGCGGCATCGAATGCGACCTGCGCCTCCCCCAGCACGACCGAGACTACCGCCGAATCCGGTTCCGCCACACCGGCAATGCACGCGATCACGGCGGCCCGCTCCAGCACCCGCCGCGCCATTTCGGGTTCGCGACGCAACAATCGCAGGGCGGCCCGAGCGGCGCCGACCGCGGCGGGCGCGAGCCCGGTATCGAAGATGAACGTGCGCGCGGCATCGATCAAATGCGCACGCACACGCGCGCTGGCCAGTACCACACCACCTTGCGCGGCAAGGGCTTTCGACAGTGTCGCGGTGATCACCAGATCCGGCTCCCCGGCCAGACCGACCTCGTGCACCAGCCCGCGTCCGCCCGTACCACGCACACCGAGCCCGTGCGCCTCATCCACGATCAACACCGCACCGCCGGCCCGGGTGACCCGGTGCAATTCGGCAAGCGGAGCCAGATCACCGTCGGCGCTGAACACCGAATCGGTGAGTACCAGCGCCCGCTCCTCGGTGCGCTCACCGAGCAGCCGCTCGACCGCAGCGACATCGCGGTGCGGGGCAATCGCCACCCGCGACCGCGACAGTCGGCAGGCATCCACCAGCGAGGCATGGCTGCCCGCATCGGAGACGACCAGCGCACCCCGTCCGGCCAGCGCGGTCACCACACCGAGATTGGCCGCATAGCCGGAGGCGAAGACCAAACCGGCTTCGGCGCCGACGAATTCGGCGAGTTCGGTCTCCAACTGTTGGTGTTCGGCGGTGGTCCCGGTGACGAGCCGGGATCCGGTCGAGCCGGCACCCCAGCGGCGCACGGCCTCGACCGCGCCCTCGATCACCTCGGGGTGACGCACCAGCCCGAGGTAATCGTTGGAGGCCAAGTCGATCGACGGCGACTGCGGCGCGCGGGCTCGCAGCTCACGGCGCAACCCAGCGCTCACGCGCTCGGCGGCGCGTTCATCCAACCAGCCCAATGGATCGGTAGTCACAGCTCCGAAGCATACTTGAACACCGTTCAGGCCGCCTACCCAGGGGCCGCTGCTGGTACCGTGGGACCCATCGTTGAAGGCCGTCACCGTCCAACGGTGGCGCGGCATTTCCGCCAGAGGGAGCAGGGCCGAATGCCACGGTGGGCGATAGTCGTCGAAGAGACAACGGGTTCCGGGGATCACACGCGCTGGTCGCCGCGCGTTCTCGCGCAGGTGGTCGGCACCCGCGAACAGGCCACGGCCAAACTGAGCGCACTCATCCCGAGCTTCGTCCCACAGTATCCGAGGCTCCCCGGCCGCCGCGTCCTGCTCCGCGACGGCGATACCTACCTGCTGATCGCCAGCGGCTGGGCCGAGGACTACCACTGCGTCTTCCGGGTCTGGCAGGTCGTTTCCGATTCCGACTACCCCGAGATCGCCGAAACCCAAAGCGGCACCGGCTAGCCGCGATCAGGCCTGGGCGGCGGCGACCATCGCGGCGGCGATCCGTTCGACATCGTCGGTCGTGCTGATGAACGGAGGCATGGTGTAGATCAGATCGCGGAAGGGGCGCAACCAGACTCCGGCCTCGACGGCAGCATGGGTGGCCTTGCGCATATCCACCGGATGGTCGAGCTGGACGACGCCGATCGCACCGAGCACCCGCACATCCAGCACACCGGGCAGCGAAAGAGCCGGAGCCAGACCGGTTTTCAACTCCGATTCGATCCGGGTGACCTCACCGCGCCAATCCCGTTGCAGCAGCAGTTCGATCGAAGCCACCGCGACGGCGCAGGCCAGCGGGTTGCCCATGAAGGTCGGCCCGTGCATCAGCCCGCCGTGTCCGGCGCTGATGGTTTCGGCGATCCGCGTGGTGCACAGTGCGGCGGCCAAGGTCAGATAGCCGCCGGTGAGCGCCTTGCCGACGCACATCACATCCGGGCTCACCCCGACGTGGTCGGCCGCGAAAAGCGCTCCGGTGCGGCCGAATCCGGTCGCTATCTCATCGAAGGCCAGCAGCACCCCGTATTCATCGCACAGGCGGCGCAGATCGGTCAGATACCGGGGATCGTGCCAGCGCATGCCGCCCGCCCCCTGTACGACCGGTTCCACTATCACCGCGGCGGTTTCATCGGCATGCGCGGCGAGCAATCGCTCGAATTCGGCCACATATTCCGCTGAGTACTCGAGCGGCGGCGCCGGGGCGAAGATCTGCTCGGCGAGCACATCGGTCCACAGCGAATGCATACCGCCCTGCGGATCGCACACGCTCATCGGTGTGAAGGTGTCACCGTGGTACCCGCCGCGCCAGGTGAGCAGCCGACGCTTGTCCGGCCGTCCCGCCGCGCGCCAGTACTGCAGGCACATCTTCACCGCGACCTCGACCGATACCGATCCGGAGTCGCACAGGAACACCTTGTCCAGACCCGCGGGCGTCAGCTCGACGAGCAGTTGGGACAGCCGGGCCGCCGGTTCATGGGTCAGCCCGCCGAACATCACATGACTCATCCGCTGCGACTGCGCCACCAGCGCGGCGTCCAGCACCGGGTGCCGATAGCCGTGGATGGCAGCCCACCAGGAGCTCATCCCGTCGACCAATTCCCGGCCATCGGCCAGTGTGAGCCGGGTGCCCCGAGCACCGGAAACCACCAGCGGCTCGGTCGTCGCGGGGAAGCCGCCGTAGGGATGCCAGACATGCTCGACATCGATGGCGGTGATCTCGGCTGAACTCCAGGGGACGGCAGCCGGCGGGGTGGGTGAACTCAGGGGGACGGCAGCCGGCGGAGCCGGCGGGGTGGGTGAACTCAGGGGGACGGCAGCCGGCGGAGCCGGCGGGGTGGGTGAACTCAGTGCCACAGCAATCCTCGCGGTCGCGCGACGGCCCCGGCCTTCCCGAGGCGCGCTTGAACGGCGTTCAAGTTACCACCCGAGCTGCGCGCGCACGATCCCGCATCAGCGAAACGGTACCGATCAGGGCGGTGTGACGTATCCTTTGACTCAGTCAAAGATTGGGAGCCGCCGTGACCACCGTTGCCGCCACCGATATCGACACCGTCCGTGAATTCAATCGCCGCTATACCCGGGTCATCGGCGTGCTCCGCGAGGGCCTGCTCGACAGCGAATACTCACTGACCGAAGCGCGAATCATGTTCGAACTGGCCAACTCCGGCTCCACCGAGGTCGTCACACTGCGCCGCACGCTCGATCTCGACCCCGGATATCTGAGCCGCATTCTGGCCCGTTTCGAGAAGGACGGACTGGTCCAGCGCAACCGCAGCGAGAGCGATGGGCGACGCCAGGAGGTCCGGCTGACCGCGCGCGGCCAAGAGACTTTCGCGGTGCTCGACCAGCGATCGAACAGCGAGGTGGGCTATCTACTCAACGCGCACTCACCGGCCGAACGCGCCCGGCTGGTCACCTCCATGCGCACGATCCAGCGCATTCTCGACGGTCGAGGACCGGCGGAATTGGCGATCCGCGCCCCGCGACCGGGCGACTACGGCTGGGTGATCGAGCGCAATGCCGCGCTCTACGCGGCCGAATACGGATGGGATACCAGCTACGAAGCGCTCGTGGCCCGCATCGTCGCCGATTATCTGGACGCGCACGACGCCCGCCGCGAGCGCGCCTGGATCGCCGAATACGACGGTGAACCGGTGGGCTGCGTGTTCTGCGTTGCGGAGAACGAGACCACCGCCCGACTGCGGCTGCTGCTGGTGGAGCCGAGCGCCCGCGGGCTCGGTGTCGGCTCGACACTGGTCGACCAGTGTCTGCGATTCGCCGCCGACGCGGGCTACCGCGAGATGGTGCTGTGGACCAATGATGTCCTCACCTCGGCGCGCCACATCTATCAGCGCGCGGGTTTCGAACTGGTGGAATCGAATCCGCACCACAGCTTCGGCCACGATCTGGTCGGCCAGACCTGGCGGCTGACCTTGCCGAAGCGCGACTGACCGCTAGTCGGCCAGCGCCTCGGGCACCCGCCCCAACCACTGCCGCAGCTCAGCCAACCCGCGCTCCCCCAGACGCGTCACGAGTCTGCGCTCGATCCGTCGGATCTGCTCGGCCGCAATACCGAGCGCCGCCCGCCCCTCGCTGGTCAGCACCACCAGCCGCGCCCGCCGATCGCTCGGATCGACCTTCCGCTCCACATATCCGCACCGCTCCATATGCGCGACCAGCTCCCCCATCGACTGCTGAGTCATACCGGCCTCCTGCGCCAATTCGCTGATCCGCGAGCCTTCCGGGGCCAGATAGCGGAATACCGCGTAGTGCGCGGGGCGTAGATCGTCGCGCAGCGCGGCCCGCAATTCTCGATTCAGCTCGTGTTCGAAGGCGTGCGTTGCCTGACCGAGCAGCTTCAGCACTGTGGCGTGCGGATCAACCGTTGACACATTATGAAGGTTACCTTTATATCTGGAGATATGCGAGACACACTCACCTTCCGCAACGGGCACCGCATCACCTTCATCGCACAAGGTGACGACGAACTCGGCCCTTACCTGCGCTGGAACATCAACTGCCCGAGGCGGACCGGCAGGCGGGCCCGCACTGGCATCCCGAGCTCAGCGAATCGTGGACCGTGCGCCGCGGTCGACTGCACTTCAAGATCGACGGCGCGGAAACCGTTGTCGGCCCGGGTGACTCGCTCACCGCGCCCCCGCGCGCCGTACACGAGTTCTGGAGCGAGGCGCCCGATACGGTCTTCGATCACGAGATCCGCCCGCCGCTACGGCACTGGGAAATGTTCCAGCTGTGGCACGCACTGGATGCCGCGGGCAAGACCACCGTCCGTTCCAGGATGCCGCGCAACCCGTTGGCCCTGGCATTGCTGTGGGATTACCAGGACGGCTATCTCGCGGGCATCCCGATCCGGCCGCAGCGCGCGATACTCGGCGGACTCGCCCGGCTCGCCATCCGAATCGGCTACCGGCGGCGCTACGCGGTAACCGGCCGCGACCAGGACTGACTCGCCCGGCCTCAACCACCCACACGGAGTGCGCTGCGGCTGACGCTAGTGTCGTTGACATGGCTCAGCCCGACGCAGCGACCGGTGAGGTGACACCCCTCGGTGTCTGGCCCGGCACGGCCTACCCTCTCGGCGCGACCTACGACGGCGCCGGAACCAATTTCTCGGTGTTCTCCGAGGTTGCCGACGCCGTCGAATTGTGCCTGATCGCCAGGGACGGCACCGAAACCCGGGTGCCGCTGGAAGAAGTCGACACCTACGTCTGGCACGCCTATCTCCCGACCATCGGACCGGGGCAGCGCTACGGCTTCCGGGTGCACGGACCCTACGATCCCGAGCACGGATTGCGCTGCGATCCAAGCAAATTGCTGCTCGATCCGTACGGCAAGGCCTTCGACGGCGAATTCGACAACGACTCCTCGCTCTACACCTACGGCCAGGATTCGCTGGGGCACACCATGACCGGCGTGGTGATCAACCCGTTCTTCGACTGGGGCGCCGATCGCCCACCCAATCGCCCCTACCACGAGACGGTCATCTACGAGGCGCACGTCAAGGGCATGACGATGACGCATCCGGATATTCCGGAGGAACTACGCGGCACCTACGCCGGTATCGCGCACCCGGCGATCGTGGCGCATCTGAAGGGCCTCGGCATCACCGCGATCGAGCTGATGCCGGTGCACCAATTCCTGCACGACCGTGTCCTTTTGGATCAGGGGCTGCGAAACTACTGGGGCTACAACAGCTTCGGCTACCTGGCCCCGCACAACGAATACGCCGCCAGTCCGCGCGGCGGTGCCGCGGTCACCGAATTCAAGGCCATGGTGCGCGCCCTGCACGCGGAGGACATCGAGGTGATCCTCGACGTCGTCTACAACCACACCGGCGAGGGCAATCACCTCGGGCCGACCCTGGCCTTCCGCGGCATCGACAACGCCGCCTACTATCGCCTGGTCGACGACGACCCATCGCACTACATGGATTACACCGGCACCGGTAACAGCCTCAACGTGCGCCACCCACATACGCTGCAGCTGATCATGGACTCGCTGCGCTACTGGATCCTGGATATGCACGTCGACGGCTTCCGCTTCGATCTGGCCGCCACCTTGGCCAGGGAACTGCACGATGTGGACCGCCTGTCGACGTTCTTCGATCTGGTGCAGCAGGATCCGGTGGTCAGCCAGGTGAAGCTGATCGCGGAGCCGTGGGATGTCGGCGAGGGTGGCTACCAGGTCGGCAATTTTCCCGGCCAGTGGACCGAGTGGAACGGCAAGTACCGCGACACCGTTCGCGACTACTGGCGCGGCGAACCGGCCACGCTCGGCGAATTCGCCTCCCGGCTCACCGGATCCTCGGATCTGTACGAGGCCACCGGCCGTCGCCCGAGCGCCAGCATCAACTTCATTACCGCCCACGACGGCTTCACGCTGCGGGACCTGGTGTCCTACAACGAGAAACACAATGAAGCCAATGGCGAGGGCAATCGCGACGGCGAGAGCTATAACCGCTCGTGGAACTGTGGGGTGGAAGGACCGACCGACGATCCGGAGATTCTGGCATTGCGCGCGGGGCAGAGTCGTAATCTGCTCGCCACGCTGGTGCTCAGCCAGGGCACCCCGATGCTCGCGCACGGGGACGAGATGGGCCGCACACAGCAGGGCAATAACAATGTCTACTGCCAGGACTCGTCGCTGGCCTGGATGGATTGGTCACTGATGCAGACGAATTCGGATCTGCTCGAGTTCACCAAACGGGTGATCGCGCTGCGCACCCGGCACCCGATCTTCCGGCGCCGCCGCTTCCTGGCCGGCAGGCCGATTCGCGCCAAAGACCATGCCCGCGATATCGCCTGGCTCACCCCGGCGGGTGAGGAGATGACGCCCGCGGACTGGGACAGCGGATTCGGCAGATCACTGACGGTGTATCTCAACGGCCTCGGCATCAATGAGCCGGGTCCGCGCGGCGAACGCATCACCGACGATTCGTTCCTGCTGTGCTTCAACGCGCACCACACCGGCCTCGACTTCGCACTTCCCGGCCCCGATTACGGCGCCGAGTGGTCTGTCGCACTGGATTGTTCGGTGCCCGACGGCCGCGCCGACGCCACCTATCCGGCGGCGAGCGTCATCGCCGTCCCCGCTCGTTGTCTGCTCGTCCTCCACTGCCCCGCATAACCGAAACGCCGATGACCGAGACCCCCAAGATCGAGACGCACACCCATCACACCGATCCCATCTCCCGCGGCCGCGCCACGGCCCGGCATACCCCGGTCCGCAGCACCTACCGACTCCAGCTGCGCCCGGACGTGTTGACCTTCACCGATGCCCGCGCGATCGCGGAATACCTACAGCAGTTGGGGATTTCGCATCTGTACCTGTCACCGATCCTCACCGCGGCGGTCGGATCGACGCACGGCTACGACGTCACCGACCCGACGACGGTCTCGGCGGCCCTCGGCGGCCCGGGCGGACTCAAGGCGCTCGCGGACGAAGTGCGCAGCCGCGGTATGGGTCTGATCGTCGACCTGGTGCCCAACCACGTCGGCGTTGCCGACCCCCGGCAGAACCCGTGGTGGTGGGATGTGCTGCGCAACGGCCGCGAATCGAAGTTCGCGCACTTCTTCGATATCGACTGGAGCGCCGGCAACGGCGCGGGCGGGCGCCTAGCGCTGCCCGTACTGCAGAGCGAGAACGATCCGGCCGCGCTGACCGTCGACCGATCCGGTTCGGAACCGATGCTGGCACTGCACGATTTGCGCTTCCCCATCGCGGCGGGCACCGACGGCGACAACGCGCTGCGCATCCACGACAAACAGCACTACCGGCTGGTCAGCTGGAAGGCCGGACTGTGCACCTACCGACGGTTCTTCGCGGTCAGCAGTTTGGCCGCGGTCCGGCAGGAGGACCCCGAGGTCTTCGAGATCACCCATCGGGAACTGGCCGCCTGGTGCGAGCACGATCTGATCGACGGCGTCCGGATCGACCATCCGGACGGATTGTCCTATCCCGCCGCGTATCTGGCGAAGCTGCGTCGGCTCATCGGCCCGCACCGGCTACTACTCGTCGAAAAGATCCTCGCCAATCGCGAACCGCTGGACGCCACCCTGCCGGTCGACGGCACCACCGGTTACGACGCCCTGTCCGACTACAGCGGGGTGCTGATCCACCCCGACGGCGAACAGGCGCTGACCGAACTGTCGCGCAAACTCGCCGGACACGGCAGCGATCGCGCCTGGATCGGCGAAACCGAACATCGGATCAAACGCGCGGTGGCGGAAAACATTCTGGCACCGGAGATCCGGCGGCTGGTCGCGGCGATCAAGCGCGATGCCAGAGCCGAGAGCTTCGACACCATGGCTTTGACCAACGCCACCATCGAGGTGCTGGCCTTCATGCCGGTCTATCGGGTGGATTACGCACCGCTCGCGGGGATGACCGGCGCGGTGGTCGCCGAGGTGGAAAAGCGCAATAGCGAACTGACGGTGCCGCTGAGCGTGCTGGTGGCCGCGCTGGCCACCGATGGCGAGGCGGCCGTGCGGTTCAGCCAGGTCTGCGGCGCGATCACGGCCAAGGCCGTCGAGGACACCATGTTCTATCAGGCGGCGCGACTGGTCTCACTACAGGAGGTGGGCGGCAACCCGGCACGATTCGGCCACTCGCTCAACGAATTCCACCTCTCCAATAGCGAACGCGCACAGCGCTGGCCCGCCACCATGACCACCCTGTCCACCCACGACACCAAGCGCGGCGAGGATGTGCGGGCCCGGATCGGGGTACTGTCCCAGGCCGCGGAGACCTGGGCGCGCGCCGTCGAATCCTGGCAGGACATCACCCCGGGCCCCGACGGCGCGACGACGCTGTTCTTATTGCAGAACATGTTCGGGGTCTGGCCCGCCGACGGCCGGCCCGCCTCCTCGGTGGCCGGGCTGCGCGAGCGACTGCATCTGTTCGCGGAGAAGGCCATTCGCGAGGCCGACGTCCATACCTCCTGGGAGGAACCGGATGCCGAATTCGAGACCAAGACCCACACCTGGCTGGACGCGGTGATCGACGGACCCGTCGGCTCCGAAATCGGAGATCTGGTGCACGAACTCGCGCCGCACGCCTGGTCGGATTCGCTGTCGCAGAAGCTGCTGCAACTGTGCGGGCCCGGGATTCCCGATATCTACCAGGGCTGCGAGCTGTGGGAGGACTCCCTCGTCGATCCGGACAACCGACGTCCGGTCGACTTCGCGGCGCGCGCCGGCCTGCTGCAATCGCTCACCGGCACACCGGCATTGGACACCACGGGCGCGGCGAAAATGTGGATCGTCGCCTATGCGCTGTGGCTGCGCCGCGAACGTCCGGACTGCTTTGTCGGCGGCACCTATCTGCCGCTGTTCGCCACCGGCGAGCAGGAGAGCAGACTGGTCGCCTACGCGCGCGGTCGGGTCGGTGAGACACCCGAGGTGGTCGTCGCCGCCACCCGGCACAGCCTCGCGCTGGCCGAAACCGGCTGGGGCGATACCACATTGGAGCTGCCGCAGGGCAGCTGGACCGACCGGCTGACCGGCCACACCTTCCAGGGCCGGGCCCGATTGGAGAAGCTGTTCGCCCGACTGCCCGTCGCCCTACTGGTGCGCTAGGGGGATGGCAGCCGACGGAGCTTGCGTAGTCGGCGGGGTGGGTGAGCTACGGGGATGGCAGCCGACGGAGCTTGCGTAGTCGGCGGGGTGGGTGAGCTCAGGGCTCCTCCGGCGCGATCGTGGTGACCGTGCCGGTCTTCTCGATCAGCGTCTCGGGCACCATCCCGTCGTGCTCGCGCAGCCAGCGCCGCAGATTCACGGGCCGATAGTCGGTGGCGTCGTGCACGGTGGAGGCCAGGCGCACGCTCCGGTCCCCGTTAGTGTAGATCCGCCGCCAGGAATCCCAGTAGAACCGCGGGTTCCTCGGCTGGCGAATGGTGCGCAGCACATTGAGGATTCGGTATCCGATGCTCAGCGAACCGTGCAGCTCCATATGGTTGTCCTCGGCTCGGCAGCGCTCGGCCAAGCCCTCCAGCCGCTCCCGGTCGAAGACCAGCCCGACGGCCTCCGCCTCACTCACCATCCAGCGCAGCGTGATGTCGGACAGCCCGCATTGCTTGTAACCGCCGCCGATATCGCTGTGCACGCCCTCGAACCACACCTGCTTGACGCGGTCGTAGTCGTGGGAGTACTTCACATCCGGTTCGACCGGCACCTCCCAGAGGCACGGTTCGAAGTTGCGGCGCCGCTCGTCGAGGGCGAGGGCCTGACGCGCGCAGTAGACATTGCGCCCGAGCTTCACATCGTGGAATCGGTGCCGCAGCGAGGTCAGTCCGGGCACGCCGAGCGCGCCGACGGTATCGAAGACCCCGATGAAGTCGATCTTGGCGGGACCGTCCCAGCAGTTCGCCTTGCGGAAGTCGATCCACTCCTGCGGCTCCTTGGGATCCGGATTCTCCGGTGTCCGCTGCGGCGCGGGTTGATGGTGAATCCGCAAGGCCTCCGGGTACTTTCCCTCGATCATG
This sequence comes from Nocardia sp. CA-129566, assembly GCF_050956075.1. NCBI lineage: Bacteria > Bacillati > Actinomycetota > Actinomycetes > Mycobacteriales > Nocardiaceae > Nocardia > Nocardia sp. CA-129566. The sequence continues at coordinate 6,644,097 of NZ_CP192085.1, forward strand.
GCATCCGGTGTCATGATCCCGATGCGGCCGATCAGACCGGCCAGGCTGCGTGCGGTGAACGCGCCGCGGCTGAAACCGAAGATGTAGATCTCATCGCCCGGCTGCCAGTTCAATGCCAGATGCCAGTACGCCGAGGACAGATTCGCCTCGAGTCCGAGTCCGAACGCGCCGCCCATCAGGCGGTCGGCCAGGAAGCCGCGGGCGCCCGGCCCGGAAACATAGCTGACCCACTGCTGGATCGGCTCCCCCGACGGTCCCGGCGCCTCGTACCGGATCGTCTGCGCGATCTTGATGATATTCGATACCGTGCTGCTCGATTCGGCCTTCCAAGTACCGTCGCAGCAGACCACCAGTCGTTTCATAGGTAAAGATCCTCCGCCCCGATTACCGTCGAAACCTGCGTACTCGACTACCCGAATCATCGGCGGCCCAGGCGTGGACGTTAATGAAAACGTTGCCTTTCAATGGGACGACGGGCGCCGGACGGGATTTGCGCGAGTACCCGGTGCAGCTACAACCAGGTGGGGTCGCCGAAGACCGCACTCGAATCGTCGACCTCGGGGGAGATGGCATAGACATAGGCGAATTGCCGCAGGGTAACCGGACCGGTGCAGGCATCGACCTTGATGTGGAAGTCCCGGACCACCGTCTGGATGAGCTTGCCGGGGATCATCTCCTTCTCCGCCAGCGGAACCTCCGCGATCTCACCCGGCTGAAGGTTCAACGTGACCACCGGGTTGGGATTGACCAAGATGGGGACGTCGAGCCCGCCGTCGGCGATCTCGCTCCCGCTGGGCCCGTTCCCACTGATCTCGTTCCCACTGATCTCGTTCCCGCTGATCCCGTGCCCATCCCAGTCGGCCCAACTGGGCACGTTCGGCCTGTTGGGCGCGATCGGCCTGTTGGGCGCGATCGGCCCGTTCGGCGCGATCGGCACGTTCTGCGTGATCGGCCCGTTCGGCGCGATCGGCCCGTTCGGCGCGATCGGCCCGTTCGGCGCGATCGGCCCGTTCGGCGCGACCGGAACGCTCGGCGCGATCGGCCCGTTCGGCGCGACCGGAACGCTCGGCGCGATCGGCGCGACCGGCGTGATCGGCACGTTCTGCGCGTTCGGCGTGGGCGGCGCGTTCGGCACATTCTGCTTGATCGGCGTGATCGGCACGTTCGGCGTAGTCGACACGTTCGGTGCGACCGGCACATTCGGTGCGACCGGAACACTCGGTGCGACCGGAACACTCGGTGCGACCGGCACATTCGGTGCGACCGGAACACTCGGTGCGACCGGAACACTCGGCGCGACCGGCACACTCGGCGCGACCGGCACACTCGGCGCGACCGGAACGCTCGGCGCGACCGGAACACCCGGTGCGACCGGCACACTCGGCACAACCGGCGGGATAGGCAGGGTCGGCGTGATCGGCAGAGTCGGCAGCGGGATAGGCAGGGTCGGCGTGATCGGCAGAGTCGGCAGAGTCGGCGTGATCGGCAAGGTTGTCGGCAGTTCTGGCGTGGTGGTCGACAGGTTGTTCCAGGGCAGGGGTATAGGGATGATGAGGTCGGGTGTCGCGCCGAGGGTGCCCGTACCGATCGACACCGCACAGCCGACGTGGTAGCCAACCTTCAGCCTGCCCGTTACCGCCGCATCGATCTGACCGTAGGCAGTGGTGGTGACCAGCGCCTCCCGGGTAGTTCCCACCTGGTTGAGCGGCGCGATGCGGTTGATGGTCTCGTCCCTACTGCCCACCATGATGTTGCCGCCGATCGGCGATGCGACGGTCTTCTCATGCGGCGCCATGGAGACGACCTCGGCCGGTGCGGGTGCCATCGGCGACATTGCGGCGATCAAGACGCTGCCGCCCACCAGCGCTATCTCCGTCAACTTCGAGGGCATAACCGCACTGTAGTAGCACATGGCTATGGAAACGGGCTGTGACACGGCCCCGCATCGGATCGAACATCGCCGCGGCCAACGGCTACGGTTGGCAGATGCTCCATGGAAGACAAGCCGAACAAGCACAGCTCGATCGGCTTCTCGACCAGGCGCGGGCGGGCCGCAGTGGGGCGCTGGTGCTGCGTGGGGAGCCGGGGATCGGGAAGACCGCGCTCCTGGATTATGCGGCAGCGCAGGGGATCACCTCGGTGCGCAGTGCCGGGATCGAGTCCGAGGCGGAGTTGCCGTTCGCGGGGCTGCATCTGCTGATCAAGCCGGGGATAGCGCTGGTCGACGGGCTGCCCGCACCGCAGCGCGATGCGCTGCGCGGGGCCTTCGGGCTGGCGCACCATGATCCGGCGGATCGGATGCTGATCGGGTTGGCGGTGTTATCCCTGCTGGCCGAGGAGGAGGGGCCGCTGCTGTGTCTGATCGATGACGCGCACTGGCTGGATCGGGCGACGGCGGAGACACTGCTGTTCGTGGCGCGGCGCCTCGATGCCGAAGGGGTGGTGATCATCTTCGCGACGCGGACCGGCGACCAGGATTTTCCCGCACCCGGACTGCCCGAACTCGTGCTGACCGGCTTGCCGCAGGAGTCGGCGGCCGCACTGGTGGACAGCCGCGCTCCGGAGCTCTCACCCGCCCTGCGCTACCGGCTGCTGGCCGAGGCGGGCGGTAACCCGCTCGCGCTGCAAGAGCTGCCAGCCGTATTGGCCGCCGAGGCAACGGGATCGGGCCATACGAGCGGGCCGAATCCGCTGCCGTTGACGCAGCGACTCCAGGTCGCCTTCCACGGCCAAGTGACCAGACTCCCCGCCGCCACCCGGACATTGCTGTTGGTGGCCGCCGCCGCGGGCACCGACGATCTCACCACGGTGCTGCGTGCCGCCGACGGACTCGGCGCACGGTTGCCGGACCTGCAACCCGCCGCCGACGCCGGACTCGTCCACAGCGACGGACAGACCATGCGGTTCCGCCATCCGCTGCTGCGCTCGGCCGTCTACCAGGGTGCGGCACTGACCCAACGCCTCACCGTCCACGCCGCCCTGGCCGCCGCGCTGACCGACCCCGACAACGCCGACATGCGCGCCTGGCATCTGGCCTCGGCGGCGACCGGACCCGACGAAACCACCGCCGCCGCCCTCGAGGACACCGCCGATCGCGCCCGCCGCCGCAGCGGCTACTCCGGCGCCGTCGCCGCCTACGAGCGCGCGGCGGGTTTGAGCACCGATGCCGCGGCCCGGGTCCGCCGACTCGTCTCGGCCGCCGAAACCGCCGGTGAGGCCGGACAATTGGACCGCGCCAGCCGCCTCGCCGAACGCGCGGCCACCCAGACCACCGACCCACTGCTCTGCGCCCGGCTGGACCTGGTCCGGGCCACCGCGGAATTCGGTGCGGGCAAACCACTTTCGGCACATCGGCTGCTACTGGCCGGCGCCGATCTGGTGCGCACCGACGATCCGGCACGCGCCGCCCGCATCCTCATGCAGGCGGTGCACACGGCCTGGTACCTCGGCGCACCGGAACTGGCCGAGGTGGCCGAGCACATCAATGCGCTGCCCCTGCCCGGGTCCGAGCCGATGACGCCCATCGCCCGCTACACGGTCGCCGGCATCGATGGCCGATTCACCAGCGACCTGCGCGAAGCGGCCGCCGCGGCCCGGCGCAACGGTGCGGACAGCCCGCGCGATCTGGTGCAGATGTGCGGTATCGGGATGGTCGTCGGCCAGGACGAACAGGCCGCGGAACTGGCCAAGACCCTCATCGCCGAATGCCGCGACCAGGGTCGCATCGCCCTGCTGCCGACGCTGCTGTTCTTCCGCGCCGAGACCGAACTGTTCCTCGGCCGTCCCCGCGAGGGCCGCATCGCCGCGACCGAGGGCCTGCGGATCGCCCAGGACATCGGACAGCGGCACTGGATCAGCCAGATGTCGAGCTACCTCGCCTATCTGGCCGCCATCGAAGGTCGCGAACAGGACTGTCGAGAATTGGTCGATCGGGCACTCGCCGAAGAACTCGGCGGCGCCACCGCACCCGGTGCGCCATGGACGCTCGCGGCGCTCGGCATACTCGATCTCGGCCAGGGCAAGGTCGACAGCGCCCTCACACGCATGGAACTGCTCACCGTGGAACCGTCGCGCCACCACGTGATCGGTCTGCGCGCCCTACCCGACCTGATCGAGGCAGCGGTGCGCCTCGGCAGCCCCGAACGGGCCGGTGACGCACTGCAGCGACTACGGACCTGGGCCGAGGTGTCCCGACAAGAATGGGTAGTCGCTCTGGTCCAGCGGTGTATGGCATTGGTAGCGCCGGAAGCCAAGGCGGAGAAGCACTTTCAAGCCGCGATCGAGCGTGGCGCTCGCCCCTTCGAACAGGCCAGAACCCAACTGCTCTTCGGCGAATGGCTACGCCGCAACCGCCGAAAGACCGAGGCGCGCAACCAACTTCAGCCCGCCCTGGAAACCTTCGACCGCCTCGACGCCACCCCCTGGGCCGAGCGCACCCGCACCGAACTCGCCGCCCTCGGCGTCGGCACCGCCACCCGCCCGACCACCGGCGTCCTGGCCCGCCTGACCCCGCAGGAACTCCAGATCGTCCGCCTCGCCGCCCAGGGCATGTCCAACCGAGATATCGCGGCCCAACTCTTCCTCAGCCCCCGCACCGTAGGCCACCACCTCTACAAGGCCTACCCCAAACTGGGCGTCCTCTCCCGCACCGAACTCACCACCCTCCCCCTGGACACCGCCTGACCCACACCCCGGACACCAGCCCCCTGGACAAGCGATCACCATGCACTCACGCAGGTAAACCCCGAGAGCACCCCTGCACCAGCGCATTCTCGCTGGTTGGGTAGACCTGGCGGCGTTCGCCGGGGAGATGTCGGTGTTGCGCCTGATCTGAAGCTGGGAGCGGATCAGTGCGCGGCCGACCATGTTTGGTTCGGGACGTCCGATGCTCACCTGAGATTTCTCCCCGAGCACCACCCCCGAACTCCCCCGCACCCGAACGCCCAGCGCGCGGCCGACCATGCTCGGTCTGGGACGTCTGATGCTCACCCGAGATTTCTCCCCGCGCCCCCGGACACCCCGAATGCTCAGCGCCCGCGCGCACCCCGGTTTCGCGCACCAACCTGCCCGACAACCCACCGCCCAGCACCGATCGCGGCCGCGACCAGCACGGCAATCTGCAGCGATCCCGTGATCAGCGCTAGTACGAGGCAGATGACCAGTCCGAGGGCGAGCGCCTCGAGCTTGTACATCGGCCACGCGCTGCCCGCGATTTCCACCGCCGCGGGGCGGGTCGGGGGGTGAACCACTGCCATGGCGTCAGGCTACACGGATGCAGAAGTTCGGGCCACCTAACATTGTGCTGGGAACACTGGTGCGTCCGGCGGTGTTGCCGATGTCATGCCATTGACAGGTGAGTACGCACCGAGCACATCCGACTGGGCCCGTGAGCAGGCCGAACAGATCGAGAAGTCCGGCGGCGCCGAGGGCACGACGCTGCAGGGCAAACCCGTCATCGTATTGACCAGCAAGGGTGCGAAGACCGGCCTCTTGCGCAAGACCGCGCTGATGCGGGTCGAGCACAACGGCGAGTACGCGATCGTGGCCTCGCTGGGCGGCGCGCCGAAGCATCCCGTCTGGTACTGGAATATCAAGGCCGAGCCGCATGTCGAACTGCGTGACGGCGCCGAGAACAAGGACTACACCGCACGCGAGGTCTTCGGCGAGGAGAAGGCGCTGTGGTGGGAGCGGGCGATCGAGGTCTGGCCCGATTACGCGAACTATCAGACCAAGACGACCCGCGCGATCCCGGTTTTCGTCCTGACACCCCGGTAGATCCGACCCGATATCGGCCGGGAAACCGACCGTTTGCGCTCCTCAGACGCCCACCCGCCGCATCCGGTCGACGCGGCGGGTGGCAGCATGTTTCGGGTGTCCAATCCGCTTGAACTACTCGACGACCAGTCCACTACTCGTCCGACGCTGAGCGCGGACGAGATCGACGCCGCCGCCAAGCGAATTGCCGAAATTATCGAGCCGACCCCGCTGCAGCACAGCCCCCGGCTTTCCCAACTGACCGGCGCGCAGGTCTACCTCAAGCGCGAGGACCTGACGGCCGTGCGTTCCTACAAGCTGCGCGGCGCCTACAACCTGATCGTCCAGCTCACCGAATCCGAACGAGCCGCGGGCGTGGTCGCGGCCAGTGCGGGCAATCACGCCCAGGGTGTGGCCTTCGCCTGCAATGCGATGGGCATCAAGGGCCGCATCTACGTGCCGACCACCACACCGAAGCAGAAGCGCGACCGCATCCGGGTGCACGGCGGCGAATACGTCGAACTGATCGCGGTCGGGGAGACCTATGACGCCGCCGCGGCGGCCGCGGCCGACGATGTCGAGCGCACCGGCGCCACCATGGTGCCGCCGTTCGACGATCCGCGCACCGCGGCCGGACAGGGCACCATCGCCCCGGAGATCCTGGAGCAACTCGGCGGCCGGACCCCCGATCTGGTGGTGGTCCCGGTCGGCGGCGGCGGCTGCCTGGCGGGCGTCGGCACCTATCTGCGCAACCGCTCGCCCAGCACCGGCATCCTCGGCGTCGAACCGGCGGGCGCGGCCTCGATGACCGCCGCACTGGTCGCGGGCGGCCCGGTGACGCTGCCGGAGATCGACCCGTTCGTCGACGGCGCGGCGGTGCGCCGGGTCGGCCAGCTGCCCTATACCGCGATTTCCGCATTCGGCGGCCGGGTGGTCTCGCACGGGTCGCTGCCCCTGCTGACCGCGACCGAATCACCAAGGAGCGCCGGCGCTTTCCAGATGATGCATATCGACGAGGGCGCGATCTGCACGACCATGCTCGAGCTGTACCAGAACGAGGGCATCATCGCCGAACCCGCGGGCGCGCTGTCGGTGGCGGCGCTGGCAGATATCGCGGTCGAGCCGGGTTCCACGGTGGTGTGCCTGGTCTCCGGCGGCAACAACGATGTCTCGCGCTATGGCGAGATCATCGAGCGCTCGCTGGTCCACCGCGGCCTGAAACACTATTTCCTGGTGGACTTTCCGCAGGAGCCCGGCGCATTGCGGCGGTTCCTCAATGAGGTGCTCGGTCCCGATGACGACATCACCCTGTTCGAGTACGTCAAGCGCAACAACCGGGAAACCGGTGCCGCGCTGGTCGGCATCGAACTCGGCGCACCGGACGGACTCGGCCCGCTATTGGAGCGGATGCACGATTCGCCGATCCAGTGCGAACGTCTCGAACCGGATTCCCCGGCCTACCGCTACCTCACCTGAGCAACCAACCAGCAGCACGAATACGAACCGGCCGCGTGGACATGGTCCGCGCGGCCGGTTCTTTTTAGTCCTCGATTACGCGGCCTCGGGCGTCTCCACCACGGCGGCGGCCCGCCGGGTCGTGCGCAGGCCCGCCATGACCATCGGCAAAAGCCATGCGGCCGAGGCCTGATCGAAACTCAGCTGCCCCGCCGAGAGGCGGTTGTGCACGAATCCGACCGACAGCCCGAGACGCGGCTCGGCCCAGCCGAAGGAGCCACCCAGGCCGATATGGCCGAAGCCGCCGCGCGCGCCGGGCATCGGCAGCGAGTGGTATCCCAGATGCCAGAGCATCGGCGCGTAGAACAATGCGCGGTCGAGACGGAAGGTCCGAATCCGGCTCAGCGCCTCGATGGTTCGCGGTGACAGGTACTGCACACCGTCGGCAACGCCGCCATTGGCCAGCGCGCCGTACATGGTGGCCAGCGCCGGCGCGGTGCACACACCGTTGCCCGCTCCGAGTTCGGTATCGAGGATGGGCGGCAGCTCACCCTCCAGAATGGTCTCCAGCCCGGGCAGGAACAGACACCGTGCGGCCGCGCCGAGCGCACCGGGCAGACCATAGCTGTGGCCCAAAACCTTTGCGCTGATCGGCTTTCCGATCAGACTCAGCTGGGTGCCCGCCAGCGGCGCATAGGTCGTCGACGCGTGGGCAGGCGGTTTGCCGAGGTGGATGCCATCGATGCCGAGCGGATCGGCGACCTCGGTGCGGAACAACTCACCCATCCCGTGGCCGGTGACGGCGCGGGCCAGTCCGGCGAGCAGCCAGCCGAAGGTGAGCGCGTGATAGGCCGGAGTACCGAGCAGGTGATCGGGTTTCGCGGCGGCGAGGCGTTCCTCCATCAGCTGATGGTCGAGCACGTCCTCGAGTCCGGCGGCGATCGGGTTGAGACCACCGAGTCCGGCGCTGTGGGTCATCACCTGACGAATGGTGATGTCGCCCTTGCCGTTCTGGCCGAACTCCGGCCAGTACGCGGCCATCGGGGCCTCGTAGTCGAGCAGACCGCGATCGGCCAATCGGTGGATGACCGTGGCGGTGACACCCTTGGTCGCGGAGAAGACGATCGACCCGGTGTCCTGGGTCCAGGGCCGATCCCCCGCACTGCCGGTCCAGATGTCGACCAGCGGCTCGCCGTGCAGCCGCACGGCCAGGGCGCCACCCGCCCCCCGACGGCGCCCGAAGACCTTCGCGAATGCGCGTGCCAATGGTGCGAATTCGGCGGTGGCGCTGCCACCCACGCCATCGGGGAGATCCGCTAGGTCCCCGGGCGAAGCCACGTTGCTCATATACCAACGGTAATGGCGCCGAACGCGCTCGGCAATGATCCTGTCTCGGACAGTCACATTCAGCGATTTTCCGGTAATCCCACTGCGGGCGAAGGGTTTCGCTATCCAGTCTCGAGTATCACGAACGAGTGGCCCGGAATCCCGGTCGCGGCAATGCCTTCGGTCGCGGACTCCCACGACACCAGGGAATAACCGGCGATGGGCACGGTGACCTGCTCTTCGTCGAGATTGCACAGCAATGTCAACGGACCTCGGCGCACCGCGATCCAGCGGGCGCTCTCGTCATAATCGACGGATACGCGGGTCAGCCACGGGTCGGTGATCTCGGCTCGTTCGCGCCGCAAACCGATCAGTCTTCGATAGCACGCAAGTAGCCGAGTATGCCGATTCTGTGCCAGCTCGGACCAATCGAGCTTCGAACGCAGGTAGGTTTCCGGGTCCTGCGGGTCCGGTACATCGTCGGTGTCCCAGCCATGTTCGGCGAATTCGGCCTTGCGCCCGGTCGCGGTGGCCGCTGCGAGCACCGGATCGGTGTGCGAGGTGAAGAACTGGAACGGAGTACGCGCGCCCCACTCCTCCCCCATGAACAGCATGGGTGTATACGCCGAGAACAGCACCAGGGCGGCCTTGATCGCCAGCTGTCCGTCGGTGAGATAGGCGCTCGGGCGGTCCCCGAGCGCCCGGTTGCCGATCTGATCGTGAGTGCAGGTGTAGGCCAGTAACGCACTCGCCGGGACCAACCGGGTATCGATGGGGCGGCCATGGATTCGGCCGCGAAAGCTGGAATACGTTCCGGCATGGAAGAAGCCGTGCGTCAACGTGTGTGCCAGACAGCGCAGCGTGCCGAAATCGGCATAATAGCCCTGACGTTCACCCGAGACCGCTGTGTGCACGGCATGGTGCAGGTCGTCGTTCCACTGGCCGGTCAGTCCGTAGCCGCCCGCCGCAGGCGGGGTGATGAGTCGCGGATCGTTCAGATCGCTCTCCGCGATCAGCGACAGCGGCCTGCGCACATGTGCGGCAAGGCATTCGGTCTCGGCGGCCAGTTCGGCCAGTACGTGGGTCGCGGTGCGGTCGACCAGCGCGTGCACCGCATCCAGCCGCAGCGCGTCGATGTGGAACTCGCGCAGCCAGCGCAGCGCGTTATCGATAATGAAGCGGCGCACCGGATCCGAGGCCGGTCCATCCAGATTGAGGCTCTGCCCCCAGGTATTGCGGCCCTCGGTCAGATAGGGCGCGAAGCGGGGCAGGTAGTTACCGGACGGGCCGAGGTGGTTGTAGACGACATCGAGTGCAACCGCCAAACCCCGTGCGTGGCAGGCGTTCACAAAGCGCTGCAGCCCGTCCGGGCCGCCGTAGGGCTCGTGCACCGCATACCAGAGCACGCCGTCGTAGCCCCAGTTGTGGATGCCGTCGAAGGCATTGACCGGCATCAGCTCGACCATGGTGACGCCGAGTTCGACAAGGTGGTCGAGGCGTTCGATGGCGGCGTCGAAGGTGCCATCGGGGGTGAAGGTGCCCAGATGCAGTTCGTAGACGATCGCACCCGCCAGCGGGCGGCCGGTCCAGTCCGCATCGGTCCACCCGGCCGGATCCAGGGTGTGCACCGCCGAGCGGCCGTGCACGCCGTCGGGCTGCCTGGCCGAGCGCGGATCGGGCAGGACGGTCGGATCGTCGTCGAGCAGGTAGCCGTAGCGCGCACCGGCCCCGGCGGGGACCTCGGCCCGCCACCAGCCGTCGGCGGACCTCGTCATCGGATGCACGCTGCCGTCGACCTCGACCCGCGCCCGTTCCGGTCGCGGGGCCCACACCTCGAACAAGGTCACCGAGCCAGCATCGCATGCCGTCCGTCGTGCGGCCCGCTGACATCGGCCGCGCCCTTCGGTCAGCGCACCATTGCCCGCGCCGCGGCCCCCTGACACAGTGAAGCAGTGGGAATCTACAGCGATCGGGTCGTACCGCGCCTGGTGAATCTGGCCTGCGGAGCCAGGCTCAACAATCCGCAGCGCAAGCGCGCCTGCGCCGGACTGCACGGGCGCGTGATGGAGATAGGTTTCGGTTCCGGGCTGAATATCCCGTTCTATCCGGCAAGCATCGAGTCGGTCAGCGCGGTCGAACCCGCCGACCTCGGGTGGCGGCTGGCGGACAAACGGCTGGCGAAGGCCACCGTGCCGATCGAACGCGCCGGACTCGACGGCCAGTCGCTGCCCTTCGCCGATAACAGCTTCGACTCCGCCCTCTCCACCTGGACGATGTGCACGATTCCGGATATCGCGGCCGCGCTGGCCGAGGTGCGCCGGGTGCTCGTCCCCGGCGGAACCCTGCACTTCGTCGAACACGGGCTGGCCCCGGATCCGGGCGTCCAGGTGTGGCAGCACCGACTGAATCCGATCGAGAAGGCCATCGCGGGCGGCTGCAATCTCGACCGAAATATCCGCGGCATCGTCGAGGACGCCGGATTCGAGATCCGCGACCTCGACGAGTTCTACGCCGACGGACCCAAGTTCATCGCCGCACTCTCGTTGGGTGTCGCGGTCTCGCCATAGCCCAACCGGCTTTCCCTCGAAGCAGCGGTCGAGATCCCTTCCGAGTGCTGACCATCGGAGCGACCGGACTGATCCTCATCTCGGTGATACTGGCGCTCACCGCGACCCTGCCCATGCTGGTCGTGATCCTCGTATTCCTCTTGGGTGCCTTCGGATTTCGCGATGAATCCGGCACTGTACAACCGGGTATTCGCCCTGGCGGGCAATGCACATGCCGAATGCCCGGACCTGTACGCGGGTCCGGGCATTCGGCTGTTCGGCTAGTACAGGTGTGGGCTAACCCCAATGCCGCTCACATAGGCCGGTTGGGCTGTCGTCAACCGCTGTTGATCGTGATGTTGATCGTGATCTTGTAGCTGTTTCGGTCGATGTTGCCTTTGGCGCGGTGTTTGGAGATTGCGCGTTTGACGATGCGGGGGCATGTTCGCTGGCGGCGGGCGGGCAGGAGGTGGTCGAGCACAGCGTGGCCGATCGTGCCGATGAGGTCGATGGTGGTGCCTGCGATGATTCCGGCTGCGAGTATGAGCTGGTCGCGGGCGGTGTTGAGAGCGATGCTGAAGCTGGCTCGGTCGGGTGTGGTGCCGGTGGTGACGGTGGCATCGGTGATGGCGATGCGCAGGGCTTGGTAGGTGATGAGCAGGGCGTAGATCTCTTGGGCGATGCCGTCGGGAGTGCGGGCTCGCAGTACTCGTCCACCGAGGATGGTGGATTTCAGTTCCAGGTAGGAGGTTTCGATCTCCCATCGCTGGTGATACAAAGACACCAATTCGGGTGCGGGGTAACGCTTGTGGTCGGTCAACGTGGTGATCAGCAGGTAGCGTTCTGTGCGGGCAGGGCCGCCGGATTGGTGGACGAGGATGGTCGCCGCGATCACGCGGACGGTGGTGGTGCCGATCCGCGTGAGCCACGAGTTGTCGCCGCAGCGGCCGGTCATGGGGAGTTTCCGGTTGTTGCGGCAGCGGAACAGCAGATCGGCTCCGGTGCCCGCGACGGCGCCGATGAGGTCCGCGGCGGCGAAGTTGCGGTCGGCCAGTAGCAGCATGTCGTTGCCCAGGCAGCCCAGCAGGGGTGGTGCGTAGGTGATCTCGCCGACGCTGGGCGTCCCGAACACGGCGTCGATCACGGTGCGGGTGCCGCAGGCGACCACGGCCAGCAGCCGCAGCATCGGATACCCGGACGGGCCGTTGCCGCCGCCGGCGTGACCGTAGGCGGCCACGTTGGCGGGGCTGTCGGGGGTGAACATCGAGGTGCCGTCGATCGCGCACACCAGCAGGCCCCGCCACCGGGCCGCACCCGCTGCGGGGCCCTTGATCAGGTCGAACAACGCACGCAGCGGTGCGATGCCGATCCGGCGGCGGGCTTGGGACAACGCCGAGGACACTGGATCGGCGACCGGCACACCGGCCAGGCCCGCGGTCATCCGCGCCCACACCTGCTCGTAGCCGAGCTCGGCGAACAACACTGCGGCCAGCAGCAGATACACCACCACCCGCGACGGCAGTGCCCGGACCCTGGCCTGCACCGCCCGGGTCGACTCCAGCACCGCGTCGACCATCTCGAACGGGATGATCCGGGTCAGTTCTCCCAGGTGACCGGGTGCGAAAGCCCCTGTGGCTACCACTGATTCACGTTTGATGACACACTGAGCAGACAGCGGAACTCCAGCTTGAAGGATTGTCTTGGCCGACGAACCTTCTCTACTAGAGTTCCGCTGTTTTCATCTCACGACACCCAGCACCGCAACCGAATTCGCAACCCCTGCTCACTCACCACCACGACTTGACAGCCAGGTCACCGGCCTATGTGAGCGGCATTGGGGCTAACCCGCGAGGCAGCCGGGGCCGAGCAGGGCCTTGAGGTCGCCCATCAGCGCCGAGGACGGCGAAACGCGTAGGCTATCGGCCAATTTCCACAGTGACGTGTTGTCACGCGCGCCCACATGGCGGATGTGGACGTCAGCGGTACCCGGATGTCTGGACAGGATGCGCTTGAGTTCGCCGATCTTGTCGGGGGTGCAAAGGCGCGTCGGCATGACCACCGCCAGCGGCTTGGCCACACCGATCGAGGACAGGTCGGGGACGGCGAGATCGTTGGCGATCAATGAGATTCGATCATCGCGCACCGACACCCTGGCCTTCACCAGGACGACCGCGTCCTCCACCACATCCGCGCCGTAGACCGAATAGGCCTGCGGGAAGAACAGCACCTCGATACCACCGGTCAGGTCCTCGATCTGCGCCGAGGCCCAGGCCAGGCCGTTCTTGTTGATGCGGCGGTTGACCGAGGCGAGGATGCCGCCGATGGTCACCTGGGCGCCGTCCTTGATATCGCCCTCGAGAATGGCCGGAATCGGCGTATCCGCCTGTGCCGCGAGCACATGTTCGACGCCGTTGAGCGGATGCCCGGACACGTACAAGCCGAGCATTTCGCGCTCCAGCGCCAGCTTGTGCTTGGTCTCCCACTCGTCCTCGGGCACCCTGACATTGAAGACCGAGGCCACCGATTCGTCGCCGTCGTCCAACCCGCCGAACAGGTCGAACTGGCCGATCGCCTCGGCCTTCTTGGTGGACATCACCGCATCGATGGCATCGGAGTGGATCAGCAGCAGACCCTTGCGCGGATGTCCGAGCGAATCGAATCCGCCTGCCTTGATGAGGGATTCGGTGACCTTCTTGGTGCAGGCGATGGCGTCGATCTTGTTCAGATAGTCGGAGAAGTCGGTGAACTTCGACTTGTCCTTGCGCGCCTGGATGATCGAGGTGACGACGTTCGCGCCGACATTGCGCACCGCGCCGAGGCCGAACCGGATGTCCTTGCCCACCGAGGCGAAGTTCAGCTCGGATTCATTGACGTCCGGCGGCAGCACGGTGATGCCGAGGCGGCGGCAATCCGACAGGTAGACCGCGGCCTTGTCCTTATCGTCTCCGACGGAGGTGAGCAGGGCCGCCATGTATTCGGCGGGATAGTTCGCCTTGAGATACGCGGTCCAGTAGGAGATCAGGCCGTAGGCGGCGGCGTGCGATTTGTTGAACGCGTAACCGGCGAACGGCAGGATGGTGTCCCACAGCGCCTTGATCGCGGGCTTGGAGAAGCCGCTCGCCTGCATACCCGCCTCGAAGCCCTCGAACTCCGCGGCCAGCACCTCGGCCTTCTTCTTACCCATCGCGCGGCGCAGAATATCGGCTCGACCGAGCGAGTAGCCGGCGACCTTTTGCGCGACGTGCATGATCTGCTCTTGGTAGACGATCAGACCGTAGGTCTCGCCGAGAATGTCCTCGAGCGGCACCTCCAGCTCCGGATGGATCGGCTTGACTTCCTGCCGGTCGTTCTTGCGGTCGGCGTAGTCGTTGTGCGCGTTCATGCCCATCGGGCCGGGGCGGTACAGCGCGCCGACGGCGACGATGTCCTCGAACGCGGTCGGCTGCATGCGGCGCAGCAGATCGCGCATGGGCCCACCATCGAGCTGGAATACGCCGAGAGTGTCACCGCGCGAAAGCAATTCGTAGGTGCGCGGATCGTCGAGCGGCAACCGGTCCATATCCAGATCGATGCCGCGGTTGGCCTGGATATTCTCCAGCGCGTCACCGATCACCGTGAGATTGCGCAGACCGAGGAAGTCCATCTTGAGCAGGCCGATGGCCTCACAGGACGGATAGTCCCAGCCGGTGATGAGCGCACCGTCCTGGGGCCGCTTCCACACCGGAATGGCGTCGGTGAGCGGATCGCAGGACATGATGACCGCGCAGGCGTGCACACCCGCGTTGCGGATCAGACCCTCGAGGCCGCGCGCGGTCTCGTAGATCTTCGCGACGTCCGGATTGCTCGCGATGAGTTCGCGGACCTCGGCGGCCTCCTTGTACCGCTCGTGCTCGGGATCGGTGATACCGGACACCGAGATGTCCTTGGCCATGATCGGCGGCGGCAGCGCCTTGGTGATCTGGTCGGCGATGGCGAAACCGGGCTGGCCGAACAGCACTCGCGCCGAGTCCTTGATGGCGGCCTTGGTCTTGATGGTGCCGAAGGTGATGACCTGGGCGACCCGGTCGGTGCCCCACTTCTCACTCGCGTAGCGGACCATCTCACCGCGGCGGCGATCGTCGAAGTCGATATCGATATCGGGCATCGAGACGCGCTCGGGATTGAGGAAGCGCTCGAAGAGCAGACCGTGCGGAATCGGGTCGATATTGGTGATGCCCAGCGCGTAGGCGACCAGCGAACCGGCCGCCGAACCACGACCGGGACCGACGCGGATGCCGACGTCGCGGGCGTGGTTGATCAGGTCGCCGACGACGAGGAAGTAGGCCGGGAAGCCCATCTCCAGGATGACGCCGATCTCGTACTGGGCCCGGTCCAGGTATTCCTGGGGCGCGCCGTCCGGGAAACGGCGCTGCAACCCGAGGTCGACCTCGCGGCGCAGCCAACTGGCCTGGTCGTGCCCCTGCGGCACCGGGAAGATCGGCATCCGGTCGCGGTGCTGCCACACCTCGTCGTAGGACTGCACCCGCTCGGCGATCAGGAGGGTCGAATCGCAGGCGCCGGGCACCTCCATATCCCAGATCGCCCGCATCTCCTGCGCGGACTTCAGGTAGTAGCCATCGCCGTCGAACTTGAAACGCGTTGGGTCGCTGAGGGTTTTACCGGTCTGGATGCACAGCAGCGCCTCGTGATTGGTCGAGGCGTCCTTGGTGACGTAGTGGCAGTCGTTGGTGGCCAGCGGCCGGATCCCGAGCTTTTTGCCGATCTCGAGCAGCCCCTCGCGGACCCGGCGCTCGATGGACAGGCCGTGGTCCATGATCTCGAGGAAGAAATTGTCCGGCCCGAAGATCTCCTGCCATTTGGCCGCGGCCTCCAGGGCCTCGCGGTCGTGGCCGAGGCGCAGGCGGGTCTGCACCTCACCCGACGGGCACCCGGTGGTGGCGATGATGCCCGCGGCGTGCTCGGCGATGATCTCCTCGTCCATGCGCGCCCACTTGCCGAGCTGGCCCTCCAGCGAGGCGAGCGAGGACAGCTTGAACAGGTTGTGCAGGCCGGTCGCGTTCTCCGCGACCATCGTCATGTGCGTATACGCACCGGAACCGGAGACGTCGTCGCCCTTCTGGCTCGGATCACCCCACTGCACGCGCTTGGTGTCGAACCGGGAACCCGGCGCGATGTAGGCCTCGATCCCGATGATCGGCTTGATATCGGCCTTCTTGGCGGAGTTGTAGAACTCCGAGGCGCCGTACATATTGCCGTGGTCGGTCATGCCGACCGCGTTCATTCCCAGCCGGTTTGCCTCGGCGAAGAGCGGAGAGATTTTGGCCGCACCATCGAGCATGGAGTACTCGGTGTGATTGTGCAGATGAACGAACGATCCGGACGAGGCGGCCAAGACGGTCCTTCCTCCCAAGGTCTCGACGGGGGTTGGTGTAGCGATTCTAGGGGTCCCCACCGACGAGTTCGGCCCTGCCGCGCCGGGCTCACGCAGGTGCCCGGCGTGTCGGTGGTGAAGATCACCGGCGCGTCTCGGGACCCACTATTGCGGCTGTCCGATTTCCGCGACAGTGGGGTGGTCCGCGGATCGCTCGACAGTACGCGAGCCCGCGATCACGTGCGCTTGCGCCAGACGAATTTCAAACCGGACCAATCGTTGTCGAGTGCGGCCACCTTCACATCGACGACGCCGACGGGGAGCAGCAGCTCGCGCAGATCGTTCTCGGCGATATCGCTGACGTGCCCGCCTGCCTTGCGCGGCCAAGCGATCCACAGCATCGCGCCCGGCCTCAGCCGGGCGGCGAGTTGCGGTGCCTCGTCCGCCAGGTCGGCATGTTCGCGATAGAACGCCAGGACAACATCCGCGCCCTCCGAATCGTCGGCGGCGATCGCGACATCCGGCGGCAGATCGGGAATCCGCCAGCGCGCTGGCGCATGACACAGCGCCACCCGGTGACCTGGTTTGATGCCGATCTTCTTGACCAGAGGAGTCCCGGAGTAGCCCGCCGTCACGGGAAGACTGTATCGGGCGGGCACTCGACGTGCCGCCCGGCGAATCTACGATCTGCGCTGTTGACCCCCCGGTCGGTGAGGTCATGACGATAATCGGGCGATGAGTTGGCAGCGGCAGATGCGCGCGATGGGTCCGCGATGACGACCGCCGTCATCGCGGTCGTCGCCGGTGCGGTATTGGTCGTCGGCGCGCTGCTGGTCTGGTCGCGAACCCGGCGGATGGTGACCACTCCGGCCGAGCGGGCGGTGTATACCGCGCTGCATACGGCGTCGCTGGCCGCGCGTCCATTGCGGCAGGGGCTGACCGATCGGTCCGCCCAGGAAGCCGCACCGCATCTGCGGGCGCTCACCGGGGCCGATGCGCTGGGGGTCGCCGATGCCGACGGCATCCTGCTGGCCTGGGACGGGCCGCATTCGGATCTGGCCGAGCCCTTCGCCGACGCGGCCCGGCGGGCGGTCGCGACCGAACGACCGGTGCTGGTGTCGGGGCCCGGTCGGGGTGAACATGCCGGGCGCACGCTGATCGCGCAACCGCTGCTCATGGAAAATGCCGGGGTGGCAGGGGCTTTGGGAGTGGTGACCACCGGGAAGCCGGAGCCGGGACGGCTGGGCGCGGTCGCGGAGGTGGCACGATACGCCTGCGGGCAGCTGGAATTGGCGGAGTTGGACGCGTCGCGGGCCCGGCTCGATCGGGCCGAGGTGCGGGCGCTGCGGGCGCAGATCAGCCCGCATTTCATCTACAACGCGCTCAATACCGTGGCATCGTTCGTGCGTACCGATCCGGACCGGGCGCGCGAACTGATCCTCGAGTTCGCGGACTTCACCCGGTATTCCTTCCGCGCCGCCGGGGAGTTCACGGTGCTGTCCGACGAACTGCGCAATATCGAGCGCTATCTAGCGCTGGAACGCGCCCGGTTCGGTGACGCGCTGGAGGTGCGGTTGCAGATCGCACCCGAGGTGCTCGGCGTCGTGCTGCCGTTCCTCGCGCTGCAACCGTTGGTGGAGAACGCCGTTCGACACGGTTTGGCCGGAGCGGCGCGCGGCGGCACCGTGACCATTGTCGCGGCCGATGCGGGCACCGACTGTGTGATCAGCGTCGAGGACGACGGGATCGGGATGGATCCGGATGTGCTGCGCTCCGGCGCGCTCGATGCCATCGAAACCGGTACCGGCCCAGCGGGTTCCGGCGAATCCGCACATGTGGGTCTGGCCAATGTCGACGACCGCCTGCGCGCCGCCTTCGGCAATGACTACGGACTGATCGTGGAGACCGCCCCCGGCGCGGGCACCAAGGTCAGCCTCCGGGTCCCGAAATTCCGCGCGGGCATCCAGGCCTGAGCGCCCGGCCGTGGATGTGCCGCCGATTTCATCCTGGCCGTTTTCACCTGGTGCGGATATCCGAACCGACGGCGCGAACGCGGCATTTACCATGGAACGACTGTGACCCGGACCACCGACCAGTCCGCCGCCGCATTGCGAGTGCTCGCCGTGGACGATGAGAAGCCAGCTCTGGACGAGCTGGTCTATTTGCTGCGCGCGCAACCGGGCGTCGGGGATATCCACAATGCGCATGACGCGACCAGCGCGCTGCGGCTGATGCGGGCCCATCCGATCGATGCGGTGTTCCTCGATGTCAATATGCCCGGGCTGGACGGGATGGAATTGGCGGGGATTCTGTCCGAGTTCGCCAATCCGCCCGCCGTGGTCTTCGTGACCGCGCACGATGACCGGGCGATCGCGGCATTCGATCTCGGTGCGGTGGACTATCTGCTCAAACCGCTGCGCGAGGCGCGGCTGGCCGAGGCGGTGCGCCGGATCGCGGGGGCGCGCGGTGCCGCACCGGCCGCCGCACAACCGCAGGCCGATCCCAGCGAGGTCATCCCGGTGGAGTTGGGCGGGGTCACCACATTGGTGCACCGGTCCAGCGTGAGCTGGGTGGAGGCGGACGGCGACTACGCAAGGCTGCATACCAGCGCGGGCTCCCATCTGGTGCGGATTCCCTTGTCGGCCTTGGAATCCCGCTGGGAGAACGCCGGGTTCCTGCGGGTGCACCGGTCCTATCTGGTGGCGCTGCGGCTGGTGACCGGGCTGCGCACGGTCGGCAATGCGACGGTGGTCCGGCTGCGGGCCGACGGCCGGGCCGGGGCGGTGGAACTGCCGGTCAGCCGCCGGCAGGTGCGCGAACTCAAGCAGCGCCTGGTGCACGGGCCACGCCAGCAGTGGACGAATCCGTGACCACACCGCAGCAGCGTCCGACCCGCCAGCGCGTTGTGCTCGCTGAACGCCGCGGCGCGCGCCGCGCGCGGACCCGCACCGAGGTGGTCGAGCAGACCGAGATCGGTGCGGCGCTGATCGGTGGGCTGATCCGGGCCCAGCTGGGGCTGGCGCTGCGGGTGGGGTTGGTCATGGTCCTCGTCTTGTGTTCGCTCCCGGTGCTTTTCCGACTCGGCTCGACCGGATCGTTGGTCCTGCTCGGGGTGCGGCTGCCGTGGTTGCTACTCGGCGTCGCGGTTTATCCGGTGCTGTACGGGGTCGGGCGGCTCTATGTTCGGCTCGCCGAACGCAATGAGCAGGACTTTCTGGAATTGGCCGAGGACTGAACCAATGCCTCGCGCCACAGCACCACTCGACCACCTCCGCCCCGTCGAATACCCACACGCGACTAGTCAGATAGACCGACCCCCGATCGACAGCAACGAACGAGGCCGCACCACAGCACCACTCGACCACCTGCGCTCCGCCGAACACCCACACGCGACTAGTCAGATAGACCGACCCCCGATCGACAGCAACGAACGAGGCCGCGCCGCAGCACCGCCCGACCACCTCCGCTCCGCCGAGCATCCACACGCGACGAGTCGGATGGACAGACGCTCGGTCGGCAGGAACGAGAGGGGCCGGGCCGCAGCACCGCTGGCCCCTGGACACCGGCCCAGCCGGGAGGCTGCCGGACCGCACGGCACCGGCCGGGGCATGCCGTGAACACCCCCACGGCCCCGGCGCTCACGGTGCTCGCGCTGCTGTTCGCCGCATTCGCTACGGTCGCGATCGGCGTCTACGGTGTCCGGCTGGCGCGCACCACCTCTGATTTCCTGGTCGCCTCGCGCAGCGTCGGGCCGCGCTGGAATGCCGCGGCGATCTCCGGTGAATACCTTTCGGCCGCTTCATTTCTCGGCGTTGCCGGGCTGATCGCGAAGTACGGCGCGGACGCACTGTGGTATCCGGTCGGATTCACGGCGGGATATCTCGGTCTGCTGTTGTTCGTCGCGGCTCCGCTGCGGCGGTCCGGGGCGTATACCGTGCCGGACTTCGCGGAGTTCCGGCTCGGGTCGCTGCGGCTGCGCAGACTGGCGGCGGTCGTGGTGGTGCTGGTCTGCGGGGTGTACCTCATCCCACAGTTCCAGGGCGCGGGGTTGACCTTGCACATTCTGTTGAATGTGCCGAAATGGGTCGGCGCGGTGGCGGTCGGCGCGATCATCATCGCCAATGTGGCCGGCGGCGGCATGCGGTCGATCACGCTGGTGCAGGCATTCCAGTACTGGTTGAAGCTGACCGCGGTGGCGATTCCGGCGCTGGTGCTGCTCGGGCATTTCCTGGCCGAGGATCGCGAACTCGGCACCCCGGCTCCCCCGGTGGTCACCGAGCGCACCACCGTGGATGTCAGCACCGGCGTGGTGGTTCGCGTCGATGCGCCACAACAGGTTTCGATCACCGGCACACTCGACGGACGCGCGGTGGACGGTCCGGTCCTGCTGACCCCGGGTGGGCACGAACTGGCAGCGGGCACCGAATTGACCTTGGAGCCGGGCTCCGCCGTACCGGTGGTGGCCGGAGCGCCGACCGACGGCGCGGCCTGGCTGGCACCCGGCGGCGGATTCGGCGGCGCGCATCCCACCTATCAGGTCTATTCGTTGATCATCGCCACATTTCTCGGCACCATGGGACTTCCGCATGTGCTGGTGCGCTTCTATACGAATCCGGATGGCCGGGCGGCACGCACCACCGCGCTCGCGGTGATCGGCCTGGTCGGATTGTTCTACCTGTTCCCCATTCTGCTCGGGGTATTCGCGCGGCTGTATGTGCCGCAACTGCTGATCACCGGCACCTCCGATGCCGCGGTGGTGCTGCTGCCCGGTTCCGTGCTCGCGGGCCTGCCAGGCCAACTGTTGGCCGCCCTGGTGGCCGCGGGTGCCATCGCGGCATTCCTGTCCACCTCCTCCGGTCTGCTGGTGAGCATCGCGGGCGTGCTCAGCACCGATATGCTGCGCGGGCGGATTCGCGATTTCCGGGCCGCCGCGCTGTTCGCCGGTGCTGTGCCACTGGGCCTTTCGCTCACCGTGGTATCGCTGGATCTGTCCCGCACTGTCGCCCTTGCCTTCTCGGTGGCCGCCTCGACGCTGTGTCCGCTGCTGGTGCTCGGCATCTGGTGGCGCGGCCTGACAGCGAAGGGCGCGGCGACCGGACTGATCGTCGGCGGATCGGCGGCGGGCGCGGCGACGGCGGTATCGGTGACCGGCGGTATCTCCGATGGACTCGCGAACGGCTGGCTCGCCGCGATACTCGGCTATCCCGCGGCGATCAGCGTGCCACTGGCATTCGCGGCGATGGTGCTGGTCAGCAAGCTGACGAAGGGGCAGAGCGCGCGCCGGATCGGGCGCATCTTCGTCCGCATGCACGCACCCGAGCGGCTCGGCATGGGCGCCGACCGGGAGCGGGTGCTGCGGTCGAGCTGACCACCGACCGTTCGTCGCGGCCAGCCGACCGTTCACCGCACAATCGGGCGCCTTCGCGGAGTGACCCACGCCACATCATGATTCGTTCACGAAGGTCCCCTTATGGTCGGCGGGTAGTAAGCCACGTCACAAGCTAGGACCCGAGATGACCAGTACCGACATCGATGACGTCGCCCCGCGACGCACGCCGAGCGCCGAGGATTTCGCCGCCGTGCAATCGAGTCCCCAATTCCAGGAATTGCGAAGTCGGTTGCGCCGCTTCGTCTTTCCCATGACAGCGCTGTTCCTGGTCTGGTACCTGAGCTACGTGCTACTCGGCGCCTACGCCCACGATTTCATGGCCACCAAGGTCATCGGCGACATCAATCTCGGCCTGCTGCTCGGCCTCGGTCAGTTCGTGTCGACGTTCGTCATCACCTGGCTCTACGTCCGGTTCGCCAATAAGGAACTGGATCCGCGCGCCGCGTCGATCCGCAACTACCTCGAGGGAGGCCAGGCGTGAGCCAGCAGTATCTTGCCGCCGCCGCGACGGTCGGCAATCCCGCCGCGAATATCGCCATTTTCGGCCTCTTCGTGGCCATCACGATGGTCGTGGTGATCCGCGCCAGCCGCAATAACCGCACCGCCGCCGACTACTTCACCGGCGGGCGCGGCTTCTCCGGACCGCAGAACGGCATCGCCATCGCGGGCGACTACCTTTCCGCCGCAAGCTTTCTCGGCATTGCGGGCGCCATCGCGGTGTACGGCTACGACGGATTCCTGTACTCCATCGGATTCCTGGTCGCCTGGTTGGTCGCGCTGTTGCTGGTCGCCGAAATGCTCAGGAACACCGGCAAATTCACGATGGCCGATGTACTGAGCTTCCGGTTGAAGGAAGGTCCGGTCCGTACCGCCGCCGCGCTGACCACCCTCGCGGTCTCGCTGTTCTATCTGCTGGCGCAGATGGCGGGCGCAGGCGGTCTGGTCGCGCTGCTGCTCGATATCTCCGACAAGACCGGACAGAGCATCGTGATCGCCGTGGTCGGCGTGCTCATGATCGTCTACGTGCTGGTCGGCGGCATGAAGGGCACCACGTGGGTGCAGATCATCAAGGCGGTGCTGCTGATCACCGGCGCGGCGCTGATGACCGTGATGGTGTTCGCCAAATTCGGCTTCAACTTCTCCGATATCCTCGGCTCGGCCCAGGATGCGGTGCACGGATCCAAGTCCAAGGGCGTGGCCGCCCGCGACGTGCTCGCCCCCGGCGCCCAGTACGGCGGCAGCGCGACTTCGAAGCTGAACTTCGTATCCCTCGGCCTGGCCCTGGTGCTCGGCACCGCGGGTCTGCCGCATGTGCTGATGCGCTTCTACACCGTGCCGACCGCGAAAGAGGCACGCCGCTCGGTGGTTTGGGCGATCGGCCTGATCGGCGCGTTCTACCTGTTCACCCTGGTGCTCGGCTACGGCGCGGCTGCCATTGTCGGACCGGACCGCATTCTCGCCTCGGCGGGCGGGCAGAATTCGGCGGCGCCGCTGCTGGCCTTCGAACTCGGCGGCGTGGTCCTGCTCGGCATCATCTCGGCGGTTGCCTTCGCCACCATTCTGGCGGTCGTCGCGGGTCTGACCATTACCGCGTCGGCGTCGTTCGCGCACGATATCTACGCCAGCGTGCTCAAGAAGGGCAAGGTCGAGGAGAACAAGCAGGTCAGGGTTTCCCGGATCACCGCGGTCGTCATCGGTGCGCTGGCCATCGGTCTCGGCATCCTGGCCAACGGCCAGAACATCGCATTCCTGGTGGCGCTGGCCTTTGCGGTCGCGGCGGCGGCGAATCTGCCGACCATTGTGTACTCGCTGTTCTGGAAGCGGTTCAACACCACCGGAGCGCTGTTCAGCATGTACGGCGGCCTGATCTCGACCATTGTGCTGATCGTGTTCTCCCCGGCGGTATCCGGGACGAAGACCTCGATGATCCCGGGTTCGGACTTCGACTGGTTCCCGCTGTCGAACCCCGGAATCGTCTCCATCCCACTGGCCTTCGTGCTCGGTGTGGTCGGCACCTTCCTCGGCGGAGGGAGGCCGGAGGATCCGGCGAAGCGGGCCGAGATGGAGGTGCGCTCGCTCACCGGTGTCGGCGCGGAAAAGGCGGTCGTGCACTGAACCTGCGACCGAGCCTGCCGCCCTTGTTGTTTCGATAGGAGAGATCGACGTTGACCAGTGCAACCACCGACCGTGACTCGACCACCGACACTGCCTACCCGCCGGATCCGGCGTTCGCCGCGGACGCGAACGCTTCGCATGCGCTGTACGAAGGCGCCGCCGATCGGCTGGAGTTCTGGGCCGAACAGGCTCGGCGGTTGCACTGGCAGCAGCCGTGGACCCAGATCCTCGACTGGAGCGACGCACCGGTCGCGCAGTGGTTCGTCGACGGCAAGCTCAATGTCGCCTACAACTGCGTGGACCGGCATGTGCTCGACGGACACGGCGAGCAGGTGGCCATCCACTGGGAGGGCGAACCGGGCGACTCGCGCGATATCACCTACGGCGAGTTGCTCGCCGAAGTCTCAAGGGCGGCAAACTATCTCACCGAACTCGGGCTGCGGACCGGCGATCGCGTCGCCATCTACATGCCGATGGTTCCGGAGGCCGTCGTCGCGATGCTGGCCTGCGCTCGGCTCGGGCTCACACATTCGGTGGTGTTCGCCGGTTTCTCCCCCACCGCCCTGCGCCAGCGCGTCGATGACGCCGGTGCGCGGCTGGTGATCACCACCGACGGTCAGTGGCGGCGCGGTACGGCCGCGCCGCTCAAGGCCGCCGTCGACGAGGCGCTGGCCGACGGTGCGCACACCGTCGAACACGTCCTTGTGGTGCGCCGCACCAATATCGAGGTCCCGTGGACCGAGGGACGCGACCTGTGGTGGCACGACACCGTCACCGACGCCGCCCCCGATCACGAGGCGCAGGCCTTCGATGCCGAGCATCCGCTGTTCATCCTCTACACCTCCGGCACCACCGGAAAGCCCAAGGGCATTCTGCACACCACCGGCGGCTACCTGACCCAGGCGTCCTACACCCACCACAACGTCTTCGATCACAAAGCGGGACAGGACATCTACTGGTGCACCGCCGATATCGGCTGGGTCACCGGACACACCTACATCGTCTACGGACCACTGTCGAACCGCACCACCCAGGTCATCTACGAGGGCACACCCAACTCTCCCGATGAGCACCGGCATTTCGACATCATCGAAAAGTACGGCGTCACCATCTATTACACCGCACCCACACTCGTGCGGACCTTCATGAAGTGGGGCCGCCAGATACCGGACGCGCACGATCTGTCGAGCATCCGGCTGCTCGGCAGCGTGGGCGAACCGATCAATCCGGAGGCCTGGCGCTGGTACCGAGAGGTGCTGGGCGGCAACCGGACTCCCATTGTGGACACCTGGTGGCAGACCGAGACCGGCGCCATCATGATCTCCCCGCTGCCCGGTGTCACCGCCGCCAAACCGGGTGCGGCCATGACCCCGCTGCCCGGCATCTCCGCGAAGATCGTCGATGACGATGGCGTCGAACTCGACAATGACCGTTCCGGACTGCTGGTCCTCGACCAGCCGTGGCCCTCGATGCTGCGCGGCATCTGGGGCGATATGGATCGGTTCCGCGCGACCTACTGGGACCGATTCGCGGAGCACGGTTGGTATTTCGCCGGCGACGGCGCAAAGCTCGACGCCGACGGCGATCTCTGGGTGCTGGGCCGGGTCGACGATGTCATGAATGTCTCCGGGCACCGGATCTCCACCGCCGAGGTGGAATCCGCGCTCGTCGGGCAGGCGTCGGTCGCGGAGGCCGCGGTGGTCGGCGCGAACGACGCCACCACCGGCCAGGCCATCGTCGCCTTCGTCATCCTCACTGCGGGTGCGCACAATTCCGGTGCTGCGCTGATCGGTGAGCTGAAAGCCGCTGTCTCCCAGGAGATCAGCCCCATTGCCCGCCCCAGGGAAATCCATATCGTCCCGGAACTCCCGAAAACCCGCAGCGGCAAGATCATGCGCCGCCTACTCCGCGATATCGCAGAGGGTCGCGAACTCGGCGATACGTCGACCCTCGTCGATCCGAAGGTCTTCGAGGCCATCGCGCGCAGTTAGGCGACGCTCCCGGGCGGACCCGGCCACCGCAATGATGAGGGGGACCGGGTCCGCCCCGCCGCGTCGACGGACACACGATCGCCGCGGAAGTTCAGTGCCCGGCTAGTATTCCCGGCGTGCGAATTGCCGCGCTCCGTCGCTGCGCTGTCGTCGGCGCCTTCCTGATCGCCACCACTTCCCTGCTGCTCGGTGCACCGCGCGCACAAGCCCAGATCGATAAACGCTGCTATACCAACGCCGCGGGCACCCGCTGCTACTACCTGCACATACCGCCGGGCAGCAGTGCGGGTCGGCCGCTGATGGTGTACCTGCACGGCTGCGCCGACCCGCTCGCCGACGACCGGCCGACCGGATTCTCGCTCACCCAGGTCGCCGACGAGATGGGCTTCGTGCTCGCCTATCCGATCCAGGATCGGGCGGCCAATAAGGAATTCTGCTGGAACTGGGACAAAGCCGAGAACCGCGAACGCGGCCAGGGCGAGCCGTCCATCATCGCAGGCATCACCACCACGCTCATCGATGAATTCCAACTCGATCGCTCGCGCATCTATCTCGGCGGGTACTCCGCGGGTGGTGCGATGACCACCGATCTGGGTGCCACCTACCCGGACCTCTACGCGGCGATCGCGCCGATGGCCGGTGCGCCCTACCGATCCGAGCTCAGCGGCCAGCTGATCATCGATGCGATGAGTACTCGCGCCCGCACGATGCCGACGTATTTTCTGCAGTCCCTCTTCGACGAGATCAGCAACTACGTGATCGGCCGCAGCAACCTCGCGCAGTGGCGCGAGGCCGATAACCTCGCGGATCCGGGTTCGGTGCCGACCGTGCCGACGCGTCAGGAGGTTCTCGTCGCCGGACCGGGTCTCCCGATCCCACTCACCGCCGAGCACTACGACAGCCCGCGCGGATGTGAACTGGCGCAGTTCACCACACCGCTGCTCTCCGAGCACATGATCGGGGCACGCATCGTTCAAGACGACGGGGGCATCGAGGTTCAGCGCAACCTGATGCGTTTTCTGCTCGCCCACCGCATGCCCGCACCGCACGAGGCCTGTTAGACGACGAAGGCGTCTCGCGCGCGGGCCGCTCGCAAAGCCGTTGCCCACCAGGTGAGTTGGTCCACCGCGGCGCACACTGCCGCTTCGAGTTCGGGGTCGCGGCGGGGACAACTGCCGTCGGCGGCGAAGCGCTGCGGTCAACGCCCTCGCGTGGTACTGGCTCCTACGCGGCCGATTCGGTGAAGCACGACGCTGGCTCGCCGCCGCCCTAGCATTGACCGACTCCGGCCAGCGCAGTTCGGGCCAGAGCGATCCGGTCAAGCCCAGTTCGCCGCAGAACAATACGGCCAAGCCCAGTTCGCCCCAGAACAATACGGCCAAGCCCAGTTCGCCCCAGAACAATACGGCCAAGCCCAGTTCGCCCCAGAACAATACGGCCAAGCCCAGTTCGCCCCAGAACAATACGGCCAAGCCCAGTTCGCCCCAGAACAATACGGCCAAGCCCAGTTCGCCGCAGGCGACGCAAAGCGCTTCGGCGCAGGACATTACGGCGCAAAACGATGCGCCCCAGAGCGGTTCGACCCAAGGCGATTCGGGGCAAAGCGATTCGGCGCGCGGCGATGCACCCCAAGGCAGCGATGCACCCCAAGGCAGCAGTTCACCCGGAGACGACTCGGCTGGAGGAGACTCACCCCGCACGATTCAGCGCAGCTCGATTCGCGCCAGAACGATTCGCGCAAGGGCGAGCCGCCCCAGAGCAGTTCGGCGGAATTGCGCGCCCGCGCGCTGGCGTGGGACCTCGGGTTCGCGTTCCAGCAGGGTGAATTCGCCGATGGGGCGGCGCGGCGGGCGGCGGTGTTCGCCGCCTTCGACGGTGTCGACAATCCGGTGGGGCGGGCGCGGGCGGCGGCGATCTGACCGGCGCGATGGAAATCCACACCGAAGCATTGGGTTTGGCGCAGGAGCTGGAGCTGTGGGGGCAGGTCTGCACGACAGCGACACCTCAGCCCGGTCGGTAGCATCCTCAGCGCACTCACGGGCCTGTCCACGCCGCTGCCGGGTTTCCACGTCCGACCGCGATGCTGGCACCGCCCGGCAGTCGCAGTGAGCTGAATCCAACAACATCTGACCGCAACGGATTCGCCCTGGTAAAAGGCTCGCCTGACTGACCGATCGGTAAGAACCGACACGTTCGGTGACACGCCGCTCGACGGTTGCCGCGAATATCGGTTTGAACCGCTGGGTGGGTCTGCCACGTAGACAATTCGAACAGCGGCACCTGCGGCCGCCCATCGAGGAGACCCTATGAAACGACTGGGACCGTGGCTCACCCTGGCGGCAGCGGCCATACTCGGCCTCGTCCTTGTGGGCATCAATATGTCCAAGGACACCGAACCATCGACGGCGAAGCCGAACACGGTGACAACCACCGCCGCATCCACGACGCAGGCACCGCCGATCCCCACGACGCCCGCGGCCGCGCCCTTCCCTGCCAAGGCCGACTACGTGGGCAAGATCCCGCTGGCCTCCGGCGGCACCATCACCCTGGAGATCACCGTCGCGGGCGATAAGGCCATCGCCTACGCCTGTGACGGCAAGACGATCGAATCCTGGCTGCGCGGCAGTGCGACGAACGGATCCGTGCAGCTCACCGGCAAGGACGACGCCAAATTGACCGGTGCCTTCGACGGTGAATCGGTGCAGGGCACCCTCTGGATCGGCGGCAAGCAGTGGAACTACACCGCCGCCCCGGTACAACCACCCGCCGGGCTCTATATCTACAACGAGGCCGGGACTCGCCAGAGCTGGATCGTCGACGCGAACGGTGGGGTCACCGGCGTCCAGCGCAATCCGGACGGCTCCACCGGACCGGCGGTCACTCTCGCGCCCGATGCGACGGCCGTCGTCAATGGCAAGAAGATCACGGCGAACAAGATAAGTGGTGGTGACAGTGTCGGCTGATCGAGAAGCGCCAACGATCCGGGCGAATCCGAGTCGGGCATCGGCTGCGGCCATCGTCATACCGCTGCTCATCGGCGCGGCGGTCTCGGTACTGCTCGGCGTCTACGCGAAACAGCATGAGCCACGGTTCTTTTCGATCAATGTGGCCGGATTCTCCAGCCCGCTTGCGGTGAAGACCTGGCTGGCCACCCTCGCCACCGCGCTCGCGCTGTTCCAATTCCTCTCGGCACTGGCCATGTACGGCAAACTCGACGCGCTGTTCACCAAGACCCCGCCGTGGATCGGCACCGTCCATGTGTGGTCCGGCCGCCTGGCCGTACTCGTCACCGTTCCGGTCGCCGTGCACTGCCTGTACGCATTGGGTTTTCAAGACTACGAGAAGCGCGTGCTCATCCATTCCCTGCTCGGCTGCTTCTTCTATGGCGCGTTCGTCGCCAAGATGCTGCTGCTGACCCGAAAAGGCCTGCCCGGCTGGGCCATTCCGGTTGCGGGCGGTCTGGTGCTGACCGGACTGACCGGCCTGTGGCTCACCTCGGGCCTGTGGTTCTTCCAGCACAACGGCATCACCTTCTGAACCCTCTGATCGGAGTCCGCTATGTCCAACGATGATCTCTTTCTCAACCGCCGCAGCATCGTGATCGCGGGTGCGAGCGCCGCGGCCGCCGCGGCCGCGCTCACCGCGTGCACCACCTACGGCAAAGAAAGCACTCCCCAGGCTCAGGCCCCCACACCCGCCGCAGGACCGTCCGGACCGAACGTGCCCGCCGGGCAACCGAATGCGATCGCGACCACCTCCGAGGTGCCGGTCGGCGGCGGTGTGATCAAGGGCGATGTGGTGGTGACCCAGCCTAGTGCCGGTTCATTCGTCGCCTTGGACTCGACCTGTACGCATGCGGGCTGCAAGGTCGCCAATGTATCCGGCGGCACCATCAACTGCGCCTGCCACGGCAGCAAATTCGGCCTCGACGGCTCGGTGGTCAACGGCCCGGCCACCCGGCCACTCGCCTCGAAATCGGTCCATGTCGAGGGCGACTCGATCGTGCTCGGGTAGGTCCCGCGCACATCGATTCCGGCCGCGTGGCAGATGGTCCGCGCGGCCTACCACCCCGAGCACAAGTCAGGCGCCGCCGAACAGTTCGGCCATCCGGCGGTCCATCTCGTCCGGCGGAACATCCTCGACATGGGTGGCCACGGTCCACCGGTGCCCCCACGGATCCTCGAACGCACCACTGCGATCACCGTAGAACTGGGTGGTCATGGGGGTGAGTTCCTTCGCGCCCGCGGCAAGGGCTGCGGCGAAGGCGGCATCGGCGTCCACGACGTAGACGTACAGGTTGACCGGTGTGCCGCCGACCGTCTTCGGGTCGAGGAAGTCCATATCGGGAGCCGGATCGCCGACCATGACGAGCGAATTGCCGAACATGAGTTCGCAGTGCGCCACCTTGCCCTCCGGTCCCGGCATGCGCATCCGCTCCGATGCGCCGAAGATGCGCTTGTAGAAATCTATGGCGGCGGCCGCGCCATCAATCGCCAGCCCGGGCGAGACCACCGGATATCCGTCAGGGATCGGTTTGACATCGGACATGGAATACCTCCGATCGAGGCGTTTGTCGGACAGGTGCGAGCCTATTCCCCGGATCCGACAAAAAGGCCTGGATCGGCGCTTTGATCTCACGACCTGCGGCTGCCCCGCAGGCCGCAGGTCGCCCTTATTCGTTCCAGGTGACCTGCGTATTGATCGTCTGCTGCAGCATGCTCGCGCTGCGCGGATCGCGGTAGGCCTGATGCCCGCCGACGGTTATGGTTCCGGCCACCGGCAGCGGCAGGCCGAGGTCGACGGTGATCGTGCCCGCGCCCCGCATGACGTAATCCTTGATGTCGAGCGTGCCCGCGTTATTGGGCAGCGACCACACCGGCGACTTCGGCGTCTGCGTCACCTCGAGTTCGATGGTCAGCCGGTCGCCGTCGCGCTTGGTCAGCGTCGCGGTGGTCACCTGGTCGAGCGCGACACCGCCGTCGACCTCTTGGCGCACCGTCCACACCGCGCCCTCGCCGACGGGTTGGTCCGGGAAGGTGATCGAACGGTAGACCGCCTGATAGAAGGCCTGTTCCAAGGCCGCGCGAGCGGCATTGGAGGTGTCCGGTGACGGTGCGAGGCGCAGCGCGGTGATCGCACCGAGGTCGCTCATATCGAATCCGGCGTGCGAACCGCCGGCTGCGGTGAGCGCCTTGGCCAGCGACGGGTCCGGGGTGGAGATGGTGCCGAGGGTCAGCTCGACACCATCGGCATCGGTCTGGGCCGTCATCGGAATCGTCAGCGCGGGCGAGGAGAAGTCGCTCGGCGGTTGATCATTGATCTGCTGCTCGATGTGATGATCGGTGCGCAGCGTCACCTGCTGCACTGTGCCCGCCGGATAGCCGGGACGCAGCAGCGACCGCGGCTCCTCGCCCGTCGAGATGACGGTGGCGACAGCGGCCGAGATCGGCACGGTCACTTCCTTACCGATGCCGAGCGGCTCGGTGCTGTCGGTTTCCACGCGCGCGTCGGAGCCGTCACTACAGCCGACGCCGAACGCGGACAGTCCGACCGCGAGCACCATCAACAACACACCCGAGCGCGCTATTCGGGGTATGTGGGGGGAAGACAACACCGTCACGAGCATCAGAGTACGACCGCTTCCTGAGTGTCAGCTGGGACATGCAGGTGACCGCGTGCGCAGGGCATGTCGTCACTCGAGAGATGATGGTCGACGTGAGTGATGACCGGCCGCCCGAGGACAACACCGACAATGGGGCGGTGCCGCCCAGCGACGAGACAGAAACGCCGACGCCAACCGCCGATTCCGGGAAGGCCGCCGCACCGCTGCGGCTACGCACGCTACTGATCATCGCCGCGGTATTGCTGGGTCTGGACCTGCTCACCAAGACCATCGTCGTCGCGAAGCTGACCCCGGGCGATCCGGTGCCGATCATCGGTGACTTCGCGCGGCTGTCGCTGGTACGCAACCCGGGCGCGGCGTTCTCCATGGCGACCGGCATGACCTGGCTGCTGACGCTGGTCGCCGCGGCGGTGGTGATCGGTGTGATCCGCATCGGCCGCACGCTGCGTTCGCTGTGGTGGGCGATCGGGCTCGGTATGGTGCTCGGTGGCGCGCTCGGCAATCTGGTCGACCGGTTGTTCCGTGCGCCGGGACCGCTGCAGGGCCATGTGGTGGACTTCATCGCGGTCGGCTGGTGGCCGGTGTTCAACCTGGCCGACTCCTCGATCGTCTGCGGCGCGATCTTGTTGGTGGTGCTGACGGTCTTCGGTTTCGAACCCGACGGCTCGCGCACCGGACACGGCCGCCACGAGGAGACCGCGACCGATTCTGCCGCGGCGCCGAAGGACGAACCGTCGGACAATGGCGCCGACGGTGCGGCAAGCAGCAAGGGGACGGCGGCATGAGCGAGCGAATCATGTCACAGCGGGCTTCGCGCATGCCGGAACCGAGCGCTGGCGAGGTGCAGGCATGAGGGAAACGCGGACCATGCCCGTACCCGACGGGCTCGACGGCATGCGCGTGGACGCCGGACTGTCCCGACTGCTCGGTCTGTCCCGCACCGCCGTGGCCACCTTGGCCGAGGAGGGTTCGGTGCAGCTCGACGGCGTCGCCGCGGGCAAATCGGATCGCCTGGTCGCGGGCGCCTGGCTCGAGGTCGAGTTTCCGGAACCCAAGCGCGAACTCACCATCGAGGCCGTCCCTGTGGAGGGGATGAAGATCCTCTATGCCGACGACGACATCGTTGCGGTGGACAAACCCGTCGGCGTCGCGGCGCATACCGGCGTCGGCTGGACCGGTCCGACGGTGGTCGGCGGACTCGCCGCGGCGGGCTACCGCATCTCGACCTCGGGTGCGCACGAACGGCAGGGCATCGTGCACCGGCTCGATGTCGGCACCTCCGGTGTGATGGTGGTCGCGCAGTCCGAACACGCCTATACGGTGCTCAAGCGGGCGTTCAAGCAGCGCACCGTCGATAAGCGGTATCACGCACTGGTGCAGGGACATCCGGATCCGAGCAGCGGCACCATCGATGCGCCGATCGGCCGGGCCCGCGGTGACGCCTGGAAGTTCGCTGTGACCGCCGACGGGCGACCGAGCATTACGCACTACGACACCGTCGAGGCGTTCCAGGCGGCGAGTCTGCTCGATATCCATCTGGAAACCGGGCGCACCCATCAGATCCGGGTGCACTTCTCCGCGATCCGACATCCATGCTGTGGCGATCTCACCTATGGTGCGGATCCGCGGCTGGCGGAGCGGCTCGGGCTGGAACGGCAATGGCTGCACGCGCGTTCGCTCGGGTTCAACCATCCGGTCGACGGCCGGTACCTCGAGATCACCAGCGAGTATCCGGACGATCTGAGGAACGCGCTCGACGTGCTGCGCAATGCCTGACTCGATGCTCTTGCGCCGCATCGCGATCGCCGTGGCGGCGGTCGGGTTCGCGGTGCTCATCGTGCTGCTCGGCGCGCTGAATCCGCCACGTCCATCCGGCATCTCCACCGACCGGCTCGGCCCCGAACGGGGCGAGCCGGTCGCGGATTATCTTGTGCGGGCCCGGGATTCGCTATCCGGCCCGGATACCAGTGATCACTGGGCACTGGTCTCGTTCACCGCACCGCTCACCCCCAACCAGATTCCGGCGCACAGCGGCGGCCTGCGCATCGCCGCGGCCAGCCACCACGTGTCGATCCCCCGCGTGCACACCCCGATCGTCACGGTCCAACTGCCCGCGGGCAATTCCGTCGCGGTCGCCTCCGCTGATAACGCCGCCTGGCAACTGCTGGCCGAACACCCCGCCGATGAGCGCACCAGTCGCATCACCGCGGTATCGGTGGCCCGCCTGCGCGCCGGATGCGCGTGCACCGTCGGTCTCGTGGTTCGCGGCCGACTCTCCGAACTCCGAAATCTGGCCGCCCAGAACGGGATCCGCGCCGTACAGGCGCTACCCGCCGACGCGGTCGCCACCAGCTTCGCCATCGTCCCGCTACTGCCGGAGTACGAGGACATCGCCCTGCCCGGCCCAGACGATGGCGCGATCCCGGATCAGTAGCGCGCGGCACCACTTATCGGTGCAGTAGGCGATGCGCTCGACTCCGTCACTTCAATCCGGCAGTGTCACAACACCATCCAGGTACCGACGGCACCGTCCGATGAGCAGCACCCGGTCGCCAGCGAGTTCACAGCGCAGGCTGCCGCCCCGCGCGGATAGCTGACGGGCACTGAGTTGGGCGCGGCCGAATTCGCGGCTCCACAGCGGAACCAGTTGGGCATGGGCCGATCCCGTGACCGGATCCTCGACCACACCGAGGTCCGGACCGAAGACCCGGGAGACGAAGTCGACGGTATCGCCGGGCGCGGTGATCACGGCGTCGAACGCGAGCGGCGGGAAGGCCGCGAAATTCGGCCGCGCCTCGCGCACCTCCCGTTCGGAGCCGAGCACGATCACCTCGTCGAATCCGGTGTACGCGCGCACCGGGCGCACACCGAGCGCGTCCACCAGTGCGGGATCGGGCGTGACCTCCTTGGATTCCAGGGCCGGTAGGTCGAGTACGTATTCGTCGTCATCGGTGCGGTCGACGTGCAGCCAGCCGCTGCGCGTGAAGAAGCTCACCCGGTCCTCGCCCGGGTGGATGTCCTCGAGGATCTGCGCGGCCGCGGCCATGGTGGCGTGGCCGCACATGTCCACCTCCATCGTCGGGGTGAACCAGCGCAGGTGACAGGCGGGCCATTCCCCGGGTGGCCCACCCGCCTCGACGGGTAATTGGGACGTATAGAAGGCGGTCTCGGCGAGGTTGTTCTCCTCGGCCAGCTGTTGCAACAGCTCGTCGGGCAGCCAGGTGGGCAGCGGCATGACCGCGGCTGGGTTGCCCGAGAACGGTGCGTCGGCGAACGCGTCGATCTGGTGCAGCAATACCTCCATAGTCGAGAAGGTACTCCAACCCCGAATGATCGCTTCGCACAAGGTATCTCGTGGCGCGGCGAGTCACCTGTCCAATTGTTCAGGCGCCCCCGCCCGGTGAGCTCGGAAGTAGCGAGTGCTTCTCGCCGCGACCGGCGGCGGCGATCCACCAGGCGGCCTCGACGAGCACGATGCCAACCGCCCCGCAGACGAACGCCGCGGTGGTGAGCCCGACATTCGAGGGATCGAGTTTGAAGAAATGCCTGGTGAACGGGATCGTGAACAACAGCACATAGGCGAGGATCGAGGCGCCGATGAGCACCACCTTCCACCACACATACGGCCGGGCGACGATGGCGAGCACCCACACCGCGATCATGATCAGCGTAATGAGCGCCGTGGTGCCCGCCTGCTCCTTCTGCTCAGGGGTGGCATGCGGCCCCGCGTAGGCGATCAGGTAGGCGACGAAGGTGGCGACGCCGATCACCACACCGGACGGAATCGCCAAACGCATGACGCGCGAAACGAATCCGGAGCGGGCGCGTTCATTGTTCGGCGCCAGCGACAGGATGAAGGCCGGGATGCCGATGGTGAACCAGGCCGCGATCGTGACATGCCTCGGCAGGAACGGATATCCGATCGGGTCGTAGTCGAAGATCTGCGAGCCGATACCGGCGATACCGATGAGGAAGGCGAGCAGTACCGAGTACACGGTCTTGGTGAGGAACAGATTCGAGACCCGCTCGATATTGCCGATCACCCGGCGGCCCTCGCCGACCACATACGGCAGCGTGGCGAATTTATTGTCCAGCAACACGATCTGCGCGACCGCCCGCGTGGCCGGACTGCCCGAGCCCATGGCCACGCCGATATCGGAATCCTTCAGCGCCAGTACGTCGTTCACACCGTCACCGGTCATGGCGACGGTGTGGTCGCGAGATTGCAGGGCGGCCACCATGGCCCGCTTCTGATCCGGGCGCACCCGGCCGAAGGTGGTCTCGGTCTCCAGCACATCGGCGAGCGCGTCGCGGTCTTGGGGCAATTCGCGGGCGTCGACCGGATGATCGCCGCCGGGCAGGTCCAGCGAGGACGCCACCGCGCCGACCGACACGGCATTGTCACCGGAGATCACCTTGATCGAAACCTGCTGGCTGGCAAAGTAATCCAGGGTTTCGCGGGCATCGGGACGCACCTTCTGCTCGAGTACGACGAGTGCGGCGGGATCGACAGTGCCAGGGGCGTCGGCGGCATCGACCGGACGGTCGCTGCGTGCCAGCAGCAGAATACGCAGACCCGAGGAGCCGAGTTCCTCTGCGACGCGGGCGTCTTCGGAGCTCGGATCGAGCAGCACATCGGGCGCACCGAGCAGCCAGTCGCCGTGCTCGCCATAGGAGCAGCCGCTCCACTTCTTCGCCGAGGAGAACGGCGCGACCGCGGTCTGCTGCCACTGCGGTCTATCGGTCAGCTCCTCGCCGATCGCCTGCACGCTCGCATTCGGGCGCGGATCGTCGGCGGCCATGGCCGCCAGAGCCCGGCGCACCTCGGCATCGTCGAATGAGCCGAGCGTCTTGATATCCGACAGGCGCATCCCGTTCTCGGTGAGCGTGCCGGTCTTATCCGCGCAGACCACGTCCACCCGGGCCAAGCCCTCGATGGCGGGCAATTCCTGTACCAGACATTGGCGCCTGCCGAGTCGCACGACACCGACCGCGAAGGCGACCGAGGTCATCAACACCAGTCCCTCGGGCACCATCGGCACCAGTGCCGCGACCATGCCGGTGAGCGCGGGCTGCCAGGACTCCTTACTGGAAAATAGCTGGTTGTAGATGCTCAGCAGACCGGCCGGGATCAACAGGTAGGTGATGACCTTGAGGATGGTGTCGATGCCGCTGCGCAGCTCGGACTTCACCAGCGTGAACTTGCTGGCCTCCTCGGCGAGTTTGGCCGCATAGGCGTCCTTGCCGACCTTGGTCGCGCGGTAGGCGCCGGAACCGGAGACGACGTAGCTGCCCGACATCACCGCCGCGCCGACCGGCTTGTCCACCGGATCGGCCTCACCGGTGAGCAGCGATTCGTCGACCTCGAGCAGTGCGGATTCCTCGACGCTGCCATCGACGACGATCTGGTCGCCGGGACCGAGCTCGATCAGATCGTCGAGTACGACCTCCTTCGGCATGATCTCCTGCGCCTTACCGTCGCGGCGCACGGTCGGCTTGGCCTGGCCGACAATGGCCAGCTGGTCCAGGGTGCGCTTGGCGCGGATCTCCTGGATGATGCCGACCGCGCTATTGGCGATGATCAGCAGACCGAACATGCCGTCGATGATCGAACCGGTCGCGAGCACCAGGATGAACAGCACGCCCAGGATGGCGTTGATCCTGGTGAAGACGTTGGCACGGACGATATCGCGCACGGATCGGCTCGCCCGGTCCGGCACATCGTTGGTGCGCCCGTCACGGCGGCGCTGCTCGACCTCCGCCGCGGTCAGCCCGGTGACGGCCGTCTTTGACACGGTTATCGACATGACCGCAAGGCTACCGAGAACTACGGTCGGCAGGGTGCAGCGAAGCAGGACAGTCCCCGGCGTAGCGTTCGGTACCGGCGCATTTCTGATCTGGGGCATGTTCCCCGCATACTTCGGGCTACTGGCCTTCGCCAACCCGGCCGAGGTGGTGGCGCAGCGCATCCTGTGGACCCTGGCGCTGGTGCTGGTCCTGCTCGCGATGACCGGCCAGCTGGATGGGCTGCGTGGGATCGGCGCGCGGACCTGGCGGATGGCGGCGGTGGCCATCGCGGCGCTGTCGATCAACTGGGGCGTGTACGTCTACGGCGTCACCTCCGGACATGTGGTGGAGTGCGCGCTCGGCTACTTCATCAACCCATTGGTGACGGTGGCATTCGGCGTACTGATCTTCCGCGAGCGGCTGGCCAGGGCGCAGTGGGCGGCACTCGGACTCGGCGCGCTGGCCGTCGCGGTGCTCACCGTCGACTACGGCAGGCCGCCGCTGATCGCGCTGGCACTGGCCTGCTCATTCGCCACCTATGGGCTGGTGAAAAAGGTGATTCCGCTGGACGCGCTGCACGGGATCGCGGCCGAGGGGTTGGTTGCCGCGCCGTTCGCACTGGCCTTCGTGATCGTGTTCGCGGTGACGGGTCGCAGTGAATTCGCCAGCGGCATAGGGCATTCCGGATTGATGATCTCGACCGGTCCGGTCACCCTATTGCCATTGCTGCTGTTCGCCGTTGCCGCGCAACGGGTTCCGCTCTCGACCATGGGACTGCTCCAGTACCTCACTCCGGCGCTCCAGATGGCCTGGGGCGTGGCCGTCGCGCATGAGCCCATGCCCGCGTCGCGGTGGGCCGGATTCGCGCTCATCTGGGCGGCACTGGCGATCTTCACCGCCGATGCGCTCATGCGTGGGCGGCGGCGTGGGCGGCCGGGCGCCAAGGCCGTCGAACCCGAACCGTCGACTCTCGTAGACCGCGACTGACCTGCTATTCCCAGCCCTGGTTTCGTAGTGAGGGCACAGATTTGTACAGCGTCACTTGTCGATACCGACAGGACGGAATTGCCCTGGTCATCGGGTACATTGGCCGCGATCACAGCCGGACCGGAAGGTTTTCTTCGATGCTGGACGATGCGCAACTCGATCGGGCGGCGGGCGTGCTGCTCGGCACCGCGACGGGCGATGCGCTCGGCGCGGGTTACGAATTCACGTGGCCGGGAACACATGTCGCGATCGATATGATCGGCGGCGGGCCGTGCCGGTGGGCCCCTGGACAGTGGACCGACGACACCTCCATGGCGATCGTCATCGCGCTGGCGGCCGATAAGGGGTCCGGTATCGATCTCGACGAGGTGGCCGCCGGATTCGTCCGATGGTTCGATTCCGATCCGCCCGATATCGGCATCCAGACCCGCGCCGTGCTCGCGGTGCGCCCGCGCTCGGCCAGGGAAATGCAGATGCAGGCCATGTCATTGCACGGCAAGACCGGCGGCAACGGTTCGCTCATGCGCACCGCGCCGGTCGCCCTCGCCTATCTCGGCGACGCCGCGGAATGCGTCCGGATGGCCGGTGCGATCGGCGCGCTCACCCATCACGACCAGCAGGCGATCGAGGCCTGTAAAATCTGGACCGCCGCCATTCGACACGCGGTGCTCGGCGGAACCTTCGACGGCGTCCGCGCCTTCGTCGACGACTCGCCCAGCGCCGCCTACTGGACCTATCTGCTCGACCAAGCCGAATCCGGTACCCCACAAGACTTTTCGAACAACGGCTGGGTGGTGCACGCCCTCCAGACCGCTTGGTGGGCCATCACCACCGCCGACGCCTCCGGCCCCGAACACCTCCCCCGCGCCCTCGAACTCTGCGTCCGCGCGGGCGGGGACACCGACACCACCGCCGCCATCGCGGGCGGTCTCCTCGGCGCCCGCTGGGGCGCCAGCGCCATCCCCGCCCCTTGGCGCGAGATCCTCCACGGCTACCCGGGTTTCACCGCCGACGACCTGGCCACCCTCGCCACCCGCATCGCCACCAACAGCGTCAACCGCTAGCCGCGCATCGGCCTCATGCGGCCGTTGTGAACGTCGTCGCAGCTACGGTATTCGGATGCGGGATCGGCTTGCCATCCTCGCGCAACCCCGCGAGATGGAACTCGATCGCCTCGATCATGAGTCGCAGACATTCGTCCTGGTCGTCCGCCATCGCGACACAGCCGGGCAGATCCGGGCTATAGGCACCATAGCCACCGGTCTCGCCACGCTCGATGATGATCGCGTAAGTACTCACTGTCATCTCCATCAGATCCCGCCTGCCTGCGGATACTGCGCTCGGTACCGATCGGGATGTCGGCACTGAGCGTGGGTACCGACAGGTTCGGCGACGCCGGTCAGTAGGCGGTGTTGATATGTCCCGGAGTCCACAGACCGGAGTGGTCTTGCTGGGTGATCTCGGGTCTGGCGGGATCGGCTTTCGGGTCGATGCGAGTCAGTTGTTGCAGTTCGCCCCAATCTCGCCGCCAGTCCTGGTCGAGATAGGTGGCCAGGGTGCGGGGGCGCAGCAGCATATTGGACCAGCCGAGCGGGCCGCCGCCGTCATGGCTCTGCCACAGAGTGGTGATCTCGGCGCCGGGACGGTCCGGGAGGATGCGGTAGGCGGGGACTTCGGCGATATTGTCGCGGTGGTCGTAGGGGCGCTGATCGGGGAATTGCAGGCCGACCATCCAGTCGGTGAGGACCGGAACCTGTGAGCCGACAACCTCATTCAGCGTTCTGGTCTGCGGAACGCGGGGCGGGGTGACGGCCAGCCACTGCTTGGGGTTGCGGTCGCGGTCGATGGCGACGATGCGGATAACGTCCGCGCCAGTCGGGATTTCGGTGAACGGGACGCGCAGATTGCGCCAGGACGGCGCCGGTCCGATATCGATGGGGATGACCTTGCCCATCGGCTGTGCGGTGGTCGCGGAATCGGTTGCACCGTATTCGATTTCGAGGTTCTGCCCCGGCGTGACGATACCGTCGGCATCGACCGATCTGATCCGGCCCGCCGCGGTCAGCGCGATGATGCCGGTCCGGTCGCCGGGTTCGGGAAGCCGGTACCAGCCGGTGGTCAGGTCGGCGGGCCCCGCGTCACCGGAGCCGTAGCTGCCGAGCACCGGTGTGGTTGCCGGATTCAGTCCGAAAGGCAGTGCGGGAGAGGCGGTCCCAGCCGTGTTGTCCGAGGCCGACTTGCTGCTCAACGCGTCGGCGATACTGCCGGTCGGACTCGAATCGTCATCGGGGCGCAGATCGGCCGCCACGCCCGCACCGGTGAATCCGGTCCCGGTGCCCGACAGTGTGCTCACCGCGTCGCCGGTCAGCGGCTGCAGCATGCCCGCATTGGGATCGGATTCGACCAGTACGTGTCCGGCCAAACCGGCCGTCTTCCCGGCCAACGCCTCGATATTCGAGCGCGCCAGCGAGAACGCCGGCCCCTGGGCCACGGCCGCCTTGGCGAAGGAACCGACATCCCAGACCACGAGCAGCGCCAGCGCGATGGTCAGCGGCGGCAGCACCGACACCCGCCACGCGAACCGCGAAACCTTGTGCGGCGTACCGGGTTCCGGTGCGTGCACATGCCACCATGCGGCCACCGCGAGCAATGCGGCGGTGGCGAGCAGGAACAGCTTGTTGAGCTCGAGCCCGGCGATCACCGGCGGCTTATCCCACCACGGAATGCCGTAGGACGAGACATACCACCACTTATTGGGACCGGAGAACACCAGCGCGAGCAGGAACGCGACCACCGCGGCGAACAGGGCGCGGTAGCGCGGCGCGCGCAGCACCCGCGGTGCGACGGCCATGGCGGTCACCATCGCGACGGCTCCGGCCACACCCGCGTAGACACCGAAGTGATGGGTCCACTTGGTGGGCGTGACCATGATCAGCAGCAGCGCGCCGACGGTGACACCGAGAATGCGCCGGGTCGGGCCAGCGGCGGTCAGCGGGATGCGACCGCCCTTGCGCAGCAACACGAGTACACAGGCGACGAGCCCGGCGAACATCGCGAGCACGCCGATCCGGCGGCCGACCGAGCCGTCGGTCTCACCTTGGAACAGGTACTGGTAGCGCAGATAGTCGTTGAACCACTCCACATCCGGGCCGACGATGTGATGGATGCGCTTCATCTCGAACGTCGCCGCCAGCGGCTGATCGGCGAACATGATCGCCAGCGCGACCCCACCGGCGGCGAGCAGCGGCGCGAGCAGCATCGCGTGACCGAGTACGCGCGCCGAACCCCGAGTGTCGATGCGGGCCATGATGATTCGCGCGACCGGCCGCAATCCGGCCAGCAGCGCCGCGATACAGATGACACCGGAGGGCCCCGCCGTACAGGCGAAGGCCGCGACCAGGATCGCGAATCCGGCCGGCAACAACCGCCGGGTCGCGATCGCACGCTCGACCAGACACCAGGTCAGCAGAAGTCCCAGCGCCACCGGCGGTTCCGGACGCAGTCCGTTGTCATAGGCCAGCCAGATGGTGAGGAAGCCCAGCGCACCGGTCCACATCGCGACGCGGTTGTGCCGCACCGCGACACCGAGCCGCGGCGCCACCTCGCGGCTGAGCAGCAGCCACATCAGCACACCGCAGCACAGCGCGGGCAGCCGCACCCACGGGCTGGCGGTGCTGATCTGCGTCATGATCCGGATCAGGTCGTAATACGGTGTGCCGACCGGATTTTCGGGCACTCCGAAGTAGGCGAAGTAGTTGGCCATATAGCCCGCGGCACCCGAGGCGCGCGCCATGCCGAACTGGTAGCCGTCATCGGAGGTCGTCGACCCGATGAAGTACCAGACCAGCATGGTGGCGAGCACCACGACGTCGAGCAGTGAGAACGTCCACCAGCGCTGCGGCAGGAAGCGCCGCACCCGCCGACCGTCGCGCCGATCGAGCCGGTACAGCGCGACCAGCGAAACAATCGTGCACAGCACCGCCAGCCAGATCGCCGCGCGCTTGAGCGGCGTGGGCGTGGACGAGAATCGGGTGTCGAGTTCGGCGCTGACGCGCGCACCGTCGGCCGCGGCCAGATCACTGAAGATGCCGACCATCTGCGGCCGGTAGTCGCCATTGAGCACCACCGGGAACCCGGGCGCCTCGAATCCGACCAAAGTGGCGGTGGCAGTGGTGTTGTCGGCGTGCACGGTGAGTTCACAGCCCGGAACCAACTCGGCCACCGGCAGACTGAGCAATGCCTGGTTGCGCAGCACCACATCCAACCGCGCCGGGGTGTCGGCCGCGGCCTGTACGCGCGCGACGAATCCGTATCGCTCGAGATCCGGCGCGCCATTGGGTCCGGTCGCCACGAGCGTGCCGCCCTTGGCGCTGAGTTGGTTGATCGCCGCACAGGGCAGGGTGGCGTCGAAAGTCAGTGGCGCATAGGAGATCAGCGGCGCCTCGATACTGCGCGCGGAACCGGCCTGCGGCCAATTCAGCGTCGCCGCGTCCACACGCACCGGCAGCAGCGGCACCGCCACCGCGAACAAGGCGCCCAATAGGCCCGCGATCAGCGCGATCGGCCCGGCCCACCCGCCACGTCTGTTCGATTGTGCCGTCCCGGGTTCGGATTCCTCGACGGACGGCTGCCCCGCCCACACCATCGTGTCAGCCACGGGGCCTGATCCTAACGGTAACTATTCCAAACGAAAGTTCTTGCTGGTGTACAGCATTGATTCTCATCCAACGCACAGCCACGGCCGACGCCGGGGCACTGCCCGGCTCGGCCGCGACCATGGCTGGTCATTTCGAGCGACCTGCAAGCAGTCGCTACGGCTAGCTGCAGGCCGTCGACTGCTGGCCCAGGTTGGTCAGCATGGTGCAGGCCCAAGCCTTCTGGATCTTCCACTTGCCGTCCTCGGCGACGAACGGCACGTCGACAACGTTCTCCTGGCCGTTGAGCACGACCTTGGCCTTGGCGTTGACACTGTCGCCGAAGCTGGCCACATCGGTGACCGTCACCGTGATGTTGGCGGTCTTGGCGGCCTCGGCCAGGCGATTCGGCAGTTCCGGGTCGGCCTGCGCGCCCTGCACGCCGTCCAGCTTCTCCGAATTCGGCACCGACGGATCGAGCGCGCGCTGCAGCTGGGTGTTCAGCTCCGCGGCGGTGGGGACCGGCGGCAGGTTGGTGTTCGCGCTCGCACTGGCCGAGGCCTTGGCGCTGGTGCTCGTCTTCGCGGCCGGCTTGCTGTCCTTGTCATCGCTGCAGGCGGTCATGCCGAGTGCGGCGACAACGGCTAGAGCGGCGATGGCGATGCGTCCAGTCTTACGAAGCTTCAACTGCTCGTCCTTTGCGTTCGAGTAGGTACATGTCGTTCCACCAACGGCAGCCGTCACCCGGACCGGCGACGTTGCACGACTGACCCAGGCTACCTGTCAGCGGAGACTGCCGAGCGGATCCGCCCGGGACAGACTGATGTCGTCGGCGGCAAAGGTACGCGCCGGACCGGGCCCTGTCGAGCTGGTCTCGAACCGAACGGTAACCACACCGAGTCCGGCACCTTGCACCCACCCATGCCCGAATTCGGGATGGGCGACATCGAGTCCTGGATACCACAGCGTCGCCTTTGGCGGTGGCGAATCACCCTGAGCTGCACCGACGCTCGACTGCGTGGCCACAGAAACCCGCTGCGCCGATGTCACCCCGGATGCGGTCTCGGCGTGCTCGGTCCCGACGCCCGCCTGCTCAACCGACGAGCCCGTATCGAGCACCGCCACGACGCCAGATGGGCCGCTTTCGGCCTCGGCTGATCCGCCCCAACGATCGGAGTGCGCCGCATCGCCTGCCCAGACGTCAGCATCCTCCACCGGCGCCTGATCCAGCTCCGGGAACAGCGACTCCTGCCGCACGGTCGACAGCCCGCCATAGCCCACACCGACTAGCCGAATCGGCCCGAGCTCGGCCGGGTCGATGGCCGAACGCTGCGCCGCCGTGGTCAGCGTTGCCAGCTCGGTCGTCGCGTACGCCAGGGTGAAAGACCTGGTCACGATGCTCATATCGGATTTCTTCAGCTTCAGCACCACGGTGCGCGCGGCCCGTCCGTCCTTTTCCAGGCGACGGTGCGCGGCCGCC
The DNA here is from genome assembly GCF_050956075.1 of Nocardia sp. CA-129566. Taxonomy (NCBI): domain Bacteria; kingdom Bacillati; phylum Actinomycetota; class Actinomycetes; order Mycobacteriales; family Nocardiaceae; genus Nocardia; species Nocardia sp. CA-129566. Next base: position 6,688,555 of record NZ_CP192085.1, read on the forward strand.
GCCATCGCCTCGATGGCCGGGCGCAACTGGGCCATCGTGACGATATCGGTCTCGTAGGTGTTCTCGGCGCTGATCTGCTTGGCCTCGGCGCGCTCGGCGACCGGGCGGTCATCGATGCCGCGGGCCAGCCGGTGCAGCGCCGCGCCGACGCTGCCGCCGAGGATCGAGGCCGCCTCCGATTCCGGCAGAGCGGCGAAGGCGCCCACCGTCTCGATGCCGAGGGAGCGCAAACGGCTATCGGCCACCGGCCCGATCCCCCATAGTTTGCGTACCGGCAGGCGAGCGAGCAGCTGCTGCTGCTCATCCGGCGAAACCACCCGCACCCCATCGGGTTTGGCCATTCCGGAAGCGATCTTGGCGAGCTGCTTGCCGGTTCCGGCGCCCACCGAGGCGACCAGCCCGGTCCGCTCCCGCACCAGCGCACGCAGCTCCTCACAGAATTCGCGCACCCGCTCGACGCTCGCCCCCACCAATCCGGCGGGTTCGCCGAACGCCTCGTCGAACGACAGCGTCTCGAGCACCGGAATGCGGGTGCGCAGCGCGTCGAAAACCTGCGCGCTCACCACGCTGTACACCGCGCCACGCGGCGGCACCACCACCGCCGTCACCCCGACCAGCCGCCGCGCCTGATGCATCGGCATCGCCGAGCGCGCACCGAATACCCGCGCCTCGTAGCTGGCCCCCGCGACCACACCGCGCCCACCGGTACCACCGACCAGCACCGGGCGGCCACGCAGCGTCGGCCGGGTAAGCTGCTCGACCGAGGCGAAGAAGGCATCCATATCGATGTGCAGCACCCACCGCCGGGCCGTGCGCGAGGCCGCGACCCCCTCGGTGTTATCAGTGCTCACGCACGGAAATCTACGCCGCCCCACCGACAGGTCGGCACCCACACGAGCCGTGGCCGATTGGTCGACCGTGCCGCGCCCCGGCACGCCAACCTCGCACGGATCCGCCGGGTGAACTCGTGCGCGGCGCACCCAACCTGTGCGCACCGGCGGCCGACCTGGGCGCCAGATGTGCCTCAGCCGCGTAATTACTGCGAAATTGCTACTGACCTCGGGGGCCGGGCGGCCGGGCGCGCGCGACGCTCAGCGCTGCCCGACCCGCCGTGACCTGGCACGATTCCAATGTGTTGCCACCTGGGCCGGCACTGCCGAAGCCTGGGGATCGGCCGTTCGTACCCGGCCGGATATGTGATGATCGGATCATGAAGATCCGCAAGGCCGTGATCCCGGCCGCCGGAATCGGCTCGCGCCTGCTGCCGCTGACCAAGGCCATCCCCAAGGAGATGCTGCCGGTCGGCGATAAGCCGGTCATCGAGCACACCGTCCGCGAGCTGGTCGCATCCGGAATCACCGATATCACGATCGTGGTCAGTGGCGGAAAGTCCTTGATCCAGGACCACTTCCGCCCGAATCCCGCGCTGGTCGCCCAACTGCGCGCGGACGGCAAGGACGCATACGCCGACGCGGTGGAAGAGGTCGGCGAACTGTCCAGGCTCGGACACATCACCTACCTCGACCAGCACGGCCCCTACGGCAACGGCACCCCGGTGCTCAATGCCGCCCGCAATCTCGGCGACGAGCCGATGCTGGTGCTGTGGCCCGACGACGTCTTCGTCGCCCGGGTGCCGCGGGCACAGCAGCTGATCGATGCTTACGAAGCGACCGGCGCCCCGGTGCTCGCACTGATGCCGATGGATCCGTCCGAATCCCAGCGCTACGGCGTCCCGGTCGTCGCCGACGACCACGGCAACGGCCTGCTGCGCATCACCGGTCTGCGGGAGAAGCCGAAGCCCGAGGACGCCCCCTCGAACTTCGCCGCGATCGGCGGCTATGTCGTCACCCCCGGCATCATCTGCGAGCTCCGCAGACAGACCGAGCAGTGGTACGAGCACCGCACCGGCGAGGTCTATCTCACCGATGCGATCAATGTGCACGCCGCCGACAGTCCGGTCTTCGGCCAGGTCATCCAGGGCCGCTGGTACGACACCGGTAACCCGGCCGACTACCTGGTCGCGCAATTCGCCTCGGCCCTGGCCCATCCGCAGTACGGGCCGCTACTGCGCCAACTCGTCGACTGAATTGGGCCCCGATTCAATCGGCCCCGATTCGATCCGGCTCCGGTTCGATCGGCTCCGGTTCGATCGGCACGGTTCGATCGGCTCCGGTTCGATCGGCACGGTTCGATCGGCTCCGGTTCGATCGGGCCCCGGTTCGACCGGCCCCGGTTCGATCGGGCCCCGGTTCGACCGGCCCGGGTTCGATCGGGCCCCGGTTCGACCGGCCCGGGTTCGATCGGGCCCCGGTTCGAATGCATCGGTTCCAATCGGCTCCGGTTCGACCGGGCCCAGTTCGATCGGCTCCGGTTCGACCGGCCCCGGTTCGATCGGGCCCCGGTTCGACCGGCCCGGGTTCGATCGGGCCCCGGTTCGAATGCATCGGTTCCAATCGGCTCCGGTTCGACCGGGCCCAGTTCGATCGGCTCCGGTTCAATCGGCCCCGGTTCAATCGGCTCCGGTTCGATCGGGCTCCGGTTCGATCGGGCTCCGGTTCGATCGGCCCGGTTCGATCGGGCCCCGATTCGACCGGCCCGGGTTCGATCGGGCTCTGGTTCGAATGCATCGGTTCGATCGGCCCCGGTTCGATTGGACTCAGGGCAGCGCGACGATGGCGACCTTATCGTCGGCCACCGCGGGCACTACAAGGTTCTTCCCGGTCCCGTCCAGCGTGAAATCGGCCGGTCCGTGCAGATCCTGGGGCAACTTGACGGTCGAGACCTCGGTGCCGTCGGTGCGATAGATCTTGATCGTGCCGGGCACCGGCTTATCGGCGGATACCCAGTCCGATACCGCGAGATCGCCGTTGGGCAGCAGTGCGATGCCGTCGAATACGCCGTGCACCGTGCCGACCTTGCCCACGGCAGCCGGAGCGTGCTCGATACCGAACTTGTACAGATCGCCGCCCTCGAAGTGCGCGCCGAGTCCCGCGACATAGGCGGTCTTGGTCGACTTGTCGAGCACGATGCCGTTGGCGCCCGGAATCGACGTGGTCAGCGTGCCGAACTTCTTGCTCTCGAGATCGAGCTTGTACACCGCACCGCGCACCGTATCGGTGACCAGCAGGGTCTTATCGTCGAGCACCGCGATGTCATTGAGCAGCGCCGCGGCATCGCCGCCGAGCGGGGCCTCGAAGACCTGTCCCAACGTGTCGACGTCATAGCCGACGACGCGATCGATATCGGCGACGAACACCTTGTTGTCCGCGTAGGCCATTCCCTTGGGCGCGTTCAGCGGCGGATCCCCCGCACGCGGAATCGCCTTGCGTTCGATCACCTTTCCGGTCGAGTCCAGCCGCGAGAGGAAGCCGTCGCCGTCCTTGGTCATCGGCTCCTGCGCCGCACCGATATTCGATACGAACCACTTGTCCCCGGCGATGAGCACACTCTCCGGCTTCGAAAAACCATCCAGCACGCCGGGTGCCGAGGACGCCGCGTCCTTCTTATCGTCGCCGCAGCCGGTTGCCGCCGCGACGAGCAGTAGTGCCCCGGCGACGGCACCCGCCGCCCGCAGTGCCGATCCTCTACGCACACCGATCGCCATCTCGTTCCCATCGTTTCCGTCTCCGCGCAGCCGCGCTGTTCGGTGGAAACGTAGCCGATCCGGCTCAGAAACGACGGATCGTGTAGATGTGGAACTGGCTGAGCGGATGCAGGCCGACGGGGATCCCCCAGTCGTGGGCGTCGAGGATCTGGCCGGAGCCCGCGTAGATGCCGACGTGCGACGCGTCCTCGTTCAGAATGACGACATCGCCCATCGACAGCGCCGACAACGGGACCGCGGCGCCGACCCTGGCCTGCTGCCAGGTGGTGCGCGGCAGCCGCACTCCCACCTGCGCGAACGACCACTGCACCAGACCCGAGCAGTCCCACGCGAGCGGACCGGTGCCGCCCCATTGGTAGGGCTTGCCGATCTGGGTGTATGCCGCGGCCAAGGCGCCGAGTCCGGCAACGCTCGGGAACGGTAGTCCCGCGGAGCCACTGGAACTGCCGGACGGCGAACCGGAGCCACCCGAACCCGTGCCACCCGAGCCCGTGCCACTCGAACCCGCGCCACTCGAACCGGAGCCGCCCGAACCGGAGGCGCTGCCGGTATCGCCGTACGCCGGCCCGGCCAGCGCCAGCGCGACGACGGTCGATACCAGAAAACCAATGGCTATCCGGCGCAATACCTTCCCGAACTCGCTGATCATGTGTGCTCTCCCCTTCCGTCGACCCGGCCACCGCGCGGTACCCACCTCGAAATCGGGGATGGAACCGCACATCACAGCACCTGCGCTCAGCACGTATGCACGTGCGGTGCAAGGTATTTCAGGTAGAGCAGTTCAAGCACGAACGTTTACTGCCGTCACAGGAGTAAATCTGTGCATCAGCAGCAACATGGCCGATTGTGCCGGGCATTGTGCAACCACAACAGCGAATCAGCTATTTCTCAGCGTGTGATCTATGTCACATAATTCGGGGCGAGGCCGCGATGGCCTCGCCCCGAACTCCGCCGCGTCAGATCTTGGCGATCGACACCCGCACGCCACCGACGATATCGGCGGCATCCGCGCCCGGATCACCGAAACTCAGCTCGGTGGCGAGGATTTCACCCGCGATGAGATCCCGGTGCGCCTGTGCCCACGCCTGCTTGTCCTCGGGTACCGCGAGCACCACGGTGATGCGATCGGAGACGTCGAGCCCCAGCGACTTTCGCGTCTCCTGCAGATCGCGGATCACATCGCGGGCCCAGCCCTCGGCCTCGAGTTCCTCGGTCACCTGCGAATCGAGTACCACCAGGCCCGCATTGCCGGGCAGCGCCGCCGTGGATTCGGGTTCGGCCGCGACCAGGCGCTGGGTGTACTCCTCCGGCAGCAGTTCGATGCCCGCCGCGGTGACCACACCGTCGGCGTTCTCGGACCATTCGCCCGCCTTCACCGCCCTGATCACCGTCTGCACATCCTTGCCAAGGCGCGGGCCGGCGGCACGGGCGTTCACGACCAGTTCGAAACGGCCGTGCACGGCGACATCGGTGGTCAGATCGACCTTCTTGACGTTCACCTCGTCGGCGATGATGTCGGCGAAGGGCCGCATCCGCTCGGCGTCGGGCGCGGCAATGGTGACCTCGGCCAGCGGCAGGCGCACCCGCAGGTTCTGGGCCTTGCGCAGACTCAGCACCGTCGAGCAGACCACCCGGACCTCGTCCATGGCAGCCACCAGATCCGGATCCTCCGGCAGCTCGCCCTCCTTGGGCCAATCGGCCAGGTGCACCGACTGCTCGCCGGTGAGCCCACGCCAGATCACCTCGGAGATCAGCGGCAGCAGCGGCGCGGCCAGCCGGGTGACGACCTCGAGCACCGTATGCAGCGTGTCGACCGCATCCCGGTCCTCCTCCCAGAAGCGCGAACGCGACCGGCGCACATACCAATTGGTCAGCGCGTCGGCGAACGAGCGCAACTCCTCACAGGCGCCCGCGATGTCGTAGACCTCGAGCGCCTCGGTCATCGCATCCCGGGTCGCGGCGAGTTTGGCCAGGATGTAGCGGTCCAGCACATTCGGCGAATCCGTGCGCCACACACCGGGTTTCGAGGCATAGAGCTGCAGGAAGGTCCATGCGTTCCACAGCGGGCGCAGCGCGTGGCCGACCCCCTCGCGGATACCGCGCTCGGTGACGATGAGATTGCCGCCGCGCAGGATCGGCGAACTCATCAGGAACCAGCGCATCGCATCGGAGCCGTCCCGGTTGAACACCTCGTTCACATCCGGGTAGTTGCCCTTGGACTTGCTCATCTTCAGCCCGTCGTCACCGAGCACGATGCCGTGCGCGGCAACGGTTTTGAAGGCCGGGCTGTCGAACAGCGCGGTCGAGAGCACGTGCAGGGTGTAGAACCAGCCACGGGTCTGCCCGTTGTATTCGACGATGAAATCGCCGGGGAAGTGGTTGTCGAACCACTCCTTGTTCTCGAACGGGTAGTGCACCTGGGCATAGGGCATCGAGCCGGACTCGAACCAGCAGTCCAAGACCTCCGGCACCCGGCGCATGGTCGACCGACCTGTCGGATCGTCCGGATTGGGCCTGGTCAGCTCGTCGATCATCGGCCGGTGCAGATCGGTCGGGCGCACGCCGAAGTCGCGCTCCAGCTCGTCGAGTGAGCCGTATACATCGGTGCGCGGATAGGCCGGATCATCGGACACCCACACCGGGATCGGGCTGCCCCAGTAGCGGTTGCGGCTGATATTCCAGTCCCGCGCGCCCTCGAGCCACTTGCCGAACTGGCCGTCGCGGATGTGCTCGGGCACCCAGGTGATCTGCTTGTTCAGCTCGACCATCCGGTCACGGAATTTGGTCACCGCGACGAACCAGGACGGCACCGCCATATAGATCAGCGGCTGGCCGGAACGCCAGCTGTGCGGGTAGGAGTGCTCGATAGTCTCGTGCCGCAGCAGCTTTCCCGCGGCCTTGAGGTCCTTGATGATCGCCGGGTTCGCATCGAAGACCATCATGCCCTCGTACGGCGGCACCATCGAGGTGAATTTGCCGCCCGGATCCAACGGCTGCACCAGCTCGATGCCGTTGGCCGTCGCGACGTCCATATCCTCCTCACCGAAGGCCGGTGCGAGGTGCACGATGCCGGTGCCGGAGTCGGTGGTCACATAATCGGCGGTCAGCACGCGGTGCGCGTTCGGATGGCCGACGAAGAAGTCGAACGGCGGGGCATACGACAGATCCGCGAGGGCGGCACCGTCGTACTCGCCGAGCACTTCGGGCTCGTCGCCGATTTCGCGGGCGTAGTGCGTGACCCGTTCGGCGGCCAGCAGATAGCGCTTACCGTCGGCGGCGCGCACCTGCGTGTAGCGCACATCCGGATGCACCGCGATCGCCAGGTTCGACGGCAGCGTCCACGGGGTGGTGGTCCAGATCAGCGCGTTGGCGCCGTTGAGGGCGTGCAGCGGATGGTCGGCGGGGACGCGCAGCACCATATCCACGGTGACGGCCGGGTCCTGACGCATCTTGTACGCGTCGTCGAGCCGGGTTTCCTGATTCGACAGCGGCGTCTGCTCGTACCAGCTGTAGGGCAGCACCCGGAAGCCCTGGTAGATCAGGCCCTTCTCGTGTAGCGACTTGAACGCCCACATCACCGACTCCATGAAGTCGAGATCAAGCGTCTTGTAGTCGTTGTCGAAGTCGACCCAGCGAGCCTGACGCGTCACATAATCACGCCATTCACCCGTGTAACGCAGCACCGAGGATTTACAGGCCGCATTGAATTCCGCAAGCCCCATAGCATCGATCTGTGATTTGTCCGTGATACCGAGCTGCTTTTCCGCTTCGATTTCCGCGGGCAGTCCGTGACAGTCCCAGCCGAAACGCCGATCGACCCGCTTCCCGCGCATCGTCTGGAAACGTGGGACGAGATCCTTGACATACCCGGTGAGCAGATGTCCGTAATGTGGCAATCCGTTGGCAAACGGCGGCCCGTCGTAGAAGACGAACTCTCCGGCACCGGAGCGGTTCTCGATACTGGCACGGAAGGTGTCGTCGGTGGCCCAGCCATCGAGCACGCGACGCTCCAGGTCGGGGAAGGATGTCCCGCTGCCGGTTCCGGAGCGACTGCTTGCAGGTCGCTCGAAAGGGCCTGCCAGATCGACGCGCGGGTATGCGCTGCTGGAAGGTTCGTCCGCCATCGCGGATGCGTCTCCTCGTGCCGCCGCGCCGTAGCGCGTATCTAGTCAGCACGGGGACGATGACGACGCCCGTTGCGTCGAAACCGCGGTACCACCCCGCTTGCCCGGGAGCCGCGCACGATCCGCGCAACCACCAGGACCTCTCGTTATGAGCTGTAACGGGCTCACCCGTTCGGTTCTACTGGGCGCGCGAGGCGCACCGTTCTTCCGAAGGCTCCCCGGTGATGGCCGGATCGACGCCGTATACATGTTTGATTCTAACCAATGCGGTCAAACCACTTGGTTGTGGCCACTTCACCGTTTCGCATGCCGACCGGGTGGCGGCGCGGCGTCGCTGTCGGAACTCCGCATGGAGAGCGCACTCACCAGCAACAGCACAGCGCCAATGACACAGACGAGGATGCAACCCCAGGCCCACAGCACCGACCCGGTGGTCAGTGCGGCCACTAGCAGGGCAAATCCGATCGCGGCAAGGACGAGCGTCAAGACGAGCATGATGACCCCCTAGGCATGCCAGGCGGTTCGGCAGGTAGCTCTAGCTACTCGAACAGCAACTACAGCGGAGATGTCTCTCCAATACGAGATTACTTGCCGCCCTTGGCGAACGACGCGGGAGCGAGATTGTTCGCGGTATTGGCGTCGACGAAGGCCTCGCCGCCGTCGACCGGAACGGCCGAGCCACGGTTCTCCAACTCCTCGAGCTGCGACTCCAGGTACGACTTCAGCCGCACGCGGTACTCGCGCTCGAAGGTCTTGAGCTGCTCGATCCGGCTCTCCAGCACGCTGCGCTGCTGGGTGATGGTGGCCATGATCTCGGCGTGCTTGCGCTCGGCGTCGGCCTGCAGCGCGTCGGCCTTCTCCTTGGCCTGCCGTAGCTGGTTGTCCGAGCGGGTCTGCGCATCGGAGAGCATCGCGTCCGACTTCTGCCGGGCATCGGCGATCATCGCTTCCGAACGTGTCCTGGCATCGCCTACCAGGCGTTCGGAATTGGCACGCGCATTGGAGAGCAGATTCTCCGCTTCGGTCTTCGCATCGGTGGTCAGCCGGTCCGCCATCTCCTGGGCGAGGCTGAGCACCTTGGCTGCCTGCAGGTTCGCATCGGCGCTCGGCGCATCCTTGGCTACCGGCGCGGCGACGGGCATCGGGGGCGGCGGTGGAGCCTGCTGCACCGGGGGTTTGATGGGCTCGGGCTGCGGCGGCGGGGCCTGCTGCACCGGCGATTTCACCGGGTTCGGTTGCACCGGAGGGCGATTCTTCTTGGCGTCGGCCAGTTCCGCATCCAGCTCGGCGACCCGCTGCCGCAGGTCAGCGTTCTCCTCGATAAGGCGCGAGAGCTCCTGCTCCACGAGATCCAGGAAGGCGTCTACTTCATCCTCGTTGTAGCCGCGTTTCCCGATGGGTGGTTTGCTGAACGCGACGTTGTGCACATCGGCTGGGGTCAGCGGCATGGAAGGATCCCTTCGCGCGTCTTTTGGAGATCTAGCAGATCTAGCAAGCTATCTTCTCGGTTCATTCTGTCACACTGGGGCTACCCGTCGGCGTGGCCGCCCACAAACGTCATCGAGATGAAGACGACGAAAAGCAGGACCATAATCGACAGATCGAGTCGAATTCCTCCCAATGACACCGGTGGTATCAACCGCCTCAGGAGTTTCACCGGCGGGTCGGTGATGGTGAAGATCACCTCGAGGATCACGACAACGAAGCCGCTAGGGCGCCAGTCCCGGGCAAAGCTACGGATGAACTCGACGATCACACGGCTGATCAACAACAGCCAGAAGATGAACAGTACGAAGTACAGCACCGCGAACAAGGCCACCGCCTCACTCTGCCCCAAAATCCGCGTCGCGCAAAATGACCACACCGCTGGCGACTGCTTGTCAGCCGCTCGATCAGGTCCGCCCCATACGCAACGGGTCTAACAGAACCCCCGAAGCACAACGCTATTTCTGGTTGTAGAAGCCGGTTTCGGCGATCCTGCGACGTTCTTCGGCGGAGACATCGACATCGGCCGGTGAGAGCAGGAACACTTTGGTCGCGACCTTGTCGAATGATCCACGCAGCGCGAAGGCCAGACCAGCGGCGAAGTCGACCAGGCGCTTCGCATCGGCGTTGCTCAGATCGACCAGGTCCATGATCACCGGGTTGCCCTCGCGGAAACGCTCACCGATGATGCGGGCCTCGCTGTAGTCGCGCGGGCGCAGCGTCGTGATCTTGGACAAGGGACCTCCGTCCTCGAAGATCCCCGGCCGGCGTGCGGGGGCGGGCTCGGGGCGCACGCGCTCCTCCATGCGCCGCTCCTCGGCCTCGGGATCGACGGCGAGCGCACCTCTGGTGGCTCCCCGCAGCATCGGCGCATTCCCGCCCGCACGGAATCGGCTGGCGGCCGGTGCGGAATCGATCCTGGTGGGACGCGGCCGCGCGTCATAGCGGTCGTCCGCATAGGGCTCGTCGACGTAATCATCGCGCCGAGACATCGGATAACCCGCCTTGTACGGCGACTTGTACGCGGGCTCAGGGTAATCCGGTTCATCGTCGTAGCGGTCGTCGGCATAGCGGTCCGCGCCGTATCCGGCGCGCTCGGGATAGTCACGGGGCCGGGGCCGACGGGAGCCACGCTCGTCCACACCGCGAGGGGCGGGTTCGGCGACGTAATCGTCTTCGTAATCCTCGAGCGGAACCATGCCGAAGTACGCCTTGAACTTGTGCAGCGTGCTCATGACTGCACCTCGCTGTCGCGTTCGCTCATTTCGGTCGACCTTCCTTCGGCCCCGGTGGCGGCCGGGTGTTGAAGTCTTGCTCAGCCCTCTCCAGTCCCAGCATATGTGTCAAATGTGACTGATGAGGTTTCTTTGCTACGCCGAGGTTATCGGTCGAGCGCCCATCAAGGCGGTACCGACACGCACACAGGTCGAACCGTGTTCGATCGCCGATTCCAGATCGCTCGACATTCCGGCGGACAGTTCGACAGCGTCAGGATGATTCGCGCGTATCACCTCGTGCAAAATTGCCAGGCGTGCAAAAGCGTCGTCCGGCGTGGCGTCGAGCGGGGGGATCGCCATCAGGCCCGCGAGCTGCAGCCCCGTCGCGGCGGCCACCCGATCCGTCAGTGCCACAAGATCTTCGGGGGCGACGCCACCGCGGCCCGGATCCTCGTCCAGGCTCACCTGGACCAGAACTCGAACAGGTTCACCGCGCTCTCCGGCATCCAATGCGGCCCGCGCCGCGGTGTCAAGGGCCGTTGCCAGACGTTCGCTGTCCACCGAGTGCACGGTGTGCGCCCAGCGCGCGACGGTACGCGCCTTGTTGCGCTGCAGCCGACCGATCATGTGCCAGTGTGCATCTGCCAGCGCGGCCAGCTCCGCGACCTTGGCGCTGGCCTCCTGCTCCCTGGATTCGCCGAATTCCCTGCAGCCCAAGCGGTACAGGATCGCGACATCACTGGCGGGAAAGAACTTCGTCACGGGCAGCAGCCGCACCGAACCCGGATCACGCCCGGCAGCATGACAAGCCGCTCCGATCCGCTTGTTCAGTTCGGCGAGATTCGCCGCCAATTCGGCGGTCCGACCGTCCATCGCCTCGGCCGCAACGGATTCCGGTGCCGCGGCGGTGTCGATCCTTGGCTCGCTGTGCTCGCTCATACGTCCGCCTGCATCCAGATCACCCCGGCCATGCGGCCGGTCGGCGCGCCGCGGCGATGACTGAACAAGGTCTTGTCCTCGATCGTGCAGCGCGGATCGACGGCAACCCCGCCGATCCCGGCCTCGGTGAGTTGGCGCCGAATCCCGGCGCGCAGGTCGAGGCCGGGAGTGCCGCGCACGGTTGTGGTGGCGCTGCCGGGCAAATGGGCCTCGACATCGGCGCGCATCGCGGCGGGCACCTCGTACTGCCGGCCCGATGCGGCGGGGCCGAGGAAGGCGCCGATGCGCTCGAGGCGAGCGCCGACCGAGACCATCGCGTCCAGTACCCGCGGCACGATGCCGATGCGTGCCCCGATCCGACCGGCGTGTACGGCCGCGATCACGCCCGCCTCGTCATCGGATAGCAGAACCGGCACACAGTCCGCGGTGAGCACCACCAGCGCCAGGCCCGGCGCCGTGGTCACCAGTGCGTCGGTGGCCGGCACCGGCGCATCCCGTGGCCCATCGATGATTTCGACATTGCGCCCGTGGATCTGTTCCATCCACACGAGCCGATCCGGCGTGAGGCCGATCCCCTCGGCCAGCCGGTCCCGGTTCCGTTGCACGGTCGCCGGGTCGTCCCCCACATGATCCCCGAGATTGAACGAATCGTACGGCGGCGCCGAGAAACCGCCCGCCCTTGTAGTGGTCACCCGTCGAACGGTCAATGTCGGCGCTGTCATACCTGCGAGCCTAATAGGGCTCGCAGTGTCGGGCTTTTCTACCGACGCATGAACGAGGGCACATCGACGTCGTCATCGTCATCGGAATCGGGCGGCTCGATATGCGAGCGCGAGTTGTGCGCCACCGTCGGCTCGGCCAGTGCACGGGGCCGCTCGGTATCGCGGTAGCTGGGCGCCGCGCCCCGGGTGGCGCTGGGTTGACCTGCGGCGGAAGCGGTTTCGGTGCGCGCGGACGCGGCGATCTCGCTGGTCCGGCTGGTTTGACCGATCTCACCGGCCCGACCCGAACCGATCGCGCTGCGGCCCGCATCGAAGGTGCGCCGGGCCGGGCCGCCGCCGTCGAAACCGGCGGCGATCACCGTGACGCGAACCTCATCGCCGAGCGAATCGTCGATGACGGTACCGAAGATGATATTGGCCTCGATATGCGCGGCCTCCTGCACCAGCGAGGCCGCCTCATTGATTTCGAACAGACCCAGATCCGAACCGCCCGCGATCGAGAGCAGCACACCGTGCGCACCGTCCATCGACGCCTCGAGCAGTGGCGAATTGATCGCCGACTCGGCGGCCTTGACCGATCGGCCCTCACCGCGCGCCGAGCCGATACCCATCAACGCGCTACCCGCACCGGACATCACGCTCTTCACATCGGCGAAGTCGACATTGATCAGACCCGGGGTGGTGATCAGATCGGTAATGCCCTGAACACCGTTGAGCAGCACCTCGTCCGCGGAACGGAAGGCGTCCATCAGGCTGACCGCGGCGTCGCCGAGCTGCAGCAGCCGATCGTTCGGAATGACGATGAGCGTGTCGCAGGATTCACGCAGCAGGTTGATGCCCACTTCGGCCTGGTTGCCACGCCGCTTGCCCTCGAAGGAGAACGGCCTCGTGACCACGCCGATGGTGAGGGCGCCGAGCTTGCGCGCGATACTGGCGACGACGGGCGCGCCACCGGTACCGGTGCCACCGCCCTCGCCCGCGGTGACGAAGACCATGTCGGCGCCCTTGAGCACCTCTTCGATCTCATCCTTGTGATCCTCGGCGGCCTTGCGGCCGACCTCCGGGTCGGCACCGGCGCCGAGACCGCGCGTGAGCTCACGGCCGACGTCGAGCTTGACGTCGGCATCGCTCATCAGCAGCGCCTGCGCGTCGGTGTTGACCGCGATGAACTCGACTCCCTTGAGTCCCTGTTCGATCATCCGGTTGACGGCATTCACGCCGCCGCCGCCGATACCGACGACCTTGATCACAGCAAGGTAGTTGTGCGGGGGCGTCATGGGCTCTCGCCTTCCTTCGATCTAAAGTCTGTCGTTTTCGGATCCTCGACATTCAGCCCGTGGGAAACCCCGGTTGTTTTGCTCCGGCAGTTTCGCGAGGTGCGCCACTGCCCGAGCAAACCCTAAACCTCAACCATAGGGTTAGCGTTATGTCAAGTATCCGACTGCTGCGGAACGCTATTCGCAGCCGCCGCGATAGGCGCGCAGGCGCGCCGAAACGACTGACAGAATCTTGTGTGATCCCTCTCGTCTCGCCGCACAACACGCCGTATCGTGGACGGTTGCCCCCGAACCCCCGGTCTCGCTGGCCTGTTCCCACTGCGGTCACAGTTCCATCGAAAATCCCCTGGGCACAATGGGTATCGATCACTTTACCGTGACCAGATTCGGACTCGAAACATCGAACACCGTTCCATCGCGGGTCAACAACGGCATTACCACTGCCGCCTTGCGTTCCGCGTCATTGGTTCCACCCCACAGTACCGTGCGACCATCGCGCAGGTTCAGTGAAATATTCGAAATCGACCGCGCGACAACCTCGTCCACCTGAATGACCAGCGCCGCGGGCAGCACCGACAATACCGAGACCGCCGCGCGGGTGACCGGATCGGCGGCGCCGGGATCGGCGGTATCGAGCTTCGGCACACCGATGGGCGGTTCGTCGATTGCGAACTCGACACTGTCCGCATCCATCAGATGCGCGCCCTGCGGGCTGTCCCAGAACAATACGGGCGTGCGCTCCACGACCGTCACCTTGACCTTGGACGGAAATACCCGTTGCACCCGCGCGCTGCGCACCTTCGGAATGCTCACCACCCGCTGGGCCATCGCATCGGTATCGATGCGCAACATCGAGCGCCCAGAGGGGATCTCGAGTTTGTCGCGCACCTGTTGTTCGGGCACCGTGACCAATCCGTCGACCTCGACGGTGCTCACCGACAGCATCGGGGTGAACCAAGCCAGCACCGCGAGAACTGTAACGACGCACACGGCGAGCAAACTCCACAGTCGGACGCGGCCGGAACGACTCAGCCGGGCCCACTGTTCGAACCAGTCACCCGCGGTTCGCATCGAGGGTCACCGGCCGTATTGCGGACGCGCTCGCAGGCCGTCGAGGATCTGGCTGCCCAGCATCGTCACATCGCCGGCGCCCATGGTGATCACGACATCACCGGGCAGTGCGAGTCCGGCGACCTGGCGGCCGACCCGCGACATATCCGGCTGGTAGTGCACGGGTTTGGTGACGGCCTGGGCGACCAGTGCGCCGTTGACACCCGGCAGCGGCTTCTCCCGCGCGCCATAGACATCGAGCACGACGACCTCGTCGGCCAGGCTCAGCGCCGCGCCGAAATCCTGGGCGAAGGTGGCGGTGCGGCTGTAGAGGTGCGGCTGGAACACCACGATGACCCGGCCCTGCCGAGAGCGGGCGCCGTCGCGGGCCTCCTGCTGCACCAACTCGGCCGCGGCGCCGAGTACGGCCCGCACCTCGGTCGGGTGGTGGGCGTAATCGTCGAAGACCCGCACGCCGTTTTCCCGGCCCGCGAACTGGAACCGGCGGTGCACACCGCCGAAACCCTCCAGCCCCTGGACGATTTCGTCCACATCGGCTCCAGCGGCACGCGCGGCCAGCAGCGCGGCCAGCGCGTTCAGTGCCATATGCCGACCGGGTACCGACAGTCGCAGCGTGCGCGGCGCGGCCTCGTCGGTGAGTTGGAACTGAGCGAGTCCGCCGACATCGCGCGGCTCCCAGCTGTGCAGTCGCACCCCGACCGGCACCGGCGCGTCGGGCAGTTCCCCCGAGCCGTAGCCGAGCACCCGGACATTCTTCTGCGCCAAGCGCGGACCGATCCGCTCGGCCAGCGCACGGGAACCGGGATCGTCCAGACACACCACCAGCAGGCCGCCCGCGGTGAGGCGATCGGCGAAATCGTCGAAGACCTGGACGTAGGCCTCATCGGTACCGAAGAAGTCCAGGTGATCGGATTCGATATTGGTGACCACGGCGACATCCGGGTCGTATTGCAGCAGCGAGCCATCGCTCTCATCGGCCTCGGCGACGAAGATCTCACCGGTGCCGTGGTGGGCATTGGTGCCCGCCTCGTTGAGTTCACCGCCGACGGCGAAGGACGGATCGAATCCGCAGTGCTGCAACGACACGATCAGCATCGAGGTGGTGGAGGTCTTGCCGTGCGTACCGGAGACCAGCAGGGTTCGGTGCCCCTGCATCAGGGATGCGAGCACCGCGGGGCGCAGCAGCACCGGGATATCGCGCCTATTCGCCTCGACCAGTTCGGGATTGGTCTTCGGGATGGCGGCGTAGGTGGTGACCACCGCGGTCGGGCCGCCGGGCAGCAGATCGAGGGCGCTGGCGTCGTGACCGATGCGCACCTGGGCGCCGCGGGCCCGCAACGCGAGCACGCCACGGCTCTCCTTGGCGTCCGAACCGGAGACCGAGCCGCCGCGCGAGAGCAGGATGCGGGCGATTCCGGACATTCCGGCCCCGCCGATCCCGACCATGTGCACACGCGCCAATTCGGGCGGCAAGGCCGAGCGCGCCTCGTCGGCGGTCCCGGACTCGATCGCCCCGGATTCGGTGGCATCGGCACCCGTGGTCACCGGCCGCTCACCTCCACGACAATGCGCGCCAGCTCGTCGGCGGCATCGCGATGCCCGGCGCCTGCGGCGGACAGGCCCATCTGGATCAGCCGTGCGCGGTCGGTCAGCAGCGGTATCACCTCGTCGATCACGTATTTCGGGGTCAGCTCGGCGTCGGGGACGATTCTGCCACCCCCCTGGCGGACGATCGGCCTGGCATTGAGTTCCTGCTCACCGTTGCCGTGTGGCAGCGGCACATAGAACGCGGGCAGGCCGACCGCCGACACCTCGGCGACGGTCATCGCGCCGGAACGGCAGACGACCGCGTCCGCGGCGGCATAGGCCAAGTCCATCCGGGAAACATACGGCACGGCGAGATAGCGCGCCCCACCCTCACCCGATTCTCGCACTTCGAGGGTGTTCTTGGGGCCGTGCGCGTGCAGCACCGAAACACCCGCCGCCGCCAGCTGCGGCGCCGCGCCGGAGACCGCGTTGTTCAATGACACCGCGCCCTGGGATCCGCCGAAGACCAGCAGCACCGGCCCCTCGGCGGGCAGGCCGAAGTGCGCGCGGGCCTCGCCCCGCAGTGCGGCCCGATCCAGTGCGGTGATGGAGCCGCGCACCGGAATGCCGATGACCTCGGCGTTGGCGAGTCCGGAATCGGGTACGGCGGCAAGCACTCTGGCGGCGCGCCTGGCGCCGACCTTATTGGCGATGCCCGCCTTGGCATTCGCCTCGTGCACCACCACCGGCACCGCGCGCCTACGCCCCGATAAGCCGCGACCCGCCGCGAGGTAGGCGGGCAGTGCGACATAGCCGCCGAAGCCGACGATCACATCGGCCCCGACCGCATCGATGACAGCTCTGGTCCTGGCCACCGAGGCGCGCACCCGGCCGGGCAGGCGCAGCAGATCCGCGGTCGGCTTGCGCGGCAACGGAACCGGCGGGATCAACTCGAGCGGATAGCCGCGCTCGGGCACCAGTTTGGTCTCGAGTCCGCGTTCGGTGCCGAGTGCGGTGACCCGGATCGAATCGTCGAGTCGCTTCAGCGCGTCGGCGACGGCCAGCGCGGGCTCGATATGGCCCGCGGTGCCACCGCCAGCGACGATCACCGACAGTGGGTCACTCACCTGGATCTTCCCCGATCTCTCGCATGGTTTATCGGATAGCTCGGCTCCCACGCCCTGGTCGCCCGCAGGGAACTCGTCCCCCGGCTCTCCGGCGCGCGGCGTCGGCCCGGGTCGGCTTGCGGCCGTCGGCTCGGCGGCAGTGCCGCCCGCGCCCGCTCGGCCTTGGCCCGCTCGGCCCGCGCTCGCTGTTCGGCGGCCTTGGCCTTGGCCGCGGCCGTGCGCGCCCGCGCCGCATCCGCCTTGGCCGGTGAGTACACCTCCGGCTTGGGCAGCCGCAGCAGCCGGCTGAATCGGCCGTCCTGTCCGGCCTGCAGCGCCGCGATCGCCTCGGGTTCATGTCTGGCCGCATTGGCGATGATGCCGAACATGAACAGCGTGATCGCCAGCGACGAGCCACCCGCCGAGACCAGCGGCAGCTGCAGGCCGGTCACCGGGAGCAAGTTGACCACATAGCCGATATTGATCAGCGCCTGACCGGTTATCCAGGTCGTCGCGGTCGCGGTGAGCAGCCGCAGGAACGGATCGGCCGAGCGGCTCGCGATGCGCAGGCCGGTGTAGACGAACAGCGCGAACAGCCCCAAAACCAGTGCGCAGCCGAGGAAGCCGAGTTCCTCGCCGATGATGGCGAAGATGAAGTCGTTGTGCGCGTTCGGCAGGTATTGCCATTTGGCCCGGCTCTGCCCGAGACCACGGCCCCAGATGCCGCCATCGGCCAGTGAGTACAACGCCTGGCGCGCTTGGTAATTGATGCCCTGCGGATCGTCACCCGGATTGAAGAACGCGCGCATGCGGTCCGAGCGATAGCCCGCGGACAGCGCGAGTACGCCCGCGGCGATGACACCCGAGATCGCGATGGTGACGAACAGTCGCACCGGCAGCCCGCCGAACCACAGCAGCGCGGCGAGCACGATGCCGAGCGCGATCGTGGTCGACAGATTCGGCTCCAGCACGACGAGCAGGCACACCAGCAGCCCGGCTGGTACCAGCGGCACCAGGATCTCCTTGAGGCTCGCCTGTTCGGAGCGGCGCGAGGCGAGCAGATGCGCTCCCCACACCACCAGCGTCACCTTCACGATCTCCGAGGGCTGCACCGAGATCGGGCCGAGGAAGAACCAGCGCCGCGCGCCCTGCACCTGGGAGCCGATGCCCGGGATCAGGACCAGCACCAGCGCCAGCACCGAGATCGCGAACAGCGGAAAAGACCACTGCCGCAGCCGACGCAGCGAAATCCGCAGCGCGAGATAGAACAGCACCGCACCGATCGCGGCGAACATGGCCTGCTGGATGAACAGCGAATACGCCGAGCCACCATCGACATACGCCTCGACGCTCGACGCCGAGAGCACCATGACCAAGCCGAGCACGGTGAGCAGCGTCGCGATCGTGACGACCAGATGGAAGGACGCGAGCGGGCGCGCCAGCCAGGCGCCGAATTTGGTGGCCGCCAGCCGATTCCGCCGCGGTGTCCGATCGGCGGCGCTCCCGGATCCCTCCGTGGTCACGCTCGGCTGCCGTCTGCGCCGCGGGGTCTCGGTCATAGTTGCCGCCCGATGTCACCGTCTTCCAGGGCGGCCACCGCGGCGGCGAAGCTGCGCCCCCGGTGGGTGTAGTCGGCGAACATATCCAAGGAGGCCGCGGCGGGGGCCAGCAGCACGGTGTCGCCGCGACGGGCGAGCCCGGCCGCAGCGCGAACGGCACGCGCCATGACGGCGTCGGCGCTCGCCTCATCGATCCCAGCGTCACCCATGCCTGCATGGTCTCCCGCGCGGACCTCGATGACCGGGACCTCGGGCGCGTGTCGCGCCAATGCGGCCGCGATTACCGGCGCGTCGGCGCCGAGCAGCACGGCGGCGCCGAGCCGGTCGGCGACCTCCTCGACCAGATCCTCGACCGAAGCGCCCTTCAATTGCCCACCGGCGATCCAGATCACCTGCGGGTGGCCCAGAATTGATGCGCGTGCGGCATGCGGGTTGGTGGCCTTGGAGTCGTCGATGAATTCGACCCCGGCCAGCTCACGCACGAATGCGGCCCGATGCGGACCGACCTTGTGCTCGATGAGGCCTTCGCGCACGAACTGCGGTGCGATATCGATGGCCCTGGTCAGCGCCGCGGCCGCGAGCGCGTTGGCAACACCGGCGGGGCCCTTGGGGCTGATATCGCCGACTTCGGCGAGGATCGCGGCCTTGGTGAAGGCGCGGTCGAGCAGTTTGCCGTCCACGACACCGAGTTCACCATCGGCGGGCACGCCGATCCGGAAGCCGACCGTCCGGCGCGCCTTACTGCGCCGAGCCAGCGAGGCGGCCACCGGATCGTCGAGTCCGACGACGCCGACGCGGCCGTACAGTGCCCTGGACTTGGCGGCGGCATAGGCATCGAGGCCGCCGTGCCAATCCAGATGGTCCTCGGCCACATTCAGCACCACGCCGGCCTCGGGCCGCACCGAAGGCGCCCAATGCAATTGGAACGAGGACAGTTCGACCGCGAGCACCTGCGGACCGGGATTGCGCCGCAACGCATCCAGGATCGGCAGCCCGATATTGCCGCAGGCGACACTGGCGATACCCGCGGCGCGCAGGATCGAATGCACCATCGATGTGGTGGTGGTCTTGCCGTTGGTGCCGGTCACCACAAGCCACTTGCGGACCGGACCGTAGATTCTGGCCTGATCGACCCACCAGGCGAATTCGACATCGCCCCAGACCGGGGTGCCCTCGGTCACCGCCGCGGCGAGCACCGGTGAGTCCGGGCGCCAGCCCGGACTGGTGATGACCAGCGCGAACCGGTTCCAGTCCGCGGATTCCAGTTCGGTGCAGGTCGCGATGTCGAGGCCGAGCCCGGCTGCCTCGGCCAACGCGGCCGCGCCGCCGTCGGTGACCACCGGGTGCGCGCCGATATCACGCAGCGGTTCGATCAGCGAGCGACCCGAGACGCCCCATCCGGCCACCAGAACGTCACGGCCGCGCAGGAATTCGAGCATGGGCCCCGGTGTCCGCAGGGCCCTCGGAGAATGTTCGACCATCGCTACTTCACCCGACCGCTGAGAGATATTCGCTATAGAACAGGCCGAGTCCGACCGCCGACGCCATGGCCGCCAGTAGCCAGAACCGGATGATCACCGTAGTCTCGGCCCATTTGCTGAGTTCGAAGTGATGATGGAACGGCGCCATCTTGAATAACCGGTTGCGGGTTGTGCGGTACACCGCGACCTGCAGCACCACCGAGGCGGTCTCGGCGACGAACAGCGCGCCGATCACAACCATCAGCAATTCCGTTCGCGTGGTGATCGAGAGTCCCGCGAGCATGCCACCAAGGGCCAGCGAACCGGTGTCGCCCATGAAGATCTTGGCCGGTGCGGCATTCCACCACAGGAAGCCGACACACGCGGCGGCGGCCGAGGCGCATACCAGCGCTAGATCCAGCGGATCGCGCACGTTGTAGCAGCCCGCCTCCGGAATCGTCGCGCAGGCATTGCGGTACTGCCAGAACGTGATGATCACGTAGGCGCCGAGCACCAGGCTCATCGAACCCGCGGCCAGACCGTCCAGGCCGTCGGTCAGGTTCACCGCATTCGACCAGGCCACGACCAGCAGACAGACCCAGCACAGGAAGATGATCACGCCCATCGACACCGTGGTGATATCGCGGACATAGGACAGGTGCTTACTCGCCGGAGTCAACCCGTTGCCGCCGCGGAACTGCAATGCGAGGATCCCGAAAAGAACCGCGGCGCTGATCTGACCGACGTACTTGCCGGCGGCCGACAGCCCCAGATTGCGCTGCTTGCGCAGTTTGATGAAGTCGTCGAGGAAGCCGACCACACCGAGTGCGGTGGTCAGCCCGAGCACCAGAATGCCCGATGCGGACGGCCCGTCGGCGTCGTAGCCGATGCCGATCAGATGTGAGCCGAGGTAGCCGGCCCACATGCCGACCAGGATGGCCACACCACCCATGGTCGGGGTGCCGCGCTTGGCCTGATGACTGGCCGGACCGTCGACGCGGATCTCCTGGCCGAAGCCCTGCCTGGCGAAGATCCGTATCAATAGCGGCGTCAGCAGGATGGAGACCGCCAGCGCGATCCCCGCCGCGAACAGAATCTGCCTCATCCGAGAGCCTCCGTGCTACCCCTAGTTCCCGCACGCTCCGCGCCGGTCAAATGTTCGGCGACCGCCCAGAGGCCGACCGCCTTGGATGCTTTGACCAGCACCACATCACCCGACTCGACCTCACTGTCGAGCAGCGCGATGGCCGCGCCGATATCGGGTACGAGGATCGACTCCTCGCCCCACGAGCCTTCCATTACCGCACCCTGATGCATCGCGTGGGATGGCCTTCCGGTGCCGACCACGATCAGCCGGGAGACATCCAGACGCACCGCGAGACGGCCGATCCGGTCGTGTTCGATAACGGATTCCTCGCCCAGTTCACCCATTTCGCCGAGCACGGCCCAGCTGCGGCGCGGGGTATCACCCGTGCGGGACATGGTCACCAGGGCCTTGAGTGCGGCGCGCACCGAATCCGGATTGGCGTTATAGGAGTCGTTGACCACGGTGATGCCGTCGGCGGTGGTCCGCACATCCATGCGGCGCGCCGATGCGGCGTGCGCACCGGACAGTGCCCGCGCGACGGTCTCGAGGTCGGCGCCGCATTCGAGCGCGACCGCGGCCGCGGCCAGTGCGTTGCCGACCTGGTGTTCGCCGTGTACGGCCAATTGCACCGCAATGCTGCCCTTGTCGGTGTGCAGCGTGAAGCCCGCGCGGGCCTCGGCGTCCAGTTGGACGTCGGTGGCCCGGATCTCGGCGTTCGCCGCCTGGCCGACCGTCACCACGCGGGCATTCGTGCGCGCGGCCATCGCGGCCACCTGCGGATCGTCGGCATTGAGCACGGCGAGTCCGTTCGGCGGCAGCGCCTCGACGAGTTCGCCCTTGGTCTGCGCAATGGCCTCGCGGCTGCCGAATTCGCCGAGATGGGCGGTGCCGACATTGAGCACAACGCCGATCTTCGGCGGTGCGACCCGCGCGAGCGCGGCGATATGGCCCGGGCCGCGTGCGGACAGTTCCAGCACCAGGAAGCGGGTGTCGGCATCGGCGCGCAGCGCGGTCCACGGGTGGCCGAGTTCGTTGTTGAACGATCCAGGTGGGGCGACGACCGGCCCCAGCGGCGCGAGCACGGCCGCGAGCAGATCCTTGGTCGAGGTCTTGCCCGAGGAGCCGGTGACCCCGACAACGGTGAGTCCGCCGGCTGCTGTGGCCGATCGGCCGCCCTCGGCGGCGGAAAGACGTTCGACACTCACCCGGGCGAGCGTAGCGAGCGCGGCCAGCACCGCGGCCCCCGACCCATCCGAATCACCGGCCAGCGCAACGGATTTCGCGGGCACGGTGCCCGGGCTCGGGGTCACCACGATGGCGGGCACGCCCACCGGACGGGCCGCGAGCACCGCGACCGCACCGGCGTCGATCGCCGTCTTCGCGTAGTCGTGGCCGTCGGCGTGCTCGCCGGGCAGGGCCAGGAACAGATCACCGGAACTGATTCGGCGCGAATCGAATTCGACCGAACCCGTTACCGTCACCTCCGGGTCGGGGGCATCGTGCAGCGTGCCGCCGACGACCGCCGCGATCTCCCGCAGTGTCATCTCGATCATGAAACCGTCAAGTCCTCCGCGTCCGACCCCTGCGGACTCTGCTCAGTGTTGCCGTCCTGCGTCGTCTGGTCGCCACGCAGG
Organism: Nocardia sp. CA-129566; assembly: GCF_050956075.1. Lineage (NCBI taxonomy): Bacteria > Bacillati > Actinomycetota > Actinomycetes > Mycobacteriales > Nocardiaceae > Nocardia > Nocardia sp. CA-129566. The sequence goes on from NZ_CP192085.1 coordinate 6,711,367, forward strand.
CCCCGCTCCCGTCTTTCCAACGCCGCCGCGAGCACTTCGCGGTCGTCGAACGGATGCTTCACACCCTGGATCTCCTGCCCTGCCTCATGGCCCTTACCCGCCACCAGCACCACATCACCGGGACGCGCCCAATCGACGGCGGCGGCGATGGCCGCGGCCCGGTCCCCGATTTCGCGCACCTCGCCGCGTTCGGCCTGCGCAACCGCGAGCGCGCCCGCACGCAAGGCGGCACGGATCGCCGCCGGATCCTCGCTGCGCGGATTGTCATCGGTGATGATCAGCAGATCGGCGCCACGCGCACCGGCGGCACCCATCAGCGCGCGCTTGCCCGCATCCCGGTCACCTCCCGCGCCGACGACTACGGCCAACCGACCGGCAGTATCCGCCGCGAGATGTTCGCGCAGCGTGGCGATCACCGACTCCACCGCGGCGGGTTTGTGTGCGTAGTCGACGATCGCCAGGAAATCCTGCCCCCGCTCGACCCGCTGCATCCGGCCCGGCACGTCGACGGTGGCCAGGGCCGGCGCCGCGACGGCGGGATCGGCTCCCGCGGCCGCGCACACCGCGACCGCAAGCAGTCCGTTGGCGATGTTGTAGCGGCCCGGAAGTCGTAGGCGCACATCGACATTCGTCTCCGGTCCGGCGGCGCTGAACTCCTGCTCGCCGCCGTGCGCGGATACCTCGCCGGTGAGCTGCCAGGTGCCGGATCCGATGGTGGATACGGTGATCGGGTCCGCGAGGTCGGCGGCCAGGCGCTGTCCCCACTCATCGTCGACGCAGATGACAGTGGTGCGCGCGGCGACCGGCGACGCCGGTTCGAAAAGCCTGCGCTTGGCGGCGAAGTAGTCCTCGAAGTCGGCGTGGAAGTCCAGGTGGTCCTGCGAGAGATTGGTGAACGCGCCCACCGTGAAGCGCACACCGTCCACCCGGCCCAGCGCGAGCGCGTGGCTGGAGACCTCCATCACCACCGCGTCCACACCCTGCTCGACCATCAGCGCGAAGATCGCGTGCAGCTGCGGTGCCTCGGGCGTGGTCAACGCGCTCGGCACCCGGCGACCGCCGATTCTGGTCTCGATGGTGCCGATCAGCGCCGTGGACAGGCCAGCGGCCGCCAATCCGGCCTCCACCAGATATGCGGTAGTGGTCTTGCCGGAGGTGCCGGTAATGCCGACGATGCGCAGCCGCTGCGACGGATTGCCGTAGAGCGCGCCCGACAGCTCGCCGAGCACCGACCTCGGCTGCTCACGGACCAGCACCGGTACATCGATGTCACCGATCAGTTCGGCACCCGCCGGATCGGTGAACACCGCGACCGCGCCCTGCTCGACGGCGTCGCGCGCGAACCGGGCCCCGTGCGACTGCGCGCCGGGCAGCGCGGCGAACAGATCACCCGGCAGCACCGCGTTCGAGCGCTGCTCGATGCCGGTGACCTGGATCTGCGTGAGATCCGCGCGCGATGAGCTGGCACCGGTCAGTGCCAGCACGGTGGACAACGACGTCGACCTCGGGTGGGTCGGCCGGAGCGCGTGCTGGCTGGGCTGCGCGGGCACAAGGCTCCTCTCGGGAATCGGCACGGATGGGGACTGAGTTGATCTATGGGAGACAGGGAACGTCGAGTCAGGTTACCGACGTCGGCTCACGGCCGGACAACGTGGCTCCAATCTTATGAAGCCTGCAGAACGAACCGCCGGGAAGGCTCGGGCGAGGGCGGGATCCGGTCACGCTGCAACGCCCAGGAGGCGATGTTGTGGAACAGGGGTGCCACCGACCCGCCGCCACTGCCGTCGGAGCTGCGAATCGGCGCGTCGAGCATCAGGCCGATGACGTAGCGCGGATTGTCCGCAGGCGCCATACCGGCGAAGGTGATGTAGAACGACGACGTCGAGTAGCAGCGGCAGCTCGGGTCCACCTTCTGCGCGGTGCCGGTCTTACCCGCCACCTGATAGCCATCGATCGCCGCCGGCGAACCGGTACCCATCTGCACACCCATCGGATCGCGCTGCACGACCGCCTGGAACATGGTGCGCAGCGTTGCCGCGGTGTGCTCGCTGACCACCCGCACCCCCTCGGGCTGCGGCTCCTCGGTGCGGGTGTCGTCCGGCGCGATCTTGGCCTTGACGATGCGCGGCGGAATCCGCAGGCCGCCATTGGCGATGGCCTGGTACATCCCGGTCATCTGCAGGGTGGTCATCGAAAGGCCCTGTCCGATGGGCAGATTCGCGAAGGTGCCACCGGACCACTGGTCGCGCGCCGGCACCTGCCCCGGGCTCTCGCCCGGCAGTCCGACACCGGTGCGCTGACCGAGACCGAACCGGTTGACCATATCCGCGAACCGGTCCTCACCGACCCGCTGCGCCAGCATCAGCGTGCCGACATTGGAGGACTTACCGAATATGCCGGTGGTGGTATACGCCGCGGTGCTGTGCTCCCAGGCATCGTGCACGGTGGCCCCCGCCATCTGGATCTCACCGGGCACATGCAGCACCTCATCCGGGTTGGTCAATCCGTATTCGATGGCCGCGGCCGCGGTCACGATCTTGTTGACCGAGCCGGGTTCGAACGGATCCTGCACCGAGGGGTTCTGCATCTCGGCATTGCCCCAATGCTGGGGTCCCAGTGCGGGGTTGAAGGTGTTGTCGTTCGACATCGCCAGCACCTGGCCGGTCTTCGCGTCGAGTACGACGGCCGAGGCGGCGTTCGCACCGGACATCTCCTTGGCCTGCTGGACCTGCTGCTGGACGTAGTACTGCAGATCCGAATCCAGGGTCAACTCGACGCGGTAGCCGTTCACCGCGGGCTGCTTATCGCGCCAGCTGCCGGGAATGATCGCGCCATCGGATCCGCGGTCGTAGGTGTGCGAGCCGTCGGTGCCCGCCAGCAGCGAGTCCAGCGACGATTCCAACCCCATCTGCCCGTGTCCGTCCCAGCCGGTGGTGCCGAGCACATTGGCGGCCAGTGATCCGCCCGGATACTCGCGCACATCCTGGCGTTCGGCGCCCACTTCGGGATAGAGCACGGTGATATCGGAGGCGATGCGCGGATCGACATTGCGGGCGAGATAGACGAACGGGGTATCGCTGTTCATCTTCTCGAGCAGCGCGGATTCGGCGGGCGCGTCCTTGCCGAGCCTGTCGTGGATGGTCTTCGCGATGGCCTTCAGTCGTTCCTCCGGATCCGGTGCCTTGGCGGATTTGGCCTTCGCGTCGGCGAGTTGCTTGCGCACCACCACCGGCTGGAAGTTCAGGGCCTGCGCGCTCAGTGTGAAGGCGAGGGTCTTGCCATTGCGGTCGGTGATCGGGCCGCGAGTCGCCGTATCGATCTTGCGGGTGGTGCGCTGGTCGGCCGCCTGCGCGGACAGGCTCGGCGCGGAGATACTCTGCACCCAGAGCAATTGGAGTGCCACGACCGCCAGCGCGACCAGCATGATCACCCGGCCGACACCGAGGCGCAGGCGCAGCGGCCGGTCGACCGCGGCCGTCCGTGGTCTGGCCGCACCGGTCGCCCGCGATGATTCCGCCTTGGACGCCGCGGGCCCGCGGCGCTGGCGCGACGCGGGCCGGGTCTGGCGCATGCTCACCTAGCGCCCCCGTCCGGGGCGAGTGGTTCGGGTTGCACCGCTTGCGCCTGAGGTGCCACCGGCTGCGGCGTTTCCACCGGGGCCTGCGCGAGCGGACTCGGCGTCGGCAGTGCACTGGCCGGTGTCGGACTCGGCTGCGGACTCCCCTGTACGACAACGGTATTCGCTTGACCGGCGGTCGCGGGCTGACCGGTAGTCGCGGGCTGACCGGTAGTCGCGGGCTGACCGGTAGTCGCGGGCTGACCGGCGGTCGGCTGAGCGGTCGGCGGCGGCGTGATCGTCACCGGAATAACTCGCTCGCCGCGCGCCTGCGCGTTATTTACCGGCGTGGTGGTCGGCGCGCTCGGCGAGGGGTTCAGCGGCGGCACCGGTGCGCCCTGGGCGGGCGTCGGCTTGCCGATCACCGTCACGCCGCCGTCCGGTCCGACCACGAGGCGGGCCGGATCCTTGGCCGGGATCATGCCGAGTTCGCGGGCCCGCGCGGCGAGTTCGGGCGCGGAATCGGCGGCCTCCACCTCCCGCTGCAGTGCCGCCCGTTCGTCGGCCAGCTTGCGGTTGGTCGCCCTGGCGTCGCCGAGCTGATAGCTGTCCTCCGCCGAGCGGGTGGTGAGCAGCAGGGTGAGCGCGAGGCCGCAGCCGAGCATCGCAATGATGGCCGCCACGAACGGAATTCGCGCAGCCATCGCCGAGGCGCGCTGCTTCGGCAGGTCCTGGTGATCCTCCGAGTGTTCCGCACGCATCCGGCGCTTGGCGTAGGCGCGTTGTGCGGCACCCGATTTCACCCGCTCCGCGGCCTGAACCCGGCGGGCGATCCGGCCCGGCGCCTCGGCGGTACGCGTGCGCACGCTCATGCTGTCCCCTCCTCGATTCGCTCCGCCGCGCGCATCCGCACGGGAGCCGCCCTCGGGTTCTCTTCGATCTCTTGTTCCGTCGCCTTCTCGGCCCCACGGGTCAGCAACCTGAATTCCGGTCCCATACCGGGCAATTCGACCGGCAGATCGACCGGCGTCCGTGACGTGGTGCGCGCCGACAACTCCTGTTTGACCACCCGATCCTCGAGCGACTGATACGACATGATCACGATCCGGCCGCCGACCCGCAGCGAGTCGAGCGCGGCGGGCAATGCCGCCCGCAGCGAATCCAATTCGCCGTTGACCTCCACCCGCAGCGCCTGGAAGGTCCGCTTGGCCGGATGACCGCCGGTCCGCCGGGTCGCGGCCGGAATTGTCGCGTAAAGCAATTCGACGAGCTCGGCACTGGTGGTGAACGGCTTCTGCTGCCGACGGCGCACCACCTCGGCGGCGATCTTGCCCGCGAAGCGTTCCTCGCCATAGGTTTTCAGTACGCGCGCCAAATCGCCGTGGCTGTAGGTATTGAGCACATCCGCGGCGGTGATGCCGGTGGTCGGGTCCATCCGCATATCCAGCGGCGCGTCGACGGAGTAGGCGAATCCGCGCTCGGCCTCGTCGAGCTGCATCGAGGAGACACCGAGATCCATCAGGATGGCGCTGACCGAACCGGTGGTCGGCAGTCCGGCCTGCGTCAGGGCAGCCGCGATTCCGTCATATCGGATGTGCACCAAGGTGATTCGATCCGCGAACGGGGCCAGTCGTGCACCCGCCAGCGCCAACGCGTGGGTGTCACGGTCGAGTCCGACGAGACGCATGTTCGAATACGTCCGTAGAAAATGTTCGGCGTGGCCGCCCAAACCCAGTGTCGCGTCTACATAGACGGCGCCGGGTTCGGACAATGCCGGGCCGAGCAACGCGTCGGCCCGCTGGAGCAGAACCGGAACATGGCGAGGGCCGTCCTGTTCACGGTTCACCTCGTCCTCCCGGAATCGTGCCTCGCGTCGTCGCGCACCGAGCGGTGCCGATGGGTCACTCGTTACGCCCGCTCACGGGTCGTCTTGTTAGACAGCTGCTTTGGAAAATACGAATGCCGCGGGGTCTCTGACCGGAGCCTCGGCACCTGGCGTCGGGGAAGTACGTCAGGGTCCGCGCGTCCGGGCAGAGGCCGCGTGGCACTCGTTCGCTCAGGGCTAGAAGATGCCGCCCAGCGACTCGTCTCTCGCTTCGGCGTAGTCCTCCTCGTGCTCGGCGAGGTAGGACTCCCACGCCTGCTTATCCCATATTTCGAGGAAGTCGACCGATCCGATCACCACGCAGTCCCGCGAAAGGTTTGCGTAGCGACGGTGATCGGCCGACAACACGATCCGGCCTTGGGCGTCCGGACGCTGTTCATCCGTTCCGGCCGCGAGTGCCCGGACGAACGCGCGCGCCTGCGGATTACTTCGAGACGCCGCCGCGGCTCGCCGAGCGAGCGCGGTGAACTCTTCCTTGGGATATACGGCAAGGCTGTGGTCCTGACCCTTCGTGACCATCAACCCTCCCGCCAGATCGTCTCGAAACTTCGCAGGCAACGTCAGTCGCCCCTTGTCATCCAACCGAGGTGTGTAGGTACCGAGAAACATCCCGCTACCTCCTGGATGAACCCCGCCGCGCGGGGAGCACGATCACCTCGGATGTATGCCCTTCCTCTAGTGCGCGCTCCACATTACCCCACTTTCCCCCACTTTCAATCGAAACTCAGGGTGATCTGGCTCCCCGCGTCGTCGATTGCGCAGGTCATCCCAGCTATCACGGTGGTGGAGAACTTTTTCCGTGTTCTGGCGACACGCGCCACACGACGAGACGATCGCCCGACAACAACCAGCAAACGCCCTGGTGCACCTCATTTCGGCCGATCATGGACCGCCACATGGGTGGCCGATGGGGCATGGTGGGGGAAGATCGTGGGGCGTTGTGGGGAACCGCCCGCGGGGATCATCCAGCAGCCGGGTGGCTCACGCATGAGAACGCGCCGCCGCACCTTTTCGGTGCGGCGGCGCGTTCGATATGTAGATGTCGGCTACGAGCGCGCTACTCCTGATCGAAGCGGCGCCGGAACCGATCTTCCATGCGTTCGGAGAAACCACCGGACTTGCGCTGTCGCCCACGTCCGCTCGATCCGCCGCTCGCGCCACCGGATTGGGCATTGCCCGACCGGTCGCCCTTGGCCATGCCCTTGGAGCTGCCGAGCAGCAACAGCACGCCTGCGGCGAACATCACGATGAATCCGATCAGGCTGATGATCGGAAAGTCGCCGAGCTTCACCGGAGCGGCGATCCCAGCGACCAGTAGAAACAGACCAAGGGCGAACAGGGCCGCGGCCTGGAGTCTGCGGCGACTCGAGGTCGAGCGAAGGCGTCCGCCGCGGACGGACGACGCGAACTTCGGATCCTCAGCATAGAGCGCGCTCTCGATCTGTTCGAGCATGCGCTGCTCGTGCTCGGAGAGTGGCACGGTACCTCCCCCGGCACTAGGACGTGGCTGTCGCCTCCGGGTAGGCGACAGATAGCCAAGGTCGGCTATCTGCCACCAATGATACGAGTTCGATCAGTGCCGTACCACCTACTCGCCGATAACTAAGCGGTCATACCGCCCGACCACCCCGGCGCGGGACGCAAACGAGCACCGGTGTTCAGCAGATCTTCGACGTCGTGCAGGAATGCGCCCACCCGCGAATAGAACTCGTCGGCCTGCTGATCATCGATATTGCGATCCAACCCCGCCTCCAGCGCCGCCCTGATCTCCGAACGGGCACTGAAGTAGTCGGCCCACATGACGAATTCGGGCGCGGCGCGCTGCAACAGCACCCAGGCGTTGCGCGAACGCGCCCGCGGCGCGGCGTCCGCCCCGGTATACGCGAGCACCGCACCAGCACCGCGCAATGCGGCGAGATACGCGGTCCGGAAACGTTCGCGCGGATCGCGCTCCCCCGCCGCCTGCATCAGCAGGCCGTCCGCCCGCTGCAGCAGCTTGCCCGCCTTGCCGGGTTGCCCCCGGTGTTCGATCCGACCGGACATCAGCCGTCCCTCCGAGTTCGTTCAGAGTCGTTCAACGCCGCTCACCTGGCCTATCGTGGGCGCGAACGCCGAGTTCCCAGCACCGCGCGGATCGAACAGGTATTCGAACGTTTGAATTGAGATTGAATATAGGGACACCCACCGACAACTTTCCGCGGACCGACGAGAGCCATGACCGCCGTCAAGCCCAAACACACCCCCGCCAACGCACCCGTCGTCATCGATCTCCCGATCACGGCGCTACGCTCCCGGCTGCACGATGCGCTGGCGGTGTACGTCGCGGCGATGGAATATCCGCATGGCACCGAACACCATCGCGCGCCGATGTGGACCGAACACACCACCCGGCCCGGCTGGCAGGCCGTCGCCGCCGTCGTCCCCGATGATTCCGGACAGATCGACCTGCGGACCGCGCCGATCGTGGCCATCGCCTACGGCTATCACGGCGCGGCCCACCAGTGGTGGCATCAGCAGGTGCACAGCGGAATGCGGCGCTCGGGCTGGCCGGAACACTCTGCGCGCGAACTGCTTTCGGACTATTTCGAATTGACCGAACTGCATGTGCATCCCTCGGCGCAGGGCCGGGGCATCGGTGGTGCGCTGCTGACGCGACTGCTCGCGAACCGCACCGAGAGCGCGGTACTGCTGTCCACACCGGAGGTGGCGCGCGAGGCCAATCGCGCGTGGCGGCTGTATCGGCGACTCGGATTCACCGATGTGATCCGGAATTTCGTCTTCGCGGGTGATACCAGGCCGTTCGCGATCCTGGGGCGGCGGCTGCCCTTGTGACCGAAGACACCGCACCAACGGTCGCAGCGGAGCCGAGCGCTAGCGAGGCGCAGCTGTGACCGAGCGTAGCGAGGGCACCAAGGACACAGCACCAACGGTCGCAGCGGAGCCGAGCGCCAGCGAGGCGCAGCTGTGACCGAGCGTAGCGAGGGCACCAAGGACACAGCACCAACGGTCGCAGCGGAGCCGAGCGCCAGCGAGGCGCAGCTGTGACCGTCGTAGTCGTCGGCTCGGGCCACAACGCACTCGTCGCCGCGTGCTATCTGGCGCGCGCCGGTGAGCAGGTGACGGTGCTCGAACGCGACGAGGTGCTCGGCGGCGCGGTATCGACGGTCGAACGCTTTCCCGGCCATCTGGTCGATCGCGGCTCGTCGGCGCACATCATGGTGCGCCATACCGGGATCATCGAGGAATTGCGGCTGTCGCGCTTCGGGCTGCGTTATATCGACTGTGATCCTTGGGGTTTCACGCCCGGCGGACCGGATGGCGGCGCGCCGATCGTATTTCATCGCGATCTCGATCGCACCTGCGCGGGAATCGCGGAAGTCTGCGGTGCGCGAGACGCGGCGGCGTATCGGCGTTTCGTCGAGATCTGGGGACCGCGCTCGGCGCGGGTAATGCGCGCATTCGCCGGCACGCCGACGCCGGGCAGGCTGCTGCGCTCGTTCTGGGGGCTCGACGCGCGCGACGGCGGGAGTGCGCTGTCGCGGGAGTTTCTGCAGACCGGGGATGCGCTGCTGGACGCCTATTTCGACGACGAGCGGCTCAAGGCGTCGCTGGCCTGGTTCGGGGCGCAGTCCGGGCCGCCGATGTCGGAACCGGGGACCGCGCCGATGGTCGGATTCGCCGCGCTGATGCATACGCTGCCGCCGGGCCGGGCCGTGGGCGGAAGTGGGGCGCTGACAGCGGCATTGGTCGCGCGGTTGCGTGCCGACGGTGGCGTGGTGTCGAGCGGCGATGCGGTCACCGCCCTGCGCCAGGTCGGTACGGGTTGGCGGGTTTCGACCGCCTCGGGCCGAAATCTGGACGCGGACACCGTGATCGCGGGCACGCACGTGCTGACCACGCTGGATCTGCTGCGCGACGGCGGATTCGACGGTGCGGTGCTCGACGATTGGCAACGGCGGATCCGGGTCGGTCCGGGCATCGGCATGGTCGTGCGACTCGCGACCAGCGCGCTGCCGCGCTATCCCGGAAGCGCGACCGCCGAATCCGCCAACGGCCTGCAGTTTCTCGTATCGGATCGGCGACAGCTGCGCCGGGCGCACGGTGCGGCGTCGGCCGGGGATCTGCCGCCGCGCCCGGTGGTACTCGCGATGAGCTTCAGCGCGCTGGACCCGAGCATCGCCCCCGCCGGTGAACATCAGCTCTCGCTCTGGGCGCAGTGGCATCCCTACGAGCTGGCCGACGGGAGCGACTGGGCCGTGCACGCCGAGCCGGAGGCCGATCGGATTATCGCCGAAGTCGATTCCTACGCACCGGGTTTCGCGGCGAGTGTGCTGCGGCGGCATGTGCAGACGCCCGTCGATCTGGAGCGCGAACTCGGGCTGCGGGGCGGGAATGTGATGCACGTGGAGATGTCCCTGGATCAGATGATGCTGTGGCGGCCGCTGCCGGAGCTGTCCGGGCAGCGGGTGCCAGGGGCGCCAGGGTTGTATCTGACCGGGGCCTCTACGCATCCGGGTGGTGGGGTGTCCGGAGCCAGTGGACGCAGTGCGGCGCGGTTGGTGCTGCATGATCGACGCCGTAACCGGCTTCCCTTGCTGCGCAGGCGATGACCGAGTCCCGCGAACCGGAGCCGATCGAGCGTCCCGAAGTGCAGGTGCCCGGCCCGGCGGATCTGGAGATCACCCACCGGGTCTCCGGCGCGGATTCTGGTGGGTGCCGCTTCGACGAGAACCGGCCCGGTGCGCTCCGGATGCCGCGTTTGCGGGCGTCCTGGCAATGGACGCCACGACTGATTGTGCCTGCGGGTTTCGCGGTGCTGCTGGTGCTCGTGCAGATCGGTTATCCGCTGTCCTCGGGTGTCGCTCGCGATCGGGTGACCGTGGTGGTCGTACTGCTTTCAGCGGGGACGGCATTGGTGCACGCGGCCGCGACGCGCGGGTTTCGATATGCCACGGGACTTCTGGCGATCGTCTCCGGGCTCGGACTGCTCGCCGAGATCATCGGTACCGCGTCAGGATTCCCCTTCGGTTGCTATGACTACGCCGTCGGCAGGTTGGGGCCAGCGGTGGCAGGTGTGCCATTGGTGGTCGCGCTGGCCTGGACCGGCGGGCTGTACCCGGTGTGGGTCGTGGCCGGGCTGCTGACAAGGCGGACGGCCGGGCGGATTGCGCTGACGGCGGTCGGCGCGGTGGGGTGGGATCTGTTCCTGGATCCGCAGATGGTGGCGGATGGTCAGTGGAGTTGGTGTGCCACCGGTTGGGGTTTGCCCGGACTCGATGAGATTCCCTATACGAACTATCTGGGTTGGTTCGCGGTGGCGCTGGTAATGGCGGGGCTGATGACCGCCTTGGATCGCGGGGCGGGGACACGCACTGTGGGCACGGGACGCAGGATTCCGATTCCGACCGAGGTGCTGGTGCCGGTCGCGGTATTTCTGTGGATGTGGCTCGGCTCGACGCTCGCGCATGCGGTGTTCCTCGATCTGCCGTATTCGGCATGGTACGGATGTGTCGGGTCGGGAGTGCTCGGTGTGCCGCTGCTGGTGCGGTTGATCAGGGCTCGGGGGAACGAAACGGTGCGCACGGCCTGGGTCGGAAGCTGCGGCCGACGCGCGTTCCGCCCGTCGCGTGGCAATCCGAGGCGTGGGCCTGGCACGATGTGAGCCGTGCAGCCGAGTCCTCTCACCGCGATCCCCGATGCCCCGGTTCTACGTTCGCCCCGGCCCGGGGTGCGGGTAGCGGCGGCAGTACTGCTGGCCGCAATGCTGGTGCCCATGCTCGCGGGCTGCTTACGGGTGCAGGTTTCGATGGGTGTGTCGTCCAATGACCGGGTCTCCGGTCGGATCGTGGCCGCGGTCGTGCCCGCGGACGCCAATGACAAGGGCCCGCAGCTCAAGGCGCCCGATTCGCTGGCTGCCAAGGTACGGGTCGAGCCGTACAGCCAGGACGGCTACGTCGGCAGCAAGGTGTTCTTCGAGGATCTGTCCTTCGGCGAGGTCGGCCAGCTCGGCGGACTCTCCGACCAGACCCAGGGCATGTTCAATCTGTCGTTCCAACGCACCGGCGACCTGGTCAGCCTCAACGGCCGAGTCGACCTGAAATCCGTTCCGCCGCACGGCTCGGACGTGCAGTTCACGGTGGCCTTCCCGGCCCGCGTCGCCAAAACCAATGGCAACCGCGAGGACGACTCCACCGTCTCCTGGAAACTCCCGCCCGGCGATGTCTCCACGCTGCGCGCCGAAGTCAGCTACGCCGACCCGAATACCCGCTCCTTCGCGGGCTGGGCCGGCATCGTCGGCGGCATCACCCTCGCCGTGGCCGCCATTGTCGCCGCCATCGCCTACATGAACCGAAACCCCGCGCCCCCCGGCGCCCCCGAATTCAGCTTCTCCATGAGCAGCCTCTGGCGTTCGCTCGTACGCCGCTGATTCTCCACCCCGCACCCCAATTGTTTCGATGCGCAACGGCCAACACCCCGTCGATCCTGAGCGCCACGGCGGCACGATTGTGACCGTGGCCAGGGCACACGGGGCGAGAATCATGACGCCGCCGGACGCCTGGATCGCGTCGATACGAAACGCGAGTACGTGGCGCGCGCATAATCGGCCCGACGACGGCGTCATTCGACGCGCCTTGGCAGCGATGCCGTGACGAGAGCGAAGGCGCTGCAGGCGGGCTTGGCGATCGCGACGCCGTATGGTGCGGCAGTCGCGCTGATCGGTTGTGGGATCGCGCTGTTCAATCGGGCGACGGTGCGCAGGCTGCCGGTTGTGCCGACGCCGGTTCTCGAACCCGTGACGATCTGTATTCCGGCGCGCGACGAGGCGCGGCGACTGCCCGAGCTGATCGATGATCTGCGGGTTCAGGTGGGGGTGCCCCGGCTGCGGGTGCTGATTCTCGATGACGCGTCCAGCGACGGGACCGAAGCGGCGGCGGCGGAGGCGATCGCGCGTGATCGGCGATTCACGGTGATCCGATCCGAGGCCGAACCCGCACCGGGTTGGACCGGGAAGGCCGCGGCCTGTGCCCGGCTGGCCGAGCTGGCGGATGCGGCGGTGCTGATCTTCCTCGATGCCGATGTGCGGCTGGCCCCGCGCGCGATCGCCGCGGCGGTCGCCGAATTGCGGCGGAGCCGGGCCGCATTGTTATCGCCTTGGCCGTACCAGGTTGCCGAATCGGTTGCCGAGGCACTGGTACAGCCACTGCTGTGCTGGTCGTGGGCGGCGAGCCTGCCGATCGAGATCGCCAATCGCAGCCGCAGACCGTCGACAGCGGTCGCCTGCGGCCAATTCCTCGTCTTCGATGCCACCGCCTATTACGCCATCGGTGGTCACGCGGCGGTGGCCGCCAGCCCCACCGAGGATCTGGATATCGCTCGCGCCCTGCGCCGTTCCGGTCGCCGCACCGCAGTGGTCTCGGCAGGTCGTGCCGCGCGCACCCGAATGTACGGGGACGCGACCGAACTCGAGGCGGGCTATACCCGCTGGCTGTGGTCGGCCTACGGCGGCACGACCGTCGGCGGCGCGGCCGTGGGAGCCATTGCGGCACTGGCCTATTGGATACCGCCGCTGGCCGCCGTCGCCGGTCGCGGCCGGCTGCGCGCCACCGGTCTTCTCGGCTACACCGCCGCGGTCACCGGCCGCTTACTCGCCCGCTCATTGGAAAGCGGCCCCCTGACCGGTGCCGATATCCTTGCCGCCCTGGCACACCCGGTCTCCATCGCCGCTTATCTACGCCTGTGGTCCCGCTCGCGCCGAGCCCATCGCGCGAACACCTTGACCTGGAAGTCTCGCCACCTCGACACGACCCACTGACCGCGATCAGGCCGAATCCATGGCGGCAATGCCCGACGACCCTGCCATCAGTTCCACCAGATCCTGATCGACCTCGACATCAGGCAACCGCACGCCCGAAACCAGCTGGCGCGATATCCGGGCCGGGATCCGGCGGCCCGGCCCCGAACGAGGCCCGGCGCTCTCGGACGCTCGCCGGGCTCAGCGCACCGAGGTGATGCCGACGGTCGGAAGGAAGAAGCAGGGCTTGCCGGCGTTGTCGACGGTGCCGAACACCGCGGCCAGGACGGTGCCGGAACCGGTCTCGACGGGGACGGCGCGGATGCCGCCGGTGGGGAAGGTGGCGAAGAAGTTCTCGACGGCGCGTTCGGCGAGTGGTCGTATTTCGGCGGGGATTTCGGCGGGCACCATGGTTCGGACGACGTCGGAGAGCGGGCCCATGGCGGTGACGCCGCTGCGGCCATTGGCCAGGTTCAGCCAGGCGACGTTCATGCCGGAGACATTCGAGCTGTCCGGGGCTACGCCGTAGGGCATGAAGGTGAACAGGGTTTGGCCCGTCTTGACCGCGGACAGGTCCAGTCCCGGAATGGCCACGGTGGTCTTGGGCCACGGCCCGGGGACAGCACCCGCGACGGCGGGGACCAGGCCGAGGGAGTTGCCGCTGGAGCACAACGCCGCGGCTGCCGGATACAGGAACGGGTCGATGCCCAAGGCGCGCAGCGCCTCGACGGTGGTTTGGTAGGCACCGAACGCGTCTCCGGGTGCGGCTTGGACGGACGGCGCGGTCGCCGCCGGGATTGCGGGTCCGGGTATCGGCGCCGGTATCGCGGCGGCGAGGCCGGGGGCGGCGAGCGTCAGCGCGGCCGCACCGGTCGCGATCGCGGTAAGCGTGGTCAGACGGCGCAGCAGGGTCACATGAACCTCCTCATCGTCGGGCACGAATGAGGTCAGAGAGTACTCCAGCAAACCACCGGAACCGGGTTGATTTCGACCGGCAACGCCGTCGCGTCGCGCACCCCACCCGACCGTCACGACGGAACGCCGGGTCCACATTTAGGCGAAATACGCCGGACGGACCACACCCGAAGCCTCGCGATCCATCGCACGACCCGGTCGATAATCCCTGTTCACGACCGTTCGGACAAGGTCTGCGCTCACGCTGATTCGTACCCTTGTGCCGGACTTCGCCTGCTTCGCATGATATTTCGGCTAGACCGACCGACCCGTGCTCGGCGTCGGACACACCATCCAGAGCGACCGAGAGACCTGGCTCATCGACGTCGCAGCAACCCCCCGGTCACCGGGTGCGGGTGCTTCCGCCGGGAACGATGGAGGAACCGAAATCATGAGCGCGTCCGTCGCATCCGATGCCCTGTCGGATGTTCCGATACCGGGTGCCCACACATCCGATGCCAGGGCATCGGGTGCACCCGGCGCTGCCGTAACCACCACCGGCGCACCGCCGATCGCCAGGACCTGGCATCCGTGGCGCTGGGTGATCGGCGCCATCGCGCTGGTACTGCTCGCGCAGTTCATCCATGGACTGGTCACCAATCCGGGCTGGGATTGGTCGACCTTCGCCAAGTACTTCACCGCGAAGTCGGTGCTATCGGCGCTGAAGGTCACCCTGGAGCTGACCCTGTGGGGTACGACACTCGGATTCCTGATCGGCACCGCACTGGCAATCGCCCGGTTGTCGAACAATCCGGTGCTGCGCGTGATTTCGTGGGTCTATATCTGGGCGTTCCGCTCGATTCCGCTGATCGTGCAGCTGCTGTTCTGGTTCAACATCGCCTACCTCTACAAAACGCTGTCGCTCGGCATCCCGTTCGGCCCCGGATTTCTCACCTTCGAGGTGAACGGGGTGATCAGCGGGTTCACCGCGGCGGTCATCGGCCTCGCGTTGCATCAGGCCGCGTATTCGGCCGAGATCATCCGGGCCGGGTTCATCTCGGTCGATCCCGGACAGCTGGAAGCCGCCGCCGCGCTCGGGATTCCGCGGCTGCGACAGTTCCGCACCGTCATCGTCCCGCAGGCGATGCGCTCGATCCTGCCGAATGCGACCAATGAGGTGATCAGCCTGTTCAAGGGCACCTCGATCGTCTCGGTAATGGCGATCGCGGAACTGTTCTACCAGGTCCAGGTGATCTACGGACGCAATGGCCGGGTGGTGCCGCTGCTCATGGTCGCGACGGTCTGGTACATCGTGCTGACCACGATTGCCTCGGTGGCGCAGTACTACATCGAACGGCACTACGCCAAGGGCGCGCACCGCACACCGCCACCGACTCCGATCCAGCAGGTGTGGCACAAGCTGCGCGAAATCGCCGAAAGCGGTTCCGCCGCACCGCGCGGAGCCACCCGATGAGCGCGCCGGTCACCGAGACGGTCGGCATCACCGTCGACCACGCCGCCGCGGTAGCGGTTCGCGGCGTGCGAAAGTCCTACGGCACCACCGAGGTGCTGCGCGGCATCGATCTGACGGTCCATGCGGGCGAGGTGGTCACCGTGATCGGCCCGTCCGGCTCCGGCAAGTCGACGCTGCTGCGGGTGATCAACCATCTGGAGTCGCTGGACGCGGGCACCGTGCACATCGACGGCGAGCTGATCGGATATCGGCTGCGCCGCAATAAGTTGCACGCGCTGTCGGATCGCGAGGTGCGCAAGCAGCGCTCGCATATCGGCTTCGTCTTCCAGCAGTTCAACCTGTTCCCGCATCTGACGGTGCTCGACAATGTCACGCTCGCACCGATTTCCGCACAGGGTCGCCCGCGCCGGGAAATCGAGCGCGAGGCCGAGCAACTGCTGGACCGTGTCGGCATCGGCGAACTGGCCGACGCCTATCCGCGGCGGCTGTCCGGCGGACAGCAGCAGCGGGTCGCCATTGCCAGGGCATTGGCGCTGCGACCGCCGGTGATCCTGTTCGACGAACCGACCTCGGCACTGGATCCGGAACTCGTCGGCGAAGTCCTGGACGTGATCCGCGATCTCGCCGACGGCGGCACCGCGCTGGTGATCGTCACCCACGAAATCGGTTTCGCCCGTGAGGTGGCCGACACCGTCGTCTTTCTCGACGGCGGCGTAATCGTCGAGCAGGGGCCGCCCGCCGCCGTACTCGATAACCCTCAGCATCCGCGCACCCGCGCATTTCTGTCCCGAGTCCGCTGAGCGCGGTGCGCGCTCCCGATGAACAGGTATTCAATGAAGCTCTCCGCCCTGGTCGGCCTGGCCGCCACGGTCGCGTTGCTGGCCACCGGCTGCGGCACCGACCCCGATGCGGAAAACTCCGCGCAGCCCGCCGGTTCGATCACCTTCGATCTGTCCCCCGGCCAGTCCGGCCGGATCCACGCGCCCAAGGTCGATGCCATCGCCGCCGAACTGCCGCAGGCCATTCGCGACCGCGGCACGCTGGTGGTCACCGGATCGGGCGGCGCCGCACCCCCGCTGCGGTTCTACGCCACCGACGATAAGACCATCGTCGGGTCCGAGGTCGATTTCGCCGCACTGATCGCCGACGTTCTCGGCCTGAAACTCGTTGCGCAGGTGGCCGATTGGTCGCAGAACTTCGTGCGGGTCGACTCCGGCGAGGCGGATGTGTTCATCTCCAACGTCACCGTGACCGAGGAGCGCAAGGAGAAATACGACTTCGCCACCTATCGCAACGACACCGTCGCATTGGAGATCCCCAAGCAGAGCACGCTCGACTACAAGGATCGCAAGAGCCTGGCGGGCAAGCGGATCGGCGTCGGCAGCGGCACCAATCAGGAACAGCTGCTGGTCAAGTGGAACGAGCAGAACGTCGCCGAGGGCCTGCCCGCGATCGATATCGCCTACTTCCAGCAGATCACCGACTACTACCTGGCGCTGGCCTCACAGCGCCTCGACGGCTACATCGGCCCCAATCCGTCCGCGATCTATCACAGCACCACCGCGAACCAGACCAAGATCGTCGCGACCTTCTCCGGCGCCGGTGACACGCTGCAGGGCGAAATCGGTGTGCTCACCAAGAAGGACAACGGTCTGATCGGCGCCATCAACAAGGCCATCAACAACGCCATCCAGACCGGCACCTACCAGCAGGTCATCGACCGGTGGGGGCTGAAGACCGAGACCGTGCCGAGCTCGCGGATCAATCCGCCCGGCCTACCGAAGAAGTCGTGATCGCACATGAAATTCCTGTTGTTCACCCTCGTCACCCGGGTGCCCGACCCGAGCACCGGACGGCTGCCGGGGACCAGGCAGCGACTCACCGATGTCATCGACCAGGCTCGTCTCGCCGAGGAACTCGGCTACGACGGGTTCGCCGTCGGTGAGCGGCACGAGGATCCGTTCCTCTCGGCCGCGCCGCCGGTGATCCTGTCCCATATCGCGGCGGTCACCTCCCGGATCAGCCTGTTCACCGCCGTCACCACGCTGAGTCTGCTGGATCCGGTGCGCGCGTTCGAGGACTACTCGACTCTGGACAACCTCTGCGGCGGCCGCCTCGAACTGATCATCGGCAAGGGCAATGGCGCGGCACAGGCGAAGCTGTACCACGTCACCACCGAGGACCAGTGGGATCGCAATCGCGAAGGCTACGAACTGTTTCGGGCGCTATGGGACAGCGACAGCGTGACCTGGTCGGGTCGGTTCCGTCCGGAATTGGTCGAGGCCAAGGCCCTGCCGCGGCCGTGGCAGCCGCGCATCCGGATCTGGCACGGCAGCGCGACCAGCCGCGATTCGGTGGAACTCGCCGCGCGCCACGGTGATCCACTGTTCTCGGCCAATGTCACCAATCCGATCGAACCGTATGCCGAACTGGTGCGCCACTATCGGGAGCGTTGGGAGCACTACGGGCATGACCCGGCCGAGGCCCTGGTCGGCGCGGGTACCGCCGGATTCCACGTGGCACGCACGTCCCAGCAGGCCCTCGACGGGTACCGGCCGATCTTCGAGGCGCGGCTGGCGCTGGCGCGCAAGCTCGGCCTGCCGATCGTCTTCGAGACCCTCGACGATTTCGTGGCACGCAGTTCGGCATTGGTCGGCAGTCCCGAGCAGGTGATCGACAAGGTGGGCCGCCAGCACGAGGCCTTCGGGCACGAGGTGATCCATCTATCCGCCGAGCGCGACGGCCGCACCGAGGCCGAACATCGCGACGGTCTCGAACTCTTCCAGGCCGAGGTGGCGCCGGAACTGCGCCGCCGCATTCGCAGTAGGCCGCTGGCCGGCAACCGCGACGCCGCCGCAAACAGCCGTGGTGCCGGGCGTCCCAGCACCGAATACGACATCGATTCCCGCGGCGAACTCGTCCGCACCGAAACATCTGGAGTACCACAGTGATCCGTCCCCGCCATCGCATCGCGGCCGTGGCCGCCGCTGTCACCGCGGCCGCGAGTCTGGCCGCCTGCGGCACTGATTCGGCCTCGGGCGGCGCTGACGCGGGCCCGCCGAAGCCGGGCGGGACCTTGCGTTATGGCCTCTCCCAGGCGCCGACCTGCTCGGATCCGGCACAGGCCGGCACCAACCAGACGCTCTACGTGACCCGTCAGATCGTGGATTCGCTGACCGATCAGGATCCCAAGACCGGTGAGATCAAGCCCTGGCTGGCCAAGAGCTGGGAGATCTCAGCCGATGCCAAGGTATTCACTTTCCACCTGGTCGACGGCATCACCTTCAGCGATGGCACACCGCTCACCGCGGATTCGGTGCGCAACACCTTCGATTCGGTGATCAAGCTGGGCGCGGCGAAGACGCCGCTCGGCTCCAGCTATCTCACCAACTACCTCGGCACGACCGCGGTCGACAAGCTGACGGCCCGGGTCGAGTTCAGCAAGCCCAATGCCCAGTTCCTGCAGGCGTCCTCGACGGCTCAACTCGGCATTCAAGGCGATGCCACCACCGCCAAACCCGCCGATCAGCGCTGCCTGGGCGACAATATCGGCAGCGGCCCGTTCACCTATGCGTCCTGGCGGCAGGATGCCTCGGCGACCCTGGCCAAACGCGGCGGGTACAACTGGGGTTCGGCGGTCTTCGCCCATCAGGGCGAGGCCTACCTCGACAAGATCGAATTCACGGTCGTGCCCGAATCCGGTGTCCGCACCGGCAGTCTCATCTCGGGCCAGCTCGACGCGGTCAGCGATGCGCTGCCGCAGGACGCGCCGCAGATCGAGGCCGCGAGCGGTCGGGTGCTGAGCACCGCGAATCCCGGTGTGCCATTCGGCTTCCAGACCAATGTGACCAGGGGCCCGCTGCGCGATGCCGCGGTGCGCCAGGCACTGCTGCCAGCGATCGACCGGAAACAACTGGTGGACACCGTACTCGGCCCGCAGTTCAAACCCGCCACCAGCACACTGGCCAGCAGCACGCCCGGCTACCAGGATCTTTCGGCGCGGCTGGCCTATGACCCGGCCAAGGCGCGCGGCATCCTGGACCAGGCGGGCTGGACACCCGGCGGTGACGGCATTCGCACGAAAAATGGTGAACGCCTGTCCTTCTCGGTGCTGTTCAGTCAGGTGTTCGCGGGCAACCAGTCGATTCTGGAGCTGGTGCAGCAGCAGCTGCGCCAGATCGGTGTCGAGCTGAAGCTGGATCTGGTGTCGGGCCCGGAGAGCACGGCCCGACAGAACACCAAGGATTTCGACACCACCTACTACAACACCACCCGCGCCGACGGTGACATCCTGCGCACCTCCTTCAGCGTCGACGGCCGCAATCTCAATGCCCGCGAACGCATCCCGGCGCTGGACGACGTGCTCGACGGTCAGCTCAGCGCCTCGGATGCCGCCGCCCGCACCGCACTGATCCGCACCGCGCAACAGGCGGTGCTCGACGCGGGGCTGTGGATTCCGACGGTCGAACTGTCCCAGGCCATCGGCGCGGCGCAGAGCGTGCGGGATCTGAAGTTCGAGGCCTCGGCCCGGCTGCAGTTCTTCGATACCTGGTTGAGCGGGCGGTAGTCATGGCTCGGTATGTGATCGTGCGGGTACTGCAGGCGATATGGGTGCTGTGGGCGGCCTTCACCATCTCGTTCGTGGTGCTGTACCTGCTGCCCGCCGATCCGGTCTCCATTGCGGCCGACGGTGCGGGTGCCGGCACCCCGATCGATAAGGCCGCGATCGCCGAACTGCAGGCGCGCTATGGACTGGATCGCCCACTGTGGGAGCAGTACTGGACCGCGCTGACGAATGCGGCGACCGGCGACCTCGGCCACTCCATCAGCACCGGCCAGCCGGTGACCCGCGCCCTCGGTGATGCGGTGCCCAATACCCTCGGATTGGCCGGGCTCGCCCTGTTCTTCGCCGTGATCGGCGGGGTCGGCCTGGCCTTCGCGGCGACCTACACCCGTCGCCCGTGGTTGCGCAACGCGCTGAGTTCGGTCCCCTCGCTCGGGGTTTCGGTGCCGACATTCTGGACAGGACTGCTCTTGCTGCAGCTGTTCTCGTTCCGCTGGCACCTCGCCCCGGCATTCGGCGGTCACGGGTTCAAGGGCACGGTGCTGCCCGCGCTGACCCTCGCGATCCCGATCGGCGCGGTCATCGCGCAGGTGCTGACGGCCGGACTCGAATCGACCTGGCGACAGCCGTTCGTCGATGTGGCGCTGGCCAAGGGCGGTTCGCGCGCCTGGGTGCTGCGCAAACACGTGCTGCGGCCCGCCAGCGTGCCCACCTTCACCATCGCCGGGGTGCTGGTCGGCAATATGCTCGCCGGTTCGGTAGTGGTCGAGACCGTCTTCGCCCGCCAGGGCGTCGGGCGGCTCACCCAGACCTCGGTACTCGCCCAGGACATTCCGGTCGTGCAGGGCATCGTGCTGCTCACCTCGACCGTATTCGTCACCGTGAATCTGGCGGTGGACCTGCTGTATCCGCTACTCGATCCGCGCATAGCCGGACGCTCGCGCAGTGTGACAACCGATTCCGAGGCCGCCGATATCGATACCGCGCAGGAGGTGGTCGTGCATGCCTGAGGCATCCGTTCGCCACGTGCCGCGCGACCGAACCACCGCAGTGCGCCATGGCACCGTACTCCTCGCGCTCGACTGGTGGCAGCCCGCCGACCTTCGACATCAGGTGGCCGATCATCGTTGACGTACTCGATGAGCCGAGGCGCGTCGCGCTACCGGGGCTACGGCGGCCTTTGCCGCGGTGGAAGTCGCTGCGCGGCAATGCCGTAGTCGTGCTGTCCGGTGCCGTCGCAACGCTGGCACTCGGTTGGGCGCTGTTCCCTTCGGTATTCGCCAGCGGTGACCCGCTGACCGGCGTACCCGCACAGAAATTCCACGGGCCCAGTGCCGAGCACTGGTTCGGCACCGACAATCTCGGGCGCGATCTGTACACCCGGATGGTGCACGGCGCAGGACTCTCGCTCACCGCCACCCTCTCGGCGGTCGCCATCGCACTGGTCGCCGGCTCGATTCTCGGGCTGCTGTCCGGGTCGATCGGCGGCATCGTCGACACCGTCATCATGCGATTCGTCGATGTGCTGCTGTCGATACCGTCGCTGTTGCTATCGCTCGCCCTGGTCACCGCGCTCGGCTTCGGCACTCGGAATGTGGCCGTCGCGGTGGGTGTTTCGCTGATCGCCAACTTCGCCAGGGTGATGCGTTCGGAGGTGCTGCGCGTGCGCCAGGCACCCTATGTTGAGGCCGCACACGCCTGCGGCGTTCGCTGGTACACGGTGCTCGCCCGCCACGTCCTGCCGAACTCCTATCAGCCCGTCCTCGCCCTGGCCGCGGTCGAATTCGGCATGGCGGTGCTGGCCGTGTCCGCACTGAGCTTCCTCGGCTACGGCGCGAAACCGCCGACACCCGAATGGGGCTCGCTGATCTCCGAGGGCCGCAACTTCCTCGCCACCGCCTGGTGGCTGACCACCCTGCCCGGCCTGGTGATCATCGCCGTCGTTGTCTCGGCCCAACGCCTCGGCCGCGCCGTAGGAAGGAGTCACCGCGCATGAGTGAGCGCAGCACAGCCGCCGAGGTCGCGGACCGAGCGGATACCACCACGGACTCTCGGACGGCCTTACTCGGCATCGAGGGCCTGTACGTTCGCTATCGCTCCGACAGCGGCGCCGTCACCGCACTGGCCGACGTTTCCCTCACCGTTGCCCGCGGCGAGGTCGTGGCGCTGGTCGGCGAATCCGGTTCCGGCAAGTCGACGCTCGCCCAATCGGTGATCGGTCTGCTCGGGCCGAATGCCGAGATCACCGGCGGGACCATCACTTTCGACGGGGAAAAGGTGGACACCGGATCCGAGCGCGCGCTGCGGCGCATTCGCGGTGCCCGTATCGGATTCGTGCCCCAGGATCCCGGGCTCTCACTCAATCCGGTGCGCCGCGTGGGTGATCAGGTCGCCGAATCGCTGCTGGTCCACGGGCTGGCCGATCGGCGCGACGCGGCCGCGCAGGCAGTCGAACTGCTCGCCGAGGCCGGACTGGACCGACCGGAATTGCGGGCCGTGCAGTATCCGCACGAATTGTCCGGCGGCCAGCGGCAACGGGTACTGATCGCGGCGGCGCTGATCGCCGGACCGGAGTTGGTCATCGCCGATGAGCCGACCAGCGCGCTCGACGCCACGGTGGCGCGGCGGGTGCTGGACAAACTCGCCGCCCAGACCGCGGCCAGGGGCACCGCGGTGCTGCTGATCACCCACGATCTCGCGATCGCCGCCGAACGGGCCGATCGCCTCGTGGTACTCAGCGGCGGGGAGATCGTCGAAACCGGTCCGACGGCGACGGTGCTCGCCGAACCCAGGCATCCGTATACGAAACGGCTGCTCGCGGCCTCGCCCAGCCTGGCTCCGTTCGACGGTTTCCGCACACCACGGGTCAGTGCCGGTCCACCGCTGCTGACGGTTCGCGATGTGCACAAGCGCTTTCGCGCGCAGGCCGGTGATGCGGTGACCGCGGTCGCGGGCGTCGGATTCGAACTCGGGCGCGGCGAAACCCTCTCGCTGGTCGGCGAATCCGGCTCCGGCAAGTCGACCACCGCGCGAATCGCCCTGCGGCTCACCGAACCCGACAGCGGTGCGGTCACCTTCGACGGACACGATCTGACCTCCGTGAAGGGCGGGCGACTGCGCGCGCTGCGCCAACGCTTCCAGGTGGTCTACCAGAATCCCTACGGCTCGCTCGATCCGCGCTGGCGGATCGGCTCGATCATCGAGGAACCACTGCGGGCGTATGCGGTCGGTGATCGCACGGCCAGGCAGGCACGGGTCCGCGAACTGCTCGACCAGGTCGCGCTGCCGGAGCACTTCGCGCAGCGCCGCCCCGCGGAACTATCCGGCGGACAACGCCAACGCGTCGCCATCGCCCGCGCCCTCGCCCTGCACCCCGATCTGCTGGTGCTCGACGAACCGGTCTCCGCGCTCGATGCCTCGGTGCAGGCCCAGATCCTGGAACTGCTCGACCGTCTGCAAACCGAACTCGGACTGAGCTATCTGTTCATCTCCCACGACCTCGCCGTGGTGCGCCGCATCAGCGACCGCGTCGCGGTGATGCGCCACGGCCGCATCGTCGAATCCGGTTCCACCGCCGATATTTTCGACAACCCACAGCACGAGTACACCCGTGAACTGCTGTCGGCCATTCCCACACCGCACGCCTGCGCATCGGAGGCGGCCCGATGACGTGCGCCGACGAAGCCGCTGCCGCGCTGGGCACCGACTGGAAAGGACGGTACCGATGACCGAGCTCTTCCTCGCCATCGAACTCGACGGAACCGGCGTACATCCCGCGTCGTGGCGGCGCGCGGATTCCCGCGCCGAGGATCTGTTCACCGGTGGTTACTGGGTCGATGCGATCACGGCCGCCGAAAAGGCCGGTATCGACGCGGTATTCCTGCCCGATTCCTTCGCCCTGCAGCCCGGCGGCCACGAGGTGACGCGCGGTGTACTCGACGCGATCGCGATCGGCGCGCGGGTCGCCGCCGCCACACATCGCATCGGTCTGCTCCCCCAGGCACCGGTCACCCACACCGAACCCTTCCACCTGGCCAAGGCGATCCAGAGCCTGGACTTCGCCGCTCTCGGCCGCGCAGGCTGGGAGGTCACCGTGTCCGAGGGCGCCGAACAGGCGGCGGCCTTCGGGCGCAAGCCGGCCCAGGATCTCGCCTCGCTGTGGCAGGAGGCCGATGAGGCGATCGAGGTGGTCACCAGGCTGTGGGACAGCTGGGAGGACGACGCCGAGATCCGCGACGTCGCCACCGGCCGCTTCATCGATCGCGACAAACTGCACTACATCGACTTCACCGGCGAGCACTTCTCGGTGAAGGGGCCCTCCATCACTCCGCGCTCCCCCCAGGGCCAGCCGATCATCGCGATCCGCGCGGACGCGGCCGCGGGCAGTGCCATCGCCACCCGCCACGCCGACTTGATCCGCATCGCCGCAACAGATCTCGACAGCGCACAGGCGCGACGTAGCGCACTGCGCACCGCGATCCGCGCGGCCGACCGCGACCCGGATGCGGTCCGCGTGTTGCTGGACATCGATATTCACCTCGCCGACTCCGCGGCAGCGGCGCAGGCCGAGCTGGCGCAACTCGACCGGTGGGCCCCACCCGGCCCGACGCCGCGCTTGCGGCATATCGGTACCGCGGAGTCACTGCGCGAATTGCTCTCCGCCGTCGCGGACGCCGCCGACGGAGTCGTGCTTCGCCCCCTCGCCGCGCCCGCCACCCTCGGGCACCTCAGCGCCACACCCCTGCTCGGGATCGGCGCCCCCGCGGCCCGAACGGGTGCCGATCCCCGCCCAACCCTGCGCACCCGGCTCGGCCTGCCCCGCCCCGCCAGCCGCTACGCCGCCCGAAACGGAGCCCCGGCATGACCGCCCCGCCGCCCGTGACCACCGTCGAGGAAGGAATGCCGTCATGACCGAAAAGCCCCGCAAGCCGGTCCATCTGGGCGCCCATTTCCCCGGCGTGAACAACACGACTGTGTGGAGCGATCCGGCGTCCCAGAGTCAGGTCGACTTCGAATCCTTTGTGCACCTGGCGAAAACCGCCGAACGCGGGCTGTTCGATTTCTTCTTCCTCGCCGAGGGGTTGCGGCTGCGCGAACATCGCGGCCGCATCCACGATCTCGACGTGGTCGGCAGACCGGACACCTTCACCGTGCTCAACGCGCTGGCCGCGGTCACCGACAAGCTCGGCCTGGCGGGCACGATCAACAGCACCTACAACGAACCGTTCGAGCTGGCCAAGCAGTTCGCCTCGCTCGACCACCTCTCCGGCGGCCGGGCCGCCTGGAATGTCGTCACCTCCTCCGACGCGTTCACCGGCGAAAACTTCCGCCGCGGCGGCTATCTGGAGCACAGTCAGCGCTACCGCAGGGCCGCCGAGGTCATCGAGGCGACGCGCGCACTATGGGACAGCTGGCCCACCGACGCACTCGTGGTCGACCGCACCGCCGGCGTCTTCGCCCGGGAGATCCCGCAAACCCGTTACCGCAATACCCAATTCGATATCGCCGGACGATTCCCGCTGCCACCGAGCCCGCAGGGACATCCGGTGCTACTGCAGGCGGGCGATTCCGATGACGGTCGCGAATTCGGCGCCGCCACCGCCGACGCCATCTTCACCGGATACGGCTCCCTGGAAGCGGGACAGCGCTTCTACGCCGATATCAAGGGCCGACTCGCGAAATACGGTCGCACGCCGGAGGAATTGAAGATCCTGCCCGCCGCGACCTTCGTACTCGGCGATACCGCGACCGAGGCCGAGGAGCGCGCCAGACATATCCGCCTGCAGCAGGTCGGCCCGCAGACCGCCATCGCCTTCCTCGAACAGGTCTGGGGCCGTGATCTTTCCGACTACGACCCGGACGGCCCGCTGCCCGATATCGAACCGCAGGCCGATGTGACCATCACCCGCGGCCGGGTGCGGCACGCCAAGGATCCGCGCGCGGTCGCCGAGGAATGGCGGGCCAGGGCCGAGGCGGACAAGCTCAGCATTCGCGAGCTGATCATCGAGGTGACCGCGCGGCAACAGTTCGTCGGCACCACGGCCGCGGTCGCCGAGCAGATCGACACCTATGTGCAGGCCGACGCCAGCGATGGCTTCATCCTCGTCCCGCACCTCACCCCCGGCGGACTCGACGAATTCGTCGACCGCGTCATTCCGGAGTTGCAGGAGCGCGGCAGTTTCCGGACCGAATACTCCGGCACCACCCTGCGCGACCACCTCGGCCTACGTCATCCCCATCGCAATCGCATACTCGAAGGAGCCAGCGCGTCATGACGACCAGCATCACCAGTCTTTTCGAAACCGAATGGGCGCATTGGCACACCGCCAGGGAGGATCAGGTGCGCGATCCGCTCGGCTTCCTGAGCCTGACCGGATTGCATTGGCTCACCGACCAACCCGAGCGCCTACCGGATGTGCCCGGCACCTGGTGGGTCACCGACGACAAGGTGTTCATCACCGCCCAACCCGCCGACCGGCTGGAGTTCGAAGGCACCGGTATCGCGGGCGTGCAGATCATCGCACCGGTCGAGGGCGCGCCGGGACTCAGCGTGCTGCACGAGCATCGGGTGCTCGAGGTGATCCGCCGCACCGGCCGCTACGCCGTGCGCGTGCACGATCCGGCCGCGCCGACGCTGCTGAGCTTCGAGGGCATTCCCACCTACGCCCCCGACCCGCACTGGGTGGTCGAGGGGCGCTTCGAACCGTTCGACGAGGAGCGCACGATCACCACCGGCGCCGTCGTCGACGGTCTCGAACATCACCACACCGCATCGGGCACCATCGAATTCACCATCGGCGCGTCCACCGAGCGCGTCATCGCCTTCGGTGCGCCGACCGGTCTGCGGGTGCTGTTCACCGACGCCACCAGCGGCGTCACCACCTATCCCGCGGCTCGCTCGCTCGCGGTGGCAGCACCCGATGCGGACGGCAGCGTACGCCTCGACTTCAACCGAGCGGCCAATCTGCCGTGCGCCTTCACCGATTTCGCCACCTGCCCGCTGGCCCCCGCCGAGAACCGGCTGCGGGTCGCCATCGAAGCGGGAGAACAGCATCCGCGCCTAGGACGGTCCGCATGACGATCCCCCTTTCCATCCTCGACCTCGCCCCGATCAGCGCCGGATCGACCGCGCAGCAGGCCCTGCGCAACACCATCGATCTGGCCCAGCACGCCGAACAGTGGGGCTACCACCGCTATTGGCTGGCCGAACATCATTTCGTCTCGGTGGCGAGTTCGTCCTCGATCACGCTGATCGGTCTGGTCGCCGCGGCCACCACGCGCATTCGGGTCGGCTCGGCGGCGGTCCAGGTCGGCCATCACACCTCGGCATCGATCGTGGAGGCGTTCGGCACCATCGATGCCATCCATCCGGGCCGACTCGATCTCGGCCTCGGCCGATCCGGACATCGCCGCACCCAATTCGGCGCACAAACCGCCCATCAGAAGGGCGGTCATCCGGTCGTCGATACCGTGACCGGTCGCACCGAGGTCCGCGACGGCGTGGTGGTTCCGCCGCCCTTCGATCCGGGCCGGATCACCGATAAGTCGAGGTTCATCGCCGCGCTCGGCGCACTGCAACAGCAGGGCGCACAGGCACTGGACTTCCCGGACCAGGTCGATGAGGTGCGGGCGCTCCTCAACGGCACCTACCGGAGCACCGAAGGCATTGCGCTGCACGCGGTCCCGGGCGAGGGCGCCCAGGTCGAGCTGTGGCTGTTCGGCAGTTCGGCCAGCGAAAGCGCCGAACTGGCAGGCAAACTCGGCCTCCCGTTCGCCGCGGCCTACCACGTCTCCCCCGGCACCGCGCTCGACGCGGTGGCTGCCTACCGAGCGGCCTTCCGGCCCTCGGCCGATCTCGCCGAGCCCTATGTGGTGATCTCCGCGGATGTGGTCGTCGCCCCCGATGACGCCCGCGCCCAGCATCTGGCCGCCACCTACGGCCACTGGGTACACAGCATCCGCAGCGGCACCGGCGCGGCCGACTTCCTCGACCCCGACACCGCCACCCCGCTGACCGCGGAACAGCGCCGTCTGGTCGACGACCGCATCGCCACCCAGTTCGTCGGCGGCCCGGGCACCGTCGTGGAACGCCTGCAGGCCCTGCAACGAGTCACCGGGGCCGATGAACTCCTCGTCACCAGCGTCACCCACCGCCACGAGGACCGCCTCGAATCCCATCGGCTCCTCGCCGATGCTTGGGGCTTACGGTCGGCGCGAGCCGCCTGACCCCGTGCGGCAGCCCCGGTCCTCGAGCACCGGGGCTGTTGCACGGGTATACCCGTGCACCGAGAACATGCGTAATTCGTCGGGCACAGCCAACACCCGACCGCCCACTTAGCTGTCGGCCCGCGACGCCACAGGTGCGGCACCCACGACCGACACAAGATTCGGGGAAGCGGTGCTGGGCGCGGCGGTTACGCCGTAGCCGAGGTTGGTGAGGACCTCACCGGTGGTTCGCGGCGACGTTGAGGTGCGGGTTGGGGATTTGCGTGGAAACGGCGGGTTCCCCCTTCGGCTGTGGGTTGCTGGTGCCCGACCGATGCCACAGCTGCAACTCGATGCGGAACGCGATAGGGGCGGGATTGCATTCCACTATTCCGCCCACGACGACGGCCTCGTGCAGCACGTACGGGTTCTTGTTGAAGGCGAAGGTGCAGACACCGCCAGCGGCCTGCGCGACCGGCGCGGTGATGAGCGTCTGCCCGCCGAGTAATGCGACGCCGATGGCGACAACCGTGACGGCTGCCCAAATCGCGTTGAATCCCATGGAATCCTCCATTACCTACTACTCCCGTACCCCACGGAAAGATCAGAACCGTCCCCGGCAACGCATAGCCAGGGACGGGTGTTGTGACGGACACGGCGTCACAACAGCCAGCCGGGACGGTCGTCGATCCAGACCACCGGGCGGGGAATGGTGCCGTCGCCGATGCACGCCCACAGGGTGTTAGTCGGCATGCCGTGGTAGCGCGCTCTCATAGCGGCTTGGTCGGCGAACATGACGGTGCGTGGCCGGGCGAAGGGCGGGCCGCCCTGCGACCAGGAGCGAATGCACGCAAGCGACCAGCCTGGGTGGTCTCCAACTACGACGTCCGGTGAGGGCACCCACGTCACAGCGCTGTGCCGCCACTTGCAGAGCTGCTGATAGGTGGCGTTGCTCAGTAGTGCGAACTGGCCGAGACCGAAATAGCGGCGGACCCCGGCGTCGTGCGGGCCGGGCTGATACGTGTGGGGGCCTGGCATTTCGGCGATCGGGGGCCTCACTGGGCGACCTCGATGTCGACGACGGATGCCGGTTCGACGGCGATTACAACATCGGCGTGCAGTGCGGGCAGGTCGTCGACCGGGATGGTGAACTCATCGCCGAGATTTCCGTGCCCATCGACAGCGGCCCATGATCCGTCGACGAATTGGATCCAGCCGATGCGATCATCATCGTCCGCTTCCTCCACCGTATGGGAGATCGCCGGAGCGCTGTGACAAGTCGAGTGGTCGGACTTCAAGCGCTCCAGGATTTCTCTTGCAGGGACCGCGTTCTCGGGCCTTGCTCTCGGGCCGAATATCTGCACTAGGGCGAAGGTTGTGATCCCCACCATGACGAGGACCGCCGCTACGACGATGGCGACTTTGAGTTCTGCTGGCATGGGTGACACCCCTCAGCGCTGTTCCGGTTGGGGGCACCAGGCGCCGGGGAAATCAGCTCACCAATCCCGTTTGCGGGACACAAGATCGGTGAGCGCTCCCCCGGGGGAGGGAGCATGGGCTGCATCGACCCGGCGCCGGGTGCTGTACAAACCATCGCGCCTGTTCAGGCACGTCGGAAGGTCGCCGCGGTCTACGCTGGTCTAACTGGCGGTCTACTTCGGTCTACTTGCGGTATACGCGCTCACATCAGGGGGCGAATGTTGGGTATGCAGGTCAAATGGACCGGTGCCGAAGCCACCGCTTTGCGGGAAGCGTTGGGGCTCACTCAGATTCGGTTCGCGAACCGGGCCGGTATCGCGAAAAGCACAGTGACAAAGTGGCGTCACCTGGGCGACGCAATCATTCTGGGCGACAAGTGCGCCGGGATCCTGGACACGATGCTCGCCCGCGCCACACCCGAGCAGCGTGCCCGCTTCGCAGCGGAAGTTGCGAGCCAACTTGCCGAGCATTCGACGGAATCCGTTGTCGTCCAGTGGGTTCCCGGCATATGGACCGGGGAACCTACCTCGGTCGCAGACGGCCTTATCAGGGAGGATCTTCTCTTGGATCGCCGCCAAGTCGGCCGCGCCCTACTCGGCCTGGTAGTGGGCACCCATCTCCTCGAGCCGCTGGAACGGTGGCTTTCCTCTTCGGAGGAGATCCCATCGAGGATCACCGCAGTGGGTGTCGGTCTCCAAGAGGCGCTCGAGCTCGAGAACTCGGCTCGGATCTTCCGCGAGTGGGACGACCAGTTCGGCGGTGGGCTGCGCCGCAAGGCCGTCATTGGTCAGCTCAGCGAGGTAAACGAGATGCTGCGCGATTCCCATCCACCCGAGATCAAGCGGCGACTGACGAGGACCAAAGCATTGCTGGCTGAAACCGCCGCAACGATGTCGTGGGACTCCGGCCGCCAGAGCAAAGCGCAACAGTACTACGCTCTCGCAGTCCGGGCAGCCAAGGAAGCAGATGACCCGGCGCTGTGCGCAAACGCGCTGGCCGGTATGGCGCGCCAGCTGCTAGCGCTGGATCACTACGGACTAGATGCGCGACGCGAGAGCGTAGAACGGGAGCGAGCCACTGACGCGCTCGAGCTGATCCGCATCGCGCAGGACCATTTCGGCAACCGACTCACAGCGACCGTTCGCGCGATGCTGCACACCCGGGAGGCGTGGGCATACGGAAAGTTGGGTCGGCCCTCAGCGTTTCGCCGAGCGTGCGACCGAGCCCACGAAGCACTCACCTCTTCGGACCCCAGCACCGATCCGTATTGGATCAACTACTTCGATGCTGCGGAGCTGGTGGGAACGGTCGGCGGGCGACTATTGGAGATGGCGCGGCGAGAGCCTGTGTTTGCAGCAGCGGCAGCGGAGCAGATCGGCCAGGCCATCGAGCTGCGCCGTCCGAATCGGCGGCGCAGTGCTGCGCTGGACCAGTTGGGAATGCTCGAGGCCCGACTCATCGGGGGCGAAGTGGAAGAAGCCTGCAGGATCGGCGAGACTGCGATTGAAGCGGTCGGGAAAACAGCCTCGGATCGCGTTCAGAAGAAGCTGATCAAGGTCTATCGGGCGACAGAACAGTTCGTGCAAGTCGGCCGGGTGGCCGAACTTCGTGGTCGGATGAAACCGTTGCTGATTGCGACGGCGTAGGAGGAGTTGAGCGGTGCGGATCGGGGTAACTGGGCACATGAACATTACCGAGGCCACCGTGCCGCTCGTGTACGAAGCGATCAGCAAGATCCTCGGGGGCGACACGGTCTCCGAGCTGGTTGGCGTCAGTTGCATTGCACGCGGCGCCGACTCGGTGTTCGCGCGGGCAGTGCTCGATGCTGGCGGATCGCTCGAGGTAGTGCTGCCATCGCGGAACTACCGCGAGCGCAAGGTCAAACCGGACCATGCCGAACTCTTCGACAAGCTGCTCAGCAGCGCGTCGAAGGTGCACGTGATGGACTTCGACGACGCAGGCAGACAGGCTTACGAAGCCGCGAACGAAGCCATGCTGTCATCGTGTACGCGTCTTGTCGCGGTATGGGATGGGGATGCAAGTCAGCCGGGCGGTACCGGCACGGTGGTCGAGCTTGCCCGTGAGCGTGGTGTGCCGGTCGAGATCGTCTGGCCGGACGGCGCTGCGCGGGAATAAGGCCACGAGGTATTCGAGATCGCGCAGGCGCAGAACGACGGCCCAGCCGACATTTCCCGGCGCGTACCGAAGCCCAGGGTTTTGCAGTACCTCGAGCACTTGCTCGACTTGTTCCCGCTACGGTGGGCGGGTCACCTCGTCGCACACGGCGCGGGCGCGCCCAGTACCCGACCGCTCATCTAGCTGTCGGCCCGCGACGCCACAGGTGCGGCACCCACGACCGGCACAAGACTCGGGGCGGCGGAGGTGCTGGGCGCGGCGGTTACGCCGTAGCCGAGGTTGGTGAGGACCTCACCGGTGGCCTTGGCGAAGTTCAGCGTGATGAAGTGCAGGCACGGTGCGCCCTCATCGATGAGCCGCTGGCCCATCTCCGTCGCGATTTCGATGCCGACCTCGCGAACCGCGGCCGCATTCTCCTCCGGGCCCTCGCCCGCGGCCTCGCGCAAACGCTCCATGACCGCAGGCGGCAGCGGACGCCCGCACAATTCCTCGGCCCGCGCGACGGTGCGCAGCGAGGTGATCGGCATCAGCTCCGGAATGATCGGCTTCGCGCCCTCGATCGGATCGAAGGCCGCGAGGCGATCGCGCAGGCGCAGGTAGTGTTCGACGTCGAAGAACATCTGGGTGATCGAATACTCCGCGCCCGCACGCAGTTTCGCGGCCAGATACGCGGTGTCGTGCTCCAGATCCGGCGACCGGTGGTGCCCCTGCGGGAACGAGGCGACGCCGACATGGAAGTCGCCGAGATCGCGGACGATGCGCACCAGCTCCTCGGCATAGGCGACACCCTCGGGATGTTTGCGCCATTCACCGAGCGGATCACCGGGCGGATCGCCGCGCAGCACCAGGATATTGCGGATACCCGAATCGGCGTACGCGCCGACCAGCGAGCGCAGTTCGGCGACGCTGTGTTCGACGGCGGTCAGATGCGCCACCGGCAGCAGGGTGGTCTCCTGGGCCAGTGCGCCGGTGATCCGCACGGTGCGGTCGCGGGTGCTGCCGCCCGCACCGTAGGTCATCGAGACGAAGGCCGGATGCATGCGTTCGAAGGTGCGCGCGGCCCGCCACAGCCGCGCCTCGCCCGCGGCGTCACGCGGCGGATTGAACTCCACCGAGAAGGGCACGGAACCCCCCGAGTGGGTCCGCAGACTCTGTACGACCGAGGGTGTTCCCGAGACGATCGGTGGCGTCGGGGACGGTCGGCCTGGGGTCGAACGTCCCCGCACGTTATCGAAAGTCACCGGTTCAGTGTAGTGGTGGCCGGTCACGGCCCTGTCGGGTCGTCGTGACCGAACGCGTATTCTGCGACCAGGCGACACGTTCGCCATCGCCGGGCGACACGCGCGACCGCCCGCGCCCGGCACCGAAGCACCTATAGCGCCATGATCCACCGCGCGCCCAGCACCCGCACGACCTTGGAGGCTCCCCTGTCCGCCGGAACCGGTATCCAGACGCCTCGGAGCACCCCGCCCGCGAACCTGCCGCCGACGCCGGGCACCCCCGGATTCGTCGCGGCGGTGGAGGACGCCCTGAAGGCTTTCTTCCTGACCCGGCGCCCTGCCGTCGAACCGCTCGGCCCGGTCTTCGTTCAGGCCGCGGACGCGCTCGAGCTCTTCGTGCTGCGCGGCGGCAAGCGGACCAGACCCGCCTTCGCCTGGACCGGCTGGCTCGGCGCGGGCGGCGACCCCTCCGGCCCGACCGCCGCCGCGGTACTGAACGCCGCTGCCGCACTCGAATTGGTGCAGGCCTGCGCGCTGATCCACGACGACATCATCGACTCGTCGCGAACCCGCCGCCGCTTCCCCACCGTGCACGTCGACTTCGAACAGCGCCACCGCGATCGCGGATGGGTCGGTGATTCCGAACACTTCGGCACCAGCGTCGCCATCCTGATCGGCGATCTGGCGCTGGCCTGGGCCGATGACATGGTGCACGCCGCCGGACTCGACGCCGCGGGACTCGCCCGGTTCGCGCCGGTCTGGGCGCTCATGCGCACCGAGGTGCTCGGCGGGCAACTGCTCGATATCCACGGCGAATCGGCGGGCGACGAATCGGTCACGGCGGCGCTGCGCATCAACCGGTACAAGACGGCCGCCTACACCGTGGAGCGCCCGCTGCACCTGGGTGCCACACTCGCGGATGCCGATCCCCGGCTGATCGAGGCCTACCGCACCTTCGGCACCGATATCGGTATCGCCTTCCAATTGCGCGACGATCTGCTCGGCGTCTTCGGCGATCCGGCGGTCACCGGCAAACCATCCGGCGACGACCTGCGCGAGGGCAAGCGCACCGTGCTGGTCGCCGAGGCGCTGCATCGGGCCGACGCCACCGACCCGGCCGCCGCCGCGCTGCTGCGCACCAGCATCGGCACCGATCTGACCGCGGACCAGGTCGAACACCTACGCGGGGTGATCACCGACCTCGGCGCGGTCGACGAGGTGGAGCGCCGCATCACCGAACTCACCGAACAGGGCTTGGCCGCACTGGCATCCAGCACCGCGACGCCCGCCGCCAAGGAGCGGTTGCGCGCCATGGCCCTGGCCGCGACGAGTCGCACGCACTAGCGACGAATCGCGAGGAGATTTCATGAAAACCGTTGTGGGACAGACCGATCGCGTCGTGGTGGTGGGCGCTGGCCTGTCCGGACTCGCCGCGGCGCTGTATCTGACCGGGGCGGGGCACACCGTCACCCTGCTCGAGCGCGCCGACCATCCGGGCGGCCGAGTCGGGCTGTATCGCGGCCCCGACTACGAAATCGACTCCGGCGCAACGGTACTCACTTTGCCGGAGCTGATCGACGATGCACTCGCGGCCGTCGGCAAGAGCCGCGAAACCTGCACCCCGCCGCTGCGCATCCACCAACTCGCACCCAGCTATCACGCCCGCTTCGCCGACGACTCCACGCTGCGGGTCTTCGCCGATCCCGAGGCGATGGCAATCGAGGTGGCTCGCGTCTGCGGCGATGACGAGGCGCTGCGCTACCGACGGCTGCGGGCCTGGCTGGCGCGGATCTACGAGGCCGAATTCGGCGAGTTCATGGATACGAACTTCGATTCGCCGCTCGATATGGTCCGCTACCCGGCCAAACGCCGCGCCCTCGCCGCACTCGTTCGCCTGGGCGGATTCGGCAGGCTCGGCCCGCGCGTCGGCCGGTTCCTACGCGATGCGCGCCTGGCCCGGCTGTTCACCTTCCAGGCCCTGTACGCGGGCATGGCTCCCGCGAAGGCGCTCGCGGTCTACGGCGCGATCCCGCATATGGACACCTCGCTCGGCGTCTACTTCCCCGAAGGCGGTATGCGCGCCATTACCGCCGCGCTCGCCGACGCCTTCACCGCGGCGGGCGGCACATTGGAGCTGAACACCGAGGTCACCGGCATCGAGTACGCGAACCGCCGAGCCAGCAAGATCCATACCGCCGACGGCCGCGGCTTCGACTGCGACGCCGTGGTTCTCACCGCCGACCTCGGCTCACTCGACAAATTCGGCGTGCGCCGTCGCCGCCGACTGCGCGCCGCCCCGTCGGCCGTCGTCGCGCACGGCACCATCCCCGCGGCGGTCGCGGCGACCTGGCCGATCCAGGCCCACCACACCATCGATTTCGGCGACGCCTGGGATCGCACCTTCGACGAGATCGCGGCGCGGCCGGGTCGGGGTCGTCTGATGAGCGACCCATCGCTGCTGCTCACCCGGCCCGCACTCACCGATCCGACCCTCTACATCGACCGCGAAGACGGCCGATGCGAACCGTTCTCCCTGCTCGCCCCCTGCCCGAACCTCGATGCCGCACCGCTGGACTGGGACCGACTCGGCCCCCTGTACCTGCGTGAACTCCTCGACGTCCTGGAAGCGCGCGGCTATCACGGCATCGCCGAACATTTCACAGTCGACCACCTCGACACACCCGGCACCTGGCGCGACCGAGGCATGTTGGCGGGCACACCCTTCTCCGCCGCACATCTGTTCCGGCAGACCGGACCGTTTCGGCCACGCAATTTCTCCGGCGACAGCGACAATGTGGTTATCGCTGGTTGTGGCACCACTCCGGGTGTCGGCGTGCCGACCACGCTGCTGTCCGGAAAACTGGCGGCAAACCGGATCACCGGTGCCGCCCGGCCCGCTCGGGATGAATCCCCGAGCACCAGCGGGATAGTGTTCCCGGCAAGCCGATAAACTAACGGCCGACCTGATCACCAGCGGTTGCGACCGCCGACCACACCCCGGGGGGACCGACACCACATGCATCCCCCTGAGACGACGGCTCCCGCGCCCACCGACAACGCGAGCACCGCGACCGCGGCCGACGCGCGCCCATCGAGCACTCCGGTGCGCCGCGCCACCCCGCCCACCGCCGAGCCCGGATTCCGCACCTGGATGCGGACCGCCGCAGATTTCGCCCGCAGCCCCGAGGGCCATTCGGCGCTGCTCGGCTTCTTCGGCGCGCTGATGATCACCTTCGGCGGATTCGGCGCCGGCAGCGTCCGCAAACGCGATCCGCTGCTCGAGTCGATGCATCTGTCCTGGCTGCGCTTCGGGCACGGCTACGTGCTGTCGACCATGGTCATCTGGGTCGGGGTGCTGCTGATGATCACCGCGTGGGTGCGGTTGGGCCGCACCACGATCGGATTCGGCGACCGGCCCGATGCCGGGGTCACGCTGAACGAACTGCGCGCGATCGTGGGTATCTGGATCTTCCCGCTGTTGTTCGCGGTGCCGATGTTCAGCCGCGACGCGTATTCGTATCTGGCCCAGGGCGCGCTGCTGCGCGACGGCTTCGATCCCTATGTATCCCCGCCGGTCGCCAATCCCGGTGTGCTGCTGGACAATGTGAGCCCGGTCTGGACCGCCACGACCGCGCCCTACGGCCCGATCTTCCTGCTGCTCGGCCGCGCCATCACCGCGATCACCGGCGACAACGTGGTCGCCGGCACCATCGCGCTGCGGCTGGTCATGCTGCCCGGGCTGGCGCTGATGATGTGGGCGGTGCCGTATCTGACCAAACATCTCGGCGGTAAGCCGACCGTCGCGCTGTGGCTGGCGGTGCTCAATCCGCTGGTGCTGATCCACCTCATCGGCGGCGTGCACAACGAAATGCTCATGGTCGGGCTGATGTGCGCGGGTATCGCGCTGGTGCTCGAGCGCCATCACGTGGCTGGCATCGTGGTCGTCGCGATCGGCGTCGCCATCAAGGCGACCGCGGGCGTCGCGCTGCCGTTCCTGGTGTGGATCTGGATGCTGCACGAACGCGAACGCCGCGCGCTGCAACGCGCCGCGCAATCACCGGGTGCCACCCAGCACGTCAGCGACACGGCCGAACCCGCGCGACCGAGCGCGGAAGTGCCGCATCCGGCACTGATGTTCGCCAGGATCGCCGGTCTCGGATTGAGCGTCTTCGCGGCGGTCTTCGTGGCCGCATCGGCCATCGCCGGGGTCGGCATCGGCTGGCTGACCGCGCTGTCCGGCTCGAAGAAGATCATCAACTGGCTCTCGCTGCCGACGATCATGGCGCATATGGTGCGCTGGGTGACGCCGTTCGCGATGGATCCGGTCCTGGTGGTGACCCGTGCGCTCTGCGCGGTGGCGCTGGTCGCCGTGCTGGCCTGGACCTGGTGGCGATTCCGGCACAGCGAACGCGAGGCGGTCTTCGGCATCCTCATCGCCTTCGTCGCCATCGTCATCCTCTCGCCCGCCGCACTGCCCTGGTATTACTCCTGGCCGCTGGCGCTGGCCGCCGGATTCGCCCTTTCGACCACCACGCTGATGGTGCTGGTCGGGCTGTGCACCTGGTTGATGCTGGTATTCCAACCGGACGGCTCGATCGGGCTCTACAGCTTCTGGCATGTCACCGCGGCCACCTTCGCCGCCGTGGTGGCGGCGCTGTCGCTGCGGACGGTCGACCCATTGCGATTGCGCGCCACCCCACCGGAAAACAATCCGGTCGCCGTCACCCCGTCATGACCGAGGTCGAGCTAGCCGCCGGTATCGCGCGTGACGCGGAACTGGCCGCGGCCTATCGCGTCTGCCGCGAAATCGCCGCCGCGCACGGCCGCACGTACTTCCTGGCCACCCGATTGCTCGCCGCGCGGCGAAGACCCGCCGTACACGCGCTGTACGCGTTCGCGCGGATCGTCGACGATATCGTCGATCACCCGACGCTCGACGCCGAGCACGGCCCGGCGGGCGAACTGGATCTGGTCGAGAAACAGCTCCGCGTGGCGCTGGAGCAGGATGTGCGGGCAGTGCACGGCCCCGCCGAACGCACCGACGTACTGATCGCGCTGGCCGACACCATTCGGCGCTATGACATTGCGCCCCAGCACTTCTGGACCTTCCTGGATTCCATGCGAATGGATGTGCCGGGTACCGCGCGCTTCCACGCCAGCTACGCCACCATGACCGACCTCCGCGAGTACATGCGCGGATCCGCGGCCGCGATCGGATTGCAGCTGCTGCCGGTACTCGGCACGGTCGTACCGGTCGCCGAGGCCGAACCCGCCGCCGCGGCGCTCGGCGAGGCATTCCAGCTCACCAACTTCCTGCGTGATATCGCCGAGGACCTGGACCGCGGACGGATCTACCTCCCCGCCGACGAACTCGCCGCCTTCGGCGTCGACGCGGACCTGCTGGCCCACTGCCACCGCACCGGGCACACCGATCAACGGGTCCGCCGCGCACTGGCACATCTCATCGCGATCAACCGTGACCTCTACCGCATCGCCAACCCGGGCATCGACCTGCTCGACCCCCGAGTCCGCCCCGCCATCCGCACCGCCAGCACCCTCTACTCGGGCATCCTGGAACGCATCGAGGACGCCGATTACGCGGTTTTCGCGGGGCGCGCGGTGGTCCCCCGCCATCATCGGTTGCGCGTCGCGGCGGTGGAGTTCACCACCGCCGCGCTGCATCGGTCATAACTCAGAAGGGCTCCGCCGCGGCGCGGCGCAGCACCTCGCGCGCCAGCGGGCCGTGCAATGCGTCGACGGGCTTACCCGGCAGGCTGTCGTCGTCGGTGAAGATCCACTCCAGGATCTCCTCGTCGGTGTACTTGGCGTCTTTCATGACGGTGATCAGGCCCGGCAGCGGCTTTACGATCGCACCGGTATCGTCGAAGAATCGCTCGGGCACGCCCGCAACGCCGTCGCGGCGCACCGCGAGCAGCTGATGGTCGCGCAGCATCTGATGCACCCGGGTCACCACGAGCCCGAGTTTGTCGGCCACCTCGGGCAGCGGGATCACCGCCACCGACTCAGGAAGAACATCATCACTGCAAGGAAATGCACTCACGCGGATAACGGTAGACGGTCCCGCGCCGCACGGCGTGAGACACCCGGGCGGCGATCGCCGATACCATCGTGGGCGGGCCGCATGAGGCGGTCGATCGCTTGTCGCGTACACAGCGAGGGGTGAGAACTTTGTGAAAGCCGGAGGACATCACTTGATCGGGCAAATCCTGGAGGGGCGCTACCGCATCGACGCGCCGATCGCGCGGGGCGGGATGTCGATGGTCTTCCGAGGGGTGGACACCCGACTGGACCGCCCGGTCGCCATCAAGGTGATGGACCCGAAGTTCGCCGCCGATCCGCAGTTCCTGTCCCGGTTCGAATTCGAGGCGCGCGCGGTCGCCAAGCTCAAGCATCCATCCCTGGTCGCGGTCTACGACCAGGGTGTGGACGGCGAACACCCGTTCCTGATCATGGAGTTGGTCGAGGGCGGCACGCTGCGCGAACTCCTGCGCGAGCGCGGTCCGATGCCGCCGCACGCGGTGCGCGCGGTCGCCGAGCCGGTACTGGCCGCGATCGGTGTCGCGCATTCGGCGGGGCTGATCCATCGCGATATCAAACCGGAGAATGTGCTGATCTCCGATTCCGGCGAGGTCAAAATCGCCGACTTCGGCCTGGTGCGCGCCGTCGCGGCCGCGAAGACGACCTCGGCGAGCGTGATACTCGGCACCGCGGCCTACCTGGCCCCCGAACAGGTGACCACGGGTACCGCCGACTCCCGCAGCGATGTCTACTCCTTCGGCATCTTGATCTTCGAACTGCTCACCGGGCAGGTCCCGTTCACCGGCGACACCTCGTTATCGGTGGCATATCAGCGCATCGAGAACGATGTGCCGAGCCCGAGCGAATTCATCGCCGGAATACCGCCGGAGTTCGATGAGCTGATCGCGCGCGCCACCAACCGCGAACCCGCGCACCGCTTCGCCGACGCGAACGAGATGGCGGCCGAACTGCATTCGATCGGCGGCGCACTGAATCTGCCGCCGTATCGGGTGCCGGCACCGCACGATTCGGCCGAACATCTCAGCGCCAGCTACCAGGTCGCGGCGCCGAATCAGCAGCAGGCCAGGGCCGCGGCACCGCCGGCACCGCAGTCGATGCAGCACACCAAGGTGGTCACCGCGCCACGGCCCCGAGTCCCCGATTACGGCCCGCCCGACAACTACGGGCCGCCGAACACCTACGGCCCGCGCGATCAGTATCCGCCGTCGCAATCGCCGCAGCCGTCGCCCTTCGCGGACGACCGCATGAAATCGCGCCGCACGGTACTGCTGTGGGTCGCCATCGTCGCGGCCCTGACCTTGCTGGTCGGGATCGGCGGCTGGTACCTGGGCTTCGGCCGCTATTCGGCGGTTCCGTCGGTGGCCGGAAAGGATCAGGCCAGCGCAGTCACGGCTCTGGAGAACGCGGGCTTCGCCACCGAACTCCGACAGAAGACCTCCGACACCATTCCGGTCGGCGGCGTGGTCGGCACCGACCCCTCGGCGGGATCCAAGGTCACCAAGGGTTCGACGGTGGCCGTGCTGATCTCCAGCGGCAAACCGCGGGTGCCCGATATCAAGGCGGGCGATCAGATTTCGAAGGTCAACCAGCTGATCCGCGATGCCGGACTGCAACCGGTGGACGCGGGCGAAACCGGCAGTTCGGCGCCCAAGGGCACCTTGGCCAAGGTGGACCCGGCTCCGGGAACGGTACTTCCGCTGGCCGCGCAGGTGAAGGTGTACCGCAGCAAGGGATCCCAGCCGGTCAAGATGCCCGATGTGCGCGGCAAGACCACCG
Organism: Nocardia sp. CA-129566; assembly: GCF_050956075.1. Taxonomy (NCBI): domain Bacteria; kingdom Bacillati; phylum Actinomycetota; class Actinomycetes; order Mycobacteriales; family Nocardiaceae; genus Nocardia; species Nocardia sp. CA-129566. The sequence continues at coordinate 6,752,408 of NZ_CP192085.1, forward strand.
AGGAAGCCAATAAGGTGCTCACCGCCGCCGGAATCACGGTGCGCGAGACCAGAACTCAGTTCGATCGAAGCATCGAGGCGGATAAGGTGATCGGCACCGATCCCGCCGCGGGCACCACGATCCAGTCCGGTGACGGCGTCACCTTGATCGTCTCCAATGCCGTGAAGGTGCCCATGCTGGTGGGCGAGAGCGTCGGCGACGCCCGCTCGAAGCTACAGGCCCTCGGCCTGCAGGTGACGGTGCGTCAGCTCACCCAGTCCGACAGCTCCGTGGTGATCGGCCAGAACCCCGGCGGGGGCGCCAATGTCGAGGCGGGCGCGACGGTCGCCCTGACCGCACTGCCCTGACCGCGGTAGCCCGCACCCCGAAGACGACAGTGGCGCCGCACTCGGTGCGGCGCCGCTGCCTCTCGATCGAAAAGCCTTGTTCAGCGCAGCATTTCGGCGACGAGGAAGGCCAGCTCCAACGACTGCTGAGTATTCAGCCGCGGATCGCACGCGGTCTCGTAGCGACCGGACAGGTCCATATCGGAGATGTCCTGTGCGCCGCCGAGGCATTCGGTGACGTCCTCGCCGGTCAGCTCGATGTGCAGACCGCCGGGGTGGGTACCCAGCGCATGGTGCACCTCGAAGAAGCCCTGCACCTCATCGATGATCCGGTCGAAGTGCCGGGTCTTGTAGCCGGTGGAGGCCTCGTGGGTGTTGCCGTGCATGGGGTCGCACTGCCAGATCACCTGGTGCCCGGTCGCCTGCACCTTCTCGATAATGGGCGGCAGCACGTCGCGGACCTTGGTGTTGCCCATGCGGGAAACGATGGTCAACCGGCCCGGCTCATTATTGGGATCGAGCCGCTCGACATACTCCACGGCCTGATCCGGCGTGGTGGTCGGGCCGATCTTCAGGCCGATCGGATTGGCGAGCAGTTCCGCGAACGCGATATGCGCGCCGTCGAGCTGACGGGTGCGCTCGCCGATCCACAGGAAGTGCGCGGACAGGTCGTAGAGCACCGGCTCGCCCGCCGGGTTCTCGCCGAGGCGCAGCATGGCGCGCTCGTAGTCGAGCACCAGCGCCTCGTGGCTGGCGTAGATGCGGGCCGACTGCAGGCTGGGGTCGTTCACCCGACAGGCGGTCATGAAGGCCAGGCCGCGGTCGATTTCCTCGGCCAGCGCCTCATAGCGCGCACCCGCGGGCGACTTGGCCACGAAATCGCGGTTCCAGTCGTGTACCCGATGCAGATCCGCCATGCCCGCACCGGTCAGCGCGCGCACCAGATTCATCGCCGCGCTGGCGTTGGCGTAGGCACGCACCAGCCGCGACGGATCGTGCTCACGCACCTTGGCATCGGCGACCAGCGAGTTCACCATGTCGCCGCGATAGGACTTGAGGCCGAGCGCATCGGTATCGGACGAACGCGGCTTCGCGTACTGTCCCGCGATGCGCGCGACCTTGACCACCGGCAGGCTGGCGCCATAGGTGAGCACGACCGCCATCTGCAGCAGGGTCCGGATATTGCCGCGGATATGCGGTTCGGTGTTGTCGGCGAACGTCTCCGCGCAGTCACCGCCCTGCATCAGGAAGGCCTCACCGCGTGCGACCTGCGCGAGTTGCGTGCGCAGCTCCTCCACCTCGGCGGGCACGCAGATCGGCGGGACGCTCTCGAGCACGGTGCGGATCATCGCCGCCTGCTCCGCATCCCACGACGGCTGCTGCAGCGCCGGACGCGCCAGAGCATCGTCCAGCCGCCTACGCAACTCTGCTGGCAGCGGCGGCAGCTCCGGCAGGCGATCGATCGGTACGTCGACGGTCCAGTTCACCCGTACAGAATACGGACCCTCGGGCCTGCGCAGGTACCCGGTATAAGGGGTGGATTCTGCCCACCTAGGGTGAATAGCCGGGCATTATCGCCGCACCGTACCGATCTTTGGAGGAGAGACCGATCTCGCTTCGATATTTTTATGACTGCGAATTCATCGAGGACGGTGCGACGATCGACCTGATATCGATCGGTGTCGTCTGCGAGGACGGCCGCGAATACTATGCGGTCTCAACCGAATTCGATGCCGAGCGGGCGGGCCCCTGGGTGCGCCGCTACGTGCTGCCGCAGCTCCCGTCACCGTCCTCGCCGCGGTGGCGCACCCGCGAACAGATCCGCAAAGATCTCTACGAATTCCTGGTTCCGCGCCCCAGCGTCACCCCGGAACTGTGGGCCTGGGTCGCCGCCTACGATCACGTCGCCCTGTGCCAACTCTGGGGCTCCATGGTCGACCTACCCAACGCCCTGCCCCGCTACACCAACGAGCTGCGCCAGCACTGGGAGGCGCACGGCCGTCCCGAACTCCCGCCGGTCCCACCGGACGCCCACGACGCCCTCGCCGACGCCCGCCACAACCTCGCCAAATTCGAGGCCATCGAGGCCGCCCGCCGCCGCTGACGCAGCGGAAAGCGAAAGGCCCCGAGTCGATCGACTCGGGGCCTTCTGCTTTCGAGCTACAGATCAGTGGCCGTGGTTGCCGTTCCGACCGTTCGCCTCTTCCTGGACCCGCTGCAGCACGGCGAGTTGCTTGTGCTCCTCCGCGTGCTCGGCCTCGAAGGCCTGCTCGATCTCGTGCGCGGGGTCGGCGCGCAGGAAGCTACCGGTGCCCGGCTGACCGGCCGAACCCAGCTTGTTCATCTTCTTGGGCACCGTCGCGCCCTGGTACTCCAGCGGGATCGGGTGGCCGTGGTCGTCGACCGGGCCGAGCGGCTGGTGCACCTCGATGTACTCACCGTGCGGCAGTCGCTTGATCACACCGGTCTCGATGCCGTGCTCGAGCACCGCGCGGTCACTGCGCTGCAGACCGAGGCAGAACCGGTAGGCGATGAAGTACGCGACCGGCGGCACAACCAGCAGGCCGATGCGGCCCATCCAGGTGGTGGCGTTCAACGAGATGTCGAACTTCAGCGCCAGGATGTCGTTGACGCACGAGAGCGTCAGCACCACGTAGAAACCGATCGACATCGCACCGATCGCCGTGCGCACCGGCACGTCGCGCGGGCGCTGCAGCAGGTTGTGGTGCACCTTGTCGCCGGTGAGGCGCTGCTCGATCCACGGGTACAGGATCAGCACCGTGAACACCAGACCCATGATCAGCGCCACCCAGAACACGGCGGGCACCGTGTAGCGACCCAGGTAGAGCTCCCACGGCGGCATCAGACGCGCCAGACCGTCGGTCCACATCATGTAGAAGTCGGGCTGCGAACCCGCCGACACCTGCGAGGGGTTGTAGGGACCCAGGTTCCAGATCGGGTTGATCTGCAGCACACCGGCCAGGATCGCCACGATGCCGAGGGTGAAGGCGAAGAACGCACCCTGATCCGAGGCGAACACCGGCACGATGCGCGCGCCGACGACATTGTTCTCGGTGCGGCCGGGGCCGGGGAACTGCGTGTGCTTCTGGTACCAGACCAGCGCGACGTGCGCGGCGATCAGCGCCAGGATGATGCCGGGGAACAGCAGCACGTGCGCGATGTACAGGCGCGGGATGATGATGTCGCCCGGGAAGTCACCGCCGAAGATCAGCCAGTGCATCCAGGTGCCGATGATCGGGATACTCATCGTGATACCGCCGAACGCGGCCCGCAGACCGGTACCCGAGAGCAGGTCGTCGGGCAGCGAGTAACCGAAGAAGCCCTCGAACATCGCCAGGATCAGCAGCAGGCAGCCGATGACCCAGTTCGCCTCACGCGGCTTGCGGAACGCACCGGTGAAGAAGATGCGGAACAGGTGCACGATGATCGACGCCGCGAACAGCAGCGCGGCCCAGTGGTGCACCTGGCGCACGAACAGACCACCGCGCACCTCGAAGGTGATGTTCAGCGCCGTCTCGTAGGCCCGCGACATGGTCACACCACGCAGCGGCTGGTAGGCGCCGTTGTAGACGACCTCGCTCATCGACGGATCGAAGAACAGGGTCAGATACACACCCGACAGCAGCAGAATGATGAAGCTGTAGAGCGCGATCTCGCCGAGCAGGAACGACCAGTGGGTCGGGAAGACCTTGTTGATCGACCGCTTCATGAACGCGGCGGCGCGGTACCGCTCGTCCGCGGCGTGGGCTTGGGCTGCAACCCGACTCATGAACGACGCTCCCAGTAGGCCGGTCCGAGCGGCTCGATGAAGTCGCCAGCGGCGACCAGGTAGCCCTCGGAGTTGACGGTGATCGGCAGCTGCGGCAGTGCGCGAGCGGCGGGACCGAAGACCGGCTTGGCCCATTCGGTCGCCAGGAACTGCGACTGATGGCAGGGGCACAGGATCTTGTTGGTCTGCGACTCGAACAGCGATGTCGGGCAACCGAGGTGGGTGCAGATCTTCGAGTAGGCGAAGTAGTCGCCGTAGTTGAAGCTCTCCTGCCCCTTACGCTTGACGGCCTTCTGCGCATCTTCGGTGCGCAGCCGGATCAGCATGACGGCATTGCGGATACCGCGCAGGGACTGCAGCGTCGCGTGCTCGTCGCCGCGCCACTTCTCCTTCCACGGGAACACCGTCTCCATGGCGCCGGCGTCCAGATCCTCCGGACGCACCAGCATCACGTCCTCCGGGCGACCGGTGTCGCGACGGATGTAGATCGTCTCGCCCGGGAAGTCCGGGGTCCAGCCCGAGACCCACAGCGGCGACTTGTCGCCCTTGGCCCACGGGTTCTTGATCATGCCGCCGACGAAGACCAGCAGCGCGCCGATACCGAGCACGCCGACACCGGCGCCCGCGGTCCGGGTGATCATCTTGCGGCGACCCAGCGTGGAGGTCTCGAGCGCGTCCTGCAGCTCGGCGACCAGGGTGCGGCGCTCGACCTCGGGCGAGGGCCCGTCGTGGCGTTGCTGGATGGACAGCTCGGCGGGGATGAACTTCTTGCGGATCAGCACCACCGCGATACCGATGACCAGCACCGCGATACCGAAGCTGAGGCCGACCAGCGGGGTGAACAGCGAGTAGGCGGTGTGGCCCTCCTCGTTCGTGCCCTTGAACTCCCAGGGCCAGAACAGGAACACCCCGACCAGAACCGCGGCGGCGATACCGGACACCGCGAACCAGAACGAGACCTGCCGCTCGGCGCGCTTCTCGGCGCGCGTGCCCGGCACCGGGAACCGCTCACGCCGGTAGGCGACGTCGACGTCGTCGCGCTCGGTGCCGAGCTTGACCAGCTCGTCGCGAGTCATCGCGTCGAGTTCTTCCTCGGTGGGCTCAGCCGGTGTGGAATTCACCTGCTCGTTCGACGGCTCCACACCGTCGTGGCCCTCATCCGGCCGACCCATGTCGTTTGGCTCCTTGTTTTCGCTCATGAACGGGATCCGATCCACATCGCGGCACCCACGACGAGCGTGATGCCGACCACCCACATGGCCAGACCCTCGGTCGCGGGACCGAACCCGCCGAGGTCCCAGCCACCGGGGCTCTTCTCCTCGGTCGCGTTCTTGACGTAGGCGACGATGTCGCGCTTCTCTTCCGGGCTCAGCTGCCGGTCGGAGAACTTCGGCATGTTCTGCGGGCCGGTGAGCATCGCGTCGTAGATCTGCTGCTCACTCGCCGGTTCCAGCGGCGGGGCGAACTTACCGGAGGACAGCGCGCCGCCGCGGCCGGTGAAGTTGTGGCAGGACGCGCAGTTCATCCGGAACAGCTCCGAACCGCGGGCGATATCGGGACCGCGCAGCGATTCCTGGGCGATCTCGCCGTTGGCATCGCGCACCACGCTCGGGCCGCCGCCGTTGGAGGCGACGTACGCGCTGAGCGCGTCGATCTGATGGGCGTCGAACTTCGGTGGCTTGCGCTGGGCCTGGGCCTCGTTGCGCGCCATCGGCATGCGACCGGAGGAGACCTGGAAGTAGACGGCGGCCTCGCCGACGCCGATCAGGCTCGGACCACGGTCGGGCACACCCTGCAGGTTGGCGCCGTGGCAGGTGATGCAGGAGGTCTCGTAGAGCTGCTTGCCGTCGCGGATCAGCGCGGACTGGTCCTCGTGCGCGGTCGCGACCTGCGGGTCCGGCGTGATCGCGGTGGCAAGGAATCCGGCTCCGACGAGGCCCACCAGCAGCGCAAGCCCGCCCGCGATGCGACGCCGCATGCGGCGCTGCTTACGCGTCCTGCTGGCCTGGCCGGCCGCGACGTCTTGGCGGCTGATCGCCGCGCTGGGGCTGGCGGGCTCTGGCGCTGACGGGGGAGATGAACTCATCTGTGTCCCTTTGGAGTAGACGGAACCGACTTGTGCAAAAGATTTGGGGGTACTGGCCGCTCAGCGGACGAAGTAGATCGTGGCGAACAGCCCGATCCATACGATGTCGACGAAGTGCCAGTAGTACGAGACGACGATCGCGGCGGTGGCCTGTGCGGGGGTGAACTTACTGACCTTGGTGCGGACCAGCAGGAACACGAAGGCGATCAGACCGCCGATGACGTGCAGACCGTGGAAACCGGTGGTGATGTAGAACACCGAGCCGTAGGCGCTGCTGGAGATCGAGGTGCCTTCCCGAACCAGGTTGGAGTACTCGTAGCCCTGACCGGACACGAATAGCGCACCCATGATGAGGGTGATGACGTACCAGCGGCGCAGGCCGAACACGTCACCCTTCTCCGCCGCGAACACACCCATCTGGCAGGTGAACGAGGAGGCGACCAGCACGGTGGTGACCGGCACGGCAAGCTTCAGGTTCAGCTCGGTCGGTTCCGGCGGCCAGTTGCCGTGGGCCTGGGCGCGCGCGACGAAGTACATCGCGAAGAGCCCGGCAAAGAACATCAGCTCGCTGGACAGCCAGATGATGGTACCGACGCTCACCATGTTTGGCCGGTTCAGCGAATGCACACGCTGAGTAATGGCCGATCCTGGGGTCCCTACTGCGGTCGTCACGGGGGTAAGTATGACTCGTCGTAGTACGACACAAGTACCCGGGTGCGAAACTTGTCCTCCCGTGTCGGAAAACGCACGGACAGACGGGGTCTCGCGTTCACTTTGCCGGGCCCACGGCGGGGCGTGTCGGCGGCCCCGAAGGTCCACGTCCGAGCGGTAGGGACTCGCCGCGCTGTGGGACTCGGCCGAGCTGCGTTGCGCCGTGGGCGAGCATGACAGACGTTGGTAAGTAAAAGCTGAGATCAGGAGGCGGATGTGACGCGCTGGTGGCAACGGCTATTCGGCGGGAACGAACCCGAATCGCTCGATCCGACCCGTTCCGATCTAGTAGTCGTCGCGGAGTGCTTCGATGACTCCGAGGCGTGTTCGACGACACTCGCGCGCGCCTCGGCTCTCAATCCGGACGCACCCGCACTGCTGCGCCACCACCTGCGGCTGCCACCCGAACAGGTCGCCGAGGTGTGCGGCATCGCCGCCCAGGACGGATACGCCGCGGCCCCACGCACCGCGAATCCGAGTCCGCACGAACTGGAATCGCTGATCCTGCAACGGGTCCAACTGCTCGACGCACTGCATTGTTCGCAGGAACGATCCAGGATGGTCGGTCTCGCACAGCGCCACGACGGCGTCGCGGATGGCTGGGATGCGCTGCAACCCGGTTCCGCGACCGCGCAGCAGTAACAACGTCTCGCCAACTAGGCTTTAAGCGCGACAAACTGGTGCGCGAACCGGTGGTGACGGGAGAAGCGGATATGAGGGTGCGCAGCTGGCCCCAGGTGCTCGGGACCATCGCCGAAGGTGGCGATCTGGCGGCGGACGATACGGCATGGGTGATCAATGAGATCTTCACCGACAATGCCACGCAGGCTCAGATCGCCGCATTCGGTGTCGCGATGAAGATCAAGGGCCCGACTCCCACGGAACTGTCCGGAATGGCCGCCGGCATGCTCGGCCACGCCCGCCTGGTCCATGTCGACGGCGATGCGGTGGACATCGTCGGAACCGGCGGCGACCGCTCCGGTTCGGTGAACATCTCGACGATGTCCTCGATCGTGGTCGCCTCGACCGGAGTCCCGGTGGTCAAGCACGGCAACCGCGCGGCCTCCTCGAAGAGCGGCGGCGCCGATGTGCTCGAGGCGTTGGGCGTGAAGCTGGCGCTCGGACCCGAGGCCGTGGCTCGCTGCGTGCGCGAGGTCGGCATCGGCTTCTGTTTCGCGCCGCTGTTCCACCCCGCGCTGCGCTTCGCCGGTCCGGCCCGCAAGGAGATCGGCATCCCCACCGTTTTCAATGTCCTCGGCCCGCTCACCAACCCGGCGCAACCGCGGGCCGGGCTGGTCGGCTGCGCATTTCCCGATCTGCTTCCGGTGATCGCCGGGGTCTTCGCCGAACGCGGCGCGAGCGCCATCGTGGTGCGCGGCAACGACGGCCTCGACGAGATCACCACCTCCGACACCACCGCCGCCTGGGTGGTGTCGGGCGGCGAACTGTGGGAGACGACCATCGACCCGACCCGCATCGGTATCGCCCGCGTGCATCTGGACGCGCTGCGCGGCGGCGACGCCCAGGTCAATGCGGGTGTCGCGCGCAGCGTATTCGCGGGTACCGCGGGCCCGGTGCGCGATGCGGTGCTGCTCAACTCCGCCGCCGCTATCGTCGCCTACGAGCTGTCTCGCGGCACCGGCGATCCCGACGCCGATGTGCACGACGCACTGGCGGCGGGCATCGAACGCGCCGCAGAGGCCATTGACACGGGCAAATCCGCTGCCCTCCTCGACCGCTGGGCCAAACTCACCAACACCCTCGGCGACAACTGACCCGCGCCGGACACAGATGCGCGGCGCATATCGTGCGTCGCAGGTCAGCACTACCTGGCCGCAGCGGTTACAGTGACGGCGGCATCCGGCGTTGCCCTCGTGCTCGACGTCGGGCCTGCGCCGCCCGTCTCTAGCGGCTAGGAGCACAGATATGAAGTGGGGCGTTTACGCGCTACTGGGCGTGCCGGCGATCGCGGCGACGGTTGCCAACGGACCCGCCGCGAACGCGGCGCAGGGCAGCCTGGTCGTCAACGGCACCGTGTACCACGAGCCGTCCGGCTGTGTGCAGATCGGCGGCAGCGCCTCCCCCTTGGCCATCGAGAACCACACCGACGCCGCCGTCACCGTTTACCCCCTGGTCGGATGCAAGGGCGAAGCGAGCGCCGTGCTGCTCTCCGGTGCTTCCGGGACCTTCTCCGGCTCCTCCATCCTGGTTCCCTGAGCCCGCTCGTACGCGGACTCCTCGGATCCGCATACCAGGGATGCCCACGAGAAGTGCGGTTCCCGACCTCGGCCGCCGCACTCATTCGCCCAGCGAGAAGCCCGCTTCGATATCGGCGCTGGAGTAGGACTTGAAGGCAATGTGGGTGGTTGTCCGCGCGACACCGGGGGTTTTGTCGATGCGGCCGGTCACGACCTCGGCGATCTGCTCGTGGTCGCGCACCCGCACGATCGCGATCAGGTCGACATCGCCCGCGCACGAATAGACCTCGGTGACGCCCTCGGTATCCGCGACCGCCTGCGCGGTCTCGGGAATGCGGGCGTTCTGGGCCTGGATCATCACGATCGCGGTAATCATGGCTGTCAGCCTAGGCGCTCGCCGCGCCGGTACTCCGCGAGTTCGGCGTCGGACTCCGGGAGTCGGGCGCGAGCCGCATCGGCGAGCTCGGCCCACCCCGCCCAGCGCCCGGCACCACGGATCGGTTCGCCGTATCCCGCACTGGTGCGCACGATCCGGACGCCCGGACGCCCCAGCCATCGCGCGACCAGACCGACCTCCTCCGGTGCGGCACCGCGCAGCGGCGGCGCCGGCTCCGGCAGCACGGTCTGCGCCGCCGCGACAATGCGTTCGATCACCGGCATGGGCGGCACACCCCGCACCGAGGTCCCCGCACCGGCGAGCCGCCCATACCGGATCACCGCGTACTCCCACCCGCCCGCACTATCGGGATGCGCCGCGATCAATTCGGCGATCCGCGCCACCGCGGACAGTCGCTGGGTGCGCTGCAGGGCGCGAACCACCGCGACGGTCCGGTCGCGCAACCGCGCGGCGGCCTCGAAATGTTCGGCGTGCGAATGGGTTTCGATACGGTCGAACATGGCACGCAGTGGCGCGTCCGAATGCCCGGCGAACAGCGCCCGAACACCTGCCGCGGCGGGTTCGTATTCCTCTCTATATATAGGAGAGCCACCGAGGGCCGCTGGACACCCGCCGACCACCGCGGGCGGGCACTCGTGGCGACCGTCGCGCGGCAGTCGCGTCGTGCAGGTGCGCAGGCCGCTGTGCTCGGCGATGGTGAGCGCGACATCGTTGGCATCGGTCCGAGAAGAGAAGGGCCCCAACGCCTCCGCGGTCGGTGTGCGCGCGATCGCGAATCTGGGGAACGGTTCCTCGGTCAGCGTGATCCACCAACCGCGCTTGGGAAATTTCGAGCGCCGGTTATAGGGCGGGGTATGCGCGACGATGAGTCGCAGTTCACGCACCCCGGCCTCCAGCCCGTGCGCGCACACCACATGGTCGACCCGAATGGCAAGCGACACCATCTCTTTCATCCGCCCCCTGGTCTCGGATCCGGTGAAGTAGTTGCGCACCCGGCGGCGCAAATTCACCGCCGTCCCTATATAGAGGACTTCGTCCGAGGGCCCGCGGAAGAGATAGACGCCGGGACTCGACGGCAGATCATTGGCGAGGACCCGTTTGGCACGTTGGCGCGGTGTGACATTCGGCAGATAGTCGAGCAGTTCGGTCAGGCTGTGCACGCCCAGATTTCCGACCCGGCCGATGAGGGCGTGCAGCACGTCCACGGTGGCCCTCGCATCGTCGAGGGCGCGGTGGTTCGGCTGCGTGGCCGCACCGAGCAGCGGCGCGAGCGCGCCCAGCCGGACCGAGGGCGCCTCGTCGCGGGCGAGCACACGCCGCGCCAGCTTCACCGTGCACACCACGGGCCCGCTCGGCCACGGCGTGTCCATCCGGGCCGCGGCGGCGCGCAGGAACGCCATATCGAAGCGAGCGTTGTGCGCGACGAGCACCGCGCCATTGGCGAACTCGAGAAAACCCGGCAGCACCGCCTCGATCCGGGGCGCCTCGTAGACCATCGCCGTGGTGATCCCGGTGATCTGGACGATCGCGGGCGGGATGGCCCGCCCCGGGTTCACCAGCGTCGCGAACTCCCCCAACACCTCGCCGCCGCGTACCTTCACCGCGCCGATCTCGGTGATGGCATCGCCGTCCGGGCTGGTGCCCGTGGTTTCCAGGTCGACGACCACGAAGGTGGTGTCGTAGAGCGGCGTCTCGAGCTCGTCGAAGGCCAGCTGCCGTGCGGTGGCCTGGCGCGGCGTCGGATCGGGCACGGCGTGCAGCGTAGGGCCTCGGTACGACAGGAACGCCCGGGAAGCCACCTCGGATTTCGCCATGGAAATACCCGAATTACACGACGAGGATTTCGCTCCGATTCCCACAAAATGATCTAGAACACCAAAAAGTGATGCAGGTCACATTGTTTCCAAAATGACATCAATCCGGCGGACACGCCCGGGTGTTCGATGTCGGCACCCTCGGCGCGCTGCCGTCGGAACCGGCAAGGAGACCGACTAGTTCGACATACCCGACCGATAGCAGCTCGATATACCTTTCCGACCTGGGCAAATCCCGGCAAACACCGCGTCTGGGACACGCTGCCGTCACTTGGCGACCACCTGGATAGCAAGACCGACACTCTCGGATAATCGCCGGTCGTTATTGTTTTGTGATTGCTGTGACAAATCTCGCACATAATCCGCGGCAAATTTGTTGAGTATCGCCATTTCGGATCTCTTCGACTTTACAAACCACCGTGATGTGTTCGTAACCTTTTCGAGACCTCACGGAGTCCGGCGCACCACCCGACGGTGTCCGAACAGAAGTCCGCTGCACCACCGGGTGCGGCGTCGTGGGGCAGATTGGGAGAACGCACCATGGCGACCAACACCGTCAAGCGACATGCACAGCGTGCCGTCGCGGCCGGAGCCGTCGGAGCTGCCACGCTCGGCGCCCTCCTGCTGCCCGCCGCGCCCGCATCGGCCCAGCCGGTCACCATCCCCGGCGTCGGCACGTTCGATGTTCCGAACGAGATCCCGATCCCGCAGGGTATCCCGGGCATCGAGGTGCCCGGCGCCCCGGCGCCGCTGCCCTTCCTGGCTCCCAAGAAGACCCTCGGCGATGTCGCCCTCGACGCCGCGATGAGCAAGCTCGGCGCCCCGTACGTCTACGGCGCCGCGGGCCCGAACGCCTTCGACTGCTCCGGCCTCGTCAAGTGGTCCTACGAGCAGGCCGGCCTGGAGCTGCCGCGCACCAGCGGTGAGCAGCTCGCCGCCGGCGCCCCGGTCTCCCTCGACGATCTGCAGCCCGGCGACCTGGTGTCGTTCTACGGCGGCAGCCACTCCGGCCTGTACGCCGGTGACGGCAATGTCGTCCACGCCTCCACCTCCGGCACCCCGGTGAAGCTCGCGCCGATCTCCTCGATGCCGATCGCGGGTGCTCGCCGCTTCTGAGCGACCCTTCCGATCTCTGCGCCCGGCCGTCCCGACGGCCGGGCGTCCGGATGGCATAGGTGATCGTTTTGTGCCCCACTGGACACGGACCTACGCCATTCCGTAACCTAATCGAGACCTTCCCGGGTTGCGGCGTCCGCGGCAGACGTTGCCGCAGCTCACGGAGGCGAGAAGTCGCTTCACGAGAGAAACGGGGCTTGGCGCGCTGTGACACATCACCGGAGACATCGCACGAAACGTCTGGTGGGAGGGGCATTAGCGGCGGGAGTCCTGGCCGCAACACTCCACAGCGGCAGTCCGGCCGGGGCCGATCCGGCCGCCCTGCCGACCACGGCCAGCGAGGCCGTGCAGCGCATGATCGACCTGTCGCGCGAATCCGAACAGCTCAATCAACAGGCGCTCGGCGCGCAGGCCGATCTGGACACCAAACTCGCCGTCCTGCACGACGCCGACGCCAAACTCGCGGCGGCCACCGAGACCGCCGATGCGGCCCGCGACGAAGTCCGCAAGTTCCAGCCGATCATCGATCGCACCGTGATCGCCGCCTATCAGGGCGCACGCACCAACCGGCTCTCCGCTGTTCTGCTGAGCGATTCACCGCAGCGTCTGCTCGACCAGATGTCCACCATCGACGTCATCTCGGCGAAGAACTCCGAGCAGCTCAATCTCTATAGGCGCGCCACCGCCGCCGCGACCGAGGCCGAGAAGTCCGCGCGCACCGCCGCCGACACCGCCCGCGCCGCTTCCGATAAGGCCGACCAGGTGCGCGCCGATCTCGAGCGCAAGCGTTCCTTCCTGTCGGGGTCGATCGCGCAGGTGGTCGAGGCGTGGGGTCAGTTGTCCACCAAGGACAAATCGGCCTTGGCCGGATCGCCCTTCCCACCCGGATTCGATACCGACACCCTGCTGCGCGGCCTGGTTCCCGGCAGTGGCACCAGCGCGCTGGCCGCCGGACTCACCCGCATCGGTGACCCGTACGTCTGGGGCGCGACCGGACCACACCAGTTCGACTGCTCCGGACTCGTGCAGTGGGCCTTCAAACAGGTCGGCAAGGATGTGCCGCGGACCAGTTCCCAGCAGGCCACCTACGGCACCCCGGTGGACAAGAACGATCTGCAGCCCGGCGATGTCGTGTTCTTCTACTCCGATATCTCCCATGTCGGCATCTACGCGGGCAATGGACTCATGCTGCACGCGTCGACGTTCGGCGTTCCGGTGGCCGTCGCACCCCTGGGGTCGACGCCTTATCACTCGGCTCGGCGATACTGATCAGCTATGAGTAGCTTGCGGCGCGCTCGTACGTGGTTGTTCGTGCGGCGACGCTTCCAGTTCGTGGCCACTGTCGCGATGGTGATCGTGCTGACCGGCACCTGTGGCGCGCTGCTGATGGTGCCGAATTGGGTACTGCCGAAATTGCATGCGGCCCAGCCGACTTCGGTCGGCAGTCTGCATGCCGCCGCTGACGATGCGCGCCTGACCGCGATCCGCCGGACTCTCGAACCCTTCGGACAGCTCGTCACCGAACAGGTGCCGACCGGGAACGACCAGCAGTCACTGGTCGTCGGTCATCCCGCGCAACGGGCCGAAATCGATATCCTCGCCGGCGAACTCGCCACCGCGACCACGGCCGTCACCGACCTCTGGGGTGCGGGCTGGGCCCAGTCCGCGCTGGTGGTGGTCGCATCGAATCCGTCGGAGTTCGCCGCGCTGGTGCGTTCGACGAATATGCCCGCCGATGTCGCCGCGGCCTCGGTCGCCGACCCGTTCGTGCCGGGCACCCAGCCGACCGGACAGCGCGTCGTCTTCAGCGCCGACGCCGGACGCCGTCTCGACAGCGACGGACTGCGGACCCTGCTGCGTCACGAACTCACCCACATCGCGACCCGCGCCCAGACCGTGGACGGCGCACCGCAGTGGATGCTCGAGGGCTTCGCCGAATTCGTGGCCCACCTCGGCACCGGACATCGCTTCGCCGATATCGCGCCGACGGTGTCCACCCGGGTCCGCGCCGGCGATATCCCGCCCGATCTCCCGGCCGACGCCGATTTCGCCGGAACCGGCGCCGTCGCCGCCTATGAGCTGGGCTGGTCGGTCTGCGCATTCGTGGCCGACAAGTTCGACCAACCGCGCGTGGTAGAGCTCTACCGTCGCATCGCCGCAGGCAAACAGGACCCGGCCGGCGAGGACCGCATCATGCGCGAAGTCCTCGGCACCAGCCGCACCGATCTGGTCGCCGACTGGCGAAACTGGTTGTCGGCACACGCCGCTTGAGTCGCGCTGCAAATGGACAGAGCGCCGAAGGCGCGGCAAATCCCACACAGTAGTTTGTTCGCATGGCCCGAACTCTGCTGGTTACCAATGATTTCCCGCCGCGGCCGGGCGGTATCCAGTCGTATCTGCAGGCGCTGGCCGGTGAGCTGCCGCCCGATGATCTGGTTGTCTATGCTCCGCGGTGGCGCGGTGATAGTCATCTGAAATTCGATGCTAAGCAGAAGTTCCAGGTGGTTCGCCACCCCACCACGCTGATGCTGCCGACCCCGCTGGTGCTGCGGCGCGCGGCGCGACTGCTGCGCGGTGAGAACTGCGACACCGTGTGGTTCGGTGCGGCGGCGCCGCTGGCCTTGCTCTCGCCGATGCTGCGGCGCGCGGGCGCGACCCGGATTCTGGCCAGTACCCACGGACACGAGGTCGGCTGGTCGATGCTGCCGGGCGCGCGGCAGGCGCTGCGCGTGATCGGCGAGCACACCGATGTCGTCACCTATGTCAGCCGGTATACCCGCGGCCGGTTCGCCTCGGCGTTCGGACCCGATGCCGCGCTCGAATATCTGCCGCCGGGTGTGGATACCGAGGTGTTCCGGCCGGATCCGGCCGCGCGCGCGGAGCTGCGCGAGCGCTACGGCCTCGGCGATCGGCCGACCATCCTGTGCCTGTCCCGACTGGTTCCGCGCAAGGGACAGGACGCGTTGATCGTCGCCATGCGCGAGATCCGCGACCGCATTCCCGGTGCGGTGCTGGTGGTCGCGGGCGGCGGACCGTACGAGGACAAGTTGCACGCCCTCGCTGTGGCTCTCGGTGTCGCCGAGGACGTGGTCTTCACCGGCCGGGTCCCGTCCAGCGAACTGGCCGCCCACCACACGCTGGCCGATGTGTTCGCGATGCCGAGCCGGACCCGAGGGGCCGGACTCGATGTCGAGGGTCTCGGCATCGTGTACCTGGAGGCGTCGGCATCCGGCGTCCCGGTGGTCGCCGGGCGTTCGGGCGGTGCGCCGGAGACCGTGCTGGAGGGCAAGACCGGCCGCGTTGTCGATGGACGCAACACCACTGAGATCGCCAATGCCATCGTCGACATCCTGTCCGATCGCGACGCCGCCGCGCAGATGGGTGCGGCGGGGCGCCAATGGGTCGAGGAGCAGTGGCGCTGGGACAGCCTGGGCGCGCGGTTGCGTCAGCTGCTGCAATAAGGTGGCGGCGGCGTACGGTCCAGCGCTGTTATCTATTACAGTCGGGCTGTGAGTGAGCGAAGCGAGCGAACCATGCGTGCCCTGCGCACGGCGGAGCCGAGCGTCAGCGAGGCGCAGCTGTGAGAGAGCGCAGCGAACGAACCATGTGCCAGCGCGCTCTGCGCACAGCGGAGCCGAGCGTCAGCGAGGCGCAGCCGTGAGCAGCATTCAAATCGCGGATCAGACGTTCGTCGCCGCCCCGGGTGCCGCGGTCGCCGAGATCCTGTCGGGCATGAACAATTGGCGCCGCTGGTGGCCGGACCTCGACCTCGAGGTCCGGGAAGACCGGGCCGACAAGGGGATTCGCTGGACGGTCACCGGTGCGCTGACCGGAACCATGGAAGTATGGCTGGAGCCCGCACTGGACGGGGTGATCCTGCACTACTTCCTGCATGCCGAACCGAAGGCGCCGACCCGCGATCTGGCCGCCGCCAATCGGGCCCGCCGGGTGGCGGGCAAGACGATGTCGTTCGAGATCAAGGCCAGGCTGGAGGCGGGCCGCGCGGCGGGTGTCGCACCGGCCCACACCACCGCCCGCTGACACACAACTACAGCAGCGCAGCTGAAAGGAATCGTTGTCCGCCATGGCCGACAGGACTCAGAGGTCGATCATCATCGACGCACCGTCGCAGCGGGTGATGTCCGTCATCGCCGATCTGGAGTCCTACCCGGAGTGGGTCTCGGCGGCGAAATCGGTTGAGGTACTGGAGAAAAGCGCCGACGGCCGGGCGCGTACCGCCCGCTTCGTGCTGGACGCCGGAGTCGTCAAGGACACCTACGTGTTGTCCTATACCTGGCGGCCGGACAACAAATCGGTCAGCTGGACGCTGGTCAGCGGCGATCTGCAGAAGGCGCAGGACGGCACCTACGAACTCATCGACCAGCCCGACGGCACCACCGAGGTGACCTACGAGCTCACCGTCGACCTGAACATCCCGATGATCGGCATGTTCAAGCGCAAGGCGGAGAAGGTGATCACCGATACCGCACTCAAGGAACTGAAGAAACGGGTCGAAGGCTGATCACGCACACGCCCGAGGCAGCCGGGACCCGGGTCGAACTGTTCATCGGCAAGGGCGGGGTCGGCAAGACGACATTGGCCTGCGCCACCGCCATGGCCTACGCACGGGGTGGTCAGCGAGTGCTGGTGGCCTCGTTGGATCAGGCGCATTCGCTCGGCGACGCGCTCGGCTTCCGATTTCCGCACGATCCCGGCACCGTGGCCGGAATCGCCGGCGTGCTCCCCGGACTCGATGTGATCGAGGTCGATTCCCTTGCACTGCTGGAGGATCGGTTCCGCGAGGTGGTGCGGATGCTGGCCACCGGAACCGGCCATGAGCACGGCATCGACCTGGCCGCGCTGGATCCGGCCGAACTGACCGGACTGCCCGGCGTGCAGGAATTGCTGATGCTGGTGGAGATCACCCAGTTCGTCCAGGAGAACGACTGGGATGTGATCGTCGTCGACTGCCCGCCGTCGGCGGATATGCTGCGCATCATCACCGCACCGGAAACCCTGCTCGGCTATACGGAGCGGGTGTGGCCACAGCACGCGAGGGCTCTGAGTGCGGTCGGCACCGATCTGCGCCGCGCGGTGCTCGCCACCACGGTCGAACGAATCGTCAAGGCGGTGACCGAGGTGCGCGATCTGCTCGCCGATCACGCCCGCACCGGCGCGCGGCTGATCACCGTCGCCGAACAGGTGGCCATCGCCGAATCGGAGCGGGTGCGTTCGGCCGCGGCGCTGCTCGGCCTGCGCTTGGACGCGGTGGTGGTGAACAAGGTGCTGCCCGCCGCGCCGCCGCCGACCGCGCTGGAGGTCGCATCCCATCCGGCGGTGCAGTGGTATCTGAATCGGCGTGCCGAACAGTTGGACGTGGTGAACCGGCTGCAACGGGGTATGAATGGAACACGGGTGCTGATCGCCCAGCACACCGGGCCCGAACCGGTCGGGCTCACCTCACTGTCCGCCCTGTCGTACGCGATGGACTCGGGCGAGCGGTTAGACACCGACCCCGCGCTGCGCGACAATCCGGCGGAGGTTCGCACAAGTTCCGGCCAGCCGGTGGTTCGATTGGAGTCGGGCACCGGTTTGCATTCGGTGTACGCGATGCGGATGCACCTGCCCGTCGTCGATGCGGCGACGCTGCGACTGGGACGAGTGGAGGACGATTTGATCGTGGGAGCGGACGGGGTCCGGCGCCGGGTGCGCCTGGCTCCGGTATTGCGGCGGTGCACGGTCGATGGCGCCGAACTCGATCACGACTATCTGGTCGTGCGTTTCCGTCCGGACCCGGAGGCGTGGCCGGTATGACCGATACGAGCGGCGGCCGAGCGGATGGCTGGCCAGGCAATGTCGATCCCGATGACGGCTTCGGCGAATTCGCCGCGGAGTTGAAGCTGCTCGCGGAGGCGGTGCTGGAGCGGGTCGAGCCGGCGCTGCGCCGAGCCGCCGACGGACAGCCGGACTGGTCGAGCTGCAGTTGGTGCCCCGTGTGCGCGGCGGCCGCACTGGTACGCGGTGAGCACCACGATGTGCTCGCGGTGGTGGCCGATCACGGCACCGCGATCGTCACGGTGCTGCGCGAGGCGCTGGCCGGGGTGCCGGTCGATCCGGTCATGCCCGATGACGGTGTACCGCACGATCATTCGGCCTTCGTCGAGCAGAACGGGGACGCACCGGCGGCGGCCGAGGCGAATCCCCGCGCACAGCACTCGACCCCGGGCGCGCGCGAGCGGGCCCGCTATGTCGGCATCCCCGTAACGATCAAGGCATGACCGCGCGAGTAGCACATGCGCGACCGCTGACCGTCGGAATCGACGTCGGCGGCACCAACATTCGCGCATCGGTGGTTGACGGCGACGGCGAGGTGCTCGACACCGTTGTCGCCCCGACGCCGCATTCGGCACGGGCACTGGAGAACGCGCTGGACCGCGCGGTCCGCGAGCTATGTCGCAGACACCCGATCGGCGCGGTCGGTCTGGCGGTGGCCGGGTTCATCAACGGCGATCGCTCGACGGTGCGCTTCGCACCGCACCTACCGTGGCAGGACACCCCGGTCGCACAGCGGCTCACCGAACGTCTCGAACTGCCGGTGATCCTGGAGCACGACGCCAATGCCGCCATGTGGGCCGAGTACCGGTTCGGCGCGGCGGCGGGCGGACACAATTCGGTGCTGGTGGCGATCGGCACCGGGATCGGCGCGGCGCTGCTGATCGACGGCGAACTGTATCGGGGCACCCATGGCGTCGCACCCGAACTCGGACATCTGCAGGTGGTGCCGCAGGGCCGGGCCTGTCCGTGCGGTAAGCGCGGCTGCTGGGAAAGGTATTGCAGCGGAACGGCTCTGGTCGATACCGCGATCGAGATGCTGGCCACCGATCCGGTGCATTCGACGGTGCTGGCGCGCGAGGTGCTGCGCGATCCCGGCTCGCTGACCGGACGCCGGGTGGCCGGGGCGGCACAGGACGGCGACCCCCTTGCCGTGGCGGTCATGGCCGATTTCGCGCGCTGGCTCGGGCTCGGGCTGGCCTTCGTCAGCGATATTTTCGATCCCGGACTGATCGTGATCGCCGGTGGCGTCAGCAGTTCGGCGGGTCTGTTCCTGGACGAGGCCCGCGAGGAATACGCGCGGGCGATCACCGGCGCCGGCCATCGGCCGCTGGCCCGGATCCGCACCACCCAACTCGGTGAGGCGGCGGGCATGATCGGCGCGGCGGAACTCGCCAGAGCCACCCTCGTCGACACCGGGCGCGGCCGATCGTGGGTCGCGCGTTCCTCGCACTGAGTTCGATTGCGGCGCTCGCGGGGCCCTCCGTGAGTCACGCTCCACTACCGCCTGCGGGCCCGTCGCTCACGCCGCGGGCGGTCGGATATATCAGCACTCGAGAACATGTGGTGAGATACACCGCTCCGCTTGGATGTGATCTGTAACCGACGGTAAAGTCGGCAACTGACGGTTGTACCCGTAAACGATCCCGGCCGCGGGGGTTAGGACGCCATGCTCTACTGGATGCTGAAGTACCTGTTCCCAGGACCGTTCATGCACCTCTACAACCGTCCGACAGTCGAAGGCGTGGAACACATTCCCGCCGACGGGCCCGCCATCCTGGCCGGTAACCACCTGTCGTTCTCGGACTGGTTGTTCGCGCCACTGATGAGCCCGCGCCGCATCAGCTATCTGGCCAAGGCCGAGTACTTCAATACCCCCGGCTTCAAGGGTCGGCTGCAGAAGTTCTTCTTCAGCGCCACCGGCCAGTACCCGATCGACCGCAGCGGTGCCACTGCGGCCGAGGACGCTCTCATCGCCGCCCGCAAACTCCTCGACAAGGGCCACCTCGTCGGCCTCTACCCGGAGGGCACCCGCTCCCCCGACGGCCGCCTCTACAAGGGCAAGACCGGTCTGGCCCGCCTCGCTCTCGAAACCGGTGTCCCCGTCATTCCGGTCGCCGTCATCGGCACCTTCGAGGTCAGCCCGCCCGGCCCCTTCCGCTGGCGCCGCCACCAGGTCACCGTGAAATTCGGTGCCCCCATCGACTTCTCCCGCTACGAGGGCATGGGCGGCAACCGCTTCGTCGAACGTGCCGTCACCGACGAGGTCATGTACGAACTCATGCAACTCGGCGGCCAGGAGTACGTCGACGTCTACGCCGCCAGCCTGAAGAAGGGCGTCCCCTCCGGCTCCGCCCCCGACGCCACCCGCATCCCGGAGACCGCGGCCAGCTAGTTTCGGGCCAACCGGATTCGGTTCGAGCGCGCATCGATACGGCCACTCGACGGATATCGTTGAGTCGTGACGGTGCGCGCAAAAATTTGCGGTATCAGGTCCGAGCGCGATCTGCGGGTTGCGCTGGCCGCCGGTGCCGACGCCATCGGATTCATCTCGGGGATCACCCATTTCAGCGAGGATGCTCTCGACGCCGAGCGCGCCGCCGAGTTGTCGCGCCTGGCTCCGCCGTACGTCACTCGGGTCCTTGTCACCCATCTGGAAGACGCCGCCGCGATCGTCGACCTCGCCGACCGGGTGGGTGTGGACGCGATCCAGGTGCACGGGCTGGTCTCGATGGACACGGTTCGCGAGGTTCGCAAGACCTCGGGCGGGCGCAAGATCATCAAGGCGGTGCATGTCACCGGCCCCGAAGCGGTCGATATCGCGCGTTCGGTCGCACCGGATTGTGATGCGGTGCTGCTCGATTCGCGCACCGCGGACCGTCTCGGCGGTACCGGACTGACCCACGACTGGTCGGTGAGCGCGGCCGTGGTGACCGCACTGCACGAACTCGGCTGCCCGGTCGTGCTCGCCGGTGGGCTCGGCCCGGACAATGTCGCCGACGCCATCGCGCGCGTGCACCCCTTCGCGGTGGACGTCAACAGCGGGGTCGAAACAGCCACCGGTGATAAGCAACCCGATGCGTGCGCGGCCTTCGTGACGGCGGCACACCGGACATTGTGGTGCCGGCCATCGTGACGTGGGAGGTCGCGGTTCGTGGGGTGTTGGGGCGCAGTGGATTCGGTGGGGGGGAGGATCTCGGCAACATTCGAGCGGGGGGCGAGCTGTCGGGGCACAATCAGCGGGGTAGGTGTTCCGGGTGCGGTAGGTGCGGGGTCGGGCGGTGGCAGCGACTTCGCAAGACGAGCTAGGGGCCGCGAATGTCCGAGGCAGGGACGGATCTGTTGTTATCGCTCGCGGTGGCCGCGGCACATCAGCTCGGGTATTCCTGCCGGGCGGCGAATGCGGATGACGTGATGTTGTCCGGGCCCGCCGGGGATGTCATGGTCGGGTTGTCGAATTTGCGGCGGATGGCGGCCGATGAGCCGCCGGATCAGTGGCCCGCGTTGGTGGCGGACTATCTCAGTACCGGCCTGGTCGATCTGGAGGTCGATCGCGATCCGCTCGATACCGGCAATTTCGCGATGATGCGGGGGCTGATCCGGACTCGGCTGTACTCCGGGCAGGGTGGGGCACCGGATGTGGTGCACCGCGAGGTCGCGCCCGGACTGGTCCAGCGAGTGCTGATCGATCAGGTGCACACCATGGCGCCGGTCACCTATCCGATGCTGCGGCAGTGGCCGATCGACGAATGCGACCTGTTCATCCTCGCCGAACACAACACCCGCGCGGACGGTCCGCTGGAGGCGATCACCCATCGGATCGATGCGCCGATGTCCGACGGTGTCGAGATCACCATGCTGAGCGGCATCTCCGACTACATCACCGCGCACGCGCGCTGGCTGGACGAGTATCCGGTGGTCGGACCGGCGGGGTCGGTATTCGCGGTGCCGTCCCAGCGCCAGATCTACGCGCATCCGGTGGCGAATCTCGACGTCGTGCGGGCCACCACGGTGCTCGCCCAGGTCGCGGTGCTCGACTACGCCCAGCGGCCGTGGCCGGTCAGCCAGGACGTCTACTGGTGGCACGACCGCACCATCGAACTGGCCGCCACCACCGAGCACACCGGTGAGGCACTCTGCATCTACCCCTCGGACAACTTCCTGTCCGCGCTGAACGAACTCCCCTGAGCCGCTGACGCCGAGATCTGCGTCACTCCCCGCCCATCGAAGCGCCCTCCTAGCAGGCCCTTTATGTAGGGCATTCGCCCGACACCCCCGCATCCCCATTTCTCGCATCCAGGGCTGTCACGTTTTGCGCCACCAATGCGTCTTATGCGTAGACAGCTTCCGGCGGAGAAGGAGATGAACCATGCCTGTGCTGCTCATAGGTCATGAGGTGGCGGACGAGGGCAACGCCGCGGCGGCATTCGCGGCGCAGGCGCCCACACCGCCGTTCGGCCTACTCGGCTCGTACGGGATCGCGCGATGAGCTCGAAGGTGGCGCACCAGGCCGATGCGGCCGACGAGCGGTACCGCGCCGCCGCCTTCGTGAAACGCTCGATCAATAAGGTCTTTCCGACGCACTGGTCGTTCCTGCTCGGCGAGATCGCGCTGTACAGCTTCATCATCCTGCTGCTGTCGGGCGTATATCTGACGTTGTTCTTCGAACCGTCGATGACCGAGGTTGTCTACGACGGCGCCTACCAGCCGTTGCGGGGAGTGCAGATGTCGGCTGCGTACCGTAGCGCGCTGGATATCTCCTTCGACGTGCGCGGCGGGCTGTTCGTGCGGCAGGTACACCATTGGGCCGCTTTGCTTTTCACGGCGTCGATGATCGTTCACATGTTCCGGATCTTCTTCACCGGTGCCTTCCGCAAGCCGCGCGAGGCCACCTGGCTGATCGGCGTGACGCTGTTGATCCTGGCGATGTTCGAGGGATTCTTCGGATACTCGCTGCCGGACGATCTGCTCTCCGGAACCGGTCTGCGCGCCGCGTTCAGCGGTATCACCATGAGCATCCCCGTGATCGGCACTTGGCTGCACTGGCTGATGTTCGGCGGTGACTTCCCGGGCACGGTCATCATCCCGCGGATGTACATCACGCACGTGCTGTTGTTTCCGGGCATCATGCTGGCGTTGATCGCCGCGCACATCGGTTTGGTGTGGTACCAGAAGCACACGCAGTTCCCCGGGCCGGCGCGCACCGAGCGCAACGTCGTCGGCGCCCGGATCGTGCCGGTGTTCTCGCTGGACCAGGGCGCGTTCTTCATGTTCACCCTGGGAACGGTCGCGCTTCTCGGTGGTGTGCTGCAGATCAACCCGATCTGGAACCTGGGCCCCTACAACCCCTCTCAGGTGTCGGCGGGTTCGCAACCCGACTTCTACATGATGTGGACCGACGGCCTGGTGCGCTTGATGCCGCCATGGGAGATCTACATCGGCGGCTACACGGTCCCCGCGGTGTTCTGGGTCGCGGTGATCATGGGGCTGGTGTTCGCGATGCTCTACGTCTACCCGTGGATCGAGAAGAGGCTCAGCGGCGACACCGCCCACCACAATCTGCTGCAGCGGCCGCGTGATGTGCCGGTGCGCACGGGGATCGGCGCCATGGCGATCGCGTTCTATCTGGTGCTGACTTTGGCGTGTGTCAACGACATCATCGCGCTGAAGTTCAACATCTCGCTGAATACGACGACGTGGATCTTCCGTATCGGTCTGCTGACCGCGCCACCCATCGCGTATTACCTGGCGTACCGGTTCTGCATCGGTCTGCAGCGCAGTGACCGGGCGGTGCTCGAGCACGGCATCGAGACCGGTGTGATCAAGCGACTGCCGCATGGTGAGTACATCGAGGTGCACCAGTCGCTCGGACCGGTCGACGAGCACGGCCATCCGGTACCCCTGCCGTACCAGGGCGCCGTGGTACCGAAGAAGATGAACAAGTTGGGTTCGGCGGGCAAACCGGACACCGGCAGCTTCCTGCGACCCGATCCGGCGGCGGAATCCGCGCGATACTTCGAGATCGAGCACGCAGAGGAACGCAAACAGCTCGCCGTGCTACAGAAGTATCAGGACCGAATCTCCGCCGACGGTGAAAGGCACGCACCATGATGTGGCTCGAGCGCTCGCATGAGCCCGACACCGAGGACTACGGACTGCTCGTCGCGGCCGCGACGGTGACCAGTGCGACCACCGCACACGCGGTGCGTGACCTTTTGCGCTACCACGGAATCCGGGCCACCACCGGTCCGGCGCATGCCACCCGCCAGCCCGACCGCCACCGCGTGCTCGTCTTCCCTGAGGATGCCGTGCGCGCCTACGAAATCCTCTGCGACAACACCGTCTGAGGACCTCGGGCACACACCACGGCCCGGACCAAGGCCCCGAACCGACCCGGTTCGGGGCCTTCGTGCATTGGCGCGGCGATCGGTCGAGCTCGACCTCGGAATTGATCACCACGTGCCATGCTGGGAGGTGCACACAGTTCCGAGCCGCAAAGGGAGCGGATCATGAGCTTTCATAAGATTCCGGCGGGGACCACCGGGTCCCGGCCGCCCTCATCCAATCCGGTATCTCGTTTCCTGATCCGGGCCATGGAGCGATACCACCGGTTGCGCCACGATCGATTCCTCGGCATGGACCTGGTGTATCTGACCACGGTCGGCGCGAAGAGCGGTGCGGAACGTCGGGTGACGGTCAGCCGCTTTCCGGCCGACGACGGCGGCTGGCTCATCGTCGCCTCCATGGGTGGCGCCATCCAACATCCGGGCTGGTATCACAATATCGCCGCACATCCCGATCAGGTGTGGGCCGAGGTGGGCGGCAGGAAATTCCACGTAACGGCCGAACAGTTGGACGGCGAGCGGCGCGAGCGGGCCTGGCAGCAGATCACCGCCGAGCAACCGCGCTATCTCGGCTACCAGAAGAAGACCGACCGGCTCATCCCGATCATCGAACTTCGACCGCGCGGCTGACTACGCGCGCCTGTTGGCCGAGCAGACGATAGGAGTTCACACGGTGTTGGACTCCCTGCGCCAAGGTGGGCGAGTGACTGGTTCGGACTTCGACATCTCCCGACGGACGCTGTTGCGCACCTCCGCCCTCGGTCTCGTCGCGGCCCCGGCACTGGCCGCTTGTTCGAATGATGGTCCCGCACTGGTCCGTCGGCGCCCGAATCTCACGCACGGCGTCGCGGTCGGCGACCCGCGCACCGACGGCGCACTGATCTGGGCGCGCTCGGATCAGCCCGCGAAGTTGATCGTGGAGACCGCGGCCACCGAATCCTTCACCGACGCCAAACGATTCACCGGCCCACTGCTGACCCCGGACGCCGACGGCACCGGGCGGGTGCGCGTCAACGGCCTGCCCGCGGGTCAGCAGGTGCACTACCGGGTGACCCTCGAAGGCGAGGACGGCGCCACTTCCGAACCGATCACGGGCGTATTCCGCACGGTGCCAACGGGCGCGGCCGATATCAAACTGCAGTGGTCCGGCGATGTGGTCGGCCAGGGCTACGGCATCAATCCCGAACTCGGCGGCATGAAGATCTTCTCGGCCATGGCCGCGCGCGATCCGCACCTGTTCATCCACTCCGGTGATTCGATCTATGCCGATGTGCCGTTGCGGGAATCGGTGACACTGCCCGACGGGCGGATCTGGCGCAATATCGTCTCCGAGGCGAAAAGCGCTGTCGCTCAGACGCTCGAGCAGTTCCGCGGCAACTACGCCTACAACCTGACCGACCAGAACTACCGCCGCTTCAACTCCGCGGTCGCCCAGGTGGTCCAGTGGGACGACCACGAGACCGTCAACAACTGGTACCACGGCGGCCTGGTCGCCGAGACCAAGGGCTATACCGAGCGCAGCATGGACACCCTCGCGACCCGCTCCTGGCAGGCCTTCCACGAGTGGATGCCGTTGGAGCCCAAGGAGGCGGTGGACGGACGCCTCTACCGAAAAATCTCCTACGGCCCGCTGCTGGACGTCTTCGTGCTGGATATGCGGACCTATAAGGACACCAACGACATCAACAACGGACCCAACGGTCGCATCTTCGGTCCGGAACAGACGAAGTGGCTGATCGAGGGTCTGCGCGATGCCAAGGCCACCTGGAAGATCATCGCCAATGACCTGCCGCTCGGCTTGGTCGTCAAGGACGGTGAACAGAAGGTGACGGCCTATGAGGGTCCCGCCAACGGTGACAATGGCGCACCGTCCGGCCGGGAAACCGAGATCGCCCAAGTGCTTTCGGCCATCAAAGCGAACAAGGTCGGCGGCGTCGTCTGGCTGACCGCCGATGTGCACTACACCGCGGCCCACCACTACGCTCCGGAGCGCGCCGCGTTCACCGACTTCGACGAATTCTGGGAGTTCGTCTCCGGACCGCTGAATGCCGGTGCGTTCGGCCCGAATCCGCTGGACGGCACCTTCGGTCCGGAGGCGGTATTCGTACACGCCCCCGACGTCCAGAACGCCTCACCACTGGACAGCTACCAACATTTCGGTGAGGTACTGATCGACGGCAAGTCAAGGGAACTGACGGTCAACCTCTGCGATGCGGCCGGATCTGTCCTGTTCAGCCAGCGGCTCGCGCCGCCGATTCGCTAACCGTCGAGATCGAACGAGCATCGGAGCCCGCGCTGTGGTTAGCTTTCGATCCATGAGCACGCCGCACACTGTCGCCGCCGAAGAATATCTACCTCGTGACACCGCGGATGTCGTTCGTACTGTGCGGAATTCACGCGGTCGAGCGGAAAACCTCATGGTGCGCGGCGGCGAACCGATCGACGACGGTCTTTCGTTACCCGATCCGCGCACGGTGGTGTCGCTGCGAAAGATGAACGCGGTGCTCGATATCAACCTCGGCAGACGCACCGTGCGCGTGCAGGCCGGTGCCAAATTGTCCGATATCGATCGCCGCCTCGGCGCGCACGGGCTCGGTCTGCCGATCATCGGCGACCACCGCGATATCACCGCTGGCGGTTTCGCCTCTGTCGGCGGCGTGAGCACGGCATCGCACAAGTACGGCATGTTCATCGATCAGATCGTGGATCTCGAGTACGTCGATCCGGACGGACGCATCGGCACCTGTGGGCGCAACCACCACACCGAGCGCTTCCACCGGATCCTCGGCGCGGGCGGGCGCGCCGGCATCATCACCGCGCTCACCCTGGATGCGATCGATATCGATAAGGACCACACCTGGCTCACCACCGACGCCGACCGGTTTCTCGACTTCGACTCCTTCGTCGAACACGCCTACGCCGAAATCACCCGGCCGGGCAATGCCGCACTGCAGGTCGGTCGCTGGGTCGATACCGCGCCGCTGAAGGTGTCACGACCGGTCGGCACCGGACATGTGCAGTTGGGGACCGTGCGCTTCGGTCAGTGGTCGAGCCTGTATCCGACCACCCCGACCCGATCGCTGCGTGCGCGTCGCGAGGTCGGCTCCAAGACGAGGAAGTCGTTGGGCGCCATCGCCTCCGCGGCGGGTGGACGCGCGGGCGCACCCGTGCGCAATGCCGCCGCCGGCGCACTCATGTTCGCCCCGAAGGTGCTGACGCTGCGCGATGCGGAGTACCTGGCCGATACCGTGATCAGCTCCTCGGAGCGCGGCCCGGCCTACCGGGTCGCGATCTTCGCGCCGCTGTCGACCTACACCTCGGTCTTCTACCGACTGCACGACCTGTTTGCCGGACACCGGGAACGGACCGGCTGCTTCACCGTCATCTCCGCGATGACCTACGGCGTGCGCTCGAAGTACCTGCGCGAGGAGGCACAGGCGCGCGGGCTGTCGGTCGAAGACCACGGACTGATCACCTTCACCTGTCGTTTGCGGCCATCGGCGTTGCCCTCAGAACTGTTGCGCGACATCGTCACCGGAATCGATGAGATCTGCGTTTCCGAACGCGCCCTGCGGTACGACTCCGCGGATTAGACTGTGTCGCGCCGCACATAGTCGCCAGCAAATAGCTTCACCGTCCATCGGTGGCACAGTTATCTGCTGGCGTCAGCGGTCGACTTCGGCACTGTCGGCGGGGTGTCGATGCGTTGGTTCAGCCCATCTGAATGAAGGTTGCTCTGATGCTCGAATTCCGCCCCGCCCCGGCCCGGCTGCCCGACCGTAAGCGGCAACGTCCCGAATCCATCGAGGGCCTGCGGGTGCTCGTGACCGACGCCTGTTCCGATATCGGCCGCGCCACCGCCGACCTACTGGCCGAACACGGCGCTCAGCTGCTGCTCGTGGCCCGGCGCGGGGACCGGCTCGTGGCCGCCTGCAATGAGATCGTCGACGCGGGCGGTCATGCCGGGTGGTTCCGCTGTGATATCTCGGCACTCGGCGATGTCGACGAACTCGTGCACTGGGTGCTGACCGAATTCGGCACCGTGGACGTGCTGATCAACAATGCGGGCCGCCCGGTGCGTCGACCCGTATCCCAATCGCTGGACCGCTTCCGCGACTACCAGCGCATGATGGCCACCAACTACTTCGGCCCGCTGCGCCTGACCCTCGGTCTGCTGCCAGCCATGCTGGAATCCGGTTCCGGCCACGTGATCAATGTCGGCCCGTGGAGCCTGAATACCGGCGCCGCACCGAATTTCGCCTCCTACGCCAGTTCCCAGGCGGCCTGGACCACCTTCGGGCAGTGCGTGGACGCCGAATTGTCGCCCCGGGGCATCCAGGTGACCAGTGTCCGGTATCCGGCCGTCCAACCCGAATCCGGAACCATCGCGCACTTCGTCGCCGAACCCGCGCTGGAGCCCAGCGATGCCGCCCGGCTCATCGAAACGGCCATCCGCACCCGCCCGGCCCATCTCGAACCCCGCTTCGCCCGCACGCTGCGCGGGCTGGCCGGGGTAGCGCCCCGCTCCACCAACCGCCTCCTCTCGCGCCTCGCCTCGTTGTAGCTCGTGCTGCGTGGACTGGCCCGCCCCACCGCAACAGCCCGGCCTCCTCGTAACCCACGCCTGCGGCTCAGGAGCAGCCGGAATTGCTGGGCAAACGGGTAGACATATGTCGTGGACACTGTTGAGAGGCGATTGGGGCTCGTACTTCGGGCACCGGTCGACTCGCTGGTTACCGACGATTGCGTGCGGATGCCGGACAGCGTTGCCAAGTGGAACCTGCCGGAGCGCGATCGGGCCGCGTTGCGGGCCTGGGGAATGCCGAGCGATATGCCCATGGCGGCCGATCCACAGCTCGGGGTCGAGCCGGAATTGATCCCGGCCATCGCGAGCGACCAGGAGCGCCGGTTGCTCACCGCAGATCGACGGCTCTATCGGCTGGGCCGGTGGGGGCGGCACCCGCTCACCCCGATGATCGCGGCGCTCGCCGGTGACGGGACGGTGTTCGGGCTGAGGGAGGCGCCACTCACGAACCCCGACTTGCCGCCGGTGATGCAGGACCGATACCCGGACCTGTCCAACTCCGCCGTCACCTATCTCAACTCCTCGGTCGCCCAGTTCCTGGAGGTCGCCTGGCGGTGGCGAGCCGCCAGCCGGATCCTGCGGGAAGTGACCGAGACCGAACCGCCATTCCCGGGAACCCGCGTCGCGCTGACCGAACGGGGCGAGGACGCCGATGCCATCCACGCGGCGTACCTCGAGCAATGCGAGCAGGTGTGGGAACGTACCGACGTCGATATAGCGGCGGTGCTGGCCGCCATGGCGGAGATCGACAATTTGACCGGACCCGATGGCCGGGAATCGCTCTGGGTGGAACTGATCAACAGCTTCCCCAGCTGACCCGCCCGGAAACGCCGAAGCGCCCCACCGGAATCCGGCAGGGCGCTTCGGAAAGAGCTACTCGCTCAGTGCTTCTCCGGGCCGAGGTAGTACTCGAAGACCAGACCGGCGGCCGCACCGAGGATGCAGACCACGCCGATGCCGATCAGCCAGAACTGGAAGAAGGCCAGGCCGAGTGCGGTGATCGAGCCCGCTGCGGCCAGCGTGATGGGCCAGAAGCTGCCGGGCGAGAAGAAGCCCAGATCGCCTGCGCCGTCCACGATCTCGGCGTCCTCGTAGTCCTCCGGACGCAGGTCGAGACGACGTGCGACGAACCGGAAGTAGGTGCCGATGATCAGCGACAGACCGGCGGTCAGCACCGTCGCGGTGGTGCCGGCCCATTCGACACCGGTGCGCGACTGGCCGGTGAAGTAGCCGTACACGATCGCCACGATCACGAAGAACACCGTGAGCAGTTCGAAAATCCGCGCTTCGATCTTCATATCAGATCAGTCCTCACTTGCTCTCTGCCGCGGCCGCGCTCTTGGTGTCGCGCTTGGTGTTGAACGGCTGGGTCGAGGTGGCGACCGGGGATTCATTGATGGACTCGAGCGCCTCGGCGTTGGTCTTACCCGCCTTGCGCGCATCAATGTACTTGGTGAACTTCTCCGGCGACACCGCACGGACCTCGAAGTTCATCATCGAGTGGAAGGTGCCGCACATCTCGGCGCAGCGGCCGACGAACGCGCCTTCCTTCTCGATCTTGGTGATCTGGAAGACGTTATCGGAGTGGTTTTCCTTCGGGTTCGGCATCACGTCGCGCTTGAACAAGAACTCCGGCACCCAGAAGGCGTGCACCACGTCGGCGGCGGCCAGCTGGAACTCGATGATCTTGCCGGTCGGCAGCACGAGCACCGGAATCTCGGAGCTGGAGCCGACGGTCTCGACCTTGTCGTAGTGCAGGTAGGACAGGATGTCGTTCTCCGGCTTGCCGTGCACCGGGCCCGGCTGCGGGTGACCGTCCTTGGTCCGCTCCTTGTACTCCTCGAGCTGCTCCTGGTTGGCGTCCTCGCGGGCCTTATCGATGCCGTCGAAGCGGAAGCCGTCCTTGAAGTCGACATTGCGGTAGCCGAACTTCCAGTTCCACTGGAAGGCGGTCACGTCGACGGTCACGTCCGGGTTGGCGACCTTCTCGTGCACGTAGTTCTGCACGACCACGGTGAAGTAGAACAGCACCGCGATGATGACGAACGGCACGGCGGTGTAGGTCAGCTCCAGCGGCACGTTGTAACCGGTCTGGCGCGGGAACTCCGGGGAGTCCTTCTTCTTGCGGTGGAAGGTGACGGTCCAGAAGGTCAGACCCCACACCAGCACACCCATCAACAATGCCGCGATGACCGACCATGTCCACAGCTCCCGCATCCGGGTCGCCTGCGGCGTGACACCCGAGGGCCAGCCGAATCGCAGCCAAACATTGTCGATCGAGCAGCCCGAGACGAGCATCGCGGTGATCCCCAGGGACACCGCCAGCCCGGCCCGCCTGAGGAGACGGCCCTGCCGACCCTTCACGGGGCGTGCCCCGATCTCGTCGCTCGCCTTGTGCGCCACGCTCACGCCTTCCTGGTCGCCACACATTCCGACAGTGCACCGCCCGGGTTGCGATCGCCTGGCGGTACGTCTTAAGCACGTTTCAGGGCATTCCGGTCGGCCTGCCCGTCCGGGCGCGATCCAACTGAGAATGTCCTGAGTACTACGCAGCGTAGACCAAACCGGCGCCCCCTTTGACGTCGGGTCGGATTCGACACTCCGCCGGTCCCGGGGCGGGTCCGGTCACCCGGACATCGTCCCAGTACAGCGCGTGCGCCGCGACCGGATTCGGCACGTGCGACGTAGGCGGACACAACATTTCGGATGCCGCATGCGATGGCGACTCCCGGACCGGCATTCGCGCACGATCCGGTGGCGCGATACACGAATCCGCCCGGTGCGGCATACTCGGACACGAGATTTCGCCCTGTGCGCCCACCACTATCGGGCGCAGTCACCCAGTGATTCGGGCCAGTGCCCGTACCAAGTAGGAAACGAGGTTGCCGACGCCGTGTGTGGACTGCTCGGATTTCTGACATCTGATGCGGCAACCGATGACGTCGTAGAGCAGGTGTACAACGCCCTGCACTGCGTGCGCCATCGCGGCCCGGACGAGCGCGGCACCTGGCACGACGATCATGTGATCTACGGCTTCAACCGCCTGTCGATCATCGATATCGAGCATTCGCACCAGCCGCTGCGCTGGGGTCCGGCCGAGAATCGGGAGCGCTACGCGCTGACCTTCAACGGCGAGATCTACAACTACATCGAGATCCGCGCGGAGCTCGCGAAGGCGCATGCCGAGGAGTTCCCCGACGGCAAGATCTTCGAGACCGAGGGCGACGGCGAGGCCATCGTCGCGGCGTTCCACTACTGGGGTCCGGAGGCGGTGCGCAAGCTGCGCGGCATGTTCGCGTTCGCGGTCTGGGATACCGAGACCCAGGAGTTGTTCCTGGCGCGCGATCCGTTCGGCATCAAGCCGCTGTTCCTGGCGACCGGTCCCGGCGGGACCGCGTTCGGCAGTGAGAAGAAGAGCCTGTTGGAGCTGCTGCCCGCGCTCGGGCTCGCCGATGCGCTGGATCCACGGGCGCTGGAGCACTACACCGTGCTGCAGTACGTGCCGGAGCCGGAGACGCTGCACAAGGACATCCGCCGCCTGGAATCCGGGCACTACGCCACCGTGCGGGCGGGCGGAGCGCCGAAGATCACCCGCTACTTCAACCCGCAGTTCAAGGTGCGGGCCTTCGCTCCCGGCTCGGAGGGCGCCCGCTACCGGGAGATCGCCGAGGCACTGGAGGACTCCGTCGCCAAGCACATGCGCGCGGATGTGACCGTCGGCTCATTCCTGTCCGGCGGTATCGACTCCACCGCGGTCGCGGCGCTGGCCATGCGGCACAACCCGAAGCTGATCACCTTCACCACCGGCTTCGAACGTGAGGGCTACTCCGAGGTCGACGTGGCGGCCGAGAGCGCGGAGGCGATCGGCGCGCGGCATA
Source organism: Nocardia sp. CA-129566 (assembly GCF_050956075.1). NCBI lineage: Bacteria > Bacillati > Actinomycetota > Actinomycetes > Mycobacteriales > Nocardiaceae > Nocardia > Nocardia sp. CA-129566. The sequence continues at coordinate 6,785,485 of NZ_CP192085.1, forward strand.
TCGTGAAGGTCGTCTCCCCCGCCGAATTCGCCGCGGCGATCCCCGAAATCGTCTGGTACCTCGACGATCCGGTGGCCGACCCGGCGCTGGTGCCGCTGTACTTCGTGGCCAAGGAGGCGCGCAAGCACGTCAAGGTGGTGCTCTCGGGTGAGGGCGCGGACGAGCTGTTCGGCGGGTACACGATCTACCGGGAACCCTTGTCGCTCAGGCCCTTCGAATATCTGCCGCGCGGGGTCCGCAAGCTGGCGGGCAGGCTGTCGGAGCGGATTCCGGACGGTACGCGCGGTAAGAGCCTGCTGCACCGCGGCTCACTCCCCCTCGAGGAGCGCTACTACGGCAACGCGCGCAGCTTCAGCGACGCGCAGTTGCGTGCGGTGCTGCGGGAATTCCGGCCGGAGTGGACCCATCAGGACGTCACCGCGCCGATTTACGCGCAGTCGCGCGGCTGGGATCCGGTGGCGCGCATGCAGCATCTGGATCTCTACACCTGGCTGCGCGGCGACATCCTGGTCAAGGCCGACAAGATGACCATGGCGAATTCGCTCGAGCTGCGGGTGCCGTTCCTGGACTCCGAGGTGCTGAAGGTGGCCGAACAGCTGCCCTACGAGCAGAAGATCACCAAGGAGACCACCAAATACGCATTGCGCCAGGCGCTGGAGGGCATCGTCCCGCCGCATGTGCTGCACCGCGCGAAGCTGGGTTTCCCGGTCCCGCTGCGGCACTGGCTGCGCGGCACCGAACTCTACGACTGGGCCCACCTGCAGATCGCCGAATCGCAGACCGATCACCTGCTCGACAAGGGCGCGATCAAGAGCATGCTCGAAGACCACCGCGCAGGCCGCGGCGACCACAGCCGCCGCCTGTGGACCCTGCTCGTCTTCATGGTCTGGCACGGCATCTTCGTCGAACACCGCATCACCCCTGACATCCAGGAGCCGGTCTACCCCGTTTCGCTGTAGTCACTGCCGCGCGCGAATCGGCGCGCGGCGCAACGCAAACGGCCGCACCTACCTACGTGGTAGATGCGGCCGTTTTGTGAGCGGTCCAGGAAGGTCAGAGGAGGGGCTTGATATCGTCGGCGGCCTCGGGGCCATAGGCGGTGGTCAGGCGTTCGAGGGCACCGTCCTTGCTGAGGGTCCACTCCTGGGTGCCCATGGTCTCGAGGACGAGAACCGCGATGAGAGAACCCAATTGGGCGGAGCGCTCCAGGGAGAGTCCGGCGGTGTGGCCGGTGAGGAAGCCCGCGCGGAAGGCGTCGCCGACGCCGGTCGGCTCGACCTTGTTCACCTCGGGGACCACGCCGACGGTCACCTCGGTGCCGTCGCGGTCGACGATCTGCACGCCGTCCTTGCCGAGGGTGGTGACGCGGACACCGACCTTGCGCGCGATCTCCTCCTCGCTCAGACCGGTCTTCTGCAGCAGCAGCGCCCACTCGTACTTATTGGTGAAAAGGTATGCGGCGCCGTCGATCAGCTGGACGGCCTGGTCGCCGTCGAGGCGGGCCAGCTGCTGGGACGGGTCGGCGGCGAACGGGATGCCGAGTTCGCGGCATTCGGCGGTGTGCCGCAGCATGGCCTCGGGATCATTGGCGCCGATGAGCACCAGGTCGAGGGTGTGATCCTCGGCGAGTTCACCGATCGAGATATCGCGGGCCTCGCTCATCGCCCCCGGGTAGAAGGAGGCGATCTGGGCCATATCGTCATCGGTCGTGCAGACGAAGCGTGCGGTATGCGCCCGCTCCGAGATCCGGACGGTGGAGCAGTCGACGCCGTTCTTCTCCAGCCAGGCGCGGTACTCCCCGAAATCCGCGCCGACCGCGCCGACGAGCAGCGGTGTGCGGTTCAAAACGCCCATGGCGTAGGCGATATTGCCCCCGACACCGCCCTTTCGGATCTGCAGATCGTCGACGAGAAAACTCACCGACACATGATCGAGTTGATCGGCGAGCAGCGCGTCGGAGAACCGGCCAGGGAAACGCATGAGGTGGTCGGTCGCAATGGACGCGGACACGGCGATAGACACGAAGCTGAGCCCTTCGGTAGGCGGCTGGACGGTGAAGACTCGGAAAACTAGGTCCCCGTCTTTACCGTACCTTCCCGTCTGCCCGGATACGCCTTCCCGCCGCGGCAATATTCAGCCGATCAGCGAGTGCCGCCCGATTCTCAGCGTGGACGAACGGTCAGCAAATCGCCGGGTCTCGGATGGACCCGGCGACAGACTTCGGAGATCAGTTGAACGAGTCGCCGCAGGCGCAGGAACCCGTCGCATTCGGGTTGTCGATCGTGAAGCCCTGCTTCTCGATGGTGTCGACGAAGTCGATCGAGGCGCCCTGCACATACGGCGCGCTCATCCGGTCGACGGCCAGCTTGACCCCGCCGAAGTCGACGGTCAGGTCACCGTCGAGCGAGCGGTCGTCGAAGAAGAGCTGATAACGCAGGCCGGCACAGCCGCCCGGCTGCACGGCGATACGCAGGGCCAGGTCGTCGCGACCCTCCTGGTCCAGCAGCGCCTTCGCCTTGCTGGCGGCGGCGTCGGTCAGAGTCACACCGTGGGTGGTCGTCTCGTCTTGCACAGTCATGAACTCTCCTCAGGACAGCTGTGTTCAACCCGTGAACAGCGCACGGCTCGTGGCTGTCAACACCACTCAGCGGGCTGTTATTCCCCCATCTTGCCACCACCGGCCCCGACCGTGGACACAACCTCCCACCGACCACATTTCCGGCTGCGTAATGCATCGAATAGCCTGGTCGCGTGAAATTGTTCCGTCGCGGCGAGTCCAGCACCACCGACGAGAGCGCCGACCAGACGGCGGGCTCGGACGGCGGCTCGACCGCAGTCTCGATCTCGAAAGCGGCCATCGCCACCGAAGGCAAGGGCCGCCCCACTCCGAAACGTCGTGACGCCCAAGGCAAGCGGCGCGGCCCGGTGGCCCCGGCACCACTCACCGCCAAGGAGGCGCGCGCCCGCCGCAAGGCCACGCGCGGCAACCGCGAGGAGCGCAAGGCGGCCTCGGCCGAGCGTCGTTTGGCCGCCCAGGATCGGCGCGCCAGGATGCTCGCCGGCGAGGACAAGTACCTACTGCCGCGCGATCAGGGTCCGGTGCGGGCGTACGTGCGCGACATCGTCGACGCCCGGCGCAACCTGGTCGGGCTGTTCATGCCGATGGCGCTGGTACTGATCCTGTCGATGTTCGTGGCGCCCGCGCTGCAGACCATTGTGACGTTGGCCATGCTGGTGATGATGGTGTTCATGACCGCCGAGGGGTTCCTGCTCGGCCGGATCGTCAACGGGCGGGTGCGCGAGCGCTTCCCGGACAGCACCGATACCGGGTACAAGCTGGGTTGGTATGCCTTTGTCCGCGCCTCACAGATTCGCAAGATGCGGGCACCCAAGCCGCGCGTCGGCCCAGGCGACGCGGTCTAGATCCATCACGCCCCGACAGCCGCACACCTTCGAGGAGGTGTGCGGCTGTCGGCGTTTCCGGGTCAGTGGTGGTGCGAGCGGGCGAGGATCGCGGACAGATCGGACTGCAGACGCTGGGCGTCACGATCGATGACATTCGCCGATCCAGCGCGGGCGCCTCCTCGTGTGATGAGGACCGCGAAGCCCACCACGACCGCCATGCTTACGAGAAAAGTAATCATGGCAGTAATTTTGCGCTCGATGATTTACCGCCGAAAGTGGCTGTACTGACATTGTTCGCAAAGATTCAGCCAGGTACTCTGTAGCGATGCTGTCCAAGGTCGCCGTTGTGCTCTCGGAGCGCTTGGCCATGTTCGAATTCGGCGTGGTCTGTGAGGTTTTCGGGCTCGATCGCACCGCGGACGGACTGCCCGGATTCGATTTCAAGGTGTGCGGTGCCGAACCGGGCAAGCCGCTGCCGTCCACCACGCCGGGCATCACCGTTACGCCGGAGTACGGGCTGGAGGAGTTGACGAAGGCCGATCTCGTGGCGATTCCGGCCTTTCCCGCTTCCGCGTTCGAAAACGGGCTCGACCCGCGCGTCGTCGGCGCGATCCGCGCGGCCTCGGATGCCGGGGCGATCGTGCTCACCGTGTGTTCCGGGGCGTTCCTGGCCGGGGCGGCCGGACTGCTCGACGGTCGCAAATGCACGACGCACTGGCGTTATGTGGACCAGTTGGCCGCGCAGTTCCCGGAGGCGACCGTCGATCCCGATGTGCTGTTCGTCGACGAAGGCAATCTGATCACCTCCGCCGGCACGGCGGCGGGCATCGACGCCTGCCTGCACCTGGTGCGCCGGGAGATCGGCAGCTCGGTCGCGAACGCGATCGCCCGGCGCATGGTGGTGCCGCCGCAGCGCGATGGCGGACAGCGCCAATTCATCGAGCGCCCGGTCCCCGAATGCACCTCCGACAGCCTCAGCTCCACCCTGCAGTGGATGAGCGAAAACCTCGCGCTGCCGCACACGATCGACGATCTCGCCGCCCGCTCGGTGATGTCCACCCGCACCTTCGCCCGCCGCTTCGCCGCCGAAACCGGGACCACCCCGGTGAAATGGCTGACCAACCAGCGCGTGCTCTACGCCAAGCACCTGCTCGAGGACACCGACGAGGGTCTGGAACAGATTGCCGCACAAGCCGGTTTCGGTTCCGGCGCGCTGCTGCGGCATCACTTCCAGAAGGTCGTCGGCATCGCGCCGACCGAGTACCGCCGCCGCTTCGGGGCCGCGGAGGCAACCGAACAACGCTCCTGAGCGCGCCAATGGGGCGTTCCGCGCGGAATCGTCGTTCCTCCTGCAGATCGAGACCGGGCGCCCGACCGCAGGGAGCGTACCGATCCGAGCCGCCGCCCTGCCCGGCATCGAAGTGCTGAGCCTGGACGAACTGCTCGAGCGCGCCGACCTGATCTCGGTGCACCTGCCGAAGACCCCCGAGACCAAGGGCATCATCGGCCAGGAAGCCATCGCCGCCGATCAGCGCGACGCGGGTGTAAAGGACGGAATTGATACGGTGCTGCGGTGTCGGACAGCTCACCTGCCAGCAACCGCCCGCACCGCATTCTGGTAGTCGGCGGCGCGCGATCGGGCAAATCCGCGTTCGCGGAAGTGCTGGCGGCCGAAGGCGGCCCGGTGCGTTATATCGCCACCGCGATTCCCGATCCGGCCGATCTCGACTTCGCCGAACGCATCGCCCGCCACCGCGACCGCAGGCCCGCGGATTGGACCGTACTCGAAAGCGCCGATCCGGCAGCGGTGCTGAGCGCCGCTCCCCCGGCCGGAACCACACTGATCGACGATATCGGCACCTGGCTCACCGCCCGCATCGATGCCCGCGCCGCCTGGGACGCCCCGCGCGGCACCATCGCCCCTGACACGGACGCCCTGGTCACCGCCGTCGCCGCATATCCGGGCCGCCTGGTGATCGTGACCCCCGAGGTCGGTATGGGCGTCATCCCGGCCACCCGCTCCGGGCGCCTGTTCCGCGATGAAATCGGCACCCTCAACCAGCGCCTCGCGCAATCCTGCGATGAGGCCTTCTTCATCGTCGCGGGCCTGCCGCTGCGCCTGAAGTAAGGCAGCGCGAAATAGCCGCCTCCGCTCGGGATCCACATTCTTGTGGGCGCCAGGATCCGACGAAGGGGGCGACTGTCTGCTGACGGCAGGTGTGGCACGAGGGGTTGCGGCGCCCGAATCTCAACGAAGTGTGTGACCGTTTGCTGGCGACAGGCGCGGGCGCCGGAGGAGGTGCCCGGATCCGGGCGGAGGGGGCGACTCTGTGCTGACGGCGAGCGCGCGTGCGGGGTGGGTCGAGACGGCGGACGGGGGTCGCGGCAAGATTGGGCCGGATAAGGACTGCGCGGTGTAGGAATGAACTGCCCCGACCCGGAAAGGCTCGACAGTGACAGACGGATTCGGACCGGTTACGCCACCCGACGCGGGAATTCGGGCGGCGGCCGAGCAGCGGCAGGCGCAGCTGACCAAACCCGGTGGCGCGCTCGGGCGGCTGGAAACACTGGGGAATTGGGTGTCGGCGTGCCAAGGGGTATGTCCGCCGAAGCAGTTCGAGCGGGCGCGGGTGGTGGTGTTCGCCGGGGATCACGGCGTTGCGCGCCATGGTGTTTCGGCATATCCGAGTGAGGTGACCGCGCAGATGGTCGCCAATTTCCTCGGCGGCGGAGCGGCAGTGAATACGCTGGCCGGGGTGGCTGACGCGACCGTCCGCGTCGTCGATATCTCCGTCGACGCCGATACCGATGCGCGCGTCGACACGCACAAGGTGCGCCGGTCCAGCGGGGCGATCGACCGTGAGGACGCGCTCAGCGACGAGGAGATCCAGGCGGCACTCGCGGCGGGCAAGGCAATCGCCGACGAGGAGATCGACGGGGGCGCCGACCTACTGATCGCGGGCGATATGGGGATCGGCAACACCACTCCGGCGACCGTCCTCATCGCGACCCTCACCGATACCGAGCCGATCGCCGCCGTCGGCCGCGGCACCGGCGTGGACGATGCGGGCTGGGTCCGCAAGGTGGCCGCGATCCGCGATGCCATGCGCCGCGCCCGCCCGGTCGCCAAGGATCCGGTGGAGCTGCTGCGCGTGGCCGCGGGCGCCGATTTCGCCGCCATGGCGGGTTTCCTCGCCCAAGCCGCGATCCGCCGCACCCCCGTCATCCTCGACGGTGTGGTGGTCACCGCGGCCGCCCTGGTCGCGGAGGACCTGGCGGCGGGCGCCAGCGCCTGGTGGCTCGCGGGCCACCGCTCCACCGAACCCGCCCACACCCTCGCGCTACGCCACCTGCGCCTCGACCCGCTCCTCGACCTCGATATGCGCCTCGGCGAAGGCTCCGGCGCCCTCACCGCCCTCCCCATCCTCCGCGCCGCCGTCGCCACTCTCGCCGACATGGCGACCTTCGCGGAAGCCGGTGTGAGCACGGCCGATTCGGCCGCCGAAGCCGAAGCCGAAGCCGAAGCCGAAGCCGAAGCCGAAGCCGAAGCCGAAGCCGAAGCCGAAGCCGAAGCCGAAGCCGAAGCCGAAGCCGAAGCCGGGACCAGCATCGCCCCTGACGCGACCGTACAGCCGGACCTGCGGAAATAGGCGGGTGGCCGGTTTGCGGCTTGCGGTGTCCTGGCTGACGGTGCTGCCGGTGCGGGGGCCGGACCGTGTCGATCGTGGGGCGGCCGGGCGGGCGATCGCACTGGCGCCGTTCGTGGGGGCCGGGTTGGGCGGGGCTGCTGCCGGAATGCTGTGGATGCTGGTGTGGGCCGGGGCGGGGGCACCGCTCGCGGGACTGGTCGTGGTTGCCGGGTTGGCGCTGATCACTCGAGGGATGCATCTAGATGGGCTGGCCGACACGATGGACGGGTTGGGGTCCTATGGCTCGCCCGAGCGCGCCAGGCAGGTGATGAAGAGCGGTGGGGCCGGGCCGTTCGGGGTGGCCGCGATCGTATTCGCCGTTGGGATCCAGGCGTTTTCGTTCGCCGGGCTGGCGCAGGCCGACCGCTGGTCCGCGGTGGTGCTCGCGGTGGCCGTCGGCCGGGTGGCGGTGGTGCTCGCCTGTCGCCGCGGCCTCGAGGCCGCCCCCGACACCGGCTTCGGCGCACTGGTCGCCGGCACCCAGCGCCCGATCACCATCGCGCTCTGGGTGGCGCTCGCCCTTGTCGCCAGCGCCTGCACAGTCCCGGAGCACCGCTGGCTCGGTCCGCTCGTTGTCCTTGTCGCCCTGGGCATTTCGGCCCAGCTGGTCCGACATTCCACGCGCCGCTTCGGCGGCCTCTCCGGCGATATCCTCGGCGCGACACTCGAGATTTCCGTAGCCATCAGCGCCGCCGGACTATCCCTGGGCGCCTGACCCACCCGCCGCATCCCAGCGCCAACCGGCCACTCGGCCAGCGGCCCGGTCGGGTCGCCCGGTGCGCTCCGCACCAGGAGATAGCTGGCATGGTGCGCGCATTGTCTGGGTCGGGCAATAAGGTGGGCGTATGTCTTCCGAACGCCTCTACTTTCGTCAGCTGTTATCCGGTCGGGACTTCGCCGTGGGTGATCCGATCGCGACTCAGATGCGGAACTTCGCCTATTTGATCGGCGACCGGGAGACCGGAGAGTGTGTGGTGGTAGACCCGGCGTATGCGGCGGGAGATCTGGTCGATATCGCCGAGGGCGACGGACTGCGGCTGACGGGAGTGCTCGCCACCCATCACCATCCGGATCATGTCGGCGGGACCATGCTCGGATTCACCCTGCGCGGAGTTCGGGAGCTGCTCGAGAAGACCAGCGTTGCGGTGCACGTCAATGCCCAGGAACTGTCGTGGGTCGCCAATGTCACCGGCATCGCGCCGAGTGAACTCACCGGACACGAGCACGGCGACAAGGTCGGCGTCGGCGCCTTCGATATCGAACTGCTGCACACCCCGGGCCATACACCGGGCAGCCAGTGCTTCCTGTTCGATAATCGCCTCATCGCGGGCGACACGCTCTTCGTCGACGGCTGCGGCCGCACCGACTTCCCCGGCGGTGACTCCGACGAAATGTTCCGCAGCCTGCGCTATCTCGCGAATCTGTCCGGTGACCCGGTCGTCTACCCGGGCCACTGGTACTCCGAGGAACCCTCCGCGACCCTCTCCTCGGTCAGGGAGAGCAACTATGTCATGCGGCCGCAAACCCTGGAGGAGTGGCGCATGTTCATGCCCAGCTGAACGCCGAGGCCACCTACATGCCGCGCATCCACCCGTGGATGTCGGCGAAGGTGCCGCGCTGGATGCCGGTCAACGTATCGCGCAGCGCCATGGTGACCTCACCGGGTTCGCCACCGCCGACGGAGAATTCGCCCTCGGCGGAGCGAACCCAGCCGACGGGGGTGATCACCGCGGCGGTCCCGCACGCGAAAACCTCAGTGATCTCACCGGATTCGGCGCCCCTGCGCCACTCCTCGACCGAGACCTTGCGCTCCTCGACCAGATAGCCCGAATCGGCGGCGAGGGTGAGCAGCGAGTCACGGGTGATGCCGGGCAACAGCGAACCGGACAGTTCGGGGGTCACCAGGCGCGCCTCGGAGCCGGAACCGAAGACGAAGAACAGATTGTTGGTGCCCATCTCCTCGACGTAGCGGCGCTCGCAGGCGTCGAGCCAGACGACCTGATCACAGCCCTTCTCCGAGGCCTGCGCCTGGGCGAGCAGCGAGGCCGCGTAGTTACCGGCGACCTTCGCCTCGCCGGTGCCGCCCGGTGCCGCGCGCACGTATTCGGTGGACAGCCAGACCCGCACCGGCTTCACACCGCGCGGGAAGTACGCGCCCGCAGGCGAACCCAGCAGCAGGTACTTGTAGGCGGAGGCGGGCTTCACGCCGAGCCCGGCCTCGGTGGCGAACATGAACGGCCGCAGGTACAGCGACTCCTCACCCCCGGCCGCGGGCACCCAGCCGCCGTCGACCTCGAGCAGTTGGCGTACGGATTCGATGAACAGTTCCTCCGGCAGTTCCGCCATCGCCATCCGGCGCGCGGACTTGCGGAAGCGCGCGGCATTCGCGTCGATGCGGAAACAGGAGATGCTGCCATCGTGCTGACGGTAGGCCTTCAGTCCCTCGAAGATGGCCTGGCCGTAGTGGAACACCATGGTCGCCGGATCCAATGCCAGCGGCCCGTACGGCTCGACGCGGGCATTGCCCCACCCTTCGCCCTCGGTGTAGTCGATGGAAACCATGTGGTCAGTGAAGAAGCGACCGAAACCGGGTGCCGCCAGGATCTCCTCTATCCGCTGCGCCGGGGTGGGCGCGGGATGCGGAATACGGGTGAACTGTGCGGCGACGGTCATGCGCCTGATCCTATCCGGCGCCGTCGCGCCGCGGCGCGCGTGTTCGGCAACCCCCGATCAGGAGGTGCGGACCTGGACGAACGGCGGACGGATGACCTGACAGCGCAGCCGACGACCGCGGACGTCGACCTCGACCTGCGCACCCGGTTCGATGCCCGCCTCGGTATCGAGCAGGGCCAGGGCGATGCCGATCTGCAGCGTGGGCGAGAAGGTGCCGGAGGTCGTTTCGCCGACGGGTACGCCGTCGCGCAATACCGACTGTCCCTGCCGCAGCACACCTCGATCGAGTGCCCTCAGCCCCAACAGGATTCGCCGCGGCCCGGCCGATTTCTCCTGCTCCAGCGCGTCCTTGCCCCAGAACTCGGGCTTGTTCCAGCCGACCGCCCACCCGCAGCGCGCCTGCACCGGCGAAATCTCCGGGGACAGTTCATGTCCGTGCAGCGGGTAACCCATTTCGGTGCGCAAGGTATCGCGTGCGCCGAGACCGGCTGGCTGTCCATCCTGTGCGCGGACCTGCTCGACGAGCGCGCGGAACAACGGCTCGGCATCGGCCCAACGCGGCAGCAGCTCATAACCGTGTTCACCGGTGTATCCGGTTCGGCAGACCCGCACCCGCCGCCCGCCCCAATCGGCGTCGGCGTAGGCCATGTACGCCATATCGGTCGGCAGCCCGAGCGCGGTGAGCACCTGCGTCGAACGCGGCCCCTGCACCGCGAACACACCGTAGTCGCGGTGCTCATCGGTCACCGTGATGCCCTCGGGCGCGACCTTCTGCAACTCGGCGACGACCGCCGCGGTGTTGGCGGCATTGGGCACCAGGAAGATCTCGTCATCGCTGACGTAGTAGGCGATCAGATCGTCGATCACGCCACCGTCGGGCGCGCAGCACAGTGTGTACTGCGCCTTGCCCGGCCGGATCCGGCCGAGATCATTGGTGAGCGCCGAATTCACGAAAGCCGCCGCACCCGCACCGCGCACCGTCGCCTTGCCGAGATGGCTCACATCGAACAGGCCGACGGTCGTGCGCACCGCCTGATGCTCGCCGACCGTCCCCGCGTAGGACACCGGCATCTGCCACCCGCCGAACGGCGCGAACTTCGCCCCGAGCTCGACGTGGACGTCATGGATCGGGCCTTGCAGCAGATTCGTCTCGGTCACCCGGCGAGCTTAACGCCGCCTGCGGCTCGCCCGCGCCCGCGCCGTGGATCGGCCCGGAACCACATGGACAGCAGAGTCGGACCGTCCTCGGGCACGGCGTGCGCCGGGCCGTCGGCTTCCGGCACTGCCACAATCGCAGGTACGAACCCCGATCCGGTGATGTCGCAGTGCGCCACCGAGCGTCGACCTAATAGCCTGTGCCCATGACCGCTGTTGCAGATCGCTCGCTCGGACCGGAACTGGACCTGGTCGATACCATCGGCCCCGACACCGACGTCCTGGTGATCGGATTGGTGTCCGGTGACGATGGCCCGACGATCGCCACCCTGGAGGACGACTTCGTCGACAACATCCTCACCGCGGAGGTACGCGCCGCGCTTCAGGAACAGCTGCGCGCCGTCGGCGCGAAGGGCAAGGCCGAGGAACTGACCCGGATTCCGGCGCCCGCAGGTCTGGGTGCGAAGAGTGTGCTCGCCGTCGGACTGGGCGCCCCGGACAAGATCGATGCCGAGCAGATCCGCCGCTCGGCCGGCGTGGCCGCGCGCTCGCTGACCGGTGTCGGCCGGGTCGTGACGACGCTGTCGGGTCTGGAGGGCGGTATCGGCCCGACCGCCGAGGGTTTCTTCCTCGGCGCGTACACATTCACCGCGTTCAAATCCGAGAACGCCAACGGCAAACCGGATGAGCAGCCGGTGCGCAAGGTCGAGCTCCTGGTCGGTGATCCGAGCGCGTCCTATCGCAAGGGTTTCGAGCACGACTGGGTGGTCGCCGAATCGATCGCCACCGCACGCGAATTCGTCAACACCCCGCCCAGCCACCTGTACCCGGCCGAATTCGCCGCCCGCGCAAAGACTCTCGGCGAGTCCGCCGGACTGCAGGTGGAGGTGCTCGACGATCAGGCGCTCGCCGACGGCGGCTACGGCGGTGTGCTCGGCGTCGGCAAGGGCTCCTCGCGCCCGCCCCGACTGGTCCGCCTGACCTACCGCGGCGGCGATAGGAAGAAGGTCGCGCTGATCGGCAAGGGCATCACCTTCGACACCGGCGGCATCTCCATCAAGCCCGCCGCGAATATGGAGAACATGACCTCGGACATGGCGGGCGCCGCCGCGGTCATCGCGGCTACCGTCGCCGCGGCCAAGCTGGAGCTGCCGGTCACCGTGATCGCGACCGTCCCGATGGCGGAGAACATGCCATCGGCCACCGCCCAGCGCCCCGGCGATGTGCTCACCCAATACGGCGGCAAGACCGTCGAGGTGCTGAACACCGATGCCGAGGGCCGCCTCATCCTGGCCGACGCGATCGTGCGCGCGAGCGAGGACGAGCCGGACTACCTCATCGACGTCGCCACCCTGACCGGCGCCCAGATGGTCGCGCTCGGCACCCGCACTCCCGGAGTCATGGGCACCGACGATTTCCGCGACCGCGTCGCCCGCATCTCCCGGCTGGCGGGCGAAAACGGCTGGGCCATGCCGCTTCCCACCGAACTGCGGGCCGATCTGAATTCGAAGGTCGCCGATCTCGCCAATGTCGCACCGCACCGCTGGGGCGGCATGCTCTCGGCGGCCATCTTCCTCAAGGAGTTCGTCCCGGAAGACGTGCAGTGGGCGCATCTGGACGTCGCGGGCCCGGCCTACAACACCGGCGGCCCCTTCGGCTATATCGGCAAGGGCGGCACCGGGGTTCCGGTGCGCACGCTGGTATCGGTGATCGAGGACATCGCTGCCGAGGCTCTGTCGGACGCATCGGAGTAACCACCGCGAGGCCCGACCACGAATGCAACGCCCGTCGCGGATCGCCGCGACGGGCTGCGCGTCGCCGCGACGGGCTGCGCGTCGCCGGACGCCGGAGCCTCGAACTCCACTGCGGGGGAGCCGGTTGCGTCACGGCGGTCTTCGCGCCGAGAACAAATTGAACGAAACGAACAGCAGCTAGAGGTCGCCCAGATCGCGTTCCAGCGCCCGCTGGCGCTCGATCCGCTTGCGAGCGTCGTAATCTCGCATCCGTTGTGGATATCCGGTTTTGCGGACGTCGTAGACGGGGATCCGCAAATCACCGGCTAGTCGCTGCGCTCCGCGCTCGCCGACGACCCGGCGCGTCCATTCGCCGTCGGCCGCGACCAAAACGACAGTGACATCGGTCACCGTCGTTTTGGGTTCTACATAGCCTTCGACCCCGATATGGGTGCGCACCCACTCGGCGAGATAGCGGGCATCCGCACCACTACCCATTCCCCCACGTAAACCGCTGCCACCCCGGGCCGCGCCGCCCCGGAAACGATCCAGCAAACCCAACGGCGCCGACCTCCTTTCACCTTCGATCGGGCGCTCGGCGCCCGTCATTCCATCTTGCCAGCCCACCGCAGTTCGCTGCCCTGTGCTACACGTCTCGCGAGCGAGTGCAAGGATGGATCGCGGTACAAGAACCGCACAGATCTCCGGTGCCACGCACAATGATCGGTGGCTTTCGGGCTTTCGCCGCGACCCGTGGTGAGCGCCCGCAGTGAGATCAACTGTTGTAGAACCCGTCGAGCAGTCAGAGGAGTCAACGGACATGGCCTTCTCCGTCCAGATGCCCGCTCTTGGTGAGAGCGTCACCGAGGGAACGGTGACCAGGTGGCTGAAGCAGGAAGGAGACACGGTCGAGGTCGACGAGCCACTGCTCGAGGTCTCCACCGACAAGGTCGACACCGAGATCCCGTCCCCGGCGGCGGGTGTGTTGTCGAAGATCGTCGCGCAGGAAGACGATGTCGTCGAGGTCGGTGGTGAGCTCGGTGTGATCAGCGAAGCCGGTGAGGCGCCCGCGCCCGCCGCCGCACCCGCACCGGCAGCCGCGCCTGCACCCGCACCGGCCCCCGCGCCCGCCCCGGAACCGGCTCCCGCGCCGGTCGCCGCCGCGGCCCCTGCACCCGCACCCGCGGCGCCTGCCGCACCCGCCCCCGCCGCCGCGTCCGGCACCCCGGTCAAGATGCCGGAACTCGGTGAGTCGGTCACCGAGGGCACCGTCACCCGCTGGCTCAAGCAGGTCGGTGACCAGGTCGCCGTCGACGAGCCGCTGCTCGAGGTCTCCACCGACAAGGTCGACACCGAGATCCCCTCGCCCGTCGCGGGCACCCTGCTGGAGATCTCCGCGCAGGAAGACGATGTCGTCGCCGTGGGTGGACAGCTCGGCGTGATCGGCAGTGGCGCCCCCGCGGCCGCCGCACCGGCCCCCGCCCCCGCGGCCCCGGCGCCGGCAGCTCCCGCCCCGGCGCCCGCTCCCGCACCGGCCCCGGCGCCCGCCGCACCTGCTCCGGCACCCGCGGCCGCCGCACCGGCTCCCGCTCCCGCCGCACCGGCACCTGCCCCCGCGCCCAAGCCCGCTCCGGCTCCGGCTCCGGTCGCGACCGCTCCGGCTCAGGAGCCCTCCGGCAACGGCGCGACCCCGTACGTCACTCCGCTGGTTCGCAAGTTGGCCGAGGAGAACAGCGTCAACCTCGCCACCATCACCGGATCCGGTGTCGGTGGGCGCATCCGCAAGCAGGACGTGCTCGCCGCCGTGGAGGCCAGGCAGGCCCCCGCCGCCGCACCCGCCCCTGCCGCGGCCGCCGCACCGGCCGCGAAGGCTCCCGCGCCCGCCGTCCCGTCGCAGCTCGCGCATCTGCGCGGCACCGTGCAGAAGGCGAGCCGCATCCGGCAGATCACCGCGACCAAGACCAGGGAATCGCTGCAGACCACCGCGCAGCTGACCCAGGTGCACGAGGCGGATGTCACCAAGATCGCGGCCCTGCGCAGCCAGGCCAAGGCCGCGTTCAAGGACCGCGAGGGCGTCAACCTGACGTTCCTGCCGTTCTTCGCCAAGGCGGTCGTCGAGGCGCTCGGCGTGCACCCGAATGTGAACGCCAGCTACGACGAGGCCACCAAGGAGATCACCTACCACGCCTCGGTGCACCTCGGCATCGCCGTCGACACCGAGCAGGGTCTGCTCTCCCCGGTGATCCACAACGCCAGCGATCTGTCGCTGGCCGGACTGGCCCGCGCCATCGCCGATATCGCCAACCGCGCCCGCACCGGCGGCCTCAAGCCGGACGAGCTGGCCGGTGGCACCTTCACCATTACCAATATCGGCAGCCAGGGCGCGCTGTTCGACACCCCGATCCTGGTTCCGCCGCAGGCGGGCATGCTCGGCACGGGTGCGATCGTCAAGCGTCCGGTGGTGGTCACCGATGAGACCGGCAACGAGTCCATCGGCGTCCGGTCGATGTGCTACCTGCCGCTCACCTACGATCACCGCCTCATCGACGGCGCGGACGCCGGTCGCTTCCTGACCACGATCCGGCACCGGCTCGAGGAAGCGGCGTTCGACGCTGATCTCGGCCTGTAATCGGAAGGTCTTCTGTCCCGTATGAAGGTGGTGCTCGCCGGTTCGTCCGGGCTGATCGGAACGGCACTCGTCGCGGCATTGCGCCGCGACGGGCACGACGTCGCCCGATTGGTACGCCGTTCCCCCAACGCGCCGGACGAATACCGCTGGGATCCCGCTCGCGCCGATCTGGACGAGCGGGCCCTGCGGGGCGCCGACGCGGTGGTCAACCTCTGTGGGGCGAGCATCGGACGACGACGCTGGAACGGCAGCTACAAACAGGAGCTGCGCGACAGCCGAATCACCCCGACCGACGTACTGTCCAACGCGGTCGCCGCCGCGGGCGTGCCGGTGCTGGTGAATGCCAGCGGCGTGCACTACTACGGCGGCGCGACCGGCAATCGGGTGGTCGACGAAACCGCCCCGGCGGGAACGGGTTTCCTCGCCACCCTGTGCCGGGATTGGGAGGCCGCCACCAAACCCGCCGTCGACGCGGGCGCGCGCACGGTATTGCTGCGCAGTGCCGTGGTGCTGTCCCACGGCGGCGGCATGCTCGGCATGCTGCAGCCGCTGTACTCGCTCGGTCTCGGCGGCCGATTGGGTAACGGCCGCCAGTACACGCCGTGGATCTCGATGGCCGACGAGATCGGCGCGATCGTCTTCGCGATCACCAACGACAGCATTTCCGGGCCGGTCAACGCGGTCGGCCCGGCACCGGTCACCAATGCCGAATTCAATCGCGCGCTCGGCCGCGTTCTGCACCGGCCGACCCCATTTGTGGTGCCCGCGTTCGCATTGCGCGCGCTGATCGGCGAATTCGCCGACGAGGCGATCCTGCACGGGCCGCGGGCGATTCCGACTGTGCTGGAGGAAGCGGGTTATCCGTTCCAGCATCAGACCATCGGTGCCGCGCTCGCGGCCACCCTCGGGCACGATGGCGACCGATGAGGCCGGGGGCCGCAACAGGTGCGACACGGTGTCGACCGTGCAATCACCGGCCACGCTGATCCGATGCGCCCTCGATCCAGCGCCCTCAATGACCCAGCGCCGTAATGGAGTAGATCGATGACCGAGCTGGAAACCCGGCCTGCCATAGTCATTCGTGACGCGCACGAAGGCGATCTGCCGGAGCTCCTCGACATCCACAACGCGAATATCGCCACCTCCACCGCCATCTGGGACCACGAGCAGGTCGATCTCGACGATCGACTCGCCTGGTTCCGCGAGCGCACGGCCGCCGGATTACCCATCCTGGTCGCCGAAATCGAGGGTGCGGTCGCCGGTTACGCCAGCTACGGTCCGTGGCGGACCCGCTCGGGCTACCGCTTCACCGTGGAGAATTCGGTCTATGTCGCCGATCGTTTCCACCGCCGCGGCATTGCCAGCGCCTTGCTCACCGAATTGATCGAGCGCGCCCGCCGGACGGGCACGGTGCACGCCATGGTCGCCGCCATCGAATCCAGCAATACCGGTTCGATCGCACTGCACGAGCGCTTCGATTTCCGCACGGTCGGCGAACTGCCGGAAGTGGGCCGCAAATTCGGCCGCTGGATGGATCTGACCCTGATGCAGCTGACACTGCCGGTCGAGGGCGACTAACAGCGCCCCGGGCCTGATCGCCCGCAGTTATCGAATGGTTGCATGCGGTTTACAGGTCTGGTGCCCTGCTTACGAGAGACGCCGCCGTCTACCTGGGCCGCATCTCATGCAGAGGCGCGACAATCGCACCTCATGCCAAACCTGGCAACCCTGTGGCATCGCCCACACCAGGTTGGTTTATCGAATCGACACACTCGGCGTACCGTCAAGGACGTGAACGACACGCGCACCACCTGGTCCGCCAGATTCGATACGACCCCGATCGTGGTCGAGGATCTCGGACTCATCGATTACCACAGCGCCTGGGAACTGCAGCGGTCGATCGCCGCGCAGCGGGCCCAAGGCCAAGGAGCAGACCACCTGCTCCTGCTCGAGCATCCATCGGTCTACACGGCGGGCCGCCGCACCGAGGCCGAAGATCTGCCGATCGATGGCAGTCCGGTGGTGCAGGTCGATCGCGGCGGCAAGATCACCTGGCATGGGCCGGGCCAGCTCGTCGGCTATCCGATCGTGCGGCTGGCCGAGCCGGTGGATGTGGTCCAGTACGTGCGCAGGCTCGAAGAAGCTCTGATCACCGTGTGTACGGATCTCGGGCTCGACTGCGGCCGGGTCGAGGGCCGCTCCGGGGTCTGGCTGCCCGCCACCGAGCTCTACTCCGAGCGCAAGGTCGCCCAGATCGGCGTCCGGGTACAGCAGGGCGTCGCACTGCACGGCATCTCGCTCAACTGCAATTCCGCGCTCGACGGCTTCCAGGCGATCGTTCCGTGCGGCATCCGCGACGCCGGCGTCACCACGCTGACGCGCGAACTCGGTCGTGAGGTCACGGTGGCCGAAGTCAAGCCGCTCGTCGCCGCTGCGATCACGCGTGCGCTCAATGGCGAACTCCCGGTGACCGCGCGCGATATCGTCCGCGCCGCACCGGTTGTGGAGCCCGCGACCGCCGAATGAGTTGGCTGCTGTCACATTGCCCGACCGTGCGCGCGACAGTGACGGACTGCATCCGACGGCCGCGCACGGCAGGCGTAAGGTCGATCGAGTGACCTCAGCTTCAGCACCGGCAGGACGCAAACTGCTACGCATCGAGGCGCGCAACGCGGAGACCCCGATCGAGCGCAAGCCTCAATGGATTCGGACCCGAGCGAAGATGGGCCCCGAGTACACCGAACTCAAGGGCTTGGTGAAACGCGAGGGCCTGCACACGGTGTGTGAGGAGGCGGGCTGTCCCAATATCTTCGAATGCTGGGAAGACCGTGAGGCCACCTTCCTGATCGGTGGCGAGCAGTGCACCCGCCGCTGCGACTTCTGCCAGATCGACACCGGCAAACCCGCCGCACTCGATCGGGACGAGCCGCGCAGGGTCGCCGAGAGCGTCCAGGCAATGGGCCTGCGCTACTCCACCATCACCGGCGTCGCCCGCGACGATCTCGACGACGGCGGTGCCTGGCTCTACGCCGAAACCGTCCGTGCCATCAAGGCTTTGAACCCGAACACCGGCGTCGAACTGCTCATCCCGGACTTCAACGCGGTCCCCGAGCAGCTGGCCGAGGTCTTCTCCGCACGTCCGGAGGTACTCGCGCACAATCTGGAGACGGTGCCCCGCATCTTCAAGCGGATCCGTCCGGCGTTCCGCTACGAGCGCTCCCTCGCCGTACTCACCGCGGCCCGCGAAGACGGCCTGGTCACCAAGTCCAACCTGATCCTCGGCATGGGCGAAACCCCCGAAGAGGTCACCCAGGCAATGCGCGACCTGCACGAGGCGGGCTGCGACATCCTCACCATCACCCAATACCTGCGCCCCTCCCCCCGCCACCACCCGGTCGACCGCTGGGTCAAGCCGGAGGAGTTCGTCGAGCACTCCCGGATGGCCGAGGAAATCGGCTTCGCCGGCGTCATGGCCGGACCGCTGGTCCGCTCGTCCTACCGAGCGGGCCGCCTCTACGCCCAGGCCATGGCCCACCACGGCCGCGAAATCTCGCCCGCCATGGCCCATCTCGCCGCCGAAGGCACCGCCTCCCAAGAAGCCAGCTCCGTCCTGGCACGCTACGGCAGCTAGCTCGATCACAAAACGACTCGGGTCCTCGCACATGTGCGAGGACCCGCGTTGTTCGACGGCGATCGCCAGAGGCAGTCTCGCTAGCCAGCGGTCACAATCTGACCCGCGCTTGTGACCAGTCGGGGAAGCCCGCCGATGAATCAGTCGAGGATGGTTATCAGCACGGCGAACAGCGCCCATGCGATGAGTGCGGTGGTGATCACCGAGGTGATCCGCATCCAGACCAGTCCGGGCCACCGCGGGGGTGTCGGGCCGATCGCCCCGAGCATCCGGCCTGTCGCGCCCGGGCGGTAGTAGACCGGAGTCTGCTGTCCCGCGGCTACCGGAATCACGGTGTCCGCAGGTTGGATGTCGGAGGTCCACCACGGTAGACGAAGTGCCGGAAGAAGAAGTTGGGTCGGCGCGTGCGGACTTCGACATGATAGAGACCGGCCGCCGCGGGCAGATGCGTCCGGCCCCATGAGGTATCCGGTATTTCGTTGCCGTTCACCAAGATTCGCGGTCGGGCCGTCGTGAAGCCGGGCCCGACGATCCACCATCGGTAGTACTCGGCGTGGACGAGGATCCCCTGCTCGCCCGACCCCGGACAATAGGCCTCCACCGGATCGTGCGCGGTTCCGTATTTCAGCAGAAAACCGTGCGGGCCAACCGTATCCGGCGACGGCGTTGCGTACGGTGGCGTCATCCCGTATTGCTGCGGTACGGCAGCGAAATGCTGCGGCGCGGGCGCCGCATTCGGCTGGAATGCATTGTGCGGCATGGCCTCGGCGGGCCGGTACGGTTGTCGTCGAGCACCATCTTCACGAACGGCCGCGGAATCGCGCCGAAGCCGTCATCCGCGCTGCCGAGATAGGTGGCCGCCTCGAGCGACAAGGTCGAACTCTCCATGAGTGTTTTCACCTTCTCGGCGTGTGCCCGAACCTCGTCTGGATCTACCGAAACAGCGTCAGGGTTGCCCATGGTTACACCAGCCAAGATTTCCGGTTGTAGTGCGGACCGTCGCGCTGGACACCCCGAGGTTGTGCCGTCGTCCGGGTCCGGTTCATCCGGGGTGACGATCTGGTCGCGGTCGGGTTTGCGATTGCGCGACGGTGGCGCTGGCGACTCCCCTGGGGCCGGTGGCGTCGGCCCCGGTTGCGCCGAGAATCGCGCGGCGACGGGGTGGCGGCGGGCGGCGGGTAATTCTCGCGGTCTCGCTCGGCTCGGGAAAGCGGCGGGTAAAGCCCGCGACGATCGCGGCACCTGCCGGATCGTCGCCCACCGTGTCCCGAACGAGCTCGGCGACATCGGTGCGCAGCTTCGCCTGCGCCCGCCGCATACACGACATGATCTCGGCCGATACCGTCGCCGGATCCATGCCCTTGGTACCGATCGACAAAAGAGGATGTGCGAACCCGACCTGAACCGGGCATGCACGCCGCTCGACGCGCACCTGAACACACCGGATCGCCCGATCTGTGCACGCGAGGCGACCGCTGGTGGGAAGCTCGAAGGACCGTAGGTGTCGACCGAGAAAGCGAGACACATGGTCGAGAAAGCGAGTGCGTCCGCAGGGACCAACGGTAAGGCTGTGGCGGCGCAGCGGCCGGAGGACATCCGGAATGTGGTGCTGGTCGGACACAGCGGGTCGGGTAAGACCACGTTGGTAGAGGCGATGGCGCTGACGGCGGGCGCGGTCAATCGCGCGGGCCGGGTGGAGGACGGGACATCGCTATCGGATTACGACGAGATCGAGCATCGCCAGCACCGATCGGTGCAACTGTCGGTGGTGCCGATGGCGTGGCGCGGAATCAAGGTCAACCTGCTGGATACCCCCGGATACGCCGATTTCGTCGGTGAGCTGCGGGCGGGTCTGCGGGCGGCGGATGCGGCCCTGTTCGTCATCTCGGCGGCGGAGGGCGCGGAGGGTGTGAGCGGCGCGACGCGCGCACTGTGGGAGGAATGCGCGGCGGTCGGGATGCCGCGGGCGATCGTGATCACCCACCTCGATACCGCGCGCGCCGACTTCGACGAGATGACCGAGACCTGTCGCATCGTGCTCGGCGGCGGCTCCTCGGAAAATATCCTTCCGCTGCACCTTCCGGTGTACGGGCCGAAGGGGCCGGACGGGCACCGCCCGGTCACCGGTCTGGCCGAGCTGCTGCCGCACTGCGTGGCGGACTACTCCTCCGGGGAGGAGGTCGAGTGCGAGCCGTCTTCGGATCAGCTGCCGCTGCTCGAGGAGGCGCGCAACCGGCTCATCGAGGGCATTATCGCCGAGAGTGAAGACGAAACCCTGATGGAGCGCTACCTCGGCGGCGAGGAGATCGAGCTGGCCGCGGTGGTCGCGGACCTCGAACGCGCGGTCGCCCGGGGCAGCTTCCATCCCGTGCTGTTCGCCGCGCCCGCCCCGGAGGGCGCCAAGCAGGGCCTCGGCACTGTCGAACTGCTGGAGCTGATCATCGGCGGCTTCCCCACCCCGTCCGAGCACGCGGTTTCGGCGATCACTACCACCGACGGTTCCGCACCGACCCCCCTGCACTGCGATCCCGACGGCGCGCTGGCGGCCGAGGTGATCCGCACGGCGTCGGATCCGTATGTCGGGCGCGTCTCGCTGGTTCGCGTCTTCTCCGGCACCCTGCACCCCGACGATACGGTGCACGTCTGCGGTCACGGACTCGAGGACCGCGGCCATGAAAGCCATGACGTGGACGAGCGCATCGGCGCCATCACCGCGCCGTTCGGCAAACAGCAGCGCCCGCTCGGCCAGGCCATCGCCGGTGATATCGCGTACGTCACCAAGCTGAGTCGCGCGGAAACCGGCGACACCCTGTCCGCCACCGCCGCGCCGCTGCTGATCGAACCCTGGCGGATGCCGGATCCCCTGCTGCCCATCGCCATTCGCGCGCGCAGCAAGGCGGATGAGGACAAACTCTCCAGTGGTCTGTCCCGGCTGGCGGCCGAGGATCCAGCGGTGCGGCTGGAACAGAATCCCGATACCCATCAGATCGTGCTGTGGTGTCTGGGCGAGGCGCACCGCGATGTCGCGCTGGAGCGGTTGCGCACCAGGTTCGGCGTGCAGGTCGACGTGATCGATCACAAGGTCGCACTGCGGGAAACGTTCGCGGGCAAGGCAACCGGCAAGGGCAGGCACGTCAAACAGTCCGGCGGGCACGGGCAGTACGCGGTCTGCGAGATCGAAGTGGAGCCGCTGCCGGGCGGGTCGGGCATCGAATTCGTCGACCGCGTGGTGGGCGGAGTCGTTCCGCGGCAATTCATTCCGTCGGTGGAGAAGGGTGTGCGCGCCCAGGCCGCGCGCGGGGTGGCGGCCGGTTACCCGCTGGTCGATATGCGCGTCACCCTCTTCGACGGCAAGGCGCATTCGGTCGACTCTTCCGATGCCGCGTTCCAGACCGCTGGCGCGCTCGCCCTGCGTGAGGCCGCCGCTGCCGCGGGTATCGACCTGCTCGAGCCGATCGCCGAGGTGTGGGTGGTGGTCACCGACGATTACGTCGGTCCGGTGCTCAGCGATCTGTCCGGACGCCGCGGACGCGTACTGGGCACCGAACCGCACGGCACCGGCCGCACCCGCATCCATGCCGAGGTGCCCGAACTCGAACTCACCCGCTACGCCATAGATCTGCGCTCGCTCTCGCACGGCGCTGGTGACTTCACCCGCTCGTACGCGCGGCACGAACCGATGCCCAATGCGTTGGCGGGTTCGGTTCGCGAGCAGGCCAAGAAGACGGGCTGATCCCCCAGCGCCACAGGATATTTCGTTACCGTCGAAGGAGCCTGTTGATCAGTCCAGAGCGTTTCGTTGTCGACACCGAGCATTTCGGCAAGATCGTGATCACGCGGACCGACGAAAGAGTGGTCACCACACCGGTATTCGACGATGCCACCATGGTGACCATCGAGCGCATCGGCCCACGCACTCGCGAGCGCGTTCCCATCGGCACGCGCAACGCCAAACGGCTACGGGCATCGCTCAACGATCGCCCCATCCGATTGATCGTCGGCCCCGGACTCTTCTACCGCCGATCGACCTACCGAGCAATCGCCGAACTCGACGGCAAGGTTCTGCGGCTCCTGCCGACAAACCTGCACTCCAGCACATTGGTCCTCGAACAAAAGGACCAGGGCCATCATGCCCTGGGCGACTTCACACTGACCGGAACACACCACATCGACGTGACATGGGCGCCTCGTACGACACCACCCCCGGTTCACCACCCCACCGTAGAGGACGCACTCATCGCCTACGCCCTGGTAGCAGCCTTCGGCACCGGCGGCGTCTCCCTATCAGAACTCGTCCACATGCTGCTCCCGATCTGAACCTCAACGCTGCATAGGATGTGGTGAGCTCGCACAGGCTATAGAGCCTGTTGCCGAATTGGCGCGGTTTTTGGCCGTGACGCAGATCACGTGCCTATGTGGACGGCTGAGGCGCAATCATGCCTGCCGCTAGGTGATTTGGTCTGTCGCTGTGACGGCGGTGTGACGGCACAATCGCATGTTCGGCGAATTCGGCAACAGCCTCTATACGTTGTGCGCGATCGTGACTCGATATGCGGCAGCGCCAAGGTTGTGCGCTCTCGATGCTTACCTGTGGCTGAGTTGATCTGGAGCTGGGCGTGGTTCGGGCCCACCTCGTGGAATGGGGTGGGCCCGAGCTGTTTTCGCTAGCTGACCAGGTTCTTTCTGAGCTGTACGAGGGTGCCGCCATCGAGGCCGAGGCCCTGGGTCAGGAACTTTCCGAAGTCGCCGTAGGCCTGTTCCATTGCATCGATCGCGGTATCCAGGTACTGGTCACGAACCTCTTGCAGGGGGATGAGCAGATCGGGATTCTGCATCAGGCCGGCCTGCTTCACCTGGTCGCGCAGCTTGGCATCGGCGGCGGCCCGATATTGATTCGACAGCAGATAGTCCTGTCGCGCAGTTGATTCCGGTACTCCTACCGCCCGCAGCACGACATAGGTGAGCCAGCCGGTTCGATCCTTACCCGAGGTGCAGTGGTACAGCGTCGCGCGGTCGGTGGCTGCCAGATCCCGAATCGTCTGCCCGAACTTCGCGCGCGAATCCGCACTGAGGAAGCTCGTATAGACGCGGCCCATGATCTCCTCGGCCTTCCCGTTGCCCAGCAGCTGCTCCTGCTTCTGCGGGTCCCGTGACTGAATGGCCGCCATCATCTGCTGGAACAACCCGGTGTCATCGATCGGCCGGGCCACCGTCTGCACCCCGGCGGGCACCTTATCGGCGCCCATGAACTGCACTTCCGCGGGCGTCCGCAGATCGACGACCGCCTTCAGATTCAATCCACCGAGCTTCTGCACATCGGAGTCGGTCAATTTCTCCAACGAATCCGATCGAATGGCCTTGCCGGACTTGACCTTCGCACCGTCATACGTCCGATATCCGCCGATATCCCGAACATTGACCGCGCCCTGCAACTCGATCCGCGCCGCGACACTGTCCACCGTCGGCTCGGCAGTCGCCATCGGCGGCGCACCGGTGGCCGTCAACGCGAATGTCGCTAGGACAGAACCAATTAGAGCAATTACTGAATTCTTCATGGCGCGGGACAGTAGAGCCGTCTCCCCGCCCCCTGCTGACTTTCCCACCGATCCCGCCGCTACTACCCCGCTCACCGAGACCCGGATACCGCCCACCGAGACTTCCGCTACTCCCCTCGGCTATCGACGGGGCGAAGGATCTCTCCTCGACGGCCGATCGGGCGGTTCGAATAGCACCGGACGGCCTGCCACCAGATGCGGTGGCAGGCCGTGTTTTTCAGCTCGCCGCTTTCTTGACGAGCTCCCCGATCCGGGTCTCCGCGGCGGCGGTCAATGTGGTGAGAGCAAAGGCGGTCGGCCACATGGCGCCGTCGTCGAGGCTCGCCGAGTCGTTGAAGCCGAAGGTGGCGTACCGCGCCTTGAACTTCTCCGCCGACTGAAAGAAGCAGACGACCTTGCCGTCCCTGGCGTAGGAGGGCATGCCGTACCAGAGCTTCGGGCTGAGTTCGGGTGCGTTGGCCTTGACGATGGCGTGGATCCGTTCGGCCATGACGCGATCCGAATCCGCCATTTCGGCGATTTTCGCGAGCACATCGGACTCGCCGTCCGCCTTGGTTGCGCGGGCGCCGCGGCGTGCGGCCGTCTTGAGCTCCTGAGCGTGCTCCTTCATCGCGGCGCGCTCTTCTTCCGAGAATCCCACCGTGGACTTGCTCTTCGTGGTGCGGGTTGTGGCCATTGCGGTTCCTCCGTTGTGGTGTTGATCGTGATGTCGGATCGGCTGAAACGTTGGTGAGGGCTCACCGGTCCTGAAGCAGCCCCAGGACATTGCCGTCGGGATCGGTGACGGTGGCGACCAGGCGGCCTTCACCGACATCGCGCACCGGCTCCCGCACGGTGGCGCCCGCGGCGGTGACCTCGGCCAGCTTCGCCTCGATATCGGGCACGTGCCAGTACGCCACCGGTGCGGTCATGCCCTGCGGTCCACCGCCCGGCACCAGCCCGATGTGCTGACCCGCGACGTCGAAACCGACGTAGAAGGTTCCGTCGATCTGCGGTGGTGCACCGATCAGGGCGGTGTAGACCTCCTTGGCCGTCGCCAGGTCGGAGACGGGATGCAGGACGGTCTTGATTCCCCGGGCCTCGGCGGCGGTCATATGTACTCCTTCTGCGATGTGGTCCGGATCGTCTTGCGGCGATGAGAATTACGGTAGGCAGCGCGCGCAGGCACGACATCCGTGCCGAACACGGAAAGCACCACTGAGTGAGCACGGGTCGATGCCCGCACGGGCAACGGGACCGGTGCGTGAGAATGGGGACGTGTCAAAGCAGAAGGTGGCTGCCGCCGGGATCTCCGACCGCGAGTCCGAAGTTCTGACCCTGATCGGGCAACATCGAAGCAATGCCGAGATCGGCGCGCAGCTCTACATCTCGGTGCGCACCGTGGAGACCCATGTGTCCTCGCTGCTGCGCAAGGTCGGCGTCCCCGACCGCCGGGCGCTCGCCCAGCGCGCGGCCGAGCTCACCCGGGCCGAGCGCAGCGAGGCGGTGGCCGTCCTCCCCTCGCCATTGACATCGTTCGTCGGCCGGGCACGGGAGCGGGCCGCACTGCGTCAGGCCGTCGCGGCGCAGCGCCACGTGACCGCACTCGGCCCCGGCGGTGTCGGCAAAACCCGGCTGGCCTTGGCCGTTGCCGCGGATCTGGCGGGTGAATTCGCCGACGGCGCATGGTTCGTCGACCTGGTGCCGGTGACCGATCCGGCGATGACCGGATCTGCGGTGGCCCGTGCGCTCGGCCTCGGCGAACAACAGGGCCGCAGCCTCGACGACTCGGTGCTGACCGCCCTCGCCGATCGCCACACCCTGCTCATCCTGGACAACTGTGAGCACCTGCGCGAGGGCGCGGCACCGTTCATCGAGCGCCTGCTCGCGCACTGCCCGCGCGTGACCGTACTGGCGACCAGCCGGGCTCGGCTCATGGTGCCCTTCGAGCAGGTCTATGCCGTGCCACCGCTATCTCTCGGCGACGATGCCGCCA
Source organism: Nocardia sp. CA-129566 (assembly GCF_050956075.1). Lineage (NCBI taxonomy): Bacteria > Bacillati > Actinomycetota > Actinomycetes > Mycobacteriales > Nocardiaceae > Nocardia > Nocardia sp. CA-129566. The sequence continues at coordinate 6,811,930 of NZ_CP192085.1, forward strand.
CCGCGGATGCGATCGCGTTGTTCCTGGACCGAGCGGCCGCCCTTGGCTGGCCCATCGAATCGGAGCAATTGGATCAGGTCACCGAGGTCTGCCAGCGGCTCGACGGTCTGGCGCTGCCGATCGAACTCGCGGCTGCCCGGCTGCCCACCCTCGGACTCGACGGTCTCACCGCGAGTCTCGCCGATCCGCTGCGGCTCCTGGTCGGTGGACGCCGTGCCGACGACCGGCACCGATCCGTGCGGGCCATGCTCGACTGGAGCCAGGCCCTGCTGACCACCTCGGACCGGTGCCTGCTCCGACGCGTCTCGGTCTTCGTCGCACCGTTCACCGCCGCCGACGCCGCCGAGGTGGCCGGGTATCCGCCGCTGGCAGCGAACGCGGTCGCCGACGGTCTGGCCCGGCTCGCCGAGCAGAGCCTGCTCACCGCCGCGCCGTCCGCGGGCGGCACCCGCTACCGGGCCCTGGAGACGATCCGCCAGTACGAGACGGAGCAACTCCTCGAGACCGGCGAGCTGTCCGAAGTGCTCGCGCGCCACCTGCATTGGTGCTCGAAGACCGCCGCGGCGCTGACCGGGGACCTGACGACCGCCACCGACTGGCGCACCCAATTCGACGCGGCCGTCGACGATATCCGGGCAGCCCTGGCCTGGGCGGCCGAACAATCCGAATTTCGTGCCGCCGCACACGATCTGGCCTTGTCCCTGGCCCGACTGACCTTCACCCGGAATCTGGTCGGCGAGTCCCAGCAGCGATACGAGCAGGCGGCAGCGCTAGCCGATGACCCGCTCGCCGCCGCATCCGCGCTGCGGCACGCCGCCGAGGTCGCCGGATGTCGGATGCGCGGTGCGGACATGTATCGCCTTTACCGCAGCGCCGCAGACATCGCACGCAGCGCCGGTGACACCGCAAGGGCCGCCCGCGACCTCGCCACGGCCGCTATCACCGTATACCGGATGTCGGAGGCCTTCCCCGAACCGCCGCCGTCGAATGCGGCCGCGGCGCTGCTGTCCGAGGCCCGCGAGTTGGCCGACGACGACCCGGCCGCCCTGGCCGCGATCGCCCTTGCCGAGTGCGGAGTGCTCGCCCAGACTGCCGATTCCGCGCCGGAAGCTCTTGTGCCCGAGCCGATTACGCTCGCCGAGCGGGCGGTCGACCTGGCCTACCGAACCGGCGATCCGCTGGCCAAGAGCGCGGCGCTGGACGCGCTCGCCGCCGCCCAGTGCTGGGCGGGCGATACCTTCGCCACCGCGGCGACGACCCAGCGGCGCGTCGAGTTGCTCGCCGCGATTCCGGTGACGCCGGCCAGCGCGCTCGAACGGGTCAATGCGCTCGCCGAGGCATCCGATACCGGTATCGGCGTGGGCGACCTGGCTGGGGCCCGCCGTTGGGCCGAACAACTTCGCGACCTGCCCTTGCTGGCCGAACGAGGTGACTTCGCCACCTCGCGGCTGGTGGTGGCCGATGCACTCGCTGGCTATGCCGACAACGTCCTCGCCGGCAGTAGGCGATTCCTCGACGCGTGGCAGCTCTCCGGTCGCCTGCACGCACCCAACCTCGGCATGGCGGCGGCCGCGGTGGCCATGATCCACGGCCTGCGCGGTGACGACGACGCGCGAGCCGAATGGCTGGCCATCATCGACGACCTCGGTGTGGCGCCCGACCAGAAGGCTGCCTACAGCGCCGTTTTCGACGCCATCGTCCTGCTCCACCACGGACAACCCGATCGTGCCCTGGCGGGCCTCGCGGCCGACCCCGACGAGATGGACGTGCAGGTCATCTGGATCTGGCGCCACTGGTACCTCGCACTCCGTGCCGAAGCAGCCGTCCGCGCCGCTCATCCGAATGCCCGCGACTACCTCACCACGGCTCGAACCGCAGTGTCCGGCAACCCGATCGCCACCGCCCTGGTCGACCGAGCCGCAGCCCTGCTCGACAACGCCCCCGAACGCCTTTCCGCCACCGCGAGTGCATTCGAAACCGCTCACTGCCCCTACCAGCGAGCCCGAACCCTGAGCCTCATGGGCGACCACTCCGCCGCGGCCGCCCTCACGAACCTCGGCCTCACCGCGCCGACGCCGTAGCGGTTGCGTGAACCCGTACACATCAGGACACTTTGCGTCGCAATAGCTCTCGCTTGGCGTGCGGTTTGCGGGACTGCCGCGCGCTCGATAAGAGGGCCGGTCGGCTATCGACGTACCGATCGACGCCTGCCAATATAAGACACTCGAAACCGATTACCGGACAGCACCTCAACCCGCAGTAGATACACCGATCGAATTGGACGCTTACATCCAGAATCCTTCGCCACATGGAATTCGTTGAGCCGCTGGAAAGTCGCTCGTTCATTTTTGCGACCGATTGCTCGGTAGCGGGGCCGCGACTGTACCTCCTCGATCCAAGGACCAAAGGGACACCGCGGTAAATGCGGAAACGAGCGAGGCCGCCTCAGGGGCGTCTGGGCGCGATATTGTCCGATCCGCAGCGATATCGGTCGTGCCCTCCAGGCTCGGCAAATAGGCATTGTAGGCCGCCAGCCCCGGTATTCCCGCTATAGCCAGTACGCCGGTCCGGCTCGGAGATCGTTTACGTCGGCGATCGGATCGACAACGACGTGGCTCCGGCCGAGCACGTTGGAATGCGGACCGCCTATCTGCGCCGCGGCCCTTGGGGTTGGATCCACCGGGACGAGCCAGAGGTCGCTGAGCTGTCGGACTGGCAGATCAGCGACCTTGATGAGTTTCCAGGAATCGCCGAGAACAATCCGGTCCAAACCCACGGACCGCAATGAAAACGCACATGTACAAGGTCGGTGAGCCCGGCGTACCGTCGAGTTTGTGAGCAGTGGCGCCATGCCGGCGGCAGCGGTGGAGGGCTCGGATCTGTGGGCCCGGGTATTCGCGGCGCTGTATGACCCCCTGCTGTGGATGGGCGAGAGGGCGGGTATGGGCGCTCGCCGACGGAATTTGCTCGGCCGTGCGAGGGGACGGACTGTCGAACTCGGCAGTGGTACCGGTCTCAACCTGGAGTACTACCCTGACGGTCTCGACGAGCTGATCCTGACCGAACCGGAGCCCGCGATGCGTGAGCGCTTGGCGCGGAGGCTGCGTCGCAGTCGACGTAGGGCGCGTGTGCTCGACGCATCGGCGGAACGACTGCCGTTCGCGGATGAAACCGTGGATACGGTCGTCTCAACGCTCGTGTTGTGTACAGTCGACGACCCTGATCGGGTGTTGCGGGAGATCGGGCGCGTGTTGCGCCCCCGCGGCCAGCTGCTGTTTCTCGAGCATGTGCGTTCCGAGTCGCCGCGACTCGCCTCTTGGCAAGACCGCCTCGCCGGCCCGTGGCGCCGATTCGCGGAGGGCTGCCACTGCAACCGTGCCACCCTCGAGCTGATCCGGGCGTGCGGGCTGAAGCTCGAAGACGTACAGGAAGCGTCGTGGCGGGGAGAGCCCCCGATTGTTCGACCGCTGATCATGGGTGCGGCGACCAAAAGCGGTATCTGAGGACCTTGGTTCCACGGTAATGATCTCGAAGGCCAACTGATCGGACTCGGCGACCCGGCCTGCACCGCAGACACGGGAAACAGGAATGCAGTGACTTCGAACTGCGTGTGGCGCGCTACACGCCATTGAATTCGACACCGCTTAAGGTCTGACTCGGTCCGCCCATCAGGGGCAGTTGAGTGGAGGGATTCGAAGGATGAAGTTCGAGAAAATCACTGCTGCCGTTTTCATCGTCATCTCGGCCGTGGGTGTCACTGCGGCAACCGCCCATGCAGAGCCGGCCGTAACGGAGCAGCCGACCGTGGTGACTGCGGAGGGCACGACTTCCGGTGTGGATCACGGAATCAACTACCAGATCACCATTTCGCCGGTCGACAGGGTCGTTACCACCACCGTCGAGAATGGCAAGTTCGAGATCGCGCAGAACGGTGCGGTGGTGCTCGAGTCCGGCGACGGAGCGGCGCTGACCGAAGTGCCGGAATCGTACGCCGTCGACGGGCGTTCGATCGCGATTGCGCAGCACGTCGGCGCGGACGGCCGCACCCTGACATCGACCCCGACGGCAGAAGATATTGCCCAGCTGAAGGACATCAGCTCCTACGACCGGCTCAAGGAGCAGATCAACAAGAACCTGCCCGGCGTCGTCGGCGGTGCCATCGTGGGCGGCATCCTCGGGGCGTGTCTGCCCCTGATATGGGGGATCAGCATTCCCGTGGGTGCGCTGATCGGTGGAACCGTCGGCGGATACGTCATGGGCGGCCCGGAGTTTTTCGAAGCCGTACAGGCGGTCGCCACCGGCCAGCCGTGAGCACGGGCAGGTGAAATAGCGGCCGACTGGTCGGGGGGTCGAGGAGCTGTTCGACCTCGACGAGGCCGTGTAACCAATCTCATGAGATGGCACAGCTAGATGTGCCATCTCATGAGATTGGTGTCAGCGGACGGCAACGCCACCACCTTGGACACCTACGGCACCGGTGGCCGGATACGGACGAGTCCACCCGCCCGGTGATCGCGGCTGTGATCACTGAGCGGATGGACTCGATTCCGTCTACTGCGTACCCACTGCGTGCGCCAGGCCCGAATCAGACCTGAACACGCAGGTCAGGCTTACACGTCGAAGTAGAGCTCGAACTCGTACGGGTGCGGACGCAGGTTCACGGGCGCGATTTCGTTTTCGCGCTTGAGGCTGATCCAGGTCTCGATGAGGTCCGGGGTGAAGACGTTGCCTTCGGTCAGGTAGTCGTGATCCTGCTCGAGGCGGTCGATGACCGAGGCCAGGCTGGTGGGGGCCTGCGGGATGCCCTTGGCCTCCTCCGGCGGGAGCTCGTAGAGGTCCTTGTCGACCGGGGCCTTCGGCTCGATCTTCTTCTTGATGCCGTCCAGACCGGCCATCATCATGGCGGCGAAGGCCAGGTACGGGTTACCCGAGGAGTCGGGAGCGCGGAACTCGATGCGCTTGGCCTTCGGGTTGTTGCCGGTGACCGGGATGCGGACCGCGGCGGAGCGGTTGCGCTGCGAGTACACCAGGTTGATCGGCGCCTCGTAGCCCGGAACCAGGCGGTGGTAGGAGTTCACGGTCGGGTTGGTGAACGCCAGCAGCGACGGCGCGTGGTGCAGGATGCCGCCGATGTAGTGACGCGCCAGATCCGACAGGCCCGCGTAACCGGACTCATCGTGGAACAGCGGCTTGCCGTCCTTCCACAGCGACTGGTGCACGTGCATGCCCGAGCCGTTGTCACCGAAGAGCGGCTTCGGCATGAAGGTGACGGTCTTGCCCTCGGCCCACGCGGTGTTCTTGACGATGTACTTGAACAGCTGCAGATCGTCGGCCGCGTGCAGCAGGGTGTTGAACCGGTAGTTGATCTCGGCCTGGCCCGCGGTGCCGACCTCGTGGTGGCCGCGCTCGAGCTCGAAGCCCGCGTTCTGCAGGTTGGTCGAGATCTTGTCGCGCAGGTCGACGTAGTGGTCGTACGGGGCGACCGGGAAGTAACCACCCTTGTTGCGGACCTTGTAGCCGCGGTTGCGGGTGCCGTCCGGGTTGAACTCCTTACCGGTGTTCCAGGAGCCCGAGATCGACTCGATCTCGTAGAAGGCGCCGTTCATGCCCGAGTCGTAGCGGATCGAGTCGAAGATGTAGAACTCCGCCTCGGGGCCGAAGTACGCGGTGTCGGCGATGCCGGTCGACCGCAGGTACTCCTCCGCCTTGCGCGCGACGTTACGCGGGTCACGGCTGTAGGCCTCGCGGGTGAACGGATCGTGCACGAAGAAGTTGAGGTTCAGCGTCTTGGCGGCGCGGAACGGGTCCAGACGCGCGGTGCTGTAGTCGGGGAGCAGCAGCATGTCCGACTCGTCGATGGACTGGAAGCCACGGACGGAGGAGCCGTCGAACGCTAGCCCTTCCTCAGCGAGGTCAGCGGTGAAAGCCTTCGCGGGGATCGAGAAGTGCTGCTGCACACCCGGAAGATCACTGAAGCGGATGTCGACGTATTCGACTTCCTCTTCCTTGATGTACTTGATGACCTCGTCGGCCGTGCTGAACGTCACTTGTTCTCCTTACGGATCGGTTCCCAGCCAGTGTCGATTGCATGGGTTCGTCGCGTCCAGACGGTATGGACGCGGTGTTTCCCAGTAATCAAGGCTGTGTTTCGCCAGTGTTACACGTGCGGCTGGACAGGTGGTGAAAGCCAACCGGGCTCGAACAGCATGGTAGTCCTGCCATCATCGGCGCTGCTCACCGAGGTCAGCTCCGATTAATGCGGTGTCCTACAACCGGTCGTAGGGGCCTATTCTGGGGTGCATGGCACGCATCAGCGGATCCTGGCTCTCCGGACCTTCGGCGGACCCGGGCGATCCGGCAACCCCCGAGTTCCCCGGCCAGAATCTCGGCCTGCCGCGCGCGGGCGCGGGTTCGCTCGTCGGCATGTTGCGGCGCATCGTCGCGCTGGTGGTGGACTGGTTCATCGCGCTCGGCATCACCGCGATCATCGTCCGGCCCAATCCGGACAAGATCATCGCCGGAATGGATATCCCCGCCGGGAAGCCGCGCCCCACCGACTTCGAAGTGATCGTGAGCGCGCTCACCACGCCGAACCTGCTCGTGTGGTTCGTCATCGGCGTCGTCGCGGTGTCGTTGTTCGGCTTCACCCCCGGTCAGTACTTCCTGCGCCTGCGGGTGATCCGCGTCGATGCCCCGGTGGCCGTCGGTTTCGTGCGGGCGCTGGCCCGGCAGGTGCTGCTGGTCTTCGTGGTCCCGGCCCTGTTCACCGACGGCGACGGCCGCGGTATGCACGACCGCGCCACCGGTACCGCCGTCGTCCGCTCGCGATAGCCCGCCCGCACGAACCTTCCGACAGCAAAAAGACCCGACTTTCATCGGGACGACGGCTGGGGCACTGCCCGTTAGGCTCCGGCGGTGTCTCTGAATCCGGCCATGCTGGCGCTGCGCCTACTGCTCGAACTCACCGCCATTTCCTCCTTCGGAATCTGCGGATGGCGGGCATTCGACTCACCATGGCGCTTCATCCTGGTGGTGGTGCTGCCGGTCGCCGCCGCCGCGCTGTGGGGAACCTTCGCCGTTCCCGGCGATCCGAGCCGCAGCGGTGCGGCACCGGTCGCGGTGCCGGGACCGGTGCGGCTGGTGGTCGAACTGATCGTCCTGTTCGGCGCGGCGGCCGCGCTGTGGATCGCCGGGCTGCCCCAGTGGGCGCTGATCTGCACCGCGGTGCTGGTGATCTACCACGCACTCGCGTACGACAGGATCGCCTGGCTGCTCACCACCGCCCCGGCGGCCTGACGGAAAAGGCCCGCATCCCAAGTCGAGGGATGCGGGCCTGTGGCATCGAATCAGCGCCGACGGATGGTGCGTTGCACACCGCGCATCTTGGCGCCGGCGGGCATCGGGCCCTTGGGCAGTGCGGGGCCGCTGCGCGAGCTCAGCGCGGTGAGGCGGCCCTCGATGAGGTCCATGCGCTTGGTGTCGATATTGCGGGGCAGCTTGGTGAGGTGCTTCTGCAACTCCTTGAGCGGGATCTGGCCCTCGTCATTGCCGATGATGATGTCGTAGATCGGGGTGTCGCCGATGAGCCGGGCGGTGCGCTTCTTCTCCTGGGCCAGCAGCGATTTCAGCCGCTGCGGGGCACCCTCGCCGATCAGGATGACGCCCGGCAGGCCGATCACCCGGTGCACCGCGTCGAGCTGGGTGGTCGCGGCGACGCCATTGCTGACCCGCCACTTGCCCTGCAGATTCTCCAGCACCCACGCCGCCGCGCCCGCTTGGCCCTCGGCCTTGGCATAGACGTTGCGTTGCACCCGACGCCCGAAGATGATGAACGCGACCAGCACGCCGAGCAGCAGACCGAGCGGCAGTAGGAACCACTGCAGCCCGAAGAACAGGCCGATCACCAGGAAAACGGCGGTGATGCCGACGACGGCGCCGATCATCAAAGGCAGCAGCAGCTTGTCTTCCTTGCGCTGCATCTGGAAGGCCTGCCAGAGCTGCTGGCGGCGTTCTTTCGACTGCTGCTTGCGCGCCGCCTTAGCCGCGGCCTTCGCTTCCTTCGACGGCGTGCCGCCCTTGCCTACTGCCATGGTTCACAGGATAGTGCCACGTCGGGCGGGTCTCCCCACCGCGTCAGTGCACGCCGCGGTGCGCGATCGGCCCCAGTGCGGTGAGGTCCAGATCACCGGAGGTCTCGGTCCAGCCCATGGCGCGCAGCTCCACCGGGGTGCCGACGCCGAGCGCGTCGCGCAGGCCGATGGCGACCGAGCCGGCGAGTCCGACCAGGGTGTCCATCGAAAGGGGCCACAGCAGGGTGCGGGTCCAGTTGTCGATCCCGCGCCGCGCGACCGGTTCGTGCCAGCCGAGATCGCGCAGGGTGTGCTCAGCGGTCGGCGAGATGGGCTGGGTGAGATAGGAATTGCCGGCCAGTTCGACGGACAGCTTGATGTCGTATTGCACGAATTGGACGTATTTATTGCCGGGCGCGGCGATGATCAGCGTTGCTCGGGAAGGTAGTTCGGATAGGCATTGCGCCAGTGCCCGCACGAATCTGTCCCAATCCGTGGTCACCGGCTCACTCATACTTCCCCCGGGGACGCGCACCGGCCCGATCTTACGCCGCACTGCCTGAGACACCAGCCGAATCTTGTTGACCGGGTGCGGCCTTCACATCTGCGATAGCAAAAGCGAATGGCCCGTCGTTTGCTCGAACGACGGGCCACTCACGACCGGGGATCATGCGGCGGCGCCGACCGATCCCGATGGCATCGTCCGGTGCTGGCGCCCGGCCGATTCCGGAGCACGGCCGAGCCCACGGAAAACCGGCACTGCGAGTTTGCGGCTCGCGGGCCGCAATACCCACGACGCCACCACACATATCGCGAAAAAGCCGGTGTAGATCAGGTGATTCACCGCGGAATGGTGTCCGATATGCGATGCGAGTCCACCGGTCAGATCGAAAAACGCACCGGCATAGGCCCATTCCTTCACCAGCGGAAAACGGGGTGCGGCAATGGCCATGGCGCCGAGCACTTTCCAGAATCCGAGGATGGTCATGACATAGGTCGGATAACCCAATTCCGTCATGCCCGCCGCGGTGCCGCCGCGGTGGGTCAGGTCGGCGACGCCGCCCGTCGCGAGTACGAAAATCAACAGCCCAGTGGTGACCCAATAGGCGATCGATCGGGTATTGCTCATCGTGGCTCTCCTGCCTCGTGCCCGCGGCGCGCTCTGCTCGCGCGCCGTCACACCCCTGACCGGCGCGGCGATCCGGATGTGACAGACGAGACTCAGCCCGCCAGCAGCTCGAGGTCCATGAGCTCCAGGGTCTGCGGGTCGGCGAGCAGGTCGATGGCGACGATGCGGCCCTCGGAGACCGTGAAATCGAAGACCACGCGCGGGGTGCCGCCGACGGCCCATACCAGGCCGGCGCGCCCGTCGACGAGCGCGAGTTGCGCCGCCCTGGCCCGGCCGGAGAACGTCTGCGCGACGGCGTTCGGACCCTGCGCGGCGGCGGCGCCGGTGGCCAGCGCCGCGGCATCGACGCGCAGCACCACATCCGGATCGAGCAGGGTCAGCAATGCCTCGAATTCACCGCCGCGCGATGCGGCGAGGAATGCGTCGACGACCTCGCGCTGGCGGTCGCGGTCGGCGGCGGCCCTGACCCCCTGTACCCGACGCCGCGCCCGGCTGGCCAATTGCCGTGCGGCTGCTGGGGTTTTGCCGACGATCGGGGCGATCTCATCGAATGGCACGGCGAACATATCGTGCAGTACGAATGACAGCCGCTCCGGCGGTGCCAGGGTATCGAGTACGACGAGCAATGCCAGCCCGATCGAATCGCCGAGTACCGCTTGCTGTTCCGGACCGTCGGGCTCGGGCAGCGGTTCGACATCGTCGAGCGGTTCCTCGCGTCGCGTCTTGCGCGACTGCAGCATATTCAGGCAGACCCGGGCGACCACGGTGGTCAGCCAGCCACCCAGATTCTCGATCTCGTCGCTGTCGGAGCGGCTGAGTCGCAGCCAGGCCTCTTGGACGGCGTCATCGGCCTCGCTGCCGGAGCCCAGGATGCGATACGCGACCGCGAGCAGATGCGTGCGGTGCTCCTCGAAGCGCTCGGCAAGGAAATTCTCGTCCATTTGTCACATTCTCCCGATGGGGCTGGTCATGTACATGAACCGGAAGCCAGAACCGGAACGACAATCACCGCGAACGAGGAGCGAATCATGACCGCTGGACTGCAGACCATCGTGTACCCCGTGACCGACCTGGTCAAGGCGAAGAGCGTGTACGGCGCGCTGTTCGACTCGGAGCCGACCGCGGACACCCCGTACTACGTCGGCTACCGCGTGGCGGGTCAGGACATCGGCCTCGACCCGAACGGCGCGAAGAAGGGCATGACCGGCCCGGTCGGATACTGGCACGTCGAGGACATCACCAAGCAGATCGCCGCCATGGTCGAAGCGGGCGCCACCGTGCAGGACGAGCCCCGCGACGTGGGCGGCGGCAAACTGATCGCCACCCTCACCGACGCCGATCACAACCTCATCGGCCTGCTCCAGCCGTAGTCCGCCCGGTCGGAACCTGGCCGCTGATCACCGTGCACTCGGACCAACCCGAGCGCATGGTGATCGGCCGTCCAGGACAGTTCGGGCGGGCGGGCCGCGACATCGAGTGCCTTGCGGTCGAGCACCGCGACCCTCGCGGCCAGCAGTTGCCGTGCCGCAGCACGGTAAGAAGGAGGGATCGATGCGTGGGCGAACGGAATCGCATGCCGACGCGAGAGCCGAGAGGCAGGCATGAATTCGTCCGAGCAGTATCAAGTGCGCCCCATCGGCTGGGTGCGTTCGCCGCTGAGCAATCGGGCGGATGCGCCCCGACAAGGTGACGAAGGAGCTCCGCCAGCGGAGATCGTCCTGAACTCGGAGGTAGTCGCGGCGGCAAAGGACCTGCGCCCCGGCGATGAGGTGATTGTGCTCACCTGGCTGCATCAGGCGGATCGGACGGTGCTCGCGGTGCATCCGCGCGGGGATCGCGCACGTCCGGAGACCGGAGTGTTCGCGACGCGCTCACCCGATCGGCCGAATCCCATTGGACTGCATCGGGTCACGATCGCCGAGAGCGACGGGCGCATCCTCACCGTGCACGGTCTGGAAGCGATCGATGGCACCCCGGTGCTGGACTTGAAGCCGCTCCTCGGTCCGGCCGGGGAGCGCTGAGCGCCACCCCCGTTCCGGGGGCTGGACTATCGACCAGCAGCGGTCGATAGTTCTCGGGTGATCGTGGGTTCGATGTGGTGGCGCGGGTTGGCCGGGATTCTGTTGATACTCGGCGTGCTGGCACCGGTGACGGCGGCGGAGCCGGTCGGCGTGCCGTATGAGTGGTCGCAGAGCTATATCACCGCTGCCGACGGCACTCGGCTGCACGCCGATATCCTGCGGCCGGAGGGTATCGCCGCGGACACCCGCACGCCGGTGGTGCTCACCGTCAGCCCGTATCGCTCGCATGCCGCCTATCTGAGCGTGCCGCGGCTGCAGGGCGGTCCGTCTACCGACGACCTGCATGTGGCGATGTTCCTGAACGCGGGCTACACCTATGTCATCGTCGACCTGCGCGGATACGGCGGCTCCTCCGGCTGCCCGGATTTCGGTGGGCCGGGCGAACGTTCGGATGTGGCCACCGCGGTGACGTGGGCGGCGGAACAACCGTGGTCGACCGGCCGGGTGGGCATGATCGGCACCTCCTACGAGGGCTGGACCGGGATGATGGGCTTGGCGACCAAGCCAGCGGGCCTGGCCGCCGTCGCATCGTTCGGACCGGTCGTCGACCCGTATTCCTATGTGTACATGCAGGGCGTTTCCTGGAAGTTCTCCGGTAAGCCGGTGACCGAGCAGGGCATTCGGCCATCGGATACGACAGGTATGGAGCATCTGCTCATCGCCTCCACACCGGGCCGACCCGACGACCCCCCCGAATACCAGTCCAATGCCGTCCAGATATCCCCCGAGTGCTACGCGCAATTCGCGGCGAACACCACGAATCACGATGGCGGCACCGCGTTCTGGCGCGCACGCGATCTGGTGGAACAGTTGCGCGGCAATACGATTCCGCTGTTCCTCGGCCAGGGCTTTCTCGACTACAACACCCGCGCCTACCGGGTATTCGACGTCTGGAACGCGCTCGGCCCCGGCGATCACCGCGCCTTCTTCGGCGAATGGGGCCACAGCGACTGCGACACCAAATGCGGCACACCGGATTTCGATACCGAGCTGCTCGCCTTCTTCGACAAGCACGTCGCCGGGCGCGATGTCCAGGTGCCGGGGCCACGCATCACCGTCGGCCAATTCGATGGTGGCTGGCGCTCCGAGACCGCCTGGCCGCCCGCGGATGCGCGTCGGGTCCCGATCGACCTGCGGACCGGTGTCTACACCGACCGCGGCCTGCTCCCCGGACCCGACCGCGAAATCTGGTCCATTTCCGAACCGCTGACCACCGACCAGCACATCTCCGGCATCCCGACGGCAGCGCTGCAACTGTCCGGTCCGCCCGCCGCGACGGTCGCGGTCGAACTGTTCGATATCGCGCCCGACGGCCGCGCCACCGTTATCACCCGCGGCATAGCCCCCGTCGCCGACACCGCCGATATCAGACTCCTGGCTCAGGACTGGCCCCTGCGCGCCGGGGACCGCCTCGGTGTCCGCATCACCGACGTCGTCGACGATGTCTGGTCTCATGCCGCCGCCAACAGCCAGGTCACCGTGCTCGCGGCCCGCCTGGAGCTGCCGCTACTCGGCACCCCGCGCACCCCCGACCTCACCGGCGGTACCAGTGAGGCCTGGGCGAAATGGCGCGACCAGAAGGTTCGCACCCTCGGCGCCGATGTGTTGAAGAATGCAGTGATGCCCATGAATTTGCCGAACGAGTCCGGCCCTCGATGACAGGTAGCGCCGCGCAGACCCGACCGACCGCCGTGGTTGTCGACGCCCAGATCGCCGAACGTCTCGCCTACGCCCTGCGATGCGCGACGATTTCGCACGAGCCGCCGGATATCGCGTCGACAACGCGGCAGGGTGCCGGGTCCGAAGGATCGGCGGATACCGGCTCCGGCAAACCGGCCGACGCCGCACGGAACGGTGCCGTGTCTCCCGACTGGGTTGCCGTGTCCCCCGACCGGATTGCCGTGTCCCCCGACCGGGCTGCCGTGTCCCCCGACCGGGCACCCGTGTCCCCCGACCGGGCACCCGTGTCCCCCGACCGGGCACCCGTGTCCCCCGACCGGGCACCCGTGTCCCCCGACCGGGCACCCGTGTCCCTCGACCGGGCACCCGTGTCCCCCGACCGAGCTGCCGAATCCATCGCGCGGCGCGGTGCCGAGCCAGCGGAATCCACCGAGCGGTACGGCACTCTCGTTACCGACGACAGCGACGCCGAGTTCATTCGTCTCGCCGCGCACCTCGAGCGGTCGTTCCCGCTGGTGCACGCTGAACTGGAGCTGCGGCGGTTCGGGCACAGCAGGCTGTACCGCTGGCCGGGCGTCGAGCCGGATAAGGTGTCGGCGATTCTGCTCGCACATCAGGACGTGGTGCCGGTCGATGAGCCACGGCGGTGGACACATCCGCCGTTCGCGGGCGTGGTGGACGACGAATTCATCTGGGGCCGTGGAGCGATCGATGACAAGAGTCGGCTGATCGCCATTTTGGAGGCGGTCGAATCCGCGCTGGCGGCCGGACTTCGACCGCGGCACACCATCTATCTGGCCTTCGGGCACGACGAGGAGGTGTTCGGCGATGACGGTGCGGTCCGGATGGCGCAGTGGCTGCGGGAATCCGGTGTGCACGCGGATCTGCTGCTCGATGAGGGCGGGGTAATTCTCGACGGCGTCGCGGACGGCGTCGACCGGCCGGTCGCCTCGATCATGGTGGGCGAGAAAGGCTATGCGACCGTTCGGCTTTCGGTATCGGCGGTGGGCGGGCATTCGTCCATGCCCGGTGCGCAGACCGCCGTCGGCCGGATCGCCCGCGCGGTGGGCCGGGTCCAGGACCATCCGATGCCGCTGCGCATGACACCGGTCGTGGCGGATATGGTCGCGCGACTGCGCCGCGTCATGCCCGACTATCGCCGCCGCCTGCTCGCATTCGCCGGGGTGGCCGCCCCCGTGATCACCAGGGTGCTGGCGGCCCGTCCCCAGACGGAGGCGCTGGTGCGCACGACGACCGCGCCGACGGTCATCCGCGGCGGCGTCAAACCCAATGTGCTGCCGCAGCAGGCCGAGGCCCTGGTGAATTTCCGCATCCTGCCCGGCGATTCGGTCGCGGCGGTGCTCGAACACTGCCGCAAGGTGGTGCGGGACGCGGGGGTGCGGATCGAACTCGTCGGCATGACCTCGGAGCCGTCCGCGGACCGTCCGCCCGGTCCCGCCTTCGACCTGATCGCCGACCTCGCCGAGGCCGTCGTCCCCGATATCGCCGTGACCAGCGGAATCGTTCCGGGCGCCACCGATTCGCGACATTACGACGACCTCGCGACGACTCGGTGCAACTTCGCGCCCATCGTGCTGACCCAGGCGGATGTGGAAACGATCCACGGAACCGATGAGCGCATCTCGCTGGTGAACTACGCTCGGCTCATCGAGTTCAACCGGCGGCTGATCGATCAGCTCGCTGCGCCGCCACCGACCCCAGGAGCCGATGCATGACAACCGATCCGCAGGCCAGCGAGTCCCCCGAGCCGGTACCGGGCACCGAGACCGGCGAATTCGACGGCATCGGCAGCCGGATCGCTTGGCGCGCATGGCTTCCCGAGACCTCGGCGCGCGCGGTGATCGTGCTCGTGCACGGCGTCGCGGAGCATTCGGGCCGCTACACCCATGTCGGAAAGCGCCTGGTGGATAGCGGTTTCGCCGTCTACGCACTCGACCACATCGGCCACGGCAAGTCCGCGGGCAATAACGCCAATATCGGCTCCATGGCGGGCGCCGCCGACAATGTCGCGGAGATGCTGAAGATCGCCAGCCGCGAACATCCGGATGTGCCGCGGTTCCTGGTCGCGCATTCGATGGGCAGCCTGATCACGCTGTATCTGGCCACCCGCGCACCGATCGATGTCGATGGCATCGTGGTCTCGGCGCCGCCGCTGGACATCGCCGTCGGCAATCCGCTACAGCGCCTGCTCGGCCCGCTGGTGTCCCGGTTCGCCCCGAATCTCGGTGTGCTGAAACTGGATTCGTCGATGATCAGCCGCGATCCCGAGGTGGTTCGCGCCTATGACGACGATCCACTGGTCTTCCGCGGCAAACTCCCGGCCCGCACCGGCGTGGAGATGCTGAACGCCACCGAGTTCGTCAAGAGCCGCCTGGACAAGCTCACCGTGCCGCTGCTGGTGCTGCACGGCACCGCCGACGTCATCGCCGCACCGTCGAGCACCGATCTGATCGAGCGGTCCGCGGCCGCGAAGGATCTCACGGTGATCCGCTATGAGGGTCTCTATCACGAGGTCTTCAACGAACCCGAACAGGACAAGGTGCTCTCCGACGTGGTGGCGTGGCTGGACACCCACATCACCGCCGACACCGGCAAGTAGGCTCGGACCATGGGAGACAGAGTCGCATTCATTCGCGCCACCTGGCACAGCTCCATCGTCGGCAAGGCGTATGCGGGCTTCACCGCCGAATACGCCGGGCTCGGCTTCGACCCGACCACCGTCGACGTCTTCGAGGTGCCCGGCGCATTCGAGATCCCGCTGCACGCCAAGCGATTGGCGCGCAGCGGCGAGTACTCGGCGATCGTCGCGGCCGCGCTGGTCGTCGACGGCGGCATCTACCGGCACGATTTCGTCGCGTCCGCGGTGATCGACGGTCTGATGCGGGTACAGCTCGATACCGATGTGCCGGTGTTCTCGGTGGTGCTCACCCCGCATCACTTCCACGAGCACAGCGAGCACGTCACCTTCTTCACCGAGCACTTCGTGACGAAGGGAGCCGAGGCGGCCCGCGCGTTGGCGACCACGCTCAGCTCCCTGCGCTCACTGCCGGTGAACTAGCGGTAGTTCGCCAGACAGGTCTGCTCGCCGTCGAGTACACCGGTGCGGAACGCCTCCAACCGCTGGAAGCCGCTCGCCACCACCTTGCCGTCCACATCGCTGGCGACCAAACCGTCGGCGAGCAGTCCCGAGACCGCCTCGTCGAGGTCATTGGCCGATAGCCGCGGATCGCTGCCCGGCTCGCTGAGCTTGGTCGTCACGACTCCGGTGAGGCATGCGGTGCGCAGTCCGGCGGTTTCGGCTCCGGTTATAGAGAGCTTGCGTTCCTGCTGCACCGCGAGCACATAGCGGGAGATGAAGACGGCGAAGGCGTTGTAATCGCCGTCCACCACCGCCGAGAGCGGATCGTCATCGCCCTTCATCTTCCCGCCGCGCTTGGCGAGTTCCGGCACATCGGTGCCGATCTTGTTCGAACTCGGGCAGTAGGAGACCGGCTCGGTGGCGCTCACCTTGGCGCAGTTCGCGACGATCCCGGTGTAGTCGTACTGCGGCGCCTGGCGCAGCGGGAAGATCTTCGCCAGCGCCTTGCTCAGGCTGGTCAGCGAGGGCACGTCGACCGGCAGCTGGGCATCCTGTTCGCCGTCCTCGTATGTCGTGGGCAGGGTGCCCCTGCGCTGCTCGATCTCCTTCTTGTTGATCTTCTTGCAGCCCTGTGCGCCGTCGGTATAGCCGATCTGCACCGCGGTCGTCCGCTCGAAGGCGGAACCGTGCACATTCTTCGGGTTGTCCGGATCGGAATCGCGCACGGCGATGGTCGCGCCGAGCACCGCGTTGAGCCCGTCGGTCATATTCAAGGTGAAATGCGCCGAATTCCCTTCCGCCACATGCCGAAGGAAGACTCCGGCCAGGCAGTCGGCCTGCTGTTCCTTCACCAGCGCACCGCTGAAGAATCCGGCGATCTTGGCCTGTCCCTGGATGGAGTGACCGTACTCGTGTGCGAGCACCATCACGATCGCCATATCGCTGTACTTCTCCTGCAGCAGCGGCAGCAGCACCCCGCGATCCCAGCCGATGGTGTGGTCCAGACTGCAATAGGCCGCGTTGACCAGGTGATATGTACTGGACTTGCAGAACGTGATCGCCTGCTCCTTGGGCGCCTTGGCATTCCAGGAGATATAGCGGCTCACCGGCTTGAAGGTGCCGGGAAAGTTCTTGCCGTACTCGGTCTTCCAGAAATCCTCGAGATCGGCGATGGTGTTGAGCGCGAGTTTGTCGACCGCACCACCGTCACCGTTCTCCGCGGTGAGCGCGGCATCCGGCACACCCTTGCGCGGACCGCTCGGCCCATTGTTGGAGACCGCACCGGTCAGATCCCACGGATTGTCCGCGGCCACCGCGCTGGCCCCTTGCTGGCCCGCCTTGCTGTCGCATCCGACCAGCGCGGCGCCGACCAATAGCAATGCCGCGACCACCCCGAACCGCAGCCGTCTAGTCCTCATCAGGTCTTTCCTCCCCGAACTCACCGCGGGCCCGTCCTCAGCGGCCCCCTGACCCGATGGCGTCGGCGACGCATTCGCCGGCCCGTCGAGCGATCACATGGTAATCGCAGAAACCGCTGCGCGCGTATACGTCTGGGCGCAATCGTCCGTCAGGCGTTCAACTGCACCTGCGCCAGTAACGCGCGATGATCCGATCCGGGAATGGTGAGCGAGCGGACCTCCGCTGCGGTGCCGTCGGCGACCAGGATGTGGTCGATGCCGATCACCGGACCCCACCGGCGGTCGGCCGGATAGGTCAGCAGCGGCCCGGCCCCTGCCTGGTCCGCCGCCGCGACGAACCGTCCGCGCAGCAGATCACGGAAGGCCGAATGATCACGGGTGGCATTGAAATCCGCGCCGACGATCGCGGGACCCTGTTGCGCGTCCAGTATTTCGCGAATCCGGTCGAGCTCCGAACTCCACGCCGGGAAGTCGACCGACGGCGGCACCGGATGAAATGCGTACACCGCGACCGGCCCGCGCTGTGGATGTTCCATGGTGGCGGACAGATTGTTCATCCAGAAGTCGTCGTATTTCTTGGTGTCCCGCAACGGATATCGGCTGTAGATCCCGGTGCCGTTACCGCCCCCACGGGGCTGTAGGAACTGATGTGGCAGCAACTCCTCGATTCCGGCAGCCGCGAGCCGCTGCGCCATCTCCGCTGTCAGCTCGTCGACGGTGAGCACCTCGACCCGGTTCTCCCGCACCGCCCGAACCACCGTCGCCGCGTCCGCCTTCCCGAACAACAGATTCGACTGCATGACCGAAACTTCCGGCCCACTCGCCGCCCGTCCCTGCGGCACGAACATCGGCACCTGCGTCCACAACACCGCCGCGACGAGCACCCCGGCCGCCGCCGCACTCTTCCACCCCCGCGCGATCAGGAGAAACACCAGCCCCAGCACCGCACCGAGCATCAAATACGACGCCCCCGCCGCCAACAGCACCAAGACCTGCCGCCGCCACGTCCCGAAATGCAATACGACCCCGAGAACTCCCGCCCCGAGGGCGCACCACCCCAGCCCGAGCAGCACCCGATCCACCCATTTCCGCATGCTCCGACCCTAATGGGAGTTGATCGGCGAGCCTACCGCCGGTAGTGGTCGGTGGTAGGCAAGCTGATCGCCCGAGCCGCCGGTCGGTGAGCACTCCCCCCACCAGGAACGAGTGTCGATTCCTAGGGTTAGATCGTGCCCCGGCCGGTCGGTGAGGCTGCCTGTAGCGCTGATGGGGTGTCGTGCCGAGTTGAGCACTGATCCATTAGGTCGCCGCCGGGTCGCCTTGGGCTCCAACATTTTCGGTCTATTCGCGCCTGAGGAGGTGATCGATGATCTTCGTCGGCGATGACTGGGCCGAGGATCATCACGATGTCCATGTGATGGACGAAAACGGCAAGAAGCTTACTGCGCGGCGCCTACCCGAAGGGCTGGCCGGGATCAGCGGGTTCCACGACCTACTCGCCACGCACGCCGCCGAGCCGGACCAAGTGGTGATCGGCATCGAAACCGATCGTGGCCTGTGGGTCGACGCGCTGGTCGCGGCCGGATATCAGGTGTATGCGATCAACCCGCTCGCGGTCACCCGCTACCGCGACCGACACCACGTCTCGGGCGCGAAGTCCGACGCTGGTGACGCGAAGCTACTCGCCGATCTGGTGCGCACCGACCGGCACAACCACCGCCCGATCGCCGGTGACAGCCCCCAAGCCGAAGCGATCAAAGTCCTCGCCCGCGGACACCAGAACCTGATCTGGACCCGCAACCGCCACACCAACGCCTTGCGCTCGGCGCTGCGCGAGTACTACCCCGCAGCCCTGGCCGCCTTCGACGACCTCGCCGACCGCGACGCCCTGGCCGTGCTCGCCCGCGCCGCCACCCCCGCCGAGGGCGCCCGGTTGAGCCTGTCCGCGATCACTGCCACGATCAAACGCGCTGGGCGCCAACGCAATCTCGACACCCGAGCCACACAGATCCAGACCGCGCTGCGTGCCGAACACCTGCACGCCACCGACGCGGTCACCACCGCGTTCGCCACGACCACCCGCGCCGCGGTCGCCATCATCACCGCGATCAACACCCAGATCCACGACCTCGAAGCCGAACTCGCGAACCATTTTGAGAAACACCCGGACGCCGACATCTACCTCTCCCTGCCAGGACTCGGTGTCATCCTCGGCGCCCGGGTGCTCGGCGAGTTCGGCGACGACCCGAACCGATACACCACCACCAAGTCTCGCAAAAACTACGCCGGAACCTCACCCCTGACCATCGCGTCCGGGCGCAAACGCGCCGTACTGGCCCGCCACGTCCGCAACCGACGCCTCTACGACGCCATCGACCAATGGGCCTTCTGCACCCTCACCCAAAGCCCCGGCGCCCGCGCCTACTACGACCACCACCGCACCGCCGGCGACCTACACCACCAAGCCCTACGCGCCCTCGGCAACCGCCTCGTCGGCATCCTCCACGGCTGCCTGCACCACCACACCCCCTACAACGAACACACCGCCTGGGCACACCAACAAAACACCCAAGCCGCTTGACAACTTACGCACCTGGGATGTCTAACCGGCGGGCATGGAGACGAGGTGCGGCGATTGTGGAGATCTCGTGCGGACGCCGTGCCCCTCCTACACTCGCCAGCAGAGAGTGAGGTGGTCGCGATGTATGTCGAGGAGTTCACGGCGACCGGTGCGCTCACTGCCGACGCGGCCGAAGATCTTGCCGACACCGCGGGCCGGTTCACCTCGCGGATCACCGTGACCTGCAATGGGCACACCGTGCTGACACCGGTGCTGCCGTGGTGTTGGGACCGGTTGCGGGTGCGCAACGGGAGCACCGTATCCGTCACCGCCGAGCGGGGATACCGCCCGCCCGGCGATGAGGACCGCATTGCACTGCGCGAATTCGTACGGCGCTTCCAGGTGCTGACCGCGGTCGGTCCGGCGCGGCTCGTCCTCAGTGGCGGTTCATCTGCTCGGCGAGGGCGGCGGCGTCCGTGGTGAGCGAACCACCCGCGAAAGCCAGTGTGGCCAGGGAGCGTTCGGCCGCGGCGGGGTGGCCCGCGCCGCACGCGTCGGTCACCAGGATGGGCAGATAGCCCAGGTCCAGGCTGTGCCGGACGGTGGGTTCGATGCCGACCTCCAGGGCAATGCCCGCAATGGCGTAGGTGTCGATGCCCAGGTCGCGCAACGCGAAATCCAGCGGGGTGGCCGCGAAGGCGGACATGGTGATCTTGTCGATGACCACCTCATTCGGCCCCGGCGTCAACTCGGGGACGAGCTCGTACTGGGGCGAGCCCTGCGGGAAGCTGGAGTGCACCTCGTTCGGATTGTCGACCCGCTGCCACTCCATGGCCGTGCGCAGTTGGGAGACACCGGAGGCCGCGGGCGGCAGCGACATATGCCGGGTATAGAAGACGCGAAATCCGTTCTCCCGCGCCGCATCCCGCAGTCGCAGGCAGGCTTTGACGATCTTGCCACCGTCGGGCAGTTGCCGCACGATACCGACCTGCATGTCGTAGATGATCAGCGCCATCCTGGTCGGGTCGCAGGCATCCGCGAGGGTCTGCGCAATGCTGAGACCGTACGCGTATTGCATCAGGCCGACCCCACCTTCGTCCGGTCGTAGGGCTCGGCGACATCGACGGACGGATCCATCAGCGCCTCGAGCGGCAGCGGCGCCTGCACCGGAACATAGGTCCATTCCAGGTGACCGGCCTTGGTCAGCGGGAAGTCGGCTACATAGCGTTTGGCCTCCTCGACGCTGTCGACCTCGAAGACGATCACCACGCCGGGCTCATCGGCGCGCGCGTAGTTCTCCCGGACGATGCCCGCCTTCCACAGCCGCCACACATTGGCGACCTCTTCGGGGAGATACGGGGTGATGGTCTCCATTGTCACGCCGGGCTTGAAGTTGTCGAAAACGATGACTTTCATGGGAATCGCGCTCCATGTCTGCAGAATGTGGTGCGGCCGCGCCGCAGGGCGAGTTCCATGAAAGCCCGATGATTACAGTGTTACAAGAACGCACTTTTTGGTGAGTACCGGGAGGCGAGCAATGCCGGACAAGCGCTACTACTGCGCGGTGGAGGTGACCGTCGACCTGATCGACGGCAAATGGAAGCCGGTCATCCTGGCCCACCTCAAAGAGGGCGTGCGCCGATACGGCGAACTCCGCCGACTGATGCCGAGCACCAGCGAGAAGATGCTCGTGCAGCAACTGCGCGATCTGGAGACCGACGGACTCATCCGCCGCACCATTTTCGACACCGTGCCACCCCAGGTCGAGTACGACCTGACAGAGGAGGGCTGGAGTTTGGTCCCGGTCCTCACCGCCCTGTACGAATGGGGGCAGAAACGCGCCGACCGCGTCGGTATCACCCTGCCCTGAACACCGCCAGCCGTCGGATCCGGCCGCGGCCTCAGCCGCCGAAGACGCGCTCCACCACCGCCTTTGCCCGCCGGGTCACGCGCATGTAGTTGTCGAGGAATTCGCTGCCGTCATCATTGGGCCAGCCCGCCACGCGCGCGACGGCCGATAGTAGACGGCCCGGGCCGGGGAGTTGATCTGCGGGCTTGCCGCGCACCAGCACGAGGGCGTTGCGTGCCTTGGTGGCCGTGAGCCAGGCCTCGCGCAGCAGTGAAACATCCTCGGCGGCAAGCAGTTT
Source organism: Nocardia sp. CA-129566 (assembly GCF_050956075.1). Lineage (NCBI taxonomy): Bacteria > Bacillati > Actinomycetota > Actinomycetes > Mycobacteriales > Nocardiaceae > Nocardia > Nocardia sp. CA-129566. Next base: position 6,834,114 of record NZ_CP192085.1, read on the forward strand.
GGTTTCCTGGATGATATCCAGCGATTGCAGCGTCGAGGTGTTGTGCAGTCCGAGCACATCGTGGGCGTAGCGCAGCTGCATCAGCTGCACGGTCCATTCGACATCGGCAAGGCCGCCGCGACCGAGTTTGGTGTGGGTCGCGGGGTTGGCGCCGCGCGGCAGGCGTTCGGCGTCCACCCGGGCCTTGATCCGGCGGATCTCGCGCACCGCCTCGGCCGACACCCCGCCGTCCGGATAACGCACCTTGTCGATGATGTGCAGGAACCGGACACCGAGGTCCTGGTCCCCGGCCACCTGATGGGCGCGCAGCAGCGCCTGCACCTCCCACGGCTGGGCCCACTGCTGGTAATAGGCGGCGTAGGCGGCCAGCGTGCGCACCAACGCCCCGTTGCGCCCCTCAGGGCGCAGTCCGGCATCGACCTGCAGTGGCGGATCGGTGCTCGGCGCGCCGAGCAGCCGCTGCACCTTCTCCGCGATGCCGATCGCCCACTTGACGGCCCTGGTTTCGTCCTGCCCTGGCCGCGGATCACAGACGAAGAGCACATCGGCGTCGGAACCGTAGCCCAGTTCCATACCGCCGAGACGACCCATGCCGATCACCGCGATATCGGCCGGTGCCGGTGCGCCGAGTTCGGCCTCGCTGCCCCGAATCACCGCGCGCAGTGCGGCTTCCAGCACCGCGACCCAGACCGAGGACAGCGCCCGGCACACCTGCGGTACGTCCAGCATGCCGAGCAGATCGGCCGAGGCGACCCGCGCCAATTCGTGCCGACGCAGCGAACGAGCCGCCGCCACCGCACGTTTCGGATCGTCGTAGCGCGCCGAAGCGGTCAGGATCCCGCGCGCGACGTCTTCGGGCTGCGGGCTGAGCAGCAGCGGCCCGACCGGGCCATCGGCGTACATCCGGATGGTATCCGGCGCATTGATCAGCAGATCCGGCAGATATTCCGAGGAGCCGAGCACGATCATCAACCGCTGCGCGATCGCGCCCTCATCGCGCAACTCGCGCAGGAACCAGATCTGATCGTCGAGCCCCTCCGACACCCGCCGGTAGGCGAGCAGTCCGGCATCGGGATTCGGTGTGTCCCCGAGCCATTCGAGCAGCGTCGGCAACAGCAGCGCCTGAATCCGGCCCTTGCGTGACACCCCGCCGGTGAGCGCCTTCAGATGTCCCAGTGCGTTTTCCGGCGCCGCGTAGCCGAGCGCGGCCAGCTGCCGGATCGCCGCGTCCGGACTCAGCCGCAGGGCGGCGGGCTCCATCTTGACCACCGATTCGAGCAGCGGCCGATAGAAGAGCTTGGCGTGCAATCGCCGCACCCGCACCGCATTACGCCGAATCTCATTGCCGAGCACACCCACCGCGTCCTGTCGGCCGTCGGGCCGGATATGGGCGGCGCGGGCCAGCCAGCGCATGCCCTCCTCGTCATCGGCGGCGGGCAGGGTGTGGGTGCGCTTGAGCCGCTGCAATTGCAGCCGGTGCTCGAGCAGTCGCAGGAATTCATAGGAGGCCGTGAGATTCGCGGCATCGTCGCGGCCGATGTAGCCGCCGGCGGCCAAGGCCGTCAGCGCCTCGACGGTGCCCTGCACGTGCAGGGTCTCATCCACCCGTCCGTGCACCAATTGCAGTAGCTGCACGGCGAATTCGACATCGCGCAGGCTGCCGTGGCCGAGTTTGAGTTCGCGTTCGCGCAGATCGGCGGGGACCAGATCCTCCACCCGGCGCCGCATCGCCTGCACATCGGCGACGAAGTCGGGGCGTTCGGAGGCAGTCCACACCATCGGCATCAGGGCATCGCGGTACCGCTCCCCCAGCGCCAGATCGCCGGTCATCGGCCGGGCCTTGAGCAATGCCTGGAACTCCCAGGTCCTGGCCCACCGCTTGTAGTACGCGATATGCGAGTCCAGGGTGCGCACCAGCGCGCCCGCCTTGCCCTCCGGCCGCAGCGCCGCATCGACCTCGAAGAATGCCGCGCTGCCCACGCTCATCAGCTCGGCGGCCAATCGCGTGGCGGTGGCATCGGCGGGTTCGGCGACGAACACGATATCGACGTCGCTGACATAGTTGAGTTCGCGCGCACCGCTCTTACCCATGGCGATCACGCCCAGTCGCACCGGAACCGGCGCGTCCTTGCAGACCCGCGCCACCGCCACCGCGAGGGCGGCGGTCAACGCGGCATCGGCGAGGTCGGTGAGATGACGGCCGACCACCTGATATGGCAGCACCGGTTCGTTCTCGACGGTGGCCGCCAGATCCAGCGCGGCCAGCAGCATGAGCTGATCGCGATATCGCTTGCGCAGCAGCGAGATTGCCTCCGGGCCCGAGATTTCGGCCGAGTACAGCTGCGCGTCCGCATTCGGACTTTCCGCGGGCACGGCCTGCACCGAGGCCAGCATGTCCGCGATCAACTCCTCGCGCGCGGGGAGCTTGTCCCGCCGCAGAATTCGCCATGCGGCCGGATCGGCGACCAGATGATCGGCGAAGGCGCTCGACGATCCGATCAGCGCGAAAAGCCGACCGCGCAACGCATTATCGGCCCGCAGCACGGCATCGAGCTCGGGCCACTGGTCGCCGAGCGCGGCCCGCAGCCGCGTCAGCGTCAGCAGCGCGAGATCGGCATCCGGCGCACGGGACAGCGCCCACAGCACCGGAATGCTGTCGATGTTGTCCCACGCCAACTCTCGTAACGAGGCGGCGGCGGTCGGCTCGAGTAAGCCGAGCCGACCGACACCGGGGACAGCTGAACGAGCAGACGGCGGCCGGACCATAAGTCCAACTTAGTTGCCCGATTATCTGTTTCCACAAAGCACGGTGGAAAGATTCGTAAACGTAGCCGACGATGCCGGTTTTAGCGCCTGCCGGAGGAGGTACTCCTACAGGCCGAGGTACTCCTTGAGCTCGTACGGCGTCACCTGGCTGCGGTAGTCCGCCCACTCCCGGCGCTTGTTGCGCAGGAAGAAGTCGAACACGTGCTCGCCGAGCGTCTCGGCGACCAGCTCCGAACGCTCCATCGCCTGCAGCGCCTCGTCCAGGGTGCCGGGCAGCTCGCGGAAGCCCATGGCACGCCGTTCGGCGGCGGTCAGCGACCACACGTCGTCCTCGGCCTCCGGCGGCAGCGTGTAGCCCTTCTCGATGCCGCGCAGACCGGCGGCGAGCAGCACCGCGAAGGTCAGGTAGGGGTTGCAGGCCGAATCTGGGCTGCGGATCTCGACGCGACGCGAGGACGCCTTGTTCGGCGTATACATCGGCACGCGCACCAGCGCGGAGCGGTTGGACCGGCCCCAGGAGGCGGCGGTCGGCGCCTCGCCACCGTGGATGAGCCGCTTGTAGGAGTTCACCCACTGGTTGGTGATCGCGCTGATCTCCGGGGCGTGTTCGAGAATGCCCGCGATGAACGCCCGCGCGGTCTCCGAGAGGTTGATCGGATCGTCCGGATCATGGAAGGCGTTGGCTTCACCCTCGAACAGGCTCATATGGGTGTGCATGGCCGAACCCGGGTACTGGGCGAACGGCTTGGGCATGAAGGTCGCGCGCACGCCCTCGTCGATGGCCACTTCCTTGATCAGGTAGCGGAAGGTCATCACGTTGTCGGCCATGGACAGCGCATCGGCGTAGCGCAGGTCGATCTCCTGCTGACCCGGCGCGCCCTCGTGGTGGCTGAACTCCACCGAGATGCCCATGGACTCCAGTGCGTCGATGGCGTGGCGGCGGAAGTTGGGCGCGGAGTCGTGCACGGCTTGGTCGAAGAAGCCGCCGGTATCGGCCGGGGTCGGCATGGAGCCGTCGTGCGGGCCGTTCTCCAGGAGGAAGAATTCGATCTCGGGATGTACGTAGCAGCTGAAGCCGACGTCACCGGCCTTGTTGAGTTGACGCCGCAGGACATGGCGCGGGTCGGCCCAGGACGGCGAACCGTCGGGCATGGTGATATCGCAGAACATGCGCGCGGAGTGCTGGTGGCCCTTGCTGGTCGACCACGGCAGCACCTGGAAGGTGGACGGATCCGGCCGCGCCACCATATCGGCCTCGGATACGCGGGCGAAGCCCTCGATGGCCGAGCCGTCGAAGCCGATGCCCTCCTCGAAGGCACCCTCTAGCTCCGCCGGTGCGATGGCGACGGACTTCAGATAGCCCAGCACATCGGTGAACCAGAGACGCACGAAGCGGATATCCCGTTCTTCGAGCGTCCGCAGCACGAATTCCTTCTGGCGATCCATGTCGCCGAGCGTAAGCATCTGGCGTTAAATCCGTGTTACATACACGCTTAGGGATTGCAATCCCATCATTCGGAATGAATCGCACCGCGCCCAAGATCGCGTCGTGAGCGCGGCGGCGATGGGCGCGGTGCGCGAAATCAGCAGGTCAGACCCGCTGGCGGAATCGTCAGATCGGTCAGGTAGGCGATTACCGCGTCGTCCAGACACTGATTGCCCGCAACCAAGGCCGCGGTGTGTCTGGTGCCCTGATAGGTGATCAGCGCGGCGCCGAGCTGATCCGCCAGGTCGACACCGGCCTGATACGGCGTCGCCGGATCTTCGGTGGTCGACACCACCACCGTCTTCGGCAGACCGGGTGCCGAGATCTTGTGCGGTGTGCTGGTATTCGGCACCGGCCAGATGGCGCACAGTTCCAGCGGTACCGCACCGGTGCCGCGGCCGTCGTCCAGGAACGGCGCCGCCTTGCGGTATTCGGCGTCCTGGCGGCCCGCCACCGCGCGATCGTCGATGCGCGGATCATCGACACAGCGGATCGCGTTGAAGGCCTCCTGCGTGTTGTCGTACGAGCCGTCGTCGCGGCGGCCGTCGTACAGATCGGCGAGCTTCAACAGCGTGTCGCCGCGCCCGTCCCGCAATTCGGACAGGCCGACGGTGAGCACCCGCCAGTAATCGTCGGAGTAGAGCGCCTGCTGCACCCCGGTGATGGCATCGCTGTAGCTGAGCCCGCGCGAATCGGTGGTCGAGGCGGATTTGGTCTCCAGTGGATTCACCAGCGCGCGGAACTTCGCGACCGCCTGGGCCGGATCGGTGCCGACCGGGCAGTCAGCCTGCTTGGCGCAGTCGGCGGCATAGGCGTCGAAGGCCTTCTGGAATCCGGCCGCCTGCCGCAGCGATTCCTGCACCGGATTCTGCGAGGAGTCCACGGCGCCGTCGAGTACCAGCGCGCGCACATTGTTCGGGAACTTCTCGGCGTAGGCCGAGCCGAGTTTGGTGCCGTAGGAGTACCCGAGATAGGTGAGTTTCGGATCGCCGAGCGCGGCCCGGATGACGTCCATATCCTGCACCACCTCGCGGGTGCCGACATGGGACAGGAACTCTGTGCCGGTGCGCTCGACACAGTGGCCGACGAACTGCCGGTTCTCGTCCTCGGCCTTGGCGATGCCGTCCGGGGTGTTGTCGGTCGGCAGTTCGGCCCGTTCCGCGTCGTTCTGCTGCGGGGTCAGACAGGCGATGCTCGGGGTCGAGGAGCCGACCCCGCGCGGATCGAAGCCGACCCGGTCGAAGCGCTCGGCCAGTGGTGTCTTGCCCGCGATACCCGATATCGACAGCCCCGATACCCCGGGCCCGCCCGGATTGAGCAGCAGCGAGCCGATTCGCTTGCCGCTGGCCGGGATTCGAGCCAGCGCCAGCGATGCGGTCGCGCCGTCGGGCTTGGCGTAGTCGACGGGCACGGTGATGCGCGCGCACTCGGACTTCGGCGCGGGGCGATCGTCCGCGGAGCCGAAGTCGTCGCAGGAGCCCCAGTTCACGGTCTGGCTGTAGAACTTCTCCAGGCCCGCGGGCGGTGTGGGTAGCGCCTGGCCCGGCTCGTCCTTGGAGGCGGCGCACCCGGCCGCCACCACCGTCAACGCCACCGCGATCAGCACACCACGCCCACTACGCACCAAAGACATATCAAAGATCCTGGCACGGCTCCCCCGCCTCCCCGAAACTTTGGCCGGTCGTCAGTGCCTGGAGCTTGGTCACCGGGCCGACGGTTGGAAAGTGCGACAAATTCTGGGCGGACCCGACATGTAACCGATGTCCGTGCGAAATCAGTCGTTGTGCTGGGGATTGCGGTGTGACCAATTGCACCGCCCATGGCCTTAAGCGCGCCGCCCAGAGGGTGCAGACTGGATTCGTCATACAAACCCGGGGACCCGCACGGGCCTCGAGGCGACAACCACGAAAGGGACGATGATGTCCGTATCCGATTCGGAAACCCCTGCCTACGGCGCTGCCCGGGCCACTACCAAGGCGGCCAAGCGCAAGACGCGGGTGCATCATCTGCAGCAGATGAAGGCCGAGGGCGAGCGCTGGTCCATGCTGACCGCCTACGACTTTTCTTCCGCGCGCATCTTCGAAGAGGCGGGAATTCCGGTACTGCTGGTCGGCGACTCCGCGGCCAATGTCGTCTACGGCTACGACACCACCGTGCCGATCACCGTCGACGAGCTCATTCCGCTGGTGCGCGGTGTGGTCCGCGGCGCACCGCACGCGCTGGTGGTGGCCGATCTGCCGTTCGGCACCTACGAGACCTCGCCGCAGCAGGCCCTGGCCACCGCCACCCGGTTCATGAAGGAGGGCGGTGCGCACGCGGTGAAGTTGGAGGGCGGTGAGCGGGTCGTCGAACAGATCGCGCTGATCACCTCGGCCGGTATTCCGGTCATGGCGCATATCGGCTTCACCCCGCAGAGCGTCAACACCCTCGGCGGCTTCCGGGTGCAGGGGCGCGGCGACGGTGCCGAACAGCTCATCGCCGATGCCATCGCGGTGCAGGAGGCCGGTGCGTTCTCCGTGGTGATGGAGATGGTGCCCGCCGAATTGGCCGGACAGGTCACCCGCAAGCTGACCATCCCGACCATCGGCATCGGCGCCGGCGTGGAATGCGATGCGCAGGTGTTGGTCTGGCAGGATATGGCGGGCTATACCTCGGGCAAGACCGCCAAGTTCGTCAAGCGTTTCGGCCGTATCGGCGATGAATTGCGTTCCGCCGCAGCCGCTTACGCCGACGAGGTGCGTCGCGGGACCTTCCCCGGCCCCGAGCACAGCTTCTGAGTTCACGATGACCGGCCGGGCATTGCACGCACCCGCGGCACTGCTCGGCCAGCCCGTGCGGCCGATGCTCGATTGGGCCATCGGAATCCTCACCGCACGCGGTGTGAAAATCGTTGGCGCACCGGAGGAAACGCGACGTCGCGCCTGGTCGCTGATCGTTCGCATGCCGACCGACGCGGGTCCGGTGTGGTTGAAGGCCAACTCGCGCGCCTGCGCGCACGAAGGTCCGCTGTTGCAGACATTGTCCCGGTTGCGGCCCGGCAGCGTGCTCGAACCCATTGCGGTGCAAGCCGATCACGGCTGGCTGCTCAGCCCGGACGGCGGTGCCACCGCGCGCGACTCCGCGGACGTGTGGACCGAGCTGGTCCGCTCCTACGCCGATCTCCAGCTGGCGATGGCCGACCATATCGATGACCTGCGCGCCACCGGCACGCCGTATCTGCCACCGCCCCAACTGATCACGGTCTACCGCCACTTCGAGCCGCGTATCCCCGGCCTCGGCGCCGCGATCACCGAGGCCGCGACGGCGCTCGCCGAATTCGGCAGGCTGAGCATCGAACACAACGATCTGCACCCCGGCAATGTCTTCACCGGTTCGGCCGCGGCGACCGGCATGCTGTTCGACTGGGGCGACGCGGTGCTCACCCACCCCCTCCTGTCCTGGCGTGTGCTGCGCGGCCCGCACCGCACCGAATACTTCGACCGGTGGCGGCGAGCAGGCATCATCTCCGACACCGAGATCGCACTCGCCGACCGATTGGCCCCGCTGGTCGCCCTGCATCCGTGGCGCACCATCGACGCCTCGTCACCCCGCTTCGCGCGCTTCCTACAGGGGTTGCTCGACGATCTGCGCACAAGGTTTCGCTGACCACCATGAGCAGGGCCGATCCGCAAACGCACGGCGGTGCCCAGCAAACTCGCGCGGGCCACCCGGGGCAAATAATGGCAGACTCGAAGCCGACAATATCGACACGAGCAGAGGTACCGATGGCGCAACCCGGTTGGATTTCACGCAGCACGCTGGTGGTGGCGGGTGTTTTCGCCGCCGCGGCCCTGACCGCCTGCGGAAGCGGCTCGAACCCGGCGCCGACCGGCAGCTCGAGCTCGACCACCGGATCGGCGACGGCCAGCGCCACCGCCGCGCCGGGCAAGACCACCGGCGCGGCCCCGACGACCTTGGAGATCTCCGACGCCTCGGCCGCCCAGCTGTGCGACATGATCCGTCCCGAGCTGTCGAACTGGCGGGTGCAGGGGCCGACGCTCGGCCGGATCGGCTACAACGCGCTGGTGCACGAATGGGCGCTGCGCAATGGCGGCATCAACGGCCATGTGCTCGCCGATAAGGCGATGATCGACCGGATCACCACCAAGAGCTGCGCCGATGTGCGCCAGCAGGCGCTAGAGGCGCTGGAACTGACCGATCTGGCTTCGGGACTCGCCTTCTGATGCGTACCCTCTACCCTCCGATCGAGCCCTACGACACCGGCATGCTCGACGTCGGCGCGGGGCAATCGGTGTACTGGGAGGTCAGCGGGAACCCCGACGGCAAACCGGTGGTATTCCTGCACGGCGGACCCGGCGGCGGCACCGAACCGTTCCACCGGCAGTTCTTCGATCCGGCGGCCTACCAGATCGTGCTGCTCGATCAGCGCGGCTGCGGCCGGTCGACACCGCACATCGCCGACGGGGCGAGTCTGGAGACCAATACCACCGCACATCTGGTCGCCGATATCGAGGCACTGCGCACTCATCTCGGCATCGACCGCTGGCAGGTATTCGGCGGCTCCTGGGGTTCCACCCTCGCACTGGCCTACGCGCAGCGGTTTCCACAGCGGGTCACCGAGCTGGTGTTGCGCGGGATCTTCCTGTTGCGGCGCAAGGAAATCGACTGGTACTACAACGGCGCGGCGGGCAACATCTACCCGGACGAGTGGGAGAAGTTCCTGGCCCCAGTACCCGAGGATGAGCGCGACGGCGATCTGGTGCAGGTGTACCACCGGCTGCTGCACTCCCCCGACGAACAGGTCGCGCTCGCGGCCGCCGTCGCCTGGTCCACCTGGGAGGGCGCGACGAGTTCGCTACTGCCGCACCCGGATCGGGTGCAGGAGAGCGCCGAACCGCGGTTCGCCCTGGCATTCGCCAGGATCGAGAACCACTACTTCGTCAACGGCGGATTCCTCGACGAGGGGCAGCTGCTGCGCGATATCGGTACCATTGCACACATCCCAGCCGTCATTGTGCAGGGCCGCCACGATGTCGTGTGCCCGGCCACCAGCGCCTGGGAATTGCACCGCGCTTGGCCCGGTTCGGTACTGCACATCGTCGACGACGCCGGACACGCCGCCGCCGAACCCGGCATTACCCACCATCTCGTCGAGGCAACCGACGGATTCGCGAAAGTGAGCTGAGCGATGCGGGTCACAGCCGGAAACGCCATCATCGCGGCGCTACGCGACGATGTCGACCGGCTGCTGGCCGCCGAACCGGAAGTCCGTGCCGACGCCTGGGATTCGGTACACCAGATGCGCGTCGCGACGCGCAGGCTGCGCAGCGTACTGCGCTCGTATCGCGGTCTTTTCGAGTCCGCGCCGGTCGCCGCCATGCAGCAGGAGCTGAAGTGGCTGGCGGATCTGCTCGGCGTCGCCAGGGACGCCGAGGTGCGCGCGGAACGGTTCGCGGCACTGCTCGCCGCACATGCGCCACAGGATGAATTCGCCCGGCTGGCAATGGAGTCCAGGGCGGCCGAGGCCGCGGCGGGCGTGACCGTAGCGCGCTCCGCCGGAGACGGATACGTCCCCGGCACCACCGAATACGTCCGAACCGAACTGGTCGACGCCGAGAAGGCCCGATACGCCAGCGCGCACGCCGAAATCCTCACCGCCCTCGACGGCAAGCGCTATGACGCACTGCGCCAAGAGCTTTCGGTATGGCGCACACATCCACCCCTCGACCTACACCGGGCCGAAACGCCCGCCGCCGAGGTCTTCGAACGCATCCTGCGCAAGGATCGCAAGCGCTTACGGCGACTGGTCTACGCCGAACCCGCCGTCTCGGCCGAGGAACGCATCGAACTACTGCACGATATCCGAAAGAGCGCCAAACGCCTCCGCTACTGCTGCGAGGGCGCCGTCGACGTACTCGGTAGTGCCGCAAAGGATCTCGGCACCGAGGCAAAACGCCTGCAAACCGTACTCGGCGACCACCGTGACGCCGTCGATTCCCGCGCCGCGATCCTGGCCCGAGCCACCGCAACCCACGCCACCGGGGTCAACGCGACGATCTATGAACTCCTCGCCGACGCCGAGGAGATCGCCGCGGGCGAAGCCCTGGCCAAATACCCCGCCGCAGCGGCGTTCGTTTCCGGGTGAGTCATCCGGATTCAGAGCTCTGGCGGTCGACCTTGTATTTCGGAAGATGGCTTGCCCCGCCGAGCGCGTCGCTCTTCGAGCGCGTTTCCGATCAACGCTCGAGCCGATTCTCCTGTCACGGATTGCCGGGCCAGTCTCTCGAACGTTCGGGAGTAGACCGCAACCTCACGTGGCTGAGTGATGGTCTGTTCGGCACTGATGCCCTCGACCATCACAACTCGGTCATCGAACATAATGAAGTTCGGGGCCGTCAGCGGCGGCATAGCACGTGCCGGGATGATTCCGAACGCCACCCGCGGCAATCCCATGACCGCGAGTAGCCGGTCCAACTGACCCGCCATTACCTCGTCGTCGCCCACCGTGGTCCAGAGGACTTGCTCAGCGATGACTATCCGGAACCTGCGTTTCCCCTTATAGAGAAACTGCTGCCGCTCCAGCCGCTGCGCTACGCCCGCCTCCACGTCATCGGGTATTCGCTCGAACTCGACCACATCCCGCAGGATCGCTTCCGCATACTCTGCGGTTTGCAGGATGCCGGGAACGATGGTCGGCTGATACATCCGCGTCAACGTCGCTTTCTCGGCAAGCTTCACCGAGACCTGTTGCCGCCGTTTGGTTCCCGAACTCAGTAGGCGCCGCCATTCGACATACGCAACATCAACGGCGTTCAGGGTGGCAATGAGATCGCCCAGTTGATCGTTCGCGCCCGCGTGCTCGCAGTAGACCCGGAGATCGGCCTCTGACGGGCTCCGCACGCCACGCTCGAATCGCGATACCTTCGACTCGTGCCAGCCCGCCAGGGAGGCGAGCTGGCGCGCGGTCAGTCCAGCATGTCGGCGGATTTCACGAAGCCGCTGACCGAGTGATTCCCGTGCTTCGTGGACGCTATCGGTCACTGTCCAGCGTGCACGCTACTGAACTCTGCATACGGTATTGCCAATTCCCAAAGCCGCCGTTTCACGGCTCGACAGTATCCCGCGATACCGGGATCAGTGGTACTGACCGGGTCCGTGGGCTTGCCGTCTTCATCGGACACGTTGAAAACGACGAGTCGGCCATCGAACAGCCACCAGTCATCGGTCGGCATCTCGTCTGCCGCGACGAGATGCCGAGGTACATACCGAATGTCGTCGCCAGCGTCGACGTTGTAGTGGGTCACCGACAACAACCAACGTTGGTAGTCGGTCAGCGGGACCGTGACCACACGAACCCGACTCATCGCCACGCCCCGCCCGGTTGTCTCCCGCACGAGCGCCCGCCATTCCGGCGATGGGTCGGATTCCTCGGGCTCACCATGCAAGAATCGGCGCAGAGGCTCGGTTTCGTGAGGCTCCGCGTAGGTGTCCTTGAGCTCGAGGTGGAACGCTTCGAGCTGGCATTGGCGGAACAGATCAGGCCAAGGGTCGCCTTGCCGCAGTAGCACCGTAAAACGTCCTCTCTGTCTTCGGGGTTTCAATAGCGGTCTCATCGTCGGCCAGATCCAGTTCGCCGAGCGTTCCTGGATCGGTGATCGGTTGACCGGTGAGGGTGAAGGTTCCGCGCCCAGTGTCTGTCATCGTCGCCCCAATGAACGTATCCCGCTCAGCGAAACCAGTTAGCAAATGGGGGATTTCGACCGTTCCAAGCTGATCGGTGCGCCAGCCTTGTACTACGTATGTGTGTTGGTCGGTGGCGTAAAGCGACGGGCATCCGTTTCTATCCGAGCCGCCTTTGCCGAGGAACTGTAAGCGCATGGTCGCGATCCTCTCTTGCCGGGTGCCGCATTCGGCAGGCACTGCTCATATGTTCTCTCGAGTCGGCATGTTTCGATACAAACCCGGTTCATTCTGGCAAATACTGGCAAGTCCATGGCCCACACGGCCTTCTGGTTCGTAGCGTCATAGACGGCGCTTGGGGGCCGGTGCCAATCGACCCGGCCCCAAGCGCCTGCCAACGCCGACACCAGGGGGTCGCAGTGCCACTAACCGAAACACAAGCCAAGGTTCCGGCCGCGCTGGCCGAGGCGTCCAAAGCGGCGCTAACCGTTGAACAGCTTGGCAGCAGAACAGGTTTCGTGCCATCGACGGTGCGCGCTGCGCTCGACTCGCATTCGTACGACGGGTTTGCCTCTTGCTCCCGCAGGAGTCCGGTGAAGTGGCGGATCACTACTCACGGCCGAGCGCTTTTCGAAACTCCGCCGTACCGCGACCTTCTCCGACACCCGACCAACACGAACGGGACCAGCCATGGCGTGGGATGACCCGCTGCTCCAGCGAATCGATTGCCGGAACACGGCGTGGGCGGAAACGAGTATCGCCAACGCGCACAACGCGATGCAGATGCATCTGGAATGCGCAGTCGGAGAATGTGCCGCCAAGACCGCGGCACACCGCAAGCTGACCGATGCCAAGCGATTGGTACCCGATTCGGGGCGACTTCGATGAACGCTGATTTCCTGTCCGTCGTCGGCGCGGAGCGGCCAGTGGGATGGCTGCAGTACGACGACGGTTCGTGGGCAGCGGTTTTCGAAGACGCAACCGTGAGCAAGCCGTTCTCGGCGGCTCTCTTGGATCTCATCCGGACCGGCGTGATCGATGCCGAGCCGAGCTTGGAGTCCTTGCAGAAACGAGGCCGCAAGGACATGTACACAATGATCGGAACGGAAGCAGGACCTGGACCGGACGGCAACAACCACGATATGTGGAATCAAGGCCCGCGCGAAGATCGGGCGGACGATGTGATCCACCCGTAGGGTTGGTAAGGGCGTTGCGGCGTGAACTAACGCGGATCAACACAGTCCCGCGAGTTTGTAGAGCACCAGCGAGCCCGCAACCGCGACGTTGAGGCTGTGGCCGGTGCCGACCATGGGGATTTCGACGGCGGTGTCGAGGAGTTCCAGGGCTTCGGGTGGGATGCCGGTGGATTCGTGGCCGAGGACGACGATGGTGCGTTTGCGGGCGACGGGGAGGTCGGCGAGGCGGATGGATTCGTCGGTGAGTTCCACGCCGACGATTGCCGAACCGCCAGTGCGCTGCCGGGCCAGCCAGCGGTCGACGCGCCCGTCGATCCAATGCACACATTGCCGGTGCCGCAATGTATTCCCGTGGTTCAGTGCGTCCGGCACCCATGGTCGCCGGGGCACCGCCATGCACGCGCCGACCGCATCGCAGGTGCGCAGCAGGGTACCGAGATTGGCGCTGTGTTTGGGCCACAGCGGCGCCGCGAGGAGATGGTTCCAGCAGCCGTGCGCACGCGGACGGCGCTGGCGGCGGAGTTCGGGGCGGGTGCGCACCCGCGCGGCCGTCACGGGCGCGCGGGAATGCCCTTCCCGGGGGAGCCAAAGACTTGGGAGACAACGATTCTCATCGCGGTGATGCTTCGCGGCGCATCCGGGCCATCGACGTGGCCGGTCATGATCGACCGAGCCGGGTGGCCCAAGGGTACCGTCCGCATCACCGCGACGGCTAACTCAGGGCCGCAGCACCGATACCAGGAATTCGGTCTGGTCGTACACGGTCTGCTCGAAGACATCATCGAAGTAGACATCGAAATGCCCCACCGGATAACGCTTGACGATCGCGTGCTTGGTGCGTTCGGCCGCGCGCAGCGTCGGCTTGGGCGGTGCGATGCTGTCGTTGTCGGCGATCGCGTAGAACACCGGCATCTTCAGCGCCTTGGCCCGGCGGCCGGGGGAGTCGAACAGTGTCGATAACGCCACGCGGGCGGCGACTTTCGGTTCGTAGGTCTCGCTCTCCTCGGCGAGCCTGCCGTAACCCTCCGGCACATCCGGCGCGCTCATCAGCGCCGCCGCGCGCTTGCGACCGGCCAGCCGGATACGAACCGGCTTGCGCCGAATCGGGCCGATGAGCAGATCCGTTGCCGCGATGGTTGCGACCTTGGTCAGGCTGGTCGGCCCCTTCGCCATAGCCGAGGCCCAGCCGCTGGTGAACGGAACCTGGGCGACCACGGCCGCGATGTAGTCGTCGTCGGGCGCGACGGCCAGCACATGGCCCCCACCGAACGAGGTGCCCCACAGGGCGATTCGAGTGGCGTCGAAGCCGCGCAGCGTCCGCGCGTACGCGATGGCCGAGCGCCAGTCCTCACGCTGCCGGGCGATATGTAGTAGCTGGCGCGGCGCACCCTGGCTGGCCCCGAAATGCCGGTAGTCGAAGACCAGTACGCCCATGCCCGCGGCGGCGAACCGGCGGGCGTACCGATCCAGACCCATCTCTCGATTGCCCCCCAGACCGTGCCCCATCACCACGAGCGGGCGGGGCTTGGGGATGCCGTCGGGGGGATACAGCCAGGCAGCGCAATGCTCACTACCCGAGGGAAAACTGACCTCGACACGTTCCATAGCAACTCACCGTACTGTTTTCGGTCCGAACTGTTGCGCTCCGACCGGTGGTCACCAGGTCAGGCCATTGGTTCCGCCCCGCCCTGAAGGGCGGGGCTTTCTGGCTCATGCTGCCTGATCGCTCGGCGAGCGGTCGGGTCTTGCGCAATCAATACCAGCAGGGGCGAAACCAGCCCTGTTCAACATCACATGTGCGGAGTTCTTGTCCCTGGAGCAGGTGTGTCCGCAGGTACGAACGGCGTGATCGAAAGGTGGTTCGGCACCTTGAAATACGAGCACCTGTTCCGTGGCGTGATCGCCGACGGCGATGCCCTGGACATGGAGGTCCACCGGTTCCGACTCATCTACCACACGATCAGGCCGCACCAGCCGCTAGACGATCGAACACCCAGCGCGGCCTACACCCGCTCATGATCAGCAAAACCGCGAGATAAGCGGCATTTGCGGATGTTATCGGCTAGAGGCGTATCGCCGTACGGACAAGGTCGGCGACGGCTTTGGATCTGCTGTGTGGTGGCCAGGCGATGACGGTCGTGACGGCCGGTGCGTCCGGCACGGGCACGATGGCGTGATCGTCGCGCAGCTGGGCTCGCAGCGACTCGGGCATGAGCGCGCAGGCCCGTCCGAGCGCGATGAGCTGGGTCAACTGGGTATGGTCGCGAACCTGCGGGCCGGGGCCGTCGGGATAACTCCCATCCCGTCGAGGCCAGCGTGGCAGGGGCAGGTCCGTCAGGGCGTTGACCTCGGCCATCGACATGTGGGGTCGGTTGGCGAGGGGATGCCCCGCGGGCAGGACCAGGACCTGCTGTTCGGTGTGCAGATCCTCGGTGTCGAATCCGGCTGTCGTGTCGTAGGGCCGGTAGAGCAGAGCAACGTCGGCACGCCCGTTGCGCAGCAGGCCTTCCGGTTCGCCGGGCCCGCAGAGCATCACCTCGACTGCGACAGCGCAGGGGTCGGCGGCATAGGCGTCCAGCAGCTTCGACAACAGTTCTCTGGACGCTCCTGCCTTGGTGGCCAGCACCGCACCGGGCCGGTCGGCGGCGGCGCGGCGGGTGCGGCGCTCGGCGGCTTCGACCGCTTCGAGGGCGAGCCGGGCCTCCCGCAGCAGCACCGACCCGGCCTCGGTCAAAGTGATTGCGCGCGAAGTGCGGTGCAGCAGAACGACTCCGAGCCGCCGTTCGAGCTGCTGGATCGCCCGCGACAGCGGTGGTTGCGCGATCGCGAGCCGTTGTGCCGCCCGCCCGAAGTGCAACTCCTCGGCGACTGCGACGAAGTATCGCATCTCCCGCGTCTCCACCAGGTCATGGTATCTGGCTCTCACCACGACCGATACCCGTGCGGTATCGCCACCCACCCGATCGGTCTTGGACGCCGCAACCGGAACCGCAGCAGGATCGTCGGTGTGAGTGAACAGACGATCGCGCTGGTGACCGGCGCGAACAAGGGAATCGGATACGAGATCGCCGCTGGCCTGGGCGCGCTCGGCTGGCGAATCGGTGTGGGCGCGCGTGATCGGCAACGCCGCGACACCGCGGTGGAGAAGCTGCGCGCGGCCGGGACCGATGCGTTCGGTGTGCCGCTGGACGTGACCGACGATACGAGTGTGACCGAGGCGGCCGGTTTCATCGCCGAATACGCCGGAGGTCTGGATGTCCTGGTCAATAACGCGGCAATCGTCGGCGATCATCCTCAGACACCCACCACGGTCGATCCCGCGACCCTGCGGACCGTCGTGGAAACCAATGTGATCGGTGTCATTCGCGTTACCAACGCGATGTTGCCGATGCTGCGCGATTCCGCATCTGCGCGCATCGTAAACATGTCCAGTAGCGTCGGTTCTCTCACCCTGCAAGCCACGCCCAGTCTGCCCAGTACCGAGGTCGGTTCCTTTGCCATCACCGCATACATGGCATCGAAGACGTTTCTCAACGCCGTCACGATCCAATACGTCAAAGAGCTGAGCGACACCAATATCTTGATCAACAGCGGTTGCCCGGGTTTCACCGCCACCGACCTCAACGGTTTTCGCGGCGTCCGTACACCGCAACAGGGTGCGGCCATCGCGATTCGCCTCGCGACCCTGCCCGACGACGGCCCGACCGGAGGATTCTTCGACGACGCCGGAACGGTGCCCTGGTGACGGGCGCACCGGTGGCCACCATTCCCGTTCTCGAAGTCAGCCGCGCGTCGCTCGTCGGAGGAAAAGCACGACAATGACAAAGGCAGTCAGATACGACGAGTTCGGCGGAATCGAGGTCTTGCGGGTCGACGAGATCGACCGCCCTGTGCCCGGGGACGAGCAGGTCCTCGTGCGGGTCGAAGCGGCAGGCATCAACCCCGGTGAGGCAGCCATCCGAACCGGCGCGATGGCTGACATCTTTCCCTCGACCTTTCCGTCCGGGCAGGGCAGTGATCTCGCCGGGGTTGTCGCGGAAGTCGGCGTCGGAGTCGACCGATTCTCGGTCGGCGACGAGGTGATCGGGTTCTCCGAGAAGCGGGCCGCCCAGGCCGAGTTGGTCCTGGTCGACGTCGACAACCTCACACCCAAACCGCGCAACGTCTCATGGGAGGTGGCGGGCAGTCTGTACGTCGCCGGCGTGACGGCATGGGGCGCAGTACATTCCGTGCAACTCGACAAGGCGGAGACCGTTGTCGTCTCCGCCGCGGCCGGAGGAGTCGGCTCGCTCGCTGTTCAGCTCGCGCGCCGTGCCGGAGCCACGGTCATCGGCCTGGCGAGCCAGTACAACCACAAGTGGCTGCACAGCCACGGTGTGATCCCGGTCGTATACGGTGACGGCGTCATCGACCGGATCAAGGCCGCCGCACCGGGCGGTATCGATGCCTTCATCGACACCCACGGCGGCGGGTACGTCGAACTGGCCCTCGCTCTCGGCGTCGCGGTCGAGCGGATCGACACCATCGCCGATTTCGCAGCAGCCGCGAAGTACGGAGTCATGACCGAACCCGGAACCAACGCCAGGCCGGGCGCCGAGGTACTCGCCGAACTGGCCGCCCTGATCGCCGAGGGACACCTCGAAGTCCCGATCGCCAACGTCTACCCGTTGACACACGTCCGCCAAGCCTATACCGAACTCGAACGCCGACACACCCACGGCAAAATCGTGCTCGAGCCCTAACCGCACCAACACAATGCAGCCCGCTCCCAACGGCACTGCTCAACCGCAGTGCCGGTCAACTCTGCACCGAGGGTCGCGGTGTCGCGGCTGGTCAACTCGCTGTAGGCGTGTCGTCGCCGTTGCTACGCAAGACATTCGAGGATATGCGATTCGCTTACCGGCGGGTGTCCGGCTATGGTCGGGTCGCATTTCGCGGTACCCCGTGATCAAAGTAGGCTGAACGCTGCGGACGAGTTGGCCGGGCGGCCGCGGTGACGGGAACGGGCACGCGAGTGCCGCCGCCCGGCACCGAGGAAAGTCCGGACTCCACAGAGCAGGGCGGTTGCTAACGGCAACCCGGGGTGACCCGCGGGACAGTGCCACAGAAAACAGACCGCCCACGATCCTCCGGGATCGTGCGGTGAGGGTGAAACGGTGCGGTAAGAGCGCACCAGCGCCCCGGGTGACCGGGGCGGCTAGGTAAACCCCGCCCGGAGCAAGGTCGAAGGTCGCATCGCTCGCGATGCGGCTGCGCAGGTGTTCGAGGGTTGCTCGCCCGAGCCTGCGGGTGGACCGCTCGAGGCACCCGGCAACGGTGTGTCCAGATGGATGGCCGTCACCCGGTGCGAACCGGGGACAGGATCCGGCTTACAGGCCAACTCGTCCGCCCCCGTAATCCAGTGCTCACCGGGGCATTCGGTGCCATGATGGAAGTGGACCGTGGAGCCGGTATTCGGCGCGGTCGGACACTTCGTGCGGGGTGTAACCATGGATATTCTTGCCATTATCGGGGCGATCTTCGGGGCCGGGGCGATCGCGGGCGGGGTGCTCACCGCGATGAGCGCGCGCGTGGTCGCCCAATACGAGAAGGGGCTGGTATTCCGGTTCGGCCGGGTGGTCGGCACCCGAGATCCCGGACTGCGCATGCTGATTCCCTTCGTCGACCGGATGCGCAAGATCTCCACGCAGATCGTCACCATGCCGGTGCCCGCGCAGGACGGCATCACCCGCGACAACGTGACCGTCCGGGTCGACGCGGTGGTCTATTTCCGGGTGATCGACCCGGTCTGCGCGGTGGTGGAGGTGCAGAACTATCTGTTCGCGGTGGGACAGGTGGCCCAGACATCGCTGCGGTCGATCATCGGCAAGAGCGATCTGGACAGCCTGTTGTCCAACCGCGAGGAGTTGAACAAGGGTCTGGAGATCATGATCGATAGCCCGGCACTGAGCTGGGGCATCCACATAGATCGAGTGGAGATCAAGGATGTCTCCATCCCGGATTCGCTGAAACGCTCGATGTCGCGGCAGGCCGAGGCGGAGCGGGAACGGCGGGCGCGGGTCATCTCCGCCGAGGGCGAGTTGCAGGCGTCGAAGAAGTTGGCGCAGGCGGGCGCCCAGATGGCGGAGTCGCCGGCATCGCTACAACTGCGGCTGTTGGAGACAGTGGTTCAGGTTGCGGCGGAGAAGAATTCGACATTGGTGCTGCCGTTCCCGGTGGAACTGCTGCGCTTCCTGGAGCGCGGCACCCAGCAGGAGTCGACCGCCACCGGCACCACGCAGGCAGAGTCCGAGCCCACCCCGGCCGCACCGGAATCGACGGCACCGGAGATCGCCCCACCCGAACCGGCCCCGGCGCTCGGTCCGAGCAACACGCGCGCGACGAGCCAGGATGGTATCCGCTCGTAACACAACGGGCGTATACCGATACGGGTACGGCGACGGTCCAGCACCGTACAGCCCGCATCGGTAGCTCAACGTAAGGAAACCGGGCCGATGTCCATACTGATTCCCGTGATCTCGATCATTGTCATGATCACCGTCGGATACGTGTTGAAATACCTGCCCAATTACCTGCCGTGGCTGAAGGATTGATCAGCCCGAAAAGCTGATCAGCAGAGCATCTTCGCCATCTGGTAGATCGCCTGGGCCTCTTCCTTGGAGGCCTCGGCGCTGCCCTTCGTGCGCTTGATGACGTTTTGGACGATCTCGTCCTCGCTCTTGCCGCCCTTGATGTCCTTGCAGGTGTCGGCCAGGACGTTGCGGATCTTGGCGTCGTCTTTGCCATCGGCGAGCTTGGGGAAGGCGCTGCGGTAGCTGACGACGAACGTCCCCGCCTTGACACTGTCCAGGGATTCGGAGCCGACCGCGTTGGCCGCCGAAGTGGTTGCGGCGCCGGATGAAGAGGCGGCGGTGGAGGAGGCTTTGTCATCGCTGCAACCAGCGATGAGCAGGGCGAAGACGGCGGAGCTGGCCGCGATCGCGGCGGTAGTTCTGGTCACGGAGCGGGATGCTAGCGGCCCTCGGGAAACGCCGCCTCCCGTGTGGTTAACGGAAGGCGACGAACACCGCATCGGTGACTGTGAGGTCAGAGCGGGCCGACCATCAACACCTGAGCCCAATACGATGCCTGCTCGGGACCGAGCAGCGGCATCAGGTAATCGAAAACAATCGTTGACATCAGTGGATAACTCCCAATTGTCGACGTAGGGACGCTTGCGAATGTGCGGAGAAAGGCAAACCCCGCCACGCCGGGGAACCCTAGCAGCCACCGTGTGGCGACGCCCGGCTCGACGCGTTCGGAATTGCGATTCGGCGGGAACTGGCCTTGAACGTGATCGACGTCATAGAGTAGGCGCCGTTGGTAAGCCCCGTAGCCGGGCCGCCACGAACCCTCCCCATTCTTCGATCATGGAAGCAGGTCTGAACCTCTATGCGGATTGTTCGTTCACTGGTCGCCGGTGCGTTGATTGCCGGGGCCGCATCGGCTTTCGCCATGCTGGGCACCGGATCCGCCTCGGCGGTAGCGGTCACCCCGCTGGCGGGTGGGGTCCAGGTCGACCTCAACCCGGCCGACACCGCCTGGGTGCACCAGAATCACATCGGGCAGGCCATCGCCGGTCTGCCACATCCGTCGGCGGCGTCGTTCGGCGAGGCGCTCGACGCCGCGGCGGACGTCTCGGCCAGTGTCCCGGGCGGACGGGTGACCTTTACTGTGTACGGTCCGCTCAATGAATTGAACGGCACCATGCTGGCACTGCAGTAGCAGCACGACTGCGAAACCGTGGAACTCCACCAGCGGATCGTCTCGGCACCGGTCGATTTCGGTGCCATTCGATCCGAATTCGGATTGGCCTCGGCGTATCCCGCCGAGGCCACCGCGGCGGCCCGCGACGCAATCGACGCGTTCGCGGGCCATCGCAGTGATCGCACCGATATCCCGTTCGTCACGATCGACCCGCCCGGCGCCATGGATCTGGACCAGGCGGTGCATATCGAACGCACCGCGTCCGGCTTCACCGTGCACTACGCGATCGCCGATGTCGGCGCCGTCATCGACCCGGCTGGCCCACTGGCCAGAGAAGCGGGTATGCGCGGCCAGACCTTCTATCTCCCCGACGGCACCGTGCCGCTGCATCCGACGATCCTGTCGGAGAACTCCGCAAGCCTGCTCCCCGAACAGACCAGGCCCGCCGCCCTGTGGACCATCGAATGCGATGCGAACGCCGAACCGCACCGATTCTCCGTGGTCCGGGCGACCGTGCGCTCCCGGGCCCGGCTCGACTACGCGAGCGTCCAGGCCGACGCCGACGCGAACCGCCTGCATCCCTCGATCGCGGCCCTGCCGGAATTCGGCACGCGGCGCATCGAGGCCGGGCTGGCACGCGGCGCGATCGGGCTGCGATTGCCCGCCCAGAGCATTATCCGCGACAACAACGCCGACGGGCACTGGCGTCTCGTCGTCGAACCGCGCACCGCGGCCGATGACTGGAACGAGCAGGTTTCGCTGCTCACCGGCATGTGCGCGGCGCGAATCATGTTGAACGGCAGTGGATCCGATGGCGCACCCGATGCCGGTGCGCGCATCGCGCTCTTGCGGACCGTGCCGCCGCCCATCGAATCGGCGATCGATTCGATGCGCAGGACTGCCGCGGCGCTAAAGGTCGAATGGTCCGCGGACGAGTCCGTCGGGCGGCTGTTGGCGCGGTTGGATCCGAAGGCGCCCGCGACGCTGGTGCTGATGTCGGAAGCGACCGGGCTCTTGCGGGGTGCCGCCTATACCGTGCTCGACGGCGGCATAGACGAAGCGGCGGGTGGTTCGCCGATCGACGGTGGGCAGACAACCGGCGGCGCGGCGGCTACCGGTGGCGGGCAATCGGTTGGCGGTGGATCGACCGGCAGCGAGCAGGAGGCCGGGAGCGGCCAGGCGACCGTCGGCCCGCGATCGACGAACGGCGCTCGATCCGGGAACAATGCGCCCTACAATCTGCAGCACAGCGCGATCGGCGCGCCGTACGCACACGTGACCGCGCCGCTGCGCCGCCTCGCGGATCGGTTCGCCACCGAGATCTGTCTGGCCCGCTGCGCCGGAACCGAAGTGCCGCAATGGGTTCGCGACGGCCTGGTCCCCACCGCCGAATCGATGAAGCGCAGCGACAGCATCGCGGGCAAGGTGGAACGGGCCTGCATCGACCTGACCGAGGCCACCCTGCTCGCCGAACGCGGCGGCACGGTCTTCGATGCCGTAGTGGTGCGCGAGGCCAATGGCAGCCGCGCGGCCGAAGTCTTCGTCGCCGATCCACCCGTGGTCGGCCCCTGCCTGGGCGCGCCACCCGAGGGTTCGAAGGTCCAGGTGCGCCTGATCGCCGCCGACCCCGCGACCCGCAAGGTCGGTTTCACCTTCCCGGCCTGACCGCGCCGACTGAAGCCCGTGCGCTGCCCGAATCCACGACCCCCGTTCGCTCCCGGATTAGTCTGAACCCACGGTTGCCTTCGACGGGAGGCTCGATGCGACCTACCTGGCCGATGGCCTTGACCTGCGCGGTCGTCATGGTGGCGACCGGGTGCGGCACCTCGTCGCCGCCCGAACCGGGCCGATTGCCCTTACATCAACTCGGGCAGCTCGACCTGCCCGGCGCGGCCGTGCGATTCGACTACATGAGCCTCGACGCCGCATCCGGCTTGCTGTGGGTGGCGCATATGGGTGCGGGTGCGGTCGTCGAGATCGATATCCGCGCCCATCGCGTGGTGCGCACGATTGCCGACCTGCCCGACGTGCACGGCGTGCTCGCGGTTGCGCAGCGGCATCGAATCTTCGCGACCGCGACCGGACGCAACCAACTCGCGACCATCGACTCCGATAGCGGCACCATCCTGCGCACCTCGCCGACCGGTGACTATCCGGACGGACTCGCCTACGATCCGCGCCGCGGCGCGGTGTGGACCACCGACCAGCGCGCCGGAACCGAAACGGTTGTCGACGCCGAAACCGGAACCGTCCGTGGCACGGTGCCATTGGGTGGTGAGGTCGGCAATGTCGTCTATGACGCCGATGCCGACCGAATGATCGTGGCGGTGCAGGGCAGGACCGATCTCGCCGTCATCGATCCGCAGACGCTGAGGGTGACCGACCGGATTCCGGTACCCGGCTGCGCCGGACCACACGGTCAGGCACTGGATGCGGCCGACCGGCTGATGTTCGTCGGATGCGAGGACAATGCCCGCCTGGTCACCGTCGATCTCACCGGTCGCACCGTGATCGATGCGAACAGCGTCGGCCGGACTCCCGATGTGCTGGTCTACGACGATTCGGCCCATCGGCTGTATGTGGCCGCCGAGAGCGGGTGGGTGAGCCTGTTCGACCAGCGCGACGGCCACACCGTCGCCCTGGCATCCGCTCACCTTGCCGAGGGCGCTCATACGGTCGCCGTCGATCCGGATACTCACCACAGTTTCTTCCCACTTCCGAAGGGCCGGGGTGGTGGACCGGTGCTGTTGGAGTTCGAGCCGTCGACATAGATCGGCGGTAGATTGCGGGCAGCGTGCGATATAGCCGACCTGGGGAGCGTGCGATGACCGATCCACTGGCACTGGAGATTCGACGGCAGCGGTTGTTCGATCGGCTGCGCGAACTTCGCGGGGAACTGGCCGAGTTGGATGCGGATTACGGATCATTGCAAACCTCCGGGATGCTGGTCGATACCGAGGGCATCGGGGCGCTCACCACCCCGGCCTACTGCATCGCGGGGGCGCGGGAAGTGTTCGAGGAGGTCTCGATCGAGCTCGACGCAGCGGCCGATGCGCTCGATCGCGCGGGGGTCTACACCACCAGATTGCGTCCGGTCGTCCTGGACTGATTCGCGGCGGGCGAACCTGTCGGTGCCTGCCACTATCGTCACCTGCCATGAACCTCGCGACCGCCGCCGTCGCCGATATCGTCGACGCCATCGATCCGCTCGACGAGCTCGAACGCCAGCACATCGCGGAAACGCTGGCCTGGCTCGCCGCCACCGACGACGTATTCCGTCGAGTCGAACCCGATACGCCCCCGCGGCATCTGGTCTCCTACGTCGTGCTCGTCGACCCACAAACCCGTAGCGTCCTGCTCGGCCGCCATCGGCTGGCCGGACTGTGGCTGCCGACCGGCGGTCATATCTCGCCGGGCGAACACCCCCTGACCGCCGCCGGACGCGAGGCGGCCGAAGAGCTGGGTATCGATGCCGAGTTCACCGTCACCGGAACCGAACCACTGTTCCTCACCGTGACCACCACCATCGGAATCGACAGCGGCCATGAGGATGTCAGCCTCTGGTATGTCATCCGCGGCGACCGTACCCGCGAATACACCCTGGACCCGGGCGAATTCAGCGCGTCACGCTGGTGGGAGATCGATACCTTCGACCGCACCGACGCCGACCCGCACTTCACCCGCTTCCTGGCGAAGCTCGAACCCGTACTCCCCGAACCGATGCCGGACCGGTAGGCACTACCGTTCGATGTCCTCGGGCCCGACGTATTCGATGCCGGTGACGATATCGGGCAGGATTCTGGTCACCCGATCGCCCGCCCCGACCGTGCGCTCGGGCAAGAACTGCTGATAGTGCAAGATTTCGTGTTGGTCGCGGACGGTGTCGGCAATGCCGGTCACGATCACACACCAGCCAAGGGAGGTTTCGTGATCGATCGTGTCCACCTCATAGGCGACCACCTGGCGATCGAGCGAACTGGTTGTCGCGGAGTCGGCGTAGAGCACCAGTTGGTCATCGACAACCGCATGGCTGACCGGCCGAATAGCGGGTAAGGCGTAGCGCGAGAACGCAACACGACCGAATCCGATCGTGCCGAGCAGATGCAGCGACGCATCGACCGACAGTTCGCGTGACTCCCGCACACCGTTTACTGTCATCCCTCCATTGTCCACCCGTTCGCCACGCGAAGCAGCCCCCTAATCGATCAGCACACCACATGCGGAGCTCGGGCGCGATGAATGCGGAATCAATGGGTTCTAGATCCTGTTGTGTACCAAGCGATTACCGTATGGGTACAACGAAAAGTGGTACAGAAGTATGGAATTCCCCGGAGAGCCGATCCTTGCCGCAGTATCGTGCGCATTAGAATACCCACGTCTCCGGGTCCCGAAGCGTGGCCACCAAAACGATCAGATGACTCAGGAGGAATGTTATGCCCGACAATGCGCGGTCGAGCGCGCAGAGCGACACCCGTCGACTTCCCGGCAGCCGCATGGGCATCAGTAGAGGCCCCCGACGCAAGCCGCGACGATCCTTCGTCCCCGCCAGCGAACTCTCCGCAGGTGCGAGCGCATTCGCCGATTCCAGCGATCGGCTGGTGCGTCGCCTCTTCGATGTCGGACTCCGACTACATAAGCTCCGCGTCGTCTTCGATCGGCGCGATCCGAGCTCAGCCGAATTGCAGACGACCAGCGATGCCATCGCCGAAATGCTCGACGATCTGGACAGCCTCATCCGCGAAACCGGACTGGCCATGCTCGAACTCGCCCGTGAACGACATGCGGAGCCACCACATCAGCCCCACACCGAAACGACGCGCGACGACCGGATGACCAACCGCACCGGACGACTGCGTTGAATCCGCCGCTGCTCAGGCCGACGGCCCGATGTCGCGCTGCCGACGACTCGACATGAGCCCGCGCCTATCGCTCAGCATGGGCACCGTTGGATGGGCACGCGACTGCTGTTCGTCGCCGAGCACGGTGATCGCGTCGTCGGCTGCGCGGGCATCATCACCGAGACCGAGCCGCCCACGGTGGTATCGGTCTGGGTGAATCCCTGTGCGCGCGGTCGGGGTACATCGGATCTCCTGCTGGCCGCCACGATCAATTGGGCTCGCGAACTCGGTCATCACCACCTGCGACTCTGCGTCATCGTCGGCAATCAGCACGCCGAACGCCTATACCTGCGAACAGGTTTCACCTTCACCGGATGCGAACAGCGTTGCGCCGATGACGATCCGCGCATGGAGCGCGAAATGGTCATCGCACTGGCTTCCGAACCACCGCACCCAACACCCCATCAAGGTCGAGGTTGACGTCGCACTCACAGCCCGGCCCGGCGCACCCCATGGGCCTGCAGCCCCGCGAATAGCGCAACCCACAGCGCTCCGATCAGCAGGAACACCATCCCGAGCGCGGTCAGCTCCAGCACACCGGAGAATGCCGACACCACCAGCGTTACCGCCGATACCGCGTTGACGCCGATGACCGCACTCGCGTGGCCCGGCACCAGCTCCGGATATCCGGCAATGAGCAGCAGCGCGAGCCCGCCGCCGATCATCGCGACAGCGAATGGAATGGACCAGGCCGTCGGCAGCCCGAGCGGTCCGCTCAGCGCCGCCGCACCGGCCAGCATGACGACGCCGAAGGCCCCGGTTCCCCATCCGTCCAGGCACAGCACCGTCCGCAAGAAATCGGTGTCCGACGCGGGCCGGGCGCTGCGTGTCGACGCGCTCATATCCTTCTCCTGAGGTCGATCCCTGGCAGCCGATCGGCTCCCGGCACCGACCATGCCCGGTGCGAGGTACAGGTCTCAATAACCTCCGAGGTCATGGCCGAGCGCAGGCGACGCTGACTAGCCTGCTCGGGTGGCATCAACTCGGACGAACACACGTGTCGGCGCACTGCTGCGCGACTGGCGGCAGCGACGCAGGCTCAGTCAGCTCGACCTGGCGCTATCGGCGGACAGTTCCGCGCGGCACATCTCCTACGTGGAGACCGGACGGGCCACACCGAGTCGGGCCATGATCCTGCGGCTCTGCGATGCACTGGAGGTGCCGCTGCGCGAGCGCAATACCCTGCTGCTGGCCGCCGACTACGCGCCCGCGTACCGGGAGAGCAGTCTCGATGACGCGGGCCTGGCCTCGGTCCGTTCCGCGCTCGACATCATGCTCACCGCGCACGAGCCCTATCCGGCGGTCGTGGTGGACCGGCTGTGGCATGTGGTCGGTGAAAACGCCGCGATGGGCCTGTTCATGACCGGCATCCCCGACGAACTGCTGCTGCCGCGGCCCAATGTCTATCGGCTGGTGCTGCATCCCGATGGCCTCTCGGGCCGACTCGCCAACCTGACCCAGGTGCGGGAGTTGTTCCTGGAGCGACTGTCCCGCCAGGTCAATGCGACCGGCGACGCCGAGCTGCGGGCACTGTACGACGAGGTCGTCGCCTATCCCCTGCCGCCGGACTACCACGAAGACCCGGATAACGATGCGGCACAACCGAGTCCGTTCGAGGTTCCGCTGCGCATCCGGACGCCGTTGGGCGAACTGCGCATGTTCAGCACCATGGCCACCTTCGGCGCGCCCGCCGATATCACGCTCTCCGAGCTCGCGATCGAATTGTTCTATCCCCTGGACGCATTCACCGCCGACGCCCTGCGCGGGCTCGCGGCGGTGAACTCCACATCGGGTCAGATGGGCTGGAATCCGCTGCCGACACCACCGGTGGCGTCCACGGCCTGGAGGATCTGATCGATCGGCGCGAAAAATGCCGGTGAGTGAACGGGATTCGCGCCCAAGGTGCACGGAATATTGAATCCGAGGCCGCCGAGGCTGGTCAGCCGCCCCTGATTCATACCGACCAGTCGATCACCCACCGTGACCGGACCACCGGAATCGCCGGGCCTGGAACAGGACTGGTTGATAACGCTGCCCTCCAGCGTGCCCCACACGATGCCGCAGTCGATTCCGCCGGTGCGCCCGCTCGTACACACCGGTTCACCGGGGGCGGGCGCGGCGCCGAACCCGGCGATGGTGGTCGGGCCGATATTGCGCGCGGGCGTGACCTTCGCCGGATCGAATTCCAGCACCGCGAAGTCCAGGCCCGCGCCCTCATCGGAGTACGCGACGGTGCCGATCACCCCGGTGTCCAGGAACTGCTCGGCGCCCAGTCGCGCGCCGGTCGGGGCGCAGTGTCCGGCGGTCAGCCCGACCAGTCGCCCGGCGCTGTCGTAGCCGATGGCGGTCAGCGAACACACCGCATTGCTATCGAAGACCAGACCGGTACCTCCGCCGACCACGACATTTCCCGCCGCTTGCGCGGTACCGGCCCCCGCGAAACCCACCGCGGCCGTGGCCAGTGCGAGCATTGCGAACTTCAATGGCAACTACTCTCTCTCGAAAAGCGCTGGCCGACATCGGAATCGACTCAGGCGTCGGCCGACCGCACACGCGATGAAGCGCCACCCCGATGGCTGCGGCCACCTCGAAACTGTAGTTCACCATGACGGGAACCACGCCTGCCACTGCGCCGAACCCGACCGTTATGCGGGTCGTCGCGCATAACGGTCTAGTCGCATCGGTCAGGCGTCGAGCATTTCGGCGCCCAGCTCCCGATCCAGATCCGGATCCGCCGCCGCCAGCGCGGCGTCCAACTGCACGGCGACCTCACCGACATGCGGTTCGGTCATCATGTGCAGGTGATCGCCCGGCACCGGCACCAGCGTGAAGCGCCGGGCCGCGTACTGCTGCCACCCGTTGTTCGCGCTGTCGAACATGCTGCCCACCGCCTGGTGCGCGATATCGACACCGGGCGGCAGCCCCTGTTCGGCCCGCAGCAGGGTGATATCGCGGTCGTAGGGTTCGAGCCGGTATTCCAGCAGCGCCGTGTAATTGGCGTAGAACACCTCGTAGAGCCTGCGGATCGCCTGCGGTGAGCTGTCGGCGGGCAGGATCGCGGACCGGATCGCCTCGGCGAGCATCGCCTCGAACAGTTCCTCGGAACCGTGCACATCGGGTTCGAAATCGACGAGCGCGGCCTGGTTTCCGCGGGCGTACCACAGCAATTCGAGGAAGAACCAGCGGATGAGCTGTTCCTCGGCGATCGGTTCGCGGGCCTGCTGCCGCAGCGCCATGGTGTCGAGCAAGGTCACGCTGGCCACTTCGTGCTCGGGCAGTTGACGCGCCATTTCGAGTGCCACATTGCCGCCGAAGGACCAGCCCGCCAGATGGTAGGGCCCCTCGGGGTGCACTCGGCGCACCGCCGCAAGATAGGACTGCGCCATCGCGACGATCGACTTCTCCGGCGTACTGCCCGGGTCCGCCCCCGCGGCCTGCAGGCCATAGATCGGCCGATCCGGATCGAGATAGCGGGAAAGGGCCAAGTAGCACAGCACATTTCCGCCGATCGGATGCACCAGGAACAGCGGCGGCTTATGACCGCCGACGCTGATCGACACCAAGGGGTCGAAGGTGCGCTGGGCATTGCCGGAGCGGATCAGCGCCGCGAGTTCGGTGGCCGTGGGCGCACCGATGAACGAATCCAGCGGCAACTCGACGCCGAAGCGCCGGGACAGCCCCATCACCACCCGCATGGCGCCGATGGAGGTGCCGCCGGAGGCGAAGAAATCGTCGTCGAGTCCGATCGAGCGCAGACCGGCGTATTCGGCCAGCAGTTCGACGGCAGCGCGTTCGTATTCATCGGCCGGTTCCCGCTGTGCGGCAACCGATTCCGGCACGACATCGATGATCGAGCGCAATGCGCCGTCGTCGCGCTTACCACTGGGCGTGCGGGGCAGTTCGTCGAGGAAGACGAACCGGGACGGCACCATATGCGCGGGCAGTACCCCGCGCAGATCGTGGCGCAGCGCGGCCAGATCGGTCTGCTCGGCGTCGCCGACCAGGAATGCGATCAGGGCACCATCGATTCCACCGAAACCCCGTGCCACCACGGCGGTCTCGGTGATGGTCGGGTACTTCTCGACCAGCCCGAGAATGCACAGCTCCACCTCGGCGGGCTCCACGCGGAAGCCGCGGATCTTCACCTGACTGTCACTGCGACCGAGGCAGACCAGATCACCGGAGGCCAGCCGGACACCGAGATCGCCGGTGCGGTAGAGGATCGCGCCGCCGTGGGCGGCCACGAAACGCTGCGCGGTCAATCCCGCCCGGCCCTGGTAGCCGAGCGCGAGAGAACGGCCACCCAGGTAGATCTCACCGATCACGCCGTCGGCCACGGGACGCAGTGCGCCGTCGAGCAATTCGACGGTATCGCCGTCGACCGGACGGCCGATGGGCGGCAGCGGCGGATAGTCATCGGGCGAGCCGGTGAGCGCGCAGGTGGTCGCGACATGGGATTCCGTTGGACCGTACTGGTTTTCCAGCAGCAGGCCCGGTACCACCTTGCACAGCGCGCGGATCTCGTCGGTGATGCGCAGCTGCTCACCGGAGGAGGCGAGCACCTTCAGGCTGACCGGGAACATCCGCCGGGCCACCACGGCCTCGGCGAAGGCCTGCAATGCGACGTAGGGCAGGAACAGTCGCTCGATGCCCTCCGCGACAACGGTATTCAGCAGTTCCTCGACATTGGAGCGCAGGTCCACCGAACTGACCCGCAGTGTGGAACCCGCGGCCAAGGTGGTGAAGATCTCCTGGAACGACACGTCGAAGCTCAAGGGCGCCAATTGCAGTGTGCTGGCCAGATCCATGCCCGATGCACTGCGGTTCTGCCAGTCCACCAGTGTGGTCAGCCCGCGATGCGGCATGGCGACGCCCTTGGGTTCGCCGGTGGAGCCGGAGGTGAACAGCACATAGGCGACCGCATCGGGTGAGATATGTTCCGGGACTGCGGCCTCGGCATGACTGTCGGCGCCTGCCGGGTCGAACAGTTCGGCGGTGTCCAGCACCAGCGCGGCATCGTCGACGATATCGGCGTAGTCGGCGTCGGCGATCACCCGGTGCGGGTCGGCGCGGTCGATCATCAGGTTCAGCCGGGAGCGCGGATAGCTGACATCGAGCGGCACGCAGGCCGCGCCGAGCCGCATGAGCGCGAGCACCAGCAGCACCAACTCCGGGCGACGGCCCATCAGAATGCCGATGCGATCGCCGGTCCGAATGCCGAAACCGCTGAGCCGCCGGACAAGCTGATCACTGCGCTCGATCAGTTCGTCGTAGGTGATACCGGATTCGTCGCCCTGGACGGCGACGGTATCCGGATTGAGCGCGGCCGCGTCGGCGACCAGCGTGCCGATATCGCGCGCCGTCGCCGGACCGGTGCTGCGATCGATCGCGGCATCGGGATCGGCGACGATGCCCGCCAGCATGCGCAGCTGGGTGACCGCGACGGTTTCGCACTGATCCCGGGTCAGCGTGTGATCACCGTTGACCCGCACCCACATTCGGCCATCGCGCGGATCGTTGGCCACGGTCACCAGCAGCTGGAAGTTGGTGTCCTCGCGAACGTCGAAGTCGCGCAGTGCGACGCCGTCCGCGCCGACGATCGGCGCGAAGAGGTGATAGTTGATGAAGTTGAACGCGGTCTCGAAGGCCGGGGCGCCATCGGCCAGCATCGATCGCAGCGGATAGCGCCGGTGCGGATACGCCTCACGCTCCCGACGCGCGATCTGGTCGACGGCCGCGCGCCAGGTCGTCGCGGTATCGTCGAGCCGCATCGGCAGGGTGTTGAGGAACAGGCCCGCAATGCTTTCCGCGCCCGCCCGGTCCGGACGGCCGTGGCTGACGACGCCGGTGGTGATATCGGCGCGGCCGGTCACCGTGCGCAGCGTCAGGCAGTGCGCCGCCAGGTAGACGGCCTTCTCCGGCACCTGGTGCCGGGCGGCGAAGGCGGTCACCCGCTCGGCGAGCCGACGCGGCACCACCGCACTGGCCCGCGGTTCCTCCGCCCCGGCGCCCTCGTGCACACCCAATGCGGTCAGCGCGGTCGGTTCGGCGCCCGCCAGCGCGTCCCGCCAGAACGCACGGGCCGAATCATCATGTGCCGCGGCGATTTCGGCCTGTGCGTATTCGGCGAGCACGGTGGTCGCATGCGAGGTGTCAGCGACAGCGGTTTCGATCAACCCCAACGTGTTCAGGTAGTCGAGCAACAGCTCGAGCACCGCTGTCGCGACGCTCCACCCATCGAGGATCGCGTGATGGAAACTGAGCACCAGATCGACAGTCTGGCCAGCGCTTTCGGATGGACGCAGGAACACCCGCACGGCGTACAGCGGTGCGCGGTCGAGGTCGTAGTGGGCGTGCCTGCGCTCCTGGGTGTAGTCCTCGACCTCTTGATCGGCGAGTACCGGATCGAGATCGGAGACATCCACGATCTCCAGCTCGTATTCGACCGCGGTGTGCACGACCTGCAGTGGCACCGAATACTTGCTGAGCTCGAACGATGAACGCAAAGCGGGCTGACGGCGCACCAGCCGGTCGAATGCGGCGCGGAATCGCGCGCCATCCCATGGCATTTCGAACCGGTAGCGGAACACGTCCTTGTAGGTCACCGAATCGGCGCGCTCGATGCTGTGGAAGAGCATGCCCAGCTGTAGGGCGGTGGCCGGGAAGGCGTCCTCGGCCTGGTGCAGGGCAGCGCGGTCGATCAGCGGTACCGTCTCCAGCGCCGTCGCGATCCGAATCCGGTTGCCGTCCGGACCATCCGAGACGATCTCGGCCAGCTCGGCGATGGTCGGATGCTGGTAGAAGGCGTCCACATCGAAATACATACCGGCCCGCTCGGCGGCGGTGCGCACAGATAGCGCGAGTATCGAGTCGCCGCCGTGGGTAAAGAAGTTGTCGTGTACACCGATGGAGCCGATACCGAGCACGGTCCGCCAGACCTCTGCCAGCTCGGCCTCGACCGGTGTGCGCGGTTCGACCGCGCCGCCGACGCCCACCTGCTCGGCGGTCGCCGCCTCGCGGGCCAGCGCCTTGCGATCGGCCTTGCCGTTGCGGGTCAACGGAATCCGGTCCACCCGCAGCAGCCGGGTCGGAATCAGGTAGCGGGGCAGGCGGGTCGCGATCTGTTCGGCGATCTCCTCGCCGGTCACCGCATCGCCGACGAAGTAGCCGACCAGATGCAGTCCGTGGGTGTCGGACTGCTCGTCCACGACAGCCGCGGCGCGTACGCCCCGGCAGCCCAGGATCGCGTTGTGCACCTCGCCGAGGGTGATCCGGTTGCCGCGGATCTTCACCTGATCGTCGAAGCGGCCCAGGAACTCCAGGCTGCCATCGGCCAGCCAGCGCGCCAGATCGCCGGTGCGGTAGCGGCGGCGGCCGGGCACGGACAGATCGTCGACGAAGGCGGCGGCGGTCAGCTCGGGGCGGCCGCGATAGCCGCGGGCGAGGCCGACACCGGCGATATTGAGTTCACCGGGCACCCCGATGGGCATCCGGCGACCGGATTCATCCAGGACCAGCAGATCGATATTGTCGATCGGGCGGCCGATGGGCACCAGATCGAGTGCATCGCCGGTGTCCGGGATATCGAAATACGAGACATCGACGGTGGCTTCGGTCGGACCGTAGAGGTTCACCAGCTGCGGCGGCCGCTGGCCGACCGCGGTGAAGGCCGCGTGAAAGCGGCGGACCAGGGCGGGCGGCAGCGCCTCACCACTGCAGAACACCCGGCGCAGACCGGCGATGCGCGGCACGATCGTGCGATCGGCCGTCAGCTCGTCCACGAAGGCCGCCAACATCGACGGCACGAAATGCATGACGGTCACCCCATGCGCCTCGATGGCCTCGGCGATGCGGCGCGGGTCGCGCTCGCCGCCGACCTCGAGCAGTGCGACCTCGGCCCCGGTAATGGCCCACCAGAACAATTCCCACACCGAGACATCGAAGGTGACCGGCGTCTTCTGCAAGATGACATCGTCGGCGGTCAGCGGATAGCGGCGCTGCATCCAGGTCAGCCGGTTGACCACCGAGCGGTGTTCGATCATCACGCCCTTGGGCACGCCGGTCGAGCCCGAGGTGTAGATCAGATAGCTCAGATCGTGGGGATGCGAGACGTTTTCGACGGTGCCCGGCACGGTGTCGGACACCGTGACGCGGGTGACGCCGAGGTCGGCGTAGACCCGCGCGTGCTCGTGTCCGGCGACCACGAACCGCGCATCGCAGTCCGCGAGCACCGTCTGGATGCGCGCCGCCGGATATTCCGGATCGAGCGGCACATAGGCGCAACCGGCGCGCAGGATGCCGAGCACCGCGATCAACATATCCGTGGAACGGGGCAGGACCACCGGAATGCATTCGTTGCCGGTGGCGCCGAGCTCGTGCAGCCGGGCCGCGAAACCATCCACCAGACCGGACAATTGGGCGTAGGTCAGCCGCCGTTCACCGGAACCGGCGGCGGGCACGATGGCCACCCGCTCCGGATGCTCGGCGGCCTGTTCGGTGAAGAGCCGATCGATGGTGGTGTACGGGAACTCGTTGCGCGGCCCCGCCTCCAAGGCGGTCACGTCGGCACGCATCCGCTCCGACAGCAACGGCAGCGCGCCCACCGGGGTCTCCGGCCGGTCCAGCGATGCGCTGACCAGCTCGCCGACGCCGCGCAGCGCCGATTCGATCGGGAAGCTCGCGTCGAAAACGTCGCGGTCGTAGAACAACTGGAGGCTGATCGAGCCGTCCCTGCCGTTCTCCGCGGTGACGATGGTGAGCGCGTTGGTCACCGAACCCGGGTTGTGTACCGTCCACTTCGAGAGCAGCTCGTGGACGTAGTCGGCATCGGGCAGTTTGGTGTGGGAGAAGGCCACGTCGTACAACGGCGGCGCGGCCGGATCCGGATTCAGCGCGCGGGTCAGCTCACCGTAGGGGAATCGCTGATGCTTCTTCAGCTTCCGAATCTGCTGGGTCACCTGCTCCGCGATTGCCGCGAGCGGCACATCCCGATCGACGCGCACCGGCAGCGGGACGACATTGGCTCGGTGCCCCTGTGTGCGGTACGTCTCCGCGGAATGCCGGTTCAGCATCGGGCAGCCGATCACCACCTGGTCGGTGCGGTGGATCGTCGCGAGATAGGTCGCCACCGCCGCGGTCAAGTAGGCGAAGACGGTGACACCGGTGGCGCGGACACGGTCGAGGTA
The DNA here is from genome assembly GCF_050956075.1 of Nocardia sp. CA-129566. NCBI lineage: Bacteria > Bacillati > Actinomycetota > Actinomycetes > Mycobacteriales > Nocardiaceae > Nocardia > Nocardia sp. CA-129566. The sequence goes on from NZ_CP192085.1 coordinate 6,869,071, forward strand.
CTCCCCCGAAATCATCGTGCTGTAGTGCCCGCGTGCGATTCTCGGCGAGTTGGTCCGGTTGCCGAACAGCGCTGGCTCGACGCCGTCGAGCGCGGCGAGCAGTCCGTCGCGGTCGGCCTGGTACTGCTCGGAGGCCCGGTATGCCTCGTCGTCCTCGACGATCCGCCGGTAGGTGGCCACCGAGCGATCGGTGTGCTCATTGGCCGGTTCCGGTACCGCGAGCTGGTCGAGCGGAACGTCTTTCATCTTGTAGCTGGTATCGAGCATGGCAATGACCGGATTCATGCCATAGCCGTCGGCCAGCGCGTGATGGACCGAGATGTAGAGGAAGAACCGGTCCGGCCGGTCCACCACCGCGGCCAGCCGGGCGGGCCGCTCCGGCCGCTCCGGTGCGCCGACCTCGCGCCACAGCCACTCCTGAGCCGCGGTCTCGGGATCCGGCGCACCGGTCAGATCGATGACCTCGACCTGCGGAATATCATCGGAAATCCCTTGGCGGAATTCGCCGTTGTCGAATGCGAAGCGCAGCCGCAGCGCGACATCGCTCATCAGGGTCCGCTGCCAGCACGCCTGCAGCCGCTCGATATCCAGCGGCTCATCCATGCGCAGGCTATAGGTCTGTTGGGCAACGGGTTCGGGCGCCAACCGGAATGCCAGGCCGAGGACATCGCGCTGATACGCGCTGACCGGCCAGGCCTCGGTGGATCTTTCAGGGGTTGCGCTGATTTCGGACGTCACAGTCACTCCTATCGCGACGATCGCGGCACATACCGTGCGCAAACCTGTCCAGGACCCACCCCTGTCGACGCCGAACGCAAAGCAGTTACCACTTGTATCCAGTTTTCAGATAGCGCGAATTACCGGCATCGTCCTCGATACCGGGATTCGCGGTCTATGGGCGGGCGCGGACGGCCCGCATTGTCAGATCACCGACAGCAGTGCGCGCACACTCTCATCGGCGAGCCGCTCCGCGCGCTCGCGAGATACCGCGGGCTCGACATAGCCGAGGTTGAACGACAATTCGCCGTGCGTGGCATTCGCGGTGGCCATGGTGAACCCGCTCACCGACATGCCGGAGACGAATTGCGCGCCCGACAGCCGCCAGGAGCCGACCTTGTCCGGGAACGAGTAGCGGCCCAGGTAGGTCATACACAGGTGACCCGGACCGCGGGTGTCCATCAGCTTGACCGTGGATGCGCTGGCGGCCACCGACTTCGGAGCGGCGACCTGCAACAGGTTCAGTGCCGCGAGGTGATCGCGACGATCCATCCGCGCGCCGTACTCGCGCTCGATCTCACCGGCGATCTGCCACAGCGAGGACCACGGCGCGTACTTCGCCGGGGTCGCGATCATGCCCTGGTAGGTCCCGACCTCGGTATCGGCGACCGCACCGTCGAGATGGTCGCGGAAATTCACCGAACTGCCGACCGTGTACCAAGATTCCTTATAGGTGCCCGACTCTCGGGCCGCCGCGATGAGCAGCGCCGCGGAGAGCGCGGCCTGCAGACCGACGCCATTGCGCTCGCAACCGGCACTCAGCGCGTCGAGTTGATCGGCGTTGAGGCTGCGGTGCACGACCCGGCTGCGCCGCTGCGCGGGCGCGGCCAATTCGGTCGGCTCCAGTCGGCGCGGACGCTTGAGCTGCGACTTCTGGTCGCGCAGGAGCGATCCCACGGTGCGACCGAAGCCCTTGGCGCCCTGGAACTTCGCCGGAAACAGCGCCTCCGGCCCCGGCCGAACCGGGGCGGGCTCGAGTTCAGGGCCCTCACCGGCGGCAACTTGCAACACCTGCTTGGCCACCGACATCGCGCTCTCGCCGTCGGCGATCGCGTAGTGCAGGGTGATGACCAGATCGCTGGTCTCGCCGGTCGAATCGGTGATCAGCACGGCGCGTGCGAGCGGTCCGCCCTGCCAGTCGAACGGCTCGCGCAGTTCGACCTCGTCCACCTCGGTCAGCCAGGTCTGCGCATCCGCGGATTCGACAACGCGCAAGGGAATCGGTGTCGGCACCGGGACGAAACGCGGTGCGGTGCCATCGGGTTCGGCCGCCACCGCGACACCGAGCAGCGGATGTCGGTGCTGCACCGCATCGAGTCCGGTCCGGACCTGCTCGGCGGTGATCGACCCGTGCACCCGCACCCGGGCCAGAATGTGCAGCGGGGCGAGCTGATCGGCGATCCAGTGCCAGCGCTCCACCGGGGACAGCTGGCGCGGCAGCCGCGCGGTCGGACCGGCCAGCGGCGGGAACGACATCGGCTTGGCCAATTCGCGCAGGAAGAATTCCGTCGGCGCGTGCCGGAAGTAGGTGTCGCGCACCTTCACCAGCTTGGGATCGGTCGTCTGCTCGATCTTGCCGAGCGACCACGAGCCATTGACGAACATGGCGGTGCGTTCGGCGCGCACCTGCTCGTAACGTCGCAGGCCCGCAACGGGATCCAGCGAGGTCTTCAGCGAGTGAGCCAGCACGACCGCGTCCTCGATGGCCGAGTTGGCGCCCTGACCGAGGCTGGGCAGCATGGGATGCGCGGCGTCACCGAGCAGGGTGACCCGGCCGCGGCCCCAACCCGCGAGCGGCGGACGGTCCTGGCAGGGCACGGCGAGCACATCGGCCCAGTCGGTCTGCTCGATGCAGGCGCGCACCTCGGGCGCCCAGTCGGCGTAGAGCCGCTGCAGATCTTCCTTGGTCCCCTGCCAATCGGCGGCCTCATCGCCGGGCATGGTCATGGTGCCCCACCAGTAGACCCGGCCGTGGCCGATGTCGTGGATGCCGAAACGCATTCCGGTGCCCCAGTAGTGGGCGGAGTAGCCGCGCGGCACGGCCGGATGTTCGAATGGGATGCAGGCCAGCCAGGCGACGAAATCGCCGGGGCGCGGTTCGGCGCGGCCGTGCAGCTGGGCGCGTACCACGGAGTGGATGCCGTCGGCGCCGATCAGCAGATCGCCCTCGGCGACGCGGCCGTCGGCGAATTCGACGCGCACGTGGTCACCGTCATCGATGAACCGAGTCGCCTGTGCGCCAACATGAGTCGGGGTGTCGCCGATCGCACGCAACAGCACCGCGTGCAGGTCCTTGCGATGCAGCGCGACACTTGCCGCACCGAGGCGCTCGTCCTGGCGATGCACCGGGAGCACGCGGATGGGCGTGCCATCCGGGTTGTTGAAGCGGAAGGTCTCGACCTTGCCGCCGCGCTCGAACAGTTCCTCCTCGATGCCGAGACCGATCGCGCGCAGCGCGTGGATGCCGTTGGCCTGCACCGAAAGTCCGAATCCCTGGCCGCGCAGTTCGGGGGCCGCTTCATACAGTTCGACCGCGAAGCCCGCCTGTCGCAATGCGGCGGCCGTGGTGAGCCCTCCGATCCCCGCACCGAGCACGACAACCTTGACCGGACTACTCATTCGAACCTGCGCTTCCCTCGACCCACTGGACAGCACAGGACGCCTTCACTTTTCGAAGCGACCACCGAGCCACGTTGCTCGTCAGTTCTCATCCCCCCGAGCAGCACTGTTCGAAGACCGATGTAATCCCCGACCAGACCGGCGGGGCTGGATGCCTGTGCCTGACCGACCCGAAGCCTACCGCTATAAGCGTGTCTGAAACGTTACCGTGTGAGATTCGCCCCAAAGGGGCCGATTCGACAGGCCGAATCCGTTGCCATGCGCCATAATTCACGCTTTGCCAACAGGCGCGGATTGGTCAGCTGCCCAAACCCCTCAGAGGTAGGACGTGTCGTTGACCAATCGAACCGAGGATCCGCCGTCCGGATAGAACTCGGCGATCGACAGCGATGCCAGGTCCAGATGCAGCCGGTACAGCAGCGACGGGCCGACGCCGAGCGCGAGTTGCAACAGGGTCTTGATGGGGGTCACGTGACTCACCACCACGATGTTCTGGCCCGGATACAAGGCGACCAGATCGCGGCGGGCCGCCTCCACGCGTTCGCGGACCTGGTCGAAGCTCTCGCCATTCGGCGCCGGCGTCGAGGGATCGCCGAGCCAGCGGGCGTGTAGCTGCGGATCTCGTTGTGCGGCCTCGAGGAAGGTGAGGCCCTCCCAGTCGCCGAAGTCGGTTTCGATGAGGCCGTCGAGGACGCGCACGGGCACATCGAGTGCGGTAGCGGCGGCTTCGGCGGTGTCCCTGGCGCGGCCGAGCGGCGAGGTGACCACTGCCGCGATACCGCCCTTCGCGGCGAGCATTTTCGCGGCGCGGGCTGCCTGTTCGCGGCCGAGGTCGGTGAGCGGCGGATTGCCGCGGCCGGAGTAGCGGCGCTCGAGCGAGAGCGCGGTCTGGCCGTGGCGCAGCAGCAGAAAGCGGGTCGGGCGGCCGGTCGCGCCGGTCCAGCCGGGTGCCTTTTCCGCGGCGGTCGGCGGCGTGTCCCCCTCGGCGTCTCGGGCATCGGCCGCGGTCGACTGCGCGTCCCTGGCTTCGTCGATCCAGCTCGGCATGTGCTCTTCGGCGCCGTGTGCGGATGTTTCATCGGTCCAGCTCAGCAGTTGCTCTTCGGCATCGCGCACCTCCTCGGCCACCGTGGCGGCGACCGCCCCGGCATCGAGCAGCTGCCGTTCGGCGGCATGCACCTCACCGATCAGCGTGCCGTCATCCATCGCCTCGTTCGCCAGCCGGTCGGCATGGGAGTTCTCGGCGCGCGGAATCCAGGTGAAGGTGACCGTGTCGAATCCGGCGACCAGCCTGCGTGCCCGGTCCGCCAGCGGAATCATGGCCGGATGCTTGACCTTCCAGCGCCCGGACATCTGCTCGACGACCAGCTTGGAGTCCATCCGCACCGACACCACCCGAGCGCCCAGTTCGGCCGCCGCCTCCAAACCCGCGATGAGTCCACGGTATTCGGCGACATTGTTGGTGGTGATGCCGACGTATTCCCTGCGCTCGGCGAGGATCCGGATGTGATCGCCATCGAAGACGACCGCACCGTAACCGGCCGGGCCCGGATTGCCCCGGGAACCGCCGTCGGCCTCGACGATCACCTCGCGCTGGGTCATTGTTCCCCTTGTCCTCTTCGACAACCCGGCCTCGTTGGACCGCCCACCGCCGGGTGTGGAACCGACGCGGGTACTGATACCCGCACCGGTAACGTCACAAACCCGACTCTTTGGTACGTACCAGAATCGCACCGCATTCCGGGCACCGGACGATCACATCCGGCTCGGTTTTGGCGATTCGGGCGATCTCGCCGCGGTCCAGTTCGATCCGGCAGGCACCACACCGACGCGCCTGCAACAGCGCCGCGCCCACCCCGTGCTGGCCGCGCTGGCGGTCGTAGATGCTCAGCAGGTCGGCCGGGAACAGTGCGAACAAATCCTTGCGATCGGCATCGCAACGCCCCTGCGCCACATCCAGATCCGCCAGCGCCTCATCGCGCAGCCGCTGCGCGTCGGCCAGATCCTGTTCGGTCTTGGTAAGCCGCGCACCCGCGTGATCGTGATCGGATGCCGACGCCTCGCGACGCTCCATCACCTCGAGCAGTTCATCCTCGAGCACCGAACGGCGCCGCTCCAGACTGCCCAGCTCGTGTTGGATCTCCGAAAGCTGTTTGGCACCCACCGAACCAGCGGTCAACATGCCGCGGTCGCGCTCTTCGCGCTTGCGCACCGCCTCGACCTCACCCTCGAGCTTGCGAATATCGCGGTCGAGATCGTCGAGCAGGATCTCGACCGCCACCGCCGCATCCTTGTGCGCATTCCGCTCGGTCTCCAGCCGCGCCACCTCCTGCTGCTCGGGCAGCACGGTGCGCCGATGCGCGATCCGCGTCAGTTCGGCGTCGACGGCGGCGAGCTGGAGCAGCTTGGCCTGGACAGGTGGTTCGACATTCAACGCGGACAAACTCCTGGACGCTATGGACGGATGGGGGCACGCGAACCGCGGGATGCGGCGATACCAGTCTTCAACCGTACCCCGAATGGTGGGTGATTCGGTCCGAGGCCACGTCATCGGCGTGGGTGTTCATGCACGAAGTCGCGGCGCGCATCGGCCCACCGTGGCGTGAGCCATGGCGACCTCGATCCGAGCCATCGCACGGGTGTTCGATCCCCGCTCGAAGGCTCGGACGGCAATTCCGGTGACCACGCGACCCTCACCTGACCGGTCATCGACAGCCGCGGCTGCCCGCCCGCGGTGACCCGCAAACGGCGGCCGCACCACCGCCCCGACAACGAGATTTGCTCAGCTGCCAGGGGCTCGGGTTTTGATGGCGTCGCGGGAGATGAAGACGTCGTAGGTGCCGGGTGTGGCGATGACGGCATTGCCGTAGGCGGAGCGGACGAAGGGGTCGGTCCACCATTTGTGGTTGCTCATATCGTTGAAGAAGTCTTGATCATCGCCATTGACGAAGATCTGGTTCTGCGTGGTGGCGACGCCGTCGAGGCGCTGGCCGTAGAGGCGGGTGACCTTGTAGCCGGAGTGGAAGCCGAGGGCGTTCACCCAGGGCTTCAGTTCGACGATATTGGCCTGCAGCACCCACAGATCGCCCTCGACCTGATATTTCTCGTGCTTGTCGGGATGGTCCTCGTCGCCGTAGAGGGTGAGCTCGACCTCGAGCCGATGGTTTTGGCCCGCAACCTGACTCACCACCACATGTGCCGCCTTGATCTCCCCGCTCAACCCGAGGAAGGTCTGCATGAGCGTCACCACCCACAACAGGACAACGGCGACGACCAGCAGCACCAGTCCGCCCGCCCCGCGCCCGATCAAAACCCGCAAACCGACCTTGCGCACCATCACGAGCGCCGATATCAGCAACGCGACCGCGACCAGGATGACCAGCATCAGCCCGATCTGCACGATCCCGAAGTCCACCGGGAAATTCATGCGGTAGTTGTACCCCGTACCGGCGCGTCGACTCAGCTGAACGGCATACCACTCCCGGCAACAGTCACGACACGCCCCGAACACGCCGCCGCACTGGATAGTTCGGGCGCTCGTGCGAGTTGATCAGAGTGCGTCACACGGTCGCGCTGACCGTCCAGGGATCGGTGCGCAGCGTGGACACGCGGGTTTCGAGGTCCGGCAGCGCGGATTGCACCACCGTCTGCGCCTGTGCGCACCAAGGGAATTCGGTCGCCCAGTGGGCCGCATCGATCACGGCCGGGCCACCGCGGCGCAGGTGTTCGTCGACCGGGTGGTGGCGCAGATCCGAGGTGACGTAGGCGTCCACACCGAGGCGCGTCGCCGCATCCAGGTAGGAGTCACCCGCGCCGCCGCAGACGGCGACGGTTCGGACCATGCGATCCGGGTCACCGGCCGCGCGAACACCCCAGGTCGTCGCGGGCAAGGCGGCGGCAACCCGAACGGTGAACTCGCGCAAGGACTCCGGTTCGGGCAGTACGCCGACCCGACCGATGCCGAGCCCCGACGGCAGCGCGGCACGCTCGGTGACGTGGTAGGCGGGATCTTCATAGGGATGGGCGTCCCGCAATGCCGCCAGCACGGCCGCACGCGCCGAGGGTGGCGCGACCACCTCGAGGCGATCCTCATCGACCCGCTGCAATTCCCCGATCGCGCCGACCGCCGGATTCGCCCCCGCAACCGGACGGAACTGCCCGACTCCCGGCACTCGCAGAGCACAGTCACGATAGGTTCCGCTGCCACCCGCACCGGCCGCGAACAGCGCAGCCAGCACCGCATCGGCCTCCGAGCGCGGCACCTGCACCACCCAATTATCCACGGCGGCTTGCGGTTTCGAATCCAATGGCCCGGTGACAGTGAGCCCGAGCGCCGCCGCGAGCGCATCGGAAACCCCCGGATCAGCGGAGTCGGCATTGGTATGCGCCGCGAACAGCGCACATCCGGACCGGATGAGCCGATGCACCAGCGCACCCTTGGGCGTATCGGCCGCGACGCTGTCGACCCCGCGCAACAGCAACGGATGGTGCACCACCAAAGCCTGCGCCCGCCAATCGATCGCCTCATCGACCACCGCCGCCGTGGCATCCACGGCGAACAGCACCCGCGTCACCGCATCCCCCGGATCCCCGCACACCAGCCCCACCGAATCCCACGACTCCGCCAACTTCGGCGGATAAGCCGCGTCGAGCGCCCCGATAAGTTCCGCCAGCGTCGTCACGATCGGCCTACCTCCACTCCATCGATGCCCCAACAACTTTCAACCGCACCGCGCCCATCGGCCATCATCCGCACAGAGCCCCTGAGTCGCACCGCGCACCTGCCGAACCGCGCAATCCTTCCAATCGGCCACAAGCGCCACACTGAAACCGGCGTTCACCCGGTCGACCTGGGCCACCGCGCCCACCCACCAGCCCCGCGATGCTCGGCGCGCAACGACGAGCTGTCCGGGCCGGCATCAACCCCTCCATACAAAGACCCGACGACGAGCCGATCGACCTCCGCGGCACAAAGCCACAAGCCGGGCAATCGCCCCCGCAACAACACCCCATCCGGGCCGACATCAAACCCCCGCCGCGCGAATACCGGCGACGAGCCGATCGACCTCGGCGGCGCCGCGGACGGCAACACGGATGTAGTCGGGTCCGAGTCCGGGGAAGGTATCTGCGCGGCGGACCGCAATTCCCCGGTCCGCCAAGTGTTTCCGCAGGAGTTCACCATCGGACACGCGCAGCAGCAGGAATGGTGCGTCGGCGGGCGTGTGGACGTGCACACCCAGCGCGGTCAGTCGTTCGACCATCGAATCCCGCTCGACGGCGATCGTGCGCGCACGCTGTTGGGCGGCGGCGACCGCATTCGGCTCGGCGGTCGCGATGATCGCCTCGAGTTGCAGTGTCCCGAGCGGCCAGTGCGCGCGACCGTGGTTCAGCCGCGCGAGCAGATCGGGTGCGCCGAGCAAGTAGCCGCAGCGCAGGCCGGCCAACGCCCAGGTTTTGGTCAGGCTGCGCAGGACGAGGATGTCCGGGTCGGCCGCGGCGGCCAACGACTGTGGCTCACCACGGACCGCATCGGCGAAGGCCTCGTCGACCACAATGATCCGGCCGGGCCTGCGCAGCGCGCGGATGGTGTCGGCGAGGTGCAGGACCGAGGTCGGATTGGTCGGGTTGCCGAGCACCACCAGATCGGCCGCGGCGGGCACCAGGGCCGGATCCAGCGTGTACGGCGGTTCGAGGACGACGCGGGCGACCGGAATATCGGCCGCGCGCAGTGCCAGTTCGGGTTCGGTGAACGACGGATGCAACACCGCGGCCAGCCGGGGTGCGAGCCGGGGCAGCAGCGCGAAACCCTCGGCCGCACCGGCCAGCAACAGCACCTCCTCGGCGGCGCGGCCGTGTCGGGCCGCCACCGCGGTGCGCGCGGCGGATTCAGCGGCCGCACTCGGATAGCGGCCGAGGTCGTCGAGTCGGGCGGCCAGCCGGTTGCGCAGCCAGTCCGGCGGCGCACTGCCCTGCACATTCACCGCGAAATCGAGCATGCCGGGACGCGCGTCGACGTCACCGTGGTGACGCAGTTTCGCGTGATCGACCTGTTCATCCGGCACGAGAAAACACCCTACGTGGCGGCTCATCGGGGCGACCGGCCAGAATGGCTGTCGTGGGTGAGTTGCACGTGTCGTTCGTCTGTACCGGCAACATCTGCCGATCGCCGATGGCGGAGAAGATGTTCGCGGTACACCTGTACCGCGAGGGGCTCGCGGACCGCGTGCGGGTCAGCAGCGCGGGCACCGACGGCTGGCACGTCGGCGAGGACGCCGACGCCCGCACCAATGCGACACTGCGCCGCCACGGCTATCCGACCGGTCACGTGGCCGCGAAATTCGGCAGCCAGCACCGCGACGCCGACCTGCTGATCGCGCTGGACTCCGGCCACGAACGCCGACTGGCCATGCTCGGCATCCCGTCGCAGCGCCGCCGTCTGCTGCGCAGCTTCGACCCGAACGCCGACTCCCTCGACGTCCCAGACCCCTACTACGGCGACACCGCCGACTTCGACCTCGTCCACGACCAGATAGCCGCCGCCATCCCGGGATTATTGGACTGGGTCCGAGGCACCCTCGCCGCTCGCAACGGCACGTCCACCCCTGACTTCGAAGCCGATGCGACCAAGGGCGCCGTGATCCAGGGCCGAGGAGCAGCCCGGTCCGGTAACGACACGCGGACCCAGATCGCCGCCCAGCCGAGCACGGTCCACGGAGCAGATCTCGCCGCCCATGAATCAGACCGGCCGGTCTCCTACGGTCCCGTCCACGACGGACACGCGTGATGCGCCGACTGACCTTCCTCCTGCGTCCGAGCTGGCTGATCCTGGCCGTTCTCGTGGCGGCCTTCGCCTACCTCTGCTTCACCGTGCTCGCACCGTGGCAGCTCGGCAAGAACACCACCACCTCGCACCGCAACCAGCTGATCGCCGATTCGGTGGACGCCGCCCCGATCGATATCACCACCGTCCTGGACGACCAGGGCACCGATTCGCACGCCGAATGGCGTCGCGTCGTCGCGACCGGCAGCTATATGCCGAATTCGACGGCGCTGGTCCGCCTGCGCCACCTCGACGGCGCCCCCGGCTACTCGGTGCTGGCCACCTTCAAACTCGACGACGGCCGCATCCTGCTCATCGACCGCGGCCTGGTCGCCGCCGTCGACGGATCCCGCCCACCGCAGATTCCGGACCCGCCGACCGGACCGCAGCGCATCGAGGCCCGAATCCGGATGTCCGAGGGGGTCACCCCCGGCAAGGACCCGATGGTCCAGGACGGCTATCGCCAGGTGTACTCGGTGGACACCACCCAGGAAATGGCCGTCCTGCAGGAGCCACTGACCGCGATCCCCACCGGCGAACGCGGCGGCTATCTGCAACTCGGCGAAAACCAGCCCGGCGCCTTCACCCCCACCCCCCTCCCCCAACTCGACGCGGGCCCGTACCTCTCCTACGGCCTGCAATGGCTGGCCTTCGGCATCATGGCTCCCCTCGGCCTCGGCTACTTCGTCTACGCCGAAATCCGCGAACGCCGCAAGGAAAAGACGCCAGCGGCCCCGGAACCCACACCGACCGAAACACCAACCCCCGCACCGACTTCCACCAACGAACAACGCCTGGCCGACCGCTACGGCGGCACCCGCTGAGCCGGGCGCGACCTCGGCGTCAGCGCCGCAGGACAGACCAGAGGGCGGCCGTGAGAACAGCGCCCAGTTGGACTGCTTCCGACATGTGGACGGCTCGACGCAGATCCGCGACCCGAGGTGCGGGGCCGTCGCCGAGGGTGGGTCGCAGTTCGATGCCGTAGCGGTATTGGGTGCGGCCGCCGAGGCGGACGCCGAGCGCACCCGCCATGGATGCCTCGACGACCCCCGCATTGGGGCTCGGGTGCGCGGATGCGTCGCGTTGCCAGGCGCGCAGCGCATCGGCCGGATGTCCGCCGACCAGGGGGGCCAAGGCGGCGGTGAGCATGCCGGTAATGCGGGCGGGCAATAGGTTCGCGAGATCGTCCACGCGCGCGGCGGCCCAGCCGAAGCGCAGGTAGCGCTCGTCGCGGTAGCCGATCATCGCATCGAGCGTATTGACCGCGCGGTATCCGAGCAGCCCGGGCGTTCCGGCGACCGCACCCCACAGCAGTGGGGCCACCGTGGCGTCGGAGGTGTTCTCCGCGATGGATTCCACTGCGGCACGGGCCAAGCCGTCCGCATCGAGCGCCTCGGGATCGCGCCCGCACAGCGATGGCAGCAATGCCCGCGCACCCGTCAGATCACCGGACTCGAGCCGATCGGCCATATCCCGCCCGGTGCGCGTCAGGCTGCGTCCACCGAGCACCGTCCAGGTCGCCAGCGCGGTCGCCACCACCCCGCCACGACGCAACCCGATCCCGAGCGCCGTCACCGCACCGACCAGCAACACCTCGTGCACCACCCCCGCGGACCGCCGATCGGCATAGGTCGCCCGCTCCAGCGCACTGGCCGCCGAACCGAATCCGGCCACCGGATGCCACCGCCGCGGATCACCGAACGCGCGGTCGAGCGCGAAGCCCAGCACCAGCCCAACAGCCGTCGAGGTCCCCATTCGCACCCGGCGAGGGTAGCCGGTCCCCACCTCCCGACAACCCACGTGCCCCAGCCGAACTCTCCGACACCCGCGCAGGCCCCATCGGCGATCGGCCCTCATTACTTCGCGAGACACCGCCGGCTCGCCACGACGAGGGCCGAGTTCCAGCCGACATCCGGTTCCGCACTCTCGACAACGCGCCCGCCGCACGCGTGCTCCCGAGCAATATCCCTGATGGCCCGACGGCGATCGCGCCCTATCTCGATGCTGCCCATCACGCTGTCGAGTTCGGATCCTCGAGATCCCAGGTAGCAAGCACCCAGAACAGCCGAGTTCCCAGTACCCGCGCAGCCTCCGCGGTGCGCCACCGCGACTCAGATGTCACACTCGCTAGCCCTGTTTCGTCATCGTGATGACGACTCCTACACTCGCCCCTGAGGGGGCCGGACCAACGAACGGCGAGAACAGTGACCGCAGACCAGCCAGCCTCCGAACCGATCGACCAGGCCGAATTGGCTCGGCGTTTCGAGGAGCACCGGCCGTATCTGCGCAGGCTCGCCTACAGCACGCTCGGCAGTCTCACCGATGCCGATGATGTGGTGCAGGACGCGTGGCTGCGGCTGCAGCGCCAGTACGAGGCCGGGACCGTGGGCGAGATCGAGAATCTGCGCGCCTGGCTGTCCACCGTCACCGGCCGGCTGGCCCTCGATCAGCTCGGCTCGGCCCGCGCCCGCCGCGAACAGTATGTCGGCGAATGGCTGCCGGAGCCGGAGGTCACCAGCTGGGACGATCCGGCCGACCGGATCACCCAGGACGAGCGCGTCACCACGGCGCTGCTGGTCGTACTGGAATCCCTTTCGCCCGCCGAACGCACCGCATTCGTGCTGCAGGATGTGTTCGGCATGAGCGGTCCCGAGGTCGCCGAGGTCGTCGGCCGCACCCCGGCGGCCGTGCGGCAACTCGCGTCGCGCGCTCGCAAGCGCGTCGAGGACGGCACACCCCGTTTCCCCGCCTCGGCCGACGAGCAGGAGAAGGTCGTCTCGGCCTTCGCGGTCGCCTGGCGCTCCGGTGATCTCAGCGCACTGCTCGGCGTACTCGACGCCAATGTCAGCCTCACCGCCGACGGCGGCGGTAAGGTCCCCGCGATCCGCCAGCCGGTGCACGGCGCCGAACTCATCGCGAAGATGCTGCTCGGCTGGTACCACGCACCGTCCGCGTCCGGCGCCTGGGGCCGCGCGGTCCTGGTCAACGGCGCGCCCGGTCTGGTCGTCTTCGACGGCACCCACGTCGGCGTCTTCGCCTTCACCATCGACAGCGGCCGCATTACCGCCATCAATGTCGTCCGCAATCCGGACAAGTTGCACGACCTCCCCACCGAGGGCGCCCCCGACTGGTACCTCGGCCCGAACGCCGACTAGTCCACGCGGCCCGCACATTCCCCTGTGCGGGCCGCCATCCGACGCCCACGCTCAGGCAGACGCCTCGACCGGCGCTTCCTGCTGCGCATCTCCGTCAGATCGCTTGCGCCGCGACACAATGAGCCACACCCCGCGCGCGAGCAGAACACTCACGCCCGCCAACGCGGCGATGCCGAGAAACACGACAAGAGCCGGCCACACATAGGTGACCTGCAGGAAGGTTCCGGCTCGCCCCCTGAAGACGAGCCCCGCGAGCTGCGGCAGCACCGCCAAGATCACAATCGGAGCCAGATACGGCAACTGCCGCAGTGCGATCAACCACGCAGGTCGGACGGTCTGGCGGTCGACCCACCGGCGCGATCGCACCAGGCAGAACACACCGAGGCCGACCGTCGCGAGCGTCAACAGCGCCATCCCCCAGTCCGCCCAGATACTCCACGGGCGGTGCACATCCGGCGTCGCGCCCCAGGTCAGCTCGACCAGCCCCTGGGCGATGATCCCGGGATCGTCCTCGAGCGACATCCCGGTATCGGCGATCACGGCGATCCCGTACCCGGTGTCGGGCAACAGCACCTGTTCAGCGGTATAGGTGAACCAATCGCCATTGTGCGAGAGCTGCACTCCATGATCGGATCGCGCGCGCCGCCAACCCATTCCGTAGTCGTCATCGCCCACCCCGGACGGTGTGTGCATCTCGGCAACCGATGCCGCGGATACCACCCGCTGCCCGTCCGGCGCGAGACCGCCATCGTTCTGAGTGATCAGCCACCTGGCCAGATCGGCGGCCGTGGTGACCACACCATGGCTACCACCGACGAACCAATCGGGCTCCGCCACCGGTATCGCGAACCCGTACGCCCGAATGTATCCGTGCGTCACATCATCGGCCGCACGCGCGGTATCCACGGTCCTACTGTCGCGCATCCCGATGGGCCCGAACACATTCCGCCGCAGATAGTCGGCGAACGGTTGCCCACTGACCACCTCGACCAACCGAGCGGCCACCTGATAATTCGGATTGTGATAGTTGAATCGCGTCCCCGGATCGGCGGCCAATTTCGCCGTCCGCAATCGCTCGACCGCCCCCGCCAGCGAATCGGCCTGCGGCTGCCGCAGATCGGGAAATGCGGTATCCGACATGCCGGAGGTCTGGTTCAGCAACTGCCGCACCGTGATCCGCTCACCGCGCGGATCGGCCAGCCGAAAGTCCGTGAGGTACTGACGCACCGGCGCATCCAGACGCACCAGCCCCGCGTCGACCAATTGCATCACGGCCAACGCCGTCATGGATTTGCTCACCGAAGCGATCGGCATTCTCGTCGTCGCGGTAATGGCCGAACCGGTGGAATCGTGACCGTACCCCGCGACATACACCACCTGATCCCCGTGCGTAATGGCGATCGAAGCACCCGGTAACCGGGTCCGCGAAAGGTATTCGGACATATACCGGTCCACCGCGGCCGAATCGACGCCCGCCGGCGCCGCGACCGCCGCCCCGGAGTACGGCAGCAGCACCAGCAGCAAGGTGATCACCAATACCCAGGCCCGTCGCAGGTATTCCACCGTCACCGATCTCGCCCTCATCATTCTCGGTCCGCGTCGAGCCGTCAGCCCGCCAACCCCACCGGTTCGGATATCGAATACCCGTGCGCCGCCGCGACCTCCGCCGATAGCATCCGCCCTTTATCCGCGGCAACCCCGTGCGCGAGTTCAGGATGCGCGGTGCACGCCTCGCGCCACCCGTGATCGGCGATGGCGCGCACATACGGCATGGTGGCATTGATGAGCGCGAGGGTCGCGGTATGCGGCACCGCGCCCGGCATATTCGCCACGCAGTAGAACAGCGAATTCGCCACGCGGAAGGTGGGATCCGCGTGCGTGGTCGGATGCGAATCGGCAAAGCATCCGCCCTGATCGATGGCGATGTCCACCAGCACGGAGCCGGGACGCATACCGTGGACCAGCTCCTCGGACACCAATTTCGGCGCCCGCGCACCGGGCACCAGCACCGATCCGATCACCAGATCCGCGCCGAGCACCGCCCGTTCGATCTCGACCGCATTCGAAGCCACCGTCGAGACCCGCCCCTGGAACAGCGCGTCCAGCTCGCGCAGGCGCGTCAGATTCGTGTCCAGCACAGTGACTTTCGCACCCATCCCGGCCGCGACGGTGGCCGCGTTCGTCCCGGCGACACCACCGCCGAGCACCACCACATCGGCCGGGGGCACCCCGGGCACCCCGCCGATCAGCAGCCCGGCACCCCCGAGCGGCGCCATCAGGTGATACGCGCCGACCTGGGGCCCGAGCTTGCCCGCAACCTCACTCATCGGCGCGAGCAGCGGCAGCGACCCGTCCGCCGCCCGCACCATCTCATACGCGATCGCGGTGATACCCGACCGCAGAATCGCCTCGGTGCACTCCCGCGAGGCGGCCAGATGCAGGTAGGTGAACAGCACCTGCTCGCGCCGCATCCGCGGATACTCCTGGGCGATCGGCTCCTTGACCTTCAGTACCAGCTCGCCCTCCCGCCACACCTGATCGGCGCCGGGCACCGTCCGGGCACCCGCGGCGACGTACTCCGCATCCGGAAAACCCGACCCCACCCCCGCGCCGGTCTCGATCAGCACCTCGTGCCCGTGCCGCACCAGTTCCCCGGCACCGGCCGGGGTCAGCGCCACCCGAAACTCCTGTTCCTTGACCTCCCGCGGAACTGCGATCCTCATATCGCCATCGTGGACCACGGATCGGAGCTTCGCCATGAACGCCGCGCGCTACCGAGGCAGTCCGCCACCATGCGGCTATACCTCGAACGGCTGCCCCAAGCGCGGGATCCGCAGCTGAGCGGCCCGTCCGGCGTATTCGAAGTTGCGGGCCAGGTAATCCAGCGGCTCGCTGAAGTGGTGCCACCCCTCGCCGTGCACGGCGACGATCACCGCATCGCCGAGCAACTCGGCAGCCGCGAGTGCGGTGCGCCCGTTCAGCGTCACATCGGCGTCGCCGAACCGTCCGACATTCGCGCCCCCGACATTGAGGACTGCGATATCGATCCGCCCGATCCGCTGCCCGATCTGCTCGACCAGCGCGACCGAGGCATTGTCCCCGGAGACGTACACGGTCGGCTGATCATCGGCTTGCAGTACGAATCCGGTGACCATCCCGCTGAATGGTTCGCACCCCTCGGGCCCGTGCAGTGCGGGCACACCCGTCACGCGCACGTCACCCACCGTGACGGTCTCCCAGTTCTCCAGTCCCCGAACACCGTTGATGCGTCCGGCCGCATCCGTGGTCGAGAGCACGGTCGGCACCCTCGTCAAGAACTCACGGCCCGAGGTGTCGAGATTGTCCGCGTGCTGATCATGCGAGAGCAGCACCACATCCACCGGCCCCACCTCATCGGCGGATACCGCCGGGCCGGTCAGCTTGTGCAGCGTGATCGGACCGGGGTAGTCGCCGGGAGCATCGAAGGTGGGGTCGGTGAGCCAGGTCAGATTGCCGTACCGGAAGCGCAGGGTGGGCCCGCCGATGTGCAGGGCTTCGACGGTGGTGCGTTCGATCGTCTCGGTCATGCGATCAATACTTGCCGACCGCCCGGAGCAATCAAAAGTGGCCCGCGAGCCCGCCAGCGATAAGATCGGGCCATGCGTACCGTCGCCGTCCTCGCCTTCGATGGCGTCATCCCCTTCCACCTGTCCGTGCCGACGCTGGTCTTCGGCCGTGTCGGCGCCGAGGGCAGCGCCGACTACCGCGTCGAGGTGTGCGCAGAGCACCCCGGCACCCTGCGGACACCCGCCGGATTCGACATCGTCGTCGACACCGGACTCGACGCGTTCGAGCGCGCCGATCTGGTGGTGATCCCGAGCTGGCGCCGCGATAAGGCCATTTCGGACGGCCTGCGCGACGCACTGCATCGCGCCCACGCCCGGGGCGCCCGCATCGTCGGCCTGTGCCTCGGCGCCTTCGCGGTGGCGGCGAGCGGCCTGGCGGACGGCCGCGAGATCACCACCCACTGGGCCGCGGCCGACGACCTCGCCGCCGCCTACCCCGCGGTCCGAGTCCGCGCCGATACCCTCTGGTCGGACCTCGGTGACATCATCACCTCCGCGGGCGTCGCCGCCGCACTCGACTGCTGCCTGCACCTGGTGCGCGGCGACCTGGGCAGCCGGGCGGCCACCGAATTGGCCAGGGCGCTGGTGACCGCACCGCACCGTAGCGGATCCCAGGCCCAATACATTCCGGTGGCCGTGCCCGACGCCGCCGACGACGATCCGATCGAACGCGCAATGGTCTGGGCGCGAACCAATCTCGGCGAACCGGTCGATCTGGACGGCTGGGCCCGCGTCGCGCTCATGTCGCGGCGCACCTTCACCCGCCGCTTCCGCGATCGCACCGGCAGCAGTCCGCAGCAGTGGCTGCTGCACCAGCGCGCCGATCGGGCCAGGCTGCTGCTCGAATCCACCACCGACACCATGGACCGCATCGCGGCCGAGACCGGCTTCGGCACCGCCGTCAGCCTGCGCCATCACTTCCACCGCATCCTCGGTACCAGTCCGGCCGCGCACCGCGCACTGTTCTCGGGGACGCCCGCGATGCCGGCGATCTCGTCGTCTAGGTTTTCGGCATGAGGATCGAGGTAAGCGGACACACCCCGGAGATCGACGACACCGCGTGGATCGCACCGAATGCGACCGTGATCGGACGCGTGCGGCTGGCCGCCGAGGTGAGCATTTGGTACAGCGCGGTGCTGCGCGGCGATCTCGAGGCGATCAGCGTCGGCGCGCGCACCAATATTCAGGACGGCTGCGTACTGCACGCCGACCCCGGCTTCCCGCTCACCGTCGGTACCGGAGTTTCGGTGGGGCACAACGCGATCCTGCACGGCTGCACCGTCGGTGACGATGTGCTCGTCTGCATGGGCGCGACGGTGCTCAATGGCGCGGTCATCGGCGCGGGCAGTCTGATCGCCGCGAACGCCCTGATACCGGAGGGCGCGCAGATTCCGCCCGGCTCGCTGGTCGCGGGCGTACCCGGCAAGGTGCGCAGGCAATTGAGCGAGGCCGAACAGGACGGCATTCGGCTCAATGGTGCTGTGTACCTTCACAACATGGCCAACCACCGGGTCGCCAAGCAAGTGTGAGACAGACCACACTGATCAAATGCCCGATCGGAATCGCTGATAACATTTTGCCAGCGTGCCCGGTGTCCCGGGATCTCCCGCCGACGCAGCTGTCGAGTGGCCAGTAACGCGGAGGGTGAGCCCGCCGGGATGGTGGCTGCGTAGCGTGCAGGCAGGAGGTATCACGGTGGCGTACATGCAGCAGAGCATGCACCAACCGTCGGGGCGGATCAGCGTGGCCGATATCGCGGCCCAACCGGGCGGGATCGAGGCGCTACAGCGACGGGTTCACGAATTGCGCTCCAGCGGAGTGGATTTCGCCGCCAATGCGATCGAACAAGAAATGGCGGAGCTGGACCTGCCGCGACACTAGTCCCGCGCTCACACTCGTCCAACCGCCGAGCGATAGCACTCCTGTCGACCTCTGGTGCCGATCCCCGGCTGAACCGTCGCGACCCGGTGAAATAATGAACACCGATCACCCGCACCGTCGCGACGCCCAGTCACCATCGGCGTCCGAGCCGATACGACTGGAGACTCGATGCCGACCGTCCCGCCCATCCTCCAGCGCATACTGGAAAAGCCCGTCAGTGATGGCGAGAAGCTGCTGGAGAGCGCGCTGTCGGCATTCCTGGACTTCGGTATCAAACGCACCAGCATGGGCGAGATCGCCCGGCGCGCCGGAATCAGCCCGGCCACGCTGTATCGCCGGTACGAATCGAAGAACGACCTGGTCGAGGCGGTGAGCGTGCGCGAGGCACAGCGCTTCGTCGCCGAAATCGATAAGCGAGTGCAAAAGGTCGAGGGCGTCGAAGAACAACTGGTGGAGATCTTCGTCGCGGTGATCACCGAGATCGCCGGCAACGAACTGTTGCGCAGGCTCCTACGGACCGAACCCGACCTCATCCTGCCCCGGCTCACCACCGACGCCGGACCGATCATCGCGGTCGGGCGCACCTATCTGGCGGAGAAGTTACGCGAACTCCGCAGCGGTGCCGACGACGACTTCGACTTCGAACTCGTTGCCGAGATCATGGCGCGGCTCGCGCTCTCACTCGCACTGACGCCCGACGGGCTCATTCCGATCGATGATGTGACGGCGGGTCGCGAATTCGCGCGGCGCACGCTGCTGCCGATGGTCGGTGTCCGCACCACCGCCTGATGCGGCATCAGTACTCTAAGTGCTACGCAATCAACGCATTTCGTACACACGCGGGCCGAATGCGGCCGCCACCCACTCATCGAGCAGACCCAGCGAATTCGCGTCCGGTACCCGCCCGCCGTCGACGAAATCCCTGACCAGCTCGACGACCCCGCCCGCCCGCATCGTCGTCGGATCCGGCAGCGGCAGCCGGGAGACATACTGGGTGATCCACCGCCGCCGCCCCGAATACAGCCGATTCCCGCACACCGCATCGTAGAACCGCAACCCGAGTGCCGAATTCGCCACGCCCATCAGCAAATACGCGAGCCGCTCGGCCGCACCGTCCACCCCGAGATCGGCCAGCGATATCCAGTAGCAGTCCCCGTTCACCACGGCCCCCGACCGATCCAAGGCGAACCGCGGCCGCTCACTGATATCGGGAAACACCACCTTCGGCACCCGCCACAGATGCGGCCGCTGCGGCACCCAGATCTCGAACCACTCCCGGCCACCATCGGTCAGATACTTCCGCGCGGCCAATGTCTCCCGATTCGCCTCCAAATACGCTGCGGCCCCGGGAAATTCCCGCAGGTCGACCGGCATACGCGTGGGTTCGGAAGTGTCGTAGGGATACAGCACCCTGGTGTCACGCTCCCGCGAAATCCGCCATGGCTCGACATCGTGATGGGTGATCAATTCGAATAGCAACTCCCCTTCCGGCCGCAGTTCCATCTCCCCCCATCGCTCGGAGATGAACACCCGATCCGCAGTTGTCTTGATCCCCACCCGAATCCGCCCCACCTCCCCGAACGTCCGCCAAGTCCCTGCCTCCACCTCCCCCAACCATCCGTCGACTCCGGGCCGCGACATCCGCCACGCCCCTTTCCCACCCCCGTCACCGGCCCCCAATGTTCCCGCATCTGCACCGTCACCCCGCTGTCCTGATGCCTGATCGCTGATCACCGTCTGATCGCCGGTTGCCAACGCCCCGACCTCGACCGCGAAGGTACGTCCGGCATGGGTGACGGTGTGGCTGCCTTCGGCGGTCAGTGCCTCGAAAAGATCTGCTCCATCGACGGTTTCGGTGGTTTCGACCTCATAGGCCGAGACGTGGCGGCAGAGGCCACGGGACGCGGTGCGGGTGGCGATGGTGACCGCGGGCAGCACCGCCGCCTCGAAAAGTTTGGTATCGCCGAGGTCGTACAGTTCGACCGGAGACAGCTCGGTGAGCAGCAGACTCCGAATATTCGCACCCGCCTTGGTGGTGAGAAACCGGTTGGCGCACAACAATCCGAGCACCCCGTCCGGGCGCAGCAGCCGCGGCGCGATCGCGACGAACGGGTGGGTCAGATCGATCCGGCCGCGCAATCCGAACTGCTTGCTGAGCAGCTGCGCGGTCGGCCCACCCAACTGCTGGGTCCGCACGTACGGCGGATTGGTGATGATCGCATCGAACGATCCGTCCGCGATCCGCGCCGACGCGGTCAGGAAATCCCCGATATGCCACTCGACCGCAACCCCCGCCGCCCCCGCCCGCTCCCGCGCCACCGCTACCCCGGCCAGGTCCAGGTCATACCCGACCAACTCCACCGCCACCCCCGGCAGCACCTCACCCGCCACCCGGTGCAGCGCGAGCAGCAGTTCACCGTCGCCACAAGCTGGGTCGAGCACCCGCAACACGCCAGCACCCGATACTCCGCCGTGCACCCCGGGTCGCGGCACATGCGCTACCAGCCGCTGTGCCAGAAAGCGTGCCAGGGCAGGGGGCGTGTAGTGCCTACCGTGCCGTTTGCGGTCGCGCGCGGCAGGGTCCCCGGGATTCATGCCAGGGATTCTGCCTCGTCATGACCCAACCACGGCGGAAACGCGGTCGACCGGCTCCGTCGTCGTCGCGGGCGGACCCGCGGCGCGGCGGCCCGAGAAGCGGCGCATGAGTGGTTCGTCCACCCAGTGGTAGATCGCCGCGGCCGCCGCCGTCGCGACGATCAGGCTCGATCCGGCGAACCCCAGCCAGCCGAACAGGCCGAACTGCCTGCCGCCGATGAACAGCCGAGTGATCAGCACCATCACCGGGAACTGGATCAGATAGAAGGCGAAGGAGATATTGCCGAACCACACCATGCGGGGCGAGGCGTTCAGCCCGCGCATACCGGCCAGATCCCGCGCGGCCAGCGTCGCGACCACCGCGGTCATCGGCGCGAGCAGCAGCGCCGACATTTTGTAGTTCACCGGAACCACCCAGGTGGCAGCGAAGGCGACGGCCAATGCCAGCAGCGGCCAGGTCAGCCGCGTATTGCGCCAACGCCCCTCCACCACCAGCCGCGCGGCGAACACTCCGAGAAAGAATTCGGGCAACCGCGACAGTGGAAACGTGTAACTGAGCCAATAGGCCGGGGCGACAGGGATATCCGGCTGGGCGAACCACGCCGGTGACGCGTGCAGCTCGAAGTATGGCGATACGTCCCCCGGAACAAGCCGTGGCGCAAAGGCATTCTCGATGCCCTTCGGTCCGGGAACCCACAGGAAATATGCCGTGTGCAGCGCGAGGATCACCACGAGCAGCCCCGCCATCGCCCACCACACCCGATCGCCGCGAATGCGGCGCACCACCGGCAGTGCGAGTGGAAAGCTCAGGTAGAACAGCATTTCCGCGCCCAGCGACCAGGAGGGCACATTGAGCCCACCGACGGTCGTCCACTTCGGCACCCAGGTGTGGATCAGCAATACGTTCGGCACCCAGACCACCAACCTGGACAGCGGCACACTCGCGACCACGATGAACGCCACCGTCGCGACCAGATGCGTCGGGTAGATCTTCAATACTCGCCGCCAGTAGAACCGCGGTACCGAATTCCCCGGCCGGAACGACCAATAGATGATGAATCCGGAGAGCACGAAGAAGAAGGTGACCCCGGCCGCGCCCAACTGCATCGGCATCACCTGATGGATATGCCGGAACAACTCGGACTTCTGAAACGGATAGACCGGCAGAAATACCAAGGCGTGCAACAGGAATACCGCGAAGGCGGCCCACCACCGCGCCCCGGTCAGCGACGGCAGGGCGGGCCGCTGCTGCGTCACTTGCCGTACCGCTCGTACAGCGCTCCCGCGATCATCGAATCACCGTGCGCGGAAGGGTGAAACGGAATCCCGACCAGATCCGCACGCGGATCGAGCGCACCGTTCAACCATGGCTGCGCCGAACACAATCCGTGCCCGGCGGTCACCGCCCTGGAATCGAAGAATTCGATCCCGAGCTGCGCCGCCGCGTCCCGCTGCGCCGCGTCGATGCGATCCAGATACCGGACCAGTGCCGCGGCCCTCGGCTGTACGTACTGCCCCACGCCGAGCACGCTGATACACGCGAAATCCTGCCCGGCCGGGAACAGTTCGGGGTAGCCGACCAGCACGATCTTCGCCTGCGGCGCGTAATAGCGCAGATATTCGACCACCTCACGGATGCGCTGGGCATAGTCGCTGCCGGATACGGCCCGATAGTCGGTGATCCGGCCCTGTTCGGCCGCCTCCAGCCCACATCCGTCGGCGAGGTTGAATACGCACGGGATCAGCGAGGTCCACAGCGTGGTCTCGCTCGTGCCCCAGGTGTCGTTGAGCCCGAACTGCACTGCGATCAGCTTGGTTCGCGGACCGAACGCACCCGCCTTATCGGCATTGATCGCCTCCTGAACCAGCGAATAACCCCGCGCGGTCTGAATGGCCGCACCGGAGCACGACGCGTCCACGAAGTCGGAAGTACCCGCGACACCCATCAGTCGGCTCAGCTGCGTCGGCCACGAGGCGGGTCCGCGCAGACACTCCTTCGCATCCACTTCCCATCGGAAACCGTTGGCGGTGAAGGAATCCCCGAGCGCCACCAGGGCACTGCCCGGTGCCGCGGCGGGGGCCGCCTGCGCTGCCGCGGGCACCCAGGCCGCAGCCGCGACGGTCGTCGTAATCGCCCCGAGCCAACGGGCACAACGGCGGGAGAGCTTGCTGGTCAAAACGATTACTCCGCTATCAGTAGCCCGCGCGCGGTTCGAATCCGGGTGCGGTCAAAGTGGGTGCCGGCTTGGCCGGTTCGGGCTGCGGTGCCGTCTGCGCCGCCGGCGGCGCTTGCGGTGCCGGCACCGCCTGCGGCTGCGGCGCGGGCGGCGCTATCGATGTCGCTTCCGGCGTGGGTACCGCTTGCGGAGCGGGTGCCGGCGCCTCGGGCGCACTACTCGACGGCGCGACCGCACTGGTCGGCGCTACCGCAGTTGTCGACGCACTGGTCGGGGTGTGATCGCCGTGCGATTCGGTCCCGCTACTGCATGCGGTGGCGCCGAGAAGCACCGCGCCGCAAGCGAACACGGCCGCGAGACAAACCTTCAACACGTTCCCCGTTCTAGAGATCAGGAGTAGGAGCATTTCAGTCCAGCCCGGAGCGTACAAGTCGAGTCGGACCCGTACGGCATCTTTCATCGAATTGCCCCACCGCCCGAGCCCCCATTTTCATTGTCTGGCGCTGCGCGTATCGCTCTGTGAGCCAATCAATTTCGCGACAGCACCGCATCACATTCCACGCCCGTGCCCAGGTCCGCGCGACTACCAGTTCCAAAACGAGACCATAGCTGCTAGCGTTCAGTCTCGAAATAAGACCAGATTCGAGAGAGTGCCGCATGAACCCGACCAGCCTGCAGACCGACGAGTTCACGGCCTTGAGCCGCATCCTCGACGACCGATGGACCTGCCGACAGTTCACGACCGACCAGATCCCCCGCGACACCATCGAGGCCATGCTGCGGCTCGCCCAGCGCACCCCCTCCTGGTGCAATACCCAGCCGTGGCAGGTCGTCGTCACCGAGGGCGCGGGCACCGACCGCTTCCGCGCGGAACTTCTCGAACACATCGCAACCGCGACGCCGGAACCGGATTTCGCCTTTCCCGCGCAGTACACCGGTGTGTACCGCGATCGCCGACGCGAATGCGGGCTGCGGCTCTACGACAGCGTCGGCATCGTGAAGGGCGATCACGCGGGCACCATGCGCCAGGCGCGGCGCAACTTCGAACTCTTCGACGCCCCGCACGTCGCGATCATCACCACCGAGGCCGACCTCGGCGTCTACGGCGCCGTCGATTGCGGCCTCTATATCGGCACCTTCCTACTCGCCGCCCAGAGCCTCGGCCTCGGCGCCGCCCCGCAAGCCGCCCTCGCCTCCTACTCCCCCTTCCTGCGCACCTATTTCGATCTCCCGCAGCACCGCCGAGTGGTCGCCGCCATCTCCTTCGGCTATCCGAATCCGAATCACCCGGTCAACGCCTTCCGCACTTCCCGCGAAGACCTCGACCAGGTCGCCACCTGGCACAGCGCCTGACCCCCGGGCCGCACAACGAACCCGAGAAGAGCCCTCCTCGACGTCAAGCCACACAAAGGGTCGAGCCCTAGAGCACGCCGATCACCACACCCGCGCCAACTCCGCGAAAAGGCCTGCCTCAGTTCGTAATCGAGCTGCCGCATACCAATTGAGCGCCACGCACAGGGCACAGAGCCTGTTGCCGAATTGGCGCGGTTTTTGGCCGTGACGCAGATCACGTGCCTATGTGGACGGCTGAGGCGCAATCATGCCTGCCGCTAGGTGATTTGGTCTGTCGCTGTGACGGCGGTGTGACGGCACAATCGCATGTTCGGCGTATTCGGCAACAGGCTCCACAACCCGTGCGAGGCGCTCATTCGGTATGCGGGAGCCGAATCTGAGACGGTCAACCCGCCTGACGTCCAGGGAACTCCGTCATACCGGGTCCCGGTTCCGGTGTGATATCCCGGGCGGTGAGTTCGCTGCCGCAGCAATCGCATTGGAGGGAGACATGTGCTTCACCGGTGCACCCGCGGTGCCGGTATGCGACCGGCGGCCCGTCGGGGGCCATGTACGCATCACCCCAGTCCCGGATCGCCATCAGGATCGGGTAGATATCGTGGCCCTTCGGCGTCAGCCGGTATTCCTCGTGCGCACCGACGGCCGCCTTCTGTTTGACCAGGATTCCGTGTTCGATCAAGCGGTCGAGGCGATCCTGTAGCCGACTCCGGGAGATACCGAGCGCGCTCTGGAACGCGTTGAAGCGCCGGACGCCCGCGAACGCGTACTTCAGGATCACCAGGGTCCAGCGGTCGCCCAGGATCACCAGGGGCCGCGTGATGGAGCACGGCTCATCGGCAAGTTCCTCGTAGCGCACCTGTCGATGCTACCGATCGGTCGTTGCCCGGCGCTGGCTTTCCCCGCCGCCGCTCAGCCCGCCTGCGCCGAATACCCGACCATCGGATCGGCGTCTTGCAACGGCGGCACCTGTTCCCCATCCAGCACCTTACGCATCCGCTCTCCGCGAACGCCGAAATCACAAACGCCGGAATGATATTCAGCTCAGGGCCTTCACCCCGATCCGCCCCACCGCCTTCATATCCCCCACATGGGCGATGCCGAGTACCACCGTGCAGAAGATGATCGGCGCGATCACCATCTTGATCAGCTTGATGAACCCATCGGCCAGCGGTTCGAGACCCGCGCCGAAGTCGGGCCACAGTTTGCCGACCAGAATTCCGGCCACGATCGCCACCAGCAGTTGCAGGAATAACGAACGGGACCAAGGCGATTTGCGCACCGGGTCCGTCGATGCGGTGGATTCGATCGTCACGCTCATGCGCGCAACGAACGAGCAACGCGTATCACCAAAGTTTCAACAATATTGCTGAGCGGAATCCCGATCGATATATACCCGTCACCCCAGGTCGGACGCGGAACGAAAAGCGGGCCCCGGGAAAATCCCGAGGCCCGCTTCCGCTACCGGATCTACAGCGGAATGTTCTTGTGGTGACTCTTGCGCACCGGCGCAGCCGCCAGTGCCGCGGCAATGGTGCTGCGCGTCTTGGCCGGGTCGATGACCTCGTCCACCACACCGATCGCGATGGCTCGCTCGACCCCACCGGCGATGCGCTCGTGCTCGACCGTCAGACGCTCGTGCAGCGCCTCACGCTCGTCCTCCGGCGCGGCCGCGAGTGCCTTCTTGTGCAGGATGCCAACCGCGGCCTTGGCGCCCATGACGGCGACCTCGGAGCCGGGCCACGCGTACACCGCGGTCGCGCCCAGCGACCGGGCATTCATCGCGATATAGGCGCCACCGTAGATCTTGCGGGTCACCAGCGTGACGCGCGGGACGCGGGCCTCGGCGAAGGCGTGCAGCAGCTTCGCACCGCGCCGCACCACACCCTCCCACTCCATGCTGACACCGGGCAGGTATCCGGGCACATCGGTGAGCACCACCAGCGGAATACCGAACGCGTCGCACAACCGCACGAAACGCGCGGCCTTCTCGGCACTTTCGGAGTTCAGGCAGCCACCGAGGCGGATCGGGTTATTGGCCAGCACACCCACGGTGCGCCCGCCGAGCCGCCCGAGACCGGTCACGATGCTGCGCGCGTAACCACCCTGCAGCTCCTCGAACGAGGACTCACCGTCGACGTTGTCGAGCAGCTCGTGGACGATCGGCTTCACGTCGTAGGCACGCTTGGCCGACTCCGGCATCATCGCCTTCAGGTCGACATCACCGTGCGCGGCGGCGACCAGATCGAATTCACCCTGCTCGGCGAACATCGACACCAGGCGACGACCGCGGTGCAGCGCATCGGCCTCGTCATTGGCCACGATGTGGGTGACACCGGACTTCTTGCCGTGCGTCTCCGGACCACCGAGGGTCGCCATATCGACCTGCTCACCGGTCACACTGCGCACCACATCGGGACCGGTCACGAAGACCCGCCCCTCGGGCGCCATGATCACGATGTCGGTCAGCGCGGGACCGTAGGCGGCGCCACCGGCCGCGAAGCCGAGCACCACCGAAATCTGGGGCACCAGACCCGACGCGCGGACCATGGCCTCGAAGACCAGGCCGACCGCGTGCAGCGCCTCGACACCCTCGGCCAGGCGAGCACCGCCGGAATGCCAGATGCCGACCACCGGGATGGCGGAATCGATGGCGGTGTCGATCGCGTCGACGATGTGCTTGCAGCCCTCCACACCCATCGCGCCGCCCATGACGGTCGCATCCGAGCAGTAGGCAACGGTGCGAACACCGTCGACCTCGCCGATCGCGGCGAGCACACCGGACTTGTCCCGCGGGTGCAGCGGCAGAACGGTTCCAGGGTCGAAGAAGCGCTGGAGTCGACCGAGTGGATCACGCGGATCGGTCGAAGTTTCTGGTTGAAACGCGGGAGCCATGATCGTCATCGCGTTTTCTCCTCACCTCAAGCAAGTGCGCCGCTACCAGCGGCTGCGTATGGCAAACACCGGTGGGGTCGGGCCACTGTCGAATGGCCGACCCCACCGGGGTTCGTTGTGCAGTCTGCCCGGTCTGTGCGGCTATGCCCGACCGAAGGCGAGCGCGACATTGTGCCCACCGAAACCGAACGAGTTGTTGATCGCGTACTCGATCTCCTGGCGGCGAGCCTCGCCGTGCACCACATCCAGATCGATCTCCGGATCCTGGTTCTCCAGGTTCAGCGTCGGCGGGACGAGGCCGTCGCGGATGCTGAGCACGGTGAGCACCGATTCGAGGGCGCCGACGGCGCCGATCGAGTGCCCGAGTGCCGACTTCGGCGCGTACACCGAAGCGTGGTTGCCCACCGCCTTGTTGATCGCGTTCGCCTCGGCGGTATCGCCGATCGGCGTCGCGGTCGCGTGGGCATTGATGTGGGTGATGTCCTTGGGCGTCAGACCCGCGGTCTGCATCGCCCTGGTCATCGCCCGTGCGGCACCGTCGCCCGTGGGGTCCGGTGCGACCAGGTGGAAGCCGTCGGAGGTGATACCGGCGCCGAGCAGCCGCGCGTGGATCGTCGCACCACGTGCCTTGGCGTGCTCTTCGGTCTCGATGACCATCAGCGCACCGGCCTCACCGAAGACGAAACCGTCGCGATCGGAGTCGAACGGACGCGAGGCACCCTTCGGGTCATCATTGCGGGTGCTCATCGCGCGCATCATGGTGAATGCCGCGATCGGCACCGCGTCGATGAAACCCTCCACGCCACCGGTAACGACCATATCGGCGTCACCCATGACGATCATCCGCCAAGCATTGGCGATGGCCTCGGAGCCCGACGAGCATGCCGAGACCGGAGTGACCACTCCTGCCCTGGCCTTCAATTCGAGGCCGACGACGGCCGACGGACCATTCGGCATGACCATCTGAACTGCCAGCGGCGAAATCTTGCGATAGCCGCCGTTCTTCAGCTTGTCGACCGAGTCGATGAGCGCGTCACCGCCACCGAGTCCGGTACCGATCGCCACACCCAGACGCTCCGGGTCGACCTCGGGGCTGCCCGCGTTCTGCCAGACCTCACGACCGAGAACGGTCGCGAGCTGCTCGACGTAGGCCATGCGCCGACATTCGACACGGCTCAGCAGGGTCTCGGGCTTAACCTTCAGGTGACCGCCGATGCGGACCGGAAGGTCGTACTCCTCGACGAAGGAATCCTCGAGAACGTCGATACCGCTCTCGCCGTTGAGGAGTCCCTTCCACGTCGCATCGACATCACCAGCGATCGACGTGGTCGCCGCCAGGCTTGTAACGACGACGTTGGGGAAGTTCCCGTTCAAGGTGGAAGGAGTGGTCACAGTGTCGGCCCTACTCGGCGTCGAACTTGGCCTTGAGCTCAGCGGCCGCCTCAGCGTTCTCGGCCTCGAGCTTCTGGATGTAAGCGACAGCGTCGCCGACCGTCTTCAGGCTGGCCAGATCCTCGTCCGGGATCTTCACGCCGTACTTGTCCTCGGTCTGAACCGCGATCTCGACCATGGACAGCGAGTCGATGTCCAGGTCATCGACAAAGGACTTCTCGATCGTCACCTCGGAGGGCTCGATACCGGTCACCTCTTCGATGATCTTGCCGAGTTCCTCGACGATTTGTTCCTGGGTCAGAGCGGCCACTTCGTGGCTCCCTTCTTATCTACTTTGTAGGGCTTCACTGTTGTTTTTCGAATCGAGCGAGCCGATGGTTACCGCTTGCTCGGTCACGATCGTGCATTTGGTTACACAATCGCCGGGGGGAAAGCTAGCCGGAAGTGGTGAGCCCGGCCAACGCGGGGAGGTCTTCGGGGGTCTTCAGGGCCAGGGTTGGCGTGCCCTTCATCTCCCGTTTTGCGATACCGACGAGCGTGCCCGCCGGTGGCAGCTCCGCCACGGCCGAAACCGCCGCCTGTCGCACGGTTTCGGTGCACAGATCCCACCGGACGGGCCGGGTGACCTGCGCCGCGAGCTTAGCGACCGCATCGGCACCCGAG
Source organism: Nocardia sp. CA-129566 (assembly GCF_050956075.1). Classification (NCBI taxonomy): domain Bacteria; kingdom Bacillati; phylum Actinomycetota; class Actinomycetes; order Mycobacteriales; family Nocardiaceae; genus Nocardia; species Nocardia sp. CA-129566. The sequence continues at coordinate 6,899,000 of NZ_CP192085.1, forward strand.
GCGACCGGCTTGCCGTCGAAGTTCGAAAGCAGGGTCCGAGTCGGCTCGTTCGGCGTGATCTTGGCTATGGCATCCGTCACAGCGTCCTGGGCCGGGGCCATGAACGCGGTGTGGAAAGCCCCCGCGACCGGCAGCGCACGCACCCGCGCCTTCTCGGGTGGGTTCGCGGCGAGTTCCGCCAGGGCGGTCAAACGTCCGGCGGCCACGATCTGCCCCGCGGCGTTGCGGTTGGCCGGGACGAGGTCGAGCTCTTCGAGCCGTGCGAGCACGGCGGCCTCATCGCCGCCGAGCACCGCTGACATGCCGGTCGGTTCCAGCGCGCACGCCTTGGCCATTTCCGCACCGCGGATGGCGGCCAAGGTCACCGCTTCGTCGGCGGAGATGACTCCGGCGACCGCGGCGGCGGCGAGCTCACCGACCGAATGTCCAGCGACAATGGTAGTGGCCGGAAGCGACTCCGGCTCGATTTCGGCATATGCCAGCAGGGCCGCGGCCACGACGAGTGGTTGGGTCACGGCGGTGTCGGTGATCTCCTCCGCCGTCGCGGTGGTGCCGAGACGGAGCAGATCCAGGCCGGCGGCCTTGGACCAGATGGCGAGGCGATCGGTCGCGCCTGGAAGGTCGAGCCAAGGCGCGAGCATGCCGGGTGTCTGGGACCCCTGTCCAGGGGCGAACAACGCGATCACACCTCTAAGAAAACACTGTGAGGTGCGCCGCACGAGATGTCGACGCGAATGAACCTTTTTGCTCGCTTTTGTGGGGGTCCCACAAAATCCCATGTGGGGCGTCCCGATCGACCGGTTCGCCGGATCCGTTACAGCCCTTCGTTACCCACCGAGAATTGAGTGACTTCTGGGACAGGTGTTGATGGTTCGTTACGGGTTCGTGTCAAACGACCCACTGTTGCGGCGATCCGGAGTACATAGGCGTCCCTCGGATTCATCGGATCGCGGCCCGTGATCTCGGCTATCCGCTTGAGGCGATAGCGAACCGTATTTGGATGAACGTACAGCTGCCGGGCACACGTCTCGACAGCGCCACCACAGTCCAGATAGGCCTCGAGTGTGTCCGCCAGCGAGGAGCCCGCGGCGGCCAACGGAAGGACAAGATACTCGTTCAACGCATCGATCGCAGCTCGATCGCCCAGCAGTGCACGCTCGGGCAGCAATTCCGCCGCGTGCACCGGCCGCGGGGCCCCACGCCAGCCGACCACCGCTTCCATTCCGGCCAGTGCCTCCACCGCGCTGGCATGCGCCGCGCCGAGGGTCCGCATGGTCGGGCCGATCACCACCGGACCGTCGGAGAACACCTCGGCCAGCAGATCCGCGAGAAACGGTGAGGCATAAGAGGTGTCGCCGAGATTTCCGCTGACCACCATGACCAGTCGCGAGCCCTGGACGACGGCCAGCGCCGCGCGGCCGTGCCGCGCGGCGATGGTGTGCACGGAACCGACCATCGAGACGCCCTGATCCCCCGGCGGGGTGCCCACCAGCACCGTCGCCGGCGCGGTGGCATCCCAGTTCAATGTCGCGGCCCGCGAGAGCATGTCCGGGCCGGAATCGCCGCGCACCACGGCATCGACGACCAGCGCCTCCAGTCGGGTATCCCACGCGCCGCGGGATTCCGCGGCGCTCGCGTACACCGAGGCGGCCGCGAAGCCGAGCTCACGCCCGTATCGCAGCACCGCCTCGGTGAGCGCGACCAGCTGCCGGTCGTTGCGCGCGAGCGCGGGCAGCCATTGTTCGAAGAACTCCATGGCCACACGGACCATGTCCACGGTCTGGCGCAGCGTCAGCCGCCGCGCCAGATCCTGCGGGATCACTTGGAAGGCATCCAGGCTGAACCGGATATCGCTTTCCGGATCCTGCAGCCATTCCAGGAAGTTCACCACCGCGGTCTGCACCAGCATCTGCACGCCCGCGCGCTGCGCGGCGTCCAGATCGGCGAAGAACGGCAACCGATCCTGCATGGACCCGACCGCCTCGGTGGAGAGGCGTCCGGAGAACTGCTTCACGCGTTTGAGCAGCGTGTCCGGCAGCGGGTCACGGGTTTGCCGGTTCGGGGAGAGTGCGCCCGTCGGCAGATACACCTCGTGCTCGGAGGAGCCTTCGGAGATCCGACGCGGCCGCGGCGGTTTACGTTCCACCATCCAATCGTCCGCTATGCGAGTTCGTCTTCGGTGCCGGGAGCCGACTTCGGCGCGGCGTCGACATCGTCGATGCGGTACTTGGCCGCCGCCTCGGTGGCCTTCGTGGGATCGATCTTGCCGGTCCGTGCCAGTGCGGCCAGCGCGGCGACCACGATCGATTGCGCGTCGACGTTGTAGACCCGGCGCGCGGCGGGACGGGTATCGGAGAAACCGAAGCCATCCGTGCCGAGCGTGGTGAAGTCGCCGGGCACCCACTTGCGGACCTGGTCCGGCACCGCACGCATCCAGTCCGTCGCGGCCACATACGGACCATCGACCCGGGCCAGCGCCTGGGTGACGTACGGAACCCCGGCGTCGGTGCCCGGATTGCGCAGCTGGGCGATCTCCTTGTCGAGGGCCTCCTTGCGGAGCTCACCCCATGAGGTCACCGACCAGACATCGGCCTGCACGCCCCATTCCTCGGCGAGCAGCGCCTGAGCCCGCACGCCGTCGGGCACCGTGACGCCCGAGACCAGGATCTGCGCGCGCACACTGCCCTCGCCGCCGCGCTTGTACAGATAGATGCCCTTGAGCAGTCCGGCGATATCGAGATCGTCGGGCTCGGCGGGCTGTACATACGGCTCGTTGTAGAGGGTGATGTAGTAGAAGACGTCCTCGCCGCCGAACTCACCCGCGGACCCGTGCGGATGCGTGCCGGGCAGTGCGCCAGGACCGGGCTGCGCGGTGCCGCCGCCGTACATCCGGCGCAGGCCGTCACGCACGATATGCGCGATCTCGAAGGAGAACGCGGGATCGTAGGTGACCACGGCCGGATTGGTGGAGGCGAGCAGCAGCGAATGGCCGTCGTTGTGCTGCAGACCCTCACCGGTCAGCGTGGTTCGCCCCGCGGTAGCGCCGAGTACGAAACCGCGCGCCAATTGATCCGCGGCGGCCCACAATCCATCGCCGGTGCGCTGGAAGCCGAACATCGAGTAGAAGATGTAGAGCGGGATCATCGGCTCGCCGTGGGTGGCGTAGGAGGTACCCGCCGCGGTGAACGACGCGGTCGAACCGGCCTCGTTGATGCCCTCGTGCAGAATCTGCCCGACAGCACTCTCTTTGTAGGCAAGCATCAATTCCGCGTCGACGGAGGTGTACAACTGCCCGTTGCGGTTGTAGATCTTCAACGAAGGGAACCACGAGTCCATACCGAAGGTGCGGGCCTCGTCCGGAATGATCGGCACGATCCGCTTGCCGATCTCCTTGTCCCGCAGCAGCTCCTTCATGAGCCGAACCAGGGCCATGGTGGTGGCCACGTTCTGCTTACCGGAACCCTTGCGCACCGACCGGTACGCCTCATCGCCCGGCAGTTGCAGCGGCTTCGCCGCCGCGCGCCGTTCGGGCAGGAAGCCGCCGAGCGCCTTGCGGCGATCGAGCATGTACTGGATTTCGCGCGCCTGCATACCCGGGTGGTAGTACGGGGGCAGATACGGATCCTTCTCCAACTCGGCGTCGGAGATCGGAATCCGCTGCAGGTCGCGGAAGTCCTTGAGGTCCTGCAGGGTCAGCTTCTTCATCTGGTGCGTGGCGTTGCGGCCCTCGAAGTGCTTGCCGAGGGTGTAGCCCTTGATGGTCTTGGCCAGGATCACCGTCGGCTGACCCTTGTGCGCCATCGCGGCCGCGTAGGCGGCGTAGACCTTGCGGTAGTCGTGACCGCCGCGCTTGAGGTTCCAGATCTCCTGATCCGAGAGATCCTGGACCAGGGCCTTGGTGCGCGGGTCGCGGCCGAAGAAGTGGTCGCGGACGTAGGCGCCGTCATTGGCCTTGTAGGTCTGGTAATCGCCGTCGGGGGTGCTGTTCATCAGGTTCACCAGCGCGCCGTCGCGGTCGGCGCCGAGCAGCGCGTCCCACTCGCGACCCCAGATGACCTTGATGACGTTCCAACCCGCGCCGCGGAAGAACGACTCCAGTTCCTGGATGATCTTGCCGTTGCCGCGCACCGGGCCGTCGAGACGCTGCAGGTTGCAGTTGATCACGAAGGTGAGGTTGTCCAGGCCCTCGTTCGCGGCCACCTGGATCAGGCCACGCGACTCCGGCTCGTCCATCTCGCCGTCACCGAGGAAGGCCCAGACGTGCTGGTCGGAGGTGTCCTTGATGCCGCGGTCGTGCAGGTAGTGGTTGAACCGCGCCTGGTAGATGGCGTTCATCGGGCCCAGGCCCATGGACACCGTCGGGAACTCCCAGAAGTCGTTCAGCAACCGCGGATGCGGGTACGACGGCAGGCCGTGGCCCGGACCGCCGTGGCTGTACTCCTGCCGGAAGCCGTCCATCCGGTCGGTGCTCAACCGGCCCTCGAGGAACGCACGGGCATAAATGCCCGGCGAGGCATGTCCCTGGATGAAGATCGAATCGCCGCCGCCGGAATGGTCCTTGCCGCGGAAGAAGTGGTTGAAGCCGACCTCGTAGAGCGCCGCCGAGGACGCGTAGGTCGAAATGTGGCCGCCGACACCGATTCCGGGACGCTGCGCCCGATGCACCATGATCGCCGCGTTCCAGCGGATCCAGGCCCGGAACCGTCGCTCCACCTCTTCGTCGCCGGGGAACCACGGCTCGTTCTCGGTGGGGATGGTGTTGACGTAGTCGGTGGAGGTCAGGGATGGAATGGCGACCCTACGCTCACCGGCGCGTTCCAACAGCCGGAGCATGAGGTAACGCGCGCGGCCCGGACCTTCCCGGTCGAGCATGTCATCGAACGATTCGAGCCATTCGGAGGTCTCCTCCGGGTCGATGTCCGGTAGGTAGGACGCCACCCCTTCGCGGATCACCCGCACCCGCCCGCCGGTCGGCGGCACGTGCGATCCATTCGGATCGCCGGGCGCGGCGTTGGTGCCAGCGGATTTCGCTGGTGCGGAAGAGTGGATCAGGTCGGTCAAATCTGCTCCTCGTACAGGGGTGGACAAGCTGATAGGCGTCTGTATCCCCGGATGGGCACGCTTGGTTGGCGGACCACCCGTCTACGTTAGGTTCGGGCGCACCTCCATCCTTGCCGAAGATGTGGCCCAGGTCATCATGTCAGGGGCATCTACAGTACGGTTCCGCAGGGAACGTGAGTCGAGTACCGCCGACGATAAAGAGGAGCCGGGAGGACGATGAAGGTGCTGGACCCACGCGGGTTCGGAGCGGTGTGCGCGGCCGCGGCGGTCGTGATCGGCCTTACCGTCGCCGGGTGTGCGAAACACGTTGACGGAGTTGCCAATCCGAATGCCTCGGACCTAGCCGCCTACAAGACCGAGGCGGCCTCGTCCTCTGCGGCGGCCACCTCCTCGCGCAAGGCCGCCGCACAGGCACAGGCGATCAACGACAACTGTGGTCAATTCCCCACAACTACAGGCGTCGGCGTCTCGAAGTACAACGAGTTCGTAGATGCCCACGATGCGAACGCGCCGGACTACAACGCCAAGCGCGATACCGCAGCCAAGACGCTCGAGGACGCCGCGACCAAGGTCGAGACCGGCGTGAACGGTGCCAACGGCGCGCTACCGGCGGACCTGCAGGCCAAATTCACCGAATACGTCGCCGCCGCTCGGCAGCTGGCCGCCGAAACCCGCAAAATGACCTACACCGCGCCGGTCGGCGCGCTCAACGAGGCCAGCAAACGGGTCAACGACGCGCGCAACGCGGTCAAGGACGCATGCCCGAAACGCTGATTCATCCCACGAACCGAGCGCGGGTGGCGATAATCGGTCAATGACACGAGGTTGTCATGCGACATTCCGTGGGTATTTCCTCCGATCAGCTTGCGCTCGAGGCGATAACCATGTTCGCTTGCAACTAACTATTGTCTGGAGTTGAGGAGGACACCACCGTGGTCGCCGCGGCGGACGCGCAGAATTACGCTCAGAAGCTTGGCATTACACACGGCATGGTTGTCCAGGAGCTGGGCTGGGACGAGGACACCGATGACGACCTGCGGGCCGACGTCGAAGAGGCCAGCGGCGGGGAGATGGTCGACGAAGACTCCGATGAGGTCGTCGACGCCGTACTGCTGTGGTGGCGTGAAGGCGACGGCGATCTGGCGGATGAGCTGATGGAAGTCATCAGCCCGCTGGCCGACGAGGGCTTCATCTGGGTACTCACCCCCAAGACCGGGCAACCTGGTCATGTCGATCCGAGCGATATCGCCGAAGCGGCGCCCACCGCGGGTCTGACGCAGACGTCGGCGATCAGCCTCGGTGCCTGGTCCGGCAGCCGCCTCGTGCAGCCCAAGGCACCCTCGAAACAGCGCTGACCGCTTTCGCTATGGTTTCGCCGGGCGGTGTTCCCACCGCCCGGTGCAGCCCGACACGATGGAGGATCAGTGATGCCACTCGAGGTTGGCCCGCTGGAAATCGGCACTGTCGCGCCGGATTTCACGCTCAAGGACCAGAACAACCAAGACGTCACGCTCTCGAATTACCGCGGCAAGAAGAACGTGCTGCTCGTGTTCTATCCGCTCGCCTTCACCGGGATTTGCCAGGGCGAGCTGTGCAAGGTGCGCGACGAGTTGCCCAAGTTCCAGAACGATGACGCGGAGATACTCGCCATCTCGGTCGGCCCGCCGCCCACCCACAAGATCTGGGCCGCCGAACAGGGCTACATCTTCCCGCTGCTGTCCGACTTCTGGCCGCACGGCGCCGTCGCCCAGTCCTACGGCGTCTTCAACCAAAAATCCGGCTACCCCAACCGCGGCACTTTCGTCGTAGACCGCGACGGCGTCATCCGCTTCGCCGAAATGAACGGCCCCGGCGAGCCCCGTGACCAGGCGGCTTGGGAGAAAGCGCTCGCCGCGCTAGAGTCCTAGACCGGCCCGTCGGTAACCCACCGACGGATCCCGGGCGTATAGCTCAGTGGTAGAGCTCTGGTTTTACACACCAGCGGTCGGGGGTTCGAACCCCTCTGCGCCCACCGAAGAAGTACCAGGTAGACAGGGGTATCGGTTGCTACCGCAGCGTGCTCCACACCCGCACCGTGGAGCAGGCGAACGAGGGCGGCCGATGTGAGCGGTGCGAGCGAGCCCGAGACGACACGAGGCCATAGGGCATCAAAGCGTCCGACCGACTGAGATCTCAGCGATAGGGCACGGTTTCGAGCAGAATCGAGCGATGTCCGGGAGGGTGAGCGCCAATGGCGCACAGGCACGTACGAGAACGACCGCGCTGCGCGCGCGGTTGAGCAGGGACTCCCGCGCGGCGCTCGGCCGCCGCGCGGGACGGATCCGGTTGTTCCCCGCGGTCGCGGTCGCCCTGCTCGCCGGGCTGGGTGTCGCGTTCGTCGCGTACGGTTTCCTGCGGTGGATCACCCCGGTCGACGCGAGCAAGGCCGCTGCCGAGATCGACGTCACCCGCGTTGCGTTGACCGTCGTCGCCGGAGTCGGCGGTGTCGTCGCCCTGGTGATCGCCTACCGACGTCAACGCGACCTGGAGCAAAGCCGGTTCGTCGAACGTTTCGGCGCTGCGGCCGCCCAACTCGGTGCCACCGACGTCGCGGTCCGCATCGCCGGGGTCTACGCGATGGCCGGTGTCGCCGACGAATCCGATGGCCTGCGCCGCCAGCAATGCATCGACGTGCTGTGCGGCTACCTGCGGCTGCCCTACAGCCCCGAGTTCGGTGCCAACCACCAGAGCAAACTGGTCCTCACACAGCACCGAGCGACAGCCGACGGCACGCGCGCCGACGACCAGGAACGCCACCTCGAATACCGGCACAACGACCGAGAAGTCCGTGCCACCATCGTCCGCGTTATCGCTGACCACCTCCGCCCCACAGCCGAATACAGCTGGTCGACAAGCGACTTCGACTTCCGCACAGCACATCTCGAGAACGTCGACCTCAGCAATGTGAAATTCTCGGGCGCTGCCCGGTTCGGTGGCGCGACCTTCTCCGGCACCGCCGGGTTCGGTGGCGCGACCTTCTCCGGCACCGCCGAGTTCGGTGACGTAACCTTCTCCGGCGACGCCGGGTTCCGCGACGCGACCTTCACCAGCACCGCCGGGTTCGGTGGCGCGACCTTCTCCGGCACGGCCGGGTTCCGCAGCGCGACCTTCTCCAACTACGCCCGGTTCCGCGGCGCAACCTTCTCCAGCTACGCAGAGTTCCGCGGTGCGACCTTCTCCGGCGACGCCGAGTTCGGTGACGTAACCTGCTCCGGCGATGCCGAGTTCCGCGACGCGATCTTCTCCGGAACCGCCGAGTTCCGCGACGCGACCTGCTCCGGCGATGCCTGGTTCCGCAGCGCGACCTTCACCGGCACCGCCGGGTTCCGCGGCACGACCTTCACCGGCTACGCCGAGTTCCGCAGCGTGACCTTCACCGGCTACGCCGAGTTCCGCGACGCGACCTTCACCGGCACCGCCGAGTTCCGCGACGCGACCTTCACCGGCACCGCCGAGTTCCGCGACGCGACCTTCACCGGCACCGCCGGGTTCCGCAGCACGATCTTCTCCAGCTACGCCGAGTTCCGCAACACGATCTTCTCCAGCGACGCCTGGTTCGGCGACGCGACCTGCTCCGGCGACGCCGAGTTCGGCGGCGCGACCTTCTCCGGCGACGCCTGGTTCGGCGGCGCGACCTTCTCCGGCGACGCCGAGTTCCGCAGCGCGACCTTCTCCAGCTACGCCGAGTTCCGCGACGCGACCTTCTCCGGCTACGCCTCGTTCGTGCAGGTGGATTTCGGTACTGAGACCATCTCTTTTGTCAGACCGAAGCAGTGGGGTCCTCCGGCACCGGTGTTCGACTGGGACCAGGATGTCAGCCGGAAACCCGCCAATGTCGAGCCGCAGGATTGGCCGCCGACTGTCGTACCGGGCCTGTAGCCGCTCCGCCGGGCTATCGAAAACCCTTGGTGTCCAACAGGTCTTGTCGGACCTTTCTCGTACCGTCCGGATATGACCCGACACCCTCGACCGGCAGCCCGCGCTCGTCCTCGACGGCGATGATCTCGATCCGATCGGCGGGGGCGGTGCGCTCGTCAGCTACGGCAGGGTGTCCGCCAAGGCAGTAGCAGCTGGGAGGACAGCCAGCCCTGCATCCGCGGATAGGTGGCGGTATCCCAACCGTTCGCAGCCACCAGCACTGGAACAGGATCCGTCGATGACCGGACATCGAGCAGCCGTAGCAGCAACTGCACTGCCTTATAGCGCTGTCAGAGCTGGCTTCTCACAAACTTGGCATTTCCTGGCAGAGGCGGGCACCTCCGTGACGTGTCGCCGTTCTATCCCGAACCCCGGATCGTGGTTGTGCGAATGCATTGCTCGCCACCAAAGCGCCGCCGGGCGGGCGAACGTGAGTAGTCACCTACTCTAGGCGACCCGGCGTGCAGTGGCCGACACTTGCGGAGGATCGAAACCGGGAACGGAGCTTCGTGTGGACGGTGAGCTGCTGGACGGGACCATCGCGCGTGCGGTCGCTGAACTCGCGTTTGCGTCGGTGCGGGGGATGGTCGTCTATGTCGACCGTGTCGTACGCGGTCCGGGGGAGATCGTGTGCGGAAGCAGGACCGTTCACTGTGACCGACCTTGCGTGATCGTTTTTCGTGACGAGCAGCCGGGCGCGAACTGGATGCACGCGTGCTCGTACGGGCTGGTCGATCCCGAACGGTTGATTGTGCGGCAGCGTTGGGCCGATGACCGGCCGCCTGTATTCGGACTTCTACCCGAGACCTGGGTGGTGGCCTCGGATCCGGACAAGTTGGCTGATCTCGTCCGCGTCGGCGAATGAGATCACCGTGAACCCAAGGTGTGACGATGATAGATGACGCTTATTCCCTACTGCCCGAACGCGTTCTGAGGCGGTGCCGCGCGGAGGCTTTCGCGACGTTGACACCAACCGCGGCGGCGACCACTCACCTGAGCATCGTTCCACGACTGCTCAAAAGGGGGCACCGTCTTTCGCTCGTCGATCAGACGATCGTAGTCCCCGACGACTCGGTTCTGGTGTTCGTCGACCAAATGCCCGACGCGAACTACGGTCATCCCTGCCAATACCGATTCCATTCGCCGTCCGACGGCAGCTTGCTGCATTCTGTGTCGGCTGAATTTCCTCCCGAGGTCGCCGCCCCTGGCCTGCGGCCGGAATTGTTCCATGCGCCGTTGCGGCGCATGGCATCCGGTCGTCCGCTGTTACAGGCGCTGATCGAACCTCGAGTGTGGCCGTGGCTACGCGAGGATGGCAATCGCTTCGCCGTTTTGTTCACGAGCCGGATCAGCAACCGCCGCCACGTTGAAGATTTGGAACTGGGCTGGCGCGTGCTGCGCAATCAGCTGGGATTCCCCGCAAGCAATATCTATGTGCTGTGTTATGACGGCACTATCGGGGCGGTCGACGCGACATCGTCGGAGCTGGCCAAATGGGTCGGGGACGACACTCCTTATCAAATGCATATCCACGATTCCGCGACAACGGACCATCTGCGGGCCACCATGGAGACGATCGGCAGTCGGATGGACGCCGACAGCCTGCTCTTCGTCCACACCAACAACCACGGTTCGACCAATGGTCTGTGTATCGACAACAGTACTGTTCTCACGCCGTCGGATTGGGGGACGATGCTGACGACGCTCCCGGAGTTCGGGCGCCTTGTCGTCACGATGGAGCAGTGCTATTCCGGTGCGTTCCTGCAACCGACCCTCGACAACAGCACCGCTGCGGCGACCTGTTTCGCCAGCGCCGTACCCGCCGATAAAGTGAGCGCGGGCGACACCCACTTCGACCCGTGGGCACGCACATGGTTCGAGGCCCTCAATTCCGCCACGGCATACGGCGGGGATCTGCCGGCGGACCCGGACGGCAACCGCGACGGGCTGATCAGCGTGCGGGAGGCATTCGATTACTCCGATGCCCACGACACCGCCGCCTACGACGACCCCCAATACGGCGACTCGCCGGCCGGCTGCGGCAGATTCGTGTACTTGACTCGCAGGCCCACTTTGGCCGACATCATCGCCGAGATCACCGACAGACTTGTCGCCATCGACACTCATATTCACAAGGGGCCACCGCTGCCGGACCCTGATCCGGGTTGGGCAGCGAAGCTCATTCCATCACTGGAGTTGCTCGATACACTCTCTCATCGACTCCAAATGGCCCGCGGCGACCAACATTCAGAATCCGCAGGCGCGGCGGCACGATAACCGACCAGGGGTTCGACCGAACGCACTCGGCTTTGCGCCGGCCTTCTGGGAGCCGGAAACGTCAAGTCCGGTGCGTCGGCCGATCGCCCGAACGAGAACAGAACGATCGTGACCTCAACAGTCAGCCAGGTGGTGGAATTGGTACACGCCTATACCGTCGAGCGGTCGGTTCCGGTGATTCAGGATCGCCGCATCGTCGCCGTGTGCGAACGAGCGTCATGACGGTTCGGTAACACCCTGTGGCACTTCGGCTTCGGTGTCGTGGGCGTATCGGCGTTCGAGTTCGGCGCCCTCGATATCGAGGTCGGGGATGTAGCGGGCGAACCAGCGCGGGTGGTACCACATCCGGTTGCCGATCAGGGCCATGACCGCGGGTACCAGGGTCAGCCGGACGATGAAGGCATCGAACAGGACGCCGATCGCCAGGGTGAATGCCAGTGGTTTGACGATCGGATTATCGGTGGTGGTGAATGCGACGAACACCCCGAACATGATCAGCGCGGCGGCGGTGACGACGCGCGCGGAGTGCGCGACGCCGTTGTGCACCGAGGCGATCGCATCGGCCGTGCGGGTGTGTTCCTCCTTGATCCGCGAGACGACGAAGATCTGATAGTCGCTGGACAGGCCGAAGATGATGGCCAATGTGATGATCGGCAGGAAGCTCAGCGTCTGGGCCTTGGTGACATCGAAAAGACTTGCGCCCCAACCCCATTGGAATACCGCCACCTGTGCGCCGAGGGCCGCGAACACCGAGAGGATGAAGCCGACGATCGAGGACAGCGGGACGAGAATCGTGCGGAAGGCGATGGTGAGCAAGAGCAGCGCCAGACCCACGACGACCGCGAGGAAGATGGGCAGCGCCCCGGCCAGCCGCTTCGAGGTGTCGATATTGGCCGCCGTGGTACCGCCGACCAGATACGTTGCACCGGTACCGCTTTCGATGCGATGACGGTCCTCGCGCAACCGGTTCACCAGATCGGTCGTCGCGGAGTCGTTGGGGCCGGTTGTGGGAATGACCTGGATCAGCATCAATCCGTTTCCGGAGGCCGCGGGCTGTACCGCGGCGACATCGGGTTCCTGCTGCAGTCGACCGATCAGTGTTTGTGCGGCGTCCGGGGCGGTGGCCTTGGACAGGTCGGTGACCACCAGCAGGGGTCCGTTGAAACCGGGTCCGAAGGAGCGGCTGACCAGGTCGTAGGCCTTGCGGGCGGTGCTCTTCTCCGGCTGGGTGGCGCCGCTGGGCAGCCCGAGGTCCATGCGAGTGGCCGGAATGGCCGCGACGACGAGAATCGCGATGCCGAGGACCAGCACCGGAATTCGGAATCGGGTGACGAAACGTCCCCACGCGTGCCCGGCCGTGCGCTCGGGCTCATAGGCGGCGATGCGCGCCACCTCCTCCGGCTTGCCCGGATGCAGCGGCGGTGAGATGAACTTGGCGACGGTGTCACCGGCGAAACCCAGCAGCGCGGGCAGCAGCGTCAATGCGACGAGCATGGCCACCAGCACCGCGCCCGCGGCCGTCAGACCCATGACGGTGAGGAACGGGATGCCCGCCACCGTCAGTCCGCACAGCGCGATGATGACCGTTATCGCCGCGAAGACCACCGAACTGCCCGCTGTCCCGACCGCAAGCGGAATCGCCTCCGCCGCAGCCATTCCCAGCACGATTTGGTGCCGATGCCGCGACAGGATGAACAGCGCGTAATCGATGCCACAGGACAGACCGAGCATCAGGGCCAGCGATGTCGCGGCCGAGGGCACGTCGACGAAGGCGGCCACTCCCAGAATCCCGGTGAGCCCGATACCGACACCCACCAACGCCGTAATGATGGGCAGCCCCGCGGCGACCACCGCGCCGAAGGTGATCAGCAGGATGACCAGTGCCGCGACGATGCCGAGAAGCTCTGGGGTGTGCGGGATCTCGGCCGTGAAGCCCGGGTACACCGCACCGGAGAACTGCACATCGAGACCGGCCTCGCGCGCGGGGGCCGCGATGCGGTCCACCCCGTCGAGGGTGTCCGCGCCGACCTCACCGGCCGACACCGAGAATTGCACGGTGCCCAGTGCCACCCGCTGATCCGGTGACACCGCCTTGGCCTGGAACGGGTCGACGACCACTGCGACCTGCGGGAGTCCCTTGAACCCGGTCATCGTCTGTTCGATCTCGGTCCGCACCTGCTGGTCGGTCACCTTGGCCAGACCGGGCGTAGCGAACACGACTTGCATCTGTGCACCACTGAACGTCGGCATCCGCTGCTTCAGCAATGACACGGCATCCTGTGATTCGGTACCGGGGACCGTGAAATTGTCGTTCGTCTTCCCACCGGTTCCCGCGGCGAAACAGATCGCGCCCACCAGTAGCACGATCCACACCGCCAGCACCCACCAGCGGCGACGCGCCACCACCTGACCAAGGGCGAACAGATACCGAGACACGCGGGTCCTCTCCTCGACACACCAACCGACACATCAGCGAAGCGAGCACGCACTACGCCGGTACGATAACACAGCAGATGATGATTTCCTCATAAACGTAGAAATGGTCAGCAATACCGGTTCAACAGTCGAATTTGACCGAAACTATCACACATGATGAAATCATCACCCGATCGGATCGGTGCACCCGCCACCGATCCGATCACGCGCCGTCGTCGTCGCATCGAATTCACCATCGAGCACATGGGCGCACAAAGGGGAACACTGTGGGGCGTAGGGAAACACGCAAGCATCTCCCGATCGACGATTCGTTCTGGGTTTGGCTCGATTCACCCGAGACGCCGATGCACGTCGCGGCACTGGCGATCTTCGAGCCGAACGATGACCCGGCGGTAGCGCAACGAGTAGTGGCGGGCTTCCGGAAGCGAACCGATGTCGATCCGCGCTTCCGGTCGGTGATCCGCATGCGCCGGTTCCCGCGGCGCGCCCGGCGCGAACCGGCCGACGATATCGATGTCGACCGCCACCTGCGACACCACGCACTATCCGGGTCCGATGGCGAAACCGAACTGGCACAACTCATTTCAGGCTTGCAGTCGAATCGAATCGATATGCGACGGCCGCCATGGGAGGTCCATGTCATCGAAGGACTGCCCGGCAACCGATTCGCCGTCTACCTCAAGGCCCATCACGCATTGATCAATGGGGTCGACGCGGTCCGCCTGCTCGGCCGGTCGCTGACAACCGATGCCGACGCGACCGCGCTGACCCCGGTATGGACCATCGGCCGTCCGCGACCACAGCCGACCACCAGCGACGGCCGGGCACGGGCAGCACGGCCCATTCGGGCGAAAGTGCTGTTCGCCGCTTTGCGTGCAGTCGGCACGCTCTTCTGTGCGCGTCCGACGAACTCGGCACTGACCAGCCCCTTTGCCGCACCGCGATCCCCACTCAATGTCGGCGTCGGTCCGCGCCGGGAAGTCTGCACCGCTTCGATCGACCTGGGCACGATCGAGGATCTCTCGAAGGCCAGCGGAACGAGCCGCAATGACATCGTGTTGACCGCCTGCTCCACCGCACTGCGCCGATACCTGCTCGATATCGATGGGCTACCCGATAAGCCGCTGATAGCAGGCTGCCCGGTCTCGATCGCGGCACCGGACGGCTCGTCGGCGGACAGCTCGATTGGCATCATGTTCGCCGACCTGGCCACCGACCGAGCCGATCCCGGCGCTCGACTGCTGAGGATCTCGCGCTCCACGACGGCGGCGAAGCAGCATCAGGCCGCCCTGCCGCATCCGGCCCTGGTCCCCTATGCGGTACTCGCCATGGCACCGCACACCATCCGGCAGGTCGTCTCCGGCGCCGTCGACCGCTCGGCGCCGATGTTCAACCTGATCATCTCGAATGTGCCGGGACCATCTGAGCCCCGCTATCTCGCCGGGGCACGCATGGTCGGGCTCTACCCGCTGTCGCTGCTGTTCAAGGGCGATGCACTCAATATCACCGCGGTGTCGTACGCCGGTCGGCTGAACCTCGGCTTCACCGCATGCCCCACGGCCCTTCCCCGAGTCCAGCTTCTGACCCGCTACGTCGAAGAGGCGTTCGAGGAACTCGAGATCCGCCATGCCGCTGCGGTTGCGGACCTACCCAGCTCCGCGTGACCGTCGCGTCGAAGAGCTCATAACCCGTTCCCGCCTCCGCTGGCGCCGCGGCGCTGTACACCAGCGCCGCGGTCCCAGGAACTGTGGTCTCAGGTGATGGACCAGTCCCGGCGCAGCGACTCCTGGACACGCTGGTCTCGATCAACATGAGCGCGGTCGATCGGCGATGACACGTCAGAAGGCGGCTTCGTCCAGCCGCATCAGGTCGATGTCGAGATCGGCGATCACGCTGCGGTCCGCGCTCAGTCGCGGCAGTACATTCGCCGCGAAAAACGATGCGACGGCCACCTTGCCCTGATAGAACGCCGTATCCGCGCTACCGGAGTCCATTGCCGCCAGGGCTGTTTCAGCACCGACCAGCAGGCGCCACGCGATCAGCAGGTCGCCGACCGCGAGCAGGAATCGCACCGAACCCAGACCGATCTTGTAGAGCTCGGTGGGCTGCTGCTGCGCGGCGAACAGCGATTGCGTGAGGCTGGCGACCATGGACTGTACGTCCTCGAGTGCCGTCGCGAGCAGTGCCTTCTCGGCCTTCATGCGACCATTGCCCGCGTCGGCATCGATTGTCTGCTGAATCTGTGCGCACAGGTGAGTGAGGGCGACGCCTTGGTCGCGGGCGATCTTACGGAAGAAGAAGTCCTGCGCCTGAATTGCCGTTGTGCCCTCGTAGAGAGAGTCGATCTTGGAGTCGCGGATGTATTGCTCGAGCGGGTAGTCCTGCAGGTATCCGGATCCGCCCAATGTCTGCAGCGACTCGGTGAGCATCTCGTAGGCTCGCTCGGACCCGACACCCTTCACGATCGGAAGCAGCAGATCGTTCACTCGTGCTGCCAGATCCGCGTCGGAGCCGGACACCGCTCGAGCCACTTCGAGGTCTTGGTGCGCCGCGGTGTAGAGGTAGACCGCACGCAGGCCTTCCGCATAGGCCTTCTGCATCATCAGGCTGCGTCGCACGTCCGGGTGGTGGGTGATGGTGACGCGCGCAGCATTCTTATCGGCCATCGCCGCCAGGTCCGCACCTTGGACCCGCTGCTTGGCATAGTCCAGGGCATTGAGATATCCACTCGACAGCGTCGCGATGGCTTTGGTGCCCACCATCATGCGGGCCTCCTCGATCACCTTGAACATCTGCGCAATACCGTTGTGCACACCGCCCACCAGCCAGCCCTTGGCCGCGGTCCCATTGGCTCCAAAGGTGAGTTCACAAGTCGCGGAGGCTTTCAGGCCCATCTTGTGCTCGACGTTCGTCACGAAGACGCCGTTGCGTTCACCCCGCTCGCCGGTCTGCGGATCGAACAGGTACTTGGGCACCAGGAACAGACTCAAGCCCTTGGTCCCCGGTCCCGCACCTTCGGGACGGGCCAGCACCTGGTGGATGATGTTGTCGAACAGGTCGTCGGAATCGGCGGATGTGATGAACCGCTTCACACCCTCGATATGCCACGAGCCGTCGGCTTGCTGGATGGCCCTGGTGCGGCCCGATCCGACATCCGAGCCGGCATCCGGCTCGGTGAGCACCATCGTGGCTCCCCAGTTCAGATCGACCGCCATCGATGCCCAGTGCTTCTGCTGATCGTCTCCGATCGCGTTGACGATATGCGCCATCGTCGGGCCCGACAGGTACATGTAGGCGGCGGGTTGGGCACCGAGCACGAACTCGTTGATCGCCCATTTCAGCACCGACGGCGCCTGCACCCCGCCGATGGCTTCATCGAGTCCGACCCGAAACCACTCGCCATCGCGCCACGCGCGAATCGACTGCTTCAGCGAATCCGGCAGCCGCACAGAGTGTGTCGCCGAATCGAAGGTCGGCGGATTGCGGTCGGCATCGGCGAATGATTCCGCCAGCGGACCCTCGGCCTGCCGTGCCGCCTCGGCCAACATCGATCGGACGGTGTCGCCGTCCAGGTCGCCGAAGTCGCCCGTCCCCAGGATCGTGTCCAACCCGAGCACCTCGAACAGGTTGAACTCCAGATCACGCACATTGCTCTTGTAGTGCCCCACCAGGTGCCCTTTCCACTCCGTAAGTCGCCAACAGCTCCGTCGAGTCCGATGTGAACCGAGGGAACCGGGCACGCTCCACCGAGGGATAAGTTATCGGCGACTAAACGATCGTGCAAGGCGAGGCTGAACACATTCCCGGCGTGATCGGCATAGAAGTTAACGCCTACTAAGCTGCTGATCGATGCCGGACGAAGCGTCGGCGAACACAACACGATCTCCGACCTCGACCAGGACAGTGGCCAGGTCATTTCTGCCGGTCAGACGCGGGTTGCGGACGGCATCGATCACGATGCAGGTCATTGCCTGGATCTGTACCCGCGCCGCGTCCGCCGACATGTCGGGCCGCACGACCTGCAGCATCCGCACCCACTCCGCGATGCCGCCGCGGTGCGCGCGCCGGTATCTGCTCGCCTGCTCGCGAGGAAGATGGCCGACCTCGCTGAGCGTGGTCCCGAGCAGGTCCGGCTCGCGGATGGCGAATCGCACGAAATACCGCAGCAGGCCGCGCAGCGCGTCACTCGGGGTATCCGCTTCCGCCATCGCACGCGACGTATAGAGGCGAATCCACTGTTCATTGCGATCGACGATCTCGTTCAGCAGATCTACTTTGCTGGCGAAGTGGTGATACAGAGCCGGACCCGAGACCCCGACCGCGGCGCCGATGTCCTCGATTCCGACTGCCCCATAGCCGTAGGTGTTGAACAGTCGTGCCGCAGCGCTGATCATCCGCTCGGTGCGCAGCGTTGGGTCGACAGGGTCGGCAACGGTCCGACGATCCCGCCGTGGTCCGCCGGGAATGGCAGTCACCTGGTCGCCGACTGCCGGAAACTCCGCGCCGACGACCGCACCGACGATGGTGTCCAGCACTCGCACGAAGGTCGTTTCCGGAAGCTGCACCCGGTGATAGGAGGGGCTCACTGCGACCGATAGCACGCACCACCCCAGAAACTCGATATCGTCGGCGCCCAGATCTGGTCGGCGGTCCCGGATCGCCGTACGCAGGAAGCCGTTCAGCCGCACCACTCGGGCCAGCACCGCGATCCGATCCGCGGCAGCCAGATTGCGCACCTCGAGCTGCCACAGCCTCGGCAGCCCCCGCAGCTCCAAACATGCCGTTGTCAACGCGCTGAGCACCGCATCCGACCCGGTGACCTGCGCCATCGCCAACCGGGACAGCACCGATTCGAGCCCGGACAGCAAGGACTGGCCCAGCAACTCCTGCTTGCCGCGAAAATGGCGGTACAGCGCCGCCGAAGAAATCCCGACCTCAGCGGCGACATCGGCCATCGAGGTCGCGTGGTAGCCATTCCGCGCGAACGCAGCGGTCGCCGCCCGCAGTATCGATTCGCGCCTATCCGCGGGTCGCCGCCGCACTGATCCCACTTCGCCGCGCCTCACATCACCGTCCATCGCGTCCAGTGTCCAGCACCGCTCGAACCTCCGAGCGAGCGCGCCCGGATAGCGTGGCGCAACTGTTCGACGAGTATCCGGGTGACCGGTCAGAACGGTCCTTTTAGCCGAGCAGCATGTGCCCCTCGGTCAGGAAGAACGACGACCGGGGCAGGTCGATGAAGTTCGTCTCGTCCTCGGTGAGCAGTTGGTTGGCCTGGATTCCGGCGGGGGTGGCGAGCGCGGCGATCATCGCCTGTTCCGAGGGGAACCAGACTTCGACGATGCCGTCGAAGGGTTCGCCGCTGCCACGCACGGTGGTGAGGATGAGGTTCTGGGCGGAATCCGTTGTGCGGCTCTGGACGTAGCGGTAGCCACCGACCACCTTGATCTGCTCGACGGCAAACGGCCCGTGGTGGTTCAGCCAGTAGTCGGAGAACTGGGCGGGCGACAGGTCCGTGCAGAATCGCGGGCAGATCGCGGGACAGCACACCTGCGGTCCCGTCCACCGCGGTCGCGACACCGACTTTCGCCGTCTCGCGTTTGCAAATCCTGCGGCATTGAGCCCGTAAATCCTTGCGACACAGCGGTTCTCGAATGATACGCCGCAGCAACCGGCATGCTCGCTATGATCGAGTAGTCGGGGCCGATGTTCTGCCTCGTGAGGTGATCGTATGGTTTGCTACCTCCGCAGCCGGTGCGAAGCCGAGCGGCGAATCCCGCCGATGCCGTATCACCGGAATTCGGCATGGTGAGGTGATCGGCCATGCCGGAATTCGACCCCACCGCAACCCAGCGTGACCTGCAGCTCGGTCTCGCTGCCGAACTGGCCGCGGCCGGATTCTTCGACGCGGAGGAGATCGGTCGCGGTGGATTCGGTGTCGTCTACCGCTGCTTCGAACGATCGCTGGACCGCGCCGTCGCGGTCAAGGTCCTCACCTCGGAATTCCGCGGCGAGGACCGGGAACGGTTCATCCGCGAACAGCATGCGCTGGGTCGACTGTCCGGGCACCCGAACATCGTGCAGATCCTGCAGGCCGATATCACCGCCACCGGTCGGCCTTATATCGTCATGCCGTTCCACTCCCGAGGTTCGCTGGAGAACCGGTTGCGCACGACCGGACCGATACCGTGGGACGAGGTGCTGTCCATCGGTGAACGCATCGCCGGGGCGCTGGCCGCCGCACATGCCGACGGAACCATCCACCGCGATGTGAAACCCGCCAATATCCTGATCACCGACTACGACGAAGCACAACTGGCCGACTTCGGCATCGCCCGCATCGGCGGCGGCTTCGAAACGACGACCGGACACATCGCCGGCACACCGGCATTCACCGCACCCGAGGTGCTCGGTGGTGCGCAGCCGAGCCCCGCCTCCGATATCTATAGTCTCGGCGCGACGCTGTTCTGCCTGTTGACCGGGCACGCGGCCTTCGAACGCCGATCCGGCGAGAGCGTTATGGCGCAATTCGTGCGCATGGCGACCGAGCCGATCCCGGACCTGCGCGGCACATCGATTCCGGCCGATGCCGTCGTCGCCGTGGAAGCGGCCATGGCGATCGATCCGACGGCACGCCCGGAATCCGCTGCCGGTTACCAGCATCTATTACGGGACGCACTGCGCAACCACAGTCCGGCCGTCGGTCCCGCCCGCGCGGTCCGCGCCGAACCGGCCGCGCCGCAATATGTTCCACCCCAGCCGGCAGGGCCCGCGGTCCCACCGGCCGCGCTGACCAAATTCCGGCCACCGACACCGCCGCGCGCGCTCGTGGACCGTTCCCGGTTGCTGGGCCTACTGCGCGAAGGCCAGCAGCGTCGGCTCACGGTGATCCACGCACCGGCCGGATTCGGAAAGAGCACCTTGGCCGCTCAATGGGCGAGCACCCTGGAATCCGAGGGGGTTCAGGTAGCTTGGCTCACCATCGATGGCGATGACAACAATGCCGTCTGGTTTCTGGCGCATCTGGTCGAGGCGATCCGCCGGACCCGACCGGCACTCGGCCGCGAACTGAACCAGATCCTGGAGGAACGCGCGACCGACGCCACCCGCTATGTGATCACCACGCTGATCAATGAAATCCACTCCAGCGGGGAAACATTCGCGGTGGTCATCGATGACTGGCACAAGGTCACCAATCGCAGCGCGCTCGCGGCGATGGAATTCCTGCTCGACAATGCCAGCCACCATCTGCGCCTCATCGTCACCAGCCGCAGCACCGCCGGACTCCCGATCAGCCGGATGCGCGTGCGCGACGAACTCGTCGAAATCGATTCCGAAGATCTGCGATTCGACGATGCGGAGACCAGTTCATTCCTCCTCGATGTCAATCAGCTGCCACTGACCGCGCGCGATATCACGCAGCTGCGGGAATCGACCGAGGGCTGGGCGGCCGCGCTGCAACTCGCGTCGATGTCATTGCGCGGCAAGGACAATCCCGCCGAATACATCGGACGGCTGTCCGGGCACAGCTACGCCATCAGCGAATACGTCGCGGCGAATGTACTGGACACACTGGACCCCGCCCTGCTCGAGTTCCTGCTGTCGATCTCGGTGACCGACACCATCTGCGGCGACCTCGCCAACACACTCGCCGACGTGAGGTATGGACAGGAAATGCTCGAGGAGGCCGAGCATCTGGACCTGTTCCTGCGTCGCGTCGATGACGACTCCGAATGGTTCCGATTCGACCAACTCTTCGCGGATCTGATGCGGCACCGACTCGCTCGTCAGGACCCGACGCGGCTGCGCCGGCTGCACGCGGCCGCCTCGACCTGGTTCGCGGACCACAGGATGTTGCACGAAGCCGTCGACCACGCCCTGGCCGCGGACGACGCCCCGGCAGCGGTGCACATCATCGAGGAACGCGGCTTGGAGCTGCTGGAACAGATGAAGATGGCGACACTGCTCGGGCTGATCGCGAAGCTGCCACCGGCCTGTGCACATACGGACCCGCGGCTGCAACTGCTGGTGGCCTGGGCCAATGTGGCGCTGCAACGCCTCCAGCCCGCCCGTATCGCACTGGATATGGCCGAGGCGATGCTGGATTCGGGCATGCGGGACGAGACCGATACCGCCGATATGCGGACCGAGGCTGCCCTGATCCGCGCCTCATCGGGATTGTTCGCCGACGACTTCGACGGCCTGCCGGAGCTGGTCCAGGAGCGCCTGCGGCAAGACGCTTCGGCGGGGCCGAGCGACTCGTTCTACGCCCTGATCGCCGCGAACGTCGCGTCCATGTGGGCGCTGTACAACTTCGACTTCGACGAGGCACGCCGGTGGCAGCAGTGGGCCGCGCCGTATCACCCGAAGCGCAAGGGCCCCTTCGGCATCGTATACGGCTACTGTCTGTCCGGTATGGCGGCGAGTGAACAGCTCGATATCGCGGCCGCCGAATCCGAGCTGCGCACGGGGCTCGCGATGGCGCAGACGATCGGAATGCACTCCTACAGCGCCCAGCTGGCTTCGGCTCTGCTCGGCGCGCTTCGATACGACGTCGGCGATATCGCCGAGGCAGAGGCGCTGCTCGACGAAAGTGCTTCGCTGGGAACGGAATTCACCCTCGTCGACTTCATGATGGCCACCTACGCCATCGGGGCGCGGGTCAAATCACTGCGCGGCGATATGGGCGTCGTCGAAGCCCGGCTGGCCGAGGGCGCCGAGATGGCGAAGAAGCTCACCCTGCCCCGGCTTGCCGCGCGGATCGTGAACGAACGCGTGCGCATCGGGCTGCCCATCGATCCACAGGACCGCGAGGAGCTGGTCCAGCTGCCGCCGTATCGCCGGCTGCCGAACACCGTGCACACACTCACCGCGGAATTCCAGCAGGACACCGCGATTCGGCTATTGCTCGGCGCGCACTCCCCCGCCGCGGCCGAGCAGGCCTGCACACGCGCCGAGGGTCTGGTGCGCGAAATCGCCTCCGATAACCGGCCCCGTGCCATTACGACAGCCGAACTCCTCTGGGCGGCAAGCCTTTCCGAGGCAGGACGGATGGACGAGGCGATCGCCGCCGCGGCCCCGGCACTCGCGCGCTGCGCCGAGCATGGCCTGATCCGCTTCGTGGCCGACGAGGGCCGGCCACTGCGCCGCATCCTGGAGGCCCTGTGCGCGGACCCCGAGTCGGCCCCCGATATTCCGCGTCCGTTCCTCCGGAAAGTCCTAACGGGGTATCGGGTAGAACGCCCCTGACCATGGAGCCGATCTCAGCGGCTCGAATGCCGCAATGTCACCCTCGGGAGTGAACGGCCGGGACCCGGTACGGTCACCGGCGAACGTCTAGCCGAAACGGTTCCGCATGCGCAGGCATCGGGCACTTGCCCGCTATGCGCAGCGCCTCGGTCGGACAGCCAGCGACCGATTCCTCGACCTCGGCGGTTGCCGTCCAAGGTCGATGTCCTGCAGCCGATCCTGTCCGACAGTGTGCTCAGATGAGGGCGGGCTCCACGCGCTCCGGCTCCGGGCGCTCCGGCTCCGGGTCGGGTAGCTCCGGGCCTCGATCACCAGGGGTCACCATGTCGCGGCGCCGTGGCCGTATCCACAACCACTGCAGTGCGCCGAGTCCGAGCAGGCCCGCCAGGGCCGTCGCGATGCCGATCTTCCAGCCCGGCGGCCGCCAGGTGACGACCAGTTCACCGCCCTGGGTTCCAGGCGGAATATCAATGGCGAGAAAGGTTTTCGCGACGGCCGCGATCGGTACGTCCCGGCCGTCGATGGTGGCTCGGTAGCCGGGCCAGGCCAGGCGGGCCAGTACGACCCGGCCGCCGTGCGCCGAGCTCACCTGGATGCGGCTCGTCACGCTGTCCTTCGAAATCGAAGTGGCGACAACGTCTTTCGCATCGGCGATGAGACCGTTGCGATTCGAGATCGGGCCATCGATCCGTTCGAGCACCCAGATGTAGCGCTCATGGCCGGGATAGTCGACCCAATGCCATCCCGGTGGCGCGGGCCGCTCGCGCGCGTCGGGATACTGCGCCCGTTGCAGCACGACGCGATCGACCTTCATCAGATCGACAATGGTTCGGCCGGTGGCGGATTCGAGGGCGAACGCACGATGGTAGGCATCGGGGCAGGTGCTGCCGTCCCAGCCCATGCACAGCATCGCGCTGAAGGTCGCATAGCCGATCGGCGTATAGGCATTGACGTAGTTCAGGCGCATGTTCTTGGCATAGTTGCCGAAGGCCAGCGAACCCCAGGCGCCGGTGCGGCTCTGGTCGGACGGCGGCACCAGTGCGCGATCCGCCAATTGCAGCGTGACACCGTCGAAATGCGGGAACGCCGCCTTCATCTGGGAGCGCCGCTGCGGGAAGTGATAGGACATCGGCGTCGGCGATTGCGCGCGCACCTGGTCATAGGCGATCGGGAACATCGCAACGATCGCCAGCACACACGCCACTGCCGCACCCCGGGTCCGGGCCAACCACACGAACGCCACCACCAGAGCCACGACCACTGCGACCGCGACCAGATGCCGGATGACCAAATGCGGTGCCGCGGAGAATGTTCGGACGAAGAGCAATCCGAGCAGCACCGCGGCCGCGACGCCGCGACGCCGCCGATCGTCGAATGTGCCATAACGGCTGAGCAGGACGCATACCAGCACCAGCAGCGCCACCGCGAGCATCGGCAGCACGCGGGCGGGCCAGCGCAGCGGCCCGATCCGCCCCGGCCCCGCCGTCCACATCAGCACCGCCGTCGCGAACAGCGCCGGGCCGGTGAACTCCCGTGCCGATTCCCGGACCCGTCGCCAATCGATGAAGGCCAGCAGCGGAATCACGAACCAGGCGATGTAAACCATCGGCAGCGGCTGAACGTAACCCCACCAGCCGGTGAATGCCGGGACGGTACTCGGCAGGCTCGCATTCAATGATTCCGACCATGGCACGTCCAGGAACGGATCGTTGAGAATGCGTTCGTTGCCGCGCCAGGTCACCGGCGAGGACAGCATGCCGGGCAGATAGGTCTCCAGACCAGCCAGCCCGGCACAGGCGGCGACGGCGAGCAGTCGCAGCGATGGCCGCCAGATGCGCTGATAGACGATCTCCCCGATGGCGACCGCGACGATCATCAATGCGGATTCGACCGCGGGAAAGACATATTGGACCGAAATCGCCAGATACAGGAAGACGAAAGTGGCGATCGGCCCGTTGCGCCCGCGGGTATAGCGCACCGCCGACGCCCACGCGTGCAGCATCCACGCGGTGCCGGTCAACGACGTCGCCCAACTGGCCTCGTCGAAGAACAGAAACCAGCCCGACAGCGGGAACGCGACCCCGGCCAGCGCCGCCCACCAGCCGCGGGCGCCGTAGCCGAGACAGATCCGGAACACCCCGAGCGCGGCAATGATCGAGAAGATCAGCTTGACCACCGTGACGTACAGCGCGAGGTTGTCCACCGAGGGGGCGATCAGATCGACGAGGAGTTGTGGCGGGTTGTACAGTCCCGCTTCTTCCAGCGAATAGTTGCCCGACATCCACTCCCACGGCACCAGCGCCGGGAACCGGCCCTCCCGCAGATGCCGCCCGAGCATCACCCACATCGGCCCGTACTGGGATTCGGTGTCATCGGTGTAGAAGTGGCGAGAGTTGGCCAGCAGCACCGACGCGTATCCCACGACCACGCCGAGCGCCGTCACCAGCCCCCACCTGAACACATTCCCGTTGGATTCGACCACCGCACCCGACGCCACGAGTCCGGGACACTACCAAATCCAAGCAGTCTGCAACAGTTGTCATCTACATGAATTCCCGCGAAACGCCCCGGGACCGCGATGCGAATGCGCGATTGTTTCGAGTGGACGGCAGGATGGAGGGATATCGGCACCGGCAGCCACGGAGGAAGTCATGACACGAAGGGATGCGGTGGCCGAGGAATCCGTCGACGAGATCACCGACGCCCTGCTGACCGCCTCACGACTGCTCGTCGCCATGTCGGCGCGGTCGATCGCCCACGTCGACGAGACGATCACCATCCCGCAATTCCGCACGCTGGTGATCCTGTCGACGCGCGGCCCGTCGAAGATCGCGACCCTGGCGGGGCAGCTGAATGTGCAGCCGTCCACCGCAACCCGGATGGTCGACCGCCTCGTCATCGCCGGACTGCTCGACCGCCAAACCAACCCGCACTCCCGGCGCGAACTGATCGTCGAACTGACCGACCGCGGCCGCGAAGTCGTCGCGGCGGTCATTGCCCGCCGCCGCCGCGAGATCGCCGCCGTCGTGGCGCGGATGCCCGCCGCCGACCGCTCCGGAATGCTCCGCGCCCTCACCGCCTTCAGCGCCGCCGGCGGAGAGGAACATTCCGGCATCATCGATGTCGAGGGATATCAGCTGTAGGTCGGTCCGTAGCCTAGTAATACGAGTTCGCGAACCCCACCGATCGCAGCGGAAACTCACTGGCCGACGCCTCAAGAATTGAATCCGACGTCAACTTCAATTATTCTCGGAGCAGTACCGGGGCTCGGTCCGCTCCGGACGGACACCCTGGTCGTCACGCATGAGCATGGAGGTTTCTGGCCGTGAAGAGCCGAGCGGTATACCTGGTCCGACTGACTGCTGAGGAGGACTGATGGAGGTAGGGAATGCGGTCGCGATCGTCACCGGCGCCGCTGGCGGCATCGGCGCGGCCATCGCGCAACGACTGCTCGAACACGGCGCCCGGGTCCTGATCACCGACCGCGACGCCGATCGGCTCGCGGCGACCACACGCCGCCTGAGCGCCGACTTCGCGGGCGCGGTGTCCGGGCTGGCCGCTGACGCCGCGTCCGAATCCGATCTCCGCAAGCTCATCGGCACAGCCACCAGCGAATTCGGTCCGGTGGACATGTTCTTCGCCAATGCCGGTGTCGGCGGCGGCCCCGGACTCGACGCCAGCGACGCGCAGTGGGAGCAGGCGCTGCAGGTGAACGTCATGGCCCATGTGCGGGCGGCGCGGTTGCTCGTTCCCGACTGGCTCGAGCGCGGCGGCGGCTACTTCGTGAGCACCGCGTCGGCGGCGGGACTGCTCACCCAAATCGGTTCGGCCACCTACACGGTCTCCAAACACGGCGCGGTCGGATTCGCTGAATGGCTGGCGGTGACCTATGGGGACCGCGGGGTACGCGTCAGCTGCCTGTGCCCGATGGGGGTCGATACCGCCATGCTCACCGGACTGGGCGCCGACAGCGGATCCGTCGGCGACCTCGCCACCCGGGCCGTCACCGGAGCCGGGGCCGTGCTGCGTCCCCTCGACGTAGCCGATCGGGTGATCGCGGCGGTCGAGGCCGAACAGTTCCTCGTACTGCCGCATGCGGAGGTCCGAGAATTCCTGCACCGCAAGGTTTCCGATCACGATCGGTGGATCGCGGGCATGCAGCGCTACCGGAAGTCGCTGGCATGAGCGGGCGCATCGCGGTGCTGTTCGATTTCGGCGGGGTGCTCACCACGGCCGTACTCGCGGCCTTCGCCGATTTCGGCACGGAGCTGGGCGATTCGCGGCTGCCGCTGCGGCTGCTCACCGGTGATGCGGAAAGCAGTGCGCTGCTGGTGGATCACGAAGAGGGCCGCATCGGTCAGCGTGCGTTCGAGGAGGGGTTCGCGCGGCGACTGCGTGCGCACGGCGCCGATATCGATGCCGTTGGCCTGGTCGATCGCATCCAGTCCCGGCTGCATCCCGACCCGGCGATGATCCGGCTGGTCGCCGATGTCCGCGCGGCAGGCTATCGCGTTGGGCTGCTGTCGAATTCACTCGGCGACGACTGCTATGCGGGCTTCGACCTGCCGACCATGTTCGACGCGGTGACCATCTCCGCGGATATCGGCTTCCGCAAACCGTCCCGCCGGGCCTATCTCATCGGCTGCGAACGACTCGGCGTCGCACCGGAGCAGACCATCATGGTCGACGACCTCGAGCAGAACATCACCGCGGCCGAACTGCTCGGACTCGGCGGCATCGTGCACCGCGACGCCGAATCGACGGCCGCCCGGCTGTGGCCCACGCTGCAGCCGCGGGAACAAAACCTCAACTGACCCACCCACCTTGCGGCGCAGTCGCTTTCGACAGCTCGCACCGACGATCGGAGCCTCGATGGATCTGTTCACAACATCCGACCGCGCCCAGAAGTATCAGCGCGATCTGCTCGCCTTCATGGACGAATGCGTCTACCCCGCCGAGGCGGTGTACGAGAAGCAGATGGCCGCGGCCGGCGATCCGCACCACCATCCGCAGATCATCGAGGAACTCAAGGCCGAGGCCCGTGGCCGCGGCCTGTGGAACCTCTTCCACCCGCATCCCGAATGGGGTCCGGGCCTGACCAACCTGGAGTACGCCCCGCTGGCCGAGATCATGGGCCGCAGCCCGCATCTGGCGCCGGAGGCGTGCAACTGCTCCGCCCCCGATACCGGCAATATGGAGGTGTTCACCCTCTTCGGCACCCAGGAGCACCGGGAGCGCTGGCTGGAACCGCTGCTCGCGGGCACCATCCGCTCCGCGTTCGCCATGACCGAGCCTGCCGTGGCCAGCTCCGATGCCACCAATATCCAGCTGAGCATGGTGCGCGACGGCGACCACTACGTGCTCAACGGCCGCAAGTGGTTCGCCTCCAATGCCTTGCACAAGAACTGCAAGGTGCTGATCGTGATGGGCAAGACCGATCCGGACGGGCCCAAGCACCGCCAGCAGTCGATGATGGTGCTGCCCATCGACGCGCCCGGCGTCACGGTGATGCGCAATCTTCCGGTGTTCGGCTACGCCGACCGCGAGGGTCACGCCGAGATCGACTTCGCCGATGTGCGGGTCCCCGTCACCGATGTGCTGAAGGGCGAGGGCGAGGGTTTCGCCATCAGCCAGGCCCGGCTGGGTCCGGGCCGCATCCACCACTGCATGCGTGCCATCGGCATGGCCGAACGCGCGCTGGAACTGATGTGCGCCCGCGCCGAAACGCGAATCACGTTCGGGCAGAAGCTCAGTGAGCGCGCCAATATCCAGGACTGGATCGCCGAGGCCCGCATCGATATCGAACAGGCCCGGCTGCTGACCCTCAAGGCCGCCTGGATGATGGATACGGTGGGCAATAAGGCGGCCCGGACCGAGATCGCCGCGATCAAGATCGCCGCGCCGGAGATGGCGCTGCGGATCGTGGACCGGGCGATCCAGGTGCACGGCGGGGCCGGTGTCACCGATGACTTCCCACTCGCCAGCATGTACGCGCACCTGCGCACCCTGCGTCTCGCCGACGGACCGGACGAAGTCCACAAACGGGCCATCGCGCACGCCGAACTCGGTAAGTTCAGGGCCAGCGCGGCAGCCGGGGCCTAGGACGGATAGGAACGAATGCGGACAACCAACGAACTCATTCAGCCCAACGCGGACGCGACCGGCTTCGATATCGATGCGGCCGCGTTCGTGGACTGGGTGTCCTCGCTGGGTTCGGCCTGTACCGCACCGGTGCGGGCCGAACGGGTCGGCATCGGACAGTCCAATCTGACCTTCCTGATCACCGACGCCGACGGGCGACGTTGGGTATTGCGCCGTCCGCCGCTGGGCCACCTGCTGGCCTCCGCGCACGATGTCGCGCGCGAGGCCCGTGTCATCTCGGCTCTGGCACCCACCGATGTCCCGGTGCCGCGTGTGCACGATGTTCGATACGAGGGCGATATCGCGCTGGTGCTCATGGAATTCGTCGACGGGCTGGTCATCGAAGGGGTCGAGACCGCCGAACGACTCACCCCCGACCTTCGCCGCAGCGCGGGGCTGTCACTGGTGCGGACGCTGACCCGAATCCACGCCATCGATCTGGAAGCCACCGAGCTGATCGATCTGGCCAGTCATAAACCGTATGCGCAGCGACAGCTCAAACGGTGGTCAGCACAGTGGGAGAAGTCGAAAACACGGGACCTGCCGTTGGTGGACCGCCTCACCGAACGGCTCCGTGCCGCCGTGCCCGAACAGCGTGAACTCGCGCTCGTGCACGGTGATTACAACCTCCGCAATGTGATCACCACACCGGAGACCGGTGCGGTCGCCGCCGTACTCGACTGGGAGCTGTGCACCCTCGGCGATCCGCTGGCCGATGTCGGCAGTCTGCTCGCATACTGGCCCATGCCCGGCGAAGCGTCGATTCCGGGTACGGAAATGTGCACGCTCCCAGGGTTTCCGTCACGCAGTGACCTGGTCGAGGAGTATCTCGCGATCACCGGACGCGACCGGCGGGCACTCGGCTTCTGGCATGCGCTGGGTCTGTGGAAACTCGCGATCATCGCCGAAGGCGTGTTCCGCCGCGCCCTCGATGACCCCCGCAACCGTGCCATGGCGGGTACGCCGACTACCGATCTGATCGACGGACTGATCGAAACCGCCGATCGGGTCGCCACCGAAGCCGGATTCTGAGCCGATCCGGGCCTGTCCCCCTGCTCATATTGTCAGGGGGACAGGCAGGTTCGCATACTCGTTCAGTACTTCACGGCACGAGAACCGACAGCGCCTCGGCGACGCAGGCGGGCTTGTCGCCACCCTCGCGTTCGATGGTCACCCGGGCCGTCACCTGAAACCCCGCATTGGTCGGCTCGAGTTTCGCCAGCTCCACTCCCGCCCGCACCCGACTGCCGGAGGGCACCGGCGACGGGAAGCGAACCTTGTTGCAGCCGTAGTTGATACCCATCCTCAGCCCGTCGACGCGATACACCTGCGAGACCAGCAGCGGCAACAGCGACAGCGTCAAGTACCCGTGCGCGATGGTGGTGCCGAACGGCCCCTGCGCGGCCCGCTCCGGATCGACATGGATCCACTGGTGATCACCGGTCGCCGCGGCGAACAGGTCGATCTGCTCCTGGGTCACGGTGTGCCACTCGCTGTAGCCGAGATGGGTGCCGACGGCCTGCTCGAGCTCGCCGATTCCATTGAATACCTTCATATATTCGCACCCACCCTCAGACCGTCGGCGCGCCGGCGACGTAGAGCACCTGCCCGGTGACGTACGACGCGCCCTCGCTGACGAAGAACGACACCGTATGCGCGATATCCTCGGGCTTGCCGACGCGGCCCACCGGAATCCGCGCCACCAGTGTCTTGCTGAACTCCTCGAACGAAACACCCATGCGCTCGGCGGTCGCGGCGGTCATCTCGGTCTCGATGAAGCCCGGCGCGATGGCATTGACCGTCACCCCGAATTTGCCGAGTTCGATCGCGAGAGTCTTGGTGAATCCTTGCAATCCGGCCTTGGCCGCGGCGTAGTTGGCCTGGCCGCGGTTGCCGAGCGCGGAGGTGCTGGACAGATTGACGATGCGGCCCCAGCGCGCCTCGGTCATGTACTTCTGCACCGCGCGGCTCATCAGGAATGACCCGCGCAGGTGCACGTTCATGACCGTGTCCCAGTCGTCGACGGTCATCTTGTACAGCATGTTGTCGCGGATGATGCCCGCATTGTTCACCAGGACGGTCGGCGCGCCCAGTTCGGCGGCGACCCGTTCCACCGCCGCGGCGACCGCCTGCTCGTCGCCGACGTTCGCGCCCACCGCGAGCGCCCGGCCGCCGGCCGATTCGATCTCGGCGACAACGGCTTTGCCCGCCTCTTCCTCGAGATCCAGGACGGCGACGGCGAAGCCATCGGCCGCCAGCCGCCGTGCGGCGGCCGCGCCGATGCCGCGCGCGGCGCCAGTCACGATGGCAGTACGGGTTGTCTCACTGCTCATTACGGTTCTCCCTTGTCGAATGCGGTTGGCACCGTTAAGTTTCGAAAACTACGCGGCCGACGGTCTCGCCGCCTGCGAGGCGCTGCAGCCCGGCGGCCACATCATCGAACATCAGCCGCTCGCCGATCAGCGGTTTCACCAGCCGCGCCGAGCCGACGCCGGCTCAGCGAACTTCCTTCAACTGAAGAGCGTTGAACCACAGTTGATTCAGCGTTTTCACCAGCTTTTCGAAGGAGATCTTCTGCCCCTCGACGAATACGAAATAGGCCATGCGGCTCACCATGCTCGACAGCGCCTGCGAGGTGATCGCGGCATCCAGTTCGGCATCGACCAGACCGCGCTCCTGCAGATTCCGGATCATCTCCGCATTGCGCTCGACGAACGCCATCGCACGCTCGAATCGCAGCACCCGGAACTTCTCGTCGATCTTCGACACCTGCTCGAGCACGGCCATCAGCCGCGCATTGCGCCGATACGACTGCAGATATTCGCGATTGGCGGCGGCGATCAGCTCGCGCGGGTCATCAATGCCGACCCGCTCCCGAATGTGCGGGTGCAACATCTCCTCGCGCACCTGCTCGACGACCGCGGCGAAGATCTCTTCCTTGCTGTCGAAGTAGGTGTAGAACGATCCGGACGCGACCCCGGCCTCCTTGGAAATGTCACTGATCCTGGCATCGAGGAAGCCGTCCCGTTCGAACACCTCGCGCGCCGCGATCACCAGCGCGGTCCGGGTGCGCATGCCCCGCTTACTGCGCGGAGGCACTCGACCGGACTGGTCCTCGATGGCTTCCTGGGCGTTCACCGTCTCACTCGCTGTCGTCGGGCTCGCTGACGTGGTGGATCGTAACAGCGTGCGCCGCTCGCCCGACCCCGCGACGCCCTGCAAGCACGGGAGGTCGACCAGGAGCAACGCACCAAGTATTGAACCTGACGCCGAATTCAAGTAGCCTTCCGACGGCACTGACGTGGCCTGTGTCACATCAGAGCTCTCCCATCTCTGGATCGGGAGAAAGCCATGCTGCGAATCCGGCTGCCCCGACAGCATCGGATCAGCGGAAACGACCCGACAGGGAGACACCGTGACCAATGTCGCCGACCGCTTCTGGCAACATGCCACCGAACGCCCCGAGGCCACCGCGCTGGTGACCGCGCACGCCCACATCTCCTACGGCGAGCTGGCCCGCCGCAGCGCGGCGTATGGCGGCCAGCTCCGCGAAGCCGGTATCACCACCGGCGACCGGGTGCTGCTGGTGGCGCCCACCGTCGCCGAATTCGTCGTCGCGTATCTGGGCGCGCAGCTCATCGGCGCCATCGCCATCACCATGAACACCATGGCCACCGTGCCCGAAATCGGTTACGTACTGGACGATTCCGGCGCGCGGATGGCCATCGCATGGCACAGCGCGCGCGATGCCGCCCAGCAGGCGGCCACCGAACGGAATCTGCCCTTTCTGGTGCTCGAGCCCGGCGCGCACGCCGAGCCGAACAGTCCCGTGACCGAACCGGTGCACCGCAGCGCCGACGACACCGCGGTGCTGCTCTACACCTCGGGCACCACCGGCAAACCGAAGGGCGTCGAGCTCACCGTCGCCAATCTCACCGAGACCGCCCGAATCTTCACCGATCAGCTGCAGCTCGGCCCGGAGGATCGCTTCGGCACCGGGCTGCCGCTGTTCCATGTCTTCGGACAGGCGGTGTGCCTGGTGACCACGCTGCACGCGGGCGCATCCTTCGCCATGGTGACCCCGTTCGAACCGCGGGCCATGATCGAGATGATCCGCGATCAACGGCTCACCCACGTCTCCGGAGTTCCGACCATGTGGAATGCCATGCTGCACGCCACCGGTGACTACAGCGCAGCGGACTTCGCGAGCCTGCGGCTAGCAGCGTCCGGCGGCGCGTCACTGCCCGGTGAGGTGATCCGGGCATTCTCGGACCGCTTCGGCGCCACCATCCTCGAGGGCTACGGGCTCACCGAATCCACCGGTGCGGCCACGTACAACCCTGCGGATCGCGAACAGCGAGTCGGATCGGTGGGCGCCGCCCTGCCCGGGACATCGATCGAGGTTCGCGACCCCGACGGAAAGGTGGTGCCCGCCGACACCGTCGGCGAAATCTTCGTGCACGGCCCGAGCATCATGAAGGGCTACTGGAATCGGCCCGATGCCACCGCCGCCGAATTGCCCGACGGCTGGCTGAAGACCGGCGATCTGGGCCGCGTCGACGCCGAGGGCTATGTCTACATCGTCGACCGCGCAAAGGATCTCATCATTCGCGGTGGGTACAACGTGTACCCACGCGAGGTCGAGGAGGTGCTGTACCAGCATCCGGACATTGTCGAAGTGGCGGTGATCGGCATTGCGGACGACCGATACGGCGAGGAGGTCTGCGCGGTCGTGGCCGCCACACCCGGCGTCGAACTCGAACCCGAGCAACTGCGGTCCTGGGCCAAGGAGCGGCTGTCGGCCTACAAGGTGCCACACCGATTCGCCTTCACCGATCAGCTGCCCAAGGGCGCCACCGGCAAGATTCTCAAGCGCGCTATCGATGCGAACCTGTTCACAAACAAGGCATCCTGTTGACAGCAGGACCACCGCGACCGGCACCGCCGACGCGAGCGAACTGGGCCGCTGGTCGACGATGATTCCCTTCTGAGCGAGTACGGCGCCGAGCGGCGCGGCGCGATCGAGAGCCGGACCGATGAACTCGCGGTGCATCCGTACGAAGCGATCGGCGAAGCCGGATGCGCGCGCCTGCCTACCCTCGCCGCGCCTTGGCCATCCGCGTAATGGCGGCCGATCCGGGATTCCCGGCCGTGCTGTCGGCGCGCTGCGGTAGACCTCGACGACTCAGTCGAGGCCGCGGGCGAAGTCGATCAGTGCGGCACTGACGTCGGCCGCGCGTTCCTGTTGAATCCAGTGTCCCGCCCCGTCCAGGACGATCGAGGCCCGCAGGTCGGATAGCACGGAGGTCATCTTGCTGGTCGGAGTGAACCGGATGACCGCGTCCTGCGATCCGGCGATGAACAGCGTCGGCTGGTGGATCTTCGCGTCGGCCAGGTGCGCGGCCAGCTCCCAGTTGCGGTCGAGGTTGCGGTAGTAGTTCAGCCCGCCGGTGAATCCGGTGGTCGTGAAAGTTTCGACGTAGTAGCCGAGTTCGGCCTCACTCAGCCAAGCCGGCGCGATCATCTCCGAACCGTTGCCGGTCAGCATATCCCTGGCGCTGACGACATCGTCCTGCAGCAAGGTGCGGCGCACGTCCGATGCGAGTGCCGCGTCGGCGATGCCAGGTTCCTGGAACCAGCACATGTAGAAGTCGTCGCCCAGCCGGGACCGCAGTATCGGCAGTGGTGGCGCCGCCGAGCGCGGCGTGGCCGGAACACTCAGCCCCGCGACGGCCCGCACTCGATCCGGATGCCGAACGGCCAGCTGCCAGACCACCGAGGCGCCCCAGTCATGGCCGACGAAGATCGCGTCCTCGATACCGGCATCGTCGAGCACACCGACGAGATCAGCGCACAGCGTGGCGATGTCGTAGTCCTCGATCCGGTCGGGGCGCGAGCTGCCGCCGTATCCGCGCATATCCGGGGTCAGGGTCCGGAATCCGGCCTCGGCGAGTGCGAAAACCTGGTGGCGCCAGGAGAATCCGAGTTCGGGAAAGCCATGGCAGAACACCACGG
The DNA here is from genome assembly GCF_050956075.1 of Nocardia sp. CA-129566. Taxonomy (NCBI): domain Bacteria; kingdom Bacillati; phylum Actinomycetota; class Actinomycetes; order Mycobacteriales; family Nocardiaceae; genus Nocardia; species Nocardia sp. CA-129566. The sequence goes on from NZ_CP192085.1 coordinate 6,934,136, forward strand.
CGGGACCGTCGCCGTGGTCGACGACGCGCAACTCGATCCCATTCGTCGCGACCTGACGGCTGCCGAGCCGCAGCCATTCATTCACCAGATTGCTTGGGTCCATCTTCGAAGGTCACCTCATATATCACGGCACCAGACGCCCATCACCGTATTCAATTCTGACGTCAAGTTCAATATCGGTGGCAATGGGCGCGGTAGGCAGGGACGACCAGACCTGCTCGCGTCGTCGCGGCAGTGCGGCAAAGAGGGCCGATAGTGTGCGTGCACCACGCAGTACGGTGCCGTCGGGGCGAATGAGGACAGCACCACTGTGGGTTCGGCGCAGCCAGTGGTGCAGGTCGGTGCCCGGGTGGCTGACCACGAGGGCGGCGCCGCGCTGTTCGATGAGTGCGCGGTGCTGCGGGGACGGAGTTGTCGAGGTGATGATCGCGAAGCGGTCGGCGATGTGGTCGTCGAGTCGGCGGCCGTCCTCGAGGGTGGGGTTCGGGACCAACCTGCCCGCGGATGTGCGATACAGGCGGTCCGGTGCGATCAGTTCCGAGCGGTGCAGCCGTGGGGTTTCCCCGCTGGTGACCAGGCCGGTCAGGCCGGGAACGCGGTGCAGATGGGGTGCGAGCAGGCGGCGCAGGCGATTGCCGAATTCGCCGCCGTCCGTCATGGTCGTGCCCATCAGTTTGGCCAGGCGAATCATGGCTCGCGCATGGGGCTTTCGCTCGGACTCGTAGCTATCGAGCACGCTGTCGGATAGTTCCCCGCGCAGTACACCGGCGAGCTTCCAGGTGAGGTTGGCCGCATCACGCAGTCCGGCACCCATGCCCTGGCCGATGAACGGCGGGGTCAGATGCGCGGCATCACCCAGGATGAATATCCGCCGCTGCCGCCAGCGATCGGCGAGTTGGGCGCGGAAGGTGTATTCGGCTACCCGGACGAGTTCGAGGTCGTCGGCCGCGGTATCGGCGGTCCACGGCCGGATCAGCGGGTGCAGCCGTGCGATATCCGGATAGTCGGCGGCGGCTTCACCCGGCCGGAGCCGGAATTCCCAGCGGTAGCGGGTCTTTCCGATGCGCATGTAGGTGGCCGCGCGCACCGGATCGCAGACCTGGTGCACACCTTCCCACTGGTCGAGTTCGGCGGTGGTGGTGATATCGATGACGAGCCAGCGCTGTTCGAACTTCAGATCCCGCATATGCGCGCCGATGGCGGTGCGCACGAGGCTATTGGCGCCATCGCAGCCGAGCACGTACCGCGCCCGCACCGCCTCCACCGCGCCGGTGATCCGGTCGGTGAAATCCACTCGGACGCAATCGGCTTCCTCGACAAGGCGGATAACCTCGACATTGCCGCGGAGCCGGACCTGCGGATGCCGGACCAGGTTGGCGCGCAGAATCGCTTCCAGTTCCGGCTGATCGAAGAGATTCGCCTCCGGATAGCCGTTGCGCCCGCCCGCCGGGTCGCGATCGAATTGGGCGAGCACCCGCATCTTCCGGTCGACCAAGCGTAGGCCGAGAGCCGCTCTGGTGATGGCGTCGAAATCGGCACCGACCCCGAGCCGGGTGAGGATCCGGCGAATTTCGCCGTCGAGATGGACCGCCCGCGGCTGCGGGAAGACCCCTTCCCAGCGTTCCAGCACCAACGATTCGATGCCGTAGCCCGCCAGCAAGGTAGCCGCGGTGAGACCGGTCGGGCCCGCGCCGACGATGACGATCGGCACGACCTCGCCGTTCATGATTCCGCTCCGCACGACCCGACCGACGCCGACCGTCCAGCGTTCGCAATTCTCATTGACGCACAACAACTTTCGACGCGATCGCATAGCGACCGAGGATCTGCTCCACCGCCCGCGCATCCGCGGCGGCGTCCAGCTCGACGGTCGCCAGAACCGAACCATCGTCGACAACCGCGGCAATGCTGTGGACACCAGGAACCCCGTCCAGGGCATCGCGGAGTTCACGCCGGGTCGCATCGGCGCGCAACCCCAGTTTGTACGGTTTACCGACGTCGGTGACCGGCAGCGCATCCAGCACGACAACGGATTTCGGCGCGGCGGCCCGCTCGGGTACCTGTTCGCTGGCCCAGACCAATAGGTCGGCCTCGGTGGCGGTGGCATCGGGGACCAGGGTGACGTAGGCCGCGGGCACCTCGCCGGAGTGCACATCGGGGCGGCCGACCGCGCCCGCGGCGCTCACCTGGGGGTGTGCGAGCAGTGCGTCTTCGATGATCGCGGGATCGATATTGTGCCCGCCGCGGATGATCAGATCCTTGGCACGGCCCTGCAGGTGGATGAAGCCGTCGGCGTCGATGCGGGCCAGATCCCCGGTGTCGAGCCAGCCGTCGACCAGCTTCCCGAGCCCGTCCAGCACATGGTCGCCGTCGGCGCGGCCGATCACGTAGCCGGCGAAAACGGTTGGGCCGCTGATGGCCAGCACACCGGTCGCGCCGGAAGGCAGCTCGTCCCAGCCACCGTCTTCGCGGATGCGGACTACCTTGACGTGCTGGTAGGGCATGCGCTGCCCCACCGCACCCGGCCGCGGCCGATCGGGAAAGCTGCGCGCACTCGCGCATGTCGCTTCGGTCAGGCCGTAGCCCTCGACCAGGGTGACTCCGGTATGGGTTTGGAAGCTCGCCCGCACCGCCGACGGCAGCGGTGACGCACCGACCATCGCATAGCGCAGGCTGGAGATATCGGCATCGACCGGGCATTGGGCCAGTACCGCGTACACGGTGGGCACCGCGCTCATCGCGGCGATTCGATAGTGCTCGACGATCTTCCAGAACTCGCCGTACAGGGCGAAGTCGCGGTAGCCGAGCGGTCCGGCCCAGACCACCGACTGCCCCTTGAACAATGGCGCGAGCAGCGTGACGATCAGCGCGTTGACGTGGAACAGCGGCAGCGCCGCGAATACCACCCCGTCCTCGTCGATCAGCGAATTGGCTGCGATCATCCAGGCATTGGCGACCTCGCCCGCATGGGTGTGCGCGGCCAGCTTCGGTGTCCCGGTGGTACCGCCGGTGTGGAAAAGTGCCGCCAACTCCGTGGCCGTCGGCGGCTGTCCGGCGAAAGATGTCGAATCCTGTTGCGCCGCAAGCTCATCCAGATAGCCGATCCGAACCCCGTCGATCCGGGGCAGCGGGTCGGCGGCGGCCGATGCGGTCGGGCGCAGCACCAGCAGCGCGTCGACCAACCCGTCTTCCGCCAGTTCCCGCGCGGATTCCCAAGTGGCAGTGGCGAGTTCGGATCCGGCGGCGATCAGGATCCGCGCACCGGAGCGACGCAGCAGTTCGGCGATGTGCTTGCGGGACAGGCCGCCGTTGATCGGCGCCGCGACACCGGCCACTTGGGCGGCCAGCGTCGCCGGGATCAACTCGGCACAGTTGGGCGCGATCAGCGCGACCGCGCAACCGCGGCGAACACCGAGTTCGTGCAGCAGATTCGCATATCGGTGGACATCGGCGAGCAGCTGAGAGTAGGTGCACCGCACCGGTTCCCGCCATCGCGCCGCCTCGGGCAGCACCGTCAGCGCGATACGGTCCGGCCACCGACTCGCGGCCCGCGTCAGCAGGGCGTAGGTCGATTCCGGCAGGCCGCGCTCGGCCAGGGGTACGGATTCGATATCGGGCAGGTCGCCCGGCGACTCATAGCGTGGCCACAGCGGGTTTTCGGTCACCACCTGCTCGGTCATCGGGCGTACCGCACCACGGTGCGCTGGCGGCCCAGATCGATCGTGCTGTCATCGGTGCCGATCGCGGCCTCCACCACGTCACCCGCCCGCAGATACTTCGGATTCTTGGCCTGCCCCTCGAAGAACAGCTTCCATTTCACCGCCGCTGGCAGGAGGTTGGCGATGAACTGCACCGGCTTGGGCGGGGCGCTGATCGCCGTGCCGACCGGGGTTCCGGTGAGCAGCAGATCGCCCGCGTCCATGCGCTGGAATCGGGTCAGTTCCCGCAGGGTTTGCACCGGCCGGTAGATCATGTCCGCGACCGTCATATTCTGGCGCACTTGGCCATTGACCCACAGCCGCAGCCGCAAATCGGTGAACCGCTTCAGCTCGTCGGCCTCCAGCAGCACCAGCGCCGGACCGACCGGGGTGAACGTCGGATATGACTTCGCCTCGTAGAACTGGGTTTTCGGCAGCTGCAGATCACGCGCGGACACATCGTTGGTGACCACGAGTCCGGCGATGTAGTCGGCGAGGTTGTCGGCGCTGATCTCGGTGCCGACCGGCATCGCGCGGCCGAAGACGAGCCCGATCTCCACCTCGTAGTCCAGCAGCTTCACATGCGCGGGCCGCACCACGTCGTCGTATGGGCCACTGATCGATCCGGAGGCCTTCCGGAAGAAGGTCAGCGGCACGGTCTTCGGGTCCATGCCCGAGTCCGTCACGTGCGAGACGAAATTCGTCATCTGCGCCACCACCCGACACGGAGCGGTGACCGGCGAAATCAGCGAAAGGCTTTCGACGGCAACAAGTTCGGAGCTTGCGGCCGCGGCGGCGATCGCCTGACGGTCGGCCAGCAGCGCACCGGTCGTGGTCGCCGCGGTGTCGATGCGAGCGGCACCGCCCGGTGTCCGCACCCACCAGGCGTCGGCGGTGCGAAGGATGGAAACAGTCATGAATTGGCTACTTTCAGCAGGCCGCGCAGGCGGCGGATATCGAATTCGTTGTCCTCGCGCAGCGCGTCGACGATCGCGCGCAGCTCACGCACCGATTCCCGGCCGGGCGTGATGCCGAGGAAGTCCTTGGTGACCGGCGGCCCCCACTGGGAAAGTCCGGACGCGCTCATCGGCGCCCACCCCGGCTCGAGGGTGCAGTCGAACATGTCGCCGTCACTGAAATGCTCGACCATGAACCCATCCGGATCGCGCCAGTAGTCGAAGATCTGGCTGCCCTGGATATGGCGGCCGATCCCCCACGACCGGTGGTATCCGTGCTCGCGCAGATACTCGCCACCGGCGGCGAGCGCGTCCAGATCGGTCACCTGATAGGCCGAGTGGACATATCGGTTGGACGGGCCGAGCGTCAGCGCCAGGGTGTGGTGATCGGTCGGCACAGTGCCCTGATCACAGCGAATGAAGCTCATCACCGGCCCGCGCTCGCGCTGTCCCGCGTAGTAGAGGAAGTCGCTGACTATCAAACCGAGGTGCTCGAGATACCAGTCCAGCGTTTCCCGATATCTGGTCGTCTGCACGACGAGGTGTCCGAGCCGCTGCACCAGGGCGGGCTCGCGCGGCGGCCGCTGCGTGCCGTTCACCCGCTCCAGCTTGTGCCCGAAGTTGAAGATGTGCGGCTGTTGGGCGGGCAAGGCATCCAGTACCCGCGTCTCGGCGACAACCCGGACTCGCAGGCCGCTGGGGTCGGTCAGATCCACCACCAGTCCGCCCAGACTGTCGGTCAGCGGCAGCACCTTCGCACCGGCCGCTTCCGCCAAGCGCACCAGATCGGCGGCGTCAGCCGCCCGGAACGCCGGGCCGAGGAATCGCGAGCGGGTACCCCGGCGAATGCGCACGCAGGGCGACCCCGCATCGGTGCCGCGCAGCTGCAACTCCTCGGCAGTGCGCAGAGATGTCGTGAATCCGAATGCGCGAGCGAATATTTCGGCACCATCGAGGTCCGGCTTCTCGAACTCCAACCAGGCCAGATCGTGCACCTTGACGATCGGATTCCGCGCCCGCCCCGGATGTTCACCGGGCCGGGCGCCCTGCGCGCTGTGCAGACCCGCATGCGGGTCGTGCTGGTCGGTCATCGGACCCTCCCTTCTACTGACGATATCGTCACTCAAGAACATCACGTCAGTCAAGAGATTCTGAAGAATTCGTCAATACTGACCGGACGAGCTATGCTGGTCGTCCGCAGATCCGGGGAGAGAGATGGCCGATAAGACTCGCGAAGAACCCAACCGCTTGGAACGGCGCAAAGCGCGGACCCGCGCCGCGCTGGTCACCGCCGCGCAGTCGTTCATCGCGGCCGGGAAGCTGAACGCGCCGATCCTGGAGATCACCCAGGTGGCCGATGTCGGAATGGGTTCGTTCTACAACCACTTCCAGAGCCGGGAGGAGCTGTTCGGGGCCGCGGTCGAGGAGGCACTGGACCGGCACGGCGCCGCGCTGGATCTGTTGTGCGAGAACCTGGACGATCCCGCCCATGTCTTCGCGCAGAGCTTCCGACTCACCGGTCGGCTGCACCGCCGCAATCCCACGCTGTCCAAGGTGCTGCTCAGCAATGGACTGGCCTTGATCCGCTCGGACCGAGGCCTGGCCCCCCGGGCGAGTCGCGATATCGAGGCCGCGACCCGTGCCGGCCGATTCCAGGTTCAGGATGTGGAGTTGGCGATGACCATTGTCGCGGGCGCCGCCATCTGCCTCGGCCAGCTACTGCACGACCAGGCCGACCGCGACGATGCCGCGGCCACCGATCAGGTCGCCGAGGATCTGCTGCGCATGTTCGGCCTACCGGCCGCCGAGGCCCACGAGATCTGCCAGCGCCCCTTGCCACCCCTCGACGCACTCTCGCAGAACGACACCGCCGCCTGACAACTGACTCGCAATCGCCACTGATTCTTTCCTCAGATACGATTCCGGTAACGAATGTGAGCGGAAAGAGGGAGCCGATGGCCGAGCCCGTAGCGCGCAACCGCATCGATCGCCGCCGCGAGCGCACCCGCAACGCGCTGCTCGGCGCGGCACGAAAGTTCTTGTCGGAGGGGCGTTCCGCGGTGAGCATTCAGGAGATCACCGACGCCGCCGATGTGGGATTCGGCTCCTTCTACAACCACTTCAGCTCGAAAGACGAGCTGTTCGACGAGGCCGTGCGCTCGGTGCTACAGGTCTACAGCGAGATGCGCGACGATATCGTGGCGCTCTACGACGATCCGGCCGAGGTATTCGCGGTGAGCTTCCGGATGACCGGTCGCCTACAGCGACAGATTCCCGAAGGCGTTCGGGTGATCCTGAATTCGGGCACCTCGGTGCTGCTGCGCGATGAGGGGCTGGCCCCGCGCGCCCGCCGCGACATCATCGCCGCCCAAGAGGCGGGCCGGTTCGATCCGATGGATCCGGATATGGCGATCATGGCCGCGGGCGGGGCACTGCTGGGACTGCTGCAACTGCTGGACGCCCAGCCCGAGGCCGACGCGGGCGCACTGACCGACGAGATGACCTTCCACGTGCTGCGCATGTTCGGCATGAACAAGCGCGCGGCGGAGAAGCTGACCACCAAAGCGCTTCCGCCACAACCACAGCTTTGACCACGCGGGCCGATTCGATACCGAAAGCGGCCCGCCATATCTACCGCAACCACCCCGAGATCAGCGGTCCCGCTTGTGGTTTCAGGTCACCCATGGACCGCGGGCAGCGGTGCGACGGCGATCTGCCCGGCCTCCTCGCGCGGCACCCCCAGTGCACACAGGACGAGTTCGGCGGCGCTGGTTCCCGCCTCGCGCCAGCCCTGGTGTCCCTCGAGCACCATCCACATCGCGCTGATCACGGTCCCCATGAGCATGGACGCGATGGCGAGCTCCATGTCCGCACCGACGGTGTAGCGGCCCGCCGCCATGCCGGCCGCCACATCCCGCATCGGCGGCCCGCTCAACATCTCCCGCAATGACTCGTCGGTCATCCCGAATCGGACCAGGAACAGGCCCATCGCCGGGTTGTCGTGGGCCCGGCGCACCAGCATGCGGATACCGGTGGCCAGCCGCAGCGGCGGATCGAGCTCGCCATGGGCATCCATGACGCGGGCGTTGCTGTCGTGGATCTCGAAGGCGAGTTGCGCCCGCACCTGGTCGAACAGCTGATCGATGGATTCGACATTGCGATAGAGCGTCCCGCGCGCCACGCCCGCCTCGTTGGCAAGCTCGCTCATGGTCAATTCCGCGCTGCCCCGCTCCGCGAAGAGCCGGATCGCGGCCGCGTTGATCCGCTGCTCGGTCGCACTCATCGACATCCCCTTTCTGATTCACCAAAACCGTAAGCGAGTGTTCATAGCGAGTCAATCGCGCGCCATATGGAACATTATTGACATCTATTGAACAGCTATGTTCAATATGAAGTCGACGGCGGCGGAAAGGACGACGAAATGAGCAGGTCGACATCGGAGCGCAACGCGGCGCCCGAGACGACATCGGTGCTGGTGATCGGTGCGGGACCGGTCGGATTGACGCTGGCCCTCGAGCTGGACCGCCACGGAGTCGACACGCTGGTCGTCGAGCGCAACGCCACCACGACTCAGCATCCGAAGATGGACATCACCAATGGCCGCAGCATGGAGCTGTATCGCCGACTCGATATCGCCGACGAACTGCGCAAGGTCGCCATCCCCGCCGATCACCCGATGAAGGTGACCTGGGCGACCAATGCGGCCGGCTGGGAGCTGGCCTCCTTCGAATACCCCAGCGTCGCCGAGGCCTATGAGCAGATCCACCGACGCAATGACGGGACCCTGCCGCTGGAACCGGCCATGCGGGTATCCCAGGTGATTCTCGAACCCGCCCTGCGGGACGCACTCGCGGCCCGATCCGAGTACGTGCGGGTCGATTACGAATGGGCGCTGGACAGTTTCACCGAGGATGCCCACGGTGTGACGGCCGAGCTGGTATCCGGGGCGAGCGGACAACGCCGCACTATCCGCGCTCAGTACCTCGTCGGTTGCGACGGCGCGGCCAGCCGCACCCGCCGACAGCTCGGTATCGGGCTCGACGACATCGATCTGCGCCGACTGTTCATCAAGGAACTCGGCGTCGTGCGGACCGTGATGTCGGTTGCCCGGTCCTTTCTGGCGACCGGCCAGCGGCCCATGGACGGGCGGTTCTACCTGGCGCACTTCCGCACCGGCGATACCGAGATCCACCGCCGATTCGGCACCGTGTGGCATCTGCAGTCGCCCGAGGGATGGACCGTTATCTCACAGAACGACGGCGATACCTGGACTATGCACGCACCGCTCGGTATCGGCGAAGACGCCGACAAGATCGACCCGCGCGAATTCGTCTACCAGCGGCTCGGCCACCGGTTCGAGATGGATGTGCTGGTCGCCAATGCCTGGACGCCCCGACTCGCCGTCGCGGACTCGTTCGGCCGCGGCCGGGTCTGGCTCGCCGGTGACGCCGTCCATCAGGTGCCGCCGACCGGCGGCTACGGCATGAACACCGGAGTCGGTGACGCGGTCGGGCTCGGCTGGGTGCTGGCCGCGCTGCTCGACGGCTGGGGGACGCCGGGACTGCTGCGGGCCTATGAACAGGAGCGGCGGGCGGTGGCACTGCGCAACCGGACGGCCGCCGGTCGGCACAGCCTCGTCCGGGGAGCCGTCATGGCCGCCTCCCGCGCCACCATGCACAGCGAACGCTGGTTCGGCGCCCGCGTCCGGCGACGGCTCGGCCGAGAGATCAGCGATCTGGGAAATCTGGAAAACGAAGCCCTCGGGATCGAACTCGGCTACCGCTACGACACCTCCCCCGTGGTGTGCCACGAATCCGGCGCGCAGGCCCCGCCGCAGCGGTTGGACGCATACACGCCGAGCACCTGGCCGGGAGCGCGACCACCAAGTGTGCGGCTCGCGGACGGCGATGCCCTCTTCGACCTCTTCGGCCGCGGATTCACCCTGGTGCGGTTCGACGACCACGACGTCACCGGGCTGCTGGACGCCGCGGCCGAGCGGGGCGTGCCGGTCGAAGTCGTCGATGTCCGCGACCCCCATGCCCGCGCCCTCTACCAGCGCGACCTCGTCCTCATCCGGCCCGACCAGCACGTCGTCTGGCGCGGCGACACCGCCCCCGAGCACCCGCTGCACGTCATCGACCGCATCCGCGGCGCACAACCCGCAACCTAGGAAACAGCCATGAACGCCGTCCTCTGGATCCTCCAGGCCCTGCTCGCCGCGATCTTCGCCGCCGCGGGACTGTTCAAGCTCACCCGCCCCATCGATGTGCTCGCCGACAAGCTCGGGGACTGGGTGCACGACTTTCCGCCACCCGCCATCCGCCTGATCGGCGCTGTCGAAGTCGCCGGGGCGGTCGGCCTGATCGCACCGGGCGCGCTCGATATCGTCCCGGCGCTCACCGCCGTGGCGGCGGCCGGACTGATCCTCGCCATGATCGGCGCCATCGTCGTGCACCTGCGACGTCGCGAATTTCCAGCGACCGGCGTGAACGTCGTCCTGCTCGTGCTGGCCGCCGTGGTCGTCTGGGGACGCATCGGCCCCTATGCCTTCTGACGGCGCGCGAATTTGAGCCGCCGCCAGGCTCGACCTACGCTGTTCGCATAACAACCATTTGTACGCATTGCGCACAGGAGGAATTTATGCGGGCGGCATCATGAGCGGCGCTTTTCTCTACGACGGCATTCGCACCCCATTCGGCCGATACGGCGGGGCACTGAGCGGCACCCGACCCGATGACCTCGCCGCATCCCTGCTGCGCGCGCTCGCCGACCGCACCGACCTGGACCCCACGACGGTCGACGAGATCATCTTCGGGGCCGCGAACCAGGCGGGCGAGGATAATCGGAATGTGGCACGCATGGCGGCGCTGCTGGCCGATTGGCCCACCTCGGTGCCCGGCACGACCGTGAACCGGCTGTGCGGGTCGAGCATGGACGCCGCGATGCAGGCCGCCCGGATGATCGAAACCGGTGATGCGGCAACGGTTGTCGTCGGTGGCGTCGAATCCATGAGCCGCGCGCCCATGGTCATGCCGAAGCCGGGAAGGGCATTTCCCGTCGGCAACGAAACGCTGCACTCCACCACCTTGGGCTGGCGGCTGGTGAATCCGGCGATGCCCGCGCAGTGGACGGTGTCCTTGGGTGAGAGCACCGAAATCCTCGCCGGCCGTTACGGCATCGAGCGCGCCGCGCAGGACGAATTCGCCGCCCGCAGCCATCGGCTCACCGCGAAGGCGTGGGACAGCGGGTTCTACGACGATCATGTCGTCGCCGTCCCCGGCACCGAACTCACCCGCGACGAATCGCTGCGGGCGCAGACCTCGGTCGAGGCACTGGCCGGGCTGAAGCCGTCGTTCCGTCCGGACGGCACCGTCACCGCCGGAAACGCCTCACCATTGAACGACGGCGCCTCGGCGCTGCTGCTCGGCGAGGAAGCCATGGCCGATCGGCTCGGCCGCGCGCCGCTGGCCCGGATCGCGGGACGCGGTGCGGCCGGGGTGGATCCGGACGTCTTCGGCATCGGACCGGTCGAGGCCGCGCGAATCGCGTTGCGGCGGGCCGGAATCGGCTGGGGCGATCTCGGCGTGGTCGAGTTGAACGAGGCCTTCGCCGCGCAATCGCTTGCCTGCCTTGCCGACTGGCCGGACCTGGATCCCGACATTGTCAATGTCAACGGCGGCGCGATCGCGATCGGCCACCCGCTCGGTGCGTCGGGTGGCCGCGTCATCAACCAGCTCGCCCGCGAAATGCGGCGCGGCGGCAGTCGGTGGGGACTCGCCGCATTGTGTATCGGCGTCGGCCAAGGGCTGGCGGTTGTTCTGGAGGCGACCTCATGAATCTCCGGCCAGCGCCGAGGTGCGGGAGGCGATCAACGATCTGATTCTCACTGACCGAAGGAGAAGGTCATGAACGACAGAGCCGAGAACGGCATGGCGGTCCGGCGCGAAGTGCTCGGCGACGCTCACGTCGATCGCGCGATTGCCAGGACCACCGAATTCAGCAGGCCGTTCCAGGATTACATCACCGAGGCGGTGTGGGGTTCGATCTGGACCCGCGAGGGCCTGGACCGGCGCACTCGCAGCTGCGTTACCCTTGCGGTGCTCACCGCCCTCGGGCGGCACGAGGAGATCGCGATGCATGTCCGCGCCGCGATCACCAACGGTCTCACCGCCACCGAGATCGCCGAGGTACTGCTGCACACCGGCGCCTACGCGGGTGTGCCGGCCGCCAATGCCGCATTCGCGATCGCCCAGCAGGTACTCGCCGAACTCGGGGACGACACCGCGCTGTAGCACCCTGTCGAGGAGGACGACGATGACGACCGGCGGTACCGATGGCGACGGCCAGCGCGGCACCCATTACGTCCAATCGCTCGAACGCGGCCTCGCGGTCATCAAGGCATTCGATGCCGAGAACCCGCAGCTGACGCTCTCCGATGTCGCGCGCCGGACCGGACTCACCCGCGCCGCCGCCCGCCGGTTCCTGTTGACGCTCACCGATCTCGGCTATGTCCGCACCGACGGCAAACGCTTCTCGCTCACCGCCAAGGTGCTCGAACTCGGCTATTCCTATCTGTCCAGCATGACCCTGCCCGAGGTGGCGCAGCCGCACCTCGAACAGCTCTGCGCCGACGTCCACGAATCCAGCTCGATATCGGTGCTCGACGGTCCCGATATCGTCTACGTCGCCCGGGTCGCAGCGTCCAGGATCATGACCGTCAGCATCAATGTCGGCACGCGCTTCCCCGCCCACGCCACCTCCATGGGCCATGTGCTGCTGGCCGGACTTCCCACGGCCGAACTCGATGCGTATCTGGCACACACTCCGCTGACCCGGCTGACCGCGAACACCATCACCGACCCGAACATCCTGCGGACTACCTTGGAAAAGGTTCGCGCACAGGGCTATTCCATCGTCGACCAGGAGTTGGAGGAAGGTCTGCGTTCGCTCGCGGCCCCCGTGCGCGACCGCACCGGAGTGATCGCGGCAATCAACATTTCGACCCACGCCTCCCGCCGCAGCATCGAATCCATTCGGGCCGAACTGATTCCGCGCCTCCAGACCGCCGCCCAACGCATCGAACAGGACCTCACCGCCGCCGAACCGATCGCACGCCTGGGCTGACCGCACGCCGATGGTCACTCCGAACCACTCGACCGCGGCGCGCTTCAGCGCGGGTGGGCAGGGCGCGTCCGCTGAGCGAGCTTCGGTGGTGATCCACGTCACTGGCTGATGCTGTCAGGAATTCGTGGGCTGTCTCGTTCAGGGAGCACGCGAACCAGACAGGAGCGAACCATGCAGCACCGCATCGTCGTCCTCGGGGCCGGATACGCCGGAGCCTTCTCCGCCGGATACCTGGCCCGCCAACTCCACCGCGACGACTTCGAGATCACCGTCGTCAACGCCGAACCCGATTTCGTCGAGCGGCTGCGCCTGCATCAGCTCGCCGCCGGGCACGATCTGCGCCACCGGCCGCTGGCCGAGGTGTTCGCGGGCACCGGCATCCGGCTACGACTGGCGCAGGTAACCAACGTCGACCCCGAGCACCGGACCGTCACAGTCGCGGACGGCGAGGGCATCGACCGGCTCGAATACGACACCCTGCTTTACGCGCTCGGCAGCACCGCCGCCGACCACGGCGTCGCGGGCGTCGACGAGCACGCCTTCCACGTGGCCGGACGGCCGTTCGCGCTGCGCCTGCGCGCACGCTTGGACGAGCTGGGCGAGAAAGGGAAGGTGCTGGTAGTCGGCGGCAACCTGACCGCGATCGAGACCGCCACCGAGATCGCCGAAGCCCGTCCGGGACTTCGGGTCAGCCTCGCCACCAGCGGCGAACTGGGCGGCTGGCTGGGCACGAAGGCCCGCCGACACCTGCTGCGCGCCTTCGACCGGTTCGGTATCACGGTCCATGAGTACACCACCATCGAGCGCGTCGAGGAGGCGGCGGCGGTCGCTGCCGACGGCACCGCTTTCGCATCCGACGCGACCGTGTGGACCGCCGGCTTCGCCGTCCACCCGATTGCCGCCGCCAGCGGCCTCGAGGTGGTACCCAACGGCCAGATCATGGTCGACCGTCAGATGCGGTCGGTCTCGCACCCGGATGTCTACGCTGCCGGTGACAGCGCCTTCGTCATCGGCGACAACGGTCGGCCGATGCCGATGTCCTGCGCTTCCGCGGGATATACCGGCATACAGGCGACGGCCGCGATCATCGGGGACCTGACCGGGCGCAAGATCAAGGCGACCGCACTGACGTATTTCGGCAACCACATCAGCCTCGGACGCAAGGACGGCATCTTCCAGCTGGTCGACGATGACGCTCACTCGAAGTCCGGGGCCCTCTGCGGCCGGTCGGCGGCGCGAGTCAAGTCGGCCATCGTGGCCACCAGCGGCTGGGCCGTCAGCCGCCCGACCTTCGGAAGGCCGAGTCACAAGTACCGCTCGGCCACTACCCGGGAGCACTCGCCCGACATGGTCGGCGCATAGGGTCGTGCTCATGGACACCGCCACCGTGGCGCGGTTCGAGGCCAGCCGGAATCGGCTGGCCTCGCTCGCCTACCGTCTGCTCGGCTCGGCCGCCGACGCCGAGGACACGGTGCAGGACGCGTTCCTGCGGTGGCAGGCCGCCGACCGGGAGTACGTCGAGGTGCCCGAGGCATGGCTGACCAAGATCGTCACCAACCTGGCGCTCGACCGGCTCCGTTCGGCGAAGGTGCGACGCGAACGCGCGGTCGGCGCCTGGATGCCCGAACCGCTTCTCGACGGCGACCCGATGCTGGGCCCGGCCGACACCGTCGAGCAGCGCGAATCGGTGACCCTGGCGGTGCTGACGCTCATGGAGCGTCTGTCGCCGGTCGAACGGGCCGTTTACGTGCTGCGCGAGGCCTTCGCCTACAGCCACGCCGAGATAGCCGAGATCCTCGGCATCACCGAGTCCGGGAGTCAGCAACACGCCCACCGAGCCCGGCGTCGAATCGCCGCCGCTGGCAACGGCACTGACATCGACCATTCCTCCGCGCGTCGAATCGTCGAGGCGTTCGTCGCTGCCGCCTCGTCGGGCCGGACCGAACGGCTGGTTGCACTGCTGACCGACGACGCGACCGGCATCTCCGACAGCGCCGGGCTGGGCCTGGCCGAGAAGCTGATCCGGTACTCGACCCCGGAGCGGATCGCCAGCGCGGTGCGGGTCGGCTTCAAGTCGTCTCCGGCCAAGCGGAGACTCGCCGGTGGCTCGCCGACGATCCATGCCGTCGTCGTCAACGGCTGTCCGGCCATGCTCGCCACGCTCGACGACCGGGTCGTCGGCGTGGTGATCCTGGAGATCCGTGACGACAAGATCGCAGGCGTACGCGGCATCGCCGCCCCGGACCGACTCGGTCGCCTCACCGAGGAATGGCGGCGGCACGAACATAATGTCCCACTGATCGAATCGTGGTAACCGGCCGTCCGACACTCGATCTCACGTTCGTCCGTCGAACCATTCGGCGAAAACCGCGGCATGACCACGAATCCTGAAGCTGTCAGGAAGGGCAGAGTACGGTGCGCATCCACGGCGTTCGGGGTCTGCACTCGAATCCGCTTGCCACACAACCGGTGCCGTGGCATCGCCCACGCAGCGGAGTCTGCCACCAGCATCGCCGTTTGGAACCACTTACGTCGCGCGCGTCAACATACGAGCTGCGGCATGCCCGGACCGGGATGGATCAGCCCTTCAGCCGGAACGCGGACTTCGCCGCAGGTGGGGCTACTGATGTCCGACAGACAGCCACCGCATACGACGTCGGGCGGGACGCGAGGACATTCGTCGTGATGCCGTGGTGCGCGCGGAAGTGGCTATAGCGGGATCGCGCCCGCGCGTGTTACCGTCGATCCACAACATTCAACCGATTGGTTGAATATAGCTCTCAACACGCGAAAGCAGGAGAAAACGATGACTGGCGAAAGCTTCAGCACGACGATTTCGGTGGACCGGACACCGGAGCAGGTCTTCAATGCCGTGACCGATGTCCGCGGCTGGTGGTCGCGGGCGGTCGAAGGCGGTACCGAACGGTTCGGCGACGAGTTCATCTTCACCGTCCCCGGCGTCCACCGCAGCGAGATGCGGTTGATCGAGGTCGTGCCGAATGAGAAGGTCGTCTGGCTCGCCGTCGACAACCGCCTCGAATTCGTCGAGGACAAGACCGAATGGAACGGCACCGAGATCCACTTCGACATCTCCGACAAGGACGGCAAGACCGAACTCCGCTTCACCCATATCGGTCTGGTCCCGGAATTCGAATGCTTCGACGCCTGCTCGACCGGCTGGAGCTTCTACATCAATGAAAGCCTGCGCGATCTGATCACCACCGGTACCGGCCAGCCGAGCGAGTTCCCCGTTGAGGCGGCCTTGCGTCGGGCGCAATAGGCCGTTCTCGACGGATGCGAGCGGATCAGTATCCGGCAGGTTCGAGCGCCGCGGGCCGCAGCGCGGGCGGATTCCGGATCGGAATGCCCGCGCTCCGGAGAGCGCGGGCATCTCGGCGATCAGCGATGCTGATCAGCCGACATCGCGGCGCAGCCAAGTGACCTCCGCACCGGATTCGGTTCCGTAGCGGTAGATTTCGAGATCTTCGTCCCAGGCGGTGCCAAGGGCTCGGTCGAGTTCGGTAGCCAGGTCGTAGCCGGTGTAGTTGCCGAGTTCGCGGTTGGCTTGCAGCATGGCGCGCAGGCGCATTTCGCCGATGGTCACATCGCCGTTGGCCGAGGTGGAACCGTGCCAGAGGCCGAGCGTGGGGACGAAGCTGTAGCGTTCGCCGTCCACACCGTCACTGGGGTCCTCGGTGACCTCGAAGCGCAGCACATTCCAGGACCGCAAGGATTGGGCAATTCGCGATGCGGTACCCACCGGGCCGATCCAGTCGGTGGTCGCACGGAGCTGGCCGTCGGCGGGCTGGGCGGTCCAGCGCAGTTTCGCGGGTGAGCCCAGTGCCGAGGTGAGTGCCCATTCGATATGCGGGCACAGCGCGGCTGGCGATGAGTGGATATAGACCACACCCGCCGTCGCGTCCGCGAACTGACCCGATGCGCGCACGTCTGACACCTCCAGCTTCGACGAGGAACGTCTTCCCCAACGACCCGTCGAACCTGGCGTTGCCTGAGTGTACTGGAGTGTCCCGAGTTACACGTGTTACTTCGGAGGCGTATCCGATCTGTTACTTCGGAACAGAGTTCCGAGCGAGGATCACCTCGGCGATCACCGCATCGGAAAAGACGGGCCAAGCCTCCCGTGCCCAGTCGCCGAAATTCTCGTCGCTCAAAGCGATACTCGCCACCCCTAATTCGGGATCGATCCACAGAAATGTTCCGGACTGCCCGAAATGGCCATAGGTACCTGCGGAATTCGCCCCGCCGGTCCAATGCGGGGATTTCCCGTCGCGAATCTCGAATCCCAGCCCCCAGTCGTTGGGACGCTGCGATCCGTAACCGGGCAGCACACCGTTGAGCCCGGGAAACTGGACCGAGGTGGCCGCGGCGTGCATCGGCGCCGAAACCAGCTGGGGATCCAGCAGTTCCGCGGCGAAGCGGGCCAGATCCGCCGCCGTGGACCGGCCCGCATGCCCGGCCGAACCGGTCAGCACCGAGGCTTTCATTCCGAGTGGCTCGAATACCGCCTCCTGCAGGTAGTCCGGGAATGCGATACCCGTCTGCTCGGCGACGAAAGCCGCGAGCACTTCGAAACCCGCACTGGAGTAGATCCGTCGCGTGCCGGGGGCGGCGAGGATATCGGTGGTATCGAAGGCGATGCCGGAGGTGTGCGCCAGCAGATGCCGGACGGTAGCTCCCGGTGGGCCCGCGGGCTGATCGAGTTCGATCGCCCCCTCCTCCACCGCGACCAGCACCGCGTAGGCGACCAGCGGCTTGGTCACGGAGGCGAGCGGGAAAACCCGCTCCACATCGCCCGCCATCCGCTCGCCGTCCCGGGTGACGACACCCGCCGCCGCATGCCGAACCGGCCAATCCCTGATCTGCTCGAGTGCACGCACGAATCGAGCCTACGAGACGCCGGGACCGGGCGGCCCCGCACCTTCCTCACCCGAAACTCGGTACCGCCGGTACCATCAACTGATCATGAGCACACAGCCCACCGTCCACGGCGAGGTGGCGGCCGGATTCGGCCCCGTCGCCGACGCCTTCCGCCGCAACTTCACTCAGCACGGTGAAATCGGCGCCGCCGTGGCCGTTTACGCGGGCGAGCGCCCCGTGGTGGATCTATGGGCGGGCCATCGCGACCGACACGCGACGCTGCCGTGGGAGCGCGACACGATCGTTCCGGTCTTCTCCTCGACCAAGGGCATGGCCGCCTTCGTGGTCGCCCGGGCGGTATCGAAGGGGCTGCTGGACTACGACGAGCCGGTCGCGAAGTACTGGCCGGAGTTCGCCGCGCAGGACAAGGGCGTGGTCACGGTGCGTCAGCTGATCGATCATCAGGCCGGACTGTCGGGGCTCGACAGCGTGGTGCGACTGCCCCAGATCGCCGATCTCGATGGTCTCGCAACGATTCTCGCCGCCCAGCGGCCCGCGTGGCGGCCGGGGACGCGACACGGCTATCACGCGATCACCCTCGGCCTGTACCAGGGCGAGTTGGTGCGGCGCGTGGATCCCGAACACCGCACGCTCGGGCGGATTTTCGCCGAGGAGATCGCCGCGCCGCTCGATCTGGATTTCTTCATCGGGCTGCCTGCCGAGCAGAGCATGGACCGGATCGCCACCCTGTCGGCCACCGAGGGCATGGACATCCTGCGCTACGAGCGCGATATTCCGGTGCGGATCGGTGCCGAGATCTTCGCCAAACGCGGGCTTTCCCATGCGGCGCTGACCAATCCGCGCATCGGCGCGCCGGCGCGCGCGAGCCGGCGCGAACTCCTCGAACTCGAGATGCCGGGTTCCAATGGTGTCGGCAATGCCCGGTCACTGGCCAAGGTGTACGGCGCGGCGGCCGCGCGGACCGGCGCGCTCCCGATCGACGACAGCGTGCTCGATCAACTCGCCGCCCCGGCCGCCGACGACGTACCCGCCGACGACCTGGTGCTGCACACCAAATCCCGCTACCACCTGGGCTTCCGCAAGTCCCGCGGCTCGTTCCGCTTCGGCTCCGACCAGCACGCCTACGGCACCACCGGCCTCGGCGGCTCCTTCGGATTCGCCGATCCGACAACCGGATTCGGCTTCGGCTATGCGATGAACCGCCTCGGCCTCGCCGTCCTCGACGATGTCCGCAGCCGGAACCTGCGCGAGGCGCTACTGCGCTGCACCGCCTGATACCGGGGTGATGCCGAGCGGAAGGGGCACGTCAGCCTCTACCCGATCCCGGACGGCGACACCGCATTCGAGCGGGCGATCGAGCCGTACCGGGCGGGTAAGGGGACGTTGAGATTTCCGCTCGGCAAGCCGGTTCCGTGCGAGCTGATCACGCAGGTCGCGACCAGGCTCGCCGAGCGGTGCCCGGGCGGTTACCAGTCGGCCTCGGTGTACTTGATGATGCCGCGAATGTTCTTGCCGTCCAGCATGTCCTGGTAGCCCTGGTTGATCTGCTCCAGGGAGTACTGGCGGGTCACCATATCGTCGAGGTTCAGCTGACCCGACTTGTACAGCGAAAGCAGGTGCGGGGCGTCCTGGCGGGCATTGCCACCGCCGAAGATGCAGCCCTTGACGGTCTTCTGCAGCATGGACAGCAGGAAGCTGTTCAGCTTGACGTCGCTCTCGTCCATGCGCCCCATGGAGGTGACGACCAGGGTGCCGGCCTTCGCGGTGAGGATCAGCCCCTCCTCGATGTACTCGCCGTGCATCTCACCCATGGTGAGGATGACCTTCTGCGCCATCCGCCCCTCGGTGGCCTCCATCAGCGGCATGATCGCGGCGGCCATGCTCTCGTAGGTGTGCGTCGCACCGAACTTCTGCGCCTGCTCGCGCTTCCACGGGTTCGGGTCGATGGCGACCACCTTGGACGCACCGGAGAGCACCGCGCCCTGCAGCGCGCTCATGCCGACACCGCCGATGCCCGCGATCACCACGGTCTCGCCCGGCTTGACCTCGGCGACGTGGGTGGAGGAGCCGAAGCCGGTGGGGACACCGCAGCCGACGAGGCAGGCGACCTCGAAGGGAATGCTCGGGTCGATCTTGACGACCGAGGTGTGGTGCACCGTCATATACGGCGCGAAGGTGCCCAGCAGGCACATCGGGATGACGTTCTCGCCACGCGCCTGGATACGGTAGGTGCCGTCGCTGATGGCCTGGCCCATCAGCAGTCCGGCGCCCAGGTCGCACAGTGCCATATTGCCGCTCACACACGCCGGACAGCGTCCGCACGCGGGAATGAACGACAGGATCACGTGATCGCCGACCTGCAGATCGGCGGGGCAGTTCGGCCCGAGCTTGGTGATCACGCCCGCGCCCTCGTGGCCGCCCATGACGGGGAAGGCCGGCATCGGTGTCGCACCGGTCACGATGTGGTGATCCGAGTGGCACATACCGGCGGTTTCCATCCGGATCTGAACCTCACCGGATACCGGATCGCCGACCTCGATCTCCTCCACCGACCATTCCTGGTCGATCCCCCACAGGATCGCGCCTTTCGTCTTCATTCCTGCCGACCTCTCGCATGCACGGGCTTCTATGTGACTGCACCCACAGTACGAGAAAACTGTAACGCGTTCTAGTACCGGATCGGAAATTCGTCCACAAGGGTTGCCAAGACCGTCGAACGAGTTCCAGTTCTATCCGGCCCTACCGCTGCTCGGTTCCGATATTGCCCGACTTCAGCCGCGCACGTCGTGCACATGGTGGATTACGTCGTGCACGAAGTAGGACGCCAGGGATTCGACGGTGAAGACCGAGCCGTCGCTGCGCCGCACCGGTTTGTCGAGGTCGGCGGCGGACACCGATTCGAAGGCGCGCGCGACCGCATCGGCCGCATCGGTCAGTTCGCTGGCGACCCTGTTCGGATCCTGCTGGTCGTATCGATCGGCCATGGCCGTCACGTCCTGATCCCAGTTCGAGAACACCGGGATGCCGTCGGCGGTCTCGGTGGCGTCGAGCCCCTTCGCATCGAAGGCGGGGACCTGCGGATCCACCGCTTCGGTGCGCGCCGCGATGGCCGCGCGGTAGACGAAGATGCGGCAGACGTCGCGAACATGGGCGGCGTATTCGAGCGCCGACCAGGTCGAGTCGTCCGGGCGCACGGCGGCGTCGGGCCGCTCGAGGGTTGCCGCCAGGCGGCCCGCGTATTCGCGGGCCACCCCGGGCACGGCCGCATAGGTGATGGCCGCTGGGTCGAATCCACATTCGGGACAGGGCCGTTCGAGGACCCAGGTCCAGTTCTTCACGTCGGGAACGATAGGCATGCGGCAACCCTAGGCTGGCTGGATATTTTCAGCGACAGAAATCCAGCCAGTCATCGACAAGATTCCGACAGGTGACCGCGGCGAACCGGTCCGCTCATTCCATCAGACGATGCGCCCGCTCGAACAGCTCCAGCGTGATGGCATGCAGAAAGTCACCGACCTGCTCGGGCGCCTTTCCCGCGAATGCGCGAGCATGCGTGCCCTCCAACACGATTCCCAACTTGAAGCAGGCCAGCACCGTGTACCAGGTGGCATTGCTCAGGTCGCGGTCGGAGAACTTGCCGTAGTGCGCGATCATCTCCTCCGGTGTCGGCAGACCGCCGACGGCGCCGAGCTTGCCGACCAGCGCCGCGCCGGTGGTGCCGGGCTCCGGACGGGTGGCGATCTGCCAGCCGAGGTCGAGCAGCGGGTCGCCGATGGTCGACATCTCCCAGTCGACCATCGCGGCCACTTCCGGACCGTCATAGGAGAACATCATGTTGGCCAGGTGACAGTCGCCGTGCAGGATGCCGGGCGTCCATTGTGCGGGGCGATTGCGATCCAGCCAGTCCCCGACCTGCTGTACGCCCGGAATCTCCGGACCCGGATAACCCGCATTGGCCGAATATGATTCGAGTTCGCCGAGCCAGCGCGGCACCTGACGTTCCAGGAAGCCGTCGGGTTTGCCGTAATCCTGCAGGCCGAGCGCCTGATAGTCGAGGGCGCCGAGACGGGCGATGGCCTCCACCGCGGACAGGCCCATCTGCCGCCGGATCTCCGGATCGCCCGCATGCAATTGCGGCAATTCGTTCTGCGGGTTGAATCCGGTAATGGGCTCCATGAGGTAGAAGACCGCGCCGAGCACCGATTCGTCCGGGCAGGCCGCGATCACCTTCGGGGCGCGCACGCCGGTGCCATCGAGCGCGCCGAGCAGTCTGGCCTCGCGGCGGATCACGTCATTGCTCTTGGCCCGCAGATGCTTCGGGCCGCGGCGCAGCACATAGTCCCGACCGCCGCGGGCGAAGTGCAGCATGATGTTCTGCGTGCCACCGCCGAGTGCGGTCACATTCTCGAATGCGCCACCGGGCAGCCCCTGCTCCTCCATCCAGGTACCGACGACGGCGAAGTCGACGACGTCTCGATCCACATCCACCGGTTGCGCAATAGACATGCCCCACATTGTGCACCACACGGTCCGCCGAACTGACGGCAGATGACAACAGTTTGCTTCGACCGGCGCGGCGTAGGGTTCTGGGCACGATGCGCACGCTCTTGATCGACAATTACGACTCGTTCACCTACAACCTGTATCAGCTGATCAGTGAGGTGAACGGGGAAGAGCCCACGGTCGTGCGCAATGACGAGGTCGGCGATGTCGGACAGCTGCGGCTGGAGCGCTTCGACAATGTCGTCATCTCCCCCGGTCCGGGCCGCCCGGACGTCACCCGGGATATCGGCATCTCGGCTGCGGTGATCCGGGAGACCGAACTGCCATTGCTCGGCGTCTGTCTCGGACATCAGGCGCTGGTCGTCGCGGAGGGCGGCATCGTGACCACCGCGCCCGCCGCGCGGCACGGATATCTCGATCACATCGAGCACGACGGCAATGACCTGTTCGCCGGGCTCCCCGAAGGTTTCACCGCGGTGCGCTACCACTCGCTGGCCGCCGAACGACCGCTGCCGGACAGTCTCGAGATCACCGCCGTCGCGGCCGATGGCGTGATCATGGGTGTGCGGCATCGGAGCAAACCGCAGTGGGGGGTGCAGTTCCATCCCGAATCGATAGCCAGCGAATACGGTGCGGCATTGCTCGGCAATTTCGCGAAACTCACTGCGGGCCATCGCATTCGGTCGAGCATCGTCGCGCCGTTCGAACATGCCGAGCCGTTGTCGGGCGGTAGACACGAGTACCGGGAATCGCGGCGGTCCTGGCAGCTGCGGCATTCGGTTATCGAGCGGGCGATCGATACCGAGGCCGCGTTCGTTCGGCTATATGGTGACTCCCCCACCGCATTCTGGCTCGACAGCGAGCACATCGAACCGGGGCTGGATCGGTTCTCCTTTCTCGGTGATGCGAGTGGGCCGCTGGCCGAGGCGATTCGCTATCGGGTCGGCGAGAATGTGGTGACGGTCGAATCCTCGGACGGCAATCGGCGAACCGTACCCGGCGGGATTCTCGACTATCTGGCCGGGCAGTTGCATTTGCGGCATACCGAATTACCCGATCTCCCTTTCGATTTCGCGTGCGGATACGTCGGGTATCTGGGTTATGAGGTGAAGGCCGATTGCGGGGCGAATGCCGCGCATCGCGCCGCGACGCCGGACGCGCAGTGGATCTTCGCCGACCGGATCGTGGTGGTCGACCATGTCGCCGGGCGGACCCATCTGCTCGCGCTCACCGATCCGGCGCCGGAAGCCCTTCGGGCGGGCGCGGATTGGTTGCGCGATACCCGCGAGATCCTGGAATCCCTGCCGACGTGGGTGAATCCGCAGACGCTCGAGGTGTTCTCCGATACCGCCGCCGTCGCACCGCTTTTCACCCGTGGGCGGGAGCGGTATCTCGCCGATATCGCCGTCTGTCAGGAGCGGCTGCACGCGGGCGAATCCTACGAAATCTGCATTACCGACAGCGCGTCCATGGTGGCGACCGAAGCCGATGGCCTCGATTTCTACCGCACCCTGCGCCGCTGCAATCCAGCCCCGTACGCGGCATATCTGCGCTTCGACGATCTCGAGATCGCCTGCTCCTCACCGGAACGCTTCCTCAAGGTCGATCGGGCCCGGACCGTGGAAAGCAAGCCGATCAAGGGCACCGCGCCGCGCGGGTGCACCCCCGCCGAGGACGAGCGGTTGCGCCGCGAACTGGCCGATAGCCCCAAGACCAGGGCCGAGAACCTGATGATCGTCGATCTGCTGCGCAATGACCTCGGCCGGGTCTGCCAGATCGGCAGTGTGCACGTGCCGAAATTGATGGCCACCGAGACGTATACGACCATGCACCAATTGGTTTCCACCGTGCGCGGCACGCTGCGTCCGAATGTCGACGTCATCGATTGTCTCCGTGCGTGTTTTCCCGGCGGCTCGATGACCGGGGCGCCGAAATTGCGGACCATGGAGATCATCGACGAACTGGAAACCGAAGCGCGCGGAATCTATTCGGGCACCATCGGCTTCCTCGGGCTGGCGGGCACCGCCGACCTCAATATCGTCATCCGCACCGCCGTCCGCCACGACGGACGCTGGCGCATCGGCGCTGGTGGCGCCATCGTCCTGGATTCGGATCCCGAGGACGAATACCACGAAACCCTCCTCAAAGCCGCCGCCACATATCGCGCCACCCCGCGGTGAGCACCCGTGCGCCCGCAATGCGACGGGCAGTCCCCTCCGGCGGGACAGTCTGCGCCGAATCAGGCACCGGGCGCGCCTGCGGCGCCTGCCCCGTTGTATCCGGATGTGGTGGCGGCGCTGTCGGCGGGGACGATTGCGTTCGGTGTGTTGACGATGTCGGCTCGGGCGTCTCGTATCCGCATGCCCGCTCGGGCTTCGCGCCCGCTCCGCGCGTGCAGAATCCCGAGAACGGTTCTGCTGTTACCTGCGGCGGCCGCGTTTCGGGGGTTCGGGGGCGGGCGGGGGCTCGGGGGTTCTGCCGGTGAGGCGGCGGCCGAGGAGGGAGACGCCGGGGAGCTTGGCAAGGGTGGCGAAGACGTCTTCGCCGAGGCCGATCATTGCCTCCAAGCGGGGCAGCAGTCGGTCGTAGGCGGCCAAGGCCGGGTCGGCCAGCGCCAGGGTGCGGTCGAGGCGATCGATGGTGGAATTGAGCCGGTCGACGGCGATCGAGAGGTTCTCGAGCAGATCCGGTAATTGGGCCGCCAACTGCGCCGAGGCCGGTGGCAGCCGCACCGCGGCATCGAAAGCATGACCGGCCGTCAGTTGCGCGGCATCCAACGCCTGCACCGCCGCCGACTGCGCGGTCTCCACCGCGGACTGCGCGGCAGCCAGAATGTCGCTGGGACTCGGCACCCGCCCAACCGGCACTTTCGGAGTCGAACCCTTCCGACCCGCTCGCTTCGGCGTAGTCATACCCCCTACTCTGCCGCACCCGAACTACCTCCGACCGCAAATCCCCAACCGATCGGTCTGTGTCGCCGCCCGGCCCGCAAAACACACGGCTGGTCCGCGCCGTGCGATCGGCACGCCAGCCCGCGACTACTGGACGAGCACGCCACCGGCGACGGGCCGAGCCGGTTTGCTGCCTCGCGGGCTGCGGGCTGCGGGCTGCGGGCGAGGCGGCGCAGTGGGTGCCGTACGAGGCGAGCCACCCGCTAGAGTTCGGGGTGCAGGCCGAGCCGGTCGTCGATCCGGTGTACCCGCGACGCCTCGATGGCAGTGCTGCGGTGCAGCCCGGAGTAGCAGTCGTCGGTATCGGTACTACCGGACCGGATCCGGCCGCACCGCAGATTTCGTGTCCGCCGAATCGCACCATCCGTCCGATGCCGACACCTTTGTCGATGCTCGTCACAGCTACCTCCACAACCACTAAGGGACGACCATCGACAGCCCGGCATTGCCCTGCTGACGACGAGCTTGCGCTGGTCGGGTAGCGGCGCGGTATTGCGGCCATGGCGGGCATGCTCGCTGTGTACAGGTGCGCCCGAGTCGCCTATTCGCTCGCATCGCCGAACCAAGGGATGGGCACGTTCGGCGTGTCGGACCTTCGTGGCATAGTTCGAGCACGATGAAACTGAGCAAAGGTGCCAATGCGCCGGTACCGACTTCCCTTCTTGCCGTGGTCATTTCATGGCGGTCGGAGCATGCGTTGGATGCGCATGCGCTGTTGCTGGCCGAGGCGGGGGCGGTGCGCACCGATCGGGATCTGGTGTTCTTCAATGCACCCCGGCATATGTCGCAGGCGGTGACGCTCGATCAGCAGCCCGCGCCGGGTACCGCGCGACTGAGCGTCTCGCTACCGCGCACCGAAGCGGAGGTGGCGCGCATTGTCGTCGCGGGATCGATCGACGACGGAACCTTCGGCGATATCACGGGTTTGACCCTCACCATCGAAGCTGCCGACGGACCGATCGCCCGGTTCGATATCACCGATACCGATGCGGTGGCCGCGATGATGTTCGGCGAGTTCTACCGCCGCGACGGCCAGTGGCGCTTTCGCGCGATCGGACAGGGCTGGGCCAGCGGACTCCCCGGACTGGTCACCGAATTCGGGGTCACCGTCGACGATCCCGCCGAGCCGGAACCGGACCGCCCGCGCTCGGCCCCGCCGGACCTTCCGCAGCACCGATCATCCACCTCCCCAGCGCGGCATCGTGTTTCCGTGGGCGGACCGACCGATGCCGCCCGCCCTCGGCAGCTCCACCACCCCACGCCCTCGGACCAGGACGACCAGCTCGGCCGAAGCCGGCCGGTCGACCTCGATCGCAGACGCCACGAAGTCGATCCGCCGCTGCCACCACCGCCGAATCCCGAACGCGCGGACTGGCATTCCGATCCCGAGCAACCCTCCCGTATGCGTTGGTGGGACGGAGCCGAATGGACGAGCGCCATGCGTGCGCGCCCGCAACCCGGCCCACGCGACTGTGCACGGTGCGGAAATCCCCGACGGCGCAAGCTGTTCGGCGGGCTGGCCCCGTGTGAACGCTGCGAGAGTGAAATCGATGAATTTCTGACGCACTGGCACACCCAGGCTTGGCGGGTACTCACCACGTTCGGGCCGCGTGGCGCGGAATGGGCGGAGCTGTGGGCGTCGCTGCGGTATCAGCGGATCGACGAGGGGTTGGGGCGGGCGGCTCTGCGGGATGTCGCGCTCACCTATGTGGAGCGACTTGTCGCCTTCGCCTACGCGGATGGGGAGATAGCGCAGGCCGAATACGAGGCATTCGAGTACACGATCGAGGAGTTGGCGCTCAGCGGACCGCTGGTCGAGGATCTGCGCAGGCGAATGCATCGCGGCCACACCCTGTCCAGGTTGCGCGGCGGAGATCTGCCGGTGGTCCGAACGCCCGGTCTGCACCTGGATCCGGAGGAGAAGGTGCACTTGGATCTGCCCGCGGTACACGTCCGCCAGCTCGCCAGGGGGCCGAGGCTCACCGATGGCAGGCTGATCGCCAGCAATAAGAAGCTGCGGTTCGTCGGCGCCGACACCGGTACCGAATTGCCGTGGAACCGGGTGGTTTCGGTGCGGGTCGAACAGCGCACGGTGGTCATCGCGGCGACCTCGGCGCGCGGTGGCGCCACCTTCGATGTGGACGATCCGGATTACGTCGCGGCCGCCCTGGAGGGCGCGCTGCGGGTCGCCAAACGCCTGATCCTCACCCCGGGCCAGCGCGACACCCGCAGCATCCCCCAGGAGGTCAAGGCCGAAGTGTGGCAGCGCGACGGCGGCAAATGCGTCGAATGCGGCGACGGCCACTATCTCGAATTCGACCACATCATCCCGCTCAGCCGCGGCGGCGCGACCAGCGCGACCAACCTGCAGATCCTCTGCCGCGCCTGCAACCGAGCCAAAGGCGCGCGAATCTGACCGCGCCGCCGCAATCCGGGTCGATCGCGGGCAACCGGCAGGATCTGCTGCCATCAGGCCGATACCGCACGCATGCGCGCACCGGAACACCGGTGTGGCGAATCAGGCATATGCGATGAAGCACGTTGAGCCGCGTACCGTGTCGCCGTAGCGTGCGACATACCGAACAAGGCCGTTTGGAGGGAGTGCGATCATGCGGGTTGCGGTAGTCGGCGGAACCGGGGTGTTGGGGACCGCCGTGGTGCGGGAGCTCAGCACCCGCGGACATGAGGTTCGGGTGGTGAGCCGGACCGCACCGGCAGCTGGCGTGACGGAGCACCGGGCCGCCGATCTCGCCACCGGATCCGGACTGGAATCCGCATTGGACGGCTGCGATACCGTCGTCGACGCGGTGAGCGCCCGCCGCCGGACCCGATCGGTCATGGTGGACGGCGTGCGTCGGCTACTCGAGGCCGAGCGGCAGACGGGCATCGGCCACCACGTCGAGATCTCCATTGTCGGCTGCGATCAGGTGCCCATTGCCTACTACCAGGCGAAGGTGGCCCAGGAACAGGTGATCACCACGGGCGAGATTCCGTGGACGCTGTTGCGCGCCAGCCAATTCCATGAGCTCGTCACCGAAATCTTGGCGCTGCCAGCACGGTGGCGGATCGCCCCGCACACGACGGCGAAGGTGCAGCCGATCGATGTCAGCGCCGTCGCGACCCGGCTGGCCGACGCGGTGGACAACGGACCGGCCGGACGCATCCCCGATATCGCCGGGCCGTCCGTACACACCATCACCGAGCTGGTCGATATCTACCGAAACCACATCGGCCGCACGCTGTTTCCGCTGCCGGTGCCCATCCCGGGCCGGATCGGGCGGGCGCTGCGTTCCGGCGCCCTCTGTCTCGACGAGCACGGCGAGGCGATCGGCATCGGCTACGCCGAATGGCTGTCCCGGCTCACTCGCTGATCAATCCGGCGGTCCGCCCCAGATCCGCCAGCATCGCATCGAACAGAATCTCCGGATTCGACAGCGGAATCGGATAGTTCCCGAAGACCTCGAGCGTGACGTGCCCGTAGAGCCGGGCCCAGATCTGGATCATCAGATACGTCACGCCGAGATCGAGTTTTTCGGCGGGAAATTTCTGCCCGGACTCCGAAAGCGCTGCCAGCAGCTCGGTTTGGAACAGCACCAGATCATCGCGCAGCTCGGCCGGAATCACATCGGTCGGCGGCGTCACGACATCGTAGGTGGCCAGCAGCCGACCGGTCGCAGCCAGAAAGATCCGCCCGAACGGCTCATTGAACCGCCGCAGCATGCGCGCGCGGCCCGCTCCGGGCGAGGCGAACACCAGGGTGAATTCCCTGGTGTGCGCCAGCGCCCAGCGCCGGAAACCCTTGCAGATGGCGAAGAACTGCACCGCACCGTCATCGGGCAGCGTCGCGATCTGCTCGGACAGCTCGGACGCAAGGTCGGCACAGAACTCCAGGCGCAGGCTCTCCAGCAGGTCCTCGTGGGAGTTGTAATACCGGTACAGCGCGGGCGCGGTAATGCCGAGCTCGCGCGCGATGGCCCGCAGCGTGACCGCGTCGGGGCCATGGTCGACCAGCAGGGCGCGGGCCACCCGACGGATATCCGCATCCGATACCACCGGCGCCCGCCCCCGCGGCTTCGAGCTGTGCATAAGGGGATTCAAGCGTATTCGACTTCCCAGCGCTTGATCCCGTTCAACCAACCCGAGCGCAGCCGCACCGGATCGGAGACCTGCCGCAGGTTCGGCATGACATCGGCAATGGCGTTGAACATCAGATCGATCTGCAGCCGGGCCAGATTGGCGCCGACGCAGTAATGCGTGCCGGTGCCGCCGAATCCGACGTGCGGGTTGGGGTTGCGCAGCACATTGAAGGTGAACGGATCCTCGAAGCCGTCCTCGTCGAAATTGGCCGAGCTGTAGAACAGGCCGACCCGCTGCCCCTGCTCGATCGGCTGCCCGCCGATTTCGGTGTCCTGGGTGGCGGTGCGCTGGAATGCGGTCACCGGGGTGGCCCAGCGCACGATCTCGTCGGGCGCGGTGCGCGGACGCTGTTGTTTGTACAGCTCCCACTGCTCGGGGTTGTCGACGAAGGCCTTCATGCCGTGGGTGATCGAATTGCGGGTGGTCTCGTTGCCCGCGACCGACAGCAGGATCACGAAGAACGCGAATTCGTCCGAACCCAGATTCTCGCCGTTGATATCGGCGTTGATCAGCTGGGTGACGATGTCATCGGCCGGGCATTTGCGCCGTTCCTCGGCCATATTCCAGGCGTAGCCCATGACTTCGGCGGTCGCGGCGTGGTGGTTGCCGTCGAATTCCGGATCGTCGTAGGAGATCATCTGGTTGGTCCAGTCGAACAGCTTCTTGCGATCGTCCTGTGGCACGCCGATGAGCTCCGCGATGGCCTGTAGCGGCAGTTCGCAGGCGACCTGTTCGACGAAGTCGCCGCGGCCGGTCCGTTTGGCCTCGTGCACAATTCGGGCCGCGCGTTCGGTGAGCGCCGCGCGCAGGCTCTCCACCGCACGCGGGGTGAAGCCCTTAGAGATGATGCGGCGGGTCTTGGTGTGCTGCGGCGGATCCTGGTTCAGCAGCAGCATATTTCCGAGCATGTCGATCTGCTCACGGGTGGTTTCCTCGTTGAACCGGATGATCGCGGTGTTCTCGTGCGAGGAGAACACCTCCGGATTCTTCGAGATCTCCTTGATGTGGTCGAGCTTGGACACCACCCAGTAGCCGCCGTCGTCGAAGCCGCTGGCCCGCCCCGACTGCGCACACCACCAGACCGGCGCGGTCCGACGCAACTCGGCGAATTCGCGGATGGGCAGGCGGGTGGCGAGCAGATCGGGGTCGGTGAAGTCGAATCCTGCGGGAATCGCTGGCGTGGTCACGGCTATCTCCTACCGGTCTGACGTGGAGTGCAGACCTCACAACGCTCGGGATGGCAGCCGGCGGAGCCGGCGGGGCGGGCAAAAACTGTGTGGAACAGGTTCCTGGGGAGATAGAACCACACAACCAGGCCTTGTGAACAGTGTTTAGTAAAACCTGTTAACTGAATCTGCGGTTGCTACCCATTCACGCGACATATAAATAGCAATCGGCTATAGCCCTCTCTTTGATCGCTTATCGCGAAACGGTGGACGCGCCGCCGAGGACGGCCTGTAATGGGACTCGACCGGTTCGACTCCCTGTTCGGAGGTCCCCATGCCCAGCCTGTACGAGCACGCCGGTGGCGACGAGCCATTGCATCGCGTCGAAGCAGCCTTCTACGACAAGGTGCTGGCCGATCCGGTGCTGAAAACCCAGTTCACCGAACGCCGCCCGACCCACGTCGACCACCTCACCTGGTTCACCGCCGAATCCTTCGGTGGGCCGGACCGTTTCACCCGCGACCTCGGCTTCGACTACATCATCGCCGTGCATCGCGGCCTCGAGATCACCGACGAACAACGCGACCGATTCGCCCAGCTGTACGTGGCAGCGTTCGAAGAGGCGGGCCTGCTCGATGATCCGGCCTTCCGGGACGCGGTGCGCGAACATGCCGAGTTCGGCGCGCAGGTGGCACAACAGAATTCGCACGCCAAATCCGATGACGAACTGCACCCGATCCGCGCGGTGCCGCACTGGACCTGGGACGGCGAGGACTGACTACCGGAACACGCGCGCGAGCAGATCCTGTAGCAGCCGCGGCACGACCGCCTCGAGATCGGCCGTCTGGTCCTGGGGTGTGCCGCGGGTATGGGCCGCGACGGCGAAACCCGCGCCGAACGACGCCGAGGCCACCTCGAGCGGCCCGCTATCGGACCAGCCCCATTTGCTGCCCATGACCCCCGGCAGCCGCGCGGTCCCCCAATCCTGGGAGGTGCCGTCGGTGGCCTGCTCGCCCGCCGCGGCCATCCAATCGAAGATCGGGGAGCCGGGTTCGGTGCGCTGTTTGGCCGCCAGGAAGCTGGCCACATCGGCGGTGCTGGTGTACGACATACCCCAGACGGCACCCGATTTGGTGCCGGTCAAGTGGTACTCCGCGGCGATGGCGTCGATCGCCTGCGGATACTTGGCGCCCATGGCATCGGCCGCCGAGTCGTCGGAGTAGCGGATCATCCGCTCGGCCAATGCCAGATCCGCCACGCTGCCGTCGCCGTGGTGCAGCGCGTAGTCGACCATATAGAGCTTGACCAGCGACAATCCCGTGCGCGATTCGTATTCGTTCGCAGTGCCCCACTCGATACCCGGAACCACCGAACGGAACGAGAATGACGTGCGCGGCGGCACGCCCAAAGTCTCATCACCTATCGCATCCGCCACAGCACTCGGCGCGGCGAATACCAGCACCGCAACGGCGGCGACCGAAATCGGGAAAACCAAGCGGCCCATGATGTCTGGCCTCCTACGCCGCGACCGTCAGCACCGGCGGCCGCCAATGCGCGCTGATGGCAGCATCTCTCGGCGCATAGAGCCGCATGACGAGCGAGAACTGGCCCGCTGCCGGAATGGGCAGCCAGTTGCCCGTGGGCACGCTGGCACCCGGATCCTCATACTGCACAGCGAGATCGACCGAACCGTCCGAATTGGCCACCACCGGAGCCCGATGTCCGATCGCGTAGATATTCGCCGCATTCGGTACCAGGTAACCGTCGGCGTCGTAGGCGGTCAGCGACCAGAACGCATCGACCGGTGGGAGTTGTCCCGGTGGGAAGTGCAGCCGAAATTTGGTGGGCGTGCCATTGCGGTCGGCCTTGCCGAGCATGCCCGGGTAGATCGCGTCCCGCGACAGGTTGGCCCCCAAGCCGACCCACGCGATATTGGCCCGCAGCAGATAGTCGGTGCCGTAGGTGCCGACTCCGGGATTGAAGCGCCATCCGTTCTCGTTCACCATGGTCGGGTCGGTGTAGGCCGGAATCTCCTTCTTCGCCGCATCGGCCGCCGCGGTCAGCTGATCGTTCGAGATGCCGTGGACGCTGCCGCCCGGCCGAATGCCGATGGCGGCGAAGCGTTGCAGCGCCGGTTCATCCTCCGAACGTGGCGGATTCACCGCCATGACGGCGCACATTCGGGTGAAGAATGTCGCCGCGTCCATATCGAGCACCTGCTTCGGCGGCGGGACCACTGTGGGGCCCGTCGGGGTCGGGGTCGAGCGCGACGGCGTGTCCTTGCTTGAGGCCCATGCGCTGAGCGGCACCAGTCTCAGCTGTTGCTGTAGTGCCGTAACGGCAGCGATGTCATCGGAACCGTTGACCTGAATCCGCCCGAGCAACCACGCTGTCGGTGTCGGCACCGACAGCTCGATCATGGCATCGGGCACCGTGCCCAACCACTTCGGACCGGTGAGGAGATAGGTGAAGGGTGGGCCACCCGAGGTCACCTGCGGCCGAACACTACTCGGATCGTGCACGGTATTCGACCAGGCATCGAGCACCTGCATCAGCCAGTAGCGGCCCGGATCGATCGCGGGCACCTGCAATACCATCGGCTCCGCCGAAACATCCAGCCACGCCGTCGAATACAGGGTATCCAGGTTGTGTCGCACCACATCGCGGCGCTCCGGTGTCGGCAGCGCGGTGGCGTGCTGGAAGGTATTGACCGGGGCGATCGCTTCGGCCGCAGCCCGAGTGACGTCCATCACCACCAGCGGATAGCCGAAGACATAGGCGTCCTTGGCGATGGCCTCGACATCGCCGGAGGCCGGCGAGGTCGACTCGGACTTGTCCGAGGATTTCCCGCAGGCGGCCAGTCCGATACCGGCGGCGAGCCCGAGGACCGTCCGACGCGAGATCTGCGCCGGGGCAAGGATGGCACCGCAGTTATCCATGGCTCTCCTCGGTCATCCGACTCGGGTCAAACTCGGTGGTTTCCAGCCGCCGTCGAGCGCTCGGCCCTCGGGAACATAGAGGCGCAGCGCGAGCCGAAACGTCCCTGAGTCCGGAATCGGCAGCCAATTGCCATGTGGCACTTCATCTCCCGGATCCTCGGCCTGGATGGCCAGTTCCAGCGCACCGTCGGGCAGCGTGACGACCGGACGCTGGTGGCCGACCGAGAAGATGCCCGCCGCATTCGGCACCAGAAAGCGCTGCGCGGTATAGGCGGTCAGCGACCAGAAGGCGCGCGCGGGCGGGGTCTGCCCGGCGGCGAAGTGCAGCCGGTACCGACGCGGCGCGCCCTGCTCCCCCGCATTCGCGCTGATCTCCGGATAGACGACATCCTTGGGCAGATTCGCGCCGAGCGCGGTCCACGCGGTGGAGGCGCGCAACGCGTAGTCGGTGCCATAGGTACCGAGGTTGGTCGCGATATCCCAACCGTTCTCATGTCTGGCCTCGGGATTGGCGTAGTCCGGAATCTGCAATTGGCCCGCCGCGACGGCGGCATCGAGATCCGCGGCCGCAGTACCGTCCAGCGAGCCGCCGGGCCGGATGCCGATCGTCGAAAAGCGCCGCAGGGCAGGGATATCGGCGGCAGCTGGCGGATTGGTGCGCATCAGTTCGCAGAGCCGATCGAAGAAGGCGCGTCCGTCCATCCGCGCGACCTGCTGCGGCGCCGAGATCGGGGCCACCATATTCGGATCGATCTCCGGGATCGGTCGTTCACCGCGCTGCCAGGCGCTCAGCGGCGCCATGAACACCTGATGCTGCAATCTCTCGGCGGCGGCGAGATCGGCCTGATCGCGCAGTTCGATGCGACCGATCAACCATGCGGTCGCGGTGGGCATCGCCAGCGGAGTCAGGTCGTCCGGGAGCGGGCCCGACCAATCGGGGCCGGTGATCACATAGGTGTACGGCGCGGTATGCCCATTCTTCGCCTGGGGTGCCACACTGCTCGGATTGTGTGTCGTATTGGTCCAGGCGTCCATGATCTGCATCAGCCAGTACCGGTCGCCGTCCATCTCCGGAACCTGTAGCACCACCGGTTCGGCACGCAGATCGAGCCAGGCTGACGCATAAAGGGTGTCGACATTCGGCATGACCACCGAGTTCATCGTCGGATCGATCGAGCCGAAGGCGGCGATTCGATTCGCAGGCACGGCCGCGGTATTCGTCTGCAGCGTGGCATCGATGAGCATCAGTGGATAGCCGAAGATATAGGCGGCGGTCGCGATCGAACGCGAAGCGGCCGGCGACGCATCATCGGAGCCGCCGCCACCCCCGGAATCGGTCGATTTGCCGCACGCGGCCAGGCCCGTGCCCGCGACGGCACCGGCCAGCAGCACAGATCGCCGCGACACCTGGGTCATGGCCTTCTCCCTACTTTCCCGATCAGGTCGGACAACTTCGAGAGATCAGCCGGAGTATAGCCACAGATTTGCCATATATCGGGCAGGCGGCGGTCCAGCGCCGTGCCGCGATCAGCCGGTGCCGAGAATCGAATTCATGATGGTGCCCGCGCTGGTGGCGACCACACCGCCGATCATGGCTCCCGCCACCATCTTCGGCGATTCCAACGCGCCGCCGGTCCATTTCTCCCAGGCGAAGCGGCCACCGGCATAGATGATGCTCACTATTCCGGACAGCACGGCGAACCAGGTCAGATAGCGCACCAGCTGCAGCACCTTGTCCGAAAGGGGCGGAGCTTGCGGCGAGGGATTCTGGATCTGCGCGAGCGTGGCACAGGCGTCGCCGATCGACATCAGGATGATGCTCATCGTGTACTCCTCGACCATCACGCACTTTCCATCATCCCATCGTGATGTGGTCTGGCAAGGTCGGAAAGACGTGACTGCGCGGTCGCCGAGAAACCGATACCATCCTCGGTGAGCGAATTACACCCTTGTCCCGCATCCAGAATGAGCAATCCGAAATGATCCTGGCCACCGTTTACGACACTTGGGCGCAGATCGGCAATCCCACCCCCGAGGCCCCACCGGTGTCCGACAAGTTCCTCCAGATGGTCCGCTATCTGACCTGGTTCGTGCTGCTCGCTGGCATCACCGCCATCATCTACGCCGGTGGCCGCTTCGCCTGGGAGAAATGGACCGGCGGCGGGCTCGAATCGCCGAAGATGGTGGCCGGAGCCATGATCGGCGGCGTGGTCGCCACCAGCGCCGGCACCATCATGAACGCCGTTATCGGCTGAGCACGCGTCGACAGTTGCGCGCGAGCGTCTTTCGGTACGCCGAAGGGCTCAGCCGATGATGCCCGCCCGAGTTGCGGCGCGCAGCCAGTCCGGGAACTCACCGAGCAAGCGGGCGTAGAGCTGTGCGTCGTCCACCTGGTCGATGTCGTCGAGGGCGAAGAAGCCCGCATTGTCCACGACACGATCCGACATTTCGTCGAGGGTCCGCAGCAGGCCGTAGTTGGCCCTGCCGAGGCCGACGAACTGCCAGAAGGCGGGCAGCCGAGACGCATCGCGCATGAGTGCGGTGATTTCGCGTTTCTTGGCGAAGCCGCCGTCGGTGAAGAACAGCACCAGGGTCGGGGTGCCACCAGGGCGCAGTGAGGCGATGATGTCGCCCATGATCGGCAGTTCGTCATTGCGGCCGCCGATTCGGGCGTAGTCGATGCCCTGGTGGATGCCGGTGAGGTGCAGGAAGGTCTGGGCCCATGCGTCGCCGTGTTCGACGGTGATATCGGGCAGTTTCACGAAGGACAGGGCGTAGAGGTAGGCCTCCAGAGTGCCGTCCTCGTCGAGTTGGGTCGCCACCGGGATCATCCGCTGCACGACGCGGTGCACGACCTGTCTGCTGTATTGCCTGCTCATGCTGAGGGTCTTATCGATGACCAGAACGACTCGGGCACGAATCCCGAAGGCGTTCTTGGTGATCAGGACCTTGGCGACTTCGCGTTTGCGCAGGTCGAGGGTGGCGCGCTTGTCGAAGGAGAGTGCGGCCTCGCCGGGTACGGTGCGGACCTCGGGGGTAGTGGCCGTAGGTGTGGGAGGCGCGAGCGGGGCAGGAGGCGCTGGAAATCCCGACGGCGCAACGGCTGTGGATGCGACCGGCGCGGGTTCATCGTCGACGCTCACCCCGTGATCGGTGACCAGCGCGGCGAACCCACCCGCATAGCCCTGCCCGACCGCGCGGATCTTCCAGTCGGAATTACGCCGATAGAGTTCCACTGCGATGAGGACCGATTCGGTGCCGAGTCCATCGATCACGTACTCGTACAGGATGTTTCCGGATCCGGCGGCGATGGTGGCAACCGGTGGTGCGAATTGCCCGAAAGTTGCCGTGACATCGTCCAGCGTGATGACGACCCGAATTCGATCGATTTCCGCCGCTACCTCGGCCATGGAAACGACCAGCGCCGCAGGCGTTCCCGACCGCAACTCGACACCCGGCGCACACGGTTGGTTGAAGAAGACGAAGTCGGCATCGGTACGTACCCGGCCCGCATCGTTGACCAATAGCGCCGAAACATCGACCGCTGCCGCCGATCGCACCGAGACAACGACATTCGACACCGCA
This sequence comes from Nocardia sp. CA-129566, assembly GCF_050956075.1. Classification (NCBI taxonomy): domain Bacteria; kingdom Bacillati; phylum Actinomycetota; class Actinomycetes; order Mycobacteriales; family Nocardiaceae; genus Nocardia; species Nocardia sp. CA-129566. The sequence goes on from NZ_CP192085.1 coordinate 6,971,094, forward strand.
AGCGGGCCGTTCTGTCCCTTGACCAGTGATGTGCCCACCGCGACTCCTTGCCCTGCCACCAGTGCCGTACAGCCTAGGTGTCTCACAAACCTCTGAGCAGCGTCAACACATCCAGTGCGGCATCGACGGAATCGCTGAGCAGCCCGATTTCCGCCGCGGTCGCATCGTGCAGTCCGGGATCCTCCAGCGCCAGCCCGTTGCCGTAGATCACCACGTTGTACCCGAGATCCGCGGCCCGCAGCAGCGGACCGGTCGCGACCCCCGCACCGAGCAGCAGGTCCAGGCCCTCACCGACGAAATAGAACCGCCACAGCGGACCGAGATCCCCGTTGTAGATCTCCTTGGTCCGATCGACGATCACCTGACCGGATGACGCGATGGCATCGACGATCTTGAAGTAGTCGGGCGCGTTGTCGGGCTTACTGCCCACCGACGCCACCGAATACGCGAGATCCACGGTCAAATGCGCGTTGTAGCCTGCCATCGCGACTCGGGCGGGCGATACGTCACACCGTTGGGCCAGCTCGAAATACCGCGCCCAGTGCGGCTCTACGGATGCGCCGGTAAAGGCCGCGTGCAGGTTCTTCAGGAATCGCCCCAGTAGTTCGAGGCTGATCGCATGCGCGTACTCCCGATCCCGAAAGGCGGCGGGATCGCGCTGCAATGGCATCACCGCCGACTGCTCGACACCGTCGAGCCCGAGTGGGAACAGCCCGCGCCGATCCCGGTGCGCGACCAGGATGTCGGTGATCTCATGATGGCGCGCCACCGCGATCGTCAACCGCTGCAACGCATCTCCGGCCAGCGTGCCGGTGTCGGAGAGCCGGGCGATGGTGTCCAGCTCATCCGGTGAGAGCGGTGTGCCACAGACCGCCGGGTCGACCGCTTGCGCGACGGCCGCCGGGGTCGACCCGACAGCCATCACGAGCATCGCACTGATCAGACCCAGGACGGCCGGTCGCACCGAAGTTCGCACCGCCGAAGTCTAAAGCGCGATTCAGGTTTGCGCCGACTGCGTCGGGGCGTGCCGACCGGGCTATCCGACGAACTCGCGGTCACCGTAGTGGATGCTGGCGGCGTCCCAGGTGCCGCCCAATGCGGTGACGAAGCGCTGGGTCAGGTCGATATCGGCGATATCGGCGACCAAGACCAGAGTGCCGGATTCGGTGACAGATCCGCCGACAAGGTGTTCGCGGACTCGCTGATCCGCGACCAGGGCGTCGCGGAAACGACGGACATCGATGCGAGCGACCTCGACGGTGAAGGCGTCCACCTATCGCGACCGGGCCGGACTCGGATGCGACCCCGACGGCGCACCGAGACCCGAGATTCAGTGAGTGGGGCCCGCCGCTCGTTTCGACTGGGCCCAACCGAAGGTGAGGGCTACCGCGCGCTTCCAGTTGTCGTATTCATCGGCGCGGTGGATCGGGTCCATATGCGGGACCCATTGGCCCGCCAGGCGCCAGTTGCTGCGCAGACCTTCCAGATCCGGCCAGTAGCCGACGGCGAGACCGGCGGCGTAAGCGGCTCCGAGGGAGACGGTTTCGGCGACGAAGGGACGCATGACGGGGATGTCGAGGACGTCGGCGACTATCTGCATGAGCAGGTTGTCGGAGGTCATGCCGCCGTCGACGCGCAAGGTGCGGGCGTGCAGGCCGGAGTCGGCGTTCATGGCGTCGACGACTTCGCGGGTCTGCCAGGCGGTCGCCTCCAGCACGGCGCGGGCGAGGTGACCCTTGGTGATATAGGAAGTAAGGCCGATGACGAGCCCCCGCGCATCGCTGCGCCAATGCGGCGCGTACAGCCCGGAGAAGGCGGGCACGATATAACAGCCGCCATTGTCTTCGACTGTGCGAGCGAGGGTTTCGATTTCGGGCGCACTCGACACCAGGCCGATATTGTCGCGCACCCACTGCACCAGCGATCCGGCGACCGCGATCGGCCCCTCCAGCGCGTACACCGGTTCGGGCTCGATCTGATAGCCGATCGTGGTGAGCAGACCGTGCGAGGACTGCACCAGTTCCCGCCCGGTATTCATCATCAGAAAGCCGCCGGTGCCGTAGGTGCATTTGGTTTCCCCACGGGCGAAACAGGTTTGGCCGAATAGCGCGGCGTGCTGGTCGCCGAGCGCGGCGGCGATCCGGATGCCGGGCACCACGCGGCTGGTCGTCCCGTAGGACGCGGTCGAGGGCTGAATGGTCGGCAGCATCGCGGCGGGAATTCCGAAGAATTCCAGTAGTTCCCGATCCCAGGCGAGCGTGGTGAGATTCATCAACAATGTGCGGCTGGCATTGGTGACGTCGGTGCGATGCACACCTGCGTCCGCACCGCCGGTCAGATTCCAGATCAGCCAGGTCTCCATGGTGCCGAACAGCACGTCGCCGCGCTCGGCCCGATCCCGCAGTCCCGGAATGGTATCCAGCAGCCAACGCAGGCGCGGCGCGGCGAAATAACCCGCAAGCGGCAGACCGCACAATTCGCGGATCCGGTCCGCCCCCGGCCTACTGGCGAATTCGCGCACCAGGTCATCGGAGCGCATATCCTGCCAGACGATCGCTCGCCCGATCGGCACGCCGGTGCGCCGATCCCAGACCACCGTGGTTTCGCGCTGATTGGCGATGCCGAGGGCCACAACCTGTTCGGCGGCGATACCCGAATCCCGCAATGCCTGCGGGACGATCCGCTCGACATTGCGCCAGATCTCCATCGCGTCCTGTTCGACCCAGCCCGGACGCGGGTAGTACTGCTGATGTACGCGCTGGGCGACACCGGCCAGGCGGGCACGCTGATCGAACAGGATGCACCTGGTCGAGGTGGTGCCCTGGTCGATCGCCAGCACATAGCGTTGCGACATCGCCTGCTTCCTATCGGATGAAAATTCGGTTCGGTGGAGCGTGATTCGGATCGAGTTCAGCGAAACTCAGTGCACGGCACCGAGATCGCGCGATACCGCGTACGCGGCGTCGCGCACCAGGCCGACCAGCGTCGGCCGATGCCGCAGCTGCGGATCACAGAGCCGGTCGACCCGCCCGCTGATCCCGATGGCGCCGACCACCAGCCCGCCGTGCGCGCGGATCGGCGCCGCGATAGCGGCGACGCCGGACCGGAACTCCTCGGTCTCTCCGGCCCATCCGGCCTGCCGAACCGCCGCGAGCGCCCGGGTGAGCGCCGCCCGGTCGACGATCGTGCGCCGGGTGAGCCGCGCCAACTCACCGGCGCGGACCGCGGCGGCCAGCTCGGCGTCATAAGCGAGCAGCACCTTGCCGAGCGCGGTCGCATGCGGCGGGAGCAGTTCCCCGACCTCGAGCGCCTGCTCGGTATTGTCCGGGCGGAAGACATGGTGCACGACCACCACATCTGCTTCCGCCGCCGCGCCGATTCGCACCGACTCACCCGTGCGCGCGGCCAAGGCATCGGCCCAGTTGATCGCCCGCGAGCGCAGCTCGTTGTTATCGAGATAGCTGGTCCCGAGATGCAAGACGGCCGCACCGAGCTGGTACTTGCCGCTGGCCTGATCCTGTTCGACGAATCCGACACCCTGCAGCGTACGCAGAATGCCGTGCGCGGTCGGCTTGGCCAGATCGAGCGCACCCGCGATCTCACCGACCCCGAGGCGGCCGGAACCCCGAGCGAGCAGCTGCAGGACGGCCGCCGCTCGTTCGATCGATTGGATCGGACCCGGCATACGCCGAAACCTATCCCGAAGCTGCGAGTTCGACAATGTCGAATACACACGAACCCTCGAGCAACACATCCGCTATGCGATGTGACCTGCGCCATAGCGACCTCCATGGTCGCTGGACAGTAGTGGCGACACCTAGCGATGGCCACCACAACCGTTCGGCATTGTCGAACGCGAGCTATGTCCGGTTCGACAAAGCGGTCGTAGCGTCTGCGCCAGTGGCCGCAACCGCGGCTGGCATTTCAAACGGAGGCTCAACGGTGAACTTCGGCTCGGTATTCGTAAGCGAGGCACTCGGCACAGGGATCCTGCTGCTACTCGGTGTCGGTGTGGTCGCGAATGTGTTGCTGACCAAATCCAAGGGATACGACGGCGGCTGGCTGCTGATCAATATGGGATGGGGTCTCGGCGTCATGGCCGGGGTGTATGTCGCCTATAAATCGGGCGCTCACCTCAATCCCGCGGTCACCATCGGCATTCTCTTCAGCGGTGCGCACGAGTACGCGCCCGGTGTCGACATCTCGGTCGGCAACACCATCGCCTATCTCGGCGGGCAGATGGTCGGCGCCTTCCTCGGCGCGAATCTGGCCTATCTGGCCTATAAACGGCACTTCGACGCCGAGACCGATGCGGAAAAGAAGCTGGCGGTCTTCGCCACCGGGCCCGCGATCCGTGCCCTGCGGTGGAACCTGGCCACCGAGGTGATCGGCACCTTCGTCCTCGTTCTGGTGATCATCGCGTTCGGCCACACCCCGACCGGATTGGGTCCGCTCGCCGCGGCACTGCTGGTCGTCGGCATCGGTGCCTCGCTCGGCGGCCCGACCGGTTACGCCATCAACCCGGCCCGTGACCTCGGGCCACGCATCGCGCACGCGCTGCTGCCGATCGGCAAGCCCGCGCCAGCGCAGTCCGAGCGAATCCCGGTCGCGGCGGGTGCGGCATATGCCGAACAGCTGCCCGAACACCCCAGCGAGTCCCGTCGCAGCACCTCCGACTGGTCCTATGCCTGGGTGCCCGTACTCGGCCCGCTGGCTGGCGGCGTGCTCGCCGGACTCGCCGCGCAGTTCCTGTTCTGAATCTTCTTCCCATACGTTTTTCGAAAGGACAGCGATGAGCCAGTACGTCGGCGCCATCGATCAGGGCACCACGAGCACGCGGTTCATGGTGTTCGACCATGGCGGCAACGAGATCGCCCGGCACCAGCTCGAGCATGAGCAGATCCTCCCGCGCGCGGGTTGGGTGGAGCACAATCCGACCGAGATCTGGGAGCGCACCCGCTCGGTCATCGCCTCCACGCTCAACAAGGCCGATCTCGTCGCGAGCGATCTGGCCGCGGTCGGGGTCACCAACCAGCGCGAAACCACCGTGGTGTGGAATCGCCGGACCGGACGTCCGTACTGCAACGCCATTGTGTGGCAGGACACCAGGACCGATAAGATCGCCGCCGACCTGGAGCGGGCCGGCCATGGCGAAATCATTCGCCGCAAGGCCGGTTTGCCGCCTGCCACCTATTTCTCCGGCGGCAAACTGCGCTGGATCCTGGACAACGTTCCCGGCGTCGCGGCCGATGCCGAGCGGGGCGAGGCGATCTTCGGCACCACCGACACGTGGCTGCTGTGGAACCTCACCGGCGGCATCGACGGCGGCGTGCATGTCACCGATCCGACCAATGCCAGTCGCACCATGCTGATGGATCTGGAAACCTGCGACTGGGACGACGAACTGCTGTCGCTGTTCGGGATTCCGCGCGCGATGCTGCCGACCATCGCGCCCTCATCGAATCCGGAACTGTTCGGCAAGACCAGGGCCGACGGCCCGTTCGGCGGCGAGGTGCCGCTGGCGGGTGTGCTCGGTGATCAGCAGGCCGCCACCGTCGGTCAGGTGTGTTTCCGTCCGGGCGAGGCCAAGAACACCTACGGCACCGGAAACTTCCTGCTGCTCAATACCGGAACCGAGATCGTGCGCTCGCAGCACGGCCTGCTCACCACCGTCGCCTACCAGTTCGGCGACGACAAACCGGTGTATGCGCTGGAGGGTTCGATCGCGGTCACCGGTTCGGCCGTGCAATGGCTGCGCGATCAGCTCGGCGTCATTTCCGGTGCGGCACAAAGTGAATCGTTGGCTCGGCAGGCCGAGGACAACGGTGGGGTCTACTTCGTACCCGCGTTCTCCGGACTGTTCGCACCGTATTGGCGTTCGGATGCGCGCGGCGTCATCGTCGGTCTGTCCCGCTACAGCACCAATGCCCATCTCGCGCGGGCAACGCTGGAATCGATCTGCTACCAGACCCGCGATGTCGTCGAGGCCATGGAGGCCGATTCCGGTGTGCGTCTGGACACCCTGCGCGTGGACGGCGGCGTCACCGCCAACGAACTGTGCATGCAGTTGCAGGCCGACTTCCTCGATGTGCCGGTCTCGCGACCGGTGGTGGCCGAGACCACCGCGCTCGGCGCCGCCTACGCGGCGGGTCTGGCGGTCGGATTCTGGAGCGACACCGACGAACTCGTACAGAACTGGCACGAGGACAAGCGCTGGACCCCCACCTCGACCGCGGAGCAGCGCGAACGCGGTTATGCCCGTTGGAAGAAGGCGGTCTCGCGCACCCTCGACTGGATCGATGTGGACGAATGACCCTCGAAAACCATCGCGGCCCGGACCCGAAGACTTAGACAAGGAGACATATCGTGTCCGCACGTTTGGACCCGAACTATCGCGCCGATGCGCTGAACGCATTGGGCGACAATGAAATCGACGTACTGGTTATCGGTGGCGGCGTGGTCGGCGCCGGTGCCGCCCTCGACGCGGCGTCGCGCGGCCTGACGGTCACCATGGTTGAGGCCAGGGACTTCGCCGCGGGCACCTCGAGCCGCTCGAGCAAGCTCATCCACGGCGGCCTGCGCTACCTGGAACAGCTCGACTTCTGGCTGGTGCGTGAGGCATTGAAGGAGCGCAGCCTGCTGCTGCACCGGCTCGCCCCGCATCTGGTGCGTCCGGTGTCGTTCCTGCTGCCGCTGCAGCACCGGGTATGGGAGCGCGCCTACATCGGCGCGGGCGTCGCGCTCTACGACACCATCGGCGGAGCCAGGGCACTGCCCATGCACCGGCACCTGTCGCATACACGCGCAATGGCATTGGCGCCAGCGCTGCGTGATGACGCGATGATCGGCGCGATCCGCTACTACGACGCGCAGGTCGACGACGCCCGTCACACCATGACCATCGCCCGCACCGCCGCCCAGCACGGCGCGACGGTGCTCACCCGCACCAAGGTCACCGGACTACTGCGCGATGGCGAGCGCGTCGTCGGCGCGCAGGTCACCGATCTGGAGACCGGTCGCGAATACACCGTGCGCGCCCGCCGGGTGATCAGCGCGACCGGTGTCTGGACCGATGAGATGAACCAGATGACCGGCATGGAATTCCCGTTCCACGTGCGCATGTCCAAGGGCGTGCACATTCTGGTCCCGCGCGATCGGCTCGACCTGGATACCGGCCTGATCATGCGCACCGAGAAGAGTGTGCTGTTCGTGATCCCGTGGGCTCGGCACTGGATCATCGGCACCACCGACACCGACTGGGCGCTGGACAAGAATCATCCCGTCGCCAGCGATGCCGATGTGCAGTACATCCTCGACCATATGAACGCGGTGCTGCGAGAGCCGTTGACCCGCAACGATATTGTCGGCACCTACGCCGGTCTGCGGCCGCTGCTGTCGGGCGCGTCCAGCGATACCGCATCGCTGTCGCGCGAACACGCCGTCGCGGAACCGGTTCCGGGTCTGTTCGTGATCGCGGGCGGCAAGTACACCACCTACCGGGTGATGGCCGCCGATGTGGTCGATGCCGCCGTCAAGGGCCTCGGCCGGGCCGCCGCCCCGTCGGTGACCGAACATCTGCCGCTGCTCGGCGCCGTCGGCTATCAAGAACTGACCGCCGATGTGCACAGCGTCGCACAGCGCGCGGGCCTGCCCGTCGCGACCGTCGAACATCTGCTCGGCCGCTACGGTTCGGGCGTCTCCGAGATTTTCGACCTGATCGCCGCCGAACCGGAGTTGGCCGAACCGCTCCCGGGTGCTGACAAGTACCTCGGTGCCGAGGTCGTCTACGCAGTAACCCACGAGGGCGCACTGCATCTCGACGATGTCCTGACCCGCCGCACCCGCATCTCCATCGAAGCCGCGGACCGCGGTCTGACCGCCGCCCCCGCGGTGGCCTATCTCATGGGCGCCCCGCTCGGCTGGGACGCCGCGACCACAGACCGCGAAATCACCCGCTACCGCGAGCGGGTCCAGGCGGAACTGGCGGCCAATAAGGCCGCCGACGACGAGTCGGCCAATGCGGCCCGCTTGGTCGCCGTGGCCTGATCCGAACCGACATCGGCCCTGTGCGGTAGCCACCGCACAGGGCCGAGTCGTATTCGGCGTCGGTCAGCGCCAACCGCCCATCAGCCAGCGCACACAAGCTCGTAATTCGTATTCATCCGAAAGTCGGACTGTTCCGAATGTAGGTAAGTAAGCCAACCGATGTTCGGAATGAGGTAACCCATGGGCCAACATCAGCCCCCAGTTCAGGTTCATCCCATACGTCGACGCACAGCCGCACTGATCCTGGTCAGTGCGCTTCCCCTGTCCGTCGCCCTGACCAGCACGGCATCCGCTACCGCTGAGTCGCAACCACTCGGCACCTCGACGCTCGCACAGACGCCATACGGCCTGGCGCTCGTCCCTGATCTGTCAACTCCGGTCGACGACCCGGCCGCATTCACCCCCTTGCCGCTGCACTACGCCGCCGCACCCGTGGCCGACCCGGACTCCGTGGTGCCGGACCAGGTCCCGCAGGCGCCCTTCGCTACCTCCACCAATCAGATCCGCATCGGCAAAATCCAGGTCGATCGCCCGGACTTTCTGCCGCCCGAAATGGCCGCCCAGATCAATGACGCTTCCAAGGGCACCGAATCCTCGCTGTCCCAAGCCCTGCAGTCGGGAGGTGTCGAACGCGGTCGTTCCGACCAGATCGCCAGTGCTGTCGTGGGTGACGCGGTCATCGGCGCGTCGGTGGGCTCCACCCTGGCGAGCCCGCTCGCCAGCACCAGTGCCGCCGTCGGCGCGGTCGCGGGCTTCATCGCCGGAATCCCATTCCTCCCGGCGGGCCTGGTGGTCGTCCCCATTATCGGCGCGGCCATCGGCTATGCGGTGATCGCCGCCCCGGCCGCCGCCGTCGGCGCCGCCGTCGGCGCTGCCGTCGGAGTTGTCGAGGGCTCGGTCTCCCCGATACCAACCGAGGAGCAGCCGACAATCGCATAGCGCGCGTTGCGCGGCAATTGCCGGAAATGAGCGTTGCCGCGGGTGGACAATCCTCGCGTGAGCCCGTTACGACGCATCGGCCGAGCGCTTTTGGCGTTCTTGCTGATAGTGCTGGCCGGAACCATCGGCTATGGCCTGCTCGGTTTCGGGTTGCTCGATGCGCTCTATCAGACGGTGACCACGATAACCACCGTCGGCTTTCGCGAGGTCCACCCGCTCAACGCGGCAGGCATGGTGTTCACGATGGTGCTCATCGTGGTCGGCGCCGGCACCGCGCTGTATCTGTTCGGTGTCGTGCTCGAGGCGCTCATCGAGGGACATCTGCGCCAACATATGGAGAGGCGACGCATGGACCGCCGGATCGACCGGATGTCCGGTCATATCATCGTGTGTGGCTGGGGCCGCGTCGGCCGCTCGTGCGTGCAGTACCTCAGCGGACTCGGTGAGCAGATCGTCATCGTCGATCGCGACCCGGCACGCCTAGCGGATCTCGAATACCCGAATGTGCTGGGCGATGTCACCGACGACAGCACTCTGCGGGCCGCCGGAATCGGCCGCGCCCAAGCCTTGATCGCCGCCCTCGACAGCGACGCCGACAACGTCTACGTGACCTTGTCGAGCCGCGCACTGCGGCAGGATCTGGTCATCATCGCCCGCGCCCGGACCGAGGGTTCGAAATCGAAACTGCTGCGGGCCGGCGCGAATCGAGCCGTGAACCCGCAGCTGATCGGCGGCCGCCGGATGGCCGCATTCGCTCTGCAACCCAATGTGGCCGAATTCCTCGACGTCGTAATGCACGATGAAACACTCGACTACCGAATCGAGGAAGTCGAGATCGTCCCCGAATCGCCGTTGGTCGGCCGTTCCCTGAAGGATTCGGCATTGCGCCAGACAACCGGCGCACTGGTGCTGGCCATTAGGACAGCGACCGGCCAGTTCATCGCGAATCCCACCGGCGAAACCACGCTGCAGGCCAATACGATTCTGATCGTCCTCGGCACACCGGCCCAGCTCGACGCGACCCGGGAACTCAGCGTCAAGTAGTTCGCGCTGCGGCACAGCGGCACTCGATCCGCGCTGCCGACGTGGGGTGCCGGTGCGGCGGCACCCCACGTCGGCGACGGAACTAGTTCAGGAATACCGGCAGTGTGCGGTGTCCGTTGGAGATGAAACTGCCCACCGGAGCCAATTCCGACGGGTCGACGGCCAAGCGCAGATTCGGGAAGCGCTCGAAGATGGCCGGGAGCGCGATGGTCGCCTCGAGCCGAGCGAGCGGCGCGCCGATGCAGTGGTGGGCGCCGTGACCGAAGGACAGATGTTCCTTATTGGCCCGGTGCACGTCGAATGCGGCGGCGGTGGCGCCGTGCAGGTTCGGGTCGCGGCCCGCGGCGGCGTAGGAGGCGAGAATGGCCTCACCCTTGGGGATTCGGATATCGCCGATCTCGATATCGTCGACGGCATAGCGCAGCGGCAGATGCGCGACCGGCGCCTGGTAGCGCAGGGTCTCCTCGACCAGATCCGACCAGGGCACCCGGCCCTCGACCAGGTCCGCGCGCTGCTGCGGATGGGTGAGCAGTGCGAAGATCGCCTGGTCGAGCAGGTTGACCGTGGTCTCGTGCCCGGCATTGATGACCAGCATCAGCGTATCGACGAGTTCCTTCTCGCTCAGCTGCGAACCGTCGTCCTCATCGCGGGTGGCGATGAGCACACTGGTCACATCGTCGCCGGGCGTCTCGCGCCGGTAGGCCACGAGTTCGCTGACGAGACGGTACATCTCGAGGTAGTTGGCCTGTGCTTCCTCGGGCCCGAACGAGGTGTCGAAGAACCCGTCGACGCATGTGCGCATGCCAGGGCCGAGATGTTCCGGCACGCCCATCATTTCGGTAATGATCTCGATCGGCACCGGATACGCGAATCCCTCGCGCAGGTCCGCGGTTTCGCCCTGCGCAGTGGCCGCGAGCGCAGTGAGCAGCCCCTCGACGATGGCCTCGATGCGCGGGCGCAGTGCGGTGGTGCGCCGGTGGGTGAACGCGGGCGAGACCAGCCTGCGCAGGCGGCGGTGGTCGGCACCGTAGGCGGTGAACATATTGTCCACCGCAACCCACGGATGCAACGGCCACTCCTCGGCGATCTCGCCGTTGATGAACGAAGTCCAGTGCTGTCGAGCGTCTTTCGACACCCGGGGGTCGGCGAGCAGGCTCTTGAGCACGGCGGCATCGGTCACCGACCACGCGGGCACGCCGCCCGGCAATGCGACCAGCGCGACCGGCCCACGCGCCCTGATCCGCTCGTTCTCGCCTTGGATATCGGCGCCGGTCAGGTCCAGAGCTATTGGTTCATGCTCCATCGTTATCTCCTTAGAACACTGGCAACAGAGGGGACTTCGGGAATTCGACCGGCAGCGCCGCCAAGGCCCGGTGGAATGGACCGGGCCGCCAGGTCAATTCGTCCGCCGGCACGGCCAGTCGCATTTCGGGGAGCGCGTCGAGCAGCTGATCGATGGCGTCCTGTACCACCAGGTAGGCAACGGATTTGGCGGGGCAGGCGTGCGGTCCGGCACCCCACGCCAGATGGGAGCGGTTGCCGGTGCGATCCCCGCCGCGGATCGCGGGATCGTTATTGCAGCCGGATAGGCTGACGACAACCGGCTGATGGGCTGGCAGCCAGGTGTTGTCGATGAGGATCGGCTGGCGCGGGTAGGTGATGCTGAAGTTCGCCATCGGCGGGTCGTTGAAAAGCACCTCGTCGAGCGCATCGCGGGTCGATAGGCTGCCGCCGAGCATATCGCCACCGAATCGGTCGTCGGTGAGCATCAGCAGCAGGGTGTTGGTGATCAGGTTCTGCATCGGTTCGATACCGGCGCCGTAGAAGCTGATCAGCTGGCACAGCATTTCGGTGTCGTCGAGCTTGGACGAGTGATGCGCCATCCTGGAGGTGACATCGTCACCGGGCTCGTCCCGCCGCAGCTGTACCAGCTCCATCAGCGCGGCGCTGAGCATCTCCATACCGGCGGCGGCCTCGACGGTATCGAAGAGCATCGCCATACCGGTCGCGACCCGCTGCCCCAGTTCCGCCGAGCAGCCGACCATCTGATTGAGCACCTCGAATACGACCGGCAGCGCGTACTGGGTGACCAGGTCGGCAGCACCGGACGCACAGAAGGAATTGATCACCGGCACGGCGATCTTCTCGACCGTGAAGTGCAGTGCGTGCAGATCGATTCCGTCGATACTTCCGGTGTATGCCTGCCGATAGCGTGCATGCGCCGCACCGGCATTGCGCAGGGCGTTCGGGTACCACATCATCATCGGCTTGACCGGCGAGTCGTCGGGAATCGCCTGTTCCCAGTGCCGCGGATCGGCCGGAAAGTGTTCTGGATCGTTGAGAATTCGCAGCGCGGTCTGATATCCGACCACCAGGGTGGCCGACACCCCGGGCGCCAACTCCATCGGAACCAGCGATCCGTACTGACTGCGCGCGTCCCGGTAGGCGCGGTGCGGATCGGCGGCGAACTCCGGAGTGTGCAACAGCACTCGCGGTTCCCCGCCATCGATGGGTGAACCCTGCAGGACGGGGCAGACCCCGGTCGCCGTGGTGTGGACAGACGGTGGCGTGGTCAAAGACGGGACTCCAGACGTTGAATCAGGAAGGGGGCCAGGGTCGATGAAAGCACCGCGGCGATAACACAGCCTGCGGTCACGGCACTCAGTTCAGCCCTCCTTGCGACGCCGACCATAAGTGACCCCGGCCATGAGGTCCGCGTCGAGAACCGAACCCTGACCGGGCCACGCAGGTCACTGGAGTCACCTCACGGCCGCTGCAGGACAGGCGATTTCGACACGCAATCACCGCCACGCCTACCAGCCGCCCAGAACTCGACGACCCGCCAACGTTAGCAGTATCAACTAAAAGTCTCTCTCGATCGGCCACCAATGCTCGCGGCATCGGCCGGCGTCATCCGCGAACTTGCCGCAACCGGCAAATATGTTGAGGCGCTATTGATCACATCGCGGCATGGGAGTCAGGTGCGGGCTACCGAGTCAGTCGGCGCTCGGGAGCCTGGCTTCGCCCGCGGGCCGACGGACTGCGCTTTCGATGAGTTCGGCGACTCGCGTCGCGGGGACGGCGATGCCGGGGGTTCGGCCGGTCCAGCGCAGGAATGCTTCGACGTCCATAGCTGGGATGTCGCCGAGATAGGGCTGGATGTAGACCGGAGTGTTCGGTTCACTGCGCCAGCTAACGGCAAGAGTGCCGATATCGACCGCGTCGTAACCGAGGACGTCCAGCAGCCGGATGGCCTCGGCCCTGGCCTCGGCGTTGTCGGCGGCAATGGGCAGGCCGCTGCGGTCCGGTGCGTCCACGGGGCGGGCGAGGGAGCGCAGTTGGTGTGGGGTGATGTTGTTGAATGCCTTGACGACGTGGGCATCCGCGAGGTAGCGCTGGAGCAGGGCACTGGAAGTCAGTGCGCCCGTATCCAGTTCGGGCAGGTGGCCGTCTCGTTCGGGGTAGTAGTTCGCGGTGTCGATGACCGTCTTTCCGGCCAGAGCTTCGGTGGGGAGCTGTTGGTGGGCGGTCAGCGGGATGGCCGCTACCACTAGGTCCGCGGCACGTGCCGCTGCGGCCGGTGTGGCTGCCCGGGCCCCGCCGCCCAGGTCGGCGACGAGGTCAGCGAGGGTCTCGGGGCCTCGCGAATTGCTGAGCACCACCTCGAGCCCGGCTGAGATGGCCAGGCGCGCAATGGAAGAACCGATCATTCCGCTGCCGATGAGTCCGAGCGTGTGGGGCACTGGTGTCTCCGTTCCGTGATGTAGGTGCCGCGATGCGAGCCGTTGGCTCGCCTGACAGCCTGGAACTGCTGGGTCCCGCCCGACCAGGCCCGAGTTCTGCGTACTCACGGCGTGATCACCCAATTCGCCCCGACGGCAATGGCTTCGTGGTATCGCCGTACCTGACCACCGCACACCCGGACGTAGAGTTGTCGAGTGGACGACCGGACCGAGCTGAGTGGGTTCCTCAAATCGCGCCGGGCCCGCCTGCGCCCCGAAGACGTCGGGTTGCGCGACTATGGCGGAGTGCGCCGGGTCGCGGGCCTGCGGCGCGAAGAACTGGCCCGGTTGGCGGGTGTGAGCATCGCTCACTACACCCGTCTGGAACAGGGTAAGAGCGATAGCGTTTCGGACGAGGTGTTGTCCGCCATCGCGGCGGCACTGCGCCTGGACACCGACGAATCGGCTTATCTGCAGCGGATCGCACGCCATCCACCACCATGTGCGCACGACACGGCCTCGGCGGAGGTACCGGCGAGCTTGCGCTATCTGCTGGACTCATTCGTCATGACACCGGCACTCGTGGTCGGTCGCCACACCCAGATCATCGGCTGGAATCATCTGGCCGCGGCCGTATTCGGCGAGTTCGCCGCGCTGCCCGAGGACCGCCGCACCCTCTCGCACCTGCTCTTCTGCGAGCCCCATCAGCGTGAACTACACGGCACCGGTTGGGAGCGAACGGCGCGCGAGCAGGTGGCCCATCTGCGCGTCCTGCTCGGACGCCATCGCGGGCACTCCGCACTCACGGCACACATAGACCAGATGCGGGAGCTGAGTGCGGACTTCGCACGGATGTGGGCGCAACACCCGGTGGCGCAGGTCCGCGACCGGACGTACGTGCTGCACCACCCGCTGGTGGGTGAACTGACCCTGCACGGCGAACTCATCGCACTCCCCGACGCACCGTCATGCTGTGGACTCGACCTGTTCGCGGCAGAGCCGGGGTCGGCATCGGAGCAGGCACTGCGGAGACTGCGGACACATCGCCCCTTGAATATCTAGTGACCTGTAACACAAGATCGGTAATGGGCCGATCGAAAGTTGAACGAAGTTGGGGCTCCGTCCGCGTAGGGCGGGCGCCTGGGTCCGGTCGGGGATCGTCAACCCCCTCGGAGCAACCATGCCGACACCGGCGTCGGTATGCGATGCGCGTGAGAACTGAATGCCGCGATTACGGGAGTGTGGTGTTCACACCCGGTGGTCTGTGGCTGGGAACAGCTCGAGCGAGGAACAATGCAGGACCACCGATTTGCACAGGCAGCCACCGACCACATAGCAAGCACAGATCACCTGGCAGGGGGTGCGGATCCCACGATGCGGGTGCGTGCGGTGCAGACGAAGTTCCGTCCGGCAGTGACGTGGACCGAGCGAGTCGTGGCCGCCGCCTACGCGGATGTGCTCGGGCTGCCCACCGATCACATCGGCCTGAACGACGACTTCTTCGCCCTCGGCGGTAACGCACTCAGTGCGGCGCGAGTGGTCCGGCTGCTCGGCGAGGCACTGACGGCCGATATCGCGGTACCTGCGATGTTCGCCGATCCGACCGTCGCCGGGCTGGCCGAACGCATCGCGGGCAGCACCGTGGGTGCGCCGGAACCGAGCGTCGCGATGCGCACGGCATTGGAGGTGGTGCTGCCCATCCGGGCCAGGACGGACGAGGTCGACCTGCCCCCACTGTTCTGTCTGGCGCCAGCCTCCGGCCTGGCCTGGTGCTACGCCGGGCTCGGCGCGCATATCGACCCGCACCGCCCGATCTATGGTCTGCAATCGCTGGATCTGGCGGGCGAGCCCGGCGATTCCGGCCCCGCGACCATCCGCCGCTCCGCCCAGCACTATCTGCGCGAGATCCGCAAGATCGCCCCGCGCGGCCCGTACCACCTACTCGGCTGGTCCTTCGGTGGTTTCGTCGCGCACGAGATCGCGGCCACACTATGCCTGGCGGGCGAGCCCGTGCAGTTGGTGCTGCTCGATACCGACTTGGGGATACGGCGGCTCGAGCCGCCCGATCCACTCACCCCTGGACAGTTTCTGCACCAATTCGGCCCGGTATTCGGCGTGCACGTCGACTCGACCGCGCCGAGTTCCGACGCGGCCGTCGCCGAACTGCGCGCCGGCCTGGCGGGCACGCTCGAAGTCACCAGCACCGATCTCGAGCGGCTGACGGCCTCCTATAACGCGTCGGTGCAGATGGTCTCGGACTATCGCGCTCCCCGATACGACGGCGACCTGATCCTGTTCTGCGCCGCACAGGAATCCGATGGGGTGGCGAAGGCCGATCCGCGAGCCGCGGCGCGCCGCTGGCGCCGGTATGTCACCGGGACCGTCACCACCTACCCACTCGCCGCCACCCACGATCAGATGACCGCGCCCGAGGTGCTGCCCGAGATCGGACGAGTGCTGGAGCAGCATGCGGGTGCGCAGCGGGTGCGCCCCTAGCCGCGGCAGTATCGCGCGCTGAACCGGCGCAGGATCTCGCGCGGGACGGTGACCGATTCCTGATGACCGAGCGCGATCAGGTCCTCGGCCTCATGCGGTTCGAAATAGCCCGCGTGCCGGTAGATTTCGATGCGCAGCGCGAGTCCGTCACCGTCCAGCTCGGGATGGAATTGGGTGGCGTACACATGCTGGCCGACGCGGATCATCTGCACCGGGCAATCGGCCGATCCGGCCAGCAGTACCGCGCCGGGTGGGACGTCCTGGCAGGCTTCCTTATGCCCGACGAACGCCCGGAACGATTCCGCGACATCCTGTAGCAGCGGGTCGACGCGCCCCTGCTCGGTCACTTCGATGGTCTGGGCCCCGACCGCCTCACCGTATCGCTGCTCACTCACCCGGCCGCCGAGCACATCCGCCAGGATGCCCAATCCATAGCAGGCGCCCAGATACGGGAAATCCCGGCCGACGATCTCGGTCATCAGCTTCTTCAGCCTGGGCTCGAATTTCCGCTGGTACCCGTATTTCTCGGATTCCGGGCTGCTGACATTGCTCGGCCCGCCGCCGACGATGACCGCCGAGAAATCGTCCAGCTCGATATCGGGCAAGTCCTGATCCATCAGCACCCGCACCGTGTCGCCCGCATCGAGATCGGCGGCGCGCAGCATGGCACGGTATTCATCGTCCGCGGCGGCTCGCTCGGGTCGCAGCTGCAGGACTAGACACGGCTTGGTCATGCATCAAATTGTGGAAGATCGGGTGTCAGTTTTCATCCAACACCGCCTGTAAGAATTCACGGGTTCGGTCCTGCTCGGGATCGGTGAAGATCTTCTCCGGGTCACCGTCCTCGAGTACGCGACCGGCGTCGAACATCATGACCCGATCGGAAACCCTGCGAGCGAAACGCATTTCGTGGGTGACGCAGAGGAAGGTGATCTCGGTATCGGCCGCGATATCGGCCAGCAGGTGCAGTACTCCGGTCACCAGCTCCGGGTCGAGCGCCGAGGTCACCTCATCGAGCAGCAGCACTTCCGGTTCCATGGCCAGCGCCCGCGCGATGGCCACTCGCTGCTGCTGGCCGCCCGACAGGTGGGCCGGGCGGGCATCGATTTTGTCGGTGAGCCCGACCAGTTCGAGTAACTTCCGCGCCCGCTCCTCGGCGGCATCCTTCGATTCGCCGAGACCGCGGATCGGTCCCTCGGTGACATTGCGCAGCACGGTCATATTCGGAAACAGATTGAACTGCTGGAATACCATGCCGATCTTGCGGCGCATCCGGCGCAGGTGCGCCGTACCGGCGGGCACCAGTTTGCCGCCGCGCTGCTGGTGGCTCAGGAACTCTCCGCCGACCTCGATGGTCCCGGCGTCTATTCGTTCGAGCGCCATCAGCAGGCGCAGAATTGTGGTCTTGCCCGAGCCGGACGGTCCGATCAAGGTGACGAATTCGCCTGGCGCAATGGAGAAATCGAGTTCGTTCAGGCATACCGTCGCGCCATAGCGCTTTTCCACACCGGTGAACCGGATCATCGGTTCAGACACGTCGTTCCAACTTTCGTACCAGGATCGAGCACGGATAGCTCAGTGCGAGAAAGGTCAGACCGGCCGCGAACCAGGCCTCTGGCCCGGCGCCACCGGTATCGGCGGCATATTCGGTTTTGACCTGATAGACCATGTCGAGGATGACGATCGAGGACAGCAGCGGCACCTCTTTGAACATGGCGATCGTGTAGTTGCCGAGCGCGGGCAGCACCCGCGGCACCGCCTGCGGGAGAATCACATCGATCCAGGTGCGGGTGCGCGGCAGATTCAGGGCCGTGGCCGCCTCCCATTGCGCCGCGGGCACCGCATCGATGCCCGCGCGGAACACCTCCGAGGTATAGCAGGCGTAGTGCACGCCGAGCGCGGTCACACCGACCACCAGACGTTGGGTGTCGATGGCCAGACCACCGAGCAGATCCGGACGCACCACCCAATAGAGCACGAAGATCTGCACCAGAAGCGGTGTGCTGCGAATGAATTCGATGAACGCCCACAGCAGCTGATCGACCACCGGAATCCGCAGCCGCCGGACCACCGCGAAAACCAGTCCGAGCACATAGGCGACGAGTGAGCCGAGCAGGGTGTACTCGATGGTGACGAGCAGCCCGTCCCAGATGAAGGGAAAGGCATCGAAAAAGCGGTCCCACCGCCATTTCTCCATCAGACCCCCACCCGCGCCGAAAGTCCGACGCTCGACCGCTTCGGCCGCCGCCCGACCCGCCGTGCCGCCAGTCGCTCCAGTACTCGCATGATCACCGTGACGACCACCGCGATGAGCAGATACACCACCAACTGGATCGCGTAGATGACACCGAGTTCACGGGAGAATGCGGGCACCGCACGCAGTTCATCGGCCTTTTTGAATACCTCGGGCACCGCGATGAAGCTCAGCAACGCCGTCGCTTTCACCAGCTGGATGAACAGATTATTGAACGACGGCAGCATCTCCACCACGGCCTGCGGCAGAATCACCCGCCACATGCGTTGCGCCGGTGACAGATTCAGCGCGATCGCGGCCTCGACCTGCGACTTGGGCACCGATCCGATGGCACCCCTGACAATTTCGGCGCCATAGGCGCCGTGGTTGAGACCGAGCACGATTATGCCGATGACCAGCAGCCCCTTCGCCGTCGCGCCCAGCGATACCCCGAAGAAGATCGGTATCGCCACCGCGAAGAAAAACAGCTGCACCACTTCCGAGCTGCCCCGGAATCCCTCGACATAAACGCGCGTGACGAATCGCACCGGCAGAGACGGCGACAGCATCGCGATACCGGCGGCGAAGGACAGCACGATGGTCAGCGTGATACCGCCGACCGCCGCCCACAGCGTGAAAGGAAGACCCTGGAGTACCCGCTCGAGGTAGGTCGAGAAATGCGCGGACACGAGGTCAAGCCGTGCAGTACTGCTCGGCGGTCGCCGCCGGGTCCGCCTCGTTCGCCTTGGTCAGACCGAACGGCTCCACCAGCTTCAGCCATTCGCCGCTTTCGTGCAGTGCGCGCAGCTCACGGTTGAAGTCCTCGCGGAATTTATCGTCGCCGATGCGGAAGTTGAAGGTGCCCACATCCGGACGGTTGCCGAATCGGAAGGAGGGGCCGACCTCCAATTTGGCGTCCGCGTTGTTCTTCACCAGCCAGGAGGCGGTGACATCGAGCATCGCCGCACCGTAGACGTCCTTATTGCGCACGGCCCGCAGGATGTCGTCCTGTTTGGCCATCGGCTCGACGAGTTGGGATGGCACGCCGGAGGTTTGGGCGTAGCCGTTCTCGACCGCACCACCGAGGGTGGCGATCCGGACGTTCTCCCGCGTGATGTCCTCGAAGCGGGTGATATGGCGCGGGTTGCCCTCCGGCACCAGGAATGCCGAACCCACCTGGTAGTCGGGCGTGGCGAACGCCGAGCTCTGGCACCGCTTCGGGTTGATGAACATCCCGGCCGCGACGAATGCGTAGTTCTTCGCCCGGACACCGTCGATCAGTCCATCGAAATCGGTGACGACACCCTCGATTTCATTGATACCGAGCTTCTGCAATACCGCGCGGGCGACGGTCGGCGCATATCCGGTCAGCTGACCGTCGGCGCCGAGGAAGGCCCACGGCGCCTCATTGGCGAAGCCGACCTTGATCTTGCCGGACGATTTCGCGTCCTCGTAGGTCACCGCCGCCGCGTCGTCGCCGCCCAGGCCACAGCCCGCTACCACCACCAGGCTGGCCGCGGCCACCGCGGCGGCCACGGCGCGACGCAACCGACTGCGCGCACCCCCGAATTCGATCTTCATGACCCCGTCCTTCCGCAGACACACGAGTCGACCCATGGTTGCGAATGAACTTTGCGATCGTCCGGTCGAATTCTTTGCGGTCACATGACGAATCCGGTGAAACATTACCTGCTTTCGAAGGGAGGCATTCCGAAAGCCGTTGCCGTACACCAGGACAGCACCATATCGGCAGTGCCGATCTATCGTTGCGCGAGCACCGAACCGTTGTTCACCAATTCGGCCGCACGCCGCGCGATGGCACTGCCGAACTCACTCGTCGTCGCGGTGCCCCCGAGATCCGGTGTGCGAATACGACCTTCGCGCAGGACATCGCAGACCGCGCGATCCACCGCGGCGGCGGCACTGTGCTCACCCAGATGCTCCAGCAGCATGGCCCCGGCAAGGATCTGCGCGACCGGATTCGCAATGCCCTGCCCGGCGATATCGGGCGCGCTGCCGTGCACCGCCTCGAACATCGACGGCCCCGTCCGCTCGGGATTGATATTGCCCGATGGCGCGAGGCCGAGCCCACCGGTCACCGCGGCGGCGAGATCGGACAGGATATCGCCGAACAGATTCGACCCCACGATCACATCGAGCCGATCCGGATGCAGCACGATTTCGGCGGCCAGCGCATCGACATGCATCTGCCTGGTCTCCACCTGCGGATATTCGGCGGCGATTCGTTCGAATATGCTGTCCCAGTAGGGCATCGAGTGCAGTAGGCCATTCGATTTGGTGGCCGAGCACACTCGGCCGTCGCGCTCGGCAGCGCATTCGAAGGCGTAGCGAATGATCCGTTCACAGCCGACCCGCGTGAAAATGGCTTCCTGCCGCACGAATTCGTCCGGTCGACCCGGATGGTGCATGCCGCCGATCGCGGAGTATTCGCCCTCCGAGTTCTCGCGCACGATCAGAATGTCCAGATCCGCGGCGGTACGGTCGCGCAAGGCCGATTCGGTGCCCGGCAGCAGCCGCACCGGGCGCAGGTTGACGTACTGGCCGAAGGCGCGGCGCAGCGGAATGAGCAATCCCCACAGCGAAATATGGTCGGGCACACCGGGAAAGCCGACCGCACCGAGCAGAATCGCGTCGAACCCGGCCAGTCGCTCGGGCGCATCGGCGGGCATCATCGTTCCGGTGCGCAGGTACTTCGCACAGGACCAGTCGAATTCGGTCCATTCGATACCCGCCAGCACCGCGTCGAGCACCGCGACGGCCTCGGCGGTGACATCGACGCCGATGCCATCACCGGGAATGGTCGCGATGCGATAGCGCCCACCGCCGTTCGGCGGCGACCCCGCCGTCACAGCCGCACTCCGATGTACTTGGTCTCCAGGAATTCATCGATTCCGGTGCGTCCGCCCTCCCGGCCCAGCCCCGATTCCTTCACACCGCCGAATGGCGCGGCGGGATTCGACACGACTCCCTGATTCAGCCCGACCATGCCGGTTTCCAGTGCCTCGCACACCCGCAGTCCGCGCCGCAGATTCTCGGTGAAGACATAGCCGACCAATCCATACGGTGTGTTGTTGGCCCGCGCGATGACCTCGGCCTCGGTATCGAAGGCGCCGATCGCCGCGACCGGTCCGAAAATCTCGGTCCGACACATCTCGGCGTCATCCGGCACACCGGTCAAGACCGTCGCGGGATAGAAGTTCCCCGGCCCGTCCAGCGGCTCACCGCCGATGCGCACCGTGGCGCCGCGGCGGACCGCATCGGCCACCAATCGCTTCACCTTCGCCACCGCGTCGGCATCGATCAGCGGACCGACGACGACTCCCGGCTCGGTCCCCCGCCCCATCGGCAGCGGCGCGAGCCGGTCGGCGAGCCGGGCGGCGAATTCATCAGCGATGCTGCGCTGCACGAAGATTCGATTCGCGGCGGTGCACGCCTGCCCGATATTGCGCATCTTCGCGGCGAGCGCGCCCTCGACGGCCTCGTCGAGATCCGCGTCATCGAACACGATGAACGGTGCGTTGCCACCGAGTTCCATCGACGTGCGCATGACCGTCCGCGCGCACTGTTCGAGCAGCAGCTTGCCCACGGCGGTGGAACCGGTGAACGACAGCTTGCGCGAGCGGCTGTCCAGGATCAACGGTGTCATCACCGCCCCCGGGTCGGCGGTGGTGAGCACATTGACGACACCGGCGGGCACACCGACCTGATCCAGGATGCCGGTCAGCGCCAGCATCGAAAGTGGTGTCTGCTCAGCGGGTTTCACCACACAGGTGCATCCGGCCGCCAGTGCGGGACCGATCTTGCGGGTGCCCATGGCCAGCGGGAAGTTCCACGGCGTAATCAGCAGGCTGGGACCGACCGGCTGTCTGGTCACCAGGAAGCGCGAATCGCCCGCCGGGGCGGGCATATACCCGCCGTCGAGGCGCACCGCCTCCTCGGCGAACCAGCGGAAAAACTCTGCCGCATAGGCGATTTCGCCGCGCGCCTCGGCCAGCGGCTTACCCATTTCCAGCGTCATGACCAGCGCGAGCCGTTCGGTATCGGCGAGCAGTGCCCGGTGCGCGCGCATGAGGATGTCACTGCGCTGCCTCGGCGACGTCCGCGCCCAGTCCGCCTGTGCCCGATCGGCCGCGGCCAGGGCGTCCAGCCCGTCGCCGGGATCGGCATCGGCCACCGCACAGAGCAACTGCCCGGTCGCCGGATCGGTCACCGGCAGCGTGCCCGTCGCGGCGCGCCATCGGCCGTCGATGAACAGATCTGTCGGCACCGAATCGATCGCGGCGCGTTCGGCCGCGGTCAGGGTGGTCTCGGTGAGCATGGCGCGGACTCCTTTTCCGTCATGACGCAGCCTCCGGCCATTGCTGCGACCCCCGCGCCCATGTTATGCATATTGTCAACAATCCGACAATAGATATCAGCGGATGCACGCCTGGGAGGCGGACCACCATGACCGAGCTATCCCCCGTTCTCAAGCAGGCCACCCCGGTAGTCGTCGACCACGGATCGGGCTGCTACCTCTACGGCACCGACGGCCGCCGCTATCTCGACTTCACCGCGGGTATCGGCGTGACCAGCACCGGGCACTGCCACCCCCATGTGGTCGCGGCGGCCCAGGCGCAGGTCGCCAGTCTGATCCACGGCCAATACACCACCGTCATGCACCGACCGCTGCTCGAACTCACCGAGCGGCTCGCCACCGTGCTACCGGAAGGCCTGGATACGCTGTTCTTCGCCAACTCCGGCAGCGAGGCGGTCGAGGCCGCGCTGCGCCTGGCCCGCCAGGCGACCGGACGGCCGAATGTCATTGTCTTCCATGGTGGATTCCACGGCCGCACCGTCGCGGCCGCGACCATGACCACCTCGGGCACCCGCTTCTCCGCCGGATTCAGTCCGCTCATGTCCGGTGTGCACGTCGCGCCGTTCCCGACCGCGTTCCGCTACGGCTGGACCGAGGCCGAGGCCACCGCCTTCGCGCTGCGCGAACTGGACTACCTCTTCGCCACCGTCACCTCCCCCGCCGACACCGCCGCGTTCGTCGTCGAACCGATGCTCGGCGAGGGCGGATACGTCCCCGGCAACAGCACGTTCTTCCGCGGACTGCGCGAGCGCGCGAACCGGCACGGCATCGTGCTCGTCTTCGACGAGATCCAGACCGGTTTCGGCCGGACCGGAAAGTTCTTCGGACATCAGCACTTCGGCGTCCGCCCCGATGTCATCACCATTGCGAAGGGCCTGGCCAGCGGATTCCCGCTATCCGGTATCGCGGCGTCACGCGAGCTGATGAGCAAGGCATGGCCGGGATCCCAGGGCGGAACCTACGGCGGCAATGCGGTGTCGTGTGCGGCGGCGATCGCCACCCTCGAGGTGATCGAATCGGAGCGTCTGGTGGACAACGCCGCCGCGCGCGGTGCGCAACTGCTGGCCGGACTGCGCGACAGCGCCACCAAGGCGATCGGAGACGTGCGCGGCCTCGGACTGCTCTGCGGCACCGAATTCACCACCGCGACAGGCGAACCCGATACCGCGACGGCCGCAGCGGCGCAGCGGCTCGCGGTGGACAAGGGCCTGCTGCTGCTCACCTGCGGTGCGCATATGAACGTGGTGCGGATGATTCCACCGCTGATCGTGACCGATACCCAGGTCGACGACGCGCTCGCGATCTGGTCCACCGTTCTCGCCGAACTCCCCGGATGACCTAGGAGACCGACCGATGCCCCGCTACATCACCATCACACTGACCAAGGCGGGCGTGAGCTGCCGCGCCCGGCTGCTCGACGCCGAGGCGCCACAGACCTGTGCCGCGGTGTGGGATGCCCTGCCACGGGAGGGCGACGCGTTCCACGCCAAGTACGCCCGCAATGAGGTGTACACGCTGGTGCCACGGATCGCCGCGGCACCACATCGGGAAAACCCGACCGTCACACCCATTCCGGGCGATGTCTGCCTGTTCGATTTCGAACCGTGGGAGATCGGCAACCCGGCCTACGGCTACGAGCCCGGCACCGCTGCGCACCACGAGCAGGGCGCCACCGATCTCGCGCTGTTCTACGGCCGCAACAACCTGCTCATCAATGGCGACCTGGGCTGGGTGCCCGGAAATGTCTTCGCCACCATCGAGACGGGGCTGTCCGATATCGCGGACGCCTGCAACACCCTCTGGTTGCACGGCGTCCAGGGCGAAACCCTCGCATTCACCCGCGCCTGACCGGCTACGACCCCAGGACGTACTCGGCGTAACGGGCGACGGCCAGGACCAGATCATCGGAATGGCGCGGCCCGACGATCTGCAGTCCGACCGGCATCCCGGCGGCGGTGGTGCCGGCGGGAATGCTGATCGCGGGTTGCTGGGTCATATTGAACGGATAGGTGAACGGCGTCCATCGCGGCCAACCGTCCAGCCCGCTGTCGGGCGGGACATCATGGCCCGCCTCGAATGCGGTGATCGGCATTGTCGGGGTGATCAGCACGTCATAGGTGCTGTGGAACGCGCCCATGGCAATGCCGAGCTGGGCGGCGACGTCGCGGGCGTCGAGATAGTCGACGGCACTGATGGATTCGCCGCGCTCCCAGACCGCGCGCAGCCCTCGGTCCACCTGTTCGCGCGTATCGTCCGGGAACTTCGCCAGCATGGTGGCCGCACCGGCGGCCCACAGCACCTCGAATGCGTCGCGCGGATCCGCGAAGCCCGGATCCTTCTCCACGACCCGTAGCTCGGCCTCGGCCAACCGCCGCACCGCCGCGTCCACCACCGCGGCAACCTCCGGATCGACCTCGGCATAACCAAGGGTCGGCGAATAGGCGACGGTGAGCCCCCGCACCTCGCGCGACATCTGGCCGCGGAAGGTGGTCACCGTGGGCGGCAGCGCGCTCGGATCGCGCGGATCGGGCAGCGACAGAATGTCCATCAGCAGTGCCGCGTCCTCGACCGTCCTGGTCATCGGCCCCGCATGCGCGAGCGGACCGAACGGACTCGCCGGATACAGCGGCACCCGGCCGTGCGTCGGCTTGAAGCCGACAATGCCGCAGAACGCGGCCGGAATGCGAATGCTGCCGCCGCCATCGGTGCCGACCGATACCGGCCCCATGCCGGCCGCCACCGCGGCCGCACTGCCGCCCGAGGAGCCGCCCGAGGTGGTTGCGGGATCGGCCGGGTTGCGGGTGATACCGGTCAGCGGGCTGTCGGTGACCGCCTTCCAAGCGATTTCGGGCGTTGTCGTCTTCCCGAGGAACACCATGCCGTCCTCGCGCAGCCGGGCCACGACCGGGCTGTCCACCTGCCAGGGACCGCTCGGATCGACCGATGTGCTGCCGCGCCGGGTGGGCCAGCCCTCGGTCAGGAAGATGTCCTTGATCGATATCGGCACACCGTCGAGCAGCCCACGGGCATAGCCCGAATTCCACCGCGCCTGCGAATCTTTGGCCTGTACCAGCGCACGATCGGGGTCGACCAGGCAGAAGGCATTCAACTCGCCGTCCCGCGCCGCGATCGCCTCCAGGATCGCCTCGGTCGCCTCGACCGGCGAGAGGGTGCCGGCCGCATAGGCCGAGACCAACTCGACGGCGGTCATCTCGGCCGGTTGGGTGCTGCTGTTGATACGGGGGTAACTCATGGCATTGGCTCCTTCAGCCGGGCACGTACCCCAGCGCTTTATCGACCACGTTGTCCAACGGCCGACCGGCGATCCATTTGTCGAAGTTGGCGGTGAATGCGGTGACCACCTCGGTTCGCCAACCGCTGAAGTCACCCGAATTGTGCGGAGTGATAAGCACATTCGGCAGATCCCAGAGCGGATGCCGCG
This sequence comes from Nocardia sp. CA-129566, assembly GCF_050956075.1. NCBI lineage: Bacteria > Bacillati > Actinomycetota > Actinomycetes > Mycobacteriales > Nocardiaceae > Nocardia > Nocardia sp. CA-129566. The sequence goes on from NZ_CP192085.1 coordinate 6,997,394, forward strand.
CCGGTAGCGGCTCCGGATCCACCACGTCGAGTGCCGCCCCGGCGATCGATCCGGAACGGAGCGCGTCGACGAGGTCGTCGGTCACAACGAGTTCCCCACGGCCGACATTGACAAACCTGGCATGCGGTTTCATCGCGGCAAATGCCTTGGCGTCGAACATTCCCCGGGTCCGCGGCGTCAACGGTGCGACCGCGACGACGTAGTCGGCAATGGGAAGTTCCGCGATCAGATCGGTGCCCACGGCCCCGAAATCCGGGTCGGTGGCCCGCGCGCGCCGACCCACCGCCCGCACGTTCATCCCGGCGGCACGCAGCAATCGCGCGATGGCTCGGCCGATCGAACCGGTACCGACGATCACGACGGTGGCACCCGCGACGCGTTCGGATTCCCGATGCCGCCATTGCTGCCGTTGCTGTAGCCGCAGCGATCCGGTCAGATCCTTGGCGAAACCGAGGATCTGACCGAGCACGTATTCCGCTATGGCAGTATCGAATACGCTGCGGGTATTGGTGACCACGACCGCGCTTTCCCGCAGTTCCGGGAACATCACCGGGTCCACCCCGGTCGAACCCATGTGCAGCCAGCGCAGCCGATCGGCCGCGTGCCAGGCGCCGGGCACCGCGCGAGTCAGGAAGTCGTAGACGAACAGCACCTCGGCGCCGCGCAGCGCGTCGGCGAGTCCGGACGCCTCCGTGTAGCGCACTTCGGCTCGTTCGGCCACGGCGGCCATGAGGTCCGCGTCGGGCACACTGTCACTGTGCAGGACGGTGACAATCGGGCCCTGTTCCACATTGACACACTAAAATCGCATCGTATGATTGTCAACAATCCGATCGTTCTCGGAGGTCTGACGGCTGAGCGCGAGAGGGGCCGCATTGGAACTCGGCTTTCCCGATATCGAAGGGCCCGTAGCACAACGGGGTATCGGGATCATCGCACCGTTCGACCTCGCGCTCGAACGTGAGCTCTGGCGCTGGGCGCCCTTGGACGTCAGCCTGCATCTGGCCCGCACCCCGTACGAACCGGTCCCGGTTTCGATGGCGATGGCCGAACTGGTCTCCAATCCCGTGCATCTGACCGCCGCGACCCGCGACGTGCTGCACGTGGAACCGGAAGTCGTTGCCTACCTGTGCACTTCGGGCAGTTTCATCAGAGGTCTAGCCTACGAGAAGTCCTTGCGCGACACCATCTGTCGCGCGGGGGCACAGGAGGCCGTCACCACCTCCGGCGCGCTCGTCGAGGCGATCCGGCATCTGGACCTCAGTAGGGTTTCGGTGATCACCCCCTACGACGAAATACTCACCGGCAAACTGCACGACTTCCTCGCCGAGGCGGGCTGCACCGTCATCCGGTCCGACCACCTCGGATTGGGCGGCGGCATCTGGAAGGTGAACTACCGCACCATCGCCGAACGCATTGTCGGCGCGGACGATCCGCGCGCCCAGGCCATCTTCGTCAGCTGCACCAACCTGCCGACCTACGACGTCATCGAGCCACTCGAACGGGCGCTCGGCAAACCCGTGCTCACCGCCAATCAGCTCACCATGTGGGCCTGCCTGGGCCGGATGAAGCTGCCGATGATGGGTCCGGGAAAGTGGCTACTCAACGTTTTCTGAACGGAAGAACAGGCATGCAGGCACCCACCGTCGGCTTCATCTATCCCGACCATGCGGCCGAGGACGACTACCCGCTGGCCGCCGCGGTCCTCGGCACCCGACTGCCGGTGGCCCATATCTACGGCACCGATCTGCACGCCATTGCCGAACTGCTCGATCTGGGCAGTCCCGACAAGCTGCGGCACGGGGCCGAACTGCTCGCGCCCGAACGGCCCGCGGCGGTCGTGTGGGCCTGCACCTCGGGCAGTTTCGTGTACGGGCCGCAGGGCGCGCGCGATCAGGTGCGGGCGCTGGCCGCGGCCGCGGGGGTACCGGCATCGAGCACCAGCCTCGCCTTCGTCGCGGCCGCGCGGGCGCTCGGCGTGCGGCGCGTCGCGGTCGCCGCGAGCTATCCGGACGATGTCGCGCGACTGTTCGTCGACTTCCTGGCCGACGCCGGAATCGAGGTGGTCGCACAGTCGAGCGCCGGGATCGACACCGCCGCCGAGGTCGGCACGCTGAGCGCCGCGCAGGTGCGCGAACTGACGCTGGCCAACGATCACCCGGACGCGCAGGCCCTGCTGATTCCCGACACCGCCATGCACACCATCGCGGTGCTCCCGGAACTCGAGGCCGCACTCGGCAAGACCGTGTTGACCGCCAATCAGGTCACCATCTGGGAGGGTCTGCGGCTCATCGGCGAAGTGCCGACCACCGCGACGCTCGGCTCCCTCTTCTCGGAAAGGCACACCTATGTCGGTCGTTGATTTCGAGCCGGTGAACCGGCAGTCGACGGCGGAAATGATCGCCGACCGGCTGCGTGAGGCGATAATGCGCGGCAACCTCGGGCCCGGCGCGCAGCTCGGGGAGGCCGATCTCGCAACACGATTCGGGGTATCGCGCGGTCCGGTGCGCGAGGCGATGCAGCGACTGCTCACCGAGGGCCTGCTCTACAGCATCCGCAACCGCGGCATCTTCGTCATCGAACTCACCATCGACGACGTCGTGGACATCTACCGAGCCAGAACCGCCCTCGAAGGCGGCGCGCTCGCGCTGATCCTCGACGGCCGCCGCGATATCGCCTACACCGCCCTCGAACCCAGTGTGACCAGCATGCGCGCATGCGCCGAAACCGGCGACACCGCAGGAGTTTCCGATGCCGACCAAGCCTTCCACGAGGCCCTCGTCGAGAGCGCGGGCAGCCCACGGCTCGTCCGCGCCGCCCGCACCCTGCTCATCGAGACCCGAATGTGCCTGGGCGCCTTGCAGACAACGTACCCAGACCTGCGCGAGCAGGCCCAAGAGCACGTCGAGTTGCGCGATGCGATCGGATCCGGACCGGCGGCCCGCGCCCGCGCATTGCTGGTCGAGCATATGGACGACGCGGTCCAGCGGCTGCGCCGTCAACACTCCGGCGGAGAGCCCGCTACGTAGTCCAGATGGCCGCGAGCCGGCGAGGGTGGTGCGTCATTGCGCACCACGGCCCTCGTCAGCCGCGCGCAACGAAAGTCAGGCGTTCTCGACCTCGACGCCCTCGTAGGCGATCGTCACCTCTTCGGTCGCCAACTCGTCCGCCCCGGCCCGTCGTGACGGGCCATGCCAATCCGACGCCCATGCGCCCGAGAGGCGAATCCGCTTGACCGGATTCTTGTTCGGGTCCATCACCGTCACCGTGATGTCCTGGCGCGCACCATCCGCGCCACCCTTGGTGAAGGTTGCGTGGATCCAGTCGGTGAACACCTTGCTGCGGTCCAACCCGCGGATGATCGTGATCGCACCACCGCGCACCGGCGCCGAATCCAGCTCACTGATCTGCTGAACCGTTTCCACCGGGAACATTCCCAGATCGATAACGAAGGTGGATCCACTCATGGTGTCGCCGATAGCCATGGAAACTCCTTGTCTGTCGGGGCGCTGAGCAGACCTCGTCACCTGAAGGACGAGACCCGCATTTACTGTCGCGCCATCGTCTACGTCATGGAGAACACAACGAACTCGGCCGGGACCGTGGGCGCGATGCCCATATCGCATTCGCATATCATCTGGCTATAACTGGCGACTCCGCAGCGGAACGGACATATCCCCAGAGAGGTAGCGCCGAGATATTCGAGAACCGGAGCGCGATCGACATCCTGTCCGGCGCCCCCGCCCAACCCGCCCGCCCGATCGTCATGCGGTTTCGAAGCCCGTAATCGGGGGCGTCCCCAAGCCGGTCGCGCGATGGTCGGCGATGTGCGCGGTGAGCCATGGCAGCGCGGTGCGGATGTGCGCGACCGCGGCAGTGAGGTGTTCGAGTCCGCGATAGCCACGGAAGGTCACATCGACGCCGAGGCGCGACCAGTCCTCACGCAACCGCGGCGCCTGCCCGTAACCGACCGCCTGATCGGCACGGCCGTGGGTGAGCAGCACCGGCGCGGCCGGAGCCAGCGCACCGAGCCGATTCTCGCGCATGCGGGCCAGCCAGTCGGGTTCGCTGAGCGGATCGGTGACCACATAGCGCGCCCGGTCGAATTTGTATGGCATGCGGGCGACTATCTGTCCGACGATATGGGTGTCGATCAGCTTCGGATACATGCGATGGCCGTGCTGGTTGAGGTAGCGGGCCAGCCGCAACTCGGGATAGGCGATATCGAGACCGACCGCCGCATACGCCTGCAGCCAGGCGAATCGGCCACCGGTCAGGAAGTCGGCGGCGTATTCGAGGTCGGCGCAGACACCGCCCACCGCGGTCGCGACCAGCGGAATATCGGGCGCGTAGGCGGGCTGTAACTGCGCGGCCCAAGCGGCGGCGGTGCCACCCTCGGAGTATCCGAACAGCGCGGCAGGGCCGTCCTCGGCAAGTCCGGTGTCGGGGAGATTGCGCGCGGCCCGCATCGAATCGAGGACCGCCGGACCGAGGGCGCGGCCGACGATGTAGGGGTGACCGCCGCCCGTACCGAGCCCCGGGTAGTCTGTCAGCGCGACCGCCCAGCCGCGCCCCAATATCCTTGTGATCAGCGGGGTTTCGTATTCCAGACCGGCCACGAGCTGCAGCGACGGCGCACAGTGCTGCGCATGTCCCTGAGTGCCGATGGCATAGCCGATCAACGGTCGCGGCCCCTGGTACGGCCGGTGCGGCACGAGCACGGTTCCGGACACCACGATCGGCGCACCCGTTGCCGAACTGCTGCGATACAGCACTCGCCAAGCCCGCACCCACAGCCGCACACCCGGCAGCAATTTCACTCGGACGGGCTCGGCCCGAAGCAGGTCACCGGGCCCGCCATCGATCGACGACGGCGGGCGATAGAACTCCTCGTGCTTGCGCGCTGATCCTCGCAGGCTCAACGGGTTCGGGATCGTCGAGAGTCGCATCGTTGCACCTCCGATCGGGACTGCTGGAATTGTATTGAGCAGACTAACAGAATCCAGATACCAGTGGTATCTTGAATTCATGTCAAGAATGACGCGACCGGAAAGCCAGGCGCGAACGCGCGCCGACCTGGCCCGAACCGCCCGCGATCTGTTCATCGCCGACGGCATGGCGAATACCTCGCTGGCGCGGGTCGCCGAGGCGGCGGGCTACTCCAAGGGCGCGGTCTATTCCAACTTCCGCAATAAGAACGAGCTCTGCCTGGAAGTTCTCGAACTGATCCATACCGAGGCGCTCGCGGAGATCACCGCCGTGGCCGAGATGCGGGGTTCGGCCGAGGACCGCATCGCCGCATTGACGCACTGGGCGCGCAAGCGCATCGACGATGTCGGATTCACCCAGCTCGCGTTCGAACTCACGCTGACCAGCCGTGCTGATCCTCGGCTGCGCGACCAGATCGCGGCGAACCTGGCCGCGCTGCGGTCGGCGATCGCCGAGCTGCTGGCCGCCGTAACCGGCAACGGCTCGTCCGACTTCTCGGCCGACGCCGCACAGGCGGTGTTCAGCATGGGTCTGGGGCTGAGCATCCAACGGACGATCGATCCGACGATCTCGACCGGTCCCGTCGCGAGGCTACTGCCCGCTCTGCTCGCCGCGGCCAACGCCACCGAGTTGAAAACTGTTCAACCAAGCGAGCGGTCGCCCACCGATATTGAAAAACGTTCAAAGCGCCGCGGCGGAACCGCACGCAGCGACGAATCACGCTCGGCCCTGCTGGATGCCGCGATCGAAGTATTCGGCTCGAAGCGTTTCGACGAGGTATCGACCACCGAGATCGCGCAGCGGGCAGGCACCGCGATAGGCCTGATCAACTATCACTTCGGTGGCAAGCGCGGCCTCTACCTCGCCGCGGCCGACGCCGTCTACAGCGACTTCTGGGATGAACTCCAAGCGCTGCGCGGTCCGGCCGTTCCCCGGCTCATTCGCGGTCTCGACCTCTACATCGATCAGGCCGAAGCCAGGCAAGGCTCACCGCTCGCGCTGTCGACGCAGGTGACCGACGACGATCTGCGGGCGATGCACCATCGGCACATCGATCGCTTCGTCACGGCGATGATGCAGGAACTCACCGGCGGTGCCGGTACCGCACTCGCGCGTACCGCGATGGCAGGTTGGATGGCCTTTGTCGAAGGCGCCGTTGCCGATTGGCTACGCACCCGCGACATCAGTCGCGTGCAACTGCGCGAGCTACTGGTCGCGAGCCTGTACACCATCGGACAGTCGATCCTCACGCTCGACCCCGGCACCCCACTTTCCTCCCGCGCGATCAACGCGCTCCTCGAGCACGCCCAACCCACGAAGCAGACGGAGCACCAAGAGTGACCACATCTCTGGACAACGGACCGAACAACTGGCTCGCGGCCGGACCGATAGGGCGCGGCGTCGCCTGGCTGGTAGGCCCGCGCGGGCTGCGCAACCCGGGCCGGCTGCGCCGCGAGGTCGCTGGCAAGATCGCGGTGGTGACCGGCGCGTCCTACGGTCTCGGCGAAGCCACCGCTCGAATGCTCGGCGCTGCGGGCGCCACCGTCGTCCTCGGCGCGCGGTCGGCGGAACAACTGCAGACCATCGTGACGGAGATCAAGGCCGCGGGCGGAAGCGCTGTCGCCATCCCCCTCGATCTCGCATCCGAGGATTCCATCAAATCCTTCGCCGATGAGGTGCTGACCCAGTTCGGCCACGTCGACTACCTCGTGCACAACGCGGGCAAATCGCTGCGGCGGTCGATCCACCTGTCCTATGACCGACCCAAGGATCTGAACACCACAACTTCGGCCAACTACCTCGGACCGATGCGGCTGACGCTGGCGCTGCTGCCGAGCATGCGGGCCCGCGGATCCGGCCACATCGTCAACGTCTCCACCGTGGCCGTCATGTTTCCGGTCACCCCGAAGTGGGGGTTCTATGTGTCCTCGAAGGCGGCCTTCGACATCTGGATGCGGGCGGTCGGGATGGAGGCCCGCCCCGACGGCGTCACGCTGACGACCTTCTACGCCGGTTCGATGTTCACCCGAATGAGCGCACCCAGCGGCTGGATTTCCGCACTGCCCGGGCAGTCCGCCCGCCAGGCGGGGCATGTCATCGCCAAGGCGATCGTCAAGAAGCCGCGCACCCTGACCCCGGTCTATGGCTGGCCACTCGCGGTGCTGGTGCCATTGCTGCGCACCCCGATCGAACTGCTCACCACTTTCATCTACCGCTTCCTCGGCGACACCGCGGCCTCGCTGGCCAGTGTCGAGAAGGGAGACGACGATGTCGCCTGACCACACCGGCTTCCAATGGCGGAATGCGGTTGTCCCACTGGCGACTTCGGGTGCGTTGCGCCCGGTCGGCCTCACCACGGCGGTCCGGATCACCGATGCGGTCCGGCGATTCGGGCCCTCGATCGCCACCGTTATGGCCATATCGGCGGCCCGCTACGGCGATCGCCGCGCCGTCATCGACGAGCATGGTGCGATTACCTATCGACAGTTGCAGCATCGCGCCGACGCGATCGCCGCGGCATTGCACAACCGCCATCCGGGCGCGGCGACGTTGGCCATCCTGTGCCGCAACCACCGTGGCTTCATCGAGGCGTCGGTGGTCGGCGCCCAACTCGGTTGCGAACTCGTCTTTCTCAATACCGATCTACCGCGGGCACAGCTCGCCCAGATTCTCGAGCGGCACCGTCCCGACATCCTGGTGCACGACCAGGAGTACGACGAAGCGATCGACGCCTGCGGATTTCCTGGCACCCGGGTCCGGGCCTGGCAGGACACCGAGGCGCCGCTATCACTGGATTCCCTTGCCCGACAGTCACATCCGGCCGCACCACCGGTGCGTCATCCGGTGAAGATCACCCTGCTCACCTCGGGCACCACCGGACTCGCCAAAGGCGTGTCCCGGCCGCTGCGCCAGCGCACGGTGCTGGAGATGGTAGCCACCGCGATGTCGGCCACCCGATTCAACTCCCGCGACGTGATAGTGATGGCCCCACCGTTCTTCCACGGTTTCGGACTGGCCATCATGATGGGCGCGCTGGCCCTCGGCACGACGGTGATCACGCACCGGCGCTTCGACGCCGAGCAGGCACTCGCCGATGTGCAGAACCATCGCGCCACGGTGTTCGTCGGGGTACCGGTGATGGTGCAGCGCCTGGTGGGGATACCGGAACAGCGGCGTCGCGAATTCCGCACCGGCTCACTGCGTTTGGCGGTCACCGGAGCGGCGCCGATCGCGCCTGCCACGATCAGCCAGTTCATCGCTGCCTTCGGTCCCATCCTGGTGAACGGTTACGGCTCCACCGAGGCCGGCATGGTCTCGATCGCCACCACCGAGGATCTGGCCGAATCACCGAAGACCGCGGGACGCCCGGCCATCGGCGTCTCGGTGCGCATCCTGCGCGCGGACCGCACCCCCGCCGCGATCGGTGAGACCGGCAGCATCTTCGTGCGCGGCGGACTCGGCTACCACGGCTATGTATCCGACGCAACGTCGACGACCCCCACGAAGGAAGTGGTCGACGGCTATGTGAACACCGGGGACATGGGACATCTCGATGCCCGAGGCCGGATCTACATCGACGGCCGCGACGACGACATGATCGTCTCCGGCGGCGAGAACATCTACCCCAAGGAGGTCGAGGATGTCATCGCCGAACACCCCGCCGTCACCGACGTCGTCGTAATCGGCGTGCCGCACCCTGAATTCGGACAAGTGCTGCGCGCCTACTTCGCCACCGCCGCCGGTCGCACCCCACCGACCGCCGACGAACTCAAAACGCACATCCGCGAACGACTCGAACGCTACAAGGTGCCCAAGGAATTCATTGCGCTCGAACAGATTCCGCGCAACCCGAGCGGCAAGATCCTGCGCCGCGAGCTGGAAAGTCACAGAAGAACCATCGCTGGATAGCAGTGTGCGCGCGGCCACATCGCACCATCACGATCCTCGGCTACTCCCCCACATCTGTCGCCTTGCCCGAACACCAGCCGCAACCGCGCGCGGTTGGTGAGCGCGGCTGGTCGATGATGCCGTTGTTCGTCTGCTGAACGGATTCACCAATCGTGTTCGGGTATCAGCTCTGCCTTTGCTTCTGCGAGGAGGTCGCATTGGAGGGACGCGCAGTGAGACCACCAGTCGGGGTATGTCGCGGGGTCGCGAACGGCGTCGTGCAATCCCCGCGCATGGGCAACTACCCTGTCCCGCAAAGCATCTGAGCATATGATCTCGACCCGCTTCTCTGCCAGCCACACGCTTTCGATCAGTCGCTTCAGATCGGCGGGGGTACCTCCGCGCTCTCGGATATCGAGTTCGCCCTGCAGTCGCTGTGCTGTCTCGAGGTAGTCGATGATCGCTGACTTCACCTCCTCTCTGCGGGCAAGGCGACTCTCCGCGAGGAACTTTAGCTTCGCGGCACGCGCCGAACTCCGTTGCACCATAAGCGTTGCCGATGAGCCGAGCCCCGCGCCGAGTAGCGGCAGCAGACCCGTAACCAACGTTGAAACGACTCCTGTCGACATGACTCAATTCTCGCGATCGGCTGCCGATCTCGATTCGGATTTCCCACTATCGCCGGACACAGCTCCGGAGACGGCAAGAGCGGCAACAAGCAGGATCACCGCGAGCAACTTGTGGGCGGATGCAGATCCACTGCGGGATATCCCTTCGCCGCAGGTTGCCCGAGCAGCTGTGCGCTCATCTATCTCGACAACGGCGCTGGAGGCGTACCTTCAGACCGACCTGGGCAAGGGACTGCCCGCGCGGCCACCGCGCAATTGCGCATCACTGGTGGGCCATGGTGAGACCGATTTCGCTAATTCGGAACTCACCGGTGGTGACCTCGACGGCGGTGTCGGTGAAGCGGCGCGCCCCCAGTGTGGTCGTCAGGAATTCGCGCACCGAAGCAGGTTCGGTGGCGAGCGAATTCAGTACCTGGTCGGGAACTTCGATGGTGCCGTCGAAATGCCTCGACTGCGTGCTGATTCCCGATTGCCGCGGTGACTGCCGCAACCCGTCGACGGTGTGCAGCACGAGATCCAGGTGTGAACCGTCGCTGAAACTCAGCCGCAGCGGCGTGGGAGTGACCGCGACATCGAAGGATTCGATGCGTGCGGTCCACCCGGCCGCCGACGTTCCGGCATACGAATCGCCTGTGGGCGAGGCGGACTCGTCGACGGTTCGGTCCGCGGCGGAATTGTCGAGCCGATGCCCGGTCAGCGGCTGATCGGTGGGAACGAAGGTCCATGCGGAGGCGGTGAGCGTTTTCGTCCAATAGCCCGTGCGGTTGCCGCTGACTCCTTCCACGCGTAGTTCACGCGCGTCCGATCCGATGCCGGTTTTGTGTACCGAGACGCGGTCGGTGATATCGCCGGGGATCTTGGGTTGGCGCACCCACTCGGGAGCCGGAAGCTGGATCGCGGCGTAGTGGGTGTCGATGCGTTCGGACAACATGTCCGCAGCCGCTGGCAGCCCCCGCTGATCGTCGTAGGAGTAGCGGAAGAAGACCTTGTCCGCACCGGAGATGTCGAAGTCGTACAGCCGGGTGTAGAGATCGCCGAAGCGGTTGACCACCAATGTCGTTGATCCGCTCGTGGACAGCGCGACGGCGCGGAATCGCCCGCGGGCCGGGGTGGCCATTTCATAGCCGTGGTCGACGGGCAGCCATGGGTCGATGTATCGGATCCGGCGGCCGCCATCGGTCAGTGCGAAGACATGCGAGACCTTCGCGCCGCCGACGGAATGATCATTGTCGGCGGTGTCGCGCCAGTGCCGGTCCTCGTTCGGCGACAGCACCGACCAACTCCAGTCGAGGGTGCCCGCAGGCAATGTGTTGCCCGGGCCGGTCCACAGCGGGTTGCCGTAGCGGCTGCTCCAGTTCCAGTCGTTCGGTGCGCTCAGCGCGTGGTCCATGGTGAAGAATCGGCCGTCGCGATCGATGGCCATGACCTCGTCGTCATCGGCGGAGACGCCCGAGATTCGGCCCTCGAGGCAGCTGGGCAGCGGCAGGTGCCGCCACCCACCACTCACCTCGGCTTCCTTGACATAGATATGACCATCGCGAGCCGCGAAAGACCAACGGCGATTGAACGATTCGGTGGAACTGCGCAGGTATACCTCGGCGGGCGGTGCGGTCTCCGCGACGGGCATCGCATCGAGTCCGGCGTTGCTGTCGTCCTCGGCCACTTCGGGTGTCCCCACCGTGCCGACCAGCGTGCAACTATCGGCATCGGCGCTCGCACCAGGATTCGCCGTGAGACTCGCGACGATCAGTCCCGCAACAGCAGCGAGAACAGCCTTGTTGTTCGCGCGCACCTTCACAGCCACCCCAGTGCTCCGAAAACGATGATCGCCGTGGCATCCACACCCAGGATCGCGCCTACGGCGAGTACTTTGGCGCGCACCGTGGCCAGGTCGTGGACCCAGAAGCAGACGGCGAAGAACGGAACGTATCCGATCAAGAAGATGAGAAGCGGAAAGCTCGCCTGCCACCAGGACCAATCCCAGGTGAGCACACCGATCTTATTGAGCAGCACCTCGACCAGCACGGCCGCGGCCGAGTTCACCGCGACGAGCACCGGCCGGTTCGGCACTCCGAGAATGCGGGTCTGCTTGGGGGGCAACATCTTCGCCGCGGCCACACCCATGATCGCGAACATAAAACAGATCTCGATATTGAGGCCGATGAGCAGCTGATAAGCGGTCGGCCCGGTCGCGCCCCAGACCGGTGCGCGACCGGTGGCATGGAAGACCACGGAGTTCCATATCTCGTTGAACCCGTCCATACCCCACAGCGCGAGCCCGGCGAAGAACACATTCCAATTCCGCCGCTCGACCTCGGTGGCGTACACGTAGATCACCACGAGCAGCAGCGCAATGACATACCACTTGAACTGGCCGCTGTCTCGAACCAACTGAAGCGCCGCTTGGGCATGCTCGGTCATCAGCGTCGGTCCCCTTCCTGAACCACGAACGCCCGAAGCATGTTACAACTCGACATGGAATGTCAACCTGTAATGCCGACCCAGCGCAACTGACACCCCTCGGCAACCCGAGTTGCAGGGTGCGGACAAGCGCACGGTTAGCCGCCATCCGCGGCAAGGATCTGCTCGCGGTGTTGCCCAGTCTGCGGGGCGGTCCCGTCCAATAGTGTTGCGGCGCAGTTCTACTCGACTATCTGTTCGGGGTCGGCTGGGGCGAGGAGTTGGTCTACGCGGCGGATGGTGAGGACGGTGATGAACATGCCGACCGCGCCGAGCGGCCAACCCATGGCCAGGCGGGCTATCGCGAGCCAAAGATCGGCGCCTGTGCGGTAGAAGTGGGATTGGACGGTGAAGCGTCCACCGTAGATGAGAGCCCATGCGGCGGTGGCGATGTCGTATCGGTGGATGATTGCGCTGTTGCGGCGCCAAGCGATGCCGCCACCGGCCAGGGCGGACCAGATGATGCCGACCATGGGGAGTCGCACCAGGATGGATACGGTGAAGATCGCGCAGTACAGGAGGCTGCCATAGATTCCGTACAGGAAATAGGCTCGGGCTGAACCGGTCACGTAGGCGGTGGCGGCGCAGATGCCCACCCCGATCAGGCCGAGCATGGCGCCCCGCCATGAATCCCGGAGACGGACTCGCCACAGGAAGATCAGGGTAGCTGCGGAAATCGCGACCACGACGGCGGGCACCAAGCCCAGCGTCAGGTTGACGACTATGAAGACGATGGTCGGGAGGCTGGAGTAGACCAGCCCCGCCAGTCCTCCCATGCGCTCGTAGACGCGAGCGAGTGCATTCCGCTGGTGCGATTGCATCGATCAGCCCGCCGAACGAAAGCGGTCACCCTCGACCCGGACGAAATGCCTCGGCATACCGAGGGACAGGAAGACATCGGGCACCGCGAAGCGGTTCAGTTCGATGCCCAGCGCCGGTCCGAACGCGGTCACACATGTCCAGTGTTCCCGTCGCGGCGACCAGTGCGGCACCCGACCCCATCGGTAAGTGAGCCCGCCGACCAGGCATGTCGCGTAGTCGTATCGTCGGCATGCCGAAAGTTCGCCAATATCCATGCGGCAGTCCAATTCGACTGTCGCGCAGGACAGGGAAGCATGCAAGTAGTCCTCGACAGGGGCCAGGGTGAACCCGCCGGGACCGAACGCTGCCGCGCGATCGACGCAACCGTCGACAACCGCGATAGCGTGCCCGTACCGGCTACCGGACACGCTGCGCACCAGGCGATTCGGATGAGCCGGCGTAGCAGTCAGCAGCATCGTCGTGCCGACCCTGCCCCGAAACCATCCAACGATATCCGGTATCGAGGTGGCTGGTTGATCGCCGCTCGACCGATGCATCGTCACGGGGCGGGCCTACCGATGCCGCACAACGCGGCCTCGATATCCGCCGTCGTCGTAAACCTGTTGACCTGCCGCGCACCTATCGGATGCAACCCACACGCGTACGCAACGAACGACGTGCACGTATACCGGTCGCCGCGGATCGGCTGATACGGCAGTGCCCGCCCCGCCAACAGGAACGGAATACCGCGCGACACCGCGCCCCAGTCATAGGCCGTACCCGGTCCCGCCGCCGCGGCAACCACCTGCATATCGACTGGTGCGCAACCGATCTCACATACCTCGAACATCCGCTTGTCGAAAACCGGCCGAGGCCGGACCTTCAGTCCCGACGTCATGTATGTGAACGTGACGCCGTCCACCTCGAGGGACGCATGGGAGTATCGGGTCCGGCACATCGTCGCGAAGGCCGTGCTGACAATGCTGACACGCCGCGGATTCCAGGGCCGCGGGCTCTGGCTGAGCAAGACCGTGGCGAAGGTGCTCAATCCGACCTGCTCAGCTCCGCCGCCCGCGCCGCGCAACTCGACGCTATATCGGCGAACGGTTTCCATCCTGCCCCGACCGCTAGCTCCGCGGATTCTCGGAATGCGGTCGCGGCCAACCGGTGGCAATGCGCATCGACCTCCAGTAGGCGAATGAGTCCGCCGATGTCGTCCGCCGTCAAATCCTGCGCGGTCGGTGCGACTCCTGCGAGTTCAGCCGCTCTGGCGATGGGATAGGTGATGTTCGCGGATGCGAAATCTTCGGCGTAGTCGTGGACATCGTCCTCCAATTGGAGTCCGACCGCCAACAATTGGAGGCTGCAATAGAACTCTTGGCGGTGGAAGGTCGGCCCATCCGGCGACAACACATCCGCCAGATCGAACAACACCATCAGCGGGCCCGACTTATCCCCCAAGGCCAAGATATCGTCGCTACCGAAGACATGACCGCTTCGCGCACGTTCGCGCTCGCGCTCACGCGCCTCCACGAAACGCCGGTAGTAGTCCTGCCGATAGCCGTTCAACGTGCGCAGCGCCGGACCGGCCAACCGTGCGAGCCGTTCCTCGTATTGCTCGGCCAGCGGCGCGAGGAGCAGCGCATCATCGGAGGTCATCGCCAACTCGTCCACATGCCAATCCACCAACCGGTGGAACGCGTGTCCATATCCGGCGCATACTGCCATGTCGAACAGGGTTGCCTCGCCGACACCACGCTCAGCCGCCATCTGCATCGGAAGAAGGAAATAGCCACTCTCCACGCCGAACAATTCGATTCGACTGGTGGGCAACGCCGCACCGTACAGTGAATGAACTTCCTTCTGCAGATAGGAAACTATCGTCGCGCCGGTGAAAGGCAATCCCTGCCCCACCGAAGGTGTTCTGCTCACCAGTTGTTGTCCGGTGTCATCCGCGGCATCATCGGACGCCCAGTGCGGCGCCGTTCCCGCACATCGGTCACCGCATCACGGTCTTCTTTCAATTCGGTGACTGCGGCGTCGAACATGTCGACGAAACGTCCTTTGGCTTCTTTCACTTTCACATCGCTCTGCACAGCTACTCCTCATCAGGTCGAACTCGGTCATCGACAATGAAACGCGACCTGATAGCGGGAATGATGCTGAACAACGACCGTGTGCCAATTTTGACCCCGGAATCCGCGGGGCGAGCAGGATCTGGACATGCAGCGGCAGCACCGGGCAAGATTCTGCACCGAACCGGACGTCCAGCATGTGCTGCCTGTCCCGAATGAGAGAGCGCGGGATTTGGCGGCCGCGCGAGTACCCGACAGCCGCGAGCCCTTAACGCCCGGTGAACTGGGCGGGACGGCGCTCCAGGAATGACAGCATGCCTTCTTTGGCGTCGTCGCTGGTGGATAGGCGGCGCAGCTCATCTCGGATCGCGTCGCCCGCGACGACTTCACCGTCGGTGAGTGCGAGCCGAGCCGAGGCCATGGTCGCGCGGATTCCGAGAGGGGCTTGCTCGCTGATTCGTTGCGCCAGTTCGATTGCGCGGCTGAGCTGTTGGCCGGTGTCGACGACCTCTTGGACGACCCCCAAACGCAATGCTTCGTTCGCGTCGAACGGATCTCCGGTGAGCAGCCAGCGCATCGCGTTGCCCCACCCGGCTTCCCGCGGCAGCCGGTAGGTGGCGCCCCCGAGCGGGAAGATTCCGCGTTGCACCTCCATCTGGGCGAATTGGGCATTGGCGGCGGCGATTCGGACGTCGGCTGCCAGGAGCAGTTCGATGCCGATGGTCATGGACCATCCGTGCACGGCGGCGACGACCGGAGTTGTTCGTGCCGGGCCGGTGGTGGAGACCGGGTTGAGTTCGTCTTCGGCCCAATCGACATTGTCATCGACGATCTGGGGCAGCACATCGGCGAGATCGAGTCCGCCGGTGAAGTTGTCGCCGTTGCCGTAGAGGACACCGCAGCGCAGGTCCTCGTCGGTGTCGAGCACGTAGTACGCGTTTGCGAGCGCCCGCAGCAGGTCCATATTGAACGCGTTGCGTTTGGCGGGCCGGTTCAGGCCCATCAGCAGCACGCGACCCGACTTCTCGACGCTGAGTACCTCGCTGGGCCGCAAATTCTTGATCAATGCCTGAACTCCGATCCGTGCTGTCGTTGGTGTTCGCCGTAGCCCGGCGCGCACCGTTGTTTCCTGGTCGAGTAGAAGAGCGCGTGGTCCAGCCACTGCGACACCCACCCACTCGTCATCGCGGTCGACGCTACGCAGCACAAAGGTCACTGATGCGACATGGCAAGCAACGTTTGCGACATATCGGTGTGCGGATTCCTCACCGCGTTCGTGCCATCGCGCGAAGTACGCCGCGGCGACCGCGCCAGCACTCCCAAAAGTCCACCTGGACAATCGATGCCGGTTCAGTTGCTCGAATATCCCTATGCGACAGTGGCTTACCCGGATGGTCATGGTGTCGCCGCACGGCGGTGGCCGGTTCGGCGGGCAGCGAAGTTGCGCGCTCAGTTGTGGGAGACGACCGACGGTTGCGCTTCCGCGTTGTCGCGGCCTTGGCTGGCATTGAGCGCCTTGCGCAGTGCGGTGGTGCTCTGATACCCGACCATCGGCGCGATCTTGGCGAGGGTCAGGTTGGTGGTGCGCTGCAGATGTCGAGCCCGTTCGGCGCGCATCTGTTGGACGAGCGCGTTGGGGGTGGTGCCCAGTCGCTGCCGGATATGACGTTCCAGTGTGCGGCGGGTCGTGCCGATGGCCGCCGCGCCATCGGCAACCGAGATCGGTTCGGCCAGGTGTAGCCGCGCCCAGGTTTCGAAGTCGGTGATCAGCCGATCGGCAGTCGACAGGTAACCCAGCGCGGAGTCGACGCTGCGGGCCGGACGCTGGTCTATCAGCAGTGTCGCGGCCGTGAACTCGGCCAGTTGCGAACTGACCCGGGCGACGAGATTGATCGCCAGATCGATATGAGCGAACGCCGCGCCCGCGGTGGTGATGTGCCCGTCCCGCACCACCATTCGGGACATGTCGAGTTCAACCCGCGGATAGCGTCGCTGGAATTCGGTGCTGAGCCACCAACTGGTGGTTGCCCGGCGCCCGTTGAGGATCCCCGACTCCGCGAGCAGCAGCGTGCCGGTACAGGCGGCCGCGAGCTGACGCCCTTCGTCGGCCCAGTCCCGCAGTCGAGCGCGCAAACCGGAGATGTCGGGGCGCATCAACGCATCGATCACACCGGGCGGACTGTTCGCGCCGATCGCGGGCACCACCAGCACGTCGAGTTGATCCATCCGAGCATCGTCGAAGGTGAAGTCGATCGGGACCAGCAGCCCGCCCTGCGTGGGCACCGGCGTCGGAACGGCCGCGGCGACCTGTACCGAGATTGCGGGAATGTCGCGATCGACGCGTTCACGGGCCGCCTCGGCGGTCCGCAGCACATCCAGCACAGTGGTCAGGCCGGAGTCCCAGCCGCCCATGATCGCGGCAACGCCGATCCTCATGTCGCAAAGAGTAGCTGATTTGTCGCAATCGTGACTATTCGCGCTCCTAGAGTCACGGTCATGACAACGAGCACCAACACAGCGATCCTGGTCACCTTCACAACCGCTGACGACAAGGCCGACGCATTCGCGGAAGTCCTCGAACGTGCCCTGCCGCACATCCGAGCCGAAGCCGGGACAACGGTGTGGCTGGCGGGCCGATCGGCGACCGAGCCGTCGACGTTCCATCTGGTCGATATCTTCGTCTCACCCGAGGCGCAGCAGGCCCACATGGCCGGTCAGGCCGCGAAGCTGATCCTCGGCGAGGGCGCCGAACTGCTCGCCGAACCTCCGGTCGTGTCGCCACTGTCGGTGATCGCGGTCAAGAACGAGTCGGCGTGATCGACGCCGTCGCCGTCGCGGCCGCGCCGAACGTGGCCGCCCGAGATGAGGAGCGCGGGATGAAAGCCGTTGTCGGCCGGACCGAAAGCCACTATCAACGAACCAACGAAACTCCCGGAGTGATCCACGGCTGGGAAGACGGTCTGCGGACCGGCGCGGCCGATGGGACCTTCGAGTGGTGGTACTTCGATGGCCACCTCGACGATGGTTCGGTCCTGACCATCGAGTTCCACACCAAACCCCCCTATGTGTCACCAAAGGCGCCCCTGACCCCGTTCGTGCTGGTGACATTGACCCGCGCCGACGGCAGTCGGCTCGAGAAGACCTACCTCGGAAAGCCGACGGAGTTCTCCGCCGCGACCGACGCCTGCGATGTGCGCATCGGCCCCAACGTGTTTCGCATCGAGGACCGGCACTATGAGATCCACGTCGAGCTCGACGAGTTCACCGTGGACCTCACCCTCACGCCACAGGTGCCGCCGTGGCGGCCGGAGTCGGGTTTCCTGTACTTCGGCGCCGACGAGGAGCATTACATCGCGTGGCTGCCGGTCGTGGCGCGCGGCGCGGTCGAGGCCACGCTGACCGTCGACGGTCGCACCACCGCATCGAGTGGGCTCGGCTATCACGACCACAACTGGGGCAATATCGCTCCGCGCAAGGTTCTCGATCATTGGTATTGGGGCAGAGCGCTTCTGGGCGACTACACTATCGTGTCACTGACCTTCGTCGTCAACGACAACTACGGCGGCACAACGGTTCCCGTGCTGCTGATCGCCAGAGGCAGCGAGATCGTGGCGGCCAGAGTGGGCGACGGCGTCGAGGTGGTCACCGCCGACCGGTCGATCCATCCCGACAGCGGTGTGCCGGTCGACAGGCGCGTGCAGTACTCGATCGAGGAATCCGGCACCACCTACACCGTCACGTTCCGCTACACCGCGGACATCTTCCGGATCGATTTCGGCCAACACGGCGCATACCACCGATTCCTCGGCGATGTCGATCTCATTCAAACCCGCGACGGTCACGCCGAAGCGCTCAGCGCGAAGACCGTGTGGGAACTGCTGTATTTCGGTGAACGCTCCCACCCACCGGTGGATGTGACACCGGTCAGCGAGGAGCGGCCCCTCATCATCGGCCACCAAGCCTGACCGGCAGACCGACCCGCGGTCAGCGATAACACCGCCTCGGCGCGACATCACCGCAGTAGGTGGGCGCGCACGCTCACCTACTGCGGCGAACTCGGGAGAATCGACGAAACGCAGCAGACCGCGCATCGGCGACCAAATTGCCACGGCCGCAGGCGAAGTCGTAGGCGAATGCGGCCATCGCCCACGCCGCCTACGAGCAGGCTGTCGGTGTGGTTCGCCCCCGGCGGCGTGATCAGCCGTGTCGGCGTTCCGCAATATAAGAGCGCCCCAATTGGTTTCGCCAGCCTGTTCGCCCCCAACATCACGCTGACCGGAGGGTCGGCGCCGGTCCGCGCCTACATCGAGACCCTACTGCCGGGCGTACTGGACGGCAGCGTCGAGCCCGGCAGAGTCTTCGACCACGAGACCGGCCTCGACCACATCGCCGACGGCTACCGCGCCATGGACACACGCACAGCACTCAAAGTCCTCATCCGCCCCTGACTCATGCCGGGTCCGACGATCGGGTGCGACATCACCGAGGGTTCGCCGATTCCCACCCGCCCGTCATCGCGGTATCGGCGGACGGTTGGCGTTGTGGGCCGGAGGAGACTGTCGTGCACTGATGAGATCGGCACTGCCATAGCGGAATTCGTCAGAGACGTGCGCCGCTGCGATAGTCGTGGAGACGGCCTGCCGGGTGCGCGGCGATCGGTCGCCGCACACCCGGGCCGGTCTACTGGGAGCGGAAGATCATGCAGGTCGTGGTGGCATGCGCGACGAGCTTGCCGCTGTCATCGAGGGCCTTGCTCTCGGCGGTGGCCACCGTGCGCCCGACGTGAATCACCCTGCCCTCAGCGGTGATTCGACCGGCATCGAGCGCGACCGAGCGGATGTAGTTCACCTTCAGCTCGAGGGTGGTGTACCGAGCTCCGGCCGGAAGGGTGGTGTGCACGGCACACGCCATGACCGAATCGAGCAAAGTGGCCGCGATGCCGCCGTGGACTTGGCCGAGGGGGTTGGAGAAGTCGGGTTTGGTTTGTACCGACATCGTCGCGTGCCCCTCCTCGACCTCCTCGATGGTGATGCCGATAAGGCGGCCGATGGACGGAATGTCGGCAGGCCGCTCCCGCTGGGCCCAGCGCATCAGTTCGAGTCCGGTCATGGCGGTGAAGTCGGCGGCGGTCATGCTTGTCGTCCTGTCGGTGTCGGGGTGGTCTTCGAGCGCGCTCACATGTCCTCGATGCCGGTGCTGGAGCTACGAACGAAGACGGGTTTGAACCCGGCAGTCGGCATCGCCTCGTCGGCGCTGTCGAACGCGATCACATCGGTGATGATCCGATCCGGATGCAAGCGGCCGCTGGACAGCAGGTTGAGCACCTCGGGCATGTGTGCGCGGGCGTTGCTGAGAGCGCTGCAGAAGTGGATGCCCTTCATATGCATCGCCGGTACCGGCAGTTCGATATCCGCGAAATAGAACGAGCTGCTCTCGACATAGCCGCCCGGCGCCGTTGCCAAGATCGCGTTGCGCAAGGCACGGCGTGACCCGCCGCTGTGATTGAGGGCGATCTGGTATTCGTGGTCGTTCGGATCGAACTCTTCGGGCGCACTGGTCCGAGCGCCGAACTCGGCGGCGGTGCGGCGCCGCCCTTCGTCGGGGTCGACATAGTGCACGAGGCGAGCGCCGCAGGCGCGTGCGATATCGGCACTGTAGAGACCGATGGCGCCGGAGCCCATCACCAGGACATCGGCGCTGGGATCGCGGCGCAGGTGCGGAACCACCGAGCGCCATGCGTCCGCGAGGTTGTCGCCCGCCGAAACCGCGTGCAGCGCAGACACGTTCGGCGGCAGCGGGAGCAGTGCATAGTTCGCGAACGGGATGCGCACGAGTTCGGAGAACAAACCGCCGTATCCGCCGCCGAACGGGATTCCGTACGCCGCCACACCGTGGGCGGCGGTTGCCCGGCAGTACAGTGGCAGGCCTGCGTGGCACCGGTCGCAGTTCCCACAGGACACGTGATACGGGATCGCGACCAGGTCACCCGGGGCGATCCCGGTAAGCGCGTCCCCGACATCGATGACCTCCCCGACACCTTCATGGCCGATGGCGAACGGAGCGTCGACGCCCGGCAGGGGCACCGACCCGCGGATCACTCGCTGATCCAGATCACAGGGCGAGACCGCGATGGGCCGGATCAGTGCGTCGGTCCGGCTTCGGATCACCGGCTCGGGATCGTCGCGCCATTCCAAGCCTCCGGCTCCGTCGTAGTAGAGCGCTCGCATGCATCGCAGCTTTCTTCTCGGTCCGGCGGCATTGCCGGACTGGTGGGCCGCAGTGCGCGCAGCCTCGGATAGAGGCTGCACACTGCGGTTGGGGTAAGGCATTCGGTCACGCGCGATCAGTGCTGATCGGTGGATGCGCGGCATGGACGTGTGCCGTGTCCGTCGCACGCCTCGACGTTCACCGCAGTGATGCTGAACGAGTTGACTATTCGTGTTTCGCTTCCACGCTCATGACGCTAACCATGGCATGAGTGAGATTGCGACAAAAGAGCTAACGTTTGCGACAATGTAGGCGGCTGCACCACCGTAGCGTTGCGGCGGCGGTGTCAGATCCATATCGGAGTACCAGCCGAGCCGTGGCCGACCGCCGGGAATCCTCACCACTGTCCCGCGCTTCCGGGCAGTGCATCGCATCGACTATGGCGCGATGCTCCGCCACGACCGCTACACATAGCTGATCGGTCAGAGGGCGAGGTGTGCAGCGGAGTTCCTCGAATTGCGGCAGCTGCCTACGTCGGCACCCGGCATCACCCCAACCCACCTCGGTGACATCATCGACGTCAACCCATTCGACAAGTCGGCACGCGATTTCGTGCGCGGGAAGTCGAGCGCGAAGCCGCTGTGCACACCGCGTCGGACAGCCGGCCGGTCACAGATAGACCATGTGTACTGATCCCGGGGGACGCAAATCCCGACCGCACCAGGAGTGTAATCGGGCTTATCGCGTGGTGGCGACGACGGTGCAGGCTGCCTAACATCAGACGTATTGGCGAATGTCTAGCAAATCGAAAATCGGCGGGTCATGTCCGTGCGACGAACTCGCCGGAAGAAGGTGATGACGATGACCAACAAGACGCACCGAACCGCCATGTGCCTGCTGCTCGCGAAGGTCGCACTCGTTGGAGCCGCCATAGCGGTTCCGATGACGGCGGCCGCGGTTCCTACCATGGCTGCGCCGACGCACGTACCCGGTGCGATGCAGGTTGATCCCCCTTGGGACGGCGGCGATTGGGGCAGTGGCGATTGGGGCATCGGCAATTGGGGCATCGATAACTGGGGCATCGATGATTGGGGCAGTGGCGATTGGGGCAGTGGTGATTGGGGCAGTGACTGACCGAACGGATCTGCGCGGGCTGGAGATCGGCGTTGGGTTCAGTTCCGTGTCAGCCTGCCCACCTGACGCCCAATAATGCATCGTTGCCCCGTTTTGGGCTTGCATTCGGTACCTGGGTACAGGTTTACCGTGGGGCTATGACGATCAATCTCGACTCCGAGGGCTGGGTGCCGGACTCGTGCACACTGCCGACCGTCGAACAGCCGATGAGGGTGGCCGAGTTCGACAGCTTTTTCGCCTCCTCGGTGCGCGGGTCCACGCGCCCGGAGCGGACCCGGCTCGAGCTGGCCCTCGCAGGCGGCGCCGAACCACTGGGGCGGGATCTGGCCGCACGGGAGTCCGGATGCTGCTCGTTCTTCTCCTTCACCTTCGACACCGGCGAGGCCGGACCGGTGATGCGCGTCGAGGTACCGCCGGCCTACATCGCTGTGCTCGATGCCTTCGAGCAGCGTATAGCCGCGCTGGCGGGCCGATGAGCACGGGGTTGCGCACCGGGCAGGTCGCTGCGGCTGCCGGAGTGAATGTGCAGACGCTGCGCTACTACGAACGGCGCGGGTTGCTCAGCGAGCCGGATCGTTCCCTGGGCGGGCATCGGCTCTACCCGGAGCAGACGGTTGCTCTGTTGCGGATCATCAAGGCCGCTCAGCGTCTCGGGTTCACCCTTGACGAAGTTGGTGACCTGATCGCGGCCACCCAGCTGCCCGGGCGCCGCGCTGACGCTGGCCTGCGCGCGCGGGCAAGCGCGAAGCTGGCCGAGGTCGATGCCGAACTCGCCGAGCTCGCCACGGTGCGCGACACCCTGGTCGCAGCGCTGGCCGCCGGATGCGACGACCTCCTGGCGTGCAGCGAAAGCCCGTGCTGCCCAATCCCGTTTACCGGCGAGAACGACACCACCACCGGCGGCGGAGGGCGTTGTGACTGCTGAAACCACCAAGACCCGCCGGTGGTGGGCGCCGATCGGGCTTGGCACCCTGATCTGCGTGGGCTGCTGTCTGGCGCCGCTGCTCACTGCGGCCGGCCTCGCCTCGGGCGGGATCGCGTTGCTGAGCCTGTCGTGGCTCGAACCTCTCGGATTCGCCTTGATCATCGGCGGGGTTGCCGGATGGTTCTGGGCCCGTGCCCGCAGTCGCCGCTCCGGATGCGGCAGCGATAGCGGTTGCGGCGGCACCGCCGCCGAGGGCTCCGAGTCGGAAGGGTGCGGATGCACTACCGCCGCGGCCCGCTGACCACGGTTTCGTAGGGTTCGACGGCTATGACCGTGTCGCGTTCGATCCTGCTGTTCGTTCTGGCCGCTGTCGCCGAAATCGGTGGCGCGTGGCTGAATAGCGCACAACGACATTCGTGGCTCGGGCGGTCCAGCGTGCCGGACAAGACCGGCCGCCGATCGTTGTGTCTGATCAGCGGCCGGTTCCGTCAGCAGTTATCCCACTGTCGCGACGATCATTTGACCGGTGATCTGCTGGACGAACAGGTCCGGTTGTCCAGATTCCCGTCGTAGGCCCCCGGCATGACTACACCGTGCGGCCCGGCTGGGTGGCCGGGCCGCACGGTCGGTGCAGTGGTCAGGCGCCGAAGTCGGCACGGTGATCGGTGGCCCATTGCGCCAGGGTGCGTCCAGGCTTGCCGGTCACGGCGGTGGCGGGACGTACCTGGTCGGGGGTGGTGAGAGTGTCGCTCCAGTAGTCGAGCAGCATCTTCATGATCGGCTGGGGGATGAATTGCGCTGTCTCGGCACGGAATTCGTCCGGGGTGATCTCGGTCAGCGGGATCTGTCGTCCGAGTGCGGCGCTGATCGTGGCGACCTGCTCGGTGCGGGTGAGTGCCTGCGGGCCGGTGATCGGGATGATCTGCCCGATGTGGTCGTCGGACAGCAGCGTCTCGGCGGCGGCCTCGGCGACGTCGTATTCGTGCACCGGTGCCTGCGCGGATGCCAGGTACGCTGCGCGGATGGGTGCGCCCGAGCTGATCTGCCACCGCCATTCGAGCAGGTTGTTGGCGAAGGTGCCGGGGCGCAGGATCGTCCACGCGTCGGTGCGATCGGTGACGGCGGCTTCGACTGCGCTGTGGTGCAGCTGACTTGCCGAGCCGTGGTCACGGGGAAATTCCATCGCCGCGGCCAGCGAGGACAGGACCGTGAAGCGGTGCACGCCGGCGGCGACGGCCGCGTCGAGAAAGACGTCGATGCCGCGTGCCGGGAAGATGAAGGCGCGATCGACGCCGTCGAACACCTGCGGGCCCAGGGTCGAGGCGTCGGCGAGGTCGCCCGCGACGACCTCGACCGCCGCCGGCAAGTTCGCGTCCTCTGGCTTGCGGGTCAGGGCGCGGACTGCGGCACCGCGGGCGAGGAGGGCGGTGACGAGGTGGCGGCCGACGGCGCCGGTCGCGCCGGTAACGAGAACGGTCGGGCGGGCGGGGCGAATCTCTGTGCTGCTCATGACATGAACACTTCCGGTAAAGACCATCTCGTCACATCACGAGAATTCGTTATTTCGACCTCGGCGACACCAACGAGGCCGCCGGACTCACCGCCCGCACCGGCCTCTCGTTCATGCTCACCCCAGGAATCAGTCATTGCTCCCGCTTGAATCACGAAGATGGGATGGCGTGAGTTCGGCGAGCCATTCGGGGCTGCCGCACAGCTGGACCCATCGAGATCTCCTTCGGCTCGCGCATCCGAAAGCCGTTATCCGGTCCGCGCGGATGACGGGCGGTAGCCAGCGGGCGGGGCGATTCGCCGGGTCGTGGTGAGCAGTGCGGTGGCGAGGACGACGGTGAGCGCGGCGAGACCAGCCATCCCATATGGCGAAAGGCCGTGGCGCCAGATCGCGAATATGCCCGCTACCGCTAACAATGAGCCTGCAAGGACCGGAACTGTTGCGGTGCGGGCGGCGTATCGGGCACAGAACGCGTCCCACCGATCGGTGATCCGGACGAATCCGAACAGTACGACCGCGGCCGCGACGATCCACAGCGGGCGTGCGGCCCACCAGGTGCCGGCATCGCTGGGTAGCAACATCGGAGCTGCAAACGCTGCCCCTGTCACGATGGCCATTGCCGGTATATGCCAGAGATAGATGTTCATCAACTGCGTTGCCCCGGTGGTGATCACACGGCGGGCGCGTCCGCGCGGCTCCCAGCCGGTCAGCCGGCGGGATACCAGTGTCAGCGCCGCGAACTGCGTCACCGCGAGAACCGACAGCGCCGTCGTCGGCGGTGCGAGATTGGAGACCGGGGCATCGGCCAGCCCGAGCATCGTCGGAAAGTACGGTCCTGGCACCACCATGACAATCAGCACGCCGATACCCGCCGCCGCTATCAGCAGTACACGGCCGTCCCCGATAGGACCCAATGTCCCACGGGCGTAGAGGATTCCGAGCTGATGGCAGAACAGCCAGACAAATATCAGATTCCATTCGGCGAACCGGCCCACCCCGCCGAAGCGTAGCGCGTCCACCGCGAATGAGCAGCCCAGCAACACCACCGGCGCCAGCAATGCCGAAATATCGTGTGCGCGAACGGCAAACGGCGCGACCATGGCCGCGATCAGGTACACCGCGAGAAACCACAGCGGGCTGGCAACGACATCGGCGGTCGCCGCGGCGGCCCGTTCGGAGAAGGCGTCGAGGCCGACATCGAGTGCGACGATGAAGGCGATCAGCGCGATCATCGGGGTGGTCAGCCGCCGCGCCCGCAACCCGAGGTAGTCCCCATAGGTTCGGGCTCGGGCACGGTATCGGTCGACGATCACGGTGTTGGCGAATCCGCCCGCAAGGAAGAACATCGGCATCACCTGCAGCGGCCAGGTCAGTGCCCAGATGGGTCGCCCGTGCAGCGCCGGATCGCCGCGAACGGTGCCATCGACCACGGTGACCCTGATCGATATCCAGTGCACGACAACCACCACCGTGATCGAGCAGACGCGCACAATATCGATGGTCCAATCGCGTTCGAGCACATTGGACCGCATCGCCCGGTCGGGCTGGGTCACCATGACTTCGGATTACTCGCCCCGGCTGAACGCGTGGTGAATATGTGGCGTGCAAACCGGCCTCGTATCCCTGGCAGTGGTCACCCGTGGAGTGCCGTGGCGACGTCGGCGCGCATCCGCGATTCGATGTGGCGAATCAATTTGGTCAGGTCGGCGCAATACACCGAGGGATTTCGGAAGCCGTCGCCCTCACGGTATCGCGTGACGTAGTGTCCACCGCCGCACACAGTGTGTATCGAGCAGGCGCGGCAGGTGTCGCTGAGCGCGTCCACGCCGATCTGGCGCGCTACGATCTCGGGTTCCAGCATTGCCCGGTCGAGCGGATTGTATTGGCCGGCAGGCAGTTTGGTCGCACCCGAGAAGGTCGCCTTCAAGTCGTCGATCTGCGCTACGCTGCCGTCGGTTTCGATCACCGCTATGCGGGTGGGACCGAGGCCCCATACCTCCGATTCCACCGTCCCGCCCAGCAGCAGGTCCATGATGTTCTCGAACATTCGGATCCGCGTCTCCAGTTGCGGCGCGCCATACCAGCGGTCGAAGATCGTGATCAGCCAGTCCGCATACGGAGTGACTCCGGGATCGGCGGAAAACCCGGGGGGCGGCGTCGTCCAATTGCCCAGTGGAATCTCGAAATTGACTGCCGGGGGCGCAAACGCGAGCAATCCTTCATAGGCCCGCAAGGGGTCGTTTGCGAGGTCGATGACGCAGAGCAGACCGTTGAGCAAATGCCGCCGATCGCCGGCCGTGAATTTCTCGAGGGCGGCAGCGACCCGAGAGTAGCTCCCAGCGCCACGGCGGTCCCGGCGATGGCGGTCGTGACTGTGCTCATCACCGTCGAGACTGACGGTAATGCTGATGTCCCAGTCGTCGCAGATTCTCAGGAACTCGTCGTCGAGCAGCACGCCGTTGGTCTGCAGAGTGAGGGTGACAGCGGTAATCGGCTCCAGCGCCGCCCGCGCGTGCGATGCGAAATACTCGAGATCGGCATGACCCGCCATGAGCGGCTCGCCGCCGAAGAAGACGAGGCTCACCGCGGGAGGGCCGAACCTGCGAACGTGATCGGCGATTGTTCGGAGGGCGTCGTCGAAAACCTCCCGGCGCATCGCCTTCGGCTGCTCCCGCCAACTCTGATCGGCCATTTCGTAGATGTAGCAGTAATCGCACGCCAGATTGCATCGGCTGTGAATCTTGAGGAGAAATTCCGTAAACGGCAGGGGCTCGAATCCGTTGCGCCGCAATGCGGCCACGTCGAGTCCCGTTTCGGGCCATGACTTCCGCACTGCGGGCAGCCCCAGTGCCACCGATGTCGGTTCCATTGTGTGTTCTCGATTCCTGGTTTCAGATATCGGTGCGTGGGCGGTCGGACAACCACCGCACCAGCTCGACCACGTCGGTCTCGATGCCCTCGGACAGCAGCCGCTGGTACAGGCGCGCCGCCACCTCGGCCCGATCATCGAGAACGCCGAAGTCGTTGTCGGGGAACAGTTCCGGCAGGCTCAGGGCCATACCGGCCCAGAGCTGCGGGAGCAGCGGGTCGACGCGCAGCTCCAGGGCGTACAACTCGACGGCCTCGGCTGGCTCGCCGGCCAGGTAGGCGCGGGTGCCGCGGGGCAGATCAGCGGGCGCGACGCTCGAAACGGCGGCCGGGTCGTGCAGTCTCAGCCGCACCGGAATATGCAGATCGCGGTGGCGATCCGGGATCGTCTCCTGATCCACGTACCGTACGGACGGCAGTATCGCCGGAGGTGCCGCTCGCGCGACCCACAGCTGTGCCAGCTCGGCCAGCTCGGCGTCGTTGGATGTACGGTTGCGGACCTGCCAAGAAGTGCGATGTGCTACCAGAATCTCGGCCACCGCGTCGCGCGCCTGAGCCGGCACGTCCTCGTCGGCCCACAGCCGGACGCCTGCGGTCAGCGCGCTCATGAACTCCTCGCCACGCTCGGTCAACAGGCCCGAACCCGATGCCTCCACCATCGCGGTCGCCAGTTGTGTACGCCAGCGCTCGAATTCGATGTGCGCCCGCATCGATCGGTGGCAGTCGGCGTGCCGGTGTACCCGCCAGAAGTCGGTGACCCCGAAGAAGGCGTAGATCCCGTGCATCAGACCGAGGATCGGCCGTGGATCATCGCGCCACGGCGCGTAGAAGCGACACGTCGGGTCGGGATCCACTATCAGCACCTGATCGGCGAGCATGGCGAGTTTGCTGTGCTGGATCTCGTGGATCAGCGACACCGCCATTTCGCAAGAGTCCTTCGGGGCCGTGATGTACACACAGCCGGTCCCGCTGAAGGCGGTGTGGCCGACGGTCGCCGCCACCGGTCGCGCGGTGAGCGGCGTCAGTAGCCGCAGGCAGGCACGCATCGGCGTCAGATAGCCGGGGAAGTCTCGTTGCAGCAGGTGCCAGGCCTGCGCGAAATCCTTTTGCCAAGTGCCGAATTCGTCGGTCGTGAGCCGCGGTGCCGTACCCGAGGGCAGGTCGCGGAACGGATCGAGATCATCGAGGACGACCTCCGGTTCGCCGTTGCCGCCGTGCACCCGCCGCAGCGGCAGCCACGCCGGGTCGGACTCGTCCGCCGGCGATGCCACCCGGATCGGGGCGCTGCCGTCAGCGACGATGCGTATCGCGCCAGCCACCCAGGTCAGCTTGCAGTGGCCGTAGTCGCCCGCGGATCCAACCCGCGCCATCCCGATCCCGGGCAGCATGACTTCGCCGTTGCGTACGACAACCCGCATCGATCCGCTGGGCAGATTCGTGACCACGGCGGCCGCCGCCAACCAGCCGAGGTAGCCGCAGTCGGCCCACAACGGAGTCGGTTCCCGATCGTCGGAGGCGTTGCGCACGCGCTGGAGCACGCGGCCGAGCCAAACCCCGGTGTGCGGGTAGACCAGCAGTGCCTCGACCGCGGCCGGATGTGACTCCTCCAGCTCGGTCAGGACCCGATAGGCATCGGAAAGGCCGGCGGCGGCATCGATTTCCGGCTGGTGAGCGGTGACTTCGGTGATGAGCGCGCGTAGTAGTACGAGTCGTACGGTCAGCATGTCCGAAGTCATCCGGACGACGGCTGACTCCGTGCCGTAACCAGTGAACAGCTCGGCCGCTGCATCGTCGGTACCGATGGTCGGGGCGGACATGGTTGCACTCCTGTCGTCAGTGATCGGCGGCGGTGGCGAGGTCGGCGCGGACCCGTGCTCCGATGTGGTGGATCAGCTTCGTCAGGTCGGCGCAATACACGGAGGGATTGCGGAAGCCGTTGTCGGCGCGATACCGGTGCACGTAATGTCCGCCGCCGCAGACGCTGTGGACAGAGCATGCCCGGCAGGTTTCACTCAGGGCGTCCGCGCCGATCTGACGAGCGACGATCGCGGGTTCCAGCAGTGCGAGGTCGAGTGGATTGCCCACGTTCGCGGTGCGCAACTTGGTGGCCCCCGCGAAGGCCGACTTCAACTCGTCGACCTGCTCCACAGTGCCGTCGGTTTCGATCACGGCCAGCTGAATGGGGGCCAGCCCGAGTAATTCCGATGCCACGGAGCCGCCCAGCAGCAGGTCGATGATGTCATCGAAGATCCTGACCCGGGTCTCCAACTCCGGCGCCCGGAACCAGCGATCGAACACCGGGATGAGCCAGTCGGCGTAGGGGGTCGCGGTGTGGTCGGCGGTCGACGCCGGTGGTGGCGTCATCCAATTGCCGTGCGGAAGCAGAAAATCGACCGCCGGGGGTCGAAAGGCCAGCAGCGCTTCGTAGGTCCGCACCGGGTCATTGGCCACATCGATGGTGCAGAGCAGGCCGGCGAACAGGTGCCGGTTCTCGTCCGCCGTCAGTTGCGTGATCCCGGCCGCGACGCGCGTGTAGCTCCCGGCGCCCCGCCGATCCCGGCGATGCCTGTCGTTACCGCTCTCGTCGCCGTCGAGGCTGACTCCGACGCGAACATTCCAACGCGCGCAGATGCGCAAGAACTCCAGGTCGAGCAGCATGCCATTGGTCTGCACGCCCAGCCGCACCTCGGTGATCGGCTCCAGCGATTCGCGCGCCGACCGGGCGAAGTATTCGAGATCGCGATGTCCGACCAGCAGCGGTTCACCGCCATGGAACACAAGATCCACCGCGGGCAGCTGGAAGCGGCGAGCATGATCGGCGATCATCCGAACGGCCTCGTCGAAACCCCTGCGGCTCATGGTCTTCGGCTGATCGCGCCAGCTCTGATCGGCCATCTCGTAGACGTAGCAGTAGTCGCAGGCCAGGTTGCAACGGCTGTGGATCTTGACAACGAATTCCGTGAACGGCAGCGGCTCCCAGCCACTGCGGCGCAGCCCGTCGACATCCAATCCATGTGCGGGCCAAGACGTTTGCACCACGGGAACGCCCAACGGCACCGGGCCGGACTCCATATTCGCTCCCTCGAGCTGCGGGAACAGCCACGGGCGCGCTGCTACCGAGTCGCCCGTGGCCGCGTGATCACTTGGTGGGGTTGTTGATGAACGACTTGAACCCGCCAGGGGCCCTGTCCCGCGAACCCTTGGCGTAGCGCTCGAGGGCGGCTCGCATGGCCGGAGTGCAGCGGGTGGCCAGCTCTTCCGGGTCGAGTGCGGCGAGTTCATCGAGTTTTCCCATTTATGGGACCTCCTTTTCTGTATTCCCGTACCGGCGCGGCAAATTGCCAGGCGTTGCAAGAATTGATCGGCTCGACAATGCCGACAAGTGAAACGGGATATCTACCAATGGGTGACCGGTTGTCGTCCCGAGAGGGATCGTAATCGCACGAAACGTGCGATCGCTCACGCCTGTTCCCGCTGCTGGGAAGGGCATCTCGCACTAAACCTGCTTTGCTTCAAAGGATTTCGGCTTGCAAGGGTGAACCCGCCCAGTTCGACAGAAAGTCGCATACCGCCAGACAATCCGCCAATCGGCCGGTAGCGCCTGCCGCATGTCAGCGCAGCGGCACGGTGTGCAGGGCAATGAGCAGCCGCCAGCTCTGTGCCGCCCAAGTCCGCGGGTGCGCCCTCGATCATCTCGTGCAACCAATCCGCCAGCGCCGCAACGAAGCCGACACCCCTCGGCCGCCCGCCGGTGCCGTCGGACAAAGTTCCCGATCCCACGGCGACCGGACCGACGCGGTCGCCGAACCGGTCGGCAAGCGCGCCACAAATATTGAGGAAGAACGCAACTTCGCTCGGAATTTCTATTGCCACAGCCAGATCCCCTCCCGTGGATCAGGGCATCCGCTGCCGTGCCCGCGTTCGCTGATGCTCTCTCGAGAACTCCCGATTCCCAACCATGGGAGTTGCGACTGCCAGGAATCCCGTTGTCTTGCAATAGGCTTCAGCGAGCAGGGTCGACGTCATGTCGTCCGGCGAAGGTAATCTCCCATGGCTGTAGCCGGAATTGTCGGTCGACTATTCAACTGCACGATCGGCAACTTCACTATCCGTGAATGGGAGTACGCGCATCGGTATCGCGAGTGTGACCGATTCCGCAACCCCTCGGTGTATTGCGCCGACCTGAAGAAGTTGATCTACCACATCGAATCTCGTGTCCGTGCAGACATCGACGCTGCCATCAACACCTAGCGACGGGACACCCACATGCCAACGACAGCCACCGGGATCGACGATGTCACGGCCAGTTTGAGTTCCGGCCACGGAACCGAGGCGGCCATCGCGACGCTGACCGAAGGCGCGCTACTGATGCGGCTGATCCTGCTGCGCACACTCATCGCCGAAACCACGTCGCGCCCCGAAATCGCCGACGCCGCAGGACTTTCCCTTGCCTACCAGACGCTGGCCGAACTGCAACGATCCCATCCGGCCGAGGTCGTGACGTTATTGTCGTACCCGCACGTCGGCCCGTGGCTCGCCCATGTCCTGCAGCGCCTTGATGCCGAGCCCGAAGACGCGCCGACCCCACTGTGGGCCGACTGTGGCTACCTGGGCTGGCTCGCCGCGGCAGGCGCCATCGCCTGTCTACCCGAAGGTTCCATCAACGTCATAGTGCGCAACGGCGTGGTGATGTTGCC
The DNA here is from genome assembly GCF_050956075.1 of Nocardia sp. CA-129566. Lineage (NCBI taxonomy): Bacteria > Bacillati > Actinomycetota > Actinomycetes > Mycobacteriales > Nocardiaceae > Nocardia > Nocardia sp. CA-129566. Next base: position 7,029,577 of record NZ_CP192085.1, read on the forward strand.
CGGGATCGGCAGGGCCGAGCTCGGCCCTGCCGGGGACAACGGGCACTGCGAACTGCACTGGACACGCGACGGCGCACTGCGCTTCACCCGGGGCGCCAGCACAGTTCTCGTCCCGTCCCGGGATGACGAGTCCGATCCCGCCTGGCTGCCACTGCGGCGATTGCGGGGGGCGGATGCGGAACGGGAGGTGTTCCTGGACGACCTGGACCCGTTCCGACACTTGCTGGACGGTCAGCAGCCACCCCGGCTCACGACCGCCCAAACCAGCACGTGGCAGCAGGATTTCGCGGCGGCCTGGGAACTACTGCGCCGCGACTTCGACCGGTACCTCGTGCCGATGCGCAGTTGCTTGCAATCTTTGGCGCCGCTGAGCACACAACCGCTCGCGGCGAGCACGAGCCACACCGCATTCAACGGAGTCGGCTGCGTCTACACCACGGCCCCCGCGGACCCATGCCAGCTGGCGCTCACGCTGATCCATGAGGTCCAGCACACGAAGTTCACGCTGCTGACCGATCAGATCGTGCTGTTCGATCCCGATCCGGTGTGCCGGTTCTACGCGCCGTGGCGCGACGACCCGCGTCCGATCATGGGCCTGCTGCACGGGATCTACGCGTTCTTCGGAGTCACCGACTTCTGGCGAATACATCGTCACGCCGACTGCCACCGGTCGATGCAGGCGAACGTCGATTTCGAATTGTGGCGTCTGCAGGTGGCAGGTGCCGTGGCGCAGGCATCGACCTCGAGCCTGCTCACCGAGGCGGGTTCGCATTTCCTGAACGCGCTCAGTGCTGAAATGCGCCCCTGGGGCGAGGAGGACGTGCCCACGGCGGTCGGCGTCGCCGCGTCCGAGGTGGCGATAGCGCATCGAACGTTCTGGCAGGTGCGGAACCTGACACCGGACATCGGCGGCATCGCCGAGCTGTCCGCGTGCTGGATCGCGCAGGCGCCACGGCCCGACGGCCTGCCGCCCGCGGATCAGGTGGATCAGCGGGCCGTGCCGAACGACCATCGCCGCCTGCACCTTCCAGCGCAACTGAAGCTGCTGGACGACGCTGCGGCCGAAGCTCTGTCGATCCCCGAGCAACCGCGCGGCGACCGGGCCTATCTGGCGGGTGACCTGGCTGCGGCGGTCGCGCTGTACACCGAGGAGCTGCACGTCGACCCGCTGCGGCCACAGTTGTGGGCGGGCTTGGCGCTGGCGTTGCCGAAGCTGCACCCGGACGATGACTTCAGCGTTCTCGATGACAGGGCCGAGGTCGCCGCCCACCTGTGCCAGGTACTGCTGGCGGATGCCGAAGGTGTCGAGATCGTCGATCTGGTGCGGTGGTTGTCGAGGTATCCGCGCACTCATGGGTAGATCGGGAATCCACACCAACCGCAACTTCCTGCTGCTGTGGTCCGGAAACGCGACATCGCTGGTGGGATTCCACGGCGTCCGAATCGCCTACCCGATGCTGGTTCTCGCGGTGACCGGCTCGCCCGCCGCGGCGGGATGGGTCGGTTTCGCGTTGAGCCTGTCGAGTCTGATCTTCCAGATCGCGGCCGGCATCGTCGCGGACTATTCCAACCGGATCCGGACCCTGGTGATATGCCAGATCACCGGGTTGATCGCGGCCTGCCTGGCTGCCGGAGCGGTCGCTGCCCAGCTCCCGAGCCTCGCGCTGATAGTCGGTGTCACAGCGTTCATCGAGGGCAGTGTCTACGTCTTCGTCGGCCTCAGTGAGCTGGGCGCGATCCGCGACGTGGTGCCGCACGCACAGCGACCCGCCGCGTTCTCGTTCCTCGAGGCCGAACAACCGATCGCCATCCTGGTCGGACGAGCAGCAGGTGCGGCGGTCTACGGCGTGGCCCGCTGGCTGCCGTTCATCGCCGACGCCGTGTCGTATCTTTACTGCCTCGTCGCACTGTTGCTGATCCGTCCGGACTCGCCAGCACCGCCGAAAGCCGCCGAGTCCGAGCGTCATTCGGTCCGGTGCACCATCACCGACGGCTTCCGTATCGTATGGACCGAACCTTTCCTGCGGACGTCGACGGCAATGATCGGACTGTCGAATATCGTCATTCAGCTCGTCTTGCTACTGATACTGGTGGAACTGAAGAACGGCGACGGTCCCGCATGGACCGTCGGCGTGGTGCTCGGCGCCGCGGGCGTCGGCGGAGTACTCGGCGCCACCGCGGCATCACGGCTCACCGCTCGCTTCGCCCCCCGCAATGTCTATCGGGGCGCGCTGTGGGCATGGACGGCGCTGCTCGTTCCCATGGCGTTCAGCGCCAATCCCTTTGTGCTGGCCGCATGTTGGTGTGGCATCGGCGGCGTGGGGGTCGTCAGCAACGTCGCGTTGACGATAACCCGGCTCGATGTGATCCCCGAACAGACGCTCGGTCGCGCGGTCGCGACGATGGCACTGTTCTGCAATGGCGCGGTCGCGCTCGGCGCGCTCGGGGCGGGCTATCTGTTGTCGACAGTGGGCGCCGTCGCCACGCGATGGTCAGCACTCACGGCCATGTTCACACTCGCCGCATACGCAAGTACTCGCACCACCCGCTCTCGCGATCTACCGCTTGCGCTGACATCACCCGATTCCTGAGACGAGAGCCCGCTCGTCCCAGCGGCGCAGCAGTGCCGCTCGCCGGTCGGCTCTCCTACCGGCTTGATACCGAGCTTCGCCCCGTTACGCTTCGGGCCGTGAGCCATCGAAGTCGACTGTGCCACATCGTCATCGACGTGTCGGACCTCGATCAAGCAGTCGTGTTCCGGGGACGCGACCGAGGAACCGTTGGCGTAGGACAGGAGACAAGTCTCAGGCATGCCCGAAGCGGTCGCCTTCGATTTCTCCGGAATGCTCAGTAGCTCGGAGCGCGTGGCGCTGCATTCTCGCGATATCGTCCGGAGTCAGCGGAAAGGTGGCGACGCCAGCCGCATCGGGGCTGATTTCCAGTAATGCCTCTATCAGCCTTCTCGCTGCGGGCAAGTTGTTGTGTAAGAGCATCTCGAGAAACTCATCGTCAAGTTCAGCGCGACGATTTCGCAACTCCGCACGCAGTATTTGTTGCTCATCATGCTGCCGCCGAAATTCCTCGCGTTGAACCCGGCGCTCGAGGTCCAGGTTCGAGATGCGGCAGCCCAGGTCGATCATAGCGGGAATAATTCGGAAGCCTCGCGCAACGGCGGCTGCGAGCGCACCAGTTCCGCCCGCAGCCGCTAGTGAGATGACCTCCACCCACGGATTTACGGAAATACTGCTGGAGATCCGCAACGACCGACGCGCCATCGTTTCTGCTGTAACAACCCGTAAGCCGGTCCGCCCTCCGGACTCGAGGCTTTGCGTCGTCACAAATCCGATCTCTCGATCGTCGGCTGCGGCAAACCCGACACACGCCAGAATCAATCGCCGTATGCCCCATTGCAGGTCAGTTACTCGTTCAAGTTCAGGCATGGAGCCAAGATGAGCGTCAATACCCACTCCGGGATATTTTTCGATCCATTCACGATCGCTCATCTGGTCGATAGCAGCGTCGGTCCAGTATGCGTGGGTCGCAGCGGACCTGCTGACGTGCTCCGATGACGGTCTTTCGGGAGTGCTCACGTCGCGCATGGTATCCGCGGGCGCCGTGTCGATGTACTCACACGGCGGAGGTCGCCCCTTCGGCTTTCCTCGATTGTGCCGTCGGCCACCGACGGGTGGTTGCCCCAGGTGTCGAAAACCGTTTTATCGACACCAGGCCCCGCGCGGGCCGAGGCCCTGGTCGCGCCCTCGCCCGGCGGGCTCATCGTCGACGGCACCAACGAGGGCCTGGCCGCCGCACGCGCCCGCGGGCAACGCCTGGGCCGGCCGCCCGCCGGCCGAGCAGATCCGCCAAGCCCCGAGCGATACTCGCCCGCCCGACGAATCGGTGGCCTCGGTCGCCCGCCTGCTACATGCCTGAGTTGAATCGGTCCGGTGCGGCCGCGGTGGTGGCTCTGTCCACCAATCCGGGCAGCGGTTGTTCAGGAGTTACGACGGCGGTCAGCGAACCTGACGGTCCGAATGGATTGCGGTGGTGCCGCCTGAGTGATCGTCGTGATCGGCGATGCTGTACAGATACCGTCGCTCAACAGCGGCTACTTGCCGCCTCAACTCGGTCCGCGCGCGGCGGCAACTGCGACAGCACTTCGTCGAGCACCTGTCTTGCGCTGCGCGCACCGTCGATCGTGCAGATTGGGCACAGGCAGAAAGTCCTGTCGGGGAACGGAATCCGGCCCGGTCGTCGCAGGAGTTTCCGATACTGCCGCAACGCGGCAACAGTGATCCCCTCCCACAACCAAGGTTTCCCGCGTATTTCGGCGAAGCGGATATCTGACAACGCCCGCTCGGACATGCCCGGAATGGGCACAAACGGCCATCGGACGCCCCACTCGATGTACCCGGATTCGGCGCGCATCGCGCCGGGACGCCTACGCGGCATCGGCCTTTCGACGTACGGTCATGCCTCGGATCATGTCACAGTCGAACCTCACCCCACACCCGGACGTCGCGCATTCGGTATCGACACTCGGCGTACCGGATGTCTGCGAAGGCGACAGACGCTCGGCCAGGCGTCTATCACTTTCGCTGTCGTTATTCACGAACATCTCGACCGTCGGACAGGTAGCGACACGCCACCAGAATTCGCGAACGACTGCCGACCACAAACTCCCACGCCGATCCCCGCCGTCATACCCCGATGATCCCAGACCCGACCGATACGATCCGCGATTCAGACTGTGAGCGCGAGCAATTCGATGTTCTCCTCCATCGCGCCGGTGCCGACCGCGGGCGCGCTGTCCCCCACGAAACTCGGCTACTGCCAGCTGACTCTTGATCAACGGGTTCGAGTCCCGGTCTGGCCACCGGAAACAGTTGCGACACACGGTGAGGTGAAGCAGCCCAGGAGACGAATCCGCTTACGTAGAATCCACGAGTGGACCAGGCCACCATTGCCCTACTCGGAGCGGCTATTGGCGCAATCTCGGCGATAGCTGGATCGGTCATCACGAATCTTGTTGCGGTCCGCAATGAGGCCGCGCGGCAGGAGGAGAACCGGCGCACAACCTACATCGCCGCACTCCGCAAGGAAGCCGCCGCAGTCTTCGTGGAGTTCTACGCGTTCTTCGGCGCGATCGAAGACGTCTGCTTTTTCGCGAAGAACGATCCCACGGTCGTTGATGATGCCAGGACCAAGCGCTACCACGACGTCACCGCAGAGATCAATCCCCGGATGATGGCAGCGATGGCCATCGTCGCCGGCCTCAACGCAACGGTCTACGACGAACTGCGTCCCATCTCTCGGTCGCTTCAACGGCTCGACGACACAGTTTGCGACGGGATCAGAGACCTGCGAAGCGACCGGGACGGCGCAATCGCGGTGCTAGCCGCCTGCCACGCGAAGCTGGTTGAGCTCGATGACTCGATCCCGCAGAAGATCACCGCGATCATGAACGCTGCTGAACGCGCTGTTCAAGGCACTTAGCCGGTCGCCACGCACTCGTCGATCACCCGATCCCCGCTCAACGGCTGTCGCCGAACGGCGACGATCGTGGTCGGCCCCCCTTGCCAACGACCAGCGCGCTGTCTTCCACGAAGTCGAGATCGTCTAGACCGAGGTTGGCGACTTCACCGCAGCGACACCCGGTGTCCGCGAACAGACGGATGATCGCGTTGTCCCGCCGCGAATCGAAGTCGGTTCCGGCGCACTGGTCGAGCAGGGCGCGCAGGGATTCGAGACTCGGTGCCGGCACGAGCTTGTCCGGAGCGTCCGGCAGACTCAACTTGTCGAACGGATTGGAATCGATGATCTCCTCGGCCGCAAGGTATTTGAAGAACTGCTGCAGGCTCCGATACTGGCTGCGCGCGTACTGCGGGGACAACGGCTCACCGGTGCGGCGGTTCGTCCTTGACAGCAGCGTCTCGATGTACCCGCCGATGTGGTCACGGGTGATCTCGGGTGCATTCGTCGGCAGAGTTTCGGAGGTCAGGTAATCGGCGAAGTAGCCGATGTGGACCACATAGACGTCGATCGTCTTTTCGGCGCGGTTCTTCCGCCGAAGCTCGGTCGCGAAGTCGTCGCGCAACTCGCGGATGTCGTCCAGCGAAACGGTCCCCATGCCGTCCTATGCTGCCGCAATAATCTATTCGTGGACGAGCGCTGTTCTAGATCGAAACCTCTCATGAAAAACAAAAAACCCCTGGTCAGAGGGGGTTTGTGGGGCGGGCGGGGCTCGAACCCGCGACCAATGGATTCGCAGTCTACGGCTCACAATCTGATTCGACCGAATTCGGCTACGTTCGATTCTACCGGTTTAGCTGCACGAATATTCCAAGGGGGCGAGAACCTGGAATGCGTTGACATTCGATCGATTTCGGTCGTATTCGGATTAAAATAGAGAGTAAATGGTGACCACCTGAGCGATAACTGTGGAGCGACCGCCCGCTCGCAGCCTCAATCCGCCGCCGCCCTCGGTCTAGCTCTGCGCAGACGAGCAATCAAAGTGCTATCCAATCAATCCCAAGCCCCGATAGCGGCCCCTCGCAGCGCCTTCCGTATAGGCGAGCCGGATACCGCCTGGGCCGCAACGTAATTCCCAGCGTGGTGGACCCGGATTGGTGACACAATCGGCCGCATGAGATGAATCCTCGGGGGGCTGGTCGCCGTGCTCATCGCGCTGGCAGCTATAGCGAGTATCATCGCCGCGCAACCAGGTACCACCACAACACCAAGCGCGCCGTCACTGTTGGCTGACATTGGCACTGTGAGTCGACCTGGGAAAATAGCGGTATAGAGCGTTGGCCGGTTGGCTGAGGTTGGGTCAACTGCGGACCGAATGCGGACGACTATCTGGGGTGGATGGTGCTCCCCCGCCGATTTCGGATGTCCGAATCACGCGGCGATAGGCGACTCCGGTACTCGCGACTACACCGCTGTAGCGGATCAGGTTCGTTTCTTGCTGGTGCGTGACCGAATTCGGGCTGAGGTGCGTGCTGTTCGGTTGCGAGACGAGGGGTAGCGTTGGTGGGTGGTGAGGGTGGTGTGCAGGTCGCGGACCGCGGCGACGACGGACGCGAGGTCGCGCAGTAGTTCGGTCAGTGCGCGAGGAATCCTGGTGGCGGCTTGCAGGATCACCACGAGTGCGCCGATGGCGGTGAGGATGTCGGTGGTCATGGCAGCAACGATCGGTGGGCGGGGCCGATCGGTGCATCCGGTGTTGGCAAACCACCGGGATCACCTGCAAGATGAGCGGATTCAGGTCCGTCGCCCGAACGAACCGAACACCGCCAGCCAGGAGTGACACGAGGGGACGATGGTCGATCCAGTGGGTATCAGCACCCGGGCCGCTCTGACGTCGGCCCTGCACGCGCTGTACGAGGCCGACGGACGCAGCTACCTAGATCTCGCTGCCGCTTCGGGGGTGGGGCAGGCCACGATCCACGACATGGCCGCCGGCAAATCCTTCCCACAGTGGAAGACCCTGCGCGCGGTCCTGCTCACCTACGGCATTCACGCCAGCGCGCTGGAACCGTGGCGCCACGCCCACACCCGCGCGAAATCCGACAACGCCCATGGTCTCGGCTGGCCGTTGGAGCAGATCGATGATCCGTTCGTGCTGGAGGTGCACCGCCCGATCACCCTCGACACGAAGACTGTTCTGCCGCCCCTGCCGCCGTACGTGCCCCGGGCTCACGACCGGAAGCTAGCGAAGGTCGTGGAGCACGCGAGAAGCGGTGTGAGTGCGATGGCGGTCCTGGTGGCGGGGTCCTCGGCGGGCAAGACCCGCGCGCTGTGGGAGGCGCTGGCACCGCTGCGCACCGCGGGTGGTTGGCGGTTGTGGCACCCCTCCAGCCCGACACGTCGTGACGCGCTGGCAACAGAGTTGGGACGGGTGGGGCCACGAACAGTGGTGTGGCTCAACGAAACCCAGGAATACCTTGGCCACGGCAGCGGTGGTGACGAGCAGGCCGCGACCGCGTTGCGTGATCTGCTCACCGACCGTGATCGGGCACCGGTGCTGATCGTAGGCACCCTGTGGCCGCTCCACCACGACACTCTGTGCCGCGTGCAAGGATCGCAGGCACGAGCCCTCCTGCAAGAGCGTGCGATCGAGGTTGCGGACTGCTTCACCGGCGCTGATCTGGACGCTGCGGGTGCCGCCGCCGGGAGTGATCCGCGGTGGGCGATGGCGCTCGAGCGCTCCAGCGATGGGCGGGTCACCCAGTATCTGGCCGGTGGCCCGGAATTGGTGGCACGCTACCGGTTCTCGTTATCGGCGGCGGCGAGGGCGATCGTGGAGGTCGCCATCGACGCCCGCCGCATGGGCCACCGTAACGCCCTGCCCCACGCGCTCCTCGAGACCGCCGCTCACGCGTACATGGCCGGCGACGACTGGGACGCACTCGGTGAGGACTGGTTCGAGAGAGCCCTCGCCGAAACCAGCCAACCATGCCGCGGAGCCCGCGGGCCGCTGACCCGGATACGTCCCCGCCCCGTCTCCTCCCGCACCGGCACGCCCGGCTACGACGCCGCCAGCAGCGGCCCGCTCTATCAGCTCGCCGACTACCTCGAACAACACGGCCGCATCGCCCGCGCCGAGAAGATTCCTCCGATCCCGTTCTGGGAGGCCGCCGCCACCCACGCCCACCCCGGCGATCTGACTGCCCTCGGTAACACCGCGTGGGTCCGGGGCCTGTACCGTGATGCCACCCAGTTGTGGAAGAACGCCACCCAGCACGGTGACATCGACGCCGCCACACAACTGATCCGCGCATTCAGGTACATGCAGGCTCGCGACGAGCGACCAGCGACCTGGGCAGCCACACACGCACACCTCGACAACCCCACTGGCGTGGCCGGGCTGGTGGAAGCGTTGCGGGACATGGGACTGACCGAACAACTCGAAACCCTCGCGACCCGAACCGCCACCAGCACCCCCCTCGACGACCCGGGCGGCGCGGCCCAGCTACTGGACACGTTGCGGGGCACGGGACTGACCGAACAACTCGAAACCCTCGCGACCCGAACCGCCAACGATGCACTCCTCGACTACGCGGGCGGCGTGGCCCGGCTACTGAACGTGTTGCGGGACATGGGACTGACCGAACAACTCGAAACCCTCGCGACCCGAACCGGCAACGACACCCCCCTCAACGACCCGTTAGGCGTGGTCGAACTGCTGGACACGTTGTGGGACATGGGACTGACCGAACAACTCGAAACCCTCGCCACCCGAACCGCCACCGACGCACCCATCGACGACCCGGGCGACGGCGCCGTGCTGGTGGACGCGTTGCGGGATGCGGGATTGACCGAACAACTCGAAACCCTCGCGACCCGAACCGCCATCGACGCACCCGTCGATGTCCCGGGCGGCGTAGCCGCGCTGGTGGACGCGTTGCGGGATACAGGGTTGACCAGACAACTCGAAATCCTCGCGACCCGAACCATCACCGACGCACCCGTCGACGTCCCGGGCGGCGTAGCCGCGCTGGTGGGCGCGTTGCGGGATACAGGGTTGACCAGACAACTCGAAATCCTCGCGACCCGAGCCGCCACCAAAGTACCCCTCGACTACGCGGGCGGCGTGGCCGAACTGCTGGACGCGTTGTGGTACACGGGACTGACCGAACAACTCGAAACCCTCGCAGCCCGATCACCTGCCACCAACGCACCCCTCGACAACCCGTCAGGCGTAGCCCAGCTACTGCGCGCGTTGCGGCACACGGGACTGACCGAACAACTCGAAACCCTCGCGACCCGAACCGCCACCAACGCACCCGTCGACAGCATGTTCGGCGTGGCCGTGCTGCTGCACGTGTTGCGGGATGCGGGACTGACCGAACAACTCGAAACCCTCGCCACCCGAACCGCCACCGATACACCCCTCGACAACGCCCGCGACGTGGCCCGGCTACTGGAGACGTTGCGCGACACGGAACTGACCAGACAGTTCGAAACCCTCGCCACCCGAACCGCCACCGATGCACTCTTCGACAACGCGGGCAGCGTGGCCGAACTGCTGGACACGTTGCGGGACATGGGACTGACCAAACAACTCGAAACCCTCGCCACCCGAACCGCCACCGACATACCGCTCGACAACGCCGGCGACGTGGCCCGGCTACTGGACACGTTGCGCGACACAGGACTGACCGACCAACTCGAAACCCTCGCAGCCCGATTGCCCGCTGCTGGCATGTTCCAGCAATTCCTGAGAATGCGTGGGGACGATCCGGGCAAGTTCTGGTTCGGACGAGAGCCTGATGGCGCCGAAGCGGCAACATGGACATGGGACGACCTGACCCATATTCAAATTTCGCTGACCTCGACCAACCGAACTCGTATCACCTGGTCAAGGCCTATTTCTCCCTACTGAGACATGCCGCCGAATCCGGGTGAATGTGGGCGAATCTGATTCAAAGTGTGGAGTTTCTGTGATTGTCCAGGGGCGACTGACGAGGGATCATCCCCGCGTGCGCGGGGAGCACCCTGTCCACCCGACATTCGGAACCGCACTCGGCGGATCATCCCCGCGTGCGCGGGGAGCACTCGCGCCAGCGGCCCGGCTGAAGACGTTGGTGCGGATCATCCCCGCGTGCGCGGGGAGCACGAGCGGTTCGGCAACCCGTCCGTTCAAGGTCCGGGATCATCCCCGCGTGCGCGGGGACACCGGAATCGTGACCGGTTGCACCGATGGCTGCAGACTGTTCCTTAGCGTCGCCGGGGGCTTAGAAGATGTGCCATCGCTGTTGTTGGTCGCCGCTGCGCAGGGAGTCGACGCGGTGGGCGAACTCCTGAGCGTGTTGCGGGCTGACGTCGATGATCTGCATGAGCCAGGTGACCATGGTGAGTTCTCGGGCAGCGCATAGGACGGGATACCCGGGGATGCCGGTCACGTCGTAGCCGTAGGTGTCGGCGAATGCCTGATAGGTGGTGCGGGGCAGACCGAATCGGTCGACGGTCATGGCGACGGTGGTCAGGTCCCACTCCCGGGGACCACGGGCGACGGCTTCGAAGTCCGACAGTATCGGGCCCGAAGGAGTGGGAATGACGTTGTTTATGTGTGCGTCTCCGTGGATCACCGTGTGCGGGGTGGTGAGTTCCAGTTCCGCATAACGGGTTCGGAGTGTGTAGTAGAGCTCGGTGAGGAACTCGACCGCGGCGGGATCGGCGTTCCCGGGATTGGCCAACCGGGCCGGCACGGCGCTGAACGGGTCGAATGTCGGTAGCGGAAACCCGGGTTCGGGGAGGGTGTGGAAGTCACGAAGCAGGACCGCCAGCTCGACCTCGGTCGGTTCGCCGGTGATGTCGACCAGCTGCCAGAACGTGATCAGGCGGCCGTCGGCGGGGATGAGCTGTTCGAATTGTTCGGCTACCCGCACGGCTGGGAAGTCGTGTCGGGCGAGCCACCGTGCAACGGCCAGTTCCTTCTCCACGCGCGCCCGGCGTTGCTCGCCGCGGGCGATGCGGGCGACGACATCGACGTGCGGGAGCGCGTAGATAGCGTTCTCGCCCATCCGGATCAGCTGTGCGTCGTCGGTGGCTACACCGAGGCAGGTACCGGCTAGTTCGAGGGCGCGGCGGGCTGTGGTGTCGGAGAAGGGGGCGTCGAGGTCGACGGTCATCTGCGCGAGTCTAACTCGGTTGGGGTGGAAGGGTATTGGGTTCGTAGCCGAGTGCGGCGCGTCGTTCGGCGATCAGTCTCTGCCATCGGCCTGCCACGGTGTCGGGTCCGTCGATCCAGTTTGCGCGCGGCAGTTCCGGGTCGGGTTCGGTGCCGTCGAAGAAGTGGGTGATTTCGACGAGGTATGCGTATTCGCCGTGATCGACGCTGAGTTGGAGCTGATCGCGGGCTATGTGGAGTTGGTCGTTTTCTGCGCGTAGAGCGTGGTGGAAGCAGCGGGCGAACCGGATGTATGCGAGCGCGGACCCGAGACCGGCCTCGGTGGCGTCGCGTTCGAGCTCGCTGGCGCGGGCGGGCACGTGTGCGTCCGAGCCCGCGTCTCGTAGCAGGCGGGCGGTATGAACCTGTGTTTCCGACCAGTTCTGCTTGACGTTGTCGAGCAGGTTGCGGGCCAGCTCGATCTGCTGGTCGGCGCGAGTGCGGTCACCGAGTGCCGCGGCGAACGCGAGCCCGGCTTGGGCGAGCGCAGCATGTCCGGGGTTGTGGTCGGCGAGTGCCAGTTCGCGTGCGGTGCCGTAGGTGGAGCATGACAGCGCGAGATCACCTTGTGTCCACCACAGGTGGCCGAGTGCCCGGTAGTAATGGGTGTCGTGGTCGAGTGCCTCGATGGTGTCGAGGGCGGTCGGGAATTCTCCGAGGTGTCGGGCGATGTGGGCGAGTCCGCGGCGCGCTTCGCCGGCCATTGGACTGTGCCCGGCCGCGACATGGCTCATGTGCTGCGCCGAGGCTTCGTAGCGTCCGAGATGGCGCAGGCTTTCACCCAGGAAGTAGTGCGCGATGTCTTCGGCGGATTCTGGCAGGACACCGAGGCTCAGAACGGCTTCGAGTTCGTCGGCGGTGTCTTGCCGGTGTGCGCGTTGCCCCCGGGACACCGAATGCAGGACCCGAGCCAACGCGACTGCGGCGCAAGGAGTGTCGGGCTCGTTGTCGGTTCGAGTGCGGGGGTCTGGGGTGTCGATGGGCTCCCAGACCGACTCGATCACGTACCGCCACGCGGCGTCGACGATCCAGCCTGGTTCGAGTTGGAACTCGCAGGCGATCCGTAGTCCCTGTGTCAGACAGGCCATCAGCTGGCGTCGATGTTGGTAGCCGCCCGGCGCGGGCATCTGGGTGCCTACCGCGTCGAGGGTGCGTTGCGCGGCGCGGCGCCAGTCGCTCGGCGACCAGCGGTCTTCGCTGGTTGCGTCGGCTTCGCGGACCGCGGACCTGATCAGATCGTGCAGCCGATACGGCCACGGCGCGGCGGGATCGTTACCGACGAACGGTCTTTCGACGAGGTTGAGGGCAGAGGCGTCGCTGTCGAGTCCGGCTGCGGCGGTGGCCAGGTCGACGGTGAACGAGTCCAGCAGGGTGACCGTCCGCAGGACCGTGCGTTCTCCCTGGGTCAGGTCACGCACGATCCGGGCGACCAATGCTGGAAAGTCATGATCGAATTCATTTGGTCCCGGCACAGTGCCGGTGCGGTTGAGGATGTCGAGGAACCGCATCACGGCCAGGTCGAGGAACAGCGGCAGACCGTAAGAGCGAGAAGCGATCTCGGACCGCACCTGTGGCGGGATAACCGGTTCGTCGTTGCGGGTCAGCCGGGTGCGCAGATAGTGCTCCCGGTCGTCGTCGGACAAAAAACCGACCAGATGCTGGCGGGGATCCGCTGACGCCGCCGGTGCCAGCTGCGGCCACGGGAACGGTCCGGCTTGGTCGAGTTGCCCCTCCAGCGAGGGGTCGTCCCACTGCAGTCGGTTGCGGCCGGTGACGATGAACAAGGCATTGGGCATCAGCCACACCATCCGTTGGAACAGCCGCTCGAGGTCTCGGTGACCGCGGTCCCCGACCTCTTCGAACGTATCCAACAGGACCACCAGCACACCAGAGCGATCGACCGGCACCTGCGCCAAATCCCAGGCGAGCAGATGCGGGAAATAGCTCAGAGTCTCCGCATCCTGATCGGCTTCCAACAGGTCGGCCAACCTGGTGCAGCGCGCCAAGGCCCGCACGGCACTGCGTCGCTGCCGCAACGCCCGCACGATTTCGCGCACCGCGGTAGTCGCGGCCACCCCGGCCACGGTCGGCAACGTCAACGCCTGAACGACATCCTCAGCGACCGAACGCATCTGCTCCCGAAGATCGGTCACCTCACCTGCCCGGCGCAGAAATCCGTTGCGGCTCAGATATCCCTCCAACGACTCACCAGGATGATTGACCTCCCAATACCGCCGCAACGCAAGATCGAACGCCCGCATAGGATGCCCCACCCGCGCCACCGCCAACCGCACGGCCAGGATGACATCTTCGAACTGGACTCCGCCCTGCCGCGACAGATCGATCCGGATCGGCAGCACGCGGCCGACCTCCGCGGGTACCGGCCCCCATTCCGTGCCCACGGACTCCGAACCAGTCCTCAGGTGCGTTTCCAGCCGCTTGGACAGAGTGGTTTTCCCGATGCCGCCGACGCCGTAGAAGACGAGCACATTGCGGCGCGGAGTGGCGAAATCCTCCACACTGAAGCCCGGCGCTCGCACCGCGGCCCAGTGCGCCAGCAGACTGTCGGTCGTCGCCCGCCACTCATCATGGCGATTGGCGAAAACGTCCTGCGCGTCCACGCCGTCGCGTCCCGGGCTGAACAGCGAGCGCAGATCCGATTGCGGTGACACCGTGAACCCCCTGACACCAGTGCTTACAGGACCGCCTGGACGGCCTCACTGCATTGTAAGATGCACATCCATCGCTGGACAACGAATCCTGTAGCGTACGAACAATTTTGGCGGCACCCGTTGCATGCACCTGTCCTGGTCAGCAGTGGCTTCGCTTTGCACTTCCGCCGACCCATCGGCCGCGTCAAGCCAACGATGAACTCACGATTCGCCTGCTGCCGTTCGCTATCGGCCGCTCCCGATCCTAATTCGACTAACATACAACAGATTTCAATGGCATTACCTGTCGAATCATGCTGCGCCGCATTGGATTAGGGCAAATTCGGCTGAAAGTAAGGAGTAAATACGGAGTTCCGTACGGTCCTCGCTTCATGTATGCAGGGCACAGCGGCTTCGCTCCTTGAGGCAATCTGGACCTGAGATCTCTGGGTTGTGACAGACAGTGATACAGCCACCTTCGGATGGCTTCGGTTTCCTACATCTACCTGCACAGACTCAAGTCCTGACCATGCAGCTACCTGCCGTCGTCTTCGGGTGTATTCGGACCAAAAGATCCAGTAAAGATCCAGCAGGAGAATTTGTTCAGCAAGGACCTCAGGCACATCTGCGCGAAGCCGGAGGGGAGGTCGTCGTCATTTCGGACGGCGCACCCCCGCGTGCGCGGGCCACTACCGGGCCCGCCTGCCGAGGGCGGCGGCGCAACGCATACCGACCATGCCGGCAACAAATCCGCTGGTTTCGTCGGTTCCGGGCGGCCGGTTCCCGCAACGTAATCCGCGAGGGCGTGGTTGTAGCCGAGCTGGTTCAGTATCCCGGCGTAGTTGCCCATCGCGGTGACGAGCAGCTCGGTCATACTCCTCGCCGTGGTGACGGTCGAATCATAGGACGTGGCCCACGCTTTGGATTCGCCCACATTGCCGCCCATATTGGCGGTTTCGCTCAGCGCGGCGATCTGTGTGGAGAAGATCCGCCGGCACGCGGCGGCGTAGGAATACAGTGTCTTGCCAGCCGAGGAATACACCGCGGGATCGACTACCAACGTCGTCATCGAGTCCTACGACCTGCCCAGCATCGCAAGATTCGCGGCGATGGCGGCCGTGTACCGGTCATGCGCATCCCGGACGGCTTGGCGCATCGTGTCGATACCCTCGGAAACATCGGTCGCCCCGGTGTGCCACTCGCGAAAAGCCTCGGCCTGCGCATCTGCGGCGGCACCGTTCCAGTTCTGCTGCACAGTGGAAATGCGCTGCTGCAACCCGTCGAGACTGTCGTTGAGGAAACCGATGAACCCCGAGACCCGGGCGACCATCTGCTCGAGCTCGTCGAGATCGACACGGAAAGGCTGTGCGTTCTCGACCATCACAACTCCGGAAGGTCCAGCGACCCGGTGAACGCGAGAGTGGTGTCTGCCCGCGCCCTGTCCTGATCGTCCAGGGTCCGGCTCGCGACACCGAGCAGTTCGGCCATACCGGCTAAAGCGTCGAGGATGGTGTCGGCGCCCTGCTTGGTTTCTGTCCACCCCGCGCTGAACGAATCGGCGGAGGTGCCGCGCCAATTGGACAACAGTGCTGTGATGTCCGCATCGATCGAGTTCAAGCCGTTGACGAGCGATTCAGCGACCTGCTGGACGTACCGGCCAGCGTCGGCGACTTCGTCGGGGACCACCGCGAAATCGTTGGGGGTCGAGCCGGGTTGGCCTGTCATGCAACCTCCTCGAACATTGGTGCGGATCAACAGATTAGACGCGAGTGGGTATTGGTCGGCTCCCTGGTCGGGATGTGCCTTCGCTCACACTATGGACGGTGTAGAAATGGGCAGCCTTGTCGTCACATGTCGGAGTGGCGTTCGGGTTCGATGTCAAATCGTGGTATCCAACCACCAGACCCCAGATCCCGGCCATCACTGTTAGCGTCGCGGCGATACCGAGTAGTGCGATTGCGCATGACCTCACGGTTTCCGCCCCCATAGCTTGCTTATTGCGGCTATGGTGATCATGACCGATTCTGTGCCAGCCCTCAGCTTTCGGCTCCGCCGATCAGCGCCTGGTCACACATGACGACGGCGCGCGAACTGCATCATTGGACATGCGCGATAACGCGCACTGGTCCGGTATCACACTCGAGATCGATGAGCCTTCGTCGCACCACCAGAGGCCGCCCTCCTCGGCCGCGAACAGCGCAAGCTCGTGTCCGATCTCATCCGCGCGTCGGCCGCGACGAACCGACATCCCCAGCCCCCATTGAAGATTCAGACGATCGGGGTGGTCGCAACATCCACAGATTGCAAGCATTAACAACCTATTCCACTGTATGAGCGCGTCACAAACCGCGTAATTATCTGCCTCCCAGTAGAATTGGAGTGCACAAGTCGGGCTAGCACCCGGAATTGATATCTACGGGAGTACAAATGAATAATCGCGCTGTCGCGCGCGACGGCGAGATGCCTGATGCCTCCACATCGTCCCCAGACTCGGCAAGCTGACCATCGCCGAGTGCTCCACTCAGGTGCTGGAAGGGCTACTCGAAGACATTGCAGATGAGGTGGGCAGGCCGACCGCGAAACTCGCGAAGACCTGCTTGTCCGGAATGTGGACGCTGGCAAGCCGATACGGCGCCAGTGCCGGAAATATCATCAAACTGCTCGCACCGATCCAGGTCGACGACAAACCGGTTGTGGCGTGGTCGCTGACCGAGGTGCAACGCATCCGAAGCGGGCTGCGTAGCGACAAACTCGCCGTCGCGAACGGTATCGCCGATCTGGTCGATATCCTCTTGGCCACCGGATGCCGGATCGGCGAGACAATGGCGTTCAAGTGGAAGCACCTCGACCTCGACCCCAACAAGCCCACGGTGCTCGTTGAAGGGACCGTCGTCCGTATACGCGGCGGCGGGATGATCATCCAACCGCACCCCAAGGGCGGCCCGAACGGCAAACGCCGCCTGCTGCTGCCTGAATGGGCCGTAGAGAGACTGACCGCCCGCCGCGACCTGGTGCCGCATGAGCCCGAAGATCTCGTGTTCCCATCCCAACGAGGGACGCTGCGCGATCCTCGCAATGCCCGCAAGCAACTGCAGCGGGCACTCGACCGTATTGGCGTCACGGGGATACCCCAGAACCCTCATGCGGCGCGCAAGACTGTCGGCACGCATCTGGCCGAAGACGCCGATGGTGGGCAATCCGATATCGGTGTCGCGGCCGCCCAACTCGGCAACACCGAGGCGGTGACACGAAGGCACTATGTCCAGCGCACCCATCAAGGTCCGGACGCCCGGAATCGCTTCGCTGCATTCGCTCTGCCGGATGAGCGAGACGGGACTGCCGCGATCAGCCGAACGTGACCCTTGAGAAGTGACCGGCGATGCCGACGTCGGTCACCACGGGATAGCAAACAACCAGCTCCCGATGCCCTGGCCGGATAGGGTGTCGGGAGCTGGAGGGAGCAGCATGTGCCGGCTTTTTGAAAAAGGTGAGTAAGTGGTGACCTGGGCGGTCAAAGCACCGCCCATGCATCGACTGCAAGCCCCTGACCTGGGGGTTTGTGGGGCGGGCGGGGCTCGAACCCGCGACCAATGGATTATGAGTCCACGGCTCTAACCGACTGAGCTACCGCCCCGTGCTCGGTGGATACCGACAGCGTTGGGGATGCTACCGGGTGGGTGGGGGCGGGCACCACTCGGATACTGCGGAACGCGGTGGCGGGGTGACGGGCGGACGGCCCTGGCGCGGTTAGACATCCCAGGTGCGTAGGTTGTCAAGCGGCTTGTGTGTTTTGCCGGTGTGCCCAGGCGGTGTGTTCGTTGTAGGGGGTGTGGTGGCGAAGGCATCCGTGGAGGATGCCGACGAGGCGGTTTCCGAGGGCGCGCAGGGCTTGGTGGTGCAGGTCTCCGGCGGTGCGTCGCTGGTCGTAGTAGGCGCGGGCGCCGGGGCTTCGGGTGAGGGCGCAGAAGGCCCAGGCGTCGATGGCGTCGTAGAGGCGTCGGTTGCGGACATGTCGGGCCAGCACGGCGCGTTTTCGGCCGGAGGCGATGGTCAAGGGTGAGGTTCCGGCGTAGTTTTTGCGAGACTTGGTGGTGGTGTAGCGGTTCGGGTCGTCCCCGAACTCACCGAGCACCCGGGCGCCGAGGATGACACCGAGTCCTGGCAGGGAGAGGTAGATGCCGGCGTCCGGGTGTGTTTCAAAATGGGTTGCGAGCACGGTTTCGAGCTCGTGGATCTGGGTGTTGATCGTGGTGATGATGCCGACTGTGGCGTGGGTGGTCGCGGCGAACGCGGTAGTGACCGCGTCGGTTGCGTGCAGGTGTTCGGTGCGTAGTGCGGTCTGGATCTGCTCGGCGCGGGTATCGATATTGCGTTGGCGGCCTGCGCGTTTGAGTGTGGCTCGGATCGCTGACAGGCTCAATCTGGCGCCTTGGGCGGGAGTGGCCGCGCGGGCGAGGACTGCCAGGGCGTCACGGTCGGCGAGGTCGTCGAACGCTGCCAGGGCGGCGGGGTAGTACTCGCGTAAGGCCGAGCGCAGTGTGTTGGTGTGCCGGTTACGGGCCCAGATCAGGTTCTGGTGCCCGCGGGCCAGGACTTTGATGGCCTCGGCTACGGGGCTGTCCCCGGCGACCGGGCGGTGGTTGTGCCGGTCGGTGCGGACCAGATCAGCGAGCAGTTTCGCATCACCGGCATCGGACTTGGCGCCTGAGGCGTGGTGACGGGCGCGGTAGCGGGTGACCGCGAGAGGGTTGATCGCATACACCTGGTAACCGGCCGCGACCAGTGCGTCGACCCAGAGGCCACGATCTGTTTCGATCCCGATCACCACCTGCCCGGGTTCGGCGGCATGGGTGGCGAGCAGGTCATGTAACCCACCGATACCGGCCAATCCCTCGGGTAGCCGGCGTGCTGCCAGCTTTTTGCCGTCTTGGTCCATCACATGGATGTCGTGATGATCTTCGGCCCAGTCATCGCCTACGAAGATCATCGATCACCTCCTCAACGCTGATCGTTCGAACCTTTTGGAGCCCAAGGCAACCCGGCGGCGACCTAATGGATCAGTGCTCAACTCTGCACGACATCCCATCAGCGCTTCAGGAAGCCTCACCGACCGGCCGGGGCACGATCTAACCCTAGGAATCCCACACTCGTTCCTGGTGGAGGAAGTACTCACCGACCAGCGGCTCGGGCGATCAGCTTGCCCACCACCGACCACTACCGGCGGTAGGCTCGCCGATCAACTCCCATTAGGGTGGGGGTGTAACCCCGGAACCAGGCTGGAGGGTTGGTTGTGGCGAGTGTGTTCGCGAATGTGCTGAAGGTGCATCAGTGGGTTTATGAGAACAGCGGTGGGGTGGTGGGGCACCGGCTGCTGTTCGGGAATCCGACGTTGCTGTTGCGGACGGTGGGGCGCAAGACCGGGCAGCCGCGGACTTCGGCGCTGACCTACGGGCGGGATGGGGCGGATTATTTGGTGACCGCGTCGAATGGGGGATCGCCGCGGCCACCGGGTTGGTTGGCGAATGTAAAAGCGAAGCCGGAGTGTGAGATTCAGGTCGGGCGGCGCAAGCTGGCGGCGGTTGCGCGGGCCACGCTGCCCGACGATCCGGACTACGCTCGACGTTGGGCGATTGTCGACAAGGTCAATCAGGGGCGCTACAGCGCGTATCAGAAGATGACCGAGCGGCCGATCGCGGTAGTGGTACTGACTCCGGTCGGCTGAGTTCAGTCGCTCTCCCAGCCGTCGTAGTCATCGTCGACATCGCCACGGTCCCAGCGGAATTCGTCGCGCGGCGGGCGGCTGGCCAACTGCACGCTGAAAGCGACGAGACCCAACACGGCAAAGATGACAACAACGATAATCAGTGTTTCCACGCGGGCACCCTAGCGCCGAACCAGGGTGCCCGCCAATATGTGAGACAAGTTGTCACGCAAGGTTGTTCAGACAGTGAGAACCGTGCGTCCGATGGCCGTTCGAGATTCGATCGCGGCGTGGGCGCGATCAGCCTGTTCAAGCGGGAAGGATTGGCCGATAACAACTTCCAGCCGTCCCGCCACCGCCTCGGCAAGTGAACGTTCGGCCAACACGTGCCAATCGATATCGTCGTTGGCGGTCAGGTCGAACAGACCGAGCACGCCAATATCGCGTGCTGCCACCGCTTCTCGATCGAAGTCGGCGAATTGTCCTGCGGCAGCGCCATATCCGAGGAATCGCCCGCCGTTCGCCGCCGCCTCGATCGCACCCGCGCCCAGTGCGGCTCCCGCCCCGTCCAATACGACGTTCGCACCCTGTCCGCCAGTCGCGGCGCGCGCCTTGGCCGACCAGTCGGGCTCGGAGTAATCGATGACAGCATGTGCGCCGAGTCGCGACGCGAGCTCGAGTTTGGCGCTTCCGCGCGCCGCGGCCACCACATTCGCACCGGCCGCGCGGGCGAGTTGGATCAACAGGGTGCCCAATCCCCCACCGGCCGCCGTGATCAGCACCCATTCGCCGGGCCGAACGGCGGCCCGATCGAAGACCGCGAGCGCCATCTTGCCGTCATGGGCGAGTGCCACCGCCTGCGCAAGGCCCAACCCATCGGGCACCGGCACCAGGGTCTCGGCGTTGGCAAGGGCCTGCTCCGCGTACCCGCCGATCGGCTGCCCACCACCGATGCCGCTCGCGGCGGTCTGGGTGGTGACGCGCCTGCCGACCCAACTCGGGTCGACGTCCGCACCCACGGAAGCGACGACCCCGGCGACGGCTCCACCCGGCACATAAGGCGGTTCGATCTTGAAAAACTCTGTACCCCAACCACTTCGGAGCTGGACATCCAAGAACATCACATCGGCTGCCGCGACGTCGACGACCACCTGTCCCGGCCCGGCCACCGGCCCGGGCACCTCCCGTACCGAAAGCACCTCGGGCCCACCGAATTCCGCAGCGTGCACAGCGCGCATAACAACCTCCAACATTTTCGCTCGATCCGACAGCGACCAGCCTGGAACCTGAAGCAGAGTTGAGGTCAAGAGGAACGCGAAGATTACGCTATGGGCGGATGCGCCCAGCCGGGAATCGAACTCGCCCGACGTGCCAACACCCGCAGACCAAGGACCCGCAACCCATCTGCGGATCCCCTCCTCCGGGTACCAGAGCAGAGCGTGCGCATGAATGTGGCTCTGGAGCGGCGGATCATGGTGCGCGACGACACCACCCGGTCAGGAGCCGCCTCCGCCGCAACTGCTTCCGCCGCCACCGCAGCTGCTTCCACCACCACAGCTGCTGCCGCTACCGCCGCCGCACGAGCTACCCCCGTCGCCGCCGCCGCAGCTACCCCCGCTCCCCGACTCACCGCTACCGGCATCCCCCGCTGACCATGACGAACTGGATCCACCGAGCCACCCGGCTCCCCGGCGGGGGCGACTCGACCAGTTGGACGCCAGTGCTACGAAGGTCGCGGTACCGCCCATGATTGCGACCGTGATCAGGACGACCAGAACCAGCGCCGTCATTCAGGAACCTCCCCCGCCACAACTGCTCCCGCCGCCACAGCTGCTGCCTCCACCACCGCAACCGCTGCTACCGCCGCTGCAGCTGCTGCCCCCGCCGCAACCGCTGCCACTGTCATGTCCGTGCCCATGGCCATGCCCGTGTCCATGTCCATGCCCACCGCTGCCCGGGTCATAGCCACCGAAGGACCCCGACTCGAATCCGGCGGCTCCGTACTCCCACGGCGAGCTATCGCTCCCGCCGTGGCCCATGTACCCGCGCCGCCCCGGCGGCAATGGCCTTCTCGTCGCTCGCGTGATCAGGACCGCGATCAACGCCGCGACGCCACCTCCGATCACGAGAATGGCCAGCAGCACAACGAAGAGGACCAGCATTCCCGAATGGTATCGCTTGCACCTGCATCAAAGCCTGCGAAAAAGTTCGATCTCCACCATGCGGATCCCTCTCGCACGGCATTCCCACATCGCCGTACAGTGAATCGTGGTGCTTTTGCGTCCAAGAAACCGTGCCCGCCGGATAGACCTCCGTGCTGTCGACAAGGCGGTGGCCGCACTCGAGTTCCCCGATGCGGTCTTCAAGACCAGCCCGTGGCAACCGCGTGAGCTGGTGGAGACCGGTTTGCGGCAGTGGTTGCGTTGCTGCGGCGCCGCGATGCGTGACGGTCAGGTGATCGGAATGCCGTCACATGCGGTCGACGAGGCCTGGCACGGCTTCATCCTGTGCACCCAGATGTATGCCGCATTCTGTTCCGCAGCCTACGGCCGGTTCCTGCATCACTTTCCGGAAGGCGTACCGACGCAGGGCAATTCACACGGCTCCATGGCAGAACAACTCGGCCGAACGGTGGTCGCCTGGTCGATTGTCGCCGAGCCCGTCGAGGAGTGTGTGCTCTGGGACCTCGACAGCGTTGTCGGCGTCGAGCATCCGTGGGGAATCGGCGCCGAGCGAGTAGCGGCCATCGAAGCCGAACTCGCCAGGACGCCTTCGTAATTCGGTTCAGGTGAGCTTGACCCGCGCGGCGAAGAACCGCACGATCGCCGGAGCGAACTTGTTGAACTGGTACTGCAGCCGGGCCTCGGGGGTGACCGGAACGACGCTGCGGTCGCGTTCGACCGCGCGCACGATCTGCGCCGCCACCTTCTCCGGCCCGTAGCGCCGCGCCCGGTACAGCCTGTCGTACCGCTCCTGCTTGCGCTTCTCCTCCTCCGCGCTGACACCCGAAAATCTGGTGTTGGAAACGATATTGGTGTGCACGATGCCGGGGCAGATGGTGTGCACCGAGATGCCGCGCCCGGCCAGTTCCGCACGCAGGCAATCGGAGAACATGAACACCGCCGACTTGCTGGTGGAGTACGCGCTGAACCCCTGCTGCGGACTGTAGGCGGCCATGCTGGACAGGTTGACGATATTCCCGCCGAGACCGCGCTCGGCCATCGCCGCCCCGAAGGCACGGCAGCCGTTCACCACACCGCCGAGATTGATCCGCATGACCCGGTCGAACTCCGCCGCCGACGTATCGAAGAATCCACCGGCCTGCCCGATTCCGGCGTTATTGATCAGAATGTCGGGCACACCGTGCGTGGCGATTACCTCCGCCGCATGCGCGTTCATCTCGTCCGCATCGGCGACGTCGAGCCGATAGGCATGGGCCACACCGCTTTCCGCGCCGATCAGCTCCGCGGTCTCCTTGGCGGCGTCCAGATCGATATCCGACAGCACGATTTCCGCGCCGAGGCGCGCGAACGCCAACGCCGTTTGACGACCGATGCCGCTGCCGCCGCCGGTGATCACCACGAGCTGATCCTCGAATGGCCTTCGGCTGCGCCCGACTTCGGCGCGGCGCAGCGCACGCGGTGCCGCACCGCCGTTGACCGCATCGATGAGTTCGGTGGTCGCGGTGGCGAGCAGTTCCGGATGGGAGAAGGGCATCCAGTGCCCGGCGGGTACATCGCGCCGCCACAGCCGTGAAACCCATTTGTGCTGATCGTCATAGCCCGCGGGCCGCACCGCGACATCGCGCCCGGCGACGATCAACTGCACGGGCACCTCGGTGCGGCGCTCGCGCGGAGCGAGCAGCCGCGGCAGGATATTGGCCCGGTAGATGAGCAGACCCTCGACCGCGTCGCGGCGGAAGGTCGGGCCGAGAACGATATTCGACGGTGCGGTGTCGTTCATGATCGACACGATGCGCTGCCAGCGCTTCTCGTGCGCCACCACCCGGAACACCTGATCGAGTCCGGGCGTCATGGAGAAGACCGTGTATCCCGACGACAGCGCCTGGGTGAGCGGCTGCCACAGATTGCGCGGGGTCGGCCGGGACAGCCTGGCGCGCACCCACTTCGCGAGGTGGTCGAGGTTCGGCCCGGAGACCGAGGTGAACGAGGCGACTCGCGCGGCGGCCCGCGGTTCGCATACCGCCTCCCACACCTGCACCGAACCCCAGTCGTGCGCGAGCACGTGCACCGGCCGGTCCGGACTGACCGCATCGGCGACGGCGAAGAAGTCGCTGGCCAACTCGTCCAGGCGGAAGTCCTCGGCGCGCCTGGTGCGGGTGGAATCCCCGTGGCCTCGAGTGTCGTAGCTGACGACATGGAAGCGTCCGGCCAGCAGCGGCACCACCGCATCCCAGAGGTGATGGGTGTCGGGCCAACCATGCACCAGCACGATGGTTTCCGCGCTCGGATCACCGTATTCGAAGACGGCGATATCGAATTCGCCGCTGCGCACCGTTCGCCGCGTCTCGGCCGAAGCCAGATCGGTCGTCGTCATTGACGTATCTCCTCGAAGTTTCCTGCCACCGGCGCGGTGCCCGTGGTTCGCTTGCTCCGGCCACTTACAGATCGAGCACCAAGCGCCCACCCCGCGCCCGCGATACACAGACCAGCATCTCCCCCGCCTCGTGCTCGGCCGCGGTGAGCACCGTCTCGCGATGCTCGGGTTCGCCGGACAGCACCCGCACCTTGCAGGTCCGGCAGAAGCCCTGGCGGCAGGAGTACGGCCGATCCGGGCGACTCTCCAGAATGGTCTCCAGCGCCGACTTGTCCGCGGGCACCTCGACAACCGCACCGGTGGCGGCGAACTCGATCTCGAACGGGACACCGTCCACGATCGGTGGTGGCGAGAAACGCTCGGAATGCAGTTCCACACCGGGCATTTCGCGCACCGCGGCGGCTACCGCGGCGTTCATCGGCACCGGTCCGCAGCAGTACACCGCGGTATCGCTGGTGACACCGGCGAGCAAGGCAGCGGCATCGGGCAATCCGTATTCATCGTCGGTGCGCACCGTGACCCGATCCCCGAATCCCGCGATCTCGTCGAGAAACGGAATCGTGTCGCGGCTGCGCCCCGTGTACACCATCGACCACTCGATACCGAGCCGCAGCGCCAGCCGGGCCATCGGCAGAATCGGTGTGATCCCGATGCCGCCCGCAATGAAATGCAAACGGGTGGCGGGTGATCCGTGACCGGGCACCGCGAACGGAAAGGCATTGCGCGGACCGCGCACCACGATCCGCGAGCCGACGGGCAGCTCGTCGTGCACCTCGACCGAACCACCGCCACCGTCCGGAATGCGACGCACCGCAATGCGATAGGCACGGGTATCGGCCGGATCGCCGCACAGCGAGTACTGCCGCAACCGACCCGACGGCAGCTCCAGATCCAGATGCGCGCCCGGCCGCCACGGCGGAAGTTCCTGCGCGTCAGGAGATTCCAGCCGCAGACTCACCACATCCTGATCGTGCGCCTCGATGCGGCGCCCGGTCACCACCAGCGGCAGCCGGTGATCATCGGCCCGCGGCGACAGGTCACGGCGGTTGATGATGGTGCTCCAGCGCAGCCGCGCCGAGGCGACCGCATCGAGCACCCGGACCGCCCGATCCTGATCGCGCCTACCGAACAGGTCGACGGGTATTCGCTCCGGCATCGGCCGCCAGTTCAAGACGCGACCGCCTGCGCCGCAGGGGATTTGGCCAGGTACGCCACCGCCTGCGCCGTCGATCCGACCGATTCCGGGTTGTAGCCGGGTTTGAAAGTCGTCAGCGCGCTCCACAGCAGTGAGGGCACGCCGGGCAGCGCACCACGCCACATCGAACCGAAGACCCGAGTGAGCAACCGCGGATAGCCGAGGTCGGGCAGCGCGGGATCCTGATGCACCATGAATTTGGTGCCGCGAACCACCAGCGTGATGAAGATCGGGAAGACGATCATCATGATCGCCGCGCGCCGCACATAGCCCACGCCGAAGTAGACGGCCACATCGTGCGCTACGTGCCGGTGCTCGACCTCCTCGGCGCCGTGCCAGCGGAACAGGTCCGCCACCCGGGGATCGGCGCCGAACTTCTCCAGGTCGGCATTGAGCACCCAGTCCCCGAGGTAGGCGAAGAAGTGTTCCAGACAGGCGATGAAGGCCAGCCGCTCCACCATCACCTGCCGCTGCGCCACCCCGTCGACATCCTTGGGCCCCAGCGATTTGCGGAACAGGTATTCCGCCTGCCGCACATAGGGTTCCGGATCGATACCGTTGGCGGCGAGCACCTCGTACAGCACCTTGTCGTGCGTCTCGGCATGCATGGACTCCTGGCCGATGAAGCCGAGCATGGCCGCACGCAGCTTCTCGTCCTTCACATACGGCAGCGCCTCGGAATATGCCGCGCAGAACATGCGCTCGCCCTCGGGCAGCAACAGGTTCAGCGCGTTGATCAGATGTGACGCAATGGGTTCCGCGGACATCCAGTGCAAAGGAGTATCCGCCCAGGCGAATCGCACATTGCGCGCATTGAGGGCAACCTCGCCAGGATCGACGTCCGCCCGCTGCTGCGCCCTACGAAGTAGCTTCATCGATACTCCTCGATCTCACCGGCCACGCCACAGCCCACAACGAGCCACGACCGCGACGTTGCCTACCTTCCTGCATGGCCGTAGCAATGATCATACACATATATGAAACCTTTAGTAACACACATGTACGCAGCGGCCGTCGCAGCCCGGTTTCCAACGCCATAGCCGCACCATAGCAACCAACTTGAACACCGTTCAAGCCGTGCAGGCACCCCGCCCCTCCCGACCAGATGCGGACCTACCCAAGGGCACCCTCCCCTCAACAGCCAGTCGCAGTCAGCAACCAAGGCAGCTCCTTCATCCCCAAAAGACCCTCGATCGAACCGCCGCCGATCACCCCCGAAACATCACCGCCCACTTCCCCACCAACCCGACCCGCCACCCCAACAAACCGCCCGACACAATCCCCCACCACCAACAAACCACCCCAGCGCGCACACCCACACCGACAATCAGGCGAGAATGCGCTGGCACAGTTGCACTCTCGACATTTACCCGCATGAGCGCATGGTGATCACACGTCCACGGGGAGCATGCGCGCCCTCGGGTGTCGCGCGGCGGACGGCAGTGCTGATGGATCACGATGGTGTATGGATCGCGAGATGCGCAGGGTCTATATGTGTCGGCGCCCACATCGCACGGATCCGCACTGACACCGTGATGACACCTCGAATTGGTTCAACGACGCTAGCTCACTTGACAATAGAGGACTTCACTGTGACCGATATCCCTTCGTTTGCCAGGTGCGCTAGAACACGTTCTAGTAGTCTTTTGCTATGGAGCGACTAACGGGATTGGATGCCAGCTTCCTGTACCTCGAGACCGGGACCCAGCACTTGCACGTGTGCGCGCTGCTGATCCTGGATCCCACTGCAGGGGGCACGCAGTACACCTTCGAAACATTCAAAGCAGAACTCGGCCGCCGACTGCCGCTGATACCGCAGATGCGGCGGCGGATCCACGAGGTGCCGTTCAACCTCGATCATCCGGTCTGGGTGGAAGACCCGGACTTCGACCTCGACCACCACATTCGACTGATCGAGACCGCACGCCCGTTCGGACGCCACGAACTTGCGGACCTGGTCGGCGAGATCGCGAGTGTGCCGATGGATCGCAGTCGCCCGCTGTGGCAGATGCATGTGGTGGACCGACTCGAAGACGGCAAGATCGCGGTCATCTGCAAGTACCACCACGCCGCCGTCGACGGCATCACCGGCACCAACATGATGATGCACCTGTGCGATCTGGAGCCCGGCCTGAGCAAGCCCGAACCGGCCGCGCAATGGCGGCCCGAACCCCAGCCGAGCGATGTGAAGCTGGCGGCCGAGGCGGTCGTGAATCTGCCGAATAAGCTCGGTCTGGTCGGTATGGTGCCGAAAACCCTCGGTCTGGTCGCCAGTTTCGCGCAGCGGCGCCGAAACAACCAGGCGGGCATGGCATTACCGCTGACCGCACCGCGCACCCCCTTCAACGGCGCGATCAGCCCGGATCGCGCGGTGGCCTTCACCGAGACCGACCTCGGCGCGATCAAGGAGATCAAGACCACCTTCGATGTGAAGGTCAACGACGTGGTGTTGACCATCGTCGCGGGCGTACTGCGCTCCTATTTGGAGAAGCACGATGAGCTGCCCGACAAATCCCTGATCGCCTCGGTACCGGTTTCGGTGCACGACACCTCACGGCACACCGCGGGCATCAATAAGGTCTCCTCGCTGTTCTCGCACCTCGGCACCGATATCGCCGATCCGGTGCAGCGGCTGCGACACGTGGCCGAGGCCAATCGCGACGCCAAGGAAGAACACGCCCTGGTCGGCGCGGACTTCCTGATGGACTGGTCGAAGTACGCCCCGCCGAACACCTTTCAGCTGGCAGCACGGGTCTATTCGTCGTTGAAACTGGCCGAGCGCCACCCGGTGGTGCACAACCTGGTGGTATCGAATGTTCCCGGCCCGCCGATGCCGCTGTACTTCCTCGGCCACCAGGTGGAGGCCATGTATCCGTTCGGGCCGGTTTTCCACGGCGCGGGACTGACGGTCACCGTCCTGTCCAATAACGGCGATCTGGACTTCGGCTTCATCGCCTGCCGGGAACTGGTGCCCGATCTGCAGACGATCGCCGATGCGGTCCCCGGCGTCGTCAATGAATTGCTGACCGCGGCACGCGATCTGGGTTAACCCACACCGCTGCCCTGTTCGCCATCGCCGCCGAACAGGGCCGCATTCGAAGTCTTCGCCCGTCTCGCGGCGACAGCGGCACAAGCCTCCAGCAGCACCGGCACGAAGCGGTCGGCCTCGAGCACGCAGGACGCGTGACCGGCCTTGACCAGATGAATGCTCGCCCCGGGAATCATGGTCGCCATCTCCAACTGCCGATAGACCGGAATCGCCCGGTCCCGCGTCGTGATCACGACCGCGGTCGGCATGGTCAGCGTGGCAAGCCAAGCGGTCGAATCGAATCGGCCGACCTCGGCAATGACCTGTGTCATCGCCCAGCCGCTGCTGCTGCGAAATTCATTGAGCGCCCAGCGATTCAGCTTTCCCGGTGACCAGGTGTGTTCCGGCATATCGGGTAGCTGACCGGCATGCTCCTCGGCGCGACGGTACGAATACGGGCCGATGGCTGCGGCCAATGCGCCGAATGTCAGGTGAAAGGCGCGCTCGCGCAGCTTTTCCTGGAATCGATACGGTGTCGCGCACAACACCAGACCGCTCACCCGATCCGGATGCCGGTGCGCGGCAAGCAAGGCGACGACACCGCCGAGGGAATATCCGGCCAGCATGGCCCGCTCGACGCCGAGCGCATCGGCAATGGCGACGACGTCGTCCGCGCAGTCGCGCACCGAGAACCGCGCCGAGCGGATGCCGCGGCCGTGCCAGCGCTGGTCGAAGACGATCACCCGGTAGCGCTCGGCCAGCGCGTCGAGCGCGGGGAACCAGGTGAGGTAGCCCGTGCAGGCGGTGGCGTGCAGCAGGATCAGGGTCGGCGCGCCTTCGGGTCCTGGCATATCGACGACATAGGTGCGGCCCCGGCCCGGCAAGTCGACGAGCCGTCCGCCGGGCACCTGCGCGATATCGGGCACTCCCGAACGCCGGGAGAACCGTCGCATCGCGACCGCCGCGTCCGGATTCGGATTCGTCATCGTCGGCCTCCTCGGCGCGGTCCGCAGCACTACTAGAACGCGTTCTATATCGATGATGCCACAGGACCTGGCAGAACTCAGGCCAGGGCGCGGTCGGCGATGCATGCGGGCTTATAGCCGCCCTCGCGCTCGATGGTCGCCCGGATGACGATCCGCAGGCCGCCGCGAACCTCGTCGACGCTCACGGTCTCGGCCCGGCCGCGGATGCGGGAACCAGCGGGCACCGGCGACGGGAAGCGAACCTTTAGGGTGCACACCATCCCCGATTCCACTGGCCGAACCGATGCAGAAACGGATCAGCCAATCCTCTGTAACGTGTTTCAGTAAGTTGACGGAATCGAGAGGAGGCCGCGATGGGGCGGTTGACCGGCAAGGTGGCATTGATCAGCGGCGGGGCGCGCGGTATGGGCGCAGCGCACGCGCGGGCACTGGCGGCCGAGGACGCACGGGTGGTGCTCGGCGACCTCCTCGACGACGAGGGCACCGCACTCGCCAAGGAAATCGGCGACAAAGCCGCCTACGTACACCTCGATGTGCGCGAAAAGCAGCAGTGGCAGGACGCGGTCGCCGAGGCGGTACAGCGGTTCGGTTCGCTCAACGTCCTGGTGAACAATGCGGGCATCGTCAATGGCAACCTGCTCGTCGACTTCGAATTGGCCGAGTGGCAGAAGATCGTCGATATCAATCTCACCGGCACCTTCCTCGGCATGCAGGCCGCGACACCCGCGATGATCGAGGCGGGCGGCGGTTCGGTCATCAATATCTCCTCGGTCGAGGGCATGCGCGGCAGTCCGGGCCTACACGGCTACACCGCCACCAAATTCGCCGTCCGCGGCCTGACCAAATCCACCGCACTCGAGTTGGCGCAGTATGGAATTCGCGTGAACTCGATCCATCCCGGCCTGATCCGCACCCCGATGACCGAGGGCATCCCGGAAGACTTCCTGCAGATCCCGCTCGGCCGCGCCGCCGACCCATCCGAGGTCTCCGCCCTGGTGACCTACCTGGCCAGCGACGAATCCTCCTATTCGACGGGCGCCGAATTCGTCATCGATGGCGGCCTCACCGTGGGCGTACCGCACAAGACCTTCTCCTGAGCGGTCCTGTGGGCGCGGCCGCCCACGGTCGCCGTCGCTCGGACGAACCTTCCAACCGTCTGCATTCACCGGCGCGTCCGCGCCTCGCCCCAATAGCACCCACTGTCACACCCGTCCCAATAGACGCCGAGGTCCGATACGGCCGAACCGAGATGTTACGGAAATCATATTTCATGATGCTCCAGGTAATATAATATGAGATTCATACGATATGGAACTCGAAGATTTGGAGAGCGTCATGATCCTTGTCACCGGAGCCACCGGAACCATAGGCCGTCCACTCGTCGAACTGCTCGCCGCACAAGGGGTGCGGGTTCGAGCGGTCACCCGATCCCCCGACAAGGCGGCGCTGCCCCCTGGTGTCGATGTGGTGGCGGGTGATCCGGCCCGACCTGACACACTCGCCGGCGCCCTCGACGGCGTCTCGGCGGCGTTCCTGCACCCGCGCGCGGTGGGCGACGCGGCAGCCGACTTCGCGGAACTGGCCAGCGAACATGGCGTGCGGCGACTCGTCGCGCTCTCGGCCATCAATATCGACGACCCGCTCAGTGCGCAGCCGTCCCGCTACCGCGGCGACCGGAACAAGGAGGCCGAGGAGGCGGTCATCGCAAGCGGTCTGGAGTGGGTCAGCTTGCGCGCCAGCAGCTTTGCGGTCAATGTCCTGCAGAGCGGATGGGATACCCAGATTCGAGCCGGTGACGTGGTGCGTGGACCGTACGCGGACTTCGCCGAGAGCCCGCTGCACGAACGCGACCTCGCCGCCGCCGCGGCGCATGCGTTCCTGACCGATGACCTGCTGGGCCAACGGCAGGAACTGACCGGCCCCCGATCACTTACCCACACGGATATGGTCCGCATCATCGGCGACGTCTTGGGCAGGCCGTTGCACTACGAGGAAGTCCCGGCCGCGGTGGTGCGGCAAGGCATGCTCGGGCGCGGCTTCCCCGAGGCCTTCGTCGACGCCTTGCTGACCCGCTACGCCAACGGCGTCGGCCAACCCGCTCCTGTCACCGACCAACTCGAGAAAATCCTCGGCCAGACAAGAACCTTCGCCGACTGGGCTGCCGATCACACGGCCGCCTTCCGGAACTGAGCGAATATGATCCCTCGCCTCGCCCACCTCACCGCCCTGATATTCAGCGGCATCTTCGCCGGATTCCTGATCGCGGTACTGGTCGTCGAACTATCCATGCGAGACGCCACCGCGACCGTCTACACCCAGGTCCGCCAGATCGAACTGGAAGGCCTCGATGTCCTGGCCACGGTCACCCTGTTGCCCGCGCTCATCGCCACTGCCCTGATCATCGCCACCCGCTTCCGCGAGCCGGGCCGCACCCGTTGGCTACCGATCATCGCCTTCGCCCTACTTGCCGCGGTACTGATCCTGACAATCATCGTCAACCTTCCCATCAACGCCGACCAACGCGACTGGATCCCCGCCACCCCGCCCGCCGACTGGGCGACCATCCGCGACCACTGGCAGCTCTCCCACGCCATCCGCACCGTCGCCGCCACCCTCGCCTTCATCCTGACGGCGGCGATGACATTCCAGAGATGGCCGGGGGGTTGCTGTGGGCGGGGTTCCGGGGTGAGACTGGGCAAGTGGCGGAGCCGAGCAATGTGACGACCGCGCGGGCCTCGATTGAGGTTGGGCGGGCGGCTCGGCGCCGGGTTTCTCGGTCGTCGCTGGGGGTATGGGAGGCCGCGGCGGATCGGGGGGATCCGATCGGGGTGCTCGAGCGTCAGGCGGCGAGTCGGGTGCCGGAGTTGGTGCCCATTCGGTACGGGCGGATGGCGGCGGGGCCGTTCGCGTTCTTGCGGGGTGCGCCCGCGATCATGGCGGCCGACCTGGCCGCCTGGCCCAATACCGGGTTGGACGTGCAGTTGTGCGGGGATGCGCATTTGTCGAATTTCGGGTTGTACGCTTCGCCGGAGCGGGTGTTGGTATTCGATCTGAACGATTTCGACGAGACATTGCCCGGGCCATTCGAATGGGATGTGAAGCGACTGGTCGCGAGTGTCGCGGTGGCCGCGCGGGCGAACGGGTTCAGTGCTTCCGATGCGCAGGCGGCGGTACTCGCGGCGGCTCGAAGATACCGGGTGACCATGCGTCGACTGGCCGAACTCGATGAGATGAGCGTGTGGTACGAGCGGGTCGAAGCCGAGGCGGCGGTGGCCTTGGTGCGAGCGCGCAAGCGGCGCAAGGGTGTTGAGAAAGCGATCAGCAAGGCTCGGGCCAGTACCAGTTTGCAGGCGCTCGACAAGCTCACCGAGCCGGGGCCGGATGGCACGCCGCGCATTCGGAGTCAGCCGCCGCTATTGGTGCCGATCGAAAAGCCGGACGCGGCGGTCATCGACCAACTCTTCACCGACTATCGCGAAACGCTCAGCGAGGACCGGCGGGTACTGCTGGAACGGCATCGGATACTCGATATCGCGCGCAAGGTCGTCGGTGTCGGCAGCGTCGGGACGCGGTGCTTCATTGTGCTGCTCGCGGGGCAGCACTATGGAAGTCCGCTGTTCATCCAGGTGAAGGAGGCCGAGGAGTCGGTGCTCGCGCCGCATTTGAAGCCGAGCGAGTTCCATCATCACGGACATCGGGTTGTCAACGGGCAGAGGCTGATTCAGGCGGCGAGCGATATATTTCTCGGCTGGGCCAGTGGGTCGGATCAGCGCAGCTATTACCTGCGCCAGCTGCGGGATATGAAGGGCTCGGCGGTCGTCGAGAACATGAGCCGCGCCGTACTCCGCGGTTACGCCACGCTGTGCGGGCATACCTTGGCTCGGGCGCACGCACGGTCCGGTGGCCGCGTCGCGATCGCCGCATATCTCGGTGCCAGCGACGCCTTCGAACGCGCGATGGGCGAATTCGCCATCGCATATGCGGATCAGACGATTGCCGACCATGACGCGCTGCTCGCGGCGATCGCGTCGGGGCGGATCGAGGCCGCCGAGGGCTGAGGAGAACGGCATCTCCCAAGGGCTTCAGGCTTGCCGACGGTTCGCCTCGAGCCACTGCGCGACGCCATCAGGGGTCACGTCTTCGCCGAGGACGTTATCGATGACGGCCCGCCCGACGCAGACCGAGCGCAGTACGCGATCGGTGAACGCATCCAGATCGCCCCACGGCAGATACGGTTTCGCGATCAGCAGCGAGGCGATTCCGTGCGCGCTCGACCACAGTTCCAGTGCCACCGGCACCGGATCGCCGGGGGTCATCACGCCGAGGTTCATGCATTCGGTGACGGTCGCCGCGAAATGCCCGAAAGCACTACTGGTCAACACCTGATCGACCGCGCCAGCGCTCTCGCCGGGCGCCGTCGCCAGCCGGTAGTGCTCGGGATGCTCTCTGGCGAAGCGCACATAGGCCAGTCCCTGCTGGCGCAGCCGCTCCATCGGCGACTCGTTCGGATCGCTTGCCGCCGACAGCACCGCGTCCAGATCCTCGAATACCTGTGCCACCACCGCATCGATCAACTGATCCTTATCCGCGAAATGGCGGTAGATCGATGGCGGGGTGACACCGACGATCTTTGCGATGGCGCGGATGGAG
This sequence comes from Nocardia sp. CA-129566, assembly GCF_050956075.1. NCBI lineage: Bacteria > Bacillati > Actinomycetota > Actinomycetes > Mycobacteriales > Nocardiaceae > Nocardia > Nocardia sp. CA-129566. The sequence goes on from NZ_CP192085.1 coordinate 7,064,019, forward strand.
ACCGCGTCCACCTGACCGGTGTGAGCCAGCAAATCCTTTGTGGCATCTATGATTTCGGTGCGCAGCCCCTCACCCGTGCCGCGCGCGGAGCGTTGCCGACGGGTGAAATTCACGTGCGTCCGGCCAGTTCGTGTTCGTCGGATTCGGGTGCGCTGGGCGCGGATTCGTCCTCGCGCAACCCGATCTTGGCGTGCAACTCGGCAAGTGGCGCGGGCGCCCACCAGTTCGCGGTGCCCAGCATTCGCATGAGTGCGGGCGCCAGGAGGCCGCGTATCAGCGTGGCGTCCGCGAGCACCGTCAAGGTCAGTCCGAGGCCCATCATCTGGATGAACGATACCTTCGAGGTGACCATGGCGGCCATCACAATGGCCATCAACAGTGCGGCGGCGGTGAAGATCTTGCCGGTGCGCGCGACACCGAGCGCGACAGCGTGGTTGCTGTCCGCCGCCGTACGCCCGGAGGCCAACCACTCCTCGCGGATGCGCGAGAGCAGGAACACCTCGTAGTCCATCGACATGCCGAAGGCGAGGCAGAACATCAGGATCGGCATGGTCGGGACCAGATATCCCGTCGCGTCGCTGCCCAGCAGACCGGACAGATGCCCCTCCTGGAAGATCCATACCATGGCACCGAACGCCGCGGTCAGCGAAAGCGTGTTGAGGACAAGGGCTTTCAGCGGCAGCAGCACACTCCCGGTGAACAAGAACAGCACGACAAAGGTGGCCAGCACGATGAGCGCACCGGCCAGCGGCAATCGCGCGCCCAGTGCGTCGAGGGCATCACCATTGACCGCGGCGGCCCCGCCGAAGAGGGCGGGCCCCGGACTCGGCACATCGCGCAGTTGGGCCAATTGCGTCTCACCCGCGGCGGTGAAGGGATCGACTGTGGTCGCGACGGTGAGGAATGCGCCGGTGTCGTTGGTCATCTGCGCAGGTCCGGCGGATACCTTGGACCCGCCCGAATACACGCCGGCACCGGAGAGCACTCCGGTCACGCCGTGCACCTTCGACAGCGCAGCGGCGTAATCACCGATGGCGGTGGAGTTTCCGCGGAAACCGTCGAGCACCACGGTGACATTGGTGGCGGCATTGGATCGGAAGTCGCCGCGCAGTGCGTCGCCGACCGTGCGACTGGTGGCGGACGCGCTGGCATTGAGCACCCGATCGTCCGGATAGCCGAATTTCACGCCGAGGAATGGGGATCCGACCGCGAGCAGCAGCACGATGATCGCAATGGCGACCGGTGCGGCATTGCGCATCACCCGCTGCACCGTGCGGTACCAGAAGGTCTGCTCGGGTGCGAGATCCGCGCGCGGCGTCCGACCGAGCAAGCGTCCCAATGGCTTTCGCAGGTCACCCGCGTTGACGCGGTGTCCGAGCAGCATCAGGACCGCGGGCAGGATCAGGATCGAGGCGGCAGCGGCCGCGGCGACGACCGCAACGCCCGCGTAGGCAAAGGATTTCAGGAAGTACAGATTGAACACGCCCAGCGCCGCCACCGACAGCGCGACGGTCAGCGCCGAGTAGAGGACGGTGCGTCCGGCGGTCTGCACCGCGCGTACCACGGCCGCCTCGACATCGAGGCCGTTGCCGAGTTCCTCACGGTAGCGGCTGACGATGAACAAGCTGTAGTCGATCGCGAGCGCGAGACCGAGTGCCGTGGTCATATTCAGCGCGAAGATCGAGACATCGGTGAACACCGTGAGGGTGCGCAAGATCGCCAACGTGGTGAGGATCGCGAAAATGCCGACGGCCAGCGGCAGGAAGGCCGCGACAACGCTGCCGAATACCAGGATCAGCACGATGAACGACAGCGGGATGGCCACCGCCTCGGCAACCGCGAGATCGTGGGTGATCTGCCCGTTCACGTCGTGGTAGATCGAGCTGAGCCCGCCTTGATCGATCCTGACGCCGTCATCGGTTCCGACCACTTGTTCGGCGATCTCACCGGCGACCTTCTGCGCCGCGGTCTCGCCTCCTGTGATGTAGCCGATCACCAGCGCGCTCTTGCCGTCCTCGCTGCGCAGTGCGGTGGACAGCGGCTGCGGGGTGCTCCAGTAGGACTGGATGCCGATCACGTCACCGCGCGAGCGCAGCGTATCGACGACCTTCGCGCCCGCGGCCTTGGCGGCCGGGCTGTCCGCGCCCGTATCGTCGCGGACGAGCAGGATGAGATTGGGTTCGGCGCCGCCGAAGTTATCGGCGATGAGTTCGGCGGCCCGCGACGATTCGGCATCGCTCGAGGTGAAGCCGCCGGTCTGCATATGCGAGGTCACCGATGCGCCGAATACACCGCAGAGCACGGCCAACAGTGCGGCGGCGAGCAGGATCGTGCGTGGATGCCGGGTGGCCAGATGGGCGATCCGTACGAGCATGAGCGACTCCCCTGTTCGACTGCGCTCGAGGTAACAGCGTTAGCGTAACGCCGTTATCTCAAGAGGTATAGGGGCCGACCTCCGCACGGATAGTGATCCCGATCACGAGAGTGGCCTATCCGAGGAAGGCGGCGATGGCGGTGGCGATGGCGTCCGCGTAGCGAGCCCGGCCGTCGGGAGATTCGATCAGCGCGGCATCGCCGGGGTCGCGCATATTTCCGCATTCGACCAGCGCGACCGGGCGTTCGGAGAGATTGAGTCCGGCCAGATCGGCGCGCGGGTTCATACCGTCCGACCCGACATAGGTGGACGGGGTGAAACCGGAACGAAGCATGGTGTCGCGCAACGTTGTCGCCAGTCGCTGGGACGGCTGTTCCTGTGCGGAATTCAGTGGTGGCGACGAATAGGCGACGTGGAAGCCGTGTGCGCCCGCGGCGGCGCCGTCGGCATGGATCGAGACGACAGCCGCCGCGCCACTGCGGTTTCCGATGGCAGCGCGTTCGTCGACACACGGGCCGACACTCGCATCGTCGTCTCGGGTCATGACGACGCGAATACCGCGGGCGGCCAATGCGTCCCGAACACGATTGGCGACATCCCAGGTGAATTCGTGTTCGGCGTATCCGTCGAGGGCCGAGGTGCCGGTGGTGTTGCACGCCTTGGTCTTTCCGCGACCATCGGGCACCTGCTGGTTGATCTCCCCGGAGTTTGCGGCGTTGCCACCGTTGTGTCCGGGGTCGATGACGACAACGCGGTCATCGGAAATGAAGCGCGCGGGGGTCGATATCGGTCCCGCCTGCGTAGGCGTCGCTCCCGAAGACGTCGTACGCGATGCCCCGCTCGGCGTGGGCGCGCTGTGTGCGCATCCGCCGAGCAGCAGGCCCCACGCGCAGATCGCGGCGGTCGTGTTCCAGCTTCGGAGTCGCATGACTTCGACACTGCCACAGGCTTGCGAACGCTTCATCAGCCCAGCGATCTCTAGCGCAACGCCAGCGCGCCGAGCGTATCGGCGTGTCGGTACTGCAGATACTTCTTGACCGTCTCCACATCGACTGCCCCGGTGGCCGTGGCCACGGTGACCACGACGAACTGCTTCGCATTCCCATCGCGCCATTTGCCCGTGACGAAATGATCGATATAGGTGCCCGAGCGCAGGTGCAGATCCGCGTCGCTGAACTTGCCGAGCGCGGCGGCGGCCTGTCCCTCATCCGACATGGCGATGAGGAACTCGGTGATCTTCAGTCCGCCGCCCTCGGCCCGATATACCAGTTCAGCGGCGTATTGACAGCCCAATCCGGTGAGCTTGCCGTCCACCTCGAAATCCCGGCAGCTGGCGTGATCGCGGCCCTCGACCCAATCGGCGTGCAATTCCACATTGTCGAATGTGAAGTTCCAGTCCTTCGCGAAGTCGTTGTAGGTGAGTTTGCCCGAGGACGGCTGACCGGAGCGTGGTGTCGTCGTGGTCGGTCGCTGGGTGGTCGAGCGCTGGGTGGTCGAGCGCGGCGCACTCGTCGCCGGGACGACGGTGACGGAGGCATCGGCTGCCTGTGGTCGGCCCCTATCGCGGCCGACGAAGACGATCAGGACGACGCTGACCACGGCGAGCACCGCGACCAGCCCGAGCGCCACCGTCACGAGCGCCCCGGTCCCAGACTTCGGAGGCCGCGGCGGTTGGCCCGGCGTCGGCGCGACGGGATACCCCAGCGGATAGCCGGTGTGATCCCAGCCCGTTTGCGTCGGATCGCCCACCGGCTGCCCCCACGCCGCCGGATCCTGCCGTGGCGGCTGCTCCCCATAGCCGTACGGATAACTCACTGCCTGCCCACCTCTCACGCCTGGGGCGGCCACCCCCACCCCGCACCGCCGAACCAGTCACGTACTGATCGCGATCCGGTCCCCCGGCGTTGCAGCGTTTCCGCAAGCTCAGCCCGGGACAGCGGGCCTAGCTGGTCAACAATAGGCCCAGCGCAAGGGCGAACATCACCGCCGCGATCACCGAATCCAGGACTCGCCACGCGCTCGGACGGGCGAACAGCGGGCCCAGCTTGCGGGCGCCGTAGCCCAGTGCGGTGAACCAGAGCACGCTGGCGAGCATCGCGCCCGCCCCGAGGAACCAGCGGTCGGGGCTGGCGTAGGTGTTGGCGAAGGAGCCGAGCAGCAGCACCGTATCCAGATAGACGTGCGGGTTGAGCCAGGTCAGTGCCAGGCAGGTGAGCACGGTCGCGCCGAGCGCGACGGTTGCGCCGGTGGCTTCGGTGCTCAGCGATGCGGCCGCGACGGCGCGCCGCGCCGCGAGCAGCCCGTAGCCCATCAGGAAGGCCGCACCGGCGTAGCGGATGACCGTCAGCGCCACCGGGGCCGACTGGACGACGACTCCCAACCCGCCGACTCCGGCGGCGATCAGCACCACGTCGGACACCGTGCAGACCGCGACCACCGCCAGCACATGCTGCCCACGCAGACCCTGCCGCAGGACGAAGGCGTTCTGTGCGCCGATCGCCACGATCAAGGAAAGTCCGAAGCCGAGTCCCGAGATGGCCGCCAGGGCCGCCGATGCTGCCGTCACATACATCGACGCTAGATCCGCACAGTTCACCAGACCAGCTAAAGATTCTGAAGTACCTTTACGATTTCTTAATGGACCTGCAGTTGGATCAGCTCCGCGCACTCAACGCGGCCGTCACCGAGGGCACCTTCGACGCGGCCGCGCGCAGCCTGCGCGTGACGCCATCGGCGGTCAGCCAGCGCATCAAGGCGCTGGAGGATGCGGCCGGTCGCATTCTGCTGCAGCGCACAAAACCGGTGCGCCCCACTGAATCCGGACTCGCGGTGCTGCGGCTGGCGCGGCAGATCGAACTGCTCGCCGGTGACACCGCACGCGAACTCGGGGACGCCGATCGACCCGCGGATCTGCCGATCCGGGTGCCGATCGCCGTCAATGCGGACTCACTGGAAACGTGGGTGATGCCCGCGCTACGACGCGCACCCGCCGGTGTGTGTTTCGAGATACATCGCGAGGACGAGGAGCACACGACTCGGCTGCTGCGCGATGGGACGGTGATGGCGGCGATTACCGCCACCGCGGCGGCGGTACAGGGCTGCCGGGTCGACAAGCTCGGTGCGATGCGGTATCGGCCCATGGCGAATCCGCGGTTCGCGCGGACCTGGTTCGCGGATGGGCCGACCGCCCGGGCGTATGCCGCCGCGCCGGTGGTGCTCTTCGATCGCAAGGACGATCTGCAGGACCGGCATCTGCGACGTCGGTGTAGGCAGCCGGTCGATCCGCCACGCCACTATGTGCCCTCATCGGCCGGGTTCGCCGAGGCGATCCGGATCGGGCTCGGGTGGGGGATGTTGCCGGATCTGCAGACTCGCGGTGGTCGGGCCGGGCGCGACCTGGCGCCTATCGATGGGGATTCCTATATTGATGTTCCGCTGTACTGGCAACAGTGGAAGGTCGATTCTCCCGCGCTCAGTGCGGTCGCGGCGGCGATCGCGGCGGCCGCGGCCGATGCGCTGCGCTGAATCGTCTGGTTCAGACGCTCCACGCTGGCGTTTTGGGGAATGTCACCGGAAGTGCCGTCAGCGCCCGGTGAAACGGGCCGGGCCGCCAGGTGAGCTCGGCCGCCGGAGTAGCCAGTCGCAATTCCGGTATTGCGTCGAGTAATTGATCGATGGCGTCCTGAGCTATCAAGTAAGCCATGGACTTTGCGGTGCAGGCGTGCGGGCCCACGCTCCACGCCAGATGCGAGCGGTTCCCGGTGTGCTCCCCACCGATTACGGGGTCGTTATTGCAGGCGGCCATGCTGATGAGGACGGGCTGGTGTGCGGGCAGCCATATTTCGTCGATCAGGATGGGCTGGCGCGGATAGGTGATGCAGTAGTTCGCCAGCGGCGGATCGGTGAACAACACCTCGTCCAGGGCGTCACGGGTGGACAAGCTGCCGCCGAGCATATTGTCGGCGACGCGGTCGTCGGTGAGCATCAGCAGCAGCGTATTGGCGATCAGATTCTGTGCCGGTTCGATGCCAGCGCCGTAGAGCAGCATCACATGTTCGAGTACCTCCTGATCGTCGAGGCCGACCGGATGCCGCAGCAGTCGCGTGGTGATGTCGTCACCGGGCTCGTCCTTCTTCAGTGCGATCAGCTCGGTCAGCGCCTCGTGTACGAGTTCGTTTCCCTTGGCGGCATTGACCGTATCCAGCATCGCCGCCAAACCGAGCGCGGTGCGCCCGCCGATTTCGGGCGGACAGCCGAGGACGGCATTGATCGCGGTGAAGGCGAGCGGAAGTGCGTACTGGGCGATCAGATCCGCCGACCCGGTCCGGCAGAAGGCATTGATCAGCGGGACGGCGATCTGCGCCACCGTGGTGTGCAGCGCGTGCAGATCGACCCCCTCGATGGCCGCGTTCACCGCTTCCCGGTATCGGGCGTGCACCGCGCCATTGCTGTGCAAAAGAGTTGGGCGCCAGTCCATCATGGGCAAGACGGGACAATCCGGCGGAACATCGCGCTGCCAGGTGCGCGGATCCCGCGGAAAGCGCTCGGGATCATGCAGGATGCGCACCGCGACGCGATAGCCGACCACCAGGGTCGCGGGGATGTCGGGAGCCAGCTCCACCGGCACCAGCGAACCGTAGTTCCGGCGCATCTCCCGATAGGCGCGGTGCGGATCGGCGGCGAACTCCGGGGTGTAGAGCGGAGCGCGTTCGCCGTGGGTATTGATCGGAGAGCCGTGCGGAACGGGACAGGAGGGAGACTGCGGGGTGGTCACGAAACTAACTCCAAACGGTGGAACAGATTCGACGCGCATGCCGTCTACGTCGAATACCGCGGAGGTAGAGCCGAATTCACCGCCCCACCCCTGCGGCGTATGGATGTCGAATCAGCTCGGCGTCACTCCCCGGTACGGCACATAGCCGCCGCTGGGGTCGATATATCGGGCGTCCTCGACCGAGTGCAGCAGACCCGCCATCCCCTGCAGGAGCTGCTCTAGCATGGCGATGGCCGCGTTCTCCTCATCGGAGGCAGGCCACGTCGAATCGGTACTCATGGAAATACCTTTCACACTTCAGGACAGCGTGGGTGTACGGCGGTGGTGATCGGTGCGCCGCTGATAGGCATCGCCCGCGCGCAGCACCGTCGCCTCGTCGAAGTGCTTGCCGCTGATCGAGATCGACAAGGGCACGCCGTCGGCGGTGGGTCCGATCGGCACCGCGATGGTGGGATTGCCGAGCGAATTCCAGTACGGCGTATGCAATCCCGCGAGCACACTCACCGGGTTCAGCTGCTCCATCGCGTCGATGCGCGGGGCGCCGAGGTGCCCGGTCGGGGTGACCACCAGATCCACCTTCGTGAACAGCTCCGCCATCCGCCGCTGCGCGACATGCCGAACCCGTTGGGCCTGAACGTAATCCGCGCCGCCGACGGAACTGCCCGCGGCGAAGACCACGCGACTGCCGCGCGCGTAGTCCTGGTAGCGGGAGCGCAGGGTCGGCCGGTGGTAGGCGGCCGATTCGGCGGCCAGCACGACCAGGGCGGTCGCCGTCGTTTCCACGTACATGGGTATTTCGATCGGCACGATGGTGGCGCCCGCTTCGCGCAGGGCATCGATGGCCGCCGAGAACCGTTGCGGCTGTTGCGGATCCCGTCCGTCGCCGACGAAGCGATCGAGGTCGTCCACGCCGATGGTGATGCCGTGCAGGTCACCGGTGAGCGCGGCCGTGTAGTCGGCGACGGGTTCGTTCGAACTGTAGGGATCGTCGGCATCGTGGCCGGCCATTACCTCCAGCAGCAAGGCGCAGTCGGCGGCCGTGCGCGCCAACGGCCCCGCGTGGTCGAGGGTGTAGGCCAGCGGCACCACACCGGATTTCGGCACCCGCCCGAATGTCGGCTTGAATCCGGTGATTCCGCAGAAGGCCGCGGGAATTCGGAGGCTGCCGCTGGTATCGGTGCCGACCGCACCCAGGAATGCCCCGGTCAAGAGGCCACTGGCAGATCCGGAACTGGACCCGCCCGCCCAGCGCTGCACGTCCCACGGATTCCGCGGTATCGGAAATGGCTTCTCCGGATCCGGGACTCCGATCGCGAACTCCATGGTGGTGGTCTTCCCGACCACGATCCCACCGGCCTGCTCGAGCCGCCGCACCACCGTGGCATCCCCCACCGACTTCCCCCACTCCGGATCCAAGACCAGGCTCTGCGCCGTGGTCGGCCCCGCCGAGTGCGCGTAGATATCCTTGACCCCCAATGGAATCCCGTCCAAGGGCGCCAGCGGCTCCCCCGCCGCGATCTTCCGGTCCACCTCGGCGGCGCGCGCCCGAGCCCGCTCCTGGAACCGAGCCAGGAACACCCCGAATTTCTCATCATGTGCATCCGCGGCGGCCAGCGCGCCCTCCACCAACTCCGCCGCACTCACCTCGCCCCGCCGCAGCCGGGCCGCCGCCTCCGCGATCGTTGTGAATGCCGTTGCCGTCGAATCAGTTTCAGTCATCACATCCCCATCCGTCGTCCACGCCGATCCTGCCACGTCGGCTGCGCCCGGCGGGCGAATTCGGAATACACACTCTTCACAGTTCCCGACACAACTGCCTGCCCCCCGATGCGCTCTCGAAGAGTGGACATTCACCGCGGGTACGTCCCGAATCACCCCTGCCGCAACACAACCCAGCCTCGGCCCACCCCGAACCGTAGCGCACCGCACCCGCCTGCGACCAGATTCAGGACAGGAAGGTCGCCGAGGTGACGACGACATCGGCATAGCTGAAGTACCAGCCGTTCCAAGTGTCGGCGACATCCACCTGGATCGCGTGGCCACTCGCCGGGCCGTCGATGATCAACCACAAGCCATTGCCGAAACCGGTCGCCGCACTGACGCTGCCATCCGACCATGCGAATGTGGCCGCACTGGTCGCACCGGGTGCGTTCCACGGAATCGTCACACTGAACTGTCCGGCCCCGATACCCGGAAGCAGCGAACTGACACACTCCCACAGGGTGGCCTCGCGCCGAATATTCTGTCCAGCGCTACCGGTGCCCGGCACCAACCGGCCGGTCATCGTGCCGCCTTGCCGACAACCCCCACTGCCCTCGCTGGGCGGGTAGGCATGTCCCTGGGGCGCGCCCAGCACCGGCAACGCACACAGAACCGCCGCCACCAGCACACTCGCGCGAATTGACACGGCACCACCTCCCTGCGACGGGGACAGCAAACCGACATAGCCGGGCACGCTCGACGTTGTCGAACTCGCGATGCCACGCACCGACTCGATCAGCAGTTTAACGCCGGGAGCGGTCTCCGATCTTTGATCAAGGCCGAGCACACTTCACACCCCCCGGACATACGCAACCAATGGTTGCGCATGTGGAGATTCTGGACTACCGTCATGCGCAACCAAACATTGCACATGGAGGAAGGTATGGAGTACGGAATCATCGAACGAGAGATCCACGTCGACGCCTCGCCCGAGGTGGTCTTCGAGGTCGTCAGCAGCCCCGAGCACATCTCGGAATGGTGGACCGACGATGCCTCGGTCGAGGCCAGGCCCGGCGCGGTCGGCAAGCTCATCTGGGGTGACAGGGCGCAGGTCGTCCCGATTACCGTCCTCGAGGCCGAGCCGCCTCGATTGTTCTCGTTCCGCTGGTGTTATCCCGGCGACGAGGTCGACGACTCCGCCGATACGCTGCTGGTCACCTTCGAGCTCGCCCCGTCGGGGACGGGCACCAGAATTCGGCTCACCGAGACCGGATTTCGCGAAATGGGCTGGGAGGCAGCGAAACTGGAGGACGTGTACCGCGACCACAGCAGCGGTTGGGACACCTTTGTGCCCCGACTAGGGGAGTACCTCGCGCGGCTGGTGCCGACCCGATGACCACCGTCGTCGACGACGACCTGTGGTCCGCGGTCGGAGATCCGCCCCGTCGACGACTCGATCCGCATCTAGCCGATGGCGGTGGCACGGCCATCGGCCTCAGCAGGCAACTGCCCGTGACACGACAAGCCATCGCGAAACATCTCGGCGTGCTCAACCAGGTCGGCTCAGTGCACGCCACGCCCGCCGGGCGAGAACGGAGGTACCGGGTGGACGAGGCGCAACTTGCCCGCACGGTCGCGCAATTGTCCTCGGTGAGGGCGGCGTGGGACGCCAGACTCCGGCGGATCGAGCAGATCGCCGAGGCCATTCAGCGCAGCAAAGACACACAGCTGTGAATTCACGTGAACCAAGGAAAGAGGTATCGAAATGGTGGACATCCTGCACAAGGTCGGAATCAAATCGCCGGTGGCCGAGGTCTATTCGGCCTTGACCACCCCCGAGGGACTTTCCGCCTGGTGGACGACCGACACCCAAGGTAAGGGCAACGATATCGGCGGCGTGCTCCAATTCCGGTTCGCCGCCGGTGGATTCGATATGAAGGTCCTCGAGCTCGAGCAGGGCAAGCGCGTGCTGTGGGAGGCAGTCGACGGACCGCAGGAGTGGATCGGCACACACGTTCGCTGGGATCTCGAGCAAGTCGACGACTACACCGTCATTCTCTTCAAGCACGAAGGCTGGAAAGAGCCGGTGGAATTCATGCACCACTGCAGCACCAAGTGGGCGGTCTTCCTGATGAGCCTGAAGTCACTGGTCGAAACCGGGAAGGGCGCTCCGGATCCGCACGACGTCAAGATCGACAACTGGAACTGACATTCCGCCCCTGCCGCAGGGAATTCCGTCGCGGCAGGGGCGGCAGCGGACAACCGGTCATCTCGGATATCGGTTGCCCGACCGGACCTCTCACGCTGGTCACGAAACTTCCGAGCCGAGAGTAGTTGCGCGCGTTTGCAAGTCACGCAATATCGAGTGCGCGATCTCGGTGTAGGGCTCCCGATTGGCAGGCTCTGTCCAGCGCGCGAAGGCGGTGGCGAGCGCGAGCACGCCCATCTCGGCGGCCAGGCGCGCGGTCGTATCGTCGACTCCGCGTGCGCGCAGGGCGTCGGCCATGGCCGAACCCAGGCCGGCCCGCTTGAGCAACTCGCGTTCCCGCAACTCACTATTGGCCGCGATCACCGCCTGCCGCTGCCGGGCGAGATCGTGGCGGTCCGCGGTGAACGTGTGGGCGACGGACTCCAATGCCGCGGCGAGACACCCGACGGTCGTCACCTCGGGCGCGGCGGTTCGGATCGCTTCGGCGAAGCGATCGGCCATCTGGTCCCGTCCGCCGAAGAGCACCTCACGCTTATCGGCGAAGTGACGGAAGAACGTGCTCTTGGTCAGACCGGCACGGTCCGCGATCTCGGCGACTGTGGTGGCGTCGTACCCGCGCTCGACGAACAGGTCCAGCGCGGCGCGTTCCAGGCGTTCCCGCGCATTCGGTTCCCATCTGCCCATGGCGCCATCCTAAGTGATGGCACCAAGTCGCATCACTTGCTAGGGTGATGGGACCGAGTCTCATCACTGACTCGGCCTGCCATCGCACCCAGGAGTCACCCATGCGTGTTTTCGTCACCGGCGCGTCCGGCCATATCGGCTCGGCCGTCGTCTCCGAACTCATTGCCGCCGGACACAAGGTCGTCGGCCTCGCGCGATCGGATACGGCCGCGGCGACCGTGGCCGCGCTCGGCGCGACCGCGCGCCGAGGCGACCTCGACGATCTCGACGGGCTCAAAGCTGCGGCCGCGGATTCCGACGGCGTCATCCACGTCGCGTTCAAACACGATCAGATGCTCTCCGGCCACGTCGCCGCCGCGGTCGCCACGGAACTCGCCACCGTGCAAGCACTCGCCGACGCACTCGCGGGAACCGGGAAACCGCTGGTCACGGCGTCGGGCACGGGCACGCTCGGTGAGCTGGGCCGTCCGTTGACGGAAGCGGACGCGGGTACGCCCAGCACGGCGGCGGACGCGGGCACGCCCCAAAGCCGTATCGACTCGGAGATCGCCGTGGTCGGCTTCGCGCAGCGGGACGTGCGGTCCTCGGTCGTACGGATCCCGCCCATCACGCACAGCACGCTGGACCGTGTCGGCCTCGCCAGGATGCTCATCGCCATCGCGAAGGAAAAGGGCTTCGCCGGATACCCCGGAGATGGAGCGAACCGGTGGCCCGCGGTGCACACGCTCGACGCCGCCCACCTGTTCTGCCTGGCGCTGGAGAAAGCACCGGCGGGCTCTCGATGGCACGCGGTCGCAGACAACGGCATACCGCTGCGCGATATCGCGCAGAGCATCGGCGACCATTTGGGCCTGCCCACCGAGAGCGTCCCGGCGGATCGGCTGCAGGCGTACTTCGGCGAATTCCTCACGATGGTGATCGCTCGCGACCTCCCGACGTCCAGCCTCACCACCCGCCGCGTCCTGGGCTGGGAACCGACCCACCCCGGCCTCCTCGCCGAGTTCGACGAGGGCAACTACTTCACCACGCACTCGGCGCAGATCTGACGAACCAGCCGCTCGCCGAAGTACCGATGGCCGTGGCGAAGTGGCTGGTGACGTCGCCGATCACCTCACGCGGCCAACGCTCGGCGCAGGGCTGCGGCCAGTTCGGCGTTCTGCCGCTGGGACACCTCCGCGGACAGAATCGCCTGCGACCCGTGAAAGGTGCCGGACCACTGGTGCAGCTCGACCGACACGCCCGCCTGCAGCAGGCGCAGCGCGTAGTCGATATCTTCGTCGCGATTCGGGCAGAACTCCGCGGTGGCGATGTAGGCGGGTGGCAGGCCGGACAGATCGGTGGCCCGTGCCGGGGCGGCGTACGGCGTGGCGGGTTGGGAGCCCAGGTAGTGCCCCCACATTTGGGTGACTTTGTCGCGAGTTACGAAGGGCGTATCGGTGAAGTTCCGCTGCGACCACGTCTGCTGCCGGTCGTCGAGGCCGGGCTGGTTGAGCAGTTGGAAGCGGATCGGCGGCCCCTGCTGGTCACGTGCGCGCAATGCCACCGCGGCCGCGAGGCCCGCGCCCGAGCTGTGGCCGCCGATCGCGATCCGCGCCGGGTCGATGCCGAGTTCGGCCGCGTGCTCAGCCGTCCAGTTCAGCACCGCGTAGATATCGTCATGCGCGGCGGGGAACGGGTTTTCGGGAGCCAGCCGGTAGTCCACCGCGATCACCGTCGCGCCGGAGCCGTTCGCGAGCAGCCCGGCCCTCGGATGTTCGGTGTCCAGATCACCCATGACGAATCCGCCGCCGTGCAGCCAGATAATGGCGCCGTGCGCCGCGTGCGGCCGATAGATCCGGATAGGAACATCGAAATCGGCTGGCACAGTGCGATTTTCGATCTCCATATGCATGGTGTCCGGCGCCGGGATCGCGGCGGCCAATTCGGCGAGATGCTTACGCGCGGTGGGCGGATCGGTCAGGTCGACCGGAGGAAACAGTGGGAGGAACGGTTCGAGTTCGGGATCCATGACAACTATCCTCGCGATCGGCTATCGCCGGATCATCCGCCAGCTGTCGGGCATTCCGGCCCCGCCACGCGACAATCGCCGCATATCCTCCTGGGATGGATGCCTTGGTCCGTCGGCTGTCGCAGTTGGATACCGAAGCCGAAGGCGCGCTTCGCGTTGTGATGTTCTACGACACGCTGATGCGCCGACGGGTGGATCTCCCCGCGCTCACCCGAGCCTCGGCGGGCATGGCCGAATGTGTGGCCGGAGTCCGGCTGCACGGCACGGGACAGGTGATCCGGTTCTCGCCCGACGGCCGTGCAGCATCGGCGCCGCCGCCTCCCGTGTTCACCACGACGCCGATCACACTGGACGAGGAGGAGATCGGCACGGTGTGGCTGGAGCGCACCGGCCCTTCCGGGTCGCTCGATGACGTGCTGCTGGACCGGCTCGCCATCGCCGTCGCGGCGGTCGTCGAGCGCTACGGCCCGGCCCGCACCACCATGGCCGACCCGGCCCTGGTCGAACTGGTGATCAGCGCCGACAGCGATGATGCGGCCAGGGCTCGAGCGCTGCGGCTCCTGGGTTTCACCGCCGATGTTGCGCTCCGCGTCATCGCCGTACGGTCGCGGCTTCCGCTCGACCGCATCGGTGGCCTGATCTGCCCGAACCGCCCGGTCAAGGCGGCCCCCGTTGCCGATGTGGGCGTCATCCTGGCCACCACCGTGGATCCGTCCCGGTTTCCGGCCGGTGTCCGCGCGGGCATCGGCGCCACCGCCGGTCCCGACCGTTGCTGGCAGCAAGCCCGCACCGCCCTGCGCTTCAGCACCGCACGCCAACCGATCGTCCACTACGACCATCTGGGCGCGCTGGCGCTGCTCGCACAGGTCCCCCGAGACGACGCGCGCGACAACGCCGACGTGGCCGCGATCGCCCGAATGGCCGACAGCCCGGACGATCTCGATACGTTGGACGCCTACTGCGCAACCGGCTCACTACGCCGGGCCGCTGAGGCGCTGCACCTGCACCACAGTAGCGTCGCCCGCCGCCTCGAACAGATCGGCAAGACCCTCGGCTTCGAACTCACCGACCCCACCGGACTGATACGGGCCAGGCTCGCCCTCACCGCATGGCGGCTGCTCGACGACTGAGCACTGCACACTGTCGGGTCGGCGGGCGTCCTCGGACACCATCGAGACCGCCACAGCCCACGCTCCGCGCCGACAGCTGTGCGGCCGGATCGGAACGGTCGCGAGTGACCGTGACATCCAGGGTGGGTTACCCGACTCGTGCCGCCTCGCGGGCGAGGATGCGGTCGCGCTGTTCTTCGAAGCGGATGACATCGCAACCGAGTTTGTCGATGTATTCGCCGAGTTCTTCGCGGCTGCGCTCGCCGCGCGCGGTGAAATCGGTTCGCTTGAAGACATCCCAGACTCGCAGGACCGGCAACAGCACCTCGTCCAAGTGCTGGCGCAAATCGTAGATCCCGTGCTTGACCATCAACACGCCATTGCGACGCCAGTTCGGCATGCCGGTACCCGGCATGGCGAAGGTCTTCACGACGCCGGTCACGGCCTCCATCGTCTGGTCGGGAGCGATGTCGAACGCGGCGCCGGTGATATTGCGATAGAACATCATGTGCAGGTTCTCATCGGCCGCGATGCGCTGCAGCATCCGGTCGGCGATCGGGTCGTCGCAGACACGGCCCGTGGTGCGATGGCTGACCCGGGTGGCCAGCTCCTGGAACGTCACATACGCGACCTGATCGAGCACCCCGCCGAAGCCGGGCGGCGCGTGCACACCGCGAGTCAGATGCACCATCCGGTCGTTCTCCAAGGCGACCGGATCGACGGCGCGGGTGCATACCAGGTAGTCGCGCATGGCGATGGCGTGGCGGTTTTCCTCCGCGGTCCAGCGGCCGACCCAGGTGCCCCACGCACCGGTCTGCGAGAAGTTCTCCGAGATCACGCGGTGGTAGGAGGGCAGGTTGTCCTCGGTCAGCAGATTCGTGACCATCGCGACCTTGGCGACCTCCGAGAGCCGTGACTGCTCAGGATCCCAATCCTGGCCACCCATTGCCGCGAAGTTGCGGCCCTCATCCCAGGGCACGTAATCGTGCGGACACCAGTCCTTGACCGTGGCCAAATGCCGGTCGACATTGGTCGCGACCACCGGCTCCAACTCGGTGAGTAACTCGATCTGCGTCAAATCCATTGCTATGCAGCGCCTTTCGATTCGGTGGAAATGACCACGGAACGTACCGCTGTTCATGCATCTTTGACTGTGCGAGCTAACCGCCCCCAACCCTAGACGAGCGCGATCGGGTTGGTACACGGGTCCGGTCGATCAACCCGGTGACCGACCGAAGGAAAGTGCGGTGGCGGGAGCATCACCGGTAGCTGGGGATCATTGGTAGCTGGGGACGATATCCGCGCTGGCGGCGCGCTCGTCGGTCGGGCGGCGGCGCAGGCGGGCCCGTTCGACGGCGGGCGGGTTGTAGGCCATGTCGAGCATTCCGATATCGGTGCCGGGCGGCACGATGGCGTCGATCCGGTCGAGGACTTCATCGCTCAGGATGGTCTCGGCACCGGCGAGCAGGTCGTCGAGCTGATCCATGGTGCGCGGGCCGATGATCGCCGAGGTCACGCCCGGGTGGGTGATCACGAATGCCGTCGCCAGGTGCGTCAACGACATCCCGGCCGCCTCGGCGACGGGGATGAGTTGCTCGATAGCGTCGAGCCGACGCTCGTCGCGCAGATGTCGGAAGCCGAAGCTGGCCCGATGACTGTTGGACTGCTGACCCTTGCGGTAGCGGCCGGTGAGCAGGCCCCCGGCCAGCGGACTCCAGACCAGCGTGCCCATTCCGTAGCGCTGACAGACCGGCAGCACCTCGCGCTCGATGCCGCGATTGAGGATCGAATACGGCGGCTGTTCGGTGCGGAAGCGCTGCAGACCACGACGCTCGGCGACCCACTGCGCCTCGACGATGTCCGATGCGGGAAAGGTGGACGCGCCGACGGCCCGAACCTTGCCGCTGCGGACCAGATCGGATAGCGCCGAGAGCGTTTCCTCCACATCGACCGACGGATCCGGACGGTGGACCTGGAACAGGTCGACATGATCGGTCTGCAGTCGGCGCAGCGAATCGTCGAGTGCGCGCACCAGCCAGCGCCGCGAATTCCCCTGCTGATTGGGATCGTCTCCCATGGGGAGGTGCGCCTTGGTGGCGAGCACGACATTGTCCCTGCGGTCCTTGATGGCCTTGCCGACGATCGTCTCGGACTCACCGCGTGAGTAGAAATCGGCGGTGTCGATGAAGTTGATGCCCGCGTCCAGGGCCTTGTGGATGATCCGGATCGAGTCGTCGTGGTCGGGGTTGCCGACGGCGCCGAACATCATGGCGCCCAGGCAGTACGGGCTGACCTTGATACCGGTTCGGCCCAGCGTGCGGTAGTTCATGGTTCTCCTCATGGCGGGGTCGGCGGTCGGCGCCGCGTGCCCTATCATCAATCAAGCGGAACGATGTTCCAGAACTATACGGAACATTGTTCCGGTATGGCAAGAGGAGGAGCGGAGTGAGCGAGATCGAGCATGGCGACACCCCGGGCGCACCCGGTACGGCGCGGAGTGCGTCGGGACGTCGGGTACGCGCCGATGCGCAGCGCAATATCACCGCGGTGCTGGACGCGGCCAAGGCTGTATTCGCCGTCTCGGGCGTGGACGCCCCGGTGCGCGAGATCGCCACCAGGGCGGGCGTTGGCCTCGGCACCATCTACCGCCACTTCCCACAGCGCTCCGACCTGGTCGTGGCCGTTTTTCAACAGGAGGTCGACGCCTGCGCCGATGCGGCCCCCACCCTGGCGGCCGAGTACGAGCCCGATGCGGCACTGGTGCGCTGGCTGCATCGGTACACCAGCTTCATCGCGACCAAACGCGGACTCGCCGCGGCGCTGCACTCGGGAGATCCCGCCTTCGAGCCCCTACCCGCCTACTTCCAGCAGCACCTGGTGCCGGCTCTCGGGTCGCTGCTCGAATCGGCGGCGGCCGCAGGTGCGATCCGCGCCGATATCGAGCCCTACGATCTGCTGCAAGCGGTGGCCAACCTGTGCCTACCCGCCGATAACGACCACGCCCAGCGCATGGTCGACCTGCTCATCGACGGGTTGCGATACGGCGCCCCTGGCGGTCGAGCGACCTGAGGCAGCTACCCCGATAAGGGTGCCAGCGGCCGACCGCCTTTCGCGCTGCCGAAGTTGACCGACGATGCGGACCCCAGAGCCGCCCTATTCGACGTGCAGTGCCTGGTCGAGGAATGCCCGCAGGTGTGGGTTGACGGCTTCGGCGTCGGTGAGGCTCAGGAAATGCGCGCCGCCGTCGATGATCACTGGAGGTTCGGCGTTGGGCAGGGCCGCTGCCAGCTCACGAGCGCGGTCGACGGAATAGGCGGCGTCGGCCGAACCGTGCAGAACCAGTGCCGGGCAGGCGATCTCCGGCGCGCGGTCGAGCACGCTGTCCCGCTCGACCAGTGGGGTGAGCACGCGGTCGATGTGGTCCCCGGACAACCGCCGCCACTTGGCCTGCCACTCGGTCGCGTCGTGCTGGCCCAGGCAGATCGCGGCATTGAGATCGAGCAGTTCCTGGGTCGGACCGTTTTCGCGCCACGCGGCGGCCGCTTGGCGGTACCCGGCGGCCACCTGCGGATCCTCGGCGCTGCCCGAGGTGCCGAGCAGCGCGAGTGCGGCCACCCGCTCCGGTGCCAGCAGTGCCATGCGCAGGGCGATGAACCCGCCCTGGCTCGTGCCGATCACGGCGCACCGGGCCACCCCGAGTTCGTCGAGCAGGCCGAGCGCGTCGCGCGCCACATCCCAATAGGTGAACGGAGCCTCGGCCGGAGTACCACCGTGGCCGCGCTCATCCATCGCGATGAGCCGGAACGCCCCGCCGAATGCCCGCACCTGCGGGGCGAACATATCGGCGTCCATGAGGTAGCTGTGCAGCAGTAACACCGCAGGCCCGGTGCCGCCGTGATCGATAAAACTCACCAGTTGGTCATCGTTGACCTTCGCCGTTTTCCGCACGGGCCCAAGTCTATTCAGATCGCTGTCAGCGCGGGCTGTTTGTCGGATCCGTGGCATTCGGCCTAGTTCGACACAGCAGCGATACGCTGGGTTGTCGCGATCTTTCTCGCTGGTCAGAGCCGCCTGTTGTCGGCTTCCGCGCACACGGCACCATGTCCCCAAGGGCGTGACGGCCTCCGGCGGCTACTACGCGAAGTTCGCGCGCTAACCGACGTGTGCGCGCAGGTCCGTGGCCGCAGCGTGGTGGACCCGGCGTGCGAGCAGCGACGGCAGCCCTTCGTGACGGGCCCGTTCGAGACCGATCCGCGTTACCGCGCCGACGACCGTCCGCCACACGAGCCGACTCGCCGGGATCGTATAGCTCAACCGGGTGTCGGCGCGTATCGCAGTGTCATACCGTCGTTTTCGAGCCAGCCGGTCGACCCACCCTTGGTCTCGCACCGATCGCGGCCGATCGCGGCCGGTCTCGCACCGATCGCGGCCGATCGCGGTGTCCGGGCGCGTCGATGGCCGAGAACTTCATCCAGAGCGGAATTTCGTTCGGTCATCCTGCCCAACCATTTCTCTGGCGATCAATTCGGCATACAGGCAGCTGCCGCATCCCATCCGTAACTGCCGCCGAATGGTAACGAATGTGCCGCTGATCCAGGTCATTTGATCCGGATTTCCCAGCCTCGAGAGCAAATGCGGGCACAATCTATAATGGCTTTCCCCGATTCCGGGCGCACGGGGGTACAGGCACACGAAGCAACCGGCCTGGATGGCGGCGGAATTCGGGTCCGTTCGGCAACTTGTCAGAAAACGAGCAGGAGGTGCGAGTGGACGTGGCAGCGCGAACAAGGGGCGAGCGGGGAGTTCATGGTTTGCTGAGCAGAATCGGCATTGTCACGGCGACGGCTGTGCTGGTGTCATGGATCGGTGCGGCAGCGGCTGTCGCCGAGCCGCCGGACACAGAAATAGTGCGCACGTCAGCAGGCAGTTTCGAGGAACTCTTCGCGCCGTCCAGTATGGGGCCGATCAAACTCCAGGTGCAGTGGGCGGCGCGCGGCGGGAGCGCGGCACTCTATGTGCTCGACGGTCTGCGCGCGCCGAACGACCACAGTCAGTGGACGACGGACACCGATGCGCTGCGCCAGTTCGCGGGCGACAACATCACGTTGGTGTTTCCGGTCGGCGGTAGGTCGAGTTTCTACACCGACTGGTATCGACCGAGTAGTACCAACAATCAAGCGACCACGTACAAGTGGGAAACCTTCCTCACCCGGGAACTGCCTGCCTTCCTGGAAGGATTCGGTGTGTCACGTACCAACAACGCCATTGTCGGCGCCTCCATGGGCGGAAGTGCCGCACTGACGTTGGCCGGTCACCATCGCGACCAGTTCAAATTCGCCGGATCCTTTTCGGGATTCGTGCACCCGACATTTCCGCTCTGGAACGAGGCGATGCGCGCCGCCATGGTGGACGAGGGCAACTTCAATCTCGACGATATGTGGGGCCCGGTCGACGATCCCGCATGGAACCGAAATGATGCCACCGAGCAGGCCGAATTGCTGCGCGGAATGCCGATTTACCTCTGGACGGGCAACGGGATGCCGGGTCCACTCGACCTTCCGTATGGCGTGGGCAATACGATGAACGCGATGGGCCTGGAGACGATCACAGAGATATCCGCCCAAATGTTCCGCGATCGCGTGGCGGCGTTGGGAATTGCCGCCCGAATCGACATCGTCAACGGAACACACACCTGGCCCTACTGGCAGCAAGCGCTCGCGACGGCGCGGCCGATGATTCTCGATGCGCTCGGCGTGTAACGGTCACACACGAGTGCCGAGCCGGGGAACCCGCGGTCGGTTAACGACGCGCTCAG
The DNA here is from genome assembly GCF_050956075.1 of Nocardia sp. CA-129566. Classification (NCBI taxonomy): domain Bacteria; kingdom Bacillati; phylum Actinomycetota; class Actinomycetes; order Mycobacteriales; family Nocardiaceae; genus Nocardia; species Nocardia sp. CA-129566. The sequence continues at coordinate 7,084,693 of NZ_CP192085.1, forward strand.
GTTTCCTCGACGGGCGCAGACAGAAGCAGACCGGGCGGCCAATGGTCGCCCGGCCGCGGATCGTTGTGTTCGATTACCTGCGCTGATCCACCGATCACGGGAACGGTGAGAAGAAGCCGATCGCGGCGCCGACGGCTGCGCCGATTGCGCATCCGGGGATGGCTCCGACCAGGAAGAACCAGATCCCGATCGCAACGCCGACCAGGCAGCCGATGGTCGCACCGACGGCAATGGAAATCGGTCCCCATGCCTGATGCACACCGGGCATATTCTGCGACGTGATGACCTCATCGGACGGCCCGCCGACCGGTGTCAGGGTCAGTTGCGTGCTGGTGCTGTCCAACCCCGGTGTCACCGCGAGCGCCTGCCCCGCGTCGGTGCGCAGTGTCGTCGGGATGGTGCCGACTATCGCGCCGTCGTCCGCAAGCACATTGACCGCATCCGGCGCGAGGACGAATCTGCCGGAGGCGAGGGTCACCAGAGCGCTGGTGTGATCGGCCGCGAGACTCGTCGTGTAGGCGATCGGGCCATCCGAAGCGGTGAAGCTGACATCCGCCAGCGCGGCCTCGCCATGTGCGGTGGCCGTGGCTATGCTGGTTGCCGCGACGGCCATAAACGCGGTCGCGAGCAATTTCTTGATGAACATCTGCCTTCCAATCCTTGCCGATTCCTTTAACGTTTCCCCCGACAAATGACACCCAGACAAGTACAATCATGCGCCGCATGATCAACGAATGTCGATGGGTACCAAATTTCCAAATTTTGGTCTGTTTTCTCCCCCTAGGGATTTGCCCGAATTTCCCGTATTCCGCGCGTGTCGCGGAAAACGATGCGGAATCGACGCGTGAGCTACCCAGGCGCCGATTTTCATCCGTTGCAATAACGGCGGCGAGCGGGACGAGGCGGAATGATGCCGCAAGCCAGGTGATCAGGCTGCCGAGCGCCGAATACGCTCCCCTGCTGACTGAGCGGGTTGAATGATGGGCTAGCTGTCGACGTGGACGTGCGGGCGTTCGGCCGGATTCGGCACGGCTCGGCGGATGATCTCCCGGGTCACCGGTGCGACCTCACCCTCACCGACGAAGAGGAATTTCAGCAGGTTGACCAGCGGATTGCCCTCTGTCCATTCGAAATACACGTGTGGTTCCAGGCCGGTGCGGTCGCGGATGGCGAGCAGGATCGCGGCGATGGAGTTCGGGACGGCGGTGGCTTCGACGCTCAGGATTCGATAGCCCGCCACTTCGAGGCCCGTCACTCGCAGGTCGGTGCTGAAATCGGAGGCGTCACGGACGATGACCTCCAGGAACAGGATGGGGGCGTCGGCGGGAATGTGGCTCTCCAGACGCTGGTCGGCCTCTTTTTCCCGGTACTCCTCGGGCCGACGCTGGTCGATATCGTGGGTGACGATGCGGATCATGCCCTCGGCCGCGGCCCGATCGATCATCGCGGCGGCGGTTTCGTCGAAAGTCACCTCGATGGCACGCAATTCGAAGGAGCGCCGGGCGCGCGAGATGAAGGACACCGCGATGATCGTGACGATGAACAGCGATGCCAGCTGCACACCCTCGGGGCGTTCGAAGATATTCGCGATGGTGGTATAGACGAAGACCGCCGATATCACGCCGAAGCCGATCACCTTGTTGCGCTGGCCTTTTCGCGCCGCGGACAGGGTCACCGCGACGGCGGCGGAGGTGATGAGCACGAGCACACCGGTCGCGTACGCACCACCCTGCGCGTCGACATCGGCGTCGAAGTACCACGTGATACCGAAGGCGATGACCGCGAATACCAGCACCAGGGGCCGCACCGCGCGTGCCCATTCCGGCGCCATGCCGTACCGGGGTAGGTAGCGCGGCACCAGATTCAGCAGTCCGGCCATGGCCGACGCACCGGCGAACCACAGGATCGCGATGGTGCTGACGTCATAGGCGGTGCCGAAGACATCGCCGAGGTATTTGTGCGCCAGGAAGGCCAATGCCCGACCGTTCGCGGATCCGCCGGTTTCGAACTCCTGCTCCGGAATCAGCACGACCGTAATGAAGCTGGTCACGATGAGGAAGGTGCTCATGATCAGGGCGGAGGTCGTCAGCAGCTGGCGCGCACCGGCGATGCGTGCGACCGGATCGTCATCGCAATCGCCTGGCGCGCCCTTGATCTGCGGCATTACCGCGACACCGGTCTCGAATCCGGACAACCCGAGTGCCAGCTTCGGGAACACCAACAGCGAGATGCCGATCATGGCCGCGATATTGCCGTGTTCGGCGGTCAACGCATGCGTCCAGTCCACCACCAGATCACTCGCCGTGAGTACCTGATACAAACCGACAACGGCGACAACAACATTCAGCGATAGATACGCCGCGACCAGTGCCACCGCGATCTTGATGGCCTCCGCGAAGCCCTTCAGGAAGATCGCCGCGAGCAATGCCAGCAGGACCAGTGTGATGAGCAGATTATGGTCGCGCAGAGCCGCAGGGACATAAGGGTTTTCGACGATATGCGCGGCACCGTCAGCGGCGGACAGCGTCATCGTGATGACGAAGTCGGTGGCCGCGAATCCGAGCAGCACCAGGATGAAGATCTTGCCGGTCCAGCGCGGCAGGTGCTGGGTGAACATGGCCAGGGAGCCGCCGCCGTGCGGACTCTCCCGCGCCACCCGCCGATACACCGGCAGCGCACCGAACAGCGTCAGCGCGACCAGCACCAGCGTGGCCAGCGGTGACAGCACACCGGCCGCGACGGCCGCGATACCGGGCTGATAGCCCAGGGTCGAGAAGTAGTCGACACCGGTCAGGCACATCACCTGCCACCAGGACCGCTCGTGTTCGGCATCGCCCGGTTTGCGCATCGGACCCGCATGCTGGGAATACCGCTCGTCGGTCGCGCCCTGCAATAGCCAGGATGAGAAGGGCGAGCGCGTTCGCTCCTGGGTTGTGGTCATGACATTCCCCTGCGAGATTCGTCCGGTTGTGCCGGATGATCTCCGACCCCGCGCAAATCTACGGGAACTCTGCCTCGGACAACGAGGCCCGGTGCGATACCACGCCACGCCAGTGCCACATCACCATTCGGCGAATGACCCGTCCTTTCGATACCAGATCGGGTTGCGCCATCGATGGCCCCGCTCGGCGGCACGCGCCACCGCTTGCTCATCGATCTCGATGCCGAGGCCGGGGGCACGCAGCAGGTCGACATAACCGTCGCGGTAAGCGAAAACGGTTGGGTCGAGCAGGTAATCGAGGAGATCGGAGCCGGTGTTGTAGTGGATGCCGAGGCTTTGTTCCTGGATGAGCAGATTCGGGGTGGTGAAGCCGACCTGCAGGCTCGCGGCGAGGGCGATCGGGCCGAGCGGACAATGCGGGGCCAAGGCGACATCCCGGCTTTCGGCCAGTGCGGCGATGCGCCGGACCTCGGAAATGCCGCCGGCGTGCGATAGATCGGGTTGCACGACGGCAATGCCTTGATCGAGGACAGCATTGAAATCCCAGCGTGAATACAGTCTTTCGCCGGTCGCGATGGGAATGCTCGTCGCGCGGGTGATCTCGCCGATCTGCGCACTGCATTCCGGGACCAGTGGTTCCTCCACGAAGAACGGGAGATACGGCTCGAGCAGGGGCAGCACCCGCCGCGCCATCGGAATCGATAGGCGGCCATGGAAATCGACGGCGATATCGAACTCGTCACCGGTCGCCGCGCGCACCGCGGCCACCCGATCGACGATCTCCCGGGTCGCGCGTGGTGTATCGATCGCCTCCAGTTCGGCCGAGCCGTTCATCTTGATCGCGGTGAAGCCCTGCGCCTTTCGCTCCAGCGCGGCCTCGGCGACATCGTCGGGACGGTCGCCGCCGATCCAGCTGTACACCCGGATCCGATCGCGGACCGCGCCGCCGAGCAACTGCCACACCGGCACGCCGAGCGCCTTACCGGTGATATCCCACAGCGCTTGGTCGATGCCGGCCACCGCACTCGACAGAATCGGCCCGCCCCGATAGAAGCCGCCCTTGGTGAGGACCTGCCAGTGCGCCTCGATGCTCATCGGATCCTTGCCGATGAGATAGTCGGCCAATTCGTCGACGGCGGCGGCGACGGTGTGCGCGCGGCCCTCGATGACCGGCTCACCCCAGCCGGTAATGCCCTCATCGGTCTCGATCTTCAGAAAGCACCAGCGCGGCGCGACCAGGTAGGTGGTGAGTGCGGTGATTTTCACCGGGACTCCTTTCGCACGCTCCAGCCGCCGTCGACGACCAGGTTGGCGCCGGTGATGAAGGAGGCGTCGTCGGAGGCGAGGAAGGCGACGGCGGCGGCCACCTCCTCGGGCGCGCCCATCCGGTCCAGGGCGGTGGCCGCGGCGGACAGCCGCCGCCCCGCCTCGTCGACGTCGTCCCATACCGGGGTGAGGATCGGGCCGGGCAGCACGGCATTGACGCGGACGCGGGCGCGTCCGTACTCCACGGCCAGTTGTCGGACCAGTGCGGTCAACCCGCCCTTGGCAGCGGCGTAGACCGGATAGCCGGGCAAACCGAATTGTGCGTGCACGCTGGAGATCGCGACCACATTGCCGCCGCGGTCGCGCAGATCGTCGATGAAGGTGCGCAGGCCGAGGAACAGCGGGGTCAGATTGACCGCGAGACCGTCATCCCAAGCCTGGCGGGTCAGCTCGTGTGCCGCGACGGTGGCCTGTTGGGATGCGTTGCTGCACAGGAAGTCCAGCGGTCCGAACAACGCGTTGACCCGATGCCGGAGTTGGATCCAGGACTCCTCCGAGGACACATCGCAGCTGACGAATTCGGCCCGATGGCCCGCCGCGCGGATCTTCGAGGCAACCTCGCGGCCCGCCGGTTCGGCGATATCGGCGATGACGACCATGGCGCCATCGGCGGCGAGCCGGTGGGCGGTGGCCGCACCGATGCCGGATGCGGCCCCGGTGACGACCGCGACCCGGTCTGCCAGACGACTCATGCTCTTCCCCTCATCGGTTGATGTCGGCGCCGGTGATCAGGCCGAGTTCGTGCCGCGACGGCAGTCCTGCCCAGTCACCGGGTACGGATACGGCGAATGCGCCACAGGTGGCGGCCAATCGCAGGCGGTGTCGCGCGGACCCATTGTCGAGCACTCCGGCGAGGTAGCCCGCGACGAATGCGTCGCCCGCCCCGACCGGGTCGACACTGCGTACCGCCACCGAGGGCTGCCGGATCAGCTCGCCATTGTGCAGTGCGAGTGCGCCTTCGGCGCCGAGTTTGATCACGACCTGCGCAGGGCCGAGTGCGGCAAGGGATTCCGCCATGGCGGCCGGGCTCGCGGCCGGGACGAGCAGGGCCGCTTCATCGGTGCCACCGAAGACGATGTCGGCTCGGGAGACCAGCTTCGAAAGCTCCACCGCGGCATCGGCTTGCGACCACAGTGCGCGGCGATAGTTGATATCCAGTGAAACGGTCACTCCGGCATCGACGGCGGCGTCGAGTGCGGTGTGGACGGCGTCGCGGGCGGATGGGCTCAGGGCTGGGGTGATTCCGGTGAGGTGCAGTATGCGCGCGGCGGCGATCTGGAGGGGGTCGATATCGGCTGCCGACAGTCGCGAACCCGCGAGACCCTTGCGGTAGTAGGTGACTCGGATGTGGTCGGCGGTGCGGCGCTCGCGCAGCATCAGACCGCTGGGCAGTTCCGGATCGATCCGGCATCGCGAGGTATCGACGCGTTCGGCGCGGAGCCGGTCGAGCACCATGGTGCCGATGGCATCGGCACCGACACTACCCACCCATGCGCTGTCGTGGCCCAACCTGCGGACGCCGATGGCAACCGTCGCTTCAGCGCCCGCGAAATCCATGCGCAGTGCCGCACCGGGGGCCAACGGACCGGACTCGGTGGCGGCGACGACACCGAGTGCTTCGCCGAGTGTCACCAATCCTCCTGTCACAGCAGCGACCTTCGCGCGCTGACAGCTTCGATGACCGCAATCGAATTGCGCGAAACAGCCCTCATAGCAACGCCTTCCGCACAGCGGCCGCGCGCTCGCGCAACGCATCCAGATCACCGCTGGTGCACGCGTCACCGACGAGCGGCGAGCCCATGCCGAGCGCCTTGGCACCGGCATCCAGATACGCTCTGGCATCGGCGAGCCCGATTCCGCCCGTCGGCACCAGCGGGATCTGCGGCAGCGGACCCCGAATCGCCTCGAGATATCCGGGACCGCCGACCGAGGCCGGGAACACCTTGACCATGGCGGCGCCCGCGGCCCAGGCGCTGTGGATCTCGGTGGGTGTGAACGCACCACAGATCACCGGGACGCCCATGCGGCGGCCCTCGGCGATCACCTCGGGACATACCGTCGGCGTGATCAGGTATGCCGCACCGGCGTCCACAGCTCGTGTGGCATCGAGGGCGGTCAGTACCGTGCCCGCGCCGACCGGGTGGGCGAATCCGGAGCTGTCGCGCAATGCGTCCAGGGCGCCGGGGGTATTGAGCGTGAACTCCACCGCGGTAATGCCCGCCTCGTGCAGGGTGGCGGTCACCTCGGCGAACCGGGTGGCCGACGGGGCACGCAGGATCGCGATCACCGGCGGCTCCAGGGGCAGGCCGTGATCGATGGTCATGGGTTGCGCACCAACCTCGCGTCGGAGTACGTATTCGTCGGGAGTCCGGTCGCATCGGGCCTGCAGGTGAACAGCGAGCCAGCACCCGCAGCCGCGGAACCTTCCGCGGCGGTGGTGATCACGAGGACATCCAGATCCGGTCCGGCGAAGGCGCAACTGGAGACCTGCGCCGGGCCGATATCGATGACCGCATGCGGTCGGCCCGCGGGGTCGAACGCGCGCACCTGTCCGGCGCCCCAGACCGCGACCCAGACGAATCCCCGGGTGTCCACGGTCAGACCATCGGGTAGACCGTCCGGGAATTCCGCGAAGGTCCGGCCGCCGGTGAAAGTGCCGGTGGCCATGTCGTAGTCGAAGGCATCGACCCGATGCGTGGGGCTGTCGGCGTAGTACAGCGTGGCGCCGTCCGGACTCCAGCCGAGGCCGTTGGAGATCGTCACCTGCTCGCGCACCATGCGCACCGTCGCATCGGGGTCGAGACGATACAGCGCGGCGGTGCCGACGATTTCGTCCTCGGACATGGTGCCGGCGAACAGCCGACCGCGCGGGTCGGCCTTGGCGTCGTTCATGCGTCGCCGCACCCCGTCCTGGGGCAGGGAAAGTGCCGCGACCTCGGTGATCGTTGCGTCATCGGCGATGTGCAGAAAGGTATCGACGGCGGTCGCGATCAGCCCGCCCGATGCGCACGGCACCACCGCGCTGACCCGCCTGCCCACCGCAACGGTGGACCGGCGTTCGAGGTCGCCGTCGCGCAGGACGGCACGATGGATGCGCCCGGCCGGAATGTCCACCCACAGCAGCTCATTGGTGCGGTCATCCCAGACCGGTCCTTCACACAGCCGGCCCGGCCGCGGCGAGCACCGTTCGGCTTGCAGTTCGATCATTGTTTGCTCCTGGTGTGAGTTGGCAACGGCGGGCTACGTCGGGAGCCCGACCGCGCGTTCCCCGCTGCGCCGCTGCTGGATGACGACCGCGGCGACCAGCAATGAACCCTGAGCGACGTTCTGCCAGAACGTATTCACCCCAACCACATTGAGCCCGTTGTCCAAGGCACCGAGCAGCACCACCGCGAGCAGCGTGCCGCCGATGGTGCCCTTGCCGCCCTTCAACGCACATCCGCCCAATGCCGCCGCGGTGATCGCCTTCAGCTCGAGCCCTTCACTACCCGAGACCGGCTGTCCGGAACCGGTCCGCGCGGTCAGGATGATTCCTGCGATGGCCGCCACCGCACCGGCCAGCACGAATACCGCGATGAGGTACTTGTTGATATTGATTCCGGAAAGCCGTGCGGCCGTGTCATTTCCGCCGATGGCGTAGATATTGCGGCCGATATCGGTGTATTTGAGCAGCACATGCATGCCGGTCGCGACCAACGCGAGGATGACCACCGGCACCGGTAAACCGAGAATCTTGCCGCGGGCGATGAAGATGAACACATCATTGCCCAGCACGAAACCCTGTGCCTTACCGCCGGATATCAACTGCGCGACACCCTTGAACGCGGCCAGTGTGGCCAGCGTCGCGATGACCGGATTGACGCGACCGTAGACGATGATCAGCCCATTGATCGCCCCGAGCACCAGCCCGACACCGATTGCCGCCAGAATGCCCAGGAAGGCATTGTCGGCGGTCGCGGTGAACGCCATCGCGCTGATCACCGACGCGACACCGGCCTGCGAGCCGACCGAAATATCGAGTGCGCCACAGATGATCACCACGGTCTGCACCACGGCGAGCAGACCGAAAACCGTGACCGCTTCGCCGATTCCGGCCAGATTCGCCGGATCGAGGTAGCCGTCGTTGAGCCAGGCGAAGATCGCGACGACCACAGCGAGCGCGCCGATCAGACTGAGATTGCCGCTGCCGATCGCCTGCACCAGACGCCGCGGCGCGAGTGTGGCCGCACCGCGCGCCAGGGTCGAGGGCGGCGCGGCGGCGGCGGTCTCCACCGGGAGTGAGAGTTGTTGGTCTGTCATGGGTTTCCTCGAGATGTATGCGACAGGTCTGCGGCCATGGCCAGCGCGAGAATCGCCTCCTCGCTGGCCTCGCCCCGGTCCAGCTCGCCGGTGACCCGGCCGTGCTGCATGACGACGATCCGGTCGGCCAGGCCGAGCACTTCGGGCAGTTCGGAGGAGATCACCAGCACCGCGACACCGGATTCGGCCAGTTCCTCGATGATGTGATAGATCTCGACCTTCGCCCCGACATCGACGCCGCGGGTCGGTTCGTCGAGGATCAGCACCTTGGGTTTGCGCGCCAGCCAGCGGGCCAGCACCACCTTCTGCTGATTGCCGCCGGAGAGCTTGCGCACCTCCTGCTCGATGGAAGGTGTTCGCACCCTCAGTGATTCGACGTACTGCCGTGCCAGCCGCCGTTCCGCGCCGCGCCGGACGAACCGCAGCCGCCGCAACCGGTCGAGCATCGCGAGCGAAATATTGTCGCGCACGCCGCGATGCAGCAGCAGCGCCTGCGCCTTGCGCTCTTCCGGCGCGTATCCCAATCCGGCCCGCACCGCATCCCGCGGCTGCCGTAGGCGCAGCTTCTTACCGTCCACCCGCACTTCCCCCGAGTGGATCGGCAGATCACCGGCGAGCGCACCGGCCAGCTCCGAGCGGCCCGCGCCGACCAGTCCGGCCAGCGCGACCACCTCGCCGGCGCGCACCCGCAGGCTCACCTCCGACACATCGTCGGTCGTGACCGCATCCGCATCGAGGACGACCCGCCCCGGCGTAGCGTGCTTGCGCGCGAACAACGTCGACAGATCCCGGCCGACCATCATCCGGACGATCTCGCGATCGGTGGTCTCGCCGGTCGCCCGCTCGCCGACGAGCGCGCCATCGCGCAGCACCGCGACCCGGTCGGCCAGCCGGAAGATCTCCCGCATCCGGTGCGATACATAGATGACCGCGAGGCCCTGCTCCCGCAATCGGCCGATCAGCGCGAACAGCGATTCGGTCTCATGGTCCGACAGCGATGAGGTCGGCTCGTCGAATGCGATCACCTTGGCGTCGGTGGTCAGCGCCCGCATGATCTCCACCAATTGACGTTGCGCGGCAGTGAGTTTCGAACCGACGGTGTCCGGATCGAGATCACGATCGAACCCCAGTCGGGTGAGGTCGGCACGCATGCGCTCGCGCAGTGCCGCCCGGTCGAGCAGGCGACCCCGGCGCCGCGGCAGCGCACCGAGGTAGACGTTCTCGGCGACCGAAACATGCGGAACGATCTCCGGCTCCTGGCCGATCACCCGGATCCCGGCCGCCCGCGCGGCGGCCGGGGTGTCCATCTCGAGTCGCACACCATCCAACTCGAGATGGCCACTGTCCGGGCGGTGATCGCCACCGAGGATGCGGATCAGGGTGGATTTACCGGCCCCGTTCTCACCCATCAGCGCGGTCACCGCACCAGCGGGAAAATCCAGGCTCACTTCGCGCAGGGCCGGCACCCCGGCGAAGCTCTTGCTCAGCCCGGACACCCGCAGTCCGGTCAGCTGCATGTGACGCCCGCCTGCTGCCAGTTGGTCGAATCGACCATCTTGGTCGGCGCGTACGCCTCGGGCGGCATCTGCTTGCCGTTCTTCAGGTAGTCGTAGATCGTCTGAACCGACAGCGCGCCAACGTCTTTGCCATTGATGAACAGCGCCGCCTTGAATCCGGTCGGCTTACCGCCGCGCCATTCCTTGCAGGCCAGATAGGCGCCGAGGCCGACACCGAGCACATTGTCGGCGGCGTATCCGGCGTTCTGGATGGCCGCGACACCGCCGCTGACGTTCTCGTCATTGCAGCCCATGACAATCCAGTTCTTCACCGACCGGTTGCCCGACACCGTTGCCGAGATCTTGTTCTGCGCATCCGATGGGGTGTTATCGGTGCCGACCTCGATCACCTTGACATCCACACCGGCGGCCTCCCGAAATGCCTTCTGATTGGCCTTCACTCGGTCGGTGCAGACGGTCACATCCTGCTTCCAGGCGTCGATGATCGCGGTCTCCTCCGGCTTCCATCCCGCCTTCTTGAAGTCCTGACCGGCGCGGGTGCCGACCTCGGTGCCCATCTGGGTGCCGCTGAAGCCGACCCGGGGCACGAGATTGTCCTTGGCGCAGGACGCCGGGTCCGGACCGTTCGCACAGACCTGGTCATCGGAGGTCAGCAGCGCGACGCCACCGGCCTTCGCCAGCTGCGCGACCTGCGGGCCGACCGACGGATCGGGTACCACCACGATCACGCCGCTGGCCTTCTGGTTGACCGCGTTTTGTACCTCGGTGACAGCCCTGTTCGCGTCATTGCCGAGATTGACCACCTTCAGATCGATGCCCAACTCCTTGGCCTTGGCCTTGGCGCCATCGGCCTCGCCGATGAAGTACTCCTGATCGCCCTGCTTCTGGGCGTACACCAGGCTGATCGGGCCGCTGGTGTGTTGCGGCCCGGTCGCCTTCGAGTTGTCGTCCTTGCCGGATGAGCAGGCCGACACGGCTAGTGCGAGCGATACCCCGCAGAAAACGGCTCTGGTCCAACGGCTTTGGTGGGTCCAGGACATGGGGCGCTCCTTGTGTGATCTGCCGCGCACTCGGCGTCTGGTGGTGACCTGGGTTACAGTAAGACTTCCACTAATAGTTGTAAATACTGTTGGCCGAAGCGCTCGGGTAGCGTCTGCGAATATCAATCGGAAGGAGATGGCCCGACCGTGTACCAGCTGACCGCGCGCGACATCAGACGCCGGAACCGCTTCTACGTGCTGCAGGCGGTATACGCCGCTGAGGGCCACACCAGCCGTCAGGAGATCGCCCGAGCGACCGGGCTTTCGTTCGCGACGGTGGGCAATATGATCGCCGAGCTATTGGACGTCGGGGTGCTCGCCGAACTCGGCTATGACGCGCCGGGCGTCGGCAGGCCGCGCGCCCAGCTGGCGATCAATCCGGAGCGCGGCATGCTCGTCGGCGTCGATATCGCCGAAACCAGCATCCACTTCGACCTTTTCGACCTGGCCATGACCGTGCTGCGCTCGGTCGAGATACCCGTCGATCCCGAGGCCACCCGGCCCGACGATGTCGCCGAACTCATTATCCGCGGCATCCGCGAGCTGACCGCCGACGATGCCGACAAGGTACTCGGCGTCGGATTGAGCGTGCCCGGTCTGGTCGAGCCAGAGGGCGGGGTCTCGGTGTTCTCGCCGTACTGGCACTGGCACGACGTTTCGCTCAAGTCACTGCTCGCGCCGCGCCTGCCGCATCCGCTGTACCTGGACAATCCGCTGAAAGCCAGTACGGCGGCGCATCTTTGGTTCGGGGCCGGACGCGATGTGGACGATCTGATCGTCGTGACGCTGCGCGCAGGTGTCGGCATCGGTGTCGTCATCGATGGCACGCTCTACCGCGGCGTCACCAACAGCGCGGGCGAATGGGGCCACACCAACCTCGTCCTCGATGGACGCTTATGCCGCTGCGGACGTCATGGCTGTGTCGAGGCGTACGTAAGCGCCCCCGGCATCGTGCAGACCCTGCGCGAATCGGATCCGGCCAGCTCACTTTTCGGCCCCGACGACGCGGCCACCATCACCGCCATCGCCGCCGCGGCCGCACGCAATGACGCCACCGCCGTCCAAGTCATCGAAAAGACCGGCCACTACCTCGGTGTCGCCGTCGCCAACCTGGTGAATCTGTTCAACCCCCGCACCATGGTCTTCGGCGACCTGGTCGCCAACGTCCTCGGCGAACGCCTACTGGAAGTAACCCGACGAGTCGCCGCCCACCACGCCATGTCCGATCCATTCGCCGCAGTGACCCTGCAACTGTGCACCCTCCCCCACAACCCCTCCAGCCTCGGCGCCGCAACCTTCGCCCTCGAAGGCTTCCTCGCCGACCGCGAAACCTTCGGCTCCATAGCCGCCCGTCGCGCCATCCGCACGTCGAGTACGTAGGTCGATTCGCAGGCGCGGCAATGTCTCCGGACAGCCGGGCCTCGAGCCCACGACCGTCGACAGCTCTACTGCGGCCCGGCAACCCCTACGACCTCACCCGCGGCCGGATCGTGTTCTGGTACAGGACGTAGCCGGCCCGCGACACCGCCGAGTGGGCTAGGTCCCGACCGAGTCCGGCCGTAACGGCGGCAGCGCCATGGCCTTCGGTCAGAATCCCGCGGAGCCGGTTCGCGGGAGGCTCGCGCGCGGGACCGCGCTGGTCAGGCCCCAACCGACCACCGCACCGCCGCCGCAGCCGAGCGGAATCGTTACGGCGCTATGCGGTTCGATGTCCTGGGTGATGGGGGTGTTCTCGTAGTAGTACTCCGGCGCGGTGCCATTGGGCGGCCACATTGTGGTCACACAGGTGAACGTGCCGAATATGACGTAGGCCTCGTCGTTGTCGTTGTTGCAGGCGAGCCCGTCACAGTGGACGCCGGGCGCCAGATCTTGTGCGATTGCCTGCGGCGCGAGCGCCCCCATTGCAGCACAGCACATTCCGGCCGATACCAGCATGCGTGCGGTAAGACGAATCATTGATTCCACCCCCGTGAAAGTTCTCCCTTTCCTCGAGGCTAACAGAACTTCCTAGGCCGCCATCGGGTTCGGCGGCAGCCCGACGCTGTCTCTCGAACCTGACTCGGCCCGAAGGGAGCCGCATCACGTGCGTGGCCGGCTCAGCCGAAGTGATTGTGCAGCAGTGGATTTCATCATCGGCTTGGTGCGCTCCGGGCCCGCAGGGCAATTCAGGTCCTTCTAGCAGTTTCGGACGACGCGATCAGCGGCATTCCCGGATGTTCTGAGCAGCAAAGGTTCCCGTGTCCTGCCTCGTACACCTTGCCTGGCTGGCGGGCTGGTGGTCGGCAAGTTGGTTGGCACCTGTTGTCGACGCTGGTGGATGCTCAGGCCGGTCGTCGTTGCACGGCGTCGGAGATGACCGCTGTCACGAATTTGTCGACCGCCGCCGTGGTCGGCGGGCCGCAATCGCGGTCTGTGAACAACAGATGCCCGCCGCCGACGAGGGACAGAGTGAGCGAGTCGATGTCGGCGTCGGCGGCGATGCGGCCCAGCTCGCGCTCGTCGGTCAGATAGGTGGAGATCGCGGTTGTCGCCTCGGCGAGGATCGCTATGCCGCCGCCGCTTCGCGCTCGCCGTAGTCGAGCGCGCACCTCGTCACGGAAGGTGATGAGCGGGATGATCGCCACCGGAACCGGCCCGAACACAACGGTCAGCGCGCCGGTCAGATTGGCGGTCACCGTGCCGGTGCCGGCAGCGGCACGCAAGGCACTCGCCTGCGCCTCGAGCTGCGCGGCCCGGTCGAGCACGAGGTCGGTGAGGAAGGCGTCGAAGTCGGTGAAGTGCCGGTGCAGAACGCCTTTGGCGCAGCCCGCCTCGTCGGTGACGGCCCGGCTGGTCAGTCCGTTCGGCCCGTCGCGCAGCAGCACGCGTTCGGCGGCGTCGAACAGTTGCTGCCGCGCGTCGCGAAGGTGCACCCCAGTTGGCACTCGCAGATCCTTTCGTGCGTCGATCCAGAGGCATTATTGCGCAGTGGGCATGCGCCCACTAAGGTGGGCGAATGCCCATAATACCGCGAGAGCAACCAGCACCGCCCGCAGCGCAGCCGGGGGAGTCCCAGCCGATGGCCACGTCGTTCGGCGTGGACGCACAGCGCTATGACCAGGCCAGACCCGACTACCCCGACGCATTGGTGGCGCGGATCCTCGCCGGGAGCCCCGGGACGGACGTGCTCGACATCGGCTGCGGTACCGGCCTCGCGGCCCGCCAGTTCCAGGCCGCAGGGTGCACGGTGCTCGGCGTCGAACCCGATGCGCGAATGGCCGACTTCGCGCGAGCCCGCGGCCTGCGGGTCGAGGTGGCGACCTTCGAAGCGTGGGAGCCGGGCGACCGGATCTTCGATGCGGTCATCGCCGCTCAGTCGTGGCATTGGGTGGATCCGGTTGCCGGTGCCGCGAAGGCAGCCGCCGTGTTGCGCCCAGGGGGACGACTGGCGATCTTCGGTCACGTGTACGAGCCACCCGTCGAGGTGGCAGAACCGTTCGCCGCTGCCTACCGGCGGGTGGCGCCGGACTCCCCGCTCAGCGGCCAACCAGCTCGACGTCCCCTGGAACTCTACGCAGCGGGATACGAGAAATTCGCCGACCAGATCCGCGAGACCGAACAATTCGGAGATCCCGAACAGTGGCGATTCGACTGGCAGCAGTCCTATACGCGCGACCAATGGCTGGAACTGCTCCCCACCACCGGCGGTCTCACCCGGCTCCGTCCGGATCAGCTGGCCGAGATACTGGACGCGACCGGCAACGCCATCGACGCCCTGGGTGGATCCTTCACGATGGACTACACCACTCTGGCCGCGACCGCCGTACGCGCAGGCACCTTCTGACAAGCTCGATCTGGCCCCCGCGCGGCCGAAATCGGCCTCCTCGCTTGCCGAACCCGGTGACCAGACGCACTCGACCGCGCCGTGACCGAAACGCAGTCGAGCACTCGGCACCGCCTGGAATCTCCACCCTCGATCACGCACGCAAATCGGCATTTCCGGACGTTCAATTGCCGTAGCCATGATGGGTTCCAGGGTGCTGCCGTACCCCTGCGGGGCTTGCCATCGAACCCAGCGGTCCCACCGACGACCAAGGCCCTTGGTGCTGAGTGAGATGTCCTCCCAGCCACGTGGACGCCGGAATCGCACTCCTAACCGGCCACACTTGGCCCCTCCAGGTGTGGCTGCTAACCGCCTCTGCCAACGCCCTGTAATGCCGATTCCAGGGTGTTCGGACATCGCGCGCGACTTGAAGGCGGACAACCGAGACTACGAGGTTGGGCTCCTAGAGTTCAGGCGACATTGAGAACGAGCACGACTGACGTCGCGATCGAGAGCGCGAGGAAGACCAAGGCTCCCAGCATGTTCCGGTCGCCGCTGCGGAGGTGGGCGATGATCGCGCCGGTGAAATAGAGCACCAGTCCGATCGCGGCGGCGATCGCGAAGGGCGGGAACCAGATTCCCCAGAGGAGACCGACCGTCGCGGCGATCTGCAGGCTCCCGAGCGCGGTGAGCTGGGAGGTGGTGAGGTGGACCGCTTCGGCGAATTGGCGTATCCACGCGGGGCGCAAGAACTTCATCGCTCCGGACTGGAGCATGGCCAAAGCGAGCAGGACAGACAAGATCAGGGCTGCGATGTGCATGACGGCTACGCTAGGAATCCGATAGGTACCCTTTGGTAACCTTCGGACCGTGAGGCCCCCTGCTGGAATCATGTTCATGTCCGACTGTCCCGCCCGCACAGCAATCGAGATCGTCGCGAACAAGTGGTCCGTAGTCACCCTGTACGCGCTCGCGGATGGCCCCAAGCGGCATAGTGAACTTGTCGCTTTGTCGGGCGGTATCTCGCGGAAGGTGCTGACCCAGACCCTGCGCCGCTTGCAGAGCAACGGCCTCATCGATCGACAGCGGTACGCCGAAGCGCCCCCACGGGTGGAATACAGCCTGACCCCGCTCGGCCGGACGCTCCAGGAACCGATAGCGATGCTGACGGAGTGGGCGCAGACGCATGGAGAAGCACTCCTCGACTTCCAGGAATCGGCAGCCGCGAACCAGACGCACTAGGTTCCACACAGCCCACACCATGTGTCGCTGATCGTTTCCGCGCGGCCGAGTGATCTCCTAGTGCGTGTGGAGCTCGCTCTTGCGGCGTCGTATCGCGGTGGCGAAAACTGTACGGACCGTGGGGTTTTGGCGAGCATGAACCGGAACATCGGCGATGTGCACGGTATGCGCCGAAATTGTGAGCGACCGCGTTCGTTCCGTTCCGAACGTCCGGCAATCACGATCGGCCGACCTGTAAGTAGCCGCATACCGGGCTGACCGAACCGGCCAGCCCGGAGGGCAGATCAATGACCCTGGAAAGGCGTATTGACCGTGGAGAAGTACTGGATGGCGGCGCCGATGGCTACCGGGGCGGTCACCAGGAGTTGGCCTGCGAGGGTGCCGAGGGCGCCGACGGCGATGATGCCGCCGAGGCAGCCGATGGCCGCGGCCGGGATGAACGGACCGAACAGGCCGATGATGGTGGCCGAGGCGACGGTCATACCGGCGATACCGCCGAGGACGCAGCCGACGGCGCCGCCGCCGAGACCGCCGACCAGGGTGCCGATGGTGGCGCCCATGGTGATGGTGCTGGTCATGCGGGACCAGGCGGCCTGTTCACGGTCGTATTCGTTCTTCCACGGGGCCTTGTCCTCGAAAGGCAGCGCGACCGGCTTGTAGGTCGCGTGCGCCATATCGAACTGTGGGGTGAGAGTCGCTGTGCGGTCGGCGATATCGGCCGCGATCGGGAATTCGAAGTCATCGACGCGGAACTTCAGCGGCATGCCGGTGAGGACGGTTCCGTTGCTGGCCTTGATCTCGAAGACACCGTCCTCGACGACCATGGCCCCTGCGTCGGTATTGATGATGGTCTGGGTGTCGGTGGTGGCAGCGATGAATCCGACGGCGTCCGCACCTTCGGGCTGGGCACCGGCGGTACCGGCGGCGATGCCGACTGCGGCGACCAATCCGGCGGCCGCCGCAACGATTTTCCTCATCCTTATTTGTTCCTCTCGGGTTTCCAGCGGAGGTCGCGCGCGCGAACACGCGCCGCATGCCGGTCGCGGATCGCGCCGACAGGTCAGAGTTCGCCGGTCAGCGGGCGAGCAAGCTCGGTCACCCGGTGCCCTCGGCTATCTCGACTTCGCGACTACCGTCGCCGAGATGTAGCCGGTCCGCACCGGACGAATGTGCAGTTGATTCGCACAATCGACATTGACTATCGACGCGACTCGAACACGGCGCGGCCACCGAAACTGACGTCATGACCACTGCGGCGCGATTGGTGGACCGAGGAGATCCGGTGGCGAGACTGCGTATCGATCAGGTATCCAAACAATTCGGCGCGACCTGGGCGGTGCGGGAGGTGAGCCTCGATATCGCCGACGGTGAGTTCATGGTGTTGCTCGGACCGAGCGGCTGCGGCAAATCCACCCTGCTGCGGCTGATCGCGGGTTTGGACGATCCGACGAGCGGCCGAATCCTGTTGGGCGACACCGATATCACCGATCAAGCGCCGCAGCGGCGCGACCTGGCCATGGTGTTCCAGAGTTATGCGCTGTATCCGCATCTGACGGTGGCGAAGAATATCGGCTTTCCGCTGCGGGCACGGCGCACACCGCGCGCGCAGATCGCCGAGCGGGTTTCGGCGGTGGCGGCGACGCTCGGACTTGCCGAGCTGTTGGGTCGCAAACCCGCCGCACTGTCCGGCGGGCAGCGGCAGCGAGTTGCCCTGGCCCGCGCGATGGTTCGCGATCCGGGTGCCTTCCTGATGGACGAACCGCTGTCGAATCTGGACGCGAAACTGCGCAGTGCCACCCGGGCCGAACTGATTTCGCTGCATCGCGGGCTGGGCGCGACGTTCCTGTACGTCACCCACGACCAAGTGGAGGCCATGACAATGGCAGATCGGATCGCGCTGCTCAACGACGGTCGGCTGGAGCAGCTCGGCACGCCGACCGAACTCTACGATCGGCCGCGTTCGACCTTCGTCGCCGGATTCCTCGGCGCCCCGCCGATGAATCTGTTTCCCGCGGTCGTCACCCGGCGCGAAGACCGCCTGTACCTGGTGGCCGATGGCATCGATGCCGAATTGGCCATCACCGCAGCGGATTTCGGCGACGACATCGACGTCGTCGCCGGAATCCGCCCCGAGCAGCTACGCCCGGACCCCGCCGACCCCACCGTTCGCGGCCGGGTCACGATGGTCGAGAACCTGGGCAGCGAGGAACTGATCCACTTCAGCACAGGTGCGCACACGCTGTGCGCCCGCGCACCGCGCCCGGCCGGAGTGCGCGCCGAGGAGTCCATCGGGCTGCGCGTCGATCCCGCACACCTGCACCTGTTCCACCCGGAGTCCGGGTTGCGCCTGACTTGGCAAGAGCCACAACGGGATTCGGTAGCAGCCTGATTCTTCACAACCACCCGTCACCGATGAGGAGAACCACCGTGAAACGCACCGTGCCCGTGCTGGGCCTGGTGTTTGCAACCACCGTCGCGCTCAGCGCCTGCGGCGGCCTCGGGAGCACCACCACCGATTCGAATGCCGATACAGCCCAGATCCCGGAACTGCAGCCGGATCAGCAGGTGTCCATCGTGTTCGAGTCCTATAACTACGGACTCGCCGGGGCCTGGACCGACACCTTCAACGCGCTGCTCGCCGATTTCGGCAAGAAGTTCCCGAATATCAAGGTCACCGCGCAGAAGCCGCAGGGCAATAGCCCGAATCCGGCCACCGACACCATCTCCAGCATTCAGAACCAGCTGGTGGCCGGCACCCCGCCGGATGTCGCGCAGCTCGGCTTCAGCGATCTGGACTACACCATCCACCAGCTCGGCGCCAAGCCGTTGGACACCCTGGTTTCCGCACAGGAGGTCCAGCACAATTTCGACGGGGCCACGTACCCGTACGCCCCGAAAGCGCGGACCCTGGCGGACTGGAACGGCCACACCTATGGCGTCCCGTTCGTCTTCTCCACGCCCGTCCTGTACTTCAACGCCTCGTTGTTCACCGAGGCCGGGCTCGATCCGGCGAAACCACCCGTCACCTGGCAGCAGGTCGCCGAGGCAGCCGCCGCGATCACCGGGAAGACCGGCAAGGGCGGCGTGTACATCGATTGTCTGACCAAGACCGCCAAGGACTGGTGCTTCCAGTCGCTGGTGCGCTCCAATGGCGGTCGGGTCATCTCCGAAGACCGCAGGACGCTGTCCTTCGCCGACGCCCCCGCGGTCGAAGTGACGCGGACGAGCAAGCAACTCGTCGACGCGGGCAGTATGCCGAAGCTCAACCAGAAGCAGGGTTATGAGGCCTTCGCGCGCGGCGAGATCGGCATGATCCTGGAGACCAGCGCCATCCAGGGCACCTTCATCACCGGCGCCAAGGACAAATGGGACCTGCGGTCCGCGCCCATGCCCAGCTTCGCCGGCAAACCCACCGTGCCGACGAATTCCGGTGCGTCGCTGCATATTCTGTCCAATGACCCGGCCAAGCAGCGAGCGTCGTGGAAGCTGATCGAATTCCTCACCAGCGAGCAGGCCTACACCAAGATCTCGCAGGGCATCGGATACCTGCCCCTGCGTACCGGTTTGCTGGACGATCCGAACGGACTGAAGACCTGGTCCGAGCAGAATCCCTTGCTGGCACCGAATGTCGCGCAGCTGGCGAATATGGAGCCGTGGATCTCCATGCCGGGCACCAACTATCTGCAGATCCGTGACGGCATGATGGATGCGGTCGAATCGATCGTCTTCCAGGGCAAGGATCCGCAGTCCACCTTGGCCACCGCCCGCGAACAGGGCGCCGAACTGCTGCCCGCGTCATGAGTTCGGTGACCGTCGTCCAGCTCACCGACACCCACATCCGGCCCGCCGGTGAACGGGTGCACGGCATGGTGGACACCTATGCCAACCTCACCCAGGTGCTGCAGCAGCTGCTGGACTCGCGCCAACGCATCGACGCACTGGTGTTGTCGGGCGATCTGACCGATAACGGATCACCGGAGGCCTATCGGCGGCTGCGCGACGCGGTGGAGCCGGCGGCCGCCGAACTCGGCGCGCAGCCGGTGTACGTGATGGGCAATCACGATGAGCGCGTGGCCTTCGGGATCGAATTGCTCGGCCTGGATTCGGTCGATCCGGATGCCACCCATGACCGGGTGGTCGAGATCGCCGGTTTGCGGATCATCGCACTGGACAGCAGTACACCGCGCCGGCACGATGGACGGCTCGAACCCGAACAGCTGGACTGGCTGGCCGATCAGCTGCGCGAACCCGCGCCGCGCGGCACACTGCTCGTCCTGCACCATCCGCCGATCCCGTCCCCGGTGGCCGCCACCGAATATCTGCGGCTCGAGCAGCCGGAGCTGCTCGGCGAGGTGCTCACGGGATCGGATGTGCGATTGATCATCTGCGGGCACAACCATGTGACCGCTGCGGCGGCCCTTGGCGGCATTCCGGTGTGGATCGGGCCAGCGATGGCGTATCGGATCGATCCGATCGCGCCACGCGGGCGCCACCGTGGCCTGAACGGATTCGGCTACAGCCGCATCGATGTGCTCGGTACAACCTTGGTGGCCACCGCGATCGAGGCGACGCCCGCCGAAACCGTCTACGACAGAGCCGAAGCGGATGTGCTCGAGCAGCTCGCGGCACTGGCCGCCGAGGCCCGGTAGATGTTCGTCGTCGAAATACCGACCGCGGCAGCGGATATCGCACCGGCTCCGCAATCCCGCCGCCCCGCCCGGTGTCGCCGGGCGAGGCGGCTGCTGGTGCCCTACCTCTATCTCGCGCCCGCCCTGTTCCTGTTGGTGGTGTGGACCTACCGGCCGCTGGTCCAGGCATTCGAGTTGTCCACCTACTCGTGGAATCTGCTGCCGACCGCGCCGATGAAGCCGGTCGGTACCGGCAATTACGAACGGCTGGTGCAACTTCCGGCCTTCTGGGATTCGGTCGAAAGGACCGGCATACTGATCGCGGGCATGCTGCCGTTCACCGTGGTGCTGCCGGTGTTCATCGCATTCGCCAGCAGAAGAGTGCGCGGCCGGACCATCTATCACGCCTTCATATTCGTGCCGTTTCTGGTGGCTCCCGTTGCGGCGGCGGCGGTGTGGCGGTGGTTGCTGCATCCGGGCACGGGTTTCGTCGACCGGGTACTCGGCTCGGATCGGAACTGGGTGTACGACGCGGGCACCGCGCACGCCGTCATTATCGGGATCACCGGCTGGCAGCTGCTCGGCTTCGCGGTGCTGGTGGTGTGGGCCGGATCGGCCGGTATCAGCGGCGATTACGAAGAGGCGGCGCAGGTGGACGGTGCGAGCCCGGGCCAGATCCGGCGCTGGATCACCTTGCCGCTGCTCTCCCCCACCCTGCTGTTCCTGGTGCTGACCACCGTTCTGCTCAGTCCGACGCTGACCTTCCCGCTGATCGATTCGATGACGCAGGGCGGGCCGGCGCAGGCCACCACCAATATCTACTACCTGCTGTGGGACTACGCCTTCCACAGCTTCGACGCCGGGCTCAGCGCCGCGGCCGGAGTGCTCTTGTTCGCCGGATTCGGTGTGCTCGCCGGGATTCTGGTGTGGATCGCGGAAAAGGTTGCCTTCCATGATGATTGACCGTCTGCGTACCGCGGGCAGCCATGCGCTGCTCGCGGTCACCGCGGTGGTGTGCGTATTCCCGATCTACTGGCTGTTCGCCACCTCGCTGCGCCGCCCCGAGGATGTCGGCTCACTCTCGCCGTTCCCATGGCCGATCTCGTTCGCCAATTACACCGATGCCGCCGAAAAGGTCGATGTGCTCGGATTGATCGGCAACACCTTCTTCGTGGCGGCATTGTCCGCGGCCGGGCAGCTGCTGGTCGCGCTGCTCGCCTCCTATGCGTTCGCGATGTATACCTTTCCGTGCCAACGGATCCTGTACCTCGCGTTCGTCGGTACCTGGCTGGTTCCGTTCCAGGTGACGATGCTGCCGAATTATGTGCTGCTCACCCGGCTCGGCCTGGTCGACTCGCTGATCGGCGTGGTCCTGCCCACCCTGTGCTCGGCGCTCGCGGTACTGCTGCTGCGCCAGCACATGGCCGGCTTCCCCAAGGAACTCATCGCCGCCGCCAAAATCGACGGCCGCTCCTCCTGGTCCATCCTCTGGACCGTCGTGGTGCCCAATCTGCGCCCCGCCCTCGCCGCGTTGGCCATCCTGCTGTTCATCAATGCCTGGAACGAATACCTCTGGCCCGCGGTCGTACTGCGCCGATCCAATGGTGTACTCCAACTCGGCCTGCGCAGTTTCATGGGCACCGAGGGCGATCAGTGGGGCCCGATGATGGCCCTCGCCAGCCTGGCGTGCCTGCCCGTGCTGTTGATGTACCTGCTCCTGCAGCGTCACATCGTGAATGCCTTCGTGCGGTCGGGGCTGAAGTAACATTTCCCACGTAACAGTCGGTTTGGGTGAGAAACCAACTTGCGGAATTGTTCGTCGATACGACCACGAATATGCGCGCGGCGGCGCAAACTCGTAGTCCATGACGGCATTCGGGGTTTCCCCTCCCATGCTCGGCGGCAACGTCAGGAGCCCACCGGTTACGGCACGAGCAGATTGTCGTGACGCCTCCCACACCCTCCGCAAAGAGAACATTTGGTCTGCTTTCGGTCCGCGACATCGTTGCGAGCCGAGTACCTCCGAGGCGGCCCGAGCAACTCGCCTGCGTAATCAGTACGGCCCCGTCCAGGACCGGTTCGGGATCGAACATACAGCAGGAGATGCCACCGGACGGAGGAGCGCGATGGGAGCAAAAGTCCAGCTAGAAGGCATGTTTCGCCTTGCACGCCGACGTGTCCCGATTTACACTGTCAGGTAAGGAGAAACGAAATGCTTTCAAAATTGCTCGTAGCTATTCGATCCAGGGGGGCGGCATGAACGGTCGCCAGGGAAATCCATCCGAGAGCTCATCGGAGGCCTCAGCAGAAGAAGAGATCCATATGAACCTCGGGCCCGATGGTCGGCTGCCGAAATACAGCGACCTGTTCTACACCCGATACAAGCCGATGACTCCCATGCAATTGACCGCGGGACGCCAGGAGCGCGTCGTTCGGCAATTCGGCCAGAATGTATTGGACCGGGTGTACGAAGCCTATCGCCGAACCTCCGAGATCCAGCAGAACTCGCCGATCGGCACACACGCACCGGTTTCCGTCGACAATGATGCGGAAACGGATTATTGACCAAGATTTACTCAGGGGTGGAAATTCTTGTGCGAGAACGTTACGCAGCTCAACGAGTGCGCGTTCGGGCAAATATATGAACTGTGCCGCGATCCGGTCGATCATTTGCTGGAGCAGCTACAGCTCAGACCGGGCTCTGCGTACAAGGGGAACGATCAACCGGCGCGAACACTGCTAGAGGTGTTCTGCACGAAATCGAACGTGGTCATTGTCGAAAACGAATACTTCGACCTGGATTTCCGGAGCGAGTTCAGCAAGGTACACGATGCGCGTTTCGGCTCGCGCTCCTCGGACACCGCACGGGTACATTTCTTCAACGGCCGGATACCGAAAAGCAACTCACATCTGCGCGACTTCGTCGCGCGCCGGGGTTCGATCTACTACGGATACGCCGTTCTGCGACCGCAGTTTCCCGGCAAGATCGGCCGGTCGATGGTCTCCTCGGAACTCACCGTCGCCGAGATCGCGGGAGACCGGACGCTCGCCGACAAGGTCCGCACCGCGGTCGGCGAGGATGTCCAGATCTTCGGTGTCGCCAAACGGGTGGTCGGCGTCCCGTTCATGGAGCAGGACGGACACCTGATGACCTGCGCGCACATTACGGCGTGGGTCTGCCACTACTCGGCGGTGCTGCGTGGGGCCGTCCCGCGGCGCGCATCGGCACAGTTCCATGGCATCAGCGACAAGACCGCGGCATTCAGTCGCTCGTATCCATCGCAGGGACTCAACCGAAATATGCTGACCGCCACGCTGCGCGCGGTCGATCTCCCGCCCGAAGTGCTGGACGCCGACTCACTGTGCAAACGCATCAATCTGAACTGGAGTCATCGGCTGAGCTTCACCGCCGAAACGCGGCAGCTCGAAGCCGAAGCGAACCGCCTCCAAACCGATCCGAACCGGGTCAGGAGGGCAGGCGTAGCCATTGCGCTGCAACGCCTTTGGGTCGGCGAGAATCTCGGTACGTGCGTATGCCGATACCTCAATTCGGCGCTGCCGGTGATTCTGCTGCGCGCACCGGAGGAACGCAGCGGCGTCGCCCATGCCCAGGTCGCCGTCGGCTACCTGCGCCGACAGGATCTCGATCCGACACAGCAGCGACCGAAGTCCGGCGAGGAATACGCCCTCGACGACGCGACATCCGATGTCGTGGCGCTGATCGTGTGCGACGACCAGACCGGGCCCTACCAGGTGGTCATGCTCGAGGAGTTGGTCAACGAATTCGTCCACCCCGACAAATCCAGGCAGGCATCGGTGGTAGTTCCGCTGCCGCGGTCCATTTGGCTTTCCGGCACCGCCGCCGAACAGGCCGCCGCCGATTGGCTGAAGGTCGTCGCCGAGGACCGGCTCGGGGCCTTGGCAAGCTGGCGGCTGCCCAGACGTCTGGCGGGCCATGCGAACCTGTATCGCGAACGGCTGCAGTCCTTTGTCGATCAGATTTCCGGTGAGCGCATCGGAGAGCTCGCGATACGCACCTACATCACCGCGGGCACGGAGTTCAAGGAGAGCATCGCCCGACGGCTGAACGGCGAGAAGGCACTGGCGCGGGCCCTGGGTTACACCCAGATGCCCAAGTACGTCTGGGTCAGTGAGGCCATCGACCGGAAGCTGCGCGATAAGCGCGAACCAAGTGTGTTGGCAACGATTGCTTTCGACTCGACCGCGGTGACCATCGACGGACGATTGGATACCACGAGTCTGCTGCCACTGGTCGTGCACATACCCGGACAGGCGGTCTGCAGCACGCAGTACGATGACTATGCGCAGAGCGATGTCAACCAGGGCTGGTTTCCCTCGGCACTGGAGCCGTACCGCACCGGCCGATGGAATCGACACAGCGACAATCACGACTACGCGCGCCGACATTGGCATTGGAAGTCGGCAATGAGCTTTTCCGCCGGCTGAGCCTAGAGGGCGACGATCGCGGAAATTATCAACAGGCAGGCCAGGACGGACATGGAAATGAATGAGGTGAACACCATTTTCGCCCGCTTCTGATTCACGGCGCAGATGATGTCGTAGGTCTTGATCTTGGCCTCGACCACCCGCTGGGGATGACTGGCCTGCTTGTTGTTCAGAACTTCCCGGTAGAGCTTGAGAAAGCCCACCGGAGTGTAGCCCGGATAGTTTGCGGGCATCGCGATGAAGGCGGCGCAGAGAATCGAAACCGCCGCCGCGACAACA
This sequence comes from Nocardia sp. CA-129566, assembly GCF_050956075.1. Taxonomy (NCBI): domain Bacteria; kingdom Bacillati; phylum Actinomycetota; class Actinomycetes; order Mycobacteriales; family Nocardiaceae; genus Nocardia; species Nocardia sp. CA-129566. Next base: position 7,110,234 of record NZ_CP192085.1, read on the forward strand.
ACTCCCACCGCGCAGATGGTCGGCCAGAACCCGGATGTCACGATCTTCAGGTCGAGCACCTTCATCAAGGTCAGATAGATCGTCAGCAGGCCGACGTTCATGGTGACCAGAGGGAAGGCCCTGGACTCGAAAGCCGCCTTGCGCTGCCATGCGGTCTCGATTTCTTTGTCCAGGTAATCCGACATCGCCGCGAGATCGTCTTGTTCGACGATCCGAACGGTCTCATTCGGTTGGAGTCCCGCGACAATGGCGGGTGACTGTGGCGTCAGGAGTGGCCAGCGTAAAACTGTCCCAAGTCCGAATCGTCCCCACGCGTCCATAGCCCCTCCGTTTCGATAGGCGGCACCGGCTGCGGGGAGCGCCCGGGTTCCGGCATCCGTGGGGAAGCCGCCGCGGCGCCTGCGGTATCGGGCGCGATCTCGGAGGCATTGGGATCCAGCGACATCTGGGCAATCTCCTGGGTGAAGAGTTGGTGGCCAGCTACGGGTTCATACCAGTCCGGCAACGAGTCTACGGGAAGGATTCCGGCATCCGCCCGTCCCGAGACGCGCCGAAAGCTGCTGCGCCGGACCATGAAACGGCGGGCCATGGCCTATCGAAGGATTCAGGCCGATAGCGCGCCGGCAATATCCAGGTGGGCCGGTTCGGCGGAATCGATGCAGTTCAGGAAGAACGGGACCGCCGGGTTCGACTCGTCGGCACGCCACACCGCGTACAGATCCAATGTCGGCACCGGATCGAACAGTTTGACCGCCACCACCGAACTGCTTTCCGGCGCACCCATACCCATCGAGATGGCGCGCGGCAGCGAGGCGAATCCGACGAGTGGTCGCACCGAGACCGTATGTGCGGTCGCGCCGGGATCATCGGCGGTATGCGCGACGGCCAGCGCGATCCTGGTGTCCGCGGCGGCCCGAAAGATGGCGTCGTACATGGCCGGACACTGTTCGCGAGCGAACAGCACACACTCCTGCCCTGCCAATTCGGCGAAGGGCACCCCGGGGCGATCGGCCCACCGATGTCTGCGCCCGACCACCGCCACCAGCGGAATCCGGTGCAGCAGTCGCCGATATCGGAAATCGGGGGTGCTGGGATGTCCGTAGACCAGCGCCACATCGAGCGAGCCGTCCGACAGCGCAGCCAGCTGCGGGCCGGTGCGCTTCTCCCACAGCGACACCACGATATCCGGATGCCGTTCGGTCATCCTCGTGAGCGCGTCCGGCAGGACATGTCTGCTGGCCGGAAGGTTGTAGCCGATATTGAGGGTGCCCGCGCGCCCCTCGGCGGTCGCCTTGGCGACCTGGGCGGCCCGGTCCATCTGGGCCACGATGATGCGGGCCTGACTCTCGAATTCCCGGCCCGCCGGGGTCAGCTTGACCTCATGGGAGTTGCGCGCGACCAGTTGCACGCCGAGCGACTTCTCCAGCTTCTGCAGCTGGGCACTGAGACTGGGCTGCGTGAGATGCAGGCGCTGCGCCGCACGGCCGAAATGCAGCTCTTCGGCAATGGTGATGAATGAAACCAGATGTCGGAACTCCATGCGCCCGGCTCCTTATCCCGCGTACCCGAAAACGCTAGCGGAGCCGGATAACCGAGGATGAACCGCGATCGCACGGATATCACCGCAACCATTGCCGCCGAGTGAACTGCTCCTGGTGGCGATCGCGGATGTGCTATGCGGTGCCCGACCATCCACCGCTTCGCCCGCCTCGAAGTCATGGCCAGCACCGCTGATCGGCCGGGCGGCGGCGCTGCTCGACATCCGGACATCGGTGAGCTGCGGTCGGTGCTTCGGGGTCCGGAGGGTCAGAGGTCGCTGACCGCGCGCACCAATTCGGAGATCTTCTCGATGTCCTCGTCCATGAACGGGCCGGAGCGGCCGAGTACGACGTGCTGGATGCCGACTTCGGCGAATTGGGCGAACGAATCCGCTTGCTCCGCAATCGGTTTATCCGGGTAGTAGTACGCGACCATCGTTTTCTCGATGTCCTCGTACGGTCGGCCGACGGCCTCACAATGTCCTCGCAGGATGGCGAGTTTGGCCGCGACCACCTCTGCGGATGGACCGAAGAGATTGCAGGCGTCGGCGTACTGCGCGACCAGGCGCAGCGTTTTGCGCTCGCCCTGGCCGCCGATCATGATCGGCGGATGCGGGCGGGTCAGCGCATTGGGCACGTTCAGCGGTCGTTCGAGCGTGTAATGCTTTCCGTGGAACGGCTTTTCCGAACCCGCCCACATCTGCTTCGCGATCCGCAGGGTCTCCTCCAGTCGTTCGTACCGCTCGGATCGCGGCGGAAAGAACAGGCCGAGCCCCGCGGATTCCTCGGCATACCATGCCGCGCCGATGCCGAGCCAGGCGCGACCGCCGGAGAGCACATCGAGGGTCGTGACGCTCTTGACCAGCAGACCCGGATCCCGGTAGCTGACGGCGGTGACCAGGGCGCCGAACCGAATTCGTTCGGTCCGAGCCGCGATATAGCCGAGTGCGGCGTAGGCCTCGAGCATGTCGTGTTCGGCCGGGCCGTTCGGACCGATCTGGAACAGGTGATCCATGACGAATACCGAGTCGAGCCCGGCCTGATCGGCGGCGCGCACGATCCGGTCGACCCGCGGGCCGATCGCATCAGGTGAATCCGGCCAGGTGAAGTCGGCGAGGGAAATACTCAGTCGCATAGGCCGAGCGTGGCACGACCAGCGCGCGCCGGGGAGGCACGGTCGGTCCTAGGACGGTTGCGGCAGTGGCGGCGATTTGGGAAAAACGATCGGTAGCGCGGTCAATGCCCGGTGGAACGGGCCCGGTCGCCAGGTCAGTTCATCGGGCGGGACCGCGAGGCGGATCTCGGGCAATGCGTCGAGCAGTTGGTCGATGGCGTCCTGGGCGATCAGATACGCGATGGAATTCGCGGGACACACATGCGGTCCGGCGCCAAAGGCCAAATGGGCTCGATTGCCCGCGTACTGGTTCCCGGTAATCGCCGGATCGGTATTGCAGGCGGCAATGCTGATGACGACGGGCTGGTGCGCGGGTAGCCAGACATCGTCGATCAGGATGGGCTGGCGCGGGAAGGTGATACAGAAATTCGCCATCGGCGGATCGTTGAACAACACCTCGTCGAGCGCGTCCCGGGTGGATAGGGTGCCGCCCAGCACACTGCCGCCGAAGCGCTCATCGGTCAGGATCAACAGCAGGGTATTGACGATCAGATTCTGCTGCGGCTCGATGCCCGCGCCGTACAGCGTGCCCAACTGGTGCACCATCTCGTTATCGCTCAGCCCCGCCGGATGTCGCAGCATCCGTGTGGTGATGTCGTCGCCCGGCTCGACCCTCTTGAGCTGGGTCAACTCCAACATCGCGTCGACGAGCAACTGATTGCCATGTTCGGCGTCGACACCCTCGAAGATCGCCGCCATCCCGGTCGCGGCCTGCTGCGCGATCTCGGCGGGACACCCGAGCATGGCGTTCAACACCGCGAAGGCGAGCGGAAATGCGTACTGGCGCACCAGATCCGCGGACCCGTTGGCACAGAACTCATTGATCAGCGGCACCGCCAGCCTGGCCACCGTATCGTGCAGGCCGTACTGATCGACCTTCTCCAGACCCGCGAGATTGGTCTGCCGATATCTGGCATGCGCGTCACCGGCATTGCGCAGCGCATTCGGCCGCCACTGCATCATCGGCAATACCGGACACTCCGCAGGCACATTCTTCTGCCATGCGCGCGGATCCGCCGGAAAGTGGTCCGGATCATTGAAAATCCGCAACGCCGTGTAATAGCCGACCACCAGCGTCGCGGGCACCCCCGGCGCCAGGTCCACCGGCACCAGCGCCCCATAGCGCTGCCGCATCTCCCCATACGCCCGGTGCGGATCCGCCGCGAACTCCGGCGTGTACAGCGACACCCGGGGTCCATCCGTGTCGATCGGCGAGGTGAGCGGAGCGCGACTGTGCGCTGGTGACGGCATCGTCATCGAGAAAACTCCAGGCGTTTCGAACAATTAGCCTCGTGAGCCTATGCACCCGGCACAGCGCGTGCACCCCGAATATCGAAACCCTCGGCCCGCGTGCCCCATCCGCAGGGCGTCGGCACCGCTGAATTCGTTCGAAAGCCCGGCGATGCGGTAGCTCTGACCCTCAGACGAATTCGATCGAGTCGATGCGCCAGCCGCCGTCCGAGCGTCGCAGGGTCACCTTGGCGGTGAGGTCGATGGAGTCGATGACGGTCCCGTTGGGCGCCTTGACATCCTGGGTGATCATCGCGAGCCGGTCGATCCGCTGGTCGGTGTCCGCACCGTGCTCGGTGCCGAGGATCAGCACGGTGGCTTCCACGGTTGCGTGCATGCGCGCCCACTCGTCCCATTGCACACCGGGTCCGCGTTCGGATGTGGTGGTCGCGGTCCCCGCGAAATTGTCCGAGAGCCAGGGCGCCGCGCGTCGAAAGGCGTCGCGTCTGCTGGTATCCGGGCCCGGGTGCCAGGTGAACATGGTCTGCAGTCCGGAGGTGATCGTTTCGATCGCCGCCTTGTCGGCGGGTTCGACATCGTGCCCGGTCTGGGTCGAGGAACAGGCGACGCACAGTGTCGCGGCCAGGGATGCGAGCACCATGAATGCGTAGCGCAGAATGGACATGGCAGCCTCCTCAGAAGCGCATCTCATGGATGCGCCAGCCTTGTTCGGTCCGCACTACTGTTGCCCAGACCGTGATTTCGATGTTCTCTATGGATTTCGCCGCGGCGTCGGTAATCGCCTGGCCGATCAGCAGCACGCGATCGATGCGGGCGGATTGATCCGGCGGATGCTCATCGGTCGTGATCTGCACGGTGACCCTGACCTTCGCCTTGGCCTCGGCCCATGCCTTCCACTGGGTCTTCGACCCGCCCGAGGTGGCGTCGCGGGCGCGGGCGCCGAGCTGGTCGGTGAGATATGGACGGGCACGGGCGTAGGCGTCATCGGGTGAACTGTCGGTCTGCGGCCGCCAGCCGAACATTGTCGAAAAGCCGTCACGCAGCACCGCATTCGGGTCCGCGGTATCGGCGGCACCGAGCGGGGCCGGCAGTGCCAGACCGGGCACCGTCGCACCGCATCCGCTGATCGCCACGATACCGAGGGCCGCGATCAGCAGGGCGAACAGGATTCGGCGAATACTCATGACACGCTCCGTACCTTGGCATCCGCGCCGATGGCGGCCTCGACAACCGTGCCGTCGGTGCTCGACGCGTGCACCATCCGTCCGCCGCCGATCGCGATGCCGACATGGCGCGGTGTTCCGTTCGAATTCCAATCGCTGAATACGAGATCGCCCGCCTTGGCCTGGTCGACGGCGATTTCGTGGCCCTGGGCCCATTGCTGCTGGACGGTGCGCGCCAGCGTGGTGGCGCCGCTGGTCGCGACGTAGGTCACGTAGCTCGCCAGCCCGGGCGCGTCGAAGCCACCGCGGGTGGGGCCCTTGGTGTTTCCGCCGCCCCAGGCGTACGCGGTGCCGAGATACTGCTTGGCCGCCTGCACCGCCTTGGCCGCCAGGTCGGTCTGCTGATCCGCGGTATTCATCGAGGTGAAGTCGGTCGCCGCGAATTGGCGTTCGAGCTCCCGGATGGTGCGCACGTACGGCCGGGTCTGGGTGGTGTAATCGCCACCGGAGGGCATGCCGCCCGCGGCTTGGACCGCACCGAAACCCGCGTTGTACGCGGCCAGCGCGAGGTCGACCGCATCGCCGTGCAGCGAGCCACTGTTCACCCCGGCCGAGGTGTCCTGCCAGTTCTTGCACATGAAATGCGCCTGTGCCACAACGGAATCGGCAATGCTGTTGATATCGGCGACACCGTTGTTGTCGGCGTCGACCTTCCAGGTCTCCCAGGTGCCCGGCATGAACTGGGCGGGGCCCCTGGCACCGGTGGACGACACCGGGGCGTTCGCACCGAAGTTGAAGTTGTTCTCCGCCTTGAGCTGTCCGGCCAGCAGCGGCGCGGTGATGCCGCTGTTGGGGCATTCGGCGGCACCCTTGAGCAGCCACGGCACGAATTCCTGTGGGACCTTGCCGGGGGCGAGGCCGGAACCGGGACGCACGGCACAGTCGGCGATCGCATGGGCTATCTTCAACGCCGACTGCGACGCCGCGGGGGCGGCCTGGTCGAGCATCGGCGCGGGATCGACGGCCTTGCCATTACCCAGCCGCAGACCCTGGTACAGCTCGAAATGCAAATGCGGGCCGGAGGCTTGGCCATTGCTGCCGACATCGGCGATGTGCTGGCCCGACTTGACGAGGTCGCCCGTGTGGACGTGCAGACCGTTGTCGTACATGTGTCCGTAGACGGTCGAGACCTGACCGGTCGCTGTCGTCGAATCGATGACGATCCAGTTGCCGAATCCGGTCGCCGGTCCGGACGCCACCACCTTCCCGTCCAGCGCCGCGTAGATCGGGGTGCCTTCCGGCGCGGCCAGATCGATGCCGCGGTGGAATTCACCACCGCGCGGACCGAACGGCGACGAAACCGTGTACTGGCCCTTGGCCATCGGGCCGGTGATCACCGCACACGGTGACGATTGGGACAGATCATCCGGGACCGTGCGTTCGGGTGCGGGCTGGTTGGGCGGCGGTGGCGGGATCTGCGGGTCGATGGCCTCCTTTGCCACCGGGCGGTCGACGGTGGTGGTGGTGGTGGTCGTCGTCGAAACCGACTCCGTCGCGGTCACCACGGTGGACGTCGTCGAGGAGGCACCGGCCGATGGGCCGTCCACACACGGGGCGGCGGAGGTGGTGGCGCTCGGCGGCGGCGTGGTCGGGCACGCCGATGCCTTGGTTTCGCATGGCTGACCGGTCGTCGTGGGCGGTCCGGTCGTGCTGACGCACGTCGTGGTCGTTGTCGTCTGCTGTGTGCTGGTCGCGGTGGTGGACGATGTCTGCGACGACGATGGCGTTGTGGCGGCAGCCGTCGTTCTCGACGGTGCGGTGGTCGTGCTGGTCGGCGCTGTGGCCGTCGGCCCGGTGGATTCCTCGGTCGACGGTTCGACCTGCCTGGTCTTACCGGCGGACGACGGAACAACCGGCGGCACAGTGGTTTCCGGTACCACAGTGGTTTCCGGTACCACAGTGACCGGAGGCGCGCTGGGCGGTGTGGTACCGACCGGTGCGGCACCGGCGTACCCGATCCGATTCCCGGACAGCAGACCCGCAGCCGCCATCATGGCGACCACGACCGTCGTGGCCGCCACGACGAGGAGCCACGCCGGTCGGCGGTGCGGCTCGCGGTTATGTCGAATCGGTCTCATCCAGGTGTCCCCCGCGCTATCGAATGCGGAATGGACATCAGAGTGACCGCGCGTCCGTGCTGGCGCACCTGCCCGATCCGACACCATGCGACGGCCCCGACTGCCGGCGCGGCCGATCCCACCGCCCCCGACCTGCGCCGATGCCCTCGAATACCGTGCCCGAATGGGCAACGACCTGCACGTTTAGTTCTTGATGAGTGCACGGTTAGAAGTCCGCGGATGCTCGAGTTCCAGGCATCGAGAGCGCTCGAAGCCCAGTCATTTCGAGAGGTGTGCTCCGATGGACAGAACCGCTGTCTACGTCGACGCGCGCGATCCGATCTCGCGTGCCGGTCTCATTGCCCAATTGCGGACGCGGACGGAGGTACTCGTCGCCGACGATCCGGCACGGGCCGTGGTCGCCCTGGTTGTCGCGGATACGGTGGACGAGTCCACCCTGCAGACGCTGCGCCGACTGCAACGCGGCAGCTGCCGTCCGGTACTGGTGGCGTCCGATTTCGACGAAAAGGGGTTGGCGGCGGCGGTCGAAGCCGGGATCGCCGGACTGGTACGCCGACAGGACGCATCGGCCGAGCGCCTGGCCCGTGCGGCATGTGCCGCGGCACGCGGCGAAGGCACGGTGCCACCCGATCTGCTCGGCCGGTTGCTCGATCAGGTCGGCCGATTGCAGCGCCAGGTGCTGCACCCGCGCGGGCTCAGCCTGACCGGCTTATCGCACCGGGAGATCGAGATTCTGCGCCTGGTCGCCGAGGGCGATGACACGGCCGAGATCGCCGCCAAGCTGTGCTACTCGCAGCGCACGATCAAGAACGCGCTGCACGACATCACCAGCCGCCTGCAGTTGCGCAACCGGTCCCATGCCGTGGCCTACGCGCTGCGCCAGGGCCTGATCTAAGGCTGGTGGCACGATGTTCGTCGAGGTGGACGAGGCGCTGCGGATGCTGATCGGAGCCGACGCCGTCGATCGCAACGAGGTCGATGTGGTATTCGACGCGCCGACCAAAGACTGGGCCGCACGGCGCAATTCGCCGACGGTCAATATGTTTCTCTATGACATCCGCGAGGATCTGCGGCGGCGACAGCGCGGCCTGATCAACGAGTACGACGATCACGGCGTCGTGGTGAACCGGCATCAGGGTCCCCGGTATTTCAAACTCTCCTATCTGATCACGGCGTGGACCCAGCGCCCAGAGGATGAGCACCGACTGCTCTCGGCGCTGCTGTGGTGCTTCCTGCGCCACGACCGGATTCCCACCGACTCGCTGACCGGGACGCTGGCCGATATCGGATTGCCGGTGGCATTGAATATCGCGTTGCCACCGCCGGAGGACCGCTCCTTCGCCGACGTCTGGTCGGCGCTCGGCGGGGAGTTGAAGCCCTCACTGGATCTGGTCGTCACCGCACCCGCGGACGGCGGCCGACGGCTGCCCGCCGCGCCGCCCGCCACCGACGGCGTCACCGTCGGCATGCAGGACCGCGACGGCGCGACCGTGGATTCGCCACGCCGCGCCCGAGGGGCGGTGCCACGGTGACCGCGTCGGGTCTGCGATATCTGCTCGCCCGCTTGGGAATTGTCGAGGCCAGGGTGCGCCGCGCGGTGGCACAGCGTCGCATCGGCGACCCGCAGCCGGACGACCCCTTTCGCGGTCTGTATCTCTCCGATGACGCGGTCGAGCGCCTGCTGCGGACCCACTACGAGCCGGTCGGACCGGATCAACCCGAATCACAGCGAATCGCCGACGCCGAGACCGCGGCCGCGGCGGCGCGCGCCGAGGGCGAGGACGTGCGGCTCGCGCAGGTGGTCGTCGCGTTCGGACTCGATGCCCTCGATACCGAAATCCTGCTCGTCGCGCTCGCTCCCGATGTGGATGCCAGATTCGAATGGCTCTACGGCTATCTCAATGATGACGTGACCCGACGCAGAGCGACTGTGGGCCTTGCCCTTTCGCTCTGCGGTGTACCCGCCGGCGCGGCCGAAGGGCGCGCCAGATTCGCCGCGACCGGTGCGCTGGTGCACGGAGGTCTGGTCGTGGTCGACGACGCGGACCGGCCATTGCTGTCGCGGACGTTGCGGGTACCGGACCGGGTGGTCGGGTACCTCCTCGGCGACGACACACCGGAACCCGAACTCCGCCGAGCGATCGCAGCACCGCCGCCGTGCCCCGATACCGCGGATTCGCGCCTGGTCGCGGCGCTGCGCACCCGGACACCGCTGCTCTATCTGCGCGAACGTCCCGGTGGGGGCGGTGTCGCCGCCGCTGTCGCCGCCGCGCGACACCACGGCCGCGCCGCACTGATCATCGATCTGCACCGGGTCGCCGAACATTCGGAGTTGCTGTCCGCGGCGGTCCTGGAGGCCAGACTGACCGCAGCGGTGCTGATCGCGGCCGGTATCGATGTCCTCGCCGAACGACCCGAACTCATCCGGGCGATCGCAGAGGCGCCGACCTGCGTCGTATTGGTGGGCGCGGCGGTGTGGGATCCGGAATGGGTGACCCGTCAGCCGCTGACCTTCGATATCGAGCCGCCCGATGCCGAGGACCGCACCCGAATGTGGCGCAGCACCCTCGATGACCGGCTGCCCGACGGACTCGACCCGGCGGCCGCGACCATGCAATTCGTACTCACCCCCGAACAGGTCGCGCGGGCCGCCGCGGCGGCCGCGGCGTTTGCCGAACTGTCCGGGCGGCCGGTCACGGCGGCGGATCTGCGCCGGGGCGCCCGCGCGCAGAACGGAGCCGGCCTCGAGCGGTTGGCCCGCCGGATCGAGCCGGGCGTCGGCTGGCCGGATCTGGTGCTGCCCGGGCCGGTACTCGACCAACTGCGCGAGGTGGCCTTGCGCGCCCGGCAGCGCGCGCTCGTACTCGACGAGTGGCGGATGCGACCGGGCGGCGGGCGCGGCCGGGGTGTCACCGCGCTGTTCGCGGGCGACTCCGGCACCGGCAAAACGATGTCGGCGGAGGTGATCGCCGCGGATCTCGGACTCGACCTCTATACCGTGAATCTCGCGACGGTCGTCGACAAATACATCGGTGAGACCGAGAAGAACCTCGAGCGCATCTTCGTCGCGGCGGCGGGTGTGAACGCGGTGCTGCTGTTCGACGAGGCCGACGCCCTGTTCGGCCGTCGCACCGAGGTCCGCGACTCCCACGACCGCTATGCGAATATCGAAAGCGCCTATCTGCTGCAGCGCATGGAATCCTTCGACGGACTCGCCATTCTCGCGACGAATCTGCGGGCGAATCTGGACGACGCGTTCACCCGGCGGCTGGATGTCGTGGTGAACTACACGCTGCCCGATGAGAGCGCGCGACGCAGCCTGTGGGAGCGATGCATCGGCACCCGGATTCCCCGGGCCGCCGATCTGGACCTGGATTTCTGCGCCCGCGGTTTCGAATTGTCCGGCGGCAATATCCGCTCCGCGGTCGTCACCGCCGCCTATCTGGCCGCGGACGCCGGACGGGAACTGCGCACCGCCGACCTCGTCGCCGGTGTGCACCGGGAGTATCGCAAGCTCGGAAGGCTAACCCTCGCAACGGAATTCGGCGAATACCACCAAGCGCTGCGCTAGTGCCGATTGCCCGAAAGGGCAGCATTGGCTGCCCTTTCGCCGTCACGCCGGTCAACTGTTCGCGGGTGCGCCCCCACGCATACTCGATTCACGTGACGGAAGGAGATAGGCCGTGCGCGAATGTTCGAACTGCGGACAGCCCAACTCCGAGAATGCCGAATTCTGCGTGAATCCGCAGTGCCGCACGTACCTGGGCTGGGCGACATCGGCGTTCTCGGATCCGGCGGCGCACCAGCCGCCGAACCGAACGCGGGTCGGGGCGCAGACGGCCGGGGTCTTGCCCGGACCGCCCGCACAACCGAGCGGTCCGGCGACGCCGTCGAGCCCGCAGCGGTTCGGGGTGCGGGTGACCATGGAGCCGACCGAGTTGAGTGTCGATCCGGGCGCGGCCGTGGTCAGCACGGTGACCGTGCACAACACCGGGACGCGGGTGGAGGAATTCGAACTGGGTGTCGCCGGTCCGCTGCGGCCGTTCGCGCATCTGGAACCCGCTGTGCTCAGCGTATTTCCGGACGCCAAGGTCACCGCCGTGCTCCGGTTCGCGCCGCCGCGCGATGCCGCAGTCGAGGCCGGGCGGGCGCCGTTCGTCCTCGGCGCGCGGTCCCGGGTGAACGCCAGGGTCGAGGACAAGGTCTCCGGCACGGTGAGCATCGGTTCGTTCACCGAGTTGAAGGCGGCGTTGCAACCGGAAACCAGTCGCGGGCGCAAACCCGCGCGGCACACCGTGGTGACCACGAATCTCGGCAATGTGCCGCTCGGTGTACAGGTGGTGCTCGCCGATCGGGCCGGTGCGCTCACCTTCCAACCGCCCCAGGCCATCGCCACCCTGCCACCGGGTGCGAGCGCCGAGACGCCGGTGCTCGTCGGTGGATCGCGCAAATGGTTCGGCCGCACCGAATCCCACGCCTTCACCGCCCAGGTGAGCCCGGCCGACGGCGCTCCCCCGATCGGGCTCAACGGTGTGCGGAATCAGGTTCCGATCTTGCCGTGGTGGGTGCCGACCGCGGCGGCCGTACTGCTCGCCCTGACGATTGCTGTGATCGCAATATGGCCCGACCACAAGGACACAGTGCCGGGGACCACCGGCATGATCCAGCTCGCCGCCGAGCAGACTCTGCAGAACGCGGGATATCGACCGGTCATTGTGCAGCGGACCGATCCGACGGTGCCGCTGGGTCAGGTGATCGAATCGAAACCGGATGCGGGTGCCGAGTTGAAACACGGTGAGCCGGTCCAGTTGTTCGTCTCGATCGGGCCGTGCGACGGCGGATGCCTGATCGAGGTGCCGAATGTCGAGGGATTGAAGCAGGCCGATGCCGAGGCCGCGCTGACAGCGGCGCAATTCAAGCCGCGGCCATTCCCCGTGGCGAATCAGGCCATCGCAAAGGGATTGGTGATCTCCAGTAATCCGGCTGCCGGGCAGAAAAAGGAGAGCGGCACCGAGGTGGTGATCCAGGTGTCGACGGGTCCCACGCCGACTACACCGCCGCCCACCGGCGGGAAAGGCGGGACGGGTGACACCGGCGGCAAGGAACAGATCGAGGTACCCGATGTGGTCGGAAAGTCGAAAGCCGAAGCGACCGAGAAGATCCAGGCCGCGGGTTTGACCCCCGAGTTCGTCGAACAGTCCAACGCCACCGTCGCGTCGGGCAAGGTGATCGCCACCGATCCCGCCGCGAAATCCAAGGCGGACAAGGGAGCCACGGTCAAGGTCAGCGTTTCGACCGGTCCGGCGCCCATTCCGGTCCCCGATGTGACCAAGAAGCCGCAGGCGGACGCGCTGTCCACATTGACCGCCGCCGGGCTGAAGACCAAGGTGGTCGAACGGCCCGACGCCAAGATCGCCGATGGCGCCGTGATATCGACCGACCCCGCCGCCCAGACCGAGGTCGCCAAGGGCACCGTGGTCACCGTGACCGTCTCACAGGGGCCGCCGTGCAAGGCGAACTTCGTCTTCCGGCTCGCCACCCCTGGAGACCACGTATGTGTCACCCAGACGATCGCGGACCGCACCAAGACCGAGAACAGTCAAGCGCCGTCGCGGGTCAGCACCACCGATCACACCTTCGGTCCGGATACCTGCATCTCGGGCTATGTGTGGCGGGAAGCGGTGAAAGACGACCACGTCTGCGTGCTACCGCAATCCAGGAACGACGCCGCGACGGATAACACAGCCGACAAAGATCGACACGTGAAGTGAGGAATCATGCGCGCACACGACCATGAGACCGCCGAGGAAACGGTTCGCCCCAAGTCGAGCCGCGTCGAGGACCCGACCGCGGCGCAACTGCGCGCGGCGCTGTCGGGACGCCTGGAGGCGGTATCACCGAGCGGACTGCTGGGATTGCAGCGCACTGCCGGAAACGCCGGTACCACAACGTTGTTCGAGGACCAGTCGCCGGTGCACGGTGTCATCGGATCCGGCGGCGGCGCCCCGCTCGAGCCGGAGGTGCGCACCGATATGGAGTCCCGATTCGGTCAGGATTTCGGCGATGTGCGGGTGCATACCGACGACCACGCGCATCAGTCGGCCAAATCCGTCAATGCCCACGCCTACACGGTGGGGTCCAATATCGTCTTCCAGCGCGACACCTACGATCCGTCCTCGGCCGCCGGACGGCACACCCTCGCCCATGAACTCACCCACGTGGTGCAGCAGCGCAGCGGGCCGGTCGACGGCACCGACGCCGGTGGCGGCGTGAAGGTCAGCGATCCGTCGGACCGATTCGAACGCGAGGCCGTCGCCAATGCCGACCGGGTCATGTCCGCGCCATCGGCAGCGCCTGCGGTGCAGCGCTGTGCCGATGAATCCGCGCAAGTCCAGCGGACCGAAGCGCCCGCCGAACAGGAGGACGAGGAGCCGACGGCGCAGACGTATGTCCAGCGCGCCGAGAGTGATGAGGAACAGGAGTCGGCGTAGGCCGGTGATTCGATCGGAGTCAGATCATGCCCGAGCCCGCCCGCAAGCCGAAACCGCCTCGTCCCCCGCATAATCCGGCGACTCCGGTGCGGTCGGTCGGCACCGCGAACGCGATGCAGCGGCTACAGGCCACCGCAGGCAACGGCGCCGTCGCTGCCCTGTTCGCCCAGCGGCTCAGCGCGGGCGAAGGCGCGTCGGCATGTCTTGCGCCCACGGTCGCTCCGACACCGACGACACCACGACAGGATCCGAAATTCGCCGCGGCGGTCGATCACATCGCGGCGGAATCGGCTGCGGCTAAGGCACATCCGGCCCCAGCAAAAGAGGTCAAGGCGGCACAGGACGCCGCGACGGCACCGGCCGACGATAAGCAGGCACAGGCCGAGGCCGCACACACCGCCACCATGGCGGCGGCGAAACCCGCCGGTTTCGACAAGGCCGGATTCATCGCCGCGGTCAAGGCCGCCATCGCGGCCAAGGCGCCCAAGAACCTGGACGAGGCCGATAAATTCGCGGCCTCGGGCAAGGCCGACCAGGTCAAGAACGAGGTGCTCGGCAAGGTCGGCGCGGGCAAGGAAGCCGCGGCGAAGAATGTCGCCGACACCACCAAGGCGACGCCGGATACCTCGATCGCCAAGGACAAACCGGTCACAGCGATGCCCGCCGCGCCGCCGACCCGCCAGCCTGTCGCACCCGATCCCGCGGCGGCGGCACCGAAACCCGCACCCGCCGAACAGGTCCGGCTCGGCGCGGGCAGCTGCGAAACCGATGCGAAAATGGCCGAGGCCGGGGTCACCGACGAACAACTCGCCAAATCCAATGAGCCCGAACTCACCGGCGCACTCGCCGCCAAACAGGACTTGCGGGCCCACGACGCCACCGCACCCGCGCAATTCCGGCAGCAGGAAGCCGCGACCCTCGCCGCGGCCAAGGATCAGGCGGGTGCCAGCGCGAAAGGCGGTCTGGCCGCGATGGGTTCGGCCAAGGCCGCCACGCTGCATGCCGCAGGGGCGGGCAAGGATGCCACCAAGGCCGAGGACGAAGCCGAACGCGCGCGCATCACCGGGGAGATCAAGAAGATCTTCGACGCCACCAAGACCGAGGTGGAGAAGATTCTCGCCGACCTGGACGGCTTGGTGGCCAAAAAGTTCGAGGACGGCGAGCGACAGGCCAAGGAGGCGTTCACCGCCGACCACAAGGAGCGGATGTGGCAGTACAAGCTGCGCCGCTACGGCGGTCCGCTCGGACCGACCTTGTGGGTGAAGGATCTGCTCCTCGATATGCCCGCGGAGGCGAACAACCTCTTTCTGGAATCCAAGAAGCTCTACGAGACCAGGATGTCGGCGGTCATCGCCGATATCGCCGACACCGTCGGCACCGAACTCGGCCGGGCCAAGGATCGGATCGCGCAGGGGCGCACCCAGGTCCAGAAGTTCGTCGCCGAGCAGCCGACGAATCTGCAGAAGCTCGCGGGCCGGGCGGTCGGCGAAATCGGTTCGCAGTTCGACGAATTGGAGAAATCCGTCGACGAGAAGCAGCAGTCGCTGGTGGACGACCTGGCAACCCGCTACGCCGAGGCTCGCGACGGGATCGACGAGGAGATCAAGAAACTCCAGGACGAGAACAAGGGGTTGGTCGGCAAGACCATCGATGCGGTCGGCGGCGCGATCGAGACCATCAAGAAGCTGAAGGACATGCTGCTCGGCGTGCTGGCACGGGCGGCGGGTGCGGTCGAGAAGATCATCAAGGATCCGATCGCCTTCCTCGGCAACTTCGTCAACGCGGTCAAGGCCGGGATCAGCAACTTCATGTCGAATATCGGAACGCACCTGAAGAAAGGTTTGCAGGGCTGGCTGTTCGGTGCCCTCGCCGAGGCCGGCATCGAGATCCCGGCCAAGTTCGACCTCAAAGGCATTATTACGCTGCTGCTTTCCTTGCTCGGCCTGACCTGGAACTCGATTCGCGCACGCATCGTGAAGGTCGTCGGCGAGCCCGCCATGCAGAAGATCGAGGGCGCCGTCGATTTCGTCAAGGCGATCGTCACCGAAGGCATTCCGGGACTGTGGAAGTGGATCGCACAGAAGATCACCGACCTCAAAGAGCAAGTAATGGGCCAGATTCGAGAGTTCGTGATCACCAAGGTGATCACCGCCGGAATCACCTGGCTGATCTCACTGCTCAACCCCGCGGCCGCCTTCATCAAGGCCTGCAAGATGATCTACGACGCGGTCATGTGGTTCGTCGACAACGCCGAGCGCCTCAAGGAATTCGTCGACTCGGTACTGGATTCGGTCGAATCCATCGCCTCCGGCGGCGTCGGCAAGGTAGCCGCCTTGATCGAAGGCACCCTCTCCAAGACCGTCCCCATGCTCATCAGCGGCCTGGCCAGCCTGCTCGGCCTCGGCGGCATCGCCGACAAGATCAAGAAGATCCTGGAGACGGTGCAGAAGCCGGTCGGATCGGTGGTCGACAAGCTCGTTGCTGGCGCGGTGAAGTATGGCAAGCAGTTCCTCGGGAAGCTGAAAGGTTCGAAGGCGTCGGATCCACGATCGGCTGAGGAACGGAAGTCTGCATTGGACGCGGCGATGGCAGAGGGCCAAGCAGTCCTGCATGGGAAGGGTGCCGACGAAAAGTCCATTCGCTCGCGGTTGGCGGCTATAAAGAAGACTCGGCAGGTAAAGACATTGGATCTCGCCATCGATTCGCGGACCGCCACTTCGGAGACCGTACATATCGTCGGTGCGAACAGTCCGACGGTGCATGGACCCGCTGTCACGCGCGAACGGTTCACATGGCTGCAGCGGTCGCAGAGCACACCGACGGCAACCGGACAAGTGGTTACACTTGCGGACCCTGTGTCAATGAAGATCGCCGAGTTGATCAAGCGCCTCGATAACCCGATCTTCAGACCGGGGCCACATGCTGGACCGGCCTTGATCGCGCTGACTCAGCAACGAATGCTACGTATTTCGGATTCCGACGAGGAGACCGAGATCAGTCAGCAAGATGTGGTCGGAAGCAATCCGCCGCACCGGCGTGAGAGACGGGCGATGCAGAACCTCGCCACCATGCATGGTGGTGTCATCTGTCATCACTGTGCTAATCCGGTTCCCCGCGTCTCCGGGAATTGGACAGTAGATCACATACCACCGTCGAGGCTGCTACAAGAAATCCCGAAAGATCTGCTGATCAAGGCTGGTATCTATGACGCCAACATTGCGACGCGCACCTATCCCCACTGTGCGAGCTGTCAGTCGTCGCAAGGAGGCCTGGTGAACGCCGCAATCACTTTGTACAAGGAAATCAAGGCAGCCGGTGGCATTGCATGACCGGATGCCGCTTCGGCGGCCCTGACTTCCCCAACGTGAGCCTCGACAAGGGCCGAGTCTCGTTGCGCAAGACCGTTGTTGAGCCGGGAACACAACCGTTTCGGGCTTCCGTCCGGATTCGCCTCCGACTCCGGCCAGTTCGCGGAGTCGCCGCCTTTGCACGCGCTGTTGTCGTTGTTGGGGTCGACGTGCCCGAGCAGACACCGACCGTTGACCCGTTGACCGGTGTCGCGTCGGCTGGCGGGGAGATCGCACCGAACATCGATACGGTGATAGCGCACGCCGCGAGGACGGCTCTGATGATCTTGACTTGTATTTCTCCATCAGGGATTCCAAAGCGGCCGACCCTCGTGTGTGAGGGCCGGGCCGCTTCTGTTCTTCAGAGCTGCAACGTGTGACTCGGCGGCAGTTATCGCCAGTTGTCGTGGTTGTTGTCGTCAGGCCCTGGTTCCTCCACTCGTGCCACCATCTTTGGTTACCTCCCTTCAAGCGTCGTTGCTTTGGCAGGGGTTATGCACCGTCGCCGTCCGCGTCGACGAACTGGAACGGGGCGTGCGGCGCATATGTCGCCTCGGGGTTCACGGTGTTCAGCTCGCACCCTCGTACGAGCCGTTCGGGCACTCGGCCGTCGAAGTGTTCGAGGCTGGGCGCAATCACCGTGTCGACATCGAGCGCTTGGACCACGTTCACCAGCCGTCCCTCTGGGTCGACGGTTCGTGCGCTGAACGTCACGATCTTGGCGAGGTCGTAGCCGAGACGCTGTGCGCGGCTGCGGATGTAGGGTCGGCCCTGGGCGCGGTGCCCGGGTTGCCTCGGGTCCGTTTCCCAGGACCGCCCTCCGAACCGGACGTGCGAGTTTCCCCGCATCCGGCTCTCCATGGACATCATGCTGGTGTGGCTGCTTGTTCGAGTTGCTCGGCGCGGGCACTCCACGGTGTCGGAATCGTGTTGCCCCGGTATCGGTATCGCTCGATGGCGATATCGCTGGGGTTATAGAGCACGGTCCCATTCTCTTCTGGGCGTTGATCCGGTTTCTCGGTGAGGAACCGGCGTTTGATCTTTCGCCAACCCAGGCGCGGGTGTCGTTTCTTGAGCCATCGGGCCACGGCCCACCACGTGTAGTAGGCCAGGTAGCTGAAGGTGGCTTTGGAGACCCCGTGTCGGAAATAGAGACACCAGCCCCGAACGACAGTGTTCAGGTGTTGGAGGAGCGCCTCGAGCGTCTTGTAGGGTGACCCTTGCCTGCGGGTGATGAATCTGACCTTCCCGACGATCGAGTGCAGCGACTTCTTCGAGGGGTATGTGTAGATCATCGTGCGGTTCGTGCCCGCCTTCTTCCGGCGCTGGATGCGCCAGCCAAGGAAGTCGAACCCCGAATCCATGTGCACGACACGGGTTTTCTCCGGTGACAGCGATAATCCCATCGGCCGTAGTAGCTCGGCGACCTCGGTCCTGATCTCGTGGGCGTGGTGCTCTGTCCCGTTTATCAGGACCACGAAGTCGTCGGCTTATGGGGACCGGTGGGTTATGCCGACCGTGGCGTGAGGGTGCTGGATAGGCGAGGTGGTGGGGCTGGTTGGTCGGCATAATCTGGGCCTTGTGATCGTGATGGTGGCGGGTTTCGAGTGGTTGGAGGAGGACAACCACTCGAGACGGGAGAGATCACATGGGTGCCGAGATGTCGGTGGATGTGCTGGTAGCGGAGTTCCGTTCGTGGCTGGCGGTGGACCGGGGGCTGTCGCGGGAGTCGGTCCGTTGTTATGGGACTCAGGCGGGTAAGTTCCTGGCCGGTTTGCCTGGGCCAGTGGATGCTGCTGTGCGGCAGCTGGATTCGGGTCGGATCACCACATTTATGGTCGATTATTGCCGCGACTGCAACACCTGGTCGGCGAAGGCGATGGTGACCTCGCTGCGCGCTCTGCTGCGGTTCCTGCACGTGTCCGGACGGATCCCGGCGCCGCTGGTGGGCGCGGTTCCGGGGGTGGCGGGCTGGCGGTTGGCGTCGCTGCCGCGCGGTCTGGACGCGCCGGTGGTGGCGCGGTTGCTGGACGGATGTGACCGGGCGACGGTGGTGGGCCGACGCGATCGCGCAATCTTGACGATGCTGGCCCGGTTGGGGTTGCGTGGGGTCGAGGCCGCCGGTTTGGAGTTGGACGATATCGACTGGCGCAGTGGAGAAGTCACCATCCGTGGCAAGGGCAACCGGATCGACCGGCTGCCTTTGCCGGTCGATGTCGGTGAGGCGATCGTGGCGTATCTGACCGACGGCCGACCGGCCTGCGCGGTGGCGACGGTGTTTTGCACGATCCGCAGACCCTATCGGCCGTTGAACGCGGCGGCGGTGCGGGCGATCATGGGTCGTGCCTGCGCGCACGCGGGCATGGCGCGGGTGGGTGCGCACCGTCTGCGTCATTCGCTGGCCAGCGACATGCTCCGGGCGGGAGCGTCGCTGCCGGAAGTCGGGCAGGTTCTGCGGCACCGAAGTGACCTGTCCACGGCGATTTACGCGAAGGTCGACGAGAATGCGCTGCGCCCGCTGGCGCAGCCCTGGCCGATCCAGGTGCGGTCATGAGCGTGTTGCGCCGAGCCGCCGAGGACTATCTAGCCATGCGACGGGCGCTGGGGTTCAAGCTGACAACTCAAGCGGTGCAATTGATGTCGTTCATCGGCTACTGCGAGTCGGCCGGAAGTGATCGCATCACCAGCGAGCTGGCGCTGGAATGGGCGACCACGACCGGCAGCGGCAGCTGCCACGACGCCTACCTGGCACGCCGGTTGATGACGGTGCGGATCTTCGCCCGCCACTACCAGACCCTCGACCCAGACAGCGAGGTCCCACCCGAAGATGCTCTGCCGCACCACAAATGCCGGATTGCACCGTATCTGTATTCACCCGCTGAGATCGCAGCCCTCATCGACGCCGCCGGGCAGTTGCGGCCACCGCTGCGCGCGGCGACCTGGCAGACACTGATCGGCCTGCTCGCGGTGACCGGCATGCGCAAACGCGAAGCCTGCCGCCTCGACGACGAACACGTCGACCTCGATCGAGCGGCATTGGTGATCCTGGATTCCAAGTTCGGCAAGTCCCGGCGCCTGTTCCTGCACGACTCCACCGTCATTGCTTTGCGGGACTACCGACAGCAGCGCGAGCGGTGGTGCCCGAACCGGTCCGGCCCCTGCTTTTTCGTGTCCACCCGTGGCACTCGCCTGGATGCCGACAATATCCCCAGCACCTTCACCGGCCTGATCGACGCAGCCGGCATCACGGCGCCACCCGGAGGGCGACGGCCCCGGCTGCACGACCTGAGACACACGTTCACCGTCGCCACGATGATCGGTTTCTACCGCGCCGGCGGCGACGTTCAAGCACGGTTGCCGATCCTGTCGACCTGGCTCGGCCACGTCGACCCGAAATCGACCTATTGGTATCAGCAGCAGATACCCGAACTACTCACCCTGGCCGCGCAACGCCTGGAAACCGTTGGGGATGAACGGTGATGACCGCGCTGGCTCCGATCCTGCAAGCATTTTTCACCGACAAACTCCTGCGGCAGCGCCGCGCCGGACCAAACACCATCGCCGCCTACCGCGACGCATGGCGGCTGTTGCTGCAATTCGCTTCCCGCGCAACAGCAACCGCACCCAGCGGCCTGGACCTGGGCCAGCTCGATGCCACGCTGGTCACCGCTTTCCTGACCCATCTCGAAACGGAGCGGTCCAACAGCACCGCGACCCGCAACACACGGCTGGCCGCGATCCGGTCGCTATTCCGTTACGCCGCCTTGCACGCGCCCGAACACGCCGCCGACATCGCCCGAGTGCTGGCCATCCCACCCAAACGTCGTGACCGGCCCATCCTCTGCTACCTCACCACCGACGAGATCGACGCCCTGATCGCCGCACCCGACCGCAACACCTCGCTCGGGCGCCGCGATCACGCCTTGCTGGTGCTGGCCTGCCAGACCGGGCTACGCGTTTCCGAACTGATCGGGTTGACACGCAACGACATTCACCTCAACCACGGTGCTCATGTCCGCTGCCATGGCAAAGGCCGCAAGGACCGCGCCACCCCGCTGACCCGCCACACCATCGCCGCCCTGCACGATTGGCTCGCCGACCACCACGGCGCACCCACCGATCCGCTGTTCACCACCCGCGAGGGCCGACCGCTTTCGCGAGATGCAGTAGCCAAGCTGGTCACCAAACACACCCGCCGCGCCACAGCCCGCTGCCCAAGCCTGACCAGCAAGACCGTCACCCCGCACACCCTGCGACATTCCGCGGCCATGGCGCTGCTGCACGCCGGGGTCGACACCTCAGTCATCGCGCTTTGGCTCGGCCACGAAGACCCCGGATCCACCCACACCTACCTGCACGCCGACATGACCATCAAGGAGAAAGCCCTCGCCCGCCTCACACCACCCAACACCAGCCCCGGCCGCTACCACGCCACCGACACCCTGCTCGAATTCCTCGACAACCTCTGACCCGATCACAAGGGCCGGGTTATGCCGACCAACCAGCCCCACCACCTCGCCTATCCAGCACCCTCACGCCACGGTCGGCATAACCCACCGGTCCCCATAAGCCGACTTATGCCGACGTCGGCATAAGTCGGCGTAACGGACGAGACGGTATGTCGCGAATCCTTTCCTGCGCAGGGCCGCCCGCCGCGATTCTGGATATCGCACTCCACCGCCAGCGGCGTCCCACTTATGTTGAAAGTGGTCGTCGAGGACCGAGAGTGCGATATTGGCCAGCAGCGGCGAGAGGATCCCGCCCTGCGGTGTTCCCATCTGGGGGTCCCGGTCGATTCCGTCCTCGGACAGGATTCCCGCTTTGAGGAAAGACTTGACCAGGGCCACAACGCGTTTGTCCGCGATCCGGTGACGCATTCGATCCACTAGAGCGGTGTGGTCGATCCGGTCGAAGCATGCCTCGATATCGGCCTCGAACACCCACTGATAGCCATGGGTGCCGAGCATGTGAATCTCGGCGATCGCGTCCTGAGCACGTCTTCTCGGCCGGAACCCGTAGGAGCTGGGCTGGAAATCGGCTTCGAAGATCGGCTCGAGCACCAACTTCAGCGACGCCTGTACTATCCGGTCCGCTGTTGTCGGTATCCCCAGCCTGCGCTTCTTGGTGGGACTGCCCGGTTTCGGGATCAGCTTCTCCCGCACCAGGTTCGGATGAAATGTCCGTTCCTTCAGCGAGGTCCGCAGCTGCGACAGCAATACGATCGACTCCTTCGGGATCGAGCGGGGAACTACCCCGTCGACACCCGCTGTTCGTCCACCCTTGTTGCCGTGAACCCTTTCCCAGGCATGCACCAGAAACGCAGGGTCATACACAAGGTTGTGCAGGTCATCGAACAGCCGACCCGCCTCACGGGTCGACCACCAGTGCAGCTTGGACTGCATCCGACGTACCCGAGACCAGGCTTCGTCGAAGTCCGGCCACGACTCACCCGTATTCACAAGTGCCTCCGTCCATTACGGCTCCTCACCGCGACATCCACTGGGGTCCTTCGCCATGTGACCGGCTTTCCCGGCCTCGGACTACTACGACCCCTCCGCCCCACCCACGCTCCCTCTGCCGACGACGAGCCTGCCCGTAACCGATCACTGGCCGTGACCGTTCACGGGCGTAACGGGGTGGTTCCCGTGTTCACTGCTATCCATTCGGGACAGGAGGTGGCCAGCTATGCCCCTGCGGCATCGTCACGGCTACGCCGCAGACCTTCACCGTGACCTCCCTGCCGACACCCAAACGCCGGCCACAGGAGTTCCCGCCGCAAACGATTCGCCAGCGACGGTGCGCACCGCAATTCAGCCCAGATCCACCGAGTTTCGAGCTGACGGGACGCTTGAGGGGCTTAACACACTGGTTCCTTGCGTCCACCTTTGTCCCACGCTTGCCGGACCGGCACCATTCGGCAGTGCTGACACCTCCCGGCGTTGTCAGGGCTGCTCCCATCCTCCCCGGCGTCTCCCGGATCAGACTGCCCTCAGCTACAGCGATCATGCTGCGACACAATCACTTCGGAGTCATCGCACCTCCAATATGGATAACAGCGCCTCACGGCGCACCTGGATCTCATCCCACTCCTGGGAGACGCCCGAGACATCCTTACGCAGGTAACCGATCGCGGTAGGTGTTGCCCTCACCGGCTTGCCTCGTTCGTGCTCACGGTGGCAATGCTGTTGCGCGGCAGGAATTCTCGGTATGGCCGTGCGTTGATCACCGACCGCCCGCGATCGGTGATCCGCCACCCGACCGGGACCGTGCGGGAACCATGGGCGAGACCGGAATCGGCGAGCCCTTGCAGCGCTGCACGCGTGGCAGCCTCGGCACGGCCAGCGTGCCCGCACAGTTCGCGCACGGTCAGCGCTCGCGCAGGGTCCAGAATCGCCAGCGCGGCCAACACTTTGGCCTGTGTCTCAGTGAGCGCCATCTCACCCTCCGTCGTCGATGGTGAGGCAACTCAGGACCAGGACGACCAGCACCAGCCCCGAGCGCCCACCTCGGACGTTAGAGTCCGGTCATTTCGCAAGCAATGAAAGTGCCAAAGAGTGCCGATTCTGCTGTATTTCAACAGGTTAGGTGCGACTATCAACAGGTAGCTCGACACCACTTGTCAACGAAAGCTGATCACAATGGACATTCGCCTTCTGGGTGGTCCGACCGGCGAAGGTGGTTCACCTCGCCTCTACGGCACCGATCGCCGCACGCTTCTTGTCCAGGGATGGAAGACCGAAGCCCCGGACCGCATCGAGATACCTCACCGTCTACTGCAATGGACCGAGCCAGGGACATGTCTGACCGGACTCATCGATACAGGTCGAGGTACCTTCTGGTTGAACGGCGACCCGGTTACCGACCCTCAGGTGCTAGCAGCCATGGCGATCCCCGGACACGAAACCGCCGTTGAGGTCCCTGTGCGCGAGGAGGTGTACCCGGATGCGGCTGATCCCCGGTAACGCCGCGTTCCCGGACCTGTTCGCCACCGTCAAATCTCGCGCGTTCCATCTGGAGACCCGCGACGACTACGCCTCGGCGAGCGAAACCGAATCGCTCAGCCGCTTTCGTGCCGACGAAACAACCGACGTGGGCGGAGAGTGGTTCGCCAACTGGTCCAACCTCATTCGCTCCACAACGGGCCGTGGCGTCGCCGTCCAGCGCGTTCGTATCGTGAGCGAACCGCACACCCTCTATACCAGATATCTACTGGCACTGGCGAAACACAACACTGCCGCAGGTGAGGACATTCGCTATCTGGCGCGCCATGCTGCGGATCCAGAGGCCGCGGCGTCCGAGGACTTCTGGGTACTCGATGATGATCGAGTTGCGTTCAGTCTGTTCGATGACAACGAATATTGGGTCGGATCGGCACTGACCGACGACCCGAAAATCGTTGCTCATGCACGGTCGATTCGTGACCGGATGTGGGTGGCGGCAACCCGCTTTGAGGAGTACGTGAGCAAGTGACTTCGGTCGACCGAGCCCGGCAAGCCCTTGGCGCCCGACTACGCGAATTACGCAAGGACGCCGGGCTCAATGGTCGGCAACTTTCCGAGGCCGCAGGCTGGCACTGGTCCAAGACCAGCCGTCTCGAACGTGGCGAACGCCAGCCATCCGAGGCCGATCTCGAAGTATGGTGTCGGCTCTGCGACGCCGAACTAGCGTTACCGGATCTCATCGCATCCCTGCGCAACGTGCAGGCACAGTGGGCGGAGTGGAAGCGGTTAGCGGCGGTCGGTCATGCGCGCCGCCAACGCCGCGGCGTCGAGCTGGACGCACGCGCCCACTCGGTTCGCATCTACTCTCCGGTAGTCATGTCGGGGCTCGTGCAGACCGAGGCGTACGCGCGGGCGATTCTGTCGACCTGCATCGATTTCCTCGGCACCCGTGACGACCTGGACGATGCGGTCGCCGCGCGGTTGGAACGGCAGAAGGCGTTGTGTGAGGGGAACACGACGTTCTCGATGCTGATTCATGAGCCAGTGATGTACATGCAGGTGGGCGATGAGAATGTGCAGACCAGCCAGTTACAGCACTTGCTCGACGTCGGATTCGGCAATCCGCGCTTAATACTCGGCATCGTGCCGATCGGATACAGATTCCTGTACACGACAACCGGGTTCGTTATCTATGACGCGCGCATGGCGTTGGTTGAGACGATCAGCGCGGAACTGACGGTCACGACACCATCGGAACTCTCGTACTACGAGAAGGCTTGGGCCGGACTCCACCAACAAGCAGTCTACGGCGACCAAGCCCGCGCCCTGATCGCCGCCGCGCTGGAGCGACGGCGCAGCTCCACTCGGTCCAGTCAAGGGCCGGAGCGCCCTTGACTGGACCGAGCTCGCTGAAAGGGCGCAAGTAGGAAGGAGGGCAAAGCAGTCAGAGAACTGCAACAAAGCAAGGCTCTCGAGCGACTCATCCTGTATGGCGAGGGTCGGTCTCAATGGACACGTAAGCGGCATGAGAGTCCGGGTGTCCACCCACGAATACAGTGTTGGTGCCGGTCATGTCTCGATCGGAGAGTCGTGGAAGGGCAGTCCCCGCCGCACAGTTGATCACCACCCCGGACCACGTCAACAACCTCGAGCTGGTCGCCAACGCGTCGGCGCCTGGATCCTGCTGTTCCTCATCGCGCCGTGGCTGTGCCTGCTGATTTGGTGGCTGAAACCAGACTCACAGCCGGTCTTCGTGCAGCAACTCATCAACTTGGCGAAGCAGTACCCGAAGCGCGCGGCGTGGCTCGGTGTAGCCAGCGGTATCGTCGCGTTCATCGCCAACATCGCGGTGAATCCGCCCTCCGGGCTGTTCGGCCTGCTCGTCGCTGGGTGGTGCACATATTTGTTGATCAAGTGGCGACGGCACAAACAAGCCGACGTGGCCAAGGAAACAGCTGCGCGAGCCGACGCACAACACCAGGCATACCTGCGCGGCGAAGACTGGGGCATCTACGGCAATTACGAGCCCCAAAGGCTCTGACCGCGAACGGTCCCCTTTCCCAGGCTGACTACCTGCGGCCTCATGACAAGTCACCCTGGGACGCAACGCGTATGGCGGTATCCAGTGATCCTGCAACTCCAGCGGCGGCCGGGCCATCGACGTACAGGAGCCTCCGCATCTGACTGCCCGATCGGGCAATCCGCCGTTCCCCATCGGCTCGCCGCGTGGGCGTACTGCGGAAGCGACGGTCGTACGACGCTAGGTGGGAATAGTTCACCCCGAAGCGAGGAGGCCCAATGCCCACCTATCTGTCGCCTGGCGTGTATGTCGAGGAGGTGGAGGCCGGGTCGCGACCGATCGAAGGGGTCGGTACGGCGGTGGCGGCCTTCGTCGGGTTCGCCGAGCGCGGGCCGTTCAACGAGCCGACGTTCATCACCAACTGGAGCCAGTTCAGTCAGCAGTTCGGCGATTTCGTCGATGGAAGCTATCTGGCGCACGCGGTGTACGGGTTCTTCGCCAATGGGGGTGGCGCCTGCTATGTGATCCGGGTCGGCGTGGACGGCAACGGAAATGGCAAGGGAAACAAGGAGCTTCCCGCTGATGTGCGTCAGGCAGAACTCGGCGGGTATCGGGTCGCGGCCCTGGATCCCGGCGATCTGAAACCCGATATCAGCGTCGAGGTCGCGGCGGCGGGTGATGGCGCGCCGGAGGATCAGTTCACGATCCTGGTCAAGCGCGGCGCGAAGGTCGAGGAAACCATCGGACCGGTCACCACCAAACGCGGTAAGGACAATGTGGTGACGGCCGTGCGCGCACAGTCGAAGCTCATCACGATCGAGGAACTGAGTTCCAGTGGCGCACTGGCCCGTCCGGATTTCGGCAGCGTGACCCTCGTGATGCCACCGGCGCCCGCGCCGACGCCGGATCGAGTCTGCGCCGAGGACTACGTCGGTGATGTCGGCGATCGGACCGGCTTCTCCGGGCTGGCGGCGATCGATGAGGTGACGATGGTCGCGGTGCCCGATCTCATGAGCGCCTATGAGCGGGGCGCGATCGATCTCGAGTCGGTGCAGGCCGTGCAGCTCGCCATGATCGCGCACTGTGAGCTGATGGGTGATCGGGTGGCGATCCTGGATCCGCCGCCCGCGCTCGGTCCGCAACAGGTCAAGGAGTGGCGCGTCGAAAAGGCGGGGTACGACTCGAAATACGCGGCACTGTACTACCCATGGGTCAAGGTCTTCGATCCGTCGGCGGGCACCGGTCGCTTCGTTCCGCCCAGCGGCCATATCGCCGGGATCTGGGCGCGCAATGACGAATCGAGGGGTGTGCACAAGGCCCCGGCCAATGAGGTCGTCCGCGGCGCACTGACCCTCGGTGTACAGCTCACCAAGCCCGAACACGATCTGCTGAATCCACTGGGCATCAACTGCATTCGCACATTCCCTGGTCGCGGAATCCGGGTTTGGGGTGCGCGCACGCTGTCCTCGGATCCGGCCTGGCGGTACCTGAATGTCCGGCGGCTGTTCAACTATATGGAGGAATCCATTCTGAACGGCACCCAGTGGGTGGTATTCGAACCCAATGACGATGCGCTGTGGGCGCGTATCCGGCGCACCATCAGCGCCTTCCTGGTGAACGAATGGCGTAAGGGTGCGCTGTTCGGTCTCACACCCGACGAGGCGTTCTACGTCAAATGCGACCGCGAAACCAATCCGGCCGAGGCGATCGATGTGGGCCAGGTGGTCTGCGAAATCGGTGTCGCCCCGGTCAAACCCGCCGAATTCGTCGTCTTCCGCCTGGCGCAGATCTCCGGCGGCACCAGCCTCGTCAACGAATGACCACCCACAGAAAGTAGGACACCATGGCGCTCCCAGACCTCGACACGTCGGTCGGCCATTCCTTCGGATTGGAGATCGATGGTGTTGTGATCAAACAGATTTCGGAAGTGTCGGGCCTCAAACTCGAACAGGACGTCATCGAACTCAAACAGAACACCGCCGACGGCAAGTACGTCATCAAGAAGCTGCCCGGCCGGTACAAGGCCGGTGAAGTCACCCTGACGCGCGGTCTCACCGGTGACAACAGCTTCGAAAAGTGGGTCAAGGATTCGCGATTCGGCAAAATGGGCGCCGCGCGCAAGGGCGGGGCGATCATCGTCTACGACTACGAGGGTCAGGCCTTGAAGCGCTACAAGCTGACCAATGCCTGGCCGAAGTCGCTCGAGATCGGTTCGCTGAAGGCGGGCGATACCAGCGTGCTCACCGAGAAATTGGTCATTACCTACGAGAATCTCGAGGTCGAGTAATGCGGCGCGTGCACAGTGGGGTCGAGCGGCTCGGCGCGGTGGCGGTGGACGCGCGGGCCGAGTCCGCGCCGGAGCCGGCAATGCGCACCGAATTCCCGTTCGTCCTGCCCCGCGGCTATCTGGATCCGTCGGGGACTGTGCATCGCACGGGCACCATGCGATTGGCCACCGCGCGTGATGAATTGGTGCCGCTGCGCGACGATCGGGTCCGGGAGAATCCCGCATATCTGTCGGTGGTGCTGATCGCGCGGGTGATCACCCGGCTCGGCACACTCACCGATATCCACGCGGGCATTGTCGAGGATCTGTTCGCCTCCGACCTGGCCTTCCTCCAGGATCTGTACCAGCGGATCAATGCCGAGGGACACAGTCGGGCCGCGGTCACCTGTCCGGAGTGCGCGCACGAATTCACCATCGACCTCGCGGGCAGCCGCGTGGGGGAATAGCGACGTACGGGGTCGACCCACTGCTCCAGGAGATCTCGTACGTCGCCTACCACTTCCATTGGCCGCTGGCCGAAATACTCGACCTGGAGCATCCGGATCGGCGCCGCTTCGCCGATGAGATCGACCGCATCAATAGCCGAATCCGAGGGAGGTGATCAGCGATGGGGTGGTGGGAACGGTTATTGCCCTGGCGGCGCGCCGAGCCGATGCGTGAGCCGGAACCTATTGTGCGGCCGAGTGATTGGCGGACGATGCCGCCCGTGCAGCGGGTTGTTGCCGCGCCACCGTTGGTCACCGGCCCGGTCCGATTCGCGGACGGACTGGTGTCGCACCAGGATCCATCCTTTCGGGGACCGATGGTGCATGCGGTCAGCCCGCAGGCACCGTCCGGACTTGTGGTCGGTCTCGATCGCAATCCCGTTGCGGTGCAGCGCCACTCGGACCAGGACCGTGCGGCTTCTGAACCGGTGCGGCGCGAGTTCGCGGCCCCCGAACCGGTGCAGCGCGTCATTACGACACCGTCCGGCTCGGCAGATCCGCTGACCGTGGCCCGCATCGAGCAGCCTTCGAACGAGTTGGTATCGGCCGGGCCGATGTTCGAACCGGAGATTCGGTCGGTTCCCGCTGTGCCTGCGACATCATCGACGTCGGAGTCACCGGCCGCCACTGCCGTACCGCAGGAGTATCGGACTGCCGACACTGATACGTCAGTGGCGCAACATGATTCGGAATCGCCGGAGTCGCTGCCGCCGACTTCGGACGGTGATGGGCCAGCGGTCCCCACCGCGACCGACTACATGCGGCCGCCTGAGCACACGCAGGTGACACCGCGTCCCGAGTCATCGCCGGTACAGCGCTCGATCTCGATGCCGGTACAGCGCTCGTCCTCGAAGTCGGCCTCGCGTCCGCGACGCTTCGGACTCGGCGCTCCTCTGCCGGAAGCCAACGGACCCGCGCACTGGACGCCAGCGGCTCCCTTCATCCAACGGTCCACCGGCGAAAGCGATTCTGCCCGGGCATATTTGCCGCCTGCCGAAATGCCCGCTGTCCAGCGCGGCCACGTCGGCGACACCCAGAATTCGAGCCATCGCGCAGTCGAACCATTCGCCGACGCGCGAACCGCGACGGACCTGCCGCCGACGATGCCCGATGCCGCGGGTGCCTCCGAGTCGACAACGATCCAGCGCGCGGATGCTGGCGACGATCTCGCCGAAATCGTCGGGCCGCCAAGCGAGTCCGGACAATCGGTACCGACCATCGGAACAACTGATCCGGCGATCTCGGTGGGCCACCCGATGCCAGCACCCGCTGCACCTCCTCGCTCCGCCCCGCGACCTGAAGCCGCCCCCGAGCCCTCCCCATGGCCTACGACCACCACGCGCCCGCAAGCCGTATCGGAGTCCGCCGAATGGTCTGCGGCAGCCACACGCCATGGCACCGCTTGGGAGTCCGCCGACCGGCCCGACACAAGCCCTGGAACCGCATCCGAACCCGCCAAAGGGCCTACACCTCAGGATGAGTCCCACCTCGCGTCCGGCTTGCGATCCGACGCGACGGTCGGGTTTGAATCAAGTGCGGCCCAATCGGTTACATCCACCACGTCACCGTCCTTCATCACACCATTACTGGCGACCCGCGCCCTGCAACGCCAGACTCGGCATCCGGTTGCGCCTTCGGCAGATCCACTCGCACCCCGCGCCGGGACCTCGGTTCAGCGGACCGCAACCGAGTCGGTCGCCCCCGAATACTGGGGCGGCTCAGCGAAGTTCGAGACGAACTCGCCAACCCCATCGGCTCCGCTTCTACTGATCCCCGCGTCGGAGCCCACTCCCACCGAACCCTCGAGCACAACCACCCCCCACGTTGTCGGAACAGTCGGCACGCTCGCCCTGCCCACGATGGTGCAGCGCATGGCGGAATGGCAGCCGGTAGCAGGTGCGAGTACCGCCGTCGGCGCCCCGGCCATGGCACAACGCCTGTCCGCGACGAACGCACCCGCATCGGGACCGTGCACCAGCGCATCTCGCCCGCGTCCCGGCGCGCTGGAGCCGTCACACACGACGCGCGGCCTTCAGCGCATCATCGATATCGGCAGCCCGACCGTTTTCTCTCGCCGCACGACCACAACCGCGTCCGAGGCCGGTCCGTTCGACGCGCCTGCTACCGCCGGTGGTCCGCCCGCGACACTCCCCAGTATCTCGCCGGGGTCGATGCCGAGTGCTGTCCCGGAAGCGCCGGTGTGGTCCGTGATGCAACTGCAGCGAACAGTGCACCGAACGGCGTCGACACCACCCCTGACCGCCGCCGCATCCGTGCAGGACGCCACCACCGAACCGCCGAAGACCACCGAACCCACCGTGTCCCTGCTACCCCCCACCGCTGAGCCACCGAGCAACGCATCGACAGGTTCCATGTCCGCAGGCTCGACTCCCACCCACGAGACAGCCACGCCAACCGGAACCTCGCCAACCGATATCGACGCTCTCGTCGGCCGCCTGTACGAGCCGATCGTCCGCAAACTCAAGGCCGAACTGCGCCTCGACCGAGAGCGCGCGGGCACGGCTCTCGACCTCACCCTCTGAACCCGCTGACACCCGAGGAGACCCGTCATGCCAACCGATCTCGACCCCGCGGTCAGCGTCTGCTTCGTCGTGACGATCGACAATATGAGCCTCGGCGCGTTCAACAGCTGCGAGGGCCTCGGCTGCGAAGTGGTGATGGAACAGCGCGAGGAGGGCGGCAATAACGGCTACGTCTGGCAGCTGCCGACCCGAATCAAGTTCTCCACCATCAAACTGAGCCGCCCGGTCACCCCGGATACCGCGAAGGTCGCCGCCTGGTTCGGCAGTGTCGCAACGGGTGTGCGCGCGAAGACGGGACAGATCCGGGCCATGACCGCCGACGGCACCGTGGTGGCGCAGTGGGGTCTGCTCGGCGTGATGCCGGTCCGCTGGACCGGTCCCTCGCTCAACGCCGAATCACCGAAGGTCGCCGTGGAGACCATCGAGATCACCCACCACGGCTTCGTCGAACCGGGAAAGGCCTGATATGCCCGCGCCCATCGCGTTCGCGGCCAGCAGCACCGGTGATCCCCGATCCGGTAGCGGCAGACCGAAATTGCAGCACGCATTTCTCGAGTTGCGCGACCCGCCGGTGGAAAAGGGTTCATTGCAACCGGGCCCGCGACGCGGTCAGATCGACTTCCAGTTCAATCCCAAGGAATTGTCGGTCACCAAGTCCGCCAAGTGGAATCGCGATGCGCAGAAGGGCAATAAGAAGAGCGGCGTACCCGAATTCAAGGGCGCCGACCCCGCGAAACTCACTCTCGAAATGTTTCTCGACGCGGGCCCACAGCAGGACACCAAGGTGGTCGATACCGTCGAGCGGCTGTTCGCCTGCTGCGTGCCGACCGATGAGAGCCACGACAAGAAGAAGTCGAGCCCGCCGTGGGTGATCTTCCACTGGGGCGGGCTGACCGGATTCACGGCGTATGTGAGTTCGGTGGCCGTGAAATACACCCTGTTCACCGCCGGTGGCCTGCCGATTCGCGGCACCGCGACGGTCACCATCGAGGAGATCGCCGCCGATCAGCCCAAACAGAATCCGACCTCGGGCGCCCTGACGGCACGCACGGTGCACACCGTCATCGCGGGCGATACCCTCGCGTCGATCGCCTGGCGCGAATACGGCGATCCGGCCCGCTGGCGCGCCATCGCCGCGGCCAACGATATCGATGATCCGATGCGGCTGCGGCCAGGCACGGCCTTACTCATCCCGGCCGCCGAAGAGTTGGGGTAGTCGACCATGCCCGCCAAGGACTTCACCAACCAACTCCTCGTGCGCATCGCCGGAACGCCACTGCCCGCCGAAATCACGGCACTGCTCGCCCAGGGCATTGTCGATGACAATCGCAGCGCACCAGATCTTTTCATACTGCGCTTCCGCGACCCGCAGAACATTGTGCTGGAGAAGGCGAATATCACGATCGGCGCGCCGGTCGAACTCGGCGTCGCCTCCAATGAGGCGAACACCCCGGTGCCGCTGCTCTCGGCCGAGGTCACTGCGATCGAGAAGGAGTTCGACGGCACCGGCACCTTCACCACGGTGCGCGGGCTCGACAAATCGCATCGGCTGCAGCGGGGACGCCGGGTCACCGGCTTCGAGCACATGTCGGCCGCGGATGTCGCGCGCCGGATCGCGGGCAATGCCGGTGTCGGTATCGGCAAGATCGACGCGGGTGGCCCAGTCCTGGAACAGATTTCGCAGGGCAATGTCAGCGACTGGGAGCTATTGCGCCAGCTCGCGGCCGATACCGGCGTCGAGGTGGCGGTCACCGATGGCAAACTCGACTTCGGCAAACCCACCACCGCCGGCACCGCGCCGCGGACCCAGGCCAAGGCGACCGAGGAGCCGCTGGTCTTGGAGCTGGGCCGGAATGTCCTGCGGCTGCGGGCCATTGTCACCTCGGCCGACCAAGTGCCGAATGTTCAGGTGCGCGGCTGGGATGTGACGCGCAAGCGAGCCGTCGTCGCCGAGGCCCCGGCAAAAACCGTGACGGCCGAGAACGGCGTGCGGCCGGACGAGCTCGCGCAGCTGTTCAAGGCACCGAATCTTGTTGGCGCGCAGGCACCGTATGGCACCCAGGGCGAGGTCGACGTCGCCTGCAAGGCATTGGCCGAACAGGTCGCGAGTGGATTCACGGAGTTGGAGGCGGTACTGCGCGGCAACCCGAAGGTGCGCGCGGGGACTGCCGTCGCGCTGGCCAATGCCGGTAAACCGTTCGAGGGCAAGTACACCGTGACCGCGTCCCGGCACACCTTCGATCCGGAGACCGGATATACGACCAGCGTCATTGTCAGCGGCCGTCGCGATCGCACACTCGCCGGGCTGGTCAGTGGTGCGGCACAGAATCCGACGCGCGGGGCCTTCACCGGCGTGGTGATCGGACAGGTCAGCGATAACAACGATCCGGCGAATATGGCCCGGGTCCGAGTCACTTTTCCATGGCTGGCCGAAGGGTTCGTCAGCGTGTGGGCCCGGACCGTGCAGCATGGGGCGGGCCACGAACGCGGGGCGCTGTTGCTGCCCGAGGTCGGCGACGAAGTGCTCGTCGCCTTCGAGCACGGGGACTTTCGACGTCCGTACGTCATCGGCGGCCTGTACAACGGCGTCGACACACCCCCGTCCGGTGCGGGCGATCTGGTGGACCGCACCAGCGGCGCGGTGAACCGGCGCTCGATCGTCTCCCGCACCGGCCACCGCGTCGAATTCCGTGAGCAGTCGGCGGGCGCACAGGGCGTCCATGTGGCGACCGGCGATCAGAAACTCACGCTCGACCTGGACCAGCAGCAGACGACGATCACCGTGCACAGCGACGGAACCGTCACCGTCACGGCCCGCAAGGGGGTCACGATCGACGCGGGCACCGGAACACTGAAACTCACCGGCAATGACATTTCACTCGGGGCGAAGTCCGGGATCACCCTCGACGGTGGTGGCGGTGCGGTAAAGGTCTCCAGCACGTCGGGGGTCGAGGTACGGGGCGCGACGGTATCGGTAAACGGCAGTGCCACCGCGGAATTGACCGCCGGAGCGACCGCGACCGTGCGCGCGGCCATGGTCCGGATCAACTGAGGACGGAAGGGACGTGGTCGATATGCCACCCGCCGCTCGCGTCGCGGATCCGACCGCGCATCCCGGTGTGATCGGACCGCCCGGTGTGCCAACGGTGCTGATCGGCGGGATGCCCGCGGCCACCGTCGGCACACCGCATATCTGCTCATTTCCGCCACCGGCCGTGCACCCACCATCGGCGATCGCGGGTCCCGGCTGCCCGACGGTTTTGATCGGCGGGATGCCCGCCGCCCGCGTCGGCGATCTGTCGGCGTGTGGCGCGCCGATCGCCATGGGCTGCCCGACCGTCCTGATCGGAGGATGAGCGCCATGTCCGAACAGTTCATCGGCGCCGGATGGGCATTCTTCCCCATGCGGACCGACTACACCGGCGCCATCGCACTGGTCGGCGCGGACCAGGAGATCAAGGAGAGCATCCGCCTGATCCTGGGCACCGCACCGGGCGAACGTCCGATGCGCCCCGAATTCGGTTGCGCCATCCATGAATTCGCCTTCGCACCGGCCGATGCCGCGACCGCCGGGCAGATCGTCTACGAGGTGCGGGCCGCATTGGAACGCTGGGAGCCGCGCATCGACATCGATACCGTGCAGGTGCGCTTCGACGATGTGGACAGCGGAACGCTCTACATCGATATCCGGTACAGCATCCGAGGCCGCAACGACCCGCGCAACCTCGTATTCCCGTTCTATGTCATCCCACAGCACGCCGAACAGTCGGAAGGTGCGTCATGACGCTGCCCGCACCCAACCTCGACGACCGAAGCTTCCAGGCACTGGTGGACGACGCGAAACGCTATGTCCAGCAGCATTGTCCGGAGTGGAGCGATCACAATGTCTCCGATCCCGGTGTCACCCTGCTGGAAACCTACGCCATGGTGGTCGACCAACTGCTCTACCGGCTCAATCGGGTGCCGGACCGGCTCTATCTGAAGTTTCTGGAGTTGCTCGGGATCCGGCTGTTCCCACCGGCGGCCGCCACCGTCGCGGTCACCTTCTGGCTGTCGGCACCGCGCGAGGAGGTCGTGCTGGTACCCATCGGCACGCAGACCGCCACCGACCGCGAGAACATCAGCAGACCCGACCAATGGCGCAGCGAGCCGATCGAACCCGTCGTCTTCGCGACCAGCCGCGACCTGCCGATCGTGCCGTGCACGCTGACCGCGATCGCGACCGGGGGAGCCGACGGGCCGGTGCTCGACCGCACCGACGAGCTGACCACCGGTGCGCAATTCGCCTGCTTCTCCCCCACTCCCGTCCCCGACGACAGGATGTACCTCGGCCTGTCCAATCCGGTGCCCTCCTGCGCGGTTGTCCTGCGATTCGACTGCCGCGTCGAGGGTGTCGGCGTCGATCCGCGGCAACCGCCGCTGCTGTGGGAGGCCTGGGACGGACGCCACTGGGTCGGCTGCGAACTCGAACGCGACGGGACCGGCGGGCTCAACCGTCCCGGCGATATCGTCCTGCATGTGCCACCCACGCATCGGGCATCACCGATTCAGCGGCGCACGGCGGGCTGGCTGCGCTGCCGGGTGGTGCCGGTACGGCCCGGCCAGCCGCCGTACACCGCCGCACCGCGGGTATTCGCCGCCTCCGCCTTCACCATCGGCGGCACGGTCGATGCCCGCTACGCCGAGGTCGTGCGCGACGAGATCATCGGCATGTCCGAAGGCGTTGCGGCACAGGAGTTTCCGCTCGAGCACCGCCCGGTCGTCGCCGAACCCGAAGAGGATATCGTCGTCGAAGTCGCCGCGGGCGATGGTTGGCAACGGTGGACCAGGGTCGAACACTTCGGCGAGAGCCGACCCGATGACCGGCACTTCACCCTCGACGCCGCCGCGGGCACCATCGTCTTCGGCCCCGCCGTGCGCCAGCCGGACGGCTCGATCACCCGATATGGTGCGGTGCCGCCGAAGGGCGCACCGATCCGGGTGCCGGTCTATCGGACCGGCGGCGGACGTCGCGGCAATGTGGCGCGCGGCGCCGTCCGGTCACTGCGCAGCTCGCTGCCCTACGTGACACGCATCGAGAACCGGCGACCCGGCACCGGCGGTGTGGACGGTGAGACGGTCGAGAATGCGAAACTGCGCGCGCCGATGATGCTGCGCACCCGCGAACGTGCCGTCACCACAAGGGATTACGAATTACTCGCATTAGCTTCCTCACCGCGCGTCGCGCGCGCCCATTGCCTTGCGGGCACAGGTCAGGACGCGGCGGTGGTTCGGGTGTTGATCGTTCCGGAGATCGATAGCGACGAGGCGGCGACGGTGCCGTTCGAGCGGCTGCAGCCCTCCGATGAGCTGCTCCAGCGCGTCGTCTCGTATCTGGACGAACGGCGGATGATCGGCGCCCGCCTGGTCGTCGAACCGCCGCGCTACCGCGGGGTGACCGTGGTCTGCGCGGTGCGCGCCCGCGCGACCAGCGATCCGGGCCGGGTCCGTGCCGGTGCGATCCGAGCGCTCAACAGCTATCTGCACCCGGTGACAGCGGGCCCGAGCGGCCAGGGCTGGCCGCTCGGCAGAGCGGTGCAGGCCGGCGAGCTGTACGCGGTACTGCAGGCAGTCGAGGGCGTCGAGCAGATCGACGACCTGCGGCTCTATCCCGCCGATCCGATCAATGGAACGCGCGGTGAGGCCACTCAGCGAATCGCCTTGCCGCCCAACGGGTTGGTGTACTCCTTCGAGCATCAGATCAAGGTGACGTCATGAGAGGCACCGTCGCCGGACTGCCGTCGGCGCATCCGCTCGGCGAATTCCTGCCCGGCATCTACCTGGACGATCCGTTCGTCCAGCGGTGGACGGCCGGAATGGACGATGTCCTCGCCCCGGTCTTCATCACTCTCGACGCCCTCTACACCTATATCGATCCCGCGCTCGCCCCCGCCGACTTCCTCGGCTGGCTGGCGGGCTGGGTCGATGCCGATACCGATGAACAGTGGCCGCCGAATCGGTTGCGTGCCGTTGTCGCGGCCGCGGTCGGCCTGCACGCCCGCCGCGGCGGTGTCGCGGCGTTGCGGGAGCACATCCGCAGGGTCTGCGACTGCGAGGTGGAGGTGGTGGAAAGCGGTGGCGCGCGGTGGTCGCGCACTCCCGATACGACCGCACCGGGTGAGCCGGTGCCGCGCCTGGTCGTGCTGGTACCCGCCGACCGCTGGGATACGGTCACCCGGCAGCGGATCGCACGCGCGGTCGAGGCGATGTGCCCGGCGCATATCCCGTTCGAGCTGGCCCGGCAAGGACGGTGACCGAATTCGTGGTGTGGACGCCCAATTCGGCGAGCATCTTGGCGTAATCGCGGCGAGCGCGCTCCGCGGCGGCCAGATCGTCCGCGCGCTGATAGGCCGAAATCAGCAGGCGCCAGGCGCGATCCAGATAGGGGTCTATGCCGAGGCTGTGTCGCAGCGCATCGATCGCGGCGCCAGCCCGACCGCGACCCAATTCGAATTCGGCGAGGGTGACACCGGCCAGGGACGCCTGCGTTCGAAGTCGATCGCGTTCGGCCACCACCCATTCGGCGGCCCCATCGGCAGGAAGGAGTTCGCCGCGGTATTCGGCCAGCGCCGTCGTGAGCGCACTGTATGCCCGGTCCTCGTCGCCGACCTGCAGTGCGCATCGGGCGGTCTCGAGCGATGTCTCGAAGGTGACCACATCGGCGGCGCTACGACCCTGCAGGACCAGCGAATACGTCTCGTCCCGCCGCATCAGCAGCGTCCACTTGCCGCGGCCGGTGCCGGGCTCGAGAAAGCCCCGCACCGCCGACACGCTCACCTGCAGGCTCTGCCGTGCCTGCGTCGCGGGAAGATCCGGCCACAGTGCCGCGGCCAGGTCGTCGCGATGCACCCACCGCCCGGCCCGCATCGACAGATATCGCAGAGTCGCTGCCGCCCGTGGCCGCAGCGTCCGCGGATCCAATTCGGTGCCGTCGACCTCGATGACGAAGGTGCCCAGACAGCGCAATCGCAGCACCGCACCGTCCGAAATCGGCAGCACCACAGGAGGGTTCGTCGGTGGCTCCGCATCGCTGACGCGGTCGACGAGTGTCTGCGGTAGCGGCATCCCGATCTCTGCGGCGAGTGCGCGGGCGGCGGCGAATGGGGCGGCGGCGAATGGGGTGGCGGCGACATTATCGGTCCGGGCGGCATTGGCGAGCAGGGCGATGGCGCGGGCACCGGGGACGCCGGTCGTCCGGGCGAATGCCTCGGCGCGGATCGCCTTGCTTTCGGCAGCACCCGCGCCTTCGGCCGCGGCCGCCAATGCCTCGAACGCCAGCGCCCACGCCTTCGGCGTATCGGCCCGCAGCCGGGCGCACCGTTCGGCAACCGCCTGCCACAGCGGCATGGACGACTCGCCCGCCACCAGCGCCCCATACGCGGCCACCGCGGCCGCCAGCACGGCTCCCCATTGATCGCCCGCGGCATCGCATTCCGCAATGACCTTGGCAGCAGCGCCGAGCTGCGACAACACACGGCACTGCCGCATCACGACGGTCGCGCCGAGGCATTCGGCTTCGGCCGCCAGCTGCTCGATCCGCGTGCCGATGTTCTCACCGCAGACCATGGCCGCGAGCATGCCGACGAACTGCGTCCACAGCTCGAGTATCGGGTCCGCCGCGTCGCCGACCGACAGTTGGGCGCGCTGATCGGCCCGGCGCACATGACCGGCCAGCACAAGCGCGCAGATCTGCGCGAAAGCATCACCGGCACAACCGATGTCATAGTCGACATAGTCCAGTGGACGACGCATCGACGCCGCACGAATCCGATCGAGCCAGTGCAGTTCGGCCTGGGGCGCGGCGGCCAGCCAGATATCGACGAGCCGCCGTTCCCGTGCCGCCGCTGCACGCAGCTCGGGCTCGGAGAACAACCGCTCGGCATGCCGATACCGCTGCGACCCCCGCCGCAGACTTCCGGCCGCCACCTCCCGACGCGCGGTCGCCAGCGACAGCCACGGATCCTGCTCGACCACCGATGTCGGCAGCCCCGCACACCACACCGGGCTCTGCGGATCGCCGACCACCCGTCCCCCATAGGTATTCAGCAGCCTGACCACCTCGGTCCAGTGTTCCGCGCGCGCGAACAGCCGCGCCGCCTCCGGATACGCGTGCTCGTCCTCGAGTTGGGTCGCGGCCTTCCGGCACCAGCGGGTCGCCTCGGCCGCGCCGAGTTCCTCGCGCAGCGCCGACGCCAGATGCTGACGCAGCACCTCGTGGTAGCGGAAACTGTGACCGTCATCGTCCGAACTGGTCAGCGCCTGGCGCCGCTCCAGCTCGGCCAGTAGCGCCGCGGAATCGCTTCGACCGAGCAGGCGGTCGCAGCGCTCGGCGGTCAGCGTCTCGAAAACATGGGTGCGCCGCAAGAATTCACATAATTCGGCGGGCAGCTCACCGAGTACGGTGCGGGCGAGATAGCCCTGTAGATAGCGCGCTCTACCACTCAGCGCGCGGATCGCCGCGCGCCGGGCACCCGCGCCGAGCGTCTGCGTGCCGAGGTGGAACAGGTGCAGCCCCGCCGCCCAGCCGTCGGTGAACCGCGACAGCGCCGCCGCCTCGTCCGGCGGCAGGCGACGGCCGTAGACATCCGCGAACAGCTCCTCGACCTCCCAGGAGCGGAACCGCAGATCATCCCCGGAAAGAACTGTCACCCGGCCGATTTCGGCGCGCATCAGATTGATGCTGGGACGGACCCGGGAGCCGAGCACGACGCGCACGCGTTGCGAGCCGGACAATGCGAACCGCTCGAAAGCCGACTCGGCCGGTCCGCCGACGACGAAGTGGAAATCATCCACGATCAGGGTTCGCGGGTCGTTGTCCGCCGCCGCTCGCAGCCGCCGCAGGAAGCGATCGGCGTCGACATCGTCCGGATCGGCCCGACACCAGGCCACCGGCTCACCACCGACCGCGGCGTACTGCTGGAGCAGGTGCGTCTTACCGGAACCCGCTGGCGCAATGACCACCGTGACGTCGGCGTTCGCCATCCGGCGCAGCAACCGGGGCCGCTGCAGTCCAGGACCCCCGGGCAATGCCGTGGCAGCAGAGTCGAGCACGCGGCACCTCCTCCCAGCCAGCCGCGGTGTTATCTCCGAGTTTGCGCCGAGTCGAGCACGCGGACACGGGTAATGGACTACGCCAATTTGCCAGGCGAATCGATGGGGATCTACCTGCGCCCGGTGCCGTGGTCGAATGGGTCAGCAACGATCGTCGAGATGCAGTTGGCTGACCTTCGGCCACAGCACGCTGTCGAACTCGCCGTGCGCGGTCCACACGTATCGCTGGGATTTATCGTCCAGGCCCATCACGAACTTGCGGCGGTCCCCCGGATCCGGCAGGAACCGATCGGCGTTGCGCATCCACCCCAGCACATTGCCCTGCTCGTCCCGCAGTTGCACCCACATCAGCCAGGCGTCGAAATTGCTCCCGCTCGTCACGACAGCCTCGAATTCGGCCTTCCCTTTATCGTTCAACGTCCACTTGGCTCCGGCGAACATAGTGCAGTCTCCGGCGTGCCGATCGTGCTTCCACTCCCACGTGAACGACTCCTCCGCCTGCGCCGATCCAGCGAACCCCATGGGCACGGCCGCCGCGATCACCACTGCGAAAACTGCTCTGATCACCCGCTGAGAATTAGTCATGCCGAAAAGGTACGAGCCGGGCAGCACCCTCGACATCGACCGAACTACTCAATCCCCTACTCATCCGTCGGTACGCCGATTGCGTTGCACCGCAAAGGACTTCGATGCACACTGCCCTCGGGTCCACGGCGCTTCGTATCGACGTCGACACAGGATGACCGAGGGATTGCCGAGTCGGTTCGAGGTGGATGTCGGATGCCGATGCAAGACTCGGGGACGTGCGATGGGCGGTGACGGAAACAGACGACGGAGGTGCCCGTCTGTGTCCGCTCGATCAGGACGGTCGACCCGCCGGACCAGTGCTACACGAGCCATCACTGGCCGAGGCCGTACGCACGCGCCCCGAAGTCGAGCGCTGGGTCTGGCGATCCACGGCCGAGATCTATCGACCGTTGCTCGGGGTCGGCGTGCCGGTCGAGCGCTGCTACGACGTGCAGGCCGCGGAGGCTCTGCTGATCGGCCATGAGCAGGGCCAGTCGGGCCAGGCCCACTCGCTGGCGGCCGCCTGGGCGCGACTGCACAACCTGCCCGTCCCACCGGATGCGCCCGCACGCGCCGCGCAGACCCAGCCGTCACTATTCGATTCCGGCCCGGTACCGCTGCCACCCGGCACGGACGAGTTCGACGCCCTACTCGAGGTCTACGCGGACCAGCTGGCGCGTACGGCGAAGACCGAAAATCCGGAACGCATGCGGCTGCTGCTCGCCGCCGAATCGGCGGGCATGCTGGTTGCCACCGAGATGTCCCGAGCCGGGATACCCTGGCGCGCCGACGTCCATCGCGAGTTGCTGGACAAGCTACTGGGTGAACGCTTTCCCGGCGGGCTGGAGCCGCGCCGGATGGCGGAGTTGGCCGACGAAGTGTCGCACGCCTTCGGGGCAGGTGTGCGGGTCCGGCCGGACCTGCCCAACGACATCATTCGAGCCTTCGCCCGCACCGGAATCTCATTGTCCTCCACCCGAAAATGGGAGCTCCAGCAGATCGATCACCCCGCGGTAGCGCCATTGCTCGCCTACAAATCGCTGTACCGCTTGTACACCGCCCACGGTTGGTCCTGGCTCGAGCAGTGGGTACACGGCGGCCGCTTTCGTCCCGAATACCTGCCCGGCGCAACGGTTTCCGGCCGCTGGACCACCAACGGCGGCGGCGCCCTGCAGATCCCCAAAGTGATCCGCCAGGCGATACGCGCGGACCCGGGATGGCGTCTGGTAGTCGCCGACGCCGACCAAATGGAACCGCGAGTACTCGCCGCGATCTCCCGCGACCCGGGATTGATGCAGGTGGCCGGTCGCGACGAAGACCTGTATGCGGCGCTGGCGGAGAGTGTCTTCGGCGGCGACCGCGCCCAGGCCAAAATCGCCCTGCTCGGCGCCATTTACGGCCAGACCTCCGGCGATGCCCGCACCCACATGGCCGAACTCCGCCGACGCTATCCGGCCGCGATGGCGTATGTCGACGACGCGGCTCGCGCCGGCGAGGAGGGCCGCCTGGTGCGTACCTGGCTGGGGCGCACCTGCCCGCCGGCCTCCGTCGCATCGCCCGACCCATCCCACGAGGAGGAGCAGCTCGGCGAGTATGGCAACACCTCCGCAACGCGCGCCCGCGGTCGCTTCACCCGTAATTTCGTGGTGCAGGGCAGCGCCGCCGACTGGGCCCTGCTGCTACTGGCGGGTGTGCGTCATGCGATGACTCGCGCCGGGCTCCGCGCCGAACTGGTCTTCTTCCAACACGACGAGGTAATCGTGCACTGCCCGGCCGAGGAAGCCGCGACGGTCGCCGAAATGATCGCAACCGCAGCGCAGAACGCGGGCCGAATCGCCTTCGGGCCGACACCGGTGCGGTTCCCGTTCACGACAGCGGTGGTGCAGTGCTATTGGGACGCCAAGTGAGGATGCGCGCGCAATCGTTCCCCGCCCGACCGGCCTCAGGCCGGTGCGACCTCCCATGCGAACCCGTCCGGGTCGGTGCAGGGCCCGATACCACCGCCGATGACGATCCGGTGCGCCCCGGTGCCCTCCGCGGGAACGCCCGCATCCTTGGCAGCGGCCCGCCGCCCGTACAGCGCCAACTTGACCGACGACGGCGCCGCATCGAACTCGACATACTTGCTGCCGAAACTCTTCGCAACGGTCAATCCGCGATCGACGTAGAACTGCTTGGTCGCCTTGACATTGTCGACCCCGAGCAGGACCACGAAATCGTCGATCTCGCGGGTGGCCGGACCGGTGTCCTTCTTGGCCGACGTCGCGATCTTCCAAATCGCCCCGTCCGGAGCCTGCACGACGCCGCCATACCCCCAGAAGCTCTTCTTGGCCTGCTTCAGTGTCGTCGCACCCGCCTCGACAGCGGTACCGATGAGGCTGTCGACGGTACTCGGCTGCGATACCACGAGCGACAGGATGAAGCCCCGAAAGCCGCTGGTCGGCGTCTCGGAACTGCGCATCTGCAGCCTGTCGCCGAGACCGAATGCGGCGGCGTAGAAAGCCGCGGCGGCCGCGGCGTCGGGCGCCTCGAGGATGACGGATTCGATAGCGGCCTGTTCAATGGTGATGTTCATGGCAGTAACGTTATTTTCCGCCCGATAGCCAGCGCTTCTCGATTCCTGATCGCTTTCATCTGTCCCTCGACGGCGCTGTTCGTATCCCCGTGGCGCCCCAGGCAACCACCGACGACCCCGGCCGAGTCGGCGGGGACAGCGCGAATCACTCTCTCCCGCGCCATCATCCGGCAAAGGACAACGGACCGGTCGAACGCGTCGATACGAAACCCCAACGGATCAAAGGCAAACGGATGGCCGCACCGGGTTTTGTCGCCCAACATTCATGATCTGTCCATCGCTGACGGTGATCGAGTTAACCTGAGTTGATGCGATCCCGGTTCCATCGGTACGTCCTGGCCGCGCTCGCCGCCGCCGCGTCGACATTGTTGCTGTGCACGCACTCCTCGGCCATCGCGCCGATCCGGTCGAACACCGCCCTGCCGGTGTTGGACCCGGATTTCCTCTGGGGTGTCGCGTCCTCCGGATTCCAGTCCGAAGGCCATGCGCCCGACAGCAATTGGACGCGGTACATCGCGAACTCCGGCGCCGACGAATTACACGATTCGGTCGACTTCTACGACCGATACGCCGCCGACATCGACTCGGCGGCCGCGCTGGGTGTGAAGGTGTTCCGCATCGGGATCGAATGGGCTCGTGTGCAGCCCGCGCCGGGCGCCTGGGATGCCGCCGCGTTCGGCTTCTACGACGCGGTGATCGCAAAGATCGTGCAGGCCGGGATGCGACCGATGATCACGCTGGACCACTGGGTCTATCCCGGTTGGGCCGCCGACCGCGGCGGCTGGGGCAACCCGGGCATGGTCGGGGATTGGCTGGCCAATATGCGCACGGTCGTCGATCGCTATGCATCCCGGAATCCACTGTGGGTCACCGTGAACGAGCCGGTCGCCTACATCGTGCACGAGACCCGCCGGGGCGCCGCGAATGCGGACGAGATGCTCGATCGGGTCACACAGGCCCACAACGCCATCTACGACTACATCCACCGGATCCAGCCCGGCGCCCAGGTGACCAGCAACGTCGGCTATGTGGCCGGCTCTGAGGCTCAGGTCAACGGCGGGTTGATCGATCGCATCGCGGACCGGCTCGACTACGTGGGCGTCGATTACTACTCCGCCTACGATCCGGTGCAGTCGCTGCTGAGTTCCATCACCCGAGCCGTCGGATCGGCGATGCCGGAGCTGCCCGGACAGCGCATCTGGGAGCTGCCGGTGCGCACCGAGGGCATCTACTATGCGCTGCAGTACTATTCGCGCCGTTTTCCGAACAAACCGCTCTACGTCGTCG
Source organism: Nocardia sp. CA-129566 (assembly GCF_050956075.1). Taxonomy (NCBI): domain Bacteria; kingdom Bacillati; phylum Actinomycetota; class Actinomycetes; order Mycobacteriales; family Nocardiaceae; genus Nocardia; species Nocardia sp. CA-129566. Next base: position 7,155,131 of record NZ_CP192085.1, read on the forward strand.
AGAACGGTATGGCCACCGAAAACGGCATGCCCCGAGCCGACGGCTACACCCGCAGCGATCACCTTCGCGACACCATCTACTGGATCCAGCGCGCTGTTGCCGATGGCATGAACGTCATCGGCTACAACTACTGGAGCCTCACCGACAACTACGAATGGGGCAGCTACACACCACGATTCGGCCTCTACACCGTGGATGTGCGCACCGACCCGACTCTCACTCGCCGCCCGACCGATGCGGTCGGCACCTACACCCAGATCATTGCCGCGGGCGGTCTGCCCGCCGACTATCGTCCCACCCGCGGCCCAGCGATCTGCGTGCTCGTCGACCCTCCGGCCAGCTGCCTGACCCCGGTCGCAAACCCGTAACGTGCACACTGCGGACTCGGCTGTCGGCGCGGCCACCGGGCCCGAGATCCGTTTTCCGGTTCGCCCCCTGGTCAGTTCGCGTTGGGCTGCGAGAGGTATGGCGTCAGGGCGTGCGCGAGGTTGCTGATGGTCAGTGATTGCAGCCAGACGCGTCCGGGGCCGGTGAGCGCGGCAAGGAACAGGCCATCACCGCCGAAGAGAATATTGCGGATGCCGCGCAGCAGGGTGATATCGAATCCCACAGTGGCGTCGAACATTCCGACGTGGCCGGGATGCACGCGCAGCGTTTCACCGGGTGCGAGAGTGTATTGCACCACTTCGCCGGACAACTCGACCCAGGCGTGCCCGGTGCCGCTCGAGCGCTGCAGGGTGAACCCGGCGCCGCCGAAGATCCCGGCGCCGAGGCGGCGTTGAAAGCTCAGCGTGACGCGCACATCGTCGGTGCCGCACAGGAATCCGTGTCGATGCACCAGATACTCGGTGCCGGGTTCCAGTCCGATGGGCAGGATCTGGCCGGGCAGTTTCGCCGCGAATGCGACCCGGCCCGGATACTTGGACGCGGTGTATTCGGTCATGTACCAGCCTGCCCCGGCGGCGGCGCGTTTGACCGCCCCCAAGAGTCCGCCCGAACTCGACAGCCGAGATGAGGTGTGCAGCCGGATCGAGTCGGTCATCCAGGACAACTGCCCGGCCTCGGCGACCAGCCCCTCACCCGGGGTGAGCAAAACCTCGCGGACCGGCATCACGGTGCCGATAATTCTTGCGTCCACCCGGCGCTCCGGTTCCGGCGAGGCATCGTGATGCCTTGGACTACAACGACATCCACCAGCGTAGGCGCTCAACGTCCACCGTGTCGGCCCATGCCCGGATACCGGGCTACCGATGGCGGCGAGGCGCCGTACCGGATGAACAGAGGCTTAAGGCTTGACCTTGCCCCTGGGGCAAGGTTCGACGATGGTTCGCATGAACAACGCACTGCATCTCGTCGAAGCCCGGATCCGCGAACAGGCCGCCGCCTACTGCGAATCCAATAGCATCCCCGGATTCGTCGCTGGCGTCTACCACGCCGACCAGCAGATCGTCATCGCGCACGGCACCGCGAACCTTGCCACCGGCGCACCGATGCTCGAGCACACCGGATTCCTGTTCGGCTCGGTCACCAAGGTCCTCACCACCACGCTGGTCCTGCGGCAGGTCGAGCGCGGGCTCTTGAACCTCGAGACTCCGGTCGTGCAGTACCTTCCCGAATTCGCCCTGACCGCATCGGGCGCGGACAAGATCCTGGTCCGGCACCTGATCTCGCACACCAATGGCATCGATGCGGATCTGTTCTTCCCCGATGCCAAGGGCCGCGACGCCCTGCGGACCTACGTCAACGGACTCGCGAGCAACTGCGGCACCCTGTTCGAACCCGGCGAGCAGCTCAGCTACTCCAATGGCGGCATGATCGTTGCCGGCCGTCTGCTCGAAGTGGTGACCGGGCTGGCCTTCCCGGATCTGCTCGAGCGCGATATCTACGCACCCGTCGGCATGAAGGACTCCAGCACCTCGGCCGAGCAGGCCATCCTGCGCAGCACCGCGATCGGCCACTTCCCGGACCCGGAAACCATGGCGGCCAGGCCGACTCGCATGTTCATGCTGCCCGACACCTGGGGACCAGCGGGCGGCACGCCAATCGGCACCATCGCCGACCTGCTCGCCTTCGGGCGCACCCACCTCGCGGGCGGCGTTTCCCCATCCGGCACGCGCGTCCTGTCATCGGAGTCGGCCGCGCTGATGCAACAGGTCTCCCACGATATGGCCACCCCGAACGTCCCCCCGATGGGCCTGGGCTGGGTGCGGTATCCGTTCGGCGACACCACCGTCCTGGCCATGTCGGGCGCATCGCCGGGCGGCGTGTCCATCCTGTGTGTCGTGCCCGAACACGACCTGGTCTTCACCGCCTTCGGCAATACCTCCGGGGCGATCATGCTGCAGGACCAGATCCTGCAGTGGCTGCTGCGCGAGCACCTCGGCATCCAGATCCCCACTCTGATAACCGAATCGGAGCCCGACGTCGACCTCACCCCCTATGTGGGCACCTACCGTTCCAACCAGCTCCGCATCGACGTCAGCATTGTCGACGGCCAGCTCGAGGAACGGATGACCTACGAACCCGCCGACGAATCGCAGCGGCACATCTTCACCGAGTTCGCCGGCGGTACGACCGCCGCCCCGCCGCAGCGCTACGTGCCGATCCGACCCGGTCTCTTCGCACCCGCCGGATACCCACTGGAGACCTTCGACGGATACCTGCGCCTACTGCTCGTCTCCTATCACGACATCCGCGACGGCCGAGCGCGCTTGCGCAACGGCGGCGGCCGCCTGACCCGACGCGACCATTCGGAATGATCCAACCGCCGGTGCAAGGATATCCAGCATGATCACGATCGGCCGGCTCGCGGACTACGCCGGAGTGACCACCAAGACCATCCGCCACTATCACGAGCGCGGTCTGCTCGCCGAGCCCGACCGCGACTCGTCCGGCTACCGGCGCTACACCGCCCAGCACGCCATCGACCTCGTCAAGATCAGAACCCTCGCCGATGCGGGCGTACCACTGGCCCGCATCAAAGAGCTCCTCGATGCCGACCCGGACGCGCTCACCGCCGCCATCGCCGAAATCGACCACAACCTCGAAGACCGCATAGCGCAGCTGCGGCGAACCCGCGAACACCTCACCCAACTGCGCGGCGGCGACCGCCTTTTCGTCTCCCCCGAAGTCGCCGACTACCTCGACGACCTACGCGAACTCGGCATCAGCGAACACCGCATACAGCTCGAACGCGACGGCTGGATCCTCATGCAAACAGCCTCCCCCGAAGACGCCACGGTCTGGCTCGCCGAAAAACGTGAACTCATAACCCACCCCGAAGTCCGCGCCCTCTACCTCGACTACGACGCCGCCTACAACTGGTCCCCCACCGACCCCCGCCTCCCCGCCCTGGCCGAACGCACCCGAACCTGGTTCGCCACCCACCAAACCAACTCCGAACCCCGCCCGGTCCACAATCCCAGCATCGCCCGGCTGGCCGCCCAGTCCCAGCCCGGCGCCACCTCCCCGGCCTGGGACCGCCTCAACCAACTCATAAAGGAGTAGGTCCCCCTGCTCGGCCGCCCCGAGCTCAGCCGAGCACGCGGGTCCGCACCTGCGGCGACCATTCGACGTATTCGACATCTGTCCCATCAGGGTGGCGAAGGTAGGCGAATCGACCGGTTTCGCTGGTGAACGGCCCACCGGTCACGGCGGCTTCTGATGCCGTGAGTTGAGTGATCAACTGGTCGAGGTCATCGACGATCACCGGCCCGACTGTCGAGCGATAGCGGTCGATATGTTCGGGTGAGCCCGCGATCAGCAGAAAATCGCCGACCGCCGCGATCTCCGTCTGCTCGAAGCTGAACCGCAGATCCGTTGGGGCACCGACGATACCCTCGTAGATCGGCAGGGCAGTGTCGAGGTCAGCGACGAACAAGCGGGCCTAGGTCTTCAGGATCTGCATGTCCGAGACGCTACGGTGAAGTTATCGGCGGCAGCAGTACGCACTTGAAAGTGAGCGGTGGTTCCCGATGCTCGGCGACGACGACGAAGAGCAGCGCGCACGCGATATCGCACTGCGGGTGTTCGCCGTGGTGTCGACGAAGTGGGGCCTACAGGTCTTGGAGGAGATCGGTGCGGGCCGCCGCCGCTTCCGTGAGCTGCATCGCGCAGTCGACGGCATCAGCTACAAGATGCTCACGCAGACCCTGCGCGAGCTCGAAAACCATGGTCTCATAGCCCGATACGACCACGGTACCGCCAATCCTCGCGTCGATTACTCCCTTACCGAGGCCGGAACAAGGCTTGTGGACGCGATCCACGCGCTGTGCGATTGGTCGCGCACCCACCTGGACCGACTACTCGATGCACCCGCAAATCGTGCCGGTCCACGAACAACTCACTGACCCACCCGCGTCCCTCGACCGCGCCAGCCACCAGCACCGTTCAACGCGCGGTAATCGGCTACGAGCCATGACCGGATATCTTTTGTGCCGCAGCGCATCTCGCACGGCTAACCGGCGCGCCCCGTGGCATGTGCGGATGTTCCGTGTCGCAGTGGACAAGGCATGCAATGGGCTTGTACGCGCACAGCGAAGCGCCGACTTCGGCAAGCGCTGGAAGCTGAATAACGTGCGGTACGAGCGCGATAGCCAATGGGAACGAGAGGGCACCGTCTCACTTGGGAGGAGCTGAAAGCAGGGGTTTCAGCAGGTCCTCGACCAGGCGGCTGGTGAGCGCACGAGGGATGCTCGCCCCGGTCAGAGCGCAATAGACGAGCGGGCCGAGCAGGGCATCGAGAGTGGCGTCGAGGCCGAGTTCGGGCGAGATCTCACCGGCGGCGATTGCGCGCGTGAGCATGTCGCGTTCTAGAGCGCGGCGCGGATCGAGATAGCGCGTGTGGAAGCTCTCGGCCGTGCCGGGATTGTGCTGCGCCTCGGCAATGAGTGCGAGCAGGACCTTGCCGGCAGGCTCGCGGGTGAGGAATCGGGCGAAGCCGCGGATGTACGCGCGGATGTTTTCTGCTGTGGGCTTATCCGTTGGGACGGGGAGGTGCTTGTCGCTGTCTTCGATGAGCGTGTCGAGCAGGATCTCGACCTTCGAGGGCCACCAGCGGTAGATCGTCTGCTTGGCGACGCCGGCACGACGCGCAATCGCCTCGATGGTCAGGGCGCCGAAGCCGTGCTCGACGACCAGATCGTCCGCGGCATGCAGCACGGCCAGCCGCGCAGCCTCGTCGCGACGGTTGCCCGAGCGCGTCCTGGGCTGGGAGTCCGGGGCGGGCATGGGGTCACCTTACCGGTCGGCGATGCCGCGACCGGTCAGCGGCGTAATGATATTGTCTAGACGCAACGTTGCGTCTATTTAATATTTCCTCAGGTAGGAGCAGATAATGACCACCACGTCCCCCCGTCAAGCGCTCGTCATCGGGGCCTCCAGAGGCTTGGGCCTTGTCCTGGCCGGCGAGCTCGTTCGACGCGGCTGGCGAGTCATCGCCACCACGCGCCGCGGCGGCGGCGAGCTGCCAGTGAATTCCGACGCCTCCCATGGACGGCTGCATATCGAAACGCTGGAGATGACCAGCTCCGAACAGGTGGCCGCGCTGCGCGAGCGACTGGACGGGCACCGACTCGACCTACTCTTCGTCAACGCCGCCATCGACCGCGGCAATCTGCCGATCGATGAGGTCCCCACCGACATGTTCGCCGAAGTGATGATCACCAACGCACTGAGCCCGTTGCGCGTCCTCGAGGCCCTGCGCGGGCTCGTCGTGCCCGGCGGAACCGTCGCGGTCATGTCCTCCGAGCAGGGCAGCATCTCGCGGAACACCGAGGACGGCTATGAGCTCTACAAGGCCAGCAAGGCCGCGCTCAACCAGCTGATGCGCAGCTACGCCACCCGCCATACCGGCGACGGACACACCAAACTGCTCATCGACCCCGGCCACAACCGGACCCGGCTCGGCGGACCCGACGCGCCTCTCACCCCGCAGGAGAGCATCCCGGCCGTCGCCGATGTCCTCGAGACCCAGGCCGGCGCACCCGGCCTGCAGTTCCTGGATCGGCACGGCCGGACCGTCCCGTGGTAGAGCCACACCTGCGCTGATCGAGCTGTCGAGCCATCCGCCGAGCACCGGTATCCCGTATTCGGCACTATCGACCACCGGCTGTGACGCGAGATACGCTGTCGGACAGGCGGTCATCGACTTGTCGAGCCTTTGGTCGCCGGGTGCGAGGCAGCGGAAACCCCGCCCCGCAGTCGAATTCCTTCGGGCCCGGCGGCGACTTCGGCCGTGATAGCTGCGAACGCGCGGGCGGCGTGGCGCATCCGGGGGCATCGGATGTCGGTCATGTCACGGTCCTTTCGATGAACGGCCGGGCATGTTGCGCGGATTCCACTGTGGCTCGCGCGGCCCTGCCGCCACATCTGTCCGCTGACGCGACGTAGTTGCCACCCGGACCGGGCGTCGTCAGTCGAGGAAGTGCTCGAGTTCCGCGGTGACGAACTGGGGATTCTCCTCGACGAGCCAGTGCCCCGCGTGCGGGACGTCCACGGCTCGCGCGATGTTGGTCAGGCGCGGGGAGATGGTGGCTCGGACTGCGTCGAGTTGCCCCTGGGCGGTCATGAGCAGGGTCGGGACAGGTGTCGGCGCTGCTGCTGCGGTGTCGCGGACGTCGGTGTCGAGGGCGCGGTAGAGCTCGAAGCCGCCCGACAGGGCCTCGGGCCGACTGTAAGTGCGTGCGAATTCATCGATCTCGGCGTCGGTGAACGGGGACCGCTGCGAGGTGCCGCCGAATGCCGTGCCGCCGAAGGAAACCTGCGGGTAGAACATGGCCAGGTACTCGCGGACGTGGTCGCCGACGACCGCTTCGGGCACCCGCCGCTGGGAGTGGAAGGCGATGTGCCAGCTCAATGAGCGGTAGGTGCGTGCATCGATCGCGGGGCCGGGCAGCGGTAGGTCGAGGTAGCCGAGACGTGCGGTATCGGCAGGGAACTGGGCGGCGTACTCGAAGGCGACGGCGGCCCCGAAGTCGTGTCCGACAACGCGGGCATCTCGCACGCCGAGCCGATCGGCGATCAGGGCGTGCACGTACCGCGCGAGGGTGGCCTTGTCGTAGCCGGTCGGTGCGCCGGTGCTGTCGCCCAGCCCGGGGAGGTCGACGGCATAGACGGTGTGGTGTTCGGCGAGTGCGGGCATGATCGGCCACCAGCCGTACCAGGTCTGTGGCCAGCCGTGGATCAGCACCACCGGCGAGCCGCTACCGCCGGTCACATAATGCAGACGAACGCCGTCGACGTCGACGAACTTGTGCTGAAAAGCGTTCTCGAACTTGGGATCCCCGTGCGTTGCGGCGGCGTAGGAGGGGACGGCGGGGATTGTCGTGGAGCAGGCCGCGGTCCCCATCATGAGCAGGATCGCGAGTGCGATGGTGGCGACCGCGCGCGTGGCGCGGAGCAAGCCGTGCGGCCGGGTTGCGGTGATCATGTTGTCCTGTCCTGGGTGGTGTCAGCGGCCGGTCGTGCCGTCGATCAGTTCGCGGAGGATGTCCGCGTGGCCCGCGTGACGGCCGGTCTCCTCGATCATGTGCGTGAGCGCCCAGCGGAGGCTGGGAGCGGGACGGCCCGGCCGCGGAACCGGTGCGCCGAGATCGGTGCAGCCGTCGAGTATTTCGTTGGCCCGCTCGACCGCCTCGCGATAGCTGGCTACGACGTCGGCCACGGTGTCGGTCGGTGCGGCCTGAAACGTCGCCTGCCAGTTGGTGACCCGGTCCCCGAGGAACATCGAGCGCTCGACGAAGGTGAGATGCCGGAGCAGGCCGAGCAGGTTCGTACCCGACGCCACCGCGGCCGTTCGCACCTGCGGTTCGGGGGCGCCCTCGACCTTCGCGGCGATCGCGGCCCGCAGATAGTCGAGAAAGCCGCGCAGCACCTCGGCCTCGCTGCTTTCGGTCTGGGGCGGCGGAGTGTCGTTGCGGCGCTTGGTGGTCGGCACGGTGATCTCCTTCTCGGGTGGGGGTCAGGCGGTGCGGCGGATGAGCAGGACGTGGTCGGTGACCTGGGCGATGCGCCCGTCCGGGCCCGTCGCGCTACGGCGGGGCGCGTCGGCGCGCTCGACCGTCCACGTCGCAGGGTCCAGGTCGATTCCGGCCGCGACCTCGTGCGGGGACGGATACCGGACATCGGGATCCTGATTCCACGACCAGGGCGCGGTCGAGCCGTGGTCGACGACCAGCAGCCGCCCACCCGGCCGCAACGCGTGGGCGGCCAGGCGCAGGACGGCGACTCTGTCGAAGTCGAACGGGGTGTGCAGGTAGTGAGCGGAGACCAGGTCGAACCGCCCCGCGGGAAAGGACTCGCGCAGGTCGTGCCGCTCGCCGGCGATCCGGTCGTCCAAGCCCTGCGCGCGGGCGAGGCCGGCGAGCCGCTCGATCGCCACGGCCGAGATGTCGACGGCGGTCACCCGCCAACCGCGCTGGGCCAGCCACAACGCGTCGCCGCCGTCGCCGCAGCCGAGGTCCAGTGCGTCCCCGGGTGACACATCCGGAACCGTCTCGGCGAGAAGAACATTCGGGCGCGGGTCCGCGGGTGCTGGCCGGTCGGCATATACGCCGTTCCAGAATGTGACCGCATCGGCGGTGGTCATCGAGACTCCTACTGTCGGAATGGCTTCGGGGATGGCAAGCCGTCGGAGCTTGCGGAGACGGCGGGGTGGGTAGGACTCAGTCTCATCCGGCAAAGCACGATCTGGCACGCAATCTTGCGGTTCCGGCAAGATGGGCGCATGGACCCCGAAACCGATGACGTGCTCGACGCGGTGGGCCCGCGGCTGCGCGCGTTACGGCGCGAGCGCGGCATCACCCTCGCCGACCTCGCGACGACGACCGGCGTCTCCGAGAGCACGCTGTCCCGGCTGGAGAGCGGGCAGCGCCGGGCAACCCTCGAGTTGCTGCTGCCGCTCGCTCGCACCTACGACGTGCCGCTGGACGACCTCGTCGGTGCGCCCCGCACCGGCGATCCCCGAATCCATCTGAAACCGATCCGGCGGTTCGGGATGATCTTCGTGCCACTGTCCCGGCGGCCTGGCGGGGTGCACGCGTTCAAGATGATCATTCCCGCGCGTCCGGCACCGCTGGAGCCGACGCCGCAGACGCACGACGGCTTCGAGTGGCTGTATGTTCTCAACGGCCGCCTCCGATTGGTAGTCGGCGAGCGCGACCTGACCTTGCCGCCCGGCGAGGCCGCGGAATTCGATACCTCCGTACCCCACTGGCTGGGCAGCGCCGACGGCGCCACGGTCGAGCTGCTCATCCTGTTCGGCTTGCAGGGTCTGCGATCGCATGTACGCGCCGACCCGCGTCGGTGAGTTCCCCCGGGAGCCGGCTCGATCCCGACCGAACAGGAAGCCGACACGCTCGCCCGCTCACCATCACACACGGGACCGAATCCGCACCCCGCTGCTGGTGATCCAGGGCGCCAACGACGTTCGCGTGGTCCGCGCCGAGTCCGACAACCTCGTCGCAGCCCGCCACGGTCCGACCGTAACCGGCTACATTTCAGCTCGGCTGGAAGAACGCGAGCATTCTCCGGCTGGCGTCCGGCGATGTCAGGACTTCCTGCATGCGTGCGGACATCCGGGCGGCAGCGCTGGTGCGTTCGAACATCTCGCGTTCGTATTCCTTGACGGCGGTGGGAAAGTCGTCCGAGTGCGCGGCCAGCGCAAGGCCGAGCAGGGCGCCGTCGAGCAGCGCCATGTTGGCGCCCTCGCCCACCGGCGGCATCAGGTGCGCGGCATCGCCGAGCAGCGTGACGCCTGGCGTCGACGGCCAGGTCAGGCCGACCGGGAGCGTGGTGATCGAGCGCGGCACGATCGTGTCGTCGCAGGCCGCGATCAGCGCGGTGAACCGTGCGTCCCAGCCGGGCAGCAGGTCGATCAGCCGCGCCCGGGCGGCGGCGGGGTCGTCGAACGGGATCCCGCTGGTAGCGAACCAGTCCTCGGCGGTGTTATAGAAGCTGAGGCCGATGCGAACGCGGCCGTCGCCGTTGCGTTGCGCCGCCAGGGATAGCCCGTTGCCGAGCACCCAGTAGTTGCCGCGCCCGACCATCGCCGCGAGGTCGGGGTGCGTGCGGTCGATGTCGGGAATGCCGACCTCGACGACGTTCTGGCCGATATGCGTCGGGCGGGCGTCGGTGAGCAGCGCGCGGACCCGGGACTGCGCGCCGTCCGCGCCGACGAGCAGGCCATACGTCGCACTGCTGCCGTCGGCGAAGTGCAGCAGGCCGCTGTCGGCGGATTCGAATGCGTGCCCCCAGCGCACCACGTCTTCGGGGAGGGAATCCAGCAGCAGGTTGCGCAGATCGGCGCGGTCGACCTCGGGTCGCTCGAGCGGGGCGTCGTCGGGCGTGTCCTCCTGGAGCAGCAAGGTGCCGTCCGGCTCCAGCAGGCGCATGTCCTGCCCTTCGCCGCGGGCGATCGCGTGGAACTGGTCGATCAGGCCGGCCGCACGCAGCGCTCGCTGCCCGGAATGTATGTCGAGCATGCCGCCCTGACCACGTGCGACGCGCGAGAGTTCACGCTCGTACACGACGGCGTCGATGCCGTTCACGTGCAACACCCTGGCGAGGGTCAGGCCGCCCAGTCCGGCTCCGACGATGGCGATGGTCATGATTCCCCTTCGATACAGCGTATTCTCCAATACACTGTATCGCACCATTCGATGTATCGTCAGCGGCATGTTGGTGTGGGAGCGGCCAGAGCCACCGAATCGACCGGTGCTGGCCCCGCTGAGCCGGGAGCGGATCGTAGGAGCGGCGATCCGGCTGGCCGACGCGGACGGCCTGGAGGCGGTGTCACTGCGCAAGGTCGCCGCCGCGCTGGACGTTGGGCCGATGCGGCTGTACGGCTACATCGCCACCAAGGACGAACTGCTCGACCTGATGGTCGATGCGGTCTACGCCGAGATCCGGCCGGCCGGACACGGTTGGCGAGAGGTGCTGCGCTCCCTTGCCGAAACCACCCGACAAGCCGCTCACCAGCACGAATGGCTTGCCGACCTGATCGGTGGGCGGCCCCAGCTCGGGCCGAACGCGCTGGCCAGAGGCGAGGCTGTGGTGGCCGCAATGGGCGGCGTCGACGTGGACACCGTCATGCCGGTGGTCGACGCGGTCAATGCGTACGTGATCGGCGCGGTGCGCCGGGAGAGCACCGAGCGGCGCGCCGAGCGGGCCACCGGGATGGACAAGCAGCAGTGGCAGGCCACCTTCGGGCCTTATCTGGAACGGACGTTCGCAACAGGCCGATTCCCCGCGCTGGCCACGGTCGTACGCGACGGCGCCCATCTGGACGCCGACCAAACCTTCCGGACCGGCCTCGACTTCCTCCTCGACGGAATCGAGGCGCACATCTCGGGCTGACGCGCGCCGGATTCGTGGAGTCCGGTCGTCATCGCCGCCGATTCTGCGACACACCAACATCATCCAGAATCGGATTCGGCAACTTCGTCCGAACCTCGCCGGACACAGCTGACTCCGATCGCGAACCGCGACCTCTCCGACCGCACCTTTACGATCTCGATTTCAGCTGCAACCTTGGGCACCGATGAGTCCGATCGTCTCGCGGCGTCGATATCAGTGACCCATCCGAGAGGAGAGCGCGATGAACCCGTCCGCCAACGAATCGGCACGCAAGCGTCTGGAGGTCTTCGTCGGGGAATGGACGATGCAGGCCGGACCTCCCGGCGGGCCGCCGTGGCCGGGTGCGGGCCGCGTCACCTTCGAATGGCTCACGGGCACACCGCTGTTGGTCCAGCGCTGGCATATCGACCTGCCCGAGGCTCCCGACGGTGTCGCGATCATCGGTTGCGATGGCATGAGCGACACCTACTACCAGCTCTACACCGACGACCGCGACGTTCAGCGCATCTACGAAATGACCCTGACCGACGGCATCTGGACACTGCAGCGCGACGGCGAGCCCTTCGCACAGCGATTCACCGGCAGATTTTCCGACGACGGAACCACGATCCAGGGGCGCTGGGAGCTGGCCGAGGACCGAAGGACCTGGAAGACGGACTTCGACCTGACCTACACGAAGCTCGCCTAGAACGTGCACCAGCCCTGTCGCACATGGGCTTCAACGATCAGTTGACCTTCCTCCGGCCACGGTCACGGTGTCGTGTTCCATTACTTCGCTCGCTGCCCGCTCACCCGAGCGAATGGCTCCATCGACCCAACCACACATGACCGCAGAGCTCTCGGTTCCGGCCCAGTGGACGCGGCCGCACGGTTTGCGCAGGGCATGGCCGAACTGTGTCAGCACACCAGTTGGTGCGTGACTGAGCATCCCGCCACCGGAGTAGCGCTCGCCACTCCAGTTCTGCTCGATGTAGTCGACGGGCGAGCGAGCCTTGTCGCCGAACCGCTCGACGAGCGCACCGAGTATCGCCGTCCTCCGCTCAGGCTCATCGAGTTGTCCGATCTGCCGCGCGATCGGCCCCTCGGTGATCACACACAGGATCCCGGGTCGCGCGGCGTCGGTGCAGGCATCGATAGTGATGGTCGCCGGCGACCCCGGGGCGACCGACTGTCCCGACAACCCGTCACTACGCCAGAACGGTTCGTCATACACGGCCGCAATCTTGAAGATCGAGCCGCTCGGCATCCGCTGATGCAAGAACGAACGATCGACCGGCAGCATCGGCTCGTAAAGAATCTGGCTTGCAATCGCAAGGGGAACCGCCACGATCACCCGGCGTGCCCGCACGGTCAACTCGTCGGAGCGTACCGTCACCCCGTCCACGTCCTGACGGATGCGCCGGACCGGCTGCAACAGGTGGATCGAATCGCTGATCTCGGCCGCCATCGGCCCCGAGATGGCACCCATGCCTCCGACCGGTCGAGCATCCTGAGCGCTGTCCTTGACTCCCAGGACGAAGCCGGGCCCGCCGCCCGATGCCATCTGGTACAGCACAAAGAGCAACGACACCTCCGAGGCGTCGCAGGTGTAGCAGCCGGCGATCGCGGTCTCGAGGAGGTCATGGGCGGGCTTGGACAGAGTGTTGCTGTCCAGCCAATGCGCCAGACTGATCCGATCCCACTTGTCGGCATTCTTCGCCGACCACGGAGCTTCGAGGGGAATCGACTTGCACATATGTCCCAGCTCGAGAAGTACCGCACCGAGGTTCATCGCCGCCCAAGGGCTCATCGTCCACGGGATCGTGCCCGTATAGCGGTGCTGCTTGCCGTCGACCATCATCATGGCCTCGCCGTCGGTGTACTGCTGGTAACTCGAGACCCCGAACTCGTTCATCAATGCATAGATCCGGTCCTGCCCCGGCCCTATCCACGCGCCACCACGATCGATCCAGGACCCGTCCGCGCGCACCTCGGTGAACGTGCGCCCGCCGAGCCGGTCGCGAGCTTCCAGCAGCGCCACCGAACGACCCGCCTGTTTCAGCCGCAGCGCGGCCGTCAATCCCGCAAATCCCCCACCAACTACGCAATAGTCGACGTCTGTCATGGAACGCCGCCCTCGTGTTGAAGTTCCGCGCAAAGCCGCCGTGCGGCCACGCGCACTGCTTGCCGCACCCTCGACACAACAGGTGCAAAATCGCCTTCGATCAGGCTCGAATTATCCAGCAATTCTATAGCAATCCCGGCGGCGACACAGAATATTCCACCATCGAACCTCGCTCACGAGCGGTGCCAGCGTTCGACGACCAGGACCATCTCCCGCCCGACGTAGTCGAGGTATCGTCCTATCTCGTTCAGCCGGGCGCCCGCAGGCGTTGCCACACCGAGTATTTCGGCCCCGCGACGAGCCGCCTTGACCCGTTCTTCGGTGGCGCGGGCCAGGTTCAGCGTGGTGCGGTACCAGGTGTCGTCGTCGATACAGTATTGATCGCGGCGTCGCGAATCACGTTCCCGGCGAATAAGATCCCGTTTCTCCAGCGCGCCGACGGCGGTGGAGATGGAGGCCGGGCTCACCTCGAGCCAACGCGCTAATTCAGCGGCGGTGAGACTGCCGGAGTCGGTGAGATGCAGACAAGTCAGCACCCGCGCTTGCATCCGAGGCATACCGTCGTTCACGAACAACTCGGTGAAGTGTGTCGCGAAATCGCGCACCGCATCGTTGTCGACCGTGAGTCCCGCTGAAGCTGGGCCCGATTGCTGCGCTGTGGTCGCTCTGCTTCGCCGTGCCCGCACCGCAGTGGCCCGGTGAGCTCGGTCGGCGCGATAACGGCCGGGGCCGCCGTTGCGTGTCACCTCTCGGCTGATCGTGGAGGCCGGCCGCTCGAGCTGGCGCGCGATCTCGGTATATCCCAGCCCATCGGCCAGTCCGGCCGCGATGCATTCCCGCTCGTGCAGGGTGAGCCTGCCTCCTGGCATCGGTGCAGTACTCCTTCGGGTTCGTCGCGCGGTGTCAGTATGCGTTCAGCGACATCTCATTGCATGTCGGGTACCCGATGTTGCGTTCGACGGCAAGGTCATTGCACGGATGAAATCGCATCTATCTGCAGTAATCATGAATTACTGCGCGGTCCATGTTGAGTAGTCTCTGAATGCAGCCTAGCGTTCGGTTCAAACTGAAACTCGTGCGCCAGAAGGAATCCGATGACCGAGTCGTTGACCACCGCCTTCTCGTTGCCTACAACCCCTCCCCCGGACCGCCCCTCGATCCACCCACCGAACTGGCGCAGTTTCGTGAGCGAAATCCGCTGACCCGCATGATATTTCCGGACGGCCACCACGGCTGGCTGGCGACCGGGCATGCCGTTGTGCGCGCCATCCTGGCCGATCCGCGCTTCAGTGCGCGATCCGAGCTCATGCACTCTGCGCTGGCCGATCTCGGCCCACTGCCCCCGGCACCGCCCGGCGACTTCCTCAATCTCGACGCACCCGAGCACTCCCGCTACCGAAAGCTGTTGACCAGCAAGTTCACCGCCCGACGGATGCAACTGCTCACCGAGCGGGTGGCACAGATCAGCACCGAATACCTGGACGCGATGGAACGAACCGGTGGTCCGGTGGATCTGGTGAAGTCGTTCACCTATCCGGTTCCGGCGCTGATGATCTGTGAACTACTGGGTGTGCCCGAAGCCGATCGGGATCGGTTCCAGTATCTGGTGGCCAATCTGGTCGCCGAGCTGAGCGATCCGGACGTGCCTCTCGAACAGGGTATCGCCGCCATCGAGGAGTCACAGGAATACATGCGGGACTTGGTCGCCGCCAAACGCGCCGAACCGACCGATGACCTGCTCAGCGATTTGACCAGCACCGATCTCGCGGGGCGTGAGCTCACCGGAGTGGGTGTGCTGCTGCTGATCGGCGGAATCGAGACAACTTCGAATATGTTGGCAATGGGCACTTTTGCGCTGCTGCACCACCCCGACCAGCTAGCCGCACTGCGCGCCGATCCCGATCTCGCCGATCGAGCGGTCGAGGAGCTGATGCGCTACCTGGCTATCGTCCACACCTTGACCCGTTCCGCCCTGGAGGATGTCGAACTGGGTGGACAGGTGATCAGAGCCGGTCAGACAGTGGCGCTCTCGCTGCAGGCAGCCAATCGCGATCCGGCCAAATTCGACCATCCGAACAGTCTCGATCTGCGGCGTAATGTGGTGGGACACCTGGGTTTCGGATATGGCATCCATCAGTGCCTGGGCCAGCACCTGGCCCGGATCGAAATGCGAACCGCACTGCCCGCCTTGATATCCCGGCTTCCAACCCTGCAGCTTGCAGTGCCCGCGGACGAGATCCGGATGCGTCCGGACGGCATCGGCGTTCATGGTGTGCAACGGCTTCCGGTCACCTGGTAGGAGAATCGCCCGAATGTCGGCGGTCCCGAGGCCTTCGCCACCCGGCGGTGGAGCGCGACGACGCTGATGCTGTCGCGGGGTGCGCGGTTGGGGACAGGTCTGCTGGAAATGGATCTGTATCCGACCGAGGCGAAGGAGAACGAGGACGGTTTCAACGCCAAGTGGGACGTGGATTGGGAGCCGTTGGAGTGCTGGCGGATCCACCCGGATGGCACGACGAGTCGCGCCGATATCGACGGATGTGGTTTCCGTCGGATCCGAAGGCCACCGACTGGGAGTCCTTCGATCGAAATGTGCAGCGGCTGTTCGCTTCACTCGCTGCCGATTTGCCGATGCTGCATCCGCATGCGACTGGCATCGTGTGGGTGATCGTTCCGGCGGACGAGCAAGGTTTCGTCGCTCAGGGGTGGTTCGAGGCAACGCGCAGCCGGGTGGAGACCATAGAGGGTGGCGAGATAGTGTTTCGTGACTTTCCGCCGGGTGTCGCCGCGGCCGAGGAGATCAACGCGATCACCCGGGCAGCGGTGCGGGTGGCGGCCGAGACTCCGAACGGATTGCGGTATTACGCGTTCGGGACCGCGAAACCGCAGCGCTTGATGGACGTTCGACTCGGTCTCGCCGACAGCGTCGACAGGTAGCAGGTTGTTGACATGCCAATAACCCGGCACGCTTGTCTCGACAACTCAGGTGGTGGGTGAGGTGTACGCCTTTCCGCTGCAGCTTGGTCAGCATGTTCATCGGACACGAGCCCCATGAGCCGCTAGGTCATGTGGGCCCACAGGCGTTGAAGCCGCATTCGGCGCTAACCGATCGGCAGCGCGCTCAAGATCGGGTTATAGGCCCAGTTCAGCATGCGCTCGGCGTCGTTCTTTGCGGCGACGGCGCTGTCGGGTGAGCTGTGCAGGACCACACCGATCAGCGGTATTCCCGCCCTGACCGTCTCGAACAGCAGGCAGGTTCCCGCAGCGTCGGTGGATCCGGTTTTGATGCCGATAGTGCCGGGATAGTCGTGCAGCATCCTGTTCGTGGTCTGCCAGAGGTGATCGCGGTTGCCAGGGCCGGCGGGCAGGTGATAGCTCTGCGACCTGACGATGTCGCGGAACACCGGCAGGCTCATCGCGCGCAGGCCCAGAGCCACCAGGTCCGCCGGTGTGGAGTAGGTGGAGTAGTCGGTGGGGGCGGGCAGCCCGCTGGGGTCGGTGAAATATGTTCCCGCCAGGCCCATTTGGCGCGCGGTGTCGTTCATTTTGGCGATGAAACCGTCTTGGCCGGGCCCGTACGCCTCGGCAAGGGTATAGGCGGCATCGCAGCCGGACGGCAGCATCATCGCGTAGAGGAGCTGTCGCGCGGTGAGCACCTCGCCGGGGACCAGGCCTGCGGTGCTTCCGCCGTACTCGGTGTCGTAGGCGATGACTTCTTGCGGCACGGTAATGGTTCGATCGAGGTCGCCGGCATTGATCACGACCAGTGCCGTCATCACCTTCGCGATGCTGGCTATCGGAACCGGGGTGTTCGGCTCTCGCGACCACAGCAGTGTGCCGGTGATTCCGTCTGCCAGCGCCGCTCCCGACGCCTGCACTGCGTCCGGCTCAGAAGTCAGCCAAGGCAACTGAATATGGGCCTCGCTCACGGCGGGGGCGGCCGTGACGCCATGACCGGCTACCACAACCAGCGCCCCGGTGACGACGACCTGCAACAATCGGGCAAATGTCAGCATGGCCGCATTCTGCCGTGCTCTCCTGTCAATCAGCGGGATTTCACCGACCGAATTACCGCGCCGCTTCGGCAGCAGCATGCAATCAGCTAATCCTGGATGCGCTGAGCCCGACGCTCCTCGCGTGCGACCGCTCAGCGGCGGCACCGGCGCAGGCAGCGTTGAGCATCGCCAGTAGAGCGAGCACCTGATGGCCGAATGCGTTCCCCACAAGTGTTGGGATGGTGCAGCTGACGCTCTCGGATTCGCTGGTGGATTTCGGTGGCGGTCCGGTCGATTCCGCGGCTGCGGCCGGCGCGACGCAGCGCAGCAGCGATTCGGGCTTTGGTCAGTTCGGCCGGGCGGCCGGTGTCGGGGCGATGGCCAGTACCGCGCAGGCCTCGGGTCGGACGAGGGTGGGCGCCGAGTCCCGCCACCGCCGAGCCGAAAGTTGGCGCCCTCAGCTCACAGTGTGGCTGGCGGATGGCTTGTGGCGACTGAACCCGGGCATGAATCGGTTGGTCCGTGCCTGGTAGTCACGGTAGCCCGGCCTCTTCTGCGCGCTGTAGTACTCGGCCGGGACAGCGCCGGTGTAGAACACCAGACACCAATACATGATCGCCGACAGCGCGAACAGTCCGAGGCCGGCGCCGATCGCCGCGACGGGTGTGAATTCGTCGAATGCTCGGCGCAGCACCGGCAAGCACAGGACGATGATCGCGTTCCACTGCATCCACTGGAAGAAGTAGTTGGGGTGTCGGCTGTAGTTCCAGAGTCCGACGTCGCAATGCCCCCGCGTATTCGTCGTCGACATCGACCGGACGAAACGGATTTTCTGAAAGTCGGCGACCGACTCCAGCACCCACGACACCGCCCACAGGATGATGCCTGCCGCTGCGACCGCGCTCACTCCGGCACCGTCGATCGCGATCACCAGCGCTGCCGGTACGGCCATGACCGTGATGTTCGAAATTGCCTGGACCAGGATCTCGGCTACGATGTCGAGCCGCTCGCTGCCCAGGGTGGCCTTTGCCCACCGCTTGCGCTGGAACCGGTAGCGCGGCAGCTCACGGTCGAGTTCGCCGTGACGCCAAAGGACGAGCGCAGCGATACCCATGCGTCCGCCCATCACCAGAAAGACGACGGCCACAGCCACGGCGAGCGGGGATCTGTCACTCATCGCGAGCGCCGAGACGCCGAGGGCAACGAGTCCCCAGGGCCATGCGATGTCGACATAGGACATCCGGAGAGTGCGCCACCCCGGGATACAGGCAGCGCCCACAAAGATGACGAACTGGACGCCGAGGTTCACCAGCAGGAAATCCCGCAGCGCTGACTCGGTGAGCAGGGCGCCGAGGACGACCAGGGAAGCGAGGGACGGGAGAGCGCGGTTCGCTAGTCCTCGCGCATTGCTCGATGGGGGCGGCATGCGCAAACGGTAAGATATAAGTTGGTAACTTGCAAGTGGTGATACTAGCCTTCGGATTGTGACCAGAGCCAAGACGACGCCACGGCGAAGCCAAGCCGAACGACGAGCACAGACCCAGGATCGGCTGCTCAGGGCGACGGTATCGATGCTCGTCGAGCAGGGGTTCGTCGCGTTGAGCGCTGCAGCGGTGGCCGCTCGTGCCGGCGTCAGCCAGGGCGCGATGCAGCACTACTACCCGACGAAGGCCGCGTTGGTGAAGGCCGCTCTCGAGCGCATCGTCGAACGCTACGTAGCCGATGTACAGGCCGAGGTCGGCCCGTTGCCGCCAGGTGCTGGGCGGTTCGAGGCGCTGCTCGACTTGTTGTGGGAGGTCCACAACCTGCCGATAAGCCGTGCGCTGCTCGAGCTGTACGCCGTCGCCCACAACGATGTGGATGTCGCCGACGTTGCGGCCATGATGGCGAACCTGGCGACTACCGCCGTCTGCGATCTGGCTGATGAGCTTGTTCCCGAGGTTGCGGCGCGAAACGGCTTCCACGAATGGTTGCTCACCACTCTCGCCACGTTGCGCGGCACCGCACTCCTGGCGGTACCCGGGGGCGAACAGGCCCACCTGGACTGGCCCACACTCCGCGACCGGCTGACAGCCTCACTCCCGTCGCCGTAGTCGGATTCCGTGCGCATCGCGTGGAATAGCGCAAGCGGCCATCAATTTCGGCGAATGGCGGAGGCTAGCGAAGGGTGAAGCTTTGGACGCCATGGGTACCGATGACCGTTGCGCGGGCAAAGTAGTCGCCGGCGGCGTCGGCGAACGGGCGGGGGTCATCCAGCACGAGCATCGCCGGGCTGTCGATGAACCTCCCCGCGGCGCAGTCCGGACTGCAGTCATTCCGATGCTGGGTACCATGACCGACGGCCTGAGCGCCACTCCACATATCCCAGGTGATGTCGTTGATCATATTGTTCCCGTCGGCGCAGGTCAGGGTCAGTGAGGGCGGTTCGACGACATAGGGTCCCCCACAGTCGCTGACCATCGCGGCCGGCGTCCCCGAGGTGTCGGACCACGAGGCCGAGGCGGATGGGGCCGCGAGAACCCCCGCGCCTGCGGCTGCGATAGTGGCGGCGATGATTGTCGCCCGGAAGATCGTGCGCTCGTGAGTGCTCATCGACATCGCTCCTCTCGGCCGCAGTGTCGGCCTTGTGGCGGTCATGTCTGCTCATCGTGCCCGCCCATCATCTCACCGGACATGTCGTTGAGCAGTGATTTGGGACAGTCGCACAACGAATCAGAAATAACACCCGAATCGCGGCACGGATTCGAATCCCCTGGCTGTCGGTAAATGCCTTGCAGAATCCGCCGACAAATTCGACGCGATTTCTGCCGAACAGGGTGTTGAAGCGGGCTGTCCTTATCTATGGTCATCAGCCGGCGTAAGCCCGTCGCGAGACACGACCCGGGCAAGATCGTGCTGGATCTGGCGGCGTCCACGGCCAACGCCGGATACGCCGAGATGGACTTCCGCACCAGAAGGGTGCTGTTCACCCACGAAATTCTGTCTTTCAGCAAACAGGATTATCGTAGTTCGGAGCATCCTTCTTCGGCTCCGGCACACACTGTCACCAATTTCGATGAATCCGTGAGGTTAAGGACACGGATCCGAAGAATCCTCAGGGCACACTCGCACTCCCGGACTTCGCGGTGGAGATTCTCAACCGGCGCTGGGAGCGAATGGAAGCACGGAAGCGGGAGTTTCCACCACCGGACAACTGCGACGTGGACCTTATCTTTCCGTCATTCGAATGGACGCTGCGGGATCCGGCCAACGTCAACCATCAGTAGCAACGGGTACGTGAGGCATTGGGGCTGCCCGACGACATCAGCCTATATACGTTCCGCAAGCTGATCGCGTGGCCTCGACGATGCGTGCCGGCGATGTCTCGGTGGGAGTCAGTTTTCGGAAACGAGCCCCGGCCGCATGTCGTCTCCCACTGGTCGGATCAGGCACGTCAGGAACCTGGGAAGCCCGTGGGGTAGTCGTATGCAGTAAAGCTCGACGAGTTGCCACTCGTGTTCGAGGGTGAGCAGCCGAACGACCGAACGGGCCGATTTGATGCGGTCTTTCACCAGGTCCAAGAGCGGTGTGAGGTAGTACGCAAGATCGTCGGGGTGGATGAGATGCGTGGTGGTCAAGTTGAATTCCTTGCGATCCGCCGACGGGTCGGTGCCACGCGATGCTGGATGATGCCGCCAGGCGATGCCGGTTAGCGGCGGCGTCAGCCACTCGACAATCTGCAGGGTTTCGGTATCGATCAAGGCGATGGTTCCGCCGAGCAGCCCGACAGCCGCGTCGCCGTGATAGGTCGGCAGCACGATGCCGGGTTGGCGATCCTGCTCCACTTGGAGCAGCAGCCCGCGCAGGGAATGCGGTGAGTGGTACCGGAAGAATCCGAAGACACGGGTTGTCTTCTCGTCGTCGGCGGTCAGGACCCGCATCGGTCCCTGCCACTGCGTTCCTGGTTGCGCGTCGAGCGCTGCGGTTATCAGCCGGTCGCGTTCCTCGCACTCGATGATCCGCGACAGAAACCACGCCCCATGTAGCAGTGGAAATCCCTTGGGCAGCACCGCCCCACCCCGCCCGCTGTTCAGCACGGTCCATTGCTTGCCGTCCCACACCAGGACGTCGATCGCGGGAGGGTCCACAGGGGTATCAGCCTGTGGACCGACCCACATCTGAACCGCCAGAGGCCCTCCGTCTGGTCCGGGCACCGGCAGCGCGAAGACCTTGTGTGCCTTGCCGCGGATCCGGATTTCGCGGGCGCACATATGGTTCGATGCGATGGCGTCCGTAATGGCCGAAGAGGCAATAGCAGCCAACGAGTTCGGACGGATCGCGCGATGCAGGGTCCGCTCTCGGGGCGTACCTTCCTCCGGTACGTGGCGGATGACCATACCCGGTGTCGCGGCATCGATCAGATACCACATGCTCTCCCCTGTTCATTCGACTGTCCGGCGGCCCTTCGTCGCCTGCTGTGGTCACACGTCGCAACTATCCGACTGGGCCTCCGCGGTAGTCGAATTCGGAGTCTACAACCAGCAAATTTGTTTCCGGCGAGCCGCATTGGCACCCTCAGCGCTACGGTGGCAGCTGGTCATGGGTCGCGCTGTGGGTCACACTCATCAGTTGTGGGGATTCGAACGCAGGACGTGCCGGACGTTATCGTCAGCCACCACACTCTGACCCATTCGCAACGACGGCGTACCTATACCCTCGTTCGGTCCCGGCACTTACGCGCCGACGCCGCACTGATGATGGTTCTGCACGGCACCCTCCAAACCGGTGATTCGATCCGCGAATTCGCTTCCGGAGCCTTCGATTCTCTCGTCGAGTCGAGGGGAGCAATCGTGGCCTACCCCAACGCTGTTCAGCGCGAATGGAACGGGGCGCGCAAAGCAACCATGCTCGCCCGCAATGTGAAGAACATCGATGACGTCGGCTTCCTCGGCGCTTTGGTCGACGAGATCTCCACCGTCTCGTCGATCGACCGGCGCCGGGTGTACGCGGTCGGATTTTCACTCGGCGGGCAGATGACGATTCGGCTGCTGCACGACGCGCCCGAATTGCTCGCGGGGGCGGCACTCATCGCCAGTAACCAGCCTGCTGCGGAAAACCTCACGGCATCATCTCGACCACCGCTGGCAGTGCCAGTGGTGCTCATCCATGGCACCGAAGACCCTCTCGCGCCCTACAACGGTGGCTACGTCAGCTTCCGGGGATGGTTCCCCAAGGGGCCACATCTGTCGGCCGCGCAAACGGCGGCGTACTTCGCACGCCGTAATGGGATCACCGCGCCGCCGTCATTTCACTGGATGAATGCCGACGACGCGATCGCGGGCGACTGCCAGGTGTGTCGGACCGACCATCGAGAATCCGGTCACGCACCGGTCACCCTCTACACAGTCGTTGGCGGCGGACATCAGATTCCTGGTGCCTCGACTGGAATGCGATGGGTTTTCGGCAACCCTGTCTCGGGCTTCGACGCTCCCGGCGCGATCGCCGATTTCTTCGGCCTCACTCCCGGCTGAGTCAATAGCAGCGCAAACCGCAACCTCGCGCCGGTAGTGGCACACTGCGGCTCATGGATGACGTCTCGCCGAACGACCCGACGAACCCCACCATCGCCTGCGGAGCCCGTACACGTAACCAGCACGACGCCCACAATCGAGCCGGCCGCCTCGCCGCCGCCTTCGTCGCCGACGGCATCAACCGCGGCGACCGCGTCGCGGTCATGCTGCGCAACGACATCGAGTTCCTGGAGACTTCCCTCGCCATCGCGGCATGCGGAGCAAATCCCGTCCCGGTCAACACTCGATGGCAGGCACCCGAGGTCGCCCACGTCCTCACCGACAGCCGCGCGCGAGTCATCATCGCTCACACCGAGTTCATCGACACGATCGAACGGGCAATCGCCCGATCCGGCGTCGACGCGCACATCATCGAAGTCGCCATGCCGGTCGAACTCCTCGATGAAGCGGGCCTCGACCGGGCGCTCGTGCAGCCGACACGCCGCCACTCCACCCTCGAGGAGCGGATCGGGGATCATCTCGAACCTCTGGGCTACCTCGAGGGTGCCATCGCGGATTCGATGGGACTGATCTACACCTCGGGCACCACCGGCACGCCCAAAGGCGTTCTCCGCGAACGCATGACACCGCATCAACTGCTATCCATCGCGGGCGGCACCGCCAACCGCATGGGACTCGCGCCCGGCGGGCAGATGCTCGTGGCCGGTCCCCTGTATCACACCAGTCCGAACGCGGTCGCGGTGCTCGCGCTGCGGATGGGCACAAACATCACGATCATGCCGCGCTGGGATGGCGAGCGATTCCTCCAACTCGTCGACGAACGTCGCATCACCCAGGCCAAGGTCGTCCCGACGATGCTCTCCAGGCTCCTGTCGCTTCCTCCCGAAATCCGTAGCCGCTATGACGTTTCCAGCCTCACCCATGTGATCCACTCCGCCGCCCCCTGTCCGCCGGCGGTCAAACGCGCCGCGATCGACTGGTTCGGCGATGCCCTGATCGAGTTCTACGGCTGCACCGAAGCGGGCACTATCACCTGGATCACCGCCTCCGAATGGCTCGCACACCCCGGGAGTGTCGGCCGCGGCGCCGACGGCTCAGCCGCGGTGGTCGTCAACGAGGATCGAACCCCCTGTCCCCCAGGGGAAATCGGACAAGTGTTCGTCCGGGGCGCCGACTACTGGCCGAGTTTCACTTACCTCAACCAGGGCACCGCGCCTGCGAGTTCGGTCCCCGGATTCATCACCGTCGGCGACACCGGATACCTCGACCACGACGGTTACCTGTACCTCACCGGCCGCTCGAGCGAGATCATCATCTCCGGTGGAGTCAACATCTACCCCGCCGAAATCGAAGCAGCCATCACCGCGGTCAACGGTGTCGAGGACGTCGCTGTCTTCGCCATCCCCCACCCCGGAGACCTCGGCGAATCCGTTGCCGCCCATATCGTCCCCCGACCCGGCATCCAGCTCACCGAAGAACACATCCGGGCGAGCCTGGCAGGACAGATCGCCAACTACAAAATTCCGGCCGATATCCGCATCGTCAGCATGCTGCCGCGTGACGACTCGGGCAAGATCTACAAACGGCAGCTGCAAGCCCAGTATCAGAGATGAAGGGGTTGATCCGTCAGGAGTGGACGAAGACCGATTCCGGACAGTAATCCTGCTGCAGTTCGTCGTCGACACGCTCGAGCGCGTCAAAGCCGAAGCGGTGGACAATACGTTGAATCTGGTCTTCCCGAACCGCGACGGCGGGATCTAGGACCCGCACAACTTCAACCGACTGTGGCGTCAGGCACGCGGCGAGAAGTTTGTGTGGGTCACCGCAAAGACCTTTCGCAAGACCGTTGCGTCTCTCAGCGCCGACCAACACAGCCCACAGGCCGCAGCCCAGCAACTCGGTCATGCGAACACTGCCACCATCAAGCGGCACTACATCGACCAGTCGGCCGAGGTTCCCGATTTCACGGCCACGCCGGACAGGTTTGTGAGCTGAAGCGCGACGTTTCCGTGACGCTCACTGTCCGTGGCCATGACAGAGTCCCCGCTGGTGGTCGCCGGTAGGTCGCCGCTGGCGGCCAGGTAGAAGTCCCCATTCCCTTGCTCGTCGTGTCATGCCCGGAGCTCGTGGCCTGGGCAGTGACGGTGATAGCGCCAACTGTCATCCGTCACTACCCAGGGAGTTCCATTGAAGTCTGCGAGGGAGCGAATGGATATCATTTCCGCCTATCGAGAGGTCGGAACCTATCGTGGGGCCGCTGAGTTGTGCGGCACTACGCACAAGACTGTGAAACGGGTCATCGAGCGTGTCGAGTCCGGCGGTCGGCCGCCGGAGCGGGCGCCGCGGCCCCGCAATTACGATTCAGTGCGCGAGCTGGTCGCCGAGCGGGTCGAGAAGTCGAAGGGCCGGATCTCGGCCAAGCGACTACTCCCGGCGGCGCGGACCGCCGGTTACGAGGGGTCGCCGCGGAATTTCCGTCGGCTGGTTGCCGAACAGAAAGCGTTGTGGCGCAAGGATAATCATCGGGGTCGTCGGCCCGCGGTGTGGTCGCCGGGTGAGTATCTGGTGATCGACTGGGCGCAGGTCGCGCCCGGGTTGCAGTTGTTCTGCGCGGTGCTGGCGTTCTCGCGGTGGCGGTTCACCGCGTTCGCCGCCGATCAAAAGCAGTCCACGACGCTGGCCTTGATCGCCGAAGCGTTTGCCGCGATCGGCGGGATCCCCGCCAGGGTGCTGGCCGACCGGATGGGCTGCTTGAAGGGCGGGGTCGTCGCGAACGTGGTCGTCCCGACCGCCGAATATGTTCGGTTCGCAACACATTACGGATTCTCACCAGATTGGTGCCATGCCAACGATCCGCAGTCCAAAGGCATCGTGGAGAACTTATGCGGCTATGCCCAGCGGGATCTGGCGGTCCCGCTGCTGACCGAGGCCGCGATGACCGGGCGGGCGGTGACCTTGGCCGAGGCCAACGCAGCGGCGAAAACCTGGTGCGCGGAGGTGAACTCGCTGATGCATTCGGAGATCTGCGCGATCCCGGACGAACGCCTGGCCCTCGAGCGGGAGTTGTTGGGGCCGTTGCCGTCACTGCGGCTCGAGATCGGCGCACCAGCGGTGACCCGCACCGTCGACCGGCTCTCGTGTGTTCGTTACGGGTCGGCCCGCTACTCGGTGCCGACCCGGCTGATCGGCGAAAAAGTCGCGATCATCATCGATGTCGGTGCCCTGCTGGTGCTCGAACCGGCCACCGGGGTGATCGTGGCCGAGCACGAACTCGTCGCACCCGGTGAAGCATCGATCCTCGATGACCACTACGACGGGCCCCGCCCGGCGCCCAGCCGCGGGCCGCGTCCGAAAACCACTGCCGAGCAACAGTTCTGCGCGCTCGGTGAAGACGCCGAAGCGTTTCTCGTCGGCGCGGCCGCGATCGGCAACACCCGCCTGGGGCAGGAGTTGGAGATTCTGCTCGCGCTCGGCGCCGCCCACGGCGAGCCGGTATTGGTGGCAGCGTTGCGGCGGGCGGTGGCGTTCGGCCGCTTCCGCGCCGCCGACGTCCGCTCCATCCTCGCCGCCGGCACCGGCACCCCGCAGCCCCGCCCGGCCGGTGACGCACTGGTGCTGGACCTGCCCACCGCACCGACCCGCTCCCTCGACGCCTACAAAATCACCCGCGACGGGAGCGCTTCATGACCACGACTCGATCGAAAACTGCTGCCCCGAAATCGATCCCGGAACTGCCAGCCGATCTCGATGCTGGGCTGCGGCGGTTGAAACTGGCCGCGGTCCGCCGCACCGCACCGGAAGTTCTGCAGGTCGCCAAGACTCAGCGGTGGACCCCGGAAGAGGTGCTACGCACCCTCATCGAGGCCGAGTTGGCCGCCCGCGACGCCTCCAACGCCCGCAACCGGCTCAGAGCCGCCGCGTTCCCCGTCACCAAGACCCTCGACAGCTTCGACGTCGCCGCCTCGTCCATCCCACAGGCCAGCTTCGACTACCTGTCGAGCCTGGAATGGGTTCGCGCACAACACAATCTCGCGCTGATCGGGCCACCGGGCACAGGCAAGAGCCACACCCTGATCGGACTCGGCCACACCGCCATCGCCGCCGGGCACAAAGTCCGCTACTTCACCGCCTCCGACCTGATCGACACCCTCTACCGCGGACTGGCTGACAACACCGTCGGCAAAATCATCGATACCCTGCTACGCGCGGACCTGGTGATACTCGACGAAATCGGGTTCGCACCCCTGGACGACACCGGCACCCAACTGCTGTTCCGGCTCGTCGCGGCCGCCTACGAACGCCGCTCACTGGCCATCGCGTCACACTGGCCATTCGAGCAATGGGGCCGGTTCCTACCCGAACACACCACCGCCGCCAGCATCCTCGACCGACTCCTGCACCACGCCACCGTCATCATCACCGACGGCGACTCCTACCGCATGAAACACCGCGACAAGCGAGGTGAACGCCCCTGAACTAACCACCCCACCCCCGACAAGGGGGTGGGGACTTCACCCCTGGCCACCAGCGGCGACCCACAAATGGCCATTGACACTCACGGGCATCAAAAGGAAAACCAGGGTCGAACTCTAGCGTTCGCCCTGGTCAAAGCTCCCCATCTGGACTCGAACCAGAAACCTGCCGATAACGAGCTACAGAAAGGCGCTGGTCACACCAAGCATTGAAGGCATTGTGCGCTTAGGGGGTCGAGTTGAAACGCACGAAATGCCCTATGTACCCAGCAGGTTCGCACACAGCCCCCCAGAACCGACTCGAATCTCTGGCGAATATGTGGGGAGGGGTCGAATCCGAACGCGCGCCGCCGACCACGCCGAACAGCGGACGAGCGGCACGTGATCGACACCAGCACCCCGTACCGCCAGCCTGCAGTCGATCGGTGAAACACATTGCGAGCGCACCGGCTGCTGATCGCGTGTCCGAGGCGGTCAGTGCTCGACGACGCAAGATCGGCACCGTCCAAAACCAGAGCGCCGAGATGATCTCGGCCTGTTGGCCCTTCCAGACTTGGCCCCAACTGATACGAAGCGCGCGATCAGCGGCATCAGAGCTCACTATCGCTGACTATATGCAGCGATCCTGCTGGTGCGAGGAAAGTGGGTGGGTCTGCGTTGAGTGGTTCAGTCGACGCGGGTGTCGTGTGCCGCGCGGTGGGTGAGTACGTCGTCCATGTGCGTCTCGGCCCAGCCCTTGATCTCGCGGACCAATCGGTGCAGTGAGAGGCCCAGTTCGGTCAGTTCGTAGGAGACCGTCACGGGCACGGTCGGTGTCGCGGTGCGGGTTACCAGACCGTCTCGCTCCAGGGAACGCAGGGTTTGGGTGAGCATCTTCTGGCTCACGCCTGCCAGCAGGCGCGCCAGCTCCGAGTAGCGTATCGAACCCGGCTCACCGATACAGGGGTCGCCGGGCTGAGGTGATCCACCGCTGCCGAGCGCGGTCACGATCAGCGTGACCCACTTGTCGGAGATCCGTTCCAGCAGTTTGCGGCTCGGACATGCCGCCAGGAAAGCGTCGTATTCGGCCTTGGACTGCGCTCTCTTCTGGGCTGCCGTCGTCGTCGCCATTAGCCGCTCCTTCGACCTGCGGGTGAGTTACGCACCTTGAAGTGCCTACTTCCTATCAGGAAGTTACACATCAATGCTGAATCAAGACACCGATAGGTACCCACCAGCTCGAGAGGAAAGACAAATATGAACACACCCTCCCCTTTGCTTCCCGGCGGAACCTGGCCCCTGGGTGACGTGACTGTCACCCGGTTCGGTTACGGCGCAATGCAACTCGCCGGCCCCGGGGTCATGGGTCCGCCTGCCGATCGCGACGGCGCGCTCACCGTCCTGCGCGAGGTCGTCGACGTGGGCATCACCCACATCGATACCGCCGACGCCTACGGGCCACGCGTCACCAATCAGTTGATCCGCGAAGCACTGCACCCTTACCCCGAATCGCTGCACATCGTGACCAAGGTCGGTGCGACCCGCGATCAGCAGGGCGGGTGGCCCCCGGCCCGGCAACCCGAACAACTGCGCCACGCCGTCCATGAGAACCTGGCCGCGCTCGGCCTCGAGGTGCTCGACGTGGTCAACCTCCGGCTCGGCAATGCCACAGGGACACAGTCCGGTTCACTCGCAGAACCGTTCGAGACCCTCGCCGAACTCCAGCAACAAGGGCTGATCCGCCACCTCGGCGTGAGCAACGCGACAGCCGAACAGGTCACCGAGGCCCAGACGATCGCGCCGATCGTGTGCGTGCAGAACATGTACAACCTGGCCTACCGCCGAGACGACGAACTGATCGACACCCTCGCCGGGCAGGGCATCGCCTACGTCCCCTTCTTCCCGCTCGGCGGCTTCAACCCACTACAGTCCGCAGCACTGTCGGCCGTCGCCACCCGCCTGAATGCGACACCGATGTCGGTCGCCCTGGCCTGGCTACTGCACCGATCACCGAACATCCTGCTGATCCCCGGCACCTGCTCAACGACCCACCTACGCGAGAATCTCCTCGGCGCAGGACTGTCGCTGTCCGACAAAGACATCGACGAACTGGAAAAAATCGGCCACTAGACCAGTTCCGTCTCGCGGACCGTGACCAACGAACACACTCAACTCGGCAGTTGCGGACGTTCCTAACCGCGCGCCCAGCGGCTACAGGTTGTTCGGAGCCCTCATGGCCCGTGCTCATTCGTCGAACGGTGTGGTGTCCGCGTCGGGTGCAAGTCGTTTGCGGGGAGGGTAGATCGGCTCCGGTTGGTGTCCGAACAAGTAGTCGCGGAAGGTTCGCAGATATTCGTTCTGATGCTGTTGATCGAGGAACGTGGTCGTGTTCGGGTCGAACCAATCGCTCGGTGTCGGACGTCGCGCGATCACGTAGTCGAGGGCTTCGCGCACCATGTCCCCATAGCTCGGCTCCTCGATGATGGCGCGGCGCAGTTCTGGTGCGTACCGCCACATCTGATCGCCCAGATAGGTGTAGGGCATCTTGCCGACCGGCCACAGCAGACTGTCGACATGCGGGATTTCGTCCCACCACTCCGGCAGTGGGTCGGGGCGCACGGCGGCCCCTGGCTGTGTGGGTGAATCCGTGCGGCGTTCCGGGCCGGACGCGGGTGCGGCAGGATTTCGGCCGACGCCACGGGGACGCCACGTCGGCCCGGTCCGGAGGTTGCTGGGCGGATACCAGACGCCGCGCCACACCGGGACTCCGAGAGCGCGAATGTTCACCGGAAGGTTCTCGTCCACAACGATATCCGGCGTGATGCGGCGCACCGGGCGTAACTCCACGCCGTCGGGGAGCAGATCGGCCACCATAGCCAGACAGTCCTGCTCGCCGTAGCCGGTCACACCGACGTACGATCCGGGCCAAGCCGGTTCGCGGTGCCGATCGAATTCGATCCAGAATCGCCGCACCACGGGCATATTCGTCCCTTCGTGATCACCGAACGCTTGCACGGTAGCAACGTCCGTTCGACGCCCACCACTCGATAATCGGCAGAAGCGGATGTTCTGAGCCGCAACAGCTCTGGCCCGTCGACCCCACGGCGTGGCCGCTTCGCTCAGCGCGCACAGCGGCATGTCAGGACGTTTGATGCTGATCGAACTACTGGAGGTAAGCGGGCATCGAGGTCCACATACCCGGGATGATCCTCTCCGCCGCCGCGACGATTCGAGCATTTACTAGAATAGTATTGACTAGCAAGATTGATGCCGCGCATGCTCGACTTATGCAAACGGCAGATATCAACCTCACCGTCGAAGAGCTGGCCGCGCGAGTTGGTCTGCCCATCAGCACCGTGCGGATGTATCAGTCAAAGGGGTTGCTGCATGCGCCGCGCCGAGTCGGACGCACCGCGCGCTACGACAGCTCCCACCTACAACGTCTCGAACTGGTGCAGCGTCTGCAGGACCGAGGCTTCTCACTCGCCTCGATCGCCGAGTTGTTGACCGCGCGCGAGCAGGGGGCGACAGTCGCCGACTTGCTCGCGTTGCCGGGCGGGCCTGAGGATTGGGTACCACTCGGCTTGGGCGATATCCGATTGATGATCAAGCCGAAGGGACTGCGACCTGCCTTGCTGCGCAAGGCAACTCAGCTCGGATTGATCCGGTGGCGGCGCGGCCGTCCGCAGACGCGACGCTGGGCACTCAGCAGTGGCCTGCGGGTCGCCGAACTGGACTTGCCGCCGAGCGAGGTGCTCGATCAGATTGTCCGGCTGCGTGCACATATCGATCAAATCGCAGCCGATTTCGGCGACATCTTCGAGCGAACGCTGTGGCCCCGAATCCAAGTCGGCAGCACCGAGACCGACCAACTCGACCGGACTCGCGCCCTGCTGCAGGAGCTGACCAGCTTGGCCGAGGGAGTAGTCGTCAGCGCGTTGCGTGAATCGGTCCGGCACCTCGCCGAAGAATTCGTCGAACGACACGAGCTACTGCCCGTTGGCGGCGAACGGCCCGATTGGCTGGACCACTCGATTCCCGTACTCAACGAGCGCCTGCTCGAAGCCCGCGAGGACGACAGCGAAGACGTGGACCAATTCCTCGCCGCCGATCATGCCCAGGAGTAGTGATGAATCCGCACCCCGACCCCCAAATGACAAGAACTGACCAAGAACTGGGCGAACGAGTGCCACTGGGTAAGGCTGGCATGCACGGGGGTATCGGGAGAATGGCCTGGACCTGGTTCGGGTACTGCTGGCACGTGATCGGGGGCGCCTTGGCCGGGTTCGCAATGTTCGTCTTCTGTGTGCTGGCGCTGGCGGGAGTGCTGTACTTCTGGGCCCTCCCGGTGGGAGCGATCCTCGCACTGGCAGTCTGGGCAGTGACCGTGACCATCAGCACCATATGCATGCACCATCGAGGCCGGAACGCCACAAGGATTCGATTCCTGGCCGGGTTCGGAATCATCCCCTGCTACATCGGCATAGCGGCGATCATCAGCGCATGCCTCGACGGGTGGGGCAATCCCTTCATCGGCTGATCCTGCACAGCGCCGCAGCAGGATCTCTCATCGAGACGGCGAAGTGGCGTCGAGAATGACGATCGGGATCCTGCGATGGCCGGCATTGCGCTGATAGAACTCGAAAGCCGGGAAAGCCTCGACGAAGCGGGGCCACAAGCATTCCCGCTCGGGCTCCCCGGCCACCCGAGCACGGACCACGCGGACTTCGGCACCTATCTGGACGGTCGTCTCCGGGTTGGCCCGGAGGTTGTAGAACCAGGCCGGATTGGCCGGCTGACCAGCCTTGGATGCCACCACGGCCAGCAAACCGCCGTCTTGATGGAAGATCACCGGAGAGATGCGGCGAATCGCGCTGCGGGCACCGATGTGATCGAGCAACAGGATGCGAGCCGCCGGCCACCCCGGAACCCGCCCACCGATTCTGCCCTTCGACCATCGATACAGCACCACATGCACTTTCGTCGACCGGCGGCCGAGAAAGAGACCGCGACGGTTCATCCGCTCCGAATTCGAAAGCACCAACTTGCCGAGAATCCCCACGCGGTTCATTACACACGACAGCTACTCCTCGTGCGTGGCCTAAAAGCCTCCACCAGTTCGGGCGGCAAAGCTGTCGCTCCGACAGTTCGTCCACGGCAACATCGTGTATTCGGCATTTCAGGATGCTTGCCGACTTGGTGGTAGCGATGTGGTCGAAGACCGATCTGGGGACATCCGTCCGCGCCTGTCCCGGGTCTGCGGACCGGCGGCAGCAGTTCCACCACTGCCTAACCGATCCATCAGGATTCGTGCTCTCGCCGCGCCGAATCATGGGGCTGCTGTAGGGAGAGGTGACATCGTCGTCTCCCTCCCGCAAGCGGGCATTTGAGGAGTGCATAACCGACATGTCACCCCGGCGAGCGGGGCCGACTCTGCACTCCCAAGGCCCGGGCAGCCCGCGCGATCAGCGGCATTTCCGGACGTTGGACTTCCATCGAGTCCCGCAACAGCCCGGCGCGTGGAACCGGCTTGTCCGCCGGAGCGGCCGTCGCTACTAGACGACGGTCCCGGGCGGGGACGCGGCCATGGATGTCGGTGGCTCATGGCAGTGTCAGCCGCTGTGACTGCTTCAGCTGATGACTACGCCTGGTTTCATGATCATGGACTGTGTTTCCCGACCTTGATCGCGATCAACGAACCGGGGGCGTCGTGAACACCACGACCGGTGGCCTTGGGTGGATGTACGACACGGATCTGCCGCTGGTCAACCTCACCTTCGCGCGTCAGATCAACGCCCAGGAGCTATTGGAGCGGATGGGCGTCGACCACAACACCGTGGCGGTGCGCGGGCCGAATGACTTCCGCAACGAGCTGGGCGGCCTTCTCTACGCAGACGACGGATATGTGGTCAGCGCAGGGCATTACCGAAGCTGGGCCTGGGCGTGGGAGCACGGCAGTTGGAAAGGCATCCAAGACCAAGGAATGGTGCTGCGCGCCTCGATCGGAACCGCGGCACTGGAGCTGCACGCCAGCGAGAAACCGGGAGAGGTGTTCCGGTACGCCGAGGACGGCCGCCTCATCACCGGACTCGACACCACGAACAGCTTCGCACGGACAGGCAGCGACCCGCACCGCTTCGACACCGAGATGCAGGCCCTCGGCGCCCGACCCGAAGAAGACGAATACGGTCCCTTGGGGTCCCTCGGAATGTTCTACAGGCTTGCAGAGAACCTCGGCGTCGGGGTGCCTCTGGATGACCTCAACAACCGTCCCGTCCTCAGCGGCCGGCTCCTGCCCCCAGCCTCGCGGTAGCTGCCGAGTCACCCAACACGCGTGCCGACGTTTCGTGTGATGCAGACGGACCATCACATAATAATCGGCATGATCGCGCACTTGAGTTGGCTGGAGCCAGCGGCTACGACGACCACCGTCCAGAGCCGTTCACTTCCGAATCAACGCGTTACGTAGCCGCCCCGCAGTGCATCGACGAGGGCTGAGATCCCAGAAGCATTGCCGAACCCATGTCCGGCCCCAGCATGGAAATAGACGCCGCCGAAGATGATCCGAACCCCGAGCACTCCGGGGGCGATACAGACCCAGCCCTCCTCGAAATAGCCGGCCCCCCAAGACCGCCCAGCTCGAACGGTCGAGATGCCATGCGACAGAAATCATCTCGTTGTGATTTTCGTACCGGAACCTCGGCTCATCACACTCGTCGTAGACAGCATCGATCTCACACCGAGGCAGTGCCTGCCGGGCCCCCAGCACCGCACAACCGACGAAACCGGGACGAACGCGTCACCGTTCGGAATCATCATGGTGCCGCCGTTGGACGACTCGGTCAGGTTTCGACACGACCGGTCGACGAAACGTTCGGCGGCGAATTCTTGGCGTTTTCTTGGCGAGGTCCGATCAGTGGACCAAACGAACGAAGCCCCTGACCATATTTCCTGGTCAGGGGCTTATTCTTGCTCCCCCATCTGGACTCGAACCAGAAACCTGCCGATTAACAGTCGGCTGCTCTGCCAATTGAGCTATAGGGGATTATCCTGGGTGGCTCGTCCGTACTGGGCGGGCCGAGGAGAAACTTTAGCGTATCGGTTGGCGGGTTCCCAAATCGCGTCTCTACCTGGAGACATGTGAGGGTGTCGGCGTGTCTGGGGGTGGCGCGCGGTGGGGTGGATCCGGATCGACAGGCGTACCGGGCGTCGGGCAGGATGGTAGCCGCGCGCACAGGTACTTCGGGAGGAGCTCTACGAGATGCTGCGGTTGATCATCGGCATTGCGGCCGGTTACGTGCTCGGGACGAAGGCCGGGCGGGGTCGCTATGAGCAGATCAGTGCGGCTACCCGTGCGGTGACCGGGAGTCCGGTGACTCGCAAGCTGGTGCTCGTTGGCAGGCAGAAGCTGTCGGACAAGCTCAGCACCCGGGCGAAGTTGGAGCCGATGGTGCCGTTGGATGAGCGGACCACGATTCTGGTACCGCAGGATCAACTGCGTCGCTGAGTTCGCGTAGCCGAACCGGAGCACCTGCCGATCAACAGTCGGCTCTCATGGACGTTCGGCATGGAACATCGCTGGCATGCATCTATGTCCTGCCGCGCCGCCAGTCCCTACCCTAGATCCCCGCCGCAGCGCCGGTCCCAGCACGGCCCACTGGGGAACGACGCAGCCAACACGCTGGGTCCGACACATGCCGCCGATCCCGCCCGGCCGACATCCACAGGTGCTCGTGCCGTACCGCCGGATGCTCGGGCCGTTGCTGGGCGGGCACTCGTCACCGCCGATGGCGGTGGGCTGGCGCATGAACTGCCCCAGCATCTGCGAGCCGGACATTGTCATGGCGCAAACCGAGCCCGCGGGAATTGCCTCGGGTCACGACGGATCGCCGCACCAGCGCTGGTACCGCAACAGCAGTAGTACTCAGCCCGCCGCGAAATCGTTGTGATTACCCATTGCCTGGGTGAGCAGACTCTTGCGGTATTGCTCCAGCGCGACGAGATCACCGAACAGCGCCATGTAGGCCTCGGCCTGCTCAGTTGAGGACACCCGCTGCAGCTTCGACTTCAGTTCGGCGATCTGACGGCCGACCCAGGCTTCCTGGACGCGGGCCAGGACGCCGGTGACGAAACGGGGAATGTCGTTGGCGGACTTGACCGGCATCTGTTCGCCGGACAGTTCGGAGACCAGCGCGCGCATGGTCAGGTCATCGGTGCCGTCGGAAACGGCGTTGACCCACTCCGCGCCGCCGAGTCCGGACGCGGTGCCACCTGCGTCGGCGATCAACGCGCGGACGGCCGCATAGGCCGGATGGGTGAAGGCCTCGGTTTCGATCGAGTCGAAGACCGCGCCCGCCATTGCCGGGTATTGCAGTGCCGCGCCGAGTGCCTGCCGTTGCGGCAGCAGCGTCGGGTCGTTCGGGTTGGGACGGGCGGCGGGGTGTTCGGCGACGACCGTACTGGGCTGTGCCGCGCTGGCAACCGAGCCACGACCACCCGGGCGCCCGCCATTGCGGTGGCGTTTGGCTTCCTCGCCGACCCGGCGCACCACGGTCTGGATATCGTCCCAACCGACCCATCCGGACAGTTTCGTCGCGTACGCCTTGCGCAGTGCGTTGTCCTTGATCTGGGCGACCACCGGTACGGCCCGGCGCAGCGCCTCCACCTGCCCCTCGGCGGTATCCAGGTTGTGGTCGGCGAGCAGGCCGCGGATCACGAACTCGTACAACGGAGTTCGCCGGGCGACCAGATCGCGCACCGCGCCGTCGCCGGAGCGCTGGCGCAGTTCGCACGGGTCCTGACCGTCGGGGGCGATGGCGATGTAGGTCTGTCCGGCCAGTTTCTGGTCGCCCGCAAAGGCTTTGAGGGCCGCCGCCTGTCCGGCCGCGTCACCGTCGAAGGTGTAGATGATTTCGCCGCGCCAGAAGTTGTCGTCCATGAGCAGGCGGCGCAGCAGAGCGAGGTGCTCGTCGCCGAAGGCGGTGCCACAGGAGGCGACGGCGGTCTTCACCCCGGCCAGGTGCATGGCCATCACATCGGTGTAGCCCTCGACCACCACCGCCTGGTGCCCCTTGGCGATCTCGCGCTTGGCGTGGTCCAGGCCGAAGAGCACCTGAGACTTCTTGTACAGCAACGTTTCCGGCGTATTGATGTACTTGCCGGGCATGGTGTCGTCGTCGAAGAGTTTGCGTGCGCCGAAGCCGATGACGTCGCCGCCGAGATTGCGGATCGGCCAGAGCAGCCGCCGGTGGAACCGGTCGATCGGGCCGCGCTGGCCCTGCTTCGACAGCCCGGCCGCCTCCAGCTCCTTGACGTCGAAACCCTTGCGCAGCAGATGTTTGGTGAGCGTATCCCAGCCCGCGGGGGCGTAGCCGCAGCCGAACAGCTGGGCGGCATTGCCGTCGAAGTTGCGGTCGGTCAGATACTTGCGCGCCGCCTCGGCGTCGGGCTCGCGCAGTTTGGCCATGTAGAACTCGTGCGCGGCGGCGTTGGCGGCGACCAGCCTGGCCCGGGTGCCGCGATCGCGCTGTACCGAGGTGCCGCCGCCCTCGTAGTTGATCTGATAGCCGATCCGGTCGGCCAGCTGCTCGACGGCCTCGACGAAACCGATGTGCTCGACCTTCTGCAGGAAGGCGAACACGTCGCCGCCCTCACCGCAGCCGAAGCAGTGGTACAGGCCATGGTTGGGCCGCACATGGAACGACGGCGACTTCTCGTCGTGGAACGGGCACAGGCCCCGCATGGAGTCCGCGCCCGCGCGCTTCAGGGCGACGTACTCCCCCACCACATCCTCGATCCGGACGCGTTCGCGTATTGCCGCGATATCGCGATCAGGGAGTCGTCCGGCCACGGCGGTCAGTCTAGGCTAGTCCGGCCTCGACACGCCCAGCGGCTGGTCACGCGTCTGAACCAGCGGGCTATTCGGCCAGCGATCGCGATATGCGTTCGAGCCGACTCTCGGTATACGACGCGATCTGGTCGACGATCACCCGGACCCGCGCGGTGTCGTCGCTCGCGGCATGCCACCACGGCAGCAGCAGCGGATCCAAACCGTGCGGTGCCGTCGCCAGCAGCCGGTTCGCGACCATCAGAATCCGCTCGCGCTGCACCGCTTGGCGCTGTTTGTGATCCGGATCGGACATCACATAGCGGAGCGCGACCGTCTTGAGCATTGCCACCTCGGCGGCGACGATCGGCGGAATCTCCAGGTCGGCGGCATATCGGGACAGTGCGCGTACCCCGGCGACCGCCCGGGTGGCCATGATCGCGGCGGTGGCGAAGCGGCCGACCAGTTCACTCGTGAGGTGCTTCAACGCAACCGAACTGGCGAGGGTTCCGTCATACGACGCGGCTTCGGATACCACCGGCAGTTCGGAGAGCCGCTGGGCGGCGCCGACGAGGTCGTCCACCGAAAGCGACGGGTGCTGACCATGTCCGAGCTCGGCCAAGGCGGCCTGTTCCGCGGGATCGGCGAGGGCCCGCAATTCGATGCGCCCCGCGATCACGCCGTCCTCCACGTCGTGCACCGAATACGCGACATCGTCGGACCAGTCCATGATCTGGCATTCGAGGCTCTTACGCCCGTCCGGCGCATCCTTGCGCACCCATTCCAGGCGGTCCAGGTCGATATCATAGGCACCGAACTTGGTGCCCGAACCTGTTCTGCCCCAAGGGTATTTGATGGCCGCGTCGAGAGCGGCGCGGGTCAGATTCAAACCAGCGCTGGTCCCGTCCGCATCGAGAACCTTCGGTTCCAGCCGGGTGAGGATGCGCAGATTCTGCGCATTGCCCTCGAATCCGCCGAACGCGTCGGCGAAGTTGTCGAGGGCCTGCTCACCATTGTGGCCATAGGGCGGGTGGCCGATATCGTGCGCCAATCCGGCCAGATCGACCAGATCCGGATCGCAGCCGAGACCGTCGGCG
The DNA here is from genome assembly GCF_050956075.1 of Nocardia sp. CA-129566. Taxonomy (NCBI): domain Bacteria; kingdom Bacillati; phylum Actinomycetota; class Actinomycetes; order Mycobacteriales; family Nocardiaceae; genus Nocardia; species Nocardia sp. CA-129566. Next base: position 7,193,469 of record NZ_CP192085.1, read on the forward strand.
ATACTGCGTCCGATCTGCGCCACTTCGATCGAATGGGTCAGGCGTGTGCGCGGGGTGTCACCGTCACGTGGCCCCATGACCTGGGTTTTGTCGGCGAGTCTGCGCAGTGCCGCGGAATGCAGCACCCGGGCGCGGTCGCGGGCGAATTCGGTGCGGTGACCGGTTTCGAATTCACTGCGCGGCGGGCCGAGTCCGGCGGTCTTGGCGCCCTCGACCACCATGCGCTCGCGGTCGTGCCCAGTATAGCGATGGCCCATCGGATCTCACTGCCCCGCTGAGTATTTGAAGTCCGACGAGAAGTGGGTGAGTTGATACCAGAGCAAAGCGCCGGTCTCCCTGGCGATTCCGTGCGCCTGCGACTCCCTGGTGTAGACGGCGGGGCCGGTGCGCGTGGGTGCGGTCCATGCGTCCAGTCCGGCGTCGCGGGCCATGGTTCTGGTGCGCAGCGAATGCCATGGATCGCTGACCAGCACCGCCGACGACATCTCCCGGGCACTCATGGCCGTCGCGACCGCCTCGATACTGCGCAGTGTGTCCGAACCCGTCTCGACCGCGAGAATCCGGTCGGCGGGTATCCCCCGCTCCTCCAAATAGTTCTTGCCGGAGGCGGCCTCGGTATACAGATCGCCCTGCTGCTTACCGCCCACGGTGATCACCGTGGGCGCGACACCGGCCTTGAACAGTTTGTAGGCCTGGTCGAGTCGCGCCTCGAAAACCGTTGACGGTGTGCCGGAGTATTGCGCGGCGCCGAGCACCACGATCGCGTCGGCCTTGGTGTAGTCGTCGATGCGCGCCACCTGCCACACCCGGAATGCGGTGCCGCCGACCAGCACCGCACCCATCAAGATCGCGCCCGTGACCAGCCGTCTAGCCCAGCGCAGTAGTCCGCCTCCGGCAGCGCGCGGCGGGGCGGATCCGGGAGCCGAGGCCAGGGACGCCGAATTCACCTCACCAAGTTTGCCAGGTCATCAGCCGCGAGTACGTCACCGACAGATACCGACTGTCCATACTTACCTTTTGGTAAGTACTATACTTATTTGTAAGTACTTGTCCTTCGTACAGTGCAAATCGAGAATGGATTCCGGCGCCAGACCCTTCGACAACGTTCAGGAGTGGATACATGACGACATCGGTGACGGTGCTCGGGCTCGGCGCGATGGGACAGGCGCTTGCATCAGCGTTCGTGCGCGCCGGACATCCGACAACGGTCTGGAATCGCAGCCCGGGCCGGGATGCGGAACTGATTGCGACAGGAGCGAAGTCGGCGCGGACCGTCGCCGAAGCGGTGGCCGCGAGCGACCTCGTGGTGGTGTGCCTGCTCGACCACCGCAGCGTGCACGGGGTCCTCGATCCGGTGGCCGACATCCTGGCCGACCGTGCGCTGCTGAATCTGACCAGCACCGAGCCGCGCGGCTCGCGCGAACTGGCCGAATGGGCCGCGAGTCACGGCATCGACTTCCTCGATGGCGGCATCATGGCCACCCCGCCGATGATCGGGCAGCCCGGCTCGTCGCTGCTGTACAGCGGCTCACGATCGGTCTTCGACACCCACCGCGCCGCCCTCGAATCACTGGGCAGCGCCGAGTATTTCGGCGCGGATGCCGGGCAGGCCGCACTCGTCGACTTCGCCCTGCTCGCCGGGATGTACACCATGTTCGCGGGCTTCTACCACGGCGCCGCCATGGTCCGCACGATCGGCATTTCGGCCGAGGACTTCGGGCACCGGACCGCGGGCTGGCTGGCCGCGATGGCCGGATCGTTGCCGAGGGCCGGAGCCACCATCGACTCCGGCGACTACTCGAAACCGTTCCAGCCCTTGGATTTCACCAAGGCCGCCCTCGATGCCATCGTCTCGGCCAGCCGCGACGCGGGCGTCGATCTGGACGTTATCGGCGCGATCAAGAATCTCGTCGATCGCCAGGTCGCCGACGGATACGGCGCGCAGAGCAGCGAGCGAATGTTCGAGAGCCTGCATCCGCGCGGCGACCGGGCGGCCTGAGCCGGCCTCGCCCTACCAGCCGCGTTCCCGCCACTGCGCGAGGTGCGGACGTTCGGTGCCGAGGGTGGTGTCGTCACCGTGACCGGGATAGACGATGGCGTCGTCGGGATAGCGGTCGAAGATCTTCGTCGTGACATCGGTGTAGAGCGAGGTGAAATCCTCCGAGTTGGTGGTGCGGCCGACTCCGCCCGGAAACAGCGAGTCACCGCTGAACAGGTGCACGCCCGGGCCGTCCACGAGCGCGAGGGCAACCGAGCCTGGAGTATGTCCGCGCAGGTGGATCACCTCGAAGGCCAGCTCGCCGATCTCGATCAGATCGCCATCGGTGAGCAATCGGTCGGGGCGCACCGGGAGGGGTTCGGCGTCGAGCGGATGCGCCGCGGTCGGTGCGCCGGTGGCCGCGGTGACCTTTTCCAGGGCCCACCAGTGGTCGCGATGCTGGTGGGTGGTGACGACCAGGGCGACGCGGTCCGGCGTTTCCTGGTTGATGAGTTCGATAATGCGGTCGGGTTCATTGGCGGCGTCGATGAGCAGTGCGGCACCGGTGACGCCGCACTGCACTAGATAACAATTGTTGTCCATCCCGCCGACGGACATTTTGATGATGCGGGCACCGGGGACGTCCCGCTGTTGCGGATTCGATCCAGGGGACACGTGACCGGTGTACGGCAGGTCGATCGTGATCACGGGATCGATGCTAGCCAGCTAGATTCATCCCATGCCGTTGTTAGCGCCGATTCGTCCGATCCGCCGGGCCGCCTCGGTGGTAATGAGCGTGGCGTTCCTGTGTGTCGCGCTGGTCGCGGGCCCGGTCGGCGCGGATCCGCCGCTGCGGATGGGACCGTATGTGGTCGACGCGGCCCAGGTGCTCGATCAGGGACAGCTCGATCGGGTATCGGCGGCGGTCGACGACCTGTACGCCGATCATCAGCTGCGGCTCTGGGTTGTCTATGTGCGCGATTTCAATGGGATGAGGCCGCCGGAATGGGCCGACCGCACAGCGACGCTGTCCGGATTCGGCGGCCGTGATGTGTTGCTGGCGGTCGCGACGCAGGATCGGGCGTATTCGTTCCATGGCGAATTGCCGAGAGGTGTCAGCGATTCCGAGCTGGACGCGGTGCTGACGCGCGATGTGGAGCCCGCGCTACGCGACGGCCGGTGGGCCGAGGCCGGGGTCGCGATGGCGGATGGGTTGGATTCGGCGATGCGCAGCGGTCGCATCAGTGGATGGACACTGCTGATCGTCGCGGTGGTGATCGGGGTCGTCGTCGGTGGGCTGGTGCTGTACTCGCGCAAGCGGCGCGGCGACCGCAGACGTGCCGAATTGGCGGCGGCGCGGCAGTTGGACCCGGACAATTCCACCGCGCTCGCGGCCTTATCGCTCGAGGCGCTGCAGGCCAGGTCGAAGGAGGTGCTGGTGGAGATCGACAATGCGGTGCGCACCAGTGCCGAGGAGTTGGAGCTGGCGACCGGCGAATTCGGCGCGACCGCGGTCACCCCGTTCAGCACCGCCCTGGCGACTGCGAAAACCGCTGCCGCCAGGGCATTCTCGATCCGGCAGCAGCTGGATGACGATATTCCCGAGACGCCGGATCAGCAGCGCACCATGCTGGTCGACCTGATCGGTACGGTCGGGCGGGCCGATCGGGAACTCGACAGCCAGGTGGCCGAATTCGATGCCATGCGGAATCTGCTCATCAATGCGGCCACTCGCTTGGACGGGCTGACCAGGGATCTGGTCGAGTTGACCGGTCGCGTACCGAATTCGGAGACCGAGCTCACCCGGCTCACCACCGCCTTTCCGGCCAGTGTGCTCGCACCCGTGCGGGATAACGTGACCATGGCGCGGGAGCGGATCACCTTCGCGGAACAGAACGTCGATGCGGGTCGCGATGCCGTTGGCCAACCGGTCGGCAAGCAGGGCGGTGCGGTCGCGGCGATCCGAGCCGCGGAAGGTGCGATCGGACAGGCGCGTACGTTGTTGGACGCCGTCGACAATGCGGCCACGAATATCCAGCAGGCGACCGATGGGCTGCCCGCCGCACTGGCGGAACTGCGCGCGGATATCGTCAGCGCGAAGGCGCTCACGGGCTATGGCGGAGCCGAGCTGCAAGCGGCCATCACCGCGGCGGAGGCGGCCCTGACCAGCGCCGCCGCCACCGCGACCAGTGATCCGCTCGACGCCTTTCACACCGCGGTGGCCGCCGATGGCGCGCTCGACCTCGCCACTGCGGCGGCCACCGACCGCAAACTCGCCGCCGAGGAGCTGCGGCGCAGACTCGACCGGGCGCTCGCCGATGCCGGCGCGCGGATCGATGCGGCATCCGACTACATCACCACCCGACGCGGCGGTATCGACGCGCAGGCGCGCACCCGATTGTCCGAGGCGCAACGCAATCTCGATGCGGCACAACAGCTTTCCGCCACAGATCCGACCCGGGCCCTGGCCAGCGCTCGAGCCGCCGCGGATCTGGGCGGTCGCGCACTGCGGGAAGCGCAGTCCAGCGTGCGGGCCTGGGAGAGCAGCCAGCCGCCGTCGGGGACGGCGCAGGCGGGTGCGGTACTCGGCGGAATCCTGATCGAGGGACTGCTCCGGGGCGCGGGCACCGCCGCCCGGCAACGGTCCGGCGGCGGCTACACCCCGGGGTCGTACGGCGGCTCCAGCGGATCCCGCCGCATCAGTCGGGGTGGTCGCTTCTGAACCTTGACCCTGACACCGTGTGAGGCCATAGACCAGGAGTCGTCATGTTCAGTATCGGAGACTTCGCCAGACACGGACGGGTATCGGTGCGGATGCTGCGTCACTACGACGCGATCGGCCTACTGCGGCCCGACCGGGTGGACGCCGCCACCGGCTATCGCTATTACGAGGGCGGCCAGCTCGCTCGGCTCAATCGCATTGTCGCGCTGAAGGATCTCGGCTTCACCCTGGAACAGGTGGGCCGCATCCTCGACGACAAGGTCGGCACCGCGCAACTGCGCGGCATGCTCGCGCTGCGCCGCGCGGAGCTGGAGCAGCGGATCACCGGCGACCGCGCCCGGCTGGTCCAGGTCGAGACGAGGCTCCGCATTATCGAGAAGGAGGGCGCCATGCCCGCCAATGATGTGGTCATCAAGTCCATTGCGGCCGTGCGGGTCGCCGAATTGACCGGTGTCGCCAGCGACTTCGAGCCGCAGACGATCGGCCCGGTGGTCGGGCCGTTGTTCGAGCAGCTGTGCGCCCGGCTGGCGCAGGCGAGCATCGATATCGTCGGTCCCGGGATCGCCTACTACGAGGAGCAGCCGGACGGTTCGGTGAACGTGCACGCCGCCATGCCGGTCAATGTCGACCCCGCCGGCGCCCACGAATTCACGATCGTCGACCTGCCCGCGGTGCCGCAGGCGGCGACGGTGGTGCACCGCGGCAGCATGGACGAGGTCCTCGAACCCTGGCAGTCCCTCGGCAAGTGGATCGACGCCAACGGATACCGCTCCGCCGGCCCCGCCCGCGAGGTAACCCTCGAGTTCACCGAGGACCCGAGCGACTGGGTCACCGAACTACAGGAGCCCATCCACACCGCCTGACGAGCCCGCACTCCCGCACCCGCATGGCCAGCAGGTGATCTCGACACGGGTGCGGGAGCGCGAGGCCGCAGCACAAGACGGCCCGGCAGTCCAACGCCCCGTGGCAACGCACGCCGCGGTCCAACACGAGGTCTCGGCTCAATGCAGTGCGGCAGCCCAACGTCGCACGCGATTCAACGAGACGCCGGGTCCAAAACGGCGCGCGATGCAGCACAGCGCCGCGGCAGCGCGAGCGGAGCGGCCGCAGCCGGTCAGATCTTGATGGTGAGGGTGTGGAAGCCGGAGGGGCCGGAGGGGAAGGGTGAGCGTGCGGTGCCGTCTTGAACCTCGCCCGAGCAGCTGATGGCGCGGGCCTGCAGGGTGTGTTCGCCTGCGGGCAGGTCGACCGTGGTGCGCCAGCGACGCCATGCGGCGGGTGCGGTTTCGGTGCCGAGGTCGACCGGGCGCCAGTCGCCCCCGTCGATGCGCAGTTCCACGCCGTCGACGCCGTGCGGCGGCGCCCAGGCGACGCCGGCGATGCTGGTGCTGCCCGCCGCCGCGCGGCCCGGCGTGGCCACATCGATGCGCGCCTGTGGCGTCACCCACATCGGCTCCGATGGCCAGCCGCGCTTCCACCAGTAGTCGATGTGGCTGTCATCGGTGAGTTCCAGTTCCGCAAGCCATTTCGCGCCGGTGTACTGACCGTAGAGACCGGGCACGAAGACACGGGCCGGGAAGCCGTGCTCCGGGGCGAGAGGCGCACCGTTCACTCCGATCACCACATACCCGGGCCACTCGCCGCAGCGCAGCGGTTCGACCGGTAGCGAGATGGTGTAACCGTCGACGGCCCTGGTGACCAGTCGGGTCGCCCCCGTTTCCGGGATCGCGTGTTCGAGCACCGTGGCCAGTGGCACCCCGTACCAGCGGCCATTGCCCGCGCGACGTTCGCCGGGACGGTTGTGCACGCACACCATGACGGCGTCGAATTCGACCGCGTCCGCAGCCAATTCGGACAGCGACAGCCGCAGTGGATGCGCGACCCTACCGGTGACCGCCAGCCGCCAGCGGGCCGGATCGATGCGCGGCGGACTCAGATTGACATCGGCGACATAGAAACTCCGGTTCGCGGTGATCAGCGACGACAGTCCGGGCTCATCCTCCAACCCGTCCTGCGGCACCACCGAGATGCCACCCATCGGGCCGACGCGATTGATCGCTTCGTGCTGCCTGCGGTCGTAATCGCGATTCAGCGCCCGCGCCGCCGCCAAGAGTCCGGCACCGGCCCCCGCCGACACCAGCGCCCCGAACAGCCCACGGGGCCGCCTGCGCAGCCCGATGCCGAGCACACCGGCGGCGGCCGCCGCACCCGTGACCGTGGCGGGCGATCGGGTCGGTCGGCGCAAACCCAGCGCGGCCGCGGCGGCACCGAAGGCGGCGACCGCGGGCGTACGCGCGCGATCCGACAGCGCCCCGAGCCCGACCGTCGCGGCGACCGCACCGGCCCCGACGCCGATCCGCGTCACGACCTTGTCGTGCTTGCCCGACAGCGCGACCGTTGTCTCGACCACCGGCACGGGCGCGGTATCGGTCATGACCCGGCCGATGGCGTCGATCAGGGAATCGCCGCGAGTCGCGGCGATCAACTCGCCGACTCCCAGCGCCGCGATACCGATCGCCGCGGCCGCGAGCCCACCCCCGCGTTCCCGGTCTCCGTTGGTCCGCACCGTCCGAACACCCGCTTTCGTCGATCACCAGCCGCGCCATCAGCATTCCCTACGAACCTACCGATCCGGCATGCGCATTCCCATGCCGACCGGCATCACTGCTGCAGTGCCTCGGTGAAGCGGGTCAACAACTTCCGCAACTGTTCGCGCTCCTTGGCGGTGAACGCTTCCGCTACTCGGCGTTCGATGGCCGCGGCCTTCGCATCCGCCTTGGCGAAGGCCTTGCGGCCCGCCGGGGTCAGCCTGGTTTCGAGCACACCGCGATGCCAGGGATGCGGCGTTCGCTCCACCAGTCCGCGCTCTTGCAAATTCTTGAGCACAACCGTCATCGCTTGCGGCGTAACCAGACACGCGCGCGCCAACGCGGCCGCGGAGACGCCCGGATTGTCCGATAATGCGTAGAGTGCGGCGTACTGCGGGACCGTAAGCGGTTTGACCGCCTCATGTTTGACGGCCATCAGCTCCTGCTCGGCGCGCTTGACATCCAGACCGAGCCGCTCGTGCGCGGGCATTTCCATGAGTGTCAATGATAGGACATCTATCAAAGCTTTGATAATATTAAAGGCATGGACAATCCCGTGATCCCCGAGAGCCACGCCGATCTACTATCGCGGCCGCTGTTCGCCCACCTCGCCACGCTCAACCCCGACGGCACCCCGCAGGTGACTCCGGTGTGGCAGGTCTGGGACGGCGGGCGGCTGCGCTTCACCACCACTATCGATCGACGTAAGGCCGTCAATACCAAGCAGAATCCCGACGTCGCGGTGAGCATCAACGACCCGGACAAGCCCTATCGCTACCTCGAGGTCCGCGGCGTCATCGAGGCCATCGAGCCCGATCCGAACGGCGAATTCTTCGATGTGCTCGCCCGCCGCTACGACCTGCCCTATCAGCGCCCCGTCGCCGACCATCAGCGCCGTGTCGTGATGGTGATGCGACCGACGCACGCCACCTTCCAATAGCGCGGCGAAAGCCGCCGCGCCGTCAGGAGGTGACGGCTTCCTCCGCGAGGGCGGTCAACTCGCCGCGCACCGCGGTCACGAGCCGGTCGCCATCACCGCCGCCGAGGACGCCGACGGTGAGTCGACCTTCGAAGGTGTAGACAAGGAAGGTGACCGCCGCGGCAGCACCCGCGGACGGACGCGGATGCGCAGAGACGTAGACGATCTCGTAATCGGTCAGCGCGATGGTCGCCGGAATCCGGAAGGTGGGGACGGCACCGGTATTGGTGACCGCGACGTGCCCGGCCAGGGAGTGGATCCTGGTGGAGCCGTAGTAATTCGGGAAGTGCAGGACCGACTGCTGGACGATGCCCTCGGCCAGGTCGCGTCGCAGCCGGTACGAAATGCGCTCGGCCAGTTCGAGAATGTCCGCGGAGCGGTCGACCTGAGCAGCGAAGGACGCCAGGCCCGCCATATTGGTGCCCTCGGCGCGCGGGACCGGCGGCTCGAGGCGGGTGCGCAGGTCGACCGGATACAGGCAGCCGAGCGGAACCGGATCCCCGGTGGCCCCGGCCTTTTCCGAGGCGAAGGCACGCAGCAGGGCCGCGGTGACCAATCCGTTGACCGTCACCCCCGGAACCCGCCCGCGGCCGATGATGCGCGCGGTCGCCGGTTCGTCCAGAATGATGCGCCGGGGTCGGACCATCGATGCCGGCGCGGGGATAGCGGGCGCGGGCGGTACGACCACGACCTCCGGTGGCCGGGTCACATCCTCGAATCCGGAGACCGAGCCACGGGTGATGCCGCGTGCGGTCACATGCCATTCCAGCGATTGCGGGTAGTCGTGCGCCACGACCGTCGTCGTACCGAATTCGACGTAATCGGTGTAGAAGTCCCATAGCCGGGCGAGCAATTCGACGCAGTGGCCCGCATCGGCGATGCTGTGGTGGACGAATAATGTGACGCGCGACCGGCCCCGCTCGGAGAGCACGACATCCAGGTACGCGAGCTGTCCGGCCGGATCGATCGAATCCGGAATCCGGACCACATCCGGATCGCCCTGACTCGCCGTCATCCCGACCACCGGCCGTTCGCCCGGCCGCAGCAGATAGCCCCGGCCCGTGCTGTCCTCCGAGATCCGGCAGGTCACCACCGGATAGGCGCGCTGTAGCGCGGTGAAGGCCGCCCCCAACACTGTCGTATCGAGATCACCGACAACCGTGACGGATCGTCCCGTGTAGGTCCCCGCGCGTACGAAACGTTGTTCCGAGGCACCCAACACCCGCACCAATTCCTCCTCATCCCACGACACATCGCCCAGCGTGCGACAAACGCAGACCGGGGCGCAAACCAGAACTCGCTCCGACTGAGAGAGACTGCCCACATGAGTCCCGCGGCACACATCAGTCTTACGGCACATCTGCAGGAGCTGGGCTTTCCGCTGGTGGAAAGCCAGCTGCGGCACCCGACGGTGGTGGGCATCGCCACCGGCCGGCTGCCCGAGCCGGTGTTCCGATCCTGGCTCGAACAGGACTATCTGTTCCTGCTGGACTACGTCCGGGTGTTCGCCCGCCTGGCCTGGCAGGCGCCCGCGGCACACCTCGGCGATCTGGTGGACCTCGCGCACGCCACCTACCACGAGGAACTGTCGCTGCACCGCTCGCTGGCCGCCGAATTCGGCGCGGACCTCGACGGTGCGACCAAGGGTGCACCGTGCGCGGCCTACACCGCGTTCCTGCTGGAGTCGGCCGCGTCCTATGCCGACGGACTCGCCGCGCTGTATCCGTGCATGTGGGGATACTCGACGCTCGGCGCCATTCTCGCCGAGAACCCGCCGTCGGAGCCCCGGTACCGGCGCTGGGTCGACACCTACGCCGATCCGGGGTTCGCCGCGCTGACCCGTCGCTGCGGGCAGATGCTCGACGAGGCGGGCGGCGATCCGGCGCGCGCGGAGCAGCTCTTCCTTCAGGGGATGCGCCACGAATACGACTTCTGGGACGTACCGCTGTGACGTCAGGGGTGCAGCACGATCTTGCCGCGGGTGTGACGCTGCTCCAGCTCGCGATAGGCCTCTTGGACCTTGTCGAGCGGGTAGACGGCGGCAATGGGCACCTCGACCGTGCTCGCGGCCGCCAACCCGGCGAGTTCGGCCAGCACATCGATGGTGCCCGCCGCGGCATTGCCCTCGGTTTTCACCCCGTACTTCTCGGCGGCCGCCCAGTTGATGATGGTGTCGATGCGTTCGACCGGCACGCCGAGTTCGACTGCTAGCTCGACATAATCGGCTCCGAAGGTATCGATGAACGCGTCGACGCCATCGGGGGCGGCCGCACGGATCCGGTCGATCAGCCCCACGCCATAGGCCACGGGGAGCGCCCCGACCTTGCGCAACCAGTCGTGGTTGGCCTCGCTCGCGATACCGAGAACCGTTGCGCCCCTGACCCGCAGGAGCTGCACCGCGATCGAGCCGACACCGCCCGCGGCGCCGGAGACCACGACCGTATCGCCCTGTCCCGCGGCCACCGCGCGCACCGCGGCGAAAGCCGTTGTGCCAGCGACATAGAGCGAACCCGCGACATCCCAGTCCAGCCCCGCGGGCTTCGGCGTGACCTGTTCGGCGGGCACCACCACGTGGGTGGCGTGGCTGGCCCGCTCGTCGGTGAAACCGAGCACCTCGTCGCCGATCGCGACCCCGCCGACACCGGACCCGATATCGACGACGCGACCCGCGAAATCGGTGCCCTCGCCGGAGGGAAATGTCGCGGGCCAGCGCTCGTGCAGCGCGCCCGTCCGGATATAGCCCTCCCCTGGATTGATCCCCGCTGCGACGACCTCGACGACCACCCGTCCCGGGCCCGCCTTCGGCGTCGGTACCTCGACTACCTGGAGTTCTTCGATTCCGCCGTAACGATCGAACTTCACAGCTCTAGCCATGTCCGGCTCCCGCCTAGTAGGTGACATACGGCACATCGACCGTCAACGGAGTAACCCCAGCAGAAAATTCCATGCCCTTCGCACCGGACCGATGATTTCCGCGCGGCTGCCCGGTCTACCTACGTGGACCGGTCTCACCGAAACTAGGAGATGATCATGAATCGTCCGGCCGTTGTTTCCCGCGAGGAATGGTTGACCGCCCGCAAGGGCCTGCTGGCCGAGGAGAAGGAGCTCACCCATCGCATGGACGCGCTGGCCGAGAAGCGCCGCGCGCTGCCGATGGTCGCGATCGATAAGAAGTACGTCTTCGAGGGTCCGGCGGGCAAGGTCGAGTTGGCCGACCTGTTCGACAAGCGCCGCCAGCTGATCGTCTACCACATGATGTGGCGCTGGGATCTGGACGCGGGCTGTCCGAGCTGCGCCATGTTCCTCGACAACGTGGGGCCTCTGGCCCATCTGCATGCCCAGGACACCAGTTTCGCGGTGATCTCCCGCGGGCCGTGGGAGACGCTGAACCGATACCGGGAACGCATGGGGTGGACCTTCCCGATGTACTCCTCGTTCGGCAGCGACTTCAATTACGACTTCCACGTCACCCAGGACGAATCCGTCGCACCCGTGGAATACAACTACCGCACCAAGGCCGAACTCGAGGCGGCGGGCCAGAGCTACTTCACCGACGGCGAACAGCCGGGCACCAGCGTGTTCTGGCGCGATGACGATGCTTCGGTATTCCACACCTATTCGTCCTATGCCCGGGGCGGCGACATCCATATCGGCACCCACAATTTCCTGGACCTCACCCCGCTGGGCAGGCAGAAGCATGTCGGCGAGGCGGTGCACCATGATCGCTACGACAGCCCCGAATCGCACTGCCACTAACGGCATCAGGCCCTAAGCTGACACCCGTGGGTGAGGAAAGGCTGCGGGCATCGGACGCAGACCGCGAGAAGATCGCCGAACAATTGCGGGTGGCGATGAACGACGGCCGGTTGTCGCTGCACGAATACGACGATCGGCTGAAACAGGTCTACGCCGCGAAGACCTATGGCGAGCTGAGTCCGCTGCTGTCGGATCTGCCCGTGCCACGGAAGTCGGCGACGGTGACACAGCGGGTGCCGCAGTGGGTCATCATCATGTGGATTCCCTGGGCCGCGGTGAATGCGCTGTGCCTCACGATCTGGGTGGCGACCGGCGCGGGTTACTTCTGGCCGTTCTGGGTGGCGGTGCCATGGGGATGCGCGCTGCTGATCCCGACCGCGATCGGGATGATCGTCCAGTCGAGTCAACGGAAGCCGGATAGTCGCTGAATTCACCTGCGGCGCAGGTAGTCCGCGATCAGCGGGCCGATCACCGCATACGCCTCGGGCGTGGTCAGCCGGTTGTGCCCGAAATCCACCGGGTGATCATGGATTCGGCCACCGATGTAGGGTCGCCAGGTCGAGACGTTCGGCTGCTCGTCGCCGTAATCGGTATCGGCGCCGACGAACAGCAGGTCGCCATCGAAAACCTCCGGCCGGTAGTCGGCGACCTGACGCAGCAGATGGCCGAAATCGCGGTAGAGGTTCCCGAGGTCGGTGGCGGTGAAACCGCCGAAGGCGCCGGGGGCTTCGCGCAGCAGTTGCGCGGCGCGCTCGGGCGTGAATTCCGCTTCGCCGTCCGGCGGCACCACCACCCCACCGAATTCGGCGAGCAGTAGTTCCGGCGGCGGCATGGCGTCGTCGGTGACTTCGACATCGGCACGGCTGTCCAGCATGATCAGGGCCGGGACTTCTTCACCGCGGCGGCGCAATTCGACCGCCATCGCGTGGGCGATCGGTCCGCCCGCGGAGTAGCCGAGCAGCCGATACGGACCGTGTGGTCGCACCCGGCGGATTTCCTCGAGGTAGCGCAGCGCGAGTTCGCGCACGGTGCGATCGGCGGTGCCGCCGTCGACCACGCCCGGTGATTGCAGGCCGTAGACGGGGTGGTCGTCATCGAGGTATCGCAGCAATCCCGTATAGCACCAGGCGAGTCCGATGGCCGGGTGCACGCAGATGAGTGCAGGTCCGCTGCCCGTGCCGCGCATCGGCAGTAGTACGCGCATCGCGGCGTCGATGTCGGATTGCGGGACCGCCTCGGTCAGCCGCTGCGCCAAGGCGGCGGGTGTCGGTTCGGTGAACATCCACTGCACCGGCATATCCAGGCCGGTCCGTTCGCGGACCTCGGCGACCAGTCGGGTGGCCACCATCGAGTTGCCGCCGAGGTCGAAGAAGTTGTCGTCCAGTCCGACTCGGGCTGTGCCGAGGACGGTTTCGAAGGCTGTGGCCAGGGCGCATTCGGCCGCCGACTCCGGGGCGCGGTAGGGGCGCTGTGCGGCCTCGAATATCGGAGCAGGTAGTGCTTGTCGGTCCAGTTTGCCGTTCGCGTTCAAGGGGAATTCGGGAACGATCATGATGGCGGCTGGCACCATGTAGGGCGGCAGGAGCCGTGCGACTGCGGCACGGACGGTGGCGGCGTCCACCGCACCGAGATCTGCGGCGCCCGCGTCAGCTGCCGCCACCGAGCCAGCTGCCATCACTCCCGAGCCAGTTTTCAGCGCGCCCGAGTCGACCACGCCATCAAGGATGGCTGTGTTCCGTTGCGGCACCAGGTAAGCCACGATGCGATCGCCGGTGTGGTCGTCTCGGGCAGCGATGGCGACGGCGTCGCGCACGACGTCCAGCGATACCAGCGCGTGCTCGATCTCCGCGAGTTCGATGCGCTGGCCGCGCACCTTCACCTGGAAGTCGACGCGACCGTCGTAGACCAGCGAGCCGCCGGTGGTCCAATGCGCGAGATCGCCGGTGCGGTAGAGCCGCGATCCATTGGGGCCGAAAGGATTTGCGACGAAGCGTTCGGCGGTGAGCCCGGCGCGGCGGTAGTAGCCGCGGGCGATCTGCACCCCGCCCAGATAGAGCTCACCGACACAGCCGTCCTGCACCGGATGCATACGCGAATCGAGCACGTACGCAGTCGAATTCCACACCGGCTGCCCGATCGGCGCGAACGGGCCCGCATCGTCGGCGATATCGGAACGCGCGGTCGCCACGGTGGCCTCGGCCGGGCCGTAGAGATTGTGCACCCGCGCACTGGAAATGGCGGCGAAGCGCGCGACGAGATCGCCGGGCAGCGCCTCACCCGCGCAGTAGACGTGCTCCAGACATCCAGCGATCCGAATGCTCGGATCGGCCAGGAAGGCCGCGAGCGCCGACGGGACGAAATGCGCTGCGGTGACCCGCTGCTCACGAATCAGTCGAGCCAGGTAGTGCGGGTCACGGTGGCCGCCGGGTTCGGCGACCACGACCGCGGCACCGGTCTGCAGCGGACCGAAGATCTCCCAGCCCGCGATATCGAAGGTGATCGGCGTTTTGTGCAGTAGCCGATCGCCCGCGCCCAGCGGCGAGGTCTGCTGGATCCAGCGCAGTTGGTTGGCCATTGCCGCATGGGTCACGGCAACGCCTTTCGGTGTTCCCGTCGATCCGGAGGTGTAGACGACCCAGCACAAATCCGCCGGACGAAGGTGGCGCGTGCGTTCACCGTCGTAGATCGGGCCGTCATCGAATCGGTCGGTCGGCGCCGTATCGACCTCGATCAGCGGGACGGTTTCCGGGAGGACGACCCGGTCCTTCGAGGAGACGAGCACGCATGCGGGTGCGGCACTTTCGATGATCTGAGCGATGCGCTCGGCCGGATGGTCGACATCCACCGGCACATACGCCGCGCCCGCCTTCAGTACCGCGTACAGGGCCGTCATCAGGTCGATCGAACGCCCGATCGGCACGGCCACCACCGCATCCGGACCGATGCCGCGCTCGATGAGCAGCCGAGCCAGCCTGGTGACGCGGCGGTCGAAGTCGCGGTAGGTGATCGTCGCGTCGACGAAGATCCACGCTGTGGCGTCGGGCGTGCGGGCGACCTGTTCGTCGAAGAGATCGACCAGCGTGGCGGGTGCCAGCACCCGGGTCGCGCCGCGGGACCGGTGCAGCACGGCGGCGCGTTCCTCGGAACCGAGCAGGTCGATATCGCCGACCACGGTCGTCGGTGCCGCGGCCACCGCCTCGATGAGCCGAAGGAAGCGGTGCGCCATGGCCGCTGCGGTCTCGTGTTCGAACAGATCGGCCGCGTAGGTGAGGCTCGCGGTAATGCCCGCGGGTGCGGCCGCATCGTCGAACTGCTCCACCAGCATCCACTCGAGGTCGAATTTCGAACCCGATGCCGACATCGGCACGGGTCGAATATCCAGGCCCGGCAGACTCATTCGCTGCTGCGGAACGTTCTGGAAGGCCAGCAGCACCTGAAAGAGCGGGTGGTAGGCGGTGGCCCGGGTCGGGGCGAGCGCGTCGACAATGCGCTCGAAGGGGACGTCCATATTGCCGTAGGCGGTCAGGTCCGATCGGCGCGTCGCATCGAGTATCGTGGCGAAGCTCTGTGCCGAATCGATGGACGAGCGCAGCACCAACGTGTTGACGAACATGCCGACGAGATCATCGAGTTCGCCGTCGCCGCGCCCCGCCACCACCGAGCCGATGGCGATATCCGTTTCGCCGGACAGCCGCGCCAGCAGAACCGCGAGCGCGGCGTGCACGGTCATGAAGACGCTCGCACCGTGCTGGCGTGCCAGCGTCCGGAGGCGTTCGTGGGCGGCGGCGGGGATGTCGAAATCGATGCGGTCGCCACGGCGCGAGAGCGTCGCCGTGCGCGGGTGATCGGTCGGCAGCGCATGTACCTCGGGCAGGCCGCGCAAAGTGTTCCGCCAGAAGTCGAGTTGACGGTGTGCGAGGCTGTCCGGGTCGTCGTCCGCGCCGAGCAGGTCGTGCTGCCACAGCGCGTAATCGGCGTACTGCAATGGCAGCGGAGTCCAGTCCGGTGAGCGGCCAACGGCGTGAGCGGCGAAGGCGTGCATCACATCTCGGGCCAGCGGAGCCATCGACCAGCCGTCCGCGGCAATGTGGTGCGCGACGAGCACCAGCACGGTGTGCTCCGCTGCGAGACGCAGTACGGTCACTCGCAGCGGCGGCTCGGTGGTGACATCGAAGCCGCGCGAGATCTCGGCGGCCAGTAGCGCGGTGAGTTCAGTTGGCTGCACGGCCGATTCGGTGACCGGAGTCGAGCCCGTGGCCGCGGGCAGAATCCGCTGATACGGAATACCGTCCGGACCGACCGGGTAGATGGTGCGTAGTGTCTCGTGTCTGGTGACCACATCGTCGATGGCGGCACGCAGCAGCGAAATATCCAGTGCACCTTGGATTTCGAAGGCGCCTGGGATGTTGTAGACAGGTGATCGCGGATCGTAGCGATTGAGGAACCACATCCGCTGCTGCGCGGCCGAGAGCGGAATGCGCTCGGGTCGCGGCCGCGGACCCGGGCGCGAGCGCGCGCCGAGTCCGCCCGAGCCGACCAGCTCCGCCAGTTCGGCGACCGTCGGGGCATCGAAGAGGGCGCGCACCGGAACGCTCACATCGAGTACGGCGCCGAGCCGGGCCACCAGTCGGGTCGCGATGAGCGAATTGCCGCCGAGGGCAAAGAAATCGTCGTCGAGCCAGATCTGTTCGATGTCGAGTACCGCCTCGAAAGCGGCCGCTACGGCGCGTTCGAGCGGTGTGGTCGGCGGCCGTTCAGGTCCAGGCGTGGTGTCGGGGGCGGGGAGCGCCGCTCGATCCAGCTTTCCGTTGGCGGTGCGGGGCAGGGCGTCGAGGACGACGATGGCCGACGGGACCATGTACGACGGCAGCTTTTGCGCGACAGCCCTTTTCAGGTGACCGGGATCAATAGGAGACGCCGCAACGACATAGGCGACGAGCAACGCGTTGCCGCGACCGCCCTCGCGGATGAGGGCGGCGGCTCGGCCGACGGCGGGTTGCGAGGTCAATGCGGCTTCGATATCGCCGAGTTCGATGCGCAGACCACGCAGCTTCACCTGGTTATCGGTGCGCCCCAAATATTCGAGTACCGCTGATCCCATGCCGCGCCGCGCGCGGACCAGGTCGCCGGTGCGGTAGATCCGCTCCCCCGGCCCGCCATGGGGGTTGGCGACGAAGCGGGCAGCCGTCAGGTCACCGCGGCCGTGATATCCACGCGCCAGGGCACTGCCGGACAGATACAGCTCACCGGGCACACCGTCGGGTACCGGGTGCAGCCGTTCGTCGAGGACCAGCACACCGAATCCGGGCGCCGGTGCGCCGATCGTCACTGGCTGGTCCGGAACCAGCGGTGCGGTTCCCGTCGCCCAGACGGTGGTTTCGGTCGGGCCGTAGTCATTGAAATGCCGCCGTCGCGGCGCTGCCCAGGCGGCCACCAGATCCGGTGGGCAGGGCTCACCGCCGGTAATGATCACGCGCAGCTCGTCCAGCCCGGTCGGGTCCACCGTGGCCAGTGCCGACGGGGTCATCGAAAGATGGGAGACGCGTTCCCGAGATACCAGTTCGCTGAGTTCCGCGCCCGCGAAGATCTCGGGCGGGGCGACTACGAGGCAGGCGGCCGCGCCGACGGCGAGCAGCAGTTCGAGCACGGAGGCGTCGAAACTCGGTGAGGCGACGTGCAGGACGCGGGATTCGGCGGTGATGTCATTGCGATCACGCTGCGCCACCGCGAGATTCGCCAATCCCGTATGGGTGACCACGACGCCCTTCGGTGCGCCGGTCGAACCGGATGTGAAGATGACGTAGGCCGGATGCTGCGGATGTGGCGGGCGGATTCGGTCGGCGTCGGCAATGGGCGAATCCGGTACTGCGGCAAGTCGTTGCACCGTTGCGGGGTCGTCGAGCGCGAACCAGCTGACCGCATCGGGTAGCCGGTGGAGCTGGTCGGTGACGGTCAGCCCCAGGTTCACGCCCGAAACGTCGACGATCCGGGCGATGCGATCGGGTGGATATGCCGGGTCGACCGGTACGAACGCCGCCCCGGACTTCGCGATGGCCCACACCGCGACAATGGATTCGATCGACCTCGGAATGCCGACGGCCACCAGGGTTTCCGGGCCGGCACCGGCATCGATCAGGCCGCGCGCGAGCCTGTTCGACTGCTCATCCAACTCACGGTAGGTCAATTGGCGACGATTCGGCGTGCGGTCGTTCAGCGCATCGGCAGTGCTGTCGGTTGCCTGGCCAGCAATCGGCGCGGCTTCGTCGGTGTTGCCGCCGATCTCGGTTTCCGGTTTCCCGGTGGCAACGACGGCGATTCCATCGGGATTCATCGCGACGGCTTCGGCCAATAGATCCGCCAACACCTTGGGACGCCCGGCCGCCGGAACACCGGCTGACAGCAGGCTCATTCGCTCATCGGGCGTGCGGATATCGATATCTCCCACAGCCCGGGATCGGTCGGTCGTCACCGCGACGAGGATTCGGATCAGGCGTTCTGCAAATCGCTCGACCGTGGGGGCATCGAAAAGGTCTGTGGCGTAGCAGATTCGGACGTCGCTCCCGGATACGGTGACGCTCAGGTCGAATCGCGAGATCGTGCGGTCGAGTTCGATGGGGGCGACGGTCAATTCGGGCAGGGTCAGCTCGATATGGCCCAGGTTCTGGTACACGAGCATGACCTGGAACAGCGGATGCCTCGCCGCTGACCGGGTAGGCGCGAGCAGATCGACGAGTCGTTCGAAGGGCACATCGGCATTGTCGAAGGCGTCGACATCGATGCCGCGCACGCGGTCGAGGAGGTCGGAGAAACTCTCCGCGGCACGAATACCGGTGCGCAGCACCAGAGTATTGACGAACATGCCGACCAGGTCGTCGAGTTCGGATGCGCCGCGTCCGGCGACCGGGGTGCCGATCGCGATGTCCGAGGCGCCGCTCGCACGACCGAGCAGCAGTGCGAGGGCCGCGTGCATGACCATGAACGGCGTCGCATTGTGATCGCTGGCCAATCGTTCGATGGCGACGATCAGATCGTCGTCGATCCGTCGGACCACTTCGGCGGCTCGGTGCGAAGCGTGCGCGGGTCTGGGCCGGTCGGTGGGCAGTTCCAGATGATCGGGCAGCTCGGCGAGGGTGTGCGACCAGTGGTCGAGCTGGCGCGCCAGCGGTGAATCCGGATCGTGCTCGGAGCCGAGCCAGGCGTGCTGCCAGAGCGTGTAGTCAGCATATTGCACTGTCAGTGGCTGCCATTCGGGCGCTCGACCCGCCGACCGGGCCGCGTATGCCATTGCCAGATCTCTGGTCAGCGGTCCCATCGAGAAGCCGTCGATGGCGATGTGGTGGCCGACCACCACGACGACATGCTCGTCTTCAGCGAGCCGGAACAGGCGCAGCCGCACGGGAACCGCGGCCGTGACATCGAATCCGACCGTGATCTCCGCGAGCACCGCCTCCGGCACCTGTTCCGGCCGCACGGGTGCCGGAGCCAGCTCCACCGCAACAGCATCCGCGTCGAGCACATACTGGCTGCCGACACCATCGGTATCCGGGTAGATGGTGCGCAGCGACTCATGCCGATCGAGCACATCCGCCAAAGCCATGCGCAGTGCCGCGATATCGAGTCCTCCGGTGAGTCGCAGTACGGCGGGCACGTTGTAGGCGGGCGAGTCCGGATCGTATCGGTTGATCAACCACATTCGCTGCTGGGCCGGCGACAGCGGAATCAGCTCCGGACGCTGCGCGCGTACCAGAGCGGGTCGAGCACTATGGGAACGATCGGTGTCGAGCCTGCGCGCCAGGTCGGACACCACCGATGCCTCGAACAGCAGACGCACCGGCACGGTGGTTCCCAACTCACCGCCGATCCGTGCGACCACCCGGGTGGCGGAGAGCGAGTCCCCGCCGAGCGCGAAGAAGTCATCGGCGGAACCGACCCGTTGCGCAGCCAGTACCTGTGCGAATGCGGCGGCGACAATCCTTTCGGTGCCGACCGGCGCGATGTACTCCGCGTGTGCGACCTCGACTTCCGGCAGGGCGTGCAGGTCGATCTTGCCGCTGCGGGTGCGGGGCAGCGCCGCAAGGACTCGGATGCTCTGGGGCACCAGATAGCGCGGCAACCGGGCCGTGAGCCATGCGGTGAGCCGCGCCGCCGTAGGCGCGGACCCCGGTTGGGCCGTCACATAAGAGCACAGCGTCAATGCTCCGGTTCGGTCACGGCGAGCAACCGTGACCGCGGCATCGATATCCGGATGAGCCAGCAAGGCCGCATCTATTTCGCCCGGCTCGATCCGGATGCCACGCACCTTGACCTGAGCGTCGCCGCGCCCCACATACTCGAACTCCGGCCCGTCGAGGCTGCGCACCAGATCGCCGGTGCGATACATGCGTTGACCGCTCGCGAACGGATCGGCGACAAAGCGGTTCGCGGAAAGTCCCGCGCGCCCGGCGTAGCCGCGCGCAAGCCCCGGCCCGCGCACATAGAGTTCGCCGGTCATACCCGCAGTGACCGGGCGCAGCCACCCGTCCAGGACCACCAATGTCACACCGGGCACCGGCGCGCCGATTGCGGCGACCGCCTCGACCCGGATGGGACCGGTGAAGGTCGCGGCAACCGTGGTTTCCGCTGGTCCATACGAATTCACCAGCATCCGCCCCGTGCCGATGCGCGTGACCAGTGCGGACGGACAGGACTCACCGCCGGTGACGACCACCTCGACTCCGCGCAGCGCATCGGTCGGCAGTGTGGCCAGCACCGCAGGGGTGGAGAAGATGTGCGTCACCCCGCCCGCGCGGATCGCCGCGGCCAATTCCGTCCCCGCATTCGCCTCCGGCGGCGCCACCATCAGTGTGGCGCCCGCCGCGAAGGTGGCCAGCCACACCAGGATGGACGCATCGAAACCCGGGTTGTGGCAGTGCAATACACGCGCACCAGGACCGATCGCACACCGGTCCGCGGCTGCCGCGGCGAGATCGGCCAGGCCCGCATGGGTGATGACGACCCCCTTCGGCGTTCCGGTCGAGCCCGAGGTGAAGACCAGATAGGCCGCCTGATCCGTCCGCACCGGGCCGAGCAATTCAGTGCTGGTCACTGGCCCCGCGGCCGCCGCTTCCATCCGCGAACGAGTGGAGATCTCGTCCAGAATCACCCATGACATCGGAACCGATGACGGGAGCGCCTCCGCCAACGCCCGGTGCTCCTCAACTGTGACGCAGAGGCGCGCACCGCATTCTGCCGCGATCGCCGCGATGCGGGCCGCCGGTTGGGCGATATCCACCGCGACGAATGCCGCGCCCGTCTTTGCGATCGCCCACGCCGTCACCATCCAGCTCACCGACCGCGGCAGACCGATCAACACGGCAGATTCCGGCCGGGCACCCTCCTGAATCAACAACCGCGCCAACCGGTTCGACCGCTCATCGAGTTGGGCGTAGGTCAGGGTCTCCCGATCATCCTTCAGGGCAGCCGATTCCGGGTTTCCGCGCAGCAGATTCGGCAATAGGGTCGGGGGCAGCGATGGGGGACCGTCCCAACCGACGCCGCCGTCGATCCCCGGCACCCGTGCCGTGCGAGCGCTGGGATCGGCGACGATACCCGACAGGATCCGGGACAGACGGGCCGACATGGCCGCCGCCTCGGCCGCTTCGAAATACCGCGGCGAGCGGGTCAGCACCAGTCGCAGTCCGGACGCCGCGTAGGTCGCCAGCGACAACGGGTAGTGCGTGCCGTCATGGCCCCGGAAGCCGGTGACCGACAGCCGTGCTCGGCTGGTGGCCTCGGCCAGCGCGGCAGCGTCGATCGGATAGGACTCGAAGACGGTCGCGGTATCGAAAAGGGGGCCGAGACCCGCATGGGCCTGGATTTCATCGAGGCCGAGCAGGTGGTGTTCGGCCAGTGCGCTCTGTTCGCGCTGCACGCGAGCAAGCAACTCGGCAATGGGCTCACCGGGATCGAGGGTGATGCGGACCGCGATGGTGTTCACCAGCATGCCGATCATGCGCTCTGCGCCGGGGAGCGCGGGCGGACGGCCGGAGACCGTCGCACCGAAGACGATGTCGGCGGGGCCGGTGCGTTCGGCGAGTAGCAATGCCCAGGCCACCTGCACGATGGTGTTGACGGTGATCTCGTATTCGGCGGCGGCGTCGCGCAATTTCTCCGCGAGATCCTGCGGCAGCGGCACTTCGTGATCGACGGAAGCAGCCGCCCGCTCGGCACGGGGTGCGCTCGGCGCGACCAGGGTTGGGCCAGCCAAGCCAGCCAGCGCCTTTGCCCACGCATCGCGCGCGGCCGCGGTATCCCGGGTCGATATCCAAGCCAGGTAGTCGCGGTACGGCACCGGAGCGCCGAATCCTGTACTGTCGCTCCCGGTTTCGTAGAGTGCGACGAGTTCGCCGAACAACAGTGGCATAGACCAGCCGTCGAGCACCAGATGGTGATTGGTGATAACGAGCCGGAACCGGTTGCTGCCGAGCGCAATACAGGTGAACCGGATGAGTGGGGGCTGATCCACCGCGAAGGGCGTGCGCAGGTCGGCCGCAGCCAGTTCGTCCAGTTGGGCCGCGCTGGCATTCGGCGCATCGAGGTAGGTCCAGGGCAGTTCGACCGCCGCGGCGATCGGTTGCACTGCGGCATCGGCGGACCGGACGAATGCGGCGCGCAGCGCATCGTGTCGCCGCAGCAGTTCGGCGGCCGCGGCGCGCATCCGGTCCACATCCAGTTCGGCCTCGACATCGATCACCGCCTGCACCGAATACCCGTCGGGTCCGCCCTCGGCCAATTGAGCCAGGAAGAACAGGCCGCGCTGCAGCGGGCTCAGTGGCCAGATGTCATCGAGCCGCCCGTACCGCTTCTCCCAGGTATCGATCTCGGACTGGGTGATCTCGACCAGCCGAACATCCGCGGGTGTCAACCCACCCGCATCGGATTCCATCAGATGCTCCGCGATCTCGGTTGCCGCCGAAACCCATTCGCGCACAAGACTATCGACCGATGACCGATCGAGAGCCGCCGATGCGAACTGCCATAGCGCCGTGATCCGCACGCCCTGTGCCGTCTCCACTGCCGCCGCGTCCACCGAAACGACCGCGGCCAACGGCGAATCCGGGTGCGCATGACCACCGAGTCGCGTTGCCACCGACAC
The DNA here is from genome assembly GCF_050956075.1 of Nocardia sp. CA-129566. NCBI lineage: Bacteria > Bacillati > Actinomycetota > Actinomycetes > Mycobacteriales > Nocardiaceae > Nocardia > Nocardia sp. CA-129566. The sequence continues at coordinate 7,216,626 of NZ_CP192085.1, forward strand.
CGGCATCCAATCGCCCTCGATGGCAGCGCCGGGAAGCTGGCCGAGATAGTTCACGCCGATCTGCGGCACCGGTTCGGCGGCGAGCCCAGCCCCTGCCTCGGCGTTCACATACCGCAGAAGCCCGAACCCGAAACCGCCGTCGGGCACCGAAAGCACCTGCTCCTTGACCATTTTGAGTGCCGAAGGAACCGATATCGACCCGATCGGCCCCAACCGCACCGGGACCGGTGCGGTGAACCAGCCGACCGTACGGGACAGATCCGCACCCGGCACCGCGGCTTCCTCCCGCCCGTGCCGCTCCACCGTCACGACGGTCGCCGCATCGGATTCCCCACGCACGCGCCGCCATCGGCTCACTGCCACGGCCAGCGCCGCGAGCAATGCCTCCTCGACACCGCACCGATAGCTCGTCGCGATCCGCTGCACGATCGCCGTCGAAACCGCGACGGGTAGGTCTACTTCGATCTGCCCCGCACTCCCCTGGGTATCCACCGCAGGATCGAGCCTGCGCCGCCCGAGCACCGGATCAGCAGCCAGCACACCACGCCAGTACTCGAATTGCTCGGTCCACACCGGCTTTTCGGCAGCCCGCCGCAAGGCATCCGCCCAGGTCCGCACAGAGGTCCCGACCTCGAGCAGATACGGCTCACCCGACGCATCCGCCTGCGCCCACGCCGACATCAGATCGGGCAGCAGAATCCGCCACGACACCGCATCACAGACCAGGTGATGCAGCACGATCACCAGCCGCCCCGAAACCTCCGCCCCGCCGTCCAACCAGGTCAACGCCGCCATCACCCCGCCGACGGGATCGAGCCGCTGCACCGCGGCCGCGAGCGCCTGATCGGTCACCCCCGGTGCACCGCCGACTGCGGTAGTTCCAGGGCGGCCCGGACCGAAATCAGCACTCCCACCAACGACACCAGCACTCCCACCAACGACACCAGCACTCCCACCAACGACACCAGCACTCCCACCAACGACACCAGCACTCCCACCAACGACACCAGCACTCCCACCAACGACACCAGCACTCCCACCAACGACACCAGCACTCCCACCAACGACACCAGCACTCCCACCAACGACACCAGCACTCCCACCAACGACACCAGCACTCCCACCAACGACACCAGCACCCTCAGCCGCGGCCTCGGCACTGTCGGTCGCGAGGTCTGGCCTGCCAGCCGTAACGTCCGCGAGGCCTGCAGTACCGGATACGTGCAAGTCATCGGACACTTCAGCGCCGCCGGGCGCGCAGTCCCGGCCTCCCTGCGCACTCGAGCCATCCTCGCGTGCGCCACCGGGCTCGACGCCAGCCCTGTCGGGCATGTTCACCGCATCGCACTCGACTCGCGTCAGCAGTGCGCCCACATCAACCGCACCGATATCCGATACCGATAGCTCCCAACCGTTTTCGGCCGCGACCAGCCGACTGCGCAGCATGTCGTGGCGATCGAAGACCGCCTGTACAGTGCGCACCACCTGCTCCCGCTCGATGCCGACCGGCAGGCGCACGACCATGGACTGCGCGAATCGTTCCCAGCCGGGACGTGCCAGTAGCCAGGCGGCGATGGGAGTGAGCGGCATCGAGCCGACGCCCCCACCGGGTAGTTCCGGGAGCGTCGCTGGACGCTCGAGCTCGGTGGCGATGGCGGCGAGCGCGGCGGGTGTCCGGCGTTCGAAGACATCTCGGGCCGAGAAGACCAAGCCCGCGGCGCGCGCACCGGCGACCAGTTGAATGGCCATGATCGAATCGCCACCGAGTGCGAAGAACGAGGAATCCGGGCCGATATCCGGTGTGCCGAGTACCTCGCTGAACAGCGCGCACATGGCGCGTTCGGCCGCGGTTATCGCATCGAGCGCCCGAACCGATCGGTCGACAACGGGTTCGGGCAGCGCACCACGGTCGATCTTGCCATTGCCGGTGAGCGGCAGTGCCCCGAGCACCGAAACCGTCGCGGGCACCATATAGGCGGGCAGCCGCTGCGCGACATGCTCGATCAACTCCGCCTCGGTCACCGACGCATCGACGACGGGCACCACGTACGCGGCCAGCATTGTCGCCGCGCCGATGGGTCGCGCCACCGTGACCGCGATCTCCACCGCGGCGTGCGCCGCGAGCACCGCATCGATCTCTCCCAGTTCGATGCGAATTCCGCGCAGCTTCACTTGGAAATCGTTGCGGCCCACATACTCCAGCGCACCGGTTTCCTTGCGACGCACCAGATCTCCGGTCCGGTACATCCGCGCGCCGGAAGGCGCGGCGACAAACCGTTCGGCGGACAGTCCGGGCCGACCGGCGTATCCGCGCGCCACACCGGGTCCGAGCACATACAGCTCACCGACGATGCCCGTCGGCACCGCCCGCAACCACCGGTCCAGCACCAGCAATTCGACACCGGGCACCGGCACACCCATTCCGACCGGCTCACCCGGCACCAGGCCATCGGTGAAGGTGACGGCCACGGTGGTCTCGGTCGGCCCATAGGAATTCAGTAGCGTGCGCCCGACCCCGAAGCGTGCGACCAACTCCGGCGGGCACGACTCACCACCCGACGACACCGCCCGCACCCCGTCGAGCGCTCCCGCCGCCACGGTGGACAGCACGGCAGGTGTGGAACACAGCTGGGTGACACGGTAATCACGGATCAGTGCCGCCAGATCCGCACCGAGAACGGGATCGGCGGCGGCGACCACCAGCGTCGCACCGGATGCGAATGCCATCAACCATTCCAGGATCGATGCGTCGAAACTCGGATTCAGACACTGCAATACCCGCGCATCGGGCATCACCTGATACGAATCCGCCACTGCCGCAGCCAGCCCCGCGAGCCCGGCGTGGGTAACCATGACTCCCTTGGGCACCCCCGTCGATCCCGAGGTGAACACGATATAGGCCGCGTTATCGATACGCGGCGTGCCATTGCGCTCGGCCGCCGCGATCGGGCCCACCGGTATATCGCGCGGCCACAGGTGCGGTGGTCGCCCATCACCGGAGATCGCGAAACTCGGCTCATCCAGCGCCAGCCACACCACCGAATCAGGCAGACCAGCAACACTTTCCGTCGAGGTCAGCCCTATCGAAGCTGCGCACTCGGCAGCCATCCGAGCCACCCGCTCCCCCGGCAACCCGGTTCCCACCGGCACGAACGCAGCACCGGATTTGGCGACCGCCCAGATCGCCACCATCGCCGCCACCGACCGCGGCAGCGCAACGAGCACCGCCGACTCCGGCCCGATCCCGGCACCGATCAGCCTGCGCGCCAACCGATTCGACAACACCTCCAGCTCCCCGTAGGTGACCTCCCGCGCACCGCACACCACCGCGACTGCATCATCACCTGCCCGCCGCGCCCCCGCCGCCAGGATCTCCGACAGCAACCGGGGCGCTGGCGGCTCCACCCCACGGATACCATGGCGGAATTCGGCCTCGTCCGAGGTGAAGTAGTTCAACTGCGCCACCGCGGTCTCCGGAGATGCCGCGAGCAGCGAATCGAACAGTGTCATGAACCGCCGATGATGCCGAACCAGCGAATCCTGTTCGTAAAGAACTGGATTCGCCGCGAAGTCGACGTGGATCGGCGCCTCGGCACCGTACTGATAGAAGTTGACGAACAGATCCTCGATCGGCCCCGAGGTGAGCACATGCATGCTCGACTCCAACCCGACGAAGTCGATCGGCGTCGCGAACAACATGATATTGACGACCGGCCCGACGAATCCGCGTCCGTATTCCTGCCCATCCCCCTCCCTTTCGCGCATATCCTCATGCCGATACCGCTGATGCCGCAGCGCCCCCGATGCCGCCATTCGCACGGCATCGACCACCTCGCCGACAGTTCCATTGCGCCGCACCGGAATCCGCAACGGCACCACATTGGCCACCATTCCGCCGGAACGCCGCAGCATCGCGGTCGTGCGGCCCGACACCGGCAGGCTCAGCACCACATCCTCGCTCGCGGTCAGCCGGGCGTAGTAGAGCGCGACCGCCGCCATCACCAGCGTCGCCGAAGTGGTTCCGAAACGGCGCGCCGTGATATCGAGGCGCGCCGAGACCTCTGGAGACAAGGCACCGCGCTGCTCACGCCCGAGCACGGATGCGGGCGCGGTCGTCGATACCAGGCTGCACCGGCGCGGCATGCCCGCGACCTGCTCGCGCCAGTACCGTGCATCGGTCTGCGCCCGCGTCGAATCCCGATACGCCATCTCGGCTTCGTGGACCTCGAGCAGCGACGCCGCGGTCCCAGGCTTCGCCAGCTCGCCGCGCACAGTCGCGTTGTACAACTCGGCGACCCGGTACAGCATGGTGACCGAACCGAAGCCGTCGATGAGAATGTGATGCGCGCGGGTGTACCAGAGATAGTGATCGACTCCGATATGGATCACCACCGAAATGCCGACACCAGCACCGAACAGATCGATCGGAGCGGCGACATCGCGGCGCATCCAGGCCAGCGCGGTCGCGAACGGATCCGGCCGATCCCGCAGATCCAGGTATTCCACCGTCGGTTCCAACCGCGCGTCGACGACCTGCTGCGGCCGCCCATCGATCTCGAGCAATCGCAGCACCCCGGACCCGAATTCCCGGGCCGCTGTCACCCCCGCCCGGCGCAGTTGATCGAGGTCGAGCCGACCGCGCATCTCGATGTACTGCGCCTCCGACAGCGGTACGCCGGGATCGAGCAATTGCGCGTACCACATGCCGAGTTGCGCCGGAGACAGCGGAAACATCGTCACGGTATCGGCCATGCTCGTTCACCCCATCACACCGGTATGTGCGCGACGGGCGAGGTCGCCCGTCGTGAGCCCAGTGTGAAAGCGGCGACGACGACACGGGGAGAGTAGTCGGGTACCCGAATTACCGTGACCCGGACTCTATGGGGTCATCGACCTGTGAAAACGCCCGGCCGCAGCCCGACCGGGCGTTAATCGTTACCTAACTCAGGCGCCGATGAGATGTTGCGCCAGGTAGCCCTCCACCTTGTCCAGCGCGATCCGCTCCTGCGCCATGGAATCGCGCTCGCGGACGGTGACCGCCTGATCCTCGAGGGTGTCGAAGTCGACGGTGATGCAGAACGGCGTGCCGATCTCGTCCTGACGCCGGTAGCGACGGCCGATGGCGCCCGCATCATCGAATTCGACATTCCAGTTCTTGCGCAACTGCGCGGCGAGATCCTTCGCCTTCGGCGTCAGATCCGCATTGCGCGACAGCGGCAGCACGGCCGCCTTGACCGGCGCGAGCCGGCGATCCAGGCGCAGGCTGATCCGCTCCTCCATCACACCCTTGGCATTGGGCGCCTGATCGACGGTGTACGCGTCGACCAGGAAGGCCATCAGCGAGCGGGTCAGACCGGCCGCGGGTTCGATGACATACGGGGTGTAGCGCTCATTGGTGGTCTGGTCGAAGTAGGTCAGGTCGGTGCCGGAGTGCTCCGAATGCGTCTTCAGGTCGAAGTCGGTGCGGTTGGCGATGCCCTCCAGCTCACCCCACTCATTGCCCTGGAAGCCGAAGCGGTACTCGATATCGGTGGTGCCCGCCGAGTAGTGCGACAGCTTGTCCTTCGGGTGCTCGAACAGCCGCAGGTGCTCCGGATCGATGCCGAGGTCGGTGTACCAGGACAGCCGAGTGTCGATCCAGTACTTGTACCACTCCGCGTCCTCGCCCGGCTTGACGAAGTACTCCATCTCCATCTGTTCGAACTCGCGGGTGCGGAAGATGAAGTTGCCCGGGGTGATCTCGTTGCGGAAGCTCTTACCGATCTGCGCGATACCGAACGGCGGCTTCTTGCGCGCGGTGGTCATCACATTGGCGAAGTTGACGAAGATGCCCTGCGCGGTCTCGGGACGCAGGTAGTGCAGACCTTCTTCGGCTTCGATCGGGCCGAGGTAGGTCTTGAGCATCATGTTGAAATCGCGCGGCTCGGTCCAGCGACCGACGGTGCCACAGTCGGGGCACGCCACCAGCTCCATGGAGACGGAGTCCGGGTCGTCGATCTTGTGCTTGAGCGCGTAGGCCTCCTGCAGGTGGTCCTGCCGGTGCCGATGGTGACAGTTCAGGCATTCGACCAGCGGATCGTTGAATACGCCGACGTGGCCCGAGGCGACCCACACCTGACGCGGCAGGATCACCGATGAGTCGAGGCCGACGACATCCTCGCGGCTGGTGACCATCGAACGCCACCACTGCTTCTTGATGTTCTCCTTGAGTTCGACACCCAGCGGACCGTAGTCCCACGCCGATTTGGTGCCTCCGTAGATCTCACCACACGGGTACACCAGACCCCGGCGCTTGGCGAGGTTGGCAACGGTGTCCACCTTCGACTTGGGTGCCACTCGAGAATTCTCCATCCACTACGAATCGGGTTGGGTATAGCGCAATACACTGCACTGCATTCAATGCACCGCGCTGAAGATGCCCTCCAGCCTATCGGCACCCGCCAATCGGTTTCGCACCGCACAGGCCAACCGACCCCGGCATCCGACGCATCACTCGAATCGACACTCCATGACGCGCGTTTGACATGCGCACCTGTGCATATCAAAATGGTAATGCTTTCCATTAAGGAGTTGGTTCGATGACCGCCGAGACCGCTACCGCCCATCCGCACAACCCGTACCGGTCCCCCGCACCGGCGCCGGTGCCCGCGCGGACCGTCCTGGAGGACGCGGGCGAGCTGTTACGCGCCCTCGCCGCCCCGGTGCGCATCGCCATTGTGCTGCAGTTGCGCGAATCGCCGCGCTGTGTGCACGAACTGGTCGATGTCCTCGGCGTCACTCAACCGCTGGTCAGCCAGCATTTGCGGATTCTGAAGTCCGCGGGCGTCGTGCACGGAGAACGTTCCGGCCGCGAGGTGCTGTACGAACTCGTCGACGACCACCTGGCGCATATAGTTGTCGACGCCGTGGCGCATGCCGAGGAAGGGTGAACGTGCCAGATAAAACGGTCTTGCCGGATAAGCCGGTCGGCATCCGCAGCACCCGACAGCGCAGTGCGATCGCCGCACTACTGCGCGATATCGAGGAGTTCCGCTCCGCGCAGGAGCTACACGACGAATTGCGCCGCCGCGGCGAGGGGATCGGCTTGACCACGGTCTACCGCACCCTGCAGTCACTGGCCGATGCCGGACTCGTCGACGTGCTGCGCACCGACACCGGAGAGTCCGTCTATCGACAGTGCTCCACCGGACACCATCACCATCTGGTGTGCCGACACTGCGGACGCACCGTGGAAGTGGAGGGCCCCACCGTGGAGGCCTGGGCCGAAACCATTGCGGGCGAGTACGGATTCACCGAGGTCAGCCACACCATGGAGATCTTCGGCACCTGCTGTGAATGCGCGAAGGCGAACCACACCAAGATGTGATGCCGATCACATAGTTAACGCCGCCGCCCGCGAGGAAGATTTCCCTGCGAATCAGACAGCGCCCGGAGGTTCCGGGCGTCGCGCACTGAGATGGCAAATCTCCTGGGAGGCAGCGTGCGATCATCGGTTTTTCCGTCCGGTAAACGGCGGTATTTCACCACAATTGGGGCGGCCGTACTCATCGGCAGCTCCGCCGTGCTCATGACGGCGTGCAATGACAAGGACACCAAAGCGGGACCGGCCGCGACGGCCGCCGCGGAAAGCACTGTCGGCCAAGGACAACCGGGGGCCGATAACGGCCGATCGACCATTCGGACCATCGGCAAGACCGGCTGGTACGAGGGCTTCGACATCACGGTGGACAAGGCGACCGTGGTGCCCGACGAATTCGGCGGGGCCAAGGTGCTGATCGACATCACCTACAAGAACACCACCCCCGACAACAAGACGATCAGCAATAACACCTACCTGCAGGTCGACAAGGAGATCGACGCCGGAGCGAGCTTCGACTCCCCGACCGTGCCCGGAAAGGGTTCGGCCACCGGCAAAGTCACCACATCGGTCAAGACACTGCATGATGCCGAGCACCTGCTCGACACCATGACGGTGGTCTACGGGCAGGCCTCGGACAATCAGACCAAGATTCCGCTGAAGGCCTCCGCCCAGGTCGAGGGCGTCGCGCCGAAGACACTGAATGTCAATGTCCAACTCGTGCAGGATCAGACGACGATCGATATCAGCGGCGGCACCCTCGCTCCGAGTTACACCAAGAACGAGCGCGGCAAGATGGATCTCTCGCTGCACGTCAAGATCATTGGTGGGCCGGGGATCTCAGACGGCGGCCTGAATGTCTTCTACGATTACTTCACGGTGAAGACGCCCAATGGCCAGACCGTTCCCGCTGATATCCGCGGTCCGATCAATGAGTTGCTCAACAGGAACGAAACGATCGACAACGCAAAGAATTACGTTGTTTTCGTGGTTCCCGCTCCGGCTACCGGCACCTACGAACTGACCTACGACGCGAAGAAGGGAGCGGGTCCCGCCCCGACCATCCAGTTCGCCATCAGCTGACTGCCGTCCGCGGCAGCACCGCAGGCCACCTCCGTCGGATCAGCCGACGATGGTGGCCTGCGGTCGATTTCGAGCGCCGCGGATCAGACTGCGGCAACCGGATCAGCGGACCGAACCGGCGTTGACGCGGCGGCCGAGCGGCGGCCGCGGAGTGCGCCGACCCCCAGCAGAGCCAAGGCGGCGAGGGCCCAAATGATCAGGACCACAAGAGGTTTGGTGGCGCCAGCCCCGTCGAAGAAGGCAACCGAGCGCAGCAGCGAGGCGACGGCGCCGGGCGGCAGCAGCTGACCGATCGCTCCCCACGGCTGCGGCAGCTCTTCCGGGGCCGAGGTGGCGGCCGAGAACGGGTTGCCGACCAGGAGCATGGTCAACGCGGCGATGCCGATACCCGCGCGGCCGACCGCGGTGGCGAGCCCGACAACCGCGCCGGAGACCGCGAACGACACCAGACCGGCGACCGCGGCCAGAGTCAGGTAGGGACCGGGCACCACCGACATCCAGGTCTGGATGATCACCATGCTCAGCAGCCCGCCCGCGATACCGAAGGTGATCAGGCCGATCGCCCTACCACCGACCGCGGGAATCAACAGGCTGAGTACGACTCCCGCCGCAATACCGGACATAACCAGCGGCAACACCATCGCACCGAAGGCGGTACCGCGCGGATCGTCGGGATCGGCGGCGACCACATCCTCGACCGGCGCGGCCTGCTCCCCGGACAACATCTGGGCGATCCCGGTGAGTTGTTGGGCCACTACCGGGCTCGCGCCGGAGGCGACCAATACCCGCGGGGCGCCGCCGCCGGTGATGACGGCGCCGTAGACATCGCGGTTCTCGATCGCATCGCGGGCCGCCGCTTCATCGGCCGGGTTGGTGATATCGAAGGCGCCAGGACAATGCTGGGCCAATTTGTCGGCGACCATCGCGGCCTGTGGGCCGCTGATGGCGATGGGCAGATCGCGTGGCGCGATGTGGGCCGCGGGCCAGGCGAAGGCGATCAGCATCAATGCCTGGAGCAGGGCCGCGCCGACGCCTACGGCGAGCGCCCGCTGGGTGGTGTTCATGACGTTCTCCCGAAAATCGAATGATCGTTCTCTTTCGATGTGGATACCGTCGCACTCCCGATCACACTTGTCAAGAACGATCATTCGTTTTATTTTGAAACTATGCCCCGAGTCAGCGATGAACACCTGGAACGCCGCAGACAGCAGATCCTCGACGCGGCACAGCTCTGCTATGCCCGCAAGGGGTTCTACGAGACCTCGATGCAGGACATCTTCGCCGAATCGGGCCTCTCGGCCGGGGCGATCTACCGGTACTTCAAGAGCAAGGACGACATCACCGCCGCACTGGCCACCGAGGCAACCGTCGAGGTGCGCGCCGCGTTGGTCAGGGCGATTCGGTCCGATCCGCTGCCGACCCCGGCTCAGGTCCTCCGAGTCATCGCCGAGCATGTGGTCGCGCACAGCGGTCCGGATGGTCGGATCCGGCTCGCACCACAGGCGTGGGCGCTGGCGCTGGTACGCCCGGAGGCGGCCGAATACGTCAAGACCGCCGTGCTCGGGATGCGCGAAAGTTGGTACGAGTACACCGAGCGCATGGTGGAGGTCGGCTGGTTACCCCCGGATACCGACATCCACGCGGTCGCGACGGCGATCATCGGCCTGGTGCCGGGATTCATGTTGCAGCACTTGATCATCGGCGACGTGGATCCGGAAACCCTCGCTCGTGGCGTAGCAACCCTCATGCCCTACGGCGAGCCCGCCGCCCAGCCGGTCGAAACCTAGGTGTCGCATATCTGGTCACTGCCTCGCATAAGGCACACCTTGTGCGAGGCAGTCACTGCTTGTGTGGACTGACCGGCCTGCGCGAACGGGTGCAGGCCGTAGGGGGAACGTTGACGTGGTCAGAGCCAGCCGAGGCGTTCGGCGGTGCGTACGGCTTCGGCGCGGGTGGTGGTGCCGGTTTTGCCGATGGCGGACGAAAGGTGGTTGCGGACAGTGCCTTCCGAGAGGTGCAGCTGTTTGGCGATCGCGCCCGCGGTCGCACCGTCGGCCGCGGCGGCGAGGACCTCGCGTTCGCGGGCGGTCAGTGGCGAGGTGCCGACGGTCAGGGTTTCGGTGGCCAGGGCGGGATCGACAACGCGTAGGCCCATGTGGACTCGGCGCACCGCATCCGCGAGTTCGCGGGCCGGGGTGTCCTTCACGACGAATCCGCTTGCGCCCGCATCGATTGCGCGCCGCAGATAGCCGGGGCGGCCGAAGGTCGTGACCATGAGGATGCGGATATCGGGATGGGCGGCGTGCAGTTGCGCGGCGACCGCGATGCCGTCCAGGCCCGGCATTTCCACATCCAGCAGCACCACATCGGGTGTGGTGCGCGCGACCGCGTCCAGGACTTCGTCACCGCGACCGACCTCCGCGACCACCTCGAGGTCGGTCTCCAGGCCGAGCAGTGCGGCGAGCGCGCCGCGGACCAGCGCCTGATCGTCGGCGAGCAGGAGTCGGATCATGCGGCGCGGCCCTTCGGCGACAGGAACGGGATGGCCCGTGCGCTTTCGATCGAATCGTGGCGGAAAGCGCCGCGAGAGCGCGAAAAGTGCACGCTCGGACCCATTTCCGGATCACTCGGGCACGGTGGCATGCACACGAACTCCACCTCCTTCAGGCGAGGACAGCGTCAATGTTCCCCCGGCGGCCCGAACCCGTTCGCGCAGACCGGACAGTCCCGATCCGGACTCGGGATGGCCGAGCCCGCGACCGTCGTCGACCACTTCGATGCCGGTACCGGTCACGGTGACCGTGCAGTGCCGGGCCGCGCTGTGCCGGATCACATTTGTCACCGCCTCGCGCAGTACCCAGCCGAACAATTCACTATCGCGGATATCGGGCAGGTGCGCTGCATCCGGAAGCGCCGCATCGATACCGGCGGCCGTCAACGCCGTTCGCGCATTGGCCAATTCACCGCGCAGCGATACCTCGCGCAGGCCGCCGACGGTGTCGCGCACCCCGGCCAGCGCCTCCCGCGCCAACCGCTCCACATCGGCCATCTCGGCCTTGGCCCGCGTCAGATCCACATCGATGAGGCGTTGCGCGAGTTCGGTTTTCACCGTGATGACGGTCAGCGAATGGCCGAGGATATCGTGCACGTCACGCGCGACGCGGTTGCGTTCCTCGACAATCGCGAGCTCGGCCTGCTGGCGTCGGGTCAGCTCGGCCAACCGCTCACCGCGCACCCCGAGCTGCCTGGCCACCCAGATCACGATGGGCACGAACGATACGTAGAACGGCACACCGGACAGGCGCGGCAGCGCCACCGGCACGAGCAGCATCGCGAGCATGACCGTGAAGGCCACATATCCCGATTCGCGCGGCGGCATATGGAAGACGGCGATCACGCCGACATAGATCAAGGTCGGCAGGGCGACGGGGCCGAGCATCGCGATCAGCGCCGCGGTGCACGATGTCATGGCCGCGAGCACCGGCCACATGCGCCGGTCGAGCGGACGGTCCACCAGCGGGTCGCTGCGACTGGGCCGCCGGAAAACGATGAAGGATCCGACGATCAATGCCGCATAGGCCAGCAGTGTCGCGGTGGCCAGAATTGCCGTCGGTTGGTCCCCGCTCACCCACCTCTGGATAACCGGCCCGACCATATACGACAGCCAGGCCACCGACATGAATCCGCCGAACCACCCGCGCCGCTTCCCCTCCGCCGCATATCCCCCGTCCTGGACCACCCGGTCCAACAGTTCGGATGCCGCCCCGCCCCGCAGCGCATCGAGCGCGGACCTCATACCCATCGCCACGCCCCCACGCACGCGAAACCCCGATACCGGTCGCACGCGGAATGGCTGATCACGAGCACCGACGCTACCGAACTTGCCGATGCTGCCGATATCGCGCGCCTGGTGGCGGTCCCTCCCTGCCCGCCGCCGCACCAAGTGGCGGTCCGCCCCTGCCCACCACCGCACCAAGTGGCGGTCCGCCCCTGCCCACCACCGCACCAAGTGGCGGTCCGCCCCTGCCCACCGCCGCACCAGGTAGCGGTCCGTCCCTGCCCGCCGCAGCTGGTGTGGCGTCCCCGCCAGATGCGCCTGGTGGTGGGGCGTCCCCGCCCGCCGCCAGGGCATGCGCGCCAGGGTGGCGACGCCATTGGTCGGGAAGATCTTGGAGACCGTCTCGAACCAGCCGTGCAACGGCATGAACAAACCGCCCGCGAAGGACAGACCCGCGAGGACCGGACCGAGCAGCTGCATGACATTCTCCGAGGGCAGCAGGTAGCCGACGAACAGGCCGAAGGCGGCGAAGACCAGCGAGCAGATCCAGGCGAGCAGGAAGCAGCTCACCCAGGCGGTGGCCGTCAGATGCGCGCCGAAGATCCCGCCGACGACGAAGACCGCGGCGACCGAGACCAGGCCGAGCACCATCGCGACGGCAACCTTGGTGGCGATATAGGCGATCGGACGCAGTGGGGTGAGTCGCAGTTGGCGACTCCAGCCCTGCGCGCGTTCGATCGCGACCATGGCACCGCCGCTCGTGGTCGCCAGCATCGCGCCGTACACCGCCATCGACACCATGACATAGCCGGTGACGTTGCCCGAGCCGAAAGACTGTGTCCGGAAGTCGGATTGCAGCCCGAAGATGACGAAGAACAGCGGCGGCATGATCAGCGTGAAGATCATGGTGCGCCGGTTGCGCAGCATGCGGCGCAATTCCAGCCGCAGGAAGCCGAGGCTGAAACCGCCGAGTGGGACGCGCGTCGAAACCGCTTGTGGGGCGAGGGCGGTCATATCAGTTGTCTCCCGTGGTGAGCGCCAGGAATGCGGATTCGAGGTTGTGCGAGGTGATTTCGAGATCTACTGCGGCGGTCTCGGTCAGCAGATGGCGGGCGATCGCATCGGAATCCTTGGTATGCAGGATGATTCGGTCGCCGCGCAGTTCGACATCGTCGACGCCGGGGATCGCCGAGAGCCGGGCCGGATCCGCGCCGGGCAAAGTGGCGCTCACCGCGCGACCCGCGGCCAGGTTCTTGATCTCGGCGGCGCTGCCGTCGGCGACCACCCGGCCCGCGCGCACCAGCACGATCCGGTCGGCATAGGCATCGGCCTCGTCGAGGTAGTGGGTGGCGAACAGTACGGTCCGGCCGCGGTCGGAGTCCTCGCGCATGGCATTCCAGAACTCCCGCCGCCCCTCGACATCCATGCCGGTGGTCGGCTCGTCGAGGACGATGAGATCCGGATTCGGCAGCAGGGCCAGCGCGAATCGCAGACGCTGCCGCTGTCCGCCCGAACACTTGCCGACCAGGCGAGCGCCGATATCGGCGATACCCGCGCGGGCCAACACCTCCTCGACCGAGCGCGGCCGCGCGTGCAGCGTGGCCACCAGTTGCACGGTCTCGGCGACGGTCAGATCGGGCAGTAGCCCACCCGACTGCAGGACCGCCGAAATCCTGCCTGCCGCAAGGGCTTCGGCCGGTGTGCCGCCGAAAACGTGCACACTGCCGGAGTCCGGTGCCGCCAGGCCGAGCAGCATATCGATGGTGGTGGTCTTACCCGCACCATTGGGCCCGAGGAAGGCGACGATCTCCCCCGGCGCGACCACCAGGTCGAGTCCGTCGACGGCGCGCACCTCGCCGCCGCCCGGGAGCCGGAAGCTCTTGCGCAGATCGCGCAGTTCGATCGCGGACGACGCCCGGTGCCCGCCCGAGCCCCCCGCCGCGGCGAAGATGGCCGTGGATGTCAGTGCCGATGTCATGACTCAACGGTCACGCAATCGGCGGACCGACACCTCGCACGAGTGTCACGAACCTCCCGTGACATCTGTCATGGCGTCGACGCGGCGCGGCTCAGGGCAGCAGGCCCTGCCTGGCCTTACCGGCGCCGGAGAGCACCAGCAGCAGCATGGTGGCCAGCGCCTGATCGTCCAGACCCGCGGCCGGGAAGGTGTAGCGCAGGATGACATCGGCCTGGCTGCCCCGACTGATCAGCGTGATCGAGCCGAACTGGATCGCGCCATTGCGCTCGGCGACCCGCTTGTGCAGCTGCGGCTTCAGCGGGCGGTCCCAGGCCAGCACGCAGGTCAGCGTCAGCACATCCAGGCCCGGCGCCAAGGTGACCGCGCGCAGTGAGCACAGTGCGCCCTCGTATTCGAAACCGAGCGAACCGTCGGCGTCGACCCGCACGGCGACGTCGTAGAGCGACAGACAGGCACCCGCCCTGGCCTGTAGCTCCTGTTCGGGGGTCACTGCTGCGTCCATATCGGTGCCGCCGTTCATCTGCTGCCGCCGTTCACTTGGTCCCCCCGAAGCGACGGTCACGCGAAGCGTACTGGAGACAGGCCTCCCACAGGTTGCGCCTGTCGAAATCGGGAAACAGGGTGTCCTGGTAGACGTATTCGGCGTAGGCGGACTGCCAGATGAGGAAGTTCGAACTGCGGAATTCGCCGGAGGGGCGCAGGAACAGATCGACGTCCGGCATATCCGGCTCGTCCAGGTACTTGGCGACCGTCGCCTCGTTCACCTTCTCCGGATCGATCTCACCCGCCGCCACCCGACGCGCGATTTCCCTTGCGGCATCGGCGATTTCGGCGCGACCGCCGTAGTTGACGCACATGGTGAGGGTCATCACCGTGTTGTCCTTGGTCAGCTCCTGCGCGGTCTCCAGTTCGTTGATGACGCTGCGCCACAACCGCGGTCGCCGCCCCGCCCAGCGCACCCGCACACCCATCTCGTTCATCTCGTCGCGGCGGCGGCGGATGACATCCCGGTTGAACCCCATGAGGAAGCGCACCTCCTCCGGGCTGCGCCGCCAGTTCTCGGTGGAGAAGGCGTAGGCCGAGAGCCACTTCACCCCGATCTCGATACAGCCCTCGACGGTGTCCATCAAAACCGCCTCGCCGCGCTCGTGGCCCGCGGTGCGCGGCAGCCCGCGCTCCTGCGCCCAGCGCCCATTGCCGTCCATCACCAGCGCCACATGCTTGGGCACCAACTCCGGCGGCAGTTCCGGCGGCGTCGCCCCCGACGGGTGCGGCGACGGCGGACGGATGGTGCGTTCGGCACCCGACCGTGCGCTGGTCGATCTGGTCGGCGCGGCGGAGTCTCGACGGAGGATCACGGCACCTATCCTGCCTGATGGTTGTGGAGAGCTTGTGTGCAGGTCAGCCAGCTTGTCCCGCGGTCGAGGACGCCAAAACGGCCGGGCCATCGGTCGGGTGCGACCGCTCGATCAGCGGCAGGGTGCGCAGCTGACGCTCGAGATGCCACTGCAGATGTGCCGCGACCAAGCCGCTGGCCTGTCTGCGGACCTGTTCGGGGACCTGCTCGACGTACTCCCATTCGCCTTTCCGCAGAGCGATCAGCAGATCGAGGACGCCGGGGGCCGGGGTGGCGGAGCCGGGCGGGCGGCAATGCACGCAAACAGCGCCACCGGCGGCGACGTGGAACGCGCGGTGCGGGCCGGGTGTGGCGCAGCGCGCGCATTCGTCCAGCGCGGGGGCCCAACCCGCAAAACCCATGGCGCGCAACAGGTATGCATCGAGGATCAACTCGTGCGGACGTTGTTTGGCGGCGATCGCCCGCAGCGCGCTCGCGGTCAGCGCGTGCAGCTTCGGTGCGGGTGCGCGCTCCTCACCGGCCAGCCGTTCCGCGGTCTCCAGCACCGCGCAGGCCGTGGTGTAGCGCCCGTAGTCGTCGACGATATCGGCGGCGAACGCCTCCATGGTGTGCACCTGGGTGACCGTGTCGAGATTGCGCCCGGGATGCAGCTGCACGTCCACGTAGGCGAACGGCTCGAGCCGCGCCCCGAACCGCGACTTCGTCCGCCGCACCCCCTTGGCCACCGCCCGCACCAACCCGTGCTGGCGCGTCAGCAACGTGACAATGCGATCCGCCTCACCCAGCTTGTGCTGGCGAACCACGACCGCCTCATCCCGATACAAACGCACACCGTCATCCTTTCACGAATGGGCGACGCACACCTCCAGGCAAGGCCGAGCAGCGCCGACTCACGAGGTTGCCGCGCGTCCCGCCCGGCGCGCGTAACATGTAACGCATGGCGACAAGGGATCGCGTGCGCGCGCACCGTGACCGGATGCGAGAGCAGGGGCTGCGGCCCATACAGATTTGGGTGCCCGACACCCGCAGCCCGCAGTTCCTGGCCGAAGCACACCGACAATCCGTGCTACTCGCCGACAATCCACACGAGGACGAGGACCAGGCATTCGTGGACGCCATCAGCTACCCGCTGGATGACGAGTGAAACGAGGCGAGCTCTGGACCATCGCCACCGGGAGCGGCTCCACAGGTAAACCCCGACCAGTGATCATCGTCCAAAGCGACGCTTTCGACAGCACCGCATCAGTGACGGTTTGCCCGATCACCTACAACGATGTCGACGCACCGCTGGCGCGGGTAATGCTCGAACCGACCGAGGACAATGGCTTACGCCAGCCCAGCTACGTGATGGTCGACAAGGTCACGACCGCGCCGCGCGAAAAGTTGGGCGACCGAATCGGGCAGGCATCGAAACAAGACATGCTGCGAATAGACCGATACCTCGTCGTATTCCTCGGCATCGCGGACTGAGCCACCCGCGATGGACTGCACGGCTACCATCGCAGAATGCGCAGAATGCGGCTCTGCTCAACGGTATTGGCTGTGGTGGGCGCGGTTGGGCTAGCGGCCTGCGGGAACACGAAATCGAGTTCGCCCAAGGCCGACGAGTCGGCGTTCGTATCGGTGGCCGAGGTCGATTCGACGATCGTCGTCGATGCACGGTATTTCGGGGAGCACAACTTCATCGGCGGGCGGATCAATGGGTACGAAGCGCCGAACTGTCTGCTGACCAAGGAGGCGGCCGCGGCGCTGGCCGACGTGCAGCGGGAACTGCGGCCGATGGGGCTCGGGCTCAAGACTTACGACTGCTACCGACCGCAGCGCGCGGTGGACCAATTCGTCAGTTGGGCAAAGGATCTCGGCGACACCAAGATGCGGGCGGAGTTCTATCCGACGGTGGAGAAGGCGAATCTGTTCCGGGACGGGTATATCGCGGAGAAGTCCGGACACAGTCGCGGCAGCACCTTGGATCTCACAATCGTCGCGCTACCGGCGGCAGATCAGGAGCAGTACCACAGCGGTGATCCGCTGCGCGCCTGCACACTGCCCGCCGATCAGCGATTCCGGGACAACAGCCTCGACCTCGGCACGGGCTACGACTGCTTCGATCCACTCGCGCACACCGCCAACCCGGCACCGAGTGGTAACCAGCGGGCACTCCGGGAGCTGCTGGTGAACCTCATGGACGAGCACGGTTTCAAGAATCTCGCCGAAGAGTGGTGGCACTTCACCCTGAAGAACGAACCCTTCCCGAACACATACTTCGACTTCCCCATCCAATAACCCGCCCGACCTCGCACAACCATTGCCCTCCTCGCACACGGTGCAGAGCCTGTTGCCGAATACGCCGAACATGCGATTGTGCCGTCACACCGCCGTCACAGCGACAGACCAAATCACCTAGCGGCAGGCATGATTGCGCCTCAGCCGTCCACATAGGCACGTGATCTGCGTCACGGCCAAAACCCGCGCCAATTCGGCAACAGGCTCTGCAACCTGTCCGTGGAGACCACTAGTTATGCGACATCCCTCGCGATCACACGTCAGGTGCGCAGGATGCCGCCGATGAGCAGCATCAGCGACTGCTGCGCCTGGGCTCTGGCCGCCTCCTTGTCAGTGGCGTGCGCGACGATCAGACCGGCCTCGGTGACCGCGCTGAAGATCAGCTGGGCCAGTACCGGGATCGGTGCGTCGGCGATCAGCCCCGCATCGCGGGCCCGCTCCAGTTCGGCGATGACCAGTCCCAGCCCGTGGCGCGCCTCGAACTCGCGAAAAGCCTGCCAGCCGAGCACGGCTGGACCGTCGTACAGGGTGATTTGAATCATCTCCGGACGCTGACAGATCTCCAGGAAGACACCGAGGCCGATGGCCATCGAAGTAAGAATGTCATCGGGATTCACCGCGCCAATGGCATTTTCGATTTCCTTGGTGCTCTCGATCTCGATTTGTTCGAGCACCGCGAGGAACAGACCGCGCTTATCGCCGTAGTGGTGGTGCAGCGCACCGCGGGTGACCCCCGCCTCGGTGACGAGTTCCTCGGCCGAGGTCGCCGCGAACCCGCGCTCGGCGAACAACCGGCGACCGGCCTGCTCGAGCGCGGCTCGGGTGGCGCGGGAGCGATCCTCCTGACTACGGCGTTGCATGCAGCCGAGTGAACTCCAGGATCGTTTCGGAGAGCAACTCGGGCTGGTCTTCGGAGATGAACGTGTAGGAGTCGTCGATGAATTTCAGGGTGGCATTCGGCAGTTCGGCGGCCAGGCGCTCGGCGAACTTCACCGGAAAGATCTTGTCCTCGCGCGCCCAGGCGATCAGCACCGGAACCCGCACCGACGGGAACCGGGTGGCGGCATCGAGCGTGTAGCGACGATGCACGCTCTTCAGGAACCGGCGCAGATCCTTGCGGATCGCCGCCGACTTCCGGCTCGGCAGCAGGTAGGAGTCGGCGATCTCCGGTGGGACCGGGCGTTTGGTCACCCAACCGAAGGCGATCGGCAGACGGTGCAGCGCACGGATGCGCATCAATTCGGTCAGCGGCCGGAGCGAGCCGGGAACCCGCGCCAGCACGGGCAGCGCCGCGAAGGCAGGCGGGAAGAATGCCTCGTAGGCGTCGCACGAACTCAACACGACGCGGCCGATGCGTTCCGGTCGACGGGTCAGCAACACCTGGGTGATCGCGCCGCCGGTGTCGTTGGCGACCACCGTGACGTCGGTGAGGTCCAGGCGCTCCAGGAAGTCGGCGATCAGATCGGCGATCCCGGTGGGTGTGAGATCCGCTGCGGGGACCGGGATTTCGTGTGAGCCGAGCGGCAAGTCCGGACTGAGGCAGCGATAGCCCGCCGCCGCGATGGTGGGCACGACGTTGCGCCAGAGGTCGGAGTTGACGAGCAGCCCGTGGACGAACACGACCGGCGCGCCCTCGCCCGTGTCGTGATATCGGATGCGGCCGCCGGGTAGATCCACCTCGTGCGCGCGGCCGAGTGACGTACTGATTCCCATGGTTCCTCCATGTGTTCGCGGTACGCGTCCACTGTTACATACATACCGTATGTATGTCCATAGTCCGGCCTCCTACCAGGGGTGGAGATTTGCGAGCCGACGTGGACGGTTGACCAGCTCCGCGCTACCGTGCAACGAAAGAACAAAGGAAGACGGAGTTCACATGATGGTGTCCGACCCCACCCTGCGCCCGGCCGCGACCACCGAACTCGGACTCGCCGACCTCGCCGCCGCACTCGCGCAGGGCACGATCAGCTCCGTGGCCGCGGTCGGCGCCGCGCTGGACCGGATCGAGGCCAGCCAACCGACCCTGAACGCCTTCCGCGTCGTCCGGCGCGAGCAGGCACTGGCCGAGGCGGCCGCGGCCGACGAGCGCTTGGCCGCTGGTGCACGACTCCCGCTGCTCGGCGTGCCGATCGCGATCAAGGACGATACCGATATCGCCGGTGCGCCAACGGCATTCGGCTGCGGCGGCGATCTGCCGCCGAAAACCGAAGACGCCGAATCGGTGCGGCGGCTGCGCGCGGCCGGTGCGGTGATCGTCGGCAAGACCAATACCTGTGAACTCGGTCAGCTGCCGTTCACCAGCGGCGCCGCCTTCGGGCACACCCGCAATCCCTGGGGCGCCGCACATACCCCCGGCGGTTCGTCCGGCGGTTCCGCGGCCGCCGTCGCGGCCGGATTGGTGCCCGCCGCACTGGGTTCCGATGGCGCGGGCTCGGTGCGCATTCCGAGCGCGTGGACCAATCTCGTCGGCATCAAACCGCAGCGCGGCCGCATTTCCACCTGGCCGGAGGCGGAGGCCTTCCAGGGCCTCACCGTGAACGGACCGCTGGCGCGCACCGTCGCCGATGCGGCACTGCTGCTGGACACCGCGGCCGGACCGCATGCGGGCGATCTGCACACTCCCGAACCAATCACCGTCTCCGATGCCGTCGGCCGTGACCCGGGGCGACTGCGCATCGCATTGTCGCTGCGAATTCCGTTCACCGCCACCAAGACCGCGCTGCATCCGCAGATCGAGGTCGCGGTCCGGCACATCGCCGCCACGCTGCGCCGCCTCGGCCATTCGGTGACCGTGGCGGATCTGCACTACGGCATCATGATCGGTGCATCCTTCCTGCCGCGTTCGATGGCCGGCATCCGGGCCAGCTACGACAGAATGCCGGGCGCGCAAGTGGATCCGCGCACGAGCGCCAATGTCTGGTTCGGCCGGGCCCTCAGCGGACCGGCACTGTTCGCGGCGCGCCAGGCGGAACCATTGCTGCACAGGCGAATCGGCGGGTTCTTCCGCGACTACGACCTGGTGCTCGCGCCGACCACCGCGACTCCCCCGCCGCGCGCCGAGGAGATCGATGGCATCGGCGTCAACGCCACCAATGACCTCATCACCGCGGCCTGCCCCTACACCTGGCCCTGGAATGTGCTCGGCTGGCCCGCCGTCAATGTCCCCGCGGGCTTCACCGACGCCGGGCTCCCGGTCGGCGCACAGCTGATGGGGACCGCGAACTCGGAGCCACTACTGGTTTCCGTTGCGGCACAACTGGAATCGGAACTGCGCTGGGATCGTCATCGCCCCGAACCCTGGTGGTGAGTTCAGCGTTCGGGCGGGGTCCAGACCTCGGTATCGCTCTTGGTGCCCGCCGGGCACCCGTCCGGACCCCGGCCGTTGACGACGCCCTGCGGATACATCAGCAGGCACTGTTGCGGCTGGCCGGACTTCCCGAGGCCGGTGGCGACGAGGATGCCGATGGTGGAGTCGTCGGCCACTCGGCCGCGCGAGAAGTACAGCGTCCCGGTGACTCCGAGATAGTCGGTACCGCGCAGTTGCAGCGCGATGGCGGCACGATTGACATCGCGAGGACGCTCGGGCCGGGCGCGATTGACGCGCACCGCCTGCAGGATCACACCGGCGACGTCGTAGGCCAGTCCGGTGCGGTCGCCCGGCCACGACGGATGATAGGACGCCAGATCGGGATAGGCGGCGAGATCCAATACGAGCCTGAACAATTCACCGCACAGCTCCTGGAAGTCGAGGGTGGGCGCCTCGATGCCGATCACACCGTTGCCGCGCACGCACTCCGTGCCGCCCAGAATGACGGGCACCCCCTTGGCCACATAGCGCACGGTCAGGCTCGCCGGTAGCGCTGCCATCGCCTTGGGATCGGCGATCAGGCGGGTCACCGTATCGGCGCCCAGGATCGCGGGCGATTCCGTGGCCAGGCAACCCCGGGTGACCGCATTGCCGAAGGTCGCGAAGTCGTCGTTGCGCCCGGCGAAGAACAGCAGGGTGCGGCGGTCGAAGCCCGGCGTCTCGCACGGCGCCGGAAAGCCGTACAGCTCCTGCTGCACATCCCAGCTGCGGCTCTCGCGCGGCACCCCGCGTCGGTCGAGTTCGGCGTTCAGGTCGCTGACCAGGGTGTTGACGTAGACATCGTCGGCGACCTTCGGGTAGTACACCAGCACGCGGTCGTAGCGTCGTTGTCCGGCTGCCGGTGTACCGCCTGGATAACGGGCTCCCTCGACATAATCCGCGATCAGCCTGGCCTGGACCCGGTTGCTCGGCACGGACTGGAAGAACATCGGCGACGCCGCCTCCAACCCGTCGGCCGACAGTGTCGTGGCGACGACCGGTACCCCGAGATCGCCCAATTTGCCGATCGCCCTGGCCGTCCCCGCGGTGCTGCGGTCCATCCCGACCACACCGAGCACCCCGGCGTCCTTGCGCAGCATATCGGCCAGCAGATGATCGACCACCCACGATGCCTCGCGCATATTCGAACCACCGTTGGCGACGATAATGCGCAGCAGCGGCTCCGACTCGTCGGGTGCGCCGATGGCACGGCGCTGCCGCACGGCCAAACCGGCCAACTCCTGCACTTGCGCATGCGGATACCGAACATTGCTGTCGGAGTAGCTGATTCCAGCGAAGTAGACCAGCGAGATCAGCGGGCGGCGCGGATTGGCGCGGCGGATATCGGTGGCAATCTCGTTCTGCCGGAACACTTCCCGCTGCATTGCCGACAATTCCCGGTCGTCGGCGAAGACCTGCCGGTCATTATCGCTGTAGCCGACGCATTCGCCGCCGCGCTCGGCCACCGCGATGCCGGAGGTCCACGGCCAGTGCGAGCAGGGGGCACCGCGCAGCGCCGGGACATATACCAGCGCCGTCGCCGCCAATGCCGCCACCGGGATCAGCACGCATATCGCGACGAACCATTTGCGCGCGGCCAGCGGCGGTGGGGGCGGTACCGCCAGATGCGTGCGGTTCGGGTCGTCGATGCGGCCGTGCGCCGGGTCGGGCAGTGCCAGCGGCAGGTACCAGGCATCCGGCAGTCGGTTGGTCCGGCTGTTGTCGATATCGCGCAGCCACTGCTGTAGCGGATCCGGCTCCGGCCCGGACCGCGGCCTGTCGACCAGACTCTCGAGGTTGCCGAGACTGCGCAGATCGCCGATGGTGGCGAGTTCGTGCACGGGCTGCGCGGGTTCCAGATCGCGCGGGTCGTAGTCGAGTGCGGCGACCACCACCAGTGGATCGAATATCCCGGTCTCATTGCGGATATCGTTGATCCGGCGCAACAGTTCGGCGCCAGCGCTGCCCAATGCGACCGTGTCCAGCAAAGCCACCGGATAGGCGGTCCGACGCCAGCTCGACGGGCGCCAGATGCGCTGTCGATAGGCGTCTCGCAGATCCTCCAGAAACGCGTGCACCAACAGCTTGGCGACCTGGTCCTCGTTCTCGTCATTGCGCAGCGACGCGGTCAGCCGCATCGCGAATCCCAGGAAGCTGTCCGACAATTCGGGTGCCATGTACCGCTGGCGCATGAACCACCGGGTCTCCTTCGACAACCCGGGCACCCGACCACTGACCCACATCCACAGCCGCAGCACCGGCCAGAGCGCGAGTACGGCGAAGACCACCCTGGTGATCCAATCCCCGACCTCACCGCCCATCGACTCGGAATCGCGCGAACCGAGCCGCAGCAGCTTCGGCAGCCGAGCCCGCAACTCGACCGCGGCTTCGGTCTCGTCACTGGTGACCCGCTGTCTGGTCAGCCAGTCCGCGGTTCGATAGCGGGGGAACGAGATCGGGCCCATGGCCGTGTCATCGGTGGAGAATCCATTGACCAAACGCTGCAGAATCGGCATGCAGTGCGCATCCACCTCCGGCCCCGTCGCATTCGGGTCGGGGGTAATGGCATCCGGTGGCAGATTGTGCAATTCGACCCGAGCACGCGGCACCGCGCGACGTCCCCCCGATTCACCGAGCCACCGGTAGATCTCCGTCAACAGATCACCGTTGGCCGCGGGGCCGACCAAACACACCAGCGGCCGAGGCAATTTCCGCCGCCCGCGCACCAGGGTCCGCAGCACTCGCGGCCGCTCCTGCGGCACATACAGCGTCCGCAACAACTCCAGGAGCTTGCCGATATCGTTCGAACCCGGCATCGTCACGACCTCCCCCGTGGATGAGTAGTTCGACGGTACAAGAACTTCCGCCGCTTGATCGGAGCGTTCGGCCAGCACCGGTCGAGCAGATCCAGGCCCGAGTTACCGCCGAATACCCTCAGCCGGCAATAGCTTCGGCCGCCGTCGGCGAATTCGACTGCAGCGCGCCCGCCGGATCGCCGGACGACCCGATGAAGTCCTGCCAGATCAACCGGCCGCGGCCCGATGCGCGTTCCCATTGCTCATCACCGGCTACGGCCGCATTAGTATAGGGCTGTATCGCGCTCGCCACTCGATTGGAATTGCGTTCCACGACAAGCAGTTCCAGCGGATTGCGATCGCCGGCGCACGATAGGTGGGTCGTCGTACCCACCGCCTGGTTCACATCGATCGGCCGCTTGTCCGCGTCGACCGCGACACATCGCATCCCTGACAGCCGCTGTCCGCCGGAGTCTCGGCCAGCATCCGCACCATTGATCCCGCACGGCGACCGGATTGCGATGCTGCAGCCGCGCGGCGATTTCGGCCTCGCGCAGGAATCTGACCCGGTATTCCGGGTTCTCGGCATGGACTGCCGCCGACAGACCGGCTATTGCAGCGGCTCCGGGATATCACATCCCATGGCTTCGAGGTCAGAACCCAAGTTTGCCAAGCTGTTTCGGGTCGCGCTGCCAATCCTTGGCAACCTTGACGTGCAGATGCAGGTAGATGCGGACGCCGAGGATGTGTTCGATCTGTTTGCGCGCATTGGTGCCGACCTCCTTGAGGCGGGCACCGCCCTTGCCGATGACGATGGCCTTCTGCGACGGACGTTCGACATACAGCAGGCCGTGCACGTCGAGCATGTCTTCGTTCTCTTCGCGCGGCAGCACCTCTTCGATGACCACCGCGAGCGAGTGCGGAAGTTCATCGCGGACACCTTCCAGGGCGGCCTCGCGGATGAGCTCGGCCATGAGGGTTTCCTCGGGCTCGTCGGTGAGCTCGCCATCGGGGTAGAAGGCCGGGCCCTCCGGCATTTTCGAGGCGATGACATCGACGAGAACCTCGACCTGTTCCCCCTTGACCGCGGAGACCGGCACCACATCGTGGTCCGGACCGAGCAGCTGCGACAACGCCATCAGCTGTTCGGCGACCTGGTCGCGGCTCACCTTATCGATCTTGGTGACCACACCGAGCAGCGTCGTCTTCGGTGCCATCTGCTTGATCTGCTGCAGGATCCACTTATCGCCGGGACCGATCTTCTCGTCGGCCGGAATACACAGCGCGATCACGTCGACTTCGGAATAGGTATCGCGGACCAGGTCGTTCAGGCGCTGGCCGAGCAGGGTGCGCGGGCGGTGCAGGCCGGGGGTATCGACCAGGATGAGCTGGGCATGGTCACGGTGCACGATGCCGCGGATGGTATGGCGGGTGGTCTGCGGGCGCGAGGAGGTGATCGCGATCTTCTGGCCGACCAGGGCATTGGTCAGCGTCGACTTGCCGGTATTTGGGCGGCCGACGAAACAGACGAAGCCGGAACGGAATTCGGTGGTGCCCTCAGCCACCCTGTACCTCCGCGCCCTCGGCATCGTCGACGATCTCGAAGACCGCGCCCGAACGGTCGGTGAAGATGATGCGCGCCTCGGCCGCCACCTCGCGTACCGCGAAGACCCCGGCGTCCGACAACCTGCCCCCGACGACCACGGCCGCCTCGAATCCCTCCGCGCCGCTGGAGATCGCGGCCGCGACGGCGGCCTGCAGAGCGGTCAGCCGCAGCGACTGCAGAGAAACCTCACCGGCGGCGTACGTGCGGCCGTCGGTATCGCGGATGGCCGCGCCCGAACTGCCATCGGTGCGGCCTAGCGCGCCCTTGGCCAGCACCAGTAGCTTGTTGTCCTCGGCGTCCAGTTCAGTCATCGCTGTCTCCGTTCTGATCACGATCGTTCGGGATATCCCGTTCTGACCCGTTACTTTTGCGCCTGCCATTGGATTTCTCGGCATGCGACTTCTCCGGCGCCTTGCGCACGACAACGGTGTGCACCCGCACCCGCCCGCGCGCGTCCGCGCCGCCTTCACCGCGCAGTACCAAGCCGTGCGCAACGGCTTTGGAGCCGGGCAGCGGCACCCGACCCAATGCGTGAGCGAGCAGTCCGCCGACGGTGTCGACGTCCTCCTCCTCGATCTCCAGGCCGTACAGCTCGGCCAGATCGTCGACCGACAGCCGCGCCGAGACCCGGTAGCGGCCCTCGCCGAGATCCTCGATGGGCGGGGTCTCGTCGGTGTCGTACTCGTCGGCGATCTCACCGACGATCTCCTCGAGCACATCCTCGATGGTGACCAGTCCGGCAATGCCGCCGTATTCGTCGACCAGCAGCGCCATATGGTTTCGCCTGCGCTGCATTTCGTCGAGCAGACTGTCCAGCGGTTTGGAGTCGGGCATGAACACGGCCGAGCGCATCGCATCGCGCACCTGCACCTTGCGACTCCTATCCGCATACGGCACAAGGTCTTTCAGATACACCACGCCGAGAATATCGTCGACGTTCTCCCCGACCACCGGAATGCGGGAGTGCCCACTGCGCACCGCGAGCGACATCGCCTGTGCCGCGGTCTTATCCGCTTCGATCCAGACCATCTCGGTGCGCGGCACCATGACCGCGCGGGCCGGGGTGTCGCCGAGTTCGAAGACGGACTGGATCATCCGGCGTTCGTCATCGGCCACCACACCGCGTTCGCTGGCCATCTCGAACACTTCGCGCAATTCGATCTCGGATGCGAAGGGGCCGTTGCGAAATCCCTTACCGGGGGTGATCGCATTGCCGATCAGGATCAGCAGCCTGCTGACCGGACCGAGCACCGTGCCGATGAACTGCAGCGGCAGCGCCGAGGCCAGTGCGATGGAGTAGGCGTGCTGGCGGCCGAGCGTGCGCGGACCCACCCCGATCACCACATAATCCACCAGCACCATGACGACGGCGGTGAACAGCAGCGCCCAATCGTCGTCCCAGAGCGGGATCAGCGCGGCCGCCAACAGCACCGTCGCGCTGATCTCGCACAGAATACGAAGCAGCACAAGCAGATTCACATACCGCGGCCGGTCGGCCACGATTCTGCTCAGCCGCACCGCACCCGGCCGTTCGGCCCGGACCATATCGTCGAGCCGTGCCGGTGAGATGGTGTTCAGCGCCGAATCGACACCTGCGAATACCCCGCCCACCGGGACGAGCAGCACCGCCAGCAGGATGAGGGTCAGCGAATTCACGCGGGGCCCAGCGCCTCACCCGGTGTGGTGAAGCCCGCCTTCCCCAGCAGCCTGGCATCGCGTTCGGCCAATTCGGCCCGCAATTGCGCCTCGCGCAGGCTCTCGTACCACTCCTCGAGCAGCCGGGCCTGCAGCGCGAACATCTCCTTCTCCTCCTCGGGCTCGGCATGGTCGTAACCGAGGAGGTGCAGCACGCCGTGCACGGTGAGCAGCGCGAGTTCGTGATCGAGCGAATGGCCGGCCTTGCGGGCCTGGGCCCCGGCGAACTCCGGGCACAGCACGATATCGCCGAGCATGGACGGACCCGGTTCGGCGCTGTCGGGGCGACCGCCCGGCTCCAGTTCGTCCATCGGGAACGACATCACATCAGTCGGGCCGGGCAGGTCCATCCAGCGCATATGCAGATCGGCCATGGTGTCGAGATCGACGAGCACCATCGACAGCTCGGCCGCGGGGTGTACGTCCATCCGACCGATGACGAATCGCGCGACACTGACCAGGTCTTCTTCGGGTACGTCGATACCCGATTCGTTGGCGATCTCGATGCTCACCGCATCAGCCTATAAGCCGACGTCAGCGCCGATCTCCCCGGCTCGCGGCGCGGCGCTGGGCGCGATTGCCCGGATAGTGCGGCCCGACCTGGGTGACCCGCTCGGCTTCGGCCCGCTCATAGGCATCGACAATGTCGGAGACCAACCGGTGCCGAACCACATCACTGCTGGTCAGCTGGGCGAAATGGATATCTTCGATACCGTTGAGGATCTCGCTGGCGGCCCGCAGACCCGAACGCGCGCCATTGGGCAGGTCGACCTGGGTGACGTCACCGGTCACCACGATCTTCGAACCGAATCCGAGCCGGGTGAGGAACATCTTCATCTGCTCGGCCGTGGTGTTCTGCGCCTCGTCGAGAATGATGAACGAATCGTTCAGCGTGCGACCGCGCATATACGCCAGCGGCGCGACCTCGATGACACCGGCCGCCATCAACTTCGGAATGGCTTCCGGATCCATCATGTCGTGCAGTGCGTCGTAGAGCGGGCGCAGGTACGGGTCGATCTTCTCGTTGAGCGTGCCGGGCAGGAAGCCGAGCCGCTCGCCCGCCTCGACCGCGGGACGGGTGAGGATGATCCGGTTGACCTGCTTGGTCTGCAACGCCTGCACGGCCTTGGCCATGGCCAGATACGTCTTGCCGGTACCGGCGGGGCCGATGCCGAACACGATGGTGTTGGCGTCGATCGCATCGACATAGCGCTTCTGGTTGAGCGTCTTGGGCCGAATGGTCTTGCCGCGCCGGGACAGGATGTCCAGGCTCAGCACCTCGGCCGGGGATTCCGAGGAACCCTCGGTGAGCATCGATACGGTGTGGCGCACCGCCTCCGGAGTCACCACTCGATTGCGACCGGTCAGCGCGACGAGCTGTTCGATCACCCGCTCGGCCAAGGCGACGTCGGCCGCCTTGCCGGTGAGTGTGACGGAATTGCCGCGGACGTGGATATCCGCATCCAGCAGCTGCTCGAGCTCACGCAGGTTCTGGTCGGCCGAACCAAGGAACGGGAACACAGATTCGGGAGCGAGTTCGATGCTGGAACGCACGGTGCGTGCTGCGGGGCCCGAGCCGTTATCTGCTCCACCGGGGATGGAAGCCGAGGTGGGTGAACTCATGCCTGCCGCGGGTGTAGTTGGGTCGCCGATCTCGCCTTGTGTTCTCAAAAGTGGTTATAGCCTGCTTTCCGGTCTCGAATTGCTGCGTCGTTGATGAAAGTTTAACGCGCCCCACTGACAACACGCAGTGAATAAACGGCTACCCCGCCCGACACGACCGCGCGCAGATCGCTCGAAACGGCCAGCCGTTCGGCGCCGGCGATTGCCTGCCGATCGCTCGCTATCGCCGTGGCATCTGGATTCCCCCGCGCCGCCGGGCCCAATCCTCGGTGAAGTCACGAAATCGACGCACGGCGTCCGATGGCGGGACGGTCGCCGACCAGATCAGCCCGACATCGCGTACGGCTCCCGTATCGGCGAGCGGTACGGTCACCAGACCCGATAGTGCGCCCGCGGCCGGAGTCGGATCCTCCAGCGGCAGCACCGCGACGCCGAGCCCGGCCGCGACCAGGCCCGCGACCGTGACCAGATCGGTCGACTCGAAGGCGATGCGCGGACGGATATTCGCGGCCGCGCACAATTCCTCGAGTATCCGGCGCATCCCGAAACCCGTTGGCATCGTGATGAATTCCGCATCGGCGAGATCGGCGATCCGGATATGCCGACGCGCGGCCAGCCGGTGTTCGGCGGGGACGGCGAGCACCAGCGGCTGGTCCAGCAGTTTGTGCCAGCCCAATCCGGCGGCCGACGGCCGGGGCGACACGATCGCCAAATCCGCTGTGCCGTCGAGTATCTGATCGATCACCGCGTCGAACGCACCCTGCCAGAGGGTGAACGAGATGCGGGCCGAGCCGCGCCGGAAGCCACCGATCAGCTGCGGCACCAGCCAGCGGCCGAACGAGTGCAGAAATGACAGGCGGACAACACCTTTCGCAGGATCGGTGAGGTCGGCAACGGCCTGGGCGGCGGCGTCGAGTTCGGACTGTGCGCGGCGGGCGTGCTCGTAGTAGATGCGACCGAAGTCATTGAGTTCGATGCGCTTTCCGTGGCGGTCGAACAGTTCGACGCCGAGGCGGCGTTCCAGGCGGGCCAGCATGCGTGAGAGCGTCGGCTGGGCGATGTGCAGCCGGTCGGCGGCCGCGCCGACGCGCTCCAGTTCGGCGAGTGTCGTGAACCACAGCAGGTCGTCACCCAGCACGATCGGACCTCTCCTTATGCGTCTGAGGCATTAGATACCAGATTACTATTCATTTCCTTTCTTGAATCCGGCTGCCGATCCTGGACGCAGGAGGTGCCATGACCAGCACGGATACCCACTCGACCAGTGTTTCGAGCACATCGCACGAACGTCGGATCACCACCGCGCTGTTCGCCGCGGGCCTGACCACCTTCGCCTCGATGTACAGCGCGCAGGCATTGCTGCCCAGCCTGTCGGCGGCCTTCGGCGTCGATCCGGCGCACGCGGCATTGGCGGTCTCCTTGACCACCGGACTTCTGGCATTGGCGATCATCCCGGCGGGCGCACTGTCCTCGCGGTTCGGACGCACGCGCGTCATGACGGCATCCGCGGTGCTCGCGGCGGTGGTCGGTTTGCTGCTGCCGCTGAGCCCGTCGCTGGACGTCTTGCTCGTGGGCCGGGCCGTACAGGGAGTGGCGCTGGCCGGAGTACCCGCCGTCGCGATGGCCTACCTCGCCGAGGAGGTCGGCAGCGCCGGATTGGGCGCCGCGATGGGGGTATACGTCGCGGGCACCTCGATCGGCGGGCTGGCCGGGCGGTTGATTCCGGCCTTCGCCCTCGAGCTGACGTCCTGGCGTGTGGCCCAGGCCGCGATCGCGATCGCGGCGGCCATCTGCACGATCTGGTTCGTGCGCGGATTGCCGCCCTCGCGCGGATTCGTCGCCCGACCCGCCGGAATGCGTACCGTGCTCGGCGATCTCGGCACGTCGGTGCGCCACCGCGGACTGCTCGCACTGTTCGCGCTGGCGTTCGTACTGATGGGCGGCTTCGTCTCGATCTACAACTTCCTCGGCTACCGGCTGGCCCGGCCGCCCTTCGAATTGCCCGCCGCCGTTGCGGGGTCGGTGTTCCTGTTATATCTGGCCGGCACGTTCGCCTCGGCCGCCGCCGGACGCATGGCCGATCGCATCGGCAAGCACCGGGTGCTCGCGGCATCGGTCGCGCTGATGGGCGTCGGCGTTCTCGTCACCATCCCGGACCAGCTGATCGCTGTCATTGTGGGGATATCGCTGTGTACCGCAGGGTTTTTCGGCGCTCACGCGGTGGCCAGCGCCTGGGTCGGCTCGATGGCGCCCGGTAACCGTGGTGCCGCATCATCGCTGTACCTGTTCACCTACTACCTCGGTAGCGCGGTCATCGGCAGCGCCGCTGGCATCGCCTACGCGAGGGGCGGGTGGATCGCCCTGGCCGGGTGCGTCGGCGCGCTCGTGGCCGTGGCCGCGGTTCTGGTGTGGTACTTGACGATTCACGCTCGCCACGGAATCGAAGCCGCGTCCCGAGTGTGTGCATCGCAGACGGCTTGATGTCCGGCGGTCGCCTCCGAATCTTCAGCAATTGGATAGCGATGTTAACGGATACCGCTTCCCGGATTTAATCGCAGGATTCTGGCCATATGCGGCGACCGTCAAAGGTGGCCATCTGTTAACTAGAGCAGCCACCTGGCCGATCTACTACTGTGACCGACATCCGGTTCTCGATCTTTGGGGGTTTCTCATGCTCATCTGGGGCTGGCAGAAGCGTATCTACACGCTCGCCATGATCACCTTGGTCTGCGGCCGCTGCGGCAATCCCGCCGCACACGCGGTGCGCAAACTCGTCACCAAGTTCACGCTCTTCTTCATCCCACTGTTCCCGATCAGCACCAAGCACACTCTGGAATGCACGTGGTGCGGTGCGTCCTCACCTGTCGCCGCACCTCAGGTCCAAGATCTCCTCGCCCGCGCCAACGGCGAGCCCATGGGCACCGCCCAGAACCAGCAGCCCGCCCCCGGCGCACCCAACGCCAACTGGCAGCAGCCCGTTCCCAGCACGCCCAACCCCCACTGGCAGCAACCTGCCCCCGGCGCGCCCAATGCCCAGTGGCCCCAGCAGCCCACCCCCGGCGCACCCAACCACTGGCAACAGCCCGCTCCTGGCGCTCCCAATAGCCAGCAGCAGTTCGCGCCCGGCGCACCGAACAACCATTGGCAGCAGCCCGCCCCGGGCGGACCCAACGCCCAGCACCAGCAGCCCGCTCCCGGCGCACCCGACAATCACTGGCAGCAGTAGCTACCCGAGCGGCGCACGCTCGCGCGACCGTGCACGAATAGCGTCTTGCGGCTCCGCCGACAACCGCCTCAGCCCGCAGGGCGGCCGTCCGGCCTCGGTTGCGCGATGATCGCGGCCCCCATCCAGCGTCGTAGATATCGACGCAGCTCATCGTCGCCGCGGGGCGGATTACCCGGAGCGATGAAGAACGACTGCATCGTTCGCAGGATGTACTCGACGAGTTCCTGCAGAGACGCGTCGTCGTACCCGTACTGCTCCCAGTCGACGTCGAAGCGTTTGATCATGGTCATTCCGAAGGTTTGCGCCTCTTCGGAAGTAAGGCTTTCGGGGTGCACATTCGAATATGTGCTCGAGAGCAGAATGCCCAGGTGCGGCGTCCGACGTACCTCGGCAAGGGTGTAGACCACACCCTCGGTCATGGCTTCGACGGGGTCCTCGATGCCGCTCACCTGCCGTGTCAGCCGGTCCAGAAAACCATCCACCGACGCGATCGCCGCTGCCCGCATCAGCGCGTCCGCACTGGGGAAGTATCGGTACACCGTCTGACGGATGACACCGAGCGACTCCGCGACGTCGGCAATGCTGATCTCCGAACCGGTTCGCCCGATCAACTCCACCGCGGCGGTGACTATGCGACGGGATGCTTCCTCATCGCTGGTCGGTGGACTCCCGCCCCACCCGCGCCTTCCTGCCACTGCTCGCTTCCTCGGCTCGAACCATGTCCGTCGCGTGCGAAACCGACTGCGGGCCAAGCCCGCCGACTGTCCGGATCAGGGGCTCGACGCTACCACAGGGTCGTTCCGTCGCCGTTGTCCCAGTTCGGGCCAGTAAATACGATTTAGATCATACACATACATCGATCTGTGTATGATCAGCCGCATCGAGGCTTCGGCGCGTCCGAACACGGCTACCAGACCAATTCCGAAACACGAGGTATAGCCAAGTGACCGATCTGCAAGTCCGAAAGATGCGATTCGCATTCGCGGACTACGACGTACCGTTCCTGTGGAACGAAACGAATCCGGCCTTCTCGTCCATGGCCAACGCGGTGTCCTTCCTGGCGATCGGCTTCGAGAAGATGATCGTCAATATGATTCGCGAGGCCATGCCGCGGATCACCGATCCCGCGGTCGCGGAGGAGGCGGACGCGTTCGTGCGTCAGGAGGGGCAGCACTCGACCGCCCACCGCCAGCACGCCAACGCTCTGATCAGGCAATACCCCGGTCTCCATGAGACACTCAACGAAGTGATCGCGGAATTCGACCGCCTCACCGTGCACACCTGCCTGGAATATCGGCTCGCCTACACCGCCGATCTGGAGGCAACCTTCACCCCGGTGTTCAAACTGATGCTCGACAACGATGCGGCGCTTTTCCGGCCGGGAGACGACCGTGTCGCATCGCTGTTCATCTGGCACTTCGTCGAGGAAGTCGAACATCGAAGCTCCGCGCTGATCATCTTCGATTCCATTGTCGGCAGCGACGTTTACCGGATGCGCATGGCACCGTCGATCTTCCGACACGTTATGAAGGTCATCCGGCTGGCATGCGCAGGCTTCAATAAGCATGTGCCGCAGGAAGATCGGCGCATCGATGCACTGGCCATGTTCGCGACGCACCGGGGTAAGCAGAAGCTGCGCAAGTGGTTGCGGCTGCCCATCGAGGACAACGGTCCGATGTCACGCGCATTCGATGATCTACGGCTCGGCGAACAACTCATCGCGCTGGTAGGGATCGTCCGCAGTCAATTGCCCAAGCACAACCCGGACCACGAGAAGCTGCCCGCACTCGCCGATGTGTGGTTCGAGCGCTATAACGCCGGTTACGACGTATCGCACTGGTACACCGCCGATACCGCCGCGGCGCCACAGGGGGACTGATGGCCGATCATTGCGCACCCACCTTCGACCAACTCGCGAAGGCGCTCGGCTTTTCGTGTCAGGAGGCCGGTGGACTCGTCGAGGTGCGAAACCCTGCCGCATTGGAGAACTGGACGCTGCCGGTTCTCGAGTTCACCATCGTCCTCGGCGCGGTACTCGCGCTGATCTACGCGATCGTGCGCTTGCGCCGTCACGGCGATCCCACCAACCTCGTGGTCTGGTTCGGCGCGACGGCCTACCTGTTCATTATCGAACCGCCGCTGTACTTTCCCGCGGCCTTCGGTATCGACGCACACGTCGACACCATGTTCGCGCACAACGTCTTCACCGTGGATTTCCTCTGGGGCCGACTCCCGCTCTATATCGTCGCGATCTACCCACTGATGGCCACACTGGCCTTCGAAATCGTCAGAATGCTGGGCGTTTTCCGTCGGTACGGAGTTCTCGTCGGCGCCGTCTGCGTGGGCTTCGTCCACCACGGCTGCTATGAGATCTTCGACCATCTCGGACCGCAGCTGCGCTGGTGGGAATGGTCGACCGAAAACCCGCTCAATCAACCGATGTTCGATTCGGTACCGCTGCCGAGCGTGGTGGTTTTCGCCGCGCTGTGGCCGATGTCGCTCGCGTTCTTCGTCCAGTTGATCGTCGGTCGCCACGTCGACCAGGGTCGCACCTTCTCCGGACCGCAATTGGTCTGGCGCACTGCCGTTATCGGCATACTCGGGTCTTTGGGGACGGCCGTATTGCCCATCCCGGCAACGCTGTTCGGCGTCGGGAACACCCCCTTGCGGGGATTCCTCTATGCGGCCGAACTGGTCGCCGTCACTATTGTCGCGATCCCGATTCTCATTCGCCAGTGGCTGCGGCTGCGCCGAAATGACTCGGACACACCGCACTACACGAATGGCTTCGTGCGAATTTACAGCGTGGTGTATCTGTGCGTAATGGCGTTGCTCTGGGTGACCGCACTGCCCGATTACTTCGACGCCGTGGACGGTGCGACGAGCAATGGCGATCCCATCGGGAATCTCTGGTACACGCTGGCGTGCTTCACGGTCGCGATCGTCTGTGTGGTCGCCATCTTCACGGTGCCACACAACGCATCCGACCCGCTACCAGCGGAAGGTCACCGCGCCCAAGGCGACGGCGACGGAATATCAGCCCGCGGCGGGCTCGTCGGATCGTGACCGACCGCCGTGCTCGGCGGCCAGTTGTTCGAAGGTCGTACCTTCGACGAGCCGGTCCAGCCCGCCCATCATCGTCGCGCATTCGCGGGCGGGATGGTCGGCCGGGCAGTGCAGCGCGTGGTTCAGGAACTCCTGCGCGCTGCGCGCCTGCTCGATGACCTGATCCAGTTCGGCGATCCGCGCACGGACGGTCTCGCGCCACTGCGTGCCCGGAGCGTCGAGGACGGCGGCAGCGGTATCCAGCGGCAGACCCAGCCGGTGCACGATCTTGATGAACGCCAAGCGGCGCAGTTCCTCGGGACCGTACATGCGGCGGCCCGCCTGCCGCGTTCGCGGGTGCACCAAACCGCGCTCGTCGTAGTACCGCAGCGCCGACTGGCTCAGCCCGAGCCGAGCCGCGGCCGCACCGATCGGAATCAGTTCCATGCCGCCATTTGACTTCAAGTCGACCTGAAGCGGCAAGGTCGGTGGTACCTACGAGCAGGTTTCACCGAAAGGGACGACCGATGGACATTTCGCCGGCCACTGCCGCCAACCACCACGCCGACCACCCAGGTTTCGCCGGGGCCACCGGACTATTTTTCGGACTCGTGATGGCGGTGATGGGGCGCGCCAAGGCTCGGTTGGTAGTGGATCTGGCCGCGGTATCGGATGCGGATCAGGTCATCGATATCGGTTGCGGCCCCGGCACCGCGGCCAGGGCGGCCGCCCGCCGCGGCGCGCGCGTAACCGGCGTGGATCCGGCGCCGGTCATGCTGCGGCTCGCGCGGCGCTTGACCCGCGACCCCCGCATCACCTGGGCCGAAGGCACTGCCGAGCACATCCCGGCCCAAGACGGTGCCGCGACGGTTGTCTGGTCGATGGCCTCGATACACCACTGGCACGATGTCGCCGCAGGGGTGGCCGAAGTGCACCGAGTGCTGTTGTCCGGCGGGCGATTTCTCGCGATCGAGCGCCGGGTACTTCCCGACGCCACCGGCCTCGCCACCCATGGGTGGACCGAACAGCAGGCCGAATCGTTCGCGGCGTGCTGCCGCGCTGGCGGCTTCGACGACATACGCACCGAAAGCCACGGGACCGGACGAGGTGCCGTCTGGGTGGTCAGCGCCGTCCGGCCCTGACCTCACCAACGGGAGGTCAATGCCCCCAGGGCGCCGAGGGCGACGGTGGCCGCGGTCGAGGTGCGCAAAACGGTTGGGCCGAGCAAGGTCACGTCCGCACCCGCGTCGGCGAAGGCGGCGAGTTCCGAATCGTCCAGTCCGCCTTCGGGGCCGACGATCAGCATGATCTCGGTGGCCTTGTCGAAGGGCAGTTCGACGAAGCGGGCGGCGCCGGATTCGTGCAGGGCCACCACGATTCCGCCCGCTGCGACGATCTCGCGGACGGTGTCGAGCAGGTCGCGGGTGTGATGTAGATCGGCCACCTCGGGGATGTAGGCCCGCCGCGATTGCCGAGCGGCCGAACGGGCGGCGGCACGCCATTTCTCGACGGCCTTGTGTGCCTTGCCTTCCCAGTTCGCGACGCAGCGATGCGCCTGCCAGGGAACGATGACGTCGGCACCCGCCTCGGTCATCAGCTCGACCGCCAGCTCGGAACGGTCGGACTTCGGCAGTGCCTGTACGACCGTCACCCGCGGCCGCGGCGGGTCGGACAGCACCCGGTTCAGGACCGTCAACTCCAGCCGGTCCTTCTGTGCCGCAACGACTTCCGATTCGGCCAGCAGACCGTTCCCGTCGGACAGCGTGATCGCCTCACCGACCCGGATGCGACGCACCGTCGCGGCGTGTCGCCCCTCCGGGCCGTCGAGGATCGCGATGGCGCCGGGCTCGGGTATGTCGTCGAGGTAGAAGACCGTGGCGGCCAACGGCTATCGCCCGCTGAACGACGCCCGCAGCCGGGCGAAAAGGCCGCTGTTGTGCTCGGACTGCGCCGACATCACCTCGGCGCGTTCACCGGTGCGCATGCCCTTGTACTTGCGCAGCAGGTCGGTCGACTTGGCGTCGAGTTTGGTCGGCACCACGATGTCCAGATGCGCGAGCAGATCACCGCGCGCGCCCGAGCGCAGTCGCGGCATACCGTGGCCGCGCAGCACCGAGATCTCCCCCGGCTGAGTGCCCGGCGGGATGGTCAGCTCGGTCGGGCCGTCCAGGATGGTGTCGACGACGACGGTGGTGCCGAGTGCGGCATCGACCATCGGCACCCGAATGGTGCAGTGCAGATCGTCGCCGTCACGGACGAAGACATCGTGCGGCTGCTCGACGATCTCCACGTACAGATCACCCGCATGCCCGCCGCCGGGACCGACCTCACCCTGCGCGGCCAACCGCACTCGCATGCCATTGGCGACACCCGCCGGAATCGGCGCGGCGATCTCGCGGCGCGCCCGCACCCGACCGTCACCACCGCATTTGTGGCACGGATCGGGGATGGTCTCACCCGCACCACGACAGGTCGGACACGGACGCGAGGTCAGCACCTGCCCGAGGAACGAACGCTGTACGGACTGGACCTCACCGGCACCACCACAGGTTTCACAGCGCACCGGCTTGGACTTGCCATTGGTGCCGGCGCCGTGGCAGATATCGCACAGGATGGCGGTGTCGACGGTCAGATGCTTGGTGACGCCGACCGCGCATTCGGCCAAGCTGAGCCGGGTCCGCAGCAGCGAATCCGCACCGGGCTGCACCCGGCCGCGCGCCTTGCGCGTCGCACCGGAGCCGCCCATACCGCCGAAGAACGCCTCGAAGACATCGCCGAGCCCGCCGAATCCGGCACCCGAGAAGCCCGCGCCACCGCCACCGGACTCGAGCGGGTCACCGCCCATATCGACGATGCGCCGCTTCTCCGGGTCCGACAGCACCTCGTAGGCGGTCGACACTTCCTTGAACTTGGCCTGCGCCGCCTCGTCGGGGTTGACGTCGGGGTGGAGTTCCCGCGCCAGCTTGCGGTAGGCGCGCTTGATCTCCTGGTCGGTCGCGTTCTTCGCGACGCCGAGCAGTCCGTAGTAGTCCCGTGCCACTTGAGTTCTCTAGTCCTTGGTTTGCAACAGCATTAGTCGGATGCACTCAACTTTATCCGCCGAAAGGTCGAGGGTAACAGCGACACCGGCTGACCGTTTCGAGCGACCTGCAAGCAATCGCTACGGCCGGGCGCCGCCCCTCAGCGCTCCGCGAGCACCTCACCGATATAACGGGCAACGGCCGCGACCGATGCGATGGTCCCCGGATAGTCCATTCGGGTCGGGCCGAGCACACCCATGCCGCCGAGAACCGCACCCGCCGCACCATAGCCGGTCGACACTACCGAGGTCCCGCGCATCTGCTCGACCTGGGTCTCCTCGCCGATGCGCACCGTGACGGTGCCGGGATGCTGGGCGGCCGCGAGCAGCTTCAGCACAATCACTTGCTCCTCCAGCGCCTCGAGCACATCCCGCAGCGAACCGGGGAAGACGAAGTCGGCGGCATTGCGGGTCAGGTTGGCGGTGCCGCCGAGGACCAGACGCTCTTCCGGATGCTCGACCAGGGTCTCGACGAGTACGGTCGAAACGCGCACCAGCACGTCCTTGAGTCGCACCGGAGCCCGCTCGGGTAGTTCGGAGACGGCCGCCGAGGCGTCGGCCAGTCGCTTGCCGTCCATCGCGCCGCCGAGCATGCCGCGCAGCGCGGCGAGATCTTGGTCATCGACGAGCGCGCCGAGTTCGACGAGACGCTGGTCGACGCGGCCGGTATCGGTGATCACCACCAGTAGCAGCCGCGCCGGATTCAGCGCGACCACCTCGATGTGGCGGACCGTCGAGGCCGAAACGGTCGGATACTGCACGACCGCGACCTGCCGGGTGAGCTGGGCCAGCAGGCGCACACCGCGGCGCAGCACATCGTCAAGATCGACACCGGACTCCAGGAATTCCATGATCGCCCGGCGCTCGGCGGGCGAGAGCGGCTTCACCTCGGAGATGCGGTCGACGAACTGCCGATAGCCCTTATCCGTGGGAATGCGGCCGGAACTGGTGTGCGGCTGGGTGATATAGCCCTCCGCCTCCAACACCGCCATATCGTTGCGGACCGTCGCGCTGGACACCCCGAGGTTGTGCCGCTCTACCAGCGTCTTCGACCCGATCGGCTCCTTGGTCGCGACATAGTCCGCGACGATCGCCCGCAGGACCTCGAAGCGCCGATCCTCGGTACTCGACATGGCCCCACCTCCTCGCTCGTCCTCGGGTACGTCTATTTATCCAGTCTAATTGCCCGCCCGGCAATTGCCGTTCCCACGGCAGCAAACTACCGGGTCCCCTGTGATCCAGGTCCCACCCCTGCCGCGCCGCCCGCCACGAACTCCGCAGTGCCAGTTCGAAACCTGCCCCAGTACACCGAGACCTGTTGCCGGATCGACCCGAATTCGCACCACGCCGTCCTCCCCTGAGCGGCTGCACAGTCAGCTTCTTCCCGACCGATTGGTCTGCACCAGCGCCGAACGCTCGCGCAACTGATGCTCACCGACATCGATAGGACGCGACCTACGTGGCCCGAGGAGAACCGAGCACGACTGACGGTCGTGAAAGCACCAGATGTTCACGGCCGCACCCGCCTGGATCCGGGCGACGCCGTCGTGCTCCGCGCCGACAGCCGATACCGGCTGGTGCCGGTCCACAACGCCCGCTTCGCCACCGAACTGATCGACCGACGAATCCTGGTCGCCCGATCTCAATGACCGCACCTGACCTGAGCGACACCACCAGATTGTCCGCGCGGACAAAATGTCGAGGAGATGTTCCGGAGGCGGCGCTGTCAAGGGGTGCCGGGGAGGCGACGGCGGCCGGCAGTGAGTTCGGTGGCCAAATCCTCGTAGGCGACGGCCAATTCGGCCAAGCGATCCCACGCGTGCCACAAGTCCCACTGGTCATCGGCGGCCAGAGCGGCGTAAGCGCAGGCGGTGAACTGCGCCAAGCGATCCAGCACAGCGCCCAGGGTCTCGGTGTGGAGATAGACCGCGTCATGGGCTGGAGGTAAATGGATTTCGGCCCAGCGGCCGATCTCCCGGACCAAGCGGGCACGGTCTTCGTCGATATCGGTCGTGATACCTGGTGCCGCGCCGAGGCGACGCTCATGCAGCATGGTCAGTTCGCGAGCCGCGCGCAGCAGCGGATGGTTGGTGACGTAGCCCCGACAGGCTTGCAGCAATTGCAGTCTCGTCGGCAGCGAATCGCTCACCGTGTCACCCCGCGACCAACGCAAGCACGCACCGCCGCCACAATCACCGCGCCCGAAGGACGGAACGTGTCCCGTGGCGGGACAACCCAACTCCGATAGGCATCGGCATCGACCGGCGACGGCAGCGCGATCTCGCCGCCGAACGGCACGATCGACACGTCGATTCGAAATAGTTCGGCGAACACTGCCATATCGTCCGGCAGGTCGGTCGGCACAGAAAAGTCCATCTGCTCGAGCGGATATGGGCGATGATCGGCCCGAGGGGGAGTCCACGAAACAGCATGTCGTCCCGAATGATTCGACCCAATCTCACGGGCATGGTGATGGCTCCGACGACACCGACTTTCACGACGATCCGGCCGATCTCCGGGTGAATTCCGGCGGGCAGGCCACAGATGCGCCGATAGAAGGCGCAACGCGAAGCAGGTGTATCGGCGAACACTTGCTGGTCCATGAGGAGCCTCGAATCGCATTGATGGTCGTTGATCGCATCGGCCGACCAAGACTCGTTGTTGCCGAGCAGGTTTCGAACTCTCCGGTCGTCTGGTGCGAAACCAGCACACCATCCCTCACCTGCATGCTTCAATCTTCCAGCACTCGCTATTCGCTTGAAAACATTCATCTTCCAAGAGTTGGCAGCAAGTTATTCCAGTTCGGAACTTGATCGTTCGAATCATTAAGGAAGTGGTCACATGGACAGTGCAGTCGGTTCGACGCTCCCCAGACGACTCCTGGCTCGCGAGTTGCGCCGACTTCGCGAATCCGCCGGGCTCGGAGTGGAAGTCGCGCGTCGGGCGATCAGCTGCTCCGCCCAGACCCTGTGGCGGATGGAGACCGGCCAATCAGTTCGCCTGCGCCCGCACGACATCGAGAAGCTGGGGCAGGTCTACCGGGCGACGCCGGACGAGATAAAGATCCTGCTGAACCTGACCGAGGAAGCGCAGCAAAAAGGTTGGTGGCACGCCTTCGACAGCACCTTTCCGAAGTTTCTGGACCTGTATCTCGGCCTTGAGACCTCGGCTGTCCGACTGACGACATATCAAGCCGAGCTCATCCCCGGTCTGCTTCAGACGCCGGAGTATCTTCGCGCGCTGACCTGGGCTTGGTATCCGAATCTCGACACCGCGGAAGTCGAGGCTCGCATCGAATTACGGATCAAGCGTCAAACTCGGGTGACCCACCCTCATGACGCGCTCATCATGGACGTGACACTGAGCGAGACGGCTCTTCGACTGCCGATCGGCGGCCCAGCCGTGATGGCAGACCAATTGTGGCACCTGGCCGAGATGAGCAAGCGTCCCAACGTGACAGTCCGCGCCGTACCGACGGCGGTTGGCGCACATCGCGGACTGGTCGTCGGTCCCTTTGTGCTCCTGGAGTTTCCGACACACCCAACAGCTCACCTAACCGAACCGCCGATAGTTCACTGTGACGGATACACAGGTAGTCTCTATCTTGAGAAACCAGAAGAGATCGAGCAGTACCGCGGTGCACTCACCGACATCAAACGTTCGGCGTTGGATGGGGTCAAGAGCCGCGCTCTCATCGTGAGCATTGCGAAGGAGCTAGCTCAGTGACAGCGAACCTGAACGGAGCCAACTGGTTCAAGAGCAGCCGCAGCACTCCCAATGGGGAGTGCGTGGAAATCGCGTTCCTCGATGATGACATGGTCGGCGTCCGCGACTCGAAGAACCCGAGCGGCTCGGCACTCGTCTTCACTCCGGGCGCATGGGATGCCTTTACCGCCGGTGTCGCCAGCGGCGAGTTCAGCATCCCATCCACCTGAGCAGCGGCCCGACCAGTGGCACTCGGTCGGGCCGTTCCAGACATTGGTCGTATGACAGCTCACCTCAACTGAGCCAACCCAATTAGCTTGTCGCCCAACCTATGCAGATCACAGCCCCGCAGCCGACAACGCTGCGGGGCTGTTGTCGATTGCCGGGTTGACAAGAACTGCAAGGCCAGAGAGGGTGGTCACGGCTGCCACTGTGGCGGCCGGTCAGACGCGAGCGGGGGGTTTGATGCCAATTCCCAATGAGTTAATGCTGCCCGCACGGGGCACCAGCCCTTGCCGCGAGGTGCCGTGACGGCGAATCAAGGGTTCTATCCCGACGAGTTCTGGGACGATGAGCCTCTTCAGATCAAGTACTCGGCCGTTCCTAAGCCTGCACCCGCTGTTCCTGAGCCGCGCCCGCCGGTTCCGAGCCCTCTCACTCCCCAGGCGACGACCACTCCATCGGGATCATCGTTCGCCACAATGCAACTCGACTCCGGCTTCTTGCCCATTCAGATTCGCGTGAGCGACGGTTGGTACCGCTACGCGCAACCGCATGAGACAGGTAAGGAGTTGCTCCGCGCCTATCAACTCGCGACTGGGGAGCAGTTTTCTCGAGTTCTGTCGTCCGGCAAATGGTTGTCCGCACGACAGCTTCCCCGTTTGACAAATGAACTATGCCAGACAATGTGGTGGCGTCCGCCTTATGGTGGAGCTAGCGCAAATGGGGGTTTGATGCAGATTTCAGAGACGATAGCGCTGTCCGCGTCACCGGCCAGCGGTTACCGCGAGGTGCAATGATGGCCGGAGGCCACTACAACCACTACGACGATCCCGACGAATTCTGGGACGAAGAACCCCTTGAACCGAGGCCCAAAACCTCTCCTGCGGCGCCGACTCCACACCATCCC
Source organism: Nocardia sp. CA-129566 (assembly GCF_050956075.1). Taxonomy (NCBI): domain Bacteria; kingdom Bacillati; phylum Actinomycetota; class Actinomycetes; order Mycobacteriales; family Nocardiaceae; genus Nocardia; species Nocardia sp. CA-129566. Next base: position 7,259,711 of record NZ_CP192085.1, read on the forward strand.
CTGAGCCCGCCTCCTTCGTTGAGTCCGGCTCCACCGGCAACGCCCGCTCGTCCCTTGACCCCACATCGCCCATTCAACCCGCCTCCTCCCATCGTCCCCGCAGATCCCGATCCTTCGCCGACATCGAGTTTACGGGGGTCGCCTTTTTCCGCACCTCGTGCGGCGCCTCCTCACGCACCAGACTCGGGTGGACTCGACAAGCTACTCAACGATCTTGCCCAGTTCCATGGGTATACCCAAGCAATATCCGGTCTGATGCAAGAGGTCTTTTCTGCCGGGCCGTCCTACGCTACAGGTCGCGATAGCACAGGGGTGGTGGAGGTCATTCTCACGAACACCGGAGAACTCGCTCGAATTATCGTTTCAGACAACTGGCGACGACATCTCGATCCGGCTTGCATCGGTACAGCAGTTGTCAACGCCGTCAAGAACGCCGAGCAGCAACGTTTCGAATCGACCTGTACTACCGCGGTCGAAAACGGCACAATCGATAGGCTCGAAACATTGAGCATGGATGACGTCGTACCAACCAAGTTCACCTCACCAGAACCCACCGCCTCCCCCACCGTCGGCACCGAGCAACTGCTAGAGGAGGCGCTTCAAATGCTGAACGGCAATCCCAACGAAGCGAAGTCCGGCGAATTCGTGGGGACGACCGGTTCGGAGGACGAACTCTATGCGTCGGTCACGTTGACCCGAAACAGTATTGTCGACTGCATCGTCCGCGTACCGTGGGGAATGGATGCCGGAGGCGGCTCGATTGCGTGGGCAGTCAAAGAATCATATGACCAGGCCCATCGTCGCCGGGCCGAAACTGAAAACGACAGCACATTCGGCACACTGATCAACGATGCGCTTCAAGCCCTTGTCAACATCCAGATTCAATCGCCTAAGGAGAAATGGTGATCCCCACTGCACAGGAGTTCAAGGTTGCCTCGACGCGCTACGAACCGATGCAGGCGCTTGGATCGGCGAGTCAACTCGACAATAACCGGCTACGACACATCGACCAATATTGACCTTGGCTAGCAGCTGTCAACGCGATCACAGATGGCTCTACTGAACATTCAAAATCAATCGACGGGGGAAACTAATGGGTGCTGATCCGCAGAAGCTCAAGGTTGCGACTGGCTCATTACGTAGCGACGCTGGTCTTTGGGATAGCAAGTCAACCACAATGCAGGAGCTCAAGACAAAGATCGAGACACTGACGTTCACCCGCCTTGAAGCGGGATTGTTCCAGGTCATCGTCAACGCGAACGATGAACTTGTCGCGGACTTGGCCAGCCGATCAGGCGAAGCTTCCCAGCGCTTCACTGAGGTGGCCAACGTGCTGCGCGTTTGCGCCGACACTTACGAGGCCGAGGATGCAGCTGGCAAGCATCGCATCGACAATGTTTGGTAAACCAGGAAGCCAATAATGAGTTTTGATATTTCTCAATACAATTCGGTTCTCGATGGGTTGGACAAGTTCTTCGACAAGGTTGACAACGCAATTAGAATCGATGTCCCGAACGCCAAGGACGACGCTCTCGACCTCCCTTACGTGAGATTACTTCCCACGCTTCAGCGGGTTATCAAGGCTTGCGCAGACAAGATTATCGAGATTTGCAAATGGATATGGGAAAAGATTAAAGAAATATACCATGGAGTACGCGCACCGTACGAAATGTACCTGCGAAGCAAGGACTGGTCGGACGTGCGGGATACCGCAACCGGGGTCAAGCAGGCGCTCGACGGCAACAATGTGCAAGCACTTCGAAACTGGGAAGGTACGGCGCGAACATCATATTTGCAGACGTGCGGCAGCCAGAGTGGCGCTGCAGGAACATTTTCTGACATCGCCGAGAAAGCGAGTAGTGCGATGATGGATTGCGCGGTGGGGGGCCTCGCCTTTTATGTTGGGGTACTCACGATTTGTGCTGAATTCCTTCTCGGTCTCGCGAGGGCAATCGGCGAGCTACTCTCCGGCGTTGGGGCAGGTATCAGCATCGCCGATATTGCCGCAACTTCTGGGATCTCCACAGCAGCTATTTGGGGTGCAGTCGCTGCGCTGTCGACCTTCCTAGGAACGCAGTACAAAGCATTTCGCGAGCTGGATAGGGCTTTCCCCGAAGGAAAGTGGCCGGACTCGCAGGCGTCGACTTTTAGTGATGCGTCGGTTGAAAGGGACAACAAATCTGGCTGGAAGATCGCGTAATCGTGTCTGATGAAGAGATCCAGAGCAGGACTGAATGGGAACGGCGGGTGCGCCTGTTCGGGCTCGTTGTCGTAGCGACCCCGCCCACCCTGATCGGGTCTGGACTCTTGTTCACGTTCGTCGGCGATTGGGCGAGAGTCGGTCTCATCCAGCGAGTTGCGATCGGATTCGCGTTGGCAGTGCTGCTGCTGGCGATCGCAATCAGCCGACGAGAGCCCCCTGAGGGGCGACTCCTGGTCGCAGTTCGCAGCGCGTTTTTCACTACGTATGCAGCGGTGGCGGTAGCAGCGGTTCTCGCTGTCCTGGACGAGAACGGGGAAATCTTGGCAATCCCGATCTACTTAGCGCTGATTTTTTCTCTTCACGCTCTATATGAACGCTGCGTCCAACGATTTGAAGCGTTCGGAAAATGATCCAATCTCTGAAGTCTATTCTTGCCGTAGTTGTGATATCAACCGCTGCTGGAGCATGCAAAAACCCTCCGCCAACTGTGACGCCAGCCGCAACGACCCCGAGCTCCGCACCTCAGCGCACATTGCGAGATCTGTGCAATCCGCTAGCCGAATTCTTCGCACACGACCTGCAAGCACTGGACACGAGGATAAGGGAGACGCAAATGCTGGAATTGTCGATCGATAAAAGCGGGAACTGCTATGTGGATTCAGACTCCGCTTGGGTCGGGTGGGTTGCCTTTTCCAGAAACGAATATGGCGATCCGACGCCCAAGGATCCGACTTTTCATCCCATGAATGGGACATCCGCGCCCGTGTGGATCCGCAACACTCGCCCAGACGGCCTGATCGGACTCATCACGCAGTCGGACGGTTGTAACGTCACGATCCAAATCAACCAAGAATCAACAACGACATCGAGTGGCCCCCTGAGAATGACCGAAGAACAGCTGCGACAAACCGCAGAGCTCAGCATTCGGTTAAGCCGCATGAAATAGCAGCTCGCTTTGGTCCCTATCGATTGCTAACTAAACGAAGTACGGTAGCTGTGCCGACGCACCAGATGGGCTCAGAGTTCAGCTCTTTCGACGATGGCAGGGATTTTAGAGATGGCGAGCTTGCACGGCCAGTGCGGCGCCGGTAGCGTCAGCAGACATGCCGACAGGGGGCGGAGGAGCCGGTCCGGTCCCGGCAGGCCAAGTGCGGGCACCGGCTGCGAGGGACCGATGACGAGCAGTTCGAAATCGTTGCGGCTGGCGGTGATTGGTGTCGGTGTCACTGTGCTGGCAGGTTGTGGGTCCTCCGATCAGGGGAACGCCCGGCCTAGCGGTGGCGCGAGCGGATCGTCGGGTTCGACGGCGAGTCTCGCTGCGGATGTGCCTGCCGGTTACGACCCTTGCAAAGATATTCCGCAAAGCGTCTTGGACTCGGAGAACCTGCGTGGCAAAGATAAGGACGATTCAAATGCCTCCGGCGGAATCAAGTGGCGCGGCTGCGGCTGGGTTCAACCGGATGGGTACTCGCCAAGCATTCGGACGACGAACATCACCGTTGACATGGTGCGGGACAAGAAGTTTCACGATGCTCACGAGTTCACGATCAGCGGTCGCCAAGCAATCTCAGCGCGCCAGGCCCATGATCATCCTGAATCAATGTGCGTGGTGAACGTCGAGATGAAGGGTGGCAGCCTCGAGTTCTTCCTCGATAATCCTCCGTCGAACCGGAAGACCGGGAAACTCGATACATGCGAACTCGCCAGAACCTTGGCTGAGAAGGTCGTGCCGACGATGCCCGCGAACGTTTGACCGCAGCTTCTGGTCCGACAAACAGGGAGGGAAGAGCACATGGCTGATGACACCACAGCGCCTCGGCCGATGGCGAACATGATCACCGCCGCCAATGAAGGGCAGTTGGCAATTGAGATGAAGCCTGAGGACTTCATCTACATCGATCGCGATTGCCAGTACTTCAAGGATGCTATCCGGAAGATCCAGCGAACGATGCGGGAAGTATCGGAACAGCAGCATTGGGGTTTGGGGGAAAACAACGACCGCTTGGTCTCAGCACGCACCCTGGTCGACCGCTTCAAGAAGAAGGCGAAGGGCGCAGACGACGGCAACTCCGTGTGGGAGATCATGGAGCAGCACTACAAGATCGTCGAGGACATCCAACAAGTCCACCGCACCATCCGCGAACGAATGATGCAGGCCGACAGCGACTTCGCCGCCGAGTTCACCAGCCTCGAAACCACCTTGCCGGAGCGTCCCCCGGTATCACTCCCGACCGGCCCCTACATCCTCCCCGGTGGGCGCACCAAATGAGCGGCTACGAACCAACCCGGATCAACGACGGCGAACACTCGGACAGCTGGGAGCATCCGGATATCAAGGACGCTTTCAATCCGCTCGATCCCACCGACGCGGTCAATCAGGCCGAGAAGTACTGGAAGGTGCACCAGGACTGGGAGCAGGGCGTCGAAACCTTTGCCCGCTCGATCCAGAACTCCATCGCGCAGGCGTGGTCCGGCCCTGCCGCCGAGAAATCAAAAGAGTCGATCCAGAACTACACCAACGACGCCCGCAATCTGACACCTGCTCTCGCCGAGCTGTACTCGCGGGTCAGCGACGCCGCCGTCGCCATCTCCGAAACCAAAAAGGCCCTCCCTGATCCGGTCGTCGTCACCTGGACCTCATGGGCCTGGCCACCGCACCGCTGGGACCTGCAGCGCGAGCAGAGCGAGGAGGCCGAGAAGGCTCGTAAAGCGATGGACGAGTACTACGTTCGGCCATTCAGTGCCATGGATGGCAAAATTCCCGTGCTCGCGGCACCGACCAGCCCGACCAAATCGGTCGACATCACGGCGCCACGGCCCGGCGGGGATGGCGGTGGTACGAGCTCGGGCGGTCCCGGAAACTCCCCCGGCACAACGGGTTCTGGTACGACAGGGGGCACCGACGGCGACGGCAGGCCCGACACCACCGAGGAACAGGGCGAACAGACGAAGCCGGAGCAGACGCAATCCAGCTCAACGGACCCCACCATCTCATCTACCATGCCCACGGGAACCGATCCGGCGCAGACGACTCCGTCGTCCCTCACCTCGACCGACCCGGGCAAGACGACGCCAACCGGACTCGGCACCACAACCAGCCCAGGATCTCCGGGTTCGCCGACCGGCACGGGTTCGCCGAATCAGCAAAGTCCGGGCCGCACAACACAGGGCGTTCCTGGTATGACCGGCACCGCGGGCACCGCAACGTCCTCGACCACAGCGGCTGGTCGCGGCGCCAGCGGTATGGCGGGCATGGGCGGTATGGGTGGCGGACGCTCCGGTGGCAAAGACGATGGGTCCGAGCACAAGATCCCCGAATACCTGATCAACCAAGAGAATACCGACGAACTGCTCGGCGACATGCCGACGACGGTGGCTGGAGGGGTGATCGGCGGGAACGCCGACACCGACTGAGATCGCGGCGCAGTAAGATTGGACTCGAATGGCCGAATGGACTTGGGAACCGGACGATTTCGCCGCGCTCTGGTACAGCGAAGCACACGACCGGTTCCCCAGCCCGCTGCGCTACACCAGCCGGTTCGCCTATCGCAACGAGTTCGCCGCGCACCGCATCGCGGTGCGCGCGCGCTACTCGGCCGATGAACTGGAGCAGATTCAATTAGCTCTGCGCACCCTCGGCGATTCCGATATCAGAATCGAAATCCTTGGCGGCACTTGCAAACACAAGCAGAGCACCAGTCGTGATGATCTGCGCGAGTACCGGATCGTCGGTGCCAGAACGCCGCACCGCTCGGTCACGCTGACCCAGTTCGGCAACGCCACCGAACACGGGCGGATCCGGTTGTGTATGTCCATCACCGACAATCTGCCTACCCGGATTGTCGCGGCGGTACCCGCATGTCGGCCTGGCACCGCGAAGCCCGCCACCTTTCATCCCGATGAACTGCGCCCGCTGCATGGCAACTATTTCGAGGACGTCGCCCGCAACACACCCCACGAGCAATACCGACGCCTACTCGGCCGCCAAGCCGACGGCGGTGGCACCGCGGCCCTACTCACCGGCCCCATCCACACCCATTCGAAGCCGTCGCAGGTCCTGCAGTGGTACGACATCACCGACGACGGCCGCTACACCGAAACCCGTGGTGCCCACATCACCGTTCGCCCCACCACACCCGCTGACCTCACCACCCAATTCACCACGTGGATCGACCGAGCCCTCCAACGCCTCGAGGAGCAGCGCAGCAACACCTGGTAGCGCTACAACCCGAGCCCTACCGGAGCCGTATCGCCGCCCTCAGGAACCGAGGACATCGGATCAGTGGCTTGCACGGCCACTGCGCGCCAGCGGTCGGCTGTTTCACTGACCGGCGGCGGCCTCCACTACGGCGGCTACCTCGGCGGGATGGGAGACCAGGGAGACGTGGGAGGAGGCGATTTCGGAGGTGTGTGCGCCCATGCGATTCGCCATGAAGCGTTGAGAGGCAGGGGGAATCACATGGTCATTGGCCGAGACGAGGTACCAGCTCGGGACCGAGGACCATAGGGGTGCGCTGGAGGGTTCGACGTTGGCGGCGACGGCGAGCGAGCGCTGGTGGGCGAACATATCGGCCGCGACGTCGGCGCTCACGTCTTGGGCGAAGACAGCGTTGAAGTGGTCTTGTGCTATGTAGCTGTCGAGATTCCTGCCCGCCAAGCCACTTGGATCGTCTACGAGGCGGAACTGCAGCGCCGGAGGCAGCAGTTGGGAGCCGGGAAAGCGGATCGGGTCGAGTTCGAGCAGCCCGAATTCACCCTGCACCGGGGCGAAGGCCGCAATGTAGACCAGCGCTTGGACTTTCGGGTCGTGCACATTGCTGATGACGAAACCGCCATATGAATGACCAACCAGGACAATGGGTCCCGAGATCGTGTCCAGGGTTCGCTGCACGGCCGCGGCATCGTTGGCCGGACCGCGCAGCGGATTGTCGGGAACAACTACCTGATAACCGCGGTCGCGCAGCATCGCGGCGACGCTGTTCCAGCTCGTGGTATCCGCGAAGGCGCCATGCACCAGCACGATCGTCGGGAGAGGTGCGGCGGTCGCAGGGGCGGCCGTCAGGACGGGCGTGAAAGCGAGGATGAGCGCCGCGATACCAGCGCGCAGGCTGCGGGTGATCTTCATTCGGAGTCCTACCCTTTCGCTGATTAGTCGTTCTTCGCCCCCCTCGGGCTGTAGACGATCAACGATGACTGCTTTCGAAGCCTGAGAGCTCCGCGTCGGCGGAACGGTCCGACAAACAGTGCACGATCCTGGACTGACAATCTACCCACTCCGAGCAGATGTCTGCGCCGGTTCTCGCCATCGTGGTGCAGCGGACAGCCGAGAGCCAAAGAGATCTCGTCCCGTCGGATACCGGCTCGAGCAGTGGATGATCAGCCAGCGGTTGGACCGGATGCGCTCCGTACCGGTCCCGACAGCAGACATCGGTCCATCGCGATGATCGCGCGCCGCTGGCGCGTGCACGACCCATCGCCTAGCGCCCGCTGATCTCGCGGCATATTGGCATGTCGCCGCGCGAATGACGGCAGGCGGCCGCGGTCGCTGGAGGTTAGAGCGGGGCCTGCGCGCTCTTGGCCATCTTGCCCGCCATCGCGTCCAGACCGAGCATGGCCAGTAGGGCCACACAGTCTGCCGCATTCTCGGCATGGCTGGCCACGGTGCGCGCGGCAATCGCACTCTGACGTGCGTTTTCCGCCTTTTCAGCGGCGCGGGACTCGGCGAATTCACCTTGTTCGGAGATCAGCGTGATGTGTCGTGCCGGTGGCATAAGACTCCTTGGGTTGCTGCGCAGCCTACGCGCCTTTACCGATCTGTGATAGTGCAATCGACATCATTCGGCGGGCCTACCGCAGACATTCGGAGAACTCACAAGACCGGATGCCACCCCCTCGGCCCGGTACCCGACCGAGGGCATACGGCACTGCCTCGTCGACGCAGGCTCATCCGGCGCATATCTCGACTTGCGTCGCAGACTGCATCAGACCAACCAGGACCTGCTCGCCGGGTATTCGTCGAAATCGTCGGGCCAGTCCGAAGGCCCGACAGTGTTGTTGTCCCGTCGCCGCGGACGAGGCTCCACCGCCGGTGGCGGCGGCTGCGGATCCCACTGCCAAGTGAACCGCGGCGAGATCTTCAACTCTGCGACCTCTGGAGGCAGGGGACGGGCAAGCTGCTCGATCTCACGCCACTGGCACTCGCCGTGATGGACGCGAGCCGCAAACGCCTGGAGTTCCGGCGAGGCGGTGGGTACGGCTGCGAGATCTGACATGAATTCCTCGTCAACCGTGGTGGGTTCGCCGAACAGCGCCGAAATATCGAGGTTCTCGAATTGGATACGCGCGGTGTCCAGGTCAGCGACGGCGGCCATGAGGTTGCGGACAGCAGCGTCCACCTCGGGGTCGAGGTTCGGCTCGCGGTTGGATCCCCACATCGGATTCATGCGTTCTCCCACGGCTGGTTGCCCGAGCCGATTTCGTAGTCTTGCTGTGGCCGGTCCAAGGTGTGATCGAGCTGAGCGATCTCCGACACGTCCTTGGCGATCGCCGCCTTCTTGGTCGCATCATCGATCGCGGACGTGATCGGCTCGAGGGTCTGGTCGAGCTTCTGTTTGACCTTGTCGCGGGCGGTTCCGAGCGGATCGGAGACGATCTCGAGAAGCGATTTGACGCGGTCTCTCAGTATTTCGACCTTCTTTACGAGATCTATTGCAGTGGTGATGATCTCGATCAACTTGCGACCGATATCGGCGATCTCCGCGGCGGTGCCGGCTCCCGGGATCTTGTGGGCGATCGTCTTGATCGCGCCCTTGACGCTCCTGAAATCGACGCGTTCCTCGAGCATCTCCCACACCTTTGTGAGGATGGTCTTGACGGCCTCCCTGATCTTGTCCGCGACCACACCGAGAGCGTCACTGACGACGCGACCCACGGGTCCCTCCCACTTCATTGCCGCGATCTGCAGTTGTGCCCACTCGCTGAATGATGTGGCGGCCTTGCCGTTCCAATGCTGATCGACGCGGCTGACGCCTGCTTCAAGGTTCTTCCCGCATGCCTCCATACCGTTGCCGGCGGCCTTGTAAGCCTCGCCGATGCGCCGCACCTCGTTCCAGTTACCCGGGATCGGCTTCAGCGCCTCGCCGAGTGGATCGACCTCATGACCCGCCATGCGAGTGATGCTCTTGATGGCCTCGTTGACATTGCCGAGCACCGGCGCAACCTCGGTGATGAGTGCCGCCGTGTCCTCCTTGTTCGCTTGCGGCACATCGAGTTTGAACTCTTCCGGCTTCGAATAGACGGCGGCCGACTCGTAGTCGACCGCATGCCCGTCAGCTTCCCTGTCCGCATACACGGGCACCGGTACATCTCGGTGGCCGAGGTTGACCTTGTGCTGGTTGAGGGCCTCATAGGTGTGTTGATCCTGGTTGTGATACAGCCAGGCCGCCTTGTTGAGTTCGCTGCCGGTTTCTATCGTCTTGATGCCGATATCTCCCATTCGCCGCTGGGTCGCTTCGGCGGCGATGCGAACCGGTGCGAGTAGTTGGTCGATGATCGGACCGCTGAGCCAGTCCGCTGCCGGTCCATGCCGGCTAATGAATTTTCCAGCTTCCGTAGCATCATTGCCGATTTCGGAGACAATTTTAGCCAGGCCTCCTATTTCAGACGGCTTCGCCAGAAATTCTTCACCCATGAAATATCCACGTCCACTCGGTTGTTCAGCTATGTTCTCTGAAATGATTTGATGATGCTGTCGATGTCGCTACTGGGCAGCGCCTTCACGGACCCGGTGACATGCTCGACCATAAAGACCGCTACCTCGGAAGTGAAATAGGCCGCGGTCGCTACTATGTCGAATTCCAGTTCGGAGGGGTCGCACGAATACTCTTGGTGTACTCCCGTGACCATTGCGGTGTACCGGACCGCTGGACGTCCCGATATTTCGAACTGCGACGGACCACGAATTTCCACATTCGGTCGGTGCCCAGTGCTGTCATCGGTGAATATTCGCTCCGCCTTACCGACCTCCTCGCGGGCGGCTGCGTCGATATCGATACCATTGCGGCCTCTTACGCCGACTGCAGCAAGGGTTGAACTCTTGTTCTGGGGACAGTAGCGATAGCCGTAATCACTCACGGCACCGTATCCGGCAATGACGGATCCGTCCTTGTCCGACCAGCCGATTACCGTGTCGTTACTGGGCCGCCACCCATTACTCGATGGCACGGTATAGGTCAGCCCAAATCTCGTGGGTACCGGCTGCGGCTGCCCCTTTGGCACTTCGACCAGAGGTGGCGGAAACTCCTGGGACGGAAATCCGGATGGCGGCGACGGATCGAGTCGCCCCGCTGGGGGCAGAACCCATGATGACGTCGCCTTGGCCGGTGATTCCACGTCATCCGCGTACGGGTTGCCGATCCACGTCATCACCAGCAGGATCGCAGCGGCTACGCAGAGTAACAGCGCAATCTTCCCCAGTTGAATGATTATCCCGTGGCGGTGCAGCAGCTTGACGAATCGCAGACTTCAACCTCCCCCTGTGAACAGGGCGACACTACGACGATCGGCCCGACATGTCAAAAGGTACCGCTATGAAACTCGCCCGCGCAGGTGGCATACTCCTCGCTGCCCGAGCGCTTCTTGGCATACCGAATCGCAAAGCAGCAGGAGTTTCTCAGTGATGAACAGATCCCTCACCGCCGGATGCATGCTGGTCACAATCGGACTGTTAACCGCATGCGCGAACGACGACGCGGATGATCGCGGCACAAGCCGATCCTCGCCTTCACCGTCCTCGCTGACCACCAAGGCAGGAGAGATTCCTCCGGCGCCGAAACAGCCCGAAGGCATCAAGAATCCGGTCCGCTTCGATCCTTGCTTCGAAATTGATGATGCCATGGTGACCAGCGCTGGATTCGATCCGAAAACCCGCACGCGAAGCGATCTCGTAACCGGAGATGTGGTAGTTATCGGCTGTTCTTTCGAACGTCCAAAAAATGCCGGTGGTGAAGTTACCGGCGATGTCATAGTCAGGTCGAAGAACACTCCCATCGCCGAGGCAGCCACTTCCAGCCACCACACGGTAATAAACAGAGATCCCGTCGATGGCCGCCCGGCTGTGCTCTTCACTGATGATGCATTCCCCAATTTTTGTAATGCGGCAATATCCTCGACCGATGGAGTCTTGGAGATCGTCCTCAGTGCCATCCCCGGATCGACTCCGGCCCCCTCGTCGTGCGATCAGGTTCGCGGCGTGGCCGAAAAGTTCGCCACCGTTCTCGGCGACAAATAGACAACGCCCTGTTGCACCCTGAGAATGACTGCGGGCGATTCGGATCGGGCGAGGCAGACCTACAGGGCAGCATCGGCCGAATCGTCATCAAGGCCGGTGCAGTCTGGGTGATCATCCTGTCCGCAGCGATAGATGCGGATGTCCGCTCAGGTCAGTAGGTCTCGGACGACGCCGTCGGCGAGCAGACGGCCGCGGTCGGTGAGGATCAACCGCTCGCCCGAGCGAATTGCCAAACCGTCGGCGATGATTCGGTTCGCTGCGGCGGATTCCGCCGGGGCCAGCTCGTTCAGTGGTAGGCCGGTGCGCAGGCGGACGGTGAGCATGACGCGTTCGGTGTGCTGTTCGTCGGCGGTGAGGGTTTCCCAGCCGGCCGCGGGCAGTCCGCCGCGAGCGACCGTATCGGCATAGCGCGCCGGGTGTTTGACATTCCACCAGCGCACACCACCGACATGACTGTGTGCGCCGGGGCCGGCGCCGAGCCAGTCACCGCCGTCCCAGTAGCCGAGGTTGTGGCGGCAGCGGGCGGCATCGCTTGCGGCCCAATTGGATACCTCGTACCAGGTCAGGCCCGCCGCGCGGAGCCGGGAGTCGATGCGCTCGTACCGGGCGGCGAGCACATCGTCATCGGGGGCGGGCAGTTCACCGCGGCGGACGCGGCGCGCCATGGCGGTGCCGTCCTCGACGATGAGCGAGTACGCCGAGACGTGGTCCACGCCAGCGCTCAGCACCGCGTCCAAACTCGCGTCGAGATCGCTGTCGCGCTCGCCAGGGGTGCCGTAGATCAGGTCCAGGTTCACATGGTCGAATCCGGCGGCGCGCGCCTCTTTCGCCGCGGCCACGGCACGGCCCGGCGTGTGGGTCCGATCCAGCACCTTCAGCACGTGTTGGGCCGCGGATTGCATGCCGAGCGAGACCCGGGTGAATCCGGCCGCGCGGATGCGTTCGAAGAACTGCGGTGCGGTCGACTCCGGATTGGATTCGGTGGTCACCTCGGCATCTGCGGCGAGGGTGAAGTTCGTGCGCACCGCGTCCAGCACGGCCGACAGACCGTCACCGCCGAGCAGCGACGGCGTGCCACCACCGACGAATATCGTCGCCACCTCGGGCGTCGCGGTCGGCAGCTGCGCGAACTCGTCGGCCGCCGTCGCCAACTCACCGCGCAGCGCCTCGAGCCAGGACTGCGGCGATGCCGACGTGCCCAACTCGCCCGCGGTGTAGGTGTTGAAATCGCAATATCCGCAGCGTGTCGCACAGAACGGCACGTGGATGTAGATACCGAAGGGTCCGCCGCCGAAGTCGCGCAGCACCAGGGCGGGCGTCTCGGCTTCGATCGGGGCGGCGGAACTCACCCCACCAGTTTGATCCCTCCCCCGCCTGAAGCTGACGGCGGGGGATTCCTGGCTCAACTGCCGGAACGCTCAGCGAGCGCGCTGGTCCTACGTTCTCGACACCAGCAGGGTTGAAACCAGCCCTGTTCAGTAATCGGTATTGCTTCGGTGACTGCGACTCCCCGGGCTGTTGCGAGCGGGTTCAATCAGCGACCACGGTGTTCTGGTTGGCCGTCAGCAGCCAGCGCCCGTCCTCCTTCGACATGACGTACATCGGCGACCCCTGCCCGGACAGTTGACCGTCACCGTCGAAATACCGCTGGACCACCTTGACCGCGGCGACATCCGGGCGGATGAACAGCACATGTTCGACCTCGTAGGTCGCGGTGCCGCCGCGCATCGCACCCGGCAGCACCTGCGCGGTGAATTCGGCGATGGCCGCGCGGCCGAACAGCCGCTTACCGCCCCCGGTGGTCCAGATCGCGTCTTCGCGGAACAGGCCGACGAATTCGTCGACGAGTTCGTTCTGCTGTGCGTGCTGGACGGTGGCGACGACCTCGCGGATCGCGTCGAGGTCGGTATCGGTGGCGGCGGCTGTAGTACTCATGACACAGAGCGTGCAACCTCGAGGTAGCTCGAGGTCAAGCTGCCGTGAGACGGGTCACCGACGGTGATCATGACGAATCATGCGACGCATTCAGCCCACTAACTATGACCGCCATCACAATCGACACCCACGGTCCAGGGAATTTCCCTAGATTTCGCGGGAAATACGGCCTCGCGGTCGGAACGGCCATCCTGACATGGCACAATAGGCGCATGCGCGGATCTGGAGTACGACTTGTGGCACGTCGCCACGTCGACTACAAGCGCGTGTGCAGCGCCTGCTGTCTGCCCGGTTCCTCCCGGTAGCTCAGCGGCGCCCATTCCCGGATTTCCCGGTCATCTCCCGATTTCGACGGACATCGGCCCGCTGACACCGCAGGCGTGAGTCAGACCCTCACGCCCTCAGCACGGATGTACCCCCACCCAGCAGGAGCGACCCCCATGACGTCGAGCACCGACGCCGGTCACACGGATCAGCCCGGTTCCGGGCCGCACGCGCGCCCGCAGCGTCCGGCCTCCGAGCGGCGCGTCCGCCCGGACCGTCCCCGCAGCGAGGCGCCGACCGGCCCGCGTGTCCGCACCGGTAAGCCGGTGCGCCGCAAGGCCGAGGGCCAGTGGGCGCTCGGCTACCGCGAGCCGCTGAACCCGAACGAGCAGTCCAAGAAGGACGACAACCCGCTCAATGTCCGGGCCCGGATCGAGAACATCTATTCCAAACAGGGTTTCGACAGCATCGACAAGGGCGATCTGCGCGGCCGGTTCCGCTGGTGGGGTCTCTACACCCAGCGCGAACAGGGCTACGACGGCACCTGGACCGGCGACGAGAACATCGACATTCTCGAGGCCAGGTACTTCATGATGCGCATCCGCTGCGATGGGGGCGCGTTGAATGTCGCGCAGCTGAGGACCTTGGGCCAGATCTCCACCGAGTTCGCTCGCGATACCGCCGACCTGTCGGACCGCGAGAACGTCCAGTACCACTGGATCGAGGTCGAGAACGTCCCCGAGATCTGGAAGCGGATCGAAGGCGTCGGGCTCGAGACCACCGAAGCGTGCGGCGACTGCCCGCGCGTGGTGCTCGGTTCGCCGCTGGCCGGTGAATCGCTGAACGAGATCATCGATCCGACGCCCGCGATCGATGAGATCGTGCGCCGCTACATCGGCAAGAAGGAGTACTCCAACCTGCCGCGCAAGTTCAAGACCGCGATCTCGGGCCAGCAGGATGTGGTGCACGAGATCAATGACGTCGCGTTCGTCGGGGTGAATCACCCGGAGCACGGCCCCGGTCTGGACCTGTGGGTCGGCGGCGGTCTGTCGACGAATCCGATGCTGGCCCAGCGCGTCGGCGTGTGGGTGCCGCTGGCGGAGGTGCCCGATGTGTGGGAGGCCGTCGTCTCGGTGTTCCGCGATTACGGCTACCGTCGCCTGCGCACCAAGGCACGGCTGAAGTTCCTGATCAAGGACTGGGGCATCGAGAAGTTCCGTCAGGTGCTCGAGGACGAGTATCTCGGGCGCAAGCTGATCGACGGTCCCGCGCCGGAGCAGCCGAAGAAGCCGATCGATCACGTCGGCGTGCAGAAGCTGCGCAACGGGCTCAACGCGGTCGGCTTCTCCCCCATCGCGGGCCGCGTGTCGGGCACCGTGCTGACCAAGGTCGCCGAGGCGGTGGAGAAGTACGGCTCGGATCGGATCAGGTTCACCCCTTACCAGAAGCTGATCGTGCTCGATATCGCCGACGATAAGGTCGACGCGCTGATCGACGAGCTGGAACCCCTTGGCCTGCAGGCACGTCCGTCGCTGTGGCGCCGGAACCTGATGGCCTGCTCCGGCATCGAATTCTGCAAACTGTCCTTCGCCGAGACCCGCAAACGGTCCCAGGCGCTGGTGCCGGAGTTGGAGGAACGGCTCGCGGATCTCAATGCGCAGCTCGATGTTCCGGTGACCATCAATATCAATGGCTGCCCGAACTCCTGCGCGCGCTCGCAGATCGCCGATATCGGCTTCAAGGGTCAGCTGATCGACGATGGCTCCGGGAATCATGTCGAGGGTTTCCAGGTTCACCTCGGTGGCAGCCTCGGCTTCGACAGCGCCTTCGGTCGAAAGTTGCGTCAGCACAAGGTGACCACCAACGAACTCGGCGACTACATCGAGCGGGTGGTGCGCAACTTCATCAAGCACCGCGAGGACGGCGAACGGTTCGCTCAGTGGGCTGTTCGCGCCGACGAGGCCGACCTCAGGTGAACGGGAGATCAAGCGTGACAACAGATCAAGTAACGGCGGACCTGCCCGCGAAGCTGTCCGAAGAAGAATTGCGGGCGATCGCCGAAAAAGGCGCGGCCGAACTCGGACCCGACGCTTCGGCGGCGCAGCTGCTGCGATGGACCGAGGACACCTTCGGCACCGGCTACATCGTCGCCTCGAATATGCAGGACGGTGTGCTGGTTCACCTTGCCGCCCAAGTGCGTTCGGGTGTGGACGTGCTGTTCCTGGACACCGGCTACCACTTCGCCGAGACCATCGGCACCCGCGATGCGGTGGAGGCCGTGTACGGGGTGAACGTGATCAACGTGCGGCCGGAAAATACTGTGGCCGAACAGGATCAGCTGCTCGGCAAGGATTTGTTCGCGCGTGATGCCGCTGAATGCTGCCGGTTGCGCAAGGTTGTGCCGCTGAAGCGCTCGCTCGTCGGTTACAACGCCTGGGTCACCGGCATCCGCCGCGTGGAGGCCCCGACCCGGGCCAACGCCCCGCTCATCTCGTTCGACGAGGCGTTCGGACTGGTGAAGATCAACCCGATCGCCGCCTGGTCCGACGACGAGATGCAGGCCTATATCGAACAGCACGGCATCCTCGTCAATCCCCTGGTGGAGGAGGGATATCCGTCCATCGGCTGCGCTCCGTGCACACGGAAGCCGGAGCCGGGATCCGATCCGCGAAGCGGCCGCTGGGCCGGCCTCGCCAAGACCGAATGCGGGTTGCATCAGTCATGACCGAAACCATCAGCACACGTTCCCTCGGCATCACCGATTTCGACACCCTCGCGGCGCTCGAATCGGAGTCGATCCACATCTTCCGCGAGGTGGCGGGCGAATTCGAGCGGCCGGTGATCCTGTTCTCCGGCGGCAAGGATTCCACGGTGCTGCTGCATCTGGCGCTCAAGGCCTTCTGGCCCGCGCCGCTGCCGTTCGCGCTGCTGCACGTCGACACCGGGCACAATCTGCCCGAGGTGCTGGAGTTCCGCGACAAGGTGGTCGAGAAGTACGGCCTGCGACTGCATGTCGCGAAGGTCGAGGACTACCTCGCCGACGGTCGCCTGACCGAGCGCCCGGACGGTATCCGCAATCCGCTGCAGACCGTTCCGCTGCTGGACGGCATCGCCGAACACCGCTTCGACGCGGTCTTCGGCGGCGGCCGCCGCGATGAGGAGCGTTCGCGCGCCAAGGAACGAATCTTCTCGCTGCGCAACGCCTTCGGGCAGTGGGATCCGAAGCGGCAGCGGCCCGAGCTGTGGAACCTGTACAACGGCAAGCACGCTCCGGGCGAGCATGTGCGGGTATTCCCGCTGAGCAACTGGACCGAACTCGATATCTGGCGCTACATCGCCCGCGAGGATGTCGATCTGGCGAGCATCTACTACTCGCACGAGCGTCCGGTGTACCAGCGTGACGGCATGTGGATGACGCCCGGCGTCTGGGGCGGTCCGCGCGACGGTGAGGTGTTGCAGACCCGTTCGGTGCGCTACCGCACCGTCGGCGACGGATCCTCCACCGGCGCAATTCTTTCCGATGCGGCCGATAACGAGGCGATTCTCGCCGAAGTGGCCGCGTCCCGTTTGACCGAACGCGGCGCGACCCGTGGCGACGACCGAGTGTCCGAGGCCGCAATGGAAGACCGCAAACGAGAAGGCTACTTCTGATGCGTTCCGAGCCACTCACCGCACCGAACGCGGCGCACAGTGTCGAATCCGGGGTGAGCGACGACCGAGTGTCCGAGGCCGCAATGGAAGACCGCAAACGAGAAGGCTACTTCTGATGCGTTCCGAGCCACTCACCGGACCGAACGCGGCGCACAGTGTCGAATCCGGGGTGAGCGACGACCGAGTGTCCGAGGCCGCAATGGAAGACCGCAAACGAGAAGGCTACTTCTGATGCGTTCCGAGCCACTCACCGGACCGAACGCGGCGCACAGTGTCGAATCCGGGGTGAGCGACGACCGAGTGTCCGAGGCCGCAATGGAAGACCGCAAACGAGAAGGCTACTTCTGATGCGTTCCGAGCCACTCACCGGACCGAACGCAGCGCACAGTGTCGAATCCGGGGTGAGCGACGACCGAGTGTCCGAGGCCGCAATGGAAGACCGCAAACGAGAGGGTTATTTCTGATATGTCCGACCTATTGAGGCTGGCCACCGCCGGTTCTGTCGACGACGGTAAGTCCACCCTGGTCGGACGGCTGCTCTACGACACGAAATCCGTACTGGCCGACCAGATCGACGCCGTCACCCGCGCCTCGGTCGACAAGGGCCTTGCCACACCGGATCTTTCGCTGCTCGTCGACGGGCTGCGCGCGGAACGCGAACAGGGCATCACCATCGATGTCGCCTACCGCTACTTCGCAACGCCCAAGCGGTCCTTCGTGCTCGCGGACACCCCCGGGCATGTGCAGTACACCCGCAATACCGTCTCCGGCGCGTCCACGGCGCAGCTGGTGATCCTGCTCGTCGACGCGCGCAAGGGCGTCATCGAGCAGACCCGTCGGCATGCCGCGGTGCTCGCACTGCTCGGCGTGCCCAAGCTCGTGCTCGCGGTCAACAAGATCGACCTGGTGGACGATCCGGCGACCGTCTTCGCGCAGATCTCGGCCGAATTCAACACGCTCACCAGCACTCTCGGCTGGTCGAGCGAGGATGTGCTGGAGATTCCGGTCTCCGCGCTGCACGGCGACAATATCGCGTCGCGTTCGGAGAACACCCCGTACTACGACGGGCCGTCGCTGATCGAGCACCTGGAATCGGTGCCCGTCGATGCCGACAGCTCGGGCGCGCACGCGATCGGCCTGCGCTTTCCGGTGCAGTACGTGATCCGGCCGCGCACCGCCGAATATCCGGACTACCGCGGCTATGCGGGCCAGATCGCGGCGGGCTCGGTTTCGCCCGGCGATGAGATCGTGGTGCTGCCCTCCGGAATTCGCTCCACCGTCGAGCGCGTCGATACACCCGACGGTGAGCTCGCCGTCGCGCAGGTGGGCCGCAGCGTGACGCTGATCCTGGCCGACGATGTGGACATCTCGCGCGGTGACATCATCGCCTCGCCCACCGACGCCCCGGAGCCGATCGACTCGTTCGACGCGACCGTCTGCTGGCTCGGCGATAAGCCGCTGCGTCCCGGCGCGCGTCTGCTGCTCAAGCACGGCACGCGCACCACGCAGGCCATTGTCGGCGCGCTCGTCGAGCGGTTCGACGAGCAGAACCTGACCGCGGCAGCGAATCCGGAGTCGTTGGAGCTCAACGATATCGGCCGGATCTCGGTGCGCGTCGCCGAACCCATCGCGGCCGATGACTACCGCGTCAACCGGCACACCGGCAGCTTCCTGCTCATCGACCCGGCCGGTGGCAATACCCTGGCCGCCGGTCTGGTCGGCGATGTGCTGACCGCCGTCGAGGTCGGTGCCTGAGGTGAATTCGCCCGGCGAAATCGGTTCGATTGCTCGGTTGCCGAGCGCTCGATCGATGTGGGCGGAGCTCGAACTGCTCCAGTCCGGGTCGGACGGCGGCACCGAACGGCCCGTATTGATCGCCGTTGCGCACGGCAGTCGTGATCCGCGCTCGGCCGAGACGATGTCGGCCGTGGTCGCGGACATCGCAGCGGCCAGGCCCGATCTCGACGTCCGACCGGCCTTCCTGGACCTGAATGCGCCCTCAGTGGAACAGGTCGTGGATGCCGTTGCCGCACAGCGATATACACATGCGGTGGTGGCTCCGCTGCTGCTCGGCAATGCCTTCCACGCCCGGGTAGACCTGCCCGGAATACTCGCTGCCGCCCGTGCCCGCCACCCGCAGCTGCGCCTGACGCAAGCCGATGTGCTCGGACCGGATCCGCAGCTGATCGAGGCACTGCGGGATCGCGTGCTCGACGCGATAGTCGAGCGCGATGGCGACACCGATCGCATCCCCGGTGGGCAAGCGTTCGGTCGCAACGACCGGATCGGGATCGCCGTCGCAGCGGTGGGGTCGTCGTCCTCGGCGGCAAACGCGCGCACGGCCGAGGTTGCCCGCCGACTCGCCGCGTTGACCGGATGGCGCACCGAGATCTGCTTTGCAACCACCGAACCGACTGTCACACAGGCGATTTCTCGACTGCACGCGCGCGGGGCCGATCGCGTGCTCGTCGCACCCTGGTTCCTCGCACCCGGACTTCTCACCGATCGCCTCATCGCCGCAGCGGCCGAGCTCGTCCACGCGGACGTTATCGGGCCGCATCCGGCGCTCACCGACGTAGTGTGGGATCGCTACGATGCCGCGATCGCGAACGACCTGGCGCTGTCTGCCTGAGCAGGCGGCAGGGTGCTGGCCGACCGCGGGCGGCGTCGAACTGCTGACGCCGCCCGCGTTCCGGAGTGCGAGTCGGGTCACTCACCGATCACTTGGGTGATATCGCCGCAGCGGACCACCTCATCGCCCTTCGCACCGCCGTCGACGTAGAGCTCGATCTTGTCGTCGTTGCAGGGCGAGTTGCTTTGGCGGTAGATGGTGAGTTTGCGAGTTACTCCGCAGCGGTTGTGGTAGTAGACGGTGGTTGTGAAGGTTCCGGGCTCGTACGAGTAAGAGAAGCAACCGCTTTCGCCGCGTTCGGCGGAGGCGGTGGCGGCGGTCGCGACGGTGCCTCCGATCGAGGCGGCGGCAATGGCGATTCCCGCCAGGAGCCTATTCGTTTTGCGCATGATGACCTTTCCAGAAATCAGTGGCTCACTGGCAGTGCACGTTGAAGATCTGCCACTTGTCGTCGCCGATGATTCCGCCCCAGTCGATGCAGCGACCCTTCGCCGAAACATAAACCGGACCCGCGTATTCGGTGAACTGACCCTCGTCGATGGTCACGTCCTTCTTGCCTTCGGACAATTCCAATCCGGCCGCCATGCGCATCGCGGCACCGGGCTGGTCCCGCACGGTGACCACGCAGTTCTTCTCGCCGTTATAGGTGAGGAAGATCGTGCCGCCCCGCAGATCGTGGGTATCGATCACGTTGTATCCGGCACCGCATTGATTGCCATACGTCGCCGCCGCAGCGGTACCGGGAACGAAAAACGCCGCCCCGGTGGCAATTCCGGCCGCGGCCACACCGGACGCGACAATCTTCAGTGCGTTGCTCACGCAGAACTCCTCTATTGCTGTGATCGTGAGATCACGATGCTAGGGGCGGTCGGCGGGCGCCGATTGCCGGTGAGCGCAGCAAAGTTGTCGCCCAGCGCAACGTCGTCGGTGTCCTGCACCACGTTTAGCGCGTAGCGGGGCGAGCCAACTCTATGGAGGCACCAGACCAACCGGTATCTGGCGCACCGATGGATCGCGATGGGCGGGAGACGATGCCGATGAAAGATGGAATCGACCTCATCGAGACCGCCGCCACCAGCGCCGTCGCGCCCCATGAGCGCACCGACTACTGGAGCGAACTGATCCAGTTGTGCCACCGCCGACGCGTGGGGTACGCATTCCCCCGTCGATGCGACTTCCAAGGGCGGGTGGCGCTGCGCCGCACGGACAATTACCAGATCGTCGGCTGGCACGCCGATGCCGTCACCTACTACCGCACTGCCGGACATGTGCGCGAAGACGCCGACGGGGACTACCGCCTGATGCTGCCGACGACCGGACACGTCACCATCTGGCAGGACGACCAGCACGTACCCATGCCGCCCGGTATCGGCGCCCTGGTGACCATCGATCAACCATTCGCATTCACCCAGGTCGACGGCACCGAGGGCCTGACCATGACCATCCCGAGAGGTGAGGTCGACCACCGCCTCAGCCGCGCCGCACCACCCGCACCGCTGGTGGACCTCACCTCGGGGCTCGGACGCGTGGTCGCCGACCTCGCCACCGGCTTGGTCGCCGAGCGCGACACCCTCACCCCGCATCAGTTCGACGCGGTATCCGAGCGGCTGGTCGAGCTGCTGTGCATGCATATCGTCGGCGACTACCCCACCGAACACAGTCATCTCACCGATGTGGAATCCCGAGTCCGCCACTACATTCGCACCCATGCCCACGACCCCGAACTGACCCCGGTCGCCGTCGCCCGCGCCCTCGGCTGGTCGCTGCGCCAGGTTCAACTCGCGCTGCAACACGGCGGCACCACGCCGCGCGAACTCATCAGGGAAGAACGCCTGCGAATCGCCTACGCCCGGCTGCGAAATCCGGCATACCGCCACTGGTCCATCGCCACCGTCGCCGCTGGACTCGGATTCAACTCCGCCAGCTCCTTCAGCACCGCCTTCCGCTGCCACTTCGGCGCCACCCCGCGCGATATCCGTCGATCCTGACCCGGCCCCGGCGAATGCGCTGGTAATCGGTTGCACCGCAAAGCTATTGCGCTTCAGGCGAGCAGGCCGTCGACAATGGCGCGTGCGGTAGTAACGCCGCGGTCATCGCCCATCTGCTGAGCAGTATTGGCGGCACTGAGCAGGGCGTCCAGTTCGAAGGCAACCGCGTCGGGGGTGCGGCCGGTGAGGTGCCCCTCGTCTTGGGCGTGGCGAATCTGTTTGGCCAGGAAGGTGAGCCAGTCGGCGTGGTCTTCGGCAATGACGTCGCGGACAGGGCCCGGTTTGCTGTCGAACTCGGCAATGGTGGCGACGCGGAAGCAGCCGCCGGGGAAGGTCGGGTCGGTGATGTGGTCGAACCAGCGGTCCATGAGAGCGCGCAGGCGGGTCAGGCCACCGGGTTCGTTCATGGCGGGAACGATGACGCGCTCGATGAAGGCCGCACGGGCGGACTTCACCGCCGCCACCTGCAGCGCCTCCTTGGTGCCGAACAGGGTGGCGATGCCGCTCTTGCTGATGCCGAGATCGGTGGCCAGCCTGCCGATACTCAGGCCGGTCAGCCCCTCGACGGAGGCGAGATCGGCGGCGCGTCTGGCGATCGATGCCCGCGATCGCGCACCCTTCGCCAAGCGTTGGTCCTGCTCAGGGGTGCTCGTCGACTCGGCCATGACCACATTCTTCCATTCGGCTCTTGCAAATACGAACGTACGGTCGTACGTTAATTGCACGAACGATCGTACGCTTTGTTTGCCGCTCCTGCCGAAGGATCTCCCCATGACCGAAGTGTCCACGCGGACCGATAGTCCGCCGACCGCGAAAGCCGCCGTGCGAACGCTCGTAATCGCCTGCGGTGCCGCGTTTATCGCCTTTC
Organism: Nocardia sp. CA-129566; assembly: GCF_050956075.1. Taxonomy (NCBI): domain Bacteria; kingdom Bacillati; phylum Actinomycetota; class Actinomycetes; order Mycobacteriales; family Nocardiaceae; genus Nocardia; species Nocardia sp. CA-129566. The sequence continues at coordinate 7,282,541 of NZ_CP192085.1, forward strand.
TCGACCTCTCCGTCGTCAACATCGCCTTTCCCTCCATCGCGCGCGACTTCCCCGATACCGCGACGACCACGCTCACCTGGGTCGTCAGCGGATATGCCATCGCCTTCGCGGCCCTGCTCACCCCGGCGGGTCGGTTCGCCGACACCCTCGGACGGCGCAGGCTGTTCCTGATCGCACTGGCCGGTTTCGCGCTGACCTCCCTGCTGTGCGGGCTCGCCCCCACGGCGGGTTGGCTCATCGCCGGTCGTCTGCTGCAAGGTGCGACGGCGGCACTGATGGTGCCGTCCGCGCTGGGACTGGTGCTCAGCGTCACGCCGCGCGAGAAAATCGGCGCGGCCATCGGAGCCTGGTCCGCCGCAGGCGGTTTCGCCGCCGTGGTGGGTCCGGCGATCGGTGGTGCGCTGGTCGAGGCGTTCGGCTGGCGGGCGGTATTCGTGATCAATATTCCGGTGGCGATCGTGCTGATCGCACCGGGGCTGAGTATTCCGGTGCCCGATACCCGACAGCCGGGCAGTGCGCTGCCCGACCCGCTCGGCACCGTCGCCATCGCCCTCGGCCTCGGCGGTCTGGTCGCCGGTGTCACCGAGGGCCAGCAGTGGGGCTGGGCCGCGCCCGGCACGCTCGCCGCACTCGGCGTCGGCGCACTGCTGATTCTGGCGGCGCTGCTGCGTTCGGCGCGCCACCACAATCCGGCCATCGCGGTCGAACTGTGGCAGAGCAGGCCCTATGCGCTGGCCAATGCCGCCTCATTCGTCTTCGGCGCGACCATGTTCGCCTGGCTGCTCGCCGGTCCGCTGTTCCTCGATGCGATCTGGCAGTATTCGGTGCTCGGCTCGGCGGCCGCGCTGACCGTGGGGGCGGTGTCCTCGATGGTGACCGCGACCGTCGCCGGACGCATCACGGCACCGACCACCCGGCGCTGGTTCGGCGTGCTCGGCGCGCTGATGTACACCGGCACCACCGTCTGGATGAGCACCGGTTCCTTCGGCGCGACACCGGCTCTGTGGTCGGCCTGGGTGCCCGCCGGACTGCTCGGCGGCGGTGGCGTCGGCATCGTCGTGACCGTCCTCGGTACAGCGGCCGCGAGTTCGCTTCCGCCGCAACGCTTTGCGGCGGGTATCGGAATGAATTTGACCGCAAGGCAGGTGGGCGGCGCGCTCGGTGTCGCGGTACTTGCCGCGGTATTCGCCGCCAATGCCGACGATGCGCTGACCGCCTTCCACACGCTGTTCGCCGTCTGTGCGGGCATCGGTGTCGTGGCCGCGGTGGTGATGGCCATTCCGGCGCGCATCGCGGCTCCCGTCGCCGTTCCCAGCCAGACCTAGGAGTTATCTTGACGCACAACGATATTCGTACCGAAGCCAATGATCCGATGCTGCTGTCGACCGCAGCGGCACGCGAGCTACTTGCCGATGCCCCATGGCAGCGCTATGCGGTGCTGGGGGATTCGATCGCCCAGGGCGTCGGCGACCCGAGTCCCGGCTATGACACCGTCGGGTGGGCCGATCGCATCGCCGGCGTGCTGAGGGCGACGAATCCCGAACTGGCATATCTGAATACCGGCCGCATCGGCGCGACATCCGCGCAGGTACTCGCCGACCAACTGCCACTCGTGCTCGAATTCGCACCGGACCTGGTGCATCTGAGCTGCGGCGGAAACGATCTGTTCGTACCGGGCGGCAGCCTCGACGAGCTGCGCGCCAATCTCGACGCGCTGTTCGCCGCATTGGCCCGCGGCGGGGCCCAGATCAGCACCTTCACCCTCGCCGATGTGTGGGAAGTGGAGCGGATGGCGCCGATGCGGCCGATGCGGGAACGAATGTCGACGCTCAATGACATCGTGCGCGAACTGGCCGTGCGCTATGACGCGATCCTGGTGGAGTTCTGGGACCATCCGCTGCGACTGCGCCCCGAGGTCATGAGCGAGGACCTCATTCACTTCGCGATGAGCGGACATGCGGTGGTGGCCACCGAGATGGTCCGTGCGCTGGCCGAACGTCTGCCTACGCGAGAACCGGCACACTGACCGACACCGGGCCGCCTCCGAGCAGATGTGCTCGGGGCGCGGCCCGGCGGTGTTCGTTCGCAATCGCCGAATCCCTAATAGACCCCGATCAAGGCAGCACCTGCGGCACCGCATTCGGATCGAAGACGCCGACCAGGAGGCCCATGACGGTGCCCCACAGCGCACCGACGATCGCACTGGTGATACCGCACGGAACCACCATGAACAATCCGGGCAGGCAAGCGGCAGCACCGAGAACTCCCGAACCGACAGCGCCCGCGAGCGCGCCCGCGGCGGCTCCGTTGGCCAGCGGATCGTTGTTCTCCGCATCCGGGTTGGTTGCGACGTCCTTCAGCGGGATCCCCGCCGCGATCGGCTCGAGGACCGGAGCCGACTCCGAGACCAGCCGCACTACCGCGGCCGGTGCCTGTTGCGCAGGGGCGGTTCCCGGGTCGGCCGAAGCCACCCCGGCGAGTGCGACCGCCATTGCCAGCGGCAGCATTCCGGCGATCATCTTGCGGCCTGCGTTCTCGAAGGTCCGACGGACCATATGTATACCCACTCCTCCCTGATCCCGAATCACTCGAACGGCCTATGAATCGACCGGCCGATTCATCGGGAACCAGCCGATCCCAGTTCATAGCGGACTGTTCATGTGTTAGCAAGGAGGCTCGCACGGTGATCATTCGCCGTGCACGAATCGATCTGCAAGCTCGATCCGTCGCGCGTCACCCGCCATATCGTTCGACCAGTTCCGCCCCGAGAACGGCGAGCTCCGCCTGGACCGATCGCGGCGCGAGCACCTCGATGTCGGCGCCCCAGCCCGCCAATTGCTGGGCGATCATGCGCGGCGTCGGAGCGGTCACGCGGACCTGCACGCGACCGTCGGCGACCGGACCGTCCACCTCGCAGTGTCGGCCCTGCTGCTTGCGCAGAATCGGCAGGAGTCGTGGCGCGATGAGTGCGGTGGCGCAGGTCGCGGCGCGACGTTGCTCGACCTCGCCGACCACCTCCTCCCATGCGGTCGACAGATCGAAATCCGTTGGACGGTGGGCGATTTCATCGATGATCGCGGCACCGACGATGCGGTCGACGCGGAAGGTGCGACGACCGCGATCGGTGCCAGCGACGAGGTACCAGACGCCATCCTTGTCGACCAGGCCCCACGGGTCGACGATGCGCTGGCTGCGCTCCCCCGCCCGCTCGTACTCCATACGCACCCTGCGCCGTTCGACGACCGCGCGCTGCAGCATCTCGACGAGTTTCGGCCGCTGCTGATCATGCTCACCCCAGCGCGCGGGATCGATGACCACCGCATCAGCCGCGGCCGCGGCATCGGTTCGGAAGGTGTGCGGCAAGGCCCGCACCAGCTTTCGCAATGCCGACTTCACCTCGGGCACCGCACTCGCGGACGGTCCGGCCAGCAGGAACAGCGCCCGGGCCTCCGGTTCGGTCAGCCCACTGAGATCGGTGCGCGCGCCACCGACCAGCGACCAGCCACCACCTCGCCCCGGCTGCGGATAGACCGGAACACCCGCGGCCGATAGCGCCTCCAGGTCGCGGCGCGCGGTCGCGACCGAGACCTCGAGTTCGGCGGCGATCTCGGCGGCCGTCACCCGTCTCCGCGTCTGCATCAATAACAGGGTCGCCACCAATCGGTCCGCTCGCATGCGAACAATTCTGCCGAAAAAAGTGCTCATTCGTTGAGCACTTTGGACGCAATGATGGATCGCACAAGGCAAACAAGACCCGATCAGAGGAGACCGAGATGTTGCGAGGAATGGCCACCGTTTCGTTCTATGCCGACGACCTCGAGGCCGCGAAGACCTGGTACACCGAGGTACTCGGCGTCGAGCCCTACTACGCCGTCCCCGGCGCCTACTACGAATTCCGCATCGGCGACTACCAACACGAACTCGGAATCATCAACCGCAAATTCGCCCCCGCCGGCGCCCAGAATCACCCCGGCGGCGCCATCCTCCACTGGCACGTCGACAACCTCCGGACAACTTTCGACCGCCTCCTGGCACTCGGGGCCAAAGAGTACGACCCGATCACCCCCCGCGGCGACGGAGACTTCATCACCGCATCGGTGATAGACCCCTTCGGCAACATCCTCGGCATCATGCAAAACCCCCATTACCTCGACATCTTGGCCAAGACCCAACCCGCTTAGACCCTCCGCGCCCCCGAAGCTCACATTGCCGCGAAATGCGCTGACGCAGACCCACCCCGCCGCCCACGTCAGCGCCACTCGCACCTACCCCCAGCGCTCGAGAATGCTCTGGTGCAGTGCACTCTCGACGTTTACCAGCACCAGCGCATGGTGAGCGACTGTCCAGGTTGGGGGTGGGTTAGGGGGTGAACCAGCGTTCCAGGATTTTGGCTACGCCGTCGTCGGTTACGTCGTCGGCTACTTCGTCTGCCCAGTCGCGGACTTCGTGTGGGGCGTTTGCCATTGCTACGGAATGGCCTGCCCAGTGGAACATTTCGCGGTCGTTGTAGCCGTCGCCGATGGCGAGGGTGGCGGCGCGGGGGATGCAGAGTGCGGTGCGTAGACGCTCCAGTGCCCATCCCTTGGAGACACCGCGCCGCGAAACGGTGAGCCATGGGCCGAATTCGCCGTGTACCCAGCTCGCGCCGGGTACGTGCAGTTGGGCGAGCAGGCGCTGCATCTCCTCGAGGGAGCCCTCGGGCCACCAGCCGTTGAGTCGCGGGGTCGGCTCACTGCTCAGCGCACCGTCATCGACGAGAACGTATTCACCGATGGAGAATTCGCCAGGACTGACCCCGGTGGCCCAGGTGCCGACACCGACCTTCTCCACCGCGAAGATCATCTCCGGAAACAGCGCACGCAAGGCGGCAACGGCAGGCCCCGGATCGAAGGCCTGCACGGCCACCGGCTCCCCCTTCGCCACATCGATATGCACCGCACCGTTGGAGCACAACGCATGTCCGTCGACCAACCCCAACTCTTCCAGCACCGGACGTGTCGTCATCAACGTCCGCCCCGTAGTCACAACCACATGCACCCCCGCCACCACCGCAGCCCGCACAGCATCAACCACCCGCGCACTGACCGCCGCCCCCGGCACCAGCAACGTCCCATCAATATCCAACGCAATGAGCCGAGGACCCCCATCAACCACCAACCCATTGTGCATCCCCATAACACCCCCTGTCACACAAACCAAAACCCCCGAACCACCGAGAATGCTTGATGCAGGTGCGCTCCCGACGTTTACTGCATCAGCGCATGGTGATCGCATGTCCATGTTGGGGTGGCAGGCGATGGAGGCGGGGTGACCAAGTCGAGTGTGCGGGGCACAAGGGTCGCGGGGTCCGGAGGTGAGGGCGGCGAATTGGCTTTGGGCTCTGCCGCTTCCGCCGATGCGGGCTCCACCGCCGCACTGCCCGGAGCCGCCGGAATTGATGCGACTACGTATGGGCTCCGCGGGATCCACCGCTGTGGACTCCGCTGCCCCACTACCGCTCGCGTCTCTGGTCACAGCCGATTGCTGAAAAGGATTGCGCGAACGCTCGATTTCGATGACTGGGCTGGTCATCCGGCGGCCTTCGCGGCATCGGGCCGCGCGTCGACGTGCGCACGCAACATGTCCAGCACCGTTGCGGGCGCATTCGCACAGCGCGCGTCGCGGGTGGCCGGTGGGCCGCGGACCGTAATCCGGAACTGCCGGAGTTGAGATGACTACGTCGCCGCGGGGAGCGCTTCGGTCGGGCGGGAGGTGACGGCGACGAATTACCTGTGGGCTCCGCCGCCGATGTGAGCACCGCCGCCGCCGATGTGGGCTCCGCCGCCGCCGAAGCCGCCCGAGGCGGAACCGCCCGACAAGCTGCCACCAGGGTTCCTGCCGCCGGATGAGCTGTTACCGGGAGACCTACCCCCGGTTGAGCCGCCTGGCATGCCGCCGCCACTGGTTGAACCGCCTGGGGTGCCGCCGCTGTTCGAGCCGTCCAAGGAATGACCGCCGTCCGAACCGCCAAAAGTACCGCCGCTATTCGAACCGCCCACGGAATGACCGCCGTCCGAACCGCCGAAAGTATCGCCGCTGTTCGAGCCGCCCGAGGAATGACCGCCATTCGAGCCCGACGTACCACCGCTGTCCGAACCGCCCGAGGAATGACCGCCATTCGAGCCCGACGTACCACCGCTGTCCGAACCGCCCGAGGAATGACCGCCATTCGAGCCCGACGTACCACCGCTGTCCGAACCGCCCGAGGAATGACCGCCATTCGAGCCCGACGTACCACCGCTGTCCGAACCGCCCGAGGAATGACCGCCATTCGAGCCCGACGTACCACCGCTGTCCGAACCGCCCGAGGAATGACCGCCATTCGAGCCCGAGGTACTGCCCCCGATCCCACCACCGGTGCCGCTTGTGGAGCTATCCGATGTGCTTCCACTCGTCGAATCACCTGACGTATCGCTGCTGGTCGAGCCGGAGGTACCACTGGTCGAACCGTTCGTGGATGTACCCGATGTCGTACCGCCTGACGACGTACCGCCCCAGGTACTTCCGGATGTATCGCCCGATGCGGTGCCGGACCAGCTGCCCTCCGCGGAGGTTCCACCTGAAGTCCCTGTTCCGGAAGGGGTTTCGCCCGGCGGGAGGCCTGGCGCGGGACTGCCGGAGATCGGGGTGTCGCCGACGTGCGTGCCTGGGATTGCGGTGCCGGGGGTCGCCGATCCACCGGTGGGCGGCGAGGCGGGGGCGGCGGGAATCGAATTGTTCGGGGCGGGAACAGATCCCGGAATGCTGACGCGCGGGATGGGCATGGGAGCCGCGGGCAGGCCGGGCTGCGTGGGGACGGGCTGGACGAAGGGTATCGGGTTCAGGAACTGGGCCGGGTTGGCGTAGGTGCCGCCACCGGATTGCATCGACCCACTTCGCGGATTCTGGTGGCTGCCCCCGTGTGCCTCGGCCACCGACGGACCGATCGTTGTCACGAGGCCCACCGGCGCGATCCCGTAGGCCGGCCGACCCGAGTAGCCGAAGCCCACGGCATTGCTCGCCCAGTCGACGGCCCTGGACACCGCGGAGCCGGCATCGGTCAGCGCCTCGATATGGGGTTCGAACAGCAGGTTGTCCATCGGGTGCCGGCCCTTCGGGGAGGCGTCGATCAGGGACGGCATCTCCGTGACGGTCGGTCCGCCGAATACCGTGACAGCCGATACCGCCACCGCGGATGCCACTGCGGCACTGGAGAATACGGCGACCTTCGGGGCTCGATGCCGGCCGCCCGTCACCAGGGGGGCGAAGCTGCGGGCGGCATAGCCGGCGGCGCCGACGGCCACGGTCTGGCCCGGATCGGTCGACATCACCACGGGACGCCCGAGTTCGGCGATGGTGCGCGCGACCTCGACGGGACGGGTCGCGCCGCCGACCAACAGGATGCAGTCGACATCGGACAGGCTGCGTCCTGTCGAATCCACACACTCGCCGATCACGTCGAAGGAATCCCGGATGTGCTGGGTGCGTAGGCCCCCGATATCGACGATCGAGGTCATCTGCAGCATCGACCCGTTATCGCCGGGCGCGGCGACCTGCGCGTATCGCGCGATCATCGAACCGAGCGGACGGCCGCCGAAATCGTAGGAGCGCACGGACTTTCCGACGATCGGATGGTCGTCCCAGTCCGGTCCGACCCGGACCATCGAGACGTCGAGGCTGGTCCCGCCGAGATCGTAGACCAGCACGAAACCCGACTCCAGCGGCCCGCGCTCGTGTTCGAGCCACTCCGCGGCCGCGACGGGTTCGGGTATCAGCATCACATCCGCGGCCCCCGCCAGGTTCAGCGCCTGTCGCAGCAGTGACAGCTGCTTATCGGAATAACATGCGGGATAGGCCGCTACCGCGCCCGCGGTCGGCGGGAACGATTCGAGCAGGCCGTTCACCACCGCGGCGACCAGATTCGCGGGCGACCAGAGCCGACCGCCCACGATCATCGACTCCGGATCACGCGCCAGATCGGCGAAATCCGTTACCGCCATGGTGAATTGGGGGATCCCACCGATTCGGATGCCGCCCGCGCTATCGAAGGTCACCGCCGTGCGGCGGGTCCGCACCGATGACCATGGTCGCTCACCGGTCATCATGGCGGATACGGTGTTCACTGAACCGATGCTGAAACCCAGACCTGTAGTCATTCGCTATCCCGTCAACGCACCGAGACCACGTCCATCACATAGGAGATCCATGTGGCCGCGGTCGCTTCCCAAACAGCTCCCACAGGTTAGCTGTTATCGGATCGAATGGGATGCGTAATTGATATGAAACGTTCGACTTCCGTTGACAGCGATTCAAATTCCCAGCTAGATAGCTCGAATAAACGCAATTCAGCCCCCTCGACGATCAGCGTTTCGCAACCGAATGTCCGATTCCACTGCAACAAGCCAGGTTCCGCTACCACCCAGTAACCCGGACGAAAGCCTCACACAACGGGCGACCACGGAACCGCGCAGAAGCGACAACACACACCAACTGGTCGGTAACCATATTGTTGCCAGCTCTATGCATTTCATTGCGCAACCACCCCCGCTTCACCAGTCATGACACGTCAAAGGCAATGACTATTTTCCGCTAGCAGTGCGATCCGCCAACGACTTGACTGGGTCGAGCGATGAGGAAGCGCTCGGCCGAGCCGAGACTCCCGCCACTTCATCGAGCATGAAATCGCAAGGACGAGAAGGGAAAACGAAGACGATGTCTACACGTTTCGCGGAGAAGGTCGTGCTGATCACCGGAGCGAGTTCGGGGGTCGGTAAGGCGGTCGCACTGCGGGCGGCGGGCGAGGGCGCGGCGGTGGTGCTCGGCGCTCGCGGTAAGGACGCGGGTGAACAGCTCGCGGCCGATATCCGCGCGACGGGAGGCCGGGCGGTCTTCGTGCCGACCGACGTCACCGTCGAGGATGACGTGGCCCGGCTGACGCAGGCGGCGCTCACCGAATACGGGCGGTTGGACGCGGCCTTCAACAACGCGGGTGCCGTCAATGCCTTCGGCTCGATCGCACAGATCGACGAGGCGGGTTGGCGCGCCGATCTCGAACTCAACCTGACCAGCGTGTTCTACGGTCTGCGGCACCAGGTTCCGGCCATTGTCGCCTCGGGCGGCGGCGCGATTCTCAACAACGCCTCGAACCTGGGCGTGGTCGGCATGGGTTCGGTGGCGCCGTATGTGGCGGCCAAGCACGGTGTTGTCGGGCTGACCCGTGCGGTTGCGCTGGAGGCCGCCGACCAGGGCGTGCGGGTGAACGCGCTGGTCTCCGGCGCGGTCGACACTCCGGCATTCCGCAATTCGATGGGTGCGACACCCGAGGGCGAGGCCGCCATCGCCGCACTGCATCCACTCGGCCGGATCAGCAAGCCGGAGGAGATCGCATCCTTCTGCGCCTACCTGCTCAGCGATGAGGCCAGCTTCATCACCGGTGCGGCGCTCGCGATCGATGGCGGGTTCACCGCCAGATAATTCGCCAACCGGCACCTCGGCGCGGCGCACGCCCTCATCGCATGGCCGAAAGCCGAGGTGCCGATCATCCCTCGGACCCTACCTCGCACATGTCATGTCGGCGGGGGGCAAGAACTGTTACGCATCACCAATGCGTCATCGGCGCGAATGCGCCGCGACCGCTCAGACGCGGGTGAGCAGGTGGCGCATCCTGCCGGTCCGCACCACGGCACCACTGGCTAGCACCGCGGGCCGACGGCCGCGCAGCAGGTGGTCGAAGTCCGTCGCGCCGCCGACGGGTTCGCGCAACAGCCCGGCGTTGAAATCGTCGGCCAGCTGCCGAACCGTCTCCTGCGCACAGGACTTATTGGTACCGATGAACCCGGTGGGGCCGCGCTTGATCCAGCCCGTGACATACGTACCCGGCAGCACCGCACCGCCGGACTGCTCGAGCACGCGGCCGTTCAGGTTCGGGATAACGGCGGCCTGTTCGTCAAAGGGCAAGCCGGGCAACGCAATACCGCGATAGCCGACCGAGCTGAGCACCAACCCGGCAGCCAGCCGCTCGGTCTCCCCCGTCGCGATGGCACGCACGCGACCGTCCGGATCGGTGACGAGGGCATTGCGGCTCACCTCGATACCGGTCACCGCATCGGTGCCGAGAATCTCGGTGGGCGCGGCCAGATACCGGAAGACGATCCGCTTGCGCGCACCGAACGGCCGTTCGGAAACGCTGACCCTTTCGAGCGACCTGCAAGCAGTCGCTACGGAGCGCAGCAGCCGCAGCTTCTGCTCGACCTGGTACGGCAGCCCCTCCGTCGGCTCCGGCAGCTCACCTTCGATGGCGATATCGACATCGGCACCGAGCAGACCGACGAATTCCGGGACGGTGAAGGCGGATTCGGCCGGACCACGGCGGCCGAGGATGATCACTTCCTCGATCTTGCTCTCCCGCAAGGCCTTCAGCGCATGGGGTGCGATATCGGTGCCCGCCAACGCTTCCGGATCACTGGCCAGGATACGCGCCACATCGAGGGCCACATTGCCATTGCCGACGATGACGGCTCGGCGCTGTGACAGATCGAAGGTGCGCCCCGCGTGATCGGGATGTCCGTTGTACCAGGCGACGAAGTCGGTGGCGGATACATTGCCCGCCAACCCCTCGCCGGGAATGTCGAGCTTGCGATCCGCGGACGCACCGACCGCGTAGATCACCGCGTGGAAGTGCGCGAGCAGCTCCGTATGCGAAATATGCTTGCCCACTTCGACATTCAGGTACGACCCGAAACCGGGCTGCGCCGAGATGATGTCGAACAGCTTATTGACCTGCCTGGTCTTGGCATGGTCCGGCGCGACGCCGTACCTGGCCAGCCCATGGGGTACCGGAAGCCGATCGAAGACCGTCACAGTGACATCGGGCTGGGTCAGCAATTCATCGGCCGCGTACATGGCCGATGGCCCCGATCCGATGATCGCCACCCGCAGCGGCTGGCGCTCGGTGTGGATCTCGGCCGCGGGCACCGGCTTCGCGAGCAGCGGGCGCGGGCGCGCCTGGCGATAGAAATCGGCATTGATCTCGATGAACGGCTGCTGTTCAGCGGTCAGCTTCTTCGATGACGTGATGGCGTCCACCGGGCACGCCGTGGCGCAGGCACCGCAGTCCACACACGCCTGCGGGTCGACGTACAGCATCTGCGCCGTCAGGAAGTCCGGTTCATCCGGCGTGGGATGGATGCAGTTGACCGGGCAGGCGTAGACGCAGGACGCGTCGCTACAACAGGACTGCGTGACGACGTAGGGCACGTCAGCCAGCCTTCGCCGTGCGCAACGGCTCCGAGCGGTAGCGAGTGGTGTGGCCGTCGATCTTCAGCAGCTTCCACACCGCCTTGCCGACGGGGTTCATCAGGCCGATGTCGTTCGCCAGCGTGCGCACATCGCCGAAGAAGTCGCTGAACTCCTGCTTGGCCTGCTTCGAACCGTAAAAGAGCTCCTTGCGAACGCTATCCGGGATATCGAACTCCCGGAAGAACGACCGGGGCGGGGTGTAGATGGAGCGGCCGAGGATCCACATGACGATCGGCATGACGACCGAGAGCACCAGCTTGTTGAACGCATTCGCATCGGGCACGTGCTGCTTGAGGAATTCGTGCGCGAAGGAGATGTGGCGCGCCTCCTCGGCGACATGGATGGCCATGACGCCACGCATGATCGGATGCACGTCCTCGCCCGAACGCAGAATCGCCTTCTGAATGTGGTCGATCGGCTCCTCGCCCGCGAGTACGGCCATGAAGAACAGATTCGGGAACAGCGCGGCCACCGGCGCGCCGATGTATTTGAACTTGCGCACCAGCGGGCCCATACCGGGGACATCGATCCCGATCCGGTTGACCATCTCCTGGAACATCAGGGTGTGGTTGTGCTCCTCGATCATCTCGTGGGAGCAGTAGCGGAATTCGGGCGAGCCATTGGGCAGGCCGAAGCTGTGCGTCACCATGCCGCTGATCAGGATGGATTCGAACTGCAGACCGACCTTGGCGACATTGGCCTGGCGGTACTTGCCGATGGCGATCTTGCGGTCGAGCGGCAGCGCCCGGTACCAGGGGTGGCGACCGAGCGCATCACCGGAGACCGGCAGGACCCAGCGCTCTTCTCCGGCATCGGCGGCAAAGTCGGGGTTGTCCCAGTCGATGTCCTCGAACGGGTCGAAATGCTTGTTCACCGAACCTTCGGAGAGCAGCAGCAGCTTGGCGGCATACTCCTGCGCCTTCGCCAGATCGGGATCGACTGCGGGCGTCACGGCTGTGGACATCGTCGTCACTGCCTCTTCTCGTGGGACCTATTTACTGTATCCCATAGTTACACTTACGAGAAGTTACGTCAACCTGGCATATGATCGGCATCCCCGGCGACGCTGCGGCTCGCCGCCGGGGATGCCGCTATCGCAGCCCGAGCTGCGACAACCCCGCGACCACCGTGTCGGCGGGGAGCGCCAGCGCGAGCGCCACCCCAGCGGCCGACATCCCCGCCGCGATCGCCACCCGGGTCAAGCGGCGCCGGGTGCGCCGGGAAAGTAGGAGGGCCCGTGCCGTCGCTCTGCGGTGCGCGCCATGATGGCGGCGCCGGTGATGATGTCCGGCCTCCTCCTCCGCCGCGACGGCGACGCGGCGGGCCATGATGGCAGCGCCGTCGGCGATGGTGCGCTCGGGATCCGGCGCCGTGATCACCGGGCGCGCAAGCTCACAGGCGAGCACCTGGGATACCTCGACCGGGCGGGCCGCGCCGCCGACCACCAGGACACAGTCCACATCGGCCATGGTCACATCGGCCATCCGCAGGCACCGGTACACCAACTTCAGCGAGGATCGGATGTGGATGGTGCGCAACTCATCGGCGGTGCTGCCGGTGACCGCACTGGAGACCGAGGCCACGGCGGCGCCACTCCCGGCCCGCGCGGCGACCAGCGCGCCGAAGGCACGGCCGCCGAATTCCGAGGAACGGATCGGCACCCCGACGATCGGATTGCGCGGACAACCCGGGCCGACGCGCACCAGGGTGATATCGAGGTTGGCGCCACCCAGGTCATAGACCAGGGCCAGGCCCGGCATCAGCGGACCGCGTTCTGCCTCGAGCCAGGTCGCCGCCGCGATGGGTTCGGCAACCAGCGCGACCTGTCGCAGGCCGATCGCGTCCAATGCCGCGCGCAACTCCCCCACCTGTCCCGCGGAGTAGCCCGCCGGATGCGTCAGCGTGACCTCGGCATCGACCGCCCGGCGATCGCGGCGCGCCTCGGTGATCAGACACTCCGCGACGACCGCGATCAGATCGGCGGCGGTCAGTGCCCGGTGCCCGACCCTGGCCCGCATGGTCTTGGGCTGACCGAGGTCGGCGAATTCGGCGATCGCGCGCCCGTGCCTCGGCATCATGCCGACCCGAGCCATACCGGTGCTGTCGAAGGCGAGGGTGGTGCGACGGGTGATGGCGGGTGAGCGTTCGGCGGCGGAGCGGCGCCCCGGCGGAGCCTTGGCCGAACCCTCCTCTGCCAGCGCGGAAACCGTGTTCACCGTGCCGATGCTCAAACCGAGACCAATCGCCATCGCAATCCTCTGATCGCCGAGCCGATTTGCTTCGAACCTATTCAGGCAACCACTCCGCGACCCGCCTGCCAACCACCGGACACCCGATTGTCCGCATGCCGCCGGTACTGACACAGGTTGCACAGCGAAGCGCCGAACCCGGCTCACCCGCAACGCTGCCGTGCGCTAAGCGATCATGATCGGATCCCATTACGGCGCGCCGTAATTCAACGATGCTCGCCCAGTGTTTGCCAGCCAATGTCAACTCTGCCATTTCGGCCATCGGTACACGTTTCTACATGCACTAACACTTCTCCAGCATGTCCATGACCGATGGTTGCCGAACAGCAGCAACAGACCGTTGGTGAGCCTTGTCGATACCGACCAGTCCATGCAGTCCGAGGCGCGGCGATCGGATCTCACACTCGCACGAGTTCCGACTCCCCGCACCGGAATTCATGTCCGATTCCGGTGCGGGAAGTCAAAACCATTGCGGCCATTGGCGACTGATCAGCAACACCGCAGCACAGCCTGAGCACTCGCCGCGGACGCCGCACGCCGCACCGGCCCCTGCTCCGGCCCGAGCAACCGCAGCACCATCTGCGCGGCCTGTTCCTGCCACCGCGCGTACGCCATCGGAACGCCGGAACGCTGGGTGGCCTGTGCCGCCTGCCACAGCGGCATCACCAGGTAATCCGGCGCGTTGACCAGCAATGCGTCCAGGAATCGCGCGGTCGCGTAGCGCGCATCGGTGAGCTGTTCGGGCCCACCCCAACCGGCGGAGGGACGCTGCTGGAACAGCCCGACCGAGTCGCGGTCGACGGCCTCGGTCAGGTTGCGCAGCATCGATTCCTGTAGCGCGGTGGCCAGTGCGACGACCGCCGCATAGGCGGGCATGCCGCGGCGCTGGACCACCCCGACAATCATTCGCGCGTTATCCCACTGCTCCGGATTCGGCGTGAAATGCAGTTGATCACCCACGATTCCGTATCGCAGCGACTGCTCGAGGGTATGGCCGGTAGCGGAGTTCGGGATCGGCTTCCCCACCGATTCCGGGCTCTGCACGGCCACTTCGGGCGAGTCCATGGGGATCTCGATGATCAGCGGCCCATCCGGTGCGCGCACCGCGGGTGTTCCGGGTGGTGGTGCGGCTATGGCCCAACCGGATTGGATGATCACCGCGGCGCTGGCCGCGGCCAGCGCGGGAAACAACTGTCTTCGAATTGACATGGCGATCGATCAACTCCTCGCCGCCTGCACACGACCTGCGCCGCGAGCCCTGACCCACCGACAGCAGGTCGAGCAGGCTGCGATCGGGCGGCCGGATAGCGCTTATCCGGGCCGCGTTCGACGACCACTGCGAATGGCTCACTTCGGATTACGTTCCGATAACCCACCGGAACCCACTAGCGCGTGTTTCGCATTCAGCACGATATGAGAAGTTGAAACCAGAGTTCGGTTTCGACACGCCATAAATGGACGCGGATTTCGCCCACTTGGAAATCCGGCCGATAAAACGGAGCCTAATTCGCCTCTATCCGGCAGGCAGTTCCGGAATGCGAGTGGCCCGCGCGTAGACGGTTTCCCCGTCGTTGAGCTGCAATGCCTCGGCATCACCACGGGTCACCTGGGCGGCGAACAGATCGCCGGTGGCGGCATTGCGCAGTTCCACGCGCACCTCGAAACCCAGGTGCACAACGCGTTCCACGGTGGCGCGGGTGACACCCGCCGATTCCGCCGTGCCCTCGTCCTTGGCCAGCGCCATGCTCGAATCGCGGCCGACGCGGATATCGTGCGGGCGCACCAGATGTCCGTTGAGCCGCGCCACATCGCCGAGGAAGGACATGACGAATTCGTTGGCGGGACGGTCGTAGACATCCTCCGGGCTGCCGACCTGTTCGATGCGGCCCTTGTTCATCACCGCGATCCGGTCGGCGACGTCGAGCGCCTCCTCCTGGTCGTGGGTGACCAGCACGGTGGTCACGTGGACCTCCTCGTGCAGGCGGCGCAGCCAGGTGCGCAGATCGGCGCGCACCTTGGCGTCGAGGGCGCCGAAGGGTTCGTCGAGCAGCAGCACCTGCGGGTCGACGGCGAGCGCGCGCGCCAGTGCCATGCGCTGGCGCTGGCCGCCGGAGAGCTGGGCCGGATAGCGATGCTGGAAGCCGTCGAGGCCGACGATGCCGAGCAGTTCGTCGACGCGCTTGGCGATCTCGTTTTTGGGGCGCTTGCGGATCTTGAGTCCGAAGGCGACGTTATCGCGCACGGTCATGTGCTTGAACGCGGCGTAATGCTGGAATACGAAGCCGATATCGCGCTTCTGCGGCGGCACATGCGTGACATCGTTGCCCGCGATGGCGACGACGCCGGAGTCCAGCGATTCCAGGCCCGCGATCGAGCGCAGCAGGGTCGATTTGCCCGAACCCGACGGGCCGAGCAGTGCGGTCAGCTCCCCGGACGGGATCTCGATGCTGACATCGTTCAGGGCGGCGAAGGAACCGTAGTTCTTCTTCGCATTGGTCACGGTGATCACTTGGTGCCCCGCTTACGTTCGAGGAGGGTCATCAACAGAAGGACTACGAGGGCCAGGCCCATCAGCAGGGTGGCGGCGGAGTAGGCGCCGAAGGTGTTGTGGTCGTTGATGTATCGACCGTGTACGAGCAGGGTCAGCGTCTGCGATTTGCCCGGCAGCGCCGAGGACACCATGATCACCGCGCCGAATTCGCCGAGCGCACGTGCGACGGTCAGCACCACGCCGTAGGTCAGGCCCCAGCGGATGGCGGGCAGGGTGATCCGCCAGAACGTCTGCCAGCGGGAGGCGCCGAGGGTGGCCGCGGCCTGCTCCTGATCGTCGCCGATCTCGTGCAGCACCGGCTCGACCTCGCGCACCACGAATGGCAAGGTGACGAAGATCGTGGCGATCACCATGCCGGGCAGGTTGAAGATCACCTTGAAGCCGAGGTCTTCCAGTCCGCCGAACCAGCCGTCCGCACCCCACAGCAGGATCAGCGCGACACCGACCACCACCGGCGAGACGGCGAAGGGCAGATCCACGATGCCCTGCACCAGCGTGCGGCCCGGGAACTTGCCGCGCACCAGCGCGATCGCGGTGACGATGCCGAAGATGACGTTCACCGGGACCACGATCGCCACGATGAGGATCGACAGCTGGAATGCCGAGATCGCCGCCGGTGTGGAGATCGAGTCGATGAACGCACCGATCCCCTTTTCGAAGGTGCGCCACAGAATGATGATCAACGGCAGCACCAGCAGCACGAACAGGTAACCCAGCGCCACGGTGCGCAGCGAAATACGGGTCGGCCAGGACAGATTCATCGCGCCTCCTGCTCCTTGCGTGCGGTGCGCTCGGCCCACAGCCGCAGCACCAGCAGGGTCGCGAACGAGATGGCCAGCAGCGCGACCGAAACCGCGGCCGCGTTCACCGGCCGGTCGATCTCGATCTGCTTCTGGATGTACTGCGAGGCCATCTCGGTCTTGCGCGGGATGGCGCCGCCGATCAGCACCACCGAACCGTATTCGCCGATGGCGCGGGCGAAGGCGAGACCGCCGCCGCTGATGATGGCGGGCGCGAGGGTCGGCAGGACGATGCGGCGGAAGGTGGTCCAGTTGTCCGCGCCGAGGGACAGCGCGGCCTGCTCCACCTCGCGGTCGGCCTCGATGAGCACCGGCTGCACCGAACGGACCACGAACGGCAGTGTGACGAACGCCAATGCCACGACGAGGCCGGGCTGGGTGGCGTTGAGGTGGATATCGATCGGACTCTGCGGCCCGTACAGCGACAGCAGCACGATGCTGGCGACGATGGTCGGCAGCGCGAACGGCAGGTCGATGAGCGCGTTGACGATGCTCTTGCCCGGGAACTCGTCGCGCACCAGGACCCAGGCGATGAGCGTGCCCATCAGCACATTGATGACCGCGACCACCACCGAGACGACAACGGTGATGCGCAGCGAATCGATGGCGGCGGGCGCGGTGATGGCATCCCAGAACCCGGACCAGCCGTTGTCGAAGGAGGTGACGGTGAGCGCGGCCAGCGGTAGCAGCACGATAATGCTGAGCCACAGCACCGCGGTGGCGATGCCGAGCGGACCCACCGAACCGGTCACCCGCAGCCACGACCAGGTTCGGCGCGTGGGTTTGGGCGCGGATTCCCCCGCGTCTTCGAAGCCACCGGGATCGGGCGCGTGCCCGATCCCGGTGCTGCTGCTTTCTGTCACAGTCGTCCAGTATCCCGTGTAGATGTGCGGCGCGCGCGAGGCCCTTTGTGGTTCACAAGCTGCCTCTTCCAGGGCCGATCGCGCACGCCGCGGGGTATTTCGGCGCACCGAGTTACTTGGTGGCCTTGTCGTAGATGACCGCGACGGTTCCGGTGTTCGGGGTGAACAGCTCCTTGTCGACGGTCTTCCAGCCACCGAGGTCGGCGATCGTCCACAGCTTCTGCGGAGTCGGGAAGTCCTTGGCGTAGTCGGCGGCCACCTTCGGGTCGACCGGGCGGAATCCGGCCGAGGCCCAGGCCTTCTGCCCCGCCGTGGTGAACAGGAAGTCGCGGAAGGCGCTCGCCAGCTCCAGATGCTTGCTGTTCTTCAGCACCGCGACCGGGTTCTCGATCTTGAAGGTGGTCGGCGGCACGATGTGCTCGATCGCATCGCCATTGCGCTCGGAGAAGATCGCCTCGTTCTCGTAGCTCAGCAGCACGTCACCGGTGCCCTGCAGGAAGGTCTCGGTCGCTTCGCGGCCCGACTTCGGCTGCACCTGCACATGCTCCTTGGAGATGAGCTGGCTCAGGTAGTCCAGACCCGCCTGCGGGTTCTTGCCGCCATCGCTCTTGGCCGCGTACGGGGCGAGCAGATTCCACTTGGCCGAGCCCGAGCTGAACGGATTCGGGGTGACCACCTGGATACCCGGCTCGAGCAGGTCGTCCCAGTCCTTGATGCCCTTCGGATTGCCCTTGCGCACGACGATCGCGACCACCGAGCCGAACGGAATTCCCTTGGTGGCGTCGGCATTCCAGCTCGGATCGACCAGACCGGCGTCGACCAGGCGGGTGATATCGGGTTCGACCGAGAAGTTGACGATATCGGCCTCGGCACCGTCCTTGACCTTGCGGGACTGATCGCCCGACGCGCCGTAGGAGCCGTTGATCTGGACGTTCTTGCCCTTATCGGTCTTGTTGAATTCGGGGACGACCTTGTCGAAGCCCGGCTTGGGGACGGCGTAGGCGTAGAGGTTGAGGGTGCCACCGCTGCCGTCGGCCCCACCACCGCCCACGGTGTCACTGGCTCCGCCACCGCACGCGGTGAGCACGACGGCAGCGACCGCGGTGAGCGCGGCGACCACCGGGCGACGGTGCGATCGGGAAGATCCGAAGAACAAGGACCTGGGTGACATGGGTGGAACCTTTCCTAAGTGCTCCGCCGCGACGTGGACTAGGGGTCGCGACAGTCGAACTGCGGCACGACTACCGACCGAGAGGTCGTTGGGGTTCGGACACTGCTGCGAAAAGTTTGCGCGCCAGTTTAGAGAGAAGATGGGTGCACAGCAGTGCCCGGCGCCGATCAGCGACAGAGAATGTCCGCGACCGCGAGATTGCCGACAGCGATCAACGCCAATTCATGGCGGACCTGCGGGACGGCACTCGAAGACACGGGCAGACTGTAGCAGAGGAAAGGTCACCAGTTCGAATCAACGCTAGCTCTCCGCTTGCAGGCCGCAAAAACCGACAAAGTTCCAGGAAGAGGGGGGTTTCATCCCATGACTACCAGCCCGGACCGCGTGCGCACCAGGTTCCCGGATATCAGCACTCGCGCGTGGGAACATCCCGCCGACCGCACCGCGCTGGTGACGCTGCGCTCACTCGCCGGGTTCGACACCATTCTGCGTACCCTGTCCGGTTTGCTTCAGGAGCGCCAGCATCGGCTGCTCTACCTCGCCACCGCGGTGCGCGTGGACGAGCGCCAGTTCCGCTCGCTGCATCAGTTGCGTCAGGACTGTATGGAGATCCTGGACGCGCGCACCACACCCGAGATGTTCGTGCTGCAGAGCCCGCAAGTGAACGCCTTCACCATCGGCATGGACCAGCCGTTCATCGTGCTGACCACCGGACTGATCGATCTGATGGACACCGAGGAGCTGCGCTTCATCGTCGGCCACGAACTCGGGCACGCGCTGTCCGGGCACGCGGTGTACCGCACCATGCTCATGCATCTGCTGCGCATCTCGGCCAATCTGGGCTGGATGCCGGTGGGCGGCTGGGCCTTGCGTGCGATCGTGGCCGCGCTGATGGAGTGGAGCCGCAAGTCCGAACTCTCCGGCGACCGCGCCGGGCTGCTGTGCGGCCAGGATGTGGAGGCGTCGGTGCGGGTGCATATGAAGACCGCGGGCGGCACCTGGATCAAGGAGATGAACCACGGCGCGTTCCTGCAGCAGGCCGATGACTACGAGCGCTCCGGCGATCTGCGCGACGGCGTGCTCAAGCTGCTCAATCTGGAACTGCAGAGCCATCCGTTCTCGGTGCTGCGGGCCGCGGAACTGCGCCGCTGGATCCAGTCCGGCGACTACAACCGCATGCTCGGCGGCGACTACCCGCGCCGCGAACACGATAAGACCACCAAGATCAGCGATGAGATCAAGGAGGCCGCGCGCACCTACCGGCAGAACTTCGACCAGTCCGAGGACCCGCTGATCCGCACCGTGCGCAACCTGGGGCGCGATGTGGGCTCGGCGGTGAGCGCCGTAGGTCACGAAGTCGGCGAAACTGTTTCCAAGATCGGCAAACGCTTCGGCTTCGGCGGCGACAAAGACGCCTCGGCCTAGATCGAGGCTTTCTCACCGTTTCGATCTCTGCCGCAAGCCCGCCGCTCCGATGACGGGCAAGCAGATACGCAGCGTGACGCAGCTCCCCGAGTGATCACCATGCGCTCATGCAGGGGAACGTCGAGGTGCACCTGCACCAGCGCATTCTCAAGGAGCCAGGCGGTTGGTTGGCTGCGCTGTGAGGTCGCTGAATCGATGGGTTGCGCGGGAGGGCGGCTTGAACGGGTTCGCTCGTTAGCCGTTCCACAGACGGATCGAGCGCCGCTGGCGATGACATCTTTCAGTGCGCGAGGGCGCAGGTCGGTTGCGTGGCGCTGATGCGTTGGTAGCCAGATGAATTCGAGATGTTCTTCCTGACTCTGTGGCGTGCCGTCCAGCTCTGCGTTGAAAATCAAGTTGATCTCGTGGTGGGCGGTCCCGTCGTCGGTATACCCATGCTCGACAACTCCGGCGAAGTCAACGATCCGACTGGTAGTGCCGAGTTCTTCGGCAAGTTCGCGAGCGAGCGCGGCTTCGATCGGTTCGCCGGGCTCGACATGCCCGCCCGGACTGAAATGGTGACGGCCCCAATCCATTACGTGTTTGGACCGGGGCCGTTGCCCGTAGTAGGCCGGGAAAGCGTTACGCGGTGGGCCGGGTGAACTCACCGTCCTTCGCGCCTGCTGTGAAGGCATCCCACTCGCTGGGGGTGAACACCAGCGCCGGGCCGGTCGGATTCTTCGAGTCACGAACGCCGACCTTGCCCCCGTCGAGCCATGCCACTTCGACGCATTGGGCGGCGCTTTCGCTGTGGCTGCTCTTGAACCATTTCACCCCGGATAGGTCACCGTTCACCAAGCTCGTGCTCCTTCGCCACCCGCCGCAGCAGGTTCCTGCTTTCTACCTCACCCAGACAGGTCTCCTGGATGGCCGTAGCAAGCTCACTATAGAGCCGAACCTCCTCGGGCTTCTCGAGATATACGTCCTGAGCCGCGCCGCCCTCGATGAATACCACTGGGGGCTCGACAGATCCTGCTTTGGCGGTTCGACCGAAGTCCATGATGATGAACGAGCCACGAGGCATTCCCCACGTCAGACCTGCACTATTCGGTTGTATCCGCAACGTAATGTTGGGCTGCTTGGACATCTCGGCAAGGTGCCTCAGCTGCGCGGCGATAGTGGTTGGGCTGCCGATCACGCGGTAGAGCACCGACACATGCAGCAGAACATCCATCTGGACGGGATTCGTTCGACGGGTGACGAGGGCTTGCCGTTTCATCCGGTGTTCAACACGTCGGTCGACGTCATCAGGGCTGGTGAATCC
The DNA here is from genome assembly GCF_050956075.1 of Nocardia sp. CA-129566. NCBI lineage: Bacteria > Bacillati > Actinomycetota > Actinomycetes > Mycobacteriales > Nocardiaceae > Nocardia > Nocardia sp. CA-129566. Next base: position 7,304,219 of record NZ_CP192085.1, read on the forward strand.
GGGGAACGCGCCGATGATCGCCCGCGCGTAGTCGTCGGTCTGCAGCAGACCCGGGATGGTCTGCTCATGGTAGGTGGTCAGTCGATGGGCTGCCGCTTCCAGTCCGACGTACATCGTGAAGGCATTGCCGTACAGGCCACCGTATACGTGATACCAACTCTTGGCCCGTGCCTGGACTGCGAGATCGACTGCCGCCCTGGTGTCTTCGGGTCCAACGTCGTACAACTCGCATAGCGCTTGCACGTCCTGTTTGCGGACCTTCTGAATCTGTCCGGTCTCGATTCGCTGGAGCACGGCCCTCGACAGGTCGACCGATTTCGCGGCTTGGGCGATGATGAATCCGGCCGCTTCGCGGCGGTCGCGGAGAAAACGGCCGAGCTGACGGCGAGGCAGGGTCGATGAGGGGCCATCCTCTTCGGGGCTGGTCACGGGGGTCTCCTGGAAATCGGGTCACGACAGATCAGGAACTGAGCCGGTTGTACCGCAGAACCGAGCCCTCTGCTGGGGTTTCAGAGCAATCGGAAGTGAGTTCTCGTTTCTGCCGATCACGATTGGTGACTGATGGTGTGCTGTGGATGGCGGTCGAGCGCAGGAACCTCCGCCACCCGAAACGGCAAACCCCAGCGACCCGAAGGTTCCGCAGCCATGACGAACAGGCAAGTGGCAGAACGAGATACAGAGCGATCCGGTCGGCCGAAGGCTATCGGATTCGTACGCGGTGACGTGTCCGGAGTCGCGGCACCCCGGCACGCGAGCGCCGTGACCCAACATGCCCAATTGCTGGGCTATCACTACGTTTACACCGTGCGTCCCCCACAGGATGCTCCCGATCCGATCGGCTACGCGCTCGGTATCGCGGCAGGGCTGGATGTGGCGGCGATCGTGGTCTTCGACTTGGCCCACGTCGACAACCAACCGGCGCGGGTCTGCGAGGACTTCGACCTCGAAACCGTATGCCCCGCAACGACTTGGGCGCGGACCGCGCGACCGGTCACCATCGAGGCGGGGGCGGCGTGATGTCCGACGAGAACACGATCGTGACACCGCCGGGGGTGTGCGGGTACGCCGATATCGAGTTGGCGCACGAGCAGATGCGCGCCCACCGCGCCTGCCGCCTCGGGCGGTGTGTGTGGAAGGCGGCGGCGTATTACACGCTGGTCGATGCGGGCCGACTCGCGCCGCAGTCGCTGACTGCACGCGAACGAGCCGCCGCGCGGGGTATCCGGTTCCCGCCCTTGGGCAGCGAGCCATTCGTAGCTGGCGGGCCGACGTATCGAACCCTGTGCGAGGTGCTGGACCGGCTCTCGGAGCTGGGATTACCAGTCCCCAGTGCGGGTACGAACGTCGGCGGCCACGGGTAGCGCCGGAGTCCGGGATGAGCGAGCATCGCACGGAGGTAGACGGCTGGCAGGCGATCTGGCGGCTCGATCGCCAGCACATTCGAATGATGCTGGTGCGCAACGCATCCGAATCGCAACCACTGATGTCGGTCACCACGGTGGCCGCCGCACCGGACCTGGCGCAGATGCGCGAGCAGTTCCCGCAACTGTCCCGGTTGTGGGACGCGGTACGACACGAGTACTGGGCGGAATGCCTCGCACCCCAAGAGCATTCGCAAGGCACGATATGAACGAGGGGCATCTCAACGAAATCGAGCTCGCCCGCTTGGCCGACGGTCTGCGGAACCTGCCCGAACGGACCCCGGAACCCGTCGAAGAACCCAGCGCGTGGCTGCAATACGACGACGGCACCTGGAGTCCCGTCTACCCGGACGGGCGGATCGGCACCCCGTTCTCCTACGCCCACATGATCGCGTTCAAGGGCGAGGACATCGGGACATTACTCACGGCGCTGGTCGAGGCCGGGTTGGTAACCGACATCCAACCGACCACCATCGACGTATTCGAACCGAAAGCGACCGAACCTACCGAATGAACAGACACCTCACTCCGGCAGACGTCAACGATTTACGGCGGGAAGTGCGCGACGAGTTCGCGGAAGCGCAGACAACGCTGGCCGAGCACGGCAGCCTGCTACGGGAAATTCTCGACAGGCTGCCCTGCGAACAGACCGAATACCGATAGCGCGCTCGGACGATGTGGTGACGTTCTCGTTCGGACAATCGTTGTCGGGATACCTCGCCCCGAGCAGGACGTCAGCGCGTGAACAACCACGCGATGACGATGAGAACCAGCAGAGCGACGAGAGCGAGCTGAACCCGTGAACGCGGCATCAAAGCGCTCCGCTCTGCGCGATCTCGCGCACCGGGACCGGCGGCCCGACGAGTTCGGGAATCAGGGTGGGTTCCGCGATCACGACATCCTCAGCTGTCAGGGCCGTCACAGCAGGTGTCAGGGCCGTCACAGGGTCGCTATTGCGGCCGAGTAGTTGCAGGGAGATCCGCAGTACGCGGTCGAGCACGTAGGCGATGGCGAAGCTGACCGGGACCATACCGACCAGCACCACGATGAATTGCGGGATGAACGGCAATCCCGCGATCCACAGCTCGAAGCCGTCCCACCATCCTGCGATACTGTGCACGCCACCAGCCTAGCTCTGTCCGATGGCCGCGCCTTCGGCGCGGCGTGTTCGCTCGTAAGACTCGTTCCGTATTGGTCATGTAGGTCGTCATCGTCACGCCTCGGGCCATGCCGTCGACCGATCGTCGGGTCGAACTCGGCGCTGTCGGTGGACGAGATGCTTCGACGGACCGAAGATGAGGTATGGCGTCTACCGATGATCTGACCGTCGACGAGCCTGACGACCTGCCCGCGCTCAGTCAGCTGAAGGTGGGTCGCCACGCCACCTATCCGCCGATCGACGATTACGCGTTCCTGTCCGACTGCGAAACGAGCTGTCTGATCGCCAGCAATGGCTCGGTCGAGTGGATGTGTGTGCCCCGGCCCGATTCGCCGAGCATCTTCGGCGCGATGCTCGACCGCAGCGCCGGACACTTCCGGATCGGCCCGTACGGGGTCAATGTGCCCGCCGCGCGCCGGTATCTACCGGGCGGCATGATTCTGGAAACCACCTGGCAGTCCGAGACGGGCTGGCTGATCGTGCGCGACGCCCTGGTGCTTGGCCCATGGCACAACAACGATCAGCGCAGCAAGACCCATCGCCGCACGCCGGTGGACTGGGACGCCGAGCACATCCTGCTGCGCACGGTGAAATGCGTGAACGGCACGGTCGAGCTGGAGATGAGCTGCGAACCCGCCTTCGACTACCACCGCGCCCCGGCCCGCTGGGAGTACACCGGCAAGGTCTACGAGGAGGCGACGGCGGTGCGCACCCTCGATCCGACCGCGGGCCCGACCCTGGTGCTGACCACCGATCTGCGGCTGGGTCTGGAGGGGCGGGAGGCGCGCGCCAGGACCAGAATGAAGGAGGGCGACGAGGTGTTCGTCGCGCTGACCTGGTCGGAGCTGCCCGCACCGCGCACCTTCGAGGACGCGGCCCAGATGATGTGGCAGACCACCGAATGCTGGCGGCAGTGGATCACCCTCGGCGATTTCCCGGATCATCCGTGGCGCAACTACTTGCAGCGCAGCGCACTGACGCTCAAGGGACTCACCTACGCGCCGACCGGTGCGCTGATGGCCGCCGCCACCACCTCCCTGCCGGAAACTCCTGGCGGCGAACGCAACTGGGACTACCGCTATACGTGGGTGCGCGATTCCAGCTTCGCGCTGTGGGGCCTGTACACCCTGGGACTGGACCGCGAGGCCAACGACTTCTTCGCCTTCCTGAGAGACGCCACCACCGGCGATGATGGCGAACCCGTTCCGCTGCAGGTGCTCTACGGTATCGGCGGCGAACGTGAGCTCACCGAAATCACGCTCGACAATCTGACCGGCTACGACGGCGCCAAACCGGTGCGTATCGGCAATGGCGCCTACAACCAGGACCAGCACGATATCTGGGGCACCATGCTGGACGCGGTGTATTTGCACGTGAAATCGCGCCAGCAGGTGCCGGAATCGCTGTGGCCGCTGTTGGAGCGCCAGGTCGAGGCGACCATCAAACGCTGGCGCGAGCCCGATCGCGGCATCTGGGAAGTCCGCGGCGAGCCACAGCATTTCACCTCCTCGAAGGTGATGTGCTGGGTGGCGCTGGACCGCGGCGCGAAACTGGCCGAACTGCACGGCGAATACGAGCGCGCCACCGAGTGGTATGCCATTGCCGACCAGATCAAGGCCGATGTCCTCACCAATGGCGTGAACGACAACGGCGTCTTCACCCAGACCTACGGCGGCGACACACTCGACGCGTCACTGCTGTTGGTGGTGCTGAACCGTTTCCTGCCGCCCACCGACCACCGGGTGCGCGCCACCGTGCTCTCGATCGCCGACCGGCTCACCGAAAACGGTCTGGTGCTGCGGTATCGGACCGAGACCACCGACGACGGCTTGTCCGGATCCGAGGGCACCTTCACCATCTGCTCGTTCTGGTTGGTCTCCGCGCTGGTGGAAATCGGCGAAGTGCAACGGGCCCGGCACCTGTGCGAGCGCCTGCTCGGCTATGCCAGCCCGCTGCGGCTCTATGCCGAGGAAATCGATTCGCGCAGTGGACGCCACCTCGGCAACTTCCCGCAGGCCTTCACCCATCTGGCACTGATCAACGCGGTGACGCATGTGATCAGGGCCGAGCAGTCACACACCAGCGGCACGTTCCAACCGGCGCACACACCGGCGATTCACCCGGCCTGACAAATATTTACGCGGCCGCGCTGATGCCATCGGCATCGGCGCGCAGTCCGCCCAGCTTGCCTAGCTGGACATCGATGTCGGCGATCCGCTCCTCGCGCTGATCGCCGTACTTCCCATAGGCCACCTCCGCTACACGCAACCGCTCATCGGCGGTGCGCAGCACATCGGTGGCGATATCGGTGAAGTGATCGCGCAGCGTGCGCTGCAGTGCGCGCAACCGATTTCGCGATTCCTTGCCGACCTGGAAGACCACATCGTCCATCAGCCTGGCCACCGAGACCTTCGCCTCGGCCTGGCGGCGCTGCTTGCGCGCCTTGCGATCGTCCCAGAGCGCATTCGCGCCGAGCAGCAGCGCGGCGGCGGCCGAATACCAGTTCACCAGGGGCATTTTCAGCAGACTGGTCAGCACGCCCACCATCAGCAGACCACCGTAGGAGCCGCGCATAACGGTCAGGAATTGCGCAAGCACACCGGCTTTCGCACTGGTCAGGGGATCCAGCGGCGCGACGGGTCCGAGTACTTCACCGGGATTGTGCAGGCGTAGGTCCGGTAGTGGCGGAGTGCGGTGATCGGCCGGGAATTTGGCGGCCACCTGTTCGGACAGTTCCACCGCCCGGTAGTGCGCCATCACGAAATTCTCTTCGACGGCCTCGCAGATGCGCGCGTCCAGATCGGCGCCGAAATCCTTCCAGCGCCGAGCCGGATCGGTCTGGACGATCTCGGCCTCGGCGTCGCGGACCAGACTGCGCAACCGGTGCCGCAGATCGTGTTCGATATCGGCCATCAACTCGGTACTGCCATCGCCGAGGGTGACCTGCCAATTGGCCGAGCGCTGCCGTAGCTGATCGGCCTGGTCGCGGGCGGCCACCAGTTGTTCGGTGATCTCCACCCGGCGGCGCGGATCGCGCAGCGCCTCGGCCTCGGTCCGCAGGGTTACCGCGAGATGGTCGGCGACCAGTCGGATGTCATTGGCCGCGGCCGTCAGGACCAGGGTGTCGGCCCTGGCCACCACGTAGTCGCGCAGATGGTCGACGAGCTGAGGTACGCCCGATTCGATATCGCGCTGGTAGTTGCCCGCCTGCTGGTGCAGCAGCGCCGAAACCGGGGCCACCGCGAAGCCGAGTCCGGCCGCGTCCAGCAGCTCGCGATTGCGCTGCTGGGTGTGCTGCCAGTGCGGGTGCAGGTCGATCTTGTTCAGCACGCAGACCACCATGGGGCAGATCTGCTGGATGCGGTCGAGATAGGCGATCTGCTCCGCGGTGAACTCGGTTCCGGCGTCACCGACGTAGAGCACGGCATCGGCAGCGGCGATCATCGACCAGGTGGTGTGGTCCTCGCCATTGCCGCCGGGTGCGTCCATCAGGACCACGCCATCGGCCAGCAGCGGACTCGGCTCGGTGAATTCGGCGCGGATCACCCCGTCGGCGGCCAGCGCCGGACCGGGATCGAGCGGATCGACCGACTGACGTTCGATGCGGCCAGCGCCGAGCGATTTCACCAGCACCGCGGTCGGCTCCGGTCCGTACTCGGCGATCACCGGCACGCTCAGCGCGCTCTCGGTGGCGCTGACCCTGGCCCCGATCAGACCGTTGACCAGGGTGCTCATACCGTTCTTGGACGCACCGACGACCACAAGGCGCAGCCGAGGGTCACCGACCCTGGCCCGCACCATATTCAGTCGGCCGCTGAGGTCGTCCCTGCCGGCGGAGCGGGTCATCTCCTGCAGTTGATCGAGAATTCCGATCACCGGGGCCATGACCTGCGGGTGTTTCACCGTGGCGGCCTCCAGCCCGGCTGCGGCAGACAACCCTCCTCCTAACTGTCGTACGGATTTCGCATTCGACGATGACATGCGCCAGCGCGACGCGTGCGCGCGACCCCCATCCGGCTTCCTAGATCAGGGCGATGTCCAAGCCCGATGCCAGGTGGTGGCCGTCGTCGACGGCCGCATCGGGCAGCAGCGGGGCGGACAGACCACCGGCGATCATGGTCAGCGCCGAGTGGTCGGGTTCGTATACCGGATACGCGAAGTCGGCCGGGTTACCGAGTTCCGCGGCGATCGGATGCGGCTTGACGTCGATCGGCGGCTGCATCGGGGTGACCGGCGCCGGCATCGTCGGGGCCGGCACGTGGGTCTGCGGAGTCGGGATCGGCGCGGGGGAATTCGCGGTCGGGATGTCGATGTCCACGGTCGGTGCTCCGTGGGTGACCGTCGGCACCGAAACGGTCGGCTCGTTGGTCGGGATGTCCACCGTCGGCGGGGTGTGCGTGGTCGGTGCCGAGTTGCCGCCGTTGACGGTGCTGGGGGTGGACCCGCCATGGCCGGTACTCGGGGTGGTGGCGCCACCGTTGCCGGTGCTGGGCAGCGTCACATCGTCATTGTCCGGCACAGTCGGGGGTGCGGTGTGACTCGGCGCGTTGGTGCTGGGCGCATTTGTGCTCGGCGCGTGTGTGGTCGGCGCCTGGGTACCCGGGATCTTGGTCGTGCCGGTGATGTCGGTGCCGGGGAGGGTGGCACCGGGGGGCTTGGTGCTACCAGGGTCGGGCACCTTGGTCGGATGCCCGGTGCTGTCGCCGGGGACGACCGGAACCGGCACCGTCTTGGTGATGGTGGTCGGGGTGTTGGTCAGCGGCGTGTGCGGCGCATGCGAATCGTCGACCAGGACCGGCTTGGCCGGTGCGGGCTTGGGCTCGAACAGCGCGGGCACCGCCGCGGCGGGCGCGGTCAGCGGCGACGGACCCGTCGGCGCCACGAGCACATTGGCGACCGGGGTGCTCGCCACATCAGGCTGGATCGTGGTCTGCAGCGGAGTGGCCGCCACCGGTGCCGCGACCGCGGCGGGCGCGACCACCGGTGCGGGCGGCACGACGGCCGGTGCGATCGGGGCGACCGGTGCGACGAACGGCTGGGTGGGCTGTACCGCGACCGGCTGTGCGGCGGCCGAGTACTGGGAGACGGATCCGCCAGGCTGCGTGGTGGCCGCGCTGCTCGGGCTGTGTCCCGAGGTGCCGGTCTGGTCCAGCCCCGAACGTCCGGTCGTGCCGGGGGTCTGGCCGAGCCAGTCGGAGAACCGGTCGATATTGTCACCGACCCGACCCGCACCGGTCTCGACCTTCAGCGCGCCGTTGACCTCGACCTTGGAGTGCGTGTTCAGGTACATCCCGTTCGGGCCGACGCCGAAGTCCACTGCGAGTTCGGTGTGCACGCTGAAACTGGCGTCCGCGTTGAGGAATACGCCGACGGCATCCGGATTTCCGATGCCATGGAACATATCCGCGCCGTGGAACGCGTCCGCACCGTGGAACGCGTCCGCACCGTGGAACGCGTCGGCGCCGTGGAACAGATCACCGCTGCCCGCGGGCGCGCCGGTGTGAAACATATTGCCACCGAAGTACGGAAGGCCACCGCCCGTGTCCGCGGTGCTGCTGGCGTCGGAGCCGTCGGCCTCGCTGACCGGTTCCGCGGCCGCGGTGTCCCCGGCCGCCCCGGCCACCGGAACGCGGGGCAGGACAAAGGGGTTCGAGCCGGGTGCGACGAAGCCGTTCGGGCCGGGCAACCCGAAGCCGTGTCCCTCCTGCCCCAGACCGTGTCCGGGCAGCCCGAAGCCGCCCTGGCCGAAGTCGAGTCCGGGCGCGCCGCCGAAGCCGCCGCCCGCGTGGTCGGTCCCGAAATCGAGGCCGGACTGCGGCGTCTCGCCGCGCAGATCGAGTCCGGACCGCTCGCTCTCGGTACCGAGGCCGAGTCCTGGCTGGTGGCCGTTGCCGTGGGCGGCGTCCTGCCACGGCTGCGGCGTGTGCTGCTGCGGCGGCGGGCCGATGTGCAGACCGGAGTTCGGCGCGTTCGGGATGGTGAACGGAGCATTGACGCCGATATCACGCGGTGTCGGCGTCTGCGCGTGAATCGGCGCGGGCGGTACCGAATTCGGATCCGGATCCGGGAAGGTCACCACCGGGCTCGGCGCGTCCGCATCGGGATCACGAGAGTAGGCCGAGATCCAGCTGTCGAGCCGTTGCCCACCGGGATGCGCGGGCGCGGTGCCGCCGTTGGCAGCGACCAGGGCGCCACCGGTGACGTACGCGCCCGCCCTCGCTACCCGCGCGACGCCGGTGGCGACGCGATAGGCGGTATCTCCCGCACGGTCGTCAGCATCGGTGTCATCGCTGTCGAAGGGCAGGTCACTCGTCATGCAAGCTCCACTCTCAGGTTTCCAGCATCCTCACCACGCCGGGCAGACCGAGTGAAGATCACTTAACGATATTCCGGAAAACCCAACTGTCACATTCTGCAGGTCCGCAAAGAATGCGACTGTGACAAGCAACACAACCTTGCCATTGGGGAAACCAGAACGGAAGCCCTGATTCTGCGGGCATCCGAAACCGGGTGCAGGCGTCGTCATTTGGACCCGATCGTGCACTCCGAACCGCGCCGTGCGGCTTGCCGACGACACTAACTCGTCGGTGGCGACCCGTATAGCCCTTTCGATGCGCTGCAAGAGATCTCTAATGATTGCTCAAGAGACGGTGAAGTTCGGCTCCCTAGCGTCGATCTCGCCGGGATGACCCGGCACCCGACGCGAAGGAGATCGCATCATGACCGCACCCCTCGGCCGCGGCCGAGCCCGCACTGTCGCCATTGTCACCGGAACGGCATTCGCCGCCACCGCGGCCACGCTGGTCGCGGGCGCCGCCTCGGCCCAGCCACCGCAGCCGGGCGGCGGCCCGACCGTGACATGTGTGCTGATCGCTCCCGGCGACCCGCACGTGGTGATACAGGGCGGGCCGGGGCCGCATGTCGTCGTTCCGGCAGCACCGCTGCCACCCGGCGCCGCGCTGCCCGACTGCCCGGATATCGATCCGTCCGGACCGGGCATCGTCGGCCCCGCACAGCCCGGTGGTCAGCACGTGATCATCGAACGCGGGCCCGGCGCCGTGCAGGTCCACCCCGCGCAACCGGCGCAGACCGGCAGCAGCGGCGGCTGACCGCGCGGCGGCTCTATCGTGGCCCCATGGCGGCAGCGATTCGACGAGGGGGTTGGCCGGATGACGGGTGGACAGCGCATCTTGGTCGTCGACGATGAGGTTCGAGTTCTCGCGTCGCTGCGGCGCGGGCTCGAACTGTCCGACTTCGAGGTGGTCACCGCGGGTGACGGCGCCGAGGCGCTGGCCATGGTCCACCGCACCGAACCGGACGCCATGGTGCTCGATGTGAATATGCCGAATCTCGATGGTGCGGGCGTGGTTACGGCATTGCGCGCAATGGGCAACGACATTCCGATCTGCGTGCTCAGCGCCCGTACCGCGGTCAGCGATCGCATCGCCGCCCTGGAGCGCGGCGCCGACGACTACCTGACCAAACCCTTCGACCTCGGTGAGCTGGTCGCCCGGCTGCACGCACTGCTGCGCCGTCGGCCCGCGGCCGTCCAGCCCTCCGGCGACGGCCACCGCCAGGTCGGACAGGTGCGGATCGATCGGGCCGGACATCGGGTGTTCGCCAGCGGACAGCAGGTGGAGCTGACCAAACGAGAATTCGAGGTGCTCGCGCTGCTGGCCGACAACACCGGCATCGTGCTCAGCCGCGAGCAGATCCTGTCCGCGGTCTGGGGATACGACTTCACCACCGACACCAATGTGGTGGATGTGTTCGTCTCCTATCTGCGGCGGAAGCTGGAGACGCACGGCGCCCCGCGGGTCATCCACACCGTGCGCGGAGTGGGTTTCGTACTGCGGGAGGAAGCGTGAGTCGACATCGGCGAATGCCCCAACGCAAACCTCACGCACAGCGAAGCCCGGTCCGGTGAGGTGGAGTCGAGAGTGAACTTCCGCGAGTGAACCCGAAAAACGCACCCCACGCACAACGAAGCCCCGCACCGCGAAGTGGAGCCAAGAATGAACCTCCGCGAGCGAACCCGAAAAACGCACCCCACGCACAACGAAGCCCCGCACCGCGAAGTGGAGCCAAGAATGAACCTCCGCGAGCGAACCCGAAAAACGCACCCCACGCACAACGAAGCCCCGCACCACGACGTGGAGCCAAGAATGAACCTCCGCGAGCGAACCCGAAAGCAGAATGCGCCCCCGCGCACAGCGGAATCGACCGCGAGTGAGGTGGAATCATGAGCGATGGCGGATCGCCTGGAGCCGAAAAGTGAAGACGCCGAAGGTGTCGTTATCGTTGCGCGCCCGGGTGGCGCTGGTGTCGGGCGTGGTCGCCGCGCTGGTGGCGGTCGTGCTCGGGGTCGCGTACTTCGCGCTGCTCACCACCGCGAGTTCACGCCAGCTGGATCAGACGGTGTCGACGATGAACGTCCGGGTCGCGCGGCCCGCGGATATCGTGGCGTCTCCCGGTCTGCCGCTCGATGCACTGCCCCCGCTGCCCTTACCGGAAGACATTGCGCCGATACCACTTCCGACTGCTCCGCCGCATGTGGTCCAGTTCGCCGACAACGCCGTCGCCCCGGTCGCCGGAGCGCCCGGGCTCGCCGTGGTGCTGCGCCCGAACCGCGCCGCCGTCGACTCGGCGATCCGGCGCAGTCAACTGGCCGGCCTGTCGGTCGCGGTCGGCGGCGTACTGCTGGCCGCCGCGCTCGGCTGGTTCCTGGCCGGTTACGCCGCCCGACCGCTGCGGAAACTGGCCACCGCCACACACGGCATCGACACCCTGGAGAAACTGCCGCCATTGTCCGGCCGCGGCGCGCGTGAGGCCGAGGAACTCTCCGACGCCATCACCCGAATGCTGGCGCGGCTCGAGGCCGCGCACGGTGCCACCAATCGCGCGCTGGCCAGCGCCCGGGACTTCGCCGCGGTCTGCGCCCATGAGCTGCGCACACCGCTGACCGCGATGCGCACCGACCTGGAAGTCCTGGCCACCAAGGAATTACCCGCCGAGCAGCAGCGCGCGGTACTCGCCGACGTGCTGCTCACCGAGCGCCACATCGAGAACACCCTGACCGATCTGGAACGACTCGCGGTCGGCGAACTCACCGAATCCGACGCCTTCGAGCCCTTCGAACTCTGCGAAACCCTCGACCGCGCGGTACAAGATGCGCGCCGCCGACATCCCGACGCACATATCGACCTCACCGAATGCGCCCCGACCACGCTGACCGGCCTACCGGGCGGGCTCATGCTGATCGTCACGAACGCCGTCGCCAACGCCGTTCAGCACGGTCACGCGCGCACCATCACCATCGCTGCCCGATGCTGCGATCCGAGCACCGCCGAGGCCAGCCCTACTGAGCCGACCTCGGCTGTGTCAGGCGATACCGGTCCGAGCACCGCCGCTACAAGCCCAGGTGACGCAAGCTTCGCCGATCCGAATGCCTTCCCCCACAACGCCTCCGATGCACCCGCCCAAGTCGAGATCATCATCGATGACGACGGCACCGGCATCCCCGAAGCCCTCCGCCCCACCGCCTTCGACCGCTTCACCAAAGGCCCAGGCTCCCCCGGCTCCGGCCTGGGCCTCGCCCTCGTCCGCCAACAGGCCGAACTCCATACCGGCACAGCCGAACTCGACCGCAGCCCATTGGGCGGCGTCCGTCTGCGCGTGCGAATCGCCGCTCGGAAACCCAGTTGAGACTCAGTCACCCATGTCTTTGAGCGATTCGGTATCGAAGGTGACGCCCACCGGCTCTGGAAGACTCACCGCGCGCCCGAACGCATAGCTGTGCAAGTCCTGATAGCCGTCCTCATCAGGCTGGCTGTGCACGACAACCTTGCCAGCCTCGCGATCGATGAGCAGATAGATCGGAATCCCAGCTCGCGCGTAGGCGATCGGCTTCTCGACTCGATCGCGGTGGTTGGTGTCCGAATCATGAGAAGTGACTTCCACTGTCATCACGACGGCATCAGGCGATGCCCACTCACCGGCCCCAGCGAACGCATCGGGTGGCGCCAGAATGCCGTCGGGTCGTGCTCGCCCCTTGCGGTAGGACCCAACGGCCAAACCCTGCCCGATGACATGCAGAAACAGCCCCGGATTCAACGGCATCAGCAGCAGGAGCAGCCAGTTGAGTATCCGGCCATGGTCGCCATCGGGCACTCGTTTGACCCCCAGTCGTCCGCCGATGAGTTCAACCTGCACGCCCTCGGTCTCGCGATCGACGGCACGAGCGATCGACTCGAACTCGGTTGTGCGGATGGGGCCTTCCTCCGACGTGAGTATCGGGTCCCCGTGTACCGCAGTCACAGCCCGCCTCCTCGGTTTCTGCCCACCAGACAACGGATCCTGCCTCACAGTCGTTCCCTATGGGGCATTATCCCGCTGTTTGCCGGTCGGCGCCGCGGTAGCGAGCCTATTTCTGGCCCTTGGGCTTGTCGGCGGCGGCGTCCGAGGACAGCGCGGCTACGAAGGCTTCCTGGGGAACGTCGACGCGGCCGATCGTCTTCATGCGCTTCTTGCCTTCCTTCTGCTTCTCGAGCAGTTTGCGCTTGCGGCTGATGTCACCGCCGTAGCACTTGGCGAGGACGTCCTTGCGGATGGCGCGGATGTTTTCGCGGGCAATGATTTTCGAGCCGATGGCGGCCTGGATGGGCACCTCGAACTGCTGGCGCGGGATGAGCTCGCGCAGTTTGGTGGTCATCTTGTGGCCGTAGGCTTGGGCGGCATCGCGGTGCACGATCGCCGAGAACGCGTCCACCGCCTCGCCCTGCAGCAGAATGTCCACCTTCACCAGCGCCGACTCCTGCACACCCGCCTCCTCGTAATCGAGGCTGGCATAGCCGCGGGTGCGCGATTTCAGCGAGTCGAAGAAGTCGAAGATGATCTCGGCCATCGGCATGGTGTAGCGCAGTTCGACGCGGGTCTCGGACAGGTAGTCCATACCGCCGAGCTCACCGCGACGCGCCTGGCACAGTTCCATGATCGAACCGATGAATTCGCTCGGCGAGATGATGGTGCACTTGACCACCGGCTCGTACACATGCCGGACCTTGCCCTCCGGCCAGTACGAGGGATTGGTGACGACGTGTTCGGCGCCGTCCTCCATCTCCACCTTGTAGACCACGTTGGGCGCGGTGGAGATCAGGTCCAGATCGAATTCGCGCTGCAGCCGCTCGCGGGTGATCTCCATATGCAGCAGACCGAGGAATCCACACCGGAAGCCGAAGCCGAGGGCCACCGAGGTCTCCGGCTCGTAGGTCAGTGCGGCGTCGTTGAGCTGGAGCTTGTCCAGCGCGTCGCGCAGGTCCGGGTAGTCCGAGCCGTCGACCGGGTAGAGACCGGAGTACACCATGGGGCGCGGCTCGCGGTAGCCGGTGAGCGGTTCGGTCGCACCGGCGCGCGCGGAGGTCACGGTATCGCCGACCTTCGACTGGCGCACATCCTTCACGCCGGTGATCAGATAGCCGACCTCACCGACGCCGAGACCCTGGGTGGGTTTGGGTTCCGGGGAGACGATGCCGACCTCGAGCAGTTCGTGCGTCGCGCCGGTGGACATCATCTTGATCTTCTCGCGCGGAATGATCTTGCCGTCCACCACCCGGACATAGGTGACCACGCCGCGGTAGGTGTCGTAGACCGAGTCGAAGATCATGGCGCGGGCCGGTGCGTCCGGATCACCGACCGGCGCTGGCACCGCCTCGATGACCTTGTTCAGCAGTTCCGGCACACCGACACCGGTCTTACCGGAGACCCGCAGCACATCCTCGGGTTCGCAGCCGATGATGTGCGCGATCTCGCCCGCGTAGCGATCCGGATCCGCGGCCGGGAGATCGATCTTGTTGAGCACTGGGATGATCGTCAGATCCTTGTCCAGCGCCAGGTACAGATTCGCCAGCGTCTGCGCCTCGATGCCCTGCGCCGCGTCGACCAGCAGCACCGCGCCCTCACACGCCTCGAGCGCGCGCGACACCTCATAGGTGAAGTCGACGTGACCGGGCGTATCGATGAGGTGCAGTACGTAGTCGGTGCCGTCGACCTGCCAGGGCAGTCGCACGTTCTGGGCCTTGATGGTGATGCCGCGCTCGCGCTCGATATCCATTCGGTCCAGGTACTGGGCGCGCATCGCCCGCTCCTCGACCACTCCGGTCAGTTGCAGCATGCGGTCGGCCAGCGTCGACTTGCCATGGTCGATGTGCGCGATGATGCAGAAGTTCCGGATCCGGGCGGGATCGGTGAACGTCGTGTCGGCGAAGCTGGCGGGCACTCCACTCCTCATGGGTATCGGCAAACTGCCGTCCATCGTCCCATGCGCACGGTAAAGACCTTGTCAGCGGTGCACCGTTCTGCGTTCCGAACCGCTCTTTCAGCCGCGATAGCCGGTGCCGGGGATGCGGCGCTCGTAGTCTGCGCACAGATAGGTCTCGGGTACCTGCTCGGTGACCGGCACCTCGAAATAGTCGTCCTTGGAGCGGACCGCGAGGTATTTGTCCCTGGCCTCGCGATGACACCACATGCCGGTCAGGCCGTGACCGTATGGCGAGTAGTCGGAGAACAGGCACGTCATGCAGGAGACCAAGCGGACGTCATCGGGAAACTGCTGTCCGAGTCGAAACAGCGCGTCCTCGAAGTACCGGTCCGTGGCCTGATAGGTCTGCCCATCGATCTCGACGGCGAGCTGCAGTGACTCACCGGTCCCACCGGGCGGAAGTGTCAGCCGGAAATGGATCGGACCGGGTCGCCGCTCGCCGCCCACCTGCACCGTGGCGGGCAACTCGCCGGAGAAGGCGCAGCCGGAGATGGCATCCCATTCATCGATGGGCAGCCCGACCCGAACCGCGGCACCCCGGTCATAGGGACCGAGTGCGTCGAAATCCGGACCCGCCACGGGGACGCCCCGGATCACGGTTCGGATATCGAAGCGGTTCGGACCCCAGTGCCGCGATGGCCCGATCCGCCACACGATGCGCTCGATACCGTGTCCGTCCTCGTAGGTTCCCGGAAAGACCTGCGGCTGCACAGCTGGATACCTTCCGCACGACGAATTTCGCAGACTCTAGCGGAGAATGCGCGCGCGGCGAACCGGGTTGCGCGACATCGCCGAATCCGTCCCGGCAATCGGACCAATCCCGCACACCGGCAGTTTCGCGGCCTTAGGTTCGGCGTGTGGAGAAATTGGTCTTCGTTCTGCGCCGGTCCGATTCGGACGCGACCGACTCATGGTGCGAATCGCTGCGCACCACCGTGGCCGCGCGCCTGGTCGACCTCGGGGCGGCGGGTGTCACCGTCTATGTGCGCGATGCGGCGGTCCAGGGCGCACTGATGCGCATGGTCACGCTGGATCCGCCGATCGCCGCGGTCGTCACCATCTGGGTCGAACAGAGCTACGGTCGCGCGGCCACCACCGCGGCGGAGATCCTCGGTGCCGGCGCCACGGCGACACACGGCTACCTGGTGACCGAGTCCGTGCCGCTGCGGCTCGACGATGCGGTCCCGGCACGCACCGAGGGCTTCGGCAATCTGGCCTTCCTGCGCCGCCCCGCCGAACTCACCCCCGAGGAATGGCTGCGACGCTGGCAGCACGAACACACCGAAGTGGCCATCGAGACGCAGTCGACCTTCGGCTATACCCAGAACGTGGTGGTCCGGGCGATCACACCGGACGCGCCCGCCATCGATGCCATTGTCGAGGAACAGTTTCCGGCGGCGGCGCTCACCGATCCGATGGTCTGGTACGACACGCGCGACGCGGCCGAGTTTCAGAATCGGGTACGACGCATGCTGGACTCGGTCGCGCGGATCGGCGCCGATCGCGACCTCGATACCGTCTCCGTCAGCAGATATCCGGTGCTGCAACCGTTTTCGCTACGGACACACCAACACAGCGGAGCATGATGCGCGAATCGTCCGCGCGCACGTCACCATGACCGCGACCGCGAACCGCACACCGATAGCGCTACCAACCGGTAAGCGGTGCGGATGAGAACACGAGACCGCGCCGTTACCATCCAAGGATGGCCCGAAGTTGGAACTCGATCGGCAAGCAGCTAGGCCTCATCGCGAAGGCGCAGAGTCCCAAGATCGTCAAGGAGCAGGGACCGAAGCTGGTCGACAAGCTGCAGCGTTCGTCATTGCTCGAACGTGCCGTCGGCTCGCTGGCGACCCGCAAGGCGCCCGCGGTGGCGATTCGTCCGGCCGCCTCGACCCCGGTGCCGACGGGCGAGCGGGCCAGGCAGATCGTCTACTGCCCGCAATTGGACGGGCGCGCCGATCCCGGCGAGATCGTGTGGACCTGGGTGCCCTATGAGGAGGATCCGAATAACGGCAAGGATCGCCCGGTGCTCGTCGTCGGGCGCGATCGCAGGACCCTGCTCGGCCTGATGCTGTCATCGAATCCGGAGCGCGCGTACGACCGGAACTGGATCGGAATCGGCAGCGGCAGTTGGGATCACGAGGGCAGACCGAGCTGGGTCCGCCTGGACCGGGTCCTCGACGTGCCGGAGGACGGCATCCGCCGCGAGGGCGCGATCCTGGCGCGCAAGACCTTCGACTCGGTCGCGCATCGTCTGTGCGCCGAATACGCCTGGTACTGATGGGGAATCGGGTGCCATCATGAATCGGGTTCTCAGGCCGACGAAGATCGCCATGCTGATCACCGATGTCGGCTTCCTGCTCTACTGGGCGATCGCCTTCGCGCACGTCATCCCGCCCGAATGGGCCTATAAGGACTACACCGATCCGATACTGACCGATTGGAACAACTCGTTCGTGCTGCTCGATCTCGCGGCCAGCGGCACCGGGCTCGCCAGCCTGTGTCGCGCACCCGGTTGGCGCACGCTGATGACCGTCTCGCTGACCTTGACCAGCGTGGCCGGACTGCAAGCCATCGCATTCTGGACGTTGCGTGCGGATTTCAGCCCACTCTGGTGGGTGCCCAACCTGTTCCTACTACTGTTCCCGCTGCCCGCACTGCTCGCCCTGACCTGCGATGCCGGAGCCGAAAAGCGCCCGGCGGCATAGGGATTCAGCTCGCCGGGCAGATCGGGATCAGGAGACCATCTCGCGGGAGCGGCCGAACAGCACGCCGTAGACCAGTGCGCCGAGTACGCCACCGATCAGCGGGAAGACGATGAATGCCCAGACCTGGGGACCAGCGCCGTCCTGGTAGAAGGCGACGGCGAGGCTGCGGGCCGGGTTCACCGAGGTGTTGTCCACCGGGATCGAGATCAGGTGGATGACGGTGAGCGTGAGACCGATCGACAGTCCGGCCTGTGGGATATCGGAGATCTGGTCGGTCGAGGCCAGCACCACGAAGACCAGCAGCGCGGTCAGCATGACCTCGACAATGATCGTGGCCGATAGGCCGTACCCGTTCTGGATCACCACCTGCCCCAGTGGACCGCGCACCGCGGACGGGCTGTGCTTACCCCAGCCGTTCGCGCCGAGCCCATTGACCGCGCGGTCGTAGGACGGCAGGTTCTTGGCGATCGCG
This sequence comes from Nocardia sp. CA-129566, assembly GCF_050956075.1. Lineage (NCBI taxonomy): Bacteria > Bacillati > Actinomycetota > Actinomycetes > Mycobacteriales > Nocardiaceae > Nocardia > Nocardia sp. CA-129566. Next base: position 7,322,298 of record NZ_CP192085.1, read on the forward strand.
AACAGCACCAGCCCGGCCAGGAATCCGCCGATCAGCTGTGCGATCACATAGCCGACCGCGGAGATCACCGAGAGCCTGCCCATCAGCAGCTGTCCGACGGTCACGGCCGGATTCACGTGGCAGCCCGAGACCGGTCCGATCGCATACATCAGGAACAGCAGGGACAGTCCGAATGCGAATGCCACCCCGAGTGCGCCGACGCGCTCACCGGCCAGCACAGCGGTGCCGACACCGCCGATAACCAGGACGAAGGTGCCCAACGCCTCGGCCGCCCACTTCTTGGGCTCCGGCGTCGGCTCCAGTTCGGTGACTTCCTCGACGACTTCCTGAGCAGTGGGAGACATACGCGCCACCTTCCGAGAGGGTCATCCCCGCGGTCACGGGGATCTGCCTGGGACCTGCTACGAAAATCACGGCTGATGTGAAATGGACGTTACGCGAGACCGGTGAGCACTACAACGCCCCGCGCGGGTGCCGACCTATTCGAGCGACGCGCCAGCGATAGCGACGCTAGGCGAGACGGGTGATCTCCACGACGACCTCGAGATCGGTCGAGCCACCGCCGGAGAAGATGCCCTTCAGCGGCGGCACATCCGCGTAGTCGCGGCCGATGCCGACGGATATGTGCTGTTCATTGATGGCGATATTGTTGGTCGGGTCGTAGCCCCACCACGCGCCGGTCCACGCCTCGATCCAGGCGTGCGACTGCCCGGCGACCGTCGTATTGATCTCGGCGGCGGGATTGGGGTGCAGATATCCAGAAACATAGCGGCTCGGAATCCCCATGCTGCGCAACAACACCAGCGTCAAATGCGCGTAATCCTGGCAAACGCCCTGGCGATCGGCGAAGGCCTGTACGGCCGAGGTGTGCACCGAAGTGGTCCCCGCGATGTAGTTCATTTCGGCGTGCACCCATTCGGCCGCGCGCACAACGGCCTTCGCGGGCGGCACTCCGCGGGCGAGTTGCCGCGCGACCGCGGCCAGCTTCTTGTCCTGCGGCACATAGGCAGTAGGCGAGAGCATTTCGTCGAACCGGTCACGGATGTGTTCGGAGCGCAACTCCTCCCAGGACAGCTCCTCGGCCGGACCAGCGAACGGTTCGGTCTCCACCACCGATGACCCGGTGACCTCCAATTCGGTATGCGGCGCATGCAGATCGAAGGAGGTGACCGCGGTGCCCCAGTAGTCGGTGTAGCGGTAGGAACGGGTGGACGGCACCGTCTCGACCCGGTTCAGGATGACGTTCTGCCTGCTGTCCGCACGCGGGGTCAGCCGCGCCTCATTGAACGACCTGGTAACCGAAGCGTCGTATACATAACCGGTGGTGTGCACCACCCTGATCCGCCAGCTCACAGCTCTCCCTCCACCTGCGCATGGTTATCGTGACTACTGCGCAGATCGGTCCACGCCACCCACGGCGCGGCGTGGAAGTACTGCAATGCGATCGCCTCGCTGACCTCACGGCAGGTCTTCTGCAGTGAGAGCAGGCGGTTCTGCAGATCCTCCAGAAGCGCACCGGGCGGGAGGAATTCGAGTTCGCTGCGGGCCCGGCCGAGCAGCCGCTGCGCCTCGTGGCGCGCGCCGACCCGGCTGCTCGGGCGTTGATCGAGTTCGGCGAGGCAGGTCTCGGCCACCCGCACCGAATGGAAGACCGAACGCGGGAAGAGCCGGTCGAGCAGGATGAATTCGGCGACCAGATTGGCGTCGAGCGCGCCGCGATGGGTGCGCAGATAGGTGTCGTGCGCGCCCGCCGAGCGCAGTACGGTCACCCAGGCCGGTGATGAGGTGCGGTCGCCCGCGCGCGAAAGCAGCAGGCGTACGGTCATATCCACGCGTTCGATGGAGCGGCCGAGCAAGAGGAAACGGTAGCCGTCGTCGCGACTGAGGGTGGAATCGGAGAGTCCGGCGAACATTGCCGCCCGGTCCTTGATGTAGTGGAAGAATTCGTGCGGGCCGAGGCTGCGGGCGGCCTTCTCGGTCGCGGTGAGTCCGATAAAAGTGGCGTTGAGGCACTCCCACATCTCGCTGGAGGTGACTTCGCGTGCGCCCCTGGCGTTTTCGCGGGCATTGGCAATCGAATCGACGATGGAATTGCCGTGGGCGTGGCTGAACGCGACGAGGTCGGTCACCGACCAGACATCGAGTTCGACATCGGGCGGTTCGATCCCCAATACCCGCAACAGGACTCGCGAAGTGCGGTCCGGATCCACCGTGGCGTCCTCGAGCAGCTGGTGCACCGCGACGTCCAGGATGCGAGCGGTGTCGTCGGCGCGTTCGACGTATCTTCCGATCCAGTACAGGGATTCGGCATTGCGGGCCAGCATCAGCGCATCACCGCGCCCTGTTGCTGCCCGGTCGATCCGCTTTGCCGCTGCCACATCGATCCCAGCCGCTGTTCCTGCTGTTGCTGCCGCTGTTCCTGCTGTTGCTGCTGCTGTTCCTGCTGTTGCTGCTGCTGTTGCTGATTCGCCTGCGCCGCGGTCAATTCCCGGCCCAGCTCGCGCTGGTCGGACTGCGGCGGATCGCTGACCAACTCCTCGCCAGCGAGCTCACGGTCGGCGGGTGAGGTACGCCCGGTCAGCACCCAGGTGTCCTTGCTGCCGCCGCCCTGACTGGAATTGACCACCAGCGAACCCTCCGGCAATGCCACCCGGGTCAGACCGCCCGGCAGCACCCAGATGTCGTCACCGTCGTTGACCGCGAACGGCCGCAGGTCGACGTGGCGCGGGACCAGCGCGCTGCCGATCTTGGTCGGCACGGTGGACAGCTGCACCACCGGCTGCGCGATCCAGCCCCGCGGATCCGACTTGATCTTGCGCCGGGTCGCCTCCAACTCCCGTGGCGTGGCCACCGGTCCGATGACGATGCCGTAGCCGCCGGAGCCCTCGACGGGCTTGATCACCAGTTCATCGAGGCGATCGAGCACCTCTTCGCGCTCTTCGTCGAGCCAGCACCGATAGGTGTCGACATTGGGCAGCACCGGCTTCTCGCCGAGGTAGTACTCGATGATCGTCGGCACATACGCGTAGGTCAGCTTGTCATCGCCGACGCCATTGCCGATCGCGCTGGAGATGACCACATTGCCCGCGCGCGCGGCATTCACCAGTCCGGCGACGCCGAGCACCGAATCGGGCCGGAAGTGCATCGGGTCCAGGAAGGTGTCGTCGATGCGCCGGTAGATCACGTCGACCTGGCGCTCGCCCGCCGTGGTCCGCATATAGACGACATTGTCGCGGCAGAACAGGTCGCGGCCCTCGACCAATTCCACCCCCATCTGCCTGGCCAGCAGCGAATGTTCGAAGTAGGCCGAGTTGTAGACGCCCGGCGTCAGCACCACGACCGTCGGATCGGCCTCGTTCGGTGCGGCCGAAGCGCGCAGCGCGGCCAACAGATGGGTCGGATAGTCTCCGACCGCGCGGACCCGGTGCGAGGAGAAAAGGTCCGGGAAGACCCGGGCCATGGTGCGCCGGTTCTCCATGACATAGGAGACCCCGGACGGCGAGCGCAGATTGTCCTCCAGCACCCGAAAATCGCCGCGTTCGTCGCGGATCAGGTCGATGCCCGCCACGTGGATGCGCACCCCGTTGGGCGGCACCAGTCCGGCGGCCTCGCGATGGAAGTGCTGACATGAGGTCACCAGCCGCTTCGGGATGACCTCGTCGCGCAGGATGTTCTGCTCGCCGTAGACGTCGGCGAGGAACAGTTCCAGCGCGGTCACCCGCTGCTTGATCCCGCGCTCCAGCTTGGCCCATTCGGCGGCCGCGATCACCCGGGGCACCAGATCGAGTGGGAAGGGCCGCTCCTGTCCGGACAGCGAGAAGGTGATGCCCTGATCGATGAAGGCGCGGTCCAGCGCGTCGGAGCGGGCCGCGAGATCGGCCACATCGATGGGCGCCAGCGCCGAGAAGATGCCCCGGTAGGGCTGGCGCACCCGACCCTGGCCGTCGAACATCTCGTCGAAGGCATCCGCGTACCGACCGGGGCCGTACCCGTCGAACAGTCCCCAAGTAGTTGCTCGACCGTTGCCATTCGCATGCCCGTTCGACCGGGCACGCGTCGGCGCAAGAGATCGAGCCGAACGTGGCGGTGAAGCGGGAGTCATGCAAAAATCGTGCTACACGCAGCACCGATGCAGTGTGAGACGCAGGTAAATTTCTTGCATCACTCCTGGTTTCCGCCCAATTACTACGGTCGGTGACGTTGCCGATCGAACCGTTCGCGCGGTGGCGATTTCGCATGTCGAGTTGTCGTGATTTCGTGTGCGACGCGGCGGCTGGTACCCTCGATCTTCGGCGCTGCGTTACCCGATCACTCCGGTTATCAACGCGCGCTCGCGAACTTTTCAGCACAGTCCACTCAGCGACAGGAACACGAGGAAACAGGCGTGGCCAACATCAAGTCCCAGATGAAGCGGATCCGCACCAACGAGGCGGCGCGCAAGCGCAACCAGTCGGTCAAGTCCGGGCTGCGCACCGCGATCCGCAGCTTCCGGGAGGCCGCTGCCGCCGGCGATAAGGAAAAGGCCGCCGAGCAGCTGGTCTTCGCCAGCCGCAAGCTGGACAAGGCCGCCTCGAAGGGCGTCATCCACGCCAACCAGGCCGCCAACAAGAAGTCGGCCCTCGCGCTGGCGCTGAACAAGCTCTGATCGCATCGGTACCGCTGCGGTACCACCTCATACGTTGACGCAGCCGTCGTGGCCTCGATGACCACGGCGGCTTTTGTCGTCCCCGATCGACTATTGCGAGGATCACTTTCTCGAGCTGCCGGCGCGGCGGGTCCGGCGCGAAACATACCGATTCGCATGTTTACTGCAATCGTTCAGCAAACTTCAGCTGCGGCGGCAAGGCCGTTCCCTGGGCGTTGAGCGGAACGACCCCAATAGGTGCCATGTCATCGAGACTGCCCTGGCAAATCGGTAGAGAAACGCGGGGCGGCGACCGCGCCGGGCCATTGCCGCATCCCACTCCTCGAGCCGGATTCGGATCGGGCAGCCACATGTCGGAGGTTCCCGCTACGATTCGGCGCATGGTTACCGTGTACGCCAATCAGACGCCGGTTCGCTCCGAAGATCTCCCGGATGTCATTCGCGCCGCCGAGGTCCTAGGCATCGGACTGAAGATCGAGAACGTCATGGTCCCCGATGAGGAAGGCGGCTACTCGCTGGAGTGGATCGTCACCCGGGACGAGGAGATTCCGGTCTACGAGGAATGGGAGGGCCGCTATGAGGAGCCGGAAGAGGATATCGAGCTAGTTCTCAGCTCGGTCGAGTAATCCCCCGCGCATCCGCATCCGCACCCGCACCGAGCGGGTGCGGATGATCTGACGGGGGTAGTGCTCTCACTCCAGGTCGGCACACAGGCGATCCAGAGCGTCCTGGGAGTCCGCATCGGCCGCGCGATAGATGATGATGCGCTGGTCCGGATCCTGCAGCGGCATGAGCACTTCATAATTGACGACCAGTGGGCCGACCCGAGGGTGCCGCAGTGGCTTCTGCCCGCGGCCATGGACCTTGACGTCGTGCCTGGCCCAGGCCTGCGCGAACTCCTCGCTGCGGGCGGTGAACTCGGCGACCAGATCGGCCAGTTCCTGATCGTCGGGGTGGGCCGCCCACGCGGCGCGCAAGTCGGCGATGCCCTCGCGAATGACGCGATCGCGCTCACCATAGAAGTCGCGCAGCGCGGGATCCATCAGGCATAGCCACATGGTGTTGCGCTGCCGCGGTGGCAGGGCGCCGAAGTCGACGATCAGGCCGGCCATCTCCGGATTCCACGCCAGGATGTCGTAGCGGTGGTTGACCAGCATCGCGGGCAGCGGCGACAGATCGCGCACCAGCATCGCCAGTGCGGGCGCGGGGACGGTGCTCGGTTTCCCTGCATTCGGCTGCCGCTGCTGGGCCAGATCGAACAGATAGGCGCGCTCGTCGGTGTCCAGGCGCAGGGCGCGGGTGAGCGCCTCCAGGACGTCAGCGGACGGGCGCAGGCCCCGCCCCTGTTCCAACCGAACGATGTAGTCGGTGCTCACCCCCGCCAGTTCGGCGACCTCCTCGCGACGCAAACCCGGGGTGCGCCGCGCGTGTTTGCGTGCGGGCAGACCGAGATCGCCCGGATTCAGTCGCTCGCGCCGGGCGCGCAGAAAGTCCGCGAGGGCCTGAGCCCAATTCTCGGCGCTGCCCGACCCGGCATGGTCACGCGAGCCACCGCCGTCAGGCCTGTGCTCGCCCCGCTGTGTCGCCTTCACGGTGCTGGTCATCGCCTCGATCTTACGGCTGGGTAGGACTGACTTTCCCAGGATGAACCTTCCCTTACCCATGGTCTCGAATCGCTCCAGACTTGATCGCAACGGAAACGAAGTACGAATGACAGGAGCATGACATGTCCGGAGCACGCACCCTCGATACCTACCGGCTGCTCGGCCGTTCGGGTCTTCGGGTGTCTCCGCTGTCCTTGGGGACCATGACATTCGGCGCCGATTGGGGTTGGGGCGCCGATAAGGACGAGGCCCGCAAGATCTTCGACACCTACGTCGAGCGCGGCGGCAACTTCATCGATACCGCGAGCCAATACACCAACGGCACCTCGGAGCAGCTGCTCGGTGAGTTCAGCGCCGATAATCGCGAAAGTCTGGTGCTGGCAACGAAATACACGATGCTGCGGCGGCCCGGCGATCCCAACTCCGGCGGTAACCACCGCAAGAGCATGGTCGGCTCAGTGGAGGCCAGCCTGCGCAGGCTGAACACCGACTACATCGATCTGCTGTATCTGCACGCCTGGGACTTCCTGACCCCGGTCGAGGAGATCCTCCGCGCCATGGACGATCTGGTCCGCGCGGGCAAGGTGCTCTACGTCGGCATCTCCGACGCACCGGCCTGGCAGATCGCGCGCATGCAGACCATTGCCGATCTGCGCGGCTGGTCGCCGCTGATCGCACTGCAGATCGAATACAGCCTGATCGAGCGGACCGTTGAACGCGAACTCATTCCGATGGCACGCGAACTCGGACTCGGCGTGGTGCCGTGGTCGCCGCTGGCCAGCGGCGTGCTCACCGGCAAGTACAGCCGCGCCGATCTCGATCATGACGCCGCGGGCTCGCCCGAGGGCACCCGCAAGAATGTGGCCGCCGCCAACGGCTCGCTCACCGAACGCGGGCTCGCCATTGCCGATGTGGTGAAAGATGTTGCGGCACAACTGGGTAAGACGCCCTCGCAGGTGGCACTCGCCTGGACCCTGCGCAATCCCGGGGTGACCGCACCGATCATCGGCGCGCGCACCTCCGCGCAGTTGGAGGACAACCTCGGTGCGCTCGAGGTCGAATTCGATGCGGCGCAGTTGGAACAACTGCAAGCGGCCAGCGCGATCGAGCTGGGCTTCCCGCACGACATGCTGGCCCGTCCGATGACCCGCGGAGTGACCTTCGGCGACCTGAAAGTCGAAGGCCGCGACTGAGTTTCACATCATGCGGTGGGTGCGAGCCCGACTCACACCCACCGCATCAGCTGGTCGATGTGGTTGCCGATCTTCGGGAGTCGCAGGAGCCGGTTCCCGAACCGCTGGCGGATCGGAATCGCATCAGCTTGCGGAGTGCAGGTCCAGGATCTGGGTGAGTGCGTGTTCCAAGGCGTAATTGGCGTCGGCGGCACCGCCTTTGACATCGGCATTCAGCGTGGCGACGACCTGCAGGGCCGTGCCGATGCTGGCCTGGTTCCAACCCCGCGCTTGGGCCTGCGCCTTTTTGACCTTCCATGGCGGCATGCCCAACTGTTGGGCCAGTTTGAACGGGTCGCCGCGGCCCGCGGAACCGACACGGGCGATGGTATGGACCGAGTCGGCGAGCGCGTCGGCGAGTAGTACATGCGGCACGCCGCGATCGTTGGCCCAGCGCAATGCCTCCATGGCGCCGGGCCGATCGCCCGCCACCGCGAGTTCCGCGACATCGAAGCCGGAGATCTCGGCCTTGCCGGAGTAGTAGCGGCGCACCGCGGCGATATCGACCTTGCCACCGGTATCGGAAGCCAATTGCGAACAGGCCGCGGACAATTCCCGCAGATCCGAGCCGACCGCCTCCAACATCACCTGCACGACCTCGCTGGAGACCCGCACCCCGGCATTCCGGAATTCGCCGCGCACGAACTCCACCCGTTCGGACGCCTTGATCAACTTGGCGCAATCGTGCACCTGGGCACCCGACTTCTGCAGCGCTGGCGCCAATGCCTTGGCCCGACCGCCCCCGGAGTGCAGCACCACCAGCACCACGCCCTCGGGCGGATCCCCGGCGGCGGCGGTGATCACCGCGACCGCATCCTTGCCCGCATCCGCCGCCGACTCGAGCACGATCACCCGATCCTCGGCGAACAGCGAAGGACTCAATAGCTCCGCCAGTTCCGCGGTACTGGCGTCACCCGCCCGCAGCCGATCGACGGGCACCGCGTCGGGATCCGGCGCACCCGCCCGCACCTGCGCGGTAATCCCCGCGATGGCCCGCTCGACCAGCAACTCTTCATCACCGAGCACCAGGTGCACTGCCGCAGTCCGTTCGCTCACGGGAGCATCCTACGTACCCGGACCGACACAACCACCAGGCCGCACAGCGTGCCCCGCCGTACCAGCCAACTCGTGCCCGCACTCCGGACCACATCGGCGATATGCCCGGTAGTCGACGGCGTGGTGCACGGCAGTCGTTCCGCATGGTGGTCGTGACCAGGGCCCGAGCCATTGTTCAGGTTGTGATCCGCGATGATGTCGGTGTCCAACCGCTCCGCCTGATCCGCGATAGCGCACTCCAGTCCGGTAGGGAGTCCGGCCCGACCGCGCGCCGAGGGGATCGATGGGGTCCTGCTGTCAAGATTTGGTCGATCGTGCGGTCAAGGTGCGAAGGTTCGGACCGGAGCCGATGATCACCGCGTCACCGGATCGGTCGGTGCGGATGACGCGGGTGCCGATGTCGGCGAGTTCAGCCAGTACCGCGGGATTCGGGTGGCCGAAGGTGTTGTGGGCGCCGACGCTCACCAGTGCGAGACGAGGCCGGACGGCAGCTAGGAATTCCCGAGTGGTGGTTCGAGATCCGTGGTGCGGAACCTTCAGGATGTCGGCTTGGACGGCGGCACCGGAGCGCAACAGCCGCTGTTGTGCCGGGGCCTCGATATCGCCGGTGAGCAGGATCCGGCCCGCGGGGGTAGCGGCGGCGATGACGATCGAGCGGTCGTTGGCATCGTCGGCGCTGGGAGTGCCCGTCGGGCGACGCTCACGTGGGGCGGGTGCGAGTACGTCCAATTCGACAGCGCCGAAACGCAATACGTATCCAGAGGTCAGCTCGAGCACCGGGATGTGTGCCTGTGCCACGATGCTGGCGACTCGATCCGGCCCGCCGACCTCCGTGCGCCGCTCCCGTGCGGCAGGTGGTTCGCGGGTCGCCTTGCTCGAATCCAGCTCGGATCCCGGCGTATTCGATATCGGAAGGTTTCCGGCGTCCGCGAGTTCGGATCCGGTACGTCCGGAAATCGTCGCTTCCGGTAGTTCGCCCGGACCGACGGCCAGGGCATCGACCGTGCGTCCCTGTACGGCACCGGCGAGACCGCCGATGTGGTCGGCGTGTGGATGGGTCAGTACGAGCAGCGCTATCCGATTGACACGCAGGCGATCCAGACAGCTGCCGATGGTTCGCGGATCGGGGCCGACGTCAATGACCACCGCGGTGTGGTCACCGACGGACAATGCGAGCCCGTCGCCCTGTCCGACATCGCAGACGGCCAGCACCCAACCCCCAGGTGGCCAGCCCGGATGCCAGAACCGGACCGGAATCAGCACCGCCGCGACACCGAGCAGTACGGCGGCGGCCAAGCGCCGAAGCAGCGCGGACCGCAATACCAGCAGCACGAGGACGACCGCCGCGCAGGCCAGCAGCCCGCCGGTCGAACCATCGGGTACCGAAATCTCCGCGCCCGGCACCCTCGCCGCATGGTCGGCGACGAACAGCAACCACCACAGCGGCGGCTCGGCGCAGCGCAACACCAGTTCGGCCAGCGATGGCCAGACCGCGGCGAGCGCGGTGCCGATCGCGCCGAGCACCGTGACGGGCGCGATCACCGGTTCGACAAGGATATTCGCGAGAATCGCGACCAGGCTCAGCCGTCCGGTGAGCGCGACCACGAGCGGTGTCGTCACCACGAAGGCGGCGGCCGATACCGCGACGATTTCGGCAGGGACCCGCCACCAGCCGCGAGCGCGCAACCAGTCCGCCCAACTCGGCGCCAACAGGATCAGTCCGGCCGTCGCGAGTGCCGACAGTCCGAATCCGGCTCGCACCGCCAATTCCGGCCACACTGCGAGCAGACCGATGACGGCCGCGCAGAGTGCGGGCAACGCTTGTTTGCGGCGTCCGGTTATCAACGCGAGCAGAGTGATCGCACCCATCGCGCCCGCCCGCAGCACGCTGGGATCCGGGCGCGCGATGACAATGAACATCACCAGTGCCGCCGCCGCGACCACGGCTCCGATGCGCGGGCCGAGGGTGAGCAGCCGCATCGCGCCGAGCACCGCCGCGAGCAGAATCGTGAAATTGGCGCCGCTGACCACGCAAAGGTGTTCCAGCCCAGCGGTTTCGAAATCCTCGCGGACCTCATCGGACAGCGCGGAGGTGTCCCCGACGACCAGCGCGGGCAGCAATCCGGCCTGATGCTCGGGCAATACCCGCGCCGCCGATGCAAGGTCGGTGCGTACGGCTCCGGCCAGCCGCTGCCACCAGGGCAGCGCGCCGACCGCGACCGGCCGTCCCTGGGCTCGCAGGGTGGCGACGGTGAGATCGCGGTGCCACGGCCGTTCCGGTCCGGCGCGGAACTCCACGGCCCGGCCGGGCAGCAGCTCGCCCCACTCCGCGCCGGAGGCGAGGATCACCACGGCACCACCGGCCCGCACCGTCGACCCGCCCTGCTGATACTCCCGCAGTCGCGCCCGCACCGTCCACTGCCGCTCACCACCGAATGCACTGGACCGCACCGGTTTCGGATCATCGGTCGGTACCGCGACCACCCGCACCGAGGCCGCGGTGTGCCGCAATGGATGCGTCGCCACCCGGTGCGCACGCCATGCCCCCGCCGCGGCGAACCCGGCACCGAGCAGCATCGCGGCCAGCGTGGCAATGGCGACGACCCGCCACCGCGCACTGGGATGGGCCAGCGCACGCAAGAGCACCACCCACAGCGCGATCGCCAGCAATATCAGCGCCGACGCCAGTACCAAACCGGCCACCCACCCCGCTGTCAGCGCGACGATCGTTGCTCCCCAACAACACAGCGCCGCGGGCAGCAACCGCGCATCGAGCGCCGGTACCACCTCGTCTGTCGTGGAACCGACCTCCGCACCCGACCGCCGATCAACCTGCGCCATCGCCCGCCGATCGCCATGCCGTCCAGCCGGTCGGTCTATGCGACTGCGTTGATTCGATACACCTCTACCTCGGGGTGCGGTCATATCGTCACCTGATCGCGGAGGCGGGCCAGCCGGGCCGGGCCGATCCCGTCGACCTCACCGAGCTGGGCGATATCGGTGAATCGTCCATTTGCGGTGCGCCAGGCGATGATTGCGTGGGCGGTGACGGGGCCGATGCCGGGCAGGGCATCGAGTTCGGCTTCGGTCGCGGTATTGAGGTCGACTTTGGCCGATGAGCGTGGTGCGACGGAATTCGATGCCGAACCACTCGGCGCTCGTCCGCCCGCGCCGATCGTTGCGCTGCCGAGCGGCGGCGGGGCCGCGTTCGGTCCACTCGGACCGACGAGTACCTGGTCACCGTCCTGGAGGCGCTGGGCCAGGTTGAGGCCGTTCAGGTCGGCGCCGTCCTTCGCACCGCCCGCGGCGGTGAGTGCGTCGGCGACTCGCGAACCCGCAGGTAAGCGCACGAGACCGCCCCGGTGTACGAGGCCGACCACACTGACCACCAATTCCGCTGCGGAAGTGGCTGTTACCGATGCGGCCGGCGATACGGCGCCAGGCGCGGCGGCCATGCTGGGGCCCGACAGTCCTGCCGATACCGCGGCGGTGCTGGTTCGCGCTGCGGACAGTGGCGGCACCGCCTGCGCCACCGGTCGCTCACGCAATACGACAACCGACGCGACGACCACCGCCGCCAGCCCGACCATGGCCAGCGTCACCGATCCCCGCCAGCCCGGGTCCAGCCGCGTCCCGCGAAGTCGTTGCGGCACAAGGCGATCGCGCCACGCGTAGCGCCCCTTCGGCTCGTCCAGCCAGCCCGGGGTACGCACCTCGCCGACCCCGTCTACCCAGTCGTCGTCATCCACCACATCCCCGTCGTCCCCGGTCCGGGCATCTTCGGGGTCATACGAGGGCAACTTCTCGTCATCCCACCGCCCCGCGTTCGCCGAGCGCCGCGAACCCGATACCGGTTTCACACCCCGATTTTCGGCTCTCAACCGCTGTCCCGATCCAGGCGGCTGCGCACACTCGGCGCCGCCGGAATCGACCGCACCCCCGACCCCGATCGTTCGGCTGGCACCGACTCGCTCGGTCAACGCGCCCAGTCGCCGCCGAATCCGCTCGCGCTCATGTTGTCCTGACATGGCGGCGACGCTAGTCCCGGGTCAGCGCCGGGAATCAGCGCTGAACAGGCGAAATAAAAAGTCTGTTGATAACTCCCGACCTGTGGACAACTCGGCCGCAATCGGCGCTCCTCACTCGAGATGACGAACATCCCCCAGACTGACGACCTCACGGTTGCGGAAGTAGTCGTCCTCCCGGAGTTCCGTAATGCTCCCGGCAGGGGCATGAAACCGGGCGTAGCCGAGTGATTCGATCGGCAGCCCGGTCCAGGACGCCCCTTCCAGCGGACCGTTCCGATCGCGCCGGAGGAGCGGGGCGCGGAATGTGACATTCCAGGAGGATGTGCGGTGCCGCAGAGGTGCTGGCGAGATGGACGCTGTCAGCTGGGCGTCTCTTATTGCCGGGATGGGTGCGGCTCGGCGCTGTCGGCAAGCCGATGACGTCGCGGTCGCGTCCCGCTAATCGAATGGCGCCTTGACTTCGTTCGGCGATTTGTCCGGGCGCAGCCCGCGCCAGGAGGGGTGGCGGAGGCGGCCGTCGCCGGTCCATTCGGTGAAAGTCACTTCGCCGACGAGTTCGGGGGTGACCCAGATCGCGTCCTTGATGTCGGCGGAGACCGTGGGGGTATTGCGTTGTAGCGGTTGAAGTTTCGACTGTAGGTCGGTGAGGGTCGCTTGGGTGAAGCCGGTGCCGACATTACCGATATAGACGAGATTTCCGGTGTTGTCGTTGACCGCCATCAGGAGTGAGCCGATACTGCCCGCGCGCCTGCCGGTTCCGGGGCGCCAGCCGACGATGACGACTTCCTGGTCGCGGACATTCTTGACCTTGGTCCACAGTGGGCTGCGCCGACCGGGGAGGTAGGGGCTGTCGCTGCGTTTGCACAGAATGCCTTCGAGCCCGAGGCGTTTCGATTCGGCGAGGATATCGGCGCCGGCGCCGTCCAAGCGCGGCGGAACCTGCCAGTGCGGGCCGCGCAGGCCGAGTTGTTCGAGCAGTTGGCGGCGCTGCTGGTAGGGCAGGTCGATCAGGGAGCGGTCGCCGATGTGGAGCAGGTCGAAGATCAGATACGTCGCGGGGATCGTGCGCCGCAGTGCGCGGATCGCGGCGGGATTGCGCTGATGCATCCGTGGCTGTAGCGCCTCGAAGGAGGTCCGGCCGTCGGCGGTGAAAGCGACGATCTCGCCGTCGACGACGAATCTCGGACTTGCCGGTGCGAGGTCCACGAGTTCGGGCCAGGCCGCGGTGATGTCCTTATCGTTGCGCGAGACCAGCCGCAGGTCGTCGTCGATATAACCGATGGCGCGAATGCCGTCGAACTTGACCTCATAGGCCCATCGGTCATCGTCGCCGGGGAGGGCGCCTGCCATCGCCAGCATCGCCGCGTAATGCGGCAGCCGTGTCACACCCGCCTCGTCGCCATCGCCGATCCCCTCGCGAACTGGAACGCTGCTGACAGTTAGCCAGATAATACCGACTGGTCTGGCGGGTTCGGCGGCGCGGGATCGGCTACGCAGCGGGGATTCCGCTCCGGATGAGGTGGCCCGGCCGGTGTCCGGGCCGTCTCAACCGGAGCGCAATCCTGAGCACCCCGAGTTCTGGTGCGGTGTCGCGGAACTCGGGGTGCGATAGTGCGCGGGTTGTCGAGTGTCGGCGCATGGCATCTACCTCCGTTTCTCGAGGCGTCCGGATGCGAACGGACTAGCTGAAGAGCCTGGTGACGAAGGCGGTCATATTGTCGCGGACCCGCTCGATCTTCGTCTCCTCGGTAATGAGATCTTCCCGGTACCGGTTGCCGAGTGCGGGCGTTCGCTTACCGCGCGCGTAGAGCGAGCAGGCGAGATCGGTGCACATATAGGTACCGATCGAATTGCCTCGACGCCCGGATTCGCCCGCCTTGTGCGCGGTCATCAGCGAGACGCCGTGGCCGGTGTGCGTGGTCAGGCAGATCGCGCACATCTGGGTCCGGCCGGATCCGCCCGTCTCGTAGCGCAGCGCGACCCCGATGAGGCGATCGTCCTGCGGCACAGCGAGATAGCCACGGCCGGGCAGCGAGGGATCGCTCCAGCCGAGGAAGTCCAGGTCATCCCATGGTTGTGCGTCCAACTCCCTGGGCATGGGTAACTTCTTGGCGGTCGTCTTGGAACAGTTGACGAACGACGACCTGATGTCGCGTTCGGTGACGGCTTTCATAGGGCATCGACTCCTTCGGTTGATCGGTGGACAAACCGAAGCGACGCTACAGCTGGTCGTTAGCTCGGACAACGGATTTTCGAGCCACCGCCACCGCACACCGCGTCGCCGAGCTCACACCCGGCGCATCACCGAGACCACCTTTCCCAGGACCACGGCCGCATCACCATCGATGACGTCGTAGGCCGGATTGCGCGGCTCCAGATACACGTGCCCGTTGCGGCGGCGATACACCTTGACCGTCGCCTCACCATCGATCATCGCGGCGACGATGTCACCCGAATGCGCCTCGTGTTGTTTGCGGATCACCACCAGATCGCCGTCACAGATCGCGGCGTCGATCATCGAATCGCCGCGCACGCGCAGGCCGAAAACCGTTCCGCGCCCGACGAGTTCGCGCGGCAGCGTCATCATATCGTCGGCGTGCTCCTCGGCGAGGATGGGTGTGCCCGCCGCGATATCGCCGACGACCGGCACCGGCACCGAATCCTCGCGCTGCTCCCGCGGCGCGGACGCCCGCAGGAACATGCGCACGTCGATCGGCCGCGACATGGTCTCGCTGCGCCGCAGAAATCCCCTGTCCTCCAGGGACTTCAGATGTTTGGAGACCGATGACGAGGAGCGCAGCCCGACGGCGTCGCCGATTTCCCGGGTGTTCGGCGCGTACCCGTAGCGCACCACCCAGTCCCGAATCGTGGCGAGAATCCGCTGCTGGCGCGGCGGCAGTGTCGAAGTGTCGAGGTGCTCGAAGGCATCGAGGTCGTCGTATCCGGTCACCCGGGGAATCGTAGAGGTAAGCACGGACAATTCGTGCACGCACACCGGCTGGTACCTGCGTGTTCTCCGGTTCTGTCACACCATGCCCCTGGACATCGTCATACCTACGAAGACCTACCGACGGGTCCGCACTACCGAGCTTGGAGGAACCATGACGACCATCCTGTTGACCGGCGGTACCGGCACACTGGGCCGCCACGTCACCCCGCTGCTGGTCGATGCCGGTTTCAAGATTCGGTTGCTCAGCCGCACCGCCCACGAATCGACCGACGGCATCGAATACGTGACCGGTGACCTGCTGCAGGGCACGGGCGTCGAGGCGGCGGTCGACGGCGTGGAGGTCATCGTGCACCTGGCGGGCGGCCCCAAGGACGATGATGTGGCGACCCAGCACCTGGTCGACGCCGCGGCAAAGGCGGGGGTGCGACACCTTGTCTACATCGGCGTGATCGGCGCCGACAAGCTGCCGATCGGCTATTTCAAGGCCAAACTCGCCGCCGAACAGGCCATTATCGAATCGGGCGTACCGTTCACCATCCTGCGCGCGGCCCAGTTCCACGACCTCGCGCTGAAGACCGCGCGGGCCATGGCGAAGAGCCCGATCGTCCCGGCTCCCGGCGGCATCGACTGGCAGCCGGTCGATTCGCGGGAGGTCGCGGCCCGGCTGGTGGAACTGACGCGCGGCGCACCGGCGGGGCGGGTGCCCGATCTGGTCGGGCCGACGGTGTACTCGATGGCCGAGCTGATCCGCGGCTATCTGCAGGCCGAGGGGAAGCGGCGGATTTTCCTGCCGGTTCGGGTGCCGGGCAAGGTCGGACGCGCGTACCGGGCCAAGGAGAATCTGACCATCGACGGTGCGACGGTCGGCAAGCTCACCTGGGAGAACTTCCTCGCGCAGCAGGTCGGCTAGCCGCAATGCCGCTCACATAGGCCGGTGACCTGGCTGTCAAGTCGTGGTGGTGAGTGAGCAGGGGGTGCGAATTCGGTTGCGGTGCTGGGTGTCGTGAGATGAAAACAGCGGAACTCTAGTAGAGAAGGTTCGTCGGCCAAGACAATCCTTCAAGCTGGAGTTCCGCTGTCTGCTCAGTGTGTCATCAAACGTGAATCAGTGGTAGCCACAGGGGCTTTCGCACCCGGTCACCTGGGAGAACTGACCCGGATCATCCCGTTCGAGATGGTCGACGCGGTGCTGGAGTCGACCCGGGCGGTGCAGGCCAGGGTCCGGGCACTGCCGTCGCGGGTGGTGGTGTATCTGCTGCTGGCCGCAGTGTTGTTCGCCGAGCTCGGCTACGAGCAGGTGTGGGCGCGGATGACCGCGGGCCTGGCCGGTGTGCCGGTCGCCGATCCAGTGTCCTCGGCGTTGTCCCAAGCCCGCCGCCGGATCGGCATCGCACCGCTGCGTGCGTTGTTCGACCTGATCAAGGGCCCCGCAGCGGGTGCGGCCCGGTGGCGGGGCCTGCTGGTGTGCGCGATCGACGGCACCTCGATGTTCACCCCCGACAGCCCGGCCAACGTGGCCGCCTACGGTCACGCCGGCGGCGGCAACGGCCCGTCCGGGTATCCGATGCTGCGGCTGCTGGCCGTGGTCGCCTGCGGCACCCGCACCGTGATCGACGCCGTGTTCGGGACGCCCAGCGTCGGCGAGATCACCTACGCACCACCCCTGCTGGGCTGCCTGGGCAACGACATGCTGCTACTGGCCGACCGCAACTTCGCCGCCGCGGACCTCATCGGCGCCGTCGCGGGCACCGGAGCCGATCTGCTGTTCCGCTGCCGCAACAACCGGAAACTCCCCGTGACCGGCCGCTGCGGCGACAACTCGTGGCTCACGCGGATCGGCACCACCACCGTCCGCGTGATCGCGGCGACCATCCTCGTCCACCAATCCGGCGGCCCTGCCCGCACAGAACGCTACCTGCTGATCACCACGTTGACCGACCACAAGCGTTACCCCGCACCCGAATTGGTGTCTTTGTATCACCAGCGATGGGAGATCGAAACCTCCTACCTGGAACTGAAATCCACCATCCTCGGTGGACGAGTACTGCGAGCCCGCACTCCCGACGGCATCGCCCAAGAGATCTACGCCCTGCTCGTCACCTACCAAGCCCTGCGCATCGCCATCACCGATGCCACCGTCACCACCGGCACCACCGCCGACCGAGCCAGCTTCAGCATCGCTCTCAACACCGCCCGCGACCAGCTCATACTCGCAGCCGGAATCATCGCAGGCACCACCATCGACCTCATCGGCACGATCGGCCACGCTGTGCTCGACCACCTCCTGCCCGCCCGCCGCCAGCGAACATGCCCCCGCATCGTCAAACGCGCAATCTCCAAACACCGCGCCAAAGGCAACATCGACCGAAACAGCTACAAGATCACGATCAACATCACGATCAACAGCGGTTGACGACAGCCCAACCGGCCTATGTGAGCGGCATTGCGGCTAGCCGACCTCGGGCACGGCAGCGCACAGGACAATCGGCGAGCCGACGCCACCGCGAATCTGCTACGGTGGCGACCATGAAGCGCGCTGCTGTGACGACGACGCCGGAGATTGTCCCGGCGCGCTGACTGTTGTCTGATCGAAGCCCCGGGGCGAGTGCCCCGGGGCTTCGTCTTGTGGTCACTCGCCCGCTGTCCGCGAGGAGATCCATGTACGACCATCGCAAACTCGGCCGCGAGCTCGGCCTGTTCGATACCGACCCACTGATCGGATCCGGGCTGCCGTATTGGCTGCCCGACGGCGCCACCCTGCGCCACACCCTGGAGGAATACATCCGCGGCGCGGAACGGCGGGCCGGATACCGGCACGTGTACTCACCGCTGCTCGGGAAGCGGGAGCTCTACGAAATATCCGGGCACTGGTCGCATTACCGCGATGACATGTTCCCGCCGATGGAGCTGGGCGGCGAGCAGGTGGTGCTGCGGCCGAGCCTGTGCCCGCACCATGCGGTGATGTTCCGCGCCCGCTCGCACAGCTACCGCGAATTACCTTTGCGCATGGCCGAATTGGGTGGCATGTACCGCTGCGAGCTCTCCGGTGTACTCGGCGGACTCACCAGGGTCCGCGCGATCCAGCTCAATGACGCGCATATCTTCTGCACCGTGGACCAGGTCGCCGACGAGGTCGCGGGCGCACTGGAGCTGATCCGGCGGGCCCATGCGGCGCTGGGCATAATGCCGACCCGCTACCGGCTCTCATTGCCCGGACCGGGTGGGAAATATGTTGCGGCCCCGGAGCTTTGGCGGCGTTCGTGCGCCATGCTGACCGAGGTCCTCGAGCGCTCCGGTCTGCCCTACGATCCCGCCGAGGATGAAGCCGCGTTCTACGGTCCCAAGATCGATATCCAGTTCACCGACAATGCCGGTCGCGAATTCACCCTGTCCACCGTGCAGGTCGACTTCCACCAACCGGAGCAGTTCGACCTGCACTACGTCGGCGCCGACGGTGCCGAACACCGCCCGGTCATGGTGCACCGCAGCATCATCGGCAGCATCGAGCGCGCCGTCGCGCATCTGATCGAGGAGCACGGCGGTGCATTCCCGGCCTGGCTGGCCCCGACCCAGCTGGTAATGCTGCCGGTCTCGGCGGCCGAGGTCGCGCACGCCGAGGCACTGGTCCGACGCTGTCTCGAGCTGGGGCTGCGCGCCGAGATCGCCGATCCCGAACTCGGCAGTCTCGGCGCGCGCATCCGCCAGGCCCGATTGGTCCCGTACCAGGTCGTCATCGGTCCGAAGGAGCTCGCCAATGACCGTGTCGCGGTGCGCCTTCGGGACGGACGTCGCCTCGAACCGCTACCCGTCGACGAATTCCTTTCCTCCGTAACCGAACTCATCGACGCACACAGCACCGACCTGTGGTCGAGTCCGGAGTGAGGCCAGCCGGATCGCATCCGCCCGGCCGAGTTCCGAATCGCGTCCGGTCGATCCGCGTCGTCAATGCTCGGTGACGAAGTGGATCGCCAGCCGATCACAGAGCTCGCCGAGTGCGCTGGCATCGATTGGTGCGTCCGGCCACGCATCGGCATTGGTCCACGGCACCGACTCCGGGGTGCCGTGCGGGCGCGCGAAGACGTGCTGATGGAAGTGCGCGACGCTGAGCCCGGTAATCGCGGAGAAGACGAATTCCGGTGCCAGCTCGGCATGTAACGCGTGCGCGGCGCGGTGGGCGGCCCAGCCCACCGCCCGTGCCTCGGCATCGGTCAGGGTCGACAATGTCGGCGCGTGTCGCCGCGTCTCCACGAAGAGATAGCCGGGTACCGGCGTCCCTTCGGTGAGCGGTCGGTGTGTCACCAGTACCAGGTCGTCCGCGTAGATCACCGGGCCGACCAGCGCGCCGATCCCCCGATGCTTATCGCAGATCGGGCAATCGCTCCCCACCCTGTCACCATAGTCGCGCACCGCCTCGATATCGAAGGTCGACCACCTGACTCGACATCGCCGAGAGCCCCTGCGGCACTTGGTGATATCTCGCTGATGCGGTCGGGTCGAGCGCGGCCGCCGCGCGGCCCCGCCACACATCGTGGTTCGTGGCATCGGCGATGGGTTCAGCGCCGGACCGCCGCGTCCTGATGCTCCCATTCGAGCGATGCGACGGTCAGCGAAAGATTGATCGGAGTTGCGGAACGGGTCATGCCGCGACGTTAGTCACCTCGGCTGCTGACCAAAGGGGTTGCGATCAGCCAGAAATTATTACGCCTACCAGGCCACTCGACCGGAAGATACGACACACGCACGCATGCTGGACCGTAGCCGCATCTACTCGAAGGGCAAAATCAGGCGCAGCCGCCGGGGACGACCAGCACGCCGACGGCACCAACACCCAAGTGCACGCCGAGGGCGGGGCCGAATTCGGCGATGATCATTTCACCGATGCCGGGAACCAGCACGCGCAGCTGAGCGGCAACCGTATGCGCAGCGTCCTCGGCACCGAGATGCTGGACGGCGACGGCGGCACCGTCACTACCCGCCGCATCCACCGCCGCCGCGACCAGTTTGGCGTAGGCCTTGGACCGGGTGCGGACCTTCTCGCGCAGTTCCAGGCGGCCCTCGACGATCTGCAGCAGCGGTTTGCTCACCAGTTCGCTGCCGAAAAAGGCGGCGGCGCTGCTCAATCGGCCGCCGCGGCGCAATTGTTCGGTGCGATTGACCAGGATGAATGTGCGCGATCGGCTCGCCGCGCCGACAGCGGTCCGGTAAACGTCGTCCAATGCCGCGCCGCTGTGCGCCCGGCGGGCGGCCGCGAGCACCGGCAGCCCGGTGGCCAGGCCCGCGCCGAGCGAATCGACCAGCCGGACCCGATCGGCGGCATCCATATCGCGCACCGCCTGGCGACCGGCCTCCCAGGTGCCGGAGAGCTGGCGCGAAAGATGTACCGCGACAACACCATCCCCGTTGCTGCGGGCGAGTGCCTGCTCGTAGACCGCGCGCAGCTCACCGGGCGAGGCCGCCGAGGTCGTCACGGTATCGGAGCCGTAGTCGATATCAATGGCGTCGACGCCTTCGCGAATGGTGCGGTCGCCGACCAGAACATGCAGCGGGACAACGGCAATGCCCAACTCATCGACGAGTTCGGCGGGAAGGCTGGCGGACGAATCGGTGACGACCACGACGGCCACGGGACTACCGAACCTCCTGCAGGGTCTTCACCATCGAATTCGCGACCGCGGTATGCCCGTCCCAGCCCCAGTGGATGCCATCCGGATTCGCCTCGCCGGAGAAGATATTGTCGCGCACCGCTTCCGCGAGATCGACCAGCGGCACCGAGGTCCGCGCCGACCAGGCGCGCAGCGCCTGCACCGCACGATCGCGGCCGCTGTGCACACGTCCGTAGGCGGCGCAGTCGTGCACCGACGGCAGCACCGCGACCACGGGCAGATCGGGACGCAGCTGTGCCAGCGCCTCCCGCGACTGCTCCAGGTAGTCCACGCTCACCTTCGGCGGCAGGGCCACGGGGCGACCGAGTTTCGACAGTTTCGGCTGCAGCCAGTTGTAGGTCGCGCGGACTCCGCGGCGCAGCACGGGCGGGCGCACATACCGGATCAGCTCGCGCAGCGCGGTCGGCAGCGGCGAGGGCAACGTATCCATCCCGCCGACCGCGAAAACCACCGCGCCGGCGCGCGGCACCGCGGCCCACACCCGGGGATCACCGATCAGGGCCCAGTACGCGTCGCGACAGGTCCAGCCGATCCGGCCGATCAACTCGACATCCCAATCGAGTTCGGCGCCAACCAGATTGGGCCAGATCCTCGGATGGTCCGCGGGTAGGCCGCCCTTCGGACCGAAGTAGGACAGTGAATCCGCGATCACCAGCAGCACCGGCCGATCCGTCGGCTGCGGCTCATCGGTCGAGGCCACCGCGGCGGCCGAAACCTCGTCATCGACAACCGATTCATCGGAATCGGCCGGACCGAGCGCGGATCCGACGCCGACGGCTTCGGGCGCCGCGGCATCCGCTGTGGCGGAAACAAACTCGTCCGCCGGGGTCGTCGCCACAGCATCGGCCACGGACTCGGCGGTCGATGCGGCAGCATCGACGGTGAGAGTCGCGGACTCGGTCGCATCGGATACTGCCGCAACACCTTCGGGCGGTTCGCCCGCTGGTTCAGCCGGCTCGGCTCCGCTTCCGGACTCGGCCGCAGGCGCGGCGGGCTCGTCGTTGTCCTCACCGGATTCGGCGGCAACCGGTTCATCACCTTCGGATTCGGACGTCGCCGACTCGGCCAACACTTCCGGTTCGACCTGCTTCACCGGAGGAGGTCCGAATAGCGCATCCGGAATCGCCCGTTCGGGCTTCGCCGAAACCCGACGGAACAATTCGTCCGGTACCTGCCGGATCGGTTCTTCAGAGGACATCCGGGGCCACCTTCGCCGCTGCGTTCCACACATCCAGGCGCCAACCGGGCTGATCAATGCTCGGGCCGTGACTGCTCAGCTGCACCCAACTGGTGTTGGCCAGCCCCCCAAGGGCAGGCCAATTCCGCGGCGGCAGGTCGAGCAGCGCGGCCGTGAGGGCGGCGATCAGCCCGCCGTGCGCCACCAGGATGATAGTCCGGCCGGGCCAATCCTGCCGATCGGCGAATAGTTCCCGGACAACCGGCAGCGAACGCGCGCCCACCTCGAGCTTGCTCTCCCCGTTCGGCGGGGTGTAGGCCGCGTCCAACCGCCAGGCCACCCGCGCACCCGGATAATCGGCGTCGACCTCCAGGTGGGTCAGCCCCTCCCAGTCGCCGAGATTCGTTTCGCGCAGCCGCGCATCCGGGACCACGGGGAGATCGGTGTGATCGGCCAGCGCCGATGCGGTATCGAAGGCGCGCCGCAGATCGGAGGAGACGAGGGCGATCGCATTGCGTGAAACCAGTTCGCGCGCGGCCTCTTTCGCCTGGCGACGGCCGAGTTCGGTGAGATCGGTGTCGATCTGACCCTGCATTCGATCGGCGGCATTCCATTCGGTCTGCCCGTGCCGCAACAGGATCAGCGTGCGGACCCCGGCATACTTACTCACTCGCGGACGTCCCCGTTTCGCTGTTCACCGCCGCGGCGTCATCCGCGTGCTCGAAAACCTCACTCCCGGCTGCGATCCCCGGCACCGGCACCGCCGGGCAGTCCTTCCAGAGCCGCTCCAGCGCATAGAAATTGCGCTCGTCATTGTGCTGGATGTGCACCACGACGTCGACGTAATCCAGCAGCGCCCAGCGGCCCTCGCGGGTGCCCTCGCGCCGGACCGGCTTATGCCCCGCCTCGCGCAATTTCTCCTCGACATTGTCGACGATGGCATTGACCTGACGCTCATTCGGCGCGGAGGCGATCACGAAGCAGTCGGTGATCACCAACTGCTCGGACACGTCGAGCACCACGACGTCGGAGGCCAGCTTCTCGTCCGCCGCGCGCGCGGCGACCTGCGCCATCTCCACCGACTCGACAGATGCGCTCAATTATTTACCTTCCACTCCCACCGGCACATATAGATGCCGCTTCGATATGTACTGCACGACGCCGTCGGGCACGAGGTACCACACCGGCCGATTCTCGGCGGCGCGGCGACGGCATTCACTCGATGAGATCGCCAACGCCGGGATCTCGATCATGGTCACCGCGTCGACCGGCAGGTCACGCAGATGCGCCTCGAGATGATCGGTGTTCAGCTCATACCCCGGTCGACTCACCCCGACGAATTTCGCCAGTTCGAACAACTCCGCCCAATCCTGCCACGTCAGGATGTTGGCGAGTGCGTCAGCTCCGGTGATGAAGTACAGCTCGGCATCGGGATGCTTGGCGCGCATCTCGCGCAGGGTATCGACGGTGTAGGTGACCTTGCCCCGGTCGATATCGGCTCGGCTGACCGAGAATCGGGGGTTCGACGCGGTCGCGATCACGGTCATCAGGTAGCGATCCTCGGCCGGGCTGACCTGTTTATCGGCCTTCTGCCACGGCTGTCCGGTTGGGACGAAGATCACTTCGTCCAGTTCGAAGCGGTTCGCGACCTCGCTGGCGGCGACGAGGTGGCCGTGGTGGATGGGGTCGAAAGTGCCACCCATCACCCCCAGCTTGCGTCGGCGCCGACCGTTCTCCTGCATGAGTGCCGAGCTTAACCGGTCGGTTCGCCCCGCCCCGGGGTCGGACCATCAACTGCTGACAACCGCCCGCAGACCCGGCTTCAGCGTCCGGTCGAGTTCGGACCACGGGATCGTGATGTCGATATAGCCGAGCGCGTGCGATGCGATCTCCCCGAGGTAGACGCGCAGACCGTCGGGCATGGCCAGCCAGTCCTTGAAGTTCTCCACCGTCGGCTCGATGCGCTGCTTGTCGTAGGAGTTCGGGCCGACCCGCGTCTTCGGAATCTGCACCGCCGCCTGCGCCGACAGCACGTCGAGGCCCTTTTGCACATCGGTGAACAGCTCGGGCAGGGTCAGCGCCTTACCGGTGTCGATATTCGTCACATGGGTCCGTTTGAAGGTGATCGGATGAAGATAGCCGTCGCTGACCTCGATGCCGAGCACGCCGCTGAGGACATGGCGGCCGATATGGGCGACCTCGCTTTTGAACCCCTTCACCTGCTGCTTCTCCGCCGCGTTCCGCAGGAACGGATCGACCTCGGCGCGCATGCCCTCATTGAAATCGGTGCGCGCATCGTCGCTGCCACCCGCCACCTGTGGCAGGTCGACGGAGTACCAGGGGCCCTCGAACCGAACCGAGGTCGCGGTGAAGGCCGGTGCCGCCGACGAGTCGGCCCGATCGCTGGACCCGCAGGCCATGAGCACCGCGAACAGGACGCTGATCAGGACAGCGGCAGCGGTCTTCTTCATTTCGCCTCCCCGAATGGCTCGCGTGCGTGCCCGAGAAGGTACCACCGCAAGCTGTGCCGAGAGCGTCAGCTGCCGACCACCGCGCGCATCCCCGGCTTCAGCACGCCGTCGAGTGCGGACCACGGCACGGTGATATCGATATTGCCCGCGGCGTGCGAGGCGATTTCACCGAGATAGATCTTCATGCCCTCGGACGTGGCGACCCAGGTCTGGAAGTGCTCGGCCACGGGGGTGAGCTGGCTCTTGCTATAGCCCGCCGCCCTCGGGTTCTGCTCGACCAGGGTTTGCGCCTGCGTCGAGAGCACATTCAGGCCCTGCTGGAGATCGGCGAATAGATCGGACAGGGTGATCGCCGTGCCGGTGTCGACATTGGTGACGTGCGCGGAGTCGAAGCTGTTCGGATGCGCGGCGCCCGCGCTGTACATGATGGTGACCAGATGTCCGCTGAGCACATGCGCGCCGATGTGCACGACCTGGCTGTCGGTACCACCGGTGACCGAATCGCCCGGATGGGTGATGCGGTCGATCCACTCCTGCGCCCCGGCCCGCATCCCCTGGTTGAATTCGGCTCTCGCGTCGGCCTTTCCACCGCTCACCTGGGGCACGTCGATTTTGTACCCATCGCCCTCGAGGTGCAGGGAGGTCGCGGTGAAGGCCGCCGTTTCATCGGCGCGCGGCGATCCGGCGACCGATGTCGCCGTTGCGGTCGACGCTGCTCCCGCCGCGGACGGGGTCGCGGTAATCGACGACGATCCACCCCCGGTCGTCATCGAATCGTCCGGCCCGCAGGCCGTGAGTACTGCGGCGCTCGCCAGCGCACCGATAACAGCGGCGGTCTTGTTCATCCGGAACTCCGAATCCCCATCACACCGAGGCGATCTCGGTGTCCCCCACAACAATGCCGATGCCGCCTAACAGTTTTCTTATCGTCGGCAAACGCCCCGACGGGCAAGCCAGCAGGCGGCACCGTCAGCGTCATTCCCGTGCATGCCGCGTAGGTCGGCGGCAATCGCAGATCAACGTCGTTACCCGCTGTGGGCCGCGAATTCGGACGCACTGAACGCCTCCTCGGCATCACCGTCGTGCAGCGCATTCAATCAGCAGACAGACAAACGGGGCATGCGCGGCGAACGAGCGCCATTTCGGCGGCGGATACGGCTGGGATTCGGCCCACCTCGTCGCGCCGCAGTTATCTGGCCGATTCGATGGCCGGCACGCTGCTCCTGTCGTCGCGGCTTATGATCGACCTGTCGGGACCAGCTGGTTTTCGCCTCGAGAGGTGAGTACATGAGTCGCTCGTGGTGCGGTCGGGGCGGCAGCCCGCCGCGAACGCGCGAATATCCGGGAAATCTGCGCCGATGATCGGCTGAGCGGTCGGTGTCCGAGAGTAGTGCTCAGGGGACGCAACGCGACCTGACTTTCGGCATCGCAGCGGAACTGGCTGCGGCCGGGTTGGCCGACGCTCGAGAAATCGGCCGCGGCGCATTCGGCATCGTGTACCGGTGCACCGACTCCGCACTCGATCGGGACGTGGCGGTCAAGGTTCTCGGCTCCACGGTCGATGACGAGGACCGGACCCGCTTCCTGCGCGAACAACGTGCGCTGGGGAAGTTCTCGACCCACCCGAACATCGTCCAGGTGCTGACGACCGACGTCACCCCGACCGGACGGCCGTTCATCGTGATGCCCTTCCACCCCAGGGGCTCGCTCGACGCACGGATTCGCGCGGACGGGCCGTTGTCGTGGCAGGAGGTACTGGCCGTCGGCGTGAAGCTGGCGGGCGCGCTGGCGACCGCGCACGCCTGCGGTGTCATACATCGCGACGTCAATCCCGCGAACGTGCTGATCAGCGACTACGGCGAACCGCAGCTGGCGGACTTCGGTATCGCGCGTATCGGCGGTGCGTTCGAGACGGCGGCCGGCGTCGTCGCGGGGACCCCGGCCTACATGGCTCCGGAGGTAATCCGCGGCGCACCTCCGACGGTTCGCTCCGATATCTACGGGCTCGGCGCGACGCTGTTCGCGGCGCTCACCGGCCACGCCGCGTTCGAGCGCCAGGCAGGCGAGTCGATGGTGGCGCAGTTCGTGCGCATCACCTCCGAACCCCTCCCCGACCTGCGATCCGCCGGTGTACCAGCAATGGTGTGCACTGTCCTGGAGGCCGCGATGGCCACCGAACCCGCCGACCGGCCGGCCACCGCCCGGGAATTCGGCGAGCGGTTGCGCACCGTGCAGTTCTCCTGCGGGCTGCCGGTGGACACGATGCCTGCCCCGGAGTGCGACGAATCCGTCGAAGCCGTCTCGGTCGTGGGCATGCAGCCGATCTCGCTGACAAGGTCGTCCGCCGCAACGGCGTTGCGGCCGCAATCGGCCCCGACAACCCGGTTCCGTCCACCGACGACACTGCGCCGGCTGGTCGATCGCCCGCGGTTGCTGGAGATCTTGCGGGAGGGACAATCCAGACGGCTGGTCCTCATTCATGGCCCGGCCGGCTTCGGCAAGAGCAGCCTGGCCGCACAGTGGGCGCACGCCCTCGAAGCGGACGGCGTCCGGGTTGCCTGGTTGGCGATCGCGGAGGACGACAACAATGCCGTGTGGTTCCTGAGCCACTTGGTCGAGGCGATTCGGCAAGTTCGCCCGACGCTGGCGAGCGAACTGACGCAGATTCTCGAGGAGCGTTCCGCTGGCGCGGCGCAGCAGGTGATGACGGCCTTGATCAACGAGATCCACGACAATGCGGAGTCCATTGCGGTCGTGATCGACGATTGGCATGAGGTGACCAGTCCGGCCACCCTCGCCGCGATGGAGTTCTTGCTCGACAACGGGTCCCACCACCTGCGATGGATTATCACCAGTCGCACTCGCACCGGTCTTCCGTTGGGGCGCATGAGCGTTCAGGACGAACTGGTGGAAATCGATGAGAGCGCACTGCGTTTCGATTCCGGGGAGACGACGGATTTCTTGGTCGGTGCGAAGAGATTGCACCTGTCGAACGCCGACGTCGACCGGCTGCGCGCGTCGACGGAGGGCTGGGTGGCCGCGCTGCAGCTCGCCTCACTGTCACTGCGCGGTAAGGAGGATCCCGGGAGCTACCTGGACCAGATCACGGGGCAGCACTACGCCATCGGCGAATACCTGATGGAGAACGTCGTCGGCGCACTCGAACCGACGATGCTCGACTTCGTCATGCGGACCGCGATCACCGACACCGTCTGTGGAGATCTCGCGGAGGCGCTGACCGGAGTGCGGTCCGGGCAGGAACAGCTCGAGGAGGTGCGGCGCCGAGACCTGTTCCTGCGCAGCGTCGATGACGAGCTGCGGTGGTTCCGCTATCACGCGCTCTTCGCGGATTTCTTGCGCCGCAGACTGATCCGGCAGCATCCCGGCTTGCTCGAACAGCTCCATCTGACCGCGTCGAACTGGTTCGCCGGGCACGAAATGGTCACCGAAGCCGTGGATCACGCACTCGCGGCCGACGCCGCCGAGCAGGCGAAACAGCTCGTGCAAGAACACGCCGACATGCTGATCGAAGATTCCCGGATGGCCACCTTCCTAGGGCTGATGAAAAAGCTGCCCGCCGAGATCACGGTTGCCGATCCGCGGCTGCAACTGTCGGTGGCCTGGGCCAATATCTCCCTCCAGCGCCCCGCCGCCACCCGAGCCGCGCTGGATCGCGTGGACGCGGCACTGGCAACCGCACCGAACGATCGCGAGACCGCGGAGCTGCGCATCCAGGCTGATGTGACGCGAGCCGCGGAATACCTTGTGACGGACCGTTTCAAGGATTTCCCCGATACCGCCGTGGCATGGCTACAGCAGCAGGTACGACCGTTCTTCGCCAGCGTCGCGGCCACCACCGCGGAAGCGGCCGCCTACTATCGTTTCGACTTTGCCGGCGCCCGCCGCTGGCATGCGTGGGCCGAGCCCTACCGGACCCGCATCAACGGCCCGGCCGGCGTCGTATACGGCGCCTGTATCGCCGGCCAAGCCGCCGCCGAAGAACTCGACATCGCCGGCGCCGAGGAGCTCTTCCGCTCCGCGCTCGCCCTCGCCCGAAATACCGGCAGCCAATCCCACGCGACCCGGCTGGCCAGCGGCCTGCTCAGCGAATTGCTCTACCAGAAAGGCCAATACACCGAAGCCGCCGAGCTGCTGGCATCCGGTCCCGGCGTGGCGAGCGGCGCCGTGGAATTCCTGATCGCCAACTACGGGACCGGTGCCAGGTTTGCGGCAGTACGCGGCGACCTCGAGGCCGCACGACAACGGTTGGACGAGGGGCAAACGGTCGCGGAGCACATCGTCCTGCCACGGCTGACCGCCCGTGTTTTGAACGAGCGGGTCCGACTGGGTCTGCCGATCACCGACGAAGACCGGCACATGCTCGAGCACCTTCCCGCCTACCAGCGGCAACCGAACCACCCACTCGCGATCACCGCCGAACTCACCCACGACTCGGCCATTCGTCTCCTACTCGCCCAACAGTCACCGGCCACCGCCGAGCGCGCGGCCGCCGCCGCCGCACAGATCGTCGCCGAAATCCGTACCCAACCCCGCCCCCGCGCGCTTCTGCAGGCTCAATTGCTGTACGGCGGTTGCCTTTCCGTCGCCGGACAAACCGATCAGGCGATCGCCTGCCTGGCTCCGGCCCTTTCTCGGTGCGCCGAACTCGGTCTCGTCCGGATGGCCGTGGACAGCGCCCCCGGGCTCGCGTCGGTCGTGGAAGCCCTGCTCGCCGCCCCGCAGACACCCGATCAGCCACCCCGGCCCTTCCTGCGACAGATCCTGAACGAGATCGAGCACACATAGTTCGTGCCGATGAAGCCTGCGGCAGCAGTGACCAGGCGGCGGGGCCATGACCGCCGACGCCTAGGTCGATGAGCCGGGCTGCGGGTGATCAATCGCTACGGTGATTCGATATCTGCGGGTGTGGTCTGTGTCGAGGTGATCAGTCGCAGTAGCGTGTTCAGGTCGTGACGCTGGCGTGGGCTGAGTACGTCGAGTGGGGGCACGGTGCTGAAGGCGAGGTCTTCCAGGGTTTGCCGTACGCGCTTGCCAGTGGCGGTCAAGGTGAGTACGCGTGCTCGCCGATCGGTTTGGTGCGGCTGCTTGCGAAGTAGGCCCTGAGACTCCAGACGGTCGACGGTTCCCGAGGTATTTGACAGGTCGGCGCCCAATCGTGCCGACAGATCCTTGAGGGTAAGGGGGTCGCAGAGTTCACGAAGCACCTTCGCTTGCACCGGCGTTACGCCCGCCTGGGCTGTGGCTGCGGCGAAGTGGGCACGCACAAGCCCCACCGCCTGCTGAAGGGCTTGGACCAGTTCGGCGTTGCTGGGGTTCTCGTCGGCGCCGGTTGGTTGCTGACTCATGTTTCTCACCGTAGCGGTCTCCGAGAATTAGTGGTGGTTGACCACCATATTTTGCTGTGATAGACATGTGGTCATCAAATGGTGGTAGACCACCAATATTGCGCTCCGGGGTGTCTCGGAACGCATCCAACTCGAACAGGAGCGCGCATGGACAAGCATTGCGTCGTTGTCACCGGAAGTACCCGCGGTCTCGGATTCGCTTTGGCCGATGCGTTTCTCGAGGCGGGCTGCGCGGTCGTGGTGTCGGGGCGAACCGAGAGTGCGGTCGGCGAATGCGTCGAGAAGTTGCGCTCGACACACCTGAACGCAAGGATCACGGGGGTTGCGGCCGACGTCGGTTGTCTCGAGGACGTCGAGGGCTTGTTCGCGGCCGCCACAGCCGCGTTCGGCCGCGTCGATCTGTGGATCAACAATGCCGGAATCGGCGGACACCCAGTACCTTTGGTCGAACTGACGGCGACGGAGATAGCCGACGTCGTGGCGGCGAATCTCACCGGCACCATGAACGGCTGCATCGTCGCGCTTGCCGGAATGCAGAAGCAGCAGACAACCGGTCAGATCTTCAACACCGAGGGTTTCGGAAGTAACGGCATGAAGCGCAACGGCATGGCGATCTATGGTGCCACTAAGCAGGCGATTCGCTATTTCACCCGGTCGGTGGTCAAAGAGGTCGCGGGCGGCTCGGTCCGGGTCGGCACCATCATCCCCGGGATCGTCGTCAGCGACATGCTGGCCGAGCAGTACCGGAGGGCCTCGCCCCGCAGACGCGGGCTCTACTCGGCTTTTGCCGATCTACCCGAAACCATTGCGGCGGACCTCGTTCCACGGTTGCTCACGAACCAGGAACACGGCGCTGTCATGTCCTGGTTGTCACCGGCCGACATGGTCGGGCGGGTGCTTCGACCCAAGTACAAGAAGCGCGGGCTGTTGGCGGCACTTGATGCTCCATCGGAAGACAGCGAGCGCATCGGCAGCGGTGCCCCGGGCTGAAACGGTAACGACCTCAGTCCATTACGTGTCGGAATGAGGTCGTTGACTGTGATCGTTTCGGGGAGCTGTTACGTGGTGGGCCGGGTGAACTCACCGTCTTGCACGCCTGCCGCGAAGGCATCCCACTCGCCGTCAGGTGATTGCGGACAAAGGCGAACTGGGCTTCGACTGGAGCCGGGTCAGCCCGGCTAGCTCGACTCGCTAGGCGCGCGGACAGCACTGCGCCCCTTCAGGATCGCGTCATGGCCGTCGGTAGCAGTTGGCCGCAGCTGTGGCGGGTCATTCTCTGTTCTGAAGCGGCGCAGCGTATGCCCAATGCTCGATAAGCAGGCCGTCGACGACGCGGACCATGTCGACGCCGCCGGTCACGAAAGGCTTGCCGGTAGGTGCAGCGCCGAAGAAGTCGCCGGTATGGGTACCTCGGGAGTAATCCCCGGTTGGCAAGTACCCTGTCCCACCTGGTTGGTGACATCAGGTGCACAGATGTGGGCCAAGGGACACGTTGGCGATCTCGCGCCATTCGTATCGGTGGTTGTCGCGATTCAACTCGATCAGCGATACCGCTGTGACGCGCTCGACAACCTCGATGTGGCTCAACTCGTTTCGCTCGAGTAGATCGCGGAGGTCGGTCATCGATGCCTCCCCGGTGGAGTAGGCGAGTGTCAGGTGCGGCTGGAAACGGTCGTTGCGTTCGGGCACATTTTCGTTACCCCACACATCTGCGATGGCTCGTTGCAGTGCGTACCGCACCTGCTGGAAGCCATCGGGGTTCGCGATCGGCATCCCGATGGTTTCTTCATCCACGACGGGCGGTCCGATCCGTGCGTCGAATGGTTCACGCTGGGAAAGGTGATCGTTGGCTGCGTCAGCGATACGTTCGGCGTCTCGGGCCGCTACCTCGTCGGTGAATCCGATGCCCTGGATCGTGATGTGTAGTCCTTCCTTGGCAACGGGGTCCATCGTGTGGACCTGTGTCAGCGTCGGTTCGAACAGGTCGACGAGCCGTTCGACGGGGGAGTTGTCCGTGAAGGTTATGTGCCAGGTGTAGAACGACCGGTCGAGCTTCCAGCCGGGCCGCCACCACCAATGATCATGTGTCGAATCGTCGGCCATGAGAGTCAGTTTCCGTTCGTCCCGGCTGCGAGGGCTGGCAAGGTTCCGAAATCGGCGAGTTGTCGAAATGCCGATGCGACATCGTCGATGTCGGCGACGCTGCTCGCGGCTCCGGTTGTCTCGCGTGCCAATTGGGCGATTTCGTCGATCCGTTGGATCAGGGGCCCGACACGGTGTTCGACCGGTGTTGTTGCCGCGACCTCGGCCAGCTCGGTCGCGGCGACGTCGAGGTCGCCAAGCGCGACGTATCCCTTGATCTGCTGGCAGCGGACCATGCGTTCGGAGCCGAGGTTGCGCATTGCTGGTGGGGCGTTGCGGAACTGGTCGAGAGCGATTGCGGCGAACTGGATCGACTTCGCTGGCTCCTCGTTGACAAGTGCGGTGTCGGCCCAATATCCACCGGCGCGTTCGATCGAGCAGGAGAATGGCCCGGCGAATCGGTCACACTGTGGCTCGCTGATCAGCTGGGCTGCGATTTCGAGAGCGTTCTGAAGCGCTGTGGCGGATTCCTCCCCTCGGCCGAGGCGAGCGAGATCGATGGCCCTAGCGCTGGCCAGGATGAGGACCGCTGTGCCGGTATCGGCGTACGTGAGTCCGTCTGCGGCGGCCTCGGCGGCGTGGTCATACTGCCCGCGCCAAGCCGCCGCCGTGTTCTGGGCGGCCCGGATCCAGGCACGCAATTCATTGTCCTCGGTGTTGTCGGCAAGAGCCCATGCGGCGCGGAGATGCCGCTCTGCGATATCCGGATTCCCGAGGTCCGTGGTGATCCAGCCCAAAATTGTCATGGACCATCCGGCAATTCCGTACAGTTCGGCGCTCTGACTCGGGCGTTGCCCTCCGTGCAGCAACTCGATCGCCCGATCCCGGGTCTGGACTACGCGCCCAAACAGCGGCAGCGTAGGCGATTTCAAGTACTCGCGGGTCACCCAACGCAGGTTGTCCTCGAGGTCCGCGATGGTCAGCGGCCCCACGTTGGTCGTCTCCGCCCATGCCAGCAGTGATGCCGATTCATCGGCTGTCGCAACCAGGAGGCCTTCGTCGCTCGGCCGACGACCGGTCTCAGGGTGGGAGTTCGTTGCGACGGCGCTCCAAAACCGTTGTTTCGCATCGTCGGGTGCATCCTCCAGAACCTGATACAGCAGGCGCTTACTCGACTCGTGCATATTCGACGTCTGCCCGGACTCCCAGAGGCTGAGGGTCCGTTTGGTGACGCCGACGATGCGCGCGAACTCCATTGGGCTACGCCGCATCGCTTCGCGGAGGGCTCGTGTCTCTGTAGGCGTCCACTCGATATCCACCATACGGTTCGCTCCCCCTGCGTAGACCAGTGCCGAACAGCAAATTACCCGCTCTTAACCCTTCTCGCGCCGGTTCTGCACTGTTATGGACCGGATTCCTTGCCGCAGGCTCATTGCGGCACCCGATGCAGGTCGCAGGCAATTTCCGTCCGGGATGCACACCACCGGTCAGCGGAACTGTAGGTCACGGCTGGAGACGACGTCAGGGCCGCATCGACTGCCGCCTGGGAGATGTAATGCCGATCCAACTGAACACCCAACAACGCGAAGGCCTGGAGCGATGACGAACAATCAAGTGGCAGAATCACATACAGAAAGATCCGACGCGCCGAAGGCCGTTGGATTCGTACGCGGTGACGTGTCCGGACTTGCCGCACCCCGACATGCGAACGCCGTAATGCAGCACGCGCGGCTACTGGGCTACCAGTACGTTTACACGGTACGGCCCCCGCAGGACATCCCCGATCCGATCGGGTACGCCCTCGGGATCGCCGCCGGGCTGGGTGTGGCCGCGATCGTGGTCTACGACCTGGCTCAGGTCGATGATCAACCAGCGCGGGTGTGTGAGGACTTCGATCTCGAAACCGTTTGTCCCGCAACCACATGGGCGAGGGTCGCGTGCCCGGCCATCCCCGAGACAGGGGCGGCGTGATGCGCGAGGACACGATCGTCACGCCGCCGAGGGTTTGCGGGTATGCCGATATCGCGTTGGCGCATGAGCAGATGCGCGAGCATCGCGCCTGTCGGATCGGCAGGTGCGTGTGGAAGGCGGCGGCCTATTACACGCTGGTCGATGCGGGTCGACTCGCGCCGCAATCGTTGACCCCGCGCGAGCGCGCCGCCGCGCGCGGGCTCGAGTTCCCGGCACTGGATCGCGAGGGCTGCGCGCAGGGCGGGCCGACAATTCGAACACTGCGTGAGGTGCTGGACAGACTCAACGAGCTGGTACTACCGATTCCGGGCGCGGACAGCGGCGGCGACGGCTGACGAGCCGGAGATGAGTGAGTATCGCACCGAGGTGGAGGGCTGGCAGGTGAGCTGGCGACTCGACCATCGACGCATTCGAATAATGCTGGTGTGCAATGTATTCGAATCGGAGCCGCTGATTTCGATATCGAGCGCGGCCGCCGCGCCGGACCTGGTGCAGGTTCGTGAGCGGTTCCCGGAACTGGCGCGGTTGTGGGACGCGGTACGGCACGAGTACTGGACGGAATCCCTATCTGCTAAGGGGCGCTCGCCGGGGACGATCTGAGCTTGACTCTGTCGGTGATCTTGTGGATTACAAGATCAGTTGCTGACTGCGCGCCAGGACCGCAGCCGGGGAATTCCCTTCTGGTCCAGGTGGTTTTGGAAGGCTGTTGGTGGCCGGGCCGGGGATAGCTCGTCTGGTAGCAGTCCTGCGCTGAGTCGTTCGACGTTCACGGCGATGGCGGTGAGTACGTGCTGGACGTGGGCCTTGCGCTGGCCGCGGTAGCGGCATTGCCGCATGCCGTGCCCGTGCGCGAATTCGCAGACGGTGCCCTCGATTCCCGAACGCACGGCATATCTCTGCTGCCAGGAGAGGCTCTGCTGTTCGGCTCGGGCCTGGACTTGCAGGTCGAGGAGTTCTCGTGGGGGAAATCCCACGTTGCGGGCGCTGTCGCGGGAGGTGGTGCACTGGCTGCGGACCGGGCATGGCTGGCACTGGGCCTTGGTGAACCGTGCCACGATCAGCGGGGCCGCGGTGGGCGATGACGTCGGGTAGGGGCCGTGCCATCCCTTGCTGACCTGACCCTGCGGGCAGGTCACCCGTCGGCGGTCGAAGTCGATGTGGAAGTCGTCTCTGCCGAAGCCCTCGTTCTCGCGGTGCTGGCGGGTGGGGTTGCCTGGTAGCGGCCCGCTGACCGTGACCTGGTGTTCGCGGGCTGCGCGCGCCACGTGGACCAGGGAGGTGTAGCCGCCGTCGACCAGGTGCTCGGTGGGAAGCAGCGCGCGACGCTGTAGGCGAGTGTGGATTCCGGGAAGGACCTGGGCATCGTTTGTGGTGGCCGGGGTGGTGGCCACGTCGGTGATCACGTTGGTGCCCTCGGGTGCGCAGGTTTCGGTCAGGTGGACCAGGAACCCCTTCCACCTGGTGACTTGTCCCCGGCGCGCGTAGCGGGCTTGGATGTCGTAGGGAGAAACGATCGCCACGGCCGAGGGTGGCAGACCGCCGTCATCGTCAGTGCGCCAACGAAGGCGGCCTTTGTCATCGCGGTAGTAGTTCTGCAGGACGATCTGCCGCAGAGCCTGGATCTGGGGGCCGGACAGGTAGTGCGGCTCGTGCCCTCGCAGATGCTCCAGCAGTCGGCAGGCGTCCTCGCCGGCGGTGAGGATCCTGGTTTTGGGCCGGGTGGGATTCTTGCCCAGGCGCACCGGGCGGCCGTAGCGGCGCCCCCAATCCTCATCGACCACACCGGTCAGGACGTGCGGGGCACAACGGGCAAGTTCTTCGAGTGCCGCGCGGACAGCCTCGGTGACCAGCTCGAGCCGGTCAGGTCGCGCACCGCGGCCAACACGTGGGTGGAGTCGGTGCGCTGGGTAGTGCGCTCGCGCACCAGTCCGGCAGCGGTGAGCCGGGCCAGAGCAAGATCGAGCAAGCGGTCAGCGCGGTCGCCTTCGGCGAGCCGGTCACGGAAATCGCTCAGCACGCTGTGGTGGAAGCCTGGGTCGTCCAACTCCAGGCCGAGCGCGTACTTGAAATCGATACGGCAGCGCACGGCCTCGGCCGCCTGCCGGTCGGACAGGTCCAGCACGTACTGCAGCACGCACACGGTGGCCAGTTGGGCCGGGGACAGACCCGGCCGCCCGTCGCGCGGATACCAGTCGGCGAAATCCTCGTTGCTCCATAGGCTTTCGAGCCGATCACGTATCCACATGGCCGTGGTGCCGCGGGGATTACTGGCGCGGGCCACCCGCACAGTCAGCAGCGGGACCGTCTTGGCCGGACCGGGTCCGAGTGACATTCACCTGTTCCTTCAAGGGACGCAGCAGTATTCGCGCCTCGCAGTGTGGCAGCCCGCCAGCCGCTACATACACCGAATTTCAAGATCACCGACAGAGTCAAGCTGAGAGGGCGTCCGAGAACTCTGTTGGGGCCGCGTGATGTGCTGTGGTATGGGGTGTTCGGAGATCGCATGGCAGCTCGCGCCGCGATGCTGGGTTCGATGTCGGTCAGCTCGGTGTGGTCAGTCCCTCTGCGAATAGCAGCCGCCGATCGAGTGCCTGTTCCCGAATTCGCAGGGCGACAGCGTATTCGGCGGATTTGTACCACTCGCGCAGTTGTTCGGCGGTGGGGAACTCGACAATGACCAGGCGTCGCTGATCGTCCCACGCGCCTTCGGCGGCCTCCGGTACGATTCCACGCACCAGATAGCGCCCGCCGTAGCGGGCGATCGATGCGGCTGCCAGCTCTCGATAGCGTTGTGCGAGTGTCTCGTCGAGTGCTCGGACCTCGGAGATCACATAGGCTGTCATGTCTTCATTATGCAAACGCTCGAGTGTCACTCGAGTCTCGAACATTCGCACATCGGCTGCGAGCGACAATGTTCATCTGTATCTGTCGGCTCAGGTGTGCTCGTCGGTGGTGCGGGCGAGGGTTCGGATGGAGCGACCGACCAGGCGCGCGGCGATCGTCTGATTCGAGCCATCGCCACCGCGGGTATGCACTCAGCGCCCGATCCGACTTTTCCCTGATGCCGCCCGGGAATGGGTGCTGAGGCCATTCGAACCGCTCAGTAAGCTGTCAGTCATGACGGTAGGGACGACGACCGGCCAGGACATCCGCGAGGCGGTGCACGATGCGGCGCGGAAGGCTCGGGTGGCTTCGCGGGCGCTCGCACAGTTGACCACGGCGCAGAAGAACGAGGCGCTGCATGCGGCGGCGGATGCGTTGCTGGCGGCGGCCGATACCGTGCTCGCCGCCAATGCCGAGGACATCGCGGCCGCGCAGGCGGCGGGGACCGAGGAGTCGCTGCTGGATCGGCTGCGGCTGACCAAGGCGCGCATCGACGGCATTGCCTCGGGGCTGCGCCAAGTGGCCGGGCTGCCCGATCCGGTCGGCGTGGTCGTGCGTGGGTCGACGCTGCCCAACGGGCTGGAGATCCGTCAGGTCCGGGTGCCGCTCGGTGTGGTCGGCATGGTCTACGAGGCCCGCCCGAATGTCACCGTCGACGCATTCGGACTCGCACTCAAATCCGGCAATGCGGCGCTGCTGCGCGGTTCTTCCTCGGCCGCGCACTCCAATGCCGCACTCGTCTCGGTGCTGCGGGAAGCCCTTGTCGCACTGGACATTCCAGCGGATGCGGTGCAGCTGCTGCCGAGCCACGATCGCGCTAGCGTGACCCATCTGATCCAGGCCCGCGGCCTGGTCGACGTGGTCATCCCGCGCGGCGGGGCCGGCCTGATCAACGCCGTGGTCCGCGACGCCCAGGTGCCCACCATCGAGACCGGCACCGGCAATTGCCACGTCTACGTGCACGCCGCCGCCGATCTGGAGATGGCCGAGCAGATCCTCATCAATGCCAAGACCCGCCGTCCCAGCGTGTGCAATGCGGCCGAGACGGTGCTCATCGACGACGCGATCGCGGCCACGGCGGTGCCCCGGATGATCGAGGCACTCGAACGGCACGGCGTCACCGTGCACGGCGACCTGCCCGGGCTGGTACCCGCCAACGATCAGGACTGGGGCGAGGAGTACCTCACCCTCGACATCGCACTCAAGGTGGTCGAGAACCTGGACGCGGCCGTCGAGCACATCAATACCTGGGGCACCGGCCACACCGAGGCCATTGTCACCGGCGATCTGGCCGCGGCCCGCGAATTCACCGGCCGCGTCGACGCCGCCGCCGTCATGGTCAACGCCTCCACCGCCTTCACTGACGGTGAGCAGTTCGGCTTCGGCGCCGAGATCGGCATCTCCACCCAGAAACTGCACGCCCGCGGCCCGATGGCGCTGCCGGAACTGACCTCGACCAAGTGGATCGTCTGGGGCGACGGCCAGATCCGTCCGGTGTAGATTTCGTGCGGTGTAAGAACCGCCGAGCGCCTGCTCCGGACCCTCCCGTAGCGTGCAGGGTGGTTTCGAGGGAAGGACGCAAAGGTGGCTACCGAAAGCGCAGTGCAGGAGCCGATCTTCACATCGGTCGACGATGTGATCGAACGGCTTGCCACGACCGGATACCTGGCCGATAAGGCGACCGCTACGTCGGTATTCCTTGCCGACCGGCTCGGCAAGCCGCTGCTCATCGAGGGTCCGGCCGGTGTCGGCAAGACCGAACTGGCCAGGGCGGTGGCGCAGACCGCTGGCGCGGAACTGGTGCGCCTGCAGTGCTACGAGGGCGTCGACGAGGCCCGCGCGCTGTACGAGTGGAACCACGCCAAGCAGATCCTGCGCATCCAGGCGTCCAGCGAAAACGACTGGGAAGAGAC
Source organism: Nocardia sp. CA-129566 (assembly GCF_050956075.1). NCBI lineage: Bacteria > Bacillati > Actinomycetota > Actinomycetes > Mycobacteriales > Nocardiaceae > Nocardia > Nocardia sp. CA-129566. The sequence continues at coordinate 7,361,339 of NZ_CP192085.1, forward strand.
CAAGGCCGACGTCTTCACCGAGGAATTCCTGCTCTCCCGCCCGCTGCTGACCGCGATCCGGCGCGCCGATCCGACCGTGCTGCTCATCGACGAAACCGATAAGGCCGATGTCGAGATCGAGGGGCTGCTGCTCGAGGTGCTCAGCGATTTCGCGGTCACCGTGCCCGAGCTCGGCACCATTACCGCCAGCCGCAAGCCGTTCGTGGTGCTGACCTCCAATGCCACCCGCGAACTGTCCGAGGCGCTCAAGCGCCGCTGCCTCTACCTGCACCTGGACTTCCCGGACGAAGAACTCGAGCGCCGCATCCTGGCCAGTCGGGTTCCGGAACTGTCCGCCGCGGTCGCCGCCCAGCTGGTGCGGATCGTGCACGTGCTGCGCGGTATGCAGCTCAAGAAGCTGCCGAGTGTCGCCGAGTCGATCGACTGGGGACGCACCCTGCTCGCGCTCGGCATGCAGGATCTCGACGACACCACCGTGCGCGCCACGCTGGGGGTCGTGCTCAAACATCAGGCCGACCACCAGCGCGCGCTGGCCGAGCTGAAGCTGGCCTGATCATGGCGGCCGGATCGGTGCCCGCGACACCCACAATCAATGCGCCGCACGGGCTTTCGGGGCATCTTGTCGGTTTCGTCGAGGCATTGCGGGCGCGCGGCATCGCGGTGGGTCCCTCGGAGACCGTGGACGCGGGCCGGGTGGTGTCGGTGCTGGATCTGATGGACCGCGAGGTGTTGCGCGAGGGTCTGGCCTGCGCACTGCTGCGCCGCACCACGCATCGCAGCACCTTCGACGGCCTGTTCGACCTGTGGTTCCCCGCCGCGATCGGCGAGCGCGGCGGCACACCGGATGACCTCGAGATTCCGCGCACGCCCACCGGCGAGGTCGACATGCCCGCACTGCGCGGATTGCTCGCGGCATTGCTGAGCCGCGAGGATTCCGCACAGCAGCTGGAAATGATCGCCGCGCAGTTGGTCGAGCAGCTCGGGCAGTACGAGTCCTCGCGCGGCCCCTCCTTCTCGGCGTACCGCACCCTGCGCGAGGTGCAGCCGGAAACCCTGCTGGCCCGGATTCTGGCGGGCCTGGGCGCCGGACCGGACACCAGCGAATTCGACACCGAGGTCGCCCGCCGGATCGGCCGGGCGCGCATCGCCGGATTCCGCGCCATCGTGGAGGCGGAAACCCATCGGCGGGTGGCGGAGAATATCGGGCGGGAGCGCGTCGCCAACTATGCCGTCGCGCGGCAGGCGGAGGATGTCGATTTCCTGCGAGCCTCGGAAACCGAGCTCATGGAGCTGCGCCGCAGCACCCAGCGCCTGGCCCGGATACTGGCGTCCCGACTGGCCGTGCGACGCAGACATGCGCGCCGCGGCGAGATCGATCTGCGCAAAACGCTGCGCAAATCCATGTCCACCGGCGGTGTGCCCATCGACCTGGTGAACCGTAAACCACGCCCGGGGCGCCCCGAGTTGGTCCTGCTCTGCGATGTGTCCGGTTCGGTGGCCGGATTCAGCAACTTCACGCTGCTGCTCGTCAGTGCGCTGCGCGAACAGTTCTCCCGGGTGCGCATTTTCGCGTTCGTGGACCGCACCGATGAGGTGACCCGGTTCTTCGATCCGAACACCCAGCTGGACCAGGCCATGGCACGCATCTTCACCGAGGGCAAAGTGGTCGGCCTGGACGGACACTCCGACTACGGCCATGCGCTCACCTGCTTCGCCACGGACTGGCCCGATGCCGTCACCGCCCGCAGCTCACTGCTGATCCTCGGCGATGCCCGCACCAATTACCGCGACCCGCGACTGAATACGCTGCGCCAACTGGTGCAGACCGCCAAACACGCGCACTGGCTCAATCCGGAGAAGGAAAGCAATTGGGGCTCAGGCGATTCCGCTGCGGATAAGTACCGCGAAGTGATCGAGATGCACGAATGCCGCTCGGCCAAACAGCTGACCGCGGTGGTGTCGCGGCTGCTGCCGGTGTAGGAGCGACAGTGAATGACGCGCGGGTGCTGAAGTACTGCTTGGCGAAACCCGGTGCCTGGCAGGACGAGCCGTGGGAGGGCGATATCGTCGCCAAGGTCGGCGACAAGATTTTCGCCTTCCTCGGATCGACATCTATCGGGCTCAAGTGCGGGCGCAATCGGGAGGAGGCCGACGAGCTGGTGCGGATCTACCCGGACGACGTTTCGGCATCGGCCTACATCGGCCGCTACGGCTGGAATGTCATACAACTCGGCGGTGCGGTGTCCGATGACGAACTGCGTGAACTCGTCGATCAGTCCTACGACGCGGTTGTAAGCAAACTCCCAAAGTCGAAGCGTCCTGGCTGTTAACACCATCAGCGTTCGTTAAGAGAACTGTTGGCGGCGCACACCAGGATGCGCTCCATGGTGAACAGCGCACCGGGTGGTGCATGGTCGGGGTCGGACCGCATCGGTGATGGGAATTACTCGTTTCAGGTCGATCTGCGCGGAATCGTCGATCTCTTATCGCATCACTTGTACTCGAGTCCGCGGGTGTACATCCGCGAGCTGTTGCAGAACGCGGTCGATGCCGTCACCGCGCGCACCCAGCGCGATGCCTCGGCGCCCACCGCGATTCGACTGGTCATCGACGAATCGGGGCTGCGGATAACCGATCCGGGCATCGGTCTGACCGAGGCGGATGTGCATCGGTTCCTCGCCACCATCGGGCATTCGTCCAAGCGCGACGATATCGAGGGCGCGCGCCGAGAGTTCCTGGGGCAGTTCGGCATCGGACTGCTGGCCTGCTTCACCGTCGCCGAGACCATCCGGGTGGTCACCCGCTCGGCCGTCGATCCGACCGCCGCGCCTGTCGAATGGCGGGCCGCCGCCGACGGCACCTATGCGCTGCGCCGACTCGATCCAGCGCAGCGTCAAGAGCCCGGCACCACAGTGCATCTCACGCCACGAGCCGGTGCGCAGGCATGGTTCACCCCCGGGCGGGTGCTCGACCTGGTCCGTGAATACGGTTCGCTGCTGCCCTACGAGGTGACGGTCGAGGCGAACGGCACCGGACTGCGCGCGACCGATGGGCCGCCGGTGTGGCGGCGCGGCTATGCGTCCGCGGCGCAGCGACGGGCGGCGCTGTTCGAATACGGCGAGCGCACGCTCGGCTTCACCCCGTTGGATGTGATCGAACTCGATGCCGAACTGGCCGGAGTCAGCGGCGTCGCCTTCGTGCTGTCGCAGCCGGGCAATCCGGCCGATCCCAGCGCCCACCGGGTCTATCTCAAGGGCATGCTGCTCGGTGACGCGGTGCGCGGATTGCTGCCGGACTGGGCCTTCTTCGTGCGCTGTGTGATCGATACCGACAGTCTGCGCCCGACCGCCTCGCGCGAGGGACTCTACGAAGACGAACGCCTCGCCATCATCCGCGACACCCTCGGGAATCGAATTCGGGACTGGCTCACTGAAATCGCCGCCGAACAGCCCGAGCGGCTTGCCGCGTTCCTGTCCGTGCACGCGCTCGGCGTCAAGGCGATGGCCAGGCACTCCCCGGACATGCTGCGGATCATGGTGCCGCACTTGCTGTTCGAGACGACCGATGGCCGGGTTGCGCTGACCGAATTCGCACGCAACCATCCCGCGGTGCGGGTGACGACAACGGTCGAGGAATTCCGCCAGGTGGCCGCCATCGCGGCCGCACAGGGCATCGGGGTCGTCAACGGCGGCTACACCTACGATGCCGAACTCGTCGCCCTGCTGCCCGCGATCCTGCCCGATGTCACGGTCACCGAACTGGACGCGGCCGCGGTCACCAACGCCCTCGACCCGGTGGATCCGCCCGACGAACTGGCGCTGGCCCCGGTGCTCGCCGCCGCCCGCACGGCACTGGATCCGCTGTCCTGCGATGTGATTCTGCGTGCGTTCCACCCGGTTTCGGTGCCCGCGCTGCATCTGGACAGTCGCGGCGCGCGCAATGAACGAACCCGGGTCGAGACCACGGTCGGCGCCGACGAACTCTGGACCGAAATCCTCGGCGCATTGGAAGCGAGCGCGCCCCGGGCACAGTTGGTGTTGAACCACCACAGTCCGGTGGTGCGCAGGCTGAGCCGCATCGACGATCCCGCCTTCCTGAAGACGGCCATCGAATCCCTCTATGGCCAGGCGTTGCTGATGACACACCGGCCGCTGCGACCGGCCGATACCGCGCTGCTCAATCGCGCGTTCGGCGAATTCCTCACCTGGGCGACCCGGCGCGCGGCGGGCGAGACCGCGGAGGAGGCCTGAGATGGAGACCTCCGAGATCCGGGCGGCGCTGGCGCAGAGCCGTGCGCTGCCGCACGGCCGCGGCCGCACCGAACGCCTGGAAACCCTTGCCGCCGCGGCCAAGTCGGGTCCGGACCGGGCATTGGAGGGCAGTGTCCTTTTGGAGCTGGCCAAGGCGTATGCCTATGCGGGCGAACGAGATCTGGCTCCGGTCGCCTATGGCAGGCTATTGCGGATCTACGATGACTTCCCCGCCGAACTCGGCGGGATGACGCATTCGGTGCACTGGTATCTGAAATGGCTGACCTGGGGCCTGATCGACAATCCCGCCGTACCGCTGCACACCACCTACCGCTGGCTCGACGAACTCGAAAGTCGCTATCGGCAGCGGGGATACAGCGCTCGTCCGGTGCTCGCGCTGCGCTCGGACCTGGCCCGCGAACTCGGAGACCACGACGCGGCCGCGGAGCTGCTCGACGCGGCCCGCGCGGCAGCGCGCGACAGCATGTCCGACTGCGATGCCTGTGAACGCAACCAGTGGGGCGCCAATTATGCCCAGGCCGGCGACTACGAGGCCGCACTCGAGTGCTGGCGCCCGGTCATCGACGGAACGCGCAGCTGCGCCGAGGAACCGCACCGGGTGCTCGGGCACGCATTGCTGCCGATGGTGCGCACCGGTCGCATCGCCGAGGCGCGCGGTGCGCATCTGACGGGTTATCCCCTGGTGCGCCATGCTCCGGACCTGCGGCGCTCGGTGGGTGAGCACATCGAATTCTGCGCGTTGACCGGGAACGAGGCGCGCGGTCTGGAGATCCTGTCCGAACACACGGCGTGGCTGACCGATCAGGGCGCGGACGCCGCCATCCGGCTCGCCTTCATATCGGGTGTCCATGTGCTGTTGCGGCGGCTGACGGAGTTGGAACTCGGCGCACTCGACATCGGCGCGGGCACGGTGGATTCGGTGTATGCCGAGCTCACCGTCGAAATCGGTGAGCTCACCGCACGTTACGACGCTCGCAATGGCAATATCGTGGTCAGCGATCGGGTCGCGGCCCGGCTCGCGCAACAGCCGCTGGTCGAGCATCTTCCACTCGGTGTGCGCAATACCTTGCCGCGCAAGGTCGCCGCCGTGGCACCGGCTCTCACCGCGACATCCGAGGAACAAGCCGAGGACGCACTACAGCTGGCCGAGCTGGCCGCGGTACGACTGGTCGACTATCCACAGGACGCCGAACAGTATCTGCGCCAGGCACTCTCGATCGGCGCCACCGCACTGCCCGCCGAACATCTCGCGCGCCTGAGCTCCCAACTCGTCATGGCGCTGTCCGGGCAGCGGGGCCGCGAATACGAATTGGCCGACGCGGCGCTCACCGCCGCGGCCCGCTGGGAACCGATTTCGCCCGCGGACGCGATACACCTCATCTTCGTCGCCGCGCGCGCACTGCACCGGGCCGGACGGCACGGTGAGGCGGCCGCACTGTTCGAACAGCCACTCGCGGCCGGGGAGATGCCCTATCCACCCGCCGAAATGGCGCTCGTGCGCCGCCAATACGGCGAATCGCTGCGCAAACTCAACCGATACCGTGATGCCGCACAGCAATTCGTCGAGGCGGCCAGGCTGGTCCACAACGATCCCGACCGCGTCGAACTCGAGGCCGATCTGGCCTGGTCGGCGGCCTCGGTGCTGGACTACTGCGGCGAGGACGAACAGGCGGTCACCGCCTTCCTGCGCGCCGCACACCTGTGGGGCGGCCTCGGTCACATCGGCCCCCGAGCCAAATGCCTGCGCTCGGCGGCCTGGCTACAGCTCTACGGCGTCGGTGCGGCATCCGATCGGCCGTGGCTGGCGACGATGCGCGCACTACTCGCGGAACTGGAAGAACTGGCCGAAACGGCCCCGTCGAGCGAGGTAGCCACCGAACTCCTCAACACCCGCAGCCAGCTGGCCGATATGGAGCGCGACGAGGTCGAGCAACCGGACGAGTGACCATCAGACTTCCGGAGATCTTGTCGGCGCTATCACGCCATCTGCGGGCGCGAGCGGATTATCTTGGGACTATGCCCACCATGCCGGATCGGATACCGACCGAAGGTGCCCATGATGCGCTGATCGGACACCTCGAGGCCCATATGGTCGTGCTGTCCTTCGTCGACAATGCCGGAATAACCAGGGTGAAGACGGTCCCGAAGGGACGGCTGGCGCACGCCGCCAAATACGGGATCGGCGTCTCCCCCTGTTTCGAGACGTTCACCTTCGACGATCTGATGTCGGTCGGCCGATATCTCGGCGGACCCGACGGCGATCTGCGCCTGATCCCGGACCTGTCCCGGCTGACCGAACTGGCCTGTCAGCCGGGCTGGGCCTGGGCGCCCGCCGATAAGTACACCCAGGACGGCACCCGCTTCGTCGCCTGCCAGCGCGCGTTCGCGACCCGGCAGGTCCAGGCGGCGCAGGAGTCGGGCCTGCGGCTATCGATGTCCTTCGAGACGGAGTGGGCGCTCGGGCGCGCGGATGCCGAAAACGATTTCGTCCCAGCGATATACGGACCCGCCTACGGCATGATCCGATTGAGTCAGGTGGCCGAATACGCCAGCGATCTGGTCGCGGCATTGGAACGCCAGGAGATCGCGGTCGACCAGTTCCATCCGGAATACGCACTCGCGCAAATGGAGCTGTCGGTCGCACCCAACGATCCGGTGGCCGCGGCCGATGACGTGGTCCTGCTCCGGCACACCATCCGGCAGGTGAGCGCGCAATACGGGTGGCGCGCGCTGCTGGCGCCGTGTATCGAGCCCGGCGGCGCGGGTTCCGGTGCGCACCTGCATTTTTCGCTCCAGGACGAGCAGGGGCCGCTGTTCGCCGGCGGCGACGGGCCGTACGGCATGCGGCGCGCCGGCGAGGCATTCCTGGCCGGTGTGCTGCGGGAACTGCCCGCACTGGTCGCGATCGGGGCGGGCAATCCGGCGAGCTTCCTGCGGCTGCAGCCCTCGCGCTGGGCCGGGATCTGGCAATGCTGGGGCCGGGAGACCAGGGAGTCCGCCCTGCGCTTCATCACCGGCGTGCGGGGCACCGAGGAATGGGCGGCCAATGCCGAGATCAAATGTTTCGACGCGACCGGTAATCCGTATCTGATCGTCGGCACGGTCATTGCCGCCGGGCTCGCCGGCGTCGCCGAAGAACTGCGGCTGCCCGCCGAGATCACCGGCGATCCGGTGGGATTCGATGCGGAACAACTCATGCTCTCCGGTGTGCGGCGGCTGCCGACCAACTCCATGGAAGCCGCCGACGCACTGGCGGATTCCAAGGTGCTCGCCGAGGCGCTCGGCGTCGAATTGCACGATGCCCTGCTCACCGTGCGCCGCGCCGAGGCGGAACGCTATCGGGATATCAGCCCGGCCAAGGTGGTCGAGCTGACCCGGTGGCGGTTCTAGCGTGCTCACCGATGGCATCGCGCTCACCGATCACCACTGTCACGGCGTTGTGGCCGCCGATCTGGACCGGCCCGGTTTCGAGCGGCTGCTCGGCGAAGGACAACGCGGCAGTTTCGATTCGGCGCTCGGACTCGCGGTAAGGCGTTGGTGCGCACCGGTTCTCGATCTGGAACCGCATGCGGATCCGGAGCGGTATCTGGCCCGCCGCGCCGAACTCGGCTGGCGTGAAACCACCACCCGGCTACTGCGCGCCACCGGCGTCACCCGCTGGTTTCTCGACACCGGATTCGGCGGCGGGCGAGCGGAATTTGCGGCCGTCGCCGACGGCGAGGTGAGCGAGATCGTCCGACTCGAACACCTCGCCGAACAGGTGATCGCCGAAGTCGGCGTGGAGACGACGCCGTTCGAGGATATCGAGACCGCCCTGCGCGGCCGGGTCCGAAATGCCGTCGGCCTCAAGACAATCGTGGCCTACCGCTGTGGACTCGACTTCCCGCGCACCGATACCCCGCCCGATGAAGTCACCCTCGAACGCCGCCTCACCGATCCGGCGACCCTGGGCTGGCTGGTCGGACTCGGTGCCCGCATCGGCGGGGAATTCGGCCTGCCCTTGCAATTCCACACCGGTTTCGGGGATACCGATCTGCGACTGCGGCACGCGGATCCATTGCTGCTGACCGACTTCCTGCGGGCCACGGCGGACTCGGGAACATCGGTCGTACTGCTGCACTGCTGGCCCTTCCACCGCAACGCGGCCTATCTCGCGCACGCCTTCGATCATGTGCATCTCGACCTCGGCCTGACGATTCCCTATGTGGGGCAGCGGGCCGCGGCGGTGCTCGCGGAAACACTCGAGCTCGCCCCGTTCGGTTCGATGCTCTATTCCTCGGACGGCTACGGACTTCCGGAACTGCACTACCTCGGCGCGGTGCTGTGGCGCCGTGGTCTCGGCCGCCTGCTCGACGAGTGGATCGCCGAGGACGTCATTACGTCCGGCGACGCCGAAGCACTCGTCATTGCGATCGCCGATGGCAACGCGGCGCGCATCTATCGAAACTGGAGACCGTCGAGCGCTCATCGGTAGCCAGATCTCAAAAAGTGAACGGTTTCGTGCAATACCCGCTCACTTCTAGCACGTGATCAGCGAAAATCATCAGCGAATCGTTCGCGCTGATAATTAGCTGAATATGCGCGGAGGCACCATCCTGCTCGACCGAGGTATCCCGGCATCGAGAGGAGATTCGGCTCGATGAAGCGCTCGATCCAAGCTGTCGGCCTAGCGATCGGCGTGGTGCTGGCCGCCTGCGCATACCCCGCCGATTACCCGCCATGGACCCTCAGCATCGGCATCAAATTCGATCAGCCAGGGCTGTCGGTCATGGGCGAGGACGGGATTCCGCACGGATTCGACATAGATACCGCGATCTATATCGCGAAATACCTCGGCGTCGACGCCGAGCGGATCAGCTGGCTGGAGGCACCGTCGAATCGACGTGAAGCGCTGTTGGACAGCGGCGAGGTGGATTTTGTCGTCGCGTCGTATTCGATCACCGCCGATCGACAGCAAGCGGTGTCCTTCGCCGGACCGTATCTGCTGGCCGGTCAGGATCTGCTGGTCCGACGCGATGAGGCGCATATCGATCGGCCGGAGGCCCTCGACGGCCGGACCGTGTGCACCGGCGACGGTTCCACCTCGGCGGACAAGATCAAGCGAGACTTCGCGACCCGCGTGCGGGTCACCGTCGAGGAGGCCTATTCGATCTGCGTGGACGAACTACTCGAAGGCGAGGTCGACGCGGTCAGCACCGATGATGTGATCCTCGCCGGATTCGCCGCACAGCATCCGAACGAGCTGCGAGTCGTCGGGCACCCGATCACCCGCGAGCGGTACGGCGTCGGCGTCGAAAAGGGCGACACCATCCTGCAGAGCAAGATCACCCACGCCATTCAGGCCATGATCGCCGACGGCAGCTGGGCCCGCGCGGTGGCCGCGAATATCGAACCGTCGGGCTATCGGCCACTACCCGCGCCGCTGGTCTTCAATCCGCCGGATACGCGCACCACGTCGAACAATCCGACCAGCCCGGACCCGACGCTCACCGAGGCCGTCGGACAACTGGCCGCGACGGCCAATGCCCGACAGTGGCAATCGTTCGCCGCGCTCGTTTGCCCGGAGGCGCTGGCGGCCGTCAACGCGCTGGTCATGCAGTACACGCCGCAATACGACGGGCGGATCGGCCCGGAGGTCGAGGATGCGGGCTTCACCACCACGATCACCGGAATCACCCAGACCGGCCCGGATTCGGCGACCTTCCTCGCACACGAATCCTTCACCAATGTGCCCGCGAAATATCGGCAGTACTTCAAGGACATCGATTACACCGGGACAATGGCACGCCGCGGCGGGGCATGGAAACTGTGCGGCCTGGCCGCCGATTTCGTGGAGCCGTAACCGGCGAAAAATGATGTGCGGACAGCTGTGCGGAGAAACTAGCGTTGAAGGGGAACACACCGAACGAGAAAGGACGTTCCCCATGTTTCCCGTCGAGCTGCGCGGTACGAGGGCGCAGACGCTCATGTGGGCCAACGAGCACGACATCGAGCAGGCCGCGCTGCGGCAACTGCGAAATATCGCGCAACTGCCATGGGTCCACGGCGTCCGCGTCATGCCGGATGTGCACCTCGGTAAGGGGGCGACGGTCGGTTCGGTGATCGCGATGCGCGATGCCGTCGCGCCAGCGGCCGTCGGCGTGGATATCGGCTGCGGCATGGAAAGCGTCAAGACCGACCTCACCGCCGCCGACCTGCCGGACAATCTGCATTCGCTGCGCTCGCGCATCGAAGCGGCGGTACCGGTGGGTTTCCAGGCGCATAAGAATGCGGTCGATATCGCGAAGCTGGGGGCGCAGTTCGCCACCTCACACGGCGAGCTGGCGCGACACAACACCGGCTGGAACCGCTTCTGGTCCGAATTCGGCTCATTGCATTCGGGCGTGCAGTCATTGGAGTCCAAGGCACACAAGCAGATCGGCTCGCTCGGCGGCGGCAACCACTTCATCGAGATCTGCCTGGACGAGCACGATTCGGTCTGGATCCTGCTGCACTCCGGTAGCCGCAATATCGGCAAGGAACTCGCCGAGCGGCATATGACCATCGCGCGCGCACTGCCGCACAACCAGGACATCCCCGATCGCGATCTGGCCGTATTTCTTTCCGGCACACCGGAAATGGAAGCCTACCGGCGCGATCTCACCTGGGCGCAGGAATACGCCGCCCGCAACCGCGCGGTCATGCTGTCGCTGGTATGCGGCGCGGTGCGCGCGGAATTCGCCGGGCGCGAGGTGCGTTTCGACGAGCCGATCAGCTGTCACCACAACTATGTGGCGGAGGAGGAGATCGACGGCGTGCCGATGCTGGTGACCCGTAAGGGCGCGGTGCGAGCGGGCGCAGGCGATCTGGCGTTGATTCCGGGTTCGATGGGCACGCGCTCATATGTGGTGCGCGGCAAGGGAAATCCGGCCTCGTTCCAGTCGGCGTCGCACGGTGCGGGTCGGCGAATGAGCCGGAATGCGGCCAAGCGGCAGTTCACCGTCGCCGATCTGATCGCCCAGACCGAAGGGGTGGAATCGCGTAAGGACGCGGGTGTGGTCGATGAGATCCCGGCCGCGTACAAGGATATCGACGAGGTGATCGCGGCACAGAGCGATCTGGTGGATATCGTCGCGACATTGCATCAGGTGCTGTGCGTGAAGGGGTGAAATAGCCGGGATCCGAATGACACAGGGCCGAATCGCGGTGCGCACAACCGCAATTCGGCCCTGAATATTTCAGCGTCGCCGCAATGTGCCAGCCACCCCCGCGCCGATCAGCAGTACGCCGAGGATGAATGCGTAGCCGCTCGTCACCCAGGTGATCAGCGCTAGCCGCATTTCATCGGACAGCACCGGCAGATCGTCGTGGATGATCCGCCAGGTGTCGTCCGGAAAAAGGAAGTACACGAAACCCGGCACCACACCCCAGACCAGCCCGGCCAGCACCGTCCCGGCCGGTGAGTACGCGGCCAGCGCCGCGACCAGCAGCAAGAGCAGCGCCCCGCCGACGATCTGGAAGGTCGATCCGGCCCGATTGGCCGCGGATCCGAGAATGACCCACTGCCGGGTATCCAGCGCCGCATGCGCGGCCAGCCCGATCCCGACCGGCGTCACCACCAGACCGACCAGAATGCCGACCAGCGTCCGCCCGAACCCACCGGTGCTGCGGAATTGGGAACCGGGCGGAGACCAACCCGGCGGCGGCTCATAGTTGGTCATGGCTACCTCCTGCGCGGTCCCACGGTGCCGAGCTATCGTCTCACCCTATTGTCGGTTCCCCGGGGGTATTTCACCGTTCTGCGCGGAACGAACTCGTGACGATCGGGTAGCGCGAGACAGTCGATAGGCCGAGCTTTCCTGGATCGGCAATCCGCCGGACCAAAGGTGGTCGGCAGCGCTGTCGGTGGCATCGGGCACGATGGAGCCCATGACCACGGCGGCCGGTACGTCAGCGATCGACCTCACAGCTCCCGACCTGCGCGAGCGGGCCGAGGAGCTGCTGCGCGATCTGGCGGGATCGGGAGCGAGGTTGCGCGAGGATCAGTGGACGGCGATCGAGGCGCTGATCGTGCGGCGACGGCGGGCGCTGGTGGTGCAGCGCACCGGCTGGGGTAAGTCGGCGGTGTATTTCATCGCCGCCAAGCTGTTGCGGCGGGCGGGGCGCGGTCCGACGGTGATCGTGTCGCCGCTGCTGGCGCTGATGCGCAACCAGGTCGCGGCCGCCGAACGCGCGGGCGTCGTCGCGGCGACCATCAATTCCGGCAATGTCACCGAATGGGACGAGATCCACGATCGGGTGGCCGCGGGCGAGGTGGACGTACTGCTGGTCAGCCCGGAACGGTTGAACAATCCGGATTTCCGCGACCAGGTGCTGCCCCGGCTCGCCGCCGACGCCGGACTGGTCGTGATCGACGAGGCGCACTGCGTCTCCGACTGGGGTCACGATTTCCGGCCCGACTACCGCCGCATCCGCACGCTGATCGCCGATCTCGGCTCCGATGTGCCGGTGCTGGCCACCACCGCGACCGCCAACGACCGGGTGGTCACCGATGTCGTGACCCAGATCGGCACGGACACCGCGTCTACCCACCCCGCCGACTCCGTCGGCCTGCCACCCCCGTTGGTGCTGCGCGGCACCCTGGATCGTGAATCGCTGCATCTGTCGGTGGTCCACTTCGACGACGCGGTGGAGCGCACCGCCTGGTTGAGCGGGCACCTCGGCGAGCTGGCCGGCTCCGGCATCGTCTACACCCTCACCGTCGCCGCCGCCCACGATCTCGCCGATGTGCTGACTGCGCACGGACACAATGTCGCCGCGTACACCGGGCAGACCGATACCGCCGAACGCGAGGCGTTGGAGGCGGCGCTGCTCGACAACGAGGTCAAGGCGCTCATCGCCACCTCCGCACTCGGCATGGGCTTCGACAAACCCGATCTGGGATTCGTGGTGCACGTCGGCGCGCCGTCCTCCCCCATCGCCTACTACCAGCAGGTGGGTCGCGCGGGCCGCGGCACCGATCGCGCCGAGGTGGTGCTGCTGCCCGGACCCGAGGACACCAGGATCTGGAGTTACTTTGCCTCCGTTGCCTTTCCGCGCGAACACATAGTGCGCTCGGTGCTCGACGCATTGGATTTCGACCGGGCCGTGTCGACGGCCGCACTGGAACCGCTGGTCGAGCTGAACCGCTCGCGACTGGAGATGGTGCTCAAGGTGCTGGATGTGGACGGCGCGGTGCGGCGGGTCCGCGGCGGCTGGACCGCCACCGGACAGCCGTGGACCTACGACACCGAACGCTACGAACGCCTGGCCGCGGCCCGCGAGGTCGAACAGCAGGCGATGCTCGACTATCAGCGCACCACCGGCTGCCGGATGTGGTTCCTGCGCCGCCAGCTCGACGACCCGGGACTGCCCGCGCTCGACGGCGATGCGTCCGGCTGCGGTCGCTGCGACAACTGCACCGGCACTCGGCTCGATACCACCATCGATTCCTCGGCCATCGCCGCGACCCGGGCCCGACTCGACCGTCCCGGTCTCGACCTGGCCCCGCGCAAACAGTGGCCGACCGGGATGGCGAAACTGGGCATCCCATTGTCCGGCAAGATCACCAATGGCGCCGAGACCGGACGAGCACTCGGCAGGCTCACCGACCTGGGGTGGGGCCAGCGCCTGCGCGCCCTCCTCGACGCCCCGGACGATCCGGTTCCGGACGCGGTCTTCGATGCCTGCATCGCCGTATTGCGCGAGTGGAATTGGGCAACCCGCCCGACCGCGGTCATGGCCCTCGAATCGCACCGCCATCCGGTGCTCACCGCCACCCTCGCGGCCCGCCTCGCCGAGGTCGGTCGGCTCTGCGACCTCGGCACCCTGCGGTTGCGTCCGGACCGGCCGCCGGTGTCGGCGGCGAACTCCGCGCACCGGGTGGCCGGGCTGTTCGACTCCTGGCTGATCCCGGACCCGATTTCGATCGACGGGCCGATTCTGCTGGTCGACGCCCGCTCCGATACCGGCTGGACGCTCACAGTGGCCGCCCATGCGCTCCGCACCGCCGGTGCACCGGCGGTGCTGCCATTCGCGCTGGCGACCCAGACGTAGTCGGCACCGGCCCCGGGTCAGGGCGAGCCGACGCATCCGTGAACCCGTCGTCCGCCGCTCAAAAATCGACAACCTAGCAACTATTTAGCGAACGTGCGTTTCAGACCGGGTTCGATAGGTCACGATATCCACATGAACTCGAACATGCCCGCAGAAAGACTGCTCAGAGAGGTCATCGCGCGGTATGGCTCGGCCGAGGCGTTCTTCGAAGTCTTGGAAAAACTGCGCATCGACCCGCTGGCCGACACCATCGAGCTACCGCCCATGCCGGAACTGCACGGACACAACTGAGCCGTCGCGGTCGGCTACCGGTCGCGCCTCACTGGCGCGCGTCCGGTAGCCGAAGCGTCGGCGGATCCGGTTCCATTCGCTTGGTATCGCTGAGTCGGTCGTCGGGCAAGATCGGCCTGCGCGGCTCGCGGACGCCCGCGGCCCCACCACCGGATTCGCCGGGACCCCCGCCGCCGGCGGGCACCCCGCGTCCGAACAATCGACGAATCGCTCGCATCAGCTTGGTCATCATCTCGCCAGTGTGCGCCCCTTCGACCCCGGTTGACACCGATGTTCACGACCGGCGAAGCCGCGGGTCAGCGGGTTGCGGCGACCAGTTCGACGATCTCGGCGGTGGTGCCGGTTTCGCCGAGGCGCGGGAAGATCCTGGTGATGCTGTGCCGGTGGGCCTCGGCATCGGAGTCGGTCATGGCATCGATGGCCAGGGTGACGTGGTAGCCGTGTTCGTGCGCGGCGCGGGCGGTCGATTCGACGCCGATGCTGGTCGCGATCCCGGCCAGCACGATCTGGGTGATGCCGCGGCGGCGCAGTTGCAGATCCAGGTCGGTGCCATAGAACGCGCCCCAGTTGCGTTTGGTGACGTGGATATCCTCGGGATGGCCGGTGAGATCGTCCACGATCCGGTCCCAGCCCTCCGGTGGATTACCGCCCGGATACGGAAATTCGTTGCGCCCCTTCACCTGATCGGCGCGATCGGCCGAGAACGAGACCCGCACCAGCACCACCGGCAGGCCGTGCGCGCGGAAGGCGTGGGCGAGCGCGGCGGAATTCTCGATGACGGCCGCGGCCGAATGCGGTTGGCGCGGTGCGGCGACGATGCCGTGCTGCAGGTCGATGACGACCAGTGCGGTGCGCTCGTCGAGTGTGGTAACCGGCATATTGCGACCTTTCCGAGGTGAATTGTCTTGGGATATAGGAAGATCAGGTTGCCGCGCGCCCCACGCGCGCGAGTGAGCGATCCGCGAGCGTGACGATCACCAGCAGCACCGACACGACCAACAGCAACGCCGCCAACTCGTGTACCCCGGCGCTATCGGCGGCATGCGGGAATGCGGCCGCATCGGCCGCCGCCGCGATCAACGCACCGAGATACATTCCGGTGCGCAACAATCCGGCCGACGACGCCATTCGCGCCGGATCGGCCTGGTAGTACAGCGCGTTCTGATTGGCCAGCCCGTTGAGCCCCTGCGGCAGCCCGATCAACACACCGAGCGCCACCAATAGCCAGATCCCGGTGTGCGGACCGAGCAGCAGCAGACACGCGCACGCGGCGACCTGCAACAGCCCACCCGCGATGAGCTTGCCGCGCACCTGGCGACGCCGCCCGGTTATCGCGGTGATCACTATGGCGCTCAACGACATCGGCAGCAGCACCAGTCCCGCCACGGACGCACTCAGCGACCGTCCCTCCTCCAACCATTGGGTAAAGCCATAGAGGAAGGCATAGGCGGTGACAAAGGCGAGCACCTGACGGCCGTAGGTGGCCAACAGCGGCGCATTACCGCCGAGCACCCGCAGATCGATGAACGGCGCGGCGGCACGCAATTCCCGCAGCACGAACACCAGCCCGACAGCACCGGCGATCACCAGCAGATACCAGTGCGCGAGAGCCGGTTCCATCAGAAACAGCATCGACGAGACCAGCGCGCCCGCGAACAACACCATGCCAGCGATATCTACACCGCCGTCCTGCCGCGCCCGCACCGCCGCGGGCAATTCGGCCACCTCGGGCAGGCGCATCCGCCCGAGCACCAGGCACGCCAGCGATAACGGCACATTGATGGTGAAGATCAGATGCCATCCGCCCAGGCCGATCAGCACCCCGCCCAGCGTGGGCCCGACCACCGCCATCACCTGATTGGCCATCGACAATACGGCGAGGACCCCGGCCGGGCTCTGCGCTCCCGCCCGCTCGGATTCGCTGCGCAATAAGAACATCGAGGCCGGATAGGCCGCCGAGGTGCCGAATCCGAGCAGCACCCTGGACAGGATCAGCACACCGAGCCCGGGTGCGAGCGCACCGAGCACACCCGCGATGCCGACCACAGCGGTGCCGATCAGATAGAGCGTGCGTGGCCCATACCGGTCGACGAGCCGCCCGAGCACCGGCTGCCCGACCGCGGTCGCCAGGTAGAGGGCCGAGACCAGCCAGATGGTCTGCGACGGCGGTGCGCCGAACGCCTTCCCGATCGGCACCAGCGCCACCGCGAGCATCGAGGAGTTGATCGGGTTCAGGATCGAGCCGAGGATCATCGGCGCGATCAGACCGCGATCGAATCCCGTTGCGCCAGTGGATGGTCCAGCGTGGTGCTGCTCGACGGCCGTCATGATTGCGCCACCTCGTCCAGTAATGCGAGCGCCTCGAGGATGGTGCGCCGCTGCGCCTCCGTACACCGCTGCTGCAGGGTCCGAGCCAACCACTCCTGGCGCACCTGCCGGTCACCCCGCAGCCGCTCGCGCCCCGCCGCCGTCAACGACAGCAATTGCCTGCGCCCGTCCGCGGGATCCGGGCGGCGCTCGACGAATCCGTACCGATCCAGCGCCGCGACCGTCATCGCCATCGACTGCGGCCGCACGCGTTCGGCCGCGGCCAGATCGCTGGTCGATGCCGCGCCGTCCTTGTCCAAGCGGCTGAGCACCGCGGCCTGCGACGGAGTGAGGTCGTCATCGGCGGCCAGTTCACGCATGCGCCGTCGCAACCTGCCGAAGACGACCCGTACCTCGGCAGCGGCGCGGACGGCGGATTCGGAGATCTTCTCGGCCATGCCGACGACTCTAATTTATTCAGTCTAAACTGTACAGTTCTAACTGCTCAGTTCGCGCTGAATATCACGCGGATGCGCGCGATGGGACCGGGCAGCCGTTATCGTCGGACGGGTGGCCAGTAAGTCCGCGTCGCCCGCTGTCGAACTCGATATCGGCGACCGCACCGTCCGCATCTCCAACCCGGACCGGATCTACTTCCCGGAGTCCGGCGCGACCAAGCTCGACCTGGTGCAGTACTACCTGAGCGTCGGCGACGGCATCGTCCGGGCGCTGCGGGACCGGCCCTGCATGCTGCACCGGTTTCCCAAGGGACTCGCGGGCGACAAGGTGCATCAGAAGCGGCTGCCCGCGGGCGCGCCCGACTGGATTCCGACGGTGCGGGTCTTCTTCCCGCGCTACGGCAGGCATGCGGACGAACTCTGCGTGGACAAGTTGGCCGATGTCATCTGGGCGGTGCAGATGTCGACCGTCGAATTCCATCCTTGGAACTCCCGCCGCGCCGACACCGAGCGACCCGACGAATGGCGGATCGATCTGGATCCGATGCCGGATTGTCCGTGGTCGCGGGTGCGGCGGGTGGCGAGCGTTGCCCATGAGGTGCTCGATGAACTGGGTGCGGTCGGCTGGCCGAAGACCTCCGGCGGCAAGGGCCTGCACATCTACGTCCGCATCGCACCGGAGTGGGGTTTCACCGAGGTGCGTCGCGCGGCACTGGCCTTCGCGCGCGAGGTCGAACGGCGCGCGCCCGAGGATGTCACCACCACCTGGTGGCGCAAGGACCGCGATCCGAACCTGCTGTTCGTCGACTACAACCAGAACGCCCGCGACCACACCATCGCCGCCGCCTATTCGGTACGCGGCGTACCGGAGGCGACGGTATCCACCCCCGTCCGCTGGGACGAGATACCCGATGTCGAACCGCAGGATTTCACCATGAAGACCGTCCCCCCTCGTTTCGCCGAATTCGGCGATCTGCACGCGGGCATCGACGACGCGGTATTCCGCATCGACCGACTGCTGGAATGGGCCGATCGCGACAACGTGGAAGTCGACCTCGACGAGCAGGACTGACAACGAGCGGCCGATGCGGCTAGCGGTGCTACCGTTCGCTTCGGAGTCAGCTGCGGCTCCCTGGTCTCGCCCGCGATAGGAGGTCGTCCATGAGCCCCGCCGAGGGTCCGGTTCCGATCGCGATCGGCCCGGCCATGCCCGCTCCGACATTGCTGCGCAAGGCGGTGGTCGAGACCGGCGCGAACGTGGTGGATCTGGCGGAGGCCAGGGCACTGATCTGGGCCGGTGGTCCCCGCGAATTCCCGGACGAACTGCCGGACACCATCGAATGGGTGCAGCTCCCGGCGGCCGGTGTCGAGGACTGGTTCACCGCGGGCATCTTCGCCCGCCATCCCGACATTCGGTTCACCTCCGCCGCAGGCGCCTTCGCCGCCAGCGTGGCCGAACACGCACTGATGCTGCTGCTCGCCGGGGTGCGCTATCTGCCCGAACATCTGCACGCCGGGAGCTGGCGGCAGCAGGAGTTCTTTCCCCATGTCGACACGCTGCACGGCAAGACCGTCGCGATCGTCGGCGCGGGCGGAATCGGGCGCGCCCTGATCCCCATGCTCATTCCGCTCGGCGTGCACGTCATCGCGGTCAACCGCTCCGGAACACCGGTAACCGGCCCCGGCATCCCCGACACCGTCGAGACGATTCCGGCCGACCAGCTCGCCCGGGTCTGGCCCCGCACCGACCACGTCGTCATCGCCGCCCCGGCCACTCCCGCCACCCGCCATCTGGTCGGCGCCGACGAACTCGCCCGCCTCAAGCCGACATCCTGGATCGTCAATGTCGCGCGCGGCAGCCTGATCGATACCGACGCGCTGGTGGCCGCGCTCGCCTCGGGCGCGATCGCCGGTGCGGGCCTCGACGTCACCGACCCGGAACCCCTACCCGATGGCCACCCGCTCTGGGTGCTGCCGAATGCCATTGTCACCCCGCATGATTCGAATCCCCCGCAACTGCGACTCGCCGCCTTCGCCGACCATGTGAGCGAGAACGTGCTCCGTTTCATCGATGGCCGAGATCTCCTAGCACCGATCGACCCGCACCGCGGCTACTGAGACCACGACCGGCTCGAGGCCTCGCCATGACGCGAACGTAATCAGCCTGTTTTAAATGTGCCATTGACAACTGGCACATTCATCGATGACGCTAGGAGCATGACAAGGTCAACGAGGACCTCGGTCCCCGGCGTTCCGACGGTGCCGTCGGCGCGGTCCAGACTCGCTGCCACGGCATGCGAGATCGGGCTGCGGCCGCTGAACAACGCGGTACCCATGAACGCACCGGGAGTGTGGTTCGCACGCAAGCTGATCGCGACGATCATGGCCGCGGTGGGTCCAGCGCCGTGGGGCACGGCCGTCACCCAGATCAGGTCCGGCATGGTCCGCGGCGAATGGGTCCGTGCCCCCGGTGTGGATTTCGGATCACGTGCCATCTACTACATCCACGGCAGTGGCTACGTGCTCTGCTCGGCCCGCACCCATCGCGGACTGGCCGCGCAGCTCTCGCGCAGGACCGGGCTGCCGGTCTTCCTCATCGACTACCGGCTCGCGCCGGAGCATCGGTTTCCGGCCGCCGCCGATGATGTCGAGGCCGGATACCGCTGGCTGCTCGACCGCGGTTTCGCCGCACACGATCTGGCGATCGCCTGCGATTCGGCGGGCGGACATCTGGCATTGGATCTGCTGCTCGAGAACCAACGCCACAACCGGCCGCAACCCGCCGCCGTCGCGATGTTCTCCCCGCTGCTCGATCTGACCCTGGGGCTGGCCGCCGAACAGGAACGGCGGCAACGGGATCCGGTCATCTCGGCCCGCGCGGCCAGCCGACTCCCGCACGCCTACACCCGCGGTCTGCCCGCCGACACACCGCGCCTGCGGCTGCGCGTACCACCGGGTATGGCCCTGCCGCGGATGCTGATCCAGGCGGGCGGTGCGGAAATGCTCAGTGCCGACGCACGACACCTGCACGAGATGGTGCGGGATGCGGGCGGCACGTGCGAACTCGAGATCTGGCCGGGCCAGGTGCACGTCTTCCAGGCGCTGCCGCTGCTGGTGCCGGAGGCGGAAAGGGCATTGCGCCGCGCCGCCGAATTCCTTTGTACCGCACTGATTTCCCACACCGTCACGGAGAAGGTGAGCTGATATGTTCGGACTGGAAAGGCTCATTCCGGTCGGGATCCGTCCGCGCCGCAGCCACGGCGCACGCGCGGTGGTGACCGGCGCTGGCAGCGGCATCGGCCGGGCCTTCGCACTCGAAATCGCCGCCCGCGGCGGACAGGTGATCTGCGCCGATATCGATGAATCCCGCGCCGACGAGACCGTCGCGCTCATCGAAGGCAACCACCCGGGCACGGCGCACGCGTTCCGCTGCGATGTCTCCCGGCGCGAGGACGTGGAAGTGCTCGCGCGCTTCGCCGAATCGCTGTTCGGACGCCCGGTCACGCTGGTGGTCAACAATGCTGGGGTCGGCATCGGCGGAAAGCATGTCGGCGAGATCGGTTTCGACGACTGGGAATGGGCGCTCGGCATCAACCTGTGGGGTGTGGTGCACGGCTGCGAGATCTTCGCACCGCAACTGCGCGCCGCCTGCGGTGGCGGGATCATCAATGTCGCCTCGGCGGCGGCCTTCGCCGCCGCGCCATCGATGGCGGTCTACAACGCGTCCAAGGCGGCGGTGCTGTCGCTGTCGGAGACCATGGCCGCCGAAATGAGCGGCACCGGGGTCGCGGTCACCGTGCTGTGCCCGACCTTCGTCAAGACCAATGTGGCGCGCGACGGCCGCATTACCGAACAGTCGGCCCGGCTGGCCGACACCCTCATGCGCCTGACCGGCTTCTCCCCCGACCGGGTCGCGCGCAGCACCCTCGACGCCCATGACCGCGGCCAGCTGTATGTGCTGCCGCAGTTGGACGCCCACCTCATCTGGCGGCTCAAGCGCTACTTCCCCGCCCAGTACACCTATGCCCTCGGCCTCCTGGATCGGCTACTGCCACAGGAGAACTCGACCACCACCGACCGCTGCGCGGTCTCCGATAAAACGGGAGTCTGATCATGGCCATGGACTTCGACGATATGCTCCGCAAGATCAAGGATCGGCAGTGGGCACTGGCCGATATCGACTGGGATGCCCCCGGCGCGGAGACGATTTCGCCCGAACTGCACGCCAAACTCAAACCGTTCATGGCCGATCTGATGTGGATCGAAAATGTCGGCGCGCGCGGCTTCGCCGCCATGGCGAAGAAGGCGCCCAGCGAGACGCTGCGCGAGATCTACCGCTACTTCCACGCCGAGGAGCAGAAGCACGCCAATGCCGAACTCGCGCTGATGCGGCGCTGGGGCATGCTCGACGGCGATGAGATTCCGCAGCCGAATGTGAACGTCAAACTGGTCATCGACTTCCTGGACCAGTACTCCGACGATATGTCGCTGTCGTTTCTCGGCACGGTGATCCCAATGCTGGAGGTCGCCCTGGACGGCGCGCTGATCAAGTTCATCATGGACGAGATCGAGGATCCGATCTGCCAGCAGGCCTTCAAGAAGATCAATGCCGACGAATCCCGGCATCTGGCCGTGGATTTCGCGGTGATGGATCTGCTCGGACACGCGCAGATGCGCAAACTGCTCATCGATCTGGTCGGCGGCTGGGCCAAGCCCTCCTTCATCATCGGCGTGCTGAGCTATGTCCCGCTGCTGAACAAGATGCGCGACAACATTGTCGAGATGGGCGTGGACGAGGAGAAGCTCTACGCCGCGCTCAAGCGCTACGCCAATGTCGGCGAGCGCAGCGAATTCGCGCGCAGGCTGCCGATGTACCAGATCGTGAAGATGCACGGCGGCTGGGTGATCAACCGGGGCCACCCCTATCACCTGCTGGCCGACGCACTGGTGAAGATCACCGCCCGCGTGCCGAAGGCGCTCTTGCGCAAGGACCCCAGCTGGTCCAAGGAACTCACCTACGAGCCCGCCGCATGAGGAGCGAACAGATGGATACCGCATCGCGCAGCGATTCGATGAGGGGTGGGCGGACATTGGACGTCGCCATAATCGGCGGCGGGTTCGCCGGTATCGGTGCCGCGATTCGACTGAAGCAAAAGGGAATCGGCGACTTCGCGATCTTCGAACGGGGCACCGCGATCGGCGGGACCTGGCGCGACAACACCTATCCCGGTGCGGCGTGCGATATTCCGTCGCGGCTGTACTCCTACAGTTTCGCGCCGAACCCGAACTGGTCGCACACCTATTCCGGCAGCAGTGAAATCCTCGGCTATATCGAATCGATGGCCGCCCAGTTCGGACTGCACAAGCATTTTCGCTTCGGCCACAATGTCACCGGACTCGCCTTCGACCAGGACGCCGGGGTCTGGGATATCACGATCGAAGGCCGAGCCGAGACCGTTCGCGCGCGGGCCGTGGTGCTGGCCTCGGGACCGCTCGCCAATGCCGGTCTGCCGAATATTGCGGGTATCGAGGACTACCGGGGACACAAGATCCACAGTGCCCGTTGGGATCACGACTACGACTTCACCGGCAAGAAGGTCGCGGTCATCGGCACCGGAGCCAGTGCGGTGCAGATCATTCCGGAACTGGTCGAGCGGGCGGCCTCGGTCAAGGTGTTCCAGCGGACGCCGGGATGGGTGCTGCCCCGGATCAATCGGCGCACCACACCGCTGACCAAACAGCTCTACCGCCGGGTGCCCGCCGCCGCATCGCTATCGCGCCTGGCCTGGTTCTACGGGCACGAATCGGTGGCGCTCGGCGTCGTCTGGAATACCCCGCTGACCCGGGTGGTCGAACTCGTCGGGCGGGCCCAATTGCGCAGGCAGGTCAGCGATCCATGGTTGCGCCGCCAGCTCACCCCCGACTTCCGCGCCGGATGTAAACGGCTGCTGATGACCGACGACTACTATCCGGCGCTGCAACGCGATAACTGCAAGCTGATCACCTGGCCGATCGCCCGTATCGCCGAAGACGGCATCCGCACCGCGGAAGGTGTCGAGCACCGGGCCGATTGCATCGTCTTCGCCACCGGATTCGATGTCTCCAAGACGGGCTCGCCCATTCCGGTCGTCGGCCGGGACGGGCGGGTGCTCGCCGAGGAATGGCGGCGCGGCGCCTATGCCTATAAGAGCATCGCGGTATCCGGGTATCCGAATCTGTTCCTCACCTTCGGGCCGAACTCGGGGCCGGGACACAATTCGGCGCTGGTGTACATGGAGGCCCAGATCGACTATCTGGTCCGCGCGATCGGCATCATCCTCGACCGGAATCTGCGCATGCTCGAGGTGCGCCGGGACCAGCAGGACCGCTACAACGCCGCGATCCAGCGGCGGCTGGGCAGCACCACCTGGAACTCCGGCTGCCGCAGCTGGTATCTCACCGAGGACGGGTTCAACGCGACCATGTATCCGGGTTTCGCCACCCAGTACGTCGGTCAGCTGCGGACGGTCGACCTCGACGACTACCACGTCGTGCCGGTCAGCGCGCGTACGAAGCCGCGGATCGCCGCGGTTTCCTGAGCGCCGAGCGGGTGGTTGTTTCGAGCGATCTGCAAGCAATCGCCAGCGGCGGTCGAACGTTAGACTCGGTCGGTTCGAAGACCGTGTCCAGGCCGCCGGTGCAGCGCGGCGCAGTCGCTATGGGAGGTGATATCGGTGCCGGAGTACCGGATCGATGATCTCGCCCGCGCCGCGGGCACCACGACCCGAAATGTGCGCGCCTACCAGGAACGCGGGCTGCTGCCACCGCCGGTCGGCAAGGACGGGCGTGCCAGCATCTACGACGATTCGCATCTGGAGCGGCTGCGGCTCATCGACGCGCTGTTGCAGCGTGGCTTCACCACCGCCCACATCGCCGATTTCATCACCAGCTGGGAGACCGGCAAAGACCTCACCGAGGTGCTCGGCCTACAGCACGCGGTGACCGCCCCCTGGGCCAAGGATGAAACCTTCGAGGTCCCCCGCGAACTCATCGGCACCATCCTCGGCACCGATACCGATGAACTCGTCGACCGGCTCGCGGAGATGAAACTGGTGCGGATCGACGGCGATACCGTCGCCTTCACCGATACCGCACTGCTCACCTCCTTCGCCGAATTGCACGAATACGGCCTGGAACTGCGCACGCTCATCGAGATCTACGCCAAGGTGGCCGAGCACATCGATGACATCACCCACATCATGATCACGGCCGCCAAACAGCACATCGTCGACGAACACGGACCCGGCTGGCTTCCGGAGACCAGCAGCGAAATCGCCGACACCACCACGATGCTCAACAAAATGCGCGAACTGGCCGTGGCCTCGGTGCATGCCACCCTGGCCCGGTCCCTCGATGTCACGCTGCGGCGCGAGTTGGGCGATTACCTCGCCACCGCCGCGGAGCGCGAGCGTGGGCGCACCGGCTCATTGCCCGACGCGCCCTGACCGCCAGCGAAATTCGCTGGGCCGCATGGGGGGATGGCAGCCGACGAAGTCGGCGCGGTGGGTGCGCGCTTGCCGCGATCGCGGGCGGTAGGTTTGGAGTGCTCACGCCGCCGATTGCCGGAAGTCGGTGCGGCCGAGCGTTTCGGCCCGACAGGCCCGGTGCTCCGCGCACAGATAGGCGAATTCGGTCCGGATGAATGCCGGGTCCAGTCGCTGTGCGAACGTCAAGTTTTCGCGACGCCAGCAGTCGCCGCATACCACTGTGTTCATGTGGCACCTCATTCCGCTCACGGGACGTGTGAGCAGGAGTTCCCAATTCCGGCGGAATCAACGCCAGGTGAGCCCATGGCAACACAACCGTTACTTCGGGCCCGGGCCCGGCGCGTGTCCGCGGCACATCGGACATCCTGGGTAACTACGGTGGTGCGCATGCATGGTGCCATCGCCCTCGGGACCTGATCACCGCATGCGGCAACCAGGTCCGAACGTGCCGACCGCCCCGGGCCGGATACCGCTGCTCGGCCACAGTGTGGTCGTGCTGCGCCATGGACTGGACTTCGTCATGTCGCTGGCCGAGATCGGACCCATCGTGCGGATCTATCTCGGGCCGCGACCGGCCTACGTGCTCACCAGCGTCGATCTGATCCGCGAGGTGAGCCTCGGCGAGGCGGGTGAATTCCACCGCGAGGAACTGCGCGAGGCGATTCAGGACGCTGTTCGGGACGCGTCCAATGTGCTCAGCGGTAAGCCGCACGAACTGCGGCGCCGAATGATCGCCCCCGCCCTGCGGCAACCTCGCATCAACGCATACGCCGTCGTCGCGGCCGATCTCGCGAATTCGTGGGCCGCGGCATTGCCGGCTCGGCAGCGGCTGAATCTGATGGACGAGGCGCATCGCCTGGTGCTGGACATCATCTCCACCACATTGTTCACCGCCGAATTCGGTGCGAACGCGAAACGTGAAGTCCAGCAGAACATTCCGTGGCTGCTGGGGCAAGTGGTGCGGCGCGCCGCCCTGCCTCGGCCGATCCGCCGCCTGCGCCTGTTCGCCAACCGCCGATTCGCCCGCAAATCCGCTCGCCTGCGCGCCGAGATCGGTCGCGTTGTCGCCGAATACCGCCGCGCCGACCGCGATTTCCATGATGTGCTCTCGGCCCTGGTCCGCCATACCGATCCGGAGACGGGGACGCGCCTGTCCGATGCGGAGATCGTCGACGAGCTGATCCTCATGCTCGCCGCCGGTGTCGGATCCACCGCCTCGATCCTCGGCTGGGTCTGGCACGAGATCATGCGGAATCCGGAGATCGCCGCCGAACTCCGTCGCGAACTCGACGATTTCGTCGGGACCGGCCCGGTCCAGCCCGCACACGTCGCCGCCCTGCCGTATCTACACCAGGTGATCCTCGAAGCGCTGCGCTTCTGGGGCCCGTGGGTCAGCACCCAGACCGCCGGCGGCCAGGTCACCATCGGCGGCACCACCCTCCCCGACAGCTCGCTGATCGTGTTCAGCCCCTACCTGATCCATCACGACAAGCACTACTATCCGGCCCCGGAGAAGTTCGATCCGGACCGCTGGTTTCCGAGCCGCATCGAGGAGATCGACAAGAAGGCGATCCTCCCGTTCGGCGTCGGTGCCCGCCACTGCCCCGGCAGTAGCTTCGCCCTGATGACCATCACCCTCGCCACCGCGGCCCTCTTCTCCCGCTGGGAGCCCACCCCGGACCCCGCCTACCGGGTGAAACCCGCCAACCACGATTTCGTCGCGGCCCCATCGCGGCTCCCGGCGGTCCTGAGCCCCCGCTGACCGGTCAAGGCTCGCGGTTCTTGCTCACCCAGGCCGCGATCTGGCTGCGGTTGGTGAATCCCAGCTTGGTCAGGATGTGTTGGACGTGATTCTGCGCGGTGCGTTCGGAAAGCACCAGGACGGTGGCGATTTCGCGGTTGCTCTTACCAGCGGCGATGAGGGCGGCGACCTCGCGTTCCCGTGGTGAGAGCGCCCGACGGTCCAGCGGTGTCGCGGCGAGGGCGCGCAGGCGGTCCACCCACGGGCGCATACCGTAGGACTCCGCCAGTGCCAGTGCGGATTTGGCCATGCTCACGCCGTCCTCGGTGGCACCCCGCCGAATCAACAGGTCGGCCAGTTCGCAATCGGCCTCCACGGCGAAGCAGCGGGCGCCGACCTCGCGACAGACCTTTCGCGCGTTGCCGAGATACGCCTCGGCGCTGGACAAGTCGCCGCGGGCGGCCACGAATTTGCCGAGCCACAGGGTGACCGGGCCGAAGTAGTGTCCGTTACCGCTGCCGGCGACCACGTGGCCGTCGCGATACGGGCCGAGGCGCTCGGCGAAGTAGCGGATATCGTCGTCCAGGCCGAGGGCCAGCGCGACGGCCCCGCCGACCACCAGCGCATTGAGCAGGAAGTACGGCGGGATCACCCATTCCTCCGGCGGACCGAGGCTGCGGTACAGCGGTTCGGCCTCGGCGGCGCGACCGCTTTCGACGAGGGGAAACGCGGTGCCGAGTCGAGCGAAGATCTCGTTGCGGACTTCACTGCGGGTGGATACGGGCGGCAGTTCGAAGCTGAGGTCGAGGTGGCCGCGATGGTGACCGATATTGGCCACCAGTGCCCGGTGCGTGCCAAAGCCCGCCGGATGGTCGATCGATTCCGCCACTTCGCGTGCTTGCCCACCGAGCCGCAGCGCATCGTCCAGATCGCCGTGTCCCTGCGCCAGGGCCGCTTCGGCCACCAGCAGGTGCCAGCGCGCCATCGGGCCACCGGTATGTCGCACACACCAGCGCAAACGGGACAGCTCG
The DNA here is from genome assembly GCF_050956075.1 of Nocardia sp. CA-129566. Classification (NCBI taxonomy): domain Bacteria; kingdom Bacillati; phylum Actinomycetota; class Actinomycetes; order Mycobacteriales; family Nocardiaceae; genus Nocardia; species Nocardia sp. CA-129566. The sequence goes on from NZ_CP192085.1 coordinate 7,389,038, forward strand.
CTGCCGATCGCCGCGAGTTCACCACGCTCCCACTGGGAATCGATCGTCCACAGCCTGCCCCACAGCTCGATCGATGGGTTGCGCATGCCGATTCCAGCGGCGGTCATGCGGGCGGCGAGTTCCTTTCGCTCGTCGCGGTATTCCGGTGCGGCACAGGCGAGTTGTCGGGCGCGCAAGGCGGCGACAACGGCATCGCGATCGCCGCACGCGTCGGCGAGTTCCAGTGCCGCCCGGCTCGTCTCGTCGACATGGTCGAGTAGACCGAGATAGACCGAGGCCTCCGTCGCCCGCGCCAGCAGCCGAACCCGCAGCAGATCCGCGAGATCTTCGAATTCCAGTGCGTCCGTGCACCATTCCCGGATATCGCGGTCCCAGGCGCGATTGCCGACCGGCTCGAGCACCAGCGCGCACTCGGCGATCAGGACGGCATCGCCGATCCGGCGGCCAATGGTCAGTGCGGCAACACAATCCGCGTGGGCCGTTGCCAAATCTCCCGCGCGCAAACTCGCCGTCGCCCGCGCCAACAGCAATCTGCCGCGATCGGCAGCGGCCGATCCCGCAGCATGATCGAGTGCCAGCCCGTAGAGCCGGACGGCCTCCTCGAAGGCCAACTCCCGCAGTGCCGCATCGCCCGCGCGACGGGCCCAGTGCACGGCGCGACCGTGTTCGCCGGTCACCGCCGCACTCGCCCAGTGTCGGGCCAACGCCGCCGAATAGTGTTCCAGCGCATCGGGATACAGTTCCTCGATGGCCTGCGCCGCCCTGGTGTGCAACAGCACCCGCTGCTGCAGCGACAAGCTTTCCTGCAATGCGGTCCGCACCAGGGCGTGCCCGAATCGCACCGCGCCCGGTGCCGCGCCGATTACCAATAGTCCCGCCTCGGCGGCCTCATCCATCGAGGCCAAACAGTCCAATGCGGGCCTGCCGATCAATCTCGATGCCACCGCGATCGGAAACTCCTCGCCGAGAATCGAAGACGCTCGCAGCAACTCCTGTGTCCGCGCCGCGAGCGGCACCAGCCGACCGCGCACCACCTCCCGGAGAGTGTCCGGTAACCGCAGCGCACCGGTCTCCTGCAGGGATCGTCCGAGTTCACGCAGGTAGAAGGGGTTGCCGCCGGTCATGGTGTAGGCGTCGAAGGCAATCTGGTCCGGGACCACCCGGCCGGCCTGGGCCCGCAGACACATGGCCGAACTCCGCTGCGACAGACCGGTCAGGCCGAGCGTCCTGGTCACCGGCTCGCGCAGCAGATCCGGTTTGATCGCCCGCCAGCCGGTCGCGGCATCGGATACCGCATCACGTTCGGTGGCGCACACCAGGATTCGCTTACCCCGCAGGTTTCGAATCAGATGCAGCAGCGCCTGCAGCGACGGTTCGTCGGCCCAATGAATGTCATCGATGACGAACAGAGCCGCCGTGCCGTCGAGCCGATCAGCGAAGCGTTCGAACAGCGCGGCGCGTTCGACCGGTACGGCATCGACGGCCGGTAGATCGTCGAGCGCCTGCCGCCACAGCCAGAACGGGGGTGCGTCGGGCAGTTCGAGAGCCCGGGTCCAGAGCGTGCCCACACCCCTCGCCTGCGCGCGCTGGGCCAATTCGGACATCAAACGGGTCTTGCCGATTCCCGCCTCGCCGGAACACAGGATCAACTGCGGTTCCCCATTCACCGCGGCGTCGAGCCAGCGCAGCAGATCGGCGAGTTCGTCTCCCCGCCCGATCAGTTCGGTCGACACGCGCCACCTCCGAGAGGTTGACATTACTCGCGCGGTGGTGCGGATGAGGTCGCCCGATCAGACCTCCCCATCGGAGATCACATCGCCTTCGAAGGCGTGCACGCTCGAATCCGGACCGGGGCGAACTCCGGCGCGTTCGAATGCCGGAAACAGTCGTTCCGCCGCGTACCGGTCGGCGGCGGCCGCCGACTCCCAGACATCGACGATGTGCAATGCGCCATCGGACACCCCGATGATATGCAGCAATTGCCCCGCGATCGGCTGATCCCCGAGTTCGGCGACAACCGCTTGATACTCCGGCAATCCCACACCGGGTGTGCGCGTGATGTTGATGTACGGCATGGTGCCTCCTACCAAGAATCCACCACCGACTGTGGTGGTGGCTGCGAGACTACGAATGAACCAGTAGGTCCGACGTCCGCCGAACTACTCATTCCAGCTACTCATCCGTCCCGGGCGGCCGCACTACGGGGGCCGACCCGCAGCGGCTCGCCGAAGTCGCTCGGAGCCTGCGATGCACCGAGACCGTATCGACACTGGACCGGTCGATCGGGTTCGCGAGCGCAGGTGGCCGTCGCAAAGCTTGGTGCGGCTGTTCGTCGCATCTCGTTCGGTGCGACGATGAACAAGGCCACGCCGACGCGCGCAGTCGCGCTCATCGCCCAATTCGATCGGAAGCCCGCGACGACCGGCGATATGGTGCTCGCGAAGTACGTCGGCGGCACTTACACGTCGGAGTCGGAGGGTTCGGTCCTGGTCAGCGTCGGCATCGGTCTCGGGTCAGGCGTGCCTGCCGATCGGCTGACGGATGCGGCCGAAATCAGCTGCGGGAATCGCACTTACGTCAGTGTGAACGCCTGAACTACGAGCACGATGTACGCCGTCAGGATGAACAGGACCGCCGGGAGCACCGGATAGTCCGGCCGCGTGCCGCGCACGAACTTCAGTGCGCCCCAAATCGGAAGCAGTAAGAGCGCCACGGGAATCCAGGCGACAACCGCCTGAGCCGATGGATACGTCCACGGTTGGACGAGGACGATATCGGTGAGCACGGCGACGGCGGCGCACAGCAGTCCGAAGGCGGTGCTGCCGATCGGGCCGAGGGTGTTGGAGTAGTAGTTCTCGTCGGGACGGGGCGTTCGAGAAATCTTGCGGGCGAATTCGAATTGCAGGAACGCGCCCGCGAAGATCAGCGCGACGGCGGCGGTCTTCCCGGTGGCGCGGACTGTTCCGGTATCGGCGGCGGAGAGGATGACGTAGGCGGTGACGAGAAGTTGGACCGGGTAGGTAACGGCCAGGTTCACCAGGATGTCGGTTCGGATGGTGACCGACAGCCGCTCGAGACCCCACAGGACCAGACCGTAGGCGAGCACGGCGGCGATCATGAGCGCCGAGATCGCCGACAGGGTGATGCTGGCGGTTATCGCGCCGATGGCGATGGCGGTCATGGCGGCACGGAGTTCGGTGGCGGTGACCGCGCCGGTCACGAGGGGACGATCCGGGTTGTGGACGCGGTCGTAGTCGAGGTCCTTCTGTTCGTCGACCATACGCAGGTACAGCAGGACGAAGGCGACCACGAGGATCCGCAATACCGTGGACCCGGTCGGCCGCCACGGCGAATCCGGTTGCGACACCAGGGCCGCGGTGCCCTCCAGTGCCAGCACCCACAGCACGCCGTAGAGCACGTAGTGCGGCTTGTACATCACCGCCGTGAAGCGACCGATGCGAACGACCGAGTCCAGGAGACCGGGCGAGGACGCGACGCGATCGCTCATCGGTCACTCCACCGGTCCCACATGGTCACCTCCGCGGCCGGAGTGCGCCGCAGGCCGGGGCCCCGGGTACCGGGCAGCAGATGCGCGACCGGCAGCATCGCGACCTGGGTGACCTGGTCGAACGGAATCCCGAGCAGATCGGCGATCTCGCGCTCGTAGGCCAGATGCGCGGTCGTCATGGTGGACCCGAGTCCACGTTCGTGCAGGGCGAGCATGAAATTCCACACCGCCGGGTAGATGGAGCCGTAAAAGCTGGCGAGCAGCAGCGCAGACGCGTTCGCGGGCGGACGCCCCAGTGAGCAGACGATGACCAGCGCGGGCACCTCGTGCAGATGCGCGGCGAGGTGCTGGCCGGAGGCCAGATCGCCGAGCTGGTCGGGGCGGGGTGTGCGTGCGGAAAGATAAGCGGCGAAACCCTTTCGGTAGTAATCGCCGATCTGCTGCTTGAGCGCCGGATCCTCAACCACGAGGAACCGCCACGGCTGACGGTTGGTGCCGCTGGGGGCGTGCACCGCGATATCGAGGCAGTCCAGCAGATCCTGGCGCGCGACCGGTCGGGTCGGATCGAGGCGGCGGCGGAAGGCGCGAGTGGTGGTCAGCAGGTCGGTGCCCTTGAAGTCCTCGCCCATCAGAGTCCTTCGGTATCGGCCTCGGAAACCAGTGTGTCCTCGGCGAATTCGAGATCGATCTCGGCGGCGACGGCATCGGCCTGGTGGATCTCGCAGTGGATCACGATAGTGCCCGCACCCTGATCGGTGATCTCGGCGGTGCATTCGGCGGGGAGGTCCAATTCGACGAATCGGTCGAAAGCGCTTGCTACACACTCGAGTTGGGGCAGATCGCGCACGATCATCGACAGCGCGGTCTGACGGCAGGCCTCGATGAGCAGGCTGCCGGGCACATGGTCGAGCTGGTGGTCGAAGAGGAAGGGGTGGCCGAGGTCGGGCACCAGCGTCGCCCGCGCGACCGCGCCGGTGCGCACCGGCGGACTGATCACCACATTGCGCCAGTTCTCCCGGCCCACCGCGGCCGGTGTGGCCCGTTCGGTGAGGGCCGAGGCACCGCGAAACGGTCCGAGCCCCAGGCTTTCCCGGAATCCACTGCGCAGCGCCGACCACTGCCGTGGGGTCACCCAGGAAAAGGATCCGTCGACCGTCAGCATCGGCTCGCCATCGGCTTCGATGTCGAGCACCATATCGAGACCCTGCAGCACGCCACCGCGCTGGTGACGTTGCGGAACGGGCACCCGCATGACCAGATCCGCTGGCGCGGTGCCGACCTCCCAGGCCGCGGTGTCGGAGCGGGTGCCGTTGAAAGTGCGCACCACGAAGCCCATTTCGGGCGGCACCCCATAGAACTTGTGCGTCAATGCGATCGCGGCCTGTCGCGCCGCCTCCATGACCACCAGTGGATCGTGGCGCACTGCGAGCGATCCGACGTGGTCGCCGTAATAGGCGTGCATTCTGGGTAGTTGGGCCCCGACGACGAAGGTGTGTTCCCCAACGGTGTCCAGCGAGGTGACGAACACCTCCGAGACCGCGCACCGGTGCGCGAGTTCCCGGGAGATCGTGCGGATATGGCTTGCCGTCTGTACGGCGGCCGCTTCTGTGGTCACGGTCGACCCTCCAACCATTCCTCGGCCGACACCGGCCGTAACATCTGCGGCTCGGTGCCGGTCCGCATGGGAAGTACATAGGATCCGAGCACGATCGCCGACCATGGATCCAGATCGCGGCCATCGGCCCAGGCCTGATACAGCAGCTGTGCGCAATCCGCATCCGAGGTCGGATCGAAGTCGGGTGGGACCGTCCGGCCGTCCCGTTCGAGATCGCGCAGCACCCGGTCGAGCGCGTCCGCCCGCTCGAAGCTGCGCGCCGGTGTGCCCGCGTAGAGGTCCTGCGCGATCGCGGTCGCGTCCGCCGCGCGGTCCTGGCCCGCGCACGCCTGCGCGATCACCCCGGCTCGGCTCCACTCGTCCAGGTAGATGGCGAGTTCCCGCAGCACATCGGCGGGATCGTCGGGTGAATGCACCAGATTCAGCAGATAGTTGTGGCGGCCGAGCAGATACCGCAGCTCGCCCGGACGGCGCTTGCGGGGATCGGTGGCACCCTTCGCCTCGGTGAGCCGCACCGGAACCGGCAATGCGCCGTCGGCTCCGTGCACCACGAGCACCAGCACATCCGACATGCCGACCAGCAGATCGGCGAGACGGCGGCGTTCGGGTGAGGCGATATTCCAGGCGAAGTACCACAGCGCGCGGGCCAGATGCCGGTCCACCGGTATGCGGCATGCCGCGACGACGCGAAATCCGTTGTCGGCCAGCCAGTTCAGTGTCGGCTCGACAGAACGGGCGACGATCGCGTCCGGCTTGAGCAGCAGCAGCGAATGCTCCCTGGCGAATTTGGCCGCGTCAACGCCGAGCCGGTCGAGCTGGTCGACCGATTCCTGGACGTAGGTGTCGGCGACATAGGCCACGACCTTCTCCGGCGACGGCGTCAGCGTGCTCAGCAGCTGGCGCAGCGGCTCGGGCGTAGTGGCACTCATTGCGCGGCTCCGTCGAAGTCGTTGCTGGCCAAGATATCCTCGATCGAAGGCAGCGGTATTCCCAGATATCCGGATTCCAGGCAATGGTCCAACAGCAGCCGCAGATACTCCTTACCCGTCGCTGGGGACAACTGGCCGAGCAGCACGTCGGCGTGGGTAGTGTCGAAGACCAGCCGCCGCCGGAAGTAGCTGGTGTACAGCGAGCCGATACGGCGGTAGTACTCCCGCTCGATCGGCTCGAGGTCGTCCTCGGAGAAGGTCGCCTCCGGTACGAAGGTGGCGACCTCGAACGACGGGTATTCGGCGAGCACATCGGACACCTCGCGCAGCGACAGGGTGTCGCGGCCGACGGCGTGCAGTGTGCGGTTGCACGCGGAGTCGAAATCCAGCACCGCAGCGGCGATCACATCGGCGACATGATCGACCGGCGCCAGCGACAGCGTCGCGTCGTAGCGGCCGGGTAGCGAACGGAGCTTGCCCTCGACCATGAGTTTCACCACGGTGTAGAGGTTCTTGTACTCCCGGATCACGCCGGTATCGCCGGCTCCGGTCACAATGCCAGGGCGCACGATCACCCACTGCAGGCCCTGCGCACCCGCCGCCCGAACCAGCTGCTCGGCGCGAAACTTGCTGTCCTCGTAGCCGTTTCCGAAGCTCTGGCCCGCATCGAGGTCATCCTCGGAAATACTGCCGCCGCGCATACCGCAGACGTAGGCGGTGCTCACGTGCACCAGCGGCACATCCCACTGGCGGGCGAGCGCGATCGCATTCGCGGTGCCGCGCACATTGAGGTCCTCGTAATCCGCCGCCGATGCGTCGAATGCCGTTGTCGCCGCGCAGTGCACGATGATGCCGACCCGCTCGGCCAGATCCGCGGCAACACCTTCGGCCAGGCCGAATCCGGGCACCCGGACATCACCCGCGACCGCCGTCCCGGCCTCGATGAGGGTGCCGTCATTGCGCACAATGGTCGAATTGCTGTGCAGCACAGCGGCAACGGGCCGACTCGCGGCCGCCAGCCGTGCCACCACCTCCGCGCCGACCAGACCCGCCGCGCCGGTGACCAGAACGGTATCGCCGAGGCTCACCCGTTCACCTCGCCGACCTTCTCGGCCGCCGCCAAGGTGCCGGACACCAGGGCGATCACCGCATCGACCCGGCGGACGCCGACCAGTTCCTCCGGCCGGTAGCGCGGTAGCGCGAATGCTCGCTCCAGCACGACCGTGAGCTCCATCAGACGCAGCGAATCGAAGCCGAGGTCCTCCACGAGGCGGTGCTCGTCGGCCAGCTCGGCCGGTGGTTCGGGGGCCATGGCCAGGACGAGTCTGCGCACCTTATCGGCCGGTCCGTCCGTCACTCGGGTATCACCGCCGATCGAATCGCTGCGCGATGCTGCCGTCATGCGGACTCTCCTTCCCGGAGATGGGGTTGTTGGCCACCGGAGGTCAGCAGATCGCGGGCCTCGTCGAGCGGCAGGTCGGTGTTCAGGTAGCCAGCGATGCGCAGCCAGTCGTAACCGATCGCCAGGGTGCGCCGCCATTGCTCACGCGAATCGAAGGAGGCCGGGAAGCGCGTTGTCGCATCGGAACCCGCGGCCACCGATCGAACCAGCGTGACGAAATCATCGAGCATCGCCAGTCCGGCAATGGTATCGCCGCCGGTGCCGATGATCTCCGAGAAACGCACCTGCCGCGCCGATTCCAGCTGTGCCAGCAGCTCGTCGTGGCGCACGGCGTGCACCGGCAACAGCCGCCGCACCGTGGACACGGGCGCGACATCGGCGGGCAGCGGGTGAATCCCGAATGCGGACAACAGGACACGCACCGCCATTGCGATCAGCCGATGGGCGGCGATATCGGCGACCGCCCCCTGAGAGTTCTTGACCGCACCCGCCAGATCCTCCCTGGCGTTCTCCAGGACGATATTGGACCACACCAGATTCAGCGCACATTCGGTGAATCTGATCGCGGGCAGCGGCGATAGCGTCGCTATCACATCATCGCGAGCCGCGCCGGTCAGGCCGAGCGCCGGCGCGGCCGAACTCGGCACCGGCGTATACGGCTTGACCGACTTGCACATGGCCAGCGCCGGTTCGACGAGTTCGCCACCGCGCCACTGCAATCCGACCAGACCGAGCCTGAGGAATTCGATGAGGTCCGCGGCGATATCGTGCTCGGCACGGGCCAGGACATCGCGCAGCGAGTGCCGGAACACCACCGAGCGCCAAGCGCGGGCGGCGGAGTCCGAGAGCGCGAACACGTCGCGGTCGTCACGGATCACATGTACCCGAGCGCCGATCGTCCAGGTTGTCACCCGCGGTGCTCGTGCGAACAGGAGCTGATGCGGATCGTCGGCGACCTCGGATACGCCGAGCGCGGCGGCCAGCTCCCAAACCTGTTCCCACACAACATGTTCAGCAGGGGTGCTGAGCTCGCGGTAGCGATCGATCAGCTCGTGGTCGCCGATGCGGTCGAGTTGATGCGGCAGCCACTTGGTCTCCAGATAGCTTTCGCCCCGGCGGGCCGCCCAGCCCTTCATGGCCTGCAGCAGTCCGTCACGCGCCCACTCCCCGGCCTCGTCCTCGGCTCGCAATGCCCGCAATGCGACCGCGTAGCGCAGTGCCTGCGTTGCGCGCCGGGTCCACCAGTCCGCGATCAGCGTGGTGAAGTTCGAATGCGGCAGCAGCGCACGCAGTTCCGCGATATCGGGCGTGCCGGACTCGACCAGGCTCGCGCGCAGGAAGCGCTGACACCGGTTGAGCAGATCCTCGTCGAGCCGGTCCGGATCACCCGCCTGCGTCAACTGATCGCGCAGCTGCGCCTCGGACCTGGTCCGCACTTCCACACGGCGACCGTCGATGAACAACACCGTCGGCAGTGTCGGCAGGTCTTCATCACCCGGTGCGACGACCAGGAAGTCGACATCGGATCCGGCATTGCCGAATCCCTCGGCCAGCGAGCCTTCGAACAGAACGGCCGAATCACGCGGCACCGCAACACTTTCCAGCGCACGATCGAGCAGCTGGCGCACCCGCTCGGCGGGCAGGGCAGGCTCAGGCCCGGCCTCATCGATATCGGCCAGCTCCGCGCGCGGTTTCGATTCCGCGGCACCGTCGACCGCGTGCACCACCGCACCCGCCAACGCGCCGTCGACGAACAGCTGCCACATGTGCCGACGGCGTGGCTTGCCACTGGACGTGCGTCGAATGATCCCCCGCGGTCCGGTCACGATGGTCACCGTCTGCGCGGGCCCGAGTTCACCGCGAATGATCCTGCGCGCCTCGGTGATCCAGTCACCGGGTGCCGATTCGGCGAACAATGCGATGCCCTGGGCACCGGCCTCGGTGATCGCGACGGCCGCGAGTTTGCCCTTGGTGATCCCGGCTTCCTGAGCGACCCGGGATTCGATGTCCTCCATGAACACCGACCGGCCGCGCACCTTCAGGCTCGACCCCATCCGGCCGAGTACGAAGACCTCACCGTTGTGCAGGAATCCGGCATCACTGGTGAACAGCACGCTTTCGACGATCCGCGTGGACGAGCCACCGGTCGGTGCACCGGAGTAACCCAGTGCGACCGAATCACCGACCACGATCATCTCGCCGAGGGTGCCGTCCGGTAGCTCCCGGCCGTCTTCATCCACCACCCGCACCGTCGATTCGGGCGTCGAATACCCGAGTCCGGTGATCCAGCCCGACCCCTCGACGCGGTGGGTATCGTCCAGCAACTCTTCGGCCAGAATCGTAATCGGTTCGCCGAAGCGCAGATTCGCATTGTCCAGCCGCAGTGCGGTGATCGGCCGGTTGCGCGCGGAGGAGGTGACCATCAGCGTCGCCTCGGCCAAACCGTAGGCGAGGGTGTAGGCGTTGGTCGAAAAGCCCTGGCCGCGGGTGAGATTCGCGAACGACTGGAGATCGGCCACCTCGACCGGTTCGGACCCGACGGCCAGCGTGCGCCATCCGGACAGATCCAGGTCCGCGATCTCCTCCGGCGCTACCCGATGCGCCACATAACCGAGCGCGAAGGACGGCGACGGCGTGTGCTGGGCCTGCGTCATGGCACGCAGCCAGCGCGCGGGATCACGGACGAACTGGTCCGGGCGCATCAGATACAGATCGCCCTGATTGGTCACGGTGGTGAGGAATGCGCCGACCAGACCCATATCGTGATAGAGCGGCAGCCAGGAGACCATGGTCTCGCCGGGCCGCCAGTCGATCAGCGCGGAGATCATCGCGATGTTGTTGGCCAGGTTGTGCCAGCTGACCCGCACCCCGCGCGGCGTACCGGTGGATCCGGAGGTGAATTGCAGCAGCGCGCATTCGTCCGGCTGCCCGAATTCACGGACCTCGGGCGCCGGACCCAGTTTCGCGGCATCGATCACCAGCGGCTCATCGGTGCGGCCCGCCGCGATCGCGGCTCTGCGCACCAACTCCTCGAATTCGGTCGAGGTCACCACCAGTCGCGGCCGGGCCTGCTCCAGAATGGCCGCGATATGGGCGATGATCTGGTCGAGGTCGCCGAACATCGGCGGCGCGACCGGCGTGAACACCCCGCCGCACGCCCACACGGCGTAGAACGCTGCGGCACAGGGAAATCCGGTCGGCATGATCACACACGCACCGTCACCGCTGCCCATACCGTGCGCGCGCATGCTCGCCGCGATCGACCAGGTCAGCTCGGCGAGATCGGCGTAGCTGCGGTAGTCCCAGCCGTCGGACTCATCGGCCAGATGGATTCCGGTGTCCCGCGCCGGATTTGCGAGCCAATTGCGAACTGCGGCAACGTTTTCGTCAGGTATCATTCCGCAGATCTCCTTCGGACAGCACAGTCACTGTTCCGTTTGTACCATCGACCCGAATTCGCATACCGGGCCGTATCTTTTTGGTCAGATCCTTGACCTGAACCACCGTCGGCACGCCCAGTTCCCGCGCCACGATCGCGACATGGGTCAGGGGGCTGCCGCGCTCGATGACCAGCGCCGATGCCGAAGGCAGGGCGGCCACCCAGCCGGGATCGGTGCGGTATGCCACCAGAATGCCCCCCGCGACATCGCGCGGCTCGTCGACGACCACCGCATTGCCCTCGACCAGCCCGGATGCCGATGGCGTACCGGGCAGCACGGTGCCGACGGTCGCGGCCGGCGTATCGGCGACCGGCACCCAGCCCTGGCGCGCGAGTTCGGCGCGCCCGAAGGTCGCGCCGGTGGTGACGAAGCGTGCCGGAGCCACCAACTCGGCATCCCTGGCGCGCTGGGCTTTCCGTGCGGCGACCAGCTCACGCAGACCGGCGGTATCGGCGCCCTCGTAGCAGCCGCGCAACTCCTGGACGGTCAGCGAGAAGACGTCGCCGAATTCATCGATGACGTCGCGGGCGACCAGATCTCGGCCCATCACCCGGATCATCCGCTTGACCATGCCGAAGGCCCTGGTGCGACAGAACCGCAGCCGCTCGCGATGGGCGGCGCAGCGATTCACCTTGCCGCGCAGGCGTTCATAGATCCGACGCCGCAAGCCGTGCAGATTGGCATCGAGGTATTCATCGGCCTCGGCGCCGCGGCTGTGCTGCGCGGCCTCGCCGACGCGCCCGATCGCACTGCGCAACATGACGAACAGGCTCGCGGGATCCTCACGCAGATCCGGTGTTTCGAGTTTGAGCTCGTCCAGGCTGCGATAGCCGTAGCGGTCGATGTAGTCCTCGACCCGGCCGCGCAGTTCGGCGTGATCACCCAGCGCATCGTAAATCTGTTCCGGCGGTGTCGTATTGATCAGCGACACCAGCTCGGGATCGGTGCGGACGAACTGTGCCAGCTCGGTCATGGCGCGGGCCGGTTCGGCGGATTCGACATCCGCGCCGGGGCCGACCACGGCGTAGAGGAACCATTCCGGCGCCTTCGGCAGCAGCAGCTTGGTCAGCAGATACATCAGACCGGTGCAGGTCAGCAGGATGGCGTCGAGGACCATCAGTGGGCCCCAGCGTTCGACCAGGTCGCGGTCGACCTTGCGATAGGCCGCGTAGGCCTGCTCACCGGTCAGCGTCGAATAGTCGAGGGCGTCGTATTCGTCGTAGACGCGGTAGAACTCGGCCATGAAGCGCTCGACCATATCGTCGATGCCGAACAGCCGCCGCACATAGGTGACCGTGGTGACGGCGCGCGAACGCAGTCGAGCCGACGGGGTGCGGAAGGTGTACGGGCGCAGGGTCTTCGCGATCTCGTCGGGCAGCGGTTCATCGACGCCGAGGGCCGCCTCGAGCACCTTTCGGTTCAGCGGATATCCGGGCGCGATGCCGACCATCCGGTACCAGTGCAGCAGGTTGTAGTAGACCCGGCCGTGAAAGTAGCCGAGCAGCACCGGAGTCCAGCGATCGGTCTGGCGCAGTTGTTCGGCGGGCACTCGCAGCGATTTCGCGTAGCCGTGATATACGCGGCCGTAGATATCGGCGGCCGTCGTATAGGTCAGCGGCGAGGTTATGCCGCTGAAGCTCTCGATGATGTTGGAGTTGTCCCAGATTCGCTGATCATCGTCGGCGACGACCTCACCTGCGCCGCGCAGCACCGCGCCGCGCACCACACCCGCGCCGACCGCAGTGGTGATCGGCCGCGACTGCAGCAACCAGAGCCCGTCGCCATCGATGGCCCACTCGACGTCCTGTGGCGCACCGATATCGGCCTCCAGCTTGCGCCCCCACTCCACCAGCTCGGCCAGTTCGGCATCGCCGAGCACGGCGCGCTCGCGCTGCTGCTGCTCGACCTCCAGCACCGCGTAGCCCTGCTCCCCGACCGGTGCGTAGGTCCGATCCTTGTCCCCCACAGTCGTTTCCAGCACCGTGCCCGAGGATTTGTCGACCACCACCGAGTCGGCGTCCACCGCGCCGGACACCAGCCCCTCACCGAGGCCGTACACCGCGCTGACCACCAATTCGTCGCTGGCGCCGGTGATCGGGTTCGCGGTGAACATCACGCCGCTGGCGCGCGCGGCGATAAGGCGTTGCAGGACAACGGCTATGGTCGCGGCACGCGGCTGCCCATGTGCGAAGGCGTAGCGGATCGATCTGTCCGAGAACGCCGAAGCCCAGCAGTCACGCACGCGGTCCGCGACCGCGTCGGCACCGTTGACGTTGAGGAACGAATCGAACTGGCCCGCATAGGAGTGACCGGTGCCGTCCTCGACGAGTGCCGAGGACCGCACCGCGATCGCGCTCGCGCCGAGGCGGTCGTAGGCGTCGCCGATCAACTCGAGGACCGTCGGCGGCAGCGGTGCGGCGACGATCGCGGCGCGCAATTGCGCACCGGCGGCCAGCGTCGGCACCAAGTCATCCGATGATGTGATCTCCATCACAAGTGCTGCCAAATCGGCGTCCGTATCGGTTTCGACAAGGAACCGGTTGAAGACGTCGGTGCCGAGCACCGCCCAGTCCGGGACGCGAAAGCCACCATTGTGCAAGGTGTACAAGCCACGCGCTTTACCCCCGGCCAGCGCGGCAAATGTCGCTGGGTCGGTCCACGGTCCAAGAACCTGCAAGTCATCACTCCCATCACCCCCGTTCACCGCACCGGAGCAGGCGCTCCGGCACAACAAGGCAGAGCGAACCGAAGGGGCTGTTTGGATATATCCGAGATTTCAATCTCACGTTAGCCCGCAATCCTGTGGTACTGCTTCCCAAAAGACGGTGGTTCGAACCCCTCGAGCCGCCGCTAAGCTGATCCCTCGAGCGACCTGCACGCGGTCGCTGGCGGGCGGCATGACGTTCGTGGGTTGTGAGGAGTGATTCGGCGTGAGTTGGACCTTCACCCCGGACGAGTTCGCCCATATCTGGCGCGAAACCGAATTGGATCGTCACCCATATCCGCTGCGGATCCTGGAGACACCGCGCAACGAGACCGAGGCCGAGAAGTTGCGCGCCCAGCTGAACGAGCGGCTGCCACCGCGCAGCGATCCCGACCTCTCGGCGTGTCTGCGGATCATGGCGAACCCACAGACCCGGATCGTGGCGATCGGCGGCGGACATGGTCCGGGCACCGAGATCCGGTTGCTGGCCTGCGCGATCTACGACCGTGCCGTACTCGCGGTCCAGGAGCCCGGCCCCGGTGCGGATTTCGGTGGGCGCGTACGTCTTTCGATCGGTCTCAGTGCCAAGCTCGGCGCTCGGATCGCGGCGCTGCTGCCCGCGGTCCCGGCCGGTCACGAACCGCCGCGGGCCGCCGCGGCCGAGGCGATCCGCGACGAGGAGGTCGTTGTCGTCGCGCAGCGTTCGGTGCCATCGATCCGGCGGCTGCTGCTGAAGCCGCATACCGCCGAGGGGCATATCCGGATCGAGGGTCGACTGGACCATCCGACCCCACAGCCGCCGGTCCACTACACCTGGATCGACGTCAAGGGCGACGGGCGCTATCTGATCAAGGCGGGCGATACGGTGCACATCGTGCCCGCCTCGGCCGAACAGCTCGCGACCCAGCTGCAGAAACGCATTCCCGCACAGGCCCGATAAACCGTCACCGACCGGAACAATTGCAACCGGACGCATAGCCAACGGTTAGTCTGAGCGGGACCGACCGATCCCCGGGGGGTGCGCATGACGATCGAGAGCAGCCGAGCCGATATTGCCCGCTTCAAACAGGAGGCACAGGCGGGCACCGTCAAATTCGATCCGGACGCGGCGCGGCGTCGCGCCGAAATGTACGACCACCAGGCCGATCGGCTCATCTATCTGCGACAGCGCCTCGAAACGGCCGGTGAGCTGGCCGGATTCGGCGGATTCATCTCCGCACAGCAGTTGCAGGCCGGATTCGCACACAAGGCCCGCGACGCCGCCACCCTGCTCGACCACTACATCGAGGCCGCCTACCGAATGAAAGAGGCGTTCCTGATCAGCGGTGGACTGTTCGAGGAGGCCGACGCCGCGAACGCCGCAGCGCTGCGGGCGATCGAATCGCGGGTGCCGCGATGAATGTCGCATCGCCCAACGATTCCGTGGGAGTCGACCGCCGGGAATACCGCACCGCGTTTCCGTGGAGGGTGGGTCAGATGGCGGGGAATACCGCACCGCGTAGCGATTCCATCGGCGGTAACGCTCAGACGACCGCGAATACCGCACCGCGTAGCGATTCCATCGGCGGTAACGCTCGGACGACCGCGAATACCGCACCACCCAACGATTCCATCGGAGGTGGGGTCAGATGACGGGGAATAGCGCATCGCGTAGCGATTCCGTCGGGGGTGGCGGTCGGGCGAGGGGTGGGAATGATCCCGATTACATCAGCTCGATGGAGCACTTCGAGTCGATGAAGCACGAGGAGATCTACGCCAAGACCCAGCAGATCGATGCGGCCCAGATCCTCAATGCCTCGGTCACCTGGCTGGAAGTCGCTGGGACGCTTGCCAGTTCGTTCCCGCTGACCCGGACCAGCTCGGATCGGGTGATGAATTCGATGGCCTGGGAGGGCGCTGCGGCCGAGGCCGCCTATGCCAGCGCCCGCAGCTACGCCGATTCGGTCGATGAACTCGCCGCCATCATGGGCCAGGTCGGCGCCCGTCTCGGCGCCGTGGCCGCGGCCGCCGAGGCCGTGAAGATAGCCGTTGTGCCACCGGGCAATTCGGGTCCGATCGGCACCATCGCGCGCCTGCTCGAGGCCGCCAATGTGATCAATGCGCAGATGGCGGACGAGGCACTGCGCCAAGAGGCCGTCCTCGCCATGAACATGATCTACAAACCGGCCTACCAAATGGCGGGCACCGCAATCCCAGCCCTCCCCGTACCCCCCGCCCTCCCCGGCACACCGGGCTCGGCACCAACGGCACCCCGGCACTCACAGCAGCCATACACCGATCCCAGCGATCAAGCACCACAGCCAACCCAGCCCGGCGTGCAGGTCCCCGAACCGACACCGTCGACACCAGAATCCCGACCGCCACACCCCACCCCGGCACCAACCACCCCGGCGCCCACCCCCTCTACGCCGGAATCCGAAGCACCACAGCCGACTCCGGCGCCCAGTACCCCGGCGCCAACCACACCGACACCGCAATCCCAAGCACCACAACCCACCCCGCCACCAACCACTCCTCACCCCACCCCGGACCCACAGCCGACACCACCCACCCCGCAAACCCAAGCACCACAGCCCACTCCTTCCCCGACGCCCCCCCACCCAGCTCCGTCCCCCGAGCCGACACCACCCCCCGCACCGCAAACCTCAACGCCAGAACCAACACCCCAGCAGGCCCCACCACCCCCTCCGCAGCCGAGCCCGGAACCAACACCACCACCGACAACCCAGCACACGCCGCCCCCAACACCCGAACAACCAACCCCCGCACCACCAACCCAGCAGGCACCCCCACCGACACCGGCACCGCAAGCGCCAGCACCCCCGGTCCCCGGCCCAACCGCCCCAACCCCACCGCTCCCCGACCCAGGCGGCCAACCCGGCATCACCGGCCCCATCCCCGAAGACTCCGGCCAGTCCCAACCCCCATCCACCACCAACCAGCCCGGCGTAATCCCAACCCCCGACGGCACCCGCTGACCCGAGCCGCGCGGCCGTCGAACCGGCGTGCGCCGGAAACCCCACCCACACAGCGGGCGTCGACGACTCCGGCCAGTCCCAACCCCCATCCACCACCAACCAGCCCGGCGTAATCCCAACCCCCGACGGCACCCGCTGACCCGAGCCGGGCAGCCGTCGAACCGGCGTGCGCCGGAAACCCCACCCACACAGCGGGCGTCGACGACTCCTCGGAGTTCTAACACGAACGCGACCAAGCCGGTTGCGATGGCCAGGGCATGCTCGACCTGCCCTCCACCGTCCAACAGTGCAGTGTCATCCAAGCCCCGACCGCAACCCGCTGATCTCAGCGCCCACCGATCCCGAGGCGGACCGGGCACCAATCGACGTGCGCGGCCACCCCGCCCGACGACGGCGACGACGACGCCCGCCGCGGGGGACGAGCAGGAACCCGACCAAAGCCGATCGCCGTGGCTAGGGCGTGCTCGCGTGAACCTCCAGCCCTCCAGCAGGACGGCGTCACACCACCCCCAACGGCACCCACCGCCGCTAGCCCGATACCGATACCGAGGCCAACCGGTCGGCCGCCGAATTGGTATGCGCGGGAACCCCACCCGATGCATCGGGTGTCGACGCTTGCCACGAGGCGCTAGGCAGAGATCCGACTAGGCGACTATGTCGCGGTCTCCGGCATCCTCGGCTACGACCACGCCAAGATCAAGGAGGCCTACGGGCTGAAAAAGGCCGCCACCGAGACCAAACTGGAAAATTCGGGCCAAAAGGACAAGGTCGCCCTCGAGCGTGCGGGCCGTGAGGCGGGCCGCGCATCGATCGTGCAGACCGTGCGCAACTTGGTCGGCGTCCCCATCGACCGCTTCGCCGAGATCTCGCTCGTCGATCACGATGGCCGGGTGTATCCGACCTGCTCCTCCAAGCCCTCCAGCAGCGCGGCGTCCTCGGCGTTCACGCCAGCGAAGACATCGGGCACGGTGGTCGATGCCGGACCGGCCACATCCGCACGGATCTGCAGATTGTCCTGTATCCCCGCATAGTTGGCGGCCGGAACCCCGGCTACAGCATCCGACCGCACAGCTGACGCCTCAACAAGTGCTTCAGACGCCGAGCAGGCACTCTCCGGGCGCCATGACCGGTCAGACCTTGACCAGGTCGTCGGCGTGAATTACCGGGCGCTGCATGGTATCCGGGAGTTCGGTGGTGGACCGGCCGAGCATGCCGGAGAGTTCGGCGGCGTCGTATTCGACGACCCCGCGGGCGACGATGCGGTTGTCGGGGGCGATGAGGTCGACAACGTCGCCGCCGTGGAAGCGGCCGCGGACGCCGGTGATGCCAGCGGCCAGCAGTGAGCGGCGGCGGTGGGCGACGGCTTGGACGGCGCCCTCGTCGATGAGAATGGCGCCGCGGCTGTCGGCGGCGTGGCGGACCCAGAACTTGCGGGCGGACAGGCGAACCGGGCGGGCGGCGAAGGCGGTGCCAACGGTGCCCGCGCTGAGCGCGATATCGGCCTCGGTGGCGGCCGCGAGCAGGACGGGGACACCCGCGTCGGCGGCCAAGCGGGCCGCGGACAGTTTCGAGGCCATGCCGCCGGTGCCGAGTGCGCCGCCGCTACCCGCGATGACGCCGTCGAGGTCGGCGCTGCTGCGGACCTCGGGGATGAACTTCGCTGCGCCCTTGCGCGGGTCGCCGTCATAGAGGCCCTCGACATCGGAGAGCAGCACCAGCGCATCGGCGCCGACCAGGTGTGCGACCAGCGCGGCGAGCCGGTCATTGTCCCCGAAGCGGATCTCTTCCGTTGCGACAGTATCGTTTTCGTTCACCACGGCGACGGCGCCGAGCGAGCGCAGCCGATCCAGGGTGCGCTGCGCATTGCGATGGTGTTCGCGCCGGGAGAAGTCGTCGGCGCTCAACAGCACCTGTCCGACCGTGCGCCCGTACCGCGCGAACGAGGTGCCCCAGGCATGCGCCAACGCCAATTGGCCGACACTCGCCGCGGCCTGTTTGGTCGCCAGATCCCTTGGGCGGCTTGTCAATCCGAGCGGAGCGATACCGGCACCGATGGCACCGGAGGAAACCACGACCACATCGGATCCGGCCCGCATCCGCGCCTCCACCGCATCGGCGAGCCGATCCAGCCGCGCCGTATCCAGCCCACCCTTCAAACTGGTGAGCGCCGACGACCCGATCTTCACCACCACACTGCGCGCCGCCGCGATCGCCGTCCTGGCCTCACTCAGACCGGACTGCGACATCGCCTCCGCGATCCCCGAACTCACCTGCATCGCAACAGAACTCCCTGTACCGCAACAGAACTCACTGTCTCAGTCGACCCAACCACCCCGATCGACCCGGCCGATGCGACCGGCCACGCCGCACCACCCGCGTTTGCTGGTCCACCCGACCTCACCAGGCCAGCCGAGCTCGCCACGGCAGCCGACGACGTCGAGGCAGCCGACCACGCCGTCGTTGCCCAGCCTGAAGGACCAGCCGACCACGCCACAATGGCCGATTCAACCGAACCCGTCGTATCCACCGCCCCAACCGAGTTCGACACTGCGCCGAACTCCGGGAGCAACATCGCACTCCGAACGCGCTGGCCACCACTGAATTCCGATACCCGCCGCAAGGCCGGACCGAGCACCGCCGTGTCAGACTTCGGCGCACACCACAAGCCCACGGCGTCCACGCTATTCCTCGTCGTCCTTGACCAGACCACGGCGCACCCGCGAGGCGTGCTTGCGTTCGGCGGCACTGATCCGGTCGTTCTGCTCCAGGCGGATATCGGTGCCGCGGCCAGTGGGCACCATATCGACGCCCGCGGAGATCTGCGGCTCCCATTCGAAGGTGACGTCGCCGATGGTGACCGGGGCTCCCGGCTCGGCGCCCTGTTTCACCAGTTCCTCTTCCACACCGAGACGGGCCAGGCGGTCGGCGAGGTAGCCGACGGCCTCGTCGTTGTCGAACTGGGTCTGGCGCACCCAGCGCTCCGGTTGCGGGCCGCGCACGATGAAACCGCCGGGCTCTTCGGGATCGGCGATCACGCTGAAACCGGTCTCGTTCACCGCGATCGGGCGGATCACCGGACGCTTCGGCGCGGCCTTCGGATGCGCCGCACGATACTGCTCGACCATATCGGCGAGTGCGAATGTCAAGGGGCGCAGACCGGCTCGGCTCACCGCCGAGATCTCGAAAACCGGCCAGCCACGGGCGGTGAACTCGGCCGTGACCATCTCCGCCAACTCGGCGGCATCGGGCACGTCGACCTTGTTGAGGATCACCACGCGCGGCCGATCGGCCAGATCACCCAGCCCGGTATCGGCATCCAATGCCGGTTTGTAGGCCGCGAGTTCGGCCTCAAGCGCATCGACATCGGAGACCGGATCGCGTCCCGGCTCCAATGTCGCACAGTCGACGACGTGCGCGAGTACCGCACAGCGCTCGAGATGCCGCAGGAAATCCAGACCGAGCCCGCGCCCCTCGCTCGCACCGGGAATCAGGCCCGGCACATCGGCGATGGTGAAAGTGGTCTCACCGCTGGACACCACACCGAGATTGGGCACCAGCGTGGTGAAGGGATAGTCGGCAATCTTGGGTTTGGCCGCCGAGAGCACCGACACCAGCGAGGACTTACCCGCCGACGGGTATCCGACCAGGCCGACATCGGCCACGGACTTCAACTCGAGGACGAGATCGCCCTCCTCACCGTCCTCACCGAGTAGCGCGAAGCCAGGGGCCTTACGCGCCCTGGAGGCCAGCGCGGCATTGCCGAGCCCGCCGCGTCCGCCGCGCGCGACGATGAACTTATTGCCCGCGCCGACCAGGTCGACGAGTACTTTGCCGTCGTCATCGAGCACCACGGTGCCGTCGGGCACCTTCAGCAGCAGATCGGTGCCCTGCTTACCGTCGCGGTTGCTGCCCTCGCCGGGCTTGCCGTTGCTCGCCTTGGCGTGCGGATGGAAGTGGAAGTCCAGCAGGGTGTGCACATTCGGGTCGACCTCGAGGACCACATCCCCGCCGCGCCCGCCATTGCCGCCGTCGGGACCGCCGAGCGGCATGAACTTCTCCCGGCGCACGGAGGCGCAGCCGTGACCACCCTTGCCCGCACGCACGTGCAATACAACACGGTCGATGAATTTGGACATGTCCGAATCATCCTCCTCGGTGGTGGCCGTAGCGATTGCTTGCAGGTCGCTCGAAAGAACCTGTGGTGCGGGAACGCGATCTTTCGAGAACGCGAAAAGCGGGCCAGGGAATGCACCCTGACCCGCTCAGCTGTTTCCGGAGTGGCGTAAGGCGCTCAGGCCTCGACCGGCTCCTGGACAACGATGTTCACGGTCTTGCGGCCACGCTTGGTGCCGAATTCGACCTTGCCCGCGGCCAGGGCGAACAGGGTGTCGTCGCCGCCACGGCCGACGAGCACGCCGGGGTGGAAGTGCGTGCCGCGCTGGCGAACCAGGATCTCGCCCGCCGAAACGGTCTGGCCACCGAAACGCTTGACGCCGAGTCGCTGGGCATTCGAGTCGCGACCATTGCGCGAGCTGGATGCACCCTTCTTATGTGCCATTTCTGAACTCCTGTGAAGTAATTCGAGAAAGCGCGGAGGCTTACTTGATGCCGGTGACCTTGAGGACCGTCAGCGGCTGACGGTGACCCTGACGCTTGTGGTAGCCGGTCTTGTTCTTGAACTTGTGGATGCGGATCTTCGGGCCCTTGGTGTGCTCGACGACCTCCGCGGCCACGGAGACCTTGGCCAGCTTGTCCGCATCGGTGGTCAGCTCGGCGCCGTTCACCACGAGAACCGGGGCCAGCGCCACGGACGAACCCGGCGCACCCTCGATCTTCTCGACCTTCACCAGGTCACCGACCGCGACCTTGTACTGCTTTCCGCCGGTCTTGACGATCGCGTACGTTGCCATCGGTCGGCTGCCCTTCTTCCTGTCATGCGCGCGGCTCGTGCTCGCGCGGCTGCGTGTTCCCGCCCGGATGACTCCGCTTGGAAACCACAGCACTCTGGTCTGGTAGTCACCGCCGCCTCAGCAACCTGATGGCTCTCGGCTTCGAGCCGAGTCACGAACACAGCGCACATGAGCGCTGTCGCCGGGCAGCGACTGTCCAAGATTACAGGACGGATACCACGGCGACCAAACCGGTGCCCCGCACCAGGTCACGGTCGCGCCGCCGGTCGGACTCGGCCGTCGGACGACGGGACCCCCGTCGCGAAGTGCGGCGGGGGTCCCGGGTTCGGATCCGATCGTGGCGATCAGTTCGCGTCGTCCACCGGCGGTCCGGCGGGACGGCCGACGGCCCGGCGGCGCGGCTTGCGCGTCGGCACCACGACCGGCACATCCGCCGTGTAATCCACCACGGGCGTTGCGGATGCCTGATCAGCCGTCGGCAGCACGAACACCGCGCCCGCACTATCCGCGGCCGGTGCGGCGGCCGAACGCGCCACGCGCCGCCTGCGGCCGGCCGAACGCGGCTCCACCGGTTCCGGCGCACCGTTGGCCGAGACGGCGGGGACCGCTGCCGCCACTGCCTGCTCAGCCGCGGGCTCGGTGGCCGCGACGGGTGCCGCTGCCTCGGACGTCGCGACGGGCTCGACAACCGCCTCAGCGGCCACGACCTCCTCGCGCGCTGCCTGGGCGCCTTCGTCCGCCAACGCTTCGGCGACTTCCTCGGCCACCGCTTCCGCGGCCGCCTCGGCCACCGCGGCAACGGCTTCGTCGACCACAACTTCCTCGACCACGCCCGCAGCCGAGACAGCTTCGGCAACGGCTTCTGACACAACCGCCTCGGCCGCAACCGTTTCAGCCGCGGCGACCTCACCCTGCGCCTCGGACTCCTCGCCGTGCACGGCCTCCTCGGACTGATGTGCCGCCATTGCCAGCGCGACCGGATGCGCCCGCTTGACCGCGATATCCGCCTCGTCCGTCTCCGCGACAGGTCCGGTGCCATTGCTGGCAGCGGCAGGCGCGGTGGCCGCCGCACTCTTGTCCCGACCACGGCGCCGCCGCGATCCGGTCTCCCGGCCGCCACGCGCGACATCCTCGGTCGCCGTGAGCTCCACCGGATAGGTGTGCACGACGATGCCCCGGCCATGGCAGTGCTCACAGGTCGACGAGAACGCCTCGACCAGACCGGTGCCCAGCTTCTTGCGGGTCATCTGCACCAGGCCCAGCGAGGTCACCTCGGAAACCTGATGGCGGGTGCGGTCGCGGCCCAACGCCTCGGTCAGCCGCCGCAGCACCAGATCCCGGTTCGACTCCAGCACCATGTCGATGAAGTCGACGACGATCATGCCGCCGATATCGCGCAACCGCATCTGGCGCACGATCTCCTCGGCCGCTTCCAGATTGTTGCGAGTGACCGTCTCTTCCAGGTTGCTGCCGCCCGCACCGGTGAACTTGCCGGTATTGACGTCGATGACCGTCATCGCCTCGGTCCGGTCGATCACCAGGGTGCCGCCCGAGGGCAGCCACACCTTGCGATCGAGCGCCTTGGCGAGCTGTTCGTCGATCCGGTAGGTCTCGAATACGTCGACCCCGTTGTTCTCGTGCCGGGAGACCCGGGCGAGCATGTCGGGTGCGACCGTGCGGATGTAGCTCTCGACGGTGCTCCAGGACCGCTCACCCTCGATGACCAGCTTGGAGAAGTCCTCGTTGAACAGGTCGCGGATGACCTTGACCAGCAGGTCCGGCTCTTCGTACAGCGTCTTGGGCGAGCCGCTGTCCTTGGCCTCGGAGGCCTTCTCGATGGTGCGCCATGTCGCCTGTAGCCGCTCCACGTCGCGGGCCAGCTCGGCCTCGCTGACGCCCTCCGATGCGGTGCGGATGATCACCCCGGCGTCGGCGGGCACGATATCGCGCAGGATCTCCTTGAGCCGCTTGCGCTCGGTATCGGGCAGCTTGCGGCTGATGCCGGTGGACGAACCACCCGGCACGTACACCAGGAAGCGCCCGGCCAGGCTGATCTGAGTGGTCAGCCGCGCACCCTTGTGCCCGACCGGATCCTTGCTCACCTGGACCAGCACCTGATCGCCCGGCTTGAGCGCCTGCTCGATCTTGCGCTCCTTACCGCCGAGACCGGCGGCCTCCCAGTTCACCTCACCCGCGTAGAGCACGCCGTTGCGGCCGCGGCCGATATCGACGAACGCGGCCTCCATCGAGGGCAGCACGTTCTGCACCTTGCCGAGGTAGACATTGCCGACCATCGACGCGGAGCCGGTATTGGTGACGAAGTGCTCGACCAGGATGTTGTCCTCGAGCACCGCGACCTGGGTGGCGGTCGGGTGATCGGAGAAGGTCTTCTCGCGCACCACCATCACCCGGTCCACGGCCTCGCGGCGGGCCAGGAACTCCGACTCGGTCAGGATCGGCGGGCGGCGGCGACCGGCCTCGCGGCCGTCACGCCGACGCTGGCGCTTGGCCTCGAGCCGGGTGGAGCCGGTGATGCCCTGCACCTCGTCGACCGTGGCGCGGCTGCGGCTCTTATTGCGCGGCTCGCGCTCGTGCACCACGGTGTTGGGCGGATCGTCCTCGGAGACGACCTCGGTCTCGGCGCCCTCGCCGGCCACCTTGCGGCGCCGACGGCGACGGCGACGGCGGCTCGAACCTTCCGGCAGACCGGCTTCCTCGTCCTCGCCCTCGGTGTCCTCGGCGGTCTCGGTGGGCTCGGCCTCGGTCTTGCGCGCGGCAGGCTGTTCGTCCTCGGTGCTCTCCTCGGTGACGTCGCCCTCGTCACCTTCGGTATCGGATTCGCCGTGCTGTTCACCGCGACCACGCCCGCGGCCGCGACGGCCACGCCGCCGACGCCGCGGCTGGTCCGCATCGCCCTGCTGTTCGGTCGATTCCTGTTCGTCCTCGGCCTCGGTGGTCTCGACCTCGTCCTCGACCACCGGCTCCTCGGCCCGGCGGGTCTCCCGCTCGGCCCGCCGCTGTCTGCGCGCCGCTTCGGCCGCCTCGGCGTCCGGCGGCAGGAACAGCGGCGCGGAGACCGCGGCGGCGGCCTCGAAGACGACCGGCGTCGCGACGTGCGGCTCCGGCGGAACCGAATGGGTGAACAGCTGCACCGACGGCTGGTGTGCCGCGGGCTGCTCCCCCGATGGCAGCGCTCCGGACTGGTCTACCACCTGGTCCGATGCAGAAAAGATGAGGCCGGGCTCCTCGGGAGCTGGCTGTTGGTCCGGTGCGACCTCGGAATCCGGCGACGCCTCGGCGTCCGGCTCGACGGTGACGAGCGCCTCGCGGACCGATTCCGCTACCGCTCGATCGACGTTCGACTGCGCACTGCGCGCATCGGCACCCAACTCGGCGAGCTTGGCCAGAATGCGTTTGCTGGTTACCCCCAGCCGCTTGGCAAGCGCGTGAACTCGGATTCGCTCCGGCAATTGTTCGGCATCCTGTGATGTTGTTTCCAGCGGCTCTTGATCGGCCACGAAGTCTCCTCGGGTCCCCGGGCGCGTCCCTCCTGGCAGGAGTGACGCGGCCGACGCGGGGGCACTGTCCGTTCACCTCACGCGGTTGGCGCAAGGTCAAGTGGTCTCGCCCCGCATGCCCGGTTAACACCATGTTCTGTTCGTCGGTCGGGCTAACTGGTCACGCGGCGCCTGGCTGTTGGCTGAACTCCACGGCGCGAGCGCTCATCCAGCGTGCCGACGCGAACCTCCGTCCCAGCAACGGGCCAGTTGTTCGTGGCAGCGATGATCGGCATCGAACCGCAGTGTCATCCGGTTACCGTCCGGCACCGATCGTTCGCGTACCTGCGCGAACAGTCGGCATCGTCAGCAACCAATGCCAGTATCCCACACAGTGCGGCGACGCCTTGCCATCGCCGCACGACTACACCTCGCTGCGCTCGGCTCCGTCGCGCGGCGATGCCGGCTGAGCCCTCAGTTCGCGCAGCTCACGCCGTAGCCCTGGATCAGGCCGGGAAGTCCGGGAACCAGAGCGCGATTTCCCGCTTGGCCGATTCCGGCGAATCCGAGCCGTGCACCAGGTTCTCCTGGGTCTCCAGCGCGAAGTCACCGCGAATGCTGCCAGGGACGGCCTTCTCGACCGGGTCGGTGCCGCCGGCGATCTGACGGAACGCGGCAATAGCGCGCGGGCCCTCCAAGATGGCCGCGACGACCGGGCCGGAGGTGATGAACTCGATCAAGGAACCGAAGAACGGCTTCTCGGCGTGCTCGGCGTAGTGGCCGCGCGCCACCTCTTCGGATACCTGCTTCAGCTCCAGGGCGGCGATCTTCAGCCCCTTGCGCTCGATCCGGGCCAGCACCTCACCGACGAGGCCACGGGCCACACCGTCCGGCTTGATGAGTACCAACGTCTGCTCAGTCACGGCGCACAGCCTAATGGGCACTACCCGCAGTTACCGAACCGGAGCTAGGAAGAGCCTTCGATGCGCTGGCTGGGGAGCAGGCCGAGTTCCATTCGGCGCTTGACGTCGGCGCGCAGGACCAGGATGAAGCCCCACACCACGGCGAAGAAGACGCCCATGACGCCGATCGACAGATGGACGAAGACGCCGAGGATCAGCAGCACCTGCAGGGCCAGGTTGAACGGGATGGCCCACGGGCGGCGTTGGAGTCCGGCGCCGAGGATCATCACCACGGCGAGGGTCACGAGGTAGCTGCCCGAGAACCAGCCGACTCCCCCGCCGACGGACGCCACGACGGGCAGTGCGAGCAGCACCGTGATCGCCTCGAGGATCAAGGTGCCCGCCATGACACCGCGCAGCCCCTTCCACGGATCGGTGGCGGGCGGTGGGACCTGCGGTGCGCCGTCGGTCCCCTCGGGCTCGGCGGCGTCGCCGGTTGTCTCGCTCACGCTGTCTCCTTCTCGGCATTCACGGGCCCCACGTTCTCACCCATGCTGCCCCATCCGGACCCCGGCCCGACGCTCACGCTGCGCTCATCGCCGCATTCGCGGGGGCTCATGCCGGGCTCTTCCCGAACAGGGCGCGCGCCGCGCCCGCCGTGACCACGGATCCGGTCACCACCACACCCGCGCCCGAAACCATTTCGCCCGCATCGCCGACCTCCTCGGCAATAGCGATGGCCGTTTCCAGCGCGTCGGGCAGGGTTTCGGCGGTGACCACCCGCTCATCGCCGAAGCGCTGTACGGCGAGGTCGGCGAGGCGCTCGATATCCATGGCGCGCGGCGAACCATTGCTGGTGACCACGATCTCGTCCAGCACCGGCTCCAGCGCCTCCAGAATGCCCGCCGCATCCTTGTCACCGAGCACGGCGACGACGCCGACCAGCTTGCGGAAATCGAATTCCGCGGTCAGCGTCGCGGCCAACGCCTGCGCACCCGCCGGATTGTGCGCGGCGTCGATGAAGATGGTCGGGGCGTTGCGCATGCGCTCCATCCGGCCCGGACTGGTGACGCTGGCGAAACCCGCACGGACGGCGGTGATATCGAGCTGCCGCTCGGCGCCCGCACCGAAGAACGCCTCCACCGCCGCCAGTGCGAGCACCGCATTGCGCGCCTGGTGCTCACCGTGCAGCGGCAGGAAGATCTCGTCGTAGACGCCACCGAGGCCCTGCAATTCCAGCTGCTGGCCGCCGACCGCGATCTGGCGGGCCAGCACCCGGAACTCCGAACCCTCACGCGCCACCGCGGCATCGACCTCGACGGCCCGGCGCAGCAGCACCTCCATGGCCTCCGGCGCCTGCTCGGCGATGATGACGACGGTATCGCGCGGAACCAGGCTCTCCGGCGCGGGTTTGATGATTCCGGCCTTCTCCGCCGCGATCGAGGCGAGATCGTCGCCGAGGTAATCGGTGTGGTCCAGGCCGATCGGGGTGATGACCGCGACCTGTCCGTCGATGACATTGGTCGCGTCCCAGCGGCCGCCCATCCCCGTCTCGACGACCGCCACATCCACCGGCGCCTCCGCGAAGGCGGCATAGGCCATGCCGGTGAGCACCTCGAACTTGCTCATGGCCGGACCGTCGGCGGCCGCGGACTGCTTGTCGATCATCTCGATATACGGCAGCAGTTCCCGGTAGGTCTCGACGTACGTGGCCGGGGTGATCGGCACGTTATCGATGCTGATCCGCTCGGTGGCCAACTGCAGATGCGGGCTGGTGATCCGGCCGGTGCGCCGGTGCAGCGCGGTGAGCAGCGCATCGATCATGCGGGTCACCGAGGTCTTGCCATTGGTGCCCGCGATGTGGATGGCCGGATAGCTCTGCTGCGGCGAGCCGAGCAGATCCATCAGCGTGGCGATGCGGGTCAGCGATGGCTCGATCTTGGTCTCCGGCCAGCGCCGGTCCAATTCCGCCTCGACCAATGCCATTTCGGCCAGATCCACCGGCGACGGCCCGGAGCCGAGGCGAGCCTTGGGATGCTCGTCGTCCGCGTACTGCCGCTCCGGTTCGTCGTTCACTTGCCACCCAGTTCCGCGAGCCGGGCACCGATGCGGGCCACCTCGGTCTCGGCGACATCGCGACGTCCCTTGATCTTGTCGACCACCTGATCCGGCGCCTTGGCCAGGAAGGCCTCGTTACCGAGTTTGGCCGCGGTGGTCGCCAATTCCTTCTCGGCCGCGGCGAGATCCTTCTCCAGGCGACGGCGTTCGGCATCCAGGTCGACCGCGCCGGAGGTGTCGAGTTCCACCGTCACCGTGGCCTCGCTCAGCCGGACCTCGAGCGAGGCGGTCGCGGCGAAATCGGCGCCGGGTTCGGTGAGCCGGGCCAGGTTGGCCACCGAATCGTGCAGTTCGGTGAGGCCAGCGGCGTCCAAGCCGATCAGCGTGGCCGCCACCTTCTGCTTATCGGCCAGCCCCTGGTCGCTGCGGAAGCGGCGGATCTCGGTGATCAACCGCTGGCCGTCCGAAACCCGTTGCGCGGCGGCCGCATCCGCGGCCACACCGGTGGCAGCGGGCCATGAGGCGATGACAACCGATTCGCCGCCGGTCAGTGCCCGCCACAGCGCTTCGGTGACGAACGGGATGACCGGGTGCAACAGCCGCAACACCGAGTCGAGCACATTGCCGAGCACGATGCTGGTCGACTCGGCCCGCGCACCGTCACCCGCGAACTGCACCTTGGACAGCTCCAGGTACCAGTCGCACAGTTCATCCCAGGCGAAGTGGTACAGCGCCTCGCAGGCCTTACCGAACTCGTAGGCGTCGAAGGCCGAATCCACCTCGGCGCGTACCTGTTCGAGCCGGTCGACGATCCAGCGATCGGCATCGGTGAGCTCGGCGCGGTCGGGCAGCACGCCCGGCTGCGCACCGTTCATGAGCGCGAACTTGGTGGCGTTGAACAGCTTTGTCACGAAGCTGCGCGAGGCGAGTGCGTGCGATTCGCCGACCGAGAGGTCACCGCCGGGCTGTGCGCCGCGCGCCAGGGTGAAGCGCAGCGCGTCCGCGCCGTAGGCGTTGATCCAGTCCAGCGGGTCGATGCCGTTGCCGCGCGACTTCGACATCTTCTTGCCGTACTGGTCGCGAATCAGGCCGTGCAGGAACACATCCTTGAACGGCACCTGCTTCGCCCCGCCCT
Source organism: Nocardia sp. CA-129566 (assembly GCF_050956075.1). Classification (NCBI taxonomy): domain Bacteria; kingdom Bacillati; phylum Actinomycetota; class Actinomycetes; order Mycobacteriales; family Nocardiaceae; genus Nocardia; species Nocardia sp. CA-129566. The sequence continues at coordinate 7,418,116 of NZ_CP192085.1, forward strand.
TGCCCGCGGTGAGCACGTGATCGTCGGAGACGAAGGTGCCGAACATCATCATCCGGGCCACCCAGAAGAACAGGATGTCGTAGCCGGTGACGAGAACGCTTGTGGGATAGAACTTCTGGAGTTCCTCGGTGGAGTCCGGCCAGCCCATGGTGGAGAACGGCCACAGGCCGGAGGAGAACCAGGTGTCGAGCACGTCCGGGTCCTGCACCCAGCCCTCGGGCGCGGTCTCATCCGGACCGACGCAGACGACCTCGCCCTCGGGGCCGTACCAGATCGGGATGCGGTGGCCCCACCACAGCTGCCGGGAGATGCACCAGTCGTGCATATTGTCGACCCATTCGAACCAGCGCGGCTCCTGGCTGGTCGGGTGGATCACGGTGTCGCCGTTGCGAACCGCGTCACCGGCCGCCTTGGCCAGCGATTCCACCTTGACCCACCACTGCATCGAAAGCCGCGGCTCGATCGCCTCGCCACTGCGCTCGGAGTGTCCGACGCTGTGCAGGTAGGGCCGCTTCTCGGCGGCGATCCGGCCTTCGCTGGCGAGCCGCTCGCGCACCTTGACCCGCGCCTCGAACCGGTCCAAACCATCGAATTCGGTTCCGGTGCCGGTGATCCGGCCGCGCTCGTCCATGATGTTCGGCATGGGCAGGTTGTGCCGCAGGCCCATCTCGAAGTCGTTGGGGTCGTGCGCGGGAGTGATCTTCACCGCGCCGGTGCCGAATTCGGGATCGACGTAGTCGTCGGCGATGATCGGGATCTGACGTCCGGTGATCGGATGCTCGAGGGTGGTGCCGATCAGATCCCGATAGCGCGGATCCTCCGGATGCACCGCGACCGCGGTATCGCCGAGCATGGTCTCCACCCGGGTGGTGGCCACGATCACATGCGGCTCATCATCTTCGAGCGAGCCGTAGCGCAGCGAAACCAGCTCGCCTTCGACATCCTCGAATTTGACCTCGATATCGGAGATGGCGGTGCGCAGTTCCGGCGACCAGTTGACCAGGCGCTCGGCGCGGTAGATCAGGCCAGCGTCGTAGAGCCGCTTGAAGATGGTCTGCACGGCGCGCGAGAGCCCGTCGTCCATGGTGAAGCGGTCCCGGCTCCAGTCGACGCCGTCGCCGAGCGCACGCATCTGCCACTGGATCTGTCCGCCGGATTCGCGCTTCCAGTCCCAGACCTTATCGATGAACAGTTCGCGGCCGAAGTCTTCCTTGGTCTTGCCGTCCACCGCTAGCTGCTTTTCCACAATGGTCTGGGTGGCGATGCCCGCGTGGTCCATACCGGGCAGCCACAGCACCTCATACCCCTGCATGCGCTTGCGGCGCGAGAGGGTGTCCATCAGGGTGTGGTCGAGCGCGTGGCCCATGTGCAGGCTGCCGGTGACATTCGGCGGCGGCAGCACGATGGAGTAGCCGGGCTTGGCGCTGGCGGTGTCGGCGGCGAAGTAGCCAGCCGCTACCCAGCGCTCGTACATCTCGGCCTCCACCTCGCTGGGGTTCCAGCTCTTGGGGAGGGCATCGGCACGATTACGCGGGTTGTCAGAGGCTGCGCTGGTCACCCCGGCATTCTAGTGGTGGTGCCCGCTGAGCTCCTAAAAGGGCCAGCGCACAGAAAAAGGCGGAGTCTTCGGTGGATGAGGGACACCGAACACTCCGCCTACACCTGGAGAGCTTACCGCCCAAAACGGCCCGAGCTCCGAATCCACAAGCAATTCTCAGCTTCATCGCGCTTGCCATGCGCGGCCGATCCCACTGTCGCCTCCGCTGGTTCGCGGTCGCCATTGAACGCGCAGGCAGCGGCCCTACGGCACGGCGAAGACCGCGCGGCCGAACCGAGCCTCGCCCGCCCGCTCCGCTCAGGAAATACACAGCGAGAAAATCAGGGTTTTCCCGGTTGTCGCGTCGGCGTCGGCTGAGGAACCTAGAAGAGGTGGACCCTCCGTTCGATTCGCCCTATCCGGGTTCACTACCGCGACCACCCGACATACGGGTCTTCGCACCGAACTCCGTTCACGATCTGCGCGGACGCACCATCGTGGAGTTGCGCTATCCCGCAACGGCGGCGTTGGTGGTGGCCGGGGTGCCGGGGGCAGGTAAGAGTACGGCGTTGCGGCTGTTCTTCGGCGCCGCGGCCGATGCCGAGCGACCGCCGCGCGGGCCAGCGGATTCGGTGGTGCTCGACTCGCACCATTCGCGAAATCGCTGGCGGCGCAGGCTCGGTCGGCTGCCGTACCCATTGTGGCGGCCGGTGGTACACATCGCGCACTACCGCGGGATCAGAGCCGCGCTGCGGGACGGCGCCGGGCCGGTCGTCATCCATGATTGCGCCACCGGGTGGGCCAGACGTTTGATCGGCCGGTGGGCGGCGCGATACGGCCGGGAAGTGCACTTCATCCTGCTCGATGTGCCCGCCGGTACGGCGCGCGCCGGTCAGCACGCGCGCGGGCGGCGGATCAATCCGTTCTTCTTCACACTGCATTGCCGCCGCTGGGACCGCCTCATGCGCGCGATCGGCACGGGACATCTTCCGCGGCCCGCGCCCGCGTCGATGGTGATCGCCGATCGGACCACCGTCGACCGGCTGGGTCGGGTCAGCTTCGCGGCGTGAGGAGCGCGGGCGTCGTTCTCGTGATCATGGGACCAGCACGGTCAGTGCGCCGGGCACCGCGCGCAGGGTGATCGGGAGCGCGCCAGCGGGCTCACCGTCGGCGGTCGCCGGGGCGCCGGAGGCGGTGAGCGTGACCTGCGCGACGCGGTACTGCTTGGATTTCGGATGATCGATCCGCTTGCCGGCCGATAGCGCGGGCAGCAGGCGGAGCATATCCAGTCGCGAAACCGCGCCGACGACCGTGAGATCCAAGAAACCGTCATCCATCACCGCATCGGGACAGACCAGCATGCCACCCCCATAGGTGCGGGTATTGCCGATCGCCACCATGACCGCGTCGGTCTCGATCACGGTCTCGGAATCCGGATTGTCCAGCGCGCCCGGCACGACGCCGGACAGCTCGATCCGATAGGGCACGGTAAAGCGGCCCGAGATTTCGGCCAGCGCGGCGACGGTGTAGCGCAGCGGCCCCCTGGGCCAGCGCATATCGTTGGCGCGCAGGGTGACCCGTGCGTCGAATCCGGTACCGGTGACGGTGGCGAACCATTTGGGCGTGAATCCGGGCGCCGGCGATTCGATCAAGCCCAGGTCGATGACGCGGGTGCGACCACCGAGCACCAGATCCGCAGCCGCGACGGGATCGTTGGTGGGCACACCGATTTCCCGCGCGAGGTCGTTGCCGGTGCCCGCGGGGATCAGGCCGAGCGGTACGCCGGTCTGCGCGAGCGCTTCCAGCATCACGTTCATCAACCCGTCACCGCCGATGCAGACCACCGCGTCCGGCCTGTTGCTGCCCGCGATCGAATCCCGCACCAGGCGTACCGATTCGGCGGCCGAAGGCGCACACACCTCGGTGATCTCGACACCGCGAGCGGCGAAGCGGGCCAGCGCGGCAGCCGCCACATCGCCGCCCTTTCCGACGCCGGACTGCGGATTGGTCACCACGGTGACCGCACGCATCGGGCGCGACGAATCCTGTATCACGGGACCAGCTTTCCAGGGTTGAGGATGCCGACCGGATCCAATTCCCGTTTCACCGCGCGCAGGACGCGCACGCCGAGATCGCCGATCTCATCGGGAATCCACCGACGATGGTCGGTGCCGACCGCGTGGTGATGGGTGATGGTGCCGCCCGCGGCCACGATCGCGGCGCCGACGGCCCGTTTCGCGATGTACCACTGGGTGATCGGGTCGCCGAGCTGCTTGGCGATGACGGTAAAATACAGTGAGGCACCGGTCGGATAGGTGTGCGAGATGTGACACATCACCAGCGGCGGGGTGCCCTGACCGCCGAGTGAATCCGTCAGTGCCGCAGTGACCTTCGCCTTCAGCTCGGCCAGATTCGACCAGGTTGTCGCGGTCTCCAGGGTTTCGCAGAGCACGCCGACATCGAGCAGCGCATCGCGCAGATAGGGTGCGGCGAAACGGCCGTGTTCCCATTCCCGAGCCGGGGCCTGTCCCAGTGCGGTCCCGCCCGCCGCGGCGAGCAGTGCGCCCGCCTCGGCACTGCGGGCCGCGACATGCGCCTCGGTGCCCTCGAACGTGGTGATGGCCAGACAACCTGGAACCGACTCGCCACCGATATCGGCGGAGCGAGCCAGGTTGATGCCGGTCTCGACCTCATCGGAGAGCCGAAGCACGGTCGGTGCGGCACCCGCCTGCACCACCGAACGCAGTGCGGCGGCGCCGGTTTCGAAGTCCGGGAACGACCAGGCCTGGTAGCCGATGGTTTCCGGTACGGGATGCACCCGCAGGGTCACCTCGGTGATCACGCCGAGCGCACCCTCCGAACCGACGAATAGTTCACGCAGGTCCGGGCCCGCGGCGGATGCGGGTGCGCGGCCGAGTTCGATGGTGCCGCTGGGCGTGGCGATCTTGAGCCGCTGCACCATGTCATCGAAGCGCCCGTAACCGGCCGAGGCCTGACCGGAGGACCGGGTGGCGGCGAAACCGCCGATGCTGGCGAATTCGAAGCTCTGTGGGAAGTGGCCGAGCGATAGGCCATGGGCGGCAAGGAGTTCCTCGGCCAGCGGCCCGGTGAGTCCGGCGCCGAGCGTGGCGGTGCCGCTGATCGGATCGATATCCGAAATACTGTCGAGGCGGCGCAGATCCAGCGCGATGACGGTATCGAAGCGACCGCGGACCGGGTCGACGCCGCCGACCACACTGGTGCCGCCGCCGAAGGGCACCACCGCGATGGCATTGTCGGCGCAGTAGGCCAGCACGCCGAGCACCTGCTCATGGTCGGCGGGGAAGATGATCGCATCGGGTGCGTCCTGTGGGCCGTCGGCGCGGCGGCGCAGCAGATCGGGGGTGCTCTTACCGCCCGCATGCCGCAAACGATCGTGGTGGTCGACCGAAATGCTGCCCACGCCGACCACCTCGACCAACCCGTCCCGTTGAGTCGGCGTCAAGGTCGACTCGCGTAGCGGCACATCGCCCTCATCGCGGCGCGCCACCGGGTCACCGGAGACTTCGAATACCTCTGCCAGCAGGTTTCGAACCGAAGCCGCGAGCGGCTTGTGTCCGGCGGGGATGCCCCAGGCGTCCCAAACCATACTCGCCGCGTGCTCCGGCGCGCCCGGGATTGCGGCGGCCGCCTCGCTGGAGGATGTGTGCTGTTGCGTCTCGACCATACGTTACAGTTTGACATAGACTGTCAAGCAGTAACGAACCAGACATCCGCTTCCGGCACCACTGCGACGGTGCCGCCGACACCCGGTGGTGACACCCGATGACTGCCTCCGCAGACTCCGCCCCCGACGACGCGCTCGCGGCAACCGATCTCGCGATCCTCGACGCCGCCCGGGCCTGCGTGGAGGAGTTCGGGGTGCGCCGCACCACCCTCACCGAGGTGGCCCGCCGCGCCGGGGTCAGCAGGCCGACCGTCTACCGGCGCTGGCCCGATACCGGATCGCTGGTGGCCGAACTGCTGGTGCGCGAACTGCGCGCGATCGTCGCCGCCGCCATGCCGAGCACGGGTAGCGCGCGCGACCGACTGGTCGAGGGCATCGTCGGGGGCGCGGCGACCATTCGCTCGAATTCGTTGTTCGGCAAGATCTTCCGTACCGACACCGACCTCATGCTCACCTATGTCTTCGGCCGCCTCGGCCGCAACCAACGCGCACTGATCGAACTGTTCGCCGCGGGCATCCGGGAGGGCCACCTGGACGGCTCCATCCGCGCGGGCGAGCCCGAACAGATGGCGACAATGCTGCTGCTGATCGCGCAGTCGGCGGTGCAGTCCGCGGGGACGGTCGCGCCACTGCTGGCCGGAGCGGCATTGGATGCGGAATTGACCCGCGCGATGGACGGCTACCTCGCTCCCGGCGGCGGACCCGCGACGACCGATAAGCCGCTCCAATGACCGACCACCTGCGCACCGGCGGTCCGTCCGCCACCGGAAAGGGATTGTGATGACTGCGAATTCGGCCGACACCCACGGGAATTCCGCGCTGAACGCCGGACGTCGCGCACGTGAGCTACAGGTGCTCGGCGACGATATCGATATCGATGTGCTGGTGATCGGCGGCGGCGTGACCGGCGTCGGCGCGGCCGTGGATGCCGCGTCCCGCGGACTGCGAACCGTGCTGGTGGAGCGGCACGACCTGGCGTTCGGTACGAGTCGCTGGAGTTCGAAACTGGTGCACGGCGGGCTGCGGTATCTGGCCAGCGGGCGGGTCGGCATCGCGCACGAAAGTGCCGTCGAGCGTGGCATTCTGCTCAGCACCACGGCGCCGCATCTGGTGCGGCCACTGCCGCAATTGGTGCCACTGCTGCCGGAAATCGGTGTGGCGCAACGTGCGTTGATCCGCGCCGGATTCGTCGCTGGCGATGTGCTGCGACGCAGTGCGGGCACTTCGCCCGCGACACTGCCTCGTTCCCGTCGAGTCGCCGCCGCCGAGGCGCTGCGCTTGGCGCCGACCGTGCGCCGTGCAGGATTGCGCGGCGGCCTGCAGGCCTGGGACGGACAGTTGGTGGACGATGCGCGACTGGTGGTGGCATTGGCCCGCACCGCTGCCGCGCAAGGCGCGACCATCCTCACCCGCGTCGAAGCCCTTGACGTTACCGGGGATTCGGCCACCCTCCGCGATACCTCGACCGGTGAGACCATGGCCATCCGGTCGCGCACCGTCGTCAATGCCACCGGCGTCTGGGCCGATCAGGTCGACCCGAGCATCGAACTGCGACCGAGCCGCGGCACCCATCTGGTCTTCGATGCCGAATCATTCGGCGGGCTCACCGCATCGTTGACCGTCCCGGTGCCGGGGAGTACCAGCCGCTTCGTGTTCGCCTTCCCGGCGGCGCACGGACGGGTCTACCTCGGCCTGACCGACGAGGACGCCCCGGGACCGGTCCCCGACGAACCCCAGCCCACCGAGGGCGAAATCGACTTCCTCCTCGACACCATCAATACCGCACTCCGAGACCCGTTGACCCGCAGCGATATCCGCGGCAGCTACGCCGGGCTGCGCCCGCTGCTGAAGACGGCCGACAACAGCACCGCCGATATCTCCCGCCAGCACGCGGTTCTGCACTCCCCCACCGGCGTCATCACCATCGTCGGCGGCAAACTCACCACCTACCGCCAGATGGCCGAGGACGCGGTCGACGCGGCCGTCACGGCGGGCAACCTCACCGCGGGCTCGTGCCGGACCAAGCGACTCCCACTGGTTGGCGCGGTCTCCGGCGCCGCCCGCGACCGCATCGCCGCCCCGCCGCTACTGATCGAACGCTTCGGCAGCGAGGCGGTGACGGTGCTGGCAACGGCCGCTGGGAACCCCGCCCTCGCCGAATGCGTTGCCCCCGGAATCGATGTCACCGCAGCGGAATTCGCCTTCGCCATCACCCATGAGGGCGCACTCGACATCGACGATCTGCTCGACCGCCGCACCCGCATCGGCCTGGTCCCCGCGGACCGCGCGGCGGCCCTGCCCGCCGCGGAAGCCGCCTTCGCGCACCAGCATTAGGTCGGCAGCGCTCGACGTCGCATTCGACCGAATGGCCGGGCGGCGCGGATCAGTCCATCCGCCATGTCGCGAGGTCGGCGCGCATGGCGGCGCGCGGCCAGAGGTCGAGACCGTGCGCAGCCTCGGCGGCGCGGATTTCGCGCAGCTCGGCGGTCTCTTCGGCGGCGGTCAGAAAGCGGAAGCCGAGGCGCTCATAGTAGGGACCGTTCCAGGCCACGTCGATGAACGTCGTCAGCGTGATCGCCGGCAGGCCTCGAGCTTTCGACCACCGCACCGCATGGTCGATGAGCTGCTTGCCGATCCGCTTACCCGCATGGTCCGGATCCACCGAGACCTGGTCGATATGGGCATTGCCATCGACGATCCCGAGAATCAGATAGCCGATCGGGCGGCCGGTGTCGTCGGGATAGACCCAGGCCCGGCCCGCTTGTTGGAACTCACGCAGCGTTTGCAGTGACGGCGGATCGTCATCCGCGACAGCCATCATGCCGATGTCGGCGAATGGTTTGCCCGCCACACGCTCGATATCTTGCAGTATCGGCAGGTCGTCCTCGACCGCCGGTCGAATCGTGCGCATGGACGATTCTCCCACGGACCTCACTCGGCCGGCGTCGCCAGGATGCCGTTGACCAACGCACGCAGCGCCCACCGGGCCCGCTCGTCGCCGTCGCCCGAGAACATCTGGTCACCCATCGCCGTGAGCGTCGGATACCGATCGGCGGGTAGCGCCGCGAAGTGCCGCTTCACCTCGGCGACGTAATCCTGCTCGTCGGTGTCCTTGGTGTTGTACGCGCTCTGCTCCGCGGCCTGCGCGGATATGTTCAGGTAGATCAGGTCGACGGCCCAGGAATTGGTCTGCGCGTCCACCCCGCCCTCGGCGAGCAGGGCGAGCAGCCGCTCGACGATCTGCAATGCGTTCGGGCTGGTGGGAATCCCGCCGAGCGCGACGAGTGCGAGCCCCTCATGTTTGGACATGGCGTCGACGGTCGTGTCGACCAGCGCCGCGAGCCGGTCACGCCAGGTGTCGCCCGTCGGCTCGGGCACGGTGCCGAGCACGTGATCCAGCATGGCGGCCATCAGATCGTCGCGGTTGGCGATGTAGACGTAGAGCGAGGCGGCACCGGTATCCAGGTCCTGCGCGACGCGGCGCATGGTGAGGGCGGCCAGACCGTCGCGGTCGAGGATGCGCAGGCCGGTTTCGATGATCACCTCACGGCTGAGGGGTGCCTTCGCGGGTCGGGCCCGGCGGCTGACGGGTGCGGCGCTCATGGGCCGAGCATACGCTCTAACGAACATTGTTTGACACGAACGATGTTCGTGATCTACCGTTCACATCAGTCGAACAACGTTCGTCACGATCCTTGTTCGCTCCGCTTGCGCTTGCGCTGACCGTCAGCCTGGAGTTCCCGCAATCACGCTGGTCGGCCTCGGGCTGGTGCGACTGCTGCCGCGTCACGCTCACCCCGAGCAGCAGCACTGAATCACCTTCGACCCAAGGACTTCTCATGATTCTCGTCACCGGAGGCCGCGGCGCGGTCGCCAGCAACCTCGTGTCCCTGCTACGCGCCGACGGCAGAGCCGTCCGTATCGGCTCCGGCCGCCCAGAACAGCTCCCCGCGGACGTGCCCGCCGTCGCCTGCAACCTGCGGGACCCGGCCACCTTCGCCACCGCACTCGACGGCGTCACCTCGGTGTTCCTGTACGCCGAGCCGGGGTGCATCGCCGAATTCGCTTCCGCCGCAACCGAAGCCGGAGTCGACCACATCGTGCTGCTGTCCTCGTCCGCGGTGCTCGATCCCGATGCCGCCACCAACCCGGTCGCGAAATCTCATCTCGACACCGAACTCGGACTCGCCGACGCACCGATGACCGTCTCCGTACTGCGGCCCGGCGCCTTCGCGGGCAATGCCCGCGGCTGGTCATTCGCGATCAAGGCCGACCGCCCGGTCAGCCTCCCCTACCCCCATGCCTACACCGATCCGATCCACGAACTCGATATCGCCGAGTGCGCTCACGCCCTACTCACCGAGCCGGACCACCGCGGTGCGGCCCACACCCTCACCGGTCCGCAGACCCTGACATTCACCGAGCAGATCGACCTGATCAACAAGATCACCGGCCGCACCGCGACCATCACGCACGTCACCCCCGACGCCTGGCGGCAGGAGATGGCCGAATTCATCCCGGTCCGCTACGCCGAGGGTCTGCTGGACTACTGGCGTAGATGCGACGGCGTCCCGACCCCGATCACCGACACCGTCGCCCTCCTCACCAACCACCCGGCCCGGCCCTTCACCACCTGGCTCGAAGACCACCTCTCCGAGTTCACCGCCTGACGCAGAGTCCACCTTGCTGGACGGCAGTTCTGCCGCACAGACTCACCCGCCGACCGCAGTTCTGCCGCACAGACTCACCCGCCGACCGCAGTTCTGCCGCACAGACTCACCCGCCGACCGCAGTTCTGCCGCACAGACTCACCCGCCGACCGCAGTTCTGCCGCACAGACTCACCCGCCGACCGCAGTTCTGCCGCACAGACTCACCCGCCGACCGCAGTTCTGCCGCACAGACTCACCCGCCGACCGCAGTTCTGCCGCACAGACTCACCCGCCGCTGGCAGGCAGATCGCTGTGCACAGGACTTTCCCACCCGAGCGGCACGGATCATTCCGTGTCGCCCGGGTGTGTTGGCCGATCGCGGAGAGCTACGACGACAAACTGCGGGTGACGGGCACTGACCGCCACAGGACTCCAACGGCCGCGCACCGAGCCGAATTCTCCGGCTGGCCCGTAACTCACGTACAACGGGTTCGCTAGCTCGCAGACAACCTGCGCGCGCTCAGACAGAACCTATCCGAACTCGCAGACAACCTGCACCTGCTCACACAGGACCCAACCGATCTCGCAGACAACCTGCACCCGCTCACACAGGACCCAACCGAACTCGCAGACAACCTGCACCCGCTCACACAGGACCCAACCGAACTCGCAGACAACCTGCACCCGCTCACACAGGACCCAACCGAACTCGCAGACAACCTGCACCCGCTCACACAGGACCCAACCGAACTCGCAGACAACCTGCGCCTGGGAGCATCCGAAGGCGACGTCGAGTGATGCACGCCTCTTCGTCGATCAGGGGGTACGGATCATTGACGTGCCCGCGTGCGCTGTTCGTCGCAGACAGGTTTCGGGTGCTTCGCACACTCTATGCTGGACGCCGGTAGTGGTCCGGGAAGGAGGCGCGGGTGAGCAACCCGTCGACCGTGGGGATTGCGCCGGGCAATGGTCTGATCGCACGCTTCGGTGCGGTTGTCGTGTATCTCGCGGGCGAAACCCCCTCCACCGATCGGATACTCGGCGCGATCGAGGCCGTCGCCGATGCACGGCATCCGGGCGCGGCGATCGCGCAGCGGCTGGCCGCGGTGGTTTTCGGCGGCAATTCCGAACCGCCGCCGTTCGGCGTGGTTGCGCCGACTGCCGACGGCACCGTGATTCTGCTGCGCGGCCAGGTGACCGCGGAGATCCAAGGCGCGGAAGGAACTCGACGCCTTTCCGGGGCCCGCGCGTTCACCTGGGTGGACGAAATCATCCGAGAACCCGTGCGCCGGATCACAGTCGGCGCGGACGACGCATTTCCGGTGCACGAACTGCCACGCACCGACCTGCGCGCAGGTATCGTCCCCGGCGGCGGTTTCGCCCTGCATATCGCGGCCCGACGTGCGGGCAGATCCGCGGCGACCCAGGGCCGCGCCACCGGACCGTCCCCGTCTTCGGGCACGACACCCGAACCACCACAAACCGCACCGGCCGGGTTCGAAGCCCTGCTCGCCCCCACCGCGAAATCCCAGCTGACCCCGGAGAGCAGCCGCACAGACGCAGCGACCCCCACCACCCATCAACCGACCGGCTTCGCCCGGCCCGCCGAGTCCTCCGTCCGGGTCGCCGCGCCGCACGAGCCCACGGCGAAGGCCGGACGCGCGGCGCAGCCAACCGGATCGGCACGCTCTACCGGTATCCCGCAGCCGTCCTCCATGCCCGACGGGCCCACTGAGAAGGCCGGGCCCGCGGACTCAGCGAAGCCAACCGGATCTGGGATCCCGCGGCAGTCCTCCGTCCGGCCCGCCGCGCCGGACGAACCCACAGCGAAAGCCACACCCGCAGGCTCAGTCCAACCAACGGGATCGGCACGCTCTACAGGTGTCCCCCGGCAAACCTCCGCGCCGGACAGGCCGACTGAGAAGGCCGGGTCCGCAGACGCGGCGCAACCTGCTGGGTCCGCCGGGATTTCGCGGCGATCCTCCGCGCAGTCCGGAGCGCCCACCGGAAAAACGGGTCCGGGGGCATCGGCAGAGTCGCCCGTCGCCGAGCGGACCGCGGCATCCGCGAAAGGGCGGAGGGCGCAGTCCGATGGGTCCGGGGAGGTCGCAGCGCCGCAGGACGTCAGTACCCAGGCAATGTCGGCCGCAGAGCGCGCGGACTCGGGTGGGTCGCAGGCAGGTACTTCGTTGCGACCCGAACCTATTGCGCTGCACAAGATCCCACCATTGCAGGGGCAACGACCGCGACCGCTGCGGCCGGTTGGCGGTGCGGGCAATCCGGAGAGTCCGGCGCCGGTCGCCGGCGCGTTGATTCTCGAGGACGGTGCGGCATATCCGCTGGACCGGGCGTATGTCGTCGGTCGAAGTCCGACGATCGACGAGGCGGTACGTGCCGCGACGGCCACGCCCATCACCGTCCCCCGTGACCGCCATGTCTCCCGCGTGCACGCCTACGTCTCGGTCGACCGCGGCAAGGTCTACGTCCGCGATGCCGCCACTCCCGCAGGCACTTTCATCGCCGCCCCGGGCGACGATGACTGGACCCGAGTCGGCACCGCCCCGACCGAATTGCCGCCCGGCTGGAGCCTGCGCATCGGCCAGCGAATCATTACCTACCGCACAGAAGACCGTCCGAAGCATCCGACGGAAGCAACCAGTAAGGGCCGCCGTTCCTGAGCGCATCGCTTGCCCTCGCGAAGACGTGACGCGCCGGACTTTCTCACCGCATCCGGCGATCCCGGCCGAATCCGTGCGGATTCACCGAACCGGCATCACACAGGCTCGTTCTGCCGCTACCGCACTCAGCCGTCTTCCCGCCGTGCGCGGCGAAGGAGCCTGCGCCGCCTGCCGATACGCCGCGCGCCGAATGCGACCCCGACGCCCGCCCCGGCGGCGAGTACCGCACTGACAGCCACAGTGGCGACGGTCGGCGGGGTCCCCCGGAGGATCCAGGCACCACCGGCGACCGCCCCGGCCAGCATCGCCGAACTCGCGGACAGGCCAATGAAATTGGCGATGCCACCGTGACCACGACGCAAAGCGCGGGTGTTGGACTCCACGTAGGCGGCGGCGAACAGGGCGAGGATCACGATCGCGGCCGAAGCGGCGGTCAGCGTCGGACGCTGCGTCGTATGCAGTGCGACTCGCTGCGTCGCGATTTCGGTGCCGTTGCGCAGCAGAGTCAACTCGCCGTCGAAATTGCCCGCCAACACACGCTGGTTGACCGGATCGGGCAATGCGGCCGCGCCACCGGGCTGCAGCGGCACCGGATCTCCACCCAACCGCACACCGACCACCCGCACTGCCAGCGCAGCCGAATCGACATCGATCCCCGTGACTTGCAATGGAATCGGCTCGGACAGATCGATATCGATCGGATTCGACCTCGTCGGATCAACACCGGCAATGGTGATCGTGCCCGGTACCAGATCACCTCCGGCCGCAGGTGCACCGAGCCCGAGCACCGCGACCGCACAGGCACCGGCCGCACCCAACACTCCCACGAGCAACGGCAGCCGGGGCGAAGCGAATGTGACGACTTCCCCAATGGGCACCAGATCGCGCCGATCGACCTCAGCCAGCCGAACCCCCTTGTCCTGCAACCCATACCGCGGCCGCACCCGGCCGATCGGAGGCCCATACGGTCCGGAAGGAATCTTGCCGGTTACCGGCGAACCAGCTCCGCTTGGAACCGGATCCGATTCGCACGGGTGTGGCGTCGGCGCGCCCGCAATCGGCTGCGGCACAGCGCTGCGCCGAGACCGAAACTGTCCCGAATCCATCTCGCCGCCCGCAGACCGAACCGACGAAATCGACCCACCCGGGCCGGAATCCGAGTCGCGCGGCCGCGTCGGCGCGTCCCCCGTGGGCTGCGATCGCGTCGAACGCTGAGCGGCTGGTGGAATCGGACCGCTGCCAGCCGAATCCGGCGCAGATGGGCGGGATGCGATTTCGGTCGGCGCCGATGATGCGCTGGATGGCTGGTGTCGAGGCGGCGGGGCTCCGGTAGCGGGCAGGGTTATTCGGGAGGGCTGGCCTACCGGCACGCGGGGTCCGAAGCTCGTGATCCCGGCACGACCGCTCCCGGTCGCGGCGGCCACGATGGTGTCGGCGCCGATCACTGGGATACCCACCGGAGTCAGCCAATCGCCGCCCCAGCAGGAGGCGGCGAGTTCGGCGAGCGCGATGCCGAAGAGTTCGGCGGTGTCGAAGCGGTCGGCGGGATCGGTCGCGAGACCGCGCATCACCACATCGGCGATCGGCCCGGGAACGCCGGGCGCGACCTCGGTGAGAGGTATGGGATCGCCGAAGGCATGAGCGAAAAGCGTTGCGAGGTGGTCGTCGCTCGGCGGGAACGGCAACACTCCGGACAGCAGCTGGTAGAGCATGGTGGCCAGCGCGTAGACGTCGGTCGCGGGGGAAAGCGGTTGTCCGCGTGCCTGTTCCGGTGCGACATAGGACGGGGTGCCGACGATCTCGCCGGTCCTGGTGATCAGTGTCCGGTCACCACCGACGATCTTGGCTATGCCGAAATCGGTCAGTTTGATCGCACCGCCGATGCCGAACATGAGATTCGACGGTTTGACGTCACGGTGCAGAATCCGGTGGCGGTGCGCCGCCTCGAGTCCCGCCGCACAGGCCAGCCCGACAGCCACCGCGGTCGCCGCGTCGAACCCCTCGGTGGCGAACCGGCTGCCGACGGTACCGCCCGGCAGGTATTCCATGACCAGCAGACACAGCTCGTCATCCTCGATGTAGTCGAAAACCCGCACCACATGGGGATGATCGATGGCCGCGAGCAACCGCGCCTCGGCGACGAACCGGCGGCGCACCTGCTCATCGTGGGCGAACTGCGGTGGAATCTGTTTGATGGCGACCGGTCGGCCCAACCGCCGGTGCGTGCCCGCCAGCACCACACCACATCCACCCCTGCCGACCTGGGCGCCGATATCGTAGGCGGGCAGCGCGGCCCGCAACCTGCCGGTGTCACTGGTCAAGTCGTTTGCCCATCCGCTCGGAACCGCACGGTATTCATACCGTCGATTTCGTCGAGTTCCCCAGTCGACGCGAAATACTCCTCCGGCGCGACTTCCGGTGTCGGCGAACAGTATCCGAGCAGGTACCCGACGACGGCCGCCACTGCGGCGACCGCGAGCCAGAGCCCGGTGTCCGGAACCCACCACCGTGCCACCGAGGCGGTGAATCCGAAGACCAACCCGATGCCGCCTCCCGGCGCGAGCAACCGCAACCCGCGCTGCCACCGGTTGGTGGACAGCCGGTGCCGGGCAATGGCCAGCGCGGCATCGGCGATGGCGAGCATGGTCAGCACCGCGAGCGCGATCCCGAACAGCCCGTATACCGACCACAACGAGCCACGCACATCGGTATCGAGCGGTATCGAGGCGATCCGCGCGCCGTCCGCACCGATCACCGCCAGATCCGCAACGATCAGTCCGGTCGCCTGGCCGTCCAATCCGGTGAGATCGAGCCGATACCTCAGCGCATCGGATTTTCCCGGTGCAATGGATAATTCGACAGCAGTGGAATAGGAGAAGAAACTCAATCCGAGCACATGCCCGGCCAGATCCACCCGCCGGATGCGCACCGCCGCAGGGGTATTGTTCGTCAACGCGATCGCCACCCGGATGGTGCTGTTCGGTTGCAGCCGAAGCGGTTCGGCTGCCGTGGTGTCCGCAATATCGTGATCGTCGATGGTCGCCGACATATCGACGCCCTGCGGCCTGCCGACGACCGGTGCCGCGAACAACCCGGCGAGCATCACGGATATCAGCGTGAAAACGCTGGGCAACAGGACAATTCGCGTTGCCGCCGAGGCGCGTGACCGCATTACGACCCCCTCCGCGCGGGCAGATGCGAGACGAGCCGATGCCCGTAGAACCACCCGCCGATCAATAGGAAGAACAGAATCACCGTCAATGTCGATGTGGCCGCGCTGATCCGGCTGACCAGCACCACATCCAGCGGCGCGCTGAGCGTGCGTCCGCACTGCGCGGTCACCTGATAGCGCCCGACCTCGATCGAGGTCAGTACCAGCGGTGCGCGGAATCCCCCGTCGGCCCCCGCGACGGTGCTGCCCACCGGAGTCTCCCCGACCAGCAGGCTGACCTGCGCCTGCGGATCACAGCCCGATCCGGCCGCGATGACATCGCTACCGGGCCCGATCGCCGAGGGCGTGAGCTCAAGCCCGGCGGGTCGCGCGGCAATGGGCGGCAGCGGGGCCGCTAATGGAGTCGAAGGCGCGATCGGGTCCGGCGGCCGAACGGTCGGAACGACCACCTCGGGCGGCTTGTTCGACGTCTGCTGGCCATCCGGCGGTTGCTGGTTATCCGGCGTCGGATTGTCCGGCATCGGATTCTGCGGCGGCGCGGTGGTCGGATCGTCACGCCCTCGCTCCGGCGTGGTCGGCTGCGGAAGCGGCGGCAAAATCGTAATGGTGATCGACGGCAGCACAATATCCGGAGGTCGCGAACTGCTGGACGGCAATCCGGAGCATCCGTCGGACGACCGCCCGGCGCAGGGATCGGCTGGCACCGGACTACTCGTGGTCTGCGTCCCGGTCCCGTCATGCGTCCCGCTGCCGTCCGAATTCCCATCCGGCGTGCTGGTCTGCGTTCCGGACCCGTCCCGCGTTCCGGACCCGTCCCGCGTTCCGGACCCGTCCCGCGTTCCGGACCCGTCCCGCGTTCCGGACCCGTCCCGCGATCCGGACCCGTCCCGCGTTCCGGACCCGTCCCGCGTTCCGGACCCGTCCCGCGATCCGGACCCGTCCCGCGTTCCGGACCCGTCCTGGGGGCCAGGTGACTGCTCCACTGTGCGCGGCTGCGGCCGAACCACCGACGACGTCGGCTCCTCCGATGCCGGAACACCGAATGCCGATACCCCGCCGACCAACGGCACTACCCCGGCGAGCACAACCGCACAGCTCAGAATTCCGGAGATCACCCCACGATTGGCACGCCGACACCGCACCTGCCGACGCGCCCCGCCAGCACGCGCGGGAATTGCTGCCTGCGTCCCCATCGGCTGTGCCTCAGATCAGCGATTTGATCAGTAGCCATGGTAGGCCAGCACCGACCGACACGGAGCCTTCTCGCCCAGCCCGCACGCCGCGAAAACCGCTGACTACCAGGCAGCGTCGCCGACCCACGCGGTCGGCGAATTCTCCCGGCAGAGTGTATACAATTTGAATCGAGCAGTCTCGGGCATGCCGCAGCCACCCAGCCGGGGGCACATGTACGAGCGCGGCGACCCAGGATCAAGCAAGGGCGCCGCGACAAGATTCGTGCGAAGAGGACAATATCCAGCATGCACCGTAAAGGGCCGACACAGGACATCGACGAGTCCGCGCTGACCGTGACCCCGCCGAAAGAGCAGGCCGCGGGCGTGACCGCAGTGGCCGTCGCGCTCAAACGCGCGGTGGAGGAGATGGGGGTCGTCCGGACCACCCGCACGCTGGCCCGGGTCAATCAGGTGCACGGTTTCGACTGCCCCGGCTGTGCCTGGCCGGAGCCGACCGGGCACCGTCGCCCGGCCGAGTTCTGTGAGAACGGCGCCAAGGCCGTCGCCGAGGAGGCGACGCTGCGCACCGTCACCCCCGAATTCTTCGCCGCGCACTCGATCGAGGAACTGGCGGGCAAATCCGGCTATTGGCTGGGCCAGCAGGGCCGACTCACCCACCCGATGGTGCTGCGCCCCGGCGACACGCACTATTCGCCGATCGAGTGGGATGACGCCTACCGGCTCATCGTCGAGCACCTGAATGCCCTGTCCTCCCCGGACGAGGCCCTGTTCTACACCTCCGGCCGCACCGCCAATGAGACGGCGTTCCTGTATCAACTGCTGGTCCGCAGTTTCGGCACCAACAATCTGCCGGACTGTTCGAATATGTGCCACGAATCCTCCGGCGCCGCGCTGACCACCTCGATCGGCATCGGCAAGGGTTCGGTCTCGATCGATGACTTCACCAAGGCCGATCTCATCATCGTCGCAGGCCAGAACCCGGGCACCAATCATCCGCGCATGCTCAGCGCGCTGGCGAGCGCGAAGGCCAATGGCGCCAAGGTCATCGCGGTCAACCCGCTGCCGGAGACCGGACTGCTCGGTTTCCGCGACCCGCAGACCGTCAAGGGTTTCACCAGCGGCGTCGCCATCGCCGACGACTTCCTGCAGATCCGCCTCGGCGGCGATATGGCGCTGTTCCAGGGCCTCGGCAAACTGCTGTTCGAGGCCGAGGACCGCGCGCCCGGCACGGTGGTCGACCGCGAGTTCGTCGACGCCCACTGCGCTGGCTTCGCCGAATACGAAAAGAATGTACGCGCCGTCGATCTCGACACCGTCCGCACCGCGACCGGCCTGTCCGACGACGACTTGAACCGCACCGCAACACTTCTGGCCGAGTCGAAGAACGTCATCATCTGCTGGGCGATGGGGCTGACCCAGCAGCGTCACGCTGTCGCCACCATCGAAGAGGCCACCAATCTGCTACTGCTGCGCGGCATGATCGGCAAGCCCGGCGCCGGTGTGTGCCCGGTGCGCGGCCACTCCAACGTCCAAGGCGACCGCACCATGGGCATCTGGGAGAAAATGCCCGACGCCTTCCTCGACGCACTCGACCGCGAATTCGGCATCACCAGCCCACGTCACCACGGCTACGACACCGTCGAGGCCATCCGAGCCATGCGCGCCGGCACCGCGAAGGTGTTCCTCGGCATGGGCGGCAATTTCGTCTCCGCCACCCCCGATACCGAGGTGACCGAGGCCGCCCTGCGCAGCTGCGCGCTCACCGTGCACGTCTCGACCAAACTGAACCGCAGCCATATCGTGCACGGCCGCACCGCACTGATCCTGCCCACCCTCGGACGCACCGACCTCGACCTGCAAAACGGCACGAAACAACAAGTGTCGGTGGAGGATTCGATGTCGATGGTGCATCTGTCCACCGGCCGACTGCAGCCGGTCAGCGATCAACTGCGCAGCGAAGTCGCCATCGTCAGCGAACTCGCCCGAACCCTCTTCGGCGCCGAGCACCCGGTGCCGTGGGCACAGTATCAGCACGACTACGACAAGATCCGCGACGCGATCGCCCGCGTGGTACCCGGCTGCGCCGACTACAACAGGCGGGTCCGCGACCGCAACGGCTTCGTCCTACCACACCCGCCGCGCGACTCCCGCGAATTCCGCACCGCCACCGGCAAAGCCAATTTCGCGGTCAACGAACTGAGCTGGGTCCCGGTCCCCGAGGGCCGACTGATCCTGCAGACCCTGCGCAGCCACGACCAGTACAACACCACCATCTACGGCCTCGACGATCGCTACCGCGGCGTCCACGGCGGCCGCAAGGTGATCCTGATGCACATCGACGACATCACCGAATTCGGTTTCGTGGATGGCGATCTGGTCGATCTGATCTCCGAATGGACCGACGGCACCGAGCGCAAGGTGACCGGCTTCCGCATCGTCGAATACTCCACCCCGCGCGGTAACGCCGCCGCCTACTACCCTGAAACCAATCCGCTGGTTCCGCTGGATCACGTTGCGGCACGGTCGAATACACCGGTCTCCAAAGCGGTGACCATCCGAGTCGAACCGCACGTCCATACCGGACAGCCCACATGAGCAACCCCACCGAGCGAATCAGGTCGCACCGCACACCGCGCGCGCACGACCGAGCCGACCGTGGAGAGGCGCAGTCGTGAGTAGAGTCACCGCCCGCAGACGGATGCGCCGCATCTCCCCCAACGGCATTGTCGAGCGCCCGGATTCACTCGCCGTGGAGGAGCCGCTGGAAATCCGCCTCGACGGCCAGTCGCTCACCGTCACCATGCGCACCCCCGGCAGCGATATCGAACTCGTACACGGATTCCTGTTGGGCGAAGGCGTCATTCACACCGCCGAGGATGTGGTCAGTGCCCGCTACTGCGCGGGCACCGATGAGGACGGCCACAACACCTACAACGTCCTCGACATCCACCTACGCACCCCCACCCCCGTCCACGCCCGCAACTTCCTCACCACCAGCGCCTGCGGCCTCTGCGGCAAAACCGCACTCGACGAGGTCCGCACCCGCACCCGATACCCGCTCCCGACCAGCTCGATCACCCTCGACAGCGATGCCCTCGCCGTCCTGCCCGACCGATTGCGCACCCGCCAAACAGTTTTCGACGCGACCGGCGGCCTCCACGCCGCGGGGCTGTTCACCACCGACGGCACCGCACTCGCCGTACGTGAAGACATCGGCCGCCACAACGCCGTCGACAAAGTCCTCGGCTGGGCCCTGCTCCAAAACCGCATCCCCGCACACGACCTCATCCTCATCGTCAGCGGCCGCGCCTCCTTCGAACTCGTTCAAAAGGCCGTCATGGCGGGCATCCCCATGCTCGGCGCCGTCTCCGCCCCCAGCTCACTGGCCGTCGACCTCGCCACCGAATCCGGCCTCACCCTGGTCGGTTTCCTGCGCGGCGACACCATGAACATCTATACCCGTCCGGACCGGCTGACCATTACCGACGAGGTCGCCGCCTATTGATCACGGCCGGTGTCCGTTTTACGGTGACAACACCAGATCCATAGTTCGGCGATGAACGGAGACACCGATGCGGATCACGGTCGATGGCAAATCCGGCGGACTACGCGTGCGTATGCGGTTCGAACAGCAGCGCAACCGCTGGCTGGCCGTTCGAATCATATTGGGGGTATTGGCATTCCAGGGCGCGATCGTCGGCCTGTGGGCGGTTTTCGCGCCGCATTCGTGGTACACCAGCTTTCCGGGCTTCGGCATGCAGTGGATCTCGGCCGACGGTCCGTACAACCACCATCTGGCCTCCGACGTCGGTTCGTTCTTCCTGGCGCTGACCGCGGTGACCCTGGCCGCGCTGTTCCTCGGCGGCAGCGCCCTGGCCCAGGTCGCGGGCCTGGGCTGGCTGGTCTTCGGTGTACCGCACCTGATCTATCACGTCTCGCACAAGCCAGCCGAGATGGGCGCGGGCAGTTTCACCCTCAGCATCGCCGGCGCGGTGCTGATCGCGGTCCTCGGTCTGGCGCTGATCCTGATCACCCCGCGCGGGCCGCAGTTGCGCGATCCCGACCCGATCACCTTCCGACTACCCCGCCGCCGCACACCCCGCTGACTCCCGAAACAGTCAACGCCCCACAGCGCATGCCATGGGGCGTTTGGTCTGTCAGAAGTGAATGCGTCCGACGTTCAGGGCGCGTCCCACTCGCCGATCTCGGTCAAATGGTCGAGGGCCCGCACCACCGCCGGTGCGCACCGATGACCGTCGCCCGGTCCGAGCCACGCCATCTCGGCGATCTCCGCGGCCGGAGCCGGTGTGCCGTTACCGGGTGCGCGGAAGCAGTGCATCTGCACGAGCGTTCCGGGACGCCCGTGGGCGGGGGCCGTAATGGTCACCACGGGCGTGATCCGGTGCTCCTCCAACTCGACGCCTACTTCCTCGCGAACCTCACGAACGAGCGCTCCGGCCAGGGTTTCCCCGGGCTCGGGTTTGCCACCCGGTAGATAGAAGGCGTCGCGTCCCTCGGTCCGGACCGCGAGCAAGCGGCCGTTCTCGACGCACAGCCACGCCACCGACGTGAGCGTTGGTTCCCCGATCATGGTGCGACTGTAGTTGTCAGTCCTTCAACGCTTCGAGCAACGCCGCACGCTGGCGCGCGCCGAGTCCGCCGATGCGACGGTCCTCGGGGATCTCCGCCTGGTCCATCAGCTTGGCGGCCTTTACCGGTCCGACGCCGGGCAGCGCCTTGATCACGGCAGCGACCTTGGTCTTCTTGACCAGGTCATCGCTGTCGGCCTTCTTCAACAGTTCGGCGACCGATACCTTTCCGGCCTTCACCTTGCCGATCAGTTCCGAGCGTGCCTTGCGGACCGCAGCCGCTTTGGCCAACGCCTCGGTGCGCTGTTCGGCGGTCATGGTAGGCAGTGGCATGTCTCCTCCGCTTTCACTCGTCACTCGAACATCTGGTTGACCGGACCGAGTAAACAGCACTACAAGCACCACACTAGCT
The DNA here is from genome assembly GCF_050956075.1 of Nocardia sp. CA-129566. Classification (NCBI taxonomy): domain Bacteria; kingdom Bacillati; phylum Actinomycetota; class Actinomycetes; order Mycobacteriales; family Nocardiaceae; genus Nocardia; species Nocardia sp. CA-129566. The sequence continues at coordinate 7,440,054 of NZ_CP192085.1, forward strand.
CGACACACCGGGATCGGACGGCGGGAAATAGCGACGAGTTTTCTGGAACCAGTGCGCACACCCTGGTAAAAGAGGCAGCCGCAGGCAGTAACATGCGAAGCCTCAATGCCGAAACCACTAGCAGACGCACCAGTGCGGGACAGAAGGTTCAACGGCGAACCAGGGAATCAACGGCGATTCCGGCACCGGGCGCGATCGGGCGGCACAGGGATGTGACAAGCGATCGTCACCGTATCCTCGAGCACTAGCGCGCCAACAAGAATACCGAGTGGGCATGGTCGGCCCGTTCGGTGCGCAAGATGCCAGGACCAGTGCTGGCGCGGGGGGCCATCTGCGCCAGTACGTCATCCACCCTCCCGGCTATCGGGATTCCCCTCAACGCAACCACGGGACACTGCTAGGCTCCGAATTAGAACACGTTTCAATTCGTTGCCCTGGGTGACTGCCTTCCGGTCGCTCGAAACAAGAGGGGTTTTCATGGCACAGCAGATCCGCGATGTGGTCGAGCAGTACGTCAAACTGGTCGGCTCCGGTCCCACCGAGGAGATCGTCGATCTCTACGCGCCCGACGCGGTGGTGGAGGACCCCATGGGCACCGAGCCCAAGCGTGGCCACGACGCCATTCGCGAGTTCTACGACGTGATCGCCAATCTCGATCGGGAGACCGAGTTGCGGCCGGAGACGATCCGCATCGTGGGCAACCACGCCGCCTTCATGTTCACCCTGGTCACCAAGTTCGGCGAGCAGCGCTTCACGCTCTCGCCCATCGATGTGATGGAGTTCGACGACGAGGGCCGGATCGTCAGCATGCGCGCCTACTGGAGCCAGGACGATATGCGCAGCGAAGCAATCTGAATCGGCGCGACCGATACGCGGGTGCGGCAGTCGAATTCGACTGCCGCACCCGCGTATTCGCTATCAGGCGCTCACGCGCGCCACCTCGGACGGCTTCGCCCGCACGACCGCGGCGAGGCTCGGCACGATATCGAACACCGCGGCATGACCCGCAACCCCGAGCAGCCGGTCCACGCAGCGCGGGCCGGTGATCAACTGAAGTCGTCGGCCGCTGCGGGCGCACCAGGATCGGGCATCCATCAGAACCCGGAGCCCGGCGACGCCGAAGAACGTCACCTGCGATAGGTCGATGACCAGCACCGCAGCCGCCGTGGGCAGTGCCCCGAGCAGGGACCGGCGCAGAGCATCCGCCGTCAGGTAATCCACTTCACCGCCCACCGCGCACAACGTGATCGAATCCATCGGCGGTAAGACCGCGATGGACAGACGATCGGTGGTTTGTCCGGATTCGCGCACGGCAGCCGCGCTGTCATCCGAGGAAATTGAAACTATCGACATGAGGGACCTCGGTCCGTCGCACCCGCCGACCAAAAACCTTGCAGGCGGGATCTTTTCGCCCGATCCGTGGACGGACCAAGACTGGGCTGGTTACTCAACCGTTCCCTAGGAGTACCCCAACCGAGAGCTTCGTACACATAAAGCTAGTTCGAACGTGATCGCCGTAACATCGCCTGGTGGTATACCAGCGGCGGCATCGAGGAGCGCGCCCGGGCCAGCCGGAAGCAACGCAGGTTGCGGTTGCATTCGTCTGACCCGGTCCGCGTCGTGATCTACGCCGACTTCTCCCGGCGCTCCGCACGCTGTGCCTTGCGCGGCACGATGGTCGGCAGCACGTTGTCGTTGACGGTATCGGCGTTGACGACCACCTTGGCGACGTCGTCGCGGCTGGGGATATCGAACATCGCCAGCTGCAGGACTTCCTCCATGATGGCGCGCAGGCCACGGGCGCCGGTGCCGCGCAGGATCGCCTGATCGGCGATCGCCTCGAGCGCGTCATCGGTGAACTCGAGGTCGACGCCGTCCATCTCGAAGAGCCGCACGTACTGCTTCACCAGCGCATTCTTCGGCTCGGAGAGGATCTTGACCAGCGAATCCTTGTCCAGGTTCGTCACCGAGGCGACGACGGGCAGGCGGCCGATGAATTCCGGGATCAGACCGAACTTGATCAGATCCTCGGGCATCACCTCGGCGAAGTGATCATCGGTATCGATTTCGGCCTTGGAACGCACCTCGGCACCGAAGCCGATACCGCGGTGACCGGTGCGATCGGAGATGATCTTCTCCAGCCCGGCGAACGCGCCAGCCACGATGAAAAGCACGTTGGTGGTGTCGATCTGGATGAATTCCTGGTGCGGATGCTTGCGCCCACCCTGCGGCGGCACGCTGGCCTGCGTACCCTCCAGGATCTTCAACAGCGCCTGCTGCACACCCTCGCCGGAGACATCGCGGGTGATCGAGGGGTTCTCGCTCTTGCGCGCGATCTTGTCGACCTCATCGATGTAGATGATGCCCGTCTCGGCCCGCTTCACGTCGTAGTCCGCGGCCTGGATCAGCTTCAGCAGGATGTTCTCGACATCCTCACCGACATATCCGGCCTCGGTCAGCGCCGTGGCGTCGGCGATGGCGAACGGGACATTGAGCATCTTGGCCAGCGTCTGCGCCAGATAGGTCTTACCGCAGCCGGTGGGGCCGAGCATGAGAATGTTCGACTTGGCCAGCTCGACGGTCTCGCCCCGGCTGTCGCGCCCCTTATCGCCCGCCTGGATGCGCTTGTAGTGGTTGTAGACGGCGACGGCGAGCGTGCGCTTGGCGGTGTCCTGCCCGATGACGTAGTTCTCCAGGAAATCCCGGATCTCGGCCGGCTTCGGCAGCTCATCGAGTTTGACCTCGCTGGACTCGGCCAGCTCTTCCTCGATGATCTCGTTGCATAGATCGATGCACTCGTCGCAGATGTACACCCCTGGTCCCGCAATGAGCTTCTTGACCTGCTTCTGACTCTTTCCGCAGAACGAGCACTTCAGCAGATCGCCGCCATCTCCGATGCGCGCCATCTCGTGGGTCCCTACTTCCTTGTCCGCCTGCAACCGTCTATCCAGGTTGCCAGCAATCCGCCACCCTCGGGTGTAATCACGAACACCTCGAGCGAATCCGACGTTCGAGCACTGCCGTCAACCGGGAGCAAAGGTCCCTAGGTCGACCGTACCCGGTGTGCGCGACGGAGGTCGACAACTCGAGCATGTTTCTCGCCGGGGTTCTACGAGTTCTTACCACTATGGAACACGTTCACCCCGATCGACGGCCATTCGACACGCCTGGCCGCCCGCCCCGGAATGCCTTCTGCCGGACACCGTTCCGGCCGATCGACTTTCCTGAAGCAGTCCGGCCGGGCCACATGCCGAGTGGCACCTGTCCCGGCCGGAATATCCTGACATAGAGCAACTTACGAGCGATCAGCGCACCGCGCCAGTCGGCGCGGCTTCTTACTTCTGGGCGCTGAGCTTGCGGTAGTCGAACACCGTATCGATGATCCCGTACTCCTTGGCCTCCTCGGCCGTCAGGATCTTGTCGCGGTCGGTGTCCTTGCGGATGGTGTCCGCATCCTTGCCGGTGTGGCGCGCCAGCGTGGTCTCCATCAGGCGGCGCATGCGCTCGATCTCGGCGGCCTGGATCTCCAGGTCCGAAACCTGCCCCTGAATACCGCCCTCCAGCGATGGCTGGTGGATGAGGACCCGGGCGTTGGGAAGGCATGCGCGCTTGCCGGGGGTACCGGCGGCGAGCAGCACGGCGGCGGCCGATGCGGCCTGACCGAGGCAGACGGTGGCGACATCGGCACGCACGTACTGCATGGTGTCGTAGATCGCCATCAGCGAGGTGAACGAGCCGCCGGGCGAGTTGATGTACATGGTGATGTCGCGATCGGGATCCAGCGACTCCAGCACCAGCAGCTGCGCCATGATGTCGTTGGCCGAGGCATCGTCGACCTGCACGCCGAGGAAGATGATGCGCTCCTCGAACAGCTTGTTGTACGGGTTGGACTCCTTGACACCGAAGCTGGAGTGCTCGATGAACGAGGGCAGGATGTAGCGCGACTGCGGGCTCGCCGGAGCGGTGCCGCCGAGACCGGCGCGCGGGTCGAACTGATTGACCATCTTCGTCTCCAAAGTCGTTGAGGGGGAACGGATCTGCGTGTTCAGTTAGCTACCCGCGCCGTTCGCCTGCGCCCCGTGGGCGATCACGCGGTCGATGAAGCCGTATTCCAGCGCCTGCGCCGCGGTGAACCAGCGGTCGCGGTCGGCATCGGCGGTGACCTGCTCGATCGGCTTGCCGGTGTGCAGCGCCTGCAGCTCGTTGAGCTCGCGCTTGGTGTGCGCGAACTGCTCGGCCATGATCGCGATATCGGCCGCGGAACCGCCGATGCCCGCCGAGGGCTGGTGCATCATGATCCGCGCGTGCGGCAGCGCGCTGCGCTTGCCCTTGGTGCCGGCGGTGAGCAGGAACTGCCCCATCGACGCGGCCAGCCCCATGCCGAAGGTGGCGATATCGCATTCGACGAACTGCATGGTGTCGTAGATGGCCATGCCCGCGGTCACCGAGCCGCCGGGCGAGTTGATGTAGAGCAAGATGTCGCGAGTGGGGTCCTCCGCCTCGAGCAGCAGCATCTGCGCGCACAGCTTGTTGGCGATGTCGTCGTCGACCTGAGTGCCGAGGAAGATGATGCGCTCACGCAGCAGGCGCTCGTACACCGAATCACTGAGGTTCAGACCAGCAGTCGCGGATGTCATGACGACCCCTGCCTTGTTCATTGTCACGGATACCTGCCTTCTCTCACCGGCTCGTTGCTGATGCCGAACAGCCATCTCTGGTTCGCTTGTCACAAACATTAACGAAGCAGGGCGGCACCGAACTCCCGGTACCGCCCATCTTCGCTCACAGCGCAATCTCGCACCCATCCGGGAGGCGACCACGCTGGCATTTCATGAAGTTATTCGGCGCTCGCCGCGGCGGTCCCGGTGGACTCGTCGGACTCCGCCGCGTCGGCGGAACCCTCAGGGGCGCCGAACATTTCGGCGGTGTCCACGGTGTTGCCGTCGGTGTCGGTGACCTTCACCTTGCCGACCACACCGGCCAGCGCCTTGCCGCGGCGGACGTCGGCGAAGACCGCGCCGAGCTGGCCCGCCTGCTGCACCTGCTGGATGAACTGCTCGGGCGACAGACCGTAGCGCTGCGCCTGGAACAGGATCCGCTCGGTGAGCTCCTCCTGGCCGACCTGAGTGTTGTCCGCCTCGGCGATGGCGTCCAGCAGCAGCTGGGTCTTCACCGACTTCTCGGCGGACTCCTTGGTGTCCTTGTCGAACTCCTCGCGGCTGGAGCCCTGGGCCTCGAGCGCCTCGGCGAGCTTGGCCTCGTCGTGGTCGAAGCCGTGCACCGCATCGTGCAGCACGGCGTCGATCTCGGCCTGCACGACCGCCTCGGGCAGCGGCACCTCGACCTGCTCGAGCAGGGTCTCGAGCACCTTGTCGCGGATCTGACCGGCCTGCTCGACCTTCTTGACCCGCTCGACCCGGTTGCGCAGGTCTTCCTTCAGCTCGTCGAGGGTGTCGAATTCGCTGGCCAGCTGGGCGAAGTCGTCGTCGGCCTCGGGCAGCTCGCGCTCCTTGACCGAGCGCACGGTGACGGTGATGACCGCCTCCTTGCCCGCGTGCTCACCGGCGACCAGAGTCGAGGTGAATTCCTTGGACTCGTCGACCGAAAGGCCGACCAGCGCCTCGTCCAGGCCCTCGATCAGCTGGCCGGAGCCGACCTCGTGGGACAGGCCGGTGGTGGCCGCCTCGGGCACGTCCTCGCCGTCGACGGTGGCCGAGAGATCGATGGAGACGAAGTCGCCGTCCTGGACCGGACGCTCGACACCGGTCAGGGTGCCGAAGCGCTGGCGCAGCGACTGCAGCTGCTCCTCGATGTCCTCGTCACCGATGGTGAACGAATCGACGGACACCTCGATGTCGTCGTAGGCGGGCAGGGTGATCTCGGGGCGCACGTCGACCTCGGCCGTGAACGCCAGCTCCTGGCCGTCCTCGATCTTGGTGATCTCGATCTCGGGCTGGCCGATGACCTTGACCTCGGAGGTGGTGACGGCCTCGCTGTAGCGGCCGGGCAGTACGTCGTTGACGACCTGCTCCAGGATCGCGCCGCGGCCCAGGCGGGCCTCGATGAGCTTGGCCGGGGCCTTGCCCGGACGGAAGCCGGGGATGCGAACCTGGTTGGCCAGCGCCTTGTAGGCCTTGTCGAAGTCCGGCTTCAGCTCCTCGAAAGGCACCTCGACGTTGATCCGGACCCGGGTCGGGCTCAGCTGCTCGACGGTGCTCTTCACGGACATGCTCCTTGTTCGTTGGTTCCGGTCGACTTGCTTGTGGCCGACTTGCTAGGGGTACTCACGAGCGAAATCGCCGCACGAGTTAACGTGCGCATCTCGACCAGGTTAGTTGACCGGTCGTGGCGGGCTGCAGGCAGCACCGCCGCCGAGGACCGCGCGCCGTCGTCACTTGCCGACGGTGACGGCGTCGGTGACGAAGACCAGCGTCTCGTTGGGCTTGATGCCATTGCCACCTGCGCCGTAGCCGAGGTTCGGCGGGATGATCAGCAGCCGCCGCGCGCCCGCCTGCACACCGACCAGGCCCTGCTCCCAACCCGGGATGACCTGTCCGGCGCCCAGCGTGAGCTGGAACGGCTTGCCGCGGTCGAACGAGCTGTCCAGCTTCTTCTTATCCGACCAGGTGATCAGCGTGTAGTTCATGGTGAGGGGCTGACCGGCGACCGCACCCGGACCGCTGCCCGCGACCAGATCCTTGACGACGAGCTGGGTCGGCGCTGTGCAGGTGTCGGGGATGGTGATCTTCGGAGCGGCGCCGAAACCGCCGACCACCACGATGTCATCGGCGGTGCATTCGGCTCCGGTGGGCTGCGCGGGCAGCTGGCCGAAGGTGGGCTGCGCCGACGCCTTGGCGGGCGACGAGGCTGCCGACGACGACGGGGTGGTCGACGAGCCCTTGTCACCGTCCGAGCCACAGGCGGCCAGCGCGAATGTCGCCGCGGCGATGGTGCCGATACCGATGATCCTGCGCAGTGTTTGCATGTGGCGGACCATAATCCACCGCGAATCGCCTCGACCGAGCCGCCCTTCGATAGGGCGAGGACCGATGGCACCGGATCGGGTGACCTCCGGCACGAGACGGGCCGACCCCCGACGCGGGACGGTGAGAACCGATCGGCGCGGGACCCCGCGTGGGTAGGCTGGCGGTGAATTCTCCATCCGGCGTTATCGATCGACGTCGGCAACCGTGCAGGACCCGGTGACAGGCGGTCCGTCCAGGTGCCGCTTGGCGATGCCCGAATGTGAGGAGAGTCGGCGAATGACGCAGATGGCCAGTGTCGGGGGCGATACCTCGGCCGACAATGTCGACAGCAGCAGCGGCGCCACCATCGCACCGCGGTCGTATCAGCTCGGGGAGGTCTCCGGCCCCCTTGGACGCACGGAACTGGAATCGATCGACGCGTGGTGGCGTGCCGCGAACTATCTCGCGGTCGGCCAGATCTATCTGATGCGCAATCCGCTGCTGCGCGAACCGCTGCGGGCCGAACACATCAAGCCGCGGCTGCTCGGCCATTTCGGCACCGTGCCCGGCCTGAACCTGGTCTGGGTGCACGCGAATCGGGCGATCCGGCAGCGCGATCTGAACGCCGTCTTCGTGGCCGGTCCCGGGCACGGCGGCCCCGGGCCGAATGCCTGTGCCTGGCTGGAGGGCACGTATTCGGAGCTGTACAGCCATGTACCGCAGGACGAAACCGGAATGGGCGCGCTGTTCGCCCAGTTCTCCTTTCCCGGTGGCGTGCCGAGTCACTGTGCGCCGGAGACGCCGGGTTCCTTCCACGAGGGCGGTGAGCTCGGCTATTCGCTGCTGCACGCGTTCGGGGCGGCGCTCGATAATCCGGATCTGACGGTGTTCTGCGTGATCGGTGACGGTGAGGCGGAGACCGGGCCGCTCGCCACCAGTTGGCACGCCAACAAATTCCTCAATCCGGGGCGCGACGGGGCGGTGCTGCCGATTCTCGCGTTGAACCAGTACAAGATCGCCAATCCGACCATCCTGGCGCGCATTCCGGAGTCGGAGTTGCTGACGCTGCTGCGCGGATACGGCTACGAGCCGATCGTCGTCGCGGGCAGCGACCCGGCACGGGTCCACCAGGAGATGGCGATCGCCGTGGACGCCTGTCTGGATCGCATCGCGGAGATTCAGCGCATCGCCCGCGCGGGAACCGATGGGGTGCGCCCGGTTTGGCCGATGATCGTGCTGCGCACGCCGAAGGGGTGGACCTGTCCGCCGGTGGTCGACGGCGATCAGGTCGAGGGCACATTCCGCGCGCATCAGGTGCCATTGGCGGCCGCGCGCACCGATGACCGGCATCGCGCGGTACTCGAGCAGTGGTTGCGGGCCTATCGTCCGGAGCAGCTCTTCGATGAGTCCGGCAGACCGGTTCCGGCCCTGCTCGAACTCGTTCCCGACGGCGACCGGCGACTGAGCGCGAATCCCATTGCCAACGGGGGCAGGCTCGTTCGAGACCTACGGCTGCCGGATTGGCGTTCCTACGGCGTCGAGGTACACGAGTCGGGCGCGACGCAGCACGAGGCTACCCGGGTGCTCGGCGGATGGCTGCGCGATGTCACCGCTCGCAATCCCGATAACTTTCTGACCTTCGCGCCCGACGAGCTGGCCAGCAATCGGCTGCAGGACATTCTGCAGGTCACCGGACGCGCGTGGCAGGCCGAAATCGGTGAATTCGATGTGGGCCTGGACCGGGGCGGGCGGGTCATCGAGGTGCTCTCCGAGCATATGTGCCAGGGACTGCTCGAGGGCTATCTGCTGACCGGTAGGCACGGGGTGTTCACCTGCTACGAGGCATTCATCCACATTGTCGACGCGATGTTCAACCAGCACGCCAAATGGCTGGACGCGAGTGCGGCGGTGCCGTGGCGGCAACCGATCGCGAGCCTGAATTACCTACTGTCGTCACATGTTTGGCGACAGGACCACAATGGCTTCACTCATCAGGACCCCGGATTCCTCGATGTGGTGCTGAACAAGAAGCCGTCGATCGTGCGGGTGTATCTGCCGCCGGACGCGAATACGCTGCTGTCGACCTACGACCACTGTCTGCGCTCGCGGCACTACGTCAATGTGGTGGTCGCGGGCAAACAGCCGCAGGCGGACTGGCTTTCGGTTTCCGATGCGGAGGTGCACTGTGCGCGCGGGGCCGGAATCTGGGAGTGGGCCGGGCAGCACGATGATCCCGGCAGCACACCCGATGTCGTACTCGCCTGCGCCGGCGATGTGCCGACGCTGGAAACGCTTGCGGCGGCGGCGATTCTGCGGGCAAGGCTGCCACAGCTACGGATCCGAGTGGTGAATGTGGTGGACCTGATGCGGTTGCAACCCGCGGACGAACATCCGCATGGACTGTCCGACAGTGAGTTCGACGCGCTGTTCACACGGGACCGTCCGGTGATCTTCGCGTTCCACGGGTATCCGTGGCTGATCCACCGCCTGACCTACCGCAGAGCCAACCACGATGGGCTGCATGTGCGCGGCTACCGCGAAAAGGGCACCACTACGACGCCTTTCGATATGGTGATGCTCAATGACCTGGACCGGTATCACTTGGTGATGGACGTCATCGACCGGGTGCCGACACTGCGGGAGCAGGCGGCCGGGCTGCGGCAGGAAATGGTCGATGCCCGCTGGCACGCCCGCGCGTGGACGCGCGAACACGGCGAGGACATCCCGGCCGTCGCCAACTGGACCTGGCCGGACGTCAGTCTCTGAGCAACGCCGCGAAACCTCCTTGCGTGCGGTGCGCGGCTCGGCGACGATCGCAAGATGCTGTTGACGATCACCTGCACACCGCCGGAGGACGCGGCGTGGCCCGCGACCGATCTAGGCTTCTTGCTGCACAAGAATCCCGACCGGGTGCAGGCGTTCGAGCAGTCCTACGGCACCGCGCATGTCGTGTATCCGGAGGCAACCGCCGCGCGATGCACGGCCGCACTGCTGTTGGAGATCGATCCGATTCGGTTGGTGCGCGGGCGTTCCCGCAGCACACCGGATTTCAGCCTCGGCCAGTACGTCAACGACCGGCCGTACGCGGCGTCGTCACTGCTATCGGTCGCACTCGGCGCGGTATTCCGCACCGCGCTGCACGGACGCTGCGATCAGCGAACCGAATTGGCGCGTACCGCACTGCCGCTGCGGATCGCCTTGCCCGCGGTGCCGTGCAAGGGCGGACCGGAAGCGGCCGAGCGGGTCTTCGCGCCGCTGGGCTGGACCGTGATCGCCGAACCACTCCCCCTCGATCCGGCCTTCCCGGAATGGGGCGATTCGCATTACGTGCGACTGGAACTCACCGGCACCATCCGCCTGGCCGGCGCACTCGCGCACCTGTACGTCCTACTGCCGGTGCTCGACGGCGCCAAGCATTACTGGCTGGCCGCCGACGAGGTCGACAAGCTCATCCGCGCGGGTGCCGGCTGGCTCGCCGAACATCCGGAACGCGCCTGGATCACCCGGCGCTACCTGGCTCGACGCCAGTCGCTGGTGCGCACCGCGCTGGCGCGGCTCGCCGAGGTCGACGATGCGGAGCCGGAGGAACTCGACGCGGTCGAGGAGGGATTCGACGCGGCGGACGACACGATCTTGTCCGACGAGGTGGGCAATGATGTGACGGCACAACCCGCGTCGACGGAGGCTGTGGCGGTAGCGGACGACGCGACCGAGGGCGATGAGCGTACGCCGTCGCTTGCGGTGATGCGACGGGCCGCGGTTGTGGACGTGCTCCGCGAGGTCGGGGCACACCGGGTGCTCGATCTCGGCTGCGGTGAGGGGGCGCTGTTGCGAGAATTGCTGGCGGACAAGGCTTTTATCGAGATAGTCGGTGTGGACGTATCGATGCGGGCACTGAATATCACCAAGCGGCGGTTGCGGCTGGATCGGATGCCCGAGCGGGTGGCGCGGCGGTTGACATTGCTCCAAGGGGCGTTGACCTATACCGATGCGCGGCTGCGCGGATATGACGCGGCGGTGTTGATGGAGGTCGTCGAACATATCGACGAGCCGCGGTTGGCTGCTGTCGAATACGCCGTATTCGGCTCGGCCGCACCGGGTTCGGTCATCGTGACGACGCCGAACGTGGAGCACAACATGGTGTACGAGACGCTTCCGGCGGGCAAGTTCCGGCACTCCGATCACCGGTTCGAATGGACCCGTGCGGAATTCGCCGACTGGGCGTTCCGCGTAGCCGAACGGTACGGGTACGCGGTGCGCTTCGTGCCCGTCGGTGTCGAGCATCCCGAATTCGGCCCGCCCACGCAGCTGGCCGTGTTCACCAAGGCCGCAACAGCCGACGGCAGTACGAGAGGAGCGGCGTGATGACCGAACTAGCGGTCCCGGAGCTCTCCCTCGTCGTGCTGATCGGCAGCACGGGTTCCGGGAAATCGACCTTCGCGCACAAGCACTTTCGGCACACCGCGATCGTGTCGTCGGACGCCTGTCGCGGCGTCGTCAGCGATGACGAGAACGATCAGTCGGCGACGCCGGATGCCTTCGCACTGCTGCACCACATCGCCGGTATCCGGCTGCGGCGCGGACTGCGCACCGTTATCGATGCCACCAATGTGCAGCCCAAGGCGCGTCAGGAACTGATCGCGGTGGCGCGGGCGCACGATGTGCTGCCGGTGGCGATCGTGCTCGACGTCGCGGATGACGTGTGCTTCGAACGCAATGCGCTACGTCCCGACCGGTCACACCTGGCCCGACACGTGCTCACCCGGCAACAGCGCGAACTGCGCCGAGGGCTGCGCGGGCTGGAACGCGAGGGCTTCCGGAAGGTGTACATACTGCGCGGCGTCGAGGAGATCGAGTCCGCGACCATTGTCGACGAAAAGGGTTGGAACGACAGGCGTGACCTCACCGGACCGTTCGATGTGATCGGCGATGTGCACGGCTGCCGCGCCGAATTGGAAACGCTGCTCGGCGAACTCGGCTACCAGCTGGCGCGCGACGATGCGGGCCGTGCGGTCGGCGCGAGTCACCCAGCGGGGCGCACCGCGGTATTCGTCGGCGATCTGGTCGACCGTGGGCCGGATACCCCTGGTGTGCTGCGACTCGTCATGGGCATGGTGTGCGCGGGAACGGCGCTGTGCGTCACCGGAAATCATGAGAACAAGCTGGTGCGCGCGCTCGATGGCAAGAAGGTGCGCATCGCGCACGGGCTCGCGGAGTCGCTGGGCCAGTTGGAGGCCGAGGACGAGGACTTCCGCAAGGCGGCGCTGGACTTCTGCCGCGGTCTGATCAGCCACTACGTACTCGACGGCGGCCGGTTGGTGGTCGCGCATGCCGGGCTGAAGGAGGAGTACCACGGGCGCGCGTCCGGGCGGGTTCGCGCCTTTGCCATGTACGGCGAATCCACCGGGGAGACCGACGAATACGGCCTTCCGGTGCGCTATCCGTGGGCCGAGGACTATCGCGGTCGCGCCACTGTGCTGTACGGGCACACGCCGGTGACCGACCTGCGCTGGGTGAACAACACCCTGTGCCTGGATACGGGCGTTGTCTTCGGCGGCAAGCTCTCGGCCTTGCGCTATCCCGAGCGCGTGCCGGTTTCGGTTCCGGCCGAGCGGGTTTGGTACGAGCCGGTGCGGCCACTGGCGGCCACCACCATCGCGACGCCCGGCGGCGTCGTGCACCGCGATCCGGGCGTGCTCGACCTGGACGATGTCATGGGCCGCCGGGTGGTGGAAACTCGCCAGCACGGCCGCGTGGGCGTGCAGGAGGAGAATGCCGGGGCCGCATTGGAGGTGATGAGCCGGTTCGCGATCGATCCGCGGTGGCTGGTGTACCTGCCGCCGACCATGGCACCGTGTGCGACCACCCAGCTGGACGGCTACCTCGAACATCCCGCCGAGGCCTTCGACTATTACCGGTCCGAGAGCGTGCGGCGCGTGGTGTGCGAGGAGAAGCACATGGGTTCGCGCGCAATCGTGCTGGTGACACGGTCGGCACAGACCGCGGCCGACCGGTTCGGCGTCGACGACGGCAGTACCGGTGCGCTCTACACCCGCACCGGCCGCCCGTTCTTCGATGACAGGGCGCAGACCGAGGAACTGCTCGCGCGGGTGCGTATCGCAGCCGAATCGGCGGGCCTGTTCACGGAACTGAACACCGATTGGCTGCTGCTGGATACCGAGTTGATGCCGTGGTCGGCCAAAGCCGTTGGCCTGCTGCGCAATCAGTACGCGGCCGTCGGCGCGGCGGCGCGCGCCGCACTCGATACGGCGACCGATCTGCTGGCCGCCGTCAAGGCACGCGGCCTGGATGTCACCGAGCTCGCGGACCGCACCGGCGCACGCAAAACCGATGCGGCGGCCTTCACCGCCGCCTATGGGCGCTACTGCTGGCCGGTCGACGGCCTGGCCGGGATCCGGATCGCACCGTTCCAGATTCTGGCCGGTTCCGGCATCAATTACGCAGTGCGCGACCATGATTGGCACCTGTCGCACATCGACCGCCTGGTCGCTGCCGACACCGGGCTGTTCACCCCGACCGGCCGGATGGTCGTCGATCTGACCGATCCGGGCAGCGAGGCCGCCGCCACTTCTTGGTGGACCGAACTGACCACGGCGGGCGGCGAGGGCATGGTGGTGAAGCCGTACGACGCGATGATCCGCGGCGACGGCGACCGGCTGATTCAGCCGGGCGTGAAATGCCGCGGCCCCGAATATCTTCGGATCATCTACGGACCGGAGTACCTGCGCGACAACAACTTGCGCCGACTACGCACCCGCGGCCTGGGCCGCAAGCGCTCGATGGCACTGCGGGAGTATGCATTGGGGCTGGAGGCACTCGACCGTTTCGTCGCGGGTGAACCGCTCTGGCGCGTGCACGAGGCCGTGTTCGCGGTCCTAGCGCTCGAGTCCGAGCCGGTCGATCCACGACTCTGACGCCGGGACGAAACCGCCGAGCCCAGCTCGACCACGATGCCGTGGCCGCCGCCATGGCCGCAGCCGCACCGGATCCGATGCGGCTGCGGGCCTCCGGATATCACGGCCTGACTTCGGCACGCTCGTCGCGGAGATCGCACAGCCGGTCAAGAGTCCGCCCATCCGCCGAGAATGCGCTTATGCAGGTGCACTCTCGACGTTTGCCTGGATGAGTGCATGGTGATCGCTCGTCCAAGTGAGGTTGGGCGGGGATTAGGGGGTGGGTGGGGTGAGGCCGAGGGAGCGGATCAGGTGGCGGATTTCGTTGCGGTAGAGCTTGGCGGGGGCGGTGGTTTGGGAGCTCAGGTGGCCAAGGATTTCCAGGGAGACCAGGCCGTGGAGGTGGCCCCAGATGCGTAGGGCGATGGCTACTGCGGCTGGGGGGAGGCCGGGGAACTCCGTTTTTACCTCGCTGACGAGTTTTGGGTCGAAGTCCGACCACTCGAAACCGTTGTCGGCGTAGAGCTTTTCGGCGTGGGGCCAGGCGCCGGCGGCCAGACCGGTGAGGCCAGCGCAGACGCGGTGCTCCGCGTCGGGGGCCGCGCCGCCTTCCGGGGGCTGGTAGTTGGGGACCGGATCGCCGTAGATGAGGCGGAAGCCGGGCGAGTTCGCCAGGGACCAATCGCGAAATGCGCAGGCCCACGCAAGGATTCGGCCGGCGGCGTCGCTCGCGGGGCAAGCGTCGCGGGCGGCTTCGACCGCATCGGCGAGGTCGGAGTAGACATCGTTGATCAGCGCGGTGACCAGGTCGTCGCGGGTCGGGAAGTAGCTGTAGACCGCATTGGCGGTCATACCCATTTCGCGGGCGATCGCCCGCAACGTGATAGCGCCCGGCCCGCCCTCGGCCATCAATCGGAGCGCGACCTGCTTGATCTCCGCAGTCGTCTCGGAGCGTCGTAACTCCCGCCTACTCGGCGTCGCAGTGCCCACGGACTCAACTCTACAACGGCGTGAGAAAACTTAACATTGCACAAATACTTCACGCCGTATAGTTTCTACACGCTGTACCAATCACATCGAGGAGAGCCATGTTCATCGGAATCGTCGGCGCCACCGGCAATATCGGCCAGCGGGTACGCACCGAGGCCGTCGCCCGCGGCCACCACGTCACCGCGTTCACCAGGGACGCGAGTCGAATCGCAGACAAACAGCTGAATGTCACCTGGCAGAGCCTCGACATCTTCGACAGCGCGGCCATCGCCGCGGCACTGCCCGGCATGGACGTCCTCATCAGCTGCTACCAACCGGGAAATGCCGCAACGGATTTCAATGACACCGTCGCCCGGTCGATCGAGGACCCGACGGTCTACGCGAGCGCGGCCCGCTCACTCCTGAGCGCGCTCGACACCCATCCGCGTACCCGGCTGATCGTGGTCGGCGGCGCGGGCAGCCTGGAGTACGAGCCGGGCCGCGTGACCGCCGATGACGACCAGCGCCTCACCGACACCCTCGACGACCTGGGCCTACCCCGCGAGTATGCCGCGGCGGTGCGCGGCCATCGCGCTGCCCTCGATGTCCTGCGCACCTCGAACCGGCTCTGGACCTACCTCAGCCCGGCCGAACTGATCGGCCCCGGCGAACGCACCGGCCGGTACCGGATCGGCGGCGACCAGCCGGTCCGCGATACCGATGGCCACAGCCGCATCTCGATCGAGGACGCCGCCGTCGCCCTGCTCGACGAGGTCGAGCTGCCGCGATTCATTCAGCGCCGCTTCACCATCGGCTACTAGCCGCACATCGCCGCACCGGCCGTCCGAACGGCGGCCGGTGCCCGGCTTCAGCTTTCGCGCTTCAGCTTGCGCCAGCCGCCCGCTAGATTGTTCGCGATGATCTGCTCGAATATCGCGAGAAGTGTTGGGACATTGAGCTTTTTGCCCTCGTGGACCGCCGCGGTGCGGCCGGTCTCGTGAGGTGCGCGCCTGTTCACGGCGGATATCCGCGGAACCGGTGATCATCTCGGCCCTTGCGGGAATGCCGCATACCTGCCACCATCGGTGACCATGACTAGCGGAAAGGCCGACGTCGCCACCATCGGGTGAGCGCCGTGGCTACTTCTCGAGCGGCTCGTCGCCGCACTTCCCTGCTCGGTCGCAAAATCTTTGCCCCAGAACGCGTTGCGTCGGCATGTCTGCTGCGCGACGAGTGGTTGGAGCACGGTTTGCGCGCCGAACCTTCCGATCGACCCACCGCGGAAGCGGCCGTATCCGAGCTGTATCGGCTGGTCGGCGCGTCGCCGCCCGAATTCGTATGGGTTCGGTCGCCGGTCGCGGCGCCCGCGGTCGCGATGGCCATGGGTCTCGATCCCGGAGCATGGCAGCCGCGGCTGAACGATCAACTGCCGCCATCGGGTCGGATCGCGACGCTGTTATCCGCGTCCCGGCATCGCATGGACCGGCGGTTGCGACGCGGTCAACCACCATGGATGAATACGGCACAGCGGGAAGCGATGTGGACCTTATCGCCGGAGGAAGCGGTCCGAGCCGGGGTACCCGTCGAGCCGATTCTCGCGCTGGCCGTTCAGGATTCGCTGCGCACCTCATTGTCCGACGGTGTGGCGGCGGCCATTCGCACGCTATTGCCGGACACTGCGCGCGATGTGCTCGGCATCGCCTGGTACGGCCAGCAGGACGCCTACCGTGTCGGCTATTACGATGCGATCCGGCAGGCCGAGCTGGCCGCATTCCGCGGCGATGACCTGAGATTGCTCGACATCCAGGTCGCGCTCACCCGTGCCACCGGCTGGTGGTGGTCACTGGGTCCGGTATGCGTCATGGCCGAACGACCGACCGTTGTCCACACCGAGCCGACGCCCAATGCTCGCCACAATGAGCGCCGGCTGCACCACCCGGACCTGCCCGCGATCGGCTTCGCCGACGGCAGCCACGTCTACATCCAGCACGGCGCGGTCGTCCCGGACTGGGTGGTGCTCGATCCGACGCCGGAACGCATTCGCGGCGAACGCAATATCGAGGTGCGCCGCTGCGCGATCGAACGGCTCGGCTGGGATGTCTATGTCGACCGTGCCGAGCTGGAACTCATTGCCGAACGAGATGATCCGGGCAATCCCGGTGCCACGCTGCGCCTCTACGACGCCCCCTCCGAATGGGGCAGGCCACTGCGGGTGCTGCTCGCGGTGAACGGCTCGCTCGAACGCGACGGCCATCGCCGCCGCTACGGACTCAATGTGCCGGAGTGGATCGATGACCCGCTGTCCGCCGCCGGATGGACCTACGGACTCAGCGGCGACCACTACGCCCAGCTCGTCCGCCGAACCTAACTCTCCCCAAGGTGATTCCCATGAACTCGATTCCCATGAACTCGACCCTCGCCGACCTCACCGCCCGCACCGGTTTCGAGGTCCTCGACCATCTCGAACTCGAAATGACCATCCCGATCACCGACGGCATCCAGGCCCAAGGCGATCTCCTCGTCATTCCGTACGCGCTCGTCCGAAACGCCGTCACCGAAGGGCCTTTCGCGCGTTGGCGCGAAATCCCGACCACCGGACTGGAACTGCTGCGCAGCGGCGCTGGCGGCAATCCGCTCAGCCTGGTCGCCGACCCCGGCAGCTGCCGCTGGACCTCCGATGTCCGCGACACCGCCAACCTGGCCCTCGGCATGCTCGACACCCACGTCGTGGCCTACCTCATCCACCCCGAACACGGCGCCAGCGCAATCGCCCCCGGCCGGTACATCATCCGCCGCCAACGCGAACGCGGCACCGCCCCGGCCACCGGCCGCTCCCTCGATCACCTCATCGCCGACTAACTCGGAGCTGGCGCATACCGCGTGACGTCTTCGCACAGGACGTGCAGCCTCTGCGAGGCGCTCACGCGGTATGCGTCAGCTCGGAATCCGGTGGGATAGGCGTGCTCAGGTCAGGCGGGTTGCCAATCTGGCGGCGTTCATGTGGGCGATGGCCTCGATGGTCAGCATGGGGTTCACCCCGGAGGCGGTGGGGAAGCAGGAGCCATCGGCGACAACGACGTTCGGCATGTCCCAGACCACGCCGTCCGGGTCGGTGGCCGAATCGGCGCGTGAGCCGCCCATGCGGGCCGAGCCCATGATGTGCAGCGCACCCATCGCACAGCGGCCGGGACCGTAACCGGCGCGCAGACATTCAGCGACGAAGGTGTCGTGGGAGCCCTCGATACCGGGTTCGTAAACCGGGCCGGACTGATGTCCGGAGAAGATCCGGCGCGCCCCTGCTGCCTCGAGGATCGTTGCCGCGCCTTCGATTCCGGCGTGCGTATGGGCCTGGTCGTATCCGGACAGGCGATAGCGGACCACCGCGTCGCCCGCGCGGTCGATGGATACCGTGCCGTGGTCGCGATCTCGGGTGATGACACCGACGGCGACGGTATGCGCGAGATTGTGCATGATCGCGCGATGCTGGGCCGCACTGGTCCAGTTGAGGAAGCCGACCGTCATGCCCGGAGTCAGCGGCCCGGTCTCATAGATCACGCCGTAACCGTGGCCGTCGAGGTCCCGGTGCTGGGTGGAATAGCGCGTCTGCAGGCCGCCCTCCCAGGGACGGATCTCCTCGTCGAAGGTGCCGAAGACCGCGGTGGCGGGATGCAGTCGCAGGTAGCGGCCGATATTCTGGCCGGATATCCCGGAGCGGCGCAGTAGCGCCGGGGTGTGGATCGCGCCCGCCGCGACGACCACCGCGCGGGCCCGGATGGTGACCGAATCGCCTTCCGGCGTCACGGCCGCGACGCCGCTGGCCCTGCCATCGCGCAGCGTGATGGTGCGGACCTCGGTATTGATCAGCAGCCGCGCGCCGTGCTCGACGGCATCGGCTAGCCAGGTCTTGGTCACCGACTGCTTCGCGCCGATCCGGCAGCCGAAACCACAGCGACCGCATTCGATTCCGGCATCACAGCCGCGCACATTGCGCGGCATCGCATCGACATGCCAATCCAGTTCGCGCAAACCGCGTTCCAGGACGGTATCGCGGCCGGAGGCTATGGAGTGCTCGCCGTTGACCCCGACTCGCGCCTGGACCGCATCCAGTGCCTCGGTGAATTCATCGGCCGCGAATTGCTTGGCGCCCAGGCTCGCCCATTCCTCGCGCACATCGTCGGGCGTACGGAAGGAGGTGGTCCAGTTGACCACCGTGCCGCCGCCGAGACACGATCCCGCGACGAGGCCGAGCTGTCCCTCCTGAGTGGTCGCCGGGCCCGGGGAGTACAGATTCAGCAGTCCGGTGAGCTCGCCGGTCCCGAAATCAGCGTCATCGTAGTATCCGCCGCGTTCGACGACCACGACGTCCAGTCCGGCCGCCGCGAGCACCGCCGCCGCGGTGCCACCGCCCGCACCGGACCCGACGACCACCACATCGCAGTCGAGCGACGTCTCGCCGATCGGACGCAGCGGAGTCAAGGCGGGCCGGGGCGCATCGGGCAGCGCGCCGAACGGACCCGGAAATCCCATCTGCTGCCACGCCGGATTGGTACCCGTCGCCCCGGGCGTCGCGTAGTACGCCGTCAAGGCCGCACCTTTGAGTGCCTGGAAGACCGCGCGCTTGCGGGCCAACCGAGAACTCCCGAGCCGCCGCAATGCCTGCTCGCGGTCGGCCTGCGTGAGATCGCCGAACCTGCGCGGCCCGGCCCCGATCAATACCCCGAACGTCCGGGAATTCCACACGCGCAGCAGGGTTTCGAAGGCGCGGCGCTGCGCCGCACTCGGATTGCGGGCCAGCAACTGCTCGACCGCGTCGACGGCGCCGAGCCGTGATGCGGACGGCAGCTCCGCCCCGTCCCCCGGCGCGAAGGTATCGCAGATCAGGCTGAGCGTCGCGCGCTGGGCGAGGGTCAAGGACATGAGTCTCCTCCGGGACACAGCTCCAGAACGGTCATTAACTTAACCTACCCGCGCCGCTCCACCGACGGGCCTCATCTGCGCAGAATGATCAGCCACAGCACCTTTTGCAACATATCCAACGCCCGGCCGATGACGAGCACGGTTTCGACGAAATCTGCGCTGCCCATGGCAGCCCTCTTTTCCTCGGGCGATCGAGCCCCGATCTCCCACTGTCGCAGGGAACGGATGGGCATGTCCACGACGATTCAGATGGCACCGAAGAGGATTCGGAACGTGGTGCCCGCGCCGGGCGTGCGCAGCAGCTGGATCCGGGCACCGTGCGCACCGAGGATCGCGTCGGCGATGGCGAGTCCGAGCCCCGAACCACCCGTGCGCGAACGCGATTCGGCCGCGCGGTAGAAGCGGTCGAAGATGCGCGGCGCGTTCTCCGGTGCAATGCCGGGGCCGTCGTCATGGACATCGAGCACGGCGAATTCGGATGTCTCGGGCGGTGCCGCGCCCGCCTCGGCGGCCACCGGATCGACCAGCGCATTCGCGGCTCGGATCCCGACGGTCACGGTGACCGAGGCCTCGGCTGGCGTGTGTACCAACGCATTATTGACCAGATTCGTCACGACCTGCCGCAATCGGTGCTCGTCACCGACCACCCGAACCGGCGCATCCGGACTCTCGAG
The DNA here is from genome assembly GCF_050956075.1 of Nocardia sp. CA-129566. Taxonomy (NCBI): domain Bacteria; kingdom Bacillati; phylum Actinomycetota; class Actinomycetes; order Mycobacteriales; family Nocardiaceae; genus Nocardia; species Nocardia sp. CA-129566. Next base: position 7,460,493 of record NZ_CP192085.1, read on the forward strand.
TCCGATATCCCGGTCCGGCGCCCGCGTTGCCGCATCGCGCACCACATCCGCCGCGAGCGCTGCCAGGTCGACCTCCGCCAGATCCAATGCGCGTTCCTGATCGAACTTGGCGAGCAGCAGCAGATCGTCGACGAGCAGGCCCATCCGGATCGCCTCGCCCTCGATGCGGCGCATCATCTCCCGCACACCCGCCTCGTCCTGCGCGCCGCCGCGCCGATACAGCTCGGCGTACCCGCGCACCGAAGTGAGTGGGGTGCGCAGTTCATGGGAGGCATCGGCGACGAAGGCCCGCATCCGCCGCTCGGAATCGGCGAGTTGGCGCAGCGCCGAGGACAACCGGGTGACCATTACATTGAATGCGCCGCCGAGTCGGCCCACCTCGGTATGCGGATCGGTCTGTGCGACACGGCGATCCAGATCTCCGGCCGCGATCGCCTCGGCCGTGTGCTCGATCCTGGTCAGCGGCCGCAGGCCGAGCCGGACCAGCACCGCCGCGATAACCGAGATGGCGATCAGCAGCGTCGCGCCCGCCACCAGTTCGATGGTGCGGAGTTTGCCGGTGGTCGCCTCGGTGGTCGCCAGCGACATCGCGATCGCGACGGTGCCGCCGTTGGGCTGCCATTCGGTCGCTGGCTGCACGACCGTGCGCACCCGCCACCGGATATCGCTGTTCTGGTCGCCGACCGTGAAAGCGGTATTCGCTCTGGCGCGCACCGAGGCCGCGTCCATCGACGGCAATGCCGGTACCGTGCTCAACTCGACCGGCGCACCGAGCCTGCCGATCGGCTGCCCCGCGACATCGAAGAACATGAGCCGAAAGTCCGAGGGCAACTGCTCGAACTCCGGCGCGCCCGACGGTGGCGGCGGTGGTGGTCGCTTGGTCGAGGTCATATCGCTGGCAACATGATTCAGCTGCTCGTCCACCCGATCGAGTAGCGCACGATCCAACATCGCGATGCTGAGCAGCCCGAACGCCGCCATCCCGATCCCGGCGATCGCGACCAGGACCAGCAGCAGCCGAGTGCGCAATGTCAGGCGCCGCCGATCCCGGATCCGACCGGCCCTCACGAGCGCGCGCCGCCCAGCCGCACGGTGTAGCCGACACCGCGAATCGTGTGGATCAGCGGCGGATTCCGGGCATCGACCTTGCGCCGGAGCTGGCTGATGAAGGTCTCGACGACCCGGCTGTCGCGCCCGCTGTCCGCACTCCACACCCGATCGATGATCTGCTGCTTGCTGACCACCTTCTCCGCATTGACGACCAGATACCGCAGCAAGCTGAATTCGGTGGCCGACAACCAGATCTCTTCGCCCGCACGGTGTGCGGTATGCGCATCGACATCCAGCTCCAGATCCGCGTATCTGAGCACCCGGCCGTCGGACTCCTCGCCCTGGGTGCGACGCAGAATCGCACGCAACCGCAGCACGACCTCCTCGAGACTGAACGGTTTGCTCACATAGTCGTCGCCACCGGCGGTCAGTCCGGCGATCCGGTCCTCGACCGCATCTCGCGACGTCAAGAACAGCACCGGCACCTGATTGCCGGACTCCCGCAGCCGCCGTGCCACCGCATAGCCGTCCAGATCCGGCAGCATCACATCCAGCACCACGATGTCCGGTGGCCGCTGCGCCGCCGCGGCCAGTGCCTCGAGCCCGCTGGCCGCGGTGTGCACGTCGAATCCGCTCATCCGCAGCGCGGCGGAGAGCAGGTCGAGAATATTCGGCTCATCGTCGACGACCAGCACGCTCGCGGCCGGTGACGCGTCGCGGTCGGGCACGGCTACACAATATGCCGCACCCCATGCTCCGATGCCGCACAGATTCGGCCGGGACCGGTGACTCACAGCAAGCCGACAGATTCACCACAGCTGGGCAACGATCTGAACCTTCCGGCCCGATCCCGCCGACCTCAGCTACCGCGCCGCATCACCACAGCAGGCTATCCGGCAACACTTCCGCGGCCACCGACCAACGCTTCGATGCTGCCGGGCAGATCGTGCGGACGGTTACGCACCGTGCTGATCGACACCCAGGGCCGCCAGGATGCGATCCAACTTCCCACCGACATCAGAGAACTGGTCATCCATTGCAGAGAGCCGGTCATCGACAGCAGACAGTCGATCATCGATTACCGAGAGCCGGTCGTCAACAGCAGACAGCCGATCATCAACAGCAGACAGCCGATCATCAACAGCAGACAGCCGATCATCAACAGCAGAGAACCGGTCATCAACAGCAGAGAACCGATCGTCAACGGCAGCGAACCGGTCATTGATTTCAGCCCTGAGACTGCCGATCTCCTCGATAACCGCGTCATGGTTGCGCGCCACCTTCGCACCCAACGCGGCGAGGTCGGTCGGCGAACCAGCCTTCGCCTTCGCTTCTGCCTGCTGGATCGTCAATGCAGCCACGAGCGTCTCCAGGTTGGTAACCCGGTCCTCCAACGGCGCTGGCATGTGAGCTCCCCTCTCGAACAACTTCGAACCGGCGATGATGCTCGAAGCAAGAGAACCGGGTGAATTCAGGCCCACCCTATCCCGCCCCGACCCTCCCTGTCGTTTCAGTCGGGGTGACAGGATTTGAACCTGCGACCCTCCGCTCCCAAAGCGGATGCGCTACCAAGCTGCGCTACACCCCGTGACCTCGCGGCGTAAGAGGGCGCCGACGAGGATGAATCCTGTGTGGAGCGGGTGACGGGAATCGAACCCGCACCATCAGCTTGGAAGGCTGAGGTTCTACCATTGAACTACACCCGCAGGCATACGACATCGATGGGATCGCCACGATGTCGTGTGCGCACCGACTGTACCGAATACGGCGCCGGAAACGCTAATCCGCCCCCACCGAACCACTGTGAACAGTTGCCGGGCAAGGGGCCACGACCCGGACATCGACAATAGCCCATCGCTATTGCCGAGCGCTTCGGACCCCTGAAACGTTCTCGCCGAGACACGAACGGGCCGGTAGCCTCACCCACTCCGGCGCGCCGTCGGCGTGTCGGTCCGCGACTTTCCGGCGAACAGAATTCATGTGTAACACCGGAGGCGCGACAACGATGACATACCCGATCGCCATTCGCGAGGGACCGAGAACTCGTTGTAAAACAGCATTTTTCGGTGCCGAGTGGCTTGCTAGGATCCTTTTTGCCGGACGGGGGTATCTGGAAAGGGGGCGGTGAGCGTGCACCGAGCGAGGTGGACACAACCGCGTAGCAGTGGGAACGATCGGGGTGAAACCGGCACCTGCGTGGGAACAGGGCACCCGGCAGGTACCGACATCACCCGTGGCGGGTGAGTGCGATGTCCGCGGATATCGAACCACCCGTAGCGCAGATGGCCAGCGCGTGGGCGCGTGCGGTCTGCGCGGAACCGGGATCACACGCGTCACCAGAACAGTTGCAACCGGTTCTAGCCGAGATCATCGAGCGGCTATTGAAACTGGCCAGATCCGAGCCCTTTCCGGTGCCCGAGGCACGGATGTTGGGGGCGCGGCTGGTCGAGGCGCCGTTCGAGCGGACCAGAATGCTGGCCCAGGCCACCCGCTGGCTGCTCGGCTTCCCGGCGGGGGCGCCCGGGTCGCTGGTCGCCACGCGCTGGCCGCTGGTCGCCAGCCAGGCCATCGACAGCTATGCCCAGGCGCTGCAGGAACGGGCACTGGCCCAACAGGAACAGCACATTTCGGCGGCGGTGTCGCTACGGGTGCAGGAGATCGCCGCATTGCAGCATCGGCTGCGGCACGAGGCCACCCACGACGCGCTCACCGACCTCGCCAACCGCACGCTGCTACAGGACAAGGTGCGGCTGATGGCGGCCGACCCGAACCGCGGCGTCGGCCTGCTGCTGATCGATCTGGACCGGTTCAAGCAGATCAACGACAACTACGGCCATGCCGTCGGCGACGAGGTGCTCGTCGAACTGGCCCGCAGGCTGCGCGAGATCTGTCCGCCGGAGACCGTCATCTGCCGTTATGGCGGTGACGAATTCGTCCTCGCCACCAACCCGAACCACAACACCCTCGGCGATATCGCGCACCGCATCGTGGCCGCGCTGCGTGATCCGGTGTGGTCGACGGCCGGTCCGGTACCGGTCTCGGCCAGTGTCGGCACCGCCTACTCGCCGGCGGGCGAATCCTGCGATTTCACCGATCTGCTACGGAAGGCCGATCGCGCGATGTATGCGGCGAAGACCGCTGGCGGTCGCCGCTTCGCCCTTGCCGAAACCGATAAACCCGAAATCAAAGCAGTCGCCGGCTGATCCGCTATTACGCGGCTCGCTCACAGAGGCCCGCTGGTCACCGATGAGGTGACCAGCGGGCCTTGTAGTCGATCAGCTGGCTTGGCAGCTGGGGCACCAGAACAGGTTTCGGCCCTCCAGCACGCTGTGGGCGATGGGGGTGCCGCAGATGCGGCACGGGGCGCCGGGGCGGCGGTAGACGTAGGTGCGTGGACGATCGGCCGCATAGGACGGTTCGCCGTGGTCGTGTTCGGGGCGGACGACGACCATCTTGCCGACCCGCACCCCCACCCGCATCAGCGCGACCAGATCGGTCCACATCGCGTCCCACTCCCCGGCGCTCAGCGACGTGCCCGGACGGTGCGGCGAAATGCCGTGCCGGAACAGCAGTTCCGCGCGGTACACATTGCCGACACCGGCGAGCACCTGCTGGTCCATCAGCAGTGCGCCGATCGGCCGGCGCGAGCGGTGAATGCGCCGCCACGCCCGTTCGGGATCGGCGCCGCGCCGCAGCGGGTCCGGGCCGAGCCGATCGGTCAGCGCCGTCAGTTCCGCGCGGGTGTACACCTCACAGGCGGTCGGGCCGCGTAGATCGGTGCCGTACAGGCGATCATCGGCCGACGCGTCGCCGACGATCCGCATCCGCACCTGCCCGACCGGTTCCCCCATCGGCAACGGCACCTCGGTGAACACCCCGTACAGGCCGAGGTGCACGTGCACGATCAAACCCGACTCGTAGTGATGCAGTAGATGTTTGCCGTACGCCTCGGCTCGCATGAGCACCTGCCCGTCGACCCGGGCGGCACCGGCGGCGAACTTGCCCTGTGGACTGGACACGCGCACCACTCCCCCGGCGAAGCGCCGTTGATGCAGTCGCGCCAGTCGGTGCAGCGTATGACCCTCAGGCATCCGAGCCCGGCATCCTCTCTGTTCCGCCGCCGCGACGACCCGGGACACCGGGTCGCCTTGCGAGACGGCGGATTACGCGCTCAGTAGGCCGGCACAGCCGGGGGCACACCGGTCTTCTCGTACTCGGCCAGGATGTCGATGCGGCGCTGGTGGCGCGGTTCCTCGGACCACTTGGTCGCGATGAACGCGTCCACGATCGCCAGCGCCTCCTCGGTGGAATGCATGCGGCCGCCGATGCCGATCAGCTGGGCATTGTTGTGCTCACGGGCCAGCTGGGCGGTCTCTACGCTCCAGGCCAGGGCGCAGCGGGCGCCGGGCACCTTGTTCGCGGCGATCTGCTCGCCATTGCCGCTGCCGCCGAAGACCAGGCCGAGGCTGCCCGGATCGGCGACGGTGCGGCGGGCCGCCTCGATGCAGAAGGCGGGGTAGTCGTCGAGCGCGTCGTACTCGAGGGCGCCGCAGTCGACGACCTCGTGGCCCGCCTGCTCCAGATGGGCCTTGACGTGATTCTTCAGTTCGAAACCGGCATGGTCGGCACCCAGGTATACGCGCATGGCTGCGATTGTGTCAGGCGTGTTCGACCGTGCCGCGAGGGGGACACGCGTCGCCGCGCCAGCGGGATCAACACCGGTAGCGGCCCCGGCGAATCGACAGGTATGCCACCCGTGTTCGCGGCCACCGGCACCGACCGCGCGACAACGGCTTCGAACGTCGTCTCCGGCAAATGAATAGAGTTCTCCGTATGCAGCCGCCCGAATCCACGCCGCCCCAGCAGGCGGGCCGACCCGCCGACCCCTATCCCGCATTGGGCGGGTGGGCGCAGGCTCAGGACGCGACCGCCACATCGAACGGGCATGTTTCCGCCCAGCAGGATTCGCCCCAGTACCCGTCGATGCCTCAATACCCGTCAACGCCCCAATACCAATCGACACCCCAGCCCTACCCCGGGTTGCCGTACCCGACCCCCCACTACGGTCCGGCGCCGTACACCCAAGGTCCCCACGGAGTGGTCCCGGTACCGCCCGGGACACCGCCCCAGCGTCAGCCGCGCGGTCTGTCGCCGTACGGGATGCCCGCGCGGCATCCGTGGGAGATTCCGCTGCTCGTGGTCGTATGCGTGATCACCACGATCGCGTTGCTGCTGGCAGTGCTGGTGTTCGTCGACCTCATCCTGGATGGGAAGCTGCCGAGTCCGTACGTGGCGATCCTGGTCTTCGCGCCGATCGTGGTCTGGTTCCTGCGCGGTATGGGTTATGCGGCCCAGCGGGTCAACGGCGTCAAGATGTCACCGACGCAGTTCCCGGAGGGCTATCAGCTGGTGGTCGATGCGGCGGCGCGCTTCGGGTTGGCCAAGGTCCCCGACGCCTACGTGGTGCTCGGCAATGGCCAGATCAATGCCTTCGCCTCCGGGCACGGGTTCCGGCGCTACGTCGCGGTCTACAGCGATCTGTTCGAAATCGGCGGCGCCGCACGCGAACCCGACGCGCTCGCCTTCATCATCGGTCACGAGGTCGGGCATATCGCGGCCGGGCATACCTCGTACTGGCGTCAGCTCGGCATGTTCGTCGCGCCGTCGCTGCCGATCATCGGCAGCTCGCTGATCCGGTCCCAGGAGTACACCGCCGACAACCATGGCTACTGCAACCGGCACGTGGGTGCACCGGCCGCCATGGGCACCCTGGCCGCCGGCAAATACCTGAACAAACTGGTCGGCTTCGACGAGATGGCCGACCGGGCCGCGGCCGAGAAGGGCTTCTTCGTCTGGGTCATCAATGCCATGGCCTCGCATCCGGTGCTGACCTGGCGGATGTGGGCACTGCGCGACCGCAGCAGGCACGGCCGTCTGTTCTGGCGGCCGAACCGACCGGCCGGTGCGCCCCCGGCCGGTCCATATCCGAGCAGCTACGGCGAGGTTCCGGCGCTGCCGCCGAAACCCGTGCCGTAGCGCAGCGCACTCAGTCGAAGGCGGGATCCTCGGTCCTGGTCCGCTTCAGCTCGAAGAAATGCGGGTAGTCGGCCAGGGTGACCGCGGCATCCCACAGCTTCCCGGCCTCCTCGCCGCGCGGGATCCGCGACAGCACCGGACCGAAGAACGCCGTGCCGTTGATGTGGATGGTCGGCGTGCCGACATCGGGTCCGACCTTGTCCATGCCCTGGTGATGGCTCTTGCGCAGCGCCTCGTCGTATTCGGTGCTCTCGGCGGCCGCGGCGAGTTCGGCGGGCAGGCCGACCTCGGCGAGCGCATCCGCGATCACCGCGGCGAGGGTCTCCTTGCGGGAATCGCGCGTGTACTCCTCGCGCCGGTTGTGGATGCGGGTGCCCATGGCCGTGTACAGCGGCGACAACACCTTGTCACCGTGCGCCTGCGCGGCGGCGATCGCGACCCGGACCGGACCCCAGCCGGTGGCGAGCAGCTCCTCGTACTGCGGTGGCAGCCCCTCCTTGCCCTCGTTGAGCACCGACAGGCTCATCACGTGGAAGCGGGCCTCGATATCGCGGACCTGCTCGACCTCCAGGATCCAGCGGGAGGTGATCCAACACCATGGGCACAGTGGGTCGAACCAGAAATCGGCGACATTCTTGGTGGTCGTCTCGCTCATGACCTGTTCCTCTCCATCGCATGCAGTTAGCGCGGTGGGCTCGGCACACCGCTACCCGTGGCCAACCACGAAACCGCGTGATTCGTTCCCGCCGGTCACCGATTTCCCGAAAGGCGGCGTCGGGTCCCAGTAGGGTTGACACACAGGCATCCGGTTCCCTCCCGACAAGGAGTCCGCAATGACCTCTGATCAGCGTTTCGTCATCGTCGGTGGCGGTCTGGCCGCGGCCAAACTGGCAGAGGCACTGCGCGACAACGATTTCGCCGGAGCCGTGACGCTGATCAGCGCAGAGGACTATCTGCCCTACGAGCGTCCACCGCTGTCCAAGGAACATCTGGCGGGCAAGAAATCGCTCGAGGAATTCACCGTGGATCCGGGCCAGTGGTACCGCGATCACCACATCGACGTGCGGTTGGGCACGGAGGTCGGCGCGATCGATCGGACCGCGAAAACCGTGACGCTGCCGGATGGTTCGACGCTCGGCTACGACAAGCTCGCGCTCGCGACCGGTTCGACACCACGTCGGCTGCCGATTCCCGGTATGGACGCCCGCGGCGTCTACACCCTGCGCACCATCGGCGATTCCGACACCCTGATCGAGCTGTTCGGCACCGCGCACCGCCTCGTCATCATCGGGGCGGGCTGGATCGGGCTCGAGGTGGCCTCGGCCGCGCGCGCCGCCCAGGTCGAGGTCACCATTGTCGAGTCCGCCGAATTGCCGCTGCTGGCGGCGCTCGGGCCGGAAATGGCCCGGGTCTTCGCGCAGCTGCATCGCGACCACGGCGTCGACTTCCGATTCGGCGCGCAGGTCAGCGAGATCACCACTCGTGACGCGGAGACGGATCTGGCGACCGGCGTCCGGCTCGCCGATGGCACCGTCATCGAGGGGGACGCGGTGCTGGTCGCGATCGGCGCACGTCCAAATATCGAGCTGGCCGCGGACGCCGGGCTCGCGACCAACGGCGGCGTGCTCGTCGATGCCGGCCTGGCCACCAGCGACCCGGATATCGTCGCGGTCGGCGATATCGCCGAGGAGCAGCATCCGGTGCTCGGCCGCCCGATTCGAGTGGAGCACTGGGCCAATGCGCTCAACCAGCCCGCCGTCGCGGCTCGGACCATGCTCGGCAAGTCCGCGTCCTACGAGCGGCTGCCCTACTTCTTCACCGACCAATACGACCTGGGCATGGAGTACACCGGCTACGCCGCGCCCGGCGAGTACGCGCGGGTGGTGGTGCGCGGTGATGAGGCCGAGCGCGAGTTCGTCGCGTTCTGGCTCGACGCCGACAACCGGGTACTGGCGGGAATGAACGTGAACATCTGGGATGTCACCGACCGGATCAAGGAGCTGATCGGCCAGCAGGTCGATCCGGACCGGCTCGCCGATCCCGCGACGCCCTTGTGATGCGGATCACGGCGAGCTATTCGAGAATGTGTCGACTCGACGCGACGGGCTCCGACCTCATCGCGAACGCGTCGGATGGGCGCACCCAACGCCATGGAGACCGGATATGAAGTACATGCTGCTCAAGACCTACGGACCCGCCGCCAACTGTGACACCCCGATCACCGAGTGGACCCCGGAAGAGATCCAGGCACATCTGGATTTCCAGCGGGCGCTGGGTGCGGAGCTGGCCAAGAACGGTGAGCTGGTCGACGCCCAGGGACTGGCCGGACCGGAAGACGCGCGGTTGGTCAGTTCGGACGGGCGGTCGGCGCCGGTGATCACCGACGGGCCGTTTCCGGAGACCAAGGAATTCCTCGCCGGATATTGGATCGTCGATGTGGACAGTCCGGAGCGCGCGCTGCAGATCGCGGCGCAGGCGTCGGCGGCGCCGGGGCCGGGCGGGCAGCCGATCGGTGAGCGCATCGAGGTGCGCGCGGTGATGGGTGTTCCGGCGACCGACCAATAGTCCGCGATGAGTACGACATTGCCCGCGGGCATCGAGGACCTGTTGCGCGAACTCGCGCCGCAGGTCCTCGGCACCTTGGTGCGCCGGTTCGGTGATTTCGACACCGCCGAGGATGCGCTGCAGGAAGCCATGCTCGCGGCGACGACCCAATGGCCCGCCGACGGTCTGCCGGACAATCCGCGCGGGTGGCTGATCCAGGTCGCACAACGCCGGATGGCCGATACGGTGCGCGCCGAAGTGGCTAGGCGACGCAGGGAGACAACGGTTTTCGAACGCGATGTGCCCGACGCCGAGGCCATCGATCGGGATGACACGCTGGCCATGTTCTTCCTCTGCTGCCATCCGGCACTGTCGTCCGCGAGTGCCATCGCGCTGACATTGCGCGCGGTCGGCGGACTCGGCACGGCGGAGATCGCCAACGCCTTCCTGCTACCGGAAGCGACCATGGCGCAGCGGATCACGCGTGCCAAGAAGAAGCTGGCCACCCTCGACCGGCCGTTCGCCCGGCCCGGTGACGCGCAATGGCACGAGCGGCTGGGTTCGGTACTGCACGTGCTGTATCTGATCTTCAACGAGGGGCACACCAGCACCTCGGGGCCCGACCTGCAACGGACGGATCTGTCCGGCGAGGCGATCCGTCTGACCAGATCCGTGCACCGGCTGCTGCCCGACGACACCGAGGTGACCGGGCTGCTCGCGCTCATGCTGCTCACCGACTCCCGCCGGGCCGCGCGCACCGGGCCGCACGGTGAGCTGATTCCGCTCGCCGAGCAGAACCGCGCGCTGTGGGATCGCGCGCTGATCACCGAGGGCACCACGCTGACGACCGGCACCCTCGCATCGGGCCTCACCGGCCCCTACCAAATCCAAGCCGCGATCGCGGTGCTGCACGCACAGGCCCGGCGTGCCGAGGACACCGACTGGACACGAATCCTGTCGCTGTACAACATGATCGAGCGCATCTCGAAGAACCCGATGGTGACCCTCAACCGCGCCGTCGCCACCGCCATGGTCCACGGCCCCGCCGCAGGCCTCGAACTCGCCGACACCCTCGAAGACCAACTATCGGACAACCACCGCCTCGACGCCGTCCGCGGCCACCTACACGAAATGGCAGGCGATTTCTCCGCCGCCATCACCCACTACACCGCGGCCGCCCACCGCACCACCAGCACCCCCGAACGCGACTACCTGACCCTCCGCGCCGCCCACCTCCACCATCATCAGCCCTGACGCCACCACCCCCGCCCTCTTCGCCATCACCTCGATCAGCGGTCGAGCGGCGGCCGAGATGTGTGACGCGATGCCGAAGTTCGAGCAGCGAGCCAACGCGACGCGCACAGACGCCGTGGGCGAAGGCGGAATCGACATCAGCCACTTGTCGACCTAGCGCGGCGCGCATAACGGCCGCGACTGGATTCAGCGGCGACCGGGTTGTGCGACCGTGTCGGGTGCGCGCCCGGTCGCGGTAGGCGGCAGACTGCTTGGTGTGGCAGGGAAATTCAGTGCTGGGATTCTGTTGTTCCGTCGGAGTTCCGGTGGAGTCGAGGTCCTGATCGGGCATATGGGTGGACCGTTCTGGGCGCGTAAGGATGCGGGCGCCTGGTCGATTCCGAAGGGCGAATACGAGCCGGAACAGGAGAGCCCAGAGGATGCCGCCGCCCGCGAGTTCACCGAGGAACTCGGCCTACCGGTGCCCGAGGGCGAGCGGGTGCCGCTCGGCGAGGTTCGTTACGGCAGTGGCAAATCCACCAAGAACCTCACCGTCTGGGCCGTCGAGGCCGACCTGGATCCGGCCGAGGTGGTGCCCGGCACCTTCGATATGGAGTGGCCGCCCAAATCCGGCCGCATGGCCACCTTCCCGGAAATCGACCGCGCCGCCTGGTTCGACCTGCCCACCGCCCACGAAAAGCTCGGAAACGGCCAACGCCCCTACCTCGACCGGTTAGCTGAACACCTCACCTGACCGGTCCTGTGCACCGAGTGCCTGCCTGGCACCTGCGCCCAGCGCCGGGTCTCCCGACGCTCAGGACCCCCCTGTGCGGCAATTAGGCACCGCGCACAAGGTTGCTCGGTCCCGAGACGGGGTCCCCGGTGGCTAGCGAATACGCGGCCCGGCGGGTCAGCACAGGCACGCCGAACCTCAGCGCGGCGCGCCGCCCCAGGTCTGCCCGGTAATCAGTTCGTAGGCTTCCATGTACTTCTGGCGGGTGGCTTCGACGATGTCCGCGGGGATCTCCGGGCCCGGGTACTCCTTGTTCCAGCCGGTGGAGGTGGACCAGTCGCGGACGAACTGCTTGTCGAAGGAGCGCTGGGGGCGGCCGGGCTCCCATTCGGCGGCGGGCCAGAAGCGCGAGGAATCCGAGGTCAGCACCTCGTCGCCCAGGGTGAGAGTGTCACCGTCCCAACCGAATTCGACCTTGGTGTCGGCGACGATGACACCGCGCTCGGCGGCGTGCGCGGCACCTCGGGCGTAGATCCGCAAGGTCAGATCGCGCAATTGCTCGGCGACCTCGCGCCCCTCCTGGTTCACCACATCCGCGAAGGTGATGGGCTCGTCGTGCCCCTCGGATGCCTTGCTGGACGGGGTGAAAATCGGTTCGGGCAGTTTGTCGCCATCGCGCAGCCCCGGCGGCAATGCGATACCGGAGACGGTGCCGGTTTGCTCGTACTCCTTGAGCCCCGATCCGGTCAGGTAGCCGCGCGCGATGCATTCGACCTGCAGCATCTTCAGCGGCTTGACCCGAATGCCGCGACCGGCGAATTCCGCGGGCACATCGGTCGCCGAGACCACGTGGTTGGGCACGTCGGTGAAGTACTCGAACCACCAGTTCGACAGCTGGGTCAGCAGCGCGCCCTTGTCCGGGATCGGTGTCGGCAGCACCACGTCATAAACCGACACCCGGTCCGATGCCACGAGCAGCAGCGTGTCGCCGTCCTCGTAGAGGTCGCGCACCTTTCCGGCGTGGATGTGCTGCACGTCGCGCTCCGATCCTGGTCGATAGGGTTTATGGGAAAAACTTCCGCGCGGGCAACCTTACCGAGGTGGCATTGTGGTGAGTGCTGTGCCCGCCGGGCGGCCCGCCCGCGCATGTTCTTCGACCAACGAAGGAGTCCCATGTCCGCACCGAACCTGACTCGCGACCAGGCGATCGAACGCGCCTCGACAGTGCAGGTCGAGAACTATCGCATCGACCTCGACCTGACCGACGGGGCCGGGAAGCCGGGCGAGCAGACCTTCTTCTCCCGCAGCACGGTCACCTTCACCGCGACCGCGGGCGCGAGCACCTTCATCGATATCGTCGCCCGTGGGGTCCGCTCGGCCGTGCTCAACGGCACCGCGATCGATATCGCCGACTACGACGAGTCCAAGGGCATCACACTCACCGGTCTGGCCGAGCGCAACGAGCTAGTTGTCGAGGCCGACTGCGAATACTCCAATACCGGTGAGGGCCTGCACCGCTTCATCGATCCCACCGATGACGCGGTCTACCTGTACTCGCAGTTCGAAACCGCCGACGCCAAGCGCATGTTCGCCTGCTTCGACCAGCCGGACCTCAAGGCCACCTTCGATATCAGCGTGACCGCCGCGCCGAACTGGAAGGTCATCTCCAACGCAGCCGCGGTCGATACGCTGCTCGCCGATCCCGGCAAGCACCTGTTCCGCACCACCCCGACGATGAGCACCTACCTGGTCGCGCTCATCGCGGGCCCGTACGCGGAATGGACCGACGCCTACACCGACGACCATGGCACCATCCCGCTCGGCATCTACTGCCGCTCCTCGCTCGCCGAGCACATGGATGCCGACCGGCTGTTCACCGAGACCAAACAGGGCTTCGGCTTCTATCACAAGAACTTCGGTGTGCCCTACGCGTTCGGCAAGTACGACCAGCTGTTCGTCCCGGAATTCAACGCGGGCGCGATGGAGAACGCCGGTGCCGTCACCTTCCTGGAGGACTACGTCTTCCGGTCCAAGGTGACCCGCGCGGCCTATGAGCGGCGGGCCGAGACGGTGCTGCACGAGATGGCGCATATGTGGTTCGGCGATCTGGTCACCATGAAGTGGTGGGACGACCTGTGGTTGAACGAGTCGTTCGCGACCTTCGCCTCGGTGCTGTGCCAATCCGAGGCGACCGAATACACCAGTGCCTGGACCACTTTCGCGAATGTGGAGAAGTCCTGGGCGTACCGCCAGGATCAGCTGCCGTCCACACATCCGATCGCCGCCGATATTCCGGATCTGCACGCGGTCGAGGTCAACTTCGACGGAATCACCTACGCCAAGGGCGCTTCCGTGCTCAAGCAGCTGGTGGCCTATGTCGGGCTGGAAGCGTTCCTCGCCGGTCTGCGCGACTACTTCACCGAACACGCCTACGGCAATGCCACTTTCGACGATCTGCTCTCGGCGCTGGAGAAGTCCTCCGGCCGCGATCTGTCCGACTGGGGCGCACAGTGGCTCAAGACCACCGGACTGAATATCCTGCGTCCGGACTTCGAGGTCGATCCCGGCGGCCGTTTCACCAGGTTCGCGGTCGTCCAGGAGGGTGCGGAACCGGGCGCTGGTGAGCGTCGCGTGCATCGCCTCGCGGTCGGCGTGTACGGCGAACGGGACGGAAAGCTGGTCCGCACCAACCGCATCGAACTCGACCTCGACGCGGCCGAGCGCACCGAGGTGCCCGAACTCGTCGGCGTGGAACGCGGCCAGCTGGTGCTGATCAACGACGACGATCTCACCTACTGCTCGGTGCGCCTCGATCCCGATTCGCTCGATGTGGTGCTGCACCGCATCCACGAGATCGTCGAACCGCTGCCGCGCACGCTGTGCTGGTCGGCTGCCTGGGAGATGACCAGGCAGGCCGAGATGCGCGCACGCGACTTCGTCGCCCTGGTGCAACGTGGAATCGGCACCGAGACCGAAATCGGTGTGGTGCAGCGACTTCTGATGCAGGCCAATACCGCGATCGGCAGCTACGCCGATCCGGAGTGGGCGAATGCCACCGGCTGGACCGAATACGCCAACCGGCTGCTGGAACTGGCCCGCGAGGCCGCGGCGGGCTCGGATCATCAGCTCGCCTTCGTCAACGCGCTCACCGGCGCGCGGCTGCAGGCCTGGCACACCGAGGTGCTGCGCGAACTGCTCGACGGTGATCCGGCCAACGTCGGTCTGCCCGGTCTGGCGGTGGACACCGATCTGCGCTGGCGGCTGGTCACCGCGCTGGCGGCGGCGGGCGAGATCGATACCGAGGGCCTCGACACTCCGTTCATCGACCAGGAATTGGCCAACGACCCCACCGCGGCCGGTAAGCGCCAGGCCGCGGCGGCGGCGACGGCGCGGCCGATCGCCGAGGTGAAGGAGCAGGCCTGGAATACGGTGATGTCCGACGATTCGGTGCCGAATATCACCGCTCGCTCGATCGTCGGCGGCTTCGCACCGGCAGGCCAGGGCGAGCTGCTCGCACCCTATGTCGACCGCTATTTCGCCGATGTGCCCGGCGTCTGGGAGCGCCGCTCCAGCGAGGTCGCGCAAACCGTCGTCGTCGGCCTCTACCCCGCCTGGGCGATCAGCGAGGATGCCGTGGCGACGGCGGACAAGTTCCTCGCCGGTGATCATCCGCCCGCCCTGCGCCGCCTGGTGACCGAGGGCAAGGCGGGCATCGAACGCTCACTGCGCGCCCGCGCCTTCGACGCCAGGGGCTGAACGGGCTTGCGGCGCTGAGGGCTACCCCAGCCCGATCGAACGGGGCGTGGTCATCATCGTGATGGGCACGCCCCGTTTCGCATCTCCAGAGGCACCGCAGGCCGATGTTTCCATGCGTCAACGCAAACGGCGCGTCCACCATCGCAGGTGAACGCGCCGCGGCGAACCAGTGGATCAGCGACCGATGTTGGCGGCCATGACCTGGACCGCGGAGATCAGGCCGTCGATGAGCTGGCCCTTACGGAAGGAGCTCAGGGCAGCCGAGACGCCGAGCTGGCAGACTCGGTCGTTGGCCCGGTCGGCGATCTCGCTGCCGGAACGGACCTCTACGGCCTTGTCGTTGGGCGAGACGGCGATGAGCACCGAACGCGCCGCCTCGGGGGTCGCGGCGAAGACCGCGTCCGCACCGGCGGCCGGATCCGCACCCAGATCGCCGATGTAGACATTGAAGCGCACCTTGGTCGCGCGGGTCACCTCGGTGAGCGCATTGTCCATGGCCAGCCGCTCGTCATCGCTGAACGGGGCTTCCTTGAACACCGCACCGGCCTCGTGCACACCGGAGACGCGGCCGCTGCTGGTGACCACCGAACCGTGCGGCAGTTCGGATTCGACTACCGCGGGCCAATTAGAACTTGCCACTTGCCCGGCCTCCGATCAGCTCCACGTCGGTGGATTCGATCGCCGCATGGTGCTCATGCGACGACTCAGCAGTGTGGTGGCCCGATCCGGTCACCTCGTCGGTAGCACTCCACAGCACGGCAGGCTGGGTCCACTTCTGACCGAGGTCGAAGTGGACCGGCTTCTCGCCGGGCAGTGGCTTGCCGAGAAACGACAATCCGGCGATCGCGCCGTAGATCACCAGCGGGATGCCGAGGAAGATCAGCACTGTCTCGAGAATGCTCATGACTGCGCCTCGCTGGCGCTCGGCTCCGTCATCCGCATGGCGCGCTGGCACATGGTTCGCTCGCTTCGCTCACTCACGAGCCTTACGGTAGACGATGCCCTGTAGTAGTTCGCGTTCTGGTCGAGCTCGTGTTGTGCGGTCACACCAGCCAGGCGGCGGCATTCGCGGCCAGCTGACCGTTCTCCGACGGGGCGCTGGCGAGTAGTACGTCACCGGGCGGCAAGGAGATCGGCACGGGCGAGGCGTTCAGCACACAGACCAGTCCACCGGGCCGACGGAAGGCCAGGCAACCGGCCGGGCTGCCGTACCACTCGATCCGCGGACCCGCGAATTCCGGTCGGACACCACGCAATTCGATCGCCATCCGATACAGCGACAGAGTGGAGCCCAACGCCTCCAATTGCGCTTCGACCGTCGATGCCGTCCATTCCGGCGGCATGGGCAACCAGGACTCGCCCGTGGTGAATCCGAACGGCGGTGCCACGCCCTCCCACGGAATCGGCACCCGGCAGCCGTCGCGTCCGCGCTCGGTATGTCCGGAGCGTTCCCAGACCGGATCTCGCAGCGCCGCCTCGGGCAGATCGTCGACATTGGGCAGCCCGAGTTCGGCGCCGTTGTAGATGAAGACCGCGCCGGGCAGTGCCAGCTCCACCATCATCATCGCGCGGGCCCGCGCAACTCCGACGGGACCGCCGCCGTACCGGGTGACCTCACGTGCGATGTCGTGATTGGACAGCGTCCAAGTGGGGACCGCGCCCACCGGCGCGACGGCCGCGAGCGAGTTGTCGATGGCCGCACGCACCGCGTCGGCATCGAATGGGGCCTCGGCGAGGCGGAAATTGAAGGCCAGGTGCAGTTCGTCCGGCCGGACGTACTCGCCGAAGCGGGTGTTGTCGTCCACCCAGACCTCGCCGATCGAGACCGCGTTCGGATATTCGTCGAGCACCTTGCGGATGCGGCGGTGGATCTCGTGCACGGCGGGATTGTTGAAGCGCGGATCGTCATCGTCATGCACCAACATCTTGGTTTCGACGCGCTCCATATCGGGCAGGCCGTCCGGTTTGGCCATACCGTGCGCGACATCCAGGCGGAACCCGTCGACGCCCCGATCCAGCCAGAAGCGCAGCGTCTGTTCGAAATCGGCGGCGATCTCGGGATTTGCCCAGTTCAGATCCGGTTGCTCGGACGCGAAGATGTGCAGGTACCACTGGCCGGGCCGCCCGTCGGGCTCGATGACGCGGGTCCAGGCGGGCCCGCCGAAGATGCTCGGCCAGTTGTTCGGCGGTATCGCGCCGTCGGGTCCGCGGCCGTCGCGGAAGATGTAGCGCTCGCGTTCCCGACTGCCCGGTGCCGCGGCCAGCGCCGCCGCGAACCACGGATGCCGATCGCTGGTGTGGTTCGGCACCAGATCCATGGTCACCTTGAGACGGCGGTCGTGCGCCTCGGCGATCAGCTCGTCCATTGCCGCCATACCGCCGAAGAGCGGGTCGATATCGCGCGGATCGGCGACGTCGTAACCGCCGTCGGCCATGGGAGAGCGCATCACCGGGCAGATCCAGAGCGCGTCGACCCCGAGCAGTTCCAGGTAGCCGAGTTTGTCGCGAATCCCGCGGAGATCGCCGATCCCATCGCCGTCGGAGTCCGCGAAGGATCTCGGATAGACCTGGTAGAACATGGCCGACCGCCACCAAGGTTGGGCGGTGCGATCCACCGGCGCCGGGACGGCAGGTGTATCAGTCACATCCGTAATAGTGCCAAAGATTTTCGGCAAATTCGCACACGCTCAGCCATGCTCGAAGATATCTGGCAAATATTCAGCATTCGATATGCGGGTTCAAAACCTCGGGACTACGCGGGAGCTCAACAGAAACGATCTCACCAAGCGGCGTTCACCAGCGAATTCGCCGCCATCTCCAGGTAATCGAGTAATGCCTTGCGATGCTCATCGTCCAGAATCTCCGGTTCGATCTCCGCCACGCCGATCCGCATACAGCGCAGCCACGCATCGCGCTCCACCGGACCGATCTTGAACGGCATATGCCGCATTCGCAGCCGCGGATGCCCACGCTCATCGGAGTACGTGCGCGGGCCACCCCAGTACTGCTCGAGGAACATGCGCAGCCGCCGCTCCGCCGGTCCGAGGTCCTGCTCCGGGTACAGCGGGCGCAACACCTCGTCGGCCGCCACCTCTCGATAGAACGCCGCGATGATCCGGTGGAACGTCGCCGCCCCGCCGATCGCGTCGTAGAACGACGTCGCTGTCTGCTCGCCGGAAGTCATCAGGTCCTTTCGATCGGTCCGCTGATCGTTTCGAGCGACCCGCAAGCGATCGCTACGGGCGGCCGCACTCCATTGTGCCCGCGTCACGAACGGGCGGCCCTTCAACCACAGTTCATCCGACATTGTGCGAAATCACCGTGCAATAGTGCGCATTCCATGGTCAACTGGGTGGCAGTCTCTGCCGAGATACCACATGATCTTGATAACTATGAAACCGGGGTCCCCATGAAGCAGCGGCACGGCCGATCACACGAGGCCAGGACGCACCGACAACTCCAGCCCGCCGACGTCCACAATCGTGGGTCGGGGGCTACTCCGCTGCACATCTTGTCCGATCACTATCCGGGTGCACATCGCACCGGTGAGCCTGCTCACCACAATCCGCACCTCACGCCGGTCCAGAACGAGACCGCCAACTGGTTGAAGCGCCGGGTGTTGCTTCTCAATGCCACCTACGAGCCGCTCACCGCGCTGTCCGCACGCCGCGCCGTGGTGCTCCTGATCTGCGATAAAGCCGATACCGTCCACCACGACCCGCAGGGATCGGTGGTGCATTCCGCGGAATCCGCCGTCACGATTCCATCTGTTATCCGGCTGCGCAGCTACGTTCATGTGCCCTATCGCGCACGCGTCCCGATGACCCGCGCCGCCCTCATGCATCGCGACCGCTACCGATGCGGGTATTGCGGTGGCAAGGCAGAGACCATCGATCACGTCATCCCGCGCAGCCGCGGCGGCGAGCATTCCTGGGAGAACTGCGTCGCGAGTTGTGCCCCGTGCAATCACCGCAAGGCGGACAAACTGCTCAGCGAGTTGGGCTGGACGTTGCGTTCGCCACTGGTCTCACCGAAGGGACCGCACTGGCGGCTGTTGTCGACCACCGCGGAGCTGGATCCGGTGTGGTTGCAGTATCTCGGCGAGGGTGCCGCCTAGCGCTAGCTCCTGACCGGATCGGTTCCGTGGGGCCGGTCTCGCAGTCATTTCGCCGCACGTGTTCTTGGTCACCGCGCTCATCCGCGGTGTCGATCGACGCACTGGACACCAGCGGGTGCGCCGCAGCCATTTGCGGCTAGGTGTATTCGACGACGAATGCCGCCCAGGTGTTGGGAGCCAGGGCTTCGAAGACGTGCGGGGCATCGCCCGGGTAGGAGATGTAGTCGCCCGGTGCGAGTTCGACGGGTGCGTCGATGGGGCCGATGAGGGCGCGGCCGCTGGCCAGCAGCACATGTTCGATCACACCTGGAATGTGCGGGTCGGATCTGCGGGCGTGGCCGGGTTCGGCGGTGATCCGGAAGAAATCACGGCGAGCATTGGCCGGTCCGGCCGCCAACAGGGTGGCGCGGTAATCGGATTCCGCGGCGGCCAGTACCGGGCCCTCTCCCGCGCGAATCACCTGAACGGTCGGGCGCGGCGGGTCGAGCAGCCGTGAGAAGGGCATATCCAGGGCGACGCACAGTGCCCACAAGGTCTCCAGGCTCGGATTGCCGGTCCCCGATTCCAGTTGGGACAGTGTGGATTTCGCGACGCCCGCACGGTTGGCAACCTCGGTGAGCGACAGCCTGGCGCGCAGGCGCTCCCGGCGCAGCGCAGCGGCGATCACTGCCTGCGGCGTCGTCGGATCCTGCTCCATGCGCGCTCCCGTCGACTAGGCGGATGGCAGGCCGGCGGAGCCGGCCGGGGTGGGTGAATACAGTTGACCGCCCAACAGAGAACCATATTGACGAATCGCCCCGCCATGTTCACCATAAACTACATGCGTTCGATATGGCGAACACTCGATCGGGACACGCTCACCGGGATCGCGGCGGTATTGCTCGCGGTCGGGCTGATCGGTATTTCCTACGGCGCTACCGCCGTCACCTCCGGTTTTCCACTGTGGGTTCCGATTGTGCTCGGGGTCGTCGTGCTCGCGGGCGGTGCGGAGTTCCTGTTCATCGGGATCATGGCGGCGGGCGGCAGCCCGATCGCGGCCGTACTGGCCGGGCTACTGGTCAATGCCCGGCATCTGCCGTACGGGCTTTCGGTGCCCGATGTGGTCGGCACCGGATGGCGGCGGCGGATCGGCGTCCATGTGATGAACGACGAATCCGTCGCACTGGCCCTGGCCCAGCCGGATATCGCGCGTCGGCGAGCGGCGTATTGGGTGAGCGGGTTGGGTGTGCTCATCGCCTGGCCCAGCGGTGCGGCGATCGGCGCGCTGATCGGCACGATAGTGCCCGATACCGGTGCGATCGGGTTGGACGCGGTGTTCCCCGCGGTGCTGTTATCGCTGATCATGCCCGCCTTGCGAGCACGCGGCACGCTGCGCGCGGCCCTGATCGGGGCGATCGCGGCCGTGGCCAGTGCGCCGTTCCTGCCCGCGGGAATGCCTGTGCTGGTTGCGCTTTCGGGGCTGTTCTTCGCAATCTCGAAGCGGGACAGCGAAGCGACAGGCGAGGCGCAGGCATCGTGAGCGAGCGAGACGACAACATGGCGCGGCCGAGCACCGACGAGGAGCAGGTATGAGTACACCGATCTTGCTGGCGGCCATGGGCGCCTTGTCCGCCGGAACCTATGCCTTCCGTTCGTCGGGTCCTGCTCTGCGCAACCGCATCCGGTTCCCGGATCGAGCGACAAGGCTCCTGGAGATCGGCGCGGTCATACTGTTGGCCGCGATGGTCGCCATCACCACCCTGCCCACCGGCTCCGGCCACCTCGGATTCGCCCTCCCCGCAGGCGTTCTCGTCGGTGGGCTACTGGCCTGGCGCCACCAACCCATGCTGGTGGTAATCCTGGCCGCCGCGACCAGCACCGCCCTCCTGCGCCTGCTCGGGTTGTCCTGACTCCCATTCCACGGTCGAACTGGATCCGATCGTCCGCACTCCTTGCACGCACTCACAACGGGCACCAAGCCTCAACGGGCACCAAGCCCCAACGGGCACCAAACCCCAGCAGGCACCAAACCCCAGCAGGCACCAAACCCCAGCAGGCACCAAACCCCAGCAGGCACCAAACCCCAGCAGGCACCAAACCCCAGCAGGCACCAAACCCCAGCAGGCACCAAGCCTCAGCAGGCACCAGGCCTTAGAAAGGTGTGGGAGTGGAGGCTAGCTCGGGGTTAGCGGGATGCCGCCACCCTGACGGCGGGCGACGGAGCCATAGCGGGCGTCGAGACGCAACCAGGTCTTGGTGGCGCGGACCCGGACGATTTCGGCGGGCGGGATGCGGCGGGGGTCGGCCTTGTCACCGGAGTGCGGGATGAAATCCATTGCGGTGAGGGCGAATACGACGCGCATCGGGACCTGGACCTGGGCCAGCGCCCCGGAGACGGTGAGCACCGTCTGGTCGAGCAGGGACGCGGGCGGGCCATGGCTGCTGCCGTGTTCCTTGGCCAGTGCCGCGCCCCGTTCGGCGAGTTCGACGAGGGTGCGCGCGGGCACATCGTCGACATGTTCGAAGCCGACATCCGGCGGCAGCGCACCACGCCAGGCCGAATCCATCGAGTAGCCGAGATCGATCGGACTGCCGGACGACAAACCGGCCAGCACCAGATCGGCACCGACGGTGACATCGTCGGCGCCGAGCTCGGCGACCACGGTGCGCACCGCGAGCGCCTCGAAACCCGTTGCCACCCACGCGGATACATACCGTTCACCACGACGGCGCAAACGCACCACCGCCGCGGGATCCAACCGAACGGCCCGGCTCAGAAATGTCGCCAGATTCTCTCGCTCGGCCGGATCGGAAACCTCCAGGACGCGCTGTCCCGACATCAGTGCTCCCACATCACCACATCGCGGCCGCCACCGCACGACGACCGCAGTCCGCCACCACCGCTGCGCAACCGGATTCAGCCATCACCATACGGCCGCCGATGCCGACGGCCGCTGCTGCCCGGCCGAAGCCAGCCATCACTGCCCAGCGACCCGAATCCACCACCCGAACGAACCGGGCAAATCGCTCACTCTTTCCACTCGGCGAGGTAGTCACGTTCGGTATCGGTGAGCCGGCGCAGGCGCTGCGACCGCATATCGAAGGCCGCGATCTGGGTGGAGGCGAGCACCGCGGGCGGCGAGTCCGGGGCCGCGCCATTGGCGCGCACCTCGTAACCGATGGTGAAATCAACCGTCCGCAGCTGCTCGATCCACATCGCGATATCCAGCGGAGTGTCCTCGTGCCGCAGCTGACCGCGGTAGCGGACCCGAAGGTCCGCCAGCACACAGCCGGTACGCAGCGACGCGGTCGGACGCCCGTCCTCGAACAGCCACGGAATCCGCGCCTCCTCCAGCAGCGTCACCATGCGGGCGTGGTTGACGTGCTGGAAGACATCCATATCCGACCACCTGACGTCTACCTTGGCGTGGAAGCGCATGGGCAGTAGTCGGCTGCCGCCCTGCGACTTTCCGCTGCCGCTCAACGAACTCGTCAACGAGGTACCTCCGATTGGGCGCCCACCCCGCTCACCATGCTTCGCACTTGCCGCGCCGCAACCGACAGCGTGGCGAGATCGTGGGTTCCGGACTCGAACAACTCCGACAGCGCTGCCCGAGCGCGTCCGAGCCGGGACTGGTTTTTCGACTCCCAGTATGCAATCTTCTCGTCCGCTGTCTCCTCCGGGTCACCGCCGGAGAGCACGTCGAGGGTCAGCGAGCGCAGCGAACCGTACATATCGTCGCGCAATGCGAGCCGGGCCAACGCATGCCAGCGATCGCCGCGTTCCAGGTGGCTGACCGCCTGTAACAGCCAATCGATCTTGAGGTGATCGTTGAGCGCGTAGTACAGCGAGCCGACCTCCTCACCGCTGCGGTCGGTGATATCTGCGATATCCAACACATCGAGCAGCGGGAACAGATTCAGCAGCGCGAAGACCTCGGTGGCGAGGTCGGTGGGCGCGCCACGGGCGATCACTTCGGCGGACTGATCGGTCAGCGTCGAGACGTGATGTCCGCGCAGCCAGCCGGGCACCTTCGGTGCCAGCTCCCGCACACCCCGGCTGTACCGGTTGATCTCCGCGCCGACCGCGATCGGCTGCGGGCGGTTGCTCAACAGCCAGCGTGAGGCGCGGTCCAGCGCCCGCTTGGTCTCCAGCTCGAGTTCGTCGCGCACCGACACCGCGGCGTCGGTGGCTCGGATCCGGGCCCACATATCGTGCAGGTCGAAGATCTCGCTGGCCGCCGCGAACGCGCGCACCGCATCGGTCGTGCTGGCACCGATTTCCTCGTTCAGCCGGTGGGCGTAGGTAATGCCGCCGTAGTCGACCATCTCGTTGACCACCATCGTGGTGGTGATCTCCCGACGCAGCCGGTGCCGCTTGATGGCGGTGCCGAACCGAGCCCGCAACGGTGTCGGGAAGTACTGCGGCAGCCTGCTGGCGAAGTACGAGATATCCGGCAGATCGGTCTCGAGCAGATCGGCCTTGAGCGAAAGCTTCACGTGCGCCATGAGATTGGACAGCTCGGGCGAGGCCAGACCGGTGCCCTCCTCGAGCCTGCGCTTGATCTCCACCTGCGAGGGCAGCGCCTCGAGCTCGCGGTCCACCCCGCGACGCGCCTCGAGATCCTCGATGAGCCGCTGGTGCACATTCAGCATCCGGGGCGCCTCGGCCCGCGAGATGCCCATCAGGAAATTCTGGGAGACGTTGTCCTGCAACACCAGCTGAGCGACCTCATCGGTCATCGAGGCGAGCAGCGGATTGCGTTCGGCCTCGGGCAGTCCGCCCGCGCTGACCACACCGTCGAGCAGCACCTTGATATTGACCTCGTGGTCGGAGCAGTCCACACCGGCCGAGTTGTCCAGCGCGTCGGTGTTCATCTTGCCGCCATTGCGGCAGAACTCGATGCGGCCGAGCGCGGTCGCGCCCAAATTGCCGCCCTCACCGATCACCTTGACCCGCAGCTGATTTCCATTGACCCGCACCGTGTCATTGGACTTGTCGCCGACCTCGGCATTGGTCTCGGTGCTCGCCTTGATGTAGGTGCCGATACCGCCGTTCCACAGCAGCTGCACCGGCGAGAGCAGGATCGCCCGCACCAGTTCCGGCGGCGAGAGCGCGACCACATCATCGGCCAGCCCCAACGCCTTTCGCGACTGCGGGCTGATCGGCACCGACTTCACGGTGCGATCCCAGACGCCACCGCCGGCGCTGATCAGCGAGGTGTCGTAGTCCGCCCAGGACGAGCGCGGCAGCGCGAACATCCGCTGCCGCTCCCGGAACGAGGTGGCCGCATCGGGATCGGGATCCAGGAAGATGTGCCGATGGTCGAATGCGGCGACCAACCGGATGTGCTCGGAGAGCAGCATGCCGTTGCCGAAGACGTCACCGCTCATATCGCCGACACCGACCACGGTGAAATCCTCGGTCTGGGTGTCGATATCCATCTCCTGGAAGTGGCGCTTCACGCTCTCCCAGGCCCCCTTGGCGGTAATGCCCATCGCCTTGTGGTCGTAGCCCGCCGAACCACCGGAGGCGAATGCGTCACCGAGCCAGAATCCATAGCGCTGCGCCACATCGTTGGCGATATCGGAGAATGTCGCGGTGCCCTTATCGGCGGCAACGACCAGGTAGGTGTCATCGCCGTCGCGGCGGATCACCCGCGCGGGCGGCAGGACGGCGCCGGTCGCCCGGTCCACATTGTCGGTGACATCCAGCAAACCGGAGATGAATGTCCGGTAGCATTCGACGCCCTCCGCGCCCAGCGCCTGCCGATCCGCGGTCGGATCACCCGTGGCCGCCGGCGGCTGCTTGACCACGAATCCGCCCTTGGCGCCGACCGGGACGATCACCGCGTTCTTCACCGCCTGCGCCTTCACCAGACCCAGGATCTCGGTCCGGAAATCCTCCAGCCGGTCCGACCAGCGCAACCCGCCGCGCGCCACCGGACCGAAGCGCAGATGCACACCCTCGACCCGCGGCGAGTACACAAAGATCTCGAATTGCGGTCGCGGCCTGGGCAATTCGGTGATGGCATGCGGATCGACCTTCACCGAGACGTACCCGCGCGAATTGCCCGCGGCGTCGGTCACGTAGTAGTTGGTCCGCAATGTCGCCTTGACCAGCGACAGGATCGCGCGCAGGATGCGGTCGGCGTCCAGGCTGACGACGTCGTCGATGCGGCCGCGCACCCGGGTCTCCAACTCGGCGGCGTGCTCGGCCGATTCGGTATCCGGATCGAACCGTGCCGCGAACAGGTCGACGAACAGCTTCGCGATATCCGGATACGCGAGCAGGACCCTGGCGATATTCGCCTGGCTGTACGGAAAATCGGCCTGCTGCAGGTACTTCGCGTACATCCGCAGGATCGACACCGCGCGCCACGGCAGCCGGGCGCGCAGCACGAGTTCATTGAGCGCATCCGCCTCGGCTCGGTCGTACCAGACCGCCTCGAAGGCCGCGGTGAACCGATCGTGCAGCCCCTGCTCCGCCGTCGCCAGCGCGTCGGCCCGGGCCGAGGACTCCAGCAGTTCGGCGTCCAGATCCTTATCCAGCGAGCTGCGCAGCAATTCCGGCCGGGCCAGCAGGCCGAAGTCGTAGATCCAGCGTTCCCCGCCCTCATCGCCGGGCACCGGATCCAACAGGATCTGGTACGGCCGCTCATCGACAACTTCGACGCCGAGGCTCTGCAGCACCGGCAGCACCTGGCTCAGTGAGATGCCGGTGCCGCCGATGTAGAGGGTGAACCGCCACGAGCCCGGTACCGAATCCGCATGGCGGTACAGGTATTGGTCGATCGAGCCCTCGGTCAGCCGCTCCAGCCGCACGACATCGGCCAGTGCGCGGTCGGAGGCGAAATCCTGTTTGTACGCCTCCGGAAACGCCTCGGCGTAGCGCTGCACGACGCCGGGATCCAGCACGGTGGAGGTGCTCACCGCATCGTTGAGGCGGTCATCCCAGGTGTGCGTCGCCTCGGCGAGCAGATTCTGGATGCGCAGCCGATTGGCCTCGGAGGTGTCGGCGACGGTGACCCCCTCACGCAGCACCCCGACCTCCGTCTCCGGCATGCGCACCGTGAAATACACACTGGCCAGTTCGCTTTCGCTGACCCGCGCCGAGTAGTCGATGGAAACGCCACCCAGTTCGCGGACCAGGATTTCTTGCATCTCCAGGCGCACCCGAGTGGTGTAGCGATCGCGAGGCAGATAAACCAGGCATGCGACGAATCGGCCGAAACCGTCCGAACGCAGGAACAGCCGAACCTGCCTGCGCAGACCGACATTCAGGACTGCGGTGGCGGTGCGGCGCATGGTCTCGGCGTCGGAGGAGAACAGTTCGGTGCGCGGGAACGACTGGATGACCTCGAGCATGGCCTGGCCGGAGAACGAGTCCATATCGAAACCGCTCTGCTCGATCACCGAGCGCACCCGGCGCTCGATGACCGGAATGTCGAGGACGTTCTCGTGCACCGCAGTCACGGTGAACACACCGATGAACAGGTGCTCGCCGACGATCGCGCCGGATTCGTCGAAGTCCGCGACACCGATGAAATAGGGGTACACCGAGCGATGCACGGTGGCGGGCACCAGGCCTTGGGTGAGCATCAGCAGCGGCCGGTCGCCCGCGTTGACCGGCACCCGGAAGTCGGTGCCGACATCCGGGCGCAGCACGCCGAGGCAGGTTCCGGGCAACGGATTCGAGATCGTCTGCCCCTCGTCGCCGCCGAGCCGGTAGCGGGCATAGCCGAGCACGGTGAAATTGCCACTGTCCAACCAGCGCAACAGATTCGCGGTATCGACCAGATCGGCATCGGAGAACGGCGCGTGGCCGGATTTGGCGGCCAGCTCGAGTTCATCGGCCAGATTGCTCTGCACTTGTTTGATGGCCTCGGTGTCGCCGATGACCTGACGCACGTCGGCGACCACATCCGGCATCGACTGTTCGATCCGGTCCAGTAGGGCGCGACTGGTCGAGGGATGCAACTGCAGGTGCATCCAGGATTCGCGCAGAGCGGTGCTGCCGTTGCTGTCGACCTCGTGTGGCGCGGCGCTGGTCAGCCGTCCGTCCGCATCGCGCGTCACCTCGAAGATCGGGTGGATCACCTCGCTCACGCTGACGCCCATCCGGCTCAGCGACGAGGTGATCGACTCGACTAGCAGCGCCATATCGTCGGTGACCAGCTGCACCGCGGCACCCAGCCCGGAGCCGTCGTCCGGGTGGTACACCCGCACTAGCGCCCGCCCGGCCGTGCGGGTCATCGCGAGCTCCATATGCCGCCGGAAGATCTGGGTGATCCCGGTGATCGCGCAGTCCACATCGCCCGCGTCGACGTGGCGGAAATACGCCTCCTCGAGTGTCGCGAGTTCGCCGCGCAGCGACTGCGGCAACCCCGCGGCCCACGCCGCGCTGGACAATTCGGACGAGACAGTCATTTTTTTCGCCAACTCCTCGGATTCGGTTCCGCAACAAAGTGACGCCGGTCCGAGAGTAGCTGTGCCTTGCAGACGCGGGGGTGAATTCCCTTCTAAATGCAGGGTGTTCACCGATACCGCAGCGTTCGCTGCTTGGTTGCCGAGGTCGATGATCCCGGCACAGCACCCGATCGGACCGGCAACGTCAGGTAGACGCGATCGCGGTGGTAACGACCCAATGCCCGGACTGCGCCTGCGCATGCACGTTTCCAACCATAGTCAGATCTTTGGCCGGATGTGCGTCGACTGTATTTCCTTCGATGCAGACGCCACCCGGTGCGTTTTCCCCGCAATTCCTTCGGCAGAACGACCGTTCGACGTCGTCATGCGCGGATGCTACCGCCTCGACGGCGGGCGGCCAGCCGACGAGGCGGATCGGTTCCGAATGCCGTTCGGCGGTGCGGATCGTGATTGCTCGGACTGCGCCGACACGTGCACGCCATCGCCCCTGTCGAGCTCGGGTTTCGCTGTGATTCATGCGCACGTCACATCGTGACGCCGGACCCCACGCCTTGTCGTGACGGGATCCAGGGAAGGTAGTGAATGCAATGCCATGCATGAGCAAGCAAACGCGCCGGTCCAGATCACCGGCGACACCTACCAGGCACCGCACACACCGATCGCACCGAGATCGTGAAGTTCCGCCCGACGGCGCAGTTGGGGCAGGTAATGGCGCTGCTGGAGCGAATCGGTGCACCGCAAGGTGCGATTCTTCGCAACGTCGCGCTGGCGACCGACCGACGCGACGCACTGTGCGACGGAATCGAGCTGCTGGCACCGTATTCCGGCCACGGCATCGTCAATACGGGTGCCGCGACCTTCCACGGTGTAGTCGCCGATGTACTGCACCGGGCCGCGGATCGCCTCGGAAACGATCGAGCCGCGAGCTGGCTGAGCACCGCGCGCGATGCCTATATCCGACTCGGCGCGACCTGATGGCTCTATGCCTCAGCACTGCCTGCGCAACCGCCCCGACCGGATGCCGCCACCGTGATGCATCTGCGACCGACCGGAAATGCACTGTAGGTGGTCGTTTTCGACGCATCGGGTGTGCTGCCCTGCCGCTTCGACCCCGACCCCGGTGGAAACATGGAGTGGCGTCTCGACTGAGCTACCCGGAGCTGCCGATTCGCAGCACCGGGAATGTCCGCCGCACCGGTCGGCATCGGTGCGATGCAGCAAGAACATGCGACCGGCCGCCGCGGCGGCGAAAGGCCACCCGACGAGGCGGTACACCGACCGCCTCGCCGAGTGCCGAGCTCAGTCGCGGGTGAGCTTGCGGTGCGTCACCCGGTGCGGCCGGGCGGCTTCGATGCCGAGACGCTCGATCTTATTGGCCTCGTACGCCTCGAAGTTGCCCTCGAACCAGAACCACTTGGCGTCGTTATCGCTATCGCCCTCCCACGCCAGGATGTGGGTGCAGGTCCGGTCGAGGAACCAGCGGTCGTGGGAGATGACAACGGCGCAGCCCGGGAACTGTTCGAGCGCGTTCTCCAGCGAACTCAGCGTTTCCACGTCGAGGTCGTTGGTCGGCTCGTCGAGCAGGATCAGGTTGCCGCCCTGCTTGAGGGTGAGCGCGAGGTTCAACCGGTTGCGCTCACCACCGGAGAGCACCCCGGCGGGCTTCTGCTGGTCCGGGCCCTTGAAGCCGAAGGCGCTGACATAGGCGCGCGAGGGCATCTCCTGGTTGCCGACCTCGATGAAGTCCAGACCGTCGGAGACGACCTGCCAGACATTCTTCTTCGGGTCGATGCCCGCGCGGTTCTGGTCGACGTAGCTCAGCTTGACCGTCTCACCGACCTTCACCTCACCGCTATCGGGCGACTCCAGCCCGACGATCGTCTTGAACAGCGTGGTCTTACCGACACCGTTCGGGCCGATGACGCCGACAATGCCGTTGCGCGGCAAGGTGAACGACAGATCCTTGATGAGCTGGCGGTCGCCGAAACCTTTGTCCAGATGTTCGACCTCGACGACCACACTGCCCAGACGGGGACCCGCCGGGATCTGGATCTCCTCGAAGTCCAACTTCCGGTGCCGCTCGGCCTCGGCCGCCATCTCCTCGTACCGCCCCAGGCGAGCCTTGTTCTTGGCCTGGCGGGCCTTCGCACCGGACCGCACCCAGGCCAGCTCCTCCTTGAGGCGCTTCTGCAGCTTCTGGTCCTTCTTGCCCTGGACCTCGAGACGCTGGGCCTTCTTCTCCAGATAGGTGGAGTAGTTGCCCTCGTAGGGGTAGGCACGACCGCGGTCGAGTTCGAGGATCCACTCGGCGACATTGTCGAGGAAGTACCGGTCGTGGGTGACGGCCAGCACGGCACCGGCGTACGAGGCCAGATGCTGCTCCAGCCAGAGCACACTCTCGGCATCGAGGTGGTTGGTCGGCTCGTCGAGCAGCAGCAGATCGGGCTTGCTCAGCAGCAGCTTGCACAGTGCGACGCGGCGGCGCTCACCACCGGAGAGGTTGGTGACCGACTCGTCCGGCGGCGGGCAGCGCAGCGCGTCCATGGCCTGCTCGAGCTGGGAATCGATATCCCAGGCATCGGCATGGTCCAGGTACTCCTGCAGTTTGCCCATTTCGTCCATGAGCTCGTCGGAGTAGTCGGTGGCCATGAGTTCGGCGATCTCGTTGAAGCGATCCAGCTTCACCTTGACCTCGCCGAGGCCCTCCTCGACATTGCCGCGAACGGTCTTCTCCTCGTTCAGCGGCGGCTCCTGCTGCAGGATGCCGACCGTGGCACCCGGGGCCAGGAAGGCCTCGCCATTATTCGGCTGGTCCAGTGCGGCCATGATCTTCAGCACGCTGGATTTACCCGCGCCATTGGGGCCGACGACGCCGATCTTCGCGCCGGGAAGGAAGTTCAAGGTGACATCGTCGAGCACGACCTTATCGCCGTGCGCCTTGCGAACCTTCTTCATTTGGTAGATGAACTCAGCCATGGAGGAAAGCCTATCGGTACGAGGAAAGATGATTACGCCCCTACTGCCCCGCCTTGCAGCTCACGGGCCGGTTTCATTCAACCAGCACCAGATCCCGAGGATTCCCCGCCCCGTCCGCGTCCAGGTCGACAGCTTGATCAGGCCGTATCTGGGCCGTGGCGGACTGGAACCGTTTCGGGCCGACCATCGGGAGGCCGCCCCGATAACGTCACCATGACCGGCTCGAGGGGGAAGAAAATCCCCCGACGAGACCCGGTGTCACGATTGCCCTGTCACCACATTCAGTGGAGGGGATTTCGGGAAGATAACCGGCAAGGACGCCAAGGATCGGTGGAATGGCCCGGGCCGCCAGGTCAATTGGTCGGTGGGCACGGCAAGTTCGATATCGGGTAGGGCGTCGAGAAGCTGGTCGATGGCATCCTGGGCGATCAAGTAGGCGACAGAGCGGGCCGGGCAGGCGTGCGGACCTGCGCCCCACGCCAGGTGTGAGCGGTTGCCGCTGTACTCGCCGATGTTTACCGCTGGATCATTGTTGCAGCCGGCCATGCTGATGATGACCGGCTGGTGAGCGGGCAGCCAGACGCCGTCGACCAGGCTCGGCTGCCGCGGGTAGCTGGGGCAGTGGTTGGCGAATGGCGGGTCGTTGAACAACACCTCATCGAGGGCGTCGCGGGTTGCCAGGCCGCCGCCCAAGACACCACCGGCGAACCGGTCGTCGGTGAGGATCAGCAGCAGGGTGTTGATGATCAGGTTCTGTTGCGGTTCGATGCCACCTCCGTAGAGGTTGGCCATTTGGTGAACCATCTCCATGTCGTCGAGCTCGGCCGGATGGTTCAGCATCCGTGTGGTGATGTCGTCGCCGGGTTGAGCGCGTTTGAGGGCAATCAGCTCGACGATCGCCTCACTGAACATCTGCATGCCTTGCTGCGCTTCGACGCCCTCGAAGACCGCCGCCATGCCGGCCGCGACGCGCTGCCCGATCTGCGCCGGACAGCCCAGCATCTCGTTGACCACGGCTGAAGAAAGCGGAAATGCGTACTGGCTGATCAGATCCGCCGTACCCGCTTCGCAGAAGGTGTTGATCAGCGATACCGCGATCCGTTCCGCAGTGGTGTGCACGGCGTGCAAGTCGACCCCCGCAAGGCCTGCGGTAACCGCCTGTCGATACCGTGTGTGCTCGGCTCCGGCGCTGTGTACCGAGGTCGGCCGGTATTGCAGCATGGGCAGGACGGGGCAGTCGCTGGGAATGTTCTTCTCCCAGATGCGTGGATCGGCCGGGAAGCGTTCGGGGTCATTGAGTATCGTCACCGCCAGGTTGTAGCCGATCACCAGCGTCGCGGGAACTCCTGGAGCCAGGTCCACTGGCACCAACGACCCGTAGCGCTCGCGCATGTCGCGATAGACGCGGTGCGGATCGGAGGAGAACTCCGGGGAGTACAGCGGGACGCGAGGTCCATCGGCGGCGCCGGGTGATGCGTCGTAGGCCACAGACGGGGTCTCTGGCTGGTCGGGGGGCAGTGTGGTGGTCAAGTACGTGACTCCAGACGATGAAGCGGGAACTTCACGAGCGACTCAGTGGCTGTACACAAATGCGCCGCGCATCGAGCGCAGTGATCATCAGGACGGGAATATACCGACGTTGCCGTTCGCGTGGGCGGCGAAGTACAAGAGCGAAGGCGAGCAGCGAGCCGTCTGCTGGTGGCGGATAGGCGACCAATCGCGCAGGGCGCAAAGATCAAGAACCTTCAGGCCGTCTGCAGGCCGAGGTCACCTAGTGTTCCGCGCCTGAAATTCGTTGTGTAATTGGGGGATTCGTCGGCGGCGAGTGCAGCAGGTGGTGGCATTGACGCTGGAACAGACCCGCTATTCGTGGAGAAAGTGGTGGATGTTGTTGGCCTGTACCATAATTCGCCCGAGCGGGCGGTGGTGCTGTGCATCGACGAGCAGAGTCAGATGCATCCCTCGCCAGATATCAACAGAGCCACCACTGTCGCCGCGAGTATCCGGCCGCGCGGTCAAGCGTCGACGCGCTCGGGATCAGCGAGCTCGGGCGGTGCGGAAGACAGAGACGTCGCGCCCTCCCCCGGCTCCTGGCCGTCGACGCGTGCACGATCATCAGGACTGGATCGGTCACAACCATTCCGTGCCAAGGTACTGGGTCCGGACGCCACGCCCGAAACCGCGCGCCGGACCACCTGCGCGGTGCAGCGGGACAGGTCAGGGCCGATCGTGGTGGCGCGCATCTCGACATCGCGGCGTTCCGCGCCGTCCCGGCCCCGATACTCGTGTGAGCGCAGCTGGCCGTGCGCGATGATCGGATCGCCGCGGCGTAGGGAGGCGTCGACACCGAGTACCAGCCGGCGCCAGCAGCTGACGGTGAGATACAGCGTTCCGTTGTCCACCCACTCCCCGGTCTCGGGATTGAACCGCCGGGAATTGCTCGCCATCCGAAAGGTCACGACCTGCTCCCCATTGGTCAGATCGCGCTTGATCGGATGGGTCACGACCGTGCCGATCACTGTCACCATCGCTTCGTACATCGTTGCGCCCCTTTATATTTCGATCCGTCACGTATCGCTTCAGGTGTTCCGTCCTCGCATATGAGGACCCCTTCAGCCTGACGTCTCCGGACCCCATTCGGCCGCCCCGATTCCCGAATGTGGACAACTTCGAAACATGTGGACAGTCGTCACTTCATACGGCGCGATCGACGGAGGGCGAGCGGCTTCGACCGGGTCCCGATCACCCGATGGTGAGATCGACGAGCGATGACGCCGTGTCCATTGCCGAAACCGGCGCGAGCTACAAGACCGACAGGTCGGTATTTGCACCACACAGCACGATCACGGGCCGCTCCCCCTCGGCGGGCACATACGCACCGCTCTGCACGGCGGCCAGCGCGGTCGCCCCGGTCAGTTCCACGACGATCCGAAACTCCCGCCACAGATATTCACGAGCCGTCGCAATCGCGTCATCGGTCACCAATAGCGACCGCACGTCATAGCGACGCGCGATATCCAACGCGATATCCCCGATCCGATTGGCCCCAAAGGACTCCGCGGCAATGCTGGTGACATTCACATCCACCGGCCGCTGTGCGTGCAATGCGGCGTTCAGCGTCGCAATTCCCTCGGGTTCTACCCCGACCACCTGCTGCCGACGCCCGAGCGCCGCCGCGATCCCGGCCACCAGCCCGCCGCCGCCGACCGCGACCAGCACCGGCGGCCGCCCACGCACCTGCTCCTCCAGCTCCAGCCCCACCACACCCGCACCGGCGACCACCGCGGGCAGGTCGTAGGCGTGCAATTGCAGGGCGCCCCGCTCGTTCGCGAGCTCGGTCGCGTAGCGGTAGGCCTCGGCGTAAGTCGTTCCGTGCCAGAGCACCTCGGCACCGTAGGACCACATCGCGGCCACCTTGGTATGCGGCGCCGACTCCGGGACCACCACGGTGCACAGCTTGCTGAGGCGAGCGGAGGCCAGCGCGGCCGCGATCCCGGCGTTCCCGCCCGAGGCGATGACCACCTGATCGACCTGTTCGGCCGACTCCAACAGCGCGTTGAAGCTGCCGCGCACCTTGAATGTCCCGCCATGCTGCAGGTACTCGAGCTTCAGCGTGACCGGGACGGGCCCGTTCGGTCCCACGATCGAGGTATGGAATACCGGCGTCTTGCGCACCTGTCCGGCCAGCCGTCTGCGCGCCGCGCGCACATCGGATCGATACACCCGTCGGGCGTGCCTGTTCTCCACCACCGCGGCACCCCGCTCACTCACGCTTGCACCTCGATGGAACTCAATGACGTATTCCTCGATCACGCTTGGCCAATTCGGCGAACATGGCATTGTGGGCGGCCAACTCCGCGTCATGGTCGCGGTCGGCGGCCCGATCGGTCCGCTTCGCGAGTTTGGCGTCGCTGCGCGACCACTGGATGAGCAGTGCCAGCATCACCACAACCAACGGCACCTCACCGCTGGCCCACGCGAGGCTACCGCCGGTGCGCTGGTCACCGAGTAGGTCGTTGTTCCAGCCGAGGGCGAGGCTGCGGAAGAACCACCCGCCCATCACCGTGGTCATGCTCATCAGCGCGATACCGAAGAAGGCATGGAAGGGCAGCGAGCCGAATACCATGCCGAGCTTGGTCAGCGGCTGCACCTGACGCGGCTTCGGGTCGATGCCGATCACCACCCAATAGAACAGATAGCCGCTGAGCAGGAAGTGCAGGTTCATCATCAGATGCGCGGCATGGGAATCGACGAACGAGTCGTAGATGCCGCCCATGTACAGCGCATAGAAGCCGCCGACGAAGATCACCGACGCGACGATCGGATGGGTCAGAAAGCGCGAGACCGGGTTGTGCACGGCGGCCAGAATCCATTCCCGAGGACCGGGTATGCCGTTACGCCCGGCCGCTGGCAGGGCCCGCAGCGCCAAGGTGACCGCACCACCGAGCGCGAACAGGATCGGCGCCAGCATCGATAACGCCATGTGCTGTCCCATGTGCACGCTGAAGACCGCCGGCGCATACCGCCCGACCCCCGACGAGGTGGCGAAGAGCAGGATCGCGCAGGCCGACAACCAGGCAATGGTCCGTCCGATCGGCCAGGCGTCTCCGCGCGCACGCAACCGCCGCACCCCCATCAGGTACAGCACCGCAAGCACGATGGCCAGCGTGCCGAAGATCAAGTCGAAGCGCCAGTCGAACAGCAGTCGCGATACCGATGGCGGACCGTTCAGGTTGTAGCCGAGTTCGACCTCGGTGGGGGTCGGCACGCTGGTCGGCGGTGGCGGCGGCGTTCGCCCCAACCCGACGGCCAGCCCCATGGTGGCCGCGAAGATCAGCGCTTCCACACCACCGAATCGGATGAGCGCGGCGCGGTCGCGCGGGTTCGCGGCGAGTGCGGGCAGACTGGCGCGACGCTGCAGATATCCGACCCCGCCGAGCACCGCGAGCGCGCACGCCTTGGCGATCACCAGTCGGCCATAGGTGGTGGTGAACAGATCGCTCCATGGCACCCGCACCCAGGAGTTGATCACGCCGCTGACGCCGATCACGACGAAGGCGATGGTGGCGGTCAGCGAGAATCGCCGGGCCGCGATATCGGTGTGCCCGCCGCCGCGCATCGCGTAGGCGAGCACCGCGAACAATCCACCGACCCAGACCGCGGCGGAAACCAGGTGCAGGATGAGGCTGTTGGTCGCCAGGTCGTGCGCACCGCCCGCGGACGAATGCCCGGTCAGCGCCAGCGGCATCATCGTGACGACGGCACCGCCGAACAGCACCGGGGTCCACCCCCAGCGCAGCGCGAGTCGGCAACCCACCGCGACGATCAGCGCGAAGACCACCGTCGTGCGCCACGCCTGGGCCAGATCCACTTGACCGATCGCGCGCCACAACTGCTCCGGCCGCCAGATCTGACTCACCGGCTGCCCGGTGGTATCCGACACCGTGAGCGGTATCAGCAGCGCCGCACAACAGGCCCAGCTCACGGCGAAGTTCGAGGCGCGCCGAACCGCGCGATACCCGTCGACATCGAGCAGTCCGTTCGCCTGCGCCGGTACCAGGAACGCGGCGAACAGCAGCGAGCCGACGGTCAATGCGGCGGACAGATCGGCGAGCGCCCGCAGCGCCGGCAGGCCATAGGTGGTCAGCGGTCCGGGATCCGGAATGCCGAGCAGGGTCAACGCCTGCGCCGCCGACAGTCCGACGATCATCGCGGCGACCACTGCCGCGATCGCACCGGCCAGCACCGTGATGGTCGCGAAGGTCGCCGCAGAGCCCGATTTACCCGTTTCGAGATCAGGTGCGACGGACGGGTCCTGCGGTGACGACATGGGACTGAGCGTAGTCGGCCGTTAATGCGTGGCCCGGTGGGGTTTGGGCCGATATGGTGGCTAACGGATCGGAGGTGCGATGTCGATCATCCCGCGACTCGCTCGGCCCATGCGCCGCAGGTGGCTGAAATGTTGCTAACGCTAAGAACCTAGCCATCTGGACGGTCGCTATACTTGCCCTGCTGGACAGCACGGCCAATGTCGGCCATCGTGGAACCCACTGCCTCCGTAGCTCAGTTGGATAGAGCAAGGGCCTTCTAATCCCTAGGTCGCAGGTTCGATTCCTGCCGGGGGCACCACACCGCACTGCGACCCGCTGACCAGCGGGGGCGCAGTTCCGTGCTGTGAGTATCCACGCGGTTGGCTCCGTAAACGCCGGATTCGAGATCTGGTTCGCCCCTCGGACGTGAGGGGCGATCGTGAGAAGTTGCCCAGGATGTTGCGGTGCCGCTCAGAGTCCTGTTCCGGCCGTCACGATCGTTGATCCACACCGCCGCGCGAGCCGTCGACAATGCGCTCGGCTCCCCGAGATCTTCCGGCCCCACCACCCTCGGGGCTATGGGGACGTCGCCCCAACTACCACCTGCCGCGGACTCCGAATCCGCGCGCGCTGTCGGGCGCTCTCATTGCGGCCCAGCGGAATGCGACGACGACGGCGCGGTGTCGCCGAGTCTTGCGGCGAGCCGGGTGAGCCGTATTCGTGCGACCGAGCGGTAGGCCGGAGCGAGTACCGCGGCGAGCGGACCTTCGTGACCGAATGCGTGCTCGACTTCTGTTGCGGCACCGTAGGGTTGGATGTGCCAGCTGCCGAGCTCGGTGAATCCCGGCACGCTCCAGCGGGTGTCGATTCGCCCGGGTTCGATGCGGACGTAGTCGAAGGTTCCGGAGAGTCCTGGGCGAACGGTCAACCGATAGGGTTCGCCGGTCATCGCCTCCGGTCGGCCGTCTATTCGAAGAAAGGCCGCGTTCCATTCGGGCAGTGACAGCGGGTCGAGGAGCACGGCTCGCACCTGGTCCGGAGTCGCTGTGACACGCATTCGCGCGGATTGTTCGCTGCTCATGATGTCGCCTGCGTCCGGGTGGCGACCGGCGGATTCGACAAAGCGCGCGCCAGTCGCGCGCTCACGCCCGGATCGTGGGCAGGCAGGATGACGAGTCCGGGCAGTGCCGCGCGGAGTTCGTTCACCAGGTCTGCCGAGGTTCGCATCTGCCGCTTGTCGCCGACTCCCGGCAGGTGGCCTTCGGCGAGCAGACGGTCGTCGTAGGTGAGGTCACCGACCATCAGCAGCGGATGCTGCCCGGGGCGGCGCACCAGCATCGACAGCGATCCCGGGGTGTGGCCGGGAGTGCGCAGCAGCACCAGAGTGCCGTCACCGAACAGATCGTGTCCGCGCTCGAAGGGGCGGATGGCGGGATCGGCCAGACCTTCCGGTTCCACTTGCTTCCAGCGCAGGCCGGGCAGGTCGATGTGGGTCGGCATCAGCCCTCGGGCCTCGGGCAGAGGTTTGCGTAGGGAGTCCCACTCGATCCGGTCGATCACGATGTCCGAGCGACCGAGTTCGGGAAGCCCGCCGATGTGGTCCTGATGCAGATGCGACAGCACAGCGGTATGGACGTCGCCGAGCGTGTGCCCGAGGCGGCGGATTCCCGCCGAAAGCGTCTGCGCCGGTTCGATATCGAACTTGGCGAGCCGGGAGTAGACCTTCCCGTTCAGCCCACCGGGGAAGTAATCGGGGTCGGTGACCGAAGCTCGGTCCTGGCCGGTGTCGAACAGGACCAGTCCATCTCGATGCTCGATGACGAAGACATTGATCGGCCTCGGGTCGGTCCATCGGCGTGAGGTGAACAGCCAAACATAGGTGTTCTTTCGCGTCGGTCCGACATGTTCGGGGCGGATGGCGACCGTGCCGGTGCTGATGACCGACACGCGTGAGATGGGGTCCGAGACGGTGTTCATGGCGTAACTCCTTTGCAGTAGATGTCGTGTCACTAGATTACACGACATCTACTGCCGAGCAATAGGTGTCGTGTAACATTTCAGGCAGCGTTCTACGTGGGAGCAGGAGCAGTGGTGCGGACGAGGCGGGCGCGGTGAGGACCGCGGAAGAGTTGCGGTACCTGATTCTGGCGATCCAGCGAGAGGGCAACCGACAGCTGGCAGCGCAGTTGCGACCGCTGGGTGTGACTCCATCTCAGGCGGAAGTGCTGCGCGTACTCGATGACTTCGGACCGCTGACACTGGTCGGCCTCGGGGAGCTGCTCGTGTGCGAAACCACGACGAGCCCGAGCAGGCTGGTCGACCGGCTGACGGCCCAGGGACTGGTGCAGCGCGAGGTGAGCCCCGGCGACCGGAGATTCGTCTCGCTCACCCTCACCCCGGACGGACGCCGGGTCGCACGCCAGATCGCTGCCGTCGAGAGTGCGCTGTACGAACAGCTGGATCAGCTGACCGCCGGGCAGCCCATAGAACCGACCCTGCGCGTATTGCGCGGGCTCGCCGACGGGTCATCCGCAGGCGAGGCGCTCGCCCGACGCCGCGAGGCAGCCACACCGAAATGAGTCCCGGGGCTCCGGTCCCGAGGAAGACATGTCGAGCCGGTCGAAGGGCGTCCACCACAGGCGCGGCGCCGGGCCGCCAGGACGGCTCGGATTCCGGCTGATTTCGATTTGAATGCCGGATCGCGACACTTTCCGCACCGGTCCGGCGGCCAATTCCCGCGTGGACAGACATGCGCCGGAAACCGTTGCACCAACAGGGCATCGAATGCCCGCGCGCACTCGGCGGAATCCAACACAGGCAACCGAGCGCACGGCCGGACCGACACACGAGTCGACAGAATTCTCGACCATCGCGAAATGCATGTGCGGCCATAGTAAACTGGCTTGAATGGGATTCGGCGGCATAGACTATCCGAATTAGCATTCGAAGAAATTATCCGCATCTACGCTAAGGATGGCTCATGGCCAAGAAAGTAACCGTCACGGTGGTCGATGACTACGACGGCACATCGAAGGCGGATGAGACCATTCGCTTTTCCCTCGACAACGTGATCTACGAGATCGATCTGTCGACCAAGAACGCGGGCAAGTTGCGTGCCACCCTGGAGCCGTGGACGGAAAACGCTCGTCGCACCGGTCGGGTGGCCAAGTCGCGTGGCGTGGGCAAGGGCTTGGGCTCGACGGTCGACCGGGACCAATCGCTGGCGATCCGTGAATGGGCCCGCAAGAACGGCCGCAAGGTATCGGCCCGCGGCCGAATCTCCGCCGACGTGGTAGCCGCCTACAACAGCGCACAGAAGTAGCAAATCCCCACATCACTGGTGTTGTCGATACCGAGGAAGCCGATCGCGGGCGCCGACAAAGGTGCCAACGTCCGCCCTCGTATATCGATAGATTCTTCGAGCGGCGAATGAACGCTGCCCGAAGGCACCACGCACACCAGCACGGCATTCCCGGTAGCTCCCATTCGACCGGCCTGTCGATCTTGATCTGCTGATATAGATGCGATGCGCATATTGCGCCGAATCTATCGCCTTCGGCGTTTCCGATTTGCGGTGCGGCAATCCCTATTGCCCTGGCGAACGAATTGGACCCGACGGAAAGTTGCCCCACCGGCACGCCCGAGAACAGCCGCTGTACCGATTACCGAACGCTCCGGCTGGGCAGGCACAGAGAGCTGTACGAACTGCGGCTGTTCTCCTGGCAGTGCTCGAGGGCCGATCAGGCGGGGGTGATCGGCACAGCCGCTTCCAGGGGTGCGCCGAACCAGCTCGAGAGCGCTTCTCGCAGCGCGAGCGCGGCGGTGTCGGCAGGTTCGTCGATCGATGCGGCCCAGGCGATATGGGCGTCCGGGCGGATCAGTAGCGCATCGGCTGGTCGATCATCGGTCTTTGCGGTGCGAATATCTATCCGATGCTGCCAGTCTCGGGCGATCTCACGGAGTTCCGGGCGATCGGCGAGGTCGAGCAGGATCGGCCGTGCGGTGTGCATGAGTACCGCGACGGTGGTTGTGCCCTGGTCGGTGTGCAGGGTGAGGTCGGGTGCGAAGGCGCCGGCCAAGGCGTGGTGGTTGGAGCCAGGCATCGGATAGCGGATGTCGGCGTGGCCGACAAGGGCTCCCATCCGGCGCAATGCCGACTCGTCGACGAGCAGTTCCTGGAAGACTTCCCGCAGTGCATCGGCGGCTGGGTCGTGGCCGCGCCGCAGCGCCACCTGGGCTCGGGTCTGTAACCGTGCGCGTGCACCCGCGAAGTGGCGTTCGTCGTGATATGTGTCCAGCAGCCCGACCGGCGCCCAGCCGTGGATGTCGGCGGCGAGCTTCCAGGCAAGGTTGACCGTGTCGAGCATGCCGACATTGAGCGCCGTGCCGGTGGCGGGGAGCAGGTGGGCCGCATCGCCAGCCAGCAGGATCCGCCCATCGCGATATTGTTCGGCCTGCCGATCCTTGAAGGTGTAACGCGACAACCGAATCGGCTCTCCCAAGGGGAGATCCGCGCCGAGCACGCGGCGAGCGCTGTCCGCGAGTTCGGTCAGGGTCAGCGGCTCATCGTCGTCGTATTCGGTGGACTCGTCTTCGGTGGTCTGCAGGGACAGAACCCCGGACATGATCGCGAACGCGAACACACCGCGATCGGTTCGTGTGAAACCCGAACGGATCCTGCCCAGCCCGGGGACGTCGATATCGCCGTTGTCGAGCACGGTCAGCGAATCGGGTACGGTGACCTGCCCCAGCCTGTTGACCTCCGGATATGTGGTGCCAGGGAACGCGAAGCCTGCCATGTCGCGGACCCGGCTGCGTCCGCCGTCGCAGCCGACAAGGTATCGGGCGCTCACCTGGTAAGGCCCGTCCGGCCCGCGCACGTCCGCGCTCACCGTGGCATCGTCCTGGCTCACCCCGACCACCTCGTGTCCACGACGGATGTCGGCGCCGAGTTCACCTGCGCGTTCATCGAGCAGTCGCTCGATTTCCCACTGTGGGAGCGGCAGCGCCCGCATTGGTGGATCTGCCAGTTGTGTGAGATCCAAGTACACATTGCCGAATGGAAATCGGGGAGCCACGTTGGGATCGCTGCTTGCTGCCTCGAATCGGTCCAGAATGCCTCGGTAGCGCAGCAAGTCCAGGATCCGCCCGCCGATACCGCTGGCCTTCGGGGTGTCTCGCGGCTGCGGCTGCCGCTCCAGTATCAGCGCTCGCACTCCGGCCAAGCGCAGCTCAGCGGCCAGCATCAACCCGGTCGGGCCAGCGCCCACGATGATCACGTCGGTGTCGGTCACTCGCCGCTCCCCTCGAACTGTTTCGTCGCGTCCCGGCTCGTCGACAACACGCATTCGGCACTCCATTTCCGCAGGTTCTGAACTCGGTCTGCGATTCTGCAGCACCACCCGGGTCTTGCCGCAAGCCCCCGGGTGCGCTATATGTTGAGAACGGAAGGGAGCGCTTCCGTCGAACCCCATCCATCGCGCGAATTGCGGTGGTGAATTGCGCTCGATCAGGCGCCGATCCACCGGAACCCGTTGGCTGCCAGCGGAATTTGCCGCCCGAACATGCCCTCGCCGGTCTCACCGTGCGCTACCTCCAAGCCTCCGACCCGAGTCATCGACCGCACCAGCAGAATTGGGTGTCGATCGGGTAGCCCGACCTAACCGCACCAGAAGTACAGCGCACGCGGCGCCGCAATGCCCAGCGAAGTCCACCGCTGCGGAACCGGTCCCATGTGATCCCAGCCGAGCTCGACCGCTTCGATGATTGTCCGAGGGCGGTAGCGCGAGTGCGGTCCGACCGATTGATTACGCGTTGACTGCTTCGGCCAGGCGGGGAAGTTGGCGCAGCGGGTTGTGGCGTTCGACCTCCATGCGTTGGTCGGCGTCGAAGATATCGCTGAGGCCGGGGGCCGGGTCGTGGGAGCCGGATCGGGGCAGGGTGAGGGCGCTGAAGGGCCAGTCGGAGCCGAAGACGATGTGGTTGCGTTCGGTGACGGCGAGGGTGGCGGCCATGGCCGCGACCGATCCGCTCAGGGCGGTGTCGTAGTAGAAGTTCCCGATCTGTCGCTTGGTATCGAGGATGGATGGTTTGGGCAGATCCTGCGGCCACAGGTCGCCGAGTACCGTCTGCGAGGCGACGCTGACCCGGTGCGACAGGAACGGCAGCGTGCCACCGGCGTGGGCGAGTTGGAAGCGGATATTGGGGTAGCGCTGGGTCATGCCGGTCACCATCATCATGGTGGCCGCACGGGTGGTGTCGAAGGTGAACTCCGCCAAGAAGTCCGGCAGCGGCAGCTTCGGCTCGGCATTGACGGGGATGGCGGCGGGGTGCACGAAGACGTAGGCATTGCGCTGGTTGAGCGCGACCATCAGTGGTTCGAATCGCGGATCACCGAGATAGACGCCGTTATAGGCCGACAGCAGAATGACCCCGTCGAGGTGCAAT
Organism: Nocardia sp. CA-129566; assembly: GCF_050956075.1. NCBI lineage: Bacteria > Bacillati > Actinomycetota > Actinomycetes > Mycobacteriales > Nocardiaceae > Nocardia > Nocardia sp. CA-129566. The sequence goes on from NZ_CP192085.1 coordinate 7,503,604, forward strand.
TCGTCCAGAGCGTAGGTCGCCTCGGCGATCGAGGCGACGAGGTCGGGCATCGGCAGCACCGCGAATGCGCCGAAGCGCGTCGGATGGGTCCGGAACAGTTGCGCCGCATAGGTATTGCAGTAGCGGGCCATATCGGCGGCTTCCTTGCCGCTCAGGAACGATACGCCGGGATCGGAGACCGACAGTGCCTGTGCCTGGATTCCGTAGTAGTCCATGAACGCCAGTGCCTGCTCGGGTGACCAGTCGGGCGTCGGATAGCCACCGATGGTGAGGTGACCGTGTTCGAGCAGCGCCGCGCGATAGTCCGGCGGCAGGAAGTGCGCGTGCAGGTCGATGCGGTAGGTGCCCGACGGCGCGGACTGCTGGGCACGCGCCGGGGCGGCCTGCGCGCGCGGCAGCGACGCGGCCGCGGCGGCACCGAGCGTACCTGCCACCGCACCGCCGATCGCGCGGCGACGGCTCAGCTTCGGGTTCGATTGCGGGCGGAAATCGGGCACGGAATTCTCACTTTCCGAGTCGGGAATAGCAACTGGTGCAGGGAAGTCCGCCGACGCGACGACGACGGGGTACCGGAGATGGTGCGGATGCTGCCGAACTCCGGAGTCGATGCCATGGCACACGGAGGGTCTGGCGCCGCGACACCGTCGCCGTGCAGGGGGGCGGGTTCGAGCCGATGGACCCGAGCACGGCGATCGTGGCCGCGGCAACCGCCCGGTCCTACCCCTCACTCGGCTCAGCTGTCGGAGAACGTGAACTCTACGGTTCCGAGTGTGGTTGCGCCGCTGAAGATTTCCGAGCGCACCTGGGGCACTGGAGCGGCTATCGGACCGAGCGCACCGGACAGGATGATCTCGCCCGCACGCAGCGGGTCGCCGAACTCCGGGGCGGTCCGAGCCAGCCAGGCGAGCGCATTGAGCGGATCGCCCGGACACGCGGAACCTGTTCCGGTGGAAACGATCTCACCGTCGATCGTCATATTCATCGCGATCTCGCGCGGCTCGAAATCATCGAGCGACAGGCGCTGCCCGCCGAGCCCGAACCAGCCACTCGAGGCATTGTCGTATTCATCGCGCGGCTGCGCCCGTGAGTTCGGGAACCGTGATCTCCGGCGTGTTGATCGTGCGCAGGGCTTGGCGGAACTGAGCGAACTTGTCCAGCACCGTCTCCCCGACCGTCGAGTGACCCCAGATACTGATGCCCTGATAAGTCGTCGGCTCCCAGGTGGATTCGAGTTCCGGGCCGATCACGATCGGGTTCCAGCCGACCTCGAGTTCGAATCCGGACGGAGTCACGCAGTAGTACGACAGTTCGCGGTCGTTGGTGTGCTGCCCAACCGACCACGCCATGCGGAAGCCCAGATCCTCGACGCGCTGGAAGGACGCAATCATGTCATCCAGGGTCGCGGACTGAATATTGATGTGCTGCACCCGAGTTCGAATCGGATCGATCTTCACCCCGCGCAGGTTGGCGATCGCGATCGAGTGGTGACGCTCGTTGACCCGCAGGAACCGGATCTTCATCTTCAGCCCGGAGACGTTCTCGTCGATGTAGTCGCTCAGTCGGGAGTCGAAAACGGTGTGGTAGTAACCGCGCATCGCCTCCGGTTCGCGGGAAATGATCGCGACATGTCCCATTCCGGCCTCTCCGGTCACCCATCCCGAGCTGAGCATGCGCAGCGGTTCCGGTGTGGTCAACGCAACCGTGAAGATCTCCTGCGTCATACCTTTCGGGCCGGCGAAGCGCCATAACCGCTCCACTCCGCGCAGGGCCGCCTCCTCCGATGTGCCCTCGGCGATGGGGACTCCACGATCGGCCACCCGGGCGACGATGCGGTCGAAGGTCTCGTGATCGTCGACCTCCCAGCCCAAGGCCATGACGTCCTCGGCCGGGCCGCGCTGGACCAGGAAGCGGCAGCAGCGATCGTCCAGACGCAAACGCAGTGCGTCCGCGCCGGTCTCGTCGACGTGCATCCCGATCGCGTCGGCACCGAACCGCCGCCAGTCGGCGAGCCGATTCGATTGCACGACAACGTAACCCAGATGAACGGCACCGAACACCGAACCGTCGATATTCGGGCGCAGAAAGCCGCTCATGACCGCGCCTTCCGATTCGGTACCGCCGGAGCGGATCCGGCCGCACCGCAGATTTCGTATCCGCCGAACCGCACCGTCCGTCCGATGCCGACACCTTCGTCGATGCTCGTCACAGCTACCTCCACAACCTCTATTGATCAAATCATCAGTTACGATCCAACGCCCTGTCAAGCAAATCTGATGATTTCATCAGAAGCACACCTCAGGGGTCGGTCAGACGCATCGCCGCGTCCACGACGAGATGGGCGTGCAGTTCGAATAGTCGGAACAGATCGACGCCGTCGCCGCCGACCTCTTTGGCAATGAACAGCCCGTCGGCCGCGGCCAGCGTGTAGGTGGTGAGCAGTTGGACCGACCCGTCGTCGAGTTCGGGAACCAGCGCGCGCATCACATCGGCAATGCGGCTCAGTGTCACGTCGCGAACGCCGAGAAATATGGTGCGGGCGCGCAACTCATCGGGCCGACGCTCGAGGGTCAACATCAGACCGAGCCGCAGGAAATCCGGTGTCTCGAGCAGTGCCTCAGCGCGCCATTGCGGCCGCTCGTTCCCGCGATGCGCCGCCCTCGGGCATGGAAATCGCGTCGAGCCAGGTTTCGAAGCTGCGCTCGATGACGGCGGCGATCAGATCGTCCTTGTCCTTGAAGTGCCAGTAGATGGAACTGGCCGGTAGGCCGCATTTGGCGCTGACCAGCGCGATGGAGGTGCCGTCATAGCCGCGCTCGCCCGCGACCGTCACGGCGGCGTCGAGGATCTTGCTGCGCGACTGTTCGCCGTTCGCCCGGCGACGCCGGGGTTTCAGCAGGTCATCCATTGACCCTCTCCACACTTCTGATGATTCATTGACTTTCTGATGAAATCATCATAATGTGGTGGCCGCTACGGGAACAATCCCCGGATGTGGTTCTTCGGGTCGAAAGCCCCCCAATGACGAGAGGTCTCGACGTGACCGTCCAGCACTCCTACGATGTCGCGATCGTCGGCTACGGCCCGTCCGGTGTGACAGCCGCGAACTTCCTCGGCCGACTCGGCCTCGAGGTCGTCGTCATCGAACGAGACGAGTCCATCTACAGCCGGGCCAGGGCGATCGCGACCGACGAGGAGGTCATCCGCATCTGGCAGCGGCTCGACCTGGCCGAACGCCTCAAACAGGACATGCTGGCGGATAGGCCGCTCGAATTCGTCGACGACGCTGGACGCTCGTTCCTGAACTTCGTTCCGGCATCGCGCGGCAACGGCCACCCCACGCAGGTGTTCATCTACCAGCCCGCGCTCGAGCAGGTGCTCCGCGACGGTGTGGACCGGTATCCGAACGTGAAAGTCCTTCTGCAACACGAATGTATGCGCACCCGGCAAGACGACGACGGCGTCGAATTGCTGGTCGCCGATCTGCGCGCGGACACCTTCGAGCGCATTCGCGCGTCCTATGTGATCGCCGCCGACGGTGGCTCGAGCCCGACCCGCGGGCTGCTCGGCGTCGGTTTCGAGGGGCGAACCTACGAGGACCGCTGGGTCGTCATCGATACCGAGGTCATCAACGAATGGCCGACCCACGATCGGCTGCGGTTCCATTGCAATCCGTCACGGCCCGCCGTGGATTGCCCGACCCCGCTCGGTCATCACCGCTGGGAGTTCCCGGTACTGCCCGGTGAAGACGAAAAAGAACTCGTCTCCGATGCCGCCGTGTGGCGTCTGCTCAATGCCCAGGGCATTACCGACAGTGAAGTCAAAATTCTTCGTGCGGTCGTTTACAGCCATCATGTCCGGTTCGCCGATCGGTGGCGGGTCGGGCGCATCTTTCTGGCCGGTGACGCCGCACATGTCATGCCGCCGTGGATCGGCCAGGGCATGGCCGCGGGGGTCCGCGATGTGGCGAATCTGTGTTGGAAGCTCGCCGCAGTGGTCACCGGATCGCTGCCCGAGAGCGTGCTCGACAGCTATGAGGTGGAGCGTCAACCGCATGTCCGTGAAGTGACCAAGGCCGCAGTCTTTTTCGGTCGCGTCATCACCGAGCGGCGGCCACCGGTCACCGCCGCGCGAAATATCGCCTGCCGCACAGTCATGCGACTTCCGTTCGTCGGCGACTACCTGCGCAGCGCCAAATGGTTTCCGGCGGCCCACTACCCGAAGGGTTTGCTTTCCCCGTCGAAGCACGCGGCGGTGGGACATCTGCCACCACAGCCCTGGGTGCTCGACGAGGTCGGCGAGCGCGAGCGACTCGACGATGTGATCGGGGCGCGGTGGCGGCTGATCCATCTCGGACCGGCACGCGCCTGGCCCGAGTGGACGGCCGCAGGAGTGCCCATGATGCGGCTCCAACCAGCGGGGACGGCTATATCGCAAGGAGCCGCCGTCGATATCGACAACACCCTCGTCGACTGGATGCACCAGCACGACGCGACAGTCCTGGCGATGCGGCCCGATGGGTTCGTCTACGCCGCCGCCGATGCGAACGAGACATTGCCGTCACCGCCGAAGGGACTCACGGTGGCAGCCGAAATATCCAGCCCAACAGCACGGTGCACCGATAAGGGACAGCGAAAATGAGCACACCGACGATGATCGAAAAGACGGTCGACGTACGCGGCAAGAAGATCTTCTGCGCCGAGACCGGCGAAGGCCCGGCCGTATTGCTCCTGCACGGGGGCGGCCCCGGTGCCTCCGGGGTCTCCAACTACTCGCGCAATATCGCCGAATTGGCCAAGAGCTTCCGGGTGATCGTGCCGGATCTGCCCGGCTACGGACGGTCCAGCAAGGGTGTCGACCAGAACGACCCGTTCGGCTATCTGGCCGACTCCATTCGCGGCCTGCTCGACCGACTCGACATCCGCAGGGCGCATATGGTCGGCAACTCCTACGGCGGCGCCTGCGCACTGCGACTGGCGCTGGACACTCCCGATCGTGTCGACCGCATGGTCTTGATGGGCCCCGGCGGAATCGGCACCACCCGCGCGCTGCCGACCACTGGGCTGCAACATCTCCTCGCGTACTACGGCGGCTCCGGTCCCTCCCGCGACAAGCTGGAAACCTTCATCCGCGAGGACCTCGTCTTCGACGGCACTGCGGTGCCCGCCGAGGTCATCGACACCCGCTACCAGTCGAGTATCGACCCCGAGGTCGTCGCGAATCCGCCGCTGCGCCGCCCGTCCGGACCGACCGCGCTGCGCACTCTGTGGCGGATGGATTTCACCCGCGACAGCCGGTTGGCCCAGTTGGCCACTCCGACCCTGGTGATCTGGGGCAGCGCCGACAAGGTCAACCGCCCCAGCGGCGCAAAGATGTTGGCGGACATCATGCCCAACTGCGATCTACTGCTCGCCGCCAACGCCGGGCACTGGGTGCAGTGGGAACGCGCCGACTACTTCAACCAGGTAACCCACACCTTCCTGACGGTCTGAGCCCGGACCAGCTCATTGGCTGCCCTGGCCGGTCGGGTGGGTGATCTGGCGCCACTCGCGATCCCAGTGGATGTGGCGCTGACGGTCGAGGGCCCAGGCGGTGGCGCAGAGCAGGGCTGCCGCGCCGAGCCAGATTTCGAGCAGCACGGCCGCGCCGACACTGATGCCGTGGACGGCGGCGGTGCTGGAGCGCAGCGGGGCGGTGGTCGGGAGTCCGTCCGGGCCGAGCCAGACAGGGGTTGGCTGACCCGGCGTTGCGCTATCGGGGACGCCGACTATCACGGTCGCGGACTTTCCGTCGCGGGTCCAGGACACCTGTGCCTGGTAATGCTCGACCATCGAGCCGTTCCGGTCCGCGACCGGTGCCGCGACCCGCACGGGATTGCCGGTGATGGTGGCGGTCACAGCGACTTTCGATGCGTTCTCGGTGCGGATCCGCGCCGAGGCCGTGCCGTAAGCGGCGGTACCTGCCGCCGCCGCGATCGGCACCGCGACCAGCACGATCAGGACGGCCAGAATCCGCATGAGCCCCTGCACACGATCCGATACCCGCATCAGTGGACTGGGATTCCAGGGCTGCACACGCCAGAGGCGCACCGGCAGCGTTGGCGACTCCGACACGATCATCACCTCCTAGGACGGAGCCACGGCCCCCGCGCAACCGCGACCCCTAGTACGAGCATTCCCCTACATCACCAGTTGATGCACCCCCGAAAGCCGACAAAACAATGACGTTCGTATCGACAGCCGGAACACCACGCCTCGCCAGCGCTGGGCAACGGTTGAACGCGCAGTAGGGTCGACATTCCTGGGGCTGCTACTTCGGGAGGTACCAGTTGTCGATACGGGTAGCGCTGATCATCGTGCTGCTGGCCGGAGTCGCCGCGTGCAGCAGCGCCCCGACCTCGGATCTGCCGCTGCCGTACCACGGCGACGCCACGCAACTGCTCACCGTCGTCGCCGAAGACGCCACCGCGACAACGGCGACACTGACTGCGTGGCAGCGCTTTCCGGGTGGGTGGCGGGCCGAGATCGGGCCACTGCCGGCCTACGTCGGGCGCGACGGCATCGGCCGCGCGAGCGAGGACTCGGCACACACGCCCGCCGGTGTGTGGACGCTGAGCGAGGCATTCGGGATCGCGCCGAACGACGGGACCAGACTCCCCTATCGGCAGGTCGGCGATTCGGATTGGTGGGTCTCCGACACCGGCGCGCCGAACTACAACCACTACGCGCATTGCGCCACGGGCACGTGCGCTTTCGACGAACACGCCAGCGAGAACCTCGGCGCGGCGGGTGCGGCCTACGACCACGCCGTGGTGATCGACTACAACCGCCAGCCGGTCGTCGTGGGCGCGGGATCGGCGTTCTTCCTGCATATCGAGACCGGACGCCCGACCGCGGGGTGCGTCGCGATCACGGCCGCCGATCTGCGCGCGGTCATGCGATGGCTGGACCCGAGCACCCATCCGGTGATCGATATCGGACTGGCGCGCCGGTGACTATCCGCAGATGACCTCGACCGCACCGGCGAGCAGTGCCAGCCCACGGTTCAGCTCGTCTTCGGTAATGGTCAACGGCGGCAACAGCTTTACCACTTCGTCGGCCGAGCCCGAGGTCTCGACCAGCAGCCCGCGTTCGAAGGCGAGTTGACATACCTTGCCCGCACGCGAGGCGTCCTCGAAGACGAGCCCGTGCACCAGCCCACGCCCACGGGTCGACACACCGGGGAACGCCGCCGCGATGTCGGTGAGCGCGCGCGCCACGAGCTCGCCCTTGGCCAGCGTCGCGAACTCCAGCGCGCTATCGGACCAGTAGTGCTCGAGCGCCACCCGCGCGGTGACGAATGCCGCGTTGTTGCCGCGGAAGGTGCCATTGTGCTCGCCGGGCGCCCACTGATCGAGTTCGGGCTTGAACAGCACCAGTGCCATGGGCAATCCGTAGCCGCCGATCGATTTGGACAGCGTCACAATATCGGGCGTGATACCGGCCAGTTCGAACGAGAAGAACCCACCGGTCCGTCCGCAACCCATCTGCACATCGTCGACGATCAGCACAATGCCGCGTGCCGCGCACAATTCGGCCAACTGCCGCAGCCATTGCGCGCGTGCGACATTCACCCCACCCTCGCCCTGCACCGTCTCGACTATCACCGCGGCGGGCTTGTCCAGGCCGGAGGACGAATCGTCCAGCGCGCGCCGCAGCCACCGCAGATCGTCGTGCTCGTCGAGGAATCCGTCGTAGGGCATGGGCGTCACATGCGCCAGCGGCACACCCGCTCCGGCCCGTTTGGCGGCATTGCCGGTCACCGACAGCGCGCCAAGCGACATGCCGTGGAAGGCGTTGGTGAAGCTGACAACGGTCTGGCGGCCGGTGACCTTCCGGGCCAGCTTCAGCGCGGCCTCAACGGCATTCGCGCCGGTCGGACCGGGAAACTGCACCTTGTAGTCCAGTCCGCGCGGTGCGAAGATCCGGTCGCGCAGGGCCTGCAGCAGTCCCCGCTTGGCGACGGTCGACATATCGAGGCTGTGGGTGATCCCGTCACCGACGATGTAGTCGATCAGCGCCCGCTTGAGGATCGGGTTGTTGTGGCCGTAGTTGAGTGCGCCGGCGCCCGCGAAGAAGTCCAGATAGTCCTTGCCGTTCTCATCGCGCAGCCAGGCGCCGCTGCCGGTATCGAAGACGGCGGGCCAGGCTCGGCAGTACCCGCGCACGTTGGACTCGAGTGACTCGAAAACGGTCATCGGGACGACAGTCATCGACGATCCTTCCTGTCGTGCGCGAGCGACTCCGCCCACTCGATGCGACGGCAAATCTGAAGTGACTGTGTTTCTAACATCGGCGCACCGGGTTTGTAGCACTTTTCCAAAAATCGCGCGCACACCTACCGCGCGTCCGCCCGCTCGCCGTAGAGTTAACCGTTTGTGCGCGGCAGAGTGGAGGGCGACAGATTGCTGCCCGCGGCAGGGCCCGCGTTGCGAACCGCACGGTTGTATCTCTATCTCGCCCGGGCCGGATTCCGACGCCAATCCCAGTACAAACTCGCCATGTTCGCCGGACTCTTCACCAACTGCGTCTTCGGGTTCGTCCGCGCCGCGGTCATGATGGCCGCGGTGCGCGCCTCCGGCGGGTTCGGTGGTTACGACGCGGGATCGATCGGCGCCTATGTCTGGCTGTCACAGGGCCTGCTCGGCGCGACCCAATTCATGGGTCCACCACTGGAATTGGTGGACCGGGTCAAGAACGGCGATATCGCGATCGACTTCCTGCGTCCCGTCGATGTCCAATTCAGTTATCTCGCTACCGATCTCGGCCGTGCGGCCTGCACGATCCTGCCGCGCGGCGTGCCGAGCGTGCTGGTAGGCGTGTTCACCTTCGGACTCGCCATGCCCGGCACACCGGGCCCCTACCTACTCGGACTGGTCAGTGTGGTTCTGGCCGTAGCGTTGTCGTTTCTATGCCTTTTCGCCGTCGGATTGATCGGATTCTGGGTGGTGGAAACACGCGGCCTTCGGGTGCTATACCAGATTTGCGGCACGTTCCTGGCCGGGCTGTTCGTGCCGGTGCACATGTTCCCGGCATGGCTGCGCACCGTCGCGCACGCCACCCCGTTTCCGTCGATCCTGCAGTCGCCGATCGACATCCTGTCGGGTCGGGTCATCGGGATGACTGCCGTGACAATCGTTGCCACACAGGTGTTCTGGGTGCTCGCGGTCGGCGCGATCGGCCGCATGCTGTTGGCGGCCGGACGGCGCAGGCTGGAGGTGCAGGGTGGCTGAGCCTCCGTATACGCCCGTACCGGCCGGAACCTGGTTCACCCCATACGCGGCCGTGTTGCGATCCCGGATACGGGCCCAACGCACCTACCGATTGTCCTTCGCCAGCGAGGTATTCAGCGCATTCCTCATCGGCGTTGTCGAATTCGCCGAGGTGTGGGTCATCTACCACAACGTTCATGTGCTCGGCGGGCTCGACCTGAACGGCGCACTACTGCTGTTCGGCCTCAGCAATACCGGATTCGCACTGGCCCAAGTCCTGTTCGGCCACCTCGATTCGCTGCCGACGCTCATCCGGCTCGGTATGCTCGACGCCTACCACCTACGCCCCCAACCACTACTGCTGCAGCTCATCACCAGCGATATTTCACTGCGCCGGTTGGCGCGCGCCTCGGTGGCGATCATCGTGCTCGGATTGGGACTGATTCGCAACGATATCGATTGGGGGCCCGAGACTTTCGTACTGTTGACGACTACCCTGCTAGGTGGTGTCGCCCTGTTCGGCGGCCTGTTCGTCTGCGCCGCGGGCGCACAGTTCTACCTGATCGACGGCTCGGAACTGACCAATAGCTTCACCTATGGGGGCTCGTTCGCCGCCATGCAACCCGCTTCGGTGTTCCCGACATCGCTGAAGCTGGTGTTCGGCTTTGCCATTCCGGTCGCGTTCACGGCGTACCTACCGACCATCGCACTCCTGCACTTACCCGGCCCGCCGCTGATGCCGTCCTGGCTGGCCTGGTTGACACCATTGGCGGCGCTGTGGGTGTGGCTGCTCGCATTGGGCTTGTGGCGACTGGGCACTCGGCACTATCAAGGAGGGGGCGGATAAGCGTGGCGGAGAGCGCGCTACTGGACTCGATCATCGACATCGAGAATCTGACAAGAGAATTCATTCTGCACCGCAAGAACGGGCACCGCTGGCGACGCCGCCGCGAGACGCTCACCGCGGTCGACCGGATGACGTTCCGGATCGAACGGGGCTCGGCGGTGGGCTATATCGGGGCGAACGGCGCGGGCAAATCCACCACGATCAAAATGCTGACCGGCATCCTGGTCCCGACCGCGGGCACCGTGCGCACCTGCGGTCTGGACCCGGTACGCCAGCGGCGCGAACTCGCCGCCCGGATCGGGGTGGTCTTCGGCCAGCGCTCCCAACTGTGGTGGGATCTGCCACTGCGCGAATCGTTTTCGATACTGGCCGCCATCCATCGGCTGGAATCCGATGTCGCGCAGAAACGCACCTACGAGCTGGTCGAACAGTTGGAGATGGCCGAGACGCTGGACACCCCCGTGCGCCAGCTCTCACTGGGCCAGCGCATGCGGGCCGAGGTCGCCGCGGCACTGCTGCACTCCCCCGAACTGGTCATCCTCGATGAGCCGACCATCGGTCTGGATGTGCTGTCGAAACAGCGACTGCGCGAATTCCTGCGCGCCGAACGCACCGAACGCGGCACCACGCTGCTGCTCACCACCCACGATATGGGCGATATCGAACGGCTCTGCGAGCGGGTGCTCGTCGTCGACCGCGGCAGTCTGGTGTACGACGGTTCACTGACCGGACTCGGGGTGCGGGTGGGCGCTCGACGGGTGCTGGTCGTCGATCTGGTCGAACCCACCCGCAATCTCGACGATCTGCCGAGAACCGAACTCCTGGCCAGCGAGGGCAACGGGATGCGGCAGCGTTTGGCCTTCGATGCCGAAGCGACCACGGCCGCACAGGTTCTCGCCGCCGTCTCCGATCGCGCCGAGGTGCGCGATCTGTCCATAGAAGAGCCGGACATCGAGGATGTGGTCCGGCGGATCTATGAATCCGCATGGTGACCGCGCCTGGCTGTCCGGCTCCCGATTCTGGTGCTATTCAGTCACTTTCGGGTTCGCGCGCGCCCTGGTCGAGCCGGAACGGCGGGTATTCGTCACGCATCAGCGAGGCATAGGCACCGACCCGGATGGACCAGCGATGCACGCCGAGCAGGAAGTCGAACAGGCCCTTGGGATACACCGCGGTGAAAAGCAGTGCCACCACAGCGACCAGCAGCAGCACATTGGCGAGGGTGAATCCGCCCCAACCGTTCTCGCCGCCGCCCACACCGGCACTGAAGACCGCGCCGAGGATCAGATAGTGCGGAATGGCCAGCAGCCACCACTTCACCAGCACCAGACCACGACTCAGCTGCTCCGGGTAGTCGATCTCCAGATCCGCCGGATAGTCGGGATCGGACTGCAGACTGAACGGCGGGTACTTATCGGTGCCGAGCACCGAGTAGGCGTAGAAGCCGACCCGCCAGCCCCAACGCATCACACCGACGTTGAAGTCGAACAGCGCGCGCGGATACTGCCCGGTGAACAGGATCGCGAAGAATGCGACCACCGAAACGATCAGATACGCGATGTACAGAAAAATCAGAATAATGGCGTGCGGGATGGCCAGAATCCACTTGACCAGCCACATCCACCGCGATAGCGCGGGATCGAGATCTCCTCGGACACGAACCGGATTGACCGGGCTCACGGCTTTGGCGGTGTTCTCGGGCTCCATGATCGATGCTCCTTCCAGGTGCTTCGATGCCTCGACAACGAGTGAGGAATGTCCTGATTGTCCCGTACTGGACATTCGCTCACGCCACGTTCCGATACCGACACGCCAACGAAAAGGTGCCCGGTAGGTGCGGCGAATCGCGTCTCCCACAGCGCGTCCCGAATGTCCCTCGAACACAAAGCGGCCCAGCGATGCTGGGGGCGGCTCGGGCTTTCGGGCGAAACCCTTACGGACGCTTGAACTCTCCGTCCACCACGCCAGCCGTGAGGCATCCCATTCACCGGGTGTGAAGACCAGCGCGGGACCGGTCGGGTTCTTCGAGTCCCGCACGACGACCTGACCGTCATCCAGGAAGGCGACTTCCACACAGGACCCATGAGCCCGCTTGACATCTCGTGCCGCGAACATGCGCTCGGCCCACGATCACCTGGCTGAACCGTACCTCCGATGCCGGAAAAACCACGACGGCAAAGGAATTGACCGCCCTCATCGCCGAGGTCCGAACGGCGATGCCGACCTCCTCGCACACCTTTCACACACCTCGCATACCGACTCACCGCACGACGCGCCGTGCAACCAACGCGAAGGTATGCGTGAAGTCCAGAGGGTCAGGTGGGGGTCTGGCCCTGGGCTGAGTAGAGGCTTACTTCGCCGTCTTCGCCCAGGAAGGCGTTGACGAGCATGATCTGGCTTGCCTCTAGTTCGTCTGGGTCGGGGGCGGTGGTGGTGATCGAAATCTGTGGAATCACTGCCCAGTTCACGACATAGCGTTCGGGGGGGCCGTCGTCGTCGGACAGGCGTGCGAGGCGAAACACCGATACCGTCTTGCGGAGGATGAGCGTGCGCACGACCTCGGCGATTCGCTCGGGGTCTTCCAGCGCGAACATGAACCCGAATGTCAACTCGGGCGAAGACACATATGCGGGCACAAACGTCGAGGTTAGTCTATCGAACGACATCGTGGGTACGCCTCGCCAGAAGTGATTGCTGCCCATGCGCTCAGCGATTCCAGTAGTGCGTGAATGTTGGCGCGTATGTGACCGATCCGTAACGGATCATAACGATTTCCAGGCAGCTCATCTGTTTTTACACCATACTATTGCGCCGATTCGACTATCGCGCTTTCCTGAAAAGGTCCCGATTATCTCGGGCCGTCTTCCTCATCGCATCGTCGCGGATTTCCCGGTTTCTTTGCCGTGCTGGTGGACTGTATGGGGGGCGTCCGGGCTGCGGGGCTGCGCCGGAGCCGAGGGGTGCCCCTCCCCGAAATCCTCCTCGGCCCTGGCGCATCCAGACACATCAATCGTTACCGCAGGGGCGTGCATCATGCCTACCGAATATGCCGCAGGTCGAATCGGAGCCGTCGAGCTGCCATCGCCAGTGGCGCTACTGCGCGCATTTCGCGAACCCGACGATCCGAGTCGGCACCGGCACCGGGTGCTCGCCGTGGCACACGAGTTGGTCGAATGCCATGAATGCAGGTACAACGCCCTGTTGGCGGCGCATGCTCCAGACGCGTCGAGCGGCTGCGTCGCGAGGAGCCTGCAGCTCGTCGACCACACCGACGCGCACCGAACCGAACTTGTGGGCCGCATCGATAATTGGGTCGCCACCCATGTGCAGCACCGCACCGGCGCGTCACTGCACACCGAGACCCTCGGTGCCGTCATCGATCGGATGGCGGCGAAATGGGTTGCGGCACAACACGCATTGGGTATGTCACCCGCCGACCCGCACCCACTGCAGTTGGACGACGACGCCCAACTGCAGTGGAGCCGGTTGGCCGAACTGGCCGACGGATACAAGGATCTGATCACCGACGTGTCCGAACACCGGCGCCGGCTGCCGGTGTGGTGATCATCTAGAGTCTTCGAGCCCCCTAGCGATCGTTGTCGGGCTCAACCACCTCGGCCTCGACGAACGAGGTAGTCGGCTCGACCTCCGCGTCATAGGACACATCGGCCGGGTCCTGGACCGCAGCGCCCGCGAAATCGTCGTCGTCGACGAGTTCGTCGCCCTGTTGAGCCGCCGCGTCTTTACGCGCGGCGGCCGCGGCCTCGTTCATCTCGATGGCATCGGTGATCCACTCACCGATCTCCCTGGTGACCTCCGCGACGGTGCCGGTGATGATGTTGGCGATATTTCCGACATGTCGCGCGCCCGAGGAAGTCAATTCCTGAATTAGATCCTTGTTACTTTCGAATTTCCCGATCATTCAGACGCCCACTTCGGTTGTGTTCCGCTGTCGCATCACAATAACACCGGGCGTGGACTCCTTCCCGACCAAGAACGGCGGCAGCGCCAGCTCGAGAATCTTCAGCCAGACCGATCCGACTTGCTTTCCGAGCGAACCGGTGTTGTACGGCAATCCATACTTCGCGCACAGTTCCCGAACCTCGGGCGCCATCTCCGGATAGCGGTTCGCGGGCAGATCCGGGAACAGATGGTGTTCGATCTGATGTGACAAATTACCGGACATGATGTGGAACAGCTTGCCGCCGGTGATGTTGGCCGAGCCGAGCATCTGCCGGACGTACCACTCGCCGCGGGTCTCCTCGGCGGTCTCCGCTTCGGTGAACGTCTGTACGCCCGTGGGGAAGTGGCCGCAGAAGATGATGGAGAAGGCCCACAGGTTGCGTACCAGATTCGCGGCGGCATTTCCGGCGAGCGTGCTGAGGAACAGCGGACCGGTCAGCGCCGGGAAGACGACATAGTCCTTGAGCACCTGCCGACCGGCCTTGCGCCACTGCCCCTTCAGCAATCGCTTGACCTCCGCCCAGCTCTTCTTGCCGCGCAGGATGTTCTCCACCTCGAGGTCGTGGCCCATCACGCCCCACTCGAACGCCACCATCAGCGCGAAGGCGTACAGCGGCTGACCGAGTCGCAGAACATTCCACCGCTGCGCCGCATCCATGCGCAGGATGCCGTAGCCGATATCGCGGTCCATGCCGTGGATATTGGTGTAGGTGTGGTGCATGTAGTTGTGCGAATGCTTCCATTGATCCGCCGGGCAAACGGTATCCCATTCGAACTCACGGGAATTCAGGCCGCGTTCACGCATCCAGTCGTACTGGCCGTGCATGACATTGTGGCCGATCTCCATATTGTCCAGGATCTTCGACACACTCAGCGCGGCAACCGCGGCCAGCCAGAACGGCGGCAGGAAGCCCAGATACATCAGGCCGCGACCGGCGATCTCGAAACCGCGCTGCGCCTTGATGATCGAGTAGATGTATTCGCGGTCGCGGTCGCCGAGGTCTGCGACGGTGCGGGCGCGCAGGTCGTCCAGGGCCTGGCCGAGTTCCTCGACCTGCTCCGGGCTCAGTACCAGCGGGCCGTCTTTCGTTTCGGTCAAAATTGTCATTGGTATCGCTCCCCTTGTTGTTTCAGATATCGATCTCGACGTCGCCGACGGGCGCGTTGATGCAGAGCTGGATGGGCTGATCCGGATCGCTGTCGGTTTCGCCGGTGCGTACATTGCGGGTGCAGCCGGTGCGCCGAACCGCGGTGCAGGAGAAACAGATACCCATCCGGCAGCCGTACTCCGGGTTCAGGCCGGCGGCCTCGGCCTGCTCCAGCAGGACCGCGCCGTTGTTCTCGGCGGTCTTGCCACTGGCCGTGAAGCTGACCGTGCCGAAGGCCTCGTCCGCGTCGACGGGGGTGGTGGACAGGATGAACTCCTCGGCGTGCAGCCGGTGGTCCAACCGTTCGGCCTCGAAGATCTTGCGCACCGCATCCATCAGGCCCTGCGGGCCGCAGACATAGGTCTCGCCATCGGCGAACCACGGCGCGATGCGTTCGAGCTGGTCGTAGTCGAAATAGCCGGAGCCGTCACCGGGATGACGCACCTCGATGCGGAAATTGCTGTTCGCCTGCGCGATCGCCTCCAGCTCCGCGCGATGCGGCACCGCTTCCGGCGACTTCGCATAGTGCAGGAAGGCGAGTTCGCCCGGGTAGCCCTCATCCGCCAGGGTGCGCAGCATGGACAGCACCGGTGTAATGCCGCTGCCGCCGCTGATCAGCAGCACTCGCTCGGGGCGCGGTTCGGGTAGCCGGAAGACGCCGTCGGCGGGTTCGAGGCTGACGACCATGCCCGGAACGGCGTTGCGGTACAGGTATTGCGAAACCAGACCGCCCGGATGCGCCTTGACGGTCAGTTCGATGTGTCGGTCGCGCCGGGCCTCCGGATTCACCGGTGAGTAGCACCGGGTGTGCCGGATACCGTCGATGACGACGCCGATCTGCACATATTGCCCGGCGGCGTGGCCGCGCCACTGCCGAGTGGGACGCAGGGTCAGCGTCACCGAACCCGGCGCCGAGCGGCGGACGTGGGTGATCTGTGCCCGGAGCTCCCGAGCTGTCAGCGTCGGATGGACGAGCTCCAGGTAGCGGTCGAGTGGATGCGGTGTGGTCAGGGTTTGTACCAGGTCGAGAAGTCCGACCATGTGGTTCTCCGTTCAATGTGCGGCGGGCGGGGTTCTCGGTGGTCGCGCAAGCTGCCGCCTGGCGGACCCTCGGCCAATGCCGCGGGTGCCTCTACTTGTCGGGCTGCGGCGTGCTCCAGAACTTCTTCGGCGAAGATTTCAGTGCACGCCTGTACACTCAACAAGTGTGACCGATGGACCGGGTCCGGTGTCAACCAGCAATTGATGTGACCCGAACTACATCCTTGGAATGGACGAATGGTGAACGGATGTATGCTCACTGTGATGAGCGAGCCCGCAGCTAGCCGGATAGAACGCAAGGAGCGCACCAGGCAGGCCCTGCTCGATGGCACGCTCGCGCTGGCCGCCGAGCGTGGCTTCGGTGCGCTGAGCCTGCGCGAGATCGCCCGTTCCGCGGGCATTGTGCCGACCGCGTTCTACCGCCATTTCGCCTCACTCGACGATCTCGGCGCGGCCCTGGTCGACGAGGGCATCCGGGCGCTGCGCCTGGCCCTGCGCCAACTGCGCCGCACACCCGATGCCCGACTTTCGCAGACCGTGCGGTTCGTCTTCGAACAGGTCGCCACCAAGCGCGAACTCTTCGGCTTCATCACCCGGGAACGCCGTGGCGGTTCGGCCGCCCTGCAGCACGCCATCGCGCTCGAACTGCAATTGATCGTCCGCGAACTGGTCGTCGACCTGTCGCGCATTCCGGACCTGGACTCCTGGTCCCCGGAAGACCTCGAGCTGGCCGCCGACCTGATCGTCTCGACGGTCGCCGACTGCATCGCCGACTACGTGGCCGCCGTGCCACGCGACCAACCCGCCATCATCGACCGCACCGTCCGCCAGGTCCGCCTCATCGCCCTCGGCATGGCCGCCTGGCGGCCCGCGAAGGACCGTTAGGCCGCGTTCCGTTCCGGACCGCGCACCGGCAGCAGCGCCGCCAAACCGAGGGCGAGGACTGCCAGGATGCCGACAATGCCCGCGCGATCGGCATCGAAGGCCCAGACGAAGAAGCCGAAAAGGGCTGGGGCGAGGAACGATACGGCGCGGCCGGTGGTGGTGTAGAGGCCGAACATCTGGCCCTCGCGCCCGGGCGGGGCCAGCCGGGTGAGGAAGGAGCGGGCGGCGGACTGGGCGGGGCCGACAAAGATCGTGAGGAGTAGGCCGAAGACCCAGAACATCACCGGACCGGACACGATCAACAATGCGATGCCGCAGATCACCATGGCGGTCAGCGAGACGACGATCACGATCTTCGGGCCGACCCGGTCGTCGAAACGGCCCGCGGTGATCGCACCGAGGGCGGCGACGACATTCGCGGCGATGCCGAAGAGCAGGACATCGGAATCGGCGATGCCATAGACCCGCACGGCCAGGATCGCACCGAAGGTGAACACCCCGGCCAGGCCATCCCGGAAGATCGCACTGGCGACCAGGAAGCCGACGGTGCGCCGATCAACGGACCAGAGTTCGCGCAGATCCCGCCACAGCACCCGATAGGAGCCGAAGAATCCGGCCTTCGCCGCGCCCGGATCGGCATTGGTGCGTGGTAGTTCGGGCACGACGAGCAATACCGGCAGCGCGAAGGCCGCGAACCAGACGGCCGCGAGCATGGCGACCAATCGGATATTCGTCCCGTCGTCCACGGGCACGCCGAGCAGCCCTCGGTTGTCACCGTGGCCGGATATGAAGCCGAAATAGCTGATCAGCAGGATGAAGATGCCGCCGAAATAGCCCATGGCCCAGCCGAATCCGGAAACCCGTCCGACATCCTCTGGAGTGGAGACCTGGCGCAGCATCGCGTTGTAGGGCACACCCGCCAATTCGAAGAATGCCGAGCCGAAGCCGAGCAGGACCAGACCGAACCAGAAGTACCGATAGTCGTCGTGGACGAAGAACATCAGCACCATCGACAGGATGGTCAGCGTGGTCAACGCCCCAAGGGAGCCTTTGCGTTTCGCGCTCGCGTCGAAGCGCTGCCCACTGATCGGCGCGGTGAGCGCGACCACCAAACCCGCGAGGCCCAGCGCCCAACCGAGCCAGGCGCTCGGTGACACCCCGCCCGGCAGATCGTCGCCGACCTTATCGGTCAGATACACCGAGAAGACGAAGGTGAGGATCACGGCGTTGAACGCCGAGGACCCCCAATCCCACAATCCCCACGCCACTACGTGCCCGCGCCCGGCGGCCTGCCCGACTATCGCCCGCGGGTCCACCTCGGGCCCGCCCGTCACGCGACCACCAGCCCATTCGAATCGCCGCGCGATACCGCCCTCATGGGCGCAGCCTAATGCGGATTCCGGAGACAGGCGGGCCAACCCACGATACCGGCAGACTATGCACCCAGTTGCATAGTACTGGGTGTAACGATAACCTTGCGCTATGGCCCTCGAACACGCGCTGCTGGTATCGCTGACCGAGCGCGCCGGTTCGGGTTATGAACTGGCGCGCCGCTTCGACAAGTCCATCGGCTTCTTCTGGAGCGCGACCCATCAGCAGATCTATCGGGTGCTCAAGCGCATGGAGGAATCCGGGTGGCTGAGCAGTGAGGCAGTGGCCCAGGAGGGGCGCCCCGATAAGAAGGTCTATTCGGTGAACGAGGCGGGCCGCGCCGAATTGGCGCGCTGGATCGCCGCGCCGACCGATACCTCCATGCCGCGCAACGAACTCGGCGTGAAGATCCGCGCCGCCGAACACGGCGATATCGACGCGCTCTGCGCTGAGGTCGCCCGGCATCGCGATCAGCACCACCAGCGGCTGGAACTGTTCCGGCTCATCGAAAAGCGTGACTTCCCGGCGCCGGATCAGCTCTCCGGTACCCCACTGCACCAGTACCTCGTGCTGCGCGCGGGCATTCGGGTGGAGTCCGGATTCGTCGAGTGGTGCGACGAAGTACTGCAAGCCCTGCAACCCCGTGCAACAGCCCCGCACGCGGACCCGAAGAAAGGTGAGACTCAGCGATGAGTTCGTTCCCCCATCTTTTCGAGCCCCTCGATCTCGGCTTCACCACACTGCGCAATCGCGTGATCATGGGATCGATGCATACCGGCCTGGAGGATCGCGCCTGGGATACCAACCGGCTCGCCGCCTATTTCGCCGAACGCGCGCGCGGCGGTGTCGGTCTCATCATTACCGGCGGTTACGCCCCGAACCGCACCGGCTGGCTGCTGCCGTTCGGCGCCAAACTCACCAATAAGACCGAGGCGTATCGGCACCGGGTGATCACCAAGGCCGTGCACAAGGAGGGCGGCAAGATCGCGATCCAGATCCTGCACGCGGGCCGCTATTCCTATATGCCGGGCAGTGTTTCGGCGTCCTCGATCAAGGCCCCCATCAACCCGTTCCGCCCGCGCAAGCTCTCCGCACGCGGCATCGAGCAGACCATCGATGACTACGCCCGCTGTGCGAAGCTGGCCCAGTTCGCCGGCTATGACGGCTGCGAAATCATGGGCGGTGAAGGCTATTTCATCAACCAGTTTCTCGCACCGCGCACCAATAAGCGCACCGACAAGTGGGGCGGATCGGCGGAGAACCGGCGCCGGATCGCGGTGGAGATCGTGCGCCGCACCCGTGCCGCAGTGGGGCCGAACTTCATCATCGTATTCCGGCTGTCCATGGCCGAGTTGGTCGAAAAGGGCCAGACCTTCGACGAAATCGTCGCGCTGGCAAAGGAACTCGAAGCCGCGGGCGCCAGCATTCTGAATACCGATATCGGCTGGCACGAGGCGCGCGTCCCGACCATCGTCACCTCGGTGCCGCGCGCGGCCTTCGTCGAATTCACCGCGAAGATCACCGAGCAGGTGCATATTCCGGTCTGCGCCTCCAACCGGATCAATATGCCCGAGATCGCCGAGGAAATCCTCACTCGCGGTGACGCACAACTGGTTTCGCTGGCGCGGCCGTTCCTCACCGATCCGGAATGGGTCAATAAGGCCGCCGCCGACCGGGTCGACGAGATCAATACCTGTATCGCCTGCAACCAGGCCTGCCTGGACCATGCCTTCCAGCGCAAAACCGTGTCCTGCCTGCTGAACCCGCGCGCGGGTCACGAAACCGAACTGAAACTGCTGCCGACCCGGCGCAGCAAGCGTGTCGCGGTCGTCGGCGCCGGCCCGGCCGGACTTTCGGCCGCGGTCAATCTCGCCGAACGCGGGCACCGGGTCGACCTTTTCGAGGCCGACGACAAGATCGGCGGGCAATTCGATATCGCCCGCCGCATTCCGGGCAAGGAAGAGTTCGACGAATCGATCCGCTATTACACCAGGATGCTCGAGGTCACCGGCGTGCACGTGCACCTGAACCAGCGGATCACCGCGGCCGAGCTGATCGAGGCGCGCTACGACGAAATCGTGCTGGCCACCGGTGTGCGCCCGCGCATTCCGAATATCCCGGGCATCGACCACCCGATGGTGCTGTCCTATGCCGAACTGGTGCGCGAGGAACGGCCCGTCGGCAAGCGCGTCGCGGTCATCGGCGCGGGCGGCATCGGCTACGACGTGAGCGAATTCCTGACTGTCGAAGGACATCCCACGCTCAAGCTGGACGAGTGGAAGGAAGAATGGGGCGTCGACTCCGCGGACGAGCAGGTCCGCGGCCAGCTCACCGAGCCCAAACCCGCCCCCGCCGCCCGCGAAGTCGTACTGCTGCAACGCAAATCGACCCCCTTCGGCAAGGACCTCGGCAAGACCTCCGGCTGGGTGCACCGCGCCGCACTCAAAGCCAAGGGCGTCGAACACGTCGGCGGCGTCAACTACGAGCGCATCGATGACAACGGCCTGCACATCAGCTTCGGCGAAAAACGCCAACGCCCCCAACTGATCCCGGTCGACAACGTCATCATCTGCGCCGGCCAGGAATCCGTACGCGAACTCGAAGAACCCCTCCGCGCAGCCGGTGCCACTGTCCACCTCATCGGCGGCGCCGATCTGGCGTCCGAACTCGACGCCAAGCGCGCAATCGATCAGGGCACCCGTCTGGCCGCCCGGATCTAGCAGCCGACTCCTATCACCCCTCGTCGAGCAGGCCGTCGATACATTCGAGACCATTGTGCGGTCGGCGATCACCAGTTGAGTTCGGCCGTGGGGCGGATCTGGGCCGAGTGCCCGGTCTGGAATCCGGCGGGGCCTCGCCGATCCGAGGCAGGTATGGGCGCTGGGATCAGGTTCTGGACCTATCCCCTAGGCTCCACTCGTGAGCTTGCCCTCCCCTACCTCTGAGAATCGCGCGGTCGTTACTGGTGCCTCGTCTGGTATCGGTACTGCGTTGGCCGCTGAGCTTGCTGCTCGCGGGTATTCGTTGATCCTGGTTGCGCGGCGCGGGGAGGTATTGAACGAGCTTGCGCAGCGGCTGACGTTGGCGCACGGCATTACCGCTGAGGTGCGCGCGGTGGATTTGTCCGACCGGAGCGCACGGGCGCCGCTGGTCGAGGAGTTGGCCGCGCGCAATATCTCGATCCTCTGCAACAACGCCGGCATTGCCACGTTCGGCGCGGTTGCCGAACTCGATCCGGCCTATGAGCGCGACCAGATGGAGCTCAACGCCGTTGCGGTGCACGATCTCACGTTGGCCGTGCTGCCCGGGATGATCGCCAGGGGTGGGGGCGGCATCCTGATCAGCGGCTCGGCGGCGGGCAATATGCCGATTCCGAACAATGCGACCTATGCGGCGAGCAAGGCCTTCGCCAATACCTTCTCCGAATCGCTGCGCGGCGAATTGAAGGGCTCCGGCGTGCACGTCACGCTGCTCGCCCCCGGCCCGGTGCGCACCGAAATCCCGGATCCGGCCGAAGCCTCCATCGTCGACCGCATGGTGCCCGACTTCATGTGGGTCACTTCCGAATACACCGCCAAGATCTCCATCGACGCCTTGGCCCGCAACAAAATGCGCGTAGTCCCCGGCCTGATCAGCAAGGGCATGAGCGTCGCAGGCCAATACGGCCCCCGCGCCTTCACCGCCCCGATCGCCGGGGCGTTCTACAAGAAGCTCGGCGGCTGAAGATCTCGAGGGGCCGAGCCCTCTCGACCGGTCACCACCTCGACGAGTCCGCGGGAACGACCTCACACACCGCCCATAGCTCGATGATCCGGTCGGCGGAGACGTGGCGCACCCACTGTTCTGCGCCGCTCGGGGCCGGTGCGTCCTTTGCTGTCTCGGCCCGCCGACCGCACGCATCAACCGTCATCGTGACCACCCTCGGCCGGACCGCACGCCCCTGGGGTCCGAGTTCCAGCGTCGTTGCGACGAGGTGCCGGATCTGATCGGTGCCCTCGTCGATCGTCGGACGCGGCCCCCTCCGCATGCCGGTCCGCCACCGACTGCTCGGGGCCCTCATAGAACACGCGATGGACGGCTGCCAGCAAACCCACTTTCGACCCTAAATGGTCATACACACCACCGGTCGACATCCGCGCGAGCCACCGCGGACGTCAGGTCCACCCTGGCCGGATCAATTCCGCGCGCATGGCGTCCAACAGCGGCTGTCGGACGGCAGGAGGCCGAACCATGCGCCAACGGCAATACCGGATCAGGTCCGGCTCAGCGCGAGCACGAGCCAGATCAGAGCGCACTGCCCTATCGGTCAGCAACCCGTCAGGAACCGCTTCGGCAGCGTCAAGGATCCGTCAGCGTTTCCCATGCTCGATAGGAAGCGGCGTAGTCCTGAAATCGGCCCCGCATGTAGAGAAAGCGGGGGCGCACCGAGGAGAGACCCCACGTGACGCTGCTCGAAATTTTCCCGTCGCTACGATCGGGAATGCCTTCGCGCCTCGACTCCGCGGTTTGGCCGCGGGATACCCACTACGACGGCGACGGCAGAATCACCCTCGGCGGGGTGGCCCTCGCCGATATCGCCGACCAGTACGGCACCGCCACCTACGTACTCGACGAGCAGGAGGTGCGCGCCCGCTGCCGCGCCTACAAGAAGGCCTTTCCGGAGGCCGAGATCATCTATGCGGGCAAGGCGCTGATGATTCGCGCGGTCGCGGAATGGGTTACCCAAGAAGGACTTTCGGTGGACGTATGCTCGGCGGGCGAGCTCGCCATCGCACTCGCGGCCGGTGCCGATCCGAAGCGAATCGTGCTGCACGGCAATGGAAAATCCTATGACGAACTCGATGCCGCCGTTCGCAGCGGCGTCGGCCGGATCGTGGTCGACTCGCTGACCGAGATCACCCTGCTCTCCGCGCTGGCCACCCGGCCGCAGCGGGTACTGCTCCGACTGTCCCCCGGCATCGATGTGCACGGGCATCCGGCGGTGAAAACCGGTGTGCTGGACCAGAAATTCGGTTTCCCGATCGGCAGCGAGATGGCCACCGAAGCGATCGAACGCGTGCTGCGCCAGCCGAACCTCGAGTTGATCGGCTTCCACTGCCACCTCGGCTCCCAGATCTACGATCCGGATCACTACGGCGAGGCGGTGCGGCGGATGATCGGCGAAATGGCAAGGGTCCGTGCGGATTACGGCCGCATTCTGACCGACCTCGACCTGGGCGGCGGACATGCGGTCGCCTATCGCAGCGGCGACGCCGAGATGAATCTGGCCGAACTCGCCGACATCATCGACGACGCCCTCGACGCAGGCTGCGCGCGACACCACTTCCCGCGCCCGAATATCGCCATGGAACCGGGCCGCGCCATCGTGGCGCGCGCCGGGGTCACGCTGTATCGGGTGCTGTCGGTCAAGCATATCGACGGCGGACGGACCTACGTCACCGTCGACGGCGGCATGGGCGATAACGCGCGCGTTGCGCTCTACGGCGCGAATTACGAAGTGGTCGTTGCCAATCGGCATCCGTGCGGCCCGCAGATGGTCGCGACGGTGGCCGGTCGCTACTGCGAGGCAGGCGATGTGCTCGCCACCGATATCCGCCTGCCCGCCGACCTACGTCCCGGCGAGGTGCTGGCAGTGCCGTGTACCGGCGCATACCACCACAGCCTCGCCTCGTCCTACAACAGCGTCGGCCGTCCACCGATCATCGCGGTGCACAATGGGCGCGCCCGCCAACTGGTCCGCCGCGAAACGATTGCCGATCTTCTCGCCCGCGATATCGGCAACTGACCGCACGATTCCGCCGGTCATGCAGGAACGAACCGCGCCGGACGGGAACGTGTCAGCGGGGCGGGGAACGGCAACGCAACCCTCCCTGCACAGCGCGACCTGATACTCAGTTCGGCCCACGCAGCTTCCTGGCGGTCTGCACCGCGGTGAGCGCATTGAGGCGGCCGAAACCGTACTTGGCGCTGTGCCCGTCCGCGCCGTACCCGCCGTGTTGCGTATCGATCATGTCGCATGACTGCCTCAACAGGTCCTTGACCTCATTCGACTCGAGATCCGGGTGCACCGACAGCACCAATGCCACGACACCGGCCGCACCGGGGCATGCGCTGGAGGTACCACCGAAGCTATTGGTGAAGTTTCCGGCGGTATCGCCGTCATCGGTGGTGCCGACGTTGTATCCGGCGGCACCGCGCCGGTCGACGGTCCAGATGCCGGGCGTCAGGGCGTCGGGATGATGCAACGGCGGATGCCCGAAGTCGCTGCTCGGGAACGCGCACCAGACCGCTTTGCCGAAATCGCTGTAGACACTGCGTTTTCCGGTGTCGTTGCAGGCCGCGACGGCGATCACCTTCGGGAAGCTCGCGTAGCCGTCATTGTCGACGGACTCGTTGCCATTGCCCGCGGCGAACAGCACGACGCATCCCTTGCCATTGCGACCGTTGGTCACCGCATGCTCGATCGCCAAGCGTGTGCTGGCCGGTAGCGGCACCACCTGATTGTGCGCCGGGTCGTTCGGTCGGAACCACACGCCGTCGGCGGGGCCCCAACTGCAGGAGATGACGTCGGCGCCGTGGTCGGCCGCCCACACGAAGGCGCGCGCCTCCGCCTGGGAGCCGAGTTGGGAGGCGAGCCGAATCGGCATCAGCCGGGCGTCGGGGGCCACACCGGAGGCGCCGAGCGTGCCGTTGGCGCAGGCGACACCGGCGCATGCGGTGCCGTGATTATCGCCGTCCCGGGGTCCGGTCCCGTTCGAATCGCGCGGGCGCGGATTGCTGGTCTGCAAGGTCGCGTCGCGCGGTGCGACCACCTTGCCCGCACCGGCGAATTCCGGGTGGTCGATATCGACACCGTCGTCGATGAGCGCGACAGTCACGCCTTCGCCGCGCGTAATCGCATGGGCCGCTTCCACATTCGCGTGCGCGTTCACCGCTGTGCCGCCGATGGTGGTCGGCTTCAGATGCCACTGCTGCGGGAAGATCGTCTTGCGGGAGCGCCGCCGAATCAACTCGGGATGGCAATAGACGACATCATCACGGCTCAGCAGCCCGTTCGCGATATCGAACACCTGCTGCCCGGTCCCCTCGACCGCGCTGGTGAAATACGCGTTGGTCGCATAGGTCACGGTTTCCTTGATCCGCAGCCCCGCCTCGTCGAGCACCCTGCGACACTGCTCGGGCTTCGCGTCGTCGGTGAACTTCACGAAGATGTTCTCGGTGTACAGCACCGGCTCGTCGCTCACCGGATCCACGAGCACATGACCGGCGAAACGCACCTCCGGCGCGGCGGCCAGCACCGACTTGCGCGCGGCGACCGACCGCGAATCCGGCGGCACCCGATAGACCTGCACGCCCGCCTCGGGATAGGACACCACCAGTGCCGCGTCATCGAGTTCACCGCTCAGCGGCGTGCGGACCGACCCGATGGAGCGTGGAATCGGGCGCTTGTTCTGGGTTCGGACCGCGATCAGGTCCGGACTTTGTTGCAATTCGAAACCGGGATCGTTTTTGGTCCCGAAGTTTGCGGTAGGCATGACGACTCCTTACTGTCACCGCCCGAACACCACCGTGAAAGTAGCGCTGACCAGCGACGATGTATCGAGTACCTGCTACTCGAAAATGACTGGACCCGCCTACGGCAGATCAGCGGGTCCGGATTTTCATTCGGGTGGTGCCCCTCAACGCTTACGGGTGCCGAAGATGCTGCGGCTGATCTCGCGCCCCGCGGCGGTGGCGGCCGAACGCAGGAAGCTCTTCACCGCCGGATTCCTCATGATGCGCTCGGCCGCCGACTCCTCCGCTTTCGGGGCGCGGCCGGGTGCCGGAACCGGCTCGATCTCTTGTTGTGCCGCAGCAACTTTCGCGGCCAGGATCTCGTAGGCCGATTCGCGGTCGATGGTCCGGCCGTATTTGGCGGACAGCGCGCTCGACAGCGCTCGTGATGTGATCTGGTCGTCACCGATGGTGTTCATCAGTGAGCGCGGCGGCGCGATCCTGGCCCAGGCCACGGGAGTCGGGGCGCCCTGCTCCGAGAGCACCGTCACGATCGCCTCACCGGTGCCCAGCGAGGTGAGCGCCTTCTCCAGGTCGTAGACCCCGGTCTTCGGGTAGGTGCGCACCGTCTTGGACAGCGCCTTCTGATCGTCGGGGGTGAAGGCGCGCAGTGCGTGCTGAATGCGCGCGCCCAATTGGGAGAGCACCGGATTCGGGATATCGGTGGGCAGTTGGGTGCAGAAGAATACGCCCACGCCCTTGGACCGGATCAGCTTGACCGTCTGCTCCACCTGCTCCAGGAATGCCTTGGAGGCATCCGCGAACAACAGATGCGCCTCATCGAAAATGAAGACCAGCTTGGGCTTTTCGATGTCGCCGACCTCGGGCAGGGTCTGGAACAGATCGGCGAGCACCCACATCAGGAAGGTGGAGAACATCACCGGCCGGGCCGCCTGGGCGCCGAGTTCGAACAGCGTGATCACACCCTGTCCGCCCGCGGTGCGCAGCAGATCCGCCGGATCCAGTTCCGGCTCGCCGAAGAACGTATCGCCGCCGTCGGCTTCCAGATTCACCAGCGCGCGCAGGATGACACCCGCGGTCGCCGCCGAAACCCCGCCGATGCCCTTGAGATCTTCCTTGCCCTCCGGACTGGTGAGATGGGTGATAACCGCACGCAGATCCTTCAGATCCAATAGGCCCAGCCCCGCCTTATCGGCCCAGTGGAAGATCAGCCCGAGCGTGGATTCCTGGGTCTCGTTGAGGCCGAGCACCTTACTGAGCAACACCGGCCCGAATGCGGTGATGGTCGCGCGAATCGGCACCCCGACTCCGCCGGTGCCCAGCGAGACGAATTCGGTCGGAAATCCGGCCGGCGCCCAGTCCGCCGCACCGGTTTCGGCCGCCCTGGCGCTGAGCTTGTCGTTCGCCTGACCCGGCTGCGCGAGCCCCGACAGGTCGCCCTTGATATCGGCGAGCACCACCGGCACACCGGCCCGGGAGAGCTGTTCGGCGATACCCTGCAACGTCTTCGTCTTACCGGTACCGGTCGCACCGGCGACCAGGCCGTGCCGGTTCATGGTGCGCATCGGAATCCGCACGCGCGCAGTCGAATCGACGGCACCGTCGACGACAATGGTGCCCAGCTCCAGCGCGACTCCGTCGAACGCGTACCCGGCGGCGATCTGCTGGGCCACGGATTGCTCGGCGGCCCTGGCGGTTTCGTCTGCGGCCGCGTTCGCGGTTGCGGCCGCCGCGGCACTGGCGGCGGCGGTCTCGGCCGTCGCGGCGACCCTCGACTGTACGGCACCGGCCTGCGCCACCGCATGCGCCGCATTCGGATCGGCGGTCGCGGCCGCCGCCTCCTGTTCCGCCAACTCGCGCTCGGCGGCTTCGGCCGCCGCGGCCGCCTCCGCCGCGACGCGCGCCGCCTCCTCGGCTGCCTTCCTGGCCGCGGCCGCCTTCTCCTGAGGGGTCGGCCCGCCCGTCTCCCGACCACCGCCCCCGATCGAATCGCTCCGCGACCCTGTATTCATGGCGCGTCCTCCGTCTGGTCTGACTCCGCACCGCTTCCGCAGTGTTAGCTGTCGTGCCGAAAACGCCTACGCCGATCTCTCGCAAACTCTATCGCCGACCCTGCGGTCGAGCAGGACCAACCCGCTGGTGACGTGCACTTCTTACGCAGAAGGCACCGGCACAACCGCCGGTTTCGCGCGAAGCGAGAGCGAGCATTCGCCGATGCCGAAGGCAGCACCAATAAACACAGCTAAGGTTGCTCGGGTGTCCGATAAATACGTGGTGTGGATGGATTGCGAGATGACCGGCCTGCGCCTGGACAGCGACAAGCTGATCGAGGTGGCCGCGCTCGTGACCGACAGCGACCTCAATATTCTCGGTGAGGGCGTGGATATCGTCATCCACGCCGATGACGAGGCCCTAGCCGCCATGCCGCAGGTGGTCGCCGATATGCATGCGCGCTCCGGCCTCACCGATGAGGTGCGCCGCTCCACCGTCACCCTCGCCGACGCCGAGAAGCAGGTACTCGACTACATCCGCGAATACGCCCCGACCGCGGGCACGGTCCCGCTGGCGGGCAATTCGATCGCAACCGACCGTGGCTTCATCGCCCGCGATATGCCCGCGCTCGATTCGCATCTGCACTACCGGATGATCGATGTGAGTTCGATCAAGGAGCTGTGCCGCCGCTGGTACCCGCGCATCTACTTCGGCCAGCCGGAGAAGGGGCTCACCCACCGCGCCCTCGCCGATATCAAGGAATCCATCCGCGAGTTGGAGTACTACCGACGCACCGCCTTCGTCCCCACCCCCGGTCCGTCGACGGGCGAGATCGCCGCCATCGCGAACGAACTGAGCGGTACCGCGAAGGGCGCCGACGCGGCCGCACAAAACGGCACGTCAGAAACCGATTAGGGACTGGCGGGGGTAACACGCTAATATCTACCGCGCTGGTACATAACCAGCATGGTGGCTGTAGTTCAGCTGGTAGAGCACCAGGTTGTGATCCTGGGTGTCGCGGGTTCGAGTCCCGTCAGCCACCCGATGTCATAGTGTGCGAACCACCCCCTGGGGTGGTTCGCACACTATGACCAAACGACTCTTCGCCGTCGATCCTGTCGTCCATCGGGATCTGGAAGACCGGCACCAGCCAGTTCGAGGCAGTGACCGTTACCCACACTGCCAACTCCTCGATCAGTGCCTTCGTTTCATTGAGTGATCCAGCGAGAATTAGTCGAAGATTTCTCGGCGCCGATTGAGCAGCGCACTCGAATCGCTGCTGACCGACATGCTCCCCACCGGCTCACGACGCGGACTCCGTCCGAAGGCTCGAGCTGTGGCCAATCTCCTGGCCGACCGGGAGGAGGCGGACGCGATCGTCGAGCACGCCGACTGGCTCGCGAAACGACGTAACTCGTTCCGCCGGCTCGACCCCGCGGGTACGAACAGCCACCGACCGCGCGAGCCGAGCACAGGCCGCGTCCGGCCATCAGTCCCGGAGGAAGTCGGCTATCTCGTCCAGGAGGGCGGCGCCCTGTTCGGGGTGGCCGCGCAACCACGGCACGACCGCGTGATCGGCGCCGGGTACCACGATCATGCCGCGTCTCGCCGGGGAAACCGCGGTGTATATCAGGTCGATGACCTCTCGGGGGATGGGGCTATACCGTTTCACCCCGTCGATGGTCATCTCCCCGACCGCACCGCCGGCCGGAAGCCCGAACTCGGTCGGCTCGAGGCCGTCGTATTCGCCCATGATGAGCAACAGCCTGCCCCGGTATTTCCGGAGAATCGGGAGCAGATCATTGTCGAGATAGCTGAAGGGCCTTCGGATCACACTGCCGAAGGGCCTGCCGAACGGCGCCAGGTATGCCCGGGTGTCATACATGCCCGGGCCGAACAGCACGATCCGGTCCACCTCGTCGGAGTGGGCGCCCAGCACCTTTACGGCGGGCGTGCCACCGAGGCTGTAGGCGATTATCTTCCGTTTTCGCGTGGTGTCGAGATAGGAGTAGAACGCCTCGGCCTCGGCGATGTTGCTCCCGAGTGTTGTCTCGCGCAGCGGAACCCCGCTCGCGGCGCTGTGCCCGGACAGGCTAATGCCGAGGGTGGAATAGCCACGGTCACGCAGGCCCAGGGTTACGAAATCAGCCTTGGTGTAATCGGCGCGTGCGCCGTGGACCGAAAGGATCCAGGGGTGGGCATTCGGTTCCCCCTGGACGATCCTGCCCTCTAGGACGAAAAGCCCGAAGTCGTGCTCGAAATATGACGCTTCGACGGCCGGGTCGTAGGAGATCAACAGGTCTTTGTGACGCGGCTCGCTACGTGTGGCGGTCCGGAAATCCCGCGTGTCGCTCATCGGTTCGAATTACTCCTCGCCTCGAATTGTCGGCCGCACTTTCCAGCAGGATGCGGGGGTCCACGACTCGTGGACGGATTTCGAATTGCCGCAGGCGCGCCGGGTCTCGACAGCAGGCGAGCCGACGCTGCCAGCGGTCCGTGCCGTCATAGCGCGGTCCCGCGCCGACTCGATATGCCCGCCTACCGTGCAGGACGCGGCGATTGTCGATCACTACCACCTGACCGGGCCGAAACGGCAGCGCGACCCTGTTTCGCCTGATGTTCTCGACCAGTTCCAGCAGAGCCGTGGCATGCCTGGGTTCATATGCCGCGACCTCGACATTCCCCGTATTCAGCCGGATCCAAGGGTTGCCGCTCGGCCCGTAGCAGATCGCCACCGACACGGACGGATCGTTGGCCGCGCCGCCCTGTCCCGGGTTGGTGCGATTGAAGAACCACTCTTTGCGTAAGAGGTCCATCGTGCGCGGCGCCAGGTCGGACCAATCGGGGATCGACAGTATCGTCGGAACCAGATCGTCGTTGCGGAAGAAATGCAATGTCAGAAAGTCGGGGCTGATATCGAGTCCGTCGCCCAGATTGAACGAGGCATCCTCCACATGCAATCCGAGTTCGGTGACCGCAGCGCTGACCTCCGGTATATCGGCCATTTCTTTCACGGGGATCACGTCGTTGTGCACCACGCCGTGCTGTTGTGTCGAGTACCCATAGCCGTACCAACCGGCGAGTCCGACGATCAGTCCGCGCAGGATATCGGCGGCGTAGAGGTTGTGAATCCCCCCACCGTGATAGTGGTCGGGCGTGGGTCCGACCGCAGCCGTGGTGTCTGCGCCGAGTTCGAATACCACGACCGCTGCGCCCCGATGTTCCGACAGGTGCGCCAACAGGTCGGACATGGCCGGCAGATCTCCCCTCCGTGACATGCCGACCACTGCCATCAGATCCAAGAATTCCGCCTCGCCCAGAGTCGGCAGCACCGGTTCTATCTCGCGGCTCACATCCTGCAAGACGGCCTTCTCATGGCGATCCATCGACACCGACACAATGCCGGGGTAGAGATTCCGCAACCTCATACCGCTGCCTCTCGGTTAGGTGACTCGGGCATGTCGGCAGTCATCGATGGCTGAATCGATCGCGTGCGCATTCGTCACGTGCGGAACCGAAGGCGCCGGGTAGGCGAAAGATGTGGGCGAATGCTTGCGCATCGCCCCGCGATGGCTCTGCAAGAACTGCGTGAACTTCTTCTGCACCTGATCAGCGAAGAAACCGATCTCGATGGCATGACCCGTTCCGCTGTACTGGGCGACGATCGCCGGCAGTGTCCGCAAGGCGCCGTCGGCGATCTGCGCCGCGTACACGTCGGCGTCCCTGTCGAATGCAGGCCAGTTGCGCGGGTCCGTGATCCGTTGCGTCAGATTGGTGTTCTCGCAGAGAAAGACCCCGAGGACGAACGTCCAGATCGAGAAGGCGCCGGTCCCGTGACCGCGCACTTCCCCGTGCGGGCTCAGAAACCGGTCGAGGCGGTAGAACTGGCCGATGCGCCGGACTCGGCTGAGGTGAATCATCGAAGCGACCACCGCGTCGAGGTCGCCGACGCAGCTGTCCAGCCAGCCGAGCACCTCGCGGGCAGGCGCGCCGCGCCGGGGCACCGAGCCCAGAATATGCTCGAATACCGCTTCTATGCCGTTCTGAATCCGGTACATGAGTATCTCCTGGTCGCGATCCTCCCCAGCGGCCAGAAACGTCCGAGGATCATCGATCGGGTGCTGGCTCGCGATGTCCGACCAGGCCAGAAAGGGATGCCGTCCTTCGATGGATGCCAACTCGATCGCCCGGCGGAAGAAACGGCTGCCATCTCGTCGCGATTTGTATTCGGCGCTTCCCTGGAATGCGATATTCAATGATCTTTCCGCCCAGGCCAAATCCAGGGAGGCTATCCGTCGCGGCACCCTCGAGGTGGGATCGAGGTAGCTCTGACAAGCCTTTTCGGCATCCCGAGTGAAGTGAGCCGTCACCGTGTCCCAGAGAGCTTCCGCGGAGAGGTTGCCGCTGTGAATCGCGTCGTTGTACGCGCCGATTTCATCGTGGATGAAATCGCTCAGCGACCCCAGGGGACGAGATTCCGTACCGACATCGCTGGCGGCCCGTTCCCGACTCGGGCCTTTCGGCGGGATTTCGAAACAACTGAGCAGTCTTGCACGTGGTGTCATCCTCGCGCCCCTCCTGACATAGATTCCGGTACAGCCCGTCCGCCATGAGGATTCGGATACGGAGGCCTCGTGGGCGCCGACCGGGACCCGGCATGGGGCTGTCCGCTCCATGTGTACCGAGGCGCACGTTGTCCGAGCAGCGGCGGCGGACAACCGACTCCCGCGACGGACAATTCGGCGGGGATCGACCGCGATGGCGCGAGGTCCACGGCGGAATCCTCGTCGGGCAGGGCGGGATAGAATTCGAGGTACACCCCTCAGGCACCTGGAGGATCGCGCATGCCGCGCCCGGAGCGTCCGCTCGACCCCTCGGCTGGACCTGTTCAGGCATTCGCCGCCGAGCTGCGCAAGTTACGCGCCGGGGCAGGTGATCCGAAATACCTGCAAATGGCCCGTATGACGGGTCGATCGCGGACGGCGCTCTCGGAGGCCGCCGGTGGCGATCACCTCCCGACCTGGGAGACGACCGAAGCCTTCGTCAAGGCGTGCGGCGCCGACATCGGCACGTGGCGGCTCAGATGGGAACGGGTACAGGAGCAGATGTCCCCGTGGGGGATCGCGCCCACGCCGGCGAATCCGACCAACAAAACCGCCGTCGATGCCCGTGTCGCCGAAGACAACGGTTCATCGGCGAGCCATCTGGGCGCGGACACGGCGGCAGGCGCCGAGGTTCTGCTGCGCATGTGGCATGAGCAGCGCACGCAAGGCAGGCAGTCGGAGAACCACCGGGCGATCATGACGATTGTCGTGGTGATCGGCGCGGTCGGCGGCATGACCTATGTGGCTGTGGGGCACGGCAATCGGTACGTCACGGCGAGTGCCGCGTTCGCGGTATGCCTGCTCGGTTTGTTCGGCGCCGTCATCTGCGCCAAGTACTTCGAGCGGTTCAAGATGCATATGGACGGTGCGCAGGCCCTGCGGCGCAGACTGGATGACCTGTACCCCGCACTGCGCCTAGAGGAGGACTGGTCGGCCAGCCGAAGGCAGCACGAGAACAATTACAAGGTGCTTTCCCGGATCAGGCTCGAACATCTGTGGGTGGTAGCGCATCTGGGCATCGCATTCGTCGGCGCCATCGCTACCGTCGTGCACCTGCTCGATTGATATCACCGACTGGGCGTTCTCCACAACGATTTCCTGATTCTCGGAATCGGGTGATGCTGATCGGGGCGGCTCGAGACATCGGTGCGGTTTACAGTTGCCCGGTGCCGCGCCGTCTCGGGATCAACTCGCTCACACGAAGTCGTTCGTTATCACCCATCACACGTGTCCGATGACCAACCCCGCACCCGATTTCTATCACGTATTCCTGTGCTACAAGTTCGAAGACTTCCGCTTCGCCGACGATCTCCGCTCCGAACTCGTGAAACGTGGAATGCGGGTCTTCCTGGATGTCATCACCGGCGAGGACTGGGCGCCGCTGTCGACCTCGATCGCCGACGCGCTGGCACACTCACGCACGCTGGTCGCATTGATGACCGAGAATTTCCCGCGCAGCCCACACTGTCGCGAGGAATTGCACGTCGCGTTGCTGGCCGCGGACTACCTCGATGATGGGGACACCTCGCGGGTGATGACGATCGCGCGTGGCATCTCGCCCGATGATGTGCGGCCCAAGCAACTCACCGTCCACCGGCTGCCCTTCGGGGGCCTGCCACCCGCCGTCCTGGTGGAGAAGATCGTCGCCAACGTACGCGACCACACCGGCGTGTTCGGGGATGCCCCGACGCAGATGCCGAAGTTGGCCTGGTATCCAAGCGAACGCCCGACCGAGCGATTCTTCCGTGGGCGATACGCCGAGCTGTGGGACATCCACTCCGGATTGCGCGCGCGACAGCGCAACCGGGATCGCGGACTGCCCGTGGTGTCGGTGACCGGTGCGGGCGGACAGGGGAAGACCTCGGTGTGCCTGCACTATGCGCGCGTGTTCGGGCGAGACCATCCCGGTGGTGTTTTCGTACTCGACTTCGGTGGCAGCTACGACAGCACGGTCTCCGAATCGCAGTACGCGCTGTGGAGCCGCTACCGGGAACACCTCGCCGCGATCGCCGAGAAGCTGGAGGTCGCGGGACCGCAGGAGGTCGTCGGGAGACTCGAACAGCTGGGGCAACCCTATCTGTGGATTCTCGACGACATCCCCACAACAGCGGACCCGGAAGACGTTCTCGCGATGTGCGCGCCCACCGCGGCAGGCCGAACACTGGTCACCACACGCAATCCCGAACGTTTCGCCTCGGCGACCGTCGCGTTGGGGCCGCTCGATCCCGGCTCCGGTGCGGATCTGCTGACCGCCTATCGGCGCGCCGAACCGACGGAGGCGGGTGCGGTCCGCGAGATCGTGTCGATGTTGGGCGAGCATCCCCTCGGCCTGACCATCGCCTCGGGACTGACCACCACCGAGGATTTCACCGGGTACGCGGGTCTGCTCACGCAATTGTCCTCCACCGAACCCGATGAACTCGAAAGGGCGCAGTGGGCAACGGGTCTGCCCGCCGGCTGCGCAGTTCCGTTCAGCCGCACCCTGGCGCGGTCCTTCCGATCGCTCGACCGCGCCGGCTCGGATGTGGTGAGCGCGGCAGGCATATTCGCCGCGGCGCCGATCCCGCGCGCCTTGCTCGCCACGACCGTTGCCTCGGTGAGCGACGCCGGCGAGCAGCATCTCACCGCGGGCATCGCGACCGCCACCGCGCGCGCCCTGCTCGAACCGGACGGCTCGGAATACCGGATGCACGCACTCGTGACACGCGCGATCCGCCTGCTGGTTCAACCGACCCGACGCAAACAGTTCCGGGACGCGGCCCTGACCGAACTCACCGCGGCCGTGGAGAACACCCACGAGAGCGAACGGCACCCGCAGGTCCGCAGGTATCTTCCGCACGTTCGCACCATCGCCGGATTCGGCCTGGCGGGCGATCGCTGGCTGGTGGGCGAGGACGAACGCTACCTGCTCAATGAGGCAGGTCGGGTCCTCATCGACTTCGACCGCCGAGCGCTGGAGATCTACCAATTGCTCTACGACGCCTGCCCGATAGATGTGGTCGGTGTGTACACCCACTGTGTCGCACTCAACGGGCTGGCGGTAGCCCACGAGTTCGCCGGTGCGCACACGACAGCGGCGACCCTCAAACGTCGCCTGGTCGACCTGCTGAGCGCGGAATGCGGCGAAGAAGCATCCGAAACATTGATCGCACTCAACAATCTCGCTGTCCTGCAACACATAATGGGGCGCCACGACGAGGCATACAATTCCCAGGTGCGGGTCTTCCGAGGTCGGCGACGCCACCGGAAGCTCGGGCCCACGCACCGTCAAACGGTAGTCGCCTGGAACAATCTCGCGGTCTTGCGCGGCCACCTCGGCGATTCACCGCAGCAGAAGCACTTCCATCGAAGGGTCGCACACCGGCTGTGGATTCTTGCCTGTGACCGTTGGCGTCGCATCGCCCGCCCCGACGACCGAGACGCTTTGGACGCGCTGCAAGGCCTCGGGCTGAGCTATCGGGCGCTGGGCGACCACGAGTCGGCCTTGCCGCTGATCATCACCGTCTACCGGCAGCGCGAACAGACGCTCGGGCCCGAACATCCCGAGACCCTGGACGCCATGGAGAACTTGCTGATCCTGCGAGAGGAGATCGATGAGCGACGGTAATGACACCTTCGAATCGCTGCTGTTGCGGCGTCTCCGGCATCAAGGCCCCGATCACCCTGACACCAAAAGAACGGTGACGAACCTCATACGGGGGCGCTCGCGCGGTATCACCGCCGCCGATCGCGAGTCTGCCGACCTGCCGGAGACAACCGGTGTCGATGGGGTCCGCCTCGATGGTGACGGCGTGGACGACGAGATCGAATTGATCGAAGCGGCAATGGCGCTGCACGCGCAGCGCGCCGACGCCTACGGTGACGAAGACCCGCGCACCCTGGTGGGGCGTGGCTATCTGGCCTACGCGCTGGCATTCGCCGATCACCTCGACGGGCAGCTCGAGGCGGCCGCGGCGCTCGCCCAGGACGCTTACGAGGGATTGGCCGATGCGGCCGAGACCGGCGACGCTGGGCCGCACGATGTGCGGATCGCGAACCTGATCTACGAATGGATCACCCAGCGTCTCGCGGAGTCCGACTGAGCGATCCCCTCATGCGGGTGACAGGCCGGCCAGATCGGCACGCACCTCGGCGGCGCGCGGTGAGCCCATATCCTCCAGCATCGCCAACGCCCGCGTCCAGTGCCGCGCGGCCTGCTCGCCCAGGCCCTGTGATCGCGCGACGGCGCCCAACCCGTGCAGCGCCATCGCCGTCTCGTACCGGCCGCCGGATCGGGCGTCGGATTCGATCGCGTCGGCGAACGCCTCCTCGGCCGTCCTGGCTTGCCCAACGCGCAGATACAGCCACCCGAGCCCGTTCGCCGCCCGGGCCGCATCCATATGCATGCCCAACTCACGCGACAGATCGCGCGACTGCTCGAGATGTTCGGCGGCGGAGTCGGCATGTCCCAGGGACGATTCCGACATCCCCAGTCCGCGCAGGGTTATCGCGATGTTACGACGGGTCCCGACCTGGCGATAGATCTCGAGCGCCGCCAGGTCCAGTCGTATCGCCTCGGCGAACTCGCCGCGGCGACGACACACGGCCGCCTCGTGCGCCAATGTGCCCGCGAACCCGTGAATATCACCGAGTTTTTCGAAAAGTCCACGCGCGATACGGTATTGCGCCATAGCCGCGTCGTCGTCGCCGCGTTTGTGCCACGCCACACCGAGATTGGCGCGCGTCATCGCCTCGCCCAGCTGGTCACCGGATCGGACCGCGGCCCGCACCGCGTGTTCATGGCTGCCGACCCATTCGTACAGCCGCTTGACGCGAAAGAAGTAGCCGCGCAGCAGAAATGCCAGCTGCCAACGAGCCGCATCGAGCGCCGGATAGTCCTGCGCGCACAGGGCGACCATCGTCGACAGTTCGGTATCCAGCCACGACAACGCCTCCTCCGATGTGCCCAACGATGTCACTTCGACTGTGCTCGTGGGCAATTCGAGGCGGTAGCGCAGCGGCTCGATGAGTTCATCGGCCAGGGAGGTCGTGTGCAGGTAGTACTCGAACAGCCGTTGCCGCGCCACGCCCGTCGGCATTTCGTGAGCTGGGCTCTCGGCGACCTCGGCGGCATACCGGTGCACGAGATCGTGCAGTTCGATCCGGCGGTCGTCGGTCAGGGAGACCAGGTGCGCGCGGTCTAGTACACGCAGATGCCGGACAGCGGTCTCCCTGTCCACGCCCGCGACTGCGGCGACCGCATCGATATGGACACCGGTGCCCGGGACGACACCGAGCCGTTCGAAAGTCGTTGCCACATCTTCGCGCAACTTGTGGTGCGACCACGAGACGACGGTGCGTGGATCGGAG
The DNA here is from genome assembly GCF_050956075.1 of Nocardia sp. CA-129566. Taxonomy (NCBI): domain Bacteria; kingdom Bacillati; phylum Actinomycetota; class Actinomycetes; order Mycobacteriales; family Nocardiaceae; genus Nocardia; species Nocardia sp. CA-129566. The sequence continues at coordinate 7,541,566 of NZ_CP192085.1, forward strand.
CCAGGATCCTCGTTCTCCAAAACGCTGAGTCGTCGGCGATCGTCGGCCAAGTCGGCCACGAACGAGGCCAGCGGCACCGCGGGCCGCGCCTTCACCGTCTCGGCGACGATGCGAAGCGTCAACGGCAGCCCCGCGCATTTCGCGATCAACGTCGATGTGTTTTCCTCACCCGAGGTGACCCGGTCGCCGAGTGAATCGCGCAGCAGGGTCAGCGACTCGTCGTCGGACAGACACGGAACACGCACGACCTCGGCGCCGTGGCGGACCGCCAACCCGGTCAGCTCGCGCCGACTCGTCACCAGCACCGCACAGGACGACGCGGCGGGCAACAGCGGCCGCACCTGGTCTTCGTCGCGGACATTGTCCAGCACAATCAGAACCTGCCTGCCATCCAACAAAGTCCGCAGGAATGCCGAACGACTGTGCAGGTCATCGGGGACCGTGGCCGGGTCCACGCCGAAGGCGCGCAGCCATCCGGGCAGGACCTCCTCGGGTCGCGCCGGTCCACCGACACTCCACCCTCGAAGATCGGCGTAGAGAATTCCATCGGAAAACCTGCCGGCGCGCAGACTTGCCCAGCGCAGAGCCAGCGCCGTCTTCCCCACACCGGGTCGCCCGGTGACCACCGCCATCGCAATTCCGGCATCGTCGGGCTCGGCCAGCAACTCGTCCAAGAGACGAAGCTGGTCGGCGCGCCCGACGAATCCCCGCACCCCGGGCGGCAACTGGCGCGGCGCCGCCGACGCCCGCTCGCGGCGGTCCTTCACCGGCGCGGTCACTGGACGACCGCTGTCGGTGAGAACCCTCATGTACAGCTCGTCCCAGTCCTCCACCTTGGTGACCGCTGCGGGTATACCGGCCAGGACAGCACGCATCGCGGGCCATGTGGTCGACCGATCCGGAATCGCCCGCCCCCGTTTGGCGTCGTACCACACGCTTTTGCTGATTCCACTGAGATCTGCGGCGCTCCGGTCGCCCCCGAGGTGGCGCACGGCGCGATCGACCGCCGCGTGAAAGCGGGCCCGGGCGCCGCCTCCCGAACGAGTCACACCCACCTCCGAAACAACCGGCCAGCGCCGGACGAAACCGCCGGACATCACCGCGGCTCACCCGGCGCCGGGCATTCGGTCCGGCGCAGGCGGTCGCCGGACACGATTGCCGGACATCAGCCATCGAACCGACTCTACGTCCATGCCGAAACACATGGTCAGCGCAACGCCCCCGCCGGGCTCCGACACACGAGTCCCCGCCCCCGACCAGACTCGTCCCAGTTCCCCTCCGATTGCTCCGGGTTCCTACCGACCGCCGATCCACCAGGCCCCCACGAATTACCGGCCTACTACCCCGGCATCACCGCTGAGCCCTTTCGCTACGAGACCACCGCGACCCGACCGTCCGGACATCAACATTCGATTGATGAGTGCCGCGCTCGACGTCGTGCACGAAGCGCTCGCCGAGTTGATCGAAACCATCGAGCAGAACCGTACGGCCGCACCGGAGACAACAGCCGCGATCCATATCCTGGTAACCAGGATCGCCGAGGCGACGAGCCTGCTGGTAACGCGATGAACACCACCCCGCTCGGACTGGATCCGTTGACATACAACATCTTTGCCGCTGCTTTCGACCTGGACTCGCCCGAGCGCACACGCGTCTTCCACGATGCCGCCGCGGTCGCACAGCGGTACCTTGCGCCGTTCATCACCAAGGTCGCGGTCGATATGTTGCCGGAAATCATTGCGGCGACTCGGGTCGACCCCGGCGCGGCGGTCGTATTCCAGGGGCGTGACGGCTTTGCCTTCGGGCACGTGTTCGCCGCACTCGCACCCGAACTCTATGCGGCCCATTGTGTCCCGATGTACCTGTCGCGGTCGCTGGTCCACAGTGCACTGTGCGCGCTCGAGCACCGGACCAACGCGAGATTCCTGGGCATCGAGCCATTTCGCCGGCGGGCGGGCGGCGGTGGCGATCCCAGTGCGGCTTGGCATCGGCTCACCACCTACTTCCTGGACAACGGCATACCGATCGGCGCACCCGGCTCCGTAGTCCATCTTGTCGACACCGGCTTCAAAGGCAGCATCCAGGAGATGCTGGCCGCCGCCTACCCGCAGACCACCTTCATCGGACATCTAGCCTTTCATGCGGCCGCCGCGGCGGATCCGCACCCGGGCAGCAAACGCGGCTACGTTGTGCATCTCGATGCCGCGAATGGACCAGATGGCAACGCCATGCGCGGCGCGCTGCCCGCGGACAAGAAACTGACCTTCCTGCACCGCACGGCAATCCTCGCCGTCGAGCGGCTGATACAGGGCAGCCACCGCAGCCCCGATGAATTCGGCCCGAACGGCAAGCCCCACGCGCCACGCGCTCGCCACGATCCCCGCCCACTCGAAAATATCGATCGGGCCGCCATCGCTTCGCCCTACGCCGATCCCCTACTGCGCGAGGGTATCCGGAGCATTCTGATCATCGCCATATGCCGTCAGGCCTCCGCACTCGCCGACCGTGCCACCGCGGTCGCGAATCGGTCGGATAAGATCCGGAACTCGACTTGGTACGCGGACCTCACCAGGCGCAGCGACGATTTTGTGGATCAAATCCGTGCGTGGATAAACGACGATCCGTCCTGCGACAACCGCCTCCACACCCTCCTCGACGCATTCGTCCTACGCACCTGAGAATTGCGGTGAACGCCCATCGGATCGCAGCACTTACCGCACAACAGTCCCGACCTGCCGGATCACGATCTGTTGCCCCTCGACCAGGATTTCCCGGTTCGTATGCCGGGACATCCGGGACCCCGATGTGAGGGTGCGAACCGAATCCTGAGATATTCGGTTCGCACCTTCCTCATTTCCGCAGGTAGAACGGCAGGATCGCCCGGTTCGTACAGCGAGACGTGAGCTTCCCCGAACGAGGCGTACGAACCCATTGGAACAACCGCAGCCCGCTCCCATCCCATCGGACTCCGCAGCCGAAGTAGATGTGCGCTGGGACACAGCTCGATGCGACAGCAGAGGTGGTAGTTGAGTGAGGGCGCGCCAGCAGGGTGAGTTGCCGGACGCGCTGATCTCCCTGCTCGCTCGGCACCGCGACTGCACGCGCTGTTGGTGGGCCCAACGCTCCACAACCCGAACCCGCTGACGGTCGAAGAGCCGATAAATCGGTCGTCTTGGCACGGCCTGGTTGCTACCGTGCAGCCATGAAGGTCAATTCACGAATCGCTGCCGCGGCCGCACGAGCTCTCAGCTCGCCGGTCGCTGCCGCCTGACCTCTTCTCCCATGCCGGCGACCGGAAACGGTCCGCTGGTGTGCGTCGGTCTTGTTGCCGGACCTGCCATGTGCGGTCGCTTCCGGTCGATTTCACATCGATGGAGCAACCACCGTGATCACCACAGACCAGACCATTCAGACCTTCCTCGACTTCTTCCGCGAACGCGGGCATGAACTCACGACGGGCGGATCGCTCATTCCCTCACCGGGGGATCCGGTGCTGTTCACCACCTCCGGGATGCACCCGTTGACCCCATATCTGATGGGCCGACCCCACCCGCTGGGCCAGCGACTCACCAGCCTGCAGCGCTGCCTGCGCACCACCGATCTCGAGGAGGTCGGTGACGACACCCACCTCACCGTGTTCGAAATGCTCGGGTCCTGGTCACTCGGCGACTACGGCGGCCCGCAGAGCCTGCGTTGGGGATTTGAACTGCTACGCGACGGCTTCGGCATCGACCCCGGCCGGATATACGTCACGGTGTTCGGCGGTGACGAACTGGTCGAGCCTGACCACGAGTCGTGGCGCACGTGGGATGAGCTGGGCTTACCGGTCGAACCGACCACTGACGAGAACTGGTGGTCCAACGGCCCCACCGGACTCTGCGGACCCGATTCGGAGATCTTCGTCTGGACGGGAGACGACATGCCGCAGGGCACGCCGACATCCGATGACCGGTGGGTGGAGGTGTGGAATCACGTCATGATGCGATACGTGCGGCATCCCGACGGCAGCCTCGAACCGATGCGCCGGCCCGGCATCGACACCGGCCTGGGTTTGGAACGGCTGGTGCGAATCCTGCGGAACACGCAGTCCGTCTTCGAGATCGACGTATTCCAGCCCTGGCTGACCACCCTGCCTCGAATCTGGGGCCCGCTGGACGAACGGTCGCTGCGACTGCTGTCGGACCATCTGCGATCCAGCATCGTTGTCCTCGGCGACCGGGTCACCCCATCCCCGTCCGGTCGCGGTCATGTACTCCGCCGTTTGATCCGCCGCACGCTGACCACGCTGTGGCACGACGATCCGACCCGCACCCTGTCGGACCTGCCGATCGAGCTTGTGGAACACACCCTCGGGCGCTTCCGGCAATCTGTTCACTCCCACCAGGTGCGCACCATCCTGCTCGATGAGGAACGCAAATTCGACCTGCTGCTCCAGCGCGGACGAAAGGTCTTGTCCCACAGCCGTTTCACCGGACCCTTGACCGACGACGACTACCACTATCTGCACGACACCCACGGCCTGCCCCGCGATCTCGTGATGTATCTGAACACCGAAGCCGGTGTCAGTTGACATGTCAGGGCTGTGTCAGGCCGTGGCCGATCCGATCAGCGCCGTAAGCGTGCACGAGGAGTTATGACTTTGCCCAAGGCGACACGGCCTACTTGTTGATGTCCGAGGAGCCGGCATGTCGGCGCGGCGCCTCGATCTGGAGTGAGGATGACGACCAGCACGAATCACGCTGCATGACCCGGATATCCGGGCCTACTCGATCGGTGTGGTGGGCAAGCAGGTGCGGTCGTGTGCCGGGAAGGTTCCGTTGCCGAAGTAGTGGTTGGTGGTGTCGAGGATGCAGGTGCTCAAACCCGGACGCAGCACCATATGGATCCTGGTGTCGGTCAAGGTGATCAAGCGCGACCCCGACATTTGCTGATGCAGTGCCATAGCTTGTGGGTAGGGTGTCCGGTTGTCGCCGGTGGCCTGCAGGATCAGTGCGGGCACGGCGTTGTCGACCACAGTGGGTGGTTCCACGGGCGGTGGCCAGAATGCACAGGGTTGAATGTTGTTGGCCAGTGCGGCGAAGATCGGCTGGGTCGGACGGGCCGCCTCGATCGCGTTCCAGTACCAGGCGGGGTCGGCGGGCATCGGTGCGTCCGCACACCAGATCTGCACCATGACCGAATCTTCGTCCTGCTTGTCGGCCTCGATCTGCTGGTGCAGCTGCTCGGGCACCTGCGGTGCGCGTCCCTCGGCCGCGTCGGCGATGGCCCGTACCGATGCCGCAAGGGCCTCGTTCAATCGCGCGTCACGCAACATCGTCCACAGCACGTTCGGCAGGAGATGATCATCGAAGCCGAAGCCCTCGACCACGATCGGCGACAGCGATGCGCGCTCGATCAGGTCCTCGACTCCACGACGTACCTCGGGCGCGGAGTCGCCGAGGTGGTACTGCTGGTCACGAACAGCGACCCAGCCGGCCCAGTCGTCGAAGGCCGATTCCACTGCCGGACCCCAGTCCTGTTGCAGCCCAAGCCAGTAGCGCTGCGGATCGATGGCACTATCGAGCACCATGCGATCAGATCGGCCGGGGAACAACTGGGAGTAGACCGCACCCAGGTACGTTCCGTAGGACACGCCGTAATAGTTGATGCGGTCCTCGCTCAGTGCTGCACGGATCACGTCCATGTCGCGGGCGGTGTTGCGGGTGCTGAGCTGCCGCATCCAGTTCCGATCACCCACCAGGCAATCGGCGGCCAGCCGTGCTTGCAGGACTGTTTCGGTGACGAATCCGGGTAACCCGACACCTGCCGAGCGGATCGGGGTGGCGACCGGCCATCCGCATCGCTGGTGCCGCCCGGAGCTGGCGACTCCACGCGGGTCGAATCCGATCAGGTCATAGCGGCTCAGCACATCCGGTTCGAGAACATCACCGACGAGATCGAATGCATCGATCCCCGGCGTACCCGGTCCGCCCGAGTTGGTCAGCAGCACACCGCGACGGTGTGCTGTGTCGCGTGCCAGGATCCGCGAGACCGCAATCGCGATGCTCGGCCCGTCCGGCCTGCCGTAATCGAGTGGCACCTCGACATCCGTACAGGCCGCGCCCTCCGCAACCAGGGCCGCATCCTCGCACGTACGCCAGTCGAGATGTTGCTGATGAAAGCGTGTCAAGGGGTCTGCTGGTTCAGCGACCGCAATACCGGAAGCGGAGGCCACCGTAACCGCGAGAACGGCAACGATCACCGTCGCGACAACATCCCCGACATCCCGCAGCAAACCACGAGGACGACAACGCTCAGGGGACGTGACCAAGTACCGATCGCCAACACCCACGAGGACCAGACCCTTTCAGCAAGTCGAGACCGAATCGCACAGGGAGCCACCGCCAACCACCAGCCGAGCAGAAATCATTCCGGGTCAGCCACAAACCCAGGCGATTTCGGGAAAGCACGGTGTTTTGCACCTCGGCCGCAGATTTCGCGGTAGTGGATTGGCGGAGCGAGTGTAGCGTCCGATCACGGGGTGGCGGTTGTTCTAGCTGCCGGACCAGGCCAGCCGAGCCGAATTCCACCGACAGCAACGGCGAACCAACGAGTTGGGCACAGAGCTGCAGATCAACGTCATTGACGAAGGCGGCGGTGACGCGCTTGCCCAGCAACAGGCCAGGGTCTTCTTCGAAATCCTCCGATGGCAAGGCAGCCCGGCAGGACAAAGGCACGGCCACATAGCCGTCGCCTGAGCGGGTCGCGCGGTGAAGGATGTGGGCGTGGAGTTGGAGCCTTACCGGGGTGAGCTGGTGGCGTATTGCTATCGGATGTTGGGTTCGGTTCATGAGGCCGAAGATCTGGTGCAGGAGACGATGCTGCGCGCGTGGCGGGCTCGTGACCGGTACGACAGTGCGCGGGCGTCGGTGCGGACCTGGCTGTACCGGATCGCGACGAACGCATGCTTGAACGCCCTCGAGGGTCGGGCTCGTCGGCCGTTGCCTTCCGGGTTGCACGCGCCGTCCGACGACCCCGGCGCGCCGCTCACACCGGCAGCGGATATCCCCTGGTTACAGCCGTTTCCCGATGCGCGGTTCGACGTGGGGTCGCGGTCGGATCTGCGGTTGGCGCTGGTGGCGGCGATGCAGGTGCTGCCGCCGCGGCAACGAGCCGTGCTGGTGCTGCGCGAGGTGCTGGAATTCACCGCCGCCGAGGTCGCCGAACAACTGGGCACGACCGTCGCCGCGGTCAACAGCGCCCTGCAGCGAGCTCGCACGGCATTGGCTGATGTGGCCGACATCGACGAGATCACCGAACCCGACGACCCCGAGGTGCAGGCGGCGATTCACCGGTACCTGCGCGCCTTCGAGGCCGCCGACGTCGCGGCGTTGGTTGGGCTGTTGACCCGCGACGCGGTGCTGGAGATGCCCCCGGTGCCGTTGTGGTACCGCGGCAGCGAGGATTACGGGCGGTTCATGCGCCGCGTCTTCGATATGCGCGGCACCGACTGGCGGATGCGGCAGCTGTCTGCCAACGGGCAACCTGCGCTCGCCGCCTACGCACCGGAGCCGAGCGGCGGTCATGTCCTGCACACGCTGCAGGTCTTCACGGTCACCGGTGGCCGCATAGCACGCAACGTCGTATTCGCCGATCGAGAAGTGTTCGCGCTGTTCGGGTTGCCGGAAACGATTTCCGCGGGCGATCTGCGCCAGCCGCGATGAGTTGGCCCGGTGTCGCCGGTACATACCGGTGAGACATCGATCGCTTCGAAAGGACCAGTCACCATGAGCGTGATCGTCATCGAGTTCATGACGCTCGACGGAAGAGTCACCGACCCGGACGGACGCGGGGGAACACCCACCGGCGGTTGGGCATTCCGGCACGGCCCGCAGACCGCCGCGGGCGATAAGTTTCAGCTCGGGCAGATCATGGACGACGGCGTGATGCTGCTGGGCCGCCGGACATGGGAGTTGTTTTCACACATTTGGCCCGAACGCGACGACCCGTTTTCGGCCCGAATGAACGCCATTCCGAAGCTGGTCGCCTCACGCACCCGAACCGATGTCTCGGCGTGGTCGAATTCGCAGATCATCGACGGCGACCCGATCGCGGCTGTCAAGAGCCAGCGGCGCGACGTGATCATCACCGGCAGCCTCAGCATCGTCGGGTCGCTGATGGACCACGATCTCGTCGACGAGTACCGGCTGTTGATCTTCCCGACGGTGCTCGGCGCAGGCGATCAACTCTTCCCCGCCAACCGGCCGCCGCGGTATCTCGAGTGCCGGTCGGCCGAACTGATCGGCGCCGCAATCCTCGCACGGTACGGAAGGTCGGCTCAGTGACCGCCGAACATTCACGCCTATAGCGACCACGCCATCGACCGGGCCGCACATCGCTGTCCGGCCCGGTCGATCTCCTGCTCGAGATCAGTTCACCTGGCGCGCATCCTCGCCCCAATACTTCTTGCGCAGCTCGCGTTTGAGGATCTTGCCCGCACCCGAGATCGGCATCTCGGTGACGAGCTCGAGACTGCGCGGCGCTTTGTAGCCTGCGATGAGAGCCTTTGTGTGGTCACGGATCTCGTCGAAGGTGACCTCGACACCCGGCTGGCAGATCACCACCGCGTGCACCCGCTCGCCCCATTCGGGGTCGGGCACACCGACGACCGCGCAGGAGGCGACGGCGGGATGTGTCGCGATCGCGTTCTCCACCTCGGCGGAATAGACGTTCTCGCCGCCGCTGACGATCATGTCCTTGATCCGGTCGACCACGAATACGTAGCCGTCCTCGTCCATATATCCGCCGTCACCGGTGTGCATCCAACCGTCGCGAACCGCCGCGGCGGTGTCCTCGGGACGATTCCAGTAGCCGAGCATGACATTCGCGCCGCGCACGACGATCTCACCGACCGTGCCAGGCGGCACCTCACTGCCGAGATCATCGACAATGCGGACCTCGACATGCGGTGCGGCTCGACCGGCGGCACGGAGCAGGCCCTTCTCGTGATCCCGCGGACCCAGCAGAGTCGCCACCGGAGCCAGCTCGGTCATGCCGTAGCACTGGGTGAAGCCAGCGCTCGAGAATGCCTTCATCGCGCGGTCGAGCACCGTCTCCGAGATCGGTGAGGCGCCGTAGAGGATGTGTTCCATGCTGGTCAGGTCGTAGTCGACGCGCGCGGGATGGTCGACGACGAGCTGGATCATTACCGGTACCAGCAGGGTGTCGGTCGCCCGATGGTCGGAGATGGCCTGCAATACGGCCTCCGGTTCGAACATCGGAATGATGATGTGCGCGCCGCCGAGCATTACCTGCGCCGTCCAGCCCGCGAGGTCCGCGAGATGGAACATCGGGGCGGCGTGCAGGAACCGCGCGCCCGGGTGCGGCAGATATCCGGTCGCGAGAGCACCGAGTGTCGAATTGATCAGATTGGCGTGGCTGAGCATGACGCCCTTGGGGAACCCGGTGGTCCCGCCGGTATAGAACAGCCCTGCCAGTTCGTCACCGCCGCGGCGGGCGTCCTCGACAGGGTCGGTGGCCGCCACGAGTTCCTCATAGGACAGCGCGCCCTCGGGTGTCGAACCATCGCCGTAATGGATCACCGTCTTCAGCTCCGGGTGGCCAGCTTTCAGAGCTGGCAGCATCGGCGCGAAGGCATCGTCGATGAACAGCACGGCGGTCTGCGAGTCCGCCAATGAGTAGATGATCTCGGCGGGGCTCCATCGGATGTTGACCGGGTTCAAAACGGCATTCGCCCATGGCACCGCGAGCAGATATTCGCCATAGCGGTCGGAGTTCAGCCCCAGGATCGCCACCCGATCCCCGTCTGCCACACCGAGTCCGCGCAGTGCACCGGCCAATCGCGCCACCCGATCGTGTACCTGCCGAAACGTCGTGGTCCGCTCGCCACAGATGAGCATGACATCGTCCGGGTGCTGCCGGAAGGCTCGATGCAGGCCTTGTGTGAGATACATTTCGCCTCCTTACTTCCTGGCTTCGCGCGGGACCGGGCTTTCCCCGACACGTCGGCCGATGCCACGCGCGATACCCGAGGTGAGGATGCGATTGGCCGGATCGAGCAGCCACAGCAACGGCCGGAGAACCGGCTCACCTTCCAAGGCGAATGTCCACGTCAATCTCGTACCGCCAGTGGTCTTTTCGAGGGCGATGTCCTCGGCGAAGCGGCGCAGCCCCGGTACGGAGGCCGCGTCGACGGTAAATGTCATGCGCTCATCGACATTCCAGCGATAGAACCGCTCCTCGAGCCGAACCGCGCCCGCCAATGTCACCACCCGCGTGGTGTCCACGCCGAAGGGGCGCGGGGAGGTCCACTCGACTCGGGTGATCACCTGCGACCACGACACGAGAGCGTCATCGGCGCACAGTGCTTTCCACACCCGCCCCGGCGGGGCCGAGAGATCGACGTCATGGACGTATCGGCGGCTGGCCGTAGCGAGAAATGTGTCATCGGATTCGTCGAGGGCGTACTTGCGCGCCATAGCTATCGTCCTTTTTCGGCGGCCTCAGACCGCGATAGTGTCGGCGGGGTCGAGGTTGGTGGTGATGAACCGGGCGGCGGCGCGGTATGCCGAGCGCGACTCGGGAACCAGGGCCGCCAGGGCATGGAATACGTGCATCTGATCCGGCCACACCTGCAACTCGCAGTGGGCGCCCGCGCTATCGAGCCGGTCGGCGAGGTCGATCGAGTCCGCGGTCAGTAACTCGGCGTCGCCGACCTGAATCAACGTCGGCGGCAACGACATTCCCCGCACCGGACGCAATTCCAGGCGTGGATCGGCGCAACCGCCGGTGTACAACTCGACCAGCGACCGCGCCCGCATAACCGATACGAAGGCATCTCGCCTGGTCCGCTCGTGTTCTTCCGCGATCACCAGGCTCAGATCGTTCATCGGCGAAATCAACACAGCCGCCGCCGGTTGCGGCGCATCGGTACGCGCGTTCTCGATGACCAGATCCATGGCCAGGAACCCGCCCGCCGAATCACCCGCGATGACGATCCGGTCCGGCGAGTAGCCCTGCTCGATCAACCACCGGTACCCGTTCGCCACATCGTCCGGCGCGGCCGGGAACCGGTATTCGGGTGCCAACCGATAGCTGACGCTGAACACCGGCAGTCGAGTGGCAGTGGACAGTCGTGAAGTCACTCCGCGGTGGGTTCGGGGCGAGCCCGCGAAGAACCCGCCGCCGTGGATGTAGAAGATCACCGCGTCGGTGCGGGTGGCCTTGGGCCCGCGCACCCACTCGCCCCGCACCGCTACGTTGCGCACCTGCTCGACGAGCGTTGCGCGCAATGGCGGGCACAGCACCTGCAGCGCGTGGGAAAGCAGTTGCCGTGCAACCCGAACTCCGTACTGATCGACCGGAGCGATACCGGTAGCGGGACGAACGGTCATACCCGCCAGCCGACGAGATATCCGGGAGCGAACCGATCCTCGAGCGGCGCTCATGAAGCCCGACCGTTGCGCTGCTCGACCGCCCGGACCAGCGCCTGCACCCCGGCATCGCGGGCAAGTCGGTTGTCCAGCACCACATTCACCGCGCCGCGCAGCAGGGCATACGGCTCCCAGCCGCTGGGGGCGATGGTCCGCGCGGCCCGCCGACCGATGCCGTCGGCAATGGTCTCGGCGGCCTCGGCAGCGGTAATACGCACATTGAGCGGCCAGGGCAGCATGTTCCCGAGTGCGCGCCCCAACTCGTCCTCGTCGAGGGTGCCATGCGTCATGGCCGTCTCCACAACGCCGAAGTAGGCCACTCCCGCCGTGGCACCGACCGCGGCCAGTTCGACCCGCAGCGCACGCCCGAGTTGCTCGACGCCCGCCTTGCTGATCATGTACGGCGCACCGCCCATACCGGGCGCAAAGGCGGCCGCCGACGAGACCACCACCACATGACCTTTCGCGGCGATGACATGGTCGAGAGCGGGATGCACCGTATTGAACACACCGGTGAGATTGATGCCGATGACACGGTCGAAATCGCTGCCGTCGATGGTCCGCAATGTCGCCGGACGCGGGACCACACCCGCATTCGCGACCACCACGTCGAGGCGGCCGAACCCGGCCACCGCCGCCGCGGTGGCCTTGTCCATCGACTCACGATCCGCGACGTCGGCCGCGATCGCGCACGCCCGAGCACCCAGTGCTTGCGCCGCAGCGCGGGCGGCCCTCGCATCGATGTCCACCAACGCGACCGAGGCCCCACGGGCGTACAGGATCTTCGCCAGTTCCAGGCCGATGCCCTGCCCGGCACCCGTGATCAGCACCGCCTTGCCGCGCACGTCATATGTCGGGCCGCCGATCCAGCGCAGGGGGTTGAGCCCTCCGATATCCATCAGGCCCTCACCTCATAGGCGTCAGCATCGAATCGGCTTGTGCGGCTGCGGTATTCGAAACTCCAGTTCGGGTAGAGGCCCGCATTGTGGCCGTCCGGTGTCCGGTAGTAGCTGTGACATCCGCCGGTGAGCCACACCGTCGAGCGGCTGCGTTCGGCCATCTCGTCGAGGAACGCCTCCTGCGCCTGCGGCAGTACCTCGACGCGGCGTGCGCCTTCGGCCCGCATCGTTTTCACCGCGTCCACGATGTAGGCGATCTGCGACTCGATCATGTAGATCGCCGATTGGTTCCCGGCCGCTCCGAAGGGCCCGAGGGTGAAGAAGAAGTTCGGGAAGCCCGACAGGGCACTGCCGAGATAACTTTGCGGACGCTTCTCGTACAGTTCGGCAATGGTCAGGCCGTCGCGCCCGGTGAATCGCCCGAAAGCCGCCGAGACAGGCTGGAATCCGGTGCCGTAGATAATGGTGTCGACCGGAATCTCGACACCGCCCCGTGTCACGATCGAGTGCGCGCGCACTTCGGCGATGCCATCGGTGACGACCTCGACATTGTCGCGATCGAGTGCGGGCAGGTAGGCGTCGGAGAAGATCGCGCGTTTACAGCCGATCATGTAGTCCGGAGTCAGCACCTTGCGCAACCGCGGATCGCGGACCTGACGGCGCAGCTGCCACTTGCCGAGCAGTTCGTACGGGTGGCGGAATCGGTTGTCCACGAACCCGATCAGCCCGAAACCTTCGATCAGCGTATAAAAGCCACCTCGAATTGCCTTGCCCGCCAATGGCAGTCGGCGTAGCAGCTGCCGCTCCAGGCCGAGGGTCCTGCGGTCCATGCGCGGCACGATCCACGGCGCCGAGCGCTGGAACAGGGTGAGCGCGCCGACCTTGGGCTGGATCTCCGGCACGAACTGGACGGCCGAGGCGCCCGTGCCGATCACCGCGACCCGCTCTCCCGTCAGATCGTGCTCATGATCCCAGTGCAACGAATGAAATGCCGTGCCCTGGAAGGTCTCCAACCCGGGCAGCGACGGGTATTTCGCCTCGCTGAAAACCCCGGTCGCGGAGATCACGAAATCCGCGGTGAACTCTGCGCTCACGGTGCTGACGCGCCACAGCGATTCGGTATCGTCCCAGCGGGCATCGAGCATCTCCGCGTTGTAGCGGATATGGCGCACCACATCGTGTCGTTGCGCCACCGATCGGAGGTAGGCCAGGATCTCTTCCTGTCGACCGTAGGTGCGCGACCAGTTCGGATTCGGGGCGAAGGAGTAGCTGTACAGATGCGATGGCACATCGCACGCACAGCCCGGATAGGTGTTCGCGCGCCAGGTGCCGCCGAGGTCATCGGCACGTTCCAGAATGACGAGATCGTCGAATCCGGCTTCGCGCAGCTTTATCGCCAGACCGATTCCGGCGAAGCCGGCCCCGACGATCACGATGTGGCGATGTTCGGTCTCGGTGGCCATGGTCAGCGGGTCCTTCCGTGCAGCACCGCAACGAGCCGGTCGTCAACGGTGTCGATGGCCGCGCCGCGGGCGAAGGTTGTGAGCGCGAGCGGCGGCGGGTAGCTACCCGCCGCACGTCCGGTAGCGGGATCACCGACCTCGAAGGTCGAAAACTGCTGGCCCGCAATCATTTTGATGGTTGTCGTCAACGGACTTCGCCGTCCTTTCCGCGCCACGATCAGAGGTCGAGGACGAGTCGATCGCCTGCCGCGCGTGATACGCAGCTGAGCATGTGGGTGTCGCGCTCACTCTCGGTCAGCGTTCGGTCGCGGTGGTCCACCGCGCCGGCGAGCACCGCGACCTTGCAGGTGCCGCAGAAGCCTTGCTGGCAGGAGTAGACGACGCCGGGAAGCTCGCGCCGGATCGCGGCGAGTGCGCTCTCCTCGGCTCCCACCCGAACGGTCGCGCCGGTGCGTGCCAGCTCGATATCGAATTCCTTGCCATCCACGACCGGGATCGCCGAAAAACGTTCCGTGTGCAGCGAACCCGTCGGATTGACGGTGAACATCGTCTGCTGCGCGGCAGCCAGCACCGGCGGCGGACCGCACACGTATACCGCTGCACCGGCCTGCGCCCGAGTGATCAGTTCGGCTACATCCGGGATGCCGAATTCGCTGTCTGGCCGAATGTCGAACTCGCCACCCCGCAGCCGCGCCAACTCGCCGAGGAATGGCATCCTCGCCCGCGATCGACCGAGGTACACCATCTTCCAGCGGGCTCCGGCGGCGTCGGCCGCCTTGACCATCGGCAGGATCGGGGTGATCCCGATACCGCCCGCCACAAAGAAATACGACGGCGCGTCGATGAACGTGAACGCATTGCGCGGTCCGCGCACCCGGACCGCGTCGCCAGGGCGCAACACATCATGCACCTCGCGGGACCCGCCGCCACCGTCGGCAATGCGCCGGACGGCGATCCGGTAGCGGAAACGATCGCTCGGGTTGCCGCAGAGCGAGTACTGCCGCTGACGGCCCGAGGGCAGCAACACATCGAGGTGCGACCCCGGCCTCCAAGCGGGCAGCGGCCCGCCGTTCGCTGCTTCGAACGTCAGACTCACGACGTCCTCGGCCTCGATGCGCACCGCCTCGACGACGAGATCCAGTTCGAATCCCGTGCGACGCACCGGATTCGAAGGCGATAACACGGTTGCGGCGGAACCGGCGACGAACACGCGCAGATAGGCATCCATCATCGCGCCGAGGACACGCAGGCTGGCGGGCGGCGTGAATTCCGGTGCCACCGTATCAGTTCCCATCAGTGGCCCGCGGCGCGCGCCGCGGGAGATTGCGCGAGGTAGCGCAGCGCGGTGTCCATCGGGCAGAGCTGCGACGGATGGAAGCCCGGACGCAGATAGCGCGGCAGTTCGGTGAAGAACACCGTGAAGCTCGGGATGACACCGCGGACCGTGGCATTCACGAACTGCAGCGGCCACAGCCGTCCCTTGTTCGGCTCGGGGTCCTTCCGGTACAGATACGCCGTCGAAAGAATGAACAGCGGCAACAGAGTCGCACTGGCGAGGACCGCGGTGCGCGCCTTGCGGGCATAGCCACCGTCCACATACATGTACGCGTCGTAGACGACGCTGCGATGCTCGACCTCTTCGGCGCCATGCCAGCGGACCAGGTCCAACATCGTCGGATGCATGCCCTTTTGCTCGAGGACCTCCGCCTCGAGCAGCCATTCACCGAGGACGGCGGTGTAGTGCTCCATACCGGCGAACAGGCCGAGACGCTCCTCGAGCCACTCCCGCTTCGCGCGACCGGTCAGTCCGTGATCGCCCAGAATCCGGTCGACCAGCCAGGCGATCTTTCGCACATACGACTCGACGTCGAGTCCGATCGATTGCAGGTGGCGACGGGCAGCTTCGTGACTGCTGGCGTGCATCGACTCTTGGCCGATGAACCCCGCAACCTCCTCACGCAGCCGCTCGTCCTGGATCAGCGGCAATGCCTCGGCCAGACAATTGGCCATCGCCCGCTCACCCTCGGGCAGGACAAGGTGCATGACATTGACGATGTGCGTGGCCAGCACCTCGCCCGGGATGTAGTGCATCGGAACGGATTCGAAGTCGAAATGGACGTCCCGAGCATTGATCGCGTGCGCTTCATCGCTGTAGTGGTGCTTCGCTGCACCGGCAGTCTCAGCCATGCACCGACAGTACATTGCAACATTTTCTATGGCAATGTGGCAGCAACAAATAGTTCAAGAATGTTGCACAGCGTCCGTTTCTTGCTATCCTCATCGACGTGAGCCCCACGACTGCGACCTCGACGAACAAGCCCGAGATCGACGATTCGGTGGCGGCTCGCATCCTCGATGCCGCCCTCATCCAGTTCGAAAAGGTGGGCGTCAAGAAGACGACGATCGAGGACATCGCGCGACAAGCCGATGTCGATCGAGTCACCGTCTATCGGCGCATCGGCTCCCGCGACGATGTGGTGCGGGCGGTCATGACCCGCGAAGTGGAGTCGTTTCTCGCCGAACTCGGCGCGATATCCGCGCGCAACGACAATGTCGACACCCTCGTCGCCGACATCTTCGTCACGGTGATCACCCGGTGGCGCACGCACCCGCTCGTCAATCGGATGCTGGCACTGGAACCGGACCGCGTGCTGCCGCAACTCACCACCGATGGCGGACCCATCTTCACGATGTCGGTGGCGGCAACGGCCACCACACTTCGCAGCGCTGTCGAAAACGGGCTGCTACCCGATGCCGCCGACCTGGATACCCGCGCCGAAATCGTCTGCCGCATCGTGCACTCGTTCATCCTGCAGCCGCACGGAACGATCACACTCGAATCCGAGGACGACCTCGAGGCCTTCGCGCGAAAATATCTGGTGCCGATCATCACCGGATAACAGGGGCGCACGCATTGCGCCCCATTGGGCACATCGCCACCGGAGGTGGCGTGTCCGTCTGCACCGCAACCGAATTGGCCGTGACGCTACGATCGCTCATGTGACTGCACCGAAACTTCGAGCAATCGATGCGAGCGGACGGACGCTGGACGATCCAACCGACGCCGAGGTGCACGATCTATTCGCGAGCCTGAACGCACGCTGGATGTTCGCGATCGTCGAAAGGCTCGATCGTGAGCCGACGAATCAGTTCTACTTCCAGATCCACCTCGACTACGTCGGAGACCAGAATCCCGACGCCGACGAGGAAGTCGACGTCGACTACGACGTCGAGTTCCGCGACGGCGGCCCGGACGAGCACTACCGCGCCAGGATCACCGGAATGTACGGCTTCACCGGAATGGATCTCCTACACAAGGTATTTCGCGCCTGGCGAGCCGAAGACCCCGAGCTGAGAGACCTGCTGCAGTGGGAACCGCTGCACCTCGACAGCTGATACGCCGGGGTCTGCCAACTCTGGTCCACCCGCCCCAGCGCGGCATCACGAGAGTCGGCCCGGACCGAACGCTTGCGACGGGAGATCTTCCGTGAGTCGTTTGCGAATTGCATTCATGCTGATTTCCATATCGTGAAATCCGTATTGTGCCGAGCGGTTCGGCCGCCACATTATTGACACACCATCGGCACGACGCCTTTGCGCACGGCGAAGGCATACGGAGATGTCAACCATGAAGCTCTTCACTCGGCGGCGCACTGTCGACCTGATGCGCTTGCCGCACGGAATCTGTCACCGCTGACCTGGCTCCGGCGCAGTTCGACGCGCCATCGGGCCCGCCAACTGCCTGTTTGGCGGGCGGCATCGCACGCACCAACGCACTGCCCAGAACCTGAATCCGTTCCGGTTCGAATGTCTTCATTCGCCGTGCCCGAAATATGTCGGCGAATAACCGAAAAGAAAGGTCGGATCATGACCAACGTCATCAGCGATTCCGTTCAGGAGAATGTGGCCGCCGCCGAGTCGAGCACGCCGGAAATCTCCGTACGCCCCGTCGCCGGGCATATCGGCGCGGAAATCAAGGGTGTCGACCTGTCCCAACCACTCGATGACGCCGTCGTCGCCAAGATCCGCCGAAAGCTGCTGAAGTACAAGGTCGTGTTCTTCCGCGACCAGCAGATCGGCCACGCCGAGCAGATCGCCTTCGCGCGGCTGTTCGGCGAGCTGACCCACGCGCATCCGCACGAGGACGCGCCGCCTGCGGAATTTCCCGAGATCCTGACGATCGACCCGAAACGCTACGAGCAGAAGTACGGCAAGAACTTCCGCGACCAGTACGCGAAGCGCCAGTACACCTACTACTCGGGCTGGCACACCGATGTCACCGCCGCGGTGAACCCGCCCGCCGCCTCGCTGCTGCGCGCGGAAACGGTGCCGGACTTCGGGGGCGATACGACCTGGACCAACCAGGCCGCTGCCTACGCGGGACTTTCCGAGCCGCTGCGGAACCTGGTCGACGGGCTGCGCGCCGAGCACCGGTTCCTGGCCGGTCAGGAGCGCGGCGACGAGAACGACGAACTGTCGCGCCGGATCAAGGCGAATCTGCTCGTCTCCCACCACCCGGTCGTCCGGGTCCACCCCGAAACGGGCGAGAAGGCGCTGTTCGTCAATCCCGGTTTCACGACCCGGATCCTCGACCTGTCCGCGGTCGAGAGCCGCAAGCTGCTGGAACTGCTGTACGAGCACCTCACTCGCCCGGAATACACCGTCCGATTCAAGTGGGAGCCGGGCAGTGTGGCGTTCTGGGACAACCGTGCCACCGCACATCTGGGTCCGCAGGACCTCGACCACCTCGATGTCGAGCGAGTGCTGCACCGGGTGACCCTGATCGGCGACCGGCCGGTGGGCCCCACCGGTTACACCTCGGAGATCGTCGAGGGCGAGGAATTCCGCGCAACCGCCAACGTCCAGGTCGCCTGACCGGAAACGAGTGCGGCGCAGCCGATTTCACGGATGTCAAGCCCCTGCGTCCCGGGCTCGGACCAACTCGGCCGATTATGTGACAGATCTCCTTTTCACTCCGTAGACTGCGGGCACGAGGGAGGTGTCGCACGGACGCCACTCCGGTTGATCAGAAAGACACCAAGTTCGTGATGCGTTCCGCGGTAATCGCAGCTTTCGTCGGCGCAACCCTGCTCGCAGGCTCCACCGGTACCGCAACCGCGGATATCGCGGTCGAGCCGGGCACCGGATCCAGTTCCGGCTCGGGCACGCTCACCACCGGATCGGCCGGTGGAGCCACCACCACCGGCTCCTCCGGGACCGGATCAGCCGGGGCCGCCATGAAAGGCTTCGAGAGCCTGCTCTTCGGCGGGCCGCTGCTGTGCGCCGCCCTCGGGAGCGCGGTCGGCGGAACGCTCAGTTGCGCGGGCACGGCAGGCCCGGTCATCCCCTGATCCGATATGTGAAAAGGCCCCCGGCGAGCGCCGGGGGCCTTTTCGCTATCCGAGCAGTCAGCGATTGTCGGCGTTACCCGCCTTCCATTCCGGCCACGGAATGTTCCAGTCACCGAGACCGTCCACGCCCGATAACGTGCCACCCACCGTGTTCTTGACGATGGTGATATCACCGCGCTTGGCGTTCTGCAGCACCCACAGCGCGTTCGCCGGACTGAGGTTCAGGCAGCCGTGGCTGGTGTTCGAATAGCCCTGCGCACCAACTGACCACGGCGCGGAGTGGAAGAAGATGCCGGAGTAGGACAGTCGGGTCGCATAGTCGACCGGCGTCTTGTAGCCGTTCGGCGAACTCACCGCCACGCCATAGGTCGAGGAATCCATGATGATGCGATCGAAACGGTCGCCGACGATGTAGATGCCGTTATCGGTGGGCGTGCTGTCCTTGCCCATCGAGGTCGGCATGGTCCGCACCACCTGACCGTTCATCTCCACCGTCACCTGCTTGGTGTTGTCGTCCGCGGTGAAGACGGTCGGATCGCCGATGGTGAAGAAGGAGTGGATGTTGTCCTGGCCGAACAGTCCATTGCCGAGATTGCGGCCGTAGACGTTCACATCGATGGTGACCTTGGTGCCCGGCGCCCAGAAATGCTCCGGCCGCCACCGGACCTCACGGTTGTTCACCCAGTAGAAGGCACCCTCTACCGGCGGCTCAGTGGTGACCTTGATCGCATTCTGCGCGGCCTTGCGGTCCGGGATGTTCTCGTCGAACTGCACGGCGACCGGCTGGCCGATGCCGACCACCTCGCCCTCGCCGGGCAGCAGAAACGGCTTGGTCTGACTGTCCGGCGAGCTGGTGGTGAAGCTGAGCACGGTGGAGTTCGCGCCGCCGAGACCGATCGCGTCGGCCTTGAGCTTGTAGGACTTGCCGTAGCCGAGCACCTCGGTGGTCTCCCAGCTCCGCCCGTCGGCGGCGAGCTTGCCGCCGACCGGGGCGCCCTGCGGGTTGGTCAATGTCACAGTGGTGAACTTGCCGTCATCGACCTTGAACGTCATCGGCATGCCGGGAGAAACACCAACATCACCGTCCTTGACCGGCGATAACAGCTTGGGCTTCATCAGTTCGGTGATCGGATTGCGGTCGATGGCGACCGATGTGGCGTCGGCGGCGTTGGATGACGAGCATGCCGTCAGGACCAGCGCGAACACCGCGAAAACGACTGCAGGTCCGGTGATCTTTCTCATCAACCGATGTCGACCCTGACCAACGCTCATATTCAACCCCGTTTCAAGTCTCGGTGCCGCCAACGCACCGATGGCTTCGGATCCAACCGACACACGCTCCTCCCGCAACGCCGATGGTGTTCGGTCAAGATCACGCACTGCCATTCTGCCAGGTCGGAAGGCATGATCCAACGTGAAACCATTCCGACGCTGGCGAGTTCATCGGTTAGATCACTTCCATCCCGCGCCGCGTTAACACCGGCCGCGAACTCCCCATCCGCCCCGGTCAGAAACCGATTTCACTTATGGGCACTCCGCCTGTTAATCTTTGTCCCGCACCGGAACACGGAGCACAGCGAGATACGCGCCATTAGCTCAATTGGCAGAGCAGCTGACTCTTAATCAGCGGGTTCGGGGTTCGAGTCCCTGATGGCGCACCAGCAAAAATCCCCCCACCGGCCACCTGCCGACGGGGGGATTTTTTGTTCGATCAATGCGGTAACGCACCGCCATCGAAGCGATAACGCCGGGTGTGTCGTTGGACACGTGCCCGGTCGGCGCCGATCAGCTGACCCATGGCGGGTTGATGACAGTTCCGTCGAGCAGTTCACCTTGGAAGCCGACCGGAACGGTCACCACGAGGGTGGCGGTTTCTGTTCCGTTGTTCTCCAGGTTGATGGTCGAGCCCGCCGGAGCGAGGGCGGCATCGCCCGCTCGCAATTCCTCCGGCTGACCGTCGATGGTCAGCGTCACCACGCCCGCGATGATCACGAACGCCTCCTCTCGTAAAACCTTGTGCGGCATACCCTTCAAGCCCGCGGGCACCTGGGTCTGCCAGACGCACAGTTCGACACTGCCCGTGCCGGGGCGGATGTAGGAGGTGAATCGGGTGCCGTGCATTTCGTGGGTTTCGGCCTCGGCGGCACGGGTCACAGGCATGTCTTACTCCTTCACTTGGTCAAGCAACTTGACTATATAGTCAAGCAACTTGCCCATCTGTGTCAAGATGTCAGTCATGTCGGATCTGAAACCCGCCTCGACCCTGCGGCCTGGACAGGATCTCGCGCTGCTCCTGCTGGCCGCCGGAGCGGCCGCGACCGACGCCATCCACGCGGGAGTGGTCGCCGCCGGATTCGCCGACATTCGGCCGACCCACGGGTTCGCCTTCGTTCGATTGGCGCCCAGCGGTGCGACGGTCGGCGAGTTGGCCGAGCATCTGGGGGTGACCAAGCAGGCCGCCAGTCAGTTGGTGGATGAACTCGTGCGCAAGGGCTACGCCGAACGCAACGCACATCCCGACGACGCCCGCGCGCGACTGATCACCCTCACCGATAAGGGATGGGCCTGCACGCGCGCGGCGGATGCCGCGGCGGCGAACTTCGCCGACCAGTGGGCGTCCGTTTTGGGCGATTCCGCGGTGGCCGAATTGCGTAACAATTTGACTCGCGTGGTGCCCCCCGGACGGGTCCGTCCTGCCTCGTGGTGACCAAATTGAGACAAAGTGGCCTGCGTTACAGGTGAAAATTCGTGACCTGCATCACACTACGTTTAGCAGCAAACTCCCCGCATAGAAGCGGTTTCCAGGAGCACGACCAGGGCTTTCCAAGATCGGCAACCCCGTTCGTTCACTATTCGTTTACCTTGCATTAACCGACCGTGACCAAGCTGAGACCAGGTCCGAAACAGACCACAGTTTGGTTACACCGTGGAGCAATCCACACACAGTCGGAAAACGACCGCACACGGCAGATGGGTTTCACCCGCCGCGGTCGCCGGAGATATCAGCGGCACCACAGCCGTGACCGCATTCTCCCCGCTCGACAGCGGCACCCGCCGGGAACCGACCCCGGGTGGCTCTCACCGCGTCGCGCGCCAGGGCTTTGCCTGGCCTTCAAAACAAAACCCGAAAACAGCATATGAACCGATTCAGGCGGGTTCCCACCCGGGGGCCCCGTCGGAGATCCGCACTGCCTCAACCGGGCCGGATCGCCTCTCTGGACACGATCAAGGAACTGATTTCGAAATGCTCGACAAACGCCTCTCCGCTTTCCGCCGCCTGTCGCTCCGTGACAGTGTCACCCTCGCTGTCGCCGCGGCCGGCATCATCGCCGTCGGCACCTCCTCCGTAGTCGCGCTGGCCGACGACAGCGTTCCGTCGCGCATCGCCATGGTCGCCGAGCAGCAGCCCGCCCCCGCGGCCACCCCCGCGGCCGCGCCGGTCGATGCTCCGGGCATTCCCGCCCTGCCCGAACTTCCCGCGCTGCCCGCACTGCCGGAACTGCCGCCGGTCCCCGGCATCGCCCCGCCGCCGCCCCCGGCCCCGGTCTACGAGGACAACCTCGACGGCTGGATCCACCACGCCCTCGACATCATGGCCGCACAGGGCATCCCGGGCAGCTACAACGGCATCTACCGCAACATCATGCGCGAATCCGGCGGCAACCCCCAGGCCATCAACCTGTGGGACTCCAACGCCGCCGCCGGCATCCCCTCCAAGGGCCTGCTCCAGGTGATCGACCCCACCTTCAACTCCTACCACGTCGAGGGCACTGCCTGGGACATCTGGGAGCCGGTCGCCAACATCACCGCCGCCTGCAACTACGCAGCGCACCGCTACGGCTCGATGGACAACGTCAACTCGGCGTACTGATCCAAGACCGCCTCGACAACGCCTCCCCGCCCGACCGCGGGGAGGCGTTGTCGTAGGGTCGACGCAGACCGACCACCATCGATGTGGACTGCGCCATGACCGATTACGCCCATTCCGACCACGCGTCGAAGAGCCGCGCCGAGAAGGCGCGCCGCCTCGCGGCCTATATCTGGGATCGCGGCATCACCGGGGCCGAACTGCTGGACATGCCCGCGGCGATCCTACGAAAGTTGGCGCGCGCCGCCGAGACGAATCCGCCGAGCACCGGCGAAACCTGGACGAGTGTGGCCCAGCTGCTCGACGAGAAGGACACCTGGGCCGCTCGCCATCCGAATCATCCTGCGGCACAACGCGATCACACCGATGAGAAGCTGCTGTGGGTGAAGCCGCCGATCACACCGTGGTGATTCAGTAACCGAGTTCGGTACCGCCCTGCGCCTCGGCGACCACCTTATCGGCCAGCGACCGCAATGCCCGCGCCTCCGCGGGCGTCATGGAATCGACGAAGATCCGGCGCACCAGTTCGACATGGTTCGGCGCCGCCTTTTCGAGCACCTTGCGTCCTTGCGGGGTGAGTTCGACGAGAATCCCCCTGGCATCGTCGGCGGCCGGGCGACGGTCGACGAGTCCGCGAGAAGCCATGCGCGCCAAGTGTTTCGAGAGCCTGCTCTTCTCCCAGCAGACCTCGGCGGCCAACTCCTTGGCGCGCATGCAGCCGCCGGGGGCGGCCGACAGCGGCACCAGCAGTTCATAGTCGGCGGTGGACAGGCCGTCCTGGGCCAGCCCGGCCGCGAGCGCCGCGTCCAGCCGCTGGCGCAGCCGGATAAAGGCCTGCCAGGTCTCCTGCTCGTCATCGTTCAGCCATCGGACCACGGGAATGATCCTAGCCAACCTTTGGTTGACATGGACACCAACAAACTCAGGAGGTGCCCATGCCAGCCATTACCGTCCCCGACATCATGGTGCTGCCGCGACTGCCCCGTCCCACCGACGCCATACGTGAGCGCAAGGTCGGCAGTATCACCACCGCCCATAAGCAGCGCGAAGGTGCGGGCTTCGAAGTGCGTCGCCCGTTCCCGAGCATGGATCTGCGCTCGGCCGATCCGTTCATCCTGCTCGACCAGATGGGCCCGGTCGCCTACGAGCCGTACGAGGCCAAGGGCGCACCGTGGCATCCGCATCGCGGATTCGAGACGGTCACCTATGTCATGGACGGCACCATGGTGCACCACGACTCGAACGGCGGCGGTGGCGTCATCAGCGAAGGCGACACCCAGTGGATGACGGCCGGATCCGGCATCCTGCACGACGAACTGCCCGCCGAGGATCTGGTCATCGCGGGCGGCTGGTTCCACGGCATCCAGCTGTGGGTCAATCTGCCGCGCGCGCAGAAGATGGCCACCCCGCGCTATCAGGATCTGCGCGGCTCCGAACTGACGCTGGTCAGCTCGCACGACGGTGGCGCGCTGGTGCGCATCATCGCGGGCGAGATCGGCGGCTTCGAGGGCCCCGGCTCGACCTACACCCCGATCGCCTACGCGCACGCCTCCATCACACCGGGCGGGCAACTGGAAACCCCATGGCCGCAACGGTTCACCGCGATGGCATATGTGTTGTCCGGCAGCGGAACGGTGGGCGCCGAACGCCGACCGGTCAGCGAAGGACAACTCGCCGTCTTCGGCCCGGGCGACTCGCTCACCCTTACCGCGGATCCGATGCAGCACAACCGAACCGGCGAGCTGGAGGTGCTGCTGCTCGGCGGCCAGCCGATCAAAGAGCCTGTCGTGCAATACGGTCCGTTCGTCATGAACACCCGCGCCGAGATCATTCAGGCAATGGCGGACTACCAGGCCGGACGAATGGGAAATATTCCAGCCGAACATTCGGCGGGCAAGCGCCTGGGCGAGTGACGGCGGTAGCGGTGATCTTCCCCTAATCCCCCTATTGTCCAGCTGCGCGGTTGACAACGGAGCGGCCCGTCACAACAGTGGATGCGGCGTCTCCCCCTGGACGCACATCCACCGCAGCAAACAAACAGAGGAATATATGAACGTTCGCCGGCTCACCGTCAGCGTTGCCGCCGCGGGACTGACCTTTCTAGCGGCGCCCGCAGCCCTGGCCGACGTCCCCTCCGGTTCCGCAGGAACGGGTTCATCCGCAATCGATACCGGCTCGGCCGCCACCGGCTCGGCGGGCATGTCCCAGACCGGCTCGGCCGGTGGCGCATTCGCCAACTGCGATGAGGCCCGCGCGGCCGGTCGGGCGCCGCTGTTCCGCGGGGAACCGGGCTACGGCCCGCATTTGGATCCGGACGGCGACGGCTTCGCCTGCCCGACGGTCTGATAGCCCAGAAACGCAGAACACCCGGTGTGGCTGGCCACACCGGGTGTTGTCGTTTTCGGCTCAGCGGAAAATCTTGAGCAGGACCAGCCCGACGACGACCGCGGCAGCACCGATCAGGCTGTACTTCACCTTCGGCTCGTTCAGCTTCGCCAGCACCATGTGCTTGGTGTCATCGGCGATGCGCTGCGGATCGGCCCGCACGGCGATTTCGTCGAGCGTGCTCGCGAGCCGTGTCCGCGCGGCCTCGATATCCTGCTCGATCCGCTCGGTATCCCTAGCCACGTGTGTCCTCCTGTGTCAGATGTGCCGCGAACGCGCTCGCCGACGAGTCTAGCCAGCCGCACCGAGTCGGCGCGGGCTCCATTGTCGGGACGTTCGATTACCGTGCAAGGCGTGACCGACAACCAACGACTCTCCCCCGGCGATCCCGCCCCCGATTTCGCCCTGCCCGACGCCGACGGCAAGAACGTGTCGCTGTCCGATTACCGCGGCCGCAAAGTGATCGTCTATTTCTACCCGGCCGCGAGCACCCCCGGCTGCACCAAGCAGGCCTGCGATTTCCGCGATAACCTCGCCGACCTCGAGGGCGCGGGCATCGAGGTCATCGGCATCTCCCCGGACAAGCCGGCCAAGCTGGCCAAATTCCGCGACGCCGAGAAACTCACCTTCCCACTGCTGTCGGATCCGGATAAGTCCGTACTCACCGCGTGGGGCGCATTCGGCGAGAAGACCATGTACGGCAAAACCGTCACCGGCGTCATCCGCTCCACCTTCCTGGTCGACGAAAAGGGCCGGATCGAGGTCGCCCAATACAACGTGCGCGCCACCGGCCACGTCGCCAAACTCCGCCGCGACCTGTCGGTGTAGAGCTACGTCTCGAACGAGCACACGAGCTGTGCGTAGCCATCGAGCAGCCGATCCAGACCGAACCGCAGATCGCCCTCGGCCCAGTTCGTTTCGTCCAGGTCGAAGGCCTGCTACGAAGGGCCGATGCGCCCGCGTTTCGGCCCGCCGACTGCCGCCCTCGTCCAGACCCCACATCAATGCGAAGGCCTTGGGTGCCGAGCTGGCGTCCGGCGTCTCCATCGGCGCCGATCCTTCCCTGATCTTGGTTCGCCGAGAATCAGCCGGTCACCCCGGTGACCGAAACCATGCGCGGGTTGTTGATGGGCACACGGATCGACAGTGTGCTACTGGCCCTGGGGTGGTGTGCGGAGTCGCGGTGCTCGGATATATCGCGGCGGGCGCACTGTTCCGGCATCAACGGCGAATTGAGCCCCGAATCGCGAAAGGTCCGGTGCCGCTTGCGCACCGGACCTTTCGTGCGTTATCGCTAGGTGGGCACTATCTGCTGGGCCGCCCATTGCAGAACCAAGCGGAGGTGGTTGTCCCACCAGCGATAGGACTCGGGGGTGAAATCCGGCGGAGGCGGAGATTCACCGGGGAACAGCATGGCACCGTTGGGGGCGCCGACCTTGATGGTCGGTCCGGGTATGCCCGCCCCGGGGACCTGCTGCGGCGATACCGCCGCCTCGTTTTCGTGCTCGTGCACATCGAAGGGGGCCAGGGCCAGCGGCGGGCCGCCCCAGTGCTGCCCGGAGTACAGCGGGGATCCGCCCCGGTCGAACGCCGCCGTCGCATCGGAGGTGGGTCCGGCCGCGATGGGTTGCCGGGCATCCGGTCGGTCGAAGGGGTAGGGATTCGGCTGAACCGAAGAGCCGGCAGTGGAGCCGCTGGCCGATCCGGTGCCGTCGACCACGCGCGCGTCCGCGGCGACCCGCGCTTGCGCGGTGGCCGATGCGGTGCCGTGCGACGAGGTGTTCGCCACGTACAGCCCGCCCGCGACCAGACCGCCTGCCAGTACACCGGCCGCGGCTACCAGCACCCCGGTGCCTCGCGTACTCCGGACCGGCTCGACCGGCTCGACCGGACCTTCCACATCGGACATGGCGAACAGCGCCGCACCGACCGCGGTCGCGGATGTCGCGATCTTGCACGGAATAACCGGCGCACCGAATCCGTCCATCGCCGTTGCCACCATCGCCGCACCCGCACCCGAGCCGATCAGCACGACCGCGGACGGACGAACAGCGGCCGCCTCGAACTCATCCCACGCCGCTGCCACCGCGGCGTCGAGCGCCGTGGCGGTGGCGCGGCCCGACTGGCTCGTCGCGGCCAGCACCCGGCTGCGCCGATGATCGACCAGTGTGAAGGCCTGATACCCCGGGACGACTTCGCAAATGAGCAGGTCGTCGAATTCATCGAGCCAGGTCATGACGCCGGCCACGCTCAGGTGTGCGGCCTTCGCCGAAACCAGCGAGGCGGCATGCCACGGCCCGGACGCCAACCTGGTGACGATCGCGCGGCGCTCGGCGGCATCGCGGTAGGCGACCGCCGTGCCGCAGATCTCCTGATCCGGCCCGAACTCGGCGGCGAGGGAGTCCATCGCCGTCTCGACCGCGACCGCCAGGTCCGCCTTGGATTCGCCCCGAGTCTTCACCACCCGCTGATGCAGCACACGCTCGGATAGCTTCTCGCCGCCGTCGGCGAGGGCTACCGCGTGAACGGCGCCGCGTTCGGTGGAAACGCCAAGTGTTACCACAGATCGAGCTCCCACTGATCACGCCTTCCCAGTGTATTTTCCGAGCTCACGAGCTTGCCGAAACCCCTGAGCCCCTTGGATTCCCCGGCCTGAACGTGCTTTGTGATGCACGCACGCTCGGTTATGTCTTCGAGGCCATATCCGACTTGGATGGGTGATGAAATGTGACAGTCCTTAACACGCAGATACCGTGCGCGTGTCGCACGCGTGTCGATACCGCTAGCCTTGATACGTGGATGTACGCACGGAGGCCAGGTCGAAGCAGCGACGTCTGGACCCTGCGTTGGACCTGCAGGACGACCCCCAGGAGCTCATGCCCCGGCGCAGGCCCACTCAGGAACGCAGCAAACGCAAGTTCGATGCCCTGTTGCAGGCATCCCGGGAATTGCTCGTCGAGGTCGGGTTCGAATCATTCACCTGTGAAGAGGTCGCGGCACGGGCCGAGGTGCCGATCGGCACGCTGTATCAGTTCTTCGCCAACAAGTACGTCATTGTCTGTGAGCTGAATCGTCAAGACCTCGTTGCCGTTTCCCAGGAACTCGCCGACTTCCACGGCGAGATCCCGTCATTGGACTGGTTGCGGCATATGAATCAGTTCGTCGACCATCTGGCGAATCTGTGGATGACCGACCCGTCCCGGCGCGAGGTCTGGCTGGCGATGCAGTCGACCCCGTCCACCCGGGCCACCGGCGCGATCCACGAAAAGGAGTTCGCCGAGGTCGTCTCGCAGATGCTGCGCCCGCTGACCCCGCGCACCCCCCGCGCGCGGCGCACCATGATGGCCGAGGTCCTGGTCCACGTCGTCTACTCGATGCTGAACTTCTCCGTCCAGGACGATCAGACCAGCACCGAGGCCGTTTCCGAACTCAAGCGCCTCATGGTCGCCTACCTCATGGTCGCGGAGAAGGAATCCCGCACCGCCAGCCAGCGCTGAACCGGGCACTCCGGGTACGAGCGCCCGGCGTGCGGGGTTCGCGGTTATGTCGCCTCGCGGCCCTCGATGAGGTCGGCCAGCTCGCCCGGATCTTCCAGGACAACCATGGCGGCGGCGGTATCCCCGTCATGGGTCAGCGAGAGATGAACCCTTGCGCGCGGCAGGAATTCGGCGGCGAGGCCGTGCAGTTTGATGCTCGGCCGACCCCAGGCGTCATTGACGACCTCGATGAGGGGGTACGGGTTGTCGCCGATCTGCGGGCGACGCGCGAAACGCGATGACGCCCAAGCCTTCAGCACCGCTTCCTTCGCCGCCCAGCGTGCGGCATAACTGCGTGCCGGATCGGTGCCCTTGCTCTGACAGTAGCGCCGCTCACCGGCGGTGAAACTCTCCCGGAGCATGGTGGTTCCGGATCTTTGCAACTGTTCGGCGAACTCGGAAATGGTCACCAAGTCCAAGCCGATCCCCAGGATGGTCAATGCGTCGCCGCTCCTCAGCCCGCTAGCTCAATGAAAGTCAGAGTGCGGCCGCCGAAGCGACCGCACTCTGCACGGTAGTGGCCGCAGCCGCTATCCCATAGACCCACCGGCGTCGAGTTGCCCCAAAATCACTGCCCCGGTACCGCAACCGGCGCCATCGGCCCGGTAGATGCCGCTACCGGACAGCCGTGCCTCGGGCGAGAGCAGCACGTCGGCCTCCAGCTGCCGCTTCTGCGCCGACGGTGCGCCATCACCACCGAGGCGGCGGTCGGCCGGCCGCTCGTACAGCGCAGCGCCGCCGCACATGGCCTCGGTGAACCGCTGCCGTCCGGCGAGCTGACGCTGCTGCGCCCGACGCTGGTACTCCTCGCGCCGCCCCGGCTCGATCGCCTGGATGAACGCCTCCGGATGCACCACCGCGAGCAGACCCGAGACGTGCCCGAAGCCGAGCGAGGTCAGCAGACCCGCCTTGAGCGGCAACCGCTCACCGAAGCGCAGCGGTTCACGCGCCCACACCAGATGCGGGTAAGCACGCATCTTGTCATCGACGCAGTCCAGGCTCCGATTCGGTGGTACCACACCGTTTTCCAGCACCTGGCACAGACCGATCAGCTGGAACGCGGCCGCACCACCCTTGGCGTGTCCGGTCAGGCTCTTCTGCGAAATCACGAACAGCGGTGCGCCTTCCGAACGTCCGATGGCCGTGGCCAACCGCTCGTGCAGTTCGGATTCGTTCGGATCGTTGGCCGCGGTCGAGGTGTCGTGCTTGGAGATGACCGCGATATCGTCCGGCGCCACACCGAGTTTGCGCAGTTCGGCGGCGAACTTGGATTCACGGCCGCCCCGGCCCGCACCGAGCGCGCCGAGTCCGGGCGCCGGAATGGAGGTGTGCACGCCGTCGGCGAAGGACTGCGCGAAGGCGACCACACCGAGTACCGGCAGGCCCATCTCCACCGCCACATCGCCACGGGCGAGCAGTACGGTGCCACCACCCTGCGATTCCACGAATCCACCGCGGCGGCGGTCGTTGGCGCGGGAGAAGTAGCGGTCGCTGATGCCCTTGGCGCTCATGGCCGCCGAATCCGCGGTGGCGGACATGTCACCGAAGCCGACGATGCCCTCGATACCGAGATCGTCGAAGCCACCGGCGACCACCAAATCGGCCTTGCCCAAACGGATCTTGTCGACGCCCTCTTCCACCGACACCGCGGCCGTCGCACAGGCCGCCACCGGATGCACCATCGCGCCGTAGCTGCCGACGTAGGACTGCACCACATGCGCGAGCGCGACGTTCGGCAGCGCCTCCTGCAGGATGTCGTTCGGACGCGACTCACCGAGCAGGTTGTCGATGTAGAGCGAGCGCATCGAGGACATGCCGCCCATACCGGTGCCCTGGGTGTTGGCGACCAGGCTCGGGTGCACCCAGCTCATCAGCTCGGCCGGGCTGAAACCGGAGCTGATGAACGCGTCCACGGTGCAGACGATGTTCCACAGCGCCACCCGGTCCACCGAGGCGGCCATATCGGCGGAGATGCCCCAGATGGTGGGATCCCAACCGGTCGGGATCTGGCCGCCGACGGTGCGCGACAGCTTGGCCTTGCGCGGTACCCGAATCTCGGTGCCCGCCTTGCGGATCACCTGCCAGTCACTCGCATCCGCGACCGGCGTGATCACCGTGTGCTCCGGATCCGAGGCGTAGAAGGCGCGCGCCTCGGCCTCGCTGCCGACCGTGAAGGTCAGATCCTGGTCGAGGAAGACCGAGGTCATCAGCGGGGCGGCATTGTCGATCATGGCGCCGTCGTCCTCGTAGCGGCGCACACCGCAGCGGGCGACGACCGCGTCGTGGTACTTCTCGGCCAGCTCGTGTTCGGGCACGAAGTCGCCGGATTCGGTGTCGTACCAACCGGGCTTGGGGTCGTTCTCCCAGGTCACCAAGCCGGTGCTCCAGGCGAGTTCCAGTACGCCCGCGGCCGAGAGCCGGTCTTCGACCTCCATCTCGAACCGGGTGCGCGCCGATCCGTAAGGGCCGAGCTCACCGGCGCCGACGATCACGACCATATCGGCGAGATCGGCGGTGACCGTGCCCCATTCGGGCACCGGCAGCACCGAACTCATGGTCGGCGGTGCGGGCAGCGCCGAAATCGTCGCCGCCGCTGCGGCTTCCTCGGTTTCGGCCGCGGCGGCCTCCTGGGCCTGCTTGGCCAGCGCGGGCAAGTCCAGCTTGACCCGGGCCAGTCCGCCGGTGAGGTCGATCTGCTGCGGTCCGGCGACGGTCACCTGACGGGCCCGCGAGGTGCACCACTTGAGCAGCTCATCGGCCATCTCGGCGGTGGACCAGGTATGCACACCGGCCTTTTCGACCGCGGCCACCATCGGATCGTTGTGGCCCATCAGCCCGGTGCCGCGCACCCAGCCGATCAGGGCGTGTACCAGGGTGACTCGGCTGGACCACGACTTCTCGGCCCGCCACTTGCCGACCACGGCATCGAGCGCGGCCTTGGACTCACCGTAGGCGCCGTCGCCGCCGAACATGCCGCGGTTGGGCGAACCCGGAAGCACCACATGCAGTTTGGCGTCGACGTCATGGTCGGCGCCGATCTTGGACAGCCCACCGATGAGCCGCTCGACCGACCAGAGCAGAACCCGCATCTCCATTTCGGCGCGGGCGCCCGCATCGGCGAGATCACCGGCGACCCGCGGCGCCGCGAACGGCAGCAGCAGCGTCGGGGTCATCGCGTCCTTGGTCTTGACCTTCGCGCCGCCCGCATTGTCGACCTGTTCGGTGCCGACCCAGTCGATCAGCGCGTCGACATCCTGGTAGGACGCCATATTCGCCGGGACGACCCAGAGCGCCGCACCGTGGCGCGCGTTCTCGCGGTAGAGCTTGCGGTAGAAGCCGAGCCGCTCGTCATTGAGGCTCGAGGTGGTGACCACGACCGTGGCGCCGCCACCGAGCAGTCGACCGGCCGACGCCGCCGCGATGGACCCCTTACTGGCACCGGTGATCACGGCGATATCCGAGGACCACTGGCCGGGCTCTTCGGTGCTGAGCGCGGCCTCGGCGATGCGCTCGTACAGCCCGGCGAGCACCGAGCGGGCCTCGTGCTTGGCCTTCTCGCGCCACCAGTTGGCCTGCGCCGCAACGGCTTCACCGGCACCGAGGAAGCCGTCCACCGAACCTTCGCCGGAGCCGATGTCATCGAGCAACCACAGCTTGGCCAGATCTTCGCGCGCGGTGGCCCAGCGGTCGTCGATCAGCACCGCCTTGCGGGCGTCGAAGGCGGGTGCGACCAAACGCGGCCAGTCCGAACCCAATTCGGCCGCGACCAGATCGACCAGGGAGTCCGCGGTGGCCTCCGGCGCCGATGCCTGCTCGGCCAGGCCGAGCTGTTCGAGCACGACACGGGCGGCCGTGGCGAGCACACCGTTGCGACCGGTGATCTGCTCGGTGAACTCGCCGAGTGCCGCGGCGTCCACGGTGGCACCGCCACCGCCGCCCGCGCTCGGCATCGACACCGCGACACCGCGCCGGGCCGCGACCGCCTGAACCGCGGCGTCGATGGCCGCGTCTACCGAAGCGGCATCGCTGACACCCGCGACCAGTCCGCCGAGATCACCGCCGCGCACGCTGACACCCTCGCGGGTGCCGAGGGACACCTCGGCGGTGACGTGGTCGGCCCAGCCGTCGCCGAGTTCCCAGACCTTCTTGACGCGCTCGGCGATCGCGGCGGGCCGCTTGCCGGACGGGCCGAAGATCTTGCGCAGGTGGTCGCCGATGGCATCGGAGAGCACCGAGCCGAAGGGCTTGTAGGTGCGGGCGAGTCGCTCGACCGTGGCGGAGAGCGCGCCCATATCGGCATCGGCCGCACCGTCGATGGCACCGAGCGACAGCTCCGAGCCGAGGTCGACGAGCAGCTGGTTGCGGCGGGACGAAACGCCGTCGCAGAGCCCCTCGATGGTGTCGACCGGGCCGATCTGATCCAGCCGCAGCTTGGTCCACAGTGCGATGAGCACGCGGGTGGCGTCGGCGGCGGTGAACGCGATGTCGTCCGGGCGCGGACCACCCGAGCTCGCCACCGGGGCGGCGACCGGCGCCGCGGCGACCGGCGCCGCGGCGACCGGCGCCGCGGCCGAAGCGGTTTCGACCGGCTCGTCGGCGGGTTCGTCTGCCGGTGCGGGATCGGTATCGGTCGAGTAGACGACCGCGGCCTCGCGCTCGATGTTCAGCACCTCGACGGTGACCGTGCCGAAGGCGGGCAGCTTCAGCGTCTGGCTGGCCAGGTTCGCCACGGTCGGGGTTGCACCCAAACCGATTTCGACGAACCGCTGCACCCCGAGTCCGCCGTGCGCGGGATCGGTGAACAGCAGGTCCTGGGTCTCGATCCAGCGGACCGGGCTGGCGAACTGCCAGGCGAGCAGTTCGATCAGCACCACCCGGCACAGGTCGGTCGGACGCGCGGCCCAGCTGTCGAAGTCGGCGAGCACGGCGGCCAGCGGCTCCGAGGGCACCAGATCGGCGATCTCCTGGATGAAGGAGCGCTCCAGTGAGAAGGGCTTGGGCACCAGGTTCGGGATGTAGTGCCCGATCAGGACTTCCGGGTGCAGATCCGCGGGCAGCAGCTGTTCGAGCTTCTGCCGGAACTCCGGAACACCCTCGCGCAGCACGGTGGAGTGGAACGGCACATCGATGCCGGGGACCAGGATGAATGCCCGCTTGCCGCCGAATTCGGCACGGCGGCGGTCGATTTCGGCCTCGAGCGCGTCGAGCCCCTTGACCGTGCCCGCGATCGCGTACTGCGAACCGCGCAGGTTCAGGTTGACGACCTCGAGGAATTCCCCGACGCTCTCGCCGATACCGGAGACGAAGCCGACGACCTCGTCATCGGGCAGCCCGATCTGCGACGGCCGGATGGCGGCCATCCGATAGTCGCTGCGGCCCTGCGCATCCCGGGGCACCAGCTCGTGCATGGCCGAACCGCGCTGGAACACGACCTCCAGCACCGCCTCCAGCGGCAGCACACCGGCGACCGCGGCGAGCGCGTTGTACTCACCGACCGAATGTCCGGCCAGCAGGGCGCCCTCGACGAAAGCACCGGCCTCACGCAGTTCGGCGACCTGGGCGACACCGAGCACCGCCATGGCGACCTGGGTGAACTGGGTCAGGTGCAGTACACCGTCCGGGTGCCGGTGCTCGACACCGCGTGCCTTGAGGTAGGTCGGGTTGTCCCGGACCACGGCCAGGATGGAGAAGCCGAGTGCGGCACGGGTGTGCTTATCGGCGCGCTCCCAGATCTCCTTGGCGGCCTTCGAGCGGGCGCGCGCGTCCAGGCCCATGCCCTTGCGCTGAATGCCCTGACCCGGGAAGGCGTAGACCGTCTTCGGTGCGGCGGTGCGACCGGTCGCGGTCATCACCAGCTCACCGTCGGTCCGGCAGGAGACCTCGACGATTTCGCTGCCGGCGTCGACCGCGATCCGCTCGACGCGCACATCGATCTCGGCGCCGGGGCGGACCATGCCCAGGAATCGGGTGGTCCACGCAGTCAGCGTCCGTGCCGGAGTGGAGCTTTCGGGATCCACGGCGCAGACCGCGTGCTGCGCCGCGGCCGAAAGCCACATGCCGTGCACGATCGGGCTGCCGAGCCCGGCCAGTTTGGCGGCGGAATCGCTGGTGTGGATCGGGTTGTGGTCACCGGAGACCTCGGCGAAGGCGTTCATGGCGCGCGGCGCGACCATGGTGACGTCGCGGCGGCGACGCCGCGGGGTATCGGTGGCCGCATCGGAAACCGCACCGGCCGCGCGCGGCGGATCGGTCAGCTCGCCCGCACCATTGCGGCCGCGGATGGCGAAGCGTTCGGTGAGACGGGCCAGCGGCACCACGTCCAGACCCTGATCGCGCATCTCGCCAACGGTGACCTCGACCTCGACCACGCGGCCCAGATCGGTGTCGAGCACCGACTTCGACTCCGCGCGGACAACGAGAATGCTTGTGGTGTGCGGCAATTCGCGCAGCAGCTCAATCTGATGATCGAGATGCACCAGATCCAGCATGCCCTCGATCACCGAATCGGCACTCTCGGTGCGCGAGGCACCGAGCACCGCGAAAACGGTGGGCCAGCACGCGCCGACCAGGACGTCGGGCACGGTACGGCCGAGGGTGCTCAACGATGCGGGCAGACCCGAGCTGGTGACGCCCGCGTGATCGGCGATGAGATCCGGGGTCCACGCCAGATTGACGTGCGCGACCCGGCCCTTCACCTCCGGCAGCGCTTGGCCCGCGGCGACCGCGAGCAGCGCGGACATGGCGGTGTCGGCATCGGTTTCGGTGATGACCGGAGCGCCGCCGTTGTAGAGCGAGGACGGCACAGTGATGCGAATCCGGATGCGCACGGCGTCGCGTCCGGACAGCGGAACGGTGAACTCGACATAGGAGTGATCGACATCCGGCCCGGTGGTCTCGGTGATCGTCGCACCGGTCGGCGGATGGATCGCGCCCTCGCCGTCGACCTTCCACTCGGCCAGATCGCCGAGGCGGTGGATCGGGTTGATGGTGGTGCGGCCGGACCATTCGACATCCGGCGCGGCCAGCACCGCGTCGATCGGACCGGTGATCACGCCCGCGCTGCGGCGTGCGTTGACGGCGACCGGCGCCACGCCCGCACGAACCAGCGAGAACGCCGTGTCCTGCTCGAAGCGGTCCAGCAGTTCGCCGACCGGCTCGTCCACGCGGGTGATGCCGGCGACCGACACCGTGCCGGGGATGATGCACACCTGATCGGCCGTGTAGCGCGGATCATGGGCCTGCCACAGCGAATCCGAGCGCCACCAGCGGCGCACATCGCCGTCGACGACAGGGACGAAATTGACCGGCTTACCCGGGATCTTGCAGAGGCTGACGAAGAACGGCACATCCGCCGGATGCAGCAGGGTCTGCTCCGCGGCCGGGTACTGCTGCTTCAGCGTGCACAGCGCGTTGACCGGATTCTCGAAGGCCGCGTCGGATTCGAACAGCGTGGGGATCTCACCGCGGTCGGCCGGATGCAGCCGGGATTCGGTGCGGCGCATCATTTCCGCGAACCGGTCGCGCCAGGTGATGTCGAGCCAGACCGAGCGGGTGGCATCGAGGAAGGCGTCACCGAGATCGCTGCCGCAGTCGAAATCCTTGCGACGATCCAGGCCGACGGCCAGCTCGACGTAGCGCTCCAGCCACTCGAGGTAGGTCATGCTGGCCAGATCGCCGAAATACGGCTTGGCCGTGACGTTCAGCGCGGCGATGATCTCCTCGCGCCGCTCGGCGACCGCGTCGGCGTCACCGGCGACCTCGTCGAGCAGACGGCCGGTGCGTGAGGCGGCATTGTCGATCTCGTGGATATCGGCACCCAATTGGCTACGGCCGGAAGCCATTCCGCTGGTCGCGGTGCCCGCGCCGACCCAGTCCTGGGTGCCGGGGGTGTCGACGAGCAGTTGCTTGACCTCGGGTGCGGTGGTGGCCTCCAGCGTGGCCATGGCAGCCGTGCCGACCAGCACGCCGTCCAGCGGCATCACCGGATAGCCGTGCGGCACCGCCCACTCACCGGTCAGGTATTCGGTGCCGCGTTCCGGGGTGCCGATGCCGCCGCCGACGCAGACCACCACATTGGCGCGATTGCGCAGTTCGGCGTAGGTCTCGAGCAGCAGGTCGTCGAGGTCCTCCCAGGAGTGGTGGCCACCGGCCCGACCGCCCTCGATGTGCATGATCACCGGGTAGTCCGGCATCTCGTCGGCGATGCGCAGCACCGCGCGGATCTGGGCCACGGTGCCCGGCTTGAACGCCACGTGGGTAATGCCGACCTCGGTCAGCTCCTCGATCAGCGCGACGGCCTCTTCGAGTTCTGGAATGCCCGCGGTGACGATGACGCCGTCGAACGGCGCACCCGCCGCGCGGGCCTTCTGCACCAGGCGCTTACCGCCCAGCTGCAGCTTCCACAGGTAGGGGTCGAGGAACAGCGAGTTGAACTGCACCGCGCGACCCGGGTGCAACAGCGTCTTCAGCTCCGCCACCCGGTCGGCAAAGATCTGCTCGGTCACCTGGCCGCCACCGGCCAGCTCCGCCCAGTGGCCCGCATTCGCCGCCGCCGCAACGATTTTCGCGTCGACGGTGGTCGGGGTCATGCCCGCGAGCAGGATCGGCGAGCGACCCGTCAGCTTGGTGAACGCGGTCTCCACCACGACGCGTCCGTTGGGCAGGCGCACCGGACGCGGCGCGAAGGCCGTCCACGGCTGGGCCACCTCGGGCGCGGCGCCCGGGGTCAGCAGGCTGCGCTGGCCCGCGCGGGTCGCGGCCGCGACGATGCCGACGCCGGTGCCCTTCAGCGAGCCGCTGGTGAGCCTGCTGAGCAGATCACCGGGCCCCATATCGAGAATCCACTGCGCGCCCGCGGCGACGACGCCGTCGACCTCCTCGACCCAGTCGACCGGGTCGACCAGGATCTCCCGGGCCAGTGTGCCCGCCAGCGCGGCGTCCACACCGCACTGGGCCGCCCAGCCGCTCACGATCTCGACGGTGTCGGCGAGCGCGGGGTGATGGAATGCCACATCGACGGCCAGATCCTCGAAGACCGGAGCGAACACCGCGCCACCACGGGTCTTCGCATCCCGCTCACGGGTCTGCTCGTCATGGATCTGAGCGCACCGCTGACGCACGCGCTCCAGCTGGGTCGGCGTACCGGACAGCACAACGCGCCGACGACCGTTGCGAATCGAAACCACCGCGGCCGCAGCCGGATCCACACCCGCGGATACCTCGGTCACCACCGTGCTCAGGTGTTCGGGATCGACATTCGATACCGCGACCATCGACGAGCGCTCACCCACCGGCATCAGACCGCGCCGACGTGCCACCAAACTCGCTGCCGCACCGATCATTTGGGCGATGGCGAGGAGTTCGGCATCGCGCTGCCCGCCGGCCTCCACCGAGGTCGCGGCCAGCCGGCCCTGGGAATGTCCGACGATGGCGACCGGCGCGTGCTCGCTCGCGTCCAGACCTTGCAGTCGCAGTGCGCGCACGGCGGCCACCTGCGTCAGGAATACACCCGGCATCGACACCGCGGCCGATCGCAGCACCTGTTCCGACGGCGCGCTCGAAACCTCGGCCTCATCACCCTCGGCGAGCTCATTCTCGAGCATCCAGCCGATCGGGTCGAAGCCCACCGGACGCACCACGAGCAGTTGTGCCGCAACGGGTTCCAGCAGCGCGGCGGCCTCATTGACCAATGCGGTCAGCTCAGGCTCCAGCGCGGCATCACGCCCGATTTCCTCCAACTCACCGAGCCAGCGGGCACCCTGCCCACCGAAGGCAAGCGCATAGGGCGTTGCACCCAGCAGTCGATCCAGCAGCGGGGCCCTAGATCCCCCCTGCTGTGGCGCCCCAACCGCTTTCGGGCTCTGTCCGGTTCCGGCCGCAGTGCTCTCATTGATCGTCAAGACGCTTCGACTTCCTTCTCCTGGCGACATGCCGTCGAGACACGCCGCTCCCTCCGGTGCGCAGGTGTTCCTCACCAATGAGCCCTGATGGTTGCCAGGATTCCAGAAAATCATGAGGAAATCCTCACGTTTGCCCTCTCGCACCCGCCTTACCGTCGAGTATTCAAGTACTTCCGTACCAGAATGCCCAGAAACATGACCCTCCCTCATGTTCAAAGCCGCTGGTCTACTGGGTTACTAACGCGTACGAAACATGAGTACTCCTCATGTTGGACGTTACTAAATCGTTATAATCCCAGGTGGGGTTACCGGCGAGTACGACACGCCCGGGGCGAGCTTCGCGATGACGGTCAAGCCCGGTAGAGTTTGGACGGTCGTACCATCAAGCGCGAGTGGCGAAATTGGCAGACGCGCCAGATTTAGGTTCTGGTGTCCACGGACGTAGGGGTTCAAGTCCCCTCTCGCGCATTACTCGAGCACGCATTTGCATCAAATTTGATGCAAATGCGTGCTCGATCACCTCCTCGCACACGTTCCCCTCGCTCGAGCCGTCAGACCTGGCCCAGATGCGACAGCG
Source organism: Nocardia sp. CA-129566 (assembly GCF_050956075.1). Lineage (NCBI taxonomy): Bacteria > Bacillati > Actinomycetota > Actinomycetes > Mycobacteriales > Nocardiaceae > Nocardia > Nocardia sp. CA-129566. Next base: position 7,580,976 of record NZ_CP192085.1, read on the forward strand.
AAGCCGCTCGCAGCACACATTTCTGTCACCGGTGACACCTCTGTGTGCGCGAGTAGAAGTTCGCTCACCCCCCGTGACACACGGAAACGACACAACTGAGACGGACGCGTGCACGAGCGATCCCTCGCGCACCCCTCCGACAATCGGGTATTGCGCAGTTGAGCCATAGGGAGTGTTTGCTGGACAGCGGCGAGGACTCGAGTGCCTTGCCCCGGAACAGCGGTCACACTTGTAGCGAGAACGGGTGCGTCGTCACTGCTGACCTCACTGCCACGCGCGCAGCAGATCATCCGGTCCCCAACAGGCGGAGATCGGCAAATCACCGTCTACCCCGGACCGCGAAACCGCCACCAACGGGGTATCGAACTGCGTGCCGGGAACAGAGAGCACGCCGCGGGCGAGGGCGTCGTAGTCATGGCGGTCGAACCGACGATCCTCGAGCCATTTGATCGAACCGACGAAATGCACTGCACCCGCCACGGGTTCGCGGTCAGCACCGATCAGATCGAGCTCCGGATTGTTTTGCCGGTTCCACCATCCACCCACCGCATCGGTATCGGGCCATCGGTCGTTGGGTAACAAACGCAGCAGCGATTCCCGGATCACCGGCTCCACCGCGCGGCCACGCCAGGTCGTCCACGAACGCTCGATCCGCTCCAATGCCAAATCCCCCCGGCCCCGTTCGATGAGCGGAATCCCGCGCTCCAGGAAAGCCAGCCAGAACCGCAGATAGGAGTCGGCGATACGGTAGCGCTTGTTCTTGCTGTCCGGCTTCGTGGACAGCGGCAGATCCGCCGCCACAATCCGCTTGCCCTGCAAGGTATTCAGCAAGGGCGTCAGGGTTCCGGCCGCCAACGCGCCGGTGCCGCCCGATGCGGCGGCGATGGCGCTGTAGGTGCGTTCACCGCTGCCGATCGCCTCCAGCACCGCCCGGGAACGCGACGCCTCGGGGAACTCACCGAGCAACGACAACTCTCCCGCCACCAAAAGCGGTGACAGCGGATTCGTCGTGGCATCGCGCAGAAAATCCTTGCGGCTCATGCCCGGTCGCCAGGACTGGACGATCTCCGGAAATCCACCGGTGATCAATAACGCGTCCACCGCCTCGGCCGCCGACAGCTCGGTCATGACCTGCACATCCGCCAGATGCAAAGGCTGCACGGTCATCTTCGTAGCCCGCCCGAAGAAGGGGCGACCATGTGACTGCAACGCCTCCATCACCGAGATATCGCTGCCCACCAGCACCAACAGCACGGGCTTGGCCGACAGGTGCCGATCCCACACTGTCTGCAGCGCCCCTTCGAACTCGGAGTCCTGCTCCACCAGCCAAGGCACCTCGTCGATCACGACAATGCTCGCAACGTCATCCGGCAAGGCGATGGCCAAGGTCCGCAACGCCTGGTTCCAGTCGACCGCCGATATCCCCGTCACGAGTTCCGCACCACGCAGCGCCGAGTGCACCAAGGCGGCGATGAAGTCCTCGCGTTCAGTGACCGGATTGCGCCCTCGTGTCGCCTGGAATACCACGTACGGAACACCGGAGCGATCACAGAACTCCTGAACCAGACGTGACTTCCCGACCCGTCGCCGACCGGTCATGATCACGGCACGCCCCCGCGTCGCAGCGGTTCCATCTATCACCTGCTGCAGCTGTCGCCCCAGCAGGTCGATGTCCGCTACACGCCCCTTGAACTCCACTCGAGTACCTCCCGGTCCAAAATATAGTACGCATCTTACATAGACTCAATCTAAGTTAGATCTAATCTATGTAACTTGCCGACAACTCGCCCCAGACCCCGAGGGGCAACTTCCTGCGCGACGGGCTCGGTGCCGGTCGCATTCGGGATCGCCGCACGCCATCCGAGCCTGCTCACCGCCGCGCAGGACTCGTTCCTGTCCGGCCTCTCCGTGGCCTGCGTCGTAGTCGCCGCACTCTGCTACGCCGCCGCAGGCCTGGTCGCGCTACCCGGCCGGAGGTTCCGGCACGCCCTTCCCGCCGGGACGGATAGATCGAACACTGTGACCGTGGCCTGAGCCCACACGCGGCGGACAATGGAACCCGCTACCGGCCTGGTGACGGGCAGAATATCCCGCACCAATGGCGACTGGCAGTTCGAGACCATCGGTGTGGGAACACATGCCCAGCATCCGGCCGAAGCCGTGCCCCAGCTGACGAGCTTCCTGCCAGAGCGATGACGGATTCGGACCGGTCTCGATCAATCCCGACGTCGGTGTCGGTGTCGGTATCGAGCCGGTAGCCGCCGGTCGAACGCACGGACGGCTGCGCCAGGCCGACCTGGTCGTAGTGGCGGATCGTCTTCAGTGACAACTTGCCGACCGAGCGAATGCGAGGTTTTCTCGGCAGACTGGGTAGTCGTCGCCCGACCGAAACCTGATGCGGCGCAACCGGTACCGATTTGCTGACGCACTCCCGACGGTAGGGTGGGGACGCGACGAGCTCGAGCGGTTCGGTCGCGCATTCTGAAGCAGGTGATCTCGAATGCCCGGCACGCCGATGCCCTGGCTGAGGACACAAGCTATCCGGTGACCAGTCGAACCATCGGAAGGGTATTCACCGGTGTGCCCGTGGCCGCTTCGATGGTGCCGCGCAACCTGGTCCACGCCTTGGGATGGTGGTCGATGTAGCGTTCGAGCGCCAGCGCGGATTCGTCGGTTGTCATCGGTGTCGCGATCGCGGCGACCTTGCGGCGGAATCCGGTGGAGATCCGCACGTGCGGGTTCGCGGTGATATTGCGGTACCACTGGGCGCCGACGCCGAATCCGGAGACCACGACGTACGTTGCGGATTCGGGATGATCGACCACCTCCAAGGTGACGTATCGGCGAACGCCGGTCCGTCGTCCTGTGTGCTCCAACATCAGCAGCCGCGATCCGAACAGGGATCCGAGGCCGACTCGGTAGAGGACTATCGGTGCTCGGACCACCCATCGGGTTCGCAGCGCGCGAGCGCCGAATCTTTCGGTTCGGCTGGGAGGGACCATTGCTCATGCTCCTTCGGTGATGATGTCGGTCGGGTGTCATTGGGCTCGTTCGCGCACGACGTGGGCGATGTCGATGCGTTGGACCAGGCGCGCCGCCGGCAGCTGTGACAGTCCGGCGGCGGCCAGCACCGCCACGACGGCGAGCACGGGCGCGGCGACGCCGAAGGCGAGTCCGAAGGTGAACATGTCGCTGGTGAACGAACGCAGCAATGCCCAGGCCGCGAAATATCCGGCGGCCAGCCCGAGCGGGACGGCCAGCAGAGTCGCGGTGAGGTTTTCCGCGGCCAGCGACGCGGTGAGCCTGCGCACGGGCACGCCCGCCGCGCGCAGGGTGGCCAGTTCGGTGGTGCGTTCAGCGAGGTTCACCGTCATGGTCACGTAGATGACCGTGAAGGCGAGCACCGTGCCGAAGATCAGCATCGCTGCGATGAACGCCCAGAACAGCCCGAGGAACCGGTCGAGCTGGTCCTGCATGGCGTGGGAGTCGCTGTAGGCGATGACGCCGGGCAGCTCGGTTACCGTGGCGCGCAAGGCGTCTCGATCGGCGTCCGCGGTGAAACGCAGCAGGTAGCCGCGCAGTCCGCTGCCGCCGATATCGGTGACGGTCGCGTCGGTGGCGTAGGCGTAGGTTCCCAGCGGCTCATCGACCAGGCCCGTCAACTGCTCGGCTTTCGGCCTACCGGCCGCAGGGGTGACGGTGAGAGTATCGCCGACCGAGACACCGAGCTGTTTCGCCACCGCGGCCCCGGCGAGGATGCCCGTGTCGGGCAACGCCACGGCGCCGCCACCGGGTGCGCGCAAACCGTGCATCGTGGTGTCGGGCACCAATCCGGTCAGCGTCGTCGAATACGACCGCCCACCGGCGGACAACGTGACCGGCGTGAGACCGGTGGGCTCGACGGCGGTGACGCCGGATATCGAACGCAGTTGGGCGGCAAGCTCGTTCGACGGACTCGAGGTGATCACCGTGGCGTCCTCGCGTTCGATCTCGTCGAATTGGATGTGCAGTGCCGAGCGCATGCTCGTGAGCATGCCGACCGAGGCCAGGATCAGGACCAACGCGAGCACGGTCCCGGTCATCGTCGCCACCGTGCGGCGGCGGCCGCGCGCCAAGGAGCGCACCGTCATTCGCGCGACCACGGGTACCCGGTGCCAGCGTGCGCTCGACCGGGACCATCGCCCCGCCCGCGTCGGGCGCACGCCGTCGCCGCGCATTGCCGCGGCGGGCGCGATGCGCGCCGCGGCCACCGCCGGGGCCAGGCCCGCCGCGACCCCGGTGAGCAGGCCGAGCAGCACGGCGACGATCGCGGTCGACGCCCGGTGCTCGACGACGGTGTCGGGAATCCCGACCGCTTCGGTGTAGGCGGCGGTCACCGCCGAAGTGGCCAGGAACCCGCCGAGCACACCGAACACCGTGCCCGCGAGCACCATTCCCAACCCGTAGCCGACGTAATGGCCGACGACCGTGCGCCGGCGTGCGCCCATTGCCAGCAGCGTCCCGATGATCGGCCGCTCGGCGAGCACGAGCCTGGTGATCAACACGTATTCCGCCACACCCGCCGCGACGAGGAACAGCGCGGGGAAGGCAACCGCGAGTTCGGAGAAGCCGCTGAGATCCTCGTGCAGGGCCGCGTTGGACGGCTGATCGGCCCTGGTCTGCACGTCGAGGGCCCCGGCGTCGCGCAGCAGCCGGGTGACCTGGTCACGCTCGGATGCCGTTGCCCCGGAATTCATTTCGACGAGGGTCTGATCGGGGCCGGCACGTCCGGACAAGCGCGTCACCTCGGGCTGGGGCGCGAACACGACCGCGAAGCCGTGCGGGTCGCCGAGCACTTCCTGGCGGCTGCGGGCCGGCCACAGGTACTCCGATGACCAGGCGATGCCCGACACCGTGACGGTATGCCAGCTCGTGCCGTCGAAGGTGCGCACCTGGCTGCCCACGTGCAGGCCGAATGTCTGCGCCGCGTGATGCTCGACCACCACCTCGTCCGGATGGGCCGGATCGGGCAATCTCCCCGCGGCCAGGCTGATCTCGTTCACGCCCGCGGGCCCGGTCAGGCCCACGATCCTGCCCAGCAGTTTCGTGCCGCCGATCGACATCGCCGTATCGGCTTGGGTGCGCACGGCGACGCGCGCCACACCGGGTGCCCCTCGTAGAGCATCGGCGATCCGCGCCGGATTTCCGCCGGTGGCGGTGAAGTCGGCGAAGTGCAGGCGAGCGTAGGTCTGCTGGTAGGAGGTTTCGAGATTGCGGAAGGAGTCGTAGGTGGCCACGAACAGCAGCACGCCGAGCAGCACGGTGACCGCGACCGCCGCGACCTGCGTGGTACGGCGGCGCAGATCGCGCAGGATCTTCGTCGCGAGCACCCGGTTCGATACCATGAACATCGCACTCACCACCGAATGGTCGCGGCGGCAACTGGATTCGCGTTCACCTCGTCGGCGACGACACGACCGTCGCGCATGTGGATCACCCGATCGGCGATGCTCGCTGCCACCTCGTTGTGGGTGACCATGACAACACCGCGACCGGCCCGGCTGGTCTGCTGCAGAAGTTCGAGCACGCCCCGCCCCGTGGCCACATCCAGCGCGCCGGTCGGCTCATCGGCCAGCAGCAGGCCCGGATCAGTCGCCAGCGCCCGCGCGATCGAGACACGTTGCTGCTGACCACCCGACAGTTGCGATGGGAAGTGATCGGCGCGGTCGGCGAGTCCGACCGCGCCCAGCAGCGTCCGCACGCGGCGGCGATCGCCACGGCCGGTCAACTCGACAATGACCTCGACGTTCTCGCGCGCGGTCAGGGTCGGGATCAGGTTGAAGAACTGGAATACGAATCCCACGTGATCGCGCCGGAATTCCCCCAGGGTGGCCGGGTTCCGGCCCGAGATGTCTTGTCCCGCGACAACGATCGATCCGGAGTCGGCCGCTTCGATGCCACCGATGACATTGAGCAGTGTGGTCTTTCCCGAACCGCTCGCCCCCAGGACCGCGACCAGCTCGCCCGGTCGGATGTCGAGGTCGACGTCGGTCAACGCGTGGACCGCGGCCTCGCCTGTGCCGTAGGTCTTGTTCACTGCTCGCAGTGTTATGCCGCCGCGGCGGCGAGCATCACCGCTGGTGTCTGTCCGATCCATCCGACTTCCCCTCGCTCGCTTGGTTTTCGGTCAACCCCGCCGCGCGAAGCAGCGGGCCCGTCATATCCACCGCGCCCAGACTCGGATCGATCAGGCGGTGCAGGATGAGTCCGTCCAGCAGCGCCGCGACCACCGCGGCGGTCGCTTCGGGATCGGTCACCGCACCGTTGGCGCGGAACCAATTCGCCATCGCCGCCCGCGCCTCGGCCAGCAACCTGCCGAGTTCGATACGCAGCCGTTCGTGTCGCGTGGCCGCCAGCATCATCTCCGTCATCGCCACCGTGACCGGATCGGCGGCTGTGTAGGAGGTGATGGCGGTGAGCATCCCGCGCATCGCCTCCGGGCCGGGAAGCGCCAACACACCGGCCATCACCGACTCGTACTCCCGCCGCGCGGCGGACACCGACGCATCGATCAATAGGTCGGTTACCGAGTGGAAGTGATAGTGCACCACCCCGGGACGTACTCCGGCGCGCTCGGCCACCATGCGGGTGCTCACCGCACCCCAGCCGTGTTCGGCGACGAGTTCGATCGCCGCCGTCATCAGGCGGGCGCGGGTTTCTCGACCTTGTTCGGCTGCGGTTACCACTGGACCTCCGATTGGACGATCACCTTGGGCGTATGCCCAAGCTATCACCATCAATTGCACTATGCAATAGTTGCCGACCGCTCGCATCTGATGACGGAGCCCCTCCAGCACAACGATCGTTCTCGACGAAAGCCGACGGCGTGCCCTCCTTACCGACGAACACAAGTTGCTGAGCACTGCTTTCCCGGATGGCACCATCGAGGAGACCTACTTGGTCGACCTGTTGGTGGGCACCCGCCCATAAACCTGGTCCAAGATCTGGACACATGAAGCGAGATCTTGTCGCAGACCTCCCTGTTCTCCCGCCCGCTGTCCGATGAACCCGCATCGCGCCCCACTGTGGCCGCCGTTGCGGGCTAGCCGCCGGCCGACCGGTTGGCTCAGCTGCCGGAGCAGGCTGGCCACGCAGCGACCATCCGGCTGGCGGCGAAAGCCCGGCGTGTCGCCGGGCGCACGGTGTGGCAATGGTTGTCGGCACGGAGGTCGGAGGCACCAGCCACGCAAAAGGTGGCATATTGCAACTATTGCAGTAGGAGTCCATCCGGTAGCCTCCGAATCCGTGACGCACGACGCTCCGGCACGACGTTCCCTGCGCTCGATGCCTCTTTCCGATCGCAGAATCGCCGTGACGCAACGGGATACGATGGCGGATGAAGGCCGTCCCACCTCGATTCGATGAGCCTGACCAGCGATTGGCTTTTCTACACCGTGATCGCCGCAGCCCTCGCCGCGGTTATGGTCACTTTGTCGGCCTGGAATTCGGTGCGCGGCCCGCGCCCGGTGCGCTGGCTGACACGACTGCTGATGATCGGCATGTGCCAGGCGACCGCGGTCGCGGTACTGGGCCTGTGGGTCAACGACAACTTTGCTCTCTACAGCTCGTGGAACGACCTACTCGGCGAACCGGCCGCCGACGACACCACACCGGACGGGGCAACCGGCACCGCCGTCTTCCACGACCTCGGCGACAGGGTCAGCACCGCTGAATACCGCGGCCCGCGGTCGCGCCTTCGGGGACGGGTGCTGGTCTGGACGCCACCGCAATACGACCAACCCGAGTACCGCGGCGAGCGTTTCCCGGTGATCATGCTGTTGCACGGAGTTCCCGGAACGCCGCAGGCATGGATCAAGGGCGGCCGCGTCACCACCGAGCTAGCGGAGATGATGCGCAAAGGTCAACTGGCGCCAGCGATTCTGGTCATGCCGCGGGTCGATCCCGGCGGAAATACCGACTGTGCCGACATCCCCCGCGGCGCGCAGACCGCGACATGGCTGTCCCAGGACGTGCGCAATCTGATCATCAGCCATTTCCGGGCGATCGGCGAAGCCTCCGGGTGGGCGATGGCCGGGGACTCGACCGGCGGGTTCTGCGCGATCACGTTGCCACTGCGGTATCCGGCACAGTTCGCCACCGGACTCGCATTCAGCCCCGACGACTTTCGCGGCGATCCCGATGTCGTGCCCAGCCGGACGCTCCGTCGGCTCAACGACCCGATTCGCTTGGCCGGCACCGGAGCGCCGGTTGCGCTGCTGGTCGCGACAAGCCGCCGCGACCCGTCCAGCACGCCCGCCAATGCCCGAGCGCTGGTCGCCGCCGCGAAAGCGCCGACGCAGGTCGCGCCGCCGCTGATCGTCGATGACGGCGGGCACAATTGGGGGACCTGGCGGGCGATGTATCCGAAAGCGTTCGGCTGGCTCAACACTCATCTGAGTCCACCGCAAAAGCCGGCCGCGCCGGGCGCCCTGTCCATCCCCCGACGCGGAACCACCGAGCCGCCGCAACAGCGGCAGCCCTGTCCGTCGACATGTTCTCAGCATTGAAATCTGCACTGCCGCAGTCGATCCGGATGAGCGTCACCGTCCCGGTTCTGCGTGCAGGACCGAGAGCAGGTCTTCGTGGTTCACCCAGCCGATCACGGCGGTGTGGTCGGTATCGACCACGGGAAGTCCGGTGCCACCATGACCCGCGAGGGCGATGACGATGTCGTGGAAACAAGTGTCGGCGGCGATCGGCGACAACTCCTGTACCAGCGGGGCCAGGGTGGCCGGAGGTTCGGGCGCGTCGAGGGATTCGGCGACCTCGCGCGCGGACACACAACCGCGATAGCGCCCGGTCTCGTCGAGAACCGGAAGAATCCCGCCGGGGTTGCGCTCGAGCGCCGTCGCGGCCGTTGCGAGATCGCTTGTCTGCCACAGGGGTTGCAGGATGGGGCGGGCGAGGTCGGCCGCCGTCACCGTCGCGAACGGATGCCGGGGGCGATCGATATCGACGCCGCAACGCCGCAGTTTTCGGGTGTAGATGGTGTCTTTCGACAATAGCCGCGACACCGCTGCGGCCATTGCGACGGCGGCCATCAGGGGCAGAATTATGCGGTACTCACCGGTGAGCTCGAACAGGATGATGACCGCCGTGATGGGAGCACGGGTCGCGCCGCCGAGCGCAGCGGCCATCCCGACCAAACCATACGCACCGGGGGATTCCGTTGCGCCGGGCAGGATTTGGTGCGCGATATCACCGAATGCGGTACCGGCCATCGCGCCGATGAACAATGTGGGCGCGAAGACTCCCCCGGAGCCGCCGATGCCGATCGTGAGGCCGGTGGCCACCATCTTCCCGGCCAGTAGCAGCGCCAGCCAGCATACCGAGCAGGTACTTGCCCTCGACCGCGTTTTCCAGCACGGGATATCCGACCCCGTACATCTGCGGCATGGCGATGAGCAGCCCGCCCAGCAGCAGTCCGCCCACGGCAGGACGCGCCCATTCCGGACCGCGCCACGCCCAGTCGCACAGATCCTCGATCATGTACAGCACCTTCGAGAAGCACACGCCCACGATCCCCACCGCCAAGCCGAGCAGCAGGTACAGCGGGTATTCGACAGGATTGCGGACCGCGAAGACCGGCAGGGTCAGAAACGCCTGGTCGCCGAGAACGGCCCGGCCCACCACGCTCGCGGTTACGCTGGACAGCACGATCGCGCCGAAAGATTCGGCGGCGAAGTCGCGCAGGATCAGTTCCATGGCGAAAAACGGCCCGGCCAGCGGTGCGTTGAAGGTCGCGGCGATACCGCCCGCGGCGCCGCAGGCCACCAGCAGTCGCATACGCTGCGTATCGAGCCGAATTACCTGTGCGATGGTCGATCCGGCAGCCGATCCGATCTGCACGATCGGCCCTTCCCGGCCCACCGAGCCGCCCCCGCCGATACACAGCGCCGAAGCCATCGCCTTGAGCACGACCACCTGCGGCGCGATGCGTCCGCCACGTTCGGCCACCGCATACATCACCTCGGGCACACCATGCCCGCGCGTTTCCGGCGCGAACCGGTACACGATCGGCCCATAGATCGCACCGGCCACGACCGGGGCCAGCAGCAGGAACCAGCAGCCGAGTCCGGGCCAATGGGCCGAGGCGATCCGGCCGAGCCCGGAGTAGTCGTCGTAACCAGTGAACAGGCGGGTGGCCGCGGTGATCAGGAACCGGAACGCCACCGCCGCGACGCCTGTCACCGCGCCGACGCCAACCGCCATGACGATCACGCCCGACGAACTCTCCCGCAGCCAGCCGAGAAACGTCCGGCGCGAGCCGAGAGAGATTCGGAGCCTGCTCTGCTTGGCCCCGTCGAGCAACAACATGCATGCAGTATGCAATAGTTGTCATGTACATGAAGCCTGGGTCGCGGCATCCGTGACCGACGACACCCCACCCGAGGTCGGTTGATCAGACGAGTACCGGGGTCGTCGAGGGCTCGGTCTCCGGACCGAGCTTGTTCACGGCGGTGTCGGCGTCGATGCGGCCGCCCCGACGGCTGTCGCGACGGTGTGACCACTGCAGCAAGCCCAGACCCAACAGTCCGGCCAGGGCGGTGGCGATGCCGATCTTCCAGCCCGGCGGCCGCCAGGCCACGATCAGGTCGGCATCGCGGGTGCCCGGCGGAATGTCCACGGCGACAAAGGTATTCGCGACGGTGCCGAAGCCGATGTCGTGCCCGTCGAGCGTGACGCGATAGCCAGGCCAGGCCAGGCGGGCGAATACCAGCCGCCCACCTTCGGCCGAGTCGACTCGCAAGTGGCTGCTGACACTGTCGCGGCCGACCTGGGTGAAGGTGACACCCTGCGCGTCGGCGGGACCCGCACTGGTGGAGATCGGGCCGCCCTCGCGTTCGAGCACCCAGATGTCGCGTTCGTGCCCCGGGTAGCCGACCCATTTCCACCCCGGCGGGGCGGGATGGTTGCCGATGTCGGGGTACTGGGCGCGTTGCAGCACCACACGATCCACCTTCATCAGGTCGATATAGGTTCGCCCGGTGGACGGTTCGACCGAGAAGGCCGCGCCGAACGCGGCCGGGCAGGTGCTGCCGTCCCAGCCCATGCACAACAGCTTGCTGAACTTCCGGTAGCCGATCGGGGTGTAGGCGTTGACGTATTGCAGCCCCATGTTCTTGGCGTAGTTGCCGAACGCCAGCGAACCCCAGGCCCGGTCGAGGTTCTGTTCGGCGGGCGGCACCAGGGCACGGTCGCCGAGTTGTAATGTGACGCCGTAGAAATGCGGGAACGCGGCGCGCATGTCCGAACGCCGCTGCGGGAAGTGATACGACAGCGGCGTGGGCGCTTGTGTGGTGACCTGGTAGTAGGCGATAGGGAACATGGCCGCTATGGCCAGCACGCAGGCCGCGGCCACGCCGCGGGTGCGCGCCAGCCATACCAGGGCCGCGGTGAGCACGGCCACAACCACGACCGCGCCCAGATGCCGCAGCACCAGATGTGGTGCCGCGCTGAAGGATCGGACGAACAGCAACCCGATCAGCACTGCGGCCGCGATGCCGCGGCGTCGCCAGTCGGCGAAACTGCCGTACCGCGACAGCAATACACACACCAGCACCAGCAGGCCGACCGCCAGCATGGGCAGCACTCGGGCGGGCCAGCGCAACGGCCCGATACGGCCGGGACCGGCGGTCCACATCAGGAACATGAGCGCGAACAGGGCCGCCCCGGCGAACTCGCGCCACGACCGCCGTACTGCGGCCCAATCGATGAAAGCCAGCAAGGGAATCAGGAACCAGGCGATGTAGACCATCGGGATCGGCTGCACATATCCCCACCAGCCGGTGAAAGCCGGAACCGTGCTGGGCAGACTGGCATTCAGCGATTCCGACCAACCCACGTTCAAGAAATCGTCGTTGAGGACACGCTCATTGCCGCGCCACGTCACCGACGAGGAAAGCATCCCCGGCAGATAGGTTTCCAATCCCGCCAATCCCGCACAGGCCGCCACCGCCAGCAGCCGCAGCGAAGGCCCCCATGCACGCCGGTACACCACCTCCCCGACAACCACCGCCACGATCATCAGCGCGGCCTCGACCGCAGGAAAAACGTATTGGACCGAGATCGCCAGGTACAGGAACACGAAGACCGGAATCGGCCCGTTCCACCAGCGGCTGGCGTCCGGCTCGACACGCACGTACCGCACCGCCGAGGCCCATGCGTGCAACATCCACGCGGTACCGGTGAGCGAAGTGGCCCAACTGGATTCGTCGAAGAACAGGAACCATCCCGACAGCGGGAAAGCCACGCCCGCCACCGCGGCCCACGGCGTGCGCGCCCCATAGGCCAGGCACACCCGAAATACGCCCAACGCGGCAATGATCGAGAAGATCAGCTTCACGACCGTCACATACAGCGCCAGGTTGTCCACTTCCGGCGCGAACCAGTCCACCAGCAACTGCGGCGGGTTGTAGAGCCCTGCCTCCTCCATGGAGTAGTTGCCCGACATCCACTCCCACGGCACCAATGCGGGGAACCGCCCCTGATGCAGGTGCCGTCCCAGCATGACCCACATGGGCCCGTATTGCGATTCGGTGTCGTCGGTATAGAAGTGGCGCGGATTGGCCAACAGCACCGACGCATACCCCGCGACCACGCCGACGACGGTGACAAGTCCCCACCGGCACACGTCCATTCGAGCCCCGGGCGATGTGCGAACTACCACGAGTCGTGGACCCTACCCGATAAAGGCAGTATGCAACAGTTGCGAGTTGCCTGAGTTCTGTCCCGGCGCGACCGCGATACGGATACCCGCGAACAGGGTGCGCGCGGCACGATAGAAAGATAGGTGCACACAGAGTCGGCGGAGGCGGTCGCGATGGCGAAAGAAGCAGTGGTCGGAGAGTCGGCCGACGAGATCACCGATGCGCTGCTGGCCGCGTCCCGATTGCTCGTCGCCCTGTCCGCACGCTCGATCGCACTCGTCGACGAATCCATCACCATCCCACAGTTCCGGACACTGGTGATCCTGTCGACCCGAGGACCGTCGAAAGTCGTCACGCTCGCTCAATCGCTCAACGTTCAGCCGTCGACCGCAGCCCGCATGGTCGACCGACTGGTCACCGCGGGGCTGGTGAATCGCAAACCGAATCCCGATTCGCGCCGCGAGCTGATCATCGAGTTGACCACGCTCGGGCATCGCGTCGTCGACCGGGTCACCGCCCATCGACGGAGCGAGATCGCCACCGTCGTGGAACGGATGTCCGAGCGGGACCGATCCGGGCTGGTGCGCGCGCTCACCGCGTTCACCGATGCGGGCGGCGAACCCCAGGTCGGGTTCGACATCGACAGTTATCAACTCTGATCGAGAGCATCCGATCCGACGACGAGCGGCGCCATACCTATGGGCCGGAGCGCGAATTGGCGGGCGTCTCATAGCGGGCGCGCTGGGACCACCGGCTGGCCCCCTGGTGTTGTCAGCCGGGCGCTACGGCCAGCCGTAAACCGACAATATCGCGGGGTCTGTAGGCCAACGACATCGCTATCGTGCGAAAAGCATTCGCCGCGTCGGTATTCGGATCGGCTTGCACGATCGGAGTGCCGCGGTCGCCGGTGGTGCACACTGCCGGATCGAACGGGATCTGGCCGAGCAGAGGACAGCTTGCGCCGAGGATCTCGGTGAGCCGTTCGGCGACCATCGCCCCACCGCCCGTGCCGAACAGCGCCAGGCGTGCGCCATCCGGCGCGTCGAACCAGGACATATTCTCCACGACGCCGACGACCCGTTGTCTGGTCTGCGCCGCTACCGCGCCCGCTCGTTCGGCGATCCGGGCCGCCGTCTGCTGAGGTGTCGTGACGACCACCAGTTCCGCGGTGGGCAGGAGTTGGGCGAGCGAGATCGCGATATCGCCTGTCCCGGGTGGCAGGTCGACCAGCAGGATGTCGAGATCACCCCAGTAGACGTCGGCCAGGAACTGCTGCAGTGCGCGGTGCAGCATCGGGCCGCGCCAGACGACGGGCTCGTTGCCTTCGACGAACATACCGATCGATATCACCTTCACCCCATTCGCGACGGGTGGCATCAGCATTCGATCCACCTGGGTGGGACGAGCCGCCAAGCCGAGCATGGCGGGAATGGAGTGGCCGTGGATATCCGCGTCGAGGACGCCGACGCGGAGGCCGCGGTCGGCCATGGCGGCAGCGAGATTGACGGTGACACTGGATTTTCCGACGCCACCCTTGCCCGATATGACGCAATAGACGCGGGTGAGCGAACCGGGCCGAGCAAAGGGAATCGTCGGTCCGTCGCCGCGCACCTTCTTGCGCAACATGGTTCGCTGCTCGTCGGTCATGACACCGAATTCGACGGCGACCGCGGCGGCGCCCGGAATGTCGAGCACGGCATCTCGGACCTCGCGCGATATCCGGTCACGCAGCGGGCAGGCCGCGACGGTGAGCCGGACCTCGACGGTCACCCGGTTGTCGGTGTCGATGGTGAGATTGCCGACCATGTCGAGTTCGGTGATGGGGCGGTGGATTTCGGGATCCTCGACCAAGCTCAACGCCTGCAGGATTCGCTCGGTGGTCAGTGGCTGGATAGATGCGGACGGCATAGCGCGACCTGGCTTTCATAAGGAACACAATTCGGCAGCGGGACACTTCGGCGCTGGAGCGGTTCAGCGGCGTCCGAGACCGACGTGGAGCATGTCGGCGCGCTCCACAACCTTGACGCGCTCGCGCCCCTCGAGCTCGCCGAGGGCGCGCTCATGCGCGTCGAGCCGGTACCAGCCCTGCCATGTGGTGAAGCTGATCGACTTGGACCGGAGGAACTCGACGACCGATGAGGGATCGGGATCGGTTGCTCCCGAGAGGTTCTCGCGATCGTCGAGCAGGCACGCCACGGTCTCGTTGGCGTCACCTTTGGTGTGGCCGATCAGACCGATCGGGCCGCGCTTGATCCAACCAGTGACATACACGCCGGGTAGATGGCGCGTGGTTTCGTTGGCATCCTGGTTGATCAGCACGCGCCCGCCCTCGTTCGGCACCACGCCCGCCCGGTCGTCGAACGGCAACTCGGGGATGCTCTGCGAGAGGTAGCCGACCGCACGGTAAACGGCCTGGACGTACCATTCCTTGAATACGCCTGTGCCTTCGACATTTCCGGTGCCGTCGAGCCGGGTGCGCTCGGTGCGCAGGCCGACGACCTTGCCGTCCGCCCCGAGGATCTCGGTGGGCGATTCGAAGAAGTGCAGAAACAGCCTGTGCGGCCGGTCACCGATATCGCGGATTGCCCACTGCTCCAGCGTATTCGCCACCATGTCCACCTGTTTCGACTGCCGCCGCGCAATCTCGGAACCCGCGTCGTAGTCGATGTCCTCGGGATCGACGATGACCTCGATGGTCGGGGAATGGTCGAGTTCACGCAGTTCCAGGGGTGTGAACTTGGCCTGGGCCGGTCCACGGCGTCCGAACACATGCACCTCGACGGCCTTGTTGGCCTGCAACCCGTGGTAGACGTTCGGCGGGATTTCGGTCGGCAGCAGTTCGTCGGCCGTCTTGGCAAGTATGCGCGCCACGTCCAGCGCCACATTGCCGACGCCGAGGACGGCGACCTTCTCGGCCTGCAGCGGCCAATCCCGCGGCACATCCGGATGTCCGTCGTACCACGACACGAACTCCGCCGCACCGTAGGAGCCGTTCAGATCGATACCGGGAAGTTCCGGCGCGCGGTCGGTGTCGGCCCCGGTCGCGAAGATCACGGCGTCGTAGAAGATCCGGAGGTCATCGAGGGTGACGTCGATGCCGTAGTCGACATTGCCGAACAGTCGAACCTGCGGTTTGTCGAGCACCCTGTGCAGCGCGGTGATGATGCCCTTGATCCGGGGGTGGTCCGGTGCGACGCCGTAGCGGATCAGCCCGAACGGTGCGGGCATGCGTTCGAACAGGTCGATCGAGACGTCCGTATCCGACGCCGACTTCATCAACGCATCGGCGGCATAGATACCGGCCGGTCCCGCGCCCACAATCGCCACGCGCAGTGGTCGGTTCGAACCGCTCATGGCTGATATGCCTGCACGAATGTAGTGTCGATGCCCACGGTGCCGAGTTTCGCCGCGCTGCCAGGCGATCCCAGCGCGGCGGCGCGGCCCGGCAGCGGCTCATCGAAGAACCTGGCGTTCTCGGCGATGAAGGGCCGCTGCTCGACGGGTATGTCGGCTTCGAGATAGATCGCCTCGACGGGGCAAACTGGTTCGCACGCACCGCAATCCACGCATTCGGTGGGTTGGATATAGGCCATGCGCTCGCCGGTGTAGATGCAGTCGACTGGGCATTCCTCCACGCACGCCCGATCCATCACGTCGACGCAGGCCGCGCCGATGACGAAAGTCATGATGCCTCCTCGGTATTCGCGGTGGCCAGTTCGGCGTCTTCGCCGAGTGCCGCCAGGATTTCGTAGCGCCTGCGGGCGAATTCGGGTTCGAATCGCGCGCCGGGTGCGCGCGGGTTGTCGATCGTGACGATCCGTTGGATCCGCGCGGGGCGCGGGGTCAGCAGCACGATCCGGTCGGCGAGCAGCAATGCCTCGTCCACGTCGTGGGTGACGAACAGGACAGTGGTGCGGTGCCGCTGCCACACCGAAATAAGCAGCCGCTGCATATCGGCTCGGGTCTGCGCGTCCAATGCCCCGAAGGGTTCGTCCATGAGCAGTACCCGTGGCTGGGTGGCCAGGGTGCGGGCCAATTGAACCCGCTGGCGCATGCCGCCGGACAACGCGCCGGGCAGGTGGTCGCCGAAACCATCGAGGCCCACCTGGTCCAGTAATTCGAGTGCTTCGGCGGGTCGTCGGCTGCGCTTCACCCCGCGCAGCTTCAAGGCGAATTCGACGTTCTTGCGAGCGGTACGCCACGGCAACAGTGCGTCCTCCTGAAAGACCATCGCGCATTGTTCACCACTGCCGCCGTCCACCTCCGCGGCGCCGCCGACCGGATCCAATAATCCGGCCATGGCCCGCAGGATGGTGGATTTGCCACACCCCGACGGCCCGAGCAGCACCACGATCTCGCCGCCGTCTATGTCGAGATCCACTTCGGCGGTGAGTATTTCGTCGTAGGCGATGCGCAGTCCGCGCATGCGCACCGCCGCGCCCGCGTTCATCGCGCCGCCCTGGGCAGCCAACGGTTGACCCGGTGCCCGGTCAGTTCGACCAGCCACGCCGTGGCCCAGCCGAGCAGTCCGATCGACAGCATGCCGACCACCACTCCCGGATAGTCGAGCAGGCCGTAGGACTGCCAGGTGAAGTAGCCGATACCGAACTGTCCGGAAATCATTTCGGCGCTGATCACACAGATCCACGCGACGCCCATCGCCACCGACAAACCGGAGAAGATGCCGGGTAGCGCACCGGGTAGGGCGATTCGGAACAGGATCTCCCACCGACCCGCGCCGAGGGTATGCGCGGCTTCCTCCCATACTTTCGGCAGCGCGTGCATCGCGTGGATCGTGCTGACCGCCACCGGGAAGAACGCCGCGAAGAAGGTGATGAACACGATCCCCTGCTCCCCCGTCGGGAACAGCAGAATCGCCAACGGCACCAGCGCGATCGCCGGAATCGGCCGGAATACCTCCAACACCGGCCGGATCAACGCATTGACCAACCGCGAACGACCGATCGCCATACCGATCAGCACGCCGGCCGCGGTCGCGAGTCCGAATCCGATCAGGATCCGGCGCATGCTGGAAATGATGTTGCTGTAGTAGGACCGGGTGCCGAGCTGGATCCGGAAGGAGTCGTAAACCTCTGCCGGGGTGGGGATCTTATCGAAGCGTAGCCAGAACACCACGTGATTCGCAGTGAGCAGATACCACAGCAGTACCAGCGCGGCCAACGGCGCCATGGTCAGCGCTGCCGTTCGCAGCCGCTCCGGGAGCCGACCGTGGCCGTACCAGCGGCGGGACCGCGATGCGATGGTGATGTCGGAAGGTGTCGTCGGGATTAGGGATATCGGTTCCGCGGATACCGTCATGTCGAGCCTCCTGATCTCGTGTTCGAGCTCGCTGCTATCGAGCGAGCAACGCCGCCTGGTAGTCGATGACGGCACTACCGGGATGGGCGTTGGCATAGGACTTGGCATCGGCCTCGATCGCGAATGGCCGCAGCTGTTCATCTGGCCCGGCCGCCGGATCGCGCACCCAGGTGGCGGTGGCCGCGAAGATGCGGACGCCCGATGCGGTGTCGGGCACGTAGGCGGCGCGGGTTTCGTTGCCACGCTGGGCGATCAGGCGGAGCAGGCAGGCCGGGGTCTTGGCGACCGCGGTGGTCTGCTCGCCCTTGAACCACACCTCCGAGGCGGTCGCCGGGTTGTCGACGGCACCGCCGCAGACGGTGTCGGTACCGATCAGCGGGCTCGGTGCGGTCGTCGAAGCGCGCTGGGCGTCATAGTCCGCCCCGTACAGCGCCCGCACATAGGTGTCGTTGACGAACTCGCCGAGATCCAGATCGGCGAGGGCGCCGAGTCCCTTCAGGAACGGCAGCAGCGTGGCGAGCGCGTCGACCTCTTGTGACTTGATGGTGGGGTCGAAACTCACCAGCCCGTTGGGACCGTTGTAGAGGTAGACCACCTCCGCAGGTATCCCGGTGATCTCGGCGACGCGCTGCGCGGCGGCCAGCGGATTGCGGTTGAGGTAGTCGGAGGTTTCGCGCTGGGCCGCCAGGAAGGCGTTGACGATATCCGGATTGTTCGTGTCGAAGCGTTTGTTCGCGACCACCGCGTGGAAGGTCGGGATTTTCGCGCTGCCGCCGTCATAGAGCAGTCGCGCCTTGCCGTCGAAGACGAGCTTCTGCGGCCAGGGCACGAATTGCGCCAACGCCGATACCTGGTCGCCCTGCAGTGCCGACGCTCCGACCGCGGGGTCCTGGCCGAGCAGCTTCACATCGTCCAAGGTCAGGCCCGCACCGGACAGACCGGTGGCGAGCATGCCGTGCGCGGCCGAACCGACGCTGGTCGAGACGACCTTGCCGCGCAGATCGGCCAGGGTGGCGGCGGGTGAATTCAATGGCACGACAATCTGATTCAGCGAACCACGCAGGTTGTAGCCGGTCACCGCGATCAGCTCGGACCTGACGTCGTCGTGGCCGCGGGTCTTCGATCCGTTGACGAGGATGGGTGCATCACCCATCGAGCCGATATCCACTTGACCGGCGAGCATCTGCGCGGTCAGCGGCGGTCCGGCGGCGAAGTCCTTCCATTCGACCTTGTAGGTCACCCCTTTCGGCTTCCCGAGTTCGGCCAGCTTCGCTTCGAAGGTGCCCCGATCGCGCAGCAGCGTGCCCGCGGTGACGGTATTGATCGTCTTGGACTGGTAACCGATACTGACCGTGACGGTCTTGCCGTCATTCGGCGAGCCACAGCCCGCGACGACTGTCGCGGCGGTCGCGACGCCGAGCAACAGTGTGACCGAACGCCGGATCTTCCCGCGTGGTGTCCTCATCGTGATGTCCTTCGCCTGCGGTCAGCGCAGCAAATAGGGGATGTTGACGGTCACGGCCCTGACCGGGCAGCGCGCCGCGCACGGGCCGCAGTACCAGCATTCGTCGACGTGCATGTACGCCTTGCCGGTGTCGGGGTGGATCGCGAGTGAATCCAGCGGGCACATATCGACGCACAGCGTGCAGCCGTCGATACATTTGACTTCATCGACGGTGACGGGCACGTCGATTCGAGTGTTGACCTGGGCCATCAGATTTCCTTTCCAGAGTTGGCAATGCCGATGCGGGCGAAAGCGCGGACGTCGGCGTCCGGGTCTTGCATGGCCGAGCGCAGCGCGGTGGCGACCTCGGGCCGTTGAGCGATCCGCTCGGCGAGCGCGCGCACCGCCGCCTTGCGGACATCGAGGTTGTCGTCGGTCACCACCGAGATCAGGTGCGGTACGGCGATTTCCGGATCGGCGACGGCGAGTGCGATCGCCGCGCCCTGGCGGACCTGCCAGGCCGGATCGCCGAGGCCCGCGGCGGCGATGGCCGCCGCCTCGTCACCGCAGCCGGTTTGCGCCAATCCGGTCAGAGCGGCGGCGCGGACCAATGGGTCGGCATCGCGGGCCAACCCGATCAGAGTGGCAGCGCCTCGTGGATCTCCCACTGCCGCTATACCTTTAGCGACCGCGATGCGGACCGGCTGGGCCGGGTCTGCGGCGGCCGCGTCGAGTTCACGCAATGCGTCCACCGAGGTCAGTCCGCCGACGACGGTCCGGCGCACCTCGGCATTCGGATCAGCGAACCACCCGAACAGTTCGCCCGCGTCGCTGCGACGGTGCCGCCACAGCGCCTCGATCGCCGCCGACCGCACCGCGGGTTCGGCCGCGAATACGCAATCACGCAGTGCCGCATCGAATTCCGCGCCGGGAACGAGTACCTCGAGCAGTTCGGTCAGCAAGCCGATGGCGGCGTGACGTACGGTCACGTCGGAATCGGACAACCCGGCCGCGATCAACGGTGAGGCCTGCTCCCACTCCTCGGTGGTCTCACTGAGCACCGAGAGCGCGGTACGCCTGACCTCTGGATCCGGGTCGGTGAGAAAGGGTTGCAGCTCTTCGAGTTCGGGCCACTGCTCGGCCATGTCCATCAGCCGCAACAGTCGGGTACTCATCTGGCACCCCACGCGCCGACCAGTACCGGAGCGGCGACATCGGCGACACCATCCGGGCGGATGAAACCCGGCACCGGCACGATGTACGGCGCGACGGGCCGGGTGGTGAACTCCATCGCGCCGGACTCGCCACGGAACAAGTTGAGATGGCAGAACCATTCGGCGTCATCGCGCTGCGGCCAGTCGGCGCGCTGATGGTAGAGCCCCCATCGGCTTTCGGTGCGCCGCAGCGAGGCACGCGCGGCCATCTCGGCGCAATCGCGGATGAACGTCACCTCCGCACAGCGCATCAACTCGTGCGGTGTGTGCGCGCCCATCTGCGCGATATCGCCGTGCATGCGCTCGAACGACTCCAGGCCGAGGGTCAGATACGACTGTGCCTTGGGCGGTTGCAGATAGTCGTTCACGAAGCGACGCAGCTTGTATTCGACCTGCTGTTGCGGCGGCCCGTCCGGATTGCTCAGCGGCCGGTAGATGAGCGCGTGCGCGGCCTCGATCTGATCCTCGGGCAACTCCGGACGCATTGCGCCCCTGGCGTATTCGCTCGCACTCTGCCCCGCGATATCGCCGTAGACAAAGGCCCCGATCATGTAGTTGTGCGGGACCAGCGCCATATCCCCCGCCGCGTACAGCCCGGGCACCGTCGTCGCGGCATACTCGTCCACCCACACCCCGGACGCGGAATGTCCACTGCACAAGCCGATCTCGGAAATGTGCATCTCGATATCGCTGGTCCGATAGTCGGTGCCGCGCCCGGCGTGGAAGGTGCCTCGAGTCGGGCGCTCGGTGGTGTGCAGGATGCCCTCGATCTGCTGGATCGTGGCATCCGGCAGATGGCTGAGCTTCAGATAGATGGGCCCGCGCGCACTGTCGAGTTCCCGTTTGACCTCCGCCATCATCTGCCCGGACCAATAGTCGCAATCCACGAAACGGTTGCCCTCGGCGTTGACCTGATAGCCGCCGAAGGGATTCGCGACGTACGCGCAGGCCGGGCCGTTGTAATCCTTGATCAGCGGATTGATCTGGAAACATTCGATACCGGACAGTTCCGCACCCGCGTGATAGGCCATCGCGTAGCCGTCGCCGGCGTTGGTCGGATTCTCGTAGGTGCCGTATAAATAGCCGCTCGCGGGCAGGCCGAGCCTGCCGCAGGCGCCGGTGGCGAGGATAACCGAGCCCGCCGAGATCGTGACGAATTCACCGGTGCGGGTATCGAATCCGACCGCACCGACCGCGCGCCCGCCGACGGTGAGCACCCGGACCGGCATCACTCGATTGCTGATCGTCACCTTGGCGCGCACGTCGCGGGCGCGCAGGGTGCGATAGAGCACCTTCTTCACATCGCGCCCCTCCGGCATCGGCAGCACATAGCTGCCGGAGCGATGTACCTTGCGCACGGCGTATTCACCGTGCTCGTCCTTCTCGAACTTGACTCCATAGCCCTCCAGCCGCTGCACCATCTCGAAGCCGCGCGTGGCGGTCTGATAGACGGTGCGCTGGTTGACAATTCCGTCGTTCGCGACGGTGATGTCGGCGACATAGTCCTCGGGGCTGGCCTTGCCGGGGACCACGGCGTTGTTCACGCCGTCCATCCCCATGGCCAGCGCGCCGGAGTGCCGCACATGCGCCTTCTCCAGCAGCAGAACATTCGCGCCCTGTTCGGCCGCGGTGAGTGCGGCCATCGTGCCTGCGGTGCCGCCGCCGACAACGAGGACATCGCAGCTCAACTCCCGGCGCTGCGCGACAGGTGGGATATCCATGGACATCGGAGATCAACCCCTTTCGTTCGGTTCGGTCACACCGCGATTCGGTGTGACCGGGATGCGGTGCAGTCGGCCCGACAGCGAGAAGCGGTCACCGCGATAGCGGACGTATTCGAGGTCGATGGGCCGACCGGAGTCGGTGTAGGTGAGCCGTTCCAGGAACAACAGCGGCGAGCCGGGCCGGACCTCGAGCAGCTCGGCGACGGTCGGATCGGCCGCGACGGCTTCGATGGAGACCGCCGCGGAGCCGAGCGGCAGCCCGAGTTCGGCCTCCAGCAAACCGAATACGTCACATCCGGTCAGGTCCAGATCCAGCAGCGGCGCACCGACATCGGCGGTCAGATACGAGGCGTCCAGGGAGAGTGGGGCGCCGTCGAGGTAGCGGATCCGCTCCAGCGCCACCACCGGTGTCGCCGGTTCGAGCTCCAGCCGCTCGGCCACGATCGGCGTCGCGGGCACGACCTCGGCGAGCAGTACCCGGTTGACGACGCGATCGCTGCCGGTTTCGAACGTCTCGGCCAAGCCGCGCAACCGGTCCAGCCCCTGCACCGCCTTATCCGAGACGACGAAGGTGCCCGCGCCCGGAACCCGGTCGACCAAACCCTCATCGCGCAGCAACGCCAACGCGTCGCGCACGATATTGCGGCTGGTAGCGAAGTCCGCGGCCAACTGCGCCTCCGCCGGTAACGGACGATTGCCGTAGACACCGCTGCGGATGCGCGCCCGCAGAATGTCGCTGATGCGGCGCGCCGGTGCCGAACGCCTACCAGCGCTGTAACGCGTGACCCGCGTGACCGACGAATCACCGCCGGCGATGCGCCGATCCGGGATGCCCGTCTGGGTCTGATGTCCCGAGTACGTTCTGCCTGTCATGCCGCAAATGCTGGAAACCGATGATTACGCGCGACGCTCCCCGCGATTACCAGATGGTTACGCCAGTTAGGATCCGCGATGCAAGCCTGTCACCTGCGCAAATGCTGGCCGAGCTCGGTGTATCACCAGCCGGTCGAGGTGACCGATCCCATCCGCATGGCATATTCGACCAGGATCTCGGCCGGGCCGGTGGGCGGGGTCCGGCGGCGCCAGATGGCGCGGAACTTGCGGGTCAAGATCACCGGGGGCGCCAGCTGGACCTCCACGAGCGCACCCGTCGACAAGGCGGGCGCGGCGATCAACCGGCTCAGCACCGCAGGCGCGACACCACTGCACGCGGCCGCGGTGATCGCCACCGCGGAGCCGAGTTCCGCCGCCGGCGCCGCCGGCTGACCCGCCGTGCTGAGTATCTCCCAGACGGTCTCCCTGGTCCCCGATCCCTGTTCACGCCACAGCAGCGCCGTGCCGGCTAGCTCACTCAGGGTCACCGGTTCGCGGCGCAGCGCCCACGGATGTTTCGGCGCGACGACCACGACCAAGTCATCCGCTCCGAGCACCCGATTGCCGAGACCGTGCGGCGGATGCGGCCCCTCCACGAAGCCGAGGTCCGCCTCGCCATCGCGGACCAGTGTCACGACCTGCCGGGTGTTCTCCACTTCCAGCGCCACCAGCACATCCGGACAGGCGGCACGCAACGCATTGAGCCACTGCGGAATCCGATGATCGGCGATCGTCTTCGAAGCCGCGACGCGCAGCCGCGGAACATCGATGGCCTGCAACGCGGCCATACCCGCGACCAGAGACCGGGCAGCAGCAAGCACCGGCAGGGCGTGACCGACGACCACTCGGCCCGCGTCGGTCAGTACCGAACCGGTCGGACCGCGGTCGAGCAATCGCACCCGCGCGCGACGTTCCAGCGCGCTGATCCGCATACTCGCGGCAGGTTGGGTGATGCCGTGGCGTCGTGCGGCCGCCCCGAGACTGCCCAGCTCCGCAACGGAGACCAGCAGGTCGAGCACGTCCAGATCGGGCGTTCCCGGCGGCAAGGTCATTGCCCGATTATGGGCGGATCATCGGGTCGCGGCATGTCCAGACCCATCAGCATCGCTGATGAGCTGCTTGCGGATCGTGGTCTACCGGCGGAGCAACCGGGCCGTGATCGTGAGAAATATGACCTGGTTACGCCGAAATCTTCCCGGGATCCTGCTCGGCGCCGCGGTCGCCGGTGCCGCCACGGGGTCGGGCCGGGTGTTACCGATGGTGGGCGCGCCGATCATCGCCTTGTTCGGCGGAGCCGTGATCGGTGCCCTCCGACGTCGATCGGTGATGGACACCGGGATGTTCGCGCCCGGTCTCGCACTGATACGTCAACGATTGCTCGGCATCGCGATCGTGCTGCTCGGTCTCGGGTTGCCCGTGGGGTCGGTGCTCACCGTGGGACGGCAGACCGCCACGGTGTTGATCGGCACACTGATCGTCGGAGCGGTCGCCGCACTCGTCGTCGGCAGAATGCTTGCGCTGGACCGCGACTCGGCGACGCTGGTCGCAGTCGGGACGACGATCTGCGGCGCGTCCGCGATCGCCGCAGCCACCGCGGTCATCAAGCCGGACAAAGAGCGGGTCGCATACGCGCTCGGCACGATCTTCATCTTCAATATCGTTGCGGTACTCATGTATCCGCCTCTCGGGCGGTTGCTCGGATTGTCCCAAGAGGCGTTCGGTCTCTGGGCGGGTACCGCCATCAACGACACCTCGTCGGTATTGGCGGCAGGCGTGATATTCGGCTCAGCGGCAGCGCATTTCGCGGTGATCGTCAAACTCGTCCGCAGTCTCATGATCGTCCCGATGTGCTTGGGCCTGCATCTCACCCGCCGCAGCTCAGGCAGCGCGAAAACCCCACTCCTGCAGAGCTTCCCGCTCTTCGTGGTGCTGTTCCTCGCCGCATCGGTCATCTCCGGCCTCGGCATCGTGCCTCGCTCCTGGACCGCAGCACTCGGGCAGCTCAGCGCCTGGCTCGTCGCCGCCGTCCTCGCCGCAATCGGCACCTCCCTCACCTGGCGACAGCTCCGCACCGCCGGCGCACGACCACTACTGTTCGGCGGCACCCTCGCCGTGATACTGGCGGTCAGCAGTCTCGCACTCCTGACCGCCACCGGCTGGCGTTGATCCCGCCGATCAACCTTCACACGGCCTACGCACCGAGGAAACCGCCGCTTCGTGCGCGCCCGGCTCGGTCCCCGGGTGATGACGTCGCCTAGTCTCGGCAGCTGGCGCAGCGGATTGTGGTATTCGACTTCGACGCCCTGTTCATCGCCGACTCCTTCACCTCCTTCACCCAACAGCCGCGGCAGCGAAGAGGATCCGGCGGGCATCGTCGACCGATCGAGTGCCGCCTGTCGGCCCCGATGATCACGTCGAAGCGCTGTGCCGGGCTGCGCTCGAAGGCGAAATCGCCGTCGTCGCCAATCGCGGAGATCGAGTCGGCGAAGATGTAGTCGACATCGGAATATGTTGCTTTGTATAAGATTTCGCTCAAATCGTCGCGCATGATCTCCACATGGTTGTCGGAGACAGCAGTGAACACCTTGCACAGATCGAGCGGTTACGGACTCGCGGCAGGCCGATGGATCACCAGCGCATCCGTCCCAGTGGCCTCGCTCGGATTTCATCGGCTACCCCCATCCGCTCCGCGATCTGCGTGGCCGGTCGGAAAAGATCTATAGCGTGGCCGCCTGTCTTGCGCGGCGCCGTCGCGCGTTCGATAACAGTGACGTCGAATCCGTACCGGTTGAGCCAGTAGTCGAGCGCGAGTCCGGCGATGCCGGCCTCGGAAATCAGACTGCGCGTCGGTGCACCTCGGTCATCGAACTCATAGGCTCCCCGCGGCAGCCCAGATGCGATCTGGCACCTCCTCAACCAGTCTCGGACCGAATCGAGCGCTACCTTCCGCGCCCACGGTTTGCCCAGCTGGCGTTTTTACGGCATCTTTACGGGTGGTGCGCCGGGAAGTCTGGTCGGCAACCCGGCCCGGTCGGCGGGTCGGGTGGTCCGGCGAAGGGGTGATTCGTGAGGCTCGCGCGGGTGTGCTGTGCGGCGACGGTTGATCGTGGCGATGTCGACAACGGATATGTGTCGGTGGCGGCTCGGACGGTCGTATCGTGCTGGTGTGCACGCAAGTCAAATGGCCGAGGACTACCCGTCGGTGACCAAGGATTCCGACGCGTTGGCCGCGGCGAAGCTGCTGGCCGAGCATCGGCTGCCGGGCATCGTGGTCACCGACCGCGAGCGAGTGCCCCAGGCTGTACTGCCGGCGTCGCAGGTGGTGCGGTTCCTGGTGCCGGGGTATGTCCAGGACGATCCGTCACTAGCCGGGGTGTTGTCGGAATCGGCGGCCGATCGGGTCGCGGAAGCATTGCGCGGCAAGACCGTTGGGCAACTGCTCCCGGAATCGAAACCCAAACCCGTCCTGCCGGTGGCCCACGCCGACGACACCGTGATCGAAGTCGCCGCGCTGATGGCCCGCTGCCGATGCCCGCTGATCGCGGTGGTCGACGGAACACGAATGATCGGCGTGATCACCGCATCACGGTTACTGCAGGTGGCACTCGCCGCCACGTGAACGGCCGCCCGCGCGGGAGTAGCCGACGATGACCGCCATCGCGGTCACCGCATTCGCAGTGGCGTATCTGCTCATCGCCACCGAGCGCATCCACAAAACCAAAGCCGCCCTCGGTGGCGCGGCGGTGATTCTCGCGCTCGGGGTGCTCGACTCCGGGGAGGCGTTCTTCTCCCACGACACCGGAGTCGACTGGGATGTCATCCTGCTGCTGTTCGGGATGATGATCATCGTCGGGGTACTGCGCCAAACCGGTGTCTTCGAATACACCGCGATCTGGGCGGCCAAGCGCGCCAAGGGATCCCCGGTGCGCGTGCTTATCCTGCTGACTCTGATCACCGCTGTCGCTTCGGCGTTTCTGGACAATGTCACCACCGTGCTGTTGATCGCCCCGGTCACCCTGCTCGTGTGCGACCGACTCGGAATCCGCGCCGCACCGTTCCTGATCGCCGAAGTGTTCGCCTCGAACATCGGTGGCGCTGCCACCTTGATCGGTGACCCACCCAACATCATCATCGCCAGCCGAAGCGGGTTGTCGTTCAACGCTTTCCTGGTGCATATGACGCCGATCGTGGTGCTGGAACTGGTGGTGTTCACCCTGGTGCTTCCGAGACTGTTCCGCGGCTCCTTCGACGCCGACCCCGAACGGATCACCGATGTGATGGCACTGGACGAACGCGAAGCCATCCGCGACCACCGACTCCTGATCGAATGCGGCCTCGTACTGCTCGCAGTGTTCACCGGATTCGTGGGTCACTCGGTGCTACATGTTGATCCCTCGGTCGTCGCGTTGCTCGGCGCCGGAGTGCTGGTGCTGATCTCCGGCACCGAGCCCACCGACTATCTGTCCGGGGTCGAATGGGAGACGTTGCTGTTCTTCGCCGGACTGTTCGTGATGGTCGGCGCACTGGTCAAGACCGGTGTGGTGGAGACGATGGCAGGCTGGGCCACCGACGCCACCGGTGGTAACGCGCTGGTGGCGGTGATGGTGATCCTGGTGGTGTCGGCGCTGCTGTCCGGGATCATCGACAACATCCCGTACGTGGCCACGATGAGCCCGCTAGTCGCCGACCTCGCGGCCGGAATCGACAGCCCCGGGCACACCGACGCCCTGTGGTGGTCGCTGACCCTGGGCTCGGATTTCGGTGGGAATCTGACCGCGGTCGGCGCCAGCGCGAATGTGGTGATGCTCGGCATCGCCGCCCGCGCCGGGGCACCGATCTCGTTCTGGGAATTCACCCGCAAGGGCGCGGTCGTCACCGCCCTCACCATCGCGGTCGCCGCGCCGTACCTGTGGTTGCGCTACTTCGTATTTGCCTGACAACAAGGGAGAAACCATTGTTCGTAACGCTGCGCGATCAAAGCGGAGCGGAGCTCAACCACGTCACCATGGCGCTGGGCTGGGATCCCGTCCGCACCAGCCGCTGGTTGCGCTCACGGTCGGTCGACATCGACCTGAACGCGGCGGCGCTGTTGTTCGCCGCCAACCAGATCGTCGATGTCGTCTACCACGAACAACTCAGCTCCCGCGACGGATCGGTACGGCACCTCGGCGACAGCACAACCGGAGAAGGCAAGGGCGACAACGAAATAATCGCCGTCGACCTGACCCGACTACCACCGGAGGCCACCACCATCGTCTTCATCGTCACCTCCTACTCCGGCCAGACCTTCGACCAGATCGAGAACGCGTTCTGCCGCCTGGTCGACGGCATCTCCGACACCGAAATCGCCCGCTACGACCTGACCGGCGGTGGACCGCACACCGGGCTGGTCATGGGCAAACTGTTCCGCACGAACGAGGTGTGGCAGTTCGCCCCGATCGGCGAAGCCATCCGCGCACAACATCCCGTCGAAGCCATCCCCCAACTGCGGGCGTTCTTGACCTAGTCGCGACGGTCCAGCGCACGACCGACATGGCCTGCAAGAACAGTCCGACACACCGAAGATTCGGGGAGCATCAGCGTTGCGCCGCCGACGGTTGCTCAGTGTGCTGGGCGGTGATTCCCGAGATCAGGAGAAGAGCCGGGAAAAACCGGACTCGACAGATTTCCCCGCGAGGCAAGTGTCGCGAGTGGGTACTCTCCCGTTGGGCGTGGCCGAATCGCCAGTAACTCGAACATTGTTACGAATATCGCGCCGCTGCCACGAAGGAGCACTCGTCATGGCCGAGATCGCCGCAATGGCGCTGATTGGGACATTCGTTGGTCTCGCACTGCTGATACGAACCAAAAAACGCTCCCGAGATTAACCGATCCAACGGCTGTTCGAGTTCGTCGGCGCTTATCGGAACCAGCATCGGCTATCCGGGCGCGCAGAACATCGCCACGACGAAGATGGATTCGCATCGTCGAGGTAGGCTGCCTCGCCGTGGGCGCCACGCCTGCCTCGGAGGCAGACACACGCCAAACTCTGCAGCGTGCTCGCGCGTGACCGTGATCGAATACCCCCGAATCGTTCACGCACCCGACGGTGTGGCTGACCGCGACCTGGGCCGCGCGGTCGAGTGCCTCGAGCATGGAGGTAATGACTTGGTCCACACTGGTATTGAGCAAACACAACCGGAACATCCCGGTGCCGCCGGAAGGTGGTGGCTGTCGTGCTGATCGCACCGGTCATCCCACCACAAACACCCGTGCACGAACTCATCCACGCCATACGCACCGCACCACGACAGGTCGCCACACCCATCGACCCCGGCATCGTCTACAGCATGTGCACCATCGGCACCGCCGGACGCATCCACGACCGCGCAGTACTGGACGCCCTCGACTGGAGCAGCGGCACCCGCCTCGCAATCCGATGCGCCTACGACGGCATCCTGCTCGTCCACCACACCGATCTCGGCACCGCACACGTCACCGGCGCCTACTTTCGCATCCCCTTCCGGCAACGACGCCAAGCACACCTGGACATCGGCGACAAAGTCCTGCTCGCCGCCCACCCGGATCAACAGCAACTCGCGATCTACCCACCACCGATGCTGAACGCGCTGTTCGGCAACTACCTGCGGTCACTGGAGTCATAGCCGATGACAACAGACGTCCGCACCGTCGCCGACCCGACAGCCATCGACGCCACCCGAATCCTGCTGTCGCAGATAGGCATCACCGCCACCGACCTCCTCACCGACACTCGGGCAGTACCCACCTTCGGCCAAGCCATCCCGAGCCTGCGGGCCACCCTCACCCCTGGCACCCTGCGCACCTACAACACCCACCTCAACTGGCTCGAAACCACCTGGCACAACCACCCATTGGACCAAATCTCCAAAGCTGATCTCGACCACCGAGCCCACACCATACAAACCACCAGCAGCGCCAAACCCGGCGCACGCAACGGAACCAGCGCACGAGAACACTTCATCAGCACCGCACGCTGCCTCTACCGCTACGCCGAAGACAACAACTGGATCCACCCCACCCGAAACCCCGCCCGCCACCTAGCAATACCCGCCCGACCCCCATCACAACGCCAAGCGATCTCCTCACCCCAACTCACCGAGATCTGCCACGTCACCTCCCTTACCGGCAACGACCCCGAACTCGACACCCTCATCCTGCGCCTGCACATCGAAACCGCATGCCGCCGCAGCGGCGCCCTGCGCCTACGCCCCTGCGACCTCGACCCACACCAATGCCTAATCCTGCTCCGCGAAAAAGAAGGCATCGACCGCTGGCAACCCGTCTCACCCACCCTCATGCGCCACCTCCTGCGCCACGCCGAACAACGCGGCAGCCCACCCCAAGGGCAGCTGCTGCGCTACCGCAACACCAAACCCATCACCGCTCGCCGATACGACCACCTCTGGGCCCGCATTGGTGAACACCTCCCCTGGGTCGCCACCCAACACATCACCACCCACTGGCTACGCCACACCACCCTCACCTGGGTCGAACGCACCTTCGGCTACGCCGCCGCCCGCACATACGCAGGCCACCACACCCGAAAAACCCACGGCACCACCGCCACCTACGTCAAAGCCGACCTCTACGAAATCGCCGCAGCACTCACAGCACTCACCCAAGAACCCCACCCACTACTCACCAACCAACCCCACCCCATCACCCACTAACAACCACGGTGCCGGTCGCCCAACAACAAGCGACCGGCGCCACCCACCAACCAACAATTTCGCCCACGTCACAACACCTTTGAAGCAGCAAAACAAACCGAAGCCGAAACAACCGACAGAACCCGACACCGGCCCCCAACTGAGCTACCAACGTTGAATTGCCAAAAACTATTGCGGCTCAATAGAATTGAGACAATCACAATACAATTGCAGGTTCTGCGCTACGCTCCAGCGACGCACAATAGACGTACTCGTGCACACATCTGCACCAATATTGTTGCGGATCGGTGATCGATTCCCCTCTCGCGCATTACTCGAGCACCGATTTGCGTCAGATATGACGCGAATCGGTGCTCGAACACCTCCTCGCGCACGTTCCCCCGCGCTCGAGCCGTCGGACGTGGCCCAGAAGCGACAGCGAGACCGCTCGCGGCACACAGTTCCGTCACCGGTGACACCTCCGCGTGCGCGAGTAGAAGTTCGCTCGCCCCTCTGACACTCGGCAACGGCACAACTGAGACGGACGCGTGCACGAGCGATCCCTCGCACACCCCGCCGACACCGGAATTGCGCACGTGAACCCCACGGAATGTTTGCTGGGCGGGCGTCGAGGACCCTCCTACCCTTCTGATCGAGACTCCTCGATCACGCAGCCGGATTTGATCGACTGCACCCGCGCGCGGGATGTGGGTGCGTTGAATGTCCTGTCCGCCAAGCAAACCGGGCCGAACCAGCGAAGACCGCCGCGGAGCAGGAGAACGAGCAGTGGTGATCGCAGGAAATCAACATCAAACTGCGTGCCTTGGCGGCGGAGTTGATCACCGAACCCGATACGCTGCCGATCGGCCCACCCACCATCCGCAGCCGGTTCTGCCCATTTGCCGCTAACCGTCCACGAGTGAGCCCAAATCGAAGAAGCCTGACGCTCGGGCACCGTATGAAATCAACGGCGCCTGGCTATTCAGCCGGCGCTGTACCGAATGCCTGCGCTCCGGCCTGTACTCGCCACGGTTCGAGCATCGCGCGCTGCTGGTTGGCCCGTGCGATCAGATGGTCGAAATTCACTTCCCGCAACCGCTCACCCAGCCCGGCGGGTCCGCGCAAGGTGGTCCACCCGTTGAACGTCCACGCGGGATAGTGCACGCCCGGGGCGATCTCCAGTTCCTTGTCTGTGCTGGCGATCTCCCATTCGCGCAATGTGCGGCCGTCCGCGAGTGTGGACGCCTTCCCGCGATCGAAGTCCCGCAGCACAGTCGAGGGATCGAAACCGTTGCGTCGCGGGGCGACCATGGACCCGAGCCGGAAGGTCGGCCCCTCCACCCCGCCGCCATGCGAAACACCGTGCGCGCCACCCTGCTCGGCCCGAGCCGGGGACCCGACCGCCTAGCGGCGCTCAACGCCGAACCCGCCGGACCCGCGGCCGCGCCCCCACCAAGAACCGACGACGAGTCGACATCACTGCTCTCCGGACGGCGCGCAGCCGGGTCGATCCACCTTCTTCACGGGGAAGTGAGGCAGCTAACTCTGAAGTTCAATTACCCGGATATCTTCTTGATCCTTCTGACTGCACAGAAGCGACGGACAGCTGACGGTATCAATATATCAACGCCTGTTAGGATGTTGATATGAGCATCGAGCCAGTCGATTCATGCGATCTGTTGTGCCTGGACCTGCCGCACGCCGAACGGATCCGCGCGAGCCTGCCGCAGCCGGTGCAGATCGAACCGGCCGCACAGGCGGCGCGGGCGCTCGGAGATCCGACCCGGTTGACCATCGCCACCGCCCTGCACACCGGCGATGCGCTGTGCGTGTGCGATCTGGCCTGGGTCGTCGGCCAGGCACAGAACCTGGTGTCGCATCACCTGCGCCAACTCAAAACCGCCGGACTGGTCAGCTCGCGCAGGCAAGGACGGCTGGTCATGTACAGCCTGACCGAGCGCGGCCGCGATCTCGTCGCCGCCGTCGCACTGCTGTCCTCGGCGACCGCGGCGGAGGCGGACCATGTCTGAGGCCTGCTGCGCAACCGAATCCACCACGGCGGCAACCGAACCCGAGCACGGCCCGGAGCAGCTGTGGCAGGTTCGTGAGCTGCGTTTCGCGGCGGCGGCCGCAGTCCTGCTCGGTGCGAGCTGGCTATTCGGTCCGGCCGACGCCGAACGCGTCGCCTCGATCTCGGCATTGCTCGCCGCGCTTACCGGGGCGATGACCTTCGCGCCCACCGCGATTCGCAATCTGCGGCACCGCCGCATCGGGGTCGGCACCTTGATGACGATCGCGGCGATCGGCGCGATCGCGCTGGGCCAGTTCACCGAGGCCGCGATGCTCGGCATCCTGTTCTCCATCGCCGAAGGGCTCGAGCACTACGCGATCACCCGCACCCGCCGCGGCCTGCGCGCACTGCTGGCATTGGTACCAGCGACCGTCTCCGTCCTGCGTAACGGACGCGAAACCGATATAACGCCGGACGAATTGGCCATCGGCGAGGTAATGATCCTGCGCCCGGGTACGCGCGCCGCGACCGACGGAATCATCCGATCGGGACGGACCAGCCTCGACCTGTCGGCCATCACCGGCGAGTCGGTACCGGTGGAAGCCGGACCCGGCGCTATCGTGCACGCGGGTGCCATCAATGGTGGCGGCGCGATCGAGGTCACCGCGACCACACCCGCCGCGGACAGCTCACTGGCCCGCATCGTGCACCTCGTCGAACAAGCCCAGGAACGCAAGGGCGCCGGGCAGCGGCTGGCCGACCGTATCGCCCGCCCGCTGGTACCCGCGATCATGGTGCTCGCCGTCGCGGTCGCCGGACTCGGCGCACTGTTCGGCGACCCGCTGCTGTGGCTCGAACGCGCCCTCGTCGTGCTGGTCGCCGCTTCTCCCTGCGCGCTGGCCATCGCCATCCCGCTCACCGTCGTCGCCGCCATCGGCGCCGCCAGCCGCCAAGGCGCACTCGTCAAGGGCGGAGCCGCGGTCGAGGAACTCGGGCGAATCCGCATGGTCGCCCTCGACAAGACCGGGACGCTCACCCGCAACACGCCGCAGGTCACCGCCGTGGTCACCCGCGCGGGGATGACCGAAGCCGATGCGCTGGCCGCCGCAGCGGCCGTCGAGGCCCGCAGCGAACATCCACTCGCCCGAGCCATTCTCACCGCTGCGGGCACGAATATTGCTGCCGCCGAGGATGTTTCCGCTGTCGCAGGCCACGGGTTGGTCGGCATGATCGGGGCTACGCGGGTGCGGCTCGGCAAGCCCGGATGGATCGACGCCGACGCATTCACCGACGATGTCTCCCGCCTGCAGGCCGATGGCGCCACCGTCGTGCTGCTCGAGCAGGACGAGACGGTGACCGCCGCGATCGCGGTGCGCGACGAACTCCGCTGCGAGGCAACCGAATCCGTGCGACTGCTGCGCGATCTCGGCATCGATGTCGCGATGCTCACCGGCGACAACCGCCGCACGGCCGAATCCCTCGCCGCCGCGGCCGGAATCACCACCGTGCACGCCGAACTGCTTCCCGAGGACAAGGCCAGGCTGGTCACCGAACTCGGCCACCGGCACCGCGTCGCCATGGTCGGCGACGGCATCAACGATGCCCCCGCACTGGCCACCGCCGATATCGGAATCGCCATGGGCGCCATGGGAACCGACATCGCCATCGAAACCGCCGACGTCGCCCTCATGGGCGAAGACCTGCGCCACCTACCGCAACTACTCGCGCACGCCCGCCGCGCACGCCGCATCATGCTGCAGAACATCGCACTGTCACTGACCATCATCAGCGTGCTCATCCCCCTCGCCGCCACCGGCGTACTCGGCCTGGCCACCGTGGTTTTCGTACACGAATTCGCCGAAGTCCTCGTCATCGGCAACGCCATCCGCGCCGCCCGCACCCGCCCACTACCCGGCCTCACAACCACAACGATCGCACCGAACGCACCCCTACACCCCCACATCGCACCCGCCGAATCGACTGCGGGCGACGCCTGCTGCGCACCGGTATCCGCGGCGAAACCATCCACCCCAGCGGATCTCCCGGCAGTGCCCATCACCCTCGATGCCCCCACCAGCACCGACTGCGATTGCTGCGCAACAACCACAACACCCCTGATGCTCGAAAAGCCGCAGACCCCAACACTTCCCATCATCGAACTGCGACCGAACCGGCACTGACCGCCGGGCTTGCGCAGGCACGCGGCCGATCCGCGCATCGCACACGTCTACTACCCGGGGTTGGCGTCGTTCGCCGGTCACGCCCTGGCAGAAAAGCAGATGCACGGCTTCGGCGGCATCCTGACCATCGAGGTCGCCGCCGACGCCGAGACCACCATCGGCGTCGCCGACCGGCTGCGGTTGTTCTCCCTGGCCCCGAGCCTGGGGGGCGCGGAGAGCCTGGCCACCCAGCCGGTGACCACCACCCACCACGGCCTCGACGCTGCCGAACGCGCCCGCCGCGGCATCACAGATTCGATGATCCGACTCTCGATAGGGCTCGAGGACACCGACGACTTGATCGCCGACCTCACTCGCTCGCGGCACCGATGAGCACTCCCGCGTCACTCGTGGGGCCGCGTGAGGTGGCCGATCGCGTCCAGTAGAGCGCGCACGGCGCTGTCGATATCGGCGGCGGAGCTGAAGCGTCCCAGCGACAACCGCAACGCACCGAGCGCACGATCGGTGTCGATACCCATCGCGGTCAAAACTGGTGAGGGACTGTGGATTCCGGAGTGGCACGCCAATCCCGTGGACGCGGCGATGCCTGGCGCGGCGGCCAACAGATCGTGCCCGCGGATGCCGTCGATGCTGACGTTGAGGGTGTTGGGCAGCCGATGCTCGGGGGCGCCGTTGAGGTGGACTCGGCCGGGTAGCGCCTCGGCTAGCCTCTGGTGGAGCTGATCACGCAGCCGTGCCAGACGCTGTCCCGCGCCTGCGGCGAGGTCGGCGGCAGCCAGCTCGGCGGCGGCACCGAACCCGGCGGCGAGCGCGACGTTTTCGGTGCCCGCACGCAGGCCGTGTTCTTGGCCGCCGCCGTAGATCACGGGTTCGAGGTCGATGCCGTCGCGGATGTAGAGCGCGCCGATTCCTTTGGGCGCGTACATCTTGTGCCCGACCACGGTGAGCAGGTCCACGCCGAGCGCGTTGACGTCGAGGTCGATCTTGCCCACGGCTTGTGCGGCATCGCAGTGCAACAGCCCGCCGTAGCGGTGGGTGAGCTCGGCAAGTTCCTGGATCGGTTGCAGCACACCGGTTTCATTGTTGGCGGCCATCACCGACACCAGCGTCGGTTGCGCGTCGAGCGCGGCGGCCAGGCGAGCCGGATCTACTCGACCGTCAGGTTCGACAGGTAACACGGTGACCCACAGCCCGTGCAATCGCGCCAAGGCCTGGCAGGTCTGCAGCACGGCGGGATGTTCGGTGGCCTGGGTGATCAGGTGTGTGCGGGGCCGGTCGGCGGCCAGCGCGGCGCCCCGCAGTGCCAGGAGGTTGGCTTCGGAACCGGAACCGGTGAACACGATCTCCTCGGCCTGCGCACCGATGAGGTCGGCGAGCTGGGTGCGGGCCTGCGCGAGTGCGGCGGCCGGGCGTGCACCGTAGACGTGGCTGCTGGACGGGTTGCCGAACGACTCGGTCAGGTAGGGCAGCATCGCGGTGACGACACGGGGGTCGACCGGGGTGGTGGCGTTGTAGTCCAGGTAAACCGGCTCGCTCACCTGCGGCCGATCGGTTCGACTCACGCCGTGTCCGCGGCATCGACGGGCAGCTCGGCCAGCCGCCATTCGAGCATCCCGTCGTGCAGGCGGATCCCGCGACGGCCCTGGTCGTTGAGCAACCGCACCGCGTCGTAGGCCAGCACACAGTATTCGCCGCGGCAGTAGACCACGATCTCGGCGTCGACGGGCAGCTCACCGATCCGCTCGGCCAACTGCTCGACCGGGATACACACCGCGCCGGGGATATGCCCGGCCTGGTATTCGTGCACCGGCCGGACGTCGACGACGACGATATCGCCGCTCTCGGCGCGGGCGAGCAGTTCCGCGCGGGTCATCGCCTGCCCACCGCCGGAGCCGAGGTAGGTATCGAGAGCGGGCGAGACCGCGGGCTGATGAGCTCGAGCGACCTTGCGCAGCAACGCGAACAACTGCGCCACGTCCGGTCCGGCGAGCCGGTAGTGGATGCGCACTCCGTCGCGGCGGGTGGCGACGAAACCGGCCTGCTTGAGCGTCTGCAGGTGCGCTGAGGCGGTGGTCAGGTTCAAGCCGGCCGCGGCTGCGAGTGCTTCCACGGTCCGCTCCCCCTGGGCCAGCAGATCCAGCAGTTCCAGGCGCTTACCGCTCGCGAGCGCTTTACCGCTGGCCGCGAACGCGTCGTAGAGGGCTGCTTTCGCGGCCGTCTTGACCTCGCTCATCCTTGCTCCATTCATCCTTGGAATAGGGTATCCCGCTCGGCGGCCAGGTCAGCGCCGTGAGCCATGTCGCCTACGTGGCCGCTGATACCGACGGTGTCCGATCGAGGGTTGCTCGTCCGCGGACCTTGGAATATTCTACTACCAATCTTCCATGGTTTATTGGAATAAGGACTGGTGCTTCGGCAATGACACAGGAGTTCTGTATGCCGTCCGATTTCGTGCTCGTTCCCGTCATCGACGAGGGGCTGGGCAATTCGACCTATCTACTCGACCTCGGCGACGGCCGGGCGATGGTCCTGGATCCCGAGCGAGATGTGCGCCAAGTGCGCACCGAAGCCCGCCGCCGCGGCCTGCGCATCGCCTACGCGGTCGAAACCCATATGCACGCGGACTTCATCTCCGGGGTCCGCGAACTCGCCGAGTCCGACGGCGCGACCGTGCTGGCTCCCGAAGTCGGCGCACGCGGATTCGAAGTGACCGGCATGAGCGACGGAGACACCGTCGCGCTGGGACCGTTCACACTGCAGGCACTGGCCACACCGGGACACTCCCCTGAGCACCTGTCCTACCTGCTGCACGAAGACGCTCAGCTGCTGGGTGTGTTCACCGGCGGATCGTTGATGGTCGGCACCGCCGGACGCACCGACCTGGTCAGCCCCGACCAAACCGTTCCGCTGGCACGGGCGCAATACCACTCGCTGCAGCGGCTGATGGAACTGCCCGACGACACCCCGGTATGGCC
Organism: Nocardia sp. CA-129566; assembly: GCF_050956075.1. Taxonomy (NCBI): domain Bacteria; kingdom Bacillati; phylum Actinomycetota; class Actinomycetes; order Mycobacteriales; family Nocardiaceae; genus Nocardia; species Nocardia sp. CA-129566. The sequence continues at coordinate 7,619,075 of NZ_CP192085.1, forward strand.
CACTCACGGCGCGGGCTCGTTCTGCTCCTCGGCCGTTGGCACTGAGCGGGTGAGCACCATCGGCAAGGAACGGGCCACCAACCCGCTGCTGCAGGTCGACGGGGAGGACGCATTCGTCGACGCACTGCTCGGCTCCTTGGGATCCTTCCCCGACTACTTCCTGCGGCTAGGCGAGGTCAACCACAAGGGCCCCGCCGTCCTCGGTGCCACCCTCGCGCTCCCCGCGCTGACATCCGCGGCAGTTGGGGACCTGCTCGCCGACGGCGCCCAGGTGGTCGACGCGCGGCAGCCCGCCGCCTTCGCCGCCGGGCACATCCCCGGAGCACTGTCGATCACCCTGCGGCCGGTATTCGCCACCTGGCTGGGCTGGCTGACCGACCCGAACCGGCCACTGGTCATCGTCCGCGCCGACGACCAGAACGCCACCGACATCGCTTGGGAAGCAGCGAAAGTCGGATTCGACACCGTGGCAGGGGAACTGCGCGGTGGCATGGCGGCCTGGACCGGGCCGGTCGAGGCCGGCACGGTGGAACTACTCGACGCCGAGCGACTCGCCACCGACGCGCCGGTGACTGTGCTCGACATCCGACAGGCCGGTGAATTCGCCGCCGGGCACGCACTAGGCGCGCGCAACATCGAACTCGGTGCACTCGCTCAGAACCTGCTCGAGCTGCCGGACGGGCCGGTGGCGGTGATGTGCGGGCACGGTGAACGCGCGATGAGCGCCGCGAGCATCCTCGAAGCCGCCGGCCGCACCGACGTGCGGGTACTGGCCGGACATCCCGCCGATTACACCCGCGCGCTCGGCAAGCAATGGCAGGCCGAATCATGAAAGTACTGCGCCCGAGCCCGCCCGCGCCGGTCTTGGGACTGCGGGAGAACGCGGCCCAGTTCACCCTGCTGGTCACGATCAACGCGCTCGTCGGCGGCATGGTCGGCCAGCAGCAGACCGTACTGCCGCTGCTGGCCGAATCCGACTTCGGCCTCACCGGCTACACCTTCATCTTCACCTACGTCGCCGCCTTCGGGATCACCAAGGCGATCGCCAACTACTTCGCTGGCACCTTCTCCGACCGCTACGGCCGCAAACCCGTCCTGCTCGCGGGCTGGCTATTCGCGCTGCCCGTCCCGCTGATGCTCATCGCCGCACCGAACTGGTGGTGGGTCGTAGCAGCCAACGTGCTGCTGGGCATCAACCAAGGCTTGACCTGGTCGACCACCGTAGTAATGAAGATCGACCTCGTCGGACCCACCCGCCGCGGCCTGGCAATGGGATTGAACGAGGCCGCAGGCTACGGCGCCGTAGCGGTCAGTTCCCTGCTCGCGGGCTACCTCGCCGAGCACTACGGACTACGCCCGGCCCCGTTCCTGCTCGGCCTGGCCTACGCGGCGCTGGCGCTGCTGCTGTCCGGGGCCTTCGTACGCGAGACCCGCGATCACGCCCACCTCGAAGCCACCCGGCACACACCCCGCGCCGACGGTTTACACGACCACCTACACGCCGACCTGACCGACCGGCAGATCGCCATCCAGACCAGCCTCAAAGAACCCGCCCTGGCCTCGGCCAGCCACGCCGGGCTGGTCAACAACCTGAACTTCGGCTTGTCGTGGGGATTGTTCCCGCTGCTGTTCGCCACCGCCGACCTCCCGGTCGGCCAGATCGGACTGCTGTTCGCCCTATACCCGGGCGTATGGGGCGCGGGACAGTTGATCACCGGCGGCCTGTCCGACCGCATCGGGCGCAAACACCTGATCACCGGGGGCATGACGATCCAGGCCGCCGCACTCGCGGTGATCGCCTACTCCAGCGGATTCGCCGGATGGGCCATCGGCACCATCGCACTCGGCATCGGCACGGCCATGGTCTATCCGACACTGCTGGCAGTGATCGGCGATGTCGCGCATCCGTTGTGGCGCGGCCGCGCGGTCGGCGTCTACCGAGTCTGGCGCGACCTCGGCTACGCCGTGGGCGCGATCCTCGGCGGCATCGTCGCCGACCTCATGGGCCTGCACGCCGCGGTGTGGGTGGCCGCAGCCGTCAGTGCCGCCGCCGCCCTGCTGGTCGCGGTCCGAATGTATGAAACCCACCACCCGCAATCCCTACCGGCCCCGGCGCAGCCCCGCGATATCGACTGCGCCTGACCCCGCCAGGTCGGGCACGTCGAACCACATGGGCTGTCTGACCCGCTGCCCCACCGGGCAAACGCCCATCCGCACATCCGACACAGCATCTCCAGCACGGACAGGCGTCCATGAGGTCCAGCTCGTCGGTGCTACTCCGCCGATCGGCGGCACGATCACCCGCCACCTGCCGCTACAGAGATCGCACGAAACCCGTTGAACAGCATCGTCTTCGGAGACACCGAGCAGTTCCCGGCCGGCGTTGGCGCGGGTGAAGCCAGCGGGTGTCGGCGACCTCGACACGGTGCACGATGCAGCCGCGCCACCTCATCGAGGATCGGGCGTCAGGCATTGCGGGGGTAGCGGGAACCAGCGCAGCGCTTCGAAGTGCGATGGGAGGCTGGTGGGACCATCCGGGACCGTCTCGGGGCGGGCCTCGAGAAGGGTGCGGGCTTCGTGTAAGTGTTCGGCCAACGCGGCCTCGTCGAGGGTCTCGTGGTCGGTCGGGTAGTGCAGAGTGCCGGCACTGTCGTAGAAGAGATCTGTCAGGCGCAACGGGGGCTGGTGTGTCCCCCCACGGTGGCGCCACAGGCCGGTGTCCGGGCTGAAGGTGTAGTCGGTGAGGAGACGGTGGCCGAATGAGGCCAGTAACTCCACGGCCTCGATCAGATAGTCGCGCACGGTGTCGGAAATGAAGTAGTTGAAGTTGATCCGTGTCCAGCCGGGTTTGATGCCCTCGCAACCCAAAGCGATTTCGTCGCGGTAGGCGCGCGAATTCTGCGGATCAATGGCCAGGAGCCGATGCCCGTACGGGCCTGCGCAGGAGCAGCCGCCGCGAGCTTGGATGCCGAACAAGTCGTTGAGCAGGGCTACGACATAGTTGTGGTGCAGGTAGCGATCCCCGCCTGACCGGACTCGGAAGGACACGATGGACAGTCGTCGGGCATGAGGGTGGCCCAGGATTTCGATGTTCGGGTGATCGCGCCACCGGGCAAAGGCATGACGCCACAGCCGTTGTTCTCGTTGCTCGATGAGGTCGGTCCCGACGGCGTCTTTGAGCGCGAAGACCAGCCCGGCCCGGATCGACTCGATGATCGCCGGGGTTCCGCCCTCTTCCCGGGCAACAGGATCATCGAGGTATCGGTGACCGATTGGGTCCACGAATGCCACCGTGCCCCCTCCCGGCACGGTGGGCACGGCGTTGCGCACCAACTCACGACGGACCACGAGGACGCCAGGCGTCTGGGGCCCGCCGACGAACTTGTGCGGAGAGAGAAAGATCGCATCCTTATGGTCGCCACGACCAGGAGCGCTCTCCCGCACCCGGATCGGAACATAGGGACCGGCAGCAGCGAAGTCCCAGAAGGACAACGCGCCGTGCTCATGAAGCAGGGTGGCGATCCGATCGGTGTCCGATAAGACGCCGGTGACGTTGGAGGCGGCAGAGAAGCTACCGATACGCAGAGGTCGGTCCGCGTAGTGGATCAGCCGGTGCGCGAGTTGTCGCTGGTCGATGTGACCGCCAGCGTCTTCGTCGATCACCACCAGGTCGGCGATGGACTCCCGCCATGGCAACTCGTTGGAGTGGTGTTCGTAGGGGCCGATGAACACCACCGGCCGCTGCGAATCGGGGACCCGCCCACGGGCGGTCAGCCCGGACGGTACGCGGAGCTCGAGAATGCCAACCAATTTGTTCACCGCCGCCGTTGCCCCGGACCCGCAAAAGATCACCAGGTCATTCTCGGTGCCGCCAACCGCGTCGTGAATGATCTGGCGTGCGTCCTGCCGCAGCAGTGAGGTCTGCAATCCGGTACCGGAGCTTTCGGTGTGGGTGTTGGCGTATCGCGGTAACACTTGCCTGCGGATGAAGTCCTCGAGAAAATCTAGCGACCGCCCTGAAGCGGTGTAGTCGGCGTAGGTGATCCGGCGCCGGCCATAGGGTCCGTCCAAGACCTCGCCTTCACCGATAACCCCTTGCCGAACCCGCTCGAGCAAGGCCGAGGTGGGGACCGACGCCGCCCGAACATCCGCACTCCCGGTCACCGTATCCATGCAGTCCCTCCTTCCACCGCGGCTAGCCAGCACCCCGGATACAGCCAGCGTGCCCCTGGGCCATGCGCCGCGCCAGGGCCATTGGTCTGTTAGAAGTGGCGAGCCGGGGAAGCGGCCCAGCGCCGGGAAGGCTCCCGACGGATTCGCCGCCCTAACGATCTCATCGAGGGCCCTGGGCGCCCTCAAATGCGGGCCGCTACCGCCCGCCGCTCGAGGAGATCCACCACCAACTGGGTAGGTACCTCTCAGCCGTGGAGGTAACCGACCCCTCATTCGTCATGGTCATAGCTGTGCCACTGCCATGGGTCGTCCTGAAACTTCCAATGCCCACCGGCCGCGCCCACACAGACCGCCGGGATACCGCTGGGAAGAATCCCGCCGTCCAGACAACACCCGCCCGCTCGTGCCCTCGGCAGATTCAGGGAGATCACCGATGTACAAGTCCACCACGAGGTGTTGACTCGATGCTGAGCTCGTGGAAGCAGCACAGGGAAGGCACAACCGCGATGGCCACAAACAAACAGTTGGACCGATGGCACCGATACTGGGACAAGAAATCCCGCTCCTACGACCGCGAAATGGGATTCTGGGACCGACACCTGTTCGGCGACTCCCGCACCTGGGCGTGCGGACAAGCAACCGGACAGGTCCTCGAAGTCGCCGTCGGCACCGGACTGAACCTGCCCGCCTACCCCGACGACATCACCCTGACCGGCCTGGACATCAGCGAACCGATGCTCGACATCGCTCGCCACCGCGCCGCCGACCTCGACCGCAAAGCCACCCTGCAACAAGGTGACGCCCACGCCCTGCCCTTCGACGCCGCCGAATTCGACACCGTCATTTGCACATTCGGATTGTGCGCCATCCCCGACATCGACGCCGCCATCGCCGAAATGATCCGGGTGCTGCGCCCCGAAGGAAAACTCATCCTCGTCGACCACATCCCCAGCTCCAACCGCATCGTCCGCGGCATCCAGCGCCTCCTCGAAACCGTCACCGCCCCACTGGCCGCCGAACACTTCATGCGCCGCCCCCTCGACAAGATCCGCGCCACCGGACTCGAGATCGAACGCGTCGAACGGTTCAACCTCGGCATCGTCGAGCGCCTCACCGCCCGCAAGCACTGACACCCCGCCCAATACGCGGGCTCGGTTCACGTCGACATCTGCGAGCTCGGGGCGCGGCTTCCTCGCCCGCCCATGCGGTGGCGGTTGTAGACGCGGGCGGCGAGGCAGGAGCCGTGGTAGTTGATCGCGTGGAATGCGGTGGTGGCGGCGTTGAGCAGGCGAGCGAAGGTGCGGCTGGCCGAGTCGGGTAGCCGGTCGAACATTCGCGCGAGGATGAGTAGGCGTTGGGCGATCATGTAGCCGAAGACCATGTGAAACAGCAGTTGCTCGTTGGTCCAGCGGGTTTCGGTGGTGGGCTTGTCCCATTCGTCGTCGCGGACGGTGTGCAGCAGGTGGTGGAAGTCCTGGCGGACGCGTTCGAGGTCGGCGGATATTGCGGCGCGGTCGACGTTCGATGCGGTCATGGGCGCCTCGATGTGATGTGTGCAGACCATCGCTTTTGCCAGCACGATCATTGTCGCACCGGTGTTATCGGATGGCGGGGCTTCGGCGTTCGATGAGGGTGACGTCGCGCCAGTGTCCGTGGTGGCGGCCGATGCGTTCACGGGTGCCGATGGTGCGGAATCCGGCTTTGGTGTGGATGGCGAGGCTGGCGGTGTTTTCGGGGAAGATGCCGGATTGGACGGTCCAGATGCCTGCGGCTTCGGTGGAGGTGAGGATTTCGGTGAGTAGCGCGAGGCCGACGCCTCGGCTGCGGGCGTCGGGGTGGACGTAGACGGAGTGTTCGACGACTCCGGCGTAGGCGCAGCGGTCGGAGACGGGAACCACTGCGGCCCAGCCGAGTACACGGTCGTTGGTGTCGAGAGCGACGAGTCGGTGGTCGGGTAGTTTGCTGTTGTCGAACACTTCCCAGGTGGGTGCGGTGGTTTCGAAGGTGGCGTTGCCTTCGTCGATGCCGAGTTGGTAGATGGTGAGTACTTCCTCGGCGTGTTCGGGTCGCATCGGTGTGATGCGTACTCCGGTGGTGGTCATGCGGGCGACGGTATGCCGAGTTCGTCGAGTAGGCCACGGATGCGGGTTTCGATCTGGTCGCGGATGGGGCGGACCGCGTCGATGTCTTGTCCGGCGGGGTCGTCGAGTTTCCAGTCCAGATACCGGGTTCCGGGGAAGAACGGGCAGGCATCGCCGCAGCCCATGGTGATCACCACGTCGGATGCCTGTACGGCGTCGGCGGTGAGGATCTTCGGTGTTTCGGTGGAGATGTCGATGCCGATTTCCCGCATCGCTTGTACGGCAACGGGATTCACCTGCTCGGCGGGCTGGGAGCCTGCGGAGCGGACCTCGACCCGGTCGCCTGCGAGGTGGGTGAGGTAGGCGGCGGCCATTTGGGAGCGTCCGGCGTTGTGGAGGCACACGAACAGCACACTGGGCTTGGAATCCTCGGAAACCATAGGTGGTGCGGGCCTTTCAGGTTCCTGGGCGTGGTGGACGACAACGTCGTCGGCGACGGCCGACAGGTCGGGGTATAGAACGCCGATCAATGCCAGGCCGAGTGCGCCGCCGAGGAGTTGGGCGGCGAGGAAGCCGGGCACCGAGGCCGGGGCGATTCCGGCGAAGGTATCGGACCAGACGCGGCCGAAGGTGACGGCCGGGTTGGCGAAGGAGGTGGAGCTGGTGAACCAGTAGGCGGCCCCGATATAGGCACCGACCGCCGCCGCAGACAATGCAGCACGGCCACTGCGGGCCAAGGCGAAGACGACCGCGACGAGTCCGGCGGTCGCGACGACCTCCCCGACCAGATGACCTGTGGTGATGCGGTCGTGGCGAGAGATCTGGATCGGGTCCAGGTCGAACATGACGTTCGCCAGCACCGCGCCCACACCTGCACCGATCACCTGCGCGAGGACATACGCCGCGAGATCGATACCGGACAGGCCGCCAATGGTGCGACGGCCCAGCCACCAATCCGCGAGCGACACCACCGGGTTGAAATGCGCCCCCGAGACCGGCCCGAACACCAGGATCAATATTCCGAGACCGAACACGGTTGCGGTCGAGTTCTCCAGCAACTGCAAGCCGACATCGTGGGCGGATAGCTGCTGGGCGGCGATCCCGGAGCCGACCACCACACATACCAGCGCCGCCGTGCCGACGAATTCGGCCAGCACCCGCCGCGCCAGCGTGCTCACCGCGACCCCGCATCGGCAGGAGCCGTGATGTCCAATAGTTGTGAAAGCTGGTGCAACGCTGTGGGTTCGACCCGGTAGTACACCCACGAACCGCGCCGCTCACTCGATAGGAGCCCGGCCTCGCGCAGCACCTTCAAATGGTGGGAGATGGTGGGCTGGGTGACGTCGAACCCCGCCGACACGTCACACACGCACGCTTCCTGACCGGCGTGGCTGGCCACCGCGCTCAACAACCGCAACCGCACCGGATCCGACAATGCCTTGAACACCGCGGCCATCTCCACGGCCGCCTCGGCTGACAACGGCTTGCCCACCAGGGGCGTGACCTCACACGACGGCGAGGTCACGCTCGTCAACGGCAACTCCGACTTAGACACGCACCGATATTGATGTACATCTAATCCAGAAGGCAAACGAACACCCGGTGAACAACCCGCAACCGGATGCTCAGCCGCAGCAGCCAGCGCCCGAAGCGACGGCTTCCTTCTTCGCCGTCGCGCTGCAGCACGCATCTTCGGCGGCGGCGTCTTCGGCGGTGCCGCAGCACACCTCAACGGCCTCGGCGTCGGCGAGTTCGGGTGCGGTGCCGAAGGTTTCGCTATCAGCCAGCACCGTGTACACCTCCCACCGCTCGGCGTTCGGGCCGGTCACCCACACCTTGTCCTGGGTGGCGAAACAACACGTGGTCGCGATCTGCTCCTCGGTGAACATGCCCGCCTCCGACAGGCGGGCGATCTCGGCGTGCACCTGCTCGGAGGACTCGACCTCCACGCCGAGGTGATTCACACTGCCGCCTTGACCGGGGTTCTCGATCAACACCAGCTTCAACGGTGGCTCGGCGATCGCGAAATTGGCGTAGCCCGGCTTCAGTTTGGCGGGTTCGGCCTGGAACAGGGCCGAGTAGAACCGCACCGCTTGGTCGAGATCATCGACATTGAGAGCGAGCTGGACACGGGACATGACTACCTCCAGTTGTGAGACATATGTCGAAAAGCTAACGATGTCGAGTCTGCCACCTTTTCGACATATGTCAATAAACTCGGTAGAGTTGATGTCATGCCCAAGGCGCTACCTGTGATCGACATGTCCGCACCGGTGTGCTGCGCTCCCGTCGCTGCCGCCCCGATCGAGGAGGCCGCCGCGCTCGAAGTGGCGTTGCGGCTCAAAGCGATCGCCGACCCGGTCCGCGTGCAGTTGATGTCACTGCTGCTGACCAGCCCTAACGGCGAAGAGAACGGTGGCGATCTCGCCACCCGTGTCGGGTTGTCGGAATCCACGGTCAGCCACCACCTCGGCCAGCTGCGCAAGGCCGGACTGGTCGAATCCGAACGACGAGGAATGAACATCTTCCACCGCGCGCGCCGTGACGCACTCGCCGCGCTGTGTCTGGTCCTGGATCCGAACTGCTGCACCTGAGACCGGCGACGGGGACTTGCCGATGCTCAGGCCTTGGAGGCGTGCAGTCTGGAATGGGTCTGTACAGCATCAAATCCGGATTCCCTCATCGCGAAGAGCAGCCCGGCCCGAGCCGTCTCCGATAGTGCTATTGGCCTCGCATACGGGCGAGCGAGGAGCAAACTGTGGTAGTTACTGGTGGACAGAACCGATCCCGCGGCACAGATTGAGGCTGGACTATGAGTTCGTTTGTGCAGCAGTCGATGTCGAGGACCTGCTGTGAGGCGGTCGACGGCCTCGCACGTGAACATGCACGGCATCCGGGCGTCCGGTTCGCCCCGGGAACCCGCAGCGTCCGTTCCGGCCTTGTTGGCCAGCGGCGGACTGCTGAGCAGCGGTGCGCCGACCATTGCGTGGCGCTGCGCGTCCGCGTCGTTCAGATCTGGTCATCGAACTGCGGATGACGGTTCGGATGTCAGGTGTGGAACTGGTTCCCGAAGATTTGGGTGCCGAGGTGCTGCGCCTCGGTGAGATCCAGGATGACGCCACCGATATGCGGGTGCGCGGCCATCCATGCCTGCGCGGTCTGGCGATCGGTGAAGAAGTTCAGATAGTTGCAGCAGGTATCCGCGGACGGCCCTTGCGCCGCCTGCGCCCCGACGAACACGACCGTGGTTTGCGGCTGTGCGGCCGCGACCGAATCTTGGACGGTTACCGTGATCGCTCGGTCGTTCGACGGGTCGACCGACTCGATCACGACGTCGGTGTCGAGCATGGCGGGAATGCCCAGCGCGTCGATAGCACACATCGCGTAAACCGTTGCCCCGCCTGTGATACGGACCCGATGCGGGGTGGGTGAGGCAGAGAACGGGTATGCCGCTGCGATGTTGCCGGACGAGTCGAGGCGGATCACATCGGCGTCGTGCAGACGGCCCAGGACCTCATCGACATCGCCATGATATTCGGCGGCGACCCCGGTCAGATCGCTGGTGACCGGTGCCCGGCCCTGGGTGGCGAAGGTCTGCAGAATGGCGTAGTGCAGCGCGCGTTCGGCCGGGTCGGAGGGCCGCGCCGCCTCTCGCGGCGCTTCCGGCATCCATGCCGCTGAATCCGTTCCCGATGCGGGAGCACAGCAGTCAGCGGCAACAGCCGGGGCGGGCGGCGCCTGGGACGTGTCCACGTCCAGCGCCCGGCGCAGTGCAGCGATCGACGGCGCGCCACCGAGGCCGCCTGTGTCCGAGGGGTACAGGCGACACGACAGGCTCGGCTCCTGACCAGGTACTGCGAAGGGATCGCTGCCGTCGACGAGCAGAGTCGGTGAACCAGTCATGCCCGCCGCCGCAGCGTCGGCCGTAGTGTCGAGCACTCGATGGATGACCTCGATGTCGACCAGTTCGCCGGTCAGCGCCTGCCGGATCCGTTCCTCCAGCACCGCAGCGTTGGGACAGTCAGGGACCTGCAGAATTTCCAGTTTCATCGGTGACACCTTCCTCGTGCAGGATATGCAACAGCGGGCAGCGCCGGTCGCGACGTGGTAGTTCACATGTCGTGACGAGCTCGGCCAGCGACAGCTGCATCCGTTGCAGATCAGCGATCCGCTGCGCGAGCTGGGTCATCCGGCGTTCCGCTAATTCACGAGCGGCATTGCAGTCATCGGGTCCGCCGTCGGCAAGATCGAGAAGCTCACCGATCTCCTCGAGTGTGAACCCGTGCTGCTGTGCTCGTTTGACGAACCGGACTGCCGCCACCGCGTCGGCCGGATACGCCCGATACCCCGACGGCAACCTCGGCGGCGGTGCGAGCAGACCCCGGCGTTCGTAGTACCGCAGTGTCTGCACACTCACCCCGGCACGGGTAGCCAGCTCCCTGCTCCGCATACCGCCATTCTCAACCCTGTACCCAAGTACCGAGTCAAGAGCCGATTTGCGCGACGATCGCAGGAATCGAACTCGGCCGCCAGGCGGCTGGCCATGGCAACGCTTGCCCAATGACATCAACATCAGCATCGATGGGCGCCTCGGACACGAAATCCTCACTGCCGCATCGGAAATCGCCGCATCCACCGGTTCCGTCTGCCATACCGGCACCCATACCCCTCGCCCGTGCTCGCCGCGATGGGGCTGCCCGAGCAGCGGGCGATGGCGGCAGTTCGGCCAGCGCTGGGGGTTGGACCACACCCCACGACATCGAGAAGGCCACCGCAGCGCTGGCGAGCGCGGCTGTGAGGTAAGAGGCCCGCTCCGCCCGCCGTGCCATAGCGGTTCTATGTGGCCGCGATGGCACCGAGCGCTGCCAGCGCGTTGGCCACCTCTTCAGCGTTCGGCGTTGTGTCGGGATCGGCGATCCACTGAATCATCAAGCCATCGATGATGGCGAGCACGACGGAGGTCGTGGCGCGCAAGTCGAGGGAGTTGTCGATTCCGTAGGGTGCGATGGCTTGGCGGGTGAGTTCCTGCGCGCGCTCACGAACCCGTTGGTAACCGTCGGCGAGTGCGGCACGCACGGTGTCGGATCGCAATGCGGGAGCGAAAGATTCGACGCAGGCGTGCACCTCGGGCCGGGTGTCGGCGAAGCTGTCGACGGTCGCGCGGAAGATGCTCACCAGCTGTTCGCGCAGACTCGTGGCCGCGCTGCCGGCCGCGAGGGCGGCTTCGAGGCGATCGGTCCAGCCGTAGAAGCATTGGGTGAGGGCCTGTTCGAGCAGCTGCTCCTTGCTGCCGAAGTGATAGCTGATCGACGCGACATTCGCGCCGGACGCACGGGCGATGTCGCGGGAGGTCGTAGCGCCGTAGCCGAGTGTCCGAATGCACTCGAGCGCGCCGAGAAGGAGCTTGTCCCGATTGCCGCCGTATTGCATGGGCTCAACCTAGCATGTAAACATACGTTTAATCTAAACGTTCGTTTACACGGAGGTGCTCATGACGGTCGTGCGTGGTCTGGTCGGGATTTTCAACGGTGACGGAGGGATCCGGGGCGAGCTGGCGTATGCGCTGGGCAAGCTTCGCGGGACAGCCGAATGCGCCCTGTGCGACATCACCCACCGGGGAATTCGCACCAATCCCCAGTGGAAGGACGTGATGTGCAAGCTGGCGGTGCCGTTCGAGTTGGTGCACCGCGACGAACGTTCGGCCGAGATCGCGCAGCTGACCGCGGAGGCCACACCGGCGCTCGTCGCCGCCACCGACGATGGACACCACCTGATCATGGGGCCCGCGGACTTCGCGGGAGTCGACGGTGAAGCGGCCGAGTTCGTGCGCGTGCTGCGGAAGCGCGTCACCGAAGCGGGGCTGCGATGGGCCTGACATCGATGATCGCGACGCTCACCGGACGTGGCTCCCAGACCTACCCGCCAGGGCCGCGGCTGCCGACCTATGTGCAGAGCGTCCTGTATCTGAAATACCGGGAATGGTTCCTACCCAGCCTCGCGCGGAGCTTCGGCGACGTGTTCAGCCTGCGTGTCCCGCCCTACGCCGATGATCTGGTGGTGTTCGCCGCACCCAACGCGATCGGCGAGATCTTCCGCGCCCATCCAAGCAAACTCCATGCGGGAGAGGGCAATCAGATTCTCGGCTTCGTCATGGGCGAGCATTCGGTGCTGCTGGCCGACGAAGACGCCCACCGGCGCGTACGTGGGCTGCTCATGCCCGCATTCAACGGCGCCGCCCTGCGGGGGTACCGGTCGATGATCACCGAACTCGCACACGCCGAAGCCGCGTCCTGGAAGCCTGGACACGACACCAGCATTCTCCAGGCGATGAACCGGCTCACTCTCGACATCATCATCACCGTCGTGTTCGGCGTGACCGATCCGGAGACGAAGGCCGAACTCGTGCGTCGGCTCGACGCCATCATCAACATCCCGCCCGCGATCTTCATCGGGTTCATATTTCCCCGGCTGCAGCGGATTCCACCATGGAAGGGGTTCGCCGACAATCAGGCGCGCATCGACGCGATCCTGTATCGCGAGATCCGGTCCCGGCGCGCGGCCACCGACCTTCACGATCGCACCGACGTGCTCTCACGCCTGATTCGCGTCGAAGCCGACACCGACGAGCCGCTGACCGACGCAGAATTACGCGACCAGTTGATCTCGCTGCTGCTGGCCGGGCACGAGACCACCGCCGCTGCCCTCGCCTGGACGCTGTGGGAGCTGGCGCGCAATGCCGAACTGCAGGCCACAGCACGCGCGGCCGCGCTCGACGGCGACGAGAAGTATCTGGAGGCCGTCCTGAAGGAGGGTATGCGCCGCCACACGGTCATCGTCTCGACCGCCCGCAAACTCACCCAACCCACGGTGATCGCTGGGCACCGGCTGCCAGAGGGAACCGTCGTCAACACCTCGATCCTGTTGGCGCACAACGACCCCCGCAATCACCCGCAACCAGAGGAATTCCGTCCCGATCGGTTCCTCGGCGCCAATCCCGCCCCCAATACCTGGCTACCGTTCGGAGGCGGAGTCCGTCGCTGCCTCGGCGCGGGTTTCGCACTCACCGAAGGAACGATCATCCTGTCCGAGATCCTCACCCGCTGGGAGCTGACCACCACCCGAGACCGCGAACAGCCCTACGTTCGAAATATCACCACTGTCCCCAAACATAACGCGGTGCTACGTCTCACCCCGCTCGAATCACGGAGAAACCAGTGACATCACCGGCCCCAGCGACGAAGTCGTCGTCTACACGCGACCCGGTTGCCCCTTCTCGATGAAACTTCTGCTGCAGCTACGACTGACCAGGCTGCGGTACATCCAACGAAACATCTAGCGCGACCCCGACGCCGCCGCCTACGTCCGGTCTGTCGCCGACGGCAACGAAACGGTCCCCACGGTCAGCGTGGCCGGACACCCCATGGTGAACCCGAGTCTGCGTGAGCTACTGTCCGCCGTGCGTCTACATGCCCCACACGCACTACCAGACCGATGAGAACGCCCCGGCCCGGGTTCGACAAAGAGGTGCAGAACAGGGTCAGTTTGATGCGGCCACTAACGCCGCCCGCCAATCCGGACGGACCGTTCGCCCCAGCAATCGGCTGAGCGGCGGGCACAACGCGTGGAGAAATTCGCGGCTGCTCCCCCAAACCAGCGATTTCCGTTGGTGAAGCGTGTGTGCGTAGTGGTCAAGTCCCCTCCCGGCGTGAACCCTACAGAAGCCTGGAGCTCCCGGAAATCGTTCACGCGCCCGGCGGTGCGGCCAACCGCACCCTAGCCGTCCACTCGAACGCGTCGGTCACGGAGGTGCCCCTTGACCCACAACGCAATCCGGCATCGCCAAGCCCAACGCTTCGGCGCTGCCAATAGGTGGTGGCCTGCGAGGTGATCGCGCCAGTCATCCGACCACAAACACCCCTGCACGAACTGATCCAGGCGATACGCACCGCCCCACGCCCGGTCCCGAGACCCATCCACGACCGCATCGTCAACAGCATGTGCACGGCCGGTGCCGCCGGACGCATCCACGACCGCGCCGTCCGGCCAACAAATTCGCCCATGCCACAACACGTTTGAAGCAGACAACGAACCGAAGCCGAACCAACCGACCGAACCCGACGCCGGCCTGTCACTCAGCTATTTCCACTGACGTGTCGAAAACCGTTGCAGCTAAATAGAATACAATTCTCACAGCATGATCGCAGATTCTGTGCTACGTTCTAGCGACGCACAATAGAAGTACTCGTGCACACATCTGCACCAATATTGTTGCCTCCGCGTGATCAAGTCCCCTCTCGCGCACAGATTCCCGGCAGATCTGCCGGATTTGCGTGCCGTGTGTTCGAGCGCACTCGAACACACGGAGGTGACCAGGGAAAATGCGCACCCACCTGCGAAAACTTCTGACAGATCCGCCAGGATCGACTATCGATGGGGGCACGGGGCACGATTGGGGCCGCCGATGATTCCCCCGCTCGTTCCCCCGCAGGCACCACTGGAACAGAGAGGATCCGCGGTCCGCTTGCCGGGCCCGCCGGAACCGGCGTCCATCCCCGACGAAGACATCCTGTGCGGCGAATCAACTCTCGGCGAGGCCGGGAGAGTCCTCGACCGGTATGTCATGGCAGCACTCGACTGGTCGCCGGGAACGAAGCTGCAGATACAGCCTATCGACGACGTTCTGCTTGTCGGCCCGTCTCCCGACGGTTCGGTCCGCGTCACCGGCGACGGCTATTTCCGCATCTCGTTCCGGCAACGACGCCGAGTCGGCCTCCTCATCGGCCAGCGTGTCCTGCTGACCGGCCGCCGCAGCCGCGAACAGTTCCTGGTCCATCCCCCTCCGCGCTGGGCAGGCTCCTGGCCGCCCGCCTGATATTGCTGGACCGCTGACCCAGGTCGTTCCGAATCCGGCAGTCGCTACGAGCGACACCATCGCCGCCGCACGCCTGCTACACGTCGATGTGCCGCGTCGCGAAGATGACGTAGTACAGGGGCCGCAGCCGCGAGCTGAGGCCGCGGTGACGGGTCGCGGGTCGCGATCGCGTGGAGCGCGACCCTGGCCATCCCCGCCGGGTAGGCGGCACGCTGCACCGCCGGAATCGGACAGCGGAGGCGGGTGGGCGGGCTTAGGCTGCTGATATGGAGCGGGGCGGGGCGGCGCTGGTGGGGCGAGAGACCGAACTGCGGGCGCTGCGAACGGCGTTGGACGAGGCGGTCGCGGGACGCCCGCACATGGTGGTGTGCTCGGGGGAGGCGGGGATCGGCAAGACGCGATTGTTCACAGAGGTGGCGCGGGAGGCGGAGCAGCGAGGGCTGGCGGTGTTGTGGGCGCGGTCGTTGGAATTGGCGGACGCGCCGCCGTACTGGCTGTGGCGGCAGGTGTCCGAGAGTGCAGGCGGGTCCGTCGATCGGGCGGAGTTGTTCGAAGGCATCGTCGAGAGGTTGGCGCAAGCCACCGATGCGACCGGCGGGCTGCTGGTGGTGGACGACATCCAGTGGGCCGATGAGCCGTCTCTGGTGGCGCTGTTGCATGTGGTGCGCTCGCTGCGTGGGCGGCGGCTGCTCATCTGCGCGGCGGAGCGACCGCACCGGGAATCGCCGGGATGGCGGGCGGTGAAGCCGCGCCTGTTGTCCGAAGGAGCCGTGGAAAGCATGGCCATGCAGGGTCTTTCGCTCG
The DNA here is from genome assembly GCF_050956075.1 of Nocardia sp. CA-129566. Lineage (NCBI taxonomy): Bacteria > Bacillati > Actinomycetota > Actinomycetes > Mycobacteriales > Nocardiaceae > Nocardia > Nocardia sp. CA-129566. The sequence goes on from NZ_CP192085.1 coordinate 7,635,005, forward strand.
AGGAGACGGAGCGCTATCTCACAATCGTCGCGGGCCGGGAGATCGACACGCCGTTCGCCCGCACGGTTCGCAACCTGACCGGCGGCAATCCGTTCTACATTCGTGAACTCGGCCGGTGCGTGCCGTCGGTGCCCGGCGCCACCTCGCCTGTCCTGCCGCCGCGGTTGGTCGATGTCGTGCACGCGCGGATCGAGGCGCTTTCCCCCGCCACGCGGGAGCTGCTGGTGTCGACATCGATTCTCGGCGAGGAGTTCTCACTTGTCGTGGCGGCCCGCTTGGTCGAACGTACTGTGCTGCAGTGCCTGCCCGCGGTGGACGAGGCGATACGTGCCGGAGTCCTCACCACGAACAGCGCGGCGGGCCGGGTCGCTTTCACCCACGGCATCGTGCGCGCCGCACTCGCCGCCGAACTGCCGCTGGAAAGACGCGTTGAACTGCATATCCGCGCGGCTCATGCGATCGAGGAACTGTTCGCCGACGATATCGCCGAGCATCTCGCCGAATTGGCGCGGCATTGGGGTGAAGTCGCCATCACCGGTGACCGCGAGCCCGCGGCGCGGTGGGCGCGGCGAGCCGCCGATCACGCCGCAGCGGGTCTCGCGCACGAGGAAGCCGACCGGCTCTACGGACTCGCGCTCGAATACAGTCCCGCAGCCGACTCGCCGGACCGGGCGCGGCTGCTGCTCGCGAAATCCCTCGCCGCCGTGCGGTCCGGGCGACTGGCCGAGGCCGGCTCAGTGTGCGTCGAAGCCTTCGGCCTAGCACGCCGCCTGCAGGACGCGACGCTGATGGCCGAGGCCGCGCTCGTGCTGGAGCCGATCGGCGAACGCCGCTGGGATCGCGATCTGCGCGATCGATGCGACGAGGCGCTGGCCCACCTCACCGACACCCAGTCGGCCCGTTGCGCCCGCGTGCTGGCACGCAAGGCTGAAACCCTGCTATACCTGGGCGAATACGCTGAAGTGCGGAACACCTCCGCCACCGCACTGCGACACGCCTTCGTCTCCGGAGACCGCGATGCCTTTGCCGCCGCCCTCAATGCCCGCCAATTGGCGTGCGGCGGACCGGAATACGTGAAAGAGCGGGAGACGCTCGCCGCGCGCATGATCGAAGTGGGTCTACAGTCCCGCAATCCCGGCATCGAGCTGCGCGGCCGGCTGTGGGCGGCCGACACCCATTGGCAGTGTGGGCGACTCGACGAGGCCGACCGCACCGTCGCCGCGCTGGCCTGGTGCGTTGAACGCGTCGGCGGACCGGTTGCACGCTGGCATCTGCTCGTCGCGCAGGCCGCGTGCGCGCAGGCCCGCGCCGATTTCGAGACCGCACTACGGCTCGGCGGTGAGGCATACGCCCTGCTCGCGCGCTTGGAGCACCCGGCCGCATATGGCACCTACTCCTCCCTGCTCGGCACGATCGGCCACCACTACGGGTACGCACACGCCCCTGTGCCGCGGCTGCCGTCGGATCGGCTCGACGATGTCCGCAACGAGTTGTTCGGCTTGATCGGACCTGCCTTCGCCATGCTGGGCCAGGGCCGGACCGCTGAGGCCGAGCAGCTGTACCGGCGGGCCGGTGCCCCGCCGAATTGGGTTGTGCCACCGTATTTCACTCTCGATGCGCTCGCGGTGGGCGCCCACCTCGCCGTCGCATTGAACGCGACGGAGGACATCGAATACTTCCACCGGCGACTCGTGTCCTGGCGCGACCACCACATCGCCAGCGGCACCGGGGGCTCGAAGTATTTCGGCCCCGTCGAACTGGTGTTGGGCAAAACCGCTGCCGCCCTCTCGCTGTGGGAGGACGCGGAGACAGATCTCGTCGCGGCTTCCCGGATCTCGACCGCAATCGGGGCTCCGGCATTCGCAGTGGAAGCCGAGGCCGAGCGGGCGTTGCTGGGGCTGCGGCGCGGCGATGCCGCGGCCGCCCGTGCCATCGCCGGGAACGTCCTGCCCAAGGCGAGGGTCCTGTCCATGACACCCTGGATCGCGCGCCTCGAACAACTCTTGGAAACTACAGGTGCACAACCGCTTTCACCCCGCGAACAAGAGGTCGCCGCGCTTGTCGCGGCCGGTCACAGCAACCGCGAGATCGCCCGTACGCTGGTGATCTCCGAACGCACCGCACAGAATCACGTCCAGCACATCCTGATCAAACTCGGCTACACCCGACGCAGCCAGATCGCGGCGTGGGCCGCACGAAAGTGACGAGGAATGCGTTCCCCCGCACCGGTTTTCGTCCAGCTCATCACGACCCCCGGAATCAGTGTCGCCCAATACGAATCAGTGCAATCCGCCATCGGCGGCGACCGCATCGGCGGAATCCTGCTGAGCGTTGCCGGATTCATGGACGGCGCCATGTACTCGATCGACGTATGGGACACTCCGGCCTCCGCCGAACGATTCGCCGCCGATCGGCTCTTCCCCGCGTTCGAACGCACGGGCAACATCCCTGACCCCAACGTCACCGCCGTCGAGTTCGACGGCCGTATGACGCTACCGGCGGCGCTGCCCGCGACCGTCCACACACAGATCGCACGAATCCCCGGCCTCGGCCTCGCCGAATACGGGAAGGTCGACCGCGCGGTCGGCCCCGAGCCGGCGCCCGGCCATCTGGGCCATCTGGTCGGCGTCACCGCGGGCGCACTGTACGTCGTGGATTTTTGGCGCGACCACACCGCCGTGCCGCCGTTCCTGACCGGCCGGCTCTACCCCGCGTTCGAACGCGCGGGCGTCATCCCCGACCCGGACGTCACCGTTGTGGCCTACGACGCTCGCGTTGTCGTCTGTGGTGAGTAGCCGATGAGCAGTCGATAAGTACTTCAGTCCATTTCGCCCCCGTGACCGCCCCCGTAGCGTCGGACGCACGGCATTCACCGCCGCACATCCACCTCGGGAGCACCGATGAAACGTCAGTTCCTGGTGGCCGTCGCCACCGCCACCCTGATCACCGGCTGTGTGAGCAGCCTCGGCGGCACGGCCTCCGCCGCGCCCGCCCGATCGCCCGAGGGGACCGTCTCGGTGACACTGCGCGGCACCCACGGCAGTTACGACGTGGCCTGCTCCGACATCAATACCGAGTTCAAAGTGTCGCCGAGTTCAGGGACTATCGATTGGGCCGCGACGGCGCACGACATCGACATCAGTTTCGCCGCCCAGGACCTGCGCCGCGGCCTGCTGCCCGCGGTGGTCGTGACACCCGCCGCCGGGCTGCTCGGACCCGGCCAGAGCACTGTGGTGCGAGTGCGGGGATCGGTCGCGGCCCCCGCAAAAAAGTTCTGGATCTGGGTGATCGCCCCGAACAGCACCGGCCGCGGCGGCGTGGGCGTCGAATTCACCTGCCGTGCCCGCTGAGCGTTCGATCAGATTCCCGGGCCAACTCGACCTGGTCTGGGTACACCGAGGCCGGCGCGGGCCAGGAAGCAGTCGGGAATGGTCCGGTGGGATATCACCTCTGACGAGGTCCCCGGTTCGCCCGGGTTGACGAGAGGGCCGGGCGCCACGCAGGATCGGTCGTGAGATGGACGATTCATGCTGGTAAGGCTATTGGGTCCGGTGATGGTGGAGGCCGCGGACGGGACGAAGGCGTCCGTCGGGGGGCCGCGGGTGCGGGCATTGCTGGGGTTGTTGGCGCTCGAAGCTGGGCGAGTAGTGCCGGCGGCGCGACTGGTCGACGGGGTGTGGGGGGAGGATCCGCCGGCGGGGACCGGGAATGCGTTGCAGACCTTGGCGAGTCGGTTGCGCGCGGCGGCGCCGGGGGTGGTGCGCAATGACGGGGGCGGGTATGTGCTCGAACTGGCGCCCGAGGACGTCGATGTGCATCGGTTCACGCGTGAGGTCGAGGCGGGGCGGGCATTGCTCGCGGCCGGGGAGGCCGAACGAGCCATCGCGTGCTTCGATGCCGCGCTCGCGTTGTGGCGCGGGGAGCCGTTGATCGATGCGGGGGAATCGGAGGAATTGCGCGCCGCGGCACTGCGATTGACCGAACAGCGGCTCGATGCGGTCGAACTGCGAGCGGACGCCTTTCGAGCCCTGGGCCGAGGCGGCGAGGTATTGCGTGAGCTCCGCACGGAAGCAGCGGCACATCCGTTCCGGGAGACGCTGGCCGCACGACTGGTGCGGGCGTTGGCGGCAGCGGGACGAACATCCGAGGCGATACAAGAGTTTCAACGCACCGAGGCCCTGTTACTGGACGAGCTCGGCACGACACCCGCCGAGGTGCTGCGCTCGGCCCTGGCCGACATTCACACGAACGCACCCCATAGTCCCGCAGTCGACGGACCTGCCATCGAGACGACGCCCGAATCGGGTCGAACGGGAGTTACGGCAGCATCCCGGACCAGCGGGACATCAAAGGTGTCCGTGCCGTTGCTGCCCAGACGGTTCACCAGCTTCGTCGGACGCGGACACGACGTGGAAGGGGTGCGGCAGGCATTGCGCGAGGCCCGACTGGTGACACTGTCGGGTACCGGGGGCGTGGGGAAGACCCGGCTGGCCGCCGAGACGGTCGGGGTGCACGCCATGGACTGGGCGGACGGTTACGCCTTCGTCGAACTCGCCGCACTCGAGCGGGAACGAGCCGACCGGCCGGCCATGACCGCGGTCGGAGTGGCGATAGCGAACGCGCTCGCACAGTTCGAGCGACCCGACGAACTATCCACGGAGTGGGCCGAAGTACTGGAGCGGACGCTGTCCGGCCGCCGAATGCTGTTGGTACTCGACAACTGCGAGCATGTCGTGGAGGCGACCGCGCGCCTGATCGACGATCTGTTGCAGCGGCTGCCCCTACTGCGGGTGCTCACCACGAGCCGGGAGCCGATCGGCGTGGACGGCGAGCGACTGTATCCGGTACGGACCTTGGACCTGCCCGAAGCCGACGCGGATTTCCTGACGGTCACCGCATCGCCCGCGGTCCGGCTGTTCATCGACCGCGCCACCGCGGCACTCCCGAATTTCGCTCTGTCCGAGAGCAATTCCGCGGATATCCGCGCCATCGTGCGCAGCCTGGACGGCATGCCGCTGGCCATCGAACTGGCCGCCGCCCGCCTGCGGAGCCTGCCGCTGCCGGACCTCAGTGCGCGGCTCGCCGATCGCTTCCGGCTGCTCACCAACAGCACTCGCCACGCGGTCGCGCGCCATCGGACCTTGCACGCGGCCGTCGCCTGGAGCTGGGAACTGCTCACCGATGCGGAAGCCGCCGCAGCCCGGCGTTTTTCGATTTTCGCGGGCGGCGCGACCTTGGACGCCATCATCCGGGTGTGCGGTCCGGACGCCATCGACACGGTCACCTCACTGGTGACGAAGTCGTTGGTGGACTTCGACGGACAGCGCTATCGAATGGCCGAGACCATCCGAGCCTATGCGACCGCGGAATTGACCGCGGCCGGCGAGGCGGACGAGGTCGCCCGCATCCATGCCGACTGCTTCCTGGAGTTCACCGACGCCGCCGCCCACGGATTACGCACTGCCGCACACCCCGATTGGCTCGCGCGGCTGATCGCCGAACACGGCAATTGCGAAACCGCGCTGCGGTGGGCGCTGGACGCGGGCGACGGTCAGCGTGCGGTTCGCCTGTACGCGAATCTCGTCTGGTATTGGCTGCTGCGCGGGTTGCACCGCGACATCTCCGAACGCCGCCGCGAGGTCCTCGCCCTGCTCTGCGACACACCGCCGCCGGGGTGCACCGGGGCCTATCTGGCCTGCCGGTACGGCGAGGAGCTGCCCGCGTACTTCACCAACATCTGGTGGGGCCAAATCCAGGAGAACACGGGGCAATTCGAGCGGCTGACCCGCGCGGCCCTCACCGAGGATCGGCCCCCGCACCCGATGTTCGTGCTCATCCTGGCGCTGCGGGACCTGCTCGGCGACGACGAGGGCCTGTTGACCGCGTGCACCACCTCCGACGATCCATGGCTACGCGGAAATGCGCTGATAGCACAAGGTTTCGATGAACTGGGCGGCGACCATCCGGCCCGCGCCCTGCCCACCTTGGAGGCGGCGCTGACCTGCCTGAGCGCGCACGGTGACGCGCGGTCACACAGCCGCGCCCTGATCTCCCTGGCCAGCTACCGGACCCGGATGCTCGGCCTGGACAGCGCCCGCCCGCTGATCGCGAGCGCACTGGAACTGCTCAGCGCCGACCTGGGCGCCGGTGAGCGCATGGGCGTGCTGCTCTTCGCGGCGGAGATGCACCTGGTCGGCGGCGATACCGACAGCGCGGCAACCTATCTCGACCGGGCCGAGGCCCTGCTCACCCCGCACATCATTCCCGCGCCCGGGCGCTTCCTGGCGGCGACGCACGCGCACCTGGCCCACCTGCGCGGCGACAACGACCGCGCGATGAAACTGTACCGACGCATGTCCGAGCAGCCGCTCCCCGCCGCCCCGCCACCCGCCGGACGCCACGACACCGTCCGCTTCGTGAACCTGGTCTTCGTGAGCACCGCGCATGTGGCGACCCTGGTCGCGGCGGGGCGGCCGGACGACGCGCTGCGGGAGCTGGCCGTGCCCCGCGATCTGGCCGCCCAGACCTCGGCGGCGCTGCTGGCCGAGGTCGGTATCGGTTACGCCCTGGTCGCCCTGGCGAAAGGCGCCCCGGGGCGCGCGGCCCGCATTCTCGGCGCCACCGACCGGATCAACCGGAGGGCCGGGGTGAGCCGCATCGGCCCGTTCCGGCGGCGGGCGCTCGACCAGGCGGAAGCGGCGCTCGGGCCCGTGCGCCTGGGCACGGAATTCCTCGCGGGCGCCCGGCTTTCGGACGAGGCGGTGCTCGAACTGCTGCGTACCGTTCGCTGACAACGACTGTCAGCGAACGGTAGGGGCCGCACTGGATGCTCGGGACACATATCCCACCGATCCAGGAGTGTCCATGTCCGTTCCCCCGAACACGGAATCAGTTGTTTCCGTGCGTGGTTCCCGCCGACTAGGCGAACGTATCGGCACGGCCGGTGCCGTACTGGGCGCCGGGTTCATCATGTACGTCGGCGGCGGTTATCTGCTCACCCCACAGCGAATGGCCCCGGAGTTCGGCCTCACCGACTGGCCGCGCGGCGAGGCCGTCGGCTTCCTGAATGTCAAAGGCGTCCGCGATGTGGTCACCGGCCTGATCGTGCTCGCCCTGCTCGCGGCCGGGCAGCGCCGCGCCGCCGGCGTCAGCCTGCTCACCATCGCCCTCATCCCGACCGGCGACATGCTCACCATCCTGGTGCGCCGAGGCTCCACCGCCACCGCCTTGCGGGTGCACGGCTTCACCGCCAGCCTGGTGGCCGCCACCGGCGCGCTGCTGCTGCGCCGCGAAAACCGTTGAGCGCCCGATGAAGACACTGGTCAATACCGCTCACATCTACATGATCATCGGCCTGATCTCCGGGTTCTACTACCGCGAGATCACCAAGATCGAACATTTCACCGGGCAGTCGCAGCTCGGTGTCGTGCACACCCACGTGCTGGCGCTGGGCATGCTGTTCTTCCTCATCGTGCTGGCCTTGGAGAAGCATTTCACGCTCAGCGCCCGGAAAAGCCTGTACGGCTGGTTCTTCTGGCTGTACAACGTCGGCCTGGCCATCACCGTCGCGGCCATGACGCTGCACGGCACCCTCACCGTGCTGGACAAGAGCAGTGGTGCGGCGATCGCGCTCGGCGCGGGTGTGGGCCACATCCTGCTGACCGCCGGGCTGATCCTCTTCTTCATCACCCTCGGCAAATCCATCGACGACAACCGAACACCGCGCACCGCAGCGGTATTCGCCGAACAGGAGGCATCGTGAACACCGGCCAGGACAGCGCGCTGTGGACGCGGGACGCGGTCTCGCTCGCGGCGCTGATCGCCGAGGGCGCGGTCACCGCGGCCCGGGTCGTCGAGGCGCATCTCGAGCGCATCGAGCAGGTCGATTCCGAAATCGGCGCGCTCACCACGGTATTCGCCGAGGCCGCGCGTGCGGAGGCGGCCGCGGCCGACCGCAGGGCGCCGACCGGACCGCTGCACGGGGTTCCGGTCACCGTCAAGAACAACCTCGATGTCGCGGGCAGCCCGACCACCTGGGGCGTGGCGGCCTTCGGACAGGCCGTCGCGACAGCGGATGCACCCGCGGTGTCCGCATTACGGCGAGCCGGGGCGATTGTCATCGGGCGAACGAACATGCCGGACTTCGCCACTCGCTGGCACACCGACAATGACGCGGCGGGCCCGACGGTGAATCCGTGGTACCCGACCCGCAGCCCGGGCGGTTCCAGCGGCGGTGACGCCGCCGCGGTAGCCGCGGGCATGACACCCCTCGGCCTGGGCACAGACTTCGGCGGTTCACTGCGGATACCCGCCGCGTTCTGTGGAGTCGCCTCCCTGCGCACCACGCCCGGCCGGGTGGCGGTGGCCTCGAGCCTGCCCGGGGCCGCGCCTGCACCGACAAACCAATTGTTCGCGGCGCCAGGACCGTTGGCGCGCACCGTGCGCGATCTGACGACCGCCTTCAAGGTCCTCAGCAACAGCGCTGACGTGCGCGATCCCGGATGGATTCCGGTGCGTGAGGCGACCGACACCACTGCGCCCGCGGTCGCCGTCACGCTCGGTGACGATATCGATCCGCAGGTGCGGGCCGCGGTGCTCGGCTGCGCCGACGCCCTCGAACGCGCGGGATATCCGGTAGCCGAACTGGATCCGCCGAACTTGGGCGAGGTGGCGGCGGACTACGGCCGATTGGTCTCCACCGAGGTGGTGGTCCAGCGCCGCGAAGCCATGCGGCGATTCGGCAGCGCCGGACTGAACACCTTCATCGACGCCGCGATCGACCTGTTCCCGCCGCTGGATCTGGCGGGCTACATGACCGCGCTGGGTGAGCGCCTCACCCGCCGCGCGGCCTGGTCCCGTTTCCTCGCCGAGCACCCGATCGTGCTCGGCCCGGTCTCGACCGAACTGCCCTGGCCGGTCGGCTACGACCTCGGCGGCACCGCACAGGTCGCGACCATGTATGCGGCGCACCGCCTCACGATCGCCGCCAACTACCTGGCCCTGCCCGCGGTCACGGTCCCCGCGGGCGTCTCGGTCGAGGGTCTTCCCATCGGGGTCCAGTTGATCACCGCCCCATTCGCCGAGGGCCGCGCGCTGACTGCCGCCGCCCATATCGAGGTGGCCTTTCCGATGCCCACACCCATCTGGCCGGCAACCGACCCGACCACGCGGCGCCCTGCCCCGAGCCAGGCTCCGTCCAGTGGCTCGGACACGACGCGGTGAATGCTTCTCAGCGAAGGGAATTCAGATGTCACACAACACATTACGTTCTGCCGTGCGCGGACGAGTACTACTGCCGGGCGACGAAGAGTTCGATACCGCACGGACGCCGTGGAATCTGAATATCGACCAGCCGGTCGCGGCGGTCGTGCACGTCGAAGACGCGGACGATATGGCCGCCGTGGTCGGCTACGCGCGCGACGCGGGTCTATCGGTGACCGCTCAGCCCAACGGCCACGGCGCTTCCGGTGCTACCGCCGGTACCATCCTGGTGCGCACGCGCCGACTCGATCGGGTCGAGGTGGATCCGGCGCGGCGACGTGCCCGCGTCGGCGCGGGAACCAATTGGGGCCAGGTGCTTGCGGCGGCCGCCCCGCACGGCTTGACCGGGCTGGCGGGAAGCTCCCCGGTGGTCAGCGTTGTCGGCTATACCCTCGGTGGCGGATTGTCGTGGTTCGGCCGCAAATACGGTTGGGCGGCCGACAGCGTCCGGACTTTCGACATCGTCGATGCCGACGGTCATCAGGCCCGGGTCACTGCGGAATCCGACCCGGAGCTGTTCTGGGCATTGCGTGGCGGCGGCGGCGATTTCGCACTGGTGACGGCGGTGGAGTTCGATCTGTTCGCGGCTGCGACCCTGTTCGGCGGCCTGATCGCCTGGCCGGCCGAGCAGACCGAGGCGGTCCGTGATGCCTTCCAGGACATCGCCGATCACGCACCGGCCGAGCTCACGGTCTGGCTCAATCGGCTGGAACTGCCGCAGGCACCCCCGATGATCGCGATCGCCGCCGCTTACCTGGGCGAACCGGCGCGCGGGCGGGAACTGCTGCGACGGTTGGACACGATCGACGGCATCCTCGCGGACACGCGCCGGGAATTGTCCCCGGCCGAGTTGGGCGCCATCGTCAACGAGCCCACCGCCCCGGGCCCCGGCCTGCTGCGAACCGAACTGCTGACCGCACTGGACGAGACCGCCGCCGAGATTCTGCTGCGCGCACCGATCGATCCGCTGATGGGCATCCAGCTCCGGCAGTTGGGAGGTGCGCTCGCCGAGCCCACCCGAGGCGCGGTTGCGCCGTTCGCGGAGCCCTACGCACTGTATCTGCAGGCCACCGGCTCGGACCCCGACACTGTTGCCGCGGTACACGCCACTCAGAAGCGCATCATCGCCGATCTGGGCGCGCGAGTCAGCGGCCGCAAACCGTACACCGTCCTGTCCCCCGGCGACAGTGTCGCAGAGGTTTTCGACACCGGCACCTTGGATCGGCTGCGCAAGCTCAAGCAGGCCCGCGACCCACACGGCGTATTCCGCGCCAACTTCCCGATTGCGCACTGAACCTTCGGTTTCGAGCCCGAGGTCGGACACCTCCGCACAGCGCTGCCCCGCCGATCGTAATCGGTGGGCAGCGCTGCGCCTGCGATCAGCTATCGCAACCCCGCCGAGGTCGAATCCTGTTGCTGCAGTTCGCGACTCGGCGACGGGGGTAATCCCCGAACAGGTTCAAGTCCCCTCGCGCGAACAGATTCGCAACAATCTGTCATTCCTCGGTGCCGTGCGTTCGAGTGCACTCGCGCACACGGAGGATGACCAGTGATTCCATGCTCTGACCTGCGCCGATATGCAGTCGCGGGAAACCGGGTGAAGCACAACGGCGATGGGGGTTGCCTGTTATGATGCCGATTCGATCAGCAGATGCTCCAAGCGGGCCGTATCGTCGGAGTCTCTATCGACACCGACGACTGCGACGAACTCGCGATCACCGGCACGGCGCTGCAAGGGACTCCAGGAGTTGGCGAGATACCAGCTCGCCCCGGTGGTGCCACGCGGGCCTAAGCCCGCGCAGAATATCCAGAATCGGTCGGGGTGCAGATCCGGGCTCGGTCGCACCCGCGCGATCACGCCGATACTGTGATCTGCGCTCGAGCCGTACCGGCTACCGTCCGTCAACTCCAACTGCTCGAAACGGGAATCGCCGTCAGCACCACTGCCATTGAGAGTGAAAAGCGGACGATCGGCGCTTTCGAGGTACATACGTGTGCAGTCGTTGCAAGTCAGTCCAAAGCTGATATAGGGGCGGTCGCTGTGCGCAACGACGTCCCGATCGCTTCGGATGTCAGTCAAAAGACCAGTGTGGCGCTGCAGCGCAGAAAACACATACAGCAGTCCGCGAACTTCCTTCTCCGGTAAGGCAGCCAGCACATCCGCGCGATGATCAGCCGCAAATGCGCGGACCTTCCCGAATGCGCACCGAGACAGGGCCTCGGCCGCACCGAGTGCTTGCACAGGCCGCAGTGGTAGCTCGAAGGTCGGGTACACGAGAGTGATCCCGCTGGTGATCATCTCAGCCCCGAGAAATGCCCCGAGCTCGATATCGGTTCCGGGAGGATCCGACTCGTGCGCGTGAGCGGCGACCGGTGCGGCATCGGCCATCTGAAACAATCTCTCGATCGTCAAGCCAGGGAACATCCTGACCAACACCCGGCAATGGTAGTCGCGGGGAAGTCCGACCATCTTGCCCGAAAGCCACTGGTAGAACTGCGTCTTCGCGGGCCCGTAACCAGGAGGGATAGGAGGATCGAGTTGCGCGGCGCACCTATCGTACGCGGCCAGGAAATCCGAATAGCTCTTGAGATGCTGCTCGGCCAGCAGCATCTTCAGAACGGTAGCCAATAAAACCCCCTTACCCCTGAAAACCACCGCCCACATGGCGGCGACTCGATGTACAACCGCAGCTCGCACGGGCCATCAACGCTGTCCGGTGACCGCCCGGAGGCAGTAGCGCTCGGATATAGGCGTAGGAGACTTCTGTTACCGGTCCCACCCACCGTGGCCACGGTGAGCTGTACCGTCCCCTCCCGGCCGGGGCGAGCGCAAAGCTGCATATCCGGGTCGATGGTCAACGAGATAGCCGCAATGCTGCCGACGAAAGCGATCGCAGTGGCGGGCGACCTCCCGGTGAGGCTGGTCCGTAGCGCCGCCTGCGGCAGGTCCTTGGATGGGACCGGCGCTGTTCAAGGCAGGTATCGCAACGTAACAGACACTTTTACTTGGTCCCTCCGAGGGGTGGCAGTGACCTACCGGCGCGAACGCCGTGACCTGCGTATCCGAGTCGATGGTGCAGGTGGTCGCGGCAGTACCGAGTCGCACGATCAAAGGATCGGCGAAGCCGGTACCCACCACAGAACGTTCGCGTCTCCCGATGTGGGCCACGAGGTCGGGGAGCGGGAGGTGATGGTAGGCAAGACACTGCCTCCTTTGCCGCGATGGTGATTCCTCGACTGCGCCGGGTGGTTGCTACCAGTAAGCCCCCTGCCCCTGTTGCAGAGCAATGGATCTCCGATCCGTTTTCGTCCGTTTTCACGCTTGGACCTTGCCGACGAACCAGCCCGATCGTGGTCACTCATCGCCCACGCCCTCGATACCCCGTCCAACCTTCGATCGCAGGCATCAGCACCGTGCCACCCGCGAATGTCGACAGCGAACAGCCCCTCCGTGGTCGAGGACGATGTCCGCAGCAGAGCGCCGCCGGCGAGTGGTCGCATCGGTGACGAAACCCGTTGCGGCGCAAGTCTCGAGGTTACCGACGGCGTTATATCCAACGGCTGCGATGGTGCTCGTCATCACGGCGATCGGACGCAAGGCCGGTAGAGGTTGCCGACCCGACCGGAAGTCTCCAGATCTTCGACAGGAGGCGGGAATCCGATAACGGACGAAAACGAACCCGTCAGGCCGGTCCGTGGTGAGTTTCAGGGACGTTAATGGAAGTTGCGGGCCGCCACAGCAACTCGGGCAACCGCCCGGGTGCACCAGAGGAATACACAGCAGCAAGGAGGCAAGCTCGTGCCTACCATCACGTCTCTCTCCCCGACCTCGGGACCCACGACGGGGGGAACCAACGTCACGATCACCGGTACGGGGTTCACCGGTCCGACTACCGTGCGATTCGGTACTACCGCAACGACTTTCACCCTGGATTCACCGACGCAGATCACGGCCGTCGCCCCCGCCGGCTCAGTCGGTACGGTGCAGGTCACCGTTACCACCTCGGCGGGCACCAGCAATGGGGTGCCCTACACCTATGTCGCGGTTCCCGCGCTGAGCAGCATCAGTCCCAGCCAGGGGTCGACCGCTGGCGGCACGACGGTGACGCTCACCGGGTCGGGCCTCACGGGAGTCACCGCGGTGAATTTCGGTAGCACACCCGCGACCTCGTTCACGGTCGATTCCGACACGCAGATCACTGCCGTCGCCCCCGCGGGCACCGGGATCGTGTCGGTCACCGTCACCGGACCGGGTGGGACCAGCAACCCGGTTACCTACACCTATGTCGTCGTTCCGACCATCACCTCCATCTCCCCGACCGCCGGACCCACTGCGGGCGGGAACAACGTGACGATCACCGGCACCGGATTCACCGGCCCGCTGACCGTCCGGTTCGGTACGACCGCAACGACGTTCACCGTGAACTCCGCCACCCAGATCACCGCCATCGCCCCGGCCCATTCGGCCGGAACGGTGCAGGTGACCGTCACCGGCTCGGGGGGAACCAGCAACGGCGTCGCCTACACCTACGTCTGACAGCGAATGCGGCTGGGCCGTCGGTGGGCCCTTGCCTGTCGGCGACCCAGCCGCCTCGCGATCGAACCGCAGCCCGCCGCCATCATGGATGGCGTTGCGGTGTAGGAGGTTCGATGCTTTCGCTCGCTCCGTAGTCGAGACCGGTACGCCGTCATCTCCTCCGATCGGATCGAGTCGATTGCCCGAAGGCCCGGCAGCTGGACCTCGTGCAGTTCGGTTCCGATCACGCTCAGATCTTGCTGTGGTTACCGATGTGGTTGCGCTCAACGCATCGTCAGTGGATCAGTGCATCGAGCGGTGGCTCGCACTCGAACGTGTCGTTGTTCGCACTGGCACGAGATCGGCTGTGCGGCTCAGCTCTTGATGAACTCGAGCAGGTCGGCGGTGAGTTGGTCCATGTGGGTGAGGTACAGACCGTGTGGCGCGTTTTCGTATACCTTCAAGCGGCTGTCGGGGATGAGATCGGCGGTGGCCTCTCCGCACAGTTGCACCGGGTTGAATCCGTCTGCTCCGCCGTGGATCACCAGTGCTGGAACGTCGATGCGGCGTAGGTCTGCTCGGTGGTCCGTCTCTGCCACCGCGTGGCTGAGGTCCAGCATGGCCTTGACCGACACCGCGTTGCTGTCGGCTACGGACCATTCGACAAGTGCCCGGGAGATCGAGTTCTCCGGCGAATCGACCGCGAACAGCGGGTCGGCCACCTCATGAACCCAGGCCGGGAAATCGACGCGCCACTGTGCCCGCATTTCCTCCCACGCGGCCATGGGAATTCCGTCCGGGTTGTCCGGCGTCTGCAGCATGAACGGCAGCGCCGAGGAGACCAATGCGATCTTGGCGACACGGTGCGAACCGTGTCGCGCGAGGTAACGCACGACCTCCGCGGTTCCGGTCGAATGCCCGACGAGGGTGACCTCGTGCAGGTCGAGGCGTTCGATCACGGTGGCGAGATCGTCGGCGAGGGTATCGAGATCGTATCCGTCCCAAGGCTGATCAGAGCGACCGTGACCGCGGCGATCGTAGGTGATGCACCGCAGCCCCTGTCCGGCCAGCTGCGTCGCCTGGTATTGCCACATAGCCGAGCTCAGTGCCCAGGTGTGCGTGAACAGTACCGGCGCGCCCGCACCCCAATCGCGGTAGTACAGATCGACATTGTCGCTGACGGTGATGTGCGGCATGGTATTCCGACTTCCTGCTGGCTGCGTGAGCGTGTGTTCCGTTAGCCCACGCTATGGCCGCCGGGTATCGAAATCGATTACTTCAGAGGTAATTCGCGGTAGCGCAGGACGCTGATCGGCCGCAATCAGAGCACACACTGCACGCATGCTTCGGCACCCCGCGACATCGCGCGTGGCGCTCCTGAGTTCAAAAATTGACGCCAACTATGGATGCACCGATTCTGCATCGTTTGTGGTGATGGACATCGCTGCGTGGATGGCGATACAGCCGTCAGGCTGGTGGCGTGGCGATCCGGTCAGCGGCTTCGGCGAGTCCGGCAATTCGGATGGCGGCGATCGGCAGGATGACCGCGTCCCAGCCGGGGCCGCCGACGAATACCCGCGCGTCGGCGGCTTCGCAGGCGCGGATCGCGGAAGTCAGCGCGGTGGATTCCTGTTGGGACCACAGCACTACGTCGGCGGGGAGACCCGTGCGGGCGAGTGTGTCGGCGATGGCGTCGGCGGGCACGTTGGCGCCGAGCATCCGAGCGGTGACTCCGCGTTCGGCCAGCGCCGCGCGGAGGGCTTCGAGAGGAAGTGCGTGGGTCTCGCCGCTCGTACACGCCAGGACAACGGCCCGCGCATTCGCCGGGGTGGCGGGCGTGGCGTGTCTGTGCAGCACCGCCGTGATCGACCAGGACAGCAGATGCTCGACGTCGACGCAACCCTCACCGCCGAGTTGGCGGGCGACGATCGCGGCGAAGGCCGGGCGACACAACAGTTCCCAGGTGTCGATGACCCCATAGGCGTCCAGATGCGCGGTGAGCATGGCCGACAGCGTCGGCGTATCCAGCGTGAATGCGGCCTCGACCAGTGGTTCCCAGTCGCCGCGCGCGGGTGCGTGCTGCCGCCCGGTCACCGCGGCGGCCGCGCCGGCCGGGCTCAGGCCGGTGCGGATGAGGGCGAGCATCTGTTCGAGTACGGCGATATCGGATTCACGGTAGAGGCGATGCCTACCGGGCTGATGCCGGATCGGGCCGATCTGGTAGCGGCGGTTCCAGCTGCGCAGCGTGGCAGTCGGAATCCCAAGGCGGTCGGCCACCGTGCGGACCGTATATCCGGCCGCATCGGGCATGGGAACGGGACCGGCGGACATGGGCCTAATTGTGCCTGTCCGCGACCCCAGAACCCGGGACATCCTCCGCCAATGCTCGCGAGCGCCCCGGAAGAACGGTGCGCATCACTGCATCGTGCGCGTGTAGTGCGTCGCTCGGTGTCACGTGTCCTCTCCGATTGCAAGAAAGGAGTCGCTCTGGATTGCATCAATTATGCATCGAATGATGGTACGGTGAAGTTCGGGGGCCGAGATGCGAGGAGTTTCGGCATGACCTCACGCACCGCCCGGACAATAGGGCCCCGGCGCACCGCCTTCATGGCAGCCGGGTTGGTCGCCGCGGCGGCAGCGGTGTCGACGTCGGGTGTTGCCACGGCGAGTCCCGACCCGACTCCGGTGCCGCAGCTGGATCTCGGGCGCTACCTGGGCATCTGGCATCAATTGGCCGCCGTTCCGCAGGTGTTCAACCTCGCCTGTGCGCGCGACACCGTGGCCGAGTATCACTTGGACGAACGCGGGGACGTCGCCGTGCACAACTCGTGCGTGACCTGGAACGGCGGGTTGAATGAAATCCACGGCACGGCAACGGTCAACGACCGGCAAACCGGCGCGCAGCTCCATGTCGGCTTCCCCGCCGTACCCGGTCAGGACCAGCGGTACGGTCCGACCAATTACATCGTCACCGCACTGGGTCCCGACTATTCGTGGGCCCTGGTGACCGACCCGACCCGGGCGTCCGGATTCGTGCTGTCCCGGGAGGTGGCGTTCGATCCCGAGACGTGGAATCACGTGCGCGCCGCTATCACCGCGATGGGTCAAAGTCCGTGTCTGTACCTGACCTCGCCTACGACGGGCGGGCTCAGCGACATCGCGCCACTGTGTACCCGATGACCCAGCGCCGGGGCACCTTCGACGCGACCTCGTCCACCCGAGCCGGGACTGCCATCGCGGTGTTCACCCGTGACCTGCGGGTCGACGACAATCCGGTCCTGATCGCCGCCCGGCGCGCGGGTGCCGCGGTGGTCCCGTTGTTCGTTGTCGACGAGCACATCCTTGCGCGCTTCGGCGCCCCGAACCGCGCGCGCTTCCTGGCCGCGGCGCTATCCGAGCTGGATACCGAATTACGCTCTCTCGGTGGCCATCTGGTGATCAGGCGGGGCGATACGGTGACCGAAACCGATCGCGTCGCCGACGAGATAGACGCGGACAGCGTCCATGTGGCCGCAGACGTCAGCGCCTACAGTGTCCGCCGCACCGAGCGATTGCGGACCCGGCTCGCGCGCCGCGACTGCGCTGTGCATACCTACGACACCTCGATCACCGCCGCCGCTCCCGGGGCCCTGCGCCCGGCCGGTGAACGTGACCACTTCGCGGTCTTCACACCGTACTTCCGGCGCTGGGTCGACGAATATCGCCGCGATACGCTGCCCCGACCCCGGCTGCTCAGTACCCCGCCGGTGGCCGGCGATCGGCTGCCCGTCGCCGATGACCTATGCCCCGGGCCCACGTCCCCGCTGCTTTCGGTCGGTGGTGCGACGACGGGACGGAAACTGTTGCGCGAGTGGGTTTCCACATCGATCAGCGACTACGACCGCCGCGGTGACGCGCTCGACGCCGATGCCACATCCCACCTGTCGCCGTATCTGCATTTCGGCTGTCTGTCGCCGGTGCAGGTTCTGGAAGCGACAGACCTGTCGACGGTCGGCGGCCTCGCGTTCGCCAGACAATTGGCGTGGCGGGACTTTCATCACCAGTTACTGGCGGCCAGGCCGCGCGCCGCCTGGCACGACTATCGATCGCGGGCTGTGGTCTGGCGCGCGGATCCGGATGCGGTCACGGCATGGCAGCAGGGTCGCACCGGAATCCCCGTAGTCGACGCCGGAATGCGCCAACTGCTCGCCCAGGGGTGGATGCCCGGTCGCGCCCGGCTGATCGCCGCGAGCTTCCTGACGAAGTCATTGGGCATCGACTGGCGGGTGGGTGCCCGTCACTTCCTCCGCTGGCTGGTCGACGCCGACCTCGCCAACAATCAGCTCAACTGGCAGTGGGTCGCGGGGACCGGCACCGATACCCGACCCAACCGCACCCTCAATCCCCTGCGGCAGGCCATCCGATTCGATCCCGAGGGCGAGTATGTGCGTCGTTGGGTGCCCGAACTCGCCGCACTGCCCGGCGCGTCGATCCACCGGCCGTGGCGCCAGCACATCGACAACGCAACATATCCCGCGCCGATCTGCGAATTCGCGGGCATGTGAGGCACAGGAACCGGCAACACCCGACGAAGCGCCGGGTTGAGCGAGGGTCCTAGAGCTGGCTCGGTGGCGCCACCCACTTCTCCTCGATCCGACCGAAGCGCCAGACCAGCAATGCGATCGCCCAGGTCAGGGCAAAAAGCGCAACGATCGCGAAGCCGACGATATTGAGGTCCACGCCGCCGACGACATCCCAGATGCCGCCGCTCCAGTCCATCTGTTCGGCCAGCAGGCCGAGCAGTTCGATGGTGCCGACGATCACTGCCACCGCCACCGATAGCGCGGTGACCGTGAGGTTGTAGTAGACCTTGCGAACCGGTTTCGCTAAAGCCCACCCATAGGCGAAATTCATGAACGATCCGTCGAGAGTGTCGAGCAGGCTCATTCCGGCGGCGAACAGGATCGGCAGGCAAAGGATCGCGTACCACGGCAACCCCGCGGCCGCACCGGTGCCCGCGAGCACGAGGAGGGCGACCTCGGTGGCGGTATCGAATCCCAGGCCGAACAGGACACCGATCGGATATATCTGCCACGGCTCGGTGATGGACTTCATCGCACCGCCGAAGAAGCGGTTCAGGAAACCCCTATTGGCGAGTTGGTGCTCGAGAGCGGCCTCATCGTATTCACCGGTCCGCATACTCCGGAATACGCGAAGAATGCCCACGAGAACGACGATGTTGATGAACGCGATGAGATAGAGAAACGTACCGGAGACCGATGTTCCGATCAGTCCGGTGTAATGGTGCAACGCAGAGGAATCGTCTTCGACCGGCCCCACGATCGCCTTGACGCCGATCGATAGCAACAACGCGAGTCCGAAGACAACGGTGGAGTGGCCGAGGGAGAAGAAGAAGCCCACCGACAGCGGCCGCTGCCCGTCACTCATCAATTTGCGGGTGGTGTTGTCGATGGCGGAAATATGATCGGCGTCGAAGGCATGGCGCAGTCCGAGGGTGTATGCGGTCAATCCGACCCCGATACCCAGTGTCTGCCCGCCGACGCCGAAGTGCTGTGGGGCGACGAAGACGACCAAGGTGATCCAGCCGACAAGATGCAGAGCAACGATCACGCCGACCATCGCCGCGGCCCGAAACCACTCTTGCGGGGTCAACGCGTCCCGGACGAGGCGGTAACGCGAAACTACTCGATCGGAGAGAGTGATCACCATGAATTCTGTCCTCTCCCACACGAACCCAGCGAATTCGACGATAGCCCGGTGGCCGACACATGCGGTGCGATAGGCAAGAAATTTATCGAGTTCGTAGCCATCGCGTGCGCCGATACCAGGTGTCGGGCCCGCCGGGGCGAGCGCGTTCGCTGTCGCGTCTCAGCGTCGGCCCAGTCGTTCATTTGTGACACGCAACTGGCGGATTGTGGTCGCGGCCAGGTGACGGACCTGTTGCGGGCGCAGGCGGCCGCACAGCTGATCCCAATGCAGCGCGACGATGTCGCCGACGGCCACGTCCGGCATCGCCGAATAGCCGTTGTGCCACACGGCGACCCGTCGCGGCGCCGGAGCCGACAGCGCGAGCCGGGTGCCGTCCCAGCTGAGATGGCGACAGCGGACCACGACCTCGGAATCCGCTGCGGCGAGCACCTTTCCCCAGGTGATGCGGCAGCTGTCGAGGACATACACGGGGTGTTCGTCGTTACCCTTACCGAGCAATCGGCTCCACGGGTAGACACCGAAGACGTGGAAACAGTGATTGGCCGCCGCCTCGCCGGCCAGGTCGGGAGTCAGGTGCGCCCAATAGTGCCCGGCGACCGGGCCGATGACGGCCAAGAGTTCGGCGGCGAACTCCGCCGCGTCCAAGTCGGCGCCGACACCGCCGCCCAGCCAATACGACTCGACGAGACGACCGTCCAATGGATCGTCGATTCCGGTCAGTTTGGACATCACCTGCAGATACGGCCACGCGCCGGAGAACTTCTGCGCCGCCGCGCGCACAGCCTGCCGCGCCCCGCCGCGCAGCTCCGCATCCGCTGGACCACAGAACCCGAGCGCATTGGGCGCGTTGGCGTAGCGGACGAACATATCGGTGCCGTCGACACGCGTCGACTCGATATCAACGATGCCAGTACCTCCGCCTCACGGGGAATTGCCCGTCTTCAACAGATTCGCGGTAGCTGTTCACCCGCTGGCAGATCGACCACGCGCGTGCCGCCCAGTGCCGTCCTGGCGACGACCATGCCGGGATGCTCTTCGACGCAGACCCCGATCGCGGCGCTGCGGGCACCGAGTGGATGCTCGCGCATCACGGCGAGCACCCGATCGGCATCCTGTTGCGGCACGAACGCGATCAACTTGCCCTCATTGGCGACATACATCGGGTCGAGGCCGAGCAGTGCGCAGGCGTCGCGGACCTCGGCGGGTACCGGGATCGTCCGCTCATCCAGTGCGACACCGACTTTCGCGACTCGTGCGATCTCGTTCAGGGTGGCCGCCACGCCGCCGCGCGTGGGGTCGCGCAGCACGTGCACATCCGCTCCGGTGGCGATCATCGCGGCGACCAGTCCATTGAGGGGGGCGGTGTCGCTGAACACAGTGGTTCCGAATTCGAGTCCTTCGCGGCAGCTCAACACGGCAACACCGTGCAGACCGATCTCTCCGCTGACGATCACCACGTCACCGGGCCGAGCCCGCTCCGGACGGATATCCACGCCGTCGTCGACCACGCCGATTCCGGCCGTATTGATATAGACCCCGTCACCGTGGCCCGCATCGACCACCTTGGTGTCACCGGTCACCAGTTTCACATCGGCGCCCAATGCGGCGGTGCCCATCGCCGCCGCGATGCGGGCGATATCGACCAGAGCGGTGCCTTCTTCGAGAATGAATGCTGTCGACAGCGCTGCCGGGCGCGCGCCCACCATGGCCAGATCGTTGACCGTGCCGTTGACGGCGAGCTCACCGATCGAACCGCCCGGAAATACCATAGGTTTCACCACGAACGAATCGGTGGTGAAGGCCAACTTGGTTGCGCCGACGGTGATCACGGCGGAATCTGCGAGCCCGGTCTCCGACGCCGCACCGAATGCGGGCAGGAACAGGTGCTCGATGAGTTCGCCCGACATCGCCCCACCGCCGCCGTGGCCCATCACGATATTCGGTGAATCCCGCAGCGGCATCGGGCAGACCCAGCCGTCCATGTCGATGACCGGCGGTGTCGCCGACACTTCGGCCTCCTCATGCATGAGCGACCTCCGCGGGCAGGTCCAGCCGCCGGTAGAGGTAGTAGGCCGCGCAGGCGCCCTCCGAGGACACCATGGTGGCGCCCAGCGGGTTTCGCGGCGTGCACTGCTTGCCGAATGCGGCGCATTCGTGCGGTTTGATGAGGCCCTGCAATACCTCGCCGGATCGGCAGATCGAGGATTCCGCGGTACTCATGTGGCCGACTGCGAACCGTTGCTCCGCGTCGTAGTCGCGGTAACGCTCCGAGAGCCGCCAGCCGCTGCGCGGGATGACGCCGATCCCTCGCCAGCCCCGGTCGGTGACCTCGAAAACGTCCTCCAGCATCGCCTTGGCCGCCGGGTTACCGGCGGCGGCGACGGCACGCGGATAGGCGTTCTCCACCTCGTGACGCCCGGCCTCCAGCTGGATCACGGTGCGCCGGATGCCCTCGAGAATATCGAGCGGCTCGAATCCGGTGACCACCACCGGAACCCGGTACTTCTCGGCCAACGGTGGGTACTCGCCGGTTCCCATCACGGTGCACACGTGCCCCGCGGCGAGGAATGCCTGTACCCGGCAGGTCGGCGATTCCATGATCGCGGCGATGGCTGGCGGTACCAGCACATGGGAGACCAGCAGCGAAAAATTCTGCACACCGAGTCGTTTCGCCTGGTACACGGTCATCGCATTGGCGGGTGCGGTGGTCTCGAAACCGATGCCGAAGAACACCACCTGGCGGTCGGGATTCGCCCGCGCCAACTCCAGCGCGTCCAGGGGTGAATAGACCACCCGGACGTCGCCGCCCTCGCTCTTGACGCGGAACAGATCCTTCGTGCTGCCGGGAACGCGCAGCATATCGCCGAAGGAGCAGAAGATCACCCCGGGCCGGGCGGCGATCTCGAGCGCCTTATCGATCACATCGAGCGGTGTGACGCACACCGGGCAGCCGGGACCGTGGATCATCTCGATCTGATCGGGCAGAAGCTGGTCGATACCGTGGCGAATGATCGAATGTGTTTGCCCGCCACACACTTCCATAATCGCCCAGCGCCTGGTTGTCACCGCCCGGATGCGGTCGAGCAGGACCTTCGCGAGTTCTGGATTGCTGAATTCATCAAGGTATTTCACTATGTCACCTCCGGGTCGCGTTGCTGTTCGGTGGCTTCCGGATTCTCGAGACCGGCCTGCGCCGCGGCGATGGCGAATCCATCGCCGAACTCCTCCTTCAGCACCCCGAGCCGTTCGAATTCGGACAGGGTCTGCAGCGCCGACTGCTCATCGAGCCGCTGGATCGCGAAGCCGACGTGGACGACGACATAGTCACCCACCGCCGCGTCGGGGATGTATTGCAGGCACACATCCTTGTGGACACCGCCGAAGTCGACCACCGACATCAACGTGCCATCACGCTCGTGCAGGCTGAGCACCTTTCCCGGGACCGCCAAGCACATGATCGCCTCTCCTTCCGCTCAACCCGCGCCGATGGCGAGTAGCTGACCGAACGCGAGACCGCCGTCGTTGGGTGGCAGTCTGCGATGGCTTATGACATGAAATCCGTTGTCCCGCAGTAGTATCCGAGTGCGAGAGAGCAAATCGGCGTTCTGGAACACGCCACCGGACAGCGCGACCGGCACCGACGACGCGGCGAATGCGGTGGCCAGTTCCAGCACCAGGTGAGCGACGGCGGCATGAAAGCGCGCTGCGATCACACCCGCCGGAACACCCTCTCGCACATCGGTGATCACCGCGGCGATCACCGATGCCGCATCGATCGAGGCGATATCGGAGGTCGAATCCGCGGCACCGGGTGACGGGATCGCGAACCGGTACCGGACCGTACCGGGATCCACGCCACGCGCGATCGCCTCCAGTTCGATCGCGGCCTGCGCCTCGTAGTCCACCTCGTGGCGCACGCCGACCAGCGAGGACACCGCGTCGAACAATCGCCCCATGCTCGAAGTCGGCACACAGCCGAATCCCGTGTCGAACTGATGCGCGAGCACCCCCCGTTCGGCAACTGGGCACGCTCGCACCGCCGGGATGTCCTCGGCCCACTCGATACCCGCGGCCCGCAGATGCGAAAGTGCCATGCGATACGGTCGGCGCACACTGATATCCCCACCCGCCAGCGGCACATATCGCAGATGTGCAAGTCGGCGATAGCCCTTGTAGCCCGCGGCGAGGACTTCACCTCCCCAGATCGCACCGTCCGGCCCGAATCCCGTACCGTCGAAGGCTATTCCGAGGACGGCGGCGGCCGGATCCAGCCCGTGCTCGCCCATCACCGCCGCGATATGGGCGTGATGATGCTGTACCGTCCGCACCGGACGCCCGGCGGCATGCTGTTCGGCCCAGGCGGTCGACCGGTAGCGCGGGTGCGCGTCCGCCGCCAATTGGCCGGGACGCACTCCGGTCAGCTCCTCGAGATGGCGCTCGGCATCGGTGAACGCCCGCAGGGTGGCCAGGTCGTCCATATCGCCGATGTGCTGGCTCAACCAGGCATAACGTCCGTCCGCAACCGCACAGGTGTTCTTCAGATCGGCGCCGACCGCGAGTGTCGGCGGCACCGGCATGGGCAACGCCAGCGGCAGCGGCGCGTAGCCGCGGGATCGCCGGACGGGCAGCTCACCGTCATCGACCAGCCGCACCACCGAATCGTCGCAGGGCACCAGGATGCGACGGTTGTGCGAGAGCCACCCATCGGCCAGACCCGCGAGCCGCGCCAGCGCGTCGCCGTCGTCGTAGCAGATCGGTTCACCACCCAGATTTCCCGATGTCATCACCAGCACCTGGGGGCCGGGCGCGTCGCCGGGCAATCCGAACAGCAGCAGATGCAGTGGTGTGTAGGCGAGCATGACACCGAGGTCCGGGTTGCGCGGTGCCACCGATTCCGCTGGAGTTGCGAATTCAGGCGCACAAGGTATCTCGTCCCGCGCACCACGGCGGCGTGGCAACAGCACAATCGGCCGAGCGGGGCTGGTCAACAGCGCGGCGGCCGTCTCGCGCACCTCCACGATCGACCGCGCGGTCGGCAGATCGGGCACCATGACGGCGAAAGGCTTATCGCCGCGCCGCTTCCGGCGACGCAGCTCGGCGACGGCGGCCTCGTTCCCCGCGTCGCACGCGAGGTGGTAGCCGCCGATCCCTTTCACCGCGAGAATTCCGCCGGAGCGCAACAGATCACGCGCCGCAACCAGCGGATCACCAGCACCCGGACCGGTATAGGACAGGGTCGGACCGCAATCCGGACAGGCGATCGGCTGCGCATGGAAGCGCCGGTCACGGGGATCGCGGTATTCGCGGGCACAGCGCTCGCACATCGCGAACTCGGCCATCGAGGTTCGCTCGCGGTCGTAGGGCAGGCTGGCGATAATCGTGAACCGCGGACCGCAGTTGGTGCAATTGACAAACGGATGGCGGTACCGCCGATTGCCCGGATCGCGCAGCTCGGCCGCACAGTCCGCGCAGATCGCGACGTCGGGCGAGGCCAGTGTCCGGCTGCCGCCGCGAATTGTGGTGTCGGCGATATGGAAACCGGTCCCGCCGCGCACCGGGATCTCGGTGTGCTCGACGGATTCGATCACCGCGAGCGGCGGCGGCCGGAGACGAATCCGGCTCACGAATTCGTCCAGATCCGCCGGCCTGCCTTCGATTTCGATGATCACCCCGCCGCTGTCGTTGGACACCCGACCGGTCAAGGACAATTCGGCGGCGGTGGTGTACACGAAGGGCCGGAATCCGACGCCCTGGACCACACCTCGGACTTCCACCTGCCACCGAATACGTCGGTTCATGCCAGGTCCCCGTGCCCGAGCAGCCGCAGCCCGTCCAGCGCCGCGGCCGCCCCCGCTTCGTCGGTCTTCTCCACCGCGAAGCCCATATGGATGATCACCCAGTCGCCGGGGCGCGCCGGATCGTCCTGCAGTATCCCGACATTCACCTGTCTGTGCGCACCCGACACATCCACGAGCGCGATCTGATCGTGGTAGCCGTCGACGATCTCGATGACCCGACCGGGGATCCCGAGGCACATGGCTCACACCTCCTGTCGATCGAGCAGGTCCGCCACCACGGTGTCGATCGCGATGATCGCGTGGGGTACGGCCGCCGCTACCGCGGCGGTCAATCCGATCCCCTCGGCAACGGATTCGACCTGACAGCCCACCACGACGGTGGGCGGCATGGTGCCGCCCAGCGCCAGGACCGTCTCGAAGACGGCTTCGGGATTCATCGCGTGCCCGTCGAAGTGCGTGCTCGCGCCCTCGTCCGGCTCGATGTGGAACACCTCGATCCGGCCGGGCGCACCCCGATCCGGAATCGCGTCCACGAGCACCAACGCGTCCCATCCGTTGAGCAGGTCATAGGCCAGATGCACGCCGCGGATGCCGTAGTCGATGAAATGCACGCCGTTCCCACCGCCGGACGACAGCTGTCGAACCACGGCGGGCCCGAACCCGTCGTCGCCGAGAAAGATATTGCCTACACCCGCGACCAGTACTTGTGCCGTGCCCATCACCCCTGTCTGTCGGCCGGCGACAGTGCGTCACCGGCATTTCACATCGGTCGACACCCGCCTCACATATGGCGAATCCGGAGATACCGCCGCAGGTCCGGTATGGACCGCAGCCCGACGACCGCGCATCCAGCCACGACCACAGCGACGACGACGGTCGCGATCACTCCGATCGTTTCCATATCGACCCTTCCTTTCATCTCTATGAGCCCTCGATCGGCTCGATCTCGTCGGGAGCGAAGTACAGGTAGCGCCCGTACCACTCGTGCAGCTCGGCCGCGGGATCGTCTTCGACGACAACCCCGATGTGCACGCCGCCGTCCACGTCCTCGTGGACCAACGTGACTCGCGCGACCATGCTGTCGTAGAACACGTCGTGAGCGTCGGCGCGGCGCGACGGACGCAGCACCACCCGGCTGCCCTTGCTCACCAGCACTCCGGCCACGACGACGGCATCGGACTCGGGGCTTACGGCGTTGTCCGCCAAGGGATCCCACCAGTCGACACCGTCGGGGATCGCGGGCAGCACTCGTGGCTGTCGCAAGTCGCGGACCATCCCGTGCAGCTGTTGCAGTTGGTCCGGTGTCATGCTGTCGCAGCGGTCGATGATCTCCGCGGCCCGCGCATCGGTGGCGCGAGCCTGTTGCTTCTCTTCATCGGTCAGGGTCATCACCCGCAGGGCCAGGATCTCGTCGATCTCGGTGGAGTCGAACAGCGGACCCGGACTCTGATCGGCGACCTGCGGGTGGTCGTAGAGGATGATCGGTGAGATCAGCAGCAGGCTCCGATCTTCGGGTGGCCCGGCCAGCACCGGGAAGCACCGGTGGTGCGAGCAGCGCCGCACCGCGTCCGCCGCCTCCGCAGGCGGGTCCAGCAGCGAGACGAAATCGCCGCCTTCGATTTCGGCGAGGACATGCGCGCCGATAAACGAGCGGTCGATGGCGTCGTCCTTATCGGAGGCGGGCGAACCCAGATTGCGAACCGCGATCGTCAGTTCGTGTAACCCGCCCGCACGGTGCACCGTCACCGTCAGTTCCCCGACGAGCGGACACCGCGTACGAACCAATCGGCCGACGATATTTCCGGCTCCGTCGTCGATCTCCTCGATGTCGGTGCCACCCTCGACCGCGAGCCGGAAAGTGCGGTCGGCCAAGGGAAACGGCCCGAAATCGAGCTCCTGTTCGACGGCCTCGTCCCAGCTGAGCCACGACCGCGAGCCGACCCGCAGTTCGGGCACCGACGCGCCGAGTTCATCCTCGACGATGCGCCGCTGCAACTGCAGGAACCGGACGGTGACGCCGATCGTGGCACCATCGGCGGCGTCGACCGGACACTGAGCCGACAGCCACGCTTGCTCACCCAACCCCGATTCCGCCGCATCCACCGGCCCGAGCACGCCGAATTGCCAGCGGGACTGGTTCTTTCGGGCATTCGCCCGATAGGGGTAGAGCAGATACCCCTCGTAGAGCACCGAGTCGGCCACAGCGCGCGCTCGGCCCCGGGCGGACCCGCCCGCCTCATCCGGTTTCATCGTGCCTCCCGCGCGTCGGCGGCCAGCAGTTCACGGACCGCATCGTCGTAGCCGAGCAGGCCACGGCCGGATTTATAGGCCGACAGGTCGTCGAGAGTCTCCCGCGACAGCCGCAGCCACCCCGAATTCGGGAAGTACGCGCCCATCAGGTCATGCCACACCGATACCGGCATATCGAATCTGTCGTCGCGATCCCATGGCACCTGCTGGATCGCGAAACCATTGGCGCCCTTGATGAATACCGTGCCACTGAACAGAAAGATCAGCGGCACCGTGCCCGCCCGCAGCGCGTGCAGATACTTCGATCCGGCGACCTCGAAGTCGTAGGTCACCGGCAGCGGCATATCCACCTCGGCGCCGCCGCTGAATCCGGGAACCATGGTGGCGCAGTGCATCCACAGGAACGAGCGCTGGGTGTCGTGCCACCGTTCGCGGGGACCGAACAGATCCACCAGACCCGCGGATTCCTCGTCGGTGTAGGAGCGGCGATTCGGTTCGATACGCACCTGCGCCCGTAGCGCGATGGCGTGGACCGGCTCGTCGGCCAGCGCCGCGATACCGACCCTGGCGGACAGCGCTGGCGCCGCCGCGTACAACTCCGGCCGGATATCCAGTACGGCGAAGGTGATCGAGTACGCCGGGCTCATCGAGGTCCCCCGGCGACTCGCGCGCGTCCCGCCATCTCCGAGAAGAACTCGTCGATGTAGCGGTGCACATCCCGTCCGCCGTCGAACCCGCGCCACAGCATTCGCACGCGTCCGACGAATTCGTAGCAGGCGTCGATGGGCAGCAATAGGCAGCCCGACGTGGCGCCGCGATCCGGCATCCGAATCAGCAGCGCCTCGGTATCGTCGGCCAGAACATCGATCTCCGGATGCCGTTCCAGAATGACGCTCCACAGGTCGAGCGGCAGTTCGGATTCGGTGGCACCGGCCGGTCCGGGATAGAACGCGACGGTGCGGCCGAGTGTGGAGTTGCGGAAGAAGAATGCCAAGCCGACCGGAATCTCCAGCGCATCCCATTCCCCTTGACCGACAGTGACATTCGGGAATACCAGATACCGATCGGGCACCGCCCGGTAGCGCAGCGACGCCGAACTGTCGGTGAACAGCAGATAGCAGCCGCGGCATACGCACATCAGCTGTCTGCCTTCGACATTCACCACGTGCTGGTGAGTTTCTTCGATCGGGTCCGCGCACATTTCGCACCGCTCCCCGACCGGCGTGGTCGCCGGTCGCGCCGCCGCGATACGCCGCAGCACCGGGAACGATGGATTCACCCGACCACCTCCGCCGGCAGCGCGACCGACGGCTCACCGTCGCGGACCAGTACCGGAAGCGGCTCGAGATGACCGTCGCCGTCGATGCGGACACCGGCGTGCACCACATCGAAGTGTGACCGGCATACCGGGCAGCGCAGCACGGCTTCATCCGATGCGAACCCCATCCGGCGGTGCAGTACCGCCCCGGCCAGCGAATTCCCGCACGCCGCACAGCAATCGCGATAGACGTACAGCCCGTCACCGACCCGGCAGGCGAGCACCGCCAGTCCGGCGAGGGTGAATCCGCCGACCTCACCGGGACCCAACGCGGCGAGTTCGGGCACGCCGATCCAGCTGCCGGCGTGCTGCCCGCGCGGATGTATATGCGTCATCAGCGATTCGGCCGGGAACACGCCGGGGGTCGAATCCGACTGAGCCGCAACCACTTCGATGGAGTCGATCTCCGGCGCCGCCGCGCGCACCGCATCCTCGACCGCCAGCTCGAGCGTCACCGACGAGGATGGGCAGGTGCGGCAGCTCCCGGTGAGCTCCAGCTGGACCACGCCGTCCGCGACGCCGAGCAGGGTGACATCGCCACCATGCGATCCCAGGTAGGGCCGCACACTGTCCAGTGCGGCCTGCACCCGAGTGACGACATCGTGGGGATGAAGTCCGTGCACGAGCAGCAGACTCGCGATCAGCTCGTCGCCGACCAGTCGTTCGATCGCATCGTCGTCGAGCAGCCGCAGGACCCGTTGCAGCCCGGCGCCGTACAGGTCGACAACCTCCCGGACCAGTTGCTCGGCGCGTTCCCGGGCCGCGGCGCCACCGGCCGAGGTGGCGTCGAGCAACGTGTCTATCCGATCGCCTGCGGCGCGCCAGCGATCCTCGTCGACGGCCGGGTCGTCCCGGACTTCGGAGCGGTCGTTCACAGTGCGTGCCTCCCGATTCGATTCGAATTACTCCGGCGTGAATGCCTGGGTCGGGGAATGCAGCTTTTCCAGTGTCTTTCCATTGCCCAGATACATGTGCACGCCGCATGGCAGGCACGGATCGAAACTGCGCACGGTGCGCATGATGTCGATGCCCTTGAAGTTCTCCCGGTCGTTCTCTTCGAAGATCGGCTGACCCTGCACCGCATCCTCGTACGGGCCCGGCGTGCCGAAACTGTCGCGCGGGCTGGCATTCCACGGTGTCGGCGGATAGGGGTGGTAATTGGCGATCTTGCCGTCCTTGATCACCATGTGGTGCGACAGCACGCCGCGCACGGCCTCGGTGAACCCGCAGCCGATGCCCTCGTCCGGAACCTCGAACGTTTCCCAGGTCTTGGTGCGACCCGCCCTGATCTCCGCGAGGGCCTGCTCCGCGAAATGCACCGCGCACGCCGCGGCATAGGCCTGGAAGTAGGTGCGCGCCCGGTTGCGTTCGATCGTATTGCTGCCGTATGTCGGAATCTTCCACTCCAATTCGACCGGACCCTTGAGCGCCGTCTTCGGCAGGTTGATCTGCACACTGTGGCCGGTGGATTTCACGTAGCCGATATCGACCAACCCGGCCAGCGCGGTGGTCCACAGCCGGGCCAGCGGTCCGCCACCGGTATCGAGTGCCAGATGGTCCTTGCCGTCGAACCAGCGCGGCGACATCACCCAGCTGTACTTGTCCTCCAGATCGCGCTTCTGCGGCCTCGGGTTGGTGTGCTGATTCCACGGATGGCGCCGGTCCACCG
This sequence comes from Nocardia sp. CA-129566, assembly GCF_050956075.1. Taxonomy (NCBI): domain Bacteria; kingdom Bacillati; phylum Actinomycetota; class Actinomycetes; order Mycobacteriales; family Nocardiaceae; genus Nocardia; species Nocardia sp. CA-129566. The sequence goes on from NZ_CP192085.1 coordinate 7,665,526, forward strand.
GATTACCCAGTGGGTCGTTCTTGACGAACATGTCCTGATCGGTCCAGTCCTCGTAATACGAGCTGCCCAACAGGATTCGCAGACCCAGATTGATGTCGAGCAGGGAGGTGGTGAGCAGCTTTCCGTCGACCACTACTCCCGGGCTCACGAACATCTTCCGGCCCCACTGCTCCATATCCTTATAGGAGAAGTTGCAGAACTCCGGATCCTGGAACGAGCCCCAGCAGCCGAGCAGGGTGCGGCGCAGCCCCACCTGGTCGTACCCGGGTAGCGCCTCGTAGAAGAAGTCGAACAGATCGTCGTGCATCGGCACGACCTTCTTCATGAACTCGACATAGCGCATCAGCCGGGACATGTAGTCGGTCATCAACTGGATCGTCGCCGTTGTCCCGACCCCGCCGGGGTACAGCGTGGACGGATGCACATGTCTGCCCTCCATCAGGCAGAACATCTCGCGGGTATAGCGGCTGACCTGCAGGGCCTCCCGATAGAACTCACCGGTGAACGGATTGAGCGCCCGCATGATGTCGGCGATGGTGCGATATCCGTGGTCCTGCGCGTGCGGCGCCTCCGCCCGCTCCGCCTTCGTCAACACCCCGGGGTTGGTCTCGGAAACCATCTTCTCGCAGAAGTCCACACCGACCAGGTTCTCCTGGAAGATATTGTGGTCGAACATATATTCGGCGGCCTCACCCATGTTGACGATCCACTCGCCGAGGTTGGGCGGCTTGACGCCGTAGGCCATGTTCTGCGTGTAGCACGAACACGTGGCGTGATTGTCACCGCAGATGCCGCAGATGCGGCTGGTGATGAAGTGGGCGTCGCGAGGGTCCTTGCCGCGCATGAAGATCGAATAGCCACGGAAGATCGAGGACGTGCTGTGGCACTCGACCACCTCGCGATTCTCGAAGTCGATCTTGGTGTAGATGCCCAGACTGCCCACGATTCGGGTGATCGGATCCCACGCCATCTCGACGAGGGCGTTCGGATCGGTCTTGCGATGTGAGGGCTGCGGGATGATCTCGGTCATCGTAAGGTCCTCCTACCAGGTCCGAGTCGCGCCGGATACCAGCTTGTCGCCCTTGTGCCGCCAGCCCGGCTCCTTGTCGACCGTGCGAGCGGTCATGTGTCGCAGGCTGCGTATGACGGAGCCGTACAGCCCCGATGCGGCGGACGACAATTTGCCACCGGGTGGTTCGTCCATGAACGGCATGAATTTGTCCGGGAATCCGGGCATTGTGCAGCCGATGCAGATACCGCCCACATTCGGGCAGCCGCCCACGCCGTTTATCCAACCGCGCTTGGGCACATTGCATTTCACGACCGGACCCCAGCAACCCAATTTCACGATGCACTTCGGAGATCCGTACTCGGTGGCGAAATCGCCCTGCTCGTAATAGCCCGCGCGGTCGCAACCCTCGTGGACGGTCGCGCCGAACAACCACTTGGGCCGCAGCGACTCGTCCAGCGGGATCATCGGCGCCTGACCGGTCGCCATATAGAGCAGATAGGTCAACGTCTCCGACAAGTTGTCCGGTTGAATCGGGCAGCCCGGCACACAGACGATCGGGATTCCGGCCTTGCTCTTCCACTCCCAGCCGAGATAGTCCGGCACACCCATCGCGCCGGTCGGGTTGCCCGCCATCGCATGGATGCCACCGTAGGTGGCGCAGGTCCCTGCGGCTACGACAGCGGTGGCCTTCGGGGCCAGGCGGTCGATCCATTCGCTGGTCGTCATCGGCTGGTTCGTCTCGGGGTTATTACCGAACCCGCACCAGTAACCCTCGGTGTGGAGTCGCTCATTCGGGATCGACCCCTCGACGACCAGGACGAACGGTTCTATTTCGCCGCGATCGGCCTTGAAGAACCATTCGAGGAAGTCATCGGCGCCCCCGGTCGGGCCGCATTCGTAGTCGATCAGTGGCCAATGGACGGCAACTTTCGGCAGGCCCGGAAGCGCTCCGAGTGCGATCTCCTCGACGCTGGGTTGGGTGGCGGCAGTCAGCGCCACCGAATCACCGTCACAACTTAGGCCAGCGTTGATCCAGAGAACATGGATCAACGTATCTTCGGCTTTGACTGCTTCCTGAGTCGGCATTGTCAGCCACCCTTCTGAAGCGAACAACACGTGGTCGCGTCCTTTGGCTCTACAAAGAACCGACCTCCAATGTGATTCTGATCACGTCAGTCTAGGCTTGACGCACAGTGCCCTCAATAGGGCTCGACACGGTCCGGCGGCGTTCGGAAAGCCATTCGTACCATCGCGAAACGCCTTCGCCCGTGGCTGCCGAGAGCGTTATGAACTCGAGCCCTGGATTGACTCGATGCGCATATTCGCGGCACTGGTCGAGATCGAAATCGACGAACGGCAGCAGGTCTATCTTGTTGACGATCACCAGGTTCGCGGCGGCGAACATGTGCGGATACTTCAGCGGCTTATCGGAACCCTCGGTCACCGAGATCACTACCACCTTGCCGTGCTCACCGAGGTCGAACAAGGCCGGACAGACCAGGTTTCCGACATTCTCGACGAACAACACGCTCCCCGGATCCGGGTCGAGGACATCGAGCGCGTGCCGCACCATCTCCGCGTCCAGATGACAACCGGCGCCGGTGTTGATCTGCACGGCGCGGCATCCGGCCGCGGCGATCCGTTCGGCATCCAGCAATGTCTCCTGATCGCCCTCGATCACCGCCATCGGCATCTCGCGCAGTTCGGTGACCGTGCGCACCAGCAGCGTGGTCTTTCCAGCCCCTGGCGAGCTGGTCATGTTGAGCGCCAAGATGTCGCGCTCCTGGATGCGTATTCGATTCTGCTGTGCGAGTTGGTCGTTCTTGGCAAGCACCTTCTGTTCGAGGGTCACCGTGTCGGTGACCGGGAGATGTACATGATCACCGCCGTGTCGAACGTCGTGCTCGTGCACGTGTTCGTGCTCATGCTCGTGCTCGTGTTCGTCACCGTGCGAATGCTGATGCGGATGCTCGCGCGGGATGGTGATCACGCCGGCTGTGTGTTCGCCGCATCCACAGGTTGCGCACATGCGTCACTCACCTCCATGGATCGTATTCGTAACTCCATTCCGGACTTGATCTCGACATCGGCACTGCCGCATTCGCACAACAAGATGAGATCGGGCAGCGTGAAATCGGCACCGCAGGCCCGGCAACGCGCACTGCCCGGGACGGTGCGGATATCGAGGCGCGCCCCCTCGGCGGGGGTGCCCTCAGCTGCCAGTTCGAAACAAAACTGCATCGCGTCGGGCACGACGGCGCACAATGCACCGACCTCGACGGTGACACTGTGCACCATTCGGCCCGCCGCATGCTCACTCACCACATCGATGACACTTTGGGTTATCGCCATCTCATGCATCGCGGCTCATCTCTCGTCGAGAAGAACTCTTCCGAGGCTACTCCGAAGCAAATCGATATTGCGGGGTAAATCGACGAAATTGCCGACGACCGGGCCGACATTGCCGGTTCAATGGCAACCCGACAGCATCCAGTGGCGGTCCTGGGCATCAGACCTCGCGGGGCACCCGGGCCGGGGCGGGTTGCGCGATCTTGCGGAGGAAGGCATGGCGGCGCGCGGCGAATCCGTAGCGGTCGCCGAACAGATCAGCCGACATCTGCGCTAGTTCCTCGGTCAGGATCGCCTCGATTCGGCCAGCAGGCAGATCGACATTCAGCCTGGCCCATTTGGCCCGCACGGCGGCAGCCCGCACGGTCGGGCGGCAATACTCCCGGGCGAGGTCGTCGAGCCAGCAATCGAATTCGTGGTCCGGACCGACACGATCGATGAGATTCCAACGGTGCGCCTCGACGGTATCCAGGCTCGGACAATCGGTGAGCAGCTCACGGGCACGATCGGGCCCCACCCGATGGGGCAGGGTAAAGGTATGCAGCTCGGAACCCGTCAGCCCGAGCGTCGCGTAGTGCGGATTCAGCAAGACGCGCTGCCGGGCCACGACAACATCGGCGGCCAGGGCGAGCATCACCCCACCGGCACCCGCCGAGCCGGTGAGTGCGGCAATGGTGACCTGCGAGGTGCACTCCAGCAACGCACGGCACACGGCATTGATCGCGGTGATATTCGCCCAGGCCTCGTGGGCCGGGTCGACCGCATGTTCGATGGCTCCGAGGTGGATCCCGTTGCACCAGTGCGGGTTGTCGGTTCCACGCACGATGAGCACGTCGGTGCCTTCCCGGCCCGCGTGCCGGATCGCGTCGGCGAGACGCAGGCAGAAGCCGGTGTCGAATGCGCCGTTGTAGGCGTCGATGGTGATGGTCGCGATCGGGCTGCAACCTTCGCGGTGGTAGTGGATGTCACCGACCGTGGCCGCGGTGTTTCGCGGAACCGTCAGGATCGGGTAGCCGATCCGGTGCAGCACATTGGTCGCGGGGCCTTTGCAGCCGTCCGAGGCGGATTGCGCGCGCAGGTGGCCGATCCAGAGTGTGTCCGTACCGCAGGCTATTTCGATGCGGTGGTGCGCGCGACCGACGATGGTTCCGGGTTGGCCGATATGGCCGACACGTTTCCCGGGATGGGCGTCGTACACGTAGACGGGATGAGTGTGCAGCGTGGTGCGCACACCTGGGAAGCCGTCCGCTGCGTTGATCCGGCGCGCGATCGTATGGGGGTCATCGGCCCAGTCGATGGCCCGGTCGGATTGCCGCATTGCCGGTCTTGGGCGTGCGTCGCGAATTTCGCGCGGCGCGTCCGCTTGATCAACCGGCGCGTAGCGGGGATCGGATGCCTTATCGGCGGCTTCGAGAATGCATTCCACCGCAGCGTCGGCGACGACAGTGTTATATATAGCGCTCTTGGTACAGCCGCCGGGCAGCGGGAAAGTGCGAAATGCCCAGACCGGGCCCGCGTCCAACTCGGCAACGGCGGTGAGCGCCGTAACACCCCACCTCGGTTCGGCATTCGTTATCGCCCAATCCAGCGAGTGCGGACCACGGTCGCCGACCGGACCGGGATGGATGGTCAGAGTTGTCCAGCGGCGGGTGATGTGCTCGGGGACGGCCGATTTGAGATATGGGCAGATGATGAGATCGAAATCCGCGGGAGCGACCGCGGCATCCATCTCACCGGTACCGGCGACAACTTCGGTTCGCACCACCCGTCCCGCCCTGCGCAGCGCGGCGGCCGCGCGGCGGGTAAGCCCGTTCTCGGCGCTGCTGAGCAGCAAAATCCGCTGAGACATTGCGTGAGCCCTCCTGCACAGCCTCCGGTACACGACGATCCATAGTGGTGACGAGACGGCTTGCAAAACCCATGCGGATCGGGACTGTACTCGCTATCGATGACTCCCTGGCATCGACACGCACACACCGTCCATCCGATAGCCGCCCGCAACGGAATGAAAACGACTCCTGCGCTCGTGGACACGGACACCGGAACGCACAGCGAGAACAGGACCGCCGAGGTGGCGGTCCTGTTTGTCTCTCGGTCGTTTCCGGTCAGCGGGGCGGCTGCGTCCGAATCGCTACGCTGACCGTTGGGTCACGGCCGGAGCGGGTGTTCCGTATTCGGCGAGTCCCGTCAAAGCCTGCGGTAGTGAGCCCTGGTGCAGGACGCCGAGGCGCTGGGTGGCGCGGGTGAGGGCGACGTAGAGTTCGGCCGCGCCGCGTGGGCCGTCGGCGAGGATTCGTTCCGGTTCGACGACGAGGACGGCGTCGAACTCGAGGCCCTTGGTCTCCGACGCCGGCACCGTGCCCGGCACACCCGGTGGGCCGATCACAACGCTGGTGCCATCCCGACCGGCTTCGTCTCGTACGAATTCCGCTATTGCAGTGGCTAGTTCGTCCTCGGTGACCCGCCGCGACCACGGCTGGACGCCGCAGGCGCGGACCGATTCCGGTGGCTGGACCCCGGGTGCGAACTCGGCGAGCAGCGCGGCGGCGACGGTCATGATCTCCGCCGGGGTGCGGTAGTTCACCGACAGCGACCGGTAGACCCAGCGACCGGGTACATACGGCTCGAGCATGGTGTCCCAGGAGGTCGCGCCAGCAGCCGACCGGCGCTGGGCGAGATCGCCGACCACCGTGCAGGATCGGCTCGGGCAGCGCCGCATCAACACTCGCCAATCCATTTCGGACAGTTCCTGGGCCTCGTCGACCACGATGTGCCGGTAGGTCCAATCCCGGTCCGCGGCGGCGCGTTCGACGAGTTCACGGGTGTCGCGTTCGAGGAAGCGATCGGCCAGATCCTCGGCGTAGAGCAGGTCCTGGGCGAACAGGTGGTCCTCGTCGTCCATGTGGTCCTCGCGGCTGATCATGAGGTCCAGCACCCCGGCCGCGTACTCGGCCTGGGCCTGTTGCTCCCGCTCGGCGGTCCGGTCGGCCGGTTTGTCGGGGCCGAGCAGGTCGAACAGTTCGTCGAGCAGCGGCACGTCCGACACCGTCCAGGCGGTGCCGTCGGCACGCAACAGCGCCCCGTCGGCACCCGCCGCTCGCAGCCGCTCGGGCGACGAAAACAGCTGTGCCAATAGGGTTTCCGGCGTCAGTATCGGCCAGAGTTGGTCGAGCGCGGCGGTGAACTCGGCGTTGTCGGCGAGCTCCTCGACCAAGTCCGTCCGTAGCTGCTCCCATGCTTCGCGATCCGAGCGGGTCAGCCAGCCCTTGCCGATCCGGGCTATCGCCCGTTCGGTGAGCACGTAGGTGATGATCTCGCGGAACACGGCGCGGGCCTCGTTGTGCGGCAGGCCGCTCGCACGCGCCTCCTCCCTGGCCCACTGCGCGGTCTCGGCGTCGATCCGCATCGTGACGTCCGCCATTGCGATCGGCAGCGGATGTTCCGGCAGGCGCTGCCGATCGGCGACCGCCGCCGCGAGCACGTCCAGGATCTTCAGCGAGCCCTTGAGCCGCGCGGCCTCCGGTGTGTCCTCGGCGGTGACGCGCAGACCGGGCACGAGGTCGCCGGTGGTCATGAACACCACATTGGACTCGCCCAGCGACGGCAGCACGCGGCCGATGTGGGTCAGGAACGCCGGGTTGGGTCCGACCACGAGCACACCGTGACGCTCCATCCGCTCGCGCTGGGTGTAGAGCAGATACGCGACGCGGTGCAGCGCCACCACGGTCTTGCCGGTGCCCGGGCCACCCTCGATCACCAGCACCCCGGGGTGATCGAGCCGGATGATCCGGTCCTGTTCGGCCTGGATCGTCGCCACGATGTCGCGCATCCCCGCACCGCGCGGTGCGTTGACCGCCGCGAGCAGGGCCGCGTCCCCGCGCTCGTCGACACCGGGGCGGCCGAGCACCTCATCGGTGAAATCGACCAGGCGCCGCCCGCGGGTGTGGAACTGGCGGCGCCGACGCATGTTCTCCGGGCTCGCGGCGGTGGCGACGTAGAACGCGCGCGACGCTGGCGCCCGCCAATCGAGCAGCAACGGTTCGTACTCGTTGTCCTCGTCGTAGAGACCGATCCGGCCGATGTAGGAGGGTTCGCCCGACACGCTGTCCAGCCGCCCGAAACACAGCCCGTTGTCCGCCACGTCCAGCCGCTTCACCTCCCGGGCCAGCGCACGCACCTCGGCATCGCGTTCCACCAGTGCTCGGCCGTTGCTCCGCAACGCCGCGGCGTACCGGCCCTTCGCCCGCGTGCGCTCGGCGTCGAGCCGCATGTAGAGCTCGCCCACATAGCTACGCTCGGACCGCAATTCGTCTTCATATCCCTGAGTTGACAAGTGCCCTCCCTTTCCCTGGCTCGACAACGTCGTGTGGTTCACGCGGACACCGGCGGTCTTTCTCGGTCGATCACGTCGATCAGCAGTTCCGCGGCCATCGTCGCGCCGTCGGCGCCGATCGTGTCGGCCACGGTGGCCGCTCGTGCGCGGGTCTCGGTGGTGAGGGCCGTCGCGAGCGCGGCCGACAGGGACTCGGTGGTCGGAATCGGACCGTCATGTGCCACCCCGATGCCAAGGTCGGCTACCCGGGCAGCCCAGTACGGCTGGTCCACCAGCTGAGGCACCACCACCTGAGGTGCGCCCGCCCTGGTGGCCGTTGTCGTGGTGCCCGCGCCGCCGTGGTGCACGACGGCGGCCACCCGGCCGAACAGCGCCTGCTGGTTGACCTCGCCGACGACGAAGCAGTCGTCCTGGTCGTCGATCAGGGCCAGGTCGGCCCAGCCGCGAGAGATGAGTACGCGGCGACCCCGCGCGCGGACCGCCTCGATGGCCACCCGGGCGATGTCATTCGCGGCTTGCATGGGCATGCTGCCGAAGCCCACATAGACCGGTGGTGTGCCCGCGTCCAGGAACTCCACCAATTCGACCGGGAGCGGGCGTTCGTCCGGCAGGATCCACGCACCGGTCTGCACCACGTCGAGGTCCGAGGTCTGCTGCCACGGGCCGAGGGCCGGGTCGGTTGCCAGCCACGGGCGGTCGGTGAAGACATGGTCGCGGACATTGTCCACCGGTGGCAGGCCGATCGACGCGCGGTGGGCGTTGACCACCGGGCCGAACAGCTCGTTCATGTGCTCGGCGTTCAGATCCCACAGCACCCGGTTGTCGGTGACATCCGACGGCAATGGCCGACCCGGCCATTGGTGCGGTGGGTGGTGCGGCGAGGGCAGCATGGTCGCGAAGAAGCTCACGTACCGGAAGTGGATGTCCAACTTCTCGGCCACGGCCCGCGCGGCGGCCACGGCCGGGAACAGGCCGGTCGCCACCACCGCGTCACAGTCCGCTGCCGCAGCGACGAGCGCGTCGAACTGCGCGGCGACCAGCTCGGCCGCCCGCTGCGGCAGATCCGCGGGTTTCCATTTCTTCGGCCCGCTCGCTACCTCGCGCATCGACGGGCCGCTCGGCACCATCGGGACGCCGACTTCGGCCAGCCGCTCCGCGAAGTCCGGCGGCGCGCACACCCGCACCTGCGCGCCGAGTGCCCGCAACCGAACCGCGAGTGCCACCATCGGTTCGACGTCCCCGCGCGACCCATATGTCGACAACAACACGCGCATTCGGTACTCCCATATCCGCCGGTTCTGGACTCGGCCAGCGATTCTGCGGCATGACCCGGGTCTTGCCGCAAGCCCCCGGGTGCGCTATATGTTGGAGATGGAAAGGAGGCGGAGCGCTCCTTTCGCTTGATCGTCGCCGTGCACGGGCAACCTCCTCGCAAAGCCGCATGCGCATTGCCGCATACCCGCCACCGACCGGGTGGCGGCGGATGGCACCGTTGCGACACGCCGGGATTCCGAACACGCCGATGCGCCGATGGTGAAACCCAGCACAGGCCATACGATTTCGCTATGACCACTGGGGTTGGGAAAGTGCTGGTTACCAGGAAGATTCAGCGCCGCGGCCGATCGGTGCTCGTTACTGTCGGTGTGCCACAGCCATTTTCATCGACCGATGCCAGCTACGTGTGCCGACTACGTATCGAGGGATTGCAGCCCGGACCGATGATGATCAGAGCCACCGGCAACCAACCGGTGCAAGCATTGCTGTCCGGATTGGGCGAAGTCAGCTCGAGGCTGTCGGTCACCCTCCCCGATTTCCTATCCGATGCCCATATCGGCGGCGACCTCACGCCACTTCACGCCTAGTACGAGTGCCCTCGGGGCCCCGACGCGGAGCCGGGGCCCCACCGCGCGGTCGGGACCGTCGCATACGCCGAACTGCCGCAGGCATTGACCAGACTGTCTGTCGATGAGCAGCCTTAGGTCTCGGCAGCCGTTGCTACGGAGTTCCACCCGCGAAATCGTCGGCGAGATTTTGCCACATCCCGACCCAGTAGTTGCGGTCGTCGTTCATCGCCACGGGGTCGTTGATCGTCAACTGGTGCCAACGGGCCGACAGGAGGCCCGCACCGATGCCAGGGTCCACCTCGGCCAACTCCCGCGCGGTGCTCTGGAAAGTTCCCAGGAACAACACGAACAGGGCGATATTGGAATTGACCAGCCGTCGGTCATACGGGTCCTCCTCCCACAGGAAGAGCACCTGATCGGTGGCTGCCTCCACAGCTACGCCGCATCCGGGGTCGATATCCTCGGCCACGACGACGTACTCGCCGTCTTCCAGCTGACGGGAAAGCCGTAGGTCCCGGACGGGAATGAGGCCCGCCGACTCAACCGTCTCGACGTCGGGCAGGCCGACGGTCGACAGGAATTCGCGGGTCGGCACCGACAGCCGTGGGCTGACCAGTTCTGACGGGATCGGTTGAAGTTGATCTCCCCAGACGCGACGGACCTCCTCCGCAGTGACGTTGCCGACCCAGCCCCGGGCGTTGTCGCCTGTCATCCTCGCCGATTCCCTCCACGTGAACTTCCCAGTCCCCCATTCCCGAGCACGACTTTACTTCGACCGACATCTACAAAACCAGAATCGCAGACCACCACCGAGAGCTGAACATGCCTCCAGCGCGCATGACCTAGCGCATTTGGATGACGGGGCGGGTCGCTATCGCGGTGGATGGCGCACCTTCGGACATGATTTGCCGGCGAGGTGACATTTCTCCTCGAAGCCCTCGGGCAGCCAGGCGCCCGACAGCAATGTCGGGTGGTGTGGGAAGTGTCCATGTGCCGCAATGGTGAATACCAGTGCGGCCCACGGGCATTGCACCTGCACCATGGCCTGGGTGCCGTCGTCGAGGACATACTTGAAGCCGACGCGGTCGGGTCCGAGCAGATCGAGCTGATCCAAGCCCGACCAGTGCATCGACCAGGACTGCCGCGGGTTGATGAAATACATCCGCTGATCCGAAATGAGCGCTGTGGCGGGCGGATCCGCGACCCATCGCGGTTGCATGGCCTGCTCGGCTCGGCGTCGTCGTGCGTGATTGAGCGCGGCATTGCCGAGATGTGCCGCGGCCACGAAGCCCAGTGACCCGGTGGCGGCGATCCGGTTGTGGTCCCAGCTGCCGTCGCCGATGGCGCGCCATTCCCACCACACCGCAGGTCCTTCGGCCAGCGGTAGCTCACCTCGCTCCAACCTGACCCTGGTCGGCCGCGGCGGCAATTGCTTCAATCGTCCGGTTCTCAGCAGCTCCACTACCCCGCACGTGTACAGCAGGTGGTCGTCGAACCACGACCAGCCCACCTGCTGGGCGAGAAACCGATTGATGTCCTCATCGGGGTCGTACATGCGGTTGGCTCCCGGAGCTGTGCACCTGTCACGGGGATTCGGGGTCCGGCAGGATCTCGGCGACCGCCTCGACCACTCGATCGCGTTCGGCCGACTTCCACCCGAATCCGCTGCACCAGGATCTCACGTGACGCTGGGGGCTTGCGCCGGTCGTTGTAGATCTCCGGGGGACTCAACGGTCGCGGCAACCATCCAGTGTCGCCTCCAACACGCGAAATGCGTTGTAGGACACGGTTCGACGGCAAGTGTTGTGTGAGTTCGATGAGTGTAGCGGTCGGGCGAGGTCGGCCGGTCCGCGGGCGGGACATCGACGCGGTTATGCCGAAAGATCGGTGGTCTCGGCTCCCGCCATCTTCACCAGCATGTCGTGCAGTTCCTTCGCCAACTTCCCCGCACGATCGCCGTGCAGCGCGACCTCGGTGAACGCATCGACCAGTGCGGGTCCCGGATCCAGTGGGCTGTAAGCGAGATCACTACTGCCGCGCAAAGACTCGGTGACCAATCTGCGCTGCGCTTCCTGGCGCGCACGGAAGTCGCCGGCGACTTCGAGGGCACAACCGAATTCGCGAACGACCGCGGCGTACACCGGCCGGTCGGCGGCACGCCGTCTGCGCAGCCACCTTCGCGGCGGCGCACCGCCGGCCGGCGGGACCAGCGTCGCCAAAGTGGGTCCATGCAGAACCATCCAGATCGCCCGCGACGCCGATCGCGGCGTCTCCAACGAGCCCCCACGCACCGCACCCACACCATCGTCCGGATCGGTGATCGCAATGCCCCGCAACGTAATCGGATACTTCCCGAGCATGTCATCGATCGCCGCGGCGATCTCCCGTACCGCATAGATGTCGACCCGCGCCGCATGAAATCCACTGATCTCCAACTCATGCCGAGCCGCCATCTCCACCGCAATCTGGTGCACCGGAGGCTCGGTCACGGCGTAATTCCGCGGGCGCACCACCATGTCGGCCGCCGACCCGCGGATCGGCGGGTCCGCGCCGGCGTCGACCGCGACGACGGCCATGTCGCCCTGCCGCTGTCCCTGCACCACCGCGGACTCGCGACCATCGACCTGCGGACGCGGTACACCCGCAGCCGAGTCGAGGGACCGCGACCGACGCACCTCCCGCCGCGCGCTGACAGGATCCCGACCTGCCGGTCCAGCAACGTCGTCGGCGGCCCCGATCACACTGGATTCCGCAGCGGAGGTGAGGGATTGCGACCGCAGGGCCTCGATCCGCGCACGGTCAGCGTCCGGCCCGACCTCCGCAAATCCCGGTTCGATCGGCGCCGGTGGACGAACCACCCCTGGCCCGCTGACATCGTCCAGCGGGCGACCCGCCACCGCTCCAGTAGCGCCGCCACCCGCGCCGATCGAACCGGCTTCCGCAGCATCGGGCAGGGACTGCGACCGCGAGCCCTCGAACGGTGCGCTGGCGGGGTCCCGACCGACCATGTCTGGTCCCGATCCATCAACCCGCGGACCGACTCCCCCTGCTCCCTCCGCCTCGGTCAGCGGACGCCCCTCCCCCGGCCCCCCAACATCGACCAGCTGACGACCTGCCCCGGATCCCATGACATCGCCCGGCGGACGACCCACTCCTGGTCCAGCAGCGTCGCCACCTGCGCGAGTCACACTGGTTTCCGCAGCGGGTTCGAAGGACTGCGACCGCAGCGCCTCTCGCGGTGCGCAGTCCGTGTCCGGACCGACCGGCTCCGGTCCCGACACTTCAACCTGTGGACGAACCAACCCTGGGCCCGCGCCCAGCGCACGACTCACAGCCGGTCCAGTGGTGTCGCCGCCCGTTCGGACCATATTGGGCTCCGACTCGAGTGACCGCGTCATTCGTCCCGCGCTGTCGGGGCCCGGAACGACAGCCTCTGGTCCTTGTACATCGGCCTGTGGGCGAACCGATCCCAGCTCGGTGACATCACCCAGCGCAGGAGCCATCGCTGGCCCGGTTGCATCGTCACCTGCGCCGATCACAGTGGATTCCGCGGCGGGAGCGCGGGACTCCAACCGCAGCGCCTCCTGCCCTGCACCGTCAGGGTCCCGGTCTACCGGCGCTGGTTCCGGTACATCAACCAGCGGTCGCGCCGCCTCTGGTTCCGCGGTATCGCCCGCCGGTCCGGCAACATTCCCACCCAGGCTGGGTTCTGGTGTGGGGGTAAGGGATTGCGCGCCTCGCCGCACACTGTCAGTGTCCGGATGGGCCGCGTTCGGTCTCGGTCCATCGGCCTGCGGACGAACCGACTCTGGCCCTGCGACACCGCCCGGATGCACCATTCCCGGTCCGGTGGCATCGTCACCCGCGCCGATCACAGTGGATTCCGCGGCGGAGGCCGGGGACTGGACCGCCTCTCGCCTTGCCCTCTCGGGGTCCCCGCGGACAGCGGTGGATCCCGGTACATCAACCTGTGGACGAGCCGAAAGCGGCACCGCCACACCACCCACCGAACAACCCGCCTCTGATTCCGTCACACCACCCACCGAACAACCCGCCTCTGATTCCGTCACATCACCCGGCGAACGAGCCGCTGCCGGTTCAGTGGCGTCGGCACTCATGGGGACCGAAGTGGGTTCGGCAGCGGAACTCGGAGACTGTGATCGCAGCTCCTCGCGCGGTGCGGTGTCGGAGTTCGGACCGAGCGAGGTGGGGCCCGATACGTCGATCTGTGGACGAACCAATCCTGGTGCCGCAATATCGTCTATCGGACGACTCACCAAGGGGCCCTGAGCATCAGCCAGCGGATGAGCTGCTGCCCGTCCCAAGTTCAGCGGAGGAGGCGCTGCTGATCCCGCGCTCGGCGGAGGAGATGCTGCTGATCCCGAACCCGACGGAAGAACCCCCGCAGAACCCGAACCCGACGGGCGAGCCGCTGCGGATCCCGAACCCGACGGAAGAACCTCCGCAGAACCCGAACCCGACGGAAGAACCCCCGCAGAACCCGAACCCGACGGGCGAGCCGCTGCGGATCCCGCAACATCGACCAGCGGGCGACCCGCTGATCCGCTGACATCTCCCACCGAAGCCGCCGCTGGGCCAGTAGCTTCGCGCCCCACGGGGGTCACGGTGGGGCGCAGTGATGGGGGCTGGTGGATTGCCGACGATCGTGCTGCCACGAGTGGATTCGCTTCGGCTGCAACGGGTGTGGGCACTCGGGTGGCGGCGGTGGCAGGTTGTGGGCGCAGGCGGACGGTGCGTTGTGTCCATGGTGTCTCCGTTTTTCGACGAGACCATGGGGTTGGCTGCGGCTTGCGGGCGTGGGCAGAGGGCTGAGGTTGCGCGGGTTGCGCGGGTTGCGCGGGTTGCGCGGGTTGCGCGGGTTGCGCGGGTTGCGCGGGTTGCGCGGGTTGCGCGGGTTGCGCGGGTTGCGCGGGTTGCGCGGGTTGCGCGGGTTGCGCGGGTTGCGCGGGTTGCGCGGGTTGCGCGGGTTGCGCGGGTTGCGCGGGTTGCGCGGGTTGCGCGGGTTGCGCGGGTTGCGGGATTTGCTCGGGTTGCTCGACTTTGGCCCGTTGCGCGGCTTGTGCGGGGGCGCTATCGGATGCGACCGTGACCGGATCGGTGGGGGCGGGGGTCGGGGAGGTCGCGGAATCGGCTTCCGCTGATGCGATGGCGGCTTTCAGGTCGGTGACGGCGCGGGTGGCTTCGGTGATGAGGTGTTCCAGGCTTGTGACCATCGCGCGGAGTTCGCTGAGGTCGATCCGCGATCGCTGGCTCACCGCGCTCTCCTGCTCGTCATCGCGCGGTCAGGTGATGGCGGGTGTGCTGACCTGTAACCACGTTTCGCTGCCACTGGACCGCAGCCGGACGGTGGCATACTCAATTTTCGCTCAGGTCGCAAAACTCCCGAGATTGGGAAGGGCGCATAGTTTGCGGCCGACTTCCCGACTCACGTCCGCGCGGTTTCAACCTGAGGGTCGCCATGGGCGATCAGTTGGCCATTGGACGATATCGCTGGCCAGCGGACCGAACCCGGCATTGGCGCGGCGCTACATCCACGCGACCTCCGCATGCGGGCCCGTCCGCGCCGCCGATCTAGTTCAACCGGCCGCCGACCCCGGCCATAGCCGACTGCCAGTCCGGGCGTACCGGGTTATTTCCCGGCGGGGCAAGCGAATTCGACGGTGTGCGCTTGGCTCCGGCCGCCCACTGGTCGGTATCGGTGGCGGCGGAGATGACCCGCCTGGCATCGCGGAGCTGCTGGGGATCGGCGGGGTTGGCAAGCACATGGTTGACGGCGTTCAGGGTTCGTCGCGCGTGCGCGTTGCCGATCCACTGCATCATGCGCGCGGCGTCGACCTGGTCGATTCCGGCCAGTGTGCCGGTAGCGGCGGTGAGGTCGCCGTTTGTCAACCGTTGCAGCTGTTTGATCTTCGCCTCGGTCGGCATTGCCATGTAATCGGTGACGAAATCGCGCTGTGGTCCGGTGTCGGCCCCACCGTCGAGGGTGACGCCACCGGGGTTGGTGCGCTGATACCGGAATGCGGCCGCCTGCAATGTGGCCAGATCCGCGGCCACCTCCTCGGCATCGCTGTCACCGCTGATGAGACGCAATGACGAGTCCTGGGCGCGCTGTACCGCGGCGACCACGTGGCCGAGATGCTTATCGGCCAAGGTCCAGCCGGAGGCGTTCGCCTCGACAATGCCCCACGAGCGAATGGCGTTGAACATGATTGCCTCGTCGGTGAATCCGGCCCCGGTGAGGGCCGCCCACGCATCGGGCACCTTGCCGCCGACGTCGTGTAGGCCCTGCAGCGCCGCGGCCGCACCCCGCACGGTGTCGACACCACCGGCCGCATTGGCGGCACGGGTGGCGGCCATCGCGAACATCCGACGGTTCATATAGGACTGCGCGTAGAAACCCTCGGCGCCACCGACCCCCGGCGCGCCCCAGAATCCCCACTGCCCCAACTGGGCCGCACGCTCCGTGCGGGAGAACGGCCGCAGCGGTGACCGGGTCCGACCCCACAGCCATTCGGTCACCGGCGAATTGCTGACCGTACTGACAGCGGCGAGCGCGGGCAGCAGACTCTTCTTCGGCATGGAATGACCCACCCCGGCCGATCCCATCCCGAGCGCGGTCGCACTGCCCGAACCGCGTGCGGTGTTGCCCTGAGCAGCCAGCGCGAACCGATTCGCGATCCACTCATTGCCACGGTCCAGTCCGGCGCTGAGCCGTTTGAGCTGGAAGATCGCCACGATCTCCACCAGCGCACCGATGATGAACACCACCATGACCTGATCGCGAGCGAGCGTGAACAGATCTCGCAGAATCAGCACGTACACACCGAGAAAGATGGTGTAGGCGGTCATTCGCGCGGCGGCCACGAAGCCGTCGACAATATTGCGGATCAAAAAGGTCTGCGTCGGTCCGTACACGAATCCGCCGGCGGCGAAGCCGAAGATCGACATCAATCCGTGGTAGATCGTGTCGAGTGCGGCCCGCATCACCTTGATGGCGAGCACGGCACCGAAGATGAGCAAGATCGAACCGGCCAGCAGCAGCAATAGGCCGGTCCCGACCTGCTCGAAATTCGGACTGTCCATCGACTCCTTGGCCGCGCTGTCGCCGCAACCGCCGACGCCCCGTTTCACCCGGTCCTCGCTGCGGGCGGCGACACCCGAGGACCATGCGGCACGGCATGCCGCCTGATCGTCGATCACATGCCCGAAGTTCCACACCTGCAGTGGGCGGCGGGCGAAATTGTCGGTCAGAGTGCCCTGCATGCTCGCCACGGTCTTGGCCGGATCGACGCCGTTGTCGCCGTTCAGCCCGGCCGCGACCGAAATGCCGAGATCGCGGCCCTGCGCCAGCAAACCGTTCGACGACAGCACATCGGCCAGTGGCTCGGCCAGGAATACCGGCCCGAGCACCGCGACCATCAGCATGGTCACCGCTTGCATGGTGGCCTTGGCGTGGAACCCGCGGATGACGAACCAGGCGACACAGAACGCGCCGATCGTCGCCGCGGTCACCAGCATTATCGGCGTCGCGATCTGCCCGGTCAGGCTGTGTGCCACGCCCAGCAGCGCCTTGGCGAAGATATTCAGCCACTCGAAGCTCAAGGCGTAGCCGATGAGCCAGATCGCAGTGATCACAATGATTTTCCAGCCCGCGAACTCCAGACCGAGCACCAGCGAGATCGCGGTATCACCCGGATTCAGTACGCCGCCGTGATCGGTGGCGAATACGTAGCTGGCGGCCTCGACCCCCGACGAATCCGTGATATGGGTCCAGCCGAGCGCACTGCCCACCGACGATCCGGCGCTGCGGGTACCGGATTCGGCAGCCGCCGCGGCCGCCGTGCCGAGCAGACCCGGGCAGATGAAGAGGACGAAGACGCCGACCAGCACCGTTGCTGTCCAGCGCCGTCGCCGTGTCGCGCGGACCCAGGTATGGCAGCGCCGTAACACCGCAGGCAACTGCCAGCGCACCGGATCCAAGTGATCCGAACTCCAGATGTTCACCACCACAACCTGATTCGTTTCCGCGCACCCGAAGCGCGGGCGCGGCAACGGGAGGATGAGCGTCGAAGCGGACAATCATCAGGGCTGCTCAACAGTCCCCGGAAGCGACCTATGAACGTTAACGTCGCGGTGTGAACGACCACCCTCGGGTCAGTGAACAACGCACTGCGAAATACTAAGAGCGCGTTGACTTTTCGTCTCTACCGCGACCACGGGAGTTCACCGTTTGTTCGCGTGTCCCTGCTTCTGCGGCGGGTGTGGCGAATTCGGCCGCACGGAAATGGGCCGTTTCGAGTTCGCGGTGGTGTCAGGAATTCCCAGCGTCCGGGTACCGAGTCGTCGACTGCTCGACGATCACGATCGGTTCGGTGGGCGGGCCCGGGTGCGGACGTTCGGCCACCACCGGAAATTGCGCGCTGTGATATTGGCGAATCTCTGCTATTCGCAAGACTTTTCGGCGAGCCAGGAACCAACCGCCGACCAGGGCGGGAGCCAGTCCGACCAGCATGGCGAGCACCGCGGCGCGTTGGACCATATCGCCGGTACAGGCCATCAGGATGACCACGGTTGCCAGGAACAGCAGCGTCGCCACCGTCGTATAGGGCGTGCCGGGCAGCCGGGAGTGCGGACGCCATGCCAGTCCGAGGCGCCACTGCTGCCACAGGCGCAGATGACAGAGTAGTACCGCGGTCCACGACACGATGGTGCCCAGCGCCGATACGTTCAAGACGATCTCGAATGCCCGCTCCGGCACCACCGCGTCGAGACCGACCCCGACCAATGCGATGGCACCGGTGGCCAGGATGCCGACATACGGCACACCCGTCGGCGACATTCGCGCGGCCGCGGCGGGTGCGCTGCCGTTCATCGACATCGACCGCAGAATCCGGCCGGTCGAGTACAGCCCGGCATTGAGACTGGAGAAGGCGGCGGTGAGCACGATCAGGTTCATGACCGAACCGGCCGCCGGCACACCGATTCTAGCGAAGAACGTGACGAACGGACTCTCACCGGCACGGAATAGTGTGTAGGGCAATAGCAGTCCGAGCAGGATCAGCGAGCCGACGTAGAACACGGCGATGCGCGAGATGACGGAGTTGATCGCCCGCGGCATGATCGTCTCCGGACGCTCCGCCTCACCCGCCGCGATGCCGACCAGTTCGACTGCGGCATAGGCGAATACGGCGCCGATGGTGACGGTGACCAGCGGCAGCAAGCCGGTCGGGAACAATCCACCGTGCTGCGCGATCACGCCGACACCGGTCGGCGCGCCCCGAATCGTGAAGCGACCGG
Source organism: Nocardia sp. CA-129566 (assembly GCF_050956075.1). NCBI lineage: Bacteria > Bacillati > Actinomycetota > Actinomycetes > Mycobacteriales > Nocardiaceae > Nocardia > Nocardia sp. CA-129566. Next base: position 7,684,382 of record NZ_CP192085.1, read on the forward strand.
CGAGGAAAACCGTGCCGACGATCAGAAACCCCGCCAGCGCAACGACTTTGATCAATGCGACCCAGAACTCGAGTTCACCGAACCAGCGCACCGAGATCAGGTTGGTACAGACGACCACGACCAGGGCGATGAGCGCGATCACCCACTGCGGGACGACTTCGAACGCGCCCCAGTAGCGGACATAGGTGGCGATGGCGGTGATATCGACGATCCCGGTCATGCACCAGTGGAAGAAGTAGGTCCACCCGACGGCGAATGCCAGCTTCTCCCCGTAGAACTCGCGGGCGTAGGACACGAACGATCCGGCGGAGGGCCGATGCAGCACCAGTTCGCCGAGCGCGCGCAAGATGAAGAATACGAATACCCCGCATACCGCGTACACCAGGAACAATCCGGGACCGGCACTGGCCAGGCGCCCGCCTGCCCCGAGAAATAACCCGGTCCCGATAACCCCACCGATCGCGATCATCTGTACTTGGCGCGCGCGCAACGCTCTGCGATAACCGACATCTTCGGCATGCAGCGCATCGGCGAACGTCGAGAGTTCTACTGGTCCTCGACCTGCGATCATGACCCAGCCTTCCAGTGCGGGATGTCATGTCGCGAAGCAATGTACCGTTATTTAACGGCACATTCAACAACGTTTCATATCTGGTTTCACTGGGTACTCTAGACTGCTGCCTCTGTGAAATCGGTTGGAATCCAACGAGTCTCAGTCGATCGGTCGATAGCGCCCGAGTAGCTGCACGTGCCGCGGTTCGAGTTCGTCGATGCTGCGGACGCCGAGCAGCTTCATGGTTCGAACGATCTGGGCGCGCAGGATGTCGATGGCCCGATCCACACCGGGTTCGCCACCGGCCATCAGGCCGTAGAGGTAGGCGCGGCCGATGAGTGTGAAACGCGCGCCGATAGCCAGCGCGGCGACTATGTCGGCGCCGTGCATGATGCCGGTGTCAAGGTGGATTTCGATATCCGCGCCGACTTCGCGCACGACCGAGGGCAACAGCTGCAGTGGCACCGGGGCTCGATCCAGCTGGCGCCCACCATGATTCGACAGCACGATGCCATCGGTGCCGAGTGTGGCCAGCCGTCGCGCATCCTCGACGGTCTGCACTCCCTTCACCAGCATCCGACCGGGCCAGTGCTGGCGGATCACGGCCAGATCGTCGAATCCGACGGTGGGGTCGAACATGGCATCGAGCAGTTCGGCCACCGTGCCGGACCAGCGGTCGAGGGAGGCGAAGGCCAGCGGTTCGGTGGTCAGGAAGTCCCACCACCACGCGGGTTTGCGCAGGGCGTCGATGGCGCCGCCGAAGGTGATCGAGGGCGGAACGGTCATGCCATTGCGGATATCGCGCAGCCGGGCGCCGGAGACGGGGACGTCGACGGTGACCACGAGGGTGTCGAATCCGGCTGTCGCGGCGCGTTCCACGAGGGCGAGGGATCGGTCGCGATCGGTCATCATGTAGAGCTGAAACCAATTGCGCGCATCGGGCCCGGTGACCGCCGCGACATCTTCGATGGCGGTGGTGCCCATGGTCGAGAGCGTGAACGGTATGCCCGCCCGTTCGGCCGCGCGGGCTCCGGCCGACTCCCCCGCGGTGTGCATCATCCTGGTGAATCCGGTGGGCGCGATGCCGAACGGCAGTTGGACGGACTTGCCGAGCACGGTCGCGGTGGTGTCGGTCGCGGCCACATCGCGCAGGATCGCGGGGCGGAACTCGATATCGGAGAACGCTTCTCGGGCTCGGTTCAGGCTGATTTCGGCATCGGCCGCACCATCGGTGTAGTCGAAGGCGACCTTGGGCGTGCGCTTACGGGCCATCGCACGCAGATCCCAAATCGTCTGGGCACGTTCGAGTCTGCGCGCCCTACCGCCGAACGGTCGCTCGAACTTCACCAGCGGCGCGAACTCGCGCGGGCGCGGCAGCCTGCGCGCGGTCATCGCGGGCCGGAATGGACGCCGTGCGGCGCCCACCATTCGTCGGCGTCACCGGCGTCGAGTCGGCCGCGGTAGACATCGATCTTGTGGTCGATGAGTTCCAGATTGTCCTGCAGCTCAGCCATTTTGGCGGCCACATCGGCGCGGTGGGCCACCATGAGGGCAAGCCGTTCCTGCTCGTTGCCGTGCCCGGCGCAGACCAGTTGGGCATAGCGCCGGATGGTTTTGATGGGCATGCCGGTGGCTCGCAGTCTGGTGCAGACGGTGATCCAGGTCAGGTCCGCCGGCCGATAGCGCCTGCGCCCGCCATTGGTGCGCTCGACGGAGGTGATGACCAAGCCCGCGCGTTCGTAGTAGCGCAGGGTGTGTGCGCTGACCCCGGTGCGCCGAGCGGCTTCGGCGATGGTCACGCCCGCCACGGCTTCGGAGCGTGCGGACTCGGATACCGGCTGCGGTTCGACTTCGAGCACGCTCTAAAGCGTAGCGTCGAAATGCTCCTGCTCGGCGCTACCACCGCGCCCCGGACCACTGCTGCTGTGCATGTGCACAAAGTCCGAGGTCCAGACTCTGCATCCTGCCGATGGTCCAGGATCGCCGATTGCGGTGAGCTGAATCCAGCAAGCGGAACCGCATGATCGACTGGCGGATCAACGGAGATTCGGAGGATGTGATGAGGCGATCTCGGCGGCGACTCACGGTGCTGGCAGTGTCGGCGTGGATGGCAGTGAGTACCGGTATCGCGGCGGCCGGTCCGGCGTTCCCGCCGAATTTCCCACCGGATCAGAATCAGCTGCCGCAACTGCCCACCGAGCCGCAGATCTACGACCTATTGCCGATCCCCGCACCGGATCAGGACCCGTGGTACGACGATCCCGCGGATCTCGCGTCCTATCGGCCCGGACAGATCGTGCGCAGTCGGGAAGTGCAGACACGCGTGCTCGGCATCCCCTTCCCGGTCTATACCGAACAGTTGCTGTTCCGGTCGAACGATGTGCACGACAACCCGATCGTGACCGCGACAACCGTTGTCGTGCCGGGTATTCCGTGGCAGGGCAGCCCGCGGCCGGTGCTTTCGTTTCAGGAGGCGATCGACTCCACCGATTCGGCGTGCAATCCCTCGCACACCTTGCAGACCGGCACCATGAAGGAGTCGGCGCTGGTGATCTATTGGCTGGCACAGGGTTTCGCGATCAACGTGCCGGACTTCGACGGAAAGTTCAATACCTTCAACACCTACGCCGAGGGCAAGATGGTCCTCGACAGTCTGCGTGCGATGAAGAGCGATCCGGCCCTGGGACTCGCCGATTCCGGTATCGCGCTGTACGGATATTCCGGCGGCGGTTCGGGTTCCATTCGAGCGGCCGAGTTGCGCGCGTCCTACGCACCCGATGTGCGGCTGCTCGGCACCACCATCGGCGGCACACCCGGCGACCTGGCGGCGGTGGCCCGTTATGCGATCGAGCCGGAGCCCGGACTGACCGGTACCAGCAACTTCACCATGTGGCTCGGCTTCGCGAGCCTCGCCCGCGAGTATCCGGATATCTTCGATCCGGCCGATCTGCTGACCGCGGCGGGTCAGCAGATCGTCGCGGACATCCAAAGTCGTTGCTACGCAACCATTGCGCTCACCGGTGTCTACCGCCCCATCAGCGCCTACTTCCAACCCGGCAGATCACTCGAGTCCGCCCCGGGCGTACTGCAGGTCCTGCAGGACAACAGCCTCGGCAAATACATTCCGGATACGCCGATCCTGTGGTGGCACGGCCTGTGGGACGAACTCATCCCTGCCTCGGTGGTGTTGCCGACCGTCCAAACCTATTGGGAGCGCGGCGCGGATCTGCGCTTCTACACCGTTCCCGTACCCGAACACATCGTCAACGCGGTCACCGGCTGGCCGCCGGCGGTCGCCTGGACCAGCGCCGTGCTGCGCGGCCTGGCGCCGGGACCGAAGTTCAAGGCCGATTTCCAGCCGCTGCCGCCGGGCTTTCCCGGGAGCTGAAATGGTTTGTGCCCGTGACCGAATGGGTGATCGAGAAATGCTGCCGGTAGCGATCGGGCGTGGTGGCCAGCTGCCGGGAGAAGACCCGGTGCAGCGTTTCACCGTGTTTGTAGCCGACCGCTTTGGCAATGGCGGATACGGTCAGATCGGTCGTCTCCAGTAGTCCGCGGGCCGCCTCCACCCGCAGGTTCTCCACGAAAGCGGCTGGGGTGCTTCCGGTTTCGGTGCGGAAGGCACGAGCGAAGGCGCGCTCGCTCAGCCCTGCCCGCGATGCCAGCGCGGCCACGCTCAGGTCCTCGTCCAAATGGTCGGGCAACCACTGCTGTACGGCTCGGATGGCCGGGGTGCGCGCCGGTTGCACACGCAGCTGGGCGCTGAATTGCGCTTGGCCGCCCGGCCGCCGGGCGAAGACGACGAACCACCGGGCGATCAGCTGCGCCACCTCGGTGCCGTGATCCGCCTCGACCAGGGCCAGCGCGAGATCGATGCTGGCGGTGACCCCCGCCGAGGTCCACCGGTTGCCGTCGTTGACATAGATGCGGTCCGGCTCGACGGTCACCCGAGGATAGCGCTCGGCCATCATGGCGCAGGCACCCCAATGGGTTGTCGCGTGATAGCCGTCGAGCAGCCCGCCCGCGGCCAGCAGCAGCGAACCGGCGCACACCGCTGCGACCCGTCGCGACCGCCGGGCAATGGCCGGAAGATCGCGCACGACCTCGGCCGATACCGTTGGCGCGAAGGCGCCGTTGCCCCCGATGACGATCATCGTGTCGATCTCGTCGTCACCCGCGGCGATCTCCGCCAGGGAATGTTCGACATTCATCGTCACACCGCCCTCCACCGCGATGGTGCCGGCGCGCGGCGCCGCCGTCACCAACCGGTAGACCGGCGATCCGGTAACGGCGTTCGCGGCACCGAAAATGTCCATGGGACCGGCCAATTCGATCAGCTGGATCCCGTCGTAGACCACGAGGACAACCGTTCGCGACGTCGACACTTCCCTATCATCACCGCATGCACCCATGGCTGTCACGGCAATGTGCCAGCCGATCACCCCGCGTGCCAGGCCGGCTCTAGCAGACCGGCGGCGTACTGGCGCAGGAACGGAATGATCAGTTCAGCGACTCGGTCGCCGAACTGGGCGTGCGGATAGTGCCCGCCGCCGTCGACGACCGCGACCTTCCCGATACCCATGGGCATCGCCGACACGATCGCCATCCCTTCGGCCTTCGGATCCGGGTAATCCGGATCCGCGGCGCCCATGATGACCAGCGCAGGACGGTGGACGCCGGACAGCGCGGCCTCGGCGTCGGCCGGAGTGGTCCTGCCGGTCTTCATGAATTCGGCCCACCGGCCGGGTTTGCGCAGGGTCCGCATCAGGTCATCGAGATAATCGGTGAAATCGTCCGGCTTGGTCGGATAGGCGAAGTCGAGGTATCTGCGCCACAGTCTCGGCGACCCGAGCAGCAGCGTGCCCATCAATCGCATCAGCCCACGGCGATACCGCGGCACGGTGAACAGGGCACCCATGTCCAGGTGCTGGGTCTTGGTGAACGGGTTGATCTCGATGATGGCCGCGACCAGTTCCGGCGCCTCGGCTGCGGCGATGGTCGCCGCGCCGCCGGACAGCGAGTGCCCGACGATCGCCGCGGGTCCGCCGAAGTACCGGATCACGCTGAGCAGGTCACCGGCGACGTCGGTCCGGCTGATGGCCGCCTTCCTGGTGACCGAGGGCCAGCCGAGACTGGATTCGCCGTGTCCGCGCAGGTCGGCGTTCACCACCCGGTATCCCGCGGCGACCAGTGGCGGTACGAGGTGGCGAAAGTCGTGCCGCGAGGTACCGATGCCGTGTGAGAGCACCACCAGCGGCCCGTCACCGATGACATCGCAGGCCAGGCGCCCTTCCTCGAAAGTCACGAACTCGGTCATTTGCTTACCTTCCAGGCGATTTCGATCGTCGCGACGTGCGCGATATGGGTCGAATTGAACGCCGGAAAACAGCGGCTGTCGGTAGGCCCGGCGGGATCGGTCATAGACACAGCGGATTTCGTCAGTGACTGACCCGATCGGCCCCGAACCCAGGAGACCTGCGGGTCGAGCGACCTGCACCGACGCCAGCGAGCCGTCGAATCCTGTCGCGCGACGCCATACAGCCGTCCGGCGGGATCACAAACGCGTCCCGCCGCTCCCGACCATGGCCGAGCGCCCGAAAACGATGGCCTGCGCCGAGCGGGAGCTACCTTGCAGCTGGGCGACCCCCTGAATAGACTGTGATGCGCGTCACAATCAATGGGCGTGGGTCTCCGACAGCACCGCGGGTGGGGTGGCTGTCGCAGCGCGAGTGGGGGCGCGGATCGCAGGACCGAGGAGAACGATCATGTCCGGACTGGTGCACAACCGCTGTGTCATGCTCGACCGCCACGGCGTCGCCGACTACGCCGAGGCGTGAAACACCATGTCGGACAACGCACGAACGCTGGCAGCCCATGACCGCGCAGCTGAGGCGGATCCGGAATTCGCCGCGCGCGCCGAGGCCTTCGGCACCCGGATGCTGGACATCGTCAATGACGGATTCCTGGCACTGATGATCAGCATCGGCCACCAGACCGGCCTCTTCGACACCATGAGCACGATGCCGCCCGCGACGAGCGCGCAGATCGCCGAGGCCGCGAAGCTGAACGAGCGATATGTGCGCGAATGGCTCGCCGCACTCACCGTCGGACGGATCGTCGACTACCACCCCGCCGATCGCACATATGCACTGCCTCCGGTGCACGCCACCGCGCTGACCAGGGCGGCCGGCCCGGACAATATCGCATCCCTCACGCAGTTCGTGCCGCTGGCCGCGAGCGTCGAGCCCGAGATCATCGACTGTTTCCGCCACGGTGGCGGCGTCGGGTATGCGAAGTACGGGCGATTTCAGCAACTCGCGGCCGAGGAGAGTGCCGCGGTTCATGATGTCGCGCTGATCGACGTCACCATCACGCTGGCGCCGGGACTGCCCGAGCGGCTACGCCAGGGCATCGTGGTCGCCGATATCGGCTGCGGCAGCGGGCACGCCATCAACCTGTTGGGCAGGGAATTTCCCAATAGCCACTTTGTCGGCTTCGACTTCTCGGAGGAAGGGGTCGCGGCGGGCCGCGCGCAGGCGCGGGCGATGGGCCTGGCCAATACCAGTTTCGAACTGCGCGATGTCACATATCTGGCCGAATCCAAGAGGTTCGACCTGATCACCGCCTTCGATACGATCCATGACCAGGCCCATCCGAAACAGGTGCTGCGCGGCATCGCCGAGGCATTGAAAGACGACGGCACCTTCCTGATGGTGGACGTGCAGGCCTCCAGCAACCTGGAGGAGAACTTGGACCACCCCGTGGGGCCCTGCCTGTACGGCATCTCCACGATGCACTGCATGACGGTGTCGCTGGCACTCGGCGGCGACGGCCTCGGCACCATGTGGGGCGAACAGCTCGCGACGCGCATGCTCCGCGAAGCGGGCTTCGCGTCCATCGATATCGAGCACGTCGAAGCCGACATCCTCAACAGCTACTACGTGGCAAGGAAGAGCTGAGCGCCGGATCAGTCCCAGGTCTGCGCGGCATCGTACCGACGACGCATCTGACGTCGCCGATAGAACACCTCGTCCACCGATAGCGTCGTCGCGGCGGCGATCGGTGCCAGATGGATATCCAGTCCGAGGGCGCTGATGCGATGTTCCAGATCGATGCGGCGCTCCGGAGGCAATGCCGACCACATCGCTTCGAACCGGGCGCGCACAGTGACATCGGTGGCCGCGATCAGGCGCAGCAGCAAGGGCCAGAAGTGGGCGTCGGTGGCGATACCGGGCAATGCGGCGACCATCGCGTCGCTCAACTGCGCGAGCAGGGCCACCGCGCGGTGTTGGATCCCGGCGTCGGCGTTTTCGATCAGGTTGAACAGTCCACGCCACAGCTCGGATTCGATACGGCCCTCGAGGCCGCCGATGAGTCCGGCCAGCGCCGCATCGTTCCCCAGGATCGGATTCACGGCCAGGTTGCCCAGCCCCCACGGGCTCAGGTGTCCGATGAACGTCAGCAACTCCGGCACCGCACCAGCCCGCAGATAGGTCGCGATGAGATTGCCGATCAATTCGACGGATCCGATGCTGAACAGCACATCGCCGATCGCCGCGATCAGATCCGGGTCGCAGCGCGCGAATGCCGCCAGCGCGGCCAGTTGCAGCCCCGTCGACCCGGTGAGCACGGTGTGCAACATCCGCGGCGCCCGCTGCCGCGGCCCGGCCAGCAGCTGGCGCAGGATGGCGCTCACGCCATTGACGGAATAGGCATAGGCGGCGGAGAAGATCAGGCCCTCGTCATCGAGCACACCCTGTTCGATGGCCAGCACCAATTCCGGTGTGGCAAAGGCATCGAGGAATGGTCCGGCGGTGATGTAGTCCTTGCGCGCCAGCATTTCGTTGAGGATGCGCACGATCGGTTCCGGTGGCGCCACATCGGCGAGCTGGCCGACGGTACGCGGATCCATATACGGCGCACAGTCGGCCACATACGCCGGCGCGAGCATGGCGACCGTCTCGGCCGCCTTCTTCGGATGGTCGACGCCGACCGCGCCCGCGGCCCGGCCCGTCATCATCGGTGGCACCAGGCGCTGCACCAGCGGCATCGAGATGCGCAGCGGAATGATCGGCACCAGTTTGCTGATCCGCTCGAAGGTCTCGTTGTGCTGATCGAAGATCAGACCGGCCAGCCGTTCCTGGAGTTGGTGCAGATTCTCGCTGCCCAACCGCTCCAGATGCGCCAATCGCTCCACCGGGGCGTGCAAAGTTCGTGACAGCAGCACGATCTGGGCACCGGTTACCAGATCACCCATCAGCCGAGCCGACTCCCGAACATGATCTTCTTCGTCACCGCGCGAAACGGCCGGGGCAGGGCACCGACCATCTCATCGATGGCCTCGATCAGTGCGGCCGTCTCCAATTGCTTGGCCGCGCGGAACATCACCAGCAACTCGGCGGCCTCTTGTTCGGTGAGGAACCCGGCTGCCGCCAATGGCCCGTGTAGTTCGCGTTCGAGGTCGGACCTGGCGGTCATACGGCTACTCGTTTCTTCATGTATCCCAGCGTTACTCACTCGTGAAGGCTTCGAGCATAGGTGTGCCGACCGCCCGGCGTGGCCGTGCGTAAAGAATTCGTTATCCAAAGAAGTTCATAACTTTTTGAGAGGTGCGACTTCCTTTTTATTTGCGCCGCAACGCAACTCGGATTTTTGTTCTCAGTGATGGGAAGTTGCGCGATCGGCGCATCGCGAGCATCTGTTTGTATCGGGGCATGATGGATTCGTGTCGGCTCACCCGGGTTCATTACTGCGCCGGGAGCCACCTGTGCCGACATCGGGCCTGACGCGCCGATCGTTCCTCGGCGCGACCGGCCTCGGCGCGGTCGCGCTCACCGCCGCATGCACCGGCTTCGCCACCACCGGCAGCGGCGGCATGCTCTTCCTGTCCACCCAATTCCGGCCCGCCGACGAGGCCGAACGTTTCCGCGACCTGCTCGGCAAGACCGCGCCCGGCGTCAGCTATGTCACCATCGAGGAAAGCCCATTCGCCGGCCAGGTGCGCAGTCAGGTCGGCGCGGGCTCGACGCAAGTCGGTCTGCTCGGCGGTCTGCACGGTGATATCGCACCGCTGGCCGACGGCTATCTCCAGGACCTCACCGGTTTGCTGGCCGACCTCGGCAACCGCGGCTGGCCCGCCGCCTACCTCCAGCTTGCGAAGGCAGGTACCGATCGAACCTGGTATATCCCGTGGGCCACTGCGAGTTACGTGCTCGCCGCGCACGCCGACGCGCTCGAACACCTGCCCTCCGGTGCGGACGCCGCGGCGCTGACCTACGACCAGTTCCTCGACTGGGCCATCGCGGCGCGTCGCGCCAATGGCAACCGGCCGATGCTCGGCCTGCCCGCCGGTCCGAAGGGTCTGCTGCACCGGTTCACCCAGGGCTATCTGCTGCCCTCGTTCACCGGCGGCCAGATCACCACCTTCCGTTCGGATGCGGCCGTCACGGCGTGGCGGTACTTGCGCGAACTGTGGGCCAACTGCGCCCAGGCGAGTACGAACTACGACTTCATGCAGGAACCGCTGGCCAGCGGCGAGGTGCGCATGGCATGGGATCACGTCGTGCGCCTGGTCCACGCGCCCGAGCGCGACCCGCGAAACTGGCGCATGCTGCCCGCACCGCGCGGTGCGCGCGGCCTCGGCTATATGGCCGTGGTCGCCGGACTCGCGATTCCCAAGGGCAGCACCGATGCCGAACTCGCCCAGCGCACGATCAGCGCGCTCACCAAGCCGGAAACCCAGATCGAGCTCTTGCGATCCAATGGCTTCTTTCCGTCCGTCGATACCGCCATCCCGGACGATCTGCCACCGGCGGTGAAACTCGAGGCCGATGCCGTGCACCGACAGCAGCAGGCGCAGGGCGCGATCCTGTCGCTGCCGCCGGTCGGCCTCGGCCAGCGCGAGGGCGAGGTGAGCAAGGTGTTCAAGGACAGCTTCCGTTCGATTGTGTTGGACGGAGCCGATATTCGAGCCACGCTCGACCAGCAGGCGCGGGTGCTGCAGGGCATACTCGACGAGCTGAAGGTGCCGTGCTGGGCACCCGACCCGGCCGCCGAGAGCTGCGGGGTGGAGTAGGAATGCGCGCCCGACTCGGCTCCCCCTGGATCCTGCTGCTGCCCTCTATCGTGCTGCTGGCCGCGCTGTTCGGCTGGCCGCTGGTACGGGCCGTGGTGGACGCCTTCAGCGACGGCAGCGGATTCACCTTCGAGCATTGGCGGCGCTTGTTCGATGATCCGTATTTCCTGACGGCACTGCGCAATACGCTGCTGCTGATCGTTATCGTGGTGCCGATCCAGCTGGTGCTCGCGGTCGGTATGGCATTGCTGATGCAGGCGCGGCCACGATTCGCTGGCGGCCACTTCTACCTGTGGTGTGTGCCGCTGGCGGTCTCCGAACTGGCCGCCGGTCTGGTGTGGCTATCGATCTTCGGCAATCGCGGCTATCTGAACTCCCTGCTGGTCTGGCTCGGCCTGTCGCAGGACGGCGTGCAGTGGCTCAACTATCAGCACACCGGCACGATGCTGCTCGCGGTGGTGATCGCCGAGATCTGGCGGGCGACGTCGCTGGTATTCGTCATCGTGGTGGCCGGGGTGCAGCTGATCCCGCGCGACTACGACGAGGCCGCGCAGGTATTCGGCGCCAATTTCTGGCAGCGGCTGCGGCATGTGACGTTGCCGCAGCTCGGGCCGAGTCTGCAGGTGGCGCTGATCCTGCGGACGATCCTGGCGCTACAGGCGTTCGCGGTGGCGCAGGCGCTCACCGGACGCGACTTTCCGCTGCTGGTCGGTGAGACCTACGAGTGGTACTCGAATCTGCAGAACCCGGCCGTCGCGAGCGCCGTTTCCCTTGTGGTGCTGGCGATCTCGCTCGGTACCGCGGTGTTCTATCTGCGGACCGTGCGGGCACCGGAGGGGTCGCGATGACCGAGCCGACCGCGCTGCCGCCGATCGACCGCGCACCGCTGCGCCGGCGGCGGTGGCGCGCCATCGGCGTGCAGGTCGCGTGCATCGCGGTGACGCTGTTCATGGCGCTGCCGATCGTGCTCATCGGACTCGCCGCGGTGTCCTCGCGCGATGCGCTCAACGAGTTCCCGAAGCCGTTGTTGCCCAGCGAATTCTCCACCGAGACACTGCATTCGTTCTTTCGGGCCACCGGCACCTTGCCAGCGCTCGGCAACTCAGTGCTCGTCGGTCTCTACACGGTGTTCTGGTCCCTGGCCATCGGTGCGCCCGCCGGATACGCGCTGGCCCGCAATGCCTTCCGCGGTAAGGACACCTACCAGGTATTCATCCTGTTCGTGCGCGCGCTGCCGATCGTGGTGCTCTCGGTGCCGCTGGCCACGATGTTCCTGCGGTTGGACGTCTACGACACCGTCTTCGCGGTAACGCTGGTGCACACCACCCTCGCCCTGCCGACGACCGTGCTGATCACGGCCAGCATCTTCGTCGCGGTACCCGCCGACCTCGAGGAGGCCGCTCGGGTATTCGGCTGTACGCGTTGGCAGGCCGCGCGCAAGGTCGTTGTGCCGCTGGCGCTTCCCGGACTCGCGGCAGCATCGATCTTCACCTTCGTGCTGTCGTGGAACGAGATCCTCGGTGCGACCATCGTGACGCTCGGCCATCGCACGCTGCCCGCGCAGGTGCTCACCACGCTCGGCGAGGCGTCGACCCCGTACCGGTTCGCCGGCGGCTTCGCGCTGATCATTCCGGCGCTGGCGTTCATCTTCGTCATGCGGCGCTACCTGGTGAATATGTGGGGGACCACGCTGAGATGACAGAGGTTTGCGCGATGACATGGCTTCGCGGATGACAGAGGTGTGCTCATGGCTGAAGTGATTCTGCGGGATCTGGTGAAGACCTATCCCGGCGGCTCGACGCGCGCCACCGACCAGGTCTCACTCGAGGTGTCCGACGGCGAATTCATGGTGCTGCTCGGGCCGTCCGGCTGCGGTAAGACGACCCTGTTGCGCATGATCGCCGGGTTGGAACTGCCGGATTCGGGGCAGATCGTCATCGGCGGCAACGACGTCACCTACCTGGAACCCCGTCGGCGCAACCTGTCGATGGTGTTCCAGTCCTATGCCGTCTTCCCCAATAAGAAGGTCGCCGACAATATCGGCTTCGGCCTGCGCGTACGCGGCGTACCCGCCGATGAGATCCGTCGCAAGGTCGCGTGGGCGGCGGATCTGCTCCAGCTGACGCCCTACCTGGACCGGTATCCGGCGAAGTTGTCCGGCGGCCAGCGCCAGCGCGTCGCGGTGGCGCGGGCGATCGTGATGGATGCCGACGTGCTGCTCATGGACGAGCCGCTGTCCAATCTCGATGCGCTGCTGCGGCTTTCGTTCCGCGCCGAGTTGAAGAAACTGGTCGGCCAACTGGGTACCACCACGATCTACGTCACCCATGACCAACTGGAGGCGCTGTCACTGGGCGACCGTGTCGCGGTGATGCGCGACGGGGCGATCGTCCAATGCGGCCCGCCGACAGCGGTATACGACGGTCCCGCAACCGAATTCGTCGGCGGCTTCCTCGGCAGCCCGCCGATGAACTTCCTCACCGGGACCGTAGAGGTGGACGATGCCGGACCGCGCATCGACCTGGGCGGGCAGTCGCTGCCGGTACCCGCGGGGCTCGCATCGTTGCGCGGCCGCAAGCTCGATCTCGGCATCCGGCCCGAGGCCATTGTCGTCGGCGCGGACAACCCCGACGACAATGCACTCGTCGGCGAACTCCAGGTGCTGGAGCCGCTCGGCTCGTCGACCCTGCTGACCACCGACGTCAGCGGTCAGGTGGTGAAGATCCAGGCGCGGCCGAGTTTCCGAGCCGACCAGGGCAGTGCACTGAAGCTGCACCTGCCACCACTGGCCTGTCGCTGGTACGACCCGGAAACCGGATTATTGCTGGAACAATCAGCGTAGATATCCGGTACTGACCTCACCGTATCCGATCAATTCGATGGACGGATATTTGCCGATGTGTCCGATTCGATCCGATGACAGTGCCCCGAACGATGGTCCGCCTCGATCTTCGACGCCGAGGGTGCGCTCGGCCTGCTGAAGAATTAGACAACTCGGAGAACACAATCGATGTACGGCGAGTGCGCGCTGCGCCTGCCCGGGCGTTAGTTCACCCGGATCCGAAAAACAATCGCCCAAGTTGGAGATGATCGATCGCATTTCGCTAACCAACTCGCATGGGCACGACGGCGGGTTCGGCAATTCGGCCGCGGCCGACCGTAAGCGTCACCAGACCAACATTTCCGATGGCGGTGATCAATGGACCGGCGACCGTGGCGAATTGATATCCGCTCGCCAGCAGTACCCCGAACACTCCGAGTGCCCCGGCGAAGGCATTCGCCGCGAACATTTGCCAGGTTTCTTCCCGGGGTTTCGACCAGGCGTGTCGCAGCGTGGGGACGGTGGCGATGAGATTGGCGCAGATGGCCAGCAGCGCACCGAACGTCTTCTCCGAGATCTCCACGGTGACCAGCACACATGCAATGGACGAGAGCAGACACGCCCAATCTATGTTGTCCCCCGGCCGCAGACTCACCCCACGCCGCAGACCGAGGGCGATGACCGCGGCGTTCATAGTTGCCGACGCCGCATTGATACCGGCCGCGAGATAGGCCCCCTCGAGATACGCGACCACCGCGAATACGGTATTGGCCGTACACCACGCCACCCACGACGCCATGCGCGGGCGCGTACCGCCGTCCAGAATTCCGGCCAGATATGCGATGACCCCATACAATGAGATACCGACGCTGACACAGGCCGCCGACGAGCTCAGACTCCAAAACCCACTCACGTACACCATTCCTCAGATATTTTTCGCGCGCGGATATGCGCAAGACAGCCAGAAGTGGCGATTCGACCCGCATTCGAACACACCGAAGGAGGCCGAATCCGGCGCGACGGTGGAAACCGGATCCTGCCCTTGGTAAACGCTTCGGGATGTTTTGTTCGTGCGCTATCGAAAAATATCCTCACACGCCGATTCCGGCGTCACAAATCCAGAACGCACGCCGTAACGAACCTTAACGAAGGCTTCACCGCGATAGCCATCGCGGGTAACTGATGCTTAACAGAGCCAGGGAACCCGAAATGTAATCCACGTCATGCGCGTCGGTCCCGAAGGCGCCATGAACACACGAAGACCCCAGCCGGAGCTGGGGTCTCCCGTGGTCGCGCCGACCGTTGTGCGAGTCGAATCCTCTGCACCCCGGCCTCGATGAGTGAGCCTGCCACATCTGCCGGGAATCAGCGCGCCGAGCGCCGCAGGTACGGCCGCGGGGCACGCGCGTGCATCTGTACGACCACGCTCACGGCGCTCGTTCAGGCGTGATCGGTCGACCGAGGCCGTTTTCAGATAACGAAACGGCAACATCGAGACTTGTCCGTGACCGAACTGTTCGACTCGGAATGTCCGACTCGCTTCGGAGGCCACGGCGCGATCATCAAGAGCCCGTGGGATTTTCGAGTTCGATGCCGGTTTCGGGCAGCCTCCGGACTACGGTGGCAGCAGTGATCGCGACCGTGCACCCTGCTGGAGGCTTCTTGCGCACCATCGCTCGCATACTGCTCGTCGTGCTGGCGCTCGTCGGCATTGCCCTGCCGGCGCTGCCAGCGGCGGTCGGTACGCCGAGCGCGGCCATCGATGACGTCACCGCGCGGAAGATCGATGAGTTGCTCGCATTGCGGGCGGCCACGCCGGGCGCGCGCAGCAAGGGCGAATTGATCGACCTGCTGTCGAGTCGGTTCCTCGGCACGCCGTACGGCGCGGACCTGCTCATCGGCTCGGCGAGTCAGCCCGAACAGCTGGTCATCGATATGCGGCGGGTGGATTGCTTCACCTACCTGGACTACGTCGAAGCGCTCAGCAGGTCCACCGACCGGGATCAGTTCGTGGCGAACCTGATCGAGACCCGCTACACCGACGGACGCGTCGAATTCCAACAGCGCAAACACTTCTTCAGCGATTGGTCGCATACCGCGCGCATCGCCGCCACCGATACCACCGCGGCGCTCGGCCCCGCCGCCGTGACCGTCACCAAGCGCCTCAATGCGAAAGCCGATGGTGGGCAGTACCTTCCCGGCCTACCACTGGTCGATCGCGATATCACCTACATCCCGAGCGGCGCCGTCGACGAGACCGTCATCGCCGAGCTCCGCACCGGCGACTACATCGGCGCCTACGCCGACCAGCCCGGCCTGGACGTAACCCATGTGGGCATCTTCGTCATGACACCCAACGGCCCGGTCTTCCGCAACGCTTCCTCCTTGGCCGCCAACAACAAGGTCGTCGACTCCCCGTTCACCGATTACGTCCGCTCCACGCCCGGCATCGTCGTCCTGCGCCCGCAATAGTCACCGGGCCGTCCGGATCGGCATCGCCGTCGACAGCTGCCGGTCCCAGCAGGCTCAGGCGACCTGTTCGATGAGGCGGATGCCGGAGACGATGGACGGTTCGATCTCGATGACGGCGTCCATGACCCGGTCGACCCACGAGTGCAACAGGCGCTCGTAGCGGGCGATACGGACGGGATCGGTGACGGTGCGGGCGAGACCGGTCACCACGACCGACCACCCGGTGCGCAGCTGCGGGTCGATATCGTCGGCCTGGTAGGCGACCACCACATCGGAATTGGCGCGCACGGCCAAGGTGAGTCTGGACGCGACGCGGGTGCGCACAATGATCCGGCCGTCTGGCTCGACCAGGTGGTTGACCGGGCGGATCGCGGGTAATGCGTTGCGGCTGAACACCACTCGACCGAGCTGGACCGTCGCGAGCAGGCTCAATGCCGTATTGCGATCGAGTTCCACAACGGCATGCCCCGGGTGGTCGCTCGCGGTGAACTCGGTCATCATCGCGCAGCCGCCTCGGGTAGGACCAGCGTGAGCGCACCGTCGTAGCGGCGATACAGCAATCGTCCCCGTCCGCTGCCCGGATCGGTGAAGAACAGGAACGGCAGGCCGTACCGGCACAGCCGGGCCGCGGCCTCGGCGCGGGTCAGCCGCGGCGTCGGGTGCGGATTCATGGTCAGCGACAGCCCCGAGATCGACTCGGGCGGCTGCCCTCGATGCTGACGCGCCAAGCGCACGCCGAGCGGGCCCGCCCAGTAGACGGTGGCGTCCTCGCCGGTTTCTGCATCGGTGTACAGGTAGGCGTCGTAGTCCATCGCCTCCATCGCCCGCACCGCATCGGTCGGCGTCCCGGTCAGCAGGGCGCAGGACTTCTCGCGCACGATCGGGCGTTCCTCGGTGCTCGCCGCCAACGGTGGACGGGCCGGATCGGGCCAGTACCGCGGGATATCACCGGAGATCAGCCGCGCGAGCTGCCGGTCGAGCCGGTCGGCGATCACGGTCGCGATGAATCCGGTCGGCCCAGGAACCTGAGCGCGCACAATGAGATCCCGGAACACCACATTCGCCTGCGCCAACATGGGCCCATCCGCACACGGCGAGCCGATGAGCCGCACCCGTGCCGGTGCATCGACTCGGTGGCAGCGCAGTACCCGGTCGATCGCGCGCATCGTGCGGGAGATCTGCACGGGGTCCACCGCGCCCCGCGTGGTGCAGACCCCGTTAGAAACCGTTCCGGTCGAACACAGTTCGGATGTACTCACTCGTTACCCTTTCTTCGGACACAGTGCACCCAACGCTGGCAGTGTCGCCGCGGCGCGCGCATGCCGAACAGGGCCGAAGGGCACGCGAATCGAGGACCTTGGTTTCGTCGCGGCGCCGCTGGATCGCACACCGGCCGGGGTGACCATGGGCCTTCGAGAACGGGCGCAAAGCCCATATCGAACGCCACAGCGCCGGACGACACTCGACGGTATGACCGATAACGGCTCCTCCTCGGTAGGTACTGCGCCGAACGGCGCGACGGTGCTGGCAGTCATGGGCCAAGCCAGTCGGGCGCCGTCGGTGCACAACACCCAGCCGTGGCACTGGGTATTCGACGGCGCCCGGATGCACCTGTACCGCGACAATGACCGGCTGTTGACCTCGGCCGACCCCATGGGCAGGCAGTTGGTGATCAGCTGCGGCGCGATGCTGCACCACGTCCGTACGGCCTTCGCCGCGGTGGGGTGGCACACCGATACGACGCGGCTGCCCGAACCCGGGCGCTCCGACTATCTGGCGGTGATCGAGTTCCGCCCCTGGCCGGATCCCCCGATCGGCATATTGGCCCGCGCCCGCGCCATCGATCACCGGTACACCGATCGGCTGCCGTTCTACCCGCCGACCAACTGGGCCCAGCTCATGCACACCGCACGGATGCTGGTCACCCCGCACGACCTCGAACTCGACGTCCTCGACGAGAACGCGACGGCCGACATCGCGGCGGCCTCGGCGCAGGCCACCGCAACCCGCCGCTACGATATGCCCTATCAGACCGAATTACATTGGTGGAGTGGACATTCCGGCGATGCCGAGGGCGTTCCGCGCGAAGCGCTCGTCTCCGACGCCGAATTCGCCCGCGTCGGCGTCGGGCGGACCTTCCCGTCCGCACCGCATTCCGCGCGCCGCGCCAACCTGCAGGAGGACCACGCGCGCGTGCTGGTGCTCAGCTCGTCCAGCGAATCCATCACAACGTGGCTGCACACCGGCGAAGCCCTCTCGGCTGTGCTGTTGGAATGCGCGGCGACCGGTTCGGCCACTTGCGCATTGACCCACATCACCGAGATACCCGCCAGCCGAACGGCCATCGCGCGCATGCTCGCCCACCCGGGTGTCCCCCAGGTCGTGATCCGCGTCGGCTCCGCCCCCGAGGAAGAACCGCCGCCCCAGCCGACACCGCGCCGCCCGCTCGCCGACATCCTCACGATGAGCGACGAAAAGCCCGAGCGGTAGTCGCGCCGCGCTCTTGATCCCGAGCCGACCAACTCCAGCAGGAACTAAGGGACTTTCGTCACCGATCCGGGGACCATCTCCGACACGCCGCACCGGGCCGGTCAGTACGCTGAAGTGGTATTGGAGGAAGGTGCTCCGTGATGACCAGTGTGTTCTTGGTCGACGACCACCAGATCGTGCGCCGCGGTGTGAAGGATCTGATCGATGCCGAACCGGATCTCGATGTGGTGGGCGAGGCGGGCACCGTCGCGCAGGCCTTGGCACGCATTCCCGCGCTGCGACCGCAGGTCGTGGTCCTCGACGTTCGGCTCCCCGATGGCAATGGCATCGAACTGTGCCGCGAACTGCTGGACCACCACCCCACGCTGCGCTGTCTGATCCTCACCTCGTTCACCGACGAGCAGGCCATGCTCGATGCCATCCTCGCCGGGGCCAGCGGATATGTGGTCAAGGACATCGGCACCCTGGAACTGGTCGAGGCCATTCGCGAGGTCGGCGCGGGCAAGTCCCTGCTGGACAATCGTGCGGCCGCCGCCCTGATGGCGAAGCTGCGCGAGGAGGCCGGGGCCAAGAACGGGCCGCTGGCGAACCTCACCGACCAGGAGCGGACGCTGCTCGATCTGCTGGGTGAGGGGCTGACGAACCGGCAGATCGCCACTCGGATGTTCCTGGCCGAGAAGACCGTCAAGAACTACGTCTCCCGACTGCTGACCAAACTCGGGGTCGAGCGACGCACCCAGGCCGCGGTGCTCGCCTCGAAGCTCAACACGCCGACGAAACCGGACTGAGCAGCGCTCAGCGAATCGACATCGCCTCGCCGCGCACCACACGTGCGAAAATGCAGGATATGGAAGACGAGTCGGAGCTGTCCGACCGGACACCGGTGACCGAAACCTTGTCGCAGCTGCGATTGCGTGAGCTGCTCGGCGAGGTTCAGGATCGGATCGCGCAGATCGTCGGCGTCCGCGATCAGATGGACCGGTTGCTAGAGGCGATGCTGGTGGTGACCGCCGGGCTCGACCTCGACAACACGCTGCGCTCGATCGTGCACACCGCCATCGAACTGGTGGACGCCCGATACGGGGCGCTCGGTGTGCGCGAAACCGATAAGTCCAGCCACCAGCTCGCCGAATTCGTCTACGAGGGCATCGACGATCGGACCCGGGTCATGATCGGCGATCTGCCGCGCGGTCACGGTGTGCTCGGGCTGCTCATCGAACAACCCAAACCCATTCGGCTGACCGACCTTTCCAAGCACCCCTCATCGGTCGGCTTCCCCGCCCACCATCCACCGATGCGCACCTTCCTCGGCGTTCCGGTGAAGGTCCGTGACGAAGTGTTCGGCAATCTGTACCTCACCGAGAAGTCCGGCGGCCAGGAGTTCACCGAGGACGATGAGGTCGTGGTGCAGGCGCTGGCCGCCGCCGCGGGTATCGCCATCGCCAACGCCCGGCTCTACGAACAGTCCCGAATCCGGCAGCAGTGGCTGGAGGCCAACCGTGATGTGGCCACCGAACTGCTCGCGGGCGGCGAACCCGGCGCCGCCCTCGAACTGGTCGCCGATCGGGCGCTGCACCTCACCCAGTCGGCCTGCACGTTCCTGGCCCTCCCCGAAGATTCCGACGTCCCCGCCGAAGATGTCACCGAGCTGGTGGTGGTCGCCGCCGCGGGAGTCGGCGCGGATGAACTGCTCGGACACCGAATCCCGATGGGCGAATCACATTCCGCGGAGGTGTTCCGCAACGGACGGGTGATCGCGATCGACGAATTGAAGTTCAGCCCGATCTTCGATGTGCCGAAAAAATACGGCCCGGCACTGATCCTGCCGCTACGAGCCGAAGACGCGGTCATCGGTGTACTCGCCACCGTGCGGTCCAACGGCGCCCAGCCGCTGGACGCGGCCGGGCAATCGATGATGGCCGCCTTTTCCGACCAGGCCGCACTGGCATTGCGGCAGGCGAACACGCAGCGGCGGATGCGGGAGCTCGATGTGCTCGCCGACCGCGACCGGATCGCCCGCGATCTGCACGACCACGTCATCCAGCGACTGTTCGCGGTCGGCCTGTCGCTGCAGGGCACCGCGCAGCGGGCCCGCGTGCCCGAGGTCAAAGCCCGGCTCGCCGATACCATTCAGGACATCCAGTCGATCGTGCAGGACATCCGGCACTCGATCTTCGATCTGCACAGCGCCACCACCGCGGGTGCGCCGACGCTGCGCAAGCGCCTGCACGGCGTGATCGCGGATATGGTCGGCGAAAGCGGGCTGCGCACCACGATCCGGCTCGCGGGGCCGGTGTCGGTGTTGGAGTCGCCGCTGTCGGACGATGTCGAGGCGGTGCTGCGCGAGGCGGTGAGCAATGCGGTGCGGCACGCGCATGCGACAACGCTCTCGGTCCAGCTGCGGGTGCGCGACGACGTCACCATCGAGGTGACCGACGACGGTACCGGCATGCCCGATGACGTGCAGCGGATGAGCGGGCTGGCGAATCTGGCGGCGCGGGCCGAGCAGGCGGGCGGCAGCTTCAGCGTGACCAAAGGCGAGGAGGGGGGCACGGTGCTGCGGTGGTCGGCACCGTTGCCCGGGTAGTCATGCGCGATCCGGCCGAACGATAGCCGCATAGGGCCACGCGGATACCTCAGGAGCGGCCTTTGTGCCTTGCGGTTCATGACCAACGCCAGGCGTGCCGGACCGCCTCCGATTCCTAGTCTTCGAGTAGCTGATCGATCGGGATCCGAACCGACACTGCCCGGTCGGAGGCGGCGCATCTGGTCGCGATCGGCGCGGCGGGTGCGGACGGCACCATGGTCGTCCGCCCACAGTAGGCAGTATCGGTCCCGCAGAAGGGCGAAATCATATGTCCGCCAACACCATCAATCCCCCCGTGCTCGTCGGTATCGACGGCTCCGGGGTCGCGGCCGAGGCCGTGCGCTGGGCCGCCGTCGACGCCATCCACCACCACGCACCCCTGCACATCGTGTACGGCATCGGCGCCCCGATGGACTTCGGTCCCGGAATCGCCTTCGACCGCATCGACTACGACGCCTACCGGGCCACCGGTGCCTCGGCCGTCGCCGCCGCAAGCGAATTCGCCACCGCCGCGGCCGCACCCGTCGGCGAACTCGACATCAGCACCTTCGTGGTCGAAGCGCCGCCGATCCCGGTCCTGCTCGATCGATCCAAGGACGCCCGCATGCTGGTCGTCGGCACCCGCGGCCTCGGCGCCTTCCGCCGCGGCCTACTCGGCTCGGTGAGCACCGCCGTGGCCCGCCACGCGCACTGCCCGGTCGCGGTCATCCCCGAACCCGAGAACTACACACCGGATCGGCTGCTCGGTCCGGTCCTGGTCGGCGTCGACGGTTCACCCGCCAGCGTCCGCGCCATCGAGATCGCCTTCGATGAGGCCGCGCGACGCGACACCGCCGTGCGCGCCGTACTCACCTGGTCCGAATTCAACCGCTACATCGCCCGCGCCGATATGCAGAAAGAGGCCGAGCAGCTGCTGTCCGAGAGCCTGGCCGGTTACGCGGAACAGTACCCCGACCTCGAGGTGCAGCGAGTGGTCGCCGAGGACCGCCCGGCCCGACGCATACTCGCCGAATCCGAAGACGCCCAACTGATCGTCGTCGGCAGCCACGGCCGCGGCGGTTTCGCGGGCATGACCCTCGGCTCGGTCAGCCAAGCCGTCCTGCACGCCACCGACTGCCCTATGATCATCGCCCGCCCCTGAATCCGACACCGTCCCAGGGGATTCGGCCATTCCGGTCGTGACCGGCACGCACGCGTCCGTTGGACGATGGGCGCGGCGGCACCGTCTTGCTCGGCGCCATTGCCATGAGTGAGTTCAGCTCCGAGTAGGGGCGCCGCGACCGCGCCTCGACCGGAACTCACAGGCTCCGTTAATCGGCGCGCACAGCGGTGTTCACGTCGTGTTTACGATGTCGGAATGCTGATTTACGACGCGCAAGACAGTTCCAGTCCACCTGGCGAGCGAGTGGGCGTTGCGCGTCGGTTTCGATCTCGGTTGATCTGGGGCAGCATCGCGGGCGCGGTTCTGGTGCTCGTCGCGGGGCAGCTCATGGCCGTGCATATCGAGGCGTTGGGACCGCTGACCAGCCTTTCCTGGGATTACATCGGGCGGCCCAAGTCCGCGACCACACCATGGGCCGGATTTCTGCTGGCGCTGATCGGGGTTTCGGGGCCGGTTCGGTTGCGCGCCTTGGCGGCCGCGATCGGTATCGACGTGATCTTTGTGATCATTCGGGCGATCGAGGGGCGGTCGTTCACCGTCGGCAATGGTCCGACCATTGTGTTGACGGCGCTGGCCGTCATCGCCGCGGTGCGCTGGACGGGGGCACGGCGGGAAACGGCGCTGCGGACCATCGCGCTCGGTGCGCTGCTGATCCTGGCGACGAAGGTCGGCGAGATCTGGTTGGACATCACCGCGTGGGCCTGCCCCATGGTGCTCGATCCCTATGCGGAACTAGCCGATCACGCGCTCGGAAATCCGTCGTGGCTGGTCGGGCAGGCACTCGACGCGGCGGGACCGGTACCACTCGGTGTGGTGCGGTGGGTGTATTTCGAGTTGCCGGTGGCGGCGATCGTGGTCGCCGCCTGGCAGCTGCGCAATGTGACGACCGGGATCTGGCCTCGGCACTACCTGGTGCGAACATTCCTCACCCTCGGGGTGGTCGGTCCGCTGTTCTATGTGGTCTTCCCGGTGGTGGGACCGGTGCTCGCCTTCGGGCCGGAAGGACATGGTTTCGAACTCGCCGATGTCTGGCCGAATATCGTTGCGGCACTACCGTCCTCGGTCGAATCGATGCGGTTCGACGGGATCACCCCGCGAAATTGCATGCCGTCACTGCATACCGCGTGGGCGCTGTCGCTGTTCATTCATTCCCGGCGCGGGCCGCTCTGGTTGCGCTGGGGTGGCGGGTTCTGGCTGGTCTGCACACTGATCGCGACGCTCGGCCTCGGTGCGCACTACGGCGTCGATCTGGTGGCGGGCGCGACACTGTGCCTGACCGTGGAATCGGTTCTGCGCGATCCCGACCGGGGTTGGGACCGCGGACGCGCCCGGGTGGTGGCCTTCGGTATCGCGACATTCACAGGCGTACTCCTGTGCGTCCGCTACTTCGCGCTGCCAATGGCGAACTCCCCGTTCCCGTTCGGCGTCGCGCTGCTCGGTGTCTTCGCCGCGCTGGCGTACACCTTCTACCGAACCTGGTTCGCCGAAGCGGATATCCGCGAAAAGGTATCGAGCAGCTAGCTCTTGCGCAGTGTGCCGGTAATGGCACCGCCCTGACCCGCGCGGTAGGTGACGGTGCCATCCGGTCGCAGCTCGACCGTCGATATGCCGAGTTCGCAACCGATACCGCCGGTCAGTCGCGCGGCGAAGACGAGTTCGGTCTCGGTGCCGCTGACCATACGTCCGATGCGATCGCAGCGGTTACCAGAACTCTGATCGGTATCCGAGGAGGCGGCGACCTCCTCGGCATTCTTACCGGACTTGATGGTCAACACGATGTCGTGTGCGGCGTGACCGTCGCTGGCAATGCCCTTCCATTCGCCCAGAAACACTTTCGGCACCGCCCACACCGCGGCCACCGGTGTCGTATCGTTCGGGCGGTCGACCGGAGCGGCCACGCTGCCGCTGTCGTCGGAGCCGACCACCAACGCCACGATCACAACCAGCACGATCACCACCGCAACGCCACCGATTACCGCAAGGCGCACCAGCTTCGACCGCGCCGCACCATCTTTCGTCGACGAGTCCTGCCCCACC
This sequence comes from Nocardia sp. CA-129566, assembly GCF_050956075.1. NCBI lineage: Bacteria > Bacillati > Actinomycetota > Actinomycetes > Mycobacteriales > Nocardiaceae > Nocardia > Nocardia sp. CA-129566. The sequence continues at coordinate 7,708,579 of NZ_CP192085.1, forward strand.
GAAGCGATTTTAGTTCGCTACCCGGCACTGGGCTGCGCTTTCGGCGATGGCCACCGGCCCGAAACCCGTTGCGCACCAGCGGCGGCCGAAGCAACTCGAGTGCACCCCGATGCACGCGGACGGGAACAGCTCGGTACTTCTGAACTGTGAACTACGCGGTGTATTTGTAGAAGCCCTCGCCGGTGGCGATGCCGAGCTTGCCCTTGTCGATGTAATTGGTCTTGAGCCAGGCCGCGAGCTGCTGCCCGTCCTCGCCGCCGTTGACGAGGATGTTGTAGGGGGTGGTGAGGCCGATGACATCGAGAATCTGGAACGGCCCGTACGGTGCGCCGGTGCCGATCCGCCAGGTATCGTCGACCGCTTCCGGTTCGGCGAAGCCGCCAGCGCTCAGCGACATTGCGGCGTTGAGCAGCGGCACGAGCAGCGAATTGAGGACGTAGCCCGCCTTTTCCCTGTGCAATTCGATCGGCACCATGCCGATTGCCGTGGCGAATTCGACCACCGCCTGGTACGCCTTCGAATCGGTCTCGGGTGTGCCCATCACCTCGGCGGTGTTGTACTTCCACACCTGGTTCGCGAAATGCAATGCGAGGAACCGGTCCGCCCGACCGGTGAAGTCCTTCATATCGCTGGGCAGCAGGGTGGAGGAGTTGGTGGCGAAGATCGTGTGCTCCGGCGCGAGCTCGCCCAACTGCCGATAGGTCTGCTCCTTGATGGTGAGGACCTCCGGCACCGCCTCGATCACCAGATCGGCATCCCGCACCGCCGCGGCGAGATCGGTGGTCAGCGCGATGCCCGCCGCGGTTTCTTCGGCCTTGCCGCCGCCCGCCCCGGACACCTCGTCGCGATAGGTCGCCACCAGCTTCGCAATGCGGTCGCGGGCACCGGCCAGCACGTCGTCGCTGATGTCGTAGGCGGTGACGGCGAATCCGTGGAACGCGGTCTGGAACGCGATCTGCGAACCGAGCACCCCGGTCCCGAGAACGGTCACCTTCCGGATGGTCATTGCCTTCTCCTTCCTCCACGAGGCGAAGTTCGCCCCGTGACATCATCAGGGTCGCCGAAGGCCGCGCAGAATCCGGCAACGATCTGGTGAGCTGATCGAGCATGCCGCCGATAGTTGAGCGTACCCCCGGCTATCCAGCCAGCACATCGCGCGGGTTGTGTTCACACGCAACATGATCGAGAGTTTGTGCAACGCACAAGGGCGTCGGGCACTGCGGATGAACCGTCGCGCGGTGCAGAAGCGGCCGGGTAGTTCATACAGCTAACTCACAGCCACGGCCTAGGGGACGCAAATACCGAGCCCAGAGGATTGTCGTGTCGGTCCGGTTCGAACGGGTCGACGGCCTCGGATCGAGGCCCGACAACAGGAGGAATGTGGATGAAGATCAAGTCGAAGCTGGCCAAGGGTGCCATCGCGGGCGGTGTGCTCGTCGGTCTGCTCGGTGTCGGCGCCGGTGTGGCGAGTGCCGATCCGGGGGCCGATCAGCGTCCGGCCGCCGAGCAGCAGCAGAGGCACGATCAGCAAGAGCGACGCGACCAGCAGCGACCGGATCAGCATCAGGATCAGCAGCGGCCGGATCAGCAGCCGGCCGGACACGGATTCTGGCTGTTCGGCCAATGGATTCCGCTGCCCTGATCCCGACGCGACGCGAAAGGCCCTGTGTCCGTTGGGGACATGGGGCCTTCGCGGTTTGTACGCCCAGAGCGTAATGGTCGACCGCATCGGTGGTCGCGGTCGTACGCTCTGGATATGACCGAGCATCCGAGACTGCACTCGATCCCGGGCGGACGCGAAGACCAGCCGAGGCAGACCGAGCCGCTGTGGCGTGAGGTGCTCGGCGAACGGTTGCGTACGCTGCGGCGCGAGCAGCGCGAGACGCTCGTCGAAACCGCTGGGCGAGCGGGTATTTCGCCGCAATACCTCTCGGAGGTGGAGCGTGGGCGCAAGGAGCCGTCGAGCGAGATGATCGCGGCCTTGGCAGGTGCGCTCGGCACCACCCTCTTCGGTCTGACCGAACAGGTGGCCGACGAATTGCGCGCACTCCGTCGGCCCGCGTTCGCCCGGCAGTCCGCACCGCGTGCCAGCGCAACGCCCACTCTCATGGCGCTTGCGGCATAGCCTGCCCCTGACCGAGTTGCCGGTAGTGGGATTCGACGAGGGCATCATGCGTGTCGTCGCCGACACGCGCCAGGATGCGGTAACACGGGCGGTCCGGGCGATCGGCGATGCCGGGATCGGCATCGAACTGCTCGGACTGCTCGCGCTCGCCGGGGTGGCGGCCGTGGTCGCGACCAGGAGTTGGCGGGTCGGCGCGGCCGCAGCGACGAGTCTGCTGCTCGCCGACCTCATCGCGCACAACCTGAAGCAGGTGATCGCTCGGCCGCGCCCGAGCGGGCATCTGACGGTGTGGCCCGAGATCCAGGGCTGGGCGATGCCATCGACCCATGCCGCCGCCACCTCGGCACTGGCGATGGCCGTCTTTCTGACCGTGCAGTGGGAATCGGCCCGCACCCGCCGCACGGCGGGTACGGCACTCGCCGCGGCGGTGATGTTCATCGGCGGATGCATGGTGTATCTCGGCGTGCACTGGCCGACCGATGTACTGGTCGGCTGGCTGCTCGGCACGGCCGTCGGCGCCATCGTGACTTGGGCGGCCCGGCGGGTCCGGCCGAGCATCAGCCGGAACTAGGACCCGAGCACGGTGTCGACGAGACCGTAGTCGACCGCCGACTGGGCGGTGAATACGCGATCGCGGTCGGTATCGTGACGCAGCCGCTGCACCGACTGTCCGGTATGCCGAGCCAGGATCGACTCGATCTCGCCGCGCATCCGCACCAGCTCATCGGCCTGCAGGATCAGATCCGGAATCGCGCCCTGGCCGCGGGCGGCCGGTTGATGCAGCACCACCCGCGCGTGGGGCAGCAGCGATCGGCGACCGGGCGCGCCACCGGCCAGTAGGACCGCGCCGACCGCGATGGCCTGGCCGACGCAGGTGGTGAGCACCGGAGCCTTGATGAACTGCATGGTGTCGTAGATCGCGAGCATCGCGGACAGATCGCCGCCCTCGCAGTTGATGTACAGGTTGACGTCCTGTTCCGAACTCTCCGACTCCAGATGCAGCAGCTGCGCGATGAGCGCATTGGCCACCCCGGCGTCGATCGGGGTGCCGAGGTAGACGATGCGCTCGGCCAGCAGGTGCGAGTAGATATCGGTGATGCGCTCGCCGCCGCGCGGATGCTGGGCGATCACATTGGGAATGGTGTAGGTCATGCCGTGATTCCGATCCGCTGACGCTGGGGCACGATCTGCCCGAACGAGTCGACAATGTGGTCGATGAAGCCGTACTCCTTGGCCTGCGCCGCGCTGAACCAGCGGTCGTGCAGCGAATCCTCGTAGATCCGGTCATAGGGCTGTCCGGTATCGCCGGAGATGATGCCGAGTACGGTCTCCACGGTGTAGCGCAGATCATCGGCCTGCACCTCGACATCGACGGCGCTGCCGCCGATTCCGGCCGACCCCTGATGCATCAGCACCCGCGCGTGCGGCAGCGCGAAGCGCCGCCCCTGCGTACCCGCGGACAAGAGGAATTGCCCTGCGCTGCAAGCCAATCCGAGCGCCAGGGTGGATACCTCGCACGGCACGAGGCGCATCACATCGCGAATGGCGAGCATCGCGGGAACCGAACCACCCGGGGAGTGGATCCACAATGAGATCCCCGACTCGGCATCCTCGGCGGCCAACGTGAGCAGCTGAGTCATCAGCAGCGTCCCGTTATCGTCGTCGAGGGGACCGTCCAGTACCAATATTCGCCTGCTGAGCAGCTGCTCCCTGGCGCGCCAACTGAACAACGGTGTCTTGTCATCGTGAGCCATGACTCCACCGTGCCCCGCGCGCACCGCGAAAATCTCGCCGCGCTGCCCTCAGCAGATCTGCTCAGAGCAGCCGAGACTCAGTCGTGCGCGTGGGCGTGGATGCGGGCCTGCACTTCGGGACGGCGCAGCGGCGGCACGGTCTTCGGCGGCACCTTGCGCTCCGGCAATTGCTCGAGCAGCCGCATCGTGGCGGCCGCGATTTCGGCGACCGCGGCATCGACCGCGGGACGGGTAGCGGCGGAAATGCTGGAAAGCCCGCCCACCTTGCGGACGTACTGCAGTGCAGCCGCATGCACTTCTTCCGGCGTCGCCGCGGGCTCGAGCCCGCGTAGCGCAGTGATATTTCGGCACATGACCCGAGGCTAGCCCGAGACGCCGGATCGAGGCGAGATCGCAGGGACTGTCGTGCCCGGACCGCGCTCCTCGTCCTCGTCGACGGTGCTGGCAGCCGCGACCATCGCCTCGACACCCGCGCTACCTCCGAACATCGACCTGCTTCGCGCATACCCGCTCGAGTGGCGACAATCCGCGGCTACGTACCCGCACACCGACCGTTTTCAGTGCTGTTTGCATCCGACGATGCCGGGTAGTTGCCGATTATGGGCAGATCGGTAGCTGCGGTGTTGTCACCGTGGTGGATCGAGGCACCGACCGCGGCGCTGACCGATACGGTGCGCGCCGGGTTCTCGGCGGCCATCGGGTTGGGCGTGCACCTCGCCGAGGCGCCGCTGCGGGCGGTGGCAGCCGTGGCCGATGCCGCCACGACGGCGGCCGATACCGCCTCCGCCGCGACCGATGGCTTGGCACCAGGCCCGGACAACCAGCTGGGTGACGATCTTCGAGACCTGGTCGACCCACGAATGCGACGAGCCAACCGACGGGTGGCGCTGCACGATGACATGGCCACCATCGAGGTGCGCGGCCTGCGCACCGGACGTGGCCCGGCACTCGCGCGGACATTGGAGAAACGGCTCGGCCACCTCCGCGGTGTGCGCTGGTCGCAGGTCAACGCGGTGACCGGCCGGGTGGTCGCCACCGTGCGCGAGGGCGCGGCCGGACTGCCGGAACTGCTCGAAGTCATCGAAGCGGTCGAGCAGGCCAATGACGTCACCGAACTGGACTGGAGTCGGGCCGAGGAGTACCCCGAGGATCGGGAAACGTTGCTGGCGGCCGGAATTCAGGTGGCGAGCGAGGTATGCGCGATCGCGATGACCACGGTCACCGCGACGCTGCCGCTGCGCAGGCCGATGCGCGCGGTACGGGCGATCGCCGCGTTGACCGACACCCAGCCCCGGCTCCGCGCGATGCTCGAATCGCGGCTCGGACGCACCCGTACCGATATGGTGCTGACGGTCGTCACCGCGGCTGGAACCGCCTTGGGCGAGGACGCGGCCGACGGGATTGCGACTCTGCTCGCCGATACCGTGCAGCGCACCTTCCTGCTCGCCGAGGCGATCGCCCAGCGCTGGCAATGGCGTAGCTCGGAGGACGAGCTGGTGCGACGCGAACATACCGACGTCGCCGATCCGCTGCCGCCCTATACCCGCCCCGCCGAGCTGCCGCGCGGCCCCATCGAGCGGGTCGCGGACGAGACGGCCGCGGGATCGCTGGTCGGCACCGCGGCACTCCTGGGCCTCGGCCGGTTGAGCGATGCCGCCGATGCGCTCGGGCTCGGCGCGCCGAAGGCGGCGCGCGCCAGCCGCGAGGCATATGCCGCCACCGTGTCCACCGTCCTCGCGCGGGCGGGAGTGCTCACCCTGCATCGGGGCGTGTGGCGCAGATTGGACCGGTTGTCCGCCCTGGTCGTCGACGGCGAGGCGCTGCTCACGCCACGTCGGCTGGTGCTCGATGCGGAATCGGCCGATGACGAATGGCCGGCCGCGCAGGTCTGGAGTGCCGCGCTGCGTGTGCTGTGGGCGACGGAGTCCGACGACGACGCTGCCGCGCAGACGCCACGGTTGGTACATCCGAAGACGGGCGCGCCCGATCGCTGCGCAACGCTGCGTCCGGTCTGGCGTGAACTGCGCGACGGCGACCATCCGGTCGGGCGGGTGCTGCTCGGGCGCGAGCTCGACCCCAGCGCCCACGATGTGCTGACAGCGGCGCGGCGGGCGGGGTTGCGGGTCATTCTCAGCGCCCATGAGGATGCGGGCGAATTGCGCCCGCTCGCTGACGAATTCGTCTCGGCGAGCGCGTCGACCAGCAAACTCGTGCAGCGCCTGCAAGCGGATGGGCATGTGGTCGCGGTGCTGAGCCCGCGCACACACAAGGCATTGGCCCGAGCCGATGTGGCGATCGGACTGTTCGGTGCCGACCACGGCGAACCGTCGTGGGCCGCCGACGCACTCTGCCGCGACCTCGATCAGGTCCAGCGGATCCTTGCCACGGTCGGTCCCGCCCGTCAGGTCAGCGAACGCGGCCGCACCCTGGCCCTATCGGCGTGCACACTCGGCGGGCTGCTGCTCGCCGTCGCGCCGAACCGCCACGTCCGAACCACTCCGATGCTCGCGGCACAGTGGACCGGCCTGATGGCCGGCGCACTCACCGGCGTTCGAGCGGCCAGGACCGCACCGCCCGCCACCCTCGCACCCCTGCTGCCCTGGCACGCACTGGAATCCGGCGAGGTGCTCGCTCGCCTGCCGCAACCTCCCTCGATCGACGAGCGGAGAACACCGACCGGGGCCGAACGAGGCGTGGTAGCAACAACTTTCGCGCCGATGATGTCATTCGCCCGCCACCTGCGCCATGAGCTGAATGATCCGCTGGCGCCGATTCTCGGCGTCGGCGCCGCCGCCACCGCGATCCTCGGTGCGCCCTCCGATGCCGCACTCCTCGCCTCCGTGCTCGCGGTGAATGCGGTGATCTCGGCACTCCAGCGTCAGCGCGCCGAGAGCGAACTGCGCGACCTGCTCGCGGGCGAACGGCTCACGGGGCGACTGGTCGACCGCGCGGACGTACGCGAGGACGAGCCGGCCGAAGTCTCGGTGCCCGCGGACCGTCTCGCCATCGGAGACGTGCTGGCCGTCCAGGCGGGCGATGTGGTGCCCGCCGATGCGCGACTGCTGCGCGCCGACGAATTGGAAATGGACGAGTCGGGTCTGACGGGCGAATCGGTGACGGTAGCGAAGACCGTCGCGGGCACACCCGGTGCGGCGCTCGGCGAGCGCACCTGCATGATCTTCGAGGGCAGCACCGTCGTAAACGGCACCGGCCGGGCCGTCGTGGTCGCGGTCGGCGCCGGTACCCAGGCCGGTCGCGCCGCCGCGGGCGCGGTCGCGCCGGATAAGGGCGGTGTGCAGGCCCAACTGCGGCAACTCACCGATCGCGCGCTGCCGCTCACCCTCTCGGGTGGTGCCGTGGTCACCGCGCTCGGAGCGCTGCGCGGCCGGGTGCTGCGCGCCGCGATCGCCGACGGCGTCGCGGTCGCGGTCGCGGCGGTGCCGGAGGGACTGCCCTTGGTCGCCACCGTGGCGCAGCTGGCGGCCGCGCGGCGCTTATCGCGCTATGGTGTGCTGGTCCGGGCCAGCCGCACTGTGGAGGCACTCGGCCGGGTCGACACCCTGTGTTTCGACAAGACCGGCACCCTCACCGAGGGCCGGCTGCGGCTGACCATGTTGGCCGATCTGGACCACCGGTGGCAACCCGACGACGACTCCGACGACGCGCGTCGACTGTTGCGCGCCGCCGCCCGCGCCTGCCCGGATCCGGACGAGGGACCGGTACTGCACGCCACCGACCGCGCAGTGCTGGACGCCGCCGAGATCCTGGGCAACGACGCGCATCGGTGGGATCCGATCGACGAGGTCCCGTTCGAATCCAACCGTGGCTATGCCGCGACGCTGGGCCACACATCGCGCGAACTGCGCCTGCTCGTGAAGGGCGCACCCGAGGTGGTACTCCCGCGCTGCACCAGAACGCCTACCGCGCAACCGTTCTCGCAACAGGTGCGCAAGCACGCGCGAGAGGTCATCGATGATCTCGCTCACCAAGGTCTGCGCGTACTCGTCGTGGCCCGCCGTGACTTGTCCGGCAAGCCCGATGATGTCGAACGCGCCGTCGACGAGCTGACCCTGCTCGGCTTCCTCGGCCTCGCCGATACCCCGCGGCCGCAGACGCTGCCGCTGGTGACGGCATTGCAGGACAACGATATCGGCGTGCGCATCATCACCGGAGACCATCCGGTCACCGCGGCCGCGGTGGCCCGGCAACTCGGCATCGCCGTGGATACCGTCACCACCGGCGACGACCTGGATAGCCTCGACGACACCGCACAGGCCGAACTCATCGAGCGCAGCACCGTCTTCGCCAGGGTCGCCCCGGAACAGAAGGTGCGTATCGTCGCCGCCCTGCGCCGCAACGGACATGTGGTCGGCATGACCGGCGACGGCAGCAATGACGCCGCCGCCATTCGCAGCGCGGATATCGGAATCGGTTTGGCCGCACACGGATCCGCCGCCGCCCGCAATGCGGCGGATCTGGTGCTCACCGACCCGGATCCGCTCGCACTACTGCACGCGCTGGTGGAGGGGCGCGGCATGTGGCGGCGCGTCACCGAAGCCGTCGGCGTGCTGGTCGGCGGCAATGCCGGGGAAATCGCGTTCACCATTTACGGCACCGTGGTCGGCGGGCAGGCGCCGCTCGGCACCAGGCAGTTCCTGCTCGTCAACATGCTCACCGACATGTTTCCCGCACTGGCCCTTGCCCTTTCGCCGGATCGTGACAGCCCCGCCCCGCAGGACACTGAGCACGGCGCCGAACAGCGCGCGCGACAACTGGCCGAAATACCCGCTGCCCGACTGGGTCCCGATCTGACCCGCACCATCGCAGTGCGCGGCATCGCAACGGCGGCGGGCGCGTGCACCGCGTGGACGATCGGCCGCTACACCGGAACGAGGCGACGCGCGGCCACCATCGGCCTGGTCGCGCTCATCGGCACTCAACTCGGCCAGACGCTGATCTCGGGCCACCGCAGTCCCCTGGTCTGGCTCACCACCGCCGCCAGCGGCGCGGTACTCGGCGCGGTGGTCATGGTTCCGGGAATGTCCGCCTATTTCGGCTGCACGCCACTGGGGCCGGTCGGCTGGACCATCGCCACGTGGTCCGCCGCGGCGGCCACCGCCGGGTCGACCGTGCTGCCCCATCTGCTGCCCGGCGCTATCGCTGGCTCACCGCGCCGGTAACGCGACCGGTCCCCGCTGCCAGGACTCGCTCCCGAGGCACCCACACCCGCGCTGCCCGGCAGCAGCGCCATCAACGCGTCAATACAGCCAACCGCTCGCGACCAGTCCGGCGATAGCGGCCGCACCGAAGACCAGCCAAGCGGCATAGTCACCGACATGCCCGCTGTGGAGCCGGTGCAATTCGTGCACCGCCGAGGTGATCGGGGGAATCGACGGCCTCGCGCGTGCGCGCGACGTGCCGAAGGACAGCGCGGCAAGTGCCGTGAGTACGGCCAGAGCGGTCGACAACAGACCGAGCGCCAAACCGGCGCCCGTCCACCCGATATGCGGGGCCGTGCCGGGATGGCCACTCGTGCCGATCAACGCCGCCGCCCGGTATGCCTGCGGGTCGACGAACGTCACGGCGGCGGGACCGACGGCCCTGGTGAATCCGGTCGGCAGACCCAGTAATAGCGCGACCAGCAACAATGCCAGCACCGCACCCATCATGGTGATCGGTGTCCGGTTCCGCGGTGCGGCGATATCGGGTTGCTCATGTTCCCCGGTGGTCTCGTCGGCGTCGAGCTTGTCATCCGGCACCGCGCCGACGCCGAAACAGACACGCAGTCCAGCACGCAATGCCGCGCCGCCGGTCAGCGCCGATACCACGATCACAATGGTGACCAGGAAAATGGACGCGCCGGATTCCTCCAGCAATGCCTTGCCGAGCCCGGCCCCGAATGGCGGCAGCCCGGCAAGGACCAACGCCGAAAGTATGAACAGCACACCGATGGTCCGCTGACCGCGCGCACGGCCGTGCAGGCTGAACTCGTCCACGCTGCGATACCGCGACAGCAGCATGCCGGTCAGCAGAAACAGTGCGCCCTTCACCGCGGCATGGCCGCCGAGATACAGCGCCGACGCGGCGACACCGAGCGGCGACAGCGCGGCCAGACCGAGCAGGAACAGTCCGATATGCGCGATCGTCGAATACGCGAGCAGCCGTTTGATATGTCGTTGCAGTACACACATCACCGCGCCGAGCACGGCCGTAACGATCCCGAGCACCAACAGCATTCGGCGCACTCCCGCGGCGGGTAGCACCGCGTCGAATACGGTCCAATACACCCGTGCCAGTCCATAGACACCCAGCGGCGCCATCACTCCGGAGAACAGCACACAGACCGGTGAGGGTGCGACCGCATGTGCGTCGGCCAGCCAGAAATGGAATGGCACCGCCGCCGCCTTGACCAGCCATCCGGTGGCGATCAACACGAATGCGGCGATGACCAGGGCATCACCGGCCCGTTCTTCGATCGCGATCCCCAACTGAGCCAGTCCGAGCTGCCCGGTCCGCGCATACAGCAGTCCGATCCCGAAGAGACAGAGGTAGGCGCCGAGTGAGTTGATGACCCCGAAATTCAGTCCGGCCTGGACGGATTCGGGCTCCTCGATTTTGAATCCGGTCAGCGCGTACGCGGCGACGCCCATCAGCTCGAAGAAGACGAACATGTCGAAAAGGTCACCGGTGAGCGCGAATCCGGTCATCCCCGTGGCGAAGAGCAACACCAACGCCGGGTAATGCGCGTGCAGGCTGTCGAAGTAGCGCCAGCCGTACAGCAGTGCGGTGGTGGTGAGCAGCGCGATCAGCAAGGCCATTGCGGCACTGAGCCGATCGGCCACCAGCACGATGCCGACGGTCAGTCCCGGTGTCGGCCGCCACCCGCCCGACCACGACACCACGGTGCCAGCGGCGGTGCGATACAACAGCCATCCGGCCAGGACGGTTCCGGCCAGCGCCGTCCCGGTCCCGATCACATCGACCAGCAACCTGGGCAGCACGCGTCCGAAGGCGACCAGCACACACGAACCGGCGACCGGCAGCGCGATCAGGAGTGCCGGAAGTGCCTGATCGAGGGCGGCCATCAGCCGCGCAGCGCGTGCAGTTCGTCGGGCACGACGGTGCCGTGCCGCTTGGCGATCTGCACGACCAGTGCCAGCAATAACGCGGTCACCGTCGCGGAGACGACGATATCGGTCAGCGCCATAGCCTGCACCACCGGATCCATCACCGGTGAGCCGGGCGGGTTGGCGGAGCCGAAAATCGGTGCGGAGGCGCCCTTTTGATAGCCGATCGCCAACAGCAGGACATAGGTCCCGGACTGCGCGATCGATACGCACACCACGGTGTGCACCAGATGCGGGCTGCGCACCACGCCATAGATGCCGATCAGCAACAGCCAACCGGCGATCACGTAGGGAAATACGGTCATCGTGACGGCCGCCTCTCGATTGTCAGGTACTCGTCGAGGAACTGCGCCAGCAGTACGACGATGCCACTGCCGACCGCGAGCCCGACCGCCACGCTGAACAGCGGCAGCGTGCCCGCCGACACCAGGCGGCCGAATTGCCCGAGCGGCAGCACATTCACCAGATACCCTGCGCCGCTGACTATTCCGGCAAGGCCGAGCACGACCACCGTCCCCATACCGGCCGCCTCGCCGAATTCGTACCAGGCCAGCGGACGCACCCGCCGCAGCGCGGGATAGCTGCCCGCCACGTACATCAAATGCAGTCCGGTCGCCAGCACCACCCCACCCTGGAAGCCCCCACCCGGCGTCAGATGTCCGTGCACGACCACATCTGCGCCGATGAGCAAGGTCACCGGCAAGAGTGCATAGCCGAGAAATCGGGTCGCCGACGCAATGCGCCCGACATCATCCAACCGTCGTTGCCGCCGTTGCCCTTCCGTGCGCAGCAGAGTCGCCGCGCCGAGCACGGCCGCCACCAGAATGGCCTCCTCGCCGAAGGTATCGAGTCCGCGCTGGTCGAAGTTGACCGAGGAGACGGCATTCGGGCTGAGCCGCCGCAGCGCCGCCTCGACCGCGGCGTCCCGGTAGGGATGGTCCACGCCGCCGAACGCGGGCAAGCGCATCATCGCGAGTCCGAGCAGTAGCACCAGCCCGGCCCCGCCGACGAGGAAGACCACCAACCGGGCCGTGCGATTCATGATCGTCGCCTCCGCTCGACGGCGCGCACGGTCAGCAGCACCATCAGCGGCACTACTGCGGTACCCACCGCGACCTGGGACAACGCCACATCCGGTGCACCGAGCACAAGGAACGCCGGTACCAGTACTGCGCCGAATACCGCGAGCGAGACCGCTTGCCGCTGCGGTCGGGTGGTCAGCACGACCACGGTGGCGGTCACCGCGACCAGCCCCAGTGTGATCACTATCAGGGCATTCATTGTGGACTCTCGATTCTGCCGTCGATGCGGGCATTGAGCCTGCCGATGGCCGCACTGAGCACCGGGCCGGTGAGCGCCAGGAGCACGAGGGTGACCGCGACAATGGCCGCGGTCAGCCCGGGTCCCTGCGCGATCAGGACGGCCAGCGCGATGCATGGCCCGGTGAACGAACTGATGATCGACGAATAGTGCAGTCGCGCATAGACCGAACGCGGTCGCAGTGCCGCCAGCGAAGCGGCGACCGCGGCCAAGGTGCCGACCGCGAGCAGAGCCTCGACAATGAGGCTAGTCATCGCGCACCCCCAGCAGGCGCGTGAAGACCAGGGTGCCAGCGAACGACAGCAGCACGAGTACCAGCGGCACGATCAGATAGTCCGGTCTGCCCAGGCCGAGGCTCAGGGTCACCAAGCCGACGACCAGCAGCGATCCGACCAGTTGCAGCCCGACGAGCCGATGTGCGGACCTACCCCGGCTGGATAACAGCACGGCCGGACCGATACCACCGGCCAGCAGCACACCCGATGCGAGCAGCCAAGGCGCGGTGGACATTTCGATCAGCTCCCGAACATCCGGCGCAGTCGGGTCGCTGGCGTCGCGAGCGCGTGCAGCAGCAGGCCTTCGTGATCGGCGTCGATGACCAGCGAACCGGGGGTCGCGGAGAGCACGCCGGTGATCAGCGCCGCCCGCCCCGCTCGCCGGTCCGCGCTTGTCCGCGGGCCGATGTCGAGTTGCTCGAACCGCCCGACCGGCCTGCCGCGCGCCGCGAGCAGCAGCGCGCCCGCTCCCTCGCGCACGATCGCGCCCGGCAACGCTGCCAACAACCGCGCCGCTGCGGCCGGTAGTCGCCAATTCCCCCGCACCGCAATACGTCCCACCCGTGCCGCGAAGGCGATCGGTAGGGCGATCACGCACGCCGCGATCAACTCATCGATGGCGACCGCGCTGGTTGTCACCATCCAGACCACCACCAGAACCGCCCACCACCCGGCGACTTCCGCGGCTGCTCCGAACCCGGGCCGCCCCGTCATGGCGACGGCCTCCCCGCTCGGTGTGGAACGAATTCCTGCGCTTTGGTTTTCGCGCCTTGCACCATCAGATGCCACCCCTCGGGATCACCGCGCATGACGGCCTCCGCGGTGTCCTTCATCTGCTCGTAGGTCGCATGCGGCGGAATCGGCGGGACCTCCGGATCACAGCGAATATCGAGCAGGACAGGGCGATCCGCGGCCAGCGCCTGCGTCCACGCGTCGCCGATCTGCTCCGGATCGTCGATCGCGAGCGCGGACAAGCCCATACAGCGTGCGAGATCGGCGTATGAGGTGTCCGGAAGTGTCTGTGACTCTTCGAATTTCGGCGCGCCGCCCATGGCGCGCAGCTCCCAGGTGACCTGGTTGAGATCGTTGTTGTGGAAGACGCAGACGATCAATCTGGGATCGTCCCACTGCGGGTAATAGCGCACGACGGTGAGCAATTCGGCCAGGCCGTTCATCTGCATGGAGCCATCGCCGACCAATGCGATCGCCGGTCGGTCCGGATGCGCGAATTTGGCGCCGATGGCATAGGGCACACCGGGCCCCATGGTCGCCAGGGTGCCGGAGAGCGAACCGCGCATACCGGCACGGAACCGCAGGCAGCGGGCGTACCAGTTGGTGGACGAACCAGAGTCCGCGGTGACGATCGCGTTATGCGGAAGCTGTTGCGAGAGTTCCCATACCACGCGCATCGGATTGACCGGCTGCGCCCGCAGCATCGACTGCCGCTCGATCGTCTCCCACCAGCGGACCACATTGCGCTCGATCCGCTCCCGCCACGACCGATCCTGCTTGCGGCGCAGGAGCGGAATGAGCTCGGCCAGTGTGGCTTTCGCATCGCCGACCAGATTCACCTCGGTCGGATAGCGCATTCCGATCATGGTGCCGTCGATATCGATCTGCACGGCGCGCGCCTGGCCGAACTCCGGCATGAATTGGGTGTACGGGAAATTCGATCCGACAATGAGCAGCGTGTCGCAGTCGCGCATCAGCTCATAGCTCGGCCTGCTGCCGAGCAATCCGATCGGGCCGGTGACGAAGGGCAGATCGTCGGGCAGCACATCCTTGCCGAGCAGTGCCTTCGCCACACCGGCACCGGTGAGTTCGGCGATTTGCACCACCTCGCGCACGGCCGAGCGCGCGCCCTGTCCGACGAGGATCGCGAGCTTCGATCCGGCGTCGATGATCTCGGCGGCGCGTTCGATCTCGCCGTAGGGCGCGATCACCGTCGCGGTCACCGAATGCGGCGGGCTGGACGGCACCTGCTTGAAGGCGTGTTCGGGTGGCTCGTAGGGCTCTTCCTGCAGATCGGCGGGGATGATCACCGCGGTGGGCGCGCGCCGGGTCATCGCGGTGCGGAACGCCCGGTCCAGCGCATTGGGCAGCTGACTGGAGACATTCACCTCGACCAGATAATCGCTGGCGACATCCTTGAACAGGCTCTGCAGATCGACTTCCTGCTGATAGCTGCCGCCCATCGCGCTGCGCGCGGTCTGACCGACGATGGCGACGACCGGGACGTGGTCGAGTTTGGCGTCATAGAGGCCGTTGAGCAGATGTATCGCCCCCGGACCGGAGGTGGCCGTGCACACCCCCACGTGACCACTGAATTTTGCGAATCCGGTGGCCTCGAAGGCCGCCATCTCCTCATGTCTGGCCTGGACGAACCGGGGTTTGTTGTCCGCGCGGCCGAAGGCGGCGACCAGGCCGTTGATGCCGTCGCCCGGGTAGCCGAAAACGTGTTTCACGCCCCATTCGCGCAGACGCTGCAGGACATGGTCGCCAACCTGTTGTGTCATGGGGAACTCCTGTAGGTATCCGGGTTGGTCAGAGCGGTGATACCCAGCGAATGGCCGGACAATCTGCGGGTATGCGGTGTCCGGGAGCACCGATGGTCATCACGGCTCCTTACTCGTGGTCGTCACCGAATCGGGGCAGGCGTACCGAGGATTCGAACAGCAACGCGTGTACGAAGGCCTGCGGCATATTGCCGCGCAGCTGACGCTGGGTGACGTCGAACTCCTCGGCGAACAGCCCCGGCGTGCCGCATGCCGCCCTGTTGCGTTCGAAGTAGTGTGCGGCCGAAACCCGGTATCGGAGTTGGGCGGCCGCGATCGACATGATGAATCCGCAGAGCAGGAATGCGCCCTCGGTGGTCTCCAATGGCTGCTCGTCGTGGCGGTAGCGATAAACGTAGAAGTCCGTGCACAATTCGCGCTCGATGGCCTGGTAGGTGGCAAGGCTGCGCGGATCGTCGACGGACATGCCACCACGAATAGCGGGCAGCAGCAGGGCGACGTCGACGCCCGCCGCATCCGGCGCCTGCTGCCAAGCGCCGTTGGGATGCACACTGGTGCGGGCGGTTTCGGCGATGATGGTATCGGCCAGTTCCGCACAGATCACCGGGTCGGCACCGCTGGCCGCGACCCCGGCGACCGCGCGCAGGCCGCTGACACAGGCCAGCCGGGAATGGGTCCAATGCCGGTTCTCGATCTCCCAGATGCCCGCATCCGGTCGATGCCAGTTGTCGGCGATCGCGGCGACCGCTACCGAGACCGCCCGGCGATCGTCCTCGGTCAGCCGGTCGTGCCGCGCGGCCGCGGCGAATAGCAGCAGCGCCTCGCCGAAGGTGTCGAGCTGGAACTGGTGGCTCACCCGGTTGCCGACGAGCGTCCGAGCGCCCGGGTAGCCGGGCAGGTCCAACTCGCTCGGCTCCGGGATCGCATGACCGGTGACGGTATAGGAGGGCCGCAGCTCGGGACCATCGGCGAGCAGCCGTTCGGCAACGAACCGTATTGCATTGTCCAACAACGGATGCGGTCCGTCGGCGGCCACCGCCAGCCCGGCGTAGCACTGGTCGCGGATCCACACATAGCGGTAGTCGTAGTTTTCGCCGCGGTCCGCGCGCTCCGGTAGGCTGGTGGTGGCGGCGGCAACCATACCGTTTGTGCCACTGGTCATTCCGCGCATGACCGCATAGGCCTGCGCGGTATCCCGGGTCGCGACACATGGCCCCAGCTCCGGCACTTCGCGCTGCCACGCGGCTTCGGTGCTGGCCCATACTGTGTGCGGATCGGGCGCATCGACAGGCAGGGTCGCATCGGACAATTCGAGGACCAGATCGTGAATCTCGCCCTGCCGCAGTGTTATTCGTTCGCTCCAGCCGGTCGAGTCGCGCACCGACGCGGCTGAGCCACCACCCCAGCGCAGCGCGAGGTCACCGACCCGCGCGTACCACACCCCGTCCTCGGTGCGGTGCAGGTCGCGGGCCGGTGCCCGGCCGAATCGGCCCGCGGGGCGCAGCACCACATCGACCTCGGCGTCGCCGTGCACCGCGATGACGCGCCGCAGCACGACGACGCGGTGCGGATCGCCGGGAAACGCCAGGGCCTCCCGGCATTCGACAACCGACGATCCGACCACCCAGTGCGAATTCCATATCAATGTGCCCGGCTCGTAGTACCCGCCCCACACATATCGCCCGGTCGGGGTCACCGAATACACTCCGCCGCCGCCGACCAATGCGGCGAAGACCGCGTCACTGTGCCAACGCGGCGCGCACATCCAGTCGAAATCTCCGTGCGGACCGACCAGTGCGCCGCGTTCCCCATCGGCGAGTAATGCGTAATCGCGCAGCACCTGCGGCTGGGTGATCTTTTCGGCCGTCACAACGGTCGGATACCACGGTAAGCGGCGGGCAATCCTCCGGATTCCCGGCCCGGATCAGGCCTTGCCCAACGCCCTCGCGAGCTGTCCCTTGGTCATCTTCGAACGGCCCTTGATATTTCGCTGTCTGGCCTCGTTGTACAGCTGGTCACGCGTCGGGCCCTTCGGGCCGCGGCGGCCCGAGCGCTGCCCGCCGCGCTGCTGGGGCGATTTGTCCTGGATCGAGCTGCGGCTCGCGGTCCTGGTCTGCCCGGCTTGCGCGCGATTCTTGTTGACCGTGCGCGCGGCCATCTCCTTCGCCCGCTTCTCGGTCGCACCCTGTTCCCGCGCCGACTCCCTGATGTGCTCATACTGGCGTTCTTGCTTACTGCTCCATTCCTTGGGCATGTCGAACACCTCCTGCCTGCCGGATACCCGCACTTCGGCTGCGAAACCACGATCCGGCCGATGTTGCGCGCCGATTGCGCGCTGCCGCCGAATCGTCCCCGAGCGTCGGGAGTCGATGTGGTCGCGGGCGCGACCAGCCGAGTGATCGGCGTCGATATGCTGGCCGCGTGAAGGTACTTCCTGCCACGTTGGTGACCGTCGCCGATGATCTGGACGCGGTGACGACGGTCGGGCACGAGGACGATCCGGCCGATGCCGGACTGACCAGCGTCGAGGTCGAGTCGCTGTGGGCGTCGGTGCAGGCGTGGTACCGATTGGGGACGACGCCCGCAATTCAGACGTGTGTGCGGCGCAACGGCACTATCGTGTTGAACCGGACGATCGGGCACGGCTGGGGAAATTCGCCGCGCGACAGCGCTGATGCGGAGAAGGTGCTCGCGACGCCGCAGACACCGTTCCTCGGCTTCTCCACCGCCAAGGGGGTGTCCGCCGCGCTGATGTTCATGCTCGTCGAGCAGGGCGCCTTCGAGCTGAATGATCCTGTGTGCAAGTACATTCCGGAGTTCGCGGCCCATGGCAAGGATGCGATCACGATCGGCGATGTGCTGTCGCATTCGGCCGGGGTGCCCTTTGTCACGCCGCCGTACAAGGGGGTCGAGCTGGTGCTCGACGAGGAGTTGGCCGTGCGGGGGCTGGCCGATCTGGTGCCGAGTTGGCGACCTGGCCGATTCCGGGTCTACCACGCATTGACCAGCGGCCTGATCCAGCGCCTGCTGGTGCAGCGGGCCACCGGCAAGCGGATGCGCGAGCACCTCGCCGAACAGGTACTCGAGCCATTCGGCTTCCGCTGGACCAACTTCGGAGTCCGCCCGGAGGATGTCGACAAGGTCGTCCCCAGCGTGAAGACCGGCCCCGCGCCGTCGCGAATGTCGATCTTCCTGGCGCGCAAGGCACTCGGCGGCCGCGTGGACGGCGCGACCGCCAAATCCGCGAACCACGCCTTCCTGACCGCCGAACTGCCCTCGGGCAACCTCGTCACCACGGCCTGCGAACTGTCGCGCTTCTACGAAATCCTCACCCGCGGTGGCGAACTCGACGGAATCCGGATCATGAAGCCGGAAACCCTCCGCGCAGCGATCCAACCCGCGCCGCGGCTACCCGGCCTGGCCGGACGGGTAAGCCGCGCGGGTTACGAACTGGGTGCCCGCCGATCCAAATTCGGCCGAAACACCCAGTCCCACTTCGGCCGCAGCGGCCTGACCACCCAATACGGCTGGGCCGACCCGGCCCGCGGCCTGTCCGGCGCGATCCTGACCAACGGCAAGGCCACCACCGACACCCAACGCCCCTGGGCCCTGGTCGCTCAAATCTCCAACACCGTCGGCCGCCTCGCCCCCGCCGACCATTGGTTCGACGCCACCTGACGGGCACGGGCAGCAACCATTGTCCCTAAACGAATGAGCAGACCCCGGACCGCACGCCACGCGGCCCTCGAGACGCTGTGTCGCGTATCGGACGCACCGGACTCGGGAGTTCCGGTCCACCGGTCCGCCCCATCTCTCCGCTATGTCCGAATGTGGCGGCCACGTCACGCGGTCACGAAGCGGGTCTCCACTTCGGCGGGTGCGGCGAGGTGGCGGCGGCGGCTCGGCATCAGCATGGTCGGCTGGGTAACGCTCCACGCCGCGCCCGCGCAGACCAACTCCTTGATGCGGGCTCCGATCCGGCCCGTGACGACGGTGTCCGTGGGCTCGTCCGCGGCGGTCACGCGCTGGAAGATGCCATCGCGGCGGCCGAGGCTGATGCACTGGGACACATAGCCGATCGGGGCCTCGGGGACCTTGCGACCGGTCAAGCGGGCGGCGAGGGCGTCGGCGGCCTGCCACGCCATCGGGGATGCCGTGGCGCAGCCCATCCGCAGTGGCTTACCGCCCACCCCTACCGCGTTCGCGGCATCGCCGATGGCGTACACATCCGGATGCGATACCGAGCGCATCGTGGGGTCGACGACGATCCGCCCGGTATCGGTCACCGCCAGGGTGGTGGCGGCCGCGATCGGGTGCACGGTGAAGCCCGCTGTCCACACGGTCAGCTGGGCCGGAATCTGCCCACCCGAACCGGTGACCACGCCGTCGCATTCGACGCGCGTGATGTCGGCATGTTCGCGGACCGTGATGCCGAGCCGGTCGAAGGCGCCGCGCAGGTGGCGCTGGGCCTTATCGCTGAGCCAGTCGCCGACCCCGCCGCGGGCGGCGATCGTGACCGCGAGGTCCGGGCGGGCATCGGCGATTTCGGCGGCCGCTTCGATACCGGTCAAGCCACCGCCGACGACCAGCACGGTCGCACCCGAAGCCAGCTCGTTCAGGCGCGCCCGCAGCCGCAGCGCGGCCGGTTTCCCGGCAACGTTGTAGGCGTACTCGGCGACACCGGGAACGCCGCAGTCGGCGACGGTGCTGCCGAGGGCGTACACGAGGGTGTCATAACCGATGGTCTCGGCGCCGTGCGCACCGGTGAACTCGACGGTCTTGCGGTCCACATCGACCGCACGATCCCTGACAGGAAAAGATTGTGATGTGAGTCACCACTGAGCCGCGAGTGGGCGATGGGGTCCGGTGGCCGCCCACTGGCGCGTGATGCGTTCCAGCTTGTCGGGGTTGACCTGAAGGTGGATCGCCGCGACGCCGCCCGGGGTCGGGTCGAGGCAGAACACGCCGATGACCCGCCCGTCGACCTCGACCAGCACCGCGGGACCGCCGTTGACTACGGCGGCATAGAAGACGGGGCGGCCAGCGACAAAGGCGCGCTTGGCAGCGGTCGGCTGGAACAGACCACGCAGGTACCGCGCGATAACGAAGGCACCGATGACCGGGGCCTTGCGGGCCGGAATCCGGCCACCGCCGTCGGCGATGCTGACCGCGTCAACGGTCAGCAGCCGGATCAGTGGCTCGGTGTCACCGCTGAGGCCAGCGGCGAGAAATTCCTCGACGATCTTCCGCGCGGCGGCCGCATCGACCTCGGTGCGGGCCCGGCCGGTGCTGACATGCTGCTTGGCACGCCGGTAGATCTGCTGGCAGTTCGACTCGGTGACGTCAAGGATCTCGGCGATCTCGCGGTGGGAATACCCGAACGCCTCACGCAGCACATACACCACGCGCTCATTGGGCGAGAGCCGCTCCATCAAGGTGAGCATCGCCATGGAGACCGACTCGCGCTGCTCGACGGTATCGGCCGGACCGAGCATCCGGTCCCCGGCCAGGACGGGTTCCGGAAGCCATTGCCCCACATAGGTTTCCCGCCTGGCCCGCGCGGAGGTGAGCTGATTGAGGCAGAGATTGGTGAGTACCTTCGTCAGCCACGCCTCGGGCGTCTCGATCAGTTCCCGCTGCGCCGCATGCCACCGCAGAAACACATCCTGCACCGCGTCCTCGGCATCACTGGCCGACCCCAGCAGCCGATACGCGATCGCCTCCAAGCGGCCTCGGAACCCCTCGAACAGATCGGCTTCGTGCGTACTGAGCAACATCGCCCCATGGTCTTCCATGTACGCAGGCCACGTCCACCCCCGGCCCGAGCCGAGGCCGCAACGGCTCCGACCTGGCCCACCTCACCGACGCCAGCGCGCTCGGTCGAGGCACCGGCCTGGTCGTACAGGATCCCCTCGACAGATCGACACCATGTGCCGCGCGGCAAGACGCGCGGTCAGGAAGTACGAGGTCGTATAGGCCGCGATCGGCAGTGCGAACCTCGGTTCACTGAGCCGACCGAATTCGGCTCGAATCGGGAATTGGTGCGCACGGCATCCGCTTGCGTGACTACGCTTTTCGGTGCACGCACACGCAATCCGATATCGCGCGGAGGGGTGGATATGACAAGTTCTCGGTCGACGGTCGAGATCGACCAGACCAAACCGAGCATTTCCCGCGTCTACGATGCGCTGCTCGGCGGGAAGGACAACTACCCCGTCGACGAAAGAGTCTGCGAGAACCTGCGTGCGACCACACCGCACATCGATGATCTGGCGAAACTGAACCGCGAGATCCTGGGTCGCGGCGTGCGCTACCTCGCCAGCGAGGTCGGACTGCGGCAGTACCTCGACCTCGGTGCTGGCCTGCCGACCGAGGAGAACACCCACCAGATCGCCCAATCGCTGCAGCCGGGCGCACACGTCGTCTACGTCGACAACGATCCGATCGTGCTGGCGCACGGACGCGCGCTGCTGGAGGAGAACGACCGAACCGTCGTCGTCACCGCCGACCTCCGCAATCCCGATAATGTGCTCGAGCACCCGGATGTGCAACGGATGATCGACTTCGACCAACCGGTGGCCGTCATGCTCGTCGGCTTGCTGCACTATCTGGACGATGACGAAGATCCGGCAGGCGTCGTCGACGGATATATGAACGCCGTGCCCTCGGGCAGTCACCTGTTCATCACGCACTTCTGCGACTCGGGCCCGGACGCCGAGCGAACCGAGAAATCCTTCCTGGAATTCCTCGGCAGCGGCCGCTTCCGCACCCAGGACCAGATACTCGAC
This sequence comes from Nocardia sp. CA-129566, assembly GCF_050956075.1. Taxonomy (NCBI): domain Bacteria; kingdom Bacillati; phylum Actinomycetota; class Actinomycetes; order Mycobacteriales; family Nocardiaceae; genus Nocardia; species Nocardia sp. CA-129566. Next base: position 7,730,484 of record NZ_CP192085.1, read on the forward strand.
CTGTTCCTCGGCTACGACCTGGTCGAGCCCGGCCTGGTCTACCTGCCCCGGTGGCGTCCGAACCGCATCGTGCGCGACAAGTTGACCACTATCGAGCGCCTGATGGTCGGCGCCATCGCGCGCAAACCCTGATAACGCGCCCCCCCGGGCGACGCCCCGGCGGCGGCGATTAGCGGGGCGGACCGCGGGTATGGCGCATATATGGTCCCGACCATCGATGAGCTACTACACGCGCTGACCCGCGCCGTGAACACGCTGGCGGATACCGATATCCGCTTCGCGGTCGCGGGCGGGTGCGCGGTGTACGCGCGCGGCGGGCCCGCTTCGGAACACGATGTGGACATCCTCATCAAACCCGCCGATCTCGCCCGCGCCCGCGGCGCACTGGCCCGTGGCGGACTACGGGTCGCGGATCCGCCCGAAGACTGGCTGGCCAAGGTCTATGACGGCGGCGTCCTCATCGACCTGATCTACCGGCCGAACAACCGCGACGTCACCGACGAACTGCTCGATCGCGCCACCGTGATGCGCGTCGGTCCCGCGATAGCGCCGGTGATCAGTGCGACCGATCTGATGATCGACAAATTGCTGGTCTTCGATGCGCACCGACTGGATCTGAGCCCGCTGCTGCACGTCGCGCGCGATCTGCGCGAGCAGGTGGATTGGGACCGAGTACGCGAGGAAGCCGCTGGGTCGCCCTACGCCCGAGCCTTTCTCGGACTGGTGGACGACCTCGGCTTGATCGAGCCGAAGGAGGGGCAGTAGATGGATCGGCCGCAATATCTGGTCGCGCACCTGCGCCGGGCACTGGCCGAGGATCCGCGCACCGCCGAACTCGGCGTTCAGGTGACGATCCGCGGCGATGTGGTCGTTCTCGTGGGCGAGGTGAGCAGCGCCGAACGCAAGCAGCAGATGGAAAACGTTGTGCGCGAACAGCTTCCGCAGGCACGCATCCACAACGATGTGCACGTCACGCCGCCCGCCGCGCCCGGGGACACCGAGGCGCTGGCGGACTGAGACCGGAAAGGAGGGCGACGCATGCGGATCGCGGCAATCGGCGACGTACATCTCGGCGTCGAATCGCGCGGCGAATTCCGTCCCGCGCTGGCGCAACTGCCCGACCGCGCCGATGTGCTGCTGCTGGCCGGCGATCTCACCCGGCACGGCACCGTGGCCGAAGGCCGGGTCGTCGCCACGGAATTCGCCGATCTCGGCATCCCGGTGGTCGCGGTCCTCGGCAATCACGACCACCACAGCGACGCACAGGACGAGATCACCGCGACGCTCACCGATCACGGCATCACCGTATTGGAAGGAACGGCGGCCGAATTCACGGTCGACGGACACACCCTCGGCATCGCCGGGACGAAGGGCTTCGGCGGTGGCTTCGCCGGGAAGTGCGCGAGCGTCTTCGGCGAGCGGGTCATGCGCGAATTCGCCGCGCACACTGTCGATCTCGCGCAGAAACTGGGCGAGGCACTGGCCGGCCTGCACACCGACATCACCGTGGCCATGACCCACTACTCCCCCATCAGCGACACCCTGCACGGCGAGCCGCGCGAAATCTATCCGTTCCTCGGCTCCTACCTACTCGGCGAGACCATCGACGACCAGGGCGCCGACCTCGCGATCCACGGGCACGCACACGCGGGCATCGAACGCGGCACCACCCCCGGCGGCATTCGCGTGCGCAATGTCGCGTTGCCGGTGGTGCGCACCGCCTACGTCGTCTACGAACTGACGCCCGAAGCGAAATAATTGAAATAATAAGGAGTACCGATGCCCTCGCTCGGATCCACCGCCGCGCTGGCCGCGGCGATGCTGGCCGCGGTCCTGCTCGTCGGCTGCGACGCCAACGGCGATATCAATCCGCTGCCCGGCACCCCCACCTCACATCCGAACATCACCATTACGTTCTCCTCTCCGGGCAGCCCGGCGCAGGTGCCCAATACGGATGAGATCACGCCGGCGGCGGCGGGACAGCTGTGCGAGATGATCGGACCCGAGGTCGACAAGTGGCGCACCCAGGGCACACAGCTCGGCAAGATCAGCTTCAATGGCACCGTGCACGATTGGGCCGCCCGCAACGGCGGCCTCAACGACACCGTCATCAGGGATCGCGCCGTCGTCGATCGCATTACCGGCACCACATGCCCGGACGTCCGGCAACAGGCTCTCGACGCCTTGCAGATCTCGACGCTGGCCGACGGTCTGCTGGGATTCGGTCGCTGACTACCGAGGTCAGGAAGTTTCGGAAACGGTTCGGGTGGCCAGGATTCCGGCCAGGATGACGCGTAGCCCGTGGTCGAATTCGGCATCGGTATCGGCCTCGAAGAAGTCGGCGACCATGCGGGCGGCTCGGGGGTAGCGGTCGGCATCGACGGCGTGCGCCAGCTGGGCGAGATCGTAGGGATTGCCGTCGGCGTACTCCGCACCGGAGTGGGACTGCTCCTCGATAACGAACCCGACCGTATAGTGCAGCAGGATCGGGAAGACCCGCTCGGCGTCGAGCGCCGAGAACCCCGCATCCTCGAGGGTGCGCAGTGTCAATTCCGCGGTGCGCCACATGGCTTCATCGCTCACGTAGGTACCGGCCAGCACCTTCGCCCCGTCCCGATAGCGCAGCATCGACCGGCGCAACCGTCCGGCCAGCGCCGCCACCCAGTCCTGCCAGTCCTCTCCCCGCCGCGGCGCCTCGACGCCGTCGACCGCGGATACGAAGACCCGCTGTGCCATCGCGTCGAGCAGTTCGCGCTTGTTCTTGACATGCCAGTACAGCGCGGGCGCCTGCACGTCCAGTGCCGCGGCCACCTTGCGCATGGTCAGCCCATCGAGACCGACCTCATCGAGCAGCCCGAGCGCGGCATCGGCGATCACCTTGGCATCGATCTTCACTGTCACCTCCGCTGTTCGAATCCCTTGACAGCTTAACAATGTTCTGGTCTCCTTAACAACGTTAAATCGCTTAACGTTGTTAAGGAGACCGACATGGAAACCACCGAGGTAGTGATCGCCGGCGCCGGACCGACCGGCCTGATGCTGGCCTATGAACTGCGCCTGGCCGGAGTGGATGTGGCGCTGGTCGACGGACTCCCGGCGCGGACCGGCGAATCCAGGGCGGGTGGCATCCATGTCCGCACCATGGAGATCCTCGATCAGCGCGGCCTGCTCGACGATTTGCTCCCACTCGGCCGCATCATGCAGGCCGGACACTTCGCCGGCCTGCCCCTGGACTTCAGCGATTTCCACACTCGCTACCCCTTCATGCTCGCGGTACTGCAGTCGGTGATCGAACGCGAACTCGACCGGCACGCAACCGAACTCGGCGCGGTTGTGCAGTGGGCCTCGCCGGTCATCGACTTCCGGCAGGACGCGACGGGTGTCGAGGTGGAGATCGGCGGCCCGAATCCGCGCCGGATCCGCGCCGCCTACCTGGTCGGCTGCGATGGCGGCCGCAGCGCGGTGCGCAAACTCGCCGGCATCGACTATGTCGGTACCGACGCGACCGTGACCGGCATGCTCGCCGATGTCGAACTGGCCGATCCGCCCGCACAGCCCTTCTTCGGCCATCGGCGCGGTGCTGGCGACTTCTCCGTGGTGCAATTCGAGCCCGGCTGGTACCGACTCGTCGTGCAGCGTCACGACCGTGTTCTCGAGCGCGGCACCGAACTGAGCTTCGAGGACTTCCGCACCAACTTCGTCGAGGTCGCGGGCACCGACTTCGGCATGCACAGCCCGCGCTGGGTCTCGCACTACGGCGACGCCGCCCGTCAGGCCGACCGCTACCGCGTCGGCCGCGTCTTCGTGGCCGGGGATGCCGCGCACATCCACTACCCGGCGGGCGGCCAGGGACAGAACCTCGGCATCCAGGATGCGGTGAATCTCGGCTGGAAGCTCGCCGCGACCTTGCGCGGCAACGCATCCGACGAACTGCTCGACACCTACGAGACCGAGCGCCACCCCATCGCGGCCCGGGTCCTGAACAACACCCGGGCCCAAACCGCGCTGGGCCGTCCCGGCCCGCACACCGACGCGCTGCGCGAGGTCATGAGCGATCTGATCGATATGGAGCAGGTGCGCCATCGCCTCGGCCTCATGATCACCGCACTCGATATCCGCTATGACATCAAGGGCGAGCACCCGCTCGTCGGCCGCCGCATCCCCGATGCCGATCTCACGACCGCGACGGGCGCGACCCGGGTGCACGAACTCCTGCGCGCGGGCCGCCCGGTGCTGCTCGTACTCGACGGAAACGACGTTCCAGCGGTACCGCAATGGCACGACCGAATCGCCATCGTCCGCGCCGAGAGCCGCGATGAGCAGTGGGCCGTCCCCGGCGTCGGCGAGATCCCGGCCCCGGCCGCGGTCCTGCTGCGACCCGACGGCTACGTCGCATGGGCGAGCGAGGAACCCGCCGCCGCGGGATTGCCCGAGGCCCTCACCGTCTGGGTCGGTGCACCGGCCTGACACACCCATGCTGCCCGTTTGCGCCGTCGCACCCACCCGGCGAAATATGCTGCGAATTAGCGGGTGGCAGAAATACCGAGCGGACGGTCTTGTTGATCTTGTTACGAAGGAGGTAATTAGTTGATCTTGATGGCTCCGGGGTGACACTGTCGCCGAACGGACACAGTTCGAAAATCCGCCAGAGAAAGATCAAAAACGTTGCCTCGCAAAGGCGTTGTTGATGTGTATGCTATCGATCAATCACGACCCCACTACGAGGTGGGATGATGACCGAGGACGGTGTCGAAGTGGATGTGAATGCACTCCGAATGCGCCGTGCGACTGTCTTCGCAATAGGCGTCGGCGTACTGACTCTGGCGGCAGCCGGGCCGCTCGATCGGTTGCTGCTCGGTCTGTTCATCTGTCTCGGACTCGGACTCGGTTGGTTGAATGCCCAACTCACCCGGTTGACCGTCAACCGGGTCGCCGATGCCGAGAAACCGCGGAAACAGGGGTTGTACCTCTCATCGGCGGTTCGACTGGCCGGAATAACGGGCGGTTCGCTCGTCGTGGGTTTCCTGGCAAGACCCCATGGCATCGGAATCTTCTTCGGCCTGGCGGCCTTTCAAGTGATTCTGGTGTTGGTGACCGTCTTGCCTGAAGTGAAGGAGCTTCGCCAGCAATCATGACGAATCAACTCGCCTTCATCGCCCGGTCGGCCGTTCCGGTGCTCGCGCAGGAGCAGCCCGCCGAAGAGCCGAAGATCAAGGTCGGCGAACACGCGGTCGCACATCTGTGGGGCATGGACTTCAATGTCGACACGATCATCTCGACGGCCTTGGCCGCGGCGATCGTGCTCGGCTTGGCGTTCTACCTGCGGGCCAAGCTGACCTCGGGCGTGCCCAACGGCGTGCAGTTGTTCTTCGAGACCGTGACGGTCGGGATGCGCAACCAGGTGGAGAGCGCCATCGGCATGAAGGTCGCGCCGTTCGCGCTGCCATTGGCCGTCACCCTGTTCATCTACATCCTGCTGTCGAACTGGCTGTCGGTGCTGCCGGTGCAGTACGGACACGGCGAATTGATCGCACCGCCCGCATCTGATGTCAATTTCGTCTACGCGCTGGCCCTGTTCGTATTCATCATGTATCAGGGCGCAGGTGTGTACCGGCGCGGTCCCGGCGGGCATGCCAAGCAGTTGCTGAAGGGTCACACCGGCTGGGGCCCGATGGTTTTCATCAATGTCATCGAGGAAGTCGCCAAACCGCTCTCGCTGTCGCTGCGATTGTTCGGCAACATGTTCGCGGGCGGCGTCATGGTCTCGGTGATCGCATTGTTCCCGTTCTGGATCAGCTGGGGTCCGAATGCCATCTGGAAACTCTTCGACCTGTTCGTCGGAGCCATCCAGGCATTCATCTTCTCCCTGCTGACCGTCCTGTACTTCAGTCAGTCGATGTCGCTGGAGCACGAACACTAACAGCCAGCGACTGCTTTGCTCGGTCGCTCGAAACAACAATTGATCGGCGCCGCCGATCGAGCTCAGGTAACAGAACAGGAAGTGAAAAATGGCAGACGCAACAACGGCGGCCATCGTCCAGGGCGCCCTCATCGGCGGCGGCATCATTATGGGCGGCGGCGCCATCGGCGCGGGTATCGGTGACGGCCTTGCCGGTGCCGCGCTGATCAACGGCGTTGCCCGTCAGCCGGAAGCGGAGGGTCGCCTCCGCGGTAACTTCTTCCTGACCGTCGGTCTGGTCGAGGCGGCGTACTTCATCAATCTAGCGTTCATGGCGCTCTTCGTATTCGCTACTCCCGGTAAGTAATAAAGCATGACTCCGCGAACGGATGTAGTTGCCGAGGGGAATTTCCTCATTCCCAACGGCACATTCTTCGTCGAGCTGTTGATCTTCCTGATCGTGCTCGGGGTCATGTGGCTGTTCGTCGTTCCGCCGATACGCAAGGTATTGGCGGAACGCGAGGAGAGAGTCGCGGAGACCGCGGTCGACAACAAGCAAGCCAAAGCCTTGTTCGCCGACGCCGAAGCGAAGTATCAGGCGGCCGTTGCGCAGGCGCGCAGTGAAGCGGTCGCGATCAGGAATCAGGCACGGGCCGAGGGCCGAGTTATCCTCGAGCAGTTGCGAAGTGAGGCGCAGGAAGAGGCCGACAGGATTGTCGCGGAGTCCGCGACGGAACTGCGGGCCCAGGCGGACCAAGTGGCCGCGGAGCTGCGTGAGACTGTCGAACCGCTCGCCGAGACATTGGCCGATCGTGTGCTCGGCATCAAGGATCGGCACGCCCGTTCCAGCGCGGGCCATCAGTCAGAGCGAGCGTAGACAATGAACCTCACCACCAACATCCTCGCCGCGGCATCCGAAGACTCCGGCATTTTCCACATCACCTTCGACTGGCCGATCTTCTTCAGCCAGCTGTTCGGTTTCGCCGTCATTATCTTCATCATCGTCAAATACATCGCGCCGCCGGTCGGGCGGCTGATGGCCAAGGCGCAGAACAATATTCAAAAACAAATAGACGACAATGAGGCCGCCGCGACGCGCCTGGTAGAGGCCAAGCGGGCCTATGACAACGCCGTCTCGGACGCCCAGGCCGAACTGGAGCACATCCGCGAGGATGCGCGCATCGATGCCGAGCGCATCGTCGCCAAGATGCGCGAATTCGCCGACGCCGAGGTCGCCCGGGTCCGCAGCCAAGGCCGCGACCAGATCGCCCAGATGCGCACCCAGCTCATCCGCGATCTGAAGGCCGACCTCATCGATACGGTGCTGGACAGCACCGAGGAGAAGGTCCGCTACGAAATCGGCTCCACCCACGTAGCGGCCGACAGCATCGATAAATTCCTCGAAGACCTCGAGGCCATGGCCAACGCGGAACCGCCGATCCGCCGCCGCGCCCAACCCTGGGCATTGTGAAACCAGGTGGTCGCCGGACCGCTTGCCCTGGCATGCTGACCGCGTGACCACTGCCGAGATCACGGTCGATTTCGCACCCGAACTGCGGCTGTTCGTCGCCGCGGCACAGCGCGCGGGTCGCTCGGCCGTGCGGATCGACGACAGCTCGACGCTCGGGCACATCGTGGAGTCGCTCGGTGTGCCGCTCACCGAGGTGGGCGCGCTGCTGGTCGACGGTCACCCGGTTGATCCGGCCCATCTGCCCGCCGACGGCGAGGCGGTCTCGGTGCGCGCCGTGGTCCGCCCCCAGCACATCGCCGAACCGGTGCGATTCCTCCTCGATATCCACCTCGGGACCCTCGCACGGCGATTGCGCCTGCTCGGTATCGACGCCGCCTACGAGAAACCGGATATCGGAGACGCGGCACTGGCCACGCGCTCGGCGCTCGAACACCGCATACTGCTCTCCCGCGATCGCGGACTACTGCGGCGCCGCGAAATCTTCGCGGGCGCATACATTTACAGCCACCGCCCCGCCGAGCAACTCGATGATGTGCTGTCACGTTTCGCACCACCGCTCGCGCCATGGACCCGCTGCACGGCCTGCAACGGCCAGCTCCGGGTGACCGATAAGCAGACCCTGCGCGGACAACTCCCCGACGACACCGAAGGCACCTACGAAGCCTTCGCGCAGTGCGTCGACTGCGGCCGAACCTATTGGAAGGGCGCACATCACGCGAGCCTCGACGCGATCGTGACGCATGCCGTGCGGAACTTCGGTACCTGAGCCCATCCTCGGCCCGGAGGCGTTCGCACCCAGCGGATCAGGCTCCGAACGCGCCCTCGAGACGGCTGCGCGAACCGGGGTGCACCAGCCGCGCGACGCTTACCAGCGCATGGGCGGACCAAGTGCGCCGCCGGATCTGCAGACAGGGTTCGGTGCGTCGGATCCGCAGCAGTTCGCAGTCCTCGCGACTGCCCTGCACCGCTTCGACCACATGCTCGCCGCGAACCAGCGGCGCGACCTCGCTGAGGTAGCGGTTCGGGGTGATATCGGCGAAATTCTGGTCGAGATAGCCCGGGGCCGCGGCCGGATTGACGTAGCGGTCCTCCAACTGGATCGGTACGTCATCGTCGAAATGCACCAGCAGCGAATGGAATACCGTATCCGCTGGCCAGTCGTCGAGCAGCCGATTGTCGGCATCGACGGATTCGCTGCGCAGGTAGATCACCTCGGTGCGATGCCGGTGGCCGCGCTGCTGGATCTCGTCGGCGATATTGCGCACCTCGAACAGCGGCGAGGCCACCTTCGCGGGCGCGACGAAGGTGCCGACGCCCATCATCCGAACGACCACACCCGCCGCGGCCAGTTCGCGCAGCGCACGGTTGACCGTCATGCGGGAGATCCCGAGCGCGTCGACCAATTGATGCTCCGAGGGCAGCAGATCGCCCGCGCCCCAACGCCCGGCGGCGATCTGCGAGCGGATGAGATTCTTGATCCGCTCGTACGCCGGCGCCGAATCCGGTCCGGACGCCGCGAACAAGACCGCCAGGTCTGCATCGCGCACGGGGCGGTTCATCGCCTCCACCTCTCGGTCTCTCATCGGCGGCCGCGTGGGCCCGCCGTGGTCACGCAAACCGCCGCCGGGCCCGTCGCTCGGACCACGACCTCTGCGCGCCACCCTATCCGTTCCGGTTGACAGCCACTTGTATATACAGGACTATGCATCTGGGCAGCCTCTATGGCCCAGAGCACAGACCGAGCGCGACACCGGGTCCACCCCGCACCGCACTTGTCGCAGCTGCTCCCCTTCTCTTGACGGAAGGCGGATTCATGCCGCACAACGACGAATTCGACACCGGACTCCAGATCGAGCACCGCACCATCGAAGTGATTCCGGATGCCGAGCGCCACGGCACGCCGCGGAACCAGTTCACCCTGTGGTTCGGGGCGAATATGCAGATCACCGCGATCGTCGACGGCGCACTCGCGGTGGTCTTCGGGGCCGACGCGCTCTGGGCCATCATCGGCCTGCTCCTGGGCAATATCCTCGGCGGCATCGTCATGGCCCTGCATTCCGCGCAGGGGCCGCGACTCGGTCTGCCGCAAATGATCTCCAGCCGAGCCCAATTCGGCGTCCTCGGTGCCGTGCTGCCGCTGCTGCTGGTGATCGTGATGTATCTCGGCTTCGCCGCGACCGGCACGGTACTGGCCGGTCAAGCGGTGAACAAAATTCTGCACGTGGACAATTCGACGGTCGGCATCCTCGTCTTCGGTGCGCTCACCGCGGTGGTCGCGGTAACCGGCTACCGGCTGATCCACGTCATCGGCCGGATCGCCACCGTGGTCGGCATTATCGGCTTCACCTACCTGAGCATTCGCCTGTTCGCCGAATACGATGTCAGCGCCTATGTCGGGAGCAAATCCTTCGACATCGTGACCTTCGTGCTCGCGATCTCCCTCGGCGCGGGTTGGCAGCTCACCTTCGGACCCTACGTCGCCGATTATTCGCGCTATCTGCCCCGCTCGACGAGTGCGCGGACCACCTTCTGGTCCACCTTCGCGGGCAGCGTACTCGGCTCGCAGTGGGCGATGACGCTCGGCGCGCTGGTGGCCGCGGTGGCCGGAAAGGCGTTCCTCGGCAATCAAGTCGGGTTCATCGGCGATCTCGCGGGCCCGTCCGCGATCGCGCTGCTGATCTACCTGGTGATCGTTGTCGGCAAGCTGACGGTGAACTGTCTCAATGCCTATGGCGGGTTCATGTCCATCCTGACCTCGGTGACCGCGTTCAACGGTCGCTCGCACACCACGCAGGCCGCCCGAACTGCCTATATCGTCGGCTTCACCGCGGTGTCGATGCTGATCGCGGTCGGGGCCAGCGCCGATTTCCTGAACAACTTCAAGAATTTCGTGCTGGTGCTGCTCATGGTGTTCACCCCATGGAGCGCGATCAATCTGATCGACTACTACCTGATCTCACGCGAACGCATCGACATCCCGGCGCTCTACGATCCCGACGGCCGCTACGGGCGCTGGAACGTCGCCGCACTGACCTGCTACGCCCTGGGCATTCTGGCCCAGATCCCATTCCTCGCCCAGAAGCTCTACACCGGCCCGATCACCGACATGCTCGGCGGCGCCGACATTTCCTGGATCGTCGGCATCGCCTTCACCGCCGCCATCTACTACCCCCTCGCCCGCCGCACCAGCAACCCACCCGACCGCATGATCTATCCCGCCGACACCGCGACAACCCGCGTACCCTGACCCCGCCCACCCCACCAGCGGGCACAAGCCCCTTGGACAAGCGATCACCATGCGCTCATACAGGTGAACGTCGAGAGCGAAAGTGCACCAACGCATTCTCGACTCATTCGGAACGTTGTTCGGGGATGCGGTGAATGCGGGCTGTGTGCCGAACGGGGGCGATGTTCTGGTTGTGGTGATTGGGGAAGTGCTCTGCATGGCGGCTGGAGTCGCGGCCGGGCGCGTTGAGACGACCAGCGATCTGCGTGCCGGTCAGGTCGTGCTGTCGATTGGGGTGACCATTCGAGACAGGAGCATTCAGCCGATCGCGGCTTGCTCAATCATAGCTAGTTACCGGCGAGTCGGGTGTAGACCTTGGTAGGAGCGATCCGCACGCACCTACCGGGAGGGGTTTTGCGCAACGAGTTGGGCCGGGGTCTCCGTGAGCTCGCCAACAAAGATGATGACCTTTCTGAGTGGCGGCCAATGCATTTCGATCTCACCATGGAAAGAGACCGGTCGGCATTATCTGCGCTGTTGGCCGGTACGACCTTGCAACGGGTACATGACCCGGTTCGCGAACAGTTACGTCAGCTCATCTCCGCGCGCGACCCCGCCTGTTCGCGTGCCGAGGTGGACCGGCGCGCACATCGGCATCTGAACGGCAAGGAACCCAGCGAGTACGGCGTGTGGGTGTGGTATCCGTGGTCGGCCGATCTCGTACATGTGTTGCCCGAGGCGGAGTTTCGGGAGGTGCGCACGGATCGCAACCGCTACTGCATCACCCCGGCCGAACAGCAGCGACTCGCACGGATGCGGATCGGTGTGGTCGGGCTTTCGGTCGGCAATGCCGCCGTGCTCACCCTCGCACAGGAGGGCATCGGCGGTTCGTTCAAGATCGCGGACTTCGACCGCCTCGGCCTGGCGAATCTGAACCGCATCCGCGCCCGCGTGGCCGACCTCGGCATCGAGAAGACCGTCATCGCCGCCCGGCAGCTGTTCGAGATCGATCCGTATCTGCGAATAGAACGGTGTCCGAGGGGAATTCGGCCGGAGGCCATCGATGACTTCCTGCTCGGCGGCGGTGGTCTCGATCTGCTGGTCGAGGAATGCGACGACCTGCCGACCAAGGTGCTGCTCCGGGAGCGGGCGCGCCTGCACGGCATCCCGGTGATCATGCAGACCAGCGATCGCGGGCTGCTCGATATCGAACGCTTCGATCTCGAAGCGGATCGGCCCATCTTCCACGGTCTGCTCGGTTCGGTACGGGCCGAAGAGCTTCGCGATCTCAGCGCGGCGGACAAGATCCCGTTCGTGCTCGAAATCCTCGACGCGGACCGCATCAGCACCCGCGCGGCGGCATCGCTGCCGGAGGTCGGACAGACGATCGGCAGTTGGCCGCAGCTCGCCTCGGGGGTCGCGCTCGGTGGCGCGATCGTCGCGGATGCGGCGCGGCGACTGCTGCTCGGCGAGCCGGTCGGATCGGGACGCTACTACCTCGACCCGGCCGAACTGATCGATGCCGGACACCGAACCCATCACGAACCAGTCTCCGCCACACCACCATTCGCGATCGCCGCCGACGCACAGGCGGCCCCGCCGCTGCCACCGGAACCGGCCGAGCGCGGCACCGTTTCCGATGAGGCGGCGCGGTGGATCGCGGCCATGGGCACACTGGCGCCATCCGCCTACAACGCCCAGCCCTGGGCGCTGACCTGGCATCGCGACGATGCCGTCCTCGCGTGCCGCCACGACCCGACGCGCGACCTGCCGAGCCTCGACTTCGCACACGGCGCCACCTGGGTCGCCTTCGGCGCGTTATTCGAGAATATCGACTTGGCGGCCGGCCATCTCGGCCTGCGCGCACGGATCCGGACCTGGCCGCGCCCGCATGACACCCACCTCGTCGGGACGGTCGAACTGTCCGCCGCACCGGAATTCGAGCCGTCGCCGCTCGTCGCGCAGATCGCGGCACGGATCACCAATCGGCGCCGCGATACCCGTCGCCCGCTCGGTGCGGGGGTGGCGCAATCGCTGGCCGCGGTCTGCGCCGAATCCGGCGGTCATTTGCAACTGCGCTGCGAGCGAACGGAATTGGCCGAAATCGGCGCGCTCATCGGCGCGGGCGACCGGATCGGCCTGCTGAACCGGGCCATGCACCAGGACGCAATGAGCGGCTACCGCTGGACGCCCGAGGAGGTACGGGCCGAACCCTACGGGCTCGATCTCGCCACCGCGGAACTGACCGCGGCCGAACGCGCGGCACTGCGGCTGCTGAGTCAGTGGCGCGTGGCGCAGTGCCTCGCCGATATCGGTGGCGGACGGGCACTGGAAGACCTCTCCCGCGGCGCGGTGGCCAGCGCCGCCGCGGTGGGGCTGCTGACGGTGCCTGGTATGTCGCGCGAAAGCTATCTGCGTGGCGGACGCGCCATGCAGCGGATGTGGCTCACCGCGACAGCGGAAGGCATTGCGCTGCAACCGATGACGGCGCTGCCCTACCTTTTCGCCCGACTCGAGCGCGGCGGGGGCAACGGTCTGTCCAGGCGCGAACAGGCCGAACTCCAGCAGTTGCGCGAGCGCTATCGACGGCTGTTCGAGGCCGAGCCGGACCATGCCGAAGTGCTGCTGTTCCGGCTCGCCTACGCGGGACCGCCGACGGCGCGCTCAGTGCGTCGTCCGCTGTGTCAGGTACTCGAATTCGTCTAGGCGTGGTACGTCGGGTGGTAGTGCTCCCATGCCGCGGCGAGCGCTTGGCGCACATCCGCCGGCAGATGTTCGCGGATTTCGGGGCACAGATGAACGCTGGCCCCGCAGTCATCGCACCAGACCCGGACCGTCCGCGCATCCTTGGCGACTGCCGCGACAATCCAGTCGACGCGCATATTCTCGTGGTCCAGCGTGGCGACCCATCTGTCACCGTACCCATCGACATCCTGGTGAATGGCGTTGACCACTGTCACCTTGAACATGGGCGCGGGCTGCGTCCTTTTCTTCGTCATTGCGATATCCCTCCGGCCCGGCCGAGCAATATGTTCGTGCGACATCGAAGTAACCTCCCGTCGAGCGGGTGCAGCAATCTTCGGGTGACCGGATTGCTTCGCGGCGCAGGAGCTAAAGGTAACTCCGCTTGACGAGCCCGGCAAGGACCGATTTCGGGCTGAAAGCGAAGGGAATCCGCTGGTAAAGAGAACGCAAAGCCTTTGCCCCATTGGCGGTATGGTGCGGCGGCCGCGGCCGCCGCCGTGCCGAACGCCTACCTGATCTGTGGCCACAGCAACCGACCAACGCACGAGTACTCCTGGCGGAATCCGGCGCAATCCGCCGCGGTTACGGAGAAGGAGTTGGGCAAGAAGGGGATTCGGGGTCGCGGCGTCGCAGCAGCGGCAAGCGGATCGAGCGCTCGGCCGAGCGCTCGCTGAGCGCCGACCAACCGTCGCGGCGCAGGTGGATCCAAGCGCCGATCAGCACCGCGAGGAAGGCGATGACGTAACCATTGATCATCACCTTGGTGATCGGCCACCACGGGGGCAGCAAGAACACCCCGATCGACACCCAGGTTCTGCTCCAGTGATAGGTCCATGCGGCGGTCGCGGTGAACAGCACCGCCGCGGCGACCCACCAACGCCAGTTGTCCCGCGCCTTGTGCACCAGATAGACCAGCAGCGGCACGAACCACACCCAATGGTGTCCCCAGGAGAACGGCGATACCGCACAGGCGGTCAGACCGGCCAGTGTGATCGACAGCAGCCGCTCACCGCGCTGATACAGCGCCGTGGTGACGACCAGGCTCGCGATCGCGATCGAACCCGCGATGAGCAGCCACAGCCACACCGGTGCCGGCCGATCCAGCACATGCGCGATGACACCGCGAATGGACTGGTTGGCCGGGTGGGTGTCCACCGCGATCCGATTGGACTGGAAGAACGTCGAGGTCCAGTACTCCCGGGAATCGGCGGGCAGGATGACCCAGGCGAAGGCGATGGAGGCGAGGAAGGTGGCGCATGCGGTGACCGCCGAACGCCATTGGCGCAGGGCGACGAAATAGGCGACGAAGTAGATCGGGGTGAGTTTGATCCCTGCCGCGAGTCCGACGCCGATGCCGCGCACCTTGCCGTAGTCGTCGCGCAGCGCGTCCAACAGGATCAGCAGCATCAGCACCAGGTTGATCTGCCCGAAGTAGAGCGTTTGGCGGACGGGCTCGATGAATACGCAGGTCGCCGCCAGCAGGACACTGATCACCACCAGCCGGGCCGTGATCCGATAGCCGAGCAGCCGCCAGCTGAGCAACACACAGCCGATGAGCACGCCCAGGTTGAACACCAGCCAGGTGTTCGTGACGTACCCCCACGGGACCAGATAGATCGGCACGAACGCGATCGTGGAGAACGGCGTATAGGTATACAGCAGCCCACGCATGGTCGGCTCGGTGTACAGCGGGATATCGTGCACGATCCGGAACGCACCGTCCCGATAGATGTGCACGTCGAGCCCGCCGACCAGGAACCCGCCCTTGTCCAGGAAGGGGTCGATGGTGGTGAACAGCAGGATCACCGACAGCAGGGCGCTCCCGGCGAGGATATAGATCGCCGGGCCCCTGCGCGGAAACTCCAGCTTCCGGGTGTCTCGCACCGCTTCGCTATGAACGCGACAGCGCCGACGCGGAACTGATGGTTCTGGATCCTGCTGAGTGGTAAGACCTCATCACTGGACCGATCCATCCCTTCGTTCCCACACCCGATGCACGCGGCGGTCGCCAGTTTTTAACGTACCTAATGACCCGAGCCAGCATCATGCCCCGAAGTCTCCCGGCTGGCAAGCGCCGGGATCACCGTTGTCTGCTCGCCCTGGCCCGCCTGCGCTCCGCCTGTAGTTCGGCAAGTTCTTGTTCGAGCATCTCGGCGATGCGGAACTGTCCGGTGTCGTGGATGTCGGGTGTGCGAACGACCTGAAGGTGCGGATCCGGATCGGCGGACGCGTTGCCCTTGCCCCGGGTGTTCTCGGTCGACCTGCTGTCCTTGCGGCCCTCGAGCGAGCTGGCCTTGCGCGATACCGCCGCAGACGAACTGTTCCTGCGCAGTGCCGACACCACCGATGGCTTGCTCTCCGCGACGGGAGCGGGCTCGGCGGCGGCCGGTGCCGCCTTGCGAGCGGTCGCCTTGGCGGGTTGTGGGCTCGCCGGGCGGCTCTCAACCTTGGGCACGGGCGCGGTCTCGGCGACCGGTTCGTCGGATGACGGAGCGAAAGGGTTGTTCTTCGCGACCACCGGCGCGGTCGGTTCCTTGGCGACCGCTGGGCGGTCCTCGGGCTTGGCTGGCGTCACCCGCTGCTCGGGTGCCGCGGGCGCCGAATTGCCCGGCGCGCCGCCGTTCCCGGCCCCGGCGCGGCCATTGCCGTTGCTCGCCGCCCGGCGCGTATCGGGATCGACCTCCGCCACGGTGGCCGAATCACCCTGCGCGGCAGCGCCTTCCCCTTCGGCCGGCGCGGCCGTCTCCTCGACCTCGGCCTCTTCGGCCTCCACGATCGCTTCGACGTCCAGTTCCGCGTCCAGGTTCTCGGCGGCCGCTCGGGACACCTGGGCCGACTCCGCGGACTCCCTACCCGAATCCGAAGCCACCAGAGCCGCGAGCGCATTCGCGCGGTAGGTGGTGATCGACGGGAGCTTCTCCCGGATCTGCTCGGCCGGATCGGGCAACTCGCGAACCTGCTCGGTGGCCCGGTAGATGGCCAGGCCGTAGCGTGCGCTCGCGGCATCGTGGATGAGCAGGGCGACACCGATCATGACCGGCGCGACCGCGTGCACACCGGTCTCGTACCACTCCCCGTCGCGCAGGTACGGGTAGGTGTTGAGGGTGACCGTCAGTGTCAGCAGGGCGATTTCGGCCGCGGCCACCTGTCGGCGGTTATCGATGACACCCCATTCGGCGACCTTATTGGTGCCGACCATGATGATGATCAGACAGACGCTGATCATCGCCTCGATGAGGTAGCTGAACCAGTACAGCGGATCGCCCGGCCCGCCCGGCGCGATGTTGTGCTGCACATTGACCGCGGACCACAGCATGCCCGCCGCCACCACGCCCGCCAGCGCGCGCAGTGACCATCCTCGGTGCCGGTACAGCGACGCCAGCTTGGCATGCGGACTCGACTCCCGCCGCTGCGCCGCAATTGCCTTGCGGGCTACCAGTAGATCTCTGATGTCGGCCTTCTCGATCGCTTCGGTGGTATGCCTTGCGCGGTCGGCCGCGGAGGCCGCGGCCTGAACCTGTTTCCATCGCTGCGCGCGATCCTCGCCGCGAATCTTCTCGGCGAGCTCACGTTCGGCGATCAGCTCGTCCTCGGACAGCGCCTCGGTGAGCGCGGGATCGAACTGATAGGCCAGTCGTCCCCGCGCTCGCTCGACCCTCCTCGCGAGCTGTCCGACCTCGTCCTCGATGGGATGCTCGATGGTCAAATCGACTCCCCGCGGGAGAGATTCGACGGCAGACAGGTGATCACGCGTGGGAACGGCACCAGACATTCATAGTCGATGCACCGTTGCCAGCGAAACTGTCAATTTGCCGCCGGTGGGCTGTGTCGCGGCGCGCCGCGCGCGACACACGCATCACAGGTTTCGATTTAACGACGATTTAGTACTCGCGGATGCCGCCCCGCGGCGCAACGACCACGCGGTTGAGCGGCATCGGCGCACGGCCAACCGAATGTTTGCCGCCAGCAAGCAGCCCGACCAGTCGGTTCATTCAAGGGGTGTCGACATGGTCGGGCGTGTCGCCGCCAACCGACCCATAGGTCGGGCGAATTCGGATCCACCGCGCCGATGGCCTCCGACCAGCGCGGGTAGCGCCACATGCCAGACCCGCTCGCCCGTCCGGTCACCGTGCCTGCTCCACACCACCATGACAACGGCGCCGATCACGTATGGCACCGCGTTGATGAGCCCGCGTTGCACCACCCAATAGTGGGTGCCGTACTGCTGCGCACGAGGCACGAACGCCATGGCGGTGGCGACCGCACCCCAGCTCACCATGATCCTGGCGAGCCAGCGCCGCGCCCCGAACCGGTGCAGTGCCAGATTGCTCGGCACTTCCAGTACGAGATAGCCGATGAAGAAGATGCCGGAGGCGAATCCGAACGCCGTTTCGGTCAGTCCCAGCTCCGATTTCATCCCGCTGGGTCCGGCGAACCCGATATCGACCCGATCCAGGTAGTTGATGAAATACAACAGCCCGAGATATGGCACCAAACGAATCGTGACCTTGCGCAACATCGCGCGGGACAACTCGGTCGTTCCACCCATCCGCGCACTCTCGACCCGGATCCGCTGCGGAGTCGAATCCCCACGCCCGGCGATACCGCTCGAATGTTCGATAACGGAAGCCGGCCTGTCATGTGCGCGGACCCGAGCGTTCAACCGGCAACCGTAGCGTCGGTGGCAGAGGCGAACGGAGATCATCATGCTCGATCCGCGACTTCGAACCCTGTGGCTGGCGAATGTGGCAGCCGGCGCGGCGGCGGTCACCGTGCGAACTCCGCTCTACGCTCAACCGAGAGTCGCCGATTCCGTTCGGGTGCGTCGGGATTCGATGGTGGCCAGCGACCTCGAGGTGGTCACGGTGACCGATCGCTCGGCGATCCTGACCTGGACTACGCGGGCCCGCGACCGCCATGGGCGGCCCCGGCCGGTACCCGCAGATACCGAGGTCAGGATCGCACCGGTCGACGGTCGGTGCTCGGCACGGCCGCACTACCTGGACTCCCGGCCGACCGCCTACCACTACGCGGAGCTCGACGGACTCGAGCCCGGCCGCACCTACCGGTTCGAGGCCTATTCGGACGGACGTCGCGTCGTCCCCGCCCGCACCCTGGTGACCCGCCGCGCCGGAACACCCGAATCCACCGGCACATTCACCACCGCCACCCCGCCACCGGGACGGCTGCTGCACACCATCGCACTCGCCAACGATGTGCATTACGGGGAAACCAGCAGCGGCCTGGTCGTGGCCGGGCTGCCCACCGGTCTGCGCCACGATACCGAGCACTATCCGGACTTCATGCTGACGGCTTTGCTCGATGATCTGCGCCGACCCGACCGCGCGGCCGATCAGCTGATCGTCGCGGGCGATCTCACCGATACCGGCACCCTCGAACAGTGCCTCGGCGTGCGCGAGCGGCTCGACGAGTGGGGTGTCCTCGGCCGCGACTACTTCGTCTGCCGGGGTAACCACGATAAGCCGGATGAACACCGAATCGACCACTGGGGCAAGGTATTTCATGCCCGTCAGCGGCTGGTCGAGCATCGCGTCGGCGAGCTGCGCATGATCGGCCTCGACACCACCCGCCTGCGCGGATCCGGCGGCACCATCGTGGCGCCGCAATTGACGCATCTACGCGAACTGCTCGCGGCCGACCCCGACCGGCCGACCCTTGTCTTCGGCCACCATCCGGTGACTTCCTATGCGGCGGTGAGCAATCCCGGTGGCCCCGGATTCGTCCTGGACCGCACGAATGCCGCCGCCCTGCACACGCTCTATCGCGACACCCCGGGCGTATTCCTGCACCACTGCGGGCACACCCACCGCAATCGCCGCAACCGTCCCGACTCCGGTGTCGACGTCGAATTCCTGGAAGTCGCGGCCGCCAAGGAATATCCGGGCGGCTACAGCCTGCTGCGCCTCTACGAGGGCGGGTACACGGTCAACTTCTACAAGACCCGCACCGAATCCGCTCGCCGCTGGAGCACTCGCACCCGCCGCCAATACCTCGGCCTGCACCCCGATCACGCGCTCGGCAGCTGCGCCGACCGCAATTACGTCGTACTGCGCGATTTCTCGGGTCTGCGGGCCGGCTGGTAGTTACAGTCGCTCATGCGGACAGTGACCGTGCGGCGCACCATCGCGGCGCCGATCGAGCGGGTTTTCGATTGGATCACCGATGCCGCCAACTACCGGCAGGTGCCGGGGGTGTTGCGGGCCGAGGTGACGCGGGCCGCTGCCGATGGCGGGGTCGGCACCGTTCGCGAAGTCACCACGGCCGCATTGAAACTCACCGAGGAGATCGTGGGCTATGAGCGGCCGGTTCGGATGGACTATCTGATCCGGGCCTCGATTCCGCCACTGCGGCACGAGGGTGGGAGCATGCGGTTGCGGACGACCGCGGACGGTACCGAGGTCACCTGGGTCTCGACATTCGAGGTCGGGGCTCCGGTCTTTAGCGGCGCGGTGACCAGGGCGTTCGCGCCTGCGGTCGCCTTCGGCTTCCGTACGGTGCTGCGGACGGCCGAGCGCAAGCTCACCGGCAAGGGCTGAACGATTCTCCCTGATCCGGTGCACGTATCCGGCCCGGCAAATTCGACCGGCACAGCGGCGTGGTCCGCTGCCAGGTGTGCGTATGACGGTGCTGGGTACCGTGTTTGCTGTATGTGGCAGCTGTTGAAGACGGGCGTGAGATTCGGTAGCAGGCCGATTCGGGAGAGGTTGGGAGCCGATGGGTGTTGGTGGTCTTCGATTGGCCTCGGTTATCGGCGCAGCGGTCGTGCTCGGGAGCGGATCCATCGCGGCCGGAGTTCATTCGAACGCGGCACCGGACCCGATCATTGCCAACGGTTCGGTGTTGGAGTCGGTGACGACCGAGGACGGGTCGACGATTACCGCGGTCGATATCCGTGATGCTCGCAATCTCGTGTTGACGGTCTATTCGGGGGCGATGGCCCGGGAGTTTTCGGTGCAGGTACAGCGGCCCGCCGATACCGGCGCCGCGCGGCCGACGGTGTATCTGCTGGCCGGGGTGGACGGTGGCACCGATGGTTCGACGTGGGCCACGAAGACCGATGCCATGCGGTTTTTCGGCGATAAGAACGTCAATGTGGTGCAGCCGATCGGCGGGGCGTTCAGCTACTACGCCGATTGGCGCGCGGTGGATCCGGTGTTGGGAGTCAATAAATGGCAGACGTATTTGACTCGGGAATTGCCGCCGTTGATCGATGCGGCGCTGGGGACCAATGGGCGCAACGCCATTGCGGGGATCTCGACATCCGGCACATCGGTGCTGTCGCTGGCGATTTCGAGTCCGGGGCGGTACCGGTCCGTTGGCGCGTTCAGCGGGTGCGCGCAGATCAGTGATCCGATCGGGCAGGCGTTCGTCGAAATGTCGGTGCGTAAGGGGCACGGCGATCCGGTGAATATGTATGGGCCGCCGCAGGATCCGATGTGGGCGGCCAATGATCCGTATGTGCATGCCGAGGGGCTGCGCGGGGTGAATTTGTACCTGTCGGCGGGCAGTGGATTGCCAGGGCCGTACGACAATCCCACCGATCCGCATACCCAGAGCCCGGCGGAGGGTGGACTCCCGCTCCAGGTGACCATGGGCGGCGCTATCGAAGGATCAACGGCCTGGTGCACGCGCAATCTGCGAGACCGGTTGGATCAGCTCGGCATTCCCGCCACCTATGATCTCGAACCCACGGGCACCCATTCCTGGGGCTATTGGGAACGCGCGCTGAAGGATTCGTGGCCGGTGCTCAGCGATGGGCTCGGCGATATCTCCTGACTCACTCGTGCCCGCCGCAGCAGTGCGAATCCGCGTGACCGATCGCGGACAATCGGCAAAAGCACGAGGCATCGATCGGAACATCGGCCACGGCCGATTTCACGTGCTAGCCGATGATGATCCGGGCCTCGCCTGGATCTCGGCATTCCAGACGAATACGCGCCGGGCGCACCGATCACACCGCTCAGATGGTCATATATGACACAATACTCATATGACACTGAAACGTACGATGGTCTACGCCGAAGCCAGCGATCTGGCTGCGATCAAGGAGGCGGCGGCGCAGAGCGACGTGAGCGAGGCCGAGATCATTCGCAATGCCATCCACCTGGCGGCCCTCCGGGTGCAGCGTCGATCGGAGCCGCTGCGGCTGCGACGTTTCGCAAGCGGTGATCCCACACTGGCCGAACGCGTCGACGACTACCTTGCCGATGACTTCGGCCGCGACACGGAACACCCATGATTTTGGGCACCGAAGGTCCTGGAATTGTCGTTGCCGACACGTCCGGTCTGATCGCCGCGTTCGACACCTCGTCACCGGACAGTGACGGCGCCTTCCACGTCCTCGAATCCGCGGGTTTGGTCGTGCTCTCACCCCTTGCGCTAGCCGAACTCGACCATGTCGCCCGCCGCGCCCTCGGACGGCAGGTGTCCATCGACATGATCGAAGACCTCACCGCACAATCACGCACCAAACACTTTGAGATCGCGACGGTGACACCCGACATCCTCGACCAAGCAAACGCGATCCGCCGGCTCTACCCAGCCTTGCGCCTCGATCTCGCCGACGCCGTCCTCGTTGCCTTAGCCGCCGACTATGAAACCAATGCGGTCTTGACCCTCGACCGGCGCGACTTTCGGGCCTTGACGCCCCTCACACAGCACAAAGCCTTTCGCATACTGCCCGACGATCTCTGACACCTCAGCATTCGCCTACGGCGACCACGCAGTCGGTGACGAACCCGCGCAGCCGATCCGCCACCGTCAGCGCGGCTTCCGGCGTGGGCATCTCCATCACAGGGATGTACAGATGCAGCACGCCCGGATGCCCGCGCCCCTCGGCGGTCCCCAACGCCGCTCGAGCACAGCCTTGGCCTCCAGCGTTCTCGCCCCGGCGGCAGGCGCACCGCTGCGCTGATCCCACAGCGCCCACGGCGTCAGATTCATCAGCGCGTCGGCGAACAGCGCGCGACATCGAGGTCATCCGGAAACCGCTCGTAGACTCCGCGCATCGCCGCGGCGTACTCGGCATTCCGGACGACTACGCGCCACGCGACCGCCGATCGCACCGCCCGCATTCGACATATGTGAAACCGTACCCATATGGCACTCGAACGTACGGTGATCTACGCCGAAGGCAGCGATCCGGCTGCTATCAAGGAGGCGGCGGCACAGAGGGCCGTGAGCGAGGCCGAGATCAGCCGCACGGCAACGGCGGCGCCAATCGCTATCTAGGAGGATTCGTGTCCGAAACCGTGCGTGGCGTGATCGCCCGTAGCAAGGGCGCACCGGTCGAGATCGTCGATATCGTGATTCCGGATCCCGGGCCGCACGATGTGGTCGTGCGCATTCAGTCCTGCGGGGTGTGCCACACCGATCTGCACTATCGCGAGGGCGGCATCAACGACGAATTTCCCTTCCTGCTCGGACACGAGGCAGCTGGCATCGTGGAGACCGTCGGTGCCGCGGTAACCCATGTCGTCGCGGGTGATTTCGTCATCCTGAACTGGCGCGCGGTCTGCGGCGAATGTCGCGCGTGTAAGCGCGGCCGCCCGTGGTACTGCTTCGCCAGCCACAATGCCAGCAAGAAGATGACCCTCACCGACGGCACCGAACTCAGCCCCGCCCTCGGCATCGGCGCATTCGCGGATAAGACGCTGGTGCACGAAGGTCAGTGCACCAAGGTCGATCCGGAGGCCGACCCGGCCGTCGCCGGACTGCTCGGCTGCGGCGTGATGGCCGGTCTCGGCGCCGCGATGAACACCGGAAATGTCTCGCGCGGCGATACGGTCGCGGTCATCGGCTGCGGCGGGGTCGGCGATGCCGCCATCGCGGGTGCCCGCCTGGCCGGTGCGCGGACCATTATCGCCATCGATCGCGACCCGCAAAAGCTCGAGTGGGCAACCGAATTCGGCGCGACCCACACGATCGATGCGACCAGTGCCGATGTCGTCGAGCAGATCCAGGAATTCACCGACGGTTTCGGCGCGGATGTCGTCATCGACGCGGTCGGCCGCCCCGAAACCTGGAAGCAGGCCTTCTACGGCCGCGACCTGGCGGGGACCGTGGTGTTGGTCGGCGTCCCGACCCCGGATATGACCATCGATATGCCGCTGATCGACCTGTTCTCCCACGGCGGCGCACTGAAATCCTCGTGGTACGGCGACTGCCTGCCCGAACGCGACTTCCCGATGCTGGTCGAGCTGTACCGGCAGGGCCGCCTGCCATTGGAGCGCTTCGTCACCGAGCGCATCGCCCTGGACCAGGTCGAGAAGGCCTTCTCCGCAATGCATGCCGGTGAGGTGCTGCGCTCGGTGGTGGTCTGGTGAGCCTGCGCATCGACCGGGTCGTCACCTCCGGCACCTTCTCCCTGGACGGCGGCACCTGGGAGGTGGACAACAATGTCTGGCTGATCGGCGATGACACCGAGGTCGTCATCGTGGACGCGGCGCACGACGCCGATGCAATCATCGATGCGGTCGGTCGCCGCAATGTGCGCGCGATCGTCTGCACGCACGGTCACAACGACCACATCACCGCCGCACCGGAACTCGCCGAACGGCTCGACGCCCCGATCCTGCTGCATCCCGCCGACGATCCGCTGTGGCGCATGACCCACCCCGACGTCGAATACGAGTCATTGGCCGACACCCAGCGAATCACCGTGGCGGGCACCGATATCGAAGTCCTGCACACCCCGGGTCACTCCCCCGGCTCGGTCTCACTGCACCTGCCCGAGGCCACCGCCCTCTGCACGGGTGACACCCTGTTCAACGGCGGCCCCGGGGCCACCGGTCGCTCGTTCTCGGACTTCGGCACCATCATCGACTCCATCCGGAACCGGCTGTTGACCCTCCCCGAGGACACGACGGTGCACACCGGCCACGGTGACGGCACCACCATCGGCACCGAGAAACCCGCGCTCGCCGATTGGATCGCCCGCGGCCACTGAACCCGCCCCGGGGCCTGAAGATCAGGTGGATCTGGCCGCCACCTGATCTCGGTCAGCCCTCGACGTATGCCTTGATGCGTTCGAGGGTTTCGCGCATGCCGTTGCGGTTGGTTTTGCCGCGGGCGCGTCCGGCGATCAGCCAGTAGAGGCGCAGCGGGAGATTCTCCTTGTTGAGCTGGAACGATTCGGTCACATCGGTGCCGCCCTCGACGGGCTCGAAGCGGTAGCGCCAGGTATTGACCGACATACCGCGCGGGCCGAGCACGGTGAACGCGAACTCGCGGCCCGGCTCGCAGGCGACGATCCGGCAGACCGTCCAATACTTCATGCCCCAGCCATTGCGGTTGACGTGCCCGCGGAACTTGACGCCGACAGCGGGAGCCGTTGCCCCGCCGAGCCATTCGGTCTCGAAGGTCTCCGGTGAGAACTTCCCGGTATTCGTGATATCGCTGACCAGCTCCCAGATCTTCTCGGCGGGTGCTGCCATTCGAACCGTCACGCTATCCTGCATGCCTGCACGCTAGCAGGCGCCTTCTCAGACAGCTAGCGCCCAGGTGACGTGGCAGTCGCAGGTCTCGCGCATGCGCTTGCCGCCCACCCAGGGATCTGCAGATCACCGGCATGATCAGGCCCATGGCCACGCGGGCCAACGTCGCATTCGGTCCGGTCGAGTTCGAACGTCAGCGGAAATCGTTCCAGAACGCGACCAGATCTGCGCAGACGCGGGACGGGCGTTCCTCGTTGGGGAGGTGGCCGACACCGTCGTAAACCGCTGTGCGAGCGTCCAATTCCTCCGCGTAGCGCTCGTGCACGCTCGGCGGCCACACGTCACCGGAGTTGCCGTACGCGATGAGGATCGGGAGGGCGGTGGCGCGCAGGGCCGCCGTGTAATCGGTCGAGCCTTGCATGACGCGCATGATGCCGATCATGTTCGCCTTCTTGGTCGCGAACATCCGGTCGTGCAGGAATTCGAGTTCGGCGGGCGGGATGAGGTTGGCCAGACTCTGGTTCATCTGTTCCCAAAGTGCTTGCTGGCCACCGCTTTCGATGAGCTGAGCGACCAATTGCGGCGGGGTGAAGTTGATGTCGGAGGCCAAGGAAGGGCCGGATGCGAGCAATGTGAGGCTGCGGAAGCGGTTCGGCTGGGCGACCAGGGCGGCGCGGGCGACATAGCCGCCGAATGAGTGGCCTACCAGGTGAATCGGCGTGTCATCCGAGATCTGGTCGACGACCAGGATCAGGTCACCGGCGAAGTCGGCCATGCCGTACCCCGATACCTCGTCGGGACCGTCCGACTGCCATTGACCGCGCTGATCGTAAGCGACGCACCGAAATCCGGCCGCGGTCAGCATCGGCAGCATGGCCTCGAAATCTTCCTTGGAGCCGGTGAACCCGGGAACCAATAGCACCGTGCCGCGCGTTTCGACGTCATGCGGCGGGATGGATTCCCAGGCGGCCAGCGCGCCCGCCCCGCCGCGCAGGGTGACTGGAGTGGTCTGCGCGGTGGCTTGGCTCATCGGTTCCTCCATCGGCGCGCTCGGCACTAGGACGGCAACACACCTCCATTCTAACCGAGTTAGCAGTCGGCATTGTTATTTATTCGAGATATTCAGAACAAGGTCATCGGTTCGGTCGGGATGGGTTCGGGCAACGGCTCGAGTTCGGGCAGACGCATGCCGACCTCATCGTGGAAGCGACGGGCGAGGTGCAGCGATGAGGCATTGTCCGGGGTGTGGATGAAGACCGTCGGTGAACGACCTTCGCGCAGCCACGCCGTGACGATATCGAGCCACGGCTGCCACCCCGCGACCGTCCGCTCGGTCGAATCGCGGCCGTGATAGCGCACGATCGGGAATTCGGTCAGCGCTCGGATGCGGCGCGGCACCCGCGGCTTCTTGGCCCGCGCCTCGGCCTCCGCGGCACTTTCGGCTGGTCCGTCGAAAAGCGCCGTGGTGTCGAAGGGCACCCATTCGGCGCCGACGCGCGCCAGCACATGCTCCAATTGCTTTGCGGCGCTCTCATTTTCGAAGAATGCGGGATGCCGGACCTCAACGGCCGACCGATACGAATCGGGCAGTGTGCGCAGGAATCCGGCCAGCGTCCCGAGGTCGGTCGGGCCGAATGAGCCGGGCAGTTGCACCCACAGCGCATGCATGCGCGGGCCGAGCGGCTCCATCGCGTCCAGGAAGGTCCGCAGTTCGGCGTCCGCACCGTGCAGCCTGCGCTCATGCGTGATCGGCTTGGGCAGTTTGATGACGAATCGGAAGTCGGGGCCGGTCTGCTTCGCCCAGGATTGCACCGTATTGCGGGTCGGCGTCGCGTAGAACGTCGTATTGCCTTCCACCGCAGTGCACCACGAGGCGTAGTGCCGCAACCGCTCCCCCGGCGCCGGTTGCTGTTCCTGCCATGCCGCGTGCGTCCACATCGCACATCCCACGTGAAGCCGCATGCCAGCGACGCTAACGCACTCGGCGCCCGGCCGTCCGGGCGGTCGAGCCGGGTCACGTACGCTGACGGCTTCACCTCCACCACCTCGGGAAAGAGATCATGGCGCAGTTCGAGAACGTCAGCGTGGCCAAGAAGGCCAATGTGTACTTCGACGGCAAATGCGTGAGCTACAGCATCGTGCTCGCCGATGGCACCGCGAAGTCGGTCGGCGTGATCCAGCCGTCGACCCTGACGTTCAACACCGTTGCGCCCGAGATCATGGAACTGATCGACGGCGAGTGCAAGGTCACCCTCGCCGGAGAATCCGAAGCCACCACCTACCGCGGCGGCGAATCCTTCAACGTCCCCGGCAACAGCTCATTCGAGATCGAGGTGCTCTCGACCCTGCACTACGTCTGCCACTTCGGCTGACCCGACCGAATCCCCGCACCGAGCACTCGAGCGCACCGCTACACCGAGCCGACCTTGTGCGGCTCCAGCCGAAGCTTACGCCTTTGTTGAGCGGTGGCGGCCACGACCTCGCCCCCTTCGGCTGCCCTCAGTCGTGGGACAGAGTGGTTGTTTCCAGGGTGTCGGCCAGGGTCGTCAGCACGCTCGCGCATCCGGCATCGACGGTGAGGGTGGCGAGATCGTCGCCTCGGGTCCGGCCGCGGTTGACGATGGCGATGGGCTTGCCCTGTTTCGCCGCGTGGCGAACGAAACGCAGCCCGGACATCACTGTCAGCGAGGAGCCCGCCACCAAGAGGGCGTCCGCCGCGTCGACCACCTCGAACGACGCGGCGACGCGTTCCTTGGGCACGTTCTCCCCGAAGTACACGATGTCCGGCTTGAGCATGCCGCCGCAGCGCGCACAGTCCACCATCCGGAAACTCTCGGTATCGGCGACCACCGCGTCCGCATCGGGCGCGACCTCCACGCCGGTGGCCGTCGCCGATGCCGCGAAACCGGGATTCGCCGCCTCCAACCGCTCGGCCAACGTCATTCGCGAGATGAGCGCCGCACACCCGAGACACCGCACCCGCGCATAGGTTCCGTGCAGATCGATAACGCGCCGATGCCCCGCCTTCGTATGCAGCAAATCGACATTCTGCGTGATCAAACCGCTGACCACCCCCGAACGCTCCAGCCGCGCCAACGCCCGATGCGCCGCATTCGGCCGCGCCCCATCCATGGCCCGCCACCCGATATGGTTACGCGCCCAATACCGCCGCCGAAACCCCGCATCCCCCACGAACTGCTGATAGGTCATAGGAGTCCGAACCGGCGACGAAGGCCCCCGATAATCCGGAATCCCACTATCAGTCGAAACCCCCGCCCCCGTCAGAACAGCCACCCGCCGCCCCACCAACACCCCACAAAGCCCCTCGACATCCCCACTCGAAGCGGAACCCGAAGCGACCACGCCCCCAGGGTATGCCCACCCATCGAGAATGCGCTGGTGCAGGTGTCACTCGACGGTTACCCGCACCAGCGCATGGTGATCACTCGACCAACTGGGGTCAGGGTTGGAGGGCTACTTCGATTTCGAGGGTGAGGGTGATTTTGTCGCCGATTACGGCGCCGCCGTCGGGGAGGGGCATGTCGATGGTGATGCCGAAGTCGCGGCGGTTGATGACGGTTTTGGCCTCGAAGCCGGCGACGGGGCCCTGGCCCATGCCGGGGTTGACGCCGAGGAATTCGACGTCGAGGGAGACCGGGCGGGTGGTGCCGCGGATGGTGAAGTCGCCGTCTACGACGAAATCGTCGCCGTTGACGCGGAATCCGGTCGACTTGAAGGTGGCTACCGGGAAGTCGGCGGCATGGAAAAAGTCGGCGGTGCGCAGGTGGGCGTCGCGCTGCTCGTTATCGGTGGTCACCGAGTCGACCCGGATCTCGGCCTCCGCGGAGGCGGTGCCGTCCTCATTGATGACGAGCTTGCCGGAGAAGTCGGCGAAGCGGCCGCGGACCTTGCTCACCATCAGGTGACGCACGGTGAAACCCAGGTTGGAGTGAGCCGGATCGATAACCCAGGTGCCCGCGGTCAAGGCCTTGGCGGTGGTGGTCGACATGGAGTCTCCTCAGATAGTTGAGAATTCAATTACATGGTTTCAGATCGCTATTCGGTTGTGATCCTTACCGATTGGCGCGTCGCTGCACCAGGAGGTCGGCGCGTAACGCCTCCGCCGCGGCAAGTCTGCCATCAATTTGGTGGATGTGGCAACCAATGGAACCGAGACGGTCCGCGATCTATTCCCCCACCGAATAACAAGATCACTTGTGCGGCTTGCGCAGCCGCGATTCCAGTCCGTCCATGACACAGATCAGCCCGAAATCGAAGGCCACCGCCCGCGCGGTCCGCTGATCGGCGGGCATGGTGGCGCGAAAGTCCGCGAGCATCTCCGGATAATCGGCGGCCACCGCATCCATGACGTCGAGCACCACTTCGGGGTCGAAACCCTCCTCGCCGAATGCCTTCGCGGCGGTGATCTCCGGGATGACCTGGCCGAGTACATAACTGGTCACGGTGCCGCTCGCGAGGTAGATGTCCATGCCGGTGAAACCGGCCCCCATAAAGGTGCGGCGCAGCCGATCGCTGAGTTCGAAGGCATTCGGTCCGATGCTCGGCAAGGAGCCGATCAAGGTGGCCACCCACGGATGGTCGTGCATGGTCCGCCGGAAATTGTAGGCGAAGGTGGTCACCACCTCCCGCCACGAGGTGTGCTCGGGATCCGGGGGGCGCACCATACCCCAGATCTCGTCCATGGCGAGCTCGAGTAGTTCGTCCTTGTTCGCGACATGCCAGTAGAGACTGGTCGCGCCCGCGTCGAGCTTGGCACCGAGCTTGCGCATGCTGAGAGCGCTCAGGCCCTCGGCGTCCAAGAGCTCGATCGCGGCGGCGACGATCTGGTCGCGGCGCAGTCCCGCCGCCTTCGGCTGGCGCGGGGCGCGGGTCCATACCGAGGAGAACTCCTGCTTGGTCACGGGCTCAGCATAATTCTCTCGCACATTGTGCGATTCCATCGTACAGTGTTCGAGTGGAACCGAACGTTGTACGAGATCCTCGCCGCTGGTGGATTCTGGGGGTCCTCTGTCTGTCCTTGCTGGTGCTGATGATCGACGGCACCGTGCTCAATATCGCCATCCCGTCCCTGATCCGCGAACTCGATGCGACCCCATCGGATATCCAGTGGATCCTCGACGCCTATGTGCTCGTCTTCGCCGGACTGCTGCTCACCGCGGGCAGCCTGTCGGACCGGTTCGGACGGCGCCGCATGCTGATCCTCGGTCTGGCCCTGTTCGGCGTGGCCTCGCTGGCGGCCGTGCTGGCCACCGAACCATGGCAGGTGGTCGCGGCCCGCGCCCTGATGGGTGTCGGCGGTTCGGTGCTGATGCCATCGACGCTGTCGATCCTGATGACCACCTTCGCCGAGGACGAGCGGCGCAAGGCAATGGCGGGTTGGTCCACCGTCTCGATGGTCGGCATCGTGCTGGGACCGACGCTGGGCGGCTTTCTGCTGCAGCACTATTGGTGGGGTTCGGTATTCCTGCTCAATATCCCGGTCGCGGTGCTCGCGATCGTCGCCGCACTGGTGTTGATGCCGGAAACCACTGGTGAGCAGCGACCGGTCGACCTGGTCGGCGTGCTGCTGTCGATCATCGCGCTGTGCTCGACGGTCTATGTGATCATCGAGCGTGAGTGGAATATTCCGATGATCGGCCTCGCCGTCGTCACCGGACTGGCCTTCGTGGTGTGGGAGAGCAGGTCCGCACATCCCATGCTGCCGCTGGCGGTCTTCCGCAATCGCGATTTCACCGGCACCTGCTGCACGCTGCTGCTGATGGTGTTCGGGATGGGCGCGCTGATGCTGATGCTGACCCAGTACCTGCAGTTCGTGCTCGGCTACGGGCCGATGAAGGCGGGCCTGGCGCTACTGCCGTACGCGGTGGCGGCGGCGGTGTGCAACGGGCTCGGCGCGACACTGGGCAAGCAGCTGAGCAATAAGACGCTCATCGTCGCGGGTCTGTTGGTCATGGGTGTGGCCTTCGGCATTCTGGCCCTCGGTTCCGGGTACTTCGCGGTCCTGGCCAGCATGCTGGTCATGGGGGTCGGCGGTGGTCTGGCGGGTCCGGCCGCCTATGCCGCGATCATGAGCGCCATTCCGCTCGAGCACGCGGGCGTTGGTTCGGCGATGAACGACACCCTGCAGCAGGTCGGCATGGCGATCAGTATCGCGATTCTCGGCAGTGTGCTGGCCGGTGTGTTCACCTCGCATATGCCCGAGGACGCACCCGATGCCGCGCGCGAATCCATCGGCGCCGCTTTCCAACTGGGCTACACCGAACCGGCCAAGGAGGCATTCACCGCGGCGATGTCGACCGGTGCGTGGATCAGTGCGGGTTTCAGCATCGCCGCCGCGTTGCTGGGGCTGGCTCTGCTGCGCACCCGCCCCGTGCCGCAGGTCGACACGCCGGAGGAAGTAACCGTGGCGTAGCCCGACATCGGGTTCGTTTCCAATCTGCTCGCCTCACGCCGCAGGCTCGGCTAGGCTCCCCTCGACCTCCTTGCCACGCAGATGAGTACATTGCGCGGAGACCACCTCGCGAGCGTGGGGAGAGCCGAGCCTGCGCGCGGGAGGCGCGGAGGCGAAAATTCTGATGACGGAATGGAATACCGAATGAAGCTTTGCGATAGCACTGCGGCGGCGATCCTTGTCATCGGTGCCGTGACCATGGGCGCCGGAGTCTCGTATGCCGAGCCGGACACCGCGCCCGCGCGCCACGACATCACCTACTCGGTCAAACTGGTCGAGAAAACCGTCGTCGCCAGCGTGCGCGGCGGCACCTTCACCCTGTCCAAGACCACGAGCAGTGAGCTGGCGACGGGCGGCGACGGGCGGCTGGCCGATAAGAACGGCACGCTGGTCGATAAGGACGGTAAGGCCGCCGATATCGCCGACGTTGTCGATGTGGTCGATCTCGCGGATACCAACGGCCACGTCGTGGTGACACTGCCGCTGCAGTTCCGAATCGCCGATACCGAAATCCCGGTCGAGCCGGTGCTGAAGAAGGACGGCACGGTACTCGAGCTGGCGCCGCAGAAGCCCGCGGGGCTCGACATCACCCAACCGCTGGCCGTCAAACCGGTGGCATCGATGGTCGAGAACCAGCGCGCCCGCAATGAATTCGCCAGTCAGTTCGGTCTGGCCACGGCGATCGGCAGCTTCGTCGGCACCGCCATCGGCGCGGTCATCGGCTGCGTGGTCACCATCGCCGCGGGCTGCATCGGCGGACTCACTACCGGTGCGACGGTCGGCGGGATCATCGGAACGATTGTCGTGGGTGGTCCAACGCTACTGGCCACTGGCGTGGATTTCGTCAACACGATGTTGGCCCCGGACGGCACCACCCGGTTCGCGGATAAGCCGACGACCACCCAACCCGCGCCGACCACGACCACTCAGCCCGCGCCGACCACCGCAGCACAGCCGAACTAACCGAAATCGTTTCGGCGACAACCGGTCGCTGGCCGAGTGCGAGGCCAGCGTCCGGTCGGTCCGTGCTCGGCCAGCCGGACTATCCACAGAAGACGGCGTCTACCAGACCATCCATGCCGGGCTTGTGCATCAGGCCGAACAATGGCGGGAGTTGGTTGAGGCTGAAGGTGACAGAGCGGGCCGCGGTGTACCCGCCGTAGACGAAGGTTCCGTCCATGGCGCCGCCGTGGCCCCAGATATCTACGCCGCAGAAGCTGGTGCGGTGGAACAGACCGAGGCCGATATCGTTGGGGAGCGCCGGATTGTTGGTCGGTCTCGTGCGCTGCATCTCGGCGAGTTCCGCAGGGGCGAGCAGTCCTCCGGCGAGCAGTCCCTCGAAGAAGCGGTTCAGGTCGGCGCCCGTGGAGACCAGCGCGCCATCGGCCAGGCCCCAGCCCGGGTCGATATCGGTGATGTCGACCAGGGTGCCGTTGAAATTCTGATATCCGCGCGGGTGCGGGCCGCGGATCACGGTCTCCAATGGGAACGCGGGCCAGTAGGTGTCACGCAATCCGAGCGGCTGCAGAATGCGCCTGGTCACCTCATCACCCACCGGCTGGCCGGTGACCTGCTCGATCAGCTTCCCGGCCAGCAGGTAGTCGGTGTTGGAGTAGCCGACAGCCGAGCCGGGAGCGAATCGCGACGGTGCGTCCAGACCGAGCCGGATCAACTGATCAGCGGTTTGGTACCGCCGCAATGCCTCCGGGGAGTCCAGATCCAATCGGGTCAGGTAATCGGGAATACCGCTGGTGTGCTGCAACAGATTTCGGACGGTGATCAGATTCCCGTCGCCGCCGGGACCACGCACCACATCCGGGAGGTACCGCTCGATCGGAGCGTCGAGTTCAACGCGCCCCTCTCCCACCAATTGCAGCACCACTGTCGCCACGAATGTCTTGGTATTGCTGGCGATCCGGACCTGCGCGGTATCCGGGAACGCGGCGCCCGTCGCGAGATCGCCTACGCCGCTGTTGATCTGGGTATCCCTGCCGTCAGCGGTCAGGACCAGCTGCCCACCGGGAACGGCGGTCGACCTGACCAGCGCCTCGAACCCGACTCGCAGCACTTCGACACGCAGCGGACCCGGTTCGGCGGTGGACGTAGCCAGACTCGGCAGCATCGAGATCACCAGCGCAATGACCAAACCCGCCGTTACCGCGAACCGCCGCATACATCCTCCCTTGCTACGGCCCGCTCGGCCGATGATCACCGGTGCGAACGGGGATACCGGAATAGAGACCGTTCGGTTCGAAGCAGCATCCCGAGCGGGTGAGTCGCAGGTCGGCGCGTCACATCACCTCAGCCCTCGTAGGCGACGTGCGGCGTCCAGTCATCGGGGGCGCGGATGGCGGCCGCGTGCAGCGCTTGGGCCACCCGATCCCTGGTGAACGCGCCCTCGCCGAGGACGCCATTGATCTGCACCGCAACCGCGCGATGGCCCTCGGGGGCCAAGGTGGTGTCCAGGCTGGTGACCAGATTGCGCACCGCCGCCTTCTGCACGCCGAGCGATGCGGCCTGATTCCAGGGCCGGTCCGCCGCCGCACTGCCGGTGACCAGCACCCGCGCGGCATCGGCGAAGAACGGCCGCGCGGCCTGTACCGCGGGCAGCAGCGCCGCGGCACCGATGGTGAAATCCTCGATCAACTCCGCGACGGTCAGCGTCAACGGATCCGCCTCCCGGAAAATACTCGGGTTGAAGTGCAGTACATCGATCCGACCATGCCGCTCACCCACCTGGGTCACGGTGCGGGTGATGTCGGCGGGATCGGCCAGATCGACACCGACCCCCTCGGCGGCAAACCCCTCCGCCCGCAGTTCCCGCGCCAATGGCTCGGCCTCCTCGGCCGAGCGGCATGCCAGTACAACCGTATATCCGTCACGCGCGAAAAGGCGGCCGACGGATAGCCCGACGCCGGGACCGGCACCTAGGACGAGAAGTAAGCGACCAGTCATGACTATGACCCTAGACACGAATCTCCGCAGGTCACAATGTCCGATTCTTGCCTGCGCCGGGTGCAGCCGGTATCACTGGGAAGGTTGAGCGTGACAACTGGTCGGTAGCGGGTAATCCCGGACGTGCGCTGTGTCGAATGAGTCGAGACGAGAGTTGAGGCGGCGAAAATGATCCGGGACCGAGTCGGGCGCCATGGATGACGACACCGTCGAGCTGCCCAAGATCGGGCCGAGCGCGCGCCATGCCCGGCACCGGCACGCGGGCCCCCACCGACACCGCGGCCGCCGCGCGGCGAAGATCGCGACGCGCGTCCTGGTCTCGATGGCCGCCCTCGCCGTGCTCTCCGGCACCGGATTCGCCTGGTCGGCCAAGACCGAATTCGACAATGGCTTCACCCATACCGATGCGATCGGCAAGGACGCGCCGCGGTCACTCGGCGGCGACCTCAATATCCTGCTGATCGGCTTGGACACCCGCAAGGACCTCGACGGCAAGGATCTGCCGAAGGAGATCCTGGACCAGCTGCACGCGGGTGACGGCGAGAACGGCGGATACAACGCGAATTCGCTCATTCTGCTGCATATTCCCGCCGATATGCACAAGATCGTCGCCTTCTCCATTCCGCGCGACGACTATGTCGCGGTCTCCGGCATCCCCGGCTACGACCACGCCAAGATCAAGGAGGCCTACGGGCTGAAAAAGGCCGCCACCGAGACCAAACTGGAAAATTCGGGCCAAAAGGACAAGGTCGCCCTCGAGCGTGCGGGCCGTGAGGCGGGCCGCGCATCGATCGTGCAGACCGTGCGCAACTTGGTCGGCGTCCCCATCGACCGCTTCGCCGAGATCTCGCTCGTCGGCTTCTACGACCTGGCGGACAAGCTCGGCGGCGTCGACGTCTGCCTCAATCACGCGGTCGACGACAGCTACTACTCCGGCGCGGTCTTCCCCGCGGGCCCGCAGCACCTGGACGCCGCGAACGCGCTGTCGTTCGTGCGCCAGCGGCACGGGCTGGAGAACGGCGACCTCGACCGCACCCACCGCCAGCAGGCCTTCCTGACCTCGGTCGCCAAATCGTTGAAGGAAACCGGCACCCTGACCAATTTCGGCAAGCTCTCCGGCCTGATGGATGTGGCGCACCGCGATATCGTGCTGTCCGACGGCTGGAATCTGCTCGATTTCGCCCGCGACCTCGGCGCGGCGGGCTCGATCTCGGTCGAATTCCGGACCCTGCCGGTGCTGCGCTACGACACTATCGACGGTCAGGACGTCAATATCGTCGATCCGGCGGCCATCAAGAAGGAAGTGCGCGCCGCCTTCGGCATCGAGGCCGCGCCGACGACACCGGTGCACACCCCGACCAGCATCGTCGATGTCCAGAATGCGAGCGGTTACCCCGGCCGGGCCGCCCAGCTCTCCGGCGCACTCACCAAACGCGGCTATCCGCAGGGCATCGTGGGCAATGGCACGCAGACCGACGGTGCGACCACCACGATCACCTATGGTCTCGGCGCGCAGGCCGATGCCACGCAACTCGCCGATACCCTCGGCCTCACCGCCACGGCATCGCCGAATGTCGAAGCGGGTCATATCGCCGTCGTCATCGCCAGCGACTTCACCATGCCCGCCGAACTCACGCCGACCTCCAGCGCGACCCCGACCACCACCGCCAAAGCCACCACCTCCGCCCTGCCAGTACCCGATTCCGGTAAGCCGGTCGCGACCACGATCGGCAGCTCTGTGCCCTGCGTCAACTGATCCGCATATCGGCGCAGGTCACATCTTCAGCGGAGAAGTCACCGCGAAACGGCCGGTAAACTACGGCAGGGGCCAGTACGTCGTTAGGTGCGCCGCAGGGAACGCACGGCGAAACACAGGAGAGTCATGTCGAGTCGCCGTTTCCGGTGGAGAGCAGCTGCGGGTTTTGCGTTGGTGACGGCGCTGATAACGGCCGGATGTTCGGCCGAACCGGAAGCACCGACCACCCAGGCCGGGCCGCCGCTGCCCCCGATCGCCATCACCCCGAACGGTGGCAAAGGTATCGATCCGCTCGCGCCGGTCGTGGTGACCGCGAACGACGGCTTGCTGAGTTCGGTAACCCTGACCAATGAGGCGGGCCGGTCGGTCGAGGGCATCTACACCCCGGACAAGACGGCCTGGAAGCCCGCCGAACCGCTCGGATACGGGCACACCTACACGATCTCCGCCGAAAGCCTCACCATCACCGGCCGCGTCGGCCCGACCACCTCGACCTTCAGCACGCTCGCGCCCAACAACCAGACCAAGGTGTATCTGACCACCACCGGCGGCACCCCGCTGGCCGACGGCGGCACCTTCGGCGTCGGCACCGTCGTCGTCGCGCATTTCGACGAGGACGTCCCCGATAAGGCCGTCGCCGAGAAGCGGCTCTCGGTGACCACCGACCCGCCGGTCGAGGGTTCCTGGTACTGGCTCGACAAGCGCAACGCACACTGGCGGCCGCAGCAGTACTACGCACCGGGTACCAAGGTGACCGTCGCGGCCAATATCTACGGCGCGGACCTCGGCGGCGGCCTGTACGGCCAGGAGGACAGCAAGACCACCTTCACCATCGGCCCCTCGCACGTCTCCATTGCCGACGACAACACCAAACAGGTTCAGGTCTTCGAGAACGGGAATCTGGTCCGCACCATGCCGACCTCGATGGGCAGGGGCGGCAGTGAAGTGATCGCGGGCAAGACGCTCAGCTTCTGGACCCAACCGGGCATCTACACCGTGATGGACAAGGGCAACCCGGTGATCATGGACTCCTCCACCTATGGCCTGCCGGTCAATTCCCGGCTCGGCTACAAGGAGGCCATCGGCTGGGCCACCCGCATCAGCACCGACGGAATCTATCTGCACCAGCTCGACTCCACCGTCTGGGCGCAGGGCAGCCAGAACCTCTCACACGGCTGCCTCAACCTGAGCGCGACCAATGCCCAGTGGTTCTTCAACTTTGCGATTCCCGGCGATGTCGTCGAGGTCCGCAATACCGGCGGCGCACCGCTCGAGGTCTGGCAGAACGGCGACTGGGGCCTGCCCTGGGATCAGTGGCTCGAGGGCAGCGCCCTGCACTGAGCCGGTTTCTCGCGCCTGGCCGCAACATCTGGGCGAAAGTGCCTGGTGTGGCAGAATCGTCGACATTATGACCGTGTTGACCAGCGCTTCTCCGGAACGCCTGCCCCGGGGGCCGCATCGATTGACCCGGGACGAGGTCGCGACGTCACAGCGCGAACGGCTCTATATCGCCGCATTGGAGGCGGTCGCGGAGTTGGGTTACGGCCCGACCACCATTACCGATATCGTCGGCCGGGCGCGGGTGGCGCGGCGGACGTTCTACGGGCTGTTCGAGAGCAAAGAGGAATGCTTCACCGCCGCATTCGATTTCGCGGTGGACGTGATCACCCGTGAACTCGACCGCGTGGTCGCCGAATCGGGCGCGGATACCTTCGTCGAACTGGTGCGCACGACGCTGCGGACGTATCTGGAGTTCCTGGCCGCCGAACCGGCGGCGGCGCGGGCGCTGCATATCGAAACCCTCGCCGCCGGACCGGGACTCATCGCCCGCCGGGCCCGCACGCACCGCATGTTCGGCTACCGCATGGTCGCGGCGGCGCGAATCGGTGTGCGCGCGGGCGAAGTTCGCGCCGAACCCGATCCCGGACTGCTCGATGTGCTGCTCGGCGGCATCGACGATCGGGTCAGGGCCACCCTGATCGAATCCGGGCCGCAGGAGCTACCCGCGTTGGCGCCCACACTCACGCGCGCCGCGCTGGTATTGCTCGGCTCCGGCCCGGTCTGAATCACCAGCCCGGCTCGCCCCCGACCGGAATGTTCGCCCAGCTCGGCTGATTCGGATCCAGTTCGATGTGCTGCGGTCGCAGACCGCTCTCGTTCAGCAAGGGGCGCAGCGGAAGACTGCTCGGGAAGTTCCCGGCAAAGACGTCGACACGCAGCCGGTGTCCCGGTTGCAGTACGCCGTCGGTGGCGAGCATGCCGATATCGATGACCGTCGGCTGGCCGGGCACGATCGGCTCGCGGGTGTCCAGCGTCAGGTACGGATAGGGATCGGTATAGTCGCCGTTCGCCGAGCGGCTGGCCTTGCTCTCGTCGACCGCGCGCAGCGACGCGGTCCGCTGGCCGTGCGTCCACTGCGTCGAACGTCCGTCCGGCGCAACATCGTTCAGCGTCACCGTCCAGTAGCCGTCGGTGGCGTCCAAGACCGTATTCAGGTGCACCGCGATCGGGCCGGAGATGGGGGTCGCCACACTCACCGGCGCGCTGGTGAATGTCAGGCCGTTGGTCTCGGCGATCCGAGAATCCTTGGTGCAGATATCCGGCAGCGGCACGATGCCCGCGGTGCCCTGGGCACCGTCGCGCGAGCAGAGCGTGGTCAGGCCGGGCGCGATCGATACCCGCGCGGGCCCGCCCGGCTCGGTGCTGAGGCTGCCGTCGTAGGCGCTGCCCGGCGCGGTACCCGAGGTCGCGGCGTTCAAATACATACGGCGGTAATCCATATCGGGACGCGGGAAGCTCGAGGTGTGCGTCCAGCCGCCGCCCTGCTGCCACAGGGTCACCTGGTCGTAGTCATCGATGCCGTTGTCGATGCCCTTGAGCCACTTGTCGAACCATGCGCGCTGCAGCACATCGAGGGCGGCCGGTCCGTCGGCGTCACCCATGCCCGAGCCGGTGGTGATGTGATAGTTGTTGTCCATCACCAGCTTCTTCTGGCTGTCCGGGATACTGATCGCGTTGTAGACCCGCGGCGCGGAGTAGGCGAAAATGTCCTGCCAGCCGCCATAGACGAAGGTCGGCACATCGATTCGCTCGGGATGTCCGATCCAGGCCGTGCGCAATGGACTCTGGTCGTCGAGCACCGAATACATCTCGGCCGGAATATCATCCATGCTCTGCGTGCCGAGGGCCATGATGATC
This sequence comes from Nocardia sp. CA-129566, assembly GCF_050956075.1. Lineage (NCBI taxonomy): Bacteria > Bacillati > Actinomycetota > Actinomycetes > Mycobacteriales > Nocardiaceae > Nocardia > Nocardia sp. CA-129566. The sequence goes on from NZ_CP192085.1 coordinate 7,769,662, forward strand.
ATATTGAAGAAGGTGAACGGGTCACGGACGCGGTCGGCCAGCCAGGTCCAGTCGAACTTCCCGGCCAGCATCGACACCACATCCGGAATCAGCTTCGAACCGTCGACGGCGAGCAGCCACTCCGGAATGAACCCGATGCCGAGTGCGCCGCCGGGCGCGGCCACATCGCGGATCAGATCGCTGCCCGGCACGATCGGGAAGATCGCCTGCAGCGCGGCGGGTCTGCGCTCGGCGGTCTGCAACTGGTTGATCGCCGAGTAGGAGATGCCGCTCATGCCGATCTTGCCGCTGGACCACGGCTGCGCCGCCGCCCAGTCGACCACCTCGACGCCGTCCTGCTGCTCGCGCTCGCCGAATACCTGCCAGGTGCCCTGTGAGAAACCGGTGCCGCGGACATCGACGACCACCTGGGTGTAGCCGCTCTGCACCAGTTTGCGATCCACCGCGAAGGTACGTGCGGTGCCGCCCGCCAAAGCCTGTGCCAGATCACTGATTCCGCTCAGACCATAGGCCGAGAGATCGAAACCGTGCAGCGCCTGCATCAGCGGCTCGGCCAGACCGGGTATGGCCAGGACGGAGTCGGCGATATTCGCCACCAATTTGGTGTAGGGCGTCAGGTTCACAATGGTCGGCGTCGGTTCGACGATCGGTCGGCCGGACGCGTCCGCCGGGTGGTAGACATTGGCCTTCAATACCGTGCCGTCACTCATGGTGATCGGGACGTCCCAGTCGATATAGACGTTCGGATACTGTTGCGGCCCGGCATGAGTCGCGGTGAACTGGGCATCGAGCCCCAGCGTCGCCTGGGTCGGCGCGGCCGCGACGACGGCTCCGGCAAACACGGTGATCGTGGCTATGGCAGCAGCCACTGCCTTAATCTGACGTCGACGTCGGATCATGCTTGCCAAACCCTCCCGGCAATGAGGAACTACTTCGTTCCCATCAACGAGTTGGTACATTAACGTGCATCACGGTTGGTGTGCAACCACGACGCACGGCAACGCTCTGTACAGCGAACCAAGGCCCGCGAACCCAGAATAAGTTGCCAAGCATTCTCCCTGGAACCGGCTGCGCGGCAAGGGCACCGAAATCAGACCAGGGCAATCTCCAGTCGCCGGTAGAGCGGAACGAACACATTCGTGCGGTAGCGCCGTTTGGTAATCCGCCACGGGCGACCGGGCGCGGTCATGGCTTCCAGTACCGCCGCGAGTTCGACATGGGTCAGACTCGCGCCGAGGCAGATATGTCTGCCGCCGCCGAACCAGAGCTGCCGCAGTTGGTGCACCTTGCCCAGATGCAGGTCATAGCCACCCGCCGCATTGTTGATCGACCAGGTCATGATCTTCACCCGGTCTCCCGCGCGTAACCGCCTACCGGCCAACTCGATATCCTCGACGACACCGCGCCCGACGATCGGCATGGAACTGGTGACCCGCAGCGCCTCGCGCACCGCGTCCGGAATCAAGCTCCGGTCCTCGATCAGGTCGTGCTGCGCTCCGCTATCGTGCAGCAGTGCCACCATTCGGCCCAGGGTGCTCGCCAGCGTCGCGGTTCCGGCGACGACCAGGAAGGCCGCCATGCGGCGGGTGACCTCGGGTCCGAGGCCGAGTTCGCGACTGCGCCCGATGGTGGTGCTCGGGTCGGCGGTTTCGTACACGGCGGGCACCGATGCGGCGATGCGATCGGCCACCGCACGTCCCTTGCGCATGTTGCGCTCGGACACCACGGTGGTGTCGTAATTGCCCTTGCCGAGGTTGGCCATCGCCTCGACCAAGCCGAACAGTTCTTCGTATGCGGCTGGGGAATCGTCGACCGGCAGGCCGACCAGCTCCGCCATGCTGCGGCCGGTGAACTCGCGCGAGAACTGTGCCATATCAACGGTTTTTCCGGCCGAAAGGTCGTCGGTGAGTTTGCGCAGCATCGGCCCCACGGACCGTTCGGTAATTACCCTCGACCGTTCCGGGGTGAACAGGTCGCGGACCTTCGCGCGAAATTCGACATGCGGCTGGCCCTCGAACAGCTCGAAGACCCAATCGCCGAGCATCTGGCCCCACCAGTGCCCTGAGGCGCCGTCGCCGATAATGCTGAAGTGTTCGGTATCGCCGTGGATCTGGCGTGCCAGCTCCGGATCCGCGACCAGCCAGCCGAGTTTGGGCACGCGCCGGATCGGTTTGATCAGCGATCCGGCCGCGAGCACCAAAGGCAATGCGGGCTGGGCGAATCCGTGCAGTGCGTATTCGTGCGCCGCGGCGGACTTCATCACGCCACCCCCATCCGCGCTGCGGGCGTACTCGCGCCGACCGACCGGAATTGATCGAGCACGAGATGCGTGGACATGACGGCCAGACAGCCCCATTCCGCGGCCGTGGCGGCCCAGGTTCCGGATCGATCGACCGCGGTGCGCCACATTCGTTCCGTGGCAACCGGATCGAAGATCCCATAGCGGCGCACCGAATCCCGAGACAGATGATCGTGCGCGAGATCCGCACCGGAACCGGTGAGATACCACGGACCGACCGGCGTCATGAACGGCTTCTTGCGCCTGCGCACGATCTGCTTCGGCAGCACATCGGCGGTCGCCCGCTTCAGCGCGTATTTCTCGGTTCCCCAGTGCACCAGCATCTCCGGTGACAGATCGGCGCACACATCGATGACATCGCGGTCGAGATAGGGCACCCGGACCTCGATGCTGTTGGCCATCCCCAGGCGGTCCGAGATCGGCAGTACCCAGTGCGGCAGGCGGGTGTAGAACTCGAAATGCAGTTGGCGGCGCAACCTGTCGTGCCGCGGTGGCGGGGCCAGTGCCGAGGGCACCGGGAGGCCCTCGGGCGCAATGGGGCCGGTGGTGTCGCCGAGCGCGCTCCACAGGTAGATCCAGGGCGGCACCTCGCCGTAGCGCGCGGTGTATTCGGGACGACGTCCCGCGACGGACACGATGTGGTCGTCCAGACCCGATGGCGCACCGACCCATTTGGTGGCATTGCGCCAGATCGCAGTCTGGGCCCGGCCCAACTTCAGCTGTTCGAACCGGGCGCTCAGCTTCATCAGCCGGTAGAAGTCGTAGCCCGCCAACAGCTCATCGGAGCCGTCACCGCTCATGGCGACCTTGAGGCCCTTGCGCCGAGCGAATTCGGTCAGCTCGAGGAAGGGTGTGGCGACCGCGCCGTACCAGAACGGTGATTCGAAGTGCCACAGGCTCTTCGGCAGCAGTTCGCAGGCTCGCGCGCCGGTCATCTCGACCTCGTCATTGGGCACGCCGAGCGACTGTGCGACCAGCCGCGACATCGGGGTCTCATCGAGTACTTCGCCGGTGAGACGGATGCTCGCGGTGGTCAGCGGTGCGTCGCAGCGACGAGCCGCGACCGCGGCGATGGCGGAACTGTCCAGGCCGCCGCTCAACGCGACTCCGGCCCGCACCTCGTCGGGCAGACGCTTGCGCACCGCGGCGGTGAAGGCCGCGTCGAACCGCTCGATCGCGGCCCGGCCGGTGAGCAGCGGCGCATCCGGATCGCGGCGCAGGAACGGCGTGAAATAGCGCTGCTGGGAGGTGCCGCGGCGATCGATGGTCACGATGGTCGCCGGTGGCAGATCGTCGATGCCCTGCCAGAAGGTGCGCGGTGCGATGGTGTGCCCGTAGAACAGGCAGTCGCTGAGCCCCTGCGGGTCCATGGACGCCTCGACCAGCCCGGATGCGAAGATGCCCTTGATCTCCGAAGCGAAGACGACCCGGCTGCCGGACTGGTGGTAGAACAGCGGTTTCACGCCGACCCGGTCGCGGGTGAGCAGCAGCCGTTCCCGGCGGGCGTCCCACAGCGCGATGGCGAAATCGCCGTCCAGGCGCTCGACGAAGCCCGTGCCGTACTCCTCGTAGAGGTGCGGGATCACCTCGGCGTCGGAGTGGCTGCGGAACTGGTGCCCGCGCGCGGCGAGGCCGCTGCGCAGTTCTCGATGGTTGTAGATCTCACCGTTGAAGACGACATGGATGGTGTCGTCCTCATTGCGGGCGGGCTGGGCGCCGTGCGCTACATCGACGATGGCCAGGCGCTGGAAGCCGAAGGCGACATTGTGGGTGTGCCAGGTGCTGAAACCGTCGGGGCCGCGATGGCGTTGGATTTCGTTCATCGCCCCGATGGGGGTCGGGTCGACCGGGGCGGCGAAGTCGACTATTCCGTTGATGCCGCACATATCACGGCCTTTCGGTCGATGGGTGGTAGGGCAGGCAGGCGGCCGAGCTGCCGTCGGCCGTCAGGAACAGCACTGTTCGTAGGGTGTCGAAGCTGCCTTGGGCGCTGGTGTAGCCGAAAATCGGTGCGGCGGTGTGCGGATCGCCCACCTCGGGCGGGAGCGCGAGCACCGATTCACTCGGTAGATCCAGGGCGGCGGCGAGCAGTTTCGCGAAGCCGGGTACCGGCTCCGGGGCCAGCAGCACCGCCGAACCCGCCGAAAAGTCTGCGGTGGGGATGCTTTCGCCGGTAATGCAGGCGCGCACCGCACTGGTGGCCCAATGCAGTGGATCGCCGGCATCGGCGCGCACGACCATTGTCGAGCGTCCCTGGGTGCCGACCTCGCTCAGCGGCACCAACCCGAGCGGTTCGACGGGGTCGTCCGGCTCTGCGGTGTACAGGCCGCCGAAACCGCCCGCAGCACCGTCTCGTGCGAGCAGCAGTGCCGCACCGGTGCTGGTATATGGGAAGTCGGACACCTGGAACTGTGTCGATGGATGGGTGTCACCGGCGATGACCAGCGCGTGGTCGATTGCGTCGGATGCGAAGAACGAATCGACCACGGCCAGCGCGTGTACCACGCCACCCGCGCCGTTCATCAGATCGAACGAGAACGAGGGCACATTGCCCGAGGCATAGCGCAGGCCCATACCGATGCGCTGCTGCACCAGCGCCGCAACGGCGGGTTCGACGATATTGCTGTCCCGGTAGACGCCCGCGTTGATGAGCATGCCCACCCGATCGGGTGCGATATCCGCGCGCTCCAGGCACTCTCGGGCGGCACGTGCGGCATGTTCGAAGTAGCTGCCGGTATCGGTGTCGGTATTGGTCGCCGCGGCGATGATGGTTGTCGGCATGGCTCACGCCGCCAATCGCGAGATCGTGGCCGCCAGATATCCGGAGACCGTGCCGGAGGCCGAGGGGATCATCAGCACCTTGGAACCCTGGGGAATGTGCTTGCGCCCGAGATGTTCGTGCAGCACCAGGAAATGCGATGTCGAAGCCGTATTGCCGTACTCCTGTAGCACATTGAGCGCCTCGGGCATCGGCGTGGCGAAGTGTTCCTCGGCCAGTTTCGCGATGTACTCGATCGCGGGCGCGCTGAACTGGTGATGGATCCAGAAGTCGTATTCCTCATTGCGCCAGTCGCTTCCGTTGCCGCGCAGATAGTCCTCCAGCCGAGCGATGCCCTGGCGGTAGCGGTCCTCGGTCTGCATCGCGCGGTTGTCGGTATACATCGCCATGCCATTGGAGCGGTCGCTCGGCATACCGATGCAGTGTTCGGCGCCCTCGGCCGAGGTCATGAGCTCGACGTAGTGGATTTCATCGGCGTCGTCACCGCGACCGTCCAGCAGCACCGCCACCGCGGCGTCACCGACGGTCAGCGCCGCGAACTGCGGATCATAGGGTTCGCTGATCTCGCGAACCGCGGTCTCGGCGATCGGGGTGATCTGTTCACCGCTGACCACCAGACCATTGCGGACCACACCGGCCTTGATCATCCGGTCCAGCACCATGATTCCGGTGACCATGCCCGCACAGGCGTTGGAAACATCGAAATAGCGGGCCGCCTGCGCGCCGATGGCATTGCGCAGCATCAGCGCGAAGGACGGCGCGAAGCAGAACTGCCCGGCCCCTTTGGTTCGGGTGATCGATGCGGAGATCACGATATCGAGTTCGGCCGCGGCGTAGCCGGAGCGCGCCAGACAGTCGTCGATCGCATTGCGCGCCAAGTCGAAGGAGGATTCGTAGGCGTCCGGATCGCAGTTGTAGACGCGCCGATTGCGAATACCGGTGAGCGCCTCCAACTTCAGTGACCTCGGCACCGCCAGACTATTGATCAGCTCGTCGGTGGACACTATCGATGTCGGCGTATACGAGCCGATCGATTCGAATCGTGTGCGGTGCACAAGGCCTCCCCTATGGAATTGGATTCTGTTATGCGGAACGGCGAAGAGCTCCGGTGTCCCAGTCCTGCGGTCGAATTCGACGCCGGTCGCGTCGGACGCTCCAGGTCCCACCCGGCCAGGTCAGCGTGTTGGTGCCGTCCTCATCGATGAAGTAGCTGGTGCAGCCGCCGGTCGACCACACCCGGGTGCTGAGCAATTCGCGCGCGCGGGTGACCCATGCGCGCTCGGCCTGTTCGGACGGGCTGTAGCGGCGAATTCGCCTGGCCCGCATGTATTCGATGGTCCGTGCGACCAGCTTTGTGGTCGGTTCGATGGCGAGGAACTGCGAGGTATGCGGCAGCGCGGTATTCGGTCCGGTGATCGCGAACAGATTCGGCAGACCCGCGAACGCGATGCCGCGATAGGCGCGGAATCCGTCGCGCTGGAACTTCTTGCGGGTCGAGGTCTGCGCGGTCCGGAAATCCGGGAAGTGCGCGATCGAATCCTGGACATGGAATCCGGTGGCCCACACGATCGCGTCGACCTCGTGCAGTTGACCGTCGGCGGTGCGGATGCCGGTGGCGGTGATCTCGGTGATCTTCTCGGTGCTCAACCGCACATTCGGACGGGCGAACGACCGGTAGTACTCATCGGAGACCATCGGCCGCTTACAGCCGAACGCGTAGTCGGGCGTGAGTTTGCGCCGCACTTCGGGATCGGGCACCTGCCGCGCCAATACCCGACGGACCAGCCGCTCATAGACCGACACCAGCCGAGGATGGAATTCGGCGAAGTGCATCGTCTCCAGGAATAGGAAGACGAATCCGCGTGCAGCCAGCCGGATCGGCGGCACGTACCGCAAAATCTTGCGTACCGTCGGCGGAATCGGCCGGTCCAGGCGCGGAATCACCCAGGCCGGGGTGCGCTGGAACGATAGGAGCTCGGCCGCGCTCTCGGCGAGCGCGGGCACGATCTGCACCGCACTCGCCCCGGCGCCGACCACCGCGATCCGCTTGCCCTCCGGCTCGAACGAGGGATCCCATTTGCTCGAATGCATCTGCGGCCCGGTGAAGTCGGCCCGACCCGCAATATCCGGAATCGCCTCGGCATGCAGCGAGAAATAGCCCATGACGACGGCGCGAGCCCGGATCAGCCTGCCGTCGGTCAACCGCAGCACCCACTGCTCGGCGGCCTCGTCGAAATCGGCCTCGGCGACATCGCTGCTCAGCTGCACATGCCGCCGCAGATCGAAGGTGTCGACAATATTCTCGGTATAGGCGCGCAATTCGGGCTGGGTCGCGTAGACGCGGGTCCAATCCGTGTTCGGCGCATAGGAATACGAGTAGAGCACCGAGGGCACGTCCACCGCGCAGCCGGGATAGACGTTATCGCGCCAGGTGCCACCGATGGCCGCGGCGCGTTCGAGGATGACGAAATTGTCATTGCCGAGGCGGCGCAGGTTCACCGCGACGCCGAGCCCGCTGAATCCCGAGCCGATAATCGCCACATCGTAGTTCGACATGGACATCACCCCGCGGCGCGGACATTGTCCGGTAGGAGCAGGTCGGTGAGTTCATCGAGTGCGGTATCCATCGCCGCGGTGAGATATGCCATCGGCGGCAGCTTGTCCTGGACCCCGAGCACACCGAAATGCAACCCGCCCGAATAGCCGATGCAGGTGAAGTTCAGCGGGTTGCCGTGCATCAGCAGCGAAATCGGATAGATCGTCTCCAGCCGAGCACCGTTCCAGTACAACGGGTTTCGCGGTCCCGGCACATTGGAGATGCCCATCGGGTGCGAGGCGGCGGTATTGGTGAAGCCGAAGCTGAGGCCGAGAATCCACGGCAGGGTGACCGCGAGTCCGTAGCCGATGACCGCATTCGGTGCCATCGCGCCCATATGCTGTTTCGCGGCACGGATGTAGTACTTGACCGCGCTGAGCCGATCGCGCGGATCGGCGATATCGGTACCGAGCGCGGTGAACATCATGCCCGCGCGGGTGCCGACGCGGCCGTCGTCCTCCTCGCGCAGATCGGTGGGCACGCCCGCGGTCAATGAGGTCTCGGGCAGGGTGGCGTGGTTGGACAGATAGTCGCGCAGCGCGGTACTCACCAGGTACAGCACAATGTCGTTGATCGTGCAGTCACCCGCCTTCGCCAGTCGCTTGAACAGCGCGAGGTCATAGCGCCGTCTGGACAGATCGCGCGCACCGGTGATGGTGCCGTTCAGGATGGTGTCGGGCTGCTGATAGGCCTTCTGCGCCATGGTCTTATCGCCGCGTGCCCGCCGGTAGGCGTCACGGGCGGCGGATCCGACGCCGCGCACCAAGGCCAGCAGGCCGGTCAGCGCATCGAGCAGGGCACTGAACAAATTCGCCTTGGGCACAGCGGTTTCCGCCGACTCGGCGGCGGGGCGGACCGTGAACAGGTCCGGCACATCGCGTGCGGTCTCGTCCTCGGTGAAGGTATCGGTGAACAGCCGCATGGCCGATGCGCCGTCGAGCAGGCTGTGATGCACCTTGAGCAGCAGCGCGAAGCGATCCTGCGCCAGTCCCTCGATGACGTGCAATTCCCATGGCGGACGGCTCATATCGAGCTGCTTGTGATGGATCGTCGACACGAGCTCGGTCAACTGGTCCTGACTGCCCGGCTCCGGCAGTGTCCATTCCCGGATGTGCTCGCTGAGGTCGATATCGTCGACCTCGCGCACCAGCGCCGCGACACCGGGCGGCGGGAACTTCAACGGCACGAAGTTCCACGGTTGCGGCAGGCTCGCCGGTGCGTCCAGTCCGGCCCGCCACTGCCGCAGGAATTGCGCCGCACCGCCCTCGGGCGCGCTGAACTCCAGCAGGAAGGCGATATGCATCGGCATATCGGGCGATTCGAGCGACAGCCAGACTCCGTCGGTCGCGGTCAGTCGATGCAACGACATCTAGTTCCTCAGCAGTCAGGACGCGGCGACGGCGCGCCGGGTCAGGTCCAGATCGAGATCGATGGGGATGACGGCGAAATGGAAGCGGTCCTTCGGCGGCTGCGCACCAGCTGGCAGGCGCACATCGAAGTTGCGGCAGACCATGGCGGTGACGCTCTTGATCTCCAACATCGCCAAGCCGCGCCCGGGGCAGAAGCGCGGACCCGAGCCGAAGGGCGTGGAGACCTCGGGCCGATGCGTGCCGTGGCCGGTGTTCAGCCAGCGGTCCGGATCGAAGCGCAGCGGGTGCGCGAAGTTCGTCTCCTGCACGCTCGCATGCTGCACATTGACGATCACCCAGGTGCCCGCCGGAATGCGCACACCGTCGATGGTGGTGTCCTCGATGGCCTCCAGCCCGACAATGGGTGTGGTCGGGCGCAGCCGCATCGATTCGGCGACAACGGCTTCCAGATACGGCTGCCGGTCCAGCGCGGAGGGTATCTGCGCGACTTCCTCCCGAATGCGTTCCTGCACAGCGGGATTGCCCGCCAGGTGGTACAGCAGCCAGGCCATCGCATTGCTGGTGGTGTCCTGACCGGCGATGAGGATGGTGAGCGCCTCGGCGAACAGCTGGTCATCGGTGAAGGCGGTGCTCCCGTCCTGCGCCAGCAGGAATGCCTCGATGAAATTGGTCGGCTTATCCGGCAGATTCGCGCGCGCCCGGCTGATGACGCCGGTCAGGTCGGTGCGCAGCGCGGCGAGTGCGCGCTCCAGCGCCCGGTCGTCGGGGAGTTTGACGTAGCGCCAGTACGGGATGGGGCTGTTGATCCGCCGGTTGATGAGCGGGAAGATCAGCTCCAGATGCCGCTGGATGATATCGCCGGACTGTTCGATTGTGTTGATGTCGTAGTCGAAGGTCAGTTTGGCGGTGACATCCACCGTGTACCGGGTCAGGTCGCCACGAATGTCCTCGGGCAAGCCCTGTTCCCAGCGTCGCTGCAGACGTCCGGTGATCGTCTCCAGGCTGGGATGGAAGCTGCGCAGGTGGGCGGCGTTGAAGGCGGGCATCGCCAGCTTGCGGCGCAGTCGCCACGCCTCACCCTCCAGCGAGAACAGTCCGTTGGATCCCATCTCGTCCATGACCGATTCGATCGCCGACTGCCGCCGGAACCCGCCGGGGCGGTCCCGGAAGATCTCGCGATTCAGGTCGGGATCGCTGACGACGACAATGCGCCGCCCGGGCATCTGGAGCTGGTAGAGCGGGCCGAACTCATCGCACCACTGGTCGAACTGACGGTGCAGCAGCGAGGGCCGCATCTGCGGGAGATTCCCCAGCAACGGCCACCGGGTGGGGCCGGGGAGATCGTCCACGGACTTGGCGGGTGAGATCGAGACGGACAACCTGGCGCCTAACGTCGATATGAACTGATGGAATCTCGGCGGTCGAGAAAAAGGCGCGAGAGTTTATTACCGGGACGCGGACAAAGGCGCCGAGTTTCTCCGTGAATGCGACGAATGTGCGGCAATAACGACAGCCTCCCCGCAGTCGGAACATATGGCGCGGCCATATGGACGGCCGTCCAACCATGAATGCCGAGGCGGGCGATGACTCAGCGCGAACAATGGCGACGGTAGCCAGTTCGAGCAGGCGCTGTCAACCCGATCGATCGACGTCGTCGAACTTTCCGCAGGTTGCGGGCGATTAGTGAGGAACGCAACAGTGCCCCACCCCTTCGCATGAATCCGGAACGGTACCCGCTCACCTCCGGCGTGCCGAAATGTCCTATCCCCCAACATTCCTCGAACCGCGGGGCCGAACGTCACGCGGCCGAGTCGGCCGCATGAGAAAACCCGACGACGGGAAACATGAAAGTTATTCGCAATTACCGGATCGTGGCTAGACTCTGCCCGTATAGGTCGGATGTATCGACAGGTTCGAACCCCGTAGCGAGTTACGTGCCCGAATTCGTCCGGCCATGGGTTCACAAGGAGACACAATGCAAGTTCTTGGCAGCTGGAAGCACCTGATGAGAAAGGCGAGACCGGCGGTCATCGCATCGGCGATGACACTCGGGGCGGGCGCAGCAATCACCGGGCAAGCCATTGCCGAACCGACGACGGACATCCACTATGTCGCGTTGGGAGATTCCTTCGCCGCGGGCGCCGGGGTGTTTCCGCAGGCCGAACTCACCACCTGTTCGCGGTCCGCGGTCAACTATCCGGCACTGGTCGCCAAGGAGCTCGGCGTCGAGACCTTCAAGGACGTCACCTGCGGCGGGGCCACTCTGGACGACCTCGCGAGTGCACAGCGCGGCGTTGTCTCGGGAACCGCGGCGCCGCAGTTCGATGCGCTGACCCCCGACACCACATTGGTCACCATGACCATGGGCGGCAATGACATCGGCCTGGCCAAGCAGGCACTGCGGTGCGGCAATCTGCTGCCGGAGCCCAATGGCACGTCATGTGCGGATGCCTTCACCACAGGCGGGGTCGACATCTTCGCAGAACGTACCTCAGCCCTGGCACCGGTGTACGGCACCGCGATAGATGAAATCCGCTCGCGCGCACCGAAAGCCACCATCGTGATCGTCGGATACCCGACCGCCTCGCGCGCTGGCGCCTGCCCCGAGCAGCAGCCCGCCTGGCCGCGCGACGCCGACTACCTCCAGGGCGTGCTGGTCGACCTCAACGCACTACTGCGCGATGTCTCCGCCGCGCACGGCGCGATCTTCGTCGATACCGCCACCTCCAGCATCGGACACGATATGTGCGCCGCACCCGACCAGCAGTGGATCAACGGGCTGATCCCCTCGCTGTCGACCCCCTCCTTCATCCCCTTGCACCCCAACACCTTCGGTGAACAGAACATCGCACGCCAAGTGGTGGCCGCACTGCGGTGACGTAACGACGAAGCCCCTCGGCTTCGCTCGGCTGAGGGGCTTCCTGTTCCTCGGGGCGTAGCAGCTCGAGTGCGCCCCGTAGGTCAGTCTGCGGTCTAGGGCCGATCGAACTCGCCATCGTTCACGCCAGCTGTGAAGGCGTCCCATTCCGAAGGCGTGAAGACCAGCGCCGGGCCGGTCGGATTCTTGGAGTCCCGTACGCCGACCATGCCCCCGTCCAGGTGCGCGACCTCTACGCATTCGCCGGTGTTCCCCGAACTGCGGCTTGATTTGAACCACTTCGCCCCCGTCAGGTCGACTTCAGCGTTCACAGCCATAACTCCTTGCCATCTCTCTCAACAGGGTGCGGCTCGACCGAGCATCCATCGTCGCCCCGATCAGCGTACGGAACGTCTGCCGACACCGTTGCACGTCGTCGCGCTTCTCCAGGTACGCATCCCCTGTGTAACTCTCCGCGTAGATGACCGCCGGTTCCACCCGTTTGCCTTGTCCGTCCTTCGGGAAGGTCATCACAATGAACGGGGTGACCAGCCTGCCAATCGGCAAGCCAGCTTCTTGCCTGAGTATGCGTACCTCGATGTTATCGAGCGTACTCATGTCCGCTGCGTGCCTGCACTGATCAGCCATCACCTGTGTGCCACCGATAATAGTCCGCAGCGCGTTCTCGTGGATCACGGCCGTGAGCTTGCAAGGGTTTCGAGGTCGCGTGAGCAGATGCTGGCGTCGTGCTCGAACGGCGGCCATCCGTTCCAGATCCGCGTCCGAGACTGGCGGCTGCTTGGCTCGGTTGATGGCCTGTGCGTAGTCGTGAGTTTGGAGCAGACCGGGCATGATGAGCGGCTGAAACATAGCCAATTCGCTTGCGGCGGATTCGAGTTCGATGTAGGTGTTGAACTTCGGCACCAGTAGGTCACTGTAGGTGCGCAGCCAGGACCGGACCGGAGGATATCCCGCAAGTTCCTTCCACGCCACAAGGTCTTCCGCGTCGACCCCGTACAGTCCGCCCAGGGCGTCAAGGTCTGTCGCCCTGACCTTCTTGTTGCGCCCGTTCTCCAGTCTGCTGATGGTTGCGTTACCCCAGCCGAGAGTCCGCGCTGCCACCTCCAAGCTCAGGCCCGCCGCCGTCCGTGCCTCTCGCAGCAAACGGCCCAATTGCCTACGCGGCAGGGTGGTTCCGTCGTCCTCTGGCCCGCCATCGTCTTCGGTCACGGCTTGTGATCCCCTTCCGCCTTGCGATGCGGCTTCCTTCCCCAACAGAAGGAGCGTAGCTCTGTCAACAGAAGGCTTGCTGTGCTTTCGCGCGAGTTTCGCGAACCAATCGCGCCGCGTACCAAACATCGCCTCTCGACAACATGCTGTTTGCACGGCGGCGACTACCCGACTCCGCAAGGTGCGGGCCGCTGCGATGGAAGTACGGGCATGGGGAACATCAACAAACGGTCTAGGAGGTCGGCACATGCCGAATAACGAGCTTCCGCATCGAAACCCGTTCGTCGGCCTGCCTGCCGCGCTGGCGGTCAATGTCCCTGCCGATGTTGTCGAGCGGTACTTACGCGCCCTACACGAGTGGCAACCCAGGCAAACCCTCACCGAGCAACCCGACCAAGAGGTCTGAAACCGATGGAACACATACCTTTCGGGGACACACCCGGGTCCCGCTGCCACTTCTACCGGCGAGTATGCGACCTGCCCGCGACCGTCGACCCGCCGCACCTGGGCCGGATCATTATGAAGGCCGAGTACGTGTGGGCGCTCATCCTTCCTGCCGATCTCAGCAAAGCCGTGAAAACCTATATGCAACACCATGGTTCGGACATCGGGCCGATTCTGTCGCATCCACGCTCGAACCGGTGGACCCTGCTCGTTCGGCCGGACATCCCCGACGATGTGCGCCTGTTCGCCGAGTTGTTCCGGCTGAACGTGTCGGTGGTGCGAACCGGTGGCACCATCGCATTGCCATCGCCCGTCGATATCGGCGTACAGTTCCGGCGCTGGATCGAACCGCCCCGATGCACGTTCCGGCCGTCCGGGCTTGTGGTGGTCGATGCGATCCGCGCCCGCTCGGGACCGTATCAGCCCGTGCGGCGATGGACCGCCCCACATGCACCAGCAGCACAGGGCCGACCATGAACGTAAACACGATGGCAGCCAAAGCAATTGGTGTCATCTCGCTCGATGCGAGTGGCCCGCACCGGTCATCCGCGGAACTCCGGCCATGAGTGAGCAGGTTTCCCCGAGACCGGGTGACCCCGATGTGCATCTGTCGGTGTTCCTGCATGGCGCGCGGTTCGACTTCACCGCCTGCCTCACCGCGGCACTGATTTTCGCGCAGGAACACCAGCGCGAGCACTACCACGATGCCGTGTCGATCGTTGTGGACGATACGTCGGGGTGGCCACGTTTACCGTGTGAACGGCTATACCTCGAACCATGAGATGCGACGCGCCGAGGGTGGCTGGACGCCAAGACTCATCTGGCGTGCGAGCAAGGCTGCAAGCTGCTGTCACTGGCGCTCACCGCTGGTCGGCGTACCGACTGCCCGCAGTTCACCGCGGCGCTCGAGGCGCTCGAGGCAATCCAGACGCGGGACGATCCACTTCTATTGCAATGCAGGGGTTTTGGAGCTTGTAACGGGCGGAGCCCGGTGCTCGATTCAGTCACCGAGGTCATATCCGTGACCGAAACTTTATTAAAGAAGAATGGGTTTGAGATGATTCGAGTCAATCGCCACATCGTCGCGGGTGCCCTGCTGGCCGGTGCGGTGCTGATGTCCGTCGCTCCCGCACAGGCTCAGGCCCCGCTCGAGCTCGAGCAGGCTCAGGCCCCGGTCGAGCCCCAGGCGATCGGCAACAGCGGGATTGCAAGCGGTTCGGCCGATCTGAACAACTGGTTCTGCGGCACGATCTGGCGTACCTGCTGGACGCCTATCGGGAGGTCGTGACCTGGTTGGACGACAACACCCCAGCGACCGGTGGCGCCCGCCGCGCGGGCGGGTGTCATCGCGGCACGCCGTCACGGGCGGGCAAGTGGCGGTCGAGCCAGTCGGACAGCGGGGTGGGCGCGATGCCGAGCTCCGACCATGCCCCCGCCGCGTCGAGGGTCTGCGGTCGGGAATCCAGTAATGCCCCCAACCGCATTCGACGAGCCTGCAGCTCATTGAACGGCCGTACCGCGGCGGCGGACATGCGCAGAATGCGGGCCGATAGCACGGTTTCCTTGGTAATCGCGATGCCGAGCCGTCCCGCGATGGCCGTGTTCAACTCGCGCAGCGTCCAGTCGTCGGACCCGCCCAGTTCCACGGTTTGCCCGCTCCCGGGCCGCGCCGCGAATTGCACTGCGGCTGACGCGATATCGGCACCGGAGACGAAGGGAACCGGATTGTCCCCGGAACCGAAGATGAGTGCGCGTGACGATTTCACCAGCGAATCGGCCAGCATCGGCACCCAGGTCTCCATCAGATGGGTCGGCCGCAGAATCACGTACGGCATCCGACCGCGACTCAGCCGAGCCTCCACCTGCGCCTTGCCCCGGAAAAGATCTACGGGACTGTCCACTTCGGCACTCGTCGCGGACACGTACACGAAATTCCTGACACCCGCCGTCTCCGCGGCGTCGATCAGTCCCGGCAGTGCCGCGCCCTCAATACCGCGAGGACCGTTGCGTCCCACGCCTTCTCCGCCGTGGACGGTGCACACCACGCGCGTGACCCCGGCCAGCGCCGTCGCCACCGAGTCGGCATCGCGCAGGTCGCCCACCGCGACCTCAGCTCCCGACGGCGCATGCCCCGCTTCACGCGTCAGCACTCGCACTCGCGCGCCCGACTCGACCGCTCTCTCGACCACGTGCCGCCCGACAACGCCGGTTCCGCCTACCACCAAGAACATGACACACCCACTTCTATCACTGCTCCGAAATCTATCGATGCTAGATCTAGCATTGGTAGATAGTAGACTCGCCGAATCCGCTGCTGTCAATGGCGGTTCGTTACGCTGCGAACAATGGACGCAGCAGCAGAGCAGGCCGCATGAAGCGGGCCGAGGGACGCCCGCCGAGCCGGGCCGGTCACGAGGATCGGCGCCGGGCCATCCTGGAGGCGGCACTCGAGGTCTTCGCCGAACGCGGCTACCAGGGCGCGACCATCGCGATCGTCGCGGAACGGGTCGGACTCAGCCAGCAGGGCGTGCTGCACTATTTCCCCAATAAGCAGACCCTGCTGGCGAATGTGCTCGCACTGCGTGATCAGAACGACCTCGACGTCCTGCTGGCCACCGCCCAGGGTAGTGCCACCACCCTCGATTTCCTCGCCGAGCTGGTCGAACGCAACGCCGAGCGCCCCGGCATCGTGCAATCGTTCACCGTGCTCGCGGCCGAGAGCGTCACCCAGGACCATCCGGCACGCGACTACTTCGTCGATCGGTACGCACAGGCCCGGACGATGCTGACCGCCATGCTCGAGCGCGACCTCGGCGGCGAGCCACCGCGCGGCGTCTCCCAGCAGGACGCCGCGACGCTGCTGATAGCGGTCCTCGACGGATTGCAGCAGCAGTGGCTGCTCTCGCCGGATGAGGTCGATATGCCCGCCCTGCTGCGCAAATTTCTGCAATTGATCCGGCCGGTCACCGACGCAGCCGATTGATAACGTATCGATAACATTACCTACCGACTACTAGGTGTATCGCCCATACTTCGAGGTGGAGGCCCGCGCGTCCGACCATCAAGGGAGTCGCAACCATGGGGAATCACCAGGCCGAACGCGAGGCAGCGGTCGAAAAGGCGTTGGCCGCACTGGATCTGGATGCCCGTTGCCGCCTGCTCGCCGGACAGGACATGTGGACCCTGCCCGCGATTCCCGAAATCGGGCTCGGCTCGCTGGTGATGTCCGACGGTCCGATCGGCGTGCGCGGCGTGCACTGGAGTCCGGAGGATCCCTCGATCGCCCTGCCGAGCCCGACGGCGCTGGCCGCCACCTGGGATCGCGCCCTGGCGCGACGGGCCGGACAGTTGCTCGCGCAGGAGGCACGGCGCAAGGGCGTACACATGCTGCTCGCGCCGACGCTCAATCTGCACCGAAGCCCGTTGGGCGGCAGACACTTCGAGTGCTATTCGGAGGATCCGCTACTGACCGGGGCGATCGGCGCGGCCTATGTCACCGGAGTGCAGGAGGGCGGCGTTGCGGCGACGCCGAAGCATTTCGTGGCCAATGACTCC
Organism: Nocardia sp. CA-129566; assembly: GCF_050956075.1. Taxonomy (NCBI): domain Bacteria; kingdom Bacillati; phylum Actinomycetota; class Actinomycetes; order Mycobacteriales; family Nocardiaceae; genus Nocardia; species Nocardia sp. CA-129566. Next base: position 7,786,792 of record NZ_CP192085.1, read on the forward strand.
GAGACCGACCGATTCACCGTCGACGTGCGGGTATCGCAGCGGGCATTGCACGAGCTGTATCTCGCGCCGTTCGAGGCCGTGGTCGAACAGTCCGGGCCGTGGGCGTTGATGTCGGCATACAACAGCGTCAATGGCACCACGATGACCGAGCACGGCGCACTACAGAACGACATCCTGCGGGCGCGCTGGGGATTCGACGGGGCCATCGTCTCGGATTGGACGGCGGCACGCGATACCGTCGGTGCGGCCAGCGGTGGGCTCGATATCGCGATGCCCGGGCCGCGCAGCGTCTTCGGCTCGGCACTGGCGGAAGCTGTTCGCGCAGGTCGGGTTCCGGCGGAGACGGTCGAGCGGATGACCCGGCATATGCTTCGACTGGCCGCCCGGGTCGGGGTGCTGGCCGACGCGCCGCCGATGGTCGCAGCAGACGCGCTCCCCGCACCGATCGATGGCGAAGCGCTCGCGCACGAGATCGCCCAACGCTCGATCGTGCTGCTGCGCAACGACAACGATGTACTCCCGCTCGGACGGGTCGGGCGTATCGCCGTGATCGGCCAGGCCGCCGACCAGGCCAGGGCACTCGGCGGAGGCAGCGCCCAGGTCTTCCCGCCACACACGGTTTCCCCGCTCGAGGGGTTGCGGGCGTTGCTCGACGAGCAGACCGACGTGGTCTATGCCGTCGGCGCGGATCCCCGGGTCAAGATCGCGCCCGCCGAGGCGGGTTTCGACCTGCGGGTCCAACTGTTCGGCGCGGATGGAAACCCGCTCGGCGAGCATCCGCTGCTGGAGGGCAGCATCGAATGGATCGGCGAATTCCCGGACGGGATCGCGGTCGGTGAACTCCACCGTGTCGTCGTCACCGGCACATTCACACCGCGGGTGACCGGAACCCATACTTTGGCAATCGCTGGCGTCGGGCCGTTCCAGCTCACGGTCGGCGATAAGACCTATTTCGATGAGGCCATCGTCCCCGATGGTGATCCGGTGGCCGCCCTCCTCGCGCCGCCCGAAGTGCTGATCGAGGTGGAACTCGAAGCGGCACAGCCTGTTTCGGTGCGTCTGCGGCACACGGTGACGATACTGCCCGACTTGCCCATTGCCTTCGAGAAGTTCGCGCTCGGCCATCAGGAACCGAATATCGATCCGGATGCGCTCATCGAGGAGGCGGTCGCCGCGGCGGCGGCGGCCGATATTGCCGTGGTGGTCGTCGCCACCACGCCGGAAGTGGAGAGCGAAAGCTTCGACCGCACGTCGCTGTCGCTGCCCGGCCGACAGGATGAGCTCGTCACACGCGTCATCGCGGCCAACCCACGCACCGTGGTCGTGGTGAATACCGGGTCCCCTGTGCAGATGCCATGGGCCCAGGACGCCATGGCGATTCTGCTCACCTGGTTTCCGGGGCAACAGGGCGGTGCGGCACTCGCCGACGTGCTGGTGGGCCGGGCCGAGCCCAGCGGGCGGCTGCCCACCACTTGGCCCGCGCACCAGGATGATTCGCCGGTTCTGAATGTCACGCCCACCGAAGGTGTTCTCGCCTACGAGGAGGACATCTACCTCGGATACCGCGCCTGGCAACGGCTTTCGATCGCACCCCGGTTCTGGTTCGGACATGGGCTCGGCTACACCAGGTGGAAGTACGAGGCCGCCACCTTCGCCCCCGCGACCGGCAGCATTCTCGGCACGCTGACCGTTCGGGTGCGCAATACCGGTGATCGTCCTGGCCGCGAGACGATCCAGACCTATATCGCCCACGCCTCCCGGCCGGACCGGCGATTGGCCGCCTTCGCGGTCGTCGAAGCCGAGCCCGGTGCGACGGCCGAGGCGGCGATCCCCATCCCCCGCCGCGCCGCCGAATCCTGGGACGAGACAACCGAAGACTGGGTGCTGCCCACCACCTCCTATGACCTGCTGACCGGTCGATCGGTCGCCGATATCCGCCTGACCACCACCATTCAGCTCGAAGGACCGCACGCATGATATTGCGCCGAATCGTCCTCGGACTCAGCGCCTTTGCCCTCTGCACGGCAGGGACATCGGTGGCCGCTGCCGAGCCGGGGCCCTATCCGACGGCCACCTGGGAGCAGGTGCAGGACGAGGAGACCCGGTGGGCACAGGAGGGCAAGGTGGAGGCGCCGACACCGCCGGGAGTCAATCGATACGACTGCACATCCACCGTGCCGGGCGCGGTTCCCGTTGTCCTGCTCCACGGTTTCGCGGGCGACGAGTACCGGGCCTGGGGCTATCTCGGACCGGCCTTGGCCAATGCGGGGCTGTGTGTCTACTCGTTCTCCTATGGCGGCAGCAATGCCATGCAGGGCGGTGGCAATGGTCCACTCGCCGATTCGGCGGTCGAGATCGAGCAGAAGCTCGCCGCGCTGACCACCCGGCTCGGCGTCGCGAAGGTCGACCTGATCGGTCACTCCGAGGGCGGCATCATGGCGCAGTACCTGGTGAAGACCGATCCGGAGCTGGCCCGCGGCGTCCGCTCGGTGACCACCATCTCCTCGCCGACGCGCGGCGCGCTCGGTGACCTCGGCGCGACCCTGCTGAACGCCGCGAGCGTGCGCGACGAGCTCCCGGTACCGCCCGCAGTGAAGGATCTACTGGCCGGGTCGGCCTTCCTGAAGGAGTTGAACTCGGGACCGATCACCGTGCCCGGTGTCGCCTATACGACGATCAGCAGCCGGTTCGATCCGATCGCGGCCTTCGGTCAGAACCTGGCCACGATTCCGGAGCCCGGCGTCGACAACTATGTGCTCCAAAACGTCTGCCCCAGTAGCAAAGCGGGACACAACGGCACCGTCTTCTCGCCCACCACCGCGGCACTCGTCCTGAACGCGCTCGATCCCTCCACGGTGCGGCCGATCCCGTGCCAGGACGATTCCGTCGGCTAGCATTCGCGCCTCGCCGCGCACTGGCGACGCTGCCCCGCCATGTCGCCGAGAAACCGCACCGCAAGCAGACCGCGCGCTCGCTGAACATTCACCGGATCGTTTGTGCACCAACAGCATCGAGCCCGATGCCACTCAGGTCGGCAGCGGCGAAGGCGGTCGGCGTAGGGAACAGGTAGGCCAGTCCGAACTCCCCGAGCCCGGCAACCGGCGTGCCGTAGGTGGTGACCAGATCCTCCAGGAGCTCGGCTCGGTCCGCCATGAGGCCGCGCACAGCGGCCTCGAATGGATCCCACGGATCGCCCGCGAGCAGCCGCTGCACCCGGGCCACCAGATGGATCAGCCCTTCGATACGCGGTAGGTGCACGACGAGCCGGGCGGCATCCATTGTGGCCCTGCTGATTTCGATCACGCCCGGATCGCCGTCCAGCGTGACCGTTCGCCGATAGTCGGCGGCCGTGGCGCTCTCGATGCCGCCGATCGCATCGCGGGCCAACTGCGCCAACCGTCGATCGATATCGGTGCCCTCGATCAACGGGACTCGAAGGGCGAGACCGCCGTCCGCGATGAGACGATCCGCGCGCCGCCGCCGTTTGCGCAACTCGACGGGGGTTGCCCGAAACGTCGTGACCATCACGCGATTGAACTGGCGCAGACTCCCGAATCCGGCGGCGAAGGCGATATCGGTGACCGACAGGTCGGTATCGTCCAATAGCCGTCGGGCGAAATGCGCACGCCGTGAGCGGGCCAGTTGATCCGGTGTCGCACCGACCTGCTCATCGAACATTCGGCGCAGATGACGTTGCGAAACCGCCAGCCGCGCGGCGAGTTCGGCCTCACTGCCGTCGTCCAGCGCTCCGGCGGCAATGAGATCGACAGCGCGACAGACCAATTCGGATCCGCTGGCGATCCGTCGATCACCCCGATACGGGCGACAGCGATGGCAGGCCCGAAAGCCCGCCGCCTCGGCCCCCGCCGCCGAGGTGAACGTGACGACATTCTCCGAGCGCGGACGTCCCGGGCAGGGCGGCAAGCAGTAGATGCCGGTCGTGATGACGCCCTCGAACGATCCCATTACCCGAGTCTGCACGCGGCGATCGACACTGACCAGACATATTCGGACACAGCTGCGTCCGAATATGGCGTGAGCGGCGACCGCGGTCCACCCAGGATTGGCCGAATGGACACACCGACGAGCAAAGATCTGATCATCCGAGCCTGGCGCACATTCGCGACACAGGATCCGGCCCGCATTGCCGAGGTATTCACCCCGGACGCCGAATGGCTCGCACCACCACGCAATGCCACCGCCCGCGCCCTCGACGGCACCCACCACCTCGTCGGCAGGGATCGCATCGTGCGCTTCCTCGCCACCGAGTTTCCGACCGTATTCGTGGCCGACCGGAGCGTCGAATTCACCGCCATCACCGCCGAGGGCACAACGGTCGTCGTCGAAGAGCGGATGCGGGCGACGCTGATGAACGGCAATCACTACGACAACGACTACTGCTTCATCTTCGAACTCCGCGACGGCCTGATCCACCGCGTGCGCGAGTACATGGACACCCGTCGCGCCGAAGAAATGTTCACCGTCACCGCTCGCTGACGCGCACAGCCTGTTCGACAGACCCGGGCCGCATCCGGTGGCCACGGCGGTGCGGACGAATCCGCGCCTCAGGTGACCTCCGGTCCGGATCGGCCGATCCGGACCGGAGGCAGCTCACTTGACGCCGATCGGCTTACCGAAGAACGAGGCGAAGGTCTCGCCGAAGGTGGACTTCAACAACTCCAGGCCATTGGGGTCCAGGGCCAACCAGCCGACATCGGTGGTGCTGCAACCCTGTTGCGCCGGAACACCATTGAGCCGGTCGCGCAGCCAGAGCAGGGCGGGTGCGGTACCCGAGACCTCGGTGACCGCGTGCTCGGCGAAATGTTCCCGGATGTACTGCACACTCGCGGACGGGTTTTGGCAGTAGGTGTCGACCAGGGCATTGACCTGGCCGACCGGAATGATCTCATCCGGATTGCCCTGCCAGATGTACATCGGCATATCGGGTACCGATTTGCCCATTCGGGTCTTATCGAGCACATCCACGACCGCCGGGTGCTGGATCGGATCGCCCGGCACCCGGATCATGCCCTCGAGGTTCAGGAATGGCAGTAGCGGCGTCACATACTGCACGCACAGCCCGCCCTGGACGGTCGACAGCGTCCGGCCGAGCAGATCGATATTGGCATCGATGAATCGGGCGAAATCCGGATATTCGCGCGTGAGTCCGTTGACGGCGGCCAGAATCAGCCCGGAGGTGAGCTGATTGTTGGCGGTATGCAGTGTCACGCCCAGATCCGCGGGCACACCGCCCTCGGCCGCGCCGACGATATTGAGTTCTGGTGCGTAGCTCTGCTTCAGCTCGGCCGCGTGCCCGGTGGCAATGGCACCTCCGGAGTACCCGTAGATACCGATCCGGGTATCCGGCGCGAGCCGCAGCTGCTCGAGGTTGCGCGCCGCGCGGATGCCGTCGAGGGTGATCCGCCCGGCCAGCGGTCCGGCCGCGTAGGCGTTGTTCGGTCCCTCATGATCGGGAACGACGACCGCCCAGCCCTGCTGCACCGCACCCTGGGCGATGACCCACTCCGCGGGCGCGACGATCTGCCCGACGAACGGACTGACCGAAAACTGTTGCAGCGCATAGGAAGGCGCGCAGTACCCGGCCAGCGAGTCCTCGGCGATCTGCATCGAGACGAGCTTGTCCGGGGCCGAGCCGCGCGGCTTCGCCACCGTCGCGACGGCCGCGATCGGCTCGTCCCGACTGTTATTCGAGCGATAGGAGACCTGCCAGGCATCGACATTCACCGGTATCAGCCCGAAATTGGCGAGATTCACCTGCCGCGCCGCGATGATCTCGCCCGGCGCCTTGCTCGCCACCAACTCCGCGGACGGCTGGTAGAAACCCGGATCCAATTCGGGCGGCAGCGGAACCGGTGCCGCGGGGTGCACCGCGACCGGATCTTGTGGTGGTTCGGCAACCGTGACCGCGGTCGTCGCGAGCAGTGCGATGGCCGTGATCCCGGCCGAGAACATGATTCGCCGGGCGCGACCCGCCAACGGATTGATCAACTTTCAGCCCCTTCGCTACTGTGAGACCACCCCGTCTCACATAGGTGGGACTATCGCACAAACGTGATGCAGGTCGCAACAAGCCCGTGCTGCGGCCCCGATCACGGGCCGGAAATCCGGCGATTTCACGACTCGCCGTGCCGAGCGGCGTCATATGCCGTAGCTTTTTCGATCAACACCGAACCGGCCAGTAGGTGCCGGACAGCTTGCAGGGAAGCGCCGAGGAATATGCAAGATCGGAACGAACCGGTCTCGACGGTTTTGTATTACATCTTCTTGCTCTTCTACAGCGCCCAGGATGCGCTGGGCAGAGCCATCATCATGGGCTGACCGAACACCCGCCGAATCCGCCATAGCGTCGGCGCATCGGGCCGGGCGGGCCGATTACCCGCTCGGCTACCGTGGTGCGGTGACCATCGTGGATAGGCAGTACGGCGGCCGCGCAGTCAGTGAGCGAAAGGCCGAGCGACGGCAGCGGTTCCTCGACGCCGCCATCCGGACCTTCGCCGAGCGCGGCTATGCGAACTGCTCACTGGCCGATGTGTGCACCGCGGCCGGACTGTCCAAGCGACAGTTCTATGAGGAGTTCCAGACCAGGGAGGACGTCCTCATCGCGTCCTACGACTACATCCAGGACCAGTCCGCGGCCGTCGTCGGACAGGCCGTCGCGGCACTGGGGCCGGGCACGGATATCGCGGACGGGCTCACCGCGGTGCTGACCGCGTTCATCGGTTCCATCAGTTCCGACCCCTACCGGGCCAAGGTCGCCTTCGTCGAGGTGGTCGGTGTCAGCGAGCGCATGGAACACCATCGTCGCGAGCGCCGCCATGCCTGGGCGGCGGCCATCGAGGCCCTGCTCATCACGATCGCGGGTCCGGATATCCGCGTCCGCGGCGGAATCACCTGGGCGGCAAGCGCACTCATCGGCGCGATCAACGGTGTCGCGCACGAGTGGATTCTCGCGGACCCGCGCCCGCCGATCACCCAGTTGGTCGAGGTGCTGGCCCCCATCGCGACTTCGCTGATCATCACTGAGACATAGCTCATAGCACGGCATCATCGAGACTCGAGCCATAGCGCAGCACCCCGGAGCAGACGTAGGTTCGGCCTATGCAGCTCGGTCAACCCAGTCGCACCGCACTCGCCACCGCCTACGCTCGCGCCTACCACCAGATCGCGAGCGAGCCGCGAATCTTCACCGATCCCCTGGCCATCCGCATCGCGGATGTCACCCCCGACCAACTGGCCGACCTCGATGCCGCGACCATGGCGCAGGGCGACACCGATGGCGCGATGCGCCGCCGACGCCGCATGTTCCTGGCGGCCCGCGCCCGCTTCGCCGAGGAGACCATTGCCGACGCCGTGGCGGCGGGCACCCGGCAGGTAGTGGTGCTCGGGGCCGGGCTGGATACCTTCGCCTATCGCAATCCGCACCCGGATGTGCGGGTATTCGAGGTCGACCATCCCGATACCCAGGTATGGAAACGCGAGCGGCTGGAGACGGCGGGCATCGAGATCCCGGCGTCGCTGACCTTCGCCCCTGTCGACTTCGAAAGCCAAACGCTCGCAGCGGGATTGGCCGCCGCGAGCTTCGACCGCAATCGGCCGGCCGTGTTCATCTGGCTCGGCGTCGTCATGTATCTGACCCAGGAGACGATCCTGGACACCCTGCGTTTCGTCGCGGGCCAGGCGACGCCGGTGCAGGTGGTATTCGACTACCTCTACCCCGCTTCGGCTTCCAGGTCCGAGGATGCGGTACTGCGCGCGGCGCGGGCCGAGCGGGTGGCCGCCGTCGGCGAGCCGTGGCTCAGCTTCTTCACCGCCGAGGAGATCGAAGATCTGCTGCGGGAGACGGGATTCGACCAGGTCGACGACTACGAAGCGCCGAAACTCATCGCTGGGTACCTGGGCATTCCCCCGCAACCGTCGTCCACCGTTCCGTCACACGTGCTGCGTGCCACCCGAACCGCGTAGGCCGGGTCAGCAGCCGAGTTGGTCGGCGAGATCGAGGAAGTCGCTGGCGTTGATGTCGAAGTCGTCGTCATAGGAGACGTCCACATCGCCATCGGCGCCGAACTCGAGTGGTCGGGCGACGAAGGCGGTCCGGAAGCCGAGGGCGCCCGCGGCCCGAATGTCGTACTTGTGGCTGGCGACCATCATGATCTCGGCTGGTTCCAGCCCCAGAAACCGTGCGGCCATGCGATACACCGTGGGGTCGGGCTTGAACGCGCCCGCCATCTCCGCGGTGAATACCGCATCCCAGGGCAGCGCGGCCCGCTTCGAAATGTTCACCACGGCGGCGACATCCGCGTTCGACAATGTCGCGATCGTGAATTTGCTTGCGAGCCTGGTCAATCCGGCGACGACATCGGGCCAAGGTTCGAGGCGCTGCCAGGCGAAGGTGAGATCGGCGCGTTGTTCGGGCGACAGGTCGATGTCGTAATCACCCAGTAGGCCGTCCAATGCCGTGGCGTAGACCGAATGCACAGTGACCCAGTTGTCCCGGTCGGGCTCGGCCTTGCGCAGTGCTGCGAAGTACTCGGCACGCCAATGATCGACGAAGCCGGGCCAATCGATGTCCCGGTATCGCTCGCCGCCGATGCGGCGCGCTTGCGCACAGACCGTCGAATGGAAATCCGTCGCCGTCCCCTGTACATCGAAGAGCAATGCCCGCAGCACGATCCGCACCTTTCCGCCTGAATGCGATTCGACCTTAGCGTCAATTCCGCTGGACGAGCAGGTAGCTGCGCTGACTCGGATGTTCGGTGCCCGGATGCGGCGCACGGTCCAGGCGCGCCGCGGGAACCAGACCGGCCGCCACCAGGGGCCTCGGATTCCGTGGACGGGTCGAGGTAGCGGAAGGTGAGATCGACCTCATGGCCCCACCAGTCGGTGAGCGTCTTGGCGCCACCGACCGGAACATCCGCATCGCTGGTATGAAATGCGATGAGCGCGTGGCCACCCGGGCGCAGTACCCGAGCGAACTCCGCGTAGGCCGCGGCGCGCTGGGACTCATCCAGGTGGATGACCGCATACAGGCAGACCAACCCCGCCAGCGATTGCGACCGCACCGGCAGCGCGGTCATATCGGCCGCACAGACCGGCACCGAGGTGGTCCGCCGCGCCGCCGCGCACATCGCGGGCGAGAGATCCATCCCGATCGCCCGCACACCCCGCGCCGCGAGGTACGCGGCGATATGCGCTGGACCGCAGCCGATATCGGCGATCACCCCTTCGCCTACGAGTTCGGCGAAAACATCCAACAGCCCCCGGTCCAACGGCTTGTGCCGCAGCTCGTCCCGGAGTTCGTCGGCATAGTGGTCGGCCACTTTGTCATAGCTGTATCGGGTGCCGATCATCGAATCAGCGTAGTTCGGTGCCGAACCCCGCGCCGCCGTTGGACGCACCGCGCCCGGCCGACCGTCGGCCGCTGCGACGACCACCGAAACCAGGAACCTGCCCGACATCCGTCTCGGACTCACCGCACTCGAAACACCGTTGACCGCCACGGCCCGCACCGCGGCGACCAACGAAACCAGAGAACCCACCCGACATCCGTCTCGGATTCACCGACCCGAAGCGCCGTCTACCGCCCCGGCCGCAGCCCTTCAACCGGAGGACCGGAGCGCGCCCAACATCCGGTTGCCGCACCACCGAAGCCGCCGATAACGAGATCCCGAGCACGCCTCGGCATCCAGATTCCCGCGGATTTCAGCGCACCCGGAAGATGGTCAGCCGCCAGCCGGTTGAACGGGTGCAGGCGATGCGGGCGGCGATGGCGAAGTGTTGGCGGCCGCGGTCGTAAGCCGCGAATACCTCCGCCGTCGAGGCGTCGACCATCATCAGGTTCGCCCGGTACAGCACCGCGGCACCGAGGGTGCGGCCGGGTGCGAGGTCGGCTCGGACCAGGGTCCGCACGGCGGCGACCACCGCGGGCGTGGCGATGCTGGTGAGTTGGGCGACCGGCCGTCGATGATCCAGAATCTCGAGCGCCAGCCGCAGCGCCCGTTCCACGAATCGCTGTGCCGCCGAATCGACTTCGACAACCGGCGGTAACGCGCAATGCCCACCGCTGAGCGCGCGCCGCAGTCCCGCCGGGCCGGACCGTCCCGTCTGATCATGCCGACCCGGAATCGGCGTGCGGCACGGTGCCGCGCGCGGCGGATGTTCGGGTTGCACACGCCCACCCGGCCGGTAGGGCAATAGCGGCGGCTCCGTCCTCGGCGCATAAGAAAGCCCCGACGGATGTCTCTCCACGCAGCACCCCCAATGAGTTCGAACCACAACCCCCGAGCTCGGACCGCGACAGCATGCCACGGATATCCCCGCAGGTAAACCACCCAAGCGACCGCTCTGGCACCGATAGGTGCCGCTCGAACAAGATCAGCCGGAACTGGTGGCGGAGGCGATGCCGCCTGGTCGCGATACCCGGGTGCGAGCCGGGTTCAGACCAAGTCGATCGAGTCGAGGAAGCGTTCGGCAAGTTCCGCATCGCCGGTGATGGCTACATCGTGGAATCGCCAGCGCGTTCGGGTTGTCGCCCAGGATGGAAAATCCGTCGCAGCACAGGTGATCTGCGCCGCCGTCCGGTCATCGGAACCACCGGCGACCGCGCGCAGCCGTCCGCGCCCGATCGGTTCGAGTCGCCAGGTGCCGCCGCCGGTTCCGGTCAGCGTCAACCCGATCGGCCGGTCGAGCCAGATCCGGTGGTTCGCACCGAAGTCGGCCAATAGAGCCAGCATCCACTCCAGTATCAATCTCATACGGTCCGCGTCGGTGGCGGGGATCTCTTTGTCGAGTGCGGGGGCGATGTCGTGGCGCAGGTGCGTGTGGAAGTCGAAGGTCAGGATCGACGGCAGCAAACGCAGTGGATGGGAACCGAGCTCGCCGATCGGTATACGGATCGATCCGAGCGGCCACGGCTGGGTCGCGCGGGCCGCGATGGCGATCCGCGAACTCCATGTCGCGAATTCCCCGACCACCCGATCGATCTCCCAGTCGGCGCGGCGGGCGACGAAATCGTCGTTGAGCCGCTCGATATTCCGGGAGCGCATCACCTTGACCACGTCCGGACCGAAGTTCAGGTGGCACTCCGACCCGAGATGTGCGATCACATCGCGCACCCGCCAGCCCGCGGCTCGGCTCGGTGCCGCCCATTCCGCTGGCGTCAGCTGGGCACAGAAGGCCAGAACGGCGTCACGCTCGCGACGGAACGCGGCGATGTGGTCGGTCATCCCCTGATACTGCCAACTGAGCCGAACCACTGTCACCGATAGGCCGAATCGGCGCGTTGATCGGTCAGCCGCTGGTGATGCGGGCCAGGGTCTGCAACGGATCGGTCAGGACATCCGCGAAGGCCAATTCGGCGGCCCCGACCAGTGGAGCGTCATCGGCGAGGGCCGAGGTGCGCAGGCGCACCCGCTCGCGGACGGCGAGCAGTCCGTTCACCGCCAGCCTGCTGCGGACCTGGGCCGCGGAGGCGAGGTAGATCTCGCGCAGCACACCGCCGAAGACGACCATGGTCGGATTGAAGATATTGACCAGATTGGCGACGCCATAGCCGAGCCAATCGCCGATCCGGTGCAACGCGTCTCGGGCCGTGGCATCTCCGCGGGCCGCGGCCTCCACGATCGCCTCGACCGCCGCACGGCCGGTCAGATCGGTCCGCCCGGCGGCGGCGATCAACGCGAGTTCACCCGCCTCGGCCTCCAGACAGCCATATGACCCACAGGTACAGGCCCGCCCGCCCGGATTGACGATCATATGCCCGACCTCGCCGCCGTAGCCGCCCTCACCGCCGAGCAACTTGCCGCCCATAATGATTCCGCCGCCGATGCCGACCTCGCCGTGCAGGTAGATCATGTCCGCGACACCGACGCCGACGCCGCGTTCACGTTCGGCGAGCGCGCCGAGATTGGCATTGTTGCCGACGGCGACGCGCAGACCGAGGCGTTCGGACAGCCGCGCCCCGACCGGCACATCGACCCAGCCGATATTCGGACCGTATCGGACGACGCCGTCCTCCTCGCGCACCATGCCGCAGAACGCGACTCCCACACCGACGCACACGGTCTCGGGTCCAGCCTCGCGAATCATGTCTTCCGCGATGGCGGCCAAGGCGGTGATCACGTCATGGGGATCGAATGTGCCACTGGGACGTGGCGTCTCCCGCCGCGCGAGAATCACCCCACCCAGCCCGACCCGCGCGACCGCGAGCCGGTCCGCGCCGACGTCCAGCGCCAACCCGTAGACCCGGTCCGATTCGGGCCGCACCACCAACGATGGCCGCCCCGCCTTGCCCGTCTGCCCCGGCAGTTCCTCGCTCACCAGACCCGCCGCGGCGAGGTCGGCGGTCAACGCCAGAATGGTGCTGCGATTGAGCCCCATTCGCTCGGCGAGCACCGCCCGCGACACCGGACCGCTCAGGTGGACATGGCGCAGCAGCACGGCGAGGTTCTGCCGCCGGATCTCGTCCGGGGAAGGCGCAGCTCTCATTCGGGCGAACCTCCTCCCGGTCAATCGGTCAACTTCCTGGCAACGCACGCTTGCGCGACAGCGCGTCCACCCCGGCTGCCAACAGCAGCACGAATCCTGTCACAACGAATTTGGTGCCCGCGCTATAGCCCATCAGGCCCATCCCGTTATTGATCACCGCGACCACCGCCGCGCCGAGCACCGCGTCCAGCATCCGGCCGCGCCCACCGAACAGGCTGGTGCCGCCGATCACCGCGGCTCCGACAGCGGTCAGCAACACATCGCTGCCGCCGGTATTCGGGTCGACGGAGTTGGCGCGCGAGGCCGCGATCAACCCGCCGACGGCGGCCATTGTCGAACACAGCACGAATGCGCTGATCTTGATCCGATCGACCGGAATGCCCGCGCGCCGAGCCGCTTCGGTGCTGCCGCCGACCGCGTAGATATGTCTGCCGAACGAGGTCCGGTTGAGCACGAACGTCCACAGCAGCAGCAGCGCCACGATCAACGGCACCACGATCGGCATACCCTTGAGCGAGTTGATGGCCGGATTGCGGCTGCGCTCGTCATTGAGGATCAGCACCGCCGCGCCCGCGACAATGGCGACCGCCGCGATCCGCAGCGCGATGACCGGGATCGTCTCGCCGGTGAGCCCGAGTTTGGTGCGCGCCCGCAGTTTTCGGTATTGGATCGCCGCGAATCCCGCCAGCAGTACCGCGTACATGACCCAGCCGAGCAATGGCGGCACATTCTTGTTCGCGATCGCGACGATCGTCTCATCGCGAATCGAGATATTGCGCCCATTGTCCATGATCTTGAGTGCGATGCCCTGCAATGCCAGGAACGCCGCCAATGTCACCACGAACGATGGGATTCCGATCTTCACCACGATCGTCCCGATGGTCAGCCCGATCGCGACGCCGGTGAGCAACGAGACCAGAACCGCGGCGTACCAGGGCCATCCCTTATCGGTGAGCAATACCGCGAGCACCGCCGCACACACTCCGCTGGTGAATCCGGCCGACAGATCGATCTCACCGAGCAGCAGCACGAAGATCAGTCCCATGGCGATCACCGCGATGGCCGCGCCCTGGGTGAACAGATTCGCGAAATTGCCCTGCGTCATGAAGACCGGCCGCGCGATCCAGAAGACCACCGTCAGCACCGCCAGCGCGATAATCGAGGGCAGCGCACCCATATTGCCGCTGCGCACCCGCCCGACATACGAGTTGACCAGCTCGGCAACCGGCGAGGACGTGGCCTCGAACTTATCCGTAGCCACCGCGGCTGTGCCCATTGTTCGCTCACTCATGACTTCACTCCACTTCCGAGACCGAGACTTCCACTGCGGCCAGCGGTGATCAGTTCGACGACCTGCGCGTGCGTCACGTCGGAAGTTCGCACCTGGGCGGCCATTCGGCCGAGATAGAGCGCGGCGACCCGATCGGACACCGCGAATACGTCATTCATGTTGTGCGAGATCAACACCACCGCAAGACCTTTGTCGGCCAGCGTGCGCACCAGCTCGAGCACCTGCTGGGTCTGCGCGACACCGAGCGCGGCCGTGGGCTCGTCGAGGATCACCACCTTGCTGTTCCACAGCACGGCTTTCGCGATCGCGACCGTCTGCCGCTGTCCGCCCGACAGACTCGACACCTGCTGGCGCACCGACTTCACGGTGCGAACCGATAGACCCGCCAGGGTCTTTCCAGCCAACTCCTCCATGCCGTATTCGTCGAGCACGATGCCGTGCTTCTTCTCGCGGCCGAGGAACATGTTCTGCACGATGTCGAGGTTGTCGCAGAGCGCAAGGTCCTGGTAGACGATCTCGATGCCGAGATCGGCCGCGTCCCTCGGGTTGTGCACGTGCACCGGCGTGCCCTCGAACAGGAACTGTCCCGCATCGATGGGATGGGTGCCGCCGATGCATTTGACGAGGGTCGACTTGCCGGCGCCGTTATCGCCGACCAGTGCCGTCACCTCACCCGAGTACGCGGAGAACGCGACATCGTGCAGGACGTGCACGGGGCCGAAACTCTTTTCTATCCCCCGTAATTCGATGACCGCTGTATCGGGCATAGGTACTGCTCCTGACGTGTGGGGCGGCCCTTCCGCGATCCCCTCATACAACCGCGGAAGGGCACCCGCCCCGTTGATCATGAAAATGTCGGTCGTTCCCGCGCACCGCCGCGGCCGCGGGAACGACCGGGCTATCAGCGAACCCCGTTATCGGTGCACAACTTGGCGAACTCGCCGGTGCACAGCTCGGCCTTCGTGACATAGCCGTCGGCCACCACGTCGTTGACGTTGTCCTTGTAGATCGCCTTCGGTTCCAGCAGCACCGCGGGCACTTTCGCCTTCGCCTCCGGATCGTCGACGGTGCTGTTCGCCTCGCCCTTCTCCCCCTTGGCCAGCGCGATCGCCAGCTTCGCGCCCGCATCGGCCTCGAGCTTGATGGCCTTGTAGACGGTCATGCACTGATCGCCCGCGAGCACGTTCTGCAGGCCCTGGACGGTGGCGTCCTGGCCGGTCACCGGCACCTGACTGTTCAACTTCTGCTTCTTCAGCACCGCGATCGCGGCATTGCCGAGACCGTCGTTGGCCGCGACCACGCCACCGAGATTCGGTGTGCCGGTGAGCATCTGCTCGAAGATGGTGCCCGCCTTGGTGTTATCCCACTCCGGCACCGCCTGATCCGGGCCCTTCACGTATTCACCCGAATCGAACTTCGGCTTCAGGGCACTGTCGTAACCGTTCTTGAACAGCGTCGCGTTGTTATCGGTCGGTCCGCCGTTGAGGTAGGCGACGACCGGGTTGACCGCCTTCTTATCGGTGAGGCACTTGGCCAGCCCGTCCCCCATCAGCTTGCCGACCTTCACATTGTCGAACGACACGTAGAACGGCGCCCCACCGCCGAGCGTCAGTCTGTCGTAATCGATTACGGTCACGCCCTGCGACTTCGCCTTCTGGATCACGGCCTTGCCGGTCCCACTGTCGAGGTTGGTGATCATCAGCACCGTGGCCCCGTTGGTGATCATCTGATCCGCGATGGTCTGGAAGGCGTTCTTATCCCCCTGCGCGTTCTGGATATCCGCCTTGATCCCCGCCGCGTCGAACGCCGCCTGCAGATACTTCCGATCCGCCGTCTCCCACCGCGCGGAGGTCTTGCTGTCCGGCA
Source organism: Nocardia sp. CA-129566 (assembly GCF_050956075.1). Taxonomy (NCBI): domain Bacteria; kingdom Bacillati; phylum Actinomycetota; class Actinomycetes; order Mycobacteriales; family Nocardiaceae; genus Nocardia; species Nocardia sp. CA-129566. Next base: position 7,802,453 of record NZ_CP192085.1, read on the forward strand.
GGATCACGCCGATCTTGGCGCCCCCACCACCGGCGTCCTTATTGTCGTCCCCGCAGGCAGTGAGCGAGGTGAGAAGCGCAACCGATACGGCCGCGATGCCGAGGATCCCCTTACGCATGAGGGCGAGCCTTTCGTCGAACCACCACCCGAACAGGCCGGGCGGTCGAGCAAGAGCGAATGTTGTTCGACACAACATATTCGAGTGTGACGCGGCGCACAACAGATTCGCGAAGATATTTGTTGTTTGCCATAACAATCCGGGCACGGCTGGCGAATGCTCGTCCGCACCAGCACCGCGCGGACCCGACGACCATCCAGGCCAGCGTCAACCGCACCCCGGAACCGCGCACTGCGCAGCGAACCGCCGCAGGTCAGAACCTGCGACAGGCTCACGGAGCTAATCGGATTTCGGCGACGCATCGCTGGGCATCTTCAGTCCGACAACAATTCGTGGCCGTCCCAGGTGAACCGAGCCGTCGTGACCGCCTCGTCCCCATCTCCGGTCAGAATCTGGTGGATTCCAATGCCGCTGAGCTCCGAGTACGTGCACCACTCGTGATCAGAAGTAAGCACTAGATCCAGGTCCAAAGCTGAGAGCAGGGCGAAGATTTGGCCTCTGTTGGTGGTGTCGACACCGACGAACACCTCGTCGAGCATGATCACCCGGGGTGCCCGTGGTGCCGCCTGGTAGTGCGCGGCGACGGCCGCGAACAGTGGTAGGTGGAGAGCGATTGCTTTCTCGCCGCCGGAAAGTGCGCCGTGCAGCTTCTTGGTGAGCAGTTGCCAGCCCTCGCCGTTCCCGCGGTCGACCTTGACCACGAAGCGATGCCATGCCGTGTAGTCGAAGACCTGGGCCAACTGCTGTTCCCAGCTGGTTGCTGTGTCGTCGGCTTTGGCTTCTTCGATGCGGTCGCGCAGGAATTGGTGCAGGGATTCGTGATCGGACTCGGTGAGGCGGACTGGGTCTTTGAGGAGTAGGTCGCGGGCCGCCTTGGTGCCGGGTGGGAGGTCGGGGGCGACCTGCCAGACGAGGCGTACGGCGACGTTGGAGGCGGTGCGTACTCGTTCGAGGCGGGCGTTCATGCCGTCGACCAGTTCGTTGGCTTGACGGATGCGGGCGGCGAGGTGGCGACGGGTATCGCCGGTCAGGGTTTGGTCGAAGAGTTTTCGTTCCTGTGCGGTGATTTCGTGGGTGGCCTGGTCGGCTTCGGTGCGCAGTAGGCGCAGTAGTTCGGCGGCGCCGACTCGGACACCGTCGACGACGGCTGAGAAGACCTGGATGTCTTCGTCGGTTTCGAGGTCCAGGTCGGCGCGGGCGCTGAGGGCGGTGCGGCTGTCGTGTACGGATTGGGCGAGTCGGCTCAGTGCGTCGCCCAGGTTGCTGGGGGCGTGTGGGATGGTCGGCCAGGCAGCGGCCACGAGGCGGGCCGCGTCGAGTGTCGCTCGGACACCTTCGGATTCGGTGAGGGTGGTGCGGAATTTGGGGAGGTCTGGGATGTCGCCGTCGGCGGGGAAGTCGCCCGCTGCCAGGTGGCGGAACCGCTGTGCCACGGAGTCGCGTGCATTCGATGCTTCTTGATGTGCCTGGGCATCCGTGAGGCGCCGAATTTCTAGTCTGCCGAGATCGCCGTTGAGGTCGTTCACCTCCTTACCGGCGGTACGGACATCGTCGCCGAGTGCTTTGATTCGCGTTCGCAGCTGCTCAACCTGAGCCAGTACCTCGCGGTAGTCGAGCCCGATGGTCTGGTCGATGGCGTCGAGTTTTGCTGCCAGCCTTCGGTGTTCGGCTTCGGCCTCGCTCGCTTCGGCCTCGCGTTGCTCGGCGAGTCCCGACGAGCGCCGAAGTTGTTCGGCAAGTTGCTCTGCGGACCCGCGCGCAGACAACAGGAATCCGTAAGCGTCGAGCCATTTCTCGGCACAATCACTGAAGGTGTCGAGCGCGGTCGACACCGTGATGAGCAACCTGCGGTCGGCCGGGAGTCCGCTTTCCGAGGCGAGGCCCGACAGTTCGAGCAGGGCGGTTTTCACTGCGCGTTCTCGTGCCGACACGTCCTCGATCTTGCGGTGGACGACACCGTCGGCGGCGGCCAGATCCGATTCGGCCCTGGTGAGCAGCTGCTCGGCGGCAGTCAGGTCGTCGTGCCCCGGCCTGGCGTCGAGTTCGGTGCCGATTGTCATGCGTCGAACGGCGAGCGCCTGTTGTTCGCTGGCGAGTTCGGCGAGTGTGTCATCGAATTGTCCGATCAGTTCAGCGATCTCGCATATCCGGCGTTCTCTTGAGCGCTGTCGCGTCTGGGCGCCGACGTAGGCGGGCTGCGCCTTGGTCCAGCTGCCGGTGAGATTGCCGAGGCGCCAGCTGCCGTCGGCACCGATCGCCGCGACGGATCCGGCGGGCAGGTGGTCTTCGAATGCGATGGTGCTCAACAGTCTTCGCAAGGCCGCAGATTCGACGTCGCTGTCCGACACCGGGATCAGGACGTCGAGCAATGAGCGACCGGTCATGGGTGTCAGTAGGGTGGGATCTGCGAAAACGTCGTGGCCGATGACATCGCCGCGCGGCCCGATCCACGCGTCGAGCAGTCCCGACGCCTCGAGTGCCGCCTCGATCCGGGCCCGAGTGGGTTCGGGTACGGCGTCGTCGAAGTCGACGAGCCGCCACAGTGGTCCGCCCGACATCCGGGTGCGATCGGTGGTCCGCCACGGCGGCGCGGCCGGCGGGATGTCTTGCTCGTCGGCGAGCCGATCCCGTTCGGCGACAAGCTGTTCGCGTTCACCACGTGCGGTGGCGATCGCCGACTCGCACAATGTTTCCCGTCTGGTGATATCTCCCAGCACTGCGGTCGCTACCGCGTTCACCGCGGTGAGCACGGCCGATTCGGATTCGACCCGCGAGATCAGCGCGTGCGGGTCTGTGAACACGAGCTCGCGGCAGCCGCTGGCCCAGGCGAGCAATCCAGCGCTCAGTTCGTCCACTGCCGTTTCGCGTGCTTCGACCGCCTGTCCGCGCCGGTCCGTTGCCTCGGCGAATAACGTTCGAGCCGAATCCAATTCGCGTTCGACCTGTTGTCGCATCTCGACTGCTTGTTCGTGGGCACCGAGTGCCCGGCCGATCGCGTCGATCTGGTCCCTTTTGCCACGTAGCGCGCCACGCAGCAAGGGCCGCGCTCGATCCGTGACAGGCAGCACGGTTGGGGTCTGGCCGGATTCGAGAGGTAATGCAGTTGCGATCTCGTCATACACGCTCGACATGCCGACGCGAACCGCCGCTTGTCTGGCCTCGGCACCGAGACCGGAAACGACCTGCGCCTGACGCTGTTCCACCGCGGCGGCGGCCCGGTAACTCGAATCGTCTTTCTCTGCCGCAGCGCGAAGATGCCCCGCTGCGGAGCGAATTCCGGCGGCCCTGTCCTGCGCCTTGGCGGTGTCCGCACGCAGCCGGTCCAGCTCCTGTCCCTGCTTGTACGCCTCGCTTTCCGTCAGCCCTTCTTTGCGGGCCTCCGCCTCCGAACGATCGGATTCCAGCGTCTCTATCCGTGCTTCGGTCTCGGCTTTCCGCTCCGCAGTGGACTCGTAATCCTCGGCGGACTTCTTGGCCGCACTGGACAACCTCTCCAACTCGGTGGTCGCCGAGATCAACGCGGCGGCACGGGCGCGAAGCACGCGTTGGGCATAGATCTTCTGCTGACGGGCCAGCGTGCGGGTCGCGGCGACCTCTTCCTCCAGCCGCACAAGCCGCTCGCGCTGCGCGTCGAGCCGTTCGAATCCCTCTGCGAGGTCCTCGATTTCGTCCTGACCGAGGGGCGGGAGGGCCTTCGAGAGCAGGGTCGACAGCAACGCGGGGTCGAGGCGTTGGGACAGCTTGGGTGTCCGCAGTTGGAGCAGCGCGGTGATGAGTGCGTCGTAGCGTTGCTCGTTCAACGTCGGGAAGAGGATCGAACGAACATCGGCGCGGTATTCGCCCGCGTTGGGGTGAACAGCGCCGTTTGGACCGAGCGATTCCTCCAATGCGGTGCGGGTCAGCGGCCGTCCGTCGGTGGTCAGCGAGATGCCGTCCGGCGTGCCGATGCGCAGGCTGGTGGTGAAATAGTCGGGGTGGACAGTGGTGGTATGGCTGCTGGCCTGCAGACGTGCGCCGCAGGTGAACCATTTGTCTTCTGCCAGTTGGAATTCCAGCCATACGTAGCCGACTCGGGTGGTTCCGGTGGCCCCCTCACCCATCATGTTCCAGTGCATGGTGCGCTCACCGGTGCCGAAAGTGGACAGCCGATTGGCGCGCAGGTTGGCGTCGAAGAGGAACGGAAGCAGCAGTTCCAATGCTTTGGATTTTCCGCTGCCGTTCGGGCCGCGTAGCAGTAGGCGACCCTCGTGGAACTCGAAGGTTTCGTCGTAGTAGCGCCAGATATTCAGAATGCCTGCGCGAGAAGGGATCCAGCGAACTGCCGACTCGACATCCGCGTCGGAGCGGGGGCTACGGAGTACGGTCACCGTCACGAGCGCACCAGCCTTCGTTCGAATACCTTTGCAGCACTTGCCACCCGGGTAGCACCTGTCATCTGGGGAGTTCTCGCCACATGGACAGCCCTCGTCAGCTGGGCAGCACTTGCCACCTCGGCCGAACGCGAAACCTGACCGGTACTGGTCATGTCGACAACTCCTCGCCCCCGTCTCGGTTATCGGACATCCGGACGCTGCCGACCCGATACCGTGCTGCCGCGGCCCGCGGTATCACCAATCCGGATTCGGTGACCCGCACGAGACCGAACGCAGACAGTACGGCGATCGCGTCGGATACGAGCTGAGCAATGCCGTCGTCCCCGCGATAGCTGCGTGCCCAGCGTGGAAACCGTTCCAACAGCTCAGCCGCCGCCCGGCGCACGTGCTCGATAGTGGTCGGCCCCGGAAGAGCGTCCAAGAGCAGCAATGCCGCAACCTTCGCCGTGGCCGCGTCGTCGGGGAATCGGCTGTCGGTCGCGAGACCGTCGACGTCGACCAGCAGGATCCCTTCGGCCCGCTCCTCGAGCACGAACCCGCCCTGCTCGGCCGCTCCGCGCAATAGTCGCCGACCTGTCGGCGACGAGAGGTAGCCGCGCTCCTCGTCGGACAGCTCGTCGAAGTACAGCACCGGATCGTCGATCAGGCGACGGAAAAGTGTGTGCCGCAGCCACAGGTTGCGTTGCGCATCCGATACGGCCGCGGTGTCGGTGTGCCGCCCGGACTTCGAACCGGCCAAACCATAGCGACGTTCACGGGATATCTCGGCCAAAAGATCTTCGACCCGCAACGGCACTTCCTCGGCAGGCACACCGAGCTGGGATGGACCGACCGGAGCTGCCAGTAGTCGCAGCAACAGCGTCGTGTCGACCCGATACAGCACCTTCGCCGCACTCGACTCCACATACGCGTCGGCACTGCCGTCGACAGCGTCGAGCACGCCGAAGGATTCGAGCAATCGCAGCACGTCGACGAATGCCATCCGCTCGCTACGACTCGCGGTGTCGAAGTCGGCCAGTATCGGATCCGTCGCAGTGGCCGACCGCACCCGATCAGCGAGCAAACCGATCGTGGTCACCGGAGCCGCGAACAGCTCGGCGGCGACCACGCAGAGCAGTACGTAGCGCCTACGATCGAAAGGTGCTCGCCCGGAACGAAGTCGGCGCGCCGGTCGGGTGGGATCGGTGGCGGCGCGAACTTTGATCAGTCGTGCGTAACCCAGCCGCGGTTCGATGGTCAGCGTCCAGCCGCAGTAATAGTCGAACCACTTCGCGATCGGCTCACGCCTGCGCCGAATGAGGTCGAATCCCTCCGGTGCACTGTGTTCGGTGATCAACGGGTGGGCGAGCAACTGCCGTATGCCGCGCGACATTTCCTCTTTTTCCGCGATCACCAGCTGGTTGGCGAGTTCACTCATGATCGTCCTCCGCTCGCTCGCCGACCTCGGCGCTCGCCGGGGGCAGTAATCTCGAGGATGTAGTCGGGACCGCTGAACAGTCCGCGCGGGGTTTTCAGCTCGGCTCGCCCGCCGTCCTGTGGCAGCCGCAGGACTATTTCGATCCGTCCATCGGTGGTGCTGCCGCGTCGGGTTCCATCCGATTGCGGCGCATTACCGAGGGCCCGGCCCAGCAGGTCCAGCAGTCGCTCGAATACAGCGTGATCGAGTTGGCGGAATGCGGAAATCCGCACGGCGCCACCGGTATCGAGCATGTTCCAGGCGGCTTCCAGTTCCGCGCGCTCGATCGCGGCTTGTTCGGCGCGGGTGGCCTTGATCGCGGCCACATCTCGGACCCGACCGGTGCGGCTGAAGCGCTCGGTCCGGCCCGCCGACCTGAGCAGCGGGGAAACCTCGACCGGAGGTGCATCGGTCCACGTTGACGTCGAGCTCACCAACTCGGGATCGGGGTGCGCGAGGTGCGGGTGCCGCGCCGAGCTCAGCCCGAAGGCGGTGGACCACAACCGGTGCAGATCGTCTTGATCTGGAATCACGGTGAACCATCTCGCCAGCTCCCGGAAGTCGGATACCGCACTGCTGGAACGTCGCCGCGACTCGGTGATCCGGTCCAGCACCTGGAGCAAGGTGATGATGGCTTTGCGACCGACCAGGTGCAGTTGCTCGATGCGGGGTACGGAACCATCTGCGGGCAGAAACCATGCCCGCAGTCCTTCCCAGCGGGCGCGGCGGTGTTCCAGCCAGACAAGCCCGGGATCGGTGCCGGTCAGTTGTGGTAGCTCGGCGCCGAGTAGAGCGCGATGATGCATCAGCTGCATCCCATAGTTTTCGATGGCGCTGATGCGGGTGGTGATGGCGTGCGTGCGGTGCTCGATATTGGTCAGGAACTCCTGAAGGTAGGCAACTGTCGCTGCTTTGACCTCATGGAACACTGTTAGATCCGCGCCTTCGGCTCGGAGTAACCGTTGCAGTTCGCCATTGAATTGTTTGGAATTGCCCCGCAATGCCTCGAGATGCGCCTCGAGTTCGCTGAGCGTACTGAACACCCGGCGGTCCGTACCCGATTCCAGTTCCGACAGCAGATCGCCGAGCCGATCGGAGATGGCGTCGAGTACGGCGGTCTGTAGTGCTCCGGTGGATGCAAGCATCGTCATCGCGTGAACGACGCCCGCGAACGCGGCCTCACCCTGTCTGGTCAGGGAATACTGCAAGTTGCGATGTTCGTATTCGCTTGCGGTCCGATAGTTTTCGGAGTGGTTCTGGATGACGTCGACAAGGTTCCACAGGCGCAGTTGATCGAGCGCCGCCGTCAGGTCGTTGTCTTCCAGCGCCTCCAGCCAACCAACCGCACGCAGCCGAGTTCGGATGTCGTCGATGCCCAGCGAGGTTTCGAGCCGCTCGTTCGCTTCACCGAACGCATGCAGGACCGACACATACAGATTGGCTCGGTCACCGCTGGTGAAGCGGAACATCTCGGGCGGGACACGAATCGGGTCCACGGCGACTCCCCTTGCGCAACTGGTACAGCCGCCCACCCTAGCCCCAGGGACCGACAGATGGGATCCTCACCGCACGTGCAGCTCCGCGACCTCGTCGAGCAGTCGGTGCGCAACCCGCTCTTCCGGAACCGCAACGCCGACACGGGTCATGGCCGCCGACAGACCCAGATCCCACGGCACCGGCGTGACCCGACCCACCGCGGGCCCTTCACCGACCGCATTCAGATAATCGGCGGTGGTCATCCGCCATGGGACGGCACCGACCCGGGCGATGACATTGGCAGCGATGCGTAGGCCTTCACCGTCGAAATCACCGTGGTAGCACAGCTCGGCACCGGCTTGCGCCAACAATTGCAGCAGCAGCACCCCGGCGCTGCTCGGCCAGCCGGACGTACAGACCAGCGGCGGACAGCAGTCGCCGAACCGGGCCAGCGCCACGGCGAGCACGCTCGGATTCTCGACGACCCACACCCGACTCGGCGCTGCGATGATGCGGGGCAATGCCCGCAGCTGCTGGAGCGTGAGCGCGGCGGCCTGCCCCGCACCGGCACACTCCCGGAGGATTCGGCCAACTGCTGTCCCGCCATCGATAAGTAATCCCGCGGCGAGGACGGTGGACGATATTTCGTCGTCGGCGATACCGGCTCGGTCCCACAGGGCTCGGAGCTGCCCCGCATCGGTTGGCGGGTCGATCCCGTAGATCACCGCCAAGCCACGGACGACCATGGTGTGTAGTCGGCTGCCCTCGTCGAGACCATGTGGATCACCGAGCACGCTGTCCGCGAATACCGGCAGTGGTGTTCCGGCGCTTGGCAATTCGTGCAGCACCTGCAAAGCGCGTTCGAGTTCGGCCTGCGTTCGAACGGTCGATCCGGCGATGAGACCGCTGCGGCGGATGGCGACCACCCATTCGCCGAGCGCAGGTTGGGCCGCAACGACCTCGTGTTCGGAAAGCCACGCCCACAACTGGTCTCGCTCTTCGGCCGCGTTGCGCAGCTCGGCGGCGCGATCACCGACCGGTCCGAGCAGGTGCTCGACCACGTCGTAGGTTGTGCAGCCCGTGATGTCAGCGAGCACTTCGTCCAGGTCCATCAGCGATATGGTCTTGTACTGCCCCGGCAATCGCGATAGTCCCAGCAAATCAGCCAGCGCTGCCTGTTGATCAGGATCGAGGGGGCCGACCTTGACACGTTGCACCGGTCTTCCCGTGGACAAGCGCTTATGGAAGGCGCTCCACAGCGGCGCCAAAGCAGGTGAAAGCCTCGAAATGCGCTGGCTGTGGCCCTCCACGCCCTGCTCGTCGGCTGCGCTCACGATGCCCCCCAACCTGGTCGGTGAACCGGCAGAATAGCCCAGCCGCGCATGTGCTAGCGGCGTTCGCTGCGATGCGACTGCCCCAAGCACGGACCGGGCACACTCTGTCGTAGCCGGGCAGCCCGCATATGAGGTGCCCGACTGAAGGACGGGGTGCCCGGATGCACACGACGAGATCGTTGGCAGGTGTGGGGCGGTGGTGGTCACATGCGGAGTTGTCGCGCGGGGCGGTAGCTGCGACGGCGCTGAGGTACTGACGTGGGAAGACCGTCTACGGTGATGGTTGAAACGAATAGTTGGGTGGGTTCGAAAGACAAGTCGGTTCGGTTTTCGCACTATCGACATCGTTGAGGAGTTCGCATGCGACACATCGTGAAACGGGTTGTTGGGGTATTGGCGGTGGCGGGGTTGGTGCCGGTGCTATTTGCGGGGGCGGCGCAGGCCGATGATGGGGATACGGTGTATTTCTCGTCCGGGTCCACGAACTGCTCGATCGCTGGGGATGGCAGTGTTGGGTGTGATTTCGCGAGTCAGGCGCTGGTTCAGTACAGCTTTCTGCCATTCCCCTTGCCCGCGCGGGACATTGTGATCGATCAGGCGTGGTTGCCCGCGCATCCGACGTTCACCGTCGGAAGGCATACCTTGGCGGGTGGCAATCCGGATCTTGCGGACGTCAAGACCGGGGCCGGTACGTGGGGGTCGTATATCGAGTATGCCGGGGCGCGGTGTGAGCAGGGATTTCACGGCAGTTTCAGCTGCAAGTCCAAGGGGCGGACCTGGGGGATCTATGGCGGGATCATTTCCGCGTCGTGAGTTGAAGCCGCACCCGGACGCCCCGGTCCCGGCTGGGTCCATACCGACCCAGCCGGGACGGGGGCGTTGGGCGGGAAACAGTGGGCTACTTCGATTTGCCGACAATATGGGTGTTGAGCTCGGCGAGATCCTCGGCGGGGATCCAGTATTCGAGAATGTCGCGACCACCCGCCTGCTGGACGTCGCAGCGGGCGAGGTAGGCGGTTTCGAAGGTGAAGCGGGCGACCGCTATCCGGCGCAATATCCTCGAAGCGGGCGGCAGTGAGGAGTGGTGGTGGATAGGTGTCCGATCGGGACGGCGGGGCGATCGCGGTGGCGTGCACATGCGCAGTGGCGTGGGGCAGTACGCATAGCCGAACTGCCTGGTGGACAACCGGTTTGGGTGGTCAGCGGGTATGACGAGGTGTCCGCGCTGCTGGCCGATGCGCGGCTGAGTGTGGACAAGCGGCATTCCGGGGGTGGGTATTCGGGGTTCTCGTTGCCGCCCGCATTGGATCGAAACCTGCTGAATATGGACGGGGCCGAGCACTCGAGGATACGGCGGCTTGCAGCTCCCGCGTTCTCGCGCAGGTCAGCCGAATCACTTCGGAACGCGGTCGGCGGAATCAACGCGGCCACATTTCGGACGCTAGACGAAAATGCCAGCGGCACAGTCGATCTGCTCGAAGAGATCTGTGTCCCCGTGCCCGCACTCGTGATCGGCGAACTGCTCGGCGTACCCGCCGATCGACACGGCGAGTTGCGCGATGCCGCCACTGCGATGGCGACATTCGACGCCTCGTCGAACGAGTCAGCAACGCGGCTGGCGGAAGCCGTCGCCTGGCTGGCGAAGACATTCACAAACGTGGTGCGGTCCAAGCGCGACGAACCGGGCGATGATCTGATCAGCGGGTGGGTGCGGACCCGCGATGACGCCGACCTGCTCTCCGAGGATGAGCTGGTCTCGCTGGCCTTTCTGATGATGCTGGCGGGGCTGGAGAATGCGGCTCACTTGTGCAGCAACATATTTGCGGCACTGCTCACGTCGAAGGATCCGCTCGGCGACTGGTCGGCCCGCCGTCGCGAGGTAATTGACGCCGCGAATCCCCTACCGTTCGCGATCCGGCGATTCGCGGTCGAAGACATGACGATCGGCGACCACACGATCCCCAAGGGCGACACCGTTCTGCTCTCACTGTTCGGCGCCGATTCGGACCCGGCGCGCGCGGGCCGACCGAGCCTGATGTTCGGCCGCGGGCCGCACTACTGCCTCGGCGCCCAGGTCACCGATCTGATTGTCGACGTGGTGATTCCGGAGCTGTTCGTTCGATACCCCCACGTTCGACTGGCCATTGCGGAGCCCGAGCTCGAGTACCGATCATCCTGGCGCGCACACGGATTGGTCACCTTGCCGGTCACGCTCGCGCGCTGATCCCCCGCCCAGCCCCATCGGATCGGCGGACCCGGTGTTCGGCGACATGCACCCGGTTGGAACAACGCGTCGAGCAGAAGCGACGTCGGCCATTGCGCGAGGTATCGACGAAGACCAGATCGCAGCCCGCTCGCGCACAGCGTCCGATGCGGCCGGGATCCTCGCAGAAGAGCTCCGCGAGCCCGGCGGCGGTGTAGGCCTTGACGCGCTCATCGACCGGCGCATCCTCGCGGGCGTAGTGCAGGTGCGGTGCGCGGCCGTCGTGCGTCGATATATAGGGCTGGCTGGTCGTCTCGGCCAGCAAAGCATTGAGCAACTCGACGCTCGGTTCGGTGAAGACCTCGGCGAGCCTGGCGATCCAGCGGCGCAGTTCGGCGGTCTGGCGGGCATCGAGGGTGCCGAGCGGCTTGTAGCCGGATTCGGCGAGCAACCGCAGCAGGTCTTGCCGCGGGTCCGCGTTCACCAGGCGCGCGGCGAGTTCGGCCGCCGCACCTCCGTAAGGGTTGAAATGCACTAGGTCATTACATCAGGCTGGACGCATGATCACCACCTGCCCGTCTTGTTCCTGGTCCGACCCGACTCTCGTGTCCTCGCACGGCGCCACCAGCTACCTGCGCTGCATATGCGGACAGTGGCTGGTCAGCGAGCATGGGGCGGTGGTGGCGCTGGCCGGGACCAGCACCCTGGCGAACCGCACTTCCTAGACCGACCCCTTGGCCGCCCGCCACTCCGGGGCCAGCACCGACCAGACTTCCACGTCGAACCGTTGCCCCCGATGCGGGTAGAACTCCCGCAGCACACCGTCTTTGGTCATTCCGAGGCGCCGAGCCAGCGCGATGCTGGCCCGATTCGGTGCCGCGACCAGCCATTCCACCCGGTGGATGCCGCGCTCCTCGATGGCCCAGTCGATGATCACCCGGGCGGCCCGGGTCGCCAGGCCATGGCCCGCGGCCGCGGGTTCCAGCCAGCACCCCGCCTCGGCAACGCCGAGCGCTAGATCCATCGTCCGGAACAGAACGCCGCCGACCAGCTTTCCTGCTGCCCAGATCCCATAGAGCCGCCCGGTATCGGCCGCCGCCTTCTCCGCGTACTGCCGCAGGTAGGTACGGCTCGACTCCAGATCCGTCACCGCGTCCGCAACCTTGATGTATTGCCCGATGGACTCCCGCCCTCGGTCCATATGGCCCAGCAGCTCCACGGCGTGGCGCGGTTCGAGCGGGCGCAGTTCGGCGCCATCCGCGCCGAGCGATATCGAGAACATCGTGACCTTCCGTTGGCGGCTAACGCGATTCGTGCCGCAGGCGACGTCCTCCCGCGGCTTTGTTGCGGTACATCGCGGTGTCGACGGCATGCATCATCTCGTCGATATCGGTGGGTCGTTCTTCGGCGAAAACCGTTCCGATGCTGGCGCCTACGATCACCGGCCGCCCGGCCACCTGCATCGGGGTAGCGAGCGCATCGAGCAGCAGTCCGGAAATCGTGGCCAATTGTTCTGCGCCCGTGCATTTTTCGACGAGGACGATGAACTCGTCGCCGCCGATTCGCGCGACCAATCCACCGACGGGTTCGACGGATCCACGCAGTCGCTGGGCGACGTCGCGGAGTACCCGGTCCCCTACCGTATGCCCCCACGCATCGTTGACCTCCTTGAAACCGTCGAGGTCCAGGTAGCAAACACCCACTGGCGCAACGGCACTCGCCAGTCGGTTGAAGAACTGCACACGATTGGGCAGGCCGGTCAGACTGTCGTGATTGGCGTCGTGCCACAGCCGATCGGCGAGCTGTTTGCGTTCGGTGACATCGACGGCGACGCCGATCAGGAAGCGGACCCGCCCACCGTTGTCACGCACCGCGGACATGGACAGGTCGATACTGGTGATGGTGCCGTCGCGGCGGAGATGGTCGGTTTCGACGCGGAAGCGGTCGGTCCGACCGCTGAGCAGGTGCTCCAAATTGGCATATGCGTCACCGATATTCGCGGGCCCGAGCAGTTCGGCGACCGTTCTCCCGGGCATCATCGCCGCGGGTAGGCCGAGCATATCGGCCATGGCCGCGTTCACCTCCAGCACTCGCCCGGTGACGTCCACCGTCCCGATACCTACCGACGCTCCCGCGAAGACCGCTTCGAACCTGGCCTCCGACAACTGCCTTCGCACCTCGGCCTCCTGCGCGGCCGAAAGTGCCGCTGCGAGTGTGGTTTCCTGCTCCCCTAATGCCGCGCTCCGCAGCGCGGAGGTGAAACCCGCGGCGAACTCGGCAGCGACAACTATCGCACGCTCGCGCACTGCCTCGTACTCGGATTCGGTTCCGGCGGGGCAGATTTCCCGCACCATCTCCCGGCAGATGACCAGCACCGACCGGCTGACGGCCATCGAGTCACGATAGTTCGCCGCGACGAGGACCGCGGCGGCGTCATGGGCGACCTCGACCGCCCGCGTCCCGCGCACCGCCGCGACCAGCACATCGGCCAGATCCGCTAGCAGGATTTCGATTTGGGTGCGGGTGAGGGTCGGAGCCACGGCGCCATCGAGCGCATCCGCCCATCGCACCGCCAGTTCACGCGTCCCCACTCGAACCCCCTGCCACCGCTCCGGTCAGACCTTCAGCCCGACGCCGGCGAGGCCGAGCGAGCGGCCCGGCGTCTCGTGGTGGTCGCGATCGGATTCCGGCCGCCAGGCGGGTAGCTCGACGACGCCGGGTTCGATCAGCTCCCATCCCTGGAACATCGCGGTGATGGCGGCCTTCGAGCGGAAATGGATGCCGACGCGGGTCACATTGGCCGCATTGTGGCCGAGCTTGTCCGCGTCCTCGGGGCGCATTTCCGAGGTCAGATGCGAGATCGCGAGATAGCTTCCGGCGGGAACGGCCGCACGCAGGGCGCAAACCTTCTCGACCGGCCGGTCCTCATCCGAGAGCAGATGCAGTACCGCGACCAAGAGAACCCCGACCGGTTGCTCGAAGTCGATGAGGCCGGTCCCGCGAACGCGTGCGAGCAGTTCCTCGGGCTCACGCAGATCCGCCTCGACGGCGGCGGCCTTGTCGTTGTCCTGCAGGATCGCTCGGGCGTGGGCGACGGCGATCGGATCGATATCGGCATACAGCACACGGATATCCGGATCCAGGGACTGCGCGACCTCGTGCACATTGCCAGCGGTCGGAATGCCCGAGCCGATATCGAGGAATTGGCGCACCCCCTGATCGACCAGGAATCGAACGGTGCGGCGTAGGAAGGCTCGGTTGCTCAGCGCGAGGCGCGGTAGGTCGGGGACCAGTCGCTTGCCCGCCTCCGCGGCCTTGCGATCGATCTCGAAGTTGTGCGAGCCGCCCAGCAGGGCGTCATACATCCGTGCCGGGCTCGCCTGCTGCATATCCACGCCCTCGGGTGCCCACCCAGGCCTGTCCATCGAAACCCCTCTGCGCTAACTCCGTCTCGCTGCGCTCGGCTCCGCGGCGCGCAGTGGCGGCTGTGTCCATGGTTCGCTCGCTGGCGCACACTTACCGATCGGACCGACCCGACAATCCGGGCCGGCCCGCACCGCCCGGATACCGTGGTTGTTGATCACGCCAGAGGTGCAAACCGCATAGTAGTCGGGCCGGTCGGTTCGCATGATCACGAATTCGACACTGTTGCTCGCGGCGTTCGCGGGTGATCCATATTCATACATGCGCATGAGTGCAAGATCGGCTAGTCTGTCGAACGGTAGCGATGTCAAGCGGAAGGGGCGTTCGACTATGGGCGAACAGTGCGTGTCGCCGAAGCGGTCAGCAGCGGTGGTCAGCGAGGCTGAGCACATGGACCACCCGCATGACTCCGACCATGCACACTCCGGCCATGCTGACAAACACGGACACAGCCACGACCACGGCGTCTCGGCCGATTCGGATCCGCGCTGGCTGGCCATCGCGCTCGGCCTGATCGTCGCGTTCATGGTGGCCGAGGTGATCGTCGGCCTGCTGGCGCAGTCGCTCGCGCTGATCTCCGATGCCGCGCACATGCTCACCGATGCCGCATCGATCGTGCTCGCGATGATCGCGATCCGGTTGGCCCGACGGCCGGCACAAGGGCGATACACCTATGGGTTCAAGCGGGTCGAGATCCTTTCGGCACAGGCCAATGGGATCACCTTGCTGCTGCTCGCGGCATGGTTCGTGTACGAGGGCATCAATCGGCTGATCCACCCGCCAAATGTCGCAGGACCATTGGTGTTGATCACGGCGTTGGTCGGGATCGTCGTCAATATCGCCGCGGCGTGGAGCATCAGCCGCGCCAACCGGACCAGCCTGAATGTCGAGGGCGCGTTCCAGCACATCCTCAATGACCTCTATGCCTTCATCGGGACCGCCATCGCGGGCGCGGTGGTGTGGCTGGCCGGATTCGCCCGTGCCGATGCGATCGCAGCACTGGTCGTCGCGGCGTTGATGATCAAGGCGGGCTGGTCATTGGTTCGGGAATCGGGGCGGATCTTCCTCGAGGCCGCGCCCGCGCACCTGAATCCGGACGCCATCGGCGCGCGGATCGTCGCGATTGCGCAGGTGACGGAGGTGCACGACCTGCACGTCTGGCAGATCACCTCCGGACAGCCGTCGCTGTCGGCGCATGTCCTCGTCGACGATAAGGCCGACTGCCATGCGGTTCGCTCGACGATCGAGACGGTACTGCACGACGAATTCGCGCTGGAGCACACGACTTTGCAGGTGGACCATTCCTCGGATCTCGAGCTCTCCGCCGATGACGCGCACTGCGCCGAGGCGCACGGGCCGGTGCACCGGTCCTGATCACGGACCACGGTTTGACCTTCGGGTTACCTGAGGCTCCATGATGGGCCGGTGGCGGACGACGGGTTGATCACGATCGGCGCGCTGGCGCGGGCCTGTGGGCTTACGGCCAGTGCGCTGCGGTTCTATGACGATTGCGGGTTGCTGGTTCCGGTTCGGGTGGATGGGGCGACCGGATATCGGTATTACAGCGAGGCGCAGGTCGATCGAGGGGTGATGATTCGGCGGCTGCGGGGCATCGGGATGCCGCTGGAGGTCGTTGCGGAGATTTTGGATGGCGACGGTGCGCGGGCGGAGCGGTTACTCGATGCGCATGTGTCGGAGCTCGCGCGGCGGGCACGGGAGGCCGCGGTGGTTGCGCGGGTGATCAAGGAGGAGATCGGGGCGGGTGTGGTGCTGCCCGCGGCGGTGTTGTCGGCGGCCATCGAGCAGGTACGGGCCGCGGCGGCTCGGAGTCGCGAAATACCGGTGCTTGCCGGTGTTCTAGTGGAGTCGAGTGCGGATTCGGTGACATTGACGGCGACGGATCGGTACCGGCTTTCGACGCGGGCGGTGGTGCCGGTGCGGCCGAGCGGCAAGGCGTGGTCGGCGGTTGTCGATGCGGGCGGGCTCGGCGGAATCGGCTCCTGGTTGCAGGGATTGGCTGAGGTTTCGGTGCGGTCGGCAGCGGGCGAGCTCGTGCTGACCGGTGGGGGCAGCGAGCGTCGATGCGCCATTCTCGAGGAAGCGTTCCCGGATTACCGTGCGATGTTGGCGGGCCTGGCTCCGGTTCGGACGCGAATGGTGGTGGCGCGGGATGCGTTGCTCGCCTTACTCGAGGATTCGGCGCCGATCGCCTTGGTCGCCGACAGGTCGGGGCTATCGGCGACTCGTGGTGGGCAGTTCGAATACGGCTCGCCTCGTTGTCGCGAGTCGCAAGCGAATGAGCCCCAACGCATTCCGGCATCCGTGACAGGTGCCGATCTCGAAATCGCCTTCTCCCCCAGAACATTACGTCCTGCGTTGGTTAGTGCGATCGGTCCGGAGATCATGCTCGATGTGGCTGCCGCCGACGCACCTGTTGTCGTCCGGTCCGCGACGGACGGAGATCTGACGACACTCGTGATGCCCACTGCCATTGCGAATTCCAAGTAGTGCACCTCTTGACTGCCGACAGAACGAAGGAACGCACCTGATGACTTCTACCGACACAGCAGACGGCACGATGGACGCCATTACGCGGGCGGTCGCGCTCGGACGGGCGGGCTCGCCGGTGGCCGCCCGGAATACCCTGCTCGACCTGTGGGCAACGATGGGTCCGCAGGGTGATCCATTGCATCGATGCACGCTGGCGCACTATCTCGCCGATCTGTACGACGATGCGGCACAGGCGCTTTGCTGGGATGTGCGCGCGCTGGACGCCGCGGACTGTCTGACGAATGACCGGCTGCGGCGGCACAACGCGAATCTCGATATCCGGGGTTTCTATCCGTCGCTGCATCTGAACCTCGCGGACAACTATCGACGCCTCGGCTCGTTCGATGCGGCTCAGCGGGAGATCGATGCGGCACGAGACTGCCTGGACGCACTCGGCGACGATGGTTACGGGGTCATGATTCGCACTGCGGTTGCCGAAGTGGCCGAGGCGATTCGGAGTCGGACGACCACTCGACGTGCATCGGCTCCGAACGGACATGGATAGGGTGCCGGACGACTTCCCGGTCGAATCGTTCAGCGCAGCAGTGGACTCGACGTCGGTGCAGGACGTAGCTGCTCCACCGGCGCGGTTAGGCCCTTGGCGATTTCACCGCGGTCGGGTGATCTGACGGGCGAGGATTCACCCGCGCACGTTTTACTGTGACCATGACTCGCCTGCCCACCCTTGTCGTCGTGAGCGGACCGCCGGGAGCTGGGAAGACGACGCTCGCACGCGCCTTGGCCACCAGGGTGGGCTGTCCGGCGATCAGTCGAAATGCGCCACGAATTCGACCGAGTCTCGCTGAAGTACCCACGATCGTGGTCGACACGACGAACGGGTACCGGCCCGGACTCCACGAGATCGCGGCATTTGTCAACGGCCACGAGTGACCGCTGTGCCCTCGTATCGGTGAAATTTGACGGCACCTATCCGCTGAGAAGGCCCCGGTCAGCAAGCCGGGGCCTTCTCACTGTGCGTCAGCAGCACATCCTCAGAAGCAGTAAGGGAATTTGCACGTCGACGGGTCATTCGGACCGAAGATCGCGGCAATCAGCCCATTGATCACGGCATCCGCCACTCCCGATCCGGTGCTGATCGCCACCTCCTGTGCGGTAGCGGACTGGTCGGCGACGAAATCAGGAACCGCGACATCGGCCGAAGCTGTAGCAGGTGTGCTGATCAGGATTCCAGCCGTAACTGTCAGAAGAACCTTACGGATCATATTGCTACCTCTCGCTTTTCGATTGATTACCCTTCGCAGGGTATCCACGACGTCGAGGGCGCAATCCCGCCCACTGTGAGCGCCGCGCGGCACAACGGCCCGCAGGACTGCGATAGGCCGGGCGATTCCGTTCGCCGACGCACCCCAACGTGAGCGGTCGGGGCCGCATTTTCATGGCGCGGACCGGTTCCGGAGATCCCTGCGGCCAGCGCTCGATCGTCGACCAGTCGAAGGCCGCGGCGAGCAGTCGTGGCACGGGCGGGCGCGGTGGCCCGACGGCTGCCACTAACGCGACACCGCATATCGCTGGCGAAAGTTGTTCCGGCGCTAGGCTTCGGGCCTCGGCGGCTGCGTCACATCGGGCACGGCGAGCGAGATGGTGGCGAGGCGTTGGGGGTCGGCGATGATGTCGATAGTGGCGATGTGGTGGTCGGTGATGGTGAAGGCGAGTAGGCAGTCCAGGATTCCGTTGGGGGCGACGACCAGTCCGACATGGCCGTCGATCAGGGCGGGGCGGGTGTAGCGGGCGCGGGCGGAGAACATCAGGGCGCTGGCGGTGACGCGACGCGCGCCGTGCATACGTACCGGTTGTCCGCTGGGTGCGGCGACGCCATCGGCATGTAGTTCGACATTCGGGTCGAGTACGGCGATGAGCGCGTCGAAATCACCGGCGCGGGCGGCCTTGAGGAAGGCGTCGACGACGGGGCGTTCATCGGCGATGGTGCGGTCGGTATCGGCCACGGATGTGCCACGGACGCGGCGGCGGGCGCGGGCGGCCAGTTGCGCGGCCGCGGCCGGGGTGCGGCCGATGATGGGGGCGAGTTCGGCGAAGGGCAGATCGAACAGATCGTGCAATACGAAGGTCAGCCGCTCGGCGGGGGTAAGGGTATCGAGCACGACCAGCAGTGCGAGCCCGACCGAGTCGGCCATTACCGCCTCTTCTTCGGGATCCACGGTGTCTGCGGGCACGACGGGCAGATCGGCCGGTAGCGCGCCGACCAACTCTTCGCGGCGTGCCGTGCGGGCGCGCAATATGTCCAGGCAGATATGGGCGACGACGGCGGTCAACCAACTGCGCAGATCGCGCACGCCCGCGGTGTCGGCGCGGTCCAGCCGCAGCCATGCCTGCTGGACCGCGTCATCGGCCTCCGTCGCCGACCCCAGCATCCGGTAGGCGACGGCGGTGAGGTGGGCGCGGTGGTCTTCGAAACGCTGCCCGAGCCACTGGGTCTCATCGGTCATCGGCGCTATCTCCTTCCCGTCCCGATCCGCCTGTCATGTCGACGGGTCGTGATCCGTCATATCTATGACGACCGAAACCGGGGTGACATGACACGCCAGCGGAATCGGATCCGCCTCGCTTGGGCCGAACGGGAAGGGCGAGCTGATGCAGAAGATATCCGACATCCCCGATACCCGACCCGACCTCTCGACACAGGTCTCGGTCGAGCCGACGCCGGATCGGCGGCGC
Source organism: Nocardia sp. CA-129566 (assembly GCF_050956075.1). Taxonomy (NCBI): domain Bacteria; kingdom Bacillati; phylum Actinomycetota; class Actinomycetes; order Mycobacteriales; family Nocardiaceae; genus Nocardia; species Nocardia sp. CA-129566. The sequence continues at coordinate 7,822,080 of NZ_CP192085.1, forward strand.
TGGCTCGCCTTGGTGGTGCTGCTGGTGGCCGGGTTCATGGATCTGCTCGATGTGACGATCGTGAACGTCGCACTGCCGACGATACAGCGGGATCTGGACGCCCCATACGCGGATCTGGAGTGGGTGGTGTCGGGTTATCTGCTCGGGTTCGCGGCGCTGCTGATCACCGGTGGCCGACTCGGCGATCTATTCGGCCGCAAAACCATCCTGCTGGTCGGACTTACCCTTTTCACGGTGGCCTCGCTGGCGTGCGGGATCGCCGCGGGACCCACCTGGCTGATCACCGCACGGGTGGTCCAGGGCGCCACGGCCGGGCTGATGATCCCGCAGATTCTGGCGATCATGCAGGTGTCGTTCCCGATCGCCGAGCGCGGCAAGGTGCTCGGCATCTGGGGCGGCGTGCTGGGCTCGGCGTCGGTGGCCGGATTGATCGTGGGCGGAATCCTGGTGCAGGCCGATCTGTTCGGCTGGGCGTGGCGGCCGATCTTCCTGGTCAATGTGCCCGTCGGACTGCTCGCCATTCCGGCGGCGATGGTCCTGGTGCGACAGTCGCGCTCGGCCACCGCGGACCGACTGGATCCGATCGGAACCGTGCTCGCGATCGGCGCGGTGCTGCTGCTGGTGTATCCGCTGACGGAGGGTCGCGCCCTGGGCTGGCCGGTATGGGCATTCGGGTTGATGGCCGCATCCGCGCTGGTCCTCGCGGTATTCGTGATCTTCGAGCGGCACCGGATCGCGACGGTCGGATCACCGCTGGTGGTGCTGGATCTGTTCCGGGCCCGCTCCTTCACCGCTGGCATGGCCGTGTGGCTGTTGTTCTGGATCGCGCTCGGCGGCTACTTCCTGGTGTGGACGCTGTATCTGCAAGCGGGGCTGGGCTGGACCGCGCTGCGGGCCGGGTTGAGCGCAGCGCCGTTCGCGGTGGCCGCGGCCGCCGGAGCCGCGACCAGCGTGCAGGTGTTCGTGCCGCGCTACGGGCGGATGGTCATGTTCGCCGGCGCGCTGATCAATGCCGCCGGATTCGGCATGTACCTGTATCTGGCCGCGCACTACGGTTCCGGCATCACCTCCCTGCAGATGTTCGTGCCACTCGCGGTCAGCGGATTCGGATTCGGAGTCTTCGTCGCTCCCGCCGTCGACCTGATCCTGTCGGGCGTTTCCGCGCATGATGCCGGGTCCGCGTCCGGGCAGCTGTCGACGATCCAACAGGTCGGCATGGCACTCGGTGTCGCGCTGGCGGGGGTATTCTTCTTCGCCCAACTCGACCAGACCTCCGCCCACGGCAGCACCGCAGCAATCCCCGCCCTGCGGCAACAACTCACCCAGCTCGACGTCCCGGCCTCCACCCAAGAGCAGATCCTCACCCATTTCCGTGCCTGCGTCCACGATCGCTCCGCCGCAACCGACCCCACCGCCGTACCGGCCAGCTGCCAGCCCCCAGCCGGGCAACCGTTCGCCGAACCGCTCCAGCAGGCGCTCACCCAGGCCGGACTACAAGCCAACGCGCACAACATGTCTCGCACCTTCGCCCAAACCCTGTGGTGGGCAATAGGCATACTGATCGCGATTGCCGCAGGAGTGTTCGCGCTCCCGAAGCGATTGTCCGCACCTGATCTCGCGAAGCTTTGATCAATCGGTGAAATACGTTGGCCTGGTAGAGAGTTCGGACTTGCAGGTCCTACCATCGATGTAGCAGCGGCCGATTCGGCGATCCGGTGTGGCGATATGGACCGCCGGCCGCGCTCGCAGAGCCGCACGGTGCTCGCCGAGGCCGCGGCCCGGTTTTACCGGATCGAATGCCGAGCGCTGTGGCATCCATCCCCCTCCGCTCGGTTCTCGCGCGGCACACCAGCACGAAAACGACGACCACCGCAAGCACCACCAGCGCAGTCGCCCACCAGCTGAACGGTCGAGTGGCGGCCCCACCCGCCGCCAGCGCGGCACCAGCGGTCAGCAACGCCACGCGCCGCCGGAATAGTGGTGAAGTAACAGCCGCTCGGGCACCGGCGATCTTCGCTGTAGATCGTTCGCACTAGGCGAATTATCCAGCGAGTCAGGAGATTTACTTTGATGCAACGTCGAATCGCTTTCGTACTAGTCGGTTTCGCCGCTCTGCTCACCCCGGTAAGCGCGGCCAACGCCACCGCCGGGTTGCCGCTCACAGCGGCCGACGAGGCGCCCGCGACCCAGCAGACGACCGCCGACACCATCGGGACACCCATGGAAACCGGAAGCGCGAGTGGTTCCTCGGAGATCTTGCGCTGCCTGGCGGGCCAGATCCCCAGCTGCCTCTAGCTCACGGCAGGGCACCGGCCGTCCGCCGGTGCCCATTTGTTTATGTCCAAACGTGTTGTGCCCTACTAATTTTCAGCACTGGACAGGACATGGGATTCAAGACGGCCGGGCCGATTCGCCGCGATGCACCGGCGCCCCGTACGGGTCGGGCGTTTGATCGTGATCACGGCGGTGGTGGCCGGGTACGCGACGATCGGCGGAATCTGTTGTGGTGCACGGTCATACGAAAGGTCGGCAGCGGAAGAGGATTTCGGCACACTACCGCCGCAAAACCGACGCTAGCTGTCCGCAATCGGCCCGTGCAAGACAGGCGGCGCGATTTGATCATTCGATGCGGCTTTTACGCTGTCTCACAATGGGCTTCACTGCCGCCTCACACATGCTCGCTTTTTCAGCCCACGCCGACAGCTGGCGAGCGCACGACCCCGCACCGGGTCCGAATGATCCGGCAACCGACGTCAGCGGCATTGCAGCAATTCTGATGTCCCAGGGTTGGCCGTTGGCTGCTGTCGGGCAGTTGATCTGGTCCGCCAGCGCTATGGCGGTGGCGGGTTGGCGACTCGGGACAGCAAGTCGGCGAGCGTAATTCGCTCCTCGGGGGTCAGCCCCGCGAAGATGTCCTGCGCTGCGGTGTCGGCCAATTCGCGGGCTGCGTCGAAGGCCGTCCTGCCGGTCTCGGTCAAGCTCAGGTGGTATAGCCGCCGGTCGTGGGGCGACTGGGAGCGGACGATGAATCCGCGGCGGTCCAATTCGTCGACCGTGCGCACCATGCCTGCCTTGTCGCTGCCCAGGTCGGTGAGCAATTGCTTCTGTGTCGATATGCCGTCCCGGGCGAGCAACAGCATGACGCCGAAGTGTCGACCGCTGAGGCCGAGGGATGCTAGCGCCGTCGCCGCGACCGCCGCGGCTCGACGCTGCGCCTGGCGCAGCAGCAACCCCAGACGTAACTCAACCGAACTCGCATCGCCGCTAGACATTCCGCAATCCTATGATAGATTCATTTGAATCCGATTCATTAGGATCTATATGGAGTTGTCATGACCACACTCATCAACACCAAGCTCGCGACTTCCGCCCGGGCGATACCGGTTGTACGTTTGGCGGCAGTGCTTACCAGCGGTGTGCTCGCGGGTGCATTCGCCTATGGGTGGTTGATTGTGTTTCCCACGTTCTTCGATGTACCCACCGACATCCAGCTCGAGTTCCGGGTACCTCTGATGAACCGCAACGCCCCACTCATGCCGCCGCTGATGGCAGCGGTGCTGCTGAGTTGTGCGGCCTTGGCGACGATCGGCCGGGGGCGCGAGCGGCTGGTCGCAGCGGTGGCCGGTGCGTCGGCGCTGGCCTGCCTGCTTGTCACGTACTTCGGCAACGTGCCGCTCAATAAGCAGATCAAGACGTGGGACCCGGAAGCGCTGCCTGCCAACAGCGCGAGCGTGCTGCACCACTGGAACATCTACAACGATCTTCGCTCGATCGCCGCGCTCGCCCCATTCCTGTTGGTCGTAACCGTCCTGCTCCCCGCGATCACGCAGTCCGCTTCCGCCGAGAAGAGCTGAGCGGGCGAAGAAGCCGCGAAGACAAGCACGGGCGACGTAGCAGTGAGCGGCCTGGCGACTAAAGGTTTGACGGTACGGCGTGACCACTACATTCAGGCGATGCAACTCGAGCAGGCATGCCGGGCTTCGGGGATCGCGACGGTCGTCTGCAGCGAGCACACCGCGGCGCCGCGAGTGCACCGAGCGCTGCCGTCGCTCACCGCGCGGTTGGTGTTGAGCTTGGATGGCGGTTTCGACATCACCTACGAAGAACGCAGCGTCACGCGAAGAGCGGTCGTCGCCGGTCTGATGCGACCAGGTGTTCCCGTCCCCCTCCTCGGGCTGCGGACGCACCAACGCAGCGTTTACGTTGAACTGTCACCACAGGCGGCTCATCGGCTGCTGGGTGTTCCGCTGCGGATGCTCGACGCCGGCGGCGTGGACGCCGCGGACGTGGTGCCGTGGACGGATTCGCTGGCTGATGAATTGTCGGACTGCGCGAGCCACGCCGAGCGGGAACACCTCATGCGAGACCGTCTGCTACAACGGTTGATGGCGAACCCTGAGCTGCGCGCGACCGAGGCGTGGGCCGCAGTAAAGATGTTGAGGGAAAGCGGCGGGTGCCTGTCCACGGCGGAACTGGCGAGCAGAATGCACTTCAGCGAGCGGCAACTGCGACACGTCATGAACCGTGACACGGGCATTGGACCCAAGTTCGCTGCGCGGATCGCGCGATTGGGCGCCGGGCTCAAACGTGCCTCGGCCGGCGCGCCGTCGTGGTCTGTGGTCGCTGCCGAGCCGGCTTCTACGACCACAGTCACCTCGTCGGGGAATTTCACGCGCTGATGGGCACCAATCCGACGCAGTGGCTATCGGAGGAGCGCCGAAATCTCCAAGGCTGGCGCCACCACGGTGTCTGATCATGGTGCCATGCCAGAAACCCTGTTCCCGAAGCTGATCGTCGCGGACGCCGACGCAGCACTCCAGTTCTACATCGATGCGCTCGGCGCGGTCCTGAAGGTCCGCCATACCGATGACACCGGCCGGATCGTCCACGCCGAATTGGAATTGCACGGACACTACATCGCCGTGGCCGAAGCCGTCACGGATTGGGGGTGGTACTCGCCTTCAACCACGAACGGGTCACCAGTGCTGCTCACCGTGGTGTCCGGCGATCCGGACGGCGTGGCCCAGCGGATGTCCGATCGCGGCGCGAGGGTGATCGTGCCGATCGAGGACCGGCCGTATGGGAAACGTGAAGGTCGTCTCAGTGACCCGTACGGCCATCTGTGGATCATCAGCGGTGATCTCTTCGACCAAGCGGACGGCTACGACAGAGGATGAACTTCCCGATCTGACAAGCCTTTCGCGCAGCGAATGTGTATGCGAGGCAGAATAATACGGTGATCCGGCTCGTCGCGGTCAGCAAGAATCGACCACCTTATGTCGAGAACTACGGCTCCTCCGTAGAACGAGGTTACGGCCCGTGAATCGTCTCGGGTTTGATGCCGCTTCCGTCTGTCGAGAAGGGACGCAGTCCTTTTCGAGCATTCCCCAGTCGAGCAGCGTGAGCGTGCGGCGACGATGGTGCTCGATCACCTTGATGGGGGGATGCGGTGTGGTGGCAGCCGGTGAAACGCGCAACAAGCAGTCACGCCAGGTTGAACGGCAGTCCCTCGGGGACGAGGTCTTCGCTGTCGCCGTAGGCGCGCATGGCCACGGTCGCATCCCGAAAGTAGCGTGAAAGCCGACGACCCGCCGCACCGGTCATCCCCATGTCGGCGAGGGCATGGTCGAACAGCCGACAGCATATCTCGTCGAGCTCGACGTGTACGCCCATTCCGGCGTGAATGCGCTGCACGTAGGTCTCGTCGCCGTACCCGGCACGGTAGAGCGCGGGCCCGCCAAGGGCCTCGGCGAGATAAGCCGCAAGCCGCTCGTCATGCCACGCATGGATGTCGTGAGAGAAGGCATGCAGGGCGACGGGGTCTGCGCTGCACAACTCGTGCCAGCGTCGGCATAGAGCGAGCAGGGCATCGAAGCCGGCAAGCTCCTCGTAGGTCGTCATGCGGCGAGTATGTCGCGCTGCGGGCAGTACGTCTTGGAGAAATCGGAGCTTACTGCTGAACCGCCACACGGCGCGAACCGTCAGAGCGACGACGATCCAGTTGCTGCGGCGACGAACGACGTCGTATCGCCGGTGAGGGCATCGGCGCCAGTCTCAGTGCGCGGCTGGATAGCGTTCGCCAACACCCGGCAGAAGCTCCCGAACTGTCGTGTTCCCAGACAAAAGCGTCGAATAGGCGTCGAGTCACGTGGAAAAATGACCCAGGCCAGAGAGACCGTAGTCTCTCTAACCTGGATCTTTGTAGCGGGGACAGGATTTGAACCTGCGACCTCTGGGTTATGAGCCCAGCGAGCTACCGAGCTGCTCCACCCCGCGTCGGCAGAGGAAACGGTACCGCATGGTGGTGGTTGTTACCTAAACGCCTGGTGGGAAGGGATAACCGGCGGGTAGGTGGGGGTGGGTGCGAGCATGGGGGCATGCCTATTGCGACGAGTGCCATTGCCCATGTCCGGCTGACCGTTTGCGATATCGATCGGTCGCGGGCCTTCTACGAGAAGGTGTTCGGGTGGCCGGTTGCGCTCGAGGTGCCCGCCGATGCTGATGCGGCTACGCGGGAGCAGCTCGGATTTCTGTTCGGCGGGGTGATCTATCGGATGGAGCACGGGATGATCGGACTGCGGCCGGTCGGCACCGATAGCTTCGACGAAAACCGGGTCGGACTGGATCATCTCGCGTTTCCGCTCGGCTCCTTGGCCGAATTGGAAGCTGCCGCAGCGCATCTCGATGCCTGTGGGGTCGCGCGCGAGGATATCAAGGACATCGGGTTCAGCCATATCCTGGAGTTCCGCGACCCGGACAATATCGCGCTGGAGCTGATCGTCCGCAAGTAGGCTAGGTGGCGTTGGCGACCTTCTGTACCGCGGCGACGAAGAACTGCTCGAAGGCCGTCTGATCGAGCGAATCCTGGAGTGCGGCAACGCGCACCGCGACCGTCATGCCCCGCACCTCCGCATAACCCATATACGCGGCCGTGGTCATCGGCCCGCCCGCACCCGCCGTCGCGGTACTGCTCACGCGGTAGGCAATGGCGTTGGCGCCCTTCAGTTCCTGGGGCACGGACTGATTCTCGACGTGCTCGGTGGCGGTCACCGACTGACCGTCCAGGGTCGAGGTCATCTGGACCTGTCCGCACCGCTTGTTGCCATCGGCGATCCGCTGCAGATTTCCGGTTCGGCCCGAGACGAACTCGACGAACATCATGCTCGACTTACCGGTCGCGGCCGCGATCGATGACTGCCCGAGCAGTTCCTTGGTCGCCGCACCCAGATCCTGCTGCGTCGACCCGCATTCCGCCGGGGTGAAGGTGGCATTCTGCTGGATGGCCGAGACATCGCCGACGGCCGACTGGAGCTTGTCCTGCGGCAGATCCACTTTCGTCGTGCCCGAAGGGAATTCCGCCGGGGTCAAGACGAGCTGTTCCCGAGATGTGGTGGGCGCCGGTGAGTTCCAGCGATCCGCCGCATCCTCCTTGTCGCTACATCCGGCGACGAGCATCGCGCCTGCCGCCACTACCACTACCAACCCTGCGTTCCGCCGTCTGATCATGGCGGTGATCATGTCAGTGCCGACCATGGGCAATCCTTAACACCCACTTGCGGACGACAATTCAACGCTCGCCCAGATCCGCGATCCGGGTGCGGTGACGGTCTTGCAGTTCGCGTGACCGACGCAAAAAGTCCAGGACAGTTCGCAATTCGGCGGCACTGTAGCGCGCCACCTCCCCCGCGCCTTCCAGTGCGATCGGACCGTAGATCCGCATGGCTTCGGCCATTGCCCTATCGGTGATCCGAATGATGACCTTGCGCCGGTCACCGGGTTCGGGATGGCGCGCGACGTAGTCGAGTTTCGCGAGCCGGTCCAGCATGGTGGTGACGCTGCCGCTGGTCAGACTCAATTCGGCGGCGAGGGCACCGGGGGTGGATTCGCCGCCGAAGAGGATTTCCAGGCAGCGCAGGTCGGTGCGGTTGACGCCGAGATGGGTCGCGGCGGCCTGGTCGACGGCGTCGACCGCGGCCTGCAGCGCCTGCGCCTCGCGGCCGACCTCGGCACGCAGTTCGGCCAGCTCATCCGGGGCATCGGATTTTTCTCTTGACATTCAAGCCTCTTGATAGTCAAACTACTAATGTCTTGATAGCCAAGATACCGCAGCGTCAAGAGAGATTCGGGAGACACCCCATGAAGAAGGCACTGATCATCGGCGGCGGGATCGCCGGGCCGGTCACCGCGATGGCATTGCAGCAGGCGGGCTTGGAGCCCATCGTGTGCGAGACCTACGAGGAGGCGGCGGCCGGGCAGATCGGCGCATATCTGACGGTCGCGGTGAACGGCCTGTCGGCACTGGCATTGCTGGACGCGCATCATGTGGTGACCGAGATCGGGCATCCGACCGCCACGCTGTCCTTCTCGACCAGCGCGGGTAAGCACATCACCGATATGCCGATCGGCGGCACACTGCCGGATGGAACCGTCACCCACAGCATCAAGCGCCGCGATATGTATCGGGCGCTCAATGCCGAGGCGACGCGGCGCGGGGTGCGGTTCGAATACGGCAAGCGGCTGGTGGATGCGATCTCGACCGCCGATGGCGTCCGCGCGACCTTCGCGGACGGCACCACGATCGAGGCCGACGTACTCATCGGCGCCGATGGAATCCGCTCCCGCACCAGGGAAATCATCGATCCCGCCGCGCCGAAGGCGCATTTCCTCGGCATCTACGGACTCGGCGGGTTCGTCACCGATGCGGCCCTGCACCGGGAACTCGGATTGCGCCCCGGCGTGTACAGCATGATCTTCGGGAAGAAGGCGTTCTTCGGATACTTCGTCGCGCCGGACGGCGAGATCTGGTGGTTCGCCAATATGCCTCGGACGCAGGAGCTTTCAGCGCAGGATTCGGCCAGCGCGGCGCAGTGGCGGGCACAGCTGGTCGAATTGCTCTCGGCGGATCGCGGTCCCGCGGCCCGGATCGTCGCCGCCACCACCGATGACACTTTCGTTTCCGCCTTCAACCAATACGACATGCCGACGGTCGCCACCTGGCACAACGACAAGATGGTCATTGTCGGCGATGCCGCGCATGCGGTGGCCTCATCGTCCGGCCAGGGTGTGTCGATGGCGGTGGAAGACGCGGTGACGCTGGCGATCTGCCTGCGCGATATTCCGGACACCGCGGCGGCCTTGGCCGCCTTCGAGGACCGCCGCCGCGAACGCGTCGAGCGGGTGGTCGCCCACGGCGCGCAAACCAGTAGCGACAAGGCATCCAGCGGGCTGGGCCGCCTGCTGGTCCGCCTGCTCACACCCTATTTTCTGAAGAAGGCCGCCAAAACTGGCGTCACCCCCCTGAACTGGATGTTCGACCACCGAATCAACTGGACACCACAGCCCGTACCCCGCTGACGCAAACTGTGTGATGACTCCGCATAGGGTGCACGCTATGCGGGATAACCACCGGCTATGCGACGGGTCAGTGGGTAACCGAGAGCTCGGCGTGACGGACGGCCGAGCGCGGGGTGGGAGCCAGCGTCTTGTGCAGACTGGTGCGCATTGTCGTGGCCGAGTCGAGCAGATAGTTCTGCCGCACCTTCCACGGATGCCGATCACCCTGACGCGGGAAGTCGCCGATCGAGCGCTGGATATATCCGGAGGCCAGATCGAGTAGCGGGCGCTCGTCGAGCTCGCCTTCCGGCTTCGGCACCACGGCCTCATAGTCGTTGCGGTCCAGGTGGTTGATGACCTTGCAGACCAATCGGGAGGTCAGATCGGCACGCAATGTCCAGGAGGCATTGGTGTAGCCGATGCAGACCGCGAAATTGGGCACGCCGGTGAGCATCGCACCCTGCCAGACGAATTGCTCGGAGAGCGGCACCGGCCGCCCGTCGACCTGCGGGGCGATACCGCCGAAGGCCAGCAGCTGCAGTCCGGTCGCGGTGACCACGATATCCGCCTCCAGGATTCGGCCGGACTTCAGTCGGATCCCTTCGGGCACAAAGGTTTCGATGTGATCGGTGACGACCTCGGCCGTGCCCTTCTTCATCGCCTTGAAGAAGTCGGCATCGGGTACGGCGCACAGCCGCTGATCCCACGGGTCGTAGTCGGGCGTGAAGTGTTCGGCAACCGCGTTGCGGTCCTTCAGGATTCGGGTCGTCAAACCGGTGAGCAGTTTGCGCGCGGCCTCGGGACGTCGGCGGCAGTACTGGTAGAAACCAATGCTGAACAGGATCTTCTTGGTGCGGATGACCCGGTGCGCCAACTGCGGCGGGAGCAGCTCACGGATCTTGTCGGCCTGCTTGTCCCGGCCGGGGACGGCGCTGATCCAGGTCGGTGAGCGCTGCAGCATGGTCACCAGCTCGGCCTGCTCGGCCATGGCAGGCACCAGCGTGACGGCCGTCGCACCACTGCCGATGACCACGACTCGTTTGCCGGTGTAGTCGAGATCCTCGGGCCAGAACTGCGGATGCACGACCTGTCCGGAGAAGGAGTCGATGCCGGGAAATTCTGGGGAGTGGCCCTGGTCGTAGTTGTAATAACCGGCACAGACATAGAGGAAGTTGCAGGTCAGCGTGCGGCGCGCGGTGACACCCGCGGCGCCGCGCTGCTCGAGGGTGAGCGTCCAGCGCGCCGATTCGGTGGACCAGTCGGCGCCGACCACCTTGGTGCTGTAGCGGATGTGCCGGTCGATGCCGAACTCCGCGGCCGTTTCCTTGACGTAGCGCAGGATCGATGGACCATCGGCGATCGACTTCGCGTCGCGCCACGGCTTGAACGGATAGCCCAGTGTGAACATATCCGAATCCGAGCGAATCCCGGGGTAGCGGAACAGATCCCACGTCCCGCCCAGTGACGCGCGCGCCTCCAGCACCGCGTAGGTCTTGCCCGGGCATTCGGTCTGCAACCGGTACGCGGCGCCGATGCCGGACAGTCCGGCGCCGACGATCACGATATCGAGGTGGTCCGGAAGTACGGCGGTCTCGGTCCCACCCACTACCGGGCCACCATCGGTCATCGAATTGCTGCGCGATGCTCGCCTCATTACTCCAGTCTGCGAGGGCAGCGTACCGGATTCTTGACTTTGCGCGACAAGTATTTGATTCTGAGCGACATGTCGGTGATTCGGTCCGCGGGGCTGCGCGGGTTCCGCGCGACGGTGGCCGAGCTCGGCGGTAATGCGGAGGACTTCGCCACCACCGTCGGGCTGCCGATCGCCGCCCTCGATACCGACGATCTGCTGGTACCGGATCAGGCGGTCGCCGCGGCGCTGGAGCTGGCCGCGCATCGACTCGACTGTCCCGATCTCGGCCTGCGCATCTCGCGGCGGCAGGATCTCGATATGCTCGGCCCGCTGGCCCTGGCCATCCGGAATTCACCGACCCTCGCCGATGTCCTCGAATGCTGTTCGCGCTATCTGTTCCTGCACGCGCGCTCGCTGCACCTCACGCTCGAACCCGATCCCTACGGCGATCGCGGCGTGATCGCGCTGCGATACGGAATCCAGCCCGGCCTGCCGACACCGGTGCAGGGCACCGATCTCGGGCTGGCCTTCGTGCACCGCACCTGCCAACGGCTGGTGGACGAGCGGTACGGGCTGCGCTCGGTCGAACTGCCATATCGGCCCGTCGCGCCGATCCGGGTCTATGAGGAGTTCTTCGGCGCGCCCGTGCGAGTCGAGCGCCCCGCAGCGGTATTGCGCATGCCGAGCCGCCTGGCGTCGCTGTCGCTGAGCGGCGGCGATGAGAACCTGCACCGCTTGGCCATGGCATTCCTGGCCGAACAATCCGGCGGCGCGGATGCCGCCATCGCGCCGAAGGTCCGCGCCGCCGTCCAACAGCTGCTGGGTACCTCACCACCGGAAATCACCGCTGTCGCAAGACTTTTGACAATTCATCCGCGCACCCTGCAACGTCGCCTCGCCGCCGAGGACAGCTCCTTCGCCACCATCGTGGATACCGTGCGCCGCGCCGAGGCCCGCCGCTACCTCACCACCACCGATATGCCGATGAGTCAGGTCGCCTCGCTGATCGGACTCTCCGAACAGGCCACCTTCACCCGATGCTGCCGAAGATGGTGGGGCACAACACCTACCGTTGTTCGGCGCGAAGCGGCGCAGCAGCGGCCGACCGGGCTCACCGCACCGATGTGACGGCCTCCCTGGTCGCCTCCGCGATCAATGCGTTGTCCGCCTTGGCATCTGGACTGGTATGAGTGGTCAGCACGGCGAGCACGATCGGTGCCGCGCTGCCGGTGGGCCAGGTGACGGCCACATCATTGGCCGATCCGTAGTCTCCGGTGCCGGTCTTGTCACCGGTCTTCCATTCGGCGGGCAGGCCAGCGCGAATGCGGCTATCGCCGGTGGTGGTGGCGACCAACCATGCCGTCAGCCGCGCACGCTCGGGCGCGGCGAGTGCGTCACCGACGGTGAGCGCCCGATAGTCGGCCGCGATCGCCGCTGGTGTGGTGGTGTCGCGTTCGTCGCCGGGGATGGCGGTATTGAGCTGGGGCTCCCAGCGATCCAGTCGGGAAACCTGGTCGCCGATGGATCGCAGGAACTGGGTCAGGGCCTGCGGGCCGCCGAGCAGTTTCAGCAGCTCGTTGCCCGCGGCGTTATCGCTGCGGGTGATCGCCGCATCACACAATTCCGATACCGACATACCGCTCTCGATTCGGGTACCGGTGACCGCCGAACCGCCCGCGGCCGCGATATCCGCCTCGGTGAAATGGATGATCTGATCGAAATACCCGGTGGCGAGCGGATGCTCGCGCAGCAGCGCGGCGCAGGCGAGTGTCTTGAAGGTCGACATCATCGCGAACCGCTCGTCCTGGCGGTAGCCGACGGTCTTGCCCGAACCGGTATCGACGGCGAATACGCCGAGCCGAGCCGCATGCTGCTGCTCGAGGCCGCTCAGCTGGGCCGCGGCGGCCACCGTGGTCGGTGCTGCCGGGGCCGGCCCCGTCGACTCGCTCCCGCACGCACCGATGAGGGGCAGCAGCGCCATCGTCAACAGGATGGACCTCGCGCCGCTTCTACCGATCTTTGTCATGGCCACACGACAACACAGGACCGGTACAACTGTCCAAGACCAATGTGCCCGAAAGCCGATATCGCCACCGATATCGCCGCAGCTCAATCCCCCTTTCGCAGCCCGTTATCCGGCGCGCTCGGGCCGAAAATCACGGCGAATGGCTCAGCTGCCAGGACGCTCACGGCATGGGCACGAACCTCCACCACGACCTCGTCGGCCGCCGGATCCGGCTCGGGCAGACCATCCGTCAGCCGCAATCGGCCACATGCCGTCGAATCGGTGATGAAACCGCGCATGCCCACTTCCTCCCGACCGGCCGAGCCATCCGGCCCGACAGCGCAACCGTTCGCACCCGAATCCGGCTCACCCGATCGGTGGGGGTGTAACTTGCGTCGGTATCTGGTTGTGGACGAGGTGACTGGTCCGCAACTGGATTCGGAAGGCACGATTCATGCAGGGACGGGCGAGGTCCGCGAGAACCGCGGCCCCGAGGACCGGGCGGGAGCTGCGGGTGGTGTCCGAGGACACGTACACCGATTGGCATGCGGTCTACCAGGACAATGTCGGGTGGGTGTACGGGTTGATGTTGGCCAAGGTCGGCAATCGCGCGGATGCGGAGGATCTCACCGGTGAGGTCTTCCTCGCGGCGTTGCGGCCGTTGCGGGTTTCGGCGAGCATCCCGGAGGTGCGGGCCTATTTGCGTGCCACCGCCAAGTCGGTGCTCGCGCAGCATTGGCGCAGACGCCTCGGATGCGAGATCACCACCATCGACGACGATATGCCGCAGGCCGACACCGCCGATCCCGAAACGAGCGATGCACCGGAGCGGGCGCGGGCGATGCTCGAGCAATTGCCCGAGCGATATCGCAGAATTCTGGAGCTGCGGTTTCTGCAGGGGTGTTCGGTGCGGGAGGCGGCGGCCGAGTTGGGGATCAGTGCCGTCAACGCGCGGGTATTGCAGCACCGAGCGCTGCGGATGGCGGCCCAGTTGGAAAGGAAACCGCGATGAGCGCCCGCGAACTGCGCCGGTACATCGACGCGCTACTGCGCGGCCGCAAGCCGAAGGACTTTCGCCCGGATCCGGATGAGGCCGCACAACTGCGAGTTGCGATCGAACTGCGGGCCGCGGAGCACGAAAATGAAACACCACGTGCGGAATTCGTCGAGGAGCTACGACAACGATTGGCCGCCGAGTTGGATAGTCCTGCCGATCAACAGGTTTCACCGATCGGCACACGCCGCCAGGTCATCGCTGGGACGTCGATCGCGGCGGCCGCCGCGGCCGCCGGTGTGGTCGTCGACCGCGCACTCACCCGCGGTCCCGGAAATCCGCCCGTCGCATCGACACTCGACCCCGTACAGGGCACCTGGCTGGCAGTCGCGTCGAGTTCCGATGTCGCCGAGGGGATGACGCGCCCCTTCGACGTCGGCACGGTGACCGGATTCATCCGCCGGGTACAGGGGGCGATCGCCGCGGTGTCCGGTGTGTGCACCCATCAGGGCTGCCGACTGTGGTTCGACAATGCCGACGACCGGCTGCGCTGCCCCTGCCATTCGACCTCGTTCACGGTTACCGGCCAGGTGCTGACCCATCAGCTGCCAATAGCGCCCGCACCGCTGCCGCAGCTGCGGGTTCGGGAAAATGCCGGTGTCATAGAGGTTTTCGCACCCACGAAGCCCGCGTGATGTAACACCGGCTCCTATCTGTCAGTGAACGGTTCGCGAGAGCGCGGATCACCGACAGACCTGGAGGCCTGGTGCCATGAGACCCGCCAGCACCGCTGCACGACTCGTCACGGCCGTGCTCGCCGCAATCCCGACCTTGCTGATCGCCACGGCCTGCGGCAGTTCGGCACCCGCGAACGACACCACACCAACGATCGGTTTCCACCAAACCGGCGGCACCACACCGGGTTTCCCGGGGCACGGGATGACCGGCACTGCCCCGACGGCGGCAGCCACGACCACGACCGCATCGTCCGCGGCCGCCGCGCCGACCGCGAATACCGTCGACATCCGGAATTTCGCATTCGCACCCGCGAAACTCACTGTCCCCGTCGGCACCACGGTGACCTGGACCAATAGCGATGAAGAACCGCATACCGTAGCGGCGAACGACTCGAGCTTCCGCTCCCCCGGCATGGGTCACGGCGCGACGTACACCTTCGTGTTCACCACACCGGGAACCTTCGACTACATCTGCACGATCCACCCGTTCATGCACGCCACCGTGGTGGTGACGAAATGACGCCGACCGACGATTACGACCCCCGCGACCCGCAGGCCATGACCCGCCGCCAATTGCTGCGCCACTCCGCCTGGTTCGGCGCCGCGGTCGGCTTGTCCGTCGTGGGAGGCGAAGTCATCTCGCAGGTGGCGGGCACCGCGGCCCGTGCCGACAGCACGCCGCGACCGGAACTACGTTTCGCCCAACTCAGCGATAGCCATCTCGGCTTCCAGGGCCCGGCGAACATCGATGTCACCGACACCTTCGCCGAGGCGATCGGCCAGATCAATGCCCTCGGCTACACACCGGATTTCGTGATCCACACCGGCGATCTCACCCATTTGGCCACCCCGGAACAATTCGATCAGGTGAAGCAGATGCTGACCGCGACGAATACTCCACACGTCTTCACCGTTCCCGGCGAACACGATTCGATCGACGACGCCGGGCAGAAATACCGCGCCGCCTTCGGCGCCGGGACTCGCGGGGACGGCTGGTACAGCTTCGATATCGCGGGCGTGCACGTGATCGCGTTGGTCAATACGCTCAATCTGAATCTGCTCGGCCATCTCGGCCAGGATCAACTGGAGTTCATTCGCAAGGATGTCGCACCGCTGTCCAGTGACACCCCGATCATCGTCTTCAGCCATATCCCGCTGTTCGCCATGTATCCGGACTGGGGCTGGGGTACCGACGACGCCACCCAGGCGTTGAGCTACCTGCGCCGCTTCGCATCGGTGACCTGTCTCAACGGCCATGTGCACCAACTGTTCACGAAGACCGAGGGCAATATCACCTTCCACAGCGGGACGACCACCGCCTACCCACTCCCCCATCCCGGCGACGGGCCCGCGCCCAAGCCGGTCACCCTCCCGGCGGGAAAGCTGCACGACGCGCTCGGCATTCGTGAGGTGAGCTTCGTTCGCGGCCAGCAGCAACTCGCCATCAGGGAGCAGCCCCTGAAATGAGCCGGTGCGCCCGGTCCCACCCAAATCTGAAGTAGCTACCAGTCTGAATGACCAGGTCTGACGAGTCCGTGACATGCCGGGCGAACTCCTTGTCGCGGCACCGGGACCGACCGACACTTCGGACATGACTACCTTCGACGATCTTCGCGCGCTGTTCATCAACTGCACGCTCAAGCCCTCTCCAGAGCCGAGCAATACGCAGGGTCTCATCGATGTCAGTGCCCGCATCATGGCGAAGAACGGGGTGCGGGTTTCGCATATCCGCGCCGTCGATCACGACATCGCGACCGGGGTCTGGCCAGATATGACCGAACACGGGTGGGCCACCGACGAATGGCCGGTGCTGCAGCAGCAGGTCATGGACGCCGACATTCTGGTGCTGGCCGGACCGATCTGGCTCGGCGACAACAGTTCGGTCACCAAACGCGTCATCGAACGGCTGTACGGAAATTCGTCGGTCCTCAACGAGCGCGGCCAGTACGCCTACTACGGCCGGGTCGGCGGCTGTCTCATCACCGGCAATGAGGACGGCGTCAAACACTGCGCGATGAATATCCTCTACAGCCTCCAACATCTCGGCTACACGATTCCGCCGCAGGCCGATGCCGGGTGGATCGGCGAGGCCGGACCCGGTCCGTCATATCTGGACCCCGGTTCCGGTGGCCCGGAGAACGACTTCACCAATCGCAACACCACCTTCATGACCTGGAACCTGCTGCATCTGGCCCGGATGCTCAAGGACAACAACGGCATCCCCGCACACGGCAATCAGCGCTCCGAATGGGACGCGGGCTGCCGATTCGACTTCGAGAATCCCGAATACCGGTAGAACTCAGCGCTTTTGCGCATGGTCAACCACAGTCGGAGGGCCGAGCGGTTGATCGTACGGCCTTCCACTGTCCTGATCGAGGGTCATTCTGTGCCACACCGAGATTCGGCGAAACGGGCAGGTGCTGCACCGACGTCGGGGTTGCGGGGATTTCGGTATCGTCGGATTCGTGCCCGGCCTACGACGAGCTGGTTTGCTCATCGGCACACTGCTCGCCCTGGTCGCCGTCCTCGGTGTGGGTGGTCTGCCGGTGTATGTCCATCCGCAGACCGATCCGCTGCGCCGGGCCGATGCGATCGTGGTGTTGGGCGGCACCGCCTATGAGCGGTTCGATGTCGGACTCGATCTCGCCGAACGCGGATACGCGCCACAGCTGCTGATTTCGCGGTCCACCGGCGAAGACGATTCGGTGATGGACCGGTACTGCGCGCCCCGCTTCGAATTCACCGTCAGCTGTTTCGTGCCGAATCCGTGGACCACCGACGGTGAGGCGCGCGAGATCGGGCGACGGGCAAGGCTTTACGGCTGGCACCACCTCATCGTGGTGACCTACACCCCGCATGTCTCGCGGGCCAGGTACATCGTGAGCAAATGCTTCGACGGCGAATTGACCATGGTGGCCAGTCCCAGTGACGGCGGCGTGAAGTTCTGGACCTGGATGTACATCCGCCAGTCCGCGGGCTATGTGCGGGCGTTCTTCAGCCGAGGTTGTTGATCCGGGAACGAACGGATGTCCGGGCTCCTACAGTGAACGAGACGCTCGCGCGGGGAAAGTACGGGCGCGACGTCGGGGTGTATACGGTTGTGGGAGAGGACCGCCGTTGCGAATCGATGATCTGCGAGCGGTCGGCGATGACGCCCTCACCGCCGATGTCTGTGTAATCGGATCCGGTCCCGCCGGGCTGACCATCGCGGCCGAGCTGGCCCGATCCCCCCGGCGCGTGCTGGTGTTGGAGAGCGGCGGTCCGACCGCGACCGAAGAGGTCGACGCACTCGCCGAAATCGAGAATGTGGGCGCGCGCCGGGCGCAATCGGATCGGGCCGCGGGCGACCGGATCCTCGGCGGCGCCTCCCACACCTGGAGCGGTCGCTGCGGTCTGCTCGATGACCTCGATTTCGCCCGCCGCCCATGGGTTTCCGGATCCGGCTGGCCGATCGGCGCGGCCGATCTCGAACCATTTCTGACGCGCGCGGCCGAGCATATCGGGATCGGCTACGGCAGCGGATTCACCGATGACGCGTTCTGGGAGTTGGCCGGTCGCACCCAACCCGAGCACGCGCTCGACCCGACCCGTTTGCGCCCGTACTTCTGGCAGATCAGCCGGGATCCGGTGGACCCGTTCGACTGCAAGCGCTTCGGCGCGCATGTGAAAGACCTTGTCGCACCGAATGTCCGGGTGCTCATCAATGCCACTGTCACCCATATCGACACCGATCCCGAAGGCGCACAGGTTGTTTCGCTCCAGGTCTCCGGGGCCGAGCCGCCGCCGCGAACGGTGCGCGCGAATACCTTCGTGCTGGCCACCGGCGGTATCGGCAATCCGCGTCTGCTGCTGGCATCGCGACGGATCGTGTCCGCAGGCATCGGCAATCGGCACGATATGGTGGGGCGCTATCTGATGGATCACCGCTGCGGCGCGGTCGGCGCGCTGGATCCGGCCGTGGCGGGCAGTGCACTGGAGCGCTTCGGCAAATACGTGGTCAAGACGCCGCACGGCAAGCACACCTTCCTGCACGGTGTCGCTTTGTCCGCGAAGGTCCAGGAGGCCGAGGGGCTGCTCAATTGCGCGCTGTGGCTGCAGGAGGTTCCGGCCGAGGACGATCCATGGGAGTCGGTCAAGCAATTGCTGCGCGGGCGTGGCGATCGACATGACGCGCGGGTCGCGGTGAGTCATGCCGGACTGCTGCTGGCCGGCGCGCGGCGCAGGCTCATCCAGCACACCGGACTGCCGCACAAACTCGATCGAATCGAATTGCGCTGCACGGTCGAACAACTGCCCAACCCGGACAGCCGGATCACCCTGACCGATCGCACCGATCGCCTCGGTGTGCCGCTGCCCCGGGTCGACTGGCGGGTGAATCCGCAGGAGGACAGCACCGTGCGCCGGGCGGCGGAGTTGGCGGTCGAGGAGTTCGTGCGGCTGGGATATCCGGCGCCCGCACTGTACGACTGTGCTCGTGCAGGCAGCACGCTGCCGCTGATGCTGACCGACTGGGCGCATCCGACCGGGACCACGCGGATGTCGGCGGATCCGCGCGATGGCGTGGTCGACCCCGACTGCCGGGTGCACGGAGTGGCGAATCTATTCGTCGCGGGCAGCTCGGTTTTCCCGACCACCGGCCATGCGAATCCGACCCTGACCATCGTGGCGCTGGCCGTCCGGCTAGCTGATACTTTGCGGGCTTTGACATAGTCTGCGGCGTATGGAAAGCAGAGGTGCACCGCACCCGCACGAGCCGCACGGTGAGGGCTTCACCTCCCGGTTGAACTGGTTGCGCGCGGGCGTGCTCGGCGCGAATGACGGCATCGTATCGACCGCCGGTCTGGTTGTCGGTGTCGCCGCCGCGACGACCAGCAGCTCGACCATCCTCACCGCGGGCATCGCCGGACTGACCGCTGGCGCGATCTCGATGGCTGTCGGCGAATATGTTTCGGTCAGCACCCAGCGAGATTCCGAGCGCGCATTACTCGCCAAGGAACGCAAGGAACTCTCCGACGAACCGGACTACGAGTTGGCCGAGCTGGCCGATATCTATCGGGCGAAGGGGTTGTCACCGGAGACGGCGCACAAGGTGGCCGAGGAATTGACCGCCCACGACGCATTTCTCGCCCACGCCGAGGCCGAACTCGGCCTGGATCCACGCGCGCTGACCAATCCGTGGCAGGCGGCCGGATCCTCGGCGGTCGCATTCACCCTCGGTGCGCTGCTGCCGCTCTTCGCGATCATTCTGCCGCCCACCACGGCGCGCATTCCGGTGACGTTCGCGGCGGTGCTGGTCGCGCTCGCGATCACCGGGTCGGTCAGCGCCCGCCTCGGCGGTAGCAACCGAGTGCGGGCGGTGCTGCGGGTGGTGATCGGTGGTGCGCTGGCCATGGCGGTCACCTATGGCATCGGTCAATTGGCGGGCGTTGCCGGGGCATGAATTACGAACTCGCCCCGGCCCGTTCACCTCGGTCAGTAGTAGTGTCGTCGACCGCCGACCGGGTGGCGGCCCACCGATCCGATGAGTGCGAGTACCGCACCGACGACCAGCAATATGATTCCGACGGTGGTCAGCAGGGGAATGCTGAGCAGATATCCGACAATGAGGAGTATTAAGCCCAGGATGATCATGGCTTTTTCCTTTACTTGGTCGTTTTGACCGTTGTGCGGCCGGATGTTTCGACCGCGTCCGCGCCGCTGTGCTGGCGCAGGAACCGATTCCAGCTCCAGACCGGCTTACCGCCCGGCGGCGGGGTGACCGGTGCGGCGGGCTTGGGGGCGGGTGGCGGTGAGCCGGCCGCTGGGGCGGCCGGACGCTGGACCGCCTTGTCCTTGGCCGCCAGTTCCCGGCGCGACTGCCGCAGGTCACGACGTACGGCGCTGCTACGGCGGGAACTGCGCCAGACACCTGCGAGTAGCAGGCTCAGGCCGAGCATCCCGATCGCCCCGATCGCCATTCCATAGAGGAAAAGTTCCCCCGCCGAGGCGGTGAAATGATAGTCGAATACCCCGAAATCGCTGGATGATGTACGAACTTCACCCGTATTGGCCGCCACTCCCGCAACGCCGATAACAACCGCGCTGATGAGAACGACGAGCCCGATGATAATGATCATGACAATCCCGCTGTACTGGTTGACATTACTTTCTGGCTATGCCCGGTAGTTCGAGAATCAAACACACGCCCGGCGCGGCGTTTGAAACCGGCCGATCCGGCTATGCGCGAAACCGAAGGATTACCACCGACAAGGAGGGGTCACCATGACCTACACCTTCGATATGACGGACTACTCGGACGAAAAGGCCTTCGTCGCCGAGCGCGCACTGTACAACCTCGGCGGGGTGCAATCGGTCGACGTCAACCGGACCTCCGAAACCATCACCGTCAACTCGACACTGTCCTACGGTGAAGTGCTCGACGCGATCCGGTCCGCGGGCGTCGGCGCCAAGTAGGCCGGTCAGCAACCACACCAGCCGCGGCACAACCACCACGGCGACAACGGCACTCGCGACACCGAGCAAGCGCGGCCCGTCATCGCCGGTATCGTCCAGCACGACACCGAGCAAGCACGGCCGGTCATCGCCGGTATCGTCCAGCACGACACCGAGTTTCAGGCCGGTCAGCCCGAAAGCGAAACCGCTCAACAACATTTCGGTGATCTCCGAGAAGGCATCACCGACCAAGCGGTAGTGTGCTGAGATTTCCCTAGCGACCGCGCCCGTATGCCACTGTGAGTTTCCGGCGTTCCTGCCGCGTCAGGCGATTGGGCACCAGCTGCCACCAGGTCACGCACCGCAAGACCCATTCGAATGGGCCATAGCGGAACCAGCGCAGCCAGTGGTAACTCCACAGCGCCTGCACCGCGATTATCGCGAAGGCCAGGCCGAGCAGTGTGCCGTAGCGGTTGGAATCGGATAGGTGCAGCCACGGGTCGGCGGTCAGGATCAGCGCGGTTGCCGAGAGATAGTTGGTCAGCGCCATCCGGCCCATCGGCTCGAGCACCTCCGCGAATACCTCGCCGGTCTCGGTGCGCAGGACGAGCAGGACTCCGGTGAGATACGCGAGTGCGCCGAGCAGTCCGGCCAACGGCGCCACACTGCCGGTCCACAGCTCGGCATACGGTATGCGGTACTCCCACGTCCCCACGACCACCGCGGCGGGCGCGGCCAGCGCGAAGACCACCACGACCTGCCAGCCCAGCTCGCTCAGATCCTCGGCGAGGCCGAAGCGATCGGCGGCGAGGCCGAGTAGGAACAGGCCGGGTACCAGGCCGAATCCGCCGCCGAGCGCGACCGGCACCCCGATGGTGCAGACCAACCCGGCAAGCAGCAGCACCCAGCGCGGCAGGCTCGCCGCGGGCAGCAGAATCACCGATCCGACGATCGCGTATGGCAATAACGCCTCACCCGGTTGGAACACCTGGTGGATCAGGCCGAGGACACCGAGGGCGATCAGTCTGCGCGCCAGTACCAGTCGCGGGCGATCGGTGCGCTGGGCTGCGCGGTCGAGCAACAGCGAAAAGCTCAGCCCGAACAGGAACGAGAAGATCGGGAAGAACCGTCCCTCGAACAGTACGGAGAGCAGGTGCCGTATCGGATCGACGATTCCGGGCTCGACCGTGGCCCGCATATCGGTGAGCTGGCAGATATCGACGACCAGAGTCCCGCACAGGGCGACGCCGCGCACGGCGTCCAGCTCCTGAATGCGCAGGTACGCACGGTCGGGACCCATGTCTCCACGCTAACGATGCCCGGCTCGTGGATCCCGCACATCCGATGGGGTGTCGGTCACAATAGTTCATGCACTAACTATTCACGCGCTACAGTAAATGGGGACCTAGGAGGAGCCATGGAGATGGAAGATCCGCTGCGGCTGGATCGACAGGTATGTTTCGCGCTGGCCGTCGCCAATCGGGCGGTACTCGGCGTGTATCGACCGCTGCTGGAACCGCTCGGGCTCACCCATCCGCAGTATTTGGTGATGTTGGCGCTGTGGGGTGAGGCGCCGATGTCGGTGAAGGCCATCGCCGAGGCGATCCAGCTGGACTCGCCGACCCTGTCACCGCTGCTCAAGCGGTTGGAGTCGGCCGGATTGATCACCCGAGGACGCGATAGCCGCGACGAGCGGAACCTCGTTGTCGATCTGACCCCGGCCGGAGTGGAGCTGCGCAAGCAGGCCGTGAAGATTCCGCCCGCGGTGGTGGAGCGGCTCGGGGTGACCTTGGCGGATCTGGAGGAACTGCACGAGGTATTGACCCGGGTCAATACGGCCGCACGGCGGTCGCTTGCCGCCACAGCAGGAGCACACGCATGAGTAACCGGCCCAATCCCTTCCAGTGGCTCGGCTACGCCTTCGGACGGCGCCTGCCGGATTCGTTGCGCGAGTGGGTGCGCAATGACCTCACCGGCAGATACGCGACCCCGCGCCATATCGTGCGCGGCCTGGTGCCGTTCAGTCCGCTGTTCGCCGTATTCCTCTTGTTTCCAGGAGAATTGTGGTTGCGCGGGTCGATGGTGCTGCTGGCACTGCTGCTCGCGCTCTTCTACACCGCGGCCTTCATGCCGATGAATCGGGCGCATCGACTGGCGAAGCACGGGCTGCCCTCGGATCTGGAGAATCCGGAGCGGGCGCGGCGGCGGGCGCTCGAACGAGCGAGATATGCGGCGCAGCATCCGCATTGAGGACTCAGCGCCGACGCTCGTTCGTCGCGCCGAGTACGGCGAGTCGAACCCGGTTGGTGGCACCGGTTTTCGTCATCAGATTGCCGATATGCGTTTTGACCGTGGTGACGCCCAGATGTAGGCGCTCGGCGATCTCGGCATTGGACAGACCCGTCGATACCAAGGCGAGCACCTCGGCTTCGCGTCGGGTAAGTCCTTGCGGTGCATCGAAATCATCGTTCGTCGTGGTCGCCTCCCGCGCGGATACCGCCGAATCCACCAGGCGCTGCAGTACCGCCTGAGTGAAGGGCGATTCGCCCGCGGCGGCACGGCGGATGCCATCGAGCAGATCGGTGGGCGAGGCGTCCTTGACGAGGAATCCGCAGGCGCCCGCCGCGAGCGCGGGATACAGGTGGTCATCATCGTCGAAGGTCGTCAGGACGACGATGCGGATCGATGGCCGCATCGCGAGAATCCGTTCGGTGGCGCGAATTCCGTCCATTCCCGGCATGCGCAGGTCCATCAGGATGACATCGGGTGTGGTCTGCTCGGCCAGCCGCACGGCCTCTCCCCCGCTGGCCGCCTGCCCGACGACCTCGAGTTCGTCATCGGTCTCGCAGAGCATGCGCAGCCCGGCCCGGACCAATTGCTGGTCGTCGACGATCAATACTCGAATGGTCATGGCCGCACGCTCTCCCGGATTCTCACGACGCCACCCGAATCGCGGGCGGCAGGGATGCGTCGAGTCGCCAACCGGAATCACCCGGCCCGGCGATGAACTCACCGCCCAGCAGCTCGACGCGCTCGCGCAATCCGACCAATCCGAGGCCGTGCCCGGCGCCATTCGCTGCCCCGATCCCGTTGTTGCACAAGACGAAATCAACGGCGCCATCGGCGCGTACGGTGATCGTCAGCCGGGCCGTGGCACCCGAACCCGCATGTTTGACCACATTCGCCACACCCTCCTGCGCCAGGCGCAGCAAGGTCAACGCCCGTAGCGCGTCCACCTCCGTCACGGCAGCGTCGACCTGCACCGTCACCATGGTCCCCAGCTGTTCGGCCCGCTCCGCGACGGCAGCGATCGCTACCGGCAGATCCGCTGGCGCGACGAAGGATTCGCCCGCCATCGCCGGATCGCGTAGCACGGAGACGAGCAGGCGCAGATCGGCGAGGGTTTCGGTGCCACTGGCGTGAATATCGTCGAGCACCTCACGCACCGCGGGCGGCGCGTCCGGTACCGCATGCCGGGCCACACCCACCCGCAGCACGGTGGACGAGACGTGATGGGCGATCAGGTCGTGCAATTCCCGGGCGATGGCGGTCCGCTCCATGGCCCGTGCGGCCGCGATATCGGCCTCGCGACGTTGCGCGATCTCCCCTGCGGCCCGCCGGGCCCGATCCGCACCCTCGCGGGCGGCGTGCAGCAGATGTCCGATCAGCAGTGGCGCACCGGCCATCACGAGCGCTCGGTAGCCGGTCGCGGCGGCCGCCCCGGCCGGATGCAGCAGATACGCCCCGCCCAACGCTCCCGCCGCCACCCACGGCTGCCACCCACCGCGGCGGGCGGCGAGTTCGATGAGCGCGATGGCGGCACCCACCTTCGGCACCAGCGGACCCGTACCGCCGATCTCGAAGCCGAGCACCAACAGCCCGGTCACCAGCAGTGTTGTGGCGAACGGCCATCGAACTGCGCCCGCCGTCGCGCACACCGCGAGCAGGCCGATGATCCAGTCCACCGGACCCGGCGCATCCGAAAGCAGCAGCAGACAGCCGATCGCCGATGTCAGCAGCACCCCCAGCCGAACCGGTAGGGCGCGCGCATCGAGCAGCCAGTCCACGCCCCTGGTCACACCCGAATCCACCACGCAGACCATGATGCCCGGTTGGTGCGGACCGTAACTCCTTCCGTCGGAGGAGCTCGGTCCTCCGCAAGGCCACATTTCCCGCGAAGGAGAACTCCGGCATGTGGGACGAAACCAGTGCCTCGATAAACGCCGCCGATACCCGCTCGCGTCGGATGAGCATCCGTGCTGCACAAGGGCTCAATCGGCGATTGCTCGCAGACGCGCGACGGCTTGTGGCCGCTGGAGCCTATTCGACGACGAGGTCGAGGCGGCGGTGGCGGCGCACCAAGATGCTCGGAGCCCACTGGGCCGCATCGGGATCGGGTGCGAGCCGGAACGCGGCCGTCCGAGTCAGCAGGGTCTGCAGGGTCACGCGCGCCTCCAGCCGGGCCAAGGCCGCGCCGACGCAGAAGTGGATGCCCTTACCGAAGGCCAGGTGATTGCGCTGGGCCGGGCGGTCCAGGTGAAGTTCGTCGGGGGCCGCGAAGACGGCGGGGTCGCGGTTGGCGGCGGCCCAGAGTAGGAGCAGGTGACTACCTGCGGGGAGATCGGTGCCGCCGAGCGTGGTGTCGCGCACGACGTGGCGGTGGTGGGCCCGGAACGGGGATTCCAGGCGCAGGACCTCTTCGAGGAACGGGGTGAGCAGGTCCGGATCCGTGCGCAGACGGGTCTGGAGAGTGAGGTCGGTGGCGAGAATACGGGTCGCGTTGCCGATGAGTCCCGCGCTGGATTCGCCGCCAGCGCCGACGAGTTGGATGAGGATCAGGACGGCGACATCGCGTGTGAGTTCGCCTGCGGCACAGGCCTTCGCCAGATCACCGAGCAGGTCGTCGCCCGGATCGCCGCAGGCTCGCACGAGCTGCTGGCGCAGATAGCCCGCGAGTTCGGTGGCGGCGGTTATGACAGCGACCAGCCGGTCGGTCGTGAGCACGCCGTCGATCAGTTCATTGCTGGTATAGCTCCAAGCGAGCAATTGGGGAATGTCCTGGTCGGGCAGGCCGATCAGGCCGGCCACCAAGGTCATCGGCAGTCGGTCGCCCATGGCCGACATCCATTCGATGCGTCCGGCGTCGAAACCCCGCGCCCACAGGCGATCCGCGGTGGCGACGATGGCGGGTTCCAGTGCGCGAATGCGTTTGGCGACCAAGGCGGGCAGCACCAGTTTGCGGTGGGCCTGGTGGGTCGGGTCGTCACCGGTGGCCAGGACGTGGATCGCCTGTCCCCCGCCGTCCAGATCGAAGGCCCCGGCCGAACCATCGGGCTGTCGCACCAGAACCGCGGTGAGGTTCGAGGAGAAGTCGGCGGCGCGCGTGGTCGCCTCCACGACCAGGTCCCAGCGACTGATCAGGTAGAAACCGGTATCCGCGATGCGGTACACCGGCGAGTCGGTGCGCAGTCGGTCGTAGAGCGGGTAGGGATCGTCGAGCAGCCCGGGGTCGAACAGGTCGATGTCATTCAGCGCGCGGGTCATTCGCTCCGCCTTTCCGACGCACGATTTCTACTTCCGCACACCAGATTTCGCGGCCTCGACCACCTGCGTCAATAGCCTGGGAAAACTGATAATTCGGCATCGAATCCACAGATCGCGCGCCGTCTCGAGGCCTGCCGCCCACCTGCCGCTCCGCTGGGCGATCTCGTCTAGAATGTCTCACGCTGAGACAAAATTTTTCAATCGTATCTGTCGGAGAATTCCGATTTCTTCGTCGGAGCATCAGGAGGTCGCGATGACCGATTGGCTCGCTGGCGGCCACCGCCGTGACCTAGCGATCGAGCGCATCCATGCCGCCGCGGCCGACCTCATCGCCCGCAAGGGCATGGCCGGACTGAATATCGATCACGTCGCCGCCGAGGCCGGCTGCTCTCGCGCCACCGTCTACCGCTACGTCGGCGGCAAATCGGCACTGCGCGATGCCGTCCTGGCCGAGGCCACCGCCCGCATCGCCGAAACCATCCAGCACTCCGCCGCGGCCCACACCGGCTCCGACCGCATCACCCACGCGATTCTCGCGGCCCTGACCGCCGTCCGCGCCGACCCGGTCGCCACGGCCTTCCTCGCCACGACCACCCCCGCGGAGGTCGACGAATACCTCGCGAGCAATACCCGATTGGCCAGCGCCGCAACGCAGCTCACCGGCACCGGCGACGATCTGATCGCCGGACAGTGGATAGTCCGCGTCGTGCTCTCGCTATTGTTCTGGCCCGCGACCGATCCCGCCGAGGAACGGACGCTAGTCGAGCGGTTCGTGCTGCCCGCCTTCGGCACGTAGTGCACCCGGCGGCGTTCACCAGTAGCGACGGCGGGCCGGGCGGCGGGCGGTAAAGTTGGGCGGCCTCGTCTCAGTTGGTCTGGGACGCTGGCGGTTTCGCCATGGGGCGTCGGCCGGGCGGGTGGCGTGGAGTCGTTTTCTTCGCATCGCCGATATGTCAGCGCACGGCCCACGCAGCGATGACCTGGACGGCGGGCCAGCCGAAGTCCTCGGTGTCCTCGTCTTCGACGAACCAGAGCCAGTTCCGCACGGCTCGCACCAGGGTCCAGGCGCGGGCACGATCCGGATCGAGTCCGGCGATATCGACGACGGCGGCGAAACGGTCATCCAGGCTGGATTCGGTTCGGCGGTTCCAGAGCAGGGACAGGGTGGTGAATTCGAGATCGCCTGCCAAGGGCTGCGGGTCGATGACGAGCCAGGGTTCGCGAGCACCGCCGAGGACGTTTTCATAGTGCAGGTCCTCGTTCACCAGGAGCCGGTCCGCACTCGGGCCGAGCTGTGCGCAGACCTCGACGGCGGCGTCGAGCAACGTGCGCGGGAAGGGGGTGCCCAAGCGCTGCCAATCCTTCGGCAGTTCCTCGACCAGACGCTCGGCTTCGGTGCGCAGGTCGCGGGAGATGCCGGGCGGTGCCGGGATGGCGAGCCTGCGCAGCAGCACGGAGATGATCCGCACCGCGTCGTCGATGGGCTCGAACTCCAATGACCTGGTGGGATCGAGCCGTTCGAGGAGCAGGGCGCCGTGCTCGGCGTCGCTATCGAGCAATCGCACCGCGCCATTGCCCTGCCAGGCCGCGAGCGCGACCGGTTCGTCCCTGGTCTCCGGGGTGCGATAGCCGAGTTTGAGCACCACCTGACTGCCATCGGCACGCACAGCGGGCTGCACCAAACCGCCGTAACCGTGCATGAGCTCGCCCTCGAACCGCAGCTGCCACCGCTCGGCGTAGCGGGCCGCGAGCTCGGGCAGACCATCCACCCACACCCGTGCCGCGGGCTCCATCCTGACGAGACGATCGGCGAAGAATTCGGGGACAACGATCACCAACCGAGCATCTCAGCCCTGTCGAACGATTTTCCCGAACAATCCGAGCTATGGCAGACCCGGAATCCTGGGCAGCGGCGGTAGACCCGGGAACGGATTGTCCGGCATCGGTGCCGGCGCCGGAAGCGGGAACGGATTCTCCGGCACCGGCGCCGGATTCGGGACCGGATTCTCCGGCGCTGGATTCGGGACCGGATTCTCCGGTACCGGCGCTGGATTCGGCGCCGGTGCCGGTACCGGCGCTGGGTTCGGGGCCGGGTTCGGCTGCGTCTGGACCGGGGCGGGGACCGGGGTCTCGGCCGCCGGCGGGACCTCTTGAACACTCGGGTTCTGCGGGACGCAAGTCCAGTGGCCCTCCGGCGACCGGCCCCACTGCGCCACAATGCCGTCATGGGAGCAGTCGTCGCCGACCTGATGTAGCTCGGCGCCCTGCAGCAGGGGTGTGCAGACCCACAGTCCGTTGCGCAGGTCCCATTGGGCGATGATGTTGTCGTGTGAGCAGTCGTCGCCGCGCTTGTGCCCTATATGCACCGATGTCGGCGAGCGATTCGATGGCGGCGAGATCGGGGGCGCGGGGGCCGGGCGGGCGGTGGTCAGTACCGTCGCGGAGGTGGAATGCACGATCGAGGTCGGCCCGTCGTCGTTCGAATCCTGATTCGATCCCAGCAGCAGCACGATCGCGACCACCAGCGCGAGTGCGGCGGCGACGATGGCCGCGATGGTCATGACGCGGGTGTTATCGGTTCCGCGATTGCCGCCGGGTGCCGCACCGCCGGATTCCACCATCGCACCGCCTTCGTGCCGAGTAGGGACTACCTTCACGAAAACTCTGCAGGCAGGCTACCGAAGTCACGGCGGGAAAGATCAGGTTTTTCGGCGCGTGTTCCCTCCGGACTGCGCACTACTTGACACCGACGCGCACCTTGACGGCGTCATCGCCGGTTTCGTGGAGCGCCTGACCGATCAGGCTGCTGAGGTCGACGCGCGGTGCGCCGGCGGTGACCGCGTCGGCCAGCGGCCGCAATCCCGGGATCAGCGATTTCAGCTCCGGCCCGACCTTGTCCATCCACTCGGTCACCCGTTGCAGAAACGGCACAAGGCCATTGCCCTCCAGGTACATCTGCGGACTGTTCCCGGCCGTGACCAGCCGACCGACCGCCGCGACGAGATCGTCGAGCGCCTGACCGAACCGCACCAGATTCGGCGCGCCGACTGTGGTGGCCGGACCGGCCCAGGCGATATCGCCGGCGGCGAGCTGAAAGCTATTGAGCAATTCGGCGATCTTCGGTGCCCTGGTCATGATGGTGGCGGCGAGCAGATCGCCCGAGCGCGCGAGTTCCGGCATCACTGGCGCGGTGCCCGAGATCGACTTGCCGAGCGTATCGACGATCGAGCCGACCACGGTGGGGTCGAGC
This sequence comes from Nocardia sp. CA-129566, assembly GCF_050956075.1. Classification (NCBI taxonomy): domain Bacteria; kingdom Bacillati; phylum Actinomycetota; class Actinomycetes; order Mycobacteriales; family Nocardiaceae; genus Nocardia; species Nocardia sp. CA-129566. Next base: position 7,852,008 of record NZ_CP192085.1, read on the forward strand.
TGGTTCATGGTCTTGGTGACCAGCCGCGCCACCTCCGGAATGGACAGCGGTGTGCGAATGTCCTTGGTGTCCAGGCGCTGTCCGTCCTTCAGGTACGGACCGCCATCGGTGTTCGGCACGAACTGCACATACGGTTCGCCGAGCGCGGAGAGCTGCTCGATGGTGACGGTGCTGTCGGTCGGCAGCTTATGTCCCTTGTCGACGCGGAAGCCGACCTCTACCCCGGCCGCGGTGTTCTGCACCGAAGTCACCTTGCCGACCTGCATGCCGGTGAGCAGGATCGGCGAACCTACCCCGAGACTGCCCGAATTCCGCAGCACCATCGAGGCATCGGTGTAATCGGCGAACGGATCGAACCGCACAACGCCGAACGTCAGATAGCCCGCGCCGAGGATCAGGATGGCGGCGATACCGCCGAGCGAGGCCAGCGAACCCACCTTCATCGGACCGCTCCGATCATGCGCAACGTGTGAATGATCCGATCCACCTGCTCGGATTCGGCCACCGCATCGGTCTCGACGCCGGTGACATTCACCTTCGGACCGTGCTCGACGAACGGAATGATCTTGTCGCGCAACAACGCGACGAGCATGGCCATATTCGACGGCGACCGCAGGTCCAATGGCCCGCCGGTGAGCAGCGGGACGAAGGCCCGCAGCATGGCGTCATTGGACTGCACCAGCGGCGCCAGCCAGGTCAGTGAGGTGCCGACGGGTCCGAGCGCGCCGAAGATATTCGTCACTCCGGCAATCGAATTCGTCGCCGCATTCACCTGTCGCACCGAATCCGCGCTGAGGATATTGTCCAGCTCGGGCTGAATATCGTGCAGCACTTGGGAATTGGTGACCAGACCGTTCAGCAGCGCATCCACCTGGTCCAGATCGGCGGCCAGATCCGCGGCGTCGCCGCCCATAACCTTCGAAATGCGCGCCGTCTCCCGGGGATCCTGCGGCAGTACCGAATTGAAGCGGTTGATGATGTCCTGGAGTTGGCCGACCGCACCACCCTGCACGAAGAAGGCCATGGCGGCCATGGTGTCCTCGAGCTGCACCGGCGGCTTGGTCCGGTCGATCGGAATGCTGCCGCCGGGTCCGAGTAGCGAACCGAAACCATTGGACGGCGTGGTCAATGCGATGTGGATATCACCGAGCACGGTGTTCTGCCGCAGTTCCGCGATGGTCGTGGTCGGCAACTGCACCGACTTCGCGATATCGGTATCGACCACCACGAATCCGCCACGGCCCGCGGGTGCATCGGCGGCCGGGACGACGGTGACCTTGTCGACCGTGCCGATCTGCGCGCCATTGGCGATCACCTTGGCCTTGGCGGGCAGGTTCAGCACATTCGCGAATTCGATCCGCACCCGATAGGTGGGTCCGGACATCGATGTGCCGGGCACCGGCACCGACGACGGATCGAAAGCACAGCCGCCCAGGGCGATTGCGGCCGCGAGCACGACCGCCGCCAGCCGCTTCCTCATCGTCCACCTGCCAATCCCAGTACCAGCGGGACGAGTTGCATATCGACCATGCCGTTCTCGGAACCGACGCATTTGCCGGGCGCGACGGCATTCACCGCGGCACAGACCTGTTCGGCGTTGTCTTGCCGAATGGCCACCTTGGGCGGCGCATAGGTGATGCCGGGCGCGCCATCGGCGACCACGGTACGGAATGCCGAGATGAGGGCGGGTGTCATGAGCACGACATCGCGCAGCGAACCGACATTGGCGCGCAACAGCTTGATCAGCGGCACGCTCGCGTCGAGCGCGCGCAGAATCGGATCGCCGAACATCGTGGTGATGTCATCGAGCATGGGCAGAACCTGGCGCAGGCCGTCGAAGAGTTGCACCGCGGGACCGAGCAATTCGGTACTCGCCTGATCCAGCGCCGGTCCGATCCGGACCAGCATGGATTGCAGATCCCCCCAATACTGGTTCACCTTCTGCGATACCGATGCGAAGGCATCGAAAATGCCCGCCAGATGGCCGATATCGGCATCGGGCGATTTCAGCGCCGACCCGAGTTTGCGGATCAGTTCATTGACCTGCGGGCCGGTGCCCGCGGTCGCCGCATCGAGCGAGGCGAGCCCCTTCGCGAGCGAATTGGGCTGGGCCGGATCGGGTCCGATGAGCTGATCCGACAGCGATGACAGCGCGGTCAGCGTTTCGGTGAGACTCTTGGGTGTCAGTGTCTTGGTGATGCACTGCCCTCGGTCCCAGTGCGCGGTGTTCTTGCCGCTGGACAGTACGGCCAGATTGCGATCGGCGACCACGGTATCCGACACGGTGGTCGCCGACGCGTCGGCGTAGACGGGATAGTCGGCGTCGACGTCGAAATCCACCCGCACGGTCTTGCCCTGGTTCGCCACCGAGGTCACCGTGCCGACGGTGATCCCGCGCATCGTCACCTGATTGCCCGCGTACAGCCCGATGCTGTCGGGCATGATCGCGCAATGGGATTCGGTCTTCTTCATCGGATCGAAGGCGATGAGATATCCGGCAGTGGCCAGTGCGGCGACCACGACGGCACCCGCGATCGACATGAAGGCCTGCGAGCCGAGCACACGATGTAGCATCAGCACGCCTTTCCGGGCAGCGGCACACACACCGTTGTACCCAAGACCTGCGCCGGATCCAGACCCGCTGGTGCCGTCATGGTTTCGCCGGACTGGTCGACCACGAGCCCGCCCTCGGGAATCACCAGCCCCCGCAACTTCTCACTCAGGTCGTGCGCGGAGGCGATGATCGGCTCCAGCCGACCACCCAGCTGTTCCAGCCGCGGCAGGGCATCGGCGAGCTGCTGGGCCTTGGGCTTCAGGGTGGAATCCCAGGACGGCGCGAGCGCGGCAATCCGCTGAACCACGCTGTTCAGCAACGCGACCGACGCGCGCAGTTCGGCGCGCTTATCGATGAGGACGGTCTCGAGCAGATTGGCGTTGTCCATCAATCTGCGCAGATCACTTTTCGCGCCGTCGTACATGGTCACGTATTCATCGGCCACCGCAATGGCGTTCGATACCTGGGTGCGCTGGCGATCGATGGCATCGATATAGCCACCGACGGTGTCCAGGGTGGTGCGCAGGCTCTCCGGTGCGCCCTCGACGGATTTGTCGAGCGCCGCGAGATTGCGCCGCAGGGTATCGCCATCGATCTTGCCGATCGGTGCCGTCGCGTCCTGGAAGGTCTGCACCAGGCTGTAGGGCAGGCGAACTCGGTCGGTCGGAATCGGCTTGTCGCCCAGTGGCGCGGTGCCCGCCGGGAACAGCGCGACGTAGTGGCCACCGACTACCGTGAGCATGCGCACGTCCAGCGAGGTCTGGTCACCGACGAAAACGTCGGAGTCGACGGTGAAGCGCATGATGACCTTATCCGGCTTCAACTCCAGCGATTTCACCGTGCCGACCGAGACGCCGGCAAGGCGGATGTCGTCACCGGACTTCACCGACTGCGCCTCCGACAGCTCCGCGGTATAGGTCGCCTTGCCGAACGGTATGACGTAGAGCGCCGCGGCCGCGCCCATCGCGATGACCACAAGTACCGCGCCGATAATGCCGAGCCGCACCTCTTTGCGCAGTCGCGACGGCTCGTCGAGGATCGGTCCATTGCCGCCGAACCAGCGATTCATCCGTTGCATACCGCCACCTTCTGTCCACCGATCAGCACCTGCACCGGCTTCGGCAGCTCCGCATTTCCCTTGCTGCACTCCGGTTTCCAGCCCGCGACGGTGCGCGGCACGGCGTTGTCGATCGAGGCGAGCAGGCCGGGCAGCTTGCCGAAGACGTCGACGGCCAGCTGCGGGTCGGGGAACAGCCTGCGGATGAGCCCGTCGATATCGGCGCCGCTGTCGGCGCTCAGGCCGACGGTGGCGAGCAGCCGTTCGAGTGGGCCGAGCACCGAGGGCGCGTTCATCGCGAATTCGGCCAGTCCACCGATATTCGATTGCAGCGCTTGGAAAATATCGGTGAGCCGGGCCAGCAGCGGGACCAGATAGTGCACCCGGCCGCCGACGCGGTCGGCGATATCGGACATATTGCGCACCAGCGTCGCGATCACCGCCTGCCGGTCGCCGACGTAGGTGCTCAGCTTGCCGATGGCATCCATCGCCGGACCCAGCCCGGAACCGTCACCCTCGATCACCGCGAGCATGCTCTCGGTGAACTGGTTGATCGCTTCCGCGGACATGGTGGCCAGCACTGGTTTCAGGCCGTTGAACAGGCTGGTCACATCGAAGGACGGGACCGTCATCTTGGTGTCGACAACCGCGTTCGCGGCCAGTCGGACACCGGGATTCGGCTGCTGCTGCAGGTCGATATACCGCTGGCCGGTGAGATTTTGGTAGCGAATGGCCAGGGTGCTGTTGTCGTAGATCGGCGTCGAGGTCTTGACGGTGAGCCGAACCTCGGCCCTGACGCCGTCGAGCGATATGCCCTCGACCTTGCCCACCTGCACGCCGTACATGCGCACGTCATCGCCGACCTTCAAGCCATTGGCATCGGTGAACAGCGCGTCGTGCGCCTCGGTGTCACCGGCCACCGGCCGCTTGATCGCCGTCAGCACCAGCGACAGCACCACGATCATCACCGCGGCGAAGACACCGAGCCGCCACGCGGCGGCACGCACCGTCATCGCACACCCGCTCGACCGAGCAGCGGCACCGCGATACCCGGCACACCGCGCAGATCTACCTCGAGATTCAGCACCGGGCCATCGGCCGTATCCGGCATGGCGGCCCGCAGCCGTTCCAGCAGCGCCCGCAGTTCGGCGGCGGACTGCTGTGGCCGGGGCACCATCTGCGCCAACACATTCAGCATCGGCGCGAGCATGTCGGTGCCGTCGGCGAAATATCCGCCCGCGGTGCTGAGTGTGGTGCCCAGCGCGGGCAGAATGCTCCCGGTCATCGCGGCAACACCGCGGTCGTAGTGCTCCCGGTCGCTCTGCAGGACCTTGATATCGCGGATCTGATCGAGCACCTGAATCGTCGCGCCCGCGAACTTGCCGCCGCCGTCGAAGGCGGGACCGAGCCTGCCGACCAGTTGCGAGGTCGGCATGGTCTGGTTGTCGGCAATGGTGCGCGCCACCGTGATCAGCGCCTGCACCAGTGGGGTGAAGGCTTCGAAGTCGGCGCAGACCTGGGCGATGACGCTGGCCAACTGCGGAGTGAAGACGGTCGCGCCGACCTGGGACAGACTGCGCAGAATGCTGCCCATCGTCGCGTCGTAGACATCCGCGGCGCGCTGCCCGGTCAGATCGATCACGGCATCGGGCCGCAGCGGCGAACCCCCTGGGCCACGGCGCAATTCGAGTTCGCTGATGCCGAACAGGTTGGCCGGTGCGTAGTCCACCCGCAGGCTGTCATCGATGCCGAAGAGCCGGGACCGGTCCAGCCGCAAGGTGATCCGCTGGGTGCCGCGCTCGTCGGGTGCGATATTCGCCACCGTGCCGACCGAGACACCATCGAGGCGCACCTGCGTGCCCGCGCCGACACCGTCACCGATCTCCTGGGTGTGCAACGCGATCCGCAGACCGTCGTCGGTGCGCAGGTTCCGAGAGAGCGTGGTCGCGAGGGCGATAACGGCGATCAATGCGACAATCGCCGAACCAACTGTCCGCGAACGCTTCTTATCCGCGGCGACACCGGGCATTCCGTATTTCGGCATCCGCTACCCCGTAAAACTGATCGCCGCGTTGAAGCCCCACAGCACGATGCTGAGCACCATGTCGATGGCAATGATGGCCACGAAACTCGTGCGCACCGCGCGACCCGACGCGATGCCGACCCCCTCGGGCCCACCGGTGGCGAAGAATCCGTAATAGCTGTGCACCAGGATCACCACCGTTCCGAAGATGGCGACCTTGATCACCGCGGCGATCACATCGAAGCCGGAGACGAATTGGTAGAAATAGTGGTCGTAGACGCCGGCGGACTGGCCGTGCACCAGCGTGATGATGCCGCGGCAGGCCGCGTAGCTGAGGATCAGCGCGATCAGGAACGTCGGCACGATCGCCAGCGCACCCGCGAGCACCCGGGTGGTGACCACGAACGGCACCGAGCGCAGACCGAGCGCCTCGATCGCGTCGATCTCCTCGGAGATGCGCATCGAACCGATCTCCGCGGTGATCCGGCAGCCCGCCTGCGCGGCGAATCCCACCGCGGCGGCGATCGGCGCCAATTCGCGGGTGGTGGCGTAGGCCGAGACGATGCCGGTGACCGGGCCCATCCCGAGCATGCTCAGCGTGGCGAAGGATTCGACCGCGACGGACGCGCCCATCACCAGGCCGAGCACGATCATCATCGGCACCGTGCCACCGCCGACGACGACCGAGCCGCGGCCCCAGGTCATATCGGTGATCGCGCGCATGGTCTCGCCGCGATAGCGCCTGAGCGTCAACGGAATCGCCGCGAGCACCTGCCAGACGAAAACGGCGACGAATCCGAAACCGTCGACCGCGCCGAGCACCCGGCTGCCGCGCCGAAAATACCGCGTGACCCAGCCCAATCCCTTCGGGGTGTAGGACGATACGGCCATCAGGCCAGCCTTGTCGGCAGGAACATGGCGGTGACCTGGGTGAGCACCAGATTCACCACGGTGATCGAGACGACCGAGAGCACCACGGCGGCGTTCACGGCATCGGCGACACCGCGTGGTCCGCCCTTGGCCTCCAGCCCGCGCTGGCAGGCGATGATCACCACGAGGAACCCGAAGATCAGCGCCTTCACCAGTGAGACCCAGACATCGGCGGTTGTGGTGAACGAGCCGAAGGTGGCCCAGTAGCTACCCGGTGTGACGCCCTGGCCGCCAATGGCCACCGCATAACCGGCCAGGATGCCGACGAAGATGATCAGGATATTCAGCAGCGGTGCGACCACCAGCATCGCCGCCATCCGCGGAATCACCAGGCGGTGAATCGGGCTGATGCCCATGGTGTTCAGCGCATCGATCTCTTCGCGGATGGTGCGTGCGCCGAGGTCGGCGGCGATGGCCGCCGCGCCGGCGCCGCCGAGCAGGAAGCCGGTGGCCATCGGCGCACCCTGTTTGATGACGCCGAGTCCGCCGGTCGCGCCGAGCAGCGAATCGGCGCCGAGGGTGTGGATGAGATTGCCGACCTGGATCGAGACGATCACGCCGAACGGAATCGCCATCAAGATCGCGGGAACGGTGGTGACGGTGATCAATCGCCATGCTTGGAGCACGGCCTCGCGCCACTGGAATTGGCCGCGGGCGATATCACCGACCGCGCCGAGGACCGACTCCTGTGCCACGCCGAAGGCGCGACCGAAGGTGCGCAGCGATGAGACGACCGTATCCGAGAAGTTCTTCCTGACAACCGAACTCGCGGATTCGCGGGTGTGCAGATCCGGTGTCATAGACCGGGCCCCGGTGCCGCGCACAGGGTGCGGGGTGTGTCGAAGTTCATGCCGCACTCTCCGGATTCGGCGTCGATGCCAACATCCAGCAAGCTAATCGTTACGCCGGGTTACAACAAAATCGGCAAGGTGTGATGCTCGCCACTTACTCGCCGTTCGCCCCGCTCGGCACAGTGATTCATGATTGCGGTCACATCCTCTAGGGGCTGGCGGCGAGGAACACAAATGCGGAGAACAGGGCCATGTGGAGGCCGCCCTGCAGCAGGGTCGCCCGGCCCGGCACCACCGTCAGCGCGCCGACAACGACCGTCAATGCGAGCAGCACCATCTGGGTCGCACCGAGGCCGAGCACCAGCGGACCGTCTAGCCAGATGGTTGCTACCGCGATCGCCGGAATGGTCAGACCGATGCTCGCCATCGCCGACCCGAGCGCGAGATTGAGGCTGATCTGGACCTGATCGCGACGCGCCGCACGCACCGCGGCAAGGGTTTCCGGCAGCAGCACGAGCAGCGCGATGACCACACCGACCGCGGACTGCGGCAGACCCGCCGAGGCGACCGCCGATTCGATCGACGGCGACACCACCTTGGCCAGACCGATGACCGCGACCAGCGCGACCACCATCATGGCCAGGCTGAGCAGGCTCGCGCGCACCGCGGGCCGCTTGCCGTGCTCGGCCGCCGCGCCGTCAGCGGGCTCCTCGACGGGCAGGAAGTCGTCCGGATGCCGCACCGTCTGCACCGTGACGAACAGGGCGTATAGCGACAGCGAGGCCACCGCGGCGAATACCAATTGCGCGGCGGAGAATTCCGGCCCCGGCTTACTGGTGGTGAAGGTCGGCAGGACCAGACTGAGTGTGGACAGGGTCGCCACCGTGCCGAGCGCCGCGCCGGTGCCCTCGGCATTGAATACCGCCACCCGCCTGCGGACCGCACCGACCAGCAGGGCGAGCCCGAAGATGCCGTTGCAGGTGATCATGACCGCGGCGAAGACGGTATCGCGGGCCAACGACGCGTACTTCTCTCCGCTGGCGACCGCCATTGTGATGATCAGTCCCACCTCGATCACCGTCACCGCGATCGCGAGCACCAGTGATCCGAGCGGCTGTCCGACCCGATGCGCGACGATCTCGGCGTGATGTACCGCCGCGAGCACCGCACCGACCAGAGCCGCGCCCACCGCGACCACACCGATACCCGGCAGCGATCGGCCCCACGTGGCGGCCAGGGCGATCGCGGCCAGGAGTGGGATGAATACGGTCCAGCGGGAAGTCAACGCACGGATCATGACTTCCATCGTGTCAGCAAATTGTGCGCATTCGATCACGTGTGATCAGAGGCGTGCGGGTTTGCGCACGTCAGAGCATTATCGCTGGGATACCGCGAGCCCCGAACCGCGGCACGGTCCGATCAGTCGAGATCGATCCGGACGGTCAGCAGGTCGGTGCCGACCAGCCGAACGGCCGCACTATTGGCTTTGGGCAATGTCCGCAGCCGAGCGCGCGGATCATCGTCGGGCAGCACATGCGCGGTACCGGTATGCCAACGCCCGTGCAGTCGCACTCGAACCCGGTTGTCGGCCTTGATATTCCGGATGTACTGCGAGCGATCACCGAATTCGGAGACGAGCCAGAACGCATCGCCGACCCGGCGACCACCGATCGGCGTGACCCGCGGCTGCCCACTCACCCGCCCAACGGTCTCCAGCAACTGCTGCGTCGGCAACCTCCGCAGCATCGGATTCCCCACCCGCCGCTGCAGCGTCGTCACGACCCGATGCTGCACATCCCGCAGATTCGCCATACCCCGACGCTACTCCGGGGAGATCAAGACCAGTCGGAACCGACGATGAGCTTCCGCGCCAACGTCCTGGCGGCCACGTCGGCGGTGCGCTGTCCGCTGGCACCGCCCCGGGACCCATCAATTTCGCGGCGCAGGTGGATTCGTCGTCGGGAACGACTTCCATCGTGGGGTCGATCAGACGATCGAGACCGGGTCGGCACCGTTGTCGAACGGTAGGAAGCCATCGATGAGCGCGGTGACCCACAGGCTGTTCACGAAGACCTCGCCACCGTGGTTGTCCATGAACGCGGTATCGGAAGCGTCTCTGCCCGTGGCGATTCGGACCAGCGATGAGCGCGGGGCCAGACCGGTGGCGTCGAAGGCGCGCCACACACCGTCGATATACGCCTCGGCGACGGCGTGGAAGTCCATCGGAAACAGGCCGGGCGCGTAGACCGCGACCAGGCGCGCTGGCACCTTCACCGCGCGTAGCAGTGCCACCACGAGATGGCTGAAATCCCGGCATACGCCAGCGCCGCACAGCAATGTCTCCACCGCTCCGTCGATGGGATCGCTGCTACCGGCCACATAGCTGAGGCGGCGACGGACCCAGTCCGTCACGGCGGCGGCGAGTTCGGCGGGTGCTGCGGTGCCATCGAATTCGAGTGCGGCGAAGCCGAACAGCTTGTCGCACTCGGCAAATCGGCTCGGTCGCAGGTAGACCGCGATGTCGTAGTCGGAGGCCGGTTCCGGGGTCGCGGCGCCGAATACCGTTGCGCTGTAGTCGACCCGCAGATTGCCGGTGCCGGTGGCGAATTTGTGTATGCGGGTGCCGTGTGGACCGGATATCTCCTGCGGCCAGATCGTGCGACCGTCCAGTTCGAATACCAGCGACTCATCGAGCTCCAGACCCGGCTGTCTGGCGACGGCGAGCTGGAACTCCAAGGTGGTCGGCGCGGTGATACCGATATCGAGATGGGCCGAGACATCGCGCTTCACCTCATCATCCTGTCAGCCCGAGCATCGTGGCCTGCCCGTTCCTGCCAACGTTGCGACCGAGTCGAGATTCATGTACGCGATAGCGCGCCGATGAGCGACAATGTGCCAAGTGCGGACCCAGTTCACTCGCGAGCTCCTCGCGTTGACCAATGATTTGACGCTCATGTGTCGGCTCGCCCACGATGCCGCCGAGCGCGTCACCGCTGCGCTCGGCGACGCCGATCTCGCCGCCGCCTACGAGGCCTTCGCGCACGACGAACAGCTACAGAAGATGTACTCGGCCTGCGAGGCCAGAACCGTGGTGCTGCTCGCGCTGCAGGCGCCGGTCGCGCGTGATCTACGCCACGTCGTGACCGCGATCCAGATCGCCGGTGAACTGTCCAGGATCGGCTGGCTGATCAGCCGCGTCGCCGACCAGGTCTACAAATATCATCCGGAACCCGTTGCGCCCCAACATGTTATGGACATCCTCACCGCCATGGGCCGCCTGGCGGCCCACTACACCGCCCTCGCGGGCCAAACGGTCGCCACCGGGCGTGAGTCCGCCACTCCCGAATCCGGTTCCCTCGCAATGGATCAGCTCCACCGGGCGCTCCATACCGCCCTCGCCGACCCGACGCACACCCATACCACCGACGCCGCCATCGATATCGCCATGGTCGGCAACAAACTGGAGCGCTGCATCGACCACACCAACCGCATCGATCGCCTGATCCGCTTTCTGGACACCGGAATTCCCCCGACCGCACAGCCTTCCGACGCCGAATAGCAGCTCCGCCGCACCGACCTGACGCTAGGCGTGTGCGGATCCTGCTTGGGTGGGGTCGGAACTCGGTCCGGATCGGGTCGTCCGGCGGGCAATGGCGTAGAGGTCGCGGGCCGGGCCGGTGAGGCGCTGGCCGGAGGGCCAGACCGCACGCAGGGTTCGGGTCAGGTCCAGGCCGGTAATGGCCGGAGACGCCAAGGTGCCCGCGGCGAGTTCGGCGGCTACGGCCAGGGAGCTGAGGACCGCGGGACCGACGCCCGAGGCGACCGCGGTTTTGATCGCGGTGGTCGAGGAGAGTTCCAGGGCGACCGTGGGTTTCCACCCCGGAATGGCCCGCGCGACAGCATTTTCGAACCAGGTGCGGGTGCCCGATCCGGTTTCGCGCTGGATCAGCGGGGTCGCGGCGAGGTCGGCGAGTTCGACCGAACCGCGCCGCGCCCACTGATGCTGCGGGGCGACCACGACAACAAGCCGGTCGCGGGCCACGATGTGACTCTCGAGGCCACCGAAGTTCCGCGGGCTCTCGATGAAGCCGATGGCATCCTTGCCATCGAGCACCGCCTGGGCCACCTCGACCGAATTTCCGGACTCCAGCGCGATGGTGGTATCGGGTGCGGCACCGCGCAAGGTCATGAGCCAGCCGGGGAACAGGTACTCGGCGATGGTTTGGCTGGCTGCCACGCGCAGGTGGGAATCGCGTTGGGCGCGCAATGTGTCGATGCCCGCGTCCAGTTGCCCGGCCGCGTCGATCACCCCGCGCGCCCATTCGGCGATCAACACCCCGGCCGGAGTCGGCCGCGAACCGAGGGTGCTGCGCTCCAGCACCGGCAGGCCGACCAGCTTCTCCAGATAGTGGATCCGCGACGACGCCGAGGGCTGGCTGATCCCGTGCGCCTGCGCCGCGCGCCCGAGGCTGCCCAGTTCGATGACCGAAAGCAGCAGGTCGAGCGCGGCCAGATCCGGAACGCGGGGAGACAGGGGCATAGAACGAGTCTATGCACCCATAGGAACGCGGTGGCTACTCGACGCCGCCCGCGCGGACGAATCTGGACCTATGACCGCCACAGCGACCTTCCGCCCCGCACCTGCGCGGCATCTCCTGGGCGACCTCGAACGCCACCCCGTCGAGCCACGATCGCTGCGACACCTCGGACCCAACTGGTTCGCCACCGTCATGGGCACCGGCATCGTCGCGAATGCCGCCGCCACCCTGCCCCTGCAGTTTCCGGGACTGCGCGGCGCGGCGACGATTGTCTGGGCATCGGCCGCACTGCTGCTGGTGGTACTGACCGTTGCCTTCGTCATGCACTGGATGCGCTATCCCGAGACCGCCCGCGGCCACCGCGACCACCCGGTCATGGCGCATTTCTACGGCGCCCCACCCATGGCACTGCTGACCGTCGGCGCGGGCACCCTGCTACTCGGCCGCGACGTGATCGGCCTCGGCACCGCACTCGCCGTGGACTGGGTGCTGTGGTCGATCGGCACCGTGCTCGGTCTGATGACCGCCGTCGCCATCCCCTACCGGATGTTCATCCACCACCGCATCGAACCCGACGCCGCCTTCGGTGGCTGGATGATGCCCGTGGTGCCCCCGATGGTCTCGGCGGGCATGGGTGCACTGCTGGTTCCCTACACCCCCGAGGGACAGCCGCGATTGACCATGATCCTGCTCTGCCTGGCCATGTTCGGCCTGAGCCTGATCGCCGCCATTGTCACCACCACCATGATCTGGTCCCGCCTGGTGCACCACGACATCCCGCACGGCGGCATGGTGCCCACGCTCTGGCTCGTGCTCGGCCCGCTCGGCCAATCCGTCACCGCCGCAGGACTTCTCGCCAATGCCGGACCATCCGCGCTGCCCGACCTCTATGCCAAGGGCCTGATGGTCTTCTCGGTCATCTTCGGCGTCGTCACTTGGGGTTTCGCAATGCTGTGGCTGGCATTGGCGGCCGCGGTCACCGTAAAGACCGCCCGCGCAGGCGAATTGAAGTTCAACCTGACCTGGTGGGGCTTCACCTTCCCCCTCGGCACCTGCATCACCGGCAGTACCGTGCTCTACAGCCACACCGGCGCCGACCTCTTCGCCGTCGCCGCGGTCGTGCTGTACCTCGGACTGGTCGCCGCCTGGGCGGTCGTCGCGACACGCACCATCCGCGGCGCCAACACCGGTCCGCTCCTGCGCCCGATGCCCGCCGCCTGATCACGAACGACTGCCTCCGTCCCAGCCGGGACGACGCGGCCGAGTCGCAGCATCACCCGCGGGAAGAACACATCGCTGAGCGCGGTGAGAGCCGGATACCGGCCAATGCGTGACCCCTCAGTCGAGTAGGGGAAAGCGCCCCGAGTGCAGCAGTCCGGCGATCGCGTCCATCTTCGCCTGCGGTGCCGCGTAATCGGGATGGACCCGGATCACCGCCGCGGCATCGTGCAGTCGGATCATCTGCTCCTCGGCCGCTTTGACGGTGCGCCCGCCCGCACTGACCGCATGGCGGGCGAATACGGGCTGCTTCGGATCGACACGCCCGAGTGCCAATGCCTTGTCGACCCGCCGCGAGCAGCGGCAGAACGCCTCCGGATTCGCCACCCCGCAGGTCGAATTCAAGAACGTCGCGATCCGCTTCTTGGCCCGCTCCAACCGCTTCCGATACGCGGATGCGGTGATGCCCAGAATCCAGGCCGCATCGGTGGAACCGAGCTCGAAGACCTCACCGAGTACGAATGCGACCCGCTCGTCGCGAGCCAGACACTGCAGCATGGCCTGACTGCAATTGAGCCGCACCTCATGCAATAGCACCTCGGCCTCGGGCCCGCGGTAGTCCTCGGCCGCCAGCCCGTCGGCCAAACCCTCGCGATATGCGTCGAGGCTGAGCTGCGCGGCCTCCTGTGGCGTCTGGCGCTTCAGATTCAGCAGATAGTTGACCCCGATCCGGTAGGCCCAGGTCAGCAGCTTGGCCTCCCCCCGCCAGGTCGCGAGATTCCCGACCACCCGCAACAGGATCTCCTGCGTCGCGTCTTCGGCCTCCGCGGGCCGCCACACCATGCGCAGCGCCAGCCGATACAGCGGATCCTGCAGATGCCGCACCACATCCGAGATGGCGGCACCGTCACCGGCGATGGCCCGATCGACCAGTTCCCGCTCCCGAGCCCGCGCCTCGGCCGTCACCGCGGCCTCGACATCATCGCCGAGGCCGAACCTCGTCACATGAGCGGCGGGATCTTGTTCGGACTGCGATAGCTCGGGTTCCACCGCACAATCCTTCGGCGGTATCCGGCCGGACGCAAGTCCCCCCGCGCGGAGCCTGTCGTTCAGGGCTCCGCGCGGCGCACCCTCTTACGCACTCGCGGTCGCCGTCGTCAGCGAATGCGCGCGCAACCAGTTCGCGACCGCCGCGCCGATCGCATCGGGCTGATCCTCCGGAGCGTGGTGTCCGCCCTCGCCGACCGAGACGATCTCGGCGCTGGCGAAAGTCTCGCCAGCCCAGGCGATCACCTCGGGCGAGCCGAGCCCGACCCCGTTGTCCAGCCCCATCAGCAGCTTCGGCACCTCGGGAGTCCGGGCCGCCCACTGGTCGTAGTTCTGCACCAGCGCAACCACATCGGCGGGCGAGCCGTCCAGCGGGAATTCGCGCGACCAGGCCAGCATCGGCCTGCGCGATTCCGGTGTCGGGAAGGGGGCGCGGTACGCATCGTGATCTTCGGGCGACAGGTCGACGACGCCCCTCGGCAGGTTGAACTCGATGAACATATTCTCCTCTAGCACCATTCGCTCGCCCTCGGCCGAGCGGAACTTGCGGAACAGCTCGGCACCGAGCGGCGGGAGATCGTCCCAGCTCATCGGCCGCAGAAACGTCTCGATCAGCGCGATGCCGCGAATGCGATCGGGATGCCGCGCGGCCCAGTGCATGCCGAGCGTGCCACCCCAGTCGTGGCCGACGATGACGACCCGGTCGAGGCCGAGTGCGTCGAACCAGGCGTCCAGGTAGCGGGCATGGTCCTCGAGCCGGTAGGCGCTGTCCGGCTTCCCGGACGCGCCCATGCCGATCAGATCCGGTGCGAGCACCCGGGTTTGTTCGGCGACATGCGGGATCACATTGCGCCACAGGTGCGATGAGGTGGGGTTGCCGTGCAGGAACACCACCGGTACCGAACCGGCACCGGTATCGGTGTAGTTGATGAACGAGTCGAGAACGTCGACGGTAGCCATGATGCGGGTCCTTCCTTGATCCTGCTCTGTGCCTGCACCCGGTTTCGACACACACTTCGGACCCGTTGTGACAGCCGTGCGATGTGACGCTCGTCACTCATCGGATCACAGCCATCACCACCCGTCCGCGACGAATCTCAGCACAACCGCAGGTAAACCTAACTTCCGTATGTGAGTAGTACATACTTCAAACACTCATCGCAGCATTCAGGAGATTCTCAGAATTAGGTAAAGGGTTTACAAAGGATTTCCGATTGATCTACTGTCTATCTACGTAAGAACAATGAAGTTCGCACACAGACCGTCACACGGAGCCACCCGCGGTATGACGACTCGACGAGACTTCCCTCATCAGCCTCGTGGAGCCGCCCGAACGGATCATCTGGACTGGACACCCGGCCCGTTCACTCGCCCGCGGGACCGACTCCTTCGTGACACGACCACCCCTGAGTCGGCGCCGGCACGGCGACTCAGGGGTGGTTTCGTCTGTGCCCGCTCAGTCGCTTTGCCGCACACAATGTTCTCCCACTGGATGTGCCGAACGTCATACGCGACAATCACATACGGGACGAGCGGCCGACGGTAGCTTGACGCCCGACAAATTCATCGGTGCGAGGCTAGGAAGTTCGATCGTTGTGAAGTGGTTGTCGTCCAGCCCCGTGCGTCGCGTACTCGCCGTGTGCGCACCCGTCGTCTTGGCCATTGTGGTCGCCGTCGCCTATTCCTTTTTCGACGACTGGACCGGCAAGAGCGGCGGCAAAGCCCCCGGTGCGGCAAGCGCCGCAACGATTTCCGGGAAGGACATCACCACATTGGTCGGGCAGCTGGTCGATGCGCCGGAGGCATCGATGGACGGCTACAGCCGCGAGAAGTTCCCGCATTGGGATACGAATAAGTCCGAGCACGGATTCGGTCCCGAATTCGAGCAATACAGCAAGTGCACCACCCGAGATGTGATGATGCTGCGCGATGCCACCGGCTCGGTGAAACTCGACGCGAAGACCTGCCAACTCACCGTCGGCAAGGACGGCGGCTGGCGCGACCAGTACGGATTCCTCGACTCGAAGACCGGAAAACTCAAGCCCTACAAGTGGATGACCGATCCGGCGACGGTCGACGCCGAGCACATCGTCCCCCTGGCCGAGGCCTGGCGCTCGGGTGCGGACAAGCGCGATGAGGATACCCGCCGCCGCATTGCCAATGACGCCGTCAATCTCATCGCCTCCGATCCGTCGGCGAATCGCTCCAAGGGTGATCAGGACGCCGCGAACTATCTGCCGCCGGGAAACTTCCACTGTGGCTATATCGAGCACTACGTCAAGATCAAAGTAAAATATGCGCTGACCGTTGATCCCGCCGAACACACCGCACTGCGCAACGCGGTCGATGACTGCGTCCGTCGAGGAGAGTTCAAATAAGCGACATCATCGAGATTTCCGTCAAGGCAGCCGTCATGACCGAAGAGGAAGGGACGGTTTCCGGCGAGCTCGATGTCGCCTTGGACGACATGGGTAAGGGTCTGGTCCGCTATCGCGGTAACCAGACCTGGTACACCATCGGCAATATCGAAGCCGAACCACCGCGCACCTGGACGACCGTCGCCGAACTCGCGGCCGCCATCGAAGCCACTGCCGGAACCCGTGATGTGGCGGGCAATATCGTGCCGTTCGACGCCTGACCACCTATGTGACCAGGCAGATTCGGGTCATGGCGGCCCATCAGCTCAGGATCGCCCAGGCCGAAAGGACACCATGACGCGCGAACTCAACGGCTGCCCCTGACTCAGGGCATCGTGATGACGACCTTGCCGAACGGATTGTCGTCGCGGAAGTACCGGTACGCCTCCACCGCCTGATCGAGCGGAAAGGTCCGATCGATGACCGGGCGCACGCGGTGTTCGGTGATGGTGCGGTTCATCGCCTCGAAATCGTCGCGGCTGCCGACCGCGATCCGGCGGATCGCGAGATACGGTCCGACGAACGGATTCTCCAATGGCTGTCCCTTCGGCAGCTGCGATGCGCCGATCATGGTGATCATCGCGTTGTATCCGGCCGAGCGCACCGACTTCGACAGGGTGGGCAGCCCGACCGCCTCCACCACATGTTCGACACCGTGTCCATCGGTGAGTTCGAGTACCTTCTGGTCCCAGTCGGGTGTCTCGCTCCGGTCGACGGTCTCGTCCGCGCCGAGCTTGTGCAGCCGCTCGGCCTTATCCGGGCCGGAGGTGATCGAAATGACCCGGGCACCCAGAACTTTCGCGTACTGCACGGCGAACAGCGCAACGGTGCCGCTGCCCACGGTCAGCACCGTCTCACCCGGTCCGACCGGCGCGGGTTTCGTCAGCGCCGCCCAGGCCACGACTCCCGCGCAGGTCAGCGTGGCCGCCTCGATATCGGTGAGATGGTCGGGCACATGCACCACCGAATCCTCTTCGATGACGGCGTAGGTGGCGAGCATGCCGTTGTAGTTGGCGCCGTACTGTTCGGCGACTTGGGCCAGCCGCTGCGGCCCACTGATGTAGCGCACGAAGTACGTCGCGGTGACCCGATCGCCGAGTACGGCGCGAGTCACGTTGTCGCCCACGGCGACGACCTCGCCCACACCATCGGAGAGCGGAACGATATCCGGGGTCGCCGGCAGCGGATAGCTGCCGTCCATCAGCATCAGATCCCGCCGATTCACCGAGGCCGCCCGCACCTTGATGACCACCTGATTCGGCCCCGGCACCGGCACCTCCTGCTCCCGAACGGTCAGCCCGGCCAAGCCGTGCAGTGGATCGAGGTGGTAGGCAATGGCATTCATGATCTGCTCTCAGTTCTCAGTAGTAGTCGAAAGATCAGTGGTCGGCACGAACAGCGCCTCGAAGGGCGCGTCCGTCATCGCACGCCCTCGATGAACTGGTGGTCGGAGGTGATGCGGCCGTCGGTGTCGAGGCCTATGACCTCGTAGCCGCCGCCCGCGACAGTGCCGTCGGCGCGCGCGACCATCGACCACGGCAGGCCGATCAGACCGGCGGGCAGTTCGCTGGCCTCGCCGACCTCGAAGAGGTATTCGCCGGAGGCGACGAACATCTCGTAGGCCCTGGTCACCCGCGCCTCCATCGCGTCGTGGCCGCGTACTTGCAGTGCGGGTACCGCGAAGTTCAGTTGGGCCGCGGCCTGCCGGATCTCCAGCGGCGGATCGACCAGGGTCTGCGCACCGGTGGGGGCCCAGATCTCGTGGATCAGCTTGCGGCGCAGTTCCGGGTCGG
This sequence comes from Nocardia sp. CA-129566, assembly GCF_050956075.1. Taxonomy (NCBI): domain Bacteria; kingdom Bacillati; phylum Actinomycetota; class Actinomycetes; order Mycobacteriales; family Nocardiaceae; genus Nocardia; species Nocardia sp. CA-129566. The sequence continues at coordinate 7,870,376 of NZ_CP192085.1, forward strand.
CCTCGTTCCACTGGGCCATGTAGCGCTCGGCGAAGGCGGTCAGGTCGTTGCTATCGAATCGCTTGCTCATGGCTCAGAGTTTGGCGAGCACGCCGTCGCGACGCGATTCCCTCCAGGGAATGACACCGCGGCAGTGCGGATGCCGCTCGGTCATTCCCTGCGGGGAATGGCGCGGGTGCGGCGGGTCGGATATCACTGAAGTCATGACCACGGTGGTAGAGCCAAGTCCGTTCGCGCAGCAGTTGCGGCACTGGCGTACACAGCGGCACGTGAGCCAGCTCGACCTTGCCATTCGCGCCGATACCAGCCAGCGCTATCTGAGCTTCCTGGAGCAGGGACGCTCGCGACCGGGTCGTACCATGGTGGTGCGGCTGGCCGAATCGCTCGAGCTGTCGCTGCGCGAGCGCAACGCATTGCTGCTCGCCGCGGGATTTGCCCCGATCTTCCCCGAATCCGACCTCGACACACCGGAATTGGGCCCGATCCGGACCGCCCTGGAGCGCATTCTCGACGGACATCTGCCCTACCCCGCGGTCGTCACCCGCCCCTACGGCCGACTGGTCGCCGCCAACGCCGCCTTCGACATCCTCACCGAAGGGGCCGCGCCGCAACTGATCACCCCGCCGATCAATGTGCTCCGCCTGGCCCTGCACCCTGATGGGCTGGCCCGACGCGTACAGAACCTGCCCGAATGGGGCCGCCACGTCACCGAAAGCCTGCGCGGCAAGGCGCTGCGCAGCCCCGACACCCACCTCGACGAATTCATCGCCGAACTCGAGCGCTACCTCCCCGAGGCCACCCCGGGCCCCGACCACCTCGGCTTCGCCGTCCCCCTACGCCTGAGCAGCCCCGACGGCGAACTCCGCCTCATCACCACGATCACCAGCTTCGCGACGGCGGTGGACATCACCCTCTCCGAACTCCACCTCGAAGCCTTCCTCCCCGCCGACGACCAAACCGCCGAAATCCTCCGCCGCCGCGCCGACCAACGCCACACGCTGTCCAATTAGCGATGTCGCATCCGCGCGCATCGACGATTCCCTGGCCGCCGCCATGCGTCACCGATGCGCGGGATTTGTCGCGGGCTCGGATGTGATCATCAGCCTGCCGGGCATCGACCTCGCGTTGGACGCGGAAGTTCTCGCCATCACCAGAGGCGACCTCATCCGTCTTCCACGTCGAGCACTGCGGCAGCCTCAGTGGGCCGAGTCGGAAACCGGCACGGGCAGATATGCGACATCAGGTTCTCGACACCTCGCATCGATTTGGTGTGCGTCCGGACGGCGAACACCCCGCTAACGCACCCGTTCACCATGTACGCCCGGCGGCACGCAGGTGGTCGTACACCAGGTCGATGTGGGGGCGGGAGGCGGTGCCGGGGCGGCGGACCAGGAAGCCGGTATTGATCGGTGGGTCATCGGGTTCCAGTAGCGGGACGACGGTGCCCGCGGCCAGTTCGGCGGCGCAGAGGTAGCGCGGGAGAACGCTGATGCCCGCGCCCGCGGCGACCGTCGCGGTGATCGCGCGCAGGTCGGCGACGACCATCGAGGGTTCGGCGGTGAGGCGAACGCCGAATACGTGTCGCCAGTAGCGGCGCAGGATCGGTAGGTCGGCGGAATAGCTGATCAGGGGTAGGCCCGTCAGGGCCGCCGGACCCTCGGCGCGCAACCGTGCGGTGTCGATGCGTTCGGCCAGTTCGGGCGCGGCGACCAGGACGAATTCCTCGTCGACGAGCGGTTCGGCGACCAGGGCCCGGCCGCGGGGGCGCACCGTGGACACGATGAGGTCGTAGTGCCCGGCACGCAGCCCGGTCAGCAGGTCATCGGACAGCCCCGCGGTGACCGTCAGCCGGACACCCCGCGCGATCAAGGGCGCCAGTGCCGGAAGTGCCTGCGCCGCAAGCAGTTCGGCGGGTCCGGCCAAGCGCACCGGCGGCTGCGGCACCGGTTCGGCGGGCGCGGCACGACCAGCGATCCCATCGAGGGCGTCCACCGGCCCCGCCACCCGCGCCGCCAACTCCACGGCCGCCGCGGTCGAAACCACCCCGCGCGGCAGCCGCTCGAACAACCGATAACCCAGCCGCTTCTCCAACGCCTGCAACTGAGTCGTCACCGTCGGCTGCGATAACCCGACGAGCCGGGCACCCGCCGTCACCGAACCCGCCCGATGCACCGCAAGGAATGTCCGCAGCTGATTCAGATCGAGAATGCCATCGGAATCCCTATTGCTCACACACCAAGTGTATTTCTCTTCCGATGTTCGAACAGCCCCGTTCCCGAGCACGGCCCCGCGCTCGACCACCTGAAATCCGGGCCCGGTTCGGCCCCGCCGACTCACAAGCGTCAACGCGGCTGCACGGCCGCGAGAACTTCCGGTCCACGGTCCGACAAACGCCGCTCGGCAAGGCGGGCACCGACAACCGCACCAATGACCCCGATCGCGATGCCGAGCGGCAGCGCCAGCCACTGCACGGCCGCGAGGTCGAGAACTCGGCCGATGACCAGCACGATCAGTACCGGAACGACCGCGACCAGTTGGCCCAAACTGGTGCTGACTTGGACCAAAGCCTTCGCACAGCCCGGATTCCCGGAGGAGGCGAAGGGGTTTCCGGTTCGTGGTGGGAGCGGATAGGGCGCGATGACCGACAGGAATACCGCGGAACCCGCGCCGACGCCGAGCACGACGAACAGCATCGACAGCGTCCACGGGTACGTCGACCAGCGGCCGAGCGCACCCGGCAACACCACCGCGAGCAGCAGCGTCGGCAGGCCGATCACCAACAGCAGCGCCAGCAGTCGTCCGCGCACATCCGCGCGCACCGCACCGGGTGTCACCAGGGTCTGCCAGAGCGCCGTGCCGTCGTAGCCGTAGAGATTATTGGCGGCCAGCCCCGCGAACCATGCCGCACTCACACCGGCGAACACCACGCCACGCGAACTGCCGCCCTGTATCGCCGGAAATACCGGAAGCAGCGCCCCGACCAACAGCACCGGCAGCAGCGCCGCGCGCCGTCGGCTATCGCGCGACCAGGTCCGCAACTCCTTGACCACCACCGCACCGACCGGACCGCTCGGCCGCACCCGGCTCAGCAACATCCCCCGCCCGGCCGCACCGGATGTCGCTCCCATCGGCGCGATCAGCCGCCGCCGCAATAGCACCGACCACGCCTGCCACAGCACCGCCGTCAGTGCGAACAACCCGGCGAGTGCGAGCAGCGCGAACAACCAGTCGCCACGCGCCGCCGCTGCCACCGCATCGGGCGCCCAGCCGCAGGGCAGGACGCGCAGCAGACCCGCCAGCCATGGTGCCGATTCCCGCACCGCCTCCACGTGATTCAGCAGGAAGCTCATCGGGTAGTAGGCCAGCCCCGCCAGACCGGCGAGCAGCACCCCGATATCGCGGCCCCGCCGCGATCGCATCGCCGCGCCGATCCACGCCAATACCACGCGCGAGAGCACCACCACGAAGATCAACTGCAGCACCACGCCGACCAGCGCCACCGCGGCCGCACCCCAACTCAGTTGCACCGCAAGCACGATCAGCCCTGAGAAGGCCAGCAGGTTGATCACCGGCGCTGGCCCGACGAAGGCCGCGGCCAACAGCCCAGTGGCCAACTGCCGATGGCTCAGCGGTAGCAGCCGCAGATGTTCGGGCTGCACGGTCTCATCACTGCTGCCCATGAGCACCGGTCCGCACAGCCAGCCGAGTGTCCAGATGCCGTACCAGGCGGCGGCGACGGTGATTCCACCCGCCACATCGCCGTCGCGAACCGCGAATCCGATGAGACCCGCGGTGCCGAGCGCGAAGACGAGACCGATGACCACGCCACTGACGAAGGTGACCCCCTGCCAGCCATTGCCCAGCGCACGCTTGGTCAGCAGCAACCGCATCCGGATCAGGACGCCAACCACGACAGCCCGTCCTCCCCGCCGACCCGGCCGCCGACCAACTGCACGAATGCCGCCTCCAGGCTGCTGTCCCCGCGCACCTCGGCGAGGGTGCCCACGGCCACCACCCGTCCCGCGGTGATCACCGCGACCCGGTCACACAGGTTCTCCACCAGCGCCATCACGTGACTCGACAGCACCACCGCGCCGCCCGCCGCGACGAACCGCTGCAGAATGGTGCGAATCGTGCTCGCGGACACCGGATCCACCGCCTCGAACGGTTCGTCGAGCACCAGCAGCTTCGGCGCATGCAACAGCGCCGCGGCCAATCCGATCTTCTTGCGCATGCCCGCGGAGTAATCGACGACGAGAGTGCGCTCGGCACCGGTCAATTCGAACACCCCGAGCAATTCCTCGGCCCGTTCGGCGACCGTTTTCGCGGGCAGACCGCGCAGTAAACCGGTGTAGGTCAACAGCTCTCGTCCGGTCAGACGTTCCGGCAGTGCCAGCCCGTCCGGCAGCACACCGGCCAGTGTTTTCGCGGTGATCGGATCGGCCCACACATCGACGCCGAAGATATGCGCCTGACCGCCGTCCGGCCGCAATAGCCCACAGGACATCGACAAGGTGGTCGTCTTGCCGGCGCCATTGGGGCCGACCAGCCCGAAGAACGAGCCCGGCGGCACCGTGAGACCGACATTGTCGACCACCCACGGACCACCGAATCGCTTGTACAGCCCGGTCAGTTGCAGCGCAGGATCGGTAGGCACTATCCCCCCTCGATTTCGACTCTCATCTCTCACCATACGGACGACGCAGCGGTCGGGTTCGAAACCGGAACCGACTGCTGCCTGCCCCCACACCGGGGACAGGCAGCACCTCACTACGCCCTCGCAGCCGCCAACTCCCGCTGCACCGGTGCATCCCAATCAATCCGATACCGCTGCTCGACACCCATCGTCTTCTCCGGGTTCATCCCCTTGATCAGCAGTGGCATCAGCAATGCCATCATCCGGCGCGCCACCGGCCCCGGCGTCTTGCTGTGGTTGATCTTGCGCGCCCGAGCCGCGACACCCTCCACTCGCGGCCGCCGCACCCCCGCATAGGCGGCGAAGGCCGCGCTGTGATCGGGCAGGTCCCGCAGGCACCGCGCCAACTGCACCGCACTCTCGATGGCCAGCGATGCCCCCTGGCCCGAACTATTGGACGGCGCGTGCACCGCATCCCCGACCAGCACCATGCGGCCCCGGTGCCAGGTCGGCACCGACGGCATAATATGCAGTGCCCCAGTCGTTTCCAGATTTTCGGCAGTGGTCTTTCTGGCGAATTCACCGCCCGGGGTGTCCTCGGCATAGGTCTCCCGCAGGATTCGCAGCCAGTGCTCGGCCGGAATCGCCCGCGCCTCGGTCAGCGTCAGATACTCTTTGTGCGGCAGGTTGGCACCCCACATGATCTTATCGTTGTCGACCGTTCCGTAGAGGTAGTAGGCCTTCTTGCCGAATGCGAAAACCATTGTCTCCGGCTCGAGTCCGATTTCATTGTCGATCATCGCGCCGAATCCGATCATTCCGGTGTACTCGGGTCCCGGATTGTTCGGATCGATGAGACCGCGCACGGTGGATCGAATGCCGTCCGCGCCGATCAGCACATCGGCGGTGGCGGAACTGCCATCGGCGAAGTGCGCGGTAATTCCGTCGGCATCCTCATCGACGCGTACGAGTCGCTTGTTGTATTCGAAGGGAATGCCGGTGGCGACCGCGTGGTCGTGCAGCGTTCGGTGTAATTCGTTGCGGTCGACCATCTTCAACGATGGCACATCCGGCATGTCGGGCATACGCAGCACTTTGCCGCCGACCGACAGTTGGGTATGCGATACCGGACTCGCAATCGCGCGGATCAAATCGCCAGCGCCGACGATATCAAGGGCGGCAACACCATTCGGCGCCAGTGCCAACCCACTTCCGATGCCGAAGGTCGGACCGGGATAGGCCTCGTAGACGCGTGCGGCAATGCCCGCCTTGTGCAGCGCGGTGGCGGTGACCGGTCCGGCGATACCGCCGCCGACGACAATGGCTGTTTCCGTCTTGGACATGGGTGTACTCCAATGTGAGCGATACGGGTTCATTCGAAGCCCGAACCGACCGCCCCACCGCACACCCAGTTATCCTGTGGTTGCCAGCCTTGTGGCCGGGTGCGCGCATGCGGACGCGGTTCGAGACGGTTCCATCGGGCTCGGCGGCGGTGTTGCCGCACCCCGCCGGGCCTGGTGTCAACTGATCGCTCCGCCCGGCGCCTGCCGAAATCCGGAGCGGGACGTCTATTCCGTCATCCCCCTTTCCACCAGCTCGCCGACCTCGGCGGGCGTCATGCCGACGGCATGCATATGCCGCCAGAGATCGACACCGGGAAATGTGCCCGCGGCGATTTCGTCGCGCAGCGACGCGGCCCACGCAGCCTCGGCTTCCAGCATCGCAATGCCGTATTCGGCTTCGATGACGAACAGCCTGGGCAGATCGGCCGCCGCGAGTTGATCGAGTTCTCGGCGCGCAGCGTCGATGGTGCGGCTCAGCGCGTCGATGCGCCGGCCGAGCAACTCGACGACCTCGTCCGGCGGCAGGGCCGCCGCGACGGAGAGTCCGGCGATGAACCGGTTGGGCTCCGGTTCTGGTTGGGCGATCAATTCCCTTGTCCAGTCGGCCATTTCGGCCCGACCGGCATCGGTGATCGCATAGATCGTGCGTTCCGGCCGAGCGCCGTCGCGCTCACTGCCGACGACCTCGAGGAAACCCGCCTTCTCCATGTTCTGCACCACGGTGTACAGCGAGCCCCACTTGATATCCATATCGCGGTCCTTGCCGCGCTCACGCATCTTCGACGCGATTTCGTAGCGGTGCATCGGCCGTTCGATGACGGTTGCGAGCACCGCCAGCGCCATCAGATTGTTCACCTTGCGCTTCGTGGCCATGGACACCTCCTTACTCGTCTACGAATATACGTCTACGAGTATTCGGGCACAAGTATTAGACGTGCGCGACTTCCTGCTCCCTGGCCTGCTCATCGAGGAGTTTGGCGGCGATATTCGCCAAGGCCTGATCGAGCAGCGCCCGATCGGCGGGATCAGCGCAGTCCCAGTCGTCGAGCCGGGCGCCGAGCCAGCGCTGCCACGATGCCCGGATCCGATCGACCTCGGTCCGGCCGGTATCGGTAAGTCGCAGGCCGCCAGCGTCTTCGGTCAGATAGCCGCGGCCGATCACCCGGTCGTAGATCGGTTCGATGACCTCATCGGGCAGCTTGTACACCTGCGCGATCGCGTCGAGGGTCGCCGCACCCCTGATCCGGGTGTGCAGGTAGACCTGCCCCAGCGCCCAGGCTTCGCCGCGACTCAGATCGCTGCCCGCGTCGGCGAGGATGCGCGGACCGACGGGCCCCTCGCCCTGCGCCTTGCGGATGGTGGCCGAGACGGCGCGCTCCAGGTACACCAAGCGGTCCGAGGGCTCCGGCATCGAAAAGCCTTCGCCCACGTCCGTCGCACCCGCCCGCGCGCTATCGCGCAGCGGCACTTCCTTCAGGAACCAGGCGACCACGAAACCGGCCAGCGCCACCGGCACCACCCACAGGAATACGTGACCGATCGACTCGGCGTACGCGTCGATGATCGGCGCCGACACCTCGATCGGCAGCGCCCGCAGCGACTGCGGATTCGCGGCGACCTCCGGCGGTACCACGCGCACTCGCATCAGCGCGTCGGTCAGATCGGGACCGATCCGATCGGTGTACAGCGTGCCGAAAATGGCGGTGCCGAAGGTGCTTCCGACCGTGCGGAAGAAGGCGACACCCGAGGTCGCGGTGCCGAGTTGGGCGTAGGGCACGGTGTTCTGCACGACGATGGTCAGCACCTGCATGGTCAGGCCGAGGCCGAGACCGAGTACGAGCATGTACAGCGATTCCAACCACACGCTGGTGGTCCGGCCCATGGTCGACATCAGATACAGCCCGAGGGCCATCACCAGCGTGCCCACGATCGGGAAGTACTTGTAGCGACCGGTCTGGCCGACCACCTGCCCGGAGATGATCGATGTGATGAACAACCCGACCACCAGCGGCAAGGTGCGCACACCGGACACGGTCGCCGAAACACCGTTCACGTACTGCAGATACGCGGGCAGATAGGTCATCGAACCGAGCATCGCGAACCCGACGATGAAGCTGAGGATCGAGCACACCGTGAAGACGCGGCTGCGGAACAGCCCCATCGGCAGCATCGGCTCCCTGGCCTGCAACTCCACCGCGACGAATGTGCCAAGCAGCACCACCGCGGCCGCGAACAGGCCGATGATCATCGGGGAGCCCCACGGATACTCCTGTCCGCCCCACTCCAGCGCGAGGATCAAGCAGGAGACACCGGCCGCAACCAGCCCGATACCCGCGTAATCGATGATCGGCTTGACGACGGCCCGCACCCGGGGGATGGTGCGTGCGGCCATCGCGATCATGATCACCGCGATGGGCACGTTGACATAGAAGCACCATCGCCAGCTGGCGTGGTCGGTGAACAGCCCGCCCAATGTCGGGCCGATCACCGTGGTGACGCCGAAGACCGCGCCGAGCGCACCCTGATATTTGCCGCGCTGCCGCAGCGGAATGGTATCGGCGATCAGCGCCATGGCGGTGACCATCAGGCCGCCACCGCCGAAACCCTGGATGCCGCGGGCGATGATCAGCAGCGTCATCCCGTTCGCCAGGCCCGCGATCATCGAACCGACAATGAAGATCAGCGCGCTGAGCTGGAAGATCAGCTTGCGACCGAAGAGGTCGCCGAGTTTGCCCGCCAGCGCGGTCGCCACCGCCTCCGCCAGCAGATACGCCGTGACCACCCACGCCATCCGCCCGGCCTCGCCGAGATCGGCGACGATCGTGGGCAATGCGGTGGACACGATCGTCTGATCCAAGGCCGCCAGCAACATACCCAGCACAATCGTGGCGAACACGATATTGGTCTTGGCCCTACTCAACGGTTCAGGGACTTTTTCGGCGACAGCGAGTGCACCGGTCATTGATCCAGTATGGTGGGTTGCCGTCATTGCGATCGTCCAGCGACACGACAGCGAATCACCGCGCCACCACTCATTTCCGCGATCGGATGCGCGCCGCCCTTCCCCCAGAACTTACTCCAGAGTAAGGTCGGCTCATGGCGTGGAACCCGAATGAGATACCCGACCAGAGCGGGCGCACCTTCATTGTGACCGGGGCCAATGGCGGCCTCGGCGTCGAGACCACCACCGTGCTGGCGAGCAAGGGCGCCACGGTGGTCATGGCCTGCCGCAATGTCGAGAAGGCGCAGCCGATCGCCGACCGGATCGATGGCGATATCCGGGTCCAGCGACTGGATCTGGCGGATCTGGCATCGGTGCGCGAATTCGCCGACAAGACAGGTGAATTCGATGTGCTCATCAATAATGCCGGTCTGATGAACGTCCCGTTCTCGCGCACCAAGGACGGATTCGAGACCCAGTTCGGCGTCAACCACCTCGGACATTTCGCACTGACCGGACTGCTGCTCGATCGCCTGCGCGATCGGGTGGTGAGCCTGGCGAGCATCGCGCACAAGCAGACCCCGAAACTCTGGATCGACGATCTCAACTACGAGAACCGTCGCTACCAGCGCAACCTCGCCTACGCCCAGGCCAAACTCGCCAACCTGATGTTCGCCCGCGAACTGCAGCGGCGACTGACCGAGGCCGCATCCACCAAGCGGTCCTACGCGGTGCACCCCGGCGTCTCCGCGACCGATCTCTTCACCAGGACCGAGACCCTGCTGGACCGGTTCAGCAAGCCGTTCATCCGCATCATCGGTCATCCCCCGGCCAAGGCCGCCCACTCCACGCTGTTCGCGGCCACCATGCCCGATGCCGATCCCACCATCTACTGGGGTCCGAACCGCTTGTTCCAGAGCCAGGGCCCGGTCGAGCCCTCGCCGTCGAGCAAACTGTCGAACGACCCGGAGCTGCTGCGCCGCCTGTGGGAGGAATCCGAGCGGATGACCGGGATCACCTACAAGTTCTAACGGCGCGACCGCGCCGCCGACCTGCTCCTACGTATCGTGTAGTAGACGGGTACCGTAGTAATCGTGTCCGCTCCACCCCGCCGCTCGGCACACAATCGCCCGGCCCTTATCGTGCTGGTGATCGTGGCCGCCCTCGCCTGCCTGGCATTGGGTTGGTGGCAGTGGCAGCGGTTCGAATCGGCCAGCGGCACCGGCCAGAATCTCGGCTACGCGCTGCAGTGGCCGCTGTTCGCCGGATTCGCGGTCTTCGCGTACTTCCGGTTCGTGCGACTGGAGACCGAATCCGAGTCGGATGAGAACGCACAGGAGCCGCCGGCCGAGCAGGCTCCCGTGCAGACGGCGCGGACCTCGGCGCGGCGATCCGCGAAAGCCGATGCACCGCGCGAGATTCCGGCGGGCCTGCTGCCCGAGCGTCCCAAGGCCATCCGGGACGAAGATCCGGAACTCGCCGAATACAACAGGTATCTGGCCGAACTACACGCCAGCGACATCGACCAACAAGTCCGGGATGCGGGCCTACACGACACGCAGAGGAGCGCCGGTTGACCACCAGCGAGAACTCAACCGAATCCAGCCAGGCGCTGACGACCGAGGCGGCGCGGCCCAGCGCCACCGCCGCGAGCACCGGCGTCGCGAAGATCCGGCCCGCGCTGCTGCGCTACCGCGTCCTCGCCTGGACGACCGGCCTGTGGCTGCTGCTGCTGACCGGCGAGATGATCGCGAAGTACGGCTTCGACGTGCACACCCCGAACTGGATCGCGGTCGTGCACGGCTGGGTCTACTTCGTGTACCTGCTCGTCACCGCCGACCTCGCGGTCAAGGTGCGCTGGCCGATCCTGCGCACGATCGGCACACTGATCGCAGGCACCATCCCGCTGCTGTCGTTCTTCGTCGAGCACGTCAACGCGAACAAGGTCAAGCGCGACTTCGACCTCTGACCCGCGCCGACAACCGCCGTCGGATCAGGCCAGCGCCGACAGCGCCGGGAGGAGTTGGGTCAGGGCGCGGCCGCGGTGCGAGACCGCGTCCTTTTCCGCCGGGGTCAGCTGGGCGGCGCTGATATCGCCGCCCGCCGGAATGAACAGCGGATCGTAGCCGAAACCGCCGTCTCCAACGGGTTTGCGGCCGATCGCGCCGGGCCATTCACCACGCACCACGGCCTCGGCACCGCCGGGCACCACCAGCGCGCAGGTGGAGACGAACCGCGCGCCGCGCCGCTCATCGGGCACATCACCGAGTTGGGCCAGCAACAGCGCGTTATTGGCCGCGTCATCGCCGTGCCCGCCGGACCATCGCGCGGACAGCACCCCGGGCATCGCGTTCAGTGCGTCCACCTCGATGCCGGAATCATCTGCCACACAAGGCAATCCGGTCGCGGCCGCACCGTCGCGGGCCTTGGCGAGCGCATTCTCCTCGAAGGTCGCGCCGGTCTCCGGCGCCTCGTCGTAGGCGGGCACATCGTCGAGCCCGACGATCTCGATGCCCGCGATACCCGCGTCGGCGAGGATCCGACGCAATTCGTTCAGCTTCTTGGCATTGCGGCTGGCGACCAGGACGCGGCGCGACATTACTTCCTCTTCGGCTCGGACGGCTGCGGCAGCACGCCGGGGTAGGGCAGCGCCAGCGCCTCTTTCTGCACCACGAACAGCCGTTCACATCCGGCGAGTGCCGCGTCGAGCATCTTGTCCAGCGTGGAGCGCGGGAAGGTGGCGCCCTCGCCGGTGCCCTGGATCTCCACCAGGGTGCCGGTGTCGGTGGCGACCACATTCATATCGACCTCGGCGCGCGAATCCTCTTCGTACGGCAGGTCCAGTCGCACCCGGCCGTCGACGACGCCGACGCTCACCGCCGCGATCGCGCACGAGATCGGCTGCGGGTCGGCCAATCCGCCCGCCGCGCCGAGGTAGGTGACCGCATCCGCGAGCGCGACGTATGCACCGGTGATGGCCGCGGTCCTGGTGCCGCCATCGGCCTGCAGCACGTCGCAGTCGATGGCGATGGTGTTCTCACCGATGGCCGCCAGATCGATGCAGGCGCGCAGCGACCGGCCGACCAACCGGCTGATCTCCTGGGTGCGCCCGCCGACCTTGCCCTTTACCGATTCCCGTCCGCTGCGGGTATGCGTCGCGGCGGGCAGCATCGCGTATTCGGCGGTCAGCCAGCCGAGTCCGGAATCGCGACGCCACGGGGGCACGCCCTCGGTGACGCTCGCGGTGCACATCACTCGGGTCTGCCCGAACTCCACCAGCACCGAACCGGCTGGATGCGTGGTGAATCCACGGGTGATCCGTACCTCGCGGAGCTCATCGTCCGCCCTGCCATCGGCTCGTCTCGACACGCGCCAAGCCTAGTCATACGACCCGCCGCGCGCGGCAACCGGTCAGATGTCGAAGGTTTCCCCCGGTGCCACGGCGTGTACGGGCCCGGAGAACTGGGCCTTCGCCTCGGCGATCACATCCTCGCGCGATGTCCACGGCGGAATGTGGGTGAGCAGCAACTCTTTCACGCCCGCGCGCGCCGCGATCATGCCCGCCTCGGTGCCGGACAGATGGATGCCGGGCGGCCGATTCGCCGGATCGTGCGTCCACGACGCCTCCGACATCAGGATGTCGGCGTCCTGCGCGAGTTCGAGCACCGCATCGCACATGGCGGTGTCGCCGGTGTAGACGAAGGTCCGTCCGGCCGTGGTCGTGATGCGCAGTCCATAGGACTCCGGCGGGTGATACATCCGGCGCGCGAGCACCGTATGGCCGGGGCCGAATTCGACGGCCTCGCCCTCGACCCACGTGCGGTGATCGATGACGTCGGACCAGTCGTCGCATTCGCCGCCGACCTCGGCCGAGGCATTGCCGATGCGCACCGCGCTGTCCGACGGGCCGCGCACGATCGCCTGTCCCGCCGGGGGTGTCGGATGGTAGCGCCGCCAAACCAGCAGTCCGGGCAGATCCAGGCAGTGATCGGCGTGCAGGTGGGTGAGGAAGATATCGACCTCACCGGGATCGGCATAGCGCTGCAGCGCGCCCAGCACGCCGGGCCCGAAATCGATGACCACCGGCGACATATCCGGCCCGGTCAGCAGGTACCCCGACGCAGGGGAGTCCGGGCCGGACACACTGCCCGAGCACCCGAGGACGGTAAGGCGCATTCCCCCATGCTCCCACGACGATTTCTCACTCAAGAACCGATCCCCCACATTCCGCTACGAGCCGCGCACATCCCGCGACTACGCATTGACTCCGGCTCGATCCCCGCGACGGTTTCGACGTGCATCTCCAGAGAGTACCCAGCCAGCAAGCACTCCACCCACCGCCCCGAAAAGATGCCCCTGCCAAGAGATTCCGGGCTGTCCGGGCAATACACCCCACAGCACCGACCCGTAGATCGCCAGCACCACCAAGCCGATGCCGATCTGGGCGATATTGCGGGCGAACCAGCCGCGCGAGATCAGGAAGGTGAGCCAGCCGAAGATCAGTGAGGACGCGCCGAGATGCACCGATCCGGTGGCGCCGGTGAACCAGACGCCGACTCCGGCCACGATCCAGATGATCGCGGTGGCGGCCAGTCCGCGTCCGATGCCCGCGAGCAGGGTGATGAAACCCAGGACGAGGACCGGGAGCGTATTGGCGAACAGGTGGTCCCAACCATGGTGCAGGACCGGGGCCCAGAGGATTCCCCACAGGCCATCGGCCTCGCGCGGCTCGATGCCGTTGTAGTCGAGTTTGTTGTCGTCGAGGGTGTCGACGCCTTCGACGCTGTAGAGCAGGGCGACGAATGCGGTGATGATGACTCCCGCGCGCAGCCAGAGCTGTTTGACGGGTGCGAAGTTGTTCGACTTCCCCGGAGTCGGCACACCGGGAGTCGAACCGATCGGCTGACCCAGTTGGGCACGCAGTGCGGCGATCCGCTCCGGATCGAACGACGAACCGATTCCCGAACCGCCGGTCATCGCAACCTCCTCGTCGAGCGAGTCCCGGGCCGTCGAGATATGCCCACCAGGGCTCGCTCTTTCGAGAGTACCGGGGCAAATCACGCCCGGATCGGATCGCGGCTCAGGCCCAGAGCTGGCCGTCGAGGCGCTGTTCCGCCTCTTCCAGAGTCCCGTCATAAGCGCCGGTGGACAGGTACTTCCACCCGCCGTCGGCAACGATGAACGCGATATCCGCCCGCTGACCAGCCCGCACGCACTTGCGCGCGACGCCGAGCGCCGCATGCAGGATCGCACCGGTCGAAATGCCCGCGAAAATACCCTCTTCCAGCACCAGCTCGCGCGTGCGCCGCACCGCGTCGTACGGGCCGACCGAAAAGCGTGTGGTCAGCACCGACTCGTCGTAGAGCTCGGGAATGAAGCCCTCGTCGATATTGCGCAGTCCGTAAACCAGTTCGCCATAGCGCGGTTCGGCCGCGACGATCTCGATACCGGGCACCTTTTCCCGCAGGAACCGCCCGGTCCCCATCAGCGTGCCGGTGGTGCCGAGACCCGCGACGAAATGGGTGATCTCGGGCAGGTCGGCCAGGATTTCCGGGCCGGTGGTCTCATAGTGCGCCAACGCGTTCGCCGGATTGCCGTACTGGTAGAGCATCACCCAGTCCGGATTCTCCGCGGCGATCTGCTTGGCCAGCGCGACCGCCTGATTCGAACCACCGGCGGCCGGGGAATCGATGATCTGCGCACCGAACATGGTCAGCAGCTGACGACGCTCGACCGAGGTGTTCTCCGGCATCACGCACACCAGCCGGTAGCCCTTGAGTTTGGCCGCCATGGCCAGCGAGATACCGGTATTGCCGCTGGTCGGCTCTAGGATCGTGCAGCCGGGTGTGAGCAGACCGTCGGCCTCGGCCTGTTCGATCATCCGCAGGGCCGGGCGGTCCTTGATGGAACCGGTCGGGTTGCGGTCCTCGAGTTTGGCCCACAGCCGCACCGGATGCTCCCCGTCCCACTGCGGGGACAGGTTGCGCAGCCCGACCAGCGGAGTGTTGCCGAGGGTCGCGATCAGCGATTCATAGCGCGCCACGGGGTTGATCAGCCTCCGGCAACGGCGGGCAGGATGGTGACGCTCGCACCCTCCGGAACCTCCGCCTCGAGGCCGCCCGCGAAGCGCACGTCCTCGTCGTCGACGTAGATATTGACGTAGCGGTTGAGCTTGCCGTCCTTGAGCAGCCGCTCGGCGAGGCCGGGATGATTCGCGTCGAGGTTCTCGATCAGCGCGGACAGGGTCGAGCCCTGGGCGTCGACGCGCTTCTCGCCTCCGGTCAGGCCACGCATGATGGTCGGGATGGACACGGTTACCGGCACGGGGACTCCTCGAATTCGACGAACATGGGGGTACTAAACGGTCTCGTACGCATCGACGACCTCGACCGGCTCCTCGGTGACCACACCATCGACGATCCGGTAGCTGCGCAGCTCGTGCTGCTCGGGATCACGGGTGGAGATCAGCACGTAATGCGCGAACGGTTCGGACGCGTAGGAGATGTCGGTGCGGCTCGGGTAGGCCTCGGTGGCGGTGTGCGAGTGGTAGATCACCACCGGGATCTCATCGGCGTCGTCCATGGCCCGCCACACCTTCAGCTGTTCACCGGAGTCGAACCGGTAGAAGGTCGGCGAGCGCTCGGCATTGACCATGGCGATGAACCGCTCGGGGCGATCGGACCCCTCCGGACCGGCGATGACACCGCACGCCTCGTCCGGGTGATCGGCACGCGCATGCGCGACCATCGCCTCCACGAGGTCGGCCCTTATCACCAGCACGAGTCAAACCCTTCCGCATTTCGGCACCACCGCCGCCGACATAACGCACCCGACAACGACCAAGAATATTCGGCTATTCCCGGCCGCCTGTCGGCCGGTACCCCTCCGGCGGCCGCGCTCGCGGTGCCCCCACCGACCGGCGATCGCGCGTCGGCAAACGGAAGTTCCCGCCTACCCGCACCCGGACCAGCGTGGTTCCCAAGTCGCACGCACACTTTCGCGTTCGTCGGCCCGATCGCGTTCGCCTCCGACGCGTCGCCCCGGGGGATCAGCGTGGGAAGAGATCGGAATAGGCGGGAATGCCCGCGACGGAGCGGGCCGAGAGAATGGCGTCGACGATGGCGCGCTCCACGCAAACCGCCGCGGCGGTGCAGACTGCGTCGAGAACGAGCAGCTCGGCAGGGAAGGCCGGGGGCATCGGCGGGGCGGTGATCTCGGCGGTGCCGGTGGCGAGGGCGAACAGGGTGTCGCCGTCCAGGGGCGAGTGGGCCGGGCGGATGGCGCGGGCGAGGCCGTCGTGGGCGGTGGCGGCCATGCGCTGGCAGCCTGCGGGGTCCAGGGGTGCGTCGGTGGCGACCACGCCGATGGTGGTGTTGAGAACGGTGCCCTTGACCGGGAGTGCGTTGGCCGCGGCCAGTTGGTCCGGGGTTGCCGGGTGCAGCCCGAAGTGCTCGGGACCGTCGGTGCCGACGCCCCAGGGCAGGCCGGTGCGTGGGTCGAAGACCGAGCCGACGGGGTTGGCGACGATCAGCGCCGAGACGGTGATGCCCGCACCGAGCACCACGCTCGCGGTGCCGACGCCGCCCTTGATCGAACCGGCACGCGCGCCGACCCCCGCCCCGACCGAACCGCGCTCGAACTCGACCGCCGCCGCCTCGGCCGCCAGGAACCCGAAGTCGGCGGTGGGGCGAATTCCCCAGTCCCCCACCGGAAGATCGAAGATGACCGCGGCGGGCACAATGGGCACCACGCGGCTCGGATCGGCCGGATCCATCGGGATGCCCTCGCGATGTTCCTCCAGCCAGCGCATGACGCCGTCGGCGGCCGCGAGTCCGTAGGCGCTGCCGCCGGTGAGCAGGATCGAATTCACTTGGCGCACAGTGTTGCCCGGGTCGAGCAGATCGGTTTCCCTGGTCCCCGGCCCACCACCGCGCACATCGACCGCGGCGATGGCGCCGCCGGGCGCGTGGACGACGGTGCACCCGGTCGCCGCGCCGGAACCCAGCGTCGCGTCCGGATCGAGCGCGTGCTGGTGCCCGACCAACAGGCCGGTGACGTCGGTGAGCGAATTCCTCGGTCCCGCTTGCGCATTCACAGCTGCTGCTCCTGACTACTCGGCACCGATCCAGGATGGCGTCTTCCGGCCAGCCGCGGCAGCGTCAGGGGGCGAGGGCCTGCAGCAGCGAATCCTGCATCCAGGTCAGCCAGTGATACACATCCAGATGCGGCCCACGCGGGTCATCGGGTTCGAGGTGATCGGGTGTGTCGGCATCGATTCCGAGCACCGTGCCCAATGCCAGCCGCACATCGGTGAGCGCGGTCAACCAGGCATCGGCCTGCTCGGGGGTCAGCACGATCTTCCCGCCATCGGTGGGCACCGTCTTCAGCACCACCGACCCCGCGGCCAGCTTGGCATCGATGATCTCGGGCTCGTGCAGGCCGCGCAGGGCGCTATTGAGATCGGCGCGGTCGGCGTCGGGGGAACCGGGTTCGCTGCGGTGGAAATCCGGCAGCAGCCGGTGCAGCCGGGGATCCTCGGGCGGTGTCGTATTGCCGCTGCGCAGCCCGGTCAGTTCGGTGAGTTCGTCGGCGGGCGCGGATTCGGCCCGCTCGGTCAGCAGCCCGGAGACCGCGCCGACCAGGGACCGCAGCACACTCGCCTCACGCGCGTCCATCTCGGATCGCAGCTTGAGGCCGCTCAGCGAGTTCTTCCGGCTCCACTTCCGCACTGACGTCAGCGTAGTCGTACGGTCAGTCATCCCGTTGCATGGTCGCCCAGAGTCCCGCCGCGTGCAGCCTTCGCACGTCCTGTTCCATCTTGTCCCGCGAACCCGACGACACCACGGCCTTGCCCTCGTTGTGCACCTTGAGCATCAATTCGGTCGCCTTCGCTTTGCTGTAGCCGAAAAGCTTCTGGAAGATGTAGGCGACGTAGTGCATGAGGTTGACCGGATCATCCCAGACGACCGTCACCCACGGACGGTCCTCGGCCTCCAGGATCTCGGTGTACTCGACCGCCTCCGGAGTCGCCTGTGCCGCCGACAGTGTCGCGTTCGCTTTGCACAAGGCCATAACACTCAGGGTACGACTCGACTCCGGATACACAACACCCGCACACCAGGATTTGGCGGACGCCCCGGCAGCACCGGCCTACCATGCGCACGGCAGCTGTTTAGAGTGACTTGGTGGACATGCGCAGCACCGCTCTGCTGACCGATCAGTACGAACTGACCATGCTCGCGGCCGCGCTCGGCGACGGCTCGGCGCAGCGCCGCTGCAGCTTCGAGGTGTTTGCCCGCCGATTGCCAAACGGTCGCCGCTACGGTGTGGTCGGGGGTACCGGCCGCCTGCTGGACGCGCTGGCGCACTTCCGTTTCGAAGAACCGGAGCTCGATATCGCGGCGGGCTTCCTGGACTCGAAGATCGTCGACTGGCTGCGCGACTACCGGTTCACCGGCGATATCGACGGTTATCCGGAGGGCGAGCTGTATTTCCCCGGCTCCCCGATTCTTTCGGTGCGCGGCAGCTTCGCCGAATGCGTCCTGCTGGAGACCTTGGCCCTGTCGATCCTCAACCACGACAGCGCGATCGCCTCGGCCGCCGCACGCATGGTGAGCGCGGCCGCGGGGCGCCGGATGATCGAGATGGGCTCGCGCCGGGCCCACGAACTCGCCGCGCCGTCCAGCTCGCGCGCGGCATATCTGGCCGGTTTCGACGCCACCTCCAATCTGGAGGCCGTGCGCCGCTTCGGCGTGCCCGGCGCCGGCACCAGCGCGCACGCGTTCACCCTGCTGCACAGCGCCGCCGACGGCGCGCACGAGGCGGCCGCCTTCCGCGGCCAGATCGACGCGCTCGGCCTGGGCACCACCCTGCTGGTGGACACCTTCGACATCACCAAGGGCGTGGCCACCGCCATCGAGGTCGCCGGACCCGAATTGGGCGGTGTCCGTATCGACTCCGGCGATCTGGGCGTGCTGGCCAGGCAGGTGCGCGAGCAACTCGACCGGCTCGGCGCGACCAAGACCCGCATCGTGGTCTCCGGCGATCTCGACGAATACGCGATCGCGGCATTGCGGGCCGAACCGGTCGATGTCTACGGCGTCGGGACGTCGGTGGTCACCGGGTCCGGAGCGCCCACCGCGGGCATGGTCTACAAACTGGTCGAGGTGGACGGGCTGCCCGTCGCCAAACGCAGCAGCCACAAGGAGTCGCGCGGCGGCACCAAAAAGGCGGTCCGGCTGTCCCGCCGGACCGGCACCATGGTCGAGGAGATCATCTACCCGGCCGCCGGAACGCAGCCCGCCGCAAACGGATTCGAAGTGCGCGAGCTCGTGGTTCCGCTGGTCCGCGGCGGCGAGGTGGTCGATGGACTGCCCACGCTCGCCGACAGTCGCAAACTGGTTTCGCGCGGGCTGGTCAGCCTGCCGTGGGAGGGCCTGAAACTGTCGGATGGGGAGCCGGCGATCCCGACGACATTTCTGAACTGACCGGGGCAGTGGCGGCCTTGGCATTGCGCCGCTTGGTCAGCCATTCGACGGTCGAAACCGCTATCACCGCGATCAGGACCCCCTTGATCAGCAGCCGCACCCAGTCACCGGCCGCGTCGGGGCGGTCGCCGAGCAGAAAGGCGGTGGCGAGATAGGCGGTGTAGCCGATGAAGAGTGCGATCGAAATTCTGACGGTGCTGTTCACGTGTTCCTCCAGGTGCCGTGGCCCGCCCGATCGATCAGGCGGCACAATGTAATCCACAGACAGGAGCCCGAGCGTTTACACCTCGGCGCATGACATCCTGGGAAAGTGAGGTCGACATGAACCGAGCGTTGATCATCGTCGACGTGCAGAACGATTTCTGCGAGGGCGGATCACTCGCCGTCACCGGTGGGTCCGCGGTCGCCCGTCGCATCACCGACTATCTGAACTCCACGCATTACAGCGCGGTCGTCGCGACCCGCGATTACCACATCGATCCGGGCGGACATTTCTCCGAACACCCCGATTACGTCGACACCTGGCCGCCGCATTGCCGGGTCGGCACCTCCGGTGCGGATTTCCACCCGAATCTCGATACCGCCCCGATCCAGGAGATCTTCTCCAAGGGCCAATATTCCGCGGCCTATTCCGGTTTCGAGGGCGCCACCGAGGACGGCACCAGCCTGGCCGACTGGTTGCGCGAGCATGCCATCGACGAACTCGACATCGTCGGAATAGCCACCGACCACTGCGTCCGCGCGACCGCCCTCGATGCCCGCATCGAAGGGTTCGACACCCGGGTGCTGCTGGACTTCACCGCGGGCGTGGCCGCCGAGACCACCACCGCCGCCCTCGACCGCATGCGCACCGCGGGCGTGGATCTCGAGGGGTCGGTCGCCCGGTAGCCCGGTTCGCGCACCCCGACCTGCCGTAGGACACGCCGGGATGGCGCAGCGAAGGTGTGCGAAGTACCGCGCGGACCGGATCGGGCGGTGATCTCTGTCGGGCCCACGCAGTAGGCTCTTCGCGTGCCCGAACTGCCGCCCGTCCCCGAACTTTTGGCCACCGCTGTGCACGCGCTGGGCGGGAAGGAGCGCGGCGGGCAGCTGACGATGGCGGCGGCGGTGGACCATGCGATCGATGCCAAGGAGCACCTCGCGGTGCAGGCGGGGACGGGGACCGGGAAGTCGCTGGCGTATCTGGTGCCGAGCTTGCGTCACGCGGTCCGGACCGGGCGGACAGTGGTGGTGTCGACCGCGACGATCGCCCTGCAGCGTCAGCTCGTCGATCGAGATCTGCCGCGACTGGCAGAGGCGCTGAGCAAGCCGCTGGGCCGGGCCGCGAAATTCGCGATACTCAAGGGACGCAACAACTATCTGTGCCTGAACAAGATCAATAGCGCGATTCCGGACGAGCCGCAGGAGGCCGAACTCTTCGACGCGTTCGCCATCTCGCGCCTAGGCCGGGAGGTGCAGCGGCTCAACGAATGGGCCTCCGACACCGAGACCGGCGACCGGGACGAGCTCGTCCCCGGCGTCACCGACCGGGCCTGGCGGCAGGTCAGCGTGTCGTCGCGGGAATGCCTCGGCAAGTCGCGCTGCCCGTTCGGCCAGGATTGCTTCGCCGAGCGGGCCAGGGCGGAATCGGCGCAGGCCGACGTGGTGGTGACCAATCACGCCCTGCTGGCCATCGACGCGATCAGCGGCATCCAGGTCCTGCCCGAACACGATGTGGTCGTCATCGATGAGGCGCACGAGTTGGTCGACCGGGTCACCGGCGTGGCCACCGCCGAACTGGCCGCCTCGGCGATCAGCGCCGCCGCCCGGCGCTGCGCCAAACTCATCGACCAGCAGGAAGTGGACCGGCTGGAGGAGGCCGCCGAGGCCTGGCACACGGTGCTGGACGAACTGCCCGCCGCGCGCTGGGACGCCTTGCCCGATGGCATCGCGCCGGTGCTGGCGCTGGTGCGCGACGCCGCCTGGAATGCCCGCACCGCGCTCGCGCCGCAAGGCGGCACCACCGCCCAGGGCGATCCGGAGAGCGCCGCCGCCCGCACCCAGGCACTGGCCGCCATCGACGAGGTGCACGACAGTGCCGTGCGCGCCTTGACCGCGTTCGATGAGCCCGATCCGGCCAAACGCCACGATGTCATCTGGCTCGCCGCGGACGAGATCCGCGGCGTCGCCCGGCGCACACTGCGGATGGCGCCGCTCTCGGTGGGTGGGCTACTGCGCAGCAGACTCTTCGGTACCGCCACCGTCGTGCTCACCTCGGCCACCTTGCAGATCGGCGGCTCCTTCGACGGACTCGCCATCACCTGGGGTCTGCCCGCGCAATCGGCCAACCGCAGCGATACCGCAACCGCGAACGGCGCCGAGGCGCCCTCGGACGCCGATACCGTGCGCTGGAGTTCGCTCGATGTCGGTTCGCCGTTCGACCA
This sequence comes from Nocardia sp. CA-129566, assembly GCF_050956075.1. Lineage (NCBI taxonomy): Bacteria > Bacillati > Actinomycetota > Actinomycetes > Mycobacteriales > Nocardiaceae > Nocardia > Nocardia sp. CA-129566. The sequence goes on from NZ_CP192085.1 coordinate 7,892,206, forward strand.
TGCCAAATCCGGCATCCTGTATGTCGCCAAACATCTGCCCGCCCCCGGCCGCGACGGTTTGGCACCGGCCTATCTCGACGAAATCGAGCGGCTGATCACCGCCGCGGGCGGCCGCACACTCGGTCTGTTCTCCTCGATGCGCGCCGCACGCGCGGCCACCGAGGCCCTGCGCGAGCGGCTGGACACGCCCGTTCTGTGTCAAGGGGACGACGCGACCGGTGCACTGGTGCGCAAGTTCGCCGACGACCCGGAGACCTCGTTGTTCGGCACGCTGTCGCTGTGGCAGGGCGTCGATGTGCCCGGTCCGTCGCTGAGCCTGGTCATTCTGGATCGCATCCCGTTCCCGCGCCCCGACGACCCACTGCTGACCGCGCGGCAGCGCGCGGTGGAGTCGCGCGGGGGCAATGGCTTCATGACCGTCGCGGCCAATCACGCCGCATTGCTGCTGGCCCAGGGCACCGGCAGGCTCTTGCGCAGCGTCGATGACCGCGGTGTCGTGGCGATCCTGGATTCGCGTTTGGCGACCGCACGCTACGGCGGTTACCTGCGCGCCTCACTGCCGCCGTACTGGGAGACCTCGGATCCGGAAGTCGTCACCAAAGCACTCCGGCGCCTGACCGCCGCCAGCGCCTGATCAGCTCGAACTGTGACACCGCTCACAATATGGTCCATTATTTCCATACAGAAGTAAGTTGAGATTCGATACTTCGGTGGACCCCAATTCCCACACCGGATGTATCGGCGGTCCCCGCGCCAAGCCCTGCACGCGGCGCGGGGACACCATGAACCCCTGTCGTGGCCGATCCGCACATGAGACCGTTTCTCAATGACGCACCAGCCAGATATCGACACTCTCGGCGAATTCTTGATCAGCGCAAGATCTTTGGCCGAATATCGTGCAATCTTCGCACTCACCGATGCCGACCTCAGCGGACGCATCCTCGACTGCCCCGGCGGCGCAGCAAGTTTCACGGCGGAAGCGAGTGAATTCGGCGCGACCGTCATCGCGGCGGACCCGATCTACGCCCTACCCGCGGAGCAGTTGCGCGCCCTCGCCCGGTCCGAAACCGATCGCGGAAACATTTGGGCAACAGCGCATCTGGACCGCTACCGCTGGGACTTCTATGGCGATCCACAACAGCACCGACGAATACGCCTCGCCGCCGCGGCTCGCTTCGGCACCGACCTCACCACCCATCGCGATCGTTACGTCGCGGCCCGACTACCGTCGCTGCCCTTCCCCGACAACAGTTTCGACCTGGCCCTGAGCTCACATCTGCTCTTCACCTACGCCGACCGCCTCGACCCCGATTTCCATCTGGCGTCCCTGCTCGAACTGTCCAGGGTGTCCTGCGGCGAAACCCGCCTCTACCCCCTCGTCGATCACACCGGCGCCCGCCAGGACGATCTGGTCGCGCACCTGCGAAAAGAACTGCACGACAAGGGGATCAGTTCCGCGCTCCAAGAAACCCGCTACGAATTCCATCACGGCGCGACCACGGTCCTGGTCCTACATTCACACCCCGATGCGGCGTGAAATCAATTGTGCCCCAGATAAAGCAGCGGCGCGGCGACCCCCGCCTCGGTCACCGCGCCGCACGTACCAGCGGATCAGAGCGTCCACTTGAGGATCAGCGTCACGACGGCCGCGATCACGGCCACCACAATCGAGGCAACGCCCCACACCACGCCCTGACGCTGCCACGGGCGGCCGCTGTCGAGGGAGAACTTGCCGGGGCCGGTGAAGGCGACGACCGCGCCGACGGTGGCGAACAGCAGGGGCATTTCATAACCCTTGCCGCTCAGCAGGCCGCCGTGCCAGGTGGTATTGATCGCGTTGATCATGGTGCCCAATACGATGGCCGAGGCCAGCGGGGTCAGCAGGCCGAGCAGCAGCAGGATGCCGCCGGTGAATTCACTCAGTCCGGCGAGCGTGCCGAACAGTTTGCCCGGGTTGTAACCCATCGAATCGAAGGTGGCGGCATTGCGGCTCCAGCCCATGCCGTTGAACCAGCCGAACAGTTTCTGGCTGCCGTGCGCGGCGAGCAGGCCACCGAAGACGACGCGCAGCACCAAGAGGCCGAGATCGGCGGCGGAGTTGTCGAGAGTCGTGATACTCGAGCCGCCTGGGCGCTCGAGCGTGCTGTTGTTGGTCATGCTGGTCCTCATCCCTGCATCGGTTCGAACAGTGACTGTTTAGCCTCGGCAATGAATCGGACTGCGGTCCGATTATCGCACAGTGCAGCCCAACCGCGCGATCCTCGGTGTTATTCCGCCAGGAAGAAGAAGTATCCGAGGAACATCACCATCAGCGCCCACATCGCCGGATGCACCTCTTTGACGCGCCCCTTCGCGGTCATGACGATGGGGTAGAACAGCATCCCCATCGCCAGGCCGTTCGCGATCGAGTACGTCAGCGGCATCATGATGACGGTGATGAAGGCCGGGATCGAGTACTCCAGCCGGTTCCAGTCGATCTCGCCGAGCGCACGGGCCATGAGCACACCGACCACGATCAGTGCGGGCGCGGTGATGGCGGCCGAGCCCGCGACGACCGCGAAGATCGGGTAGCAGAACAAGGCGATCAGGAACCAACCCGCCGTGGTCACGGCGGTCATGCCGGTCCGCCCGCCCGCCGAGACACCCGCGGTCGATTCGACATAGGCGGTGGTGGTGGAGGTGCCGATGACCGCACCCGCCATGGTGCCCACCGAATCGGCGGCGAGCGCGCTGGCCGCGCGCGGCAACTTGCCGTCCTTGTCGAGCAACCCGGCCTGGTTGGCCACGCCGATCAGGGTGCCGGAGCAGTCGAAGAAGTCGACGAACAGCATGGTGAGGATGACGACGGCCATCTGGCCGGTGAAGGCGTCCGGCAGATGGATGATCGCCTGACCGAAGGTGTGCTCGAGCCCCCTCGGCATCGCGACCACACCGTGCGGCAGATCCACCAGACCACTGATGACACCGACCACCGCCGTGAGCACAATGCCGTACAGCACCGCGCCGTGCCAGCCGATGACCAGGAACACCACGGTCATGACCAGGCCGAACAGCGCGAGCAGGGTGGTGCCCTTGGTGAAGTCGCCGAGCGTGACCAGCGTGGCGTCGCTATTGACCACGATGCCCGCATTCTTCAGGCCGAGGAATGCCACGAACATGCCGATACCCGCGCCGACGGCCAACTTCATCTGCATCGGAATCGCATTGAGAATGCGCTCGCGCACCTTGGTGACCGCGAGCACGAAGAAGATCACCCCGGACAGGAAGGTCCCCGACAGCGCCGCCTGCCACGGGATTCCCATCCCGAGTACCACCGAGTAGGCGAAGAAGGCATTGAGGCCCATGCCCGGCGCCAGCGCGATCGGATATTTGGCCCATACACCCATCACCAGCGTGCCGAACACCGCGGCGACGGCCGTCGCGGTGAAAACCGCCTGCATGGGGATGCCCTTGGCGCCGAGCGCGCCCTGGTCGCCGAGTACCGATGGATTCACCGCGAGCACGTAGGACATGGCCAGGAAGGTGATCGTTCCGGCCATCAGCTCACGCTTGATGGTCGAGCCGTTCGAACTGATGCCGAAGTACGCGTCCAAACGTCCTCGGGTTCGGCTCAGAACGTCGGTGACCATGGGGTTCTCCAGTCGAAAAATAAGTACGAGGGTGCCAGGGCACGGTAGCCGACAGTTCACTGGATCCGAGAACTCGCCCCAATGGGCCGGCGCAAGCATTCGTGAGCAGCGTCACGGTAGCCATCTCAGACAGATTCATCTAACTTAACTTCGCACGGCGTTGCGTGCGCATCGGCGCTCGCATCGGCAGCCTGGACCATTTGAGGGGACGTAAACGTGCGCAATACTTTTCGCGATCCCGGCATTGCCGACGGCGAACTGTCCCAGTATGTGGCGACCGTTGGCACCGATCCGACCGAGTACCAGGTAACGTCGCTGGTCGAGCACGACGGCGATGACGCCTATCGCACCCAGCTGACGTTCGATATGGCCAACGACTTCACTATGCGGGTCGAGCAGATCTTCGACCGCACCGGCGGCTTCCTCTCCACCCGCAGCTACGTCGCGGAGAGCACATTCGGCGACACCCTGGTCAGCCGCGAGGAAGGCAACTTCGACGGCACCGCGCACCTCCAGTTCGGCGGCAAGGTCGAGCCCTTCCCCAGCCCCCTGACCTCACTGCTCGGCGGCGCCACCACCTTCCGCGGCCTGGATTTCACCAAGGGCGCCAAGGCCACGATCAACCTCTGGCTCGCCTATTCGATCCACTGGCCCGTGGAAGTCAAAGTCGAAAAGCGCACCACCATCGACGTCCCCGCGGGCAAATTCGAGGCCTGGCAGGTCAAAGCCAAACCCAGCTTCGCCCACATCAACGGCCTGCTGGACAAGGTGATCCACGGCATCCTGCCCGCCTTCACCCTGCACTTCGACACCGCCGCCCCACACCGCATGCTCCGCTTCAGCTTCCCCACCGGCCCGCTGCCCTGGGACCCCAAGGGCTTGGTCCAACTCGCCAAGATCTCCGAGTAACACTCGGATTCCCGACCGCACCAGGCATTTTCACACAGCTATCGACATCGTCCACGTGCGCACCGGCGGAGATCACGCCCGAACCCTGGTTCATCTCGCCGGACAGCTCCCTGGTCCGATCGCCCCGGCGCGCGGATCGTCATCGGAACCGAAAGATCGAGCGAAACATCGCATTCCCGGTCGAGAATGCGCCACTGGTCGCTGAGATCATCGAGCGCCGCATCCGGCGCCTGTACAGCGGCGACACCAGCTAAGCGCTCGGGGCAATGACCAGGCCCAGTTCGGCATCGCTGGCGAGCAGTTCGTTGTGGGGTAGCACGCGGATCGTGTAGCCGACGGCACCCGAGAGTGGGACCGGGGTTTCGACGATGAAAAGGTCTACGCCGGATTCAGCTCCGGTGTGCACCATCGGGAACGCGGTGGTGTCGGAGAGGTCGTCGGTCGGCGACACTCGGCCGAGTACCGCCTGCACGGTGACGTCGACGGGGGTCAGGCCGCCGAGATCGATGCGGGCGGCAAGGGAGAGTTCGGCGCCGATGATCGGGGTATCGGGCAGGCCCGCACTGTCGACCTGGATGATCTTGACCGAAGGCCACGCGGCCTCGACGCGGCGGCGATACTCCGAAATCGCTCGGGCACCAGCGAATTCGTCGGCGCTCGCGCGTTTCCCGGCGACCGCGGCGGGCGCGTAGTACTCGACCGAATAGTCGCGGACCATGCGGGAGGCCAGCACCTTCGGCCCGAGCGTTTCCAGAGTGTGGCGCACCATCTCGACCCAACGCACCGGCATATCCGAGGCATCGCGGTCGTAGAACCGCGGGGCCACCGTGCGTTCGAAGAGATCGTAGAGGGCGGCGGCCTCGAGGTCGTCGCGACGGTGTTCGTCGGAGACGCCGTCGGCGGTCGGTATGGCCCAACCGTTTTCGCCGTCGTACATCTCATCCCACCAGCCATCGCGGATGGAGAGGTTGAGTCCGCCATTGAGCGCGGACTTCATCCCGGAGGTGCCGCAGGCCTCCAGCGGACGCAGCGGATTGTTCAGCCAGACATCGCAACCCCAGTACAGGTAGCGAGCCATGGACATGTCGTAGTCGGGCAGGAAGACGATGCGGTGGCGCACCTCCGGATCGTCGGCGAAGCGGACGACCTGCTGGATCAGCGCCTTACCGCCGTCGTCGGCCGGATGGCTCTTACCCGCGACGACCAGCTGCATCGGCCGATCCGGATTCAGCAGCAGCGCACGCAAGCGCTGCGGATCGCGCAACATCAGGGTCAGCCGCTTGTAGGTCGGCACCCGGCGGGCGAAGCCGACGGTCAGCACATTCGGATCGAAAACGCCATCGACCCAATCCAATTCGGCCGATGCGGCACCGCGCTCCAACCAGGAGGCCCGCACCCGGCGCCGCACCTCGGCGACGAGGGTGGCGCGCAAGGTATTCCGGGTCGACCACAGTTCGGCCAGGTCGATATCGCGCAGCTTCTCCCAGCCCCGCGCCTCCTCGACCAGCTGGGGTCCGATGTATTCGCGTGCCTTGTCGAACCATTCACGCGCCGCCCAGGTCGGGGCGTGCACACCATTGGTGACCGAACCGATCGGCACCTCGGTCGCATCGAATCCGGGCCACAGCGGCGCGAACATCGCGCGGCTCACCTCGCCGTGCAGTTCGGAAACACCGTTGGCGCGCTGAGCGAGTCGCAGACCCATATGCGCCATATTGAACACCGACGGGTCGGCTTCGCGACCCAGCGCCACGATCCGGTCGATGGAAAGCCCGGGCAGCATGGCGGATTCGGATTCACCGTGGCCGCCGCCGAAGTACCTGCGCACCAACGGCATCGGGAACCGATCGATACCCGCGGGCACCGGAGTATGCGTGGTGAACACCGTCGCCGCCCGCACCGCGGCCAGCGCCGTATCGAAATCGAGTCCGGTCGAGACCAATTCACGGATCCGCTCGACACCGAGGAATCCGGCGTGGCCCTCGTTCATATGGAACACATCGGGATCCGGCAGTCCGGCCGCACGCGTGTATGCGCGTACCGCCCGCACGCCACCGATACCGGCCAGGATCTCCTGCTTGATCCGATGGTCCTGATCACCGCCGTAGAGCCGGTCGGTGACCGCGCGCAACTCCGGATCGTTCTCGGCGATATCGGAATCCAAGAGCAGCAGCGGCACCCGCCCGACCTGCGCGATCCACACCCGCGCCCGCAGCACCCGCTGGTCGGGCATCGCCACATGGACCAACACCGTCGCGCCGTCGGTGGTCAGCAACCGCAGCGGCAGCCCCTGCGGGTCGAGCGCCGGATAGTGCTCGCTCTGCCAGCCGTCCGCGGTCAGCGACTGCCGGAAATAGCCGGAGCGGTACAGCAATCCGACGCCGATCAATGGCAACCCCAGATCGGAGGCGGCCTTCAGATGATCACCGGCGAGAATCCCGAGCCCGCCCGAATAGTTCGGAAGTACCTCGGTGACACCGAACTCCATGGAGAAGTAGGCGATACCGCGCACCGGCTCGTCGGTCTGCCGCTGGAACCAACCCGGCCGGGTCAGATAGTCGCGCAGATCCACGGACGCGGCGTCCACCCGGCCGACATAGTTCGCGTCGGCGGCGAACTCGTCGAGCCGCGCCGCCGGCACCTCCCCCAGCATCCGCACCGGATCGCGGCCCACCTCGCGCCACAACTCGGGATCGAGCTCGGCGAACAGATCCTGCGTCGGCCAATGCCACGACCAGCGCAGATTCGTGGAAAGTTCGCCCAGGGCCGCCAAACGCTCGGGCAGATGGGCACGGACGGTGAAACGACGGAGTGCCTTCACGTGCGGAACCCTACCGAATGCGACCTACCCAAGTCGCCGAAGCGACCCAGGTCACCGGACCACGCCCCGCCGGCCGATCCCGCTCGCGGCTTCTTTCGAGCCGACAGCACGCCCGCGCACGCAGACCATGAACGGGCCGGTGCGATGAACGGAACTGAACCAACACGCTCCCCCAGCAGCCCCGCACACCGAACCGGACTGTCGATCGCGGCCGATCGGTTCGCAGCGAGTGGACGGCACGCCTACCCATCGCAAGCGTCGACGAACCAGCCGGGAATAACGGCTCGCGACCGCCCCACGCAAGTGGCAGCATCGGCTGATGCCGCACTGGATCGACGTGCTCCCACAGTTCCTGCTCGCCTGTCTCATCCTGGCCGCCCTGCCCGGACCCGCGACCGCACTGTTCCTCCAGCGCGCGGTGCGCGACGGTCGCGCGGCGGGTCTGGCCGCGGTGGCGGGAAACGAAATAGGCGTATTCGGGTGGACGCTCGCCGGTGGCGCGGGTCTGTCGGTGCTGCTGGTGGCGAACCGGTTCATGAATACCGCGGTGCACGTCATCGGGGCGCTGGTGCTGATCTGGCTCGGCGTACAGGCCTGGCGCGGGGCGCGCGGCGACGACGAATTCGGCGCCACGATGACCAAGATGCTGCCCACCGGCCGCACCCCCGGCGCGGCGTTCCGCGCATCGCTGATCTCGATCGCGGCGAATCCGAAGGCGGCCGTCTTCGGCCTGACGATCCTGCCGCAGTTCCTGCCGTCGACCGGCCCGGTGCTGCCGACCGTGCTGATCCTGGCGGCCATCCAGCTGGTCATCGATACGGCCTGGTGCGTCGGCATCGTGCTGGCGGCCGATCGGGCCGGGACCTGGCTGCGTCGCACCGGCATCCGCCAGCGGGTGGAACGCGCCCTCGGCGCGATCTTGGTCGCGCTCGGCCTCGGTCTGGCGGCCGACGCACGCTGATCCCGACCAACTGCCCCGCACCCGGTAGGTTGGTCGACGTGACCGGCCGCATCGCCATCGATGACACTGCCCCAGCCATACCGGGCGGCCGCCCGGCCAAGGCCGTCGTCGGCGAGGTCTTTCCGGTGCGCACCGTGGTCTGGCGCGAGGGGCATGAGGCCGTCTCCGCAACGCTCGCGGTGCGCGGCCCCGGATCGGCGCGGACCACCCGCATTCGCATGACGCCGGACTTCGAGCCGGATGTCTTCAATGCCACCTTCGTGCCCAACCTGCCGGGCGCGTGGACCTACCGCATCGAGGGCTGGAGCGATCCGATCGCCACCTGGCGGGCCGCGGTGGAGGCCAAGCTGGCCGTCGGACAGAGCGCCACCGACCTGGACAACGACCTCGAGCTCGGCGCCCGGCTGCTCGAACGCGCTGCGCAGGCGGTACCCAAGAAGCAGTTCGAGCGGCTGCGCGCGGCCGCGGCGGCGCTGCGCAGCGATGAGCAGTTGCCCGCTCGCGTCGCGTCCGCATTCGGCACCGAGGTCGCCGAGATCCTGCGCGCTACGCCACTGCGGGACATAATCACTCGCGGTCCGCAGCACACCGTGCTGGTGGAACGCCAACGCGCACTGTACGGCTCGTGGTACGAGTTCTTCCCGCGCTCGACCGGCGGCCGCGATGTCGATGGCAACCCCATCCACGGCAATTTCGCCACCGCCGCAAAGGAATTGCCACGCATTGCCGGCATGGGTTTCGACGTGATCTATCTGCCGCCCATCCACCCGATCGGCGAGATCAACCGCAAAGGCCGCAACAACACACTCTCCGCCGAACCGGGTGATGTCGGCTCACCGTGGGCGATCGGCTCGAAGGACGGCGGACACGACGCCATCCATCCCGAACTCGGCACCGCCGCCGACTTCGCCGAATTCGTCTCCACCGCAACCGAACTCGGCCTCGAAGTGGCCCTCGACCTGGCCCTGCAATGCGCACCGGATCATCCATGGGTCGCCGCCCACCCGGAGTGGTTCACCACGCTCCCGGACGGCACCATTGCCTACGCCGAGAATCCGCCGAAGAAGTACCAGGACATCTACCCGGTCAACTTCGACATCGAGCCGGACGGACTGTACGCGGAGATCCTGCGCGTGGTGCGGCACTGGATCGGTCTGGGCGTCAAGATCTTCCGCGTCGACAACCCGCATACCAAGCCCGCGGACTTCTGGGAATGGCTGATCGCGGCCGTGCGGCGCACCGATCCCGATGTGATCTTCCTGTCCGAGGCGTTCACCCGACCGGCCCGGCTCTATGGTCTGGCCCGCCGTGGATTCAGCCAGTCCTATACGTATTTCACCTGGCGCGTCGCCAAATGGGAACTGACCGAATTCGGCAATGAGCTGGCCGCCAAGGCCGACGAGGCCAGACCGAATCTGTTCGTCAACACCCCTGACATCCTGCACGAAAGCCTGCAGCACGGTGGGCCCGGCATGTTCGCCATTCGCGCCGTGCTCGCCGCGACCATGGCCCCGACCTGGGGTGTCTATTCCGGCTTCGAACTCTTCGAGCACCAGGCGGTCCGGCCGGGCAGCGAAGAATACCTGGATTCGGAGAAATACGAACTGCGCCCGCGTCCGTTCGCCGAGGCGCTCGCGCGCGGCGAATCGCTGGAGCCATGGATCACTCGACTCAATGAGATCCGCCGCGCGCATCCGGCGCTACAGCAGCTGCGGTGCATCCACTTCCACCACGTGGACAACGATGCGCTACTGGCCTATTCGAAGGTCGATCCGGTCAGCGGCGATGCCGTGCTGGTCGTGGTGAATCTGAATCCCTATGCGGCCGAATGGGGCATGATCTCGCTGGATCTGCCCGCGATCGGCCGGGAATGGCATGACCATCCGGTGGTTTTCGACGAGGTCAGCGGCGAGGAATACCACTGGGCGCAGACGAATTACGTGCGGCTGGATCCGGCACATGCAGTCGCCCATATCCTCACACTCCCCGCGGTACCGCAGCGGGCGCGCGCGGAACTGGCCTTCCGCAGGACCTTTCGATGAAGCGCCGCGATCTGATGCTGCTCGCGGCGGGCACGCATACCGACCCGCATACCGTGCTCGGCGCGCATCCGCATCCCGAAGGCACCGTCATCCGAGTGCTGCGCCCCCATGCCGATACCGTCTTCGCCCGGGTCGACGGTGTGCAGCATCCGCTGAAGTCATTGGGGCACGGTGTTTTCGCCGGTGTGGTCCCGCATCCCGATCTGATGGACTACCGCATCGTCACCAATTACCAAGGCGGGCAGACGATCATCAGCGCGGACGGCTATCGCTTCCTGCCCACCGTTGGCGCGCTGGACCTGCATCTCATCGGCGAGGGCCGCCATGAACAGCTGTGGAAAGTGCTCGGCGCGCATCCACGCCACTACACCACCCTCGATGGCGAGGTGGCCGGCACGTCGTTCGCCGTCTGGGCACCGAATGCCCGCGGCGTCACCGTGATCGGGGACTTCGACGGGTGGAGCGGGCATACCGCGCCGATGCGGTCGCTCGGCTCCTCCGGGGTGTGGGAGGTCTTCGTTCCCGGCGTCGAGGTGGGCACGAAGTACAAATACCGGGTGCACGGCGCGGACGGTCGGACCGTCGATCACGCGGATCCGCTGGCCTTCGCGACCGAAATGCCGCCCGCCACCGCATCCGTCGTCACCCAGAGCACCTACACCTGGTCCGACAGCGACTGGATCGCCGCACGCGAGCGCACCGATCCGACCCGCGCGCCGATGAGCGTCTACGAGGTGCATCTCGGCTCGTGGCGGCCCGGCCTCGGCTATCGCGAATTGGCCAACCAGCTGGCCGATTACGTGCACGCCGCCGGATTCACCCATATCGAACTGCTGCCGATCGCCGAGCATCCGTTCGGCGGTTCCTGGGGCTACCAGGTCACCTCCTACTACGCGCCCACCGCCCGCTTCGGCTCTCCCGACGATTTCCGCGCCTTCGTCGACCGCATGCACACCGCGGGCATCGGCGTGCTGCTCGACTGGGTGCCCGCCCACTTCCCCCGCGACGAATGGGCCCTGGCCCGCTTCGACGGCACCGCACTCTACGAGCACGCCGACCCGCGTCGCGGCGAGCAACTCGACTGGGGCACCTATATTTTCGACTTCGGCCGCAACGAGGTGCGCAACTTCCTGGTCGCCAACGCGCGGTACTGGATCGAGGAATTCCACATCGACGGACTGCGTGTCGATGCCGTCGCCTCCATGCTGTACCTGGACTACTCACGCGCCGACGGAGATTGGGAACCCAATGTGCACGGCGGCCGGGAGAACCTGGAGGCCGTCGACTTCCTGCAGGACCTGAACGAAACCGTGCATCGCTACCACCCCGGCGTCGTCACCATCGCCGAGGAATCCACCACCTGGCCCGGCGTCACCCGCGGCACCGATGTCGGCGGTCTCGGCTTCACCATGAAGTGGAATATGGGCTGGATGCACGACACCCTCGGCTACCTGGGTCGCGATCCGATCCACCGCTCCTGGCACCACAACGAGATCACCTTCTCGCTGGTGTACGCGTGGAGTGAGAACTACGTGCTGCCCATCAGCCACGACGAGGTCGTGCACGGCAAGGGCACACTCTGGACCAGAATGCCCGGCGACGATTTCGCCAAGGCGGCGGGCGTGCGCGCACTGCTGGCCTACATGTGGTCGCACCCCGGCAAGCAATTGCTGTTCATGGGACAGGATTTCGGCCAGTTCCGGGAATGGTCGCACGACCGCGGCCTGGACTGGCACGAACTGGAAAACCCACTGCACCAGGGCATTACGACCGCCGTACGGGATCTGAACGCGGTCTACCGCGCCCATCGCGCGCTGTGGAGCCAGGACACCAGTCCGGGCGGCTATTCCTGGCTCCAGGCCGACGACCGCGACCACAATGTGATCGCCTTCCTGCGCTACGGCTCCGACGGCTCCGTCATCGCCTGCGTCTTCAACTTCTCCGGCTCGGTCCACGGCGAATACCGCGTCGGCCTGCCGAACACCGGCACTTGGCGCGAAATCCTCAATACCGACGCCGTCGAATACGGCGGCTCCGGCATCGGAAACCTCGGCGGCATCAAGGCGACCGACGAACCCTGGCACGGCCGCCCCGCCTCCGCCACCGTTGCCCTACCTCCCAACAGCGCCATTTGGCTGACCCCCGAGCCCTGACTCCTCGGGGGCGCATCCGTCAGTAGAGGGCCGCGGCGAGCTTGCGGCGCGCGGCGACCACGAAAGGTTCTGCCGGGTCGAACAATTCGAAGAGCTCGAGCAGACGCGTGCGGGCCTTGGTGCGGTCCTCGCCCGCCGTCTTCTTGATCATCGCGATCAGCCGGTCGAACGAGGCATCGGGCCGCTGGTGCAGCATCTCCACATCGGCGGCATCGAGGGCGGCGTCGATATCGGCCGGATCGGCGTCGGCGGTGGCGATCGCGGAGTCCGGGATGGCCTGGGCACGGGACAGGAAGCGCAACTGGCGCAGCGCGTTCTTTGCCTCCTCATTGCCCGGCTCAGCGGCGATTATGGCCTCATAGGCCGCTTCGGCACCGGCCATGTCACCGCGCTCCAGCGCGGTCTCCGCGGCGGCGAAACGCGGGTCATCGGCGGGCTGCGGCTCAGCGGCGTCGCTGCCCTCGAGCTTGCCCGCGACGGCGTCGATGACCGCGCTGAGCCACTGCTTCACCTGCGGCTCCGGCTGGGCGCCCTGGAAGTCAGCGAGCGGCTGGCCGCCCGCCACCGCGATCACCGTCGGAATGCCCTGCACGCCGAACGCCTGGGCGATGCGCATATTGCTCTCGGCCTCGACGGTGGCCAGATCCCAGGCGCCGCCGCCCTCGGCGACCAGTCGCTCCAGCGTGCGCACCAACTCGACGCTGCCCGGACTGCGCTGCGAGTACAGCGCGACGACCACCGGCACCTGCATCGATCGGCGCAGCACCTTCGTTTCGAAGTCCACCTCGGAGACGGCGTAATCGCCGCCCCCACCACCCGACGCACCGGCCGGGGGCTGTTTCAGACTGGACAGATCCACCGCACCGGACATAGCGGCGGCAACGGCTGGCGAAGGGCGGCGTGCGGCAGGTCGAGTCACGGCTTCCAGTTTGTCACGGTGTCGCCGCGGGGGGAGTTCAGGGCTCGTAGGCGGTAGCTTGCGTAACCACGCAGAGCCTGCGAGTCCCGCTGTTACGACGCGGTCGCCGGGGCTCCGGTGTCCGCGGAAGTGACCTCGCTCAGCTCACCGAGCTTGCCCGCGCGCACCGCCCACACCTCGAAGAGCACGGTGAAGAACGGCGGAATGCTGGACAGCAGCGCGAGCACGGTGGTCTTGGTGTTCCAGGCCAGCTCGCGGGCCGCGAGGATCGCGGTGATGACGAACAGGACGAAGATGATGCCGTGCGTCATCCCGAACACCTTGACCGGCCACAGGACCGGTTCGGGCAGGCGCTTGAACACCATGCCGACGATCAGGAAGACCCAGGAGATCGCCTCCAGCACGGCGATGAAGCGGAACCGCTTGGCCACGGTGCTCAAGTCGAAGAAATTGCCCATGGCCACCATTGTGCCGGACTGCTACGACAGGTCGTAGTTGAACTCGTCACACCGCGGCCCGCAGACCCCGTCGACCCGGTATATGCCGGGCCGACGGAGACCGGAACTAGACCTTGATGATCAGGGCGTCACCCTGACCGCCACCACCGCACAGGGCGGCCGCGCCGATACCGCCGCCGCGCCGCTTCAGCTCCAGCGCCAGGTGCAGCAGGATGCGCGCACCCGACATGCCGAGCGGGTGGCCGATGGCGATCGCGCCACCGTTGACGTTCACCTTCTCCGCATCGATGCCCAGCTTGCGGGTCGAGGCGATACCAACCGCCGCGAACGCCTCGTTGATCTCGACCAGATCCAGCTCGGCGGGCGAAATGCCCTCGCGCGCACAGGCCTTGGCGATGGCGTTGGCGGGCTGATCCTGCAGGGTCGAGTCCGGACCGGCGACAACGCCAGCGGCGCCGATCTCGGCGATCCAGCTCAGACCGAGCGACTGCGCCTTCTCCTTGCTCATCACGACCACCGCGGCCGCACCGTCGGAGATCTGCGATGCGGTGCCAGCGGTGATGGTGCCGTCCTTGCGGAAGGCCGGGCGCAGCTTGGCCAGCGATTCGGCGGTGGTGTCCGCGCGGATGCCCTCATCGGTGTTCACCAGGACCGGATCGCCCTTGCGCTGCGGCACCGCTACCGGAACCACCTCGTCATCGAAGACGCCGTTCTTCCACGCCGCCGCGGCCCGCTGATGCGAGGCCGCCGCGAACGCGTCCTGATCCTCCCGGCTGACCGGCTCGGCGTCGTTGCGCTGTTCGGTCAGCGCACCCATCGGCTGGTCGGTGAAGATGTCGTGCAGGCCGTCGTAGGCCATGCTGTCGCGCATCGTCACATCGCCGTATTTGAAGCCCTCCCTGCTCTTTTCGAGCAGATGCGGAGCCTGGCTCATGGATTCCTGGCCACCGGCGACGACGATCTCGTACTCGCCGGCGCGGATCAACTGATCCGCGAGCGCGATCGCGTTGATGCCGGAAAGGCACACCTTGTTCACCGTCAGCGCGGGCACATCCATCGGGATGCCAGCGGCGACCGCGGCCTGCCGGGCCGGGATCTGGCCCGCACCCGCGGTCAGCACCTGGCCCATGATCACGTAGTCGACCTGCTCCGGCGCGACGCCGCCCTTCTCCAGCGCCGCCTTGATGGCGAAGCCGCCCAGGTCCGAACCGCTGAAGTCCTTCAGACCCCCGAGCAGCCGACCGACCGGGGTACGCGCACCGGAAACGATCACGGTTGTGGTCACGACGAGCCTCGCATTCATTGATCGGAACAGCGCCGCGCACTCCGCACTGCACGGACTCATACGCGGCGTCAACCTCTGTACTCAACGGTAGCTTGTCCTAGTCGACCGACTCTCTCCAGGTACGCGGTGCCTTATCCTGCGCGCGGCCGAGCGCAAGGGACCAATGACGGCCTTCCGGCCGACCGCGTCCGATCAGGCGCTACGTTCGAGTAGTGAGCAACGATATGGACCCGTCGAACTTCATCCCAGGTGACTACGTCATCGCCGTCGACCATGTCGGCATCGCCGTGCCGGACCTGGACGCCGCAATCGCCTGGTATACCGAGAATCTCGGCATGATCGAGACCCATCGTGAGGTCAACGAGGCGCAAGGTGTGCACGAGGCGATGCTGTCGCTGCCCGGCGCAGCCGACGGCGCGACTGCTCTGCAGTTGCTGGCGCCCTTGAACGCGGATTCGACAATCGCCAAGTTCATCGATCGCAGCGGACCGGGACTTCAGCAACTCGCCTATCGGGTCACCGATATCGAGGCCGTCTCCACGTATCTTCGTGATCGAGGTCTGCGTTTGCTGTACGACGCCCCTCGGCACGGAACCGCGGATTCCCGCATCAATTTCATCCACCCGAAGGATGCTGGCGGTGTGCTGATCGAGTTGGTCGAGCCGAACTCGAATGTTACGCACTAGTATCAAGATCGGGCCTGAAAAACTCGTCCCGATCACATTCGCGGTCGAGTCACCATGAGGTGCAAGTAGGCTGTAGTTTGTGTGCCATGTCGTCACCTGAGTCCGATCGCAATCGCTTCGTTGCACTGCCCTTCACCGTTGTGCGCAAGGGTTATGCGCAAGACGAGGTACGCAACTACTTCGACCGTTTCGATGCCGAGTTAAGGGTCACCGCCACAGATCGGGATGCCGCTGCGGCGCAAGCCCGTAACCTCGCCAGCCAGCTGGAGGACGCGCGGGACGAGATCGACGAACTCCGTAAGGAAGTCGATCGCCTTTCGGTTCCGCCGACCACTGCGGAAGGTATGTCCGACCGCATCTCTCGGATGCTGCGGCTGGCCTCCGACGAGGCCTCCGAGGTGCGCGCTCTGGCGCAGGCCGAGGCGGCGGAAATGGTGTCGATCGCCGAGCAGCAGGCCACCGAAATGCGTGGTAAGTACGAATCGCTGCTCGCCGAGACCAAGGAGAAGCGCGAGGCGCTCGAAATCGAATTCGAGCAGACTCTCGCGAATGCGCGTACCGAATCCGCAAAGATCATCGAGGCCGCCCAGGCCGAGGCCGACCGTCTCGGCAAGGAAGCCGACGCCAAGCGCAAGGCGACCCAGCAGGACTTCGAAGCCACCATGGCGGAGCGTCGCACCAAGCTCACCCGCGCCATGGAGGAGCTCGAGGCCACCAGCCGCGCCGAGGCCGCTCAGCGGATCAAGGATGCGACCGACGAGTCCAACCGCCTCATCACCTCCGCCACCCAGACCTCCGAGCGCAAGATCGCGCACGCGAAGGAACTCGCCGAGGAGATGCGCGTGCTGCGCGGCCGGGTGCTCGCCCAGCTGCTCGGTATCCGTGGTCAGCTCGACTCGGTGCCCGCCATGCTCGCGGCGGTCAACCGGGAAAGCGAACTGCTGGACGGTGTTCCGGATCAGCGCAAGTCGATCGGCGGTGGCACCAAGTCGGTCACCGGCGGTTCGCGCGCCAAGGCGATCCCCGAGGTCTCGGCCGAGGAAGACGACATCGACGCCGACGAGCGCGAGAACGCCGAAATCAGCAACTGACACCGGCGGGCTGAGCGGCGACAAACGCAACACCCCAACCGAATTCACACCGAAGGCCGTCCCGGAACCGGGGCGGCCTTCCTAATGTGCGGCACGGGCGCTTCAGTGCCCCAACCCGATTCACGACCAGCGACGCGTAATCCGCCGTGTCCGACGGCCGTTCCAGCAGCCGCGGTGCCAGTGCCTACGGTCGTCCTCACCGTCGTCGACCGCCCACGCGACGACATGCGCTACCCCGGGCGGGATTTCGTGATCGCAGCCCGGGCAGCGATAGGTTTTGCTCGCCCGACTGCCCGGGATGGTCCGCACGATGTACATCTCGTCGCTGTCCGGCCCCGCCTCCCGCCGACCGAACACATCGCCGATCGGCGAGCCGCCCGGCTGCGAGCGACCCACCTGGCGTTCCGTTCGCGGCTTCCGTCGGGGCATGGCATAAGCCTAGGTCGTGGCCCAGCACACACCGCGCACAGTCCGTCCTACCCCGCGCACGCCTCTACGCGGCGCGAATCCGTGAACGCCCCAATTCGTTGTGCAGCGGGGAAAGGAGGGGCTAGAAGAGGCGGAATTCGTTGCTCTCCGTGCCGCGTAGGGCATCGTAATCGAGGGTCAGGCAGCGAATGCCGCGGTCCTCGGCGAGGGTGCGGGCCTGCGGCTTGATCTGCTGGGCAGCGAAGACGCCAGCGACGGGAGCGAGGAGTGGATCGCGGTTCAGCAGTTCGAGGTAGCGGGTCAGTTGTTCGACGCCGTCGATCTCACCGCGGCGCTTGATCTCGACGGCCACGGTGGCGCCGTCGGCATCGCGGCAGAGCAGATCCACCGGGCCGATGGCGGTCATGTACTCGCGGCGGATCAGCGTGTAGCCAGGGCCCAGGGTCTGCACATGCTCGGCGAGCAGTTCCTGAAGATGGGCCTCCACACCGTCTTTCACCAAACCCGGGTCGATGCCCAGCTCGTGCGAGGAGTCGTGCTCGATGTCCTCGATGGTGATGCGCAGTTCCTCACCCGCCTTATTGGTGACCACCCAGAATGCCTTCGCACCCTCCGGTACCGCGTCACCATCGCGCTCCTCCAACCAGCACGGCGGGCTCATCCAGTTGAGCGGCTTATACGAGCCGCCGTCGGAATGCACGAGGACCGAACCGTCCGCTTTGATCAGCAGCAATCGGCGGGCCATGGCGAGATGGGCGGTGAGTCGCCCTACGTAGTCGACCTGACAGCGAGCAATCACTAGGCGCACCCAAGCACTGTAGGTGAGTGCCCGGTCCCGCCTGGCGTCAGCCCTGTCGCATCGGACTGTCAGCCCATGAGCAAGATAGCCGCGAGGATCGCGCTCACGGCGAGCAGGCCGGATTCGACCCTGGTGAGTCGGCGGGTCGACGCCGCTTTGGCCCGGATCATCCCGAAGCCGACCGCTGTTCCGATACCGAAGGCGACCAGGTGGCCGACGTTGGTGAAGGTCTGCTCGATCAGCACGCCCTCGGCGGCGACGATGAACCACACGGTGGACCAGGCGATACGCCAGCGATGCGGGATGGCGACCACGATCGCACCCACCAACGCCATGGCGCCGTAACTGACCCCGACGTCCTGGGCCCAGCGGATACTCGCGGGCAGCCAGTCGGCCTCGATGGCGATCCAGAGGCCAACGGCGACAAGGAGCGTGGCCCCGATATGTCCGGCCATGAAGACACGCACCATATGCATCGCGCCGAACCGCAGCTCCGCAAGGGCGAGCAGACAGCCGAGCAATGGGATCAGCACCCAGGCGGCACTGACATCACCGATCACCAGCGCGCTCGAGAACACGGTGCTGATGCGGCCGTTCAGCAGATTGTGCAGATTCGTGCTCGCGTGCAGCACCATCCGCGTTTGCGCGGAATCACTCAGCACGGAGAAGACCACGGTGACAGCGACAAGGGCCGCCAGATATCCGAACGTCGCCGGGAGTCTCAGTTGCCACCAGCTCGAGCGAAGCGGTCTGAGGGGTTCAACCGGCGCGCGGTCAGCGGTTGTCGTCGCTGCGACCATCAACACCTCCGTTTGGGTCGACGCCCTCCTGCCCAGAGGATGCCGCGTCGACTACTACCTACTGTCTCTCTCCATCATGCGTGATCGAATCGCACACAGACTGGCTGTTCCCTGTGAGATTGCTCCAAAACATGCGGACCACAGAAAAGGACAGGCCATATAACGCAGAAAGGCCCCCAACTGTGTTGGGGGCCTTTCGCAAGGATGTTCCGGCGGTGTCCTACTCTCCCACACCCTGTCGAGTGCAGTACCATCGGCGCTGGTGGCCTTAGCTTCCGGGTTCGGAATGGGACCGGGCGTTTCCCCACCGCTATAGCCGCCGTAACTCTATGAAACTATCCACAGACAGCCCAGAAAACCCCCACAACCCCCCTGTCGGGGGGTCGGTAGTGTTTCCTGTCTACCTGTATCTGTGTGTTGTTTCAGATACCGCACAGTGGACGCGTAGCTTCTTTGTTGGTAAGTCCTCGGCCGATTAGTACCAGTCACCTACACCCGTTACCGGGCTTCCAGTTCTGGCCTATCAACCCCATGGTCTGTGGGGGGCCTTAACCACTCAAAGGTGGTGAGAAACCTCATCTTGGAACAGGCTTCCCGCTTAGATGCTTTCAGCGGTTATCCCTTCCGAACGTAGCTAACCAGCAGTGCCCTTGGCAGGACAACTGGCACACCAGAGGTTCGTCCGTCCCGGTCCTCTCGTACTAGGGACAGCCTTCCTCAAGTTTCTGACGCGCGCGGCGGATAGAGACCGAACTGTCTCACGACGTTCTAAACCCAGCTCGCGTGCCGCTTTAATGGGCGAACAGCCCAACCCTTGGGACCTACTCCAGCCCCAGGATGCGACGAGCCGACATCGAGGTGCCAAACCATCCCGTCGATATGGACTCTTGGGGAAGATCAGCCTGTTATCCCCGGGGTACCTTTTATCCGTTGAGCGACACCGCTTCCACTTGCCGGTGCCGGATCACTAGTCCCGACTTTCGTCCCTGCTCGAGCTGTCACTCTCACAGTCAAGCTCCCTTGTGCACTTGCACTCGACACCTGATTGCCAACCAGGCTGAGGGAACCTTTGGGCGCCTCCGTTACATTTTAGGAGGCAACCGCCCCAGTTAAACTACCCACCAGGCACTGTCCCTGAACCAGATCATGGTCCGAGGTTAGAAGTCCAATACGACCAGAGTGGTATTTCAACGACGACTCCACACACACTGGCGTGCATGCTTCACAGTCTCCCACCTATCCTACACAAACCGTACCGAACACCAATACCAAGCTATAGTGAAGGTCCCGGGGTCTTTTCGTCCTGCCGCGCGTAACGAGCATCTTTACTCGTAATGCAATTTCGCCGAGTCTGTGGTTGAGACAGCAGAGAAGTCGTTACGCCATTCGTGCAGGTCGGAACTTACCCGACAAGGAATTTCGCTACCTTAGGATGGTTATAGTTACCACCGCCGTTTACCGGGGCTTAAATTCTCAGCTTCGCGCCGAAACGCTAACCGGTCCTCTTAACCTTCCGGCACCGGGCAGGCGTCAGTCCGTATACATCGTCTTACGACTTCGCACGGACCTGTGTTTTTAGTAAACAGTCGCTTCTCTCTGGTCTCTGCGACCCAACCCAGCTCCGAGAGTAAATCTCATCACCAGACCGGGTCCCCCTTCTCCCGAAGTTACGGGGGCATTTTGCCGAGTTCCTTAACCACAGTTCTCTCGATCGCCTCAGTATTCTCTACCTGACCACCTGTGTCGGTTTGGGGTACGGGCCGTGTACCAACTCACTAGAGGCTTTTCTCGGCAGCATAGGATCACTGAATTCACCTCAATCGGCTACGCATCACCTCTCAGGCTGAATGTTGTGCGGATTTGCCTACACAACGCCCTACAGGCTTACACCAGTACAACCACTGACTGGCCCAGCTACCTTCCTGCGTCACCCCATCGCTTGACTACTACAGCAGGGGTCGTATGCATCCCCATCTCTTCACCCGAAGGTGATAGGTCCGGTTCAGGATACTTAGCACCACTGATTCGCCATTGGGCGCGGATACACGGGTACGGGAATATCAACCCGTTGTCCATCGACTACGCCTGTCGGCCTCGCCTTAGGTCCCGACTCACCCTGGGCGGATTAACCTGGCCCAGGAACCCTTGGTCATTCGGCGGACGAGTTTCTCACTCGTCTTTCGCTACTCATGCCTGCATTCTCACTCCCACAGCCTCCACAACTGGCTCACGCCGCTGCTTCCAAGGCTGTAGGACGCTCCCCTACCCATCCACACCACTGCACCGAAACCCGTAGGAAACGGCGGATGTATTGTGTGAATGCCGCGGCTTCGGCGGTGTACTTGAGCCCCGCTACATTGTCGGCGCAGAATCACTTGACCAGTGAGCTATTACGCACTCTTTCAAGGATGGCTGCTTCTAAGCCAACCTCCTGGTTGTCTTCGCGACTCCACATCCTTTTCCACTTAGTACACGCTTAGGGGCCTTAGCCGGCGATCTGGGCTGTTTCCCTCTCGACTACGAAGCTTATCCCCCGCAGTCTCACTGCCACGCTCTCACACACCGGCATTCGGAGTTTGGCTGATTTCGGTAAGCTTGTAGGCCCCCTAGACCATCCAGTAGCTCTACCTCCGGCGTGAAACACGTGACGCTGCACCTAAATGCATTTCGGGGAGAACCAGCTATCACGGAGTTTGATTGGCCTTTCACCCCTACCCACAGCTCATCCCCTCAGTTTTCAACCTAAGTGGGTTCGGGCCTCCACGACGTCTTACCGTCGCTTCACCCTGGCCATGGGTAGATCACTCCGCTTCGGGTCTAGAACACGCGACTACAAACGCCCTATTCGGACTCGCTTTCGCTACGGCTACCCCACACGGGTTAACCTCGCCACATGCCACTAACTCGCAGGCTCATTCTTCAAAAGGCACGCCATCACCCACCACAACAAGTTGTGCGTAGGCCCTGACGGATTGTAAGCGCACGGTTTCAGGTACTATTTCACTCCCCTCCCGGGGTACTTTTCACCTTTCCCTCACGGTACTAGTCCGCTATCGGTCACCAGGGAGTATTCAGGCTTACCGGGTGGTCCCGGCAGATTCACAGCAGATTTCACGGGCCCGCTGCTACTCGGGCATCATCCACAACAGCCGTTGAGTTTTCACTTACCGGGCTATCACCGTCTACGGCAGGCCGTTCCAGACCACTTCAACTAACCCAACGGTTTCTGACTGTCGCTCAGACCGGCAGATCTGAGAAGAATGACCCCACTACCCCACACGGACAACCCCTGCCGGGTATCACATCCGCATGGTTTAGCCTCATCCGCTTTCGCTCGCCACTACTCACGGAATCACAATTGTTTTCTCTTCCTGTGGGTACTGAGATGTTTCACTTCCCCACGTTCCCTCCACACACCCTATATATTCAGATGCGGGTAACACGACATCACTCGTGCTGGGTTTCCCCATTCGGAAATCCTCGGATCTCAGCTCGGTTGACAGCTCCCCGAGGCTTATCGCAGCCTCCTACGTCCTTCATCGGCTCCTGGTGCCAAGGCATCCACCGTACGCTCTTAAACACTTACTAACAAAGATGCTCGCGTCCACTGTGCAGTTCTCAAACAACACACCCGTATCGAACCCAATTCCGACACCAGCACCCCAGCCAAAAAACTGAGGTCGGTATGACCGGGAACCCGAACGGATCGTTATCTTGCCTGGAAAGAACGCCTGTTCTTTCAGGACCCAACAGTGTGTCGATATATCCACCACAGCTTCCGGACACAGCCGAAAACTCGATGCGATGAAGCTTGTCAGCGTTCCACCCATGAGCTTCCGCCGGACTACAGACGAGCCCGAAACGGTCTCTGCCACAACCACATCCACCTGTGTGAAGTGTCGTGGAGAAGTGCTCCTTAGAAAGGAGGTGATCCAGCCGCACCTTCCGGTACGGCTACCTTGTTACGACTTCGTCCCAATCGCCAATCCCACCTTCGACGGCTCCCTCCACAAGGGTTAGGCCACCGGCTTCGGGTGTTACCGACTTTCATGACGTGACGGGCGGTGTGTACAAGGCCCGGGAACGTATTCACCGCAGCGTTGCTGATCTGCGATTACTAGCGACTCCAACTTCACGGGGTCGAGTTGCAGACCCCGATCCGAACTGAGACCGGCTTTAAGGGATTCGCTCCACCTCACGGTATCGCAGCCCTCTGTACCGGCCATTGTAGCATGTGTGAAGCCCTGGACATAAGGGGCATGATGACTTGACGTCGTCCCCACCTTCCTCCGAGTTGACCCCGGCAGTCTCTCACGAGTCCCCGCCATAACGCGCTGGCAACATAAGATAAGGGTTGCGCTCGTTGCGGGACTTAACCCAACATCTCACGACACGAGCTGACGACAGCCATGCACCACCTGTACACCGACCACAAGGGGGCCTACATCTCTGCAGGTTTCCGGTGTATGTCAAACCCAGGTAAGGTTCTTCGCGTTGCATCGAATTAATCCACATGCTCCGCCGCTTGTGCGGGCCCCCGTCAATTCCTTTGAGTTTTAGCCTTGCGGCCGTACTCCCCAGGCGGGGTACTTAATGCGTTAGCTACGGCACGGATCCCGTGGAAGGAAACCCACACCTAGTACCCACCGTTTACGGCGTGGACTACCAGGGTATCTAATCCTGTTCGCTACCCACGCTTTCGCTTCTCAGCGTCAGTTACTTCCCAGAGACCCGCCTTCGCCACCGGTGTTCCTCCTGATATCTGCGCATTTCACCGCTACACCAGGAATTCCAGTCTCCCCTGAAGTACTCTAGTCCGCCCGTATCGACCGCAAGCCCACCGTTGAGCGGTAGGTTTTCACGATCGACGCGACGAACCGCCTACAAGCTCTTTACGCCCAGTAATTCCGGACAACGCTCGCACCCTACGTATTACCGCGGCTGCTGGCACGTAGTTGGCCGGTGCTTCTTCTACAGGTACCGTCACTCACGCTTCGTCCCTGTCGAAAGAGGTTTACAACCCGAAGGCCGTCATCCCTCACGCGGCGTCGCTGCATCAGGCTTCCGCCCATTGTGCAATATTCCCCACTGCTGCCTCCCGTAGGAGTCTGGGCCGTGTCTCAGTCCCAGTGTGGCCGGTCACCCTCTCAGGTCGGCTACCCGTCGTCGCCTTGGTAGGCCATTACCCCACCAACAAGCTGATAGGCCGCGGGCCCATCCTGCACCGATAAATCTTTCCACCACAAGACATGCATCCCATGGTCATATCCGGTATTAGACCCAGTTTCCCAGGCTTATCCCGAAGTACAGGGCAGATCACCCACGTGTTACTCACCCGTTCGCCGCTCGTGTACCCCGAAGGGCCTTACCGCTCGACTTGCATGTGTTAAGCACGCCGCCAGCGTTCGTCCTGAGCCAGGATCAAACTCTCCGTTGAAGACTCTTGAAACAACCCCGAAAAGGGCGAATCAGAAGAATTAACCAGAGTCCGAAAACCATGGCAAAATCAAACGCCAACAAAAGTATTTGCTGACTTAAATGTCCAGCCCCACCACACGGGGGTATGAGGAGCCGGAACCAAAATAATATTTGGCACTGACATTCATCGACACACTATTGAGTTCTCAAAGAACACACGCACAAACCATCTCGCGGGTTTGACCCCGGTCGATCGGTGAGGCAACTTATCAAGCTTAGCTCAGTCGGGAACCCGAATCAAAATCGGGGTCTCGTTCGAGCTAGTGTGATCGTCAGGCGCTCTACGTCCTACCTCGTTTCCCTGGTCCTTTGCTCAGCCTTTCGGCTCAGCGCGTCGGCCCCGGGTCGGTGTCCGTGTCGCTCTGACTCGAATAAAGTTACGTGTCGGCGTGCACGATGTCAAATCGCCTGGTCAGAAACGGTTTTCGACGAAACGAGATCGTCGCCTGCCGTTCACATGATCAATCCGCGGCGCCGACCCGCTCCACCTGACCACCCAATGCCTGCAGCTGCTCAACGAATTTCGGGTAGCCGCGGTCGATGTGGAAGACGTCGTGTACTTCGGTGGTGCCGTCGGCAACCAGACCGGCGAGTACCAATCCGGCACCGGCGCGAATATCCGACGACCACACCGGCGCACTCGACAGCCGTGGAATTCCGCGCACCACCGCATGATGTCCATCGGTCCGGGCATCGGCGCCCAGCCGGATCATCTCCTCCACGAAACGGAAGCGCGCCTCGAAGATGTTCTCGGTGATCATCGAGGTGCCGTCGGCAATCGCCGCGAGACCGATAGCCATCGGCTGCAGATCGGTCGGGAATCCGGGAAACGGCAGCGTCGAGAAATTGACCGCGCGCGGCCGATCGGCCTGAATCACTCGGAAACCGTCCGGTTCGAACGAAATGCGCGCACCCGCCGAGCGCAGCTTGTCCAAGACGAGGGACAGGTGCTTGGGATTCACCCCGGTGACGCGGACATCGCCCATGGTCATCGCCGCGGCGATTCCCCACGTCGCCGCCACGATCCGATCACCGATCACTCGGTGCGTCGTTGGCTCGAGACGCTCGACGCCCTGAATGGTGAGCACCGACGTACCCGCCCCACTGATCCGCGCACCCATCCGCACGAGCATGTTGCAGAGATCGACGATGTCGGGTTCGCGAGCGGCGTTATCGATGACCGTCTCGCCCTCGGCGAGCACGGCCGCCATGAGGATGTTCTCGGTCGCGCCCACCGAAGGGAAGTCCAGCCTGATCCGCGCGCCCTGCAGTTCCTCCGCGCGCGCGACCACACAACCGTGCTCGATTTCGCTTGTCGCGCCGAGCAGCCGCAAACCAGCCTGATGCATATCCAACGGGCGCGAACCGATCGCGTCGCCGCCCGGCAGTGCGACAACCGCCCGCTTGCAGCGGGCCATCAGCGGACCGAGCACGCAGACGGACGCGCGGAACTGCGTTACGGCCGGAAAATCCGCGTGGTACTTCGGCTCGGCGGGCGTGTTGATCGTGACGACCGAACCATCGATGGCGACATCGCAGCCGAGCCCGCGCAACACATCACCCATCAACGGCACATCGAGGATGTCCGGGCAGTTCGTAATGGTGGTCGTGCCCTCGGCCAGCAAGGCAGCCGCCATCAACTTGAGGACGCTGTTCTTCGCACCCCCGACCGCGACCTCACCGACGAGTCGATTCCCGCCAGTAACCAAAAACCGTTCCATGCCGCCTCTCCGCGTATTCGGCGCACTATTGGTGCAAAGGATAGTTGCGATGCGGGCCGCTGGTAGCGGTGCCGGGGTTATCTCCAGGTAGCTGGTCGCACTTCCCGAGTGTCCAGCAACTTTTTGCGAGCGTGTTGGGCGCCGGACGGTCGGTCGCGGGCTGTGCCCCGGGTCTCCCCAAGAAGTTACCCACGTCTACACCAGATCAGTCGAGCGGGATTCGGATGCTGCAGTTTCGTCGGTCGTTCAGTCCGATGTCTGCTCCCCACCAGGCTTCCACAGCACATCGCCGCCCGGGTTGGCGGCTCGGCTCAGGATGAACAGCAAGTCGGAGAGGCGATTCAGGTACTTCGCCGGAAGGATATTCGTATCGCCCGGATGCGCCTCGATCGCGGCCCAAGCGGAACGCTCCGCGCGGCGCGCAACCGTGCGAGCGGTGTGCAGCAGGGCGGCCAATGGAGTGCCGCCGGGCAGAATGAACGAATTCAGCGCTGGCAGTTCGGCGTTGAACTCATCACACCAAGCTTCGAGGCGGTCGATATAGGGCTGAGTGACGCGCAGCGGCGGGTACTTCGGCTCCGCGACCACCGGGGTCGACAGATCCGCACCCACGTCGAACAGATCGTTCTGCACCTGCCGCAGTACCTTCAACAACTCCGGCGCGGGTGCACCGAGCGCGATGGCCACGCCAATGGCGGCATTCGTCTCGTCACAGTCCGCATAGGCGGTCAGCCGCGGATCCGTCTTGGCCACCCGGGAAAAGTCGCTGAGACCCGTCGTCCCGTCGTCGCCGGTCCGCGTGTAGATCCGCGTCAGGTGCACACTCACATGGCCCACCCTATCGCTGCGAGCACACCCACAATTTCGACTAGCAGATTTCGTCTAGAGGCCGGGCAGACGGCGGGTGCGATCCGACGGTCGGGATTCGACCCAGGACAGGAAGGCCGCCAATGAGCCACGGTCCAGGGCCAGTTCGTAATTGCCGTCATTGTCCGAGACCGCGGTCACCGCGATCTCGTCGGTCATGATGTCGTATTCATCACCGCGCGGGCCGCGCCGATCACCGATCTCGATGCCCTGGCGTCGAATGGTGGAGTCGGGGCCCAGCTTGAGGCTGGAAAGTTTGTAGAAGACGAGCCGATCCTCGTCGTATCGAATCAGGCCGTGCCGCCAGCCCTGGCCGCCACGCGCGGGCAGCACGCGCAGGATCGCCGCAGTTCCGCCGCGGCGCAACATGATCAGCCGATAGGTCGAAGCGAGCGCCAAGAGAACGAGCGTGAGCACCAGAATGATCAGGAGAACCATCCCGGTCTGCAATGCTGTTCGTCCCTTCGCTCCGCCGCCACACCGACGACCCAGTGTCCGATCGGCGGTGTTCGCGGGCCCTCCCCGTGGTTTACGCAAGCTACCGCTTTCGGGTCCGAGCGCACACCGCCGTTCGGTCATTCAACCACGGTCCCGAGTTTACAAATGGCCGGGCCTTGTCTTTGAAGGATCGGACCCGGAAACGCCACTGTCGGCGGCGAAGACAACTTCACCGCCGACAGTGGCGAACGCAATCCCGATGCGGTGCTTACGCGTTCGCGTTCGCCTCGACCGCGCGCACCTGACCCTCGGCCGCCAACTTCGCTTCCACGCTGGCCTCGGCGTCGGCCAGCACCCGACGGGCCGCCTCGACGTCGATCTCGTCGGCGAACTCCGCGGACTCGGCCAGCACCCGGACCGAGGTCGCGGTCACCGAGAAGAACCCACCGTGCACCGCCGCGGTGATCCGCTCTCCCTCGGTGGGCACGATGCTCACGATGCCGCCCTCGATCAGCTGGCCGAGCAGCGGCTCATGGCCCGCCAGGATGCCGATCTGGCCCTCGGTGGTCTGCGCACTGACGAACGTCGCCTGGCCGGACCAGAGCAAACGCTCGACGGCGACGAGATCCACTGACATCTCCGACATGGGTGACTACTTTCCGGCGATCTTCTTCGCGGCCGCCTCGACGTCGTCGAGACCACCGCAGGAGCTGAACGCCTGCTCCGGGAAGTGGTCGAACTCGCCCTTGCAGACGCGGTCGAACGCCTCGATGGTGTCGGTCAGCGGCACCACGGAACCCGGCTGGCTGGTGAACTTCTCGGCCACGATGAAGTTCTGGCCGAGGAACTTCTCCAGACGACGGGCCCGGCCGACGAGGACCTTGTCCTCTTCGGAGAGCTCGTCCATGCCGAGGATGGCGATGATGTCCTGCAGTTCCTTGTACTTCTGCAGGATCCGCTTCACCTCGTTGGCGACCCGGAAGTGCTCCGCACCGACGATCGAGGCCTCCAGGATGCGGGAGGTCGAGGTCAGCGGGTCGACGGCCGGGTAGATGCCCTTCTGCGAGATCGGGCGGGAAAGCTCGGTCGTCGCATCGAGGTGGGCGAAGGTGGTCGCCGGGGCCGGGTCGGTGTAGTCGTCGGCGGGCACGTAGATGGCCTGCAGCGAGGTGATGGACCGACCACGGGTCGAGGTGATGCGCTCCTGCAGCTCACCCATCTCGTCGGCCAGCGTCGGCTGGTAACCGACGGCCGAGGGCATGCGGCCGAGCAGGGTCGACACCTCGGAACCGGCCTGGGTGAACCGGAAGATGTTGTCGATGAACAGCAGCACGTCCTGGTGCTGCACGTCGCGGAAGTACTCGGCCATGGTCAGGGCCGAGAGGGCGACGCGCATACGGGTGCCCGGCGGCTCGTCCATCTGGCCGAAGACGAGGGCGGTGTCCTGGAGGACGCCCATCTCTGCCATTTCCAGGTGCAGGTCGGTGCCCTCACGGGTGCGCTCACCGACACCCGCGAACACGGACGTACCGGAGAACTCACGCGCGATACGAGTGATCATCTCCTGGATCAGCACGGTCTTGCCGACACCGGCACCACCGAACAGACCGATCTTGCCGCCCTTCACGTACGGGGTCAGCAGGTCGATGACCTTGATGCCCGTCTCCAGGATCTCGGTCTTACCCTCGAGCTGGTCGAATGACGGGGGCTTGCGGTGGATGCCCCACTGCTCGCCGTCGCGGCCGAGGCCGGGGGTGTCGAGGCAGTCGCCGAGGGCGTTGAACACGTGGCCCTTGGTGACGTCGCCGACCGGCACCGAAATCGGCTTGCCGGTGTCGGTGACGGTGGCGCCACGGACCAGACCGTCGGTGGGCTGCATCGAGATGGTGCGCACGATGTTGTCACCGAGGTGCTGGGCGACCTCGAGGGTCAGGGTCTTGGCCACCGAGGTCAGGGTGATCTCGGCGTGCAGAGCATTGAACAGCTCAGGGATGGACCCCCGCGGGAACTCGACGTCCACGACGGGGCCGATGACGCGGACGACGCGACCTGTTTTCGCGCCCGTCCGGCTCTCTTGAGTGACAGCTGCGGTCATTAGTTGGTTCTCTTCCGTGTCTTATTTGCGGCCTTCGGGGGCCCTACGTGGTTACGCTGCGCTTCCGCCTCCGGGCCCTGACCTCAGGCCGCGGGCTGCTTAGTCGCGGTCGGAGCTCGAAGCCAGCGCGTTCACGCCGCCGACGATTTCGCTGATTTCCTGCGTGATCTGGGCCTGCCGCACCGAATTCGCCTGCCGGGTAAGCACATTGGCCAGTTCGTTGGCGTTGTCGGTGGCTGCCTTCATTGCGGTGCGCCGAGCCGCCGACTCGGATGCCGCTGCCTCGAGCAACGATGAGTAGATGCGGGTGTTGATGTACTTGGGCAGCAGCGCCGCCAGCAGCACATCGGCATCGGGCTCGAACTCGTACTGGGCCGTCAACTCGGAGGGGGCGACCCCGTCGGAGAAGGAGTCCTCACCCAACTCGAAGTTCTCGTCGACGAAGCTGACCTGGATCGGCGCCAGGCGGCGCACCTCCGGGGTCTGGGTCAGCATCGACACGAAACGGGTGTACACGATGTGCAACTCGTCGACGCCCTCGATATTGCCGGTCCCGTTCGGGGCGGGCACCTCACCCTCGGAGCCCGCCATGAAGGCGTCCACGAGGTGATGGCACGCGGCCGAGGCATCGTTGTACTTCGGCTGCTGGGAGAACCCGGTCCACGCATTGACCAGCGGCCGACTCCGGAAGGTGTAGTACGTGAGGCCCTTATTGCCCATCACGTACAGCACCGGCTCCTTGCCCTCGCCACGCAGGGTGACCATGAGCTCTTCGGCGCGCTTGAGCACGTTGGAGTTGTAGCCACCACACATGCCGCTGTCACTGGTGATCACCAGGACGGCGGCACGGCGCGGGTTGGCCCGCTCGGTCAGCAGCGGGTGCGACAGACTCGTCGACGCACTCGCCAACTCGCTGAGGACCTTGGTGATCTCCTCGGCGTAGGGCTTCGCGGCCGCAACCCTGGCCTGGGCCTTGGAGATTCGCGAGGTCGCGATCAGCTCCTGGGCCTTGGTGATCTTCTTGATCGAACTCACACCACGAATGCGGGAGCGCAATTCACGCAAGCTTGCCATCAGCGGTTCACACTCCCTTCAGTTCATTCGTGAGAATCGAATAGCGCATTGCTCGCTCGATTACTTCTCGACGTGCTTACGGGTCACCGACAGCGATTCGACCTCTTCGTGGTCGAGCTCACCGGCGGCGGCCTCGTTCACGACGCGCGAACCGTCGGAAGCGAGGAAGCTCTGCTTGAACTTGTCGGTGGCCGCCTTGATCGCGTCGCCGTTCTCGGCGTCGAGCACCTTGCCGCCCTCGATGGACTTGAAGGCGTCGGCCGCGCTGCGGTGCAGATCCTCGAGCAGTTCGCTGTTGAAACGACGGATGTCGGCAACCGGAACCGAGTCGAAGTAGCCGGCGTCGACCAGGAAGATCGAGACGATCTGGTCCTCGACCGGAACCGGCGTGTACTGGTCCTGCTTGAGCAACTCGACCCAGCGGGCACCGCGCTCCAGCTGCGCGAGGGATGCGGCGTCGAGGTCGGAGGCGAAGGCGGAGAACGCCTCCAACTCGCGGTACTGCGCCATTTCCAGACGCAGCGAACCGGCGACCTTCTTCATGCCCTTGGTCTGGGCGGCGCCACCGACACGGGAGACCGAGGTACCGACGTTGATCGCCGGACGGACACCCTTGTTGAACAGGTCGGACTCGAGGAAGACCTGGCCGTCGGTGATGGAGATGACGTTGGTCGGGATGAACGCCGAGATGTCGTTGGCCTTGGTCTCGATGATCGGCAGACCCGTCATCGAACCGGCGCCCATCTCGTCGGACAGCTTCGCGCAACGCTCCAGCAGACGCGAGTGCAGGTAGAAGACGTCACCCGGGTACGCCTCGCGGCCCGGCGGGCGACGCAGCAGCAGCGAGATGGCGCGGTACGCCTCGGCCTGCTTGGTCAGGTCGTCGAACACGATGAGGACGTGCTTGCCCTGGTACATCCAGTGCTGGCCGATCGCCGAACCGGTATAGGGCGCAAGCCATTTGAAGCCGGCCGAGTCCGAAGCGGGGGCCGCGACGATGGTGGTGTACTCCATCGCACCGTGCGATTCCAGCGCGGTCTTCACGCCCGCGATGGTGGAACCCTTCTGGCCGATCGCGACGTAGATGCAGCGAACCTGCTTGGTCGGGTCGCCGGTCTCCCAGTTCGCCTTCTGCGCCAGAATCGCGTCGATGCAGACCGCGGTCTTACCGGTCTTACGGTCGCCGATGATCAGCTGACGCTGACCACGACCGATGGCGGTCAAGGCGTCGATGGCGGTGATGCCGGTGGCCAGCGGCTCCTCGACCGGCTGACGCTGCAGCACGGTCGCGGCCTGCAGCTCGAGCACGCGCTGCTCGTCGGCCTCGATCTCGCCGAGGCCGTCGATCGGCTGACCGAGCGGGTTGACCACGCGGCCGAGGAACTTGTCACCGACGGGGACCGAGAGCACGTCGCCGGTGCGGCGAACCTGCTGGCCCTCTTCGATTTCCGCGAACTCACCGAGGATGACCGCACCGATCTCGCGGTCCTCGAGGTTCAGCGCGACGCCGAGCACACCACCCGGGAACTCGAGCAATTCATTGGCCATCGCCGAGGGCAGGCCACTGACGTGCGCGATGCCGTCGCTGCAGTCGGTGACAACACCGACTTCTTCGATGGAGGTTTCCGGGGTGTAGCTCTGGGTGTAGCTCTCGATCGCGCTACGGATCTCATCGGTGGAGATCGTCAGCTCCGCCATAGTCTTCCTGCTCTCGCTGTCTGGTCTGAATGTCGGGGTGGTTGTGGTGTCAGGCCAGAGCCCGACGCAGCCGTTCCAGTCGGCCGGTGGCGCTGCCGTCGATCAGGTCGTCGCCGACGGTCACAACGACGCCGGTCAGCAGACTCGAATCGACCTGCACGTGCACCGTGACCGGCTTGCCGTAGATGCGCTGCAACGATGCCGCGAGATGGTCCCGCTGCTGGTCGGTCAGCGCGACCGCGGCGCGCACATGCGCGACGATCTGGTCGCGCCGAGCGGCGGCGAGACCGGACAATTCGTCGAACGCTTCGCCGATGCTCGTCTTGGACCGAGTGACCACCTGGTCCGCCAGGGTCTGGGTGATGGACTCGGCCTTACCTGCGAGCAGCCGCTCGATCAGCGCGCGCTTGGCCTCGGTGGGCTTCACGCGATCCGAAAGTGCCTGCTCCAGATCGGGGTTGTCGCCGATGATCCGGGCCAGCCGGAACAATTCGTCCTCGACCGCCCCGAGCCGTCCGCTGTCGGCGGCCGACTCCAGCAGCGCCTCCTGGCCGAGCAACACCAGGGTGTCGACCAAATCGGCGGTGCGCGACCAGTTCTGGGCCACCGCGGTGGTCAGCACCGCCAGGGTGGCGGGGCTGACCTTGCCGCTGAAGACCCGTTCGCTGAGTTCGGCGCGCGCCGAGCCGGGAACCGACACGTCCGCGAGCGCAACACGCAGCGAACGCTGGTCATCCAGCACGGCGACAACGGCGAACAGTTCCGACCCCGTCGTGGCCGCAACACTGTCGCTTCCGGTCAGAGCGGCCCGAAGCGCCTCCCGTGCCCGGGAGCTTGCCTCGCGGCTCGCTGCGTACATGCTTCTCACTTTCGCGTCGCTACCTTCCGACCCCAATGCCGGCATCCGACTGATCGAGTTCGGCGAGGAACCGGTCGATCGATGCCGCCTGCTTAGCTTCGTCCGAAACCGACTGTCCGATAATCTTTTCGGCCAAATCGACGGCAGTTTTACCGACTTCGGCACGCAGCTCGGTCAGGATCTGCTGGCGTTGAGCTTCCAGCTGGCTGTGACCGGCGGCGACGATGCGGTCGCTTTCGGCCTGTGCTTCCGCGCGCATCTGCGCGAGGATCTGCTGGCCCTGGGTGCGTGCGTCCTCACGGATGCGCGCGGCCTCGAGCCGGGCGTCGGCCAACTGCTGCTGGTACTGCTGCAGCGTCAGCTGAGCTTCCTCCTGCGCGGCCTCGGCCCGCTGGATTCCGCCCTCGATCTTGTCCGCACGTTCATCCAACACCTTGATGAGGCGCGGGATGACGTACTTGTAGAAGATGACGCCGATGATCGCGATGCAGACCACCGACCACACGATGTCGTAGGTCTCGGGGAGGAGGGGATTGATGTCTTCCCCTGTCTCCGCGGCGAGCATAGAAAGCGTGTTCATGGCTATCTCAGAAGATGAAGCCGGCAACAAGGCCGATCAGCGCCAGGGCCTCGGTGAACGCGATACCGAGGAACATGTTGGTGCGGATGGTGCCCTGCAGCTCGGGCTGACGAGCGATGCCCTCGATGGCCTTACCGACCACGATGCCCACACCGATGCCGGGACCGATAGCGGCCAGACCGTAGCCGATGGCGCCGAAGCCCTTGAACTTCTCGGTGGAGGTTGCCGCTTCCTGGGCCAGGTACGCGAGGCTCATGAGTCTACTTTCCCTTTCTGTTGCTCACCCGCCGGTCGGCGCGGTGTAGCAGGTTTCCGGTAGTTGTTCGGTCAGTGCGAGTCGGCGTGTTGCGCGAGTCCGATGTAAACGGCGGTCAGCAGGGCGAAAACGTAGGCCTGCAGGAAGATGACCAACATTTCGAACAGCGTGAACCCGAGTCCGGCGAGCAGCGAGAACGGTGAGAACACCTTCATCCAGGCCGCGGCGTCGAACAGGAAGAACCAGGTGGCGCTGAAGAACAGCACCAGCATGATGTGACCGGCCAGCATGTTGGCCATGAGTCGGACGGTCAGCGTGAACGGGCGCAGGATGAACGTCGAGACGAACTCGATCGGAATCAGCAACACGTGCAAAGCGGGCGGAACATTCGGAACCACGATGCTGCTGCGCATATAGGTGACGAACCCGTACTTCTTGATACCCACGAAGTTGAACGTGAGGTACGCGATGAGGGCCAGCACCAGCGGCATGCCGATTCGGGCGTTCGACGATATGTTCAGCCCCGGAATGATGCCGGAGAAGTTGAGAAACAGAACCGCGAAGAAGATCGTCGCGATCAACGGGAGGTACTTGCGACCGGATTCTTTACCGAGCACCTCTTCGGCAATCTGTTCCTTGACGAACACCAGACCGGTTTCGGCGATGTTCTGCAGGCCGCGCGGGACGATGCGAGGATTGCGGAATGCCAGCACCATGACGAGCACCAGCGCGGCGGTCATCACCAGCCGGATCAGCATCAAACGGTCGAGTTCGAACGGCGTACCCTCGAACAGCACAGCTGGAGGGAAGAAGTCGGACAGCGATGGCGCGTGGAACTCGCCCGCCAAAGTGGTGACGCTCAGCGTTCTCTCCCGTGTTCGGGCCGCGGGTACGGTCATTCCCGCGGTTCGATCGGACATTGACGATCAATTGGGTCGACTCAGGTCGGCTCGAAAATTCGTCAGCAGCTGTGCGGCAATCCGCATGGGCGTCTGTACGTAGTGTCGGCGACATCGTCGACATGCAGAACCGGAACCCTCGGAGCCCGGCACGGCAGTAAGCATAGCTGCCATCCGGCGGGATCTTGGTGATCCCCCCTTGCTTGGTCGCTTGCTTACCAACACTTTACCAAGTTATCTACGACAGCGTGTAGGTGGGTGCGATTATTGCTGCGCAGAGGGCGAATCGGACCTATCGGTCGGTACGTTTACATAGGGAACCTTCTGCCGCAGAACGCCATACGTCTCCGCGCCGAGCACGATGAGCAAGGACCCGACCACCGTCAGGAACAGCGCCATCCGGTCGTAGAAGTCGAAGCGCTGCAGCACTGCGATCACGATCATCGCGACCAGCAGCTTGCCCACCCAGCTCACCAACATGACCAGGCCTGCGGTGCTCGCCGGCAGCTTCGCGCCGAACAGCACCACGGCCGCGGTGGTGAGGATGAAGCCGCCACCGATGGCCGCGCCGAGCAGCGCGCCCCAGAGCCCGGACAAACCGGCCACCGCCGAGGCAATGGCCACCGACAGCACCACCAGAACGGCCAATCCGATCACGCCGTAGCGCAGCGCCGCCTTCAGGGGAGCGTCGGGACCAGGGATCGGATCAGTGAGACTCACGACTGCGCCTCGCTGGCGCTCGGCTCCGTCGTTCCTCCGGACGCTGGGTTTATGGTTCGCTCGCTTCGCTCACTCACGGTCCGAACTTTACCTGGACCTTGCTTTACGGATCCGCGGGCTCCTTGCGGCGCAGGCCCGGTATCGCGGTCACCACCAGCGCGAAAACCAGCCCGCCCGCCATCATCAGCACGACGATCCGCCGATCATGGATCAGCGAGGTGCCGACGGCGCCGAACGCCAGTACGCCGACCCACAAATAGATCACCAGTACAACGCGGCGGTGCGAATGTCCGATCTGCAACAGCCGGTGATGCAAGTGCATTTTGTCCGGTGTCGAGAAACTCACACCGGCGCGGACCCGGCGCACGATCGCCAGCAGCAGATCCAGCACCGGAATGAACATCACCGCACCGACCAGCAGCAGCGGCGAAAGCAGACCGACGATGTCGCGAGGTCCGTAGCCCGCCAAATTGATTCGGCCCGAGGCACCGGTCGATACCGCCGCCAGCATGAGCCCGATCAACATCGAACCGGAATCGCCCATGAATATCCGTGCGGGCGAAAAGTTGTGTGGCAGAAATCCCAGACAGGCGCCCGCGAGCGCGGCCGCGAGCAGGGCTGGCGGATATGTGTCGACCGAACCGCCCTGGTTGTAGAGCAGTCCGACGGTGAATACGAAGACCGCGCCCGCGCAGATCAGGCCGAGTCCGGCGGCCAGACCGTCGAGTCCATCGACGAAATTCATGGCATTGACGATGGTGACGGTGATGCCGACGGTGACCAGACCGCCCTGGAGTGCGTCCAGCACCACGGTCGTGTCGTTGAACGGGTTGTAGATGACGTACCAGCTCAGACCCATGACCGCCATCACACCGGCGGCGGTGACCTGACCGGCGAACTTGGTCAGCGCATCCAGGCCCCACCGGTCGTCGACGATGCCGACGAGCACGATGATCGTGGCCGCGACCAGCACCGCCGGAATATCCGGCGCGTAATCGAAACCCCTTCGCAGCGCGGGCAATTGGTGCGCGAACAGGACGGCCCCGACCACCCCGACGTACATGCCGACCCCGCCCATCCGCGGAATCGGTTTGACGTGCACATCGCGTTCGCGCGGCACCGCGACGGCGCCGAATGCGATGGCCAGCACCCGAATTCCGCCGGTCGCGAGAAAGGTCACCGTCGCCGAGATGAGAATCACGAGCAGCAGCTCGCGCAACGGAACTACAGCACCCGAACCGATCATCCGATTATCTGATCCGCCATACGATCACCGCGTCCCGAGGTCACCGGGTCGCGACGCTGGTCAGCGCCTCCGGGGACATCCCGAGCACATCGGCGATATCGCCGACCGATACCGCGCCCTCGCGCAGGATCCGCGGCTGATCCGCGGTGAGATCGACG
The DNA here is from genome assembly GCF_050956075.1 of Nocardia sp. CA-129566. NCBI lineage: Bacteria > Bacillati > Actinomycetota > Actinomycetes > Mycobacteriales > Nocardiaceae > Nocardia > Nocardia sp. CA-129566. The sequence continues at coordinate 7,929,277 of NZ_CP192085.1, forward strand.
ATGGTGGAGGCGACCGCGTGTTCGGCCGGGCCGCCGTCGAGGTAGACCCCGACCAGATCGCCGAGCTGACCGCGCGCCTCGGCGGCGGTCTTGGCGGGCGGCTGCCCGGAGATATTGGCACTGGAGACAGCGAGCGGGCCGACCTCGCGCAACAGTTCCAGCGCGACCGGATGCAGCGGCATCCGCAGCATGACAGTGCCGCGCGTATCGCCGAGGTCCCATGCGAGCGAAGGTGCTTGCTGCACAACAAGACTCAGTCCACCGGGCCAGAACGCCCGGATCAGTTCGCGAGCCTGCGGACGCACCGAGAACACCAGGCCGTCGATCGTGTGCCAGGAACCGACCAGCACCGGTACCGGCATATCCCGACCGCGCCGCTTCGCGGCGAGCAGTTCGCTCACCGCGGTCGAATCGAATGCGTCGGCGGCCAGGCCGTACAGCGTGTCGGTAGGCAGCACGACCAGGCGTCCGGATTTCAGGGCGCTGGTGGCCGCGGTCAGTCCGGCGGCGCGCGAGTCGGCATCCGCGCAGTCGTAGACGGTACTCACGGCCCCCATCCTGTCACGCGTGCCACTCGATGCCACCATCCCGGGGGCTGTTCTGGTCGGTGGTCACCGCGACGAGCCGAATGGTCGCGCTGCGCATATGTGGGGAACCCGGGGTCGACTCGCCCCGCCCGATGCGCGAATCAGGTGCGGGTCGCGGCGACGAAGCGGGGCTTATCCGCGAGGTCGGGGTGCTCGACGATGTCGGTGAAATCACCCTGTCCGGCCAGGAGGGCGGCGAGATCGGAGCCGTTGGTGTCGTCGTGTTCGATGGCGCAGGAGCCGCCCCAACGCAGCAGACGGGTGATGGTGGGCAGCATCTGCCGGATGACGTCCAGTCCGTCCGGGCCGCCGAAGAGGGCCAGACGCGGGTCGTGGTCGGCGACTTCGGGATCGAGTTCGGCGTCTTCGGGGATATAGGGCGGATTGGCGACGATGAGATCGACCCGGCCGTTGAACTCGGTGAGCAGATCCGGGTCGGTGACATCGTCGGCGTAGAGGGTGATCGGGGTATCGCCCTCGGCAATGCGCAGGTCGGCATTGCGGCGGGCCCATTGCAGGGCCGCGGGATCGATCTCGATCGCGTGCACGTCCGCATCCGGGCGGGCCTGGGCGATGGCCAGCGCCAGCGCGCCGGATCCGGTGCACAGGTCGAACACGACCGGCGCGTGATCGTGCGGCAGCGCCTCCAATTGCGCCAATGCCCAGGCGAACAGCAACTCCGTCTCCGGACGCGGGACGAAAACGCCGGGACCGACCTCGAGGTCGATCTCGCCCATCGAGGCAGTACCGGTCAAGTGCTGCAATGGAATTCGCTCCGCCCGCCGGGCGACCAGGGCGCGGTACTGCTCGATCACCTCGGGGGTGACCAGCGGTGTCAGTGCCAACCGGGTCCGTTGCACGCCGAGCAGGTGGGCAGCCAGATGTTCGGCATCGGCTTGCGGGCTGTGCACGCCCGCGACGCGCAACGTCTCGACGGCTTGGTTGATGGCTGGGCGCAATGCCACGCGAGTTCCGGACATGAGGTCGACACTCCCCGTTCTTGGCGTACCCGGTGAGTTACCCATGTTGTCACCGAGTCGGTTGATTTCTCCGCAACATCGGGCCGATGGCCTCGACTATTCCGCCGCCATGCGCGCTTCGCGATCCGCCTTCCCCAGCGCATCCAGGACTGCGTCCATATCACCGTCCAGCACGGCGTCGAGGTTGTGCGCCTTGAAACCGATGCGATGGTCGGCGATCCGGTTCTCCGGGAAGTTGTAGGTGCGGATGCGCTCGGAGCGGTCGACCGTGCGGATCTGGCTGGCCCGGCCCGCCGCGGCCTCCTGATCCGCCTGCTCCTCGGCCAATGCCTGTAGCCGGGCCGCGAGCACCTGCATGGCGCGGGCCTTGTTCTGCAGCTGGGAACGCTCGTTCTGACAGGTCACCACGATGCCCGAGGGCAGGTGGGTGATGCGGACCGCGGAGTCGGTGGTGTTGACGCCCTGGCCGCCCTTACCGGACGATCGGTAGACGTCGATGCGCAGATCGGATTCATCGATCTGCACCTCCTCCACCTCGTCGGGCTCGGGGTAGATGAGCACGCCCGCGGCCGAGGTGTGGATGCGGCCCTGGGATTCGGTGACCGGAACGCGCTGGACGCGATGCACACCGCCCTCGAACTTCAGGCGCGACCAGACACCGTCCCTGGTGGCGTCGCGGCTCTTGATCGAGAGCGTCGCATCCTTGTAGCCGCCCAGGTCCGAGACGGTGACTCCGAGGATTTCGACCTTCCAGCCGTGCCGCTCGGCATAGCGCACATACATGCGGGCCAGGTCCGAGGCGAACAGCGCGGATTCCTCGCCGCCCTCGCCGGATTTGACCTCGAGCACCACATCGTCGCCGTCGTGCGGATCGCGCGGGGCGAGCAGGTCGGCCAGCTGCTGCTCCAGCTCGACGACCTGGCTCTGCAGATCGGGCACCTCGGCCGCGAAGGTGGCGTCATCGGCCGCGAGCTCTTGGGCGGCGTCGAGATCGTCGCGCGCGGCGGTGAGTTTGTTGTAGGTGGCCATGATCGGGGCCAGCTCGGCGAAGCGTTTGCCGACCCGGCGTGCGGCGCCCGGATCGTTGTGCAGCGCCGGATCGGCCAGCTGCAGTTCCAGGCCCGCGTGCTCGGCCAGAATGTCATCGATCGCGGACGGTTGCGTCATGGTGCTTCCTCTCTTACCAGTACTGGCCATATAAAAGCGCCGACGCCCGGCCTGCTGAGCAGGACCGGGCGTCGGCGAGGAAGCTACTTGCTGTCTGCGTCGGCCTTCTTGCCCGCACGCTTGCCGTAGCGAGCCTCGAAGCGGGCCACGCGACCACCGGTGTCGAGAATCTTCTGCTTGCCGGTGTAGAACGGGTGGCACTGCGAGCAAACTTCGACGGTGATGTGTCCCGACTCCTTGGTGCTGCGAGTCTGGAAGGTGTTGCCGCAACCACAGACGACCGTGGTCTCGACATACGCCGGATGAATTCCTGCCTTCATGGGTGTCCTCTCGATATTGGTCGCCGGGTCGCCCATGCAGATCGCGCGGACGTGAACCGGAACCGACTAGGCGGGAGGTCTGCTCACCAGAGCAGACGCAACAGCCGTTCAGTATGCCAGAACGGCGGTTACGCTCCCAAAACGCCCCCGACCGTCGGTTTGTTCCCCACCCCTAGGTAGTCCCCAAGTCTCATTGCCAATTGAACTATTGGCACGCGTTGATCGTGTTCTTACGGAACCCTTAATTCGGGTAGTGCGCTACTCGTGGATACGAACACCACTGTTCATAGAGTTTTAGGCCTGATGCACATCGGCGTGCCGAGACAGAAAGGAGAACCCTGTGAACAGCCGCGTTGCGCTGGCGGTCTTCGTTTCGTTGATTCTCACTGTCGCGGTCGGCTTGCTTACCGTTCCGGATCGCCCGGACACCTACGCGTACGCGAAACCCACTGCCGCACAGTTCGATCCGGCCAATACCGCCGCGAGCACCGGGAGCCCGGCCGCCACGACGGCGATCATCCTGGCCTTCATGATCGCGGGCGCGGCAGGCATCGGCGTCGCCTTCTTCAGCCCCAGAACGCCGAAAGGGCCCCGCGTACACGGAGCCCCTTCGGCAGTGAAACCGGTCCTCGACCTACTCGTCCAGCGCACCCGGCGCGGTCTTGCTGACCTGCATCAGGAACTCGAGGTTGTTCTTGGACTTCTTCAGGCGGTCGATCAGCAGATCGATCGCCTGGTGCGAGTCCAGGCCGGACAATACGCGGCGCAGCTTGTGCAGCACCGCGGCTTCGTCGGGGCTCAGCAGTAGCTCGTCCTTACGAGTACCGGACGGGTTGACGTCAACGGCCGGGAATACGCGCCGTTCCGCGATCTTGCGGTCCAGCTTGAGTTCGGCGTTACCAGTGCCCTTGAACTCCTCGAAGATCACCGTGTCGCCGGTGGAACCGGTCTCGACCATGGCGGTCGCGATGATGGTCAGCGAGCCGCCGTTCTCGATATTGCGCGCCGCGCCGAGGAACCGCTTGGGCGGGTACAGCGCGGTCGAGTCGACACCACCGGAGAGGATGCGGCCCGAAGCGGGCGAAGAGTTGTTGTACGCACGGCCCAATCGGGTGATCGAGTCGAGCAGCACCACAACGTCTTTGCCCATTTCCACCAGGCGCTTGGCGCGCTCGATGGCGAGTTCGGCGACCGAGGTGTGATCTGACGGCGGCCGGTCGAAGGTGGAGGCGATGACCTCACCCTTCACCGAACGCTGCATATCGGTGACCTCTTCCGGACGCTCGTCGACCAGCACGACCATGAGGTAGACCTCGGGGTTGTTGATGGCGATGGCGTTGGCGATGTCCTGCATGATCGTCGTCTTACCGGCCTTGGGCGGGGAGACGATCAGGGCGCGCTGGCCCTTGCCGATCGGCATGATCAGGTCGATGACGCGGGTGGTCAGCTTGTTCGGCTGGGTTTCGAGCCGCAGGCGCTGATTCGGGTACAGCGGGGTGAGCTTGGCGAATTCGGGGCGCCGCTTGGCCGCCTCGACCTCACCACCGTTGACCGTGTCCAGCCGCACCAGCGGATCGAACTTCTGGCGCTGGTTGCTCTGCTCACCGTCACGTGGAGCGCGCACCGCACCGGTGATCGCGTCACCACGGCGCAGGCCGTTCTTACGGACCAGGTTCATCGAGACGTAGACGTCGTTCGGTCCGGCCAGATACCCGGAGGTGCGCACGAAGGCGTAGTTGTCCAGCACGTCGAGGATGCCCGCGACCGGCTGCAGGACGTCATCCTCGCGGATCTCGAGCTCGCGGGCCTCACCGCCGCCACCGGCGCCGCCCTCGCGGTCGCGACCACGACGACGTTCCCGGAAGCGACGTCCCCGCCGTCCGCGACCGCCCTCGTCCTCGTCACCGCCACGGCTGGCGTCGCTGCGGCCACCGCCCTCGCCGCCACGGCCGCCATTGGCACTGCCGTTCTGGCTGCGTTCGCTCTGGCCGCGTTCGCTCTGGCCGCGCTCGCTCTGGCCGCGCTCGCCGCCCTGGCCCCGCTCGCGACGGCGTTCGCCCTGCTCCTGGTCCGATTTGGGCTCGTCACCACGGGCCTCGCCCGCAGCGGCCTCGCCACCGGCGCGCGCCTGGTCACGCCCGCGGCGCTGCCTGCCGCGACCGCGCTGACCGGCCTCGCGACCGGAATCCTCGGTGGTCTCCGACGGCGCGGCATCGGCCTGCGCCTGCTCGGCCTTCGGCTCGGCCGACTTGTCAGCGGACTTCGGCGCTGCGGCTGCCGCGACGGTCTCCTGAACGGGAGCGTCCTTCGCCGGGGCCTCCTTCGCCGGAGCGGGAGCCTCTTTCGCCGGGGCGGAGGCAGCGGGCGCCACATCGAGGGTGCCCTGCTCGGCCTTTACCGGCGCCGCCTTGGCGGCATCCGCATCGGACTTCACCTCGCCACGCGCGGACTTTTCCGGCTTCGCCGACTTTCCGGCCTGATTTTCCTTGATGGCGGCGATCAAATCGCCTTTGCGCATTCCGGAGGTGCCTCGGATACCGAGCTCCCCCGCGAGCGCGCGCAACTGCGGCAACAACATTCCAGTCAGCCCCGATCGTGCGACGTCGGTTTGTTCGCTCATCTTCGAAATCTGTCCGGAGTCACTTTCGCGGTCCCCCGTCGGGTTGGAATCCACCCCGGGTGTCGCGAGCAGGTCCGTATCTGTCACGGAAATCCTTTCCTTCCCTCGATTGCCGTGTGCCGTTTCGAGGGTTTCGTCCCGCAGTCCGGGCGTTGTGCCGGACTCGGATGCGAGGGCCGAACGCAAAGCTCGGACCGGCGCTTTTGCCGTATCACCTGCCCCGCCGGACCGGCGGCTTCGCCACCAGTTCCTGAAAGGTGGGAGAGATCATTCCAGTTGCGCAGCTACGCAGCACCCCCATGGCCTGGAGGCTCGAGCCTGGAGCCTGCTGGAGCGATTGCCCTGATGAAGCACCGGCGTCTGATGCGCACGATGTACGGACGTGCTCAGGATAGCTGGCAACCTGGAACATCGGCAAGGCAGACGCGCCGTCAGTCGACTCGGACACCTTGCGCGAGTCCCGGCTCGACCACACGCAGCCCGTCGATGGCGGCGAGATCACGGAGTTCGGCGGGGAATTCGCTGGTACCCAAGGCCAGTACGGTGGGCCCGGCCCCGGACACCGTGGCCGCGATACCGGCCGCCCGCAGCCGAGCGATCCAAGTGGTGGTCAGCGGCAGTGCGGGCGCACGCTGGGTCTGGTGCAGACGATCTGCCGTCGCGGGCAGTAGCAAGTCGGGACGCTGCGTCAGTGCGACGACCGCGAGCGCGGCGCGACTGACGTTGAACGCGGCATCGCCGTGCGGCACGACCTCGGGCAACAGGCCGCGGGTGTGCGCGGTCGATGAGCGCTCTTCCGGGATCAGCACCACCGGACGCAGCGCCGGATGCGGATCCAGGCGCACCGCGCGGTAGACGCGGCCGTGATCGGGTGCCGCGACACCGTCATTGGCGGCGTCCGCGGCGGTTTCGGTCCAGGACACCACGATTCCGCCGAGCACGCTGGCCGCGGCGTTATCCGGATGGCCCTCGAATTCCGAGGCCAGCTGCACCAATTCGGCACTGCCGATGGCCAGTGCGGGATCCAGTTTCGCGGCCAGACCACATCCGGCGGCGAGACCGCCGACCACGGCCGATGCCGATGAACCGAGACCGCGCGAATGCGGAATCACGTTGCGGCACACCACATCGAGACCATCGGCCCAGACGCCCGCCGCCTCCAGGCCGCGCTCGATCGCACGTACCACGAGATGCGAAGGGCCCCATGGCACATCGTCGGCGCCCTCACCCTCCACTCGGATGGTGAGGCCGGAATCGGTAGTGCGCACCTCGATCTCGTCGCAGATGCCCAAAGCCATACCGAGCGAATCGAATCCGGGGCCGAGATTGGCACTGGACGCGGGCACCCGCGCGGTCACGGACAGACCGGCGGGCAGCGTCCTGGTCATGACTCCGGCTTGGCTCTCGCGCGAATTCAACTCAGGCCAGCTCGAGTTCGTGGGCGACCGCGATCGGGTCGACCGGAATGGCCTGGACCTGGGGCATGCCCGCGAGTGCGTTATCCGGATCCTTGAGACCGTTGCCGGTGACCGTGCACACGACGGTCAGCCCGGAATCCAGCCAACCCTCCTTGCGGGCGGCGAGCAGGCCCGCGATGCTGGCCGCCGACGCGGGCTCGACGAAGACACCCTCGGTCGCGGCGACCAGTCGGTATGCCGCCAGGATCTCGTCATCGGTGGCGGCGCGGAAGGCGCCACCGGACTGCTCCTTGGCCTCCATCGCGCCGTTCCAGGACGCGGGCGCGCCGATCCGGATGGCGGTGGCGATGGTCTCCGGATCCTTGACCGGAGCGCCATTGACCAGCGGCGCGGCACCGGCGGCCTGCACACCCAGCATGCGCGGCAGCCCGCTGGTGATGCCATCGGCGTAGTACTCGCGGTAGCCGCGCCAGTAGGCGGTGATATTGCCCGCATTGCCGACCGGAAGGGCGTGCACATCGGGGGCCTTGCCGAGCACATCGCAGATCTCGAACGAGGCGGTCTTCTGGCCCTCGATGCGGGCCGGATTCACCGAATTCACCAGACCGACGGTCGGGAATTCCGCGGTGACCTTGCGGGCGAGCTCCAGACAGTCGTCGAAATTGCCGTCGACCTGGATGATCTTCGCGCCGAGCATGACGGCCTGGGCCAGCTTGCCCATGGCGATCTTGCCCTGCGGGATCAGCACGGCACAGCTCATGCCGGCGCGGGTCGCATAGGCGGCGGCCGATGCCGAGGTGTTGCCGGTCGAGGCGCAGAGCACGGCCTGCTGACCGCGGTACTTCGCGTCGGTGATGGCCATCGTCATGCCGCGGTCCTTGAAGGACCCGGTCGGATTCAGGCCCTCGACCTTGAGATACACATCACAGCCGGTCAGCTCGGACAGGTGCGGTGCGGGCACCAGCGGGGTGCCGCCCTCGTACAGGGTGACCGGGTCCCAGTCGGCGGCGCCGGCCAGCCGATCGCGGTAGGCGGCGATCAGGCCGGGCCACCGGGAGTGGACTCCGACCTGTGGCGCGACGCCAGTCGTAGTCCCACCCGTCGCTCGGCCGCCGCCCCTCACAGAATCGCTGCGCGATGCTGTCGTCATTCTTTGGTGCCTTCCAATCTCAGAACGCTGGTCACGGATGTGACGGACTCCATCTCCGCCAGGGCGGCGACGGTGTCCGCGAGCGCCGACTCCGAAGCATGGTGGGTGACCACGACCAAGCGCGCACCCTCACCGTGCCCTTCCTGACGGACGGTGGAGATGCTCACCTCATGCTTGGCGAATTCGCCCGCCACCTTGGCCAGCACCCCGGGGCGGTCTGCCACCTGCAGGTTCACGTGGTAACGCGTGGGCGTATCACCGATCGGCGCGATCGGTAGCTCAGCATAAACCGACTCGCCCGGAGCACGGCCACCATAGAACTTATTGCGCGCGGCCATCACCAGATCGCCGAGCACCGCGGAGGCCGTCGGGGCACCGCCGGCGCCCTGACCGTAGAACATCAGCCGGCCGGCGTTCTCGGCCTCCACGACCACGGCGTTGAACGCACCGGTCACCGCCGCCAGCGGATGCTTGCGCGGGATGAGCGCCGGATAGACGCGCACCGAGACGCGCTCCTTGCCCCCCTCATTCGGACCGGGTTCACCGGGGCCAGCGGCGACCCGCTCGCAGATGGCGAGCAGCTTGACCGTGCAGTCCAGCGCGGAGGCGGTCTCCAGATCCTCCGCGGTGATCTTCGAGATGCCCTCGCGGTACACATCGGCAGCGGTCACGCGGGTGTGGAAGGCCAGTGAGGCCAGGATCGCGGCCTTGGCGGCGGCGTCGTAGCCCTCGACATCGGCGGTCGGATCGGCCTCCGCGTAGCCGAGGCGGGTCGCCTCTTTCAGGGTGACCTCGTAATCGGCACCGGTCTCGTCCATGGCGGAGAGGATGAAGTTGGTGGTGCCGTTGACGATGCCGACGACCCTGTTCACCCGGTCACCGGACAGCGACTGGATCAGCGGGCGCACCACCGGGATCGCGCCCGCGACGGCGGCCTCGAAGTACAGGTCGGCGCGGCTGCGCTCGGCGGCGGCGGCGAGTTCGCCGGTGTAGTCGGCCAGCAGGGCCTTGTTGGCGGTCACCACGGATTTGCCCGCATTCAGTGCGGCCAGGATGAGGCGACGGGCCGGATCGATGCCGCCGATGACCTCGACCACCAGCTCGACATCGTCGCGGGCGACCAGCGCGTCCGCGTCGGTGGTCAATAGTTCGGCCGGGATGCCACGGTCGGCGTCCAGGTTGCGCACGGCGACACCGCGCAGCACCACTGGCGCGCCGACCCGGGCCCGCAGGTCATCGGCGTGGTCGCGCAGAATGCGCACCACCTCGGTGCCGACATTGCCCATCCCGAGGACCGCGACGCCGATCGGGCGGTCGGTTCCCCACACGCCGAACTTCGCAGCTTCCGTCATGATTCCACCTCCAGGCTGAGCAGATCCGCCACCGTTTCCCGGCGCAGAATGAGTCGCGCTACACCATCGCGCACCGCGACGACCGCCGGACGAGTCAGCTGGTTGTACCGGCTGGACATCGAATAGCAGTATGCGCCGGTCGCGGCGACGGCGACCAGGTCGCCGGGGCCGACATCGGCGGGCATCCACGTGTCGCGAATAACGATATCGCCACTCTCACAATGCTTTCCGACGACCCTGGCGACCACGGGGCCGGCGTCGGAGGTGCGCGAGACCAGGCGGCAGTCGTAGTCGGCCTGGTACAGCGCGGGGCGGATATTGTCGCTCATGCCGCCGTCGACGCTGACGTAGCGACGGCGCAGTCCACCGTCGAGTGAGACGTCCTTGACGGTGCCGACCTCGTAGAGGGTGACGGTGCCCGGCCCCGCGATGGCGCGGCCCGGTTCGACGGCGATCTTCGGCTCGGGCAGTCCGGCACGGCTGGCCTCGGTGGCCACCAACTTGCGCAGGCTCGCGGCGAATTCGTCCAACGGCGGCGGATCATCATTGGGCAGATACGAAATACCAAGGCCACCACCGAGATCCAGTGTGGCGATCTGCACAGTACGATCGATGCCGAACTTATCGATGGCCTCACGCAGCAGCCCGAGCATGCGACGCGCGGCGATTTCGAAACCATCGATTTCGAAGATCTGCGAGCCGATATGGCTGTGCAGACCGACAAGTCGGAGATTATCCGCCTCGAAGACGCGAGCCAGCGCCTCCATGGCATCACCGCCCGCGATCGAGAAGCCGAACTTCTGATCCTCGTGTGCGGTCGAAATGTATTCGTGGGTATGGGCTTCCACGCCGACGGTGACCCGAACGAGGACATCCTGCACGACACCGGCGCGGCCCGCGACGGCCTCGAGGCGCTCGATCTCGATCAGCGAATCGACCACCACATGACCGACGCCCGCCTCGACCGCGGCCGTCAACTCGGCGACGGATTTGTTGTTGCCGTGCAAGGCGATTCGGTTCGCCGGGAAACCCGCGTGCAGCGCGATGGCCAGTTCGCCGCCGGAGCACACATCCAGCGATAGGCCCTCGTCGCGGATCCAGCGGGCGATCTCACCGCACAGGAATGCCTTGGAGGCGTAGTGCACTCGCGCGTCCGGACCGAAGGCGGCGACCATATCGCGGCAGCGGGAACGGAAGTCGTCCTCGTCGATGACGAACAGCGGGGTGCCGAACTGGGCGGCGAGTTCGCGTACCGGGACACCGGCCAATCGCACGACGCCGTCGGCGTCGCGAGACGCGTTGCGCGGCCACACATTCGCGGGCAGATCGATCATCTGCCGGGGATCGCTCGGACGCTCCGCGAGGCTGGGGGCGTGCGGGATTTCTGCGTGCCGGGGACCGGCCGGGTGGGCACTCACATGCGCTCCGGTGCACTAACGCCGAGCAGGCCGAGGCCGTTGCTCAGCACCTGTCGGGTGGCATTGGCCAGGGCGAGCCTGGCGGCATTGGTGGGGGTGACGGGTTCGTCGCCGAGGGGTAGCACGCGCAGGTTCTTATTGGTCTGGAACCGGTGGTAGGCACCGGCCAGTTCCTCCAGATACCGCGCGACGCGGTGCGGCTCCCGCAGACTCGCCGCGCTGGCGACCGCACGCGGGTACTCGCCGATGGTGCGGATGAGTTCGCCCTCTTCATCGGCGGTGAGCAGACCGAAATCCGGGGTCACCGTGTCATATTCGAATTCGGCGGCGTTGCGCGCGATGGACGCGGTCCTGGCGTGTGCGTATTGCACGTAGTAGACCGGGTTTTCGTTGCTCTGACTGGTCCACAGGTTCAGGTCGATATCGATACTCGAGTTCACCGAACTGCGCACCAGCGAGTACCGGGAGGCGTCGACGCCGATGGCCTCGACCAGATCGTCGAGGGTGACCACGGTGCCGGCGCGCTTGCTCATCCGCACTGCCACACCGTCTTTGACCAGGTTGACCATCTGTCCGATCAGCACCTCGACGGTGGCCGGATCATCGCCGAACGCGGCAGCGGCGGCCTTCAACCGGCCGATGTAGCCGTGATGGTCGGCACCGAGCATGTAGATGCACAGGTCGAACCCGCGCGCACGCTTGTTCTGGAAGTAAGCGATATCACCGGCGATATAGGCGGCATTGCCGTCGCTCTTGAGGACCACCCGGTCCTGATCATCGCCGTATTCGGAACTGGCGATCCACCAGGCCCCGTCCTTCTCATAGAGATCGCCGGAGTCCTTGAGCTTGGTGACGGCCTGTTCGACCGCGCCGGACTCGAACAGCGAACTCTCGTTGAAGTACACATCGAAGTCGGTGCCGAAATCGTGCAGCGCCTCCTTGATGTGGGCGAACATCAGCTCGACGCCCTCGGCGCGGAACAACTCCGTCTGCTCCCGCTCGGGCAGGGTCAGCGCTTCGGGGTGCTCGGACACGATCTTGGTGGCGATCTCGCCGATGTACTCGCCCGCGTAGCCGTTCTCCGGGGTCGGCGCGCCGGTGGCGGCGGCGACCAGCGATTTGGCGTAGCGGTCGATCTGCGCGCCGTGGTCGTTGAAGTAGTACTCGCGGGTCACCTCGGCGCCCTGCGCGGCCAGGATGCGGCCGAGCGCGTCACCCACCGAGGCCCAGCGGGTACCGCCCAGATGCACCGGACCGGTTGGATTGGCGGAGACGAATTCCAGGTTGATCCGGGTGCCCTTCAGGGCGTCCGCGGTGCCGTAGTCCGCGCCCGCGGTCAGCACCTGGCGCAGAATCGCGCCCTGTGCGGACGCGGCCAGCCGGATATTCAGGAAGCCGGGACCGGCGACCTCGGCGGTTTCGACGGCATCGGCGTTGCCGAGGGCCTCGGCGAGCCAGGTCGCCAATTCGCGCGGATTCGTACCGGCCTTCTTGCCTACCTGCATGGCCACATTCGTGGCATAGTCGCCATGTTCCGGATTACGGGGGCGCTCCACATTGACCTCGTCGGGCAGGACCGCAGGGTCCAGTCCATGTTCGACAAGCACCTTCGCCGCGGTCGCGCGAAGGAGATCTGCAAGGTCAGCTGGAGTCACGAGTCTCTATCCTATGGTCTGGGCAGGTGTACGCCTCGAGTGGGCACCTCGGCGGAGCCCTCCGCAACCACCCAGCACCATGGACTAATACATGGAAAGAGCACAGCGAGCTATGCCGAGCAGCACGAGCGCCAAATCGGCCAAGGCCGTCCGGGCCGCCGGGAAGGTCGCACCTTCACGCAAAAAAGGTGGCGGCAACGTACCGATGGGCAAAGGCCCACTGAAGAAGCGCCAGATCCCATGGCTGGTCATCGGTGCCGCCGTGGTGATCGTCGCGCTGATCGGGGCACTCGCCTTCAGCCTGGTGCCGAAGTACCGGGACAAGGCCGAGCTCGAGAAGTTCACGCCGAGCGCGCAGAAGAAGGATCCCTCGGATCAGATTGCCGGGGTGACCAAGAAGGATTACCCCGCTGGCCTGCATGTCGCCGGAACGCAGCGCGTCGCCTATGACCAGACGCCGCCGTTCGGCGGTCCGCACGATCAGGTCTGGGCGAACTGCATGGGCGTGGTGTACAGCAAGCCGATTCGCGTGGAGAACGCGGTGCATTCGCTCGAGCACGGCGCAGTGTGGATCGCCTACAACCCCGACAAGGTCGATGCCGCGGGTATCGACGCGCTCAAGCAGAAGGTCGAAGGTAAGCCGTTCACGCTGATGTCGCCGTTCCCGGGCCTGGCGTCGGCGGTCTCGCTGCAATCCTGGGGTCACCAGCTGAAGTTGGACAGCGCCGACGACAAGCGGGTCAACCAGTTCATCACGGCACTGCGCGAGAACCCGTACGCCTACCCCGAGGTGGGCGCGAGCTGCTCCAACCCCGCCTTCGACGCGAACAATCCGACGCCGTACGACCCGACGCCGCCCGGACCCGACGCGGTTCCGATGGACGGCAAGGGCCTGAGCCAGGACCAGACCGAACTCGGCGGCGCGTCCGGTGGTCTGCCCGGCATGCCGAATATTCCTGGCATGCCGAATATCCCCGCTGTGCCCAATATCCCTGGTGTGCCCAATATCCCTGGTGTGCCGACCGGAATTCCGACCCAACCAACGGAAGGTCAGTAGATGCCCGCCGACACCGGTATCGAACCTGACGTCGCCACCGATTCCGCGAGTTTGGGTGCGCAGGCGCGGCGGCAGCGCACCCCCCTGCTGGTACTCGGCGCGATCGGGATTCTGCTGATCGGATTCGCCGTCGGCGTGCTCGCTCGGCTCCCGCTGGACGGCAATTCCGAGCCCGATCCCGGCGCGGTCGATATCGGATTCAGTCAGGACATGTCGGCACATCACGCGCAGGCGGTCGAAATGGCCGGTGTCGCGCTCATCGGCTCCACCGATAACGATGTGCGCAGGCTGGCCTACGACATTCTGACCACTCAGCAGGGTCAGATCGGCCGCATGCAGGGGTGGCTGCAGATGTGGGGCAAGCCGACTCAGAATGTCGACGGCTATATGGGCTGGATGACCGAACAGCCCGGCCACACGCACTCCGGCGCGGGCGCGACCTCGGGCCACACCATGTCCGGCCCATCATCTGCCATGCCGGGTATGGCGACCACCGCGGAACTCACCGCGTTGCGCCAGGCCACCGGCCCCGCCCTCGACACGATGTTCCTGCAACTGATGCTGCGCCACCACCAGGGCGGACTCACGATGATCCAGTACGCCGCCCAGCACGCCGAAACCACCGCCGTGCGCACCCTCGCCGCCACCATGGCAACCACCCAGCAGGGCGAAGCCCAACTGATCTCCACCATGCTCACCGCACGCAACGCAACACCACTGCCGCTGAACTGATCACATGTGTCGGGCCGGAACCGAAACTCCCCGGCCCGACACACTTTTTGGCGGACGCCGATCAATGCGATACGCTTGGCCCCGCCCGATCGCCCGCCACACCCGGCGCCGTTCGAGATCTATCCCGCCCTCGTAGCTCAGGGGATAGAGCGTCTGCCTCCGGAGCAGAAGGCCGCAGGTTCGAATCCTGCCGAGGGCACCAACGAAGAAGGCCCTGACCAGAGCGCATCAAGTCAGGGCCTTTTCTCATTCCAGGGCTCATCCACCCGCAGTGTCACGAGTGTGGGTGGAATTGGCGGGGTGATCGTGGCGAGCCGGTGGTGGTGGCGAAGATTCCGTCCAGCATGATCAATCTGCCGAGTCGCCGCGCGCACGCGTAGTAGACAAGTCGGAGCGAACTCGATCACTTGGCGGCTAGCTCACTCGAGATCATCGGGTCTGCACGTGTGCTCCTGCTCGCGACGATTGTTATCGTGTCCGGTCTCGTCGCGCTCGGCGTGGATGTCCGGGGCTGGGCGTTTAGCGTGATGTTTGTGATATTCCTCGGGGTGACGGCGGTCAGCGTCGGTTATCTCGTCCGGCGGACCCGCGTAACTCCGACAACGTCATAGCCGCCCGCATCCTGGGGGAATCGGTGCCTGTGGCGGGCTTTGGGGTGCATGGTGGTAGTGGGCGTCAATGACACGTTCGAGGAGCGCCAATGGGTGCGAAGTACGAGTGGATCGCGGACGATGTGCGGCACAGGATCGGGATGGGAGGGCGGGTTCGGCGTACCGCGGAACGTCATCAGTGGGAGAAGGACCGGGCGTTGCTGTCGGAAGCGGTCCGAAGGTCCACCGGCGCAACCGAACACGACACCGGGTTGAGCCTCGACGATCTGGAATTCTTCGCCAACTACCAAACGATCGGGGCCGATAGCGGCATTGCTGCCGTCTTCGAGGTGCCGGTCGGAACACCCATCCTGCGCCGCGACTATCGAACCCAGCTCAAGGCCGAAGGCTCTCCGGTCAGCCTGAGCACGTCGTATTTGGTCTATGACGTGGTGGCATCCAATCCGAGGCTGCTCGATGCCGATGAGGAACCGTGGCCCGGTGGCACCCATCACCAGCTGCGGACGGTGAATATCGAGATCGATCACATTGTGGAGTCCATAACCGCGCATCCGCCGAGCGCGACCGAGATGGCGGAACTCGATATCCCGCCCGGTGTCGCGGTCTTGGTCGTACGCAAGCAGATGATCGATACGACCGGACGTACCGTCGAGTTCTCCGACATCGTGCTGCCGGGCGACCGTACCGAACTCGTTTACCTAACTCAGCTCAGCCGATGGGACAGGCCATGACGCAACTCATCTCGGTTATTACGCCCGCCTACCGACCGATCGGCGAATACCTCACCGCAGCATGGGATTCCCTGGTATCGCAGGAACTCCCGCTCGGCTGGACCTGGGAATGGATCGTCCAGGAAGACGGGACGACCGGCGATGTCGCGCCATTGCTCCCGAAGGATCCGCGCATCAAACCGGGATTCGGGCGACGTGGCGGTCCCGGCGTGTGCCGATCGCTCGCCCTCGGCAGGTCCACGGGAACCTTGGTGAAGGTGCTCGACGCCGACGATCAATTGACGCCCGGCACGCTCGCACGCGATATCGCCGCACTCCGGCAGACCGGTGTCGGCTGGACCACCTCGCGCGTCCTCGACCTGCTTCCCGATGGTTCCACGATGGGATTCGACCATGACCCGCCGGAGGGCCGAATCACTTCCGGCACGGTCCTGGAACACTGGCGCGGGCACGGCTACCGCGCCCAAGTCCATCCCGCGAGCCTCTGTATTCGACGGGACCTGCTCTTGGCGGTCGGCGGCTGGATGGCACTGCCCGCCTCGGAGGACACCGGACTGCTGCTCGCGGCCGATGCGCTCAGCGACGGGTGGTTCTCGGCCGAACCCGGCCTCCTGTACCGAAAGTGGGCCGGCCAGGTCACCGCGCATCCCGACCACACCGAGGCCAGGGAGATCGCCGCGCGCATGGGCCTGATCGCCGAACGCGCCGACATTCTCCGCTCGACGACCGAATTCCGGCTGACTCCGATCCCGGACCGACGGCCCCTGGGACAGCTGTCCTAGCTCGGGGCGGATCGCACGCCGGTGTTCGGGTCGCGGAGCTGCACGTTGCCGTAACCTTCCACATAAGCCGGGGTGAGTGGGAGGACGCGACGATGACATATCCGCCGGGCGGGCAGCCGCCATTCGGACAGCCGCAGGAACCGGGGCAGCCGGGTTATGGGCAGTCGTATCCGCAGCCGGGTGGGCAGGGGTATCCGCAGCAAGGGGGTTATCCCCAGCCCGGCGGTCAGGGATATCCGCCGCCTGGCGGTCAGGGTTACCCGCCGCCCGGTGCGCAGGGGTATCCGCCACCCGGTGGTCAAGGGTATGCGCCACAAGGTGCACCCGGATATCCGCCACCGGGCGGAACTCCGCCGGGTTACCCGGGCTATCAGCCGCCGAAACAGCGCAAGACCGGCCTGATCATCGGACTGCTGGTGCTGGTGCTCGTCATCGCGGGTGCAGTGGCCACGGGCGTGGTGCTGACCGTGCAGGGTAAGACGCCGCTCGCCTCGGATGAGAAGAAGATCGAGGTGGCGATCCACGATTTCTACGACACCCTCGGATCGAGTGGTTTCGCCGCGGCGGCGGCCAAGTCGTGTGCGGCCGATCGTGCCGAGTTCGACACGCTGACCGATGAGCAGAAGAAGGAATTCGATACCGCCAAGATCGAGGTCAGCATCGACAAGATCGACGATATCGTCGTCACCGGTGACCGCGCGACGGCCCGGATCACCGGCAAACTCACGCTGACCATTCCAGGCGAGACCCCCGACACCGACACCGGCACCACCGAACACCTGCGCAAGGAAGACGGGAAGTGGAAGGTCTGCTCGGCGGAGGCGGGTAAGAACTGACGTAATCTCGTCGAATGAGCTGCTGCGGACCGTCGCGCCGGACCTTCCTCAGCGCCGTCGGATGGGCCGCGTCGACCGCACTCGCCGCACCGGGTTCGGTTCGGGCCCAACCGAATCCGCTCTTGGCGACCGATTTGGAAGTCGTCACGGTCACCGATCGCTCGGTGATTCTCACCTGGACGACGGTGGCCCCGGATCCGAACGGACGACTGCTGCCGGTCGATACCGACGCCCAGGTGCGCTTGGGTCCGGCGGACTCACCGCTGGCGCCGGGGGCGGTCTACGCCGAGGATGAGCGAACCCCGTTCCACTACGCCGAGATCGACGGCCTCGAACCCGGTCGCACCTACCGATTCGAGGCCTGGTCCAACGGCGCCCGGGCCGCACCGGCCCTCTCGCTGACCACCCTGACCCCCGGAAGTCCGGAATCCACCGGCGAATTCACCACCCTGACACCGCCGCCGGGCCGCCAGCTGCGCACCATCGCCCTCGCCAATGACGTGCACTACGGCGAACAGGTCAGCGGGCTCATCGTCGACAGCCTGCCGCCGGGCTTCCAGCAGGAGCCGGGTCTACCGCCCTATCCGGAGGTGATGCTGGCCGCACTGCTCGATGATCTGCGCCGCCCCGACCGCGGCGCCGACGCACTGCTCATCGCTGGCGATCTCACCGCCGAGGCGAGACCGGAGGAATCGCGCGCGGTCCGCGCACATCTGGACAGCTGGGGCAAGCAGGGCCGCGACTACTTTGCCGTGCGCGGCAACCACGACCGACCGCACATCGGATCGGAATATCAGGGCTGCCTGCCGGCACCCGCGGATCACTACGACTGCTGGGCCGAGCAATTCGATCCACGCCAGCAACTGATCGCGCACGAGGTGGGCGGCCTGCGGCTGCTCGGCCTGGACACCAGTGAACTCGACGGTTCGGGCGGCAGTATCGAACGTCCGCAATTCGACCGGCTCGGCGAACTGCTGCACACCGATCCGGACCGCCCGACGCTGGTATTCGGCCACCACCCGGTGACCGCCGAATCCGGTCTGACCAATACCGCCGGACCGGGTTTCGTCCTCAACCGATCCGATAGCCTCGAACTCCAGACGCTCTACGAACGCGCTCCCGGCGTATTTCTCCAGCACAGCGGCCATACCCACCGCAACCGTCGCACCCGTCCGGATACCGGCTGCGCGGTGGAGTTCCTCGAGGTGGCGGCGGTCAAGGAGTATCCCGGCGGCTACAGCCTGCTGCGCCTGTACGAGGGCGGGTACATGATCAACTTTTACAAAACCCGCACCGCGGCCGCGTGCCGCTGGAGCGCGACGACCCGTGGCGAATACTTCGGCCTGCTGCCGGACTACACGCTCGGCACCTTCGCCGATCGCAATCACGTTGTGCTGCGGGACTTCTCGGGACTGAGCTGACCCGCGCGGCGCACCACGGCGGCCGCGGCCGGACCGATACCATCCGCGCACGTCGAACGCGGTATCTTGCTTAGGTAAGCCTCATCATATGAAGTGGAACCTTGCACGTGTCGGAAGGACTCGAACATGTCGATCAGATGGAAATCGGTTTCCGCGGCGTTGGCCGTCACCGTCGCGGCGATCGGCCTGACGGCCTGCTCGAATTCCTCGGACGACAAGAACGAGATCACCGTCTACAACGCCCAGCACGAATCCCTGACCAAGGAATGGGTGGACGAGTTCACCAAGGAGACCGGCATCAAGGTCACGCTGCGCCAGGGCGGTGACACCGCGTTGGGCAATCAACTGGTCGCCGAGGGCGCGGCCTCCCCCGCCGATGTCTTCCTGACCGAGAACTCCCCCGCCATGGCACTGGTCGAGAACGCCGGACTGTTCGCCGATGTCGACGGCAAGACCCTGGACCAGGTGCCAGCACAGTTCCGGCCGTCCACCGGAAAGTGGACCGGAATCGCCGCCCGCTCAACGGTATTCGTCTACAACAAGGATAAGGTCGCGGCCGACCAACTGCCCGCGTCGCTGCTGGATCTGGCACAGCCGCAGTGGAAGGGCCGCTGGGGTGCCGGCGTTTCCGGCGCCGACTTCCAGGCCATCGTCGCGGGTCTGCTCGCGCTCAAGGGTGAGGACGCCACCAAGGTCTGGCTCAAGGGCATGAAGGACAACGCCACGGCCTTCCCGAACAATGTCGCCACCATGAAGGCGGTCAATTCCGGCCAGCCCGATGGCGGTGTGATCTACCACTACTACTGGTACCGCGACCAGGTCAACACCAAGGAGAGCAGCAACAACACCGCGCTGCACTACTTCAAGAACCAGGATCCGGGCGCCTTCGTCTCGATTTCCGGTGGTGGCGTGCTGAAGTCGAGCAAGAAGCAGGAGTCGGCACAGCGGTTCCTGGCATTCATCACCTCCAAGGCGGGGCAGGAGATCCTGCGCGACGGCACCTCGTTGGAATACCCGGTCGCCAGTGATGTCGCGGCCAATCCGGCGCTGCCGCCGCTGGCCTCGCTGCAGGCACCGGCCGTCGACCCGAGCAAGCTCGACGCCAAGAAGGTGACGGCGCTGATGACCGACGCGGGTCTGCTCTAGTCATGGCCCTTCGGACCGCTGTCGCCGCACCCCGGGTCGGGAGACCAGGGCCGCTGGTCACGATCGTCGCCATGCTGCTGGTGGCGGCGACGTTCGTGCCGCTGGGCTACATCGTGTCCACCGTCTTCTCCACCGGCCTGCACGAAGCCGCACAGCTGGTTTTCCGCCCGAGAGTCGGTGACCTGCTGCGCAATACGGTCGCACTCGTGCTCGTCACCGTGCCCATCTGCGTGGTGCTCGGCGTCGGGCTGGCGTGGGTGGTGGAGCGGACGAATGTGCCGGGCGCGGCATGGTGGGGGCCGGTCTTCGCGGCGCCGCTGGCCGTGCCCGCATTCGTGAACAGCTACGGCTGGGTCAGCGTCTTCCCGACCATGCACGGGCTGTGGGCGGGCGTGGTGATCTCCACGATGTCGTATTTCCCGCTGGTGTATCTGCCCGCGGCGGCCACATTGCGCCGCCTCGACCCGGCGGTGGAGGAATCGGCACGCGCGCTCGGTTCCGGACCGGTAGCGGTGTTCACCCGAATCGTTTTGCCACAGTTGCGATTGGCCATCCTCGGCGGCGGGCTGCTCATCGCGCTGCATCTGCTCGCCGAATACGGCGCATTCGTGATGATCCGCTTCGACACCTTCACCACCGCGATCTTCGAGCAGTATCAATCCAGCTTCGCCGGTCCGGCGGGCAGCATGCTGGCCGGCGTGCTGGTGCTGTGCTGCCTGGTGTTGCTCGCGGCCGAGGCGGGAGCGCGCGGTAAGGCGCGCTACGCCAGGATCGGCAGCGGTGCGCCGCGTGCGGCGACCCGAGTTGCGTTGGGACCGAGCACGATTCCGGTGCTGCTCGCCTTGGCCGCGGTCGTCGCCTGCTCGATCGGGGTACCGCTGTGGACCATCGTGCGCTGGCTGCGCATCGGCGGTGCGCGGGTCTGGGATATCACCGAGCTCGGCACGGCACTCGGGCAGACCATCGCGCTGGCGGCGATGGCCGCGCTGATCACCACGGTGTGCGCGTTTCCGGTGGCCTGGATCGCGGTGCGCTCTACCTCGGCCTTCGCTCGAACGGTGGAGGGCGCCAACTACATTACGAGTTCGCTGCCCGGCATCGTGATCGCGCTGGCCATGGTGACCGTCACCATTCGGTGGGCGCCGCCGCTGTATCAGACGGTGGCCATGGTCGTCGCGGCATATGTGCTGATGTTCCTGCCGCGGGCGCTGGTCAGCGTGCGCGCGGGACTGGCGCAGGTGCCGGTCGGGCTGGAGGAGGTGTCGCGCTCGCTGGGACAGTCCGGTCCGGTCACCTTCGTTCGCGTCACGCTGCGGCTGACCGCACCCGCCGCGGCCGCCGCGGCCGCGCTGGTCTTCGTGGCCGTCGCGACCGAGTTGACAGCGACATTGCTCTTGGCCCCCAGCGGAACTCGCACCCTCGCGATGCGCTTCTGGTCGCTGTCGGGCGAATTGGATTACGCCGCGGCCGCACCCTACGCACTCATCATGATCGTCGCCGCGATTCCGGTGACGTATCTGCTGTTCACCCAATCCAGGAAGGCGGCTGGACTATGAGTCGGCTTGTCGTGGACGCCGTTTCGAAGACCTTCGGCCAGCATCAAGTGCTGGGCGGCATCAGTTTGGACGTGCCCAATGGCAGTTCGACCGCGGTGGTCGGCTCGTCGGGTTGCGGTAAGACCACACTGCTACGGGTGATCGCCGGATTCGAGGCCCCGGATGCGGGTTCGGTCGCCATCGGCACCGAAACCGTGACCCGCGACCGCTTTTCGGTGCCGCCGCAGCGGCGCAATGTCGGCTATGTCGCGCAGGACGGCGCGCTGTTCCCGCATTTGACCGTCGGCCAGAACATCGCCTATGGCCTGCACCGCGGAATCTGCGGTCTGCGGCGTGGTAAGAGCCGGGTGAACGAGCTGCTGGAGATGGTCTCGCTGGATCCGTCCTATGCCGACCGGCGGCCCCATCAGCTCTCCGGTGGCCAGCAGCAGCGCGTCGCGCTCGCCCGCGCGCTCGCCCGCAAACCCAATGTCATGCTGCTCGACGAGCCGTTCAGCGCACTCGATGCCGGGCTGCGCGCCACCACCAGGCAGGCGGTGGCCGAGACGCTGCGCGCGGCGGGTATGACCAGCATTCTGGTCACCCATGATCAGGAGGAGGCGCTGTGCTTCGCCGAGCAGGTCGCGGTCATGCGCGAGGGGGTATTCACCCAGGTGGGCGCTCCGGAAGAGGTCTACGCGGCGCCCACCGACCTGTTCACCGCCAAGTTCCTCGGTGATTGCGTGCTGCTCGACGCGGTGGTCGACGGCGATATCGCCAAATGCGCACTCGGCCGGATTCCGGTGCAGAAGTCGGCGCCGGCCGGTCGGGCGACCATCATGCTCCGGCCGGAACAGCTTGTGGCGCATGTGGTTTCCGATGGCGAACCGAGCAGTGGGATGGTGCGCGATGTGGAGTTCCGCGGGGCGGATGTGATGTTGACCATCGCACTCGACGGGGACACCGACCCGGTGCTGGTGCGCCGTGCCAGCGTCGCCGCGCCGAGCGTGGGTCAGCGAGTGCGATTGGATGCGCTCGGCACCGCCATGGCCTTCGAAGCGGCGGCCTGAACCACGGACACCCGGCTCGGCGGTGGCGTATCACCGAGCCGGGCACCCATGGCGGCGCACCCTTTTTGGAGCGAGCGGCGGGAATTGAACCCGCGTAAACGGCTTTGCAGACCGTTGCCTAAACCACTCAGCCACGCCCGCCTCGCCATGAATATTGCCGTCGTCCCCATCGAATTGCCCACCGTTGCAATCACCGTGATCTCAACCGGCAAACAATGATCGAAACCCGTCACAGCGGCACCATCCGGCGCGACACATCGCAGCAACTGATTTCGCAAGGACATGGGTGACCCACCGGCCGGGCATTCGACCGCCGGTCCGCAAGGCAAATTTCGCGGCACTCGCCCATCGGCGGAAGACCCGGGAAAGTGGGAGAACATGCAATGATCGGAGCCATGTCACGGCCACGCCCGCTCCCGCAGGATCCGATCGAGGAGGCCCATCGCCAGTGGGTCGGCCACGGCTGGGGCGATGTCGCCGACGGCATGGCGGCGGTGACCTCGCTGGTGCGGGCCCAGCAAATCGTGATGGCCCGAGTGGACGAGGCACTGAAACCGACCGGTCTGACCTTCTCCCGATATGAACTTCTCATGTTGCTGTCTTTCAGCAAGACGGGCGCACTGCCGATGGCGAAGGCCAGCGCGCGCCTGCAGGTGCACCCGACCAGCGTGACGAACACCGTCGATCGACTGGAGGCCGCGAAACTCGTCGAGCGCGTACCCCATCCCAGCGACCGGCGTGCCACCCTTATCGAAATCACCGCCGCTGGAAGGGAATTGGTTGCTCAGGCAACCGAGGAACTCAACGCGAAGGTCTTCGCACTCCCCGGACTCCCACCGGATCGGCTGCACACGCTGCTGCAATTGCTCGCCGAATTCCGGCATGCCGCTGGCGACTTCGACACCGGCGACGAACCGGCACGCTGGTCGACGCACGAGGAGTAGCAAACCGCGCAGACCGGTCGGTCCATACACCACCCGAACGACCGAGGGGTAACGGTCTGGCATCCAACTAGCGAATTCCCCGCCCCGTCGTCTTGGCAGCGGACCCGAAAGGGTCCACCATGGAGACCATGGTGCTGGTCTTGGGGGTATCGGCGGGCGCTGGAGGTGCTCGCGCGATGCTGACACATTCCGATCAGCCGCACCTCCCCCCGATTGATCGATGCCAGGTGTCGCGTCGGGCGGGTGGTGGGGTCGAGGAACCGGTCTTCGAGGCGATTCGGCAGATGCGCGCGGCCGCCGACCGGCGCGACGAACTGATCACCGGAACCGCCGTAACCTGTCGCTGCCCACTGCACGCCGACGCCATCCGAACCACCGCGGGCCGCACCCGGTTGACCATCGTCGACGAACCGCTGGCCCAGCTGCGGTATCTGCGTTTCACCGGCCGCCTGCCCACCAGCGGTTCGGTCATCCTCTACGACCTGGGCAGCTCCGGCCTGACCATCACCCACGCCGACTGCCGGACCGACACCATCTTGTCCAGCAAGCACAGTACGGTGCTCGGCGGCGACGGCTACGACGCACTGCTGCGCTGGCAACTCGCCCGCGGCGGGGTGCTCACCGATAAGCTGACCAGCCGCAGGCACCGGGAGGAACTCAGCAGCGCCCGCGTGATCACCGCCATGGACACCAGTTCCGGCGACCGCGCCGTGGTCACCCGCAGCGACCTCGCCGAATTGTGCGCCGCCGGTATCCACCATTCGGCCTCGTTCGTCCGCCAGTTGATCGAAGAAACCGGAGTCCAGCCGGCGGCGCTCGTCCTACTCGGCGGCTGCACCCGCAACCCCAGCATCCGCGCGGAACTGGCCGAAATGATCGAACTCCCGGTCATTTACGACTCCGAGCCGGAGTACGTCTCGGCCCGCGGTGCCGTCCTGCTCGCCGCCGAACGCCCCACCGGCGACGTGCGAATGGCGCGACTGCGCAGCGGAGCGCTGTCGGATTCCCTGCTGCCGACCACCGTCGGCCGCCGCAAACTCATTGCCGCCGCTGCGGTTACGATCGCATTGAGCGCAACGATCGTCGGCCTCCTCGCCGTCGACCACACCGCAGCCCAGCCCCCGGAAGGCGGCAACGCCCCAACCCCCGTCGAAATCGCCGGCATCCCAGCGAAGCCCCTCAACTGAGAGCGCCGCACGACCGGCGTTCCCTAAATTCCCCGGCAGAAGTCCGAACTCCGGCCGCAGTTCTGAAATCGCGGCAACCGTGGCCCACGCGCCGTCTCACTGACCCGCAGCAGGGACCCCGCGCGGCGCATATCCGGCGGGTATGGCGCATAACGTGCACCGTGTGCGAGGTCGCGACAGGGTATGCGAGACCAGATCGGTGGGCTTTAAGGACTCGGCAAGGCGTTCTTTGGGTGGCTGATCAATTGTGGACGCATTCGGTCAATGATCCTGGAGGTAGGAATGGCGTTCGCAACCTCGTGGCAGATGTTCAAGGCGTCGGCCGCGGTACTGAAGGCGCGTAAGGAATTGGCGGTTTTTCCGGCGCTGTCGGCGGTGGCGAGCATTATCGTGGCCGCCACATTCGTGGTACCGCTCATTGCCAGCGATAACTGGGACAGGTCGTCGACGACTACCTATGTGGTATTCGGGCTGATGTATTTGGCCTCGGCATTCGTCACGATCTTCTTCAACGCGGCGTTGATCTCGCAGGCGAATGTCGCACTGCAGGGCGGGGATCCCAGTGTGGCCGAGGGGCTGCGGGCGGCGGGGGCGCGGTCGCCGCAGATTCTGGTGTGGGCGGCGATTTCGGCGACGGTGTCACAGGCATTGCGATGGTTACAGGATCGGGTGCCGTTTCTCGGGGTGATTCTGGCCGCTATCGCGGGGACGGCGTGGCAGGTGGTCACCTTCCTGGTGTTGCCCAAGATCGTGCTGGAGGATCGCAATGTTATTGCCGCGGTGAAGGATTCGTCGGCGACGTTGAAGCGGACCTGGGGCGAGAATCTGGTCGGCAATGCCGGGCTGGGATTGGTCGGTCTGCTGTTCGCGCTGCCGGGGGTTCTGGTGATGTTCGTCGGATTCTTGATGCTCGGCACCGATATCGCAGCCGGATTCGCGGTGGTCGGGCTCGGCATCGCGTGGCTGATCGTGACCGCGGTCGTCGTATCCGCGCTGTCGGGTATCTACCAGACCGCGCTGTACCGGTACAGCGTTGACGGCAACGTGCCGCTCGCGTTCGCCACCGCGGATCTGTCGCAATCGTTCCGGCAGCGTGGCCGCCGCTGATCGAATACACCTGTGCCCGGCCGAGATTCACTCGGCCGGGCACAGTTCTTGTTCGAATACCTCAGTGCGGCAGGGTGTCAGCGGTTGGTGAACTTCGCCGGACGCTTCTCGACGAAGGCGGTCATGCCTTCCTTCTGATCCTCGATCGCGAACAGCGAGTGGAAGACCCGGCGTTCGAAGCGCAGGCCCTCCGACAGCGTGGTTTCGAAGGAGCGGTTCACCGCTTCCTTCGCGATCATGGTGACCGGGAGCGACATCGATGCGATGGTCTCGGCGACCTCGAGTGCGGTGTCGAGCAGTTCGGCGGCGGGGACGATGCGGGAGACGAGTCCGGCGCGCTCGGCTTCTTCGGCGTCCATATTGCGGCCGGTGAGCACCAGATCCATGGCCTTGGCCTTGCCGATCGCGCGGGTCAGGCGCTGCGAGCCGCCGATGCCGGGAATGACGCCGAGTTTGATCTCCGGCTGACCGAATTTCGCGTTATCGGCGGCGAGCAGGATGTCACAGATCATGGCCAGCTCGCAGCCGCCGCCGAGGGCGTATCCGGCGACAGCGGCAATGGTCGGCTTGCGGAACTGCGCCAGCCGGTCCCAGCGAGCGAAGTAGTCGTTCATGAACATGTCCATGTACGACTTGGGCTGCATCTCCTTGATATCGGCGCCGGCCGCGAAGGCCCGCTCCGAACCGGTGATGACGATGGCGCCGATCGCGTCATCGTGCTCGAGTTCGTCGAGCGCGGCAATGACATCGTCGAGGACCTGCGCGTTCAGCGCGTTCAGCGCCTTCGGGCGGTTCAGCGTGATCCAGCCGACCCGCCCCTTGCGCTCCAGCAGAATCGTCTCGAATTCACGCCCACTCGTCGCCCGGCCGCCATCCCCCACGGAATCGCTTCGCGATACATCCATCTTTAGGCACCCTCTTGGTCGGAACGGTTGCGGATATCGGTGACGATAGCGGAGAAGTCCCTTCCTGCCTGCGCCTGGTTGAAACGGGCGTAGATCTCGGCGGCGAGCAGTCCGAGTTGACCGTCGACGTCGTTATCGCGCAAGGCGTTCGCGGCCAGACCCAGGTCCTTGGTCATCAGCGCGGTGGCGAATCCGGGCTGGTAGTCGTTATTGGCCGGGCTGGTCGGCACCGGACCGGGGACCGGACAGTAATTGGTCAGCGCCCAGCTCTGGCCGGAGGCGGTGGAGACCACATCGAAGAAGGACCGGTGGCTCAGGCCCAGCTTCTCGCCGAGGACCAGGGCCTCGGACAGGCCGATCATCGAGATGCCGAGCAGCATGTTGTTGCAGATCTTGGCGGCCTGGCCGACGCCGGAGCCGCCGCAGTGCACGACCTTGCCGCCCATCACCTGGAGCACGTCGAGCGCATCGGCGAAGTCGGCCTCGCCGCCGCCGACCATGAAGGTCAGCGTGCCGGCGGCGGCACCCGCGACACCACCGGAGACCGGCGCGTCCAGTGCGCGATGACCCGCATTGCCGGCGAGGACGGCCGCCGCCTTGGCGTCGGCGACATCGATGGTGGAGCAGTCGATGAACAGGGTGCCGGCAGCGGCGGCGGGCAGCAGGTCGGCGTAGACGTCGAGCACCAGTTTGCCGTTGGGCAGCATGGTGATCACGACATCGCGGCCAGCGGCGGCCGCGGCGGCCGAATCCACCACGGTGGCACCGTCTTTGCGCGCCTGCTCCTGTGCGGCGGGAACCGGGTCGAAGGCGAGTACGTCATAGCCGGCCTTGACCAGGTTCGCGGCCATCGGCCCGCCCATATGGCCGAGACCGAGGAAACCGATCTTCTTCGTCACTTGTTTTCCTCCGGTGTTGTCCGGTCGCCGCGCGCGCTGCGCTGCGGCAAACCCAGTTCCCTGTCGCCCAATGCGACGAAGTACGCGTCGACCTGCGCGGCGGTGACATCGGCGAGCGCCGCGGGCGACCACTGCGGATTGCGGTCCTTGTCGATCACCTGCGCGCGAATGCCTTCGACCAGATCATGCGAGGACAGCGCGGCGATCGACACCCGGTACTCCTCGTTCAGCACCGCCTCGAGGCTTGTCGCGGCGCGGGCCGCGCGCAGCGAACGCAGCGTCACCTTCAGCGCCACGGGCGATTTGGCGAGCAGTTCGGTGGCCGCCTTGGCGGCCTCCGGCGATTCGTGTGACCGCAACCGATCGACGATCTCCTCGACGGTATTCGCGCTGTAGCAGGCGTCGATCCAGTCCTGCTGGGCCAGGAGTCCGGATTCCGGTGCGTCCGTGGCGAATTTGGCGATGGCGATCTCCGCGGTCTCGGTCCGCAGCGTTTCCAGCAATGCCGGAATGTCTTCCGAGGCCACGTAGTAGTCGGCGAAGCCCGCGGCAATGGCGTCACCGGCACTCATCCGCGCGGTGGTCAGTGCGACGTGCGTGCCGATTTCACCGGGGGTGCGGGCGAGCAGGTAGGTGCCGCCGACATCGGGGACGAAGCCGATACCTACCTCGGGCATGCCGATCTTGGAGCGTTCGGTGACGATGCGGTGGCTGCCGTGGCCGGAAAGTCCGACGCCGCCACCCATCACAATGCCGTCCATGATCACGACATACGGCTTCGGATAGCGGCCGATCAACGCATTGAGCACATACTCGTCGCGCCAGAAGACACCGGTAGCCGAATCGGCCGTGGTGGCACCGCTTTTCGCGTCATTGTGAATGGCGACGATATCGCCGCCCGCGCACAGCCCGCGCTCCCCGGCACCGGTGACGACCACGGTCTGCACCTCGTCATCATCCACCCAGGCCTGCAATGCCGCGGTAATGGCGAGGGCCATCGGATGATTCAGCGCATTGATGGCCTTGGGCCGGTTCAGCGTGATCAGACCGAGCCCGTCACGCTTGTCGATAATGACTTCGGACTCGTTCATGCTGCTCCTACCACCGAGCGGGCGACGACCACCCGCATGATTTCATTGGTGCCCTCCAGAATCTGGTGCACCCGCAGATCGCGGACGATCTTCTCCACGCCGTATTCGGCCAGGTAGCCGTACCCGCCGTGCAATTGCAGCGCCTTGTTCGCGACCTCGAATCCGGCGTCGGTCGCGAATCGTTTTGCCATGGCGCACAATTCGACCTTGTCATCGGCATCCGCATCCAACGCGGCCGCGGCTCGCCATAGCAGAGTCCGTGCGGCTTCCAGCGAGGTGCGCATATCCGCGAGCTGGAATTGCAGTGCCGGATTGTCCAGCAGTCGGTTGCCGAATGCCCTGCGCTCGGCCAGGTATGCCACCGACTTGTCCAGCGCCGACCGGCCGCCGCCGAGCGAGCAGGCGGCGATATTGAGCCTGCCGCCATTGAGTCCGTTCATGGCGATACGGAAGCCATTGCCCTCGCTGCCGAGCATATTGGCGGCGGGCACTCTGGCGTTGTCCAGAATCACCTGACGGGTGGGCTGTGCATTCCAGCCCATCTTCTTCTCATTGGCGCCGAAGGAAATTCCCGGGGTATCGGCCGGAACGATGAACGCCGAAATCCCGCGTGCACCAGCGTCGCCGGTACGCGCCATGATGACGTACACGTCGGTACTGCCCGCGCCGGAGATGAATTGCTTCACCCCGGTGAGCAAATAGTCGTCACCATCGCGAACGGCCTTGGTACTCAGGGCCGCCGCATCCGATCCGACACCCGGCTCGGTGAGTGCGTAGCTGCCGAGCCATTCCATCGAGGTCAGTCGGGGCAGCCAGTGGTTGCGCTGCTCCGCATTGCCGTAGCTGTCGATCATCCACGAAACCATGTTGTGGATGGAGATATACGCCGCGATGGCCGGGCAGCCGGTGGCCAGCTGCTCGAAGATGCGCACGGCGTCGAGCCGGCGCAGTCCGGAGCCACCGACATCCTCGCCGATGTAGATGCCACCGATGCCGAGCGAGCCCGCCTTGCGCAGCACATCCACCGGAAAGTGCTTCTGCTCATCCCATTCCAGGGCGTTCGGGGCGAGGTATTCGTCGGCGAAGTCGCGCGCCATCGCGGTGATGGCGCGCTCGTCGTCGTCGAGTGCGAACACGATCGTCAACCTCCCGTCGGATCGCTCGGTCAGTCCATCGTCGGAATGACGAAGTGGTTGCTGTCCTTCAGACCGGAGGGCCAGCGCTGGGTGACCGTCTTGGTCTTGGTGTAGAAGCGAATCGAATCCGGGCCGTGCTGGTTCAGATCGCCGAAACCGGAGCGCTTCCAGCCACCGAAGGTGTGGTACGCGATCGGCACCGGAATCGGCACATTGATGCCGACCATGCCGACCTGCACGCGGGCGGCGAAATCGCGTGCGGTGTCACCGTCGCGGGTGAAGATCGCGACACCATTGCCGTACTCGTGCTCGTTGGGCAGGGCGAGTGCTTCGTCGTAGTCCTCGGCGCGCACGATCGAGAGCACCGGACCGAAGATCTCTTCCCTGTAGATCCGCATTTCCCGGGTGACCTGGTCGAAAAGCGTCGCGCCCGTGAAGTAACCGCCCTCGCCGCCGTCCACCGCCAGGCCACGGCCGTCGATCACCAGTTCGGCGCCCTCGTCGATGCCGATCTGGATGTAGTTTTCGACCCGGCCGAGCGCGTCCTTGGTGACCAGCGGGCCGAAGTCGGCGCCCGCGTCGTCGGAGCGTCCGACATTCAGCTTGGCGATCCGCTCGATCAGCTTCTCGCGCAGGCGATCCGCGGTCTCCTGGCCGACCGGGACGGCGACCGAGATGGCCATACAGCGCTCGCCCGCCGAGCCGTAACCCGCGCCGATCAACTGGTCGGCGACATCGTCGAGGTCGGCATCGGGCATGACGATCGCGTGGTTCTTGGCGCCGCCGAAGCATTGCGCGCGCTTGCCGTTCGCGGTGGCGGTCTCGTAGATGTACTGCGCGATCGGGGTGGAGCCGACAAAGCCGACGGCCTTGACGGTCGGCGAGTGCAGGATCGCGTCGACCGCTTCCTTATCGCCGTTGACCACGTTGAACACACCCGCGGGCAGACCGGCCTCGAGGAACAGCTCGGCCAGTCGCAGCGGCACCGAGGGGTCGCGCTCGGATGGCTTGAGCACGAAGGCATTTCCACATGCCAGCGCCGGGCCGGCCTTCCACAGCGGGATCATGGCCGGGAAGTTGAACGGGGTGATCCCCGCGACCACGCCGAGCGGCTGACGCATGGAGTAGACATCGATCCCGGTGCCCGCGCTCTCGGTGTACTCGCCCTTGAGCAGATGCGGGATACCCGCCGCGAATTCGATGACCTCGATGCCGCGCTGGATATCGCCCTTGGCATCGGCAATGGTCTTGCCGTGCTCGGAAGACAGCAGGGCCGCAAGGGAATCCATCTCGTCCTGCACCAGCGTCAGGAATTTCATCAGCACCCGCGCCCGCTTCTGCGGATTGAACGCGGCCCACACCTGCTGCGCCTCGGCGGCATTCGCGATGACGGCATCGACCTCGGCCCTGGACGCCAGCGGCACTCGCGCCTGCACCTCGCCGGTATTCGGATCGAAGACATCGCCGAAGTTGCCCGAGCCCCCGGCGACATGCTGTCCGCCGATGTAATGAGTCAGTTCGCGAACCATGCCAGTCCTGTTCTCGTAGTCGACGTCGCGCATCGCGCGATCTACGGGGATCCTATAGTTGGATGTCCAAGTAAAAATAGAGGCGCGGACGGAGTGTGATCGATCCCACGGCAACCGCCGAGCGAACTACGACCCCGGTACGACCTCCCGGTGTGGGCGGTGCTGCGCAGACCCGTCATGAGCGCATTGATGCCCGAGCGCGGGCGCAAAATCCTCGAGATGAACCGGTCCGCCGTGGTCAGCGGCTCTTCGATGCCTTCACCCGGTCGGCGAGCCGAATTCGGTGATCGCCGCGACCGCGACGGCATCGCGCATACCGGTGGCGACCGCTGGTGCCTCCACCGCGGTCCACGCTCCGGAGCCGATTTCACACCACCATGCGATCCGATCGACGCACTCGGTGATCCACCGTCGGACCGCACCGGACTTCGGAGCCTCGCGCGACGCGTCTGCACTCATCCCGATTGCACCACCTTGCGAATTCGTCCGAACCGAGGAGCCCGCGAAGAGCGCAGCCCATGCCGCCACTGTCCATCGGAACTCGAGTCCAGGCGAATGTCGCGAGTTGCGGTCACGGTGAACCGAATTATTCGACAGCCATGCGGCCACCGACGGCTTCCTCTTTTCGAGAAACCCACCAGTGGTCGCCAGGGCGCGTTTACCTAGCGCTGTGACCGCCATCACCGTAAGATTAGTTTGACGTCCTAGTATCGGGCGCCATACAGGATCTCCCCCGGAGGACCCCGTGGCCGATAGCACCGCGCTCCACACGCCCACCCATCCCGTCCGATTCGTGACCTCGGCCGCGCTATTCGACGGGCATGATGCCGCGATCAACATCATGCGGCGGATTCTGCAGGCGCAGGGTGCCGAGGTCATTCACCTAGGGCACAATCGCGCGGTCAGCGAGGTCGTCGACGCGGTGCTCACCGAGGATGTCCAAGGCGTCGCGGTGAGTTCGTATCAGGGCGGACACGTCGAATACTTCGAATATCTCGCCGATGCGCTGAAAAAGGCAGGAGCCGAACATGTTCGGATCTTCGGTGGCGGCGGCGGGGTGATCGTCGCCGAGGAGATCGCGCGACTCGCCGAATCCGGTGTCACCATCTTCTCCCCCGAGGACGGCCAGCGACTCGGCCTGCCCGGCATGATCAATCAGCTCATTCGTGCCTGCGATATCGATCTCGCCACCGAGCCACCGGTGCTGGACGCGGTGCTCGCCGGTGAGCGGGCCGCACTCGCCCGTGCGATCACCTGCCTGCAGCAGGACACGCTGCCGGAATCCGATCGGCAGGCCCTGGCCACGGCCGCCGCCGCGCGCACCGTGCCGGTCCTCGGTATCACCGGCACGGGCGGCTCCGGAAAGTCCTCGCTCACCGACGAATTGGTGCGGCGTCTGCGTTCGGATCAGCAGGACAAACTGCGGGTCGCGATTCTCGCGGTGGATCCGACCCGGCGGCGCGGCGGCGGCGCGCTGCTCGGCGACCGCATCCGGATGAACGCCCTCGACGGCGAGCACATTTTCTTCCGTTCGCTGGCCACTCGCGGTGGCCACGAATTGCCGCAGAATATCGATGCCATCGTGACCGCATGCAAGGCAGCGGGATACGACCTGGTGATCCTGGAAACCCCGGGCATCGGCCAGGGCGACGCCGCGATCACCGACCACGTCGATGTGGCGATGTATGTGATGACAGCGGAATTCGGCGCGGCCTCCCAGCTGGAGAAGATCGATATGCTGGATTTCGCGGATGTGGTGGCGATCAATAAGTTCGAGCGCCGCGGCGCCGAGGACGCACTGCGGGACGTATCGCGCCAGCTGGTACGCAATCGCGAGGAGTTCGCGAAGTCTCCCGAGGCTATGCCGGTATTCGGCACCAGCGCGGCCACCTTCAACGATGACGGGGTGACCGCGCTCTACCAACACCTCACCGGATTGCTCGCCGCGCGCGGTCTGCCCATGGAGCCGGGCGTACTTCCGAAGGTGAATACTCGCGCCTCCACCAGATTCGCGCAGATCATTCCGCCCGCCCGGGTGCGCTATCTCGCCGAGATCGCCGAAACGGTGCGTGACTACCACGCCGTGACCGCCGAACAAATCGTCGCGGCACAACGCTTGCAGCGCCTCGACCAAGTGGCGGCCGAACTGCCCGAGGCGACCGCGGTGGCCGAGCTGGCCGAAAAGGCGCGCGCCGCACTGCATGCCGACAATGCCGCACTGCTCACGGACTGGCCCGCACTCGCCGAGTCCTATCGGGGCGAGGAGCAGGTGGTGCGGGTCCGCGATCGCGAGATCCATACCCCGCTGCGGCGGGAGACATTGTCCGGCAATTCCGTTCCGCGCGTCGCGCTGCCCCGATTCACCGACCACGGTGAACTGCTGCGGTTCCTGCGTTCGGAAAATCTGCCCGGCCGCTTCCCGTTCACCGCGGGCGTGTTCGCGTTCAAGCGCGATAACGAGGATCCCGCGCGGATGTTCGCGGGCGAGGGCGATCCGTTCCGCACCAATCGGCGGTTCAAGGTGCTCAGCGAACATGCCGAGGCGACCAGGCTTTCCACGGCCTTCGATTCGGTGACGCTCTACGGTCACGACCCCGCCGAACGTCCGGATATCTACGGCAAGGTGGGCACCTCGGGTGTTTCCATCGCCTCCCTCGACGATATGAAGGCGCTCTACGACGGCTTCGATCTGACCGCGCCGACCACCTCGGTCTCGATGACGATCAACGGCCCGGCCCCGACCATCCTGGCCTACTTCCTCAATACCGCCATCGACCAAGCGCTGGAACGCTTTTCGACGGCCGAGGGCCGCGAGCCCACCGCCGAGGAGGCCAAAGACATCACCGCGCGGACCCTGGCGACGGTGCGCGGCACCGTACAGGCCGACATCCTCAAAGAGGACCAGGGACAGAACACCTGCATCTTCTCCACCGAATTCAGCCTGCGCATGATGGCCGATATCCAGGAATGGTTCGTGCGCAACAGCGTTCGCAATTTCTACTCGGTCTCGATCTCCGGCTATCACATCGCCGAGGCCGGTGCGAATCCGATCAGTCAGCTGGCCTTCACGCTGGCCAATGGATTCACCTATGTCGAGGCATATCTCGCGCGCGGGATGCAGATCGACGACTTCGCACCGAACCTGTCGTTCTTCTTCTCCAATGGCATGGATCCGGAGTATTCGGTCATCGGCCGGGTCGCCCGGCGGATCTGGGCCATTGCCATGCGAGATCGCTACGGCGCCAACGAACGTTCGCAGAAGTTGAAGTACCACGTCCAGACCTCGGGCCGCTCACTGCACGCACAGGAGATGAGCTTCAACGACATTCGCACCACCTTGCAGGCGCTCATCGCCATCTACGACAACTGCAACAGCCTGCACACCAATGCCTATGACGAGGCGGTGACCACGCCCACCGCGGAATCGGTGCGCCGTGCGCTGGCCATTCAGCTCATCATCAACCGCGAGTGGGGCATCGCGATGAACGAAAACCCGCTCCAGGGCAGCTTTCTCTTCGATGAACTGACCGATCTCGTCGAGGAGGCCGTACTCGCCGAATTCGATCGCATCAGCGAGCGCGGCGGAGTCCTCGGCGCCATGGAGACCGGCTACCAGCGCGGCAAGATCCAGGATGAATCCATGCGGTACGAGCACCGCAAACACGATGGCTCACTGCCGATCATCGGCGTCAACACCTTCCGCAACCCGCACGGGGAACCACATCGGGTCATCGAATTGGCGCGCGGCACCGAAGCGGAGAAGCAGTCACAGCTCGAGCGTGTGCGCGAATTCCAGAACACCCATCGCGACGCCGCACACGCCGCCCTCGCCCGCCTGGACGCGGTGGCCCGCACCGACGACAACATCTTCGAGGTCCTGATGGACGCCGCCCGAGTCTGCACCCTGCAGCAGATCACCGACACCTTCTTCACCGTCGGCGGCCAATACCGCCGCAACGTGTGAAATAGGTTGGGTGATCAGAAGATTCGCACCTCCGGAATCGAATCCATCTGACGCGCCCACTGCGGGTACTTCGCCAACTTCGCCTCGTTCAGCGCCATGATCTTCTGGCGCAGTTCGGGATCCGGGTCATCCGAGACGTCGGGTCCGATGGCGAGCTTCTGGAAGTGCGGGATGATCTGCGGATCACCGGCCAGGTGCACCGGATCGTGCAGATAGCGCTCCAGGGCGGACAAGTCTTCGATGCCGACGCAGTAGGCGTGGGTCAACTCCTCGTCGCTGGAGTCGCCCAGATTCTGGCCGACGGTAGCGAATGAGACCGATTCGACCGATGCCGTGCGCTGCATGAGTGCCAGCACCTCGGCCTTCTGTTCCTCGGTGGTCTCGGCACGGAAACCGAAGCGCAGCAGATGAACGATCATGGATGCCTCCTTGTTTGAACTAGCGAGTTCAATCTAGATAACTGACCGGTCAATGCACAAGAGTGAACCCGCAAGTTCATTCAAGGCCGCGCAGGCGCTAACATGCAGGAGTGACGGGAACGACGGCGGCGCGCGGCCGCATCGATAAGCGGCAGGCGATCCTGGACGTCGCATTCACCGTCTTCGCGCGGCGCGGCTACGACAAGGCGTGTGTGCAGGAGATCGCGGACGAGGCAGGTGTCGCCAAGCCGACGGTCTACAACCACCTCAATGACAAGCAGACCCTGTTCCGGCAGGCCGTACTCGCCGCCGCCGATGCCGTATCCGCCGAGACCCTGGCGATCATCGACCGACTCCGCGCACCCGGCGACGACCTCACCGCCACCCTCACCGAGACGGCGCGAGCGCTGCTCGCCGAGTGCTCGAGCGACCGCGCCCGTTCGCTGCGCGCGCTGACCTACGCGCAGCTCGCGGCCTTCCCCGACCTGGCCGACACCGTGCTGGAGCGCACCTCGCGACGCATTGCCGAAGCGCTGGCCGATCGGCTCGCTCGACTCGCCCTTTCCGGTCGTCTGCGGACCAACGATCCGGCGCAGGCCGCCGAACAGCTGCTCGCACTGCTCACCGCGCCGCTGGAGGCCCGGTCCCGGCTCGGCACCCGCGAGGTGAGCGCGGCCGAACAGCGCGATATCGCCGACGCGGCGGTGCGGACCTTCCTGTCCGCGTACGGGTCCCGCTGATTGCGAACGCGACCGAATACGCACATGTGACAATCGCGACGTCAGGGCTTCGACACGATTGGGGACGGCGGACATGGCGCTATCGGACATCCGGATAATCGACGCGCATATTCATCAATGGGACCCATTCACCACGCCCCGTGAATTCAGCCCGGTCGCGAAGATGTTCCGGGCGGTGCCGCTGCCGATCGATGTGGCCAAATGGCTGGCACCGCGTAAGGATCGCGAATTCGTCGGGGATCCTTCGGCTTATGCGCAGGAATACCTGCCGGCGAACTATCGCGCGGATGCCGCTGACCTGCCGGTCGAGGCGATCGTGCACATCGAGGTCGCCTGGACCGGGCCGGATAGGTCCGAGGAGACGGCGTGGGTGGCCCGGCTGCCATTCGGCGGCGACAATCCCGGCCTCGGCGCGATCATCGGCGCCGCAGATCCCGCGGCACCGGATTTCGCCGAACTCCTCGATGCGCACGCCGCCGCAGCACCGCTGCTGCGCGGCATTCGCGCGCATGTGGCGCATCACCCCGATTCGGGCGTGCGGCCGTATACGAAGATCGAAAGCGCGCTCACCACAAAGGCATTCCTGAACGGATTCGCACTGCTGGCCGAGCGCGGGCTCACCTTCGAAGCCTGGCTGTATTCGCACGCACTACCGGATCTGACCGCATTGGCCCAGCGCTATCCCGAGGTGCCGATCGTGCTCGACCATCTCGCTACCCCGGCGGGCATCTTCGGTCCGATCGGCAAACACACCGGCGCCAATCCGAGCCAGCGCCGCGAATTGTTCATCCGCTGGCGTGACGACCTCACCGCGCTCGCCGAAAATGCCAATGTGGTGGCCAAAGTCAGCGGCCTCATGATGCCCGTGCTCGGCCACCCGGTGCCACGACGCGGCACCTCGACCCCCGTTCCCGTGCTACTGGACCGGATTCGCCCGCTCTTCGAGCACGCCTATGACGTATTCGGACCCGATCGCCTGATCTGGGGATCCAATTTCCCCGTGGACAAACCGATAACGACCATCCCCGACAGCGTCGAGATCATCAGCACCGCGATCACCGAGCATGGTGGCGGCCGGACCGAACTCGAACAGATCTTGCGCACCAACGCCCAGCGAACCTACCGAATCGAATCCTGATACGCCGATGGCAAAGGTTTCACACAACTGACCGAGCTGATCCGGAACTCGGTTCGTTGACAAGCTACCGCGTCGAGCGCCTAATTGATGGCAGCTGCGGACAGTTTGGTCGGGGCGATACCGATCGGATCCGCCGGGGTTGCCGATGCCGGGCGATTGCGGATTCGGCGTACCTCGGCCGAACAAAGGAGTTCCCATGAATGCGGCGGCGCGGAGCGATTCGATGCGGGGTGATGATCGGGCGACGGGCGGGCGCAACGGTATCGATCACGAGGTGATCATCGTCGGGGCCGGATTCTCCGGGATAGGAGCGGCGATCAAGTTGCGGGAGGCCGGATTCGAGGACTTCCGCATCGTCGACGAGGCCGATGGCGCGGGCGGCACCTGGCATTGGAATACCTATCCCGGTGTGGCGGTGGATATTCCGTCATTCAGCTATCAGTTCTCCTTCGATCAGCGGGCCAGTTGGTCGCGGGTGTACGCACCCGGACACGAGCTGAAGGCTTACGCCGAATCGTGCGTGGACAAATACGAGTTGCGTTCCCGAATCCGGTTCGGCACCAGCATTACCGAAGCGGCGTTCGACGAGGACGGGCAGCTGTGGCGGTTGCGCACCGGCGCGGGCGCGGAGCTGACCGCGCGGTTTCTGATCAGCGCGACCGGTGTGCTCACCCGGCCCAAGCTGCCGGAGATCCCGGGCGTCGCCGACTTCGCCGGTGTCACCATGCACACCTCGCGCTGGGATCACGAACAAGATCTGCGCGGCAAGCGCGTCGCGATCATTGGCACCGGGGCATCGGCGGTGCAGGTTATTCCCGAAATCGCGCCCCGGGTAGCGCATTTGACGGTATTCCAGCGCACGCCGATCTGGTGCCTGCCCCGCCCGGATATGGCATTGCCGCGGCCGGTCCGGTGGGCGCTGCGAATGCCGGGCGGCCGGACACTGACCCGACTGCTCAGCCAGACCTACGTCGAATTCACCTTCCCGATCTCGGCGCACTACTACGGCACGGTGCCGATGGCGCGGATCGCCGAGCGCGCGGGGCTGGCCCATCTGCACAACCAGGTCGATGACCCGGCGATCCGCGAAAAGCTCACACCACGTTATGGATTGGGATGTAAGCGGCCCAGCTTCTCCAATGACTACCTGGCCACCTTCAATCGTTCGAATGTCACGCTGGAGACCGACCCGATCGCCGCGATCACACCGACCGGCGTGCGCACCGCCACCGGCACCGAGCACCCGGCCGATGTGCTGATTCTGGCGACCGGCTTCAAGGTGATGGAGTCCGGCAATATGCCGACCTACGATCTGCGCGGCGTCGACGGCCTCGATCTCGAAAAGTGGTGGGACGACAACCGTTTACAGGCGTATGAGGGCGTGAGCGTGCCGGGCTTCCCGAACTTCTTCTCGATCATCGGCCCCTACGGCTACAACGGGTCGTCCTATTTCGCCCTGATCGAGAACCAGACCCGCCACATCATGCGCTGCCTGCGGCATGCGCGGGCGGACAATGCCACCCGAATCGAGGTCACCCGCGAGGCCAATGACCGGTTCTTCCAGGAGATGCTGGCCCGGCGCGGCGGACAGGTCTTCTGGCAGGACAGCTGCGCATCGGCCAACAGCTATTACTTCGACAAACACGGCGATGTGCCGCTGCGTCCGACCACGACAGTCGAAGCCGCTTGGCGCAGCGGGCACTTCGACCTGGCCGATTACCGCTTCACCAGGGCGGCATAGCGCGAGCCGAACTTGTCGGTGCCGATCGTTACCATCTGCCGCATGAAAGCAACCGGCACCTTCGCCGTCGCCTCCTTCGTCCCCACAGACGTCGTGCCGGATCCGGCCATCACCACCGCCCTGCCGGTCGGCATCGCTACCATCTCGAAGGAATACGCCGGTGAGATCACCGGACGCTCGGCGACCCTGTTCACCGCCGCCTTCGACCAGGCGACGGGTACCGGGACCTATGTCGCCATGGAGTCGTTCGAGGGCGCGCTGCACGATCGCGCGGGCAGATTCAACTTCGCGCATTCGGCAACCACCCACGGCTCCGATCGCACCGCCGAATTCTTCACGATTGTCCCGACCAGCGGCACCGGCGAGCTCACCGGCATCTCCGGCACCGGCGGTCTCACTGTCGACAGCGATGGCGTGCACCACATCTGGTTCGACTACGAACTCGACTGACCATCCTCAGGTGACGAAGGCCTCGCCGATCTGGCGGGTCAATGTGTCCCGGGCCGTGGCGAGTGACGGTCCGTACCAGGTGAGGCTGCGGCCTTCGACCAGGGCGACCGGAAGGCCCGGGAAGGCTTCGGGGCCATCCGATCTGGTGAATGCGTAGGGCTCATCCGGTAGAAGGACGAGTTCGACGTCGCGGGTCAACTCGTCCTCGGCGACGTGCGGGTAGCGCCCGGGGCGGTCGGCGTGCACGAGGCGGAGTCCGAGGCGCGCGGCCAGGTCGCCGGTGAAGGTGTCATGACCGACCACCATCCAGGGATTGCGCCAGATCGGGATCACCGTATTGCGCCCCGGTTCGGGAGGTGGTGTGGCCCAGGATGATTCGGCTTCGACAAGCCAATCCGGCACCTGGCCGCCCAATGCCTCGGTGAATAGTCGGCGCAGCGAGGCGAAGCCTTCCGCCAACGTCTCGATTTTGGTGACCCACACCGGTATATCCGCATCGCGCAGGCGCTCGACGTCAATGCGCCGGTTCTCTTCCTGATTGCACACCACCAGATCCGGCGCGAGTTCGATGATTCGGCGCACATTCGGGTTCTTGGTGCCGCGCACCCGGTCCACGTCCAGATCGTCGGGATGCGTACACCAAACCGTTGCCGCGACAAGGATTTCGGGACGGCTCACCGCGATGGCTTCGGTCAAGGACGGAACCAGCGACACCACCCGTCGAACCGGACGGCCGAGCGCGACGTCCGCGCCGAGATCATCGATGGTCATGACAGGACCCGGCGGCAGAGGATGCGCAACCGTTCGGGTGGCACGGTCGGCAGTACATTGCCCGCGCCGAGTACGAGCAGGTAGAGGATCTGCGCCGTCTCCTCGGCCGCGTCCTCGGCGTATCCGCAGTCCATGAGCAGGGTGCGCAGGACACCGAGCCGGGTGCTGTCCACGCGTTCCTTCGCCGCGGCGGCGATCGGATCGTCCAGCGCCCAAGCGCGCACGGCCACCTCGATGCTGGCGGGCTCGTCATCCTCGAGCACCAGATCGATGAGCAGTTCGAGTCGGCCGCGCGGATCGAGGTCGGCCGCCTCGATCTCGCGCAGATATCGCGTGGTGTGCTGCTCCTCGAAGTGGCCGAGCAGCGCGGATTTGTAGCCGGACATACCCGAAAAGTGGTGGTAGAACGAACCGGTGCTGAGTCCGGTCGCCGCGACCAGTTTGTCGATCGTGAGCCCGGTCGGCCCGGCTGTGCCGAGGATCACCAGCCCTGATTCCAGCCATGAAGTCTTGCCCGCCACGCTCGACAGCCTATAACATAATTTTTGTTCTGTTCTTGGGGCGCGCCATAATCGTCCGCATTTACGGAGGTCGCGATGACCGCGATGACCACATCGCCCGCACCGAGCGCCAGCACATCCGCCCGCTGGGCCGCACCCGTTCAGATCACGGGTGCCGCACTCGTCGGGCTGATCGGAGCAGCACACCTGCTCGTCGTGCACACCTTCAATGGTGATGACTCCGCTGGCGAAGAGGTGCTCAACGAGCTGGCGGCCTGTGCTGGATTGCGGCGCTCTACTTTCCCGAACCGGCGATCGCGGTATCCGGCCTCGCGACACTGTGTTTCGCGGCCGTACTGGTTGCCGGGCCCGTCGAACGGCGCTGAACCGCGATCAGCGCTCCAGCGCGTCATAGAGCGCGCGCAGATCACGCAGCCCGGCCGCGGCCATCGGCTCGTCCTCGGCGATCATCCGTAGCGCCC
The DNA here is from genome assembly GCF_050956075.1 of Nocardia sp. CA-129566. Classification (NCBI taxonomy): domain Bacteria; kingdom Bacillati; phylum Actinomycetota; class Actinomycetes; order Mycobacteriales; family Nocardiaceae; genus Nocardia; species Nocardia sp. CA-129566. The sequence goes on from NZ_CP192085.1 coordinate 7,970,868, forward strand.
GGCGCAGCAGTATCGGATCCAGATCGTCGATGGCGGGACGGAATTCGACGTTCGGCAGGTCGGGCAAGTGCGTCCGATCGCCGTAGGGATCGTCGGATACCGCCGGGCGGGTATCGCGTTCGATGCCGATAATGAGCGTATCCAGGTCGAGGCCGCGCAGGGTGAGGATTTCGCGGGGACGCTCGTCGAGACGTTCGGCGAGCAGATAGCAGACCGCCGCCACATGCTTACACGGCCAGCCGGGGTCCGGGCAGGTGCACGAGAAGTCGAGGTCCGCGGCCGTCGTCGGGAGCAGATGTTCGCCCAGGCTTATCGGCAAAGCGCCGGAGGCGATTTCGGCGAGCACGCCGGGCGCGGTCCGAATGGTCTCGATGAGCAGTTCCAGTTCCGCATCGCGCAGCGGCCGAATGGCGAAGACCGCGGTGAACGGGCGCGGCTGACTTCCCTGCACTTCCGCGGTGACCGCGCCCGGTTCGATCCGGTAGCTCACCACCTGCCCGGCCCTGGCGTAGGTGCGGCCGCGGGCCAGGCGACCGGGTTCGGCCATCGCCTCGACCGCCTCGATCAGCGCCTTGCCCCACCAGGTGCGCCCGAATCCGCCACGGCGGCTGCGCGCTTCGACCTTGCCCTTGACCGGACGGCGCTTGCCGTACTTGCGGTAATCCTCGAAGGGGCTCAATCGCCGACCGCCTCGGCGCCGAGGGCGAACAGCTGGTGCAGTTCGTCGGTACTCAATTCGGTGATCCAGTTCTCCCCGGCGCCGATGGCCAGATCGGCGAGTTGACGTTTGCCGCTGATCATCTCGTCGATCTTCTCCTCGATGGTGTCGACGCAGATCAGCTTGCGCACCTGCACATTGCGCTGCTGACCGATCCGGAAGGCCCGGTCGGTGGCCTGGTTCTCGACCGCCGGATTCCACCAGCGATCCAGGTGCACAACATGATTGGCGGCGGTGAGATTCAGTCCGGTGCCACCGGCCTTGAGCGATAGCAGCATCAGCGGCGGACCGCCCGGCTCCTGGAATCGCTCGACCATGGTGTCGCGCTGCTTCTTGGGCACCCCGCCGTGCAGGAAGGGAATCGCGGTGCCGAAGCGCTCGATGAGATACGGGGCGATGAGATCACCGAATTCCCGGAACTGGGTGAACAGCAATGCCTTCTCGCCGTCCGCGAGCACCGCATCGAGAACATCCTCGACCAGTGCGAGCTTGCCGGAGCGGTGGCGTCCCCGGTGCAGTACGCCCGAACCGTCACCGAGGAAGTGCGCGGGATGGTTGCAGACCTGCTTGAGCCGAGTCAGCGCGCCGAGCACGGCACCCTTGCGCGCCATACCCTTCGCATCCTTCAGTTTGGCCATCATGTCGTCGACCACCGCCTGGTACAGCGCCGCCTGCTCCACGGTCAGGTTGGCGCGCACCGTCATCTCCAGCTTCTCCGGCAGATCGCTGATGACGGTGGGATCGGTCTTGACCCGGCGCAGCACGAACGGCTGGGTCAGGGTGCGCAGCCTGCTGATCGCGTTCTCGTCCCGATCGCGCTCGATCGGCACGGCGAAGCGGGCACGGAAGGTCTGTGCGCTGCCGAGCACCTTCGGCATCGTGAAATCCAGAATCGAGCGCAACTCCTCCAACCGGTTCTCCACCGGAGTTCCGGTGAGCGCCAACCGATGTCGCGCGGGCAGCGCGCGGGCGGCCTTCGCCTGCCTGGTCCCGGCATTCTTGATGTGCTGTGCCTCGTCCAGCACCACGCGGTCCCACTGCTGGCGGGCCAATTCGACCGCGTCCCTTGCCAGGAGCGAATAGGTGGTGATCACCAGATCCGCATCGGCGACGGCTTCGTCGAGTTCGTCGCCGACCCGCCGCCCCGCGCCGTGATGCACCAGTACACGCAGGTCCGGCGCGAACCGCTCGGCTTCGCGCTGCCAGTTGCCCACCACCGACATCGGGCACACCAGCAGTGTCGGCCCCGGTGCACCATCGTCTGGTCGGATGCGGCCCTCGATCCGTTCGGCTCCGCCGCGCCGCGCCGCACTGAGCGAAATGACTTCCGCCGCAACGTATTGCGCGGAATCCTCAGATTCGTTGGCCGCGACCGGTAGCGCGGTGCCTACCTCTTGGCCGGTGCGGGCGGCGTCTTCGGTCCGCGAGCGGCTGGTCTCGCGTTCGTGCACCAGCAGGGCGAGCACCTGCACCGTCTTCCCCAGCCCCATATCGTCGGCCAAGATTGCGCCCACGCCATAGCGGCTCATGGTGGCGAGCCAGGCGAGGCCGCGTTCCTGGTACGGCCGCAGTTGCGCTTTGAGGCCGACCGGCGGAGTGACCGGTTCGGGTTCGCGGGTCCGGTCCAAGAGGTCCGCGGCCCAGCCGGTCGCGGTGACCTCGGTGATCGGGACCTTCTCGACATGACCGGTGACGAGTTCGCCGACCAGATCCGCGAAGGTGATTTCGGAGTCGTCGAGATGGGCTGCGACATAGCGGGCGGCCGCGGCCAGCATCTTGTGGTCGGCCTGCACCCATTCGCCGCGCAACTGCACCAGATCCGATTTCGAGCGGATCAGCCGGACCATTTCGGCCTTGGTCAGCACGGTATCGCCGAGCGCGAGTTCCCAACGGTAGGAGACGAGTCCGCGCATACCGACGGTGCTCTCCGCGGCGGGGACGGCGCTGTCCACCCGCAGCCGCATGGTCGGCGCGGAGATATTCCAGGCCCGCGGCAGCAGTAGCCGGACACCGGCGGCCTGCAACGCGTGTGCACCGTGCTCGACCAGATCCGCGACCACCTCGGTCGGCAGCAGCAGATCCATCGATTGCGGATCGTTCGGCAGGTCACGCAGTCGCGGATAGGCCCGCGTCGCCTCCCCCAGCTTCTCGATCGCCGTCCGTACCAGCACCGGATCACCCAGCAGCGGAACCGGATCCGGCGCTTGTCCATCGGTGCGCAAACAGACCTGTAGTCGCCACAGCGCCACCGAATCATCGGCATCAGCATCGACATCGGCCTCGCCGAAGGCGATATCGCCCTCCGGCTCCAGCAACCGCAGCACCAACTCCGGCTCATCCCCGGTCAGACTCGCCCGCCAGCGTTCCAGTACCTCGGCGAGTTGATGACTGCCGCCATCGAGGGCGACATCATCGATCAGCGCGGCCACCAGCGGATGCGCCGACGGCGGCGGATCCATCAGCTCCCTGGCGATCGGATCGGCGAGCTCGGTGACCATATCCTCGAGCAGCATTGCGGGCTTGCCCGCGACGCGCAGTGCGGGCGGCATCGCCACCGCCAACTCCGCTAGCCACGCGCGCTGCCGCTCCCCGCCGACCAATCGCCATCGCACCCACCACTGCCCGTCATCCCGGCGCAGCTCCGGTGTCACCCGCCCGGCCCGCACCCACCGCTCGACCCCGTGCGCCACATGCGCGAGAAACCGCAGATCCCCCGAAACCGCCTCGACGGGCAGCCGCTGGCGCAAGGCCACCGCGGCCGCAGCGGGCACCATCGCATGCGCCCGAACCTGCTCGGTCTCCGCATCCACCCCGTTGACCAGCACCTGCGCCCGATGCCGGAACTTCGACGCCACCAGCACCGCACCCAGCGGATCGGGCAGCGCGACAACCGGGGCCTCCTGCCACAGCAGCAACCCCGATCCCGGCGACCACAGACCGTGCAGCATCACCCCATCCAATCAGGTGCCTCCGACAACGCGCGGCCGGCGGCCGGCGGTCACCTCACCCGACTGCAGAACCTTCAGCCTGTTGAGCGCTGCCGCGAGATCGGACGGTGGGGGGAAATCGCGGCGGCTGCGCTCGGACTTCGGCACGCCGTCGTCGGTCTCCGCGCGGTCAGATTTCGGAGTCGGCTGCACGGATTTCCGAAGCGATGCGACGCTCCACCGGCGACCGCGAGACGTCCTGAACAGCAGACTTCGGTTGTCGTACGGGCCATGCCGACTCCACGTGCGTGTCGAACAGGTCGCGCAGCAGGGGCTCGGCCAGAATCGAGCGATGCTCGAGTGGGTGGTTGAGCGCAACGAAGCAGTCGGCCGCCGCGCCACAGGGATCCGAAAAGTAATCGGCCGTCGGGTCGGACGGATCGGACTGTCCTCCGCAGTCTCCGGCGCGCTGTGCGGCGGACTAGCCGTGGCGTTTGTCGCCTACCAGGTCCTGCACAGGATCACGCCGACCAGCGATGTGGCCGCCGCGCCGATCGATATCACCAAGCTTGCGTTTACCGTGGTCGCCGGAGTTGGTGGTGTGGTCGCGTTGGTGATCGCCTACCGGCGCCAGCGGGATGTCGAGCAGAGTCGGTTCGTGGAACGGTTCGGCGCCGCGGCCGCGCAGCTCGGCGCCAGCGATGTCGCGGTCCGTATCGCCGGGGTATACGCGATGGCCGGTGTCGCCGACGAATCCAACGGACTACGCCGCCAGCAGTGCATCGACGTGCTATGCGGGTATCTCCGCCTGCCCTATACACCCGAACTCGGCGGCAACCACCAGACCAAGGAAGTGCTCAAGCACCCGACCCCGGATGCTGGCTCGGAGCGGGAACAGCACTTCGAATACCGGCAAAACGACCGCGAAGTCCGCAAAACTATCGTCCGCGCCATCGTCACCCATCTGCGCCCCAACGCTGAATACAGCTGGTCTGCATGTGATTTCGACTTCTGCACGGCACACTTTGAAGACTCTGATTTCAACGGCGCGACGTTCTCCGGCGATGCCCGGTTCGAGGATGCGACGTTCACCGACGACACCTCGTTCGGGGGTGCCGAGTTCGCCGGCATCACCTCGTTCGACCACGCGACCTTCTCCGGCAACGCCCGGTTCAAGGAAGCGACGTTCTCCGGCATCACGTCGTTCGACCACGCGACCTTCTCTGGCACCGCCGAGTTCGAGGGTGCGACGTTCACCGACGACGCTCGGTTCGTGGAGGCGACCTTCTCTGGCGATGCCCGGTTCATGGACGCGACCTTCTCCCGCGATACCCTGTTCAGGAACGCGACCTTCTGTGGCGATGCCCGGTTCGTGGACACGACCTTCTCCCGTAATGCCCTGTTCGGGAATGCGAAGTTCTCCCTCAGCGCCTGGTTTCCGAATGCGACGTTCTCCGGCGAAGCGTGGTTCGCGAATGCGACGTTCTCTGGCGACACCTGGTTCAAACAAGCGACGTTCACCGGCGACACCGCGTTCCGGAATGCGACGTTCACCGGCGACACCTCGTTCAAACAAGCGACGTTCACCGGCGACACCGCGTTCCGGAATGCGATATTCACCCGCGACACCACGTTCATGGAAGCGACATTCTCCGGCGAGACCTCGTTCAAGGAAGCGAAGTTTCGCAGCAACACCTCGTTCGGGGGTGCCAAGTTCTCCAGCATCACTTCCTTCGACCACGCGGCGTTCTGCGGTGACACCCGATTCCTGGGCGCCAGTTTCTCCGGCATCACCTCGTTCGTCGCACCAAAGCAGTGGGGCCCGCCCGCTCCGGCTCCAGTGTTCGACTGGGACACCAACGTCACTCAGAAGCCTGCCAATGTCGAACCTCTAGATTGGCCACCGGCCACTACGCCGCCGTCGGCTCACGGCGAATGACGGGTGTCGAGAATCCCTTCTCAACACCCAATGCCTCCTTGTCATCCGGTTGCCCTGGTCGAAGGCCGCAGCCTCACCTGGTATGGCCCGTCACTGGCCACGTGTTCGTTCTCGCTGCACTTGACGCAGATTCTCACAAACCGGACGCATCTTGAGTTTTTCTCACGTACATGACGCAGGGCCGCTGCAGTGCCGTCGTTGATGCCGTGAGCAATCTTGGGATGTGATGTGACAGTAGCCGTTTCGTCGACAGCGGAGCATCCGTTCGGCTACCGGTTCGCTGTGCGGTATCTGGCGCAAGGGAAGCGGGGGATCGAAGAACGGAGAATCCCGCTGGCCGCTCTGGACTGGAGTATCCAGTTCGAGCGGGTTCTCCCGGTCCGGGGGTTCACCTCGTTCCCTGGTCAACGTAGCTTTTCAGGATCGTGGTGGGCGGCTACCTCGGGTGAGATGGTCGGGTTCGAATCGTGGCTGGAACGCAACCAAGTGATGGTCATGGATCAGGCGCATGATGTGATCGGTTTTGCCTCCCAACCCTTTTGGCTGACTTGGCGCGATGGCAGCCGCGAACGGCGTCACGCCCCGGACTACTTCGCCCGGCTGGCCGACGGAACCGGCGTGGTCATCGATGTCCGGGCCGATGATGCGATCGAACCGCAGGACGCCGAAGCGTTCGCGCTCACCGCGCAGGCATGCGAGAGCGTCGGGTGGAGCTATCGGAGGGTCGGCGCACTCGAGCCGGTGCTGGCGGCGAATCTGCGCTGGCTTGCCGGTTACCGGCATCCACGGTGCCACCATCGCGAATACGCCGGCGCGTTGATGGGGTTGTTCGCCCGGCCGGGCCTGCTGCTGGAGACGGCCGAGCGGGCCGGAGACCGGATCGCGGTGCTTCCGGTGCTGTTCCACCTGCTGTGGTCGGGTGCGCTGACTGCGGATCTGACCACGGCTCCGCTGACCGCGGCGACCGTGGTCACCGTCGCCGGAGACCGTCGGTGACGGTATCGCGACCACCGGATCTGCGGCCCGGCAACCGAATTCGCTTGGGCGAGGCCCACTACGCGGTGTCCGGGGTATCGGCGGCCACGGTCTGGCTCGTCGACGAGGACGGCGAGGAGTCCTCGGTCGAGCGAGCCGCCCTGTTCGCCGATCCTGGATTCGGGATGGCCGACTCGACGCGGGCTCCGCTTCCCGCGCAGGCGCTGTTGGACGGCTTCTCACCGGAGGTGGCAGACCAGGCCCGCTGGTGGGAGCAGCACCTGGTGGAGGTGCTGTCCGGGGTGCCGCCGCGGGCCGATCCAGGGGTAACGCCCCGGCCGGAATACGACATTACAACCAGCACGCTGCGGCAGCGGGAGATCGCCAAGGTCGCCGAGCTGGAGGCCGCCGGGAATCCGGTGTCGCTGAGGAAGTTTCAGCGGATGCGGCGCAGCTACGAGACCGAAGGGCTACTCGGGCTCGTCGACGGCCGCACCGCCGGGCGGCGCGCAACGCGCATCGATGACCGGGTCGTGGAGGCGGTTCGTGCCGCCGTCGCGGGCGAGGCCGATCGCTCGACCGGCACCGTCAGCCGGCTGCGGCGGCGGGTGGAGAAGATCCTGGCCGACGAGCACGGATTCACGCCAGCCCTACCCCGAAATCGTCGCCCTGACCAGCATGTTCTGCGAACCCCGCTGGCGCGGCCTCGCCAGCACCAACGACGCGCACGACCTGGACCAACTCTGCGCCGAGATCAGCCGCCGGATCGGCCAGCCCTATCAACCCTCCAGCAACCGCGACCCGATGACCCGCTGGATCCGCGAACAAGACCCACCACCCATCAGCCCACACGCCATCGACTGGTGAAAAAACAACAATCTGCGACAACTACATGAGAAACCTTGCCGCCCAAACCTTCTCACCTACTTGACGCACCCCAGCTCAGATGCGTCAACTCCGATGAGAACGAACACCACGGCCCGTGACACGTTGACCCGCCAGATCGGCGAGGCCTTCGTCGTCTGAGGACGGTCAGTCGAGTTCGTAGTCGAACCAGATGTGGTGCACGCCATCGGCGTCGACGGTGAGACCGCCGGTGCCGGAGATGCCGGTCAGCTCGCCGGTGCCGCGGCCGCTGGTCAGGCGTCGACACCGAAGGCGGCCGATCATTCGGTTCGACATTCGCTGGTTCGCCGACACGTCCTCGCGACAATCGAATTCCGGTGGCGGCGGACCCACCGCCCAGGCGCAGTGAAAACGACTCGTCCGGAACCGAAGTCGGTAGCGGCGAAACTGTTCTGGCCTCGGATCGCTCATCGGTCCCGATCTTCGTCCTCGATACGTGCTCGGATCGCCTGCACCGTACGGTCTTTCGGGATGCGCTCGGGCCAGCAGGTCACCGCGACGATCACGGCCAGGGGCAGCCCGATCGCGACGACGTACCCGAGCACGATCCATCCGCTGCTCATCGAGTCTCGCTGTGCACGACGGACAGCGGGTCTACGTCGGTCGGCGCGCGCATCGCCGCGGCAATCGCCGAAAGCACGTCGGCGTCGGGCTCGGCGAACTCGACTTCCCATCCGTCGCTATCGACCAGTGACCATGCCCCGTCGTCGCGCTGGAGATAGCTGTACCCCTGGTCGTCGTCCGGAGCTATCGCCAGCTTCCTTGCGTCTTCGTCATCGAATCGCGCGGGCAGTTCCATCTCCCGACCCCCTTCAGCCGTCCGTGGTGGTGAGCACCCACCGCCGGGGTGCCGATGAGGGCATGGCATCGACCCGGCGGCGGGGCTGAAAAACACGCTGGGCGTGCGACTTTCGGTAATGGAGTAGTTCGGCGTCCACAGGCGTCTACTGCACTGAGCACGTTAGGCTTGGTCGTATGGAACCCGGTGCGCTGATGCGCGCCGCTCGCGAGGCGGCGGGTATCTCGCTGCGCGCTATGGCCGAGCGGAGCTACTACAGCCGGGCGTACCTGTCACTCATCGAGACCGGCCAGCGCCCGGTGCCTGCCGGTGTCGTCGCTGCCTACGAAAGGGTGCTGGGCGCGGACCTGGAGCGGCTGACGGCGGTGGCGCGAGCGCCAGCCAGCGTCGACCCCGTCGCCCTGTCCGACGTGGCACTAATGCTGGCGGCTACGCGCCGAATCGAGGACGCGGCAGGGGCTTTGACAGTTCTACCGGCCGTCCGGGGCATGGCCGAGATGGCCGAGGCCTTTGCCGGTGAGGCGCGTACGGGACGGAGCAACGCGGCGTGCCTCGCGTCAGAGATCACGCAGTATCGGGGATGGCTGGAGCACGCGATCGGAGCCGACTCTGCCGCCCGGCGAAGCCTCGGCACGGCAGTGAGCCTGGCGAAGGAGTCCCGCGACCCGGATCGGATTGCGCACAGCCTGGGCTTTCTGGGCTACGTGACTGTCAGCGCGGGGAATTACGGCGAAGTCCTAGCACTGTCGGACGCCGCGCTCGCGGTACGGGACGCGCACCCCGTCATCACGGCCTACGGACGGATGCGGCGAGCCGAGCTATTGGCCTCGCACGGACATACGCGCCGAGCACAACGCGCGCTGGCTCTGGCCGACGCTGCGACGGAAGCGGCGGACGGCATCGAGGCCCCCGCGTCGATGTACTGGTGGAGCACTGGATTCGGAGCCGTGCAGCGTGGCGGCGTTCTGGCGCTGCTGGGGTACACAGGCGAGGCAATCGAGGAAGCGACACACGGGCTGGCCGCGATGCCAGCCGAGCATCGCAGGTCCGAGTGGTTGGCATCAGCGCTTTGCCGCGTCGACCCGGACATGAGCGCGGGCGATTCGTTCGCATCGCAGACATGACACCTGGCGGTGGCGACACCACTGGTCTGTCGCTGATCGAGTCCGGCAAACGTGCTGTGCCCGCCGCTGTCATCGCCGCGTACGACCGCGTTGGGCGAATCGGCAGACGGCGAGCGGGCTGGCGCCGAGTGGGTTCGGCGCGTGGCCGCGTCGGATGTCGGTGGTGACACCCTCGACCGCCTGGAACTGGCTGTCGATGATCTGGCGTCGGCGTACTCGACCAGTCCGCCCGGTGAGCTGCTGGACGATATCCGGCAGCATCTCGGCTATGCCGCACGATTGATGGATGGCAAGAAGACCTTGATCCAACATCGGCGTCTCCTGGTCGCAGCCGGTTGGCTGTCCTTGCTGGCGGGCACCTGCCATATCGACCTGGGTGAACTGTCGGCCGCGGCGGCGCGGCTGCGCGTGGCCCGCGATATCGCCGACGAAGCGAACCACCCGGAGATTTCGGCGTGGTGCCTGGAAACACGCGCCTGGCAACAGCTCATCAATGGTGAGTTCGCCGTAGCCGCCGAACTGTCACGCGCCGCGCAGGATATCGCCCCGGCGGATGGCTCGGCCTACATCCAAGCGACCGCACAAGAGGGCCGCGCGTTGTCGCGGCTCGGTGACAGCCACGGCACATACGGGGCGCTGCGCAAGGTCGCCCGGTTGGTGTCCGGGATGCGCGTCCCCGATCGACCCGAACACCATTTCCGCTATGACCCCGCGAAGTCCGACGCCTACGTAGCCACGACGTTGTCATGGATCGGGGATCCCGCCGCCGAGGCGTATGCGCGGAATGTCCTTGCCGATCTCGCGGGCGCTGCGTCGGTCCGGCCGCGCCGAATCGCGACGGCGAATATAGATCTGGGCTTGGCGCTGGTAGCGGCCGATAAGCCGGACGAGGCGGCTGACGTCACGCTTGCGGCCGTGATTTCCGGCCGCCTGGTCCCGTCGAACTTCTGGCGCGTCGCCGAGGTGGTCTCCGGAATCGAGGGCCGAGACGCACCGGATGCGGCAACCGTCCGCGACGCGTTTCGCGACACCTACCCGGCGAAGTCGAGCGCATACCGACCGACCGCGCATCGCGGATGTGAACATCTGACGGCGGCGACATCGCTGGTCAACGATAGTTTCCAGGATGCAGGGCCAGACACATATAGATTGGACACAGCGATACCGGCTGGACACGAATCAGTCTCTGACCTCGACTAGATGGACTGATCGCTACCACTCGGACAAAATTCGGAGAATACTGGTATATCCGCTGGTCATCGCACGAGAACCGCAGTTGGGTGTCAACGGAAGCGGAGGGCAAAGCATGACGATTCTGCTCCAGGTACTCGAGCAGAGCTTCACGCCGACTACGCCGTGGGAACGGCGCAAATTCACCTTCGTCAATGCCGACAAGATCGTCGGCATGCGACTCGACGGCCAATCGGGCGTCTGGCTGGACCTGTCGCGTCCCGGTGAATCTCAGCGTCTGGCCCGAACCCTGGACCCGCGTGAGGCGGTCACGTTCCTGCTCAACACCTTCGCGAAGATCGCCGAATGCGAGGAGCGCGGCGGCTCGTGGCTGATCGGGCACGATGGCGCGCACCCGGAGTCCATATCGGCGACCAGATTCCCGCCACGGACGAGCGAAGTCGCCAATGACGAACTGCTGGCGCGCGCCTGGTTGTGAGCCCTGACCGGCTCCTCTGGTGAAGGCGCTCCAGCTGGGTGCTACGAATGTCGGTGCATGCGGGTACATCTGGCACAGTGCGTGCCGACATTCGACGATGGCTGCGTGCCCCGCTCACGCTGCGGGCCATGCGCACGCTGCGTGCCCCGCTCACGCTGCGCGCCATGCACACGATGCGTGCCCCGCTCGCAGTGGCGCTGCTCGCCATGTCTGCATGTGCCGACCTGGGCACCGAACCGGTCGTGCCCACACCGGGCAGCCCCAGCCGGGTGCAGCTCGAGCATTTGCTCGTCTCGGTGCGGGTCGTCGGCGCGCGCGGGCATCCGGGTGGTTATGAGCGCGGATGTCAGGCGGGTCAGGGGTGCGTATTCGGTCCGTCCTGGACCGATGACTACGACGGACCCGGTGGACACGACGGCTGCGATACCCGCAACAACGTGCTACGCAGACAGCTGACCGGGGTGAGCTTTCGGTCCGGCACCAACAACTGCGTGGTCACCGCGGGCAGGCTCGACGATCCGTACACCGGCAACCGGATCACATTCACCAAAGCCGATGCGGGCGACATCCAGATCGACCACATCTACCCGCTGGCCGCGGCCTGGGATATGGGCGCGGTGTACTGGCCGCGCGAGCGCCGGGTGCGGTTCGCCAACGATATCGATGCGAACCTGCTGGCCACCGCTGCGAGCGCCAATCAGGTCAAGGGTGACAGCACGCCGTCCCGATGGCTACCGCCCGCACGGGCGAACCATTGCCTCTATGCGGGCAAGTACCTCACCGTCGCGGTCCGGTACGACCTGCCGGTGACGGCCGCGGACAGCGTGGTGCTGAACGATATAGCCCGCACCTGCCCGTGATTCGCGCCCGCTGTCCCACGACAACCCCGGGGTGCGTACGTCTCGGGAACCTCTACCGCGCCGGAACTCGGATGGAGCCGGACTCGGGCCCGGTGGCTACCGGACGCTTAGGGTCGTTCGACCACTGCGACCACGAACCCGGGTACAGGGCCGCCTCGATGCCGACGGCGGCGAGCGCCGCAACTTGGTGGGCCGCGGTGACGCCGGACCCGCAGTAGACCGCGACCGGTCCGGAACCGAAGGCGGCGAACCGATCCCGCAATGCGTCCAGGGCATGGAATCGTCCGTTGGCGTCGAGGTTGTCGGCGGTCGGTGCGCTGATCGCGCCCGGAATGTGTCCGGCCTGCGGATCAACGGGCTCCACCTCGCCGCGATAGCGTTCGCCCGCACGCGCATCCAGCAGTACGCCGGACCATTTGGCGGCGGCATCGGCGTCGATGACCGGCATCTGCCCCGGGTTCAACTCGACATCACCGAGTTCGGGATCGGGCTCCGCGCCGGTGGCGATGTCGCCGCCGGCACCGATCCACGCGGGCAGGCCACCGTCGAGAATGCGCACATCCGCGATCCCGGCCCAGCGCAACAGCCACCAGGCCCTGGCCGCGGCCATACCGCCGGTCGCGTCGTAGACGATCACCGGATCACCGTTGCGCACACCCCAGCTGCGCGCGCACTTCTCCAGCTGCGTCGGATCGGGCAGCGGATGCCGCCCGCGCGCCGGTGACGGTGGCGCCGCCAGTTCGGTTTCCAGGTCGACGAAGACCGCGCCCGGGATATGCCCTTCCAGATAATGCTGCGGGCCGTCGGGATCACCCAGTGCCCACCGTACATCGAGTAGACGAACCCGCTTGTCCGCCAATACTTCCCGAAGTTCATTCGTCGAGATCAGTACCGCGCTCAACAAAGCTCCTAGTTCTGAATCCGTACCCTACGAGCACCGACATTGCTCACCCTACGCATTCCCTAGCACAGATGTCAGTGCGCCATGAGAGGTACCGGCGGGTAGACAAGACCCCTTTCTGCCAGCTGCGCACACCCTCGGTGGGTGTGAGCTTCAGCAATTCAGTCCAGTTTCGAGCGACTGGCTGTGACAACTGGACTGATGACCGGGGAAGATCCCAGAAATGTCCAGGCTTTCCCCGGCGCTCGCCGAAACCTCGCCAGCAGCATCGGCTACCGCGAAGGTGCGGCTATCGCAGCCGCTCGCCGCGGGTGTCGTGACCGCGTTGGTCGGGTTCACCAGCGCATTCGCGGTAGTGCTCAGCGGTTTGACCGCGGTCGGCGCCACCGCGGCGCAGGCGGCATCGGGACTCTTGGCGCTCTGCGTGACCCAGGCCATCGGCATGATGCTGCTGAGTTACCGGTATCGGCTGCCCATCACACTGGCCTGGTCGACACCGGGCGCGGCACTGCTCGCCAGCACGGGCGCGGTTGCCGGTGGCTGGGCGGCGGCGGTCGGCGCGTTCGCGATCACCGGAGTGCTGATCGTGATCACCGGACTGTGGCAGCGGCTCGGCAATCTGGTCGCCGCGATTCCGGTGGAGATCGCGCAGGCCATGCTCGCCGGAGTGCTGCTGCCGCTGTGTCTCGCGCCGGTGAAGGCTGTGCAGACCAGTCCGGCGGTAGTTGTCCCGGTGATCGTGGTGTGGCTGGTGCTGCAGCGATTCGCCAAGCGCTCGGCGGTGATCGCGGCCTTCGCCACCGCCGCGATCGGGGCGGGCATCAGCATCGCGGTGCAGCACAAACATCTCGATCTCGCCGCCATGGCGCCCTCGCTCGAATTGACCGTGCCGCAATGGAGTTGGCAGGCGGTGATCGGCATCGCCATCCCGGTCTACATCGTCACCATGGCCTCCCAGAACATTCCCGGCACGGCTGTGATGAAGTCCTTCGATTACCAAGTGCCGTGGCGCGCTGCGATGACCGTCACCGGTATCGGCACCATCCTCGGCGCGCCCGCGGGCGGCCACGCCATCAACCTCGCCGCGATCAGCGCCGCGCTTTCGGCGGCTCCGGCCGCACACCCGGATCCGAAGCGTCGCTGGATCGCGGCGTGTACCGCGGGCGCCACCTACCTGGTCCTCGCCCTCGGCTCGGCCGCGCTCGTCACGTTGATCGCCACTGCCCCCAGGGGCACTCTGGAAACCGTTGCCGGACTTGCCCTGCTGGCCACCCTCGCCGCGGCGCTGGCCGGCGTGCTGAAGTCCGAACAGCACCGCGAGGCGGGTGTCGTCACCTTCCTGATCGCCGCCTCCGGCGTCGGGTTCCTCGGCATCGGAGCGGCCTTCTGGGCCCTGGTCGTGGGTCTGCTCGTCCGCCAAGTCCTGGCTCACCGCCAAGACTGACGTCTTCTCGGGGATGGCCCGAGCCGAACGACAGTGCGGCTCGGACCGAGAGGTCTGCCCTGAACATCGGGGGCAGCGGCAGCCTCCGAAGGGCGCAACCGCGCCTGCGCTCTGCTACATGCGGCTCAGCAATGTCAACGGGTCCTCGAGCAATCCGGCGACGGTCGCGAGGAACCGGGCGGCGAGCTCACCATCGATCATCCGGTGGTCGAAGCTGATACCGAGGGTGCTCACCCAGCGAACGGCGAGCTCATCGCGAAATACCCACGGGCGCTTACGGATCGAGCCGAGGCACAGGATGGCCGCCTCTCCCGGGTTGACCAGCGGAACACCGGTGTCGACCCCGAAGACGCCGACATTGGTAATGGTGAAGGTGCCGCCGCGCAGGTCCGTCGGCGTGGCAGCGCCGGAACGGGCGGTCTCGGCCAGCCAGCCGATTTCGCGGCACAGGTCGCGCAGGCTCAATGCCTGGGCTTCCTTGAGATTGGGCACCATCAGTCCGCGTTCGGTGGCGACCGCGATGCCGAGGTTCACGTAGTGCTTGGTGACGATCTGTTGATTCGCCTCGTCCCAGAACGCGTTGATACCGGGATACTCCGCGAGCGCGGCCAGCACCGATCTGGCGACCAGGGCCAGCGGCGTCAAGGTCAGGCCCTCGAAGGATTTGGTGGTGCGCAGGTGGTCGAGCAATTCCATCGACGCGGTGAAATCGACGGTGACGAAGGTGCTGGCCTGCGGGATGGTGCGGGCGCTTATCACCATTGCGGCAGCGGTGCGTTTGCGAATCCCGCTGACCGGCGTGCGTTCCTCACGAACGGCGGGCCGGATGATCCCCGCGTTCGGATCGGTGACCGAGGGCGGCGCGGGTGTTGTGGTGGCCTGGTCGCCGGTGCTGTTCGCCACGGCCCGCGGCTGCGATACCGGGACCGCGCCGCGCACGTCATCGACCGTCACCGCGCCATCGGGGCCCGAACCCGCGATATACCAGAGGTCGATCCCGAGTTCCTTGGCGAGTTTGCGTGCCGCCGGGGTGGCCGCGGCTCGGCGCAGGCCCGACGTATCGCTCGCGCCCAGCCCGCCGGGCTTTCCGGTGGCGACCCGTGAATCATCTTGCGGCGCAGCGGATTCCGCTGACACGGGCCGCCGTCGCCGGGACACCGGCTCCCCTTCGGGCCCGTACCCGACCAGCACCGAGGTCCGCCCGTTCGCCCCCTCCTGCGCGGCCGCCATCTCCAGGTCATTGCGCACCCGGATCAACGGGGCGCCCACGGCGATCGTCTGGCCGGGTTCGGCGAGCAATTCGACCACCGTGCCCGAGAAGGGCGAGGGCAACGACACCACCGCCTTGGCCGTCTCCACCTCGGCGATCGTCTGATTCAGCTGCACCGTCTCGCCGATACCCACCGACCACGACACCAACTCCGCGTCGGCGAGTCCCTCGCCGAGATCGGGTAGTCGGAATTCCAGGATATGACCCTGATCGTCGGCTGGGGCGCGATCTTCCACTGGGGCACCTCTCAGTGAGCGGTAGTCAGGCGGCGAGCGAGCGATCGACCGCGGCGAGGATGCGGTCCGGATCGGGCAGGTGGTGCTTTTCGAGCTTAGCCGGGGGGTAGGGGATGTCGAACCCACCGACGCGCAGGACCGGCGCCTCCAGGTAGTAGAAGCAGCGTTCGGTGATCCGCGCGGCGATCTCGGCGCCGAGCCCGGCGAAGACCGGCGCCTCGTGCGTCACGATCAGCCTGCCGGTCTTGGCCACCGATGCCTCGATGGTGTCGAAGTCGATCGGCGAGAGACTGCGCAGATCGATCACCTCGAGCGAATGACCTTCCTCCGCAGCGATTTTCGCGGCGGTGATGGCAGAAGCCACGGTGCCGCCATAGGCGACGATGGTGGCGTCATCACCATCGGTGACGACGCGGGCCCGGTGCAGCGGCAACGCCTCGGCATCGAAGTCGACCTCGGCCTTATCCCAGTAGCGCCGCTTGGGTTCGAAGAAGATCACCGGATCATCGAGTGCGATCGCCTGGCGGATCATGGAATACGCGTCGGTGGGATTGCTCGGCGTCACCACGCGCAGTCCGGCGGTGTGCGCGAAATACGCTTCGGGCGACTCGGAGTGATGCTCCACCGAACCGATTCCACCGCCGAACGGGATGCGAATCGTGATGGGCGCGATCACCTTTCCCTGCGTCCGGTAGTGGATCTTGGCGACATGCGAGACGATCTGGTCGAAGGCCGGATAGACGAAGCCGTCGAACTGGATCTCACAGACCGGCCGCCAGCCGCGCAGCGCCATGCCGAAAGCCGTTCCGACAATGCCGGATTCGGCCAGCGGCGTATCGATGACGCGGTTGTTCCCGAAATCCTTCTGCAGCGTGTCGGTGACCCGGAACACCCCGCCGAGGCGACCGATATCCTCCCCCATCAGCACGACCTTCGGGTCGTCGTCCATGGCCCGTCGCAGCCCGGCATTGAGTGCGGCGGCGAAGGTCGTGATCATGTGGGAACTCCTTCCGGTCGCGCGGTGGCCTCGCCGGGATCACCGGCCAGGTACGCCGCGTACTCGCCGCGCTCTTGGCTGATGAGCGGATGCGAGGTGGCATAGACGTGATCGAACAGCTGCGACGGTGCCGGATCCGGCATATCGATGGTCGCGGTGCGCACCTGGTGCGCGACTTCATCCGCGCGCGCACCGACCTGTCGCTCGAATGCCTCGTCCCACAGCGTCTCTCGCTGCAGTAGCTTGCGCATTCGCTCGATCGGGTCGCGGCGGGCCCACTCCTCGGTCTCGGCGGCGGAGCGGTAGCGCGTCGGATCGTCGGCGGTGGTGTGCGGGCCCATCCGATAGGTGAGGGCTTCGATGAAGGAGGGGCCGCCACCGGTCCTGGCCCGCGCGGCAGCCTGTCGGGTGACCGCGAGTACGGCGAGTACATCGTTGCCGTCGACCTGCACACCCGGAATCCCATATCCATAGGCGCGCCGCGCGATCGGGGTCGCGCTCTGAACGCGGACCGGGGAACTGATCGCCCAATGATTGTTCTGACAGAAGAACACCACCGCCGCGCTCCAACTCGCGGCGAAGCCGAGCGCCTCGGCGAGATCGCCCTGACTGGACGCACCGTCACCGAAGTAGGCGATGGTCGCGATCTCCGCACCGTCGAGGTGGGCGGCGTAGGCGTAACCGGTCGCGTGCAGGCCCTGCGAGCCGACGATGATATTCGGGTTGGTCATATTGACCGCGCCGGGATCCCAGCACGAGTGCGCGACCCCGCGCCACATCCGGGTGAGTTCGGTGGGATGGACGCCGCGGCAGTAGGCCACGGCGTGCTCGCGGTAGCTGCAGAAGACGTAATCGTCGGGGTTCAAGGCGTGCGCCGAGCCGACCTGCGCGGCCTCCTGCCCGAGCATCGGCGCCCACAGGCCGAGCTGACCCTGCCGTTGCAGCGCGGTTGCCTCGACGTCGATCCGACGGGTCACGACCAGGTCCTGGTACAGCGCGCGCAACTGTTCGGGCCCGATATCGGTGATCAGGGCGGCATGCTCGCGATCGAACACGCGACGGCCGTCGGGTTGTACCAACTGAACCGGATACTCGGACTTGTTCGTCATTCGGGATCGCCTCCTGACCGCGAGCAGGGCGGGTGTGCCCTATATCACATAGCATCCACGAGAAGGCGATGTGCGCAAGTGATCACTACGCGAGTGAGCAGAATGCCCAAATCTGGTCGGGGAACTGGTGCCATACTGCGTTGTATGACCAGTAGAGAACCCGCCGACGTGACCTTGGACGCCACCGACGCGCGACTGTTGCTGGAACTGGTCGCCAACCCGCGCGCGACCGGCGTCGAGTTGGCCACCCGGCTCGGGTTGTCCCGCAATACCGTGCAGGCGCGGCTGTCGCGCTGGGAGGCGAGCGGGGTACTCGCCAGCTTCGAGCGCCGGGTGCAACCGCGGGCGCTCGGCTATCCGCTGGCGGCCTTCGTCGCGGTCGTCGCCGATCAGCACCGACTGGATTCGGTGGTCGACGAACTCGCCGAGGTGCCCGAGGTGACCGAGGTGTGCGGCATGACCGGGCTGACCGACCTCACCGTGCGGGTGGTCGCGACCGATGCCGACGATCTGTATCGGATCGCCGGACAGATATTGAAGATTCCCGGTGTGGAGCGCACGAATATGGCATTGGTGATGCGGGAATTGGTCGGCCCGCGCACGGCCCCACTCTTGGACCGGCTGGCCGGATCCAGCTGATCTTCCGCTGGGAACTGACACTTACAACAGGTTGAGGAATTCAGTTGCTGTCATTCCGGCCTGCCGGAGGATCGAGGCAAGCGTGCCGCGCTTGACCGTGCCGTGCAGCGGCACGACCGCAGTCCTGCCGTCTCACGGCGATAGACCGCATGGCCGCCAGCCGTTCGCACGTGTTCGAACCCGACAGATTCCAAGACCCGCAAGACCTTCCGCACCGGAAGGTCGGACAGCGCCGGGCTCACGCCGCAGTGCCGGGAACCTGGAAGGAAGTCACCAACGGTGTGGCGGTTAGCTGCGGTTCCGGCGTCTCGGCGAGGTAGAGCGCGACCGCCTCACGGAGATTGTTCAGGGCCTCCTCGATCGTCTGGCCCTGACTGGCTACATCGACCTCGAGGCACTGCGCGACATACCAGTCCTCTTCCTGGTGCACCGCAGCCGTCAATACTCGCTGATCAGCCATGGAAGTAGTGTCCCACAAGGTCTTCGGCTGCCGCATCGTCCGACTGGGATCAGTCGGTGAGGAGGGTGGTGGCGGCGGTGCGGATTATTTCGGGGATTTCTACTGGCTTGCGGGTTTCGTTGTCTACGTAGACGTGGACGAAGGTGCCGGTGGCGGCGAGTTCGAGGGCGTCGCCGTCCTTGCGGAAGATAGCGAGGTCGTAGGTGATGCTGGAGCGGCCGAGGCGGGAGATGCGCAGGCCGACCTCGAGTTGGTCCGGGAAGCTGAGCGAGCCGTGGTACTGGCAGGAGGTCTGGGCGACGACCCCGACGGCCGGAAGTTCGCGGATATCCGTGCCGGTGGCGTGCATCAGCCAGGCATTGACCGCGGTGTCGAAGTACGAGTAGTACGTCACGTTGTTCACGTGGCCGTAGTGGTCGTTATCGGCCCAGCGGGTCGGCACCGGCCAGAGGACTGGATACTGCTGCGTCACCCGGCCGACGATAGCTCAGTCGGTGTGGTGCCCTGCCGATGGTCGCGCGGACTCACGCCGAAGTGCCGTTTGAACGCCGTACTCAGGGCGAACGCGCTGCCGTAACCGACTTGGCGGGCAATGGATTCGATGGTGGCATCGGATTCCTGCAGCAGGTCCGCGGCCAGGGCCAGGCGCCATTCGGTGAGGAACGACATGGGCGGCTCGCCGACCAGATCGGTGAACCGGCGGGCCAGCGCGGCCCGTGAGACACCGACCGCGTCGGCCAGGCTGGCGACCGTCCAGCCGTGCGCGGGATTGTGCTGCAGCAGGCGCAGCGCCTTGCCGACCAGCGGATCGCTGTAGGCGTGATACCAGGCGGGCGCGTCATTGCGGGCGAACCAGGCGCGCAGGGCCGCGATCAGCACCATATCGAGCAGCCGGTCCAGTACGACGCCCTGCGCGGGCTCGTCCTTGGTGGCCTCGTCGACCAGGATGTCGAGCAGCCGGGTGTCGAAATCGCCGCGCTGCAGCACGATTACCGGCGGCAGGGCACGCAGCAGCCGCTGACTGGCCGCGCCCGCGGACTCATAGGTGCCGGTCACCATCAGCGTGGCACCGTTCGCATGGGTCCCCCACTGACGCACGCCCAGACTCAGTGTCTCGCAGAGGATTTCACCGTCGGCCGTCTTGGTGACATTGCCCGGGTCGATGAATATCTGCGGTTCGGTGGCCGGATCGTCGGCGACCGTATACGGATCGGGACCGCGGAAGATCGCGATATCGCCCGCGTTCAGCTCCCGTGGCTTACTGCCGGCCACATCGGTCATGATCCAGGCCGTACCGCGGATCATCGAGACCACCGTCAGCGGCGCCCGGTCCTGAATGCGCAGCGACCACGGCGGATCGAGCAGTGAACACATGACGAACGCACCTCGGGCGCGTGGACCTTCGAGCAGACTGGCGAGCGCATCCACACATCAACAGTAGACGC
The DNA here is from genome assembly GCF_050956075.1 of Nocardia sp. CA-129566. Lineage (NCBI taxonomy): Bacteria > Bacillati > Actinomycetota > Actinomycetes > Mycobacteriales > Nocardiaceae > Nocardia > Nocardia sp. CA-129566. Next base: position 7,991,286 of record NZ_CP192085.1, read on the forward strand.
TGACGCATGAGCACGAGCCGCTGAACTATGTTTCGTCGCGGCCAGCACCGATGTACTGAGAACATGACAAACAGCAGCTCTCACCAGCGTCTTACCCTCGTCACCGGCGGCACGGGCAAGACCGGCGGCCGCGTCGTCGCCCGGCTCCGCGCGGCCGGTCACGCGGTCCGCATCGGATCGCGCACGGCCGAGATCCCGTTCGACTGGGCCGATCGCGGCACCTGGACACCGGCGCTGTTCGGTGTCGACGCGGTGTACATCGCATTCCAGCCGGATCTGGCAGTGCCCGGCGCGCCCGAGACCATCCGCGCATTCGTCAACGCAGCGAAGGCCAACGGGGTGCGCAGGCTCGTCCTGCTCTCCGGTCGCGGCGAGCCGGAGGCCGAGCAGTGCGAGCGGATAGTGCAGGGCTCGGGGCTGGACTGGACCATCGTGCGCTGCAGTTTCTTCGCACAGAATTTCAGCGAGGGCGCCTTCCTCGAATACATCCTCGCCGGTGCGGTGGCGCTGCCTAATGGCGATGTGCCGGAACCGTTCGTGCACGCCGACGATATCGCCGACGTCGCCGTCGCCGCGCTAACCGAGGACGGGCACGGCGGCGAACTCTACGAACTGACCGGACCGAGGTCGTTGACCTTCGCCGAGGCGGTCGCCGAGATCGCCGCGGCGACCGGACGAGCGATCGAGTTCATCCCGATCTCGCGCACCGATTTCGTCGCGGCGCTGACCGAATACCAGGTTCCCGCCGATGTGGTCAGCCTGCTCGACTACCTGTTCGGCACCGTATTGGACGGTAGAAATTCCAAAACCGGGGATGGCGTACGGCGGGCGCTGGGGCGGGAACCGAAAGATTTCCGGGATTTCGCCGATGTGACGGCAGCCACAGAAATCTGGAACATTCAGGGCTCGTAACATAGTTGAAAGGATGCAGAGACCACCGCGCGGACGCCGGTCTCAACGGCGAGATCCGCGGAGTCGGTCAACCGAGCCGATGATGTCCCGGACCGACTCCCCGCGCGGTTCCTGGATCAACCGCGACCAGGAGGTCGCACGCTCGGACGCGCCCTCGAATAGCGCCGTTCGAGGCGCCGATCGCGAACCGCGCTGGCCGATCGATCGGTACCGTGAATCGGTGGCCACCACGACGATCGATCCGCAGACCCGGATAGCGCGCGCCGCGGTATTCGTGGTGTTCGCACTGAACGGTCTTCTGTTGGCCATGTGGGTGGTGCACATCCCGGCCATCACCGATCGAACCGGTATCGCACACTCCACACTCGGCATGTTCATTCTGATGCTGGCCGGTGCCGGCATTGTCGGTATGCGCATCGCGGGGCCGCTGGCGGACCGATTCGGCAGCCGGGCCATGGTCGCGGCCGCCGCGGCGATCACCGCGGTGTCGGTGCTCGGACCCGGGCTCGCGACCGGGCCGGTCACCCTGGCGATCGCCTTGGCCTGCTTCGGTTTCGGCAACGGCGCACTCGACGTCTCGATGAATACCCAGGCGATACATGTCGAGCGGGCGTATCGGCGGCCGATCATGTCGGCATTCCACGCATTGTTCTCCGGTGGCGGCTTGCTCGGCTCGCTATTGGGGGCGGCTGCCCAGGGCGCGGGATGGGATCTGCGCTTGACCTTGTCGCTCGCCGCGGTGGGTGGGTTGTTGGTGCTCGCCGCACTTGTGCCTCGGCTGCTCGGCGATACCGGATCGGTTACGCGCGAACCGAACCCGGATGTGCCGAGTCCGGATCCGCAGCGCGGCGGCCCTGCAGAGGTAGCGGTCCCCCGTCAACCGGATCGCATTCCGCAGGACGGGGATCTCGGATCCGAAATGCTCAGCGACACAGCCGCATCGGACAGTGCCCGCGCCACCCCGCGGACTACCGAATCCGCTCCGGCTCTCGCGCCGAACCGCTCGCGAAAAGTCCTGGCACTGGCCGCAATCGCCTTCGCGCTGTTGCTCACCGAGGGCGTGGCCGCCGACTGGAGCGCACTGCAGGTCCGCGACCACCTCGATGTCGACGACGCCACCGCCGCACTGGCATTCGGCGCATTCTCCGCCACCATGACCGCGGGCCGCTTCGCCACCGACCGGGTGGCCGGGGCCGTCGGCCGCGTCGCCGTTGTCCGCTACGGCACAGTGATCGCCGCATGCGGGCTGGTGCTGATAATGACATCCGGATGGGTGCCGCTCACGCTGCTCGGCTGGGCCATGTGCGGCCTCGGCGTCTCCGGCGGCATACCGCAAATCTTCACCGCCGCAGGCAATCTCGGCTCCAGCACGGCGGCGACCGATATGTCGCGCGTCTTCAGCCTCGGCTACTTCGGCCTGCTGGCCGGCCCCTCCATCATCGGCTGGATCACCACCATCGTCCCCCTCACCGCCGCCATGATCGTCCCACTCATCGCCGTACTACTGTGCTGCCGCTACGCCGGTGTGGTCGGCCCACAGCGGAATTAGCGACCGAGCGGCGCGCGCCAATTCGGATCGACACCTATTGGATGGCGGCTCGCACGAATGCCGAATCCCGGGCGAGCGCGCCGAGTTCGCGCCATTGCGGAAGGGGTAGCGTCATCGGATCGGCGGTGAGCACCTGCAAACACACGTGATCGGCGCCCGCGTCCAGGTGCTGTCGAACGCGCTCGCCGATCACATCCACGTCCCCATACGCCGCCACCGAATCCACCAGCCGCGCACTCGGGCCGCCGACAATGTCCTCGTCGCCGAAACCCGATCGGCGCAGATTGGCCACCTGATGTGGCGCGGATTCGAGATACCCCGCGATATGCGCCCTGGCCACCTCGCGGGCCCGCGCCCGGTCGGTATCGAGAACGACGACCTGCTCGACACCGAGAAACGCCTGCGGCCCGATGATCCGCCGTGCATCCGCGGTGTGCTCGACCGGCGCGTGAAACGGATGCGCACCCCAGGTTCGTTCGGCGGCCAAGGCCAGCATTTTGGGTCCGAGCGCCGCGAGGACCCGGCGCGGCGCGGGGTCCGGCTCCGGCACGTACTGCGGGACGGCGTCCATCGCATCGAGATATCCGCGCATCAGCGCCAGCGGCTTGCCACCGGATGGAACCGTGTAGCCCTCGGCTTCGATGGATCGTCCGCCGACCCGCTGGCCGCCGAGCCCGAGTAGATATCGGCCAGGAAACGCCTCGCCGAGCGCGCGCTCGGCGGTGGCCATGGCCAGCGGATCACGCAGTGCCACATTGGCAATGCCCGCGGCGACCACGATCCGCTCGGTCGCCCCGAGCAACAGCCACGCCTGCCCGACCGTATCGCGGCCGAATCCCTCACCGAACCACAGTGCGCCGTAACCCAATTCCTCGATTTCGGCGGCGGCATCGCGCACCCGCCCGACCGGTTGTCCATCGAAGGCGAAGGTCCAGATGCCGACGCGACCGAGTTCATGCTCCACCATCACCGTGCTCCCAACGCTAAAACGGAGAAGTTCTCCGTTTCCCTGAACGGTACGATAGCGGAGAACTTCTCCGGTTAACAAGAGGTGCGTATGCGGGTCGACGCTCAGCGGAACTACGAACGCGTGCTCGAGGCCGCAACCGCGGTATTCGCCCAGGAGGGCCCCGAGGCCTCCCTCAATGACATCGCCCGCCGCGCCGGAGTCGGTCCCGGAACTCTCTACCGGCACTTCCCCAACCGGCAGGCACTGCAGGCGGCCGTACTACGGGAGCGGATCGAAACGCTCTGCGGGCACGCCGAGGCGTTGGGGTCGACCGAGCCGATCATCGCGCTCACCGAATGGCTGCGGGCTCTGCTCGCGCACGCCCGTACCGACCACGGCCTCGGCGGCGCGGTGCTGGCCGGACCGGTCGACCTGGATTTCGATTGTCAGCAGGCCATTCACCGATCAGGTGCCGCCCTGCTCGCCAGAGCACAGCGCAGCGGGGGCATCCGCGCGGATATCGCTGTCGACGACGTCATCCAACTGGTTGCGGGCATTGCCCTCGCAGCACGTCATGGCAGCGACCCCGACCAACCGGACCGCCTGCTCGGCTTTGTCATGGACGCGCTGCGCTGTCCGAGCGAATAGCGCCGCGCCCCAGCGATATCGGTAAGTTCGAGGGATGTTCGACAACAACAGGCTCGAGCGCAGGATCGATCACCTCGAACGCAAGCTCGACATGATCATGAAGCATCTCGGTCTCCCCGATCTCGTCCCGGCGTCGGCCTCCGGAGAAATCGACGAACTCATTCGGCAGGGCAAGAAGATCCAGGCCATCAAGCTCTATCGCGACCTCGATCCGGGCAGCAGCCTGCGGGAGGCCAAGGATGCGGTCGAGGCGCGCGAGCGGCGTTTGCGATAAGGATGACCGCTTTTTGTGATGCGGCACCGGATCGGCCGGATCGGCTACGCGTCGAGGCCGACGCCCTGCATGCTGAGGGCGAATAGCGTCGCGCGAATAGCGAACGGCCCCCTGTTCGTATCGAACAGAGGGCCGTCGCTTTGAAAATTGCCGCGCTGTAGCGGGTTACAGCGCCTTCAGTTCCTCGGTCACCTCACCGACGGACTTCTTGGCGTCGCCGAAGAGCATGGAGGTGTGGTCGGCGTAGAACAGCGGGTTGTCGATGCCGGCGAAGCCGGAGTTCATCGACCGCTTGAGCACGATCACGGACTTGGCCTGGTCGACGTTCAAGACCGGCATCCCGTAGATCGGGGACGAGGAGTCCTCGCGGGCGGCAGGGTTGGTGACGTCGTTGGCGCCGATCACCAAAGCCACATCGGTGCGCGAGAATTCGCCGTTGATGTCGTCCATTTCCTTGAGCGCGTCATAGGAAACCTCGGCCTCGGCCAGCAGCACGTTCATGTGGCCGGGCATACGACCGGCGACCGGGTGAATGGCGTATTTGACCTCGACACCCTTGGCCTCCAACAGCGAGGCCATTTCCTTGACCGCGTGCTGGGCCTGGGCCACCGCCATACCGTAGCCGGGGACCACGATGACCTGGTTGGCGTAGGCCATCTGGATCGCGGCGTCGGCGGCGGAGGTGGCCTTGGCCTGCTTCTGCTCACCATCACCCGCGCCGGGAGCGGTGCCGCCGCCACCGAAGCCACCGGCGACGATGGCGGGGATGGAGCGGTTCATGGCCTTGGCCATCAGGTTGGTCAGGATGGTGCCGGACGCGCCGACGATCATGCCCGCCACGATCATGGCGGTGTTGTTCAACGCCAGACCCGCCGCGGCAGCCGAAAGACCGGTCAAAGCGTTGAGCAGGGAGATGACGACCGGCATATCCGCGCCACCGATCGGCAGCACGACCATCAGGCCGAGCACACCGGCGAGCACGAGCACCGCGATCATCCAGTACTGGGGCACACCGTCTTTGGTGGCGCCGATACCGATCACCACGGCGGCGGCGATCGCGCCGAGCAGCAGCAGCAGGTTCAGCGGCTGCTGGAGCTTGCCGAGACCGATCGGACGCCCGGGCAGGATTTCCTGCAGCTTGCCGAACGCGATCAGCGATCCCCAGAACGACACCGAACCGATGATCGCCGCGAACAGCGACCCGATCACGATGTGGACGGTGGGTTCCTCGTCGAAGTGCGAGAAGCCTTGACTGTTGAGGAATTCCGACCACGCGATCAGCGCGACGGTGCCACCACCGACACCATTGAACGCGGCCACCAACTGCGGCATCGCGGTCATCTTGGTGTACTTCGCCGGCGGCACACCCAACACGACACCGACCACGAGCCCGGCGACGATCAGAATCCAGTTGGAGGTGTGGCGGATCGAGATCAGGGTGGCCACCACGGCGATGACCATGCCGGCGGCGGCGATCAGATTGCCGCGCACGGCGGTCTTCGGGCCGGTCAGGCCCATCAGACCGTAGATGAACATGCCGAAGGCGATGATGTAGAGACCGTTGACGAGATAGGTCACATTGTCGAAGGTATGCATCACGCTGCTTCCTTTGAACGCTCCGCTGCGGCAGCCTTCACGGGTGCGGCCTTCTTGGCCTTGAACATGCCCAGCATCCGGTCGGTGACCACGAAACCACCGATGACGTTCAGGGTTCCGAACACGACGGCGACGAACAGGATGATCTGGGTCAGGATCGAGGGATCCTCGACATTGCCCAACGTCACCAAAGCGCCGAGCACGACGATGCCGTGAATGGCGTTCGTACCCGACATCAACGGCGTGTGCAGGGTATTCGGGACTTTGGAGATGACGGCGAACCCGACGAACCCGGACAGCACCAGGATCGCGATATTGGCCAGCAGTTCGGTGTACATCAGGCTTCCACCTCACGGGTAACACAGGAGTCCGCGAGCACCTGGTCACCGAAGTCGGGCGCGATCTTCCCGTCGACCAACATCAGTTCCAGCAGGGCCGCAATATTCTTCGAGTACAGCTCGCTGGCGTGCTCGGGCATGGTGGCGGGCAGGTTCAGCGGCGAGGCGATGGTCACCTCGTGCTTGACCACCGTCTGGCCGGGTTCGGTCAGCTCGCAGTTGCCGCCGGTCTCACCGGCCAGGTCCACGATCACACTGCCGGGCTTCATCCCCTGTACCGCCGCGGCGGTGACCAGGCGCGGCGCGGGGCGTCCCGGCACCAGCGCGGTGGTGATCACCACGTCGAAGCCCTTGATCGCATCCTCCAGCGCCTGCTGCTGCTTGGCCTTTTCCTCATCGGTGAGTTCCCGCGCATACCCGCCCTCACCGGCGGCGTCGATACCCAGATCCAGCCACTGCGCACCCACCGACCGCACCTGATCGGCGACCTCGGGGCGCACGTCATAGCCGGTGGTCCGGCCGCCGAGACGCTTGGCCGTGGCCAGGGCCTGCAAACCCGCAACGCCCACACCGAGCACCAGCACGGTCGCGGGCTTCACCGTGCCCGCCGCGGTGGTGAGCATGGGGAAGAAGCGGGTGGATTCCGAGGCGGCCAGCAGCACGGCCTTGTACCCGGCGACATTGGCCTGCGATGACAGCGCGTCCATCACCTGGGCACGCGAAATCCGCGGAATCGCCTCGACGGCGAAGGCTTGCACCCCGGCCGATTTCAATGCGGGAATCTGGTTGTCGGCATTGCGGGGGGCGAGAAAGCCGATCAGGGTCTGCCCGCTGGCCAGCTTCGCCACCTCGGCGTCGCTGGGCGGAGCCACCTTCACGACCACGTCGGCCGACCACGGATCACCGATGGTCGCGCCCACCTCTTCATAGGCCGTGTCCGGAATGAGCGCACCGAGTCCGGCACCCGCTTCGATCACCACCTCCACGCCCTGCTTGAGCAGGCTGGGGATGATCTTCGGCACCAATGCGACACGCCGCTCGCCCGCGTTTGACTCGCGAACGACTCCGACACGCGCTCCGCGCGGCGACTGGTCGCCTACGCTCTGCGTTGTCTCCACTTGTCAGACTTCCTTCTCTGGCTGAGCTTCAAGCAACCGGTCGACGGCCGGACGATGTTACTAGGGAGTAAGTTCGTCCAAATCCTCGCAACTGTACCCGGCTCGCCGTGAGCGTAGCTGAGATGGCGGTCACAAGTTGCGGCCGGAATCCGCCGGTATGTCGGATTCGCGACATCGGGACGGACATGGCGGCTACCTCCGGCGCATGCGGTTGATCAGGGCTTTATCGGTTTTGATAGTTGTCGTCGCAGGTAACGGCCACAAGAACGAACGGAGAAGTCCCTTACTAACCCTCGGGTATGAATCCTGGTCAGTGCGACACAAAACTCGAGTGGCGTGATGTGCATCATGCCGGAGTCTGTCGCCAATGAGTCGTACGCCGTATGGTCGGCCATGTGAACGACTGCGTGTTCTGCCGCATCGCGGCGGGCGAGGCCCCGGCGACCAAGGTCTACGAGGACGACACGCTGTGCGCCTTCCTGGACATTCGCCCCATCGCGCGCGGCCACACCCTGATCATCCCGAGACGGCACGCCACCGAGCTGGAAGATCTGGACGCCGAATTGGGTGCCCAGATCTTCCGTGCCGGACATCGGCTCGCGCTGGCGATCCGGCGCAGCGGCCTGGCCGCCGACGGCGCGAACCTGGTGCTCAACGACGGCACCGCCGCCTTCCAGACCGTCGCGCATGTCCACCTGCACGTGATCCCGCGCCGACACGGCGACAGACTGAGCTTCGCCGCCGGACTACTGCTACGACGTCCGCATGATCCGCAGTCCACCGCGGCGGCCATCCAGGCCGGAATATCGGCGTTGGACAACGATGACGAGACAACCGCCGAGCATGGACGACGCTGGGCTGGTCAACAAGATGAGGAAGGACAACAAGGATGACCGCCCCCGCCCTGCACCGGAGCGAGCTGGCCCACCTGCTCTCGGATCAATGGGATGCGATCGCGGCCCTGGTCGCCGATCTGGACGAAGAACGTTGGCGCACACCGTCTCCGCTGCCGGGGTGGTCGTTGTTCGATGTGGTCGCCCATGTCGTCGGCACCGAATCGTGGCTGCTCGGCGAGCGCCCGCCCGCACACGATCCGATCCGGCCCAAGACCGATGTCACCACGCTGCCGCATGTGCGCAATGAAACCGGTGTGCTCAACGAGATCTGGGTCGATCGCCTGCGGCCGCTGTCGGGTAGGCGGCTGCTGGCGCTGTACACCGATGTCACCGAACGCAGGCGCGCGGCGCTGGCCGGTATGGGTGATGCCGAATGGGAGGCCGAGACCGTATCGCCGATCGGCAAGATCAGCTACAGCCGGTTCATGCTGATTCGGCTGTTCGACTGCTGGATGCACGAACTCGATATCGCCGATGGACTCGGCGTTTCCGTAGACGAGGGCGGACCGCGCGCCGAACTGGCCTTCGTCGAACTCACCAACAGCATCGGCCGGGCGGTGGCCAAGGGTGCGCAGGCACCAGATGGCTCCCGGATCACCTTCGAGCTGACCGGAGCGCTGCCGAGAACTCTGCATGTCGCGGTGCACGGCCGGGCCAATATCGTCGAAACCCTGGACGCGCCCGCCACCGTGGTGGTCGGCATGGACTCCGGCTTGTTCGCCCGGCTGCGCGGCGGACGCACCGAGGCCGAGGCGCACGCGGGTGAGTTCACCATCTCCGGCGATCAGGACCTCGGCAGCCGTCTGGTCCGCAATCTGGCCTTCACCATCTGAGTCTTGGTGCGGCTGTTCCTGTCCAGCTACCGATTCGGTGCGCACTACGACCGGCTCGCCGCACTTGTCGGCGAGCCGGGCCGAGTCGCGGTGATCCCCAACGCATGTGACGCCTGGCCCGCGGCCTGGGCGAGCGCGGTCACCAGCGATGTGACCCCGCTGCGCCGACTCGGCTACGCCCCCGAAGTGCTGGACCTGCGCGATTTCATCGGGCGCACAACCGATTTGGAGCTGGCCCTGGCCGAATATCCGCTGGTATGGGTGCGCGGCGGCAACACCTTCGTACTGCGCGCCCAATTCGCTCGCAGCGGAGCCGATGTCGTATTACCGAAACTGCTCGCCGCCGACGCGCTGGTGTACGCCGGATACAGCGCTGGCGCCTGTCTGCTGACACCGGATCTGCACGGCCTGGAATCGACCGATGATCCCGCCGAGGTCGCACCCGCCTGCGGCATCGAACCGCGGTGGGACGGAATGGGTTTGGTCGACCACCGGATCGTGCCACATCTGAACTCCGCGACCGACCCGGACGGCGCGTCCGCACGGCTGGCCGCCCGCTACCGCGCCGAGGGCATCGCGCACTGGGCGCTGACCGACAATGACGTCGTCGTGGTGGACGGCGACCGAACCGAAGTCCTGCGGTAATCGCTACACCGCCGACGCCAGGACCTCACAACGCGTCAGGGGCGAGTTCGGATTCCGGGCGCACCGCCTCGCGGCCGCGGAACACCACCCAGCGCATCGCGCTGTACATGTAGACGGCCTCACAAGCCCCCGCGAGCAGGCGCGAGAGGTGATATTCCAGGCCGAGCGCGGTCAGCCCGCTGCCGACGCCGAGGATGAAGGCGAGGTAGTTGATGATGACCACCACCACATAGACCGCGGCCTGTCTGCCGACGGGTGCGTGGGAGTGGAAGTTGAAGGTGCGGTTGAGCACGAAACTGAGCCCGAACGCGCAGACATAGGCGACGGTCACCGCGAGCCACACCGGCAGCCCCAACCAGCCGTGCAGCGCCGTGAGCAGCGCCAGATCAACGCCGAAGGTGAAGCCATTGATCAGCGCGAAACCGAGGAAGGTCGGCGCGACCAGCCGGTCGAGCCCCCATGGCAGCCGAGCGACCACCGCCGCACACCACCGAGAGAAGCCGGCCACCACGGCCTCAGTGCTCGTCACGCCGCCAGCATGCCAGCGACAGGTGTCCACCAAGTGATCACCGAGCGAACCGCGCCCGCCGCGACAAGATCAGGTGGCGGCCTCTCGACGCTGCCGCCGTGGCATGCACCCGACCTCGATCAGCCGATTTGGGTGAGCGGGGCGCGACGGTCCATGTCGGACCAGGCGACCAGCCACCGGCGGCGGGTGACGTCGTCGACTTCCTCCAGGAGGGCGTCCAGGAGCATGCGAGGCTCGCGCTGCCACTTGTCGGACAGGGTCGCGATGGCGGTCTTGCCGAACATGCCGGAGCGATCCAGTGCGGTGATCCATTCGCTGACGTCGCCCGCGTGAATGCGGCACAGCGCGTCGGTATCGATATCGCCGTCGACGAATTCGTAGGAGAACACGGCGGCGACCAGTTCGCGGTAATCCGGCGAATCAACCTGCATGAAACCTCCCTTGGTGTCGCTGCGCACCTTGGATGGGGCATCCCTCCCGATACCGCAGGATGCCTTTGCTTCGGAATTCTTACCGTCGAACCGGTCCGGCACCACTGGACCGCCCCACATCCCGCCGGTCTCCGCGTTGTAGCAAACCTCCAGGGAGAACCGGCGCCCCGACTGTTAGGGTCGAGCGTCCACTCCGGCTTTCCCGCCGTATAGCGTGAGTTGTGTGGACCTGCATGACCTGATCTCCCGCCTGCCCGACGGTGTGGTACTCACCGATCCCGACCTGTTGGCGGGCTATCGGCAGGACTGGGCACGCGACCCCGATGCGGGCACGCCGCTGGCGGTGGTTCGTGCGACCGGCACCGATGACGTCGCGGCAACCTTGCGCTGGGCGCATGAGCACCGGGTCGCGGTGGTGCCGCGCGGAGCCGGATCCGGGCTGTCCGGCGGTGCGACGGCCGTCGACGGCGGCATCGTGCTCAGCACCGAACGCATGCGCGCGATCACGGTCGATCCGGTCACCCGCACCGCCGTGGTGCAGCCGGGCCTGCTCAACGCGGAGGTCAAACGCGCAGTGGCCGAATACGGTCTGTGGTACCCGCCGGACCCGTCGTCATTCGAGATGTGCTCGATCGGCGGCAATGCCGCCACCAATGCGGGCGGCCTGTGCTGTGTGAAGTACGGCGTGACAACCGATTACGTGCTCGGCATGGAGGTGGCGCTCGCCGATGGCACGGTGGTGCGGCTGGGCGGACCGCGCCTGAAGGATTCTGCGGGCCTGTCGCTGACCAAGCTGTTCGTCGGCAGCGAGGGCACGCTCGGGATCATCACCGAACTCACCCTGCGGCTGCTGCCCGCGCAACCACCGCAGTCCACCGTGGTCGCGAGCTTCGCGACGCTGACCGCCGCCACCGATGCCATCCTCGGCATCACCGGGACGCTGCGCCCCGCCATGCTCGAATTCATGGACACGGTGGCGATCAACGCGGTCGAGGACGAAATGCGGATGGGTCTGGATCGCGAGGCGGCGGCGCTGCTGGTCGCGCGCTCGGACGCGCCCGGCGAATTCGCCGGGCACGAAGCCGAAGTCATGGTCGGCATCTGCGAAAAGGCCGGTGCCACCGAGGTTTTCCACACCGAGGATCCGGAGGAGGGTGAGGCCTTCACCGCCGCACGGCGTTTCGCCATCCCGGCGGTGGAGAAGATCGGGCCGCTGCTGCTCGAGGATGTCGGTGTGCCGCTGCCGCGGCTCGCCGATCTGGTCAATGGGATCGCGGCCATCGGCGCCCGCAATGATGTGCTGGTCTCGGTGATCGCACACGCCGGGGACGGCAATACCCACCCGCTCATCGTGCACGACCCCGCCGACCCGGCGATGACCGAGCGCGCACACCGCGCCTTCGGCGAGATCATGGATCTGGCCATCGAACTCGGCGGCACAATCACCGGCGAACACGGGGTCGGCCGATTGAAGAAAGCGTGGCTGCCCGATCAGCTCGGCCCCGATGTGATGGCACTCACTCGCCGCATCAAGGATTCGCTCGACCCGCATGGCATCCTCAACCCAGGCGCGATCCTCTAGGAACATTCCCGGCCGCGAAGGAGTTTCACCCGAACATGACCACCAGGCTCGAGCACAATGTCGCCGACACCCGGTTCGAGATCTATCTCGACGACACCCTCGCCGGATACGCCGACTACGCCGAACGTGACGATCAGAAGATCCGCGACTTCCACCACACCATGACCTTCCCGGAGTTCCGTGGCCGAGGCGTGGCCGCCCAGGTGGTCGAATACGCGCTGAACGATTCCCGCGCCGAGGGCTTCGCCATCATCCCGACCTGCTGGTATGTCGAGAAGTACATCGCCGAGCACCGCGAATACTCGGATCTGGTGGCCTAGCCGTAGCGATCGCTCGCGGGTCGCTCGAAAAGGTCAGCGCGCAGGTAGTCGGCGAGAATCGGGCACCGCGAGCGCTTCGGGCCCATCGCCATGATCGAATCGCCGATCAACCGCAGCACACCGGATTCGAACTCGCGCGCGGCCCGACCGCCCGCCCGGATCAGTCGCTTCGATGTGGTCCGGCGGACACCGGTTTTCCATTGGTCCGTGCGAGCGCTTCGATCTCGACCTCCTCCGGCTCGAGCTGATACGCCTCGACATCCGCGGTCCGAGCCGCGATCAGCCTGTTCACCACGACGTGGCGCACGTGCGCGGGCAATGCGGGCGCGAACTTCTTGACGTAGGCCGACATCCACTCCGGCTGTTCGAGCAGGAAGGGAAAGTCCGTGGTCATCATGCTGCGCACGACGATCATCGGAATCGGCGCGTCGAGCGGTCGATAGTCCTTGTTCCACAGCCCCGGCTGATCGCAACCCGGATAGAACTGACCGAGCATGACCCCGCGTGCCACGAACGCACCCTTGAGCTCCGCGTGCAGCTCATCGATCAGGGTGTAGTCCTGCAGATCCGGCAATACCGTGATCAGCGTGCGCAGTACCGCCGCACCACCTTCGGTGGGCGGCAGGGTCCGGTACAGCTCCATCGCATCGGAAAGCACCAGGCGAACGAATGACGGCCACGGACGCGCACCGGGGATCCGCCCGACCCACATCAGGTCGCGGCGCATGGACGGTGCGACATACGGACAGACCGGTCCATCGCGGCCCAACTCCTGGTTATCGGCCGCCAAATGGTCCTCGGCCCACATTCGGACCACGTCCATCGCGTTTCTCGTGAATGGACATGGCATTTCGGTCATGGACAGCGGGACCCAATTCATCCCCGACCGCGGTCCAATTACGATCTTGGTCATAACCCCACCTCGTATTGTTTACGAAGTCGAGTATCCACCTATTGCGGCTGGTTAAATAGGTAGCAAGGCACCCGAATTCCTTGGGCAACTTCCGTACGAAATGTAGTGCAAAAAAGTGTAACGCTTCGCCGCCCGGAGCCGACATAACGCCGAAGACCGTGTTCAGCGCATCGCAGGCCAGCGGATCTGTGCCAATTTTCGGCGACTGCCAGCCGGATCAGCCCGAACCTCTTTCGCAACTTTTATCTGCGATGTCATGTATCGAGTCGCCGCCGGCATGAACACGATCAAACAACCGAACGGCTTCGAAATATTTCCACACAAGATCGTGCCCCGAAATATCGGGGGTTTCGAGAGCATAAAAAAAGACCGGGTGTTCCATACTCGGCAGAGTAGGAAACACCCGGTCGGTATGAGCTGTCAGCCCCGCAGCAGCGCGCGCGACATGACGACGCGCTGGATCTGGTTGGTGCCCTCGTAGATCTGGGTGATCTTCGCGTCACGCATCATCCGCTCCACCGGGAAGTCGGTGGTGTAGCCCGCGCCGCCGAAGAGCTGCACGGCGTTGGTGGTGACCTCCATGGCCACATCCGAGGCGAAGCACTTGGCGGCGGCGGAGATGAACCCGAGGTTCTTCTCGCCACGCTCGGCGCGGGCGGCCGAGGTGTAGACCATGAGACGGGCGGCCTCGATCTTCATCGCCATATCGGCGAGCATGAACTGGGTGTTCTGGAAGTCGGCGATCGCGGTGCCGAACTGCTTGCGGTCCTTGGTATATGCGATCGCGGCGTCCAGCGCGCCCTGCGCGATGCCGACGGCCTGCGCGCCGATGGTCGGGCGGGTGTGGTCGAGGGTCTGCAGCGCGGTCTTGAAACCGGTGCCCGGCGCGCCGATGATGCGGTCACCCGGCACCCGGCAGTTCTCGAAATACAGTTCGGCGGTGGGCGATCCCTTGATGCCGAGCTTGTGCTCGAGCGGGCCGACCACGAAGCCCTCGTCGTCCTTGTGCACCATGAACGCCGAAATGCCGTTGGCGCCCTTATCCGCATCGGTTACCGCCATCACGGTGTACCAGGAGGACTTGCCGCCGTTGGTGATCCAACACTTGGAGCCGTTGATGACCCAGTCGTCGCCGTCCTGCTTGGCGCGGGTGCGCATGCCGGCGGCATCCGAGCCCGCCTCACGCTCGGACAGCGCGTAGGAGGCCATCTCGCCATTGACGACATCCGGCAGCACCTTGTGCTTGAGGTCCTCGGAGCCGTTGAGGATCAGACCCATGGTGCCGAGCTTGTTGACCGCCGGAATCAGCGAGGACGAACCGCAGACGCGGGCAACCTCTTCGATCACGATGCAGGTGGCGACCGAGTCCGCACCCTGGCCGCCGTAGGCCTCCGGCACGTGCACCGCGTTGAAGCCCGCGGCGGTCAGCGCGTTGAGCGCCTCCTCCGGGAAGCGGGAGTTGCCGTCGACATCCTTGGCGTAGGGAGCGATTTCCTTCTCCGCCAGTCCGCGGATGGCCGCACGAAGTTCGTCGTGGAAGTCCTCCAACTGGAACAGATTGAAGTCCGGATTTCCCGCCATGGGGGCACACTCCTGGTTTGTCGGTCGTGATGGTGCCGGGTCGATATCCAGCATTCGGCACTCAGTGCCATCTTCTGACCAGTGTACGTCCAGAATGGGGCGTCAAGTGCGGTTACATCATGGCACTGAGTGTCAGATAGTGCATACTGTGATTCCTGTCACAGATTGCCGAGCTGCCGGGTCACCAGATCGGCGACCTGCCTCGGCGGCATATCCCGCGGGAACACCGCCACCACCAGTTCCCCGGCGCCCGGCCCGCGCCCGCCACCGCGCGGAATCGCCGCCAGCTCCCCCCGCAGATCCGCCGCACCCGCATCCGATTCACCACGCACCATGCGCCGCAACAGGTAGTTGTGCGTGGCCGTCACCGCGGCCGTGAACTGCACCCGCGCCAGATCCGGCACCTCGGGCAGCCGCTCACGCAGATAGTCGGTGAACAGCCGCTCGTACCGGAATACGGTCACGATCTCGCGCTCGCGCAGCGCCGGCACCCGCCGCACCACCCGATAACGCCGCTCGGCGATCTCGCGCCACTGCGTGAACCGCTCGAATACCTGCACCACCGCGGCACAGACCGCCTCCCACGGATCACCCTGCGCCGCCGCCAAGAACTGCGCCGCCTGCACCAACTGCGATTCGTGATCGGCGAAGATCACGTCTTCCTTGGACCGGAACTGCCGAAAGAACGTCCGCCGCGAAATCCCCGCCGCCTCCGCGATCTCATCCACCGAGGTCGACTCATACCCCTGCTCGGCGAACAACCGCAGTGCCTGATCCACGACCGTCAGCCGAAACCGAGCCGTATCGTCGCCATTGCGCGGCCGCCCACTCTCACCAGTCACCACCCGATCACCGTACTGAGCCCCGCCGAGCGCATGTGGTCGACCTGCTCGAGGCCAGCGACATTTCGACTGGTCGGAATGCATTACCGAATCGGTCACCGTGCTCCGGGCGGGCGGCTCGGTCAGCCGAGGAGTTTGGTGCGCAGGGCCTGGTCCTTTTCCAGGACCATTGTTTCGAGACCGGCCTGGAACTGTTCCATGCGACTGCGCAGGGCGGGGTCGTGGGCGGCGAGGATACGCACGGCGAGTAGGCCCGCATTGCGGGCGCCGCCGATGGAGACGGTGGCGACCGGCACGCCCGCGGGCATTTGCACGATGGACAGCAGCGAGTCCATGCCGTCGAGGTATTTGAGGGGAACGGGCACGCCGATGACGGGGAGCGCGGTGGCGGAGGCGACCATACCGGGCAGGTGGGCCGCGCCGCCCGCGCCCGCGATGATGACCCGCAGGCCGCGGCCCGCCGCTTCGCGCGCGTAGTCGAGCATGCGCTGGGGGGTGCGGTGGGCCGAGACGACGCCGACCTCGAACCGAATGTCGAACTCCGCCAAGGCCACCGCGGCGGCCTCCATGGTCGGCCAGTCGGAGTCGCTGCCCATGATCAGGCCAACTTGCGCATTACTCACCGTGGGGATCCCATCCGTCGGTCCACATCGCGTGCGACATCCAATGCGCCGCGCGCTCGGCCTGCTCGCGCACCACGGCGACATTGTCGCCGAGCACGTTGATATGCCCGATCTTGCGATCCTGGCGTTCGCTCTTGCCGTAGAGATGCACCTTCGCCTGCGGCATTCTGGCGAACAGGTGGTGCAGCCGCTCGTCCATCGACATGGTCGGCGCCTCGGGCGCACCGAGGATATTGGCCATCACGGTGACCGGTGCCAGCGGACGGGTATCACCGAGCGGATAGTCGAGTACCGCGCGCAGATGCTGTTCGAACTGGCCGGTGCACGCGCCGTCCATGCCCCAGTGCCCGGAGTTGTGCGGCCGCATGGCCAGTTCATTGATCAGGATCGCGCCGTCAGTGGTTTCGAAGAGCTCGACCGCCATCGCGCCGACGACGCCGAGTTCGCTGGCCAGGTTCAGCGCGAGCGTTTCGGCCCGCGTGGCCAGTTCGTCGCTCAGGTCCGGCGCCGGCGCGATCACCACGGCGCACTGGCCGTTGCGCTGCACCGTCTCGACCACCGGCCAGGTCGCGGCCTGACCGAACGGCGAACGGGCCACCATCGCCGACAGTTCGCGCTTCAGGTCCACCTTGGCCTCGGCGAGCAGTTGCACACCGTGCGCGAGCTGGTCGGCCACGATCGTCTCGGCCTCGGCCGCCGACTCCGGCATCCAGACACCGCGCCCGTCGTAACCGCCGCGCACCGCCTTCAGCACCACCCGCCAGTCGTGCTCGGTACCGAACCGCACCGCATCGGCCACCGAGGTGACCGGGATGAACGCGGGTACCGGCAGTCCGAGTTCGGACAGCTTGGTCCGCATGGCGAGTTTGTCCTGCGCGAAGACCAGTGCGCGCGGCGGCGGCTGCACATTCACGCCCTCGGCGACCAGTGCCTCCAGATATTCGGTCGGCACATGCTCGTGGTCGAAGGTGAGCGCGTGCGAGCCGACGGCGGCCTTGCGCAGCGCGGCCAGATCGGTGTGACTGCCGAGCACCACCTCGGGGCTCACCTGGGCGGCCGGGTCGTCCGGACGCTCGGCGAGCACCCGTAGCCGCTGGCCCAGGGCGATGGCGGCCTGGTGCGTCATGCGCGCAAGCTGACCACCACCGATCATGGTGACGGTGGGCATGGCGGCAGGATCGAACGAACGGTGGGCACTCACGTCGTGCAATCTTGTCATGTCCGAGGGCCGGGATTCGTACCGGTACACTCGGGCCTTGTGTCATTCGTCGACGACGTGGTCAACGTCCTCCCCAAACCGCTGCGGGAGATCGCGTACCGCCACCACGAGCTGATCAAATTCGCCATCGTCGGCGCCACCACCTTCATCATCGACTCGGGCATCTTCTACGTGCTCAAGTGGACCGTGCTGGAGACCAAGCCGGTCACCGCGAAGATCATCTCCGGGGTGATCGCGGTCATCTGCTCCTACATCCTCAACCGCGAGTGGTCGTTCAAGAACCGCGGCGGACGCGAGAAGCATCACGAGGCGCTGCTGTTCTTCGGTGTCAGCGGTGTCGGGGTGGTGCTGAGCTTCATTCCGCTCTGGATCTCCAGCTACGTCTTCGACCTGCGCCAACCCGATGTGAGCTTCACCGTCGAGAACATCGCGGACTTCATCAGCGCCTTCATCATCGGCAATCTGCTGCAGATGGCCTTCCGCTTCTGGGCGATGCGCCGCTGGGTGTTCCCGGACGAGATCAGTGAGCTCGTCGAGGAAATCGAAGAGATGCTCGAGGAAGAGCAGCTCGGCCACAGCTAGCGCGGCTCCGGCACCTGCGCGCCATTGGACGTGCGCGGCGGCGACGCACTGGATCCGAGGAACATCGCGAACAGCGCGGGCCTGCGCCGCTGCAACTCCAGCCGTCCACCATCGGCCTCGACGAGCGCCCTGGCCAGGGCCAGCCCGACACCGGTGGATCCACCCGCCGAGAAGCCGCGATCGAAGATGTGCGGCGCGAGTTCGTCACGCACACCATCGCCCTCATCGGCCACCTCGACCACCACCAGCGGCTCGCGATCGCTGACCGTGCGCACGGTGCGCACCGACACCGTGCAGGTGCCGCCGCCGTGCATCAGCGCATTGTCGACCAGGACGGCCAGTGATTCGCGCAGGCGGGATCCGGTGATCGGGGCGCGCAGGGATTCGTCACCGATCAGTCGCAGGGTGCGGCCCGCCTCGGTGAACGGATGCGACCACTCCTCGACGACGCCGCGCAATTCATCCATCACCGGCACCGGATCGCGGTCGGCGGCATCCTCGTCGCGCGAGGCGCGGACCAGATCATCGATGGCGTCGGTGAGTCGATCGACCTGCGCCATCGCCTCCTCGGCCTCGTGCACGACGGCCGGGTCGGAGTGCGCGGACAGCTCGTCCAGCCGTAGGCGCACCGCGGTCAGGCGGCTGCGCAGCTGATGCGAAACGTCGGCGACCAGTGCGTGCTCGCGCTGCAGCCGCCCGGCGATCTCGACGGTCGCCGAATCGAGCACATCGGAGACCCGGTCCAGTTCGGAGATACCGTGCCGACGCGGATCCGGCCGGAAGTCGCCCATCGCCAGCCGTGCCGCCCTGGCCGCCACATCACGCAGCGGATCGGCGACGCGACGCGCGGTGATCATCGCCACCGACACCGCCGCGCCGAGCGAGGCGAGCACCGCGAAGGCCACCACCGCGACGGCCTGGATCTGCATCACATGCATGGGTCCGGACGGGATCTCCAAGCGCAGCGACCCCTTTGTGCCCATGGACAGCGATTCGACCAGTGGGTTTTCGATCTCTTCCGCGCCGATATCGAGCCGGGACGCATTGTCCTGCGGCGCCGGATAGATGATGGTCAGCTTGCCGTCCTTGGGGATCAGCGGCCGCACCAAACGGGTGTCGAGCTCGCCGAGCACCATACCCTCACCGTGTTCCTGGGCGATGATCTCGGCGGCGATCCGCTCCAGCCGGTTCTCCAGGTCGTTGCGGGTGATGTCCTCGACCCACAGCCACGCGGTATAGATCAGCGGAACCCCGAGCACCACCGTGGTGATGGTCAGCACGGTGAGGATCGATCGCAGAATTCTGCGTCTCATATCAGCTGCGCCACACCATCAGTCGGTGTTCAAACGGAAGCCGACCCCGCGCACGGTGACAATGCGCCGCTCCGCCATCGGGCCCTCGTCGCCGATCTTGCGGCGCAGCCAGGACATGTGCATATCCAAGGTCTTGGAACCGCGTAGCTCGGCGTCGCCCCATACTTCGCGCAGAATCGTCTCGCGCGCGACCACCTGGCCCGCCCGATCGATCAGCACCTTGAGCAACTCGTATTCCTTATTGGCCAAACCGACCTCGACGCCGTTGACCAGCACTCGACGCGCCGCCGGCTCCAGCCGGATGCCGCCGACCTCGACGGCCTCGTCGCCGATTCCACTGCGTCGCAACAGCGCTCGCACCCGCGCGAGCAATTCGGCCAGCCGGAACGGTTTGCCGACATAGTCGTCGGCGCCCGCGTCCAAGCCGACGACGAAGTCCACCTCGTCGGTGCGCGCGGTGAGCATTAGCACGGCCAGGTCGGCGCCACGGGCACGGACCTGACGGCATACCTCGAGTCCGTCCATTCCGGGCAGACCGAGATCGAGAATGAGCAGATCGTGATCGCCCTCGAGCGCCCGCTTCAGCACCGCGGGCCCGAAACGCTCGACAGTGACCGAATAGCCCTCACGCCCCAGCGCACGCGAGAGCGGTGCGGCGATGGCCTCATCGTCTTCGGCCAGTAGTACGGCGGTCATTGACCCAGATTATCGCGCGACTGTTCGAATACCTGGTGGTACAGCAGGGCGTGCACCTGCTGCACCTGCGGAATGTCGTCGTATTCGAGCGGTTCCTCCGAAGACGAACCGATGATCAGGGTGCCGGTGCCGAGCAGCCGGTCGAACAGACCGTGGCGGAACTGCACACTCGAAATCCGGCTCATCGGGATATCGATGCCGGTGTGGGTGAGCACGCCCTGACGGATCAGCACCCGGCGGTCGGTCACGATGAAATGCGTCGACTTCCAGCTGATAACCGGTGCGGCACAACGCCATACGAGGATGCCGAGCCAAACCACGAGCACTACGATCAGCAGTACCGAACGACTCGTGCCCTCGGCCTTGCGCGAGATGAACCCCCCGGCGAATCCGGCGAGCGCGGTCGCGACGATGAGCGTCACGATCGGCCAGAACAGCATTTTCCAATGCGGATGACGATGGAGTATCAACTGCTCGTCCGGGGCGAGCACCTCCTCCGGATAACCCATGACGGAACCCTACCGCGAGAACACGCCCGAAAGCGTGGACAATGACGCGTGCCGTGCTGCACAATCGTCACCTCGCGCCGTCGGCGGCTCGAGCCCTTCTCGAGTCAGCTCGAGTTTCGGCACAGCTTCGCTACCCAACCCCGCCCCGACGGCAGCCGCTCGACCCCGGCCGGGGCTCGGCTCTGCCCGTTCGACTTGCTCTCGTTTTGTTCTGCTCAACGCTCTGCCTGTGAAAAGACAAGTCCGGCTTGACAAGACGTCGATAAACGAACCGTGGAGGCGTGTGTGACCAAGGATCTAACCCAGCTGCAAATCCTGACCGAACTCGAACCGGTGGCCGAACAGAATCTCAACCGCCACCTGTCGTTGGCCAAGGACTGGCATCCGCACGACTACGTCCCGTGGGACGAGGCTCGCAACTTCGCCGCGATGGGCGGTGTGGACTGGGCACCGGAGCAGTCCAAACTGAACGAGGTCGCCAAGGCCGCCATGATCACCAATCTGCTCACCGAGGACAATCTGCCCTCCTACCACCGACTGATCGCCGAGCACTTCTCCCAGGACGGCGCCTGGGGCAGCTGGGTCGGGCGCTGGACGGCCGAGGAGAACCGGCACGGCATCGTCATACGCGACTACCTCGTGGTCACCCGCGGCGTCGATCCGGTCGCGCTCGAACAGGACCGCATGATCCATATGACCCGCGGCGTGCCCTCGCCCGATGGCTGGGGCTGGGGCGGATTCCTGGTGAACGTCGCGTACGTGACATTCCAGGAGCTGGCCACCCGGGTCAGCCACCGCAATACCGGCAGGGTCTGCGATGACGCCATCGCCGACCGCATGCTGCAGCGCATCGCCGCCGACGAAAACCTGCACATGATCTTCTACCGCAATATGTGCGGCGCGGGCTTGGACCTGGTACCCGACCAGGCCATGGCCGCGATCACCACGATCCTCACCAATTTCGTCATGCCCGGCTTCGGAATGCCGAACTTCCGCCGCAACGGCGCACTGATGGCCAAACACGGCATCTACGACCTGCGCCAACACCTCGAAGAGGTGGTGCAGCCGGTGCTCAAGAAGTGGAACATCTTCGACCGCACCGACTTCGGCCCGCGCGGCGAGCAGGCCCGCGAGGAACTCGCCACATTCCTGGAGAAGCTGGAGAAGGACGTGCTCAAGTTCGAAGAACAGCGCGACCGCTTGCTCGCCAGGGAAGCGGCACGCGGCATCATGCAGCCCGTCTGACTCGAACACTCGACCCGAAAGTCGGTGCCCCGCAACAGGTCCCGCCCAATCAGCCGCACACCCGTCGGGATCCGCCCTCTTCACAAGGGTGCGGATCTCAGGTGGTGCGGTTCAGTAGTCGGCGCGCAAATGGGTGACATCGGCCGCGGACACGGCGTGGTCGCCGATCAGGAGGCGGCCTGCGGTGTCGATGTCGGTGGCAATGCCCTCGATGGTCTGGCCGCCCGGCAATTCGGCGCGCACGAGTGCGCCGAGGGTGGCGCACCGGTCGCGGTAGCCGCCGATCAGGTCGGTGGTAGCCCAACCGGCGTCGCGCCACGCGGTGAAGCGGCGGGCGAATTCGGCCAGCAGTGACCGCACGAGCTCGGTGCGGTCGGTGACCTTCGCACCCGCGAGCGCGAGCGAAGTGGCATGCGGCACCGGCAGTTCCGCCTCGGTGAGGCCGACGTTCAGGCCGACCCCGACGACAATGGCGGGCGCCCCACCACCGGAGGCGACTTCGGCCAGGATGCCCGCGACTTTGCGGCCATCGATCAGCACATCGTTGGGCCACTTCAGATTCGCGTCCACACCGGCGGTTGCGCGCAGTGCGTCCACCACCGCGACGCCGGTGAGCAACGGCAGCCAACCGAGCGCGGACGGCTCGATACCGTGCAGCCGCACCAACAGCGACATCGCTATCTGTGCGCGCGGCGGGCTGATCCAGGTCCTGGCATGCCGCCCTCGGCCCTGCTCTTGGGTTTCCGCGAGCAGAACCGCACGATCGGCGTCGGCGTCCCCGGCCCGGGCGATCAGATCCGCGTTGGTGGACCCGGTCGACTCCACCACATCGATGTGAGAGAAGAACGACAGCTCGGGTGACTCGATGAGGCTGCGCCGCAACTGCTCTGCATCCAATGGTGGCCTGTGCACACCGGCAGGTTACTCGGTGCGCACCGACCCGCCGCGGTAGGTCGACGCCATCGCTATCGCGGCAGGTCGTGCGGGTCGGAGCTATCCGCAGAGGTCGTATTCGACGGACTCCGCCATGGCGGAGCTCTCCTCCGCCGTGGCGGACTCGCTGGCCTCGGCCCAGTGCTCCGGCTCGACCACTGTCGGTTCGGTGCGCACGGTCTGCCAGCTGGTCCAGGACGCCGCCGACGCGTATTCGGCGGTCCTTCGACTCCACTCCCACATGATTTTCCCTCCCCTCGGTCAGTTCAGTACGGCTCAGGTCGCCATGCGCGCGGTGAGCGCTCGCCTCCGATCGAACATTTCTCGGACCTCCCCTCGGTCGAATTACTGACGCCCCCAGGCTATCTGGGCACGACAACGACCCGCCACCGATTTTCGCGGCGCCGGATATCGCACGAGCCCCGTCTCGGTTCGGTAGTCAACCAGGAAGTTTGCGGTCATTCGCGTACCGGAACATGATCTAGCTGGGGTTTTCTACTCACCGGTAAACGGCACTCGGTTAGAGCGAAGCACTGGCACTGGTTACACTCCGGAGCCATGACGAGTGTCCAGCAGCAGCCCGCATCGGAATCGGCGGGCGCCCCCGATATCCACACCACCGCTGGGAAGCTGGCTGACCTGCGTAATCGGCTGGACGAAGCGCAGCACCCCATGGGTGAGGCCGCGGTGGACAAGGTACACGCCAAGGGCAAGATGACCGCCCGCGAGCGCATCCTCGCACTGCTGGACGAGGGCTCCTTCGTCGAACTCGACGCGCTGGCCCGCCACCGCAGCGTGAACTTCGGCCTGGAGAACAACCGGCCGCTCGGCGACGGTGTGGTGACCGGCTACGGCACCATCGACGGTCGCGACGTGTGCATCTTCAGCCAGGACGTCACGGTCTTCGGCGGCAGCCTCGGCGAGGTCTACGGCGAGAAGATCGTCAAGGTGATGGATCTGGCGCTCAAGACCGGCCGCCCGCTGATCGGCATCAACGAGGGCGCGGGCGCGCGCATCCAGGAGGGCGTCGTCTCGCTCGGCCTCTACGGCGAGATCTTCCACCGCAACATCCAGGCCTCCGGCGTGATCCCGCAGATCTCGCTGATCATGGGCCCGGCCGCCGGCGGCCACGTCTACTCCCCCGCGCTGACCGACTTCGTCGTCATGGTCGATGGCACCAGCCAGATGTTCGTCACCGGCCCGGATGTCATCAAGACGGTCACCGGCGAGGACGTCACCATGGAGGACCTGGGTGGCGCGCACACGCATATGACGAAGTCCGGTGTCGCGCACTATGTCGCCTCCGGTGAGCAGGACGCCCTCGACTACGTCAAGGACCTGCTGAGCTACCTGCCGAGCAATAACCGCGCCGAGGCACCGCGCTTCCCGGCCACCGACCCGATCACCGGCGCCATCGAGGATTCGCTCACCGAGGAAGACCTCGAGCTGGACACGATCATCCCGGATTCGCCGAACCAGCCCTATGACATGCACGAGATCATCCGTCGCCTGCTCGATGACGACGAATTCCTCGAGGTGCAGGCCGAGCGCGCGATGAACATCATCGTCGGCTTCGGCCGGATCGACGGCCGCAGCGTCGGCATCGTCGCCAACCAGCCCACCCAGTTCGCGGGCTGCCTCGATATCGACGCCTCGGAGAAGGCCGCGCGCTTCGTGCGCACCTGCGACGCCTTCAATGTCCCGATCATCACCCTGGTGGACGTCCCGGGCTTCCTGCCCGGCACCGGCCAGGAATACAACGGCATCATCCGACGCGGCGCGAAGCTGCTCTACGCCTACGGTGAGGCCACTGTGGGCAAAATCACCATCATCACCCGCAAGGCCTACGGCGGCGCCTACGACGTCATGGGTTCCAAGCACATGGGCGCCGATGTGAACCTGGCATGGCCGACCGCCCAGATCGCCGTCATGGGCGCCTCGGGCGCGGTCGGCTTCGTCTACCGCAAGCAGCTGCAAGAGGCCGCCAAGAGCGGAAACGATGTGGATGCGCTGCGTCTCGAGCTGCAGAACGAGTACGAGGACACCCTGGTGAACCCCTACGTCGCCGCCGAGCGCGGCTATGTGGACGCGGTCATTCCGCCCTCGCACACCCGTGGCCAGATCGTCTCGGCACTGCGTCTGCTCGAGCGCAAGATGGTGTCCCTGCCACCGAAGAAGCACGGCAACATTCCGCTGTGATCAAGCGATAGCCTCGATGGGCCGCGCACACTGGTTGTAGAGACACAATGAGTGAATTCGACGATGATGGTCGCTTGCTCCACATGACATCGCGTTGGGCATGGGCTCGATCGATATAGAGAGAGGATCTGGCACTGTGACGACCGTGGCAGAAGAAGACGTGTTGACCGCCGCCGAACTGGATCTCACAGTCGACCCGATCGCGGACGTGGTCGAGGTTGTCGCACCCGCGACGAACCCGGCCGCCGAGGCGGCCGAGCAACCGTTCATTCGAGTCATCAAGGGCGCGCCGTCCGACGAGGAAGTCGCGGCGCTCGTCTGCGTGCTGTCGGCGGCCGCGAATAGCGCCAGCGGAAGCCGAACGACCGGTCCATCCGACACCTGGGGTCGCCCGACGCTGATGCATCGCGGCACCTCACCGTTCTCTCCGTACGCGTTCCCACAACTGTCACACCTGCGCGACTGATCGGATGACGAGACTCGTTCTCGCCTCCGCCTCGCCCGCCCGCCGCGAGGTGCTGCGCTCGGCGGGCATCGACCCAGTCGTCCGGATCTCCGATGTCGACGAGGACGCCGTAGCCGCGGCACTGCCGCCCGGCACGGCACCCGAGGTCGTCGTGGTCGAGCTGGCGCGGGCCAAGGCCCGGTCGGTGGCCGCGACGATCCCGGACTTCGCCACGGATTTCGTCGTGGTCGGCTGCGATTCGATGCTGCTCGTCGACGGCGAATTGCAGGGCAAGCCGCACACGCCCGAGGTGGCGCGCTCGCGCTGGGCCGAAATGGCCGGGCGCAGTGCCGATCTCATCACCGGCCACTGCGTACTGCGGCTGCGGGACGGTGAGGTCATCGCCGAATCCGTCGATTGCAGTTCCACTACAGTGCATTTCGCCAAACCCGACCCCGAAGAGCTGGACGCCTACATCGCGACCGGTGAGCCCTTGCAGGTGGCTGGCGCGTTCACCCTCGACGGCATGGGCGGTTGGTTCGTCGATCGCATCGATGGCGATCCATCGAGCGTTATCGGAATCGGACTACCACTGCTGCGCCGACTGCTTGGCGACGTTGGGGTCGGCATTGCGCAGCTGTGGAGCCATTCGGCCCGCTGACGGCGGCGCGATCCGCGGCTCGCCGGGGCCCAGCCGCGGCTCCGCCCCGGGTTCCGCGCCGATCGATACCGGCGCCACCTCGCGGTCGTGCTCCGGCTCCCGAGGCACGCCCTGGTCGCGCCGGGCTTGCTGGGCCATGAGCTCCAAACGGACCACACAGAGCTCCGGCTCGACGAAAGGGTGTAGCCGGACATTCATCTCGCCGCGCGCGCCATTGCGGTCGAGGACCTCCTTGATCAGGCCCAGATGCACACCGCACACCACTTCGGAGTGGGTGCGCGCGAGTTCACGCAGCGGGCAGGCGGTCAGCCGGATCAGCACCTGCTCGTTGGTCTCGGCGGCCGGATCGCGTTCCGGGGCGAAGCCGAGCTCGGAGAGCAGCGTGATGGTGACGTCCTTGGCGTCCTCCAGCGATTCGACCGCATGATCGCCCGCGTCGAGCTTGGCACCCCAGGCGCGTCCGGCGGCGATGGCCGCCTCGGAGCGGCGCCGTGGATCGGGGCCGAGCTGATCGGCGAGTACTTGGGCCAAGTCCTGATAACCGACCGATCGCTGAACCGCGCTATAGCCGATGCGCGGACGGCCGCGGCCGCGCGGGGGCTGCTGGAACTGCCGTACCAGCGATTCCCTGGTGAGTACATCCAGATGGAACCGAACCGTGGTGACGTGCTGTCCGGTGATTCTGGCCAGTTCTTGGGCGTCGAGAGGTTCGCTGGCGCCACGTAGGATCGCGAGCAGTCGACGCCTCGGCCAAGAATCGGACATAGCTCACCCCTCCTCCCGGGAGACTTTATCGGATGAGGGTGCGATTTATTCGCCCATTCAGCCGATTTGTGATCTGAAACGAGTTTCCCTAACGCCTCACACCTAACATCGCTGTGAGACCCGAATCGCTATAACCACCCGTCTACCTCGTGTGAAGGACCCATATCGTGCGCGTTGCCTCGGACCCTCATCCCGCTTTCGGTTCTTACGCACATCCTCACCGACTAGTAACCACAGAGTGGCTGTCGGCAAACATCGGCGCGCCGGGACTGAAGATCATCGAATCCAACGAGGACATACTGCTCTATGACATCGGACACGTTCCCGGCGCCACCAAGATCGATTGGCGGGGCGACCTGAATGATCCGGTAACGCGTGACTATATCGACGGAGCTCGGTTCACCGAGTTGATGCGCGCCAAGGGCATCGAGCGCGACGATACCGTGGTGATCTACGGTGATCGCGGCAACGCGCAGGCCGCGCACGCCTGCTGGGTCTTCACCCTGTTCGGGCATCCGGATGTGCGGCTGCTCGACGGTGGCCGGGACGCGTGGATCTCCGAGGCGCGCGACACCACCTTCGACCTGCCCTATCTCATCCGCAGCGAGTATCCGCTCGTCGATCGCGACGACACCACCGTGCGCGCGTTCCGCGAGGACGTGCTCGCACACCTCGGCAAGCCACTGATCGATGTGCGCTCCCCCGAGGAGTACTCCGGCGAACTGATCCAGCCGCCGATCAATCCCGAAGACGCGGCGTTGCGCGGCGGGCATATTCCCACCGCGGTCAACATCGCCTGGACCGAGGCCTTCAATACCGACGGCCGCTTCCGTCCCCGCGCCGAGTTGGACCAGATCTACGGCGCGCTCGCGGCCGCGGACGATCTGGTGGTCTACAGCCGGGTCGGCGAGCGATCCAGCCACACCTGGTTCGTCCTGACCTATCTGCTCGGCCTCGACGGCGTGCGCAATTACGACGGGTCCTGGACCGAATGGGGCAACTCGGTGCGCATGCCGATTGCCAAGGGGTATGAACCCGGCGACGCACCCGCGGGCAGTATGCGCAAGGTCCGCACCAGATAGCCCGATTCGCGTCCAGCACCCCTGATCGGCCGAATCCGATACACGGATTCGCGGCTGCTTCTTCCCAGCCCGACGCCGACGCCACCGGGTGTGATCCACGACCTACTGTTGAGTAGGGCTATCCGAGTTCGGCCTCTGTTGGCAGACTGCCTACACTCGCCCCAGACGTAAGTTTGTCGACCACGGGGCGACCAAAAAGATTG
The DNA here is from genome assembly GCF_050956075.1 of Nocardia sp. CA-129566. Lineage (NCBI taxonomy): Bacteria > Bacillati > Actinomycetota > Actinomycetes > Mycobacteriales > Nocardiaceae > Nocardia > Nocardia sp. CA-129566. Next base: position 8,019,717 of record NZ_CP192085.1, read on the forward strand.
CTAACAGGAGGCTCAGTGCCCAGCCATGCCAGCGCGCGGATATCGAAGGTACTCGTAGCTAACCGAGGCGAGATCGCCGTTCGCGTGATCCGGGCGGCCAAGGATGCCGGTATCGGCAGCGTCGCGGTATACGCGGAGCCCGATGCCGAAGCCCCATTCGTGAAGCTCGCCGACGAGGCCTTCGCCCTTGGCGGGCAGACCTCGGCCGAGTCGTACCTCGTCTTCGACAAGATCCTCGACGCCGCGGCCAAATCCGGCGCCGACGCCATCCACCCCGGCTACGGATTCCTTTCCGAGAACGCCGACTTCGCCCAGGCCGTCATCGACGCCGGGCTGATCTGGATCGGCCCCTCCCCGCAGTCCATCCGCGACCTCGGTGACAAGGTCACCGCGCGCCACATCGCCGAGCGCGCCAAGGCGCCGATGGCCGCCGGCACCAAGGATCCGGTCAAGAACGCGGCCGAAGTGGTCGAGTTCGCCAAGGAGTACGGCGTGCCGGTCGCGATCAAGGCCGCCTTCGGTGGCGGTGGCCGCGGCATGAAGGTCGCGCACTCCATCGAGGAGATTCCGGAGCTGTTCGAATCGGCGACCCGCGAGGCGATCGCCGCCTTCGGTCGCGGCGAATGCTTCGTCGAGCAGTACCTGGACAAGGCCCGCCACGTCGAGGCGCAGGTCATCGCCGATAAGCACGGCAATGTGGTGGTAGCAGGTACCCGCGACTGCTCGCTGCAGCGCCGGTTCCAGAAGCTGGTCGAGGAGGCCCCCGCGCCGTTCCTCACCGACGATCAGCGCGCGCGCATCCACGCTTCGGCCAAGGCCATCTGCCGCGAGGCCGGTTACTACGGCGCTGGCACCGTGGAGTACCTGGTGCAGGGCGACACCGTGTCGTTCCTCGAGGTGAACACCCGCCTGCAGGTCGAGCACCCGGTCACCGAGGAGACCGCGGGCATCGACCTGGTGCGTCAGCAGTTCCGCATCGCCGAGGGCCACGAGCTGGCGATCACCGAGGACCCGGCGCCGCGCGGGCACTCCTTCGAATTCCGGATCAACGGCGAGGACGCCGGTCGCGGCTTCCTGCCGGCCCCCGGCCCGGTCGCGGTCTACTCCGAGCCGAGCGGTCCCGGCGTGCGCGTCGACTCCGGTGTGGTGCAGGGCAGCGTGATCGGCGGTCAGTTCGACTCGATGCTGGCCAAGCTGATCGTCACCGGCGAGAACCGCGAGCAGGCGCTGCAGCGGGCCCGGCGCGCACTGGCCGAATTCCACGTCGAGGGACTGGCCACGGTCATCCCGTTCCACCGCGCGATCGTCGAGGATCCGGCGTTCATCGGTGACGGCGAGAAGTTCGACGTCTACACCAAGTGGATCGAGACCGAGTGGGTCAACAACGTCGAGCCGTACACCCCGGCCGGTGTCACCGAGGCCGAGGACGAGGAGCTGCCACGGCAGAAGGTCGTCGTCGAGGTCGGTGGGCGTCGGGTCGAGGTGTCGTTGCCCGGTAATTTCACCGTGGGCGCGGGCGCCGCGGGTGCGGGCGGCAATGGCGCCGGAGTGATCCGCAAGAAGCCCAAGCCGCGCAAGCGTGGCGGCGCCGGCGCCGGTGCGGCCTCCGGTGACGCGGTCACCGCGCCCATGCAGGGCACCGTGGTGAAGGTCGCGGTCGAAGAGGGCCAGTCCGTCGAGGCAGGCGATCTGATCGTGGTGCTCGAGGCCATGAAGATGGAGAATCCGGTCAACGCGCACAAGGCGGGTGTGGTCACCGGACTGTCCGTCGAGGCCGGTGCGGCCATCACCCAGGGCACCGTGCTCGCCGAGATCAAATAAGTAAACAGCTGGCGAAGACCGTTTCGGAGCGGGCGCTGGACGACGACGTCCGCGCCCGCTCTGTCGTATCGTGGTTCGGTGACCAGCTCTGCCGTCGTGCCCACTGCCACGGAAGTCATCCGCGGCAGACGTGAATCAGCAAGCCGTGCCGACGGATATCGCCTCGCCCTGGTCATCGAGGGCGGTGGCAGTCGGGGCGTGTACTCCAGCGGAATGGTGCTTGCGCTAGAGGAACTCGGGCTGGCCTCGATCTTCGACGCCGTCTACGGCACTTCGGCGGGCGCGATCAATGGCGCGTGGTTCCTGTCCGGGCGCGCGCTGTCCGGCATGCGCGCCTGGACCGATCCGGTGATCATGCGGCGCGCGGTCGATCCGGCTCGACTGCTGCGCGGACGTCCCGCCTTCGATCTGGACTACCTGGTGCACCAGGTGTACGACGGCATCGAGCCGATGGACTTTCCGGCGATTCTGGCCAACGCCACCACCTTTCACCCCATCGGCACCGATATCCGCTCCGGGTGCGCGGTCGACCTGCACCGCCACATCGTGGATAAACGCACCCTGATGACCGCGCTGCGGGCCTCCGCGGGGCTGCCGATACTCGCGGGACCACCGGTGCCGCTGGGCGATGCCGAGTACCTCGACGGCGGGCTCGCCGAAACCGTGCCCATTCGCACCGCGGTTCGCGACGGTGCGACGCATGCGCTGGTGCTGCGCACCCGGCGCACCGATGAACAGCGCCCACCCGCCTCCCGTCTGCATCGGGTGGTCGGAGGCGGCTATCTGCGCGTACGCGCCCCCGGGGCCTACCGCGCCTGGCTCCAGCGGCCGCACCAGCAATCCATCGAGGACCGCTTCCTCTCCGGCCTGGGGGATGCCGCCCTCCAGATCCACCCACCCCTCGGCTCCCCGAATATCGACAGCGCGGCAAGGGATACCGACTTGCTGGCCGAGGCGCTGACCATCGGACGTCAGGCCGTGCACGCATCGATGGCGGCCCTGGTCGATTCGGCAGAAAGCGCCCGCTGAACCGCCGGCATCACTTGCCGACGTCCGATGTCGGCGGCTTGTGGCACCGGTCAATTCAGGTGGACGGTTACGCCGTTGGAGAGCAGAAAGTCGTGTAGTTCGAGCTGGCTCGGGGTAGCGTCCTGCGGGACGTCGAAAACCAGTTGGGTGGTGGCGGACTGGCCGGGCTGGAGTTCGAATGAGTAGTTGTAGCGGCGTTGGGTGTTCTGCCACATGCTCGCGATCGCATTGTGGTCGACCTGGCGGCCCTGGGTATCGACGAGACGTTGTCCGACGGGCAGGAACCACTTCGGCTCGTCGGAGATATTGCGCACAGCGACCGTGACGACGGAGTAGGTGCCGCCCGCATTCTGCAGCCCGATCCGCGGAATCCCGGAATCGACCGCGGTGACCACGAATTCGAACTTGCCATCCCGCACCGGGGTATTCAGACCGGAGAACACCGGCGCGGGTGGTTCGGCCGATTGTGCGGTGTCGCCATCGCGCACCGCGACGGACGGATCGGCCGTGCGCGGGCCGCCACCACTGCCGGTATTGCCGAATGCGACCAGCGCCGCACACCCCGCCGCCAGCATGAAGGGGGTCAGGAACATGACGACGAGCGCGCCGATCACCCTAGACAGGAAGGACTTACGCCGTGGCCGACGCCGTGCGGCCCGGCGCGCGGGCGGGACGAGCCAGGGACGGCGCTGCGAGACCGTCCAGCGTGGAGCCACCGGGATGCGTGCCGCCCGCTTCGGTTGCGGCACCACCCGTCCGGCCGCAGACGGCGGGCGGACGAGCGATCCCGGCGGTACCACCGCACGGTTCGGCGACCACGGAGAATTCTGTTGCGGTGCAGCACTTTCCACTGAGACGAAGGGCGGCGCGGGGTCCAGCCGCGTCGCCACCAGCGTCGGCGTCGGACCGGGTTCCGGCAACACCTTGGTCGCCGCACGCGGCTTCGGCGACGACTCGACCAGCGGCACCGCCGATGCCGCCGATGACATCGGCGCGCGCGTCTGCACCCGCGTCGGACTCGGCTGGTGACCCGCCAGTTGCTGCGGCGCCGCAGCCTGCATGTGCGCATACGCCTGCGGAGGGTGCGCGGTTTTCGGCTGCGCCGCCGCATATGCCGCGGCGGCGAATTCGCGTGCGGTCCGATAGCGCGCGGCCTGGTCCTTGGCCATGCCGCGGGCGATGATCGCATCCATTTCCGCGGGTACCGCCGGGTTCACCGTCGAGGCGTTGGGTGGGGCGGTCATCAGGTGGCCGTGCATTTGGCGGGCCGGATCGGTGTCACCGTAGGGGCGGCGGCCGGTCAGGCATTCGTAGAGGACGCAGGCGAGTGAGTACACGTCGGAGCGGGCGTCGACGGTGCCGTTGAAGCGCTCCGGTGCCATGTAGGCCCAGCTGCCGATGGCCATTCCGGTGGCGGTGACGGACGTCTGGCCCAGGCTCTGGGCAATGCCGAAGTCGATGAGATACGCGTGCCCACCGGTGCCGATCAGGATGTTCGACGGTTTGACGTCACGGTGGATCAGCCCGGCCCGATGCGCGGCATCCAGACCTGAGGCGACCTGCGTCACGAAGTCCGCGGCCGCGGTGGGTGTCAATGTGCCGACTCTGGTCAGCATTTCGGCCAGGTCGATGCCATCGATGTACTCCATATCGATGAACAACCGGCCGTCGAGCTCCCCGAACCCGTGAATTTGCACGATATTCGGATGCCGCAGACTCGATCCGAGCCGCGCCTCCCGCTCGAACCGCTGCCGATACTCCGCATCGGCGGCCACCCGCTCCGCCAACACCTTCAGCGCAACCGTGCGCCCGGTATCGGTGTCACGGGCCAGCCACACCGCCCCCATACCGCCCCGCCCGAGCAATCGGTCGAGCCGGTACTTCCCGAACTGTTCCCCCATCACTGACCTCCCGGTGGCCGCGCCGTTGCGGAAGTGGGGCGGCAACCCGATCGAAACCGCATCGCCCGAACCTATCCCGACCCTAGCCCCGCCACTCCCCCTCGAACAGTGTGACCTCCCCTACGTACAACTACTCAGCGAACACCCCGGACCTCGACACGATCCGACGCAACAAACCAGACCCCCTAGGGCGATCCGGTCCCCGGCTGCGGGCTAATCAGCCTCGTTCAGGCGCACTGTGACGCTGACGCGCCCCTTATCATCGCGTCGTGCGACGGCGTGTCCGGACCGTTCGGCGCCGTCCAGCCGCAGCGAGATGGGGCCGCCAGCGCCCAGAAAGTTGCGCCACCACGTCTTCTGGTCCGGCAGGGCCACCGCGATGGTGATCTCGTCGCCAGAGCGGCGAAAGCTCACCGGTGTGCTGATGGTGCGTCCGGAACGTCGACCGACGTAAGTGATCTCGGTGAGCGACCGGGCTACCTTGGGCCCGATCCATGGCGCCTTGGTCAATGCCATGACCCCCGCGTTGAATCCGCGCGCAGCCGGTCCCAGCACCGCTTTGAGTTCCATCGAATCTCCAGATCACCGAATGTCAGTATCGACCACCAAACTAGCGGACCGCCGTGCGTGGGGTTGGGCAGCGATGGCGGCATACATCTCATGCGGAGCCGATCCGATGCCGGACGTGTGCGGCGCTGAATCCCACTGCGGCGCCGATGAAATCGCCGTAGTGGGTGTGCGCGGTGGGGTCGACTCCCCCGCCGCAGACCGGGTCACCGGCCGCGCAGAAATCGGCGGTGCGGTTCGAATACTGGTCGGGAACGCTCCACCCGATCAGCCGCAGCGGGTCACCGAAGAGCAGTATGACGGCGACGCGGTCGACGAGATCACCGGGTAGCCGCGCCACGCCCGGCAGCCCGGTGACGATATCGGTGCCGAGTGCGGCGTGTACCACGCCCGCGCCCAGCGAGTAGCCGACCAGGATGAACTCTTCGGCCGGACATGCCGCGGCCCGATCGACGACGTGTGCGACCAGATCGGCGCTACCGGTGCTCACTGACAACGGATCCGTCGGATTCGCAGAGTAGTTCACCGGATACGCCCGCACGCTCATCGGTAGCGCCTCCCCCATCGCGGCGTACAGCGGATCACCGACGAAGGTTCCGAGATACCCGGGTTCCTGAGTTCCCCTGGCCACCACCAAGTCCACCGCCGCGCACGATTGGCCCGCCGCTTGCGGAGCCAGCACGACACTCGCGGCGATCGGCAAGACCGCGAATGCCGATGCCATCCGCCAAATTTTGAACCGACCCACCTTTCGGTCGCCCATCTTCCTCACCTCTCACGCCGTTGTGAGAAGTGCTTCCTCGGTCCTCACGTCGTTGTGAAGCAGCGAGTGACACTTGTCAGAGACAAATTACAATGTACTCCGCTGCGAAGGACGATGGTGGCGACAGCCATACCCCATTGCTCAGACCCACCAACTGCGGCAAGACCAGGGCGCACCGTGCCGGTATGCACAGCCGGTCCGGTCACCGATCGCCGGGCAGGATCCACCGCGATCAGTGCCTCGTCCGGTACCGGCCGGCTTATCGCCACTAGGGCGCCAAAGATCCACTGCCCCAGGCGAAGTGTTCGCCTGGCGACGCCTACTTACCGGGCTTGAAGCGGTTGCCGTGGCCGGGTTTGCCATTGCTCGGCTTGTCGTCGGCCGAATCGCTGTTGCCCGAGTTGCCGGGGGCTGCTGGGCCGGGGGCTGCTGGGCCGGCGGCCGATTGCCCGGCGTCGGGTTTCGGGCTGCCGCCAGAAGGCTGCATCGGGATCCAGGTCGCTATGTGGCCACCTGCGGAACGACACGCGAGTGGGGTGCCGTCACCGGCGACGGCATTGCCGTCCACGTCGGGATTGCACGGCTGTCCGGCGATCGGGATCGACGCGTTGGGCGCCGCCGCATGGGCCGACTCGGCCGGGGCCGATCCCAGTGCGGGGCCGGGATGCGAGGGCGCCGGCCGGGCGGATGACGGTGCAGCCGATGTTGTTTCGGCTCCTCCGGGCCGCCCCAGCCACAGCGCAAACCCGATCAGGGCGACAAGCGCCGCGATGGCGGCAGCCGCGTGCCCCGGCCCGACTATCCACTCGCCCTCGCGATCATCCCTCGGCTCAGTGTCCCGCCCACCCCCGCCACCCCGTTTCCGCGCACCTACATCCCCTACTCCCACCCCACCCCACTCGACCACACCCCGCGCCCCCACCGCACCCGAACCCCGCTCCCCCACCGCAGCCTTCGGCGATTCGCCCCCACCCACACCGAGCGCCCCAGCCGCACCCACACCCCGAAAGCCCACCGGCCCCACACCCCCCGAGCCGACCGCAACTACACCTCGCGCCCCGGCCACACCAGCACTCCAAGCCTCGACCGCAGCCCCACCCGGCGCCTCAACCGCCCCCAGAACCCGCGACTCGACCACACCCCCATCCCGCGACCCCACCGCCGCCACTCTCGGCGACTCCGCCGCACCCGCACCCCACGCCCCAACTGCCGCCGCACCCGGCGACCCAACCTGAGCCGCACCGGGCGACCCAACCGCCCATCGCGACTCGGACACAGGCACACCCAGCAACTCAGCCGGGCGCTCCCCCCACGCCCCGACCGCCGCCGCACCCGGCGACCCAACCTGAGCCGTGCCTTGCGCCCCCGCCACCGACGCACCCGGCGACCCAGCTGCAGCCGCACCCGGCGACCCAACCGCCCACCGCGACTCGGACACGGGCACACCCAGCAACCCGGCCGCGCCCAGCCCCGACGACTCGACCACACCCGCACCCCGCGACCCGACCGCGTCCCCGCCCGGCGCCCCGACGCCACCAGCGCCCTGCGCCCCGGCCGCGCTCGCGCCCTGTGCCGCACCTGAGTACCGCGATTCCACCGCAGCCCGACCCAACCACTCGCCCCCACCAGCCCACCGCGACTCGGACACTGGCACAGCCCGGGTCCCGACCGCGGCCGCAGCCTCCATCGCATCCGAGCCTCGCGACTCCATCGCGACCCCACCCAACGACGCCACCCCACCCGCACACCGCGTCTCGGGCTCAGCTGCCCCCAGCGACTCCACCCCGCTCTCGCACCGCGACCCGAACTCGGCCCCATCCAACGACGCCACCCCGTCCGCATCCTGGGCCCCGACAAGCCACCCATCGGGTAGCGGGCGGGTAATGGGCACAGTCCTCGCTGCGATCTCGACGGTCGATGCCTCGCGACCGGTGACCGCGGCGTAGGCGGCGGATGCGAATTCACCTGCGCTGGACCAGCGTTCGGCGGGATTCTTGGCCATGGCGCGGGCGATGGCGGCATCGAGTGCAAGGGCCACAGCTGGATTCAGGGCTGCGGCGCGGGGTGGATCGACGAGCAGGTGGGCGTGGAATTGCTGCGGCGAATCGATAGTGCCGAAAGGTCTTTGGCCGGTCAGGCATTCGTAGAGGACGCAGGCCAGTGAGTATTGGTCGGCGCGGGCGTCGGCGATGCCACTGAAGCGCTCCGGCGCCATATATGCCAGGGTGCCGACCACATTTCCGTGGGATGTGATGGCCGGCTGATCGATCCGCTGCGCGATGCCGAAATCGATCAGGCGGACGAAGCCGCAGGGAGTGACCATGATGTTGGACGGTTTGACATCGCGGTGCACCAAACCCGCCCGGTGGGCGGTATCGAGCGCCATCGCGGTCTGTCCGATGATCGCCACCGCCCTCGCCGGAGACATCGGCCCGTCGCGGCGCAGCAGGGCGGCGACGTCGGTGCCCTCGATGAACTCCATGTCGATATATAGGCGGCCGTCGAGTTCGCCGAAGTTGTGGATCGGCACCATATGCGGCCCGGGAGCGTGGGCCGCCAGGCGGGCCTCCCTGGTGAACCGCAGCCGGTACGTCGGATCCGCGGCGTGCGTCGCGGCCAGTACCTTCAGCGCCACATCGCGGTCGGCGACGGTATCGCGAGCGAGCCAGACCTGCCCGGTACCGCCGCTGCCGAGCAACCGGTCGAGGCGGTAATGACCGAACCGCGTCTCGCCCATTCGAAACCTCCCGCTAGCCTTGCACTCATCTTCGAGTTACCCGAAATCCACACCGGCTCCACATAATCCGCGAAACTGATGTGGCGGCCGACCGATCATGTCGCAACCCGGCGCGTCAGATCGCGAAATTCGCCGACCGCGCCCCCACGACCGCGGTACGCGAGACGGCGAGAACAGGTACAGCGAAAGCCGCTAGCCTGGCTGCTATGAGTGACGTGCCCGAGATCCGCATCGGCACCGCGGAGCGTGAGCAAGCGATGCAGCGACTCTCCGATCATTTCGCCGCCGGGCGGCTCAGTGTGGCCGAGTTCGACGAGCGCAGCGCCGTGGTCGCGGCCGCGCTGACCCGAGGCGACCTGGACAAGGTCTTCGTCGACCTGCCCGAACCCGCCCCCATCGCCGCGGTCGCCGCCAAACGCGACGGTTTCCTCGACGAATGGCCGGAGCGAGTGATGGCGGTGATCCCGATTCTCGCCGTCATCCTCTTCTTCGTCACCGGCAGCTGGCTCTGGTTCCTGGCCATCCCGTTGGCGGGCGCACTGCTGTTCGGCGATCGGCGCGAGCACCACCGGCGCCGCCAGGGCCGCCGCGGCCGCAGGAGGATCGAGGACTAGTGGAACCCGTCGAAATCAATGCGGGCACCTGGTACCTGCGCGCACTGCGCGCCGACGACCGCATCGATGACCGCCCCGCCCTCGCCGACGGCGGCATCACCGATCCCGACTACGTCGCCCGCCGCACCGAACAGTGGGCCGAGGAAACCCACTTCTCCTGGGCTGTCTGCGAACCCACCACGGCCGAATTGGTCGCCGAGATCGTGGTGACCCCCGGCGCCGACGACACCGCCGAACTCACCGGCTGGGCCCGCCCCGGATATGAACCCGCCCTCGAAACAGGTACGACAGCGGTCCGCCGCTTCGTCGAAGGCGGCCTCGGCCTCCGGCTGCCCTGAGCCAGTAGCCAATTGACCAGCGGCAGCAGCAGGCACACGCCGATGCCCATGCCGCAGTAGCGGATCGGCATCGCGCGCTGGCCACTCAGCGCATTACACCGGTGTGGCCCGTGGAATAACGCCCCGGCTGCGGCCAGATGGTGAGCCCGTGCGCCCCACGCCCAACAGGTATGCGCGCCAACAGATTCCAGTTCACGATATCGATCGCGTAGACCTCACCGTGATGGCGACCGGATACCCAGAAGATCCGCCCGTCCGCGGACAGATTGCCCATGTCCGGACTGCCGCCGCCCGGGATGAACCACTTGTGCACCAGCTTGTTCTCGGCGAAATCCCACACCGAGATGCTGCCCTCGTGCCGGTTGGTGATGAGCAACAGTTTGGAGTCGCGGGTGACGTACAACCCGTGCGCCCCCTTGCCGGTCGGCACGAAACCGGTGTTCTCCCACGACGACGCGTCGATCGTGTAGATGCCGTCGGCGACCATATCGGCGATGAAGAAGGTGCGTCCGTCCGGCGAGAGCTTGACGTCCTGTGGTTTACCGCTGCGACCGCCCGGCAGATCGATCAGCTTGACAACCGTGCGCTCGGCGACATCGAAGACCAGCATCCGGCCGATGAATTCGCAACTGGCCAAGGCGAACCGGCCGTCGGCGGTGAAGTCCATATGGTCGACGCCAGCGCAGTCGGGCACCGCCAGCGAGTGCACCTTCTGCCAGGTGTGCGGATCGTAGAAGTCCAGCGACTTATCCGCCTCGGCGACCACGAGTGCGTATCGACCGTCCGGCGTGAAGTACATGTTGTAGGGATCGCGGACCGGGAATGGTTCACCGGGTTTACCGGTGCGCGGATCGATCGGCAGCAGGCTGCCCCCGCCGATCGGCAGATCATTGGTCACATACAGCGTCTGCATGTCATAGGACGGCACCACATGCTGTGGCTCCCGGCCGCCCGCCGGATAGCTGTCGATCACCTGGAACGTGCCGGGATCGATCACCGTGACCGAATGCGATTCGCTATTGGGCACATAGACCAGGGACCGATGGTCGGCCACCGACGGACTCAGCTCCCGGTCGGCGGCATAGACATCGGTCGGTGACAGCGGCGGCGGCATGCCGGGCAGCAGCTTCTCCAGATACGGCGGCGGCGCCGTGCCGGCGGCGGCGACCGTGCTCGCGGGCGGCGGATTCGCCACACCTACCGATCCGGCCTCACTGGAGGCACACCCCGCGACCGTCACGAGGACGGTCAGCGACGCGATCAGTGAATGGATGGCGGACCTGCTGGTCTCACCGTTCGGTGCGCAGCTTCGGTGATTGCGCTGTCGGTTCACGCGCTGCACCGTGCCAGGAGGTGGTGAAGACGAGATGACATGTATGCGAAGCCTAGGCGTTGCCGCCCGGATTCCGCAGTATCCCCGCCGACATGGGACGGATTGCCCGAATCATCCGGAAATGTGTACTCGGCCAGTCAAATTTCCGATACTGGCCGAATACCGACCCCACTACCCCGCGTCGCTGAGCACCCGCTCGATGGCGTCGACCGCGGCATCCAATTCGGCCTCGGTGACGGTGAGCGGCGGCCGGAAGCGAATGCCACGCTCGCCCGTGCCGAGGATCAGCACATGCTCGCGTTCCCGCAGTGCGGTCAGCACCTCGTCCCGCAGCTCGGCCGTGGCCAACGTGATCGCGCACATCAGCCCGCGCCCGCGGGGTTCGGTGATCCGAGGGTGATCCGCGCAAAGCTGTTCCAGCCGCCGCAGCAGATGCGCGCCGAGCGACCGTGATCGCTCGATCAATTCCTCGCGCTCGAGCACCTCGAGAATGCGCCGGGCGCGCACCATATCGGTGAGGTTGCCACCCCAGGTGGAGTTCAGCCGGGAGCTGACGACGAAGACGTTATCGGGCACCTCCAGCACCCGACCGCCCGCCATCACGCCACAGACCTGGGTCTTCTTACCGAATGCGACCACATCCGGTTCGAGCCCGAATTGCTGGTAGGCCCAAGTGGTTCCGGTCATGCCGACACCGGTCTGCACCTCGTCGAGGATGAACAGCGCATCGTGCTCGTGACAGAGTCGCTGCACGGCCTGCAGGAATTCCGGACGCAGATGGCGGTCACCGCCCTCGCCCTGGATCGGCTCGGCAATGAAACATGCTATGTCGTTCGGATTTTCGGCGAAGGCGCGACGCATCTGGTCGAGCGCGTTCGCCTCGGCGGCGGCGATATCGACGCCGTCGGCGAGGTAGGGCGCCTCGATGCGCGGCCAATCGAACTTGGGGAAGCGCGCCACCTTCACCGGATCGGTGTTGGTCAGCGACATGGTGTAGCCGGTGCGGCCGTGGAACGCTCCGGTCAGATGCAGCACCTTGGTGCCGAGTTCCGGTGCCCGCCCGTGGGATTCGTTATGTCTGCTCTTCCAGTCGAACGCGACCTTGAGCGCGTTCTCCACCGCGAGTCCGCCGCCTTCGATGAAGAACAGATGCGGTAGCCGGGGGTCGCCGAGCACCCGCACAAAGGTCTCGACGAAACGGGCCATTTCGACGGTGTAGATATCGGAGTTGCTCGGCTTGTTGAGCGCGGCCACGCCGAGCTCGGTGCGGAACTCTTCGTCGTCGGCCAAGGCGGGATGGTTCATGCCAAGGGCATTCGAGGCGAAGAAGCCGAACATGTCCAGGTAGGAGCTGCCGTCACGTTCGTCGACGATCCGGCAGCCACGGGATTTCCGTAGATCCAGCACCAAGTCGAATCCGTCGGCGAGGATGTGCGCCGACAAGATCTCGTGTACCCGGGTGGCGGGGGTGACCGGTGCAGTGCCACTCCCCGCGCGGGTGCGCTCCAGTTCGATGGTCACATCCGTAGGGTACGGAAATCTTTACGAAAGATCTACAGAACAAACGTAGTAATTACGGCCAGACGGCTACCTGTCGTAGAATGTCTGCAAGATGATGGTGCTTCGAGTTCTCACGTTGGCGGTCGCTCTGATCTCCTGCAGCAACTGCTCGAGGTGCCGAGGAGAGGCCACCCGCACCAGCAGCACGTAACTCTCGTCACCGGCCACGGAGTGGCATGCCTCGATACCCGGGATATGTTGCAGCACGGCAGGCGCGTCATCGGGTTGCGAGGGGTCGAGAGGAGTGATGGCGACGAATGCCGACAACAGTTGTCCGAGCGCCTCGGGGTCGACATGCGCCGTATATCCCCGAATCACCCCACGCGCCTCTAATCTGCGGACCCGCGATTGCACAGCCGACACCGATAGGCTCGCCTTCTCGGCCAGATTCGACAGGGTGGCGCGACCATCGGCCATCAGTTCACGAATCAGCAGGCGATCGATGTCATCGAGTACGGGTCTTGCCGGTGTATCCGCCATCAGCGAAGGCTAACCCAGCGGACGCTGCTCGTGGCGAAAACTTTCAGTCGTTAACTCGCCGTACCCATCCGAGACCGTCCAGCGACCCAAAGCCACAGCGGAGCAACCGATGACACACACGCTCGACGACCATTTGACCAAGGATCTCGCCGCCCGCGCGACGCAGTGCCTGCGCGCGCTCGGCGCGCAGCAGCCGATAGCGGGGGAGTTACCCGCGCGTACTCCGATTACCGGTGGCACGCTGCTGACCCTGCGCGCCGATGCCATCGACGAGGTGGATGCCGCGATCGACCGAGCGGCGCGGGCATTCCGCGACTGGCGCGGCGTACCGGCGCCGGTGCGCGCCGCCGTGGTGCGGCGGTTGGCCGAATTGCTCACCGCGCACAAGGCCGAACTCGGCGAGCTGGTCACCCTGGAGGCGGGGAAGATCGGCGCCGAGGCGGTCGGCGAGGTGCAGGAAATGATCGATATCTGCGAGTTCGCGATCGGGTTGTCGCGGCAGCTGTACGGCAGGACCATGCCATCGGAGCGGCCCGGACATCGACTGATGGAGACCTGGCATCCGCTCGGCGTGGTCGGGGTGATCTCGGCCTTCAACTTCCCGGTCGCGGTATGGGCGTGGAATACCGCGATCGCGCTGGTCTGCGGTGACACGGTGGTGTGGAAGCCATCGGAGACGACACCGCTGACCGCACTGGCCTGCCACACCCTGTTGCGCCGCGCGGCCGCCGATGTCGGCGCGGATCCCGAAGTGCACCAACTGATTCAGGGCGGGGCCGAAGTCGGGTCCCGGCTGGTCGACGACGAGCGCGTAGCGCTGGTCAGCGCGACCGGTTCGGTGCGGATGGGCCGCATCGTCGCACCACGGGTGGCCGCGCGATTCGGGCGGTGTCTGCTGGAGCTGGGTGGCAATAACGGTGCGATCGTCACCCCGACAGCGGATTTGGAGCTGGCGGCGCGCGGTATCGTCTTCGCCGCGGCGGGCACGGCCGGGCAGCGCTGTACGACATTGCGGCGGCTGATCGCGCACGCCGATATCGTCGGACCGTTGCTCGATCGGGTCGCTGGCGCGTATCGGCAACTGCGCGTCGGCAATCCGCTCGATGACGGTGTGCTGGTCGGTCCGCTGATCAATGGCCGAGCCTACGAGGGAATGCGCGCGGCGATCGACCGCGCACTCGCCGACGGCGGTGAACTGGTGTGCGGCGGTGAGCGCGTCGACGGCTTCGGCGACGACGCCTTCTACGTGCGTCCCGCGATCGTGCGCATGCCCGCCCAGACCGCGGTGGTGCGCGAGGAGACCTTCGCACCGATCCTGTACGTGCTGACCTACCACGATTTCGATTCCGCCGTCGCCATGCACAACGGTGTGCCACAGGGGCTTTCCTCCGCCGTGTTCACCGGCGACCAGCGCGAGGCCGAACGCTTCCTCGCCGCCGACGGCTCGGACTGCGGCATCGCCAATGTCAATATCGGGACCTCCGGTGCAGAGATCGGCGGCGCGTTCGGCGGTGAGAAGCACACCGGCGGCGGACGGGAGTCCGGCTCGGATTCGTGGAAGGCGTATATGCGTCGGGCCACCAACACCGTCAACTACTCCGACCAGCTCCCCCTCGCCCAGGGCATCCAATTCGGCTGAGCCGCCGTCCCGTTCGGCCCCGCGATAAATCACTCGCCGAGCCGTCTGGCGCAGTGGTTTGTCAGGTGGTGTACGTGACCACGCCGAGCTCGGCGACCGCGGCCTCGACTGCCACCAGGTCAACGGTGGCGAGCCGCGCGGCGACCGCGGCCGCCTGCTCCCCGGCAGTACTCCGAAGGCTGAGTTCTCCAGGGTTGGGCAGGCGATGCTTTCAGCGCCGAAGTGCGCGGCCCACAGTGCATGATCTGACGCACTCGGGTAAGCGTCTCCGGTGAGGAAGTGATTCAGCGAGGCACTGAAGTGCATACGCCTGGCCGCGGTCGCGATGGCCACCCTCACGGCACACGCTGAACCACCGATCACCCCAAGTTGCCTATAGCAATTGTTGCATACTGCTATTAATATGGTTTGGGCAACCACCCAAGGCGATTGCCCAATTCGGGGCCCGATGGGAGGAAATCCGTGGTCACGGCGGCCGAGCAGGGTCAGGAAACGCGCGCCAAACTGATGACGGCCGCGGTCGAGCTGATCGCCGAGGCCGGGTGGGGCGCGGTGACCACGCGGATGGTCGCCGACCGCGCGAGCGTACGACCAGGATCGGTGCACTACCACTTCCCGTCGGTGACCGACCTGCTCATCGACGCGTCGTTGCGGCTGGCACGCACGGAATACGACACCGTGATGGCCGGAGTGCTGGCGGCATCCGGGCCGGCCGCGATGTCTCAAATGCTCATCGCGATCGGTTCCTACACCGGGACGGATACGGCAACGGTGGCGATGAGCGAGATGATGCTGGCCGCCACCCGTCATGAGCGGCTGCGAATCGAGTTGGGACGTTTCGTCGCCGAAGCGCGTGCCGCCATGACCGCATGGCTGCGTGAGCAGGGGTCGACCGTGGACCCGGAAGCCACCGCGGCGGTGGTGCTGGCACTTGTCGACGGCCTGATCCTGCACCGCCTGATAGACCCCACCTTGCGTGCAGTGAATGTGAACGGTCCGCTGCTTCGCGCGGCGGGGTTCACCGAAAGCCCCGATAGCGAAGGAATTTCCGGTGACCGAACGCATTGATGCGAGCACACCGACGACCGACCGACCTCGCGGCGGATTCAGCCTGCGCGAAGTGTGCAAGACCTACGGCGAGGGTGAGGCCGCCGTGCACGCCCTCACCGATATCGACCTCGAAGTAGCACCGGGCGAGCTGGTGGCGATACTCGGTGCCAGCGGCTCGGGGAAGACCACGCTGCTCAATATCATCGGCGGCATCGAATCGGCCGACAGTGGATCGGTAACCGTTGCAGGTCAGGATATTTCGAACAAACACCCGGCGGCCCTCGGGGCGTTCCGGCGCGATCACGTCGGATTCGTATTCCAGTTCTTCAATCTGATTGCGAGCCTCACCGCGCGGGAGAACGTCGAGATCATCGTCGAGCTGACCGGCCGTGGCGAGCGGCGCCAGGTTCCGGACCTGCTGGCGGCGGTCGGGCTGAACGATCGCGCGGATCACTTCCCGGCCCAGATGTCGGGCGGTCAGCAGCAGCGGGTGTCCATCGCGCGTGCGCTGGCGACCGACCCGGACCTGCTACTGGCCGACGAACCGACCGGCGCACTGGATGTCGCCACCGGACGCGGTGTGCTCGAGCTGCTGCAGCGCACCAGCCGCGCGGGACGCGGCGTGGTGATGGTGACCCACAACGAGGTCGCCGCCGAAATCGCCGACCGCGTGGTCCGGATGCGCGACGGCCGCATCGTCTCCGCGGACATCAACGCCGCCCCCGCCGACGCCGCGACCATCAGGTGGTGATCGTCGTGTTGCCCGCATCGAATCGCGTGCTGCCCAAGAAGATGCTGCGCGACCTGCGCCGCCGCAGCGCACAGGTCGCCGCGATCGCCGCCACCGTGCTGCTCGGTGTGCTGCTGTTCGTCGCCAGTTACGATTCGTTCCGCAACCTCGAAACCTCGTACCAGCGAACCTATGATCGGCTGCACCTGGCCGACTTCACCGCCACGGGGGGCGACCCGGCGAACATCGTCGCGGCCGTCCGGGCCGTAGACGGCGTCGAGCGGACCAGGGTACGCACCCAGGCCGACGTCCCGTTCTCGATCGGCGACACCAAACTCCTCGGGCGCGTTGTGGGGCTACCCGAAGTGGCGGGACCGAGTGTGAACGACATCGACCTCACCGCCGGAAAACTGCCCGACCCCGACCGTCTCGACCAAGTGGTTGTCGAGCACCATGCCGCCGATACCTTCGCCTTGAAGGTGGGCAGCGGACTTCGGATCTTCGATGGCACCGCGTGGCATCCGGTGGCCGTCTCCGGGATCGCCCGATCGGCCGAATACCTGTGGCCCGCCCGCAATCGCCAGGACGTGCTCGACGACCCGCACGCATTTGCGGTCGTCTATGCACCGCAAGCCGAAGCGTTGCGCCTGACCGGGCAGCCGCGACCGAATCAGACGCTGGTCGAAATGGCCAGCACGGCAACGGCATCCGAGCGCGACAAGGCGGCCTCGGTGCTGCGATCGGGGGGCGCGCTCGATGTCGCGCCCCAGGCCGATCAGCCCTCCAACGCCACACTGCGCGAAGACCTCAACGGATTCTCCGAACTCGCCCTTGGTTTCCCGGCCTTGTTCCTGACGGCCGCGGCGATCGCGGAGTACGTGCTGATCACCAGGCTCGTCCAGACCGAACGCCCGATCATCGGCACTCTGCTCGCGATGGGCGCCCGCCGCCGGACGGTGATCGGCCACTACGTGAGCTATGGCCTCGGCATCGCCGCTGTGGGCGCCGCGCTCGGTGTGCTCGGCGGGTTCGTCGCCACCTCCGCTGTCACCGCGGCCTATACCTCAGCGATCGGCATACCCGACACCGTCGTCGCACACCGATTCCCTACCGCGCTCATCGGATTCGCGCTCGGCCTGCTCACCGGCCTCATCGCTGGGCTGGCCCCGGCCATCGCCGCGGTCGGCACCGCACCAGCCGAAGCGATGCGCGGCGACGGCATCCGCGCGCCCCGAGTGGGTCCACTCACCCGGTTGTCCGCGCGCTGGAATCGGATGCCGGTGGTGGCCCGTATGGCGTTGCGTTCACTCTCGCGGGGCCGTCGCCGCACGCTGGCCACCATGACCGGCACCGTACTTGCGCTGATACTGATCCTGGCCTCGGTCGGCATGCTCACCAGCATGCGCGGCGTGCTCGACATCCAGTTCCAGCAGATCGAACGCGAAGACGCGACCGCGGTGACCGACGCAGGCGCCGGTGATCTTGCCACCGACCTGCGGAAGCTGCCCGGGGTCGGCACCGTCGAGCCAGTGACGCTGACCCCGGTCACCGTCGCGGCAGCCGACGGCAAGTCGTACACGACCACGTTGAACGGGCTGGCACCCGACACGACCATGCACGGCTTCCGCACTCCAGACGGTGGCACCAGGGCCCTGCCCGCCGACGGAATACTGGCCGGCGCATCACTTTCCGAGAAGCTCGGCATCGGCGTCGGCGACATTGTCACTGTGACTGCCGCCCTCGGCAGCCCGCACCAGGTACGGGTCGCGGGTCTGCTCGACGAGCCTCTCGGCACCTTCCTCTACGCCAACGCCGAGACCGCTCGCGGGATCGGCGGAGTAGGTCTCAGCGGCTATCTACTGCGCTTCGACGGCAACACCGACCGGAACGCGCTACGAGCGTCGATCACCTCACTTCCGGGCGTCCTCGCCTACACCGACACGCACGCCCTGGAAGATCGAGCCGACCAATTCCTCGGACTGTTCTGGGTTTTCATCGTGGTGATGCTGACACTCGGCGCGATGCTGGCGTTCACCGTGATCTATGTGACCATGACGGTGAACCTCGCCGAACGGACCACCGAGCTGGCCACGCTGCGGGCCGCAGGCGTGCCGGTGCGTCGGCTCACCGCTGCACTCGCCACTGAAAACCTCACCGCCACCCTGTTCGCGGTTCCGATCGGACTCGTCGCGGGAGTCTTTGCCGCATCAGCGTTCCTGCGCTCGTTCGACAGCGACATGTTCAGCCTGCACCTATCCCTCGGTGTCCTACCACCGCTACTCGCGATCGTCTCGGTCATGGCCGCCGCCGCACTGTCCCAACTTCCCGCCGCCCGACTCGTCGAACGGATCGACGTCGCCCGCGTGGTACGGGAACGGGCTCAGTAAACCCCGCCGCTGAAACCTACTGGAGGAGAACGGAAGTGACCTTGTCAAACCTCGCCGCCGGGCTGGGCGCCCGCGCGCTCCACACCCGATGGCTGGTGCGCGCGCCCATCCGGCTCTATCGAGCCGGGCTCGGGTTCCTCTTCGGTACCCGGATGCTGATGTTGCAACATATCGGGCGCATATCCGGCGAACGCCGATTCGTCGTGCTCGAGGTCGTCGACCGGCCCGCGCCGGACGAGTTCGTCATCGTCTCCGGGTTCGGCACGAAAGCCCAGTGGTACCGCAATATTCAGGCACACCCACAGGTCCGGATCTCCACCGCCAGGTGGCGCAATGTCGCCGCGATCGCGACTCCGATGACCGACGACGAATCAGCGACCGCGCTCGAGCATTACATCCACCACCATCCCGGCGCTTGGGACAAGCTGCGCGGCACCATCGAACACGCAACCGGAAGGCCGGTCGACACGCTGCCGATGGTTCGGCTGAAGGTATCGACCGCCACATCCTGATCACCACCCCGCCACTCGGCCCGGCGCCCGGGTCTACCCGACCGACCCCGCGAGTGCGGCCGATTACCGATGATCGGCGCGTCCGCGCTCAGCGCGGTGGTGGCTCGATGTCGAGCTCCTGCAGGCTGTTTCGGTAGCGTTCAACATTGGCGAGTTTGATGTCTTCGTACCCGCGGACCACGTCGGGCAGCGCGGCGGCTCGGACGGCGCGGTCGTAGCTTGTTCGATCGAGATCTGCGGCCAGCGCCGTCACCATCTCGGTGTAGTGCGCCAGCAGGGCCCGCTCCACCCGGCGGACGTGGGCATAGCCGAACGGATCGAATTTGGTGCCGCGCAGGCGCTTTCCCTGCGCCAGCACGCGCAGCGCGAAATGGCTGCGCGGGCCGAGGCCGATCTTCTTCTTGCGTCCCATGGCGCGCAGGACGGGTGGGTGCAGCCGGTAGGTGAGGTCGGCGCCGTCGGGGAGTTGCTCGGCGACCTCGGCGAGGAAGATCGGATCCGTCAGTCGGCGGGCGACTTCGTATTCGTCCTTGTAGGCGGTGAATTTGTAGAGGCCGCGGGCCACCTGCTCGCTGAACTCGGTGCGGTCGGTGACGCGCTGCTCGGCCTCCCACATGCGTTGCACGGTGCGGACATAATCGCGGGCAGTGCGCACGCCTTGGAAGCCGATCAGTTCAGCGGCCCGCAATTCGAGCAGCCGCCTGGTCTCACCCATCGCGGTCACACCGTCGAAAAGATCCGCCGGAATGGCGGCCTCGGCACGTTCGCGCACCTTGCGGCCGGTGGCGGCGGCGAATTCGGCGGGTCGGGCGATGGCCGCCCGGCCCCAGCGAAATGCCGCGATATTGGCGTGCACGGCGACACCGTTGATCTCGATGGCCTCCTCGATCGCCCACGCCGGCAGGCGCAGGCCACCGATCTGGTAGGCGGCACCGACCAGCAGGAAGTTGGCGGCGGCGGTATTGCCGAACAGCACCTCGGCCGCGGCCAGCGCATCGAAGGAGCGCACCGAATGCGATACCTGCTCGAGCCGGGAAAGCAGTTCGCGCTCTTCGGGATACGCGATGGTCCGGTCATAGACCATTTCGCCGGTCGGGGTCCTGCTGGTCGACGCGACGGATAACGTGGTCTGCGTCGAGCCGTAGGCCAGATTCTTGTTATCGGTAGCGGCGAGCAGGTCGAAGGCGACAATGCAGTCGGCCGAACCGGGTGCCAGCCGGTTCGCCGGTTCCAATTCGCCACTCGCGAAACGCAGGTGCGAGACGACCGGTCCGGCCTTCTGGCTCAGGCCGATCTGATCCAGGCTCGCCACCTCGTATCCGGCGCGCATCGCCGCCGTCGCCAGCACCTGGTTCACCGTGACGATGCCGGTACCGCCGATGCCAGCGAGAAAGACATTCTGGGTTGTCGCCGGAACAGCGTTCGGGAGGTCGGGCAGCACCGGCGGCTCGGCGCGTCGAATTCCTTTACGCTTCTTCGCTTTCGCCGGATCCGGCAATTCGACGGTGACGAAGGACGGGCAGTCACCGTCCATGCAGCTGTAGTCGGTATTGCACGAGGTCTGATCGATCCGGGTCTTGCTGCCGAATTCGGTGTCGACCGGCTGCACCGACAGGCAGTTGCTCTTGACGCCGCAGTCACCGCAGCCCTCGCAGACCGCTTCGTTGATGACCACCCGGGTCTGCCGGACCGGCAGGGTGCCCCGCTTGCGTCGGCGGCGCGCGTCGGCGGCGCAGTGCTGGTCGTAGATGAGCACGGTTACGCCCGGAATCTCACGCAGCGTGCGCTGCGCCTCGTCGAGCCGATCCCGGTGCCACAGGAGGGTTCCAGCGGCGAGGTCGCGCTTGCGGTACTTCTTGGGTTCGTCGGCGCAGATGATGATCTGCCGCACGCCCTCGGTGGTGAGTTTATGGGTCAGCATCGGCACCGCCAGA
Source organism: Nocardia sp. CA-129566 (assembly GCF_050956075.1). Lineage (NCBI taxonomy): Bacteria > Bacillati > Actinomycetota > Actinomycetes > Mycobacteriales > Nocardiaceae > Nocardia > Nocardia sp. CA-129566. The sequence goes on from NZ_CP192085.1 coordinate 8,041,112, forward strand.
GCGCCTTCGGCGTCCTGTGCGCCGGTCATCGCGACGACATCGTTGTAGAGCAGCTTGTAGGTGATGTTCACGCCCGCGGCGATACAGGCCTGCACGGCGAGTTGGCCGGAGTGGAAATATGTTCCGTCACCGATGTTCTGGAACAGATGCGGCACCGTGGTGAACGGTGCCTGCCCGATCCACTGCGTACCCTCACCACCCATTTGGGTCAGCCCGGTGACCTTGCTGTCATCGCGGCCCGACATCGTCACCATGGTGTGGCAGCCGATGCCGCCACCGGCCAGCGATCCCTCCGGTACGGCGGTGGACCGGTTGTGCGGGCAGCCGCTGCAGAAGTAGGCGGCGCGCTTCGCGGGCAGCACGGCCAGCGACAGTGGTTGCGGCAAGGGACGTTTCATCTCCAGCTGGCCTTGGAGCGCACGGCGCAGCGGTGCGGCGATCCGACCCGAAGTGAGCTCGCCGTCCTGGGCGAACAGCGGCCGGTTCGCAGCATCGCGCTTACCGATGATCTGCGGCGCATCTGCGGTGCCATAGAGGATTTCGCGGATCTGGGTTTCGATGAACGCGGTCTTGTCCTCGACGACCACGATTCGCTCCAGCCCGTCGGCGAACTGCCGGACCCGCTCGGGTGCGATCGGATACGGCATGCCGATACGCAGCAGCCGGACGCCCGCGCGAAGCAGTGCGTCATCGTCGACGCCGAGATCGATCAGCGCCTGGCGCACGGCGTCGAAGGTGGTTCCGGTGGCGGCGATTCCGACGGCCGCACGTGCCGGATTCACCTCGATGACATCGAGTTCATTGCCCGTGCTGTAGGCCTTGACCAGCTCCCAGCGCGGTCCGTACAGATCCGCCTCGGCGATCACACTGTCGGTCGGCGCGGCCATCGGCCGCTGAAGGTAGGTGAACGGCTCACCCTCCCATTCGATCTCGGGCACCGTGATGTCGATATCGCCCACCGTGCCCTCGACCGTCCACGCGCCATCGGCCACGTCGGCGACGATCTTCAGCGCCACCAGACATCCCGATGCCCGCGACAGCGCCACACCGTGCAGACCCATGGTGATGATCTCGCGCGCATTGCGAGGGAACAGCACCGGAATGCCCATCGCGGCGAGCGAGCGCTCACTCACCGCTGGCACGGTGGAGGATTTCGAGGCCGGATCGTCGCCGACCAGCAGGAGTACACCGCCATGGGCATTGGCGCCGTACATATTGGCGTGCCGCAGCGCATCCGTCGCGCGGTCGAGCCCGGGACCCTTGCCGTACCAAACCCCGACAACCCCATCATGGGTCGCATTGCCCGCGGGCAGATCGGCCTGACTGCCCCACACCGAGGTGGCGGCGAGCTCCTCGTTCAAGCCGGGCACAAAGGAAATATCGTGCTCGGCCAACACATTCGGCATACCGTTCAGCATCTTGTCGACGCCGCCCAGCGGGCTGCCCTGGTATCCGGAGACGAAGGTGCCGACCCGTCGTCCGGCGCGCAGATCACGAACATGCTGCTCGACGAGCTGTCGAGCGATCGCCTGGACGCCGGTGAGGACAACGGTGCCCGCGCCGACGCGGTAGCGGTCGGCAAGGTCATAGGGGGCTGGGATCAGTTCGCGGTCGGCGAGCTCGGTCATATCGTCCACCCGTCCGCTAGGCGCCGATCTGGCGCTTCGCTTCGTTGAGCATTTCTTGCCGTCATACTGTCCTTGATGAGCTGAACGCACAACCGATGCCCGCAACATTGAGCAAACTGCTCAATTCTTTCTCAACGCGATGGGCACAGGCTATGCAGGATGCGAGGTGAAATGTGACCTCGGACACGCGAGGGGAAATGAGCGGCGCCATACCCCGCGCTCGGCCGTCCAGCGGCAGTACCGACCGGCACAAGATCGTGTGCGCGGGCCGATAGGCTCGCGGTCTGCATTGTGAGGTATCTCATTCCATCGGAATCGCATCGCGAAATCGCCCGGCCTTGCGCTAATTTCGCAGCGGATGGTGCCGCTTCTCGCGGCAACCGGGTGGCCGCGGAGCCGAAGGAGGTGCGAGAAGTCTGCCGCGATCGGCTCGCGTTCGATTCGGCCGCCGGTTCCTTCTTCCCATCCGTGCAGTGAATCGCTGCGAATCCCCTTGTAGTGCCGGTCCGTCCGACGTCGGCCGAGGTGTGTCGGGGCCTTCGGTCGTGTCGTCGGTGGCGGCTGACCATCGAAGGAAAGTCTTGTCCAGAGATCTCTTCAGGATCGCGGTCCTGATCTCGAGTATCGTCTCGCTCGGGCTGTTGGGCCTGCCGGCGCAGGCCGATCCGCTCTACCCGACCCCCGATCCCGATCTGTTCTACAGCGCACCGGCCGATCTCGGTGCGCTACAGCCCGGCGATGTGGTGCGCACCCGCAAGATCGACACCGGACTCTACGTCGGCACCGAGGGCTGGCAGGTGGCGTACCGCTCCACCAACTCGCAGGGCAACCCGGTCATGGGCGTGACCACCGTACTGCTCCCGGCCGGTGTCAAGAACCCACCGCTGGTCTCCTATCAGGCGCTGATCAATTCCCTTGGCACCCAGTGCAATCCATCGCGGTCACTGTTCAATGGCGAACTGCAGGACGCGGTCGGCGCCATGCTGCCCATCGGCCGCGGCTGGGCGATCTCACTGCCCGACTACCTCGGCCCCACCGCTGCCTACGGTGCGGCGCGGTTGAGCGGCATGATGACGCTGGACAGCGTCAAGGCCGTGCAGAAGGTGGCCGACCTCGGTCTGGCCAACTCGCCGGTCGCGATCGCGGGCTATTCCGGCGGTGGCATGGCCACCGCTTGGGCGGCCGCGCTGCAACCCACCTACGCCCCGGACCTGAAGCTGACCGCCGCGGTCGCGGGCGGCATCCCCGCCGATATGGAGGAGATGGCCCTCGCCCTCGGCTTCGATCCGCACCCCGGCTTCGGGTTGGCCTTCGCCGCCGCCATGGGCTTGGAGCGCGAATATCCGAACCGGCTGCCGATCTCGGATCAGCTCAACCAGAACGGTTTGTGGTTCCGGGAATTCACGCACGACGCCTGTCGTCGCTTCCTGCTGTTCCACGGGGCCTTCCGCAGTGCCGAGCAGATGGCGGCGTCGAAGAGTCTGATGGACAGTCCAGAGGCGCGAGCGGTGTTGCGGGAGAACAGCTTGCGGTACTTCCCCGGAGTTCCAGCGGTGCCCACCTTCATCTGGCAGGGCCGCTTCGACACTCTGACCTTCTTCAATCCGGTGGCCGAGGTCGCCGACCGCTACTGCAAGGCGGGCGCGCCGATCGACTTCCACCCCTATGAAATCGCGGAGCATATGACCACCGCGGTCGCCGGTTTCGCCGACGCGTGGAACTACGTGGAAGCCCGGTTCCGGGGCGATCCGGTCCCGACCAGCTGCTGATAACAAAAGCGGTCCCGGAGGTGCGCTCCGGGACCGCTTTTGTTGGCACCGATGGTTACTCGGTGATCGAACGAACCTGCTCTTCGTACTTCGCGCGGGTTTCGCCATCGGCGGGATGCAGGGCGCGGTCACCGTCGAAGAGCCTGCGTACCAGGCGGACCGCGCGTTCGGGAGCGGCGGCCAGGGCTATATCGATGGGGCCCAAGTAGTTCGGGACGGCCACCTCGGCCTTGCGGGTGTGGCAGGTCTGCAGGATGGCGGCGGCGACGTCTTCCGGGTCGACGGTGGGCATCCCCTTGCCGAGGGTCAGGCCCGAGGACAGGCGGGTGCGTACTGCCGATGGCATGACGCAGCTGACGCTGACGCCCTGCGGCGCGAACTCCAAACGGGTTGCGGCGGACAGGCCGACGGCCGCGAACTTGCTGGCGTTGTAGACGGCGAGGCCGGGCACCGGAACCTTGCCCGCGAGCGAGGCGACATTGACGACGTGGCCGCGGCGGCGCTCGATCATGCCGGGCACCACGGCGCGCATGCCGTGGATGAGACCCCAGACATTGATATCGATGGTGGCGTGGCCGACCGCGTCGGATTCGTCGAGGAACGCGCCCGCTGGCATGACACCCGCATTGTTGACCAGGACGTCCACCGCACCGAAGTCGGCGACGACCTTGTCCCACTGCTCGCGGGCACGCACGTCGAGCTCGTATGCGTGCGCGCCGATCGCGGCCGCGGCGGATTCCGCTGCGGCGGTGTCCACATCGGCGATGGCGATCCGAGCGCCCGCATCCGCGAACAGTTCCGCGGTCGACCGGCCGATGCCGCGGCCCGCGCCGGTGATCAATACCCGCGCGCCCTTCAGGTCGATATCCGGATAAGCGTGACCGAGGATTTTCATGCGAATTCTCCTTGTTCCAGCGCCGTACGGGTGCTGTGCAGACTGTGTTCGAAGGTCGCGCGGCGGCGACGGCCGTCCATGAAGTTGGGACCCATCACCGCGAGATCGGCCGCGGTGGCACCGATGACGAGCACGCGCGTGCCCGCGGCGCGCAGCACGGCGACCTCGGCCGCGAGCTGGGCGCTCATCCGATTGCGCAGCTGCCGTTCCAGGAAATGGCCGGGACCGGTCGCGGGAACCTTGTCGACGGAGGCCATCGGTGCGAGCACCAGCACCTCATCGAGTTGTCGTGCCGCGAGTAGATCCACCGATGCGCTCGATCCGGCGCCGCCGTCGACGAAGCGCCGCCCCGCGATGGTTACGGGTGGGAACCAGCCGGGCACCGCCCACGATGCGCGCAGCGCCGCACCCAAGTCGGCAGGTGGCGCATCGGGTGCACCGAACGGAACCCGTTCTCCTGTCACGTAATCCATGCTCACCAACCAGGTCGCGGGATGAGATACCCAGGGGCGACCCGGATTCAGCCGATCCGCCAAATGCTGTAGCCAACTCGCATCGCCACCGCCAACCGGCAGCAGGCCACTGGCCGCGGTCAGCAAACGCTGTCCGGTCTTGGGCGCACGCAGGCCCAAACCCGGCCCACCCAACCGCGGCCGGGGCAGCGGCGGGAACCGTCCGGGCTCGGCACGCATATGCGCGAGCAGAATCGGATTCGTCGAGGTGCCGCGCTGCATCGCGACGAGCTCGTCCACCGCGATGCCGCTGCCGAGCATGGTGACCGTCTCCGCACCCGCGGACGTGCCGATGAGCACATCGGCCTCGCGCGGATCCCAGTCCAGCACCTCGCGGGTGGCGGCCAGCGCGGCGACGATCCAGGCGAACCCGAGCGTGCCACCGCAGCCGATGGCCAGGCCGCGCCGATGCGACCCGTTCTTGTTACCCATGGTTTCAAACACTAGCAGAATTCAAATACCTTCGGTATCCGAAATCTATCGGTACGTAGAATCACCGGTATGGCACGTCTGACCCGGTCCGAAAGTCAGGCCCGCACCAGGGCCGATCTGATCGCGACCGCACGCGATCTCTTCCTGGCCGAGGGCTATGCGAAGACCAGCCTCGAGCGCGTCGCCGAGGAGGCGGGCTATTCGAAGGGTGCGGTCTACTCGAATTTCCGCACCAAGAAGGAGCTGTGCCTGGAGGTGCTCGCACTGATCCACGCGACGAAATTCGGCGAGGTGACCGATCTGCTCGCGGCGGGCGAGACCTTGGACGATCAGCTGGCGCGGTTCCACGAATGGGCCGAGCGGACCATCGGCGATGTCGGCTGGACCCTGCTCGAATTCGAATTCGCCACGGTCGCCCGCGACGATCCGGAACTGCAGGCCGCACTGGTCTCCAGCCTCGCCATGATGCGCGGGGCCGTCGCGGCGCAGCTGCAGACGCTCTCGGACACGATCGGAATCCCACTGCCGATACCCGCCGAAGATGCCGCGACCGCGGTCCTGAGCTTGGGTATCGGCCTGGGCATGCAACGGGCCGTTGATCCTTCGATACCCGCTCGGCTGATCACCGACGCGGTGCGGCTGCTCGTGACGGTCGGCGCGGGACCGCTGCGTGGGATGAGTACGAATCTCACGCCGTGAAGTGCAGCGTCCATTCGCCGCGGTAGTGCAGCCGGGTGACGCTGCCCGGCGGAATGTCGATCCGCCAGAACGATTTCGGCGGGGCGTCCAGGGTCACCAGCAGCGCCGCACGGATTACCGCCGGATGGGTGACCGCGATGGTCGACATGCCCTCGGATGCGATTTCGGCCATCCAGTACCTGGTCCGCTCGACCACATCGATCACGGATTCGCCGCCGTGGCCACGGAATTGCGGGTCGGTCAGCCAGGCGTATAGCTCGTCCTGGGGCACCGACATCAGTTCACCTCCGCGCCACGCCCCCGCGTCCAGATCGCGCAGTCGAGTGTCCTCCTCGCCCGGAAGTCCCATCAGCGCAGCGGTTTCCACGGTCCTGCGCTCGGGTCCGGTGAGTACGCGAGCCGCGGTCAGGCGCCCACTTGCCGCGATTGCTCGGCGACCGGCCTCGGTCAGCGACTCATCGACTGGAAAACGTGCCTTTCGCATCGCCTCGGTCATACCATGGCTGACCAGGTCGAGTCTGAGCACCTTCTGCACGTTTGGAAGCGTACGGGGCGTCAGTGGTGGTCGTACTTCGATTGCCACCCCTTCGCTCGGCTCCCGTGTCACCGCGGGCCATTTGCCGGACTCGAGCGTTTCACCAGCGCCCGCCGGGTTGTCGGTGCCCAGGTGCACACTGATGCTATGGCTCAATTCTCCACCGCGACCCAGGAGTGGTTCGACGGCGCCTTTCCCGCGCCGACGGCCGCCCAACTCGGCGCGTGGAAAGCCATTGCCGCAGGTGAACACACATTGGTCGTCGCGCCGACCGGTTCGGGTAAGACGCTGTCGGCATTCTTGTGGGCCATCGATCAGCTTGCGACAAGGGCGAAGCCGGAGGGTAAGACGGCGCGCGGCACCTCGGTGCTCTATGTGTCACCGCTCAAGGCCTTGGCGGTGGATGTCGAGCGGAATCTGCGAGCACCGCTGGTCGGGGTCACCCAGACCGCGAAACGGCTGGGGCTGGATCCGCCCGCGATCAGCGTCGGTGTCCGCTCCGGCGATACCAGTGCGGCGGATCGGCGATCGATGCAGCGCACACCGCCCGACATTCTGATCACCACACCCGAATCGCTGTTCCTCATGCTCACCTCGGCGGCCAAGCAGACGCTGTGCGAGGTCGGCACGGTCATCGTGGACGAGGTGCACGCCATCGCGGGTGGGAAGCGCGGTGCGCATCTGGCGCTGTCGCTGGCCCGGTTGGATCTGCTGACCGAGCGGCCCGCTCAGCGGATCGGACTCTCGGCGACGGTGCGGCCCCCCGAGGAGGTCGGACGATTCCTGGTGGGAAATGCGCCGATCACCATTGTCTCGCCGCCCGCGCCCAAGACCTTCGATCTGTCCGTGCAGGTACCGATCACCGATATGACCGAGCCGGGCGACTCCGATCAGCCCGGCTCGATCTGGCCGCATGTGGATGAGGCGATCGTGGATCTGGTGCTGCAACACCGGTCATCGATCGTCTTCGCGAACTCGCGCAGGCTCGCCGAGCGGCTCACCGCGCGGCTCAACGAGGCCTACGCGGCTCGGCTCGGCGATGCCGTCGAAACGGATCACAAACCGCCCGCGCAGCTGGGCGCGTCCACCGAGGTGATCCATGGTGCGGAACCGCTGCTGGCCCGCGCGCACCACGGTTCGGTGAGCAAGGAGCAGCGGGCGATCATCGAGGACGATCTCAAGAGCGGACGGCTGCGCTGCGTGGTGGCCACCAGCAGTCTCGAACTCGGAATCGATATGGGCGCGGTCGATTTGGTGGTGCAGGTGGAGGCGCCGCCGTCGGTGGCCAGCGGATTGCAGCGGGTCGGACGGGCCGGACACCAGGTCGGCGAGATCTCGCGCGGGGTGCTGTTCCCCAAGCACCGCACCGATGTCATCCATTGCGCGGTCGCTGCACAGCGGATGACGGCGGGGCAGATCGAGGCGCTGCAGATCCCGGCACATCCCTTGGACATTCTGGCCCAGCAGACCGTCGCGGCCTGTGCGCTCGAACCGATCGATGTCGACGCGTGGTTCGAAACCGTGCGCGGCACCGGCAGTTACGCCGCACTGCCCCGGTCGGCGTACGAGTCGGTGCTCGATCTGCTCGCCGGTCGCTATCCGTCGGACGAGTTCGCCGAGCTGCGGCCCCGGCTGGTGTGGGACCGCGACGCGGGCACGCTCACCGGTCGCCCCGGAGCGCAGCGACTGGCAGTGACCTCCGGTGGCGCGATTCCGGACCGTGGTCTGTTCGCGGTCTACATGGTCGGCGAAAAGGCCTCGCGGGTTGGTGAACTCGATGAGGAGATGGTCTACGAGTCGCGGGTGGGCGATATCTTCGCCCTCGGCGCGACCAGCTGGCGCATCGAGGAGATCACCTTCGACCGGGTGCTGGTCACGCCCGCTTTCGGACAGCCGGGGCGGTTGCCGTTCTGGCATGGCGACGGACTCGGGCGACCGGCCGAACTAGGCGCCGCCCTCGGCGAATTCATCCGCAAGGCCGGTACGCACGGGCCGAGACGAAACGAGTCCGATCCAGATCTCGGAACCGGGGGCGACGGCAAGAAGAGCACCCGGACGACCCCGGACAACCCGATCACCGACGAGCTCATGCGCGGTGCCGGTCTCGACGACAATGCGGTCGCCAACCTGGTGGCCCTGCTCGACGAACAGCGCACGGCCACCGGACAATTGCCCACCGACAAGACGCTGATCGTCGAGCGGTTCCGTGACGAACTCGGCGACTGGCGGCTGGTATTGCATTCGCCCTACGGACTGCCGGTGCACGCGCCGTTGGCATTGGCGATCGGGGCGCGGTTGCGGGAGCGGTTCGGGGTGGATGTGGCGCCCAACGCCTCCGATGACGGCATTGTGGTGCGGCTGCCCGATACCACCGACGATCCGCCCGGTGCGGAGCTCTTCGTCTTCGATCCCGATGAGATCGATGAGATCGTCACCGAGCAGGTCGGCGGGTCGGCACTGTTCGCATCGCGGTTCCGGGAGTGTGCGGCGCGGGCGCTGCTGCTGCCCCGGCGCGATCCCGGTAAGCGCGCGCCACTGTGGCAGCAGCGGCAGCGGTCGGCGCAGCTGCTCGATGTGGCCCGGAAGTTCCCGGACTTTCCGATCCTGTTGGAGACGGTGCGCGAATGTCTGCGTGACGTCTACGATCTGCCGTCACTGCGGGATCTGCTCGGGCGGGTGGCGCGGCGTCAGGTGCGGCTGGTCGAGGTGGAGACCGCGACACCCTCACCGTTCGCCAATTCCCTGCTGTTCGACTACATCGGGCAGTTCATGTACGACGGTGACAGCCCGCTGGCCGAACGCCGGGCCGCCGCGCTGTCACTGGATTCGAGTCTGCTCGCCGAACTGCTCGGCCGGGTGGAGCTGCGAGAACTACTGGACGCCAGCGTTATCGAGCAGACCGAGCGGGAGTTGCAGCGGCTCACCCCCGAACGGCAGGCGCGAGACGCGGAGGGACTGGCCGATCTGCTGCGGCTGCTCGGACCGCTCACCGCCGAGGAGGCGACGCTGCGCTGTGTCGGTGCGGCGGCTGCCGTTTCACTCGACGATGACGAGCCCAGCGAGACCAGGCATGCTGGCCCACCGCAGGGTGACCCGACCGAATGGTTCGCCAGCTTGCTGAAAGCCAAGCGCGCACTGGAGGTTACCTTCGCCGGTAGAACCTGGTGGGTCGCGGTGGAGGACGCCGCACGCCTGCGCGATGCGCTCGGCGTACCGCTGCCGATCGGCACCCCGGCCGCCTTCATCGAACCGGTCGCCGATCCGCTCGGCGATCTGATCGGGCGCTACGCCCGCACCCATGGACCGTTCACCACCGAGGCGGTGGCCGCCCGCTTCGGCCTCGGCACCGCGGTCGCCGCGACGGCGCTGCATCGGCTGATAGTCGAAAAACGCGTGGTAGAAGGCGAATTCAGCCCGGCGGCCAGCGGCTCGGAGTGGTGTGACGCGCAGGTGCTGCGCCGGTTGCGCCGCCGCTCGCTGGCGGCCGCCCGGCACGAGGTGGAACCGGTCGCCACCGCCGCCTTCGGCCGCTTCCTGCCCTCGTGGCAGCACGTCGGCACCGGTGAACTGCGTGGAGTCGACGGGGTCGCAGCCGTGGTGGAACAGCTTGCCGGAGTGCCGATTCCCGCGTCCGCGTGGGAATCGCTCGTGCTGCCCGCCCGGGTCCGCGACTACTCCCCCGCCCTATTGGACGAACTGATGGCCACCGGCGAGGTCATCTGGTCCGGACACGGTGCCATTACCGCGAAGGACGGCTGGATCGCACTGCATCTGGCCGATCAGGCACCGTTCACCCTGACACCCGCCGACGAGATCGAACTGTCCGAGGTGCACCTGCGCCTGCTCAACGCGTTGGGGGCATCGATCACGCCGTGGACTCCCATCGATTCCGGTGCGCAGACATCGCTCAGTGCGCCAGGATCGGGCACCGACCAGGTCGTATCGCTGGATGACGAGGCGGCACCGGGAGTTTCAGCGGAGCGGGACCGCCCGACAGACCCAGGCGGTGCACCACTTCGACTTCCGCCTGTCCTGCACGGCGGCGGCGCGTACTTCTTCCGGCAGCTCGCCGACGCCACCGGACTACTCGACGACCCCCGGGTCGCGGCCGCACTGTGGGAACTCGTCTGGGCGGGTGTCGTCTCCGGTGACACATTCGCACCCGTGCGTGCGCTGCTCTCGGGCACGGCACGGACCACAACCGCCCATCGCACGCCACGGCGCGCACCGCGCGGACGGGCGTATCTGCCGCGCCCGAATCTGCCGACCAGATCCGGACCGCCCGCGGTGGCCGGCCGCTGGTCGCTACTGCCGGAACGGGTGGCCGACAACACCCTGCGCGCCCATGCGACCGCCGACACCCTGCTGGAGCGCTACGGCGTGCTGACCCGCGGCTCGGTGCAGAACGAGGGCGTGCCCGGCGGCTTCGCGCTCATGTACCGCGTGCTCACCGAATTCGAGGATCGCGGCCGGTGCCGCCGTGGCTATTTCGTCGATTCGCTCGGCGGCGCCCAGTTCTCCACCACCGATGTGGTGGACCGATTGCGCTCCTTCGATACCGATCGCGCACGGCAGGGCACCGGCGGACAACGCCGAAGCACCGCATTCGCCTTGGCCGCCAGTGATCCCGCGAACCCCTACGGCGCGGCACTGCCCTGGCCGAAGGGACCATCCGAGGGCGCCGGCCACCGCCCCGGACGCAAGGCGGGCGCGATAGTCGTGCTCATCGACGGCGAACTGGCGCTGTACCTGGAGCGCGGCGGCAAGACCCTGCTCACCTTCACCGAGGACCCGAACACCCGCCAAGCCGCGGCCACCGCCCTGGCCGATCTGGTGCGCGACCGCCGCGTCGACTCCTTGGTGATCGACCGAGTCGACGGAGAAACCGTGCACGGCAACACCTTCGCCGGTTTCCTGACCGAGGCCGGATTCTCCGCGACGCCGCGCGGCCTACGACTACGGAGCAAGCCGTGATCCGACGAGGGATCACCGCCCGGCCCGAACTGCGCGGCGAAGCAGGACCCGACGAGCGGACTCGTATGGAGCCGACGATTCTCCGTTCGATCCCGACCGGCCTATGGTCGAGCCATGCCTGAAGGCGACACCGTTTTCCTCACCGCGGCTCGGCTGCGGCTGGCGTTGGCGGGAAAGACGCTGATCCGCAGCGACTTCCGGGTGCCGCGCTATGCCACGGTGGATCTGGTCGGACAGCGGGTCGAGGGTGTCGCCAGCTATGGCAAACATCTTTTCGTCAGAACCGACGAGGTCAGCGTGCACACCCACCTGAAGATGGAGGGCGAGTGGCGGACCTACTGCGCCGGTGAGCGGTGGACGCGACCACCGGTCACCGCCCGGCTGGTGCTCGGCACCGACGACACCGAGGCGGTAGGCTTTTCGCTCGGTACGGTCGAGGTACTGCGGCGCGCGGAAGAACACACCGCCACCGACCATCTCGGTCCCGACCTGCTCGGCGACAACTGGGATGTGACCGAGGCGGTGCGGCGGCTGTCACGGTATCCGGCCCAGCCGATCGGCCTTGCCCTGCTCGACCAGCGCAACCTGGCTGGCATCGGCAATATCTACCGCAGCGAGATCTGCTTCCTGCGCCGCGTGCACCCGGCCACCCCGGTCGGCGAGGTCCCCGACCTGCTCGCACTGGTGCACGAGGCGCACCGCGTGCTCACCAAGGCCGCCACCGAACCACCATGGCGGCCCTTGGCCTACGGCCGGGCGCGCCGCCCGTGCCAGCGCTGTGGCACCCGCATGGTCGTCCATCTGCTCGGCGAACCCGAGCCCGAGCCCAAGCCCGGCCGAACCGCGCGCATCACCCAGTCCGACCGCATCACCCAGCGCGAACGCGGCATCTACTTCTGCCCGCGGTGCCAGCCCGAACCCGCCTGAGCACCGTCGCGCACTAGAGCCAGCGGATCTATTTGCCATTCAGTTGCTAACACTTGTCCATTTTTCAACGACTAACACCTCGGAACACCGACAAGCGGGCAGGAGCTGGCAAGCGTGATAGCAATGGGCACGGACACGCGTCGCCTGATCGCGATTGCCAGTCGGCTGTTCACCGCGCTGCTCGCCATCGCCGCAACCGCAGCTTTCAGTTATCTGCTGCTGCACACATTTTCACCGGCCGGCGACTCGGACACCCCGCAACCAACACCACCGGCCACATCGACAGTGCGCCAGTTTCCAGAACTCACTAGACCGGTCGTCATAGTTCGCGTACCGTAGGGCGGGTGGCACCTCGCACCGACTCGCGCCAGCGCTTCATTGACGCCGCGGCCGACCTCTTCCACACCCAGGGCTATCACGCCACCGGCTTGAATCAACTCGTCAGCGCGGGCGGCGCACCCAAGGGCTCGCTGTATTTCCACTTTCCGGGCGGCAAGGAACAGCTCGCCGCCGAGGCTCTCGCCCAGTCGGGCAGACAACTGCACGACCAACTCGACGCGATCCTCGCCAATGGCGGCGATCTCGATACCGTCTTCGACGCCCTGACCGCACTGCTGGTCGATTCCGACTTCGAACGCGGCTGCCCGATCGCGACCATCGCACTCGACGCGGGACGCGAGAGCGAACCGATCAGGCAGGCCTGCGTCACCGGTTTCGAATCCTGGCGGGTGTCGATCGAAAAGTTCCTGCGGGACAAGGGGATCGATCGACCGCGCGCCGCCGAATTGTCCACCGTCGCCCTCGCCATGATCGAGGGCGCCCTGCTGCTCGCCAAGACCCAACGCGATACCGCCCCGCTGCGGGCCGTCGCCGCTCATCTGCGTACCACCTTCGAACGGGAGCTTTCCTGATGCGAGTGCACCACCTCAACTGCGGAACCATGCGCCCACTCGGCGGACGACTCGTCGACGGCACCGGCAGCATCTTCCGCCGCGCCGAACTGGTCTGCCACTGCCTGCTCATCGAACTCGATGCCGGACTCGTCCTGGTGGAGACCGGTCTGGGCGAGCAGGCGGTGCACCGGCCCGAGGAATGGCTCGGCCGCCGCTTCGTCCGGCGCAACAACCCCGTCCTCGACCTGACCCAGACGGCAGCGCATCAGATCGAAGCGCTCGGCTACCGGCGCGAGGACGTTCGCGATATCGTGCTCACCCATCTCGATCTCGATCACGCGGGCGGCATCGCCGACTTCCCGCACGCCCGGGTGCACGTTCACGCCGAAGAGTTGAACGCCCTGCAAGGCGGACACACCCAGGAAGAACGCCTGCGCTACCGGGAACCTCAGTTCCGGCACGGTCCGCGCTGGGAGTCGTACGCGGATACCGGCGAAAGCTGGTTCGGATTCGACGCGGTGCGCGAATTGACCGGGCTGCCACCGGAAATCCTGCTGATCCCGCTCGCCGGACATACCCGCGGTCATACCGGCGTCGCCGTCGATACGGGAAGCGGCTGGCTGCTGTCAGCGGGCGACTCGTACTTCCATCCTGGCGTCCTCGACCTGGTGCGTCCGCATCAGCCCATCGGGACGGCGCTGTTCGAAAGGAAAGTGCAGATACTTCCGGCCGCGCGCATCGAGAATCAGCGGCGGATGGGCGAACTCGTGCGCGACCACGGCGATGAGGTCACGGTGTTCTCCGCGCACAGCTCGATCGAATTCCACGCCCTGGAGCAGGTTGTCGTTTAGTCGATCCCCAAACCCTTGACGGCCCAAGCACTCCCGATTAACTTGCAAAATGTAAGTTGATTAGGGAGTGCATCGTGAACGATCCGCGGCGGTACGTGGTCATCGGTGGCGGCCTGGCCGGACTCGCGTCCGCGGTCTGGCTGGCCGAGGCGGGCAAGCAGGTCACCCTGCTGGAACGTCGCGGCAGACTCGGCGGCCGGACACATGCGATGAAGGTCGAAGCGGCCGATGACCTTCCCGATAACGGCCAGCATGTGATCGCCAGCGGTTACGACCATCTGTTCCGCTATCTGACCAGCGTCGGCACCCGCGGGCACGTCGCCTTCCCGCACGGTGGGACGCTGCGCTGGCCGGGCGGGCGCAGCGTGTTCATGTCGACCAAGGGCTGGGGCGCGTGGCGCACCCTGTTCGGCGCACATCCCGACGCGAGCCTGCTCGATCGGCTGCGCGCCGCCCGCGCCACGGTGCGACTGGGCTGGCAGTGTCTGCACCAGCCCGCCGACCTCGCCGACCTCACCACCGAACAGTGGTTCAACCGGGTGGGTATGCCCGCTGCGGCGCGAGAAGCGTTGTGGGACTGGCTCGCTCTCGGTCTCGCGGCCGAGCCAGTGCAGCAGGAATCGGCCAAGATCCTCGCCGATCTGCTGGCAACCGGCATCCGGCTCGGGATCCGACACCGCAGGGCGGTCACCATCGGTCATCCGACCACCGACCTCGATACGCTCTTCATCGCCGGGGCCCACAGGGTTTTCGAGAAGTATGGTGTCGAGGTCCGGCACCGCGCCGTGGCTCGCCGCATCAATATCGACAATGGGGCGGTGACCGGGGTCGTCCTCGCCGACGGATCGGTCGTCCCTGCCGATGCCGTCGTCTGCGCGGTGCCGAATTCCAATATCGGCGGCCTGCTCGACGAACTGCCCGAACATGCCGAAATCTACGCCGCCGCAGATAAATTGGGCTACACGCCGATCGTCAGCACCAACCTCTACCTGGATCGTCCGCTCGGCACCAAGGCCGAATTCGAGGCGCTGATCGGCGGCACCGGCATTATCGACGAGGTCTTCGACCGGCAGCTGATGACCGGTCGCAGCACCGACCAGGCCTGGCTGTACTGCCTGACCACCAGCGGCGCCTACGAGCAGATCCACAAGACCAACGAGGAGATCCTCGACGAGCAGATGCGGCTGCTGCGCCGCTACTACCCGGCCGCGGAAAACGCGAAAGTCGTTCAGGGACACGTGGTTCGGATGCCGAAGGCGACCTTCTCACAGGTACTCGGCACGCACGGCCTGCGCCCGGACCAGCGCACCTCGATACCGACGCTGGTACTGGCCGGTGACTGGACCGCAACCGACTGGTCGGCCACCATGGAGAGCGCGGTGCAGAGCGCCGCCAAGGCGGTGGATCTGCTGCTTGCGCTACCGTCGTTGCCGTGACCACGGAGCGCTCGACGTCCGAACACCCCAGCGCGAAGCCATGCACCACGCCCAAGCGCCGCATGTCCGCGGCCGACCGGCGCGCACAGCTACTAGACGTGGCGCGCGATATCGTCGCCGCCGACGGCTTCGGCGCGGTGAGCATCGACCGGGTCGCGCGCGAGGCACAGGTCGCGAGAGCCCTGGTGTATCAGCAGTTCACCGATCTGTCCGGACTGATGACCGCCCTGGTGGATCGAGAATCGGCGATCGCGCTCGCCGGCATCGGCACTGTCGATCGGACCGGCACCGACGACGACGTCGATGAGCTCGGCCGTGGCATCCTCGCCTATCTGCACACCGCGCCGACCAGTTGGCGGATCATTCTCAGCCCACCCGACGGCGGACCACCCGATCTGCGCGACCGGCTCGAGCTCGGCCGGGCCTATGCGCGGGCGATCGGCGCGCGGCATCTGTCGCGCTATGCCGGGGTCACGGTCGATCCGAACGGCGCGACCGAGCGCATCCTGCTCGCGGCATTGGAGGAACTGGCCCGGCTGCATCTGGTCGATCCGCAGCAATACCCTGATGAGCTGGTACTGCGCTACATTCGATCCCTCGTCTCGTGGGCGGTGCACCTCGAAGCACCGAAAAATACCCACTGAACAGCGGTTTCACCTACATCACGAAATTCTCATGGACGCATTGGTTTTCTTGTTCCACCGCGGGAACGACCCGCGAGAACGAGAGGAAACGACCATGCAGATCCGCTCCGCAATCGCCGCCGGAATGTTCGCCCTCGGCGCCGTCGCCGCGGGCGCCGGTGTCGCATCGGCCGCGCCGACCCCGATGCACACCCCCTTCATCGGCAACTACGCGACCTACGATGCCTGCGCCGCCGATGGGAACTCGCCGAAGACCGGTGGCACCCAATGGGAATGCCGCGAGGTCGCCGACGGCTGGGATCTCTACACCTACTGAGCAGCAGCTGCGGATCGAGTGGCCGAAGGGGGTCGGCCACTCGGACTCCGGCCTCCGCACGGCGTGTGAAATACCTTATTCTCGGACCTCGTGCGGGTGCTGGTGATCGAAGACGATGCGGGTCTTGGCAATGAAGTCGCCGCGGGACTGCGATCGGCCGGTTTCGCGGTCGACCTCGCCCCCGATCTCGCGGATGCCGATTTCAAGATCTCCGTCAATGTCTATGACGTCCTCGTCGTCGATCGTGGTCTGCCCGATGGCGATGGCCTGCAATTGGTCTCGGCACATCGAGCCAGGGGCCAGCGGGTTCCGGTCCTGATCCTCACCGCCCGCGACGCACTGGCCGATCGCATCGCCGGATTCGACAACGGCGCCGACGACTACCTCGTCAAACCCTTCGCACTGCCCGAACTCGCCGCCCGGGTCCGCGCACTGTCGCGGCGGCGCGAGCATCCGGCACCGGCGCGTATCCTGCTCGGCGACATAGATATCGACCTGCCGCGCCATCGGGTGCAGCGCGCGGGCATTCTGCGCTCGCTCACTCCGAAGGAATTCGCCGTCCTCGAATTGCTCGCCACCCGCGCCGGTAATGTCGTCTCGCGCTCGGAGCTGATCGAATGCTGCTGGGACGAAATGGCCGAACCCGCATCGAATGTCGTCGACGCCGTAATCGCGCAATTGCGCCGCAAGCTCGGCGCACCGCCGGTCATCGAAACCGTGCGTGGCACCGGCTTCATGATCGGAAGTGACCCATTCGCACCTTGATCTCCACGGCGGACGCCCGCCCCGCCGTGGCCCGGCTGCGCCGCACCCGCTGGCAGCTCACCGCGCTGATCACCGCGATCACCGCGGCCTGTCTGATCATTCTCGGCATTGTCGCGGCGACCATCGACGCCCGCTCACGCGCGAGCGCCCTCGATGATTCCCTCGATCGGGTGGTGAGCGGGCTCTTCCGCGCCGTCAACCTGCCCGAGGGCGAGGAAACCATCGATGTCAGCCAGCTCGAGAACGACGCACTCGCCAATGGCGAGGTGGCGGTGCTGGTGCTCAGTTCGCCGGGCGATGGCACATGGCAGGAGAGCTTCGCGCATCTGCGCTCCTGGCTGCCCAAGGACGACGGCGCCGCCGGATTGGCCGATGATGCCGACCTGGCCGATGAAACCATCTTCCGCGACGCATACGACGGTGCCGGGCGCCCGGTCCGGATCGCGGCGACGCCGATCATCTGGGAGGAGTCCAAGACCAAGGCGGTCGTCATCGCGGGCACGAATCCCAGTGCGTTCGACCGTGATCGGGCCCTGCTGATCTGGGGGCTCGTGGTCGGCGGACTCACGCTGGTCGCGCTGTCCGCGGTGGCCGGACATCTGCTCGCGAGTCGGAGCATGCGCCAGGCCATCGTCATGGTCGAAGAGCAGGAGCGCTTCCTCGGCGACGCCGCGCACGAATTGCGGACACCGCTCACGACTCTCGGTTTGGTCACCGCGCCGCGCCGCCGCAATCCGCACGAGGTCGAACGGGCGCTGGTCGATGCCAGGGCGCTGGGCGCGCGGATGGAGCGGATCGTCGCCGGACTGTTGGCGCGCGCCCGGATGCAAGCGGGCGTCACCACCATGGAGCAGGTGCAGCTACTGCTGGACCAGCTCACCGAATCGGTGGTCGAGGAGTTCCCGAAGGCCGGCATCGTGCTGCGGGCCGATCCCACGGTGGTGGTCGGCGATCCGAATCTGCTGAGCCTGGCGGTGCGCAATCTCATCGAGAACGCGATCACCCACGGCGCGGTCAATCAGGGTGCGCCCATTGAGGTGCATGTGGCCGACGGCCGCGTCAGCGTGCGCGACCATGGCGCTGGCTTGACGCCACAGCTGTCGAGCAATCCGTTCCAGCGCGGGGTGACCGCCGGCCGCGGCAGCGGCATCGGACTGGCGCTGGTGGCCTGGATCGCCGAATTACACGGCGGCACTGCGACAATGGAGCCGGCCGCCGGTGGCGGCACCATTGCGGCGATCGTGCTGCCGCCACCGCCGATCGGATAATCCTCAGGTGTCCAACGGGACCGGTTCCAGGATCTGTGGGCGCGGTTCCGGGGCCACGATGCGCAGGGCATCGGCGGATTCGTCGTCCGGCTGGGTCTGGGAACGGATCTCGGCCGCGACTCGGGCCTGGTAGGTCGTTACCTCCCAGTCGATTTCGTCATTGTCCCAGCCGAGCACCGGCGCGACCAGCCGGGCCACCTGCTCGGCGCAGTTGGCGCCGCGGTGCGAATATTCGATGGAGATCCTGGTCCGGCGGGTCAGAATGTCCTCGAGGTGCAGCGCGCCCTCCGCCGCCACCGCGTACACCGCCTCCACCTGCAGATACGACGGTGCGTCCATAATCGGTTGCAGCAGTTCGGGTTTGCCATCGGCCATGGCCATCACCTCGTCGATGAGCGAGCCGTAGCGATCGAGCAGATGCTTGATCCGGTACGGATGCACGCCATATGCCTCCGCCAGTTGCACCGTCTGATTGATCAGCGCGAAATAGCCGTCGGCACCGAGCAGCGGGACCTTCGCGGTAATGGATGGCGAGACCCGCGCCGGAATATCCTGGGCCGCCTCGTCCACCGCGTCGTAGGCCATCACCCGATAGGTGGTGTACTTGCCGCCCGCGATGCCGACCAGACCCGGTGCCACCCGCGCGACGGCATGCTCGCGCGACAGCTTGGATGTCGAATCGCTCTCGCCCGCGAGCAAAGGCCGCAGACCCGCGTAGACGCCGTCGATATCACCGGGGGTGAGCGGCGTGACCAGCACCTGGTTGACCCGGTTCAGCAGATAGTCGATATCGGCCTTGGTCGCCGCCGGATGGGCCAGATCCAGATTCCAGTCGGTATCGGTGGTGCCGATGATCCAGTGCGCGCCCCACGGAATCACGAACAGCACCGAGGTGGCGGTGCGCAGGATGATCGCGGCATCGCTGACAATGCGGTCGCGCGGCACCACGATGTGCACCCCCTTGGAGGCGCGCACATGGAAGCGACCGCGATTGTGCGAGAGCGCCTGCACCTCATCGGTCCAGATACCGGTCGCATTGATCACCACATGCGCGCGGATCTCGCCGGTGCGCCCGTCCTCGCTGTCGCGCACCTTCACCCCGACGAACCGGTCGGCCTCGCGCAGGAAGCCGACGACCTGGGTGGAGGTGCGGATCACCGCGCCGTAGTGCGCGGCGGTGCGGGCGACCATCATGGTGTGCCGGGCATCGTCGACGACGGTGTCGTAGTAGCTGACGCCGCCGATCAGCGAATCGCGGCGCAGGCCGGGGGCCAGCCGCATTGCGCCGTGCCGGGATAGATGATGTTGGCCGGGAACGGATTTCGCGCCGCCCATGGTGTCGTAGAGCACCAGCCCGGCCGCCACGTAGGGGCGCTCCCAACCGCGATGGGTCAGCGGGTAGAGGAAGCGCAGCGGCTTCACCAGATGCGGGGCGAGGGTGGACAGTGCGAGTTCACGCTCCCGCAGGGCCTCGCGCACCAGCCCGAATTCCAGCTGCTCCAGGTAGCGCAGACCGCCGTGGAACATCTTCGAGGACCGGCTGGAGGTACCGGAGGCGAGATCACGCGCCTCGACCAGCGCGACCTTGAGACCGCGAGTCGCGGCGTCGAGCGCGATGCCCGAGCCGACCACACCGCCACCGACCACGACCACATCGAAGTGGTCTTTGCCGAAGCGCTCCCATGCCGTCGCGCGCTGCTCGGGGCCGAGAAACTGCGATTCCGGTTTATTGGTCATGCTCGACTCCTCCCGCCGACGCGGCGTCGGGGTGTAGACGGCGTTTGTGGTCTTCGGGCCCACGATCGAGCTGCTCAGGGGGTGTTCTGTTGTACAGGCTAACAGCGCGTCCGAAACCCATGTGGGTATGCAGGCACCCCCCTTCTGGGGCGTCGTCGGTTAACGCCACGAAGGTATGAACGTCGGTTCCGGCGTCTTCCGGGCCGGTTTCACCAGCACCCGTAGGTGCCGGTCAGCGTGTCAGAGCCGCAGCCGTGTCGCCGGGGCCGATAGCCTGTGCTACTCGCCGGTAACCGATACCGACACTCGTCCGGCAGGCTGCTGGTCGCGAGGTGATGCGCGGGCCGCTCCGCTGTTTTCCCCGCGGGCCGCGCCGCTTTTAGTAGCCTGCACGAATGCGTCGCTATGTGGCCG
This sequence comes from Nocardia sp. CA-129566, assembly GCF_050956075.1. NCBI lineage: Bacteria > Bacillati > Actinomycetota > Actinomycetes > Mycobacteriales > Nocardiaceae > Nocardia > Nocardia sp. CA-129566. The sequence goes on from NZ_CP192085.1 coordinate 8,061,807, forward strand.
CCATTGATCAGGGCACGACCTCGAGTCGGTGCATCATCTTCGACCGACAGGGCCGCGTCGTCGGTATCGCGCAACGCGAGCACGAGCAGATCTTCCCGCGGCCGGGCTGGGTCGAACACGATCCGGAAACCATCTGGCGCAATACCGAATTCGTGCTCGGCGAGGTGCTGCGCAGCACGGGTATCGCCGCCGATGAGATCAACGCGGTCGGGCTCACCAATCAGCGCGAGACGACGGTGGTGTGGGATCGGGCCAGCGGCAAGCCGATTCACCACGCGATCGTCTGGCAGGACACTCGCACCGATCGTCTGGTGACCGAACTCGGCGGTGAATTCGGCGCGACGCGCTACCAGGACCGCACCGGTCTACCACTGTCCACCTACTTCGCCGGGCCGAAACTGCGCTGGATCCTCGACAATGTCGAGGGCGCGCGGGCACGTGCCGAGGCGGGCGAGCTGTGTTTCGGCACCATCGACAGCTGGGTGCTGTGGAATCTCACCGGTCAGCACATCACCGATGTGACCAATGCGTCGCGCACCATGCTGATGGATCTTCGTACGCTGCAATGGGATCCGCAGATCTGCGCCGAATTCGGCGTGCCGCGGTCGATGCTGCCCGAGATCCGCAGCTCATCGGAGATCTACGCGGAGATCGGCTCCGGCCCGTTGTCGGGCATACCCGTCGCGGGCATCCTCGGCGATCAGCAGGCGGCGACCTTCGGCCAGGCCTGCCTCTCCCCCGGCGAGGCCAAGAACACCTATGGCACCGGCAATTTCATGCTGCTCAACACCGGAACCACACCGGTATTCAGCAAGCACGGGCTGCTCACCACGGTCTGCTACCGGCTCGGCGGCGAGGCCGCGGTATACGCGCTGGAGGGGTCCATCGCGGTGACCGGGGCACTGGTGCAATGGTTCCGGGACAATCTCGGCATCATCTCCACCGCCGACGATATCGAGCCGCTGGCCCGCAGCGTCGAGGACAATGGCGGCGCCTATATCGTCCCGGCGTTCTCCGGCCTCTTCGCGCCGCGCTGGCGCCCGGATGCCCGCGGTGTCATCGCGGGCCTGACCCGCTTCGTCAACAAGGGGCATCTGGCGCGAGCGGTATTGGAATCCACCGCATTTCAGACTCGTGAGGTGATGGACGCGATGCGCGCCGACGCCGAATCCCAGCAACTGCGGCTGGAACGGACCACCCTCAAGGTCGACGGCGGCATGGTCGGCAACGATCTGCTCATGCAGTTCCAATCCGACATTCTCGACGTCCCGGTGGTCCGCCCGGTCGTCAACGAAACCACGGCACTCGGTGCGGCCTACGCGGCCGGACTGGCCGTCGGGCTGTGGGAGAGCACCGATGACATCCGGGCCAACTGGGCCGCGGATAAGACCTGGCAGCCCGCGATGTCGGCGGCCGACCGCGAAACCCACCTCGTCGCTTGGAACAAGGCCGTGGAGCGCACGTACAACTGGGTGGGCTCGCCCTGACCGGCTCGCAGCTACTCGGCGGCCCTGGCCATCCGATCGACGGCCACTTCCAGTGTCGCCGGGTCGAAAGTGGTGAAGCACATGCGCATCGAGTGGCTGTAATCGGTATCGACGGCGAACGCGGAGCCGGGCACGAAGGCGACGCCGTGTTCGATGGCGCGCGGCAGCAGGCGATCGGTATCGGTGCCATCGGTGAAATCGGCCCAGACGAACATGCCGCCGGTGGCGTCGGTGCAGGTGAGGCGATCGCCGAAGCGGGTGCGAACGGCGTGCACGAGCGCCTTGGCGCGGTCGCCGTAGGCGGTGCGGACGGTATCGACGTGGCCGGTGAGCCACGGTTCGTCGGTGAGCAGTTCGGCGGCGATCTGGTGGGTCAGCGCCGAGCCGCACAGGTCCGCACCCTGTTTCAGCAATTCGACCGCGCGACAGACCCGGTCCTGGGCCACCAGCCAGCCGACGCGCAGCGCGGGCGAGAGGATCTTCGAGGCACTGGAGAGCCGGATCACATTGCGGGAATAGGTCGCCACCGGATCGGGCGAGGGCCGGTCGAACCAGAGCTCACCGTACGGGTCGTCCTCGATCACCCAGAAGCCGTACGCGTCGGCCAGTTCGGCCAACTCGCGACGGCGCGGCGAACTCATCGTGACCCCACCCGGATTGTGGAAGTTGCTCACCGTGTGCACGACCGTCGGGCGTTCACCGCGGGCCAGCAACTCCTTCAGCACATCCACCCGCATGCCATCGGAGTCCAAGGGCACCGCCACAATTCGCGCCCCGGCCGCCCGGAACACCTGCAGCGCACCGACATACGCCGGATCCTCGACCACGACCAGTGCGCCCGGGTCGAGCAGCACCTCGGCGAGCAGCGATAGCGCCTGCTGCGAACCGTGAGTCACGAACACCTCGCCGAGTTCGACGGCACGGCCCAGCTTGGCCGACTCACGCTGCCGCAGCACATCACGCAGCGGCGCCCACCCGGGCGACTCGGTGTACTGCAGCACCGCGGAACTACGCAGCGCGGCCTCGGCCGCCGCGGCGAGCCGCTCGCGCGGCATCAGCTGCGCATCGGGCAGCCCGCCCGCGAGGCCGATCACCTCGGCGCGGGTGGTCAGCGTCAGCAGATCACGGATCGCCGAACTCTTCAGTCCGCCCAGTTTGGCCGCGAGCGGTGGATTGGTCGGCGACATGGGAAACCTCCGATACAACGCGGAAACCCCACTGTCCCACATTGCCGCCAAGATATGAAATATTCATCCCATGATCTGAAACCGAGCCACTCAGATGCGTTCCTTGATCGCGAAGATGACGGTCTTGCCGTCCCGGATCACCGTGGTGACGGTCTGCCGGTACACATTGGTCGTGCCATCGGGACGATGCTCGGTCAGGTCCACCTCGAAGGTGTCGGTGGCGACCTCGGCAATCCGCAGGCAATGCGTGGTTCCGACCGGAATCTGCTCGTTGATGGCCTGCTGGATGATCTCGGCCGTCGACACGTTCTCCGCATCCGACGCGACGTACTTCCTGGCCCGCTCGCCATTGCGGCCGACGTAGAACTCGTACTGGAAGCCGAGGATCGCGCCGGCGCCGCTCGAGGTGTCGCCCTGGCCATTGCCCCGGGTCACCTTGCCGTCCTTACTCGCTGGGCAGCTCAGCGCGGCGGAGGTGCTCGGCGGTGGCGGTGGCACCGCCTTCGGGCTGCCGTCGTCGTCGCGGCTGACCGCGACAAAGGTCACCACCAGCGCGAGGACCACAACGACCGCGGCGAGCACACCGAGCGCGATCCACCGGCCGCGCGAACCGGAGCGCGCAGGGGTCGCGGTGATGTCATCGGAGAGCAGCTTCGGCGCAAGGCGTTTGGCGATCGGATCATCGGCCCAGGACAGGCCGGACGGCTCGGACGGTGGTTTCGGCACCCCGCCGGACTCGGTCGGGCTGCTCCACCAGGTCTCGCGCTGCGGCGGCGTCGCATGCCGGACGGTGGCCTCGGTGGGATCGGGTTCGGCCGGCGGCTCCGGCCGTCGGGCGGGTGGCGGCGGCGCGTCGCCGAATACCGTCGTATCCGGTGCGCGGTACTGCGCAGGAGGTGGCGGCACCGTCGGCGGTTCGTCGGCGGGACGCCAGATCAGCTCGGGATGATCGGTGGCGGGCTCGGGCACCGACCACTGCGGTCGAACCCGACCACCCGTCGGTGGACCGAATTCACCGACCGGCGGGCCGAATTCGGAGACCGGCGGGCCGAAATCGTCCAATGGAGGACCGAACTCCGACCCGGACTGGTCGGATTCGTTGTTCCTGCCATCACCCTCGGAGCCCACACCAAATCCTTTCCCCAGGACACACGTGTGGGGCGGTCGCGAACGACCGCCCCACCCGTCGAATCAGCTCGTGTCAGTACTGGAGTGACCCACCCCACTGGGTGGTGACCCCGGCAACGTTGACCGTCTGCGGAGCCAGTTCGCCTGGCGGCACCGGAAGTTTAACTTGCGCGGCGGCCTCGAGCGCAGCCGCGCCACCCGGCTGTTCCCGAATCCAGTGCTCGACAGCGGCCTTGGCCATATTCGCCTGCGTGGTGTCGAGGATCACCTCGGTCTTGTTGTCGGCCAGGCCCTCACCACCGGTGTAGGTGGTCACCTTGACGGTGTTGGCTCCGACGTACTCCACCGAGACACCGGCCTCACCCTGCCCGGTCGGGGTGCGGTACCCGACGGTGCCGACGTAGCCAGCGGCATTGTTGAAGTGGTGGGTGTTGGCCACATAGCCGGGCGCCAGGCTGCCACCGTCGATATTGGCGCCGAGTTCCTGGTGCGGACCGTCCATCTCGACGACCGGTGCGGCCGGGGCCTGCTGGAAGCGCGGAGCCTCCCAACGCGGCTGCTGCACCAGCGTCTCGGTCTCCGGTTGCTGCGCGGTCCTGGCATTCGGATCGCTCGGAGTCGACGCACCCGGCCCGGTGGTGCCGGGCTGCGCGGGCTTGGGCGCGGTGCCGGGAGCCGTCTCCGGCACGACCGCGGGAACCGCGGGTCCGGTCTGACCCGGAACCGGCAGCGGCGCGACGCGCGGGGTGGTGACACCCGGCTGGGTCGGCACGGACAGCTTCGGATCCTTCGGCGGATTCGGCATCACCTGGTTCGGATCCGGCGTCGTGACACCCGGCTGACTCGGTGTCGGCTGGCTCGGCGACGGCTTGGTGTCCGGCTTGCCCGGGTCTGGCTTGGTGGTCTCCGGCTGGCCCTGATCCGTGGGCGCCGTGGTGCCCGGATCGGCCGGAGCCGGTGCCGGGGTGGTCGGTGTACTCGGCTGATCCGGAACCGCCGCCGCCGGTGCCGCGAAGAGAGTGGCCACGGCCGCCGCGGTGGCCAGTGGCAACGACGTGCTCGCCATCGCTCGCTGCGCCCGACTCGGCTTACGATGTTTCACTTTTCGCAATCCCTTCCCGTGTGCGACCGGGTGGGTCGCACGCAGTTATCCCTGGTGAGACGCTTAGCCCACAAACGAGGACCGGCGAACGACCAAGCGGCCGTTCGCCGTTCCCGTTGGAAAGGATCGATCCCCCCACACAGAACCTCGCGATCGCCCGCCGATCGCATCTCTGCCGGAAGTGAACCACATGAGCGCCGGACTGGCAACGCGGTGAAAGTCCAGACAAGACAAGAGGTCTGGGGGCACCCGAGATCACCCAGGTTGCCGCCGGATCACTTCGAGTCGCAATTGGCACGAAGCGAGTCTTACGAGCGAGGAGTTCGCGGCGCCGCAGGCGCTGCAAATAGATTCAGTCCAGGTCGTCGTGACGCATGAGCAGGCGCGCGGCCTCGGTGACCGAACCGGTGAGCGATGGGTACACCGAGAAGGTCTGGGCGAGATCGTTGACGGTCAGATTGTTCTGTACCGCCAGGGCGATCGGGAGGATGAGCTCCGAGGCGATCGGGGCGACGACCACGCCGCCGATGACCACACCGGTCGCAGGTCGACAGAAGATCTTGACGAAACCCCGGCGCAGACCCGACATCTTGGCCCGCGGATTGGTGTTCAGCGGCAGCATCACCGTGCGTGCGGGCACCTCGCCGTTATCAATGGCGGTCTGGCTCACGCCGACAGTCGCGATCTCGGGTCGAGTGAAGACCGCCGAGGCGACCGTCTTCAGCCGGACCGGGCTGACACCCTCGCCCAGCGCGTGGTACATCGCGATCCGGCCCTGCATCGCGGCCACCGAGGCCAGCGGCAGCAGACCGGTGCAGTCGCCCGCCGCGTAGATACCGGGCACCGAGGTCCGCGACACCCGGTCCACCCGCAGGTACCCGCCACGGTCGAGTTCGATGCCGACCCGCTCCAGTCCGAGGTCGTCGGTGTTCGGGATCGAGCCGACGGTCATCAGCGCATGCGTGCCGGTGACGGTGCGGCCATCGGAAAGTTTGACCACGATGCCCTCGGCGGTGCGCTCCACCGCATCGGCGCGCGCATGCTTGACCAGTTCGACGCCGCGTTCGGCGAGTGCGTCCTCGAGTACCAGCGCGGCATCGGCGTCCTCGCCGGGCAGCACGCGGTCGCGGCTCGAGACCAACTTCACTTGGACGCCCATCTCGGTATAGGCGGACACGAATTCGGCACCGGTCACACCGGAACCGACCACTACCAGGGTCTCCGGCAGTTCTTCCAGGTCGTAGAGCTGACGCCAGTTCAGGATGCGCTCGCCGTCGGGCTCGGCGCCGGGCAACACGCGCGGGCTCGCACCAGTGGCGATCAACACAACTTCGGCCTCGATGGTCTCCTCGGTGCCATCGGCCAGCAGCGCGCGAACGCGATGCGCGGCCAACCCGGTGGCCGGATCGCTGAGCTGTCCGCGTCCGGCCAGCACCGTCACTCCGGCGGCCTGCACCTTGGATCGGATATCGGAGGACTGGGCCAGCGCGAGCGCCTTCACCCGCGCGTTCACCTCGCCCAATTCGATCTGCGCCTGACTCGGATCGAGGGTTATGCCCAGGTCACGAGCGCGACGCAGATCGGTGCGCACGCCGGTCGAGGCGATGAAGGTCTTGGACGGCACACAGTCCCACAGGACGCATGCCCCGCCGATGCCGTCGCAATCGATCAGGGTGACCGTTGCTCCGTGTTGGGCCGCAACCAAGGCCGCTTCATAACCGGCCGGTCCGCCACCGATGATCGCTATGCGGGTCATGGATACCTCCGCTCGAGCTGTTCGACCGGGATCTCCGGTGCCGGTAAACAACGTTAGCTGGCGAACACACGGTCATCTCGCCGGGATAGAGACGATGTGCGCAGGTTATTGGATACCCTTGCGTCGTGCCGATCTACGCCGCCTACGGGTCGAACATGGACTCGTCCCAGATGCTCGAGCGCTGTCCGCACTCCCCGATGTCCGGGACAGGATGGTTAGAGGGCTGGCGCCTCACCTTCAGCGGAGACGACATCGGCTGGGAGGGCCCGCTGGCAACCGTCGTCGAGGAGCCGGACTCCCGGGTGTTCGTCGTGCTGTACGACGTATCCCCCGAGGACGAACAGCGCCTCGACCGCTGGGAGGGCTCCGACTTCGGCATCCACCGCAAGGTCCGGCTGCGCGTCACGCCGAGCCCGGGCAGTGGTTCCGAGCCGATCCTGGCCTGGCTGTACGTACTCGACGCCTATGAGGGCGGGTTACCCTCCGCCCGGTATATCGGTGTGATCGCGGACGCGGCCGAAAAGGCGGGCGCACCAGCGGAATACGTGCACGCGCTGCGCACGCGCAACAGTAAGAACGTCGGCCCCGGCTTCTTCGGCAGTTGAGCGGAAACGAAAGTGGCCGATCCATTCGGATCGGCCACTTCCCAGTATTTGCGGTCAGCCCGCGTTCAGCACGATCTTGCTGAGCACCCGGACACCTACCGCGAGCGCGCGCTCATCGATATCGAATGTCGGCTGGTGCAGATCCAGCTGTTCGCCGTGCCCGGACCAAACCCCGAGGCGGGCCATCGCACCGGGCACCTCCTCCAGGTACCAGGAGAAATCCTCACCGCCGCCGGACTGCATGGTGTCGGCGAGTGCGTCGGTGCCGAGTTCGCGGATCGCGTCCTCGAACATCCGGGTCGACTGCTCGTCATTGACCACCGGCGGCACGCCGCGCTTGTAGTTCAGCTGGTAGCGCACCCCGGTCGGGGCGAGCAGGCCGTCCACGATCTCGCGCACCATCGGTTCCAGCAACGACCAGGTCGCGTGATCGCCGGTGCGGATGGTGCCGGTGAGCATGCCGGTCTGCGGAATCGCATTGGGCGCTTTACCCGCACTGACCGCACCCCACACCATGACGGTGCTGGTGCGCGGATCGATGCGGCGGCTGAGCAGTCCGGGCAGCCCGGTGATCACGGTGCCGATGGCATAGACCAGGTCGCTGGTCAGATGCGGGCGCGAGGTGTGCCCACCCGGCGAATCGAGCACCAATTCGATGGTGTCGGCGGCCGAGGTGATCGCACCGACCCGGATGCCGACCCGGCCGACCTCGAGGCGCGGATCGCAGTGCAGCGCGAAGATCCGGTCGACGCCCTCCATCGCACCGGCGGCGACCATATCGATCGCACCGCCCGGCATCATCTCTTCGGCGGGCTGGAAGACGAACCGCACGCCGACCGGCAGCTCCTGATCGGCCAGCGCGAGTGCGGTGCCGAGCACGATGGCGGTGTGCGCGTCGTGTCCACAGGCATGCGAGACGCCGGGGACGGTCGAGGCGAAGCTGAGCCCGGTGAACTCCTGCAGGGGGAGCGCGTCCATATCGGCGCGCAAACCGATCCGCGGTGCGTCCACCGGACCGATGTCACAGAGCACTCCGGTGCCGTTGGGCATCTTCTGGGGCGTCAGCCCGGCTTTGGTCAGCCACGAGGCGACGAACTCGGTGGTCGCGAACTCGGTGCGGGACAGCTCCGGGTTGGCGTGGATATGCCTGCGCCATTGGACGAGGTCGACGGTGTGCTCGGCGAGCCACGCCTCGACCGCTTCCTGCCCGGTCTGTGCGATGTCCACAGCGGTGCTGCGCGGATCAACCGTGATCACGCGCGCTGCCGCCTCGGGACCCCCCGCGCGCGCCGCAGGGCGGCCGGTACTGCTCACCGAATGTCCTCCTGTCGTTGAACGAGCCGTTGCAACAACCTGTCTCTATGTATTGCATCGCGAGCGACCGCGATAGCGGTACCAGCGAGGGCGATCGCACCGTCGGTCACCGCGCGATCCGCCGAGGCGTTGATACTCGCCGCGGCAAAGCCGGGCTGATGCGTCACCGCCCCACCGGCATCGATGCCGATGACCGGATGGATGCCCGGAATGACGTTGGTGACATTGCCCATATCCGTACTTCCGAGCGGTCGCTGCGCCTCGAGTTCCGGTGCGATCGGCACCCGGCCCAAGCCGATGATCTGCTCGCGGTAGGCACACAGTAATGCCGAATCGGGGGTTAGCTCGGTATATGTCGGCGCAACCGTTCGGATTTCGTGCGTGCAGCCGGTCGCCAGCGCACCCGCCTCGAAACAAGCCGACGCCCGTCGCATCAGATCGTCGAGGGATGCGGAGTCGACTGCACGTAGGTAATACAGCAGTTCCGCACGTCCGGGAACGATGTTGGGGGCTACGCCACCGTCGCTGACTATACCGTGCAGTTGCTGTCCGGGTTGGAGATGCTGACGTAGCAATCCCAGAGCAACCTGCGCGACGGTCACTGCGTCGCCCGCGTTTCGGCCCAATTCCGGCGCGGCACTCGCATGCGCCTCGAGTCCGTGGAACACCACCGACAGATCCGCCAGCGCCAGCGAACGCGCGTCGACGATATCGAAGGGGCCGGGGTGCACCATCAGCGCCATCGCGACATCGTCGAAAACGCCGCGCTCCAGCATCAGCACCTTGCCGCCGCCGCTCTCCTCGGCGGGGGTGCCGAAGACGACGACGGTGATGCCGAGCGCATCGGCCACCTCGGCCAAGCCCAGCCCGGCGCCGACCGCGGAGGCGGCGATGATGTTGTGCCCGCAGGCATGTCCGATCTCGGGCAGCGCGTCGTACTCGGCGCAGATACCCACGGTGAGCTCGCCGGAGCCGTAGCTGGCGCGAAATGCGGTCGGCAGTTCGGCGATGCCGGTCTCGATCTCGAAGCCGCGCGCGGCCAGCGGCGCGATGGTCTTGGCGACGCTGCGGGTCTCCTCGAAGGCCAACTCGGGTTCGGCGTGGATGGAATGCGAGAGCGCGATCAGTTCGGCCGCCGCGGCCAGGATCGCGGCATCCGAGGCCGCCGCATCCGTGCCGTTCGGACCGACCGGCGCGCAGTCGCCGACGGCGCGCGCGACCTGGTCGTCCGTGCGTGATTCGGGCTGCCCGCTGCGCGGTGGTGGCATGGCACACAGTGTTGCACTGCGCAGCCGATCGAGCGCACCCTGCGCCCGGGCGCGATGCGCCGGCGCACCCCCGGGATTGCGATCAGCCTGAGGTTATTGCCCGGCGAACGCCAGATTCTCCGGAGTCGTTGGGGTCGCGAGACCGGCGAGCGCCTTGGCGTGCAGCGCGCGCTTGATCACCGGCAGATTCGGCTTGCGATTTGCCGCGAGTGCAGCCGCGCGCTCGATCGCGGACTTCAGCAACTCGTCAGCATCGGCCTTCGCATCGACAATGCCCGCGGTGATGGCCTCGTCGGCGGCGAAGCGGTGACCCGCGGTCATGGCCTGGACGCAGACCTGGTTGGTCAGTCGCTCGGTGAGCAGCGCGTTCATGCCGACGGTGAACGGCATGCCGAGGTGCACCTCGGGCAGGCACCAGAAACCGCGGTCGGCGCGCATCACCCGGAAGTCGTGCGATGTGGCCAGCATGGCGCCGGCGCCGAAGGCGTGGCCGTTGACGGCGGCCACCGTCGGCATCTGGAAGGTGAGCAGCCTGGTGTAGATGCTGTGCACCCGGTCGAGGTAGCCGTGCATCTTGTCCACATTGCCGAACAGCCAGTCGGTATCGAGGCCATTGCTGTAGAACTTCCCGGTCGCCGTGGTGACCAGCGCGGCCGGCCCCTCGGACGCCTCCACCTGGTCGAGCAGCCCGTGGAATTCATCGATCCAATCCGGATGGAAACGGTTCTCACTGTCGGTCTGCCCCTCGCTCCCGAGGTAGACGACGAACACATCCCCTTCACGTTCCAGATACGGCATGCGTGCAGCGTAACGGGTGTACGGCAGCACACCTACTCGCGGGTAGCAAACATTCGGCGGGCCTGTGCGCACCTCGCACGGACACGGCCATGAGCGCCGCCTCGCCCGATCCGTCGCCGCGAGTCCGACGAATCGCCTCACGTGCGGCCGTTCGGTGCCCGTCTCGCGCCGCTTGCGGCGATCGGACTCGGCTGAGTCATCGAAATGCGCCACAGACACGAATCTCGCCCACCGGACAGTGCACCTCGGGCGCCGAACCGCCCACTCGAGGCGACCACATGGGAACGAGTCTCACGAGCGACCGTCCGCGGCCCCTCTCGCGTCCGCATGCGGCGATCGAACTCGGCTGAGTCATCGAGGCACATGCGCCACAGACACGAATCTCGCCCACCGGACAGTGCACCTCGGGCGCCGAACTACCCGCTCGAGGCGACCACACGGGAGCGAGTCTTACGAGCGACGTTCGCGGCCCGTCTCGCGTCCGAGTCGTCGAAGCGCATGCGACGAAGTCGCGAGTCTCGACGGCTCGGACGCGAGACCAAGGTGGCCGCGAACACGCAGCGCCGGAGGCGCTGCAAATCAAACACAGCTATCGTGATCTTCATGCTTGCCGAACAGGCCGCGAAGGCGATTGCCGAACGTACGGGAGTGGAGCGGCACCGGGTCGCGGTGGTGCTGGGATCGGGCTGGCAGGACGCGGCCGCGGAGATCGGTGCGCCGCGTGCGTCGATACCGATGCCGGAGCTGCCCGGATTCGGGACACCCAGCGCCCAAGGGCATGTCGGGATGGTGCATTCCGTCGCCGTCGACAACACTCCGGTGCTGCTGCTGATGGGACGTCAGCATCTGTACGAGGGGTACCAGCCGAGCGAGGTCGTGCATCCGGTGAGTGCCGCGATCGCGGCGGGCGCGGAAACCGTGGTGCTCACCAATGCCGCGGGCGGGATCCGCGAGGGGTTGCGCGTGGGTGATCCGGTTCTCATCGGCGACCATCTCAATCTCACCGGCCGCACGCCATTGACCGGCGCGACCTTTGTCGATCTCGTCGACGCGTGGGATCCCGAATTGCGCTCGCTGGCAAGGGAAATCGACCCGAGTCTGGCCGAGGGCGTGTACGCGGGTCTGACCGGACCGCAGTACGAGACACCCGCCGAGATCCGGATGCTGCGCACCATGGGCGCGGATCTGGTCGGCATGTCGACGGTGCTCGAGGTGATCGCGGCGCGCGCGCTCGGCGCCCGGGTGCTCGGCATTTCACTGGTCACCAACCTCGCCGCGGGCGTCACGGGTGCGCATCTGTCCCATGCCGAGGTGCTCGCCGAAGGACATGCGGCCGCACCGCGACTCGGCAAACTGCTGCGCGGCGTGCTGGAACGGCTCTAGATGCTGCGCTTCGGCACCGCCGGACTCCGTGGGCCGCTACAGGACGGCCCCGACGGCATGAACCTGGATACGGTCAGCCGGGCGACGGCGGGGCTGGTGGACTGGTTGCGCGGGCGCTGCCTGGGCGGCGGCGCGGTGGTCGTCGGACGCGACGCCCGCCACGGCTCCGCCGAATTCGCCATCGCCACCGCGGAAATCTTTGCGGCCGCCGGGTTTCCGGTGACGCTGCTGCCCCGCCCGCTGCCGACGCCGATCGTCGCCTACGCGGTGCGTGAGTTGGGAGCTGTTGCCGGAGTGCAGATCACCGCATCGCACAATCCCGCGACGGATAACGGCTACAAGGTGTATCTGGACGGCGGTTCGCAGCTGATCGCACCGGCCGATACCGAGATCGAGCGCTGCATCGAGGCGGTCACCGAACCGATCGCCCGCATGCCGGTCATCCCGGCCGACGATGATCTGGTGCGCCGCTACCTCGATCGGGTGGCCCGGCTGCCCGAGTTGATCGGCGGGCCAGGTGAACGCGCCGATATCCGAATCGTCCTGACCCCGCTGCACGGTGTCGGCGGCGATACAGCGGTGGCAGCCCTGGCCGCGGCCGGATTCCACCATGTGCACGTCGTCGGTGAGCAGTTCGCGCCCGACGCCGACTTCCCCACCGTCGCCTTCCCGAATCCCGAAGAGCCCGGCGCCACCGACCTGCTGCTCGCCACGGCCACCCGCATCGGCGCGGATATCGCCATCGCTCTCGACCCGGACGCCGATCGCTGCGCCATCGCGATACCCGACGATCAGGGCCGCAACGGCGGCTGGCGCATGCTGCGCGGTGACGAAACCGGTGTGCTGCTCGGTGATTGCGTATTGCGCACCGCACCCCCGGATTCGCTCGTCGCGACCACCGTCGTATCGTCGCGACTGCTCGCCAAACTCGCCGCCGCCCGCGGCGCTCGCTACGCCGAAACGCTGACCGGCTTCAAATGGCTTGCCCGAGCGGGCGACGGCCTGGTCTACGCCTACGAGGAGGCCATCGGTCACTGCGTGGACCCCGCCGCGGTTCGCGATAAGGACGGCATCTCCGCGGCGGTGCTAGCCGCCGACCTCGTTGCCCGCCTGAAGACCGCCGACCGCACCCTCGCCGACGAACTCGACGACTACGCGGTCGAATTCGGCCTGCACGCCACCGACCAGGTCGCCCTTCGCCTCCCGACCCCGGCCGCCGCAGCGGATCTGGTGAGTCGACTGCGCGCCGCCCCGCCCGACGAGATCGCCTCCGAACCCGTCAAATTCACCGATCTACTCCAGGTACGCGGCCGAATGCGCACCGACGCACTGATTTTCGAGGGATCCAGCTCACGCATAGTGGTCCGCCCATCCGGCACAGAGCCGAAACTCAAGTGCTACTTGGAAGTGGTCGAGCCGGTCGCCGACCGTGCGGCTCTCGCTGCGGCGAGAACCGCGGCCGGACAACGCATCGCCGAACTGCGCGCCTTCTGCCAAGGGCTCTGAGCCGAGGACCTCACTCGGCGGACTCGGTCGCCGTGTGGACCACCACGGGATCGCGAAGCAGGCCCGGCATGGGACTTTTAGCTCGCGCATTCGCCGCGAAAGTGGCTCAGCGGGGGCCGAATTGACGGTCGCCCGCATCGCCTAGACCGGGCACGATATAGGCGTCGGAGTTGAGGCCGGTGTCGACGACAGCGGTGACCAGGCGCACGGGCAGGCCCGAATCGGCGAGGGCGGCAATGCCTTCGGGGGCGGCGACGACACAGACCGCGGTGATGTCGGTGGCGCCGCGGGCGGCGAGCAGCTGTAGGGTGTGGCGCATCGAGCCGCCGGTGGCCAGCATCGGATCGAGGACGAAGACCGGCAGGTCGGACAGGTCCTCGGGCAGCGACTCCATATACGGGACCGGCTGATGGGTGGTCTCGTCGCGGGCGATGCCGACGAAACCGATTCTGGCGTCAGGGATCAGCTCGGCGGCCGCGTCGACCATGCCGAGCCCGGCGCGCAGCACCGGCACCAGCAGCGGCGGCTGTGCCAGGCGCGTCCCTTCGGCGCTGGCCACCGGTGTGGTGATCGGAAAATGGGTCACCGGCGCTTCGCGCAGCGCCTCGTAGATCAGGATCCCGGTGAGATCGCGCAGTGCCGCACGGAAGGCCGGATTTGCCGTGCGGGCATCGCGCATCGTGGTCAGCAGGGCGGCGGCGAGTGGATGATCCACGGTGTGCGTGCGCATGAGGGAACGATAAGGTCGAAGTCGCGTTCGGCGGCGAACCTCCACCCGAATTTTTTTCGAACGGCTGGAACCGATCGGTAAGGCAGCGCGTCGAACTAGGTGGATGACGTACTCTGCCTGGGAACAACAGATGGGGGAAGCACTATGCGAAAGATGTCGGCGGACACCGAGGGCATAACCGCCTACGGCGCGACCGCCGCGGCCATGTCCGGTGATCTCGCCGCCGCCGGGGTGAGCGCCGCGGCCGCAGATCCCACCCTCCTCGGTCCGATCATGGGCTTGATCGGGGGTGATTTCATGGCCGCCTATGCCGCTGCGCACGCCGGGCACGTCGCGTCCATCGGTCAGTTGTCGGCGGTCCTCGCGAGCATGGGTGGCGCGGCCACCGGTTCGGCCGTCGTACTCGAGGAAACCGACCTGAACAATGCCGCCGGGCTCAACGCCACCGGACTGGACGGGTGACGCGGTGATCGATGTCAGCGCCCTGGTCCAGCCACTGCTCGACCTGCTCTCCAGTTTCGGCACCGGCGTCCTCCCCACCGGCGGGCCCGCCGACGCACTGACCTCCACCTCCACCGCCATCGACCAGGTGCACGCGGTCGGCCGCAACAGCATCAACCAGGTGAACAACGCATGGGACGGCGAGGCCGCCGATGCCGTGACCGCGAAGGCGCTGCGGGTACAGACCTCCGCCGCCACCATTTCCGACCGTGGCAACGATATGGCTACCGTCGTGAATCAGGCTGCCGCCCAAGTCGAATCGGGTCAGAAGGATCTGGACGGGATCGTCCAGTCGTTCGTGAACCAGGCCACGAGCCTCGGCCCGGCACTGGCCACGCCGGAGGGTCTGACGGTGCTCGTCAGCTCCGCGATCGACCACATCGGTCAGGGGCTGAATGTGGTCGGCCGCGTGCGCAATGAACTGGACACCCAGACCGCGTCGATGAACGAGCTGACGCCCGCGCCGTCGACGCCATCGCTGTCCAATATCGCCAGCACGGTCAGCACCGCCACGCAGGGTGCGTCGCAATTGTCCTCGACCGTTGGCACTGTCGCGAGCGGTGCGGGCAGCGTACTGAGCAGCCTGATGAGCACTGCCAGCAAAGCGAGCACGACGACCGCGAGCACGGCGTCGACCAGCAAACCGAATACGAGCAGCACGACCGGGACCGGACAGTCGTCGACCTCGGGCACGGGTGTGAAGATCACACTGCCCGATGGCAGCGTCGTGGAGGCCCCGAACGAGAAGGCGGCGACGGCGGTCAAGGCGGCCATCGGCGCCGTCGGCACGCCGTATGTGTGGGGCGGCAATTCGCCCGGCTCCGGACTCGACTGCAGCGGCCTCACCAAATACGCCTACGGCGAGGCGGGCGTCGATCTGCCCCGCCTGGCCCAGGAACAGGGCAGCGGCCATATGCAGGTGTCACCCGGTGATCTGATGCCGGGCGATCTGGCCGTCTGGGATGGCCACGTCGCCATGGTGATCGGCAACGGGCAGTTCGTCGAGGCCGGTAATCCGGTCCAGATCAGCTCGGTTCGAACGGACAACATGGGTATGAACTTCTACGGCTTCTACCGGCCGACCTCTTAAGTGAGCGGAGCGAACGAATAATGTCCCAGCCCCAGACCCCACCGATACCGAATGTGACGGTGGCGTCGAGCAGCAACCGATCGGGCACCATCTCGGTCCGTGCCACCGATCAGGGCATGCCGATCGAGATCAAGTTCGAGCGCAGCGAATACCGTTACGGCGCACAGACTCTCGCCGATGAGATCCTGCGACTCACCAAGCGCTCCACCGTCGCGGCGCGAGCCCGCCGACGCGAACTGCTCGCCGAGGCGGGCATGCCCGCCGACATCCTGGACAAGCTCGGACTGCCCACCCGCCAGGCCGCGGTGGACGAGCTGGACCGGATCGATGACGCGGACACGGGACCCACGAGCTGGATGAGGCCGGTATGAGCGAGCCGACGATGAGCACAACGGCAGATGGGCTGAAGTCGAGCGAGGCGCGGGCATGAGCGCGGAGATGGACGCGTTGGTCGCCAACGCGACGGCGAAACTGGAGGCGCTCGAGGCCGCGCTGTACGGCCTGAAGCAGGTGCACGGGCGGTTCCGGACCGAGGACGGCACGGTCAGCGTCGAGGTGAACAGCGACGGCGCACTGGTCGCGTTGAGCCTGTCGGAGTCGGTCACCGCACTGGCGCCCGCCGAGGTCGGCCAGCTGATCGTATGGGCCTGTCGCCAGGCCGCCGAGGACGCGGGCGCACAGCGTTCGAAGGTCGTTGCGACACTGAACGAGTCGTTCGCGGTGGCCCCGGGGGGTGCTCAGGGAGGCGTTGGGGGCGGGCCGGATAGTCACTGACTCGGAAGGTCGATAGGCTTCCGCACATGGCTTCTGGAGACATCGTCCCGATCGAGCTCGGCCTGACCGACGGCGATCTCGTCACCCTGTGGGCACCGCGCTGGCGCGACGGTGACGACGAGTGGGAGGCGTTCCTCGGACATGAGGACTCCCTCTACGGTTTCGAGACCGTTGCGGAGCTGGCCGCGTTCATTCGGACCAACTCCGATAACGATCTCGTCGACCATCCCGCATGGAAGGTCGTGGCGGGGCTCTCGGCGGTGGAACTGGAGCCGGAGGAGAACTTCACCTTCGATCTGGTCGGTGTGCCGGAGTTGGTCGCCAGCGATCCCGATGTGGACACCATCGCCGAGCTCGACGACACGCTCAGCATGGTGCGCAATATCGGCGAGGTGTGCGAGCTGGAGACGGTCACCAAGTTCTTCGGGTCGCATCCGGTGGTCGGCGCGCTGGCCAGTGGCGTCAGCGCGTTCGTCGGGCGCGATGGCGAAGAGCTGTGGGATCAGATCGGCGCCGCCATCGCCAAGGGCTGGGACGACGTCCTCGATGCCATCGACTCCGTGGTGCAGACCCCCGAGGTCGACGCCGAGGCGGTCGCGGTCGCGGAGGCCGAACTGCTCGCCGCGGAGGAGAACGTCGTCGACGCCGACGACGCTGCCGACAGCGAGGAGGACGAGGAGTTCGAATCCGTCGACCTCGATGCGGATGACGAGGACGAAGAGGAAGACGATTCGTTCTGGCACGAGGTCGGCATCGACCCGGTCAAGATCGTCACCTCCGACGGCAGCTACTTCACGTTGCGCTGCTACCTCGACGACGAGCCGATCTTCCTCGGCAAGGACGGTGCCATCACGGTCTTCGGCTCCGAACGCGCACTGGCCCGTTACCT
The DNA here is from genome assembly GCF_050956075.1 of Nocardia sp. CA-129566. NCBI lineage: Bacteria > Bacillati > Actinomycetota > Actinomycetes > Mycobacteriales > Nocardiaceae > Nocardia > Nocardia sp. CA-129566. The sequence continues at coordinate 8,079,325 of NZ_CP192085.1, forward strand.
GGCCGATGACCACGAACACGATCTGGCGCGGGTGAGCACCTACACCGATGTGCAGACCGCCGCGGTCGACGGATCACTCGAGGTCGAGGTCACCGACGAGAACGTGTACGTGCTGCCCGGACTCGCCGACGATCTGAGCGAGGGCCCGGAGGCGGTCGATATCGAACAGCTCGATCTGGCGGTCGAATTGTTCACCGATGCCGCCGATTACGCCGACGACGACGCCGTCGAGCAGGCACTCGCCCAGTCGACCCCGCTCGGCTGGTACGTCTCCTACCTGCTCAACCCGGACCCGACCCGCATGGCCCCGAACCCGCCCTTCACCGCCGAAGCCCAGGGCTGGCGCGAACTGGAGCGAAACTTCGAGTCCCGACTCACACCGCAGAAGTAGGCCCGGCTACACCGAGCCCATGCCGCCGACCCGCGCTTGCCGATCGGCGGCATTTTGCAACGTCAGAAGCCCGCTCCGTCTCAGGCATCGCATGCATCGCTGGGCGAATGGTGCCGTGGTGGTCTCCGGTCGGCTCCCGCAACGCGCGGAAGGATTCGACCACCCGCCGGTCACGATCAGCACACGGCTTGCGACTGGACCGAACATACTCACGTCGATCCGGCGGTCCTTGTAGTCGAGCAGGATCGACGTGAGTGGCCTCGTCGGCGACTAGGTCAAGCGGATCCAAATCTGTTCAGCTCGGCCGAGCAGACGGTTGTCGGAGCCGTAGACGGCGGTGGACGCGAACGACTTGCGGCCTTGCTCGCCGTGGCTCTCCCCGACCACCACGCAGGGTTCACCGATCTCGGGGAGGTCGTGTACGGCGGCGGTCATGGAGCCGAGAAGGGCGGGGCGGTCGAACATTTCGGGGAGGGACCAGCCGCCGGGACAGTCCATCGCGGCCCACAGGACCGCGGGGCCCATCGGCAGTGAGTCATCGGGGGTCCACGCCGCGGCGACCCGGCCTTCGCCGACGACACCCGCTTCGATGCGCAGGCCGTCGGCGCGGCCACTGCCGCAGACGAAGCAGGACGCGAACATATCGTTGCTCTGATAGGAACCCGACGCCGCGACGGCATCGGCATACGCCACGGGTTGCGGTGCGGTGCGCTCGAATTCGCCCGCACGCATTTGAGCGACCAACGTCTCGCCATCGAGCAACTCGCCGTCGCGAATCCGCAGCGGCGTCTCCAGCGGCGGCGGGCTACGCAGAATCACGGTCACCGCACCGTCATCGGTTCCCGCACGCTCGGCCAGCAGGCCGCCCACATACCCGCCGTTCCCAGAGTCGGGCGGACCATTGAATCGACTCGGAATCAGCACCATCGTCACACTTGGCCACGGTAACGGCCTCGTCTTGGGGTGCGTTCAGCGCACCGGAAAATGGCAGATATTCGACGCAAAAGTGATCAATACGCACGAGAGGGGCGGGCATGAAGTGAGCGGATCCGCGCCGACCGTGCCTTCGCGACGGCGCACTGGGAACGCCATGGCCGTCGCCTTCAACGTCGTGCTCAGCCGGTTCGCCGCCGGAGTCACCGCAGGCGAAGAACCCGTCGGGTGCGCCCGAAACCGGCGGGCAGGGCGCGGGACCAGCGGGCAACATTCGAAACCGCGGACAGCGCCGGAAACCAGCGGACAGCGCTCACAGCGGCGGGCGTGCTCGCGACCGGTGGGCAACGGGTTTCGTATCCAGTGCACGAAACCCGTTGCCGCACAACGTTATCCGAGCAGGACCGCGTAGCCCGGCTTGATGATGTCGTCGATGATGCGTAGGCGGTCGGGGAAGGGGATGAATGCGGACTTCATCGCGTTGATGGTGAAGCGTTCGAGGTCGCTCCAGCCGTAGCCGAAGGTTTCCACCAGTTTGAGCATCTCCTCGCTCATGCTGGTATCGCTCATCAGGCGGTTGTCGGTATTGACCGTGACCCGGAAGCGCAGCCGCGCCAGCAGATCGAAGGGATGCTTGTCCAGCGATGGGACCGCACCGGTCTGCACATTCGAGGACGGACACAGTTCCAGCGGAATTCGCATATCTCGCACATAGTTCGCGACCAGACCGAGTTCGGCGTCCTCGATCGCACCCGGCACGTGGATGTCATCGGTGATCCGCACGCCGTGCCCGAGCCGATCGCAGCCGCAGAACGCAAGCGCCTCGTGGATGGACGGCAATCCGAACGCCTCACCTGCGTGAATGGTGAAATGCGCGCTATTGGCCCGCATGTATTCGAAGGCGTCGAGGTGGCGGCTGGGCGGGAAGCCCGCCTCCGCGCCCGCGATATCGAATCCGCCGACGCCTCGATCGCGCCAACGCACCGCGAGTTCGGCGATCTCACGCGAACGCGCCGCATGCCGCATGGCGGTGAGCAGGCAGATCACCACGATCGGGCGTCCCGCGGCGGCCGCGACCGCCGCACCCTCCCGGAATCCGGCGAGGGTGTGCTCGACCACCTCGTCCAGGGTCAGGCCGCGCTCCAGATGCTGTTCGGGCGCGAAGCGCACCTCGGCGTAGACCACACCATCGGCGGCGAGGTCTTCCGCGCATTCTTGAGCGACGCGGCGCAGGCCCTCCGGGGTCTGCATCACCGCGACGGTATGCGCGAACGTCTCCAGATAGAGCTCGAGCGAGCCGCTGTCGGCCGCATCGCGGAACCACGCCGCCAGCGCGGCCTCATCGGTGGCGGGTAGGTCGTGGTAACCGCAATCGGCGGCGAGCTCCAACACCGTCGCGGGCCGCAGACCACCGTCGAGATGATCGTGCAGCAGCGCCTTGGGAGCTTGGCGGATCGAGGCAAGGGTCAAAGGCATCGGTCCTGTCATGACCACACGTTAGCCGCACCGACCCCGCCATGCGGCTGTGATTGCGCTCTCCGCCGTCCCCACCCGAGACATCGCCCTCAATATGCCTGCTCGAGTGGCAGATCGCCGCACCATGCCGTATCGGAAACCTCCCTTACACCAGCCAAGAGTCAACGTAGCGGTCGGTTTCCTACCCGCCCCGCAAACCCCGCCGACAACACAGTGGGCCGCAATCGACTCGCGTATACCTCGGATGAGTAGTTGCACTCCGCATCGGATTTCCAGTCGATCGATGCACCATGCGCAGCAGCAAACCACCTACCGCGAGCGATCCATCCACGGCAGCGCGACCGCGCAGTGGACGAAGCCGTATTCAGCAGGCGAATTTCGATGCCGTACTGAAGATTGCCGGGTCAGGGGGCGATGCGGTCCAGGATCAGCGGGACTGGTGGGGGCGGAGTTCCGATGGTGATTGCGTCGGCGAGAGCGGCGAGGGCGCCGGGGAAGGCGGCGGGGGTGTCGGTGTGCAGAGTGAGGAGGGGGGCGCCAGCTTTCACTGGCTCGCCTGGCTTGGCGTGCATTTCGATGCCAGCGCCGAATTGGACGGGATCGCCCTGCCGGGCGCGGCCCGCGCCGAGTCGCCACGCGGCGATGCCGACGCCCATCGCGTCGAGGCGGGTGAGCACTCCGTCCGCGTCGGCCCGCACGATCTCGGTGTGCGTCGCGCGCGGCAGGGGTGCGTCCGGGTCGCCGCCCTGCGCCTGGACCATCGCGCGCCAGTGGTCCATCGCGCGACCGTCGGCGAGGACATCGGCCGGGTCGATATCGAGTCCGGCCTGGGCGACCATCTCGCGCGCGAGCGTGAGCGTCAGTTCGACGACATCGGCGGGGCCACCGCCCGCAAGCACCTGCACCGACTCCGCGACCTCGAGCGCATTGCCCGCGGTGCGGCCGAGCGGGGTGTCCATCGCGGTCAGCAGCGCCACCGTCCGGACCCCGGCATCGGTGCCGAGTTCGACCATCGCTGCTGCCAATTCGCGCGCGCCTTCCAAGGTTTTCAGGAAGGCTCCCGAGCCGACCTTGACATCCAGCACCAGCGCGGCGGTGCCCTCGGCGATCTTCTTGCTCATGATCGAGCTGGCGATCAGCGGAATGGATTCCACCGTCCCCGTCACATCGCGCAGCGCGTACAGCCGCTTGTCCGCCGGAGCGAGATCCGCGCCCGCCGCGCACACCACCGCACCGATACCGGGATCGGCCAATATCTCCCGCATCCGCGCCACCGGCACATCGGCCCGCCACCCCGGGATCGCCTCTAGCTTGTCGAGCGTTCCGCCGGTATGCCCGAGCCCGCGCCCCGACAGCTGCGGCACCGCCGCACCACATGCGGCGACCAATGGCGCGAGCGGCAGCGTGATCTTGTCGCCCACTCCACCGGTCGAGTGCTTGTCCACGGTCGGCCGCGGCAGATCGGTGAAGTCCATCCGCCGCCCCGATGCAATCATGGCGTTCGTCCATCGCGCGGTCTCCCGCCGCGTCATCCCCCGCCACACGATCGCCATCGCCAGCGCCGCCATCTGCTCGTCGGCCACCGCCCCCTTGGTGAATCCATTCACCACCCAATCGATCTGCGCATCCGACAGCTCCCCGCCGTCCCGCTTGGCCGTAATGATCGAAACCGCGTCCACTGCCGTCACATCGGCCAGTCTGGCACGGGACACACTCGAGCCCTGGTACTTGTCGGTGCCCTCCGATAGCCTCTGCGCATCATCGCAACGAAGTAGGGGGAGCAATGACGTCGGCACCGCATCTGGACCGCCGGGTGCAGAGGCTCGCTGCACGGCTCGACGAGGTCGAGACCAGCCATGATGACTCGCTTTACCAGCTGTCCAGAGACGTTCGGGGGCTAAAGATCTGCACGCGCCGACTCGCGGATCAGACGAGCGCCATCGGGAGGGGTATTGCGCTGATGATGGAGCGGATGGGGTTCTCGCCGATCGAGGTCACAGCGGTCGAGATGTCTACCGAAGCCGAAATCGACGCGTCGTTCGAGGAGGAATGCTGACGGGCGGCAGCCATCTGCCCGCACCCATTACTGCTGTCCGGCATCCAGATCGTCGGGCCCGAAGGCGTCGGGCAGCAGGCTTCGCAGCGGGACGGGTCCGGCCTTGTGGTCCACCAGGAGATCGGGTCCGCCGTGTTCGTAGAGCAGCTGACGACAACGGCCGCACGGCATCAGGATTTCGCCCCGAGAATCGGTGACGGAGAGGGCGAGCAACCGCCCGCCACCGCCCGCGAATAAGTTACCGATGAGTACACATTCGGCACACAGGCCTAATCCATATGAGACATTTTCCACATTGCATCCGCTCACAATTCGACCGTCCGAACTGAGAGCCGCGGCGCCGACCGGAAACCGCGAGTATGGCGCATAGGCATTGCGCATAACTTGAATTGCCTTGTCGCGCAAGATTTTCCAGTCGATTTCCGGCATCGATAACCCCTCGTGAGCCGAGCTTCACTTGCCCGCGCGAGGGCCACGACGGAACCCTTCACGCATCAAGAAAGGTAAACCTAACTCGCCCGACTGTAGCGCAACGCACGGCACGCCGAATTAGTTCCGCGATTCGGAGGGGATTAGAGTCCAGAACAGATCGGTTCAGGTTCCCGGCGGCGGGCCCCGCGCGAGCTATTTGGAGCAGCAAAGCGCAGCCACCTGGGCATTTACATCCACGTCGCCTGCCTCGGACTTGCAACCGGGTCCATCAACGACGTTGGAGGCACCGCACTCTATGACCACGATAGAAGCTCCGGCACAGCCGAAGCGGAAGACGCTGTACCGAGGCGACCCCGGAATGTGGTCGTGGGCGCTGCACCGGATCACCGGTGTCACCATCTTCTTCTTCCTCTTCGTGCACGTCTTGGACACCGCGCTGGTTCGGGTCAGCCCCGATACCTATAACCGCGCCATCGAGACCTACAAGAACCCCATCGTCGCGCTGATGGAGATGGGTCTTGTCGTCTGCGTGCTGTTCCACGCGCTCAACGGCGTACGCGTGATCCTGGTCGACTTCTGGGGCAAGGGCCCGAAGTACCAGAAGACGATGCTCTGGGTGGTTCTCGCCATCTGGTTCCTGCTGGTGGTTCCGGCCGTCGGTCGCCAGTTCTTCTACCTGTTCACGGAGCACTGAAAATGAGCGCACCTGTTCTCGGCAAGTCTTATGACCGGCCCGCGAGCCTGGATCTGCCCCGCTCGCCGCGTGCCCGCTCCAGCAACAACTTCGAGAAGTACGCGTGGCTGTTCATGCGCTTCTCCGGCCTGCTGCTGATCGTGCTGGTCCTGGGCCACATGACGATCATGCTGCTGCTCGACGGCGGCGTGAAGCGCCTGAACTTCGCCTTCGTCGCGGGCCGCTGGTCCAGCCCGTTCTGGCAGTTCTGGGACCTGACCATGCTCTGGCTGGCCCAGCTGCACGGCGGCAACGGCCTGCGCACCGTGATCGCGGACTACTCGCGCAAGGACTCGACCCGGTTCTGGCTCAACACCCTGCTGGCCATCTCGATGGTCCTGATCGTGGGCGTCGGCACCTACGTCATCTTCACCTTCGACCCCAACATCAGTTAGGAACAGGCGAACTCGATGAGTGAATCCCGGATTCAGGAGCACCGCTACGACGTCGTCATCGTCGGTGCCGGTGGCGCCGGTATGCGCGCGGCGATCGAGGCCGGTCCCCGGGCCCGCACCGCCGTTCTGACGAAGCTCTACCCGACCCGCAGCCACACCGGTGCGGCGCAGGGTGGCATGTGCGCCGCGCTGGCCAATGTCGAAGAGGACAACTGGGAATGGCACACCTTCGACACGGTCAAAGGTGGTGACTACCTGGTCGACCAGGACGCCGCGGAGATCATGGCCAAGGAGGCCATCGATGCGGTGATGGACCTGGAGAAGATGGGTCTGCCGTTCAACCGCACGCCCGAGGGCAAGATCGACCAGCGGCGCTTCGGCGGCCACACCCGCGATCACGGCAAGGCCCCGGTTCGCCGCGCGTGCTATGCCGCCGACCGCACCGGCCACATGATCCTGCAGACGCTCTACCAGAACTGCGTCAAGCACGACGTGGAGTTCTTCAACGAGTTCTATGTGCTCGACCTGGTCATGTCCGAGACCGACCGCGGTCCGGTCGCGACCGGTGTGGTCGCCTACGAGCTGGCCACCGGCGAACTGCACGTCTTCCACGCGAAGTCGATCATCTTCGCCACCGGCGGTTCCGGCCGGATGTACAAGACCACCTCGAACGCGCACACGCTGACCGGCGACGGCATGGCGATCGTGTTCCGCAAGGGTCTGCCGCTGGAGGACATGGAGTTCCACCAGTTCCACCCGACAGGTCTTGCCGGTCTCGGCATTCTGATCTCGGAGGCGGTCCGCGGTGAGGGCGGCATCCTGCGCAACGCCAGCGGCGAGCGTTTCATGGAGCGCTACGCCCCCACCATCAAGGACCTCGCGCCGCGTGACATCGTCGCCCGCTCGATGGTGCTCGAGGTGCTGGAGGGCCGCGGCGCCGGACCGAACAAGGACTACGTCTACATCGACGTGACCCACCTCGGCGAGGACGTGCTCGAGGAGAAGCTGCCCGACATCACCGAATTCGCGCGCACCTACCTGGGCGTCGACCCGGTGAAGGAACTGGTGCCGGTCATGCCGACCTGTCACTACGTGATGGGTGGCATTCCGACCCGGATCCGCGGTGAGGTGTTGCGCAACAACACCGATGTGGTGCCCGGCCTGTACGCCGCCGGTGAGTGCGCGTGCGTGTCGGTGCACGGCTCCAACCGTCTGGGCACCAACTCGCTGCTGGACATCAATGTCTTCGGCCGCCGCTCCGGTATCGCCGCCGCCGAACATGCCCTGCGCACCGAGTTCGTAGACATGCCGGAAAGCCCGGCGCAGATGGTGCAGGACTGGCTGGCCATGCTGCTGTCGGATCACGGCAACGAGCGCGTCGCCGATATCCGCACCGAGCTGCAGTACACGATGGATATGAACGCCGCCGTGTTCCGCACCGAGGACACCCTCAAGCAGGCGCTCACCGATATCCACGCGCTCAAGGACCGCTACACCCGAATCACGGTGCAGGACAAGGGCAAGCGCTACAACAGCGACCTGCTCGAGGCCGTCGAGCTCGGCTTCCTGCTGGAGCTGGCCGAGGTCACCGTGGTCGGCGCGCTCAACCGCAAGGAATCGCGCGGCGGCCACGCCCGCGAGGACTACCCGGACCGCGACGACGTGAACTTCATGCGGCACACGATGGCCTACAAGGAGGGCGCGGAACTCATCTCCGATATCCGCCTCGACTTCAAGCCGGTGGTGCAGACCCGCTACGAGCCGATGGAGCGTAAGTACTGATGACTGCCGTACTCGAAACACCCCCGCAGAAGGCCGCACCGGTTCCCGAGGGCTCGGTCATGGTCGATGTCAAGATCGCCCGGTTCAACCCGGAGGACGACAAGGGCGCGCACTGGGAGACCTTCCAGGTGCCGGTGCTACCGACCGACCGGTTCCTGAACGTGCTCATCTACATCAAGTCCTACCTGGACGGCACGCTCACCTTCCGCCGCTCCTGCGCACACGGTGTCTGTGGTTCGGATGCCATGCGGATCAACGGTGTCAATCGGCTGGCCTGCAAGGTGCTGATGAAGGACATGCTGCCCAAGGGCGGCAAGACCCTCACCGTCACCGTCGAGCCCATCCGCGGCCTGCCCGTGGAGAAGGACCTCGTGGTCAACATGGAGCCGTTCTTCGACGCGTTCCGTGCCGTGAAGCCCTATCTGATCACCTCGGGTAACGAGCCGACCCGGGAGCGCATCCAGAGCCAGGCCGACCGCGCCCGCTTCGACGACACCACCAAGTGCATCCTGTGTGCCTGCTGCACCACCTCCTGCCCCGTGTACTGGAGCGACGGCAGCTACTTCGGCCCGGCCGCGATCGTGAACGCACACCGCTTCATCTTCGACAGCCGTGACGAAGGCGCCCGCGAACGCCTCGACATCCTCAACGATGTCGAAGGCGTCTGGCGCTGCCGCACCACCTTCAACTGCACCGAGGCCTGCCCCCGCGGCATCGAGGTCACCAAGGCCATCCAGGAAGTCAAGCGGGCTCTGCTCTTCGCCCGCTGACCAAGGCCACACCGAAGGCCGTCTTCATCGAAAGATGAAGGCGGCCTTCGTCGTTTCCGCGGCCGCGTCATTCGCTGGATCTGGTCAGTGGGGCGGCGCTGGCCCACCCCGCGCCCGCGATCACCACGTGGTCCAGGAAGCGCAGGCCGACGGTGCGAGCGGATTCCATGAGCAGGGTGGTCGCGCGGCGGTCGTCGAAGCTGGGGGCCGGGTCGCCGGAGGGGTGGTTGTGGACGACGGCGAAGGATCGGCCGTCGTGGCGCAGCACGGTGTTCAGGATTTCGCGGACCGGGACGGCGACCCGATCGATCGCGCCTTCGGCGACGAATACCTTGTGCCGCAATCGATTCTGGGCATCACACACCAGTACCAGGAGCCGTTCCACGCGGGCGCCGGTGAACAGCGGCAGCGCGACCCGGACGATATCGGCGGCCCCGTCCAGGCGCGGTGCGGTGTCCGGGCGGTCGCGCGCTCTACTGCCGAGATGGAAGGCGGCGATGATCGCCGCGGCCTTGGCCACCCCGACGCCCGCCCGCCGCGATAGCTCCTCGGGCCGCGCGGCCGCCAGACCGGCGATACCGCCGTGCTCGGCGAGCAGTTCGGCCGCCATATCCAGCACGCTCTCCCCGCGCCGCCCTTCGCGCAGCAGTACGGCGAGCAACTCGCTATCGCTGAGCGCGTGCGGGCCGAGGGTGAGCAGCCGCTCCCGCGGCCGTTGACCGAATGGCAGCTTGGCGATGGGTACCGACATCAATCCCCCTCGAATGCGGTGCGATTACCGCATCATGCCAGCCGCCACCGACAGGTCGGCCGTGGTCCGGATGCGATCGCGACCATGGCCTGCGCACCGTCACCGGGTCGGGCAGACTGAGGCGAGCAGTTCCGACGATGGGGATCGAATGCTGAACTGGCGCAATCGGAGTGCACCGCGAATCGGACAACAGGCTTGGCTCGCCGCTGCACTCGTACTAGCGGCCGCCTGCGGCGCGCAGCCCGAGACGGTGCAGAGCCCGCAGCTCGAGAACACTCCGGGTCTGGACAAGTACTACCGCCAAACACCGGTGTGGGGCTCGTGCGAAAGCTTCGACGGCGGTGCGGATCTCACCTCGGCCGGACTCGAATGCGCTCGGGTCGCGGTACCCATCGATTACGCCGCGCCCGATGGCACAACGGCGCGCGTCGCGATCTCACGATTGCGGGCACGCGGGGCGAAGGTGGCATCGATCCTGACCAATCCGGGCGGTCCGGGCGGTATCGGCCTGACGATGCCCGCCGAACTCGCGCAGACACCGCTGGCCGAACGCTTCGATGTGATCGGCATCGATCTGCGCGGGCTCGGCGCGTCGACACCGAAGCTGGTCTGCGACACCCCTGAGGAATCGGCGGCCGAACGTGCCGGTCACAGCGCCGAATACCTGCCCTTCTGGATGTCGCATGCCGAACACGACAGTATGAATCTGGCGGCCAAATGCGTGCAGCGCACCGGATTGGAGCTGCTTTCACATGTCGGAACCCGCGAATCCGCCGCCGATCTCGACATCATCCGAGCGGTGCTCGGCGAGGAGAAGCTGACCTACTTCGGCGTCTCCTACGGCACCCGGCTCGGCTCGACCTATGCTGAGCTGTTCCCGGACCGGGTCCGGGCCATGGTTCTCGACGGCGCGGCCGATCCCGCCACCAATATCGCCGATCCGGTCATCGTCTACACGGGCCTGCAGCATGCGTTCGACGCCTATGCCGCGGACTGCGTCAAGGCGCCGGGCTGCCCGATCGGCACCGATCCGACCAGGGCGTCCGAGCGCATGGCCGCACTGCTGCGTCCGTTGACCGACCGGCCCGCCAGCACCAGCGACGGCCGCGGCCTCGACTACTCCGACGCCTCGACCGCGGTGATCTCGACGATGTACACCTCGAAGGCCTGGCCCGTGCTGACCCGCGGCCTGACCGAACTGACCAAGGGCAACGGCGACATCCTGCTCACCCTGGCCGACGGCTATCTCGCGCCCGAGGCGATCGATACCGGCTACAAGACCGCGGTGCGCTGCCTCGATGATGAGCGGATCACCGATCGAGACAGCGCACTGCAACTCGACCGCCGCGTCCGCGCCGCCGCCCCCGCCTTCGACAGCGGCCACCCGAGCGGGTGGGTTCCCCTCGACGCCTGCGCATTCTGGCCGGTGCCCCCGACCAGCCGCCCGCACGTTCCCACTGTGATCGGGCTGCCGAAGGTGGTGGTCGTCTCTTCCACCGGTGATCCGGTTACGCCCTATTCGGGCGCGACGAATCTCGCCAGGGCGTTGGGCGCGGTCCTGGTCACTTATGAAGGCGTCCAACACGGTTCGTTCCTCGACGGCGTCAAGTGCGTCGACGAACCGGTGCTGAAGTACCTGATCGAGCTGACCCCGCCTCGGGATGGGCTGCGCTGCCCGGTTCAGTAAACCGACCGGTCAGCTGTCTGCCGTGATCACCTCCGGGCCCGGCAGGGCACACAGCACACCGGAGGCCAAACGCTCCAGATGGTGAAGTTGCCGCTCGTGCACAACGATTCGGCGCAGCGCCTCGTTGATGGTGGCGCTGCTCGTCGACGTGCCCATGATGGCGGCAGCGGCGGCGAGCAGTTTCTGGTCGAGATCGATCCGCACGGATTTCATGCGCCCTCCTTCGTACATTCGCCATATTGCTTTATGCCGCCCGCTCATGTGCGGCAAATCGGATACAACGTCGAAGCCCGGATGTGCCTATGGCGGCGTAGGCCACCCTGCACTGCCTCACCGGCTGAGCCTTCGGCGAAATCCTCGTCCGTGGTGATCGGCACCGCGCTCGGCTGGAGCAACACCGCGCTGGCCGCCGACACCGAGTCGATCACGGTCATGGAGATCGTCGACAATGGCACGGCCACCACTGATCAGCTCGCCGCCGCAAGGCCCGGTACGCTGCCGGTAATCACGCGAAGAAGCCCGCCCAGCTAGGCAGTTTGACCACCTGGGCGGGCTTTTGTTGTCGCACCGACTCGGCGGTGCTTGCATCGAGGTATGTTCAACGAAGCTCAGCTGTACTCGCCGGTCACCCGGTCCGGCGACGGCGATGTCGTGGTGCACCTGAGCGACGAGCACCCCGGCGTACACGATCCGGACTACCGGACGCGCCGCAATGCGATCGCCGCGCTGGCACTGGATTACGCACCGGGTAAGCCGCTGCCGCATATCGCCTACACCGATGAGGAACAGCAGGTGTGGCGCATCGTGTCGGCCGAGCTCGCGCGCAAACATCAGAAGTACGCCTCCGCCGAGGTGCTCGCGGCCGCGGCCCGGCTCGCGCTGCCGACCGATCACATTCCGCAGCTGGACGAGGTCTCCGCGGCACTGCTTCCGCTGACCGGATTCCGCTATGTCCCGGCCGCGGGCCTGGTGCCGCTGCGCGAATTCTTCGGCTCCTTCGCCGACCGGGTCTTCCACTCCACCCAGTACATTCGCCACCACTCCGCCCCGCTGTACACCCCGGAACCCGATGCCATCCACGAGATCATCGGGCACGCCAACCAGATCGCCAGTCCGCGCTTCGCCGCCATCTACGAGACCGTGGGCGCGGCGGTGGCCCGATTGACCACCGAGACGGCGCTGAAGTTCCTCGCCGATGTCTTCTGGTTCTCGATGGAATTCGGCGTGGTTCGAGAGAAGGACGAAATCCGGTGCTACGGCGCGGGATTGCTCTCCTCCTACGGCGAGATCGAGGAGTTCCGGCACGCCGAGCTGCGCCCGATCGACGTCGCGGCCATGGGCACCGCGGTCTACGACATCACGCACTATCAGCCGATCCTGTATTGCGCACAGTCGATCTCGGAGATCGAGGATGTGATCGGCGGCTTCTTCGCCACCATGGACGACGATTCGCCGCATCGCGTGGTGCGCGACATGGGCAATGTGACACATCATCGTTTAAACTCGAATGTTGCTGGTAGACATTAGAGTTTGGAAAAATCTCACGCCCCGAGACACGCCGCGACAACAGACCGAGCGACTGTTAGCCTGCCTCGCGTCCGATCTCCTTTGAAGGGGCGAGAGCCGAGATGACAGTTGATACAACGGATTCCACACCCGAGACGCCGCTATGGCTGCAGGGCCGGGACGCGGTGGTGGCCGCAACGCCCGCCGAGGATTGGCGGGGCAACCCACCCGATTACCACCTGACCAACGAAATCGTGCCGCGCGAGCGCACCACAAAACACGAGGCCGGCTCGCTCGAGGCCATTGTCGAGGATCTGGTGCGGGTCTTCGAGATGGAGGTCTCGCACAAGAAGGATCCGGCGACCTGGGTCTCGCTGGTGGCCGAGCACTACCGCGGCCGGGTCAACGGCGGACCGTGGCAGGACGCCGAGGAGTTCGCCAGCATCGGCAGCTACAACATCCTGATCGGCGACAATCCGTTCTACGAGGTCGAGCAGGAGACCTTCGAGTCCTCGCACCACATCTTCCACACCGCATTCCCGAACGGCTTCTTCTGGGAGGTGCTCGAGGTGCTGGCCGGGCCGCCCGCGGTCACCTTCCGCTGGCGGCACTGGGGTCGCTATGACGGCGAGTACAAGGGCCACCAGCCGACCGGTGAGTTGATCGAGATGTTCGGCGTGACCATCGCCAGGGTCAGCGACGACCTGCGCATCCTGGAACTCGAGCACTTCTACGACAACAACAAGCTGCTCGGCCCGCTGGCGCACGGGTGCCCGGTCACCAAGTCCGCCTGAAGTTCTCGCATCGCTCGGCAGGCTATTGCTTGCCGAGCGGTAGCCCAGCCTCCAGAAAATCCAGTGCCCGACCGAGGTTCTCGGCATTGAGCGGGGCGAGCGGCGAAACGGCGAGCGCTATGCCCGCGACGGCGCCCGCTGTCACCCGCACCTCGAAATCGTCCGGATCCCGACCCACATGCTCGGCGAGCAGGCTCGCCATCAGGTCGATACCGCGTTGCATTTCCAATCCGATGGCCGCGCGCAGCTCCGGCACGTGGTAGAGCAGCGCCTGACGCTCCTGCTCGAATGCCAGCTCGGCCGCTGGCAGCTTCGCGAACACCCCGCTCACCGCATTGCGGAAGGCGGCCAGCGGTGTGATGTCGCGCGGCTGCGCCCGCAGCTCGTCGATCATCAACGGATCGAGATCGTCGGCGAGTACCAGCTGTTCCTTGGTCGGGAAATAGCGGAAGAAGGTGCTCGGTGATACCTCGGCCGCCGCGGCGATCTGCTCGATGGTGGTCTCGCTGTATCCCTGCTCACGGAACAGCCGGAACGCTTCTACGCGAATCGTCCGGCGGGTCCGTTCCTTCTTCCGCTCGCGCAGGCCCTGCGCGGCCGTCCCATCCGCGGGCAATTCAACCGACATGTGTCGATTCTGGCCCATCGACCCCGACCAGTGCCGCCGGTATCGCCTGCGCGCTTTCCTTCTCGGCCGCGGCCCGCCGTGGCAGCACCCGCAGCGCGAGCGGTACCGCCACGGCGCAGATGGCCGCGCATACCCACAGCATCGCGCTCATCCCGCTGACGAAGGCCGACTGCACCTGCTCCAACATGGCGACATTTCCGGTCGACTTCGCCACCGCCACACCGGCATTCACACTGTCGCCGACCGGGTCGACATTCAACGCACCGAGATCGCCGCGGTACACGGTAGCCAAAACGGTGCCGAGCAGCGCCACCGCGATGGTGCCCGCCGCCTGCCGCATCGCCTGCAGCAGTGCCGAGCCGACCCCCGCGCGGGCCACCTCGAGATCGTCCATCGCGACCGCCATGCCGACCGGCAGCGCCAGGCCCATCCCCGCCCCGGTCAACGCGACCCAGACGGCGACGAACCAGTACGACGTTCCCGGCTCGGTCAGCGCACCCAAGCCGAGGGCGAGCGCCAGCACTGCCAGGCCCGCGGCCACCATGAGCGCCGGTCCCAGTTTCGGCCGCAGCCGGTCCCCCAGCCGCGAACCGATCAGCAGCCCGCCGATCATCGGCAGCAGCCGCAACCCGCTGCCGAGTGCGTCGACGCCCAGGACCGCCTGGTAGTACTGCGGCACGGTGAAGAACAGGCCGAACATGCCGAAGGTGATGATCACCGTGAACGCCGCACCCCAACGGAAGCCCGGGCTGCGGAACAGGCCGAGATCGACCAGCGGGAAGCTGGCGCGCCGCTGCCACGCGATGAATACCGCGACTGCTGCCGCGCCGCCGAGCAGTGCGGCCCAGCCCAGGCCATTGCCCCAGCCCTTATCGCCGAGCCGGATGAATCCGTAAGTGACACCGAGCATTCCGAGGATCGACAGCGCGGTACCCGGCAGATCCAGCGGACGCTGCTGCGGGTTGCGTGATTCCGGAACCAGCGCCGCGACGGCCGCCGCGCCGATCACCACCATCGGGACATTGATCAGGAATACCGAACCCCACCAGAAGTTGTCGATCAGCCAGCCGCCGAGAATCGGCCCGAGCGGCAGCCCGAGCGCGGTCGAGGTGATCCAGATGTTCATGGCCTTGGCGCGGTCGTCCGGGTCCGGGAACAGCACCGGCAGCACCGCCATCGATAGCGGCATCATGATCGCCGCCGCGACGCCGAGCACCACCCGCGCCGCGATGAGCTGACCGGCGCTGACGGCAAAGGCACAGGCCAGCGAGGCCGCTCCGAACAGCACCAGCGCGCCGAGCAGCAGCTTCTTGCGCCCATAGCGGTCGCCGAGTGCGCCGGCCGGCACCATCACGGCCGCGAGCGCCAGCGTGTAGGCGGTACTGAACCACTGCAGCGCGCCGGTGTTCGCGTTCAGGTCGATGGCCAGGGTGGGCAGCGCGACCGTCAGCACGGTCATATCCAGGCCGATGGTCAGCATGGCCACGGCCAGCGCCCCCAGCGCCAGCCAGCGGCGAGTCGAGTCTGTCGTCATAGCCCCTCCTAAAAATGATAGTAACAACTATTTGATAGTAGCTCTCATTTACTAGTATCTGTCAATACCTGGAACACGCCGCACGGGGACGACCGCGCCAGCCCGGCATCGGTCCACCACACCCAGTAGGCTCTGAGCCGATGACGATCCGGGACCCCCGCCTCTTCGCCAGGCCGAATCGCGGTTCCGTGGGCGCTGCGCCGATGAGAATCCGGGATATTCGCCGCCTCACCGCGCTCTGCCTCGGTACCGTGCTGGCCGTTGCCGCAGTGACCTGGGGCGCTGCCGCGACGCCGTCACAGGCGACGCCGTCGGCCGCCACGACAACGCCGTTCGCCACCCCGAACACCGATAGCTGCCCGCAGAAGACGAAGCCGCCCAATCCGATCGACGAATCCGAGGTGCCGGAACCGGGTCAACCAACGCCGACACCGCTGGCCGTGCCGATTCCGCCGGTCGGGGGTTCGCGCCTGGGCGAATGCGGCATTGTCATCCCCCGCGGCGCGCCGGCGGTGCCGCCGGATATTTCGGCGACGGCCTGGCAGGTCTCGGATCTCGATACCGGTGAGGTGCTCGCCGCCAAGGATCCGCACGGGCGTTACCGGCCGGCCAGCACGATCAAGGTGCTGCTCGCGACCGTCGCGCTGCGGACCCTCGATCTGGACAAGACGATCACCGGGACCCAGGAGGACGCGAACGCCGACGGCACCCGGGTCGGCATCGGCCCCGGCGGCCGCTACACCAACCGCCAACTCATGCAGGCGCTGATCATGGCCTCGGGCAATGACGCCGCGCACGCCATCGCCACCCAACTCGGTGGTGACGCCGCCGCCGTGCAGAAGATGAACGAGCTGGCGAAGTCGTTGTACGCCTTGGACACTCGCACCGCCAGCCCGTCCGGACTCGACGGTCCCGGTATGAGCACCTCGGCCTACGACCTGTCGGTGCTGTTCCGCGAGGCGATGACCATTCCGCTGTTCGCCGAACTCATCCACACCGAACAGGTCGACTTCCCCGGCTTCCCCAAGGACCCGAAAATCCCTGACGACAAAGACCGCCCGGGCTTCCCCATAGCCAACGACAACCATCTGCTCTACGACTACGACGGCGCGATCGGCGGTAAGACGGGCTTCACCGACGACGCCAGGCAGACCTTCGTCGCCGCCGCTCAACGCGACGGCCGCAGGTTGGTGGTGACGCTGCTGAAAGCCGATGTGAAGCCGCTGCGTCCATGGGAGCAGGCCGCCCGCCTCCTCGACTACGGCTTCGCCCTCCCCAAGAACGCCACCGTCGGCAAACTCCCCGAAGCCAAGACCACACCCGACAAAGGCACTGTGGGACTTGCCTCCCCACCTCCGGGGGACACCGACTACGAGGCGCAGCCCGCCGATGAGCCCGACAACCACGCGGGCACCCGCACGCTATTGCTGGTCGGCGGTGCGATCCTGGTGCTCGCCCTGTTACTGGGCGCCCGCCGCGTCAATCGCCACCGATAGCGGCGCTACCCATCCCGACTGCTCGCCGAGCGTAGTGATGTCGCGGTCGAATGCGGTGTGGGCGACCACCATTCGACTGCGTTCGACCTCGTAGCCGCGTTCTGCCCGAGCATTCCTCCAGCCGTATGCCGCTACACAGGCTTGTGGGAGGTCGCATGTACTAACGGATCGGGATGCGCCGGTCTTGATCTGGACCCACGAATATGCCACCAGATGCAACTTTTCCTGGGGTTATGTTCTGATCGCATGGAAATCCGCGGTGCTGCCACCAGCCGGGATAGCGGCGTGGTCTCCTGATGCGAACAGTGAAACCTGAAGGGAGGCAGGCATGTCGGAGGACGGATCGACCCTGGCACGGCGTCAGTTGGGGAAGTATCTGCGCAACGGGCGGCAGGAACGCGGGCTCGCACTCCACGAGGCGGCCAAGCTGATCCAGCGCAGTGGCAGCACGCTCCACCGCATGGAGAAAGGTCAGGTGGCCGAACTGCGCGAGATCGACATCGAGGCGCTGTGCAAGATCTACGAGTTCGATGCCGATCACACTGCGGCAATGAAAGCGCTTGCGGTACAAGGCAACGAGCTGGGTTGGTGGTATGAGTACGCCGACCTGCTGCCGAGGAACTTCGATTTCTATGTCGGTCTGGAGGCATCGGCACAGCGCCTGACGACCTACGAGCCCGAACTCGTACCAGGGTTATTGCAGACGCCAGCGTACGCGAGCGTGCTCATCCGGTCGGTCTACCCTGACGACGACGCCGAGGAGCATGCACGCAGGGTGGGGTTGCGAATGCGAAGGCAAGCCAGAAGCACCCGCAAGTACCTTCCGGCATCGCTCGACGTAATCCTTCGAGAGTCGGTCCTCCGGGGCATGGTTGGCGGGTCGAATGTCATGGCGACCCAGATGAGGTATCTCGCTGACATGAGCACCCGCCCCAACGTGAATTTGCAGATCCTTCCGTTCAACGCTGGGTTCCCCGTTGGAGTCGCGGTTGGTCCGTTCGTCATCCTGGAGTTCGGCACAGATAGAGATGGGCAGGCAATCGAGCCGCCGGTGGTCTACACAGAAAATTTCACGGGTGGCTTGTATCTTGCAAAATCAGCCACGGTTCAGCGATACGATCACACATACGAGAGTCTTCGGCGAAGCGCGATGGACGCCGCTACCAGCCGGGCTCTGCTCAGGCAGATGGCGAAGGAGTATGCGTGAACAGCGATCTGGCCGGTGCCGAGTGGTTCAAGAGTAGGCACAGCGGCGGAGCCGAGAACTGCGTCGAGGTCGCGTTCCTCCCGAACAACCATGTCGGCGTTCGCGATTCGAAGAACCCATCCAGCCCCGCGCTCGTGTTCACCCCAGCCGAATGGTCGGCCTTCACCGCCGCGGCGACTCGCGGAGAGTTCGACCACTGATCTCGAGGGGGCACCTCATCGCGAATCTCTCGGACGCGAAGTGGTTGAAGAGTAGGCACAGCGGCGCGGCCGAGAACTGCCCTCGAGGTCGCCTTCCTTCCCAACGTAGGATCGGCGATCAATGTACAGGGTAGCCAGCTTCGTACCGCCACTTACCATTTCGACGCGGATCTGCCCCGCGACATCCTACGGATCGACCTCGAATTCGAGCACGGCCGATGGTCCATGCTAGTCCACGAAGACGATGACACCGTGCGACTGGTCGAACCGCGGCCATCGGCGACAGCGGCCTGCGCATCGTGGATGCGGCGGCGCTGGCCCCCTGGCGCGATGCCATCGGCCGCGCTGTCCGATGGGTATGGTCCCTCGAGAACCAGAAGGGCTACCCCGACGCGATCCAGTTCGCCGACATCAGTGGCGGCGGCGCGGCAACCATCCAAATCCTCACCATCGCTTCACGTTTGAACATCCAGCAGGTGCGCACCATCGAAAACCCACCTCTCACCACCCTCTCCAGCCGGTAAGCACGGGAGGAAGAAAGCACCGTCGATGCCCCCGACGGCAGTCTCGATTGGTTTCGATCCTGCGGGTTCAGGCCGGGTCCGGCCGCAGGCGGCCGGACACTCACACCGAGTAGCCTGCGGCGCAGGTGAATACCATCAGGCCGATGATCGAGCCGAACGTTGCACCGGCGGGACTGGTGAGGACCGTCTGCAGGTAGTCCGAATCATCCTGCGCCGCAGGCGTTCAGAGGTGGCTCGAGCTCCTACCAGTACGACTGGTTGCGCCGCTGGTTCTGCTCGATCAATTCTTCTTCGGTGAGCTCATCGTCGGACGGTTCGCGCCGCGCCGTAGGCTCGGATGGAACCGGGTACGGGCGTTCCGCGGCCAGCCCGAGGGTCTCGACCGCCGCTGCCATGCGCGGGTCTGCGCTGAGTTCGGCGAGACGCTCACGTACGTTCCCCCGAGCCTGGTCCAAGGCCTCGTGCACGAGCTCGGTGATCAGGTTGCCCAGTGCGGCTCCGAAAGGTGTGACGCTCTCGTCGATTCGAACTGCTCGGAGCGTTCCGTCCGCGAGCACATCGACCGCAACCCCGTAGCGCGATGCGGTGGACCGGTCGGTCATCAGGGCGCGTTGCACGGCATCCATCTGATTGGTGATCGGGTCGATATCACCGTTGTTCGGGTACAACTGCACTGCACGCTCCCCATCGTGGCTGGTACGACCGTGCTATCGTAGCAACACATTTCGTGGGGCAAGCTTCGTGGTGAGGGGGTCGCGAGTGTCCGATCTGTATGTGGATCAGGCTGCGCTCGAGGGTATGGTTGCCGTGTTGAACACAGCGCATGACGCACTTGCTGCCGTGAAGGCGAAGAGTTTCATGTGGGCTATCCAGGATGCGCTGCCCGGCTCCGGCCTCGGGCACGCCTTCATGAAGGCCGGTGCACGGGCTGAGCTCAGCGTCCGCGGTGTCAACGTCCAGCTGAAGGAGATCAACGACTCGGCGGGGATCTGCATCGCGGAGTACAACAGGCAGCAACAAGAGCAGGCGCAACGAATCGCCGAGTTGTCCGAATCGCTGGAGTCCGGTCCGCGATGAGCTGGGTACCGCCGACGAAGACTCAAATCCGCAGCTGGACCTTCGATGCGTTGACCTCCCAAGCTGGGGAATGGGGCCAAGGCGCACAGACGATCACCGAGCAGCGCACCGTCGTCTCCCAGCAGCTCGCGGATTCCCCGGGTTTCTGGCGCGGAGGCGCCGGAGACTCGATGCGATGGAAGGGTGACGAAGCTAAATCATCGTTGTCGAAGGTGGTTTCGGCCTTCGACAAAGCTCAGCAATCCACGTCACAGATCATCGCCTCGCTCAGTTTCGCCAAATCCGCTGCGGTCAACGCGATTCAAGATGCCGAGGACGCGCGGTTCACTGTCGCTGAGGACGGCACGGTCAGCTTCTCCGAAGATGTCCTCGCATGGATTGCGCAGGAAAACGACTTCGGCAGTCCGATGATCGCCAGGATGGTGGTGACGCGTATCGCCAACCAGTACGAGGACAAGATCAAGAAGTGCCTCCGGGAGGCCGGCGATGCCGCGGGGGCTGCCCGGGAAGCGATCGAGAAGGTGTTCGCTGATGTTCCGGTGCCGCTGGGTAGTGACCTCGAAACCATCCTGACCTCATACCAAGTCGATGACGGCGACAAGCGCTACGTGATGTGGCCGGACGCCGACAAGGTTGCGCAGTGGAAGAAGTGGTCCCTGGGAACGATCGACATCGAGCCCAAGCAGGTCACCGCTGCGGAGGCGGAAATGCTGAACAACTTGAGCCTTTGGGACCAGTGGCAATTCAAACAGATTTCTGAGAAAGCGCAGGAGGAAGCCGAAAAGGTCTTTCCTCCGGTACAGATGCTGGATTCCGCAGGCAACCCTGTGTTCGATAAGGACGGCAAGCCTGTTATGAATAACCAGGACAACCACACCGACGCGTTCCGCCATGCCTACTGGAATGCCCTGTTGACCCGTGAATTCGGCGAGGATTGGACCAAGGAATACACGTCGAAGCACGAGATGCGAGACGACAACCGCTCGGTGCGCGAGGCGATGGACCTGTACAACAACGAGGTCGGACGCAAGATTGCCGTCGAGAATCCGACAAAAAATGGGTACAGCCCCTTTGGGAGCGACTTGAGCGATGTCGTCAAAGAGGCTGTCTTGCGAGGCGACACAGTACTGATCGACAAGAATATGAATCTGAACTGGACCAACCAAGTGAAGATCGGCGAGGCCGTGAACTCGGCAGCCTTCGACGCCCAGCCGGACAGCCGCTTGCCGGGCGCCCCTGTGGCAGAGAAATGACTTTCACCATAAATGATCTAGCTCAGTTAGGAATTCATGCGGAGTAATCTGACCCCCGCGCGTCTGCTCTCGGTGCTCGGGCTGGCGGCAATCCTGCTCCTGCCCGCCGGGTGCGACCTGTCGTCCTCCGACGAAAAAGTCATCGTCGAACAGGAGAGTCCAGCTCTGGCGGAAGTATTCGAACGTGTTCGGAACTCTCACGGCACAGCTCGACTCGGGGACCTCATTACCGAGTCCGGGATTCCGGTGGGTTCGTGGGACCGAATGTACAGCTTTTCGTCCGCCACAGAAGAAAGCCTCAACGATAGTCTCGGGACGAAGGGATTGGACTGGTGGGGTCTCCCTTTTATGTCCGACTCTCTCATACAAGTATTCGTCAATAATGGCAAAGTCGTGTACGCATACAGTGACCGCAACCCACGGTACGCGGCTTATCGGGGCGCAACACCAGAGTCTGAGGTGAAAGCCGTGGAGCGAACGGCAGTGGGAACAACGGAAAGCGACACCTATTGGAGCATCCAAATCGAAGAGTTTCCAAAGTAGGGTAGACGCAATGCAGGCGGGCCGCGTCGCGCGCCCGGGGAGCGAACCCGACACTGATTGTGACCACTCGGACCGGAGACGTTCTGTTCCGGCTGTCGAGGGCTTCGACAGCCACTCCGGTTCAGCGGCGGCGCAGCCCCGAAAGTACTAGCGCTGCAAGGGCACCCGCTCCGAAGTAGGCGGCGCCGGTGCCCATGGAGAGGCCCGGGGCGCTCATGCGGGGCTTGATCACGGCGGCAGCGGGTGGGGCTATTTCGGGTTCGGGCTCGTTTTCCGATGCTGTTGCGGCCCAGGCGGTTGCGAACAGGATGATGCGGTAGGTGATGTAGATGAACACCATCAGGCCGATGATCGAGCCGAATGTTGCACCGGCGGGACTGGTCAGGACCGTCTGCAGGTAGAACGACGCGACGTATTTGAAGATTTCGAAGACCACCGCGGCCAGCGCCGCCGCCCGTGCGGCACTACGGACAGTGACCGGTTCCCTGGGCAGACGCGCGATCATCCAGGCGAGCACCGCCCAGGAGGCGAGGAAGCCGAGCAGCATCGAGATGAGCACCAGCATCAGCCGCGCCCCCGGCAGATTCTCCAGGTGGAATGTGATCAGCACGCGCGCGCTGAGGGTGCTCGACGCCAGCGCGGACAGGCTGATCGAGACCACGAAGGCCAGCCCGAGACCGATCAGCGCACCGAGGTCGGAGAGCTTGTTGAACAACCAATTGTGTTCGGCGCTCTTCTGTTCCCACTGTTCGGTCAGCGCCGCCCGCAGATTCGCCATCCAGCCGAGCCCGGTGTAGACACCGACCAGCAGACCCAGTGTGCCCACGGTGCCGCGCGAGCGCACCGCCTTTTCGATCAGATCGTTGATCTGCGTACCGAGCGATCCCGGAATGTTCTCCACGATCTTGTTCTGCAGATCGGTGAACGCGCCCGGATGACCGGACAGCACGAATCCCGCGACCGCGAAGGCGACCATCAAGAGCGGAAACAGCGATAGCACCGTGAAATACGTGATACCGGCCGCGTAGTAGTCTCCGCGTTGCCGCTGATACCGCTCGCCTGCCCGAACCAGATGATCGAGCCACGGCCGCGACTGGATCCGTTGTTCTACCGAAGCCTTGACGTTGTCGATCACCTGCACCTGTCACGCCCCTTCAACAGAGACCGCGGTGTTGATCCGCAAAGCGGTCGATACCGGTATTCCCCGGCTAGCGAGCCAAAAACCCCACCCGGTCGTAAACCTGTGCCAGCGTGTTGCCAGCGATCTCGCGCGCCCGCTCGGCACCGGCGATCAGAATGCGGTCGAGTTCACCCTGATCCGCCAGGTACTCTTCCACCTTCGCCTGCAGCGGCGTGACGAATTCCACCAGCGCGTCGGCGACGTCGGACTTCAGATCGCCGTAGCCCTTACCCGCGTAGTCGCGTTCGAGCGTGACGATCGGGGTGCCGCTGAGCGAACCGAGGATCACCAGCAGATTGCTGACGCCCGGCTTGGTTTCCGGGTCATACCGGATCTCGCGCTCGGTATCGGTGACCGCGGAGCGAATCTTCTTGGCGGTGATCTTCGGATCGTCGAGCAGGTTGATCAGACCGGCGTCGGTGGAGGCCGACTTGCTCATCTTCGAGGTCGGGTCCTGCAGGTCGTAGATCTTCGCGGTGCCCTTGACGATATGCGCCTCCGGCACCACGAACGTCTTCTTGAACCGAGTGTTGAAGCGCTGGGCCAGATTTCGGGTCAGCTCCAGATGCTGGCGCTGATCCTCACCAACGGGCACCTGATGCGGGCGATAGAGCAGGATGTCCGCGGCCATCAGCACCGGATAGGTGAACAGTCCGACGCTGGCGTTCTCCGCGCCCTGTTTGACCGACTTGTCCTTGAACTGGGTCATCCGGCTGGCCTCGCCGAATCCGGTGATGCAGCTGAGCACCCAGGTCAGCTCGGCGTGCTCGGGCACCTGGCTCTGCACGAAGAGCGTGGAGCGCTTGGGGTCGATGCCGAGCGCGAGCAGCTGCGCGGCCGCCGCCTTGGTGCGCGCGCGCAGTTCCTTCGGATCCTGGGGCACGGTGATCGCGTGCATATCCGGGATGAAGTACAGCGTCTCGTAATCGTCCTGCATGGTCACCCAGTACTGCAGCGCCCCAAGGTAGTTGCCGAGATGGAAGGACGAGCTGGTGGGCTGGATCCCGGACAGCACCCGCTGTTTGCGATCAGCGGCCGGGGTCGTCTGAGCAGGACTGGACATATCCCGATCTTCGCATGCTGTGTCATATCGGCGGTGTTCGCGGGTCCCTCCACAGTTACACTCCGCTACCGCCTCCGGGCCCGTCGCTCACACCACGGGCCAGATCGGCGGTGTTCGCCAGTCCCTCCACGGTCACACTCCGCCACCGCCTCCGAGCCCATCGCTCACACCACGGGCCAGATCGGCGGTGTTCGCGGGTCGCTACCGCCCGGTCATGCGGAATTTCGCGACGCCCAGTTACGCGGGTCTACACCCGGCATGCTCGGGCGACCGGTGCTGAGCAGTTCGTGTTCGCGCTCGGACAGCAATCTGTAGACGGGCGCACTGGGACCGGCCAGCGTGCCGCGCAATACCGGCGGCAGCAGCGGCGGGGCGATATGCGCGGTGCGCACGCCCTGGGCCAGTGCGCGGAAGGCGAGCTGTTCGGGAAGTCCCCACCGCATCCCGTACATATCGCGGATCCGCGGCGGCAGGCTGCCCTGCACCAGCAGGTAGAACGCGCCGACGACTTGGCGCAGCGGCCCGCGCTGCGGATAGGGCACGCGCTGACCGGCCAGATATGCGCCGACCAGCCGGGCCTCATCGGTGAGGAACAGCTCGTCCGAGGCCAGGTAATCGTCGAAGGATGTGCGGAACAGCCGGTAGCTGCCGGGCGCGGCCTCGCGCGGCATGCCGAACAGTTCGGCCCAGCGGACGTAGTCCTGGTACAGGCCTTCGCGTTCACCATCGGTCAGTGGGCGGACCAGCAGATCGTGCATCACCTCGGCGGAGTCGAAGGTGAAGGCCATGGTCATGTACATCAGGTGCGGGTCGAGCGCGGAGTAGCCGGTGCCCGCCGGATGATGCGCACCCGCGTCCTCGGGCAGTGCGCCGACGACCTTCGCATGCTTCTTGGTGGTGAAGGCCAGCGCCCGATCGGCCTCGTCCTTGCTGCCGAGGAAGACGGCTTCGAAGAGCTTGCCGGTCAACGCGAGTCGCGTGTAAGGCGTCGTCCGATGCTCGGTGTTCTCCGCTGTTCCGACATACAGCAGCGGATGCACGGCACCGACGACCAGGGCGCGCTGACCGTAGGTGAGACCCACCGCGCGCTTGCCCATGACCCGTCGGACCATCGAATTGTCCGCGAAATAGCCGGGCTCGGACATCGCTGCCTCCTCATCGAGTGCGTGCCGTCGGCCGCAACGGGCATCAGCGCCCGGACTGCCCGCCATCCCGGCGCACGCCGGGATTCACAGCATCTGGCAATAGAATCTCCCAGAATCGATGATCTGGCAATAGCCTATGCCAGATTGTGCTCGGATCGGATCCGGCCGCATCCAGCGCCGCGTCGGACCGTGATCCGATCTGCCGCAACCGCACCCGTGCCAGAATCGCAATATGACAGCATCGCGCAGCGATTCGGTGGGGGGTGGTGGTCGGGCGACGGGTGGGCCAGCATCGCGCAGCGATTCCACGGGGGATGGTGGTCGAGCAGCCGGTGGGCCAGCATCGCGAAGCGATTCCACAGGGGGTGGTGGTCGAGCAACCGGTGCGCGAGCATCACGTAGCGAATCCACGAGCGATCGGCCGACAGGTAGGTCAACATCGCGCAGCGAATCCGCGAGGGATGGCGACCGGGCGACCGGTAGGTCAGGATCGCGCGGCGACTCCACAGTAGGCAGCGGTCGGTCGACGAGCAGATCGGCATCACGTGGCGACTCCGCCGGGGAGGGCGGTAAGGCGACGGGCAGCCCAGCGAAGCGGACCTACGGCGGCGTCTCCGCCGAGGAGCGCCGCGCCCAGCGGCGCACGACGCTGCTGGATGCCGCGCTGGAGATCATCGGCACCCAGGGCATCGCCAAGCTCACCGTCTCCGGACTGTGCGCGCAGGCCGGACTCAACGAGCGGTACTACTACGAAAGCTTCGACAGCCGGGACGCGGTGCTGGCCGCGCTCATCGACAGGATCGCCGAGGAAATGGCCGCGACGATCGTCGGCGCTTTGCAGACCGCACCGGCGGACACCCGAGCCAAAGCGCATGCGGCGATCTCGGCGGGCATTCATCTGCTCACCGACGATCCGCGCAAGGCGCATGTCGCGCTGGTCGCTGGCATGGCGACGCCGGAACTGCGTGCGCGCACGAACCAGACCGTGCGGGTATTCGCCCGACTCGTCGCGGCCGAGGGCATCGACTTCTACGGCATCACCGATCCGGACCCGGATCCCACCATCGACTTTCGTGCCACCTACCTCGTCGGCGGACTGGTCCAAACCCTGACCGCCTGGCTACAGGACGACCTGCCACTCACCCGCGACGAACTGATCGAGCACACCACCGATGTGTTCGTCCTGCTCGGCGAGGACCTGGCCCGCCGCCTCACCTGAGCCAGCGCCGAATCGAATTGCGAGTTCGCCGAGAGCGGTCATCCGGCCCTACGGGCGCAGCCGGACGATCTGCGGGTCGGCCGGTTCGCCTTGCAGGACAACGCGGAAGGCCAGGTCCTGGTTGGACCAATAGTCGGCGGCATCGCGCATTGTCTCGGTGAACCAGTCGCGCTCCTCCAGTTCGTCGATGAGCAGTTCGGCCGAATCGCGGATCACGGCAACGTATCCGGTAGCGGAGCCGACGAAATCATCCAGGTCGCGCAGACACTCGTCGAAGGCGTCCTTATTCGCGCCGAAGTAATACGGGAACTGGAAAGCGGCGGCGAATTCGTCGAAAACGCCTGCGGTGGTGCGCATCTTGCGACCGCGCAGTTCACGCACCACGTAGCCGGAGGGTGCGTCGTAGCGCACGCCGCTGAATGTCGTCGCGTCGACCGGGAGGGCACCGAGTACCGGCGTGGGCGCCGAGGGCACCGCGTTCGGCGACCGACCGGTCTCGGGGCGGGCAAGGAACTGCGATAACGAGACTGTCATCAGCGCATCCTCGTGAAGGTTTCGTAGTGGTCACCGGTGTACCAGGCGGAACCGTCGCTGCCGGTGACGATGCGCTCGGCGTCGCGAGAACGGTTGCGCTGCTTGGGGTTCACATCCCATTCCTGATAGCTGATGGGTTTGCCTGCCGAATCCTTGGCGGGCAGTGTGCCCGCGCGGTTCATCCAGGTGTCGCCACCCTTGGTGCCCGGGGCGTTGGCCGAATCGGGCCAGCGGCCCGCATCGATCTCGACCAGGGTCGCGTAGGCGCGCTCCGGTACACCGGGGGCTCGGGTCGCGGCGGGCGCGGTGGCCGTGTCCGGTCCGCGCACCGGGACCACCGCGCTGGTGCTGCGCGCGGTCGAAGCGACCGAGGCGACGGTCGGTTTGCTGTCCATACCCCCGCGCGCCGCGAGCACCGCGATCACCAGCGCCAGCACCGCAACACCGAGCACCGCGAGTGAGCGAACCCGCTTGGACGTCAAATTCATCAGCACTCCACCGCATTCCCGAACGTCACCGCGCCGTATCGGCCGCGGGCATGGACCGTCTTCGACGTGCGGTTCATCGGCACTGCGCCGCAGTCCCAGCACTGTCGCGAATCATTATCGTTTATGAGACTGGCGACTGGCTCAGCGCGCCCGGAAGCCTCACCGCGTAGTATCGACCCGCGAGCCGCGTAGTCGCAGAGCATCGTGGGATTGAGCCCACCGACTGTTGCCAGCGAGCGCGGTCCGCCTGCTACGGAATGTTGCTGTACCACCGATCAAAGTCCTGCCAAGTCGGGGTCTGGACCTTGGTTCAACCAGTACTACTGGTCGAGCTAGGGTCTGCTGCCCTCTCGGCCTAGGAAGGTCGGGCATAGATGGATATCAGCGTCGCACTTGCGATTACGGCCGCGTCTGGAAGTGGCTCGTTCGCCTTAGCGCTGGTCATCGTTAGTATCGTCGCCCTTCGGGATGCACCGCCCGAGAGGCGGGCTGAGATTATTCACGCCTTGGCGGCACTCTTCAGACGGCAACGTCCTGAACCTCCGTCGAGTCAGACGAAGGGCGATAGCGCCCCAGAACTTCCCTACCGATGAGCTTGGGTGCGTTGTCGGCAAGTGGCTGCAACGTGGGGGTGCGGCCCTCCCCCTGGGCCTGGCGGCCCACCCTCCCAGATACGGGCCACTCGCGCACACGACCGGAGGTGGGGGGTGCGGGTGCCGGAAGGTCGCGCTGACTGCCGCTGCCGGAGACGGTCACGAGCTACTCGACTGCGCCTGACTGGGTGATGCCGTTCGACGCCAGAGAGCTAGTATCTGCTCGGCCTGTTCCCGCGTAATGATCGAAAGCCCTCGCGACGCGATGATCAAGCTCCGCACCATGGCATCGGCATCTCGCTCGATGGCAACTTCATGCCGGGCTGTGAATTCTGTGATGGTGGCAGCGATGCCGTCTGAGGCCCTCACATACCCGAAGTGCCCATACTCAAGATGCTTGCCAGGCACGGGGAAAACCTTGCCGATCAGATCCTTTTGCCAGCTGTCGCTGATGCGGACCTGGACGTTGACCCTCCCAAATCCGGCGACTACGCCGTGGGACCTCGAACCGACGTTGCCCCGGTTGGCAATCCCGTCTACCAGGGTGACTGGATCGCCCACTGCCAGGGTCACGTCCCTCTCTATCACGTCCTACAGCCACTGTGCGCGCTCCTCCCTAGTGCAGCCTGCGCCAGGCGCTTGAGAGTACTTGAGTCTCCTGCCCTGGAGGACAGGGAAATACGAGCCACCCGTCCGGCGCGACTGCTGACGTGGCAGTAAGTGACAGACCGTTCACGACGGGCCTATGCACGGCCTCGTCCCGCCCGGGGAGTCGGGGCGGCCTCCGGCGATCCCCAGGGGGCATACCCTCGCCCCCGCCTCCGGATCGGCTCGTTATGCGGGTCCCGTCTCGTGTACGGGTTTTGGAAGTCCGCAATCAGAAATGGGCCTATTATTGCTGTGGCGAGGAATAGGTGACGCCACCTGGAATTGTCCACCTGGAATGATTTGATGGCTCAGCGTGGCCGCAGAGGCTTCTAATCGCCGTCCCCGTGCCGGGCTTCAAGCGCCCGGCGGATCAACTCTCGCGCCTTCTCACCGGTCACGGATTGACCGGCAAGAATATCGAACGTCCGGTGATAAACCTTGATCTCTCGCGGTTGAGTAATCGTCAACTCTGCAGTAATCGCCTCGACAGTTACGCGGCGTTCATCGAACATGACGAAATTTGTCAACTGCATCGGCAGTTCTGCGCTTAAAGGAACGATTCCGAAGTTGACGCGGGGCAATCCCATTGCCGCGAGCAACCTATCCAGTTGTCCGACCATAACCGAGGGACCACCTACTTTGTTGTATAGCGCTTGCTCACCCATCAGGATATGAAACCGCCGGTCACCCAGATATAGAATCTGCTGACGATCTAAACGTTTGGCAACACCTTCATCCAAATCGTCTGGTATTCCATGAAACTTGATGGACCTTCGCAGAATCGCCGCAGCGTATTCAGCGGTTTGAAGGAGTCCAGGTATCAGCGTCGGTTGATATACCCGCATCACCTTGGACTGTTGCATCAAGCGTAAAATCTCGTGCTGCTTTTGCTTAGTTCCGCCGCTAAGCGTGCGCCGCCACTCGCGGTATGCGGCTTCTATGTTCTGGAGTGTTGCGATTAGGTCCGGTATCTCGCTTTCAGCTCCGGTAAGGGAGCACCAGACCTGTATGTCAACAACCGATGGCTTTGTCTTACCGTATTCGATTTTCGGCACCCTGGTTTGATGCCACCCTGCCCTACGGGCAAGCTCGCTACCACTAAGTCCGGCAGACTGGCGAAGCCCCCGGAGACGTTCCCCGAGAGCTTCGCGCGCTTGCTGTACAGAATTAGTCACCGGTCAGAGTTCACCGGGCGTATTCGTTGAACGGAACCGCAGATTGCCAGAGCTTTTCTTTCACGCTCCGACAATACGCTGCAATACCAGGGTCGATGGTTATTGCCGCTCCAGCGGGCTTACCGTCATTATCTACTAGATTGAAACCCACCTTTGTGTCATCGAACAGCCACCAGTCATCCGAAGGAACTTCCCCGGCAAGATGGCGGGGCAGATAGCGAATATCTTCGCCAGCCTCTACATTGCTGGCCGTTATGGAAAACAGCCAGCGCTGATAATCGCTGTGCGGCACAGTGACCACTCGCACCCGCGTAACCCTCACCCCACGGCTAACGGTTTCCTGGACCAACTCCGTCCACGGCCGTTTGCCGAATTCCGGCGCAGGTGGTTCACCGCTCAGAAACCGGCGCAGCGGTTCGGACTCGCTAGGCACGGAGTAAGTGTCTCTCACTTCCAGGTGGAATGCTTCCCGTTGGGCCTCCCGGAAGAGTTCCGCCCACGGACTAGGCTGCCGCAGTAACACCGTAATAGGTCCTCTCTGCCTTCGGTACTTCGACGGCGGTCTCGTGAGGTTCCATGCTCATCTGATCCAACGTCTCACGGTCAGTGATCGGCCGACCGGACACCAGGAAGGTTCCCCGGCCCGTGTCCGTCATGGTGGCCCCGATGAAGGTGTCCGGCTCAGCGAACCCGGTCAGAAGGTGCGGTATCTCCACCGTCCCCGGTGTCTCCGTCTTCCAGCCCACCACAACGTAGGTACCCGTATCCGTCGCGAACAACGTGGGGCACTCGCCGTCACCCGAACCACCCTTACCAAGGAATTTCAACCACATGATGAGTCTCCTGTCTGGTTCTACGCGCAACTATGCTTGCGCGTCTCAATCCTCCCTCTCGTGAGGCATGGTTTACCTCGGACTAGGCCAATTTGGGCATAGTTAAGCATAGGTGTGGTCGCAGTAGGCGGACATTTCCTAGCGTCGGAGCTGGCCCCCGTGGCATGTGACGTCAACCGGTCACGGGGTGCCTACCAACACCGGACTACAGGAGTCGAGATGGACAGGCGCACACGACTGTTCGTGTTCCCAGGCGGGTTGTTGGAGGTCTACGACAACGGCGACGAAGGCGGTTCGGTGTACCTGGAGTTGTTCGGGCCGAACCCCCGGACCGAGCAAACGACTCCCCACCCGATCGAACCAGAGGTTTCCTGATGCTCGACTGGCATATCGGCTTGGTCGTGGCGGTCTGCATCCCGCTTGGCGTGTTCGCGATGGTGGTGTTCTGGCCTCAGCGGATACCGAAAGAGAAGTCTGTACAAGCGATCCGGGAACGGATCGAACGCGAAGATACGCGTCAGCAAGGCGGTATGTAGATGACTGACGACGATCTTCCGGAACGTGATCCGGGTGCGAGATTGGGCCTGTTTCTACTCTCCAGCTTTGACGAGTGGGAACCTCCGACGCCCGATCTTCTAGAGCGAGTTAAGTCCGGACTGAATAATTTGAATCCATCAAAATCGGGGGGTTCCCTTTGAAGACCAATATTGCGCGACTAGGGCTTATCTCTGCGGCCGTGCTGATCGGCATGAGTCCAGCCGCTACGGTCGGCACCGGCACGGCCCGCGCTGCCCTCAGTTGCGATTTCGAGTTCACGCGCAGCGTGCCGACAGTGCTACCGCCCCAGATCACGGGGGATGGCATTGCCGCCTGCGATGTCCCGCCGGACGAACACATAGTTACGTTGTCGCTGGACTATCAAGAGGGTGGTAGGTGGGTTTCTGCCTCCGCCCGTCCCGATTCGACCATTCCACCGCCGTACCGGGCCGGTGGACACTCCTACACGGTGTCTGCCGCGTGCTACGCCGGGAGATGGCGCGTCAGCGTCGGCATACGGGGGAAGATTCAGGGGCACCAGTTCACCTACACCAACGCATCCGGCACCCTGGAGGTACCGACCTCGCAGTGTCACCCCCGATTCTGAAGGAGCCAGAGTTGTGTCTACACCCGAACCGATCGAGTACCCGATAGATCCCGATAACCCGCCGGAGTTTCCCGGAACGCTGCCTCGAGAGCTTTCGGTGGCGCTCCGTGATCGGTTGCAGAAGATTGCAGAGGAAGTGAACCCGTACCTCGGTCCAGACCACCGGGCCATAGACGCACTGGTCAAAGCCGCAACAGAGTTGGCGGTAGTCACCTTCCCTAAGTCGGGACAGTACGCCGAGTACACCCCGGACGAGTAAGCCCGTCTACCTACTTAGGTAACCCGCAATCGGATTGGGGTATGTTCTGCGGCCCTCTGGGGGTCTTCTCGTGTCCGAAGGGGATACCTGTGTCAGCCCACGAAAAACCTTGTGGCACTAGGCAAGCTGAGTAGCGAACTCAGCAGGTTCACAGGAGGGTCGATTACCGGCGAAACCAGGCAGCTCACTGAACATCACGGTCACCGGGGCGTGATCCGACCAGCGCTCTGCATACGTCGCTGCACGCTCCACCACTGCCGACTCAGCGAAGGATGCGATGCGCTCGGTTGTGTAAACCGTGTCGATGCGCCAGCCCGCGTCGTTGTCGTAGGCGCGACCACGATAGGACCACCAGCTGTACGGACCGGGGACACCCGGGTGCAGGCCGCGGACCACGTCCACATATCCGGCGGCGAGCATGTCATCGATCCAGGCCCGCTCATCGGGCAGGAAGCCGGAGTTCTTCAGGTTGCCCTTCCAGTTCTTGATATCGAGTTCGGTGTGCGCGACATTCCAATCGCCGCAGATCACGAAATCGCTGGTCTGCGCCCTCATATGCGCGCCGATCGCGTCCAGGAACCGATACTTCTCATCCTGCATCGGCGTATCCGCCTCGCCGGTGTGCACATACACGCTGGCCACGGTCAGCTCGTCGAATTCGGCCTCGACGTAGCGCCCGCTCCCGGCGAATTCGGCGCTGGCATGCCAGATACCGTCCTGCCAGCTTCCGATGCCGATGCGCGCCGAACGCGGTTCGCGACGGGACAGAATGCCGACCCCGGCGCGCCCCTTCGACCCGGGCTCCGCATGCGTCAGATGCCAACCGGAATCCAGCGCCGGAGCGAGCGCGGCGCGCGTCTGCTCATCGGTTGCCCGGGTCTCCTGCAGGCAGATGATGTCGGCCTCGGTGGCCGCCAGCCACTCGAGCATCCCCTTCCCCGTCTTCCCCGTCGCCGCCCGGACGCCGTTCACATTGATCGTGGAGATGATTGTCGGCACCTCACGACCGTACAATGCTGGTCAGACGAACTCCCCCGGACATCGCCGTCCAGAGAGGGGTGATGACAATGATGTCAGGCACCACCAACTCCTCCGCCCGTCGCGCGCCGATCAAGGCGCTGCATCTCGGATCCGGTGATCCGGTCCTTCTCCTGCACGGGTTCATGCTCTCGCCGCATTGCTGGGAACAGGTCGCGCTGCGGCTTTCCTCGCATTGCGAGGTCTTCGCCCCGGCCTTCGCCGGCCACTGGGGCGGCGAACCGATCGACGGCTGGTCCATCGATTTCCATGCCCTCGCCGACCGGATCGAGGATCAACTCGACGAACTCGGTTGGCGCACCTGCCATATCGCTGGCAATTCGCTCGGTGGCTTGGTCGGCTTCGAATTGGCTCGGCGCGGGCGAGCCCGCACGCTGACCGCGATCGCGCCGGCGGGCGGTTGGCAGTCGCCATCGCTTGCGCAATTGCGCGTCGGCGCGAAGTTCCTGGCCCTGGTGCCGATCATCGAAATCGGTAAGCGCCTGGGCGGATTCGCGATCGACAACCCGATCGCCCAACGCCTCGCGCTGCTCGCGCTGAGCAAGAACGTCGCGGCCGTCTCCCGACGTGACGTCGCCGCCATGATCACCGCGGCCCTGCACTGCGACGCCATGCTGCCGATGATCCTCGGCAGCATGCGTGCCCCGGCACTCGAGGAACTCTCGAACCTGCCCACCCCCGTCCGTCTCCTGATGGCCGAATACGACCGCATCATCCCGAACCGCGCCTACGCGCGCCGCTTCCTCCAAGAACTCCCCGACTCCGCCGACCGCATCCTCGTCCATGGCGTCGGCCACGTCCCGATGCTCGAGGCCCCCGACCGCATAGCCACCCTGATAGCCGAACACATCTACGCCAGCCGCACCCACTTGCGCGCGGTCTGACACATCGAGCAACCCCTGGTCAGCGAGTTGTCGACAGATCACTGCAACCGCATGACCTGCGGGCGTCCGGCCGACTACCCTCGCGCGCCATGGGGAGCCAAGAAGTCAAGCACGCGATCAGCCAGCTCCGGGGCGATGTCAACAGCCTGTACGAGCTGACCCACGCGACCGACAGTGCCGCCAAGGCCGCCAACCGTACGGTGCGTACTGCTGGTCGACACCTGCGTCAGCTGGAGAAGAGGACAGGCAGGCAACTGGCCATCGTCATCGCCACCCGCCGTCAGCACGGAATGGCGGCTGAGCAGCCGGGTTCTCGGCAGGCAAAAGTCAACACGGATGCGCAGCAGTTGAAGGCCGGTTTGACTCGGCTGGCGGACCGCATTGACGGTCTGCGCGATCGCACGAGCCGAATCAGGATGCAGGGCGACGCACTCGACCAGCGGGCGGGTGTATCGCGCAAACGCAGAGCGCAATTCGAACCGCAACTGGGCCAGCTCCACGCGCGAACCATGCAGCTGATTGCCCGGATCCACCAGATCGACCGAGAGAATCGACTGCTGATGACGCGCCTGACACAGCTCGACCGGCTGGTGTGCGAGATCGTGTCGCAAGATCGGTAGCACTGGCCGACTTCACCAAGGCCCTCCGGAGATGTCCCGGTTCTCGCGGTCGTTGACCCGATTCAGGAACTCGCGGAGGATCTTCGGGAACATCCAGTCGCGGGCAGTGGCCGATACCAGGCAGGACGACGAATTCGCTGTCGGCAGGAGGGCGTGGAGGGCACAGCTGGCGGCGACGGGGATCAGGCTCTCGGCGTATGCATTTTCGATCGAGTCGCCTATCGCAAGGGCAAACTAACCTACGGCACAGGCGGATTCGTCGCCCCACGCATGTGATCGCACGAGTGGGGCGATGAGGCAAATCGCCGGACAGCGCTACTGGGCGAGCAGGCCCTTCGCTATGTGGGTGACCTGGATTTCATTGCTCCCCGCGTAGATCATCAGGGACTTGGCGTCGCGGGCGAGCTGTTCCACGCGGTATTCGGTCATATAGCCGTTGCCGCCGAAGAGTTGCACCGCGTCCATGGCTACGTCGGTGGCGGCCTCGGAGGCGTAGAGCTTCATGGCCGAGGCCTCGGCGAGGGTCGGCGGCTTGCCCGCCTTGCCGCGCTCGAGGGTATTGAAGACCATGTTCTGCACGTTGATGCGGGCGATCTCCATCTTCGCCAGCTTGAGCTGGACCAGTTGGAAGCGGCCGATCTCCTGGCCCCACAGCTTGCGGCTCTTGGCGTATTCCACACAGAGCCGGTGACATTCGTTGATGATGCCCAGCGCCATGAAGGCGACGCCGACGCGTTCGGCGGTGAAGCTCGAGCGGGCACTCTCGCGGCCGTCGCCGCCCTTGTGCTCCTCGGTCTCGCCGAGCAGCCGGTCCCGACCCAATCGCACATTGTCGAAGAACAATTCACCGGTCGGCGAGGCGTGCAGGCCCATCTTCTTGAACGGCTTGCCCTGGGTGAGACCCTCCATGTCTTTGTCGAGGACGAAGGTGAGCACCTTGCGCTCGCGCTTATCGACGGGAGCCGAGCCTGCGGAGCGACCAGAAGATGCTGCGTCGCCCTCGTCGAGTTTGGCGTAGACGATCATGACATCGGCATACGGACCGTTGGTGATGAAGGTCTTCTGGCCGTTGAGGATGTAGTCCTCGCCGTCGCGCTTGACATAGGTCTTCATACCGCCGAACGCGTCCGACCCCGAATCGGGTTCGGTAATCGCCCACGACGCAACCTTTTTCATGGTGACGATATCGGCGAGCCAACGTTGCTTCTGCGCGAGCGTGCCGCGCGAGAGAATGGTGGTGGCCCCGAGACCGATGCTGACGCCCATCGCGGTGACCAGCCCCATGCACACACCGGACAGTTCCCCGATGAGCACCGCCATCAGCGATTCCTGACCCGCGAACGGGCTACCACCGGAAGACTTCTCGGACTTCGCCGGCAACGCCTCCCCCGCCGCGAGCGCCTCGGCCTTCTTGCGCTCCTTCGCCAGCAGGCGTTGGACCGCCTCACCGCCCATCGCATCGATCCCGAAGTCGCTGAACAACTTCCGGATGATCGGATACGGCGTCAACTCGCCGCTCTCCAGGGCGTCGAGGTGCGGCCGCACCTCCTTATCGATGAAGGTGTGCACCGCCTCGCGGATCATCTCGTCGGTCTCGGACCATTCGAACATCGTGGTTCTCCTAACGTTCGCGCGAGATCAAGGCAGCCGAGCGGCGATATCGTCGATGAGCCAGGGGCCCTCGGTCTCGATCGTCTTCACGTCGTGCCAGCCTGCCAACTCGGAGATGGCACCGCCCTGCACTGCGAAAACCTTGCCGGTGAGCGGGCATTTGTCGGTCGCCAGATAGGCGACCAATGGGGCGATATTGGCCGGGCTGAACGCGTCGAAATCGCCCTCCTCGATCGCCGCCGCCTCGGCGGCCATGATCTCGCCCATGCCGGGTGTGGCCAGCGTGAGCCGGGTGCGTGCGATCGGCGCGATGGCATTGACCCGGACACCGTAGCGCGCGAGTTCATCGGCCGCGACCAGGGTCAGCGCGGCGATTGCGGCCTTGGCCGCACCGTAGTTGGCCTGACCCGCGTTCGGGATGGTCGTTCCGGAGGCGGACGCGGTATTGATCACCGCGGCATTCGGCTGGTTGCCCGCCTTGCTCTGGCCCTTCCAGTACGCGGCGGCGTGGTGCAGCACCGCGGCATGGCCCTTGAGGTGCACCGCGATCACCGCATCCCACTGCGCCTCGTCCATGCCTGCTATGAACGCGTCGCGCAGAATGCCAGCGTTATTGACCACGATATCGAGGCCACCCAGCTCCGAAATCGCCTGCGCGACAAGACTGCCTGCGCCATCCCAGGTCGCGATATCGTCGGTGTTGGCCACCGCCTTGCCACCCGCCGCGATGATCTCGTTCACGACCTCCTGGGCCGGACCGACATCGGACCCCTCACCGGCATTGCTGCCGCCGAGGTCGTTCACGACGACCGCCGCACCCTCGCGAGCGAACAGCAGGGCGTGCTCACGCCCGATGCCACGGCCCGCGCCGGTGATGACGGCGACCCTTCCTTCAAGTGCACCCATCTGTACGGCTCCTAACGTGTTCGGTGATCAGTCGGCGACTTCGGCGAGACCGTCGCTGAGAACGACATCCGTCCCGCGAACGGTCTCGAAGGCATAGGTGGTGACGCCGTCGGCGGAACCGACCTTCCAGATCCGGGTCTCCAGGTCGTCGCCGGGGAAGACCATCTTGGCGAAGCGAACGGCAAATCGCTTCAGCCGGTTGACATCCGAACCGGCCACCTCGGTGAGTACCGCCCACGATGCGAAGGCCATGGTGCACAGACCGTGCGCGATGATCCCGGGCAGACCCGCGTCCTTGGCCACCTGCTCGTCGAGGTGCAGCGGCACCGGATCGCCGGAGGCCGGTGAATAGCGATAGGTCTGGTCCAGATCGACGTGCTGTGGCACCACCGCGACCGGATCCTGCGCCCGCAGGCTCTCGTCGAACTTGTGCGCCGGAGCAGCGATACCGACCGTCTTACCGGCGTCGATATTGCGGAAGAAGGCGGTCAGATACTGCTCATTGACCAACTCCCCGGCCTCGGTGCGGCATTCGATGAGGATGGTGATGGTGCTGCCGTTCGAACGGCTGGCGTAGCCGATCGCCTTGGCCCGCGACACCAGCCGGTCCCCGGGCCGGATCGCGCGGTGGAAGTGGAAATCCTGCTCCCCGTGCACGACTCGGCCGAAGATGTCCATCGGCGCGACATCGATCACCGGCATCATCATGGCCTCGAAGACCGGGACGACGCCGAAGACCGGCGCGGCCACCTTGCCCGCCAGATGCGCCTCGATCGGATCATTGGTGGCGGCGGCGTAGTCGGCGATTTGTTCCTGAGTGACCTCGAAACATTCTTCATCACACCAGGTTTCGAGCCCGCTGTCGTCGAATTCCACCGGCCGCGCCGCTTCGGCCTGCGCTGTCATCACCCGCTCCGTCCGGGTCAGGCCGAAGCCAGCGCGTCGAGCTGCTCGAGGGACCTGTCCAGCTGCTTCAGGCCGTCCTTCTCGACCGCCTTGCCGAGTGCGCCCTTGATCAGCGCACCTTCGAAGTCGCCGGAGACCAGGATGGTGCTGCCATCGCCCTTGGGCTGGATATCGAAGGTGAATTCGGTCTTCACCCCGGCCATTCCGGTGCCGCCGAGGGTGAGCTTGCTGGGCTGCTCGACCGCTACGACGGTCCATTCCAGCTTGTTCGCCATCCCGAGCATGACGATCTTCGCGACCAGCTTGGCCCCCTCGGCCAAGGTGGCGGGCGGCTCCTCCATGAACCGCTCGTGGATGGTGAACCACTTGTCCCAGGTCTGCGGGTCGGAGACGACCGCCCAAAGGGCATCGGGGGTGGCGTTGACATCCTTGGTGGCTTCGATATGGCCCATGAGTTGACTCCTCGTCGAGTGAATGTCGGTGCTGTGCGACGGCTTTCGCCGGTCAGATCAGCGGTCGGCCCGCTGGTAGGCCGTGACGACCGCGGCGCCGCCGAGGCCGATGTTGTGCTGTAGGGCGGCGGTGACGTTGTCGACCTGCCGCTTGTCCGCGGTGCCGCGCAGCTGCCAGGTGAGTTCGGAGCACTGCGCCAAACCCGTCGCACCCAGCGGATGTCCCTTGGAGATCAGGCCGCCGGAGGGGTTGACGACCCACTTGCCGCCGTAGGTGGTCTGGTTGTCGTCGATGAGCTTTCCGGCCTCACCCTCGCCGCAGAGCCCGAGGGCCTCATAGAGCAGCAGTTCGTTGGCGGAGAAGCAGTCGTGCAGTTCGATGACCTGGAAGTCCTGCGCACCGAGCCCGGCCTGCTCGTAAACCTTGCGCGCGGCTCGGACATTCATGTCATAGCCGATGATGTTCTTTGCGGTGTTGTCGAAGGTGGAGGCGAAATCGGTGGTCATCGCCTGGCCGACGATCTCGACCGCCTGCGCCGCGAGGTCGTGCGAGTTCACGAAATCCTCGCCGGCGAGGATTACCGCGCCGGAACCGTCCGAGGTCGGCGAACACTGCAGCTTGGTGAGCGGGTCGTAGATCATCCGCGAGCCCAGGATGTCATCGAGCGAATACTCGTCCTGGAACTGCGAATACGGGTTGTTCACCGAATGCTTGTGGTTCTTGTAGCCGATCTTCGCGAAATGCTCAGCGGTGGTGCCGTATTGCTTCATGTGCTCGCGACCGGCGGCACCGAACATCCACGGCGCCACCGGGAACAGCACCTCGGAGATCTCGGCCAGCGCCATGATGTGCTTGGCCATCGGCTGCTCGCGGTCGTCCCAGGTGGAGCCCAGCGAACCCGGTTGCATCTTCTCGAAGCCGAGCGCCAGCGTGCAATCGGCCAGTCCGCCCCGAATCGCCTGTGCCGCAAGGAAGAGCGCGGTAGATCCGGTCGAGCAGTTGTTGTTGACATTGACCACCGGAATACCGGTCATACCGAGTTCGTAGACCGCGCGCTGGCCGGAAGTGGATTCGCCGTACACGTACCCGACGTAGGCCTGTTCGACCTCGCGATAGTCGATGCCGGCATCGGCGAGCGCCTTGGTGCCCGATTCCCGCGCCATATCCGGGTAGTCCCACGCACTGCCATCTTCGTTCTTGCGGCGGCCCGGCTTCTCGAACTTCGTCATGCCGACGCCGACGACGTAGACCTTGTTCGTCATCGAACTCCCTTGGGTAGGGCCGCCCGCACCAGCAACGGACGACAGTGGCCGATCCAGCGGGACCGGACTGTTAACAAACATACAAAGCTGTATGTAACTGCGCAAGACGGACACTTGGCTCGCATCACGATGTCGGCAAGTAGGCAGGTAATTGCAGCTACGGCAGCACATACAGCTGAATGTGTATGTACAGCCAATAGTCGCTGGTAACAGGCATCGCAAGATGTTTGGACCACTGGATCCAACCCCAACTACTGTGATGCGCGTCACACCACGGGGTGGGTATCAACAGCTATTCCGCATCCATGCCGCCGCGCACGCCGAAGAACGTGCGCAAGCGGTAGGGCTGAGTGCTGCGCGCAGACCAGGCCGGCACTACCCGCGACGCAGCGACAACGGCAGCGATCTATTCGACCGATGTCCGATCCACCAGCGATTGCGCGGCGAGCGCTGCCGCCGCGACCTGCCGCAGATGCGCCGAGGCGCGCCGCCACCGCCGGTGCGCCCGCGCGGTATCCGGATCAATGAAGTTGGAGACCAGAATGCCGCGCAGCGCGTCCATCGCAGTGTAGATGAAATCGCGAGTCTCCTTGCGTCGCATCTCATCCGGCACGAAGCGGGCGACCGCCATCAGCACCGCGTTATTGACGAACGGCTCGACCTTCTCCATGGCCGAGGCGAGCACCGGATCGGTCCGGCCCGCCACCCACAGCTCGACCGTCGCGATGAACAGCGGCCCCTGATGCAGCTCCCAGAGAAATTCCAGGGCCATTCCGACCGGATCATCCCCGGCCTGAACCTTGGGCATCTCCCGCATCGCGGTCTCGGCCCGCAGCTGCGCCAGATGGCTGATCGCCGCCACCACCAGATCGGTCTTGGAGCCGAAGTGATGCACCTGCGCCCCACGGGTGACCCCGGCCCGCTCGGCGACCCGGGGCGTCGTCGTTCCCCCATAGCCGTACTCGACCAGACAGTCGATGGTCGCGTCGAGCAGCCGCGTCCGCATCTCGCTGCTACGCTGCTCCTGCGTACGGCGCTGTTTGGACGCTGCGGGCCTGGTCATTCCGGCGATTCTACACTTACATACAGATCTGTATGTTCATTGGATATCAGCAGGCTCGGCCGAGGTAGGCGCACAGCCTGCGATGCGCGGGGGCGTCCTCGGGCATCGGCAGCTCGGGGCCGAACATCCCGGGCGCGCGGAAGTTGTCCGTGCCCATGTCGCGCATGGTCGCGAGCATGTCCGCGCAGAGCTCCTCATCCAACAGTCGCTCCTGTCCGGTGGCGACCGCGAGATCGACGCCGTGCACGAGCACTTCGGTCAGGTGTATGACCGCCGCCATCGGACCCGGCACACTGCCGAATCCGAGACGGATCTCGCGCTCCAGCGCATCGGGGAGATGCCATGCCGCACTGTCGATTACGGCCGCATCGGCATAGGCGGCGCGCGGATCGACGCCGAGCCAGTCGTCGTGATGCCCACGATCCGGTTCCACACCGCGCAGTTGCGCGGCGAAGATGTTCATCCCGCCCACCAGGTGGTTGAGCAACTCGTGCACATCCCACTCCACGCAGGGCGTCTGCGCGTTCATGTGTTCAGCGGGAATGCCTTTGACGATGGCGGCCGTCATGTCGATGGCACGGTCGATGCGGGCGATCACGGTGTTCATGCGGTACTCCAGAAGTCTTGACGGCCACAAGGGTTCGGTTCAGATGCATGTCGTCGAGCCGCGGTCACGGAGCTGGCCGGACTCATCACCGCTCCTAAACGCAGTTCGTAACGGCGTTAATGGCAGCGTAGCGTCGAACCCGCAACAAACGCAAGCGCGAACTGCGTTAAGATATGAACATGGCGGAACAGTCACGCACCCGACGCCCGGGCGGTCGCAGCGCCCGCGTGCGGGCGGCGGTGCACCAGGCGGTTACCGAACTCGTCGCCGAACGCGGCTACGGGAATTTCACCGTCGCCGAAGTCGCGGCCCGCGCGGGTGTGGCCGACACCAGCATCTACCGCCGCTGGGGCAATCTGGAGGCACTGGCCATGGAGGTCACGGTCGAGCGGCTCACCACCGAATCGGCCATGCCGGATACCGGTGACCTGGTCGGCGACCTGCGCGCCTACGCCGCGCAGGCGGCCCGAGATGTGAACGGCCCCAATGGACTCGCGCTGCTGCGCAGCATCCTCGCGCTCATCGATACCGGTGAGGCAGGCGAACGAACCCGTGATCAGTTCCTGGCCGAGCGAGTCGAACAGATCCAGCGCATGCTCGACCGGGCCACCGCCCGCGGCGAAAACGCCCCCGACGTACTGCAAGTCGTCGACATCATCCTGGCCCCCATGTACACCCGCACCCTTTTCGGAACCGGCCCGCTCACCGACGAGTACGTCGACATCCTGGTCGACCGCCTGTTGAGCATCAGCGCCGTTCGATAAGTAGAAGTGATCGGACCGGCTCGAAAACGGCGTTGTTCCCGCATTGTCGCTGCTACAGGCTGAAGCGGCATATGGAACGACCCGTTGGAGCCGAATTGTCCGAGATCAAGCCCTTCCGCATCGACATACCGCAGGCCGCTCTCGACGACCTCGCCCTGCGCCTGCTGCGCACCCGGCTCATCTCGGAACTGCCCGCCATGGCAAGCGCGGGCCGCGGGGACGTCGGCATACCGGTACGGCCCGATTCGGAATACGGAGTGCCGCTGTCGTATGTCGGTCCGCTGCTCGAATACTGGCGCGACATGTTCGATTGGCGCGCACAAGAGCAGCGACTCAACTCCTTTGCACAGTTCACCACCGAAATCGATGGGCAGAAGATTCATTTCGTGCACGTCAGGTCGCCGGAGCCGGATGCGATGCCGCTACTGCTCGCCCATGGGTGGCCGACCACGTTCACCGAATTCCTCGGCCTGGTAGGCGAATTGACCGATCCGCGCGCTCATCGCGGTGATCCGGCAGACGCCTTCCACGTGGTGATCCCGTCCTATCCGGGCTTCGCGTTCTCCGGGCCGACGCGCACAGCGGGCTGGCATCCGGTACGGATCGCGGCGGTCTTCAATGAGCTGATGATCCAGCTCGGCTATGACCGCTACGGTGTGCACGGCAATGACAGCGGCGCCACCGTCGCACCCGAAATGGGTAGGCTCGCACCGGAGAACGTGGTCGGCGTGCACGTCGATCAGATCTTCTCCTTCCCGAAGGGCGAGCCGGGCGAGTTGGACGGACTCACCGACCAGGAGCTGATGCTCATCCAATTCGGCCGGAAATTCCGGGAGTACTCCGGCACGGACTTCACCCAGCAGGCCCGGCCGCAGTCCCCCGGCCACGCTCGCTCCGATTCGCCGGTCGGCCAACTCGCCTGGAGCGCGCAGTTGCTGACCGATTCCATGACCCGGGACGAGATCCTGACCAATGTCGCGATCTATTGGTTCACCAACACCTCGGCGCCCGCGTGCCGGTTCTACTTCGAGAATGAATATTCGACCCCGACTACAACGCCGA
The DNA here is from genome assembly GCF_050956075.1 of Nocardia sp. CA-129566. NCBI lineage: Bacteria > Bacillati > Actinomycetota > Actinomycetes > Mycobacteriales > Nocardiaceae > Nocardia > Nocardia sp. CA-129566. The sequence goes on from NZ_CP192085.1 coordinate 8,122,950, forward strand.
TAGGGCTCGCCTGTTTCGGCCACGACTTCAAGCCGCCGCGCAAGTTCGCCGAGCGCGATCACGCCAACATTGTGCAATGGCACGAATACGACCAGGGCGGGCACTGGGCCGCCTACGAGGTGCCCGACCTGCTGCTCGCGGATATCCGCGATTTCTTCCGTAAAGTCATCTGAGATATGGGTTTTCGACGCGTGGTCACCGGCCACGATACGAACGGCAAGGCCGTCGTCGTCAGCGATGCGGAGTTCGCGTCGAGCGGTCACGGTCCGGACTCGATCTGGGCGGCCGACGCACCGCCCAGCTTCCCCGATGCGGGTGCCAGGCCCGAATTCGCGGGTCCACTCATTCCCCTCCCCGGGGGTTTCCATGTCATCCGGCTGAGTTTCCCACCACGCTTCGACCCGGATAATTGGGCCGACTCCTCGGATCCGGTCCAAGCCGCGGCCGCCGCCATGGCACAGATCTCTACCTCGGTGGCTGTTGTCGACGATCCGAACCCGCCCGAAACCTACGGCGCGGCACCGGATTTCACCGGGTTCCACGCGACCGCATCGATGGACTGCCTGATGCAGCTCACGGGCGAGTCGGTATGCGTGCTCGAGGATGCCGAGATTCGGTTGGCGCCCGGGGACTGGCTCGTCCTCAATGGTGTGGTGCACGCCTGGCGCAACGACGGCGACCAGGAGGCAGTGCTGATCGGCATGATCGCAGGCGCGAAGCACAGCGGCGCCCCGCTGCGCGAGCACTGACGACAACGTAACGTTCAGATCGCACGCTGAACATTCGATCGGAAGGTCTCGATGGAGCTGCGAGATATCGAGATCTTCCTCATGTTGGCCGAGGAGCTGCACTTCGGCAGGACCGCCCAACGACTGCACCTTTCCCAGGCGCGAGTGAGTCAATCCATCAAGAGTCAGGAACGCCGCATCGGCGGTCGCTTGGTGGACCGCTCCAATCCGCGCAACGTCCAGCTCACCCCGCTCGGCCGCCAACTTCTCGTCGAACTGCTCCCGAACTATCGGGGCCTGGTCCGGGCGATCGAACATGCCCGGCGCACCGCACAGGGCATCTCCGGCGTACTGCGCGTCGCCATGATCGGCTACAACCCCTATGACTATCAGCCGTTCTGGGACGCCTTCCGCCGCGCACACCCGGACTGGGAGCTGCAGATCCGCAGTAGCGAGTTCGGCGACCAGTTCGGCCCGCTGAGTCGCGACGAAGCCGACGTCGTCATCGCCTGGCTGCCCGTCGAAGAACCCGGCCTGACCGTCGGGCCGATCATCGCCACGGAGCCGATGGTGGCGATGATGCCCGACCGCCACGAACTGGCTGGCGAAAAGTGGGTATCGCTGGAGGTATTCGGCGACCGCGGCGTGCTGGAACCCAACGCACCACTGCCCGATTACTGGGAGGACGCCGTCAGCCCCTTCTACACGCCCTCGGGCCGCCCCATCCACCGTGTCGCGCCGATCTCGACGCTCGAGGACATCCTGGCCACCGCCAGCACCAGCGACGTCTTCACCAGCTGCATGAGCCACATCGCCCGCTACTACAACCGACCCGGCATCTCCTATCTGCCCATCACCGATTCCCACCTTGTTCGGTGGGCACCGGTCTGGCGCAGCGACTCCGAAACCGAGCAGATCCGCGCATTCGCCCGGGTGATCCGCGATATGGGCTGCCTCGTGCAGAACTGAGCCCCAGCCGCTCCGGGCACCGGGGAAATCGACATCGGGCTGTCGACATTGCCCCGGACAGCATCGTCATCCGCGAGGATGACCTGGTAACCCGATCTCGATCGAGGAGCGCATATGACCGACTGGAACAAGAACATCATCGAGGAGTTCCGGAGCAATAGCGGCAAGGTCGGCGGCCCGTTCGAAGGCAAGGACCTGTTGCTGCTCACTACCACCGGCGCGAAAACCGGGCTGCCGCGGACCAATCCGACGGCCTATATCCGCGACGGCGACCGTCTGGTGATCATCGCGTCCAAGGCCGGCGCACCCGGCCACCCGGACTGGTACCACAATCTGCTGGCGAATCCGAAGGTCAGGCTGGAAATCGGCACCGAAACCATCGAGGCGACCGCCGATCACCGGGGGCCCGGAACGCGATCGGCTCTACGCCGCGATGGTGGCTGTCATGCCGGGCTTCGCCGAATACGAGACCAAGACCAGTCGGGTGATCCCGGTCGTCGCGCTGCAACCGAGCACCTGACGACTACGTTCGCCGCGCGGCCCAGACCGTGAGGGTGAACAACACAACACCGAGGACGGCCAGACCCGCGCCGACGGTGGCCGGAGCGGTATAGCCGAGACCCGCCGCGATGACGAGTCCGCCCAGCCACGCGCCCGCGGCATTGGCGATATTGAGGGCGGCGTGATTGAGCGCCGCCGCGAGCGTCTGCGCGTCGGCGGCGACATCCATCAGCCGGGTCTGCAGAGCTGGCGCCAGCGCCGCACCCGAGGCACCGATGAGGAAGGCGCCGATGCCCGCGGTGTACGGATTGTGCGCGGCGGCAACGAACCCCGCGAGAATGACCACCATGGCGATCATCGAGAGGTAGATCGCCCGGTCGACGCCGCGGTCGGCGAGGATGCCGCCGACGATATTGCCCGCGACCATGCCCAGGCCGAAGAGCATGAGCACGAATGGAACCAGACCGAGCCGCATGCCCGCGACATCGGTCAGCGTGGTGGTGATGTAGGTGTAGACGGCGAACATGCCGCCGAAGCCGATGGCACCGACCAGCAGGGTCAGCAGTACTTGCGGGCGGCGGAGTGCGCCGAGTTCGGTCATCGGGTTGGTGATCCGGATGCCGTGCAGTTCGGGAACGAACCGAATGAGGGCGGCGACCGTGACGATTCCGATCACCGCGACCACCACGAAGGCGTCGCGCCAGCCGAGATGCTGGCCCAGCCAGGTGGCGCTGGGAACGCCGACGACATTGGCGGCGCTCAAACCCAGCATAACCGCAGCAACCGCCTTTGCGCGCTGCCCGACCGGAGCCAATGTGGCGGCGGCCAGCGAGGCGACACCGAAATACGCGCCGTGCGGCAGTCCGGAGACGAATCGGGCGATGACGAGGGTTGCGAAGGAGGGCGCGCCGACGGTCGCCGCATTTCCGATGCTGAACGCCACCATCAGCGCGATGAGCAGACGTTTGCGCGGTACCCGCGCGGCCAGCGCGGCGATCACCGGCGCTCCGATGACCACGCCGAGCGCATAGGCCGATACCGCATGTCCCGCGGTCGGCTCGGATACGTTCATGGCGCTGGCAATATCGGGCAGCAAACCCATCGTGACGAATTCGGTTGTGCCGATTCCGAATCCGCCGAGGGCCAGCGCCAGCATCGCGGGAATATGCCAGTCCGTCCGTTCGGCCTCGGCGAGTGCTGGGGTCTGGGTGGCAACGGAACCGGTCACGTATTGATGTAACCGTCGGGCGACTCCGGTCGCTTCCCGGGTAGACGTGAGTTTCCCCACGTCAGCATCGAGAATTCGGACGAACGACTGCCATACCGCGCACACCGGGCAGCCCGACGGCAACCCACCGGTTGCTGAGCCCAGGAAGGTGAAGTCCGGCCGCACACGCGGGTCGCGGAAACAGTGCGGGCACCCGTACCACCGGTGTGGTGCGGGTGCCCGTATGTCGCGCCCGGCGCTGGCTCTTGCCCAGCGCCGGGTTATTCGGTTCGGCCGGTCGGCGCGGTGCGCGCGACCGGATCGACGGTCAACCGTCAGCGCAGGGCGCGGGCCAGGTTGGCGTCGAGCGCACCGAGGAACTCCTCGGTGGTCAGGTAGCCCTGGTCGCCGCCGACGAGCAGCGCGAGGTCCTTGGTCATCTGGCCGCCCTCGACGGTCTTGATGACGACGTCCTCGAGGGTCTGCGCGAAGCCGATCACCTCGGGGGTGTTGTCCAGCTTGCCGCGGTGCTCGAGGCCACGGGTCCAGGCGAAGATCGACGCGATCGGGTTGGTCGAGGTCGGCTTGCCCTGCTGGTGCTGGCGGTAGTGCCGGGTGACGGTGCCGTGCGCGGCCTCGGCCTCACAGGTCCTGCCGTCCGGGGTCAGCAGCACCGAGGTCATCAGGCCGAGCGAGCCGAAGCCCTGGGCCACGGTGTCGGACTGCACGTCGCCGTCGTAGTTCTTGCAGGCCCAGACGTAGCCGCCCTCCCACTTCATGGAGGAGGCGACCATATCGTCGATCAGGCGGTGCTCGTAGGTGAGGCCCGCGGCGTCGAACTGGGTCTTGAACTCGGCCTCGAAGACTTCCTGGAAGGTGTCCTTGAACATGCCGTCGTAGGCCTTGAGGATGGTGTTCTTCGTCGACATGTACACCGGGTAGTTCTGCTGCAGGCCGTAGTTGAACGACGCGCGCGCGAAATCCTCGATGGACTTCTTGAAGTTGTACATGCCCATGATGACGCCGCCGTCCTCGGGCATCTTCACGACCTCGTGCACGATCGGCTCGCTGCCGTCGTCCGGGGTGAAGGTGAGGGTGACCGTGCCGCCCTCGAAGACCTTGAAGTCGGTGGCGCGGTACTGGTCACCGAACGCGTGACGGCCGATGATGATCGGCTTGGTCCAACCGGGAACCAGACGCGGCACATTCGAGATGATGATCGGCGCGCGGAAAATGGTGCCGCCGAGAATATTGCGGATGGTGCCGTTGGGCGAGCGCCACATCTTCTTCAGGCCGAATTCCTCGACCCGGGCCTCATCGGGGGTGATGGTGGCACATTTGACACCGACGCCGTGCTCTTTGATGGCGTTCGCGGCGTCGATGGTGACCTGGTCGTCGGTCTTGTCCCGATACTCGATGCCGAGGTCGTAGTACTCCAGGTTCACATCGAGATACGGGTGGATCAGCTTGTCCTTGATGAACTGCCAGATGATCCGGGTCATCTCGTCGCCGTCGAGTTCTACGACGGTGCCTTCAACCTTGATCTTGGACATGGATCTTCGTGTCCTCCTAGGATGGTGCCCTCATTGCACGGCCAGGCGAACACGCTTGTGAGCGGACCCTAGCTGTTCCAACAGACAACGTATATGTCCCGCGTTGTCCACGAGACGTGTGGTGCAAACAAGACAAGCGTACTGCTGCCATTGACCTCACCGCGCGGGCAGCCCCCCATGTGAAGACGCTCGAAACGGTTACCGACAAGTAGGTCGGCAGTGACGTGCGCCACCGCGAAATAGCAATGTCCGGGTATCCCGAAGGACACCCGGACCAGCTATTTCATGATCAGACCGCGACCGGAATCCGCGCACCCTCCTCGGATCCCTCGATCAGGTTTTCCGGCTTGTCCCGAATCATCAACGCGATCACCGGAATTGCGGCGAGGAAGAATCCCGCGCCGACATAGAACGCGACGTCGTAGCTGTGGATCGAGGCGCGGGCCATCAGGTTGTCGACCATCGGGTTGTTCTGCGCGAAGGTCTTGGCCGTCTGCACCGAGATCGTGGTGAGCAGCGCGGTACCGACCGCACCGCCGACCTGCTGGGCCGCGTTCAGCAGGGCACTGGCCACACCCGAGTCCTCCTCCTCGACCTGATGCAGCGCGACGGTCTGCATGCCGACGAACAGCGGGCCCATGCCGAGCGCGATCAGCACCTGCGCGGGCAGCACGCTGGCCGCGTAGCTGTCGCCGAAGCTCAGCTGCGCCAGCCACACCAGCCCGAGGACACCGAGCACGGCGCCCGCCACCATCAGCGGACGCGGGCCGAGCTTCGGCAGCAGCGCGCTGGTGACACCGGCGGAGATCGCGATGCCCGCCGGGAACGGCAGGAAGGCGAAGCCGGCCTTCAGCGACGAGTAGCCGAGGGTGATCTGGAAGTAGTAGCTCAGGAACAGGAACATCGCGAACATGGCGATCGGGATCAGCAATGCGGCGAGGAAGGCGCCGCCGCGGTTGATCTCACCCGGAATATGCAGCGGCAGCAGCGGATTCGTCGAGCGGCGCTCGATGACGACGAAGGCGATCAGCAAGGCGATACCGACGACGAGCAGTCCGAGGGTGCTCCCGGCCAGCCAGCCGTCCTCGGCGGCGCGGCTGAATCCGTACACGATGGCGATCAGACCGAGCGTCACGGTGACCGCACCCGGCACGTCATAGCCGCCGGTGCGCGGTGTCGGCACATCCCGCACCACGAACGCCAGCGCGCCGAGCAGCGCGAGCAGCGCGATCGGGGTGTTCACCAGCAGGCACCACCGCCACGAGGCGTACTCGGTCAGCGCACCACCGGCGATCAGGCCGAGCGCCGCACCACCCGCGGAGATTCCGGCGAACACGCCGAATGCGGTCGCGCGCTCCTTCGCCTCGGTGAAGGTCACCGAGAGCAATGACAGCGCCGCCGGCGCGAGCAACGCCGCGAACGCGCCCTGCAGCGCACGCCCGGCAAACAGCTCGGCACCGTTCTGCGCCAGACCGGCCACCGCGGATGCCCCGGCGAAGCCGACCAGGCCGACGATGAAGACTCGCCGCCGCCCCATGTAGTCGGCCAGCCGTCCGCCGAGCAGCAGCAGACCGCCGAAGATCAGCGTGTAGGCGGTGAGCATCCACTGCCTGTTGCCGTCACTGATATCGAGATCCTGCTGCGCGAAGGGCAGCGAGATGGTCACGATGGTGGCGTCGAGAACCACCATGAGCTGGGCCAATGCAATCACCCCCAGCGCCAGCCAGCGCGTCGAGCTGGCCTGTCTTTCCGGAACTTCCACCACTGTCGCGGTCTCGCTCACTGTCTTCTCCTAGCCGTCCGAAGTACTGCAGTCATCCTGTCATCGACGGACATTTGTCGTCAAGAGAAAAATGTCGCACTACGACATTTGGCCGTTAAAGACACAAAATGTCCCGATTGCGATAACATGGGGACATGCTCGAGTCATCGACGCCGATCGGCGCGAGCGCCACAGCCGACGACGCTGTGCGCGCCACAGCAAACCCAGGGCCCGGTTCGTCCAGCGCCGGCGCGAGCGTGGGATTGCGCGAACGCAAGAAGCAGCAGACCAGGCTGCGCATCATCGAAGTCGCGTTGGACCTTTGCGACGCACAGGGATTCGACGCGACGACGGTCGAGCAGATCGCGAACGGCGCAGACGTGTCACCGCGCACCATCAACCGGTACTTCGACAGCAAAGAGGACATCGTCCTCGGGCCGGTCAAGGACTTCGGCCTCGCCATCGCCGAATGCCTGCGCGGACTTCCGGTCACCGGCAATGAACTGCTGTCGCTGCGCGAGGCATTCCTGCATGTCGTCGACCACGCCGCGGAAAGCATCGATGGCCCCATCTCGTTCCGACGCTTCCAGCAGATGCAGCGGATCCTGCGCAGCAGTCCGACGGTCAGCGCGCAGAGCATGGAACTCGCCGACGATAAGAACGTCGCGATCGCCGAAGTGATCGCCGACCGACTCGGCACCCAGCCCGATGCGCTGCCGGTGCGCCTGGTCGTCGGCGCCTGGCAGCTGATCGGTCATCTCAGCATGGAATGTTCGAACTCGATCTTCGACGAGGCCGACACCTCGGCCGCCGCTGCCGACGCCCGCAATGCGTTCACCACCTCATTCGACGAGTTCATGCGGGTGTGCACCGGCCGCACCGACGCCGCCGCGGCGGAAAACCGGTAACGGATTTCGGCCGCCGCCCGCACTCCGGTTACCATGTCGGTCAGGTCATGAGTGCCAGCGCGAAGCCCCGGCTTGCTGGACGGCAACCCTCCAGCTGCGGTGGGGTGCTCCGGGTGATGACCGGGCTCTCGAAAGCCGAGAGCAAGCGCGCACTTCAGGAGGTTCCCGCCATGTGTTGTTGTCCGTCACCCGCATCCCGTTGAAACCTGCTGGCGAACAACCCCTTTGGAGCAAGACATGAGTGACCCCAACGCGTCCGCGACCGATATCGATTCCGCCGGAATCGATCCGGCGCAGTGGTCCTTCGAAACCAAGCAGATCCACGCGGGCCAGACGCCCGACGAGATCACCGGCGCACGCGCACTCCCGATCTACCAGACCACTTCATACGCCTTCCGTGACACCGATCACGCGGCCGCACTGTTCGGGCTGGCCGAGCCGGGCAATATCTACACCCGGATCATGAACCCGACCCAGGACGTGGTCGAGCAGCGCGTCGCCGCCCTGGAGGGCGGTGTGGCCGCGCTGTTGCTGGCCTCCGGTCAGGCCGCGGAGACCTACGCGATCCTCAATCTCGCCGCCGCTGGCGATCACATCGTCTCCAGCCCGCACCTCTACGGCGGTACCTACAACCTGTTCCACTACTCGCTGCCCAAGCTCGGCATCGAGGTGTCCTTCGTCGAGGACCCGGACGATCTCGAGCAGTGGCGCGCGGCGATCCGGCCGAATACCAAGGCCTTCTACGGCGAGACCATCGCCAACCCGAGCAGCGCGATCTTCGATATCCGCGGCATTTCCGCGATCGCGCATGCGGCGGGCCTGCCGCTGATCGTCGACAATACGGTCGCGACCCCGTACCTGATCCAGCCGCTGGCCCACGGCGCGGACATCGTCGTGCATTCGGCCACCAAATACCTGGGCGGGCACGGTTCGGCGGTGGCCGGGGTGATCGTCGACGGCGGCACCTTCGACTGGACCGTGCGCGACGCGCAGGGCGAATCCCGCTTCCCCGGTTTCACCACCCCGGACCCGAGCTACCACGGCGCGGTCTTCGCCGATCTCGGCGCTCCGGCCTACGCGCTCAAGGCGCGGGTGCAGCTGCTGCGCGACCTCGGCGCGGCGATATCGCCGTTCAACGCGTTCCTGATCAGTCAGGGCATCGAAACGCTGAGCCTGCGGCTGGAGCGTCACGTCGCCAACGCGCAGGCGGTCGCCGAATTCCTGAGCACGCATCCGGCCGTGGAATCGGTGTTCTACGCGGGCCTGCCGTCCTCGCCGTGGCATCGACGCGCCGCCGAACTGGCGCCGAAGGGCGCGGGCGCGATCGTCGCGTTCGAACTGCGCGGCGGCGTCGATGCGGGCAAGAAGTTCGTGGACGCGTTAGCCCTGCACAGCCATGTAGCTAACATCGGGGATGTGCGTTCTCTCGTAATCCACCCGGCGTCGACGACACACTCGCAGTTGACGCCCGCTGAGCAACTGGCCTCCGGCGTCACCCCGGGCCTGGTCCGACTCGCCGTGGGCATCGAGGGAATCGATGACATCCTGGCCGATCTGCGAGCCGGTTTCGCGGCGGCTACGACGTGACTGTGAGTGCCGACCCGAGTACCGTCCGCTCGTCCGCGGTGGCCCTGCCACCGCCGGACGGGCGGCTCGGCATCATCGCCATCGGGGATGTGCGGCTGGAGAACGGCGCGGTCATCCCGGACGTTCATCTGGCCGTGCAGCGCTGGGGCGAGCTCTCCACCACGCTGGACAATGTGGTGCTGGTCGAGCACGCGCTGACCGGTGACTCGCACGTCGTCGGGGTGCCCGACGATATCCACCCGCTGCCCGGCTGGTGGGACGGCATGGTCGGGCCCGGTGAGCCGGTGGATACCGACGAATGGTGCGTCATCGCGACGAATGTGCTCGGCGGCTGCAAGGGCAGCACCGGCCCGTCATCGCTGGCACCGGACGGAAAGCCCTGGGGCGCAAGGTTTCCGGAGATCTCCATCCGCGATCAGGTGACCGCGGAAGCGGCGCTGCTCGATTTGCTCGGCATCGAGCGCCTTGCCGCCGTGGTCGGCGGTTCGATGGGCGGCATGCGCGTGCTGGAGTGGATGGTCGGCGCTCCTGATCGGGTCGGATCCGCACTGGTGCTGGCCGTCGGCGCGCGCGCCACCGCCGACCAGATCGGCACGCAGACAACGCAAATCGCCGCCATCAAGGCCGATCCGGACTGGCAGGGCGGCGATTACCATGACACCGACCGCGCCCCCATGGCCGGTATGGGCATCGCCCGGCGCATCGCGCACCTGACCTACCGGACCGAGGGCGAACTCGATCACCGCTTCGAGAACCACGCGCAGGGCGATGAGGATCCGTGGAACGGCGGCCGCTACGCGGTGCAGAGCTATCTGGACCACCAGGCCCAAAAGCTCTGTAGCCGTTTCGATCCCGCCACCTATGTACTGCTCTCCGAGGCGATGAACCGCCACGATATCGGCCGCGGCCGCGGCGGCGTATCGGCCGCCCTGGCCGCCACCCCGGTCCCGTGCGTGGTCGGCGGCGTCGATTCCGATCGCCTGTACCCACTGCGAACCCAGCAGGAATTGGCCGATGGCCTCCCCGGCTGCGAAGGTCTGGAAATCGTGCATTCCCGCGACGGACACGACGGCTTCCTCACCGAAGCGGCCGCGGTCTCGAAACTCCTGACCGAAACCATGCGCCTGGCCCGAATCAGCCGCACCGACTGAACTCTCGCCGCGAGTCGGTTAGCTGGGCAACAGACGAAGAGGCGAAGGGTGACGCGTCCGTACGGCGCTGAAGTGTCGTAGATCCAGCGTCGCCACTTCGGCGACCTCGAGCCGTTCGGCGACGGCAAGCACAGCGGCGTCAACAGCTCCCAGTGGGAAGTCGGAGTACTTTCGAACCAGCTCGGCCATTCGGCTCAGATCAGCCCGGGTAAGCTCGACGAGCTCGATTTCTTGGTTGGCAATCGATTCCAGGAATATCGCCTCAGCCTGGGGACCCACACGGGTTTCCAAGAAGTAGCAGACTTCCGCGAGCACCGGACTCGGCACGAGTAGCGGCCCGGATGGGTTTCAAGGAGATCCAGGCAGCGGCGGTGATCCGCGTCGTTCTTATTGAGCACAGCAACGAGCGGGCCTGTGTCACAGACGATCACTTCGGTTGTCTACCACGTTCCTCACGCAGCAGTTCCTCCGACCTCGCAGCGAGATCGGGCTCTGCGTGCATTACACCGGCGAACGAAAGATGCCGATGTCGCTCAGCTGCCGACTCTGCAACTGGTCGAGGTTCGGGTGCATCGGTGACGACCAACTGCAACGCGACGGCACGTAACGCACGCGCTTGGTCCGGCGTTAGCCGATCGACCAAGCGATGCAGGTCCTCGTAGTCGTGCGCTGCGGTCATAGTTGCGAGTTTAGTGGCTTGCCACTTTCGGCGCGGTGATTGTCCCGGCGTCGAACGGCGCCCCGGGTACGACTGTTGCGGTCGACACGAGGCGCTAGTCGGCGTTCGGGTGGGTCAGCCGAAGCTGCCGGTGCTCGGCTTGCCGGTTACATCGACGGTGATGATGTCGGTGGTGGAGGCGTAGTCGTGGTTGCCGGTTGGGCGGTCGAAGGCGCAGGCGCCGCGGACGTGTACCTGGCCCGAGGGGAGGTTGCCGTTGCCCAGGGAGGTCTGGACCATCTTGCCGTCCGCGACGGCGAAGGAGGTGGGATTGTTGCCGCCGAAGATTTCGCCGGTATCGGCGTTGTAGACCCAGCACACGCCACGGTCGTTCGGGTTGTGGAACTTCGCCGAGACGGTTCCCGTCAGCGCGAAGACCTCTTCCATCACCGGGGGCTCCAGCCCGCTCGCGGTAGCGGTGGCGCCCGAGCCGAACGCGATCGCCATGGCAGGAAGCGCGGTCAGCGCGAGTACGGGAAGTCGTCGATTGGTCATGATCGAGATCATGCCATTCCCATCGGCTCACTCATGTCTTCCGAGTTGGGAAACCTGATCGAGTTGAACCGCAACATTATTCAGCTCGCAGCGCGCCCACGTCGGGCGCGCCGACGAGCAACCGCACGATGGAGTGGACGAAGCCTTCGAGCCGCTCGCGCGGGTATTCCTGCGGTGCGCTGACCGCGAGTCTGCCGAGCATTTCCGCGACGCTCAACAGCGAGTTGGTGAGCAGTCCGGAATCCATTCCCGCCCAGCGCGAATCGACCGCCATACCCATGCGGACCAGCGACTCGGCCTGATCGAAGACGCCGGTGCGCGAATCGATAAGTGCCGCACGGTATTCGTCGGGGGCAGTGCCCGGTCCGGCGAGGATCAGCCGCCAGCGCGTCGGATTCTCCAGTGCGACACCGACAAACGCCGCAACCGTCGCGGAAGCGACCACGACGGGATCCGCGCCGAGCAGATCGGTCGGCAGCGTCGCGGCCACCTGCTCCAGGCCGCGCTCGCGTTCGCGTTCCAATAGCGCCGCAACGAGTTCGGCGCGCGTCTTGAACACGGTGTACAGCACCGGTTTTCCGACACCCGCCTCGTGCGCGACCGCCTCCATGCTCAGTTCGTGCAGTTCCATTCGGCTCAGCACCGTGTAGGCGGCGTCGAGCAGTTGGGCGCGACGCTCGTCGGGCGGCAGGCGGGGCGCGTATCGCCGTCGCGGCCGGTCCGGTGCGGCCGGCTTCGGCGCGGAACGCGATTTGGTCACTGTCGGCTCACCTCCATCCGCATCCATCCTGTCAGCACCTGCCGCGGATTCGGAATCCATCTGCGGATAAATGCTACGGGGGCGTTGTATTGCCTGCCCGCAATTGCTACGGTTGCGTTGTATTCGCCGCTCAGGGAGGCGAGCAGGCAAAGGAGCAGCAGATGGCCTTCGATCCGACCACACTTCGCCGGGACGACTACGGATTCTTCGGCCCGGATTCGCCCAGTTGGAAGATCTGGACCGCACCGACCGCCGTAATCGGCTTCCAGCGCGCTGTGGTCCTCGAGCATTTCGATCCATTCCTCACCGCGGCCGTCGCCGACTCGCAGGGCATCTACACCGATCCGCGCAGCCGCCTCGACCACACCTTCGCCTACTTCCTGCTCGTCGCGATCGCCGACGGCCGCACCGCCATCCAGGCCGCGCAACACCTGATGCAGGTGCACGCGCCGATGACCGGCATCGAACCGATCAGCGGTCAGCGCTACAGCGCGAACAGCCCGGAAACCCAGCTGTGGATCCACATCACCGGCTGGCATTCGGTACTCAAGGCCTACGAGGTCTTCGGGCCCGGGCCGCTCAGCGCCGAAGAGGAGGCGCGCTACTGGCAGGAGTGCGCGATCGCCGCCGAACTGCAGACCTGCAAGCCGGAGGAGGTGCCGCGATCCCGCGAGGAAGTGCGCGCGTACTTCGCGAAGGTCCGCCCGCGCCTGTGCACCTCCGAGCGTGCCGAGGAGGGCATGCATCACCTGCTGTGGACCTCCCCGCGCAATGGCGCCGGGATCAGCTATGCCCTCGGCAGTCGGTTGCTGTCGCTGGCTTCGGTTGCCACGCTGCCGAAGTGGATGCGCAGGCTCGGCCGCTTCGATCGGCCGGGAATCGTGGATCTAGCTGTGCGCCCGGCCGCCAAGATCATCGTGTGGGGCACGACGGCGTTCAACTCGTTCGGGCTGATCGTCGCCGCGCCGTATATCGCGCCGATGGCGGGGCAGATTCTGGAACAGCATCTGAAGGGCGAACCGCCGACGCGACCGGAGACAGTGACGCCGAGCGAGGCGCGGCAGTTGTACGGCGGGCGCGAACGGCGTGCGGTCGCCGAGGCGAGCTGACGCCGCCCCGAATTGCGTTCAGGGATAATCGAACCGGCTGGCCCGCCGAGATGGCCTGTACGCGTGATGAATTCGCTGCCGAGTTCGTCGCAGCGAAGTCATCCCTTTCGATGTTCTGACCGCATCGTCCGGTCCGGCATGCCGCAGCTCGGGCGGCGACAACGGTGGTGTCGACCGCCGCAGGCCCGCTGTGCGGCCGGGGTCGTAGCTACGAGATACGCTGCGCGGCCAGCGAATCCGCATTCCGGCGATCAGCCCACAGCACGGCGGCGAGCCGCCTCGATGCGATTGATATTGACCTCGATCCAATCGCGCAGCGCGGCGATCGGAGTGCGCAGGCTGTGGCCGAGGTCGGTGAGGTCGTAGTCGACGCGGGGCGGCACCGTGGGATGCACTGTGCGCGTGACGAATCCGTCGGTCTCGAGTTGCCGCAGCGTTTGGGTGAGCATTTTCTGGGAGATGCCCTCGATGCGGCGGTGCAGATCGGTGTAGCGCATGGTGCCCTCGGCGAGGGCGTCCACGATCAGCACGGTCCATTTGCCCGCGACATGGTCCAGTACCTGTCGGGTGGGGCATTTCGCCGAGTAGACATCGGCAGGCAGCCCACTGGCCTCGATCACCGTACGCACCTTCTGGAGTGTAGCGCACTATTAAGTGCTGTCTTCCCAATAGTGCGCCACTCTCCAATAGTAAGAATCATGAACGCACAGACACTTTCGGTTCCCGCCGCGATCCGCACTCGCCGCACCACCCGCCACTACCGCCCGGATCCGGTGCCGCCCGAACTGCTCACCGAACTGCTGGATCTGGCGGTGGAGGCGCCCACCGCCTGGAATATGCAGGACCGTTCGATCGTGGTGGTGACCAGCGCATCCGGTCGCCGGGAACTGTCGAACGCCGCCTTCGGCCAGCCGCAGCCGCTGGAGGCGCCGGTGGTGCTGGTCTTCGTCGCCGAGACGGCGGCCTGGACGGCCGAGAACGCCGATATCGCCGAACTGGCCGGTCGCAATGGCGCATGGAATGCGGAGTTCACCGCAATGTTCGCCGCACGCGCCGAATTCCACTCGCTGCGCGAGCGCGGACTGCTCCGGGAGAACGCCGTGAAAAATGCGATGATCGCCGCGACCTACGTCATGCTCGCCGCCACCAGCCTCGGCCTGTCCTCCGCGCCGATGAACGGCTGGGACCCGGACCTGGTCAAAAAGGCCATCGGCATCGATGACCGTCCCGACCTCGCCATCGCGGTCATGGTCGCGGTCGGCTACAGCGATACCACCCCGCCGCACCCGGGCCGTCGCCCGCGCGAGCGCACGGTATTCACCGAGCGCTATCCGTCGAGCTGAGTCCGCATTCGACGCTGATGCGTCGGGTAGCCGATTCCTTTTGGCGGCGGCCGGGGTCTACCTGGTGGAAGGAGCGGCCCGCTGGGCGGGCCGGTCTCGATCACGCACCGAGAAGGAAGGCTGATCACGATGAGCATCCCCGCCACCATGCGCGCCCTGCGGCAGACCTCCCGCAACGGTCCGCAGGACATGCGTCTGATCACCGACGCGCCGGTGCCGGTCCCCGGCCGGGGCGAGGTCCTGATCCGGGTCGACGCCGCGGGCGTCAACTTCGCCGACATCTCGAGGGCCTACGGCACGTTCCTGGGCGGCCCGCGGCCGCCGTATCTGGCGGGTTTCGAGGCTGCCGGCGAGATCGTCGCCGTCGGCGACGCGGTGACCGGCCCGCAACCGGGAGCCCGCGTCGTCGGCGTCGGCGACGGTGCTTTCGCCGAGTACATGGTGCTGCCCGCGGCTGCGGCGGTGCCGGTGCCCGCGGGCTGGACGGCACCTCAGGCGCTGGGGCTGGTCGTGAACTGGCCCACCGCGTTGGCCGCACTCAGGCCGCTGGGCGGCATCGCCGCAGGGCAGACCGTGCTGATCCACGCGGCGGCGGGCGCGACCGGCCAGGCCGCGGTCAGGATGGCCGAGCACTACGGCGCGACGGTCATCGCCACCGCATCGCCGGGCAAGCACGAGACGGTGCTGGCACTGGGCGCCGACCACGTCCTGGACTCCCTCGGCGGCGACCTCGCCGCCGAGGTGCTGCGGCTGACCGGCGGCGCCGGTGCCGATCTGGTGTTGGAGTCGGCGGGCGGGGACACCTTCGCCGCCAGCCTGGCCGCCGCCAAGCGGGTCACCGGCCGGGTCGTCGTCTACGGCGTGGCGGGCGGCGAAGCCGCGATCACCAACTGGGAGTTGGTGTACAAGCACCAGGTTCACATCATCGGTCTCAATATCGGCGTGCTGATCCAGGCGGCGCCGCAGATCTTCGGTGAGCTCATGGGCGAGCTGTCCGCGCTCATCGCCGCCGGCGTGCTCACCCCCGGCCGGCCGACCGCGTACGAACTGGCCGACGGCCCGAAAGCGCTCGCGGAACTGGAAGCCAGAGCCACCGTCGGCAAACTGGCCCTGGTGCCCTGAAACTCCAGCCATTGCGCGAGCTGAAAGTGAGCACAGAGATGCAGAACCCGCAGACCACCGAGCGAATGGCGCGATTCCTGGTGATGTACGACAGGCCATCGGATATCGAGGCGTTCGAACGTCACTATCGCGAAGTTCATATTCCGCTGGCCGAGCAGCTTCCTGGCCTGCGGCGATACACGGTCAGCCACGATGCGACGCCGGTGCTCGGCGAGCCCTACTACCTGGTGGCAATGCTCGACTGGGATGACATGGAATCGCTGGGCGCGGCGCTGGGCTCCGAGGCCGGCAACAGAACGGCCGAAGACGCCATCACGAATCTGTCCCGATACACCACGATTCGCGGCATGATCGTTCAACTCGAAGACACGTGACCACCCCCGCGCTCTGCCGGCGCTGATCGTCGGGGACCCCGTGACGTCACCGGGGGCGGCCTCCGCCTGAATACCGGCTGACCTGGGGTTCGATTCTTTTGCCGCGGCGCGGCGGTCGTAATGGGCGACGGTCCCGACCAGCGGGACCGGTCGTGAGAAGGAGCAGCCCATGGTGAGCGAGCAGTCGGTGGTGGTGCAGCTGTACCCGCGGTTGACGGTTCCGGCGGCGGACCTGTGCTGGACGGCCCGACGTCGAACCGCAGAGCGGCCTAGGCTCGCCGCATGACGTCGCACGCGCCGACGGCACCGAACCGAGACCGGTTCACCGCCGAAACCGAGCGGTTCCGCCGGGAGCTGTTGGCGCACTGTTACCGCCTGGTCGGCTCGGCGCACGACGCCGAGGATTTGGTGCAGGAGACCTATCTCCGGGCGTGGCGGTCCTACGACGGTTTCGAGGGTCGCGCCTCGATTCGGTCCTGGCTCTACAAGATCGCCACCAATGTCTGTCTGACGGCGTTGGAGCCACGGCGGATCCGGGTGCTGCCCTCGGGGCTGACAGGTCCTTGCGATAGACCCGACCGTCCGCCGAGTCTCGTTGCGCCGGGCGAGGTCTCGTGGCTGGAACCGCTGCCGGACGGGTGGATCGCCCCGGCCGATGACGATCCGGCGGTCGTGGTGGTCGCACGCGAGTCGCTGCGGCTGGCACTCATCGCGAGCCTGCAGCACCTGCCCGCCCGCCAGCGCGCGATCCTCATTCTGCGCGAGGTGCTGGCGTTCTCCGCGGCCGAGACCGCGCAGATCCTCGACACCACCACCGCGGCGGTCAAGAGCGGTCTGCAGCGGGCCCGCGCTCGGCTCAATGAGCTGGAGCCGGGGCCCGAGGAACTGCTCGAACCGACCGACCAGCGGGCACGCGCGCTACTCGACGGCTACATCGCGGCCTTCGAGCGCTCCGACGCCGGCCTGCTGGAGCAGGTGCTGCGCACGGACGCCACGCTGGAAGCGACGCCATTCCGTGAATGGCAGGCGGGTCGGGCGATGTGCATCCACATGCTCGACGCGTACGTGCTGGGCACGCCGGGCGACTGGCGGATGATCCCCAGCACCGCCAACGGCCAACCCGCCGCCGTCGTGTATCACCGGGACGCGGACGGCGCGCTCCGGGCCAACGGCATCGTGGTGCTGGCACCGACCGCCGCCGGTGTCTCCCGGGTGATCGCGTTCGAGGATCCCGCACTGGTCGCGACGTTCGGATTCCCGGACGTGCTCGCGGACCGACCCTGGCTCCGCGCATGAACAGCGCACCGGGGCGGCGGCATGGTGCAGGGGCGAGCCTTCCGGGCCCGGTCGCCGTGCCGCCCGACGGCGAGAACGGTTCGACGATGGGCTATCCCGGGCGGGTGGCATCGCGAGCCGGTGTGCTCGGGTGAAAGTCGTTGCGCCTCAGCGGACATCGCGGAATGGCGGTGACGCATAGGTTGCACCTCGGCCTTCGGATGCCGCCTTGACGGGGCGAGTCGCCGATGGGCAGACTGGGCCGATATCGCGCCCGGTCGGGTCGACGGGCATTCCGGTTCATGGACGAAATTGGGGGTAGACCATGCGTATTCATCGTGCCGTCATGACGTTCGCGCTGCTGGGCGCGGTATTCACCGGTACGACGGCGTGCTCGGACGTGCCCGCCGCGACCGGCCCGGTAGCGGTGTCGACGACGGCGGCCCCGGCGCCGACCGTCCTCGGTCCGCTCGGCTTCGGCAAGCTGCGACTCGGGATGAACCGCGCCGAGGCCGAGGCCACGGGGGAAATCGCCGCCTTCGCCGACACCAATGATCCGCCCGGCTGCGGCCGATATACCGCACGAGCGGGCTGGCAGGGCTTCACCAATAACGGCGAAATAGTCGCGATCATGCCCGGCAAACTTGTGGCCCACACCCCCGAGGGCATCGGTGTCGGCTCCACCGTCGACGAAGTCCGCGCCGCGTATCCGACGCTCGAGATCGGCTACAACTGGAGTTCCGCCGTGGTGCCCGACCACCCCGGACACTACGGCTTCCTCGGCATCTACCGGAATATGCCGGCCGATGCCAAGGTCACCCAGCTGATGCTCTACAACGACAGGGATACCTGCCACAACTGATATGTAGGCCTGTTCTGTCAAGGGGCAGGTGAAAGCGGTCCCGGTAACGTCGGTTGCCGGGACCGCTTTCGTGTGCGGTCGGGCGGGGTTTGTCTCGGGTCGTGTCGTGGTTGGCGACGGCGTGGTCAGACTGATATGCGCGGGTTGGTTACCGCAGGACGACTGTTCGATAGGGACGGTGCCGCTGGTCTAGGGTCGGGCGTTGCGACGCGGAAAGCGTTGCTGCCCATAGTTGTGTCGCGGATCGTCCCGCACGCCGACTCGAGGATTGACTCGCCCGGCCGCGGTCTCGGAGACGGCGTCAGCCGTCGTCGAGGACGGCCAGTGACCAGCACCAGCCGGCGAGTTCGCGGGCGACGGCGACGTTGGCGATCACGGGGCGTTTGTGGTGGGCGGTGAACTGCTCCCACCGATGGTGCAGTCGGTGGTTACCGGCGTGCCCGCGGACGCGGGCCGCGGCCGGCGCCAGCGCCCAGCGTGCGCCCATGGTGGCGGTCGGGTTGCGGTAGGAGCGGCGGTGGTGCCAGGCGGCCTCGACCAGTAGTCGGCGGGCGTGGGTGTTGCCGGTCTTGGTGATCGATCCTTGCGTGCGGGTGGCGCCGGAGGAATATTCAGTGGGGACCAAGCCCAGATAGGCACCGATTGTCTTGCCGGTGAACCGATCCCAGTTCCCGATCTCCACCGCCAGCGCGAACCCGGTCAGGGTCGAGATCCCGCGCAGACACCCCAACCGGCGCACCATCGGGGTGTAGTCGCTGGCGGCGGCCATCGCGGTGATGGCGGCATCGAGCCGGTCGCGGCGGGTCTTGGTCAGCGTCATCGCCTCGTAGTCGGTGTCGAACGCGGTCTGCAACGCAGGCTGGTCGAAGTGCTGCCCACGCAACCACAGATCATGCGTCCCGGTCCACGCAGACCCACCGGAATACACAATCCCTTGCCGCAGAAGCAGTTTCGACAACCGATGCCGGGCCCGCATCAGATCACCGCGCGCGTCCTCGCGGGCACGGACCAGATCACGAGCCGCTTCCTGGGCCACGGTCGGCACCGCCACCGCCACGATCTCGCCCAGCCGCAATAGCCGCGCCAGATGCAGGGCGTCACGAGCGTCGGTTTTGATCCGGTCCCCGGCCGGGCGTTGCAGTTTCGACGGTGCGGCCACGATGGTGTCGATCCCGGCCGCGGTCAACGCCCGGTACAGACCGAAGCCGGTCGGCCCGGCTTCGTAAACCACTCGGACCGGCCCCGCCAGCCCAGCCAACCACGCCAGGATCTGCCCCGGATCCGGACACAACCGCTGCCGGGTCAGCTGCCCGGTCTCGTTATCGATGGCACACGCCACCACCGATAACGCGTGCACATCCAGCCCGACACTCGTACGCTCGATACTCACCGGAGGCCCTCCTGACCTGCAAATGTGGCTCTACCGAAGTGAGTTTCACCCGGCAACCCACGCGGTTTTGCAGAATCGAGGCCTCCGGCCCCGAACCTCCGTGGGCCTTCATACCGTCTAGCGCGGCGACGCCGCCGGATCCGGCGAAAGTCGTTGCGTCTCAGCTGACGCCGAGGGTGTTGATGGTGGCGGCAATGAAGACGATGGCGGCGCCGAGGATGCTCAGCGCGGCGACGTCGAAAGGCTTGCTGCGCACCGCGAGCAGTCCGACCCGCGCGGTCGGCAGGCACAACCGGAATGTGGCCGCCAGCAGCGTCGCACCGCCGAAGAACAGCGCGCCACGGCGCCAGCGGTCCCAGGCCACGAAGACGACCGCGAGCAGAATGACCGCCGTCACAACCAGCATCGGCAGGTGGCAGCGCAGGAACTGCTCACCAGGGCTGCTCCTGTCGGACTGCCGCTCGGCGCCAGTCGAGTCCACGTCGGTCACGCCCCGATTCTTGCAGACGCCCCGCGGCCGCTCGCAGCAGTGCGATGCGTCGGCGCATCGACGCACCGGACGGCCGTTCATGGCTACTGTCTCGCAACAGGTTTCGTGTCGAGTGACGTCGTGCAAAATCAGACATTGCCCTCAACTACTACACGGCGTAGTTTCAACATCAAGAGATCCATCCGGCACAAGGGGGTACGGACAATGCGAACACTGACCCGGATTCGGCACTATGTGCGGGCGGTTCGGCAGGCGAAACGGAACCGATCCGACCTGTTCGGCTGGCTCATCCGCCGCCCACAGATCCTGTTCGGCACGGTGGGCTACGAGACGGCCATGCTGTTCAGCAACCAACTGGATCCCAGGCTCAAGGAGCTGGCCGAACTGAAGACCGCCGGGCTGGTGAACTGCGAGTTCTGCCTGGATATCGGCTCGGCACTGGCGCAATCGAGCGGTCTCACCGAACAAAAACTCGTCGACCTGCCGCGCTACCGCACCAGCGATGCCTACACCGACCTGGAAAAGCTGGTCATCTCCTTCGCCGAGGCCATGACCGCCACCCCCGCCGTCGGCATCGACGACCTGCGCACCCAATTGCTGACCCAGCTGTCGAAAGCGCAGTTCGCCGAATTGGCGGCCACCATCGCCTGGGAGAACCAGCGCGCCCGCCACAACCAGGGCCTCGGCGTCCGCCCGACGGGCATGGCCGAAGGCGGCGCATGTGCACTGCCGGAGCGCCCGGCTAAGTAGGCCACGCCATTCCCGGCCAGCCCGGCCGACCTGGTTGACTGCACGGGTGTTCCGTCTGATGTTTCACGAGCCAGTCATCCCGGGCAATACCGGCAATGCGATTCGCCTGGTCGCCGGAACAGGGTGTGAGCTGCATCTGATCGAGCCATTGGGGTTCGATCTTTCGGAGGCGAAGTTGCGGCGGGCGGGATTGGATTACCACGATCTGGCTTCGGTGACGGTGCACAAGAATCTCGCTGCGGCATGGGATGCGGTACGGCCCGAGCGGGTGTTCGCGTTCACGACACAGGCGAGCAGGCGGTATACGGATGTGGCCTATCGCGAGGGTGATGTGCTGCTGTTCGGCACCGAACCGACGGGGTTGCCCGCGGAAGTGCTCGACGATCCGCACATCACCGACCGGCTGCGCATTCCGATGCTGCCCGGCCGCCGCTCGATGAACCTCTCCAATGCCGCGGCCGTCACCGTGTACGAGGCTTGGCGCCAGTCCGGCTTTCCGGGCGCGGTATAACGCTTGCGCTGGAGCGGGTTTCAGACGTCGACCTCGAAGCGCTTGAAGCGCGAGGTCGCGCCCGCGGCGAGGCGGACGGCGGATTTGGGGACGCCGTAGTGGTCGGCCAGGAGTTCGATGGCGGCCTTGTTCGCCTTGCCTTCCACGGCGGGGGCGCGGACGTACAGCTGCAGGGTGCCGTCATCGAGGGTTTCGACGAGCGGGCCCTTACGGCTGTTCGGTTTGATCGTCGCCCTGACCACCGTCGGCACCTGTATCTCCCATCGTCCCAGCGCCTTTCGCCGTCCCAGTGCCTATCACCGTGCCAGCGTCTTCCACTGTGCCAGTACCTTTCGCCGTGCCAGCGTCTTCCACTGTGCCAGTACCTTTCACTGTGTCAGCACCTTTCGCCGTGCCAGCACCTTTCGCCGTGCCAGCACCTTTCGCCGTGCCAGCACCTTTCGCCGTGCCAGCACCTTTCGCCGTGCCAGCACCTTTCACTGTGCCAGCACCTTTCGCCGTGCCAGCACCTTTCACTGTGTCAGCACCTTTCACTGTGTCAGCACCTTTCACTGTGTCAGCACCTTTCACTGTGTCAGCACCTTTCGCCGTGCCAGCACCTTTCGCCGTGCCAGCCCCCTTCGCCGTATCAGCACCTTTCGCCGTCCCAGTGCCCTTCGCCGTATCAGCACCTTTCGCCGTATCAGCGCCCGCACCGATCCCGGCACTCGCACCGGCGTCAGCACCCTCCGCTACCGTTGCGCCAGCACCGACCAGCGCCGCGGACGTATCGGAC
The DNA here is from genome assembly GCF_050956075.1 of Nocardia sp. CA-129566. Classification (NCBI taxonomy): domain Bacteria; kingdom Bacillati; phylum Actinomycetota; class Actinomycetes; order Mycobacteriales; family Nocardiaceae; genus Nocardia; species Nocardia sp. CA-129566. The sequence goes on from NZ_CP192085.1 coordinate 8,145,290, forward strand.
CCCCCGGTGGATTCTTCCGGACTCACGGCCCTGCCGTTGCGCGCACGCCGCACGCCCCGCAGCACACCCCACACCACCGCGCCGATCACCACGACGAACCCGAGCCACGGAATCGCCTTCCCGGTGAACACAACCGCGTCCTTCAGCCAATCCACCAGCGAGTGCCAGCCGGAGACGATGCCATCCCAGAAATTGGACGGACCCTCGTCGGATTTCTTGTCCTCGGTGGTGATTTCGATGGTGAGCGTGGACAGCGCGACCTGATCGTCGAGATGGCGCTTCTGCGCGGTGAGGCTGTCGAGTTCCCCCTGACGACTCGACAGCGCCTGTTCGGCGGCAATGAGATCCGCGGTGTTGGTCGCCCCGACGATGAGCGCGCGCAGCCGGTCGACCGAGGCCTGCAGCGCCTTGATCCTGGCGTCGAGGTCCTGCCACTGCAGGGTGACGTCATCGCGGTTGGTGCTCATCCGGGTGACCCGGCCGACCCCACTGAGGCCGTCGATGAATTTGTCCGTCTTATCCGCGGGCACCCGAACGGTGAGCGTGGCCTCCGGATCGGTGTCGCCGGTGCCCGGCTGTTCGGTGCGGCTGTCGACCCGACCGCCGACCTCGCGCACCCGATCGGTCACCTGACCTGCCGCCTCGAGCGGATCCCCCGCGGTGATATCGACGCTGCCGGTAATGACCTCCTTGCGCGTCTCGACGGTGTTCGCGCCGGTATCGCTCTTCGCCGGGGATCCCTCGCGCAGGCTCGGCGGCGGCGCCATCGGCGCGACGGTCGCCATGCTCGACCGCCCGGAACCGGCGCTGTCATCGCCCTTGTCATCACCACACCCGACCAGCAACGTCACACCCAGCAGGCCGATCACCAGCACAGCAAGCTTCCGCATGGACGCAGGTTAGCCGCTGTGGTGAATTCGGTCACGAAGCTTGTCGCGGGCCGTTCCCCGAGGTCGGAGCGATACCGACCAGTTTGACGAGGAATCGTTCGATCTGATCGGCGAGCGGCGGCCAGGTCCGGCCGGGTTCATTGAGCCGCATCGACACCGCGCCGTGCACCGCGGCGCGCAGGTCGAGCATGACCGATACCGGATCGTCGGCGGGCGCGAGACCGGCATCCATGCAGCGCCGGATCGCCGCGGCGGTGCCTTCGGTCAGTTCCCGCTTGAACGGCATGTCCGCGCGCTGATTGAGGGTGCTCTCATGCAGCACCTTGTACATGCCCGGATGCCGGTGAGCCCAGTCGCCGAGCACGCGGATGCGGGCGCGCAGTTGTTCGACGGGATCGTCGACTGCCGCCGCCGCCTCATCGATCGCGCGCACCAGGTCGGCGTGATAGCGCTCCAGCGCGGCCAGCACCAGCGCGTCTCGATCGGCGAAGTGCAGGTACACCGACGTTGCGGCACTGCCGATTTCGCGGGTGACAGCGCGCATGGACAGGGCCTGATCATCGCCGAGTTCATCGAGCAGCCGAATCGCGGCGTCGACGATCTCCGCACGGAGTCGGCCGCCGTGGCCGCGCGGGTTGCGACCGCGCCGGGTCGTCGTATCGGACGGCATCCAAGGATTGTAGCCGGACATACGTAGCGCTACAGTTGTAGCGCTACAGCTGTTCGGTTACCGTGGCGACTGCTCACAGGTCGCTCGAAAAGAGTCGGAGATACGTCCATGACCAGCACTTCCAATGATCCGAAGCTCGAATCGAACAAGCGAACCGTCCTCGCGTTCTACGAAGCCGCCTTCAATGCCAAGGACTTCGCGGCCACCAGGGAGTTCTTCGGCACGCGCTACACCCAGCACAATCCGGAAATCGCCGATGGATTCGAGGGATTGCTCGCCCGGCTGACCGGCCTGAAAGAAGGCTTTCCGAAACTTCGCGTCGAAGTGCAACGCATTGTGGCAGAGGGTGATTACGTGGTCGCCCACGTGCACGGCATGCGCGAACCCGGCGAGCGCGGGCTGGCGATCATGGATATCTTCCGCCTCGACGATGGCAAACTGGTCGAGCACTGGGATGTCATCCAGCCGGTCCCGGAGCAGGCCGTCAATGCGAACGGAATGTTCTGAGCCTCAACGGAAGTCGCGCGACTTGGAGTCGACACGGAGATCCATGCGCTGCAGATGTTCGGCGACGACGCTGACCGCGCCCTCGGCGTTCTGGACCCGGCCGCGAATGAGCAGGGCGGTGGCGCTCTGGGCCAGGCGGCGGTAGCGGGTCCAGAGGCCGACCGAGCAGACGACGTTCACCATGCCGGTTTCGTCCTCGAGATTGAGGAAGGTGACACCGGCGGCGGTGGCGGGGCGTTGGCGGTGCGTGACGGCGCCGCCGACCAGGACGCGCGAGCCGTCGGGCACATCGAGCAGTCCGGCGGCCGGGATGACGCCGAGCGCATCCAGTTGGGGGCGTAGGAATTCGGTGGGATAGCTGCCCGGAGAGACGCCGGTGGCCCAGACGTCGGCGGCGGCCAATTCGAGTTCGCTCATACCGGGCAGGGCCGGTGCGGTGGTGGCGGCGCCGGTGCCGGGAAGGCGGTCGGGGCGCTCGCCCGCCGCGGCGCCCGCGGCCCACAGCGCCTCGCGGCGGGTGATGCCCAGACAGCCCAAAGCGCCTGCGGTGGCCAGGGATTCGGCTTGGGCAACGGTGAGTTCCACCCGTCCGGTCAGGTCGAGGAACGAGGCGTACGGGCCCTGCGAGCGGGCGGCGACAATGCGTTCGGCGAGATCGGTGCCGATATGACGGATCGTCGCGAGACCGAGACGCACCTCCGCACCGTGGTTTTCGAGGGTGGGTTCGGCGCGGCTGGCGTTGATATCGGGGCCGTGCACCAGAACTCCGTGTCTGCGGGCGTCGGCGACCAACGACTGCGGGGAGTAGAAACCCATCGGCTGGGCGCGCAGCAGGCCGGCGCAGAAGGCCGCCGGATGGTGCAGTTTGAACCATGCCGAGTAGAACACGATCGAGGCGAAGCTCTGCGAATGGCTTTCCGGGAAGCCGAAATTAGCGAAGGCATAGAGCTTCTCGTAGATGCGGTCGGCGACATCGCCGGTAATGCCGTGCAGATCGCGCATGCCTTGGTACAGCCTGCCCTTGAGGCGCTCCATGCGTTCCGGGGAGCGTTTGGAACCCATGGCACGGCGCAGCTGATCGGCCTCGGCGGCGGTGAAACCGGCGACATCGATGGCCATCTGCATGAGCTGCTCCTGGAACAGCGGGACGCCGAGGGTGCGTTCCAGCGAATTCTCCAGCGCCGGATGGTCATAGCGCACCTTCTCGCGGCCATTGCGGCGCCGGATGTAGGGGTGCACCGAACCGCCCTGGATCGGTCCGGGGCGGATCAGCGCCACCTCCACCACCAGGTCGTAGAACTTCCGCGGCTTCAGCCGGGGCAGTGTGGCCATCTGCGCCCGCGACTCCACCTGGAACACCCCCACCGAATCGGCGCGCGCAAGCATGTCGTAGACGGCGGCTTCCTTCAGGTCCAGCTTGTGCAGCTCAACCGTTTCGCCCTTGTGCTCGCGCACCATATCGATCATGTAGTGCAGCGCGGAGAGCATGCCGAGGCCGAGCAGGTCGAACTTCACCAGATCTATTGCGGCGCAATCGTCTTTATCCCACTGCAGCACGCTGCGACCGGGCATGCGCGCCCATTCGACCGGGCAGACATCGGCGATGGGCCGGTCACAGATCACCATGCCACCGGAGTGGATGCCGAGATGCCTCGGCAGACCTTCGATCTCGGTGGCCAGCTCCAGCACTTCGGCGGGAATATCGGTGCCGGTCTCGGTACCGACTCCCGTCCAGCGACTCACCTGCTTGCTCCAGGCATCCTGCTGCCCAGGCGAAAAGCCCAGTGCGCGTGCGGCATCGCGGACCGCGGACTTACCGCGATAGGTGATCACATTCGCCACCTGAGCGGCATATTCCCGGCCGTACCTGGTGTAGACGTGCTGGATCGCTTCTTCGCGGCGATCGGATTCGATATCGACGTCGATATCGGGTGGGCCGTCGCGCTCCGGGGCGAGAAATCGTTCGAACAGCAGGTCGGCGGCGACCGGGTCGACATTGGTAATGCCGATCGCGTAACAGACGGCCGAATTGGCCGCCGAACCCCGGCCCTGGCACAGGATGTCATTGTCCTTGCAGAAGCTGACGATATCGTGCACCACCAGGAAGTAGCCCGGAAACTTCATCCGATTGATGATCGCGAGTTCGTGCTCGAGCTGCCGATACGCCTTGGGATTTCCCGCCGGCGGCCCGTAGCGTCGGGCGGCGCCCGCGAGGGTGAGTTCACGCAGCCACGACGCCTCATCGTGGCCATCGGGCACGTCGAACGGCGGCAGCTTCGGCGCGATCAGCTTCAGATCGAAGGCGCATTCGCGGGCCAGCGTCACCGCATTCGCCACCGCCTGCGGACAGGCGGCGAACAGCTGCGTCATCTCCGCACCGGAGCGCAGATGCGCACCACCGGTCGGCGCCAGCCAGCCCGCGATATCGTCGAGACTCCGGCGCGCCCGGATGGCCGCGAGCGCCATGGCGCGGCGGCGCTGCGCGGGCGCGGCGAAATGCGCTCCGGTGGTGGCCAATACGGGTAGACCGAGGCGGTCGGCGAGTGCGATCAGGAGGGCGTTGCGTTCGTCGTCCTCGGGGATGCCGTGGTGGGTGAGTTCTACGCTCACCCGGTCGCCGCCGAAGCGCTCGGTCAGATCGCGCAGCGCGGCCTCCGCCCGCGCGAGCTCGGTATCCCCCGCCCGCAGATCATCGTCGAGGGCTTGGCGCACATGGCCTTTGCGGCATCCGGTCAAGATGTGCCAGTGCCCGTCCGCCGCCGCGGTGAGCGCGTCCAGGTCGTAGCGCAGGATGCCCTTCTCGCCCGCGGCCATATGCGCCGCCGCGATCTCGCGAGACAGGCGGCGGTAGCCCTCTTGGCCGCGGGCGAGCACCAGCAGATGCGGACCGGCGGGGTCCGGCGAGCCGGTGCGCGGCACCGAATCGGGGGGATCGGCATGGCGGCGCGAATCGGCCGAGTTCCCTTGTCGCACCACACCTTCCGCATCGTCGAGCGATTCGGCGATTCCGGTCGAACCCCGCTCGGCCCGACGTTGCCGCGCGGATTCCCGACTTCCCTTCGCATCCTGCGTTCCGAGCGACAACTCGGATCCGAAGACCGTCGGCATCCCGAATTCCCTGGCCGCCTCGGCGAAGCGCACGGTCCCGTAGAAGCCGTCATGGTCGGTGAGCGCGATCGCCTCCAGACCGAGCCGCACCGCCTCCTCCACCAACTCCTCCGGCTGACTCGCGCCATCCAGGAAGCTGTACGCGGAGTGCGCGTGCAACTCCGCATACGGCACCACCGGTGCACCGGTTGGTTCGACCGGCTCGGCCCGATACGCCCCGCGCTTGCGCGACCACGCCGGACTGTCGCCGCCGTCGCCCGGATACATCGCGTCCGGATTTGTCCGGCCGGGTCGCCCGGACAGCACCCGCTCCATCTCCGCCCAGGTCGGCGGGCCGTTGCCCCAACCCATGACACATCACCTCCTCATATATTCGAACATACATTCGAACCGCAAAGGAGGTGCGGGTACCCGCCGAATCAGGCGGCCGGGAGCGGCTCCGTCGACTTCTCGGCCAGCGCGACCTCGACCTTGTCCAGACTCGAGCGGATCACGGCGCCATAGGCGTCATTGGCGAGGACATCGAGATGGCCGCGCGCGATGGTCAGCTGCATATAGGCCACGTCGAAGTCACCTACGCGACGGTGACTGTCGGCGAGGTTCAGATAGAGCGAGGGCAGGAATCCGCGTAGCCCCTCATCGAGCGGAACGCCGGGGCCGAATACCGCGGCCAGCGCGCGCTGATCCCAGCGCAGCGCATCTTCGGCCGTATTCTGCAGATCGGCAAGGTGATGCGCAATCACACAGCGCTGCAACGGATCTCCACCGTCGCCGAGCTCGTCCCACAGTCCCTCCAGCATTCGCCGCGCCGCCTCCGGATCACTGCCGGAGAGCCGCACCGCGGCAAAGATTTCCGCCATCCGATCGTCCGCCATGCGCAGAGTATCGCACATATGTTCGATAGATTCGAGGCCGGTTCGAACACCTCGGCGCGCCCCCGATTCGAACGCTCGAGGTGACGAACCACACTTGGCAGGTAAACTTACTTCAGAGTAAGTTCATGCTAACTCGACCTGCAAAGGAGCAGCGATGACCCGAGCTTCCGCTGACGACGCCGACCCGCGCGGGCAGATCCGGCACAACCGCCGCAACCGCGACCTCACGGGGCGGCATGTGCTCATCACCGGCGCGTCCTCCGGCATCGGCCGGGCCGCCGCACTGGCCGTCGCGGATAAGGGCGCCATCGTCTTCCTGCTCGCCCGGCGCGCCGACGAACTCACGGCCGTGGTCGAGGAGATCCGGGCCGAGGGCGGCACCGCCTACGGATACCAATGCGACGTTACCGATTCCGATTCCGTCGACCACACCGTCAAGACCATCCTGGACGAACACGGCCACGTCGACATGCTGGTGAACAATGCGGGCCGCTCCATCCGCCGCGCCATCCACCGCTCCACCGATCGGCTGCACGATTTCGAACGCACCATGGCGGTCAATTACTTCGGCGCACTGCGATTGACACTGGCGCTGCTGCCGCAGATGCGCGAGCGCAAGTTCGGCCACATCGTCAATATCAGCAGTGCGGGCGTACAGGTGGCCACCCCGCGCTTCGCCGCCTATCTCGCGAGCAAGGCGGCGCTGGATAAGTTCACCGAGGTCGCCGCGGTCGAAACCATGGCCGACGGCGTCACCTTCACCACCATCCACATGCCGCTGGTGCGCACCCCGATGATCGCGCCGAGCGGTGATCAGGGACCGTCGGAATCGCCCGAATGGGCGGCGGCCACCATTGTGCGCGCGCTGACCGAACGTCCCAAGCGCATCGACGTACCGCTGGGCACCTTTGCCGAATACGGCGCGCTGCTCACCCCGAAGATTCGCGACCGCATCATGCATCGCTACTACCGCGCCCTGCCCGATTCACCCGCCGCCAAGGGCGAGCAGGTGGATGCCGCGGACGACGAACCCGCACAATCCCCGGCCCGGCGGGAACCGCGCCACCAGTCGACGGCCCGCCGTGTTACCGGCACCGCACTGCGCCGCGCCGCCCGCTGGGTCCCCGGCACCCACTGGTGATCTCGCGACCTTCATCCCGCAGGGGGCGATAAAGGTCGCCGCGAACGGGATATGGCGCGGTGGTTTCGAAGACCGCTGCGGCCATGTCCCGTTCGTCGTCCTCAGCCGGAGCGGCAGCTTCCGGGACTGGCAGGCATGTCCTGGCGCGCCCGGGTCGTTCACACACCCGCACGGGTCGGCCGATGTGCACTGGGTGTCGACCGTGCGGTCAGTCTGTGGGCAAGGGCTGGATCCGGTCGGCGACGACCGCGGTGACCGGTTTCGGAGCGGCACCGCAACTGGCCTGGCGCGGAGGTAATCCGACGGCACGAACAGTCACCCGCCAGCGGCGACCGTCGCGATGGGTTACCACCGCAACTCCGGTGATGGTGGGATCGGTTGCGGCGGAGTCGGTTTCGAGTCCGACGGTGAGATCATCGATGCCCGCCGAAACCTGTTCGCGTACCGCGATTTCGGCGACCTGCTCGACCGGCCCATGCCCGCTGCGACCGCGCAGACCGGCCAGCGAGACCGTGCCGCGGCGCGCGGCCTCGACCGCCGCGATGGCGGCCGCGGTATCGACGCGGCCATAGGTCAGACCGGAGGGCAGCAGCACCATGGCCGGAGCAAAGCGATGACCGCCGGTGTGCGAGCACTCCCAGACCTGGTCCGGATAGTCCGCGGCCAGATTCGCGGCGATCGGACGGCCGAACAGCGCACAGCATTGATCGCGTTTCCCGTGCGCGCAGACCAGGATCAACGGATCACGCACGGGCGCACCGATTCCCGGCGACGGTCCGTTCAACAGTTGCAGGTCCAGCTCGAGCAGCTGCTTCAGGTCGGTGATCTCGAAGCGTTCACACCAAGAGCCCTGCGCACGCGAACTGGCGAGCAAAACCGTTCGGGTGCCAGTGAATTCGCTGCGGCCGGGTCGCCGGATCAGCGTCGGACGAACCTTCGCCGCGGACGTGCGGGCAGCGAGTTCGGCGGTGATCTCCGGGCCGAGCACCTCGTCACCGATCACATCCCGGCCCCACGCACCCGGCTGCTCGACGCACAACCACCCCGTCACCCGAGTTGCCGTGCCGGGCAGGGGCACATCGACCGCGGCCGCCGCCGAACAGAGCATTCCTTCGAATCCGGTCATCAGCCCAGCGTCTGTCCGTCGGCGAAGCGCTGTACGAACTTCTCGATGCGCCGCGCCCTGGTCTCGGGTTTCAACTCGCCTACCAGCCCGATATCGCGCAGCGACCACGGGCTGCGCTGACGTCGCGGGGTGAAACCGACCTGCCAGAACTCCGCATTCTCGCCGCGCGCCTGCCCATCGATCCAGCCGAGACACAGCGCCTGCCGCAGCGCGCCCGCATGGTTGAGCAAGTCGCTTCCGGAGCCCTTCTTGGCCGAGCGCGGCCAGACCCCGCCCACCGAGGTGTGGTTGTCGACGAGCCGATCGCGGAACGACTGCTCGTCGGCGAAGAACGGAACCGGACGGTCTAGCGCGGACACCGCTTCACTCTAGAATCCGCCGCCCCGAGACCGCGGCACGCACGGCGAAATCCACGTCGATTGCCGGCGCGGCGGAGTCGGAGGGGCGGGGTGGCTCAGTTCACGGCGAGGAATGGCAGCACGGTGGCCTCGAATTCGCGGTAGCGGTCGCGGTGAATGCTGTGACCGCAGCTGAAGGCGGCCACCGCGCAGTTCGGGACGGTGGTGCGCAGGATCGCCAGCTTTTCCGGATCGACCATGCCGCCGGGGCCGCCGCGCAGCACCAGGGTGGGCGCGGTGATATCGGAGAGCCGATCCCACCACTCCGGATTCGGTTTGCGGAACTGCTCGAGCGCGGTCCGCGTCATCGAGCGATCGAAGGCCAGCACCGCGCGCGGATGCCGGATCAGGCTGGTGGTGGCGTGCCAGAGTTCCGGAATCGTCGGGAAGCGACGGGTCAGCTTCACCTCTTCGTCGCCCGTACGCAGTGGCATCGGACACTCCTCGATGACCAGCCGACGCACCAGCTCGGGCCGCTCCTGCGCGACGCAGGAGACCGCGTAACCACCCAGCGAATGCCCGACCAGATCCACCGAATCCAATCCGAGCCGCTCACACAGGTTCAGCACGTCGGCGCCGAATTCGGCGAACAGATACGACTCGGTATGCGCGCTACGCCCGTGTCCGCGCAGATCAGGAACGATAACCCGCCGCCCGGACCGCACCAATGTGTGCGCGAACCGATCCCAGGTATGCCCGTCCCCGCCCATGCCGTGTACCAACACGACCGGCGTGCCAGCGCCGACCGCGGAATCCCGATAGGCGATCTGCACGCCGTCGAACGCAGCCCGGGTCACCGTGAGATCCACGATTTCCGAGGTTACTGTGTTGGATTTGCCGCGCCTTCGGCGCGGCGTGTTCGCGGCCCCCTTGGTCTCGCGTCCGAGCCGTCGAGACTCGCGACTTCGTCGCATGCGCTTCGACGACTCGGACGCGAGACGGGCCGCGAACGGGTCGCTCGTAAGACTCGCTCCGTGGGAGTCACCTGAGCGGGAAGTTCGGCGCCGGACGTATGCGTGCCCAGCAACCGAGACTCGCGCCTGCGGCGCATGCGCCTCGACGACTCGGCTGAGTTCTATGGCCACGCCTCGGCACGGACGCGAGACAGGCTGCGAACGGCGCTTGTAAGACTCGCTCCGTGGTGGTCGCCAGGGCGGCCATAGTCCGGGCACCCATTGCCGGCGTGCGAAGCCACCTCGCGGGTGTAGTGCCGGAAATTGTCTGGTGGATGCCGGGCAGCGCGGTGATACTGCGGACATGCCCTCCTTCGCGGACTTCGATCGCCGCAACTATCGCACCGTTGATATCGCCGCGGGATATGACGGGTGGGCGCCGACGTATGAGCAGACCGTCATGGACGAGATGGATCTCGCACTGCTGGATCGGCTGCGACACCCGGACTGGAGCGGGGTGCGGCGCGCCGCCGATCTCGGCTGCGGGACCGGGCGCACCGGAGCTTGGTTACGGGAGCGGGGAATTCGGCGGATCGATGGCGTCGACGTGAGTGCGGGGATGCTCGCACGGGCCCGCGAGCGCGGGGTGCACACCACGCTCACCGAGGCGGATGTACGCGATACCGGATTGACCGGTGGCGCATACGATTTGGTGATCTCCTCGCTGATCGATGAGCACCTGGACGACCTCGCGCCCTACTACGCCGAGGCCGGGCGGCTGACCGCGCCGGGCGGCATCTGCGTCACGGTCAGCTATCACCCGCAATTCATGATGGTGACCGGTATGCCGACGCACTACACGCCCGAGGCGGGTGAACCGGTGGCGATCAGTACACATCTGCACTTGATCAGCGAGCAGATATCGGCGGCATCGGCGGCCGGGTGGGTGCTCACCGAGATGGCCGAGGCGCTGGTGGATGACGCGTGGATCGCGGCCAAGCCGAAATGGGCCGAGCTGCGCGGACATCCGTTCACGCTGGCGCTGGTGTGGTCGCGCCCGTAACAGGCTGTCAGCCGACCGACCCTGCACCCGATCGGCGGTCGGGCCGGGGTGGCGACCTACTGGTTTCTGTGCTGAACCGAAGCCAGCCGTACACAGTGCCATCTGTAACAGCCAGCTGCGCACCGCATCTGCGCGCCGTCAGTCGTAGAGTCCCTCCGCACGCCAGGTCTGGTCGTTATAGATGAGCAGTAGCACGCGGACATCGGCCGGTTCACCGGCGAGCTGCGCCTGGATGCGGGCGGCGATTCCGGCGGAGAGGGCATCGGATTCCGGCGTCCACCAGTGTTCGTCCACCGGCCATGGACCCGCCCAGCCCGCGAGTCGCCATTGTTTGCTGCCCCAGCGCAGCAGGGCCGGGTCGGCGGTGAACAGGCCGCGGTCGGTGACCTGCACCGGGGCTCCGTCGGCGGCCTCCAGATACACCACAGGGCGGTTCACCAGGATCACCGTGGGCGCGGGGCGGGGCAGGCGGCCGGGCCAGGGCAGGGCCGGGTCGGCGGCCGGAACCGGCTCGTCGCCGAGCGCGACCATGGTGATGCGTTCGACAGGTCCACGCCCGCCGCTGAGCACACCGACCCGGACCGCCTCGCCGCCGAGCAGGCCTTGCACCCGGATCAGGGCGCGGCGGGCCCGCTCGTCCTCCTCGCCGACACCGCCCCACAGGCCGAGCTGAAGTGCCCCCGCCGCAACGACTTCGACGGGTTCCAGGCGCAGCAGGGTGATCGGTGCGGTGGGGCGGTCGCGGCGGGTGAGCCAGCCGTCCAGCTGCCAGCGCACCCGATCCGCGGTGCCCTCCGGGGTCAGCGGTTCCGCGCACCGCCAGATGCGCGAAAGCTGTTCACCCGCCTCGGTCTCCGCCGATACCGACAACCGAGTGCAGGCCATCGAGGCACGCGAGAGCGCCTCGTGCAGTTGAGTGGCGAGCATGCGGCCGGCGAAGGCGGCGGCATCGACCCGATCGATCGGCGGATCACAGCGGTACTGCACCGCCAGATCCGGCGGCGGACGGCGCGCAGACGGCGGGCGCTCCGGCACGGCCCTGGCGCAGCGGTGCGCCAACACGGCATCCGCACCGAAGCGCGAGGTGACCTCGGTCGAGGTCAGCGCCGCGAAATCACCGATCCGCCGCAACCCCAAGCGGCGCAACAGATCCACCAGATCCATGCGCTCCGGTGCGGCCAGGCTTGGTTCGAGCGCGAGTTCACGCACCGACAGCGGCGCCAGGAACCGCGCACCCGCGCCGGTCGGCACGATCGCGGCGAACCGCGCCGCGATCACCGCCGTCGACAACTCATCGGCAATGCCGATCTGCGCCTCCACCCCCACCGCGGCCGCCGCGTCGACGAGCCGCTCGGCCGCCGCCTCTTCGGACCCGAAATACCGGGCCGCACCCCGCGCACCGAGCACGAGCAGCCCCGGACGCAGCACCTCCACTCCCGGCACCGTCGCATCGATGGCCGCGACCACCGGCTCGAACAGCCGTGCATCCCGATCCGGATCCGCCTGCGCGACATACACATTCGGACACCGCGACTGCGCCTCCCGCCTGGTCAGCCCGCACCGCACCCCCTCGGCCCTGGCAATGGCCGAACACTCCACCACCTTATTGCCGAACAGCACCGCCACCGGTCGCGTCGCGGGTACCTGCGCCACCGCCGCCGCCGTAACCGCCCCCCAGTCCTGACACCACAGCGCCAGCACCCGCGCACCACCGCGCACTCGACTCGGCTGAATCACCGCCCCACTCCCGCGAGCACCCCGCCGATGCCGATCGACATCGCGCATCCATCCGAATCACGGTGCCGCACCGCACGCATCGGATGTCACCTCTTCATGAGGCCGCACCGCGCGCCTCGACCGTTTCCTCGGGCACCGATGCGACCGTTTCCAGCGACACCCACTCCACGCGACTCGCATTGGGTCGCAGTTCGATTCGACCGTGGCACGGCGGGCCCGCCTTGCCGCGGACCGCGACCTCCAGGCGCACCGAGCGGAGCCGACCGCGACCAGCGCCGAGGCCGCCGTATCCGGCGACGCGGGTGTCCAGGCGCAGCGACGGATTGGGCCAGCCACCGTCGGTGACCACCAGGGTGGCGCCCTTGCTGCGGGCGCGGGCGGCAATGACGCGGGTGCGCGACGGGGCAACGGCTGCGCCGCCGAGACCGAGCACCACCAGATCGAGACCGTCGAGCAATACCGCGGCCACCTCCACCGGATCCGGGCCGGGATCGGCGACGACGGCGAGGCGTTGCAGCTGCGCGCCCATCTCGACCGCGGCCAGCAGCCCGAGCCGGGGCATCCCGACCACCGCGGCATGTCCGCCGCCCTCGGTCACCGCGGCCAGCAGCCCGACCAGCAGTGAGTTCGCACCCGAGTAGGCCACGACCGAGCCCTTGACCAGACCGCCATCGGGCAACAGCTCGGCTAGGGCGGGCGGCACGGCCAGTGCTTCCCGGCGCATTTCGACGGCACGAGACATCCGCTCGGCCGCCGCTTCCCCGCGTCCGGGTATCGCCGCCATCCGTCGGCGCAGCTCATCCAGCGTCGGTCTATCCCGCGGCGGCATCCCGTCCCGCCGTCTCCCCGCCCCTGAATCCTCATCCGAACCCATCACAACCACCTACTTCCACGATGGACCCGAGGCGAAGCACATGGAGCGAACCCTCACGCTCAAGGAGTCAGCACCGATCCAGCTATCGATCAGTATCGAATATACGTTCGATACTCGCTCAGTAGAAACCCACCCCCGAATTCCGTCAAGTCCGCGCACCGACCCCGACTACTTCGCAACGCTGCCGTTGTTTTTGAGTTGAACTCAACTTACTATCAAGATATGAGCGAGCGAACATCGACACAGCCGACATGTCGGTCATGACGGAGCCGAGCACCAGCGAGGCGGAGTCATGAGCGAGCAAGGATTGTCCCGACGCGGGGCGACCGCACGCAGACGACTGCTGGAGGCGGCGCATGCGGAGCTGAGCGAAACCGGGGAACTCGAGGTTGCGGCCGTCGCCCGCCGCGCCGGAGTCAGTGTCGGGCTGCCCTACCGATACTTCGGCTCACGCAGCGGCCTGCTCACCGCCGTCATCACCGACTTCTACGACCGCCTCGGCGAGACCGTCACCTATGCGGAGTTCGCCGGAAAGGATTGGCGCGAACGCGAACACGCGCGCGTCGTGGCCTGGGTGAACTTCCTCTATGACGATCCGCTCGCCCCCGTCGCACTCGGCCGCTTCGGCGATGCCGAAGCAGCGGGTGTGGAACGCCAGCGACTACAGCAGGCGATCGAGGTCGGCATCCGAAATATGGCTCAGGGCCAGCGCCAAGGCGCGGTGCCCGCGGATCGCGACCCCGAGTTGCTCGTCGCGGCCGTCCTCGGCGGCGTGCATATGGCCGTGGCGGTGGCGCTCACTCGCAGCCCGCGACCGGACCGCGCCGTCGTCGCCGATCAAGTGTGGGAATTCGTGGCCGGAGCAACCGGCGCGGGAAGGGAAGAACAACGATGAAAAATATCCAGCCCGAGGTCGGACGACTCGAGGATCTGGCCGGTGACCTGTCCCGCACCCATCGCGCGGTGCACGCGCCGCGCGAAGTTCCCGCCGCACAGGTGGACGCCGATCTCGCCGCCCTCGACCGTGACGGCTACGTCATCCTCGAGGGACTGCTCGACCCGGCGCAGTGTGCCGCCCTGCGGACCGAACTGCTGCCACTCCTGGGCCCGAACGGGCGAAATGCGTTCGAGGGACACAGCACTCAGCGGCTCTACAGCGTGCTCGGCAAGACGCGCACGGTCGATCGGCTGGTCGACCATCCCCGCGTACTCGCGCTGCTGGATCGACTCCTACTGCCCAATTATCTGCTGTCACAGTTGCAGATCATCAATATCGCCCCCGGCGAGAATGCCCAACTCCTGCATCCCGACGACGGCTTCTACCCGGTGCCGCGACCGCGAAAGGCATTGTCGGCGGCCACCATCTGGGCGATCGATGAATTCAGCGCCGAGAACGGCGCGACCGTGCTGATCCCGGGCAGTCACCGCTGGCCGGACGGTCGGACACCGCAGCAGGACGACGTGCGCGTGCCCGGCATCATGCCCGCCGGCTCGTGCGTCTTCTTCCTCGGCACCCTCTGGCACGGCGGCGGCGCGAACCGCTCGGCGCGCGCACGACTGGCCGCCACCGCGCAGTACTGCGAGCCGTGGTTGCGCACACAGGAGGCGTTCACCCTCTCGACGAGTCGCGATACGGTGCGCGCGGTATCGCCGGAAATCCGGCGCATGCTCGGCTACAGCATCCACCCGCCCTTCATCGGCATGGTGGACGGCATGCACCCGGATCGGCTACTGGCGCAATAGGGTGTCGGTCTCGAATCAGGCCAGTTAATCCCATTTTCCGATACCCTGCACCCGTGACCGAACGCGCTCGTCCCATAGTCGGCCCCGATTATCTGGTTGCCGGCCGCTACCGTCTGCAGTCGAAGCTGGGTGGCGGTGGCATGGGTGCGGTCTGGCTCGCACACGATCGCCTGCTCAACCGGGATGTCGCGATCAAGCAGGTGCTCTCCACCGCCGGACTCCCCGAGGCCGAGGCCACCGAGATCCGCAATCGGATCATGCACGAGGGCCGGGTCGCGGCCAAGCTCTCGCATGAGCACGCCATCGCGGTGTACGACGTGGTGCTGGAGGCGGGCGAGCCGTGGCTGGTGATGGAGCATCTGCCATCACGCAGTGTCGCAAGGGCATTGGCGCTGGTGGACACCCTGTCGCCGATCGAGGTCGCACAGATCGGGGCGCAGGTCGCCGACGCGTTGGCGGCCGCGCACGCCGCGGGCATCGTGCACCGCGATATCAAACCGGGCAATATCCTCGTCGCCGACCGCGGACCCGGCGTCGGCATGGCCAAGCTCAGCGACTTCGGCATCTCCCGCGGTGCGACCGATAATTCCGATGAACCGGACGGCGTGATCACCGGCACCCCCGCCTACCTACCCCCCGAGGTGGCGCGCGGCGCGCAGCCGACCACGGCGAGCGATGTGTTCTCCCTCGGCGCGACGCTGTACACCGCGATCGAGGGGCAACCGCCGTTCGGTATGGACGATGACACCGACGCCGTGGTCCATCGCGCGGCCATGGCCCAGATCATCCCGCCCAGCCGCAGCGGCATGCTCACCAACGCACTGCTGCACATGATGGAACCGGCACCGCAGCGCAGGCCGACAATGGCCGAGGCGCGCGACGAAATCCTCACCGCCGCATTCGGTCCCGGCACCGGCCCCTACATCCTCGGCGCCCCCGTACGCACCGAAGACGGAACCATCCCAGCCTGGGCCGCCCGCAATTCAGCCTCAGGCCTGCGCAGCCCCCACTCGACCCCCCTCCCCCGCCCCCACCGCAACACCCCACCCCCCACCCCTCAACGCCCCAAACCAAAAGAACCGAGCAACGCCCCCCTAGCCATCGCCATCGGCCTCCTGATCGGCCTAGTCCTCCTGATCGCCGTCATCATCGCCCTGATCTAACCCACCCCCACACCATCCACGCGGTCGAGAATGCGCTGGTGTGGGGGTGCACTCGACCTGCGTGACGCATGGTGATCGCTTGTCCGAGAGGCTGGACTGCGGAATGGTTCAGTCGATGCGGCGGCGGTGGGCCCAGCGAGTCAGGGCGTTGCGGTTGGACTGCTGGGTTTTGCGCAGGACGTTGGAGGCGTGGGTCTCCACGGTTTTCACCGAGATGTAGAGGTTCTCGGCGATTTCCCGGTAGGTGTAGCCGCGGGCGAGCAGGCGCAGCACCTCCAGTTCGCGCGGGGTGAGCGAGTCCAGTTCGGGATCCAGCGGCGGCTCCGGCACCGGTGACTTTCCGGTGAACGAGTCCAGCACGAATCCGGCCAGGCGCGGGCTGAATACCGCATCGCCACCGGCGACCCGCCGAATGCCATCGGCCAGTTCGGATCCCGAGATGGTCTTGGTGACATAGCCGCGCGCGCCCGCCCGGATCACCGCGATCACATCCTCGGCGGCGTCGGAGACGCTCAGTGCCAAGCACACCGGACCGTCATCGATACCGGACAGCACCGCGACCCCACCACCGTCGGGCATGTGCACATCGAGCAGCACCACATCCGGCCGCGCCGCATTGATCCCGGCGACCGCCTCGGCCACGCCACCGGCCTCCCCGACCACCTCCATATCGGTTTCCCGGCTCAGCTCCGCCCGCACACCCGAGCGGAATACGGCGTGATCATCGACGAGAAAGACCCGCACGGCCACCTACTTCTCCTCATCCTCGGTGGATCGACCACCCTGACGCACGAACCGCCCGCAGGCCGCCCGCACTTCATCGGTACCACAACTGCCCTCGCATCTGTCGTCATCCGGGTCACTATCCACACCCCGCGCCATCACAGCGACCGAATGCGCTGCCTCGAATGCGCTGCCCGCCAATCGGACCGGAGTCGCCGCGGCAGCACCCGGATATCCGAATCGCGCCGGTCCGGAGTTCCATCGATGCGACAGCATCTGTTCACGACAGATCCGGGAACCCGCGCCGCGGCCGAACGCCGTCCGCACGCAGCGCCGTTCGACGGCCGCGATCATCGACCGTTGCGAACCGTCTGTCGTACCCCGTCACGCTGTTCGTCGCCGACCGACGCCGGCGTCTCGTCGGTCCGATCCTGATCACCGGAATCGGTGCGCGGCATGATGATCCGGACCTCGGTGCCCCGGCCCGGCGTGGAAAGAATTTCCACCGAACCGCCGCGCCGCTCGATCCTGGCGCGGATGGATTTCGCGACGCCCTGCCGATCCTGCGGCACGGCCGCGATATCGAATCCGGCCCCGCGATCGCGCACGAAGACGCTCACCTGATGCGGTTCCGCCTCGGCGAACAGATCGATCTCCGGGACGCCCGCGTGTTTGGCGGCATTCACCAGCGCCTCCCGGCTCGCGCCGAGCAATGCGGTGAAATGCTCCTTCGGCAGACCGGATCCGCTGTCGTCAGCGTCCATCGTCACATCGCCGACGGTCACCGGGGTCACCTTCACCCCGTGCTGGTCCTCCACTTCGCCCGCGATCGTGCGCAGCGCGGCGGCCAGGCTCGACTGTGCCGGACCGGAATCCTCGAAGAGCCAGCGGCGCAGTTCCCGTTCCTGACTGCGCGCCAGCCGGACCACCTCTTGCGGATCGTCGGCCTGACGCTGGATCAGCGCCAGCGTCTGCAGCACCGAATCATGCAGGTGCGACGCGATTTCCTCACGTTCCTCATTGCGGATGCGGGCGGAGCGCTCGGCGTTGAGCGCCCGCATCATGCGCAGCCACAGCGGCACCGTCAACAGACCGGCGCCGATCAAGGTGACCGCCACCGCGAGCAGCGCGGAACCGAGTGAGCTCAGATCGATCCTGGCCAGCACCACCACACCGAGCCCGAGCACGATCATCGTGATACCGGCGACGATGCGCGACCAGGTCACCACCGAGGGGCGCGCGGGCAGCCCGAGTAGCGATCGCGGGCCATCGGTGTCGTACTCGCGCCACACCAGCGCCGCACCGACCGCGACCACGACGATCGGCACGATCACCTTCGCCGCGGTTCCGCTCAGCAACCACGACACCCCGACCGCGAGCCCGATGCCGAGCAGGGCCAGCCCGATCGCCTGACGGCGCTCCCGACCGGTCGGCTTCACCGCATCGTGGCCGCCCGGGGTGAAGATCCACAGCATCCCGTAGGCGACGATCCCCGCCCCCGCCAGCGCGGACAGCAAGACGAACGCTATCCGCACCTTGAAGACGTCGAGCCCGAGGTGATCGGCGATACCACCGGCCACACCGCCGACGATCCGGCCACCCGAGCGCCGCACCATCCTGGGATACGGCGGCTCGGTGTACAACAGCACCGGCGCAGGGCCGAAGCCGCGCCCGGGCCCCGGGGCATACCCGGACGCGACGCCCGAACCCGGCCCAGCGCCCCACGCGGCACTGCGGGGGTCGTCCCCTCGGGCAGCATCGAACGCGGGCGTGGACGGGTACATGTCTTCGATACTGGCACGGCCCACCGACACCGACCATCAGGAATCACCCTGATCTATCGGTGACGGGAACCCGTGGCGGTCGATCAGGCCGAATAGTCGATGGTGGGACCGAAAGTGCCATCGCCATTGCCGTAGCGCAGGGTGATGTTCCCCGTGCCGGTGTTGCCGATGACCGCGTCGATCTTCCCGTCGTCGTTGAAGTCGGCGAGAATCGGGGTGGACAGGGGAACGAGCCCGCCGGAGGGGTAGGTGCGCGGCGGGCCGAAGGTGCCGTTGCCGGTCCCGAGCAGCACGCTGATGCTGGAGGTGCCGCCGTTGGCGACCACCATGTCGAGCAGGCCGTCGCCGTTGAGGTCGGCGAGGTCGAAGCACTGCGGGAGCAGACCGCCGGTTTGATATGCCCGGAGCGCGCCGAAGGTGCCGTCACCATTGTTGAACAGCGTGGATACGGTGCCTGCGACCAGGTTGGAGAAGAGGATGTCGGGCTTGCCGTCGGCGTTGATGTCACGCGCCATGCCGTACCAGGCGGTCTGGGCACCCTCGCTGAACGTGGTCGGGGCGGCGAAGGTGCCGTCACCGTGGCCGCGGTAGATCTGGATGGTGCTGTTGACGTAGTTGCCGCGCAGCAGGTCGAGGTTGCCATCCCCATCGAAGTCCGCGACGTCGGCGGACCCGGAGCCGACGCCCAGGTTGCTGGAGAGGGTGTATGCCGCGCGGAAGGTGCCATCGCCCTTGCCCAGGAGCACCGACCATGACGGGGCCTGGTTGGAGGTGGCCAAGTCGGGGTTGCCGTCGTGGTCGAAATCGCCGACGACGACCGCCCCGGGGGCCAGGTCCGTCGGATAGTTGACGGCCTCGGCGAAAGTGCCGTCGCCGTTGCCCATCAGTATGGAGACGTCGCTCGTGGTGAAGTTGGTGACGGCCATATCGAGTTTGCCGTCGTGATCGAAGTCCGCGATGGCGACGTAGTCCGCTTGGCCGCCGGTGGCGTAGCGGACGGCGGGCTGGAAGCCTCCGCCGGGTCTTCCCAGAAAAACCGACACTCCGAACCCGAGCACGAAATCGCTGAACACGACGTCGGTGTAGCCGTCGCCGTTGAGGTCGGCGATCGCGGGAACCGCGGGGCCGGTCAGGTTGGGCAGCACATCAGCGGATGCTGGCGCGCTGGTGAAGGCGGTACCCGCCAATGCCGTAGCAACGCAAACGCTTACGGCGAACCTGGTGCGTGACACTTATTTCTCCCGTTTGTCCGATATCACCGCAACGCTACGGCGTTCTCAGACGTGGTGATCATGCGCGGACCGCCGAGTCCTGTCCGGTCCGGACAAGAAAGTCACGCTGAACTGCCGTTCTTATATCGAGCTCAGGCATCTTGCGACGCCCTGAGCGGATAACCGACGGATCCGTCGCGGATCCGTGCACCGCCGGACCGGATAACTGCCGCCAGGCAGGTCTACCAGTGCTTTTCAGCTCGAACACCGATCAATGTCTTAGGCAGCTCACAGCCGCGCACCATACGTTTCTTTCGGGCCGGAAAACGTCCCATTCAACACCGCAGCCGGAGACGGCAGCACTCGCTCCGCAGGGGTCGGAGCACTCGGGGAGGAAACCATGAATATCAAGTCGGTACTGGTCACCGCCGCCACCTTGGTCGGAGTCGCCTTGACGAGTGCGCCATTCGCCAATGCCCAGGGGATGGCACCGCATGAGAAGAACTATTCGGGCCCAGCGGGATTCGAGATGACCGTCGGCCACATGGACGAGCAATTCCGCAATGTACGCTCAACGGCATGCCGACCAACCGGGAGGTGTTCCTGGACAACACCTTCTACGGCACGATTCCCACGAATGCGACAGGCACCATGAAGGTGGGCTACCTCGTCGCCTGCGCCGTGAATGTCGATCTCACCATCGGCATCCAGGCCGGAATCGGCTTCGACGCCGGGTTCAGCATCGGTGTCAGCGGCGGCGAAGACTCGATGTCACCGAACTTCGATGCCAGCATCGGCCCGAAGATCTACGCCGGGATCAGCCTCGACATGTCGATCGCGCCCGGCGAGATCCAGCCGATCGAAGTGGGCACGAAGGACCTGGCTCACGGCGGCACCGGCTACCTGGTCAGCCACGACTACCACCTGATCGTGAAGAACTGCGGCGGACCACTCACCATCCAGTCCTACGTGACCCTGACGGGAGTATCGCCCGACGTCACCGCCGCCGACGCGGTGACAGGAGACCGAATCTTCCTGTAAACCCGGCAAGCCTCGAGCGGCGATGCGATATCGCATCGCCGCTCGATCCGTACCAGACCCCCGAACCGGTAAATTGACCCTATGTCTGTGTCGCCCAAGAATTTTGCCGGGCGCACGTGGTGACCGGGGACACCGCCGAAGACCGGGGGGAAATCCGATCACCACGTGCCGTTTTCGCGCAACGGTTTGCCGATCTCTTTGTGGCTGCGGGGAATCCGACGTTGCGGCGAGTGGCGGCTGCGGCCGAAGCGCGGATGCGGGCAGCGCAAGGTACGCGGGCTGCCGCGAGTGCTTCGGTGCAGCGGATCAGTGATTGGAAGGCGGGGCGCAATGTTCCGGCCCGGTTCGAATCGCTACTTCCGGTGGTGCTCACCCTGGTCGACCTGGCCAGGAAGGCCGAGCCGCAGACCGCTCGGCGCTTGCTGGAAGTCCGGGAATGGCAGCGGCTCTGGCAGGCCGCCATCACCTGGACACCGGATGACGAGGACGATGCCGCCTGCCCTTACCTAGGGCTCACCTCGTATCGCAAACAGCACCGAGACATCTTCTTCGGCAGAACCCGGTCCACTGCCGAACTCGCCGATTTGGTCCAGGGCGCCGCCTCCTACGCGGGCGGCGTTGTCGTACTGATCGGCGCATCGGGTGCGGGCAAGTCGTCGCTGCTGGCGGCGGGACTCATTCCCACCGTCACCGCCGACAACTGGTCGACCGCGGCCATGACGCCGGGGACGACACCACTTTCGGCGCTGGCGAACGCTTTTCACGCGGACAACTCGATGGCAAATCCGTCCGCGGACGAGGTGTTCGCGGCACTCGATCAGTGGAGCACCGACCAGCGGCGCCTGCTGATCGTGGACCAGTTCGAGGAGCTTTTCACCGCCTGTCCGGATGAACGCGAGCGCGATGCCTTTCTGAATGTTCTGGACCGCTGCGCGACTCGGGCCGATGATGCCATTACCGTCATCATCGCCCTGCGCGCCGATTTCTACGCCCAGTGCCTGGACTATCCGATCCTGCAGCGCGCCCTCGAACACCGCAGCTATCTGCTCGGCCCCATGCGGCTGGAGGAACTCGCGCAGGCGCTCACCGGACCGGCCAACCGCGCCGGGCTCGAACTGGAGTCCGGCCTGGAGGAACTGGTGATCACCGAACTCTGCGGAGTCGGCGATCACGAGAACCGCCAGAGCTACGATCCGGGCGCGCTCCCGCTGCTCTCCCACGTCATGGCCGCCACCTGGCAGCACCGCGAAGGCCGCAAACTCACCGTCGCCGGATATCGCAAGGCGGGCGGTGTCGTCGGCTCCATCGCCGCCACCGCCGAACAGGCATGGAGCGAACTGTCCGACACCCAGCAGTCCTGCGCGAAGGATGTCCTGCTCGGACTCGTTGCCGTGGCCAATGATTCGCGTGATACCCGGCGCATCGCCGCCCGCCCGAACCTGCTGCAACGCACCACCGACCCGGTATCCGCCACGGCCGCACTGGAACTGCTGGCTCGTACGCGCCTCATCACCCTCGACTCCGGCTCGGTGTACCTGACCCACGAGATCGTGCTGGATGCGTGGCCGCGCCTGCACACCTGGATCGATGAAGACCGCGTCGGCTACCTGGTCCGCCAGCGGCTGGAAGCCGATGCCGCGGAATGGGATTCGACCGGACAGGATCCCTCACTGCTCTATCGGGGCACCCGGCTCGAGACCGCTCTCGGTCATATCGATCCCCCTCTGGTCGGCGGCCAGATCCGCGCCTTCCTCGATCGTTCCCGAGCAGCGCGAGCGCATACCCGCAGACGGTCGTCTGCGACCCGGGTAGTCCTCGCCATGCTCGGCGTCGGCCTACTGGTACTCGGCACGGTCGCCTACGCACAGGTCGAGCTCACTGAACAGCAACGCAACGACAAGAACTTCGGATCCGTACTGGCAGAGGCGGATCGGCTACAGCAAATCGATCCATCGGTGTCCGCGCAGCTATATCTCGTTGCCGAACAACTCAGGCCGGGCGATCCCGAGGTGCGGGCCCGGTTGCTCGCGACCCAGAACGTCCCCCTCGCAATCCCATTCGTTGCACATGAGGAGGGCATAAGGACCATCGCCTACCGACCGGATGGCCGGGTGCTGGCCTCAGCGAGCAACGACAACACCATCCGCCTCTGGGATGTCGCCGATCCGCGACATCCCCGCCTGCTGGGCGAGCCCTTACGCGAATCCCCTTCCGGGGCGATGTCCATGGCGTTCAACCCCGATGGCACGGTGCTCGCGACCACCGGCACTTCGGCGCGGCCGCAGCTGTGGGATGTCCGTGATCCGGCGCATCCCCGGCTGTTCGGATCACCGCCGACGACCACCAGCGACACCGGTTATCTGGTGTCCTTCAGTCCGAACGGGCGGACGCTTGCAGTCGGGTCCATGCGCGACAGAGGCATCACCCTGTGGGATGTCGGCAATCCGGCCGAACCGATCCAGGGGCGCTTCATCCCCGCACCGCACAATCGGGACCTGTCCGCGTTCGCGTTCGGCGGCAATGGGCGACTACTGGCGGTCGCGACCAGTGACTGGGACCGCAGTACCGCGACGGTCGAATTGTGGTCCGTCCCGGATGCGGGGGAGATCACCCGCGCTGGAACACCATTCGAGGTAGCCCACGATGTCGAAGCAATCCGGTTCAGCCCCGATAACACCGCATTCGCTCTGGCCGGTCCACGCCTGACCGTACGGCACACCTATGTCAGCGTGACCCAGTTATGGGCTGTCGACAATCCCGCTCACCCGCGCCCACTCGGAAATCCACTGATGGATAACGTGGTTCAGCAGCCCGTCCCCCTGCTCGCCTTCAGCCCGGACGGCCATACACTGGCGACCGGCGGTGCCACCGGCGCAAAACTATGGAATGTCGCCGATCCCGCGCAGCCGACCCCGCTGGGTGCCCCGCTGTCGGCGATTCCGTCCCACTGCCTCAACGACGCGAGAATTCCCACCCGGTGTACTGGTGAACCGACGGGGCTGGCATTCAGCTCGGACGGAAAGATGCTGGCCGTCGGTGGCACCGAGGGAATCGTGCGGCTGTGGACTCTGGCTCCTGCGGTACTGAATGGACACACCGATTGGGGCAGGAGTCCGATATTCGATGCCACCGGCACCCGAATGGTGAGCGATTCCAGCGACGGCACATTCGTCGTATGGGATACCGGCAACCCCCGGGAACCGGTCCGGATGGGGGAACTCAGGACGAAGCCGGGTTCATCGATCCAGGCCTTGAGCCCTGATGGAAAGTCCCTGATAGCGCGGGACGGTGCGATGGGGCCGCTGGTCCATATCGACCTCTCCGACCCGAAGCACATTCGGATATCGGGCGACTGGCAGGCCGCGTCGTCGCAATGGTCGCGCCTGAGCTTCAACCGCGACTGGACCCTGGCGGCGCGGACTCTGGATCCCAAGGTCGAGACCTTCCAACTCGCGAACATTGCGGACCGCTCCCGCCCAGTGCCACTGGGAACACCGACATCCGTGGCTCCCGCGCAGGTCCAAGCCATCGGATTCAATCCGACCGGGCCCACCCTCGCGATCATCGAAGCGACGCTGTCCGAACCGAGTTCACCAGCGATGACCCTGCGAACCAGGCTGGCTCTGTGGGATATCTCGAACCCGGACCACCCTGTCCGGGTAGGTACCTCCCCGCCGCAGCGCTCGTCGCTGATGCTCGACGTGATCATGCACCCCGACGGCCGCACCGCCGTCACTGTGGCCAACGAAACCTTCCAGGTCTGGGACATCGGTAACCCGGCATCGCCCGAACCGATCGGTGATCGGGTCACGGCACATAATCTGGCGATCATCTCGACCTCCTTCAGCCCCGACGGCCGGACGATGGCCACCAGCGGAAACGATGGTTCGGTGCGGTTGTGGGATTTCACCGATCGCCGTCATCCCCGCCTTCTGTCCGGTTCCATCGCTCCGCCCGGCACCAACGTCTGGTTCATCCAGTTCCATCCACAGGGCAACTATCTGTCCGCCTCGAGCAGCGACGGCGCACGTCGACTGTGGGATCTGGACGAGCAGCACGCCATCGATCGCATCTGCCGGGCTACCGCGACGCTCATGACTCCCGAACTGTGGCAGCGCTACCTCCCCCAACTTCCCTACCGTCCACCTTGCGACTGAACAACAGACCGCTTGGTCCAAAGAGATCAGAGTTTTTCTCAGGGTTCCCCCCGATGCGCCGAAGTGCTGGTCAGCACCACCATGGGAAATATGACGAAAACGACCTTCGGCGATCAGCTTCACCAGATGTGGCAGACGCGGCCCGTCCGGTTGCCGCGGCAAGGTCCGATCGCCGGCGTCGCGGCCGGATTCGGGCAGCGGTACAGCATCGATCCGGTGCTCATCCGGGTCGCGCTGGTGGTGTCGACTATCTTCGGCGGTGCGGGCATCGTGTTGTACCTGCTCGCCTGGCTGCTGCTGAGCGAGGCGGGTGATCAGTCGTCCGCGGCCGAATCGCTGCTCGGCAAGGGACACAGCTCGCAGTCGCAGACCAAGACCATTGTCTTGATCGTGGCGCTCGCCATCGCGGTCAGCACCATGGGACCGGTCGGCGTCGGACTCGCGGGCTCGGGCCTGATCAGCATGGCACTGATGCTGGCCGGCTGGTGGATGCTGCATATGCGCAATCCGCAGCCGCCGCCCGGCACCAGTGCGCTCGGCGCCTTCGATGGCGGTCTCACCGCGACCGGCTATCCCGGTGCCGTATTTCCGCAGCGCACGGTGTCCGGCGATTTCTACTCGCCCGATGTCCCGCCGACCAGCATGTACACCCCGTACACGAAGTTGCCGGACGCCTACGTTCCGGACAATCCGGTCCAGGAGGCACCGACGCAGCCGGCAGATCCGGACACGGCCCTCTTGCACGACGCCGATAAAGACGACGCCGAAACCGAACTGATCGAAAAAGGCAGCACGCCGACCGATGCGGGCGCTCCGCCAGCTGGTGCCGAGACGGTGCCGCTGAGTAAGGACACGGTGCTACTCGATAAGGGCGACGCGGAAGCCATTTCCCGAGGCGGCATCGAGACCACCCAGCCCGACAACGGCGCGACACCGATCGGCACCGCCGCCGCCACAACACCGGGCACGACATCCAATGTGCCAGGCAGCCCGTCTCTCGATAAGGCTGCCGCCACGCCGAACGCGAACAACACCGACACCCCCACCGCGAGTACCAGCGGCGGCTCGTCGAAATCCGAATCCGGCTCCGGCACAAGCGCATCCCGACCCCCGGTCGCGGCCCTCGCGAAACCGACACCGACCGCCGTAACCCCACCCTCCTGGGACCCGCTCGGCGTCGCCCCACTCGCCTGGGACCTCCCCGAACCCACCCCGACCACCACCGTCGTCGCACCCCCGCCCAAGCGCCCCCGCTCCCGACTGACCGCGGTGGTGCTCGGCCTGGCCATTCTGGCCGCCGCGGGTGCGGGCGCACTGGCCGCCTCGGGCGAGGACTGGATGACACCCGGGCGCATCGGCGCGGTGGCGCTGGGGGTGATCGGCCTCGGTCTGGTGGTCGGCGCGTTCCTGCGCCGCGGTTACGGCCTACTGGTACTGACCGCGCCGCTCGCCGGATTCGTGGTGCTGGCCTCGATGATCGGCCCGATCGAATTCGACAGCGCCACCATCGGAGATCGCACCTGGACGCCGACCTCGATGACCGACCTGGCCCCGAGGTACGAGTTGACCGTGGGGACCGGCGTTTTGGATCTGCGGTCACTGAAGCTGACCGAGAACCGGACCGTCGAGGTCGCGGTCCAGCTCGGCGATGCCAAGATCCTGCTGCCCGAGGGGATGGCGGTGCGCACCGACTGCACCGTCAATCTGGGAGATGTCCACTGCCCCACCGGGATCACCGGCCCGCACGCCGACGGCACACCGATGCTGGACCTGAAAGTCCATGTCCGGACCGGCAATGCGGAGGTGCACCGTGGCTGACCCAACCGATAACAACGCAACCAAGCGTGGACCGTCGGTCTCGCTGCTGATCGTCGGCCTGCTCGCCCTCGGCGTCAGCATCTGGGCCTTCACCGGCCCGACCACGACCGCCAGCGGCGTCGTCTCGCTCGGCTGGGTCGTCGTGATCGCCGCCATCGTGGTCGGCATCCTGCTGGTCATCTCCCCACGCAAACCGCACTGATCGACAACCGAATGAACCGACACCAATGGCCCGCCGCCACGACGGGCCATTGTCTTTCCGGCGCAGGAGAACGCCAATGCCCATGGAACAGTTCGACATCGACGACCAACCGACCGACCACGTGGGAATTCCACTGGGCCGGTTCATGCCACTGACACCGAACCGCAGCTACCTCGGCGGCGGTCTACTACTCGGGCAATTCGTTCTCGGCGGCACATCCAGCCGACTCGGACCGACCACGCCGAATAGCGCGGCACGGCGCGCCACCGACGACACCCCTACTCCAAATAGGCCGAGCAGCCGAGATGTTCACTGATCCGATCCAGCAATCGCTGCATACTCTGCCGCTGCTTCCCTTCGACACCGCGCGCGATCATCGGCACCATCCACCGCCCGGTGGTGGCGACATTGAACACCTGCTGGATCATCCGAGATCCCTTCGGATGCGGCAACACTCGGCATTCGGCGCGAAACCACCACTGCCCCTCCACCGCGAGCATGGCCTGCGCCCGATCCACCTCGACCCGAATCCCAGTGCGATCACCCGCGATCGCGGCCCGGAATTCGCTCGGGCCACCGCGCAACCGAATCGCGGGATCCGGACCGTCGGCGAGGAAGAAGGCATTGTCCGAACCGACCGGACCCGCACTGACCGCGGTGAGCAGCGCGGCCACCACCCCGCACGGGGCCTCGACGACCGCGTTGACTGTGCAGAGCGGCTTCTTCGCTGCCATCCGGACCCCCTGAGAACTGGTCTTCCCGGCTGACGGTACTCCCGAAACCGCCTCGATCAGCCCCGATCGCGGATCACTCCCATTCGATGGTGCCCGGCGGCTTGCTCGTCACGTCGAGGACCACTCGGTTGACCTCCGCCACCTCATTGGTGATGCGGGTGGAGATCCGCTCGAGCACGTCATAGGGCAGACGGGTCCAGTCCGCGGTCATGGCGTCCTCGCTGGAGACCGGGCGCAGCACGATCGGGTGACCGTAGGTGCGGCCGTCACCCTGTACGCCGACACTGCGGACATCCGCGAGCAACACCACCGGGCACTGCCAGATCTGGCGGTCCAGACCGGCGGCGGTCAACTCCTCGCGCGCGATGGCATCGGCCTGCCGCAGCGTGTCCAGCCGGTCCGCAGTGACCTCGCCGACAATGCGGATGGCCAGGCCGGGGCCCGGGAACGGCTGGCGGGCAACGATTTCCTCGGGCAGCCCGAGTTCGCGGCCGACCGCGCGCACCTCGTCCTTGAACAGCAGCCGCAGCGGCTCGACGAGTTCGAACTCCAGATCGTCGGGCAGACCGCCGACATTGTGGTGGCTCTTGATATTCGCGGTGCCCGAGCCGCCGCCGGACTCGACGACATCCGGGTACAGGGTGCCCTGCACGAGGAACTCGACGGCCGGACCGGAATCCGATACCTCGCCATCGGCGGCGACGACCTCGGAGACCGCATCCTCGAACGACCGGATGAACTCCCGCCCGATGATCTTGCGCTTCTCCTCCGGATCGGTGACGCCCTTCAGCTCACCGAGGAATTTGTCCACCGCGTCGACGGTCACCAGTTTGGCGCCGGTCGCGGCGACGAAGTCCTGCTGCACCTGCTCGCGCTCCCCGGCGCGCAATAGGCCGTGATCGACGAACACGCAGGTCAGCCGGTCACCGATGGCACGCTGCACCAGCGCGGCGGCGACCGCGCTGTCCACACCGCCCGACAGCCCGCAGATCGCATGACCGTCGCCGACCTGCTCGCGCACCGCGGCGATCAGCGAATCGGCGATATTGGCCGGGGTCCAGGTGGCCGGGATTCCGGCGAGGTCGTGCAGGAAGCGGCTGAGCACCTGCTGGCCGTGCGGCGAGTGCAGCACCTCGGGGTGGTACTGCACACCGGCCAGCTTGCGGGCCCGGTCCTCGAACGCGGCGACCGGCGCACCCGCGCTGGTACCGGTGACCTCGAAGCCTTCGGGCGCGTCGGTGACCGCGTCGCCGTGGCTCATCCACACCGGCTGTTTGGTCGGCAGGCCGCCGTGCAGCACACCGCCGTCGATGCTGAGCTCGGTGCGGCCGTATTCGCGGGTGCCGGTGTGCGCGACAGTGCCGCCGAGCGCCTGCGCCATGGCCTGGAATCCGTAGCAGATGCCGAATACCGGAATGCCCAGATCGAACAGCCGCGCATCCAATTGCGGCGCGCCCTCGGCGTACACACTGGACGGTCCGCCGGACAGAATCACCGCGAGCGGCTGTTTCTCGGCGATCTCATCCACCGTGGTGGTGTGCGGGATCACCTCCGAGAACACACTCGATTCACGGACCCGCCGGGCGATCAGCTGGGCGTACTGTGCGCCGAAGTCGACGACGAGGACCGGTCTCTGGGTTTCTGCCACGCACCCAGTTTAGTGAGGGGCTGAATCGCCCCGCGCACCCCCGCACCGCTGGTTATCCTCATGCCGTGCCCTTCGCCCGTGCGATAGACGCCGACATCCATTACGAGGACAGCGGCGGCGACGGTCCGGTGGTCTTACTAGCACACGAATTCTTCATGGACCGAACGATGTTCGCGTCCCAGATGGCCGCGCTCGCACCGGAATTCCGGATCGTGTCCTGGGATGCGCGTGGACATGGCCGCACCAGGGACTCGGGGCTGCCGTTCACCTACTGGACCGCCGCGCGCGATGCCCTCACCGTGCTGGACCATCTCGGCGTCGAACGCGCGGTGTTCGGCGGTACCGCGCAAGGGGGGTTCACCGCGCTGCGCACCGCGCTCATCGCACCCGAGCGGGTCTCCGCGCTGATCTTGATCAGCACCGAGGCGCACGGCCCGACACCCGAACAGTCCACCGCGACCCAGAAATTCCTGGACGAGTGGTACGACGACGGCTCCCGGCAGGAGGCCGTCGAACAACTCGCGTACTGGCTGATCGGCGATGACGAGTGGTACCGCTCGATCTGGACCAAACGCTGGCTGGTCCGCGACCGCCGCGGCATCGAAGTCGCCGCGGGCTGTCTGCTCGGCCGCGATTCGGTGTTGGACCGCTTATCCGAAATCACCTGCCCCGCCTTGGTGATTCACGCCACCGACAGCGGCATCGCCCGCGACCGCGCCGAACAACTGGCCAAGGGGCTGACCGTATCCACCTACGTCGAGATCGCGGGCGCACGCCTCGCCGTCACGATGACGCACCCCGAACCCGTCAACGCCGTCATCCGGCAGTTCCTGCGCGAACACACCGCGCCGACCCGCGTCCGCTGAACGCCGCGCCAGCGTCGGCGCAGCTCACCGAATACCGTGCTGCGCGAAAACTGTGTGGTCAGGCGCGCACGCTCAGCCCGACCCGCTGGAATTCCTTGAGGTCGGAGTAGCCCGCCTTGGCCATCGAACGGCGGAGGCCGCCAACGAGATTCAGCGAGCCGAACGGATCGTCGGAGGGCCCGAACAGTACCCGCTCCAGACTCGGGCGCACGGTTTCGCCGGTATCACCGGACAGTTCGCCGCCCAGATCCCACGGATCCTCCACGTGCAGCAGCGAACCGCGCGGCACCGACGGATGCGCGGCCGAGGACGGCCAGTACCAGCCGCGACCGGGCGCCTCGGCGGCTAGGGCCAACGGCACGCCGAGCATGGCCGCATCGGCGCCACAGGCAATGGCCTTGGCCAGCTGGCCCGAGGTCGCGATATCACCGTCGGCGATCACGTGCACATAGCGTCCACCGGTCTCGTCCAGGTAGTCGCGGCGCGCGGCGGCGGCGTCGGCGATCGCGGTCGCCATCGGAACCCCGATGCCGAGCACCTCGCCGGTAGTGGTGGCACCCGGGTAGGAGCCGTAGCCGACGATCACGCCCGCGGCCCCGGTGCGCATCAGATGCAGCGCGGTCTTGTGATCGCTGACACCACCGGCGACCACCGGCACGTCGAGTTCGGCGATGAAGGTCTTGAGGTTCAACGGCTCACCGTCGCCGACATGTTCGGCGGAGATGATGGTGCCGTGCACCACCAGCAGGTCGATACCGGCCTGCACCAGCGCGGGGGTCAGCGCACGTGCGTTCTGCGGGCTGACCCGCACCGCAACCGTGACACCGGCGGCGCGCACCTGCGCGACCGCGGCGGCCAGCAGATCCGGCTGCATCGGCGCGGCGTGCAGCTCCTGCAGCAGCCCGACGGCACGCTCGTACCCGCCCTTGGCGACGAGCTCGAGCAGCTGATCGATCCTCGCGGCGACATCGGCGTGCCGGGCCCACAGCCCCTCACCGTTGATGACACCGAGTCCGCCGAGCCTGCCGAGTTCGATGGCGAACTCCGGCGAGACCAGCGCGTCGGTCGGGTGCGCCAGGAACGGGATCTCGAACCGGTAGGCGTCCAGCTGCCACGCCAGCGATACCTGCTTCGACGAACGGGTCCGCCGCGACGGGACGATATCGACGTCGTCCAGTTCATAGGTACGCCGGGCGGTCCGGCCCATGCCGATCTCGACCATGTCGCGCACGCGTCTTCTCCTTTATTTTGGCCGCGCTGGCGCGGCGTGTTCACGGCCCCTGATGTCTCGCGTCCGAGCCGTCGAGACTGGCACCTGTGTGCACACGTTTCGACGACTCACGCGAGGCGGGCCGCGAACGGATCGCTCGTAGGACTCGCTCCGTCGTGGTCGACAGAGCGGGGACCTGGCCATCGGGACTCGTAATCCCCGACCACTCGCTTCGCCCGACCGTCGCGGCTCTGGACCACGACGACCTGCGAACAAGCTCAATCATGCACGGACCGGACGGTCCCGTACACCACTGTCGAGCAGGCTAGCCGCGACCAGTGTAGTTGGGCGCCTCGACGGTCATGGTGATGTCGTGCGGGTGGCTCTCCTTGAGCCCCGCCGCCGTGATCTGCACGAACTGCGCCTCCTGCAGATCGGCGATGGACTGCGACCCGGTGTAGCCCATGGCCGCCCGCAACCCGCCGACGAGCTGGTGGATCACCTGGTTGACCGGTCCGCGGAACGGCACCCGGCCCTCGATGCCCTCGGGCACCAGCTTGTCCTCGGCGAGCACGTCATCCTGGAAGTAGCGGTCCTTGGAGTAGGACTTGGCCTGGCCCCTGCCCTGCATGGCACCGAGCGAACCCATGCCGCGGTAGCTCTTGAACTGCTTGCCGCCCACCAGGATCAGCTCACCCGGCGATTCGGCGGTACCGGCCAGCAGCGAGCCGAGCATTACCGTGGACGCGCCCGCCGCGATGGCCTTGGCGATATCACCGGAGAACTGGATGCCACCGTCGGCGATCACCGGAACACCGTGCGGCTTGCACGCGGCCACGGCCTCGAGGATCGCGGTGATCTGCGGCGCGCCGACACCGGCGACCACGCGGGTGGTGCAGATGGAGCCGGGCCCGACACCGACCTTCACCGCATCCGCGCCCGCCTCGACCAGCGCGGCCGCACCGGCCCTGGTGGCCACATTGCCCCCGACGATCTGGATGCGATCGCCGACCTCGGCCTTGACCTTGGTCACCATCTGCAGCACACCGG
This sequence comes from Nocardia sp. CA-129566, assembly GCF_050956075.1. NCBI lineage: Bacteria > Bacillati > Actinomycetota > Actinomycetes > Mycobacteriales > Nocardiaceae > Nocardia > Nocardia sp. CA-129566. Next base: position 8,177,922 of record NZ_CP192085.1, read on the forward strand.
CCTGGTGGCCGTGCGCGGTATCGACGATGAGCACGTCCACCCCGGCGTCGGCCAGAGTCATCGCGCGCGACCAGGAGTCCTCGCCGACGCCGATCGCGGCGCCGACGAGCAGGCGGCCGTCGCGGTCCTTGGTGGCGTTCGGATACTGATCGGTCTTGACGAAGTCCTTGACGGTGATGAGTCCGCGCAGGCGGCCGTCGCCGTCGACGATCGGCAGCTTCTCGATCTTGTGGCGGCGCAGCAGGCCGAGCGCGGCCTCGGCGGTGACGCCCTCCTGCGCGGTGATCAGCGGCGCCTTGGTCATCACATCGGCGACCCGGCGGTTCTGATCCACCTCGAAGCGCATATCACGGTTGGTGATAATGCCCACAAGCGCGCCGGTCTCGTCCACCACCGGCAGACCGGAGATGCGGAAGCGCGCACACATGGCGTCGACCTCGGCCAGGGTGTCGGTGGGACGACAGGTCACCGGATCGGTGACCATGCCCGCCTCGGACCGCTTCACCGTCTCGACCTGCGCGGCCTGATCGGCGACGGCCAGGTTGCGGTGCAGCACACCCATGCCGCCGGCGCGCGCCATGGAGATGGCCATCCGCGCCTCGGTCACGGTATCCATCGCGGAACTGCACAGCGGGGTGCGCAGCCGAATCTCGCGGGTCAGCTGGCTGGAGGTCTCCACCGAGCTGGGGATGAGATCCGAAGCGGCCGGTAGCAACAGCACATCGTCGAACGTAAGGCCGAGCATGGCGATCTTGTTCGGATCGTCACCACCCGTAGGAGGGCGGACCGCGATTCGTTCGCCCGATACGGGATTACTCATTCGGATCGACCCCTCCTGGACGTCGAAAGCAACGAACGCCGGATGACCGGCGTCGTGGACTGATGGAATGGACGGTGGCGGCTCCGCCAGCGATGTCGGGTACCGGCCGGGCCTGCAAACCATGGTATCTGCCCCGCAAACACACCGATGAACTGAGCCCATCGCCGAAACTGGCGCGCCACATAGCTGGCGAAGAGCACCCTGTTCTGCGTACCGTGGGGGTGTGCGTGACCATCTACCACCTGGCTTGCCGCCGGATCCGTTCGCCGGAGACCCCTCCGACCCGTCCGCCGCACTCGACGCAATCGAGCCCGGCGAGCCGCTGGATCCCCACGAGCGCCTTGCGGTCGAGGAGGATCTCGCCGACCTTGCGGTGTATGAGGCACTACTAGCGCACCGTGGCATCCGAGGACTTGTGGTCAGCTGCGAGGACTGCAGACAGGACCACTACCACGACTGGGACATGCTGCGCGCCAACCTGCTTCAGCTGCTGGTCGACGGCACGGTGCGCCCGCACGAGCCCGCCTACGATCCGATGCCGGAGGCGTACGTCACCTGGGACTACTGCCGGGGATACGCCGATGCCTCGATGAACGAGGCCTTCCACGGCGATGGGTTCGACGGGTTCGACAGCTGATATCGCACCCCGAGTACCACGCGCGGTGACGCGCGGGCGCGATGTGAAATAGCTGACACACAAAAAGCCGACCGTCGGTCGGCAATCGTTTCATGCACGGCAATTCGGATATCGAGCCACGCACACGCTCGGGCGTCCGAATATGCGTACGCCCCAGCGTGGCTGCGGGTTCAGCGCTTCTCTAGAAGCCAAAGCGCTTGTGGAGCACCAACTCCGATTATGCGGCGGGTACCGATCCGGGCAACCCGGGCAGACCAGGCAAACCACTGGGAATCACAAAGGTGTTGCCACCACCGGTCGACGGCTGCTGATGGGTCGGCGGCTGTACCGGCACGCCGGTGTCCGCCGTCGGCTGGACCGGCGGGGGCTGGGTTCCCACGACGGTGGACGGCGGTCCCTGGGGCGCGTGCGTCTGACTCGGCTGCTGCGGCTGCTGCTGCGGCGGTTCGGTCGTCACCGGCGTCGTCGGCACAGTGGGTTTACCCGGTGTATTCGGTGTACCCGCCACCGTCGGCTCCGTCGTTGTAGGCGCCTTCGTATCGACCGGCGGCACCCCCGCGGAGGTCGACCCACCATCGCCGGACGGCCTGGTGGTCGGTGCGGTGATGGTGCTGCCATCGGTCACCGAACTCGGCGTCGTCGTCGACGTGCTCGGCGCGAGCGACCTCGCGATCTCCGGGGCGACCTTGCTCAACTGCGCGAGCAACGCGTCGAATTCACTGATCCGCTTGTCCCGCTTGACCGGATCGTCGATCAGCTCCGCATTTGCCTTGGCGCCCTCCAGCTTTTGCCTGGCCATATCCGGATTGCCCTGGTCGAGCATCACTTTCGCGTTCGCCAGATCATTGTCGGCGCGTTGCACCACGGTGCTCTGCGCCTGTTCGCTGAACACGACTTCCTTGACCCGCCACAGCGGATCACCCGGGGCGGCGCCATAGGAAAACGCCGAGAGACCTCCGATGACCAGAGCCAGCGCGGCCGCCGCTCCGAGGATCGGACGAATAAGCCGTAGTCGCCCACCGGACTGCGCGCCGATACGAACCTGCCGGGCACCGATCTCCTGGTTGACCGCGGCAACGATCTCATCGAGATTCGGTTCGCTCGGCAGCGGTGGGGAAATCAGCTCCGCTCGCCAGTCCGCCAGCAGCGCCGCGAGCTGATACTCCTCCGCGCTGTCGGTTTGCACCGGCCCGTTGCTAGCAATGGCATCGATCAGCGCATCGTCTCGGCGCACCGCGGCGATGTCCACCGGTCCGGTGTCATCGCTCCCGGCGTAGGGACCGCTGTTTCGCGATCCACGTCGCGCCTTCCAGTCGCCCCGACCGCGCTCGCCATCCCTAGCCATACATTTCACCTGCCCTCGCCACTTGTGACTTCAGTTTCGCGAGCGCCCGGTGTTGAGCGACGCGTATCGCACCCGCCGTACTGCCCACGGCGACTGCGGTTTCTTCTGCTGACAAACCCATGACCAAACGCAGGATCAGAATCTCGCGATGCTTCTCTGGAAGCGTCGCGAGCAGGCTGTTCATCTGCCTGCTCGTTTCGGATTCCAGTGCTCGCTGTTCCGGGCCTTGGTCGGTGGATATGACATCTGGTACTTCGGCCATTGCCTCCGCCTTGTTACGGGCGGCATTGCGATGAGCATCGGCGACCTTGTGCGAAGCGATTCCGTATACAAAGGCCATGAAGGGCCTGCCCTGGTCCTGATACCGGGGCAAGGCTGTCATCACAGCCAGACATACCTCCTGCGCGACGTCGTCCGCAGAGAGCTGTCCACGCTCCGCGGCGCCGATCCGCGCGCGGCAATAGCGCACCACCAACGGGCGGACCATTTCGAGTACCTGGGCTAAAGCGGATCTGTCGCCCTGCGCAGCGGCAGCGACGGCGAGGTCCAACTCTTCGCCCGTGTTCGTCATCGTCAGAGAATTTCCTGGCGTTACAAGTGGCACCGTCGGTGATGAACAGTGCTTCCGCCGAAGGGGCGGAACGGATCTAACAATAGCGATACAACCCGCGGATACGGGCAACACGGTGGTCTCTGGGATCAGAGTCGGGAATCACTCATGGGACGAAAGTGCCCGCCACGACGGCCGATGGTCTCGGCAGACCGTCGCGCGTCGGCCTCGGCCGCAGTCACGCGAGTCCCGGTGCAGACCCCCGCGCGCAACATCGAACTGGCCCAACGCAATGGCAGCAATTCGTGCTCGCGGCACTGTTCGGCGACCTCATCGGCGAGCACGCGCGCGCGTTCGCCGTCACCGGAGGCGGCGGCGGTCGCGGCGACCAAAAGCCTGGACTTCACGCGGTGCCGAACCGAGGGTCCGTCCTCGGCGAGCGCGAGGGCCGTCGCGGCGTGCGGCGCCGCGGTATCGGCGGCCCCGGAAGCGAGTGCGGTCTCCGCGCAGACCCAATGCCAGCGGATCAGCGCTCGCCAGCCCGCCGAGGACCCCGCACGGGTCAACTCGTCATGGCTGCGCCGGAGCAGCCGGGTGGCCAGTGCGAGACGGCCGGTGCCGAGCGCGTCGGCCGCGAGGCCGGTCAGCGCATCGCATACCGCGTCGACGCGATTCGGTGCGAATTCGTCGCGATCGACGGATCCGGTCGGCAGGATCAGCGCGGCCGCGCGACCGTCGAAGGCCGCGGCGCGGGCGTGCCAGCCGAGCTGGCGCAGCAGTGAACCCCCGGTGCTCGCGGCGAGTGACAGCAATACCGGATCGGCGGTGCTGGCCGATAGCGAGCGCAACTCCTCGCGCGCCGCGGCGTAGCACCCCTGGCCACCCAGAATTACCGCCCGATACCAGGTATCGAGGGGGCGCACGGCAGCTGGCAACTCGGTAGCGGCACGTCCGGGGCAGGTGCCGAAAGCCGCATCGGCAAGCATGGCGGACCCGATATATATAGGGGAAGCTGGCGCGAGCACGGCCGAACTCTATCCTGCGCGCCACGTGTGGCGGCGCGCAGAGAAGCCGCCAGCCGGGTACATCCGGCTACCGTTCAGCATTTCTGTCGCCGATGTCGTGTTTCGATCAAGTAAAAGTGTCCTGGCAATCCCGTAGCGCGTGCGCCTGGAATTCACATGCGTTTCGCGCAATTAACCTCAGCGCCCCGTTTCCGCCATCTCCGATCGAGCAGACGTCGGACCCGCCGATCGACGCTGTGACCGGACACACGTTAGGGTGGACCGGCCGGCGATCGCGACGCAACCCTCGAACCCGTTCCCACCTGCGGGAATGCGGAATACTGGCGCCATGCCAAGAGATGCCGGCCGCTGGTCAACCGATCAGTATTACTGGAAAGGTGTTAAAAGTAAACAGCCCGGAGGTTAAATTTCGCAGCTTAAGATTTAGAAAACTGCTGCATCGAACTATTGACGGAATTTCGCGGCTGGACCTAACGTAACTCATCGCCACCGTCGGCGCCGCGCGAAATTGCAGCGACCGCAATAGGCGAGCCCAGGGCACGCCGCGCCGATGCAGCGCCGTGGCCACAACTGTTGCAGAACAACTGCTCGACAACGCTGACGAGCTCGCACCACGAGGAGTTCACCATGCCCATGCCTACCCACCTCCCCGGACCGAACGCGGACGTCTGGGATTGGCAGATGCGAGGATCCTGCCGAGGCCAGGACTCCGCGGTGTTTTTCCACCCGGACGGTGAACGCGGTCGCGCCCGCACCGCACGCGAGATGCGCGCCAAGGAGATCTGCCGGGCCTGCCCGGTGCTCATGCAGTGCCGCAGCCACGCCCTCAAAGTCAGCGAGCCCTACGGCATCTGGGGCGGTATGTCCGAAACCGAGCGCGAGATGCACGCGCGGCGCAACCGCCGTCGTATGGCCGTATAAACGAACTTCTTCCCATCCGCGTGGCGCGGCGCGCCGAATGCCTAGCAAACAACCGGCGATGGCCACAAGCTGAAGTCGGTTGCACATCCGGCGTTTCACGATAATCATCGGCGCGTCATGGCGTGTCCCTTCCCGGAAGCACCTGGCGTGTCGAAGTTTTCCAGAAAGTTGCCAGGCAGCAGGCGGTTTGCCGACACCCCACCGAATCGGGTGCCATAGCGACCCGCTACGGTAGTGACCGATGACACAGAATGGAGCGTTGTGACAACGCGGCCGCCGGCCGCAGAGGGCGACTCGTTCCGAAGAGAAGCCATCCCACCCGGCATCCGGGTGGATTCTGCGGTTACGGCACGCGCCGCCGAAAGTATCGAGCTCGCCGCACTTCTCGAACGCTGCGGCCGGTCCGACCAGGAGGCATTCGCTGAGCTGTACGACCGAACGTGTGCGCGCGTCTTCGGTCTGGTGCTACGCGTACTGCACGACCCCGGATACGCGGAGGAGACCACACAGGAGGTCTTTCTTCAGATCTGGCGGACCGCGGCAAGTTTCGACGCGGCCAAAGGATCCGCGGTGACGTGGTTAATGACCCTCGCTCACCGACGAGCCGTCGACCGGGTCCGCACCGAGCAGGCCCATACCCTCCGTGAAGTCGCTTACGGGATCAGGGTTCTCGGCAATGAATTCGATGAGGTCACCGAAGAAGTGGAGCGACGACTCGAGCAGCAAGCCGTCCTGGATGGTCTAGGGACATTGACAGAGACCCAACGGGAGGCCATATCGCTCGCCTACTACGGCGGGCGAACTTACGCCGAAGTCGCAACCTACCTCGGCGTAGGGTTACCGACCGTTAAGTCCCGCATACGGGACGGATTGACACGACTGAAGAAAAGTTTGGGGGTGACGTGAGATGAACGAAGCCCAGATCGATCTCGCGCACACCGTCGCGCTCGGATCGATCGACGACGAAGACCACAATGCGGTACAAGAAGTGCTCGACGGTGAGGACCCAGCGCTACGCGCGGACTTCATGACCGAAGTGCAGCAGACCAAGGAAGTTCTCTCCGCCCTCGCGGTGGCGACGGCGGCCCAGCCGCCCGCCGCCCTGCGCGGCCGGTTGCTCGCCGCCATTGCCGCGGAACAACCGCCCGTCGCATCCTGAGTCACGCCTCCTCGAGGCGAGATCGGTTACCGCGATTGATATTTTTCGACTTGTTGTGCGGTAGTTGCGTTCATATTGTTCACAAACGAAGGCCCCCGGGACGGATGTCCCGAGGGCCTTTGCCATTCGGCCGTCAGCTGAGCAGTGAACTCAGTGCGCGTGGCCGTGGTGGCTGTGGTCGTGCTCTGCTTCCTCGGGCTTGTCGACCACGGCGCTTTCGGTGGTGAGGATCATCCGAGCCACCGAGGCCGCGTTCACGACGGCGGAGCGGGTCACCTTCACCGGGTCCACCACACCATCGGTGAGCAGATCACCGTAGGTGAGGGTCGCGGCGTTGAAGCCTTCCTTGCCTTCGGTGACCTTGCTGACCACCACGGAGCCGTCGACACCCGCATTGGTGGCGATCCAGAACAGCGGCGCCTGCAGTGCGGTGCGCACCACCTCGACGCCGACGGCCTCGTCGCCGGACAGCGAGTCGCGCAGTTCGACGAGCTTGGCGGCAGCCTGCACCAGGGCGGTGCCACCACCGGGCACGATGCCCTCGTCGACGGCGGCCTTGGCCGCGCTCACCGCGTCCTCGACCCGGTACTTGCGCTCCTTGAGCGCGGTCTCGGTGGCCGCGCCGACCTTGATCACCGCGACGCCACCGGCCAGCTTGGCCAGTCGCTCCTCGAGCTTCTCCCGATCCCAATCCGAGTCGGTCGCCTCGATCTCGCGACGCAGCTGCACGCCACGGGCCGCGATGTCCTCGGCGGTGCCGGCACCGTCGATGATCGTGGTGTCGTCCTTGGTGACGACGATGCGACGCGCCTTGCCGAGCACCTCGATGCCCGCCTCGCGCAGCGAGATACCCAGATCCGGGTTGACCACGGTGCCCGCGGTGACGATGGCCAGATCGTCGAGGAACGCCTTGCGACGGTCACCGAAGAACGGGGCCTTCACCGCGACGGCCTTGAGGGTCTTGCGGATCGAGTTGACGACCAGGGTGGACAGTGCCTCACCCTCGACGTCCTCGGCGACGATCAGCACCGGCTTGCCGGATTCGGCGATCTTCTCCAGCAGCGGGAGCAGATCGGGCAGCGAGCTGATCTTCTCCCGGTTCAGCAGGATGTAGGCGTCCTCGAGGACGGCCTGCTGGCTGTCGGCATCGGTGACGAAGTAGGGCGAGAGGTAGCCCTTGTCGAACTGCACGCCCTCGGTGACGACGAGTTCGGTCTGCAGCGTCGAGGACTCCTCGACGGTGACAACGCCGTCCTTGCCGACGGTGGTCAGCGCCTTGCCGACCATCTCGCCGATCTCCTCATCGCGCGAGGAGACGGTGGCGACCTGTGCGATGGCCTGTTCGCCGGAGACCGGGGTGGCCTGCGCCAGCAGCGCCTCGGACACCAGGTCCGCGGCCTTGGCGATGCCCGAACCGACCGAGATCGGATTCGCGCCGGCGGCAACGTTCTTCAGGCCCGCGCGCACCAGCGCCTGGGCCAGCACGGTGGCGGTGGTGGTGCCGTCACCCGCGACGTCGTTGGTCTTGGTGGCGACGCTCTTGACGAGCTGGGCGCCGAGGTTCTCGAAGGGGTCGTCGAGGTCGATATCGCGCGCGATGGTGACACCGTCATTGGTGACGGTGGGGCCACCGAAGGCCTTCGCGAGCACGACGTGGCGACCACGCGGCCCGAGGGTGACCTTCACCGCGTCGGCGAGCTTGTCGACGCCGCGCTCGAGAGCACGACGAGCCTTCTCGTCGAACTCGATCTGCTTTGCCATGTGTTGTCAGCTCCTGTGTGTTCTTGGCCGAACGCACTCCGCCCCGGGTCGCGAAAGACACCGGGGCGGAACGCATGTGCCTTATCGGCTACTTGGTGACGACGGCCAGGATGTCGCGCGCCGACAGGATGAGGTACTCCTCGCCCTGGTACTTGATCTCGGTGCCGCCGTACTTGCTGTAGATGACGACGTCGCCTTCCTTGACGTCGACCGGGATGCGGTCACCCTTGTCGGTGACGCGCCCCTCGCCGACGGCGATGACGGTGCCCTCCTGCGGCTTCTCCTTCGCCGTGTCGGGGATGACCAGGCCGGAGGCCGTCGTCGTCTCGGCCTCGTTGGCCTGGACGAGGATCTTGTCCTCGAGCGGCTTGATGTTCACGCTCGCCACGTTGAGCCCTCCACTTTCAGGGGATTTGCGGTCGTCCGGAACTGTTGTCCCGGACCATCGGTATCGGTGTTGTTTCGGGCGGCCCGCAAGCAGTCACCACTGGCCACCCGGACTCGACCCTGCGCATCAGCCCCGTCGTCGCGGGTGCCGGGACCCTGCTCAGTAGTCGAACTGGCACACGCACATCACACAGTGCCGACTAGCACTCTATACATGAGAGTGCCAGCGCTCAAGGTTGGACTGTGCCAAACCGTTGGCCGCGCCGAGTCGGCGTCATCGGCCACACCGCGGCCGTGTCGTCAGCCGCGCCGCGCGGTGGCGCAAACCACGCCACGCCCAGGGGGCTAGGGCTTCCCAAGACTTCGTCAAATCTGTAACGTTCGGATAACGGATTGTGACAGTATTGACGACGGTCGTGCTCCGCTTGCCGTGTTCGCCATGAACCGGCGTCGTGGGGGGAGCAACAAGCGTCACGAAATACCCTGCAGCACACAGCAGTACCCCCTTTTCGCCAGAACAAGGTCAGCGTCAGCACCAATCCGAACCAGCGTCACAGTACAAACGTTTCTCAAAAGAAGCTTCACCAGAGGGCAAGACCACACGTGATCCATGGCCGTCCCAGCGACCCATCCGGACAACGGGTCGGCCGGGTCCCGCGTCCGAATCGTTCGCCATCCACGCGAGCGTTTCGGCTGTCCATTCGAGATGGTCGGCAACACCATGACCATCCGCTCGAAGGGAGGTGACATGCGAACATCCCTCGGCATCTCGGCCGGTAACGAGGTCGTGTGCTCGGCGCTGGTCGCGACCGCGTCCAATGGCGCGCAGAGTTTCGACTATCGGGTGGTCTCCGCGGACGCGGCCCACTCCGATCTCGGCGATCTCGTCGCGTCCTCGATCGAGCTGATGACCACCCAGCTACCGACCACGCAGCTGTCCTACGACGTGGCCTTCCCCGCGCATCCGGTCGGCGCGCGCTTCGCGGGCGGCAAACCGATCGGTGTCGACTCCGCCGCCGGTCGCCCGCCGACCAGCGTCGCCGTGGCCTACCGCAGCAAGGAGCAGGCGCAGGTAATCCGTTCGGCCACTGGCAAACAGCGCGATCTGCGGCTGGTTCCGGAAGGCACCGCGGCGCTCACGTATCTGCGCCACACCGGACTGGTCGACCGCTACGAAACCGTCGCCATCGTCGATCTCGGTGCGACCGGCCTCAGCATCACCGTCGCCGAACAGGCCGACGCCGACATCCTGCGCACCGAACGCACCGGCGCGATCAGCGGCAACGCTATCGATGAGCTGATCTATCACCACCTCGTCGATCTGCACTACGCTCGGCGCGGCACCCGACCCAATCGGGGCATGCTGACCAACCGCGGTCGCGCCGCCAAGGAACATCTGTCGATCGCGCCCGCGGTGACCATCGACCATGTCGCCGGGCAGCCACTGAAGCTGACCCGGGCCGATTTCGAGGAACTGATCTCGGATCTGCTGCGCGATATGGCTGTCTTCGCCGCCGCGGCATTCGCGCGCTCGCCCAAGTTCCCGCAGGCCGTGATCGTGATCGGCGGCGGCGCCAATATCCCCGCGGTGATCTCCACCCTCGCCCGTGAGCTGAATTTGCCGGTGCACACCGTCGACGATCCAGAGGCGGTGATCGCCAAAGGCGCGGCGCTGGTGGCGGATTCGGTGCAGCCGTCGGTATTCCCGGTGGTCGCGCTCGGCGCGGCCGACGCGCCCGTCGGCACCTTCACCAAGGTCGTCGGCACGCTGGCGGGTGCGATCGTGGTGGTCGGGCTGGTCATCGGCTATGGCGTAAAGACATTCGCGCCGACCGGCGACGACGACATCTCCCCTGCGGGCACCACCAGCAGCGCGCAACTACCGACGCCGCCGGTGTCGGCGGTGCCGCCCACCGGCGCGGGCACCTCGACCACCGGCCCGAGCCGGGAGAGCACCAACCGGCCCTCCGGCGCCAATATCCCCTCGCTCACCCCGGATCGGAGCCAACCGTCCATCTCGACCGCCTCGACACCGGCCGCGACCACCAACCCGAACGCGCCAACGCTCCGTCCAGATCCGAACCTGCCGCCGATACCGTTCCCAGAGTTGCTCGGTCCGCTGTTCGGTAACCGGACTGCGCCAGGCTCGTCGGGGCGGGAATACGGTCCGGCCCAGGGCTCGTCGACGGTGCCGCTCGGTCCGACGCCGGCACCCGCGCAATCACGAATTCCGCTCCCGCTCGAGCCGAATTCGGGGTCGTCCGCCAGTCGGTCCGGGGCTGTGGTGGAGGTTGGGCCGCACGACTGACCGGCGTGCGCGCTCGGTGTCGGTCACCGGAGAGCGCTGTGCTGGGCAGCCGCGCCTTCGTTAGCGATCCGAACCCTATTGGGAGTCAGCCGACTCGACTGACCGAGACCGGGAGGCCGGGGTCGGTGGCGACCGTCAAGGGCGATGGAGTTGCTCCGCCCGCGATCACATGAGCACCGAGGGCCGCGATCATTACGCCGTTGTCGGTGCACAGGCGGGGCTTCGGGACACGCAGGCGCAATCCGGCCTCCGCACAACGTTCTTCGGCCATGGAGCGGATTCGGGAATTGGCGGTGGCGCCGCCGCCGAGCACCAGGGTGTCGACGCCGACATCCTGGGCCGCGCGCACCGCCTTCATGGTGAGCACATCGGCGACCGATTCCTGGAAGGACGCCGCGATATCCGGAATCGGCAGCTCCTCGGCGGTGAAGCCATTGCGCTGGGCCGCCTCGACATAGCGGGCGACGGCGGTCTTCAGACCGGAGAAGGAGAAGTCGTAGCGTGGATCGCGCGGTCCGGTCATACCGCGCGGAAAGGCGATCGCCTTCGGATCGCCGTGCGCGGCAGCGGCATCCAGCGCGGGCCCGCCCGGAAAGCCGAGGCCGAGCAGCCTGGCCACCTTGTCGAAGGCCTCGCCCGCGGCGTCGTCGACGGTGCTGCCCAGTTCGACGATCGGCTCGGACAGATCGGTGACGTGCAGCAGATGCGTATGCCCGCCGGAGACCAGCAGCGCGACGCACGGCGGCATCGGACCGTGCTCGAGGGTGTCGACGGCGACGTGTCCGCCGAGGTGGTTCAGGGCGTAGAACGGCACATCCCACGCTGCCGCATAGGCTTTCGCGGCCGCGACACCGACCAGCAGCGCACCGGCCAGTCCGGGACCGATGGTCACCGCGAGCGCGTCGGGCTGGCTGATGCCCGCTGCCGCCAGCGCCCGGCGCATCGCGGGCACGATGGCCTCGAGGTGTGCGCGCGAGGCGATCTCCGGCACCACACCGCCGAAGCGGGCGTGCTGTTCGACGCTGGAGGCGACCTCGTCGGCGAGCAGCTCGCAGGTTCCGTCGGCGTGGCGGCGCACGATGCCGACTCCGGTTTCGTCGCAGGAACTTTCGATACCCATGACGATCACGAGAGCACCTCGTTCGGTTGTGCCGTTTCGCTCGGCTGCGGGCCCCAGGCCTGGTTCGCGGCGGTCAGCTCGGGCCTGCGCATGGTGTAGGCGTCGGCGCCGCTCGGGTGGTAGTAGTTCTTGCGCAGGCCGATGATGTGGAAGCCGTGTTTGGCGTACATCGCTATGGCGGGGGCATTGTCGGTACGCACCTCGAGGAAGACCGGTCCGCCGCGCTTGCCCGCCTCGGCGAGCAGCGCCTCCAGCAGCATGGTGCCGATGCCGGCGCGGTGGTAGCCGGGATCGACGCCGATGGTGTGCACCTCGGCCTCGGGGTGTTCGGCATCGCCGAGCAGTGCGATGCCCGCATAGCCGACCATCCGCCCGGTGTCGTCGCGGGCGACGATATAGCGGTTGTGCCGCCCGGCCAGTTCGGAGCGGAAGGACACCGCCTGCCATGGATCGTCTTCCGGGAACAGCAGCTGTTCGAGTTCGACGCAGCGTTCGATATCCGCGCCGTTCATGGGCTCGATGCGAATCACGGATCTACCGGGCTCCACGGCCGTCACGCCCCCGTCCGATCGAGCGTGCGGTAACTGCGTTCCACCGCGTCCGGCCTGCGCAGGTACAGCGGAACCAACGGTTCCGGGACGGTGCGCGCCAGTAGTTCGGCGGCCGCGACGCGCACCAGCCCGGCGGGCGATGGCGTCTCGGCCGGAAGCACGGGCAGGTCGAACAGGTCGACGTGCGAGGCGGATCCGGCGATCATGCTGGCGTGCACGGGATCCAGATCACCGGGCTTGTTCACATCCGGACCTTCGATGCGACGTCCGTCACGGTAGCGCGCCCAGTACACCTCGCGGCGGCGCGCGTCGGTGACCACCAGGAGCTCGCTCTCGGCTGTGATGTCCGGCACCATCGTGGGTTCGAGCACGGCGTCGGAGGCGATCGCGTCGAGGCTGCAGACCCCGTAGACCGGCAGGCCGAGCGCGTCACCGAAGGCGGCGGCGGTCGCCATGCCGACCCGGAGTCCGGTGAACGGACCGGGCCCGATGCCGACCACGACGGCATCGATATCGGCCCTGGAACGGCCTGCCTCCGAGAGGCATTCGAGGATTTGTGGGGTGAGCACCTCGGCATGGGCGCGGGCGTCGACTCGGATGCGCGAGGCGACGATGCGCACTCGCGCCGGGGCACCGGTGCCGGATGCGGCCTGCTCCAGTTCCACCAATCCCGCGGTAACGGCGGGTGTCGCGGTGTCGACGGCTAGTACAAGCATGATTGACCCAACGATACCGGGTGGTACCTGCGCGCGGTGCGGAGCTACTCGGTGGCTACACCACCGCGACGATCAGCGACGATCGCGGACTATCCGACCCATTCCCAGATCGCGGTGCGGACATCGGAATTCGGCTCGCGCGAGAGCAACACGTACAGATGCCGCTCGGCGAGGTGTTCCACAACACCCTTGCCCCACTCCACCACCACGACCGCCTGATGCAGATCGGTGTCGAGGTCCAGCGCGTCCAACTCGTCCAGGTCACCGCCGAGTCGATAGGCGTCCACATGCACCAACGGCACCGGCTCGGCGCCGACGCGCGCTCCGGCGCGGTGCTGGCGGGCGATGATGAATGTCGGTGAGCTGACCCGGCCCTGCACGCCGAGTCCCTCGGCGATGCCGCGAGTCAGCGCGGTCTTGCCCGCGCCGAGGGGTCCGTCGAGCACCACCAGGTCACCCGCGACGAGTCCGGCGGCGAGTTCGCGCCCGAAGGCCTCGGTATCGGCGACGGTGGGCAGGATCCGCTGCTGCCGTTCAGCCACCGGCGACCTCCGAGGTTGATGGGGGGTGCTCGATGACACCGGCGCGCACCAGTAGCCGGTCGAGCGCGGCATTGACGATATCCGGGAATTGCAGGTGCGCCATATGCGCGGCGGCATCGAGGCGGACGAGTTCGCTATTGGGCAATTCGCGCGCCAGCGCCCGCGAATTGCGGAACGGGATGACTACATCGTGCGCACCGCCGAGCACCAGCACCGGCAGATGCGCGAGCGTGGGCAGCGCCGCCGATTCGTCGTGCAGTTCGAAGGTCCTGAGGAATTTCACGATCGTTTCGACGGGCGTGCGATCGATCATCAGCGTGGAGAAGCGCGACAGAGTGGGACTCACCGGCCCGTGATACGAGCTGACATGCAGTATCGGCGTGATCACGTGCCGAACAGTGCTGCGCCCGGCCTGCACCAGGGTGGGCGCGGTGTGCACGGCCAAACGGAAGCCGTCGATCGCGGGGTTGCGCAAGAGCTGGGTAATGCCCGCCGAGGTGACCTCGGCCGCCGCGGTCGAGAGCAGACCGATTCCGATCACCCGCGCCGCGAACAACTCCGGGAACTGCGCGGCCGCGGCCAGCACCGCCATACCGCCGAGCGAATGACCGACCAAGGCCACCGGACCGGTCGGCGCGGTCGCCTCGATGACGGCCGCCAGATCGCGGCCGAGCTGGGCGACGGTACAGCTCCTAGTGGTCGGTGTGCCGGAGCGGCCGTGGCCGCGCAGATCGAAGAAGACCAGGCGAACCCCTGGGCCCCAATGCTTTTCCAGATCGCGGCGCTGGAAGTGGAAGGTCTCCATGGTGTTGCAGAAGCCGTGGACGAAGATCACGGTGACCGGGGCGTTGGGCGGACCGCATTCCCTGGTGGCCAGGCGCACACCGTCTTCGGTGAGCACCGCGCCGGAGCGGTCCGCGCCGAACAGATCGAAGTTCTCGTCGCGGTATTCGTCGACCCGGGCGGGCCAGAGCACCTGGGCGCCGATGCGCCGCAAGGTGTGTGCGCCCGCCAGCGCGCCGACCACACCGGCGGTGGCCAGTCCACCGACAACGGTGCGGTTTCTCATCCGATACCCCCTCCTATATGGCGCCGAACCACTCGGCCGTGTGGTGCGCACACGACCTCATAGTGGATGGTGCCGAGCAGATCCGCCCAGTCCTGGGCCCGCGGTCGGTCCGCGCCGAACAGGATCGCGGTGTCGCCCTCGGCGATGCCTGCCGCGTTATCGCCCAGGTCGACGACGAATTGGTCCATGCAGACGCGACCGACACTGGGATGCAACGCACCGCCGAGCCACACCGAGAATCGGTTGCTCAATGGGCGGAACACGCCGTCGGCGTATCCGGCCGGAATGAGGGCGACCGTGGTGTCGTGCGGTGCGACCCACTGGTGGCCGTAGGAGACGCCTTCTCCGGCGGCGACCGGCTTCACCAATGCGACGCGGGCCTGGAAGGTCATCGCGGGCCGCAGACCGAAGTCGCCGAGTTCGGGTATCGGGGTGAGGCCGTACATCGCGATGCCGGGGCGGACCATATCGAAGGCGAGATCCGGGCGGGTCAGGGTGGCGGCCGAGTTGGCGAGGTGGACCAGCTCCGGTTCGAGACCGTATTCCTTGGCGGTGGCGATGGCATCGACGAACCGGTCGCGCTGGATGTCGAGGTAGGGGTGTTCCGGCTCGTCGGCGTGTGCGAGATGGGAGAAGATCGCGCGCAACCGCACCACCTGCTCGTCCACCAGGGCACGCAGCTCCGCGAGCACCGTCGGGTACTCGAGCGTCGCGACACCATTGCGATTGAGGCCGGTGTCGACCTTGAGCGAGACGATGGCGGTCCGGCCGGTGCCGCGTGCCGCCGCCTCTACGGCCCGCAGATGGGCCAGGGATGAGACGCCGATCTCGATATCGTGTTCGATCGCGGCACCGAAGTCGGCATCGGAATTATTGAGCCAACACAGAATCGGCGCGGTAATGCCCGCCTGGCGCAATTGCACCGCCTCGGCGACCGTGGTGACCCCGAGTTCAACGGCCCCGGCCGCCAGTGCGGCCCGGCCGACCTCGACAGCGCCGTGGTTGTAGCCGTCGGCCTTGACCACCGCCATCACCGCCGCATCTCCGGCGTATTCCCGCAGAATCCGCACGTTGTGGGCAATGGCATCAAGATCGACAACCGTCTCCACTTGCGCATCCACGGCTATTGATCCTGCCATTCGCCATTACGCTCGCGCGAGCGCGTCGGTCACCGCCGGCACACCCCCGGGTCACCCGGCCGCGAGGGCACGCAGGATGCGGATGGCGGGACGGAGGTGGTCGAGCAGGGGCGTCGCCGAGGTGGGGGCGGCTGATGGGTGGTTTTCGTGGGCGGCGAGGTTGGCGGCCAGGGCGTGGACACGCGCGGCGGCGGCCGCGGACCAGGCCGGATCGCGGCCCGCGGCGAGGAGGGCGCCGATAATGCCGGACAGGACGTCGCCCGCACCCGCCGTGGCGGCCCAGGAGCCGCCCGCCTCGTTGACGAGCACCGGGCGGCCCGGGGTGGCGACCAGGGTTGCGCGGCCTTTGAGCAGGACGGTGAGTTGCCAGGATTCGGCGAGGTCGCGCACGGCGGATACCCGGTCCTGGCCGACCTCGTGTCCGGTCAGGCGGGCGAATTCACCGGCGTGCGGGGTCAGGACGGTGGGGGCAGTGCGGCCGAGGACCAGGTCGGGATCGGCGGCGAGCAGGGTGAGGCCGTCGGCGTCGACGACGACGGGAAGGTCGGTGGACAGGATTTCGGCGAGCCGTTTGCTAGCGTCGGCATCGGTGCCAGCACCGGGACCGAAAACCCAGGACTGGACTCGGCCGGTGGACGAGATGGTCGGGGCGGCAATGACTTCGGGGAGGTGGTCTACTACCTCGGCCGCACCGGTTCCGGCATAGCGGACCATGCCCGAGGTGGCCGCGACGGCGGCGCCGGTGCACAGCACCGCGGCTCCGGGGTAGGTGGCACTGCCAGCGCAGATACCGGTCACCCCCTGGGTGTACTTATCGTCGGTTGGGCCCGGGGTCGGCCATCCCGCACCGATCTGCGCTGGCTCCAAGGCCGCGAGATTCGGTTCCGGCAGTCGTAAACCGATGGGCACCAGCTCGATTCGTCCACAATAGGGCGCGGCCAGGGCATGCACCGGCTTATGAGCGCCGAATGTGACAGTGACATCGGCGCGAACGGCGGGGCCGGTGACCGCGCCGGTATCCGGATCCACTCCGCTGGGCAGGTCCGCCGCGATGATCGGAACATGCAGAGCGGCAATGAGTTCCGCGGCCTTCGGGCGCAGTGGCCCACGACCGGAGATGCCCACGATGCCATCGATCACCAGATCGGGTGCGTCCGAACCCGTTTCGTCCAGGAGTGCCGCGCCGCTGCTCGATCCCGCAGCGTCACCCGAAGGCGACACGTTTGATGCGGTTCGGATCCGGCCGCCCGCCTTGCGCAGTGCGGCAAGGCCTTTCGAGTGGGCACGTTCCGGATTCAGCAGTATCGCGGTCACGGCGACACCGCGGCGGCGCAGCATTGATCCCGCCCAGAGCACGTCACCGCCGTTATCGCCCGAGCCGACGAGCAGCAGCACCGACCGGCCCGCGATGCCGCCGGTTCGCGCACGCAACTCGCCCGCGACCACCGTGGCCAATCCATAGGCCGCCCGATGCATCGGCATGCCCTCGGGGACACGGGTGAACAGCTCGGCCTCGGCCGCGCGCACTTCATCGACGGTGAAATAGCCCCGCTGGCTGGACATGAACGCTCGCCTCCACTGCATCGATCGGGCATTGCGATTGGCGCTGGTGCGGGGCAGCGCCGTCGCGGTCCAACCGGCACCGCCATGGCGCCGCGCAGACCCGCACGGTCAGCAGACTACGCTTGGCCGTCATGCCGATGGTGCGCCGTGCGATGTCCACCCAGGTCGCAGCCGGGTTCGTCCTGGCGACGACGCTATTGCTATCAGGCTGCGGCTCCAGTGAAACAAGATCACCCGCCCCGACCACCGCGGCGCAGTCGAGCGGCCAGGCACCCACCGCCAAATCCGGCGATACGAAAACCGCCGCCGTCACCGTCGACGTCGCCGATATGAAGTTCTCCCCCGCCGACGTCACCGTCAAGGTCGGCGAAACCGTGACCTGGAAGTTCAAGGACAGCGTGCCGCACACCGTGCAGGGCATCGGCGATAAGGCGATGGGCATCAACAGCCCGATCTTCGACCGGGGCCAATGGAGCTACACCTTCATCGCGCCCGGCACCTACCGCTACCTGTGCTCGCTCCATCCCCAGATGCGCGGCACCGTCACCGTGGAGTAGCCACCGGCTGAGCGTGCGGGATTCCACGCCGCCCGCCGTCTTGGAGTTCATTGCCTATGGCTGCGACCAGTAGCCAATTCGGGATCGCGGCGGCCCGGCCGGGAGCGACGGCACCGTCAGGTCGCGTCGCCCGACCGGCTGAGCGTGCCGGACTCGCACACCACGCGCCGCATTGGAGTTCATCGCCTCAACGGCCGCGACCAAGGGGGCCAATTCGGGGTCGGCGGCGGCTTGGCCGAGGGCGCTCGAGAGGGCCTCGTCGTGGGTGGGGCGCGCTCGGGCCAGTAGTTCCAGGCCCGCGGGGGTGACATCGGTGTAGATGCCGCGGCGATCGTCCGGGCAGAGATAACGCTGCAGTAGGCCGCGGTCTTCGAGGCGGGTGACCAGCCTGGTCGTCGCGCTCTGACTCAGCACCACGGCTTCGGCGACCTGGTTCATGCGTAGATGCCCGCCGGGTCCGTCGTGCTGGCGACTGAGCACGACGAGCAGTGAGTACTCCCGCACGCTCAGGTCGTGACCGGATTGCAGGGCGCGTTCGATATTCGCCTCGATCCGATCGTGCAGCAGCGACAGCGCGTACCAACCATCGGCCAGGCCCGTCGGGGCGGCATCCGCGGTCATGGCATTCCTTCTGCGTCGGGGCTCGTCCCCTCCAGGATAGATGACCGCCGCAATAGCCCGCGCTTGCAATTATAAAGCGTCTGCAATTATTGTTGTCGCCTGTAAAGCTCAGGCGCAACATCACGTGGAGGCTCATGCTCATGCCGCTCGCACTACTCGCCCTGACGCTCGGGGCCTTCGGAATCGGCACCACCGAATTCGTCGTCGTCGGACTGCTCCCCGACATCGCCGACACCTACACGGTGTCGATCCCCACCGCGGGTCTGCTGGTCACCGGGTACGCGCTCGGTGTACTGGTCGGGGCACCGATCATGACCGGACTCGGTACCCGGGTATCGCGCAAGCGCATGCTGCTGATGAGCCTGCTGCTGTTGATCGCGGGCAACATATTGTCCGCGCTCGCACCGACTTTCGGCCTCATGCTGACCGGGCGCATCGTCGCCTCGCTGGCCCACGGCGCCTTCTTCGGCATCGGCTCGGTGGTCGCCGGAAATCTGGTGCGCCCGGACCGCAAGGCCGGTGCGATCGCCATGATGTTCACCGGACTCACCGTCGCGACCATTGTCGGTGTGCCGCTCGGCACCCTGCTCGGCCAGCAGTTCGGATGGCGGCTCACCTTCGGGCTCGTCGCACTGGTCGGCGCGGCCGGGCTGTTCGGCGTCGCCGCACTGGTCCCCGACCAGCCCGCACCGCACGACGCCCGCCTGCGTCACGAACTCGCCGTACTCGCCAACCCGCAGGTGCTGCTGGCCATGGCGATGACGGTGCTGGGCTTCGGCGGCGTCTTCGCCGCGATCACCTACCTCGCGCCGATGATGACCGAGGTCACCGGCTATGCGGAAAGTTCGGTCACCTGGCTGCTCGTCCTGTTCGGCATCGGATTCTTCCTCGGCAATCTGATCGGCGGAAAATTCGCCGACCGGCATCTGATGCCGCTGCTCTACGCGACACTCGGCGGTCTCGCGCTGGTGCTCGCACTGTTCACGCTGACGGCGCACCACAAAATCGCGGCCGCGATCACCGTCGTACTGATCGGCGCACTGGGCTTCGCGACCGTCCCACCGCTGCAGAAGCGCGTCCTCGACCAGGCGGGATCGGCACCCACGCTGGCCTCGGCACTGAATATCGGCGCATTCAACCTCGGCAATGCGGTTTCCGCGTGGCTCGGTGGTGTGGTGATCGCCGCGGGGTACGGGTACACCGCACCGAACTGGGTCGGCGTCGGCCTGGTCGTCAGCGCCCTCGGACTCGCGGTGCTGTCCGGCATCCTGGAGCGCCGGACCGCCGAACGGGCGAGCGAGACCACCGAACCGCTGGTTGCCGCACACTCCTGAGCACCCCGAACCGGCTGGCGGCGAGCCGGATTCGGCCGTGCGGCGCGCCCGGTCCAGGTCGAATCACGCAGTGCGGTCGCGAATGTCGGTCAGCCGCGTCGTTCGAGGTCGCGATTCGGCGGCCGCAACCGCTTCGGGTGAGCTCTGGCTGGGGCGTGGCCCGCCAGAGGCCAGTGCTCAGCAGCGAACCGCTATTCGACCGTTACGGACTTGGCCAGGTTGCGTGGCTTATCGATGTCATAGCCGCGAGCCTGCGCCACTTCGGCCGCGAAGATCTGCAGCGGCACGGTGGACAGCAGCGGCTGGAACAGCGTTGGCGCCGAAGGGATTTCGATGAGGTCGTCGGCGAACGGACGCACCGTGTCATCGCCCTCCTCGGCGATCACAATGGTGCGGGCGCCGCGGGCCTGGATCTCCCGGATATTGCTGAGCAGCTTGGAGTGCAGCACCGCGCGTCCCTTGGGCGAGGGCATGACCACGATGACCGGCAGCCCCTGCTCGATCAGCGCGATCGGACCGTGCTTGAGCTCACCGGCCGCGAACCCCTCGGCGTGCATGTAGGCCAGCTCCTTGAGCTTGAGCGCACCCTCCAAGGCCACCGGGTAGCCGACGTGGCGACCCAAGAACAGCACCGTCGGCACGTGCGCCAGTTCGCGGGCGATGGCACGCACCTGCGGCGCGGTCTCCAACACCTGCTGCACCAACTGCGGCATCGCCTCGAGTTCGGCGAATTCGCGCGCCACCTCGTCCGGATACTTGGTGCCGCGGGCCTGAGCCAAGGCCAGTCCGACCAGATAGTTCGCCGCCACCTGCGCGAGGAAGGCCTTGGTGGACGCGACCCCGATCTCCGGTCCGGTCCTGGTGTAGAGCACCGCATCGGACTCGCGCGGAATCTGTGCGCCATTGGTATTGCAGATGGCCAGCACGCGCGCCTTCTGTTCCTTCGCGTGCCGCACCGCCTCGAGTGTGTCGGCGGTCTCGCCCGACTGCGAGATGGCCACCACCAGCGTCGAACGGTCCAACACCGGATCGCGGTAACGGAATTCGCTGGCGAGCTCCACCTCGACGGGCAGTCGCGTCCAGTGCTCGATCGCGTACTTGGCCAGCAGTCCGGCGTGATACGAGCTGCCGCAGGCGACGACGAACACCTTGTCGAAGTCGCGCAGTTCCTGATCGGCGAGGCGCTGCTCGTCCAGCACGATCCGGCCACCGGCCGCATCGTGGGTGAAGTGTCCGATCAGCGTGTCGGCGACACCGGCTGGCTGCTCCTCGATCTCCTTCAGCATGAAGAAGTCGTGGCCGCCCTTCTCGGCGGCGGCCAGATCCCAATCGATGGTGAATGGGCGGGTCCGCGCCAGTGCGTCGGTGCCCGCGAAATCGGTGACGGTGTAGCTGTCGGCGGTGATCACCACGGCCTGGTCCTGGCCGAGTTCGACGGCCTCGCGGGTGTGCTCGATGAATGCGGTGACATCGGAGGCGATGAACATCTCGCCCTTGCCGACTCCGACGACCAGCGGTGTCGAGCGACGCGCGGCGACAATGACGTCCGGGTGGTCGGCATGGGCGAAGACCAGCGTGAAAGCGCCTTCGAGCCGACGCAGCACGGCCAGCGCGCTCGCGGCGAAATCACCGGCGGTCGGGCCCTCGGCATACGCCCGCGCCACCAGGTGCACGGCGACCTCGGTATCGGTATCGCTGCCCAGCTCCACCCCGGCGTCCTCGAGCTCCCGGCGCAACGGGGCGAAGTTCTCGATGATGCCGTTGTGCACCACGGCCACCTTGTCGGTGGTGTCGCGGTGCGGATGGGCGTTGCGGTCGGTCGGCGCGCCGTGGGTGGCCCAGCGGGTATGTCCCATACCGGTGGTGCCGGCGAAGTGGCCGGTTCCGATATCGGCGAGTTCGGCCTCGAGATTGGCCAGTTTGCCCGCCTTGCGTTCCACCGCCAACACGCCCGCGCCATCCAGGATCGCGACGCCCGCGGAGTCGTACCCTCGATATTCCATGCGGCGCAAAGCGTCAACGACAACGCCGAGGGCGTCCCGGTACCCGACGTACCCCACGATTCCGCACATGGCTCACCAGAGTACTTATCGGATAACGTTCACGTCGTGTCGGCGTCTGTGAAATCACTTCTGAGCACCCTGACCAGCCGGGGGCCCCACCGCGTGCTGCGCGGCAATCTCGCCATCGCCGGTCAGCCCGGCGTGGTGTTCACCCCGGAGTCCGGGCTGAGCCTGCCCGCGGTCGCGTTCGGCCACGGCTGGCTGACCGGCACCGCCAACTATCGCACCACCCTCGAACACCTAGCGTCCTGGGGTTTTGTGGTCGCGGCCCCCGATACCGAACGCGGGCCGATTCCGTCACATCTCGGGCTGGCCACCGATCTGCTCACCACCCTGGATATCTGCACCAGCGTCCGGTTGGGGGACGGTGCGATCAGCGTGCATCCGGAACGCCTGGCCTTGGCCGGACACGGGATGGGCGCAGGTGCGGCGGTCATCGCCGCCGGACAACGCCGCGTCGCCGCGGTCGCCGCCCTCTACCCGGCGCCCACCGCACCCTCCGCCGAGACCATCGCGCCCGATATCGATACGCCCGCGTTGATGTTGGCGGGGTCCACCGATATCGAATCGGTCAGCTCGAATGCGATCCCATTGGCCGCCGCTTGGGCCGGACCGGTGGTGTTGCGGGAGATCGACGGGGCCTCGCACAACGGCATTGTCGAGGGGCGCCGGGCGCTTGTGGCATTGGGTGCCGGAAAGCATGAAGCCAAGACCACGCGGACCACACGGGCCATCTTGACCGGCTATCTGCTGCACAAACTGTTGCGCGACAAGACGTATGCGGCATTCTCCGATCCGGAGACGCTCATCCCGCACACCACGCTGGTCGATCCGGAAGCGCCGCCCGAGCAGGAGAAGCCGAAGCTCTCGGTCCTGCAAATCGCGCAGCTATTGCGCAGATAGCACACTGGCGCGCTCGGTCACGGGCGTAGTCCATCGAGCGCGAGTTCGATGAACCGCCGCCAATCGCCGAACCCGTCGCGGCTGATCGCGGCCACCGCGCCGACGAGCATGTAGAGGTCGGCGACGGTGGCGTCCGCGCGAATGCTGCCGTCGGCCCTACCTCTGGCCAGCAGCTCCGCACCGAGTTCGGCCAGATCGTCGCGCACCGTGCCGCGCGGTTCGGTGTCACCGAGCACCGACTCGATAGTGCCCGACAGCACACGCCCCTGCTCGTGCACTTCGGCGACATGGCCGAGAAAACCCGACAGCGCCTGCCTGGTATCCGGATTCGGGAGGCAGGTGCGGCGCACATACTCGAGAATTCCGGCGAAGCGCTGTTCCGCGGCCGCCTCGATCAAGGCGCGGCGCGTCGGGAAATGGCGGTAGACGGTGCCGACCCCGACCCCGGCGGCGCGCGCCACATCGGCCATCTGCACCTCGTCACCGCGTTCGGTGAACAGCGCCGTCGCGGTTGCGAGCACGTGGTCGCGGTTGCGAGCGGCATCGGTGCGGAGCTTACGGGTGTTCGGGTCGGTCATCGATCTCCCTGTCTGCTGGCCGGTCGTAGGTTAGACCGGGATCGGTGCGCGGGTGCGTTCGACCACGATCGCGATCGCCAACACGATGAGCATCAGCAAGGCGATGACCAGCTGCGGATCCACGCCGATGACCTTGGTCGCATCGGCCGTGTGCTCGGGATCCTGCGCGGCGGTGCCTGGGAAGAGCCGAGCATGGCCAGCCAAGTGACCGATCCGGTGCGGCGGCCAGGAAGAACTGGTTACGGAGATGTCCGGTGCGCTGCCACAGGACGACCAGGCCGATCGCGCCGATCAGTACGCCCATGCCGATGTATTGGGCGTCATGGAATTTGGCGTGCGGGGGCCAAGCGGGGTTGCGCAGGTACAGGTCGGCGATATCGGGAGTGACCAGGTCGGCGAGGAGAGTGTTGAAGAGGGCGGCGCCGATGAGGATGCGTGGGAGGGGCCAGTGGGTGGTCATGGGTGCCTATTCCGTCAGGAGGCGACAAAACGGAATCCGATTCCGTTTTAACGGTAGGTCGTGGGACGCGGGCCGTCAACGGGCCGTGTGGGTTTCGGAGTTGTTCGCTCGGTTCCCCGGGTTGGGCGACGGCATTTGTCGACCGCGGACGAGCGGCGGGAACATGCCTTGGGGGCGCTTGCACCCCGGTTAACCGCTCGGTACGGTCGATCCAGCTGAATAGGGGGCGGGGAGCCGGTCCGGCCCTGTTCGATGTCATCGACATCCGGCGACCGGGAGGACCAGATGGTCAGCAGGGGGAAGCTCGTGGTTGCTTCCGCGTTCGCGGTTGGTGTTGTTGTGTTGGCGGGGTGTGGGTCTTCGACTAGTGGGGATGCGAAGCCTGTGGCGTCGACTACTAGTGCGGGGCCGTCGTTGGCTGCCAACGTGCCGAACAGCTATGACCCGTGCAAGGACGTTCTGCAAGACGTACTGGACTCAGAGAAGCTGCAAAACAAGCACCCCGTTGATGACAGCTCGAGCGGAGGAGTTCGCTGGGTCGGCTGTCAATGGGTGCGGTCGAATGGGTATGGAGTCAGCATTCGCACCACGAATCTCACCGTCGACCTCGTCCGGAGCCGAAACTTCCCCGAGGCCACCGAGTTCACAATCAATGGGAGACGAGCGATCTCGACGCGCCAGTTCGACGGCCCCTCCATCAAAGAGGCCTGCACACTGAACGTCGAGATGAAAGGCGGCAGCCTGGACTTCAATCTGAACAACCCGCCGTCGCGCCGCGACACGGGCAGCATCGACTCTTGCGTGCTCGCCCGCGGTCTGGCGGAAAAGGTTGTTCCTAGCCTGCCTGCTACTGCCTGACCATTGACTCACTAACCGAATATTGGGAGGGGACATGGCAAACGACGACAAGAGCATATCGAGCCCGCTGGCAAACCTGATCACCGAGGCCCGCGAGGGTCGACTCACGATTCGGATGGACCTCGAGAGGTTCGTCTACATCGACCGTGACTGCGAGTACTTCAAACTGCAGATCCAGGACATCCAGACGACTATGACTCGCATCTCTGGACAGGAAAAGTGGGATCTCGGTGAACATTTCCCCAAGCAGGGAGACCGGGACCTGATCTCTGCGAAGACAATGGTCAGCCGTTGGCAGATGAAGTCCAAGGGCGCGGGGGACAACTCTGACAACAGCGTCTACGCGGTGATGGAGTCGCATTACAAGGTCATCGAAGACTTCCAAACCCTGTTCCGCACGGTCCGCGAACGCATCACCGGCGTCGACACCGACCAGGCGGCGCGCTACAAGGACCTGGAGGCGAACTTGCCGCAACAGGCTCCGGCAACGCCCAAAATCTTCTCCTGGCCAGGTCTGTAGGAAAGGGCGATCCGTTGTCAGGCAATGAACCCGCCAAAATTCCCCCGCACGGGGAGAACGTACTGCACTGGGAACGCACCGAAATCGAAGAAGCGTTCAAGCCGCTGGATCCCAAACCATCCCACGACGCAGCCATGACGTACTCCAACGTGGCAACCCAATGGGACCAGGGCCTAGAGACTTTCGCCCGTTCCGTCCAGGGCTCGATCGCCGAGGCATGGGAAGGTTCGGCCGCCGACAAGGCCAAGGACGCGATCAACCGCTACGTCACCGACGCCCACAAACTGACTCCGCTGATCACGCAGATGTCCAACGACATGCAGTCCGCTGCCGAGGGAGTCCGTGCGGTCGCCAACGGAATTCCGGAAGCCAATCACCACTCTTGGACCGCGAATGTCTGGCCGCCCCGCGCCCACGAGGAAGAGACCACCAAGAACGAGGCGACCGCCGGCGCCCGCAATGCCATGCTCACGAACTACGTGAACAAATTCGCCGAATTCGACAGCCGAGTCCCCGTGCTGCCCACCGCACTCGACCCGACCAATCCACTCGATATCTCCGGACCGACCAAATCCGGTGGGAACGAGCCGGGTTCGTCCGGCCCCGGCGGCACAGGGGGCCCCGGCACGACCGGCGGTCCGTCCACCCCGGGCGGCGACAGTCCCGAGAAGACCGATGACGGCAAGACCACCGAAGACCCGTCGTCCACGGACACCAACCCGACCGATACCACCACTAGCTCGACCGACCCGAGCAGCACGACGTCGACCACACCCACAACAACGACACCTACTACCCCGACCACAACGACGCCCAGCACCACAACAACCCCGAGCTCGACTCCGACCACCACGGGCTCGCCGGGCTTCCCGGGCAGTTCCACCTCGACGTCGCCGAGCCCTGGCCGCACTGTATCCGGCGCCCCGGGCACGACTACGACCAATCCCGCTGTGGCCGCGGCCACTACATCCACCGCGACGACCGGACGTAGCGGAATGGGAATGGGCGGTATGGGCGCCGGGGCCGGCCGGGGCAAATCCGATGAGGACAGCACCCACCAGACACCGGACTACCTCATCAATGCCGCCAATACCGAGGAACTGCTCGGCGAAATAGCAAGGACCGTCGAAGGTGGTGTGATCGGTGGAAACCCCGAATCGCCTCCGCCCGTACGCCCCTGATCGCGCTGATATCCGCTCCGGCTGTGCGCGACACTCCCCCGCAATGTCGGCACAGCCACCTCGTCGACTCAGCTCGGGGCAGCCACCGGGCCGCAGCTACTTCGGCTCAACTCGGTAGCGCCAGCGGACTCCTCCGCATCGCCGACAAACCTACTGGCAGTAGCCGGAATACATTTCCGACCGGACGCACCTCGTCCGGCGGTCACACCGCACTATCGATTGGAACCTCTAGATGGCTGAATGGACGTGGGAGCCCGACGATTTCGCCGCACTGTGGTTCAGCCCCGCGAACGACCGCTTTCCCAATCCACTCCGCTTCACCAGCCGCTTCGCCTACCGCGACGACTTCGACGCCCACCGCGTCACCATGCGCGAGCGCTACTCCCCCGACGAACTCGAAGAGATCGAGCTCGCACTGCACACATTGTCCACCTCGACGGTCCGCATCCAGATCTTCGGCGGCACAACCCAACACAAGAACCACAACGGCGGCGTCCGCGTCTACCGCATGGTCGGCGCACGCACCGACCACTACGCAATGTCACTGGCCCAAGCCACCTTCGGCGATACCAATGGCCCCATCCGCTGCCGCCTGTTCCCCGTGGACCACCTCCCCGCCCAGCTGACCAGTTCCCTCCCACCCTGCACCCCCGGCACCCACCCACCTGCCACCTTCCACCCCGACGACATCTACGGCCGCCCCAACGGCCAACTCGAAAGCGTCACCCGCAACTCTCCCCGCGAGCGCTACCAACGCCTGCTGAACCGCCCGGCCGACGGCGGCGGCTCCGCCCTTCTGCACACCGGCTCCGTCAACAAACTCACCACCCCCCTCACCACCGTCCAATGGCACGACATAGCCGATGACGGCCGCTACACCGAACTCCGCGGCCCCCACATAACCGTCCGCCCCACCACCCCCGCCGCCCTGACCACCCACTTCACCACCTGGATCGACCAAATAACCCAACGCCTCCGAGAAGCGGAAGAAGACCGCTGGTAGCCCCGCCCGGTACGCACCCAAACCTATTGCAGCATCACGCCTTCGGCTAAACCACAGACGGTCGCCCGCCCTCAGATCAACCAACTTTTGCGACGGTAGTACTCCGACTCCTCATCACCCTCGTCATCGATCGGCATCACAACATCCTGCGCCTTCCGAGCCGCGATCGACCGCGCAATCGCCTCCCGCTGCTCGCGAGCCTCCGTGGCCATGCGCTCTTGCTCCGCCCGCGCCTCGACCTCGAGCCGCTCCTTCTCCTCCGCCGCGAGACGCTCCTGTTCCGCGTACTCCGCTCGAGCTTGCTCAACTGCGGCGAGTACCTCGGCTCCGCCGTGTCCACTGAGGCCCTGCCGCATATCCTCGTATTCTTGCTGAAGCCGCCGGACCCCGCGCAGGTGTTCCTCTACGACACAGTCGATTTCGTAGGCATAGTCCACGGTGTCACCCCTCCCGATTGATTGCCGGCATGCTCACAACGGCCCTGCCTCGGCGAGTTTGGCGCCACTATCAGCAGTCTCGCCGGGTTGGGTGCCGCTCGGCATCGGTTCCGGATAATGCTCGCCATCCTCCTCGCGCTTGCCCGATGACGGGACCCCGGGAACAGTCCCCGACTGTCCTGAGGGAGTCCCTTCGGCCGCGGGAGATTCGCCACTCGACTTCTCCGGTGTCGACTCCGACGCGGACTTGTCGCCCGATGTGGACTTGTCGTCGGCTCCCTTGGGTTCGTCGGTCGAAACTGTCAGATTCCCCTTGTCATCCAGCTTCACCCCATACTCATGGGTCTTGCCATCCGCATCGGTCATTACGAATTTCGGCTGACCATCGGCGCCGATCTCGAGCTTCAGGTGCTTACCAGCCAGGTCGAACTCGGCTTTGACGGTGCTGTCCGGCTTGCCGTCGCCATCTTTGTCCTCGGTCTTGTTCGCATCGAAGACCTTCTCGATCTCTTTCACCGCGTTGTCGACCCCGTCCTTGATCGAGGTACCCAGCGATGTGAGTCCTTGACCGACGGATTCACCCAGCGACGTCAACTGCGACGCTGCCGAGGTCAGGGATGAGAGCCCGGACAGGAGACTGCTCGCCGTTGTTGCCGGCGTCGTACTAGTGCTCGGCGTGCTTCCGGGATTGCTACTCGGCGAGCTGCCGGGGTTGCTGGGCGAGCTGCCGGGGTTGCTCGGTGAGCTGCCGGGGTTGCTCGGCGAGCTGCTAGGCGCCGACGGACTGGGCCCCGGATCGTTGGTGGTGGGCTTCACCGTAGTATCCGCTGGCATCGGGTACGCCCCGATGTCCAGTGTGTTCAGCGACTTCTCGAGGTCGCCGTACAGTCTGCGAATATTATCCTCGGTACTCTTGCACAGCTCCTCGAATTTGGTCACAGTTCCTTCGACATGCGGAACAAAGGTCTCCCTCAACCACTTCTTGGCATCCTCGCCGATCTTTGAATTAGGCTGAAAATTACCGTATTCGATCAGCGAATCAATTTCTTTCCTACTGAGACCGTTCCCGTCCGGAATATCCGGCTGCGAGCTGTTCCAGTATTTATCGACGGTTTCCGCCTTTGCCTTGACGATACTTCGCAGGCCAGCAGTGGTCGACTTCAGCGTCAACGAGATTCCGGTGGCGTGATCATAATCGGTCTCAGCCCTCTTGACCTGGGCGTCCAGCATGTTCAGGGCCGCGTCTCCCGCCTGCCCCTGCCACACCGTGGACAGCGCCGACCGCTGCCTACGCTGCGTATTCAGCTCCTCACTGAGCGAACTGACGATCTTCTCGACAGTAGTGGAAATACTGTCGAGCTGCCCGAGGTCCATATCCCGCTCGGTATCATATTTCGCACACAGCTTCGTGTACTCGTCATCACCGCACAGCTCACGCTTACCGTATCCGAAATACGCAAATACCTTCACATATCTCGGCAGATAGTGTTCGAAATACTGCAGCCCGGAAGCGCCCCCGTCCAGCATCTCCTTGACGGTTGCTCCCGCCGGGGCGGTGTACGCGGACGACGCATTGTCGGCCATCAGCTCACCCCGCACATTCCGAATACATCAATCTGTCGGGCAATTTCACGAAATTCCAGCATCACAGATTCACCCCCGCCGCTGTAATTTTCTTGACATTTGCATCATCGACGGTCGCATAGGTATTCGCACTCGTACTGGCTTGGGTCCCCATTTTATCGACTGCCGTCTGCCAGTTCCCGAGCCAAGTCCCGATACGGCCCAGGGCGTCGCCAACCTTCTTGCCCTCGGCCGCGTAGTCTCTGCCCGCTTGGGCAGAACCGAACTTCCAGCCCTTAACGTCGGCGGTCTTGCCGCCGACATTGGCCGCCGAGGTCTTCAGGTTGTTGCCGAGCTTCTGCAGCGCGGTTGGATCTACCGTTACCTGCCCACTGGCCACGAGAACCCTCCATCCCAACTACTTCGCGGTCGTCCCCACCCCAGCTGCGATCCAATGCCACAACAGGGTGCTGCCATATCTCTATGGACGCGCCCGAGTCGGGTTCGGTTCCATCGGATTGATTGCCCAGGTCGTATCGGCAGAAATCTACTGGGTGGGTCTATCGGCTACAACCGACCATCAACCCAGCGAGCTGATCTCATCGCATCGATCAGATCCGCAGGTTCCACTGATCCGCACGTCTGTCGCGCGGATCAGTGCAGCCTGCGGCCGACGGTACCCACGAAGGGTCTGAGATGTGGGGGCCGTTGTCGGACAGTGTAATTAGGGGTCCGCAGTGTCGTCGAGACATAGCACGGCGACAAGTCACGGCCAGGTTGAGTACACGGATTGCAGCACTGGGAACGTAGCGATCCCGGTGCTGCAAGCAGTTCGATGTGCGGACCGGATCAGCGGCTGACCGGATCAGCGGCTAGTTGCCGATTCTGCCCTTATCGGTCCGCACCCACTCCGACGATCCATCGGGATGCCGGTGGAACTCCCATGCGGAGTAGTCGCCGTCCTTCTCCACCACGGTCACCTGGTCGGCGATGCCGTCGTGGTCCCAGTCGGTCCACACCTGCATGGCCTCGGGGCCGGTGGTGGTGACGGTGTCGAGGGTGCCGTCGCCGTCGATGTCCTGAGTGGGGTGGTGCAGTTCGACTTCGCCGAGGCCGTCCAGGGAGGAGGATGCGTCGATGCCGGGTAGATCCATGCCCGGGAATTCACCTGAGGTGATCATGACTCCTCCTGGTCGGGACTCGCGTCGGTGACACGGCGGTCGATCGGTGGGTACCGGTCCATAGTGTCATCCGCGAGTCCCGGGCGCAGCGCCTGCCCTATTTGTTGGGGACGATCACTTCTTCGGAATGATCAGCCACAGCACCAGATACACGATGAACTGCGGGCCGGGGAGCAGACAGGACAGGACGAAGAGCAGGCGAACCACGTTGGCGTTCCAGCCGAAGTATTCGGCGATGCCACCGCAGACACCGGCGATCCACTTGTCGTTGTTGGAGCGGGTCAGGCGGCGGGTGGGGGCGGGGGCGGTCATGAGTTCCCTCTCTGGTGATGTTCGGTACGACATCAACTCTGCCGAGGAAAACCGCGCCGGACATCGGTCGCATGACCTATCCCGACCCTGATTTCCGCAGGTCGGAACTCAGGGTGCGACCCCGAGTCCACGTTGACCCGGCCCGATGCGAACGCGCCGGCCGAGCACGGCAGACTCGTGCGGGTGAGCACCACTCTGCACGCCCGCGGTCTGTCCGCGGGCCACGGCGAACGACCCCTGTTCGACGACCTCGACTTCACCCTCGCCGCGGGTGATGTGATCGGCCTGGTCGGCATGAACGGCGCGGGCAAGTCGACGCTGCTGCGTATGCTCGCGAACCGATCCACGCCCACCGGCAGCATCACGTTGTCACCACCCGACGCCACCGTCGGCTACCTGGCACAGGAGCCCGAGCGGGTCCCCGGGGAGACGGTGCTCGAATTCCTCGGCCGCCGTACGGGTGTCGCCGAAGCGCAGCGGACCATGGATGCCGCGGCGGAGCGTTTGGCAGACGGCGGCGAGGACGAATATTCCCCGGCCCTCGAACGCTGGCTCGCGCTCGGCGGCGCCGATCTGGACCAGCGGGCCCAGGAGGTCGCGGCGGATCTCGGTCTCACCGAAGGCCTTCCGAACGGCCTCGATACCCCGATGATCGGACTCTCCGGCGGCCAGGCGGCACGGGCCGGACTCGCATCGGTGCTGTTGTCCCGCTTCGACATTCTGTTGCTCGACGAGCCGACCAATGACCTGGATCTCGACGGTCTCGCCCGGCTCGAACAGTTCGTGACCGGCGTTCGGGTACCGCTGATGGTGATCAGTCATGACCGAGAGTTCCTGGCGCGCACGGTAAATCGCATCGTCGAACTCGATCTCGCACAACAGCAGGTGGGGATCTACGACGGTGGCTATGAGTCGTACCTGATGGAGCGCGAGATCGCGCGCGAGCATGCCCGCGAGGCCTATGAGGAGTACGCCGATACCAAGGCCGGGCTCGAGGCCCGCGCCCAGATGCAGCGCAACTGGCTCGAGCACGGCGTTCGCAATGCCCGCCGAAAGGCGCGCGACCCCAAGAAGGTCGACTCCGATAAAGCTGGTCGCAAGATGCGTGCGGAATCCACCGAGAAGCAGGCCGCGAAGGCGCGCCAGACCCAACGGCGCATCGAACGCCTGGAGGTGGTCGACGAGCCCCGCAAGGAGTGGGAGCTGCGCATGAGTATCGCCGCCGCCCCGCGCAGCGGCTCGGTGGTCGCCACCTTGTCCAATGCCACGCTCACTCGAGGGGAGTTCACCCTCGGCCCGATCACCACGCAGGTCGATTGGGCCGACCGCATCGTGCTTACCGGCGCCAATGGCTCGGGAAAATCGACGCTGCTCGCGCTGCTGCTCGCAAAGATCCAGCCGGACAATGGAACTGCCGTACTCGGCTCCGGCGTCGAAATCGGCGAGGTCGACCAGGCGCGCGGCCTGTTCCGCGGAAGTTCCGCCCTCGCGGACACTTTCAGCGCCGAAATGCCCGACTGGTCCGACGCCGACGTCCGCACCCTCCTGGCCAAATTCGGCCTGCGCGGCCCACATGTCCTGCGTCCCTGCGAAACCCTGTCCCCTGGCGAACGCACCCGCGCCGCCCTCGCCCTCCTACAAGCCCGCGGCGTCAACCTGCTCGTGCTCGACGAGCCGACCAATCACCTCGACCTACCCGCCATCGAACAACTCGAGCAGGCCATCGAATCCTTCGAAGGCACCATGCTTCTGGTAACCCACGACCGCCGAATGCTCGACTCGATCACCGCAACCCGCCGCTGGCACATGAAAAACGGCCACCTCACCGAAAGCTGAGTCGCCCCGTACCAGCCATCGGTGCTCGAACCGATCCGAGGACGGAATCTTTCGGGCATTCATCACCCCATGCCAGCCACCCTGACAGAACTGGGAGACCTGCGTTGGGGCAGTGCGGGCGGGTGCGGAAGGTGACCTGGGGGACGTGCTCGGGCAAGCTCCAAGAGTTCGGCGGCTTGGGTGTGGCCGCGGCGTCTGTGGTGACGTTGGAGTTCGAGGGTCAACGCGGCACGCGGGACACCCCGGCGCAGAGCGGCGTTCAAGGTCGCCAGGGCATCCGGTCGGCTGGCGGTTCGTGCTACGTCGATCGCGGTTCGGACCGCGTTGGTCGTGACGGTGCCCTGGATCAGTTCGAGTTCGTCTTTGTCCACATGGTCGCGGTGAACGATGAGGCGGCCGATGCGGGAATCCTGTTGAGCAAGGACGTGGGTGGGATGGTTGTGTTGTACCGCGAAGCCGTGGAGTTCGGCGGCGGTGTTGTAGGCGGCGGCGAGGGTGGGCACGCCCATCGATAGCCGGGCTGCCTCTACGCGCAATTGGGCCGAGGGTGCGGTAGTGGCCTCACGGAAGACGCCCCGGAAGACCCGGACCCATTCGCCGTGGTCGAGGAGGGCGCGCAGCTCCGCGCGGGTGTACTCGCATAGCACCTGCCATGAGGTGAATACGCCGAATTGCTTGTCACGCACTTCTTCCAGGCCTGGTCGCATGTGCCAACTATCGGCGAACAGCGCCTCGACCTCGCGGCACCGACCAGCGCAAACAGAAAGTCTGTGGATAACCGGTTCCCTGTGGACAACTCGCCGCATCGGGATCGCCCGACAACGGCGAGATTCCGGTCCGCACGTCGTGGCAGCTTCACATCCGGGTACCGAAGCTCTCGCACAGGGTGCGCAGGCGCTGAAGGCGCGGCCCTACACCGCGGCGACGCGCTTGGCCAGGTCGTCGGCCAACTGTTGGGCCTGGACCGGGTCGGTGGCCTCGACCATTACTCGGACCAGTTGTTCGGTTCCGCTGGGGCGCAACAGGATTCGGCCGGAGTCGCCGAGGGCTCGTTCGGCTTCCTGGACCGCCTCCTGGATTTCGGGGGCGGCGGCGACCGCGGCCTTGTCGGTGACCGGGACGTTCACCAGGACCTGGGGGACGGTCTGGAGCACCGATGCCAGATCGGCCAGTGTGCGGCGGGTTTGTGCCATGCGGGCCATCAGTTTGAGTCCGGTGAGGATGCCGTCGCCGGTGGTGCCGTAGTCGGGGAACACCACATGGCCGGATTGTTCGCCGCCCAGGTTGTAACCGCCGCGGCGCAGTTCCTCGAGTACGTAGCGGTCGCCGACGGCGGTGGTGCGCAAGGTGATTCCGGCCTCCCGCATCGCGATGTGCAGGCCGAGATTGCTCATGACGGTGGCGACCAAGGTGTTCTGGGCGAGCGAGCCGGTTTCGTGCATGGCCAGCGCGAGGATGGCCAGGATCGCATCGCCGTCGACGATCGCGCCATTGGCGTCCACGGCCAGGGTGCGGTCGGCGTCGCCGTCGTGTGCGATGCCCAGATCCGCGCCGTGCTCACGCACCGCGCACTGGATCTGGTCGAGATGGGTCGAGCCACAGCCGTCATTGATGTTCAGGCCGTCCGGCTCGGCATTGATCGCGAACACCGTGGCTCCGGCCTCGCGGTACGCGGCGGGACCGACCTCGGCGGCCGCGCCGTGCGCGCAGTCGACCACGACGGTCAGCCCGGCCAGATCCTGCCCGGTCGCCTCGACCAGATGTTCGACGTAGCGCTCGTGCGTCCCGGCCACGCTGTACTGATCGGGTATGACCAGCCCGTGGTCGCGGGCACCGGATGCGTTCACCACCCGACCGATGGCGGCGCCGACCGGACGCAGTGGCGCGCCCTCGGCGATCAGCGCCTCGATCCGGTCCTCGATCGCGTCATCGAGTTTGTGCCCGCCCGCCGCGAAGATCTTGATCCCGTTGTCCGGCATGGGATTGTGTGAGGCCGAAATCATGACGCCGAGGCAGGCGTCGTACAGACCGGTCAGATACGCGACAGCGGGCGTCGGAAGCACCCCTACCGAAAGCACATTCACACCCGCGGCGGTCAGACCGGCGGTCACCGCGGCCTCGAGCATTTCGCCGCTGGCGCGCGGATCGCGACCGACCACGGCGAGCGCGCGCTTCTTGCCGCGGCTCAGGATCTGCGCCGCCGCTCCGGAAACCTGTAGCGCCAGTTCCGGACTCAGTGATCCGTTGGCAAGCCCGCGGACTCCGTCGGTGCCGAACAAACGTCCCATACCCTCGCCCATCATCGGTGGATCCGCGGCGTGCCCGAGGGCAGCGGTCTGTACGACCGGGAAGTGCCCCGCGAATGCCTCGAGTTCATACAGCACGAGAGCAGGCGCCCAGCGATACTGGGAGCCTGCTCTCGTGCAGGTGCCCCGCCGACCGTACCGTCTCCAACACCTCCAGGGTGACGGAAGACAGCGGCCGACGCAGCCAAAATCAGCGCTTCGAGTACTGAGGCGCCTTGCGGGCCTTCTTGAGGCCGTACTTCTTACGCTCGGTGGCACGCGGGTCACGGGTGAGGAATCCGGCCCGCTTCAGGGCGGGACGGTCATCCGGGGTGACCTCGATGAGCGCACGGGCGATGGCCAGACGCAGCGCACCGGCCTGGCCCGAGGGGCCGCCGCCGACGAGACGCGCGTGGATGTCGAAGGACTCGGTCCGCTCGACGGTCACCAGCGGGGACTTGACCAGCTGCTGGTGCACCTTGTTCGGGAAGTAGTCCTCGATGGTGCGGCCGTTCAGCACGAAGTTGCCGGTACCCGGCAGCAGGCGCACGCGAACAACGGCCTCCTTGCGGCGACCGACGGTCTGCACCGGGCGGTCGATCACGATCGGGGCGTAGGTGGTGGGCTCGGCCTCGTAGCCGTACTCCTCCTCGACGACCTCGACGTTGGCGTCCTCGACGGCCGCGTCGTCGGCGTAGTCCTCGTTGAATTCCTCAGGAGCGGTCACTGGGCCACCTGCTTGATCTCGAACGGAATGGGCTGCTGGGCGGCGTGCGGATGCGTCGGGCCCGCGTAGACCTTCAGCTTGCCCGCGATGGCGTTGCCGAGCTTGTTCTTCGGGATCATGCCCTTGACGGCCTTCTCCACGAGACGATCGGGGCGCGACTCCAACACCTGACCGACAGTGCGCGACTTGAGGCCGCCCGGGTGTCCGCTGTGGTGGTGGATCAGCTTGTCCGACTTCTTGTTGCCGGAGATGGCAACCTTGTCGGCGTTGATGATGATGACGAAGTCGCCACCATCGAAGTTCGGCGCGTAGGTCGGCTTGGTCTTGCCGCGCAGCAGATTCGCTGCCTGGACGGCGAGACGGCCGAGCACTACGTCAGTGGCGTCGATGACGTACCACTTCCGGGTCACGTCACCCGCCTTGGGGCTGTACGTAGGCACAGTGGTTCCCTGTCTGTAGTCGGTGTTGCCAGCCACGACGTGCGGTCGAGCGAGTTCCCGGCGGCCGGTGGAGACCCGGGGCTCGACATACCCTTTCACACGCCAACGGGCAACGATACCAGCCATGCCCGAGCGGTATGAAACCGGTCAGATCTCGATCGGCGGACCGTGATCGATGGCGCCGGGCGGACCGGGCACGACATAGCGGGGGACGTCGATACTCGGCTGCGCGCACTCCGCTCCGGCCGCGTCGTAGCCCGACTCTTCCAGTACCAGGACCATGCCCGGGTCGGATCCGCGCGCCGCGGCGATGCCCGCACGCTGCTCATTGGTGACATACGGGGTCAACGGACAGGAGACCGGCGTCACGCCCGCGATCGAGGCGGCCAGTTCGACCCGGTCGCCGCCGGACGGCATGCCCATGGCGGCCAAGGCGGCGGCACCGGCCACCGCTGGGGCGCCGAACAACTTGCCCCACCGCTTGCCCTTGCGCGGCTTGTCGTCGTCCGATTCGGCTGGCCGCTCGCCCCACTGGCCCTCGGCAGCAGGAGGTTGCGGCGGTTGGTACGGACCGCGCGGTCCGAGCGGAGGCGCCGGGGGGCTCTGGGGTGCGGGTGCCTGCGGACGCCCCATCGCGGTGGGCCGCTGCTCATCGGGGTACTGCCCGGGCGGCCGGGTGAATCGACTACCCAACTCGGCGAGATTCGGCGGTAGGGATTCCCGGCCGACCCTCGTGGTCGGCTCCTCACCCGTGGGTTCGGCGGGCGGCACGGTCGGATACCCGGGCCCGTACTGAACCACGGGCGCATGCGGTTGCGCTGGCTCTGGATGCCCGGGTCTCGGTTCCGGACGACCCGGCACCTGCTCCGGCCGCGACGGCAGATCCGGCCGTCCCGGCAATACCTCCGCCTGCCGCTGCGCCGACAACGCCTGCGCGGCCTCGGCCTGCCGCTGCGCCGCAAGCGCCTGCTGCTGGGCGGATTCGGCCTGCTGCGCCGACTCCACCTGCCGCTCCCGCGACACCGGCGGCGGCTCGGCATGCCGCCCCGCCGACTCGGGCTCTCCGTTCTCGTTATCGGTCACCAACAGATGTGAGGCGCCGAGCACCAGCGCGTGCATCGGGTGATCGGCCACGTGCAACCGGTGTCCCAGGTGGTTCTGGAAGGCCAGCCGCAGTGCGTCGTTGAAGCAGACATTGCCCGAAAGCAGCACCGTCGAGGTGTCCGCGCCGATGGAACGGGCCGCTGCCATCACCTCGATCACCACATTGTCGGCCGAACGCGCATCGCGCATGGCCTCGGCGGTCACCGGCACATCGACCGATTCGGTCGGCTGCTCATCGTCGCCGTGCACCGCGACCACCAGCATGGTCCGCCCGTCGGAGTACACCCCGGTCGCGCCGATGCCGTGCGGATTGCGCTCGTCCGGCGAGCGCACCAGACCGAGCGCGCGCACATATCCGGACAGCGCGACACTCTCCGGCAGCGGCTCCACCGTCACATCGAGCCGTTCGACCAGATCGACGTACACATCGACCTTGGCGTCGGGCCAGCCGTCCGGGAACGGCAGGGCCACCAGATCCGGTTTGCCGCGCAGATATTTGCCGATGG
Organism: Nocardia sp. CA-129566; assembly: GCF_050956075.1. Taxonomy (NCBI): domain Bacteria; kingdom Bacillati; phylum Actinomycetota; class Actinomycetes; order Mycobacteriales; family Nocardiaceae; genus Nocardia; species Nocardia sp. CA-129566. Next base: position 8,216,004 of record NZ_CP192085.1, read on the forward strand.
CCGCGAGCGGGTTGTACATGCGAGCCCGGAACACCAGTTCGGCGGGCCACGTCGCACCGGCCACCACGATCTGCGGATGTCCGAGGATGTCGCGCACGTCGGCGATCGCCATACCCAGATCCGGCCGCTGCCGCTCCACACCGGCGGTATGCAGCCGACCCGACGAATCCGCCAGCAAATATGCGGGCGGCGTATATGTTCCTTCTACCTGTACCGGGCGGATCGGTGTCCCACCGCCGCCTGCGGCAACGGACACCACATCCCACCCGAGATGTACTGCCCCAACTCGCACCGTCACAGGCATAAGTGTGCCTGCTGCGCGACCGACATGCTCACCGCATCCGGGTAGACCTCGGACGACCGGCTGCTCACGCCGTCGACTTTCGCAACCGCAGGCGACGCCAGGTGATGATGGCGAGCACCGCGGTGATCGCCACGAGCAGGGCGGTATCGAGGTACCAGATGCTCGCCTCGTGCTTCCACAACGCGTCCGGTTGCGCGCTGGCGAACAACGTCCGAATGTCCACCGTCGACGCCCCGGCCGCGTAGCCCCAGCGCGATGGGAACAGCCACGAGACCTGCTCCAGCACGACCCGGTTGGTCACCGGGATCAGGCCGCCGGCCATCACCAGCTGGACCATGATCATCACCACGAGCATCGGCATCACCTGCTCGTTCGACTTCGCCAGACTGGACAGCAGCAGGCCGAAGACCACACAGCAGACCGCGGTCAGGGCGATGTCGAGATACAGCTCGGCCGGTCCGTTCGAGATCACCGAACCCTGCAGCGGCGGCTTCTTGCCGACCAGCGTGATCCCGACCAGCACCGCGGACTGCAGGAACGCGGTAATGCTGAACACGGCGATCTTGGCGAGCAGATAGGCCGATGGCAGCAGTCCGACCGCGCGCTCGCGATAGAAGATGGTGCGCTCACCGACCAGGTCGCGCACGGTGAGCGTGGATCCCATGAAGCAGGCGCCGAGAATCAACACGACCAGCAGCTGCTGGGTCTCGCCCCCGCCGGAGGGCACGAAAAGTGTCTCGTTGCCGCTCTGCACCTGCTCCAGCGGACCCGACTGGAAACCGTTACTGCCCGGCACCACCAGCGACAGCGCACCGAGAATGAACGGCAGAATCACCAGGAACGCGAGATAACCGCGATCCGCGAAGATCAATCGCACCTGCCGCCGCGCCAAGGTGGAGAACTGCTTGGCGCGCCCGGATTGCGGCGGACTGCCCGCCGAACCCTGCCGCGGCGGCGTGGGCGGTGGCGGCGGTGGCGCGAACGCCTGCCTGGACCGGTACGCGGCGAACGCCTGATCCGGATTCGCGGCCACCCGGCCGAAGATCTCCGCCCAATCGCTGGTGCCCATGGCCGCGCCGACGCTGGCCGGATGTCCACAGAAGGCCGTCTTGCCGCCGGGGGCGAGCAGCAGCACCTGATCGCACATGTCGAGGCAGGCCACCGAGTGGGTGACGACGATGACCGTGCGTCCGGCATCGGCCAGCTCGCGCAGCATCACCATGACCTGACGATCCAGCGCCGGGTCCAGGCCCGAGGTCGGTTCGTCCAGGATCAGCAGCGACGGACCGGTGAGCAGTTCCAGCGCCACCGACGCGCGCTTGCGCTGACCGCCGGAGAGCCGGTCGACCCTGGTGTCGGCATGTTCGGTGAGCGAAAGTTCCTTCAGCACACCGTCGATCACCTGCTGGCGGTCGGCCTTCGAGTTGTCCGGCGGCAGCCGCAGTTCGGCGGCATAGCCGAGGGCCTGGCGCACGGTCAGTTGGCGGTGCAGCACATCGTCCTGCGGCACCATGCCGATGCGGGAGCGCAGCGCTTCGTATTCGGCGTGCAGATTGCGGCCCTCGAAGGTGACCACACCGCCGGAGGGATGGGTGGTGCCCGCGATCAATTTCGACAGCGTCGACTTGCCCGCGCCCGACGGACCGATGAGTGCGGTCAGTGTGCCCCGCCCCGCCTGCATATTGACATCGATGAGCAACTGCTTATTGCCCTCGACCGTGAAGCCGACGCCGTGCACGTGCAGGCCCTGTTCGGCGACCGGCTTCTGCCGAAGCACCAAAGTGCCCTGCTGGACGACGAAGTCGATATTGCCGATGGTGATGATGTCGCGCTCGCGCAGCACCGTGCGCTGCTCGCGATGGCCGTTGACGAAGGTGCCGTTGGCCGAACCGAGGTCCTCGATGGTCAGCCCCTCGGAGTCCGCGACCAGGCGGGCGTGCTTGCGCGAGGCCAGCGGATCGTTGACGACGATCTGATTATCGGAGGTACGACCGATATTGAGCCCGCCCGGCGGCAGCCGGTCGGCCCTGGCGATCGGCGCGGTGGACGGGCGCGAGCGGACCGGCGGCAGCATCGAGGTATCGGCCTTGAAGGTCATATTGACGTTCGGCTGCTGCGATTGGACAGGCGGTGCCTGCTGAGGTTGCGGCTGCGAGGGTGGCTGTGGGTGCTGCTGTTGGGCCTGCGGCTGCGAAGGCGGATGTGCGGGTTGTTGCTGTGCGGCTTGCTGTTCCGGACGCTGCTGTGCCTGTGGTGTGCGTCGCGGATGCTGATACCCCGGCGGCACCGACGACCGCTGCTGTGCGGCGGGCGGCTGGGCAGGCGGCTGGGCCATCGGAGACCGCGGCCGCGACGACGCCGCCGCGGGCAGCAGATGCAGCAGCGGACCACTGATCGCATCCCCGAGCCGCACCTGCGTGGGCCGGGTGATCGCAACCGGTTGACTCAACCGGCGCGCATCCACGAAAACGCCATTGGTGCTGCCATTATCGGTGAGTACCCAGCTGTTCCCCTGCCAGGCGAGCGTCGCGTGCACTCGCGAGACCAGCGGGCTGTCCACGAAGAGCATCACTTCCGGTGCGCGCCCCATCGTGACCTGTTGATTCGAATCGAAGACCCGTTCGGTTCCATCATGGCGCACGGTGATGGTCTGCGCCCCCGGTGAAGACATGCAGCGGATACTATTCCATCACCCGGACTTCGGCGGTGCCCCCGATGCGCCTTCTACCCCGATCCGGAGACCGTTATGAACGCGCTACCGGCCGACTAGGGGGAGCCTTGCCGAAACTCCGAGCGACCGCAGTCCTTACCGCAGTGCTATGCGTAATCGCAATGTTGGCGGGCTGTACTCGTGAGGTGAGCGGTCGTGCGGTTTCGGTCTACGACGATCCGTTCAAGGTCGCCGGACTACCCACCACGAGCGGCCCGAGTGGCCCGCGCCCCAACGTCCCCGATACCTCGCTCACCGCGATCAACGGCGACAGCGGTGAGGTGGATGCGCTGGCGCTCAACGCGATCGAGGATATTCAGACCTATTGGCGCGCCGAATACAGCAAGGACTTCGATGGTGAGTTCAAGCCGGTCGACAAGCTGATCTCCTGGAGCGCGAAGGCGCCGCGCAGTCAGGCGCTCGAATTCTGCAAGGAGTCCACCTATCACCTGGTGAACGCCGCCTACTGCCGATTGGACAACTCCATCGGCTGGGACCGCTCGGTGCTGCTGCCGACCATCGAGGACACCTTCGGCAAGATGGCGGTGATCATGGTGCTCGCCCATGAATACGGGCACGCCATCCAGACGCTGGCCAAAATCGTGCAGACCAAGGATCCGGTGATCGTCAAGGAACAGCAGGCGGACTGTTTCTCGGGTGCGTTCATTCGCCATGTGGCCGAAGGCAAATCGAAGCACTTCACCATCAACACCTCCGACGGCCTGAACTCGGTGCTGGCCGCGACGGTCGCGATTCGCGATTCCAATCCCGACGATCCCGAGAGCGTGCACGGTTCGGCGTTCGAGCGGGTCACGGCCGTGCAGATCGGCTTCACCGACGGCCCGAAGGCCTGCAAGGCCATTGATATGAACGAGATCGCCCGCCGCCGTGGCAATTTGCCGCAGAGCTTCAAGGACGATCCGGGCCGCGGTGAGAATCCGATCGATAAGGACAGTCTGATCGAACTCAGCAAGGCCCTCGCCGCGATCCTGCCGCTGAAGCCGGAGCCGACCTATGACTATTCCGGCGCGAAGATCGACTGCAGGAACGGCGTCGCGACACCGCCGGTTTCCTACTGTCCCGCCAAGAACACCATCGCGACCGATGTGCCCGCGCTCGCCCAGCGCGGCACCTCGAACGCCGACGACAAGGATCCGTTGCCGATCAAGGTGACCGGCGACTACAACGGCTATATCGTCTTCATCTCGCGCTATACCCTCGCGGTGCAGCAGAGCAGCGGCCAGGATCTCGTCGGCGCCAAGGCCGGACTGCGCGCGGCCTGTCTGTCGGGTGTGGTCACCGGCAAGCTCGCGCAGCCGGGGCGGACCCAGGCGCAGGGCGATATCGTCTTGGCCGCAGGCGATCTCGATGAGGCGGTCTCCGGACTGCTGGCCGATGGGCTGGCCGCGAGCGATGTCGAGGGTAAGACGGTACCGAGTGGGTTCTCCCGAGTGGACGCGTTCCGCGCCGGGGTGCTCAATGGCGCGCACACCTGCACGTCGCGGTATTCCTAGCCGAACGGCGGCGGGGCGGCGGGTTCGTAGCGCAGCACCCGGTTGCCGATCATCACTTCGGTGCCCGGCACCAGCACCATCGGCTGATGCGGTGCCAGGCGGATCCAGTCGCGGTAGCCGGGCAGCCGGGTGCGGGTGCCGTTGGTCGATCCCCGATCCACCAGGGACACATCCCAATTCACCAGCAGCACCTCGGCGTGCGCGCGGGACATGCCGCCCGAGGAGTCCTCGACCTTCAACGGCACCATGCCGCGACGCGCCTGTTCGGAATGCTCCGGATCGCGACCGAGGACCGCGTCCGCGGCCAGCATGTAGGTCATGCCGTCGTCGAGGACCAGCATGCCCAGCGGCGGCCGCACCACCTCGATCAGCTGCTGCGTCTGATCCACCGGCATCCCGCAGACCGTGCAGAAGGCCGAGCGCGGATCGCTGGGATGGGCTCGCGCGCACTTGAATCCCATCACCTTGACCGTGAGCGCGGTGGCCTTGGCGGTGGCCTCCAGTCGGCGCTGTAGATCCGGATCCGGGCGCGGGGCCGGGTTGGTGCCGCCCGTTTGGGTCGGCGCGTGATGCGGGTCGACCGGTTGCTGGTCCTGGACCGAATCGAGCATCGCGGTCGAGGCTCTGGTCTCGGTCAGCTGCGGTTCGGGGTGCGGCCGTTGGGTCGGACCGGAATCGATGCGCGCGGTTGGCGGCGGTGGGCGATGGGCGGCCTCGGACGGCACCGATGTGGACCTGCCGCGCACCGCGTCGGACCAGACGATCGCACCGCCCGCCTGCGCGATTCCCTCCACCAGCCAGCCGATTCCGCGTTCGGCGGGCAGTTCGGGAATGCGGCCCTTGGGGTCGTCGACGAATAACGCGACCGCCCGCGCGGGCACCGTCGCGACCCGGTCGACCGTGAAGGCGGCGTCGCTGCCCCGGTAGCGCTCGAGCGTCCCGTCACCGGCCAGCACCGCCGTGATCGCGCCGTGCAGGAAGATCGCCACGCCGCCGGTCTCGGCCGCGGACAGAATGCCGAAATCGATCGGTGCGCCGGGACTGATCTGTTCGGCATATTTCATGAGCCAGCGAGTTGCCGCGCGCGCGACCAATGCGCCAGGGCCGTCGGGATGCTGATCGGCGGCCTCGCGGACGAGTTCGGCCAGTGATTCCACTGCGATGACGGCGGTTGCCTCCGACGTCGGTCGAGAATGCCCACGATGCGCGACGAGCACCACCGCACCCGCGATCCGGGCGACGGCGTGATTCCCGGCGACAACCTCAACCTGCCGATCCTTCAACGGTATCGGCCTCCTATGGATAGGCATCGCAGGGTTGTCACCACACACCCAAGGGTATTGCAACCCACCCCTCATAGGCCCCCCTGCCCGGCGTCCGTCCGGTAACTTCAGATGCACAACGGGAGGAACAAAGGGGTCTGCCATGGTCAGGACTTCGCGAATCGCGTTTGCCGTAGCTTGTATCGCGCTGGCCGGGGTGCTGGCCGGATGCAGCGGCGTCCAGGGGACGCCGCTGGCGGCGGAACAGGACGTACGCAAACTCGAGGTCGGCACGTATCCGGTCGATCGGCACCGATACAACCAGGACGCTGGCTCGCACGGGGCGCTGCTCGAGGGTATGCGGATGTCGGAAGCCGTTGTCGCGACGACGAAGATCGACCCGTCGCTCACCTACGGCCGCGAAGGCAAGGTACTCAGCAGCATCGACGATGCCGTCGAGCATGTCGCCTCCGCGTCGAAACCGGTGCTGGTGAACCGCAACTACCTCACCGGATACGCCACCAGCGGATCGGATAAGCCCGATCCCGCCGGGCAGACCCGCCCCTCGACCGACACCACCGCGGTCACCAATGTTGTCTTCCGGTTCCCGGACGAGGCCACCGCGAAAATCGCGGCCCGCGAACTCGAAGACGCCGATATCAATATCTCCCCCGATAACCGCAAACTGCCGTCGAGCAAATACCCGGATGCCTATATCCATTGGCGCCCTGGCATTCCCAATATCGGAACTTTTATGGCGCACAAGGAATTCGTCATCTCGCTGTTCGTCGGGCGGCCCCGCGCGGACGGTGCGGACCTGCTGAGCTGGGTCGAGAAGACACTCGACGCTCAGGTGCCCGCGCTGGACAAATTCCAGGCCACACCGAAGGACCAGTTCAACAGCCTGAAGGTCGATCCGGAGAACATGCTCGCCCGCGTCGTGGTCGCCGACCGACGCGGCCACACCCCGAATGCCGATAATTTCGCGGTCTACGGACCCAGCTACTTCGTCCAATCGGCCGAGGACGAGACCAAGACCCAGCAACTGGTGGACGAGGTCGGGGTCGAGAAATTCGCCATTGTCGACAACGGCTCGGTCACCCGCGTCCGCGACTATCCGGCCGGGCAGAAGTTCATCGATGGCCTGATGACCGAGGTGCGCGACACCTTCGAACCCATCGACGCACCCAAGGATGTGCCGGGCGCGAAGTGCTTGCAGCTCAACAGCAAAGGCGATCCCGAGCGGCAGTACAAGTACCGCTGCTACGTCGGGTACAAGCGGTATGTCGGTGTGGTCACCAGCGATAAGGAACCGGATGTGCGGCAGAAGGTGACCGCGCAGTACGCGCTGTTCGCCAACAGCCTCTGAGTCCGCAGACCCAGCGGTACGCCTCGGCGGGTCCCCCGTTGTAGCATTCGGTCAGACTGCTACCGGGGGGAAGACCGCTGCACCATGAGAACGAATTCTGTTCGCGCTGCCTGCGCACTGATCGCCGTCGGTTTGGTGATCGGCGGATGTGGATCCGAGAGTGCGGCGACCACGACCGCGGACACCGCGGTCGATCCGAACACACTCGAGGTCGGCAACTACCCGACCAAACCGCATGACTACGGCGCGGCCAAGAACTACGACCAGGCTCGGATCGTCGAGGCCGAACGGCTGGCGAATTTCGTGCCCACCCCGCGCGAGATCGATCCGCGCTTCGAGTACGCGCCGCACTTCAGCTCGAAGATCTTCTTCGATCCGAAGACCTCGGATCTGCACTGGGCCATCAAACTCGACGAATTCGACACGGTGGCACCGGATTTCATTACCGGCTTCGTGAGCTTCGGTTCGTCGGCGCAGGACAATCGCGGCACCGATCTGATGAATGTGATCATGGAGTTCCCGGACGAGCAGCATGCCACGGACGCGGCGGTCGCGTTGGAGCGCTCCGATTTCGAGGCGGCCGCCGCCGCGAATCAGCCGGTCGCTATCCCGAAATATCCTGCCGCCAAGGCACATTGGCGACCCATCCAGCAGTCCATCGGATCGTTCTTCGCCACCGGCAAGCTGGTCGTCTACAGCTGGGTCTACGACTACCGCAAGATCTTCCTCGACGAACAGGACCTGCCCGCGCTCGTCACCCTCGTGACCCAGAGCCTGGACAAGATGGTTCCGGCGCTCAGCGAATTCGTCCCGACACCGCCGGCCCAGCTCATGAGCGCCCAGCTCGACCTGGACGGCATGCTGGGGCGCACCCTGCCCCGACTCGACGCGGATTTCAATCTGAATCCGCCGGGCGCCTACCGCGCTCGCGGCGCCGAGCACTTCAGTTCCGCACCAGCGCAGGAAGTTCCGAAATTCCAGCGGGCCGGCGTGGACCGGTTCGCCGTCGACAGCGCCGAGGTGTATCGCACGGCCGATGCCGCTGCGGCCCAACAGTTGCGCGATGAGCTCGTCGGGCCCAGCCGCAAGTTCCGATCCGCGCCCGCGCCGAAGAATCTGCCGCAAGCCCGGTGCCAGGAGTACCTCGGTCGGGACAAGTCGGCGATCCGCTTCTACTGCGCGGTGGCCTATGACCGCTACACCGGGTACACCTGGTCCGACCAGCTCAATGATGTGCAGCAGCGGATCTCGGCCCAATACGCATTGCTGGTGAACGCCAAATGAGTACGATTCGCAAACTGCGCGGCTACCTCGCGGTCACGGCCGCACTCGCACTCGCCGTATTGCTCGGGGCGTGCGGGACGACCGTATCGCCGACCGCGCTGCCCGCCGAAATCGACGTTCGCAAGCTCAATGTCGGCAAATACCCGACCGAACCGCGCAACGCACACGATGACGCCTACGTCCCGAACTTCTACGAGATGGGCAAGGTCGCCGCCATGCGACTGTCCGACCATGTCGTCTCCGCATATGAGATCGACAAGAGCATGAAGTACGGCCTGCACTCGGGCACCATTCCCGGCCGACCCGACGAACTCGGCGACTGGTCCGCGGTGGAGCAGATCATCAAGCGCAACAAGATGATGTTCGGTTTCGAATCGCAGGGATCCGATAACGCATCGACCTTTCTGGCCTTCCCGGGCTGGCCGGTCCCCGCCCCGGCGAAATCCAGGTACGCAGCGACCATGGTCATGCAGTTCCCCGACGCGGATCGGGCCAGCACCGCCGCGGCGGAGTTCCACGAGGCCGACTTCGCGACCTTCAAAGATAGCAATCAGCGCGTCCCGTTACCGAAACATCCTGCGGCGCAATCACATTGGCGTCCGGACGCACCGGTGCTGCGAACCGTCCTCGCGCACGGATCCTATGTGGTCGCCTTCCTGGTCAGCACACCCGAAACCGACCTGAACGCGCTCACCGCACTCGCCGACCGGGCCTACGACCTGCAACTCGCCCAGCTCGACCAGCTGCCCGCGCTGACCGCGGCCCAGACGATCGACCTGCCATGGGATCCGGATCGGCTGCTCGACCACGTGCTCGATCCCGATGGCAAGCAGCTGAAACCGGGATATGACGATGACGACGGATTCGTCAGCGGCGGTCACGGCATGCTGCATTTCGCCAAGGACCGCGAACTCGCCGATACCCGCTTCGGTGCGCGGAATATCGGTCGGTTCGCCGCGCTCGGACGCACCCCGGTGATCCAGCTGGCCGATGACGCCGCCGCACGCGCCATCGTGCGGGATCGAGTCACCATGACAGCGGTCGCCCGCGATGCCGCCGCACCGCCCGACCTGCCCGACTCGGCCTGTGTGGAAAACCAGGAATCCGCGACCAAGGGCAAGCGATTCACCTGCATCGTCGCCTATCACCGATACGTGGGTTTCGTCAGCGCGAATCAACTCGGCGACGCCCAGCAGCAGGCCGCCGCGCAGTACGCGTTGTTCGCGAACAACCGTTAGAGGAGATCAGCCATGGCACTGAGCCCCGGCACCATCATCGGCGGCTACCGCATCGAAAAGCAGATCGGCGCGGGCGGTATGGGGACGGTCTACCTGGCTCGGCACCCCAGCCTGCCGCGCAAGGACGCCATCAAGGTGCTCGGCGCCCAGCACACGGCCGACCACGAGTTCCGGACCCGGTTCGAACGCGAGGCCAATGTCGCCGCGGGGCTCGACCATCCGAATATCGTCGCGGTCTACAACCGCGGCGAGGAATACGGTCAGCTGTGGATCGCCATGCAGTACGTGCCCGGCATCGACGCGGCCGCCGAAGTCGCCCGCGACCCGCACGGTATGCATCCGCTGCGCGCGCTGCGGATCATCACCGACGTCGGCAAGGGCCTGGACTACGCGCACCGCAAAGGGTTGCTGCACCGCGATATCAAACCGGCGAACTTCCTGCTCACCACCGATGACAGCGATGAGGAGCGGGTCCTGCTCGCCGACTTCGGTGTCGCCAAATCCGCCGACGACGCAAGCGAACTCACCCAGGCCGGCACCTTCGTCGCCACCATCGCCTACGCCTCCCCCGAACAGCTATCCGGCCACCACCTCGATCCGCGCTCGGATATCTACAGCCTCGCCTGCTCGTTCTATAAGCTGCTCACCGGCCGGAATCCGTTCCCGTCCGATCAGCCGACCGTGACGATGATGGGCCATCTGCAACAGCCCCCGCCGCGCGCGACCGATACGCGACCGGGCCTGCCGCCCGCCATCGACGATGTGCTCGCCATCGCCATGGCCAAGAATCCGGCGGACCGGTTCGGCACCTGTCGCGAATTCACCGACGCCGCAACCGATGCGTTGAAATCCGGCCACGCCCCCGCCCGCACGAATACCTCACCCACCTACCCCATCCAGGTCTTCACACCCGCACCGCCGCAGCCCGCACCACCTACTGAACAGGTCACCGCGCCCCGCGGCCGCTGGATCGCCATTGCCGCGGCGGCCGTCGTGACGATCGCGCTCGCGGTCGGGATCGGTGTCCGGGCCGAATCCGGCGATCAGCGGACGCCCGCGACGGCGACCGCGGCACTGTCCAAAGACGAAGTCCGCAAACAGCATCCGCAGTTTCTGGGCAAGCGGCTGACCATGGTCGATATCACCGACAATCAGGACGCGGTCTTCCTCACCCCGTCCAACCCGACCGCCTTCCTCCAAGACCTCGGCTTCACCTACAACCCGACCTTCACCAGGACCGGCGACGAACCGACACTGCGCCCGGTCGCCGACAGCAACAAGTACAGCGTTTTCGGCAAGATCCAATCCGGCTATGTGCTGGCCATTCGCAGCGACGCCGGTTCCGGCTCCGGCGGTCTGCGCGGACTCCCCGGCGCACTGCTCGACTCCACCGCCATCGTCATCGCCATCGACGACCCGCAAACCGTGCGCGCCATCCGCGACTGGACAACGGGTTCGGAGGCGGTCCTGCTGGAGAAGCTGGTCCCGGTGCTCGAGGCCCAGGTGAAGTAGTATCCGCCCGGAGGAAAGCGAACGGGACGGGTGGGACGTGAGATTCGCCGCGACATCGAAACTTCGAACAGCAGCGATCGCCGCGACGGTGGCGATGTTCGTCGTCGGCGGTGTCGCTGGCTGTGCCACCGAGGTTTCCGGTCACGCCGCACCCGGCATGACCGCGGTGGATCCGAAGGGCCTCACTATCGGCCCCTACCCGTCCGCACCGCGCGACTACACCGTCGACGGTTTCGAGAAGGACGACGTCTTCCGCATCGAATCCCGGCGCATGCTGGGCTATTTGGTGCTGCCCTATGACGTCGACAGCGATATCGGCCACCTCGTCGACACCCGGCTGGTGGAGGCGACGTCCTCGATCTTCGACGACGGTTTGGTCGGTGTACTGCCCGGTCAGTACCTGCCGGTCGTCGAGCGCAACAACTTCATCGCCGGGGTGTACACGCAGCGGTCCAACGACAGCCTGCGCAGCATCAAGAATCTGGCCATCGCGCTACTTCGCTTCCCCTCCGACGCCGCGGCACGCACCGCGGCCGCCGAATTCGACCGGGCGACCGATGAATTCAAACCAGGGCGGCACCCGGTGGCGATCGACGGCTATCCGGATATCCGGGCCTCCTCGGACAACGATAAGAAGGGGTACGTCTTCCTCGCACGTGGTCCGTTCGTACTGCTCAGCATGATCACCATGCCGGAATCCGACTCGAAAGCCCTTGGGACGCAATTCAAGAAAATGCTGGACTTGCAAATTCCCAAGCTGGACAGCCTGGTCCCGACACCGGTGGACGATATCCTCGACCTGCCGCTGAACCCCGACGGCATCATGCGGCGCACACTGCCGCCGACCAAGGAGACACGGGAGTACTCGCGGGACAACTACGTCGGTATCTATGACGGCATCGGGCAATTGCACTTCGAGCGCGACGGCCCCGATCTGAAGCGGACGCTGCAAGAAGCCGGTACCGATCTCGTCGCACAGCACCAGTCGATCATTTACCGCACCCGTGACCTAGCGGCATCATTTCGGCTCCAGAACGCGTTGGCGCACTTGGGCACCGATGACGAGGCGATCGACAGCCCACCGGGTCTGCCCGACGCGCGCTGTCTGAAGCTGGACGAATCGGAGCCGATCTTCAACAGCAAATATCTGTGCATCCTCGTGTACGACCGCTACGTCGCGGTGCTCGGTTCCCAGGGACAGGGTCTCGGGATATTCGACCCGGTGCTTTACCAGGCGACCGCCGCACAGTATTCGATCCTGGCCAAGACCCAGTGAGCGCACCGATGAACTGTCGATACCGAAATAGCCTGCTCTGCCTCGCAATTGCGGCCGCACTCGCGATGACCACCGCCTGCGGCGGGTCAGACGAACCCGCCCCCGCGGTGGATGTGTCGAAGCTGGCGCCCGGAAATTATCCGACGACACCGCGCGATATCGACAAGCAGCGAACGGCGGAAACCGGTGCGGTACAGGAGTCCATCCGGCTGGCCGAATTCGTGCCGCTGATGATGGATCTGGACAGTCGCCTGGTCTACAACCAGCGCCCGTTCTACCTGCATCCGTTCACCCCGCAGAATCCGCCGCGAAATGGCTGGCTGGGCGGATCCGTCGACGACTTCGCCGCCGCGGCCCCCGGTCTTGTCGCGGGCTGGACCACGTCGGGGCACCGCAGGAAGAACAATTCGCTCGGGCAGAACATCGACCTGACCCTGCTTCGATTCTCTGACAATGCGCAGGCGAAGACCGCCATGGACGTGTTCTCCGACGAGAAGAACGACACCTACCCCCGCAAAGGGCCGCTCTCGATTCCCGGCTATCCGAACGCCAAATCCGCACTGAGCCAATATGATGCCGTCCATACCTGGATCGCGCGCGACGACTACCTGCTCTACACCTACGTCGGCAACGGCCTCGCGACCCCACCGGATCCGGCCCCGCTGATCGACTTCACCAAGAAGCTGCTCGACAAGCAATTCGAACTGCTGAAGGGCTACACCCCGACACCATCGGACAAGGTCGCGCAGGAACCCGCCGATATCGACGGCTTGGTCGCCCGAACGCTGGCGAACCAGCCCGCCGAGGGTTACGCCGACATCACCGGCGCCTACACACCCCACGCCGCCCTGCACCTCGAGGAACGCCCCGATATCAGCAAGCGCGCATTCGACGACGCCAAGGTCGACCTGATCGCCCACAGCGACTCCTCGATCTACCGCACCGCCGACCCCGCCGCCGCAAGCAGACTCACCGCAAGCTTCCTCGACCAACTCACCGGCCTCTTCGAACCCACCGACAGCCCACCCGGCCTCCCCACCGCCAAATGCTCGAAGAAGCTCGTCAACGACGCGACCAAATCCCGCAACCTCGTCGAATTCATCTGCTACCTACCGTATGACCGCTACGTAGCCGCCATCACCGCCAACCAGCGCCAGGATCTCGACCAAAAGCTCGCGGCCCAATACAGACTGCTGGCCTTCGGTAAGTAGGTGCACTGCTGGGCCCGGTAGACCAAGCGCGCGTCAAGTAGTATCCGCGACAAGTATGCGTACGAAGGGGGGACGGCGATGAAGCTCGCCGTGAGATCAATTCGGTTTCGAACCGCGTATGCCCTTGCGACGGTAGGCATTCTGGCGGCGGCTGGCGGTTGCGGCTCCGAGGTGACCGGCAATCCCGGGCGCGTCGGGACCGATGTTTCGCAGCTGAATGTCGGGAACTACCAGACGAAGCCACGCGAGATCGGCAACGCCAAGAGCGATAAGCAGGCCCGGGCACGCGAGGCGCAGCGGCTGGCCGACTATGTGGCGTTGCCGTACGAAGCGGATCAGGCATACGTCGAAGACGCATGGGTTAACCGGCCACATATTGTGCTCAACAGGAAGACCCTGGGCCCGCTGATAATCAATGACACCTTCGATGATGTCGCCAAAGACCTCGTTGCGGGATGGGTCAATGCTTGGGCGACGGCCGACAACCCGGATCACAAACAGCGCACGCTGAACCTCGCGGTCTTTATGTTCCCTGACGCTCAGACCGCCAAGACCGTTGGCCCGACGCTCGAACACGACGACTTCACCTACAACAACGGCAATGAGCAGGTCCCGATCCCCAACTACCCGAGCACGACGGCGCATTGGCGGCCGAGCGTCTCATCCATCGGTTCGTGGACCGTCCACGACCGATACGTCATCTTCATGAAGGTCGTCGACGACACCTCGGCGCCCGACCTTCCGGCGCTGACAACGCAGGTCCAAAAGATGCTCGACGTACAACTCCCGCTGCTGGACAAGTTCCAGCCGACCCCGGCGGCAGAACTCCAACGCATTCCCCTCGACCCGCAAGGCCTGCTCGGTCGCACCCTTCCCAGCAATCCGGAGAAGCCGATACGTGCCGAGCCGGACGGCATCTATACCGGACGGGGATCACTGACGCTGCTGTTAAGTCCAGGACAGGACATGCTGCCAGAACTCGAACGCACTGAAGTCGATCTGGTCTCCTTCGGCGACGCCGTCGTATTTCGAAGCAGATCCCAGAAGGGCTCCGAAGCCCTCTGGCGGGAGTGGCAGCCGTCGACACACCTACGGCCTGGCGAAAAGCAAGTCGAGACACCACCCGGACTCGGCCAGAACATCGAGTGCTACGCGCAGACGACACAGTCTCTGGACAAAGAGCTCGTAACAATGAACCTCTGCGCCTTTCAGGTCGATCGATATGTCGCGCAAGCGGCCGCGAAGCAGCTCCAGGATCTTCATCAAAAGATCTCTGCCCAGTACGCTCTCCTGACAGCGCGATGAGGACGATCCATGAAGAAACGATTGTCCGCTATGGCCATCCTGACTGTTGCGCTGATTGCGGGCACCAGTTGCGCCAGCTCGATCGACGGTAAACCACTGCCAGGCTTAGCGCCCGTCGATTTATCCTCTCTTAGAACCGGGGCAGCAGCCACCGCACCCTCACCGTTCAAACTAAAATACGGCGCCAACACGGCGCAGTCGATCCGGTTCGTCGAAGCACGCCGGATGCTCAACTACCTTGTGCATCCCTTCGATGTGGATAGCGAGCTGACGCAAGTCGGATTTGTCAGGCTAATTGCTGACCCACACACCATGACCCTGGATGGCGCACTGCCCGCAGTATACGCGCCCGTCGCCGAAAATAATAATCTCATCGCCGGTGCATACGTGTCGCGAACAAACGGCAGTTTACGCAGCACCAAGAAGCTGATCGTATCGATTCTGCGATTCGCGTCAGAAACTGACAGCAAGAATGCGGCAGACGATTTCATGAGAATAACCACTGAACAGAGCGAGCGTCATACCTTTCCGATCGATGGTCACGCCGATGCACGGGCGACGTCCGCCGACGACCGTGGCGCGACTGCATTCCAACCACACGGTCCGTATCTCATCGTGATCAGCGCGGGGCTACCGGAACCGGACAGGGACAAGGTCGCCGGAACAATAAAAAAGGCGATAGAACTTCAGATAGCCCAACTCGATCGGCAGAAGCCTGTTCCACTCGACGACCTGCTGGATCTGCCTCTGGACCCCGATGGCGTCATGCGGCGAGCGGCACCAAGAGCGACAGACTACTCTGATCCATTCCTGAGCCTGTACGAGGAAGATTTCGGCTCGTTCGAACCCTCCGGGATACTCCATTTCGAGCGAAATCCGATCGAGGTCCGGAAGGCCTTCGAAGAAGGCGGCGTGGATCTGATCGGCCGGCGGGCCAGCACTGTCTATCGAGCCCGGGACCTCGCCGGCGCGATTCGACTGCAAACCGCATTAACCAAACCCGGCAAGAACGATACTGTACTTGACCCGCCTCCGGGTCTCAGCGATGCACGGTGCATACGGCTCGACGTGACCGACCTGAATCGACTGTACAGTAGCTTTTGCGCGATCGTCTACGACCGCTACGTTGCCGTCGTTGTATCCAAATTCCCCGACCTGGCAAGGGTTGATCGACCTCTCGAGGAACGGACAGCCGGGCAGTACTCAATTCTAGTGAAGAGTGAGTGATCGAATCATGCGGCGAAGCCTTCGCTTATGCGCCACTGCCTTTGCATTGATATTCGCGTTGTCCGCAAGTTCGTGCGGAGGCGACGATTCCAACCATAGCGATGCGGCAATCGACATATCGAAACTGGATTCGGGTAACTATCCAACCACTCCGAGGGATATCGACAGCACCAGGACCGACGACACGAGCGCGATCCGTGAAGCAATTCGAATCGGCGAAGCAACTCCTCTCGTCATGGACATTGACAACCGATTCATCTTCGACTATCACAAGTTCATCAGTCGAACGCTCACCCCGCAGAGCTCTCCTTACTTCACTGGCACCAAATTGGAGTCTGGCGAGTTCAACGCAATCGCCCCCGGACTCGTAGCGGGCTGGTACAGCTTCGGTCAGCGCCGGGAACAATCAGGCGCTGGGCGTGAGATCGAAATGGACATAATCCGCTTTTCCAGCGCGGATCGAGCCAGAACCGCGATGCAAGCGTTGGCCGACCGGACCGCCGGGGAGAGTTTCCGCATCTCGGAATATCCGGAGGCCCGCACTACCTACATCGCAAAGGTTGCATACGGTTCACCATGGCTGGCGTCGTGGCTCGCCCATGGTGACATGCTTCTTTACGTGCGGGTCGATGACCCCATCAGCATCCCGTTCACCCCGGCTGAACAAGCTGACCTGGTGAAGCGGGCATTTGACAAGCAGATCGAGATGCTCAAGGGCTACTCCCCCACACCGCCCGACCAGATCAAGTCGCTGCCGCTCGACGTTGACGGGCTGCTCAGCCGCACGCTGCCTTTCGACAAGGACAACAAGCCCGGAGGATCCGACCCCTCATCGATCTTTCCCAAGCACGCGGCACTGCACTTCGACAGGCATCCGAACGTGGCTATGGCCGCTTTCAACGACGCGGGACTCGACAACATCGCAGTATCGGCCACCACCATCTACCGCACACGCGACACACCGAGCACCTCCCGGCTGATTGCCGCCCTGGAAGCGCCGGTTGTCGACGAGGACAACTACGCGAAGGTCGACAGCCCGCCTCACCTTCCCGCTGCGCATTGCTACAACGCCAAGCCCGGCATCTCCTACGCGTCCGATTACCCACCGGTGTGTTGGATCGCGTTCGATCGGTACGTCGCAAAGGTGACCGGGCGCAACATCCAGGATCTACACCAGCGAACAGCGGCGCAGTACAAACTACTGGCGAGCGGACGTTGATGGAGACGACGGTCGACTCTGTTGGGCCTCGACATTCCGCGGCTGATGCGAGTCGAACACCTGGCCACGGCTTGCTAGATTTCTCCGGACGGCTCGTGTGTCCGGGCATTCGAATCATTGAGGGAGGACCGAATGGCGTTGCGGCCCGGTGCAATCGTTGGCGGGTACCGGGTGCTGCAGATTCTCGGCAGCGGCGGGATGGGAACCGTCTATCTAGCTCAAAATCCAATCCTCCCACGTCGTGACGCACTGAAGGTCCTCAGTGCCGATCTCTCTACTGACGATGAGTTCCGGGCGCGATTCGAGCGGGAAGCCAACCTCGCTGCCGGACTGGACCATCCGAACATCGTCGCGGTGTACAACCGCGGCGAGGAGGACGGCCAACTGTGGATCGCCATGCAGTACGTCGACGGAGTCGACGCGGCCGACGAAGCCAGGAAGGGCCCTGCGGTCATGACCCCGCAACGGGCACTACGCATCGTGTCAGAGGTAGGCAAAGGGCTCGACTACGCACATCGACGCGGGCTCTTGCACCGAGACGTCAAGCCGGCCAACTTTCTCCTGTCCGCCGCCGAGGCGGGCGACGAGGAACGCGTTCTGCTAACCGACTTCGGCGTCGCGAAGTCAGCCGAGGACGGCCAAGACCTTACCGCAACAGGCAATTTCATGGCCACGGTTGCCTATGCACCGCCAGAACAGTTGGTCGGCACCAGTTTGGATCATCGCGCAGACATCTACAGCCTCGGCTGCTCGTTCTTCAAACTGCTGACAGGGCATAACCCGTATCCATCAACCATGCCCGCGGTTGTCATGATGGGGCACCTCCATGAGCCGCCGCCCAAGTTGAGCGCGGTTCGCCCGGGGCTTCCCGCCGCACTCGATGCCGTGATCGAAAGGGTCATGGCCAAAGATCCCGCTCACCGATACAGCACGTGTCGGGAGTTCACACAGGATGCCGAGGCCGCGCTGTACGGCACTGCTCAGTTCATGGCGCCCGGACCGGCCCACGCGACTGATCCGAGGAACCCTCTGACGGCGCACCCGACCACAGCACCGTTCTCGCCACAGCCAGCAGCCCACCGTTCGACCTACCCAACCGAGTCACATCGGCGCGAAGACACTGACCAAAGCCTGGTCGCGACCCTACGGAACAGTGGCGCCCGCCGCTCCAGCGTCCGCCGTTTCCTGGTGCCGGCCGTGATCACCTTCGTCGTCGCGGCCGCCGTAGCGGCTGGAACGTTCATCTTTGCCAATCAGTCGGATTCCACCGACGCTGGAGGCAGCGACCGACTGGCCGAGGTGCGCAAGGCCCATCCGGAATTCGATGGCAAATCTGTTACTGCGTTCAACTTCGGCAACGCAACACTGTCCGTGACACTGACTCCGAGCACTCAGTCGAAGTTTCTGCAAGACATCGGTTTTAGATACAGCCCGAAATCCAAGGCCGTCGGTGATGAGAAGTCTCCGCGTCCGCTTTCTGTCAATACTTATTCCTTGGACATCGACAGCGACGTCATCATCGTGCTCAGAGCGGATAGCAAAGCCGGAAACGGCGGCTTGGCTGGTCTTCCGAGCGGATTGTTGAACACCCAAGCCAAAATCGTGGTCGTAGACGATCCGTCGGCTGTTCAGGCCTTCCAGGTGTGGACCGACCAGTCACCCAACGTGCTTGCGGACAAGATGGTCCCCACTATCGCCAAGATCGTGACGAAGTAGACCGGGACGGCGGCCACGTCGTGACTGTGCCGAACTCTGGTACCTGACACGGGATCTCGCCGATTGTTCGTGTCCTGACTCCCACCTGTGGCAGAGGGTAGCGTCGCATCTCGAGGTACGGTACCGTGGGCACACGCCGGGGGGCTCACTCGTCGGCGATAGTGAGTATGCGGAGCGAGGGGGCGCAGGCATGGCGGATCGCGATAAGGGGATTGCTGGGGTCCAGCCCAAAGGGATCCCGTCGGCAAGTCTGGGCCGTTCCTCTGATCGACCGAACTTTCTCCGAGATTGATGGAACCGATCCATCCTCACTCGCGTCCAATCAGATGAAGAGGCTGACTGGGATCGTCGGCCGGAACCGAAGGGAGCCACAGTGGCACCAAAGGCAAGCGTAGATGCGGCAGCGCTCAAGACCTTCGCGCACCAATGCGAAGACAAGCACTCCCGGCTGGTTCAGGAGATCCAGCGGGTCAAGGCGCATGAGGATGCCGTCACCGCTACATGGAGCGGCGAGGCTCGCGGAGCCTTCGACTCGTTCATGGAGCGCTACTACTACCAGGCCGATAAGCTGAACGACAAGCTCCTTCAGACGGTGGAGAACCTGGTGAATTCCAGTGGAAAGTTCAGCGCGCAAGACCAAGCATTCCAGCAGACCGTGCAGTCGCACGCCTCGAGCCTCGACCTTCCTCCGCTGTAATCAGTAGTTGCGATCAGGACTTTAAGGAGCTGACATGGCGACAAACGCCGTCAACAAAATTTCCGCTGACTTCTCTGCCGTCGAAGCCGGTGCCGCGGACATCCAGAACCAGGCCCAGGGCATCATGACCATGCTCGACGACTTCAAGAGCGAGGTCTTGAAGTTCGTGCAGGATAACTGGGAGGATGGCGAGGCCTCCGAGGCATTCCGCCAGCTGCAAAGTATGTGGAACCAGCACGCAGAACAATTGAACGTGACACTTAAGGGCGCGGGCCAGCTCGTGAGCACCGGCAACTCCGAACTGCAAGGTACCGACAAGGCGCTCGCAGGTCTTTTCTGAGCTTCGATACAGACCATTCGTGCCCTCGGCAGATTGCCGGGGGCACGAATTTTTGTGCGGAACACCGGAACAACAGGTCAGGCCGTATCACGTTGTCCTACTGGGAGAAGGATTTACGGCGTCGTCTGTATGGATGCCGCGAACTGCTCGCAGGTCGGCGCGATCGAGTCCCAGCCGCCGATGTACTGGCATCCCGTACTGACCTGAAGTCGGTGCTCCACCAACACATGCCAGTTCACGGTTGAGCCATCGCCGGGCTGTTCGGTGTAGGCCAGACCCGATTTGCCGCCGAATACGACGTCGCGCTTCAGCTCGCTGACCGAACCGCTCGGACGCTGCTTCATCTGAGCGTCGAGATTCGCCGCGACCTGCTCGTATCCGGTGCCCGCGGCGACCGGAGTCTGGATCAGGGTGATGCGCATCCGAGTTCCGTCCGAGGGGACGAGATCGACCCGCGACTTGCTCGGGTCAGGTGCCTGTGCGAATCGCCATCCGGCCGGCATCTGAAAGCTCACGCGCCCAACGGTTTCCGATGCGGACTTCGGTGTAGTCGTCGGCGCTAGCCGTGCGCCGGTCGACGGAGGCGCCGGGCCCGCGGCCACAGATGTGCTCGTTGCGGAGGCGGTAGGTTTGTCTTCCGAGCCATCGAACGCGAACACGGCACCGACGGCAGCTGCGGCAACCACCGCGACCGCGGCAACGGCAACCAGCACATACATTTTGGTATTGCGACCGGGCGGCCGCATGGCCGCGGCCCGCTGCCGCAGCGGCTGCATCCATTCCGTCGTCGGCAATGGCGTGATCTCGGGTTGGTATTCCGGCTCCGGTCGCGGTCCACGTACCAGATCAGCTCCGGCGATCGCACGCAGCTCTACGCTCGGTCCGCAGAACTGCTGTGCCACCGACCTGATGAGGTCTAGTTTCGCCGGATCCGAAACACCCACCGCCTGAACCATATCGGCGGGCTGACCAGCGAGCAGACGCTCGAAGAGCGCGGACAGCTCATCGAACCCACGAGTTTCCGGCGCGATATCGGATATCGCGAGATTTGGTTCATGTTCACATGATTCGATATGAATGCCCTGCTGGGTCCGCACGACGGCGGTCGCGGTAGTTGAGAGCGGCCCGATCTCCAACACGACCGTGCGCCTGCTGCGCGCGGCGCCCGCATCAGCGACCACGGCGCGTATTGCCATGTCCTCGAACACGATATCGGTGGCGAAGCGACGCACGGCATCATCGATGACCGCGCGTCGTCGCCCGCCCCATTCGGTCGGGCACACGACGGTGACCTGTTCGCACGGAATCGCGACACCGAGGTTCCGTAGCACCGTGCCGATCACCGCGGTCATCGCCTCGCCGATGGCCGGAACACACGGCAGCAGGGCTATCCGGTCCGCGTCGACGTACTGGACCGCGGAACTCACCTGTGTCGGTGGTGTAAGGGGCTCTCCGACAACGAGATCCCCGTTGCTGCCCAGAACTACCGAGGCCGGCATATCCCAATGCGTGGCCGGGCCCCGCGCCCAGATACGGGTGTCCATAACAACCAGATCGACGCTTGGCATCACACCGCCGGAGGCATCCACGCCAGTTGGATAAGGCCTTCGGTGTTTCGCGTGACATAGGTGCCACGGCCGGGCGGCTTCGGGCCCGGACGGGTACTGCCCATCAGTACACCTTCATCCCTATTGCAGCTCATGATCAGACCTGCCGATCCGAGGTCCTTCATTCGTGCGATCGTCGCCTCGTACATCGCGCGGCTCGCACCGCCGGATCGCCGAGCGATGATCACATGGAAGCCCAGATCACGAGCGTGCGGCAGGTGCTCCACTAGAGCCGACACCGGATTCCCCGAAGACGACGCGACCAAGTCGTAGTCATCGACGATGACATACAGTTCCGGGCCGCTCCACCAGGAGCGGTCCCGCAACTGCTGCGGGGTCACGTCCGGGCCCGGCGTCCGCTGGGTAACGTACGCCGCAAGATCGTTCATGTTCTGGGTGAACTGTGGTGCGGTAGAACCGTATCCGGCGAGGTATCCGTCCGGCACGAGCCCCAGCATTGAGCGCCGGTAGTCACCCAGGATGAAGCGAGCTTCGTTGGGAGTATTCGATGCCGCGATGCCCTCGATGATCGATCGCAGGAGCGTCGTCTTACCGCTCTCGGTATCGCCGATGACGAGGAAGTGCGGACTCTCATTGAAATCGAGATACACCGGAGCCAGCTCGGATTCGTTGATACCGAGTGGAATACGCATGCATTTGACTCCGGGCTGCACCTGCGACGGCCAATTGCCCGCGAGCTGCAGCAACTGTTCGCGCGGCAACATCTCCGGCAGCATCCTGGCGGCGGGAGCGGGGCGGCCCGGGGTCAGGCGGGCGATGGTTGTGACCGCGTCCGCGACGGCTTGGCCGAGGTTTTCCTGAACCGAGCTGCCGTCGATGCGGGGTAGACCGGTCAGCATGTGCAGGCATTCCGGCGTCATGCCGCGACCCGGGCGCCCCTGGGGCACAAGGGCTGCGAACTTGCGGCCGAGATCGGAGTCCATGGGGTCGCCGAGGCGCAGTTCGATGCGGGTGCCGATCTGGTCTTTCAGAGCAGGGCGGGCCTCGGCCCAGCGGTTGAGGGCGATGACGACGTGCACGCCATAGGAAAGGCCCTGTACCGCAAGGTTCATGATCGGCTGTTCGAGCGGGTCGAAGTCCTGGCGGATGGAGCCGAAGCCGTCGATCACCAGGAAGACGTCGCCGAACGGATCCTCGTGTGCGCCAGCGGCGCCGGGGCTGCTGGCCGGGTCCATGGCGCGCAGGCGGCGGAATTCGGTCATCGATTCGATGCCGAGTTGGCGGAACCGGGCCTCGCGCTGGCGGACGATGGTGGTCATTTCGGCGATGGTGCGGCGGACCTTGTCCTCGTCCAAGCGGCTCGCCACCGAACCCACATGCGGCAGTCCCTCCAGGCTGGACAGGGTGCCGCCACCGAAATCGAGGCAGTAGAACTGCACCTGCTCTGCGGTGTGGGTGAGGGAAAGCGCCATGATCATGGTGCGCAGGGCGGTCGACTTACCCGACTGCGGGCCACCGACCACGGCGACATTGCCTCGGGAACCCGACAGGTCGACGACAAAGGGGTCGCGGCGCTGGTCGTAGGGGCGGTCGACAATGCCCATGGGCGCGCGCAGGGTGGCGACGGCGGAGTATTCGCCGGTGAGCACGCTGCGCGGGATGAGCTGGTCGAGGGTGGGCGCCTCGTCCAGGGGCGGGAGCCAGATCTCGTGGGCCGGGCGGCCGTGGCCGCTGATGCGGGAGGCCAGCATATTGAGGTTGGAGATCTGTTCGCCGTCTTCGGACTTCGGCTCCGGATCGTGCGACGGCGCCGACGGCAGCGGGATGCGGTCGATGGCGCGGAAGTCGACGTGGGTTGCGGTGAAAGGGCGTGCCTTGATGTCGATTTCGCCGCCCGCGACACCGGCCTGGGTGACCTCGCGCTGGGAGCCGCCGCCGACGTAGGGGCCGGAGACATAGGCGGCCTGAAATCGCTGGATCTCACCCGAGTCGGACTTGAGATAGCCACCGCCCGGGATGCCGGGCAGGTTGTAGGCGTCGGGAACACCGAGAACTTGGCGGGATTCATTGGCGGAGAAGGTCTTCAGGCCGATGCGGTAGGAGAGATGGCTCTCCAGGCCCTTCAGCTTGCCTTCCTCGAGGCGCTGCGAGGCCAGCAGCAGGTGCACGTGCAGCGACCGGCCGAGGCGGCCGATCATGACGAACAGTTCGGCGAAATCCGGGTGCTGGGTGAGCAATTCGGAGAACTCGTCGAGCACCACGAACAGTGCGGGCAGCGGGTCGAGGTCGGCACCGGCGGCGCGGGCCTTCTCGTATTCGGAGACGTTGGCGAAATTGCCCGCCTGGCGCAGCACTTCCTGGCGGCGGTTCATTTCACCGGCCAGCGCGTCACGCATACGGTCGACGAGGTCGGCTTCCTCTTCGAGGTTGGTGATGACGGCCGCGACGTGCGGGACACCGTCCAGACCGAGGAAGGTCGCACCACCCTTGAAGTCGACGAGCACCAGGTTCAACTGGTCCGGTGAGTGCGTGGCCAAGAGGCTGAGCACCAGGGTGCGGAGGAACTCCGACTTACCGGAACCGGTTGCGCCGATGCACAATCCGTGCGGACCCATACCGCTCTCGGCGGCTTCCTTGATATCGAGTTCGATCGGCGCACCGTCCGCGCCGACACCGAAGGGCACGCGCAGCCGCTCGCGGCCGTAGCGCGGACGCCAGGCGTGTTCGGGATTGAAGGTACCGATATCGCCGAGCTTCATCAGCTGGGTCCAGGTCGAGATCACTTCGGCGTCATCGTGTTCGACATCGCTGCTGCGCTGGGTCGCGGCGCGATACGGGGCGAGCCGGCGCGCGACCTGCTGGGCCTGCTGCGGGCTGATCCGGTCGATGAGCGCGAAACGCTCCTGGTTGCCGGTGGCGCCGCGGCCGACGCATTCACCGTTCTCGACGACCATCTTGATACCGCGCGAGACGGCCAAACGCGGTGCGTAACCACACAAGTCGATGATGGTGACGCCCTCGTAGCCGGATTCGCGAAGTTGGTCTTCTTCGGCTTCCAGCAGGCCGCCATCGACGACAATGACGATATGCACCAGATTCGCGTTGGCGGGCTGGTTGCGGGAGTAGCGAACGCGGTTGGCCAGCAACGGATGCAGGCCGGCGGTGGCCTCCCGGATCGAGCCGTAGAACATGCGCTGGGTGCCGATGCCGTCCTGCGCGTCCGGATGCTGGGTGTGCGGCAGCCACTTGGTCCACTCCCATTCGCGGGCGGTGTCCGGGCCGCAGACGATGGCGATCAAGACCTGGTCCGGCGCCTGGAACATGCACAGCTGCAACAGCATTGCGCGGGTCATATCGCGGGCCTCGGCGCGGTCGCCGTCCAGGGCGATGGTCGCGAAGCCCTTGACCGCGATCGCGGTCGGCAGATCGGGCACCGTCGAATGCGCGCGCACGAAACGGCGTAGCGAGACCGCGGCGATCGGCTCCAATTCCTCGACCGGGCCGGTCTCCGGCGCGACCAGACGGGTGGCGAGTCGCTGCCCGCCGATGCCGATGCGGGCGTGGCAGAAGTCCTTGTCCCCGGCGCGGCGTTCCCACATGCGCGAAGTCCCCGCCAACATCCAGATCAGCGCCGGCTCAGGGTGACTCCACTCGACCGAGGCGCGCTGCTGGGCGGCGGTCTGGTCGACATCCTTGCGGACCTGGTCGAGATAGCGCAGGTAGTCCTTGCGGTCCTCGTTCGCCTCGGCCGCCTTCTGTCCCTTGCCGCCGCCCTGACCGGCGAACATGCCGACCATGGAGACGACCATCATCATCGGGAACATCATGCTCATCGGATTCGACGAGATGCTGCCGCCCTGGGTGAACAGCAGCGCCATCATGCCGACCATGCCGACCACCATCACGACCGGCATCAGCTTCGATACCAGGCTGCCCGGTGTCACCCGTGGGATTTCGGGCGGCGGCTGCAGCGTGACCTCACCACCGGGCGTGCGCGGCATCTCGCGACGCGCACGCCGCTGGAACCGGACGGTACTCATCGAACGAGATCCCCCTCTTCGCAAGCTGCACTTTTTCGGCCTCAGTGTAGAGGGCACAGCTGACATGTCGTACAGTTCGACCAGCATTCTGCTGCCCGAACGGTGGGTTCGCAAGCTTGGCCCCCTCGCTCACGGGACGCGGAAATACGAGGTAGAGACCGAGTTGGGGGAAGCTTGACGCACGCGCGACTTGACCACATCGACGAAGAATCCTCGCGCGGCATCGTCCGTGCACCCGACCTTGCCCGGGTCACGATTCTTGCGAAGCACACGCAAGTGGATATGGCGATTCCGGTCGATGTGCCGGTGGCGCTGGTGATTCCGAGTGTCGTCGATATGGTCGCTCAACACAGCCGAACCAATGATTTCGACAATGAGGGCGAGCGCTTCGAGCCCGCGGAATGGGTGCTGGCCCGAATCGGCCATCCGCCCTTCTCCAATTCGCTGAGCCTCGGCGAGCACGGCGTGCGCGATGGCGAATTGCTGATGCTGGAAAGCGCTTCGCACACCGCGCCGACGCCGCTGTTCGACGACATCATGTACAACGTCGCGATCGCCGATGCCGATCACTACCGCAGTTGGACACCGAAGGTCGCGCGGATCACCGGTTCGGTGCTCGCCGCGCTCACCATGATCGTGGGCTGCCTCGGACTGCTGCTGTCCAAAGATGCGCTGCCGGGCTGGGTAAGCGGTTCGCTCGCGCTGACCGTGGCGATTCTGCTCGTGGTCGCGGGCATGGTGCTCAGCAGGATGTACGGCGATACCTCGACCGCGTTGGTGCTCGGCGGCTGTGCGCTGCCCGCCGCGTTCACCGCCGGAATGCTCTATGTGCCAGACGATTACGGCTGGGCGCATCTGCTGCTCGGATCGGTATTGGTCGGTGCGACAGCGATTCTCGCGTGGCGGGTCACCGGAGTCGGGCTCGCGCTGTTCATCGGCGCCGCCACGCTCGCGGTGTACGCCGTACCATCCGGGTTGGTCGGCGTGCTGACCGACCAGCCGGAGAAGGCCATCGGCGCGGCCGTCGCCGCGCTCGGCCTCGCGGGTCTCTCACTCGCACCGCGGGTTTCGATGCTGCTGGCAAGCCTGCCGTTGCCGCCGGTGCCCTCCCCCGGCACCCCGATCGATCCGACCGAGGACGATCCGGACGATCACCGTGCGCTGCCGACCATGGACGCGCTGCGGGTGAAGTCGGAGCGGGCACGGATGTACCTGGCCGGACTTGTCGCGGCGACCACGCTGGTCTCGGTGGCGGGCGCGCTCGCGGGCACCGATCCCGGTGCGGGCGATCCGTTTTGGCCCGGTATCGCGTTGGCACTGGTGACCGCGGTGGTGCTGATGTTCCGCAGTCGAACCTATGCGGGCGCGGAGCAGGCCGTGGTGCTGATCGCGGGCGGCGCATCGATCGTGCTGATCATGATGGTCGGCGTTGCCATCGGTATGGAGCAGCCGCTGGCCGTCTTCGGTGCGGCGATGGTCGTGCTGGTCGCCGCGCTGATTCTCGGCATCATCATTCCGAACCAGTCCGCGACACCGCCGATGCGCCGTGGCGTGGAACTGCTGGAGTACGCGTTCGTGGCCGCCGTACTGCCGCTGGTGTTCTGGGTGGCCTCGCTCTACTCACTCGTTCGCGGGCTGTGAACCGGCATCTGCGCGTCGCGGCTGCGGTCGCGGCGTTGGGCATGAGCGCGTCCCTGGGGCTCGGCGCCGGTACCGCGTCCGCCGATCACCCGCCCACGGTGAACCCGGGTCTGCTGCCCGCCGGTGATCCGGCGGCGCCGCCCGAAAAGACCGAGCGGCCAGCGAATTCCGATTGTTCGAACACCGTATCCGGCGGTGAGGGCGCGACGATCCCGACCGCGCAGCGCTCACTCGATCTGGACAGCGCGTGGCGGTTCTCCAAGGGCGAGGGCCAGACCATCGCGGTCATCGACACCGGCGTGGCACGCCATCCCCGATTGCCCGGTCTGATCGCCGGTGGCGACTTCGTGGCGAATTCGGGCGATGGCACCGAGGATTGCGACGGGCACGGCACTTTCGTCGCGGGTCTGATCGCCGCTTCGAAGATCGACGGTCAGGGGTTCTCCGGTGTCGCGCCGGAAGCCCGCATCATGACGATCCGTCAGACCAGCAAGATGTATCAGAAGGAGGGCCGGTCCAGGGAGCGCAATCCCGACGACCTGCCCGAGGGCTATGGCAATCTGGCCACCATGGCCTCGGCGATCCGGCGCGCGGCCGATGCGAATGTCAGCGTCATCAATATCTCCGAGGTGTGGTGCGGCTCGTCCAATGACGTCGACGGATCCATCGGTGCGGCAGTGCGATACGCGACGCTGGAGAAGAACGTGGTCGTGGTCGTCGCCGCCGGTAACCAGGACGGATCCTGCAAGACCGAACAGCAGATCATCGATCCGCTGCATCCGTCCGCCGATCCGTGGAGCAATGTCAAGATCAATGTGAGCCCGGCGCGCTGGGACGACTACGTGCTCTCCGTCGGCTCGATCGATGCCAATGGCGCACCGTCGAAGTTCACCGTGCCCGGCCCGTGGGTGAGTGTGGCCGCGCCGGGCGAGAATATGGTCTCGCTCGACCCGCGCGGGACCGGCACCGCCACCGGCACGGTGAATCAGCAAGGGCAGCAACAGGCGATGAGCGGCACCAGCTTCGCGACGCCGCTGGTGTCCGGTGTGGTCGCGCTCGTGCGTGCCCGTTTTCCGGAGCTGAGCGCGCTGGATGTGGTCAAGCGGATGCAGGCCACCGCACACGCGCCCGCGGAGGGGTGGAGTCCCTACATCGGCTATGGCGCGGTCGATCCGGTCGCGGCGCTGACCGATGAGGTGAGCAGCACGCCGCTGCCGCCCAAACGGCCGAGCCCGGCCAAAAGCACCCAGCTCGCGGTGCCCGCACCGGCACCGCCGGCGGACAACCGGGCCCGCAATGTCGCGCTGATCGGTACCGGGATCATCGGCACCGCTCTGGTTCTCGGCTACCTCGCCTCGTTCCCGATCCGGCGCCGGTTCGGCGTCAAGTCCGACGATATGTAGCGTCGTCGTGGCAAACGGCGGTACATAGGGTGTCGCACCCGATCGATACAGGTAGTTCCCATGCACGCAGTACAACATGACGGCGGACAACCGAGCCGTAGACAAGCCTGGGAACGCACGACCGGCATCCCGATGCTGGTGCTCGCGGTGCTCTTCATCGGTGTCTACGCCTGGCATGTGCTCGATACCGGAGCGTCACCGCGACTCGATGCCTGGCTCGAGCGGGTCGACTTCATGATCTGGGCGGCATTCGTCGCGGACTTCGTCATCCGGACCTGGCTGTCCACCGATCGCTGGCGATTCGTGCGTACGCATCCGCTGGAGCTGTTGATTGTGCTGTTGCCGCCGTTCCGTCCGGTGCGGCTGCTGCGGGCGGCACTGTTGGTGCTCGACCAACTCAACCGCAATCGGGTGACGCGCGCTCGCCTCGCGATATTCGTCGGCACCAGTTCGGCACTCACGCTGGTGCTGTGCAGTCTGGCGTTCTTCGATGCCGAATACGGCGCACCCGACAGCAAGATCCACAACTTCGGCGACGCGCTGTGGTGGTCCATGGTGTCGGTGACCACGGTCGGCTACGGCGACGTGTATCCGGTAACCGTGCAGGGCCGCATGATCGCACTGATCCTGATGACGCTCGGCATCGGCCTGATCAGCTTCGCCATCGGCACCACGACCAGCTGGGTGATGGACCAGCTGAAGTCCGTAGAGGTGACCGCCGACCGCACCGAAGGGGAGATCGCGGTGCTGGTCGACGAAATCCGCGCGCTACGAAGCGAAGTCGCCGAGTTGCGCGCGTCTTCGATGTCCGAGGAATAACTCAATTCGCCGAGGCGACAGGTGATTTCGAGGGTGACGGGTCCGCGGAGGCGCCGTCGTGGGCGACCATGGCGTCCGCAGAGATTTTGTGGAGCCGAACACGGACAGGGTGCGTCGAAGATAGTGACCGCTCATCGCAGAGACCGACTGATCAAGTCGATCTCTGCGCCAGCAAGCCGGTCAACCGACCTCACATAGGCAGTCGTCGTGATGATGCTCAGCCAGTCGGCACGCCTCGCTGCCTGATCGCGTGAACAGGAATTCACTCGTAGAAACGCAGGATCTTCCATACGTACTCGTGGTCGTTGAGCGGGTCACAGACGAGCCGTGCCTTCTTATCCTTGACCTGGCCACCATCGTTGACAGTGACAATGGCATCGGCCTCTGCCCCCGGTTCATCACACAGATAACCGGCATTGACGTCGTCCGCTTGCGCCAACGGTGCAGACATAGCTAATGCGCCGGTGACCAGGGCACTGATCGCAAGGCCATACGCGGTGCGCTTCATCATATGAATCATCTCCTTGTCCGCGGAAGGCTTCACCACGTGAATCCCCCTTCTTGTCTGCGGGAAAGAATTCCTTCTCGGCAGACTTGGACACTACCGGAACATGCCTGCAATTATTCAATCCTGGCTTCTCACAAGGTCTTTCGCGAGCAATGCATCCAGGGCGACGCCGTCGTGAGCGACCACCGCGCCTTGGCGGCTGAGGCGCGGACCAGAGGTGAGCAGGCCGACGACGGCTCATGGGCCAGCACTTGATCCTCGAGAGCTGATCGAGGCGACAGGCGATTGCCGCGGCGCGGGGGCGCGAGGTGGCGCGAACCAATCACTCAATTCGCCGAGGCGACAGGTGATTTCGACGGTGAAGGGTCCGCGGAGACGCCGTCGTGGGCGACCATGGCGTCCGCGCGGGACAGGCTCGGACCGGCCGCAAGGAGGCCGACGATCGGCCACGGTGCAGGTTCAGCCTTGGTGCCCGAATCCGAATCCATGCCGAGCGCCTTTTCCGCATCGGAGTCCTTGATGCCGTAGCGGACACCGGTGTCGGCGATGTAGAACTTGCTGTCCTTGCGGCGGCTGTCGGGTTCGATACCGGTGGTCTGGACGAAGGCGCCGGTGCCCGGCGGGATGTAGACCGAGTCGGCGTTGGGGCCGGTACCGTCCGCTTGAGCCAACGGTACGACTTTGGCTTTATCCGGAATCGGCAGGGCCACACCGGTGAGCACGGTCAGTTCGGCGCGATTGCCGCCGTCCTTGTTGTCCGCGGCAGCGGCCAGCGGTTTCCAGGACAGGCAGCTGATCGGCTGGTCCTTGTAGTCGACGATGGACGGCACAGCCTGCGGATACGTGTCGACCGGCAGTGCGTTCGACACTGCCGCGTAGGTCTTGTCGATCTGATCGACTACATCGTTGCCGGACGTCGAGCGGTTCCGGTTGCGGATGATCTCGGCGGCCACCGGCGAGATCTGCTGCAAACCGTCTTGCAGCACAACGTATTCCGTATTGGGCTGCGCGGGCACGTGCACGACGTCACCGATCCGGTGGTTGCCGATCGAGTAGGTCACCGAGCCGCCAGGATTATCGATCTTGGGCGGAATGATCGGCAGCACTTCGGGAATCGTATTGAGCAGCCCCTCGCCGATCGGCCGGGCGGTAGCGCCGGTGATCTTCAACGCGTCGGTGACGGCGCGCTCCTTGAGGTCGACGCGGGCGCGCTTGCCCTCGTAGACCAGATACGCCGAGTCCTTGCCCTGCACCAGCAGCGCCCGATCCCTACCCATGACCGAAGCCTTCTCGCCGAGCGAGAGACTCCCGGCGAGCACCGAGGTGGTGAGATCCCTGCTGCCATCCACCTTCAGCTGGTCGCACACGGTCCAGGTCCGGCCCTTGCCGTCCTTGTCGAAGCGCAGCGAGGAGGGTGCGCCGGGGATGCCGATCAGCTGTCCGCGCGCCTTCTTGCCGATCTCGGATTCCTTGACGATGACGGCCTTTTCCGGCGAACCCGCGGCCAGCCGGGCCGATGCGAGGTTCAGCGTCGGATGCACCACATCGTTGATCACCACGTAGACGGCACCGGATTCCTTGCCGATCAGGATCTTATTGCTGCCGATCTTGTCCTGCGGACGCAGCAGGGCGAGCACGCCGCAGCCGGCCAGGACCACGATCGCCATGATGAGTCCGGCCGCGTAGGCGCGGGACTGAGAGCGCATCGGATCGTGCAACATTCGCACGTCCCGACGGACCAGTGCGTGTTCCATCCGGCGGACCAGGAAGCGGTAACCGCTCACCTGCCAGCGTGTAGTGGGTTTTGAAGGCATGTTTCCCTCCCCGAACAATGCTCGTGTTCGCCGAACACAGTACAGTTCCCGAGGACTATTGTTCAGCTCGGCCGATGCTAAACGGCCGATACCGGGTACTTGGGGGATGACGATGGCCGAACAAGCCGGGGCGGGACCACGCCCGCTGCTCGGGCGCATCTCGCTGCGGAACCTGCTGATCGCGCAGGTGATCGGACTCGCGGCCGGATTGCTCGCCTTGTTCGCCGGACTGGGCGGCTGGCCCGCGTTGGGCGTCGCGGTGGTCGTGGGAGGGCTGCCGATGATCCCGATCGCGAAACGCACCATCCTGGATTGGATCGCCACCTGGTGGCGCTACCTGACCCACGGCGATTACCAGATCGGTGACACCGTCGACTTCCGCGGCCCCGACGGGCGCTCGCTCGGGCTGTACTGGGACGGCACCCGGGTCGTCACGGTGGTCGAGGTGCTGGCCCCCAAGGGCGGACTGACCCGGATCGCCCGCACCACCGTGCACGCCTCGCACCTGCTGCCGCTGCCGGAATTGGCCAAATGCCTGAACCAGCACGACATTCTGCTCAGCGGCATCGACATCATCAGCCACGGCCACCGCAGCCGCTCCGGCACGCCAGCGGGCAAGATCTACGAGTCGCTGCTCGGCCCGCTGCCCGCCACCGCGCACCGCAATGTCTGGCTCGCGATCAGTTTCGATGCGATCGCCTGCCCGGAGGCCGCGGCCCGGCGCGGTGGTGGCGCCGAGGGTGCCTCGCGCGCGGTAACCATTGCGACGCAACGCATTATGCGCACCCTCGAGGATGCCGACTGCAGTGCCCGCATCCTGACCGCACCGGAGATCCGCAAGGCGGTCCTGCAGATCACGCAGGGTTTCGATCCGCGCACGCTCACCCACCGCTGGCGCTACGCCGAGATCGGCAACAGCGTGAATATCGGCAGCGCCGTGGATCCGAAGCGGCTCGGCTCGGATCTGCTCTCGCAACTGTGGGTCGCGCCGTCGCGCGGCACCACCGTCGCGGTGCGGCTGCGTCCCGGTAGTTCGGCCGAATCGGTGAGCATCGGCGCGGCCTGGCGGTTGACCGCACGGGAGCTGCCGGAGCGCACCAAGCTCAAGGGTCTGATCTCGATGAACGGGCGACACCGCGACGGGCTGCTCGCGCATCTGCCGCTGGCCGTTCCGGATCTCGACGATGCCGTTCCGGTGACCGAGTACCCGATCGACGTCATCAGCGCGCTGCACCTGCCGTCCTCGGGCTGCGGTCAGCTCATCGGCTCCGATGATGAGGGGCAGGGTGTCGCGGTCCGCATCGTCGGTACCGGCATCTCGACGGTCTACCTGGCCGGTGAGCTGTATCTGGCTCAGCAGTTGGTGTTCCGCGCGCTGGCGGTCGGCGAGCGCATCCTGATCCGCACCGATCGGGCGCACGCCTGGGAGAACCTGGTGACCACCATCGGGAATCCCGAACGGCTGCAGCTCGCGGTCGAAACGCATCAGTCCGATGCCGGATTCACCGCGACCGTGGTCGATGGTGTGCTGGCTCCCGCGCCGCACGCCGGTGTCACGACGATCTACGTAACCGGCGACCCGATGGGCTGGCCCGCCACCCGCCCGGACCTGTCGATCCACCAGCCCGGCGCCATCGGCAACCACGTCGTACTGCGAACGGGCACTGCCCAGGTCGACCTGACGCTCGTCTCCATTCCACGCGAGGCCACCTACATCGGCCACCCGCGCGGCCGCCGCGCAATGGCAGGCAGCCCGCAGTAGCCCCCTCGGTTGCGCAACAGCAGCGGTAGGCAGCTCGAGCACAGGGGTCCGAGCAGGTAAGCGTGTCCCCGCGATTTCGGCGCGATGGCTCGATTCGAACTGCGACTTTTGGGTTCGAAGCGTGTGGCGGACACCCAGATAGGCGATGGATAGGTCAGCTCGGGTCTTTCGCCCTAGACCAGGACTTCGCTATGACAGCGCAAAGGGGTGTGCGGTGTCAGCCCGGGTAGGGGTTGGTGGTGCGGGCTTCGCGGAGAGTTCTTGCCCACCAGGCGAGTTGACGGATGAGACGGTCGGCGGCGTCGATGGCGGCGCCGTCCTGGGTGTTGCCTGCGCTGTCGAATTGCTTCTTGGCCTGGTGGAAGCTGACGGTTTCGCGGATAGAGACCATGTGGATTTCAGCGACCACCTGGCGCAGTTGTTCGACGGCGCGCAGGCCGCCGGAGAGGCCACCGTAGGAGACGAATCCGATGGGCTTGGCGCGCCATTCGTGTTTCGCGTTGTCGAAGGCGGTCTTCAGGGAAGCCGGATAGCCGTGGTTGTACTCGGAGGTGATCGCGACGAAGGCGTCGGCGGCAGCCAAGCGCTGACGGTAGGCCGCCACCTCTGCGTTTGCGACCAGATCCGTCGGCAGCGGGGTGGTCATGAGATCGATGACGCCGGTATCGAATTCGGGACTCGCCCGGACCGTGCGCAAAAACCAGTCGGCGACCACCGGAGCGAATCGCTCCGGGCGCGTGCTGGCCACGATGACCTCTAGCCGTAGCGGAGTTTCCACTGCGCGAGCCTAACGCCACGCACCGCCGGTACGGTCGAAGCGGGCACCGCGATCTCGATTGGGGCGACACCGGCCGACCGTTACGCCAGGTTTACCTGGGATGGGGAGACGCCGCTGCGGCGATTTCGCATGATGGGACGAGCGATTCGTCGACCGAACGCAGTGCGACACTGGAGGAGCGAACATGATCCTGGTAACCGGCGCAACGGGCAATATCGGCACGGAACTGGTTGCGGCGCTGAGCAATTCCGGCACTGCCGTGCGCGCGCTGGTCCGCGAACCCGCTCGCGCGCAGCTGCCCACCGGTGTCGAGGCGGTGACGGGCGATCTGAATCGGCCGGAGAGCCTGACCGAGGCGCTGGACGGGGTCACCAGAATGTTCCTGCTGCCGGGTTACGCGGACACCCCCGATCTGCTCGCTCGCGCGAAAAAGGCGGGCGTACAGCACATTGTCCTGCTCTCGGGTGGTTCGGCGGCGCTGGAGGATATGCACAATGCAGTCTCCGCGTATATGACGCAAGCCGAGCGCGATGTGCGCGAATCCGGTCTGACCTGGACGTTCCTGCGCCCACGCTCGTTCATGTCGAATGCGCTGCGTTGGTTGCCCCAGCTGGCACAGGGTGAGGTGATCCGCGCCCAGTTCCCCGACGTCCCTGTCGCTGCCATCGATCCCGCCGATATCGCCGCCGTCGCGGCGCTCGCCCTGACCGGGGGCGAACTCGCGGGCCGGATCCTGGAGCTGACCGGTGCCCGAGCCTTGGTGCCCGCCGACCAGGTCGCGGTACTCGCCGAGGTGCTCGACCGGCCGCTGGTCTGCGAGGGTTTGACCAACGAGCAGACGCGCGCCGAACTCGAAGCGACCATGCCGCAGAAATACGTCGACGCATTCTGGAGCTTCTTCGTCGACGGCACACTGGACGAATCCCAGATATATCCCACCGTGCGAGAGGTAACCGGCCGGGAACCACGCACCTTCGAACAGTGGGCACGCGCCCATGCCGACGCCTTCACAACCCCGGCACAGTAGCCGAACCACCACCCAACCTCCGGAAACCGGCAGGGCATGCCAGTACTTGCCTGAAGATGTCGCGCAGGCGCGCGGGCTGACTTCGAGTCGAAGCCCAGCCGATCCCGTGCACGCCAACGATATTGCGCACCGCGAGATTTCCTGCCCGGCGGTGAACTCGGCATCAGGCGGGGGTGAGTCGGGCGGCTTCGATTCCGGCGCGACCGGCACCCGTGTTGCACTGCCGAATCGACCGGCACCCGTGTTGCACTGCCGAATCGACCGGCACCCGTGTTGCACTGCCGAATCGACCGGCACCCGTGTTGCACTGCCGAATCGACCGGCACAGCTGACGACTGGTAGCACCGACGAATGAGGCGGCTGGCAAACATAAGGGACCGCTTACGTTTTGGCTTCCATCTGATCGGGCACGATATGCATTGGCTATCGGCGGTGACGGTGTCGTAAGTTCGAGGGCGGGAGGGGGACGAAGTGATCACTGAGCGCTGGCTGCTGATCGAAACGCTCGGGCGCGCCGAGGGCTGGTCGGTGCTCGCGGTCGGGACGGCGCCGCGCCAATGGAAGTCCTTTCACCGGGCGGTGCCCGCGCGGCTGCAGCCGCTGGTCGTCGCCGCGCATGCGAGCGGATCGGTGGTGGATCAGGTGCTGCCGCTGTCTCGGCAGGCGTGGTCGGGGCGGCGTCTGCGGGCCGTGCCGATCCTCGGGCCGGATGAGCGGGTCCACGCGATCCATGTGTGGGTCGGCCCTGGTGATCCGCCGCCGCGGCCGGGGGTCGCGCCGCTCTTGGTCGATGCGCGCACCCGCAGCATGGACGCGCTGCCACAAGGCCTCGGGCCGCATTTCGATATCGACCGCACCCGTTGGGTGGGCGCCGAATCCTTCGAGATGGTCGAACGATTCGACGGCGCACTGGATCTCGTCGCCACCGTCGCGCGATCCGAACCGGATTCCCGCTGGCTCGGCACGGCCACCGTGCGGTCGAAGGTCGGCCCACGTTCACTACTGGTGGCGGCCCGCAATGCGGATACCGTCGCGGACCGGCACCGCTGGCTCGGGTTGGCCGTCGACGTTACCGACAGCGTTGCGCCACAACGAAAGTCCTTCGAGGCGATCGCCCTCGACATGCTGCGCCGCGCCCAACCCAACCGCTACCTCGCGATCATGGACACCGCCCAGATCCGACTGAT
The DNA here is from genome assembly GCF_050956075.1 of Nocardia sp. CA-129566. Classification (NCBI taxonomy): domain Bacteria; kingdom Bacillati; phylum Actinomycetota; class Actinomycetes; order Mycobacteriales; family Nocardiaceae; genus Nocardia; species Nocardia sp. CA-129566. The sequence goes on from NZ_CP192085.1 coordinate 8,252,735, forward strand.
CCGCTGGGTCACCGAACCCGTCCCCGCAATGCGCTGGGCGAGCACCGACGAACGCACCGTTCCACATCCGGCGGACCGGGCCCGAATCATCGCCGCCCGCAACACAATGCTCTCCGGCGCACCCCACGAACAACTCCGCAACGTCCGCCTGGCGAGCGAAACCAACGACTGGATCATCGCCGACCTCGAAATCTCCCCCCTCCCCAGCAGCGCCCCTGGCTCCCCCGAGTTCGTCCTGGTGCAACTGGAAATCGTGGAAAATCCCGGGCACGCCTGATCACAACCGCACTCCATAGAGAACGATCCGCCCCAGGCCGCGAACTCCAGACTGATCACCACCAAATCAATGCCTCCGGTGGCATTGCCCCCGACTGGCAACGCCACCCGGGCGCTGCCAGCCCTCTGACATCGACTGCCCGCAACACCGCCCCACCGCGTGCGACACCCACGGACCACTCGGCGCCGTTGCACTGGATTCCCGCCGCCTAGGACGCTGTGGCCTCCGGCTTCACTGCGGGCGTTCGACCAGGGAGCGCCGACTCACCCGCCTGCGGCGTCGGCGTGGCAGTCTCCGGTCTCGGGGCAGCCTGTTCCGGAGGTGGGGCGACAGCGTTCATGTTCGGTGAGGCGGCTCGGGTGTCGCTGACTCCGGATTGGGCGCAGCGGTTTTCACGTTCGGGGCGGGCTCGCTCGAGCGCGGGACGACGGCGTTCACATCCAGTGCAGGCGCATTCGGGCGCGGGACCGCAACGCTCGCGGTCGTGACGGGCGCACTCGGGTGCGGCTCAGCGACGTCCGGGTTCGGGATCGGCACGTTTCGGCCCGACTCCACGACATTCGCGATCGATGCAGGCGCATTCGGGCGCGGGACCGCAACGCTCGCGTTCGCGGCAGGCGCACTCGGGCGCGGCTCAGCGACCTCCGGGTTCGGGAGCGGCACGTTTCGGCGCGACTCCACGACATTCGCGATCGATGCAGGCGCATTCGGGCGCGGGACCGCAGCATTGGCGTTCGGGGCGGGTGGGTTCGGGTGCGGGTCCGCGGCCTTCGTGATCGGGGCGGCGGGATGTGGCTCGGGACGTTGTGGCCCAGGCGGGTTCGGGGTGACCCGCACATGGAGCGGTGCGGATTCCGGGCGGGGTGTGGTGGTTTCCACTGCGGGGGCGGCGAGGTCGGCCAGGCCTTGAGTGGGTGGGATTTGGGCGGTGAAACCCAGTGCGCGCCTGGCTCGTTCGGGGTCGGCGGCGATGTGGCGGGCATCGGCCAGGAGGTAGCGGCCGGTTACCACCGGGTCGGGGCCGCCGCGGGACCTGGCCATGATCGAGGCGATCTCCCACATGGTGATCGGGTGGCCGGAGGCGATGTTCAAGGGCACGAAGCCGGGGAGGCGGCGGTCGACGGCGGCTACGGTCGCGGTCACGATGTCGTCTACGTGTACGACGTCGCGGACCTGTCCGCCGTCCTCGTCCACCAGTGGCGGACGTCCCTGATCGAGTGCGGCAAGGAACTTTCCGATGAACCCCGCATGTGTGCCCGCGCCGTAGCCGCCGTGGTACCGAAGCGCCGTAACGGCGGCACCGGTCGCCAAACCCCAAGCGAGCGCATAGTTTTCCTGCGCCATCTTGCTCGCCCCGTAGAACCCGCGCGGGCGCAGCGGCGCATCCTCGGTGACCGGCTCCCAGGTGAGCAGTTCCCCGGTGCGCGGGGACAGGTGGTCGAACATGCCGCGATCCAGATCGGCCCGCCGCCGCAGCCCCGGATAGAACGGCCCGCTGTTCATTCCGCGATAGCGCCCCTCGCCGTACACCACAGTGGACGAGGCCAGCACCAGGTGGCGAACCTTCGCCCGCCCCATCACATCGAGCAGTACCGCGGTGCCCAGATCATTGTGCGCGGCGAACACCGCCGATTCGGGCGCGGAGGTGACCGCCGCGAGATGACATACCGTATCGATACCGCGCAGCAATGGTTCCAGCGCATCGGCATCGCGTACATCAACCCGCGAAACCCCTTCCGGCACTTGCGCATCCGGCCCGTGCACCGCTTCGTACAGCACATCGATCCCGACCACCTCGTGCCCGGCCGCGGCCAACGCCCGCCGCAACCGCGCCCCGATGAACCCGGCTGCCCCGGTGACCAGCACTCTCATCGCATCCACACCCCACGTTCGATTCCGAACCCAATCTGTCCAAGGGTATTTCCGTACCTGTCGGTCACTCGGTACAGCTGGTACCAATGCTCACGGTAGTTCGAACGGCAGCGACACTCCCGCGTGGACACGGCAGCGCTCGCAGGTGTCGGTTCCGGTGACCGCCGAAACCGAACGCCGGATCAGCTCCTTGAACGGGCCGAGGTTCTTCTTGAATTCGGCGAAGACGTCGACCGCGTGTACACCGTCGCCCTCCTCCAGACCTGCATCCAGGTCGGTAACCAAAGCGACTGCGGCATAGCACATTTCGAGTTCACGGGCGAGCACCGCCTCGGGATGCCCGGTCATATTGACCAGTTCCCAGCCCTGCGCGGCGAACCAGCGGCTCTCGGCCCGGGTGGAGAACCGCGGCCCCTGCACCACGACCATGGTCCCCGTGGGTTTCATCGGCAGCGCATCGGTCGCGGATTTCGTTGCCGCGGAACGCAGTTCGTCGCAATACGGGTCGGCGAAGGAGACGTGCACACCACCGCCGTCGAAGTAGGTCTGCGGGCGGCCGGAGGTCCGGTCGACCAGCTGATCCGGCACCGCGACGGTGCCCGGCCCCCAGTCCGCGCGCAGGCTGCCGACCGCGCACGGCGCGAAGATCCGCCGCACCCCGATCGAGCGCAGCGCCCACATATTGGCCCGGTACGGCAGCGTGTGCGGCGCGAATTCGTGCTGCTTGCCGTGCCGGGGCAGGAAGGCCACCGGACGACCCTCCACCTCGCCGACCGCGATGGGCGCGCTCGGCTTGCCGTAGGGCGTATCGACCTCGACGGTGGTCGCCTCGCTATCGAAGAAATCGTAGAAGCCACTACCGCCGATCACGGCGAGCGCGGGCCGAACATCCAAACTCATGCACCGATTCTCTCGCCAGACCTCGTCGCTAGACCAGACGGGTCCATATCCGACTAACTGGACCTTCGTCCATGATCGCCTGCGCACCAGCCTTCCCGGACCCGGACGTCACCGACCGACCCGACCGAGCGCACACCGACCTGACAATTCCCCCACCGCACTGTACCCTAGGGGGGTATTAATCCAGGTCCGGCCGGAGATCCGGCGAGCAGCGAGGAGACAGTCGGTGACACCCACCCCGTCGCACAATGACACCACGCCCGCGCCGGGCCGGGACACCGCGGCCGAAGGCACGACCACCCACGACCACGCCGCGCACGACCATGCCTCGCACGGCTACATCACCGCCAAAGACGACTACCTCAAGCGCCTGCGCCGGATCGAGGGCCAGGCCCGCGGCCTGCAGCGCATGGTCGAGGAGGAGAAGTACTGCATCGACATCCTCACCCAGGTCTCCGCGATGACAAAGGCACTGCAGGCCGTGGCCATGGGTCTGCTGGAGGACCACATCAGCCACTGTGTGGTGGACGCGGCGGTCACCGGCGGCCCGGAGGCCGACGCCAAGATCAAAGAGGCCACCGACGCCATCGCGCGCCTGGTCCGTTCCTGACCGGTGTTCAGCCGTGCCGTCGTCGGTAGACCGCGGCCGCACCCGGATGCAAAGGAACGGAATCGGTTCCGATGAGTGAGCGGGTATCCAGGAACTGGGTGCCCGCCGCCTCGGCCGGTACCAGCCCATCCGCCCGGGAGACCAGCAGTTCGACGATCGCCCCGGCCGCGGCGTCCGACATGGTCGGGGCGGCGAGCAGCAGATTCGCGACACCGATCGTCCGGATCGCCGCGCCGCCGTCATAGGCGTCGGCGGGGATCTCGACCAGGTCGTACAGATGCCCGAACCGTTCCCGCATCGGCGCCGCCAGCTCACCGAGTTCGATGAGCCGCAGCCGTTCCGGTACGTCGAGCGCATCGGTGGGGACGCCACCGGCCCACAGCAACGCATCCAGCTCACCGGATTCCACGCCCGCCACCGCATCGCGTAACGGTCGATGCGAAATGTCCACGTCCGCACCGGGATTCACGCCCGCGGCCCACAGCAGCCGCTCCCCGGTGACCGCGGCGCCGGATCCCGCGGCGCCGAGGTTGATCCGGGTGCCCCGCAGATCGGTGACCCGCTGGATCGCGCCTTCGGACCGCACGGCCAGTTGCAGATAGTTCTCGTACACCCGGCCCAGCGCCACGACCGGCTCACGCTCACCCTGTACCGAATCGGCGAGTGCCAGTGCGGCATCCACCCGTCCACTGGTCAGCAGCGCCAGATTCTCCTGCGATCCGGTTGTCGTCACCGGCTCGATCCGCACCGTCCCCGCCTCCGCGGCGACGGCCGCGAGCAGCCGCGCGAACGCGTGATAGAAGCCGCCGACCTCACCGGAGGCCAGCCGCACCGTTGCCACGTCCCCGCCGCACCCGACGGCACCGGCCGCGATACCGGCGGCGGTCAGCGCCAAGAACGTCCGCCGCGTGATCACGCCCGCACCGCCTGCGGCAGGCGGATTTCGATGGCGAGTCCGCGCGGTTCGACCGGCCGCACGCTCAGCGTGCCGCCGCGCGCCTGGGCCAGTGCCGCGGCAATCGGGAGGCCAAGACCGGAACCGCGGGAGGCGGCGCCGGAGCCACGGAAGAAGCGGGTGGTCAGTTTGTCGATCTCCACGGGTTCGACACCGGCGCCATCGTCGCGCACGGTCACCGTCACCCAGCCCGGCTCGGCATCGACCACCATGACGGTCTGCGCGCCGGATCCGGCGTAGCTGCACGAATTGCTCAGCGGCACATCGAGAATCTGGGCGAGGACATCGGCGGAGACCGCGGTATCGGCCTCTCGCACCATGGGTGCCGCACACAATTCCTGTCCGGCGTTCTCGTATGCGGAGTACCAGGCGTCGACCCGGTCCGCGACCACCTGTACCGCGTCGCAGTGGTTTTCCGTACCGGTCGAGGTACGCGCTGCCTCGAAGGCGGCGGGCGTCTCGGCGACCGCCAAACTCAGCAGGCCGTCGAGCAGCGCGGTCAGCCGCTCGACCTCGGCACCCGCACTGCGGAAGGTCGCCACCGCGCTCTGCGGGATCGCATGCTCCAGGGAATCGAGACGAATCGTCAAGGCGGCAAGCGGATTTCGCATGGCATGTGCGGTATCGGCGACCAGCTGACGTTGCGCATCCGCCGAATCGGCGACGGCGAGCGCCATGGCATCGAAGGATTCCGCGACCGCGCGCATCTCCGGCGGCCCGCCGTGATGCCGGGCGATGGACACGTGCGCGGCGGCCTGGGCGCGCGGCTTGGGCAGGGTCGCGGTCAATTCGGCGACTGCCTGTGACAGCGCCGCCAGCGGGCGCAGCACCCAGCGACCCAGGCTCAGCGCCAGCATCGTGAACACCACCATCATCAGCACCGCCCCGACCGTGATCACCGCCCACGCACGGGCGATATCGCGGCGGGCACGCGCGGTGGAGGCCTCGATCACCACCGCACCGTTGACCTGCACCCCGGTGCCGACGGGCCGAGCGATCAGCACCGTCGGCCCACTCCACGGTGTCAGTCGGTTCACCGGCTGCGGCCGCTGGTTGCGGCGGGCGGCGGCGACCGCGGCAACCACCGGAGCCGAGGCCACATCCACCCCCGCATTCACCGTCCGGGCGCCGCGGGCATCGACGACCAGCACATTTTCCGCATACAGATCGTGATAGCGGCCGACCTCATCGGCCAGGGCCCGACTATCTCCCTCTGCGACGGCAGCATCGGCGAGGGCGGCGAACCGGTCGGCATCGCCGGAGCGATCGGCCACGAATTCCTGAGTGCGGCTGGTCGCGAAGGTCAGCGACAGCGGTACCGCGAAGGCGAATACCGCGATCGCCGCGAATACCGTCAGCGCGACGAGTAATCGTCTGCGCATACTGGCTCCGCTTCTCTTACCTGAACTCGCGGGTCGATGTGATCACTGACCCCAGCGGTAACCGTAGCCGCGAATGGTGGTGATCAGCCCAGGTCGGTCCAATTTCGCACGCAGTCCGGTCATGTGCACGTCCAGCGAACGCGATACCGCGACGAACGCATCGCCCCAGATCCGATCCATCAGTTGCTGGCGGCTGACGGCGGCACCGGGCCGCTCCACCAACGCCTCGACCAACTCGAATTCCTTCTGGGTCAATGCGATCGGCCGACCGGCGACCTCGACCACCCGGGCCGCGAGGTCGACCCGCACATCCCCGGTGACCACCTCGGCCCGCTCCGGTTGCGATCCGGCGGCCGCGCGCCGCACGACATTCTCCAGCCGGGCCATCAATTCCGCGATCCGCGGTGGCTTCACCAGATAGTCGTCGGCACCGCCGCGCAGCCCGCGCACAATCGAGCGTTCATCGCTGCGCGCGGTCAGGATCAGCACCGGCACCGAACTCACCTCACGCAATTGGCGCAGCACCTGCAGACCATCGCCGTCGGGCAGTCCGAGGTCCAGGATGACCGCGTCGTACCCGCGGTGGGCGGTGAGCAGATCCGCGCCGCGGCGCTTGCGTTCGGCCTGATAACCGCGGGCGTTGAGGGCTTCGACCAGCGCGTCGCCGACGCCGTCATCATCTTCGACCACCGCAAGCCGCACACGCCGATCCTCCCACAGCGGATGATCGGCGTGTGCGGATGGGCGATCAGGGTCGCACGGTTGCGAGGTCACGGTCGGGCTCGGCGGCCGGCGCATCCGTTTTGGTCAGCGAGATATCGGCGGCGGCATCGGCATCGATGGCGGACCCGCTCGAGGTCTCCCGCATGAACCAGTAGGTGAGCAGCGAGATTCCGATGCACCCGGCGACGTACCAGAAGTACAGCGATTCGTGATGGGCCTGCTTCAGCGACAGCGCGATGGTCTCCGCGGTGCCGCCGAAGATCGCGACGGTCAGCGCGTAGGGCAGGCCGACGCCGAGCGCGCGGATCTTGGTCGGGAACAGTTCGGCCTTCACGATCGCGTTGATCGAGGTGTAGCCGGTGATGATGACCAGCGCGCCCATCATCAGCGCCCACGCCGCGATCGGATTCTTGGTGTGCGCGAGCACGGTCATGATCGGCACGGTCAGCAATGTGCCGGCAATGCCGAAGAAGATCAGCAGCTTGCGCCGCCCGATGCGGTCGGAGAGCGCTCCGGCCAGCGGCTGCAGCACCACGAACACCAGCAGCGCGATGAAGTTGATCCACGAGACGGTCGACTTGGAGATGCCGGCGGTATTGATCATGAACTTCTGCATGTACGTGGTGTAGGTGTAGAACGCCACGGTGCCGCCGAGCGTCAGACCGATCACCAGCAGGCACTCCCTGGGGTACTGCAACAGCATCCGCAGCGAACCGCGCGCGGGCTGCTGAGCCGCGAGTTCCTGCTGCGGCACCCGCTCGGCCTCGACCTCGGCCTCGAAGTGCTCGGATTCGTCCATGCTGCGCCGCAGCCACATCACGATGAGCGCGGCCGCCGCACCGATGACGAACGGAATGCGCCAGCCCCAGTTGTTCATCTGGGCGTTGTTCAGGAACTGCTGCAGGATGATCTGCACGCCGAGCGCGACCAGCTGACCGGCGACCAGCGTGACGTACTGGAAGCTGGAGTAGAACCCGCGCTTACCTGTGGAGGCCACCTCGGACAGATACGTTGCGCTCGTCGCGTATTCGCCGCCGACCGAAAGGCCCTGCACCAGGCGGGCGAGCAACAGCAGCACCGGTGCCGCGATCCCGATCGTCTGGTATCCGGGCGTCACGGCGATCAGCAGCGAACCCGCGGCCATCACGGTCACCGACAGCGTCAGCGCCGAGCGACGTCCGAACTTGTCCGCGTAGCGTCCGAGTGCCCAGCCGCCGAGTGGCCGCATGAGGAAGCCGACCGCGAAAACCGCTGCGGTGGACAGCAATTGCGCGGTGGAATCACCCTTCGGGAAGAACGATTTCGCGAAGTACACGCTGAACGCGGCGTAGACATACCAGTCGTACCACTCGACCAGATTGCCGATGGAACCGCGCAATACGTTGGCGACCACTCGGCGCTCGCCCACGGGCTGTGTCGTAGTCACAAGATCTCCTTCTTCGACGCGGCCTTGCGTCGGTCGGAGACCAGTGTGTGCGCAGTCACAGCGCGCACGTAACCGGAGGAGCCGGTTTCTAACGTTCCCTTAGGGCGATCGGCCAGTAACTTAGGCCGATCGCCCCCTGGGTCTCAGGAATGCTTCGCCAGCAATGGAGCCAGCGTGCGCAGCACGGCGGGCTCGTTGTCGAGGACTTGGATCACGACGTGATCGGCGCCCGCGGTCAGATGCGCGGTGAGCTGGTCGACCACTGCCTCGGGGCCGCCGTGTGCCACCAGACCGTCGTACAGGCGGTCGCTGCCCGGCTTGGTCACGTCCTCGTCGGTGAAGCCGAGCCTGCGCAGGTTGGCGACGTAGTTCTGCAGGTCGAGATAGAACTCGACGCGTGGGCGGGCGGTGGCGCGGGCCCGCACTGGATCCTCGTCCAGGACCACCTTGTGTTCGGTCGCCAGCAGCGCATCCGGGCCGAGCACGGCGCGAGCGCGTGCGGTGTGCTCGGTGGTGACCAGGTAGGGCAGCGCGCCAGCGGTCCGGTCCGCCGCCAGCTTCAGCACCCGCGGACCCAGCGCCGCCAGTGCGCGACGCTCCTTGGGCACGCCGGCGGCATCCAACTCGTCGAAATATTCGACCAGCGCGTCATAGGGCTTGCGGTACTCGCCGGTGTGCTCGGGATGACCCGCGCCCAGGCCGAGCAGGAACCGCCCGGGGAACCGCGCATCGATGCGGTGGAACGACTCCGCGACCTGCTTCGCGGGCGCCGTCCAGATGTTCACGATGCTGGTCGCCACGGTGATCGACTCGGTCGCGTCGAGCAGCGACTCGATCTCCGGCAGCTCCGCGGGCGGGGACGAACCGAGCCACAGCGTGCCGTAGCCGAGCTCCTCCAGCTCACGCGCGTCCTGCGGGGTGAACCCCAGATAACCGCGCCAAATACCGAACCGTCCGAGACCTTCGATAGTCATGCCCCGAGCCAACCAACCTGCGGCCGTTCCTATTCCGACGCGACGTCCGCACGCCACGCAGGGAGAATAATCGCCGTTAACCTGTTAGCACTCTCCATTTGAGAGTGCTAACTTGGGTAGTGCACAGCTTCCGGCGCTTGCCGCCGTGGCAGGCGTCGCCGCTAGTGAAATGGAGGTGATTGCTGTGCTCCGGTTCGATCCATTCCATGACATCGACACCGTCGCCCGCCAACTGCTCGGCGAATCCGTCGGGACATCTCGTGCGCCGCGATTCATGCCGATGGATCTGTTCAAGGCAGGCGACCATTACGTACTCAATGCCGACCTGCCCGGCGTCGACCCCGGCTCGGTGGATGTGAGCGTCGACAATGGCACCCTCACCCTGCGCGCGCAGCGCAGCCTGCCCAGTGAAGAAGGCGTCCAATGGATTGCGTCCGAGCGCTTCGCCGGTACGTATATGCGCCAACTCAGCCTCGGCGACAATGTCGATGCCGACAACATCAGCGCGACCTATAACAACGGCGTGCTCTCGGTGACGCTTCCGATCGCCGAGAAGGCCAAGCCGCGCCGCATCGAAATCTCCGGTGCCAGCCAACCGCGGACGATCGAGGCGGGTTCGGCCGGCTGATCGGGTGGTCATGCTTCCGCACCGCAGTGCGCCCGCCGAATCGCGGTGCGGGAGCGCCACATTACGCGCCCAGCCGGAACCACCTCGGTAGCCTCTGGCACCGAACACATTTCGTGAACCAGAGTGTCACGGCGCATGCTTATCAGTCGTCCTGGCCGTCGTCGTCGCAGTTCAGGGCTTGGTTCCAGTTGTCGCATGCCGCACCGTCCGGCCCAGGACCCAATACATCCACCATGTCGTCACCTCCCTTCGAGCGTCGTCGCTACGCGCGGGATCACGCCCCTTCGGCGTGCAACACCTCATCCAGTCGGGTGTAGGTGGCCTCGGGGTTCACCGTGTTCAACTCGGATACCCGCAGGAGCACATGCGGAACCGTGTCGCCGAAGTGCGACAGGCTCGGTGCGACCACCGCCTCCACATCAAGCGTCCGAACAATGTTCGCCAAGCGGCCGACAGGGTCATCGACCTTGGCGTCGAATGTCACGGTCTTGGCGAGGTCGTAGCCGAGTCGCCTTGCGCGTCTGCGTATGTAGGGTCGGCCCTGGGCGCGGTGCCCGGGTTGCCTCGGGTCCGTTTCCCAGGACCGCCCTCCGAACCGGACGTGCGAGTTTCCCCGCATCCGGCTCTCCATGGACATCATGCTGGTGTGGCTGCTTGTTCGAGTTGCTCGGCGCGGGCACTCCACGGTGTCGGAATCGTGTTGCCCCGGTATCGGTATCGCTCGATGGCGATATCGCTGGGGTTATAGAGCACGGTCCCATTCTCTTCTGGGCGTTGATCCGGTTTCTCGGTGAGGAACCGGCGTTTGATCTTTCGCCAACCCAGGCGCGGGTGTCGTTTCTTGAGCCATCGGGCCACGGCCCACCACGTGTAGTAGGCCAGGTAGCTGAAGGTGGCTTTGGAGACCCCGTGTCGGAAATAGAGACACCAGCCCCGAACGACAGTGTTCAGGTGTTGGAGGAGCGCCTCGAGCGTCTTGTAGGGTGACCCTTGCCTGCGGGTGATGAATCTGACCTTCCCGACGATCGAGTGCAGCGACTTCTTCGAGGGGTATGTGTAGATCATCGTGCGGTTCGTGCCCGCCTTCTTCCGGCGCTGGATGCGCCAGCCAAGGAAGTCGAACCCCGAATCCATGTGCACGACACGGGTTTTCTCCGGTGACAGCGATAATCCCATCGGCCGTAGTAGCTCGGCGACCTCGGTCCTGATCTCGTGGGCGTGGTGCTCTGTCCCGTTTATCAGGACCACGAAGTCGTCGGCTTATGGGGACCGGTGGGTTATGCCGACCGTGGCGTGAGGGTGCTGGATAGGCGAGGTGGTGGGGCTGGTTGGTCGGCATAATCTGGGCCTTGTGATCGTGATGGTGGCGGGTTTCGAGTGGTTGGAGGAGGACAACCACTCGAGACGGGAGAGATCACATGGGTGCCGAGATGTCGGTGGATGTGCTGGTAGCGGAGTTCCGTTCGTGGCTGGCGGTGGACCGGGGGCTGTCGCGGGAGTCGGTCCGTTGTTATGGGACTCAGGCGGGTAAGTTCCTGGCCGGTTTGCCTGGGCCAGTGGATGCTGCTGTGCGGCAGCTGGATTCGGGTCGGATCACCACATTTATGGTCGATTATTGCCGCGACTGCAACACCTGGTCGGCGAAGGCGATGGTGACCTCGCTGCGCGCTCTGCTGCGGTTCCTGCACGTGTCCGGACGGATCCCGGCGCCGCTGGTGGGCGCGGTTCCGGGGGTGGCGGGCTGGCGGTTGGCGTCGCTGCCGCGCGGTCTGGACGCGCCGGTGGTGGCGCGGTTGCTGGACGGATGTGACCGGGCGACGGTGGTGGGCCGACGCGATCGCGCAATCTTGACGATGCTGGCCCGGTTGGGGTTGCGTGGGGTCGAGGCCGCCGGTTTGGAGTTGGACGATATCGACTGGCGCAGTGGAGAAGTCACCATCCGTGGCAAGGGCAACCGGATCGACCGGCTGCCTTTGCCGGTCGATGTCGGTGAGGCGATCGTGGCGTATCTGACCGACGGCCGACCGGCCTGCGCGGTGGCGACGGTGTTTTGCACGATCCGCAGACCCTATCGGCCGTTGAACGCGGCGGCGGTGCGGGCGATCATGGGTCGTGCCTGCGCGCACGCGGGCATGGCGCGGGTGGGTGCGCACCGTCTGCGTCATTCGCTGGCCAGCGACATGCTCCGGGCGGGAGCGTCGCTGCCGGAAGTCGGGCAGGTTCTGCGGCACCGAAGTGACCTGTCCACGGCGATTTACGCGAAGGTCGACGAGAATGCGCTGCGCCCGCTGGCGCAGCCCTGGCCGATCCAGGTGCGGTCATGAGCGTGTTGCGCCGAGCCGCCGAGGACTATCTAGCCATGCGACGGGCGCTGGGGTTCAAGCTGACAACTCAAGCGGTGCAATTGATGTCGTTCATCGGCTACTGCGAGTCGGCCGGAAGTGATCGCATCACCAGCGAGCTGGCGCTGGAATGGGCGACCACGACCGGCAGCGGCAGCTGCCACGACGCCTACCTGGCACGCCGGTTGATGACGGTGCGGATCTTCGCCCGCCACTACCAGACCCTCGACCCAGACAGCGAGGTCCCACCCGAAGATGCTCTGCCGCACCACAAATGCCGGATTGCACCGTATCTGTATTCACCCGCTGAGATCGCAGCCCTCATCGACGCCGCCGGGCAGTTGCGGCCACCGCTGCGCGCGGCGACCTGGCAGACACTGATCGGCCTGCTCGCGGTGACCGGCATGCGCAAACGCGAAGCCTGCCGCCTCGACGACGAACACGTCGACCTCGATCGAGCGGCATTGGTGATCCTGGATTCCAAGTTCGGCAAGTCCCGGCGCCTGTTCCTGCACGACTCCACCGTCATTGCTTTGCGGGACTACCGACAGCAGCGCGAGCGGTGGTGCCCGAACCGGTCCGGCCCCTGCTTTTTCGTGTCCACCCGTGGCACTCGCCTGGATGCCGACAATATCCCCAGCACCTTCACCGGCCTGATCGACGCAGCCGGCATCACGGCGCCACCCGGAGGGCGACGGCCCCGGCTGCACGACCTGAGACACACGTTCACCGTCGCCACGATGATCGGTTTCTACCGCGCCGGCGGCGACGTTCAAGCACGGTTGCCGATCCTGTCGACCTGGCTCGGCCACGTCGACCCGAAATCGACCTATTGGTATCAGCAGCAGATACCCGAACTACTCACCCTGGCCGCGCAACGCCTGGAAACCGTTGGGGATGAACGGTGATGACCGCGCTGGCTCCGATCCTGCAAGCATTTTTCACCGACAAACTCCTGCGGCAGCGCCGCGCCGGACCAAACACCATCGCCGCCTACCGCGACGCATGGCGGCTGTTGCTGCAATTCGCTTCCCGCGCAACAGCAACCGCACCCAGCGGCCTGGACCTGGGCCAGCTCGATGCCACGCTGGTCACCGCTTTCCTGACCCATCTCGAAACGGAGCGGTCCAACAGCACCGCGACCCGCAACACACGGCTGGCCGCGATCCGGTCGCTATTCCGTTACGCCGCCTTGCACGCGCCCGAACACGCCGCCGACATCGCCCGAGTGCTGGCCATCCCACCCAAACGTCGTGACCGGCCCATCCTCTGCTACCTCACCACCGACGAGATCGACGCCCTGATCGCCGCACCCGACCGCAACACCTCGCTCGGGCGCCGCGATCACGCCTTGCTGGTGCTGGCCTGCCAGACCGGGCTACGCGTTTCCGAACTGATCGGGTTGACACGCAACGACATTCACCTCAACCACGGTGCTCATGTCCGCTGCCATGGCAAAGGCCGCAAGGACCGCGCCACCCCGCTGACCCGCCACACCATCGCCGCCCTGCACGATTGGCTCGCCGACCACCACGGCGCACCCACCGATCCGCTGTTCACCACCCGCGAGGGCCGACCGCTTTCGCGAGATGCAGTAGCCAAGCTGGTCACCAAACACACCCGCCGCGCCACAGCCCGCTGCCCAAGCCTGACCAGCAAGACCGTCACCCCGCACACCCTGCGACATTCCGCGGCCATGGCGCTGCTGCACGCCGGGGTCGACACCTCAGTCATCGCGCTTTGGCTCGGCCACGAAGACCCCGGATCCACCCACACCTACCTGCACGCCGACATGACCATCAAGGAGAAAGCCCTCGCCCGCCTCACACCACCCAACACCAGCCCCGGCCGCTACCACGCCACCGACACCCTGCTCGAATTCCTCGACAACCTCTGACCCGATCACAAGGGCCGGGTTATGCCGACCAACCAGCCCCACCACCTCGCCTATCCAGCACCCTCACGCCACGGTCGGCATAACCCACCGGTCCCCATAAGCCGACTTATGCCGACGTCGGCATAAGTCGGCGTAACGGACGAGACGGTATGTCGCGAATCCTTTCCTGCGCAGGGCCGCCCGCCGCGATTCTGGATATCGCACTCCACCGCCAGCGGCGTCCCACTTATGTTGAAAGTGGTCGTCGAGGACCGAGAGTGCGATATTGGCCAGCAGCGGCGAGAGGATCCCGCCCTGCGGTGTTCCCATCTGGGGGTCCCGGTCGATTCCGTCCTCGGACAGGATTCCCGCTTTGAGGAAAGACTTGACCAGGGCCACAACGCGTTTGTCCGCGATCCGGTGACGCATTCGATCCACTAGAGCGGTGTGGTCGATCCGGTCGAAGCATGCCTCGATATCGGCCTCGAACACCCACTGATAGCCATGGGTGCCGAGCATGTGAATCTCGGCGATCGCGTCCTGAGCACGTCTTCTCGGCCGGAACCCGTAGGAGCTGGGCTGGAAATCGGCTTCGAAGATCGGCTCGAGCACCAACTTCAGCGACGCCTGTACTATCCGGTCCGCTGTTGTCGGTATCCCCAGCCTGCGCTTCTTGGTGGGACTGCCCGGTTTCGGGATCAGCTTCTCCCGCACCAGGTTCGGATGAAATGTCCGTTCCTTCAGCGAGGTCCGCAGCTGCGACAGCAATACGATCGACTCCTTCGGGATCGAGCGGGGAACTACCCCGTCGACACCCGCTGTTCGTCCACCCTTGTTGCCGTGAACCCTTTCCCAGGCATGCACCAGAAACGCAGGGTCATACACAAGGTTGTGCAGGTCATCGAACAGCCGACCCGCCTCACGGGTCGACCACCAGTGCAGCTTGGACTGCATCCGACGTACCCGAGACCAGGCTTCGTCGAAGTCCGGCCACGACTCACCCGTATTCACAAGTGCCTCCGTCCATTACGGCTCCTCACCGCGACATCCACTGGGGTCCTTCGCCATGTGACCGGCTTTCCCGGCCTCGGACTACTACGACCCCTCCGCCCCACCCACGCTCCCTCTGCCGACGACGAGCCTGCCCGTAACCGATCACTGGCCGTGACCGTTCACGGGCGTAACGGGGTGGTTCCCGTGTTCACTGCTATCCATTCGGGACAGGAGGTGGCCAGCTATGCCCCTGCGGCATCGTCACGGCTACGCCGCAGACCTTCACCGTGACCTCCCTGCCGACACCCAAACGCCGGCCACAGGAGTTCCCGCCGCAAACGATTCGCCAGCGACGGTGCGCACCGCAATTCAGCCCAGATCCACCGAGTTTCGAGCTGACGGGACGCTTGAGGGGCTTAACACACTGGTTCCTTGCGTCCACCTTTGTCCCACGCTTGCCGGACCGGCACCATTCGGCAGTGCTGACACCTCCCGGCGTTGTCAGGGCTGCTCCCATCCTCCCCGGCGTCTCCCGGATCAGACTGCCCTCAGCTACAGCGATCATGCTGCGACACAATCACTTCGGAGTCATCGCACCTCCAATATGGATAACAGCGCCTCACGGCGCACTTGAATCTCATCCCAGTCTTGGGAGACGCCTGAGATGTCCTTGCGCAGGTAACCGATCGCGGTTGGTGTTGCCCTCACCGGCCCGCCCCGTTCATGTTCGTGGCGACAGCACCGTCGCGCGCCAGCAATTCACGATATTGCCGCGCATCGAGCAGCGACCGCCCTCGATCGGTGATCCGCCACCCGACCGGGACCGTGCGGGAACCATGGGCGAGTCCGGACTCCACCAGATCCCGCAACGCCACGCGCGTGGCCGCTTCCCCACGACCCGCATAACTGGATAGTTCGCGAACGGTCAGCGCTCGGCTCGGTTCTAGTTTCGCCAACGCGGCCAACACTTTTGCCTGCGGTTCAGTAAGCGCCATCTCACCCTCCGTCGTCGATGGTCAGCGGCTCGGGACCAGGACGGCTGCACCGGTCCTAAGCGCCTACCTGGACGGTAGGAGTCCACCGCGGTGAGGCTCCATGAACTTGCCCAAACTTGGCCATATTCGGCCATTTCGCATTGGAACTCGGCACAGTGCGGGAGGATTGAGCCAGCGCGGGGCCACCAGCGCAGATCGCAACATAAGGGGGGGCAAGCTATGCATCTGACCTTTCTCGGCAAGGGCGGCTCGCAAGTGAAGGACTGCCCGACGCTGTACGCCACCGATCAGGGCAGCTACGTCGTCGCGGGTTGGCAGACCAATCGGTCCGACACGGTTGAAATCCCGCACCTGCTGCTCGGTTTCACCGAGCGCGATACGTTGATCGGGGCCACGCTCACCGACACCGGGCGCGGGACCTTCGCACTCACAGGTCGACCGATCACCGATACGGAGACTCTCGATCAGCTGGACCTGGAAAGCGACGAGACGGCGATCGAAGTGCCTCGGACAGAGAGGACACTCTACGGTGCTGATGCTTCGAGACGAGCAGCGGGACAACCTCTTTCGTGAATGTCGGCAGGAGGCGTTCCATCTCGAAGTCAGGGATGATTACGCGGTCCCGATGGAATCCGGTCCGTTTCGGCGTTTTCTCGACAATGAGCCCGACGACTACGCCTGGTTCCACGACTGGGACGTCGAAGCGCGGGAAATCACCGGTCGAGGTGTCGTGCTCAGCCGCGTCCGGGTAGTGACCGTGCCACACACGGACTATCAGCGTTGGGGCATGGTCGTAGCCGCGCACAACGTCGCCGCCGGCGAGGATATCCGATACCTACCACGCCACCTCGCCGGTGCTGTACCGCCTGATGATTGGTGGCTGTTCGACGGTGAACTCGTGGCATATAACCTGGTCGACGACGACGGGAAGGCTGTGGGCATGGCACTGACCAGCGATCCGCACATCGCTGCTTACTGCCGCGACGTGAAGAGCCGTCTCTGGGATCTGGCAACGCCATACGCCGACTACGTCGACCAGGTATCCATTCACCAGCAGTGACCAGCAGCATCCAGGAGGCGAGGGAAGCGCTCGGCCAGCGGCTCAGGGAGATGCGCCGCGCCGCCGGGGTTTCCGGGCGCAAACTCGCAGAGCTGGCGAGCTGGCACGAGTCCAAGATATCCAAGCTCGAATACGGTAGGCGTCCACCGTCCGAAGCCGACATTCGGGTCTACTGCGAACATCTCGACGCGACCGATCAACTTCCCGACCTCTTGGCCACCCTTCGCCATATCGACAGTGCCTATGTAGAGTGGCGACGCGTCCTCAGCACTGGAACAAAGCGCGGGCAGGACGCCTTGGTGAAGCTTGCCGGGCGAACCAGGATTACCCGCGTCTACCAGCCATACGTCATCCCAGGTCTGCTGCAAACCGCGGAATACGCCGAGGAAATTCTGCGGCAGGCTATCGACTTCTATCGGATACCCGATGATTTGGATCTCGGCGTCGCCAAGAGGCTTGAACGTCAACAAGTTCTATACAAAGGTGACCACCGCTTCCACATTCTCATCGGTGAACAAGCGCTGCTGACCGATGCAGCCAATGACAGCGTAATGATCGGCCAACTCGACCGGCTACTGGCGGCAATGGGGTTGCCTCGCGTGGCCTTCGGCGTCGTCCCGTTGAACGCGTATTGTCCGGCCCCGTCGACGAACTTCGTAATGTACGACGACCGAATGGTTTTGGTCGAGGGTGTATCCGCCGAGTTGACCATCGCGCAGCCGCGAGAGATCGCGATCTATGGCCGAGCGTTCGAAGTGCTCGCGAGGCAAGCGCTGGTGGGTGACCAGGCGCGAGCCCTGATCACGGCCGCACTGGATCGCCGCCGCGGCGACCCGAGTTGATCTGGGCGGGGACCAGATGGGGTTCAGCCGCCGCAGCAGGCGTCGTCCACGGTTGGCACCGAACGCATTTCGCGGGTTTGGGCGTTGCGGGCGGCCAAGTCGGAATCGTCTGGATAGTCGACGCCGATGAGGCTGAGGCCATGTGCGGGGGCCACGGTCACCGAGCTGGAGCGTTCGGTCTCGTTCAACAAACCGCCGACCCAGTCGGGAGTGCGGCGGCCCTCCCCCACCGCGAGCACCGCGCCGACCAGGCTGCGCACCATGGACCAGCAGAAAGCATCCGCGCTGACGTGGGCGGTGAGCAGGTCACCGTCGCGCTCCCAGTCGAAGCGCTGGAGTTCGCGAACGGTGGTCGCACCATCGCGGCGGCGGCAGAAGGCGGCGAAATTGTGCAGGCCCAATAACTTTTGCGAGGCCGCGCGCATGGCTTCCAGATCCACGTCGTGGCGGCAGGCGACGACGCTGCGGGCTTGCAGTGGTTCGGCCCCATAGGGTGCCGTGGTCAGCCGGTACGCATAGTGGCGGCGGATCGCCGAGAAACGTGCGTCGAATTCGGGTGGGGCGAGGCGAATGTCGGTGATCCGCACATCTTTCGGAAGAAATCGCGCCATGCGATGGAGCAGCTTGGCCGCATCGGGTTCGGCGCCGGTATCGAAATGCGCGACCTGGCCCTCGGCGTGCACCCCGGCATCGGTGCGGCCCGCGACGGTCAATTGGATCGGCTCGCGCAACACCTTGCTCAGCGCTTCCTCGAGCACGCCCTGCACGGTGCGCAGACCGGGCTGGCGCGCCCAGCCGAGGAAATCGGTACCGTCGTAACTGATATCGAGCCGCACCCGGACCGAGCCGGCATCGGACTCCGGCCGCGCATCGGCCGCCGCGTCCGGCGAAGCCACAGGTGCAGGCTCGTGCGACACGGTCGAATCCACCGAATCCTCCTCGCTCACAGGCGATCTCCTAATCGATACGAACGCCGGTGGCGCTCCGGCCGGAACCATTCCCGATGCCAGCGCGGTGATCTCGGACGGATGCGAATGAGCCCGCCGACCCACTGGGGGGCGGCGGGCTCATTCCGGACTTGCGAGCGAACGTCAGGCGTCCTTCTTGTCCTCAGCGGCCTCTTCGGCAGCCGGGGCCTCGGCCTCGGCGGTCTCGGCGACGGCCTCGTCGGCCTTGTCCTCGACAACGGTCTCGGCGACGGGCGCCTCGGCCTTCTTGGACGCGGCAACGCGGCGAGCGCGGTCGGCCTCGTTGGTCACGGTCTTCTCCCGGACCAGCTCGATGACCGCCATCGGCGCGTTGTCACCCTTGCGGGGCAGCGTCTTGGTGATGCGGGTGTAGCCACCCTCGCGGCCCTCGAACGACGGCCCGATCGAGGCGAAGAGCTCGTGGACGACGTCCTTGTTCCGGATCACCTTGAGCACCTCGCGACGGTCGGCCAGGGTGCCGCCCTTCGCCTTGGTGACCAGCTTCTCGGCGTAGGGGCGCAGCGCCTTGGCCTTGGCCTCGGTGGTCGTGATACGACCGTGCTCGAAGAGCGCCGTGGCCAGATTGGCGAAGATCGCCTTCTGGTGCGACGCCGACCCGCCGAAGCGGGCACCCTTCTTGGGCTTGGGCATTGTTTGTTCTCCTTGTGTGAGGCCGAGCCGGGGTGCCTACCCCGACGGCCTAGAGCTGTTCGGTCTCGGCGTAGTCCTGCTCGCCGCCATCGGTGTCACTGAACGTGCCGCTGTCGCTCCACGTTCCGGTGCTCGCGTCATAACCCACCACGGACGAAGGATCGAACGACGCCGGGCTGTCCTTGAGCGAGAGGCCGAGCGCGTGCAGCTTGACCTTGACCTCGTCGATGGACTTCTGGCCGAAGTTGCGGATGTCCAGCAGGTCCGACTCGGTGCGGGCGACCAGCTCGCCGACCGTGTGCACACCCTCGCGCTTGAGGCAGTTGTAGGACCGGACGGTGAGGTCCAGATCCTCGATCGGCAGGCCGAACGAGGCGATGTGATCCGCCTCGGCCGGGGACGGGCCGATCTCGATGCCTTCGGCTTCGACGTTGAGCTCACGGGCCAGGCCGAAGAGCTCGACCAGGGTCTTACCCGCCGAGGCGAGCGCGTCCCTGGCGCTGATGGAGTTCTTGGTCTCCACGTCCAGGATCAGACGGTCGAAGTCGGTGCGCTGCTCGACACGGGTGGCCTCGACCTTGTAGGTCACCTTGAGCACCGGCGAGTAGATCGAATCCACCGGGATCCGGCCGATTTCCGCGCCGGACGCCTTGTTCTGCACCGCCGGGACGTAACCGCGACCGCGCTCGACGACGAGCTCGATCTCCAGCTTGCCCTTGTCGTTCAGGGTGGCGATGTGCATATCCGGGTTGTGCACGACGACTCCGGCGGGCGGCACGATGTCACCGGCGGTGACGGTGCCCGGGCCCTGCTTGCGCACGTACATCGTGACCGGCTCGTCCTCCTCCGAGGACACGACCAGACCCTTGAGGTTCAGGATGATGTCGGTGACATCCTCCTTCACACCGGGAACGGTGGTGAACTCGTGCAGGACGCCGTCGATACGGATGCTCGTGACCGCGGCCCCCGGGATCGAGGACAGCAGGGTACGCCGCAGCGAGTTGCCGAGGGTGTAACCAAAGCCCGGCTCGAGCGGTTCGATGGTGAACTTCGAACGGTTCTCGGCGACGACCTCTTCGGTCAGCGTCGGACGCTGTGAAATCAGCATTAGGATCATCCTCCTGTACGGGCACCCACTATTTGATGCCCACGTTTTGGGGGTTGTGGGTGACCACCTGGTTCAGGCGGTCACCCACCAGCACGAAAGCTGTTACTTCGAGTAGTACTCGACGATCAGCTGTTCCTGCAGCGGTACATCGATCTGAGCGCGCTCCGGGAGCTGGTGCACCAGGATCCGCAGACGACCGGGGAGCACCTGCAGCCAGCCCGGAACCGGGCGGTCGCCGACGGTCTCCCGCGCGACCTGGAACGGCAGCGTGCCGAGCGACTTCTCCTTGACATCGATGATGTCGTACTGGGTCACCTGGAAGCTGGGGACGTTCACGGCCCGGTTGTTCACCAGGAAGTGGCCGTGGCTGACCAGCTGGCGAGCCTGCCGACGGGTGCGCGCCAGACCGGCGCGGTACACGACGTTGTCGAGCCGGGTCTCGAGCAGACGGAGCAGGTTGTCACCGGTCTTGCCCTTGAGGCGGTTGGCCTCTTCGTAGTACCGGCGGAACTGCTTCTCCATGACGCCGTAGGAGAAACGCGCCTTCTGCTTCTCCTGCAGCTGGAGCAGGTACTCGCTCTCCTTGATCCGCGCGCGGCCGTGCTGGCCGGGCGGGTACGGACGACGCTCGAACGCCTGGTCGCCTCCGACGAGGTCGACCCGCAGACGACGCGACTTGCGGGTGATAGGGCCTGTGTAACGAGCCATTTTTCGTTATTCCTTTCCCGCTAGACGCGACGCCGCTTGGGCGGACGGCAGCCGTTGTGCGGCTGCGGGGTGACATCGGAGATCGTGCCGACTTCCAGGCCAGCGGCCTGCAGCGAACGGATCGCGGTCTCGCGGCCCGAACCCGGGCCCTTGACGAACACGTCGACCTTCTTGACGCCGTTCTCCTGCGCCTTGCGGGCCGCGTTCTCGGCGGCGAGCTGCGCGGCGAACGGGGTCGACTTGCGCGAACCCTTGAAGCCGACGTGGCCCGAGGACGCCCACGAGATGACGTTGCCGGACGGGTCGGTGATCGACACGATGGTGTTGTTGAACGTGCTCTTGATGTGCGCGTGGCCGTGCGGGACGTTCTTCTTTTCCCGACGACGCGACTTCTGGGTCTTCTTGGGGCCGGAGGCCCGACTCTTCGGAGGCATCCTTTATCCCCTACTTCTTCTTGCCGGCGACGGTGCGCTTCGGGCCCTTGCGGGTGCGCGCGTTGGTCTTGGTGCGCTGGCCACGCACGGGCAGGCCACGACGGTGGCGCAGACCCTGGTAGCAGCCGATCTCGATCTTGCGCCGAATGTCGGCCTGCACCTCGCGGCGCAGGTCACCCTCGACCTTGAGGGCCGAACCCTCGATGTAGTCACGCAGCTGCGTGACCTGCTCGTCGCTGAGATCCTTCGAGCGCAGGTCGGGGCTGACGCCCGTCGCGTCGAGGATCTCCTTGGCGCGGGTACGGCCGATGCCGTAGATGTAGGTCAGCGCGATCTCCATGCGCTTTTCGCGCGGAAGATCAACGCCCATGAGACGTGCCATGTGGCAGGTTCCTTAATCGTTGCGGAGGTCTGCTCCCTGTCCGTCCCCTCGTCTGCTGGGGCACCGGCCTCCGTACCGGTGGTTGGCTCGCACACCTCGGGCTCTGCGATTCCGAGGAACCGTGCGGCCCGAATTCCGCAGTGTGCGGCTGGAGCTGGGAGTTCTTCTTTCAGTTGGCCAAGCCGATCAGTGATCGGTGCCCGGCTGGTGCGGCGAAAATCAGCCCTGGCGCTGCTTGTGGCGCAGGTTCTCGCAGATCACCATGACCCGACCGTGACGGCGGATCACCTTGCACTTCTCGCAGATCTTCTTGACGCTCGGCTGAACCTTCACGTCCGTCCAATCTTGTTCGGTTCACACAGGTGTGAACACAGTTTTTCCCCAGTCGGAAGACTGGGGAAGCCTTGTGGTGAGCCTGGCGGCTCGATGGTCACGCCGTCCTCGCCAGCCGAGGACCGCACGCGATCACTTGTAGCGGTAAACGATGCGGCCGCGCGACAGGTCGTAGGGCGAGAGCTCGACGACCACACGGTCCTCGGGGAGGATGCGAATGTAGTGCTGCCGCATCTTCCCGCTGATGTGCGCGAGAACCTTGTGCCCGTTCTCGAGCTCGATCCGGAACATCGCATTGGGCAGCGGCTCGACAACTCGACCCTCGACCTCGATGGCCCCGTCCTTCTTCGCCATGTCCTCCGCGATCCCGGTTTACGCTCAAACCTGGTTTGATTGCCTTGTATCTGTTTGCATGTAACCGGTCAGTTGACCGGACCGGCGGCATGCAGACAGTCGGCGCGTAGGTGCACCGCCGACCAAGCTTACCGGTTTATTCGCGGGCAGACCAATTCGCCCTGGTCAACGCGGTCTGGACCGCCTATTATCCGCAGCTTGCGCGTGTCGGCCGGCGCGGATCATCGGGTCGCCGCCTGCGTAATCGGGTGACCAGCACGGCGGTGCGGACACATCGGAGCTGTCCGTCCGCGCCCTCGTCATCGATGCGGAACAGCAACCGATCGTGCACAGCGCGACGACGAACCGCCCTCCCCTATCCGCCGTCGGACTGCGGACTCCGGCCAGCGTACTCGCATCCAATGTTCGGCTGGGGCCGCTGCCCAGTAGCGATCTGCTGCACAACCATCGGCAAAAGCCGGTGCTCCGCCTCGAGCACCCGACGACTCAGCACCTCGACGGTGTCTCCGGGCAACACCGGGACCTCCAACTGCGCAATGACCTCACCGGTGTCGTATTCGCCGTCGACCAGATGAATCGACGCTCCGCTCACCCTGTCACCAGCAGCCAGCACCGAGCAGTGGACGTGCGCACCGAACCTGCCGCTACCGCCGTGGCGCGGCAATAGGGCCGGGTGGACATTGATGATCCGAGACGCAAACTGCCCACGCGTGCGCGGCCCCGCGCTTCCTCATGTGGCCAGCAGTCCCCACCAGGTCCACCGACTCCTGCTCCAGCGTCGCCCTGATGGCCTCGTCGAGCTCATCGGGATCGGGATGCGTGCGCCCCGACAGGTGCCGCGTCGGGATTCGGTTCTCCTTCGCGTAGGCCAACCCGCGCGAACCGCTGTTGTTACTGATCACAGCCACAACCTCGAATCGAGCACCCGGCTCCAGAGCGGCCATGTGCACCTCATGCAGGTTGGAACCGTTGTGCGAAACGAGGACACCCACCCGGAGCTCAGGCACGAACGGCATTCTCCCGCACACCCCAGATTCGATAATCCGAACTCCGCAACAACCCGCGCGGACTATCCCCGAACAGCGCAAGGTAGATCCGAACAGGACTGTGTAGTTGGGAAGTTCCGCGGGTAATAGGTCAAGACTGCTCCGGCACACAGGTATGCATTGCGTCGGCGATGACGTTGCTCGCGAGAGGAGCAGAGGCCGCCGGAGATCGTCGAGATGAGTAAGGACGCTGGTGGCGAAGCTCAGGCCGAGGACTGCGCACAGGCCCGCCGGGGCGATCACCGGATTTGTGCGCGGCGCGTTCCATCAGCCGCGATCGCGGTAGCGCCGCTCGAAGTCGACGTGCACGGTGGGGAAGCGGCGGCGGGTTCGCGACGGGATGGCGAACTGTGAATCGGCTGGTTAGCCGAGATGTGTGCTGGCGTGGTAGGTCAGCGCGGCCGCCACCGCGAAACTCTTGTGCCGCAATACACCGGACAAGTGGGGTGTCGCGTAGCTACTTTTACTTCGCAATTATTTCGCGACGCGTTGCCGACGAGGTGCGCAGGGGGCCAACGGAACCCGCCGATGGGGTGTTCAGAAACCGGCCATTCGGCCGACTCCCCACCCATGATGGGCGAGAGTCGTCGCGTAAACTGACCACAGCCCAGGTATAGGTCGAGCAGATCCAAAGGGGGACGTGTGAGCCGTAATAATGACGGCCTCCCCATGCTGCCTCCGTGGCTCTCCGAAAGTGATGTCACCGGCGGCTACGAAGCGCCCGTTCAGAACCTGCCACACGACGACCTCATCGACGAAGCGCCCTCTCGGCGTGGGCGTTCCAAGCGCGCTCCCGAGACCGAGCGGCCCGAGGCGGGGCGCCGGGACAAGCGCCGCTTCGGTCGGCGCAAGGGTAAGGACGAACAGTCCGAGGATCAGCCCGACCCGCAGCGCCGCAGTCCGTCGCCACGTGAGTTGGCCGGGCCGGGTTTCGAATTGCACAGCGCGCCGAATGCGCAGCGCGGGCCGGACGGCTTCCGCGGACCTGAGCAGCAGAACGGACCCGACGCCTTCCGGGGACCCGACCAGCACAGCGGACCCGAAACCTTCCGAGGACCCGACCAGCACAGCGGACCCGAAACCTTCCGAGGACCCGACCAGCACAGCGGACCCGAAACCTTCCGAGGACCCGACCAGCACAGCGGACCCGAAACCTTCCGAGGACCCGACCAGCACAGCGGACCCGAAACCTTCCGAGGACCCGACCAGCACAGCGGACCCGAAACCTTCCGAGGACCCGACCAAAACAGCGGACCCGAAACCTTCCGAGGACCCGACCAAAACAGCGGACCCGAAACCTTCCGAGGACCCGACCAGCACAGCGGACCCGAAACCTTCCGAGGACCCGACCAGCACAGCGGACCCGAAACCTTCCGAGGACCCGACCAAAACAGCGGACCCGAAACCTTCCGAGGACCCGACCAAAACAGCGGACCCGAAACCTTCCGAGGACCAGACCAAAACAGCGGACCCGAAACCTTCCGAGGACCCGACCAGCACAGCGGACCGGACGCCTTCCGTGGACCGCAGGCCTATCGGGGACCTGAGCAACAGCGCGGATCGGATGCCTATCTCGGACCCGACGCCCACCGTGGGCCCGAGCAGCAGCGAGGACCGGGCGGCTTGCACGGAGCCGAGCCGCACGGTGGCCCTGCGGCGCACGGCCCCGAGTTCGGCGAACCGCGCCCACCACAGCCCGATTCGCGTCACGACTCCGGTCCACTGGCACATCCGGATGCCCCTGCGCACGGTTCGTCGCACCCGGCCAACGCATGGCAAAGCGGCCACCCACTGCCGACCCGCAACCCGCGCCAACCCTCCGCTGGCTTCGATCCCCTCGGCAGCGGCAGGCCCCCGACATCCCTTTCCCAACCGCTGGTAACCCCGCAGCATCCCGCGGCCACCCATCAGCCGGGCGCGACCCAACAGCCAGGCGGCCCCGAACAGCCTGGCGCCGCCCAACACTCAGGTGCCTCGCAGCACCCAGGTGTCACCCAACAGCCGGGTGCTGCACAGCCGCCCGCTGCCCAACAACTCGGATCTACCCAGCAGCCAGGCGCGCCGGATCACCCAGGCGCTACCCAGCACCGAGGTAGCTGGCAGCACCCAGGCGCGCCGGATCACCCAGGCGCGCCCCAACAGTCGGGCGCAGCACAACCGCCCGCCCAACCATCTGAGGCTGCCCAGCAGCCGGGCGCTGGCCAATCGACTGCTGCCACCGAGCCGCCCGCGTCCGTCGAGGCGACGGTCCGCTACCAGTCGCCGCGCCCCGACCTGCCGCCATCACCGAATCAGGCCCCCGCGCAACCACATTCGCCTGCCATCCCGTCTGCACCGACCGGTGCACACCCTGGGGAACCGACCACCGGCGACGGCCCCAGCACACCGTCTATCAGCGAGCACCCCGGCACGCCAACAACCGTCGAACACCCCGGCACGCCAACAACCGGCGAACACCCGACGACCGGCGAACGCCCTGCAATGCGGCCCACCGGCGAACACCCGGGCTTCCCGACGACCGGTGAACACCCCGCGACACCGACAACAGGCGAACACCCCGGTATGCCGACAACCGGCGAACACCCGACGACCGGCGAACGCCCTGCAATGCGGCCCACCGGTGAACACCTGGGCTTCCCGACGACTGGTGAACACCCCGCGACGCCAACAACGGGCGAACACCCCAGCGTGCCAACAACCGGCGAACACCCGGGCGTGCCAACAACTGGCGAACACCCCGGCATGCCGACAACCGGCGAACACCCGGGCGTGCCAACAACTGGCGAACACCCCGGCATGCCGACAACCGGCGAACACCCGGGCTTCCCGACGACCGGTGAACACCCCGCACCGCCGACAACGGGCGGGCATCCCGGCGTGCCGACAACGGGCGAACACCCCGGCACGCCAACAACCGGCGGGCACCCCGGCATGCCAACAACCGGCGAACACCCGACGACCGACGAACGCCCTGCAATGCGGCCCACCGGCGAACACCCGGGCTTCCCGACGACCGGTGAACACCCCGCGACGCCGACAACGGGCCAGCGCCCCGGTATGCCGACAACCGGCGAACGCTCCGGTGTGCCAACGACTGGTGAGCCTGCGATGTCGGCGACCGAGGATGTCGATGGGCCTCCGCCGTGGCTCGAGACCCCGCGCACCGAGCAGCCGGGGGACGAAGCCGTCGGTATGGGATCGCGGACCTCGGCGGCTCCTGCGCAATCGGAGTCGATGCCTACTGCCGAACAGCATTCGGACAGTGACCGGCTCGCTCCGCCAGCGCGACTCGCAGAGCCGCATTCGCCCGCTGCGCGCGGAACCGACGGCCCGCCATCGCGACTCGATGACCCGCGCCCAGCGGCCGACCGGCACATAGACGGTCCGCCGTCGCGGCATGACGAAGCGCACCCGGCGGGCTCGCATCCATCGGATGGCTCGCCGTCGCGGCACGACGAATCTGATGCGCCGGTGTCGCGTGGTGGCGATGAGCCGCCGCCGTGGCTCGCGCCGCAGCGGCCGACGGAGGGCCGGTCCGCTCCCGAGCAGGCGGCTGCGCGGGTCGGGCAGCGGCCCGAACTGCCGCCGCCGCCAGGGGAATTCGATGCGCAGCAGAGTACGGACGCGGATTCGTCGACCGGATCTGCTGCAGCAGGTATCGGCTCGGCGTCCGAGGGGACGGCAAATGCGGCAGACCGAGTAGGGCGTCCGGACCTGCCGCAGGTCACCGGCATGGAGCATGCCGCGAATGGCACCGCTGCTGAGGCGTCGGCCGCGACGGACGATAGCGCGCAAGCGCATGGTGCGACACCGATATTCGATCCAGCGACCGTCGATCCGACCCGGCGCACAGGTCGATCCACGACCCCGGCTCCCGCCTCCTCGGAGTACGGACCGACACCGGGTGATCGCGCCCGCGATTCGGCCCCGATCACCGGACAGACACGCACCACCGACTTCCGCAACCCGGCCTCCGCACCGCACGCACCCGGCAGCGACTTCACCCGCCCGCCTGCCATACCGCA
The DNA here is from genome assembly GCF_050956075.1 of Nocardia sp. CA-129566. Classification (NCBI taxonomy): domain Bacteria; kingdom Bacillati; phylum Actinomycetota; class Actinomycetes; order Mycobacteriales; family Nocardiaceae; genus Nocardia; species Nocardia sp. CA-129566. The sequence goes on from NZ_CP192085.1 coordinate 8,280,599, forward strand.
GGCACCCGGCGACGACTTCCACGGACCCGCGTCCACACCACACGCACCCGGCAGCGACTTCACCCGCCCGCCTTCGATACCGCAGGCACCCGGCAGCGACTTCCACGGACCCGCGTCCACACCACACGCACCCGGCAGCGACTTCACCCGCCCGCCTGCCATACCGCAGGCACCCGGCAGCGACTTCCACGGACCCGCGTCCACACCACACGCACCCAGCGGCGACTTCACCCGCCCGCCTGCCATACCGCAGGCACCCGGCAGCGACCTTCACGGACCCGCCTCGGCACCACAGGGACCCGGCGGCGAGTTCACCCAGCCGCCGTTCACACCGCAGGCGACCGATTTCCACGGGGCGCCTGGCATCGGTGGCGTACCGGAGCAATGGGATCGCGGATCGGCGGGGCCGGATCGGGCCACACATCTCGGCCCTGGATCGGCGGGATCGCAGGCCGATGAATTCGGGCGGACGGGGGCACAGGGATCTGGGACCGATGTCGCCGGGCCGCATGGCGCTGCCGCACAGCTGGATTCGGGGCAGGCGAAGCGGGATCGCGGGTTGGCCGCGCCTGGTTGGGCCGCGCACCCCGTGCCCGGGACCGCGGGTGGATCGATGGCCGCTGGTGGGCGTCATCGATTGCCGTCGGAGATCGATGCTGGTGCCGCGGGCGGAGCCGAGGCCGATGATGCCGGGCATCCGACCGATGGGCCGGGCGAACCGTTGGGTCCGTATGGGTCCGGCGAACAAGGTCGCGATGCCGTCGATGCGAGGCAATCCGCGGTAGGTGCGGATGCACAGCATGGCGATGCGGCCGGATTTGTTCAGCCGGGTCAGCACGCGCCGGGCGGCGATCAGCCGAATGATCCGTGGCGCAATGGGACCGGGTATCAGCAGCCGATGGGGCAACAACCGCCGGGGGGCGCGCCCTGGCAGGGTGGGCCCGGGTATGCGCAGCCATCGATCGGGCGGGCGCCCGAGGGCGAGCAGTGGCAGCATCCGGCGGCCCGTGGTGGGTTGGGGCAGCAGTCGCCGACCGGTGAGCCGCCTGCCGACCAATGGCAGCAGGGTCGGGGTTATGCGCCATCGCCGATGGGACAGCAAGCGCCCGTTGGGAATCCGCAGGACGGCTATCGCCAATCACCCGCCGGGGACGCACAGCCCGGTTACGGTCAGCCGCCCATTGGGGATTCGCACGCCGATTACGGCCAGCCGCCTGCTGGGGATTCGCACGCCGGATACGGCCAGCCGCCCGCTGGGGATTCGCACGCCGATTACGGCCAGCCGCCTGCTGGGGATTCGCACGCCGGATACGGCCAGCCGCCCGCGGGAGGTCGACAGGCCGGATACGGCCAACCACCTGTTGGCGGGCAACAGGCCGGATACGGCCAGCCGCCTGCCGTGCCGGGGTATGGGCAGCCGGGCGGAATGTCACAGCCATATCAGCAGGGCGCGCAGCATCCGCATGGACCGCAGCCCTCGCTCGATGATGTGCCGTTGCGGCGGGCCAAGAAGTCGCCGAATAGTGGGTGGCGCAAGGCCGTGCACCATGTCTCGGGCGGTGCGATCAATCCCGGGTTGTCCGCGGAGGAGTTGCGGCTGCAGGAATTGGTCGCGCGGATCAGGCAGCCGGTGCGCGGTGACTATCGGATCGCGGTGCTCTCACTCAAGGGCGGTGTCGGAAAGACCACGACGACAATGGGTCTCGGGTCGATCTTCGCCTCCATCCGGGGTGACCGGGTGATCGCGGTCGACGCCAATCCGGACTTCGGCACACTGTCGCAGCGGGTGCCGTTGCAGACCCGCTCGACCGTGCGTGATCTCCTGCTCGATCCCGCGATCCAGCGCTATTCGGATGTGCGCAGACATACCTCGCAGGGCACCAGCCGATTGGAAGTGCTTGCCAGCGAACGGGATCCGGCGGCATCGGAGGCATTCAACGACGAGGAGTACCGCGCGGTCGCCCGCATCCTGCAGCGGTTCTACAACATCATCCTGACCGACTGCGGTACCGGACTGATGCATTCGGCCATGGGCGGTGTGCTCGACCTGGCGCATTCGCTGGTGCTGATCTCCTCGGCCGCGATCGACGGCGCGCGCAGTGCCGCGGCGACGCTCGACTGGCTGTCCCTGCACGGCCATGACCACTTGGTCCGCAATGCGGTCGTGGTGATCAACCTGCCGCGTGAGGGTTCACCGAATGTCGGCATCCAGCAGCTGCGCGAATACTTCCTGTCACGCTGCCGCGCCGTGCACATCATCCCGTACGACTCGCACCTGTCCGAGGGCGCCGAAATCGATCTGCACCGCCTGCACAAAACCACCAAGCGCGCCTACGTCGAACTCGCCGCGACCGTAGCCGACGAATTCGCCATAGACCACCGCAGATACGGTGGCTGACCTGCTGCGTGCACTTCACCAGGACAATCGAGACGCGCGCACCTCGGCGATGGATCGGCCGCGACGGCGACGGAAGAGGCCGCGTAGGGTGCCCGCGTTCAGGTAGCCGACCTTGACGGCGATCGCCTCGATGGTCAGGGTTGTGGTGCGCAGTAGTTTGGTGGCTCGTTCCAGCCGCACCTCGTGCACGAAATCTCGTGGTGACATGCCGATTTCGGCCTGGGTGGCGCGTTGCAGGGTGCGTTCGGTGACGCCGAGGCACTGTGCCGCGTCGGCGATCAGGAACTGTTCGGCGATGTGGTCGCGAACCCAGCGCTCGAAGGCGGCGACCAGGGAGTTGTTGCGGGCGACGACCTCGGGGATCGCGCTGTCGAGCTGATTGCGCCGATCGCCGACCACCAGGTATCTGGAGGTCAATTCGGCCAGAGTCGGACTCTGCGCGGCGATCAATGACAGGGCGAGGTCGATATGGGACAGTGTGGCCGCCGCGGTCGTGAGCCGGTCCGCGCGGCACAGGATCCGGCTCTCGTCCAGGTCGATGCGCGGATATCGGCGTCGAAAGGCCGGTCCGAGCCACCAGCTCGTTGTCGCCACCGCACCGTCCAGCACGCCCGCCTCGGCCAAGTAGAAGGTGCCGGTGCATGCCGCGGCGAGGTGTGCGCCGGATTCGTAGGCGCGCGTCATCAGTTGCAGCACCGGCCGATTCGCGGACGCGGAGACCAGTCCGATCAGCCCGTCCGCATCCAGCACGCGCGAGGCGGGCACGACCATCAGACCGATGTCATCGGGCAATTCGGTCATCGGTGTCGTCTGGGCGAGAAAACCGTGCGCCGTGCGCACCTGCCCGCCGTCGGACACCATGTGCACCCGCCAGGGTTCGGGCGCCGTGTCCAGTTCACCGCGTAGCCCATTCGCGGTGGCGAAGGTCTCCAACACGGCGGTGAGTCCGAGATCGGCAACGCCGTCCTGTACGAAGACCGCAACATCCATGTCGCAAACAGTACTGAATATGTCGTTTCCGACACTCGGATCCGCGGAACAAGCGCCCTAGTCTCGTAATACTTATCCGTCCTGCCCCGCGGAGTTCCCATGACGCTCGTCGAAACCTACGGCATCCACCACGTCCGCCTGACCGTGACCGATCTCGAGCGGTCCAAGGCGTTCTACCGGGATGTGCTCGGCTTCCATATCGCCGCGGAATCACCGGGCAGCCCCGACGATCCGCAGGTGCGCACCGATCCCACCCAGCTCTACGGCGGCGTCGTCTTCCAGACGAATGGAATGCTTTTCGGGCTGCGTCCGGTGGCCGCACCTACCGACCGGTTCGACTCCGAGCGCGTCGGACTCGACCATCTCAGCTTCAACGTGACATCGGTGGACGATCTGACGCGTACCGAAACCCGGTTGTCCGAGGCCGGAATCGAACACGGGGAGATCATCCGGCTCGAGGCATTCGGTATCGCGATCCTATCGTTCAGCGATCCCGACGGTATCCACCTCGAGCTCACCGCACCGCTGTGAACGCCCCCGCGCACTGCGGTAACCCGATATTCCGTAGCCGCCCGACACTGGTCCACACGACCGCGGGCGCCGCACTGCCGAGCACCGGCGAATTACTGTGCGCGATGAGCGGTCAGCAGGTGCGCGGACATGTGTGTCAGTGGTCGCGCGATCTGGTCCGATTGCATCGCATCCGGCGCGAGCGTCCGCAGTCCACCGCGGTAATCGACTGTCTGCGAATCGAACTGGTCGCCAATATCAATGCCTGGGCGTTCGAGCACCTGCCGGGCCGATCCGCCGATCTCCTCGACACCAAACTCGGCGACACCATCGATCGCATCGCGGCCACCGCCGATCGCGCGTTCCACCTGCTGATGACCGAGGAGCTGTCCGGGGAACACATGCGTGTGGCATGGACGCGACTGGCCGAACTGGCAATCGCCTACGGTGACTTGGTCCGTCAGGCCGAGAGCGGGCGGTGGTGCCTGTCCCCGCACACCCGACGCCGCTGAGCTGTCGATGCACGGCACACCGAATCGGCAAGGGGCCGTGGCCGGTCCATCGGGAACTGCCACGGCCCCTCGTCAACCCGGGTCGTCACCACTCCGGGAGTCGCCGCCGGCCCGCGAGTATGTCGCGCACCAAATCGTCATAGGCATCGGCCAATTCGGCGAGATGGTGCCACGCGCTGTGCAACTGGTCGTCGTGGGCGTCCAGTGTCATCAACGCGTGGTGGGCGCGCACCGACGATTCCGCGATCCGGTCGATGACCGAGCCGACGGTTTCGGTGTGTAGCGTCGCGCCGAGCCGATGCTGCGGCACACTGCGCGCCACCCAATCGTCGATGGCCATGACCAATTCGACTCTGCGACGCTCGATTTCGAGAATCGTCGCCTGGTCGGTCGACACCGAACCACCGCGGCCGACGAGTCGTCTCTCGTGCAGCACCGCGAGGTCACGGGCGAACCAGAGGAGCGGGCCACCGACAACTCGGTGACCGCGGCACGCGCGAACGAGTAGATCCGAGGTCGGCAGCAGTCCGGGAGTCAGGGACTGCACCGTCGAATCGACACACCGCGATGTGCCGGGAAGAGCCATCACAACCGTAGATGAATCCGAACCTGCCACGTTGCCTCGCCGTCATCGCCGCACAACACCTGCTGGATCAGGACGTTCATTACAATAAACCTCTGAAGGCACCTGTCAAGCGTTACCCGGCCGTAGGGAGTCACGAAGAGTACACTTCGTTACCTGCACGACTGACCGAGGAGCAAGATGGCGGACGGTCCGACGTATCACCGGATCGCAGACCTCCTCCGTGAGGAGATCCGCGCAGGCAAGTGGAATCCGGGTGATCGGTTGCCCAGCTATACCGAGCTGGCCGATCAAATGCAGGTTTCGATCACCACCGCGCGCAATGCCATTCAGGTGCTCGTCGCCGAGAATCTGGTCTACACAGCCACTTCCCGCGGCACCATCGTGCGAAACCAGGAAGTGCTGGAATCGGTGCTCACCGACCATATTCGCCCGGATCGACCGCAGTCGCCCCATGACATCTTCGAAGAGATCGCCCGCGCGGCACGCCGCGAGCCGACCAAGGAATTCAGCGCCAAGATGGAACCGGCGAGTCCGGAGGTGGCGCACTGGCTCGGTGTGCCGGAGGACTCCTGGGTATTGGCCAGGACGGTTGTCCAGTATCTCGATAACGAGCCGTGGTCGTGGGAGGTGAGCTTCTATCCACGGGACTTGGCGGAGGCGACCGGCATCGATTCGCCGCACGATATTCCGGAGGGCACGACACGCAGACTCGCGGACCGCGGACAAGCCGAAACCGCACATCGCGACACGCTCGTCGCCCGCCCGGCCAGCGCGGAAGAGGCGATCGTGCTCGGCGTCGCGACCGGCACCATCCTGCTGGATCACCTGCGCATCGGCGCCAACCACGAGCGCATCACCCGGGCCACACGGCACCGCTCGATCGCGACCCGCAACCGGCTCGCCTACGAATTGGGCGACGACGCGGGCATCGGCCTCATCCGACACACCCTCGGCATCTCCTACGGGCCGGGTATCGCCTTGCCATGAAAAACGTTTCGCCATGAATACGGTGTTGTCATGACTACCGTGATCCGCCGGGCATCCCTCAGTGATCTCGGCTCGATCTGCCGCCTGCGGATTCAGCGCACCGCCTGGCTGACCGCCCGTGGCTCCGATCAGTGGACCGTGGCCAGTCGCGGCCGGCCGATCGAGATCTTCGCCAGTGCGGTCGGCCGGTCGCTGGACGCGGGGGAAACCTGGATCGCCGAGGTGGACGGTGAACCGGCCGGGACGATCACCGTCAACGACCAAGCCGACCCGGGGCTCTGGTCACCGTGGGAACTGGCCGACGCGGTGGTCGTGCACTACATGATCGTCGACCTGCGCTTCGCCGGTCAGCGCATCGGCCACCGACTACTGGCCCACGCGGCATCGCTCGCGCGCGAGCAACAGCGCCACTGGGTCCGGCTCGATGCCTGGACCACCAATACCGATCTGCACGACTACTACCGCCGAGAAGGCTTCCACCTGGTCAGGATCGCGGGACCGGTCTCATCCGGCCCGTCCCAGGCCCTGTTCCAACGCCGCTCCGACAGCTGGACATTCGAGCCGATGACACCCGTGCTGACGCGGATACCGGAGCCGCTGCCCGGGTTCGAGGCTCACAGCGGCGGCAGATAGGCGATCTGCACCATCTCCTGACCTCGGTTGCGCGACACCAGAATGCCGCGGCCGGGCGGCAGTTTCATCGGGCGGACATCGCCGATCAGCTTGCCCTCGTCCTTGGGGCCGCTCATGATCAGCGCGTCGACGGAAAGGTTCTTCATACCGCCGAGCACATTGTCGTAGAGCGCGCGCGAGACCCCGCCGGTGCGCCGGGTGACGACCACGTGCAGACCGATATCGCGAGCTTGCGGCAGGTATTCCAGCAGCGGGAGCAGCGGATTGATGCCCGCGGTGATCATGTCGTAATCGTCGACGAGCAGGTAGATCTCCGGTCCGGTCCACCAACTGCGTTCGCGCAGCTGCTGCGGGGTGATATCGGAGCCGGGGATGCGCTTGGACATATATCTGGCGAGTTCGTTGACCATCGGGCCGCAGGTCTGCGATGAGGTGGAGTAGCCGCCGAGATGGGCCTCATCGACCACGCCGAGCAGGCTGCGGCGGTAGTCGATGAGAATGATCTTCGCCTGCTCCGGGGTCGCGTTCTCGGTAATGCCCATGGCGATATTGCGCAGCAGCGTCGTCTTGCCGCATTCCACATCGGCGAAGGCCATGAAGTGTGGTTCCTGGCCGAAATCCAGGACGAACGGGTCCAATTCGTTCTCGCCGAGTCCGACGAGGATCTTGGTCGGCCCGAGTTCGACCTCGTGTCGGCGCGCGATCGCCACGACCTCCTCGCGGCCGATCTGCTGCGGCAGCATGCGCACCTCGGGGGCCCGTCGGCCGGGGTAGAGCTGCTGCATCTGGTCTCTGGCCTGGGCCGCGCCCTCGGCCAGGGTCTGCGGATCGGAATCGGAATCCAGCCTGGGCAGCGCGATGAGCATATGCAGTTCATCGGGGGTCAGACCGCGGCCTGGACGGCCGACCGGGACCAGCGCCGCGGTGCGCCTGCCCATTTCGGAGTCCGTCGGATCGCCGAGGCGCAGCTCCACCCTGGTGCCGATCTGGTCCTTCACATTGGGGCGGATCTCGCCCCAGCGGGCGGCGCCGATGATCAGGTGGATGCCATAGGAGAGCCCCTGTGCCGCAATGGCGGTGATCTGCGGTTCGACCGCGTCGAACTCCTCGCGCATGGCCTGCCAGCCGTCGATGACCAGGAAGACATCGCCGAACTGGTCCGCGGCCAGCGGATCGTTCGGATCGGCCTGGGTCCCGTTGATGAGCCTGGCCTCCATCTGGGAGTACTTGCGGCGGCGGAACTCGACCATGGACTCGATACCGAGTGCGGCGAAACGCTCCTCGCGCTGGCGCATCAGGGTGGTCAGCTCGGCGACGGTACGCCGCACCCGATCGCCGTCGAGACGGCCGGCGACCGAGCCGACATGCGGCAGACCGGACAGACCGGCGAGACTGCCACCACCGAAATCGAGGCAGTAGAACTGCACCTGTTCGGGGCTGTGGGTCGCGGCTGCGGCCATGACGATGGTGCGGATGGCCGTGGACTTGCCGGACTGCGGACCGCCGACGACCGCGACATTGCCCTGCGCACCTGCCAATTGGATGGTCAGCACGTCACGGCGCTGTTCGTAGGGCTTATCGATGATGCCGATCGGCATCCACAGCTGACCGTGCCGGTTGACCGGGGAACGCCAATCCGGATCGGGCAGCAGCATATCCACCGTCGGCGACTCGTCCAGCGGCGGCAACCACACCTCGTGCGCCGGACGGCCATGTCCGGTGAGGCGTTTCACGACCACCTCGAGCAGCGTCTCGGGGACGCCCCCGCTCTGCGGTTCCTCCTCCGGCTCGGCTCCCGGCGGCGGTGGCAGATCGGGCAGCTCCATGCGCACCGGCTGCGGTCGCTCCTTGACCTCGACCGGCGCGGCCGTGAACACCGTCGGCGACTGACCGCCGACCACCCGGCCGTCCACCTGCCTGCTACCGCTCGGCGAGACATACGGGCCGGACACATAGGTCGCGTTGAACCGCAGCGGATCATCGGCATCGCTCTTGAGATAGCCGGAGCCGGGGATGCCGGGCAGGTGATAGGCATCGGTGATGCCGAGCACCGCGCGGGATTCGTTGGCCGAGAAGGTGCGCAGACCGATCCGGTAGGACAGGTGCGAGTCGAGACCGCGCAGCTTGTTCTCCTCCAGTCGCTGCGAGGCCAGCAGCAGGTGCACGTGCAGTGAGCGGCCGAGGCGCCCGATCATGACGAACAGATCCGCGAAATCCGGCTTCTGCGAGAGCAATTCGGAGAACTCGTCGACGATGACGAACAGTGCGGGCAACGGGTCCAGTGCGACACCCGCCGCGCGCGCCTTCTCGTAATCGGTGACATTGGCGAAATTGCCCGCGGCGCGCAGCAATTCCTGGCGGCGGTTCATCTCACCGGCCAGCGCGTCCTTCATGCGGTCCACCATCGAGAGTTCTTCCTCGAGGTTGGTGATGACCGCGGCGACGTGCGGCAGGGAGTCCAGGCCGAGGAAGGTGGCGCCACCCTTGAAGTCGACGAGCACCAGGTTCAGCGCGTCCGGTGAGTGCGTGGTCACCATCGAGAGCACCAGCGTGCGCAGGAATTCGGATTTACCCGAACCCGTTGCGCCGATGCACAATCCGTGCGGACCCATACCGCTCTCGGCGGATTCCTTGATATCGATTTCGACCGGGGTGCCGTCCGGGGTGACGCCGATCGGCACGCGCAGCCGCTCGCGGGCGGTGCGCGGACGCCACACCTTCGACGGTTCGATCTGCGCGGCATCCGGAATCTTGAGCAGCGCCATCAAACCGGGATCGGTCCTGGTGTCGTCACCGAGGCTGACGATCTGTGCGGCCGTCGCGATCCGGAACCGGGCCAGGCTGCGGGCGAAGGCCTCGGCCTCGGCCGCACTCACCACATCGGTGGCGGCGAATTTCTCGGTGCCCGCAGCACTTTTCGCGCTCACCTCACCGTCACCGACCACCAGTTGCAGTCCGCGCCGGGCGGCGAGGCCGTTCTCCGGGGCGGTCAGATCGAGCACGGTGACCGAGTCCAGGCCGGATTCGCTGATCAACCGCTCGGTGCCGTTGACGTAGCCGTCATCGATGATGACCACCAGATGCAACCGGCCCTGTGTCGGTTGCGGATTGCGCATGAACCGGCCGCGCTCGAGCAGTTCCGAGGCGAGTGCGGTCTCTAGTTCGGCCAGCGATCCGTACATCATCCTGGCCGAGCCCATGCCGTCGCGGACGATCGGATGTTGCAGGTGCGGCAGCCATTTCGCCCATGCCCAGGCCGGACCGTCGGGATCGGCGCAGACGATGGCCACCGCGACGTGGTCGGGTCCGTGAAATGCGGTGAGCTCCATCAGCATCGAGCGCGCGAGCATCCGGGCCGCCGCGGTATCGCCACCGAGATTGATGGCCGGGAAGGCGCGCAGCGATACCGCGGTCGGCAGCTGGTGCACCACCGAATGGGTACGCACGAAACGGCGCAGCGCCACGGTGGAGACCGGCTCCAGATCCTCCAGCGGTCCGGTCTCCGGGCGGGCCAGCTTCGTCGCCAATCGGTGGCTGCCGACCCCGACCCGCACATGTCCGAAGTCCGGATCGTTCGGGCGACGTTCCCACATCCTGCGGGTGCCGATCACCGACGGCAGATCGATCGGTTCCGGATGACTCCAGGACAGCGACTCCAGCTGCTTGGTACCGGTGCGGCGGACATCCTTGCGCATCTGGTCCAGATATCGGAAGTAGTCCTTACGTTCCTCGTTGAGCTCGCCGGCGCCCTTGGGGCCGTTGCCCCGCATGCCGAGCATCATGCCGCCCATCGACATGAGCATCATCATCGGGAACATCAGCATGAACGGGTTGGCGAGCAGGTTGCGACCCATCATCACCATCATCGCGATCATGCCGGCGACGGCGAACACCATGATCACCGGCATTACCTTCATGATCAGCGGTCCGGGTAGTGCCCGCTGGATCTCCGGCGGCGAATTCAATGCCACCTCGCCGCCCGGCGCACGCGGCGGGGCGATGCGGGGGCGGCGCACGAAACCTTCGGTAACCATGGGTCCTCTACAGCTCTGTTTCGGAGTCGAGGTCGGCGGAGCCACGCGAGCGCCGGAACGGAATCGACAGGGCCGCACCGAGTCCCAGCACGATCAGGCAGGTGACCGAGCCGATGACCGCGACGCGACGCGGCAGTGGATCGGGTCCGGCCGGATGTACCGGGGCCGCCATGACACGTGGGGTGTCCGCGCCGACGCCGATCGGCTTATCCGGCAGCTGCGCGGTGAGCGCGGCCAGCGGATCGATCAGGCCGTGTCCGACCCGATCGTCGCGGCCCGGACCGGGCGCGTGCGCGGTGCGGGTGATCCGCTCGATCACCTGTCCGGCGGTGAGCTCCGGGAATCGGGACCGAACCAGTGCGGCCAGCCCGGCGACATAGGGTGCGGCGAAGCTGGTGCCTTGAATGGATCCGGTGCCCTCCTGGGTGATCGCGCCATTGACCAGTCCGGTGCCGCCCGGCTTATTGTCGAGCGAGACGATATTGCGTCCGATGGCGGCCGCGCCGACCCACGGACCGTGCAGGGACAGTGCCGAGGGCGAGCCGTTCGGATCGATGGAGGCGACCGTCAGCACGTAGGGCTGGAACCAGGCCGGACTCGCGATGGTCTGCACGCTGTTCCAGCCCGAACCATCGTTCTGCTTCTCGCACGCGCCGCCGTTCTCCACATTGCCCGCCGCCGCGACCACCACCACATTGTGGTCGTAGGCGTACTTCACCGCGGCGCCGAGCGGAACGTCGGCGGTATCGGTTCCCACTGCGCTGCACGAGACTTCGGAGATATTGATGACGGTCGCGCCCATATCGACGGCGCGGACCACCGCGGCGGCCAGCGCCAGCACACTGCCGTAGCCGGAGCGCACCATGGCATCGGGCGGCTGATCGCCGCCCGCCCGATCCTTGCGCTCATAGTGCGTGCTCAGCTGGCGGATGCTGAGGATCTCGGCATCGGGTGCGACGCCGACGAAAGCGTCATCGGGGCTCGGCCGTGCGGCGATGATGCCAGCGACCAGGGTGCCGTGACCGTCACAGTCGGCGGTGCCGTCGGAATCGGAGACGTAGTCGCCACCGGCCTGTAGCGCGGGCAGGCGCGGATGCCGATTCACACCGGTATCGATGACCGCGACCTTCTGTCCGGCACCGCGACTGAACTGCCAGGCCGCTGGCAGATCGAGCACGCGCTGCGGCAGCGGCGGCTCCGCCGGGGCGCCACCGATGAGCGACAGTTCGGCGCAGACGACCTTCTGCTCGGTCGGCTCCAAGGGCGCGGGCCGCCCGCTGAGCGCCTGTGCCGGTCCGAGCGCACCCGCATCGATCGTCGGCGGTGGGATCGCGCCAGCGGGTGCGAATGAGCCGAGGACCGCCGCGCCGAGAACTGCGGCGGCGCAGGTGATTCCGGTCCTGCGCCGCCAGCCGGGCGTGCTCGCCCGAGCCGTCATAGGTTTCTGGCCATCGAATACACGCCCATGATCCACAGCACCAGCGGGATCACCGCGACGATCAGCAGATATTCGATGATCTCCATGGCCCGCCGGGTCACCGGCGTCACCTCGAGGTGCGGGCCGATCACGCCGAACACCACCACCGCGGCGGCCAGGGCCAGCAGCAGTACACCCGCCAACAACAGCAGATCCGAATCGCCGAGGGCCAGGCCGGTGATCAGGCCGATGACGATGACGGCTCCGCCCGCGATCAGCGCGCCGGCCTGCACCAGGTCGGCGAAGGAGCGGCCGCGCAGACTCACGATCACCGCGGCGATGACCGCGAGGGTAATCCCTTGCCAGCGTGCGGATCCCAGCGGATCGGCGGCGCCGAGCGCACCGACCGCCGCGGCGATGGCACAGGCGATGAGCATGCCGGTCTGGTACTGATTGGCGGCCCTGGCGCGCTCACCGAGGCCGGCCGCCGAGGGCAGCGCGGTGGCGCCGATCGCGCCGATGCCCTCGATGGTGGGGCGCGGTTCGTGATCGGCCGGATCGATCGCACCGCCCGCGGTCGGCACCGGCGGAATCGGCAGCCGGGCCAGCACCGCGGCCAGCCGCGGCACCGCGGAGATCAAGGTGATCGCCACCACCAGGATCGCGGCGGAGATCTTCGGCAATTCGAAGTCCCAGACCATCCGGCACAGCGCGGCGATACCGCCGAAGAGCGCGACGGTCACCGCGGCCGATGCCAGCGCGGCACCGGTCGCGGTGGCGCGGTAGATCACCGCCGCGGCCACCAGCGTGACCGAGCAGCCGAGCAGCAGATGTGGACTGCCGAGTTCGCCGGGCACGAAAAGCGCTGCGCCACCGAAGAACAACAGCAATGCGCACAACGACAACCAGGTGGCGGTCAATTGGTCGGCGTACCTGCGCGCGGCGATCGCCGCGGCGACCGCGGCGACAATGGCGACGCCGGTCGCGAGGAACGGCGCGGCGAGACCACCGCCGTGCGCGCGCCCGGCGCCGAGCAGCAGCACCGCGAGCAGCACCGCCGATACCGCGGCGACCAGACCGGTCCAGCGTGCCGCATTCGGCGACCAGCCGCGGAAATCGGCCGCGGTGAGCCGGGATACGGCATCGATGACATCGTCGAAGAGCGCGGGCGATTCCTTCGCGGTGACCGAGCGCAGCACCAGCAGCTCACCGTCGTACACCTCGGCCTCGGTGAGGCTGCGGCTCGGCGCGATGGCGTCACGGCCCAGGCGGGCCAGCGTCCAGTGTTCGGTATGCAGCGGGGTGCCGCCGTCGTCGCTCTCCACCACATCGGGATTGCGGGATTCGATCAGGGCGACCAGATCACCGATAAATGTGGCGATCGGCACCGTCGCCGGCAGCCCGACATCGAGCTGGGTATTTCCACCGATCACCGAGACTCGGCACAGTTCTGGTTCGGCGGCGCGAGTGCCGCCACTCATCGGCTCGGTCAATTGCGCGCCGACCCCAGCTCTTTACCGAACGATCCGAACACTTGCGCCCAGTCCCCTACTTGTCGAACCAACTCTCGGTTCCACTCTCGCACGAACGCTCCTGTGTGGCATCTGGTTGTCACACATGTTTGCAACCTATCGGTAGCAAACATAATGTATCGGACGAGCCGAGCCGACGCGATCGCTAAGCTGGTCGGAAGATGAACGCGGCCAATCGCGTACCAAAATAGATAGCTCCAACCAAGACTTCGGGGTTTGACAGCAATGACCGGCAACCGCCAAGCACAACGGGCCTTCGACGCCGGAATCCTGTCGCTGGGCCTGACCATCGACGGACAGGAATCGGCTCGCGATCTCGAGTACGCGAAACTGGCGTTCCAGCGCGCCACCGAGTGGGATCCGACCATGTGCGACGCCTGGCTGGGCCGGGCCGCGGCGGGTGAGGTCACCACCGAGGTGCTCTACAACTTGCACAAGAACAGTGCGACAACGCTTTACCGCGAGCAGCGCCGGCTCGGACTGCCACAGCGGGCACTGGCCGGACGCTTCCTCGCCGGGTTGTACATCGACTATCCCCTGGCCAGCTATACCGAGATCTGGCTGGCCCAAGCGGCACAGTTGATCTCGGAGCAGGAGTACGACGAGGCCGAGCGCGTGCTCGACGAACTCGCCACGCACCGCGCCGCGATGCTCTCCGATACCGATCGCGAAATCGACGATCGGATCTGCGCGTATATCCGTGGCGTACTGCATTTCAACACTCAGCGCTGGCCGGATGTGATGGCCGTACTCACCGGATCCGCCGAGTGGGACGATCCGTATCTGGCGGCGGGCGCACATGTGATGGTCGGTTCGGCCTGCGCCCAGCTCGGTCTGTTCGGCGAGGCCATCCGGCGCATGGAGCAGGCCGAGGCGGGGCCGATCCCGGCGGCGCGCACGACCGCCATGTTCTGCCGCGGCCTGTGCCTGCGCGAGACCGGTAAGGAGGCCGAGGCGCAGGCCCTGTTCGAGAAGGTGTATTCGCAGGCACCGGATTTCGCCGCGAATACCGCCGCGATGCGCGATCGCACCTACCGGCTCACGGTGACCAGCAAGGAATCCATCGATGCGCGCACCAACCGCTGGGATCCGGCGTCGGCGCCCTCGGTCGAGGCGATGCAGAGCGCCGATGCCGAGGACCGCGCGAAGAAGATCTTGGCCGAGGCGCGCGCCGAATTGGATAAGCAGATCGGCCTCGAATCGGTGAAAACGCAGGTGGCGAAGCTGCAGGCGACCGCACAGCTGGCCAAGATCCGGGCCGAGAAGGGCATGGCGAGCATGGCCCGCGGCAACCACCTGGCGTTCACCGGACCACCCGGCACCGGTAAGACCACCATCGCCCGGGTGGTAGCCAAAATCTATTGTGGTGTCGGACTTCTCAAGACCGATAAGGTCGTCGAGGCCAAGCGAGTCGACTTCGTCAGCCAGAATCTCGGCGGCACCGCCATCAAGACCGACAAGCTGATCGATACCGCCATGGACGGTGTGCTGTTCATCGACGAGGCGTACACGCTGATCCAGACCGGCCTACAGGGCGGCGACGCCTTCGGCCGCGAGGCGGTGGACACCCTGCTGGCCCGCATGGAGAACGACCGTGACCGGCTGGTGGTGATCATCGCGGGCTATGACGGTGAGATCGACCGGCTGCTCGCCGCGAACGACGGTCTGGCCTCCCGATTCGCCAAACGCCTGCAGTTCCCGTCCTACACCCCGACCGAACTCGGCCAGATCGGCAGCCTCATCGCGCGCTCGCGGGATTCGGAGTTGTCCGACGGGGCAATGGAATTGCTGATCGAGGCGTGCGGGCGGCTGTACGAGGCCGAGCGCGTCGATCAGAGCGGTCAGCCGCGCCGTGGCATCGATCTCGCGGGCAACGGTCGCTTCGTGCGCAACATCATCGAATCCGCCGAGGAGGAACGCGAGTTCCGGCTGGCCAATGACGATTCGCTGGATCTGAGCGCGGTGGACGAGACGGTGCTGATGCGGATCGAGGCGCCGGATATGCAGGCGGCCCTCGGCAGTGTGCTCGCCTCGCTCGGGGTCTAGGAGCTGGCCCGGCATTTCCGGCCGTGACCTGCAATGTCGGGGCCGCGATCAGTTTCCGACGGGCAGGATGTCGTGCTTGACCAGCGCGTCGTTCTTGGACAGCGTCGGGCCCGGCACCAGTTGGCCGATGATCGACCAGGGGGCCAGCCGGGGCTCATCGCTCAGGCCGAGCACCTTCGCGGTCGCGACGTCCGGGATGCCGTAGCGGATTCCGTTGTCCGCCACATAGAACAGGCCGCCGCGGCGCAGACTGCCCGGTTCCGTTCCGGTTACCTGCACGAACTCACCCGAAGCCGGTGCGATATAGGCGGAATCGACCCGATCGCCGGTCCCATCCGAGGTTGCCAGGGTCACCGGCTCGGCCGAACCGGACAGCGGCACGCGGTTGCCCGCGAGCAGACCGACCACCGCACGGTCGGTGGGACTTTCGTTCGCATCGCCACCGGACGCGCGTCCCTTCGCCCAGCTCAGACAGGTGACCGGGGCATCCTCGGCGGACAGGATCTTCGGGGTGTTCATCGGGAAGTGGTCGAGGGCGAGTCGGTGCAGCACCGGCATATTCGTCAGCACATCCGGCGGCTCCACCTTGATCTCGCGCATGCTCTGGGAATTCGCGGTGCGAACGACCTGTGCGGCGAAATCGGTGATCGGCTGCACGCCGTCGGCGAGCACCAGGTACAGCTGGGACTGATCGTTGCGGCCCATACCGCCGACGGCGATGACACCGCCGACCGGCACATCGGAAAGCTTTGCCGGACCGGGCTGTCCGGCCTGCGGAATATCCGGCACGGCCAGCGGCGGAACCGCGATCGCGGCATCGAGCATGCCGGTGCCGACGGGCCGTGGCTTGAGTCCGGCCAGATTCAGCGAACGGGTCAACACCGAGTTGGCGGGGTCGACCTCCGCGCGTTTGCCGTCGTAGATCAGATAGGTCTTGTCATTGCGCCGCACCAGCAGTGCGTCCGAGGGGCCGAGCGCCCGAACACGTTCGTCCAGTTGGGGTTTGCCCGCGAAAATCGTGGTTTCGACGCCGGTGGCCGCGGCCGCGCTGCCGGTGACCGAGAGCTGCACCGTCTCGCACAGCGACCAGTCCGAACGTCCGCCCTGCTGCGAACCGGGCAGTGCCGCGGGCGCGCCGGGAATGCCGAGCAACGGACCGCGCGGCAGCGACGAAAGCTTGGCGTCCTTCACCGATTTGGGTGATTCGTTGCTCCCGCTGATCAGCCGGGCCGAGGCCAGGTTGAGCACCGGATGCAGGCGCTTATCGTCCTTGTTGTCCTCGGATTCGGCCACCACCACATACAGGGCACCGCTGTCCTTGCCGATCACGATATTCGCGTCGCCGATCGCGCCCTGTGGGCGCAGGAACGCCAAGATGGTCGCTCCGGCCACCACGAGCAGGCCGAACACCGCGCCGACGAGCATCGAACGCAGCTGAGATCGCATGGGATCGTGCAGCATCCGGATATCGCGGCGAACCAGTGCGTGATCGAGCCGTCGCAGCAGAAAACGGTAGCCGTTGACCTGAGCCTTGGTGGTCAGCTGAGCAGGCACATGGTCTCCATCGGACTACGGAAGGAACAGGATATTTACAGTATCGTTCGGCGCGCCCATGTCAATCCAGCGACAATTCAGCAAACCGCCACTGCTCCAACGAACAAACACGTAGCGCGGTAGTGTTATCGCAATACTGGTCCGATAATCGTGGACGGGGCTGTGAACAAACGCGATACCGACTCCGGAGCGAAGAACCGTAAAGAAACCGGAAACGAAAACTCCGTGAACACAACGCACACAACGCTGCGTGATCCGGAATTCTGGCTGCTGCGCCAAATCCCTTTGCGACTCATGATTCCGCTCGCACTGTTCGCCGCGACCGCGGCCTGGATCACCGCCGCCTGCCATGCGCCGACCGCGGCCGTCATTGCCGTCGGCGCGATTGTCCTCATTGTCGGCGCGGTACCGGTGCGGCGACGTGAGCCACGCAATATCGCCGGAATGCTGGCGCGGGCCATCGCATTCCGGTGGCGGCGCACCCGGCCCGGCCCCGCCGATACCGGCCAGGCCGCCTTCGACGTACCGCTGCCCGAGGGCGGCAGTTACGGCGTGCGCTGGGATGGCGACCTGCTGCTCACCATGCTGCGCATCGACCCGCCGCCGGATGCGCTCACCCTGCTGCGGCGCGGCTCGCTGTCCACCGACCAGGTGCTTGCGCTCACCGAAATCGGGCGCTGCCTCAGTCAATTCGATATCAGCCTGGCCTCCATCGATGTGATCAGCACCGGCGCGCGGACCGCGGGCGGCGGCGCGGTGGCCCAGCTCTACGACCGCATCCTCGGCCCGCTGCCCGCCATCGCGCATCGCACGGTCTGGCTGGTGCTGCGGCTGGATCCGCTCGCCAACGCCGATGCCGTCGGCAATCGCGGCGGTGGCGGCGCCGGCGCGCTGCGCACCGCGATCATCGCGACCCGCCGGGTGGCCAATCGACTGGCCGCCCGCGATATCTCGGTATCGGTGCTGACCGCCACCGAAATGAACAGCGCGGTGCGCCAACTCACCCGCGGCATCGCCTTGGACGCCTTCGCCGAAACCCCGAAGTCGCTGGTGCACGAGGGCATTCACCTCACCAGCTACGAGATCGGCCCGGAGCTCATCGGATCGCGCGGCTTCGCCGATATCTGGGCCACCCCGAGCCTGACCACCACGGTGACCGTGCGCCTGCGGCCCGGTGCGCGCCGACCCGGCGATGGGCGCGAGTCCACCTCCCCGCCGATCACACTGGGTGCGCTGGTCCGCTTCGATACCGTTGCCGAACCGGGCGAGCCGCCGGTGCCCGGACTGCGCACCCTGCCGGGTGAACAGTTCCGCGCCCTGCTGGACAGCCTGCCCGCCCGCACCGCCCGCCGCGACGGCGATAGCGGGGGCGACTACCGCGGCCCACTCGCCGCGCTCGACGGTATCGCGGTACCGACCGCCGGATGCGGTCAGCTGATCGGCGCCGACAATGCCGGTCAGGGCATCGCGGTGCCGCTGATCGGTGACGGCACCCGGCATCTCGAGGTCATCGGACGGCTGGATCTGGCTCAGCAGGTGATCCTGCGCGCGATCGCCCTCGGCGCACACACCATCGTGCACACCGACCGGCCCGAGGCCTGGCAGTCCATGGTCGCGAATGTCGGTGCACCGCATTCGCTTTCGCTCGCACCGCGGTTCGCCGGTGCGGGACAGCACAGCGTGCCACCGCAGCCGGGCGGCAGACCCATGCCCAGCGCGACCGTCGTGGTGTTCGACGGCATCGCACCGACCGCGTTGACCGGTGGCGCGACCATCGTGCACGTCCGGGCGCCCGAGCAGCCCGATGGCCAGTTCGATGCCGATATCGTTCTGGTACAGGATATTTCGGCTCCCAACCTGATCACGGTACGAACCTCGACGGCGAGTGCGACGGTCAATATGGTCACCACCCCCGACGAAATGCGCTACATCGGCGAATCCCTCACCGCGGCGCGGTAACCCCGCACCCACGGTGACCCGAACCGAATCCGGCCGGTCCGCGAGCGCAGCGCTGGCGGACCGGCCGGATAGCTGACCTTTCGAGCGACCCACAAGCGATCGCTACGGCCCTATCGAGTGGACTCAGGCCCCGAAGCCGTCACCGATCTTGCCGTCGGTGCCCAGCGCGCGCTGCAGCGAGTTCTCCACGGCCGCGGCGACATTGTTGAGCGAGGTGAGCGTGTCGCCGTACTCGTTGTGCCAGGCGTCGTAGACCGTCTTGAAGCTGGCGTGGGCCACGTTGCCCTCCCACGCCACCTTGAGCACGCCGCCCGCGTCCTCCATATCGCTGCCGTACTTGACCAGGTCGCCGTGCAGCGTGACCAGGTCGTTGAACAGGGCCATCATCGGGCCCTTGGCGTATGCCATCGTCGACATGATGAGTTCCTCCGATTCGAAGACTGATTGTTCTTGTGGCGCAGTCGATTACAGGCTGATGTGCTGGAACCCCTCTTGGTTCGCCTGCTCCATCTGGATGTACTGCTGGGTACCGTGACCGACCTGCTCGGTGATGGCGTTGAGCTTCTTGTGCAGCTCCTGGGAGTGCTGGGCCCAGTTGGTGGAGGCCGCGACGAACGCCGCCTTCGCATCGCCTTCCCAGTGGGTCGCCGCGGCGACCTCGTCGTCGATCTTCTTCAGCGTGCGCTGCATGTTGTCGACCGCCGCGGCCATGAACTCCTCGGCCTTCTTCGCGGTCGCCTCGTCTACGTGTACACCTTCACCACTCATCGTGGACACCCTCTCCTGTAGTGATTCCAATGCCCGGAAACGATGTCGGGTGACATCGCCGGAAGGTTTACTGCGGAAGCCACCTTCCCCCGGGCAGAGATTCGATCAATGCCGAAATCGCTTGCGCGATACGGTGATCGGTGCCCGGTGTCACCGTGGACCAGACCTGCTGATCCGCAGCAATACCGGGCGCGGCCACAATGCGACCGCGTCCGGTGTCATAGACCGCGACCGCACCGGGCGGCCGGGTGGTGGTGCCGTCGAGATGGGCGTAGGCCACGATCTCGGCGAAGCTGTGGCAGGCGGCGAAGGCCAGCCCATAGGCGGTGGCGTCACGATCGGCGACACCGAGGGCGTAGACCGCGTCCGCGTAGTCCGCAGAGGTCAGCGCCGCCGCGAGCCGCTCGCTCAGTTCGCTCGACGGCGCACTGAAATTGACCACCTCAGCGGGCGTCGCGGGGCCGAGCGCGTCGAGTAGCGGCCGCATCAGCGCCCCGCCCGATCCGTCCGCCCATACGCTGCGCACATCGAAGACGTCACCGGTGCGCACTGCCACGGCATGGTGTTCGCCGCGGCGCGCCAGGCAGATTCGGGTCACCGCCGGCGTCGCGTCGGGCGCGGTGCGGTAGATCCGGGCCACCAGCTCTCGATCGGGCTGGGCCAGCGTGAACATGGCCTCGGCCAGTTCGGGTTCGACATCGCCCTCGGTATCGAGTACACCGGCGCCGACCAGTTCGGTCCGCGCGCGGTGCTGCGCCTCGGCCCATTCATCGAACGAATCCTGTTGCGGCCCAACCGAAAGCACCAGCGGCAGGGTTTGCACACCGAGCCGTTCGGCGACCATGAGCAGGCCGTCGTTGGTCATGGTGGTCATTGGGCACCTCCCGAGACCGTCCGACCGGGCGCCGCGGCGGGCGCTTCCGGCGCGCCGAGTACGGCCGGGGCGGAGACGATACCGAGGTCGGCGCCGATGGCGTCGCCGGTCACCACACTCGCGCGCGGTGCGTACTCCTCGTCGTCACCCGACCCGGCCGCCCCCATCGCACCCGGAACCATGGGCAGTGCACTGGAACTCGCGGGGGTGGCTGTCGAAACCGGTTGCGGTGTCGTCACTTCCACCGGTTGGGGGGCTTCGGTGAATACCGGTGCGCGATAGGGCTGCAGTTTCGCGGATGCCGCGATGGCACCGACCCCGCCCGGCATGAACATGCCGGGCGTGACCGCGGGCATTGCGGGCATGCCGGACATGGCCGACCCCGCGGATACCGTCGCGGTCGCCTCCTCCGCCGCCAGTGCCGCCGGGGTTGCGATCACCGGCGGTTCCTGCTGACTCCACGGTGCCGCAAGCGGTTCGGTGGCCGCCTCATAGGTCTGCATCACGCGCGAGGCGGCCGCCTTGGCCATATCGGCGTCGGTATCGGCATCGGCCGCCACCGCCTTGATCGGTGCACCGAGTGCGCCACCGATCGATTCGAGCATGCGCTGTACGGCCTGGATGGCCGCGATCTCGGCGCTGTGCGGCATGGTCAGCCGGGCCAATTCATAGGCGGCGGCCTGGGTTTCGGCGCGCACGGCGTTATTGCCAGCGGCCGTCGCGGCATCGGCGAGCCAGTCGCGCAGCATCGAGATCCGATCCAACACCGGACCACTCGTGCTGGACTGCCACGCGCCGCGCATCGACGCGACGATCATGTCGTATTCGGCAACCGCCGTACCGAAACCGGCGGCCAACCGGGTCCACGCGACACCGGCCTCGGCCATCGGTACCGCGCCGGGACCGGTGGACAGTTCACGTGCCAGCCGATCGGGCTCGCGCGCGTCCCAGACCACACCGGTGAAACCGGGCTGCGGTGGTTCGATCATTGTTGCTCCGTGTCGTTTTCGATGTTGTCTCAGGCCGCGCCGGGGATGCCGAAGTCGCCGACGCTGTCGTTCTCGGCGCGCCCGAATTGGGTGGCCTGCGAGCGCAGTGTCGCGGCCAACTTGCGCAGTTCCACGATTCCGGCGGCCGCGCTCTGGCCGTAGGAGTCCGCGACATCGCTCAGCGTCTGCGCCGCGCGCACCGACACCTCGTCGGCACCGGCCGGCGGCACCGTCAGCGCGGGCGAGCCCTCTCGCAACTCCGCCTCCAAACGGGCCGCCAGTCCGTCCAGCCGGGCGGCTGCGTCGCGGGCCGCCGCCGGATCGAACAGCACACCATCGAAATCCGTACCGCCGCTTGCCATGGCAACCTCCTGAACCGTTAGAGGGTGAGTTCCTTATCGGGTGGTGGCTCCGAAATTTGTTCGGCCGCGCCGACCACCGGCAGCGAGACCCCTTCGATCGGACCGACGACCTCTTCGCCGTGTTCGGCGTTGACCAGGAAGCTCGGCATATCGCCGCCCGCATCCCCGGCCCCGCGCGCACCGGCCGCACCGGCCGCGCCGTAGGGCATCATGCCGGGACTGCCGGGAGCGCCCGTCGCACCGCGCACCGCGGCGGCGGGTTCGACTGCGGTGGAACCACTTCCGGAGGCACCGAAACCGGCGACACCGCTGAGTCCGGCGGTGCGCGGACCGGTCCAGGGACTCAGTGGCGTGGAAATCGGTGCCGCGCCGATACCACCGACACCGGCGCCACCGCCACCGCCCGCGCCGCCGCCACCGCCGGTGCGCTCGGCCTCTTCCCGCTCCTTGGCCTCGCGTTCCTGCTCTTGTTTCGCGATGGTGTCGGCCTGCAATTTCTGGGCCTGTGTCGCGCTCTGGGTCGCCACCTGGGTGAGCGTCTGCGCGCCGGTCTGCGCCATGGTCATCAGCGGGGTGAGCATCTGCATCACCTGCTGCATCGAGTCGACGCCCTTGGGGGCGTTGGTGACCTTGACCTTCTTGCCCGCCGCGGTCATATTCGCCGAATGCGCGGTCATTTCGATCCGCGTCTTGGTCACCACCGCGACGCCCTCGGTGATCGCCTCCACCGTCGCGGCCGCGATGAACGCTTGGCCGCCACCGGTGGCCAGCCACGGCGAGGCCGCGGTGACCGTGGCCATGTATTTGGCGATGACGGCCGCGAGCAATGCACCGCCGGTTGCCACCGAGGTCGCGCCGCCGACCAGCGTCGCCTTCTCCTGTGCGCTCTGGGTGGCCAGTTCCGCGCCGTTGTCCGCGGCCTGCCCGGCCTTGTTCGCCGCCTGCATGGCGGCCAATCCCTGCCACAGCGACATCACGGTCTGCAGTGCCTGGGTGCCGAGTTGGATCGCGGTCTGCGCGGCCTGGGCGGTATCGGAGAGCACCTTGGTCGGATCGGGTCCACCGCCCGCGCTCGCGCCGAGCGCTCCCGTGCCGAAACCGCTTGCCATATCGGTGAGCGGCCGGGCCAGCGCGGCCAGATCGAGCACCGGCAACGGTGGCATTTGGGGCAGCGGTGGCAGGCCGGACAGGTCGGGCAGTGGCCCGAGGCCCATATCCTTCAAAATGTCGTTGACCGGGCGATCCACCAGCGGCGCAAGGGCACTGCCGCGCAGCAGGTCGACGATCGATGGTTCTAGCGGCGCGTTCATTATCAGACGCCAGCAGCGCCGAATTCGGTGCCGGATGCCGCTTCGGCGGCCTCGTACGCCGCGGCGCCCTGGTGTGCGGTCAGCGCGGTACCCGCGTGCACGCCGGCCAATTCGAACACCGAACTCACGTGATTGGCCTGCGCGTACGCGAAGGCCATCAGAAAGTCCTGGCCGATCAAGCCGAAGACCGGCGCGGCCGCCGCGACGGTTGCCACCTGATCGAACGCTCCTGCGGTTGCCACCCCGGTTGCCATCGCTACCGCCGCGTCCCCGTACGCGCGAATCGCATCAGGTGTTGCTACGACATCGCTCATCGTATTCCCCGATCCAGTAATGCAATTGACCAACTCATAGAACCTATCAATCAGAGTGCAAGGCCCGAAAGCAAATTTGCACAAACTTAAGGTTCTTGACAAAAGTTCTACGGGGACCGAATGAACGTCGGGTGTCTAGTCGGCAACTTCCTCGTTGAACGTGGTGACCAGTTCGCTACGGCGTTCGAAGGCGCGGCGCACCGCGGCGGCCGCGGTCGCCACCAAGGTCGACTCGAACTCGGCTGGCGTCATCGTCGAAACAGCTTGGGAGAACTGCAGATCCAGCAGCGCTCCGTTGCCATCGACCTCGACGGTGATGGAGCCGTCCTGCGCGCTCTCCCGGCCGCGCACACCCGCGATATCGTCGGTCAGATCCCGAATCCGGTACAGCCGCCGCTGCACGCTGGCCATCAGTTCGTCCATGGTCTCGTACATGTCGAAAGCTCCTCTCGCACAACAGGGACTACACCTCGCGCAACCAACTGTCGGGCTCGGTCTCGTACTCCTGCTCCTCGGCGAACTCTTGGCGCGCCACGTCTTCCGCGGTCGGCAAACCGGTCAGCGCCAACATATCCGCGGGCACTCCGGCCGCCGCCAACTCCGCCCTGCGCGCCATCCCGGCCCGGTTCGCCGCCTGCTTGCACAGCCGCAGCACCTCCGCAGCCAAACCCTGCGGATCCCGCTTCAACTCGGCGGGCTCGATCGAAATGCCAAGTGGCAGACCCTGTTCGGTGGTGCGTACCGAAATCGCGCCGCTGCGGGAGGTCGCGGTCCATTCGACCGGTTCCTGCTGCTGATCATTCACGGTGTACCTCCGAATCACCGAAGCCGGTGCGGGTCAGACCCGCTCGTCCTTGATCGCACGGACCACCTCCGCGACCCGCGTATTGATCAGCACCGTGAGGTGTTTCGCGTCGATGCCCCTCGCGACCGGAGGTGTCCGGTCATCGATCGCATAGCGGCCGTCATCGCGAATGTCGCGCCACTGCAGCCGATGTCGAGTGATCCCGCGCGGTCCGAAGCGCGAACGCCCCTGGATCACATCGATCGTCCCGGTGCAGGATGTCGGCAACGCCAAGAACTCCGCGGAGCGGTCGGCGATCGAATCGTCGAAGGAATCGTGCACCGCGGACCGGCCGAGCGAGTAGTCCAGGCCGTCGCCCTCATCCTGGGTGGACAGCACCACGGCGGCGCGAGTCCCCGGCTCGACCTTCGGCAGCGCTCGCACGATCACGCCGGCCAGATCGACCGCATCGCATTCGACGATCGTGAAACCACCTGAATGCCAGTATGTTTCGCCGGAGACCTCGGAGAAGACATAGCCGCGGTCACCGCGACGGACACCGTGCAGCCGAACCGGAACCTCCCGGTTCCACGGATCCGCCGGGTCGTAGCCCTCGGCGATAATGCGCAGGTCCGGGAAGGCGAGAACGTCGAGCACATCATCGAACGACCGATCCCCGGAGCGTCGCAGTCCTGCCAGCGCATCCTGCTCTTCCTGGACATAATCCTCGTTCACCCAGGTACGACAGGTGTACACGAATGGTTCCGGCAAATAGTCCTGCTTCAGCGCCTCCCACTGGACGATGAATTCGAGGTCGGTGAATTTCCAGGTGCGACTCATTGCTCGACAACAGGTTTGACGACGACCGGCGCGTCGCCGAGCGCCTCCTCGATGTGCTCGACCGAGTCGAGGTAGGAGGCGCGCTTGTGCTCCTTGCCCTGTCCTTGACCGGCGCCGTGACCCGCGGGGCCCATACCGCCGGGCGAGCCCGGCTGGCCCGCGGTGGCAAGGCCGGCCCGGCTCGCCGCCGCGACCCCGGCCGCATCGGCGACCGCACGCGGGAACAGCTTCGAATTCTGCAGGCTGTTGGGTGAAAGACTCGCGCCGGCACCGCTGCCCGCACCGCCACCGAGACCGCCGCCCCTGCCCCCGCCGGCACCGCCGCCGCCCGCCTTGAGCGCATCCTTGCCCAACGCCGACGACAGCCCGGACGGCAGACCGGCCAGTCCGGCCGACTGCATGTCCTTGGCCGCCGAGGCGGCTGCTTGCTGGGCGGCCTGCGATGCCTGATCCATCGCTTGCTTGGCACCCTGCAAACCTTGCTCCGCAGCCTGTTTCGCTTGATCGGCCGCCTGCTGCGCAGCTTGCTGAGCGCGCTGTTGCGCGGCTTGCTGTTCCTGTTGGGCCTGGCGCTGCGCGGCCTCCTGCTGCGCCTGCTGGCGCTGCGCCTCGAGCTGTCGTTGCTGGTCGGCAGCCGTCTTCTGGGCCTGTTCACTTGCCTGGCGCTGCGCGGCGAGCGCCTGCTGGGCTGCCCGCGATTGAGCGGCCGAGGATCCACCGCCGGTGCCACCACCGGTGCCACCACCACCGGTGCCACCCCCGCCGCCACCACCGCCGCCGGTATCCTGCTTCTTCTCCGGCGGTGGCGGCGCTACCGGCTGTACCACCGGGCTCACCGGCTGCACCATCAGCGGAATCGCATTGCTGGATGCGTCGAGACCGGGTACGTACCAGTCCCGGAAGATGCGCTTGGCCTGCTGGACCTGTTCCCGCCCGTACTGGGTGCCGACCTGATCCGGCGGAATATTGGGCGTATTCGCCTGCGCCGCCCACAGCCAACCCGAGGTGTCCAAGAGATTTCCTGCGATCGTCTGCATGCCGTCGATCATGTTCTGCACGCCGGACACATAGGCCTGGACCGCACCTGCCGCCTTGACCGCAGCGTCGCTGTTCCAACTTCCGGAGGTCTGCATCGTGGTCATCTGGTTGCCGAGCTCCGTGGCCGGTGCCACGAGTTGGTTCGCCATCGACTGCCAGTAACCGGACGCATCCGCGGTTTTCCCCATGCCGTCGATCAAGGATTGGTGCCAGCTGTAAGCGGTCGGATAGTCCAGGATGCTGGACGGCTCCGCGCGAACCGGTGTCTTGTCGCGGCCGTCTTTTTCGCTGGCATAAGCCTTCAGATCGGCGGGTGGCCCACCGTACTTATCGGTTCGTCCGGTCTTCCCGCCCCATTCCGGGATCTTCGTCGCTCCGGCGGCGGGCAGGCTCCAACTGCCGTGCCGCTGGGCGGAGCGCGCATTCCGTAGCCGATCGAATCCGGAGGTGTTCGCCTCTTCGGCAGCGGTGTACAGCTTGCCCGCGGTGATGAACTGCTGCGCCAGATCCTCGAGCATGGTCTGGTGGCTCTTGGCGCGATCCTTCAGATCGCGACCCGCACGTTGGAACTTGCCCTGTAATGCGATGCCGGACGGCAGATTTCCGAACCCGTCGACATTCTCCACAAAGTGGGTCCAACCCTCGATGGTGTTGAAGACCTCGTACAGATCGATGGCGTACCCCGCCAGCGTCTGCAGACTCTGCTGCTTCACCGTCAGGTGCTGCGAATCCTTGCCGATGTCGTCCCCGGAGAGCTGCCACGCGTTGGGCTTGTCATCAGTTGGTGCCATCGGTCAACTCCTGTCCCGCTCGGCGCTGCCTCGACGCGCGATGCTCGCCCCCGTGGCCTCGCCCCTCATCCACGCATGCACGACACCGATCATTTCATGACGGGTGTGAACGGTCGGTGTCCTCATCATGAATCATCCTCGCGTGCTTCGGCTTACGTGGCGCTCCGAGGCGCGAACTCCTTAAGGGACCGTAAAGACTTGGCAGCCTTCACTTCGAGCTACCATCTGGTGAACTCCGTGGCGTAGTAGTCGCGAATGGCCTCTAGACGTTCGCGCTGGAATCGGCCCGGCTCCTGGGCGCGCACCGATCGCCCCTCGGGTGAGGTGAAGGCGTCGGCGGGCACCTGGTCCGCGTCCGACGGGATGAACTTCAGCACCTCCTCGACCGCGGCCAGTGCGGTAGCCACCGTGTGCTTGGCCGACCTGCGTTGCCCCGCATCGAATCCCGAGACATCGGTCGGGACACGCCGACCCAGATCGTCGGCGTACCAGAGCCAGATGCCGGGATCGATGAGTTCGGAGGGTTCGTCACCGCCGAAGCGGACAGTCGACGCGGGCGGCAGCAGAATCTGTTCGGGCAGCCGGAATTCGTAGCTGCGCTCGCGGCCGCAGCGCGGACATTCGCCGGTGTAGCGACTGGCCAGCACACCGTCCAGGCTGACCACCGAACTGCGGAATTCGCAGCGCGGCTCACCGCAGTTCGGGCACGGCTGCAGCTCGAGGTACAGGTGCGCCTCGGCATTGGTGCGGGCCAGCGGTAACAGCGTTGGCACGGTTATCCTTTCGTTTCGGCGATATGGCTAGGACCGGTCGTGGAGTTCGGGATACTGGTCGCGCTGCCAATCCTGCAGCCGCCGCGCCTCCAGTTCCCCCGCACCGCGGCAGACCGGGCAGTACTTGGCTCCGAGACACTCCACGCACCGCTCCCGACCGTCGGCGTCCAAGGTCCAGCCGCGGCCCTCGCAGACCGGGCACCACCCGAAGCCGTCGCATTCGTAGCAGAGCAGGTAGCCGCGCCGCACCGTCTCCGGAGTCAGCACCGGGGCGGGGCGCACGAATGGTTCCGGCGTGAACAGGGCCATCGCCGGCGTCTCACCGGAGTACACGACGGTGCCATAACCCTCTTCGATGCGCACCGTCAGCCGGTATCCGTCCTGGGACGCGACAACGGTGGTCAGCCGCCCGCCGGTCGCCGACTCCGCGACCTCGACGTCGATGGCCCAGCCCGCACCGCCGAGCAGTTCCGCTGCCCTGGTGACCACCGTCGGGTCGTAGTGTTCGGCGGCCCGGTCTACCCGGCCGATCATCCGGTACTGGTACTTCAGCGGTTCGTGCCAGTCGACGATCACCGGGTCGGATGGCAGGTACACATCCGGGTCGTGCCCGGGCGTGAGGTGCCGGGCCAGCGTGCGGATCTGCGTACCCAGCCATTTCGCCGCCTCGTCGAGCTGTTCTCGTGCTCCCGCGATCTCGCCCATCACCGCCTCCTTACCTCAACACCTATGCCTGCCGTGTCCGATGGGTCTGCTCGACCGTATCCCCTGCCAGCCGGGTCGTAGACGATCACCATGCGATGGTCTGGCTGCGGCGGGTTGAACTTGGCGAGGCTGTGGCGGTCCACGTGATTCTTGGAACCCGCGTCGATGGAGTAGTAGTAGTCATCGTTCCCCGGATGCGGCCACTCCTTTTTCTCCACCACCGTGAAATGCGCACCCTGGCCACCGGGCAAGTCCTTGATCGCCGTCCACAGGTCGCTGCCGAGGATGTGGTTGCGATTTCCGGGCTCACCGCCGTCGGCCTCCGGCTTCATATCCCACTGCACCTCGATGCGGCCGCCGGGCGCCAGCACCGCGGGTAACCGAGCGGCCAACGCTCGATAGTCGTCCGGCTGGAGCTTGGCGCTGACGTTGTTGATATAGATCCGCGCCACGGCCCCGGTTTCGCCAACGCCCAGCGCGTCACCGTGAAAGAGCATGTCGCCGAAGACCATCACGGTGCCGGGCGTCGCCAACGGTCCCGGATCCAGGATGCCGAGGTCGCGGCGACGCTGGCCCTTGATAACAAAGTCATCTGCGAGTTCGGTCTTGATGACCAGACCGCCACCGGAACGATCGGCCACCGGTGTCATCTCGACCCCGAAGGCACTGCGGCCGACACCGACATCGATGGTGTGCGCACCGGCCACGGCTGCGGGCAGCGACGGCCGCGGCTGCACGGTGATCGTGTGGTTGTCCGCGCCGAACACCAGTTCCGACAGCGGCAATCGATGGTGCGGGCGCGGGCGCGGCAATACCTCGACGGCGGAGTGACCGTCCACCGGATCGTGGACGACCACCGTATATTCCAGGTTCAGGCTGTCCTCGACCGCACCGCGATTGGCCCGGTCGATGCCCTGCAGAAATTCGCTGAACGACAATCGATCACCACCGACCAGCACCGCACCTCGGGCATGGTCCAAGACTCCGGTGATCCGATCCGGCCCCGAGGTCAGGCCATCGGCGGCCCGGTGCATGCGGTCGAATCCCCCATCGCCCATGGCCTCTCGGAAAGCCTCGGGCATGGCGGCGCGGAATTCCTCGATCGCCCGGTGCACGGCGGGGCCGCTCGCACCCGGCCGATTGATCTGCGCGTTGACCGGATCCAGAGCCTTGAACAGCTGGCCCGTCGGCACGGTTCTGCGGATTTCGGCCGAGCCCGGGTCGGCGAAGATCGGGTCGAAGATCCGCCGCACCTGTTCCTCGCGCATCCGGCCGTCCAGCGCCATCGCTTCCACCCGCACCACCTCCGGCGCATGGGCGCCGGTGAGCTGCTGCTCCAGTCGATCCAGATGCGCGGCGCGGGCGGCGTCGAAGTCGGCCTCGGTCAGGGTTCGGTCGAACCGCGGACGCTCCGAGAGCAATCCATCCGCACCGAGACCGAGCTCGAGCCGGTGCGCGAGCACGTCATCGTGTCCGCGCAGCAACGTCCAGGGATCGCCGGGGCTGGTTTCCGCGGGTGGGCGCTCACTCATGCCTAGATGGTTCAGCAGATCCGCCAGATCTCGGCGCAGCCGTGGCAGCTCATCGGCCCGAGCCGGATCAAAGGTGGCCCGATCGATATGCGCGGCGAGCACTTTCAACTCGGCGAAGCGGCCGCCCAGATGCGAGGTAAACCCCGTCGGACGCTCGCTGACCGGATCGGTAAGGACCTCCGGACGTTCCACCAGTTCGATCTCGGCCAGCTCGTGCCCAACCGCCCGTGCCGCGTCCTCGGTGAGCGCTCCCGAGGAGACCCGCAGCTGATAGGAACTATCGGGCCGGGTGTGGAATTCGGCGACGACACCGGCGGGCAGCGGTGCCACGTCGAGATGTATCTCCTTGCCCCGCACCACAAAGTGTTCTTGCTCCGGATTCCACGAGATGCCCTCGGGCGTGATGAGCTGGACGTTCCTACCCACCTCGTCCAGCAGCGCCGCGCGAGTCAGGCTGACCTCGGGCCGGGCGTCGCCGCGGAATTCGCCGACATTGCCTGCGGTGCCGTGCTCGCTTTCGACCGGTGCGGTCTGGTGCGGCTCATAGGCGATCACCATGCGGTGATCGGGGCGCGGCGGCACGAACTGCGCCATCTTGTTCGCATCCAGCTTGTTACTGGCGCCGGCGTCGATCGTGTAGTCGTAGTTCTCGTTTCCGGGATGCGGGAACTCCCGCACCTCCACCACACGGAACCGGCTCGCCACATCCTCGGGCAGCCGCGCAATCGCATCCCACAGGTGGTCACCGCGAATATGACCGCGATCACCGGGCCTGCCGCCGAGGTCGACGGCCTTCTCCGGCTTCATATCCCACTGCAGCTCGATTCGACCGCCCGGAGCCAGGGCCGCCGGAAGGCGTTGTGCGAGCGCGTCGTATACCTCGGGCTCGAAATGCGCGCTGACATTGTTGACGAAGATCCGCGCCACCGCACCGTTGCCGCCTTCCCCTAGCGCATCGCCGTGGAACAGCAAATCGCCGAAGACGGTGACCGTGCCGGGTTCGGTCAGCGGACCGGGGTCCAGGATGCCGAGATTACGACGTCGCTGACCGGCCACCGCGAAATCGGCGGCCAACTCGGTCTTGATGATCAAACCACCACCGGCACGATCCGCCGAAGGTGTCATCTCCACCGCGAACGCGCTGCGACCGACACCGACGTCAATGGTGTGCCCACCCAGCTGCGCAGCGGGCGCTGTCGGCCTGGGCTGCAACGGAATCCGATAATTGTCCTCGCCGAACCTGTTCTGCTCCAACGGCAACCGATGCTGTGGCTGTGGACGCGGCAGCACCTCCACCACGGACCGCCCCTCGACCGGATTGTGCACGACCACCGTGTATTCGAGGTTCACACCGTGTTCGGAGGCACCACGGTTGGCCCGGTCGATGCTGTGCAGGAAGTCGCCGAGCGACATCCGCTCCGTACCCACCGACATCTCGCCGCGACCGTGGTCCAGCACTCCCGAGATATGGTCCGCACCGATCGCCAGGCTATCGGCCGCGCGCCGCATTCGTTCGAAACCCGCAGGGCCCAGGGCGTTGCGGAACTCCTCGGGCATCGCGTCGCGGAATCTATCGATGGCACGATGCACGGCCTCGGCCCGCTCCACACCGTGCAGCCCCGGACGGTTGATCGCCTCGTTGATCGGATCGAGTGCGCGCAGCAGTTGCCCGGTCCGCACCGTGCGGCGGGCCTCGCCCGCACCCGGATCGGTGAAGATCGGATCGAAGACTCGGCGCGCCAGCTCTTCTCGCATCCGACCTTGCAACGCCATGGATTCGGCCCGAACGACATCGGGAGCGAAATCGCCGGTGAGCGCGCCCGCCATCCGATCCAGATGCGCGGCACTGGCTTCCTCGAAGGCCGGTGCTGTCAGGTCGCGGTTGAACACCGGGCGTTCCGACAACAGCCCGTCGGCACCGAACCCCAGCGCGAGCCGGTGCGCCAGGGCCGGATCATGTGCGGCCAGCAAACCCCATGGATCCGAAGGATCCGGGTGCGGCGAACGAGCCGCTATCGCTTCGGGGACCGCATCCTCGCGCAGACCGAGATGCGCCATCAGATCGGCCATGTCCTGACGCAAGCCGGGAAGGTCATGCGTTCGCGCCGGATCGAAGGTCGCGCTATCGATGTGCGCGGCAAGCACTTTGAGCTCAGCGAACCGTCCACCGAGATGCGAGGTCAACTCCGTTGGACGCTCGCTGATCGGATCGGTGAGGACCGCCGGATCCTCCGCCAACCGAATCTCGGCCAGCTCGTGTGCTCCCGCCCGCGCCAGATCCTGCGACCGGGCCCGCGGCGACGCGATCACGTCATAACCGGAACCATCGGGGCGCTCACGGAATTCGGCAACCGCACCGTCACGCGTCTCGCCCACGCTCAGATGGATCTCGCGACCGTCGGGCAGCACGAAATGCTCACCATCACGGTTCCACGCCACGTCCTCCGGCGTGATCAGCGCGAGGTTGTCGCGAATCGCGTTGACCAGCTCATCGCGCGTGAGTGGATCCACATCCGCCGGGCGGGCATCGCCGCGGAATTCACCGACCGGAGCGGCGGTTCCGCGATTTCCGCGCGGCAGTTCGCGGTCGGACTGGTCGAGTCGGTAGCCGGTCGGGTCCTTGGGGCGACCACCGCCCACGTGCTCGACGGTGACGCTCAACCGCTGCTGGCCGGGGTCGCCGGTCACCCGCGCCGAGATGTGCACACCGCCCTTGGCCAGTCCGTGGTCGCCGCGATAGTCCCGGGTCGCCTCTCGAGCCAGCCGGGTCACCTCGGCCTGTGCCTCGGCGATCTTGGCCTCGGGCCAGCCGTGCATGATGTCCCGGATCTGGCCGTTGACCTGCTCGAAACCCTGTCTGCCGTAGTACGCGGTGGTGCCGAAGCGACGGGTGCGCGCGGCATCGGGTGCGTTCGGATCCAGTTCGACCGTGAAGCCGACGGTGGTAGCGCGGCGACCGGTCAGCTTCCCCCACAGGCTGCGCTCGGCGCGATCGCCGGTCAGCTGCGGCCGGTTGGCGTCCCAGTCGTATCCCGCCTTCTTCGCCGCCTGATGCGCCTGGTGCCCGGTCGCCTCGGGATGGGTGGCCAGATGGTTCGCCTCGGCCAATGCGGCTTCGAGGCCGATCACGTCCTCCCGCAATGGTTTTCCATCGATCATCCGGTTCCACAGTTCGGGCACGTCGGGAATCCGGTTCAGCTCCGAATTGCGCATCAGATAATCGCGGGCCCGCTGCAGATTCGCGACGATCTCCGCGCGCGGCCGGACATTGCCCTCCGCATCACGCAACCACGTCGAACCGTCGGCATGTCTCGGCAAGAGCGAACCAGCCGGATCCCGGACCCACTCATTGCTGTTACCGCGTACCCACCGTTTCGGATCACCGCCGGAATACCGGTCGGGATGTGCGGCGGCCTGGTCCGCGATCCGATGGACCAGCTTGTCGCCCGCGACCCGGTCGAGTTCGAATCGGTCGTACTCGCCCTGGGTCCACTCCTGAATCCGTTCGCGCGCATGCTCATTCGCCCGCCAGCGCTGCGCAAGCGATTCGGGGATGTCAACGCTCTCGCCGGTATAGGGACGGGTGACGCTGCCGTCGAGATGCTGCGCCTCCGGGCTGAACAATGGCTTCGCCAGGTCAGCGCGGTGCAGCGGAGCGGGATCGGGCCGCGCGTCGTCGAACCACGCGTGCGTGCGCGTTCCCCGGATCATCGGCACCAGCTGAATCCACCGGCCGTTGCGGATACTGGGAAGCCACTGCTCGACACTGCCCAATGCGAAGGCGACCCGCGGATGCTTGTTCACGAAATCCACCGATAGCGGCACGTGGACCGACTGACCGTGTGCGGTATTGGCGGGCAGCCACTTGGTGACACCCAATATCGCCTTGCCGATCCACGGGCGATTCTGCACGAACTGGCGAACCCACGGATGATTCGGGATCCGATCGAGAATCCCCAGGCTCAGGATCCGCGCGTGGAACAGGTCCATGCCCACATCGGACTGGAAGGTGTGGACGCCCTCGGGCACGTTGTAGATCGTCTTCGAGAACGGCAGGTTCTCTGGGAAGAGGAAGGCGGGCACCTCCCCGGGCACGAAATGGTGGAAGGGCGCCATGATTTTGTCGAATACCGGAACCATCGACACCTTGAACAGGAACGGTGGCTGCGGCTCGGTCCACTTCGTCTTCTCCCAGGGCCGCGCATGCTTCCTCGGATCCGGCCACGCGCCCGACTTCTCCAGTGCCGACGGTGTGTTCGACGCGAGTGCCTGCCCCGTCGCGCCCTGCTCGGCCACCTCGACGCGCACGAACTCCACCTGCAGCGGCAGTTTGTCCGACTCGGCAAGGCGCAGCACCAGTTCCAGATCCGTGCCCGGCCGCAAGGTCGCCTGCAATGCCTGCCGGTAGCCAGCGGGCGAGGTATCGGTTCCGACCACCACAATGCGCTGGTCCGGGAAGGCCCCGGACGGCTCGGCGGCTGGCGCGACGCCGACGCGCTCGGAAATCGGCAGCAGCCCCATCTCGTCGAGTGCCCGCAGTCCCAGCTGACTGTCGGCCAGCAGGGCCGCCTCATCCTGGGCCCGCCCCAACCGGTCCACGGCATCGCGCAGCGAGTGCACCAGTTCGGTGCCGGGCGCGGGTACCCCGCGATAGGACGGATGCAGCTGGTGTGGATCCGGCACGTCGAACGCGGCGGCCACCCGATCGCGTGCCTGCGTTGCCGCTTCGATCTCGCCGGTCAGCGCGTCGTGCCGATGGGCCAGATCGTCGTGCCGCTGCTCCAGCTCGGAATAGACGCCCTGCAGCCAATCGATCGTGATTTGGGCGCGGGCCAGCGCGGGTCCGGTCGCGCGGACCAGTTCGCCGCGCTCCACCGGGGTCAAGGCCGTGCCCGGTGCCTCGGCCGCCCGGACCTGCGCCTGCAGCTCCCGCACGGCGGTCCGGCCGGTCTCCAACTGCTCCCTTATCGGCTCCAGCTGGTTCCGCAGTTCCTGCTGGGCGTTGTCGACCCGGCCCCGCTCCTGGGTGGCGGCCTCGATGCGGTCGATCAGCGCGAGGTCGGTGCTGAATTGCCGTACCTGCTCCTGGTCACCGACGGCATCGGTCAATTGCCCTTCCAGTTCCCGGGTCTGGGTCCGCACCGCCTCCTGTTGTTCGGTGAGCTTGGCCTGCTCGGACTCGACCACCCTGGCGCGCAATAGCTCCGCCTGTGTCCCCGCCGCATCCACGCGCACATCCAGCCGTCGCACCCGCTCGTCGAGTTCCCTGGCCCGATCGTGCAGACCGGCCTCGCGCGCCTGCTGGGCCTGCTCGCGCAGCCGCGTCGACTCGGCACGTGCGCGCGCTTCCTCGGTGGCCGCATGGCGATATTCGGCGTGCAGCGTTCGGACCTCGGCCCGGGGCTCGGGAGTGGCGCCCATCATCAGTTCCCCGGACAACCGGGGCGCATTCGGGTTACCGAGACCGCTGATCACCTCACCAGCGCGGAAGATGACGGCCTCCGCGGCCACCGCATCGGCTCGGGTCGCGCCGCCCGCCAGCTCCGCCAGCGATTGCGGCTCGTGACCCGGCAGCGGTCTGCCGTTCTCATCCGCCAGGACGAACCACTCCCGGCCCTGCACATCGGTCTCGACATGGACCGCGGACTTGCCATTGACGTCGAAGTGGTTGTCCCCCTTGTAGGTCAGCGTGTAGACATGTCCCTGCGCACCGCCCGCGTTGACCACGGCGCGCTCCTCCGCGACCAGCGCGCTCGCGCCCTTGCCCGCCCGCACCGTCGCATCGACGATCTGGGCGTGGCCGGACGAGGACCGGTCCGGAGCGAAACCCTCGAATTCGCCGCGCGGTATCGCGCGCTGTATTTCGTACAGTGGCACCCCCGCCAGACTCCGCTGCTGCGGCGCTGGCCCGTTGGCCACCGGGCGACCCTGCGCCTGCTCGAGCTGCCGGAAGGCTTCCGGGACACAGCTGTTGACCGCCTGCGGTTCCGGTGGCGTGCGCTGTTCGGGAACTCGGAACGAGTCCTCGCCGACCGGTGTCGGATGCGCCCGAGCCGGTTCAGATGTCGCGGAACGATCGTCGACGTAGGCATGGCTGCCGTCGGATTCGGCTGGGACGACGGCTGATTCGCTATCGACGCGACCGGGCTGCGGATCGACCTGGCGCGGCGACGGATCGTCCGGCGGGCGCGGAGGCGGATCATCGAGGGCCGCATCAGCACAACGGCGCTGCGAAACCGCTGGAGCATCCTGATCCGTCGCCCGTGCTTCCGGAGCATCCTGATCCGCACCCCGCACGTCCGGAGCAGCAGCACCTCGCATGTCCGGAGCACCCTGCTCAGCAGCCCGCGCGTCCGGAGCGCTCTGCTCCGGTGCGAGTCGTGCGGGCGAATCGTCTACCGGCACGTTGGGGCGACGCTGGTCCGATACGCGTGGTTCGGACTCGCCACCGCTATGTTCCGCGGGCCGAGCGCGCGCACCGTCGTCGGATGCTTCGGGTGCCCGCTGCTCCGGAACACGAGCCCCGGATTCGACGCCGTGCTGCGCCTCGCTGTTGATCTGATTCGACGGCGCGGGCTTATCCTGTTGTCCGGCTGCGAGATTCGGCTCGGCGCTGGCATTCTCGGAGGCGGCGATACCGGCGCGGGACTTCTCGAACGACTCGGTCGCGGCACGCTGCACGCCACCCCGGGCCGACTGTCCCTGTCCAGCAGGCCTTTCCGGCGTCGAAGGCGGACGGGCACTGCCGTCGCCGGATCCGGCCACACGCGCACCCGAATCAGCTGGTCGGGCAGCACTTTCCGCAGTCGTTTGGGAACCCGGCCCCGTTGACTGCGCTCCCGAACCTGCCGTCCTGGTCACATTCTCGACGGGTGGCGCGCCGGCACCGCCACCATGGCTGTTGGTCGTGGTGCTGCTCGCCAATTCGACACTCTGCTGATGCAGTTTCCGCAACTCGTCAACGTGTTTGTCGCTGTACTGGTCATGCAGCTCGCCGACCTTGGCCTGCCCTTTGATGTTGGTGGCATCCTTGGTGATGGCCTCGGCGGCGTCACGCTGTGCTCCGGGCGGGTATCGGTCGGGATGGGCCGTCTGGACAACCTGCCGGTAGAGTTTCTTACCTTCCGCACTGGTCTCCGGGGTCACCATGGCGGGCTTGGCCGTATGACCGTCGGCCGCATGGGATGTCGTGCCCACGCCACTTGCTTCCGCCTGGCCCATCCGCGCACCGCCCAGCGCACCCATGCCGAAACCGGCCGCGAGCATCTGCGGACTGAACTTCGCGTTGGGGTCGACGGCGGCCATGGCCCCGTACATCCCGACGGCACCGGCGGCACCGCTGACCAAACCGGTCGCCAGACCCATGGTTCTCGGCGATACCGCCGCCCTGGCCACCGGATTGGCACTGGCCGCCATCCGCTGTCCGAGATCGGACTGCATCGCCTTGCCCAGCCCCTTGGATACGCCGAGGCCGGCGGCCCGTCCGGCCATCCCACCCGCACCCCAGGTCAGCGCGCTGGTCCCGACCTGTCCCCAATCGATCGGGCCGCCGGGATCGGAGATGACCTGGATTCCGAGATCGGCCATGGCACCGTGTAAACCGGCCTTGGCCCCAGCCCCGGCCAGGCGCACACCGCCGACCGCGGCCTTGCGGGCAAGCGAATCACCGGCCCACTTATCCAGCTGCAGGCCGATCTCCTTCAAATAGGGCTTCAGCAGATTCCGCAGACCCGCCTTCCCCGCCTCCTCCGCCGCGAGTTCGGCCGCCTCCCGCTCGGCCAACGCGAGGGCTTCCCTCGAGATCGCCAGCTCCACCGATGCGGCCCCCAGACCGAAGGGCCACAGCTCCACGATCAACGCGATGGCCGAATAGGCCGTCATTCCGGCGAATAGCGCCGACCACATCTGGTCCTGGTAGAGGCCCTTCATGCCGTCGTGGGTGTAGTCACCGAGATTTCGCAGTCCCGCAGCCACATTCGACACCGAGTTGTCTCCGGTGAACTGCTTGTCGAACTCCTTCTTCATCTCGGCGGAGCCCTCGCCGCCCTCGTAATGTTTCAGTGCGGCGTCGGTGGCGGCCTTCAACTCGTCCTCGAGCTTGCGCATCTCCCCGGCGGCCCATTTCCAGACCTCGCTGAGATCGTGCATCGGGGTCACCTGGCCGTTCGGATACGTCATGCCGAAATTCAGCGCACTGAGAATCCAGCCCGGGATCCAGCTCCACAGCGGAGTGATATCGATGAACATCTAGCGCCCCCTCGCCGCGCCGAAGCGCGACCTCACCAGCCCGACTCGGACACACCGGACTGTTGTTCGGGGGAACGTGTGTGGTCCCACGGTGTGACATCGGTGAAGACCATGGGCGGGTCGGCATCCTCGGCGGCGTCGCGGCGTGCGGAAGGCGGCGCGGTCGACACTTCGGGCCGCGCGGGCAGCATCTCGCGCACATCGGGCAGTCCGGGGACGAACTCGGATAGTTTCGGTAGTCGCGCGGTCTGGGCGCGAAGTTCATCGACCATCTCGCGCGTGCGCCGTTGGATCTGAGCCGAAGCGTCCTGCCCGGCGGCGGTAATGGCGGCGGCCAGCTCGGCGTAGCTCAAATCCGTTACGTCATCGCTGAAGCGAGTCTGGATGACCACGTTATTGGCATTGACCACCACGGCGACTCGTTTGCCCGCCGCATAACCCGTCGCGGTGAGCAGAGCCTGCTTCTCCTGCGCCCGCGCAATGGATTCGACGCCCATCCGCATCATCTCCATGAGATCGGTGAATTGCCCGATCGAAATGTCGTCCGCCATCGAATCCTCCTGCTCACCCCGGTACCCCGACTACCCCAGTTCGGACTTCGCGCCCTCGGCGTCAGATGTTCTCGAAGTCGTCGTGGCCCGCGTGGTCGGTATCGGTCAGCGCCACGCCGGTGTCGGTCACACCCTGCGAATAGTTCTGCAGCGTCTCGATTTGCGCGTTCAATACGCCGATCAGATTGTCGTGCGACGACTCGTAGCCATTTTCTCCGGTGGCGAAATTCGGGCCGCGACCGTTGGTCCCCCAACTGCCCCAGTTCTGCGAGTTCACCGCATCCAGCCGCGAGACGATCGCCTGGATCTTGGCGGCGACTTCGGCCAGGTCCGCCGACGGCTTGTTCAACCCGGACGGGGTCGCCCGGAAGCCTTCACTCATCTCGAACCCTCCTCCGACGTTGTGCTATAGCGCAATTCGATCATCGCATGGACGTCTGTCGTCCAGAATATGAAGAGCCGGTGAACCGTTGGCGACCGGCTCCGGACCACGACCGACGGCACGGACATGATTCGACCGCGACACCACCGCTCCGGCCGCCGTCAACTGCCGCATGGCGGCTTCGATATCGCCATCGTCGCCGAAGGCGTCGGCCACCAATTCCCTGGTGATCTCGCCGCGTTCGGCGGCGGTCAGCAAGCGCGCCACCGTGGTTCGCAGCCGGGTGCCAGGGTCCGCCGAGAGCAGCCGGGCCACCGCCTCGATCGCGGTGTGCGTATTCCAGATCTCCGGCATCGCAACACCGCACTGCTGCACCGATGGCGATTCCCCGCAGTACCAGCGGTGGCCGTCCCACCAGAAGCAGAACGAGAGCAAGCCGACCGCCGCGCGTGGGCTCAGCACCGCGTTGGTCACCCAATCCGGGGCTCCCGCATAGAGTTTCGGCAAGTCGACGCCGCCGTTGTATGCCGCATTCAGGGCAGGTGCGTCCCATACGCCGCCCGACAGCACGGCACGGCCGCCCGGCACGGTGTACAGCGTGGAGCCGCTGCTGCCCGTGCCCGCGCTTTCGAACCAGCCGTTCGTGGCCACCATGCGCGGACCACGGTCGGACGAAACGGCGACGTGCGCCGCCGAAATCGTCGCCCACCTGGCCCACAGCTGCGGAAACCGCGGCAGTTCCTCGTCCACCGGTCGGGCCGTCACCCCGCGGGCGCGGTCGGCTACAACCGCCGCCGCGGCCCGGCGCGGGCGGCGGCACTGCCGGTCGGCGTGGCCCATGTAGGCCGCGAGCCAGACCGGCAGGCGCGGACGCGGATAGGCCGCCACATCGGCCCGATAGGCCTCGGGACGGAAGAGCTGATCGGCGGGGAACGGTTCGTCGCCGTAGTCGTAGTCGACCTCGATATCACCGGATGCGTTGGCCCGCAACAGCAGTCGCCACCAAGGCTCGGCACCGGACTCGGCGACCTCGGCGCGGTAGCGGCGCACGAGTGCAAGCACCGGCTCCGGCACCTCGATGCGGGTCACCCGGTGTGCACCGGCGAACTCGACGCGCGCCGTCTCGACGGTCACGGTCAATGCGAAGACCGCGTCCAGCCGCCGCCAGCCGGGTGGGCCCAGTTCGGCCAACTCGTCCGCGATGTACGAGATCAAGGTCTCGGCCGGGTCGGTGACCGTCGCCCGATCACCACCCGCCACGGAATCGCTACGCGCTGCTTGCTTCACTGCTCTCGTTCCTGTTACATCGCAACCGATTCAGGATCACCCGGTGTTGTTTCGGGCGATCGGCAGTAGTCGCCATCGGCCTTATTTCCGATAGTGGCACGCGGATCGGCGGTCGTATCCCGATACCGCCGACGACTAGCTAAAGGGATTGTTAAGAATCCGAACCGGCCTCCGACCAGGGCATCTGCCGCCTCGGCGGTCGAATTATCAGGCGTCGAAATCCGACCGAAGTTTTTTCCTAAGGGACCGTTAGAACATCGCCGGACCGCTGGCAATGCGCTGTGACTGCGCTCACAGTCGCCATTACTACGCCGGTAAGTGCGGCGCCAGAAGGAGATTCACAATGACTACGACACAACTCGCGGGCGAGCGCAGGGTCATCGCCAACGTGCTGCGTGGCTCGCTCGGCAATCTCGCCGAGTGGTACGACTGGTATGTCTACGCCGCGTTCAGCGTGTACTTCGCGCACAGCTTCTTCCCCAAGGGCGATTCCACCGCACAGCTACTCAACTCGGCGGCCGTCTTCGCGGTCGGCTTCCTGATGCGTCCGATCGGCGGCTGGATGCTGGGCCGCTACGCCGACCGCTTCGGACGCCGTGCGGCACTGACGCTCTCGGTGACGGTAATGGCCGCGGGTTCGCTGCTGATCGCGTGCACGCCCGGATATCAGACGATCGGCCTGGCCGCCCCGGTGCTGCTGGTGCTGGCGCGGCTGTTGCAGGGGCTGTCCCTCGGTGGCGAATACGCCACCAGCGCAACATATCTGTCCGAGGTGGCATCACCGGGTAGACGCGGGTTCTATTCGAGCTTCCAGTACGTCACGCTGGTCGCGGGTCAGTTGGTCGCGCTCGGTGTGCAGATCGTGCTGCAGCACATTCTCAGCGACGCGCAGATGAACAACTGGGGCTGGCGCATTCCCTTCCTGATCGGCGCGGGCGGTGCCCTGCTGATCATGTGGCTGCGGCGCAGTATGGACGAATCCGAGCAGTTCCAAGCCGAATCCGAGCGCCAGGCCCGCGGCTCGCTGCGCGTGCTCGCACAGTATCCGCGGGAATGTCTGATCGTTTGCGGGCTCACTCTCGGCGGCACCGTCGCGTTCTACACCTACACGACCTACATGCAGAAATTCATGATCAATACCGCGCATATCTCCAAGCCCACCGCTGCCTGGATCAACTTCATCGCACTGCTGGTGTTCGTGGTGCTGCAGCCGCTGGCCGGAGCGCTCTCCGACCGCATCGGGCGGCGCAAGCTGCTGATCTTCTTCGGCATTGCCGGCACATTGCTGACCGTGCCGATCATGACCGTGCTCGCGCACACCCGCAATCCGATCGGCGCGTTCGGACTGATGATGCTGGCCCTGGTGATCATCACCGGCTACACCTCGATCAACGCCATTGTGAAGGCCGAACTCTTCCCGACCCGGATCCGGGCGCTCGGCGTCGGCCTGCCCTACGCGCTGACCGTCGCGATCTTCGGCGGCACCGCGGAAACCATCGCACTGGCATTGAAGAAGGCCCATCACGAATCGCTGTATTTCTGGTACGTCGCGGTCTGTATCGCGATCTCGCTGACGATCTACTACTTCATGCGTGAGACCTCGAAGAACTCCGCGATCGAGGCCGAGGCGAAGACCGGCGCCGAGGTCACCGTCCATTGAGGATGGCAATGCGCAAACGCCTGCGCGTCGAACCTTCGCTTTGCAAGGATCGGCGCGTGCGGCTTGTGCTGGTGGAAGACGATGACGGGGTGGGCGACGCGCTACAAGCCGCGCTCACCGCCCGCGGCTACGTCGTCGACCGCAAGCGCCGCGGCGCGGACCTACTACGCACCCATCGCGACTACGACGCGGTGATCCTCGATCTCGGACTGCCCGATATGGACGGTTTGGAGGTTTTGCGGCGACTGCGGGAGGTCAGTTCGGTGCCGGTGCTGATCCTCACCGCCCGGGCCGGGGAGCGCACCATCGTGCTCGCGCTGCGCTCCGGTGCCGACGACTATCTGGTGAAACCGCCGCGCATCGCGGAGCTGGTCGCGCGACTGGAGACGGTCACCCGGCGCGTGGTCATCCACACCTCGCCCGTCGAGGCGGTCGTTTCCCAGGATGTGCGGGTCGACCTGATGGCTCGGCAGGTCGAGGTGGCCGGCGTGCCGATCATGCTCACCCACAAGGAATTCCAGCTGGTCCGGATCCTC
The DNA here is from genome assembly GCF_050956075.1 of Nocardia sp. CA-129566. NCBI lineage: Bacteria > Bacillati > Actinomycetota > Actinomycetes > Mycobacteriales > Nocardiaceae > Nocardia > Nocardia sp. CA-129566. Next base: position 8,323,500 of record NZ_CP192085.1, read on the forward strand.
GCGGAGCGACCGGATACCGCCGTGAGCCGCCAAGAGCTGATGGACCGCATCTGGGGCGATTCGTCGGCCTCGGTATCGCGGGCGTTGGATGTGCACATGGCGGGGCTGCGCGCGAAACTCGATCGCCCCGGTCTCATCACCACCATCCGCGGCTTCGGCTATCGCTGGAGCACCGAGGACCCTCAGGCCTGAACGGATCCGTGCCGCTGCTGGAAGCGCTGTTCGAACTCGGCGGCATAGACCGACGGTGCGACCGATGACGAAGACTGTTCCAGCACACCGTCATCGGCGACATAGAAGATCGCCCGGCCGATCGAGATCTCACCGGGTTCGGTCGGCACGTACACCATCCAGCCCACACTGATCCGGTCCGCGCGCAGATTCCCCAGCGGATAGCCGGTGGTATCCATGTTCTGGTCCAGGATGTACTGGCGAACCTGAGCCATCGCCGCGTCGCGCGAAATCGGCTGCGGCAGTGTAATCGTCACCCCGGCCAGCGTGAGTTGATAGAGGGCGCTGTCGATATCGAAGGCGCCATCGTCGCCGAAGACCTCGACGAGCGTATCGCGGGTGACGACACCGATTTCCGCGGCCGACACCAGATTGGCCACCGCCGCGCGCTGCCCATCGGTCGGCTCGTCGGCCACCAATCCGGCGACCACACCGGCCACCGTATCGGAAGTCCAGATGCCGGGCACCGCATCGCTGAGCGCAACCGCGGACGGCGAGTCGCCGCGATACCACCTGCCGCCGTCCCACCAATAGCAGAACGACAACAACCCGCTGGCCGCACGGGGATTCAGCACCGGATTGGCGATCCACTCCGGGGCACCGGCGTACAGCCGCGGCATCGGCGCACCGTCGTTGTAGACGGCATCGAGTTCGGGCGCGTTCCACACGCCACCGGACAGCACGGCACGACCGCCCGGCAGCGCATACAGCGTCGACCCGCTGCGCTTGGCCCCTTCGAACCAGCCGAGCGCGGGCAAAACCCGTGGCCCCCACTGGGATCCGGCGGCGACGAAGGCGGCCGCGATAACCGCCCAGCGGGCCGACATCACCGGAAAGGCCGGAAAGTCCCGCTCCGACAACACCGGTCGCACGCCGGCCTCCCGGTCCGCGCGCGCTTGGGCGGCCGCGATGAGCGCCGGGCGCGACTGCCGGTCGGCGTGGCCGACATAGGCCGCCAGCCACACCGGCAGCTTCTGGCGCGGATACGCCCGCAGATCCGCGGCGTAGACCTCGGGTGGGAACAGGTGGTCGTCCGGGAAGGGCTCGTCACCGTAGTCGTAGTCGACCTCGATCTCGCCGGTGCTCGCCAAGTTGATCAGCAGCCGCCACCAGGGACCGTCGCTCAGTTGGGCCGATAGGTGCCGCTGCTCCCTGACCAGTGTGAGCACCTCGGCGGCTGGCTGGGCGCGGGCCTCGCGCTGCTCGTCATCGGCGAAGGTGACCAGCGCGAATTCGGCGGTGGTCGTCATGACGAAGACGGCGTCGAGGCGGCGCCAGCCCTGCGGGCCACCCGCGGCGAGTGCGCGGGCGATGCGGTGGATGAGCTGTTTGGCCTGTTCGGCCACGTCGACCGGGGGTTCGTCGAGGGTGAAGCCGATATCGGGGGCGTCCTCGTCGTCGGGGGCGTCCTCGACCGGGGCGTCTTCAGTGGAGTCGTTATCGGTGGCTTCGAAGGCCGTCATGAACTCGGCCATGAATTCCGCGTCGCCGTCCGGTACGGCCGCGCGCTGCTCGGGATTCAGGGTCGGCTCTTCGTTCGGCTCGTTGCCGGGGGCTTCGCCGTCAGGTGTGGTCACGATGCCGCAATCTCCCTCATCTGCGCACCGCGCATAGGAACGCACGCACAGTGCCCGAGCTATTACCGTTCCTATCCTGGCACAGCGCCGCGACACCCGATTCACGAAAGCCCGGGGCTTAACCGTCTCTGAAGGAAGCGCTATGAAAGCAGATCCAGCCCTACCAGAGCGCCTCGGCGTAGGGCACATTCCACACAGACGGATGTGCGATGCCGTGCCCATGGTGTCCGTCTTCGCCGAACGCTTCGACACCACCGATGCACACCGTCCGATAGTCGAGGTTGGCGAGACCGGCCACGATGTTCGAGGCGTCGAACACAAAGGTGCGATCGGTGATCGTTGTTCCTCGGTTGGCGTGGCAGGCCAATAGTCGGCCCGACCGGTTCGGTCCGGACGGCACGGGCAGGAAGCCGGAGAAGAACGCCATGTGTGCAGGGAGTGTGAAACTTCCATGGGTGCGGCGTTCTTCCCACAGCCCACCCGGTAGCACCTTGCCCAGGTGGGGTGTGCGGCCCGCGTGCACGGCGGCGCGGGCCACATCGCTGCGCAGCGAGTCGAACGTGATGAACAGAAAGTGATGGGTGCCGATCACCGCGTTAGCGTTGATCACAAGCCCCCCTTGGTTTTCGCTATCGGACTGGGTTCTGCACCCGCTGGCGCGACTGCAGTTTCAGCTGTTCGGATCGGTAGTGCGCAACTCTTCGGGCAGTAGCCGGTCGTGTGCTCGGATTTCTTTCGATGCCTCGATCACGTCTTTCACGGTGTCGATGCCACGCCAGTAGCCGGAGAGGCGGTAACCGACGAGCCGCCCGCGTGCTGCCAACTCCGGAAACGTCGAATCCTCGTGGTCGCCCTTGTCCGGTAGCAACTCGACCACGTCATGGTTGAACACATAGATTCCGGCGTTGATCCAGTAGGGCAACTCCGGCGACTGGGTGAATCCGCGAATCAGGTCGCCTCCGAGATCGGCGACACCCCAATTCGACCGGTATGGCGAGAGTGCGATGGTCACCGCGCCGTCATGCCCGGTGTGGAAGTTTGCGAGGTCGCCAAGTGAGAAGGTAGTGATCACATCACCGTTGAGGACAAAGAACGGCGCCTGCGGGTCGGCCAGTTGGCGGGCAGCGTATTTCAGGCCGCCGCCGCGGCCGAGGGGTTCGTCCTCGATCGCGTAGGCGACCCGCAGGCCGAAGCGGGAACCGTCGCCGACGTAATCGGCGATCATCTCGTACTTGTATCCGCCACTGACGGTGACGGATTCGACGTCGTGTGCTGCCAGCCAGGCCAATTGATAGCCGACAATCGGAGCACCCGCGACCGGCACCATGGCCTTGGGCGCGTCATCGGTATACGGCCTCATCCGAGTCGCTTGACCACCTGCAAGGATCAGGGCCTGCGTCACTTTGATCATCTTGCACACCAAGTCCTTTCGATTGGCTCTGAGCCGGGTGAAGGACGTGGACACCTCACCCGGCCCGTTGCAGACGAACCTAAGAACCTGACCGCGCAAAGCTGAACGAGTTTGTTAGAGTTTGCGCGAGCAGCAGGTTTTTGTTGACTGGTTGCACCTGGAATCTGACGATTTATGGGTGTGCGCAAACAGGTGCAACGATTCAACGAGAGGCAGACCCATGCTCTTGAGGTTCCTCGGGAAGAACACGAACCACGGTGGTAGTCCGACGTTGTGGGCTACGGATCACGGTTATGCCGTTCAAGGCTGGAAGGTGGACGGGCACCCGAACCAAGTGGAGATCCCACACCCGCTACTCGGATTTCTCGAACCGGGAACGTGCCTCGGCTCTCTCCTGCACGACACCGGCCACGGGACCTTCATACTCAGCGGCAAACCGATTACGGACCCCGAAGCCCTCGCACAGATGAACATCCCGGATCACGAGGCCAGCGTAGAAGTTCCGATAGCACAGGAGATTCGACCCGATGCAACTACTGCAAGGTGAGGAAATCGACAACCTTCTCCGAGCCTGCGAGCACAGCGCCTACCATCTGGAACTGCAAGACTCGTATAGCACCCCCGAGGAAGCCGAGCCGTTCCGCAAGTTCCTTGCGGGAGAGCCCGATGACTATGCCTGGTGCGATGAGTGGGACAGCCTCATTCACGAAGTCACCAGCACCGGCCGGGTTGTGCGGCGTGCCCGTGTCGTCACCGAGCCACACACCGACTATGTGCGGTGGAGCATGGAGGTCGCCCATCGCAACATCGCTGCGGGCGAGGACATCCGGTATCTGCCACGGCAACTGATCGACCCGTCCGAACTCACTACGGACGACTACTGGCTCCTCGATGACCGGGCGCTCGCATTCACCGTCTTCGAGCCGTCAGGGCGATACGCCGGATGGGCCATCAGCCACGACCCGGTGATGGTCGAGCACGCGCGAGCAGCATGGAATCGGGTGTGGGACAAAGCCGTCCCTCACGCTGACTACGTCAAGTGACCACCACCGCGAAGGAAGCGCGCGAGGCGTTCGGCGAGCGCCTGCGTAACCTCCGCAAGGACGCTGGGCTGACCGGCAGGCAACTCTCCGAGCTTGCCGGTTGGCACAGTTCCAAGGTTTCACGAATCGAGTACGGGAAGCAGACGCCGACCGACGCAGACCTTCGGGCTTGGTGCACCCACGCCCGCGCTGATGAACACTTACCCGACCTCATCGCCAACCTGCGCAATGTCGAAGCCTCATATCTCGAATGGCGTCGGATGCGCCTGCCGCACAGGCAGAAACAATCCGTTGCCGCCGAGGCCAAGACCAACCTCATGCGATGGTACGAGCCCGTCGTCGTGCCCGGCCTATTGCAGACTCCGCCCTACGCTGAGGCGATTCTCCGTATGGTGCTCGACTTCTACGACGAGCCGGAAAGCGACATCGAATCCAGCCTCGGCGCACGCCTCGAACGTCAGCAAGTCCTGTACCGAGGCAATCACCGCTTCTACTTCATCCTTGGTGAACAGGTACTCCACACCCGCGTGGCCACCGCGGACGTGATGCTCGAACAGCTGGACCGATTGCTCACGGCGATGTCTCTGCCTCGCGTCGTACTCGGCATCCTGCCAACGAAGGCCGACTATCGAACGCCCGTGAACAACTTCATCATGTTCGACAGCCGCATGGTGCAGGTCGAGACCATCTCGGCTGAGCTGACGATCACCCAGCCCAGCGAGATAGCGTTGTACGGCAAGGCTTTCCACCGGCTCAAGGATCAAGCCGTACATGGACAGGATGCGCGAGCCATGATCGCTGAAGCTATGGCTGACCTGCGCGGCGACTGACAGTCACTCGCCCTCCGGCCACCCCTTCTCACCGAATGCCCGGGCCGTAGCGTGATCGAGTTGCACACGCAGGTAGTCGTGAGTCAACGGGTACATCGCGCCGGACGAGATGCACTTCGCATTCTCGAGATGGATCGCCCGCGCGGCGTAGTAGTTCTGAGTTATCGCCGTCACGCATCGGATCAGCCGTGACGAACTTGCCCAGCATTCGCCGGATGCAATCTTGGATGGGCTGGAGCCGAATACCGTGCTTTCGACTGCGGAATCAGTCGTCGGCCACGATCACTGAACGCCGATACTTAATCCGTTCCTCGAGTTCGTGAACGGCGGTTCGCTTTCCAGCAATTCAGTTGTCCTGGCCTGTTGGGCTCGTTCGATCGTGGTCATCCTGTGTGGCGGCTTGCGGCCACGGCATCGGTGTACAGCTCGGTAGTGAGCTGGTCCGGGTGAATGCTGGAAGTCATTCATCGGAGATTGGGAACATCTCGGCATAGGGGTCCGGCTCCCCGGTCAAGGGGTCCAGTCCGGCGACGAGTCGGCGGCGCTGCTCGCGCCAGCTGACGAAGACTCCAGGGCGTCCCCAAAGGGACGCGTCGCCAAGTGGGCATTCGTCGAATTCTGCGAGCATCATCCGAGTGAGGAACTTGACCATGCCGCAGTCGAAGATCTTCCAGTGGGAATCCCGGAAAGCTATCTGGCGACGCCATGCCACGACTGGCCATTTGTCCGGGTCTGCATCCGTCATGAGCCAAGCCATCTCGTTGGCGTTGCAGCCAGTTCCCCAGGAAAGTACGGCATCTGGGCCGGCGGATACGCCTGGCACACCGCCGTCCAACTCCCACAGCCAGCGCGCACTGCCGCTTCCGATATGGCAGTCGTTCAGATTGGGAACATCGACTGGCAGTGGAGGGAGGATGACTAACTCGCCGATGTCCCCCACACCATAGGTGTTCATGAGCGACATGTAGTCGCTCGGCAGTTTCGTGCCCAACACGGCTTCCGCTGCCGTCCAGTCGATATGCTCTTCGCCCCGGTGTTCTGCAGGAACAATCCGAAGCAAGGTCTCCACGTCGGGATGAACGGTCATGATTCAGACTCCTCGAGTGTGGTGGCCGGTTACCGTATCTCGAGGGGCCGACAACATCGACCGGCGACCCCGGCCTTGACAGAGGCGGTCGCATCGCGAGAAAGCGCGCCGCGAGAAAGGTTGTCACCGGTTCGGGCTGACGACCCGAACAGCATCAGTTCAAGCAGTGCCGGATGATGTTCAACTCGTGACCGATGAGTGTCGAAACGTCGTGTACCGGACAGGTTGTGGGCTCTGGTCGAGCCTGGCTGCCCGAGTTCACCTCGCGCCCGCAGGGCGGGGGCACCGCGCCCACTGACGAGCGGGCGGTGTTCACCGCAGTGGCGTTCGTGCTGACCAGCGGCTGCGCGTGGCGGATGCTCCCCGCCTCGTTCGGAGTCACGGTGCCGACGGCGCATCGCCGGTTCACTGTGTGGACTGAGGCCGGCCTGTGGCGTCGTCTACATCGTGCGGTGCTCGACGAGCTGGGCAGCCGAGGCGTGATCGACTGGTCGCGGGCGGTGATCGACGCTGCGTCGGTGCGAGCGAAAAAGGGGATCAATGACCGGTCCGAGCCTGGCCGACCGCGGCAAAGCCGGCTCGAAGATCCACGTGCTGTCCGACCGTGCCGGAATCCCACTGTCTGTGGGCATCTCGGCGGCCAACACCAACGATGCCGAAGCGCTCAAACCACTGGTGAAAGCAGTGCCCGCCGTGCGGTCGCGGCGCGGTCCGCGCCGCCGCAAGCCCGCCAAACTGCATTACGGTGAAATCGTTGTCGACCGCGATCTGGCACACGCAAACCGCTGAATTCTGGCTGTCAGTCGGCTGAGATTTCAGGGTTGCCGTTCTCGGCGAATGAAATTTTTGATAGAACTTGCCACGAGTATGAGCGTTGCCTTCGCTCGAGCAAGACCATCAGCGCTTCCGCAACTTTCACATCTACTCCACGGATGGTTTCATTCATTCTATCGACTGCTGCCATTGCATCTGCTGCCGATACTCCGTCAGAATTTGCATAGGCTATCGTGATATGCGGAGGATGCGGTTTCGAGCTGTTCAATCGTGCGTCAGGGTAGGCGGACAGGGTCGCGGAGCGTAGCACATCACGAAGGATGTCTATCCGTTGAGCCGGCGAGACATCGAATGCTACGGCACTACGAACGCCGCTCAGACGGTCAATTGTGATATTGAAGGGCATCACGCTATGGCAGGCAAGTACTGCGGAATTTTCGATCGAACTGAGTTGATCCGGCGAAATTTCGCCAAAATAAGAAATCCTGTCGAGCGTGAGATGAAGGCTACCCGGAGGCGTCAGGTCGTAAAACGGGAAGTCGATCGATCCCTGGCATCTTTTTGCAAGTGAGCGCAGTTCCGGTGACTTTTCGAATGTTAGGAACCAGTAGTAGCCGCGTGGGCCTATGGGGCGTGTCCAATGGCTCCTAAGTGTTCGCACATGCTGTCGACCGCTCCGGGTATCCTCGCCATCGATACCGATCATCAACGCCCCGCCAGATCCTCGAGAGCGTCGTGAATGGCATGCAGTTGTGACAAATTTCCCCATCGGTCAATAGCCTGATGAACAAACTCCGCGGCTCGTTGCTGCAGCGATACCATCGGCTTTCCTGCTGAAATATTGAGTGCGTCGATCATGATTGCTGCAGCATAGTCCAAGTCAGCTTCCGCGGAGAGGATTTGCGAACGCGCCAGATCGATCATCACCAGAGAACGACCCCACGGAGAATCGGCACTGCTCATTTCCGGTAGGGCGAGCTCCACATACTGCTCAACCTTGTTCGGCATTGCCAACGAGAGATATGCGGTAGCGGCGTTACCGGCCACCTGCGCTGGGCCGTAACACTCGAGCGCGATGCTCGTGGGGACTCCAGTCGGCGCCTTGTTGTGTGCCATGAGCCGATAAGATTCATCAACGGCGCGTTGAACACCCTCGGTATCCCCGAGTTTCCCCATTGCCCTTGCTGCGCCATTTATCATCAAGCGTACACTCTGCGGTCCGGATTGTGCGCGCACAAGACCGTCTCGCGCATAAGACAACGCGTCATTGTACCGACCGGCATAGTATTCGCAGAAACTCTACAACCCACGCGCCCACGCACAGAGGTGGTTGTTCTGCGCGAGGGCGCCGAGTTGGAATGCTTCACGGCAATAGGCGCGAGCCAAGGGGAAATTACCGCGACCGACCGCAATATATCCGAGCAGTCCTGAATTCTTTGCCCCCGCTTCGAATAGCGGTTGGCGTTGCGATGGAAGACTGCACTCGTCAAGGAGCGCCTCTATCCATGAACGTTCTTTTACGAGAGACGGACCGAGAATGGAGTGGTCAATCGTCTCGTGCTGCTCTATCGCCAGTTGCGTATTGGTCTGCAGGTCTCGGATAATCTCGGGGTTTATTGATCTGCTCAATTTGTGGACACGACTGAGTATATCGACTACATCTTCAACTATTCCGTTGTTTGCGAAGGGCGGCAAACTAACCGACTCCGATTGAACATCATCGCTGTTCGCCATGTCGCTGTCGGACAGCGGATGATCCGACACCTCCACATCGTGTCCGGCCTGCTCGATTCTCGTATTCACAGGCAACGCGCGAGGACGGGCACCCAACCAGGTGAAACTGGGTTGTCTCCGTGTCGTTTGTTGCTCGGTTTTGGCTCGGGCGCGGAGGGCGATCAGAGTGCCGTTTGCGCCGAGTGCATTGTCGATGGCGGCGACCAGGTCTTGCGACGGGAGATTGGCACCCTGCCATTCGGTCATGGAGACATACTGTCGCGAGTAGCCGATCTCGGCGGCTAGTGCGCGTTGGCTCACGCCCGCGTTGAGTCTGAGCCGCTTGATTTCGTGGGCTAAGCGGTCGGCAATGGTTGCCGGTTGCCGTTCGGTTTCGGTCTCCGGGTCGTTCATCGGTGCCCCCTGCGCATGCGTTCATTCTTGCCGACGGCATAGGTATGGCAAGTCCGATTTCCAGGACTTGCCACCTTCCGAGTCCCGGGATCCGGCAGTTCCCTTGAAGCGGGCGCAAAACCTGGCCCGATCCGAGGGGAGACCGAAGCTATGACAACCACTGCCGGAGTGGGCATTCCGCTGTTGACCGCGGCGCAGCGCGCGACGATGCGGGCGGAATTGTTGGACGTGATCGAGTACCGCAAGTCCGGGCTGAGTTTGAACTGGATCGTCGGGTGTCCGCTGGATTGCGGATACTGCGTGCGGCACCTGGTCGACAACTTCGAGATGAAGGTGCCGCGGGCGTTGATGAGCGATGCGGAGGCAGCCGACCTGCTGACCGGGCACTGTTGGTTCCGGCCGCATGTCACGCCGATTCAGTTGCTGAACCGAGCAACTGATCCGATGTTGCCGAAGGTAAAGCCGCACACCTTCGAGATGCTGAAATTACTGGATGGGCAGGGGCTGACCAACCATGTTCTCGTGATCACCCGGTGGCGGATAGATCCGGAGGACTGCGTGGTACTGAACTCGATCACGAACCTGAAAGTTACTGTGCTGGTGACGCATTCGGGCATCGATGACCGGCGCATCGAACCAGTGGACTCCCGCATCGCGGCCCGCTCGGTCGAGACCGCCTTCGAACACGCGGACAGGTATCGGGTGGTGCTGTACTGGCGGCCTATCGTGCCGGGCCTGAACGACTCGGCGCTCCACCTGCGGCGAGGGCTCGAGTTGAGCCGTCACGCCCACGCCACGGTATTCACTGGCCTGTTCTTCAGAGACCAGATCCGCGACTACTACCGCGCAAACGGTCTGCCCGAACCCTTCCCGGAGAGTGCGCGGCGCAAGGTATTCCCCGAGGCGCTGGAGCGGCGAATACTCCACGCCACCAAGACCACTCGGCCGGGTTCACCATTGTTTCGGAAGACGAGCTGTGCCGTTGCCTACGCGCACGAGGTTGCCGACTACAACGGTCACTACGGTATCCGAGAGCTATGCGACATCTGCCCATCAGCCCAGGTGCGACGGTGCGCACAGGTGTGGCAACGGCCCGATGAACGGCATGTCGCCGAATTGGCCGACGAAATGGGCGGCACCCTCGTAGAGGTCAACGACCGCGCCGTCGTCGTGGCCGGGCTCGATGAGCAACGCCGCTACTTCATGCAGCACGGCCACGGCTATCAGGTCCACGACATCGATAAACCGCACTACGTCCAGCGCCACGGTCGCGCCGATCTCGGCTGGCCAACTCTGAGGGAGACCCGATGACGAATTCACAGCCATTCCCGAATGCTCTGCGTGAACGTCAGCTTGTCGTAGTCGATGTGGAGGGCAATGGCCAGAATCCGCCGGAGATCATCGAGATCGCCATGCTGCCGGTCGACGGGCCAGTGAAGGCCGAGGCGTTGCGGTCGTGGTTGATCAAGCCGCATCAGCCGGTGACACCGCTGGTAACTCGCAAGGTGCACGGCATTACCAACGCCGAACTCGCCGACTGCCCGCCGTGGCACGAAGTCGCCGAAGAGATCGATGCGCGGCTGTGCGGGCGGGTGCTCGTCGCACACAATGCCGCCGTCGAACGACGGGTCCTCGCGGCGCACCTTCCCAATTGGAATCCGCCACTCATCCTGGACACCCTGCGGCTGGCGAAGTCGGTGTGGAAGGGCTTGAAATCGTATGCGCTCGACAAGCTCATCGAACAGGGGCGGTTGGACACCACCGAAATGGTCGGACAGCGCTACCACCGCGCCGGATACGACGCTTGGGCGGCTTGGCAATTGTTGTGCGCCTTGATCGAGGACGGCGGGTTGGATTGGCCCGGCGTGGTCGAGGCGGCTGGCATGTCCGAGTTTCTGCCGACTCCGGACCCGGAAGGGGGATTGTGGTGAGCACAATCGAGCAGCCGGTCACCATCGCAGTAGTCGGCACCCATTCCACCGGCAAGAGCACCTTCCTCGCGCGACTGGCTCACGACCTCCGCAGGTCCGGTCTACAGGTCGCCACAGTGGCAGACCTTGGCGAGCAAGCACAGCGGATGGGGCTGCCCATCCTATGGAATCACACGTGGGTATCCACGTTGTGGATCGTTACGCGGGGGATCAGCAACGAACTCGAGGCATGGCTGCACGGGGATGTCGTCCTGATCGACCGCGCAGTCCCCGACGCTCTCGGTTACTACCGCGCCGCTTTGGAGTATCGCGACGAGTCGGCCGATCCCGACGAGTGGGCCTACTTGGAAGCGCTGGCCCGCTTCCACAGTGACCGCTACGACCTGATCTTCCGTACTCAGCTCGACCCGCATATCCCCTTGGGAACCAACAAGTTCAGAGATGACAACCAACAGTTCCGCATACTCGCGGACCACCACGTCGAGTCCGTACTGCGTGAACTCACATTGCCATCGCTACCCCTGACCGCCGACGGCCACGACACCGCCCTCGCCCTTGCCTGCGATTTCGTCGCCGAGCGGCTCGGCGACGGCACGACACGCGAGATCAGCGCAACCGCTTGATTTCAGGGCCCGGAACCAACCGCCATAACGACTGAAAGTTCGCAACCATGACGGAAATACAAGCCACAGAACGAAACACATCACACGACGCGAGTGGTCCGAAGGCGATCGGATTCGTGCGAGGCGAGGTGTCGGGTTCGGACGCGTCTCGGCATGCGGAAGCCGTGCAGCGGCACGCTCGGTTGCTGGGCTACCAGTATGCGTACACGGTGCGGCCCCCGCAGGACATCCCCGACCCGATCGGATATGCCCTCGGTATCGCAGCCGGGCTCGATGTGGCCGCGATCGTTGTCTACGACCTGGCACAGGTCAACGATCGACCAGCGCGGGTTTGCGACGAGTTCGACCTCGAAACCGTTTGTCCCGCAACCACATGGGCGCGGGTCGCGCATCCAGCCCCCACCGAAACACGGGTAGGGCGTGATGACCGAGGGCACGATCGTGACGCCGCCGAGGGTTTGCGGGAAGGCCGATGTCGAGTTGGCGCATGAGCAGATGCGCGAGCATCGCGCCTGTCGGATCGGGCGGTGCGTGTGGAAAGCTGCGGCGTATTACACGCTGGTCGATTCGGGTCGGATCGCGCCGCAATCGTTGACGCCGCGTGAGCGGGCTGCGGTGCGGGGGCTCGAGTTCCCAGCGCTGGAGCGCGAGGTATGCGCGGAGGGCGGGCCGACGGTGCAAACTTTGCATGAGGTGCTGGACAAACTTTCTGAGCTGGGCCTACCGGTCCCAAGTACAGGTGTTGACAGCGACCACGTGTAGCGATCTGGGAGTCCGGGATGAGCGAACATCGGACCGAGATGGACGGCTGGCAGGCGATCTGGCGGCTCGACGACCAGCGCATTCGAATAATGCTGGTAAGCAACATATTTGAAGCAATAACGGTGATGTCGACCGCTGATTCGGCCACTGCTCCGGACCTGGTTCAGATGCGCGAGCGGTTCCCGAAACTTTCGCGGTTGTGGGATGCGGTACGGCATGAGTACTGGTCCGAAGTCCGTGTCCTGCAAGAGCATTCACGAGGAACGCGGTGAGTGAGCGCATCCGGCGGTCAGCGGGCGAAGATCTGGGTGCGGCGGGCGGGGTCGGCGCAGACATCATGGATCAGGCGGCCGAGGTCCAATTCGGCTGGTAGCGAGCGGTATCGCAACTGGCAGACCATGGTGCCGGAGACGGCAACGGCGAAGCGGGTCTGCCGGTTCTCGACCGGCTCCCATTCAATGGCGACGAACGGGCCGTCGAGATCGATCGTGTCCGAACCGACCCGCAGCGCGAGACCGGAGCCGCCTCGATAGAACACCACCGATACGTCACCAAGATCGCCGTACACCCCGACCTGCGGACCGATCCCTCCGCCGACCGCCCGCAGCGCACCGGTCTCCGGATCGAAGTGTGCGGGCACACCGAATCCGGAGAACGGTTGTACGAAAAGGCTGGCGTTGTTGCCATTTTGGACTCCGCGATGCCGGATGCCATTTGCGGTTGGGCGATTTCGACTTGTCGGTGGTGGCGTATTGGCCGGTGGGGGCATCATCGGCGGGGTCTGAGATGGGTCCGCATGTTGGGTGGAACGTGCGTGTGCCTGCTGCGTGGCACCGGAGTGGCCCTGTTGCTGTGTTGAATCGGGGTCCGCCGGTCGCTGTGTCATATCAGGGTGCGCCGGTTGGTGCGGCGAGTCCGACCAGCCACCCGGCGGATCGGATGGTGCAGCTACCCATGGGGGCATGACCGCGCCCGGGTGGCTCGGGGGCGCCATGGGATGCGGTGGCATCGGCGACTGCGGGTAGGCCGGATCGTACGGACTCGGCATGGTCGACGGATCCTGCAATGGGAAAGCCGGTGGGGTCGGAGGCGGAGCCGCGTGTTGCGGGGCACCGGGGTGTGCCTGTTGTTGCGGCGAACCGAAATGGGTCTGTTGCTGGCTCGGGCCGAAGTGGGTCGAGTGCTGCGTGGGATCGGGACCCGGTCGCTGCATTGAATCCGGCCAGCCGGTACCGGGCGGATCGGATGGCGCGCCTACCCACGGGGGCACGACCGCGCCCGGGTGGTTCGGGGGCGCCACGGGATGCGCAGACAGTGGTATCGGCGAGTGCGGGTGCGCCGGATCGTACGGACCTGGCATGGTCGACGGATCCTGCAACGAGAAGGTCGGTGGGGTCGGGTGTGCAGGCAGGGGCGGCGCGGTCGGTGGGTCCGGAAGCACCGGAGGTGTTGTCGGAAGCGCCGGCGGCGCCGGCGGCGCCGGAGGCGTCGGCGGCAGCGGCGAATGCGGAAGCACAGGCGGTTTCGGAAGTTCCGGTGCCGTCGGAGGTTCCGGAACCGATGGCGGGAACGGCAGGTTCGGTGGGAGCGGGGGCGTCGGCGGCACGTGCGGCGGCACCGGCAGTTCCGGAGGAGCCGGGGGCGTGGGCGGAACCGGCACATGGGGGGGCACCGGCGGAACCGGAGGCCAGGGCGGAACCGGAGGCGTCGGCGGGACCGGAGGTGTCGGCGGGACCGGCGGAACCGGCGGCTTTGGAGTCGGCGGCTCCGGCGGAACCGGAGGCCAGGGCGGAACCGGAGGCGTCGGCGGCACTGGAGGTTTCGGCGGGACCGGCGGCGTGGGTGGAACTGGAGGCGTCGGCGGGACCGGAGGCGTCGGCGGCGTCGGGGTCGGCGGGACCGGAGGTACGGGCGGCTCCGGCTTTGGTGGGATCGGAGGTACGGGCGGCTCCGGCTTCGGCGGCACCGGAGGCTTCGGCGGGTTCGGCGGGTTCGGAGGCTTCGGCGGGTTCGGCGGGTTCGGCGGCGTCGGGGGGTTCGGCGGCGTCGGGGGGTTCGGCGGCGTCGGGGGATGCGGCGGCTGGGGTTCCGGTGGGTGCTTCGGTAGCGGCCACGTCGGATCGAATGGGGATCGACGCGGCGGATCAGGCAGTTCGTATTCGTCGTATTGCCTTGGCGGATGCGGAATATGGGAGCGCAACCTCGAACCCGGCAGCTGCGACTGCGGTCCCGAATCCCCCGAACGCCCCTGCCCACCCGGAGGCTCCTGTCCACCGGAAGGCCCCTGCCCACGTGGCGGGGCCTGCGCACCACCCCGATCCGAGCGCCCCCCACCCGCACTCTCGCCGTCCCCACCATCGCGCCCTCGACGCGCACCCCCGTCGGACGACTCCCCCTCCCCAGCACGATCACGCCCCGCCGTCTCTCCGGACGCCCCCTCGTCACCCACACGGCCACGACCTGCCGTGCCCTCGGACGCCCCCTCGTCCGCACGATCACGACCTGCCGTGCTTTCCGACTCCTCATCGCCCGCACGATGACGGCCCACCGTGCCCTCGGACGACTCCCCATCACCTGCACGATCACGGCCCACCGTGCCCTCGGACGACCCCTCATCACCTGCACGATCACGGCCCACCGTGCCCTCGGACGACTCCCCATCGCCTACACGCTCACGACCCACCCTGCTATCCGAGGGATCCTGACCACGCGAAGTCCCAGAGTGCGGCGTCGGCCGACCAGCAGTGCCACTGGGCTCAGCCGACTCCGCACCTCCGCGAACCGAAGACGCATCCCCCGCAGACAGCTGCCCATCGGCCGCCCGACCCGGTTGCGCCGCATCGTCGGAGGACTCCCCAGTGCCGACAGGATCGCGACCCGACGCGCTATCGGACGACTCCCCGTCACCCGCACGATCACGACCCGACGTGCCTTCGGATGCCCCCTCATCACCAACACGGCCACGCCCTGCCGTGCCCTCGGACGACTCCCCATCACCTACACGATCACGACCCGACGTGCTCTCCGACGGATCCTGACCACGCGAAGTCCCAGGGTGCGGCGTCGGCCGACCAGCAGTGCCGCTGGGCTCAGCCGACTCGGCACCTCCGCGAACCGTGGACGCATCTCCCGCAGGCGGCTGTCCACCGGCCGCCTGATCAGGTTGCGCCGCATCGTCGGAGGACTCTGCAGCTCCGACAGGATCGCGACCGGATGCACTATCGGACGACTCTCCGGCACTGCCACGACCGCGACGCGTGTCCCCATCAGACGACTCTCCATCGCCCAGTTGGTCACGACCGGCAGTGCGCCCCAACGGATCCTGACCACGTTCGGGCACAGGGTCGGACGTCAACTGGCTATCAGCATCGCCTGCGGGCGGCTGCTCATTGCTCGCCGAATCACGGCCCAGCATGGGCTCCAACGGATCCTGGCCACGTTCGGCACCGTCTGTCGCCAACTGGCCATCAGCACCACCTGCGGGCAGTTGCTCATTGCTCGCAGAATCACGGCCCGCCGGGGGCTCCAACGGATCCTGACCACGTCCGGGCGCGCGATCTGTCGCCAGCCGACCATCGGCACTGCCCGACTCAGCGGACTCCGCTTCTTCGTCAGCCGAGGGCATGTCCCCTGTGGGCGGAAGTGGATCGTGATCCGGCGTGGGCTCCGTCTGCTTTTGTTCGGGGCCCGTGGTCGATCCCTGGTCGGGGTCCGCGGGGTCGCGCGGTGGGAGGGGTTGGGTGGTGGGTGGGTGCTCGGGGTGCTCGCCGGGCGAATGTGGTTCGGGTGGGGTCGATTCGGAGGTCGGATCGGAATGGGGGTGTTGCGGGAGTTGGTTGGTTGCGGGGGTGTTCGGCAGCTCCGATGAATGGGGGCGTGGAGGGAGGTGGGGCTGGTGGTCTACGCGGGGCGGGGCGTAGGGGATCTTGGTGCGCCAGTCGGTGCGGGGTGGGCGGTTGGCGTTCCAGTCGAAGCCGATGCGGATGGCGTGCTGGTTGGCGTCGTGCCAGGCGGCGATCGGGTTGCGGTGCAGGTAGTTCGATTCGGCTAGGGCGTCCTGTAGGAGCAGGATGTCTTGTGGGAGTGGGTTTCCCGCGATGAGACGGTTCCAGGCCTCGGCGACATCGGCGACGGCGTCGAGGGGGCGACGGCGCAGGATGCCGTCCTCCGGGTCGTGCACCAGATGCGGGTCACGCATGAGGTGGTTCTTGATCTGCTCGATTTCGGCGCGGGTGAAGGCCGGGGTCGAGTCGTCGAGTCGGTCCGCCACCAGGCGGGTCAATTCGGCACGGTCGGCATCGCTACCGTCGAGCCGAGCGCGGACGTCGTCGACCAATCGTGTCGCGTCGCCTGGCTGTTCGTCGCGCAACTGTCCGGTCAGCGCGTCGACGATCGGCTCGAGATCATCGGAGCTGTCGAGCCTGCGGGCGATCTGATCGACGATCTCCGCGGCACGCACGGTGCGCGCCGCACCTTCCGCATCCGGATGTGTCGCGAGGCGACCGACGATGGTGTCGATATCACTGTCATCGGCGCGGAACCGTCGATATTCGGTATCGGCCCAGTCCTGCACCCGCGCCCACGCCGCCTCCTGATCACGCTGGCGCTGTTTGAACTCCTCGGACAGCTCACCACGATCGGGCACCCGATCCTGCACATCCCATTCGCGCGCCATCGGCTGCACATCGGCGGCGCGCGGCCGGAAGTAGGGATGCCCCTTGAATCCCGGGCTGATCCGACCCGGATGGTCCTTATCGCTGAACCAGGTGAAGCCGGACAGCTTCGCCGATTCGAGGATGATGCGCATGGTGTTGTAGAACACGCCCGCCATCGGCGGCTCGAAGGTGGGCACACCCGGATCGAGCGGATCCATACCGGGTATCCGCGGCAGCAGTTCCTCATCGATCGCACCGGGCGGCGGATCCAGGAACGGATCGACGATGGACGACTGGAACGGATCGACCGCCCAGCCACTCACTCCCTCGGGCAGCACCCGCGGCTCGAAAGCCTTTGGTACCCGGGGACCTTGCCGATTCGTGGTCCAATCCGGACGAGTCGGGTTGACCGGATGCCAGTTGCCCTCACCGTCCTGCCACCGGGTCAGATGCATGCCGGGCGAACCTTCGCGCCAGCCCGCGGTGAGGTAGTCGCGGCGTGGCGGCGCGAGATCGCGCAGCCGTACCGGCTGCTCGCGTTCGGCGACGATCTCGTGATATTCGACCGTAGTCTCGGGGCGGGTCATCGCCTGTGCCACTGCGGAATTGCGTCGAATCGCATCGGCGAGCGCCGCATCGTGGCCCGCGCGCGGATGTTCCAGTGTGCCGCGCGGTGCCACCACGATGATCCGCGGCTGTTCACCCTCGACCAGACCCACTCGATCGGTGATCTGACGGGCACCCGCTTCGTCGAAGGCGTCGCGGCAGGCGCCGACCAGCTCGGCCATCCGGTCCTGGATGCGCGCGATCCTATTGTCCGCCTGGTTGACTCGATCGGCGGCCTCGCGCAGCAGGCGCAGCTGCCTGGTGTTCTCCTCGGTCGGCTCGAGCCGGTTCGCCGCATCGCGCAGGGTCGCGTCGATCTCGCCGGGGCCCAACGCGTCTCGGTTCACGCCCAGCCGGTCGGCCAGATCGTCACGCATCCCGCGCCATGGCTTACCGGCGAGCACTTCGGCGGCGCGTTCGGCTCCCAATCGGTCGAGTTCGGCCCGAACCTCCGCCGAAAGCGGCTGGTGCGCACCGACATTCGCACCTTCCAGGGCGGCGATGCGCCGATCCAGGTCAGCGAGCGCGGAATCGGCCTCGTTGAACCGTTCGGCGGCATCCTGCAGCTTGAACATGGCGTTCTCACGCTGCGTGCGTTCGACCGAGCCCACCAATTCCGGTTCCGACCTGCTGGTTTCATCACCGGTACCAGCAATGTCCCTGGTGCCGACGATATCGCCGCTCAGCCGCCGCATGGTCGGTTCCAGGTTGTCCTGGTTCAGTGCGCGATCGGGATCGCGCAGATCGAAGCGCTCGGCCCGGTCATTGCGCTTGGCCCGCCAGAATTCGCGCTCGGCCGCCAGTGCCGCGCGTTCGCGCACCAGCTCGGCGTGCACACCCTCCGGGGCGCCGGACAGTTCGATGGCGGCAATGGCCTCATCGAGGCGTGTCACCTCGGCATCGGCACGGTTGAAATCGTTGGCCGCGCGCTCGAGTGCATCGATGCGCGCGTGCCGCGCCTGCTGCTCCTGAACCAGCATGGTCTGGTTGCGCAACTCCTCGAGCGTCTGCTCCAAGGGCTGACCGGGCCGCAGCCCCTGCTCGACATCGACGGGCAGCCCTTCGGCCCGGATACGGCGCAGATCGCGCAATTCCTCCCGCTGGGCCACGGCCGCGGCGCGTTCGGCGCGCAGCCGCTCGAGTTCGGCACGGGCCTCGGGTGTGAGACCGTCCGCATGCACCGTGCTGGGTGCGAATTCCGATCCGTTTGCATCGGTGTGCGGTGCTTCGGATGGATCCGCCTGTACCGCACGGTGTTCCGCAGGTGAAGGGGAGCCGTTCGCTTCCGGTTCGGCGGAGCCAGAGCCGGGCGTCTCTGGCCTAGCGGACCCCGTGCCCGGCGAATCGGGCCTGGCAGAGCCCGAGCCCGGCGTCTCCGGCCTAGCAGAGCCCGAGCCCGGCGAATCGGGCCTAGCAGAGCCCGAGCCCGAGCCCGGCCTAGCAGAGCCCGAGCCCGGCGAGTCCGGCCTAGCAGAGCCCGAGCCCGGCGAGTCCGGCCTAGCGGATCCCGGTGACTCCGGCCCAGCAGACCCCGAACCCGGCGAGTCCGGCCTAGCGGATCCCGCGCCTGGCGTCTCCCGGCGAGCGGAGCCCGAGCCCGGGGTCTCCGGCGGAGTGGACGGGTCGACCGCTGCGGTGCCTTCCTCCGGCGGGCGGATCGGGGTGACGGTGATGACGCCCGATTCGTCCACCACGACGTGGCGGTAATCGACATGAATGCCCTGATCGGCCAACTGGCGGCGCACCTCGGCGGGCATGACCTGCTCGGGTGCCGACGATGGCGACGCGCCGACTACCCGCTGACCGTCGGGCGCGATTCCGACGCCCTCGGCGACCATATGGCAGCGCTCGCCGGTCAGTACGTCCCGGGACGCGAGTACGGCCGCGCCCTGTCGGGCCACGGTCTCGTCGGTGATCGCCTCGATGTAGCGGCGCAGTTGATCCTGGTATGTGCTGGCGGCAGCCCTGATCGCGGTGGCATCCCGTTCGGCCGCACGAAGATCGTCGAAGTGCTGCACCATTTCGGCGCTCGGAACGTTTTCTCGGTCCCGCAGCGCCGCGACGCGGGCCTCCGCTGCCACGACCAAATCGTTGACGGCACTTTGTATTTCGTGCGGCTTCAACCCATCCGGATTCAGTCCGAGCCGCCGGGCTCCCTCGGCAATGCCGGGTTCCATCCCCTGGCGGGCGGCGGTGGTATCCACGATCCGAGCGACCAAGCCGGGCAGCGCATCACGCAATTCCCGCGTGACAGGTTCGTGTATCCACGACGGGCCGTCCTGCGGCCACCCGTGTGAGCCCGGCTCATTGGGCTCCGGTTGCGCCGGACTCGGCGGCTCCTGCGGCGGATGCTGCGATCCCCCATCACCCGCCTCGGACGGCTGCGGCCGGTGCTCCTCTTCGGGTGCATCGAGCGGCCACACTCGCACGTCCCCAGGCTCGCCGGCCTGGTCATCAGCGCTGACGCGCATCGGGTCATCGTGCGCCGCACCGGAATCCGAGATCACCTCAGCAGTCGGCCGCGCCGCACCCTGCCACACAGGCGGTTCCGACTCGTTCAGCGCTTGGAGAGCTTCCTGGTGACGACGCTCGTTCTCCCGCAACGCCTCCTCATGCCAAGCCTCGATCCGATCCTCCAACGCATCGAACCCGGCCTCCGCACGCCGCCCAGTCTCCTCGATACGACGTACCGGATCGCTGGGCACGCCCGCACGCGGGGCATGCTCTTCGCCGCCCGCGCCGGCCCGGCCTTCACCGCGCGGCGGCCCCTGCTCGCTCAGCGCTTGGAGAGCTTCCTGATGACGACGCTCGTTCTCCCGCAACGCCTCCTCATGCCAGGCATCGATCCGATCCTCCAACGCATCGAACCCGGCCTCGGCACGCCGCCAAGTCTCCTCGAGACGTTGCAGCGGATCGCCGGGCTCACCCGCACGCGGTACCTGCTCCTCGCCGCCCGCGTCGGAAGGGTCCCTGCTCTCGGTGCCTAGCGGTCCCGGGTCGGTCAGCGAATCGAGAGCCTCCTGGTAGCGACGCTCATTTGCCCGCAAGGCCTCCTCATGCCAGGCATCGATCCGCTGCTCCAACGCATCGAATCCAGCCTCGGCACGCTGCCACGCCTCTTCGATACGCTGCAGCGGATCGTCGGCAGGCGGCGGATGCTGCTCGCCGTCCGCGTCGGTACGCGCCGCACTCTCAGTGCCTCGCGGGTCCGGCTCACTCAGCGACTCCAGCGCCTGCTGATAGCGGCGTTCGTTCGCCCGCAGCGCCTCCTCGTGCCACTCGTCGATCCGACGCTGCAACTCATCGAACCCGGCCTCCGCCCGCTGTCGCGCCTGCTCGATGCGCTGCAGCGGGTCGCTCGGCTCGTCGGCATGCGGCATCGGCGCATCCGCTGCGGACGCGGTGGCCTGCCAGACGGACGGTTCCGGCTCTTGCAACGCCTGAAGGGCTTGCTCATGGCGGCGCTCGTTGTCCCGCAACGCCTCCTCGTGCCACTCGTCGATCCGACGCTGCAATTCGTCGAACCCGGCCTCGGCGCGCTGGCGGGCCTCCTCGATACGTTGCACCGGATCGCCTGGTTCGTTGGTAGGCGGTGTCGACGGGTTCTCTGCGTTGTGCGGCGTCGACGGATCCGAGGCACCTTCCGCTGCGGAATGCGCCATGTCGTCGGCGACCGCACGGCTCAACTCTTCGTTCAGGCGGGTCAGTTCGGCATCGGCTGCATCGAATCGCGCTGTCGCCGAATGCTGTTCATCGGTCGGTTCCGCACTGGTGGCCGATGCCGTCTCGTCACGTGCCGCTCGTGCTTCTTCGCGGGCGACGAAGGCT
Organism: Nocardia sp. CA-129566; assembly: GCF_050956075.1. Taxonomy (NCBI): domain Bacteria; kingdom Bacillati; phylum Actinomycetota; class Actinomycetes; order Mycobacteriales; family Nocardiaceae; genus Nocardia; species Nocardia sp. CA-129566. The sequence goes on from NZ_CP192085.1 coordinate 8,344,985, forward strand.
TTCGCCCATTCGTCAGCGATGCGTTCGATCTCGGCCTGCCGCACCGCTGCATCGGGAATCCGCTCCGGCGCAGCGCCTTCCGGCTGGGGATCGCCCTCCGACGCTGGGTTGCGAGGCGATTCGGCCTGTCCGTCCGGGCGTGGATCCGCCCCCGGGTCGGCGTCCGAACCGGGGGATTCGGGGCGACGCGCGTCGCCACCGGAGCCCGGGGTATCCGGCTTCGGCGCAACAGCACCCAACGGCGGCTCATCCGGCGGCAGTTCCGGCCCGCGATCGGCGGGCGGCGACCAGGCCGGGTCCGGGGCCAGGGTGTTCACCGCATAGGGGATCTCGGCGCGCCAGTCGGTGAGCGGCGGACGGTTCGCGTCCCAGTGGAAGCCGAGGCCGATGGCGTGGGTATTGGCGGCCCGCCAGGTGGCGCCGGGATTGGCGCGCAGGAAGTTCGATTCGGCGCGGGCGTCCTGGAGCAGGACGAGATCGGCGGGCAGCGGTTCGCCCGCCATCAGGCGGTGCCATGCCTCGGCGACGTCGGCGAGGCGATCCATCGGGCGACGGACATAGGCGCCATTGGGATCGGTGTAGTCGCGCACCAGATGTTCGTCCACCATCAGGTGGTTCTTGATCTGCGCGATTTCGGCACGGGTGAAATCCGGTACGTCGTGGCGCATGTGCTGGGCCAGGATCGCGGCAATGGCATCCGGATCGGCACCGGCACTCAACAGTTCACGAATGTCAGCGATGGTGTCGCGCACCGCGACCGGGTCGTCGGTAGCGAAGCGCTCGGCGACATCGGCTGCGACGCGGTCGGTTTCGGCATCGATGCGCCGCAGCTGCGCCTCGACATCGCGCGTCGGATCGATGCCCCGATCACCGGTGACCAGCCGGTCCGCTACGGCGCCGACCACATCGCGCGCCGCGGCCTGCTGTTGGGCGCGCCGATGGGCATCCAGGCCGTCGACGATCCGGTCGATATCGCTGTCATCGGCGAGGAACCGGTCGTATTCGGCATCGGCCCAGTCCTGCACTCGACGCCAGTTGGCGGCGTCACGATCCCATTCGCGTTGCAGCCCTTCGGAAATCTCCACCCGATCGGCCGGGTTGCCGTGTTCGGCCGGATCCCAGGGCCGGTGCATCGGCTGAATATTGCGTTCCGGCCCCGCGAACCACTCGTAGTTGCGGAAGACGGTGCCGAACGGCGGAATCTTCTGCAGCCACGGCCGCGCCTGCACCCACTCACCGATCTCCGGATGGCGCTGAATCCACGCCTGCACCGCGGGATGCTTCGGCGTCTGCGCGGCCATCAGGATCAACCGGGTGATGTTGTAAGCGTCACCGCCCCAATGCTGTTCGAATATGCCCGTTCCCGGCGGCACACCGGAGGTGTCGTAGCGCTCCGGTGCCTGCGGCATATTCACGGGCAGCGTGCTTTCCGCGATCTCGCCCGGCGGGACGTCATCGGTGGGCAAGGTGATGTCGTTGACGACATCCTCCATCGCCCAGCCGCTCACCCCGTCCGGTGGATCCTTCGGGGTGAACTTCTTGGGCACCGTGCCGCCGTCGCGATTGCCCACCCAGTCCGGTCGGGTCGGATCGACGTGGTGCACAACACCTTCGGCATCGACCCAGGACGTCATGTCCATGCGCCTGCCGTTGTGCCAGCCGGTGCTCAGGCGGCGGATATCCGGCGGCGCCAGATGCACCGTGCGGGTATTGCCCTCGCGATCGGCGAGCACCTGACGGTATTCGACGCGGGTCTCGGGACGCACCATCGCCTGCGCGACAGCGGGGTCACGGCGCAGCGCATCGGCGAGCGCGTGATCATGATCCGCGCGCGGCGACGCGGGGTCGCTGCGCGGACCGAACACGATGATGCGCGGCCGCTCACCCTCCACGATGCCGACCCGGTCGGTTACCATGCGGCCGCCCTCGGCCTCGACCTGCTGACGCCATACGCCCGCGGCCCTTGCCATTTCGTCCTGCAGGCGGCCGATGCGATTGTGCGCCTGGTGCACATCGTCAGCGGCGTCGGCCAAGGCGTCGATCTCGCGCATCCGGGCGCGGTATTCGTCCCCGTACAGCGTGGTTTCCGCGGCCCGATCGCGCAGTTCGGCGATGGTGTCGGGCAGCCGATCCGGCTGCAGCGCCGCCTCATCCGGATGTCCCGATTCGTCGATGACGCCGAGGCGGACGGCGAGGTCGTCGCGCATGCCGCGGCGGGGTTTGATCTGGCGCAGTTCCTCGGCGCGTTCGCGTGCCATCCGGTCGATTTCGGCGGCGCCCTCCTCCGAAGGTGGCCGGTGCCGGGCGACGCCCTGGTCCTCGAGTTCGGACAGCCGCTGGTCGATCCCGCGGATCTGGTCGTCGAGGGATTCGAAATCCTCGGTCGCCGCGATCAGCTTGCGCAGCGCCTCCTCGCGACGCCCCTGCTCATCGCCTTCGACCGGACTGCGTACCTGACGGTTCGCCTCCTCGAGGCCACCCTCCACCTCGACGACATCGGTGCGCGCGCGGGTGTGCAGCCCCTGGATCGCCTCGTCGCGCGAATCCGGATCCCGCCGCACCCATTCGGTCGAATCGTCGAGCCCCATATTGGCGGCACGCTCATTGGCCTTGGCCCGCACGAACTCTCGTTCGCGCACCAGATCCTGCCGCTCCTGCAGCAACCGGTCGTACTCGTCGATCAACCCGATCCGCGCCGCGAGCTCACCCACCTCGGCATCCACCCGCACGAACTCGGGTGCGAGCCGCGCGATTTCACCGATGACGGCGCGATCCGCATCCGAAATCAAACGCCTGCCCGCGAATTCGGCAATGGTCGCCCGAATCCGCCGCGGCGTCCACGCATCCGGATCCTCCTGCGGCGGCAATTGATCCGCGAGCTCGCGCACCCGAGCCGCGAGCGCATCCCGCCGCGCAACCGCATCCGCATGCGCCCGCACGGCCTCATCATGCGCATCCCCGGCCGCCCGACTTCCATCCCCCGTCGCCCGCTCCTCGTCCCCGCCCGGAACCTCCTTGCGCCCAGCCGCTTCCGGCTCGCTCTTACCCGCTTCTCCCGCCTCGCTCCGATCGGCCGTCTCAGGCTCGCGCTGCCCGGCTGCCTCAGGCTCATTCCGACTCGACGCCTCCGGCTCGCTCTGTCCACTCGATTCCGGCCCGTCCTGCTCAGGCCCTTCCAGCTCGTTCCGCTCAGCCGCTTCCGGCTCGGACAACTCCCGCTGGTTCCGACCGGACACCTCCGGCTCATCCCGACCAGAAGCCCCGGATTCATCGGACTCGGATGCGCTGCGCTCAGCCGCCTTCGGTTTGTTCTGCCCGGCTGCCTCGGGCTGATTCCGCCCAACCGCCTCGTGCCGACCCGGTCCGGCTGCTTCCGCCTGGTTTTGCTCGGCTTCTGGCTCGGATGCCTCCGGCGCGCTCCGGCGGGCGGCTTCCGGTCCGCTCTGCTCGATCGATTCCGGCTCGTTCTGCTCAGCTTCTTGCTCGGGCGCTTCTCGCTCGCTCCGATTGCCAGCCTCTGGCTCGTCCCGGCCGGACACCAGGGGTTGATTCGGCCCGGAGGCATCCGGCTCGCTCCGGCGGGCGGCTTCCGGTGCGCTCTGCTCGGCCGATTCCGGCTTGTACTGCTCAGCTTCGCGCTCGGGCGCTTCCTGCTCATTGCGCCCGACGGGCTCCGGCTCGATCGGGTCGGAGGCCGAGGGGGCGTTCGACTCGGAGGCATCCGGCTCGTTTCGATCGGATGGTGGGGGTTCGTCCGGGTTGGATGACGGTGGGGCGGGAGGTTCGGCGGGGGGCTTCTTGGAGCCGCCACCGGCTTCGGCCACTGGCGCGTTATCGGAGTGCGGTGTCGCCGCTTCCGGACGGTCGCCGGGTGCTGGGGCGGCCGGGACGAGCTGTGGGTCGGAAGCGGGCGGCTGTTGTGCAACTGGCTTGTCGGTGCGCGAGTTCGCGGTCTCGGGTTGGTTGCCGACACCGGACTGTTCCGGGCGCGCCGGACGCGAGTTCGCGGAATCCGATTGGTCGCCGACACCGGACTGTTCCGGACGCGAGTTCGCGGAATCCGATTGGTCGCCGACACCCGACTGTTCCGGACGCGAGTTCGCGGAATCCGATTGGTCGCCGACACCCGACTGTTCCGGACGCGAGTTCGCGGTCTCCGGTTGGTCGGCTGGACCGGGCTGTTCCGGGTGGTCGCCGCGACCAGGCTGTTCGGGTGGGTCGCCGGGACCGGGCTGTTCCGGGTGGGCCGGAGTGGACTGCGGGTCCGACGATCGTTGCGAATTGTGGTGGTGCTGTCCGATATCGGAGCCGACGGGCCACAATTCGACCGGGACCGGGAGGGCTCGGTTGACATATTTGACCGAACTCGATGCGCCCGCTCGGGCCTCGTCGACCAAGAGGCGGTGGAGGACTTGGGCGGGTTCGGATGCGTTGTCGCCGTAGCGCTCGACCTCGCGGAAGGCGTCGGCGAGGGCTTCGCCGGGGTCCAGGTTGTCGCCGTCGAAACTGTAGCGGGTGAGTTGGTCGACCCAGGCACGGAAATCGGCCTCGGTGGGGTTGGCTCGGGTGGCGAGGTAGTGGTCGCGCAGCGCGTCCAGCGCGCGCTGCTGTGCGCGGCCCTGCCCGGCGTAATCCAGTACATGGCCGAGTTCGTGCACGACCACGCCGTATGTGGGGCGGTCCGCGCCGATGATCCGCATTCCGTCGCGGCTGGTCTTCGACGCCAGCGTGTCCGGGTCGTTGCCCCACGACTGTCCGCGCGCGGACTCCTCGAGGACGATGATCGACGGGGTCACCTGCCGGAGGCGTTCGGACAGCGGCGCATCCGGGCCGACGCGGGGACTGGTGCTCGTGTAGGCGACACCGCCCTCGGGGTGGCTCGCGCTACGGGGTTCGATACGAATGCCCGCGAGCTTCATCTGCGGATGCTTGGTCAGCATCTCGTCCACGGCGCGCGCGATTTCCCGCACCACCTCCGGATCGACGCCCTTGCGGCGGAAGCCCTCCACCTCGATCCCATGCCGCCGCGCGAGGACCTTGGCAATCTTTCTGGGGCTGCGCTTGGACCATTCGTCGATGATCGGACGCGATTGCTCCTGCAGCGGCGGATGTTCCGGCGCACGTGGCGTCGACTTCTCCGCTGCCCCATCCACATTCGGGTCGTTCGGCCGCGAACCGTCGCCTTCGTCCGAGCCCGGGATCGGTTTCGTGCCCGACTCCGGGCTGTGCGCCGGATCACGCGGCCGCGAACCCTCACCCGAAACCGCAACCGGCCTCACGCCCGACTCCGAGCCCTCCGCCGGATCACGCGGCCGCGAACCCTCACCCTCACCCGAAACCGGAACCGGCCTCGCACCCAACTCCCGACCCTCCGCCGGATCGCCCGGCCGCGAACCCTCACCCTCACCCGAAACCGCAACCGGCCTCGCACCCAACTCCCGACCCTCCGCCGGATCGCCCGGCCGCGAACCCTCACCCTCACCCGAAACCGCAACCGGCCTCGCACCCAACTCCCGGCTCACCGACGGATCGCCCGGTCGCGAACCCTCACCCGAAACCGGCTTCACGCGCGACTCCCGGCTCACCGACGGATCACGCGGCCGCGAACCATCGCCCTCGTCCGAAACCGGAACCGCTTTCGCACCGGCCTCCGGGCTGCTCGACGGGTCGTGCGGCGGTCCGGATGACGGTGCGGCGGGCTCGGGTCCATCCTCTTCCGGACCCTCATCCGACTGGCGAAGGTCCTCGAGCCGACGCTCCAACTCGTCGAGGCGATCCATCAGCTCCTGATGCTCGGCCTCGCCCTCCTCGTCCCGACGCCGGAAACTTTCCTCCGCCGCCGCCGACTCACGTGCCAACGCCGCATCGATCCGAGACTCCGGTTCCGCCGAATGCGGATCCGGGGCGATCTCTTCCAGATCGGCGAACCGCTCCTCGAGTCGACGTGCCAACTCGTCGAGGTGATCCATCAGCTCCTGATGCTTGGCCTCACCTTCCTCATCGCGAAGCCGGAACGCTTCTTCCGCTGCCGCAGTTTCACGCTCCAGTGCCGCATCGATCCGCCCCGAATTGTGTTCCGGCACAGCCTCTTCGCGCGAGTCGGGTTCGCCGGATCCCTCCTCCAGCCGACGAGCCAACTCATCGAGGTGATCCATCAGCTCCTGATGCTCAGCCTCGCGCTCCTCGGCGCGACGCCGGAAACTTTCCTCGGCGGCCTCGGATTCGCGCCGCAGCGCCTCATCGATCCTGGAGCGCGGATCGGTCGCATTGCTCGGCGGCACCTCCTCGCCGCCACGCATCTGGGCGACCCACGCATCGAGTTCCGCGTGCATCCGCGCATTCCACTCGGCCTGCTCGGCATCCATCCGCCGCTTCCACTCCGACCGAGTGTCCGGGATCTCGGCCGAATCCGGTTGCGAGGCAGGGTCTTCACCACTTGGGGTATGACGTGCGGCCCTACCGCCCTCTGGCCCACCCGATTTCGGCGTCTGGCCCGATCCGGGATCGGAACCACCCGGCCGTGGCGTGCCAGCAGACCCACCGTCATCCGATCCACCAACCCTCGGCGATCCACCCGATCCCGCCGAACCATCCGACTGCAGCGACGTCGCAGCGGATCCATCTTCATCCGATCCACCAGATCCGGGCTCGCGACCAACCGGGGGCGGGCCAGCAGACCCACCATCGCCAGGTCCGCCCACCTTTGGCGATCCACCGACCCCGGGCTCGGAACCACCCGACGGCGGCGGCGCACCGGACCCACCATCATCCGATCCACCAACCTTCGGCGAACCACCCGATCCGGACTCGGAACCACCCGGCGGCGTCGCGGCAGGCCCACCATCCGGCCCACCCAACTTCGACGTTGTACCGACCCCCGGATCCGAACCACCCGACGCCAACTCCTCAGGCGCCGACGAGTACTCGTCGTACAGCGCGGCCAGCTCCCGAATCCGCTCGGCCCGCGCGCGGATCTCGGCACGGATGCTGGCGATTTCCTTGGTCAGATCGGCGGGGCTCAGCCCTTCGTGCTTCTCGATCTTGCCGTCGCGATATGCCTCGTAGACCTTGCGGAAGGTCGCGTCGTCCGCATCCGCGATATCGACACCGACCAGCCGAGCCCAATCGCGACTGGGCTCCGGTCGCCCGTGCCGGTTGGAGCTCTCCTGGCCCGGCAGGTGGTGGTTGCCGTCGCGGCCCGGATGTTCGGCGAGCACCCGTCCGAGATCGAGGACATTCCCGGATTGCATTGCCTCGGCGATGATTTCGCGCAATGCCCGGACAGCGCCCAGCTCATGGATCGGCGGTTCCCCAGCGGCGCGCGGATCGGCGCTGAGATCACCGCGCGGCACATCGGAGTACGGATCGATATCGATCAGCTCTCGCAGGTATTCGGTGAGCGCATCGACCACCCGATCGTGCTTACCGGCGGCCTCCAGCCCGGCGATCACCTTGCGCAGCTTGGCCGGATCCAAACCGTTCGCGTCCAACGAGCGAATGATCTCGCCGTCATCGGCCACCTTGACCTTCGGCGGCTGTATCGGCTTCGAATCCACCAGTCCGAGACGGGAAGCCAACCGATCCCGCGCGGCATTGACCGCGTCGAGGTCGATTTCGCGCAGCCGCTTGGCATAGTCGACCAGATCCTTGAATTGCTGATCGCGCCGGGCATTTCGCCACGACTCATCGGCTAGTGCGGCCCCGGCACGTTCCGGTGTCAGCTCGGCCTCGGGGATATCGAGTCGGTGCGCGAGTTGGCCGCGCGCATCGCCGATATCGTTGAAGTTGGAGATCTGATCCATCGTGCGCGCGAAATCGGCCAGCGCCTCGACCTGCCCGGCCCGCAGCGCATTGGCCAGCTTCAGTTCCGCGATCGTCTGCGCTACCTGATCCGGGTGCAGATCCTCCGGTATGAGACGGAGTTCCCTTGCCACATTGACGAGTTCGCGGACGATCTCGAGTCGCGTGCGCGGCGGCGTGGCGGCATCGGCCGGATCGTGGGCGGTCGGCGCGTCGACCGGCGCCTGGACCGCACGCCAGTGACCGTCGTTATCGCGCACCATCGTCACGACCAGCTCCCGGCCATCGATGGTCTCCCGATGGTGATACACCTCGGGCGTTTCCACCGGGTCGAGGTGGATCTGTCCCAGCCGGTCCTCACGGGCGGCTCGGTAGTCCAGTTCGACCTCGCCGCGATTCAGCGCTTCGGCCAGCGCCGGATCATCGGCGAGCGCCTTGGCCAGTGCGTCCGCCCGGTCCAATGGTCCGTCGATGACCACGAGCCGGTCCGGCGCGCCATCACCGACCGGAACCCGGGCGACCTGATCACCGTGGACCTCGCCGACGGGCTCCTGCGATTCGGCGTGCAGATGCGGTTCGGCGGCCGTGGCGAATTCGGCGACCCTGGCGACGCGCGCATCGTGCTCGGCCCAGAGTCGGCGCAGCGTGGGATCGACGTTCCTGGTGTTCACATCGTTCAGGTCGAGACCGAACATCTGCGCCCAGGTCGATACCTCATCGCGCAGTTGGTCGCGGCGCAGCGCGTGTTCGAAGAACACCCGGGGGCCCTGGTCGCGGCCCAGTTCTTGGCCCGACCCGATATCGCCCCATTCGCGCAGCGGGTCGGAGCCATTGCCGACGGGCATGTAATTCTGTAGGCCGGGGTGCCCGTCGAAGGCGCTGATCAGCTCCTTGAGGAAGCGGCCCATCGGGTTGTCGTCGAAAATGCTGACCCGGTCGGCCAGCGGCACCGGACGGCCCTCGGCATCTTGCACGCCCCAGCGCGCTTTCGGCTGCTCGGCCGCCTCGTCGTCCTCATCGAAGTAGTCGTCGTCCTCGTCGATTCGAGCGCGGGCGTCGGGATCGTCGAGTTCGCCCGCCGGAGGCCTCGGGCCGTCCAACTCGGGCCCCGAACCGCCCAGATCCTCCCGAACGTAGGGACGCGTGACCTCCTCGTTGAAGCGGTCCGCCGCCTCGGCGAGTCCGGCGATCGCGGCCGCCTCGCGCATGGCCCGGAATTCCTGCTCGGCGAGCACCCGCTGGATGGTTTCCGGGCTCTCATCGGGCAGATCGATGCCGAGCCGGTGCGCGGTATCGGTCAGCGATTCGTCCGATGGCGGCGGGCCGTCGAGTTCGGCACCCGGATCCGGTGGTGCGGGTGGCGGTTGCGCCTCCAGCGCCCTGGCCTCGTCGTGGGAGATGAGGTCGAAGTTCTCCAGATCGTCGATGATGCGTTGCCGCTGTTCCGGATCGGCGACGGCGAGCGCCTCCTCGAGAACGGCCTTGGCCTCCTCCGGTGCGATCGCTTCGACCTCGAGCAGTTCGGTGACGGTCTGACGCACCAGATCCGGGTCGGCATCGCTGACCCAGAACCGGTATTCCTCGCCGTCGGGAGTGCGCGGAGCCACGAAATCGCCTGCCACGTCTCGGATTCGGCCGGAGAGCTTGTTCAGGATCGGAAGATGCTCACGGTTGCGCCACGCGGTCCAGCCCTCCTTCGCGATCCGGGCGAAATTGAGGGCTTGGTCCGAATGCTCCGGCGCGGGGCGAGCCACGACGTCGTGCCCCGATGTCTGCGGCGGATGCGGACTCGGCTGGGCGGGGTGGTGTTCGAACAGCTCCGGCGCATGCTCGACGGCATCCTTCAGCGCCGTCTGCCCCTTGCGGTCCTCACCCGATCCCGACGGATACTTGGGATAGTCGCCGACGTAGCCGCGCACCCGCAGCTTCTCCCGAATGCGTTCCCAGGCCCGACGCAGCGGCGACTTCCGTTCCGGCGGTTCGGACTCCGACGATCGCGCCGGTGGGCCGCTTTCCTCGGGTGCTTCGACGCGCCAGTGGTCGCCTTCCGGTGTGAGCCGCAGCGGTACCGCATCGCCGTTGGCATCGATGACCACGCGGCGGGGCGCATCCGGGTCGACGGATCCATTGTCGGAGTTCGAGTTCCGTGCCGGATCGGCGCCCGGATCGTCCGGCGATCCGAGCGACACCGGCGGCTGGGACGGCGGCTTCTTCCCGCCGCCACCGGCCTCGGCGACGGGCTGCTGTTCGACTTGCGCATCGGGCCGACGCGCGACCTGCGCACCCGGCCGCGATTCGGTCGATTCCCGTTGCGCCACTTCCCCATCGATGCGCAGCACCCGTGTCTCGCCATTGGGTCCGATCCGCAGTTCGCGCACGACGGTGCCCGGTGTCCGCCGCAATTCGGCCAACTGCGGATGGTCGGCCGCCGCCGCGTCCAGCACCCGGAACGGGTCGTCATGGCCCCGGCCGACCAAGTAGATCCGCGCGGGTTCGCCCGGCACCACACCGACCCGATCGGTCACCGGAATCGCACCCGCGCGCAAGAGCGCATCGCGATGCTGTGCCGCCGCCAACTCGGCATCGAGCCGCTCGACGCGGGCCTCGGCCGCCGTGATCCGCTCGGAATCCCCGGCCAGCCTTGCCTCGTCGCGTTCACGCACGGCCTGCGCGTTCTCGGCCGCCAGCCGATTCAGCTCGTCCCGGCGGTGCTGCGTGGCCTCCCGATCCTGCGCACCCTCGTCCGGATCACCGTGCGGGAACTCCGGCGCGTCGAACGAATCATCTGCTGGCCGTGGCCGATCGACCGGTCGGCTACCGGAATCGCCCTGGTCCGAGCGGGATCCGAAGGACAGCCGGTCGGTGATCCTGCGCAGCAGACCCTTCGGGGCACCGTGCTCGTTCAGATCCGCTTTACCGTCGAGCAGGATCTTGCTGATCCGGTCGGCCAGCCGCGCCGAATCGGTATCCGACATGCCCTGGAACTGCCGGGCCAGCACATCCGCGGCGTGGCCCTCCCCGCCCGGCGCCGCGACCCGCCAACCACCATTGCCGTCCGATTGCAGTGTGATCGGGAAACCCCACGTGCGCGTGTTGACCGCAACCTGTGTGAACTGCGGCCAGCGCCGGGCACGCACCTCGCCGGTCGGGTCGGTACCTACCGGCATCGGTACCTGACGGGTCATGAGTCGGCGGGTCACCTCGGCGGGATGTGGCTCCGCCACCGACGGGTCGGCCTCGGCCATCGCATAGCCGCGGGCCATGAAGTCGAGCCGCAGTCGGCCTTCGAGAGCCGCGGACGCGTTGTCGCGGGTGTTGAAGCAGTCCGGGCCGAGTTGCCGCACCCAGGCGTCGAAACCGAGAGCGGTTTGCCCGGCGGCGCGGAAACGCAGGTAATGCGCGAGCATCTCGGCCGCGGCCTCGTCTTCGGTCGGGCGACGATATGGCCCCTCGGCCACCGCATCCGGTATGGAACTGACGTCGTGCAGACCATCGGAACCGGGCCCTACCTGCAGATATTCGATCCGCTGCGTACCGTCCCACAACACGGTGGAGTACTCCGGCCGCGTCGCGGCCAGCTCACGCAGCGCATCCATGTGCTGGCCCTCCGCCGCGACGACCACCAGTCGTCGACGCCCCACCGGCTCGTGGCCCGGGAACTCGGCGACTCGAGGGGTCAGGCGCGTACCACCTGGATCCTTGGCGAGTTCGTGATCGAGCGCGCGGCGCACCAGGTCGGCCGACTCTTTGTCGGAGAGCTGGCGCGTTGGCGCATCCGTATCGGCGTGGTGTCCGGTCGCCGGGTCGGCGACGTCGGTATCCCAGGGACGATAGTTGTCGACATTGTCGTCGGCGTGGCGCGCGACATCGAACGCGACCTCGGCCTCCTCCAGTCCGGTCTTGTCGAGGTATTTGCGCAGTGCGTCGCGCCCGGCTTCGTAGCCCGCCCGCTCCGGCCGGATCGCGGTGGGGTCGTTGGAGCGGGCCGCGGCACGCTCAGCACGCCGATAGGCCCGGTCGTAGGCGTCGGTGTAGGCGCGTTCGGCGGGACCGACCGGAACGAACCGGCCCGAATCACGCAGCAGGCGAAGGGATTCGATCTCAGCCGCGTACTGACGGGCGCGCTGGTCCCGAATGGCCGGGGTATCGGTGTGCCGCACCGGTGGCGCTTCGCCGTGCTGAGGTGCGATCCCGTGCGCACTGTCCCACTGCGCGCGATAGAACGCGGCCAGGTCACCGCCGTCGAGGTGCGGACCCAATTCGACAAGTCGGTTGCGGACCTCGCGTGCGGCGGCCTGATGGGCGGCGGCATCGATCATGGTGCTTGCGATCGCGCGATTGTCGCGGTAGGCCCGCTCGGCTTGTTGCTGCGCCTGTTTGAACGCGTCTTTGTAGGCCTTGGACAGCAAAGTGTCCAGGGGCACGACGCCTTCGGCGCCGAATAGCCGCCACCGGTCGAATTCGAATGCTCTGGCGTGCGCCACGGCCTGCCGGTCCAGCATCAAGTTGACGTACTCGTCGCGGCCCAGGGTGAGCCGCTCGAGCGGACCGTGCGGCGCGCCCAGCTGTTCGGCAAGGAAGGCCGTCCGGATCGCCGCCTCGGCGTGCGCATGGGATGTCGGGGCGAGGGCCAGCAGCAGGGTATTCGAGGCCGGGTCGTAGCCGGTATCGAGACCACGGTGCTGCTTGCCGTCGTACAGTGCGGAATCGAAATCGAGACTGAAGCGGATCTGAACCTCGTGCCGTGCAAGGACTTCCATCGCCCAACGCCCGAGGTCGTTGCCGCCGAGGATGCGCTGCATCCGCTTCAGCGCCGCCTGCGTGAGTTCGGCCATCGATTGGTCGAGATATGGCGACGCTCCGGTGGGTTCGTCCGGCGGTCGCGGCGCGACCATGCTCTCGGCAACCTCCCGCCGGACCGCCGCGGCGCCGTCCTCGACCCACGCGGCACGCAGATCGACCGATTCCCGGCGCACCCGCACGGCCCCGGAATCGTCGACGCTGACCCGCAGTCGTTCCGCGACGGCCTCGCCAGAGTGGACCGCGCGGTGCAGATCGCTGCCGGGGTCGCCCGCCGCGCGGGATATCGCGCCGTGATCGCCGCGAGCGTCGACCACGAGCACGCGCGGAGGCTCGCCCGGCAGCACGGCGACCCGATCGTGCAGCCAATTGCCGTCGCCCGCACGAACTTCCGCAGTGAGGACATCGCGACCGACGCGTGCGGCGATCTCATCGACGAGTCGATTGTGCCGCGCCTCGAGCTCGGCGTGCCGCCGGGTCGCCTCGGCGAGCGCGTTGTGGCGATGGGTCCAGCCCGAATCGGGATCGTGAGGTCGGATCCTGCTCTCCGCCACCGCCTCTCGACCGCGTTCCATGAGCTCGCGATCGGCTCTGTTGGTATCGGGATCGAAGCCGCCGAATCGTCGGACGGCACGGTCCCATTCGCGCGCGGACGCGCGCAGTTCCCTGGTGAGCGCGGCGTGTTCGCGGACAAGGCGCTGCAGTTCCCGTGCCTGCGTCGGCGACGACGGCACATGCTCCGGTGCCCCATCCGGATGCTGATGGGCGTCCCAGGTGCCGCCGTGGATATCGCGCAGGCTCGCGCCCTCGCTCGGATATATCGGCGAGTCGAACATATCGCCGGACAGCAGCGCATCGATGCCCGCTTCGCGGCCGAGTCGGCGCAGTTCTTCGGCTCCCAGCGCCGGATCCGCGGCCCGCACGGCGGCGTCGTAGGCATCCAGATACTGCTTGTGCAGCTCCCTGGTGTATGCCGCATCCGCGAGATCGTGCATCGAGCTCGACTCCGGATATCCGGCCGCGCGCAGCTCACGACCGAATTCGGCCTGCCTGCCCAGTACCTCGGCCTCGGTGCGCAGCTGTGCCGCGACATAATCCGAGCGATCGCTGGCGCGAATACCGGCCGGATCCACCGGCACCCGACCCGAGATCGCGGCATCGGCGAGCACCGCGGCGCGGACCAGGGCCTGCGCCTGCTCGGGTTGGCCGCGGTCGCGGGTGTCGACGGAGATATCCATGGTGCGGCCGTTGAACGAATCCCGGATGCCGGATTCGCCCGCCTCGCCGAATCGCACGCCCGCACCCGCCGCACGCAGCGTGGCCGCCGCCTCCCGGCCCACCTCGGTGCGCTCCAACACTTGCCACACCGGACCACCGGTCAGATCACGGGGTCGAGATTGCCAGGCACCCGTCGAGTCGGCGGGGTCATTGGTTCCTGGCCGGAACTCCGGCGAGTTCGTGCCGTCGCCCGACGCCTCGGGCCGGTGCACCGATTCGGGGGTCTCCGGCCTGCTGAAGTGCGCGACGACCTTCTCGTATTCGCCCGGTCGGCCGCGCATCGCCTCGTTGTCGAAGGTGACCTCGGTGAAGCCGAGTTCGACGGCCAGCTTGCCGGTAAAGGTCTGGCGCGCCGCCTCTTCCGGGGTGAGGAACAGCTCCTGCATACCGGCATTGAAGGTGTCGAGATTGTCCCGGACCCGGTCGTCGGCATTCCATTCGGCACGGATCTCGCTCACCTGATGACCGAGCTCCCGCATCATGTCCCGGAACATCTCGCGCCCGGTCGGGGTGCCGTCGCCGACCCGGACCGTCGCGCGCAGGACACCATCGGCGTCGACTCGGCCGTGGATGCCGTGCTGGTTATCACCGCCGTACCGGTTGGTGTAGGCATTCGGGCGGTCATCGATTTCCGCCTCGTGCCCGCTCGGATCCTCCGGACGCAACGCGATATCGCCCGCGCCGTGTTGTGGCGGCAGTTCACTTGCGTGCGCGCGGATTTCGGCGAGCCGGGACATGACCGTGTCGTGCCACGCGCCGCGACCGTGCTTCTCGAACTCCGGTCGCAGTGCGGCGACGCGTTCGGTGATCGCGTCCACCACTGCGCGCGGCAGGTGGTGGTCGATGAATTCGATGGTGTCGCCATTGCGGCGCATAAAGTGTTCGGCAAACGGGCTCAACGCATCTCGTGCCGCCGCGCTGTCTTCGAATCCGCGACTGTGATCGATGCCGAGCACTTCGCGCTGCGGGCCGATCATCCAGCCATTGCCATCGCGGTCCGGAATTCGGATCAGCGCGTCCAGCAGACCGAGCGCACGACCGGCGACCGTATCGGCATAGCCGAGTTCGTGCACGTCGATGAACTGCGGATGCCGTTCGGCCGCAACGCGTCCCGCGAGCTTCTCCATGTAGACGACATTGGACTTGGCTTTGTCGTGGAACACCTCCGGCACATTCGCACCGATGGTGCGCCCGAGCAGCGAGGCCAGCCGTTCGGCGACGGCGTGACGCGGATTCAGAACGGTCTTGCGGATCAGCTCGGTGCCATTGTTGAACCGGACCAGCTCGACCTTCCTGGCGGAATCGACGGTACTGCCCTGGCTGAGCACCGTGACCTCGCGCTCGCCGGAATCGATGGCCGCCCGGACGATATCGTCGAACGAGCGAATACCGTGCGCGTCATCCCATGCGTTGCCGTAGAACTCGGCGTGGGTTTCGTTCGAATGTTCGAGACGATGGGCGGCCACTTCGGGCCGGATCGCGTCCAGGCCAGCCTCGTTGGCGATCCGATCCAATTCGGCGGCGGGGGTCTCCGGACGCTCGTCGTGTGCGCGGGCGCGAGCCTCGTCGAAGGCATTGGTGTAGGTGCGTTCGAGCGAAGTCTCGGCGATATCGTGTCCGGCCGCCCGGAGTTGTTTTGCCGCAATGATTTCCAAGGCGTGCGCCCTGGTTTCCTCATTGAGCATCCGCGCGACGTATTCCTCGCGCGGCAGTCGCATGCGCTCCTGCGCACCGCCCGGCGTCTCACGGGCATGAGCCAATTCGGCATGGATGGCACCGTGCACGAGCGCGACCATCTGCTTCGCATCGGAGGCGCCGACATCGAGCGCGAGAATCCGGCGACTCGGGTAGTAGCGGTCGTCGGCACCGGATTCGTGCACGATCTTGACATCGTGCCTGGTGAGCACCTCGTCGGCCCAGCGGCCGATTTCGGTGTCCGCCAGCTGCTCCCGGATTCGCGCGATGTGCTCGCGCTCGGCCTCGCCCGCCCGGTCGAGGGGGGTGAGGTCGCTGACGCGATCGAACTGGCGCGGCGATGGCTCGTCGATCGCCTCGACCCGAATGCGGCCGGTCCGGTCGGTATCGACATTCAGATGCTCGCGCACGACATCCGGTCGCGCCAGCAGGTCCCGGATCTCGGGGTTGCGCCGCGCCTCTGCCAGCACCCGCTGATGGTCATTGGTACCGGAGGCGATGATCAGCCGGTCGGGCTCGCCGGGAATATGAACGATGTGTTCGTTGAGCATGCGGGCATCGGTGTTGCGCAGGTGCTCGCCCAACACTTCCGCGAAGGCCGTCGCGGCCAGTTGATCGGCGCGGTGACCGTAGGTCGCCTGGGCGTGCTGGCGCTGGTCCGCGAGATCGGCGAGCCTGCGCAGGTCGTGTGCTTCGGTGCGCAGCCGCGCCTGACGCTGCGGCGGGACATCCTGTCCGGCAAGCTCATTCGTGATCCGCTGCAGCCGGTCGGCGATCTGGCGCTGCAGTGGCTCTCGACCGAGCGTCGGATCGATCCCGAGGGCCGCCGCTCGCTTGGTCAGATCTTCCGAGACCTCACCGAGATGCCGCAGCGCCGCCTCGCGATCGATGGCCGCGGCGCGCATTTCCGCGACCCGTTCGGGCGAGTCGATTTCGTGCATGCGGGTGCCCGGTGGCGTTTCGGCCATGGCCGCATGCGCGGTGTCCCAGGTGCTGCCGTAGAAATCGGTGTAGTTCTTGCCGTTTCGCCACTCGTGGGTCGCGATCTGCTGGCGCAGGGCATCGACGCCGACCTCGTGTGCCGCCTGCCGGATCTCGGCCGGGCTCAGCGTCGAATCGCTCGCCGCCAGGTCGGCCGCGGCGCGATCGCGAGCGTCGATGTAGGTCTGCTCGAGCGGGTGCACCTTGATGTCGTGGCCGAGATCCCGGAACTCCTGCGCCATTTGGAATCGTCGCCCGGTCGCCGCCGCTTCCTCGTCGACCATGGTCCGGACGAATTCCTCGCGCGTCATCGACCGGAGATCGCCCGTTCGGCCCGAGACATAGCGTTCGGCATGCACGGATTCGTGTGCCAGGGTGAGGGCCTGCTGCACATGATCGGCGCCGGAGGTGTAGGCGATGGCGCTCAGCTCGCGGCGACGGAACTCACCGGCGCGGCCGTCGGCGGCGTCGGACTCGAATCTGTCGCGTACCGGCCCGGTATCGAACTCGGCCATGAGCTGGCGGCCGATCTCGGTCTGCCGCAGCAGTTCCCGCACCTGATCGGGTTGCGCGTCGAGGGATCGGCCGATGCGGACCGCGGGATCGGTCGAGTGCTGGGCGCCCGGTTCAGCGCCGAGCGGATGCAGCGGCTTTCCCTCGGCATCGAACACAATGGCGTAGGTGCCACGGATTTCACGCGGCACGGTCGGTGGGAATCGCTCGACCCGGCCCGCACCCGGATCGCGCACCACGATGCCGCCGTTCTCGTGCACGAGTACGTATGCGTGCGCGCCGACCTGGTACTGGTCGACCGGGGCGTTGTAGTCGTCGACGACCAGTGCCGAGGAACCCTCCGGCATGGTGGCCAACACCCGCGCGATCTCGCCGTGATCGCCGTATCCGCGCAGCTGCCCACCCGCCGCGTCCTGCACCTCCCCGGCCGACATACCGTCCATGCCGATAATCCGCTCCGGCAGCCTGATCGACGAACTGCCGGTGAGCGCCTTGATCAGCCGCAGCGACAGCTCGGCACACCGACCGCGGTTGCGCTCCGGAATACGCAGCGGGGCATCATCACTCGACCGCCGATGCGGAGTATCCGCGCTATCGCGCGGCGCGGTTCTGTCGCCGGACGCGTCGCCCGTGCGGTGCGGAGGCGTTTCCGGCCCTACGATCGGCACGAAAGCGACTGCGGGATCGACGGATTCGGCGCGCTCGCGAGCCGCCGCACGCCGGGCCTCGACATCCTCGGCGCGCCTCTGCCCCGCATCAGCACCGTCCGCACGATGCGGCTTGGCCGAATCCGCCGCATCGCCATCGGCCCGATGCGCCGGACCATGCTCGCCCGCTGCGGAATCCGCCACACGCCGTTCGCCGCCGGGTTCGTGCCGCGCTGCCCCTTCCTCCACAGCCCGAACAGAACCGTCACCATCCGAGCGCACCGCTGTATCGCCGTCAGCCCGAACGACACCGTCACCGTCCGGGCGCACGCTTGTATCGCGGCCAGCCCCAACGACACCGTCACCGTCCGGGCGCACGTTTGTATCGCCGTCAGCCCCAACGACACCGTCACCGTCGAGTCGGCGGGCACCGTCACGATCCGCACCCACCGCACTCTCGCCATCCGACCGCACCGGGCTCTCGCCATCCGACCGCACGCCGCTCTCGTCACCCGGGCGAGGCGCACGCTCGCCGTCGGGCCGCACCGGACTCTCACCGTCAGGGCGCACCGCACCCTCAGCGTCGGGGCGTACGGCACGGTCACCGTCGGACCGCACCGCCCGATCACCATCAGTCCGAGCCGCGTGCTCGCCCTCCAAGCGCGCTGAACTCTCACCCTCGGGGTGCACTGGACCATCACCGTCGAGCCGCGCAGCGTGCTCGCTTTCCGACCGCACCGAATCCTCACGATGCGGACGCACAACCCGCTCGCCCTCCGAGTCCAACGGACTCTCACTTTCAGGGCGCACCGCACCTTCGCCGTCGGGCCGCGCAACCCGCTCGCTGTCCGAGCGCACTGGACTCTCACCGTCAGAACGTGCGGCGCTGCCACCGTCGGAACGCACGGCGGGCTCGCCATCCGGGCGCACCGCATGCTCACCGTCGGAACGCGCGGCGGGCTCGCCCTCAGGGCGCACTGAACTCTCGCCCTCGGGGCGCGCAGCACTGTCGCTGTCGGACCGCGTCGCACCCTCGCCACTGGGACGCGTGGCCGGATCGGTATCGGGGTGGGCTGTGGAATCGGTGTCTGCTCGGGCGGTGACGCCGGTGTCGGTGTGGGTCTCGGGGTGGAGCGGTGCGGCTTCTGTTCGAGGGCCGGCAACGGGTTCGGTGGCGTTCAGGTTGGGGGCGGATTCGGGTGTGCCCGCGCGGTTTTCGGCTGGTGCGCGGCTCGTTCCGGAGCGGGTTTCGGAGCTTTCGCCGGTACGGAATCGGTCTGTGCCGGTGCGGGCGTCGGCGGCGGTGCGGGCGTCCGGGTTGGACGTTGGCGAGCGTTCTCCGGTGCGCGATTCGGGGCTCGACTGTGGACGCGTCGTTTCGCCGCGTTGGGCGTCCGTGCTGGAGGTAGTGCTGGTCTGACGTATTTCGGCGGCGGTCGTGCGGGGCGTGGATGTCGTTGCGCCGCCGCGGGTATCGGCTCCGGATTGGGTCGGGGAGGTTGCGGGGTGGGGTGGGGTGGCACCGGTCTGGGCTGGGCCCGACGCTGCTGCGGGAGCACCCGGTGCGGATGCGTTGTCGCTGGAGACATGTGTTCCGTCGGCCGTCGAAACGGGGTGCGCGCCTGCGGGAGCCAGATCGGCTCGCGTTCCGGCATCGGCCCGAGCCGCCGAGGACTGATTCGCTTCCGGTGACGCCCCGGCACCGTGGTCGCCGGACGCCGCACGTGCGCCCGAATCGCCATTCGACGCACCCGCCGACGAATTCTGCTGCACCGCAGTGTGATCCACCGCACCTGCAGGTCGGACCGCACCATCTCCCGACGCATGCCCATTCGCGGTCGCATCGCCCGCACTGTGGGTATTCGCAGAGCCGCTGTCACCGGCACGCGCAGCCGAACCATCATCTCCAGCGCGCGCCGCCGAACCATCGTCGCCCGCACGCGCAGCTGAACCGCCGTCGCCAGCGTGCGCCGCCGAACCACCATCACCGGCATGTGCGGTCGAGCCTTCGTCACCAGCACGCGCCGCCGAACCACCATCACCAGCATGTGCGGCCGAACCATCATCACCAGCACGCGCAGCTGAACCGCCGTCGCCAGCGTGCGCCGCCGAACCACCATCACCAGCATGTGCGGTCGAACCATCGTCACCAGCACGCGCAGCCGAACCACCGTCGCCAGCGTGCGCCGCCGAACCACCATCACCAGCACGCGCCGTCGAACCATCGCTACCAGCGTGCGCAGTCGCTCCGTCACCCGCACGCGCGGTCGAACCATCACCGGCGGCCCCCGCCTTCGACATTCCGCCGTCAGCACCATGCGCCTGCGCCGCATCATCGCGCGCACCATGACTATTCGCCCCATCAGCACCAGCTGCCCCCGAACCGTCATCGCCGACATGCGCAGTCGACCCGTCCCCGGCCGCACCATCCGCCGTCCCGTCACCGGCGGCCCGCCCATTGACCGACTCCCCCGAATGGCCCGCATTCGGTGCACCTTCGCCGACCCGGCCGCTTCCCGAGCCGTCACCCGCACCCACAGTGGTACCGCCGTCACCAGCACCCACCGGCCCCGCATCGGGCCGAAATCCGATGCGGGTCAAGCTATCCGGATTGACCGGCGAACCGCTCGGCCGATACCACTCCGGATGCCGACTCTGATAGAACTGCTCGGCCAGCGCCCGATTCGCACCGGACATCGCGCCATTCGTGGCGCCCGCCGTCAACATGCGCAGATCGAACTCGGTGCTTTTCAGGCCTTCGACGGCCTTATCCCAGCCGCCCTGTTCACCACCTTTGGCCCAGGTAATGCCGAATTGCGTGGCCACACTGCCGCCGAACCCGGCGAGCGCGCCGACAGTGCCCGCCGCCGAGCCCGTGATCAGCCCGCGCAGCCAGGCCTTCATCTCGGCCTCGGCCAGTCTCTTGCCGAGCATCTCGCCCAGCGGACTGGCCACACCAGCGCCCACCGCCGAACTGACGCCGGTGACCGCGACCTGTTCCCAGTTGACCTCCTTGCGGTGTCCGGAACTCACCTGATACTGCTGAATACCCCAGTCCTGGACCGTGCCGAGTGCGGTATCGATGGCAATGTGACGGACCAGGAATTCCGCCAATCGCTTCCCGAGGAATTTGGCGACGATATCGACGATCTTGTCCATGATCCGTTTGGCGATCATCCGAATCGCCACCCGAGTGCCCACGATCGCCGCTGCCTCTTCGGCAGGCGCGGTCGGTGGAAAGATCCATGCGATCGCGATCTCGGCCGCCAGCAATGCCAATGAGGTGATCAGCATCAGCTGGCCGTATTCGATCTCGGTACCGACCCCGGTCGCCGAATCGGCCAGCTTCTCGAAGTCCTTGGCCAGATTCTCGAGTGACTGCGGCCCCTCGAGATAGCTGTCGAAGTTCTCGAGAATCTTCTCGATGCCGTCGCCGTCCTGATACGCCTTCAGCGACGCCGCTTTCGCATCCCTGATATCGGGCAGGATATCGCGCAATCCGGCCGCGGCTGCGCGCCAGTCGTCGGCCAGGCCCCACATGCCATCCGGATCGCCCGCCGGCCAGTCAGAGCCAGCGACCCACTCCAACCATTTGAGATATCCGGGCAGCTCAGCCATCCGCGCTCACCCCTGGATCACCAGCTGGAATCGGTGACCCCGCGGTCCGCGCCCGGCTGCCGAGAAACGACCTCGACATTGCTGAATTCCATCGGGACGCTGTCATCGTCGGCGGCGCGCCGCTCGTCGGCATTCGGCGGTGCGAGCGAAGCCTTTGGCGCCTTCGGCATTTCGGCGCTCAAATCGGGCATGCCCTCGATCAGATCGGAGAGTTTCGGCAGTCGCGCGCGACGGTCGTGCAGGGGCATCATCAGCTCCTGCGCCTTGCGCATCACCTCGGCGGTGGCCTGCTGCGCGGCCTCCGTCACCGCCTTGGCGATCTCGGTGTAGCTCAATTCGTCTATATCGGACGCGAATTTGGTTTCGATGATGGTGCCGTCGGCGTTCACGGTGACGGTAATACGTTTGCGCACTGTCGCACTGGCGGTCAGTTCGGAACGCCGCTGCTGCACTTTCGCGATCGCGCGAAACTGCTGCTGGACCTCATCGAGCACCGCGGCCATCTCGGCCTTGGCGAATTCGTTCGTCATACCCCCGGCCCCCGATTACCGAAAACCGTCGCCGTTGGACTGGTCCATCCGCCGCAACTCCTTGGCGGTCTTGGTCTGACCGGTGTAGAAGTTGTCGAAATTCGTTGCGGTGGTGGTGATATTGGCGGTCATATTCGTGCGCGCCACCTTGTAGCCATCGGGCCCTTCGGCGAACTGTCGGCCGAGCTTATCGTTGCCCCAGGGCTCACCACGTCCGGCGAGCGCCGCGTCCAACGCGCTCAGCACGCCATTGACCCGATCCCGGACCGCGCTGGTCCGCTCCGCGGCCTTCTCGAACAGCTCCGCGTCATGAGTCAACTTGTCCGACATCGCGCCAACTCCTCGAGCTCCTGCGGTCACCCGCACCATCACCATCGGATCCTCTGATCCGACGATGACAGCGCGAGGCAACTCGTCAGTAGCTCGAAAATGAACGAAAGGTGCCGTGGCAGTTACACACCCGCTCCGGCACTGGAAATCCTGCAGGACGAACTGTCGTCCATGTCTTCCGACGTAACCCCCGACACTCTCGCCCTCCTCGATTCCTTTCTGGCAGTGCGAGATACGCCGATTCTCGCATCCCCGATGGACCTCGCGATCAACCCGTCCACGTTGTACGAACTGAACTCCGCACACATCGCGGATGCCCTGCCGATCGCTGAGGCCGAGGCCGCCGAAACGGTCGAGACGTCGAACGACCCGGACGAGGAGCCCTAGCACCGACCCCGACCGCCGCCTCGGCAACCGGATCGTGCCCATTGCCCACCGGCCGACCCGCGCTCAGCTCCATCGCTCGAATCGTGTCAGCGCTCGACCACCGCCCTGACGGATCCGATGCACCCGGCGGCAGCCGGCGACCCGGATGCGAGGATCGGGGCATGCGAGTACTGGTGCAGCGCGTATCCGCCGCTCAGGTGACCGTGGACGGTCGGTCCGTCGGCCGGATCGAGCCGAACCCGCAGGGACTGGTCGCCCTGGTCGGGGTGACGCATGACGATACCGAGGCGACCGCGAAGGCGCTGGCGGACAAGCTGTGGCGGCTGCGGATTCTGGAGGATGAGCGGTCGGCGGCCGATCTGGACGCGCCGATTCTGGTGGTCAGCCAGTTCACGCTCTATGCCGATACCGGCAAGGGACGGCGGCCGTCCTGGTCCGCGGCCGCGCCGGGCTCCGTCGCCGAACCGCTGGTCGAGACCTTCGCCCAGGCGCTGCGCGAGCTCGGCGCGACCGTCGCCACCGGCCGATTCGGCGCGCATATGCACGTCGAACTCGTCAACGACGGACCGGTGACGTTGCTGCTCGAGGGCTGAGCACAACCCCAGAGCGCAACCACCCCTGACAAACTGCGCGCGGCATTGATCAGCTCGACCACATCTCCACACACCATGTCGTCCGCGCGGAACGACCCCAGCGCGCGGAAGCCGAGTGCACCCGCTGTCAACCGGTCGATCGCGGCGGCGCCGGTCGCCGGTGGATTGCCTGCTCGTTCCGGCCATTTCTATGGCAAACTCGGTCGAGCAGAATGCGGCCGCTCGACGACCGTGGCGCGGAAGGTAATGCGGGAGTTGAGGTCGCGATGGATCTGAGGGATCTGAGTGCGCTCGAGCGTCGGGTGGCCGAGGATCGCCGGGCAGCCGTCGACCGAACGGTCGAGAACGAGTTGCGTTTGGCCACGTCGCTCTGCGACCTCGCCAAGGCGCTGGTCGCCACCAAGGACGGCGAGGGACGTGACCGCACGGCCGAGGCATTGGCGCCCTCCCAGGAGTCCGTCGGCATTCGGCTGCACTGGCTCGCCGCCGGACGGGTCACCGCGCAGTTCGCGGGTGAAGTGCAGGAGGCGCTGCGCGTATTCGAGCAGGCCACCCGCCATATCGGCCACCGAGAGCTGGCCGCGAGCACCATCCGCAATGCCTGCCACACATATCGTCAAGTGGCCCACACCCATCCGCAGGTGGCCGCCGTCTGCGCGGACGGGCTGTCGAAGTGCGGCGTGTGGCTGTGCCGTCTCGACCCGGGTGCCGCCGTCGCCGCCAGCGAGGACGCGGTGCGGATCCGCAGTTCACTGTTCGCGACGAATCCGGATCAGGCCGGTAAGTACCTCGCGAGTCTGAATATGCTGCTGCGCACACTGATGGTCGGCAGACAGCGCAAGCAGGCCGTCGCGATGTACCGCGAGCGGTACGCGGCCTTCACCTCGCCCGAGATGACGGCGCGGCTGCGCGAAACCCGGATCGAGGATATCGACCTCACCAACAAGACCTTCACGGCGCTCACCAAGCTCGAATGCCGGACACTGCAGCGCGCGGGACACCTGACCCAGCAGCAGATCCTGTACCAAACCTCGGGCGACCTGTCGACCATCGAGGAGATCAACTGGAAGCTCGCACTGGTCGGCTTGAAGCCGCTGGCCGCGGGCGCACTACCCGATCCGCCCTCGCGGCCGGTGGAGATCGGTGCGACATTCGGCGCGCTGAGCGTGCGCTGCAGTTCCCGCGACGCCGTCGCCCAGGTCCGCGCGGCCATTATCGCGGCCTACGCCGCCGATAGCGCAGGCCAGGTCGATCGCTCGGCGGTGCGCGGTGCGCACGAAACCCATTGGCACACCTTCGATCCCGAACTGAACTCCACGGAATCCCTCGGCGATGACGTGGTGCTCATCGAACAGCCCTACGGCGGTTCGGTGGTTGTCATGAGTCTGAACTGGGAGATGACACCGGTCGGCAAACATCCACTGGCACAGCATCTTTCCAACCGCTGGCAGGTGATCAGCGTGACCGCGAACGAAAAGATGTCCTACGAGCTGTGCCGGTACGACAATGGTGTGGCCACCCAGTACGCCGCACTGGGTCGCCCGAGCGGCCAGGCGCCGCTCGATACCCCACTGGCGCCGCTGGACTTCGCCGCGCTGGCCGACTACGGCGCGGACTACGCATCCGAAACCCAGGTCCGGGCCGCCTTCGGCAATACCGATATGTTCGCCAAACTCACCCAGCTACCCGCCAGCGGCATTCGGCAGGCCGCACTCGCGATTCCGCTCGCCGACTACGGCGATAACGTGCTGTTCTTCCGCAAGTCGGCCAGCTGAGCGATACCCGACATGCGAGGTCGGCGGCCACCGCGCGCCGCCGCCTCGGCAATTGATCCGTTCACTCCCAATGGGTTTCCAGCCGCTGGAGCATTCCGGCGATCAGGTCGTCGATCTTCTGCACCAGCCGCCCGTCGCCGATGCCGACCGCGACCGGAGCTTGGTCGAGCTCGATCACATAGCGGCCGTCGTCGGGCAGGTCGCGCCACACCAGAATTCGCTCCAGGATGCCGCGCGGACCGAACTTCGAATGGCCCTGATGGATGGTGATCACACCGGTCCGGGTCGCGGGAATGGCGAAGAATTGGTCACTGCGGCTCACTGTCGACGTGCCGGCGGTCTCGGTGACCCGGGAGCCGCCGAAATCGAACCGCTCATGATCGGCGACCCGATCGGTCAGGATCGGAATGCTGCCGATCCGGCCGGGTCGCGTCTTCGGCAGCAATCCGACGACCGCATCGGCCACGCCCCACGGACCGCATTCGGTGATCGTGTAACCGCCACTGTGCCAGGGGGTTTCACCGGGCTGCTGAGCCAGTAGAAAGCCGCGGGCGCCGGACCGGACGCCACGCGCCCGGATCCACTGCTGCGGATCTTCCTGGTCCGCGTCGTTCCACCCCAGCACCTTCACCAGGACCTCGGGGCGCGAGATGACCTCGAGCACCTCGCGCATCGAGCCGTCCACGCTATCGCGCAAACGCTCCCAGGTCTGGAACTTCTCGCGTTCGTAGTCGTCGCGCAAGGGCGTGCGGCTCATATAGGTGAGCGGCTCGGGCAGGATCCGCTGCTGTAGCTGGCGTTCCCACAGCACCTTGAACTCCAGATCGGTGAACTCCCAGGTCCGGGTCACGACCGACCCAGCGGTAGCGCCTGTTCGACCTGCGTCACAGCCGAATCGCCGCCCACCTCGGCCGGGGCCACGACGGGTCCGGGCCGATCCTGCTGTGCGACACCGGGAATGCCGATATCCCAGCCGGTCGACTGCTCGGTGAATCCGGGCAGGCCCGCACCCGACGACACACTCGGAATCTCCAGTCCGACACCGTCTGCGATACCGCGGATCGCCGACTCGAGCAACTTTTCGACCTTGTCGACATCGGGACTCGCGAAACCGGGGATGCCTGGCAGCGAGGCCCGCGGAAACAGTCGCGCCGCGGTGGTCGGTTGCGCCGCAAGCACCTGACCGGCAGGCGCGGTCGAACCCGCTGCCTGCGCCGATGCGTCCTCCTTGACCGGGATGTGGAGCAGATCGGCCAGCGGCTTCAGCTCCGGATTCGTGGCGATCAGATCCTTGATCTGGGGGAACTTCTCGAAGAAGCCATCGAAATCGATCGGCGCAGACGCGGGATGCTGGGCCTGGAATTGCGTGAGGGCCTGCATCAGTCCGGGGATCGCCTGCATACCTTGCGACAGGGCATTCACCAACCCGGAGATCATGTCCTGCCCCGAGGACGACGCCGACGTGCCGGTTCCCGTTCCGGTCCCGGTCCCGGTGCCCGTCCCGGTGCCATTGCCTGTCCCGGTCCCATTGCCCGTACCGGAACCCGTGCCCGTCCCGGTGCCGGTCTCCTTACCGGTCCCCGAGCCCCCGGCACCAGGAATCGAGGCTTTGCCCGCGCCACTACCGCCGCCGGTGCCCCCACCCGTTCCACCGCCGGTTCCCCCACCTGTCCCACCGCCGGTGCCTCCACCATTGCCGCCGCCGCGCTTGTCGCCCTTGCCGTCACCCTTGCCATCGCCTTTACCGTCCCCCTTCGGATCGGTCTCGGGCTTCGGCGCGGCGGGTGGCTTGGCCGGCACCGGGGCTCCGGGCAACACCGGAAAAGCCTTGTCCGACTTCGGCAGATTATCGCCGTAGAGTTCGTCGAACTTCTCCTGATAGTGCGACAGGCACACCGAATCCCAGTGGGCCATGCCATTGTGCACCGCGTTGGACGGCATCGCCTCCCTGGTCGCATGCAACCAGCGCGAGGTGTACTGCAGGTTCTCCGCGACCACGACCATCGTGTTGCTCAGCTCGCGGATATTGTCGCTGTACCTGCTGATGTTGCCGACGGCCTGATCGGCGCCGTATCCCTGCCACGCATCCGCGGTCAGCTTGTGCAACGACTCCTCGAGCGTGCCGCCGGCCTTATCGATCTCGGTGGCCAAGAAGTCCCATACCCCACCGGCATCCGATGCGGTACCGGACTTGATGTGCTCGTACAGCGCGTTGAGGCTGTCCCACCCCTGGTTTTCGCCGCTTTCGACCTTGATGTCGGCCTTGTCCATGCCGCCACCCTGTTGCAGTGACTTGGGGACCTTCGGATTGTCGTCGTCCGGCGCCGAATATTTGGGGGCCTCGAATTTCACGGCGGCCTTGTCGGGATCGGATTTGACCTGGGCCAGGTGACTGAAGACATCGGCCGACGTTTGGTCGGTGCCGCGATACGCGGCACCGGCCGCCTTGAACAGATCGGTGAGGTCGGCGAGGGTATCCATATGGTCGTCGAACGTCTCGTTCATCGACGTCAACTTCTCGTTGAACTTCGTCGCCAGCTGGTTTCCGGACCGGAAGGTCCCGAAGTCCGCCAGGTTCTTGATCTCGGCCTGTGCGGCGATCGCCTTGTACGCCTTCAGCTTTCCGATCATCTCCGAACAGGCTTCCGCACAGGCCAACGCCACATTCGCCTCGACCTTGATGCTGTGCCCATCCTGCGCGGTCTTCTTCAGACCATCCCATGCCCCGCTGTCTTTACCCACTCCGACCGCTCCTCCAACGCCCGCGAAACCCGCACCCGTCCGCACCTCGGATACAGGGCAAATACCGAGTCTAGGTCACCGATCCGAGCGGATCCGAGCGTCTTAACCGAACCTTATGCTCGGGTTCATCCGTTGGCCCCCAACAAGATCGACTCCATCCAGCCGGCAATATCGGCGACCACTTCGGCGTCCACATGCTGGGACCGCTGGTAGTCCGCGGGCGCGGACGGACCGGTACCGGGGAAGAACAGATGGTCGTCGGCGGCATAGGTGCGGATGGTCACATCCGGTCGATCGGCGAGACCGGTCCGCCACCCGATCAGATCGTCGGCCACCGTGGTCTGATAATCGCGCTCACCCTGCAGGATCAGCATGGGCTTGTCCAGCGTCGCCGCGACCGCCACCGGATCGTAGGCGCGCAGGTCCAGCCAATAGGCGGCGCTCATGCCGAAGGGCAGTTCCGCGGCGGGCGTGGTTGGTGACAGTTCCTGGCTATCAACCAGTTTCGCCTGTTCGATGATGGTATCGATGGACGGAAACGCGGCGACGTACGCCGGGTCCAGCTCCGCTAGGTATCGCAGCACCCGCACCATGGCCCACTGCATGGGCTGCGTGTCGGCGGCGAGCAACACCATGCCCGCCAGGGCGGGCGCGGCCGCCGCCACCAGCGGTGCCACTTTGCCGCCCATGCTGTGTCCGACCACGAAGACTCGCTCGGCATCGACAGACGTGGCCGCACAGAGCATTTCGATGCCCGCTAGGGCATGCGGCAGATATTCGTCACGCATTGTGAATTCCGGTGTCGCCGCGACCTTCTCGGCATGCACCAAGGTCACCTTGTCGAAGCGCAGTACCGCTGTGCCGCGACTGGCCAAGCCCCAGGCGATATCCCGGTAGATCCGGTTGGGCCCGACGGTGCCCTCGCGATCGAACGGCCCGCCACCGGCGAGCAGTACCACGGCCGGATGCGGCCCATCGCCGCGCGGCATGCTCAGCGTGCCCGGCACGGCGAACTCGCCGGAACCGACGGTGACCTCCCGCTCGTCGAATGCGGTCGGATCCACGTAATCCGGCTGCCGCCAAGGCGATTCCACGTCACCATCGCCCGCCTGTGCCGACTCGGTTCGTTCCATGCTGTCCTCCCCGGGGGGGTCTTCTATTGTTCTCAACTTTGAGAACGGTATCACAGATGAGAACATAACCGCCATGGACTCCTTGGAGCTGCTGGCACATCCGGTGCGACTGCGGATCGTGCACGCCATGTCGGGCGGACAAACCCTGACGACCACGCAGCTGTGCGCCCGGATGCCGGACGTCTCGAAGGCCACGGTGTACCGCCACGTCGAATTGCTGGCCTCCGGTGGCATTCTCGAGGTCGTCGAGGAACAGCGCGTGCGCGGCGCGGTGGAACGCCGTTATCAGCTGCGCCGAGAGCGTGCGGTGATCGATGCCGATCGGGCCGCATCCGCCTTGCCCGAGGACCATCGCCCGATCTTCGCGGCCGCGATGGCCACCCTGCTCGCCGAGTTCAACGCCTACCTCGACCGCGAAAACGCCGATCCGGCAGCCGATCTCGTCGGCTACCGCCAGCACGCGCTCTGGCTCGACCACGACGAACTGCTCGGCCTGATCGCCGATATGCGCGCCGCCATCGTGCCTCGACTGAAAAATGCGGCGGCACCTGGTCGTTCGCAGTACCTGCTGAGCCCGATCATGTTCCCCATCGGCCCCGAAGAAGCCGAGCATCGATAAATCCGCCGCACCGGCACACGTTTGCGCGGTACCGTCGTCCGCGTGCCGGGAACCGGGGATTCGACTGACCAGGCAATGGACCAGGGAGAACTTTGGGCGCGGCGGGCGAGCTCGTTCGGTGCGCAGGCCGCCGTCTACGCGGAGCATCGGCCGGACTATCCGGCAGCGGGCATTCGCTGGGCGTTGGCGCCGATCGGCGATGAGGCACCCGTCGTACTCGATCTGGGCGCCGGTACCGGCAAACTCACCGAGGGGCTACTGGCCATCGGCGCCGAGGTGATCGCCGTGGAACCCGACGACGCGATGCGCGCAGAACTGGTCGCACGGTTCCCCGGGGTAACGGCGCTTTCCGGTGCGGCAGAGACGATTCCGCTGCCCGACGGCTCGGTCGACGCGGTCGTGGCCGGGCAGGCCTTCCATTGGTTCGACCAGGCGCGAGCCTTCCCGGAGATCGCACGGGTGCTGCGCGCGGACGGCGTATTCGCCGCATTCTGGAATATGGACGACGGCCGCGTCGAATGGGTCGCCGGGCTACAGCAGGTTGTCCGTGCGAGCGCGCCCTATCCATCCGCAGGGTCGGAAGACAAGGTTCCGTCGCACCCATTGTTCACCGACTTCGAAAAGTCCGAGTTCGCGCACACTCATCGAAGGACTGCCGAATCCCTCACCGCAACCATCGGAACGCATTCGCGCACAGTGGTGATACCGGCACAGCAGCGTACCGAACTGCTCGATCGAATAACGACCTATCTGCGCAGTCAACCCGAAACCGCCCAGGGCGAATTCGACTTCCCCCTCCGAACCGATGTCATCCGAGCAATCCGCCGCGTCGATACACCATCGCCGCACCAAGATTGAGCGAAACCACCCTCCGGCCGAGAGCCCCCGATCACCGACACGCCCCCGCCACCCACATGCCATCGCCACAGCACGATAAGCAGACCCCTCTCGGCCAAGAACCCTCGATCACCCACACGATCCCGCCACCGATACGCCATCGCCACAGCACGATTGAGCAGCCCCCTCGGCCAAGAACCCCCGAACACCCACACGCCCCCGCCACCCACATGCCATCGCCACAGCACGATTGAGCAGACCCACCACTCGGCCGAAAACCTCGATCACCCACATGACCCGGCTGCCAATACCGAACCGCCACATGCCCGAGGGTCTTGGGAAGTCCAACCGTTCAGCCGACGCGGGTTCGATCACGTACGCGATCCGGCCGATACCCACACCGCCGCGGGACCAAGGCGTCTAGCGGAAGCCGCTACCTACGCGCTACCCCACGCATCCCGGCGCACCGGCTCTGAGCTGTGTGGAGAGGCAGCAGGCCGACCGACCGGGCCGACGGGCCGGCTGCGGTTCGCCGCAGAACTACGCGATCCCACAAGGGAATTCGAGTAGCTACCTACTCGGGTTAGCACCCATCTCCCGGACATACGCTTGTTCCAACGTTGAAGTTCAGAACGAATCGGAGGGAAATCATCACCATTGTGGTAGCGGTCGATCCCCTACACGACCCCCGAGGTGCGGCTGCACGCACGGACGCGGGTGCAAGGAACGACGTCACCGATCCAGCGCAAGCTGGGTAACGTCAGGACCAGCAGCGGACGCATCGTGTCCGAAGCCGTCGTCCCCGAACGTTCACGCCCCACAGGCGTCGGTGCGGCTCGACTCCTCGCCGCGCAGCGTCACCCCCGGCCTCGATCCCGTGACCGCCCCGCCCAACACCTGAACCCTAACACCCACCGCACTCGAACCAGACGAAACCGAAAGCCATTCACACAAACGACTTTTCAACGCCAACATGTGTCCAACACAACCCACACGCCCCCAGCCCCCAGGGCTCCCCCAAGCCCCATCAACCTCGCGCCCTCCCTAACCCTGCCACCAGCCGAGAACGCGCTCATGCAGGTGCGCTCTCGACGTTTACCTGCATGAGTGCATGGTGATCACTCGTCCAGGGCGGCGTACGGTGACGCCTGAGGTTATGGTGCCGCCCAACGTATGGTGCCTGCCCGAATGTGTAGTGCCGTAGGGGTTTCAGCACGAATGTGTGCTGCTGAATCGCGGGGTGCCGAGATATATACGGCACCAAGGAGAATCCGGCACCGAAGCAATGTTCGGTACCGAGAATGGTCGGTACCGACCACTGTCCGGGATCGAGCAACCTCCCGTACCAACCAATGTCCGGCACCAACGGGGCACAGCGCCGAGCAACATCGGGCGCCAAGCCAAGCTGCCGTGCCGACCAGTGTCCGGCAATGAGCAAGGTCCGTGCCGACCAACGTCCGGCACGTCCCGCGCCAACCAACGTTCAACACCGAGCAAGGGCCCGTGCCGACCAATGCCCAGCACCAACGGGATTCCAGCACCAAGCAACATCGGGCGCTAAGCCAAGATCCCGTACCAACAATGTCCGGCACTGCACAAGGGTCTGCCGGCCATCACCCGGGGCCAACGAGGTCCAGCGCCGACCAACGTCCGGCACCAACACCGTTCTGGCCCAACGCATTATTCGATGCCACCCAACCTTCGGCATCGAGAGATCCGGTCCCGGAGCAATGTCCGGTACCGCGCCTACTCCGGACGCAGCGTGAGAATCCGCGGGCCGTCCTCGGTGACGGCGACCGAATGTTCCCAGTGCGCGGCACGACTCCCGTCGAGCGTCACCACGGTCCAGTCGTCGTCGAGCACCTTGGTCTGTGTGGTGCCCAAGGTCAGCATCGGCTCGATCGCGAGTACCGATCCGACGACGAGTTTCGGGCCCTTGCCCGGTGCACCCTCGTTGGCCAGGAACGGATCCATATGCATCTCCCGGCCGATGGCGTGCCCGCCGTAGCCGTCGACGATCCCATAGGACCGACCGTGCTGCTTCTCGGCCGCGCGCGTACCCATTTCGATGGCATGCGAGACGTCGGTCAGCCGATTGCCGGGCAGCATCGCCGCGATACCGGCCTCCATCGAGATCTTGGTGGCCTCGCTGAGCAGCTGATCGGCCTCGATGATCTCGCCGACGCCGAAGGTCCAGGCCGAATCACCGTGCCAGCCTTCGAGAATCGCGCCGCAGTCGATCGAAACCAGATCGCCCTTGGCCAGAATCTCCGCGGCGGTCGGAATCCCGTGCACCACACGGTCGTTCACCGATGCGCAGATCGAACCGGGAAAGCCGTGGTAGCCCTTGAAGGACGGCACGGCGCCCGCATCCCGGATCACCTGCTCGGCGACCTCGTCCAGTTCCAGGGTGGAGACCCCGGGTTTGGCGGCCGCACGCACCGCGACGAGCGCGCGGCCGACGACCGCGCCCGCCGCCGCCATGGCATCCAGTTCACCTGCCGTGCGGAACGGCACGACCTTCTTCTTGCGGTTGAAGACCATCCGGCCTCAGTGCTCCATTCCGAGCGGCATCATTTGCTCCGCAGGGGGCAGCATTCAGTGCCCAAGGGCGCGCAAGGCACGGACATTGACCTCGTCGATCTCGCCGACGCCGTCGACCGAGACGACCAGACCGTCGTAGTGCTCGAGCAGCGGCTCGGTCTCCTCGCGGTACACCCGCAGCCGGTTGCGGATCACGTCCTCGTTGTCGTCGGCGCGACCGCGCGCCATCATCCGGGAGACCACGGTGTCCTCGGGCACGACGAAGCACAGCACCGCGTCGAGCTTCTTGTCCATATCCGAGAGGATCTTCTCCAGCGCGTCGGCCTGGTCGACCGTGCGCGGGTAGCCGTCCAACACAAAGCCGTTCGCGGCATCCGGCTCAGCGACCCGGGCCTCGACCATGCGGTTGGTCACATCGCTCGGTACGAGATCGCCAGCGTTGATGTACTTCTGCGCCTCACGCCCCAGCGGGGTCTGGGCGGAGATATTGGTGCGGAACAGGTCCCCGGTGGAGATGTGCGGGACACCCAGCTTGTCCGACAGGAGATCGGCCTGAGTACCTTTTCCGGCACCCGGCGGTCCGAGCAGTACAAGTCTCACTTGAGGAACCCTTCGTAATTTCGATTCATCAGCTGGCTTTCGATCTGCTTCACGGTGTCCAAGCCGACACTCACCATGATCAGCACCGAGGTGCCACCGAACGGAAGGTTCTGGGTGCCACCGGAAGCGCCGATATCGAGGAACAGATTCGGCAGGACGGCCACCAGACCGAGGTAGATCGAGCCGGGCAGAGTGATGCGGCTCAATACAAAATTGAGGTAGTCGGCGGTCGGCTTACCTGGGCGGTACCCCGGAATGAAGCCGCCGAACTTCTTCATCTCGTCGGCGCGTTCCTCCGGGTTGAAGGTGATCGCGACATAGAAGTAGGTGAAGAACACGATCAGACCGAAGTAGATCGCGATGTATACCGGGTTCCCCGGGTTCACCAGGTATTTCTGGATGGTCTCTTGCCACCAACTGGGGTTGGGGTTGTTCTTCGAGGACGTCAGCTGCGCGACCAGGTTCGGCAGATACAGCAGCGACGAGGCGAAGATCACCGGGATAACACCGGCCTGGTTGACCTTCAGCGGCAGGTAGGTCGAGGATCCGCCGTACATCTTGCGGCCGACCACGCGCTTGGCGTATTGCACTGGGATCCGGCGCTGGCCCTGCTCGACGAAGATGACCCCGCTGACGATGGCAAACGCGGCGACACAGACCAGACCGAACACCAGCCCGCCGCGGTTCTGCAGGATGTTGTTGCCCTCGTTCGGGATGCGCGCGGCGATACCGGCGAAGATCAGCAGCGACATGCCGTTGCCGATGCCGCGCTCGGTGATCTGCTCGCCGAACCACATGACCAGTGCGGCACCGGCGGTCATCACGAGCACGATGATGATCATGCCGAAGATGCTGGTATCGGCCAGGATGTCCTTCTGGCAGCCCTGCAGCAGCTGTCCGCGAGCCGCGAGCGCGACCAGTCCGGTGGCCTGCAGGATCGCCAGTGCGATCGAGAGGTACCTGGTGTACTGCGTCATCTTGTTCTGGCCGGTTTGGCCTTCTTTACGCAGTTCTTCGAAGCGTGGGATAACGACGGTGAGCAGCTGGATAATGATGCTCGCGGTGATGTAGGGCATGATGCCGATCGCGAAGACCGACAACTGCAGCAGCGCACCACCGGAGAACAGGTTGATCAGCTGATAGATGCCCGCGGAATCACCGCCGGAGACCAGGTCGATGCATTCCTGCACGCTCTTGTAATCGACGCCGGGGGACGGCAGCGACGCACCCAAGCGGTACAGCGCGATCAACCCCAGCGTGAAGAGAATCTTCCGCCGTAAGTCCGGAGTCCGGAAGGCCGATACGAAGGCGGAAAGCACAGATCCTCCTGGCGAACGACATGGTCATGCCACGGATATAGAAAACCCATGACGAGGCTTGGCAGACAACAATTGAACTCTAACAGTGGCACCGGACGAGCTCTCCACTCGTCCGGTGCCATTATCTGCAGAGTACCGTCAGCCCAGCTCGGTGACAGTGCCACCGGCCGCGGTGATCTTCTCCTTGGCGGCGCCGGTCACCTTGTCGACGGTCACCTGGACCGCGACGCCGATCTCGCCATCGCCGAGAACCTTTACCAGCTGGTTCTTGCGAACCGCACCGGCGGCAACCAGTTCCGCCTTGCCGACCTCGCCGCCCTCGGGGAACAGCTTGGCGATCGCGCCGACGTTCACGACCTGGTATTCCGTGCGGAACGGGTTCGTGAAGCCCTTGAGCTTGGGCAGCCGCATGTGAATCGGCATCTGCCCACCCTCGAAGGCGGCGGGAACATTCTTGCGAGCCTTGGTGCCCTTGGTACCGCGGCCCGCGGTCTTGCCCTTGGAGCCTTCACCGCGACCGACGCGGGTCTTCTCCGTCTTGGCGCCGGGAGCCGGACGCAGGTGGTGCAACTTGATGGTCATGTCAGACCTCCTCAACTGTTACGAGGTGGCGCACGACGTTGATCAGGCCGCGGTTCTGCGGGTTGTCCTCACGAACCACGGTCTGGCGGATCTTGCGCAGGCCGAGCGTGCGCAGGCTCTCCCGCTGGTTTGCCTTGGCGCCGATCGACGACTTGATCTGGGTCACCTTGAGATCTGCCATTTACCGACCTCCTGCTGCCTGAGCGCGCGCACGCAGCATGCCGGCCGGAGCCACATCCTCGAGCGGCAGACCACGGCGAGCCGCGACCTCTTCCGGACGCTGCAGCATCTTGAGCGCCGCAACCGTCGCGTGCACGACGTTGATGGCGTTGTCGCTACCCAGCGACTTCGCCAGAATGTCATGGATACCGGCGCATTCCAGCACCGCGCGCGCCGCACCACCGGCGATCACACCGGTACCGGGCGAGGCCGGACGCAGCATGACCACACCGGCCGCCGCCTCACCCTGCACCGGGTGGGTGATGGTCGAGCCGATCATCGGGACGCGGAAGAAGCCCTTGCGAGCCTCCTCGACACCCTTCTGGATGGCCGCGGGAACTTCCTTGGCCTTGCCGTAGCCGACGCCGACCAGACCGTTGCCGTCACCGACGATCACCAGGGCGGTGAAGCTGAAGCGACGACCACCCTTCACGACCTTGGAGACGCGGTTGATCGCGACTACGCGCTCGAGCTGGTTCTTATCGGCCTGCTGGTCACGGCGGTCGCCGCCACCGCGACGATCCCGGCCACCGCCGCGGCCGTCGCGGCTGTCGCCGCCACCGGCGGCACCATTCTGCTGTCCGGCGGGTCCGCTGCCGCCGTCACGCCTCTGACGTCCCGGCATCAGACGTTCCTTCCGTAAATGTTTGCAGTCATCAGAACTTCAACCCACCTTCGCGAGCGGCATCGGCCAGCGCCGCGATGCGGCCGTGGTAGTCGTGCCCACCACGGTCGAATACGACGGCCTCGATGCCTGCGGCCTTGGCGCGCTCGGCCAGCAGTTCGCCGACCTTCTTGCCCTTGGCCGACTTGTCGCCGTCCAGTGCGCGCACATCGGCCTCGATCGAGGACGCGGCGGCAATGGTCTTGCCGACCGAATCGTCGATGAGCTGTGCGTGCAGGTGCCGCGAGGAGCGGTTGACCACCAGGCGCGGACGCTCGGTGGTACCGACGACCTTCTTGCGCAGGCGGAAGTGACGGCGGGCCTTCGACAGGCGACGCGTCGTCGACACGTCCTTGCCACGCGGGATGCGCTTGGCCTTCTGGTTTTCGGTTTGCGCCATGATCACTTACCCGTCTTTCCGACCTTGCGGCGAACGACCTCACCGGCGTAGCGGATGCCCTTGCCCTTGTACGGGTCGGGCTTGCGCAGTCCGTGGATGACAGCGGAGATCTGACCGACCTTCTGCTTGTCGATACCGGACACGGAGAACTTGGTGGGCGATTCCACCGCAAAGGTGATGCCCTCCGGGGCCTCGATCGGCACCGGGTGCGAGTAGCCGAGGGCGAACTCCAGGTTCGAGCCCTTGGCAGCGACACGGTAACCGACGCCGAAGATTTCCATCTTCTTCTCGTAGCCCTTGGTCACGCCCTCGATCATGTTCGAGACCAGGGTGCGGGTCAGGCCGTGCAGCGAGCGGTTCTGGCGCTGGTCATCCGGACGGGCGACCTCGAGCTGGCCGTCCTCACCCTTGGTGACGGAGATCGGCTCGGCGACGACGTGGGTCAGGGTGCCCTTGGGACCCTTCACCGACACGTTCTGGCCGTCGATGTCGACCTCGACACCGGCAGGAATGGCGATGGGCTTCTTACCAATACGCGACATGTGTCCTACCTCCCCTTACCAGACGTAGGCGAGGACTTCGCCGCCCACGCCAGCTTTGGCCGCCTGACGATCGGTGAGCAGACCGGTCGACGTGGAGATGATGGCCACGCCGAGGCCGCCCAGGACCTTGGGCAGGTTGGTGGACTTCGCGTACACACGCAGACCCGGCTTCGAGACGCGGCGCAGGCCCTGCAGGCTGCGCTCACGGCTTGGGCCGTACTTGAGGTCGACGACGAGGGTCTTGCCCACGGTCGCGTCCTCGGTCCGGTAGTCGGCGATGTAACCCTCGCGCTTGAGGATCTCGGCGATATTCGCCTTGAGCTTCGAGTGCGGAGCCTTCACCTGATCGTGGTACGCCGAGTTGGCGTTGCGCAGACGTGTCAGGAAGTCTGCGATCGGATCAGTCATGGTCATGGTTCGACCTTGACACCTTTCTCGCTACGGTTCCCATGCAACACCGGCGTACGCACGCGCACGCCAGCCGTGGGCCTATAGCAATTCGGCGGTCCGGCCGACGCTTGCCGACCGGATTGAGTTCTCATCAGAGCTCTCGGTGCCCGGGCCGCCCATACGTCGATACAGTCGTTGTATCCAGGACATGCGGGCACAGAGGTGCCCGAGCAACCGCTCTAGTGTAGGCAAGGTCGCTACCAGGACAAAATCCGGGGTTCGCCGCTTACACTCACCCGCGTGCAGGATTCCTTCGCGACCGCACTCGTCGGTCGCGATGTCGAAGTGGCGAGTCTGGCGGCACTCGCACGGCGTGCGGCCACCGGACACGGGTGCGTCGTGCTGGTGGAGGGTGAGCCGGGAATCGGCAAATCGGCACTGCTGGAAGCGATGCGAAACCCATTCGCGGCCGCGGGCCTGGACATCCGTGTCGGCGCCGCCGAGGAATTGCGGCAGGGCGTGCCGTTCGCCGGGGTGTGCTCCTGGCTCGACGACGCGGGCCCGACATCCCCGATCGATGCGCTGCGCAGCGGAGATCGCGTGGGCGATGTGGCCGCGACCCATGAACTCACCATCGCCGAGGCGATTCTGGACCAGATCGACACCTGGTGCGCCGCAGGCCCGATTGCCCTGGTCATGGACGATGTGCACTGGGCGGACCGTTCGAGCCTGACGCTGCTGCACCGGCTCTGCACGCTCGTCGACGAACTGCCGCTGCTGCTGGTGCTCGCGGCCCGGCCGCTGCCGCGCGATCCGGCCTTCGCCGCGCTGTCGGCCGAACTTGTCGCACGGCAGGCCCCGGTGCTGCGGCTCGACGCCCTGCCGGCGACCGACGCCGCGAAACTGGTGCATCAACTGGTCGGCGCCGTGCCGGGACCTCGGTTGTTGGCGAGGGTCGCCGAGGCAGGTGGAAATCCGCTGCATGTCTCGGAATTGGTGGCTGCCCTGGTGCGCGACGGGGCGATCAGGGTGGTCGCCGATACCGCCGATCCCGCGGGGGCTGTCGTCGCGAACACGTCCGCGTCATTGGCCGAGGCGATTACGCAGCGGCTGGACTTCCTGTCCCGCCCGACGCGCGATGTGCTGCCGATGGCCGCGGCCCTCGGTTCGACCATCGATGTCGCGGACCTCGCGGTGGTATTGCAGATCCCGATTCTGGATGTCTGGAGCGCCGTCACCGAGGCACTCGATGGCGGGCTGCTCATCCGGGTGAACTCCGAGCTGGCGTTTCGACACGATCTTATCCGCGATGCACTGGCCAATCGGCTGCCCGCTTCACTGCGGTCGGATCTGCTCCAACGAGCCGGACAGGCGCTCCAGTCGACCGATGCGCCGATCGAACGGGTTGCCTACTATCTGTCGGTCGCCGACCGCGACTTGGACGCAGCGAGCCTCGATTGGCTGATCGGCGCCGCCGACAAGCTGATCGTTCGCGCGCCTGAACTGGCGAAACGGTTGTTGAGCCGGGTCGCTACGGCGCTGGATCTCGATGCGGCACGGCTTTCGGTACTGATCCGGCTGAGAATTCATGCTCTGCTGTGGGATGGGAACGCCGCCGAGGCCGAATCGGTGGTGCGCGAGGCGCTGCTCACCCGGTCGGAGGACAGCGACGATATCGAACTGCGCTGGCTGCTCGCCCAGATCTATCAAGCCCAGGGCCGGTTGGCCGATGCGGTCGCGGTCGCCGAGGAGGTGCTCTCCGCCAGCGAGCTGGGCACGACCAGGGAATTGGGCGTCGAGGACGCCGCCCGTTTTCTGGGTATGTCCGGACTCGGCAATTTCTTCCTCGAGCGGTTCGCGGCCGCGGAGCAGGCCGGTCGGCAGGCGGTATCGCTCGGCGAGAGCGCCGGGAACCCACTGGCCACCGGATACGGGCTGACCGCGGTGGGCGCGGTGCGCTATACCCAGGGCCAGCTCGACGAGGCGCTGGACCTGAGTGCTCGGATCCCGGCCCTCTTCGAGGACGGGACCGGGCCCGACCAATTCGATCCGTACGCGCTCTACGCGCACTGCCTGATCGAACTCGATCGGCTGACCGACGCCGAAGAGGTGCTGAAGACGGCCATCGGGCGCAACCGCCGATTCCGCGGCGTCTATCTGTCTTCGAACCTGGTCGCCAAGGCGCGGATGTACCTGGTCGGCGGGCGCTGGGACGACGCGCTGGCCGAATGCACAGCGAGTATGCAGACACCCGATGTGCTCGGATACGCGACGGTCGCACACACCGTCGCGGCGCTCATCGGAATTCGCCGCGGCACCTTCCTGCCGGACCCGGACGGCCTGCCCACACCGGATGATCGACCGGGCAATATCGGCTACGCGCATTTCCATCCGTGGGTCAAGGCCCTGACCCATGAGGCCCGCGGTCACGCCGACCTGGCGTTGGAACTACTCCTCGACGCACATCAGCGACTTGCCGACGGATTGGCCGCGGCCACACTGCATTACATCTTCCCGGATATCGCGCGCTTGGCCGCGGAAGTCGGTGATGCGCACGCGGCTCGGTCGGTAGCGGCCAGCGCGGATCTACTCCTCACCCGGCAGCCGACCGCCTCGCGCACCGGAACGGCCCTGCTGTGTCGCGGCCTCGCCGACTCCGATCCCGATGACCTCCTCGCGGCTGCGCGCGCCTTCCAACAATCCGGCCGCCCACTGTTCGAGGCCCAGGCGCAGGAAAACGCCGCCGTCCTACTCGCCGCCGCGGGCCGCGGACCCGAGTGCCGCAACGCCTTGGACACCGCGATCGAACTGTATTCCGGCCTCGGCGCATCCTGGGATTCCGCCCGCGCGGTGGCACGCGTGCGCCCCTACGGAATCCGCCGCGGCGTCCGCGGCCCCCGCAACCGCCCCAAATCCGGCTGGGCAGCCCTCACCGACACCGAACGCAAAGTCGCCGTGCAGGCCGCCGAGGGCCTGTCCAACACCGACATCGCAGCCCAAATGTTCTTGTCCCGCCGCACAATTCAATCCCACGTCTCGAACATCCTGGCAAAACTCGACCTCCGCTCACGCCGCGAAATCGCCACCGCCATGCCCCAACCCCACTGAATCCGTGGGTGATTTCCCGGCCGCGGCAACCAGGGCAAATTGTCGCCACGCCCGGCTAGCATGGCACCATGTCGGGTCCGCAGATCGAGCGTCCGGACCTCCCCGAGTACATGACCTGGGAGGAGCTGGAACAGCTTCCCGAAGAGATCGCGGAGCAGATCGAACTCTGGAACGGTCGCGTTGTCTGGCTACGACGCGGACCAGACGAACACCCGGAGTTCACCAACCTCTTGTGGAGCGGGCTGCGCCGCTGCGCCCGCAGCAACATGACGGCGGACCCCGAGCGGTGCTGGAGGGTGAGCACCGAGACCAACGTTTTCTTCGGGCGGACAGGAAAATCCGACTTCGTCACGCCGGACTTCATGATCTTCCGATGCCTGGACGAGCCATACCAATATGTCCGATCCGACGGAGTCCTCTTGGTCGGCGAGGTTCTGTCGCCGTCGAACTCCGACGCCGACATGGAGTTGAAGAAGGCGCGTTACGCCGATGCCGGAATTCCGTGGTATTGGGAAGTTACCCTCGCGACCCACCAAAGTGCGATAGCCCATGTCCACGCCTACGTCCTGACGCCGGAGGTCGCGGCGCCACCCGGCGTCACGGTACTGCACCAGGCCAACTACATCCTCGCAGGCACCTGGTCACCCAGCGAGTCCGAGGCTATCGAAATCGACCACCCGTTCCCGATCCACATCCCCTGGTCCGAACTCGAATTCTGAACTCCCCAAACGCGCAAGGGCACGACCTCCGGTGGAGGCCGTGCCCTTGTTCAGTTTTGTGCGGGTGCGCTCACAGGGAGCGCGAGCTCACCAGGAGCTCTTGTGCACACCCGGGAGCTCACCGCGGTGCGCCATTTCGCGCAGGCACACGCGGCACAGGCCGAACTTGCGGTACACCGCGTGCGGGCGGCCGCAGCGCTGGCAGCGGGTGTAGGCGCGAACGGCGAACTTCGGCTTGCTGTTGGCCTTGTTGACCAGTGCTTTCTTAGCCATGTGCTCAGTTCTCCTTGAACGGGAAGCCGAGGTGCTTGAGCAGGGCACGGCCTTCTTCGTTATTGGTCGCGGTGGTCACCACCGTGATGTCCATACCGCGCGGGCGGTCGATGGAGTCCACGTCGATCTCGTGGAACATCGACTGCTCGCTGAGGCCGAACGTGTAGTTGCCGTTGCCGTCGAACTGCTTGGGCGACAGGCCGCGGAAGTCGCGGATACGGGGCAGCGCGATGGAGACCAGGCGGTCCAGGAACTCCCACATGCGATCGCCGCGCAGGGTGACCTTCGCGCCGATCGGCATGCCCTCACGCAGCTTGAACTGCGCGATCGACTTGGTGGCCTTGCGGATCTCGGGCTTCTGACCGGTGATCAGCTCCAGATCCTTGACCGCGCCGTTGATGAGCTTGGCGTCGCGCGCGGCGTCACCGACACCCATGTTCACGACGACCTTGACCACGCCCGGGATCTGCATCACGTTGGCGTAGTTGAACTCGTTGTTCAGCGCGTCCTTGATCTCGGCCCGGTAGCGGGTCTTCAGGCGCGGCTGGGTCTGCTCAGAGGTGGTCATATCAGATGTCCTTCCCGTTCTTACGGGAGATCCGGACCCGCTTGCCGCTCTCCTCGTCGGTCCGGTAGCCGATACGGGTCGGCTTGCCGTCGGAGTCGACGACCATCACGTTGGACACGTGGATGGGGGCTTCCTGGGTCACGATGCCGCCCGAGGAGGCGCCGCGCTGGTTGGCGGAGTTCGCGACGTGCTTCTTGATCCGGTTCACGCCCTCGACCAGGACCCGGTTCTCCTTCGGGTAGGCCTGGATGACCTTGCCCTTGGCGCCCTTGTCCTTACCCGAGATGACGAGCACGGTGTCGCCCTTGTGCACCTTCATGTCAGAGCACCTCCGGGGCCAGCGAAACGATCTTCATGAACTTCTTCTCGCGCAGTTCGCGGCCGACCGGGCCGAAGATACGAGTGCCACGCGGGTCGTTGTCCGCCTTGATCAGCACGGCCGCGTTCTCATCGAACTTGATGTACGAACCGTCCGGGCGACGACGCTCCTTGACGGTGCGCACGACGACGGCCTTGACGACCTCGCCCTTCTTGACATTGCCGCCGGGGACGGCGTCCTTGACGGTGGCGACGATGATGTCACCGATACCGGCATAGCGACGCGACGAACCACCGAGAACGCGGATGCAGAGGATTTCCTTCGCACCCGTGTTGTCGGCGACGCGCAGTCGCGACTCCTGCTGAATCACTTCAGCCTCCTTGACCTGGATGTATACGCACGCCGGATTGCCGACCCGACGGGCATGGTCGTGTCACCACCCGAACGCGCGCCTACCAGCGGTTATCTGGATCTCGATGACCCAACCACTGGGGGTTCGCGGCCGGATTGCGGGCACAGCTCCCGCAGGCAACCGGTTCAGTGTAGGTGAATGCCCAGGTCGGTCCCAAATCAGGGCCCAGCAACCGAGGCTGAACTTCCGCTGTGAAACCGCGCCGATCAGTGCTCGCGAGCTGCGACGTTACTACCCTCGGGAAAAAGCAAGATCGTCAGTAGAACTGTGTGCATTCCACATCACCGCTGGAAGAGGGGTTCTCTTGAGTTCGTCCGCGCGCTCCGCCCGGCTCGGTCGTCGCACCTTCCTGATCGCACTCGGCGTGATTCCGGCCACCGCGCTGGTCTCCTGCTCGCGGGATCAGCCGGTGCGGCTCACCGGAGTCGATATGGGCGGTGCGGACGGGGCGATCCGGCCGCAGGACGATCTGTTCCGCCATGTCAACGGCGGCTGGCTGCGCGATTTCCAGCTGCCGCCGGATAAGCCGTCGTACAGCACCTTCGACGAGGTCAGCGATCGGGTCGAGCAGCAGCTGCGCGAGATCGTGGCAGGCATCGGCGACCCGAAGCCCGGGTCCGCCGAACAGCAGATCCGCGATCTCTACGATGCTCGAGTCGATCTGGCCGAAATCGAGCGGCTGGGCGTGGCCCCTCTGACGGATCTGTTCGCGGCGATCGACGGCGCGGCGACCAAAGCGGATCTG
Source organism: Nocardia sp. CA-129566 (assembly GCF_050956075.1). NCBI lineage: Bacteria > Bacillati > Actinomycetota > Actinomycetes > Mycobacteriales > Nocardiaceae > Nocardia > Nocardia sp. CA-129566. The sequence continues at coordinate 8,388,667 of NZ_CP192085.1, forward strand.
GCCAAGGTGATGGGCGGACTGCCGATCGGCGGCCTTATCGGTTTGTCCGTCGGGGTCGATCAGAAGAACTCGGCCGAGTACATCGCGAATATCTCCCAGTCCGGAATCGACCCGAATCTGGGCGAGAAGTATTACCGCAAGCCCGAATACGCCGAGCAGCGTGCCGCATATCAGAGCTATCTGCAACGCGTCGCCGGGGGCGCGGGCTTTCCGGATCCCGCGGGCACTGCCCAGCGGGTATTCGAGCTGGAGACCAAGATTGCCGCCGGTTTCTGGGACGACGTTCGGCTGCGCAATCCCGATGCCACCTACAACCCGATGAGCTGGGCCCAATTGACCTCGCTCGCACCGCAATTCGACTGGGAGCCGTGGCTGGCGGGCACTACCGACCGACCGCGCGCCCTGTTCGACCGCATCGTGGTCGACGAGCCGTCGTTCGTGACGGTGGCCGGAAATCTCTGGGCCGAGGTCGATATCGCGGCCTGGCGAGAGTATCTGCGGATGGCGGTGGTCAAACAGTTCGCAGCGCTGCTGCCCAAGGCCATTGCCGATGCCGAATTCGATTTCGTCGGCAAGGTGCTACAGGGTCAGCAGCAGCGTCCGGAGCTGTGGAAGGACGGCATCGGCACCATCAATGAGAATCTCAGCCAGCAGCTCGGGAAACTCTATGTGGACGAACACTTTCCGCCCGCGGCCAAAGAGCGGGCCATGGCAATGGTCGCCGATCTCATGTCCGCCTATCGGGCCGACTTCACCGATTCGACCTGGATGTCGCCGCCGACCAGGCAGGCCGCCATCGCGAAACTCGACAAGATCGTCACGAAGATCGGCTATCCGGACAAGTGGATCGACTACTCCGGGTTGACGATCACGCGCGGCAAGTTGATCGAATCCGTCCGTGCCGCGAAGCGTTTCGAGACCAGGCGCCGTTTCGCACGGCTCGGCACCCCGGTCGACAAGTCCGAATGGGCTATGCCGCCGCAACTGGTGAATGCCATGTACGACCCGGCTGCCAATTCGATCTCGTTTCCGGCCGCCATTCTGCAGCCGCCGTTCTTCGACAAGGACGCCGCGGCCGCGGTCAATTACGGCGCGATCGGGGCGATCATCGGTCATGAGATCGGACATGGATTCGACGATCAGGGGTCCCGCTACGACGGTGACGGCAATCTGCGCGACTGGTGGACGCCCGAGGACCGGGCCGCATTCGAAATCAAGACCAAGCAGCTCATCGAGCAGTACAACGCGCTGGTCCCGACTGGCCTGGATCCGAGCAGGCACGTCGACGGTGCGCTCACGGTCGGGGAGAATCTCGCGGATCTGCGTGGACTCGGCATCGCCCTGGCCGCCCTCGGCATAGCCGACAAACGCGACGGTAAGGACAACCCGGACCACCGCACAATGTTGCTGTCCTGGGCCCGGATCTGGCGGGACAAATCGACGAAGCAGCACCTGGAATTGCGACTGGCCATGGATCCGCATGCGCCCAACGAGTTTCGTTGCAATCAGGTGGTGCGCAATATCGACGAGTTCTACACCACCTTCGGCGTGCAACCGGGTGACAAGCTGTTCCTGCCCTCGGACCAGCGCGTCTCGCTCTGATACGACGGGCTGGCACTGCCCGGGACAGGTAGCCTCGGACCAGCACTATCGCGTATGACGAGGATGCGGCCGGACCGCATCGGGAGAGGAATCTTCGTGACATCATCCGGTCGTCCTGGTCAGCTGGACCGTCGCGCCTTCCTGGTGGCGCTCGGGCTGGTGCCCGCCGCTGTCGCCCTGGTCTCCTGTTCGAAGGATGCGAGTTCGGTCCAGCTGACCGGGGTCGATATGGGCGGTGCGGACGGGGCGATCCGGCCGCAGGACGATCTGTACCGGCATGTCAACGGCAAGTGGCTGCGCGAATACCAGCTGCCGCCGGATAAGGCCGCGGTCGGCGCGATCAGCGACGCCAGCGATCGGACGCTGGATCAGCTGCACGAGATCATCGAGGGCATCAAGGATCCGAAGGCGGGTTCGGAGGCGCAGCAGATTCGCGATCTCTACGACGCGCGGCTGGACGAGGCCACCTTCGAAACGCTCGGCATGACGCCGCTGGCCGATCTGTTCGCCAAGATCGACGGCGCGGCGACCAAACCGGATCTGGCCAAGGTCATGGCCGAGCTGCCGATCTCCGGGCTGATCGGCATCGGTATCGGGATCGATCGCAAGAATTCCAACGCCTATATCCCCACTGTCAGCCAATCGGGTATCGGGCTCAGCGAGCAGTACTACCGCAAGCCGGAATACGCCAAGCAGCTCGCGGGCTACAAGACCTATGTCGAGAAGATGTCCGCGGGCGCGGGTTTCGCCGATCCAGCGGGCATCGCGCAGCGCATGGTCGATCTGGAGACCAAGATCGCCGCGGCGCATTGGGACAGCGTGCGCAATCGCAATACCGACGCCACCTACAACCTGATGAGCTGGTCCGAATTGGTCGCGCTCGGACCGCAATTCGACTGGGATCCGTGGATGACGGGCAATACCGATCGACCGCGCTCGCTGTTCGACAAGATCGTGGTCGCGCAGCCCTCGTTCGTGACCGCGGCGGCGCAGCTGTGGGGCGATACCGATATCGCGCTGTGGCGGGAGTACCTGCGCGTCAATGTGGTCGCGGAGTATGCCCGCTTCCTGCCCAAGGCGATCCGCGACGCCCGCTTCGAATTCGTCGGCAAGGTGCTCAACGGGCTCGAGGAGCGACCGGAAGTCTGGAAGTCCGGCGTCGGCATCGTCAATGAGAATCTCGGCGACCAGCTCGGCAAACTGTATGTCGACAAGCACTTTCCGCCCGCCGCCAAGGATCGGGCCGAGCAGATGGTTGCCGACCTCATGGCCGCCTATGGGGAGAACTTCACCCATTCGTCCTGGATGTCGCAGCCGACCAGGGATGCCTCGATCGTCAAGCTCGACAAGATCGAGGCCAGAATCGGCTATCCGGACAAGTGGGATGACTACTCCGCGCTGAAGATCACCAGGGGCAAGTTGATCGAATCGCTGCGTGCGGTAAGCGCTTTCGAATCCAAGAAGGCGTTCAATCGGCTCGGCACTCCGGTCGACAAATCCGAATGGGGTATGTCACCGCAGACCGTCAACGCCTACTACTCCCCGACCAGCAACCAGATCACCTTCCCCGCCGCCTATCTGCAGCCGCCGTTCTTCGACAAGGACGCCACGACCGCGGTCAACTACGGCGCGGTCGGCGCTACCATCGGCCACGAGATCGGCCACGGCTTCGATGATCAGGGCCGCAAATACGACGCCGACGGCAACCGCAGCGACTGGTGGACCCCCGAGGACCTGGCCGCGTTCGAGGCCAAAACCAAACAGCTGATCGAGCAATTCGATGTGCTGGTACCCGAGGGTCTCGATCCCAGGTATCACGTCGATGGCGCGCTCACCGTCGGCGAGAACCTCGCCGATCTGCGCGGTCTGCAAATCGCCGTCGAGGCCTACCGCATCGCCGCCAAGCGCGAGGGCATCGAACCCGACTTCCAGCAGATGTTCTTCTCCTACGCCCGCAGCTGGCGGGAAAAGCAGACCGAGGAATCCACCATCAGCCTGCGCCAGGACGTGCACGCCCCCAACGAATTCCGCTGCAACCAGATCGTCCGCAATATCGCCCAGTTCTACAACACCTTCACCGTCAAGGACGGCGACAAACTCTTCCTCCCTGAAAAGGACCGCATCACCCTCTGACACCCGGTACGGAGCTCGGCGATGCGCCGGGCTCCGCCGTTACCGAACCAGGTCCGCGAAGCTGATCTCCCCGGGCACAACGTGCCCGAGTCGCACGAGATCCTTCCGGTGCAGGCGGTATTCGGCGGCGCGCGGATCGCCGCATGAGCCCGGCTGCTGGGCCGGGCTCATGCATATGGAAAGCCCTTCCAGCCGAAGGGCTTTCGCGCTCGGGCGCTCGGACCGGGCAGGTCAGATGGCACTGCCGGTCGAGGGCATGGGGATGTAGCCGGGCCAGATGCCTGGGTAGCCGGGCCAGTAACCCGGGTAGCCGGGCCAGATACGGTTGCCCCAGCCGCCGAGGCCCCAACCACCGCGGTCCCAACCACCGAGGCCCCAACCACCGCGGTCCCAACCACCACGGTCCCAGCCGCCGTAACCGTGGTGCCCGTGGATCTCCTCGCCTTGTTGAACGTCCGCACCCTGTTCCACCAATACGATCGCTGGCTCCTGGGCGGGCGCGGGTTCAGCGAGTGCAGGAACCACAACCGCGGCGATCGGGGTCAGCGCCATCGCGGACACCACTGCGACACGGGCGATCAATGGCCGGACACGTCCGGCGGAATTACTTCGAATCATCAGAAATACCTCTTTCGATATGCATCAGTCGATCAACGCCCAACTGAATGGGCTCGATCTCGATACTTCACGGACGGAAGGATCGACATGACACACTGAACGTACCGCTACTTAGCGGCACGTTCAATAGGTCAGTAACCGATGACGTGACATCAATTCATCGTCGGGGCCACGCGCGAGCCAGATCCAGCAGGTAGCGGAGTTCGTCGGCGTGGTCCGACAGCGCAAGCGGGGCGGCGCGACCGGTGGCGATGACCGGCGCCGATCTGCCATCAGCCTTCGCCTGTGCGGCTTGCGCGATGCACCGTGCGTATTCGCGGATATCGGCGTGCGCCTCGGCATCCGGGGCGAAGGGCTTCAATTGCACCAGGGCATCGTGGATTTCGACCGTCATCCGATACAGCCGCGACGCCGATCCCCCGGTGCCCTGACTCGCGGACTCCAGCACCACCTCGGGTACCGCCGCGGTGAGCACACGCCACAGCGGCCGCAGTCGGCGACAGCACCGACCGGCCCGATCCAACCCGGCCTGCGCCAGCAGCGCATTCCAAAGCGGAATCCCGATCAGCGCGGTGAGCAGGACCAGAGTCGCGTACGTACCGATCGCCCAAGCGGGCCCGGCCTGGTCAGGGCGAGTGCCGTGGACCGTTCGTACCAGGGCGATCATCGAAGCCACCGCGCTATACCCGCCGACGACGAGCAGTGCGCAGTAGGTGAGCCGTTCCTTCGCGGTGGCCTCGGCGGCGCGCAGTTCCCGCACACAGGCCCGGATGATCAGCAAACCGGACCAGATGGTCGGCATCGCACTCAGCAACCACACCGTCGATCCCCAATCGACGGAAAGACCCATGCGCGTGGCGACCGTGCCCACCAGCACGACGCACCCGGCCGCGGCCGCGATCGCGTCGTATGTGCGTTGGCGTCGAGCGGACGTACCCATGTCCGCTCCGTCGAGCAGCCTGGCGAAGCCGAAGACATTGGCCACGGTCAGCGCGCCGAAGATCGCGAACAGATCGAACGCGAGGTCCGCGGAACCGAGCCGACCAACCGCCACGAAGGCGAGCAGACCGATCAGATCCCATGCGAGCGCCCGATTGATCAGCCGGTTGCTGAGGGTGTCGTTGACCAGCAGCCACCGGCCGATGGTGATCGCGGCGACGAATACGCCTATCGCCACCATCACCGCCGCGGGCAGGGAGTTCATGCCCCCAGACAGTAGAACTCCGGTGCGCCGCGCACCAAGTGGATCAACGTGCGCCGACGAGTTCGTCGGCTTCGGCGAGTTCGGCCTGTTCGTCCTCGACGTATTTGTCGCCGGCGTAGAAGGAGGCCGCGGCGGCCAGGAACATCATCACGGCGGCCGCGACGAACACCACGACGAGACCCGAGTGGAATGGTCCGGTGAGCAGATGTGGGAAGAACTGCTGACCGGTGAGGGTATCCGCATGCACGCCCGGCCTGGCCAATTCGCCGGTGGGGCCGAGCAATTCCTGGATCGGGTTGTAGCCGAGGAAGGCGGCGAACATGCTCGCCACCGGCGGCAGATCGGCAAGTTGGGTCGCAGCGCCCGCGGAGACGCCCTGGGCGCGCAGGCCGCTGTCGAGTGCCGACGGGAGGCTGGCGGCCAGACCAACGACCATGAGGGAGAAGAAGATTCCCATCGACAGTGCATTGCCGCCGTTGAACAGGGTGCCGCGCATGCCGGAGGCGGCGCCGCGCTGCGCTGCGGGCACGCTCGACATGATGGCGGCGGTATTAGGGGAGAAGAATAGACCGCAGCCGATGCCGTTGAGCAGGATGATCGCGGCGAAGACCCAGTAGTGGAAGTCGACCGGGACGATCAGCAGCAACAGGAAGGTGAGGCCCGCAAGGATCGCGCCACCGGTGGTGAACAGGCGCGAGCCGTAGCGGTCCGACAGCCAACCCGAAACCGGTCCAGCGGCAAGGAATCCCACGGTCAGCGGCAGCAGATAGATACCGGCCCACAGCGGTGTCGATTCGTAGTCGTAGCCGTGCAACGGCAGCCAGATGCCCTGCAGCCAGATGATCAGCATGAACTGCATGCCGCCGCGGCCGATGGACACCATCAGGTTGGCGAAGTTGCCGAGACCGAAGGCGCGGTTGCCGAACAGCGACAGATGGAACATAGGCTCGGCGACCTTGGTCTCCACTATGCAGAACACGCCGAGCAGGGCGATGCCGCCGATGACCGCACCGAGCACCCACGGGTTGGACCAGCCCGTGGGGTGCCCGCCATAGGGCTGGATGCCGTAGGTGATACCGGTGAGCAGTGCGGTGAGTCCGAGACCGAAGGTGATGGTGCCCGCCCAATCGACCTTGCCCTCGGTCCGCTGGCCGACTTCGTGCAGCGAGCGGTACGACCAGATGGCGCCCAGGATGCCGATCGGCACACTCACCCAGAACACCGCGCGCCAATCCCATTCCGACAGCACGCCACCGATGATCAGGCCGAGGAATGAGCCAGCGACCGCGGCCACCATATTGATGCCGAGGGCGGTGCCGCGCTGCTTCGCCGGGAACGCGTCGGTGAGGATGGCCGTGGAGTTGGCCATCAGCATTGCGCCGCCGACGCCCTGTGCCACCCGCCAGACGATGATCCACATCGCGCCCGCACCACCGTGCAAGGGGTCGAAGGACAGCAGGACCGCGGTCGCGGCGAACACTGTGAAACCGAGGTTATAGATCCGGACCCGGCCGAAGATATCGCCGAGCCGCCCGAACATCACCACTAGAACCGCGGTGACCAGCAGATATCCCATCAGCATCCAGAGCAGGTAGCCGACATTGCCCGCCTCCAGCGGGTTCAGGCCGACGCCGCGAAAGATTGCGGGCAGCGAGATCAACACGATCGATGCATTGATCGCACTGAGCAGTACGCCGATCGTGGTGTTGGTCAGGACAACCCATTTGTAGTGCGGATGATCTCGGTCGTAGCGCATGCGACGACGAATGGTCTGGATGTCGTCGAGATCGAGATCGGCGGATGGAATCGTCACGGCGGCCCCTTGCTGATTTATTACCTCAGCAAACTATATAATTAGCTGATGTAACGATCAAATCGGAATCCCACCCTCCAGAACGGGCCGAGGTGATCGCCAAGACCGAGCCCAGATAGGTTAGCCTTGGCTGAGTTACCGCGAAGGAGGGTTCCACGATGAAATCTGTTCGGGCATCCCGGGGCTGGACGCGGGCGGCGGTGGCCGCGCTGGCCGGTGCCGTGGCCCTCGGTCTCACCGCGTGCGGATCGTCGAGCGACCACTCCGATTCCGGCGGCGCGGCAGTAACCATTACGCACGCGCGCGGCGAGACCACGATCGCTGGCACCCCGAAGAAGATCGTTACCCTCGGCAATCAATGGATGGACGCCGCGCTGGCGCTCGGCGTGGTCCCGATCGGCTACGTCGACAATGTCGCGGTGGCGTCCAAGAGCACGGCGCCCTGGGAACCCAAGTCCTTGGAGTCGGCGAAGTCCCTGAGCACCACCGGCAATCTCGCCGAACAGGTCGCGGCGCTGGAGCCGGACCTGATTCTGGCCGACCCGTTCATCGCGGATCAGAAGACCTACGACGAGCTTTCGAAGGTGGCGCCGACCCTGCCCGGTCTGTCCCAGGCTGCGGTGGCGCCGTGGCAGGAGCAGGTCACCGCGCTGGGCAAGGTGCTGCACAAGCAGGACGAGGCGACCAAGGTGATCGCCGATGTGGACGCGAAGATCGACGCGATCAAGCAGGCGAATCCGGGCCTGCCGGGTAAGACCTTCGTCAGCACCTGGCTGGCGAGTCCGGCGCAGCTGATGGTGCTGACCGACCCGAATGACGGCTCCAGCAAGGTCTTTACGCAGCTCGGCATGACCATTCCCAAGAACATCACCGATATGCCCGCCACCCAGGGACGCTTGGCGCTGTCACCGGAACGGGTGGACGCGCTGCGGGCCGATCTGCTGCTGGCCGGCTACTCCCCGGGCATGGACGAGAAGTACCGTCAGCTGCCGGGCTATCCACAACTGCCCGCGGTGCAGAAAGGCGCGGTCGCGTTCCTCACCACACAGGAGATCAGTGCGATCAACCAGCCGTCCGCACTATCGGTGCCCTACATCCTGAACAAGCTCGAGCCCTACTTCTCCGCCGCGGCGAAGTAGGTTCCCCGGCTGGACGGGCTCGGCGCCGCGGATTCGACGCTGCCCGTTGGCATCACGGCGCAATTCGCCGACGACCCGCACCGGTGCGGATTCTTCGTGGCGGATTCGGATCCCGAAGGGCCGGTGCCCGTTTCAGCCACCCGCCGCCGGTGTCAGGCCGACCCGAACGAATAACACCCTCCGGTGCGTGCCGATCCTGCAGCACGGCACCGGTCGCATGCTCAGCCCTGCGCGGCCCAGGAGTCCCGCAGCATGGCAAGGGCGTCCTGCGACAGCCCCGACGTCGTCATCGGCGCGTGCCGATGATCATCGGCGGCTGTGGCGGGCTCGACCACCACCGGGCCCCCCGCATCGATCGCCGCAGCCAATGCGCCGATCGTGAAATGCTCGAACACCAACTGCGGGGTCAGTGCCAGCCCGGCCGCACCCGCCCTGGTCGCCCACTGGATGGCGATGATGCTGTCACCGCCGAGGGCGAAGAAGCTGTCAGCGCGGCCGATGTCGGTGGTCTCCAGCAACTCCTCCAGCAATGCGGCCAGTGTCCGCTCGGTGTCGGTCCGCGGCGGACCGTCCTCGATCTCGACCGGCACCACCGCCGCACCTGCGCGGTGCACAACCGTGCGTGTGGCGTCCCAGCCGTCCGGGGTCACCCTCAGATCCGACACCGCGACATCGGGTTTCGCGGCGAACGCGGTGATGGTCGTCACCAGCGCGTCGGCGAACACCGCGCCGGTCGCGGGCTCGTAGAGATCGGAGTTGACCACCACGCGTACGGTCAACTCACCGTCGGCTTCGACCAGAAAATCCAGGTGCAGGTCCATGAACGCGACGTCGTACTGGGTTGTCAACGCGGTGACGGTGGTTGCGCCGTCCGCACTGAACGGAACCGGCCGCGGCCGCTGCCCGAAGTGCATCATCACCTGGAATAGCGGATTGCGGGCCAGCATCCGTGGTGGATTGAGGGTTTCGACAATACGCTCGAACGGCACATCCTGGTGGCCGAGCGTGCCGAGCGCGGATTCACGCACCCGATCGAGCACGATGCGCGGAGTCGGGTCGCCGGACAAGTCGTTGCGCAGCACGACCATATCGGCGAACAGGCCCATATTCCGATCAACGGCGGGACCGATTCGATTGGCGACGGTCGCACCGATCGGCAGATCATCACCGGCTCCAAGGGCGTGCAGCAGCACCGCCGCGGCGGCCTGACAGACCATGAATTCGGTCGTGCCGGACTCCTCGACCAGCGTCCGCACCGCGTGCCAAGTTCCGCCCGGCACGGTCCGCGTGGTGCTGACGCCCGCGCAACCCAATCGGGACGGGCGGGGCCGATCGTGCCCAACCGCGATCTCCACCGGCAGATCGGCCAGGGTGCGGCGCCAGTGCTCGAGCCGCGCGGCGCCGTATTCGCTGAGCTCGGCAGTGCCTGGCGCGTGGTCGAAATGGTGCTGTTGCCAGAGCGCGAAATCGGCGAACTGCAGGGGCAGTTCGGGGAACGACGGCGCCGCGCCGGCCAGCCGCGCGCAGTAGGCCGTCGTCAGATCATCGATGAAGATCCGGCACGACTCCACATCGGTCACCATGTGGTGCATCAGCACCGACAGCACGTGGGTCTGTTCGTCCAGGTGATAGAGGTGCGGGCGGACCAGCAGTTCGTCGGCCAGGTCGAACACATACTCCGCCGCCGTGGCCAACTCGCGTTCCAGCCGAGCCTGCGCCTCGGCCGACGTACCGCCGAGCACGGTACGCGGCAGCTCGACCGGTCCAGCTGGACGCACCAGCTGATGCGGTGTGCCCTCGTACTCGGGGAACGTGGTGCGCAGCACCTCGTGCCGTGCCAGCACGTCGGCGACCGCCGCGGCCAGCACATCGGCGTCCACTGGTCCGTCCAGTCGGACCGCGAACCGGAAGTTCTCCCATTCGAAGGGGCCCTCCAGCCGCCGCCGCAGCCAGAGTGCGCGCTGCGAGTAGGACAGCGGAATACGTTCCGGCCGTTGCTGCTTCGACGCGATGCCCGCCGTGTCCGCAGTGGACGGATCGAACGGCGCCGCGTCGTCGAGGTCGGCGCCGAACCGATCCCGATAGCTGGCAACCAAGTGGGCCGCCAGCCCGGCGACGGTCGGGGTATCGAATGGCGCGCGTACATCGATGTCCAGCCCGAAGTGCGCGCGGATCATGGTGACCAGCCGGGCCGCGAGTAGCGAGTGCCCGCCGAGTTCGAAGAAGGAATCGTCCACGCCGATTCGGTCGGTGTCGAACAGTTCGCCGAACAGCGCGGCGACCCGGATCTCGGTCGGCGACTGCGGTTCTCGATAGCTGCGCGATACGGTCAGCACCGGCTCCGGGAGCGCACGCCGGTCGAGTTTGCCGTGCGTGGTCAGCGGCACGGCATCGATCACCGCGAAGGCCGCGGGCACCATATGTTCGGGCAGCGCGGCCGCGACGACCGCGCGCACCTGGACCGGGTCGATCTGGGCACCGGGCACCGGTACCAGGTAGGCGGTGAGGATCGCCCCGAGAGATTCATGCTCGGTGACGAGCGCGACACACTGCGCGACGTCGGGGTGGTCGGCCGCGGCCGCCTCCACCTCCCCGAGTTCGATGCGGAAGCCACGCACCTTCACCTGTTCGTCGGCGCGCCCGATGAATTCGATCTCCCCGTCGACGGTGCGGCGCGCGATATCGCCGGTGCGGTAGAGCCGTCCGCCGGGCAGGAAGGGGTCGGCGACGAAACGCTGCGCGCTCTGTGCCGGCCGGTGCAGATAGCCCCGCGCCAACTGCGGGCCGCCGAGGTAGATCTCGCCGACCACCCCTGGGGGCACCAGGCGTAGCGACTCGTCGAGCAGGTAGACGTAGACGTTGCGGTTGGGAAACCCGATCGGCACGATCCTGGCGCCCTGCGGACCGTGCACCGGCATCGAGGTCGAGCACACGACCGCTTCGGTCGGCCCGTAGTGGTTGCGCAGTTCGGCGTCGAACTGCGCGGCGAACCTATCGGCGATCTCGCCGGGCAGTGCCTCACCGCCGACCGGGACATGCCGCAGCGCCCGCCAGTCGTTGGATTCCGGGAGCAGCAGGAAGGCGGCCAGCATGGACGGAACCATGGGCAGCACGGTGATCCCGTGCCGGGCGATCAGTTCGGTGATATACGGAATATCGCGGTAGGCATTGGGTTTCGGGACCACGATGCAGGCACCGGCGATAAGCGGCAGGTAGATATCGGCCAGCGACGCGTCGAAGCTGACCGAGGTCGCCTGCAGTACCCGCTCCGGGATGCCGGTGTCCCAATCCGCGGCGAAGTTCACCAGATGATCGGCGATGGCGTCGTGTGGAACGGGCACGCCCTTCGGCTTGCCGGTGGAACCCGAGGTGTAGATGACGTAGGCGGTATTCGAGGGCCGCAGCGGCGAAAGCCGGTGCACGTCGGCCGGATCGGTGACCGGCAGCTCGGCAGCCGCGGCTTCCGCGGCGGCAAGTTCGGCCACGGCCAATGAGCGCACCGGCCGGGCATCGGCGAGCAGATAATCGATGCGGTCGGCCGGGTAGCCGGGATCGATCGGCAAGTAGGCCGCACCGGACTTCATGACCGCCAGGCTGGCGACAATGAATTCGACCGAGGTGTTGAGCCGCAGCGCGATGAGGTCCTCGACCCGCGTGCCCTGACGAATCAGCCAGTGCGCCAGCCTGTTCGCGCGCTCATTGAGGGCGCGGTAGCTGAGCTCGACGGTATCGGAGACGACGGCGACTCGGTCCGGTGTGGCGACGACCTGACGCTGCACCAGATCGACAAGGGTGGTGGCGGGCAGCTCGACCAGCGGTCCGCGCGACACCGCGAGGATCTCGTCGCGGCCCGCGGCGCCGAACATGTCGAGATCGCGTACCAGGTTGCGCGGATCGGCCACCGCGCTGTCGAGCAGCCGCAGATAGTGGTCGAGCAACCGGGACACCAGCGGTCGGTCGAACTGGCTCACCAGGTAGGTGGCCTCGATCCGTGCACCCGCCTCGTCGAGCACAACCATGAAACCGAGGGCCTCCTGCGCGACCGAAGCGGCCAATTCCAGCTCGGTGGCGGCGATATCGGGCAGGTCGAAGCCGTTCGCGCTGCCGCGCACACTGAAACTGAGTTGGACCAACTGTTCGAGGCCGTCGCGGCCGGCCACCCGATCCGGGCGCACCGCGCGGACCACCTGCTCGACACCGATGCCCTGGTGGCCGAAGGCGCCCGCGCAGCCATCCCTGGTCGCGTCCACGAGCTCGGCGAAGGTCTGCGCGCCCGCCGGGCGGGCACGTAGCAGCAGCGTGTTTCCGAAGTAGCCGATGAGCGCTTCCGCCGCGGGGCCGCGGCGATCGGTCACCGGCATCGCTACGAGGAAATCCGTTGCCGCGGTGTAGCGCTGGATCAGCGCCTGGAACGCCGCGAGCAAGACCATGTACGGGGTAGCGGCATGATCGCGGGCCGCCGTGGCGACCCGATCGAGCAGGTCCCGCGGCAATGTCGCCACGCATGTGTCCGCGGCCCGGGTCACCGGGCCACCGGCCCGACCGGGCAGCTCCAACCGCTCGGGCAGCGGGGTCAGCGTGGCGCGCCAGTACGCCAGGTCGGCCGCGTCCTCGGCGGGCCGCTCGGTGAACGCGACATCGGCGTACTGCCTGCGGATTTCGGGCAGCTCGCCCGGCGTGCCGCGGTAGGCCGCGTTGAGCTCGCTGAAGAAGACCGGCCAGGAATCGTCATCCCAGCCGATGTGATGAATCACCAGGATCAGCGCATGCTCGGCGGCGCCGGTGCGGATCAGCAGCACCCGCAGCGGTGTCTCGGCGGTCAGGTCGAAGGGCCGACCGAACTCTCGCCGGGCCAGCACCTCCACCCGCCTGGTCCGCCCGCCTGTCGGCAAGTCGGTGAGATCATGCTGCTGCCAGGCGATTTCGGCGTCCGCACGGGAGAGCTGATACGGCTGTCCGTTGGCGTCGACATGGTAGGTGGTGCGCAGGATTTCGTGCCGGGCCAGTACGGTATCGAACGCGGCCCGCAATCGCGCCGCGTCGAGCGGGCCGACCAGCCGATAACCGACGCACACATTCAACGTGGTGTCCTCGGGATCGACCGTCTGCAGAAACCACATTCGCTGCTGCGCCGAGGATAACGGTGCGGGTGCACCCGCCGCCCTGGTCGGCGCCTGCGCGAGGCTCGTCGCGGTCAACTGACGTTCCTGCAGACGCTGCCGCAGTAGCCGCTTGCGCCGCTCGAGAATATCGTCCGACATCGCAAATCCTTTGAATGAGCTGTGGTTTCTGGGGTTTCGATCGATCAGTTGGCGCCGACGGCGACCGCGGAAACGGCACGCTCCAGCGCGGCGACGGCGTCGTGCCAGAGCCGGGTGAGCCGGTCCACCTCTGCCGCCTCGAACAGCGCCTCGCTCCAGCGCAACATGGTGACCAGCTGCGGACCGGCCGCGGTGGTGCGCACCCCGGCGATCACGTCGAGCGCGTACCGCAGCGGAAAATCCGGTTCCGGTATGCGCGGCAGACATTCGTGCAGCGCCAGGTCCGGGATCGGGGTCCACGGCTGACCCGCACCTGCCAGGTCGAATCGGCCGAGGTAGTCGAACAGCACCTGCGGTCCGTCGGCACGCACCAGTTCGGCCTGCCGGTCGAGGTAGCGCAGCACGCCGTAATCCGCACCCTCGTTCGGCATATCCGACAGGTGCGCGGCAACCGCATCGAGCAGCGCCGCCGCTCGCGCCGGATCCCGCTGTGCCACTGCGATATCCACACAATCCGCGCCGAGGCCGAGCCGGACCGGCACGATGCTGGTGAACCAGCCCACCGTGTGCGCGGTGTCGACCTCGGGACCGAACACCGCATCCTGGCGGCCGTGCCCCTCCAGCGCCAGGTAGGCACCGGCCGTGGCATCCTGACCGCGTTCGATGCGCCAACTCGCCAGGGTGATGGTCAGTGCGGTGAGCAGGAATTCGCGTACCCCGGCCGATCGGCCGCCGAGACCATGCAGGATCGCCGCGGTCGCCTCCGCCGAGGCGGGCACCGGGCTCACCCGGTAGGAGCCCCACGTGTCGGTGCGCGGGTCGGGCCGCCGACTACCGAGCACCGGGTCCGGGCCCGTGACCTGACGCACCCAGTAGTCACGCTGGGCCGCAACCGCTTCCGTGCCCGCGCGGGTCGCGAGCAGACGTGACCACTCCCGATAGCCGGTGTGTTCCCGCGGCGGGTGCGGTGTCTGTCCGGCGCGCAGCCGCGCCCAGCCCGCAGCGAGATCGGCGCTGATGACGTGCCAGGACACCGGGTCGACCGCTAGGTGGTGGATGGTCAGCAGCAGCACATCGGGTGCGTCGGCACGGACGAACCACACCGCGCGAATCATCGCACCGGCGAACGGATCGATCTGCTCGGCCACCGCTCGCGCCCGCTCGCTCAGCAAAGGCTCCAGATCGCCGGTGACTCGCGCCTGGGACAGGATGTCCTCGGCCCGCACCGCGCCGGGAGCGCGGGTGCTCAGCCCGTAGTCGGTTGCCGACGCGGTGAACACCGACCGCAGCAGATCGTGCCCGTCCAGCAGCGACTGCAGCACAATGGTCAGACTCGCGGCGTCGATATCCGTTGGCAGCTCGAGCAGATTGCTGAGGGCCAATCTGCGGTAGCCGCCGTACTCGTGCATCCACGACACGATCGGCACCGGGCCCACCGGGCCATAGTCCGCCACGCGGGCCGCGGGGGCTGTCTCGGCGCCCGCATCGATGCGAGCAGCCAGCTCCCGAATCGTCGCCGAGCTGAGCACCATCCGTGGAGTGACCGAAATACCCTCGCGGCGTAGCGAATTCACCAGCGAAATGGCCACGATGCTGTCCAACCCGAGGCCGACCAGGTCGTCATCGATGCCGGGCGTCGGGCCGCCGGACAGATCGGTGAGCACCGCGCACAGTCGACGTTCGGTTTCGGTGCGCGCGGGCACCGCCCCGGCGACGCTCAGTTCGGTCAGCGCCTGTGTGGCGAGCCGCTTGGTGTCGAGTTTGCCGTTGCTGGTCACCGGTAGCTGGCCGACGACCAGAACGCGTTGCGGGACCATATATCCGGGCAATTGCTCGGCGAGCGCGGCACGCAGCGCTGCGGCGTCGAGGCCGCCGCCGACCGCGAAGCCGACCAGGCTCGGCCCGCTGGCTCGGCGCACCACGATGACCGCTCCCGCACGCACCCCGGGCAGCGCGAGCAGCGCCGTTTCGATATCGCCGAGCTCGATCCGGTAGCCGCGGATCTTCACCTGGTCGTCGGCCCGCCCCAGATAGGCGAAATCGCCGGAAGGCAAGCGCCGCACCAGATCTCCGGTGCGGTACATCCGCTCACCCGCGCGGTAGGGGTCGGCGACGAACCGCTCGGCCGTGATCCCCGGCTGGCCCGCGTAGCCGCGCGCCAGCTGCGCGCCGGACAGGTACAGCTCACCCGCCACGCCGACCGGGACCGAGCGCATACCAGAGTCGAAGACGTAGCCGGTCATGCCGGTCACCGGCGCGCCGATGGTCGGCTCGGCATCGGCATCGGTCACCGCGGCCACCACCGCCTCGACCGTGGTTTCGGTCGGTCCGTAGCAGTTGTGCACGGCGGTATCGGGAAGGGCACACAGCTGCTGCCACAGCGACGCCCCGATCGCCTCGCCGCCGAGCGCGAGCACCGACAGCCGGATCCGGCCCGATTCGACCAGACCGGCGCCCGCCAACTGGGTGAACATCGATGGCGTTGTGTCGATCATGTCCAGCTCATGGCGCACGATGCCCTCGACCAGCCCGCGTGCATCGCGCATCTCCTCGGCCTCGAACAGGTGGATCGCGTGGCCGTCGAGCAGTCCGATCAGCGGCTGCCAGGACGCATCGAAACTCAGCGACCAGGCATGGGCGATGCGCAGCGGCCGTCCGAGCCGCGCCACCGCGGGGCGGTACACCCGGTCGCGGTGGTCGGCGAAATAACTGGCCAGTGCGGCATGCGTACCCATGACGCCCTTCGGTTCTCCGGTGGAGCCGGAGGTGAAGATCAGATAGGCGCACCGATCCGGTCGGCCCGCGACCGGTGCGGCGATCGGCAGGTCATCGGCAAGCGCGTCCAGCGACAGCGTCGGCGGCAGGTCGGCGATTTCGGCGAGCACGTCCGCGCTGTCACCCAAGACCAGTCGCGGGCGCGCTCGGCGCACTATGGATTCGATCCGCGTAGCGGGCAGGGTGAGATCCACCGGCACGTACGCGGCACCCGCGGACAGCACGGCGAGAATCGCGACGATCGAGCGGGCCGACCTCGGCATCGCCAGTGCGACAACATCTTCCGGGCCGACACCCCGCGCGCTCAGGGCAGCCGCCATTCGACCGGCGGCGTCCGATAGTTCACGATAGGTGTAGCGCTCGTGCGTGGTGCTCAGCGCGAGCGCGTCCGGCGTCGCGGCGACCTGGCGTGCGAACAGCTCCGGCACGCTGTGCCCGACCACCTCCGCGACGGTGGCCGCGGGCGGCAGCGGGGCCTCCCCTGGCAGCAGGATGTCGCAGGCATCCGGCCCCCGCTCGCCGAGGTCTGGCAGACCGCGCAGCACCGAGATCAACCGTGCGCCGATGTCCTTGCCCGACAACGCGCCCAGGGCCGCGTCGACAACCTCGATCACCACCACCAGCTGCCCTTCCAGCAGGAACGAGGTGACCGCGAGCGGGTAATGCGTGAGGCTTTCGGAGGCGATCGGCCGGAACCGGGTGCCGTCGGCGGTGACGGTGGGTTTCAGGACATCGCCGATCGGAGCGTTCTCGAAGACGAACAGCGTGTCGAACAGGGTGCCGACACCCACCGCGCGCTGGATCGAGGACAGGCTCACATACGCCAGATCACGCATGACAGCAGACTCGCGCTGCAGCAGCCGCATGGCATCGACACCGGATCGTTTGTCGTCCAAGTGGATTCGGGTGGGAATCGTGTTGATGAATAGACCGATCATGGTCTCCACGCCGCTCAGTTCGTCCGGGCGGCCGGAGACGGTGGTGCCGAAGACGACGTCCTGGCGGTCGGTGAGCCTGCCGAGCAGAATCGCCCAGGCGTATTGCACGACGGTATTCATCGTGAGCCCGTTGGCGCGCGCCCATCCGGTCAGCCGCTCGGTGTCGGCGGCGCCCAGCGTCAGTGTGTGGATCGCCGGGACGGTGGTGTTCACTGCGCCATCGCGGCGATCAGCGATGATGAGCGGGTCGAGTCCGTCCAGATATTCGCGCCAGCCGTCGACGGCCGCGTCAGTGTCGCGGGCGGCGAGCCAGCCGATGTAATCCCGGTACGGCCGGGGCGCGGGCAGCGCGTCCGGCGCGGCGCGCGCCTGGTACAACGCGAACAGCTCGCGGAAGAAGACGCCGAGCGACCAGCCGTCGAGCAGGATGTGGTGCGCGGTGATGACCAGCCGCCGCTGCTCGTCCGGCAACGTGGCCAGCAGCACCCGCAGCATCGGGCCGCGCGCCAGGTCGAACGGGCGGCGCGCCTGCACGGCGACGATATCGTCGAGTTCGCCCGCAGTGCAGTCGCATTCGGTCCACGGCAGGTCCACGGCGACGGGCACGATCTGTACCGGCCGCGGCAGATCGCGGTCCCAGAACGCGGCCCGCAGGTTGGCATGGCGCCGCAGGATCGCCTCGACGCTACGCCGCAGCAGGGCGATATCGACCGGACCGACGACCTCGAGCACGAATTGCACCGTGTAGAGGTCGCCCTCCCCCGCCAGCCTGGCCAGTGAGAACAGACCCTCCTGCAGCGGGCTCAGCGCGAGCACGTCCTCGATTTCGGGCGCGGGCGTGTTTTCCGCCATGACGGGCCTCCTCAGCCTTGGTTCTCGGATACGAGCTGCACGACCTCATCGAGGGACGCACCCCGCAGGATCGTCGTCACCGGCACCTCGCGGTTGAGCGTCGCCTTGATCCGAGTGCGCAGATCGAGCGCCTGTAGCGAGTCGATGCCCAAGGCGACCAATGGAATCGAGCCGTCGATGGCCTCGACGCCGTCGCCGAGCATCACCCGATCGAGTTCGCGGCGAACGACTTCCGCGATACTCGCGGGGAGCTGCGGTGCGGCGATCGTGGCAGGTGCCGGTGCCTGCGGTACTTCCGACTCGGATGCTGGACGCGTCAGCTGATCCCACGCCGGCGCGAAAACCGGTGCCAAGCCGATGGTTTCGCAGACCTCACGCAGCCGCCGCCAGTCCGCGGCCAGCACCACGCTGTTGCGGGAGCGATCGGCCAGACCCGCCGCGATCGCCTGGGCTGGCGGCATCGGCAACAGTCCCGCACCCGTGATCCGGGATTCCATCTCGGCGTGGTGCGGCAGTTCCCACAGTCCCCACTGCACCGCGACGCAGTCTCGCCCCTCGGCCCGCAGCCGCGTCGCGAGCGCGTCCAGGATACGATTGGCGCCCGCATAGAGCGCCTGGTCGCGACCGCCGAGCGTGGCCACGAACGAGGAACACAGCAGCACTGTGGCGTGCTCGGCCAATGGCACTGTGCGCAATACCGTGTCGAGGCCGAGTACCTTCGCGCCCGTGCTCGCCGCTACCGCCGCCGCGTCGAGTTCGGACCACACGTAGCTGACCGCGGCATGCACCACGAGGTCGACCGGATGTGCGCAGTAGCGCTCAGCCAGCTCCGCCACCGCCGCGGCGTCGGTGATATCGCAGGCCACCACCTCGATCTCGGTCGAGCCGAGCGCGCGCAAGGTCCGTAGTCGCTCGGTGAACTCCGGGCTTTCCCCGCGTCGGCCCACCAGTGTGATGCGCTGCGCGCCGTCGCGGCAGAACTGCTCACAGAACCGTAGGCCGACGTGCCCGGTGCCACCGACGATCAGTATCTCGTCCAGGTTCGGAGCCGGTGCGGCGCTATCGGATTCGACGACGCGTAGGCGCTTGGCGTACGGCTTGCCCCCGCGCAGTGCAAGTTCCGGCTCGTCCACCACATGCAGCGCATCGATGACGCGATCCGCCAACGACTTCGGGTCGAGCGCAGCCGCGTCCGGCGGCAGATCCAGGTGCCGGAACGCGATGCCGAGATGGTCGAGAGCGAGGGACCGGAACGCGGCCGCCGCCGCGCTGTGCCCCGATGCGGCGACCTCTGTCGGAGCGACCGTCTCGGCACCCGTTGTCACCAGCCAGCACTCGGTGACACCGGATGCGAAGGCGGGCCGTCGGTCCATCGTGGCCGCGAAATCGGCCAACTCGGCCACCGCTCCCGCCATGTCGGCGGCAGGGGTCGTCGGCAGCAACAGCGCCACCGTGTCGGGGTCCGAATTCCCATCGAGTACTTCGGCGCCATATCGGGGTGCCCGCTCCGCCAGGGCAATGGCGAGTTCGTCGGCGGAACCGGTAAGTAACAGTCGACGCGGTTCGGCGGGCGAGCGCCGCGACAGCGCGGTCCACTCCTCGACCAGCCGCACTGGTGACGCTTCTACCTCGGCAATATCGTCCTGCATCGAACGGTAGGACGCCCAGAGCTTTTTCGGGTTCAGCACAGTCGGCGGGAAATCGCACAGCGGCAGTGCCGGGGTGTCAGTCGGCGCACCGGTGCGCAGCGCCGCCCAGGGATAGTGCAGATCGTGCACCGCCACTTCGGCGAGATTGCGGGTGAATTCGCCCAGTCCGGTCGCGGTGCGCAGCGACGTGCCGACCACCCGGAATGCGTGCGCACTCGATGCCAGATTTTCCTGCAACACCACCTGCAATGTCGGATGCTCGGCGATCTCGATAAACGTGTCCACCGCATCCGCCGCGGCCGCGATCGCCCGGTCGAAACGGACGCGGTTGCGCAGATTCCGATACCAGTACTCGCGCTGGCTCAGTTCGGGTGTCACTGCGGCACCGAGAGTGGCTCCATAGCAACCTATTTCGCTCGGCGCGAAGGTCGCGTCGGCGAGCTCGTCGGTCAGCACCCGTTCGAAATCCGTCCGCAGTTCGGTCATCACCGAGGTGTGCGCCGGATAGGCGACCTGAATCTCCTTGGCGAAGCGGTCCTGCTCGGTCGCGACCGCGATCAGGTCTGCGATCGTGGCGCGCTCACCGGCCACCGCGACCAGTTGCGGTGAATTGACCACGGCGATCTCGGCCCAGCCCGAATGCCGGGCCAGCATTGCCTCACAGCTCTCGCGATCGGTGCCGATCACCGCCATCGCGTAATCACCGGACGCGACCCGCTCGGCGAGCACCGCGCGATGCGTGACCACCAGTACGGCCTGGCGCGGTGTCACGGTTCCCGCGACGGCACAGGCCGCCAGTTCCCCCTGGCTGTGCCCGATCGTCGCGGCCGGGGAAACACCGGCCGCCCGCCACATGGCGGCGAGGCCGAGCATGTGAAACATTCTGGCGGGCTGCACATCCGCCAGCGTCTCGGCCGCGCTGTCCGGCGCGCCGAGCAGATAGCGCAGCGGCCGGTCGTGCCCGAAGCGGTCCTCGTGCAGCGCCGCGTACTCGTCCACGACACTGCGGTAGTCGGGCGAGAGGTCGTAGTACAGCCGCCCCATGCCGGGATGCTGGCTGCCCTGGCCGGGGAAGACGAATCCGACGCGACGCACGCTGGCCGGACCGTCCGAGCGCACCACCGCGTCATGCGGCACGTCATCCATCACGGCGTGCAGCGCGTCCAGCAACTGCGTGCGTTCAGTCGCCATCACAAGTGCGCGGTACCGACGCGCGGGCCGCGTCCGAAATAGCATGTCCGCCAGTCGATCCGGGGTAACGCGCGGATGCTCGACCAGGTAGGTGCGGATCGCGGCGGCCTCGGCGCGTACACCAGCAGCGGTATCGGAGGACAGCAGTACCGGGACCGTGCCGTCCGGCAGACGATGGCTAGACATCGGTGTCCTCCCACTCCGGCATGGCGACGATGGCGTGTGCATTGGTGCCCGCCACACCGAACGAGGACACAGCCCCGTAGCGAAGGCCGTCCACCGGTTCCCATGGCTCGAATTTCGCGGCCAAGCGCAAACTCGTGGACTCCCAGTCGATGGCGCTGGTCGGATTGTCCGACCACAGGCTCGGTGCGATGTGGCCGTGCGCGCCGCACAGCAGCATCTTGATCAAGCCGAGAATCCCCGAAGCCGCCTGCGCGTGACCGATATTCGACTTCACCGACCCTAGCTTCGCGCCGCCGCCGGCACGGTCCGGCGCACCGTAGATCTTGGTAAGTGCGGTCAATTCCAGCGGGTCGCCGACCGGGGTGCCGGTACCGTGGCCCTCGACCAGTCCGATCAGTTCCGCGGGAAGCTCGGCGGCGGCGAGCGCGTCCCGGATCAACCGTTCCTGGGCGGCCGCGCTCGGCACGGCCAACGCCGCGCCCTTGCCATTGTGGTTGACGCGGGATCCGAGCAGCCGACCGTGGATCCGATGACCGAGCCGCCGTGCCCGCGATTCCCGCTCCAGCACAATGACTCCCGCGCCCTCGCCCCACAGCGTTCCGGTGCTGTCGGCGGAGTAGGGGCGGCAGTGACCGTCCCGAGCCAGGGCATTGGCCTTGGAGAACTCGACGAACATGCCCGGCGAACCCATGACACACACCCCACCGGCCAGTGCCCACTCACATTCACCCGCGCGGATCGCGGCCGCGGCCTGGTGCACTGCAGTCAACGACGACGCGCAGGAGGTGTCGACGCTGATCGACGGCCCGACCAGTCCGAGGCTGTGCGAGATCCGCCCGGCCACCGCGCCGAGCGCCGTTCCGGTCACCCGAAATCCGCTGAGCGCACTGACCTCGGCCATCCGCGGCCCGTACTCCAACGCCGAAACACCCATCCAGCAACCGGCCCCGTCACCGTCGAGCGCGACCGGGTTCAGACCTGCGGCCTCCACCGCACGCCAGGCGACGCGCATCGCCACGCGCTGCTGTGGGTCCATGGCCGCCGCCTCGCGCGGGGTGATGCCGAAGAAGGCCGGATCGAATTCCGCGGCTCCGGTGAGGAATCCGCCCGCATCGCGAACATCGGACCAACCCTCCTTACGACCGAGCGAAAGCAATTGCGCGAGCGGCCATTCCCGGTCCCGGGGAAATGGACCGATGAGTTCCCGCGATTCGGCCAGTGCCGACCAGAATGTTTGTGGACTATCGATTCCCCCCGGCGCCTCCACCGCCATTCCGACAACGACGATGTGGTCTTCGCCCCCGGTAACAGATCCTGCCATGGTGAACCTAACGTGGAGAAACGGACTGTCTTTCGCGAACGGCCGCAGCCAGCATTTCGGCGATGCCGTCGACGTGGTCGTGCAGATAGAAATGTCCGCCGTCGAAAAGGGTTACCGCGTATCCGCTTCGGCTGTGCGCGGCCCAGGCGCGCAAATGCGCGACGGTGACGAACTCGTCGGCGGCGCCGCCGAGGGCCTGGATCGGGGCGTGCACCTGGACGTCCGGATCGCAGACATAGCTGTCGAACGCGCGGTAGTCGGCCTCGAGCACCGGCAGCGCCATTCGCATGATCTCCCGGTTGGCCAGCAGGTCGGCGCCGGTGCCGTCGAGTGCGGCAAGCCGGTCCAGCAGAGCCTCGTCCTCGTCGGGATGCGGTGGTTGGTCGACCACCAGCGGCGGTGCGACCGCACTGGAAACGCCGAGCAATGCGACCTCGACACCGGCGGCTTCTGCCTGACGCACGAATTCGAAGGCCACCATCGCACCCATGCTGTGTCCGAAAGCGGTCACCGGAACATCGCGTCGATAGGGCGATTTCAGGAATTCCGCGAGTGCACCTGCGGCCAGCTCGGCAATGGTGGCCGGAATCGGCTCGGCGGCCCGGTCCTGACGGCCGGGATACTGCACGACGGCGACATCGAAATCCGCGCTGAATCGCTTGGAGAATCCGCGGTAGGTCGAGGCGCCGCTGCCCGCGTGCGGAAATACCACCAGGAGCGGACGACCCTCCGAGGTCGGTTTGTGGAATTGACGAATCCAGCCAAGGGCTTTCGGCATCACAACGGCTCCTACATCGCGCGGTGTCAGCCGAGCAGCCACTGCGGCGGAAGAATTCGACCACAGCGGACGCCGACCCTTGTCGACCTCCTCGGACGGTCCGGGCCACGCTGACCGATGCAGGTTAGCATAGGATAACCTTACTGCCATATCGCCTAGGTGATAGCGAACGGAGCTCGACACCGATGAACCCGACCGGGACGCCCTATGTCCTCGCCCGCGAGTTGACCGATACCTCCGACGAGGTCCGCGCCGCGCCCGCACCGCCGCTCCCGACGCTGCCCGCGCCCTTCGACCTGCGCCTCGCCGACCCGGACAGCGATGACCCGAAAACCCTGGCGGACTGGATGAATCGCCCTCATCTGCTCGCGGCCTGGGAGCAGCCGTGGTCGGCGCAGCGGCGCAGGCAGGACTGGCAGGCTCAGCTCGCAGGCAGCTATTCCCGGCCCATCTTGGTCGGCTACGACTTCGCCGCCGCGGGCCGCCCCGAACTCGGCCGCCGCGAGGTGGCCTATCTCGAGCTGTACCGTCCCGCCAAGGACGAGATCGCCCGGCTCTACCACGCCGACCCGTACGACGTGGCGCTGCACCTCGCGACCGCCGATATCGAACTGGTCGGGCGCGGATTCATGGCCGAGTTCATTCGGGCGCTGCTGCCCGCAATCTTCGCGGCCGAGCCGAAATGCCGTCGCATCATGGCCGATCCGGATCACCGCAATGTCGCGGTGCGTCGGCTGTGCGAGAAAAACGACTGGCCCAGCCTGGGTGAATTCGACATCCGGTCGGATCGCCGTATCTCCCTCTATTCGCTGCCGCGCACCCCTGCGGATGCAGTAACGCTGCGGTAGGGACCGCATGCGGTGCCACGTCGGCACCGCACCGCAGTCGGCCCGGGCCGCGCGAATGAGCGCGCGAGCACCCACGCTCACTCGCGCGGGCGCGCGGCCCCGGCGAGGTACGCAGCGGACCGCGGCCGGACCGGCTCGGACCGCAAGATCCGGTCCGAAAGTTCCCCGAGGCAACTGAGATTCGGGAATCCAGGGCCCTGTGCGATGGCGGCCAGATTCGGCAGGTACAGCTTCGAGTCGAGTCCGGTCACCGCCAGGTCGTACCCGATCGACGCCTCGATCCGAGATTGTGTCGGGCGACCGCCGACCGCCAACTCGACCAGATCCGCGGCATCCTGGTCGAACAGATCCAGGAACCACAGCGGCTGTCCGCCGGTCGCATCGACCACCAGATCGAAGACGTGCACCTGATCCGCGCGCATTTCGTTGCGCAGCGTCAGCGCCACACCGTCGCCCTGGTCCGCCACTCGAACCACTCGGCCCTGCAGATGGTGCACCCGACTGTCCGGGAGCAGGCTCTCCTGTACGCGCACCGAGAACACACCCCGATCGGTCCGCCGAATAACGTCGCGGCGTTCCTCGATCGTCAATGCCGCCCACTTGATCGGATCGCTGAAAAGTGAATTCTCGAAGTAGCTTTCACCGCGGGTGTAGATGGTGGCCATCGGCGAGATCACCGAGATGGACAGCATGCCGTGGCGCACCAACTCGTCCAGCGCCGAGCCGGCCGTCTCGCCGCCGCCGATCACCGCCACCCGGGACGAGACCGGCAGATCGCGCCTGCCCGCCAAGTCCCAGAACTCCGCGATGCTCAGCACCCGGGGGTGTTCGGCCAGCGCCTTGCCGGCCCGCCCCGGACCCGTGATCATCAATCGGTCCACGTCAACGCGCGTCGGGATCCCATCGGCAGCAGTTGCCGTGACCGACCAGCCCGCACCGGCCGCGGCGACGGATCGCACTGTGCCGGTGGTCAGTTCGAGATCGATGCGGCGGGCCACCCACTGCAGGTACTTCGCCCAGACGTGGTGGTGCGGATTCGGACGGCCCCGGTCGATCCATTCGGCGTAGGTGCCCTGGTCGACCAGGAACGAGGTCCAGCTGTAGGCCATCATGGCCGCGTTGATCTCCTGGTTGCGCCCGCGCGCCCAGGTCGAGCGATAAGGGAAGCCGACATCCTTCTCCGGGCTCGTGCCCAGCCGATGCTGACCGTCGGTCCAGCCACCGGTCGGCAACCAGTTGCCGCCGACCGCGCTCGCCTCGACGACCACCACCCGCGGGGCCGGCAGGCCGAGTTCGTACAGCACATGCGCTTTCGTCGCTACCGCAAGGGCTTTCGGGCCGGCACCGACCACAAGAAGCGTTTCCACCGATCTCTACTTTCTCCCGCGCTGCACCGCCGTCCGGTCTGCGTGTGTGTCGCCACACGTTTGCACACACCCGGCCCATCTATGTTTGCATAGCCTTACCTTATATTGAACCCGAGTGACGTCCAGAGCGGCGACACTCACACCCGAAACACGATTGGACCGAAGATGATCGACACCCGAAACACGCTCGCCGCGCGCATCGCCACCGCGGCACTGGCCCTCACCGCCACCTTCGCCGGCGCCGCGGCCACCATCGCACCCGCCACCGCCGCGCCGATCACCGCGCCGCTGCGCGCCGAGACGCCGAGTGCGGGCGAACTGACCGCGAAACTGGGCGTCGCCATCAATACCAGCGCATCTCGGGCCGCCCGCGCGGCCGAACTCGAAGCGGGCGAGGCCGGGCTGGGCACCATGGACGCGATCGCCGGACTGCTGGCAGCCGCCCCGCCGAGCCTGCGCTACAACGTCGTCAACCCGTCGGTGTCCGGCGATCGCATCGATGCGACCCTGCGCGTCACCACCGAGGGATACCCGGACTTCAACTACGCCGTGTCCTGGCGGCAGCTGGACGGCACCTGGAAGTTCACCCGGGAGGCGCAGTGCAACCTCGCATCCGCGCTCTCGTTGCCCTGCTGATCGAAATCGACTGCGACGTAGAGATATGACGGCCGCTTGCCGCGCAACCCGACGCGGCAAGCGGCCGTTGCCGAACAGTCGCGGTGGGCACCGCAAGACATTCAAGTGTCGTTAGGCTAACCTTACTTTCATGGGCAAAGGATTCAACGGCCTGATGGTGAAGGCATGGGGCGGCGACGACTACCGACTCACCGTCACCTCGAGCGAATACGTCACCGACAAGTACCTGCGACTCGGCTTCACCGCCGGCGGGCTGCTCGAAAAGCATCCGGTACATCCCACGCAGTGGATCCGCTGCTGGATTCCGGACAGCGCCAGCGAGAAGCTGCACCACCGGGGTTACACCCTGGTGGACCCGGATCCAGCGGGCGATCGCCTGTGGATCGAATTCGCGTTGCACGAAGGGCCCGCCGCATGCTGGGCCGAAAACGCCTCGGTCGGAGACGAACTCGACGTCACCGTGCTCGGTTCCGACTTCCAACTGCCGACGGTAGCGCCGAGCGAATACCTCGTCTTCGGCGATACCGCCTCACTGCCCGCGATCAATTCGCTGCTCGACTCGATCGGCGATACCCCGGCGCGGGTCTGGTTGGAATGGCAGTACGAATCCGACCAGCAGATCCCGCTGCGCAATAAACCGCATCACACGGTGACCTGGCTGCAGCGCATCGACGACGGCCGCATGCTGCGCGAAGCCGCCCAGGAAATCACCTGCCCCGCTGACGCATTCGCATGGATCGCCTGCGACGGGCACACCACCAGATCGATCGTCAAGACCTTCAAGCAGACGCACGGCCTTCCCAAGACCGCCATGAAGTACCAGGCGTACTGGAAATAGCTTTCCGGGCAGCGCCGGAGATCATCCCGCTGTTCTGCTGGTGATCGGCTTCCTGGTCCAGCTGGCGACCCCGTCCCCTAAGCGGGTGCTGGTTCCAACCGCCAACCCGTCGCGCGCGATCGCTCGTTCCAGAAGTCGGCGTACCGACCGTCCAGCGCCAAAAGCTCTGCGTGCGTGCCACGTTCGACGATCCGCCCGCTGTCCAGGAACAGAATCTGATCGGCGTGCGCGATGGTGGCCAGCCGATGCGCTACCACGATGACCGTTTTGTCCCTGGTAAGTTCGTGAATTCCACGCACCACGACGGCCTCGCTGTGCGGGTCCAGCGCGCTGGTCGCCTCGTCGAGCAGGACGATCGGCGCATCCTTGAGCAGTGCGCGAGCGATCGAAACCCGTTGCCGCTCACCACCGGACAGGGTCGCGCCGCCCTCGCCGACCGCAGTGTCATAGCCGTCGGGCAACCGGTCGACGATCTCGTCCACCCTGGCGGCCTCCGCCGCGCGATGCAGCTCCGCGTCGGTGGCATCCGGACGGCCGATCCGAATGTTGTCCGCCACCGACTGATCGAACAGATAGACGTTCTGGAAGACCAGCGACAGCTGATCCAGCAGCGTGGCCGAGGGCTGATCGCGCACATCGTGACCGCCCACTTCGACCCGGCCCGCACCGACATCGTAGAACCGTGCGGCCAGCCGCAGCAGTGTCGTCTTGCCCGCGCCGCTCGGGCCGACGATCGCGGTGGTGGTGCCCGCGGGCACGGTGAAGGTGATATCGGACAGCACCGGCTCCTCGGCCTGATAGCCGAACTCGACCCGATCGAACACGACACTCGGCGCGCCCGGCGTCACCGGCGAATCCGACTCGGGCAGTACCGGTTCGGCGAGCAGGGCGTTCACACGGTCGGCGGCGGCCGCGGCCGAGCGCAATGCCGTGGCCAGCTGCGCGGCCTGGTTCAGCGGCTCGACGAACCGGGAACTCACCGCGATCAGCGCGATCGCCGCGACGACGGAGATGGCGCCGTCGCTCACCCGTCCGACGATCAGATACACCAGCACCAGCAGCACCGCCTGCACCAGCAACGCGAATACCATCAGCCCCGGAACCGTCGACAGCACAAGGCCATTGGCGGCCGAACGCTGCCGGCGCAGCGCACCGTCGAGTGCCCGGTTGCCCGAGCCGACCGCGCCGAAAGCCCGCAACACCGGTTGGGCCTGCGCGAATTCGATCACGCGCGAGTTGGCTTCGGTTGCCGCGCTGTGCATCCGTTCGTCGGAACGGCTGTAGCTGCGGTTCGCCCAACGGTTCACCACATACAACACCGGCGCGGCCACCAGCATGGCCAGCGAGATCCGCCAGTCGACGAACAGCGTGCCCACCGCGACGCCGAGCGGAACCACCACGCTGGTCAGCATCTTGGCCAGCAGATACGCCACCAGCCCCTGCACTTCGCGGACATTGTCGACCACCACCCGCGACAGCGCGCCCGCATCCTGGGCACCGAACCAGCCCAGCGGCAGGGCGTTGAGGTGATCACCGATGCGGTGCTGCAATCCGCGCTGCATGCCGATGCCGATCCGCAGGCCAATGGTGGCCTGCAGATAGCCGAAGACGATGACCGCGCCGACGGCGACCGCCATGGCCAGCGTCCACCACCAGGCGCGGCCGAGGTCGTCGCCGAACAGTGCTTCCAGCACCGGGATCAGCAGCACATAGGCAACGGCCTGACTCGCGGCCTGCGCGATGATGGCCGCGAGCAACTTCGGCGTCAGGTGGGCGAATTCGGCGGGGACGAGCCCGAACACCTTGCGAATCATCGTGTTTCCTCCAGTGCGATGGTGTCGAGCGCAGCCTCGTTGATCTCCCACAGTCGCTGATACATGCCGCCCGCGGCGCGCAGGCGCGCGTGATCGCCCTGTTCGACGAGACTCCCGTTGTCCAGCACCAGAATCCGGTCACTTCCGGTAGTCGTGTGCAGGCGGTGCGCGATGACCAGCACGGTGCGGTCCGCGACCAGGACGGCGAGGGCGTCCTGCACCGCCGCCTCGGACTCCGGATCGGCGAAGGCCGTCGCCTCGTCCAGTACCAGCACCGGAGTGTCGGCCAGCAGCGCCCTGGCGATCGAAAGCCGTTGCGCCTCACCGCCGGACAGTGTTGCATCGACACCGATTTCGGAATCGTAGCCGCGCGGCAGCGCCGTGATCCGGTCGTGGATCTGTGCGGCCCGGGCCGCCCGCTCCAGGGCGGCTTGGTCGGCATCGGGACGGGCGAGCTGGAGGTTTTCCCGTATGGTGCCGCGGATCAGACGCACGTCCTGGAATACGAAACCCACCGTGCGGTATAGCTCTGCACTCGAATAGGACCGGATATCCCTGCCCCCGATGGTGATTCGACCCGAGGTCGCATCGTAGAAGCGGGGCAGCAGCTTCGCGAGCGTGGACTTGCCCGACCCACTCGGACCGACCAGCGCGGTGATGGTGCCCGGCGCGAGTTCGACGTCGATGCCGCGCAGCACCTCATGTCCGGCGCGGTAGCCGAAACGCACATCCTCGAACCGGACCAGTCCGGCGGGCGCGCCGTCGGCCTCGGCCGAATCGGCCGGTGCCGCCGCGTCCAGTTCGGGCGTCTGCCGCAGTTCGTTCAGGCGCACCGCCGCGGCACCCGCGGCACGCATCGCCTGGGTCCCATAACCCAGCCCCAGCAGCGAGCTACCCAGACCCAGTCCGACCAGCAGGAAGGGCAAAACATCCAGCGGGGCAAGCCAATCGAGGCCGACAGCGACAAGTCCGGCGGCGATGATGAGCAGCATCACGAACACCGGTGACACCACGGCATCGATCGCCGACTGCAATCGAATAACCGGCTGCTTGAGTCGATTCAGACTGCTCGCCTGGGCGTCGACGGTCTCTTGGAACGCCTGGTGCGCACGGCCCGACCGCCCGAACGCGCGCACTATCTGGATGCCGTCCACGAATTCGATGGCCGCTTCCTGGGTGCGCCGCTCCCAGCGCTCGTACACCACCAACCGGTCGCGGCCGTCGCGATCGAGCATCCGGCTCAACCCGATGGCATAGCAGATCAGCGGAACCAGCAGCACCAGCGTAAGTAGCCAGTCGACCGTCAACAGATAGCCGAGCGTGACCAGCGGAACCGTCAGCGCACCAACGAAATCCAGTCGCGCATGCGCTACCAGATAGTGCAGCGCCTCGACATCGTCCTGCAGCAGCTTCTTCACCTCACCGGAGGTCCGTTCGACGAACCAGCCCAGCGGCACTCGGGTCAGCTTGGCCGCGAGCAATTGGCGCAAGGTCAGCTGGTAGCCGCCGTCGGTCAGGTGCGACCAGGTCAGCGCCACCGCCTGCAGCACGGCACGGACAACGAGCACGCATACGGCAGCGAGCAGCAGCCCCCGCACCTGTCCGGTGTCCATCGGCTCGGCGAGCAATTCCCGGCATGCCGCGACGATGAGGATGAACGGCACGACCGTGCACACCGACGCGATCATGACGAGGGCGCTCGCGAGCATCAGGGTGCGCCGCACCGGCGCGAGAATCTCCTTGCGCGCCTCGGCTTCCCGCCGCTTGCGTGCCTGCTGCACCGCTTTCGGCGGCCGATTACCGGTCTCCGTCGCGGGGAGCGGCGGCGCGAGCTCCACCGTCATATGTCCTCACCTCTCAACCCTTCGTGCGGGTGCCGCCCGAATCGGACCCATCTTCACACACAACAGACCAAGAGGATAGGTTAGGCTAAGTTATCTACGGCTCGCGCTCATTCCAGCCCAGGTCACGCTCGATTACCTCGAACAGCTGCTCGTTCCACGGGCGATAGAACTCGCGCAGCCGCGCCACCGATTCATCGTCCGGTTCCGGGAATTCGAGCGGATTGCGGTTCAACACGTGATGGCGGACCGGCTCGACGGCTGGCAGTTCGAGGAATTCCTGGATGCCGCGCACTGTCTTCGAGACATCGGCGAAGAAGTCCTCGGCGGAGACGATGTAGACGTTGTCCCTCTCGAAGGCCTGCAGCCAGCGGCGAACCGAGTGCACGTAGACACCGGTGGCGAGTACCGGCATGGAGGGCAGCGAGGTCGGCGGCGGCGGGGCCGGAAACATGTCCAGCGCGTATCCGATGTAGTCGGCGTAGCTCTTGCCGTACGGCATGGCGCGCAGGCCGTCCTTGCTACTGAGGAACAGATCCCATTTGTAGTGCGAATGCGCACGATCCACCGGATCGCGCAGCATCATGACGATCTTGGCGTCCGGACGGGCCGCACTGTAGTTGTCGATCAAGGGAAGATCGTGCAGCAGTGGGTCGAAATAGCCGGTCAGCGCCCGGCCGGTACATCGCAGCACCTCGGCCTTCTCATGTTCGGTCGGGAAGTACGGCCCCCAGAACTGCGGGTAGCCGTGGCCGATCTCCTTGGTCAGCGGCGCCAGGATGCTCGGATGCTGCATGAGGTAGCTGGCCAGGTCGGTCGTGCCGCTTTTCAGCGCGCCGACACAGGCGAAATCCGGCGAAACTCGCGGCCCGCCGAAGCGCCGCAACCACAGCCGAACCGGCGGTACTCTGCCGAAATAATGCGGCAGTGTCAGATAGCGCATTCCCAGCTGCACGGAGCGCAGTGGATGCGCGAGGTAACTCTCCCGGTTGTAGCGGTGCATTTGCCATTCTTCGAATACTTCGAACCCCTTCGTGTACTTGTCGGAAGTGCAATCTTGCACACTCGACGGCGTCACCCCTGTTGACATTGGAACTTCCCCTCGCATTACTTGATCGTCGCCGCCAGGCCCGCGGCGGACGTCGAACCGAACCAAGCGTGGTGAATGGTTCGGCGGCTCTGGACGCGCAAATAGAGGAAGCACACGTTGTTACCTCCTGTCCTCGATCCCGCTGCCCTTCGGAATCGAATGCGGATCACCGTAGCGCCGAATTCGTCTCGGCGACAACTGAATCCGCATGAACCGTCATGCCGATCCGATCCGGAGAAGACGATGCATCGGATTTGGGCAACTTCACAAGACCCGTTAACCGGGGGGTGGACTCGACAATCTAGGTCATACGACCTATATTTGCCGCATGTCCGATCACCTGCTGTTCGACATCAACGCACCGGTCCTCATCGTCGGCGGCTACGGCACCGTCGGCACCGAACTGGCCCGCCTCGCTTCCGCACAGTGGCCCCTGCTGCTCACCGGCCGAAACCCCGCGCGGGGCAGCGCTTTTGGCGGAGAACTCGGCGCACGGGTCGCGCAGTGGGACCTCACCGACGCCACCGACTTCCATGCCGAGGCGCGCGCGGTGGTGAGTACGGTCAACGATCCCGACGACCGCGTGCTGCGGGCCGCCGTGCGCGCGGGCATCCCCTACGTCGACATCACCCGTTGGACAACCCGCCTAACTCGGGCCGCCGTGGTGGCCGCGACGCTGCACCCCACCGCACCGGTTCTACTTTCCTCGAGTTGGATGGGCGGCGTCACCGGACTGGTGACCGCCGCGCTCGCCGAACAAGTGGGCGGAGCAAACGAAGTCGATATCGCAATTCGCTACGCGCTTGCCGATCGGGCCGGGGTCGACTCGGTGGAATTCATGGACCGACTCGGCATGGAATTCGAGGTAATCCAGAATGGTGTTCGACGCATGACGATGCCACTGCGGGATTCCCGGCAGGTGCGTATCGGCGGTGCAAAGACCCGAGTCGCCCGCATCGATACCCCGGAGCAATTCACATTTCCACTCACCCTCGGTGCGGCGACCGCGGCCACCAGAATCGGGTTCGATTCCAGCGCGGCATCGACCGCATTACTCACCGCGGCCAAATTCGGATTCTTCCGCCGGGCGCGCGGCGATCGCTGGCGTCCGCTGCGGCGATCAATGCTGTATTCGCCGGGTGACGGCGCGACCGCCGCATTGCGCATCGATGTGACCGGCCCGGGCGGGACCCGATCCGCGACCGTGCTCGATCCCGCCGGTCAGGCGCATCTCACCGCGGTCGGCGCGCTGATCGGCCTGCGCCGCGTGCTCGACGGGGACGCACCCGCCGGTGTCTCCTTCCCGGAATCCGCGACCCGGCCGCAGGATCGGCTCACCGAGCTGGCCCACGCCGGCGTCGACATCGAGGTCACGCCGTGACCCGCCGCTACGCCGCCGGCGCGGCCCGCCAGGACGCGCTCCTCGATGCCGCGGAAGAACTGCTCCGCACCCTCGGCTACGCGCAGACCTCCATGCGCGCCGTCGCGGCCGCGGCGGATGTGCGCATCGGCCACCTGCAGCACTACTTTCCGAGCCGGACCGAGCTGATCCAAGCGGTGCTGCGGCGGGTGATCGACCGGTCGCGGGCCCGGCTGCGCGATGTCACCGATCCGGAATCCGCTGTCGCATACCTGCTCTCGGAGCAGGAAGACGAATCCGCGGTGCGCCTGTTCATCGAGATCTGGGCGATCGCGGCCGCGGAACCGACCATCCGGCCCGCGGTCACCGAGTTCTACGCCGAATACGTCCGTCAGGTAGCGGAATTCATTCGCGCACGGCAGCCCCGATGCGATGCGGCCACCGCACGCGCGCGGGCCGAAACCTTCGTCGCGCTCATGGAGGGCGCGGCACTGATGCGCTCGGGCGTCGCCGCCAATCGTTCCGACGCCACCGACCGCGTGGTCCGCGATACCGCGCTCACCCTGCTGACTACCGCATGACCGGCAGCACAGCGACTTTCGACCGCCCGGTCGCGGCCTCGATGAATTCGACGGGATCGGGCACCGCGGCAAGTATCTCCCTGGTGAGCCGTAGCGCCGGTTCCGGAACCGGCGAACCGCCAACCGCCGCAATGAGATCGAGCAGATGCACGGTGACATCGACGACGGCGACCTCGGCGAACGCCCGATAGGTCACGCGTCCGAGGATCGGATGGGCCAGCACATCGCCGGGCCGCACCGCATCCAATTCGGCGAGCCCGTCGGTGTCGAATCGGCGCAACAGCTCGTCGATATCCATCGTCTCGGCCGCCTTGCGCGCCGCCTCCTCGATTTCATCAGCTGCCGTCTGCGCGATTTCGCCGGGGCTGTTGAAGATTCGCAGGATTTCCGCGCCGCTGGTCACCGTGTGCCCATCCGGTACCGGAGCCTCGCGCATCGCCTTCAGCACCGTCGCGTCGGGTGCCACATGGGCGAACAGGGCGCGCACGGACCAGCCCGGCAACCGGGTCGGCGTCGCCCACTGCGCCGCCGTGAACTCGGCCCCGCGCTCGGCCCATGACCGCCAAAGCTCTTCCAAAAGTTCGGTATTCATTCGATCCCCTATTCATCGCGTGGATAAGTCGGATGTCGAAAACCTCACGGACACTTGGCAACGCATGCGATGTGGTCGATGGCCACCGCCCACTCATGGTATCGCCGAGCGCGCCGGGCTTTCGATCGAACGACCACCCCGGACCCGCGGATTTCGCCTGTTCGACGCGCCGAGGAAGGTTGTGTGAACGGCGGGCCATACCGGTATCTTTCGCGGCCGAACGTCACTAGCTTCTGCTGCTGAACAGAATGCGACTGCGGCTGGAGTTGTGAAAATGTTTGTCACGACAATTATTTCGAATATGAGCGATTGCCACCACGATCCGGGCGACCTGACCAAGGAGCAAGCGCACCGCGCGATGCAAGTGCACCTGTATTGCAGCGTCGATATCTGCAAGGTCCGCCGCCGCGCCAGACAGACCCTGGTCGAGTCCCGTCGGATGGTCTTGGACGAACGCGCCGAGCCGTAGCGACCCGGAATCGACACGGCGGTCTCGACGTGCGGGACTCGCCTCCACCTCGATGACCGAAGACCAATTCCACGCCGAATATTCGGTCGCGGGGCGGATCACCCCTGATCGACTGCGCGGGCTGTGCGCCCGACCCGGCTGTGAGCTGGGGATTTACCGGCGGCTAAGGTCATTGGCGATGAGAAGGAGGCAGCAGCCGCCGTTGCCCAAGCGGCACGGCCTGGACCCGGCCCGGCTTCGCCTACCGGAGCAGGGTGGCTGGGCGACGATTCGCGACCACCTTGTGGAGCGGCTGCCGCGAGTACCGGCCGCGCGCATCGACGAGCTACTACATCAGGGCGGCATCGTCGACCTGGCCGGTCCGATCGCCCCGGACGCGCCCTATGTGCCGGGCGGTGCGGTCTGGTTCCATCGCGATCTGCCCGACGAAACCGTGGTGCCATTCGATATCCCCATCGTCCATCGCGACGATGATCTGCTGGTGGTGGACAAGCCGCACTTCCTGGCCACGATTCCGCGCGGCCAGCACATTCTGCAGACCGCCCTGGTCCGGTTGCGCCGCGAACTCGACCTACCCGATCTCGTTCCGGCGCACCGGCTCGATCGCGTCACCGCGGGGCTGGTGCTCTTCGTGATCAATCCGGCCCGGCGCGGGGCCTATCAGACCATGTTCCACAAGCGCACGGTGCACAAGGAATACGAGGCCATCGCGTCCTTCGATCCGGATCTGGCGCTGCCGCGGACGGTGCGCAGCCGCATCATCAAGGAAAAGCAGGTGCTCGCCGCACAGGAGGTCGCAGGTGAGCCCAATGCCGAGACCTGGATCGAGTTGGTGGAACAGCGCGGCGGACTCGGCCGCTACCGGCTGCGGCCACGGACCGGACGCACCCATCAGCTGCGGCTACACATGAACGGGCTCGGCATTCCGATCCTCGGCGACGACTTCTATCCGGTGCTCACCGACAAACCTGTGAACGATTTCACCCGGCCACTGCAACTGCTGGCCGCATCACTCGAATTCACCGATCCGATCAGCGGCGCGCCCCGCCGCTTCGACAGCGCCCGCACGCTGCAGGCGTGGGCGGATCCGCAGGGCTGGCGGACCGGCATTAACGCTGACGGCGGGTAATGCGAAACCGATAAGACCATGACGATGACGCCGCCCCCGCAGCTCAGCGGACGCTCGCCGGTTGCGGACGTCCGTAGACTGGACCCGATGCTGCAACAGGACCTCGTCGAAGCGGCCCCGCCCCGCCATAAGCTGCACGCCTATCTGGACGTGGCCGTTGTGGTGATCGTCCTGGCCGGCACCAATCTGATCGCCCACTTCACCACCGCGTGGGCGAGCATCCTGACCGTTCCGATCGCCGCCGTGGTCCTGCTCGCGCTGATGCGCCGACGCGGACTCGGCTGGTCCGAACTCGGCCTCTCGCCGCGGCACTGGCGGCGCGGCACGCTCTACGCACTCGGCGCGGTGGGCCTGGTGCTGGCGGTGGTGGCGATCGGCGCACTGCTGCCGATCACCCGGCCGTTCTTCCTGGCCGACCGCTACGCCACCATCTCCGGCGCGCTCATCGCATCGATGATCGTGATCCCGCTGCAGACCGCGATCCCGGAGGAACTGGCCTTCCGTGGCGTCCTACACGGCACCCTGGACCGCGTTTACGGCGCGCGCGGGGTCTTCGCGGCGGGTTCGCTGCTCTTCGGCCTCTGGCATATCGCCTCATCGCTCGGCCTGACCACCAGCAACCGCGGCCTCACCGGATTCTTCGGCGGCGGCGCCGCGGGCCAGATCATCGGCATCCTCCTCGCCGTGGTCGCTACCGCGGCCGCGGGTGTCGTCTTCACCTGGCTCCGTCGCCGCAGCGGCAGCCTGCTGGCGCCGATCGCGCTGCACTGGTCGGTCAACGGCGCGGGTGCGCTGGCCGCCGCCATCGTTTGGCACACCACCCTGACCTGATCCCCGATCGGGCGTAAATTCCGAACATGCCCCTCGGACACCTCGGCATCAACGTCACCGATCTCACAGCCGCCCAGGCCTACTACGACGAGCTGATGCCCCTGCTCGACTACGCGCCGCTGATCAGCGCGGCCGACCAATTCGCCTACTGGCCCGCCAACAACAAGCCCGGCACGTACATCTTCTTCTACCCCGCCGAGTCCGCGGGCTACACCCGCACCGCTCCCGGTCTCCAACACCTCGCCTTCATGGTCCGCACCCGCGCCGCCGTCGACCACGTATACATCTGGGCCAGCACTCGCGGCGACGAGATCATCCACGCGCCGCAAGAATTCCCCGAGTACCCGCCGCCGTACTACGCCACCTTCTGGACCGGTCCCGACGGAGTCATGCTCGAGGCCGTCTGCCACAAGAATGCCTGAGCCCTACGCCTGCGGCGCGTCGGGTTCGCGCGTTTGTTCGAGTTTTCGGACAGCGAGCATTGACCTCGGGCGGGTAGCGGTTTAATCTCGGTGCGATCACACATATGTTCGAGCAAGTAGGTCTGCGTCGAGATGACACCTACTCCCGGGAAGGCTCGCGATGCGCGACAAACAGTCGACCGATGGGTCCGAGATTGCCGCGTTGGCCGAGCGGGTCGCGAACGCACGTGGTCGGTTGCCGCTGCAGGATGACGCGGCACTGGTGCAGGTGTTGTCCGATGCCGAGATCGATGCGGAACGTGAACTCGCGCAGTGGGTTCGGGCGCAGCGGCGGGAGCAGCGCAAGCGGGCCGTCGAGGACGAGCTGGCGGCGGAGACGCGTAATAGGCGGACCACGGCCGCGATTCAGCGCGCCGATGACGCGGACGCGCGCTGGCATCGGCGGGCGCTGGCGGCGCGGCGGCGGGTGTCGAATCAGGATGCGCGACTTGCCCAGTTGTACCGCAGGGCCGAGTGGTCATCGCGTGCGTTGA
Organism: Nocardia sp. CA-129566; assembly: GCF_050956075.1. Classification (NCBI taxonomy): domain Bacteria; kingdom Bacillati; phylum Actinomycetota; class Actinomycetes; order Mycobacteriales; family Nocardiaceae; genus Nocardia; species Nocardia sp. CA-129566. The sequence continues at coordinate 8,426,478 of NZ_CP192085.1, forward strand.
TCGCGGTGGTGGTGCTCGGCATGGTGTGGGCCGGGGTGAATGTCCAGCACAACCTGGTGCCCAGCGGAAATATGGCGGATCCGCTGTACTGGTTGAGCTATGGGATCGAGGCGATGATCTCGATCCCCATCATCACCATCATGGTGGCCGCGACCACCGCCGCCCGCTGGGGCCGTGAACTCGACCGGGGCAAGGTCGTCTTCTTCGAAACCGCGCTACTGGGCACGACCGTCGCGCTCAACGCGGGCCCGCATCTGGCCGCCGGTTCCTTCGGGCAGGCCGCCGAATATGCGATCGCCCCCGTCATGGTCGGTGTCGTGATCTGGTTGCACGCCTGGGTTTCCGCGCGTTATGCCCTGCTCATCGATGGTGTCCCCCTGGTCGACGATGAGCCCGAGGTCCCACCCCGGCACCGGGTCACCACCGAGCGCGGCGCACCGATCACCACCTTCCGCGCCGACGAACCGACCGACCGCCGAGAACTGCTCGCCGCCAAGGGTTTCGACCCCTTGCTCGACCAGGCGGGCGTCCGCTTTCCGGTCGATATGACCGACCCCCACGCATCTCATGTCGCCGAGGCAGCGATGCGCGGTGCGCAGCCCGAGGCGGTGCCCGTCTCCCGGCTCGACTGCACGGAAACCCTGGTCTACCACGCCCAAAGCACCCGTTCGACCAACGGCCGTGTCACCCAGCAGATCCCGGCCGTCGACGAATACCGGCACGCTGGCGGTTCGGCGAGCATTCCGTCCACCGATTCGCTCCATGCAGGCGCGCGAACCTTCACCAACCCTGCCGCCCAACCGATCTCGAACCATGCGGAGCCGAATTACGCCGAAACCAGCGCGGCAGCCACTACCGGGCATACCGAAACTGCCACGCGCACAACGCCCAACGCGCAAATCGGACCCGATGCAACCAGCGCAGACGATATCTCCGCCCCGTCGGCAACTTTCTACGGCGCAAGCCAACCCCCGTCGATCGACCAACCGCCCACCCCCGCCTCCAGCGCAGGTGACGCACGTGTCCACGACGCAGCCGCCATCCGCGCGACGCTCGACGAATCCGCGACGACCGACGGCATCTCCCCGCACTCCGCACCCCACACCCCCACCGCCGCAGCAGGCCAGAACCCACAGCCGACCTATAATCCGGCTGCTGCCCCGAGCGCCCTCGGCGAGCACATGATTCACGCAGACCTGGATCCGCGTCTCGTATCCGATCCCGCCACGAGCCCTGCGGAAGACCGCGCCGCCGCGAACTTCCAGCCCCACACATCACCGGCTCCCAGCGACCAGCACACCACTGCCGCTACGGCCCAGCCCGCCACCGCACCGGCGACCGCCGCAAACACCAGCGACCAGCACACGACTCCTGCCGCCGCTGGGGCCGAGCCCCGCACCGCACCGGTGACCACTCACACCGAGCACACGGCTCCCATGAGCACCCGTGACGAGCGCACTCCTGGCTCAGGCGTTGCATCGCAGACAGCGCAGACGAATACGGCCAACCCGCGCGACGAGCACACGACTCCACTGGCGACAGCTTCGACCACCCGTGACGAGCACACCGCCGCTGGCTTCGGCATCACACCGCAAGCAACACAGGCGACGACAGCCAGCCCACGCAACGAGCACGCGGCTTCCGCAGCGACCGCAGCCAGCACCCGTGACGAGCACACGACTCCTACCTCGGGCATCAACCCCCGATCAGCACAGGCAGATACAGCCCGCGCTCCCGAACAGCACCCCACTGCTAGTGCCGCAGCGGCCGATTCTCATCGGGCAAGCACCTTTCGCACCGCCGCCGATTCGCAACTGAGCATCTTCGATACCGCGACAGTCGAACCAATGACTCGAACCGGTCGCGACGCGGCCGAGAACCGTGCGCCCGCCGCCACGACTCGCGTTCAGTACTCGAACACTGGAACCGAATCCCCAACGCGGACCGAAGCCCGGCGTAGCACCCACAGCTCTGCGGCGCCCACCCCGGCCGAGCGCATCGGGCGCGTGGTGGAACCGCAGCCGGATCGCTCGAGCACCGGGGACGCCCGCGTCGCCGATCACGAACATTCGCAGCACCGCACCGAGGAACCCGAAGCCGAGGTCAGGCAGCTCGACCAGCGCCGCACCACCAGCGAGGTGATCAGCGAAGTCGTGCAATCACTTTCGGCCGATGAGCTACTGGCCGAGAACCTCGGCTCGGAGAGCGATGACATCGAGGTGTGGTCGGTCGCGCGTGCGATCGCGGGGCGCGGACTTTCGGTCATCCCGGTGGAGCAGCTTGCCGAAATCCTCATGCTCGCCGATCAATCATGGACCCCGACCAGCATCGGCGCGGAGGTCGGACTTTCCCGTACCGCCATCGCCCAGGTCCTGGAGTTCGCCAGGCGGGTCCGCCGCCCTTACGCGATCAGCAGCTGATCGGGCACGGGGTTGCGATCAGCTGATACGCGAAGGCCGTCCGGCTCGGATATTCCGAGCCGGACGGCCTCTTGCTCATTCAGCGGCTGAACTCACCCCTGCCACTGGCCGGTATTCGACCAGCGCCGCCCGGGGCTACTGGGCTCCGGAGCTGTAATAGGTGTCCGCGTAGGCGTACTGATCCCAATGCCCCTCGTCCGACCGGCTGTCGCCGGACCCACCCGAAGAATCCCGATCCCCGTGCCCCGGCCACCACGCGCGGTGACCGATGAGCGCGGTCACGGCCGGGGTGAAGAACATCGCCATCACGAATGCCGCGATCGCAATGCCGACCGAGATGGCGAACCCCATCTGGGAGAGCACATTATTGCCCGCCAACATCATCGAAGCGAAGGTGCCCGCGAGGATCACACCCGCCGCGGCAACGGTCGGCCCGGTGTGCCGCACCGCAAGGGCCGCAGCCTGTTTCGGCTCGTTCCCGGCACGGGCCTCCTCACGCAACCGTGCGACCATGAGGATGTTGTAGTCCGTACCGAGTGCCACCACGAACAGGTACATGATCACCGGCAGGGTGAAGATCAGCCCGGAGTTGCCCTGCAAGTGCTGGAACACCAGGACCGCGGCGCCGAGCGTGGCGGCGAAGCCGAGGAACACCGAGGCCATCAGGTACCACGGGGCAACCAGACTGCGCAGCAGGAGGGCGAGCACGATCATGATCAGGATTCCGGCCACCGGGAACACGATCTTGTAGTCACGCATCATCGCATCCTGGAAATCGACGTACACCGAGGAGATCCCGCCGACGACGGCCGTGCTACCCGCGGGCGCCATCGAATGTGCGGTATCCCGCAACGGATCGCGCACCGTATCCAGTGCCGCATCCGATTCGGGCGCGCCCGCGAGCGTCACCTGGAAGTCGGCGGCCATGCCATCGCTCGAAACCGTCGGCGCCCCCACCTGACTCACGCCGGACACCGCCGCGAGCGCGGCACGGTAGCCGGTGAGCTGGTCACCATCGAGCGGTGCGCCATTGGTGGAGTGCAGCAGCACATCGGAAGGCTGGGTCGATCCTGCGGGCAGCCCCTTGAGCAATTCCTTGCTGTAGACCGTGGATTCGGAGGTGTCCGAAGTCGAGCCGGAGCTGAGATCGAAGGTCGGATCGAAGCCGAAGGCCAGCACACCCAAAGCCACCAGCAGACCACCGGATACCGCCGCGAACGCCCCCGGCCGCCGTCCGAGCGCCGCGCCGACGGCGCCGAATCGCGCCCCCTTCGGCTCCTGCCGCCAGGCCTTGGAAGGCCAGAACACCTTGGTGCCGAGCAGCGAGACGACGGCGGGCACCAGGGTCAGCCCGGCGAGCAGCGCCACTGCGACGGCGATCGCCAGCGCGGGACCGAGCGCACGGAACATGCCGAGCGTCGAGAGGGTCAGCGCCATGAAGGCGATGATCACCGCACCCGCCGCCGAGGTAATGGCCTCACCGACCTTGGTGACCGCGCTGACCATGGCGGTTTTCGGATCCTCGCCCGCGCGCAGCCGTTCCCGGTAGCGGAACATCAGGAACAGGATGTAGTCGGTGCCGACGCCGAAGAGCACGACCAACAGGATCGAGTTCACCGAGCTGTCCACCTGCAGATCGAATGCCTTGGCCGCCATGGCGATCAGGCCGCCGACGGTGCTGGAGATCGCGCCGATGATAATGATCGGCAGCAGCGCGATCACCGGGCTGCGGAAGATGATCAGCAACAGCACCAGGATCAGCACGACGGTGGCGATACCGATAATGGCCATCCCCTTGGCACTGGATTCGGTCTGATCCAGCATCTGCGCCGCCTGACCGGTGACGCCCGCCTTCAGATCCGTGCCTCGCACCTGCTCCCGCAATGCGTCACGCAACTTCTCGACCGCATCGCTCTGTGTGGAATCGCCCGCATTGGTCACCTTCGTCATCTGCACGGCGGCGATCTGCACCAGCCGGTTCTCCGAGGCCGGACCGGCCTGAATTCCGATGACATCCTTGATGCGCTGGTCGTTCAACTCGGCCGCGATCGTCGCGACACCAGCCGAATCGGCTGCGCTCAGCGGCGCACCGTCCGAGCGCACGAAGACCAGTAGCGCCGCGGGCGCCTCATTCTGCGGAAATGCCTTCTGCTGCAATTCCATTGCCTGAATCGACTCATAGTGCGATGGCAGGAAGGCGGATTGATCGGTGGTCGATTTGAGTTCCGGCGCCGAGGCCACCACCGCGATAATGATGAGCAGCCAGAGACCGATCACCTTCCACGGGTTGTGAACGACGATCGCGCCCAATCGAGCGAACATGCGGGACAATTCCTTTCGGGAATCGGTACGAGACTCGGGAGCCGATGGCTCAGATATCGAGATCCTCGGTCTGCGGATGCTGGGTCATATCGACCAGGGAGCGGTAGATCTTCGACGGGATCCGGCCGGCCAGATCCTCGAAGGATTCGATGATTTCGACCGTGTAGTCGGCCCACGCCTGTTCGTCGATGTCGAATATGTCGCGCCAGTTCTTCTTCCAGTCCTTGATCCAGCTCACCGCCGCGAAGTCGGACCATTCGGATATCCGCCGATGCACCACGTACTTGCCTTTGCGGCTCAGGTAGACCCGGGTCAGCTCGACACCATCGGTCGTGTAGCTGCGCGCCTGGCCGAGCAGTCGCCCCTGGAAGCGCTGTTTGCGCCCGCCACCCGGGCCGACCTCGAGCAGGATCTCCTGGAACTCACCCGCCGCCGCGGTGGCTTCGCCCGGCCTCGCCTTGGTGACATCGACGACGACGGCCAAGGATTCGGCATCCGTAGGTGCGTTGTGCTCGGTGGTCATAACTCCCCATTTCATAAATGAATGCGCACATGCGCATGATGTTCTATCGACGGTTCCTGTCGGATTCCGTCGTCGGTGGATCTTGTTCTTTCCGGCGATCGCGCCCTCGGTCATCTCCGAGGGCCGCCGATGGGTTCAGATGTCGAGGTCTTCGATCGTCTCCTCGGCGTCGACCAGCTCGCGGCCGATATCAACCACGCCCACGGTCGAACCGTTCACGCGGGAGGGTGTGTGCGAATCCGCGGCCATGACTACCTCATCTCATAAATGAATATGCAATTACGCATGGGACCAGCGCCAGCGGACCCGGTTTCGGTCCGCTGTGACGAGTTGATCTGCTGTTCTCCGGTACCCCCGAGCACGCTCCGCGGTGTCCGTCGGGATTCACTATAAGTAGATGTATACGTATAACGCAAGCCCTATGGCCGCGCGCCCTCACCACCAGCCAGGGCGGGGTGCGATTCCTGGTCTGCGCGCCGCCGCCGCGCCACGCTGACCAGCAGCGCCAGGCCGATACCGAGTCCGAGTCCGAGCGCCCCGGCCGCCGCGAAGCCCGCCGGAAATCCGCCCGCGTCGATGGCGACTCCGGCGAGTGAGCTGCCGATGCCGTTGCCGAGCGTCATGGCGGCACCGTGCCAGCCGATCGCTTCACCGCGTCCACCCTCCGGAACGATCCGGCTCAGCTGGTCGACGGATGCGACGAGCGTCGGCGCGCAGAGTGCGCCCGCGATGAGCCCGGTCACGCCGAGCGATAGCGGTCCGACGGCGAAGCACATCGGAATGGTGATGGCGCCGAGCCCGGCGAGCAGGAGGTAGGTCGAGATCGGTCGATGCAGAGCGCCGTAGACGAGTCCGCCGACCAGCGAACCGAAACCCCAGACGGCCATCACCACACCGAGCCACCGTTGCGCGCCGAACTCTCGAATGGCGGAGACGAAGGTCAACTCCGAACCCGCGAGCACCGCGATCGCCGCACTCGCACCGATGCACAGCGCGACGAATTCGAGGCGGAACCACGCGCGCCGCGGGACGACGGCCGAGCGATCGTTGTCATCGGAGCGCAGCGGCGGATTGCGCACCCACACGAAAACACCTGCCAGCACCAGCGCCATCTGCATCCCGAACAGGGTGAGCGTCGTCGACCAGGCCGTCGCGGCGGCGACGCCGAGCACCGGCCCCACCATGAAGGCCGTCTCCACCGACACCGATTCCAACGCCAGGGCGGGCTGCCGGTTCTGTTCGGTGGTCGCCGCGATCACGGCCTGGCGCACCACCGTGAAGATCGGAATATCGAACAGCCCCGCCACCGCCGCGAGCGCCAGTAGCGCCCCGTACCCGACGAACGGCGCGATCGACCAGCACACCGCCCCGACAATGATCGACGGCGCAATCGTGCGCCGCAGCCCGAACCGATCCAGCATCCGCCCCCGCCACGGACCGCTCACCGCAATACACAGGGTGACAACCGAACTCAGCGCACCGGCCTGTGCGTACGACCCGTGCAGCGTCTGCACCACATGCAGCGCCAGCAGCACCGCCCCGGCGAAGAACGGTATGCGAACCATCACCCCCAGCAGCAGCACATTGCGCACCGCCGAGTTCGACAGGACCTCGCGATAGGACCGCATTCGGTCGAGGGTGTCACGCCCACCCGTCCCCGCGCCACCAATTAATCCCATGATTCGGCCCGGCCGAACCGTCATCCAGCCAACCCACGAGCCCCCTCAACTTTCCCCATCCAGGGTGATGGACATAGCTGCCAGCACCAAGGCACACTGATCGATCCCTCGACGCACCCCACCTTGCGGCAGTTCAGGATTGCACGTGGGCGAGTTTTTCGGGGTTGAGAATTCCGTACAGCGCGTGAATTCGTCCGGCTCGGATATCGATCGCGAGTACCTGTTCATGCTCGCCCCGGCGGGTCACTACCGCCGGTTCGCCATTGACCTCGATGGTGCGGACCCCATCGAGCGGCGCATTGGCCCGCAGCCAGGTGACGAATGCGAGCACGGCGTCGATGCCGACGATCGGCTCCAGGGCCGCGCGCACCTTGCCGCCGCCGTCGTTGTAGGCGACGACGTCTTCGCTGAGCAGTTCGCGCAGCGCGGCGAGATCGCCGGGGTGTCGGCCGATACCGGCTCCGGCAGCCAGGGACCGGTGTACGCCTCCCTGGTGACCCGGGCCGAACGCAGTTGATCGAGAGCCAGCCTGGACACCACCGTCACCAGAAATGCCCACGAGGTGAATCGGGGCCGCCAGTTCAGCCGCAGCCGGGCGCGGACGTTATCGGCGCCGCGCAGTTCGTTCATGAACGCGACACCCCAGCCGCCGACCGCCAGCCGGGCCAGCGCGGCGGGCGCGGACTTCGGTGCGGGCGCGCCGAGGATTTCGGCATACCGCGGCAGCCATTCCCGCAGGGCCGCGGGCGAGTCGTCGACGATATTCAAGGCTGCGCTCATGCACCTCAGGGCGCAGGTTCCCCATGTTCGAGGTAGGCCGTGCAACCGTCGAAGTAGGCGGAATGGGCCTGCCTGAGGCGGCGGCCCAGCCTGGGAACGACATACTCATCGACCTTATCGATGCGAACCCACTTCCATTCGTCGAGTTCAGTTGCCTGAAGTTCGATGGCGCGCTCATCCTCGCCGAGTTCGCCACAGTCGAATACATACAGCGCCTTATCGCCTTCGCCCTGGCTCGGCGCCCAGTCGTGGGCGAGCAATCGCCTTGGCGCACGGTCGATTCCGAGCTCCTCACGGACCTCGCGACGGCAGGCCGCGGTAGGCGCTTCACCCGGCTCTACATAGCCACCGGGTATATCCCAACCGTTGCCATAGGTCTTGTGCACCAACAGCACCTCGTCACCACGGACGAATAGCGCCCCCGCCGCCATTCGTGCGCGCGCGAACCGCTTGTCCCCGTCGACCATTGGATCACCTCACGATCTGCATTCGTTTGGCCAAGGCTTGCAATGCGAACGAGGGACTGCCGTGGATACTGCGCATCCAGGTGAGTACGAGTTGTCGGCTCAGGTAGTGGTGGCGAACTTGTTCCGGGGCCGCCTGTTCGGCGTCGAGCACTGTGGTGATCGAATCCTGTTGGCGGCCAGCGAGATTGAATGCACGAGCGAGTTCCAGTTGATGGCGGATCTGGCGCTCCATCGGCAATGCGGAAGTATCGAGGGTGGGACCGAGGCTCAGCGCGATCTGCACATCGCCCAATTCCATGGCCGTATTGACCCGGTGGATCGCAACGTTCGTCGGGCCGAAGGCGGTCCACAGGTAGTTGTGGTCGCCACCCAACCGCGCCGCCGCATGATCTGCCTCTGCGAGAAAGCCCTGGACGGTATCTCGTCGGTTATTGCGGGCCGCGGCCATCGAACCGACGAGCAGCAGCGTCCCGTACACGGACCACACATCCGGGCGGTTCGCGCCGAGATGGGATTGCAGATAGTCGGCTCCGGCTTCCACCAGATTCACGGCCGGTTGTACCCGGCCCGTTGACATTACGGTGAAAGCGACGGTCCTGATCAACGATCCGATGATCGCCGGATCATTGGCACGCTGCGCGGCGGCGAGTCCGCGCTCGGCCGCATTCCAGGCCAGGTCGGTTTCGCCGAGTTTGGTCAGCACCGACGCGGCGACCTGATAGCCCAGTGCCAATACTCGATTACTCGGTTCATCCCCATTGCATTGCACCATCGACAGCGCCGTGGACAGCAGCACCGGCAGTCGCCCCGCCGCAAAGCCGAACTTCGCGGCCTGATACGCGGCGAATACCTCGCTCAGATCCCGTTCGAGCGCAGGGAGCTGCAACGATTGGGACCTGATGCTCGATGGTGACGAGGTGCGCATCAGGTGGCTGTAGTCCATCAATGTGGCGCGCAGTGCGGGGATGGTGGAAACCCCGCTGTCACTGGTCCAGTCCAGCAGTGTCGGCTCACCGATCAGATCGCCTAGTGAGACATCGAGGGCATCGGCGAGCAGACGTATCACCGATAGCCGGTCCAATGGGATCCGGTTGTTCTCGACCTTGCTCATCCAGTCGTCGGTGCGTCCGACGAGCCCGGCGAGAGCTTCTTGGGATATACCCCGGCGGCGGCGATACCAAGCCACCCGTTCCCCGATGGTGAGATTCTGCGTCATTCCGCGCACAGGCCGATCTTCCACCTCAATTGGAAAGGATCCCGGAAGGAAATTCCGGGCGCGAACTCGAACAAGGCTCAGGCTACTGCTAAGCCAACGACATCACTGCCAGATGAGACGGGAATTTACCGTGAACATCGAAGAGGTTCGGACCGTGCTCGATTGGGTCGCGTTCTACCGCCAGCAGTTTCACCTGCCCGCCGAAGAACGCGGCGGCTATGTCATGCTGCCGGTGACGAACGCGGTGGGAATCGTTCACGTGCCGAAGCTATTCGCCGAGAAACTGCTGGCCGCGCTCCGCCAGCAGGGCAGCCCCGGTCCGCTCTTGGCTCGACAGATTCGCTGGACCTTCATCGCAGCCGTCGACTACGCCCCCGGCTATCGGGTACTGGACCTGCTCTCCCGCAACGACATCCATGTTCCGATCGTCGGCAGTGCGCTGATGATCCCGACCGGCCTCGGCAGGCACACCCGGGAGGGCGCCTACTGGGTCAACCCGCCCGAGCGAGATCAGCGCCTGCCCCCGTTGTCGACGCTTATCACTACCGCGCTCGCATTGCGACCGATAAAGGCGAACCACCGGCAACGCGAAATTATCTGACTCGGCGCAAATAAAAAAGGACCGTCCCGCCGGAAATACTCCGGGGGACGGCCCTTTTCAGAGCTGTCATTTCGAGCGAACCGCAAAGCAGTCGCTGAAACTACTTGGCCTTCTCCAGCACCTCGACCAGACGCCAGTGCTTGGTGGCCGACAGCGGACGGGTCTCCATCAGCTGAACGCGGTCGCCGATACCGGCGATCTCGTTCTCGTCATGCGCCTTCACCTTGGTGGTGGAGCGAATGATCTTGCCGTAGAGCGGGTGCCGCGTACGGTCTTCCAGCTCGACAACGATGGTCTTGTTCATCTTGTCCGAGACCACGTAACCGATGCGGACCTTACGGGTACCGCGCTTTTCCTGTTCACTCATGCCGCATCTCCCTTGCCAGCGGGTGCCGAGGCCAGGCCGAGCTCACGCTCACGCATGACCGTGTAGATGCGCGCGATCTCGTGACGCACGACGCGCAGGCGACGGTTGTTGTCCAACTGACCCGTCGCCATCTGGAAGCGCAGATTGAACAGCTCTTCCTTCGACTCGCGCAGGCGGGCGACGAGCTCCTCTTCGTTGAGCTCGCGGAGCTCTGCGGCCGGTGTACCGGTAGCCATCAGAACTGCTCCTCCCTGGTCACGATCCTGCACTTCATGGGGAGCTTGTGCATCGCACGGCGCAGGGCCTCACGAGCGATCTCCTCGTTGGGGTAACTCATTTCGAACATCACGCGTCCGGGCTTGACGTTCGCGACCCACCACTCCGGCGAACCCTTACCGGAACCCATGCGGGTTTCGGCGGGCTTCTTGGTGAGCGGGCGATCCGGGTAGATGTTGATCCAGATCTTGCCACCACGCTTGATGTGGCGAGTCATCGCGATACGCGCGGACTCGATCTGCCGGTTGGTGACGTAGGCGGGCTCGAGAGCCTGGATGCCGAATTCACCGAACGCGACCGAAGTGCCGCCCTTGGCCATGCCGCTGCGGCTCGGGTGATGCTGCTTCCGGTGCTTGACCTTCCGTGGCATCAGCATGCGTCAGCCCTCCTGTGTTTCTGCCGGGGCGTCGGCAACCGCAGTGGCAGCGCCTGCACGCCCGGCCTCAGTGCTGGTCGCGGTGGTACCCGAGGAACCGGACCGACGCGGGCGGCTCGGCCGCTCCCGGCGCTCGCGGCGGTCACCAGCGGCGGGCGCGGCCGCGGCCGTGACCTCACGCTTGCCACCGACGATGTCGCCCTTGTAGATCCAGACCTTCACGCCGATGCGACCGAAGGTGGTCTTGGCCTCGTAGAGGCCGTAGTCGATATCCGCGCGCAGCGTGTGCAGCGGGACCCGACCCTCACGGTAGAACTCCGAGCGCGACATTTCGGCGCCGCCGAGGCGGCCCGAGCACTGCACCCGGATGCCCTTGACGTTCGGCGAACGCATGGCCGACTGGATGGCCTTGCGCATCGCGCGACGGAACGCCACACGGTTCGACAGCTGCTCGGCCACACCCTGGGCAACGAGCTGCGCATCCGACTCGGGGTTCTTGACCTCGAGGATGTTCAGCTGCACCTGCTTGCCGGTGAGCTTCTCCAGCTCGGCGCGGATGCGGTCGGCCTCGGCGCCGCGGCGGCCGATGACGATACCGGGACGCGCGGTGTGGATGTCGACGCGAACCCGGTCACGGGTGCGCTCGATCTCCACCTTGGAGATGCCCGCCCGCTCCATGCCGGTGGCCAGGAGCTTGCGGATGGCGACGTCTTCCTTCACGTAGTCCGCGTACTGCTTGTCCGCGTACCAACGCGACTTCCAGTCGGTGGTGATACCGAGGCGGAAGCCATGGGGGTTGATCTTCTGTCCCATTTACTTTGCCCCTCCCTTCCGGCGGCTGCGAGCAGCACCGGCGGTGGGCACGCTCTCGACCTCGATGGTGATGTGGCTGGTGCGCTTGCGAATCCGGAACGCGCGGCCCTGGGCCCGCGGCTGGAAACGCTTCATGGTCGCGCCCTCGTCGACGTACGCGGTCGAGATGACCAGCGTGGCCGGGTTCAGGCCGAGGTTGTTCTCGGCGTTGGCCGCGGCGCTGGCGACGACCTTGGCGACCGGCTCGCTCGCGGCCTGCGGCGCGAACTTCAGGATCGCGAGTGCGTCCTCGACCCGCTTGCCGCGGACCAGGTCCACGACACGGCGAGCCTTCATCGGGGTGACGCGAACGTGCTTCGCCGTCGCCCGGGCAGTCGGGTTCTGAACCGTCGCTGTGTTTGATTCGCTCATCGCCGCTTGCTCTTCCGGTCTTCCTTGACGTGGCTCTTGAACGTCCTGGTGGGCGCGAATTCACCCAGCTTGTGGCCGACCATGGACTCCGAGACGAACACCGGCACATGCTTGCGACCGTCGTGGACGGCGAAGGTGTGACCGATGAAATCCGGGATGATGGTCGAACGACGGGACCAGGTCTTGATGACCTGCTTGCTGCCCTTCTCGTTCTGCACGTCCACCTTCGCCAGGAGGTGGTCGTCGACGAACGGGCCCTTCTTGAGGCTGCGTGGCATTTCTTACCTCCTCCTTCAGCGCTTCTTGCCGGTCTTGCGACGGCGGACGATGAGCTTGTCGCTCGGACGGTTGGGCTTGCGGGTGCGGCCTTCCGGCTGACCCCACGGCGAGACCGGGTGGCGACCACCGGAGGTCTTGCCCTCACCACCACCGTGCGGGTGGTCGACCGGGTTCATGACGACACCACGGACCGTGGGGCGGCGACCCTTCCAGCGCATACGGCCGGCCTTACCCCAGTTGATGTTCGACTGTTCGGCATTGCCGACCTCGCCGACGGTGGCGCGGCAGCGCACGTCGACGCGGCGGATTTCACCGGAGGGCATACGCAGCGTGGCGTAGGGACCTTCCTTACCGAGCAGCTGGATGCTCATGCCGGCGGCACGGGCCAGCTTGGCGCCACCACCCGGACGCAGCTCCACATTGTGGATCGTGGTACCGGTCGGGATATTGCGCAGCGGCAGATTGTTACCCGGCTTGATGTCGGCGGTGGGGCCGGACTCGATCGGGGTGCCCTGCACGATGCCCTTGGGGGCGATGATGTAGCGCTTCTCGCCGTCCACGTAGTGCAGCAGCGCGATGTTGGCGGTGCGGTTCGGGTCGTACTCGATGTGCGCGACCTTGGCCGGGATGCCGTCCTTGTCCAGGCGACGGAAGTCGATCAGACGGTAGGCACGCTTGTGGCCGCCACCGCGGTGCCGGGTGGTGATGCGACCGTGGGCGTTGCGGCCACCCTTGCTGTGCAGCGGGCGGATCAGCGACTTCTCGGGGGTCGACCGAGTGATCTCAGCGAAGTCCGAGACGCTGGAGCCACGACGGCCCGGCGTAGTCGGCTTGTACTTACGGATTGCCATGAGTTCTTCTCTGCTTTCTGGAATCCCAGGCGCTTACGCGACCGGGCCTCCGAAGATCTCGATGGGCTTGCTGTCGGCCGAGATGGTCACGAGCGCGCGCTTGGTGTCCTTGCGCTTGCCGTAACCGAAGCGGGTCCGCTTGCGCTTGCCCTGACGGTTGGCGGTGTTGACGCTGGTCACCTTCACGCCGAAGACCTTCTCGACGGCGATCTTGATCTGCGTCTTGTTGGAATCCGGGTGCACGATGAAGGTGTAGGTGCCTTCCTCGATCAGTCCGTAGGACTTCTCCGAGATGACCGGCGCCAGCAGAATGTCGCGGGGGTCGGCGATCGTGGTCACTTGCTCTCCTCCTGTGCGGATTCGGCGGGGCCGTGCACGAAGGCGTTCAAGGCCTCGACGCTGAACACCACTTCGTCGCTTTCCAGCACGTCGTAGGTGTTGAGCTGATCCGGCGCGATCGGGTGCACGAACTCCAGGTTCTGCACGCTCTTCCAGGCCGCGATGTCCTCACGTCCGAGGACGAGGAGGAACTTCTTGCGGTCCGACAGCTCGGACAGGAAGGACTTCGCGGTCTTGGTCGAGGGGGTCTGCCCCGCGACCAGTTCGCTGATCACGTGGATGCGTTCGTTGCGCGCACGATCCGAGAGGGCTCCGCGCAGTGCGGCGCGGATCATCTTCTTGGGGGTGCGCTGGCTGTAGTCACGCGGCTGCGGACCGTGCACGGTGCCACCACCGGTGAACTGCGGCGCGCGGGTCGAGCCCTGACGGGCGCGACCGGTGCCCTTCTGGCGGTACGGCTTCTTGCCACCACCGGAGACCTCGCCGCGAGTCTTCGTCGCGTGCGTGCCCTGGCGTGCGGCGGCGAGCTGCGCGACGACGACCTGGTGCATCAGCGAGATGTTCGCGGTGACATCGAAGATCTCCGCGGGGAGCTCGACGGTGCCGTTGGTCTTGCCGCCGAGTTCCTTGACCGGGAGGGTCAGGTTGGTCTTCTTCTCGACGCTGGTCATGCGTGCGCACCACCCTTCACTGCGCTCTTGACGATCACGACGCCGCCCTTGCGACCCGGGATCGCGCCCTTGATCAGCAGCAGGCCGTTCTCGGCGTCCACCTTGTGAACCGAGAGGTTCTGCGTGGTGACGCGGTCGTTACCCATGCGACCCGACATGCGCATGCCCTTGAACACGCGGCCGGGGGTGGCGCAGCCACCGATGGAACCCGGGCGACGGTGCACCGCCTGCGCACCGTGCGAGGCGCCCTGACCACGGAAGCCGTGGCGCTTCATGGTGCCGGCGAAGCCCTTGCCCTTGCTGGTGCCGGTGACGTCGACGTAGGCGCCCTCTTCGAAGACATCGGCGTTGATCTCCTGGCCGACCTCGAAGGTGGAGGCGTCCGCGACCCGGATCTCGGCGACGTGGCGGCGCGGGGTGACACCGGCCTTGGCGAACTGGCCGGAGACCGGCTTGTTCACCTTGCGCGGGTCGATGGCGCCGAAAGCGACCTGGACGGCGCTGTAGCCGTCGCGCTCCACGGTGCGGATCTGGGTAATGACGTTCGGTCCGGCCTTGATGACGGTCACGGGGACGACGCGGTTCTTGTCGTCGAACACCTGGGTCATGCCGAGCTTGGTGCCCAGGATGCCCGCCGCGGGCCTGTTCTTGTTATCAGTCATGATTCGAGTCCCCGTCACTGAATGTTGACGTCGACGCTGGCCGGGAGATCGATGCGCATCAGGGCATCAACCGTCTTCGGCGTCGGGTCGAGGATGTCGATCAGCCGCTTGTGCGTCCGCATCTCGAAGTGCTCGCGCGAGTCCTTGTACTTGTGCGGCGAACGGATGACGCAGTACACGTTCTTCTCGGTCGGCAACGGCACCGGCCCGACCACACGGGCCCCGGTGCGGGTCACCGTCTCCACGATCTTGCGCGCGGACGCGTCGATCGCTTCGTGGTCATAGGCCTTGAGCCTGATGCGGATCTTCTGTCCCGCCACGCTAAGTGTCCTTTTCTCCGCTTATCGTTCGTGGTCCGGAAGCCGGCTTCCGTACCACCTTCAATTGCACAGCCCGAACACACGAAGACGTCCCAGCCCGAGTGGGTCAGGCCCGGAGGAGGCAGCCTGCGCAACCACGCAGGGCCCCCGCTCGGGCAGATCCAACACAGTGAGACCCCGACCGGGCACACCGCCCGGCTCCGCCGGTTGGCATGCGACAGTCTCGCCGCTGTTCATCTGTCATGGTTCTCCGGTCCACGCGGTCGGGCGTGTCGCCCGTCCGCTCATTCCTCGGCCCCGGTTCGAAACTTCACCTGGCCTGGAACGTTGTCCCGGACGTACCCACGCTGGCAGCCAGCGGGGTACACGATTGGGTGTTGCTCGCCTCGCCACCCGCCACAACCGCGGAACGGCATGACCCGGTGCAAGGCAACCCGAACAGTATGCCCGACGCCGTTGACGACATCAAATCCGCCCCCACCTCTCAACCCGCCACCAGGTCAGAGCCCGAATCCCGGGCGCGCCACCGGTTGCGGGGCTATGACGATCGCGGTCGAACGCAGCGGGGCACCGCGCGGCGAACGGCCGATGACGGGCGCCGGAAAAGCATGTCACGACCCTACCGAAACCGAACTTACTTCTGAGTAAGATAAGGGTATGACGAAGCAGACCGCGACCCATCGCATCTGGACGAAGCTGCCGGACAATCGGCTGGGGCACACCCTGTTCTCGCTGGGCATGGTGGCCCGGGTGCCCTATTTCGGCACGGTGCTGCCGAGCGTTGTGCGATTGGAACCCGGGCTGTGCGAGGTGACCTCGCCGAAGTGGTTCGGTATCCACAACCATCTGGGCACCTATCACGCGATCGCGGCATGCAATCTGGCCGAGGTGGCCATGGGAATGCTGAGCGAGGCGACGGTGCCCGATACCCACCGCTGGATCCCCAAGGCGATGAATGTGCAGTACCTGGCCAAGGCCGAGACCGGGCTGCGCGCGGTGGCGAAGCTGGCCGAGTTGCCCGACTTCACCGAGATCACCGAGGGCCGGGAACTGGTCGTGCCGGTATCCATCTACGACAAGCACGGTCTCGAGGTCGTGCACGCCGATATCACCACCTGGGTCACGCCCAAGTAGGCAATGCCCGCGCCCGGTCTCGCACCGGCGACCGGCGCACCGGGGCCGGGATTCTGCGGGGCAGGGGCGGTGTTGCAGGCGTACGGCCGGAGCGGATTGAATGCGAAGCATGAGTGACAGCGCGGTCCGGGAATTCGACCTCTGTGTGGTCGGGCTCGGGCCGACCGGACGGGCGCTGGCGCATCGGGCGATGCGGGCCGGATGCGCCGTGGCGGCCGTCGATCCGCGCCCCGACCGGCTCTGGCCGCCCACCTTCTCCTGCTGGATCGATGAGCTGCCGGAGTGGCTGCCGCCCAGCGCCATTGCCGCGCGCATTCCGAAGCCGACGGTCTGGACCAATTCCGAGCATCGCATCGACCGGCCCTACTGCGTGCTGTCGAAAACCGGTCTGCGCGATGCGCTCGCCCTCGATGAGGCCACCGTGTTCGCCGGTCGGGCCGCGCGAGTGGATGCCAATGAGGTCGAGCTCGCCGACGGCACGATCATCAGAGCGGCAACGGTTTTCGATACCCGCGGACTGCCCACGCTCGGACAGCGCCGGGCCGCGAGCGCGCACGGCATCTTCGTCGACGCGCAGACCGCGGCGCCGATGATCACCGAAGGTGAAGGGCTGCTACTGGATTGGCGCCCGGACAACGGTGCGGGTCCGGACGAACCGCCGTCGTTCCTCTACGCCGTCCCGCTCGGCGACGGCACCGTGATCTTCGAGGAGACCAGCCTCGGCCTGCGCGGCGGCATGCCGCAGCACGAATTGCGCAGGCGCACCCTGAACCGCCTTGCCGCACACGGCATCCGACTCACCGGCGATGAGCCGACCGAGGCCGCGCACTATCCGCTCGATCAGCCACCGCCGAAAAAGGGTACCGCCCAGGCGATTCCGTTCGGCTCCCGCGGCGGCATGATGCATCCCTGCACGGGCTACAGCGTCGCCGATTCGCTGGCCCTCGTCGACACCGCCGTCGCGGCCCTGCGGCAAGGCCGCGACCCCATCGCCGAACTCTGGCCGTGGCGGGCGCGGCTGGTGTACTGGATGCGCATGCGCGGCCTCTGGGGCCTCGGCCGCCTGACCACCGAACAGTCCATCGCCATGTTCGACGCCTTCTTCAGCGCCACCCCACGCGGCCAACGCGCCCTACTCTCGGCCCACGACGACTACGCCGTCCTCGGCGCCGTCCTCTTCAACACCGTCGCCCACACCTGGCCCTTCCGCTGGCGCTACGACCTGGTCGGCTGGACGCACCGAAACCGCTGGCTGAACTACGATTTCGCGGAGCCACTCGAGCGCATCCCGCGACGCACAGAATGACGCCCCGATCATTCGAAGTATCTGCGCCTCAACAAAATTCGACGGTTTCCAGCGTGAACGAGAAGGGTGCCGGGAGTTCGAGTGGTTTGCCGAAGGGCACTCTGATCTCCGAGCGGTAGTCGACGAGGTCGGCCTCACCGCCGGGTTCACCGAGGAGAGTGATGGTCTGTTGCTGCCGATCGATGAGTAGATAGAGCGGCACCGCTCCGCGGGCGTAGCAGTATCGCTTCGTCTTGCGATCCCAATCCGGTTTCGAGCTGGTGACCTCGACGACCATAACGACCTTGCCGACCGGCATCCATGAGGGTTCGTCCGTGAATGCGCCGTCGGGGACGAATACGCCGTCGGGAATCAAGTGGTTTCTCGGGCAGAGTCCGCCACGGTCCAGCAACAGTCCCTTATTGCCGGAGAAGGAAAACTCTGTTGCGGACTGCCGGTACACCTGACGAATCAGCGTGGAGATGTTCTGCTCGTGATTACCGTCCGGCGGTGGTGTCACGATGATGTCCCCCTCGATCAGCTCTGCCCGGAATCCTTCAGGAGTCTCCAGCGCGTGGAAGCCCTCCAACAAGACATCTGCTGGATCCCTCTGCGGCTCATGCGCCTTGGCTGCGGTCACTGCTGACACCTCCTCCGCTCGTGCCCTCAGCATACGGGTCGACTATGACCGATGCGGCCGATCGAGAACCTGGTCAGACGCCTGTTTCGGGTGACACAGAGCGTCTGGTCATCGATACCGCGGTCAGCCCACCAGGGCTGACCGCGGTGTCATCGTCAGGCGCCGGTTTCGGCGGCGCGTTGGTAGCCGCGGATGGCGGGGTAGGCGAACACGATGGTGAGGCCTACTACCCAGGCGACGGTTTTGAGCAGGGGTTCGGCTACCGAACCGCCGTAGGACAGGCCCTTCATGGCATCGATGGCACAGCTCATCGGCTGGTTGGAGACCACGTCCTGCAGCCAGATCGGGTAGGCGAAGACCGGTACGAAACCGGTGTTGAAGAACATCAGCAGGGTGTTGAAGATGCCGATCAGGCTGACGAGCATGACGCCCTCGGTAATGGTCGCCAGTGCGGTGACGAGCACGGCGAAGCCCACGCCGAACAGCACCGGAATGCCGATGAGCGCGATCGCCGCGAGCGGACCCTGGCCGAAGCGGAAGCCGAGGGGGAAGCCGACCGCGATCACGAACAGGGTGGTGACCAGGACACGGACCGCCTCGGCAAAAAGCCTGCCGGTCAGTCCGGCCGCCCGGTGCACCGGCATGGTCCAGAAGCGCCCGAGCAGTCCGGTGAACTTCTCACCCTTGAATCCCAGCGCACTGACCACGGCACCCGACATCGCCGCGACCAGCGTGATCAGCGCGACCTGCCCGTAGATGCTCGGCATGCCGGTGGCCGCGGTGATCGAATTGCCGAGCACGATGCGAAACATCAATAGCGTCAATGCCGGATAGACCAGCGTCTGGATGGTGGTCGACGGATCGCGCGCCCACACCAGCAGCAGTCGCTTGCACTGGATCAGGCTGTGCACGACCCAGGTGGACAGCGCGCGTTCGGACGGCGCGATAACCCGCGGCAGCATCTCGAACCCGTCGATCTCGGTGCGCTCCACAGTCTCGACAGAACTCATGACCGCCTCACGCTCGCCCAGATCGCCAACGGGGTGAAGACGATCGCCGCACCACCCAACCAGACCAGCGGCACCCACAGCACATCCCAGCTCACCCCGTTATGGGCCATATCGCGCAGCGCGAAGGAGAACTGGGAAATCGGCTGATTGCGCACGAACGGCCGGATCCACATCGGGAAACTGCGCTCCGGGACGAATCCGCACGAGAGCATGCCGAAGATCAAGGTGGGCAATGTCAATGCCTGACTCAGCGATTCCGGACTCTTGGTCAGACTGCCGAGTGCGTCCGCGCCGATTGCGAGCACGGTACCGACCGCGATCGAGAACACGCAGAACAGCACGGCCTGACCGGCGCCGGCGACGAATCGGAAGCCGATCATGTAGCCGAAGATGACGGCCGCGGTCAGCGAGGTGAGCGAACGAACCAACCCGGCGGCGATGCGCGCGTTCAAGGGCACCATGGCGCCGATCGGCATCGTCTGCAGTCGGGTGCTCAGACCGGTCAGCGCCTCGTAGGCGGCCAGCTGCGCATTCGACATCATGGTGAAGGCCATGGTCTGCAGCACGATGATCGGCATGACGAACTGGGCATAGTCGATGCCCTGGAACTTCATCACGTACCGCAGCGGCAGATAGAAGCCGAGGGTGAACACCAGCGGGGTGATCATCGCGACGATCAGTTCGCCCTTGGTGGCCATGGTCCGGACGATGCGCCCGGTCAGCGCCTGCCACTGCGCGAAGGAGGATAGCCGGGCCGCGGGCAGCTCGGCGAAGAGCAGCGCCGTATCGGGCTGCTCAACGGTTGCGGAACTCACTAGTGGCCGCCCGAATGGCCGGTGATGGACAGGAATACGTCATCGAGCGAGGGCCGCCGCAGCGCGATATCGGCCAGCTGGATCGCGGCGGCATCGAGCCGGCGCAGCGCCTCGGACAGGGTGGCGGCACCATCGGGCGCCGGAATGGAAAGCCGGTCCCCGCCATTGATGTCGGCGAGCACCGCGGCCGGCACCAGGTCGCCGAGCGCGGCGGCGGCCTTGCCGAGCTGGGTCGGATCCAGCGGCACCACCTCGCAGTAGCTGCCGCCGGTCTTCTCTTTGAGCTCGTCGGCGGTGCCCTCGGCGATCACCGTGCCCTTATCGATGACGATGATGTTGTCGCTGAGCACATCGGCTTCCTCGAGGTACTGCGTGGTGAGCAGCACCGTGATGCCCTGGTTCTTCAGCGCGGTCACCAGATCCCACACGCCCTGACGGCTGCGCGGGTCCAGACCGGTGGTCGGCTCGTCGAGGAACACCACCTCCGGGCGCACCACCAGTCCGCAGGCGATATCGACGCGACGACGCATACCGCCCGAATAGTTGCGCACCATACGACGCCCCGCGCTCACCAGGTCGAATTCCTCGAGCAGAACGTCGGCGCGCTTGCGGGCGGCGGATTTGCCCAGGCCCATCAGGCGGCCGAACAGCTCCAGGTTCTCGCGGCCGGAGAGGTTCTCATCGAGTGCGGCGTACTGACCGGTCATCATGATCGAGCGCCGCACGCCCGCCGGATCCTTTTGCACATCGTGGCCCGCGACGACGGCGGTACCCGAGTCCGGGCGCAGCAGGGTGGACAGCACCTTGACCATGGTGGTCTTGCCCGCGCCGTTCGGCCCGAGGATGCCGAGCACGCTGGCCCGCTCGGCGGTGAAGCTGATGCCCTGCAGCGCATGCACATCGCCGAATGACTTCCGGACGTCGGCAACGACGACCGCGGCCTCACCACCTTCGAGCGGTGGGTCGCTCACGTGCGAATCCGCTGGGTTCAAGCTCGGCATCAACTCTCCAGTGTGTCTGATCGGCGGCGGTCGCTAGGCGTTAGGCATGAATACGTCCCGGTTGGTGATCCCTGCCGCCAGGCGTGATGTTACCGGCCCGCGCATTCCGGCAGGGCCGACCGCGCCATACCCACTAGTCCGCAACCTAAGTGTGTCCTTAATCACATTTGCGGCGGGCGATCCACTGCGGTGGCGATCGTCGCTGGTCGCGGCCGTCAAGGGCAGCGCAGGGGCGGTGTGAGCGCCTTGTCGGGCCGTCGCGACGACCATAGTCTGCTAGACGGGGGAACACGCACTCACTCGTTTGCGGCAGTACCGCTTTCACCTAGCGGACAGCGGTCTGCGGCGGATCGACCCTGCGAGAGGTGACCATGGCCGAGACCGCGCAGCCGAGGCTGGCAGCGCATACGGGAGGATCGGGCCGACCGAACGTGCTGACGTCCTATGACCCGCGCACCGGCGAAATCGTCGGCAACTACGCCGTAATGGGCGCCGGTGAACTCAACCGCACCGTGCGCGCCGCACGCTCCGCCGAAAAGTGGTGGGCGGAACTGGGATTCAGCGCCCGCAAACGCTGGCTACTGGACTGGAAGCGCAGCATCGCCAGGCGCGCAGGCGAATTGGTGGAGATCCTCTGCGAGGAAACCGGAAAACCGGAGGCGGACGCGGCAATCGAGGTGATGCTCGCCGTCGAGAACCTGGATTGGGCGGCCCGCAACGCCGCCCGGGTACTCGATCGGCGCAAGCTCGGATCGACCTGGCTGAGCCGCAATCAGCACGCGTCCGTCGGCTATCTGCCGCTGGGCGTCGTCGGCGTGCTCGGACCGTGGAACAACCCGGTCTTCACCCCGATGGGTTCGATCGCCTATGCGATGGCCGCGGGCAATGCCGTGGTGTTCAAACCCGATGAACTCACCACCGGCGTCGGGGTCTGGCTGGCCGACAGCTGGAACAAACTGGCGCCGAATCAGCCTGTGCTGCAAGTGGTCACCGGCGATCACGCCACCACCGCCGCGCTGTGCCGCGGCAAGGTGGACAAAATCGCCTACGCCGGTTCGGATGCGGGCTCGCGCGAGGTGATCTCGCTGTGCGCACAGACCATGACGCCGGTGGTGGTCGAGCGAAATGGCAAGGGCACCATGGTGGTTCACGTCGACGCCAAACTCGACGAGGCCGCGGAGGCCGCGGTTTTCGGCGCGATGGCCAATGCGGGCCAGAACTCCACCGGCATCCAGCGGGCCTATGTCGCCAACTCCGTCTACGACCGTTTCCTGGAACTGGTGGTCGAGCAAGCGCGGCGGCTGCGCCCCGGCGCGGATCGGCGCGCCTCCTACGGTCCGATGATTCTGGAATCACAGGTCGACGTGGTGCGCAGACAGGTGCGCGACGCGCTGGCCAGGGGCGGGCGCGCGGTGGTCGGCGGACTGGACTCGATACGCGAGCCCTATATCGAACCCATCGTGCTCGCCGAGGTGCCGGAGGAAAGTGTCGCGATCACCGGTGAGGGCATCGGGCCGGTGCTGATCGTCAACAAGGTCGCGAATATGGACGAGGCGGCGCGGCGGATCAACGCGGTCGGCAACGGTGTCGCGGTGTCGGTGTTCACCCGCGATGTGCACGGCATCGAATCCTTCGCCGAACAGCTGCGGGTCGGCGTTGTGACCATCAATTCTTCGACCGCGTACGCCGGGATCCCCGCATTGCCGTTCGGTGGCGTCGGCGAATACGGGCAGGGACACCATCACGGTGACCAGGGACTGCGCGAATTCAGCCGGACGCTGGCCATCGCCCGCAAGCGTTACCGCGCCCCGGTGAACCTGTCCACCTTCGATCGCCACACCCGGCATCTGCGCACGGCAAAGACCATCTTCCGAGTGCGCCACGGTCGCTAGAGCTGACCCCACTGCGGATCACTGCATACCCCGCCGCAGAGCGAGTCTTACGAGCGAAGAGTTCACGGCCCGTCTCGCGTCCACACGGAGGCGCGCGGCCATCGACTCAGCCGAACAGTGAAAGCGTATGCGCCAGCAGTGCCGGTCTCGCCTGGCATACGTCAGATGCGGATTGATTCGCACATCGCCGACCACGACGGAGCGAGTCTTACGAGCGACGTTCGCGGCCCGTCTCGCGTCCGAGCCGTCGAAGCGCATGCGCCGCAGGCGCGAGTCTCGACGGCTCGGACGCGAGACACCAGGGGGCCGCGAACACGCAGCGCCGCAGGCGCTGCAAATCAAACACAGACGGCTTCCATCAGGGCGCACACGCGCGCGATCTGCTCGGGCCGTGCGTCGAATTTGGTCAACCGGCCGACGTCGATCACCTGACCGAGCGCGGCGTGCACGCGGAAGCGCGCCTCGATCTGATCGCCGTCGAGCAGGTTGGCCCACTCCAGCACATTCTGGCGCTGGATGGCGCGCAGCTTGTGCTGTTCGGCCTGCGGCAGATTGCTGAATTCGGCGTAATAGACCGGCATGATCTCCGGCATCGAGAAGGTGAGCCGGGCGTAGCGGTCGGCGATGCGCCGGACCGCGTCGGGGCGGCTGGTCGCCTCGGCCAGCGCCTCGGTGATCGCGATGGCCACTCGGTCACCGGTGCGATGGAAGGCGGCGGCGAGCAGATCGGCCTTGCTGGTGAAGTACCGGTAGACGCTGGAGGCATTGATGCCGACGGCCGCGCCGATCTCCTCGATGCTGGCCTCGTGATAGCCCTGGCGGCCGAAGATCCGGATCGCCTCGGTGAGCAGCTGTTCGCGCTTCGAGGTGATCGGCAGGCCGCGGGCGGCCGGTCCGGGGTCGGGTTCGGTCGGTGCGGGCGGCAGTTCGGCGCGCAGGATCGACCAGCACATCTCGCGCAGCAGCGGCAGCAGCCGGGCGGTGGCCAGCGCGGTGCGATGGGAGGAGATGCTGGCGATGGCGCTGAGCACCCCGGCGGCCAGCATCGCCACATCGGCGGGCGGCGCGGTGGGGCGCAGCTGTCCGATCGGCTCGGCCAGCAGCGCGTTCAGCGCGTCGTAGACCTTCCTGATCCGGGCCCGGTCCTCGGCCTCCAGATAGCGCCGCTCCCAGCGGTACAGCCCGGCCTCGCGGCGGATGTCGATGGTGTGGTCACTGAGTGCCTTGATCAGCGCGTCGAGCCTGGCCTCCGGTGGCAGGTTCGGGTCGTCCGCGCCGCGCGCGACCTTCAGCAGGTGCAGCGCGCCTTCCTCGGCGGCCGCGACCAGCAGCGCGTACTTGTTCGCGAAGTGGCGATACAGCGCGGGTCCGGAGATGCCGACCTCGGCGGCGATCTCGTCGACGCCGACCGGGTAGTACCCGCGCTCGCTGAACGCGCGCGCGGCGGCGCGGATGATCTGGACCTTGCGATCCTTCGGGCGACGCCGAACCGATGGGATGGGTCCCGCGGCCGTCCGGGCCGCACCCGCGTCCGAGCGCGCGGGATCGGGGTTGTTCCGAGTGACCCGCAAGCGATCGCCAGCGATGTCGACCTCGCTGCGATCCGCGACCATGTAGCTCTCCGTTCTGCGGCGGCGCCGCCGGTTGACAGCGCCGGACAAATCATCCTAAGTTAACCACAATTCGCAAAGTTAACCACCATTCATGGTCGGCCGTAGCGATCGTGGGTCCCTGGGAAAACCCAGCACCCGCCGAATTCCAGACCAGGAGCAGCACATGAGCGACCCCGATTCCGCGACCACCACCGCGGGCTTCAGCGCCGTCCACGACGGCAAGGTGCTGCGCGTAACGATCACCAAGCCGAAGCGGAAGAACGCCATCGACTACGACACGATGGTCGCCCTCGGTGACACCTTCCTGGCCGCCGCCACGGACCGCTCGGTGCGGGTGATCGTACTGACCGGTGAGGGCGGCGACTTCTGCACGGGAGCCGATCTTGCCGCAACCGCGTCGGAAGCGCAGCGCGGCATATCGTCGGACATGGTGATGGACGCGGCCAACCGGCTCGTGAAAGCCATTGTGGACGCTCCGATTCCGGTCATCGCCCGGATCAAGGGCGCGGCCGCCGGTGTCGGTGTCGGCCTCGCGCTCGCCGCCGATCTGGTCTACGCCGCCGAGGACTCCTACCTGCTGCTCGCCTTCATCAATATCGGCCTGATGCCCGACGGCGGCGCGGCCACCATGGTCGCGGCGGCGGCCGGACGCGCGCTGGCCGCGGAGATGGCGCTGCTCGGCGAGCGGCTGCCCGCGCCGGCGGCCAAGGCGGCCGGGATGTTCACCGCCGTGGTCCCCGAGGACGAACTCGACGCCTTGGTCGAGGCGGCGGCCGCCAAGATCGCCGCTGGCCCGCGCCGCGCGCTCGAACTCACCAAGCAGGCGCTCAACGCCGCGACCCTGTCGGCGCTCGACGGCTCACTCGCCGCGGAAAAGTCCGGCCAGAGCGAACTGCTGAAGTCCCCCGACTTCATCGAAGGCGCGACCGCCATGCTCACCAAGCGCAAGCCGGTCTTCGCGGACTGATCGCGCCGACCAGTTCCGCGGGGGCTCGAGGAGGCGGGCAAGTGATCCCGGGCACAGCCGCGCCCGAACGAGCGACTATGTTGATCCGCTATGGCTTACCTGGTTACCGGAGCAACTGGGTTTATCGGTCGTTTTCTTGTCCCCGAGCTGCTGAAACGCGAGGGTGATATTCATGTGCTGGTACGGCCGGGCATCGATTCGGCGGACCGGTACACCTGCTGTGCCCGAGAGTGGATGGGTGCGGATCGGGTACGGCCGGTGCGCGGGGATCTCGGCGCGCCTCGGCTCGGCATCGATCCGGGCTGGCTCGCCGAGCACCGGGGCTCGATCGACCATATCTTCCATCTGGCGTCCAGCTATGACCTCACCGAACGGGGCGGCGGCACCCGCAATGTCATCGATGTCGCCGAGGAGCTGACAGCCGGGCTGCTGCACCATATGTCGACGGTGGATGTGGCGGGCGGATTCGAGGGCCTGTTCGCCGAGGACATGTTCGACGTCGGCCAGATGCTGACCTCGCCGATGCAGCGGGCCACATTCGAGGCCGAGAAGATCGTGCGCGAGTCCGGCATCGGCTGGCGCATCTATCGGCCCCCGATCGTGATCGGACATTCGCGCACCGGCGAGATCGACCGGATCGACGGGCCCTACTACTTCTTCCGACTGCTGCGGATGGCCGCGCAGCTGCCCAGGATTCTGCCGGTACTGGTGCCGAAGCTGGGGGAAACCAATATGGTTCCGGTCGATTTCGTGGCCCGCGCCCTGGATCACCTTGCGCACCAGCCCGACTCGACCGCCAGCACCTACCATCTGGTCGATCCGCGGCGGCACAGCGCCGCCGAGGCACTGAATCTGTTCGCCGATGAGGCCGGTGCGCCGCATCTGGTCGAGGTGATGCCCAAGCGCGCTCTCGAGATGGTGCTGCGCATCCCCGGTACGAGTTGGCTGCTCCCCCGCGTCGGTGTGCCCCAGGATGTGTTGGAGCACAGCGAATTCAGCTGCTGGTTCGACTGCCGCAACGCCACCGCCGCACTGGCCGGCACCGATATCAAGGTGCCGCCGCTGGCCGCCTACGCCCCGCTGATCTGGAAGTACTGGATCGAGAACTGGGTCTGACCGTGTTTAATTTGCAGCGCCTGCGGCGCCGCGAACGTCGCTCGTAAGACTCGCTCCCTCGGGTCGAGTGATGAGCTAGCTGACTGCGGCGTATTCCGCTCGGGCCGTATTGATTTCGTCGATGTGCTCGATGGCCCAGGTCCGCAGTACATCGACCGCGGCGCTGAGGCTGTGGCCGAGCGGGGTGAGGGTGTATTCGACGGTGACCGGTACGGTCGGATAGACCGTGCGCGACACCATGCCGTCGCGTTCCAGAGCGCGCAGGGTCTGGGTCAACATCTTCTGCGTGATGCCCTGCACCTGCCTGCGCAACTCCGAGAAGCGCAGGGTGCCCGGTTTCAGGGCCAGCAGCACCAGTCCGGTCCAGCGTTCACCGAGCCGGTCGAAAACCGCACGGGACGGGCAGTTCAGGTTGAAGACGTCGTATGCCATGGGATCGTTGGTATCCACCAGGTACCTATACCACTAATTACTGCCTTCTTTCACCTGGATACCAACCCTCTTAGTGTCGTTTTCATCGCAACGACCAGGAGGAATTCAGATGAAAGCCCTTGCCGCAACCGGTGATCGGACCTTGGTGCGATTCGCCGAGACCCCCGAACCCACGCCCGCCAACGACGCCGCGGTCATCCAGGTCGAGGCATTCTCGGTGAACCGTGGCGAAATCCTCGCCATGACCGGGGCCTACGGCACCCCGACCGCGCCGGGCACGGTTATGGGACAGGATGTGGTCGGCCGCGTGGTCGCGGCCGCCGCCGACGGCTCGGGGCCCGCCGTCGGAACCCGCGTGGTCGGTCATGCCGAGGGCGGCGGCTGGGCCGAGCGGGTGCCGGTGCCGACATCCGCAGTGGTCGAACTGCCCGACGCGGTGCCGACCACTACCGCGGCCGCGCTGCCGCTCGCGGGTTTGACCGCGCTGCGTCTGCTCCGCCACGTCGAGGCCACGGCCGGTAAGAAGGCGCTGATCACCGGCGCATCCGGTGGGGTCGGCCATTATCTCGTCGAATTGGCAACGGCCGCAGGCATTGCGGTGACGGCGGTCGCGGCCTCCCCCGAGCGCGGCGCCCGACTGGCCGAACTCGGCGCTGCCGTCATCCATGATGTCGCCGATGCGGAAGGGCCCTTCGAGGTGATCTTCGAATCGGTCGGCGGCGATGTCTTCGCGGACGCGCTGGCCCGGATCGCGCCCGGCGGCACGGTGCTGTGGTTCGGCCAGGCGAGTCTGCGACCGATCCGGCTCAGCTTCTTCGAATACCTCACGGTCAGCCCGTTCACGCTGAAGCATTTCCCGCACTGGGTCGCCGACACCACGGATGCCGAAGATCTGCGCGTCCTGGTGGATCTGACGGCGCAGGGCGGCCTGCATCCGGAGATCGGTAGGGTCGCCGACTGGGCCGAAACGGCGAGCGTGCTCACCGATTTGAACAACCGCCGGATCCGCGGCAACGCGATCCTCACCATCGACGCCTGAAGGAGCGACCATGTCGAGCACCGAGCAGACCCGTGCCACGATCCTGGCCTATATCGAGGCGCTCGGATCCGGCGATGCCGAGCGCGCCGCCGCCTTCTTCACACCGGAATCGACCTGGACTCTGTTCGGCGAGCTGCCGACCGCGCGGACCTGGACCGGACCGGAGGAGATCTTCGGGCAATTCGTCGCGCAGATGGTCGAGCGGATGGATCTGTCCCAGCCGATCGCGCAGGAGGTGCGGACCGTGCTGGCTGACGGCGCGCAGGCGGTAGCCGAATGGACCACCCGCGCGACCACCGAGGCAGGCGAGCAGTACGTCAACAATGTGGCGATCGTGTTCCGCGTCCAAGACGGCAAAATCGCCGAAGCCCGTGAGTATTTCGACACCGCCTATGCTCAGCGCACGCTGTTCGCCTAGGCCGCCCTCGCCCTCAGGCTGTTCCCGCGCATCGATGGACATGTCGCGCACGGAATCGCGGGACGAGAAGGTGGGCGGCATGAAAACAAGCGCGGGGACAGTATGCGCAGGGTCGTTACTGGAGCAACGCATCGGGATGCACTAGCCGGTGATGGTCAAGTAGATCAGTGCCACATTCAGCAAGCTGATGATGATGGCGACCAACCAGGCGAGGCCAGTGGTCACTCGGTGATTCACATCATTGCCCATCAGGACGCGGTCGCTGGTGAAACGGACCAGCGGGATCAGCGCGAACGGAATCCCGAACGAGAGCACCACCTGCGAAACGATCAGCGCGCGGGTGGGATCGATGCCGACCGCCAGGATGATGATGGCCGGGACCAGCGTGACCAGACGGCGGGCCAGCAGGGGAATCTTGCGGCGCAGTAGGCCTTCCATGATCATCGCGCCCGCATACGCGCCGACCGAGGTCGATGCCAGGCCCGAGGCCAGCAGGCCGATCGCCAGCAGCAGCGCGGCGACGGGGCCGAGCGCATCGCCGACGGCGGCATGCGCGCCCTCGAGGGTGTCGACATGCTCGCGGCCGCGCAGGGTATTCGCGGCCATCAGCAGCATGGCCAGATTGACCGTGCCCGCGAGCACCATGGCCAGTCCGACGTCATACCGGGTGATCCGCAGTAGCCGGGTGCGGATCGGCCCGACCTCGGGTTGACCGTGGCGGTCGCGGGCCAGTCCGGAGTGCAGGTAGACCGCGTGCGGCATGACGGTCGCGCCGATCATGGCGGCCGCGAGCAGCACGCTCTCCGAACCCTGGAAGCGCGGCAGCAGACCGCCGACGGTGCCGGGGACCGACGGCGGTGAAATCACCACGCTGGCCAGGAAGCCGACGGCGATGACGGCGAGCAGACCCGTGATCACCCGCTCGAACGGCTTCTGCCCGCGGTGATTCTGCACGAGCAGCAGCGCCATCGAGACCACACCGGTGATCAGCCCGCCGACCAGCAGCGGCAGATCGAACAGCAGCTTCAACGCGATCGCGCCGCCGACCACCTCGGCCAGGTCGGTGGCCATCGCAACGGTCTCGGCCTGGACCCAATAGGCCAGCCGCACCGGACGACTCGACTTCGACCGGACCGCCTCCGGCAGCGACATACCGGTGACCAACCCCAGCTTCGCGGAGAGGAACTGCACCAGCCCGGCCATCACATTGGCCATCACAATGACCCAGACCAGCAGATAGCCGAACTCGGCGCCCGCACTGATATTCGACGCCACATTGCCGGGATCGACATAGGCGATGGCCGCTACGAAGGCCGGGCCGAGCAAGACGCTGACAGATCTCGCCCGGGTCGTCGCGTTACGCGCCGATTCGACCAGGGTTGTACTCACAGAACAGAATTTTACGGGTTACCGAACTTTTTGGTTAGTAGATCCCGTTCATCCGAACCTGCAAGCCGAACTCGGGTGCCGCGACCGCGACGCCAGCGGCCGCCGGTCCGATACGAGTTGAGCTGACCCACATCCGCCGAGCTACCCATATACCTGCGAAAACAGTAAGAACGCGAAAACCCAACAAAAAAGACCGACCGCCCCGATTGTGTTGTAGAACACATCGGGGCGGTCGGGTCGAGCAACTATCTCCCGGCGGCTGCCTCAGAGGCCGAGGCCGAGGCCGCGGGCCAGGGTGGGCCAGGAGGCGTGCAGCTCGTCGTTCCAGTAGCCCCACGAGTGGGTGCCGGAGGGGCGGAAGTTGAAGGTGGCCGGAATGCCGAGCGAATCCAGCTTGGTCTTCATATTGTTGGTGCAGTAGTTGGTGCCCGCCTCGATGATGCCGCCGATCAGGATCTGGTTGGCCAGACCGTAGGAGCCGGGGAGGGCGTACTGACCGTTCAGGGTGTCGTACGGGCCGGGCAGACCGTTGCCGGTCGAGATGTAGAGCTCGGTACCGCGCAGACCCTCGGCATTGACGTAGGGATCGTTCGCCTTCCAGTCCGCCGAACCGATCGGGCCCCACATGTTCTCGACATTGCCGCCGCCCCAGGTTTCGACGGTCAGCTTGACGAACTCCGAGCCGACCGGATCACTGGTCTGGGCGCAGCCGCTGTAGGCGGCGGCGGCCTTGTACAGGCCCGGCTTGGCGATCGGCAGCGCGAGCACGGTGGTGCCCGAGGTGGACAGGCCCGCGATGGCATTGGTGCCATTGGTGCCGAGCGCGCCGTCGATCAGCGGCGGCAGCTCCTCGGTGAAGAAGGTCTTCCACTTGTTGCGGCCGAGTACCGGATCATCCTTGATCCAGTCGGTGTAGTAGCTCCACTTGCCGCCGATCGGCTGGACCACATTGACGTTCTTGTCGCCGAGGAACTTCAGCGCGTCGGTCTTGGCCACCCAGGACGCGTCGTCCTCGCCGCCGCCCGCACCGTTGAGCAGGTACAGGACCGGGCGCGGCACCGAGGCGTCGGCGGGGCGCTGCACGTCGACCGGGAAGGTGCGGTCCATGGCCGCGGAGTAGACCTGCAGGCGGATGCTGCGATCGTCCTTGTACTCGGCCTTGGTGATCTTCGAGCCGTCCGCCGAGACGGGATTCGCCAGCAGCGTCTTCGAATCCATGATCGGGTCGGCCGTCGCCGTGGATGCGCCGAAGCCGGACATGACTCCCGCGAATGCCGCGGTTGCCGCGATCACCGCCGCCGCACGAGTGCCGCGACGCCGGATCAGACTACGCATCAATTTCACACCTTCACTTCGTATCGTGATTACGGGTGGGCTTCCCCAGACCGTCGGGGCCTGTGCCAACGACACCATGCCCGACCATACGGCCTATTTAGTCGTGACAATACTGGACATCGTTACCGCAATGTTGCTCGACCGTGTCTGAGCTGCTGGAATGTGATCATGGTCGCCTCGGATCCGGACCCGGGCGAACTCATCCGGCACGCACCCGCTGACCGTGTTCGGCCAGCCCGCCGAGTGCCCGGATCCAGTGTTCGGCGAAGGTCTTGACCTCGTCGCCACCGAACACCTCGGCCGCGTAGTCGAAGCGCACGAGCAGACCGTCGGCGGTCGCGTCGGCGGTGATATCGAGCAGCAGATCGGTGGCCGGTTCGTCGGTGTGCACGCGCGCCGGGCGCAGATCCCGATAGCGCAGCGCGCACCGGCCGACCGGCAGCGCGGTCAGGGCGGCGGCGGTATCGGGATTGAGATAGCGCAGCAACCCGTAACCGACGCCGTAGGACGGCACCGCACCGGTGAGCCGCTGGATCTGCTGGATCGCGATACCCGCCGCGTGGCCACCGACCAGCGCCTCCTCGATATCGATGCCCTCCAGCCCGATCGGGAGCGGATAGGCGGTGGTGAAGGCGCCGACGAGGGTATCGGTCTCGGCCATCCCCCGGCTGTCGGCGAGCAGACGGACCACCGGGCCGATGGCGTCGGTGACGGTTTCGCCGGCGGAGGTGATCCGCGCGAGGGCCACGGCGGTCAGCAGCACCTCGTCGACGCTCGCGCCGTGCGCGGCGGCCGCCGCGACGATGGCCGCGGTGCCCTCGGTGGTGATGGTCAGCGAGATGCGACGACGCGAGTTCAGATTCTTTCCCGTGGCACCGGCCGTGGCCGCGGGGACCACGCTCAGGGTGTGGTGCCACCACGCCACTTCCTCGATCGCGGCCGGGCCGCTGGCCCGCTCCGCGAGCACATCGAGCAGATCGGCGAGCCCGGACTCGGGCACGGCGGGTGTCCGGTGCCTGCCGCGCGACCACGCCAGCGACAGTTTGTCGATGATGGTGCGCCACGAGGTGTCGTCCACCACCAGACCATTGGCGACCACCACCATGGTGGAGGGCACCTCTCGGCCGCCGACCAGGACGAAGCGGATATTGCGGCCGTGCGCCGGATCCAGTTCCGTGGCCACGGCGCGCACCACGTCGTCGAGCGGCGGCGGGGTCTGATCGGCGGTGTACTCCAGCCCGAGGAAGGCCTCGTCGAGGCGCTGGGCCTCGGCCGGAATCTCGAAGACCGGATCCGGCCCGAGACCGGAGCGGTGCAGGCGAACCCAGAGCATCGGATGCTGTTCCAGCACCGTATCGACGGCGAACTGCACCGCCTCCGGTGAGAAGTTGGGCGGAATATCGAGGGTGATGACGCGCAGTTCGGCTCCGTAATCCAAGAGCCGCACGGCATTCGGGGTGAGCGATAGCGGAACGGGGCGGTCGTCGGGTTCCTCGGGTCGGTGCGGGACCGCCAGTTCGAACGGGTCATCGTGTGCCGCCGTGTCGATCGCGAATGCGACGTGTTCGGACTCGGCGACCTCGGGTGCCCGGTCGGCGGCCTCGGTTTCGTCGTCTTCGTCGTCGAAGTCCAGCGCCGGAGCCTCGACGGTGGGCGGCAGGTCATCGATCGACGTCGAGTCATCGACCGGTGCCGGGGCATCGACTTGTACCGGGACAAGAATCGTTGTCGGGTAGTCGTATTCGGATGCGGTCGGGGTATCGACCGATCCGGCGTATTCGCTGGCGGATCCCGCGGGCTCGTATTCGATCGCACGCTCACGATCGACCGAATCCACGCGCTCGTATCCGACCGAACCCGCACGGTCGTAATCGACCGACTCCGCACGCTCACGGTCAACCGAACCCGCACGCTCGTAATCGACCGACCCGACGCGCTCGTATTCGGTCGCATACTCGCGTTCGACCGGCGCGGGGGTATCGGCGAATGCGTCGGATTCGGTTGATGCCGTGGCGTCTTCGGCAACTGGCTCGTTGACCGGCATCGCTGTCTGCTCGCTGTCGTCCTCGACCGGAGGCTGGGACTTTAACGCTAGCAATCCGGCGATGACCGGGCCGATCTCGGCGAAGGCGGCCGGGGTTGTCATCAGCTCGTGGGTCGCGGCAATGTGATGTTCGGTGATCGTGCCGTCGACATAGGGGCGCCAGGCCCGGGATTCGGCGGTGTGGCCGGTGGCGCTGAAGAAGTCGAGCGTGCCGTGGAAGACCTTGTGCTGATGGTTGATG
Organism: Nocardia sp. CA-129566; assembly: GCF_050956075.1. NCBI lineage: Bacteria > Bacillati > Actinomycetota > Actinomycetes > Mycobacteriales > Nocardiaceae > Nocardia > Nocardia sp. CA-129566. The sequence goes on from NZ_CP192085.1 coordinate 8,460,222, forward strand.
CCGAGCTCCACCGAGCGCACCGCGCCGCGGTAGCACTGGCGCAGGCGTTGCGGGGTCAGCAGGGCCAGTTCCGGCGGGATGCTGGCGTACAGGACCGCGAGGGCCTCTTCGGTGAGGTTGCGGATATTGCTGTCGCCCAACTGCTCCGGGCCGATGCCGAGCTCGGCGAAGGCCGCGCGCAGCTCCGCCCAGAAGTCGGCGATACTGCCGCCGGTGCGGCTGTCCAGCATGGCCAGCAATGCGACTTCGGCACCGGCGGACTGCAATTCGACCGCGACCGCGTGCGCCAGCGAACCGCCCAGCGACCACCCCAGCAGCCGGTAGGGACCGTCCGGTTGCACCGCACGGATCTCCTCGACGTAGCGGCGCGCGATCGCGTCCACCGAAACCGGCAGGAAATCCGGTTCGGACAGTGCGGGCGACTGCACACCGAAGATCGGGGTGTCCGCGGGCAGATACTGCCCGAGACCGGTATAGCACCAGGACAATCCGGCCATCGGATGGATGCAGAACAGCGGTGCCGCGGTGCCGTGCCGGATCGGCAGCACCACGTCGAGGGCGGCTTCGGCATTCAATCCGTGGTCGTCGTGGTCCCCGGATTCATCGGCCGCCATGAGGCGCTGGGTGAGCGCCGCGACGGTGGGATCGGTGAAGAACCACTGCACCTGGACCGCGATACCGGTCAGCTCGCGCAGTTTGCCCACCGCGCGCATCGCGACCAGCGAACTGCCGCCGAGTGCGAAGAAGTCGTCATCGGCACCGACCCGTTCGAGGCCGAGCACCTCGGCGTATACGTCGGCGACGGCCTGTTCCTGCGGCGTCGACGGCGCGAGGTAGGGGCGTTGGGCCAGTTCGGGTTCGGGCAGGGCGGCGCGATCGATCTTGCCGACCGGCGTCACCGGCACCGCGTCGAGCACAACGATGGCCGCGGGCACCATATGCCGCGGCAGACTGCGCGCCGCGTATTCGGTGAGTTCGGCGGTATCGATGGTGCGTCCGAGTGCCGCGCGCACATAGGCGACGAGAATCTTTTCCCCCGTCGCGGTTTCCCGGCCGATGGTGACGGCGAATTCGATGTCGTCGTGGCCGGTGAGCACCGCGTCGATCTCACCGAGTTCGATGCGGAAGCCGCGGATCTTCAGCTGGAAGTCCGCGCGCCCGATGTATTCGAGCTCCCACTGCTCGGCTTCGCCGACCCAGCGCACCAGATCGCCCGTGCGATACATCCGCGCACCTGGCGGACCCCACGGGTCGGCGACGAAGCGCTGCGCGGTCAGCACCGGACGGTCGTGGTAGCCGCGCGCCAGTGCGGTGCCCGCGAGATACAGTTCGCCGACCGCACCGGGCGGCACCGGCCGCATCCGCGAATCCAGTACCAGCATCGGCGTTCCCGGCACCGGCGCGCCGATGGTGATGCGCTGCCCGGCGATCATCTCGCTCCACGACGCGGCGACGGTCGCCTCGGTCGGACCGTAGCCGTTGAAGAAGTGCCGCCCCGGCTGCCATTTGGCGACCAGTTCCGGCGAGGTGATATCGCCGCCGCAGGTCAGGTATCGGAATTCGTCCAGACCGGCCGGATCGACGGTGCCGAGTACGGCCGGGGTGAAGATCGCGTGGGTGACCCGCTCGGTGCGCAGCAGGGCGGTCAGATCCGGGCCGCCCAGAATCGTGGACGGCACGATCACCAGCGTCGCGCCGTTGTGGAAGGTGCACAGCCACTCCAGGACCGACGGATCGAAGCTCGGCGAGCACAGATGCAGGAAGCGGTGGTTCGCCGTGACCTGGAACAGGGCACTCGCGTACGCCACCGCCCCGCCGACGCCGACGTGGGTGACGGTGACGCCCTTGGGGACACCCGTCGAGCCGGAGGTGTAGATCACGTAGGCCGGATGCTGCGGCAGCAGCGTCGTCAGCCGTTCGGCATCGGCGACCGGTGCCGGCGACTTCCCGGCCACCGCGGTGTGGATCGCGGGATCGTCGAGCTCCAGCCAGGCGGTGCCACTCGAGCCGTTGGGCAAGTGCTCCGCGTAGGTCGAGGTGGTGATGCCGAGGACGACGCCGGAGTCGGTCACCATATGCCGGATCCGCTCCGCCGGATAGGTGGGGTCGATCGGCACATGCGCGCCACCGGCCTTGGCGACCGCCCAGAAGGCGGCGACCATTTCCAGGGAGCGCGGGAAGGCCAGTGCGACAAGGCTTTCCGGTCCGACGCCGCGATCGATGAGCACCCGCGCCAGCCGCGAGGAGTATTCGTCGAGTTCGCGGTAGGTGATCGAGCGACCGGCGGACCGCACCGCGACATGCTCGGGATCGGCGCCGACGGCACTGGTCAGCAGGTCGGGCAGCAGCTGGACGGCGGGCGGCGCACCGCGCCGCACCGGCGTCAGCGCTCGCTCTTCGGCCGCCTCCAGCAGCGGCAGGTCACCCACCGGAGTATCCGGGCGCGCGACGATTTCGGTGAGCAGTCGGGTGAACCGCGCCGCGAAACGCGCGATCGTCTCGTCGTCGAATAGGTCCCGCGCGAAGTTGAATTCACCGCGCAGGCTGTCCTCGGCGGTACCCGGTGCCCACATGGTCAGCGACAGATCGAATTTCGCGGTGTCGACCGCGAAATCGAAGGTATCCGCGCGCAATCCGGGCAGTTCGAAGGTGCTGGTCGGCAGATTCAGATACGACATCGACACCTGGAACAGCGGATGCCGTGCGGTTGAGCGGGGCGGATTCAGCAACTCGACCAAACGCTCGAAGGGCAGGTCGGCATGGGAGAAGGCGTGTAGGTCGGTCTCCTTGGCGCGGACGAGCAGATCGCCGAAGGTGCTCGCACCGGGCACGTCCAGGCGCAGCACCAGCGTATTGACGAACATGCCGATCATGTCGTCGAGTTCGGCGGCGCCGCGACCGGCCACCGGTGTGCCGATGGCGATATCGGCGGTGCCGGACATGCGCGCCAGGAATACCGACAGCGCGGCGTGCACCACCATGAACATGGTGGCGTTGTGTTCGCGCGCCAGCCGCGCCAGACCGGCATGCACCTGCGGGTCGATCGCGAATTCGGTGCGTCCGCCAGCGAAGGTCCGCAGCGCCGGGCGTGGTCGATCGGTTGGCAGGTTGAGTTCATCGGGCAGATCGGCCAACGCGGTGCGCCAGAAGTCGGCCTGCGCCGAGATCAGGCTGTCCGGATCGTCCTCGGAGCCGAGCACATTGCGTTGCCAGACACTGAAATCCGCGTACTGCACCGGTAGCGGCGCCCACGCGGGCGGCTCACCGGCACTGCGCGCCGAGTAGGCGAGCATGACATCGCGGACCAGGGGCGCCATCGACCAGCCGTCCGCGCCGATGTGATGCGCGACGAAGACCAGGATGTGATCGCCGGTATCGAGCCGGAACAGGGTGGCGCGGAACGGCACCTCGACGGTGACATCGAAGCCCGCCGCGACGACCTGTCGAACCTCCTGTGCCGCGGCCGCTTCCGCGATCGGAATCGGGACCAGATCGATCGGCACCTCGCTCGGGGCGAGCACCTCCTGCACCGGGCCGTCGGGGGTCTGCGGGTAGACGGTGCGCAGCACCTCGTGCCGGGCCACCATATCCTCGACGGCCAGGCCGAGCGCGGTCACATCCAGCTCGCCGGAGAGCCGGATGGCCGCCGGGATGTGGTAGGCCGCCGAGCTGGGATCGAACTGGTTGATGAACCACATCCGCAGCTGCGCAAGCGATAGCGGCACCTGCTCCGGCCGCAGTCCGGCCAGCAGCGGCCGCCGTCGACCCGATCCGATATGGGTCTCGACCTTGGCGGCCAGTCCTGCCACAGTGGGCGTCTCGAAGACCGATCGCACCAGCACCTTGGTATCGAGTGCGTCGCCGATCCGCGCCGCGACCTGCGTCGCGAGCAGCGAATTGCCGCCCATATCGAAGAAATCGTCGTCGCGCCCGACGCGCTGCACGCCGAGCACGTCACCGTAGACGCCGGCCACGATCTCCTCGATCGGGGTCGACGGCACGCGGAAGACCTGGTTCTCGAACTCGGGTTCGGGTAGCGCGGCGCGGTCCAGCTTGCCATTGGCAGTGCGGGGCAACGCTTCCAGCGTCACGAAGGCATTGGGGATCATGTACGACGGCAGCACCGCACCCAGTGCCGCCTTGACCTCGGTGACCTCGACCGGGGTCGCCGGCACCAGGTAGGCCACCAGCCGATCGCCGATCCGCGGATCGGATGTGACTCCCACCGCGGCCTGCGCGATCTCGGGCCGGGCGAGCAAGGCGGTCTCGATCTCGCCGAGTTCGATGCGGAAACCGCGGATCTTCACCTGGAAGTCGGTGCGGCCGTGGTACTCCAGCTCGCCCTGTTCGTTCCAGGCCACCAGATCGCCGGTCCGGTACATGCGCGCGCCGGACTCGAACGGATTGGCCACGAACCGTTCCGCCGTCAGATCGGCACGTCCGAAGTAGCCACGTGCCAATTGCACACCGGCCAGGTACAACTCTCCGGAGACGCCCACCGGCACCGGACGCAGACGCGAATCCAGTACGTAGACACGGCTGTTCCACTCCGGCGCACCGATCGGCACCGACACCGTATCCGCATCGGTCACCCGATGGCCGGTGATCGATACCGCGGCCTCGGTCGGGCCGTACAGATTGAACAGGTCGGCGGCATTGTCCTGACGGAACCGCTGTGCGGTCGAAACGGGCAGCGTCTCACCGATCGCCAGCACCCGGCGCAGCGATCGGGACAGCTGTCCGGTCGACATGGCGTCCAGCATCGACGGCACGATATGCAAGGTCGTCACCGACTCGCGTGCGGTCAGCTCGGCCAGATAGGCCGGATCCCGATGACCATCGGGTGCGGCGATGACCAGGGTGCCCCCGCAGACCGCCGCCGTCCAGAACTCCCAGACCGATAGGTCGAAGGTGGCGACCGTCTTCAGCAGCACCACATCATCGGCGCCGAGGCCGAACTCGGCCGTCTCCCACAGCAACTGGTTGGCGATCGCGGCGTGCGAGACCGTGACCCCCTTCGGCTGCCCGGTCGAACCCGATGTGAAGATCACATACGCGGTATTCCCCGGTAGCAGTGGCCAACGGCGTTCGCGCTCCGCGACCGGCGTGTCCGGATATCGGGACAGGTCGAGATCGTCGATCGTCACCGAATCGACCACATCGGTGTGGAATCCGTCGTAGGCGGTGTTCAACAGGCAGACCGGTCGCGCGGTCCGCAGGATGTATTCGATGCGCTCGGCGGGTTGATCCGGATCGATGGGCACATAGGCGGCACCGGATTTCGCCACCGCGTACATGGCGACGACCAGATCGATCGACCGGCGAATGCCCAGCGCGATCCGGTCCTCGGGCCGCACACCGCGCTGGATCAGATACCGCGCCAGGCGATTCACCCGGGCATCGAGTTCGGCGTAGGTGAGTTTGCGTCCCGGCTGATCCGATACCAGCGCCACCGCATCCGGTGCCGCCGCCACCGTCGCGTCCAACAGCGATACCAAGGTCGCCGTCGTATCGACGGTGTGCGCGGTGTCGTTCCAGTCCGCCAGAATCCGCGAACTCTCGTCGACGGCCAGCAGTTCGATCTCGCCCACGCGCACCGAGACATCGGTGATGACGGCGTCGAGCACCCGCAGGAACCGATCCGCGAACCCCTGCACCGTGGTCTCGTCGAACAGGTCGGTGGCATAGCCGAAGTCGGTCAGGATCCCGGCGGGTGCACCGTCCGGGCCGTAGCGGTCGGCCAGCGAGATGTGCAGGTCCGTCTTGGCCAACTGCAGGTCGAAATCGACCGCGCCGACCGAAAGTCCGGGCAGTTCGAAGGTGGTGTCGGCCAGGTTCTGGAAGGAAAGGCCCACCTGGAACAGCGGATTGCGGGCGATCGAGCGCACCGGGTTCATGGCCTCGACAATGCGCTCGAACGGCACATCGGCGTTCGCGAACGCCTCCAGATCCCGCTCCCGTACCTCGGCGAGCAGATCGGCGAAGGTGTCGCCGGGCCGCACCCGGGTACGGAACACCAGGGTGTTGACGAACATGCCGATCAGATCATCGAGTTCACGCTCGCCACGGCCCGCGATCGGCGTGCCGACGGCGATATCGTCGGTGCCCGACAAACGAGACAATAGGACGGCCAGCGCCGCGTGCACGACCATGAACAGCGAAGCGTGGTTGGCCCGTGCCAGCGCGTGCAGCCGCGCATGCCGATCCGCGGAGATCTCGAATCGGACCGATCTGCCCTGGAAGGACTGTGCCGGCGGACGCGGGCGATCCGCTGGCAGCTCCAATTGGTCCGGCAGCTGCGCCAGTCTGTCCTGCCAGTACGCGATCTGCTGTGCGGCAAGCGATCGCGGATCGTCCTCGGAACCGAGTACCTCGCGCTCCCACAGCGCGTAGTCGGCGTACTGCACCGGCAGCGCGGCCCACTGTGGTGGCTGCCCCTGCACCCGTGCGGCATAGGCGACCATGAGATCGCGGGCCAGCGGCCCCATCGAGGCACCGTCGGCGGCGACATGGTGCACCGTCAATGCGACAACGTGCTCACGCGGTGCGATCTGGAACAGTCCGATCGCGACCGGCACCTCGATGGTGACATCGAAGGTCATGGCGGCGAATTCGACGATCCGCGGCACCAATTCGTCCTCGGTGACCTCGGTCGGCACCAGCGCGAAGGAGTTCTCCGGCACCGGATGCACGACCTGATGCGCCCGCCCGCCCTCGCTCGGATAGGTGGTTCGCAGCACCTCGTGGCGGGTCAGCACGTCCCCGATCGCCAGACCGAGCGCGCGGATATCCAGCGCACCCGAGAGCCGTACGGCGAGCGGAATGTTGTCCACCGCGGAACTCTCGGTGTCGAACTGGTTGAGGAACCAATACCGCTGCTGGGCCAGCGACAGCGGGATCAGCTCCGGCCGCTCCCCCGCGATCAGGCGCGGTCGCCCCCGGCCGGATCCGGCGGTGCGTTCGACCACCGCGGCGAAGGCGGCCACCGTCGCGGCGTGGAAGAGATCGCGGACCGCCAATTCGGTGTCCAACGCCGCGTCCAGCCGCGCGGTCACCTGGGTCGCGAGCAGCGAATTGCCGCCCAGCTCGAAGAAGTCGTCGTCCAGGCCGACGCGCGCGACACCGAGCACATCGCCGAAGGTGCCCGCGACGATCTGTTCGACCGGTGTCGAGGGCGCGCGGAATACCTTGGCCTCGAAGACCGGTGCCGGCAATGCCCGCCGGTCCAGTTTGCCCATCGGTGTCAATGGCACTCGGTCGAGCACGGTAATGCAGGCGGGCACCATATGCGCGGGCAATTTCCGCTCGACCAGCGACTTCAACTCCACCGGATCGATGGTGCGCCCCTGCGCCGCGTGCACATAGGACACCAGGACGGTGGTTCCGCTGTCGCGCTCGTGCCCGACGGTCACCGCGAAGTCCACGCTCGGCGACGAGCCGAGCACCGCGTCGATTTCGGCCAGTTCGATGCGGAAACCGCGAATCTTCACCTGGGAGTCATTGCGGCCCAGATACTCCAGTTCACCGGTCGCGGTCCAGCGCACCAGATCGCCGGTGCGGTAGAGCCGGGTGCCGGGTTCGAACGGATTGGCCACGAAGCGCGCCGCGGTGAGCGCCCGCTGGCCGAGATATCCGCGCGCCAGCTGCGCCCCGGCGACATATAGCTCGCCGACCACCCGGTTCGGCACCGGCACCAGCCGATCGTTGAGCACATAGGCGGTAATGCCATGGATGGGCGGGCCGAGGGTGACCGGCTCCCATGGCACCATCGGCGCGGTGATATTGGTGGCGACGGTGGCCTCGGTCGGACCGTAGGCGTCGAAGAACTCGCGCAGCAAACCGCCCGCGATCGGTAATACCCAGCGCCGCACCAACTGCGGCGGACACGCCTCACCGCCGGTCACCACGACCCGCAGCTCGTCCAATCCCTCGGGTTCCACCGAGGCCAGTGCCGCGGGCGTCACGAACGCGTGCGTCACCCGCTCGCGCCGCAATACCGCGGCCAGTTCGGCACCACCGTAGACGGTCGGCGACACCACCACCATGGTGGCCGCGCCACCGAGTGCCAGCAGCAATTCCAGCACCGACGCGTCGAAGGACGGCGACGCGAAATGCAGTGTCCGCGCGGTACTCGTCACCCGATACCGGGTGCGCTGCTCATCGCAGAAACCGGATAGCCCCTGGTGGGTGACCACCACGCCCTTCGGGACACCGGTCGATCCCGAGGTGTAGATGACGTAGGCCGGATGCGCGCCGTGCAGCGGCCGCACCCGATCCTGATTGGTCACCCGGTCCACCGGATACCGCTGCAGTCCTTGCGCGGTGACGGCATCGTCGAGCAATAGCCATTCGGCATAGTCGGGTAGGCCGCGGCGGACCGCACTGACCGTCAGCCCGAAACTCACTCCGGAGTCGGTCAGCATATGGGCCACCCGCTCCGCCGGATAGTTCGGATCCACCGGAACGAATCCGGCACCGGTCTTGGCGACCGCCCACACCGCGAGCACCGAATCCACCGACCTCGGGATGGCGACGGCGACCAGATCCTCCGGGCCGACACCACGATCGATGAGCAGCCGGGCCAGCCTGGTCGAACGCTCATCCAACTCGGCGTACCGCAGCCCCGCGGAACTGCGGTTCGCATCGGCGAATACGACGGCGAGGCCGCCGGGATTGGCCTCCACGGCGGCCGCCATCAACTGCGGCAGGGTGATAACTCGCGTCCGCTGTGCCCGTGCCGGTCGCACGCGAGCCTGGCGCGTCACGCGCTCACCGCTTCCTCATGCCGACGTTGTCCAACCACCCGAAACATGAAGGAGCTCACCTACCCTGTAATCCCTAAAGTGCTCCCCACCCAGCGCTTACTCAGAAGCATCGCATGGTCAGACGCCGATCGTTACCGCATTGGCCGCTTGTTCACACCGACGATCTACCCGCGTTTCCCGGCTTATCACCTGCGCTCAGGGGTTTCGAGCAGCTCAGCGAGCCTGGGACCGATCTCGTCCAACGCTTCGGCCGAGGTCATCAACTCGTGCGTCACCCCGATCGGGCGATCGATGATCTCACCGGAAACGAAAGGCTGCCAGTCGGCGGGGGTGCGATCGGCGCGCGCCTCGGCATCACCGGTGGCGCTGAAGAACTCGAGCCGCCCTCGGAACACCCGTGGCCGGTACTGCGATTCCAGCTCGACCGTGCGCATCGCCGTGCGGTAGATCAGGCGCAGCCGATCCGCTGTCAGCACGTCCAGGCCCTCACCGATGACCATCGCCTGCAGTGCGGCCAGCGCCTCGTCGCCGATTTCCTGCAGGTTCTCCGCCTCCGGCAGTGCCGCCGGGTCCAACCCCAATTCGGTGAAGGCCTGGCGGATCTGGGTCCGGAAATCGGTGAAGTCGCCACCGGGGTAGGCATCGAGGATCGCCAAGAGCTCGACCTGCGCGCCATCGGCCTGCAGCTGAGTCGCCACCGCGTGCGCCAGTTTGCCGCCGAGCGACCAGCCCAGCACCCGGTACGGACCCTGCGGCTGCACCGCTCGGATCTCGGCGACATAGCGACGCACGATCTCGTCGATCGAACCCGGCTGGTAGTCGTCCTCGGACAGCGCGGGCGACTGGATGCCGAGGATCGGCTGATCGGCCGGGAGCACCCTGGCCAATCCGGCGTAGGACCACGACAGTCCGGCCAGCGGGTGCACACAGAACAGTGGCGCTCTCGTACCCGTAGCGCGGATGGGGAGTATCACGCCGAGAGCGGCCGCGGAGCTGGATTCGAAATCGTGTTCGTCTTCGAGTACCGCGATGATCTGCTCGGCGATGCCGAGAACGGTTGGCTCGGTGAAGAACCAGGCGACCTTGATCTGCGCGCCGGTCAGTTTGCGCAGTCGGCTGACGACCTGGGCGGCCAGCAGCGAGTTACCGCCGAGGCTGAAGAAATCGTCATCGATGCCGACCCGCTCGACGCCGATGACCTCGGCGAAGACATCGGCCACGGTGGCTTCGAGCGGGGTCGAGGGCGCGCGGAATTCCCGTACCGCGAAGACGGGTTCGGGCAGTGCGCGGCGGTCGAGCTTGCCATTGGGGTTCAGCGGCATGACCTCGAGCACCACAATGGCCGCCGGGACCATATAGGACGGCAAATGCTCGGCCAGCTGGCTCCGCAGCTTCTCGGCATCGACCGTCGCACCGTTGTCGGGCACGACGTAGGCGACCAACTGGTCACCGGTCCGCGCATCCACACGCACCAGCGCGACCGCCTGGGCCACCGAATCGTGCGCGGTGAGGGCGGTTTCGACCTCGCCGAGCTCGATGCGCAGACCACGCAGCTTGACCTGGAAGTCGGTGCGACCGAGGTAGCCGATCGAGCCGTCGGCATTGCGGGTGACCAGGTCACCGGTGCGGTACATGCGTGCGCCCGGCGCGCCGAACGGGTTGGCCACGAAACGATCCGACGTCAGATCGGTGCGACCGGCGTAGCCGCGCGCCAATTGCGCACCGGCCAGGTACAACTCACCCGCGACACCCGATGGCACCGGGTGCAGCCGCGAATCCAGCACGTAGGCCTGGGCATTCCATACCGGCAGGCCGATGGGCACCGCGCCCTTGATCCCGGCGGCCACCGGACTGTGGGTCGCGTGTACAGCGAATTCGGTTGGGCCGTACAGGTTGTACAGCTCGGCCGAGCTGACCTTGCGAATGGCCTGCACCGCGTCGGCGGTGAAGGCCTCACCGGCGACGAGCAGGGTGCGCAGCGAGGTCAGCGCGGAGGCGTCGACGGCACCCGCGAAGACGGTGAGCATCGAGGGCACGAACGAGGTCATGGTGACCCGCTCGGCCGCAATGACTTCCGCCAGGTACTGCGGGTCACGATGGCCATCCGGGCTCGCGACGACGATCCGGCCACCGGTGGACAAGGGGCCGAACAACTCCCACACCGACACGTCGAATGTCGCCGGGGTCTTGAACAACACGATGTCATCGGCACCGATGCCGTATTCGCCGGTGATCCAACGGATCTGGTTCACCACCGCCGAATGCGGCACGGCCACACCCTTCGGGCGACCGGTCGAGCCGGAGGTGAAGATGACGTAGGCCGGGTTGCTCGGCCGCACGGGTGCGATGCGCTCGGTGTCGGTGATCGGCCGGTCCGAGTATCCGGACAGGTCGAGCTCATCGAGGGTCAGCGTGGGCAACGCGCCGCCGTCGAAATCGTCGCGGGTGGTCCTCAGCACGCACACCGGCGCGGCCGAATCGAGCACATAGCCGATCCGCTCCGCGGGCTGGTCGAGGTCGAGCGGCACATACCCGCCACCGGCCTCGTGCACCGCATACGCCGCGACCACGAGATCGACCGAACGCCGTAGACCCAGGGCGACCAGCTTTTCCGGGCCGACACCGGCTTCGATGAGTCGCCGCGCCAACCGGTGCACGCGCGCACCGAATTCGGCATACGTCAACGAGGTTCCGGTCGCCGGGTCCACGACCGCGACCGCGTACGGCGTATTCGCCGCCTGCCTGGCGAACTCATCCACCAGCGTGCCGACCGCACCCAGCTCACGGCTGGTGTCGTTCCACCGCCACAGCACCGCGGCCCGCTCGGTATCGCTGAGCAGATCGATATCGCCCACCGGGGTATCCGGCCGGGCCACGATCTGCTCGAGCAGACCGACGAACCGGTCCGCGAAGCCCTGCACGGTGGCATCGTCGAAAAGGTCCCTGGCGAAGGACAATTCGGCGACCATGCCCGCGTCCGCGTCCGGCGCGGCCTCCTGAATGGTCAGTGACAGATCGAATTTCGCGGTATCGATCGCCAGATCGACCGCGCCGATCCGCAAGCCCGGCAGCTCGAACGAACTGTCCGGCAGGTTCTGGAACGACAGCATCACCTGGAACAGCGGATGCCGGGCCGTCGACCGCACCGGATTCAGCAGGTCGACCAGCCGCTCGAACGGAATATCGGCGTGCCCGAAGGCCCGCAGATCCGCGTCCTTCGTCCGCGCGAGCAGCGCATCGAAACTCAGCTCGCCCGACACCTCGCTGCGCAGCACCAGGGTGTTGACGAACATGCCGATCACATCGTCGAGTTCGGCCTCACCGCGACCGGCGACCGGGGTGCCGACGGCGATATCGTCGGTGCCCGACAAACGAGACAATAGGACGGCCAGCGCCGTGTGCACGACCATGAACATGGTCGCGTTATTGGCGCGGGCGAGTTCGCGCAGCCCGCCGTGCAGTTCGGTGCCGATCGGGAAGACGACCCGTCCACCGCGGAAGGACTGTGTCGTCGGACGCGGCCGATCCGCGGGGAGATTCAGCTCGTCCGGCATGCCGGCCAGCGTGTTTCGCCAGTAGTCGGCCTGTGCGCTGATCACACTGTCCGGATCGGTCTCCGATCCGAGCACCTCGCGCTGCCAGATGCTGAAATCGGCGTACTGCACCGGCAGCGGTGCCCAGGCCGGAGTCGCACCGGCCGAGCGGGCGGCGTAGGCGATCATCAGATCGCGCGTCAACGGACCCATGGACCAACCGTCCGCGCTGATGTGATGGGCCACCAGCACCAGCACATGCTCTGTGTGGTCTCGAGCGACCTGCGAGCAGTCGCCAGCGTCGGTCCGCTCGACCCGGAACAGCGTCGCCCGCACCGGAACTTCGGTCGTCACATCGAATCCGGCCGAGGCCGTCGCGATGACCCGCGCGGGCAAATCGGCCGCACCGACCTCGACCGGCGTCAGATCCGGCACCGCCTGCTCGGCGGGCACGATCAGCTGCACCGGACCGTCATCGGTCTGCGGGTAGACGGTGCGCAGCACCTCGTGCCGTTCGATCAGATCGACAACGGCCAGCTCCAGCGCGGCCACATCCAGCGCACCGGTCAGGCGCACCGCGGCCGGAATATTGTTCACCGCCGAGGACGGATCGAGCTGATTGAGGAACCACATCCGCTGCTGGGCCATCGACAGCGGAATCCGATCCGGGCGCGGCCCGGCCGTCAGTGCCCGGCGACCGCCGGATCCTGCGTGCTGCTCGATCTTGACCGCGAGCCCGCCGACCGTCGAGGTCTCGAACAGGGCGCGCACCGGCACCCGGCCGCCGATCGCGGCACCGAGCCTGGCCACCACCTGGGTGGCGATCAGCGAATTGCCGCCGAGGGCGAAGAAGTCGTCGTCGACGCCGACACGGTCGATGCCGAGCACATCGGCGAACACGCCCGCCACGATCTCCTCGACCGGCGTGGCCGGGGCACGGAATTCGCGGCTGGCGAAACTGGGTTCCGGCAGCGCCTTGCGATCCAGCTTGCCGCTGGTGTTCAGCGGGAAGGCATCGAGCGCCACGATGGCGGCCGGGATCATGTACGCCGGCAGGGTTTGCGCGATCGATGTCAGCAGTGCGGCCTGATCGATCTCGTCACCCGGCGCGGGCACGGCGTACGCGACCAGCTGGTCACCCAGCGCCGATGGCAGCACCACCGCGACGGATTGGCTCACCGAAGCCTCGGCCAGCAGCGCGGTTTCGATCTCACCGAGTTCGATGCGCTGACCGCGGAACTTGACCTGGAAGTCGGTGCGGCCGATGTAGTCGAGGACACCGCCCGCCGCGGTCTCCCGCCAGACGACCAGGTCGCCGGTGCGGTACATGCGTGTGCCGTCGCCGAACGGGTTGGCCACGAACCGATCGGCAGTCAGATCGGGTCGGCGCACATAGCCGCGCGCCAGCTGGTCACCGGCCAGGTACAGCTCACCCGCGACACCCGCTGGCACCGGCCGCAGCCGCGAATCCAGCACGTACACCTGGGTATTCCACTGCGGCAGACCGATCGGGACACCGGGGCGGTCGGTGCCGCGCGCCTCCCAGTAGGTCACCGAGACCGCGGCCTCGGTCGGGCCGTAGAGGTTGTGCACCCTGGCCTCGGACATCGCGCGCACCGCGGCGACGGTCTCCGGCGGCAGTGCCTCACCGATCACGAAGATGTCCCGCAGCGTCGGGCAGGTGCCCGCCGGGGTGTGTGCGGCGAACACGGTCAGCATCGAGGGCACGAAGTCGGTGACCGTCACGGCCTGCGCGGCAATGGTTTCCGCGACATAGGCCGGGTCCCGGTGGCCGTCGTGGGTGGCCACGACCAGTTTCGCGCCGGTGCGCAGCGGCATGAAATAGCCCCACAGCGAGACGTCGAAGGTCGTCGCGGTCTTCTGCAGGTACACATCGCCGACGCCGAGCGGGTATTGCGCCAGCATCCAGGTGGTCTGGTTGTGGATGGCGGCATGGGAGATCGCGACGCCCTTGGGGCGTCCGGTCGAGCCCGAGGTGAAGATGACGTAGGCCGGGTTCTCCGGGCGCACCGGGCGCAGCAGTTCGTCGGCGCGCACCGGGGTCGCGTCGAATCGGTCCAGCTCCAAGGCATCCAGGTGCAGCACCGGCGTATCACCCGGCACCGCGATGGCATCGGCGGTGGTCGTGAGCACGGCCGCGGGCTGGGCGGTATCGAGAATGTGCGCGATCCGCTCGGCCGGATGATCCGGATCGAGCGGCACATACGCGCCACCGGCGGTCACGATGGCGTACATGCCGACCACCAGATCCAGTGAGCGTCGAATCGCGAGGCCCACCAGGGATTCGGTGCCGACCCCCTGTTCGATCAGCCGTCGGGCCAGCCGATTGACGCGCTGGTCGAATTCGCGATAGGTCAGCTCGGCGCCTTCGTAGGCCACCGCGATGGCATCCGGATGTTCCGCCACCGCACGGCGGTAACCGTCCAGCAGCAGTTCGGGGGCGACCGGATGGCCGGTCTGGTTCCAGTCCAGCAGCATGCGCTCCCGCTCGGCCGGAGCCAGCAGGTCGAGTTCGCTGACCGGAGAGCCAGGGGCGGCGATGATCCGGCCCAGCAGACGCACGAACCGCTCGGCGAAGCCTTCAACGGTCGCCTGATCGAAAAGGTCCTTCGCGTAGACGAATTGGCCCGCGATACCGGCGGGTACGCCGTGCTCGTCGTAGGCGTCGCTGACAATGAGGTTCAGATCGAACTGCGCCACCTGGGTATCGATGCCGACACCGGAGATGGTCAGGCCGGGCAGTTCGAGGGTGGACTGCTCCAGATTCTGGAACGAGAGCCCGATCTGGAACAGCGGATGCCGCGCGGTCGAGCGGACCGGATTGAGGACCTCGACCAACCGCTCGAACGGGATATCCGCATGCGCGAACGCCTGGATATCGGCCTCACGCTGGCGTGCGGTCAGCTCGGCGAACGACGCACCGGCGTCGACTCGGGTGCGGAATACCAGGGTGTTGACGAACATGCCGATGAGATCGTCGAGCGCGGCCTCGCCACGTCCGGACACCGGGGTGCCGATGGCGATGTCATCGGTGCCCGACAACCGGGCCAGCAGTACCGCGAGTGCGGTGTGCACGACCATGAACAGCGTCGCACCCTCGGCGCGCGCCAATTCGATAAGCGCCCGGTGGGTTTCGGGATCGATGCGCACCTCGGCGGTGCCGCCCGCGAAGGTCTGCACCGCGGGACGCGGCCGATCCGAAGGCAGATCCAGCTGTTCGGGCAGATCCGCCAGCGCATCGCGCCAGTAGGCGATCTGCTCGGTGGCCAGCGAATCCGGATCGTCCTCGCTGCCGAGCACCTCGCGCTGCCAGATGCTGAAGTCCGCGTACTGCACGGTCAGCGGCGCCCAGCCGGGCGCGGCGGCCGCGGCACGGGCCGCGTAGGCCATCATCAGATCGCGGGTCAGCGGTGCGACCGAGGAACCGTCGCCGGAGATGTGGTGCACCACCATCGCCAGCACGTATTCGGGGTCCGCACCGTCGATATCGAAGAGCGCGACCCGGACCGGCACCTCGGTGGTGACATCGAAGATCGTCGAGGTCAGCTCGATGACGGCGGATTCGAGCTCATCCGGCAGCACCTCGCGGATCTCGAGCTTCGTCGCGGCCTGATCCGAGGGCAGGATCAGCTGCACCGGGCCCGCATCGGTCTGCGGGTAGATGGTGCGCAGGATTTCGTGCCGCTCGACCAGATCGGCGACCGCCTGCCGCAGCGCCTCCACATCGAGCGCGCCGGTGAGCCGGACCGCGATCGGGATGTTGTAGGCCGAGGAGTCGGTGTCGAACCGGTTCAGGAACCACATGCGCTGCTGGGCCAGCGACAGCGGAATATGTTGCGGCCGTTCACCCGCCGCCAGTGCCCTGCGGCCGCCGGTGCCGACGAGCTTTTCGAGCTCGGCCGCGAGTTCGGCCACGGTGGACGCCTCGAACAGCACCCGAACCGGCACGCGGGTATTCAGTGCCGCGCCCAGGCGCGCCACCAGTTGCGTTGCCAGCAGCGAATTTCCGCCGAGTGCGAAGAAGTCGTCGTCGAGGCCGAGGTAGCGACGGTCGTCCGCGGCGGTGCCGATGCGCAGCACCGCGGCGAAGGTACTCGCCACGATCTGTTCGGTATGGGTCTTCGGCGCGCGGAAGGCGACCCGTTCGAAGACCGGTTCCGGCAGCGCTTTGCGATCCAGCTTGCCGACCGGGGTCAGCGGTATCTCGTCCAGTACGACGACGGCCGAAGGCACCATATGGGGTGGCAGACTGCGCGCCGCGTGGTCGGTGAGCACGCTGGGCTCGATGATCCGGCCGGGCACCGGCAGCACATACGACACGAGGATCGTGACCCCGGCATCGGTCTGCTTGCCGAGGGTGATCGCGAACTCGACATCGGCGTGCCCGCCGAGGACGGCGTCGATCTCACCGAGTTCGATCCGGTAGCCGCGGATCTTCACCTGGAAGTCCGAGCGCCCGACATAGTCGAGCACCCACGGCACCGACGGCAGCGCCGCATTGCCCGCCCGCACCTCGGGTTCGGCGAACCAGCGCACCACATCTCCGGTGCGGTACATCCGCCCGCCCGGCTCGCCCCATGGATTCGGCACGAAGCGCTCGGCGCTCAGCCCGGGACGGTTGTGATAGCCGCGCGCCAGTCCGCCACCGGACAGATACAGCTCGCCCGCGACGCCGGGGGCCACCGGGTGCAGGCGCGAGTCCAGTACCAGCGCCGACATGCCGTGCACCGGGGTGCCGATGGTGATCGGCCTACCCGCTTGCAGCGTGCCGTAGGAGGAGATGATGGTGGTTTCGGTCGGGCCGTAGCCGTTGTAATACCGACGACCCGGCTGCCACTTCGCCAGCAGTTCCGGAGTCGTGACATCACCACCGACGGACAGCATCTCGAGCTGATCCAACCCAGCCGGATCCACCGTGCCCAACACCGCCGGAGTGATGATCACGTGCGTCACCTGCTCGGTGCGCAGCAGCTCACCCAGTTCCGGACCGCCGATAACGGCCGACGGCACGATCACGCAGGTGGCGCCGACCGAAAGGGCGACAAGCCATTCCAGCACCGATGGGTCGAAGCTCGGCGAGCAGATGTGCAGGAAACGGTGTTTCGGCTCCAGCCGATACAGACCGACCGCGTGGTCGACCAGACCACCGAGCCCGGCGTGGGTCACGGTGACGCCCTTGGGCATACCCGTCGAGCCCGAGGTGTAGATGACATACGCCGGATGATGCAGCCGCAGCGGCGCGATCCGATCGGCATCGGTCAGCGGTGCCGCGGATCGGCTGGCGCACAACGCTTCCGTCTCGGCGTCATCGAGCGCGAGCCACTGCACATCGTCGGGCAACTGACCGAGGTATTCGGCAGTCGTCAGACCGACCACGGCGGCCGAATCGGTCAACATGTGCCGCACCCGATCCACCGGGTAATTCGGATCGACCGGCACATGCGCACCACCGGCCTTCGACACCGCCGAAACCGCCGCGACCATCTCATACGAGCGCGGCAAGGCAACCGCCACGAGACTTTCCGGACCGACACCACGCTCGATCAGCACCCGGGCCAACCGCGATGACAACTCGTCCAGCTCGCGATAGCTGACCGAACGCCCCTGATAGCGGATGGCCGTGCGATCGGCACCACGGCGCAGTCCACGCATCAGCAGATCCGGCAACAACCCACCGGCCATCACATGATCCGGCTGCACCCGGGTCAGGAATTTCGCCTCGGATTCGGCGAGCAGCGGCAGATCGCCCACCGGCAGCTCCGGCCGCGTCGTGATCGCCTCGAGCAGGCGCACGAACCGGTCGGCGAATACCCGGACGGTGGACTCGTCGAACAGGTCACGCGCGAAGGAGAATTCGGCGTACATGCCGCCGCCGCCCGCAGCAGTAGCGCCAAGTTCGGTGATCGCCAGCGACAGATCGAATTTCGCAGTGTCGATATCGAGATCGACCGCGCCGACCCGCAATTCGGGCAGCTCGAAGGAGTTGTCCGGCAGATTCTGGAACGACAGCGCCACCTGGAACAGCGGATGCCGCGCCGTGGAGCGCTCCGGATTCAGCAGGTCGACCAGGCGCTCGAACGGAATATCGGCATGTGCGAAGGCCTGCAGGTCGCGATCCTTGACCACGGACAGCAGCTCGGCGAAGGTCGCACCGCCGCGCACCGGGGTCCGCAACACCAGGGTATTGACGAACATGCCGATGACATCGTCCAATTCGGCCGCGCCGCGTCCGGCGACCGGGGTGCCGACCGCGATGTCCTGGGTGCCCGACAGGCGCGCCAGGAATACCGCGAGCGCGGTGTGCACGACCATGAAGATGGTCGCGTTCTGCTCGCGGCCGAGTTCCTGCAGCCTGCGGTGCACCCGCGGCTCGACGGTGAAGCCGACGGTGCCGCCGGCGAACGACTGTGTCGTCGGGCGGGGCCGATCGGCGGGCAGGTTCAGTTCGTCGGGCAGACCGGCCAGCGCGGTGCGCCAGAATTCGGTCTGCGCCGTGATCAGGCTGTCCGGGTCGTCCTCGGAGCCGAGCACCTCCCGCTGCCAGAGACTGAAATCCGCGTATTGCACCGGCAGCGGCTGCCACGCGGGCAGCACACCGGCGGCGCGCGCGGCATAGGCCAGCATCAGATCGCGGGTCATCGGTCCCATGGACCAGCCGTCCGCGCTGATGTGATGGGCCACGAAGACCAGCACATACTCGTCCGTCGGTGCTTCGGACGCGACGACCTGCAACAGCGCACCGCGCAACGGCACCTGATCGGTGACATCGAAGCCGGCCGCGATGATCTCGACGACCTTCGCGCGCAACGCATCCGCCGCGATGGGCTGCGGCGTCAGATCCGCAACCGCCTGCGCCGCGGGCACGATCACCTGATGGGCGACACCGTCCCGGTCGGCCGGGTAGACGGTGCGCAGGGTTTCGTGCCGCTGCACCAGATCGGCGACGGCCTGCTGCAGTGCGGCGATATCCAGTGCGCCGGTGAGCCGCACGGCGACCGGCAGATTGTTCACCGCGGATTCGGTATCGAATTGGTTCAGGAACCACATGCGCTGCTGCGCCAGCGACAGCGGAATCTGTTCCGGCCGTGGACCGGCCACCAGCGGGACCTCGCGGCGCTGACCGGCACTCGGCGCGATCGCCGCCGCCAGCGCGGCCACCGTCGGCGCCTCGAACACCGCGCGCACCGGGACGCGGCTGCCGATGGCGGTGCCGAGCCGGGCCACCACGCGGGTGGCGACGAGCGAGTTGCCGCCGAGGTCGAAGAAATCGTCGTCCGCGCCCGCGCGCTCGATGCCGAGTACTTCCGCGAATACCTCGGCGACGGCGCGTTCCAGCGCAGTCGCGGGTTCGCGGTAGGGCCGCCCGATGAACTCCGGTGCGGGCAGCGCCTTGCGGTCGAGTTTGCCGCTGGCATTGAGCGGCAGGGCATCCAGCCACACGATGGCCGACGGCACCATGTACGAGGGCAGCGCGGTGTGCGCGTGGTCGAGCAGGGCGTCATCGTCGATCCGGGCACCCGGCGCGGGCACCACGTAGGCGACCAGCCGATCGCCGGTGCTCCCGTTGACCAGCGCCACCGCCGCGCGCTGCACCGCGTCCAAGCCGAGCAGCACCGTCTCGATCTCACCGAGCTCCACGCGCTGGCCGCGCAGTTTCACCTGGAAGTCGCTGCGGCCCAGGTATTCCAGCGCGTGTGCGCCCTTGCCGGGCACCCAGCGCACCACATCGCCGGTCCGGTACAGGCGCTCACCACTGGCGTGCGCGACGAACCGCTCGGCGGTCAGCGCCGGTGCGTTCACATAGCCACGCGCCAACTGCACACCGGCGACATACAACTCGCCGACCGCGCCGACCGGCACCGGCCGCAACTGCCGGTCCAGCACATGCACCCGGGTATTCGCGACCGAGGTGCCGATCGGAATCGCAACGCCCCCGTTGACCTCGGCCGGGTAGGCGGTGACGACGGTGGCCTCTGCGGGCCCGTACCAGTTGAACAGGTCCGCATCCGGAAGGACGCGGGTGAAGCGCGTCGCGCTCTGCGCGGACAGCGCCTCACCGGCGGCGAACACCCGCCGCAACGACGGATGCGCGGTCGCACCGGCGGACGCGCCATCGAGGAATGCATCCAGCATCGACGGCACGAAATGCACCGTGCTGACGGCATATTCGTCGATCACCCGGGCCAGATACGCGGGATCGCGATGTCCGTCCGGTTCGGCGACGACCACCGCGGCACCGGTCTGCAGAGTCCAGAACAGTTCCCACGTCGAAATATCGAAGGTGATCGGCGTCTTGTGCAACACCACATCGCCGGGACCGTGCGGATAGGTGCGCTGCGCCCAACGGAATTGGTTCGCCATCTGCCGATGGGTGATCGCCACACCCTTGGGCCGACCGGTCGAACCGGAGGTGTAGATGATGTAGGCGGTGTTGTCCGGATGCGGTGCCGCGACGGTATCGGCGAGCAGCTCCCCGAAGATCAACGCATCGGCGGCGTCGAGCACGTCCACGTGCACCAGCGGTGCGGCGGTCTCGGTTTCGAAGCCGGTCGCGGTCGTGGTCAGCACACAGACCGGAGCCGCGCTGGTCAGCACATATTCGCTGCGCTCGGCCGGATGGTCGGGATCGATCGGCACATACGCACCGCCCGCCCGCAGCACACCGTAGATCGCGACGACCATCTCGATGCTGCGCCGCATCGCAACGGCCACCGGCGATTCCGATCCGACGCCACGACCGGCCAGCTCACGGGCCAGTTCGCGCGAGCGGGTGTCGAGTTCGGCGTAGCTGAGCGTGGTATCGCCGAAGATCACCGCCGGTGCCTCGGGGGTGCGGGCGACCTGCGCGTCGAACAGCGTCAGCAGCGTCGAATCATCGAGCAGCTCGGGCACTTCGGTGGCATTGGCGGCGTCGAGCACCGCCCGGTCGGTGTCGGTCAGCGCGTCCACTTCGGCGATCTTGGCGAGCGGATCGCTGAGGAACCGGCCGATCAGCACCGAGAAGCGCTGGGCGAGTGCCTGTGCCGCCGTCTCGTCGTAGATATCGCGCAGGTACTTGAGGGTGACGTGCAGGCGGACATCGGGCACGACCACCACGGTCACCGGATAGTGCGTGCCGTTCACCGCGACCGCGCCGGTGATATTCATGCCGTCGATCGCGCCCGCCGCCGCGGTCAGCGCCTTGCCGTCGACCGGGAAGGATTCGAAGACCACCAGCGAATCGAAAAGCCCTTCGACGCCGACGATTTCCTGGATCTCACTGAGCCCCACGTAGTGGTGGTCGAGCAACGCCGCCTGCTCGGCCTGCAGCTGGCGCAGCAGCCCGGCCAGCGTATCGTCGGCATCCAGCCGCACCCGAACCGGAATCGCGTTGAGGAACAACCCGACCATGGTCTCGATGCCGTCCAGCTGCGGCGGCCGCCCGGAAACGGTGGCGCCGAACACCACATCATCGCGGTCCACGGTGCGGCCGATGAGCAGACCCCAGGCAGCCTGGATGACGGTATTGACGGTGACCCCGGCATCGGCGGCCAACCGGCTCAGCGCCCTGGTGTCGTCCTCGGACAGCTCGAAGTCGATTTCGCCTACGCCAGCCGAGATTTCGCGCGCCGGATCGATCGGGGCCAGCGGCGTCGGCTCGGTGATACCGGCCAGCACCTCCCGCCACGCGGCACGGGCGGCGCTGTGGTCCTGTGCGCCGAGCCAGGCCAGATAGTCACGGTAGGAACGGGCCTGCGGCAGCTGGGACGCATCACCGCCGAGGACGTAGAGCGTCAGCAGATCCTGGGTCAACAGCGGCATCGACCAGCCATCGATGAGGATGTGATGGCTGGTGACCAGCAGGTGGTAAGCATTGGCGGCCGAACGGATCAATGCGAAGCGCAGCAGCGGCGCGGTGCGCATATCGAAGTGGTCGGCCAGATCCGCCGCCATGATCCGCCGCAGTTCGGCGGGGGCGTCCGACCCGAGATGGCTGAGATCGATAGCGCGCCAGGGCACTTCGACCGCATCGAGCACGACCTGCACGGGATTGCCGTCGGAATCCTCGGCGAAGGCCACCCGCAGGTTGACATGCCGACCCACCACGGCGACGGCCGCGGCATGCAGCCGCTCGGGATCGACATCGCCGCCGAGATCGACCATGAACTGGGTCATGTACGCGTCGACCGAGGATTCGGCCAGCTGCGCGTGGAACAGCATGCCCGACTGCAGCGGGGTCAGCGGCCAGACCTCGGCCAGCTTCGGATATTCGCGCGCCAAGCGGTCGCTATCGGCCTGCGACAGCTCGACCAGCGGCCCGGTCGCCAGCTCGACGCCGGTCTCGGCGGGTGCGCCCATGGTGGCCAGCGGGGCGAGCACGGCCACCGTGCGCGATTCGAAAACGTCGCGCGGCGTGAAGATCACACCGCGTGCCCTGGCCCGCGACACCACCTGAATGGAGGTGATGCTGTCGCCGCCGAGTGCGAAGAAATCGTCGTCGAGACCGATGCGTTCGATGCCGAGCACCTCGCCGAGCACCTCGGCGATGGCCTGTTCGATCTCGGTCTCCGGCGCCCGGTACTTCTTGGTCTCCAGTACGGGGGCGGGCAGTGCGCGCCGGTCCAGCTTGCCGACCGGGGTCAGCGGGATGGTGTCGAGCACGATAATGGCGGTCGGCACCATATGCGCGGGCAGCGAGCGTTCGGCGAAGGCGGTCAGCTCGTCGGTGTCCACCACCGCATTGCCCGCGGCGTGCACATAGGACACCAGAATCGTTGCGCCGGTATCGAGTGTGTGCCCGGTGGTGACGACGAAGTCCACACTGTCGTGCGCGCCGAGCACCGCATCGATCTCGCCGAGTTCGATGCGGAAGCCGCGGATCTTCACCTGGAAGTCGTTGCGGCCGACATATTCGATCTCGCCGGAGGCGGTCCAGCGCACCAGGTCACCGGTGGCGTAGAGCCGAGAACCACTGGGGTCGAACGGATTCGGCACGAAACGCGATGCGGTCAGCGCCGGGCGAGCGTGATAGCCGCGCGCCACCTGCGCGCCCGAGATGTACAGCTCGCCGACCACCCCGCTGGGCACCTGATTCAACCGGTCATCGAGCACATATTCGGTGATGGCCCGGATCGGACCGCCGATCGTCACGGTCTCACCGGGTATCAGCGGCGCGCTGATATTGGTCATGATGGTGGTCTCGGTCGGCCCATAGCCATTGAAGAACTCACGGGTCCGACCATTCGCGATCGGTAATACCCAGCGCCGCACCAGATCCGGCGGGCAGGCCTCACCACCGGCGACCACGACCCGGAAATCGTCGAGTCCGGTCGGATCGACGGAGGCGAGTGCGGCCGGGGTGATGAACGCGTGCGTCACCCGTTCCCTGCGCAGCAGCCTCGCCAGTTCGTCGCCGCCGTAGATATTCGGCGCGACCACCACCATGGTGGCCGCACCACCGAGCGCGAGCAGCAGCTCGAGCACCGATGCGTCGAACGACGGCGACGCGAAATGCAGTGTGCGCGACTGGTCCGTGACGCGATAGCGCTCACGCTGTTCATCACAGAAGCTCGACAGTCCGGCCTGCGTGACGACAACACCCTTCGGCTTGCCCGTGGAACCCGAGGTGTAGATGACATAGGCCGGATGCTCCGCCCGCACCGCGCGGACCCGGTCCGCATTGGTGATCGGCTCGCCCGAGTATTCCTCCAGGCGCACCGCGAATTCGGGCGTATCGATGACCAGCCACTCGACCCGATCCGGCAGCCGCTGGGCCACCTCGGCGATGGCGAGGCCGAGCACCGCACCGGAATCGGTCACCATATGCGCGACCCGCTCGGCCGGGTAGTTGGGATCGACCGGCACGAATCCGGCGCCGGTCTTGGCCACCGCCCATACCGCGACCACCGACTCCAGCGATCGCGGAATACCCACGGCCACAAGGTCTTCCGGACCGACACCGCGTTCGATGAGCAACCGGGCCAGCCGGGTGGACCGGTCGTCGAGATCGGCGTAGCTCAGCTGTCCCAGCGTCGCGGTGGCATCGGCGAAGACGACGGCGGTGCCGTCCGAATTCGCCTCGACCGCGGTGGCCATCAGCTGCGGCAGCGTGGTGACCCGCGGCTGCCGGGTCCGGACCGGGCGAGTGCGAGGGGGCCGCGTCACGCGAACATCCCTCCGAGCGACAGCTCGCGGGTCGCGGCATACGACGCCGACCGCATCAGATCGTGACGCCGCCGCGTCCGATCCTGCCCAAGCACCCGATGTCCCGGCACCCCAACCATAGGAACTTTCCTCACCTCGCCCATCGTCACTTCGCAGACCGGTCGCCGCCGGTGCCGGCCTGTATGCGCACAGGCCGATGGATCTTCCGGATGGAAGATCAACTCGGGTCGCCCGGCCGCTGGACGCCCAGCAACGCATCGACTTCGACAACGGCTGCGACGGCGCCGAATTCCGGCGCGGGCGCGCCGTCGTCCAGCACCACGGCGTGCAGATCCTCCAGCCCCGTCACATCGACGGTACCCAGACCGGACCGATCGAGGAACAGATGCGTCACCCATTCGTCGGCCAACAATGCCGACAGCGTTACGTTGTCCAGCTCACCGCCCGCCGTCACCACCACCGACGCACCGTTCTCACCAGCCGCGACGACTTCCAGCAGTGCCGCAGCGGAATCCGCGCGGCCGTACCGGAACAGACGCGATTCGAAGGTCAGCTCGGTGCGCGCCCGCAGTCGCTTGGTCGCCAGCGCGATGTCGTTGTAGGACAACGCCACCCCGGCGACGAAGGCCGGATCCTCACCGCGCAGCGCCTGGGTCCGGTTCGCATAGGTCACCGGTCGCGGCGATTCGGCGGCGATCGCACCGAGTACGGCCGGATCGTCGAGGGCGAGCCAGTCGATGCCGCCGGTGTCGACGGGAGCGCGGCCGATGGTCAGGCCGACCTTGATCTCCAGCCCGTCGGGCAGTGCCGCGCTGCGGGCACTCGCCAGCGGCGGTGCGTCGAATCCGGTGACCGGGGCCAGCGCGGCACCGGCCTTGAGCACCGCCCAGGTGGCGACCACCGCGTCCACACTCCGATCGAGCCGGATCGCGACGCCGGTGCGCGGCCCGCAGCCACGGCCGATCAGCACCCGCGCCAGTCGTGAGGACCTGGCGTCGAGCTCCTGGAAGGACACGGCGTCCTCCCCGAAGACCACCGCGGGTCCGTCCGGATCGTCCTCCACCGCGGCGGCCAGCGCCTGGGTCAGCGCCGCTCCGCTGGTGACCGGAACACCGTCGGCGCCCTGCTCGAGCGCACTATCCGGTGCGGCCGCGCTGCGATCGCGCTCGGCCGCATCGAGGATATCGATATCGCCGACGCTGACCTGCGGATCGGCCACCACCGCGGTGCAGATGCGGGTCAACCTGCGCCCGAAGGCCTGCACCGTCGACTCGTCGAAAAGGTCTGTCGCGTAATTGAATACCGCGAACAGCTCACCGGGTGCGCCGTCCTCGCGATGGCGCGGCTCGATGGTCAGCTGCAGATCGAACTTCGCCGCGACCGCGCCGGTATCCAGTGCCGCGACCGTGAGACCGGGCAGTTCCAGCCTCGGCGGCTCGATATTGTCGAACGACAGCACCACCTGGAACAGCGGATTGTGCGAGGTCGCGCGGTTCGGCAGCACCACCTCGACCACCCGCTCGAACGGGATATCGGCATTGCCGAAGGCCGAAAGATCGGTTTCGCGAACATGTTCGACGAGGGCGTCGAAGGTGGTCGCCGATTCGGTCGCGGTGCGCAGCGCCAGGGTGTTGACGAACATGCCGACCAGATCGTCGAGCGCGCGCTCGCCGCGGCCGGCGATCGGGGTGCCGATCGTAATATCGGAACTGCCCGACAACCGCGCGAGCAGCACCGCGAGCGCCGCGTGCACGACCATGAACAGCGACGAATTGTGTTCGCGGGCAATGCGGATCAACCCGGCATGTACCTCGGGCGAGAGTGTGAAACCGGTCGACGCGCCGCGCATGGACGGCACCGCGGGGCGCGGCCGGTCCAGCGGCAGTTCCAGCGCGCCGGAATGTCCGGCCAACTGTTCACGCCAATAGGCCAACTGCTGTGCGGCCACCGAATTCTCGTCGTCATCGCTGCCGATGACCTCGCGCTGCCAGATCGCGAAGTCGGCGTACTGCACCTCGAGCGGCGTCCAGGTCGGGACATTGCCCGCACAGCGCGCGGCGTAGGCGAGCATCAGATCGCGGGCCAGCGGGGCCATCGAGGCGCCATCGGCCGAAATGTGGTGCACCACCATGGCGAGCAGATGGCGGTTTTCGTTATCGCCGCGCAGCAGCGCGCCGCGCACCGGAACCTGTTCGGTCACATCGAATCCGGTCGACATCAGCTCGGTGATGCGCACGATGGGCTCGGTGGTCGACTCGACCGCGAGTCCGCCCGGCCATGCCTCGGCGACCGGCAGGACCTGCTGGTACGGCAGTCCACCCGGACCCGTCGCCGGGTAGCGGGTGCGCAGCGCCTCGTGCCGTTCCAGCACATCGGCGACCGCATCGCGCAGCGCCTGCACATCGAGCGCACCGGTCAGGCCGATGGCCAGCGGGATGTTGTAGGCCGCCGAGCGGGTGTCGAACTGGTTGAGCACCCACATGCGCTGCTGGGCCAGCGACAGCGGCACCCGCTCGGGGCGCGCCGACGAAACCAGCGGCGCACGGGAACCGTTCGACGAACCGGGCACGATCCGGGCGGCCAGCGTCGCGACGGTCGAGGCCTCGAAGAGTTCGCGCACCGAGACATTCGCGTCCAGCGCCTCATTGATCCGGCTGACCGCCCTGGTGGCCAGCAGCGAATTGCCGCCGAGACCGAAGAAGTCGTCATCGAGGCCGACATCGCGCACACCGAGCAGTCCGCCGAACACGCTGGCAACGGCCTGTTCGATGGGCGTCTGCGGGGCGCGGTAGGTGACACCGCTGACGAATTCCGGTGCGGGCAGCGCCTTTCGGTCCAGTTTGCCGTTCGGGGTCAGCGGCAGTGCGTCCAATACGACGATCGCGTCGGGAACCATGTAGCTGGTGAGGAATTCGGCGACGGCGGCACGCAGTTCGGTGTCGTCCACTGGCGAATCGGCCTCGGCCACCACATATCCGACCAGCCGGTCGCCGGCGTGCTCGTCGGAGCGCACCAGTACGACGGACTGGCTGACCCCGGGCTGGGCGAGCAGCGCCGCCTCGATCTCACCGAGTTCGATGCGGAAGCCGCGCAACTGCACCTGCTGGTCGCTGCGACCGGCGTATTCGAGATTCGCCTGACCACCGAAACCGGCCCAGCGGCCGAGGTCGCCGGTGCGGTACATGCGCGAGCCCGGCGCCCCGAACGGATTGGCCACGAAGCGGGCCGCGGCGAGTCCGGGCCGACCGAGGTAGCCGCGGGACAGCTGCGCACCGCTGACATAGATTTCGCCGGCCACCCCGACCGGCGCCGGGTGCAGGCGATCGTCGAGCACATAGCTCTCCAGACCGGGCAGCGCGCGACCGATGGCACTGGCCGGATTCTCGGCGAGCTGCTCATCCAGCGCCAGGAACGATACGTGCACCGTGGTTTCGGTGATGCCGTACATATTGACCAGCCACGGCGCGTTGTAGGCGTGGCGCTCGTACCAGCGCCGCAGCTGGCGCAGATCCAGTGCCTCGCCGCCGAATACGACATAGCGCAGTGCGAATTTGCCCTGGTCGCCCGCATGCGAGGCGCGGTCGGCCTCGGCGAGCTGATAGAACGCCGACGGCGTCTGGTTCAGCACCGTGACCTGTTCGCGAATCAGCAACTCGCGGAACTGCTCCGGGGAGCGCGAGGTCAGGTAGTCGACGACCACGACGGTGCCGCCATTGGCGAGCGCACACCACAGTTCCCATACCGAGAAGTCGAAGGCGAAGGAGTGGAACAGCGTCCACACATCGGTCTCATCGAATTCGAACATCAGCTGGGTATTGGCGAACAGCTCCACCACATTGCGGTGGGCCACACCGACGCCCTTCGGAATGCCGGTGGAGCCCGAGGTGTAGATGACGTAGGCCAGGTTGTCCGGACGCAGACGGGCCGTGCGCTCGATATCGGTGATCGACGATTCGCCGAAGCCCGCGGTGTCCTCCAGCAGCACGACCGGCAGCTCCGTCGCCGGCAAATCGGCCATCAGATCGGCGGTGGTCAGCACGCAGGTCGGCTGGGCGTCGGTGAGCATGAACTCGAGCCGCTGCGCCGGGTAGGTGGTGTCGATCGGCAGGTATCCGGCACCCGCGGTGAGCACACCGAGCAGCGCGATGGGCAGCTGTTCGGTCCGCCCGACGGCAACGGCCACCAGCGATTCCGGACCGGCGCCGCGCGCCATCAGCGCCCGCGCCACCCGGTTCGCGCGCCGCTGCAGTTCACCGAAACTCAGTGCGGTATCGCCGAATCGGACCGCGATCGCATCCGGACGGCGGCGCGCCTGCTCCCCGATGAGGTCGACCAGGGTCACGTCGGGTACCTTCGCCCCGTCCGAATTCCATTCGTGCAGAACCAGATCACGCTCGCCGGGGGCGAGCAGATCGATATCGCCGAGCACCGCGTCGGAATCGGCCGCCACCGCGGACAGTACGCGCAGGAAGCGGTCGGCGAAGTCCTGCACCGTCGCGGCGTCGAACAGATCGATGGCATAGGTAAAGGTCGCCGACATCCCCTGTGCGGCGGTATCCGATTCGCGGCGCTCCCGGGGCTCTACGTGGTCACGCTGCGCTACCGCCTGCGGGCCCGTCGCACGCGCCGCAGTATTTTCCGCGATCTCCAGCTGCAGATCGAATTTCGCCAGCGATACCGCGTGATCCACGCTCGCGACGGTCAGCCCCGGCAGCTCCAACTCGGTGCGCGCCAGGTTCTGGAATACCAGCATCACCTGGAACAGCGGATGCCGCGCCGCCGAGCGCACCGGATCCAGCAGCTCGACCAGCCGCTCGAACGGCACATCGGCATGTCCGAAGGCCGCGACGTCGGTCTTGCGCACCGTGCGCAGCAGCTCGTCGAAGGTCATGGCGGGATCGATCTCGGTCCGCAACACCAGGGTGTTGACGAACATGCCGATCAGATCATCCAGCGCCGCCTCGCCGCGACCGGCCACCGGGGTGCCCACCGCGATATCGCGGGTGCCCGACAGCCGGGCGAGCAGCACCGCGAGCGCTGCGTGCATGACCATGAAGAGCGTCGAATTGTGTTCGTGCGCAAGCTGATTCAGTCGCTCGTGGACGTCAGGGGCGACCTCGAAGGCGATGACGGCGCCCTGGTTGGACGCGGTGGCCGGACGCGGCCGGTCCGCGGGCAGATCCAATTGTTCCGGCAGCGCGGCCAATGCGTTGCGCCAGAAGGCGATCTGCTGGGCGAAAACCGATTCCGGATCGTCCTCGCTGCCCAGTGTTTCGCGCTGCCAGACGGTGTAGTCGGCGTATTGCACCGCAAGCGGCGGCCACTGCGGCCATCCGCCGCGCACCCGATCGGAGTAGGCCGACATCAGATCGCGGGCCAGCGGGCCGAGCGAGAAACCGTCCGCTGCGATGTGGTGCACCACGCATACCAGCACGTATTCGGATTCGTCGAGTTGGAACAGCCGCAGCCGCACCGGCGGCGCGGTCGTCACATCGAATCCGGCAAGTACCTCGGCGATGATCAGATCCGAAAGTTCCGGTGTGGCAGCGGTGGTCACCGCGAGTTCCGGCACCGCGCGCACATCGCCCGCGGGCAGCACGACCTGGAAACCCTCGCCGTCGATCTCCGGGTAGATGGTGCGCAGCACCTCGTGCCGCTCGGCCAGATCGCGCGCCGCGGCGCGCAGCGCATCGATATCCAGTCGCCCGGACAGCCGCACCGCGAGCGGAATGTTGTTGACCGCGCTCGCGCTATCGAAGCGGTTCAGGAACCACATCCGCTGCTGTGCATAGGACAGCGGGATCCGGTCGGGGCGGGTCTGCGCGGTCAGCGCCCGGCCGCTGGCCGAACCCGCGTGCTGCTCAACCCGTTCGGCCAGCACCGATACCGTGGATGCCTCGAAGATCACCTGCACCGGCACCCGCACGTCGAGTGCGAAACCGATGCGCGCGGCCGCCTGCGCGGCCAGCAGCGAATTGCCGCCGAGTTCGAAGAAATCGTCATCCGCGCCGACGCGCGCATCCTGCGCACCGCCGAGCAGCAGGGCCGCGAACACCTCGGCAACGATCTGCTCGACCGGTGTCGAGGGCGCGCGGAACTGCCGCGCCGCGAAGACCGGTTCGGGCAGCGCCGCCCGGTCCACCTTGCCGACCGGGGTCAGCGGAATCTCGTCCAGCACCATGATGGCGGACGGAATCATGTAGTCGGGCAACGATTCCCCGATATGGGCGGCCAGCGCACCGGTATCGACGGTGGCATCGGCACGCGGCAGCACATAGGACACCAGCGCGGTCGTGCCCGAGGGCAGGGTCTTGCCGAGGGTGGCCGCGAAGTCGACATCCGGATGCGCGGTGAGCACATTGTCGATCTCGCCGAGTTCGATACGCAGGCCGCGAATCTTGACCTGGAAATCGGAGCGGCCCAGATACTCCAGCACGCCGGCGTCGGTACGCCGCACCAGATCTCCGGTGCGGTACAGGCGCCCACCCAGGTTGTCGTCGGTGCCGAAGGGACTGGCCACGAAGCGCTCCGCGGTCAGTTCCGGGCGGCCGAGATAGCCCTGCGCGAGCACCGCACCCGAGACATAGAGCTCACCGACGACACCCGCGGGCACCGGACGCAAGCGCGCATCGAGAATGAACGCGCCGACGCCCGAAATGGCGGAGCCGACGGTGACGGGCTCACCGGGCACCAGCGCCGCGGTGCTGGTGACCATGACGGTCGCCTCGCTCGGCCCGTACGCATTGAACATGGACCGGCCGTGATCGCCCCAGCGCGCCACCAGATCCGCGCCGAGCCGGTCGCCACCGGCCACCACGACCTGCAGCTCATCGAGATCGTCGGTATCCAGCGATTCCAGCGCACCCGGCGTGATCAGCAGATGGCTGACCTGTTCGCGGCGCAGCAGATCGGCGAGTTCGACGCCGCCGAATACCGTCGGCGGCGCGATGACCAGCGTCGCACCCACCGAGAAGGTGAACAGCGTCTCCATCATCGAGAAGTCGAAGCTGGGCGAGCTCAGATGTGACACACGCGCATCCGCGTCGATCAGATACTGCTCACCGACCGCCGCCAGACCGGCCAGACCGGTGTGGGTGACCGCGACGCCCTTCGGCTTACCGGTGGAACCCGAGGTGTAGATGACATAGGCGGGGTGCTGTTCGTTCACCACGCGCACCCGGTCCGCATAGGAGACCGGATGGTCCGGCCGAGCGGCGATCCGCTCGGATACCACCGGATCGTCCAGTTCGATCCAATAGGTCGAGGTGCCGAGCTTGGCCCGATGCGCCTTGGTGGTCAGGCCGAATTCGGCGCCCGAATCGGTCACGATGTGCTCGATCCGCTCCGGCGGATAGTTGGGATCGACCGGCACATAGGCCGCGCCCGTCTTCGCGATCGCCCAAAGCGCGACGATCGATTCCACCGAACGGGTAATGCCCATCGCGACGAAGTCGCCCGCGCCGATCCCGCGCTCGATCAGTTCGCGCGCCACCCGCGAGGATGCGGCATCGAGCTCGCGGTAGGTGAGTTCACGCTGATCGGCCGGATCGCCGGTCGGGTTGAACCGGAGCGCGACCGAGGTCGCCGCGGACTCCACCGCAGCGGTGAGCAGCTGCGCGAACAGCGGGCTGCCCGACCTGCGGCGACGACTACCACGGGCGGAACGGCGGGCAGTTTCCATTCGAGTGCATTTACCTCTCGCGTCGAGCTAGGACCTGCCCCGCCCTCCTTCGAGGGCATATTGCACCGGGCCAGCGCAGTCCGAGCCATCATATAAGCCTGCAGCATGCGCGGTCTCGCCTGCGCCGCATGGGCGCAGACGTGACAGATGTGTATCGGACTCGCGTGGACGATGTTGCGGACCAGCGGGGCGTGAGTGAATTTGCTCACATTCGACACGGCTCCCCGGGACCGGTAGTGACCGTCCGCACTCGCCCCCTGTTGTTCACTCGAGCCGGTGGCCCAGTCACAACCATCCGCGCCTGGTCGCCTGCACACCGGCCTGGAAGCGGGTGCTGGCGCCGAGACGCTCCAGCAGCCGCGCTGTGCGCCGGACCACAGTTCGGCGGGACATGCCGAGCCTGCGGGCAATGGTGTCATCGGTCGCACCCAAACCCATCAGGGTCAGGATGGCCTTGTCCCGCTCGTCGAGCTCCTCGGCCGCCGGATTCACCG
This sequence comes from Nocardia sp. CA-129566, assembly GCF_050956075.1. Taxonomy (NCBI): domain Bacteria; kingdom Bacillati; phylum Actinomycetota; class Actinomycetes; order Mycobacteriales; family Nocardiaceae; genus Nocardia; species Nocardia sp. CA-129566. The sequence continues at coordinate 8,492,860 of NZ_CP192085.1, forward strand.
AAATCGGTGCGGCCAGCGACCACAGCACGTCGAATGTCTTCACCAGCAGCCGCAGCGCCGGCGATCCGGTGATGCGCAGACCCATCGGATCCGGCCGCCGCTCATCGACATGCAGCACCAGGCTGGCCCGCTCGTCATCGCTGATGATCAGTTTGAACGGCGGTTCTGGCAGCGTACGTGCCTGGGCGCCGCTGGCATTGGTGGCCAGCGCGTGCCGCAGCCGCTCCGCGTCTTGGTAGATGGTGTCCTGATAGAGCGTCTGATAGCGAATGCCCTCGCCGATCCGAGCGCGCTTGAGCAGGAACAACTGTCGCTCGCGTTCCGGATCGCTGAGAAAGGGACCGCGTTCGATCACCTTGACGCTGGTGCGGGCCGAGGTCTGCACCTCTTCGAAATCCGCCAGCATCTCCATGCGTTCGAAGACCGGAACGATCGCGCCATTGGTGCGCGGTGAGCGCCGCACCGATCGAAAGGTCTCGCTGAGTCGCGCCGCCGCGGCGTGCATCTGGTTGATCTCGTGCTGTCTGCGCCGGGCCTCGGCCTCCGACAGCGATTCGGGGGCGTGCGCGTCCCAGATGGCCTCGCCGTCGGTGGACAGCTGGCTGACCGCGGCCTGCAGCCCCGTCAGCACCTCCAGCGATGCGGACGCGGCCTCGCTCGAGACACCCAGATATCCCGCGATCTCGGCCAGACTGGAACGCGGGTGATGCACCAGCACGGCGTAGGTACGCCCATGCGGTGATCCCGGCTCGAAGATATCGCCCAGCTCGGTCATGACTGCACCTTGCCGGCACTCCGCTCGCTCACGGGCCCGAGCCTAACGACCGACCGGTCGCCGCGGGGGCCTTGTGAACGTCGAAATCTCAAGCCGGGCAAGAAAATCAGTGCGCCGACGGGCCCCACTGGAGCGGGACACCCTTGGCGGCAAGGTACGGCATCGGATCGACCTTGCTGCCGTTCTGATCCCAGATCTCCAGGTGCAGATGCGGTCCGGTCGAATTGCCGCGGTTGCCGACGGTGGCGATGACATCGCCCGCGTTCACCCGCTGACCCGCCTGCACGAACATCTCGTTCACGTGGCCGTAGACCGCGACGGTGCCGTCGTCCTGCTGCACCCGCACCCAGAGGCCGAAGCCGGAGGCCGGGCCCGCCTCGATCACGGTGCCATTGCTCACCGAGTGGATGGGGGCGCCGAGCTGATCGGCGAAGTCGAGGCCGTAGTGGAATTCGCCCCAGCGGGAACCGAATCCGGAGCTGATCTCACCGGCGACCGGCCGCACCGCGGCGGCCGGGGCGATCTGCTGCTGTGCGCCCTTGAGGATCTGTTCGACCTGAGCCAGCGGGCCCGCGATCTCCGGCGGCAGACCGCCGATGCCGAACGGGTTGGCGACCGGAGCCGCGACCGGCGCGGCCACCGGAGTGGCGACAGCCTGCGCGACCTCGGCGACCGGAGACGCGGCCTTGACCTCTTCGACGGGTAACTCCGCCGTGCCCTTGAACGTGATGGGCGCGGCGGCTTCCTCGTCCCCGTCGTGCGCACCCGGCAGCAGCGGGGCGGCAATGGCCGGAGCGACCTGGGCGGTGGCGCCGATGAGAGCGCCGGCGGCGACCGCGACACCGGCCGCGACCTTCACCCGGTCGGTGGTCGACGGCTCGGCGCGATGCCGTGTCGGCCGACCCGTACCGCCTTCACCGATGAGGCTCATGACGGTTATGGAACTGGGGCCTACCCGATGCTGCGACAAAGCTGGTCCTAGCGCTCGACCTACAGTGGCTCAATGGATCCCGAGTCGGCCCCGACCGTTCTGTAACGATTCGCCGGTTCCGAACTATGTAACGTTTCGGTGTCCGTTGTGATGGGAACTCTACCTCGTCGTGACCATTCCGCAACCTTTCCTCGGAAGTCGCGGGTAAGAGCCTGGTCAGACGCCTAACGGGACATCACGGCCCCGTGACTTTCGGGCGACCCGCGCCGGTCACGAGCCGCGGCCGATGGGCCAGACTGAGATGCGTGATCCTCGACGAATCGAGCATTCCGATCGTGCTGGCGCCGATGGCGGGCGGACCGTCAACTCCGGAGTTGACCGCGGCGGTTTCGGCGGCGGGCGGGCTCGGACTGCTGGCCGCCGGATATCTGACCGTCGCCGATACCGCGGCCGGACTCGCAGCCACGCGCGAACTCACCACCGCGCCGATCGGGGTGAATCTCTTCACCCCCGGACCCGCCACACCGGCAGCGGGTTTCGCCGACTACCTGGCCGAACTGGGGCGCACGCACGAACTCGGCGCGCCGAAGTACGACACCGACGACTGGGACGCGAAGCTGGACCTACTCGTCGACACCCCGGTCGCGGTGGTCACGTTCACCTTCGGCTGTCCCAGCGCCGCGGAGATCGCCCGGCTGCACGCGGCGGGCTCGGAGGCGTGGGTGACGGTCACCTCGGTCGCCGAGGGCCGGATCGCGGTCGAGGCGGGCGCCGATGTGCTGATCGCACAGGGCGCCGAGGCGGGTGGGCACCGCGCCACCTTCGTCGATCGCATCGCCGATGACGCCACCGACCCACTGGGACTGCTCGCCCTGCTGCAACTGCTCGACGCCGCCGTGGAACGGCCGATCGTGGCCACCGGCGGCATCACCACCGGCGCTGGCATCGCGGCGGCGCTCGCGGCGGGCGCGTCGGCCGTGCAACTCGGCACCGTCTTCCTGCGCTGCCCGGAGGCGGGCACCAATGCGGTGCACCGCGCCGCGCTGGGTACCGCCACCCCGACCATGCTGACCCGCGCCTTCACCGGCCGCCGGGCGCGCGGTCTGCGCAATCGGTTCATGGACGAACACACCGCGACGGCACCGGCCGCCTACCCGGAAATCCATTACGCCACAGCGCCGTTGCGGGCCGCCGCGCGGGCAGCGGGCAACCCGGAGGAGGTGAATATGTGGGCGGGCCAGACCCACGAACTGGCACCCGAGTTACCGGCCGGCGATCTGGTCAGGCAGCTGGCCGCGGATGCGAAAACCGCACTGACCACAGCACTTTCGGGACGAATCCAGTCTTGTTGACAACAGTTTCCGATTAGAATCGAGGGGCATCGCAACAGCCATCCAGGTCAGGAGAGCGCTATGTCCCTCGATGTTCCCACCGCCCTACTCGAACGCGCCGAACGCGGCGAGGTCGACGACGCCGACTTCGTCGAGGTTGTCCGGCTCTCCCTCCCCTACGCCTGGGAGGTCGTCAGCCGGGTGGCCGGCGAGCTGCATTCCGGCACAGTCGAATTCGCCGATAATGTCGTTGCGCCGCCAGATGAGGTGGCCCGTGGACAACTGTTGCGCGCCATGGCCTCCGATGCCATCCGCGGCGGCCTGGAACGCCACTTCAACGTGAAACTCGCCTTCCAGAACTGCCACCGGGTCGCGGCCTTCCCGATCTCCGCGGTCGGCGGCGATACCTACACCACCTTCATCGGGACGCGCGCCCAACTGCTGAACCAGAGCCCCGAACTCCGTAACTGCTGATACAGCACGAAACCTCGGCGCGGCACGAACTTCCGGCCGCGCCGAGGTGCTGGGCGATACCGCCGATGCTCCCGCCGTATCGGCGGTATCGCGCGTAATGTGAGCGCGCATGAGCAGCAACGATCTTCGCGACGAGGTCGACAGGCGCCTCGATCCTTGGCTGCCGCAACTCGGTTCGGATCGCGTGGCCTATACCAATCACGTGCTGCGGGTACTGGAGCTGTGCGATCTGCTCGCCGGTGGCTCGGGGCCCGTGCCGAGCACCCGCGAGGAGTACCTGACGGCCGCGGCCTTTCACGACCTGGGCATCTGGACCGCGGGCACCTTCGACTACCTCGCGCCCTCCGCCGACCTCGCCCTGCAGTGGCTCGACCAGATCGACCGACCCGACCTGGCCGATCTGGTCGTCGCCATGATCGACCAGCACCACAAGATTCGACCCGCTGGCAGCAGTACCGATCCGATCGAAATCTTGCGCCGAGCAGACGCCATCGACGTCGAATTCGGCCTACTCGGACGTTTCGGCGTACCCCGCTCGACCTATCGCGCGTTGGCGAAGCGCTATCCGGACAAGGGCTTCCACCGCCGGCTGGTGCAACTGGCGGCGCGGCGGATCCGAACCAACCCCGCCTCACCACTGCCCATGCTCAAGTGGTGACGCGGGGTCGTTCGTTCAGGACAGCGTGGTGACCGTCAGCTCACCGTCGGCGTACTGCGCGCGCAGGCGCTTCTTGTCGAACTTGCCCACACTGGTCTTGGGGACCTCCGCGATGAAGGTCCACCGTTCCGGCAGTTGCCATTTCGCGAACTTGTCGGCCAGGAATTCACGCAGCTCTTCGGGTTTGGTCTCGGCGCCGTCGGCGAGCACGATCGCGACGAGGGGGCGCTCGTCCCACTTGTCGTCGGGCACACCGATCACCGCGGCCTCGGCGACGGCCGGATGACCTATCACCGCGTTCTCCAGATCCACCGACGAGATCCATTCACCACCGGACTTGATCACATCCTTGGAACGATCGACCAGGGTGAGATAACCGTCGGAGCTGATCTTGCCGACATCGCCGGTACGCAGCCACCCGTCATCGAACTTCTCCGGATCCACCGCCGCCCCGTCCGGGGAGTAATAGGAGCCGGTGATCCACGCGCCACGCACCTCCAGCTCACCCAGCGACACACCGTCGTTGGCCACCACAGCGCCGTCGTCGGCGACCAGACGCGCCCGCACACCGGCGGGGAAACGCCCCTGGGTCACCCGGTAGGCCCACTTGTCCTCCTCGGTGACCGCGGTCGCGGGCGGATGCGCGACGCTACCCAACGGCGAGGTCTCGGTCATGCCCCACGCGTGCAGCACCCGCACACCGTGAGCGTCCTCGAAGGTGCGCATCATCGACGGCGGAACAGCCGAACCACCCACCACCACCGCACGCAAATGCGTGATGTCCTGCGGATTCGCCGCCAACCCCGCCAACACCCCACCCCAGATCGTCGGCACCGCGGCAGCGAAGGACGGCTTCTGCGCGGCCATGCACTCGAGCAACGGACCCGGCTGCAGGAACCGGTCCGGCATCAACAGATTCGCACCCGACATCAACGCCGCATACGGCAGACCCCACGCATTCGCGTGGAACAGCGGCACGATGGCCAAGATGGTATCGGTTTCGAACAGGCCCATACCGTTGTTCGCACTGACCTGCATGGCGTGCAGCCAGTTGGAGCGGTGCGAGTACACCACACCCTTCGGATCACCAGTGGTGCCGGAGGTGTAACACATCGCCGCGGCGCAGCGCTCGTCGATCACCGGATAGTCGTAGGTGTCGGGCTGCGCGGCGAGCAGTTCGGTGTAGGAATGCACCCGCACCCCCTCGGGCGCGGTCAGTGCGGCGGCATCGCCATTGGCCACGATGACGTGGCGGACGGTCTTCAGATTGGGCAGGTACTGGGCGAACATCGGCAGCAGCGAGCCGTCGACGATCACCACCTGATCCTCGGCGTGGTTGGCCACGAAAGCGACCTGGTCGGGGAACAACCGGATGTTCAGCGCGTGCAGCACCGCCCCCATCGCGGGCACCGCGATATAGGCGACCATATGCTCGTTGTTGTTCCACATGAAGGTGCCGACGCGATCACCGACACCAATTCCCAAGCCGCGCAACGCATTTGCTAGACGCGCCGATTCCGCGCCCAGCTCGCGGTAGGTCATGGTGCGTACGCCGGTGCCGGTCCAGGTCGATACGGTGGAATCGCCCAAGAACGTCGATGCGTAGCGCAGCAACGTCGCCAACGACAACGGCTCGTCCTGCATGGTGCTCAACATCGGTACTCCTTTTTCTTCGGTGGCTACGGCGGCCTGCCGACCATGAGCCACATCACACCCCGGATGCTACCCAAGCGTAGGTCGGACGGAAGGGGCGACCGCGAATCACATGAGCAGGCGAGCGCCCCTAGTTACCGCAGCTCACGCCGAACTCGTGAGGCACGTCACATTGTCGCTCTCGGGGCGTCCGGATGACTCCGGGTTCAAGCCGCGGCGTGAGCCGGATAGGCGTGCACGAGGGCGGTATCCAGTTTGGGAATGGCGTGAGTCAGGGTGTGCTCGGCGCCGTGGGCCAAGCGGTGGGCATCGGCCAGGGTGATGGTCGGGGCGACGTCCAGTTCGACATCCGCGTGCAGGCGGTGCCCGATCCAGCGCATCCGCAGGCTGCGCACACCGAGCACGCCCGGTTCGGCGGCCAACGCCTGCTCGGCGGTGTGCACCAGCGCGGGTTCGACGCCATCCATCAAGCGGCGGAACACATCGCGTGCGGCCGTGCGCAGCACCGCGAGGATCGCGACGGTGATCAACAGTCCGACAATGGGGTCGGCCAATGGGAAGCCGAGCGCGACACCGCCGGCGCCGATCAGCACCGCCAGTGAGGTGAATCCGTCGGTCCGCGCATGCAATCCGTCCGCGACCAGCGCCGCCGAACCGATGCGCCGCCCGACCCTGATCCGATAGAGCGCGACGGTCTCATTGCCGACGAACCCGATCAGCCCCGCCGCCGCCACCCAGCTCACATGCTGGATCGGCACCGGATCGATCAGCCTGCGCACCGCCTCGTATCCGGCGATGATCGCCGACAGTGTGATCATGCCGACCACGAACAACCCGGCCAGATCCTCGGCCCGCCCGAATCCATAGGTATAGCGCCGGGTCGCGGCCCGGCGACCGAGCGCGAATGCGATCCACAACGGCACCGCGGTCAGCGCATCGGAAAAGTTGTGAATTGTGTCCGCCGCCAACGCGACCGACCCGGACACCACCACGATCAGCACCTGGAGCAGCGCGGTAACCCCGAGCACCGCCAGACTGATCTTCACCGCACGAATGCCGACCGCACTGGCCTCCAACGCATCATCGACACTGTCCGCGGCATCGTGGCTGTGCGGCACGAAGATCTCGCGCAGCGCGCCCCGTAGACCGCCCGGATGGTCATGGTCGTGGCCCGCACCGTGCGCATGATGGTGACCGTGTCCCGAACCGTGCCTGTGTCCCGAACCGTGCCCGTGTCCCGAACCGTGCCCGTGTCCCGGCCCATGGTCGTGGTCCGGGCCATGTTCGTGCCCGTGGCCCTGCCGATGACCGACCTCGGATTCGTGACCATCCGCCGGTCCGTGGCTGTGGGTGTGTTCCGGTCCGTGGTCGCGGTCGTCTCCGCGACCGTTTGCGGCATTCGCACTATGGCTGTGCGACTGGGCATTGCGGACATCTTCACCGTGTCCGTGCGAAATGACCTGCCACCGTTCGAGATCGCGCTCGTGACTCATTCCGACACCGCCTGATCGCGGGACGGCAGTTCGCGCACCACGCCATCGCCGCGATGATGCGCGGGTACACCGGGGCCGGCGTGTTCGGCGTTGTACACCGCGTCGACGACCAACTGGCGGACGTGTTCGTTCTCCAGGCTGTAGAAGATCGTGGTACCGGCGCGGCGGGTCCGAACCAGGCGAGCCATCCGCAACTTCGACAGATGCTGCGATACCGAGGGGCCGGGTTTGCCGATATGACCGGCCAGATCATTGACCGACAGCTCCCGATCCACCAGCGCCCACAGCACCTGCACGCGGGTCGAGTCCGCCAGCATCCGGAAAACCTCGACAACCAGCCCGACCTGGTCCTCCGCGAGCGGCGGCCGAATAAGCTCGCTATCTGCATTCATACGCAGATAATAGAACGGTGGGCCGGGGAACGAAACCGCCCCTTCGGACCGGTCCGGCGGCGACACCCCCTGCTCGGCCGCCGACAGACCGGTCCGCTCCACTTCGAACTGCTAATTGTCTTAGTCGGTGTGACACATTCTGGCCAGTCGACCTGCCGACGAAGACGTAAATGAGACGGAAGCATTTCATATCGCTGGCGAGCCGCGCGGTCAGTACCTGCGGGCCCCCGCATACGGCATCGAGGACAGCGGCGACGTCGTCACACCCACCCCGTAGGTCGAGGCGTGGATGACCTTGCCGTCACCGGCATAAAGGGCCGAATGACCGCCGCCATAAAAGGACACCACGTCACCGGGCTCCAGTTCGTCCCGGGAAACCGGAGTACCGGCGGACAGCTGCTCGTAGCTCGTGCGCGGCACCTTCACCCCGGCCTGTCCGTAAGACCACTGCACCAGTCCGGAGCAGTCGAAGGCATCCGGACCCGTCGCGCCCATGCTGTACTCGGTGCCGACTTTGGTTCGCGCGGCGTCGACGGCGATCGCGCCGTGCGTGCGCGGCGGCGACAATGCGGGCGCCGGCGTCGTAGTAGGCGGCTTGATGCCGAGGACACCGGCGAGGAGCGCGAGTTGGTTGCGGATCACATCGGCGGGCAGTGGAATCCCGGTCCCCGGAACCGTCGCGGGTATCGACAGCTCCACACCCGGAATTCCGAGGGGCACCGGACGGTCCGGGCTCTGAGCCGCCGAGCGTTCCGACCCGGGAGGTGCCAGCGGCGCTGAATTCGCCGTCTCAGGAATCGCTGTGGTCTCGGTCCCCGGAACCGTCGGCCCACGTTCGGCACCCGGCACCGCCATCGGCGACGGACGCCCGAACCGGAGCACCGCGAGTGGCGCCGAAAAGTTCGCACCCGTAACCGCGAGCGGCATCGAAAGTTCCGTCGGTGGAACCGCGACCGGCGCGAGCTGCGCAGGAGCGGCGGAATCATCGATCGCAGGTATCACGGGGAGCGCCGAAAGCGCGGCCGCCAGCGCTTCGGATGGGAGCGAGACTGCCGCAACGGGAACCGTCAGTTCCGTGCCGGGGATGACCAGAGACGAGGGCAGTTCCGCAGCCGCAACAGCGAGCGGGGCCGAAAGTTCCGCACTGGCAACCGCGACAGGCGCGACCTCCGCAGGAGCAGTGGAATCACCAACCGCAGCAACCAATGGCAACATCGAACGCTCGATCCCCAGCACACGCAGCGGCGCAGCGAATCCCGCACTGGGACGCACAAGCGGTGCCGAAAGCTCCTTATCCGAAGCGGCGCTCGGCGCGACCTGCACAGGGGCGACGGAATCACCAACCGCGGCAATCGCGGGGAGCGCCGAACGCTCCTTACCCCAAACCACAACGGGCGCGAGTTCCGAGACAGTGACGCGATCACCGATCGCGGGAATCACCGGGAGCGCCGCACGCACGGCCGCCAGCAACCCCGACCGGGTTGGGAGGTCTGTATTCCGAACTGCCAGGGGTACAGCATGTTCCGCGCCGCTAATGGCGAGGCGTGCAGGCAGTTCCGCACTCGGAACCGTGAGCGGAGCCGAAAGTTCCTTCCCCGGAACTTCGGCAGGGGCGAATTCGGGAAGAACGGCGGATTCCGCAACCGCGGGAATAGCAGCGGGCGATGCATGCCTCTCCGTCGGAATTTCGACGGGAGTCGAGGTTGGAATCGAAAACTCGTCCGGGACTTCGTATGTCCCGATACCTGGAATCGTCAGCGGCTGCGCCGCGGCCTGTCCTCCCAGCAGTGTCGCGGCAATGGCCGCGCCTGCGACGATCCCTGCGCCGACGACCCATGGGAGCGCGCGCCGCAGGAAGCGGGAATATCGACCCTCCGAAGATGATGCCATGATCCGGTCCTCCGATGCTCGTATCGAAGGTCCTGGCTGGCCGTGCGACGCCGTACTGCGTTGGCGTGTAGGACTTCACCAAGACCTCGAATTGATTCGAAAACCATCACGGTGATCTGTAGTCCAGTGGATCCGAGCGTCTATATTTCGACAGTTCTAGCGAATTACAAGGCGCAACACACGATATCGCGATAACAAAATCATAACTAATAGAAAATGCCCCGTCGCGCAACTGCTTTCGCGGCGGGGCATTTTCGGCAAGAAGTCACTCACGCGGTGATCTGTTCCTCGATCTGTCTGGCGAGAGTTCGTAGTTTCGCGGCGAATTCACGCGCCGCCGCCGGATCATTGTTCGAGCCCTTGACAACTCGTCGCGTCAGCGCGGCGAATCGCGATTCCACGGCCGCGAACAGATCGACGGCCCGCTGGTTCGACTGGTCCCGCAGCTCCCCGCGCAACCATGCCTGCAGCAGGGCGACCACCTCGGCCTTGTCGAACCGCTCCGGCAGCAATGCGACCGCCTCCCGGAGCTTGCCCGCGGTGACCTTCACATCGTCGGTGTCCGCGATGGTCGTATACACCGTGACCGCGGCATCCTCACCGTGCTGGACCGCGACCGGCAGCAACTCGCGGACCTGTCCCTCATTGATGGCGGGTGCGACCGGATGCAGTTTCGCGGCGAGCGGCCAGGCCCGAATCAGCTTGTGCGCATACGACCGCTGCATATCCCAGCGCTGCTCGACGTACTCGTCGAAGGTCGCGTGCCGATCGCGGTACAGGCGGCCGTCCCGCACGATCTGCAGCGCCCGTCCGGCCGTCCAGAAGGCGACGCGCAGACCGTCGATGGACGATTCGCAGGCCGTCAGCTGTGCCCGCTCACGAGCGTCGAGCGGACCCGCCACCTCGGCCGCGCTCGGCACCGGCAGCGGCATCGCCAGCACATCAGCACCGGCGACCGCATCCGCGAGCGGTGCGGTCACCTCGGCGAGCGGGGCCGTCGCATCCAGGATCGGCGCGGTTGCGTTCGCGGGCGGCGCGATCACCTCCAGGGACGCGGCACTGAGCGCTCCGGACCGCCACTCGGCGTCACGCAGCGGCGATACCGGCGGCGTGTGTTCGGCGCTGTCCGCCAACGGATTCACGCCACCGATCGAGCCCTTGCCCACGGATCCGATGGAACCCTTCCTGCGCTGCGGAGGCATCAGGCCGGCACCTCCACCGCGACCCCGTACGGGCTCACCAACTCGTCCCCGACCTGGAGATACTCCCCCAGGTCCACGATCGGATTCTCGGCACCTTCGCCGACCTCACCGTCGGCCGCCTCCCGATACCATTTCCACGCGCTCAAATAGGATTCGAATACGTCGTAGCCCGCGTCCTCCAGATTTCCGCGCTGCGTGCGATATTCGGTCGAGACGTTCACACCGTTCTTCATCGTCACCGGCACCTTGGTCATCAGCACGCGGACCCGGATCTCGCGGCCGCTATCCATCGCGGCCTCCTCCGCGGCCTTGTACGTACTCGGTACCCGCTTCACCTCCGAGGGACTCACGCTGGTCAACAGAATCAGCTCATCGCTCTGCGGAATGGCGGCCTTGAATATCTCGGCCGACTCACCTCCGGCATCGACGATGATCACGTCGTACTTCCCGGAATTGTCGGCAATACAGTCGTTGACGTGCCGCGACGGGAAGGCGATCAACTCGAACGGCACCTCGATCCCGCCCTTGACCAGCCGCCGATACCAGGAATATCCGGTCTGACTCAGCGGATCGGCGTCGATCACCAGCACTCGCAATTCATGGATCTGCGCGAAATATGCGGCCAAGAAAAACGCTGATGTGGTCTTTCCGACGCCGCCTTTGAGATTCCCCAGCGTTATGACCAGGGGTTCGGGTAGCTCCAGTGACGCAACAGAATTCTTCATGGACAGTCCTCCGGGGGTGAGGAGTGCAACCGTAGCGACCGCTTGCAGGTCGCTCGAAATTGTCAGCTGTTCGGGGCCAGTTTCGCACAGCGGAGATCAATTACCGTTGATTGCCGACGCGCCATTTATCGGCGTCGAGTCGGATGCGGCGCTGTGTCCAATTGGACACAGCCGACCACCCTGCGGCAACCCGGCGCCGACCGGGTAGAACAGGTGACATGCCTGTTGACCGGATGCTGCCGACCCCCGAGGCCCGCGACCTGATCGAGCTGACCCGCGATATCGCCGATAAGGTGCTCGAGCCGCGCGTGGTCGAGTCCGAGAAGACCGGAACCTTCCCCGACGGCGTCTTTCCCGCCCTCGGCGCGGCCGGGCTGCTGAGTCTGCCGTATCCGGAAGAATTCGGCGGCGGCGATCAGCCGTACGAGGTGTATCTGCAGGTACTCGAGGAGTTGGCGAGCCGCTGGGCAGCGGTCGCCGTCGCGGTCAGCGTGCACAGCCTGTCCTGCCATCCGCTGTTCACCTTCGGCACCGATGAGCAGAAGCAGCGCTGGCTCGCGACCATGCTCTCCGGCGAAACCATCGGCGCCTACAGCCTTTCCGAGCCGCATGCCGGATCCGATGCGGCCGCACTGCGCTGCCGGGCCACCGCGGTCGAGGGCGGATATCGGATCAATGGATCGAAGGCGTGGATCACCAATGGCGGCCGTGCCGACTTCTACACACTCTTCGCCAGGACCGGCGAAGGGTCGCGTGGAATCTCGTGCTTCCTGGTGCCCGCCGATACCGAAGGCCTGAGTTTCGGCAAGCCGGAGGAGAAGATGGGCCTGCGCGGCATCCCGACCACCACCGCGGCCTATGACGACGCCTTGTTACCCCACGAAAATCTGATAGGCGTTGAGGGACAAGGACTTTCGATCGCATTCAGCGCTTTGGACTCGGGTCGGCTCGGCATCGCCGCGGTCGCGACGGGTCTCGCCCAGCGCGCCCTCGACGATGCCGTCGCCTACGCCAAGGAACGACAGGCCTTCGGTCGCCACATCATCGACCACCAGGGCCTCGGCTTCGTTCTCGCCGATATGGCCGCGGCGGTGGATTCGGCGCGCGCGACCTACCTCGACGCCGCCCGCCGCCGCGATGCCGGGCTGCCCTACTCGCGTCAGGCCAGCGTCGCCAAGCTGATCGCCACCGACGCCGCGATGAAGGTCACCACCGACGCGGTGCAGGTGCTCGGCGGCTACGGCTACACCCAGGACTTCCCGGTGGAGCGCTATATGCGCGAGGCGAAGGTCATGCAGATCTTCGAGGGCACCAATCAGATCCAGCGTCTGGTCATCGCCCGCCAGCTCGCCGGACAATAGAGACGGCGGCTCTCCCCGCCGCCGAACTCAGCCGAGTCTCAGCTAGTCCCCAGTAAACTGGGGGCGACCTGGGACCGAGGATGAAAGGGGCGCGAGCGGTGTTGTGGCTACTGATCGGCGTTGTCATTCTGCTCGCGGCGGCCTATGTCGTCTTCCTGACGCAGCAGACCAAACAGCGCGCGGTACGGGAATTCGACGACGCGGCCGCCGACGCCAGGCAGCTGATCGAACGGCTCGCGGGCCAGGTGTACAACCTCAACGGCAGCAATGAGGCGGCGAAGCAGGCACTGGCGGACGCCTCGGAACGGCATATCGCGGCCGGATCGCAGATCGAGCAGGCGCGCACGCCCGCCCAGGCGCGGCTGGCCAAGCAGACCGCGGCCGAGGGCATGTACTACATCCGGGCGGCGCGCATCGCGATGGGCATGGATCCCGGCCCGGTGATTCCGGCGCTGGACGGTCAGGACACCGCGGGTCGGGTCACCGAGAACCGGGTCGTCGAATACGAGGGCCGCCAGGTCGCCGCCTCGCCGAACCCCTCGGCGGAGACACCGAATTACTATCCGGGCGGCCGGGTCGCGGGTCGGCCGGTGCCTGCGGGCTGGTACTCCGAACCATGGTGGCGGCCCGCATTGATCGCTGGCGCATGGGGTTTGGGTTCGGCACTGCTGTTCTCGTCACTGTTCTCCGGAATGTCCGGGGTGGGGTATGACGTGCAGGGCTTCGAAAGTGGTTATGGCGAGGGGTATCAGGACGGGCTCGATGCGGCCAGCGGGGATCAGGGGTACGACTCGGGCGATCAGGGCGGATATTCCGACGATCAAGGCGGTTACGACTCGGGTGGCGGCGGTTTCGATGGGGGTGGATTCGATGGCGGAGGGTTCGACGGGGGCGGGTTCGACGGCGGGTTCTGACCGCCCGACCGCGCACGCCGGTCCCACCGGAATAGCCCTCCCCTAGCACCAGCTCTCGACTGCCACTCTATCGTCTGAGACAGTCTGGTCTCGGGCGTCCAGATCCACGACGAATACGTTTACGCCATCGATCTTCCGCGCAGACGAGTCAGCAACCAAGGCAACCACCCTCGGGCCCGCCCGTCCACTCCTCTTCCTACACAAGGTTTTCGGCCGAAGCATTCCGAATCTCCGCGGCCGCGTTTCGCATCGGCACGCTCGGCACCGTCGCTACGGCGGTCCCGGCCACTGCCGCGCCCATCGGCGCGCCGATGTGGACCGCCGCCCGGCGGCAAACTCGTCAACCCGAATATCGTGGCCCCGCCATCGAGAAATGCTACACAGTAATAACTTTCACGTACGACGCGACAGAAGCCGACCTCACGCCAGGGGCCAACGCCTAGCGGAGGTCGGCTCCGCACCAGAGGCGACCGTCGGGTCGACATTTCCGGAGTCGAACGCTCGACACACCTTAGCGACCCGTCGCGACATCGAGCCACAGCTCCTGGGGACCCATCGCCGCCGCGAGCCTCCAGCTTGCGTCATTGCATGCCCGGAGTTCCACCGAAACAAATCGAACCGCAAACAGTCTCAGACAGTCACTCCACCTGGGTCAACACCGATTCGACGTCGACCTGATGACGCCCCCATTCACGCTCCCCGCCAAATCGATGCGGCCCCTACGGACTCGACCCGGTAGACTCCCCGAAGTCCCGATAGGCGCTCCGGCACCTACCAGATCAGCCCTCGTAGCTCAGGGGATAGAGCACCGCTCTCCTAAAGCGGGTGTCGCAGGTTCGAATCCTGCCGAGGGCACACACCTGCGACACGTTTCCGCAGGTCAGCAGGTTTTCTGATCTGTGCATCGCTTTCGGATCGCCAACAAGAACCGAAATGTGCAGGTCAGACGGTTGACCTGGTGCGAGCCCCCTAGGAAACACAAAACATGGGCAACCAGGTCGGCAACTCGCCGGGATTCAGGACCGGCCGACTTCGCAGCAACCCGCCTGCCAATGTCACCATCCGGATCCGCCGATGTGGCGGGCTTCTCCGCGGCGCGTTGCTGCCCTGCACAGTCAGGACGCACGAGTGGCAGGGTGTCTCTCGGCGCGAGGGCGGGCTCGTGTGCCTAGTGACTGCCGCTCACGTCCGGTGAGTACTTCGGCCGGGCCGGGATGTGGATACTCGACGAATTCGCCAGTGCCGCTGCCGAAATGGGGGCCGATCCGCGCCGACTCCTAAACATCCGCGCGGTCGCGGCGCAGTAGGCGATCGAAGGGGGCGGTGGGCGGCTTGTGTCTCGGTCTCGGTTCTATTGCCTCCAGCGCTCTCAACCGCCACCGATCACGCGGTCAGCGGCATTATCGCTCACTCTCGTCAACTATTGCCAGCATTTCGGGCGGCGTTCGGCGAGCTCGACGAGCGCGAAGCTCGGTACCACAGAAAAGTTCCGCAGCTCCCTCCTGAGTTGCGTCCGGTATGACCAGCCAGTAATACCTATGTCGCACCTCATATCCCGTCCAGTCTCCTATCGCCGCTGGAGAACGATGGTTAGCGCGGCTGCGACGAACGGGGAGTGTTCCCGGCGCGAGCCGGTAGCCAGTGACTATTCCGCCGAAGTCGGTTACGTGTCGCGATTGCCCTGGAGTCTGGAAAGTATTCTCAGTGACTGATCAAGTTCAGCTCGGTGGACATCGGGCCGAGTCTTCACCAGTTCGCGTCGGATGATGACGGCTTCTGTAATCGCGGCCAGCGCGTCCTCTAGCCGACCCAGGACTTCCAAAACGACGGCGAGGTCGTTCAGGCTCCCGGCGAACTCGCGGCGGAACCTCTCGGGGCGCGTTCTAGCCAACCGACGTCGGATGGTGACGGCTTCGGTGACCGCGTCTAGCGCTTCCGCCGACCGATCCAAGACTAGCAACGGGAAAACGAGATTGTTGAGGTTCCCGGCGAGTTCGGAGAGGAAGGCGTCCGGACGTGCCTCAGCCAGTTGCCGGTAGATCTCGACGACTTCAATGGTCGCGGCCAGGGCATCCTCCCGCCGACCCAAAGCCTCCAACTGGCTAGAGAGGCTTCCCAGACTGATAGCGAGGTCGGGGAGGAAGGCGTCCGGACGCTCCTCAGCCCGTTGTCTCAGTATCTGGACAACTTCAGTGGTCGCAGCCAGCGCGTCTTGCCCCAGCGCACCTTGCCGCCGACCCAGCCGATCCAAGTTCAGCAACTGCATTGAGTGGTTGCCCAGGGTCATGACGAAGTTGTGGAGCAAGGCGTCCTGGCCCGCCTTGCCATTAACCAGTCGTCGATAGATCTGGATGGCTTGAGCGCTCGCCGTCAGCGCATCCTCCCGCCGACCCAAGTCCCCCAATATGGCAGCGTAATTGCTCAGGCTCCCGGCAACGTTGGAGAGATAAGCGTCCGGACGTGCGTTAGCCAATCGTTTAAAGATCTGGAGGGACTCGCTGATTGCGGCCAGGGCGTCCTCCCATCGACCCACAGCCTCTAACAAGTTGGAGTGGTTACCTAGGCTCATTGCGAGGTTGTACAGCGAGGGGTCACGGCTGGGCAGGGAGTCGGCGTCCTCGCCTTTGGCCAGCCGTCGGAAGATCTCGACGGCCTCGGTGCTCGCGGCCAGCGCTTCCTCCCGCCGACCCAAATCCGCCAACCATAGAGCGCGTCGAGCCAGGTTCGAGGCAACGTCGGGTCGAGACCACTCCGCACGCAAGCCGTGCGACTCAGCGACTTTGTTCGTGATCCCGATGGTCTCGTTGATGAATTGGGTTCTGTCGACGCCTAATATGTCCAATTTCCGCACAGCGTCGACATCGGGCTCCTCCGGCTGGCACCGGGCGTTCAGCACATCGAAGAGTTCCGCTGCGGTTTCGGCCCAGAGCAGGCTGGACTTGGGCAGAGCATCGGCTACACTCGCCAGGCTGGCGGTCGGAGTGGCCGGATCGTGCACGAAGTATTTCAGCCCATGTACCAGCGGCTTGGGTACCTCCAGTCCGGGTGCCACCTCCAATGCGGCCACCGCCACGGTCGTGGGATGCTTCTTGAACATTCGCGCCAGCATCTCGCCGACGGGGTCGCCGAGGCCGGGGTGTGCCGCGGCTCGGGCGCACACGCTCACCCACCTGGTCGCGTCCTCGCCGTCGACGTCGGCGGCCAGGGTTTCGGCGATTGAGGTCGCAGGGTGGTCGGCGATGAGGGTGCCGATCAGGTGCTCGGCCAGCCGGTCGGGTTCCAGTTGGCCGAATGCGTACGGACTGGCGGCCGGGTACAGACCGGCCAACCACTCCCGGACCCGACGGCGTCGATCCCGATCGGACAGTCCGGGGATCCGAGCCAACCAGTCGTTGGCCAGCGTCGGTGCTGGGGGCGGCAGCAAGACGGTGGCGGCGATGGCATCGGTCAACGTGCCCATACCCAGGTCCGGGAAAATCTTGGCGGCTTCGGCGGTGTTCTTCCAGTAGCGGCGTTCATGGCGTAACACTCGCTCCTCCGGGCTCTCACCATGCCCGGCGCCACGCCCACCTGCCGCTACTTCTAGTGGATTATCTTGGGGCACAATTGGTTCGGCAGTGTCGTCCAGTAGATCGGCCAGGGCCGTCATCTGGATCGCCAGCACCGTCCACGCCGCCGTTGTGGACGGCAGGGGTCGATCAGCAAGCGCCTGGGCTCGTGCCGGCCAGTCGGTGTCGGCGTGTCCTGGCAGACGGGCCAATTCGTCGGCGAACGCGGCCACCGCCGCCCGGTAGCCGTCCCGGCGGTCGATGTCGGCGGCATCAAGCACCGGCAGCTCCGTCACGGTGGCGGCGTTCAGCAGTATGGTCACCGCGTCGCTGGCGTCGGCGAGCTGGTTCCACCAGTCCCCGGCGGTGCGGGCCAACACCAGCACCTTCACCGACGGCGACCGAGGGGTGGCGGCCAGCGCCGTTAATAGTGCGGCCAACTGGCTGGGGCGGGACTCGGCATAGTCCACCACGACCAGCACCGGCACTACCGTGTCCGCGATCACCGTCAGGTCCTTGGCTTCGTGGTTCAGCCACAGCACGAATTGGCCCTGTGCACCGAGGTGAGCGAATTTCTCGCCGAAGTGGCGGGCAAGGCGGGTCTTGCCCTGGCCTCCGGGACCATGCACCAACCACATCCCGAGGCCCGGCTGCTCGGCCCATTTCCGCAAATCCTTCAGCAGTTCGTTGCGGCCGCGGAAGCCGACGACGGCCCGCCGCGCGGTCAGCAGCGCCGCCGGAGAGACATCTGCGGCTTGCACGTGAAGACCGGTTTCCTCGGTGGCCAGACCCGCTAACTCCGCGGCCTCGATTACCGTCGCCGGGCCGTAGCTGTCCAGGACAGCACGAAACTGCGAATCATGGTGCAGCACATAGGAAGGCACGACTTCCAACGCCGAATGCTCGAACGCGGCGGGGTCGGCCGCAACCACCCCGATCAGCAACTTACCGCTGAACACCGCCGCCCCCGACAACCCACCCCACGGGGAATGACCATCCCGGCCAGTGGCAGGTGGGTGCCCCTCGAGGCGGATCAAGAACCGGTCGCCGACCATCCCGTCGCCGGGGTTGAGCTTGCCGGTTAGTTGCGCGGTGTCCATCGGGTGACCGGCACGCTGCGTCACGTTGGGCACACCCCAGCACTCGCACGGGAGTCCGGGCCGGTGGGTCACCGACGTACCCCGCCGAGCTGCGCCCTCCACCGGCGTCCACTCTGGATCGTCGATCTCGACCAAGGCCGCATCGTCGCGGCCGCCGGGTGTGCCGCGCCATACCACGTGACCCACGAACTGACCCGCGCGACCGGGCCGAAACACCATGGCCACTGCGCCGTATGCGTCGACCACATGGGCTGAGGTCAGCACGAGCCGAGGCGCCACCACATATCCTGAGCCTCGCCCGCCCGCGCCAGTGACCCCCGTCAGCCGCTCTCGCTCCACCCCGAGTCCGTTTCATCGTCTATTCGCGACATTTTCATCCCTACTCGTGACATTGCCGTCACGGTGGGGGTGCTCAGCGGCCGATCGTGTCCGAGACGTCACCGGGCCCGTCCGTTTGAGCCGGATCACCGGACACCAGCAAGCGGCCACCGTCGGGACCGGCCGGCGTCAAGGTCACCGACACCCGATGCGTCCGGGCCCGGGAGAGGCCACCCTCGGCGTCGCCGAAGACCACCCACGCCTTGAACCCCGCCTTCGCCTTGGCGTCCCGACGCAGCTCCACGGCGAACTCGAGCTGGATCGGGCCGACCAGAAACTCCACCCGCTGCCCGATCCCCCGCGCCGCCGCGTGCAGCAATTCCTCACGCACCGCCGCGACCGCGTCCGCCAACTCGATCTCCATGCTCACCCCATCGTTACGTCGAACACAAACCGCCATATCGCAGGCATGAACATACGCCGGATCGGCAACGGCCGCATCGGCGAAATCACCACGGAACGTTGACGACTGGGCTCGCTGCGGCGGTCAGGATCAAACTGGGCCTAGTAGTCGCGGAGCCCCGGCTCCTCCGCAACACAACTGACCCGGTGAGGCAGCTGACGGGAACCCAGTAACGCACTGAGGTCGCCCATGAGGGCCGAGGTGAGGGAGACGCGGAGAGTTTCGGCGACCGCGGGCAGGACGACCGTGACATCGACCATCGTCGTACAGGACATGAACCATGCCGAGAAACACCGTTTCGGTGACGATGCAGACGAAACGCTGTACAGGCTGTGCGCCGGGCAGCCCGACACCAGTTTGGTACGGGGTATCTACTATCTACCGGTACGGCGACACCATGTTCAACCGGTACCAGCTCGGCTTGATCCTGGACCAGATCGAGGGGATCGGGTACGGACCGATGCCGAACGGCAGGCTGTCGACCTGCTGAGGCGAGCGGCGTCGACCGCGCTTCGCGCCAACGGATATCTCCTGTTCCTCGGCGACTGACGGGTAGGACTGATCAGATATCGGGCGAGCGTGCAGCGTGGGCGACGGATCGCATTGCGTCAGCAGACTCCCGCCCGCGTCGGCCGCAACACCGCGCTGATGGCAACCGCGGCCGCCGTGCCCGCCATGGTGCTCAGCGACCTGGTCGGGCTGTCGATCACCGGCGCAGTCCGATGGACCGAGCTCGCCGGCGCCGACTGGAATACCCACGCTGCAAGCCGGTTTTCACCGAGTGATACTTGCCATCCGCAAGCCTGGCCAGCACTTGTTTTTTTCAAAGGGTGAAATTCATTCAGCCTCCTTCCTCTATCGGCTGTTCCTCGGTCTTCCCCTCCTACTTTCAGACCGAGAAATCTATTTTCAATATTTCCGGCCGGTATCCGCTTTGACTTCCCGCCTCTATCAGGGCCTGCCACACAGCATGCTTGCGCGGGGGCAGTCCTCACGGTTACTGGCCCAATGTCGCTGCATCTCCCGTCAACAGGGCGTCCGGAGGCTCGTGGCTCCCGTCCGGCCGCGACAGGATCTGGGCGAGGACTTCACTCGTCTGGTGTTCGGAGTCGCGGTCGGCGCGCAGGTGCAGGTCGGCCGCGAATTCTCCTGACCCACAGTGGAATTCACGGACCACGGAAGGCGCCGGGCCCCGCATTCGAAAGGGTTCTCTGTCGGTAATCGGTCCCTGCCTTACTTGTCTCGAGCCGAAAGCTTGTCTCGCACATTAGGTTGCGCCGCCGTCGGGTCTCTACCGTTTTCCTGCCCATTCGCAGTCACTTTCTGCCCGCCACGAACGCCGCACGAGCAGCCGACAGCCTGGCCCGGATCTTTCGCGACCCGTTGCAGCTGCTGTGGCGGCCAAATGGGCATCGCCGTCTTCCGGTTCAGCCGCACGGGAAGTGAGCAGCGGCAAGCGTGCGCCTGTGCGCGGCTCTTGCGGACGGCGCTGCTGGGCCGGCACGTTCCACAATGACCGACCACACTGCCGAGTTGTCTGTCGTCACGGCTCGGGCGCCTGCCGTTTCCCTTGTAAGCTTCTGGTCAGTTTGGAGCCTGCGGCAGTGTGCGACGGGGGTCGGTGTGACCGATGCGGAATACCAGAAAGAGACCTTCTCGACCGATGATGACGACCCGGCGGCGTCGTGGCATGAGTACCTCCATCACCGGCAGGGATCGGTTGGGCTGAGGTTCCGCGCCGACGAGTTCAGCTCCAAAGCGTTTGCCCAGAACGTCGGCCAATTCCAGATCGTCGAGTTCACCTCCACCTCGCTCGACTACCAGCGCTCTCAGCGCAATGTGCGAAACGACGGCGACAACAGCTATCGCCTACTCGTCCCGCTGCAAGGGCATTTCGAGTTCGAACAAGGCGATTCCAGGGAAATCTTCCACCCTGGCAAAATCGGCTTTTTCCATTGGGGCCGCCCGCTGTGGATGACGCACGACGAGACCATCAGCGCGTTGATCATGACCGTCCCCGAAAAATCGATCGATCTCGCACGCGCTGCAGCTGCCCCGCTCGCGCTGGATGAGAAGCGTCCCTTGGTGCACGCGCTGGAGACACAGGTTCGACTGCTCGTCGAGGCCAAGGGCTGGACGGCAGCAGATTTCAGCGTCGCATTTTCCAGCGCGCTCGCGCTGCTCGATGGGGCACTCAACCCCTCCCCAGCTATCAAATTCGGCAAGCGCGCGACAGACGCTGAACGCGCACGACGTCTGATCGAAGATCACGCGAACGATCCCCGGGTGACGCCGGAGACCATTGCCGCGATGTTGGGCATCGGCGAGCGAACGCTGTACAAAGTGCTGAAGAGTGCCGAGTACCCCTCACCGGGTGCGATGCTGCGCGCGATCCGCGTCGAGCGCGCGCATCGGCGATTGTCCACTGCGCTGCCAGTAGACATGGACAGGATCGCCTTCGAGGAGGGTTTTCCCAGCACACGCAGGTTCCGAGAAGCCTATCGAGAGCGCTACGGGCAAACCCCGGCCCAGATGCGCGAACAGCTATTCGGTACCAGCACCGCGGGATAGCCGGTCGCTACGATCACCAGCCCCCACCCGAAAGCCGCAGGTCATCCCCGTTCCCATGTTCGATGTGCCCCGCCCAGGGCACCATCAAGTTGGGGCCGATTGCCCGACTTCCGCAGGGCCCCACGATCCCTCAAACGGCATACGTACCCACGATGACCAGGCGTTTTTCATTTGCCCATGTTTTGCGTGTCCTACCGAGGGCACAAACTTGCGACAGCTTTTCACAGGCCAGGGCGGTTTTTGCCGTCACAGGTTCGAATCCTCATGGCACTGTTCGTTGTTCACACACGATTTCGAGTACCCGGCCAAGATGACCTCGGCCGGTTGATCTTCAAACCTGCCCGATGGCCGCTTTGAACCGCGCGCCCAGCGGCATGTCAGTTCATGTCGAGATGTCATGCCCCCGAGGCCATGCACTGGCAGATACCCAATGATGGGAAGTTGATCGAGGCCCGGACCCCTAACCTCGGGACGAGACCGCGCCGGTCCCATCCATCATCGAAATCGAACGTCTCCGCGTTCCTCCAGAGGTTGTTGTATGACTCGCACTACGCCGCCACGTCCGGTCGATCTCGTGGCCGTCTTTCCTGAGCTGGCGCCACTGGCCCGCACCGCGACTCGGTTGCACCCCCGTCCGGGAACACCATCGGCGCACGACAGTTCGATCGGGGGGCCACTGTTGTGGCCGGCGAGCGAGCCATGGCCGTACTGCCACGCTGAGGACCACGACTTGGAACCGGAGTCCGACGGTTCGATTGCGATGGTGCCGGTCGCGCAGTTGTACGTCCGTGACGTGCCCGGTTTGTCTCCGCCCGAGGGGGCGGACCTGCTGCAAGTGTTGTGGTGCCCCTTCGAGCACGACGACGATGGTATGCCCAAGACCGCACTGTTCTGGCGGTCGTCAGCGGCGATCACCGACGTTCTGATGGATCCTCCGGAACCCGCGGAGTACGAGGAAGACCTGGTGCCCGAACCGTGCATGATCGATCCGGAACAAGTGATCGAATACCCGCACTCAGGGGAGCTCGAGGGGGAGCTTCGGCAACGAGTGGACTGGTGGACCATGGCCCAGATTCCCGGAGTCGAGTTCGGCGGTCTTGAAGACGACGATCACCCTTACAACTTCTTGTGTATCGCACCCGGATGGAAGATCGGCGGCTTTATCAGATGGGGCATGCAAGATCCCTATCCGAACCCTTGCCCCACCTGCGGCACCCCGACCGAGCCGCTACTGACGATCGCCAGCGACGAGTGGCAATCTGACATCCACCACTGGATCCCACACGAGGACCAGGCTGCCAACATCTCGTGGGGTGCTGTACAAGGCGGCCCGAGCATGCCGACCCAGATCTCTGTCTCCGACAACAACAACCAGATCATCCGAATCTGCCCGACATCACATGAGCACCCACACATCCAGATGATGCAATAACCAGTTACGCGACGAACGACCAGCTCCACGATCACCGCACAACCGCTCATCGGCTAGTTAGAGACTGGTGTGTAGACCGGATCCCGGCCAGGATTCGGTTTAGGTGCCCGGTGGGGTGCTCTCTCATGCGGCTGCCCACCGTCTGGTTTGGTGTGGCTCTCTAATTGGCTTGCCTCCCAACATGGTCAGGGGCACCGACTCGATGGGAACTGGAGCGTGAGTGAGGATCAGCCTGCCATGGCGGGCCTGGGAGAAGTGCTGTCGTGCATCGGGCCGACCTGCGGGGACACCGTCAACTGGAGTGCGGCGGAGAAGATCTACGAAACTGCTTTCCCGGCCGACTATCGGTCCTTCGTGGCAGCCTTCGGCAGCGGCACGATCGAGGAGATGGTCGTCGTCTTCACCCCTGTCGTCTCCTCGGAGGAGGTGCGGATGGTGAAGGTATCGAGGCTCTCGGAGGCAGCGCTCGCGGACGAGGGGGTCAACGAGTGGGCTCCCGCCGACAGGGGCCGGTATCGGCTGGAGGACCTGCTCATCTGGGGCGGAACAGCTGCGGCCGACACTCTGTGCTGGATCACGACGGACCAGGACCCGGATCGATGGCCGGTCGCGGTGTACTCGCGCATGAACCACGAGTGGTCGGTGTACCCGTGCGGAATGGCCGAGTTCCTGTTGAAACTCGTGCGCAATGAGTGGCATCCAGGGCCGATCAGCGACACCTCGCTCGAGGGCGTGGCGGACCCGCGTTTCCTGCACGACAAGGACGAGGCAGCCGCATACGAGGCGGGGCTCGGCCCCTGGGAGTACTGATCCGCACGACCTGCTCAATCCCGCTCGGAGAACTTCGTCTGGTAGCGATTCGCCACCCGAACGCGCATCGGCAGTAGCGCACGTTCCAGTTGGCGGTGATGTGGTTGAGGTGTAACCGATTTCGTCCCGGAGAGGCTGCGGAGCTGGATTTGCCAAGTCCAGATCAATCGGGGTGAGGTCGAAAGGGCCAGATTGTCCGGGGAGCAGAAACGCAAGATCGCCGAGGTCGAGTAGACAGCCGAGATCCTTTCGGCGGCAACACATAGCCTTTTCGACCGTACAGTGAACGGATGAGCATCGTCTCGGAGTACGAGAAACTGATCGCCGACCAGACTCGCCTGCTGGGGTCCGATCATCCCGACACCTTGACCACTCTGCGTCGGCTCGCCGAGTTCCGTTTCGACTGCCGCGATTACGCGGGCGCGGTCGACGACTATGGGCAACTGCACACGGCACGGGCACGTGTCCACGGAGCCGACCACCCGGATACGCTGAATGCGTTGTACAACCTCGCCAGCCTCCCGTGCGATGACAGGCGACCTCGCCACCGCGACCGCCGACTATCAGCAGGTGTATGACTTGCGAACACGCGTGCTCGGCGCCGACAACCCAGACACGCTCCGAGCGCTCGGCGCTCCCGCCAGCTGTCGAGCAGACGCCGACGACCACGAAGGCGCCGCCGCCGACTACCAGCGACTGCTCGATGCACGAACCCGCGTGCTCGGCTCGGAGCACGAAGAAACCCTGCGCACCCGCGGAGACCTGATCTACCAGCAAAGCCGGTCGATTCCAGATCAACAGCGAACGCTGGGATAGCGCACTCTCGCCGGTCGGGCGATCAGATCCGGGTAGGCACCCACGATGATCAGCCGTTTCCCGGTTGCCCATGTTTTGCGTGTCCTGCCGAGGGCACCAACCTGCGACAGACGTTTCCACAGGTCAAAGCGATTTCCGGTGCCGTACCACTCCAAGTAGGCCCAGCGTTGGCAGTAAAACCCCAGGTGAGATGACGCAGGTTCGTGCCTGAGTCACCAACCTGCGACAAAGTTCCCGGCTCGACAGGATTCTGTATGGGAGTTCGCAGCGGGCATGGACGTGGTTCTGTCCCGATGACCGACTCACCGTCTGATAGGTGGGTGGGCAATTCGATCAGCTCAGCTCGGGCGCTGCCGGATCGATGCCGTCAGCGAACGCCCCAGCTCGTCGCTGGGAGCGCGCCCATGGCGCCAGGGCTATCTGAGTTACACCAGTCACTCAGCGGCACGCGCCCAGGCATCTCGAACCGCGGCCAGCGCGATCTCGGCGCTGATCGTCAATCGTGTCTGCCCGGCCAACTGTGCGTTCCAGTGGTCTTCATCCGGTGCACGATCGAACAATTGTGGGGCGGGGAGCCGGTTGGTCGGGCCGTACTTCCGGTACAACGCTCCCGCAGCGCCGTCGATCGCGCCGATGTCGTTCAGCGCCCAAAGATCCCACAGGTCGCGTGATGCGCGACGGTCGTGCCATGTTGCGGTCTTCCCTGCAACAAAAGCTGGCAATGTGGGCACGAGAAGTTCGGCTGGTGGCACGTCGCTGTACCGCTGCTCGAGATCGCGGAGTTCAGTCGGCCACACCGATCTGCCACGTGCCGACAGCAACTGGACCTTGACAGACACACCGGATGCGGAGCGAAGATGGGCGGCCCCGGTATCCGGGACATTGCTCAACGACGGTGCCCATTCCAGCCGACCGTAGCTCCGCGCGACCGATCGCGGCAAAGCAGCGTCGAGTTCAGCTGCCAGTACCGCTCGGTTGTCCAACGCAAGCAGATCGATGTCTTCGCTGAGCCTGCCGCTCACCAGATGCGTACGGGCAAGGGCAGTTCCGCCGATGAAGTGCAATCGGTCACCGAACCCTCGGCTGATTGCCGCTAGCAGATGGGAGATCAGATGATCGCGCTCAACCTGCTCCGGGGAAACTCCGAATTGAATTGCGACACTGTCACGTTCGTCGATGCTCATACTCCGCCCCAACTTTCCGCACGTCGAAGCGCCACACCCAGACGCTGCTCAGTAGCGAGCTGTGCGAGCCTCGCCGAATCACACCGGCGGTAGAGCGTCTCGATCGCCGAACGAACCTCGGCCTCGGCATTGCCCAGCTCCGGGCGCCGGGCAAGATCGAGCACCGTCTGTTCCGGAGTAGTGACCAGCGCTGGACCCAGTGAAGTTTCGATACGCTCGGCGTCGAGAGCGTCGGTATTTCGGCGGACGAATCGAACCCGTGCCGAACGGTCGGTCAGTGCGATCGGCCGATGCTGACTCGGAACCGCGACAACCGCGGTCGCCAATGCACGAGGTATGGCTCCCAGCAGGCGGGCCGCGCTGATGCCCATGACGACGATCTGATCCGCCCCGTAAATCGACGACGCGATACCCCCGGCCGCCGCCTCGAGACCGGGCAGCCAGGTCCGGCCGACATAGTCCGGTGGGACGATGATGTAGTAGCCGTGAGCGACGCGGTGCAGCACTCCCCGATCGACGAGCCGCGCGATCTCGGGCCCCGGTTGGACGTAGATGTCGGCCAAGTCCTGGGGCCGCACAGTTCGAAGCGGTGCCCGCCAGAGCTCACTGGGCAGCGGTGTACTGCGATGCCCGGCCACCAGCATCACCTCCGGAACTATGCATATTGTTGGCTATTACCCAATGAAATGCATACTACCGTAGGAAATGGCCACTGCCTCGTCCACCGCCCGGATTTGTCGGCGGCCCGGGGTTGCCAACGGACACTGCGCGATCGGCAGCGCTCAGACCGGGTACACCTCCACGGCGACCAGGCGTTTCTCAGTTGCCCATGTTTTGCCTGCCCTGCCGAGGGCACACGCCTGCACCTCGCCCGAACTAGCGGCATGATCAACACAGCCAACCTGTCCGGAGAAGTGGACAGGCAGATGTCCCGCTAGCTTGCTTGGAGACACAGTGAACGCATACTCGCCCGTCGCGGAACTGAACCTGTTGAAGGAACTGCAAGACCGGCTCGGCTTCGAAAATTACGCCGACGGATTCGGGCTTACGGATTTCGGGGACGTCTCCGGGCTGGTGGCGGGCTGGTCGAAGGACCCGGAGTTCACCGACCGGCTGATCCCCTTCGCGCAGGCCAACGGTTCCGGCTCGTTCTACGCGCTCTGGCGGCTCGACGAGGAGGCCGATCCAGCCACCCTGCCGGTGGTCGTCTTCGGAGATGAAGGCGGGGAACACGTTGTCGCCCGCCACGTGCGGGAGTTATTTCAGCTTCTCGGTTTCGACTCGGAGATACACGTCGACTCGGAAGAAGCCTACTTTTACCGCAGCGCCGACGAGCCATACAGCGACGGTCACGACGAGTATGTAGCCTGGCTCGACCAGCAGTTCGGCCTGACGGTGACAGAGGACCCCTCAGCAGTCCTCGCGACAGCGCAGGCGGCGATGGCCCAGCGGTTCAACGACTGGGTCAGGCCTTTTCTCCTTTGAGTAGCTCGTTTCCGGGCTTGCAGCCGATACCTCGCTTCTGACCAGCCCGTGCGTGGTAGTCAAGGAACTCCTGGTACAGCAATCACTGCTCTACCAGGAGTTCCCTGAAATCTCGAGCGTCACATACCCAACAACGGAGTTCTCAGACGCTCACTCAGATGCACCAGACGACACTGCCGAGGGGGAAACATATCGCAGCTGATCCGAATGATCCTCCCCCCTGGACCGGAGTGACGGAGGGCGACGGAGGCGCCGCGGCAGCCGAATCGGCAGTGGCTGCGGGCGCCGCGAGGACGAACAGGGGCGCGGCGATAACAGTCGCGGCTAGGGTTTTGACGATCTTGCTGGACATTTTGCTTCCTTACGACGAGCGTTATGACGTCCGCGTAGTAGGCCGCGCTGCCGAGCTACCGGACTGGGCTGCGAGTGCGTTGCGTGCCGAATCGACTGTGCGACACGCGATTCGCTCCTTGGTGAAGTACATGATGCGTCCCGACAGGAACGCGCATTCCGGCGCTGGCCGACAGCTGCAGCATCGACCGAACCGGACAGGACGTCATTTGGTACCGCGGAAGGCGTCAACAACAGCATACCGCTGGCTACCTGACGATTCGGCCGGAGAAAGAAAATTTAGAAGATAACTATCCTGTTAAGTGAGCGTCTGAGAACTGTGTCAGGTGCGGGCGAGTCGGCGATCATGGCGATGTAGACGATGGCTTCGTCGTGATCGGGTCGGGTTTCGTAGTCGCGGACGCAGCATCGTTCCGCGATACGCCAATTTCCGGCACGCGCAGGGCAACCGCGAGTTCGGCTGACCCGAAACACCCGCTCGGACAAGCCGTTACGTCCGCCCAGTGTCGTCGACGAAGGCGCGTCAGTGGTGGTGGTCGTGCCGGCCGAGGGTCTGCACGAGTTGCGCCGGGGCGGGTCCACTGCGGCACGGGGCGGCTGGTCGGGTCCCAGGTCGCGTTCCGCCGCAGGGGCGGGAACCCCTCGGATCCCGCCCCTGCGGCTTTTGCGGTATCGGCCTGGGTATTACCGAGGCGTTTCCGTCCAGGTGACCGGCAGTTCGTGGACGCCGTAGATATTCATGTCGGTTCTGAGTTTCACCTCGTCGGCGGGGATGGTGAGTTCGAGGGTCGGGAAGCGGCGCAGGAGTCCGGCGAAACCGGCGCGCATCTCGATGCGGGCCAGTTGCTGGCCGAGGCATTGGTGGACGCCGTGGCCGAAGGACGTGTGACCGCGGGCCTTGCGGTGGATGTCCAGGGTGTCGGGGTTGTCGAAGCGCTGGGGGTCGTGGTTGGCGGCCAGCAGCGAGACAACGACGGTCGATCCCTTGCCGATCGTTTCCCCGCCGAGTTCGATGTCGTCGGTGGCGTAGCGATAGAAGATGTCGGCAACGGACAGGTAGCGCATGAGTTCCTCGACGGCATCGGGCAGCAGATCCGGGTCGGCGCGCAGTTCGGCCAGCTGCTCCGGATGCTCCAAGAGCGCGAAGGTGCCAAGTGCCAGCATGTTGGCGGTGGTCTCGTGGCCCGCGAGCAGCAGCAGGAAGGCGATGCCGACCAGCTCCTCGATGCTGAGGTCGTCATCGCGGGCCAGATCCGACAGTATGTCCTCGCCGGGTTCGGCGCGCTTGCGCGTGACCAATCCGGCCAGGTACGTGGTCATCGCGCCGTACGCGGCCATCTTCTCCTCCAGCGACTGGTCCCTGACCAGGAACTTGGCCGAGTTGACCTGGAAGGTCTCCCGGTCCGCATAGGGCACACCGAGCAGTTCGCAGATCACCAGCGAGGGCACCGGCAGTGCGTACTCCTTGACCAGGTCGACCGGTGGGGTCAGGCGCGCCAGCTCCTCGAGCTGCCGCTCGACGATGTCGATGATCCGCTCTTCGAGCTGCTTCACGCGTCTGACGGTGAAGGCGCCGGTCAGCTTGCGCCGCAGCCGGGTGTGGTCGGGCGGGTCCATGGCGATGAACAAGCCAGGCACCTGTGGGGACGGCTCGGTAGCCACGGGCATACCGGGGGTCTCGTACGGAATATGGACAACGCCGATGTCCTGGCGGGAGCTGAACCGGGTGTCGGCCATGAGTTTGCGGACCGCGTCGTAGCCGGTGACAAGCCAGCCCTCGTGACCATCGGGGAAGAGCATGGGACAGACCGGGCGGGCCTCGCGCAACCGGGTGATCGCGGCGGGCGGGTCGAAGGGGCCCGCGTCGCGCTCCATGGGAAGGCCGTGCGGGATGGGGTGACTCATCGGAATACCTTTCGTAGCGGCTATTGGACGACGGTGATCGCGCCGGACGGGCACAGCTGGACGGCCTCGCGCACGGCCGACTCCCGCTCGGGCGCGGGCGTGGACTCCAACGCCACCACTCGGCCGTCCTCAATGTCCTGGTCGAACACTCCGGGGGCGGTCAGTGCGCACATGCCGGCACTGATGCAGCGCTCGCGGTCAACCTTGATTTCCATTGGTTACCCCTGTTTCCACATAACCGGGAGGGAGCGCGCCGTAGCCGAGCGCTTCGGTGCGCAGCTCGATGCCAGCGGGGATCGCCTTGTCCCCGTACGCCTTTCGCGGCCCGCAAGCCGCAATTTCTGAACTGTTCACAGCAACACTGTCGCCAGCCCGGCTGATATCGACCTGACACCGAGCTGACACCGTGTTCGACCTGTTGGAGGTCCGATCTCGTTTCGGCTCTCCGCATTTCGCGTACCTGCCGAGCTCGGACCTCCCCCGGTCGCCTACTCTCCATGACCCGAGCCGACGGATCCGGGTGCGTCAGACGGCGGTGGCGTGGCGGATGATGATGTTGCCGTAGGAGTTGCGCGCGTAGACCTGCACGATGTCCTCGATGTCCCGCGAGCGACCGGCCGGTTCCATCAGGTTCTGGACGGTGCCGCTCAGGGCGTTGGTTTCCAGCCGCGCCGCGCTGCCCGGGTGGATACCCACCTCCAGTTCGCCCTTGGAGGTCTCCAGCCGCAGCACACCGCGCGAGGCTTCGCCGATGCGAATGTCGCCCATGGCGACTTTCGCGGTCACCGCACCGCGGGTGCGATCGAGGACGATGTCGCCGGCGGAGACCTCCACGTCGCAGTCGCCGAGTTCGCCGGTGCTCAGCACGCGGCCGACACCGGCGGTGGCCTTCAGGCGGGAACCGGTGGGCACCTCGATGGTCACCTCGATCGACGGGTTGCCGCCGAACGGGGTGTAGGTCCGCCAGTCCTTGGGCGTCTGCACGGTCAGGGTGCCACCGACGAAATCGACCCGGGTGTTCTCGGCGGCGCGAACGTCGCCCTTCTTGGACGCATCGGCCGGGCGGACCTCGACGACGGTGTCGGTTCGGTCGGAGGCGATCACGGTGACGTTGCCGGAGAGCATCTCGACGGCGACGGCGATCGGTTCCAGGGTCTCGAATGCGGGCATGGCTGGCTCCTTCAGTATCGGT
The DNA here is from genome assembly GCF_050956075.1 of Nocardia sp. CA-129566. NCBI lineage: Bacteria > Bacillati > Actinomycetota > Actinomycetes > Mycobacteriales > Nocardiaceae > Nocardia > Nocardia sp. CA-129566. The sequence goes on from NZ_CP192085.1 coordinate 8,523,834, forward strand.
TGGTGTGTGAACCGGGCGGCATTCCGTGGCCCGGAAGCCGCACTCGCTGTGCTGTTCACGTGGATTACTTTCGCCAGCCCGGCTGATATCGAGCTGACGCCGACCTGACACGGCGACCGACACGATGTTTGCCCTGGTCACAGCGGGTAAGGATGATGAACGGGCGGCCATTGGATCGCTTGCCCGGCAACTTGCTTCGCACAGGGCCCCGTCGCCGCCGCCGGAGCGGTTGTCCTGCGCGGGAAGGGCGACCCGGTGACCGCCGATCATCCACGGCAGAATGGTCCGGTGCAGATCGGGGTGCTAGGACCGCTGGAGATCCGAGTGGATGACGGCGGATTGATCGAGATATCTGGTTCTCGGCTGCGGGCGCTGTTGATCGCCCTCGCGCTCGAACCCGGTCGCGCGGTTCCGAAAACGCAGCTGGTCGACTGGGTTTGGGGTGAGCAGCCGCCCTCCGACGCGGCGAATGCCTTGCAGGCGCTGGTCTCCCGGCTGCGCCGGGCGCTGCCGGACGGGTCACTCGATGTGCAGGCCGGTGGATACCGGCTGGCGGTGCAACCCCGGGCTGTCGACGCCGTGCGGTTCGAACAGCTTCTCGACCAGGCCCGCGGCGGTACGGACCTGCAACGGGCACCGTTATTGCGCGAGGCACTCGAATTGTGGCGCGGTGCGCCCATGCAGGACGTCGACGTGCGCGAAAGCGCGGCCGTCGACGCGATGGTCACCCGGTTCGAGGGGCTGCACCTCGCCGCCCTGGAGGATCGATACGAAGCGGAGATCCGCCTCGGCCGGGGTCCGGAGCTGGTCGCCGAGCTGACCGAGGAGGTGGCCCGGAATCCGGTGCGGGAACGGCTCGTCGCCGCGCTGATGCGGGCGCTGGCCGCCGCGGGTCGCGGTGCCGAGGCACTGACCGTGTATCAGCGGGCCCGCGAAGCCCTCGCCGACGAGCTGGGTGTGGATCCCGCACCGGAGCTCTCCGCACTGCATGTCGCGCTACTGCGCGGCGAAGTGGGAGCACGGGAGGAAGACCGCAAGACGAACCTGCGGGCCGAACTGACCAGCTTCGTCGGCAAGTACCCCGATATCGCCGCGGTGCGCGAACTCATTGCGGGACACCGGCTCACGACCTTGACCGGGCCCGGCGGCTCCGGCAAAACCAGATTGGCGCTGGAAACCGCGCGGACCTTGCTCGACGACCTACCGGACGGGGCCTGGCTGGTGGAGTTGGCGTCCGTCGGCACCAACGGTGAAAAGGGGAGTGGGCCCGACGGGCAGGGGGGCGGGAAAAACCTCGCGCAATCGGCGCTCGCCGCGCTCGGGCTCCGGGACGCGCTGCTCGGCGGCGCACCGAACGCGGAACCGATGGAGCGGCTCATCGCGGCGATCCGCGAGCGCGAGACGCTGCTGATCCTGGACAACTGTGAGCACGTGATCGACGCCGCGGCGGCGTTCGCCCACCGGCTGCTCGGGGAATGTCAGCGGCTGCGGATCCTGGCGACGAGCAGGGAACCGCTCGGCATCACGGGTGAAGCGATATGGCAGGTCGAGCCGCTGGTGTCGCCCGCCGAGAACGCGGATCCCGCCGAGATCGAATCCTCCCCAGCCGTACAGCTGTTGCGGGACCGGGCCGGTGCGGTGCGCCGGGATCTCGCGATCGATGCCGACACCCTGTCCACCATGGCGCGCCTGTGCCGGGCGCTCGACGGGATACCGCTGGCGATCGAACTGGCGGCGGCCAGATTGCGCACCATGTCCCTCGATCAGCTCGCCAACCGCCTCGACGATCGGTTCCGCCTGCTGACCGGCGGCAGCCGCACCGCGATACCGCAGCATCGGACGCTGCGCGCGGTGGTCGACTGGAGCTGGGAGCTGCTCAGCGAGGCCGAACGCATGGTGCTGCGCAGGCTCGCGGTGTTCGCCGAGAGCGCGAGTCTGGAGGCGGCCGAACAGGTTTGCTCCGATGACACCGTGGAACAGTGGGAGGTGCTCGACCTGCTGACCGCGCTGACCGACAAATCGCTGCTGCGCATCGCATCCGACGACGGGCCGCGCTACCGCATGCTCGGCACCATCAAGCAGTACGCCCGCGACCGGCTCATGGAAGCGGGCGAAGCGGATTCGGCGCGCAGGGCGCATCTGGCGCACTTCACCGAACTCGCCGCGACCGCGGAGCCGCATCTGCGCCGTGCCGAGCAACTGGAGTGGCTCGCCGACCTCGAGGCGGAGCACGACAATATCGCGATCGCCATGCGCGGCGCGCTCGCGGCCGGTGACGCCGCCGAGGCGCTGCGGCTCGCGGCGGCCGCCGGCTGGTACTGGTGGCTGGGCGGGCACAAGGCCGAGGGCATGGATTTCGTTATCGCGGCCGCCGACCTGCCCGGTGAGGTGGACGACGAGACCCGAGCCACGGTGTACGGGATGGCCGTGCACTTCCTGAGCTCCGGGCGCAATGACGAAAACCAGCTGGCGGAATGGATCCACAAGGCGTACCGGTTCAGCGGCAAGACCGAGGGCCGCCATCCGACGCTGAGTTTCGTTGTCGCACTGGAACGTCTGCTGCACGGGCCGCAGGAGTACCTGCCCGCGTTCGAAGCACTGCTCACCAATGCGGATCCCTGGGTGCGGGCACTGGCGCGGCTGCAGCTGGGCAAGATGCGGATCGTGCTCGGCAAGGACACGCGGGAGGCGGAGGAGTTTCTGCGGACGGCGCTCACCGAGTTCCGGGCCATCGGTGAACGCTGGGGGATGTCCTTCGCACTGACCGAGCTGGCCGATCAGATGGCGGCGCGCGGTGAATTCGCTTCCGCCTGTGAACTTTTCGAGCAGGCGATCGCAGTGGTCACCGAGGTCGGCGCGATCGAGGACGTGGTCCGGATGCGGGGGCGGCAGGCTCAGTTGTACTGGCTGCTGGGTGATACCGCGGCGAGTGCGGCCGCGGTCGCCGACGCGCAGCGCTACGCGGATCGGACCGGCTGGGCGGCCGCGCTGGCCGAAGTGGCCCTGACCAGGGCCGAGCTGGCCCGCTGGAGCGGCGATACCGAGCAGGCCCACCGGCAGATCGGCGTCGCCACAACCAATCTGGGCAGCGACGCCGCGCACCCGCACAACAGCGCGGCGATCAATACCCTGCTCGGCTACCTGGCCGCGGATCTCGACGAAGCCCGGTCCCATCACGCCGCGGCCTTCCGGGCGGCATCCGAGGCCGGGCATGCTCTCCTGTTCGCCCACGTGCTCGTCGGCATCGCGGATCTGGCACTGCGCGCGGAGCAGACCGAGCAGGCCGTTCGGCTGCTCGCGGCGACCGCGGCGGTGCCGGGGCTGTCCGATCGTGCGCAGCCGGATTCGGAGCGCATAGCGCAGACAGCACGACGTCGCCTCGGTGCGGAGAGATTCACCGAGGCGACGAACGAGGGTGCGGAGGCGGACTGGCAGGAACTGGTCGCGACTACACTCGCTTGTTGAAAGTGGCACGCGACCACAGGAATCCGACGATGGCGAACCCGGCGGACCAGGCCAGCGCCGCGGCGGTGTAGCCGCCGGACGGGTCGCCGGTGAGAAACCCGCGCAGGGATTCGATGATCGGCGTGAAGGGCTGGTACTGCGCGAACTGCCGGATGCCCTGGCCCATCTGGTCGGCCGGGACGATCGCGCTGCTCAGGAAGGGCAGCATGATCAGCGGCACCACGCTCATGCCCGCGGATTCCGGGGTCTTGGCCGCCATGCCCAGCGCGACCGTGAGCCAGGACGCCGCGAACGAGGTCGCCACCATGACGCCGATCGCGCCGAGCCAGTCCACGGCGGTCGCGTCCGGCCGGAAGCCGAGTGCGAAGGCCACGCCGATGACCGCCGCAATGGCGACCAGGTTGGTCAGCATGGTGGCCACGACGTGGCCGATCAGAACGGCGCTGCGGGAGACGGACATGACCTTGAAGCGGTTGATGATGCCCTTGGCCATATCGGAACTCACCGAGACCGCGGTGCCCGACAGTCCATAGCTGATGGCGAGCAGGATCATGCCCGGCGTCGAGTAGTTGATGTACTTCTCGCCGACATTGAACGCGTTGCCGAAGACGTACACGAAGATCAGCATCATGACGACCGGCATCAGCGCGGCGTTGAAGATGGTGACCGGGGTCCGGGCGATGTGCTTGAAGTTGCGGCGCAGCATGGTCGACGAGTCGGCCAGCGCCGCGGAGAAGGTGCTGGGTGCGGTGATGGTGCTCATTGTTCGACAGCCTCCGTGGTGGGGTGCCCGGTCAGGGCGAAGAAAACGTCATCGAGATCAGGGGTGTGGATGGCGACCTCGTCGGCCTCGATCGAGTGCGCGGCGAGCCGGTCCAGCAGGTCGCGCAGGGATTTGGAACCGCCGTCGCCCGGCACCCGCAGGGCCTGGGCCTCGTCGTCCCGGGTGGAGCCGGGCAGGATCCGCGCCGCCGTCTCCAGTTCCGTGGCATCGGTGAATCGGAGCCGGATGTGGCTGCCGGGTACCCGGCGCTTGAGCTCCTCGGCAGTGCCTTCGGCGACGATGCGGCCCTGGTCGAGCACCGCGATCCGGTCGGCCAGCTGATCGGCTTCCTCGAGGTACTGGGTGGTGAGGAAGATCGTCACACCATCGGCCGTCAGTTCCCGGACGATTTCCCACATGGTGCGACGGCTGCGCGGATCCAGTCCCGTGGTCGGCTCGTCCAGGAAGACGATGTCCGGCTTGGTGACCAGCGTCATCGCCAGGTCCAGCTTCCGGCGCATGCCCCCGGAGTAGGTCGAGGCCAGCTTGCGCGCCGACTCCTCGAGATCGAATCGTGCCAGCAGTCCGCCGACCACCTGCTTGCGCTGGGCGCCCCGCATGCGGTGCAGATCCGCCATCAGGTGCAGGTTCTCCTCACCGGTCAGCAGATCGTCCACCGCGGCGAACTGACCGGTGACCCCGATCACCTTGCGCACCGCTTCGGGCTCGGCCGTGATGTCGTGCCCGGCGATGTACGCCGTGCCGCCGTCGGCCTTCTGCAGGGTGGTCAGCACGTTCACCGTCGTCGTCTTGCCCGCCCCGTTCGGACCGAGCAGGGAGAAGATCGTGCCTGCACCGATATTCAGATCGATGCCGTCGAGGATCGTCTTGTCCCCGTATGCCTTCCGCAGCCCGGAGGCTGCGATTGCTGCGTTGTTCATGTGAACACAGTCGCCAGCCCGGCTGATACCGACCTGATACCGACCTGACACGCCGACTGACACGGTGTTCGGCCTGGTCACAGCGGACAAGCGGTGGCGAAAGTCCTATTCGGGCGACTGCTGTCCGGCCGCGATGATGTCCGCCAACTCGCGGTCGGTCGCACTGAGCTCGTGGTCCGGCTCGTCTTTGCGCCGGGAGCGGATATACAGCCAGTGCAGCAACCCCGTACCGATCACTGCGGCGGCCAAGGCGGCCAGACCGATCTTCCAGCCGGGTGGGCGCCAGGTCAGCTCCAGGTCGGCATCGCGGGTGCCTGCGGGGATATCCACGGCGACAAAGGATTTGGCCACCGTCGTGAACGGGATCGGCTTGCCGTCGAGAGTGACCCGGTAGCCGGGCCAGCCCAGTCGGGCGAACACCACGCGGCCGCCGGTGTCGGAGGAGACGCGCACACGGCTTTCGGTGTTGGTCTCCGATACCGACGTGGCAGTGACGTTTCGGGCGTCGGCGACGCGGCCGTTCACCACGGAGACCGGGCCGTTGATCCGCTCCAGCACGGCGATATAGCGCTCGTGGCCCGGGTAGTCGACCCACTTCCAACCCTCAGGGGAGGGTTGGTTGCGAGCGTCGGGAAACAGGGCCTTCTGCAATACGACTCGGTCGATGAGCATCAGATCGACCAGCGGGCGACCGGTGCTGCGCTCGGGTGCGAACACGCGGCGGTAGGCGTCGGGGCAGACGCTGGAATCCCATCGCATGCAGAGCATTTCGCCGAAGTAGTAATGGCCGGTCGGGGTGTATCCGTTGACGTAGTTCAGTTCCATGTCCTCGGCGTAGTTGCCGAAAACCAGTGAACCGTACGCGCCTTCGAGACTCTTGTCGGTCGGCTGCAGCAGACCGCGCTCACCGAGCTGCAGGGTGGTGCCGGTGAAGTCGGGGAACGCCGCTCGAGCCTCGGCCCGGTTCGCGGGCAGATTCCACGGCATCGGCGTCGGCTGGGCGGCATTGACCTGGTAGTAGGCGATCGGGAACATCGCGACGATGGTCAGCGCCACGGCCGCGGCGGTGCCCCGGCGCCGGCCCAGCCACACCACGCCCGCGCCTACCGCGGCGATCACCAGCGCCGCCGTGATGTGCCGGAACACGTTGTGCGGGTCGGCGGAGAACGACCGCACCCACAGCGCCAGGATCAGCACCCCGGCGGCGATGCCGCGGTGGCGCCAGTTCCGGACGGTGCCGTAGCGGCCGAGCAGCACACCCACCAGCACGAGCAGGCCGATCGCCAGCATCGGCAGCACGCGGACCGGCCAGCGCAGCGGTCCGATCGTGCCGGGGCCCGCGGTCCACATCAGCATGATGAGCGTGAACAGCGCGACCGCGGACAGTTCCCGCCAAGCCTCCCGCGCCCGGCCCCAATCGATGAAGGCGAGTGCCGGGATCAGGAACCAGGCGACGTAGGTGAGCGGCATCGGCTGGATATAGCCCCACCAGGACGTGAAGGCGGGCAGTGTGCTCGGCAGGCTGGCGTTCAGCGATTCCGACCAGGGCACGGTGAGGAACTGGTCGTTGATAATGCTGGAGACGCCGCGCCAGGTCACCTTCGCCGCCAGCATGCTCGGCAGGAACGTGAGCAGTCCGGCGAGCCCGGCGCAGGCGGCCGCCAACGCGAGGCGCAGCACCGGTTTCCACGCGCGGCGGTACACGATCTCCCCGACGGCCACCGCGAGCAGCATCAACGCCGCTTCCACGGCCGGGAAGATGTACTGCGTCGAGATGGTCAGATACAGATACCCGAACACCGGAACGGGACCGGCCTTGCCACGGGTGTAGCGCACCGACGCCGCCCAGGCGTGCACCAGCCAAGCCGTGCCGGTGAGGGCGGTCATCCAGCTGGCCTCGTCGAAGAACAGGAAGAAACCCGACAGCGGGAACGCGATGCCCGCCGCTGCCGACCACGCCGGGCGGCCACCGTAGGCCAGGCAGACCCGGTACACACCGAGGGCGGCGATGATCGAGAAGATCAGTTTGACGATCGTCGCGTACAGCGCCAGATTGTCGACCGAGGGCGCGATCAGGTCGATCAACAGCTGCGGCGGATTGAACAGGCCCGCATCGTCGATGGTGTTGTTGCCCGACATCCACCGATCCGGCCACAGCACCGGGAACTGCCCGTTGCGCAGGGCCCGTCCCAGCGCCACCCACAGGCCGGTGTACTGGGATTCGGTGTCGTCGGTATAGAAGTGACGGACGTTGGCCAGCAGGACCGCGGCGTATCCGGCGATGACCCCGATCGCCGTGACCGCCGCCCACCGCGAGATATCTCGCCGAGTGGGCTCGGAAGCGGAATTCTGCGTGGCCCCCGAGGGTTCGGCCAGCGCTGGCTTCGACACTGCACTGTCGGTCACGAGTTCCACACCCTACTCACCATCCCCGAATTCGATGCGCTCATGCCGCGAGCACGAACAATTTCTCTCGACCACCGGCGATCAACGACCGGTGCAGGATCCGAGATTCGTACGGACCGAACAGCTCATCCAATGTCTGCTCGGTGAAGCGATGGCTTTGTGCCCCCTCACCGGCGTCGGTATAGCGACGCGAGATCGCGGCCACCATGCGGTTGTTGCTGGACGCCAGGTTCCGGATCGGTTCGGCGATGATGACGTGCTTGCGCGCGGCCGCCAGCATCCGGTCCAGGACCGGGACCGGCTCGGGCAGGAACTGGTACATGCTCGCCTGCATCACCAGATAGTCGGCCTCCGGAAACGGGACCTCGGAGTGAACGTTCCACACCATGCCGTGCCCGCCCGCCTTGTTGAGTCGAGCGATGAACCGGCTGTTCAGGTCCAGGCCGGTGTAAGTGCCCACCCAGCCGCGCAGGTAGCGGGTATACAGCGTCGCCGGACCGCAGCACACGTCGACGACGTCGGCGCCATAGGGGATCAGCTCCGCGAGCGCGCGAAACCGGGCCTGATAGTGCCGCCCGTACAGCCCCCGCATGAGTAGTTCGTACACGGTTGCATTGCGGTAGACCGGGCTGGTTCCCAATAGATTCCTCTGCGGACTGTTGGAGATCGGCTGCCCCGCCGCATGGTACGGGGTGCGCGGGGTGCGTGTCGATACAGGGGTCATGGGCGGCGACCCCACCGGTCGCCGTGTTTCGAATAGCTCTCGCGGCGCGCAGCCGCCACGCAAGTATCGGTAATGATCCGCTGGAGCGTGCGAATCCGGCTATACATTCCGTGGATACGGAAATATGCTGCCACTCGTGTCGAATCTGCGGATCAGCGAGGTTGCTGCTTTGATGGGTGTCAGCGATGACACCGTGCGGCGGTATATCGATCAGGGGCGACTGAACGCGATCCAGCTGGACAGCGGTCGCAAGGGCGTGAGCGGCCGTGAGCTGGCGGAATTTCTGCAGGCCAACGCGGAGGCGCCGGAGCCCGGTGCCACGGTGGCCGCTTCCGCGCGGAATCGGATGCGCGGGATCGTGACACGAATCGTGAAGGACACGGTGATGGCCCAGGTCGAGATGCAGGCCGGGCCCTTCAGGCTGGTGTCCCTGCTGAGCCGGGAATCGGTCGACGAGCTCGGCCTCGAGGTCGGCAGCGTGGCGGTCGCGTCGGTCAAGTCCACCCACGTTGTTGTAGAAATCCCGGAAAGTTGATGAGGATGAGGATGATTCGTTCGCTGAGTGCGGTTGCCCTGACCGGCGCCGTCGCATTGACACTGGTCGGCTGTGGATCGGACAAATCGTCCGACTCGGCCCCCACCGACAAGATCTCCGGAACGGTGACGGTATTCGCGGCGGCATCGCTGACCGAGACGTTCACCGAACTGGGCAAGCAATTCGAGGCCGCGCACCCCGGCACCAAGGTCGTCTACAGCTTCGGCGCGAGTTCGGCACTGGCGGAACAGATCAAGCAGGGCGCCCCCGTCGACGTATTCGCCTCGGCGGCGCCGAAGAACATGCAGCAGGTCGTCGACGCGGGCGATATCACCGCCAAGCCGGTGACCTTCGTGCGCAACCGCCTCGAAATCGCGGTCCCCAAGGGCAATCCCGGCCACATCACCGGACTCGCCGACTTCGGCAAGACCGAACCGAAGATCGCGCTGTGCGCCGAGCAGGTGCCGTGCGGTGCCGCCGCCAAGGCCGTCTTCGAGGTCGCGGGTGTCGATCCGCAGCCCGACACCCGTGAGGCGGATGTCAAAGCCGTGCTGACGAAGGTCACCCTCGGTGAAGTGGATGCTGCGCTGGTCTACCGCACCGACGTCAAGGCCGCAGGCGACAAGGTGGAGGGCATCGACTTCCCCGAGGCCGACAAGGCGATCAACGACTACCCGGTCGCAGCACTGGCCAAGGCACCCAACTCCGCCGCCGCGGCAGCCTTCGTCACTTTTATCGAATCCGACCAGGCCCGCGCGGTATTCACCAAGGCGGGATTCGACAACCCGTGATCCGGACGTCGGCGCGACGGCAGGCAGCACGCGGGCGGCGACCGCTCATCCTCGTGCTGCCCGCCGTCTGCGGCTTGGCGTTCCTTTTGTTGCCGCTGGTCGGGCTCCTGCTGCGCGCACCTTGGCACGGCATGCCCGACCGCTTGTTCAGCGCCGAAGTCGGTCGGGCACTGCGCCTATCGCTGGTATGCGCGAGCCTGGCGACCGTCGTCTGCCTGGTATTCGGTATCCCACTGGCCTGGCTGCTCGCGCGCGGCGAGATACCGGGACTCGGATTCCTCCGAGCGCTGGTGACCGTCCCGCTGGTCCTGCCGCCGGTCGTCGGCGGGGTCGCATTGCTGCTGGTACTGGGCAGGCGCGGCATCATCGGCCGCCATGTGCACGAATGGTTCGGTGTCTCACTGCCTTTCACCACCGCCGGGGTCGTGGTCGCCGAGGCGTTCGTGGCGATGCCGTTCCTGGTCATCTCCGTCGAGGGCGCACTGCGCGGAGCCGACCCCCGCTACGAGGAAGCCGCCGCGACCCTCGGCGCATCGCGTTGGCTGACCTTCCGGCGGGTCACCATGCCCTCGGTCATGCCGGGTGTGATCGCGGGCGCGGTGCTGTGCTGGGCTCGCGCACTCGGCGAGTTCGGCGCCACCATCACCTTCGCCGGCAACTTCCCCGGCAAGACCACGACCATGCCGCTGGCGGTATACCTCGCCCTGGAAACCGATCCCGAGGACGCGATCGTGCTCAGCCTGGTACTGCTGTTCGTCTCGGTGGCCGTACTCGCGGCGCTGCGGGACCGGTGGACACGAGGCGCGATATGACCCTCGATGCCGAAATACATATCACCCGAGACAGATTCGAACTCGATATCAGCGTCACCGTGGCGGCCGGGGAGGTCGTCGCACTGCTCGGCCCCAACGGAGCGGGCAAAACCACCGCACTGCGGGCGCTGGCCGGACTCACCCCACTCACCGGCGGGCGCATCCGTCTCGACGAAAACACCTGGGACGCACCGCCGAAGCTGTTCACCCCCGCCGAACGCCGCGCGGTCGGCGTCGTATTCCAGGACTACCTGCTGTTCGCGCACATGTCCGCCCAGGACAACGTCGCCTTCGGACTGCGCGCCCGCGGGCAGCACCGCCGCGCGGCCCGCGACCGCGCGAGGTATTGGCTCGACCGGGTCGGCCTCGCCGAACACCAACACGCCAAACCACGCGCGCTGTCCGGCGGCCAGGCGCAGCGCGTTGCCCTGGCCCGCGCACTGGCCACCGACCCGCAGCTGCTGCTGCTCGACGAACCGCTGGCCGCACTGGACGCGAGCACCCGTTTACAGGTTCGCTCCGACCTCGCCCATCACCTCGCCGACTACACCGGGCATACGGTGCTGGTCACCCACGATCCACTCGACGCCATGGTGCTCGCCGACCGCCTCGTCATCGTCGAAGACGGCAACATCATCCAGGAGGGACCGCCCAGCGAAGTGGCCCGCAGACCACGCTCCGACTATGTCGCGAACCTGGTGGGCCTCAACCTCTATCGCGGCACCGCCCACGGCAATACCGTCGACCTCGACGACGGCGGAACACTCACCGTGGCCGAACCGGCTCGAGGCGCGGTCCATGTCGCATTCCCACCCAACGCGGTGAGCCTGCACCCCGAACAACCCGCGGGCAGCCCGCGAAACACCTGGCCGGTCACCATCATCGGACTCGAACAGCACGCCCACACCACCCGAGTCCGCCTCGACGGCAGCCCATCGGTCCTCGCCGACGTCACCCCCGCAACCGTTGCCGATCTGCGTTTGCAGACCGGAGCGCCATTGTGGGCCGCGGTCAAAGCCACCGAAGTCCACACCTACCCAGCGTGATCGGCCCTACGCAATACCACGCGGAGCCGGTTCCAGTTCTTCGGATATTTCAATGAACGCGACCGTCGCGTGCGTTATGACTCTGCCGACGTGGCCCGCGCGTCGGCGACCGGAATGTGGCGGCAATCGCTGCCGCAGCCGTCGTCGGTCTGTGCGGAGTCAGCTGCGGCAGCGCGGTGCAGGATCGCGCGGACAGCTGTGATGTCGATGCGGTCATCGTGCAGTGCGCCGATGCCGTCGACGATGAGCGAGTACCCGGTTGGCTGCGATGGCGGCCACAGCAAGGTGAGCGCGGGACGTGCGGAAATGTTGCGGCGTGAACGTCGACCGGGCTCGACGATCTGGAGTTGATCTTCCCGCGCGACCGGATCCACCGCGACCACGTGTGGCCGGGCGTCGTCGCCGATGCTGATCAGGTAGGCGAGGTTGTATTGCTCGATAACTTTCACGAGCTCGTCCAGCCGCACCTCGGCGCTCATCTGCCAAGCCTACCCGTCGCGCCGGGCACCGACGGCGGTGTTTCCCCTGGTCCGAGTTGTCCTCGCCCGAGCCGATAGGGCCCGTCCGCGACGTCTACTGACCGCTGACAGAATCGCCCCGGGTCCCGGATCCGCCACATCCCACCCATTGGACACACCGCTGCCTAGACTGACTGCCATGCGACTGAGCACCCGCAATCAACTCGACGGCACCGTCATCTCGGTCACCCGCGGTGAGGCGATGGCCGTCGTACGAGTCCGACTCACCGGAGGCGATGAAATCACCTCCTCCATCACCCGCGACGCCGTCGACGACCTCGCACTCACCGACGGCTCCCCCGTCAAAGTCCTCATCAAATCAACCGAAGTCACCCTCGGCATCGAGTAGTGCCGGTCCGGTCGCGCGGTCTCGACCGGGCGACCGGACGCAGGGGATCGACCATCCTCCGCACTGTCCCACAGCGCGAAACCCACAGCAGTGCAGCTACATTGCGCCGACAGCCCGGACCCGACACGAAGATTCGGCTTCGATCGTCAGTGGTCGAGGAATGCGGTCAGCTCCGCGTCGACAGCGGCGGGATCATCCTCGTGGGCGTTGTGGCCCGCGCCTGCGAGCATTCGCAGCGTCGCCCTGGGGATCAGTTGTGCGAGCGGCTGCGCTTGCGAGGGGCTCACGACAGTGTCCAGTTCTCCCCAGAGGATCAGTGTCCGCGCTCTGATCGTGCCCGCCTCTCGTTGCACCTCGGCCAGATCGAGATTGCGTGGCTGCTTCCACATCGCGGTGCGGTTCTCGTCATGGCTCTGCGGAATCCAGTACGTGTCCGCCAGTTCCTTCGTCAACGCCTCGGGGTGCGCATACGCCCCGCGCAATCCGGCCACGTAGATGTCCTCGGTCATCACTCGCGTGGCCAGTTCACCCAGGACGGGCGTGCGCATCAGCCGCATGTTCGCATTCAGCTCGGTATCCAGGACCAGCGGTGAGATGAGCACCAGTTGATCCACCTCCGAGGGATATCGCGCGGCGAAATCCACGGCGACGGAACCACTCAGGGAATGCGCCAGCACGGAGACACGGGTAAGGCCGATCGCGGAGATGAACTGCCGCAAGGACTCCGCCATGGCCCGCACGTCGTATCCGAAATCCGGATCGTGCAGCGTGGTGAACCCCGAACCCGGCAGGTCGACCGCATAGACGGTGTGACCGGTGGCGAGCGCGGCAATGGTGTCGCGATAGGTGTAGGACCAGAGCGTGCCGCCCGGCAGCAGAACGATCGGCGGTCCCCCGCCTGCCTTCAGAAAATGAAAGCGCGCCACCGCGGTATCGACGAACTGCCCACCATCGAGAGTCGGCGACTCCGCGGGGCTGTCCGCATGCGATACCGCCGGCATCGCCACGCTGATCGACAGCAGAGCCACGATCGCAGACAGCGCTCGCAACCATCGACGTCGAAGGTGTGAGATCCCGTCGCTCGGCATTCGATTCTCCTTTCGCATAGGTGTTCCCGCGCCAGCGGTCTCGTGTCCTGGACGAGGCCGGCAGCTCTTTCGTGACGCAGTCCGGCGGTGCCGTGTGTCACATCCGGGAACGCTGTCGGGTTCTCCCTGGTCAGGACTGCCGGATCAGGGCAACGTCGAACTCGAGCGTGACCTTCGGGCTGACCATGCCCAGGGCCGCCTTCCAATGCACGCCCCAGTCCTTGCGGTTGATCGTGACGCTGCCCGTCAAGCCGACTCGGAAGGCGCCCTGCCCGTCGATGTCCGCGCGGGTCAGTTCGAAGTCCACGGTGACCGGCTTGGTGACACCGCGCATGGTCAGATCACCGGTGACCGTGATGGTGGTCGAGTCGGACTGCTCCACCCGGGTCAGGGTGAAGGTGATCGTCGGGTGGTCGCCGACGCCGAAGAACTTTTTGCCCAGCAGATCGTCGCGCTGCGGGTTGCCGGTGTCGATGCTCTTCGCCTGGATCGTGAGCTGGGCGCTCGATTTCGACGGTTCGTCGCCGTCGAGGTGCGCGCTGCCCTCGAACTCACCGAACCTCCCGCGCACCCTGGTGGACATGGTGTGCCGGGCGATGAATCCGATCCGCGTGTGGCCGGTATCGACGACGTAGGCACCGGTCAGTTCGCTGAGTTCGATCGTGGTTGCCATGGTTGGTCACTCCTGGTGAGCTATGGATTTTCGTGGGTGTTGCGGGTGATGGTGCGCGCGATTGCCAGGGCGGCGAGTTTGTCGGGATTGCGGATGCCGTAGCCGTTGCTGACCCTGCCCTCGACGATTTCGAGTAAGACGACGCCTTCGAGGCGGTCGCCGGCGTAGATGGCAACAGCGGGCTCGCTATTGCAGTTCACCGGCTCGATCCGCACGTCGGGCCTGCGCTGCATCGGGCCGAACAGCGCGATGAGAATCGGGGCCACCTGCTCGGCACCCGTCATCACCAGCTGGCCCGCCGCGGTGGCTTTGCCGCCGCTGTCGGTGGTCCAGGTGACATCCGGTGCGAGCATCGACATCAGGCCCGCCATATCACCGGTGGTCGCCGCCGTCATGAACCGTTCGGTGAGTTCGGCGGTGCGCGCGGCATCGATCGGTCCGAACCGGTTGCGCCGCGCCTGCACGTAGGCGCGGGCCCGATACGCCATCTGGCGCACCGCTGTCACGGATTTGCCTACCGCCGTAGCGATGTCGTCATAGTCGAAGCCGAACACCTCGTGCAGGACGAACACCGCGCGTTCATCGGGGGTGAGCGTTTCCAGCAGTACGAGCATCCCCATCGACACCGATTCGGCGAGCACGATATCGGCCGCGGCATCGTGTTCGATCAACAGCAGCGGCTCGGGCAGCCATGGGCCGATGTACTCCTCGCGGCGCCGGGCACTGGCCCGCAGCGCATTCAGCGCCTGACGGGTAACCAGTTGCGCCAGAAACGATTTCGTGTCCCGCACGGTCGTGAGGTCGACTTGCGCCCAGCGCAGGTAGCTGTCCTGTAGCACATCGTCGGATTCGGTTGCGGAGCCGAGGATTTCGTAGGCGATCGTGAACAGCAGCGGCCGCAGCAGGGTGAACCGCTCGGCATGCTCGTCGGTAGCGCTCACGGGTTCGCCACCACCTCGGAGGCCACCACCGGCCGCTCGGATTGCCGGCCGCCCTTGGCCCAGAACAACGCGCCGGGCTTGCGAGCTTCCCACCGGATTCCCCATAGCGTCCACCTGGTGGCCGTTTCTTTGATCGGCGCACCGATGCGGCCGCCGATATAGGCGTTCATGGGTGTGTCGTCCTTGTGGCTGAACTGCACGATCCCGGCCCGACGGCCGAGGCTGACGTTGGAACCCAGGAAGGCCATGTCCAGCACCGCAGGCTGAGCACCGGTGAGGCGAGCCAGCACGGTGTCGGCGGCCTGCGCGCCGAGGGGCCCAGCGGCCTGGCAGCTCATCCGCAGCGGCCGCCCCGACGGCGCGGCCGCGTCACCGGCCGCGACAATGCGGTCGTCGTCGATGCTGGTCAGCGTTTCGTCGGTGATGAGCCGGCCGAGTGCGTCGGTCTGCAGGCCGCTGCGTGCGGCCAGGTCCGGCACACCGAAACCGGCGGTCCAGATGGTGATCGCACTGGGCACCACGCTGCCGTCGGCCAGTATCACCCCATCCCACAGGACCTCGGCCACCCGCACGTTGTCGAGCACCTCGACCCCATTTCTGGCCATCCACTCGGCCACCAATCGCCGCCCCCGCTCCGAGAACGTGGGAGCCAATCTATCGCCGCAGGCCAGCGTGACCGCATAACCCTGTTCGGCCAGCTCGGCGGCGGTCTCGATGCCGGTGAGCCCGCCGCCGACGACGGTGACCGCAGCGTTCGGCGGCAACTCGCCGATGACGGTACGCAGCCGCTGCGCGTGCTCCAATTCCGCTATGGGGTAGGCGAATTCGGCTGCTCCGGGTACCGATGCGGGCAGCGCCGCGGTGCTGCCGACCGCGTAGACGACATAGTCGTAGTCCAAGGCGCGGCCCGATGCCAGCTCCACGGTCCGCGCGGCGATATCGATGCGGACGGCGTCGTCGACGACCAGCCGCACGCCGTCACCGAGCAGCGTGCCGTAGTCGACCGCGGCTTCACCGGTGCCAGCCACGAACTGGTGCAGCCGCAGGCGTTGGACGAACTTCGGGCGCGAGTTGACCAGGGTGATCTCGACATCGTCGCGCTGCCGCAGCCTGTTGGCCGCCACGGTCCCGGCGTAGCCGCCGCCGATCACGACGACCTTGGTGTAGGTGCTGTTGCGCTCGTTCATGCCCTCAGGACACCGCCGACCACCAAGACATAACAACACGTGACGCAGGTCACCATTGAAGCCAACGCAGCTCACCCGTCGATCCTTCAAAGGGTCGGGCAGGTGACGCACGTCACGCTGTCGTGCCGTCACAGGGATCGGGTCGGCGGCATCTTGTGGTCGTTCGGTGCAGCAGCACCGAACATCGGCAGCGAGGACGACCCTCCTCGCTGCATCCGCCAATGCAGACAGAACGGAAAGACGTCATGAGCAAGGTCTGGTTTGTCACCGGTTCCTCCCGCGGCCTCGGCCGAAGCTTCGTCGAGGCCGCACTGGCCAACGGCGACAGGGTGGCCGCAACCGCCCGCAATGCCGACAGTCTCGCGGAACTCGTCGGCACCTACGGCGAGGCCATCCTCCCCTTGGACCTGGACGTGACCGATAGGGCAGGCGTCTTCGCGACCGTTGAGCGCGCCGCCAAGCACTTCGGCCAGCTCGACGTCGTCGTGAACAATGCGGGCTACGGCCTGCTCGGCGCTGTCGAGGAACTGAGCGAGCAGCAACTTCGAGATCAGTTGGAGACCAATCTGTTCGGCGCGGTGTGGGTCGTGCAGGCCGCGCTGCCGCAGTTGCGTGACAACGGTGGCGGGCACATCATCCAGATTTCCTCGGTCGGCGGTCTGGCCGCGTGGCCGCTGGGCAGTGCGTACCACGCCTCCAAGTGGGCCCTGGAAGGCCTGAGCGAATCCCTCGCCCAAGAGGTCGCCGGCTTCGGCATCAAAGTGACCTTGGTCGAGCCCGGCTCCTACGCCACCGACGGCGCGGCCGGCGGCGTCCACGCCGAGGCCGACCCCGCTTACGCCGGTCTCCGAGAAGCCTTCGCCGCCTACGCGCAGACGCTCGATCTCGGCGACCCCGCCGCGGCAGGCCGAGCGCTCGTCGAAATCGTCGACTCCGCCAACCCACCCCTGCGAGTGTTCTTCGGATCCCAAGGCAACCAGATCGTTTCGCAGGTCTACAACGACCGGCTCGAGACCTGGGCCAACTGGCAGGACCTCGCAACGAAGGCGCACGGGCACACCTCCGCTGTCTGATCGCAGGCGTCCCGCAGCGTTGCCCGGCCCGGCTCAGGTCGAATAATCCTGGGCCGGGCCGAGATTCGCGCGCAGATCAGTTCGCCAGCTGCATCCCGGCGAAACTACCGGCAGGCACACCCGGAGCGCGATTGCCTGCCGGTAGCGGCCTTTCGGGCGCCCATGGAACGGGTCAGCGGTCCGTGGTGAGGAGGGGTTTGAGATCGAGGATCGGCGTGCCGTTGAGAGCCTCGAGGTTGCGGACATGGATGCGGGTGCCGTTGATGGCGAGAATGTGGATGTGGTGCAGACCGATCGGGTTGGGCCGGTGCGGGGCGCGGGTGGCGAAGACTCCGCTGATCGCACGGGTGGTGTCCCCGCGCGGGTGAATGGTGAGGGTGTCGCGATCGGCGCGGTCCAGCCAGGTGAGCAGTAGCACGTCCGTGCCGGCGGTGACGCCGTCCAGTGCGCGCACGTACCGCTCGTCGAGGATCAGCCAGGCTTGCGGGGCTCCTTCATCGGGTTGCCGCGGAGCCGCGGTCGGATCGGTGAGCCCGGATTCGATATGCCCTATCGGGCGCAGCAGGTAGTCGGTCACGGTGTCTCCATTTCGTTGGGCAGCAAGGGGTTCCACGTCGGTCGCAGTCAGAGTGAGACAAGGGCGCGAAGGCGGTCTGCCATGACGCGCCGGGCGGTGTCGGAGGCGAAGGCAACTGTCTCGAATCTGTGCGGCACACCGGGATGGAGGTGGAATTCGACCGGGACCCCGGCCCGGCTCAGACGCACGGCGTAGGTGAGGGCTTCGTCGCGGAAGATGTCGAGCTGACCTACTTCGATATAGGCGGGTGGCAGCCCGGCCGGATCCGCGACGCGGGCCGGTGCGGCGGAGGCCGGGGTGTCGGGCCCACCGGCAGCGTCGCCGAGCAAAGCCTGCCAGGCGGTGCGATTGTCATCCCACGACCACGTGACGAACGGCGCCAGCTGCGGATCGGGGGACGGGGTGCGGTCGTCGAGCATCGGCATGACGAGGATTTGTTTCGCGATAGCAGGACCCTTGCGATCACGGGCCAGGATCGACACCGCGGCCGCGAGGCCACCGCCGGCGCTGTCACCGAAGACACCGATGCGAGCGGGATCGACCCCAAGGTCGTCGGCGTGCTCATGCAGCCAGACCAGCCCCGCGTAAACGTCCTCGACCGGGACCGGGTGGGGGTGCTCAGGGGCGAGCCGGTAGTCCACCGCCAGCAACGGGGTGCCGCTGGCGGACACATACCGGGAAACCGATCCGTCGAACAGGTCGATGTGGCCGAAAAACATCCCGCCGGCATGAAGATAGAGCGCGGCCGGGCCAGGTATATCGGAGGTGTCTTTTCTTGTGTACCAACGCAATCGGATCGTCGCGCCGTCCGCGGTGACCAGTCGGTGGTCGGTGATAGCGGTACCATCCGGGAACGGCTGGGCGGCGTCGGCCTGGCCGATGCGTTCCTCGAACACGATGCGCCTGGTGGCGACATCGCCGACCGGTGGGGGTGTGCTGTCGGCCATCGCGGCGGCGAACGGGGCGTAGGCTTGGGCAACCTGGGGCTCGAGAGTGAAAGACACGGGGGCTCCTCGATACGAACGAGCGAAGTGCTCGCAGTGGACGACCACAAGATGTCTGCGCTCTGATCCCTGTGACAGTGCCGCCCTGTGACTCTCGACATACTCGCCTACGTCGCCTCGGCAGGCAGGAACGCTGCCTGGTATCCCCACTCGCCAGGCGAGAAGATCAGGGCCTTCGCGTGTCAGATGATGTGGTTGGGCTCTTGGGCGTGCGGAGGGTCCGGCGGATGGCGTTGCGGAGCCAGTGGTGGGCGCCGTCGGCTGTGTGTCGGGGATGCCAGGCCATGCCGATGGTCAGCGGCGGCAGTGCCAGGGGGATGTCGAGCAGGTGCAGTCCGAGGTTGGTCGCGTCGTCGGTGAGGGGCGACGGATCGGCACCGGGGAGTGCGGCAGGTACGAGGCAGACGACGTCGGTGCGGGCGGCGAGGGTCATGGCGGCCAGGTGGCTGGGGAGGACGACGCTGACCCGCCGGTGGAGGTTGTGCTCGGCCAGCGCGGTGTCGAGCGGGCCGGTGAACCGGCCACGGCGGCTGACCGCGACGTGTTGGGCGGCAGCGAGCCCGGCCGGGGTCAAGGGTTCTTGGGTGAGGTGGTGGCCGGGCCGGACGGCCGCCACCATGCGCAGACTGACCAGTTCTTCGACCTGGGTTTCGGGATCTACGTGGTCGATGGATCCGATCTCCAGATCGATCCGGCCGTCGCGGAGTGCCGATCCGGCCTCCAGCTCCTCGGCCCGGAGCCGGAACGAGACCCCCGGCGCCTCCTGCTGGGCCAGTTGCAGCAGTCGCGGGGCCAGTGCCGCGCCGACCAGGTCGGCGGTCTGGATGGTGAAGGTGCTGCTCAGGCTGGCGGGGTCGACGCCCGTGCCGGGGCTGAGCAGTGCTGCGAGGCTGCGTACCACTGCCGCGGCTTCGTCGCGCAGGGCCTCGGCACGCGGGGTGGGGACCATGGTCTGTCCGGCCCGGACCAGGAGGGGGTCTTGGAGAATGCGGCGCAGGCGGGCGAGGGTGCGGCTCATGGCGGCGGGCGAGGTGTGCAGGCGGGCGGCGGCGCGGGTGACGCTGTGCTCGGCCAGCAGGGCGTCCAGCGCGATGGCGAGATTGGCGTCGATGACCGGATTCGGGCTGTTCACCAGCATTATTCCATTTCAGTCAATGATTCCGTGCTGAAGTTCCCATTGTGGCAACGCTTGGCGCTCCGCAGGATGACGGGTGTACCGATCCAACAGACCTGCGAGGCTTTCATGATCGTTATTACTGCTCCGACCGGGAACATCGGCCGTCCCCTGCTCTCCCGGCTCCTGGAGTCCGCCCCCGCCGCGGGTGAGGAACTGCGGGTGATCGTGCGCGATCCCGCGCGGCTCCCGGACGCGGCGCGCGAACGCGTCGAGGTGATCACCGGCTCGCACGCAGACGCCGGGGTCCTCGACCGGGCCTTCGAGGGCGCGGACGCCGTCTTCTGGCTCGTCCCCCCGGACGGCTCCCGGACCCCGCAGGACGGCTGGAGCGGCTTCACCCGCCCCGCCGTGAAGGCGATCACCGCGCACGGCGTCGGCCATGTCGTCGGAGTCTCCGCGCTCGGCCGCGGTACCCCGGTCGCCGACTGCGCCGGCCTGGTCACCGCCTCCCTCGCCATGGACGACCTCATCGCCGGCGCTGGCGTCGCCTACCGTGCCCTGGCCAACCCGTCCTTCTTCGAGAACCTCCTGGAGGAGTCCGACTCGATCCGCGACAAGGGCGTGTTCACCGACGTCGTCGACGCCGACCGCAAAGCCCCCCTCGTCGCTGTCGCCGACATCGCGGCCGTCGCCGCCGGCCTGCTGCTGGACCGCTCGTGGACCGGCACCGACAGCGTCCCCGTCCTCGGGCCGCAGGACCTGTCGCCCAATGACGTGGCCCGCATCATGACCGAACAGCTCGGCCGCCCCGTCCGCTACGAACGCCAGCCGCTCGACGAGCTGTACACCACCCTCGTCGGCTATGGCCTCAACGAGGAGTTCGTCCAGGGGGTCGTCGATATGAAGCGGGCCAAGGACCAGGGCCTCGACGCCGGAGTCGCCCGCACCCCGGATACCGCGTCCCCCACCAGCTTCGAGCAGTGGTGCGCCCAGACCCTCATGCCCGCTGTCCGGTCCTGAGGCCCACCACCCGTCGCCCGGAAACCACGATGCCCAGCGCACCAACACCTTTGGAGGCACCCTGATGCCCGCTGAAAGAACCGAACTACCGGTCACGGCGTTCATGCTCGTCAAGACCACACCCGAGTGGCTCGCTCTGACCATCCAGGAACGTGTGGACGCCTTCACCACCCAGGTCCTGCCCGCCATCGAGGCCAAGACCACCGGCGTACGGTCACGCTTCTACGACACCGAGTTCTACTCCGCACGCATCACCGACGTCTGGGTATGGGAAGCCGAAGACCACCACGCCTATCATCTCCTCATCGACGCACTGCGCGAAACCCCGTTCTGGGATCGCTACTTCGAGGTCATCGACCTCCTCGTCGGTACCGAGAACGGGTACGCCCGAACCTACGGACTCGAACCCGTCGCCACCATCACCACCTGAACCCCCGCGCGACCTGCGGCTCCAGATCTGGTCTCACGCTTGCGCCACTGCTTCCGATCTGACAGCGATGGCATTTCTTCGGCTCGAGCCTGGTCGTCGAAGCGCGCGCGGGCGCGCTCGACGTCGGGCAGTGTGGTTGTGGCCCAGCGCAGGAGTGCGTCGATGAGGTCTTGCAACGACCGTCCGAGGGAGGTGAGGCGGTACTCGACGGCGACGGGTCGCGTACTTGTGATAACGCGCTCGACCATCCCGTTGCGCTCCAAGCGCCGGAGTGCGGCCGTGAGCGACTTCTGCGTCACGGCGGGGATCGTTCGACGGAGCTCGTTGAAGCGCAGCGGGCCCCGTTCGCACAGTGCGTCGAGGATCTGGAGTGACCACTTGTCGAGCACGTGGTCGAGCAGCTCGCGGTGTTGCGCGGTGAGCTGAAGGCTGTCCGACTGTGAAGGAGCGGTTTCCGGCATGACACCTAGTCTCGTTGAAGTTCCCTTGGAGTACCAGGTAGACATCGGATACCTACTCCGATAGCGAAAGGGACACCCATGGCAGTACAGCTGCTGACCCCGGAGGGCATGTTCACTCCTGTTCCGTACCACCATGTTTCGATCAGCACGGGTACTCGCCAAGTGCACGTGGCCGGCCAGATCGCGCGCGACGCCGTCGGCAACCCGGTCGCGACAGGTGACCTCACGGGTCAGGTCGCGCACGCACTGCGCAACACCGCACGGGGCCTCGCCGGGGCCGGGGCAAGCTTCGCCGACGTGGTGCGTCTCCGGTTCTTCGTCACGCACTGGAGCCCGGACAAGTACCACGACTTCGTCGCAGGAATCGAGTGCGTCGCAGACGAACTCGGGATACCGCAGCCGTTGCCGCCCCTGTCGGCGATCGGCGTCGACTACCTGTTCGAGCCCGATGTACTCGTCGAGGTCGAGGCGTTCGCCGTGCTCGACTGAGATCCAGGCCCCCGCGTCATGGACAGTGGTGAGGCTTCGTTCGGATCCGGGCGATCCTCACCACTGAACCTGCCCGGTGCGCTGTGGATCGCAGCTGGCGAACGCCGTTCACCAACGGCCAGCGGAGGGAGCGGAATCTCGAAATCGCCGTCCGAGATCATCGGTTACCGCACAGTCCTAATCGTGTCGGGTCACGAACCGGTACCTGCGGGGCCGGTAGACCTCGGTGACATCGGCCTAGCAGTCGTTCTCGGGTTGGGGACGCCTGGCGGCTTCCCGCGCGGTAATCGGTGATACAACGGCTCACCGTCCCCGGAACGCTGTCAGTAGCCACCGCCAGCGCTACCGCTGTCACCTCCACCGCAACCACCGTCGTAGTGCCCGTGACCAGCGCCGTAGTGCCCGTGACCGCTGTCCGATGAACCCCAGATACCCAAGCCACCCCAATGCCAGCCGTCCGAATCGGAGCCGCCGTGATCGCCATAGCTCGGCACCGGGATTCCTGTGACCGCGGTCAGGTCCACGGTCATGCCCAGCGCCACGAATCGCTTGAACAGCGAGTGCTGGTTTCGAAAGAATTCCGTTCCCTGTGCGGAGTCCGTCTCGTCGAGGGCCGGACCGGCGGGCGAAGGCTCCGCGGGCTCCCAGTCGGCGAGTGCACGACGGCTCTCGCGACGCTCCCGGCGCAGCAACCGCCCGCCCGCGATCGTTCGCCGACTAAATAGCAGCAGGCAGAGCGCGGCAAGAATCCCCGCAACCAACACCGCCAGATTGCCCCAGGTGACGGCATCGGACTCGCCATACGCTGCCACAGCCACCACAATCAGAATCAGCGTGACCACCACTATCGTCCGACGCCACCACGGACGCGGTATCAGGCCTGCCTGCGCGAGCCGGTCCCGCGTCGCCGCCAACTCCCTTCGGATGAACCGTTTTTCGGGCAGCTCGGACAACCGTGCAGGGCCGCGTACATCGGTGAAGACGGCGCGCTCCAACTCGTCGGCGTCCGAAGGTAGCGTTTTCCTGGTCCGCTGGAAATTCCGGCGCGCGTTCATCGTGATCACGTCGTCCATATCCAGCGACTTGACCGCGGTGACGACAGCGCCGCGCCCGCCGTGGTATAGATAGCCGAGTTCACTGGCAGACAATTCCGGGATCGAACGCACCCACAACGGGATACGCAGTAGCGCCGATCCCCCAACCGGCAGCGCGGACAGGACGATAAGAACGAAACCCGTCATGTTCGAACCCTCCCCGAATGTGGCCGTGAACCAATTATGAGGCACATCGGCGCGATCGCCCAGTGACCGGCTCGCTCAGGAATCCCCTCCCGACACGCTTGTGCCGCAACGGGATTCGATGCGGGCCGAGTACACCCCGTCCGCGTGGGCCCTCGAAGGTCTGAGCGAATCCCTCGTGGCGGCATGCGGATGCATTGCGGCACAGTGCCGAATTGTGTTGCCCAATAGCGCTATTCGCTCGGAGTAGCCTCGCAGAGTGCAGAAAGAGTTGCGAGTGGCTGCCTACGTTGTGTGCGTGCGGGAAGCCGTCGGCGCGACCGAGATCCTGCTGACCCGGTGGATAGCGCCCGACGGCGGCAAGCGGTGGACGCTTCCAGGCGGCGGAATGCGCCATGGCGAGGACCCGATCGCAACAGCCGTCCGTGAGGTAGCCGAGGAGACCGGGTACACCGCCGAGCTCATCGGCCTCATCGGCATCGACTCGATCAACCGCCGGTACCCGCGCCCTCGAGGCGAATTCGCCGACTTCCACGGGCTCCGAATCGTGTACGAGGGACGGATCACCGCTGGCGAACTCCGCAACGAAATCAACGGCTCGACCGACCTCGCCGCCTGGCATCCGCTCGACGACGTCGTCCACCTCGACCGAGTCGAACTCGTGGACATTGGCATTGAGCTGTGGCGGACCAGGCCAGCTCTGGGTCGCGCGAGCGGTTGATCGCCGTCCGGTTAGATGGCCGACCGGCTCGCCGTCGGCTGTCGGCGCTGCGGACGTTATTGCGTTGCCCCACAACGGATCGAGCTGCCAACATCCCAAGATGAACACCGAGGAACCAGCCGCGCTTGCGCCCGGTATTGCGCCGCCTCATCAGATCGACCTGGGTGATCTGCTGCTGCGTCGGTGGCAGCCCGAGGATCTGGTGCCCCGATTCGACGCGATAAGCGCCTCCTTCGACCACCTCCATCCATGGATGGACTGGCTCGCCGAACCCATGGCGCTCGAGCAGCACCGCGCCTTCGGCGACGCGATGGCGACGAGCTGGCCGAGCCCCGACGGAAGCTGCAACTACGGCATCTTCGACGTCGAGGGGACCGTACTCGGTGCGATCGGAATCCACGACCACATCGGCCCGCGCGCACTGGAAATCGGCTACTGGTGCCATGTCGCGCATACCGGCCGAGGAGTGATCACTCGCTCGGCCGCCGCGCTGACTCGAATCGCGTTGGCCCTACCCGGCATCGACCACGTTGAAATCCGCTGCGACGAAGCCAACATTCGCAGCGCCGCAGTCCCCCGCCGACTCGGATACCGGCTCGACCGCGTCGCGCCACGCGAGGTACGCGCGCCTGCGGAATCGGGCCGAGGCATGTTCTGGATCAAAGACGGCCAGGGCCGGAACGTGTGAGCGTCTTGTCAGACACACGGATTCCGGATAACTATTCCGAGAATCTACACCGAGCTTCTGCTCGTTCTAGGAGCGATCGAACTCGCCGTCGACGACGCCAGCAGTGAATGCTTTCCACTCGCCCGGCGAGAAGACCAGGGCCGCAGCAGCAGGGTTCTTGGAGTCGCGAACACCGACCATGCCGCCATCGAGGAACGCAACTTCGACGCACTCTTGGTTAGCCGAACTCCGGCTGCTCTTGAACCATTGCGCCCCAGACAGATCGACACTCACCGGGTCAACTCCTCTGCAATCTCTAGGATGAGCCCGCGGCTCTCGGCCTCATCCAGGGCTACGCCCTGAATCCCAGCATAGGCGTCTCGGTACTGATCGACCTCGTCCGTCTTTTCGAGGTACAGACAGCCGGTAACTCCCTGAATGTAGATCACGGGTGGCTCCGTCAGCTGCGCGGTTGGGTGACGGGGGAACTCGAGAAGGATGAATGACCCTGCACTCGTGCCCTTGTGCAGTCCGGCCGCCAGCGGCACAACCCGGACCGAGATGTTCGGCAATCGGTCAACCTCGACCAGGTGCGCGAGTTGGGCGGCCATGATTTCCGGTGAGCCTGCGACACGACGCAATACCGACTCGTCCAGCAAGACGTTGACCTCGAGCGCGTTGGTTCGACTCTCCAAACGCGCGAGCCTGCGAGTATGGATTTCGATGCGGCGCTCGACCTCGCTGGTCGGCATGGCCGGGATCTCGGTCCAGATCACCGCGCGCCGATATTCCGCGGTTTGCAGCAGTCCTGGAAGTAGCGTCGCCTGGTACGCGCTGAATCGTTTGGCGGCGTCTTCCAGGCCAACATAGAGATCGAAGTGCTTCGGGATCGTATCTCCGTAGGCGTGCCACCATCCCTTGCGCTGCGACTCCTCGGTCAGCCCCAAGAGGACGTCCGTGGTCCTGTCATCAACTCCGTACATCTGGGCAAGGTGCGAGATGAACAGGGGATTGATCCGGGTCGGTTGCCCCGTCTCCATCCTCCAGAACGTCTGCTTCGATACGCCGATCGCTCGACGGGCGTCATCCGGGCCGATCCCTGCCGCTTCCCGCTTTTCCTTGAGCAGGCGCGCAAGTATCCGGCGCGGGAGGGTCGAACTAGTGGTCATGCTGTCGGCTCCAAAGGGTTGCTAACAACTCTCGTTCGTCTGGGAACCAGTCTGAACGACGCTATGGAATCTCGGGTATTCGTTGACGAAAATACGACGGGGAATGTTCCAAATCCGTGGTAGCGGTGCTGAACTGAATATGCGCCCGGTTAGGGAGAACGGCCAGCTTGCCCCTCAGGCAGTCCGCTTCCGCCCGAGGATATTCAGGGGTTGTCGGGGCCGGGCGCACCCGAGTCCAACGCCGTACCAGGGGGTCACGATGTTGAATCCAGCGCTACCGCAACGCACTCCATTCGTCGGTCCGCCGGTCGCTGTTGCCGTCGACTTGCCAGCCGAGCTTGTCGCGCGCTTCGCGGACGCCCTACGTGAGTGGGCCTCCGCCGAGCCATCCGGCATCGACCATCACGACGAAGGGATCTAAATCTCGTGGAGCACATAGCTTTTGGGGATACTCCAGCATCCCGCTGCGTCTACTACCGGCAGGTGTGCGACCTTCCCGCGAACATCGATCCACCGCATCTGGGCCGCATCGTCATGAGTGCCGAATACATCTCGGGCCTGATCATGCCTGCACCACTGGGGCACGCCGTCAAAATTCATATGCAGCAAGGACTTTCCGGTGTCGGCCCGATCTTGTCGCATCCACGCTCGAATCGGTGGACGTATCTGGTGCGCCCCGATCTGCCCGATGATGACAGCTTGTTCGCGGAGATGTTCCGATTGAATGTGTCCGTTGTCCGGGCGGGCGGCACCATCGCATTGCCGAGCCCGAGTGACCGATGCGCGGAGTTCCGACGCTGGATCGAACCACCACGATGCACCTTCCGCCCCTCCGGGCGCAAAGTTGTCGACGCCATCCGCGCCTGTACCGGATCGGGCCGATCTCCGGCGGTATCGCATCCGCTCATCGGGGCGCGCGTGGTCGGCGATACCGCCGCACCGACGGGAGCGTGAAGCGGATGTCCGAGCTCGAGCCCGGGCAGCGCGAAATCGCCCCGTCCGTACGGGCTTTGCTCACCATGTTCAACGAGGACACGCCCCACAAACTCGCCTTGGCTCCGATCGCGAGCGCACCGATCTATCAGGGCGCGGACGGCTCGTTGATCCGGGTCACGGACGGTTGGATATCCGACTCCGACGCCGATCTGGACCGGGCCGACGCGATCACGATCAACCCGACCAGCGTTCGCGACATCGAGGATGGATGACCGTTCGTCGGCATCAGTCATAGCGCATCACGGCAATCGGCGCGGTCGGCCTGCGAAGTAATCGGTCGGAGAATTCCGCTGGGAACCCGGACAACCTCTTGCCCGACTACGTGAGTTCGGGTCGCCGAACGGCGGCGTGGCTGGGAGGAGAACGGCGGTGCAGACGCATCCGCAGGTCCGTGCGGACCGGGTGGCGACGGTGTCGGTGGCAGGGGTGTTGACCGCCGCCATGGGTTTTTCCATGCTGCAACTGTTCTTGGTGGGGGCGCTGGGTCCGCGGATCGTGCCGGATCTCGGGTTGTCCGCGGCGATGTTGGGGTTCACGACGACGGTCGGGTTCGGGACTGCCGCTTTGCTGTCGCCGATGGCCGGGCGGGCGGTGGATGCGCTCGGCCCGCGGCGATGTCTGGTTGCCTTGTTGGGGCTGGTCGCGCTCGCGTTGGGGTTGATCGCTGCCGCGCCGGGCTACGCGGTGTTGCTGGTGGCGGTTGGATTGGGTGGGTTACCGCAGGCATTAGCGAATCCGGCGACCAACAAGGCGATTTTGGCCGTTGTTCCGGCTGCGCAGCGAGCGGGCGTGACGGGCACGAAGCAGTCCGGCGTGCAATTGGGCGCGATCGCGGCGGGGCTGCCGTTGACGGCGTTGGCGGCGGTCGCCGGTTGGCGGGTGTCGGTGTTGGTGGCGGCCGGTTCGGCGGTGCTGGTCACGTTGTGGGTGTGGTGGACGTTGCCGACCGATCCACCGCCGACCAAGCCGGAAATCGGCTCTGCCGCAATGGGTTCGACGAGTGTGGCATCGACCGGGGCGAGCGTCGTGCGTTGGCTGGCGGTGTACTCACTGTTCCTGGGTGCGGGAATGGCCTCGATCAATACCTATCTCGCGCTGTTCGGAGAGCGTCGGCTCGGGCTCAGCGCCGCCACGGCGGGGACACTCGTCGCGGTGCTCGGCGTGGCCGGGATCGCGGGACGGATCGGGTGGGCGCGGGTAGCGAGTAGGCCCGGCATGGCGGTGGTGTTGCCCGCGGGATTGGCGGTCGGATCGGCGGGCGCTGCGGGGCTCATGGCCGCGGCACCGCTGGTGAGCGGGTTGGTCTGGGTTGCGGTCGTCGCGGTCGGGATATTCGGGATGGCGGGTAATGCGGTGTCGATGGTGCTGGTGATCCAACGGGCGGCACCCGGTCGGGCCGGGCGGGACTCGGCATTGGTGTCGGCCGGGTTTTTTGCCGGGTTCGCGGTGGGGCCACCGCTTTTCGGCGCGGTGGTGCCTTCGATCGGTTACAGCAGCAGTTGGTTGCTGGTGGCCGCGGAGTTCGTGACCGCCGCGGGTGTCGCCGTGGTATGGGCATTGCGGGACCGGGCATGAGCGAGCGAAACGCCGAGGTCACGCCGGAGCCGAATGGCACCGAATCCACAGGTTTGGGCCTCGGGCGCGATCCGCAGCTTCGCCGCATCGGGGACTACCCAGGTGAGGTGCAGGAATGAGCGGGTGGGCCGAGGTGGCGTTGAATTCGGTGTTGGACCGTGCCGAAAAGACGCGCGCTGTCGTGGGTGAGCGGTTGCCGTTGTATGCCGAGCGCAACAGCGGTGCGTGGGTGACGACCTCGCGGGGTTCCTGGACCGGTGGTTTCTGGGCGGGTCTGCTGTGGCTGCGGGCTCTGCACACCGGATCGGCCGACGACCGTTCCGCCGCGGCGCAGGTGACCGCTCGCCTGGCGGACTGGGTCGGCGCGGATACCGCGACCCGCGGGTTGATCTTCTGGTACGGAACAGCTTTGGCGGCCAACGCCGGAGGTGACCGCACCGCTGCCGAACTGGGCGCGGAAGCCGCACGAGCCTGTCTGGACGACTTCGATCACGAACTCGGCGTGCTGCCATGGGGTTCGGCCTTCGGCGGCCCGCGATTGCTGGCCCGCGTCGATGGCGTGGCGGGCATCCTGCCGCTGCTGGCCACGGCATCGGGTACGGCCGCGGCCAAAGCGCATCTGGACACCCACCTCACCCCACGGCGCACCGAACCAGTGTCCACCCCGGCACGGGGCTGGGCCGACGGCGATTGCGCTGCGCGCCCGCAGCCACTGCTGGCCACGGCATCGGGTACGGCCGCGGCCAAAGCGCATCTGGATACCCACCTCATCCGATGGCGCACCGACCCGGTGTTCACCCCGGCTTGGGCGTGGACCGACGGCGAATGGGTTGCGTGCTCACAGCCGAGGACGGGCTGGAGCCGAGGACGGGCCTGGCTGCTGCTGGCGCTGGCGGATGCGAGCTGGCATATCGATACCGGCTACCTGGACGCCGCCGAGGAGTTGATCGATGACACCGCCCCGCTGATTCCGCCCGCAGAGCTGACACCGGACGCGCCGCCGGACACCTCCGCAGCCGCCATAGAAGTCGTCGCACTGCTCAAACTTGCTGCTGCACACCATATTCCGGACCGAGCGGTGGGTCTGAGAAACAGGGCGATCAAGATGCTCGAGCAGCTGACAACCCGGCATCTGAACCATTCCGGCATGCTGCTGGACGGGTGCTATGACCTGGATCGCAACCTGGCCACCGCGCACGAACTCATCTGGGGCGACTACTTTTTCGCACTCGCCCTGGCCATCCACACCGGCGCGGTCGCACCGTTCGACACCTGAACCCGAGTCAGCGCAGCACCCGCCGCGCCACGGCCTCGATGTGCAGCTCATCGGGCCCATCGAGGATGCGTGCCATCCGACCCGTGCGCAGCAGCCGAGGTAGCGCGGTATCGGGTCCCAGCCCGGCCGCGCCGTGAATCTGGATCGCGGCGTCGGCGACCTGCTGCAGCGTTCGGGCCGCCGCGACCTTCGCCAGACCGGCCTCCACCCGAGCATCGTGACCAGCGCTGATCAGTGCGGCCGCTTTGTGTACCAGCGGCCGGGTGCCGCGGATGGCGAGCAAGGACTCGAAGACATGCTGTTGCACCAGTTGCCGTTCGGCCAATGGCCCGCGCGACTGGTTGCGGCCGCGGGCCCGATCACACATCAGCGCATACGCGCGCTCGGCCTGGCCGAGCCAGCGCAGACACCGCAGCGTTCGGCCGAGTTGCAGCCGCTCGCCCGCGATGGCCAGTGCCCGCCCGGGGTCGCCGATCACGTGGTCGCCGGATACCCGGACCCGGTCCATTTCGATCTCCCATTGCCCACCGACGCCCAACACCGGTACCTCGCGCACGATCTGGAAGCCGGGCGTATCGGTCGGCACCAGCAGTAGGGTGAGCCCTTCGCGACTGGGCGCCTCGCCATCGGTGCGGGCCAGCACGGTGATCACATCGGCATCGGCGCCGCCGCTGACGAACCACTTTCGACCGGTCAGCGTCCACGAGCCATCCGGTTCGGCGGTCGCGCGAGTGGTCGTCATGGCCGGATCGGTGCCCGGCGTATCGGGTTCGGTCATCGCGTAGGCGGCGCGCAGCTCACCGGAGACCAGACCGTTCAGGTAGCTCTCGCGAACACGGTGGCTGGCATGTCGTTGCAGCATCGACACATCCAGCAGCGAGGCCGAGCCGAGGAGCGCTGGCCCGTGATCGCTGGCGCCCTCGGCTTCGGCCAGGCACACGTAGTCGGCGAACGGAAGTCCTTGGCCGCCCCATTCGACCGGTAGCGGCAACGCCCACAACCCCGCCGTCCGCGCCGCCGCCCGCAGCTCTGCGGATATGACGGCCGCCCGCGGCCCACCCGCGTCGAGCACGTCTTCCTGCGGCACCACGTTCTCCGCGACGAAAGCTGCCACGCGCGCCCGCAATTCCGCGATATCCACATCCGGCCCGAGCGGCCTCGATGCGGCAGTGGCCGCAACCGCACTGTGAGATGTGAACGGCGTCATGACTTCTCCTCCACGCTGACCGGGAACCCGAGTGCCCGACGGTCCGACTGCTGTTGTCCGAGGGATTGGTCGGCGCGCAGCCGCGCCGAGTTCCCACGGACAGCGCGACCGTTCAACAGGGAGAGCCATGACACCCGGCACCATGCGGACACCCGGCACCGACCAGCTAACGGCACCCCTGCGGGGCATGCGATTTCGCACCGCGAGCCCACCCGGCCCGATCACCACGGCAACCGAACACCTGCGGTTGCTCGGCGCCGAACCGGTCGACGGCGACGCCGACGCGCTGACCCTGACCGGCCCGGACGGTAGTGCCGTGCACGCCGCGGTGGCCTGGGGCGGATCGGGCAGTCGAATACAGGACGAAGCGACCGCGCAGGCCGCGGCGGGACTGATGCTCGTACACGGCCGACGCGACGGCACTGCGCGCGGTCTGGCAGTGGACTACGCCTCGACGGCCGCCGGAATCCTCACGGTGCAGGGACTTCTCGCCGCACTGATCGGTCGCGCCCGCGGCGGTGCGCTGACCGGAGTAGACGTTGCGGTCGACAGGACGGCCTTGTTGACCATCTCCCAGTATCTCGCGGCGGCGTGCGCCGACGATGACGAAGCGACCTCGCTGGCCCCGGGCGGGCCGCCCTTCACTACCGCCGACGGCGTCCAATTCGAGGTAGAAGCCCTCGAAGTCGGTGTGTGGGCCGACTTCTGGCGGGCGTTGGACGCACCACAGGATGCGTTGCGAAAAGGCTGGCGACCCTTTCAATTCCGTTATGCGACCGCCTGCGCACCGATTCCCCGGGCACTGCACGACACCACCGCGCTGCGGAGCTGGGCGCAGGTGCGCGCCGCCGCCGACGCGTCCGGCGCGGACGTGTGCCGACTGCGCACACTCACCGAGCGCGGCCAGGAGATGCGCACCAATGGCGAGGACACGATGCCGTGGCAGCTGCTCCTCGGCAGCGAAAGGCACACTGTCGCTTCGGGTTCCGTACCGACCGCCGATCGTCCGCTCGCGGGTTTTACCGTGCTGGAGGCCGGACGTCGGGTGCAGGCTCCGCTGGCCGCGCATCTGCTCGGGCTGCTCGGCGCGGATGTGGTGCGCATCGAGCCGCCGGGCGGCGATCCGCTGCGCGGTATGCCGCCCACCTGCTCGGATATCTCCGCGCGCTGGTTGGCGCTGAACCGGGGCAAGGACGCGGTCGAGATCGATATCAAATCGGCCGAAGATCGCAAACGGTTGTGCGAGTTGGCGGCCGGAGCGGATGTGTTTCTGCACAACTGGGCGCCCGGCAAGGCCGAGCAGCTCGGTTTGGGCGCTGATGATCTGTGGACGGCCAACCCCGGCCTGATCTATGCCTACACCAGCGGCTGGGCTGGGCGGCTCACCGATGCCCCGATGGGGACCGACTTCATGGTGCAGGCCCGAACCGGCGTCGGGGAGGCCGCGCGGCCCGCGGATGAAACACCGATGCCGTCGCTGATGACGCTGCTCGATGTGCTCGGCGGCATGCTGGGCAGCGAGGCGATCCTGGCCGGGCTACTCGCCCGCGAGCAGACCGGTCGCGGTGTCCGGGTCGAATCCTCGCTGCTCGCGGCGGCGAATCTGCTCACCGCGCCCGCGCTGCGCCGGGCCACCGAGGGCCTGGACCCGCGCCGACCGGCCGGGTTCCGCCGACCACTGGCCACCGCCGACGGGTGGCTCGCTCCCACCGACGAGCACGCCGCGGCGGCCATCGAGCACGCCGACCGGGTCCGCGGTCTGTCCACCGCACAAGCCGTCGCCACCTTGCGCGACAGCGGAATCGACGCCACCGCGGTGACCACCGATTTGGCCGATCTGCCCGGCGACCCGCGCTTCACCGACGCCATGACCACCGACTCACTCGGCGCTGTTACTGTTTCGTCTCCCTGGAGCTTCCGATGAGCGTTGTGCTACATGATCTGGTCCCGCGTCGGCTGCGCCGTTCGTGGGCCGCCGACGGCGCGTGTCCCGACCTCGATCTGTATTCGCTGTTTCGTGCGCAGCGCTGCCTGGACCCGCACCGCACCGCGCTGCTCGATGCCAAGGGCAAGGTCTGCTACACCCAACTCGACCGGCTGGTGCGTCGTCTGGCGGCGGGTCTGGCCGCCGCGGGCGTCGGTCCCGGAGACGTTGTCGGCGTACAGCTTCCGGCCTCGCGCGAAGCGGTCATCACCGACCTGGCCCTGGCCGCGCTGGGCGCGGTGGCGCTGCCGTTTCCGGCGGGCCGCGGCATGCGGGAGGCCGAATCGCTGCTGCGCCGCGCCGAAGCCGTCGGCGTCCTGGCCGCCACCGATTTCCGCGGCCACGCCCACGCGGAGGACCTCGCTGCGCTGCTCGGCGAATTGCCGAACCTGCGTTTCGTCGCCGCCGTCGGCAAAGACCCCGCCCCGCAGCGATGTATCTCCTTCGCCGAACTGCTGCGCGCGGACGGCGAATTGTTCGTCCCGGCTCGTCCCGATCCCGATGCCGCCGCCCGGATCCTGGTCTCCTCCGGTTCGGAGTCGGAGCCGAAAATGATCGCCTACTCACACAATGCGCTCGCTGGCGGCCGCGGCAACTTCCTGGCCGCGCTGCTCGAGGGCGAACCGCCGCGCTGTCTGTTCCTGGTCCCCCTCGCCTCGGCCTTCGGCAGCAGCGGCACCGCCGTCACCCTGGCCCGACATGGCGGCACCCTCATCCTGCTCGACTATTTCACCCCTGAGGCCGCACTGGCCGCGATCGAAAGACACCGGCCGACCCACGTTTTCGGCGTCCCGGCGATGATCCGAATGATGCTCGAACACAACGCATCCGGCACCGATACCAGCTCGCTTCGAGCACTCGTGCTCGGCGGTGCACCGCTGGACCGAGCCACCGCCGAGGAAGCCGAAAACGCCTTCGGCTGCTCGGTCATCAACCTCTACGGTTCCGCCGACGGCGTGAACTGCCACACCGATATCGGCGAAACCGATACGGCCGCAGCCGGTCCCGGCATTATCGTCGGCCGCCCGAATCCCCGCGTCGCCGAGATCCGCATCACGAACATCGATACCGGCGAAACCGCCCCCGCGGGTGAGACCGGTGAAATCGTGGCGCGCGGCCCGATGACCCCGCTGTGCTACGTCGGCGATCCCGAACTCGATGCCCGCTATCGCACCGACGACGGCTGGGTCCGCACCGGAGATCTCGGCGTTCTCGATGCCGAAGGACGCCTGCACGTGGTCGGCAGGCTCAAGGAGATCGTGATCCGGGGTGGTGCGAATATCAGCCCGGCCGAGGTGGAGCAGCTGCTCGCCGGTCACCCCGACATCCGTGATGTCGCGTGCGTCGGTGTGCCGCATCCGAGATTGGGTGAACGGCTCGCCGCATGCGTCGTGCCGCGCCCCGGTCGCACACCTGACCTGGACGGATTGTGCGCACACCTGAGTGCGCACGGACTGGAGCGAGGGAAGCATCCCGAATCGCTGCTGCTGCTCGATGCGCTGCCCCTGACTCCGGCGGGTAAACCGGACCGGGCGGCCATGCGGGCCGCGATCGGCTGAAATCGGCTGTGGGGCAGACACTTCACCTGCCTGCCCCACAGTCCTCAGGAACCGGACATGACCTTCTTCAACGCGGCGGCCGCGTCACGGTAGACGGTCAGCAGTTCCTGATCTCGGCTCGGGTAATTGACGATCGACACCTGCTTCGCGCCGCTGTCGGGCAGCACGGTTCCGCTCGACATGTGCGCGTTGTCGAGCACGAACTCGGGCTTCTTCGCCGCGAGCGCGGACAGCTGTCCCGGCGTCACGGCTTCGGGCCCATAGGTGCCGACGACCTCGGCACCCGCCAACTGCGCCGCCCACGTCGAAAAGACCTGCGCCACCACGGTCGGCTGCTTGCCGCCCGGCCATGCGGCCCGAATGTCCTTGCCCAGCTTGTCGTATTCGGCGGTGAATGTCGCCGTCCAGGCATCGGCGGCCGCCGCGGTGCCGAACTGGGTACCGAGCGACTTGACCTGCGCGGTCGCCTTATCGGCGGAGTTGTCGAGATTCACCTCGATCAGCTTCGCCTTGGCACCGGCCGCCTCCTTGATCTTGGCGGCGAACGGTTCGAACGGCGCGTACAGCACGAAATCCGCCTCGGCGACCGCGGTCAGATCCGACGGCTTGGGGTCGTAGTCGGGTGCGTGGTGCACCGACGCGGGCACGATCACCGTGACATCCTGCGCGCCTGCGGCTTTCGCGAACGCGGCTTCCCAGGTCGTGGTGGCGACGATCTTCGGATGCTGGTGTCCGTCGTGGTCGTGGTCGCCGTCGGAGCTGGAGCAGCCGCCGAGCAGTACACCGGCGACGACGAGGGCCAGCCCCGCGGTCAGTGGGTGGAAACGTGCCATGGGTTGTATCTCCGTTCGGGGATCAGGTGGGCCGCGAGGGCGACTGCCCCCGCGGTGAGGACCAGGACCGGCCCTGGTGGCAGGTCGAAGGCGAGGGCGAGGACGAAGCCGATGAGGTTGACCGTGACGCCGATACCGATGGCCCAGCCGATGATCGATGTCAGCGAACGGCCGAGTCGCCGCGCGGCCAGGGCGGGCAGCAGCGTGAGCGCATCGACCAGCAGTGCACCGGTGAGTCGAATCGCCCCGGCCACCGCCACCGCGACCAACACCAGCAGCACCAGCGTCAGCCACCGCACCGGCACCCCCGATACCAGCGCCAACTCCCGATCGTGCAGCAGCAGCGCCAGGTCGCGCCGCCGCCACCACAACAGCGCGGGCACCGCAATCGCCAGTGCCGCGAGCACTATCACGTCCTGGGTGCGCACCGACAGGATCGAGCCCCACAGCAGCGAGAACGCCGATGACGCGTTCACCCCCGCCAGCGCGAGCACCAGCAACGCCGCCGCGATGGCCAGGCTCATGAGCAATCCCATTGCCCCGGACAGGCTTTCCGGTGTGCGGGCCAGCGGCGAGATCCCGGCTCCGGCGACCGCGCAGGCCACCAGCCCGCACAGCGCCGGATCGAGTCCGGTCAGCATCCCGACGGCAGCGCCGAGCAACGCGACGTGCATCATCGCGAACCGCACCGCAATGATGTCGAGCCCGACGATCACCACCCCGACGATCGGCAACCCGATCGACCCGAGCAGCAATGCCAGTCCGGCCCGCCGCACCGGGACGAGCCCGAGCAGATCGGCCACCTCCGCGGGCCCGTTCACGGTGCCACCCGCTTCTTGCGAACTGCCGGAATGCGCACCGCAGCAACGAATCTCATTCGACCTCCCGCAACCGGCCCGCCGCCATCTCCAGCACCCGGTCGCAGCGCCGCGCCAGCGCCCGATCGTGGGTGACCACGACGAGCGTGACCGGCAGTCCGGCCAAAACCTCGGCCGCCTCGTCCTGTCCCGCGAAATCGAGTGCGGCCGTTGGCTCGTCGGCCAGCACGACACCCGCGCCCGCCGCCACACAGCCCACCGCGCGCGACAGGTGCATGCGCTGCAACTGCCCACCCGACAGCGTGTCCAGCGGTCGGTCGATCAGCGCGGCGACCCCGAGCCGCGCCGCCATCGCCTCGGCCGCCGCCCGGTCCCCGCTGCTGGCCAGCAGTTCACCGGCGAGCAGCGGGAACCGCCCAGCCGCCGGACGCTGCGGAATCCATGCGCAGACCCGGCGACGCCACGCCTGCTCGGCAGTGCCGCCGCCGGTACGCCCGCCGACCGTGATCTCGCCGCGGACCGCGCCGTGCAGACCGAGCACCGCACGCAGCAGCGTCGTCTTGCCCGAACCGTTGGTGCCGGTCAGCGCGACTCGCTGCCCGCCAGGAACATCCAGATCGACATCGCTGACGACCTCGATGCGGCCGTGACGGCACGACACCCCCGCCAACCGCAGCTCCAGCCCGCCCATCACACCACCTCCGCGATACCCGGCCCGATCCCACCGATCGGGCGGTGCGCACCGAGCGGTAGTCGCACGGGAGCACCGATCGGTTCCCCGGACGCGGGGGTCTGCGCCGCCTGCAACAGCGCGACCAAGGTTTCGCGAGCCCGCGCGACCCGCGAGCGGATGGTTCCCGTCGGGCAACCCACGGTCTGCGCCGCCTCGGCATAGGACAGGCCGAGTACCTGGGTCAGGACGAATGCCTCCCGCCGTTGCGCGGGCAGGCCGCGCAGCAGATCGGCAATCGCCATTTCCTCTGGAAAATCCGGTCTTTCGTGCGC
The DNA here is from genome assembly GCF_050956075.1 of Nocardia sp. CA-129566. Taxonomy (NCBI): domain Bacteria; kingdom Bacillati; phylum Actinomycetota; class Actinomycetes; order Mycobacteriales; family Nocardiaceae; genus Nocardia; species Nocardia sp. CA-129566. Next base: position 8,561,292 of record NZ_CP192085.1, read on the forward strand.
GCGGCGATGGTCCAGGTCCTGCTGCCACTCGGCCAGCTGCGCGTTCTTCGGTCGGGCCGCGGCACTGCGGAACCGGTCGACGACCACCCGCCGCGCAATCGACAACAGCCAGGTCCGGGCGGTGGACCGACCCGCGAACCGCGGCAGGCTGCGCATGGCGCGCAGGAAGGTCTCCTGCGTGAGATCGTCGGCGGACTGCACATCGGTCAGGTGGGCGACGAAACGCCACACATCACGTTGCGTCGCTCGGATGAACTCGGCCAGCGCCGCCCGATCCCCCTTACCGGCCGCCAGCGCGAGCGCGGTCAGTTCTTCGTCGGACATGAGCGGTTTCCAGACCGGCACGACTCACCCGGGTGCACCACGGGAAATGTCAGGAGGGACAACGAAATACCACTGCCGAACGGCAGCGTTCTCAATAGTGAATGCATTTATCGAACAATCTCGGTTCAGCGACGCCGCAGCACGCGGCGTTGAAAAGACCGGTCGCACATGGGCTTATCCCCGCGCACCGACGAGTGCGCGGACCTTCCTGCGGCGACCGCTGGGCGAAAGCTCGCCGCACCTACCGTCCAGGACGGACGCGCAGGCCACGGCGGCGGCGTCCGCCACTCGTGCACGCCGAACCGATGTAGCGCCGACCGGATCGTCGGCTACCGGTCCCGCACCACTGCACCGGAACCATTCCGGCTGCCCGTGGCGGACTCTCAGACCACGACCACGCCTACCGGCGGTCCCCGTCGAGCCACCACATGACGCAGCACGGCACCGCGCAGGGGCACAGCCGCACACTCGGAAACAACCGGAATACCGACCCCGGCTTCGTCCACTATCGAGTGGATCAACACCAGCAAAAGCGGTGCCAGAATCCGCGAATACAACGCGCGCAACAGTGCGAACAAAGCCCGCTCGCCGCACCAGAGCCACACCGCACAGATCACCGCGGCCACCGCATGCCCGGCGATCATCGCCAGCGAACCCGCGTGTGCGAGGGAACCCGGCACCGCCACAGCGTGGGATGCGCCATGCGCGCCCGATACCACCGCGACACCGAACCACAGGTGCAGTGCCGCCTGCATCACCAGCAGGCCACCGCCGATCGCAATGATTCCCCGCTGCCGATCGGCCAGCGCCCACGCCACCGAACCCGTCGCGGCGAACGCCACGATCAGCGTCGACAACGACACCGCGTGCCCGGACGCCTCGGCGTGGCCGACAGCGGACAACAACACACCGATCGCCGCGAATATCACCGCACGGATTGCCCGCAGGTGCGGCGATATGGGCAAGCGGTTCATAACAATGCCCATCCTCCCATTCGGCACGCGCGTGCGAGTCGGAAGGGCTCGATCAGCCGCGCTCGGTCATCTGCTGATCCAAGCCGTCACGACGGATCGTGATCCGAGGTTTCGATCATTACTTGCGCCGCATCACCGCGCCGCCACCGATCAGCAGACCGAGCGCGCCGAGCACGATACCGATGACTCCGAGCCAGCGTGCGGTGTCATCGCTGGAGGCCCCGCCGCTGGTCGACATCGCCGGAATGTCGCCGTGGTTTTCGGCCCCACCGGACTGTTCGGCCGCCAAAGCCAATGTGGGGGCAGGGTATTCGGGTTCACCCTTATCGCTGGCAGACTGATCCCACTTGATGACCTCGCCGTCAGCGTAGGTCTGCACTGCTGGCATGGTGAGTTTGTCCATATCGGGAAGTCCATTGGCGAGCACCGAGAACTCCCCGAACTGTCCCGGCCCGATCCCGCCACCGGAGTCGGCGGTCCAGGTGACAGTGGTGACATTGCCGTCCTTGTGTGTCACCGCTTTCCAGCCGGGCACCGCCTCGGTATCGATAGCGGTCACACCCGGAATCTGCACCGCCAACTCGACGGTCGGGCTATTGGTCACCGATTCGTTCGGTACCCGGAACTCCAGCACCGCCGAACCACCACGCGCCGCATCCGGCGCCGACACCGTGACATGAGCCGATGCGGGAGCCGCGGCGATCACCACGACGGCGGCTGCGGCGACACCGGTCAAGCCCGCACGTCCCAACCAAGATTTGTTCATCGTCGAGATCACTCCTTCTGAAAAAGGAATCGAACGCAACTGATGCTCAGCAGTGACGATAGCCTCGCGATGCCCCTTTACCAGGGATATCGGCTCATCCGGCGACCCAGCCGGTAGGAATCGGAATATCGCTCAGCCGATACTGAACGGCTCGCCCCACACGGTTACCCAGGTGACGACGTTGGCGGTCTCCACCTCGACGCCCACGAAGGAACGGGCCTGGGCATACCCGGCACATCCATTGAGGTCGATGGTTTCATCGGCCCAGGACACACCACCGCTGGGACCCTTGAACTCGTGCCGGATCCGGTGGGCCTCCTGGCCGAAATCATCTGCTTGCTCGAGGTCGAGCAGAAAGAACGACTTCGCTTGGCCTGGCCCCAATGTCAGATTGGCGCCGCTATTGGTGCCCACACCCGGCTTGACGTTCTGCCCGTCACTCCAGTCGAGCGTGCCCGTCACACCGCTATTGGCGCCACCACCGGCGATATTGACCTGGCAGCCGACAACGTAACCAGGGGCGATGCGGCCGCCCCTGACGCCGGGCCCGGACAACTCGACCGACGCCGTCCCCGACACCCACGCATTGCGGTGCAGCGGCGTCGCCCCCATCGAGGGGTTGATATTCGCCGATTCACCCGACAGCGTGATGTCCACGACGGTGCCGTCCGACAGCGTCTTGGTCAGGTGCGCGCCGGGCAGCGGTACGAAGGTATCGGCATTCGCCGCGCCCGTTGCGCAGAATCCCAGAGCTGCGACGGTCGCGATACCCAGGCCGGCGAGCCGGGCAATGAGCTTGCGGTTGATCATCTTTGACTTCCTCGAAGAGTGAATTCGCTTGAACGAGAGGAGATTCGACAGATACGGGGTCAGCCGATGCTGAACGGAGCCCCATAGAGGGTGGTCTTCGAGTAGTGGTCGCCGATGATTTCGACAACGGTGTACGCACGCGCCTGCGCATAGCCCGCACAGCCCTGGATCTCGATCTCGGCGTCCTGATACTCCACCGAGTACGTGCCGGGCTTCGGAATGTCCTTGTAGTCGATCTGAACGAACTTCACCTCACCGGGCCCGAGGTTCAGGCCCACCGAGCCGCCGAGCGATCCCCCACTCAGGTTGATTCCGCCGGACACTCCCGCCGAGATCGCGTTGTCGGCAATGCTGACCTGGCACCCGACGATGTAACCCGTGCTCAGCTGCGAAATGCCATGTGTCGACGAATTATTGGTGCCCGCAGCGCCCGAAGGGCCGTTATTGGGCCCGACCGCACCCTCCGGCGTGACAGCGACCTCGGCGATCGCATTACCCGACACCCACACCGTGCGACCGGCACCATTGGCCGCCAACGAGGGCGACACAATCGCATGCTCGCCATTGCGGATGACGTTCACGCCCGGACCGGCCTTCTGCCCGTCCGGCAATGCGACGAACGCATCGGCATTCGCGGCACCCGTCGACAGCAAACCAACGGCCACAACCGCGCCCGCCCCGACAATCCCCAGACCCCGGCGCACGCCGAAGCCACGATGTTCTCTCACTACCAACCCTTCACCAGGTGTGCCACTTGACGATTCAGCGTTGGTGACACCGCGAGATCCGCGGGCATCGGCGCTGACGGATCGGTAGTCGCACGCGAACCTCGGGAGTTCCCACCTGTAGCAATCCTGTGGCGCGAGTCACGATCCCGAGCGCGATACCAGCGAAGCCGTACAGCGGGTCCATCACGCCCTGGCAGCGATACGCATCCGGCCTTGCTATCGCTCGAACGGCCGCTCCCGTCCCCGTTCAGGACGGCTCGGAAACGGCGTGTAGCCGGGGATGTGCTGAAGGTGGCGGGTGGGGCCGGTATCGTCCGGCACGATGCGCGGGCAGCTGGCACAACGATCCGCGCCGAGGAGGATCATCGTGACCGACCGACCGCATACGGAAGCGACAGCAGAGGCGTCGGGTGCGTCCGGCACGCACGATACGGCCCGGCTCGCGGTGGTGGTCGGTGCGCTGGGCGTGGTGTTCGGCGATATCGGGACCAGCCCGATCTACACCCTGCAGACGGTGTTCAACCCCGGCGACCCGCACCCGGTTCCGGTCAGCCGGGACAACGTATTCGGTGTGGTGTCACTGGTGTTCTGGTCGGTAATGATCATTGTCACCGTCACCTATGTGTTGCTGGCGATGCGCGCCGATAACGATGGCGAGGGCGGCATCATGGCGCTGATCACGCTGCTGCGGCGCTGGAGCGCGCCGGGCGGCCGCCGCACCGCCGCCGTACTGTCCGCGCTGGGTATCTTCGGCGCGTCATTGTTCTTCGGCGACAGCATGATCACCCCCGCGATCTCGGTGCTGTCGGCGGTCGAGGGACTCAAGGTCGTACAACCCTCGCTGGAAGAGCTGATCGTGCCGATCACCGCGGTGATCATCGTGGCGTTGTTCCTGGTCCAGAAGCGCGGAACCGCCGCGGTCGGCCGGGTTTTCGGGCCCGTGATGATCGCCTGGTTCGTCACGATCGGTGTGTGCGGTATCGCGGGCATCGGCAAACATCCGGAGATCTTGCGAGCGCTGTCACCGACGTATGCGCTGAGCTTTCTGTTCGGCCATTTCGGCATCGCCTTCTTCGCGCTGGCCGCGATCGTGCTCGCGGTCACCGGCGCCGAGGCGCTCTACGCCGATATGGGTCACTTCGGCCGCCGATCGATCACCCGCGCCTGGCTCGTCCTCGTCTTCCCCGCGTGCGTACTCAGCTATATGGGCCAGGGTGCGCTGATCCTCGACGATCCCGCCAATATCAGCGCCCCGTTCTTCCTACTCGTGCCCGGATGGGGGCGACTACCGATGGTGCTGCTGGCCACCGCGGCCACCGTCATCGCCTCCCAGGCGGTCATCACCGGCGCGTACTCGGTCGCCGCGCAGGCCGCCCAGCTCGGCTATCTGCCCAGGCTCCGCATCGCGCACACCTCGGAGTCCACCATCGGCCAGATCTATGTGCCATGGATCAACTGGCTGCTGATGGTTTCGGTGCTGACCCTGGTCTTCGCCTTCCGCACCTCGGCGGCGCTGGCCTACGCATTCGGTATGGCGGTCACCGGCACCATCACCATCACCACGCTGCTGTTCTTCTATGTCGCCCGCGCGAAATGGCAGACACCGCTGTGGCTGATCGCGCTGGGCGCGATCCCATTGCTGGCGGTCGACCTGCTGTTCGTCGCGGCCAATATGACCAAACTCGTGCACGGGGCGTGGTTGCCGCTGCTGATCGGCGTCACCGCGTTCACCATCATGACCACCTGGCAGCGCGGCCGCGAAATCGTCACCGCCGAGCGCGAACGCCGCGAGGGATCGCTCGGCGAATTCGTCGAAGAACTACAGAGCGGAGCTACCTCGGCGATCACCGTTCCCGGCACCGCCATCTTCCTCAACCGCGGCAAACAAACCGCGCCGCTGGCCATGCGGGCCAATGTCGAGCACAACCAAGTCCGGCATAAGCAGATCGTGATCATCTCCATCAAAACCGAGCCCGTGCCACGCGTTCCGCTGGACCAGCGCGTCGCCATCGACCACCTCGGCTACCGCGACGACGGCATCATCTTCGTTACCGCCCGATACGGCTATATGGAAACCCCCGACGTGCCCGCCGCACTGGCCCTGCTCGACCCCGCGGAAACCGAAGGCCTATTGCAACTCGACCAGGCCTCGTACTTCCTCTCGACCATCGAACTGCGCCGCGGCGACGCCCCGACCATGGCGAACTGGCGCAAGCGACTGTTCATCGCCACCAGCCACATCACCGCCGACGCCGCCGAATACTTCGGCCTTCCCCGCGACTGCACGGTCATCATGGGCTCACAAATCGAGGTGTAGCCGGTGCTGCGGCACAGCCGCACAATCGACCACCCGGTTGCCCACACCAGCAGGCCGTTGCGCAATGTCAGAACCAGCACGCCCGGCCAGCTTCCGGTGGCCACCCGGTCGTAGACGAACGGGAATTCCACCTGGCTCGCCAGCGCCGTAACCAGCACCAGGACCACGACGGGGCGCTGCGTGGTGCGCGAATCGAGCGCGCAGACCGCGGCCACCGCCACCGCCCACACCAGGTACTGCGGGCTGAGTACCCGGCTGGTCGCCAAGGCGAGCAGCACCGCGGCCAAGGCCAGATCCGCTGCCGGCGGGCGCATGCGCCACCAGGCGACCAGCAGCACCGCGCCGCCGATGATCATGGCCGTCACGCATCCCAGGGCCACGGCGGAAACCCCCGGCCCCGACAACTCCTCGGCCCCATAGCGATGCACGATGCGCCAGTCGCCGGTCATCAGCCGAGCGATCAACAGCGGTGTGGCAGCGACGGATTCGATCTGCAAGCCACGCTTCGACTGGAACTGCAGGAACGACCACGCGCCCGGACCCAATACCGTCAGCCCCACGCTCGCCAGCACCCCGACACCGGCCGCCGCCGCACTCATCCGCCACAGCGCCCGCCAGCGCAACCCCAGCACGACCACCAGCGGCCACACCTTCAGCAGCACGCCCGCGGCGGCGGCCGCGCCAGCCGCCGCGGGACGGCGCGTCGCCCACAGCAGTGCGACGACCGCGGCCGCCGCCACGATCAGATCGAATCGGCCATAACAGACCCGGCCCAGCAGTGCCACCCCGAGCGTCCAGACCCACGGCCCGGTCTCCCGGCCCTCGCGCGACGCGGCCCGGATCAACAGGGCGAGCACGCCCGCGTCCGCCGCGGCGACCAGTGCGAAGAACAACCAGTTGTAGCCGTGCCCGCCACCGAGCAGCCAGGGCAGCACCAATAGCGCAGCGGCACCTGGCGGGTACTGCCACCGCTCGTCGTGCAGCGGGAAAATATTCTGGGACACAATGAGTTCGGCCCATTCGCGGTACAGCGTCAAGTCCGCGGCCGCGGCATCCCAGATGCTGTGCGGCAGCACCGTCACTCCGGTGAACACCACCATCAGCATCCGAGTGACACCCCACACCAACCACAACCGCGACAGCCCACGCACAAGCCCGCAGCCTAACCATCGGGATCCTGATCAGCACGAGACGCAGGTGGGGGCACCGCCGCCGAATGCGTCCGCGATCAGGGTGGTGTCGGCTACGACGAATCCGACGACCCGGCCGAATCATTCTCGCCGAGGCCGAATCTCGATCGGCGGTGCGCGTCGCGCAACTGGTGCTCTGCCTTGATCGACATCGGATGGTCGGAACCGAGGGCGCGCAGGCAGCTGGCGTGGGTTGCCATGTACCAGTAGAGCGCTTCGTCCTGCTGCCCCGACGCCCAGCACGCATCGGCGAGCACCAGCTGGGCCCCGAGCGTGCGCGGATCCTCCGCACCGAACGCGTCGATACATTGCCCGAGCTCCCACCGACGCTGGGCAATGTCCGGATGCGCCACTGGCCCGCGCTCCTCGGCCGCGGTTCGCAGTCCCAGCCGGTGACCGAACCACCACGCGACGACGCCGCCGATCCCGGCGACCGCATAGGCTCGCCAGTAGCCGCTATCGGAAAACCATGATCCGACCGCGAAGATCGCGCAATACGCGGCCACCCCCGCTCCAATCCTGCTGCCCCAGAACCAGAACGCCGACCTGCGCATTGATCCCCCTTCGATGAATAATCGGTGCGTACTACGCAGCTGTTCGTAGCCGAACGCGCCCTCGATTGGTGCGCCCACCGATGTGGCCGCTGCGCGATCCACCGCATCGGCGATAACTCTGGACTAATAGGTCATTACCCGATCCGTCGTTGATCGGGCAGGCGGGCGCATTGCAGGGTGGAACTGCCGACACCGGCACTGTTCTACACCTTGACGCGGGAGAGATCGTTGTCCGTTCAAAACCACCCAGAAACCACTGCGGCCCTAGAAGGTTCGCGCACCGTCACCGATCGGCTCGGCACCGCCGGGGCCCTGCTCGGTGCGGCGTTCATCATGGCGGTCGGGTGCGGCTACCTGCTCGCACCGGATTCGATGGCACCGAACTTCGGCCTGCCCGACTGGCCGCGCGGCGAGGCCACCGGATTCTTGAATATCAAGGGCGTCCGCGACATCGTGACCGGGCTGATCGTGTTCGCGCTGATCGCGGCGCGGCAGCGGCGCGCTGCCGGCATCGCCTTGGTGACCATCGCGTTGATGCCCACCGGCGACATGCTGACCATTCTGCTCCGCCACGGCTCCACCGCCACTGCGATCGGCGTCCACGGCCTCACCGCGGCATTCGTCTGTGCCACCGCAGCACTGCTGCTGCGGGGCGAGAAGCGATGACGGGCACCGCAATGAACACCACGGCGATGAAGACGATCCTCAATACCGCCCACATCTACATGATCGTCGGGGTCGTCTCCGGTCTGTACTACCGGGAACTCACCAAGATCGAGGATTTCACCGGGCAGACCCAGCTCGGTGTGGTCCACACCCATCTGCTGGCGCTGGGGATGCTGTTGTTCCTCATCGTCCTTGCGCTGGAGAAGCTGTTCGTCCTCAGCGCGCACCGGCTGTTCGGCTGGTTTTTCACCGTCTACAACATCGGTCTGGTCATTACCGTCGCCGCGATGACCGTCCACGGCACCCTGACCGTCCTCGGGCGATCGAGCTCCGAAGTGATCGCGCTGCTCGCCGGAGCCGGTCACATCCTGCTGACGGCCGGGCTGATCCTTTTGTTCGTGCTGCTCGGCAAACGCCTTGCCGCACAACCCGATCCGGCCCGCGAACCCCCTCCCGAGCGCGCGAGCGATATCGCTGAACCGGCAATCGCCTGACCCACGAAATGAGGAAATGATGACAACAGGCCAGGCAACCGCGCTGTGGACGCGCGATGCGGTGTCACTCGCCGCCATGATCGCGGCGGGTGAGGTCACGGCGACGGAGGTGGTGTCGGCGCATCTGGCGCGGATCGCGGAGATCGATCCCTCGATCGCGGCGATCACCTCCGTATTCGCGGAATCGGCGTTGGACGCGGCGGCGCAGGCCGATCGGCGCGCGGAGCCGATCGGACCGCTGCACGGGGTGCCGTTCACCGTCAAGAACAATCTCGACGTCGCCGACAGCCCTACTACCTGGGGTGTCGCGGCATTGGCGAACGCGGTCGCGCCGTCGGACGCGCCGTCGGTGGCAGCGCTGCGGCGGGCCGGTGCGATCGTGATCGGCCGAACAAATATGCCGGACTTCGCGACTCGCTGGCACACCGACAATGACGCCGCGGGCCCGACCATCAATCCATGGGACGCCTCGCGCAGCCCCGGCGGTTCCAGCGGCGGCGACGCCGCCGCCGTGGCGACCGGTATGACACCGCTCGGACTCGGCACCGACTTCGGCGGTTCCCTCCGGGTGCCCGCCGCGTTCTGCGGCGTCACCTCCCTGCGCACGACACCCGGCCGGGTCGCGGTCGCGTCCAGCCTGCCCGGACCGGCACCCGCGCCGACCAACCAGCTGTTCGCCGCGCCAGGGCCGGTGGCCCGTTCGGTGCGCGACCTATCGGCCGCCTTCGCGGTAATGATCGATGGCGATGTGCGTGATCCGGCGTGGATCCCGGCCCGCGACCTCGACGATCCCACCGCAACGCCCGCGGTCGCGGTCTGCGCGGACGGCAGCATCGATCCGCAGGTGCGCGCGGCCGTGCGGCAGGCCGCGGATGCGCTCGCGCGCGCCGGGCATCCGATCACCGAGGTGGCAGCGCCACGGCTGGACGAAACGGCAACGGCCTACGGCCGACTCGTCTCGACCGAGGTGGTGACCCAGCGTCTGGATCTCATGCGCCGCGTCGGCAGCCAAGGGCTCAACGCCTTCATCGACGCCGCGCTCGAACTGTTCCCGCCGCTGGACCTGGCGGGCTACATGTCCGCGCTCGGCGAGCGTCTCACGCTGCGCGCCGCTTGGTCTCGGTTCCTCGCCGACCATCCGATCGTGCTCGGCCCGGTATCGGCGGCCCTGCCCTGGCCGGTCGGCTACGACCTCGGCGGTAGCGCGAACGTCGCGCACATGTATGCCGCACAACAGTTGACCATTGCCGCCAACTATCTCGGCCTGCCCGCCGTCACGTTGCCAGCGGCGCTATCGGCCGAAGGACTGCCGATCGGGGTGCAATTGATCACCGCCCCCTTCGCCGAACGCCGCGGGCTCGCAGCCGCCGCCCGCATCGAGGCCGCATTCCGACTCGAGACCCCGATTTCACCACGATCGGGCGACTCCGACTCCCGATGAGTTCTCGGTGCGAGCGTCACGCTGGCTGTCGTGCGGAATCGATCGACCCGATAATCGATTTGAACTGATCACTTCTCGTAACCGGCAACTACGGTATTCACATCTCGCGTGTATTGATGTGAGGACCGAAGTGGAGTTACGGGATATCGAGATCTTCTTGGCACTGGCCGAGGAGCTGCATTTCGGTCGCACGGCCGAGCGTCTGCACGTCACCCAGGCGAGGGTGAGCCAATCGATCAAGAAGCAGGAACGGCGTGTCGGTGGCGCGCTGTTCGACCGCACCAGCAGGGCGGTCCGGCTCACCCCGCTGGGCGCACAGCTGTATCAGGAGCTCAATGCGGGATACCGGCAGATCATGGACGGTGTCGCGAGCGTATCCGCCGCCGCGCGCGGCACCGCCGGGGTGCTGACATTGGGCAGTATCGGACCGCACCCGTTCGGGCTCGACGATCTCGTCGAGGCGATGGAGTCGTTCCAGCACCGCTATCCGGCAGCGCAGCTACAGCATCGGGAGATCCAGCCGCCAGCGCCCTTGGATCCGTTGCGGTCCGGCGAGGTCGATGTGGCGTTGCTGTGGCTGCCGGTGCGTGAACCCGATCTCACCGTCGGCCCGGTCACCCACACCTCCCCGGTGCTGCTCATGGTCGCCGCCGATCACCCCTTCGCCCAACGCGATTCGATCTGCCTGGAAGATCTCGGCGACTGCACGGTGGTGGCGGGTGACTCGATTCCCCATTACATGGAGGAGGCCATCAACCCCTTCCATACGCCGTCGGGCCGGCCGATAGCGCGTGGCCCGGTGATGTCCACGTGGCAGCAGGTGGTCAACACGGTGACCTCCGGACAGTGCGTCGCCGGAGTCGTCGCGGAGTTCGCGGGCTACTACCCGTGGCCGGGCCTGGCATTCGTGCCGATCCGTGATGCCGCGCCCTCCCGCTGGGCACTGGTGTGGCGCACCGCCGCGGAGAGTCCGCTGATCCGGGCATTCGCCGAAACGGTATCCGATGTCGTCGGCGACAACTGACCGCTGCGCCTCATGAGCAGCAGGTCGGTCCGCAGCACGGTGCCACCTCGGCAGTCGGCTGCGGCACTGGTTTGACGGCCTTGACGATCGCCGAATGCATGCCGTCGGCCACGGAATGGGTTGCGGTGATCTCGATTTCGGTGAAGCCGGCGGCCGCCAGCCCGGCGCGGTATTCGGCGAACGAGAGCGCACCGGCGATACAGCCGACATAATCGCCGCGGTCGGCACGCTGCCGCGCCGAGAGCGCATCGTCGGCGACGACGTCGGAGATCCCGATCCGCCCGCCGGGCACGAGCACGCGGGCCATCTCGGCGAATACGGCGGTTTTATCGACCGACAGGTTGATAACGCAGTTGGAGATCACCACATCGATGCTGTTGGCGGGCAACGGGATCGCTTCGATCGTGCCCTTCAGGAACTCGACGTTCGCCGCCTCGGCCTTAGCGGCGTTCTCCCGCGCCAGGGCCAGCATCTCGTCGGTCATATCGACCCCGTACGCCTTACCGGTCGGACCGACGCGCCGCGCCGACAGCAGGACATCGAGGCCGCCGCCGGACCCCAGATCCAACACCCGCTCGCCCTCGCGGAGTTCGGCGACCGCGGTCGGATTGCCGCAGCCCAGGGACGCGGCGGTCGCGGCGATCGGGAGTTGGTCGCGGTCGGCAGCCCCGTAGAGGCTGGCGCCGAAGTTGGCGTCGACCTCGACCGAAGGGCTGCCGCAACAATCGTTGGCGGCACCACTGTCGGCAACCATATTCGCGGCCTCGGCATACCGCGCTCGGACGGTCTCACGAAGTTCGCTGTACTGATCGGTCACGACGCTCCCCTAGTTCGTAGGTTCACCAGGTCGCGACAAGACCCCCGCCAATCTGGCTGTATTGATGAATATCGATCCAGATTGCTGCCTGAATCGATGAATGTCAATATAGACAGGTGTCGAAACAGGATCTGCCGATAATCGGCTCCGCCAACGCCTGCTGCGTCCCGACCTTGACCAGCCCGCTGGACCACGGGGCGGCGACGGAGCTGGCGGCGGCGTTCAAGGCGCTGGCCGATCCGGTCCGGCTACGGCTGCTGTCGCTGATCGCCTCCCGCCCCGGCGAGGAGGTCTGCGTCTGCGAGCTGACCCCACAGTTCGACCTGTCCCAGCCCACCATCTCCCACCACCTCAAGGTGCTGCGCGAGGCCGGCCTGATCGACAGCGAGCGTCGTGGCACCTGGGTTTTCTACTGGGCGATACCTGAAGTGCCGCAACGACTTTCGGCCATCCTGAGTACCACGGGTGCCGAGCCCGTCACCGTAGCCGAATGAGCACGCCCGCACTGGCGCGGCGGACCTTGCCTAGAACGCGTTCTAGACAGTTTTGAGGTTTTGTCTTACGCTCGGTTCATGAAGACGGAGTTGTCTCACCGGCCGCGGTTCGAATTGAGGTCCGCGGAGACCTGGCGCAACCCGTGGCAGATGTATGCCGAGCTGCGGGCGCACGATCCCGTGCATCACGTTGTGCCCCAGGATGATCCGGCGAGCGACTACTACGTGCTGTCCCGCTATGCGGATGTGCACGCGGCGGCGCGCGATGTCACGACGTTCTCCTCGGCGAACGGGCTGACCGTCGACTATCGCGATCTCGGCGAAATCGGCCTGCCCGAGCCGCGGCCGTTCGTCTTCACCGATCCGCCGGATCACACGACCTTCCGCAAGCAGGTCATGAAGGGCTTCACGCCACGCCAGGTGCGTTCGGTCGAACCGCAGGTGCGCGCATTCGTGGTCGAGCGGCTGGAGCGGCTGCGGGCGGCGGGCGAGGGCGATATCGTCGTCGAACTGTTCAAACCGCTGCCCAGCATGGTGGTCGCGCATTATCTCGGTGTGCCGCAACCGGATCGGCCGAAATTCGACGAGTGGACCGATCTCATCATGACCGCCTCCGCCGGCGGCAGTCCGCTCGATGCCCAAGAGGCCATCGGTGAATTGATGCAGTACTTCACCCAGCTGATCGAACGCCGCCGCGCCGAGCCCGCCGACGATACGATCTCGCATCTGGTCGCCGCCGGCATGGGCGCGGACGGCGACTACGCGGGCATCATCTCGATTCTCGGCTTCGCCTTCACCATGATCACCGGCGGAAACGACACCACCACCGGCAATCTCGGCGGTGCGGTGCAACTGCTCACCGAGCGACCGGATCAGCGACGGCTGCTGATCGAGAATCCGGCGCTCATCCCGGACGCGGTCGAGGAATTCCTGCGGCTCACCTCGCCGGTGCAGGGCCTGGCGCGCACCCTGGTGCGCGACACCGAGATGCACGGCACGACCATTCCGGCCGGACGCCGCGCACTGCTGCTGTACGCCTCCGCGAACCGCGACGAACGCGAGTTCGGTCCCGACGCGAGCGAACTCGATGTGCTTCGACGGCCCAAGCAGATCCTCACCTTCAGCCACGGCAACCATCACTGCCTCGGCGCGGCCGCCGCACGCATGGTCGCATGTGTGGCGCTCGAGGAATTGCTTTCGCGCTGTCCGGATTTCGTCGTCGATATCGACCGCGTCCGCTATGCCCCCGGCAGCTATGTGCGCTGGCCGGACCGGGTGCCGTTCCGGGTGTCGCCATGAAGGCGGCAGTGGGATACGGGGCGGCCCGGTGACGGGCGGGCGGCCCGGAGATTGGCTGCGTCCCAGGCGCGCCGATATCGCGGCCGAACAGATTCTCGACGCCGCGGCGCAGCTGTTCATCGAGCGTGGTGTGGCGAATACCGGAATGGGCGATGTCGCGAAGGCCGCGGGCTGTTCGCGCGCCACCCTGTACCGCTACTTTCCGAACCGCCAAGCCCTGCGCATCGCGTTCGTGCACCGCGAGGCTCGTCGGGTCGCGGCGGCGGTCGCGGAGCAGGCTCGCGATATCACCGATCCGGGCGAGCGCATTGTCACCGTCATGCTCGCCGCACTGCGCGAGGTCCGCGCCGATCCGGCACTCATCGCCTGGTTCACCGCGGGAGATGCGGGCATTGCCAATGAGATCGGGCAATCCTCCGAGGTCATCGAGGCTATTGCCGCGGGCCTGCTGCCGCCGACCACCGACCCCGACCGATCCCGCCTGGCACGCTGGCTGGCCCGCGTGATCATGTCGCTGCTCACCGCCCCCGGTCGCGACGATGCCGACGAGCGTGCCATGCTCGAACAGTTCGTCGCCCCGGTCGTCATCGGCTCCTTCGCGAACTGAATTATGCCTTGACTTGGAGGGCACTCCAGGTCGTAGCGTCGAGGACGTGCGTCACTCGATCGTCGACCAAGGAGGAGAGCCACGCATGATTGCGACCAGGAAGCTCGGACAGCTGACCGTCGGTGCACAGGGGCTGGGCTGCATGGGCATGAGCCAGGCCTATGGCGTGCGCGATAACGATGACGAATCCATCGCCACCATCCACCGTGCGCTGGATCTGGGCGTGACCATGCTGGACACCGCGAATGTCTATGGCCCGGAGACCAATGAGCGGCTGGTGGGCAAGGCCATCGCCGACCGCCGCGAAAAGGTAGTGCTGGCAACCAAATTCGGCATCGTCTGGGGCGAGGACGGTTCCATGGGCGCCCGTGGCGATGCGGCGTATGTGAAGCAGAGCTGCGATGCGTCACTGGCCCGGCTCGGTGTCGATCACATCGACCTCTACTACCAGCACCGCGTCGACCCGAATGTCCCGATCGAAGAGACCTGGGGCGCGCTGTCGGAGCTGGTACAAGCGGGCAAGGTGCGCCATCTCGGAATTTCGGAGGCCTCGGCGGCGACCATCCGTCGCGCGCACGCGGTCCACCCCGTGACCGCCCTGCAGAGCGAATGGTCGCTGTGGACCAGGGATATCGAGGCCGAGGTGCTGCCGACCTGCCGGGAACTCGGTATCGGCATCGTGCCCTTCTCCCCACTCGGCCGCGGCTTCCTGACCGGTGCGATCACCTCCACCGCCGATCTGCCCGCCGACGATATGCGCCGCCGCCTACCGCGATTCGCCGAGGACAATTTGGACCGCAACCTCGCCATCGTCGCGGCATTGCGCGAGCTGGCTGCCGAAAAGGGCATTACCGCAGGACAGTTGGCCCTCGCCTGGGTGCAGAGCCGTGGCGACGATGTGGTCCCCATCCCCGGCACCAAGCGCCGCACCTACCTCGAGGAGAACGTCGCCGCCGTCGAGATCACACTGACCGCAGACGATCTCGCCCGCATCGATGCCGCTGCCCCAGCAACCGCATTCGCCGGGGCACGCTATCCCGAGCACCTCGCCAGGGCCGCCGGGCACTGACACTGGTCACGGCCCTTATCGGCGGGTGCCGATAAGGGTCCACGGCGCACGGATTACGATCTTCCCGCTTTGCTAGTCGTTAGCTGCTCCATCAGGTCACAGCCGATCAACAGGAGAAGGTAATTACATGGCAATTTCCCGGAAGATCGCGACAGCATCGGTTGCCGCCGCCGCACTCGCCACCACGGTCTTCGGTGCGGCGCAGGCCACGGCCGATCCGATCGCCGGAGGCTGCTCCGGCGGCCAATTCGATTTCACCACCACCCCATTGAGCATGACGAGTGCGCCGATCACGGCGACGTGGAGCGGCAACCTCAGCAGCTGCACGGGCACCCCCGCCCCCACCGCCACGGTGAACGGCACCTTCAACGGCACCGGCGGCTGCTTGGGCGCCACCGGGAATATCGACGGGTCGATCAACTGGTCGAATGGTCAGATCAGTCGGATCAGGGGCCCCTGGCACGTCCCGAGCGGAATGGCTACCGCGAACACCAACACCGTGGTCATCGTCGATGGCCCCGGCACCGGCGGGCAGATGGTCATCGACGATGGCGGCATCATCAACGCATCAGCACTGACCGGCCCGTGTTTGTCCGGCGATGTCCGCGCCGCATCGCTGCGCATCACCGAAGTCCGCTTCAGCTGACCCTCCACCAGATCGAATGGGTGCCGAGCCGCGGCCCGGCACCCATTCCCCACTCGATCACGCCCCGAAATACCCTCGCGCCACCAACCTTCCGACGAACATCCCCCGAAACCCGAACACTCGGCCCAGCAAATCCAGCCCTGGACAAGCGATCACCATGCGCTCATGCAGGCAAACGTCGAGAACGCCCGGCACCAGCGCCTTCTCAACTTTTAGGCGTGGTTTTTGGGTGGGGGTCAGCGGCCGGAGCCGCTGGAGGAGAGGGTGATCAGGTAGCAGGTGAGGTCGGGGGTTGGGGTGGTGCAGACCTGCCAGATGGGGGTGGCCTGGTCGGAGGGGGTGGTTTGGGTGGTGGGGGTGGCCGGTTCGAGGGGGATGGCCGAGGCTGGGGCGGTGGCGGCTATGGGGGCCAGCAGCAGGGTGCCGATGAAGAGTCCGGCGCGGAGGCGGGTGCGCATTATGTCGATCCTTTCCGAACGGCGAGGGGCACCGTTCGTTGGGACGTTATCGGGCCCGTGATCTTGGTGGACAGACCAAAGAAGGCTTGCCCCCGGAACCGGGGCATCCGCGCATTTTCTCGGGCCGTTGCGGCGGCGCTGGCCGACGGTACCGTGGAATGAGGCCGACCCGGCAGGTGTGGGCCGGTGGCCGTGGGGAGGCAGCGATGGTGCGGATCGAAGGTATGCCGACACCCGACGCGGATGCGCCGTGGGATGAGATCGTGCCGCAGCTGTGGATGGGCGGACATCATTACGGGAGCGGCGACGGAGTACGGGTGCCCGTGGTGGTCGGCACCGAATTCGATGTGGTGATCAGTCTTTTCCAGGCCGACGGGCACGGGCCGGGACCCGGGATCGAACACCATCACCTCGCGATACCGGATGGGCCGCTGCACGCCGAGCAGTTGGCGGCGGCGCGTGAGTTGGCCGTGATCGCCGCCGCGGCGGTCCGCGCGCGGCGCATGGTCATGGTGCGCTGTCAGTACGGCTACAACCGGTCGGGGCTGGTGGTCGCACAGACCCTGCTCGACCTGGGCTATGCGGTCGATGACGCGATCGCCCTGATCCGGCGGCGGCGCTCACCCTATGCGCTGAACAACGAATATTTCGTCAACTATCTGACGACCGGCCTCGACACGGCGCAGGTCCTCTCCGATCTCGAATAGCCGCCGAGACGCCTCCGGTGCGGCGGCGCGGCGGCGACGGGTCGCGGCGATAGGGTCCATCGCATCGGCAATCGCATGTCACGGGCGTCGTTTCTGCGCGGCGCACTAGGAGCCGGGGCGGCGCTGGCCAGCTCCGGATTTCTCGCATGGTCGGGCGGTGCCGCCGCACAACCCCCGCAGTGGCGTGGCCGCGTGCTGCGGCCGGGCGACGCCGAATACGCCTCGGCGAAACAACTCTTCGATCCCCGGTTCGACGCGAAAACTCCGGCCGCCGTTGTCCAGGTGACATCGGTCGAGGATGTGCGCGCGGCGGTCGCATTCGCGGCGGAGTCCGGACTGCGGATCGCGGCGCGCGGCGGCGGACATTCCTATATAGGGGCGTCCGCGGCGGACGGAACGCTGGTCATCGATCTGCGCGCACTGCGCGATGTGCGCTACGACGGGGGCCGGGTCACCGTCGGGGCCGGAGCTTCGTTATCCGATGTGCAGCACGGTCTGCACCGATTCGGGCAGACCCTGCCCCTCGGCACCTGTCCGACGGTCGGCATCGCCGGTCTGACACTCGGCGGCGGTATCGGCATCGAGTCGCGGCAGCACGGATTGTCATGCGACCGGCTCGATTCGGCGCACATCGTGGTTTCCAGTGGTGAGTCGGCGGAGGTTTCCGCAACCAGCGACCCGGACCTCTTCTGGGCGCTGCGCGGGGGCGGCGGGCAACTCGGCGTCGTCACCTCGCTGACCTTCCTGACCTGCCCCGCGACACCCAAAGACATAGTGCGCCTGACCTTTCCAGCCGAACGACTGGCACAAGTGATCACCGGCTGGGCCGACTGGCTGTCGACCGCGGACCGGAGCGCCTGGGCCAATGTCGAGGCCTCCACCGACGGCCACGGCGCCATGGACTGCACGGTCCTACTGGTCTGCGCCGCGGACACCGGCGCGGAACACACCCGCACCTTGACCGCGGCCACCGGTACCGACCCGCTGTCCGTCCGGCGACAGACCCTCGACCATCTCGAGGCGATCGACGCGCTCGCCGGTGGCATCGATGCGCCACGCACCTGCGCGGTCGCGGGATCCGATGTCGTAGCCAATATTTCGACCGGCCTGGCCGACCGGATCATCGAAACCCTCACCACGCTCACGGATGCGACCGGCCGAGTACTCATCGACCCGCTCGACGGTGCGGTGCGCGATCTCCCCGGCGACGCAACGGTTTTCCCGTGGCGCGACCACGCGGCCGTCCTGCAGTGGATCGTCGACGGTCCGACCGACACCGGGCAGTGGATCGCCGATGCCCATCGAAATCTCGGTTCACATTCGGCAGGCGCGTACGTCAACTATCTCGAACCATCGGACTCCCCCCGCCGCTACTTCGCCGACAACCTCGACCGACTCCGGCGCATCCGCACCGCCGCGGATCCCGACAACCGACTGCACCCGACACTCGCACTCTGAATCCGCAGCGAAATGCCAAGTGCCCCAGCCTCGGTACCCACCCGAGGCTGGGCACTGACGTCCGCGCGGATCAGCGTGGGGCATTGGCCGGATCGGCGACGGTGGGGTGGGTCCCCTCCCGGTGCGCCCGGCGCGCATCCTCGAAGAACTCCCGCGAGAACATTGCCGACAGCACCGCGATACCCGCACGGTGCACACGGAATTCACTCCGGTTGCTGGTGCCGGTGAGGCGGATGACACGGCCCGCTGCGTCCTTGGGCCGCGCGAAATCCTTGACCCGACCGCGCCCGGTCCACCGCAGTTCGGTCTGGTCGATGACGGCGTCGTCGGGGACGAGCAGTTTGACCATGGCGTGGTCGAGGTCGGCGTGCACCACGATCTCGCCGTCGCCTGTGATCAGCGGCGAGCGCAGGTCGATGACCACGCTGCCATAGCGAGCGGTGACGTCGAAGGTATCGGCGGCGGTCCAGTCACCGAGGCGCTTGGTGGTCTCGTGGTCGACGTGGATCCGGGTGGCGGTCTTGGCGGTCATTTCTCTGTTCCTTCCGGGCGGCTTCCGCTGGTGAACCAATAGTGACACACAAACTAGTTCCTTTGCAACTAGTTCTTGAGACCCTAGTTGTCCGGACACCACTAGAATGGTCGGTATGACGGCATCGACGCAGTTCAAGCGCTCGCCACTGGCGATGGCGCTGCTCGGCATCCTGCATCTGGAACCGATGCACCCCTATGCGATCCAGCGGCGGATCAAGGAGTGGGGCAAGGACAAGGTCGTCAATGTCGCCCAGCGCGCCGCGCTGTACAAGACGATCGGCCGGTTGCAGGAGGCCGGGCTGGTCACCGTGCGCGAGACCGGACGCGATCAGCAATATCCCGAGCGCACCGTCTACGAGATCACCGATGCTGGCCGCGCGGCCTGCGCCGGCTGGCTGGCCGAGATGATCGGCGAACCGCGCAACGAATATCCGGATTTCCCTGCGGCACTGTCATTTCTAATGCTGCTCGGCCCCGACGGCGCCCGCACCGAACTGGAGCGGCGCGCAAAGTCGGTGCGCGCGAAGCTCGCCGAGATGGATGCCGATGCGGCACAGGCCGCCGCGATGCATCTGCCCCGGGTGGTGATGCTGGAAGACGAGTACCAGCGTGCGGTCACCGAGGCCGAATTGCGTTGGCTCGATAGTGTTATCGCCGATCTGGCCGCGGGCACGCTGACCTGGTCCAGGGAATCCCTGCTGCCGTACCAGCAGTCCTAGGCAGGATCGGCCAACTTCGCCGCACAGCGCGCACTTTGGCGCCTGCGGCGCGACGATGTATTGCGTGGCAGGCAAATTCGTTCCGGTGCCCGACTGGTTCGCCTGGGAGAACCAGGATTGCGGGATCGCGGTCGCGGATATCGATGGTGACGGCACACCGGATGTCGTCGTGCTCATGGTGGACGATCCACAGGGGCAGAACACCGGGTCCTATCGAGTGGGCAAGGGGTTGGCCACCGATGGAACGACGCGGAGTTGGGGGCCGTGGCTGCCGGTGCCAGATTGGTACGGCTGGGAGAACCAGGGCGCGGGCATCGCCATCGGGGATCTGAACGGCAATGGTCGGCTCGACCTGGTGGTCTTCCTCATCGACAATCCCCCCGGCCAGAACCAGGGGTTCTACCGGATCGGGCGCGATCTGGACGCCGACGGCACGGTGACCGGTGGGTGGACGCCGTGGATCGCCGTACCAGATTGGTACGGGTGGGAGAACCAAGGCGCCGATATCTGCCTCACCTCCATCGATGGCCAGACCACCCTGGTCCTGCTGACGGTCGACAATCCGCCGGGCCCGAACAGCGGACAGTTCCGGCTGGCCAAGGGCCTGACCGTCGACGGGGCGGTCGGCGAATGGACACCGTGGCTCGAGGTGCCCGACTGGTACGGATGGGAGAACCAGGGCGCGGGCATCACCGCCGCGGATCTGGACGGCGACGGCAGGCCGGAACTGATCGTCTTCGCGGTGGACGATCCCGACGGTGTGAACGCCGGTGTCTACACCATCGGCTGGGGTCTGGAGGGTTCGGGTCACGCGGTCGACGGCTGGAGCGTGTGGGCCAAGACGGACTGGGGATTCGCCGAAAACCAAGGCGCGGCAGTGGCTTTGCTGCCCCATGCGGACGCGCCGCCGGAGCTGGTGGTATTCACCATCGACGCACCCGAGGGGCCCAATGCCGGATATCTGCGCGTGCTCGAACTGGAGACCGATCTCACGCACGCGCCGCATATGGGCCTGTGGCGAATTCTCGATTTCGGCACCGAGATCAACCCGGTGCACGCAGCCGTACTGCACACCGGTGACGTGCTGTTCTTCGCCGGTTCCGGTAACGATCCCGACCGGCACGACGCGCACGAATTCCGCACTCGCGTATGGCATTACCCGCGGCCGCAACTGAGCGCGCCCGCCACCCCGATCGACCTGTTCTGTGTCGGCCAGGCGTTCCTGCCGGATGGCCGACTACTCGCGGCGGGCGGCACCGAACGCTACGACCCGTTCTACGGGCTCAGGGACGCACTGATCTTCGACCCGGCGACCTCGACCTGGAATGCTCAGCCGGATATGACCTTCGGGCGCTGGTATCCGGCACTGGCACCGCTACCGAACGGCAATATCGTCGCGGTATCGGGTCTCGGCACCGACAACTTCCTATCCGTCATTCCGGAAGTCTTCGATGCCGGGACCGAAACCTGGTCCCAGCTGCCCTCGCCCGGCCCGATCCCGATGTACGGACATCTCGTCCTGCTCGCCGACGGCAGGCTGTTCTACACCGGCGGCCAGTACGGCGCGAACAACGGTATGCGACCGTCGATCTGGGATCCGGCGACCGGCGCCACCGTGGAGGTGCCCGGCCTCACCGATCCGGGATCGCGCAATCAGTCCACCAGCGTGCTGCTGCCACCGGCGCAACAGCAGCGGGTCATGATCCTCGGCGGCGGTGGTTTCGATATGCACAGTCCCGCACCGGCGCTGGCCGATACCAGAATCGTCGACCTGACCGCGGCGGCACCGGAATACCAACCGGGGCCGCCGATGGACCACCCGCGAATGCACCTGAGCGCGGTACTGCTCCCGGACCGAACGGTGCTGGCCACCGGCGGTTCCGGCATGGAGGAGATGGCGCACGCCGCACCACCGCACGCCGAGATCTTCGATCCGGCCATGGGCACCTGGATGCACACCGCACCGTGCCGCGTCCCGCGGCTCTACCACTCCATCGCGCTGCTCACCCCCGACGGCAAGGTGATCACCGCGGGCTCCAATCCGGCGCGCAAGACCGAGGAACTGCGCATCGAAACCTATTGGCCGCCTTATCTGTTCCAGGGCGAGCGGCCGCGGCTCGCGCTGGCCAGCGATACCGTCGCCTACGGCGCAACCGTCACCGCGACGACCGCCGCCACCCTGCGCGAGGTGAATCTCGTCCGCCCGGGCGCCTGCACCCACTCCTCCGATAACGAGCAACGCCTGATCGATCTCGAATTCACCAGCACCGCACCGGATTCGGTGACGATCACGCTGCCGACCAATCCGGCGCTCGCACCACCGGGCTGGTATCTGGTGTTCGTCGTGAACGACCAGGGCGTGCCATCGACCGGACAGTGGCTGCACCTGAGCTGAGCGCACCGCCGATTGTGACCGACCACAGTCGGCGGCCGATGCGACCGTGCGGTCACCATTACCCGCCTCGGTTGCCACCCTGCGGGCACGGCCCGGCCCGTAAGGTACCGATCATGGTCCCCACCGAGATATCCGAGCTGGTCGAGTCGGTCGTGGAGTCGTATCTGCTCGACGGACCTCGCCGCTACAACCGGACCCAGGTCGCCGAGCAATCCGGGGCGAACACCACCCTTACCAAACGGCTGTGGAGGGCGCTCGGCTTCCCGGCCGGCGTCGACGACGACGCGGTCGACTACACCGACGCCGATATCGCCGCGGTCCGCAATTTCCGCGCGCTCAACGCGCTCTCCTCCGCCGACTCCCGGCAGCAGGCCGCGACCGTGCGCACCGTCGGCCAGGGTATGGCGCGACTCGCGGAATGGCAGGTCGACATGGTGCTCGCCGAGATCAGCGATCGCATCGCCGAGGCCGGGCCGGGCGCCGATCCGGCCGAGACCGCCCGCACCGCCACCGAGGCGGCCATCTCGACGCTCGAACAGATCAATACCTACGCCTGGCGCCGCCATCTGGCCGCGGCGGTGGCCCGTTCGCTCGACCCGGGCACCACAGCGGGCGAGGCGGTGCGGGAGTTGGCGGTCGGCTTCGCCGATATGGTCGGCTACACCCGGCTCACCAGGCATCTGCATCCGGACGAACTCTCGACGCTGTTGGAGGCGTTCGAATCCACCACCACCGCCGCGATCACCGAGAACGGCGGGTGGGTCATCAAGAACGTCGGTGACGAGGTCATGTTCGCGGCCGAGGATCCGGCCGACGCGGCCCGGATCGCACTGTCCATCCAGGAGAGCACGATGATGGTCGGCGGCACACCCGAACTGCGGGTCGCGGTGGCATACGGTCCGGTACTGCAGCGCTTCGGCGATCTGTACGGCTCGGTGGTCAATATCGCCTCCCGGCTCACCGGCGTCGCCCGCCCGGGCACCGTACTCATCGATGACGATGCCGCCGCCGCGCTGGAGGGCAATCCGGAGTTCGATATCCGCAACCTGCGCAGCGTCCGCGTCCGCGGCTTCAATCGCCTGCGTCCGCACACACTGCGGCGCAATGGTAAGAGGCGATAGCGCAGGACCTAAGCTCGTCCGGTGGATTTCGAGTGGGCCGAACTGCGCGCGAGCTGCATCATCGCCGAGGACGCCGCGGTGCTGGCGTTGAACAAGCCCGCGGGGATTTCGGTCACCGGTGAGCGGCACGACACCGATGTCGTCGAGGCGGCGGCCGCGGCGGGGGAAACCCTGTACCCGGTGCACCGGATCGACAAGGTGACCTCCGGACTGGTGCTGCTGGCCAAGGAGTTGACCGCGCACGGGCAGCTGACCAGGCAGTTCAATAAGCAGACGGCAGAGAAGGCGTATCTGGCGATCGTCGAGTCGACCGGACTGCCCGATCGCGGCGTCATCGAACTGCCGCTCAGTGTCGGGCGCAAGAACCGGGTGCGCATCGCCGCGCCCCGCGAGCGCATTCGCGAACAGGCGGGCCGCTGGTTCGTGGATGACACCGACCTACTGGCCACCAAGAACTATCCATCGGTCACCCGATTCGCGACGGTCCTGCGCACCGACGAACACTCCCTGCTCGTGGTGCGCCCGATCACCGGCCGCCGCCACCAGATCCGGGTGCACCTGGCCTGGATCGGACATCCGATCCTCGGCGACCCGCTGTTCGACAGGTCCGGCCGGTACGACCGGACCTACCTGCACTCCTGGCAACTCGGCCTGGCCGCACCGTGGCGCACGCCCCCGGAACTCACCGTGCGAGCCACGCCGAGTTCCGACTTCTGGCAGCCGATCCAGCCCGCTCCCGACACCAACGCGATCCTCCAGCGCGCCGACGATCTGCTGCACACCATCGAATAGCCAAGCGCCCGCAAACTTTTCGTGAGCCGCGCCCGAGTTCACCGAACAATTCCCCTGCGCTGCACACCTTCCGGGGTGCCGGTCGGAAACGCATCGGTGGCGAGCGGTGCTCGCGTGGTCATATCTACTCCTCGAACAGTGGGACCGGTGTTCATCGCAGGGTGAGTGGGGTTTCGGATTCGATATAGGTCAGTTTCTGCGGGTTGCGGACGTAGTAGATGCCGGTGATGTGGGTGTCCTCCACGTGCATCGCAACGACGCCGTCGAGTTCCCCGTCGACGTGCAGAGCCAGCGCGGGGCCGCCATTGACCGTGGTCGGCTCGACGGTAACCGTGACGTTGTGCTTGGTGAGGCCGCCGACGATGAAACGGGCGACCTTGTCTGCGCCGAAAATCGGTCGCGGCGTGGCCTGTTTGATGCCACCGCCGTCGCTGATCGCCACGACGTCGGGGGCGAGCACGTCGAGCAGGCCCCGCAGGTCCCGCGTCTCGAGCGCATGCCGGAATGCCTCGACAGCCGCCTCGGCCTGGCGCGCGGTGACCGACCGGCGCGGTCGGCGGGCTTCGACGTGGCGGCGGGCTCGGTGGGCGATCTGATGTACGGCGGCGGGGGTCTTGTCGACCGCGGCCGCGATCTCGTCGTAGCCGATTCCGAATGCTTCGCGCAGCACGAACACCGCCCGTTCGGTCGGGGTCAATGTCTCGAGCACGAGCATCAGCGCCATCGAAACGCTTTCGGACAGTTCGACGTCGGCGGCCACATCCGCGGTGGTGAGCAGCGGCTCCGGCAGCCAGGACCCCACATACGCCTCCCTGCGGCGCTTCATCGACCGCAGCCGGTTGAGCGCCTGGCGGGTGGTGATCCGAACCAGGTAGGCGCGGTGGTCCTCGACGTGCGCCGCGTCGACCGCGACCCAGCGCAACCAGGTCTCCTGCAGGACATCGTCGGCGTCGGCCGCCGATCCGAGCATTTCGTAGGCAACGGTGAACAGCAGCTTGCGGTGCGCGACAAACGTTTCCGTCGCCTCGACGGTGGCGCGGTCACCGAGATCGCGACCCGCTGCCGCGCCGCCGGGCCGCCGCTGTCCGCCGGGGTGACTCGTTGTGTCCATGGAG
The DNA here is from genome assembly GCF_050956075.1 of Nocardia sp. CA-129566. NCBI lineage: Bacteria > Bacillati > Actinomycetota > Actinomycetes > Mycobacteriales > Nocardiaceae > Nocardia > Nocardia sp. CA-129566. The sequence continues at coordinate 8,586,811 of NZ_CP192085.1, forward strand.
TCCTCTCCTGTCTCCCGTTTGCAGCGGTTCGATCCGGGCCGCCGATGACCTGGCGTGCGGCGGCCCGGCTCAAGGGGCGGTGCCGCCATCCGTGCGGGCAGGTCACCGGCAGCGGGGCGTGACGACTTTCGGTGTCCTACGCGACCGATGCCGTCGTGTTGTCGCACTGGGCCGCCAGCAGTTGCGGCCGGTGTTTGCCGTCTTTGAACCAGTGATGCGAGCCGGGCTTGTGTGCCTCGGTCGCGAGGTGTTTGATGCCTGCTTCGCAGGCGAATTCCTTCAGTTTCTTGCCCACGGACCCGCTGAAGTACAGCCGCATGCCGGTCTCGTTCTTGTGGCCGAGCTGGTAGATCCCGGCCTCCCGTCCGAAGCTGAGGCACATGGCCATGAACGACAGGTCGATCGGTGCGGGCTGCTCACCCGCGATCCGGTGCACCACGGTGTCAGCGGCGTGCGCTCCCAGGCAGTACGCGACGTAGGCGCTCATCCGGAACGGCAGATTCGACGGTGCCGCACAGTCGCCCGCTGCGATAATGCGCTCATCGTCGACGCTGGTCAGCGTCTCGTCGGTGAGCACACGCCCGGCGGAATCGGTGCTCAGCCCGCTGCGGTTGGCCAGGTCGGGCACCCCGAAGCCCGCTGTCCAGATCGTGACGTCGCTCGCCAGCGTCCGGCCATCACCGAGCCGCACGGTGTCCCGCGTCACCGCGGTGACGGCTGCATCGGGGCCCTCGATGACGTTCACCCCCAGCTTGGCCAGGTACTTGTGGGCCGTGCGCCGCGCCTTGGGGTGCAGGTACGGAACGAGGACACCACCGCAGACCAAGGTGACTTTGCGCCCCTGCTCGGCCAGCTCGGCGGCGGTCTCGACTCCGGTCGGGCCGCCCCCGATCACCGTCACCGCGGCCCCCATGGGCGTGTCGAGGAGCACCGACCGCAGCCGCTGCGCAGCCTCCAAAGTCGCGACCGGGTAGGCGAACTCGGCCGCGCCCGGCACCCGCGGCCCGGCGTTGCCGCTACCTGCCGCGTAGATCAGGTAGTCGTAGCCGATACCGTCACCCTCGGCCAGCATCACACTGCGTTCGACCGCATCGATCCGCGTTGCGTTGTCGACGACCAACCGGACACCCTCGGCCAGAACCTCCTGGTAGTCGACGACCGCATCGTGGGTCCCGCCAGCCAGCTGGTGCAACCGCAGCCTCGGGACGAAGACCGGGCGCGGATTGATCACGGTCACCGTCACGTCGTCGCGCTGCGTCAAACGATTGGCCGCCATCACTCCGGCATATCCGCCGCCGATCACGACCACATTGGTGTTCTTGCTCATGGTGTCTCCTTCGCTCCGAGGGGCTCGAATACAAGACACCGCAGCGACGAAAATCCTGACACCATGTGAAGCAGATCACTCGGCACGCCCGGTCCGCGGGCGCACAGACCCGATGCGGGTCAGTTGGGGGAACGGCCGAGGATGGCGACGATGTCGTCGGGGGTGCAATCGCCGGACCAAGCGATCACCGGACCGAACGCGCCGTCGGGTGCCAGCCGAGCATTTTCGCGTGCCGCGCACGGGATACCGGGCGATTCTGTGCGCGGCAGGCTGATCGGTGCGCGGCGACCGCCGGACTCGCGGGCGTATAGACCTATGCGGGCCAGTTCGGGGAACGGCCGAGGATGGCGGCGATGTCGTCGAGGGTGGAGTCGCCGGACCAGGCGATCACCGGGCCGAACGCGGCGCCGGGTGCCAGCCGCGCCTTGCCGCCCGGGACGACCTCGGCCACCGGTAATGCGGCGGCGAGCAGGTCGTCGTCGAAACTCACTGTCCGACCGAGGGTTCGGGCAACATCCCAGGAGTGCACGACGTAGTCGATGAAGTGGAAGCTGACCGCTTCGGCTCCGGAGAATTCGAAGGCCCGGGTGAATTCCGGTAGCGGGAAGGTCCGCTCGAGCACACCGTCCTCGGCAAAGGACGCCAGCACATGTTCGGCGGCGGCGCGGTAATCCGCGACCGGGTCCTCGCTCAGCGGACGCAGCCGCCACAGCGACAGGTCACCCTCGCCGCGTGAAGCGGCCGCGAAACCGTAGTGCTGGGTGATCATGTGCGCCAGCAGCCCGTGCAGCGTCCAGCCCGCGCAGGGCGTCGGCTTGGCCAGATCGGCGGCGGTGACATGGGAAACGACATCGATGCTGGCGCGCACGGCCTGCGCGTCGAGTGCGATGAGATCGACCTTCGCCCCCAGCTCATTGAGGGTGCGCAGTTCGGCGGTTACCGCACTGGTTTCGGAATCGGTGGTCATTTCAGTCCTCTCGATGTGTCCAAATTAGTAAGCGCAAGCTTATCGTAAGCTCATGCTTATCACTTGCCAAGCAGTATTTTCTACTCATGCCGCAAGTGCAGCGCCCCGATCTCGCCGCGATGCTCGTGCCGCTCGGCCGCGCCCTCGCCGCCGCGGAGCTGCCGGTTCTCGAGCGACACGGACTGACGATGTGGGGCTATGTGGTCCTGCTCGGCCTCGGCGACGAACCCGTCTACACCCAGGCCGCACTGGCCAAGAAGATCCGCGCGGATAAGACCCGCATCATCGGCGTGCTCGACGAACTCCAACAGCGCGACCTCATCCGACGTACTCCGGATCCGGCCGATCGGCGCGCGCGGCTGGTATCGCTCACCCCGACCGGTCGAACCACTCGCGATCGTGCACAACGCGATATCCAGGAGCAGGAGGACCGGCTGCTGTCCCCACTGCCCCCCGCCGAGCGCAAGGCCTTCCTACGGTCGATGCAAACGCTGTGGGCGTCGATCATCGGACAGCAGGGCTGACATCCGAAACCCGCCGGTATCGCTGTGTCCGCCACCACTACCGACCCTCCGGCTTTCTACCGGTGGTCAGCCTCATGGCGACGCGGAACCCGCAGGTCATCTAGCCTGATGGAGTGCCGTGCACGCGACGTCGGCACACTCTGACGCAATGGAGCGATATCCCAGAGAAAGCGAACGCCGATGATCCTGGTGGCTCAGATCAGCGATACCCATTTCGATCTAGGCGCCCGCAACGCCGAACGCGCCGAGCGGGTGATGGCCTTCCTCGCCGATCTGCGCCGCCGGCCCGATGCCATCCTGGTGACCGGCGACATCACCGATTCCGGCAAATCCGATCAGTACGCCGAGGCCCGCATGGCGCTCGATGCCGATATCCCGGTCTACACGCTGCCCGGCAATCACGATGACCGCGCCGCCTTCCGCGAGACGCTGCTCGGCGAACCCGCCTCGACCGCGCCGATCAACCACGCGCACCGGGTCGGCAATCTGACCGTGGCCCTGCTGGATTCGAGCATTCCCGGCGAATCCGGTGGCCAACTGACCGAGCAGACCTACGACTGGCTGCGCGGCGTACTGGCCGCGGCGCCCGCCGACGCGCCCATTCTGCTGGCGCTGCACCATCCGCCCGCCCATCTGTTCAGCCCGGTGATCGATACGATCTCGCTGGCCGAGCCGGAGAAATTCGCCGAGGTCGTCGCGTCCGACGAACGCATCGTCGGTGTGCTCACCGGACATGCGCATTCCGCGGCCGTCACCACCTTCGCGGGCCGCCCGCTGCTAGTCGCACCGAGCACCGCATCGGTGCTGGGCGGCGAGTGGGAACTCGAACTGCCCGACCGCGTCATGGACTACGCGCCGGACCCGGCCGTCGCCCTGCACGTGATCGACGAAACCCACCGCATGACAACGCATTTCCGCAGTATCGCGATGGGCGGCTGGATCAGCGTGCCGCCGAATTAGCGCCGCACGACGCGCTCGCGCCGGTAGACGGCCGGTGTCGCGCCGGTCCAGCGTTTGAAGGCGTAGATGAAGGTGGAGGATTCGGCGTAGCCGAGCCGGATGGCCACATCGCTCACCGAAAGCGGTGTGGCGGTCAGCATCTCCTCGGCGAGTGCGCGGCGGACCTCATCCAGCAGCGCGCGGTAGCTGGTGCCCGCCGCGTCGAGGTGGCGGCGCAGGGTACGGGTGCTCATATTGAGATCCCGTGCGACGGCATCGATTCCGGGCGGTGCCGCGAATCCGTCGACACCGCCGGGGACCAGCAGTTCGCGCACCTCGGCCGCGATGCCGGTGCGGGCGCGGCGGCGGTCCACCAGATCGCGGCATTGGGCCAGGCACATGGCCCAGGTGTGCTCATTCGCCTGTGGCAGTGGCTGTTCCAGCACTGCCGGATCGATGGCGAACAGATTCTGCGGGCAACCGAATCGCGGTGGGACCTGAGTGAACTCCATGATCCGATCGACATAGGTCGGCTCGGGAAAACGGAATTCGGCTCTGGTGAGCGGCAACTGTTTGCCGATCAGGTCGCTCATGACCTGATGCATGGCGCTGACATCGCGTTCGACCAGGAACTGGCGCACATCGGCCGGAATGGATTCGTCGTGCACCCAGGCGACGAATTCACCATCGCCCCACTCCGCGACCGGCAGGCAGAAGGTGAAGCTCAGCTCCAGATAGCGCAGGGCGAACGAGATCGCCTCACCCAGCGTCGGACTGCTGACACAGGCGAAGCCGAAAATGCCGAAGGTGGTGATCCGATAGCGGCGGCCGATTTCGACACCGAGTGCGGGCGTATCGGGCAGTTCGCGGACGAGGTTGCGGATCACCGCGAGTTCGGTCCGCGCATCGATCTGCGCGTCCGGGTCGTGCAGCAGCGCCTCGGTCAGCCCGGTCCCGGCGAGCATGCGCGCGAGGGGCACGCCGCGCTCACCGGCGTAACCGATCATCAGCGCCACGCTGGCGACGCCGCGTGGAAAGTTCCAGTCGCGGATGCCCGGATCCTGTACCCGCTCCACAGCCGACATTATGGCCGAAAATCTCGATAGGCTCCGTAGCGACTGCTTGCAGGTCGCTCGAAAGGGTCGGCCCCGATATGCCGGTCACGGCCGGTCGCGCAGTTCTAGAGTGGGATTCATAGCGCGTTGTGAGGAGTGTCACATGACAGCTGGCGAGCGGCCGTCGGTCATTGTCATCGGTGCCGGTTTCGGCGGCATCGGAATGGCAATCGAGTTGCGGCGCAACGGTTTCGACAATATCGCCGTGCTGGAGCGGAGCACCGATATCGGCGGGGTCTGGCGGGAGAACACCTATCCCGGTGCCGCCTGCGATGTGCCGTCGCCGCTGTACTCGTTCTCCTATGAGCCCAAGCCGGACTGGCCGCAACGCTACTCGGGACAGGTCGCCATCCACGACTATCTGCGCACCGTCGCGAAGCGCCACCGGCTGCTCGAGGATATTCATTTCGGCGCCGAGGTGACCGAGGCCGAATTCGACGACACCTCGGGCCGCTGGACGGTGCGCACCAGGGACGGGGCCGCCCGCACCGCCGACGTGCTGATCTCCGCGGTCGGCCAGTTGTCCCGGCCCGCCATGCCCAATATTCCCGGCATCGATTCCTTCACCGGCCAGGCCTTCCACTCCGCCGAATGGGATCACGGCGTCGAGCTGACCGGCAAACGCGTCGCCTGCATCGGCACCGGCGCCAGCGCCATTCAATACATCCCGGCGATCCAGCCGAAGGTCGAGCACCTCACACTGTTCCAGCGCACACCGGCCTGGGTGCTGCCCAAATTCGACACCGACTACACCCCGATCCAGCACAAACTCTTCGCGCGGCTACCCGGCGCACTGCTCGTCGAACGCTTCGGCTGGTGGGCCATCGCCGAATTCGTCGCGCTCGGCCTGGTCGAATTCCCCTGGATCGCCCGGGGGGTCGGCCGGATCGCGACCAAACATCTGGCAGAGCAGGTGCCGGATCCGGGACTGCGCGCCAAACTCACCCCCGACTATCCGATCGGATGTAAGCGCGGCCTGTTCTCCAATGATTACTACCCCGCCCTCACCGAGCCGAATGTGCGGGTCGAGACCACCGCGATCACCGAGATCGTGCCCAACGGCGTGCGCACCGCCGACGGCACGGTGCACGAGGCGGAGGTGATCATCTACGGCACCGGATTCAAGGGCACCGAATTCCTCTGGCCCATGCACATCTACGGTCGCGGGGGTCGCAAACTCTCCGATGCCTGGGAGGGCGGGGCGCACGCCTACTACGGGATCACCGTGCCCGACTTCCCGAATCTGTTCCTGGTCTACGGACCCAATACCAATCTCGGCGTCGGCTCGATCATCTACATGATCGAATCGCAGGCCCGCTATATCCGTCAGGCCGTACAACTGCTCGCCGCGCGTCCCGGCCATGTGCTCGAGGTGCGCCAGGAGGCGGAGGCACGGTTCAATAGCGCGGTTCAGCAGCGCCTCGCGCGCACGCCGTGGAACTTCTGCTCCAGCTGGTATCGCACCGGCTCGGGCCGCATCACCAATAACTGGCCGGGTCGGCAACTGGCCTACCGTCGTCGCGTCCGCAAGCTCAGAGCCGACGATTACGAACTGACGCGGGTCGCGTGAACGCAACCACGGCCACATAGTCTCCACAAAAAGACCACACGAACTCTGCACAGGAAGCTGGCAGACTTGTTTCGTGAGTGATCGGCCCGGCGTGCACCCCACCGAGCGAGCCATCGAGCGCGGACCGCTGCGTCCGATCGAGCTCGCCGCCGGTGCGGTGCTCGGCGGCGCCACCGTCGGACTGGTCACCGTTGGCGCGTTGATCCCGTTCGCCGCGGCACTGCAACTGGTCGCCGCGGTACCGCTGGCCATGATCGCGCAGCGCTATCGGCTCCGCGCCCTGATCACCGCGACCGGTGCGGCCGCACTGGTCAGCTTTGTCGCGGCGGGCCTGGTGCCCGCATTCGGCATCATCAGCTCCGCGACCATCGGGGGCATCATCGGCACGGTGAAACGGCGGCGCGGCGGATTGCCCGCGGTGGTCGGGTTGTCCGTGCTCGCCGGTCTCGGGTTCGCGGCCTTCGCCATCGGAACTCTGCTGGTGCTGTCCAGGTCGCGGACGCTGTTGTTCAACACCATTCGCAGCACCGCCGACGGCCTGGAGCGGATCGCGGCACAGCAGGCACAGCTGGAACCGCTCGGACGTGGCATCGCCGACGCCGCCGACGCCGCGATCCGCTGGTGGTGGGCCCTGGTCGGCGGCGGCGTGCTCGTGGGCATCATCGTGACGGCGGTGTTCTCCTGGTTCGTCCTCGGCTCGGTACTCGACCGGCTGGCCTGGCTGCCCAGTCAGGATCGGCTCGACGCACCACCCGACGACCGGCCCATCGCGCCGCTGCCGGTGCGGCTGCGCGGTGCCGGATTCCGCTATCCGGGCATGTCGGTGGACGCACTGTCCGGCATCGATCTCACGGTCGACGTCGGTGAGTTCGTCGCCGTCGTCGGCCACAACGGATCCGGGAAGTCGACGCTGACCCGGCTGCTCGCCGGTCGCCCACCGACCTCGGGCAGTGTGGACCGTCCCGGCGCCGCCGGCCTCGGCCACCTCGGCGGCACCGCGCTGGTGCTGCAGCGGCCGGAGAGTCAGACCCTCGGCGTGCTGGTCGCCGACGATGTGGTCTGGGGTCTGTCCACCGAACTCGCCGCCGCGGTCGATATCGACGCTCTGTTGCGCGAGGTCGGCCTGGACGGCATGGGCGATCGGGAGACCGCGACGCTGTCCGGCGGTCAGCAGCAGCGACTCGCGGTGGCCGCGGCGCTGGCCCGCCGCCCCGCCCTGCTCATCGCCGATGAGGCCACCTCGATGATCGACCCGGACGGTCGCCGCGATCTGGTCGCACTGCTGGCCGAACTGCCCAAGCGCCACCGCATGGCGGTGGTGCTGGTAACCCATCACGAGGCCGATGCGGCCGCCGCCGATCGAGTGGTGCATCTGGCCGGTGGCCGGACCGTCGAGCACCTGCCCGCCTGGCCGCAGCCGGTCTGCACGATCCGCCGCCGCCCGATGGGCGAGACCATCATGCGCCTGCGCGATGTCCGCCATACCTACAACCGCGGAACACCGTGGGCGGCACCGGCTTTGCACGGTGTCGACCTGACCGTGCGGCGCGGTGAGGCGCTGCTGGTGGTCGGCGGCAATGGATCCGGCAAGTCGACACTGGCCTGGATCATGGCCGGGTTGATCCACCCCAGTTCCGGCCGTTGTGAAGTCGATGGCCGGCCGATCGCCAAGCAGATCGGCCGGGTCGAGCTGGCGTTCCAGCACTCCCGGCTGCAGTTGCAGAAGCAGACGGTCGGCACCGAGATCGCGGACTGGGGCGGGCGCGCCACCGGTTCCGGTGCGGTCGGACGCGCACTGGACGCGGTAGGGCTCGATCGCGCACTCGCCGCACGGTCCATCGAGGAACTCAGCGGCGGACAGGCCAAGCGGGTGGTGCTCGCGGCCATCGTGGCCAGTCACGCGCCGGTCGTGGTACTCGACGAGCCGCTGGCCGGACTGGACCCCGAGGGCCGAGCCGATGTCGTGGAACTGCTTGCCCACCTGCGTGATTCCGGGCTCACCCTGATCGTCATCTCGCATGACGTGCGCGATATGGCCGCCGTCTGCGACCGCACCGTCCACCTCGAGGCCGGGCGCATCCTGGAGACCGACCCCGTCGTCGACGCCGCCGCGGCCGCGAACCTGCCTGCGCACCAGCTGGATTCCCACGCCGCGCTACCCGGACCACGCCCGGGCGATCCGGCCTGGCGGCTCGGGAACGGAGGACACTGATGAGCACCGTCCTATTCCGCGAGGTACCGGTTTCCAGCCCGGTGCACCGCCTGTGGGCCGGAACCAAGATGATCGGGGTCTTCCTGATCAGCCTGGTGCTGATGTTCCTGCCGTCCTGGTGGGTGCTCGGCCTGATGGTCGCATTCCTGATCGCGATCGGCGCGCTCGCCAAACTCCCGCTGAGCACACTGCCGCGCCTGCCGTGGTGGTTCTGGGCGGCGATCGGCGTCGGCGCGCTGTTGAATGTGCCGATCGGGACCGAGGCCGTACTGCGCTACATCAATGTCATGGTCTTCGGCCTGGTCCTGTTGGCCGCCTCGTTCCTGATCGCCTGGACCACCCCCATGGGCGATATCGCCCCGGCACTGGCCAAACTCGGTGCCCCACTGCGCAAACTCCGGGTGCCCGTCGACGAATGCGCCGTGGTCATCGCGCTCACGCTGCGCGGACTGCCGCTGCTGATAGAGGAGATCCGGGTGCTGCGGGCGGCACGCCGGTTGCGCCCGCGCGACCGCGGGCTCTATCGCGCCGCCGATAATCCGCTCGTCGATATCCTCACCGCCGCCATGGCCGTATCCAGCCGCCGGGCAACCGAACTCGGCGAGGCCATTACCGCGCGCGGCGGCACCGGACAGCTCACCGCCCGCCCCAACTCTCCCGGACGCAATGATGCGCTGGCGCTGACCGTGGTCATCGCGGTCTGCGTCGGCGCGGTCGTACTCGATCTGCTCACCTGATCGGCGATACTGGCCCGGTGCCGGAGCAAAGCGACGAGGTGCCCGCGTGGCAGCGCAAGACAGAGGGAGAGTCCCGTGTCGCGGTGACGCTGGCCGTGTTGGTGATCGTTGGGTTGCAGTTCGGGCCGCTGAAGAAACTCTGGCCGCAGCCCATTTGGCTGCTGCTGCCCGCACTGGAGGTGTGGCTGCTCGGTGTGCTGGTGGTGGTGAATCCGTTCCGGGTCAACCGGGAGGAGCGGTGGCTGCGCAATAGCGGCCTGCTGCTGACCGGAGTGCTGAGTCTGGCCACGGCGATCTCGGCGGGTCGGCTGGTGGCCGCGCTGATCCAGTGGCCTCCGAGATGGGCCTTCGACCTCGAGAGCACCCTTCGCGATCCCGTGAACCTGCTCGAGTTGGGCGGGGCGGTCTGGTTGACCAATGTGGTGGTATTCGGCCTCTGGTACTGGGAGTTCGATCGCGGCGGACCCGCGGCCCGCGCCTATGCGCGAAAGCCGTTGCCGGACTTCCTGTTCGTGCAGATGCAGAATCCGGAGCTGACCGAAACCGAGTGGGAGCCAGAGTTCTTCGACTATCTGTATCTGTCGTTCACCAATGCGACGGCGTTCAGCCCGACCGATGTGATGCCGATGTCGCGGTGGGCGAAGGCGATGATGATGGTGCAATCGGCGATCTCGCTGGTGCTGGTGATCTTGGTGATCGCCCGCGCCATCAACGTTCTGCAACCGTTTCCGTGACCGTATAGTCAAGAGCCGTAGCAAGATTAGTCACCAAGCAAGAGTGAATACCCCGAAAAGCATTCCTCGAAACCGTTCGTACACGGTACATTGTCATCGGAGTGCTGTTCTCTTGATCACATCGTGACTCTGCACGGCGCCGGGGGGAAGGATTCTTCGCGTGCGGAGTGTTGCTACGGCTTGCAAGAACTGATGAAGATTGGACCACCGGAATGATTCTCCGCAAGATCACCGCGGCCGCCGTGCCGATCGTCGCCGCGGTCGCGGTCGGCGCGGGCACCTCCTATGCGCAGCCGAGCGCCACGCCCGTGCCCGATATCGGTTACGAGGCAAAACTGGTGGGCGACAAGATCGTCACCACACTCACCAACGGGTCGTTCCAGATGTCGGCGAACACAGTGGATATCAAGGACATCGCGGGCAATACGGTCGTCACGCTGCCGCTGTCGTTCCGGCAGGACGGATACGAATTCGCGCTGCCGCATAAGGTCGAGGACGCCGGCCGGGTGCTGGAGTTGACCGCGGTCAAGGACTACACGCAGGCACACCAGGTGGCGACGCCGATCGCGTCACCGCGGGAGAATCAGCGCGCACAGGACAACTTCCTGTCCCAGTTCGGCATTGCCACCGCGATCGGCGGTTTTCTCGGCACGGTGATCGGCGCCCTGGTCGGACTCACCGGCATCATCGGCGGACCGACGGTGATCGCCAGCGTCATCGCCGGTGCGGGTATCGGCGGCATCATCGGCACCATCGTGGTCGGCGGACCGGCACTGGTCATCGCGGGCATCGATCTGATCAGCACCCTGGCCGCCGCGCCCGGCACCACCAAATGGCAGGACCCGCCGGTCAAGTAGGGCCGCGAACACGCACTCCGGACGCGACGTCGCTACGAATCCCCTAGCGCGTCGCGTCTTTCGTATTCACCCGTCATGACAGCCGGGGGCCACCGGTATACCGGCGAAGCGATCGGCGAGGAAGCCCATCGCACCGGCCGCCTCGCCGAGAGCGGTCACATCGTGTCCCGGCAGTGCCGAGTACACGGAGCTGATATCGGTACCCTGCGCGCAGTACCGGCCCAGCAGGTCGGTGAATCCCGCGACGGGGATCACGTCGTCGGTCGTGCTGTGGTACAGGTACAGCGGCGCGACCGGGGCACTGCCACCCAACTCCTGCCGGTCGGTCGCCGCCCGGAAGTACGGGTGGGACAACACATCCGGCACGGCGGCGAAATCGTCGACGTGCGCGTCGACGTACTTGATGACGAAATCCGGACCGCAGGCCGCCGCATCCTCGGCGACCGCGGCGCGACCGCGCTCGTTGAGCAGTTCCGACACACCGGAATCCGGCTCGTTCTTCACGATCGCGACCAGCGCCAGCATCGCCAGACCCGCCTGCATGGTGCCGTCGACGCCTTGGGCCATGGCTGGCCAATCGGCGGGCACCCCGCCGGAGGTGATCCCCGCGAACTCGATATCCGGCGCGTATTCCGGTTGCAGCTCGGCCGCCCATAGGGTGGCGAAGGCACCGCCGGAGTAACCCCACGCGCCGACCGGACTCGCCGGTCCGACCCCATCCGGCGCGAGCGCGCGAGCGGCACGAATGCCATCGAGCACCGCACGGCCGGAATTGACGCCATCCAGGAATCGCGAGTCCGGCCCCTCGTAGTCGCTGGCCACCACCGCCCAGCCGCGACGCAATGCCTCCGCGATGAACAGCGTATCTATATAGCTGTTCGCACCGCCGAGATCCCAGCCACCGCGCAGCGCGTACGACGGCGCGCACCGGACGCCGAGACTGTCCTCGGCGATCTGATACGACAGCAGCGGCCGTTGGCCGGGACCGAACCAGGGCCAATTCGGAACCAGCACGGTGGCCGTGCCCGGGATCGGCCCACCGTTCCCGTCATTGGTCCGGTACTGCACCTGCCAGGCCGAAACCGGAAGCGGCAGACCGTACAACGCGATGGATCGGGTCCGCAGCACGGCACCGGCGGGGTATTCGCCGACGTCGGCCGGGGCCGAGTAGAACGGATCCTGATCCGGAGTGGGCACCGCTGCGGCGACGGGTACGACGGCGAACGCCACCATCGCGAGGATGATCGGTATCGCTGTGGGAGCGGATATCCGGTGACTTCCGACGAATGGTGCATGCAAATGTTTCATCGGGGCCTCCAGTGTTCCGACGCGGCGCGACGCGCAGCACGCCGGGAACGCGTCTGCGCCGACTCCGCCCGATCTCGAGTGCCACAACCGTACTGCCTGATCAGAGGCCCCGGCAACGGTCATTCGGGGGCATCGACGACGCCGCACATGTCCGATTTCCGACATGGTTACAGTGGGGTCGAAGCGGGCTCCGGCACGCTTTGGAAGTGGCTATCGCGCAACCGAATCACCGGCAGGCCGTACCCCGGCCGTGACCGGTGTCGAATAGGAGTGAGCTGACCATGCGGCATGGCAACGGACTGGACATTCCCGAAGGACTCGCCGATGTGTGTGCGCCGCACCGCATGGCGGTGATCGTCTACGACATGCAGGTCGGCGTGCTCTCCCAATTGCCGGACGGCCCCGAGATCATCGAGCGGGTGGCGCGCATTGTCGAGGCGGCCCGCCGCGGCGGTTATCCGATCATCTTCCTGCGGCACTTCTTCCTGCCGCGGCGGCTCAGCGGGACCTTCGCGCTGCGAATGGCAATGAGCTGGCAGCAGGTCGATTCCGTGGACGATGTGAAATTCATCCTGCAGCGCGACACCCCGGCCTTCGAACTGGTCCCGGAGTTGCGGCCGACGGCGGACGAGGTGATCTTCGACAAGACCTCGATGTCGGCATTCGAGGGCACCCCACTGGCCGCGGTGCTGCGCGATCTCGGCATCGGCGCGTACGCGATCACCGGCGTCGCACTGGAGATCGGCATCGCACCGACGGTCACCCATTCCACCGATCTCGGCTTCGTGCCGGTGATCATCAGCGATGCCGTCGGCGGCCGCGATAAGGAGGCGATGGCGCGGGCCTACGACGAATTCGAGTTCCAGGGACATGCCATGGTCACCGACAGCGCGACCATCATTGCGCTGCTGGCCCGCGAACAGAGCTGACCGACCGCGTGCGCTGGCGGATCGGCGGACCGCCTCCGCCAGCGGCGAACTCAGCTGTCCTGGTGGATGGCCTTCTTCGCGGCTTCCTGCGCCGCGTCGACCTGGTTCGCGAACTTGCCGTCGGTCTGCTTGTCGACGAGATCGCCCACCTTATCGATGGCGGTATCCACCTTGTCCGCATGCTGCTGGGCCAGGTCCATGGCCTTGTTCGCCAGATTCTTGAAATCCACCACGCACTCCTCGTTTTCGAGCCGACACAACCGCGAACTCACGATACCCAGCGAATACCCGAATCAACCGGCAAACCATCGGCGACCACCGTCACACTCGGCCCGCCGACCGATCAGCCGACCCAGGCGGGATGCCAGAGGCGACCGGTCTCGGTCCAGTTCATGAAGCGCACGGTCCCACCGAGTTTCGGAGTCACCCACACCGCATCCTCGCGTTCCTCGGCGGTGAGGTCGTTGTCGAACGGGGCGGTCTTGCGCGCCAACTTGCCGAGCCGCTCGGCCAGCTCGCGCATGACCGGCTCACTGAAACCGGTGCCGACCCGCCCCACGTAGTACAGCCTGCCATCGTGCGGTATGCCGACCAGCAGCGATTTGAAGTCGCGGGCCTCGCTGCGCCGCCAACCACCGATCAACACCTCCTGGGTGCGCCAGTTGCGCTGCTTCACCCACGAATGTCCGCGCTTACCCGGCAGATACACCGAATCCCTGCGCTTGGCGATCACACCCTCCATGCGCTGCTCCTGACTGCGGCGCAGCGCATCGGCGCCGGAGCCGTCCAGTCGCGGCGGCACCATCAGCGTGGGCGCATTGGCGGCGAGCGCCTCGAGCACCCGCCGACGGTCCGAATACCGTTTGCGGATCAGCGAGGTCCCGTCCAGGTACAGCACATCGAAGCCGACGAAAACGGCACGGGCGGCATCCGCCTGCAGCAGACCGAGATTGGCCACTCCGTGATCGTCGAACACCACCGCCTCGCCGTCGAGAACCACATCGTGGTCGGCCAATTCGGTGGCGAGCACCGCGATCCCGGGATAGCGATCGGTCACGGTATTACCCCGTCGGCTGCGCAATGTCAGTGCGCCGGACTCGATTTCGGCGATCAGCCGGAAGCCGTCCCATTTGGTTTCGAAGCACCACTGGGCATCATCGAGTTCGGCGACCTCGCCCGCGGTCGCGAGCATCGGCGTGAGGCCACGTGGCAGGGGCACCGGCCCCGCGGGTTTCGGCACGGTGATCGCGGCCAGCGGTCCGACCGGACCGCTGGCGGGCCGCTTCGCACCATCGTCCGATCCATCCTCCTGCGGCGACTGGTCCTGCATCAGATGCATCAGCCATTGGGTGCCATTGGTCTGGATCAGCGCGTAGCGACCCCGCAGTCGCTCGCCGTGAAAGGTGACGATGACCTCGTCCGTGCGCCACTTCTCGGTCTCGTACGTGCCGCAATCCCAGATGGTCATCTCCCCCGCGCCGTATTGTCCCTTCGGGATCGCACCGTGAAAGTCCAGGTACTCCAGCGGATGATCCTCGGTGTGCACGGCGAGCCGGTTCTGCTTCGGGGAGGTCGGCGGCCCCTTCGGCACGGCCCATGACACCAGTACGCCGTCACGTTCCAGCCGCACATCCCAGTGCAGCCGCCGTGCGTGATGCTCCTGGACGACGAAGCGATTGTCGGCACCGGGCGTCGGCGCTGCGGACGGCACCGGTTCGGGCGTCGCCGCCGCATCGCGCATCGAGCGGTACTTCGTCAGCGCGTCGGCCATCGGCGGATCCAGTTGGGCGAGCAGATCGCCGCCGTCGCGCCAGCGGACGAGCACCTCGTCGAACCGCAACTGCCGCAGCTTCTTCCGGTTCTCGATCTCGGACCAGGCGCGCGGTGCGGCCGCATTCGGTTCGGCCCGCCCGCGCAGCGAATACGGTGCGATGGTGGTCTTGGACGGATTGTTCTGACTCCAGTCCAGGAAGACCTTTCCGCCGCGCGCCGATTTCGCCATCGTCGCGGTCACCAGATCCGGATGCAGCTTTTCCAGATTCGTCGCCACCTGCTTGGCCACGGTGGACGCGCCACCCGGACTCAACTCCCGGTCCAAGGGGACATAGATATGAATTCCCTTGCTACCACTGGTAACCGGGAACGCGTGCAGCCCTATGCCCTCGACCATATCGCGCACCGCAAGCGCGACCCGCGCGCATTCGGCGAGTCCGGCGCCGGGCCCTGGATCGAGGTCGAAGACCAGCCGAGTAGCCGGGCCGACCCGGTCGCCGTCGAAACGCCATTGCGGCACATGGACTTCCAACGCCGCCTGCTGTCCGATCCAGGCCAGTCCGGCCTCGGAATCGATGACCGGATAGACGACCTTACGACCGGAATGCTCGATGCCGTGGCGCTCGAGCCACGACGGTGCGTGTTCGGCGAGATTCTTTTCGAAGAAGGACGGTTCGTCGACCCCATTGGGCCAGCGCTTGCGGGTGACCGGCCGCCCCGCGATATGCGGCAGCATGGCGGCCGCGATGGCCGTGTAGTACGCGATGACCTCGCCCTTGGTGGTTCCGGTCGCCGGATACAGCACCTTGTCGAGGTTGCTCAATTCAACCTCTATGCCCGACCGGCCCGGGCCGCCACCGAATTCCCGGCGGGTCACCATAACTGAAGTTTAGGGGCGGGGACCGACAGAAACCGGTCCCCGCCACAGATCAGGCCGGTGGTTGCCCCGGTTCCTCGGGCGCGGCGGCGGGCGGCTCCTTCGGCGCTGCGACGGGTGGCTCCTTCGGCGCAGCGGCGGACGGCTCCTTCGGCGCAGCGACTGGCGGCTCCTTCGGCGCAGCGGCGGACGGCTCCTTCGGCGCGGCAGCGGGCGGCGCAGCTTGTTCGGACGGAACCGCCTTCTTGGCGGCCTCGGACACCTTGCCGATCTTGTCGGTGTATTTGTGGCCGGTCTTCTCGTCGATGAAGCTACCGGCCTTGTCGACCGCTTCGTTGATCTTGTCGGCGTTCTTGGCCGCCGCATCCTTACCCTTGCCGACCAGGTCTTTCAGGGTGTCCACGAGACTCATTCCTGCATTCCTTCCTGTCGACGAACCGCAGAGGTGTTCACCCCATATCCTCCCACCAGGAATCACCGGTGGGCAGACCATCGGGATCGACGCGCTGTCCCGGCATGGGCACCGCGACCGCGGTACCGGCCGCCCTGGCGGCCTCGACCATCCGGCGTACCGGCTCCGACCAGCCGTGGAAGGCCAGATTGAAGGTCGCCCAGTGGATGGGCACCAGCAGCCCGTGCCCGGGATCGCCGACACACAGATCGGCGTGCGCCCGCACCGCCTCCTCGGGATTCATATGCACATCCGGCCATGCCTCGTCGTAGGCCCCGATCGGCAAGAGCGTCAGATCGAATGGGCCCAGCGCGGCACCGGCCTCGGCGAAAGCCTTGGTATATCCGGTGTCACCGCCGAAATACACCCGGCGGGTCGGGCCGACAATGGACCAGGACGCCCACAGCGTGGTGTTGCGCACCAGTCCGCGACCGGAGAAGTGCCGCGCCTCGGTACAGGTGAGCACCAGATCGGTGCCATCGCGCTCGCGTCCCAGGGATGCGAGGGAAATCGAACCGCCCCAATCCAATTCGACGATCCGATGCTCCGGCACACCCCAGTGCCGCAGATGCGCGCCGATGCCGATCGGCACCAGAAAGGGCGCGGCCTGGCCGAGTACCAGCTGGCGAATGGTGGCCTTGTCCAGATGGTCGTAGTGATCGTGCGAGATGAGCACCGCGTCCACCGGCGGCAGCTCCGATAGCGGCGTCGGCACCGGATGCAGCCGGGCCGGACCGACCAGCGCGGACGGCGAAACCCGTTCGCTCCAGACCGGATCGGCGAGAATCCGGTACCCGTCCACCTCGATCAGGGCCGACGCGTGCCCGTACCAGGTGACCGCGAGATCGGCGGCCTCGGTCGGCACCTCGGGGGTCGCCAGCGGAACCGCGGCGCGCGGACGACCGGCGTTGCGCCGGGTCAGCACCGAAAACAGCAGGGACGGAGCCGCACCCGAGACGAACTGGGTGCTCGGCTCGGTGTTGTGGAACTGCCGATTGCGGTAGCTCACCGCGCCGGTGGCATAGGGCTGGATGGCATTGATCGACGCGCCGATCGCGGAGGGAATATCCCAGACCGCGCGCACCACCCAGGTGATGCCGACCGCACCCGCCGCGGCCCCGAGAAGTTTTCCCAGTTTCATTATCGCCCCACGAATTTCGCCGCACGCTTCTCTTGCCTGGCCAATCGTCCCTCCTGGGCGTCCTGACTCGTCCACGCCGCCTCCAGCGCCGCGCGCTGCTGCGCGTTGTCCGGGTCGCGGGTGCCGTCGTCGTTGAGTACCAGCTTCATATGACGTAGCGATAGCGGTGCTAGTTCGGCAATCGATGTGGCCCAGCCCTGCGCATCGGCCAGGGTGCCGAGCCGGTTCGCGAAACCGAAGGAATAGGCGTCGGCGGCCGGTATCGATTCCGCGCCGAGCAGCATGGTCCGGGCCGGACCGCCGCCGATCAGCGATACCAGCCGCCGCACGGTCCAGCGGTCGACGGTAATGCCGAGTTTGGCGGCCGGGATGGCGATATAGGCGTCGGGTTCGATGACCCGCAGGTCCGCGGCCAGCGCGATCTGCACGCCCGCGCCGAGGGCGGCGCCATTGATCGCCGCGATCACCGGAACCGGTGCCGATTCGATGGTGTGCAGCATGTCGAGCAGGGCGCCGAGGAAGTCGTCGGAATGGACACCGGACAGGTCCGCGCCCGCACTGAAGATCGGTCCCTGGCCCGTGAGCACGATCACCCGGGCATCCTCGGCCGCGGTCGACACCGCATCTCGCAACCGCGAGACGAGTTCGATGTTGAGCGCGTTACGCCGCGCCTCGCGCTGTAGCTCGATGGTGACAACGCCACCATCGCGACTAACTCCGAGCATGCATTCTCCGCAACTGACCGGTTCGAGTGGTTACATCAACTCTGCCACAGGTAGCGGAACACACCGACCTTGCCGATACGATCTCGGCTTGTGCCGACAGACTTCTCCATCCTGGTGATCGGTGCTGGTCAGGCCGGACTGTCGGCCGGTTACCACCTGCAACGTCTCGGATTGCGCCCCGAACAGGACTTCCTCATCGTCGATCACGCGCCGGGACCCGGCGGAGCCTGGCAATTTCGCTGGCCATCGCTGACCCTGACCACCGTGAATCGGGTACACGACCTGCCGGGGATGTCGTTCGCCGAGACATTGCCGCCCGATTCCGACGCCGTACCCGCGGCGACCGCGGTGCCGCACTATTACGAGCTCTACGAGAAGCGCTTCGATCTGCGGGTCCACCGACCGGTTTCGGTGACCGTGGTCTGCGACCGCAATGCGGACGGATCCCCCTGTGCCGCGGGACCGGACCCGGCGGCCGGGCGGGGCACGACGCTGAATGTCGAGACCGATGCCGCGGGCACCATCCGGGTGCGCGGCCTGATCAATGGCACCGGCACCTGGGAACGTCCCTTCATACCGCACTATCCGGGCGCGGAGACCTTCACCGGACGGCAGCTACACACCCGCGACTACCGCACCGCCGACGAATTCGCGGGTAAGCATGTCGTCGTGGTCGGCGGCGGGGTGTCGGCAGTCCAGCTGCTCGATGAGATCTCGCAGGCCACCGCGACCACCTGGGTGACACGGCGGGAACCGGTATTCCGTGACGGGCCGTTCGCCGAGGCACAGGGCCGGGCCGCCGTCGCCATCGTGGAGGACCGGGTGCGGCGCGGGCTGCCGCCAGGTTCGGTGGTCTCGGTCACCGGACTGCGGCTCGACGATCGGCTGCGCGCCGCGCAGACCCGCGGTGCGCTGACGCGACGGCCCATGTTCGCGAGCATCGAACCGCATGGGGTGCGCTGGGCCGACGGCTCGTTCCAGCAGGCCGATGTGATCCTGTGGGCGACCGGATTCCGCAGCTCCCTGGATCATTTGGCCCCGCTGCGCCTGCGCGGCCCCGGCGGTGGCATCACCATGACCGGCCGCCTCGCCACACAGGTAGCGGTCGACCCGCGGATTCATCTGATCGGCTACGGCCCGTCCGCCAGCACCATCGGCGCCAATCGGGCCGGACGCGCGGCCGCCCAGGAACTCACCGAGTACCTGGGATTGCGATAGCGACAGCGCTACATCCCCGCGGTGAAAGTGGCCGGATCGGGACCGATCCGGGCTCCGCTGTCCAGCGCGTTGATGGCCTGCATCTGTTCGCGGGTCAGTTCGAAACCGAAGACATCGAAATTGGCGGCAATGCGCGACGGGGTGACCGACTTCGGGATGACGATGATGCCCAACTGCAGATGCCAGCGGATGATCACCTGGGCGGGGGTGCAGCCGACCTGGTTGGCAATGGCGACGATGGTGTGATCGTCGAGCAGCGTGCCCTGGCCGAGCGGACTCCACGCCTCGGTGGCAATGGCGTTCGCATCGTGGAAGGCGCGGAGCTCGCGCTGGGCCAGCCGGGGATGCAGTTCGATCTGGTTGACCACCGGAATCTCGCCGGTCTCGCCGATGACGCGCTCCAGGTCGCCGACGGTGAAGTTCGAGACGCCGATCGAGCGGACCCGGCCATGCGCCTTCAACGTCTGGAACGCCTTGAAGGTCTCGACGTAGCGATCGGCCTGCGCCATCGGCCAGTGGATGAGGTAGAGATCGAGGTAGTCCAGACCGAGCCGGGCCATGCTGACGTCGAAGGCGCGCAGCGTGGAGTCGTAGCCCTGTTCGGAATTCCACAGTTTGGTGGTGACATAGATCTCATCGCGCGGCAGCCCGGATTCCCGGATGGCACGGCCGGTGCCCTCCTCATTGCCGTATATCGCGGCGGTGTCGATGCTGCGATAGCCCGCCTCCAACGCGGCGGTGACGACCGAGTAGACGTCATCGGGCGGCACTTGGAACACACCGAAGCCGAGCTGCGGGATCACGTTCCCGTCATTCAGCACGATCGAGGGGATGGTGCAGGTCTCGCTTCTGAAGGTCACAGTCCGACCGTAGAAGTGCCGTGGCGAGTCGTCAACGAAAACCCACCGCGTGTTGACCACCGGTTTGCTGGCTGACACGCGATGTGCCTTGGCAATCGGGGTCACTCAGGATTCGGGCAGACCGAGGCGGCGGTATCGGGTGTGCCGCGACGTGCGCAGTTCCTCCAGTGGTCGGGCGCGCAGAGCGGTCAGCTCCCCGGCGATGGCGGCAACCATGCGTCGGGCGAAGTCGACCGGTTCGTCGGCGGCGTCGGGAAACTCCGGGACGATGCGATCGACCACACCGTCGGCCAGCAGATCCGCGGCCCGAATGCCCTGCGCCGCGGCCAACTCCGGGGCATGGGCAATGTCTCGGTAGACGATCGCGCTGGCTCCCTCCGGGGGCAGCGGCGCGAGCCAGCCGTGGGTGGCGGCCAGAACGCGGTCGGCCGGGAGCAACGCCAGTGCGCCACCGCCGGTGCCCTGACCGAGCAGGATCGAGATGGTCGGGGTGTCCAAGGTCACCAGATCCGCAATGCAGCGGGCGATTTCCGGTGCGAGCCCGCGCTCCTCGGCCTCCTTCGACAGCGCCGCGCCAACCGTATCGATCACCAGCACCAGCGGTATCCGCAACTCCTCGGCAATCGCCATACTGCGCCGCGCCTCCCGCAGCGCGGCCGGTCCCATAGTGTGTTCGCCCTGCTGCCCGGAGCGGTCGTGGCCGAAGACCACACACGGCTGGCCGCGGAAACGGGCCAGCGCGTGCACGATCGTGCGATCGGATTCACCCTGGCCGGTGCCGCTGAGCGGCACCCGTTGCGTCACGTGGCGCAATAGGTCACGAATACCCGGCCTACCGGGACGGCGCGAGATCCGCACCGAATCCCAAGCCGGGACAGCGTCATTCGCCTCCGCATCACCCCCGGCGACGCGATCCGATGACGCGCGGGTGAGCCCGCGCACCGGCGCCGCCCAACCGGATTCGGCCGCAACGGGATCCGGCACGCCGCTCAGCACGCTCAAGGCGCGGTGCGCGATCCGGCGGAATACCGGCACCGGCAGCACCCCATCGATCACACCACTGTGGTAGAGATTCTCCGCGACCTGTACGCCCTCCGGAAAATCCCGGCCGTACAACGCCTTATAGACGCGCGGGCCGAGAAACCCGATCAGCGCACCGGGTTCGGCGAAGGTGATATGCCCGAGCGAACCCCAGGACGCGAAGACGCCACCCATGGTGGGACTGCGCAGATAGACCAGATACGGATGTCCGGCCGCCTTGTGCGCCGCGACCGCACCCGCGATCTTCACCATCTGCACGAAAGCGACTGTGCCCTCCTGCATTCGCGTGCCACCGGAAGTCGGCGAGGCGACCAGGGGCAAACCGAGCTCGGTCGCGCGCTCGACCGCGGCAACGATCCGCTCCGCCGCGGCCACACCGATCGAACCCGCCAAAAAGCCGAACTCGCAGGCGATTACGGCCACACGACGGCCACGCAGCAGACCTTCACCGGTGAGCACGGACTCATCGGTCCCGGCCGCCAGCACGGCCTTACGCAAATCCGCGCGATATCGCGGGGACGCGGCCACCGTCACCGGTGGCCGGTCCCAGCTGATATACGAGCCCGAATCGAGCAATTGCCCGAGCAGCTCCCGCGCGGAAATACTCACCGAGCGAGCTTAGCCACTCGCTCCGCAGGGCTCAGTAACCCTGCATGACCTTGCGTAGGGCGTATTCGGTGAGCGAAACCAACGCCTGCTTGGCGGGCTCGCGACGGCGGGCGTCGATGGACAGGATCGGCACATCCGCAGGCACCGCGAGGGCCTGACGGATGTCCTCGATCGGATACCTCGGCGCGTCGTCGAATTCGTTGAGCGCAACCAGGAACGGCAGGTTGCGCGCCTCGAAGTAGTCGACAGCGGCGAAGCTGTCCTCGAGTCTGCGGGTGTCGACCAGCACCACCGCGCCGATGGCGCCGCGGATCAGGTCGTCCCACATGAACCAGAATCGGTACTGGCCCGGCGTGCCGAACAGGTACAACACCAGATCGTCGGCGAGGCTGATCCGGCCGAAGTCCATCGCCACCGTGGTGGTCGACTTCATCGGAATGCCGGTCAGATTGTCGATTCCGGTGCTGGCATTGGTCACCAAAGCCTCGGTGCGCAGCGGAACGATCTCCGAAACTGCACCAACCAACGTGGTCTTGCCAACACCGAAGCCGCCCGCGACGACAATCTTCGCCGAAGTTGGCTTACTGGTACGGGTATCGACCTGCGCCGTCGAATCAAATACGCCGGAGTCCACTGAGAACCCTTTCGATCAGCTCGCGACGCTCATCGTCGCTGGAATCGTCTTTCAAAGTCGCCGACACTCGCACATGCCCGGCCTCGATGAGGTCGGCCACCAGCACGCGGGCCACCCCAATGGGGATACCCAAACGCGCTGCCACTTCGGCAACGGACGGCGATTCTCTGCACAACTCCACGATGGACGTCTCGATGTTGGTCAGTTCGAACTGCCGCTCCAAGGCGACCGGATGCGATGCGACGAGTGCCTCCAACGCCAACTCGACCGCGGGCCGAGTACGGCCCGCAGTCAAGGAGTATGGGCGAACGAGGCTGGGCTCGGCGCTCCCCATGCGGTGATCGTCTATGTCCATCCCACCATCAGGAACCCATCGTGACGCGTGGCGTGGCCTGCACCGTCTGACCCACACGTTCGACCAACAGGGCCATTTCGTAACCGACCTGGCCGATATCGCAAGAAGTATTGGTCAGCACCGCGAGATAGGAACCATCGCCGACTGCCATGAGTAGCAGGTAGCCATGCTCCATCTCGACCACCGACTGCAGCACGGTGCCGCCTTCGAATAGGTTCGAGACGCCCACCGAGAGGCTGGCAAGTCCGGCGGTGACAGCCGAGAGCTGTTCGGCGCGGTCCACCGGCAGCTGCGCGCTCGCCGCCATGAGTAGGCCGTCAGCCGAGACCAGGACGGCATGAGCTACGCCAGGAACCTCGTTGGCGAAGTTCGAAACCAGCCAATCCAGCTGACGATTCGTACCACCTAGATCGGGGTTCATCGGTCTCCTTTATCTCCGGTTAGGTTCATTGCCTTCATTGCGCGGCCATCCCGGACGCCCTGCTGGTGACGACTCAAGCTGGACCTGATCGTTTCTGGATCGCGGCGCGGCGCGCGATCGGCGTTGCCGTTGACACCACCGGGGACCAGCCTCCCGCCCGGATTGCGTTGCGGCAACCCGGCAGCCGTCTTTGTTTCGGACTGGGCCTCGCTCGCGCGGCGTGCGGCCTGCCATCCTTCGTCACCCGGCGATTCGAAGGATGCCGCCACCTGGGACCGGTCCGTATTCGGATCCGAGAGCCACGCCGACATCATCTCGGCGAAGATCGGGGTGCCGCCCATTACCGAATCAGAATCGACCGCTGGCTGCAACCTGGTCTGGAAGAAAGACGCCGCCTTCTCCGGATCCGGCTTGAAGCTGTGCCGCCCCGGATCGCGCGGTGCGGTCGAGGTTCCGTTCTCCGAGATCGCGGGCGACTCACCGCTGGCCGCGGGCTGAGTCAGACCGCGATCACGCCGCGGCAGCGCGATACCCGGTGGGACTTCCTGGCGCGGCAGTGCGGTCGCACCCGGCTCACGCTGGGGCAGACCAGGTATACCCGGCTCCCGCTGCGGGAGCGCGTCGCGAGACGGCAAGCCATCGCGAGACGGCAGGCTATCGCGGGACAGCAGGCCGTCACGCTGGGGCAGACCGCTCGGCGGCTGGGAACCCGACGGCCGCTGCGGCAAACCGTTCGGCGCCTCGCGCTGCGGCAGATTCGCCGCGGGCGACTGCCGCTGCGGCAGACCACCGGAGGCCGACTCCCGCTGCGGCAGACCGGTCGAACCCGGCCCACGCTGCGGCAAACCGCCACCCAAAGCCGAATCACGCTGCGGCAAACCACCGGAGGCGGCATCGCGCTGCGGCAGACCCGAACCGGTATCCCGCGACGGGAGACCGCTCAGACCCGAATCACGCTGCGGTAGACCACCGGAGGCCGACTCCCGCTGCGGCAGACCGGTCGAACCCGGCTCACGCTGCGGCAAACCGCCACCCAAAGCCGAATCACGCTGCGGCAAACCACCGGAGGCGGCATCGCGCTGCGGCAGACCCGAACCGGTATCCCGCGACGGGAGACCGCTCAGACCCGAATCACGCTGCGGTAGACCACCGGAGGCCGAATCACGCTGCGGTAGACCACCGGAGGCCGACTCCCGCTGCGGCAGACCATGCGACCCGGCTTCGCGCTGCGGCAAGCCGTTCGGCGTCTCGCGCTGCGGCAGATTCGCCGCGGGCGACTGACGCTGCGGCAGACCGGTCGCACCCGGCTCACGCTGCGGCAGACCACCCGAAGCCGATTCCCGCTGCGGCAGACCCGAACCCGTATCGCGCGGCGGCAGACCGGTCGTACCGGGCTCACGCTGCGGCAGACCGGTCGAACCCGACGAACGCGGCGGCAGGCCACCGGCACCATCGCGCGGCGGCACACCGTTGGTGCCCGGCTGACGCTGCGGCAGACCGCCACCGGCCGGACCGCCCTCGGGCTGCGGCACCCCACTCGTACCGGGCTGACGCTGCGGCAGACCACCGGTACTCAGATTCCGCGGCGGCAGACCGCCACCGGAGATGGTCGGCTCGGCGCCGGGCCGGTTCGGCGGCGGACCGCCGGGAGTGACATTGCGTTTGGGCAAGCTCGCCGCGGCGAGCTTGCCGCGCTGCGGACCACTTGGCGCCTGTCCCGGCGTTGGGCGCAGGGAAGCGCCCGACTGTGCCGAATCCTGACGCAGTCCGGAAGCTCCAGAGCCCATGGTCGAGCCGGGCGAACGCTGTGGCAGACCACCACCCGCCGCCGCCGGAATCGGCCCGCTCGTCGCGGACGGCGCCGGACTGCTGACCGGAATCGGGCCGCTCACACCGGGATCGACGGTAACCATGACATTGCCGCCCGGCGTCCTGGTGATCGCCCGCATCTGCATCGACGACGGAGCCGACGGCCGCTGTGGAGCAGGGGCGGCGACCTGCGGCGTCGCCGCCTGCGGCATCGCGGTGGTCTGTCCCTGTCCGAGCACAATGAGCTTCATCGGTACATGCACGGTAACCGTGACACCGGGATCCCGCGCGGTATCGAAGGTCGGACGCAGCCGCACCGTGAGTCCGTGCCGCTCGGCCAGTCGGCCGACCACGAAAAGACCCATGTGTCGGGCGGTGTCCGGACCGGGTTCGGCGGTCTGCTCGAGCCGCCGGTTGATATCGGCCATCTCGGCGGGCGGCATACCGATGCCGCGGTCCGCGACCTCGATGAGCATGCCCTGGTCGTGCCCCTGCGCGAAGGTAAACTTCACGTCGGTCTCCGGCGGCGAGGCGCGGAGCGCGTTGTCCAGCAGCTCGGCGAACAGGTGCGCCATATCCGAGGCGGCGGGCTCGACCAGCGAACCGCGCGGCGTCGCACCCAGCTTCACCCGTTCGTAGTCCTCGACCTCGGAGATCGCCGCACGCAGCACGTCCGCGATCTCGACCGGCGCGGACTTGCTGCGCCGCTGCCTGGTACCCGCGAGAATCAGCAGGTTGTCGCCGTTACGGCGCATACGAGCCGCGAGATGGTCCAGCCGGAACAGGTTTTCCAGCAGGCGGGGATCCTTCTCGTCGTACTCCATCGCCTCGATCAAGCTCAGCTGGTGGTCGACGAGCGACTTGGACCGCCGGGCCAGGGTTTCGAACATGTCGTTGACCTGGGCACGCATCTGCGCCTGGTCACTGGCCAGACGCAGGGCCTGGCCGTGGATGTCGTCGACGGCGCGGGCCAGCTGACCGATTTCCTCGCTGCTGCGGATCGGCATCGGCTCCAGCGGCACGTCCTCCGGGGACGCGCCGTTGCGCAGCTGGGCGACCTCGTGCGGCAGATCGCTCTCGGCGACTCGCAGCGCCGCGAGGCGCAGCCGGTGTAGGGGCACGATCATCGAGCGCGCGACGAAGACCGCGAGCAACAGCGCGGCGAGAATCGTCGCGATGACGACCGCGGTGTAGGTCCACGCATCGGTGTTGGCCGTGGACACCAGCGAATTCATCGCCGAGTCGATGTCCTTGGTCGACTTGTTGACCACGCGCTCGTAGACATCGAGGCTGCCGGTCAGCGAGTTCTTCAGATCACCGACCGGGATCTTGCCCGACTGTGCCTCCGGGCTGGTCAGCAGCGAGATCCGGTTATCGATACCCGCGCGCAGGTCGGCGATCGAGGAGTCGGCGTCCGGGAAGCGGTGGGCGAGCACATTGAGCATCGCCCGCTCGGTATTGGCCGCGGTGAGGGCGCTCTGAATACCGCTCGCCGAGCCGCGCAGCACCTCGGGGAAGGCGGCGACCTCACCGACCAGCGCGGCACGGGTGTTCAGCGAGTCGACCAGCCGCAGCTTCGCCTGTTCGATGGCCTGGTCGCTGACCTGGCCGACCGTGGTCTCGACGATATGCACACTGTCGTTGCGGACCCGGTCGATCATGCCGATGACTTCGGCCGGGGTCTGCGTCGTGACGTTCTTGCCCTGGGCGCGCACCGCCTTGGCCTGATTGATCATGCTGTCCAGCGACGCGCGAGCACCCGCGACACCGTCGACTTTGCCGACCGACTGCTCGGCATCGGCGATGACCTTGTCGAGGTCCGCGAGGTTCTTATCGGACACGATCGACACGTTCGGCATGATCGAAATCATCTGCGAACCCGCCGTCGTCGCCGTCTGCGCACTCAGCGCGGTGACGGCCGGAATCGCCTCGATGTTCCCAGCTGCGGCGTCCAGTCGGTTCGCGTCGGCGAACTCGGTGGTAATCCTGGACACGCCGAGCCCAACCGCGACTGCCAGCGGAACGGCCAAGACCGCCGTAACCTTCCAGCGCAAGTCCCAGTTGCCGAGCGCCCAGCGTTTGCTGCCGGACCTTGCGGCGTCACGCATCTCCCACTCACTTTCCAAACTGGCCCCAACCACGTGCCATCAGCGAACCTAGACAATCGCATGCTGGCTCGACAGGCAGAGCTGGCCGAGGAACTGCGGCTGGCCGAGAAATTGCGTCTACGACGGCCCAAATAAGTGACATCAGATTCTAACGGATCAATAACAGCTTGGGTGACGTTGAGTATGGCTACGGGCCTTGACCTGCCAATAATTGGCAAAACCAAAGGTCGCGGCACCCACCCGGGCGTCGCGTGAAGTCTGCCACAATCGTGCTCATCTATCGAGGCGGGCATCGAGCGAGGCTAGGGAGCACGGGTTGAGCACTGCATCGCGCAGCGATTCCACGGGGGGTGGTGGTCGGGAGACGGGCGGGCGCACTGCATCGCGCAGCGATTCCACGGGGGGTGGTGGTCGAGAGACGGGCGGGCGGCACGACTACCGGCCGGTGTATCAGACCTCCCTGGTCGATCCCGCCGAGTTCTGGGCCGAGGCGGCCGAGGCGATCGACTGGGAGATCCCGCCAACCCAGATCGTCGACACCACGGCTCGCGCGATGGCCAGGTGGTTTCCGGACGCTCGCCTCAATACCTCCTTCAACGCCCTCGACCGACATGTGCACGGTGGTGCCGCGCCGAACGAGGTGAGCCGGGCCGATCAGCCCGCCCTAATATACGACTCCGCTATGACCGGCACCAGTGGCGTTTTCACCTATGCCGAACTGCTCGCGGCGGTCGCCGAATTCGCCGGTGCGATGGTCCGTTTGGGCGTCTCGGCGGGTGACCGCGTGGTCATCTACCTGCCCATGATCCCCGAGGCCGTGATCGCCATGCTGGCCTGCGCCCGCATCGGCGCGGTGCATTCGGTGGTCTTCGGCGGCTTCGCCGCACCGGAGCTCGCCGCCCGCATCGACGATGCCGAGCCTGTGCTCATTGTCACTGCTTCGGGCGGCTTGGAGCCGGGCCGGGCGGTCGACTATCCGCCGATCGTGCTGCAGGCGCTGGACCTAGCCGAGACCAGTGCGCCGCGCCACGTGATCGTGAAACAGCGCCCGCAGTTCCCGACGATCCACTTCCCCGCCCCGCAGCCCGCCACCGAATCACTGCCGAGCTCCACCCAGACCGTCGCGGCGCAATGGCTCGATTGGGACGACGCTGTCCTAGATGCGCCACCCGCCGATCCGGTGCCGGTCGCCGCCACCGACCCGCTCTACATCCTCTACACCTCGGGCACCACCGGGAAGCCGAAGGGCGTGGTCCGGGACAACGGCGGACATGCGGTCGCCCTGGCCTGGTCCATGCGCAATATCTATGACGTCGGTCCCGGCCAGGTGTTGTGGGCCGCCTCCGATGTGGGCTGGGTGGTCGGCCACTCCTACATCGTCTACGCGCCGCTGCTGGTCGGCGCGACAACGCTGCTCTACGAAGGCAAGCCGGTCGGTACTCCGGACGCGGGCGCGTACTGGCGGGTGGTCGCCGAGCACAACGTCCGGGTGCTGTTCACCGCGCCGACCGCGCTGCGCGCCATCCGCAAGGCCGATCCCGATGCCGAACTGGCACACCGCTACGACCTGTCCTGCCTGCGCGCGCTGTTCTGCGCCGGGGAACGCCTCGATCCGGCCACCTACGAGTGGGCCAGCGAGGTATTGCTCGCCGACCGGCCGGACTGCCCGGTGGTCGACCACTGGTGGCAGACCGAGACCGGCTGGCCGATCTGCGCGAATCTGCTCGGCCTCCAGCAGCTTCCGATCAAGGCGGGTTCGGCGTCGGTGCCGGTCCCCGGCTACCGGCTGCGGGTGCTCGACGCCGAGGGCAATCCGGTCGCGGCGGGTACCGAGGGCAATATCGTCATCGGGCTACCGCTGCCGCCCGGCACGCTCACCGGGCTATGGCGCGACGAAGAGCGTTTCCAGCGTTCCTATATGTCGGCATTTCCCGGCCATTACCTCACCGGGGACTCCGGATACTTCGACGAGGACGGCTACCTCTACGTACTCGGTCGCAGCGACGACGTGATCAATATGGCCGGGCACCGGCTCTCCGCCGGCAGCATCGAGGCCGCCATCGCCGGACATGCGGCGGTCGCCGAATGCGCGGTGATCGGGCTGCCAGATGAACTCAAGGGCCAGCGGCCCATCGCATACGTGGTGCTCAAATCCGGCGTCGACATCGATCCGGAGCGGCTACGCGAGGAGCTGGTCGCCCGGGTGCGCGAGCAGATCGGCGCGATCGCCACGCTGCATGACGCCGTCATCGTCTCCGCACTGCCCAAGACCAGGTCGGGCAAGATCCTGCGCAAAACCATCCGCCAGATCACCGCGGGCGATACCTACGAGGTGCCGTCCACCATCGAGGATCCCTCGGTACTGGCCGCACTGGAAGTGCAGATCCGTGCCAGCCGTCCGCAGGAGTCGGGACCCGAGGTCGTCGCTCCGAACGGCGATCCCATTGTGCCGTCATAACTTTGCGGCACCGCGGCGTTTCACCCCTTAGGGAATCCTCAGGGATAGCTCACACCTGTGCCAGCGCTGAGCAATAGCGTCTGAGGCGCTGGACCACAGCATTGATCGAAGACGTAGACCCGTAGATCTGGAGGCACAGATGAAGCTCTTCCGCAGTCGCCCGGCCGTCGCAGCTCTCGCCGCAGGCGCAGCGGCCAGTGTGGCCGTGTTGCTCTCCCCGGCCATCGCGGCCGCGGATCCGATGACACTGGCCGGGCCGCTGCTGAGTTCCGACTGCAGCTTCGCGCAGGTCGACGCGGCACTGCACGCCAAGGCCCCGCAACTGGCGGCGATGCTCGACGCGAACCCGACCCAGAAGGCCGAATTACAGCGCAAGTTCGACCA
This sequence comes from Nocardia sp. CA-129566, assembly GCF_050956075.1. Taxonomy (NCBI): domain Bacteria; kingdom Bacillati; phylum Actinomycetota; class Actinomycetes; order Mycobacteriales; family Nocardiaceae; genus Nocardia; species Nocardia sp. CA-129566. The sequence continues at coordinate 8,616,894 of NZ_CP192085.1, forward strand.
ACCGGTCGAGCAGCGCCGCGCGGAACTGCAGGCAATGATCAACGAGAACCCGGACGCCGCGAAGGATGCGGAGAACGATCCGCGCGCCAACGGGCTGGCGGAGACCATCCGCACGGTGGCCGAAACCTGCCACAACTACTGAGCACCCGCCTCCTCGAATGTCCTACCCCGACCGGCCGACTGATTTCGTAAGAACACGGGTAACTCGTCGGGCACGCCCAGAACCCCGCCACGATCGCAACCGTCGGCCCGCGACGTAAGCCGGCCGCATGCCCGACGACCGGCAAAAGATTCGGAGAGGCGGGGAGCACCTGCTGGTATGGCCGACAGATCCGGGGAGGCGGCGGAGCAGAATGAACGATGTGACCACCGAACGCAGCGCCAACCCGACCGTCCTTGTCGTCGACGATGACGAGGACGTCCTCGCATCGGTCGAGCGCGGGCTGCGCCTGTCCGGCTTCCAGGTACGCGTCGCCAGGGACGGCGCCGAGGCGCTGCGCAGCGTGACCGAGCAGGCGCCCGACGCGGTGGTGCTCGATATGAATATGCCGGTGCTCGACGGCGCGGGCGTGGTGACGGCTTTGCGCGCACTCGGCAATGACGTCCCGATCTGTGTGCTCAGCGCCCGCGCCTCCGTCGACGACCGGATCTCCGGCCTGGAATCCGGTGCCGACGATTATCTGACCAAGCCGTTCGTCCTCGCCGAATTGGTGGCGCGGATCAAGGCTTTGCTGCGCCGCCGCTCGGATGCCCCGGCCCCGGCTACCCCCGGCGCGATCACGGTCGGACCGCTCGAGGTCGATGTCGCCGGATACCGCGCACTGCTGAACGGGCGCGAAATCGAGCTCACCAAGCGCGAATTCGAATTGCTGTCCACCCTGGCGCGCAATGCGGGCGTGGTGCTGAGCCGCGAGCGGCTCCTGGAATTGGTGTGGGGCTATGACTTCGCCGCCGATACCAATGTCGTCGATGTCTTCGTCGGATACCTGCGGCGCAAGCTCGAGGTGGAGCGCACGCCCCGGCTCCTGCACACCGTCCGCGGCGTCGGGTTCGTACTGCGAGCACCCAAGTGAGTGCGCGATGACACCGCAGCCCCTACTGCCCGCCGGCCCAGCGACTCCCGCGAAACGGCGGCGGCGCACATTCTCGCTGCGTACCCGGGTGGCCGGAGCGGCAGCGGTCGGGGCGATCATCATTGTCACGATCATCGGCGTGCTCTCCTCACAGGCCATCGAGCGCAATAATCTGGCCCAGACCGATCGGCAGCTGACGATCGCATCGCGACTGGTGCTCATCGATTCGGTGCTCGCCGTCGGCGTGCTCGGACTGGTCGGTCCGACCTATGACATGGCGGTGACGGTCCGCGATAACAACACGATCGTGGCGAGCACACCCATCCGCCTGCCCGAACAGCCGATCGGATCGCATTCGGTCACCGTGAACGGCACCCCGTTCCGCGTGCTCACCACCACCGAGAACCAACCAGCGGGACGGGTTGTCTCCCTGGGCATTCCGGCCACCGACGCGGCGCGGGCAACCGCCGAGCAACAGCGCTTGGTGCTGGCCGGAGCCGGATTGGCGATCGCCACCGCGGCCGCACTCGGCTGGCTGCTCGCGGGCCGCGCGGTGCGCCCGATCGTCGATCTCACCCGACAGGTCGGCGCGCGCAGCGGATATCGCGATCCGGACAATCCGCAGGCGCCGGTCGACGGATCCGGGGTCAAGGAGGCGGAGAAACTCGCCGAAGCCGTGAACACCCTGTTGCAGCGGGTGGATCAGGCGCAGAGCGAAACCGCCGCCGCACTGGAAACCGCACGGGATTTCGCGGCCGTCTCCGCACATGAACTGCGCACGCCGCTCACCGCGATGCGCACCGACCTCGAGGTGCTGCGCACCCTCGACCTGGACGAGGCCCAGCGCGCCGAAATCCTCGCCGACCTGCAGCGCAGCCAGGGCCGCGTCGAAACCACCTTGGCCGCACTGGAACGTCTGGCGTCCGGCGATCTCACGCACGAGCGCGATCACGTGGCAACCGATGTCGGCGACCTGTGCGATCAAGCCGCCCACGATGCCATGCGGCACTTCCCCGGACTGAGTGTGCGCATCGATACCGATGCCGAACTGATCACTCGCGGCCTGCCCGCCGGACTGCGGCTGGCGGTGGACAATGCGCTGGCCAACTCGGTCAAACACGGCAGTGCCACCGAGGCCGTGGTGTCCGCGCACCGAATCCCCAATGGCCACATACTGATCACCATCGACGACAATGGCCGCGGCATTCCGGTCGAGGAGCGCACCGCCGTCTTCGAACGATTCTTCCGCGGCAGTCAGGCCAGTAAGGGCGGCTCCGGACTGGGCCTCGCCCTCGTCGCCCAACAGGCCCAATTGCACGGCGGCCGAGCCTACTTCGACGACGGCCCACTCGGCGGCGCACGGTTGGTGCTCGAGCTGCCGGAACGCAGTACCGAGCCCTGACCCAGCCGAAAACACGAACCGGCCCGGGATGCGCCGACGACAAGTGCCGCCGTCGCGCTTCCCGGGCCGGTGCGCCGAGTCGGAAGTCCTACTTCGGAGGCGCGGTGACCTTGACCGGCTTACCCCACGCCGACAGCGTCACCTTGATGGTGCCCGGATCCCGCTTGACCACTGCCTGAACCAGATTCGGGCCGGTGCCGGGCGAGGCCGCCTGCGACGGCAGCGCCGATGCCGAACCCGACGGCGGCGCGACATCCGCGATCCACAGGGTGATCGGGAACGTACCGGCCGGGTCACCCGACTTGGGCACGATGGGATCGATCACCGAGGAGTCGATGGTGCCGGACACCTTCACGGTGTCGGTGCCGTCGAGCTTTTCGCGACCCTCCACCTTCGGGTTCTTCACCTGGGCGATGAGGTTGGCCAGACCCTTGTCCCTGTCGAGGATTACGCCCGGGTCGTAGATCTGTTCGGCCGGACCGACTTTGGCGTATGCGGAGGAACCACCGGTCTGCGCGTACATCACCTTGTCGACGACCAGGAACTTGGCCTGGATGAAGTCGGCCTCGGGCTTGGTCCGAACCTTCGCCTCACCGATCGCCTGACCGGCGCCCTGCGGCTGGTTGGTCACATCCGCCGAGACGGTCTCGACCGGGAGGTTGGTGATGTTGTCCACCTTCAGATTCAGGTGCACGGCCTGCAGAGTTTGGGTGGTCCTGGCGGACTCCTGCACGATCTGCGCCGCATCGGGCAGTTGGCCCGAAGGCGGCGCGGACGAAGTGGTGGACTTCGAGTCGGAGCTGGAGCTGCAACCCGTCACCAGCGCCGCGAACATCGACGCCGCGACCACGGCGGGCACGAGTCCCGGTCGGCGAAGCCGGATTCGGTGCGAGGTGCGTGCTCGCGCTGTCAGATCACTCAATGTTCTGCCCCCAGAAGAGTGCGAGGTCGATACGACCGGGTGGTTTGACGGGGACAGCTGGTGCTGCCGCCCGGTGTAGTGCAGCATTTTGCCCCGCCAGATTAGCCTGTCCCGCAGGCCAACTCGACCTGGTTCGCAAGGCGAAGTCCAGGCGAACCGCACATGCCGCGGATGCCGACGTTACCCTTGGTTCGGTCTTCTCGCAGAGATCGGGGGGAATCCGACGCGAAAGTTACCGGGTTAAGGGATTGTTTGGTGAGATGTAAGGCACTGGAAGCACAATGCTGTCATGAACGCTCAGGCAGTGCGTGCGACTTTGGAGGGACATCCGGTTCACCGGATGATGCACCCCCGCGCCTGTCCGCGATACACGCCATAACCCCGGGGCCGACAACGGCTACCGAACCGCGGATCAGACACGGAGGAATGCGATGACGAACAGCCAGCCAGAAGCGGAGGAGCGGAACTTCCGTAGACCGCCCGGCCCGCCTCCTGGTGGCCCGCAAATCTCAAATGTGTGGGTATACAACGGAAAAGCCTACGATCTGAGCGACTGGATCTCCAAGCATCCGGGCGGCGAGTTCTTCATCGGGCGAACGAAAAATCGCGACATCACTTCCATCATCGGTTCCTACCATCGCGATCCGGAGCGCATCGGACGAATGCTCGAGCGGTATGCGCTCGGCCGCGACGCATTGCCCGAGGACATCCATCCGAAGAACAACGCACCCGATTTCTTGTTCAAAGAAGGCTTCGACAGCTGGCAGGACACCCCAAAGTACCGATTCGACAACAAGGATGATCTGCTCCACCAGGTGAAGGCGCGGTTGAAAGAGCCGCAGCTGGCCGCGCGCCTGCGGCGCATGGACACGATCTTCGACATCGTGGTGGCGGTGCTGGCCGTCGCGTACTTCGCGGTCCAGGGGTTGCGCCTGTTCGAGCGCAGTTGGATGCCGTTGCCGGTCTTCGTGATCGCGATGGTGCTGCTGCGCAGTTCGCTGGCCGGATTCGGCCACTACGCGATCCACCGGGCGCAAAAGGGCCTCAACAAGATCTATACGAACACCTTCGATTTCAATTACGTGGCACTGGCTTTCGTCACCGCGGACGGGCACGCACTGCTGCACCACCCGCACACCCAGAGTGAAGTCGATATCAAGAAGAACGTCTTCACCATGATGATGCGGGTGCCGCGGTTGTACCGAGTGCCTATTCACACCCTCCACAAATTCGGTCACACGGTGACCGGCATGACGATTCGACTGCTCGATGTCTGCCGGCTCACCCGAAAAGTCGGCATCAAGGACATGTACGGAACGTGGGGCGGAGCGCTGCCACACTTCATCGGATCGTTCGGGGTGCGCGCACTTCTGCTCGGCGAGTTGGTGGTATTCACGATCGCGGGCGATTTCTGGGCCTGGGCACTGCAATTCGTGGTGACGCTGTGGATCAGTACCTTCCTGGTCGTGGCGAGCCATGATTTCGAAGTGGAGACCGAGGAACTCCCCGCATCCGATACCGAAGACTGGGCCGTCAACCAAGTGGAGCAGGCCTATGACCTCAAGGTGATCGGAAACCGTTATATCGACTGCTTTCTCGCGGCCGGGCTGAGTTCACATCGCGTACATCACGTGCTGCCGTTCCAGCGCAGTGGATTCGCCAATATCGCCACTGAGGACGTATTGCGTGAGGAGGCAGCGAAATTCGGGATCGAGTGGCTGCCGGCGAAGAGCTTCTTCTCCGATCGGTTCCCGAAACTCTGCCGCACCTACCTCCTGTCGCCCTCGCGCGAGGCGGAGGAACGGAATTGGGGCTTCATCCGCGAGCATTTCGCGCCGGGGGCACTGAAGACATGCGCGGTCTACACGGTTCAGGGGTTCACCGGAATCGGCACGGTCTGAACCGATTCCGCTGACCGACCGATCGATCGAGCCACCCTCCGACGGCGGCGCCGATCACCATTTTCACAAGAACGGGGAGAATTTCGTGTCTATCACCATCGATGAGGGAACGTCGGCGGCTCGCCAGGGGAACGAGTTCGGCCACAACCTCGCCGAACACGGGCTGCCACCGGCGCCGCCGACCACGGTCGGCGTGATCGAGAGCATCGCGACCGGCGCGCCGAGTCGGCACGTCGCTCAGGACGATGCCGCCGAGCGGGTCGCCGAGCTGTTCACCGATCCGCAGCAGCGCAGGCGGATCTCGCGGATCTACCAGAAGACCAAGATCGACACCCGGCGCCTGGTCGTCGATCCGCTCGATCCCGAATTCCTGCCGTTCAGTAGGGATCCCGGCACGATCCGGGACCGGATGAACCGGTACTACCGGCACGCGGTACCGCTGGCCGTCGATGTCGCCGGGCGGGCGCTGGCCGGAATCGAGGACGCGGCGGCGGAGATCGGATTGCTCGTCTTCGTGACCAGCACCGGTTTCATCGCCCCCGGCGTCGACGTCGCCGTGGTGAAACAGCTCGGGCTTTCGCCGTCGGTGGGCCGGGTCGTGGTGAACTTCATGGGGTGTGCGGCCGCCATGAACGGCATTCGCACCGCCGTGGATTATGTTCGGGCGCATCCGGATAAGAAGGCCATGGTGGTGTGCCTCGAGCTCAGCTCGGTGAACGCGGTCTTCGACGACAATGTCAACGATGTGATCATCCACAGCCTGTTCGGGGACGGATGTGGAGCGGTCGTCATCGGCGCGGGTCGGGTCCAGCAGCCGCTGGCGCCCGGCAAAGTGGTGATCCGGGACAGCTTCAGCCAGCTCTTCGACGGCGCGGAGGACGGCATCGTGCTCGGCGTCAACCACAATGGCATCACCTGCGAGTTGTCGGAGAATCTGCCCGAGTACATCTATTCCGGGGTCGATCCCGTGGTCACCGATGTCCTGCGCCGCAATGGTTTGCAGAAGTCCGATATCGATCTGTGGGCGATCCATCCGGGTGGGCCCAAGATCATCGAGGAGTCCGTGCATTCGCTGGGGATCGCACCCGAGCGGGCGGCCCTGAGCTGGGATGTGCTGGCGAAGTTCGGGAATATGCTGAGCGTGTCGCTGATCTTCGTGCTGGAACAAATGATTCAGCGGGAGGCGGCGAAGCCGATCTCGACCGGTGTGGCGTTCTCCTTCGCCCCGGGGGTCACCCTCGAAGGCATGATCTTCGACATCATTCGCCGGTAGCGACCGGCCGCAAGGAGCGCAGCAACATGCAACTCATCCGATTCCTCATCTCGATCTCCTGGATGCGGATCGCCTCCGTCATCGCCGCGGGTCTGATCTGCGGTGCGGCCAATACCTATCTGGTCACACTTATCCGGGGTGTCGTGTCACCGGAACCGCATCCGAATGTCAACCTGCAGAACTTCGCCCTGACCGGCCTGGTCATTCTGGTCAGTGGCGTCGCATCGCAGGTGCTGCTGATCCGCCTGGCCCAGGACGCGATCTACCGGCTGCGCGCGGATCTGAGTTCGGGGATCGTCGCGGCTCCGCTCGAGCATTTGGAACGGCTCGGCATGCATCGCCTGATGGCGACGCTGACCGAGGATGTGCGCTCGCTCTCGCAGGCGGTGACCGCCATCCCGAGCATCTGCATCGATGTGGCCACCATCATCGGCTGCTTCGTCTTCCTGCTGGTGGTTTCGGGTCCGCTCTTCGCGGTCACGGTGGCGGGCACGCTGCTCGGAATCGCCTGTGTCGAGCTGATTCTGAAGCGGGTGCGCAATATCTATCGCGAGGCGCGCGAGAACGAGGACGCGCTGCTGCGGTCGTACCAGGCCGTGACGCTGGGCATCAAAGAGTTGAAGCTGCATCGGGGGCGGCGCCGGGACTTCATGGATCGGCAACTGCTCGGTTCGGCCGCGACGCTGCGCGCGCAGAATGTCGACGCCGGATCCAAATTCTCGGTGGCACAGGGATTCGGGCAGGCGCTGCAACTCGGCACCATGGCGCTGATCCTGTTCGTACTGGTGGCACCGCTGGATCTGTCGCGCGATGTCATGGTCGGCTATGTGCTGGTGACGACCTTCCTGGCCATGCCGATGCAGAACTTCATGCACCGCATCCCCGACCTGCTGCGCGGTGATGTGGCGCTGGCGAAGATCCGCGCCATGAACCTGTCCATGCAGACCATGCACAACGAGGAACAATTGCCGTTCACGGAGCGTCCCGCCGTCGACGAGGCGCGGCTGGTGCTGACGAATGTGAGCTACAGCTACCGGATGGAGCCCCCGCCGCCGTTTCCGCCCGGTCCGGGTGCACCCGCGCCCGGCGCGCCACCGCTTGGTCCGGGCACACCGCCGCCCGGTCCCGGCGTACCCGGTCGCGGCGCGCATCCGCCCGGCCGTGGTCCACGCCCTGGCGGACCGCGACCGGATGTCAACGGCCATCGGTTCGTCGACCACAGCGGGCACGACAATCGGCCGGTACCGCTCGGACCGCCGCCGGAAACGGGCACCGGCGAGTCCGGATTCCGGCTCGGCCCGCTCGACCTGGTCTTCGAACCCGGGCAGATCACCTTCATCGTCGGCGGTAACGGCAGCGGCAAATCCACGCTGGCCAAGCTGATCACGGGCCTGTACGTGCCGCAGTCGGGGACGCTGTCGCTCAATGACGAGCCGATCGACCACGAGAACATCGAATGGTTCCGGCAGAACTCCTCGGCGATCTTCACCGACTTCCATCTGTTCGAGGAGTACCTCGGCTTCGATCGGCCGGGACTCGACAGTGCAGTGCGCCGCCATCTCGAGGAATTGCAGATCGCGCACAAGGTGACGGTGCAGGACGGGCGGTTGTCCACCATCGATCTGTCACAGGGCCAACGCAAACGGCTCGCGCTGTTGACCGCCCTGCTCGAGGACCGGCAGATCTATGTCTTCGACGAGTGGGCCGCCGATCAGGAGCCGAAGTTCCGCGAAGTCTTCTACCGGGAGATCCTCGTCGACCTCAAGAAGCGCGGAAAGACCGTCATCGTGATCACCCACGACGACCGGTACTTCGATTGCGCCGACCAGTTGGTCAAGCTCGATTTCGGTCGCATGGTCGATGCGAAGCCGGTCGAGGAGCGCGCCGGGCTCGAGCATTCCTGACCCGAATTCTCCTGCTGCCCTTACCGAACTCTCAGAGTTCGGCCAACGTTGAGGCCATTGCGGACCTCTAGGGTCTGGGGATGTGACTGAGCGTAGCGAAGCAACCAAGGACACAGCATCGCCGATCACGGCGGAGCCGAGCGCTAGCGAGGCGCAGTTGTGATCGGAAATCGCGCCCGCTGGGCACTGTTCGCCGTTGCCGTTCTCACCGCCGGCGCGCTCGGAGGCGCCATCACCGCATGCACACGATCGTCCAGCGCACCGAGCGGTATCGCCTTGGTGAACGCCGATACCGGACCGACGGGTGCCCGCATCGCACAGGCGCTGCAGCAGGAGGGCGGCGGTTACGAGTGGACCGTCGGTAAGCCCGGTGAAATCAATGCCGACGACTACGCGGCGGTGATCACCCTGCCCGCCGATCTGACCGAATCCATGGGCACACTGGCGAGCGCACAGCCGAAACGGGCCAAGGTCACGGTGGATACCCATAAGGGCGCCGATACGAACCTGGTGAACGGTGCGGTGAATACCGTCACGCACCGGGTCGGCGCGGCCGGAGTCGACGCCGCCCTCGCCGCGGTCGCGCAGGCGCGCACGCAGATGACCTCGGTGCAGTTCACCACCCAGTTGCTCAATGCCGGGGTGAACGCCGCCGCGGCGGGGGCCGATCAGTTCAGCTCGGGCGCGGATCAGCTGCTCGGCTTCCTGAGTTTCGCCAAGGCGGGTTCGGCACAGCTGACCTCGGCCATCGCACTGCTGAATTCGACGGTCTCCGGCGCGGCCGCGCAGGCGAATCAGCTTGCCTCGGCACTGGATTCGACCGGTGTCACGATCGGGCAGGTGCAGCAGACCGCGAATACGGTGAGCGGCGGACTCGATCAGATCCTGCCCCTGCTGCGCGCACTCCCCTTCGCCGGTGATCCGCAGGTGGTCGACATCATCGGGAAACTCGAAGGGCTACGCAATGTTTCGGGTCAGGCCGGATCCCAGCTGAGCGGTCTCGGCGAACTGGTCGGCAGCGCCGTCGATCCGAGCACCGATCTCGGCACCCTGCTGCGCACCGTGGTCGACCGGTTGACCGGTGCCAGTGCGCAATTGGCCGAGGGCGCCAAACTCGCCGAGGGCCTGCCGCAACTCGCCGATCAGGGCGGGGCTCAATTGGTCAGCGCCATCGGCCAACTCACCGGCGGCGTCACCCAACTCCAGCAGATCGTGACCAACCTCAGCACCCAGACCGATAAGGCCGTCGCGACCCTGCCCCAGCGCAGCACCAGCCAGCAGTCCGCCCTCGCCTTGGCACTCACCGATCCGGTCGAAATCGTCCGCAACTGATGCATCAGGGTTCGCCCGAGAAACGATGGTGGCTCGTGCTCCGTCAGCCGGAACACGAGCCACATAGCGAGCCACCACGGAGCGAGTCTTACGAGCGACCCGTTCGCGGCCCGTCTCGCGTCCGAGTCGTCGAAGCGCATGCGACGAAGTCGCGAGTCTCGACGGCTCGGACGCGAGACCAAGGGGGCCGCGAACACGCAGCGCCGCAGGCGCTGCAATCAGACAGGGCCTACTTCACGTCCAGCAGGTCGATCACGAAGACCAGGGTCTTGCCCGAGAGTTGATGGCCGGCACCGGCCGGGCCGTAGGCCAGCTCCGGCGGAATGGTCAGCTGGCGGCGGCCGCCGACCTTCATGCCCGGAATGCCGTCCTGCCAGCCCTGGATCAGGCCACGCAGCGGGAAGCTGATGGACTCGCCGCGCTTCCAGGACGAGTCGAACTCCTCGCCACTGTCGAATTCCACACCTACGTAGTGCACCTCGACGATGCCGCCCGGCACCGCTTCCTTACCCTCACCGACGGTGAGATCCTTGATCACCAGCTCGGCGGGCGCGGGGCCCTCCTGGAATTCGATCTCCGGCTTGGTCATTCGGCTATCCCCTCTGATAGGTGACGGTGAAATTGGACGGAAAAACTATCGCCCGCTGATCTCGTGGTAGTCACGGTGACCGTAACCGGTGTAGATCTGACGCGGGCGGCCGATCTTCAAAGGCTCGCTGTGCATTTCGCGCCAGTGCGCGATCCAGCCCGGCAGTCGGCCCATCGCGAACAGCACGGTGAACATGCGGGTCGGGAAGCCCATGGCCTTGTAGATGACGCCGGTGTAGAAGTCGACGTTCGGGTACAGCTGACGCGAGATGAAGTACTCGTCGGTGAGCGCGGCCTCTTCGAGAGACTTTGCGATATCGAACAATTCGTCATCGCCGCCGAGCTTGGACAGGATCGCGTCGGCGTGCTTCTTGGCGATCGAGGCCCGCGGGTCGTAGTTGCGGTAGACGCGGTGCCCGAAGCCCATGAGCTTCACGCCGTCTTCCTTGTTCTTGACCTTGCGGATGAATTCCTTGACGTTGCCGCCCTCGGCCTTGATGCCGTCCAGCATCTCCAGCACGGCCTGGTTGGCGCCGCCGTGCAGCGGGCCCCACAGCGCGTTGATACCGCCGGAGACGGAGGTGAACAGGTTGGCGTCCGAGGAGCCGACCAGGCGCACCGTCGAGGTGGAGCAGTTCTGCTCGTGATCGGCGTGCAGGATGAGCAGCATGTCGAGCGCGGCGGCGATCTCCGGATCGACCTCGTAGGGTTCGGCCGGGAACCCGAAGGTCATCCGCAGGAAGTTCTCCACCAGGCTCAGCGAGTTGTCCGGGTAGAGGAAGGGCTGACCGACCGACTTCTTGTACGAGTAGGCCGCGATGGTGGGCAGCTTGGCCAGTAGGCGGATGGTCGACAGTTCGACCTGTTCGGGATCGCGCGGGTCCAGCGAATCCTGGTAGTACGCCGAGAGCGCGTTCACCGCGGAGGACAGCACCGGCATCGGGTGCGCGTTGCGCGGGAAGCCGTCGAAGAACCGCTTGAGATCCTCGTGCAGCAGGGTGTGCCGGCGGATCCGGTCGGTGAACTCGTCCAGCTGCGCCTGGGTCGGCAGCTCGCCGTAGATCAGCAGGTAGCTGACCTCGATGAAGGTCGAGGACTCCGCGAGCTGGTCGATCGGATAGCCGCGGTAGCGCAGGATGCCCGCTTCGCCGTCGATGTAGGTGATCGCCGACTTGGTCGGCGCGGTGTTCATGAATCCGGGGTCGTAGGTCACATACCCGGTGCTGGCCAGCATTTTGCCGAGATCGATGCCGTCATTGCCTTCTTCGGCTTCGGCGATCGTCATGGCGTATTCGCCGCCGGGGTAGCTCAAAACCGGCTTGGCGTCGTTGATGTGGTCTTTTTCGGGCACGGAAGGATCCCTCTCAGGCTAGGACCGTCGGCATCGGGGTGCGGTCGGCACGGCGGTGCTCTCACCTAGACGCTAGTCGTTGCTCGCACGGCCCGAGAACGAGGGTGCCCACCGACCGGCCTCACAAACACGTTCGCGTCACGTGAGGTTTATCGCGCTAACTCGACACCGGCACCGAGGTCGACCTGGCGATCCGATATCGCACGAATGCCGGAAATGCCAGGGCCGCCAGCACCACACCGATAACCACCAGCGCACCGCCACCCGCCGCGGCGACCGCGGTACCCAGGCTTGCCGCAGCAAAACCGTGGGCAACATCACCGATGCGCGGACCGCCGGCGACGATCACGATGAACACACCCTGCAAGCGCCCGCGCATCTCATCGGTGGTGACGGCCTGCAGCATGGCGACGCGCAGCGCGGCCGAGACCATATCGACCGCGCCGCCGAAGGCCGAGCAGGCCAGCGCGATCCACAGACCCGGCCCGATACCGAGGCCATGGCCGGTCAGTCCGACGGCGAGTCCGAAGCCGACCATGGCCAGACCCCAGAGTGCGATGCAGACCACCACCGCCAGGCCCTGGCGGCGCACATGCGCGATCCAGCCGGAGAACACCCCGCCCAATACCGCGCCGACCGACATGGACGCGAACAGCAGGCCGAGCGCGACGCCGCCGGTGGCCGGGTCACCGAAGGTCTCGCGCGCGATCTGCGGGAACAGCGCGCGCGGCATGCCGAAAACCATGGCGATCACATCGACGATGAAGGAGGCGAGCAGGATGCGCTGCGTCGCCAGATAGGCGAAACCGTCCAGAACCGTACGGAATCCGGCCTTGCGCGCGGTTCCGGTCGGCGCGATGGCCGGCAGCTTCCATACTGCCCAGACGGTGGCCAGCAGCGCGACGGCGTCGATCAGATAGAGCGTGGACAGCCCGACCACCGGGATCAGCACACCCGCGAGCACCGGACCGGCAATGGCACCGATCTGCTGCACGGTCATGCTGAGCGCGCTGGCGGCGGCCAGGTGTTCGATGGGGAGCAGCCGCGGGATGGCGGCGCTGCGGGTCGGCTGATTCACCGCGAACAGCGCCTGCTGCGCGGCGAAAAGCCCCAGCACGATCCACACATTGTCGAGTCCGGCCGCGGCTTGGGCCCAGAAGGCCAGTGCGGTCGCGCCGGTGCCGCAGTTGGTGATGAGCATCAGCTTGCGCCGGTCCATCACATCGGCGAGCGCACCGCCCCACAGGCCGAACACGATCAGCGGTATCAGGCCGAACAGCCCGGCCAGACCGACATAGCCCGAGCTGCCGGTGATCTGGAAGATCTGCTGCGGCACCGCCACCACCGACAGCTGCGAACCGATCACGGTGACGATATTGCTGGTCCACAACCGTCGAAAATCGGGATAGCGCAGCGGGGTGGTGTCGGCGAGCAGTTTCACCGATCGCAGCGTAATGAGTCGGTCAGCGGCCCAACAAGGTTGGGGGCTCGATGTTGCAGTATCGCGCAGCGATTCGATGAGGGGTGGTGGCCGGGTGGCGGGTGGGCGTATCGCGCAGCGATTCGCTCAGGGGTGGTGGCCGGACGACGGGTGGTCCTGGTCAGGGTTGTAGTCGGTCGACGATCATGAGGTCACCGCTGATGCGCACCCGGATCCGGTTGTGCAGCCGACCCCGGCGGCCCTGCCAGAACTCCACTTCATCGGGGCGGATCAGGTAGCCGCCCCAATGCGGCGGCACCGGGATCTCGTCGACATCGGCGAAGCGGGCGGTGGTCTCGGCCAGCGTGCGATCGAGTTCGGCGCGCGAGGCGATCGGCCGGGACTGCCGCGAGGCCCAGGCGCTCAACTGTGAATCGCGCGGCCGGGAGCGCCAGTAGACGGCGGTCGTTTCCGGCGAGACCAACTCGACCGGCCCGCGCACATGGACCTGACGGCCGAGCGCGGGCCAGACGAAGGTCGCGGCGGCGAACGGAACACCTGCCAGCTGGTTGCCCTTGGCCGAGTCGTAATTCGTGTAAAAAGTCACACCCTCGGGCGAGAGACCTTTACACAGCACCGTCCTGGCGACCGGGCGCGGACCGGCATCGGTCAGCGCGACGGTGGCGACGACCATGGCATTGGGCTCGGGGATGCCGACGGCGGTGGCCTGTTCGATCCAATGCCGCAACAGCGGCTCCCAGCCCCCGGCCAGCCAGGTTTCGTCCAGATCGGTGTCCTCGCCGCTACCGAAAGGCATGCCGCCGTAGTCGACTCGCATGGCGGCCAGATCGGACGCACGGAACAGGGCCGGATCGGTCACGGTCGTCTCCTGTCCGACGGATGAATTGTCCAGGTCACGCATGGGGCAGACGTTACTCCGCGGTAGCAAGGAGCTAAGGTTTTGTTGATCGGCATGTGCTCGGCGAGCCACACCCTCATCGACGAGAACAGGCCCTTTCGAGCGGTCGGCATGCCGTCGCTCGTGACCTTTCCGAGCGACCGGCAAGCAGTCGCTACGGAATGCGAAACCGAAGTGCAAGGAGAGTCACAACATGACTACCAGCCCCGCGGTGCCCAGCGGGCACACCGCCGTACCCCCCGACTTCATCAGCGGCCTGGAAGGCGTGGTTGCCTTCACCACCGATATCGCCGAACCCGACAAGGACGGCGGCGCGCTGCGCTACCGCGGCGTCGATATCGAGGACCTGGTCGGCTCGCAGGTGACCTTCGGCGACGTGTGGGCGCTACTGGTGGACGGCGAATTCGGTCGCGGGCTACCACCAGCCGAGCCGTTCCCGCTGCCGGTGCACACCGGTGACGTGCGCGTCGACGTGCAGGCCGGACTGGCCATGCTCGCCCCGATCTGGGGCTATCAGCCGCTGCTCGATATCGACGACGAGACCGCGCGGGAGAATTTGGCGCGCGCCTCGGTGATGGCGCTGTCCTACGTCGCGCAGTCCGCGCGCGGCATCTACCAGCCCGCGGTGCCGCAGAAGAAGATCGACGAGTGCACCACGGTGACCGAGCGGTTCATGACCCGCTGGAAGGGCGATCCGGACCCGCGGCACACCGAGGCCATCGACGCCTACTGGGTCTCCGCCGCCGAACACGGCATGAACGCCTCCACCTTCACCGCCCGGGTCATCGCCTCCACCGGCGCCGATGTCGCCGCATCGTTGTCCGGTGCGATCGGCGCGATGTCCGGCCCGCTGCACGGCGGCGCACCGGCGCGGGTGCTGCCGATGATCGAGGCCGTCGAAAAGTCCGGTGACGCACGCGCTTTGGTCAAGGGCATCCTGGACCGCAAGGAAAAGCTGATGGGCTTCGGCCACCGGGTCTACCGGGCCGAGGATCCGCGCGCCCGCGTGCTGCGCGCCACCGCCAAGCGCCTCGGCGCCCCGCGCTTCGAGGTCGCCGCCGCGCTCGAGCAGGCCGCACTGGCCGAACTGCGCGAGCGTCGCCCGGACCGCGCCATCGAGACCAATGTCGAGTTCTGGGCCGCGGTCATCCTGGACTTCGCCGAGGTCCCCGCGCATATGATGCCCGCGATGTTCACCTGTGGCCGCACCGCCGGTTGGTGTGCCCACATCCTCGAGCAGAAGCAGTTGGGCAAGCTGGTCCGCCCGGCCGCCATCTACACCGGCCCCAGCCCGCGCCAGCCGCAGGAAGTCGCCGGCTGGACCAGCATCGCGCACGTGTAGTACGCCGCCCAACGGGTAGTAATCGGACACCGTGGTGGGATCTATTGCCCGCCACGGTGTCCGGCCATTTGCGCCGGTAGCATCCTGTGGACGGTTGTGAGAGAGAGCTAACGGGGAATGCTGGATAGGAATATGTCGCGGCGGCGGCTGATCGGGTTCGGTACTGCGGCCGCGGCATTCGTCGCCGGGTGCGGTACCGACAATGGCAAGGCCACCGTCGCACAACCGAGAACCACGACCGCCGCGACCGCCGTTGATGTGCAGGCCATTCCGAAGGCCCCGCAGCAGGCGCCCGCCGCCAACTCGCCCGCGGCGGTGGCCGCCCGGCACGCGGGTGTGCAGCCGCAGCAGTGGGGCATGGAGATGGACGGCATCACCAGCACTTTCGCGGCAACCGGCAAGCAAATGGCGGTGACCTTCGACGCGTGCGGCGGGCCGGGCAATAACGATATCGACGAGGTCCTGCTGAACCTGCTGATCTCCCAGCAGATTCCGGCCACGCTGTTCCTCAATAAACGCTGGATCGATGCGAATCCGGGTCGGGCCGCGCAGTTGGCGGCAAATCCGCTGTTCGAGCTGGCTAATCATGGGGTGGCCCATAAGCCGCTCTCGGTGACCGGCCGGGCCGCCTATGACATCGCGGGCACCGGATCGCCGCAGGAGGCTGCCGACGAGGTCTGGGCCAATCACGAACGGCTCACCACCCTGCTCGGCAAACCGCCGCGCTTCTTCCGCGCGGGTACCGCGCACTATGACGATGTCGCGGTGTCGATCGTGAACGAGCTGGGCGAACGGCCCGTCGGCTTCAGCATCAACGCCGACTACGGCGCCACCGCGAGCGCGGCACAGGTTCAGAACGCGATGAAAGCCGCTCAGCCGGGTGCGATCTCGCTGGCGCATATGCACCGGCCGAACTCCGGGACCGCGGCCGGGATGACCGCGGCGCTGCCCGCACTGCGTGCGGCGGGGTTCACTTTTGTCCATCTGTGAACACGAATATTACGGAATGGACTGGACGCCCCAGGGATCGCGCCAATAACGCGCAACCCTCGGCGGCGAGCCAGTATGGTACCGATGCTGACTGCTATCCCGAGGTCAGCCGACCGCCTGCCGGTCGCTCATGGACAAACCTGCCCGACAAGTTCGGGCGCAGCACGATGGTGAGACGGATCGCGGCTGCTCACTGGGCATTTCGCCGAGCGCGGGGTGACCTGATCGGGCCGATCCGAGCGGAAGGCGGTAAGTAGGGTGGCGCAGGGAATATTCGCGCACACTCGGTGGCGGCACCTGGAGCAATGGCGGGTGCGCTGGAAAGTCGGCGCGGCCGTTGCGCTTCCGCTGGCCGCGGCCATTCTGCTCGGCGGCCTGCGTCTGACGGTCTTTTTCAACGACTACTCCGAATACGCCGATGCCGCCGATCGGATCTCCGATATTCCGGCGATCACCGCACTCGAATCCGCCGCCTCGACCGTCGCGGCCGGGCAGATTTACGGCACCACCACCGACCAAGACCTGGTCGAATTGTCAACGGCTATTACCGAGGCCACCCTGCGCGCCAAACGCAAGGGCCTCGATGCGTCCGTCGCCAGGGCGCTGAAGCAGATGACCACGACCAGCGAGGTCATCCGCTCGGGCGGTAAGGGTGGCGGCGATCCGGTCAAGGCCGTCGAATTGAACAACGCGATCGTCGTCGACGCGATCGGCACCGTGGACAAGTTGCTCACGCCGATCCGCGTCGGGTCGGTCGTGGTCGCGAAGGCACAGCTTTCCGATGTGCTGGTCGGCAAGGTCGAGGGCTTCAACTGGCTGATGGCGGCGATGCAGGCAATCCAGCAGCCGACCCAGGCCGAGGGTTTCCATACCGCGCAGGGCCGATTCCTGGCCACCACCGATGCGATCGAGCAGGCCATGCCCGAGGCCAAGGCCGACATCGATCGGGTGGTGCGCCCCAACAACGCCGTGCTCAAGGACATGATCGAGGCGGGGATCCACACCCACATCGTGGACCTGGTCGAATTGCGGCGGCTCGCCATCGAATCCCGCGATATCTTCACCGGACTCACCCGCCAGATCGTGCAGAGCGTCATCAGCGATGTGGACAATAAGGTGACGGCGGCCCAGTCCGCGGCCCTACAGGCGTCACTGGTGGTGCTCGTCACGGTGATCGCGGCGCTCGGTTTGGCGCTGCTGGTCGCGCACTCGCTGCTGCGGCCGCTGCGCAGGCTGCGGGCGGGCGCGACCGAACTCGCCGAACAGGATCTGCCGAGCGAGGTCGAGCGGATCATGCTCGGCGCCCAGCTCGAGGACATCACGGTCAAACCGGTGCCGGTGCACACCGGTGAGGAGATCGGCGAAATCGCCCGCACCGTCGATGGTTTGCACGCGCAGGCACTCAAACTCGCCGCCCAGCAGCAACTGCTGCGCGATCAGGTCAACGACATGTTCGAGACCATGGCGCGGCGCAGCCAGACACTGGTGGATCGCCAGCTCAGCATGATCGAGGCGCTGGAATTCGAGGAGAAGGATCCCGAACGGCTCGGCCAGCTGTTCCGACTCGACCACCTGGCCGCACGCATGCGGCGCAATAGCGCCAACCTGCTGGTGCTGGCCGGGACGCGGTCGCGCCACGATCGGTCCGGACCGGTCGAGGTGCGCGATATCCTGCGCGCCGCGGTCTCCGAGGTCGAGGACTATCAGCGGGTCAAATCCGGTGCCACACCCGATGGTTGGGTCGCTGGCATCGCGGCCACCGATGTGGTGCACCTGATCGCCGAGATACTGGAGAACGCGCTGCGGGCCTCACCGCCCGATAGCGATGTCACGTTCTCCTACAGCCGGACCTCCGAGGGCGGCCTGCTGATCGAGGTCATCGACGAGGGCATCGGCATCACGTCGGCCGAACTGAACGAGATCAACGAGCGGTTGGCGGCACCGGCCGCGGCCACTGTCGCGACGACCCGGCAGATGGGCATGTTCGTGGTCGGCAAACTCGCCGAGCGGCACGGCATCACGGTTCGACTACGGCGCAGCCACGATCGCGCGCTGAGTCCGGGAATCACCGCGAGCCTGCACATTCCGCCCGCGCTCATCGACGTGCCGTCCCAGGATCCGGATGATCCGGCGACTCTGAAGCCGGTGATTCCGATACATCGTGATGCGCTGAGCACCGCGGCGGCGGCTACGGCCGAGTCGGCTGCCAAGGCCACACCCGCGGTCGCGGCCATTACGCCCGCGAAGGCGATCACCCCCGCGGCCAAGGCCACACCCGCGGCCCGGCGGATCGGCGCGCCGCCGGCGGCGCTGCCCAAGCCAGTGGAGCCCGCGGCCGACGCACCCGCCGCACCGCCGGTGATCACCAGTTATGGCCTGCCGAAACGGGTTCCGGGTGTCAATCGCAAGGGGCGTCGCAAAGCGGGCGCAGCCGCTGCTGCCGCCAAGACGTCCGGCGCAGCCGCAACGACCACATCGACACCGGCCAGCCCGACACCGCCCGCCGCTACGCCGTCATCCGCGAGTGTGCCCGATTCGGGTCCACCGACCGGGCCCCAGGAGCGCGTGGTCAAGGCATCATCGTTCTTCCAGACCGCGCCTACCGAATCCACACCATCTGGGGCGAATGGGGATACGGCAGAGTCCATCCGATCCACATCCAACGGAGAGTCGGCGCAGGATGGCGGTGGTGAATCGACGCCGATATTCGCCGGGATGATGTCGAAGTGGTTGGCGGATCCGATTACAGGGGAGTTACCGGTCTTGACGAATTGGCATTCGGCGGCGGATGAAGGCTGGTCCGCCGCACAACGGGCGGCGGATGCGCAGATCACAGAAAGGACGACCTCCGGACTACCGAAACGAGACCCTGGGAATCAGTTGGTGCCCGGCGGGGCCGAATCGGGGGCGGGGACAACGGATTCGGAGGCGGGCCCGCGACGGAACCCGGAATCGATCCGCGCAGGATTGAATAGCTATCAGCGGGGGGTACGTGACGGAAGAGCCACTGGTAAGTTGAAACCCTTTGCAGCCGAGGATGTTCGATGACCGCACCTGAGCAAGAAGCCCCCGCCGCGTCCCGCGCTGTCTCGGCGAAGATCGTGATAGCCGGAGAAATGGGTGTCGGCAAGACGACCCTGGTGGGCGCGGTATCGGATATCGTGCCGCTGAAGACCGAGGCGCTGATGACCGATCTCGCCTCCGAGATCGACGACACCTCCGCGGTCCCGGATAAGCAGACCACCACGGTGGCCATGGATTTCGGCCGGATCACCCTGTCCGACGATCTGGTGCTCTATCTGTTCGGCACCCCGGGCCAGCATCGGTTCTGGTTCATGTGGGACGACCTCAGCCTCGGCGCGATCGGCGCGATCCTGCTGGTCGATACCCGTCGCGTGGACGAAAGCTTCGCCGCGGTCGACTATTTCGAGGAACTCGGTCTACCGTTCCTGGTCGCGGTGAACGAATTCGAGGGCGCCCCGAAATTTCCCGAAGAGGCCATTCGCGACGCGCTGTCGCTGTCCGACGACGTCCCGGTCATGATGATCGACGCCAGAGACCGGGAGTCCGCCAAAACCGCCCTGATCGCACTCACCGGCCACGCCCTGGCCCGGGTGAAAGCCAACAGCTAGTGATCGAAGGGCGGCTGCGCACCTGCACCGAGCCGCCCATTCGAGCGCTAGTCCTCGCCGAGGGAGGCGAGCCAGTCGACCGCGACGGATTCGCCGCGGTCGACGGTGAAGAAGGCGACCTCGAGGTGCTGGCCCAGATCGACGAGACCGATGGCGGCCAGTGGGACCGGCTGGATCAGGCGCACGCGCCACGGCTTCTCCTCATCCCAGGCGCGCAGTTCCAGGTCCAGGCGCAGCACCGGATCGTCGCGACCGGCGTAATCGGCCGCCACCGGCGCGGCGGCCAGTACGGTGGCGTCGGCGCGGCGGCCGCCGGCGAGGATCTTGGCAATGCTGGCCCGGCCGCTGTCCTCGATATCGGGCACATAGAACACCAGCCGGTCGCGGTCGCCCGGATCGACCCGGCAGCTGATCACATCCCCGGGCTGCATCCACTCCAGGTCTTCGGGGCGCATCCGCTGCGGCACCCGTGTTTCGTACGGCAGCGTGCCTTCCACCTGCACGCGGACCCAGAAAACGTGTCCTGGTTCGCTGCGCCGGGGCCGCACGCCGAGGATCGTCGCCGACCCCGCGACGCCGCGCATCAGCAACTCGCGCCGCTGCCCATCCGACAAAGCACCAGCACGGAGCCCAAAGTTCCGTGACCCCCGACTGCGCAGTAGCCACCCCGTACCAACCGACGCCAGGTTCATGGGCTTCAACGTTAGCTGGAGTGTGGTCAGAGTCACAGCAATACCACCGTCTACCCTGTTGGCCATGACCGCTGAGTTCCCGACCATTCCCGACGATCTCAAGCCCGCCGACGGACGGTTCGGCTGTGGCCCCTCCAAGGTGCGCCCGGAGCAGTTGCAGTCTCTGGTCTCCGTCGGCGCCTCGGTATTCGGGACCAGCCACCGGCAGAAGCCGGTCAAGGACGTGGTCGCCCGCGTGCGCAAGGGCCTGCGCGAATTCTTCACCCTGCCCGACGGCTACGAGGTGGTGCTCGGCAACGGTGGCACCACGGCGTTCTGGGATGCCGCCGCATTCGGCCTGATCCGCGAGCGCTCGCTGCACCTGACCAACGGTGAGTTCAGCTCGAAGTTCGCCGCGGTGGCCAAGGGCAACCCGTTCATCGGCGATCCGATCGTGGTCTCCGCCGAGCCGGGCAGTGCGCCCGAGCCGGTTGCCGATCCCTCGGCCGACCTGATCGGCTGGGCGCACAATGAAACCTCCACCGGCGTCTCGATCCCGGTGCAGCGCCCGGCGGGTTCGGAGAACGCGCTGATCGCCATCGACGCCACCTCCGGCGCGGGCGGTCTGCCGGTGAACATCACCGACGCCGACGTCTACTACTTCGCACCGCAGAAGTGCTTCGCCTCCGACGGCGGCCTGTGGGTCGCGCTGATGAGCCCGGCCGCACTGGCCCGGGTCGAGGAGATCAAGGCCTCGGGCCGCTGGACTCCCGAATTCCTTTCGCTGCCGATCGCGATCGACAACAGCACCAAGGACCAGACCTACAACACCCCGGCACTGGGCACCCTGCTGCTTTTCGCCGACCAGATCGAATGGCTCAATGGCAACGGCGGGCTGGACTGGGCCGTCAAGCGGACGCTGGATTCCTCGTCGCGGCTGTACTCCTGGGCCGAGTCGAGTTCCTACGCCACCCCGTACGTCGCGGATCCGGCGCACCGCTCGCAGGTGGTCGGCACCATCGACTTCGCCGATTCGGTCGATGCGGCCGCGGTGGCGAAGGTGCTGCGCGCCAATGGAATCGTGGACACCGAGCCCTACCGCAAGCTCGGCCGCAACCAACTGCGCGTCGGCATGTTCCCGGCTATCGACCCCGAGGATGTCTCGCAGCTGACGCGTAGCATCGACTGGGTCGTCGAGAAACTGGGGTAAATCAGCTCGGCCACTGCGACACGCCCACTTTCGACACGCCGCGCATTAGGGTGCGGCGAATCGATCAGAGCAGACTAGCGGGGCGCGGAAGCTCTTTCGCAGATTTCCGCCCCGCGTGTCCCGCCTCGAGATCATCAGTAGTGCACTACTGTTTCGGAAAGTGGGCGGTGTCGCGAGCCGACGCGATAAGGAGGTAACGGTGCGTGAACTTCGAGTGATCGGGGTGACGCCCGACTCCACGCACATTGTGTGCATCGACACCGAGACCGGCAACAAGTACCGGCTGCCCGCTGACGACAAGCTTCGAGCCGCAGCACGCGGAGACCTTGCCCGATTCGGCCAGATTGAGATCGAGATGGAAGCAACTATGCGTCCCCGCGATATTCAAGCTCGTATCCGCGCCGGGGCATCCGTAGAACAGGTCACCGAGGAATCCGGGATGCCGCTGAGCCGGGTCGAACGGTTCGCCTATCCCGTGCTGCTGGAACGGGCCCGCGCCGCCGAACTAGCGCAGAAGGCCCATCCGGTGCGCGCCGACGGTCCGGCCGTGGAAACCCTGATCGACATCGTCACCGCCGCCTTCACCGAACGCGGGCACACCCTGGAGAACGCCGAATGGGATGCCTGGAAGGACGAGAAGGGCTTCTGGGTCGCCCAATTGCAGTGGCAGAACGGCCGTTCCGAAATCGCCGCGCATTGGCGCTACCAGCCCGACGCGCACGGCGGCTCGGTCTCCCCGCTCGATGATCCGGCCTCGGATCTCATCGATCCCGACTTCGGCCGCGCCCTGCGCGGGCTCGCGACCATCCTCCCGCCGCAGGCCGAAATCGAGGCGCCCGTCGCGCCCGAACCGCCGGTAGAGCCTCGGCCCGTGGAAACCCGCCCGACCGAGGCGCGTCCGGCGCGCGAGACCGCGGCGGCACCGGCACGGACGTCGGCGCGCAGTCAGCCGACCCTGGACGAGTACTACGAGCAGCGTTCCGTCGCGGCCGGTGGTAGCGGTACGCCGGTCAGCGCCGGCGGTGCGGCTGCCGCGATTCCGGCCGCCGCGAGCACGAATGCCATTCCGGCCGCGGGTGGTTCCGCTGCCGCCGCCGCGGCGACGAGCACCGCCCCGGCCGCCGGTGCTGCACCGACCGCCCCGGCATCCGGTACGGGCACCGCCCCGTCCGCGCCCACCGCTGCGGCCAAGCCCGCCGCCTCGGCGAAGCCGGCCGCGGAGGAAGCACCGAAGACCAAGGCCGCGCCCGCGAAGGCGGCGCGCAACAAACGGGGCAAGGCGCCCATGCCGTCGTGGGAAGACGTGCTGCTCGGGGTCCGCAGCTCGGGGCACTGAGTCGAGTTAGCCCGGACCGGGTTTCAGGTCCGGGTCCAGCCCGGCAACATGCAGCCTCCACCTCGCGCGGCGCTCGAGATCAGGTGGCACTCGTCTCGACATCGATTCAGAGAACCCCGCCACGAGTTCTGCTCGATCTTGATTGCCTGATCGCCAGCTAACTGTTTGCTGCGAATTTCTGAGGCCCGCTGGCGTGTTCGGAGGCGGAAGGTCCATCGCCGAAGCGGGAGAACGGGTAGATTTTTCGTGTGTCGTCGACTCGGTTTGTCGACGTCGGGCGGGTCACGGTAGTCGGAAGTTACGCGAGGACGCCTTGGGTTGCTCGAAGTTAGCGGAGCTGTTTGGTGCAACCATCGGGAGGTGCCGGAAATGCTGTCCAAGGCTTCGTCTCTCTGGTACGTCGACGCACAGGATCCGTTGGCGGTACTCCGTGCGAACCACGATCCGGATCCGGAAGCCGCGCTGGCACTGGCGAAACAGTTGCACGAGGACCGCGACGTCCTGCCCATCATGGTCGGCACGCTCGGCGGTTGCGCGGGGCCGGATGCCGACGAGGTGTACATCGGCTGCTATCCCGGGGTCACCGTGGTCTGCTCGTCGCAGGCGGCGCGGGCACATCCGACGGCACTGCCGGAATTGCTGGTCCGCCCGCTCGCCTCGGAGCACACCTATCTGGTCTCGTTCGACGCCCACAATGGCTGGGGCGCGTTCGCACATTGGGAGCGTGGTGAATTCCGGCGCTCGTTCAGTTCGACGCGGGTGAACATCCTGGAAGACGACGGCCTGCCACTGGTGTGGGAACGCTCGTATTGGGCGGGTGATCATCCGGTGCGCTGGCAGGCCGGGGAACTGCCGGACCCGCAGACCCTCCCCTTCGATCCACCCGATTTCGCCGACGCCGCCAACAACGAGTGGCTCGGCTTCCACTACCGCTCCCCCGCCGCCGACGGCGCGCTGATACCGGGCGATATCGCGGTCTGCGGCTTCACCCTCTATCCGAAGGGGCAGGCACCCGCCCCAGCCGACCTGATGCCATCCGACGCGCAGCGCAACGGCGATTCGAGACCCCGACGCGGCCTGCTCGACTGGCTGCGCGGCAAGGATCGTGTCTGCTGAGGTCTAGGCCGACAGTCCGCCGATGACCAGGACCAGCCAGCCGAGCAGAACACCGGCCGCGCCGCCGCCGATGACCCAGCGGGTCACCGGCGCCTGCCGCCAGCGCCAGGCGGTGGGCGCCGCGCCGCCGACCGCGACGAGGTTGACCAGGATCGCGAGGATCGGATGCACCTGTGCCAGTGCCGAGCCGAAGGCATATACCGCGACGGCCGTCAGCAATGCCACCATGGTCGCGACGGTGAGCCCGGCAGACCACGGGGTCGGGTCCTGGTAGGGCTGGTAGGGGCGGTACGCCCCATTGGGGAAATAGCTCACGACCGCGCCTCCGTGGCGCTCGGCTCCGTCGTGCGCCACGGCGCGCTGTGCTTTCGGTTCACTCGCTGCCGCTCGCTCACGGCATCCCCCTCATGACGTCCTCACCCGTTCATAGAACGCCATCGCGGCCGCGGTCGCCACATTGAGCGAATCGGTCCCCGGCGACATCGGAATGCGCGCCCGAATATCGGTGGCTCGCATGGCCTCCTCGGTCAAACCGGGCCCCTCCGCACCCAGCAGCAATGCCACCCGCTCCCCCGTCATCGCCGTGGCCAGGTTCACCGCCGCCGGGTTCGGGGTGAGCGCGATGATCTGGAATCCCTTGTTCCGCAACATATCCAACCCGCCCGGCCATTGCGGCAGCTGCGCGAACGGCACCCGCAGCACATGTCCCATCGACACCCGCACCGCCCGCCGGTACAGCGGATCGGCGCACCGGTCTCCGAACAGGATGGCCTCGACGCCGAGTCCCGCCGCATTCCGGAACATCGAGCCGAGGTTCTCGTGATCGTTCACCCCCTCCAGCACCGCCACCGTCCTGGCCCGCTCGATGACCTCGTCCACACTCAACTCCGCGGGTCGGCGCGCCACCGCGAGTACCCCGCGATTGAGATGGAACCCGACCACCTCCGCCATCACCTCGGCGGTCGCCCGGTAGTACGGCACATCGATGCCCGACAGATCCGCCGCGAGTTCGGCGCGCCGCTTCTCCACGCCGAGCAGCGCGTTCGGCCGAAACCGCGAACCCAGCATCCGCTGCACGACCACCACCCCCTCCGCGATCACCAACCCCTTGCGCCCCGGCAGATCAGGCCGCCGATCCGCCGACTTCAAGTCGCGAAAGTCATCGACCCGCGCATCAGCGGCATCACCAATATCGATCACCTCGACCACCGCTACATCCTGCCGGGCACCACCACCCCGCCCAACACCGGTGCCGATCACCGATCTCGAACCTCCCCGATCCCCACTCGACACCGCACCCGAACCTATGGCCTAGGCACCACACAGCCTCCCGGCCACCACCCCACCGACATCGATGCCGCCGAAGCACCACTCGACCGCACCACGGGACACTTCTCTTCCAACTCGCACCCACCTTCGGAGTCCACAACCGGCCCGTTCCGCCCGACGCCCCATGCCGCATAACTTCGGGCCAAGCTGTCGGTGAGTCGCGCGGCATGTCGGTCTGCGGGGTATTCGGAACCTCTGCGGGAACCTCCGGCGCAGCTTTGCTAGCGCGGTAATTCGAGTGCGGGCGGGTGGGGCGGCGTGCGATGGTCGAGGGATGACGCTGATACCCGGCATCACCATTCGGTCGGCCACCGACGAGGATGTGGCGGCCATCGAGTTGCTCGGCGATACTTCGTTCGGCGTGCGTAGCGAACCGGAGTACGCGCAGCTGCGGGCGCAGGTCTTTCCGACCGGGGAGGCGATCGTCGCCGTCGACGACGGTCGCGTCGTCGGACATGCCAGGTCCACCCGGATGACACTGACGGTGCCGGGCGAGCGCACGGTCGAGGTCTGTGGCATCGCCGGGGTCGGTGTCGCGCCGATGCACCGGCGGCGCGGGATTCTGCGGGCCATCTATACCGAACAGCATCGGCGCACCGAAGCGGCCGGGCTCGCGCTGACCATTTTCACCGCGAGTCAGGGCGCCATCTACGGCCGGTTCGGCTACGGCCCGACGATTCGCGAGAACGCGGTCTCGATCGATCGGCGGTTCGTCGAGTTCCTACCGTCGGCCCCCGATCCGGGCGGCGTGACGCTCAGCACCATGGCCGACGCGGGCGAGCCGATCCGCGCGATCTACGACCGGTGGCGTCGCCTGGTACCAGGCGCGCAGCGGCGTCCCGAGGCCCGCTGGAAAATGGACCTCGCCGACTCACCCGCCTTCCGCAATGGCAGCAGCGAGCTTTTCGCATTCCTGCACCCGGACGGGTACGTGCTGTATCGGTACAACCGTCGCGACCGCAGCATGACCGCGGTCGTCGAGGAGATGCGCGCGGTGACCCCGGAGGCGCATATCGCGTTGTGGCGGGCGCTATTCGGGTTGGAGCTGTGCAGCCACATCGAGGCGGCGCTCACCGATAACGATCCGCTCCCGCATCTGCTCACCGATCTCCGGCTGGTACGCACGCAGGCACGCTACGACGCATTGTGGTTGCGGCTCATGGACGTTCCCGCCGCGTTGACGGCACGTTCGTATCTGCGCGATCTGAATGTCGTACTCGCGGTACAGGATCCGTTCCGGAATGCGGGCGGCAGCTTCGAACTCACGGTGCGCGACGGCGTCGCCGAATGCGTGCCGACCAGCCGGACGCCCGATTTCGAACTCGGCATCGACGTGCTCGCCAGCATGTACCTCGGCGCGTATCCGGCGCGCGTCTTCGCGGGGGCCAACCGGCTACAGGCCAAGGATGCCGGGCAGCTGCGCGCACTCGACGAGGCGTTCGGCGCGGAGCGGGACGCGGTGCTGGGTTGGTTCTTCTGAGTCGGGTTGGTCCCGTTGAGCCGGGTCGGTTCCGCTGAGCCTGGTCCCGTTGAGCCGGGCCGGTTCCGCTGAGCCTGGTCCCGTTGAGCCGGGCCGGTTCCGCTGAGCCTGGTCCCGCTGAACCGGGCCGATCCCGCTGAGCCTGGTCCCGCTGAACCGGGCCAGTTCCCCTGAGCAGGGCCGATCCCGCTGAGCCGGGCTGGTTTCGTTGAGCCGGGGTGGTTTCGTTGAGCCGGGGTGGTTTCGTTGAGCCGGGTCGGTTCCACTCAGCCGGGTCAGTTCCACTCAGCCGGGCTGGTTCCGCTCAGTCGGGCTGATTCCATTGAGCAAGGATGGTTCCATTGAGCCAGGCTGGTTCCGCTCAGCCGGGTCGGTTCCGTTCAGCCGGGCTGGTTTCGCTCAGCCGGGCTGGTTTCGTTGAGCCGGGCTGGTTTCGCTCAGCCGGGCTGGTTCCGTTGAGCCGGGCTGGTTCCGCTCAGCCGGGTCGGTTCCGTTGAGCCGGGTCGGTTCCGTTGAGCCAGGCTGGTTCCGCTCAGCCGGGCTGGTTCCGTTGAGCCGGGCTGGTTCCGCTCAGCCGAGTCGGTTCCGTTGAGCCGGGCCGGTCGTGCTCGGACAGGTCGGTTCCGCTGAGCTGGGCCGGTGCTGTGGATCGGGGTTGTCCCTGAGTTCAGCTCGTACTCCGGGGTGATGTCCGGATCGGCGGTGGGCTGGCATGCTGGACTTATGAAGCCGATTCAGCTGGTGCTCAATATCCTGTGGCTCGTGTTCGTCGGGTTCTGGATGGCGCTCGGCTACATTCTGGCGGGCATCATCTGCTGCGTCCTGATCATTACCATCCCGTGGGGTATCGCGTCGTTCCGGATCGCGGTCTATGTGCTGTGGCCGTTCGGGCGGACCACGGTCGAAAAGCCTTCCGCAGGTGTGGGGTCGATGATCGGCAATATCATCTGGTTCCTGGTGGCCGGTTGGTGGCTGGCGCTCGGGCACCTGCTCACCAGCATCCCGCTGTTCATCTCGATCATCGGCATCCCCTTCGGCTGGGCAAACCTCAAGCTCATCCCGATCTCGCTGTTCCCGCTCGGGCGTGAGATCGTCGCCAGCGATCAGCCGTTCGGGTCGCAGTACAGCCGCGGTGGGTACGTAACTCGCTGATGACCCCGCGCCGACGCGGTCCGATTCACCGGGGCACTCGGCTTACTCCGAGTCGTCGACCAGCTGCTTCATGATGCCGACGGCGCGGGTCAGCACGACCAGCTGATCGTCGGTCAGGGTGGACAGCTGCTCGGTCATCCAGGCCTCGCGGGCACTGGCCTCATCGGCGATCAAGGCGCGGCCCGCATCCGAGAGCGAAACGATGATCTGACGGCCGTCGGTCGGGTGCGGTTTGCGCTCAACCAGTTCCAGATCGGTCAGCGAGGCGATCACGCGCGTCATCGACGGCGGCTGCACGCGTTCCTTGGCGGCCAAGGCGCCCGGCGTCATCGCACCTTCCCGATGCAGGGTGGCGAGTGCGGAGAGCTGGGTCAGCGAAATCTGCGCGTCGGCGCGCCGTCCTCGCAGATGTCGCGTCAAGCGCACCACCGCGAGCGACAGCTCACCAGCGAGAGCTCGAACATCCGATGGCGTTGTCACAGAGCAGAACGATACGGGACACGCTGGCCGGTGGACGCCTGTTCCCGCAGCTACGCTAGGACTGTGACCCAGAATGTCCCGCAGATACCGCCGCGCTTCACCGATCCACGGCCGGTCCTCGCGGTCGGCAGCACCCTCTGGCTGATCGCCACCATCGTGGTGTGGACCAGCGACCGCTGGGAATCGGCGCGTCCGGTGTGTCTGATGGGTCTGGCGGTGGGGTTGCTCGGTTACACGATCTTCGCTATCCAGCGCCGCGGTGCCCGACGCGGGGACAAGGGCGCGCAGACCGGGCTATGAGCCGCGCGTTCTCACGTCACCCCACGTCGAACTCATCGGTGGTGCCGGTGAAGGGCCGCAGCACGCCGTCGACGCCCAGGCTGTCGGCGAAGTGTCGCATGCGATAGCGGCCCGAGCTGGCGTCGGCGGGGATGTCCCAGGTGAAGCGGGCAACGGATTCGGCGGTGCCGCGTTTGCTCCAGTAGAAGCGCACCGCCCATTCCCCCTCGTTGGCGATCCGCTCCCAATCGCCGGATGCGTTGCGGCGCTGCACTTCCAGGAAGGTGCCATTGCGGCGGGGGTTGTGTTTGGGATGCGCGGAGACGAATTCGGCGGCGACCTGGGTGCCCGGCTGGTAGGCGGCGGCGGGTTGGGTCAGGACATCACCGAAACCGCGGCCCGCGGGTGTGGCATCCGGGCCCGGCGCGGGCTCGAAGTTCGGCTGCAGGTTGGATACATCGCGGGGTGCGGGACCGCGCGGCACCTGCTGGCGGGCGGCGAAAGCCGTCGCCAGCCGGGTGAACTCCTGCTGGTAGGCGGGCAATGTGTAGCGGCCGAACAGGGTCGAGCCGCCCTCGTACTGCTGGGAGTCGTACTCCTGCGGGGTGGTGACATATTCGTGATAGGCGTTCGCATACCCCTGCATGAGCACCTGCTCCAGCCCGACACCGAGTGCGGCGGCCACGGCGCGGCGGATACGCAGTCCGGACACAATCGTGAATTCGCCACCGCCGCAGGCCAAATAGAGCTCACCGATCCGAACGATCTGAATGGGTACCACATTCGGCACCCACGGCACCGGCGGCAGCAACCCCAGCGGCGCCACGATCGCCTTGGGCGCCTGGGCATCCGCGAGCCAGGACGGTGCGGGCTGGCGCGGATCGCCGAGGGCATCGATGAACGGGTTGCGCACGCCCTCCGGGATCGGGAGGCCGGGTAGACCGGGACCATCCTCGACGCTGCCCGCGATGAGCGAGACTCCCGCGGCGGCGGGTGCGGTGTGGCGCGGCTGACCGTCCGGGGTGAACCTGCCGTCGACGGCGGTATCGGCCAGGTCGATATAGCAGAGCATCGAGTCGACCGGGCCGCCGATCGACTGCGCGCCCGCCAGTGCGGATTTCGAGGCCAGATACTGCCGCTCGCCGATGATGCGGGTGTTGTCGAACTCGTCCTCGGTCGGGCCGGAGCCGGGTCGCAGATTCAGGTTCGGGGACATATCCCCGGCATTGGTCTGCGCGAAGGCCGCCACGAAATCGGCTGGGCCGTCCAGATATCGGACGCCGTGCTCGGTGTGCTCATAGGAGAACGAGGCGTAGCCCTTGTTATCCGCGCTGATCAGCCGGTTCTGGTTGGTCATCGAGGTGTTGTGGGTGGCGAACCAGGTGATGGCGCCGACCTGTTTGCCGCCCTTGACGAATGACAGCGCGGTGACCGCCGGGTCGACGGCATTCGGGAAGTGCTGTTTATCCGCATCCGGATTGCGCTCGAAGGCAACTCGCGATCGATTGACGCTGGCATCGTGCAGTTCGGCGCGGCCGAGCGCGACCGTGCCCGGTCCGAGATCGGCATGTGCCGCGGCGATCGCCTCCACAATGCCGTGCACCTCGGCGTCGTAGACCTGCTGCTGAAATCCGAGGATGGACAGGTTGTACGCGTAATCGTTGCTGGAGCCGCCACAGGTCGCATGCGAATGCGTCGAGGTGAGCAGGACGTTCTGTTCGGTGTAGAGATCACCGAAGCGGCGGGCGAGTTCGAGCATGACGCCGCGGTGTACGGACTGGAAAATCATGCCGTTCTCCGCGACCGCGAACACGATCCGGCGCGCACCGCTGTCGATGATGAATGCGCGGGCGCGCGGGCGCAGATGAATACCCGCGGTCTGCTGCTCGAACTGCGAATAGCCCATCATTCCGCATTCGGCGGCGGGACCGGTGATGTCGGAGAGTCCGAGTCCGATGAGATAGCCGCCCGCACTGGGGACCGCTGCGGCCCGCGTACCGAGTGCCGCCGTCATTCCCGGCACGGTGACGGCTGTCGCGAGCGCGGCCGAACCCGCCGCGGTTCGGGTCAGCACCGTTCTGCGTGACACCGGCATTCGCGTCTCCCTTCGGTCCATGGTGAAGCGAACCACACAACTGGACGCTCGTCCAGTCGAGATTTTCGGCCCTGCGAATTGACTGCGGCGAAGTTGGAGACTTAACTCGCTGAGGTGTCCTCCCGATTGAGCGTCGAAGAACGACGGGCCCACCTTATCGAGGCAGCCATCGGCCTTGCCGAGAAAAAGGGCGTCGCGGGCGTGACCACGCGCGATGTCGCTCAGGCAGCCGGTGTTTCGCTCGGTGTGGTGCATTACTGTTTCGAAAACAAGGACGCGCTGATGACCGAGCTGGTCAAAGCGTTGTCGATGGAATTACGCGATTCCGTTGACGCCAATGAAACAGTTTGGCAAGACGTCGGAAGTGGAAAAGAAGCGCTTCAAAAATTGGTGCGTGCCGGACTCGAACTGATGTGGCTCAACATTGAAGCAACACCGGAACGACAACTACTCACCTACGAAACCACCACATATGCGCTACGCGAAGGGGAATCGACCCCGGCGAAACTCGCCATCGCACGCGAACAGTACGCATTCAACGACACCACCGTCGCCGACATCCTCGACCACGCGCGCGATGCGACCGGTTGCCGTTGGTCGGTACCGGTGCAGACGCTGAGCCGGTTCACCCTCAATGTGATCGATGGGGTCGTGCTGCGCTGGCTGGTCGACAACGACAGCGAAAAGGTGCGCGGGCAGCTGGATCTGCTCAGCGAGATGGTCGCCGGGTACGCAGAGTAGGTTGGTTCCCCCTCGGGATGGGGGTAGTCAGCGTCAGGCCGAGGGGTACGAGGTTTGGATGTGAGTGGTGGCGCCGTCGCGCCACCAGGGGACGGCGACCGTGGCGTCCAATGCGCCGTGCAGGCGGATCCGGAGGGCGTCGTGCAGCACCAGATCGCCTTCCTCGGGCAGCGTGAACAGTTGGCGCAGCACGATTCCCAGTGGTTCGGCGGACCATGTGGTGCGGCGGCCCGCGCTGATCACCTCGGCGGTGATCGACTCGGAGACCAGGGGCAGATCGAGCAGGGTCGCGAGCGCGGGTGCGGTGGCGATATCGCCCGCTACCAGGCGGTCCGGGGGTAGAGCGAGGCCGAACCAGGGTTGGTCGAGCACCCAGACGTCGTCGGGGTCGACGACCACCGCGGACAGGGCGCGTACCCGGTCGGGCAGCTCGAGGTCGGTCAGGTCCAGCTGGTCCGCGGCCACGGCGGCGGCCAAGCGGGCGTGGGTTCGGGAAACCACCTCGGGCGTTGGGGTTTTCGCCGGATCGGCGAGGGCGTCGAGTAGGGCGGCGGCCAGTTCATGGGTGATGGCATTCGGATTCGCCAGGACCGCGCGCATGGCAGCGGAATCCAGACCGGAGAGTTCGAATGCGGGGAGCAGGTCGGCGAATTCGGTATCCGCGGGATGGCGGAGCAGCCCGAGCGGCGTGCCGTCTATGCGCGCATGGCTGCGCAGCCACCAAGCCGTATACCCCTCGGGGTCGGTCAGTAGCCGGTGGGTGCGCGGGGCGGATGCCAACTGCCGCAACGCGGCTGGCCAGCACGACTCGGCCACCAGGTCCAGGTCGCGGACGGCGGCCAGCTCCGGCGGGTCCTCGGACAGGCCCGTCCACCAGCGCTCCTCGTCGTCCAGGTGATGGTCCGGGCCGGTGGGATCGGACTCGACGACAATGCTGAAATCCCATCCGACGCCAACCGCTCGCAGCGCATCCGCGCCATAGCGGTCCACCAGGTCCGCTGCGACGGTGCCGAACGGCGAATCGGCCACCAACAATGCGCGCAATGGGGCATCGGGGAGCAGCAATTCGTCGGCGGGCAGCAGGTCCCCGGCGCTGTCCGGCAATTCGAGCAGGCCGAGCCAGGACGGGAGCGCCGAAGGATCGGCGTGCGCGGCCAATCGCAATACGGCATCGACGGTATCCGGATCATCCGGCTGATCGTCCAACTCGGCGCGCAAACCGGGATCGGTCAGCAGATCCTCGGCGGTGGCCGAACGTGCGCCGAGGCGCGCGAGCAGCGGATGGACCGCCTCGGGATGCACCAGCCGGGCCCAGTGCACGGGTATCGCGACCTCGAGCTGGTCATCCAAAACGACTGTGCGCGGGCCGGTTACCAGCCGACCGTCGGCCAGCGGCACGGCGAGCGCACCCAACTCCTCGGCCGCCAATGGATCGACAACATACGGCTCCAATGCCGCATACAACGACTGCCACCACTTGGGCGACCGCTCCAGGCCACCCGAAAGCTCCGCCAGCCGCGCCAATCCGATCCGGTGCACATCCAGCACACCCAGTGCCTCGGTATGCGCCCGCCCCGACAGTTCGGGAATCACCAACGGCCCGACCACATCGTCGAGCAATTCGGCCAATTCCCGACTCAGACCGGTGAATACGCTCGCGCGCGTCGGGACCGCCATCGTTGCTGGGGGCGCGATAACGGGCGGGCCCGCAGCCGAGACCCCGGACTCGGCATCGAGCGGAGCGGCGATCTTGCCGATCCCGGCGACCGCAATGGGCTCACCAGACTCCGTGACGCTCGCACGCGTCGGGACCGCCGTCACTCCCCGCCCATCAGGCGATTCCGCGACGATGGGAGAGGCCACAGCCAAGTCCTCGGGCTCGGCATCGAGCGGACCGGTGTCGTTTGCGATGCCGATCCCATCGATCGCAATGGGCGCACCAGACTCCGTGACGCTCGCACGCGTCGGGACCGCAGTCATTCCCGGGCCATCAGGCGATTCCGCAACGATGGGAGAGGCCGCAGCCAAGTCCTCGGGCTCGGCATCGAGCGGACCGGTGTCGTTTGCAATGCCGATCCCATCGATCGCAATGGGCGCACCAGACTCCGTGACGCTCGCACGCGTCGGCACCGCCGTCACTCCCAGGCCATCAGGCGATTCCGCGATGACCGGAGCGCTCGTGGCCAGGGCCTCCGGCTCGGCATCGAGCGGGCCGGTGTCCTTACCGATGCTGACCGCAGTGCGCTCGTGAGGCGCCGTAATGCTCTGTGCCGCTGCGATATCCGTTGGCGATGAGGTGAGCGGACTGCCGACGGTGGCAGTGGGTGCGTCATCCGGAAATGCCCAGCCTTCCGACTCCGCCGCATCGGAGCCCGTGCGGGGTCCGTCGACGGGGTTCGGGCGCGCGGTTACGACCGGGAGCCAGGAGTGGATCTGGAGTTCGCGGACCAGGGCCTCGCGCAGCAGGCCATCGACCTCGCTGCGGGCGAACCCCGGGACGGGGACCAGGACGAGGCGATCGCGGGGCGGGAGTGCGCGGGCGAAATCGGCATAGCCCCCGGCCAATTCGGCGAGGCGCGCACCGGGCAGCACCCGTCGGCGGTCCGGCTGCATGGGGATATCGGCGATCAGGAGGGCCGGTAGCGACAGCTCCTCATCGGATCGGGTGGGTGCGCGCAGCACATCGTGCGCGGCGGGCACCGGCCTGCCATCGCGCACCGGCAGCAGCCAGCGCGCCCTGGCCGTGCGGAACTCCCACCAAGTCCGCCGTTCCGCTCCGGGCCCGTCGATGCGCACTGCCCGGATCCCGGCTGCCCGATGGCTGCCGGGGCCGCCGTGCTCGGGCTGGTACGGATTGTGCAGATCGGTGACGGTGCTGGTCAGTTCGTCGTCGCCGATTCGGATGTACTGCAGGGCTGGGAGTTCCAGGAGAAGGTCGGCGGCTTCGGCGCGCATGGCGGCAAGGAGGCCTTGCGGATCGACGTCGGGACGCAGGGTCAGCACGATCTCGGTATCCGCGCCCGGTGCTGGGGCGGCTTCGATCGGCCAGGCCAGGCGCAGCACCGGTGGGGTGAAGGTGTCATCCGGGACGGTGATCGCGTTGTCGCGCAGGGCCTTCCAGGTGAGGTCTCGGGAGAAGCGGAGAGAGCCGGTGGTCGATCGCACCTCGATCTCATCGCTTACCGTGCGCACCGCCGTGAAGCCGACACCGAATCGGCCCACGCTCGTCGCCGGATCGGCTTTCCCGGAGGCGCGCAACGCCGTGAGCGCATGCACACCGGAAATATCGAGCGGCGCACCGGTATTCGAGATGTGCACGACGTCATCGACGAGCCGCACCACCAGCCGCCCCGGCACCCCGGCCTTGGCCGCCGCATCCGCGGCATTCTGTGCCAGCTCGGTCAGCAGCCG
The DNA here is from genome assembly GCF_050956075.1 of Nocardia sp. CA-129566. Lineage (NCBI taxonomy): Bacteria > Bacillati > Actinomycetota > Actinomycetes > Mycobacteriales > Nocardiaceae > Nocardia > Nocardia sp. CA-129566. The sequence goes on from NZ_CP192085.1 coordinate 8,652,243, forward strand.
ATCCCGATAGCCCGCCCGCACCAGATCCGCCTCGGTCGCCGCATCCTCCCGCAACCGAGTAGGCGAATCCCGCCACGCCGCGAGCACCCCGGCCCGCAGCCCCGCCGTACCGAACGGATCGAACGCCCCGCCGCTCACCCCCGCAGCGCTGACCCGAACCCCGGCCATCCCGCATCCCCCGAACCCCCACCCGCGTCACCGACGCCCTCGTCCGCACCCGACTCCGACACAACGCCCTCAGCATCGCCGACAGCGCCGAGGTCCGACTGCGATACCCCAGCATCAGTCCCCGAATCGGCAGCACCAGTCCCCGAATCGGCACCACCAGTCCCCGAATCGGCACCACCAGTCCCCGAATCGACCACATCCTGATCAGCCGACACCGCGCCAGCACCCGGCTCCGATACAACAGCTTCGCCACCGCGCTCAACAGCGGCGACATCCACAGCCTCGGGGGCCGCCTCGCCCGCAGCATCAGGAACGACATCCACACCGCTCACTGTCGCCACAGCCTCGGAGGCCGCCTCGCCCGCAGCATCACTGATGACAGCCGCACCGTCCGAGTCGATCCCGTCATCCGCAGCACCGCGGGCCTCCTGGGCACCCGAATCCGGCTGCGACACCGCAGCACCAGTGCCCGACTCGACCACATCCTGATCAGCCGACACCGCACCAGCACCCGGCTCCGATACAACAGCTTCGGCACTGCGCTCAACAGCAACGACATCCACACCGCTCACCGTCGCCACAGCCTCGGGGGCCGCCTCGCCTCCAGCATCAGCAACGACATCCACACCACTCACCATCGCCACAGCCTCGGGGGCCGCCTCGCCCGCAGCATCAGCAACGACATCCACACCACTCACCGTCGTAGCAGCCTCGCCCGCAGTGTCAGCGACGACAGCCGCACCGTCCGAGTCGATCCCGTCATCCGCAGCACCGCGGGCCTGCTGGGCAACCGAATCCGGCTGCGACACAACGCTCTCAGCATCGGCGACGGCGCCGAGATCCGATCCCGGCTGCGACACCGCAGCATCGGCGGCCGACTCGACCGCATCGCGGTCGCTCGACGTCGCGCCGGCATCTGAACCAGGCTCCGACACGAACTCGGCACTGCGCTCGATCGGAGCGGCATCACCTGCCGTGCCGATCGTCGCTGCGGCATCGCCAGCGGCGGCATTCAGGGCCGTCGCATCGTTCGACTCGGCCTCGGCACCTGCGGGAGAACTCTCTTCGACAGCGGCGGCTGTCGAAGAATCGTCGACCGCAGACGGACCGGATGCCGCCTCCGCGATCGGCTCATTGCCTGCGTCGGATACGACGGGCTCAACCGCCGCAATCGGCTCGGCGACGACATCGCTGGGCGAGGCAGTCGGGGCGAGCGCAGTGTTCGACTCCGGGGTCACCTGAGATGTGGGTGCAACATCGGAGACGGTGTCCGACTCTGGCGCAACGACATTCGGCTCAACCGAGGTGCTCGGCCCAGCATCACCCGACAGAGCGTCGCCGGACTCGACCGGAGTGCGTGACTCGGCCACGTCACCGGATGCGGCCACTGTGCTCGGTGCGACCGAGGTCACCTCGGCCACAACAGGACTCGACGCCCGATCATCCGGCTCGACGGCTATCGGCTCAGCCGCAGGTGTCGGACCACCCGCGACGACCTCGGCGCTGGTCGTGGCCGACGCGGAAGGACTCTGCTCGACTGCCGTAGTCGACTGGGCCGCGACCTCGCCCGATGCGGAGTCGGCACCGGCCTCGACCGGCGTACCCGACTCGGTCACATCACCGGCCACCGTTGCGCTCGGTTCGACCGAGGTCACCTCGGTCGCCGCAGGACCCGCCGCGTGGTCATCCGGCTCAATCGAAGTCGCTATTGCGACAACATCACCCGACGCCGACCGGTCATCCGGCGCGATGGTGGTCGGCTCGGCCGTGGGGGCCGGGGTCGGATCCACGACAGCCTCGGCGCTGGTTGTGGTCGGCGCGGAAAGATTCTGCTCGACTGCCGTATTCGACTCGGTCGTAACTGCGCTCGATGCGATATCGGTGTTGGGCTCGGCCCCAATGCTCGGTTCGGCAACAACATCGGCCGAGGCGGAGGCTTCGTCGGGCTCGATCGTGGTGGACACGGTCTGATCCGAGGCAGACTCGCCGGCCTCGACCACCTGCTGGTCGTCCGGCTGCGTGAAGCTCTGCTCAACTGCGGTATTCGACTCCACCCCTGCATCACCTGGCGCGCTGTCGACACCGGATGCGAGCGCATCGCGCGACTCAGCCGCTACCTCGCCAGGTACGGCTTCGACGTCGCGCTCGAGCACGTTGGGTGCCTGAGCCGCAGCATCATCTCGCACGACGCCGACACCGGACTCCACAACAAACGACTCCGCAGCATCACCCGACGCACCCGCGACACCAGACTCGCCCACAACAAACGACTCCGCAGCATCACCCGACGCACCCGCAACACCAGACTCGCCCACAACAAACGACTCCGCAGCATCACCCGACGCACCCGCAACACCAGACTCGCCCACAACAAACGACTCCGCAGCATCACCCGACGCACCCGCAACACCAGACTCGCCCACAACGAACGACTCCGCAGCATGACCCGGCGCGATCTGGACACCGGACTCGCCCCCAGCACTCGACTCGGCGACAACATCACTCGAACCAGGGCCGGGCGCAGCCAAGGCCGACTCGGTCAGGTCCGTGGCAGCCTCGGCAACGGACTCACTCGGCGCAACGGCACTTTCTCCATTCGGCGCCTCGACGCCCTGCTCAGCAGTCGCATCCGAATCGGCCACAGCATGGCTGGCTGCCGTCTGCGCACCTTCGGTTTCAACGGCAGGGCCAGTGGCGAGCCCGGCTTCCGCCGACGCGTCGGCGCTTTCCGCACCACTGTCCGGCTCGCGCACCGCCTCCGCCGGGATCACGTCGAAGGCGGCGTCGTCGTATGCCTCGTACAGCGGTGAACCGCCGCCGGTGGGTACTTCCACGTCGGAGTGGGCCCCGCAGCCGTATTCGGCGTGGACCACTCGGCCGTCGGCGCCCATGGCATTGCCGCAGACGCCGAAGGCGGCGCGCAACGAACCCGCCAGCGGGAGGTAGAAGCCGCAGCGGCCGCAGGTGGATGGGGCGGCCTTGGCCATATCGGTTTCGGGGCCGAATTCGGCGTACCAGCGTTCGGCGGCTTCTTCGCGGCCCTCGCGGCTGAGCACCTTGGTGCGACCGAGGCCGATCTCCGTGGCGACCTCGTCGACGGCCGGATCGCCGCTGGCGACATAGCCGGGCACCAGGCGCGGATCGTCGACGGGCGGGGCGAGCAGATCGCCGGGCGCCAGATCGCCGGGGCGGATCCGCTGCTCCCACGGGATGAAATCGGGTGCGACCAGCGCGTCCGGGCCGGGCAGTAGCGCCGACTCGCTCACCGTCGCGTAGGTCGCGCCGGGCGGGGCCGCCACCACGACGGCCCACTGCCAGCCGCGATAGCCGGACAGGGTGGCCTCGAATCGATGGGTCGCGGCGGTCTCGTCCTCCGCGGTCACGCCGAGATGCGCGCCGACGCCGGTGGGTTCCAGCTCCAGGAGCGCACGGCGGGCCACGTCGACGGCATCGGCAAGGATCGGCCGCACGCCGGACTGCGAAACAGATACTGCGCTCACGGCCTACATTTTGCCGTATGGAGCGCAATCGGCGTTCGTTGGCCGTCGTTGTCCTGGTCAGCCTGCTCGGAATAACCGGGTGCGGCGACTCGGGCGGCGATCCGCCACGGCTACGCATCGAGGTGATCGGCACCCGCCCGCACGATCCAGGGGCCTTTACCGAGGGTCTGGAGGTCGACGGCACCGTGCTGTACGAGAGCACCGGCATGCCGGGCGCGTCGCGCGTGCGCGCCACCGATCTGACCACCGGCGACGAACTGGCCAGCGCCGAACTGCCCGCACCCTACTTCGGCGAAGGGGTCACCAAGTCGGGCGACACCCTATGGCAGCTCACCTGGCTGGATCGGGTGGCGATCGCCCGCGATCCGGCGACGCTGGCCGAACGTTCCCGAGTGTCCTACGACGGCGAGGGCTGGGGTCTGTGCACCCGTGCGGGCAGGCTGGTGATGAGCAACGGCTCGGACACCCTCACCTTCCGCGATCCCCTCACCTTCGCCCCCACCGGCACGGTCACACTCACGAACCACAACAACGTAAAACTGAACGAACTCGATTGCGCCGCAGACGGTTCGGTCTACGCCAATTCCTACCCCACCGACGAGATCCTGCGCATCGATCCGGAAACCGGGGACGTCCTCGCGGTCATCGACGCCAGCGGCCTGCTCCCTGCCACCGTCCGAGCGGGGACCGACGTGCTCAACGGCATCGCGCAACTCCCCGGCACCGACCACTTCCTGATCACCGGCAAATACTGGCCGACGGTATTCGAGGTCAGATTCGTACCGGACTGAGCGAGCCGAGTCACCTTTCCGGACGGCTTGGAGCGGCAAGTGAACCCAAGTCGCCGATGTACGACAGAATTGAGGACGTGACTACTCCCCGCGATCCCTCCGGTTCCGACCGTGGTCCGTGGGATGGCGAGGAGTCCCCACCGATCCAGCGTCACCCCGGCTACGACCACTACCCGCCACCCCATACGCCGCCCCGCCGGTCACCACTACCGCCGCTGCCACCCGAGCCGCAACGCCGCGAACCACCCGCCACCAAGCCACTACCCGACGCATCCGCGAAACCCTCGGCCCCGCAGCCGGAACCCGAAACCGCATCCGGCGATGCCGAGCCCCAGCGCACTCCACGCAAGCTGACCGTCACCCGCGTCGCCGCGATGCGCGGCCGTGAACTCACCTCCCGCGGGGTCGCCTCCTTCCAGCGGGCCGCCAAGGCCGACGGTGCCGACAAATCCGGCCTCACCGCACTCACCTACGCCACCATGGCGAATTTCGCGCTCGACGCCGCGATCGCGGTGGCCCTGGCCAATACGCTGTTCTTCGCCAGCGCCACCGCGGAGAGCAAGACGAAGGTCGCGCTGTACCTGTTGATCACCATCGCCCCGTTCGCGGTGATCGCCCCGCTCATCGGCCCGATGCTCGACCGTCTGCAGCGCGGCCGCCGACTCGCGCTGGCCACCTCCTTCGCCCTGCGCGCGGTGGTCGCGGTGGTGCTGATCATGGCCTTCGACAGCTGGGCGCTCTACCCGCTCGCGCTGTGCATGATGATCGGCAGTAAATCGTTCTCGGTGCTCAAGAGCGCGGTGACGCCCCGCGTGCTGCCACCCGAAATCGACTTGGTGCGCACCAACTCTCGCCTCACCGTCTTCGGTCTGGTCGGCGGCACCATCGGCGCGGGCGCGGTCGCCGCACTGGCCGCCGCCATCGCGGGTTCCAATGGCGCACTGGTCTTCGCCACCGCGATCGCGATCGCGGGCACCTGGCTGAGCCTGCGCATCCCGCGCTGGGTCGAGGTCACCGAGGGCGAGGTCCCGGCGACCCTGAGCTATCACGCCAATACCGAGGTGCTCGATCCGACGACCGAAGCCACGGTTCCGGCGCGCAAGCGCAGGCAGCCACTGGGCCGCGCGGTCGTCACCGGGCTGTGGGGCAATAGCGCCATCCGCGTACTGACCGGCTTCCTGACCTTCTATGTGGCCTTCGTCGCCAAGTCCACCGAGCACGGCGGCTGGCAGCAGGCGGCCATGCTCGGCGTGGTCGGCGTCGCCGCGGCCGTCGGCAATTTCGTCGGCAACGCGACCGGCGCCCGGATCAGACTGGGCAAACCGTCGCTGATCGTGCTCGGCTGCACCGCGGCCTGCTGCGCGGTGGCCCTGCTCGCGGTCTTCCTGAACAACCTGCTCGGCGCCGCCTTGGCGACCCTGGTCGCGGCGGCGGCGAGCGCGCTGGCGAAGGTATCGCTGGATGCCTCCATCCAGGACGATCTGCCGCCCGAATCGATCGCCTCGGGCTTCGGCCGGTCCGAAACCGTACTGCAGCTCAGCTGGGTCATCGGCGGTGCGGCGGGCGTGCTGCTGCCGACCACCTATTGGCAGGGTTTCGCGTTCATCTCCGCGATCCTGCTGTTCGGCCTGCTCCAGACCTTCATAAGCGACCGCGGCCACTCCTTGCTGCCCGGCCTCGGCGGCCACCGCCCCGAGCACGCGGAGCAGGAAGTCGCGACAACCCGACACGCCGACGCCGACCGAGCCGCGCAACGCGGCCGGGAGCGCGGTGGCGACACTAAGCACATGCAACGAGGCACAGGAGACCCGATCTGGTGAACAAGCCAAGTACCCGCACCGTCGTCGCGCTAGCCGTGGCGGCTCTATTGGTGTTCACTGTCGCCTTCGTCGGCGTGCTGACGGTGCTCGTCCGCAGGGCCGCACACCCCGATCCGACCGTTACCGCATATGCCCACGGCAAGACCGTCACCGTCGAGCCGTTCCTGTACTGCACGGTGAAGCTGGAGCAGTGCAAGTACGGCGAGACCGTCGTCCTCGATGTCCCCGCCGGGTATCCGCTACAGCTGTCGCTGCCGAAGAAGATCGCCGATGCGCCCTGGCTGGCCCAACTGGTCTACACCCTGCCCTCCGGTGAAAAGGTGGATCGGGTGGTGAGCCGCAACGACTTTCCCGAGGGCGCGCTCGCGGTCACCATCGACTCGAAGCCGGAGCCCGAACTTCGGCTCGTCGGTGTCGAATTGCAGCTGCCGATCCTTGCGCGCGACGAGACCGGCCGGGAGTTCTACGTCCCGCACGCGGCCTGGTCGATCAGCACCGCGCCCTAGCGACTGCTTGCCGGTCGCTCGAAAAGTCCGCTGAAACGCTTCGCGCGCTGCCCGGAGGTCCGGGCAGCGCGCGAAATTCGTTATCCGCGAACGTCAGTGATCGAGTTCGCGCGCGACCGCCCGCACCACTTCCGAAATGCGCTGTGCGGTCTTGCGATCCGGATACTTGCCCTTGCGCAGATCCGGCTGCACCTTGGCCTCCAGCAGGGTGATCATGTCCTCGACCATCCCGTGCAGTTCGTCCGGCGTGTGCTTGCGCGCTGCCGGTTCCTTGTGCGCCCCGCGATCGCGGTCCTGGCCCTGCCGGACCGAGGGCGGCGATTCGAGCACCTTGAGGCTCAGCGCCTGCGGCCCACGGCGTCCCGCGGCCATCCCGAATTCGACGCGCTGACCGGGCTTGAGGCCCTCCACGCCATCCGGCAGCGCGGACGAACGGACGTAGACGTCCTCACCCTCGTCCTGGGAAAGGAAGCCGAAGCCCTTTTCGACGTCGTACCACTTCACCCTGCCGGTCGGCACTGCGCTCACCCGTTCATCATCGAAACTCGGGCCCCATCGGCCCGAGCACATCCGTCTGCCCGGGATCCGTCCGATGAAACGCGAACGGATCCTGTCAGTTTGCGAAAAGAACGCGCCCCACAGCTATGCAGGACGCGATAGACACCGAGTCTACCCCGGTGCGAATAACGCAAGCACATCAGTTTTACGGTCGAGCAGTGACGAACCCTTCCGTGCCACCGCCCCCGAGCCGCTCACCACGCCGTGCAAGCGATTGGTTGCTGTATGTGGCACTCGGCCTGTTCGCGATCGGATTGCTCGCGATCGTTGCCATATTCCTGACGCCGATTTTCAGCGATTCGGACCCGGCTCTGTGGCTGTATCTGACCGCGATGTTGGCGCCGCTCGGTTTTCTGTGCGCGGTCGGCTTCGCACTGTGGTCGGGCCGACGGTCGCGGTGAACCGGTTACCCCTGCTAATCGTTACCGAATCATCGATGTGATCCTCGTCACATAACGGAGCGGTCACGGAGCCGTGGCCGCCGGTCACCGGCCCGGCCGCACCATGCCTCAGCTGCACGGAAGCGGCACCGCCGCAACCGATACCGGTCCGAGACCCGCGCGGACCCGCCGGTTACCAAATAGTGATTTTTCGCGCGGATCGTCGTACGGTCTTACCCAGCCGGGACAACCGGCAACCACCGGCCCGCCGCATCGAACCTCGCCCCGCGGGTACCGGACCCCAACGGAAGCAGGGGTGAGGGCGGGACGGACGACCTCTCAGTCCGGACCACTTGCAGATGCGTACGAGAGGCAGACGAACCCGCAATGAGTGGACGCCATCGCAAGCCAACCTCCACCGGGCGCACCGTAGCCAAGGTCGCCGTCACCGGCGCGATCATCGGCACCGCAGGTGTTGCATTCGCTGGAAATGCCAGCGCGGCACCCGATCAGGACTGGGATCGACTCGCGCAGTGCGAGGCCGGCGGCAACTGGGGCATCAACACCGGCAACGGTTTCCAAGGTGGACTGCAGTTCTCCCCGAGCACCTGGAACGCACACGGCGGCGGCGAATACGCCGCGACCGCCAACCAGGCCAGCCGCGAGCAGCAGATCGCGGTCGCCGAGAAGGTCCTCGCCAGCCAGGGCTGGGGCGCTTGGCCAGGTTGCTCGGCCTCGCTCGGCCTGAGCAGCGGATCCACCCCGCGCACCGCCCCTGCCTCCGACACCCCGCGCTGGAACCCGGCACCGGCCGCCCCGCAGCAGGCCGCCGCCGACCCGAGCCAGCAGATCTTCGACGCGATCGACCGCGCCGTCGCCGTCGTACAGGGCCAGGGAGTACAGATCCCGCAGGAAGCCCTCGATTTCTTCAACGCCACCAAGGGCACTCAGCTCGACCCGGCGGTTGTGAACTTCTACGAGGCGAACAAGGGCCTGCTGCCCTCCTGAGTCGCCACAAAGCAGACCTTACGACGAAGGTCCCCGCATCAATGGTGATGCGGGGACCTTCGTCGTATCCGCGGGTTTTCCGTTTGGGTTCTCAGCGGTTGATCACCGTGTTCGGGTGCATGTACGGCAGCTGGTCGGCCGGGACCGGAAACTCGGTGTCCTCGCCGAACGGCGAAAGCCCACCGGAACGAGTCGACGACAGTTCGGTGACCGCGTGGCCACCTTCCTCCAGCGAGGGCCAGCCATTGTCGACATAGGGTTTCTTCGATTTGTTCACCACGACCACATTGTGGCATGCGAGCGACCCGCGAGCACTCTGCCCTCCGCTGTCGCCCGGCGACGGATAGTCCACATCCACTAGGCTGACAAAATCGGCAACATTCGGACTGTGACGCAACAACTGATCTCGAGAGCACATGGGTAACTCGTCGGGGACACCCAAAGCAGTGCCAGGCGCACGACCGCAAGCCCGCGACGTAGGTCACGCGGCACTCACGACCGGCAGAAGGCCCGGGGAGGCGGGGGAGCCTGCGACCGATTCACTGACGGGCTGGCTCGCGGCCCGTAGCGATGCGCGGCTGGTGACCCTGCTCGAACTCCGGCCCGATCTGGCCGTACCACTGCCCTCCTCGATGGCCGTGCTCGCGGCACGCGCCGAGCAGCGCGCGTCGGTGCTGCGCGCCACCGACGATCTCGACACGCTGGAGTTCGCGATCGTGGAAACCCTTGCGGTGCACCGGTCGACGGGCTCCGGCGGGACGCCGATGAGCCGCAAGGCGCTGCGCTCGCAGTTGAAGGATCGCGTTCGGGTCGCGGCGATCGATGCCGCACTCACCCGCCTATCCGATCGTGCGCTGGTATGGAACGACGGTGACGATCTGCACCTGATCCCGGCCGCCGCCGAGGCGCTGCCATGGCCGATCGGCGCCACCACCGAGATTCCGGACGCACTGACCGAGCCCGAGGTGGTGGCCGCGCTCGCGGCGGCCTCCGCGGCCGAACGCACGCTGCTGGACAAACTGGCCGCCACCGGCCCGCGCGGACGCACCCGGGACGCCGCACCGGGCACGCCCGACGACCGCCCGATCCAGCAACTGCTCGCTCGCCGACTGCTGCACTGGATCGACGAGGAGACGGTCGAACTCCCGGTCACCGTCGGGCAGGTGCTGCGCCGCGAGCCGGTGACCCATCCGCACGCACTGAAACCGCCGGAACCGGCGCCGACGAAGCACACCCCCGCCGAGGTGAACGCGGTCGCGGCGGGCGAGGTGGGCGAACTGCTCCGGCACTGCGCCGACATTCTCGACGCCCTCGGCCAGGCGCCCGCACCAGCCTTGCGGGCGGGTGGGCTCGGGGTGCGGGAATTGCGCCGCATCGCCAAACAGACCGGTATCGACGAACCGCGCGCCGGGCTGCTCGTCGAACTGCTCGCGGCGGCCAAACTCGTCGAGAAGGGTATGCCGGACCCGCCACCGGAATTCGACTCCACCGACGATTTCTGGGCGCCGACCCCCGCCGCGGACGGCTGGCGCGACGCCCCGCCCGCCCGCCGCTGGGTGGCGCTGGCACTGGCCTGGCTGGACCTGGACCGCATGCCGTGGATGATCGGCATGCGCGATGCCAACGACAAGCCGATCGCGGCACTGTCGATCGAACTGCGCACCCCGCACGCACCGCGCGACCGGCGCACCATACTGAATCTGCTCGCCGAATATCCCACCGGCACGGCATTGCCTTCCGCTGATATCGGCCGGATCCTGGCCTGGCGACAACCGCGGTGGCGCAGGCACTTTCGCTCCGAGGCGGTCGAGCACACGCTGCAGGAGGCCGCGGCGCTGGGATTCATCGGACGCGGCGCGCTCGGCTCACCGGCCAGGGCGCTGCTGCACGGTGTGCCGACCAGCGCGGCCGATGCCGAAGCCGCGATGGAATCGGCCCTACCGGAACCGGTCGATCATGTGCTGGTCCAGGCGGATCTGACGGTCATCGCGCCCGGACCGCTGACCCCTGAATTGCAGAGCCGGGTCGCGCTCGTCGCCGATGTCGAATCCGCTGGTGCGGCAACGGTTTATCGGATCAGCGATACGTCGGTGCGGCGCGCGCTGGATGCCGGGATGACGGCGGCCGAACTGCATACCCTGTTCACCACCCACTCCCGCACACCGATCCCCCAGTCACTGACCTATCTGATCGATGACGTGGCCCGCAGGCACGGCCAGCTACGGGCGGGAATGGCGCAGGCATTCGTGCGCAGCGACGATCCCGCGCTACTGGCCCAGGTGCTGGCCTCGCCGGTGGCGGGCGAACTGGCGCTGCGGGGCATCGCGCCGACCGTCGCCATCGCGCAGGCCCCGCTCGGCGAACTGCTCGAACGGCTGCGTGCGGCCGGATTCGCCCCGGCCGGTGAGGATTCGGCGGGCACCATTGTGGATCTGCGCCCGCGCGGCGCGCGGATCGCGGTCCGTCCGCATGCCAGGCAGCCGTATCGCCCGACGCCGCCGAGCAGCGAGCAGCTGGCACTGCTCGTCGCGGAACTGCGCGCGAGCGAGCGGGCCGCCAGCGCGCGCAAGGGCGAGGCGGTGCGCACCGATGGCACCCGAACCAGTACCGCCGCAACCCTGGCGCTGCTGCAATTGGCGGCGCGGGTGCGGCGGTCGGTCACTATCGGTTATGTCGACGCCCAGGGCGTCGCGTCGCAGCGCGTGGTCGAACCGCTGAAGGTCGGCAACGGCCAGCTCGACGCGCTGGACCCGGTGACCGGCGCGATCCGGCATTTCACCCTGCACCGGATCGCGTCGGTCGCGTTACTCGAGTAACTCGAGTAATCAGCCCTTGGCCGCGCCGAGGCAGAAGGTGACCTTCGGATCCGGGACGGTCACGAAGCTGGTCGCATCGGCACCACACAGCAGTTCGTCGGCCTGGCCGTCGATGCGCTTGACCACCTTGAAGGTGGCCTCCGATGAGGAGCAGTCCACGTACTTGTACGGGTTGGTGCCGACATCGGCATAGCAGCTGCCCTGCTTGAAGTTCGGCGCCAGGCACATGTAGGCCTTACCACCGCTGACCAGGTCCTCGGTGTAGGTGGTGTATTCGGCCGCGCAGTCGAGCTTTTTGTCCGCGGTCTGGAATACCCTGTAGACCGCCTTGGCCGAGGAGCAGTCGACCGGCTCGGATTTGGTGGCCGTCGACGAGCTGTCGGTGACATTGATGCAGTCACCGACCTTCGCCTTGGCGGTGTCGGACTTACTTGCATTGTCGAGCGCCGAACAACCGGTCACCGCGGCCACCAATGCACCCACCGCCAGGAGGGCGAGCACAAGACGTGCCAGCAGCCTCGTTCCTGGGAACTTCAACGTGAAACCCTCTCTCACCGAACGCGTTCACGGTAGTCGTGAACGCGGTGAGGATACCGTCACGGTCGTCCGAACCGCATCAGCAGTTCGGACGACCGACCAACCCGGGGCGCGGCTCAGTACGACGCGTACAGCCCGGTCAGCCCCGACAACCCGAGGCTGAGGAATTTCGGGATCAGGTTGGCGAGGACCATGATGCCTAAATAGTTCACTGGCAATGCCTTTCGCATTTCAAACATATGGACGTCTGTCCAGTACATGCACTCTGTCGCTTCCGGAGACCCGGTCGTTACGCTTGGAAAGTATGAGGCTCGAAGAGGTCGCCGTCGACCTGTACGAACTCGACCCTGGTGAGTTCATCGCCGCCAGGGCGGCACGCGTCGCCGCGGCCAAAGATGCGGGCGATAAGGAACTCGCCGCCGCCATCGGCAAATTGCGCAAGCCGACGGTGGTCGCGTGGACGGTGAATCTGCTGGCCCGCGCGGCACCCGACGATGTCGAGGCACTGCTGCGGCTGGGCGCGGCCTTGCGCGCGGCACAGCGCGAACTGTCGGGCGATCAACTGCGCGCGCTGACCGCGCAGCGACAGCAGGTGGTCAATGCCCTTGCCAGACGTGCCGGTGCGCTGGCCGCCGACCGCGGACATTCGGTCGGCGAGGGGGTATTGCGCGAGGTGGGACAGACGCTGACGGCGGCGCTGGCCGATGACACGGTGGCCGAGCAGGTGCGCACCGGAACGCTGGCGACCGCGGCGAGTTACGAAGGCTTCGGACCGGGCGGGGCCGAGCTGCGGGCCGTTGACACAACGGACACAACGGAATCCGCGGCGAAACCAGCTCAGGAGGACACGCATCAGGACCTCGACGATGCGCTCGCCGCCCTCGAATCTGCCCGCGCCGCAATGGAAACGGCACGCGATGAGGCCGAGCAGGCGGCGAACCGGTTGGCCGAGAGCGAATCTCGCATCGCGACGCTGCGCACGGAACTGGCGCACGCCGAACAGCAGAAGCAGTTCGCCCGCACGGCCGATCGTGGCGCGCAGGACGGGGTGCGTTCGGCGCGCAAGCAACTCGATCGGGCCGAGCGCTGGGTGCAGCGGGCCCGCGAGCGCGTCGACGGCGAGTAATTCTCAATCGCGCAGGGTGCCGGGAAAGAGGTACTCGTCCGAGGGCGGCGTGGTGCGGTTCAGCCAAGCGTCGAAGAACCCGGTCAGATCGGTGGGGGATTTCGACTGCATGAAGGTGCGGAATTCCCGCATCGAGGCATTGCCGTAGGCGTGTGCGGCATTGAATTGCCGGACGGCGGCGAAGAATATATCGTCGCCCAGTTGTTTGCGCAGCGCGTGCAGGAACAGCGGGCCGCGATAGTAGACGGAGGTGAATTCATTTCCGACGCCCGGGTTCTCCAGGGGAATATCCCAGAACTTCGGCTCATCACGATTTTTCCGAATGGTGTCGCGATAGTCGGCGTCGACGTCTTTGCCTTCCATTCGCTCCGGCCACAAATAGTCCGCGGTGTAGCTGGCGAAGCATTCGTTGAGGCAGATATCGGACCATTGCCGCACCGATACCGAATCGCCCCACCATTGGTGCGCGATTTCGTGCACCATGGTCGGCAGATCGGTCCACGGCGCGTAGATCGGGCGGGTCTGGGTCTCCAGCGAGAACTTCAGGTCCGAGTCGACGTAGATGCCGCCCGCGGTGTCGAACGGATAGGGCCCGTAGAGCGCCTCCGCGAAGTCGAGGACTTCGGGCAGGCGCTGTTCGGTTTCCCGACTGCCCTCGGTATCAGGGGCGAAGGCGCTGATCAGCGGGGCGCCATTGGCGCGGCGCTGCTCGAGGTAGCTGTAGTGATCGATCGCGACGGTGGTCAGGTAGCCGAGCACCGGTTGGTGCGCCTCCCAGGTGACATTGCGCCGCGCACCGGTGACCGTGTTCTGCGTCCGCACCCCATTGGAGACCACCTCCCACTCCTCGGGTACCGATGCGTGCAGGGTGAAGGTGGCCTTGTCCAGCAGGGTGTCGTTGAGCGGGTACCAGGTGGTCGCCGAACGCGGCTCGCCCGCGGCGAAGGCGCCGCCGCTGGGTGTATAGGTCCAGCCCGCACCCTCGGTATCCGCGACCTGGCCCGCGTATTCGACGGTCACGGTGAACGGCAGGCCGGGCAATAGCGGCAGCAGTGGCGTCACGGTGAGTTCGTGCTCGCCGTTGCGATCGAAAGCGGCGGGCAGATAGTTCACCGAGACCATGCGCACGTCCGGGCCGTTGAAGTCGAGGTTGAACATCCGCAGCGCCTGGGTGGCGGTGGCGTCGATCCGGGTGGAGCCGGTGAGCTGGTGGCTCGGCGGGTCGTAGTCGATGCTGACCTCGTAGTGGTCGGCGTCGTAACCGCCATTACCGTCGAGCGGGTAGTACGGGTCATTCAGTCCGGGCGCGCCGACCAGCGGATCGGTGTTCGGAGGCACCGGATCGGCATTCGCGGGCATGGGAACCGCGACCAGCATGCCGACCACCGCCGCGCGCCACAAACCGGACAACCTCATTCGATCACCACCCCTTTCCGGCCCACCCGACCTGGGTGGATGGTAACCGCCTCAGTCGGCGCTACCGCTGAGTGCCACCGATGCGCCGAGGCCGAAGATCATCGCACCGCCCGCACCGCCGACCGCCTCCAGCCGCTGCGGTGAACGGGCGAACCAGGTGCGCGCCGATGCGGCAAGCAGGCCCCACGCACTATCGGAGACCAGCGCGATCGCTAGGAAGATGGTGCCGAGTATCAGGAACTGCAATGGCAGCGAACCCGCCGCCGGATCGGCGAAATGCGGCAGCACCGCCGAGAAGAAGACGATCGCCTTGGGGTTGGTCAGCCCGACGAAAATACTCTGCCGGAGCACCCTGGAATCGGCCGGATCGACCTTGGCGTTCAGCGCCTCGCGCAGGGTCTTGCGCTCGCGGATCGCCTGGACACCGAGGTACATCAGATACAGCGCACCCGCGAACTTCACCACGGTCAGCGCGAGCGCCGATGCCGCGAGCAGCGTGCCGAGCCCGATCGAGACCAGCAGCAGCGCGGCGAAAACGCCTACCGAGTGGCCCAGCACCGAGACCAGGGCGGCGCGGCGGCCGAGCGCGAGCGCGCGACCGATGGTGAACAGCACACCCGGTCCAGGGATGACGATGATGACAATCGATGCGGCGGTAAAAGCCAGCAGATTTGACGCCGGAACCATCTACCGAGTCTATTGGGCGGCGCAAGGGAATTCGGATGATCAGGAACCCAGGTCGCCGGGCAGCTGATGCGGGTCGAGCAGCAAACGTTTGGCGGAGGTGCGCCGTACCTTGTCGGCGAGTGCGAGATTATCGGTGAGCAGCTGCCATTCGACCTCGCTGATGGCCGCGCGGGCCCGCTCGATGACGGCCCCGTCCCGGGTGCCCCAGGCGATCGGCATCGCGCTGACCGACTGCCAGCGCTCGCCGACCTGGCGCGGCGCGCGATCGGTGCGCACCGCGACCGACGGCACCCGCTCGCCCGCCCGCCTCTCATGTCCGGGCAGGTCACGCACCTTCCTGATCACCAGGGCATAGCGCGGGTCGGGAGTATCCGGTTTCGAAACATCGACCAGGGCCAGCAGCACCACCCCGCTCGGATGGGTCTCCGAGACGACCGCGGGGACCAGCTCGCCGTCGGCGTAGAGCTTATCGATGCTGGAACGGTGCGGCGTCCAGAACGCCACCCACACCGCGACCACCGCGCCGAGCGCGAACGCGATCGCCAGCAGATAGGCCCACGGATGGTTCAGCCAGATCAGATATGCGGTGCCAGTCGCGGTGCTGACGGCGGCCGCGATCGCCATGACCCGCAGTCGACGCAGGTCGGCGAAGACTTCGTTGACCGCATGGGCGTGGTGCCGGTCCACCGCGAATTCGAAGCGTCGCACGTCTCATTCCTAGCATACGTATCGGAGCCGACACCTCCGGATAATGGCGCTGCCGGGCGAAGCCCGTCGACAGCCCGCGCTCGCACGAGCGCAGGCGAAGGCACCGCTTATCCGATGGCCGGTCCCAGCAAGTCATCGGCATCCGTTATGCGATAGGCGTACCCCTGCTCGGCGAGGAAACGCTGTCGGTGCGCGGCATATTCGGCGTCCAAGGTGTCACGCGCGACAACCGAATAGAAGTGGGCTTGGCCGCCATCGTGTTTCGGCCGCAACAACCGACCGAGGCGTTGCGCTTCCTCCTGACGCGAACCGAAGGTTCCCGAAACCTGTACCGCGACAGACGCTTCGGGTAAATCGATGGAAAAATTCGCGACCTTGCTCACCACCAGCACCGGAATCTCACCGCGCCGGAAGGCATCGAAAAGTTCCTCGCGCACTTTGGTTTTCGTCGAACCCTGAATGACCGGGGCGTTGAGATCGGCGCCGAGTTCATCCAATTGCTCGAGATATGCGCCGATGACCAAGGTCTGCGCATCCTTGTGCTGGGCCAGAATCGATTCCACCACAGGGATTTTCGTGCGCGCGGTCGAGCAGAGCTTATAACGCTCCTCCGGTTCGGCGGTGGCGTAGGCCATTCGCTCGGCATCGGTGAGGGTGACCCGGACCTCGATGCAGTCGGCCGGGGCGATCCAGCCCTGGGCCTCGATATCCTTCCACGGGGCGTCGTAGCGCTTCGGTCCGATCAGCGAGAAGACATCGCCCTCGCGGCCGTCCTCGCGCACCAGGGTCGCGGTGAGACCGAGCCTGCGCCGCGATTGCAGATCCGCGGTCATGCGGAAAACCGGTGCGGGCAGCAGATGCACCTCGTCATAGATGACCAGGCCCCAGTCGCGGCTGTCGAAGAGTTCGAGGTGTTTGTACTCGCCCTTGGTGCGGCGGGTGATCACCTGATAGGTGGCGATGGTGACCGGACGGATCTCCTTGCGCTCACCGGAGTATTCGCCGATCTCCTCCTCGGTCAACGAGGTTCGCGCCAGCAGTTCGCGCCGCCACTGCCGTCCGGCCACGGTATTGGTGACCAGGATCAGCGTCGTCGCCTTTGCCATGGCCATCGCCGCCGCGCCGACCATGGTCTTGCCAGCGCCACACGGCAGCACGACCACACCGGAACCACCGGCCCAGAACGATTCCGCGGCCATCTCCTGATAGTCGCGCAGATGCCAGTGGCCGCCGGTGTAATCCAGCTCGATCGGATGCGCCTCGCCGTCGACGTAACCCGCGAGATCCTCGGCGGGCCAGCCGATCTTCAGCAGCATCTGCTTGATCCGGCCGCGCTCGGACGGATGCACGACGACGGTGTCCTCATCGACGCGGGCACCGAGCATCGGGGTGATCTTCTTGTGCCGCAGCACCTCCTCGAGCACCGCCCGATCCAGGCTGACCAGCGTCAACCCGTGCGCCGGATTCTTCACCAGCTGCAACCGGCCGTACCTGGCCATGGTGTCCACGATGTCGACGAGCAGTGGCTGCGGCACCGCATATCGCGAGTAACTGACCAGCGCGTCCACTACCTGCTCGGCATCGTGCCCCGCCGCCCGCGCATTCCAGAGCGCCAACGGCGTCACCCGATAGGTGTGCACATGCTCGGGCGCCCGCTCCAATTCCGCGAACGGCGCGATGGCCTGCCGCGCCACCCCGGCCAACTCATGGTCGACCTCGAGCAGCAGCGTCTTGTCACTCTGAACGATCAGCGGACCGTCGGTCACAGCCGCGCCTCGCTAACGCTCGGCTCCGCCGCGACCGCAGGTGCTGTGTCCACGGTTCCCTCGCTGCGCTCGGTCACAGCTGCGCCTCGCTAGCGCTCGGCTCCGCTGCGACCGCAGGTGCTGTGTCTACGGTTCCCTCGCTGCGCTCGGTCACAATCTCTCCTCGTATCCGGCGTCGGCATGCGTGTCCGATCGCGCGTGCGACTTCGGCCCATTCTTCCCGACACCACCGACAACAACCCGGCGGGTGCGGGGCACATGCCGACGGGCGTAGCTCGCGTCGGCCTCGCACATACAGCGTGCGAGGCGGCTGTTTTGTTCCGGGAGGCCAGGCCACCGGTGCTCGACTGGACCGAGACGGGTGCGGCAGATGTGGGTCAAGATCGGGGCCATGATCGAAACTGCGGCGGTTCTCGGAGTGGCGGCGGCGGCACTGGGGATGGTGCTGACGCCGGGACCGAACATGATGTATCTGGTTTCACGCAGCGTTTCCCAAGGTCGGCGGGCCGGGTTGGTGTCACTCGGAGGTGTGGCGGCCGGATTCGGGGTGTATCTGGCGGCGGCCGCGGCTGGCATCACGGCGGTGTTCGCCGTGGTTCCCGGGCTGTATATGGCGATGAAGTTGGCCGGGGCGGGATATCTGCTGTGGCTGGCCTGGAATGCGGTGCGGCCGGGCGGGACCTCGGTGTTCGCGCCCACCGAGTTGCCCGCGGATCCGACCCGGCGGCTGTTCACCATGGGACTGGTCACCAATCTGCTGAATCCGAAGATCGCGATCATGTACATGGCGCTGATCCCACAGTTCGTGGTGCCCGAGCACGGGCGGGTGTGGCTGCAGAGTCTGTGCCTGGGGTCGGTGCAGATCGCGGTGGCGTTGACGGTGAACGGGTTGATCGTGCTCGGTGCCGGCGGGATCGCCGCCTTCCTGACCGGTCGGCCGCTGTGGTTGCGGATCCAGCGCTATTTCATGGGCACGATGCTCGGCGGGATCGCGCTACTGGTCGCGACCGATCGCGCCCGGCCGATGCCCGCCTGAGATATGTGATCCTGAGGGCGTCGCGGCGGCGGTCAAGGGTGTGGCGGAGTTCATAGCGCCCTGTCGTGCAACCCTGCTCCAGCAGGAGTGCACGCGGAAGGGAGCGTATGGATGGGTGCCGGACTGGATGTCATGGCGACGCAGCTCGACTCGGCGGTGAACGCCGCGCAGCAGATCGGAGAGCTGCTGGGAGTCGTCGCGTTCGCGACCTCCGGTGCGCTGCTCGCGGTCCGCAAGAACCTCGATATTTTCGGGATGGCGGTGCTGGCATGCAGTACCGCGCTCGGTGGCGGCGTCATCCGCGATCTGCTCATCGGCCGCACGCCGCCCGCCGCGTTCACTGACCTGACGTTCCTGTGCGCATCCCTTCTGACCACGCTGGTCATCTTCTTCCGGCATCCGACAAGCAAGCTGACCAGGGGCCCGCTCGAGATCGCCGATACAGTGGGCCTCGGCCTGTTCTGTGTGACGGGAACCGTGGTCGCCTACACCCACGGCACCGGCGCCCCGACCGCCGCACTGCTCGGCATGGTTACCGCCATCGGCGGCGGTGTGATCCGGGACGTGCTCAGCGGACAGGTGCCGAGCGTGCTGCGTCCGGATCAGGAGTTGTACGCGGTGCCCGCCCTATTCGGCTCGATAACCACCGCCGTGCTTTTACACTTCGGCGCTTATCGCGCCTGGACCGGGTTTCTCGCGGCGCTCGTCGCGATTGTGGTTCGGCTCCTCGCACGCCGTTTCCAATGGCGCGCGCCCCAGGCCAGGCACACCACCTATCCCGACGAAACCACCGACTGAGGCAGCTCAGCCGACGCGCACACCCGCGCGCAGTCGCCGCACACCCTCGTCCAGAGTTTCGTCACGTTTGCAGAAGGTGAAGCGCACCAGGTGCTTCCATGCCTCGGGGTGGTCTGCGAATACGCTGATGGGCACGGCCGCGACGCCGAGCCGGCCCGGAAGCTCCCGGCAGAATGCCAGACCGTCGGTGCCGCCGAGCGGCGTGATATCGGCGCAGATGAAGTAGCCGCCAGCGCTCTGCTTGACCCCGAAACCGGTGTCCGATAGCGCGGCGGCCAAGCGCAGTCGCTTGTCCGACAGCGTATCTCGCAGTCCCGCGACCCAGCCGAGTTCGTTATTGAGCGCGTGCGCGACCGCGGGCTGGAACGGCCCGCCCGCCACGAAGGTCATGAACTGTTTGGCCGCGAGCACACCGTCGATGAGGTCCGCCGGGCCGCAGGCCCAGCCGGTCTTCCAACCGGTGACGCTGAAAGTCTTTGCCGCGCTGGACACCACGACGGTGCGATCGGCCATACCGGGCAGGGTGGCGAGGCTGATGTGCTCATTGCCGTCGTAGACGAGATGTTCGTAAACCTCGTCGGTGAGCACCAGTAGGTCGTGTTCGCAGGCGATTTCGGCGATTGCGGTGAGATCGGCGCGGTCGAGCACGGTGCCGGTCGGATTGTGCGGTGAATTGACGATCAGCATCTTGGTCGCGGGTGTGATCGCCGCGCGCAGGCTGTCCAGGTCGAGGACGAAGCGGTCCCCGTCGGCGACGAGGTGAGCCGTGCGCCGCCGGGCCCCGGCCAGTGCGATCGCGGCGGCGTAGGAGTCGTAGTAGGGCTCGATCAGCACGACCTCTCGGCCGGGTTCCACCAGACCCAGTACGGCGGCACTGATCGCCTCCGTCGCCCCGACGGTGACCAGCACCTCGGTGTCCGGGTCGTATCGAGTGCCGTAGCGACGGGCCCGGTCGGCCGCGATGGCGCGGCGCAGGATCGGCATGCCGCGCCCCGGCGGGTACTGGTTGAGCCCGTCGGCGATGGCCTGGCGCGCGACCTCGAGCATGCCAGCGGGTCCGTCGGTGTCCGGAAAGCCCTGCCCCAGATTGACCGCCTCGTGGCGGACGGCTAATTCGGTCATCTCCGCGAAGATCGTGGAGGCGAAGGGGCGCAGGCGAGCGACGGTCGCGGGTTGCGAGGGCATATCCGGAGCGTAGCTCAATGGTCGCTATTGTTGCCCTTAGATAGCGAAAGGCTATGTTTCACTTTTGAATTGCCGCTCCTACCTGCATGGTTGTGCGTTTTCCCAACGGCGGCTAGCCTCGCCGTGTTCTACCTCACAAATCGCTCACAAGGCGGTATCTCGAAAGGGGCGCTAATGGCCTCGTATCTGGACCTGGTAACGAATCCGGCCGCGTCGGAGGTCGCCGGAACCGCACTGGGTTTCATTCGAAATGTCGTACACGAGCTGATCTCCGGATTCGGCTCCTCCACCGGCGACTGGTTCAGCGGCTCATCGACCGGCAATAGCGGCACCGGCTCGTCCACCGGGAACTGGTTCCTGGGCTCGTCCACGCCGTAGCCCGATCGGCGGTGTCAGGCCCGGCGATGAGGGCACGGCCTGGCACCGCCTCAACCCAGGCGCACCCGAGACAGTTTTTCCGGATTCGCGAGATCGTAGGCACCGCAGACCAATCCGTCGCGAACGGCAAATCCGAGGACCCTGGCCGGACCTTCGAGGCGCCCGTAGCCCGGGGCGACCCGATGCACGACCAAACCCAATTGCCCATTGACCGAGGCGAATTCGTATTCGAGCGTCGGCTCCGCCGAACCGTCCAACCCGTACTTGCGCACCAGTCCGAGGAAGAAGCGGGCGACCTTGTCCGCGCCGCCGATGACATTGACCGCGGTAGAGGTGGTGCCGTTGGCATCGCCGATCACCACCGAATCCGGGTGCAGCGCCGCGGTTACCGCGCCGATATCACCGGCGGACAGCGCATCCAAGAACTTCCGCACCGCGGCCGCATGCTCGGCATTCGGCGTGGGCGGCGGGGCCTGCGCGACGGATTTGCGCGCCCGCACGGCCAGCTGGCGTGCCACTTCCGTCGAAACGCCGAGGATTTCCGCGATCTCGCCGAAGGGCACCGAAAGCCCGTCGTGCAGTACGAATGCCACGCGCTGCGGCGGCGTCAGACTTTCCAGCACCACCATGGCGGCGAGGCTGCATTCCTGCTTGCGCACCACCGCCTCCAGCGGATCGGGCGTGCTCGACGGCACGATGCCGGTTACCACGGGCTCCGGAAGCCACTGCCCCACATAGCTTTCCCTGCGCACCGCGGCACTGCGCAAGTGGTCCAGGCAGATTCGCCCGACCACCGTGGTCAGCCAGGCCCGCAGATCCTCGATCTCGGATTGATGCGCACCGGCCAGCCGCAGCCAACTCTCCTGCACCGCGTCCTCGGCGTCGCGCGCGCTGCCCGTCAGCCGGTATGCGACCGAGAGCAGATGCGCCCGATGCGATTCGAACAGATCGGCGAGCAGAGCGGAAACCATCGGTCTGATTCTACGGTCCGCATGATCGTCCCCCGATCGCGGTACGGACCGGCGGTCATGCGAAATCCACATGATTCGACAGGGGGTCGCGTGACACCATGATCGAATGGAGGATCACCCGCTCACCGATGGCGCCGTGTGGCTGTCGCGGCCGACCGAGGCCGACATCGACGACATCGTCGAATGCTGTCAGGAGCCCACCATCGCCGAATGGGTGACGATTCCGGTGCCGTATCACCGGGCGAATGCCGAGGCCTTCCTCAACGAGATGGTCGCGCCGGGCTGGGCCGCCCGCAGCCCGATCTGGGCGATCCGGCTGCGCGCCGACGGTCCGGTCGTCGGCATGATCAACCTCGGCCAACGTGATGCGTCGACCTCGGAGGTCGGCTTCTGGCTCGCGACCGCACAGCGCGGTCGCGGGGTGATGTCGCGCGCGATCGCGCTGGTCTGCGAATTCGGCTTCCACCCCGACGGATTGGCGCTGGTCCGGATCAGCTGGCGCGCCTTCGTCGGCAACCACGCCTCGGCCGCCGCGGTGCGCCGCAACGGCTTTCATTACGAGGGCATGGCCCGGCTCGGCGGCGTCCAGCGTGGCGTCCGCCGCGATATCTGGCTGGCCGGGCGGCTGGCGACGGACCCGCCCGGCCCGGCCGCGGATTGGCCGCCCGGAATCTGACCGAACCGCCGACCCGCACACCGCAACAGTCGTAGATTGCGAATATGGCGGCTGATACCCGATTCGACTGGATCGCCGAAACCATGCACTTGCAACCGAACGACCGGATCCTCGAAATCGGCCCCGGCTCCAGTGATTCGATCGCATATCTGGCCGCGCGCTTGGACGGCGGCCGCATCGTCGGCGTCGAGCGCTCGGTCACGGCGATCGCCCGCGCCGCGAAACGCCATGCCGCGCTGATCGATTGCGGCAAGGTGCATCTGCTGCATGCCGGGTTGGAAAAACTGGACCGCACCCGGGTGCTAGCCGAGATCGAGCCGGGCACCCGCGGATTCGACAAGGTTGTCGCGGTCAACGTGAATCTGTTCTGGACCAAACGCCCCACCACCGAGTTGGCCCTGATCCGGCAGGTGCTCGCGCCCGACGGCACGCTGTACCTGTTCTACGGCTACGGACAACCGGACGGGCACACCCGCACCAGTCCAAAACCGGCGCCGGGACACCTCATCGACTATCTGGTGACCGCGGGCTTCGACGGTGACACCGTCTGCTCCGGGGATATCCTCGGCGTGGTCGCCAGACCACGCCGAAAGTCGTAGCCACGCCCCGGCTTTCACCGGGGCGGGCTCCGAGTTCAGCGGTTGCGGCGCTGCTGTACCGCCTCGGCGAGCCGGTCGAGCTGGGCGGCCGTGGTCTCCCAATCGATGCAGGCGTCGGTGATGGACTGGCCGTAGGTCAGCGCGTCGGCGTGACCGAGGGTCAGATCCTGGCGGCCCGCGACGAGGAAGCTCTCCAGCATCACCCCGACCACGCCCGGTTCACCCGCAGCCAACCGGCCCGCGATATCGGTGACCACATCCACCTGCTTGTTGTGATCCTTATTGCTATTGCCGTGGCTGGCATCGACCACGATCCGCTGCGGCAGCGCAGCCTTCTCCAACCGGATGCAGGCCTCGGCGACCGAGGCGGCGCCGTAGTTCGGACCGGTGCTGCCGCCGCGCAGGATCACGTGACAGTCCGGATTGCCCGTGGTGCGGATCAGCGCCGAGCGCCCGTCCAGATCGGTGCCCGGGAAAACGTGGCTGGCAGCGGCGGCGCGGACACCGTCGACAGCCACCTGCACATCGCCGTCGGTGCCGTTCTTGATGCCGACCGGCATGGACAGCGCGCTGCTCAGCTGGCGGTGCACCTGGCTGGCCGCGGTGCGCGCGCCGATGGCTCCGTAGGAGACCAGATCCGCGATGTACTGCGGGGTGATCGGGTCGAGGAATTCACAGGCCACCGGCAGGCCGAGTGCGGTGATATCGACCAGCACCTTGCGGCCGATGCCGAGACCGGTATTGACGTCGAAGGAACCGTCCAGGTGCGGATCGTTGATCAGCCCCTTCCAGCCGAGGGTGGTGCGCGGCTTCTCGAAGTACACCCGCATCACCACGTGCAGCCGATCGTCGAGCTCGGCGGCCTTGGCGGCCAGGCGGCGGGCGTAGTCCAGCGCGGCGGCGGGGTCGTGTACCGAACACGGTCCGACGATCACCATCAGGCGGTCGTCGTCGCCATTGAGCACATCGACGGTGGCCTTGCGACCGGCACGCACCACGTCCGCCAGCGGATCGGTGATCGGGTGGACCATGCGCACCTCGGCCGGTGAGCGCAATGGGCTCACGCTGAGGGTGCGTTGGTCGTCGAGATCGGAGTGCCGCGCATCGACGTCGGCTGCGGTAGTCATTGTTTGTGGGTTCCTTTACTTCAAGGCCGACCCACGGATATCGAACCCGTCGAGCCGGTCTTCATCCGGCTCGGGGTGGAGGTGCAGTCAGCGCGTGTGGTTGCCGCAGACCGGCCCACCCAGGGCCGGGTTGCTAAACCAGAAATACACGCGCTGCACGACGCCGACAGTACCAGGCGCAACTTCCCAGTGACGCTGGGGCCAATTCTCGGCACCGCCACTCAGCCGTTCGCGGCCCCGCCGCGCGTCGAGCCGCATCGCGGCATATCCCGGCCGGCTCACCCCCACTGGCCGGGCTGGTAGTCGCCCGCCGGAGTGCGAACGATCACGTTCATCCGGTTCCAGGCATTGATCATCGCGATGGCGGCGATGAGAGCGGCGGTCTGATCGTCGTCGTAGTGCTTGCGCACCTGTGCCCAGGTCTCATCGCTGACGCTGCGGCCGTCACCGATGCGGGTCGCCTCCTCGGTGAGGGCGAGGGCGGCGCGCTCGGCGTCGGTGAAGACAGTGGCCTCGTGCCAGGCGGCGACCAGGTTGAGCCGCACTGAGGTTTCGCCCGCGTGGGCGGCGTCCTTGGTGTGCATATCGGTGCAGTAGCCGCAGCCATTGATCTGGCTGGCGCGGATCTTGACCAATTCGTAGGTGGCCTTGGGCAACTCGGTTCCGTCGATGACCTTGCCGGCAGTGGTGAGGCGCTTGACGAAGCTGCCGGCAACCGGGTTGGCGTGGAAGTTGAAGCGCTGTTCCATGATCTGTGCCTTTCCATTCGGATGGGTTCACAGAGAGGACGGCGCGGCGCAGCGCGGTGTGACATCACCGCGTGTGATGTGGGTCATACGGCCTCGACCTCGAATCGACCTACTGAGATGAGGTCATTCGCCGAAGGCGTAGGTGACTCCCGTGAGCTTCTCCGACAACTCCCAGAGTTCGCGCGCAACCTGCTCATCCTTGGATGCCGCACTCGAACCGCAGCGCTCCGGATAACCGCGCATTCCACCCCAGCCGTGCGGACCATAGAACGCCCCCGGCTCGACCGATTCGGTGGCCGCGTAAATCTCTGGCAGCGCGCCCATTTCGGCGCTCTGCGCCAACAGCCGGTTCCCCCATTCCATCACCGTGTCCTGGACGGACTCGGTGTGCGACTGCAGTTCCGTTGCGGCATAACCGGGATGCGCGGCCACCGAGATCTTCGGCGAACCCGCCGCGGTGAGCCGGCGCTGCAGCTCGTAGGCGAACATCAGGTTGGCCAGCTTGGCCTGGCCATAGGCGGGCCAGCGCTGGTACGTGCGGCGGTCCCAGTTCAGGTCCTCGAGGTCGATCTTTCCGAGGCGGTGCGCGCCGCTGGACACCGTGACCACCCGGTCCGAAATCTTGTCCAGCAGTAGGCCGGTCAACGCGAAGTGTCCGAGATGATTTGTGCCGATCTGCATTTCGAATCCGTCGGCGGTGCGCTGCTCCGGCAGCGCCATCACCCCGGCGTTATTGATCAGCACATCGACCTGGTCCACCCCATCGGCGAACTCCCGGACCGAGGCCAGATCCGCGAGATCGAGTTTGCGCACCGAGGCCAGCGGCCCGATCTCCCCGGCCACGTGCTCACCCTTGGCCACATTCCGACAGGCCAAGATCACCTGCGCACCGCCCCCCGCGAGCGCACGCGCGGCCACCGCCCCCAACCCGCTGTTCGCGCCGGTGACGATGATCTTCCGGCCGCTCTGATCGGGCATATTCGACAGATCCCACCTGCTCATACGGGAGAGTCTAGTCCGGTGTGGGATGAGTCTCATCCGCTGCGACCCACCCTGCCGCAGCGTATGACAACCGTCAAACCTGGGCGAGCACCTCATCGTCGCTCATCGCCGCCACCTCCAGATACAGCCCGGCCACCGTCTCCAGCCTTCCGGTCGCGCCCCGGTCGGCTTCGCGGTCGAGCAGGCGCGCGGCCAGCCCCGCCACGGTGCGGGCGGTGAAGAGGTCGGCGACGATGGCCTCCGGTGTGTCCAGCCACTCGCGCACGCGGGCGATCACCGCCGTGGCCAGGACGGAGTCACCGCCGAGGGCGAAGAAGTCGTCGGTGGCCCCGACCGGGGCCGCGTCGAGGACCGTGCCGACGATATCTGCCAGCGCACGTTCCAGATCGGTGCGCGCCGCGACGAATTCGACTGTGTCATCGGCGCGTTCGAGCACGGCGAGCACGGCCTTGCGATCCGGTTTGGCATTCGAGGTCAGCGGCAACTTCGCGAGAATTTCCAGTCGCGTCGGAATCATGTAGGCGGGCAAGAGCTCCGCCGCCGCCGCGAGTACGGACTCCGTCACCAATTCGGCATTTACCTCGGGGACCAGGGCGGCAACGAGTTTCGGCGCGGCCGAGCCAACGACCGCGGCAATGGCGTGATGGACGCCGGGAACCTGGCGCAGGGCGCTCTCGACTTCACCGAGTTCCACCCGGTAGCCGCGGATCTTGACCTGGTGATCGGCGCGGCCGAGGAATTCCAGTGTGCCATCGGGCAGATAGCGGGCCAGATCGCCGGTGCGGTACCAGCGCAGGCCCTCGTGCACCACGAAGCGTTCGGCGCTGCGTTCCGGATCGCCGCGATAGCCCGCCGCGACGCCGTCGCCACCGATCCACAGTTCACCGGTCACCCAATCGGGGCAGTCATGGCCGGTCGGGCCGACGACGCGGCACTGCACATTGCGCAGCGGAGTGCCGTAGGGCACGGCGGCCCATTCCGCGGGCACCGCACCGTCGACGACCTCGCAGATGGTCGAGTGGATGGCGGTTTCGGTGGCGCCACCGAGCCCGGCGAAGCGGGCCGCGGGTGCCACCGCATCGAGCCGACCGGGCAGGGCGATATCGACCCAGTCGCCACCGAGAATGACGGTACGCAGCGAGCCGAGCTGCGCCCCCGCGGCGGCGGTGAGCAGCATATCGAGCAGGCTCGGCACGCAGTTGAGCACCGAAACCTGGTGGCGGCGAATCAGTTCCACCCAGTCGGCCGGTTCGCCGCGCTGCGCGTCGTCCACCGCGACCACCGCGCCGCCCGCGCTGAACAGGCCGAAGATGTCGTACACCGACAGATCGAACTCCAGCGCCGAGAGGGCGAGCGCGCGATCCGCGGCGCCGACCTCGAAGCGTTCGTTCAGGTCGTCGATGGTGTTCATGGCCGCGCGATGCGGTACCTGCACGCCCTTGGGCCGACCGGTCGAACCGGAGGTGAACAGGATGTAGGCGATGGTTTCCGGATCACCGAAGATGGGGCGCGCCAATGGCTTCGAATAGGCGCGGGCCGCGGCCAAGGCGACGGTGCCGACCTCCGGGATCTGCTCGTCGCCGACCGTCACGGCGGCGACGGCATTGCCGATGCGCAGAATCTCCGCGCGCCGTGCGGCGGGCTGGTCGAAGCCGATCGGTACATAGACCGCACCCGCGGCCAGTACGCCGAGGGTCGCCACCACCTGATCCGGCCCCTTCGGCAGCTGAACCGCGACCGAATCACCCGGCAGCACACCGGCATCGCGCAGCGCACCGGCGACCGCCAGGGCCTCGGCGGCGAGTTTGCCGTAGGAGACGACACCGCCGGGTTCCCAGAGCAGCGCGGGCGCATCGGGATTCGTCGCGGCCTTCGCGAAGAAGCCGGTGTGCAGCAGTCGTGCGCTGACCGGTCCGGCGGTGGCATTGACCCGGGCTCGGGTTTCGGCCTGTTCCAGCGGAATCCGCAGCGCCGCATCGGCATCCCAACCGGCCGGCGACGATATTTCACCGGAGCCGAGATCTCCGGCCAACCGCACGATGGCATCGTTATAGCGTGCGAACATGGCCTCGATGACGCCCGCGGGGAAGGCGGATTCGCGCACATCCCAGTTCAGCAGCAGCCCACCGCGCACCTCGGTGATCTGCGCGTCCAGCAGCACCTGCGGGCCCTGCGAGATGATCCACACCGGATCGCCGAAGGTCTCGGTCACGGTATCGGCGAACAGTTCACCGAGATTGAGCGCACTGGTGTAGACGATCGGCGCGAGCACCGGCTCACCGCGCTGACGCCCGAGGTCGCGTAGCACCTCCAGTCCCGAGTACGCCGTATGCGCGCCCGCCGCATGCAGATTCGCCTGTAGCGCCCGCGCCCGTTCGGTGACGGTCGCCGGTCCGGTCACATCGACCTCGAGCAATACCGACGAGGTGAAGTCGCCGACCACGCCGTCGACCTCCGGATGCACCGGTTCCCGATGGAACAGCGGCAGATTCAGCAGGAACCGACGCTGCGCCGACCAGCCGCCGATGGTCTCGGCGAATACCGATGCGAGCGCCATGGCCGGGGTGATGCCGCGGGCGTGCGCGGCATCGAATATCCGCGCCTTCGCCGCGGGCGCGAGCCAGCGGTGGTGCCGCACGGTACGGCTGGCCCCCGAAACTCCCGACGCCTGCGGCAGTTCCGGCGCGCCGGGCAGTTCGGGCAGCCGCTGCTGCCACCACTGTCGATCCCGCTCGTGTTCGGCGCCGGCACCGCTGGGATGCTCCGCGAGGTAGCGACGGAATGTATAGGTCTGCGGCGGTAGCGATTCGCCGTGGTAGAGCCGAGCCAGATCGCTGATCAGAATGCGGTAGCTCATCGCATCGGCGGCGAGCATATCGACATCGAGGTGCAGCCGGGTCCGGCCGTCCGCCAAGAGCGTCAGCGCGATATCGATGACCTGACCGTCCTCGACCGCCATCCGCTGATGAGTTCTTTCCTCCCGCAGCGACTCCAGCCTGCGCTCGGCCGCATCCGACGGCAGCTCACGCAGATCGGTGCACGTCCGCACCGAGCGCCCTGGCCGCGCCATGGTCTGCTGCGTGCCATCGGGCAGGAATCGCGTGCGCAGCATCGGATGCCGCAGCACCAGCGCGTCGACGGCCCGCTCGAGCCGGACCGGATCGACTCCCGCACCGTCGAATTCGACGTACAGATGCGCCGCGACGCCGCCGAGTTCCTGGGATTCGGAGCGCCCGATCCAGTACGCGTGCTGCATCGGTGCGAGCGCGAAGGGAGTTTCGTCGTCGTCGCGATCGGCTACCGCATCGGCATCCGACATCCCCGGGTCCGGCTGAGCATCATCTCCGGCGGATCCGCCGAGCAGTTCGTGCCACCCGTCGACCGTCGGGTTCGCGGCCAAAAGCGCGAAGTTGATATCGATACCGCGCTTACGCCAACTCCCCGCCAGTTTCATGGTGCGGATGGAGTCCAGTCCCAACTGGATCAGATCGTCGCCGAACCCGATCGCCTCGACGGCGACGTCGAGTTGCTTCGCAATCGCGGCGCGGATTTCCTCCCGGCCGATCGTCGTCCCCGCCCCGTTCCCCGGTCGCTGTGCTGGCTCCATCTGGCGCTGTCACTCCTTGATCGCCGCCGCATCCGGGCGGATCGAGACTGCTCGGCGGTAGCCTATCGCATCGAGATAGGGTTGCCTAACCTATCTTATGAGACCCCGATCATCACGCAGTAGATCAAGTACCAGGCATCTGTGAGGCAGACCGTGACTTCGACATCCACCTCGCCCACCCATCGCGACGGCTTCGTCCCCTTTCCGACTGTCGACGCCGAGGCATATCGAGCGGCCGGTTACTGGACCGGCCGACCGCTCGGCGACCTGTTGCGCGCGAGCGCGACCCAGTACCCGAACCGAACCGCAGTGCTCGATGCGGACGGCCCGCGCAGCTACGCGTGGGTCGATGCCGAGGCCGACCGGATGGCGCACGGTCTACTCGCGCTCGGGATCGCGCCGGGCGACCGCGTGGTCGTGCAACTGCCGAATGTCGCGCAGTTCCCAACCGTCCTGTTCGGATTGCTGCGCGCCGGAATCATTCCGGTACTGACCCTGCCCGCCCACCGCCGCGCCGAAATCGAGCATCTGGCCGGACTTTCCGAGGCGGTCGCCTACATCATCGCCGACCGGTTCGGCGACTTCGACTACCGCGAACTGGCCGAAACCGTCCGCACGGCGGTGCCCACCCTGCGCCACATTCTGGTACTCGGCGATCCCGGCAGCGGCACCGAGCTGAATTCGATTCCCCGCGACGGCGGTTCACTCCCGACTATCGACCCGAGCGATATCGCGCTGATGCTGGTCTCCGGCGGCACCACCGGCCTACCGAAACTGATCGCACGCACCCATGACGACTACGTCTACAACGCCACCGCGAGCGCCGAGATCTGCGGACTCACCCAGGACGACGTCTACCTCGCGACATTGCCCGCCGCACACAACTTTCCGCTCGCCTGTCCCGGCATCCTCGGCTCCGTGGCGGTCGGCGCGGCCGTCGCGTTCACCACCGATCCGAGTCCGGAGAGCGCCTTCGCCGCGATCGCCCGCCATCGGGTCACGGTCACCGCGGTGGTGCCGCCGCTGGCCCAACTCTGGTGTGCGGCAACCGAATGGGAGGATGCCGATCTCGGCTCACTGCGACTACTCCAGGTCGGCGGCGCCCGACTGGCCGAGGTGAATGCGCGCGAGGTGGCACCGGCGCTGGGCGTACAACTGCAACAGGTATTCGGCATGGCCGAGGGCCTGCTCAACTACACCCGGCTCGACGACAGCGCCGAACTCGTCTGCACCACCCAGGGCCGCCCGCTGTCCCCGGCCGATGAAGTCCGCGTCGTGGATGCCGACGGCAATGAAGTCGCCGCGGGCGCGGAGGGCGAACTACTCACCAAGGGCCCCTATACGATCCGCGGCTACTACCGCGCCCCCGAGCACAACGCCCGCGCCTTCACCACCGACGGTTATTACCGCTCCGGCGACCTCGTGCGCCGCCTCCCCAGCGGACATCTGATCGTCTCGGGCCGCATCAAGGACGTCATCAACCGCGGCGGTGAGAACATCTCCTGCGACGAACTCGAGGAACATCTGCTCGCCTATCCGTCGGTCCGCCATGCGGCCGCCGTCGGCCTCCCCGATGCCGCGCTCGGCGAAAAGGTATGCGCCGTCCTGGTCACCGACGGCGAAATGCCGACCTTGGCCCAACTGAAGACCTTCCTGACCGATCGCGGTCTGGCCACCTACAAGCTCCCGGACCTGGTTCGCCGGGCCGACCGGCTCCCGATCACCGCCGTCGGCAAGATCGATAAGAAGGCCCTGCGCGCCGATCACAGCTGATCGGACGATCGAGGGCGGCGTGAGTCCGACCTACGCCGCCCCCGATCTACCCGGATGTCGCCGATAACCGGGTTGCCCCGGCAGATATTCGGAGCCCACCCCGAAGTTGATGGGTCCGCTATGACGCCTTGACGACATAGGGGGCGATACTGCCCAGCTTTTCGCAGGTCTCCTCGAATTCCCGGTCCGGCCGCGACTGCCCGACGATGCCGGCGCCCGCACGCAGCCAGGCGCCCTCGGTGGTCTGATAGACCGCGCGCAGCACCAGCGTGGCCTCCATCGCGCCGGACGGCGAGATCGTCACAACGGCACCGGAGTACAGGCCGCGCGGCGCGCCGTCGAGTCGGAATACCGAATCCACGCCCTCGCGCTTGGGAATGCCGGAAGCGGTGACCGACGGGAAGAGCACCTCCAGCGCATCCCAACTGGTGCGGTCCGCCGCGAGACGCCCCCGCACGGTGGAGGCCAGATGCTGCACGCTGCCGCGTTCGCGGACCGCCATGAAATCCGAGACCGCGGGCGTGCCGGGATCGGCCACCTCGGTGATCTCGGCAAAGGAGGTCTGGACCGAAATCGCGTGCTCCACGATCTCTTTGGGATCGGTGACGAGGTCGGCACGAGCCGCCATATCGATCGCCGCACCGAGGCCGAAGGCGCGGGTTCCGGCGAGCGGCTCGGTGGTGACCACCCGGTCCTCATCGACGGCGGCGACCAGTTCCGGACTGAATCCCGCCGCCTCCAGCCCACCGAGGCGCAGCAGGAACGACCGTGCCGGAGTGTTATTGGCGCGGCCGAGCCGGTAGGTGGCCGGCACGTCGACCGCGAAGGGCAGATCGACCTTCCTGGACAGGATGACCTTCTGGTAACGGCCGGAACGGATCTCCGCGACCGCTTCGGTGACCCGATCGCGATAACCGGTCGGATCGAGGCGCACGTCGACCGGCTGGGCCCGCGGCAATTCGGTGTCCTGCGAGGCGGCGATGAGATCATGAATGTCATCGGCCTCGGCGGGGGTGGCACCGGCGATACGGACGCCGAACGCGCCGACCCGCACCTCGATGCGCGGAATCATCAAATGCGCCAGTGCGGTTCGCGCAGGCACATGTGCGGTCGCGTCCAATGTCCATGCGCAGAATTCGAATCCGACCCAGCCGTAGGCCCGTCGCCCACCCAGCGGCAGCGTGTCGAGCGCCCGGTCGATGACGCTGGCCGGACTGCCCTCCCACGCACCGGCCGTGACGCGCCCGTCCCAACTCACGCGCAATTCGTTCGCATCGAGTTCAACGCCGCCGAGGGGGTCGGCTGCGAATACCCATTCGCCGGGCCGCTCGTACATCACGTATTCGCCGAAGCGCTCGGCCGCCGCCAGCCGGGACATCGCTGCCGCCGGATCGGTCACATACTCAACGCGCAAGCGCTCCGTGGTCGACAACGATCCTCCAAGGTTATGCTGACCTAACTTTGAGAAGTAAGGTTAGCATTACCTGCCTAGGCCGCCAGGGGTGTCGGCGCCCACAGCGGCGACCGCGAAACCCGTTACTCCGCAGGCACCGCGAGCGCGGAACGCTCGACGCTCAACAGACTCTCGGTGCTGTGCTCCGCGTGGTACGCGGCCCCACCGCCGCGCAGCCCGAACAGGCGCTTGCTGTAGAGCAGCCAGACCACCGCGGCGATATTGATCAGCAGCGCGCCGACGCGCAGCACGGTGATCTTCTCGGTCAATTCGTAGATCTCCAACGGCAGGAAGATGCTGGTCGCGACGACCGCGAAATATTCGCCCCAGCGCTTGACCAACCACAGCCCGACCGCCTCGATGGCCTGCAGCGCCGCATAGCACAGGATGCCGACGCCCACCCACAGCAATGTCGTATTCGACAGCGAGAACGCTTGATCGATCAGATGCACGATCTTGGATCGGTCGATATCCCACCCGATCTGATCGGCCAGCGGCCGCAGCAACGGCAGCTCCCGCTCGAAGTCGGCCCGCATCGTCTCGCGCGAGGAACGGAACTTGAAGACGGCGAGCGCGGCCACCACCAACAGCAATCCGCGCACCAACCGCTCGATCGCCAGCGCCCGCATCAGCCAGCGGTCACGCAGCAGTCGCCCGCGCGGCACCTCCGGTGCGTGATCGGCGGGTCCGGAGCCGACCGGTTCGCCCGGTACGAAGGTGCCGCAGCGCAGACACCGCCACGCGACCCCCGCCACGGTCTGCACGCGCAGACGCTCCGCCAAATCCTGCTCGTCCGGCGCGTAGGTGTAATGGCCGTGCCAGCCACACGCGCGTAACGCCCAATCCATGCGCGCAGCCTAGTTCGAGATCACCATGGGCAGCGATCGAAACCATCGTGTCCGCCGCCGCCCACCGGGCTCGCGGCCGACTCGCCCGCCGGAGTTCCTGCGCGGAATCTCCTGGCGGGCTTCAATAGGGGGATCGGCAGTTGCGGAGGACAAGCATGATCGATCACCGCGGGGATTCGCCCGCTCCGGCTCGAGCGACAGCACCCGGATCGGTGGTGGCGCTCATCGACGCGGGCTCCGGAGTGGAACGCGAACTCGTCGGCTCCTGGCTCGCCGACGGCGGGCTCGAGCATGAACTGGGCATCGACGCACCCATCACCCAGTTGGATCTGGACGCGGGCGCGATCGGCGCTCGGCTGGTCGGGCGGCGCGACGATCCACTCGTGGTGCCGATCCGGGTGCTGTGGCTACCGCCCGAGCGCGACGGGGTCCGGCGCATCACCTTCGCCGACCTGGCCCTGCTGACCAATCCGCGCAAGCCGAACCGCCTCGCGCAACGCCGGTTGGTCGGCGCGTCGGACCGGCACGTGGTGCTCACCGGTCAGCCCGCCCTGCTCAGCGAACTGCGCGCCAATAATCCGGAGGCGGCGGCACTGCTGGTCAAGGGCTCCGCCGAGCCGTTCGCCCGCGCCATTGTGCGCGCGGCGGTGGTCGCGCTGGAACGCGCCGAACGCTCCGTCATCGGTGACCGGTACAAGGTGCCCCGGCTGGTGGCCGAGGAGATCCTGGACTCCCCGGAAGTCCTGCGCCGTCTCGAATTCATCGCCGATCAGCTCGGCGCCAGTCCGCACGAGGTGTACCGGCGGGCGGAGAAGGCGCTGCGCGAACTCGTCGCCGCGCAGAGCAGATTGGTCTCGGATCTGTTCACCCAGGCGATGCGCCCGGTCCACGCCTCGACCTGGAAGGTGGACTCCGACGACACCGGTCTGGACGGACTGCGCGCGCTCAACCGGAGCTATCCGCTGGTCTTCCTGCCTTCGCACCGGTCCTACGTCGATGCGTTCGTGCTCGGTGATGTGCTGGCCCGCAATGACTTCCCGCCGAATCATGTGATCGGCGGCGCGAATCTGAGCTTCTGGCCGATGGGACCGATCGCCCGGCGCACCGGCACCGTCTTCATTCGCCGCAGCTTCGGTGACGACGAGGTCTACAAGGCGGTGGTCGAGGAGTACTTCGCCTATCTGCTGGCCAAGCGATTCAATATGGAGTGGTACTTCGAGGGCGGCCGCACGCGCACCGGGAAGCTGCGGCCGCCACGCTACGGACTGCTGAATTACCTTGCCGCCGCAGTCCGTTCGAATCGGATCGACGATGTCCTGCTCGTCCCGGTCTCGATCACCTATGAGCGGCTCAACGAACTCGGCGCCATCGCGACCGAACAGGCGGGCGGGACCAAGAAGCCGGAGGGACTGGCCTGGCTGGCGCGTTATGTACGCAGCCAACAGCATTCGGCCGGACACGTCTACGTGCGCTTCGGAGCGCCGCTGTCGGCACGCGATCGCCTTGCGGCATACGGTGATCCGCTCACCCCGCCGCCGGTCACGATTCCGCTGCACCGCGTCGAGCATTCCGTGACCCGGCCGACCGCGACGGCGGAGTCCGCGCATGTCGCGGAGCTGGAGCGAAAGGCAGTGCAGCGGCTGGCCTTCGAGATCGCCGTTGGCATCAACGAGGTCACGCCGATCACCGTCAACGCGCTGGTCACGCTGGCGCTGCTCGGTGTGCACGAGCGCGCGCTCACCCTCGGCGAGGTGCGCACCGTGCTGGCCCCGGTGCTGCGCTATATCGAGGAGCGCGATCTGCCGCGCGGTGAGCTGGCGGCATTGCGCGATGAACAGAGCCTCGCGGTCGTGCTCGAGCAGCTGTCGCTGGCCAAGGTCGTGACGGTGTATCGCGGTGGGCTGGAACCGGTGTACTCGATCGAAGCGGGTGCGCATCTGGAGGCCGCGTTCTATCGCAACAGCGCGGTGCACTGGTTCATCAATCGCGCCATCCTCGAGTTGTCCATCCTGGCGGGGCTGGAGAAGCAGGCGCCGGATCAGCTGCGTGCCGGTTGGGACGAGGCCTTCGAGCTGCGCGATCTGCTGAAGTTCGAATTCTTCTTCCCGGAGCGAGCGGAATTCTCGGCGCAGATGACCGCGGAGATGCTGCTGGTCGATCCGGATTGGTATGACCACACCACCGAGGACACCCTCGGGGTGGACATTCTGCACGAGCTCACTGCCTCCGGATTCATGATGGCCCACCGTGCGCTGCGCCCGTTCGTCGACGCGCAGCTGGTGGTGGCCGAGCGGCTCGCGACACGCGATAACGCCGAGGAGATCGATCGCAAGGAATTCATCGACGAATGCGTCGCGGTCGGCAAGCAGATGCTGTTGCAGCAGCGGCTGCACAGTCCGGAGTCGGTCTCCACCGAACTGTTCACCAGCGCACTGAAACTCGCGGACAATCGCGGCCTGCTGGCTCCGGTGAGTCGTGATTCGGCCAAGCGCAGGGCCGAATTGACCCGGCGCAGAATCGAGTTCGCCGACCAACTGCGCACCATCGCCGCCCTGATCTCGCAGGCCGCCGCACTCGATCCGTCGAATCGGCCCGGACTGGGGGCCTGATGGAGTCAGCGAATACCGCGGAGTCGCAGCACCGAGCGACCCCAGCGGATCTGGCGACGGCGATCGCCGCGATCCGATCCGGACCGCAGGGACCACAGATCGCCGCGGTCTTCGATTTCGGTGGCACCGTGGTGGACGGTTTTGCCCGACCGTCCTGGTGGCGGCGGATATCGCGGCGCGACAGAGCCCCCGCGAACACACTGCTGGGCAGTATCCGCGACGGGCTCACCGACGGCGAATACGGTCGGTTCCTACAGCAGGCCGTGCTCACACTGGCCGACCATCCAGAGGCCGAACTGGAGCAATTGGGCCAGCGGCTGTTCCGGCACACCATCTACGGACACCTGTATCCCGAAGCATGGCAGCTCGTCCGCACGCACGAGGCCGCCGGACATACCGTGGTGCTGGTCACCGCGCTGACCCGATTCCAGGTCGAGCCCGCCGCGGCAGCACTCGGTATCGACCATGTGCTGTACACCCGAATGGCGACGACCGAGGGCGTACTGACCGGATATGCCGAGGGAAGAACGCTGTGGCGCAGTGGCAAAGCCGATGCGGTCCGCGAATTCGCCGCGGCACACGCCCTGGATATCACCCGCAGCTACGCCTACGCCGACAGCATTGCCGATCTGGCGTTGCTATCGGTGGTCGGATATCCGGTCGCGGTGAATCCCGATCACAAGCTCGGTATCGCCGCCGCCGAACAGCATTGGCCGATCGTTACCTTCCATCCTCGGCAATCGCCGCGCCCGAGTGACTATCTGCGCACCGTCGCCGGATTCGCCGGACTGCTGAGCGGGGCGCTATTCGGCGTGCTGACCAAGTCGTACACCCGTCAGCGTCGGCAGATGGCCGATGCGCTGATGGCCTATGGGACCGGTGCGACGCTGGGGGCGACCGGGATCCGGCTGCGGGTCACGGGTGCGCAGAACGCCCGTGCGCCGCGGCCCGCCGTCTTCCTGTTCAACCATCAGAGCCAATTCGACGTCATCATCCTGCCCAAGGTGCTCGCGGGTGGTGTGACGGGAATAGGCAAGAAGGAGCTGACCAAGAATCCGCTGTTCGGTCCGCTGATGCGGTTCGTCGGTGTCACCTTTATCGACCGTGCCAACACCGCCCAGGCCAAGGCGGCCCTCGCCCCGGTGGTGGGGACGTTGCGCGATGGCTTGTCGATCGCGGTCGCGCCCGAAGGGACCCGGTCGTATACGCCGGGTATCGGCCCGTTCAAGAAGGGCGCCTTCCACATCGCGATCCAGGCCGGGGTGCCGGTGATCCCGGTGGTGATCCGCAATGCGGGCGAAGTCAACTGGCGCAATTCGATGGTCGCGCGCCAGGGCACCGTGGATGTCGCCATCCTCGACCCGATCGACGTCAGCGGCTGGGATCCGAACGATATGGACGACCAGGTCGAAGCGGTCCGTCAGCGCTACCTCGACACCTTGCTGAACTGGCCGGCGCCGGACTAGACCGCGCGGCCGAACAGCAGCTTCCACGGCATCAGCGCCGATTCCAGCTGCACCTTGAGGCTCATCTTGGAGGCGCCGAGGGTGCGCTCCTCGAACCGGATCGGGACCTCCGCGATCGCGATGCCCTTCTTGGCGGTCCGGTAGTTCATCTCGACCTGGAACGAATACCCGTTGCTGCGAATCGAGGCCACATCGATGGCGCGCAGGGTGTCGGCCTGCCATGCCTTGAATCCTGCGGTCGCGTCCTTCACGCCGAGCCGCAGGATCAGGTTCACGTAGAAGTTGGCCCACGCCGAGAGCGCCTTGCGGTACCACTTCCATTCCTCGGCGGTCGACCCACCGGGCACATAGCGCGAACCCAGTACGACACCGGCATCGGTGGTGTCCAGCTTCTCCAGCATCGCCGGAATGACCTCGGCCGGATGCGACAGGTCGGCGTCCATCTGGATCACCACATCGGCGCCCTCGTCCAGCGCACGGGTGATCCCGGCCACATAGGCGCGACCCAATCCGTTCTTCTCGGTTCGGTGCAGCACGCCGACCACGTTCGGCAGCTCCGCCGCCAACTTGTCGGCGACCTCACCGGTGCCGTCCGGCGAATTGTCATCCACCACGAGCACATGCAGGTCGGGCACCGGCAGCGCCGTCAGCCGCTCCACCGCAACCGGCAGATTTTCCCGCTCGTTGTAGGTCGGCACAACAACGGTAACCCTCAAGGGTCGCCCTCCCTGCTCACCTGTTCGCGCCCGCTGACCCACGACAGGACCCCGAGCATTCGTCTGATTGCCAAGAACCGTACTTGATCGACCTAAAGAGCTCCTGAGCGCATACGGGCTCCCGCGACCGCCCGTTTTCCGGCGATGTGCCGACTACCTCGCAGATCGCGCCGCCCACCGCCCGAGCGCCCGGCCCGTCGCCGCAAACCAGGGACGAAATCAGTTGCCCCACACCACCCCTGACGGGCCCTCACTTCCCCCCGCCACGCCAATCCCGATCCCGGGCATCCTCACGGGCATTGCGCGCATGCACGATCTCCAAGGCCCGCTCGGCCGTCTGCCGATCCGGGTAGGGCCCCATCCGGTCCCGGAACCAGCACTGCTTCCCGTTCTCGGCCCGCTGATGCTTCAAGCAGTAGTACCACTTCTCCGCCATGCCCCCAGCATTCCACCACCATGATCACCACACCCGAGATTTCCAGCCATCCCGGCTCCACACCGGCCGCCGTGGACCAGCGATCTATCCGCAAGCACGTCCCTGCGTCGCCTCGACGAAGATCCGCATCCCCTCACCGATCTTTCCGGCCGCATTCTCCAGCTGCTCAGGACTCAGCTGCTTGCCGAATGCCGCAGCGTCGAGGAGTTGCCCGCGAACCTGTTCGAGGTTCGTCCGTGCCCGGTCGAGGCGAGAACTGTCCGGCATGACCGCAGACTACCGCGAATCGAACAAAGTTTCGATAGCGAACGCGGAAGATGCAGGCAGGAGATGCGGCGAACAGCAGAGGCTATCGATGAGCGAACCGACCAAGGCGGAGTGCTAACCAAGGAGCGGCACCCCGGAAGGACTGGGGGTTCGGGGGGCGAGAGCCCCGCCGAGCGGGGTTTGGGGGTTGCACCCCCAAAACCAAAAAGACGAGGGAACTCCCGCGCGCGCTCTTTGCGCGCAGAGTTCCCTCGTTTCCGAGTGGCCAGGGCCGGGATCGAACCGGCGACCTTCCGCTTTTCAGGCGGACGCTCGTACCAACTGAGCTACCTGGCCGCAGGCACCCGTGGTGAATGCCATACGCGAAACGCCGGATTGCTCCGGCGCTCACTTGCGACCCTGACGGGACTCGAACCCGCGACCTCCGCCGTGACAGGGCGGCGCGCTAACCAACTGCGCCACAGGGCCTTGCGTTACTTCCAACGATCCGAAGACCGTACCCCCTACGGGATTCGAACCCGCGCTACCGCCTTGAAAGGGCGGCGTCCTAGGCCGCTAGACGAAGGGGGCTCGCCCCGGATTTCTCCGGATCGGCTTCAACGGCTGTCCGTTGGGAGCTGGGATAGCTTATGACAGACCGGCCACGTTTCCCAAATCGGCTGTTCAGGCTCCCAAACCGAGCTCTTCCAGCCGAGCCTGGGTACGCCAGCCGTCATTGCGGAACCTCTCCCCCCACTCCCGGGTGGCCATCGCCTCGACCACGACCTCGAGCGCCTCCTGGAACCGGGCACGCAGATCGACCCCGCTGCCGAGGATGTCCACCAGGTAGCGCTGGCCAGCCAGTGCGGCGGACAGGGTGCGGGTGAAGCGGTCCGGGTCGGCGTCGGAGCGCAGCTGCCCCTGATCGATGGCGCGGATCGCGAGCGCCCTGGTCGCGCGGCCGAGGATCCGGCCGCCGCCGGTCTGCACATCGCGATAGAAGTCCGGTTCGATGATCAGCCGGAATTCGGCCTGCACGATGATGTCGTGCTCGAGCCGCAACGCCATCTCGTCGATCATGCCGTGCAACACGTCGAGCGGACCGAGATCGGTTCTGGCAAGCCAACGTTCGGCCGATGCCCGATATCGTTCGACCGCGGTGTCGAGTACGGCGCGTGCCAGATCTTCCTTGGAATCGAAATGAAAGTACATGGCGCCCTTGGTGGCGCGTGAACCTTCCAATATGCGGTTGAGCGATGCAGCGGCATAGCCGCTCTTCCCGAACTCAACGGCGGCGGACCTGATTATCGCCGCGCGTGTCCGGCGGGCCCGCTCTTGCTGCCGTGCCATGCTCGAAACGCCTCCGAAGCCTACTCGCCGCCAAACGGTGCCCCCCAAAGGAACGGACCCTTGGCGCGAAGTTATGAGTTTTATCAATACTTCAAACCGGGATTTCGCCCAGTTTCAAACTTTCGGTACGAAAACTTGCGAAATTCCTGAAACACACCAGCTGGTATAGTTTTCCTGCCCAGGTGCGCCGCAGGGGGTGCGCACCTGGGCATTACTTCGTCTCGGATCTGCCTCCCCCGGCGTCGACTCGTAGGAAGTCACGATCGGCCGTACCGGTCGCGACACGTTCGGGCACAACAACGATAAGCCGAATTCCGGATCACCGGGCAAGTCGGCGATTCCTCCGTAATTCACCAAGTCGTCACCGTACCCGGAAAGGGCATCCGACACGCGGCAAACCGGAGACTCGAGTGGACGAAACATCCGGATATCTGTTACAGCTAACATCGCGCAATCGCGCAATCGAGCCGCTCGGATTTCCGAATTCGGCAGCGACGCAGCACCGTTCACCCGAGTCGACCAGCGGACCGATCGCGGCGGCGCCGACCGCGCGACACCGGCCAGCCGCCTCGCTGCGTCCCCCCGTGCGCTGACCCTACACCCCCCGCAAATCCAAAGACATTGGTACGCAACATGATTGGATGGTAGCCCGGCACAGGCGGAATGAACAAAGCTGGGCACCAAACGTTTACCCGCAGCATCGGCGCGCGCATGCGCCGTGTTACCCGCTGCGCCAGCATGACTCGACCCTGCTCCCCGGCAACCCCGAGCGA
This sequence comes from Nocardia sp. CA-129566, assembly GCF_050956075.1. Lineage (NCBI taxonomy): Bacteria > Bacillati > Actinomycetota > Actinomycetes > Mycobacteriales > Nocardiaceae > Nocardia > Nocardia sp. CA-129566. The sequence continues at coordinate 8,693,828 of NZ_CP192085.1, forward strand.
ACCGAACCGCGGCCCACTCACCGGGCCCCGCCCCCGGTTACCCGATCCGCGCCGAGCCAACTACACTGTCCCTCCGCGCCCCTATAGCTCAGTTGGTAGAGCTACGGACTTTTAATCCGCAGGTCGTAGGTTCGAGCCCTACTGGGGGCACCACATCAGGCGTCCGGTTTCATACCGGACGCCTGAGTCTTTTCGGTCCGTCTGCGCGCGTGACGCGCACCGGTACCGACCGCAAATCGACACATTTTCGGGCGGGCTTTCCCATACTGAGGGCGCGTCCCCGCACACCGGGGGCATCCCCTCGACAACAGGTGGAGCCGATGACGTCTTTCGATGATCCGCTCTCCGAAGTCCCCATCGCACAGCTCGCCGACAAGTTGAGTGTCGACCAGGCCACCGCGACGAACGCGGTAAAGGCGGCATTGCCGACCCTGCTCGGCGGATTACCGGCCAACGCCACCGAACCAGCGGGCGCGGCCGCTCTGATCGGCGCGCTGGACCAGCACGGCGAACTCGTCGAAGGCGAGGGCGCGGTGAATGTCGACAAGGTCGTATCGCCGACGGTCGAAGATCGTCGGCAAGGTCTTCGGCGCGCACACGGTGATCAGCGCGACCGAGGGCACCGGCGGCAACGACTTGGTCGCCCGGCAGCCGCCGATGCTGGCGCGGATCGCGATGGCCCTATCCGGCCGAACAGCTCGCCAGCGGCGGTGACAGCACGGCGGCACCACGGACCCGGTCCGGCGGCATCGGCTGCATACTCGATGGTCTGCTCGGCGGCAGCGGCAAGAGCGGCGGCATCAGGGGGCGCGATCGGAGAAGCGCTGGCCGAGAACGCAGGTGGCGCGCTCGGAAACATGCCGGGCGGTTTCTTCAAGGGCGAACACCGAACCACGCCCGCGCCGACACTCCCGACTCCGTGCAATGCCTCACGCTGGGCTAACGACTGTCGGCCCATAGCGATAGACCCTTCGCGCGGGCGTACCCCCTACACTCGGGATGGTTGTCGTACGCCGACGTTGGCGTATGACGTCTATCACGACGTGTCTTTTGACAGCCAGATGCGTTTCGCATCACACCTACGGTGCCGTAAGGTATGGCCGCATCGACACGGTCTACTCGGGGACTGACCTGCAAGAGTGCACGCACACATGAAGGGCTTGTATATGGCAAGGGATCTGACTCAACTCGAGCTGCTCACGGAGTTGGAGCCGGTTGCCGAAGAAAACGTCAACCGGCACCTCTCCCTGGCAAAGGAATGGCATCCGCACGACTATGTCCCGTGGGACGAAGGCCGCAACTTCGCGGCACTCGGCGGCGTGGACTGGGACCCGGAGCAGTCCCGACTGAGTGAGCTCGCGAAGGCGGCCATGATCACGAATCTGCTGACCGAAGACAACCTGCCCTCCTACCACCGCGAGATCGCCGAGAACTTCTCCCAGGACGGCGCCTGGGGCACCTGGGTGGGCCGCTGGACGGCCGAGGAGAACCGCCACGGCATCGTCATGCGCGACTACCTCGTTGTCACCCGTGGCGTCGATCCCGTGGCGCTCGAGGAAGCACGCATGGTCCACATGACCAACGGCTTCGCCTCCCCCACCGAGGCCGATGCGGGCTTCCTGCATTCGGTCGCGTACGTGACCTTCCAGGAGCTGGCCACCCGGGTCAGCCACCGCAATACCGGCAAGGTCTGCGACGACCCGATCGCCGACCGCATGCTGCAGCGCGTCGCCGCCGACGAGAACCTGCACATGATCTTCTACCGCAACATGTGCGGCGCGGCCCTCGACCTGTCCCCCGACCAGGCGATCGAGGCGATCACCCTGATCCTGGAGAACTTCCAGATGCCCGGCGCCGGTATGCCCAATTTCCGCCGCAACGGCGTGCTGATGGCCAAGCACGGCATCTACGACCTGCGCCAGCACCTCGAAGAGGTGGTGGCGCCGGTGCTCAAGAAGTGGAACATCTTCGAGCGCACCGACTTCACCGCGCGCGGTGAGGCCGTGCGCGAGCGGCTCGGCCTGTTCCTGGAGAAGCTGGGCCAGGACGTCATCAAGTTCGAAGAGCAGCGCGACCGCATGCTCGCCCGTGAGGCGAAGAAGCGGGAGCTGGCCGGGGTCGCCAGCTGATCTCCGACCCCGCAAACATAAACGCGCCGCCGCCGGATTTCTCCGGCGGCGGCGCGTTTATGTTCGGCAACGCCCATCTGATCGGCGAGCTCATAGGTTCAACCGCCGAAACTCGGCGCGGCGCTACTTCATCGGCAGTGCGCCGTCGACACCACCGACATCGGTGATCTTCCAGTCCGAGTTCTTATCCAGTGTGACGTTGTAGGTCACCGTTGTCTGCGCGCCTTCCGGGCTCTGCGCATTCGTCGAACTCACATTTACGAATACGTCGACTTTGTAGACACCGCCTTGTTCCGACATCACCTTTGCGGTAATCGGTGCGGCGGTGGAGGTCCACTTCAACGGAACCAGAATCTGTTCGAGCTTGGGCGCGGTCGCATCGAACTTATTCGCCAGCTGCGGAACGGTATTCGCCTTCAGCTTGGCCACCCAGGACGGGATGTCCTGGTAATTGACGGTGGCCGCGCCGACCGCGTATTCGCTGGCCACCTGCTCAGCCTTCTTATCCGCGGCAGCCCGATCCTTTTGCTCGGCGAGATCGCTGCGCGCCGACCACAGAAGTCCGGTCAATACACCGACCGCGATCACCAATGCGCCGATTACCGCGCCGGTGACCACGGTGGAGACGCGGATCGATACGGTTCCCGACTGCCGGTCCGACCGCTGCCCGGACGTATCGGCCTTCGTATCGGACGCCCTCGTCTCTGCAGTCTTATCCGACTCCACGCCGGAGTCGCCGTCCCCGCCTGATGCGGTGCCCTCGATCCGTTCCGTCATTCGCCCTCTCCGATGAGTCTGTGGTGGTCCACGGGATACCCGCGAGTAACAGGCTACTGAGGGCGTCTGAGAAGGCCGTAGCGCCCTCGACACGAGGGGCGGGCCGGGCATCTCGAGCCCGACTTCCGAATCCGTCGACGATCCGGCCGTAAACCTCGACACTGAAGGTATTGCCGCGCACGGCGCGCTGCGCCGACCGGCCATGGCTCATAGACCGTAGGAGGCCGAGGACATGTCCAGCACATCGAAGGGCGACGGACCGCTCACCGGCAAGGTTGTCGCGATCACCGGCGGGGCGCGCGGTATCGGACGCGCCACCGCCGAGGCATTTCTCGCGGCGGGCGCCGCGGTCGCGATCGGCGATATCGATGTCGAACTGGTGGCCAAGACGGCGGCGGAATTGGGTGCGGATCCCGAAGCCAAGATCGTCGGTCTGCCGCTGAATGTGACCGATCGCGCCGCGTTCGCCGCCTTCCTCGACACCGTGGACAGCGAGCTCGGGCCATTGGACGTACTCGTCAACAATGCCGGAATCATGCCGACCGGCCTGTTCGCTGATGAGGACGAGGCAATGACCGACCGGATCATCGATATCAACCTCAACGGAGTGATCCATGGTTCCCGGCTCGCCGTCCAACGGTTCAAGGACCGCGGCACCGGACATCTGATCAATATCGCGTCTTTGGCCGGGACACAGGGCTTTCCGGGCCTGGCCACCTACTGTGCGACCAAACACGCCGTGGTCGGCTTCACCTCGGCGCTGCACCTGGAGATGAAGGAGCACGGTGTGCACGTCGGCGCGGTGCTGCCCGGCATCGTCCGCACCGAACTATCGGCCGGTGCCAATATGCCGAACTGGATCACGCCGCTGACCACGGTCGATCCGGAGGATGTCGCGCAGGCGATCGTGCAATCGGTACGGACGAACAAGCCGCTGACCACCGTCCCCCGCAGACTCGCGGCCATTATCAAGTCGGCCCAGCTGCTGCCCTACCGCGCCCAGCTGCTCGTCGCCGAATTCACCGGCGCGACAACGGCATATGCCCAACCAGACCCCGCCGTACGCGAGATCTACCACCGCAGACTCCGCGACCAATAGGCCACTTCCGGCCACGCCCCCCGAGATCCGCCGCCTGCTCATATCGTTCGTCCTCACCCCGACCCATACCGCCGACCACATCTGGGCCTGATCACGCTGGCGACGACAACATGGCCGTTGCGGTACTAACGGACCTCGGCTGAGCTCCTCGCCAGCGAATCTTCAGTGGCTCGGATCCACACAGATAGATCGCTCCACCACCTAGAAGGGTGAATCGACGCACGTCAGTCCGTACGGCTTGGGGCCGCCCCGGCAGCGAATGCGACACTGGTGGGCGTGACGATTACCGCTGAGGCCAAGCGCATGCTGCGGATCGGGCCGTATCCGGTCGATCCGGCGGTGGTGCTCGCGCCGATGGCGGGCATCACGAATCTGGCGTTCCGGAAGCTGTGCCGGGAGTTCGGCAGCTCCACATCGATCTATGTGTGCGAGATGATCACCGCGCGCGCGGTGGTGGAGCGCAATGAGAAGACGCTGCACATGATGTCCTTCGACGAGGACGAGCATCCGCGTTCGATGCAGCTGTACGGCGTGGATCCGGCCACCCTCGGCGAGGCCGTGCGGATCATTGTCGGCGAGGGCTGGGCCGATCACATCGATCTCAATCTCGGCTGCCCGGTGCCGAAGGTCACCCGGCTGGGTGGCGGCGCGGCGCTGCCGTACAAGCGCACGCTGTTCAGCAAGATCGTCAAGGCGATGGTCTCGGGTGCCGAACCGGCCGGCGTCCCGGTCACGGTGAAGTTTCGCATCGGCATCGATGACGACCACCTCACCTATCTGGACGCGGGCCGCATCGCCGAGGCCGAGGGCGCCAAGGCCGTCGCGCTGCACGCCCGCACCGCCGCACAGCGATATTCGGGCCAGGCCGACTGGACCGCGATCGCCCGACTCAAGGAAGCCGTCACCACGATCCCGGTGCTCGGCAACGGCGATATCTTCTCCGCCGCCGACGCAGTACGAATGATGGACGAAACCGGTTGCGACGGAGTCGTTGTCGGGCGCGGCTGCCTAGGGCGCCCGTGGCTGTTCGCCGAACTGCAGGCGGCACTGCGCGGCGAAGCACTGCCCGAGGCGCCGAATCTCGGCCGGGTCGGCGAGGTGCTGTACCGGCACGGCGCACTGCTCGCCGAACACCTCGGTGAAGACAAGGCCATGCGCGATCTGCGCAAGCATATGGCCTGGTATCTGATGGGCTTTCCGGTCGGTGCCGAGCTGCGCCGCAGCTTCGCCACTGTGTCGAGTCTCACCCAATTGCAGGATCTCATCGGCGAACTCGACCCGACCGCGCCGTTTCCCCGCGATGCCGAAGGTCCGCGCGGCCGCCAGGGGTCACCGGGCAAGGTGGCGCTGCCACACGGCTGGCTCGATGATCCGGACGATCCGGCCGTCCCCGCGGGCGCCGATCTGATGCACAGTGGCGGCTGATCCTGTCGAGCGACATCCGATCGTCAAGAATCCTCCCACCAGCGCGCACGCAGTCCCGACACACCTCTGCGTCCCGTTGATTTCGCACTGGGCTGGCTCGCCGTGGCGGAATCGTTATCATTGGCGGAATCGGTCATGCCGGTCGAAAGCGGCCGAAACGGCAGCAGAGACGAAAAGCGAGGTTCGTTAGTGGGTGACGATCGGCACGGGCAGTCGCCACGGCCCGGAGGTCGCGCCCCGTGGGAGCGCTATCCCACGGCGGATTACACCGACCGGGACGGCGCACGGTCGTCCCGCCGAGCCCGACATAACGATTCCGAATCCGGCTCGGCCCCGCTGACGGTTCAGGACCTGGTCCAGAAAGTCGACAACGAACGCTCCGGACGCAGGCGGCGATCCGAGACCGCCGCTCCGAAACCCCCGGAATCCGCCCCGTCCCGGTCCGCGGACTCCGCGCGCCAGTCCGATATCCCGCCGCGCAAATCGAGTCCCCCGGCCGGACGTCCAGCCGACGCACCACCGCGCACGTCAGGCATCCCAGCCGGACGCAAAGCCGACGCACCGCCCCGCACATCGAGCCCCCCGGCCGGACGTCAGGCCGACGCACCACCGCGCACGTCAGGCATCCCAGCCGGACGCAAAGCCGACGCACCGCCCCGCACATCGAGCTCCCCAGCCGGACGTCAGGCCGACGCACCACCCCGCACCTCGAGCCCCCCAGCCGGACGTCAGGCCGACGCACCACCACGCACGTCAGGCATCCCCGCCGGACGCAAAGCCGACGCACCACCCCGCACCTCGAGTACCCCGGCCGCCAGCAAGGCCGACGCACCGCCCCGTACGTCGGGCCCCACGCGCCGCACCGGGTCCTCCGCGGTCGTCGACGACATCGCGGGCACCTCGACGGCCGCCGGCGCCGCGAAGCGCCGTACCGCCGCGGCCTCCGGCGGGAACGAACCGCCCGAGGTCGTCACCGATGTGATTCCGCCGGTCGAGGAGACCCCGTCCGCCAAGAAGCGCGCCAACGGCTGGCCGACCACCGATTCGGACGCACCGAAGACGGCCGCGGCATCGACCCGCGTCGGCTTGTCCCGGCTCGCCGCGAGTCGGCAGCGCCGCAATAAGCGGCTGCAGCTGGCGGGCCGGGCCACCATGACGATCTTCGCGGTGATCGCGCTGCTGGTCACCGGCGGCGGCTGGAGCTATCTACGTTCGACCGCCAACGGCTTCACCCAGGTCTCCGCGCTCGACGACCATCCCGAGGATGTCGTCGACTCGGGCGCCCAGCTCGGCGATGAGAACTACCTGCTCGTCGGCACCGACACCCGCGCCGGCGTCAACGGACAGGTGGGCGCCGGCACGCTCGACGACGCCGAGGGCGCCCGCGCCGACACCGTCATGCTGGTGAACATTCCCAAGAACCGCTCGCGCGTCGTGGTCGTCTCGTTTCCCCGCGACCTGGACGTCACCCGGCCGCAGTGCAACGGCTGGGACAACGACAAGGCCGAGTACACCAGCGAGGTCTTCCCCTCGGCCATGGGTGACAAGCTCAACGCCGTATACGCGCTCGGCGGACCGAAGTGCCTGGTCAATGTGATCCGCAAGATGACAGGCCTGAACATCGGACATTTCATCGGCATCGACTTCGCCGGTTTCGAGGCAATGGTCGACCAGGTCGGCGGCGTCGATGTCTGTACCCCGAAGCCGATCACCGACGGCATCCTCGGCACCGTGCTGGAAAATCCGGGCCGACAGCGCATCAACGGCGCGACCGCACTCAGCTACGTGCGCGCCAGGCACGTCTACGGCGAGGAACGCAGCGACTACGACCGGATCAACCGTCAGCAGCGGTTCCTGGCCTCGCTGCTGCGCGGTGCGCTGTCGAGCCGGGTGCTCTTCGATCCCGGCAAGTTGAACGGCTTCATCTCCGCGTTCACCAGCCACACCTTCGTGGACAAGGTCCAGCCCACCGACCTGCTGACCCTGGGCCGCTCGCTGCAGAAGGTCGACGCGGGCGCGGTCACCTTCCTGACCATCCCGACCGCGGGCACCACCTCCTACGGCAACGAGATCCCCCGCGAGTCCGATATCAAGGCGATCTTCCGCGCCGTCATCGACGACCAGCCGCTGCCGGGCGAGAAGAAGTCGACTCCGGCCCCCGGATCGATCCCGTCGGCCCAACCGGCGCCGCCGAAGCTGTTCGCGGTCGACCCGGGCACGGTGTCGCTGCTGGTCTCCAATGGTTCGGGGACGCCGGGCGTAGCCAATAAGGCGGCGACCAAACTCGGCAACCAGGGCTTCCAGATCTACAACACGGGCAATTACTCCGGCGGGAATTCCGAGGTCGCCACCAAGGTCCGGTTCGGCTCCGGCCACGAGGCCGAGGCAGCCACCGTGGCCAGCTCCCTGCCGGGAGCGACCATGGAGGAGGCGAAGGATCTCGGCGGCATCGTCGAGGTCGTGATCGGCGCCGACTTCGCGGGCACGGTGCGGACGCCGACGCCGGTCGGTGATCCGATCTCGAATGTATCGGTTACGGTATCGAGTGCGGCGCCGGTCACACTGCCCTCGGATCTGGAGCACGTCAACGCCGCCGACGACACCTGCAAGTAGGTATGGCCCCGAACTGGGGCAACACCGTCGCTAATGTTCGGCACCACTCATTAACCCAGTGTTGGTGACTAGGTCAGCACTGGGCACTAGTGTCTGTTTTCATGCGTGTCATCTACAACGAGCAAATGGCCGACCTCGCCCACCTGCTGGGCGAGATGGCTGGTCTGGCGGGTTCGGCGATGGACCGGGCCACCCAGTCTCTGCTCCAGGCCGACCTCACTCTGGCTGAGTCGGTGATCAGCGAGTACGACCGGATCGCCGAACTGATCACCGACGCCGAGGAGAGGGCGTTTGCCCTGCTTGCGCTGCAGGCACCAGTGGCGGGCGATCTGCGGCAGGTAGTGAGCGCGATCCAGATCGTCCAGGATGTGAACCGGATGGGAGCGCTGGCACTGCACGTCGCCAAGGTGACCCGCCGGCGCCATCCCAATCACGCGCTCCCCGAGTCGGTGAACGGCTACTTCGCCGAAATGGGCCGCATCGCGGTCAATATGGGTGAGAGCGCCAAGGAGGTGCTGGAGACCCGCGATCCCGAGCGCGCCGCCCAGCTCAACGAGGACGACGAGGCGATGGACGATCTGCACCGTCACCTGTTCACCCTCCTGATGGACCGCGACTGGAAGTACGGCGTCGCCGCAGCAGTCGACGTGACCCTGCTCGGCCGCTACTACGAGCGCTTCGCCGACCACGCGGTGGAGATCGGCCGTCGGGTGATCTTCCTGGTCACCGGCGTGCTACCGCCGGATCCCGACGCCGAGTCCTGATACCGGCGAATCCGCCTGCCGGACAAGGAAACCAGGGCACGCACGCGAACATCCCCGCAACGGGACAAGGCACGCGCCGCGCCGTCGCTCCGCTAGCCGGAATCCACTGGATCCCGGCGCAAACCGGGACGACGGCGCGAACGTTCATGCGGCTCGAACGAATTACATTTGCCTACAGAGCGAAAAGGCCCGCGCCGTAGCGCGGGCCTTCACATTTCAGCCGGTTCCGCTGATTTCGCGAGCACATGGGTAACTCGCCGGGTACGGGCTCAGGTGCTCCGCCAGCCGCGAACGTCACCTTCAGGCACCTGAGTCCGGCGCCTGAAGGTGCGGGGAGGCGGGAGAGCCTTTATCCGAAGCGACCGGAGATGTAATCCTCTGTCGCCTTCTGGCCCGGGTTGGAGAAGATCTTCTCGGTATCGTCGATTTCGATCAGCTTGCCCGGCTTGCCCTGCGCCTCCAGGTTGAAGAAGCCGGTCTGGTCACTCACCCGCGCGGCCTGCTGCATGTTGTGGGTGACGATGACGATGGTGAATTCCTTCTTCAGCTCGGTGATCAGGTCCTCGATCGCCAGGGTGGAGATCGGGTCCAGCGCCGAACACGGCTCGTCCATCAGCAGCACATCGGGCGATACCGCGATCGCGCGCGCGATGCACAGACGCTGCTGCTGACCACCGGAGAGACCGCCGCCCGGCTTGTCGAGGCGGTCCTTGACCTCGTTCCAGAGGTTGGCGCCCCGCAGCGAGCGCTCGGCGACCTCGTCGAGCTCCTTCTTGTTGCGCACACCCTGCAGCTTCAGCCCGGCCACCACATTGTCGCGAATCGACATGGTGGGGAACGGGTTCGGGCGCTGGAACACCATGCCGATGGTGCGGCGCACGCCGACCGGGTCCACCTGCGAGCCGTAGATGTCCTCGCCGTCGAGCAGCACCGCGCCCTCGACGCGGGCGTTCGGGGTCACCTCGTGCATCCGATTGAGCGAACGCAGCACCGTGGACTTACCGCAACCGGACGGGCCGATGAAGGCGGTCACGCTGCGCGGCAACACCGACAGCTTGACATCGGCAACCGCGTGGAATTTGCCGTAGTAGATGTTCAGGTCTTTGACGTCGATCCGCTTGGCCATCTGAATATCCGTTTCGCTTCTATCGGTTCCGCGTGAGCAGCTTGTTGACGACCGCGGCCGCCGCGTACAGCAGGGCGATCAGCAGGATGAGCGTCAGCGCCGCACCCCACACCCGCGCCCGGCCCGCAGGCTCCGGATTCGCCAACTCTTGGTAGATCAACAGCGGCAGCGAGGCCATATTGCCGTCGAAGAGGTTGGTGTTGATCGACTTGCTGTAGCCGACCAGCACCAGCACCGGCGCGGTCTCACCCATCACGCGGGCCAATGAGAGCAGGATGCCGCTGATCATGCCGGGCGCCGCGGTCGGCACGACGATCCGAACGATGGTCTTCCACTTCGGAATTCCGAGCGCGTAGGACGCCTCGCGCAATTCGTCGGGAACCAGCTTGAGCATTTCCTCGGTGCTGCGGATCACCACCGGCAGCATCAGCAGCACCAGGGCCAGCGATACCGCGAACGAACTCTGTGGGAAGCCGAATGTCGCGATCCACAGCGCGAAGATGAACAGGGCCGCGACGATGGACGGCACACCCGCGAGGATGTCCACCATGAAGGTGGTCACCCTGGCCAGCACACCACGGCCGTATTCGACCAGGTACACGGCGGCCATGATGCCGAGCGGCACCGCGATGATCGCGGCGACGACGGTCTGCACGATGGTGCCGTAGATCGCGTGGTACACACCGCCGCCGGTCTGATCCGGCAGGATGCCCTTCTGCGATTTCTGCCACCAGTCCGGCGAGACCACCGATTCCAGGCCCTTGGACACCACCATGAACAGCACCCAGACCAGCGGCACGAGCGCGATGGCGAAGCAGATCCAGACCACCGCGGTCGCGATGTTGTTCTTGACCCGGCGGGCCGTGCTGACATGCCGGAAGGTGGGCGCCTTGACCGGCTTGTCGAGAGTCGTCGTGGTGGTCATTACCCGTTCACCCTTCCACCGGACACGAGCCGCGCCAGCGCATTGACGATGAAGGTCAGCGCGAAGAGCACGAAGCCGGCCGCGATATAGGCGCCGGTCGGCAGCGGCTGACTGAATTCCGAAGCGGCGGCGGCGATTTTGGAGGCGAAGGTGTAGCCGCCGTCGAACAGCGACCAGTGTCCGGCCTGCGCCGAGGTGCGCAGAATGACCAGCACCGCGATCGTCTCACCGAGCGCGCGGCCGAGGCCGAGCATGGATCCGGCGATCACACCGCTGCGGCCGTAGGGCAGCACCGTCATCCGGACCATCTCCCATTTGGTCGCGCCGAGCGCCTGCGCGGCCTCGATATGCGAGACGGGCGTCAGGTTGAAGACCTCACGGGAGACCGAGGTGATGATCGGCAGGATCATTACCGCGAGCACCACGCCCGCGGTGAAGATGGTGCCGCCACCGGAGATCGACACATTGCCGTCGGAGAACAGGAAGAACCAGCCGAGCTTGTCGTTGAGGAAGGTCTCGACGGGTTCCATCCGCGGCGCGAGCACCAGGAAGCCCCACAGACCGAACACGATCGACGGCACCGCCGCCAGCAGATCGACGAGCATCGCGAACGGACGCGCCATCGGCTTCGGCGAATAGTGGGTCAGGAACAGCGCGATGCCGACACCGATCGGCACCGCGATCGCCAGCGCCAGTATCGAGCTCAGCACCGTGACCATGAGCAGGTCTCGGATGCCGAACCGCAGATGGTCGGCATTGGTGGTGCTGAACTCGGTACTGGTGAAGAAGTTCGCCTCGTTCGCCATGATCGAGGGCCAGGCCCGGATCAACAGGAACAGGGCGATCAGCGCGATGGCCGCCACGACCGTCGCACCCGCCGCGGTGGCTAGCGACCGGAAGACGACCTCGGCCCCTTGGCTGTGGCCTTGCCTGGCCTTGGCGGCAGCCGGATCCTTCGGTGAGGCCGGTTCGGTGCTCGGTTCACTCGACATAGGGGCAGTATCTCCAGCCGCCCGCGGGCCAGTCGAGTCCGACTGGCCCGCGGCGGTCACCTCAGGGTGCACGGTCATGGCGTGGCGGCTATCAGTTGATGGCGGCGATGGCGGTGGTCAGCTTGGTCTTGAACTTGTCCGGGATCGAGACGTAACCCGCGGTGTCCAGACCCTTCTGGCCGTTGTTGACGGCCGAGGTCAGGAATGCCTTGACCGCCTTGGAGGTGTCGGCGTCGGCGTACTTCGAGCAGACGATCTCGTAGGTCGGCAGGATGATCGGGTAGGCACCGGCCGCGGTCGGCTTGTAGAACGACGAGGTGTCGAGCACCAGGTCGTTGCCCTCACCCTTGATCTTCACGCTGTCGACGGCCTTGGCCGCGGACTCCGGGGTCAGCTTGACCGGGTCCTTGGACGCCGAGGTGACGATCTGCGCGATCGGCAGGTTCTGCGCCTTGGCGAAGGACCACTCGTTGTAGGTGATCGAGTTCTTGGTGCTCTTGATGGCGGCCGAGGTGCCCTCGTTGCCCTTGGCACCCTCACCGACACCGCCGTTGAAGGTCTTGCCGGCACCCTTGCCCCACGCGCCGTCGGAGGCGGCGTCGAGGTAGAGCTGGAAGTTGTCGGTGGTGCCCGACTCGTCGGAACGGAAGATCACCGCGATGGGGCCGGACGGCAGGGTGGCCTTCGGGTTCAGCGCCTTGACCTCGGGGGCATCCCAAGAGGTGATGGCGCCGGTGAAGACCTTGGCCAGGGTCGGGCCGTCGAGCACGAGGTCGCTCACGCCGTCGATGTTGTAGGTGACCGCGATGGGGCCGAAGACGGTCGGCAGGTTCCAAGCCGGGGCACCGCAGCGCTCCTGCGCCTTGGCGGGCTCACCCTTCTTGTCGCTCAGCGGCGAGTCGGAACCGGCGAAATCGGTCTGGCCACCGAGGAATTCATTGACACCGGCGCCCGAACCGCTGGAGGTGTAGTTCAGGGTCTGGCCGCTGCAGTTGCCCTCGTAGGCGGCGATGAAGCGCTCCATGGCGTTCTTCTGCGCCGAGGAGCCGCTGGCCTTGAGGGCCTTCTTGCCACCGCAGGCGACGTCGACCTTGGCGACGTTGCTGCTGTCACCGCCGGTCGAGTTGTTATCACTGCCACAGGCGGCCAGGGGCATGGCGACGGCCGCCAGCACACCGATCATGGCGCTGCTGCGCTTGAAGTTCACTATTCCTCCGGGAATCGCGTTCGACACGCCCGGTCCCTCACCGGCCCGGGCGGGTTTCGTGGTGCCGTTCGCGGGGAACTTGCGCACCAGGCGGCAACTGCGCCGCCCGTATGTAACGTAGGGTCGCTCGGTTGACAGTTGGACCAAGCTGAGTGAACACAGAGTGAACAGCCCGGCGCGATTGGGCACGTTTTGTGTGACATTTGCCCCAGTGTTACTCGAGTAACCCCGGCGGGCCGCTTGTTATTCAGTCACGGGCCGAATACGCGACGTCGACGTGGGCGGGGGCGAAGCCGAGTCGCGTGTAGGTGCGCACTGCCGCCGCGTTATCCGCCTCGGTGTAGAGCAGCACCTCCGCGAGATCCCGTTCCCGCAGGTAGCGCAGGCCGGCGAGGGTGAGCAGACGGCCGAGCCCCCTACCCTGCGCGACCGGATCGATACCGACCACGTAAACCTCGCCGACCGGCGGGCGCTGTTCGTAATGCACCTTGGTCCAATGGAATCCGAGGATGCGGTCCGGATCGGCCGGATCCACCGCGATGAACAGCCCTTTCGGGTCGAACCAGGACTCCTCGCGACGCACCTCGATATCGCGTTCGGTCCAGCCACCCTGTTCCGGATGCCAGGCGAAGGCCGCGCTATTGACGCGCAACAGTTCGGCGTCGTCGGCCGGGCCTTCGTAGGTCCGCAGCACGATGCCTTCCGGTACCACCAACTCGGGTAGCTCCGGTGTTGCTAATGTGCGCCGCATCTGCCACAGCTCGCGTGCGGTGCGCAGGCCGAGCCGGGTCGCGAGCGCCTTGGCCGCGGGCCGATCACCGTGCGCCCACACGCGAGCTCCGGGTCCGCCCTTTTCCAATGCGGCGCCGACCAATTCGGCCCCGATGCCAGCGCCGCGGGCGGCGGGATCGACGGCGACCTCCGCCATTGCGGGGTGTTCACCATGTGCCGCAACGAGATTCGCGTAACCGGCGATGACATCGTCACGCTCCGCGACCAGGTGCGCGGCCCCGGAATCGGTCGCGGCCAGCGAGAGCACGGCCTGTTCGGAGACCGGCTCGACACCGTCGGCCGTGGCCGCCCGCGCGAGCAGGTCGCGCACCGCGTGCGCTGCTTCGGCGTCGAGCCGCTCACTCCACCGCAGTGTCGTCTCACCCATGAGTCACGTCTCCCTCGTCGTACCGACCCTCGTCACCGCAGCGAACGCGCGAGCCCGGTACGTAATTCCGATCGCCCCTATTGAACGGAGCCGTTGACCGTCACCGACTGGGAGTCATCGGTGCCCTCGGCGGCTTCGTCGTCGGGGAAGGTGACGGGCTCGCCCTTGGCGGCGGTGCGGGACGGGCGGACGGCCTTGTAGCCGACATTGCGGACGGTGCCGATCAGCGATTCGTATTCGCTGCCGAGTTTGGCGCGCAGGCGTCGCACGTGCACATCGACCGTGCGGGTGCCACCGAAGAAGTCATAGCCCCAGACCTCCTGCAGCAGCTGGGCCCGGGTGAAGACCCGGCCCGCGTGCTGCGCGAGGTATTTGAGGAGTTCGAATTCCTTATAGGTGAGGTCGAGCGGGCGACCGCGCAGCCGCGCGGTGTAGGTGCCCTCATCGATCACCAGTTCACCGAGGGTGATCTTGCCGGTGTTCTCCGGGCTCGCCACGCCGCCGTTGCGGCCGACCAGCAGCCGCAGCCGGGCGTCCAATTCGGCTGGTCCGGTGCCGGGCAGCAGGATGTCGTCCAGGCCCCAGTCGGCATTGACGGCGACCAGCCCGCCCTCGGTGAGCACGGCAACCACCGGCACCGAGGAACCGGTGCTGCCGAGCAGTCGGCACAGGCCGCGGGCCGCGGCCAGGTCGGTACGCGCGTCGACAAGCGCGACGTCCGCGGTCCCCGCCTCCAGCAGGGACGCCACCTCCGTCGGCGCCGGTCGCACATTGTGCGCCAGCAGCGACAGAGCGGGCAGCACCGACTCGGGGTTGGGGTCGGAGGTCAGCAGGAGCAGCTCCACAAGCCCTCCTCCCATCTCATAGCTCCGGACAACAGCCACACCGCCGGGGCCACGTCGCTGATCACAGGTAATTCGGATGCAAGATTAGCGCGTAAACACCGATGACCTCGCCATCCGGGGTCAGTGTGACACCTCGAGTGCGACATTCGATACTCGAAACGTACCGCTCAGTAGACCGCGGCCCCCTCCGGGCTCGGGCTGGCGACGGTCCGCGATCGGGCCTGCTATTACTGTTGCCTGCATGCGGAAGCTGATTATCGGGCTGCTGTGCCTCGCGGGACTGGCGGTAGTCATCGATTTCGGCGTCGCCGCCTATTCGGAGTACCGCGTGTCGCGCGCGCTGCGCGTTGGCGCCGATCTCAGTGCGGATCCCGACGTGATCATTTACGGGTTCCCGTTTCTTACCCAGGCGTTCGACGGCCGATACCAGAGTGTCGAGATCCGCGCGCACGTCATGCGTCCCGACATCCCGGGTGAAATTTCGGTCGGAGCGATGCTGACCGGCGCACACCTTTCGGTCGGCGACCTCACTGATGGCAACGTGCGCGCGGTACCGGTGGATCGGGTCGAGGGGTCGATGCGGCTAGAGCCCACCGAACTCGGTCGCCTGTTCAAAATCCCCGACCTGCAAGTGCATTCGGCACCGGGGGACAAATCCGACGGAACGGGCGGATCGGGCGGATCCGGAATGACCACCGGGGGTCAGCTCCTGCTCGCTGGCACCATGCCCGGCAAGACGCCGAGCAAGCCCGGTGCACCGCTGAGCGGTGACAATGTGAGCGTGACGGCGGACCTGCGGGTCGACGGCGATCAGATCAAGATCATCGCGACCGGTATCTACCGCGGCACGGGTGACGTCACGACGACCGCGGTCGTCACCGACGCCGAGCGCCCGAAGATACTCGAGCAGTTCACCCGGACCATCGATACCAACGAACTGCCGTTCGGGCTACGGCCGACCAAGGTCTACGCAACGGGTGGCCAGATCGTCATCGAGAGTAAGGCCGAGAACGTGACCATCGATCTGGACAGATTGCGTCGACCATGATTCAAATCACAATTCTGCTGGTAATGGTGTTGGCCGCGATCGCGGTCGGCGTTGCACTGCGGCGGCGCGACGGCAAGCTGCGCGCGAACGAGACCGACACCGGCACCGAGTCGGCGCGTACCGAACTGCTGGCCGCGGTCGGCGTCGACAGTTCCGGTCCGGCGGTGCTGCACTTCTCGGCCGACTGGTGCGGACCGTGCGCCGCCGTGCGCAAGGTGGTCGCCGGGGTGACCGAGGATCTGGCCGGATCGCCGCGCCCGCCGCTGGATATCGAGATCGATATCGATGCCGAGCCCGCGCTGGCCAAGGAACTCAACGTGCTCTCGCTGCCGACCACCTTCGTCTTCGATATCGAAGGGCGGGAACGGTTCCGGATCTCCGGCGTGCCCAAGTCCGCCGACCTGCGGACCGCGCTGGCACCGCTGACCGTCGGATAAACATCGGCGGATAGCCGCTGACGGCGGAAAAACCGGGCGTGACAAGGGTTCATAGCAACTGTGACGAACCCCGGGTCCAATTCTCCGTCGGAACCAGGTAAACTGCTCTGCGTGCAATCCAACCACGAGCTGATGCTCACCCGACGCCGCACAGTTGATCTGTGTCGCCTCGGTGGTTGTTGCTGCCTGTGTGGCTGAGCGGTCGGCTCCGTCAGAATTCCTGATGCCGACCTGCGTCCGTCGTGCGAGTGATCTCTCGATCCCCCGGCGAACTGGCATTTTTCCCGCCAACAGCACTATTCAGCGCAGGAGTACGCACAATGTCCACGATTTCTCGAAACACAGCCGATGAAACCGGAATTTCCGTCGTAGATGTCCGCGGGCCGCGCTTCGCCGCCTGGGTCACCACCGGCGTACTGGTCCTGGTCCTGCTCGCCGCCGCCGTCTCGACGCCGGTCGCCGCGGTGCTCATCGGGCTGCAGGCGGTGGTCTTCGCGATCGGCGCGGCCTATGGGCCGCGACGGCACCCCTACGGCCGGATCTTCGCGGCGTTCATCGCGCCGCGCATCGGTCCGACCGTCGAAACCGAACCCGTGGCTCCGCTGCGGTTCGCCCAATTACTCGGCCTGGTCTTCAGTGCCGTCGGCCTGCTGGGTTTCCTGGTCGGCTCCACCGTCGTCGGCGCGGTATTCGTCGGCTTCGCCCTGTTCGCGGCGTTCTTGAATGCGGCGTTCGGGATCTGCCTGGGTTGCCAGATCTATCCGCTGGTCGCCCGCCTCCGCCGGACTGATCCGATGGGCGGTGTCCGCGGGCCCTCCGTGGTTACGCAAGCTACCGCCTCCGGGCCTAACGCGGACACCGCCGGGTCCCCGGCGATCTGACCCTGCAAGTCACCATCCGAAAGGAACAACATGGCCCGCTCCGATGTCCTGGTCTCCGTTGACTGGGCCGAAGAGAACCTCAACGCCCCCGGCGTCGTCTTCGTCGAGGTCGATGAGGACACCTCCGCCTACGACGGCGGCCACATCGAGGGTGCCGTCCGGCTCGACTGGAAGAAGGACCTGCAGGATCAGGTTCGTCGCGACTTCGTGAACCAGGAGCAGTTCTCCGATCTGCTCTCGGCCCGCGGCATCGCGAACGACGACGAGGTCGTGCTCTACGGCGGCAACAACAACTGGTTCGCCGCGTACGCCTACTGGTACTTCAAGCTGTACGGCCACAACAATGTCAAGCTGCTCGACGGCGGCCGCAAGAAGTGGGAGCTCGACGGTCGTCCGCTCTCGCGCGACGCGGTGAACCGCCCTGGCACCCAGTACAAGGCCGCCGCCCCCGACCTGAGCATCCGCGCCTTCCGCGATGAGGTCATCGCCGCCATCGGCGCCAAGAACCTGGTCGACGTGCGCTCCCCTGACGAGTTCACCGGCAAGATCCTGGCTCCGGCGCACCTGCCGCAGGAGCAGAGCCAGCGTCCCGGCCACATCCCCGGCGCCATCAACGTGCCGTGGAGCAAGGCCGCGAACGAGGACGGCACCTTCAAGTCCGATGCCGAGCTGACCGAGATCTACGGCGAGGCCGGGCTGGACGGGTCCAAGGACACCATCGCCTACTGCCGCATCGGCGAGCGTTCCTCGCACACCTGGTTCGTGCTGCAGGAACTGCTGGGCCACCAGAATGTCAAGAACTACGACGGCAGCTGGACCGAATACGGCTCGCTCGTCGGTGCACCGATCGAGTTGGGAGAGTAATCACATGTGCGCAGCACCTACCCAGGGCCAGGCCATTCCGGCCGGAGTCGATGTCGAGAAGGAAACGGTCATCACCGGCCGTGTGCTGAGCTCGGACGGTCAGCCCGTCGGCGGCGCGTTCGTGCGCCTGCTCGACGGCAACGGTGACTTCACCGCCGAGGTCGTCGCCTCGGGTACCGGCGATTTCCGGTTCTTCGCGGCACCGGGCGCGTGGACCGTGCGGGCGCTGTCCTCGTCGGGCAATGGCTCGGCCGAGGTCCGTCCGGAGGGCGCGGGCATCCACGCCGTCGACGTGGCCGTCGCCAAGTAGCGAATAGCGCAAACGGCCCCGTTGTTTCCTGGATCACCAGGAAGCAACGGGGCCGTTGTGCTGGTCGGGACGCAACTCGTTAGACTCCAAATGTGGTCCTCTTCTTCGAAATTCTGCTGGTGGCCGTGGCCGTTCTGATCGGCTGGTTCGGCCTGTACGTCTTCTACCGGTTGTTCACCGAATCATGAGTGAACTCGCGAGCGAAGGTTCCAACCCGGCCGAGCGAGCGAGTGAACAAATGAACGGCAACGGTCCTGCCGAGCCGTCGGCTCGCCGCAGTGGCGACGAGGCCGTGGCCGAGGCGGCCGAACGAGCGAAGTCGACCGGTGTGCGCAATATTCCGGTGCTTCCGGATCTGCCGCTACCCGAGGACACCGCGAATCTGCGACTCGGCCCGGATCTGAGTTCGTCGATGCTCGCTCTGCTGCCCATGGTCGGCGTATGGCGCGGTGAGGGCGAGGGCAACGATCCCGATCGCGGCGACTACCGCTTCGGCCAGCAGATCATCGTCTCCCACGACGGTGGTGACTATCTGTCCTGGGACTCGCGTTCGTGGGTCATCGAATCCGACGGTTCCTACGGCGGTCCGGATCTGCGCGAGAGTGGCTTCTGGCGCGTCGGCATCGACGGCGATGACGAAGTCATCGAACTGCTGCTGACCCACAGCACGGGCATCGTCGAACTCTTCTACGGCACCGCACTGACCCAGTCCTCCTGGGAATTGGCCACCGATGTCGTCATCCGCAGCCAGTCCGGCATTGTCGTCGGCGGCGCCAAGCGCCTGTACGGCATTGTCGAGGGTGGTGACCTGGCTTACGTCGAGGAGCGCGTAGTCGCCGACGGTCCCTTGGAGCCCCGCCTGTCGGCCCGTTTACGCCGCTACATCGGTTAGCCGCGCTGCCCGATCGATGTCAGGTCGATATCGATCGGGAACGGGACGCTGATCTTCAGGCGGTCGTGGAAGATGCCGACCAAGCCGTAAGCCCGCGAGGCGGGGTCGAGTTCGTAGGCATAGACGACAGCGTCCGCATCCCGCCGCTCGATTCGCCAGTAATGCGCCACTTTTCCTGCGGACCAACGAAGACCAGACCCCCATCGATCAACTCGGTGCGCTTCGGCAGACCGCGTAGCTCCAAGAAATCCTCGACCGTGAATCCACCAGCAGGTGGGATCACCCAGTCGGGCAACGGCTCAACGGTCATTGCCCCAGCGTAGTGTCCGTTCGGACTGGAACCTGACCGTAAAAAGGGACAGCCGGGACAACAACTATGCGGGCGAATCAGCTTGGGTGCCAGGTGACCAGGAGTTCGTCGGCGAGGGTTTCGACGGCGAGTTTCGAGCCGTTCACTTCGAGGACGGCGGCGCGTAGGCGGTCGTCGTGCAGGCGGGATTCGGCGACGTCGGCGATTCGGCAGCCGAGCAGGTCCGAGTACGGGGGTTCCGTGCCGACGTCGAAGGCGGTGTATTTGCCGGATTCGGCAACGTAGTCGATGTATTCGGGTTCGGTCAGGCCTGCGAAGGGGTCGCGCCATGGGGTCGATGCGACGCGGAGCTCTTCGCCGTCGGTTCCGGCGTCGAGCAGTAGAACCGTACCGTCGTCGAAGGTCAATTCGATGGGGCCTTCGGTGCGGTCGATATCAGTGCCGTGTACGTAGAACATGCGGCGGATCGCACTGATACGGCGACCGACCACTGCTGCGAGTCCCTCCGATAGCATTGGCTCCCCTCGTATCGAACCGTCGCCGGACTCTACCGCCTGGCGCGATCGTCCCGAAAAAGGAACGGCCCCCGAGCCATACCCCGCTGGCGGTGAAGCCTGCGTGGGTCCCGGTCGGACAAGACCGGTAGCTCGGGGGCCGGGTGGCTGCCTGGGATTCGCTCAGCGCTCGCGCGAACGGAGATCCGTTGCAGCGGTGGCGCTAGCGGACAGCCACCTCACGAGTCCTATGAACATACATTCTTCGAACCACCTCCTTCCTTGTGTACGAACGAATCTAGCCACGAGTCAGTGGGTCGGCAACGGAATTTCTCGGGTGGCGCAATCGCTGGCCGCCCGCCGCGGTCCCGCGCCCGGAAAATCGGCCGTGACCTGGCCCGATGCGTCGACGTGCAGCACCGCGTCGGCGTGGTGGTCCGGCGGCAGCTGATGGGTGACGACAATCACGATTCGGTCGGGTTCGACCAGCCCGCTATCGATATCGAGCAGATCGCACAGCAGCCGAGCACCCGCCGCCGCCTCGAGATGTTCGGTCGGCTCGTCGAGCAGCAGCACCCGCGCGGGCGAAATGAGCGCACGCGCCAGCAGGATTCGACGACGCTGCCCGCCCGATACCGCCGCCGCACCGCCCACGAGATCGGTGTGCACACCATCGGGCAGCGCAGCCACCCACTCCCCGAGACCGACCGCGCCCAAAGCCTTTTCGGCCTCCGTCGCGGTCAGATCCCCGCGCGCGACCCGCAGGTTCTCGAGCACCGTGGTGCCGAAAATATGTGCGTCCTCGGCAAAGAACGTCACCTCCGGTTCTGGCACACCGAACAACCCGGCCCAAGCCATCAGCAATGTCGTCTTTCCGGCACCGCTGGGCCCGACAACGGCTATCCGCCGCCCATCAGGACGTACGGGCAGATTCTCCGGCAACACCTCTCGCGCACTGCCGAGGTCCGCGCGAGCACCGTCGCCATCGGATGGATCCGGCAGTCCATTCGAACCGCCGCCGCCGTCTCCGCTCGCGCCGCCGATGACACCGCGGGTCGGATCGCCCGACAGGGGATCTCGCGCCTCGTCATCGGGGCTGGCGTCGCCGGACGGATGCGACATGCGGGGGGTGAGGGCGGAGAGGCGGTGCAGGGCGGCGCGGGCGGTGGTGAGGGATTGGGCCGCGGCCGGGAGCGCAGCGACGGCTTCGAAGGCCGAGAGCGGGAGCAGCACGAGGATGGTGAGTGCCATCGGTGTCATTGCGCCCGGATCGCCGCCGTGCGGGCCGTATATGGCGATGCCGATCAGCAGGGCACCGAGGACGCTCGCGCCGATCGACAGTGGTGTCGCGGCGGCGGCCCAAGCGCTGCGTGCGGCCGCGGCATCTTCCGCGGCGACCGCACGTTGCCCGGCCCGCTGTGCGGCCGCCAGCGCGCCGTCCAATTTGCCGGCGACGCGGAGTTCGGCCGCATGGTCGAGGACGGTGAGGGCCTGGGCGGTGAATTCGGCACGGTCGGCGCGCACCGCACGCTCGGCCGCGCGTGCGGCCCACCCCGACAACCACGGCGCGACGATCCCGGCAATAGCCAGCGATACGGCCAGAATCGCCGCCGCACCAATGGAAATGGTGGCCAACAGCCCGATTGCCGCCGATGACAATACGATCGCAACCGCGATCGGTACGAAGACGCGCACCACGACCGCGCCGAGATCGTCGATATCACTACCGATTCGAACCAGGAGGTCCCCACGCCGCAACGCGGTGGCGCCCGCCGAGTCCGCCTCCGGATCCCGCCGCCCGTCCGAACGCGCATCGAGCATGGCGCGTCGCATCCAGACGTCGGAGTGCGCGAGGGTGCGGTAGACGGTGGTCCGTGCCATTGTCATCGCACGGAGGGCGACGTCATGGGTGGCGAGGCGTTCCAGATAGCGGCACAGACCGCGGGAAATGCCGAGTGCGCGTACGGCGACGACGGCAACGCTCAGATCGAGGACCGGGGGCATCTGCCAAGCACGCGCGATCAACCACGCCGCCAGTGCCGCCAATCCGAGTCCGCTGCCCAGCGCGAGCACACCCCAACCGATGGCCACCGCGATCCGCCACGGGGACACATCGAGCAGAGCCCACATGCGGCGCAGATCCGCGACGACCGTGCGGCGCACAGATTCGCTCGGCATCGGCGCACTTGCCTCGCCACCCATTCCGATACTCATCGGTCAACCCCCTCGACAGACCAGCCGCGGTCTCCCCGGCCGGCGCGCCGCGTCACCTCATGGCCGCGATCTCTCGACGTTCGCCACCACATCGCGTTCGACGCCCGGCGGCTCATCGCGGTACCGCCTGCGCTGCAATGGTTCGCGCCTGCACGCGGACGATGTGGTCGGCGGCGGCGAGCACGGACGGACGGTGGCCGACGACGATAACGGTGGCACCCGCGCGGGCCCGTTGCTGGAGGGCGGTGAGGACCGCGGCTTCACTGGCGGGGTCGAGATGCGCGGTCGGTTCGTCCAGGAGCAGGACGGGACGGTCGGCGGCGAGCACCCTGGTGAGGGCGAGGCGTTGGCGCTGGCCCAGTGATAGGCCGACACCGCCCGCGCCGACCACCGTGTCCCAGCCCTGCGGGAGCTCGTCCAGGACCGCGTCGAATCCGGTTGCGATACAGGCGGCTTCGAGTTCATCGATGACCCGGGACGCACCCTTGGCGGTGTGCTCGGGCGTGCGCGCCCCGAGCAGTTCGAGGTTCTCGCGCAGTGTGCCCGGCACCAGGACCGGACGCTGGGGCAGCCACGCCACCCTGGACCACCAGAGTCGCTGATCCAGCTCGCGCACATCGGTGCCGTCCACCGTCACCGATCCCTGGTCCGGGGCGATCAACCCCAGGATCGCCTGCAGCGCCGTCGATTTCCCACTCCCGTTCGGACCGGTCAGCACGGTCATTGCCGTCGGAGGCAGCATCGTGGTGAGCCCAGCCGGCGCGAAACCGTCTCTGGCGCGCACCGCGAGATCGCGTATCTCGACAATCCCCGCGAACCCGCAAGCAGCATCATCGTCAGTGGATGTAGTGGGACCGCTGGAACCGACGAACCCACCGTCAGGACACAACGGCGCGGCACCTTCGCCGAGAATTCCCGCACTACGCGAACTTTCGACGGATTCAGCGTCGCGGGTGGATCGGCCTGCCCGCACGGCACATGCGTCACCGGCACCGACGGACTCGGTCAGCTCGTCAGCACCGGGTCGGGACGAGTCGTGCGCGACGGCGGCGGATTCCGGCTCCAAGACCGCAAAGGCCTTGTCCGCGGCGGCCATTCCGTCCTGCGCCGCATGAAAACGCTCACCGACCATCCGCAGCGGCAGATACACCTCCGGAGCCAGGATCAACGCCACCAGCCCGGCGTAGAGACTCATCTCGCCGTATACCAGCCGCAGGCCGATGGAGACCGCGATCAGTGCGACGCTCAGTGTGGCGAGCAGCTCGAGCACCATCGATGACAGGAACGCGATCCGCAGCGCGCGCATGGTGCGCTGCCGCAACGCATCGCCGAGCGCACGCACCCGAGGTTGCATCGAACGCGTCCGCGAACCGTTCGTCGCGGCGGCATCGACGCCCCCTTCCCGGCCGAGCGCACGCAGCGTCGGCATACCGGCGAACAGGTCGAGCAATTGATCCGACAGCCGGGTGGTCGCGGCAAGGGTGGCTTCGGCGCGCCCCTGGGTGAGCAGGCCGATGAGAATCATGAAGATCGGAATCAGCGGCAGGGTGACCACCGCGATGACACCGGAGATCGGATCGTGGAATGCGATGACCACCAGCACGATCGGCGGTACCAGGCAGGCGAGTAGCAGGGCGGGCAGATATCCGGTGAGATACGCCCGCAGCCCCGTCAGTCCGGTGCTCACCACCACCGCGAGTTCGGTTCGGCGAGTTTCGAGTTCGCGCGGTGCCAGGCGGGCACCGGCGGCCAGCACTGCGGTCTCCAGTTCCGCCACCACGGTGGCCCCCGCGCGATGCGCGAGCCGGGACTGCACCCAGGTGGCCAGCACTCGACAGCCGATGGCGACCGCGAGCACGATCAACTCGAAGGTCCACGCGCCCAGGGACCGCCGACCGGGATCGGTGATGACCCCGGCCAGCACCCGCGCCACCGCGACCGCGGTAGCCACGATCGAGCCCGTGATCACCAGCGACAGTGCCACACTCAGCACCAGGTAGCGCCGGGCCGAGCGCGCGTACTTCCACAGTCGGGGATCGACTGGTGGGCGGGCCATGGTCAGTCCTTACCGGTTTCCAGTGGCAGGCCGATCGACGCCGGAATCTGCTCGACCGTGAGCCGTTTGCGGAATACCCAATACGTCCAACCCTGGTAGCCGAGCACCACCGGCGTGACGACCACGGCCGCCCAGCTCATCACCTTCAGCGTGTACGGCGTCGACGAGGCATTGTCGATGGTCAGGTTGAACACGTCGCTGATGGTGGAGGGCAGCACATTCGGATACAGCGACCCGAACAGCAGCACGGTGGCCGCCGCGGTGGTGACCGCGGTGCCGACGAAGGCCCATCCATCACGCTCGGCGAAGCTTGCCGCACCCGCGAGCACCAGTCCGAGCACGGCCAGCGCCAACGGAATCCAGGTCCATCCGGTGCCGTAGGCCAGCTGCGTCCACACACCGAATACCCCGACCACGACGGCGGTCGGCGCCAGCAGCAATCGCACCGTCTTCGCGGCATCGTCACGCACCTCGCCGCCGGTCTTCAGCACCAGGAAGACCGCACCGTGCAGCGCGAACAGCAATCCGGTCGCGAGCCCGCCGAGCAGCGCGTACGGCCCGAGCAGATCCCATACCGAACCGGCGATCTGCTTCTTCTCGTTCAGCGGTACTCCGCGCACCACATTGGCGAAAACCCAGCCCCACGCCAAAGCCGGTATCCAGGAGCCGATTCCGATCGCGGCATCGCACCAGGCCCGCCAGCGCGCGTCATCGATCTTGCTGCGGTATTCGATGGCGCAGACCCGCACGATCAGTGCGACGAGCACCAGCAGCAGCGCGATGTAGAAGCCGGAGAACAGGCTCGCGTACCACTCCGGAAAGGCCGCGAACATCGCGCCGCCCGCGGTCAGCAACCACACCTCATTGCCGTCCCACACCGGCCCGATCGTATTGAGCACCACCCGCCTTCGGGTATCGCTGCCCTTGCCGAGGATCGGCATCAGCATGCCGACCCCGAAGTCGAAGCCCTCCAGCACGAAATAGCCGGTGAACAGGACGCCGATCAGCAGAAACCAGAACTGTTGCAGATTCATCGTCGGCTCCTAGTACGCGAACGAAAGCTGTTCGACGGCAGGTTCTTCGGCACGATCACGGCCCGCCGGAGCACCGGTATCGTCCGGCCCGCCCGGCCGAATCGCCGCTGGCGCTTCGGGTCCGGCGATGGTGTAGCGCCGCATCAGGTAGAACCACACCACCGCGAGCGCGCCATAGAGCAGGGTGAAGACCACCAGCGAGGCGATCACCGTGCCCGAGACGTGGTCGGAGACGCCCTGTTGCACCATCAGCCGCAGCCGTTGGTCACCGGCCGGATTGGGCGCGACAACCCAAGGCTGCCTGCCCATTTCGGTGAAGACCCAGCCCGCGCTATTGGCCAGGAACGGGGTCGGGATGGCGAGCAGGCACAGCCACGAGTACCAGCGCTTATCGGTGATCCGACCGCCGCGGGTCAGCCACAGGCCGACCAGCCAGAGCAGGATCGCCCCCGCCGACAGGCCGATCATGGCGCGGAAGGACCAGTAGGTGACGAACAGATTGGGCCGGTAGTCGCCCGGACCGAATTTCGCGTTGTACGCCTGCTGCAGATCGGTGACGCCGTCCAGCGTGACTCCGCTGAACTTGCCCTTGGCCAGATACGGCAACACATAGGGCACCTCGAGCACATGCGTCACGCTGTCGCAGTTGTTGTGGGTCCCGATGGTCAGTACCGAGAAATCCGGATCGGTCGCGGTATTGCACAGCGATTCCGCCGAGGCCATCTTCATCGGCTGCTGTTCGAACATCAGCTTGCCCTGCACATCGCCGGTATAGAACAGTGCGACACCGGCGACCACGATCACCCATAGCCCGGCGCGCCCGCCGGAACGCCACATCGTGCGCGCCTCGGCGATTTTCGTCTCGTCACCGCTGCGCGCATTGCGCACCATCCACCAACCGCAGATGCCGACGACAAAAGTGCCCGAGGTGAGAAAGGCTCCGGCGATCACATGCGGAAATGCCGCCAGCGTCGTGTTATTGGTGAGTACTTCCCAGATGCTGGTGAGTTCGGCCCGGCCGCGCTCCGGATTGTATTTGGCGCCGACCGGATGCTGCATGAACGAATTGGCCGCGACGATGAAGTACGCGGAGGCGTTGACGCCGATCGCGACGAGCCAAATCGTGGCCAGGTGCAGCATTTTGGGCAACCGGGTCCAACCGAAGATCCACAGACCGAGGAAGGTCGACTCCAGGAAGAACGCGACGAGCGCCTCGAGTGCGAGCGGTGCGCCGAAAACGTCGCCGACGAAACGGGAGTATTCACTCCAGTTCATGCCGAACTGGAACTCCTGCACGATGCCGGTGGCGACACCGAGCGCGAAGTTGATCAGGAACAGCTTCCCGAAGAATTTGGTCAGCCGGTACCAATAGTCCTTACCGGTGATCACCCAAGCGGTCTGCATACCCGCCACGAGCGGGGCCAGACCGATCGTCAACGGCACGAAGATGAAGTGATAGACGGTCGTGATGCCGAACTGCCACCGTGATAAGTCCAGGACGCTCAAAACCGACCTCCTGCCGATCTACGACATGACGTAGTAAAGACTACGCCCGGAAAAGGGCCGATCAAGCGGACTTATGCCACAACACACCGCGGCTTACCGCCCTCAACGGCCCGTTTTCCCAGCTCGCCAAGTGCTCCTACGTGTCGTAGTAGGACGAAGATCACCGCCCGCCGAACTCACCAATCGCCGATGGCCCCGGCCCGCTCCACTGCTCGGTCCACCAACTCGATGATCTCGGCCGCATTGTCCGGCGCCATCATGCGCAGTCCGTCCAGCGAATTCACCCGGGCCGCGAGCGTAATGCTCGACATCAGCCAAATGCTGTCGCAGGTCAGCAGATCGGCGGTGAACAGCGAGTCATAGGTGCACTTCCACCCGGCCTTCTCGGCCTCGGCGAACAGCGCGCGCTGGGTGACCCCGGGCAGCACGCCGTTCTTCGCGGGCGGCGTGATCAGGTGGTTGTCCCTGGCGATGACGACCGTCGAGCGTGGCCCCTCCAGCACCCGGTTCTCCGTGCTGGTGAAGATCACGTCATCGGCGCCCATGCGCTGGGCGAACCGCAGCGCCGCCATATTGGTGGCATAGGAGAGCGTCTTCGCACCGAGTAGCTGCCATGGCGCGGCCTGCGCCAGGTCCACCGAGATGCCGCGCGATAGCGAAACCACGGCGACCCCCTCGGTGCGCGCCTTCTGCACCCGCTCCGGAACCGGGAGCACGAGTACATAGGAAGTCGGCACCGGCACCGCGGCCGCGAGATCACCCGAGGTGACGCTCGACCGGGGCGACTGCTCGGTGTCGCGGCCCCTGGTGAGCACCAACCGCAGCAGGCCCTCGCGCTCGGTCCCCCACTCCTTCGTCGCCGTCTCGATCGCGTCCCGCCATTTCCCCAGCTCGGGCTCGGGTAGATCGAGCGCCTGCGCCGAACGCCGCAGTCGGCCCAAATGAAATTCGATCGCACACGCGTTTCCGCCCCGAACCAAAATCGACTCGAAGACGCCGTCGCCGCGCAGTACGCCGATGTCGTCGGCAAACAACAACGGCGCGTCCGGATCTTGGACGGCGCCGTCGAGTGTTACAAGAACTCGATCCACCATGGGTCGAGCGTAGGCGGTGTTCGATGACCGCGCCTAGGTCATGAACGAGTTCTGTAAGCCCCCATGACACGGTTGGGTACCAATGCGGTTTGCGACCCTCGCGCAACACCCGCCCACGCCACCACCTTTGGTTCGCGCCTAGAGTGGTGAACGTGTCCGTGGTCGTCGCACCCAGTCCCATCCTCGCTGTCCCGGGCGCCGTCGCGGGAGCGGCCGGTTCACCGGATGCCGCCGTCGCATGGCATTACGGGGATCCCTTCACCGAGCAGCGCGCCGCCGCACAGCGGGTCGCCGTTGTCGACCGGTCGCATCGGTTCGTACTGAAGATCACCGGCGCCGAACGGCTGAGCTGGCTGCACACCATCACCAGCCAGCACATCGCGAACCTCGGCGATGGCCGCTCGGCCGAAAGTCTCGACCTCGATCTCAACGGTCGGATACTGCACCACTTCGTGCTCACCGACCTGGACGGCACGGTGTGGATCGATACCGAGGCCGAGCGCGGACCGGCGCTGCTGGAATTCCTGGCGAAGATGGTCTTCTGGGCCGATGCGAAACCGGTCGAGGCCGCCGACCACGCGGTGCTGAGCCTGCTCGGCCCCCGCGCGGGTGAGCTGACCGAAACCCTCGGCATCGCCGCCCTACCCGACACCTACCAGGCGGTGCCGCTGCCGGACGGCGGCTTCCTGCGCCGGATGCCGTGGCCGAGCGCGGACTCCTTCGATCTGGTGATCCCGCGCGACCAACTCGCCGACCGCTGGGCCCGTCTCACCGCCGCTGGCGCCGAACCGGCCGGCATGTGGGCCTTCGAGGCGCTGCGCGTCGCGGCGCTGCGACCCAGGATCGGCCTGGACACCGACGAACGCACCATCCCGCACGAGGCCAACTGGATCGGCGGCATAGACGAGCACGGGGCGGTGCACCTGGACAAGGGGTGCTACCGCGGTCAGGAAACGGTGGCCCGGGTACACAATCTCGGCAAGCCACCGCGCCACCTGGTGCTGCTGCACCTGGACGGTTCCGCCGACGAACGCCCGACCACCGGCACCGATGTCACCGCGGGCGGGCGCGCCGTCGGCCGGCTCGGCACCGTCGTCGACCACTACGAATTCGGGCCCATCGCACTCGCTTTGGTCAAACGCACCATCCCCGCGGACACCCAGCTGACCGCAGGGCCGACCGCCGCCGCCATCGATCCGGATTCGGTACCCGCCGACGACGAACCCCAACCGGGTCGCCTCGCGGTCGACCGGCTGCGTGGCCGCTGATGCAGCCCGACGACTCCGCCCGAGTGCTGGCGGTCTGCGTCGTACACGCGGAACTCGATGCGCCGGGCAAGGTGGGCCGCACCGCGATCGATAAGCGGCCGGTCCCCGGCCGCGTCGCCGTGCGCGCGCTCGGCCTCGACGGCGACCACGTGTGCGACACCAAGCATCACGGCGGTGTGCACCAGGCCGTCTACGCCTATGCCGAGGAGGACGCCCGACGCTGGGGCGCGGAGTTGGGCCGCGACTTGCCCGCGGGCTGGTTCGGCGAGAACCTGCGCATATCCGGCCTCGCCGTCAGCGATGCGGTGATCGGCGCGCACTGGGCGATCGGCGATACGCTGCTCGAGGTGAGCGCACCCCGCGTGCCCTGCGCCACCTTCCAGCAGTGGTCGGGTGTGGCCCACTGGGTCAAGCGCTTCACGCTGCAGAGCGATACCGGCGCCTACCTGCGCGTGCTCACCGAGGGCACGATCGGCGCCGGCGACGAGGTGCGCATCGTGCACACTCCCGAACACGGCATCACCGTGCGCGATCTGTTCACCGGCGACGATCCGGATCTGCTCGCGATCCTGCTCGCCGACGAGCCGACCATCTCCGATGATGTGCGGATGCAGATCGAACGCCACGGCCGCCGCCACGCGAATGCCCGCCGTGCCCGCGAAGAGCGGGTCCATGCCGCAAGCGCCCGCGAACAGCAGGTCCATGCCGCAAGCGCCCGCGAACAGCAGGTCCATGCCGCAAGCGCCCGCGAACAGCAGGTCCATGCCGCAAGCGGCCGCGAACAGCGGGTCGATGACGCGCGCGAGCAGCGCGAGGCGGCCGCGACCACAGGAGCCGAGCTATGACCGTCGAACTCGTCGAGGTCGTCCGCTCGGGCTTCCGCGAATGCGTGCACAGCGGGTCGGTGGTGATCCTGGGCACCGACGGCGAACCGACCCTCGCCCTCGGCGAGGTGCACGTCCCGATTTTCCCGCGCTCCACCAATAAGCCCATGCAGGCGATCACCCTGCTGCGCAACGGTTTCGAACCGCTCGACGATGCGGAACTGGCCATCGCGACCGCTTCGCACTACGGCGAACCGGATCACATCGCGCTGGTCCAGCGTCTGCTGGACCGGTTCGGCTTCGACGAGAAGGCCCTCGAATGCCCGCCGGATCTGCCGCAGGAGGAACGCGCGCGGGCCGCGGCGCTGTACGAATCCGCCGAACCACGCCGGGTGTACATGAACTGCTCCGGCAAGCACGCGGCCATGCTCGCCACCTGCGCCATCAATGGCTGGCCCACCGAGGGCTACCTGGACCAGGCGCATCCGCTGCAGCAATCGGTGATCGCCACCATCACCGACCTCACCGGTGAACCCGAAACCGACCTCGGCATCGACGGCTGCGGACTGCCGATCATCCCGGTCTCGCTGGTGAATCTGGCCCGCGCCTACGCGAACATGGCGACTGCCGACCCCGGGTCGCCGCAGCGCCGGGTCGCCGATGCGATCCGCGCACATCCACGAGTGATTTCCGGCACCAACGCACCCGATCTGCTGACCATGCGGGCGACCCCCGGACTGGTCTGCAAGATCGGCGCGGACGGTGTACACGCGGGCGCGCTACCGGATGGAACGGCGTTCGCGTACAAGATCGCCGACGGTCACGATCGTGCGCGAATCCCCCTGACGCTGGCCATTTTGCATCGCATGGGAGTCGAGTGGTCCGATGCGCACGCCGAACTCGCGGCCCCGCCGGTGCTCGGCGGCGGTGCCAGAGTCGGGGTCATTCGAGCGATCCCCGGGGTGCTCTGAGGGGTCGGCGCGGCGGCGACAACCAGGCAAACGGCACCACTTCGGGAGTTCTTCCCCCACTCCTGGAAGCGCGACCGCCGGACACACGCTAAAGTGTCTGTCAGGAAGAGTATTAATTCGAACGGGGCCGCCAACAAACCCCAGGCCGCCCCGCAGTGACGCGAGGGGGTCAGCCATGGGCCGTGGCCGGGCTAAGGCAAAGCAGACCAAAGTCGCACGCGAGCTGAAGTACAGCTCAGCGCCGACTGACTTCGCGAGCCTTCAGCGCGAGCTTTCGGGTAGCCCCACCTCCCAGCGGAGTGGTGGTGTGCTGTCCGATGAGCACGACGCGGACGAGTCCTCAACCCGTTGGGACGAGGACGACGACTACAACGACTGGCGCCGCTGACTCGAATTCAAACGTCTGAAGGGGGAGGCCGACGGGCCTCCCCCTTCAGGCTTTGACATCGCGTTACCGGACTAGCCACTCGGGGCTTGCAATAACATCAGCGTCCCGCATCGAACGATGCGGGACGCTGATGTGTGTTCTGTTGTGGGACAAGGGACTTCTCAGAAGCGCGGGTGCTCACCCACCAGCACGGCGCGCACCGCGTCGGCGTCCTTGGCCTTCTTGACCGTGCCCAGGGTCCAGCAGGCGATATGCCGCGCGGTCAGCACGGCGAGAGCGCGGTCGACATCCTCGGGTGCCACGACGGCGACCATGCCGACGCCCATATTGAACGTCTTCTCCATCTCGGCCCGCTCGACCCGACCGCGCTGGGCGATCATCTTGAACACCGGCGCCGGGTTCCAGGTGCCGCGGTCCAGTTCGGCGACCATACCCGCGGGCAGCACCCTGCCCAGGTTCGCGGCCAGGCCGCCACCGGTGACGTGGGCGAAGGTGCGCACATCGGTTTCGGCGATCAGCGCGAGGCAGTCCTTGGCGTAGATCTTGGTCGGCTCGAGCAGTTCCTCACCGAGGGTGCGGCCGAATTCCTCGACATGCCCGGTCAGCGACATCCGGTCGATATCGAGCAGCACCTTGCGGGCCAGGCTGTAGCCGTTGGAGTGCAGGCCCGAGGAGCCCATGGCGATCACCACATCGCCGGGGCGCACCCGGTCCGGACCGAGCACCGAATCGGCTTCGACAACGCCGACACCGGTCGCCGACAGGTCGTAGTCGTCGGGATCCATCAGGCCGGGATGTTCGGCGGTCTCGCCGCCGAGCAGCGCGCAGCCCGCCCGGACACAGCCCTCGGCGATGCCGGAGACCAGCTCGGCCACCTTCTCCGGGACGACCTTGCCGATGGCGATGTAGTCCTGCAGGAACAGCGGTTCGGCACCGCAGACCACCAGATCGTCCACGACCATCGCGACCAGGTCGAGGCCGACCGTATCGTGCTTGTCCATCGCCTGCGCGACCGCGATCTTGGTGCCGACCCCGTCGGTGGAGGCCGCGAGCAACGGCTCGCGGTAGCCACCCTTCAGCGCGAACAGTCCGGCGAATCCGCCGAGCCCACCCTGGACCTCGGGTCGGCTGGCCCTCTTCGCCAATGGTCCGAACAACTCGACTGCGCGGTCACCTGCCTCGATGTCCACACCGGACGCGGCGTAGGAGGCACCGGCACCACTGGGGGTCTGTTCAGTCATTTTCGGGGAAAGCTCCAAACCGAATCGGCGGATAGATGCCAGCTCACGCTACCGGAGTCCGATAACGGACTCGGCCGTAGGCACCTTCATATTGTCCACCGCCCGCCTGGTAGATGGCGATCATTCCATCGGCTCGGTGGCGAACAGTGCCGCACTCTCGGCGCGACGCCGCCGCTGCTCCACCGGATCGGGCACCGGCACCGCGGCGACCAGGCGTTGGGTGTACTCCTGCTCCGGATGGCGCAGAATGCGATCACGATCACCCTGCTCGACCACCGCGCCGTCGCGCAGCACCACGATCCGGTCGGCCAGCTGATCGACGACGGCCAGATCGTGGCTGATGAACAGACAGGCCCAGCCGCACTCCTGCTGCAAGGTGCCGAACAGCTCCAGCACCGCCGCCTGCACCGAGACGTCCAGCGCGCTGGTCGGTTCGTCGGCGACCAGCAGGTCCGGATCGAGCACCAACGCCCTGGCCAGACTGGCGCGCTGGCGCTGGCCGCCGGAGAGTTCGTGCGGATAGCGGCGTTCGGTGCCCGCTGGCAGCTGCACGTCATCGAGCAGGTGACGTACCCGGGCCCGGATCTCCTCGGCACTGCCCGCCTTGTGCACGATGAGCGGTTCCGCGACGCAGTCGCCCACGGTGAGCCGCGGATTCAGCGAGCTGGCCGGGTCCTGGAAGACGAAGCCGAAGCGGCGGCGGATCGGCCGCAGCTGCCGTTGCGACAGCTCCGCGATGTTCTGGCCGCGCACCTTGACGACCCCGGAGGTCGGGCGCTGCAGTGCGGCGACGCAGCGGCCGATGGTCGACTTGCCCGAGCCGGATTCGCCGACCAGGCCGAGGGTTTCACCGGGCCGAATGGACAGGCTGACATTGTCCACCGCGCGGAACGGTGGGCGGCCGAACGGTCCGGGGAATTGCACAACCAGATCGCACACCTCGAGCACCGGCTCGGCGGTGCCGACTTCCTTGGCGCCGACTTCCTTGGCGCCGTGTTCCAACTGCCCGGTGCCCAGATGCGGGACGGCCGCGAGCAGTTTGCGGGTGTACTCCTGCTTCGGCGCCGCGAACAGCTCGTCCACCGGTGCCTGCTCGACCACCTTGCCGTCGTGCATCACCACCACCCGGTCGGCGATATCGGCGACCACACCCATGTTGTGGGTGATCAATACGATCGCGCTGCCGATGCGATCGCGCAGATCGCGTAGCAATTCCAGGATTTCGGCCTGCACGGTGACATCGAGTGCGGTGGTCGGTTCATCGGCGATGATCACCTTCGGCTCACACGAGATGGCGATCGCGATCATCACGCGCTGTTTCTGACCGCCGGAGAGCTGATGCGGGTAGTAGTCCACCCGATGTTCCGGATCCGGCAGTCCGACCATGCGCAGCAGTTCGATCGCGCGGGCCTTGGCGGCCTTGCGGCTCATATCGCTGTGCGCCCGCAGTGCCTCGGCGATCTGGAAGCCGACCGTGAACAGCGGATCGAGTGCGCGACCCGGCTCCTGGAAGATCATCGAGATGGCGCCGCCGCGCAGGGCGGTGAGCTGTCGCTCGCTCATCGAGGTGACCTTGTCCGCACCGAGGGTGACCAGCCCCTCGACCCGTGCGGTATTCGGCAGCAGCCCGATCGCGGTGCGCGAACTCACCGATTTTCCCGAGCCGGATTCGCCGACAATGGCCAGCACCTCGCCGGGGAAGACCTCGTAGGAGACATCGCTGACCGCGTAGACGGGTCCGGCGTCGGTGGCGAAGGTGACCGACAGCGATTCGATGGACAGCGCCGGACGCTGCTCGGCTACCACTTCCGTCATCGTGCTGGTCCTTCCCGGTCTGCATCGGTTGTGCCGCCCTGCTCGGCCTCGCCAACGAGATCGAGTTCGGCGGCGGTGAGTTCCGCTGCGGGAACATCTTTTTCGACGACGGTGACGGAATCGCCGGCACCGACGCCGAGGCTGTCGCTGGCGACGGTGCCCGGGCTCAGCGCCCGGCGGGTGCGCAGCAACGGATTGAGCACCTCGTTGAGGCTCTCGCCGACCAGCGTCAGACCGAGTACGACCAGCACGATGGCGGTACCCGGGAAGATGCCGGTCCACCAGATGCCGTTGGAGACATCGGAGAGCGCCTTATTGAGGTCGTAGCCCCATTCGGCGGCCTGGGTCGGCTCGATGCCGAAGCCGAGGAAGCCGAGCGCGGCCAAGGTCAGGATCGCATCGCCCGCATTGAGGGTGACGATGACCGGCAGCGACTGGGTGACATTGGCGAGGATGTGCCGGAACATGATTCGAGTGGTGGACGCACCGGTGACCCTGGCCGCGTCCACATACGGTTCGGTCTTCACCGCGACCGTCGCATTGCGAACCACCCGAAAATACTGCGGCACATAGATCGCCGTAATGGCGACCGACGCCGACAGCACGCCGCCGAAGCTGCTCGACTGTCCGCCCGCGACCACGATGGACACCACGATCGCGAGCAGCAGGGTCGGGAACGCGTAGATGGCGTCCATGAACAATACGAGCACCCGGTCGAGGGCGCGTCCGACATACCCGGACACCAATCCGAGCGGCACCCCGACGACCAATGACATCACCAGCGAGATCGCGATCACCAAAAGCGCGGTGCGGGCACCGAAGATCACCCGGGACAACACATCCTCGCTGCGCACCGATGTACCGAACCAGTGCTGACCCGACGGCGGCTGCTGAGCGACGAAAGCGACACCGTCCGAGGAGTTCTGGGCGAGGCCGTACGGTGCGATCAGTGGTGCGAAGATCGCCACGAATACGAACAGCGCGACCAGACCGAGTCCGACCATCAGCGTCACCCGCTGCAATCCGGCGGTCATGGTGAACAGCCGCAATCCGGGGATCCGCCTGCGCCTGGTCGGCGGTACCGGCGGCACCACCAGTGGTTCGTTCGCCAATTCCGGAGCGGTCATCAGAACCTCACTCTCGGGTCGATCAGCGCGACAATGACATCCACCACGAAGCTGATGACCGCGACGGCCAGCGCCAGGAATGCGACAATTCCCTGCACCGCGATGAAATCACGCTGATGCAGATATTCCGCGAGCTGATAGCCGAGCCCCTTCCATTCGAAGGTGGTCTCGGTGAGCACTGCACCGCCGAGCAGCGTCGCGATATACATGCCCATCACCGTGATGATCGGAATCATCGCGTTGCGCACGGCATGTCGCCCCGTCACCACCCGCGACGAAAGTCCGCGCGCCCGTGCGGCATCGACGAATTCGCTGCGCAGCGTCTGGATCAGATTGACGCGCACCAACCGCAGGAAAATACCCGCGGTCAATAGACCGAGCGCCACCGCGGGCAATATCGCGTGCTTCAGCACATCGATCAGATAACTGCTGTCCCCGTAGAGGATTGCGTCGACCACCATGATGTTGGTCTTCGGCGAGACATGCTGCAGTTGCAGTTCCACCGATGTGCTGGCCCGGCCCGCGACCGGCAGCCACTCCAACTTCACCGCGAAGATCAGCTTGAGCAGCAGGCCGACGAAGAAGACCGGCGCCGCGTAGGCCAGGATGGCGAACAGTCGCAGTCCGGCATCGGCCGTCGAATCACGGTGTGTCGCAGCGTATCTGCCGAGCGGAACACCGACCGCGAAGGCGACCAGCAGCGCCCAGAACACCAGCTCCAGGGTCGCCGCGCCGTAGGTTGTCACCACCTCGCTGATCTGCCGATTGTCCTGGGAGTGCCCGAAATCCCCGTGCATCAGCCCGGAGATGTACTCCCAGTACTGGGTCAGGATCGGCCGGTTCAAACCGGCCGCTTCCTTGCGCACTTCGATCTGTTCCTGGGTCATCCGTCCGCCCATCGCGGCGCTGATCGGATCACCGATCACCCGCATCAGGAAGAACACGACAGTGACCAGGATCCACGCCGTCGGCAGGATCAAGAACAGTCGAATCACCAAATACCGCAATAACGCCAGCTGTCGGGAATCCCCGCCGAACTTCCCGACCCATGGCAGCCCGAAGCGCCGGACCCGATCCGATGCCCGCTTATCCGCGGTGGCAACAGTTTCGGGCCCGGCTTCGCCAGACTTCACTTGCTCAGCACCGTGTACCGGAACTTGAAGGACGCGTCGAGTGTGTCGGTCACACCCTGGACGCTCGGATTCGATACCGCGATCTGCTTACCGGACAGCAGCGGCAGGGTCGGCAGATAGTTCTGCGCGAGATCCTTCTGCACGTCCTCGATCAGCTTGATGCGCTTGGACTTGTCCTGCTCGGTCGTCTCCGCGGTGAGCTGCGAGGTGATCTTCGGCTCCTCGAAGTGCGACTGCAGGAAGTTGTTCGGCGCGAAGAACGGGGTCAGGTAGTCGTCGGCGTCCGGGTAGTCCGGGAACCAGCCGAAGTGATAGAGCGGGTAACCGTCACGGGCCCGTTCCTTCTGGTAGGTGACCCATTCGGTGGATTGCAGATTCACCTTGAACAGCCCGGTCGACTCCAGCTGCGATTTGATCGCCGCGTACTCCTCGGAGCTGCTCGAACCGTAGTGATCGGGGTTGTACTGCAGATTCAGTTCCACCGGCGTCGCGACGCCAGCGCCGGAGAGGAATTTCGCCGCCGCATCCTTATTGGGCTTGGCGCCGTAGAGATCCTTCAGCGGCTCGGCCGCACCCGGCATGCCTTGCGGCACAAAGCCATACGCGGGCTGGTAGGTGTTCTTGTAGACACCCTCGGCCAGCGCGGGTCGGTCGATCGACGAGGCGATGGCCTTGCGCACCGCCAACTTCTGCTCCGGAGTTCCGCCCGGCATGGTGTTCAGATTGAAGACGATATAGCGCAGCTCACCGCCGGGACCGTCCGACACCTTGACCTTGCTGTCCTTGCGCAGCGATTCGACATCGGTCGGCGTGAAGGAACGGTAGGCGACATCGAGTGCCCCGCTCTGCAGATCGAGCTTCATATTGTCCGAGGTCGCGTAGTACTTGGTGGAGACCTGCGAGGTCTTCGGCGTGCCGAGGATGCCCTTGTAGTCCGGGTACGCCTTGTACTCGACCAGCTTGTTCTTGTCGTAGCTGGCGATGGTGTACGGGCCCGAGTAGCCCTTGGTCTTCACCACATCCTCGTCCGGCAGCACCTTATTGGCCGGGAAAACCTTCTCGTCCACGATCGGACCGGCCTGGGTCGGCAGAATCGCGGGGAAGGTCTGGTCGTTGGCGACCTTCAATGTGAAGTTCACCGTCAGGTCGTCGACGATCTCGGTCTTCTCGAGATTGCCCAGCAGCGAGGCGGGACCGTTGGGGTCATTAATGCCGAGCATGCGATCGAAGGAGAACTTGACGCTCTTGGCGGTCAGCGGGTTCCCATTGGCGAACTTCAGCCCCGACTTCAGCTTGCAGGTGTACACCGTCGGCGAGCTGAACTCGCACTTCTCCGCGGCGTCGGGCTTCGGGGTGGCATCGCCGGGCGCGAAATTCAGCAGATACGAATAGATCTGGGTTTCGACCAGCAGCGAGCCGTTGTCGTAGGCCGCCGCGGGATCGAGCGAGAAGATCTTGTCGGTGGTGCCCGCCACCAGTCCGGCTCCGTCGCCACCACCGCCGGTGCGTCCCGAACCGCATCCGGCGATCGCCGATACGGCCAATGCCGCCATCCCGACCGCCGCAATTCGTCGGGTCCGAACCCTTCGCCCAGGCTTCCTTGAAACCAACATCAGGCCCCACTTCTCGAGCGCGCCACGCCGCGTGTTCTGGATCACAGGACCGCGGACGGCGCGGTGAACTTCCGATATGTCGGGCACCGTACCCAGGATCCATTTCTGGGATGTTGCGTTTTCAAAGAAAAAATCACTGAGGTGTCAGCGGCCGTTGCGCAAGGTGCGCAGGCAAGGCCGGATCACCGGACGAATGACCAGGTTCCCACCGAAACCGGCGTTGTGGCGTCTCGAGGAGGCCATGGCACTCCGGCGGACAGATAAGGCACGAGACCCCGAACAAGATCGAACCCCCCGGCTGCCGCCGAGGGGTTCGGATCGTTCTTCTTCGTCAGGGACGGCTCAGCGCGCTCGCATTCGCGTTCTCGCTCAGCAGCATTGCCTCCGACTGTCCGGTGAGCATGCCCTCGAGTACGTTCTTGCCGATGGCCGCCTCGGTGGGCAGCGGAA
The DNA here is from genome assembly GCF_050956075.1 of Nocardia sp. CA-129566. NCBI lineage: Bacteria > Bacillati > Actinomycetota > Actinomycetes > Mycobacteriales > Nocardiaceae > Nocardia > Nocardia sp. CA-129566. Next base: position 8,732,859 of record NZ_CP192085.1, read on the forward strand.
TCGGGTAATTGCCGTCGAAACAGGCGCTGCACAGCCGCGAGCGCGGCTGCTCGGTGGCGGCGATCATGCCCTCGGTGGAGATATAGCCGAGGGTGTCCGCGCCGATGGAGCGGCGCACCGCCTCCACCATGTCCTCGTAACTGTCATCGGCGCCCGCGCCATTGGCGATCAGCTCCGCGCGCGAGGCGAAGTCGATGCCGTAGAAGCACGGCCACTTCACCGGCGGCGAGGCGATGCGCACGTGGATTTCCACCGCGCCCGCCTCCCGCAGCATCCGGATCAACGCGCGCTGGGTATTGCCGCGCACGATCGAATCGTCGACCACGATGAGCCGCTTACCGCGGATCACCTCGCGCAGCGGATTCAGCTTGAGCCGAATGCCCAGCTGACGGATGGTCTGACTCGGCTGGATGAAGGTGCGCCCGACATAGGCGTTCTTCATCAGGCCCTGACCGTACGGCACACCGGAGCCCTGGGCGTATCCGACCGCGGCAGGGGTGCCCGACTCCGGCACCGGGATCACCAGATCCGCCTCGACCGGATGCTCCTTGGCCAGGCGACGGCCGATCTCGACGCGGGCGGCGTGCACCGAGCGACCGGAAATGGTGCTGTCGGGACGGGCCAGGTAGACGAATTCGAAGACGCAGCCCTTGGGCTCGGGATTGGCGAAGCGCATGGACCGCACGCCGTCGGCGTCGATCGCCAGCAGTTCGCCCGGCTCGATCTCCCGGACGAAGGCCGCACCGACGATATCCAGCGCGGCGGTCTCACTGGCAACGACCCAGCCACGCTCGAGCCGACCGAGGCACAGCGGGCGAACGCCGTGCGGATCCCGCGCGGCGTAGAGCGTGTGCTCGTCCATGAAGGTCAGGCAGAACGCGCCCTTCAGGGTCGGCAGCAGCTTCATCGCGGCCTGTTCGATGCTCGAATCCGCGGCGGCGTGCGCCAGCAGCGCGGTCATCACATCGGAGTCCGAGGTCGCGGTGATCGGCGCGGGCCGACCGCCGGAGACCGGCGGCATGCCGATCAGCCCGAGTTCCCGTGCGCGGGCGCTCAATTCGGCGGTGTTCACCAGATTTCCGTTGTGGCCCAACGCGAGTCCGGAACCGACCGCGGTGGTGCGGAAGATCGGCTGCGCGTTCTCCCAGGTGGTGGAGCCGGTGGTGGAGTAGCGGCAGTGGCCGACGGCGATATGACCCGGCATCGCGGCCAGGGTCTGCTCGTCGAAGACCTGGCTGACCAGACCGAGATCCTTGAAGACCAGAATTTGCGAGCCATCGGAGACGGCGATGCCGGCGGCCTCCTGGCCGCGGTGTTGCAGCGCGTACAAGCCGTAGTACGTGAGCTTGGCCACATCCTCGCTCGGCGCCCAGACTCCGAACACACCACACTCTTCGCGTGGTTCGTTCTCGACCTGATCGGGGGTTGTTTCGACCGGCATTTCGGCGTTGGTCACCGTTTGCTCCCTGTTCGGGCGGGCTGTGCGCAATGGCCATTCTACGGGTGCATCCTGCGCGGCGGTCACCGCCACCACGTCCGTACAGCAATCGCCGAGCGATGGTGCCGTTTCTCGGCCCTACCCGGTGCTACCGTGCCAGCCGTGACGACTACGGACGGCAGGGGAACCGCTGCGTCGGACCGGCGCTTCACCGCGCGCATGTGGCTGGCCCCGATCGCGGTACTGACCCTGTTCATGGCGCTGCTCGGCACGATGTATCTCGATTATGTCGTCGATCCGGAGAAGAACCTGCACGACTTTCCGATCGCACTGGTGAATCAGGATGTCGGTGACACCATCGGCGCTCCGGGTCAGCAGCAGCAGGTCAACTTCGGCAACCAGATCACCGACGCGCTGCGTCAGGGCATCCCGGCGGACAAGGTCGATCTGCAGGTGCTCGGCATCAACGAGGCCCAGCTGAAGATGCAGTCGGGCGCGGTGTACGGAACCATCCTGATTCCAAGCGATTTCAGCAAGCGCCTCGGCATTCTCGGCGTCGGCAGCGTGGTGCCCGGTGATATCCAGCGCCCGACGCTCACCCTGCAGACCAATCCGCGCAGTGGCGCGTTCGTCACCGAGATCGTCACCACCATCGGCACCAGGGCGCTGACCCAGGTGAACGAACAGGTGGGCAAGCAGCTGACCGAACAGGTCCGCGCGCAGTTGACAGCGCCGCCCGGCGGCGCGCCCGCGCCCGAGTTGACCGGTGCGACCCGGCTGGTGCTCGCGGATCCGGTGCAGATCGTCATCACGCCGTTCCGTCCGCTGCCCTCGGGCACCGGACAGGGGCTGACCGCGTTCTTCTACGCGCTACTGCTCCTGCTCGCCGGGCTGGTCGGTTCGATGACCATCCACACCATGATCGATGCCGCGCTCGGTTTCGTGCCCACCGAATACGGCCCGTGGTACGTGCATTTTCCGGCCACCCCGATCTCCCGTTTCAATACGCTGCTGATCAAATGGGGTGTGATGGTGATCACCGCGAATATCGTCGCGGGGGTTTTCCTTGGTGTGGCGCGATTGCTCGATATGCCGATCGACCATCCACTCACCCTGTTCCTCTATAGCGCGGTGGCCATCATCGCGGTCGGGATCACCGGGCTGTCGGTATTGGCGGCGCTCGGATCGGCCGGACTGCTGGTCAATCTGATCCTGTTCATCATCCTCGGCCTGCCCTCCTCCGGCGGCACCGTGCCGATCGAGGCGACGCCCAGATATCTGGGCTGGCTGGCGAAATTCGAGCCGATGCACCAGGTCTTCGTGGGTGTGCGCGCCATTCTCTACTTCGATGCGAACTTCTCGGCGGGGCTCTCGCGCGGGGTGTGGATGGCGGTGATCGGGCTCGCGATCGGGCTGGTGCTGGGCACCCTCGTTACGCGGTACTACGACTACCGGGGCTTGCATCGGCGCGCTACGGCACGCGGCTGAGGCCGGGTTCGGCCGGGGCCGACGGTGGACGGTGTGACGCGCTGTGCGGAATGCACCAAGATGGTGTTTGTGAATTCGTGGATCGAACACGCGCAGTATCTGGCCGATGAAGTATTCGCACCACAGGCCGACGCCGTCGACCGCAGCGGTGAGATTCCGCCCACACATTTCGACCTACTCGCCGAATACGGGTTCTACGGCGCGACCATGGCAGACGATATGGATATCGCCACCTTCACCACCGCCGGCGAGATCCTGGTCGCCGGATGTCTGGCGACCACCTTCGTCTGGGCGCAGCATCTCGGGGTCGCCCGCCGGGTCGCCAACTCACCGAATCTCGAACTGCGGGAACGACTTACCGAGGATCTGCGGCGCGGGCGGGTGCGCTCGGGGGTGAGTTACGCTGGCGCGAACGATGAACCGGGATTGATCGCCCGACGCATCGACGGTGGCTATCTGCTCAACGGCACCGCACCCTTTGTCACCGGGTGGGGCCTGGTGGACGTCCTCGGCGTAATGGCGCGCGATGCGGACGATGCGGGATCGTTGGTCAGCGTGCTGGTACCCGCCGAAGCGGGACCCGCATTGCACGCCACCCCGCTGCCCCTCATCGCCGCCGATGCGAGCAAAACCGTTTCGCTGAACTTCGACGGTGTGCTGATTCCCGATTCCGCTGTGGAGAACCGAATTCCGCTGCGCAACTTCCACGCCACCTTCATCCTGGCCGCGTGGCGCAATGGCGCGCTCGCCCTCGGTGTCGTGCGCCGCTGCCTCGCCGAACTCGCCCGCCTCGGCGTCGACACCACCGCGCTGGCCGCCGAATCCGCCCGCATCCGAACCGAACTCGACGATGCGCTCACCGGACAGTCGGATGTCTACCTGGCCCGCGCCCGCGCCTCCGAACTCGCCGTACGCACCGCCACCGCCCTGGTCACCGCCACCGGCAGCGCGGCCGTCACCCGCGGCAATCACGCCGAACGCTCGCTGCGCGAGGCCACCTTCACCTTGGTCTTCGGCTCCCGCCCGGCCATCAAAGCCGCCCTACTGAACCGCCTCACTCGACCGAGTCACGTGGTTGTCTGAGATGTTCGCGCTAGCCAGCACTCGCCCCCGCATCCTCGGCTTCGGATTGTTCGCCCAGGCGCATGGCGTAGACGCGATCCAGAAAGTCGCGGTGCGCGCGCAGCGTCGAGTCGAGTAATTCGCGCCAAGTCCTGCGATCGACGCGGTGGTCGCTGAGCAGCGAGGACAGCGAGGCGGGCCGAAGCTTATCGATATGGTCGACAATGAAGGTGAGTCGACGGCGCGGGAATTGCTCACCGATGCGGGGATTTTCATCGAGGAAGGTGTCGAGCGCGTAGAGGTAGTTGATCGCGCGGTTGTACTCCTCATCGGTGAGGTGGTAGTCCATCCGCTTGATCTCGACGATCCACAGCTCGCCCGCATCGTGCAGTAGTACGAAATCCGGCTCCCGCTTCTCGCTGCCGATTGCGGTGGTGACCAGGACCGCGCCGAATTTCTGCTTGTACCACCGTTCGAAGCTGGCGCGGACCCGCTTCAGCGATTCGTTCATGCCCAGCGGTGTCCATTCGGGTGCCAGCAGCCAGGGCGCCCGTTCGATCAACTCCTGAAAGGGGCGCTCCAGCGATCGGCGGTCGTCGACGAGGCTTTGCAGTCGATCCACTACCGCCACCCGCTCGGAGGCGATCTGGCCGAGGGAATACACCTCGGCCACCCGGGCGGTCTCGAACAGGGCGACAACGACATCGAGTCGGTTATCGGTGTCCTCGGCAACCTCCTTCAGCGTTTCCAGCAGGCTGCGCTGCGGACCGAGCGAGAGGGCGAGCCGCACGATGCTGTCGATATGGCCCGGATCCTCCAGCGCGGCACGATCCTTGTTGTTCACCAGGATCCGGGCGGCATCCATCACCGACTCGCGAAACATCCGATCCTGCGGCGCGATCGACTGCAGGGTTGCCAGAATGCCGGACTTCTCGACGAACTCCTCCCACACCCGGCGCTTGACCGAACCTTCCCCGAGCCGCCCGAGTTCGCGCACGAGATTGCGGCCCCAGGCCGAAAGTGCCTCACCGCGTTCGGAATTCCAGATGATGTCCTGGCGGTCCGAGCGGACCAGGTCTTCCTCATCGTCCAACCAGTTCACATGCACCGCGCCGACCAGGTAGGAACGCAATTTGAATTCCCCGGTGAAACCGGCCGGAATGCCGAAGTCGCGAGTCTGTGCGACCAATTTGCCGCGCGCGTAGATCCGGACACCGGCCATGGCCTCGTCGCGATAGGGGTGTTTGGAGTAGGCCGCCCAGCCGGTCACCGGCAGGAAGCGGTCGCCGATCCACACCGGCCGCTTCGCGACATCGATCCTGGTCTCCTCCATGACATCGACGGGCAGATCACGCAGCACGAACTTCTGCGGCGCGGCGCGCTCGGCAATGCTGTTGTGCACCTGCACCTGCCAGTCGGCGCGTTCCAAGCCGAAGCGCGCGGCCAGTTGCCGACTCAATTCGGGACCGGAACCGACACGCTTGCGCAGAAAGTCGCGCAGGATGACCGTGGTGCCCCGCTCGGTGCTGAATGTGCCGTCCCGCGGTCCGGGACGCGGATGGTAGTCGCGTTCGGTATCGGAGAGCATTTCGTCGAGGTTCATCACGATATTCGCTACCGGCCAACCCTTTTCGGTGCGCTCGGCATCCGTGCCGCCCACCGACACCACCTCGATGGTGCGGCAGATGCCGAACGGCGCGAGTTTGCCGATGCCCTTGCGGCCCATGACCGGCCGTTCCAGCCGCCGCGACAGATCGGTGCCGACGCGCACTCGCCGATCCGAGCCGACCATCAGATAGTGGGCGTTGATCTCCGCGGATGTCATGCCATGTCCGTTGTCGCGCACCACAATTCGATACGGCTCGTGGTCGGCGGCGTGGATGGTGCCCGCGAGCGTCACGCCCCACGGCAGCGCGACCTCGACCCTGGTGGCATCGGCGTCGTAGGAGTTGGCAATGAGTTCGGCGAGCACCGCGGAGACGCGGTCGTAGAGCCGAATGCCGAGCTTGTCGATCGTCAAGCGGCTGATTCGCATCGTGTACTTGTGCGAATAGTCGGTGTGATCGGTGATCGTGGTGTCCATGGTGGCCCCCATTCAGCCGAACGGTTTGCTGTGCGTCCGCTCGAACCAATCCTCGTCCGCATGGTTGTCGAGGGCCTGAACTTCCGACCACCAGTTCATAACGGGCGGTACGGTTCTGGCGACTACCCGATCACGATCGTCGGTCCGCGGCGGGGTGGGCGATGGGGAGCCAATGGGCGACTTCGGCGGCTCGGCTGCCGGAGGCGTTGACGGTGCCCTCCGCCACCGCGGCGTCGAAGTCGAGCAGGCCGGTGGCGAGCAGCAGCCAGGTGCGCGGATCGGTTTCGACGACGTTCGGTGGTGTGCCCCTGGTGTGCCGCGGTCCCTCGATGCACTGCACCGCGACGAACGGTGGGACGCGAACCTCGACGGAATGGCCGGGTGCGGAGCCGGCCAGGGTACGGGCGGTGGTGCGGACCGCGGCGGCGAGTTCGGGCCTGGTGGGTGCTGGCGTCGAATCGTCGCGCAGCCAGGCACTGACCGCCGCGACCGCCGCTCGTAGTTCCGCTGGATCCACCGTTGCTCGTCCCGCCACGATGCCGAGACTACTGCCGGGCTCCGACAGCGCCGCTGCGCCGGGCGGTAGCGCGTCTCAGCCGACAGCGAATCGGTGTGACGCGAGGCAGCGTGGTCCGCCGCTCGCCTATGACCAGCCGCTACGTGACAGCGGCCGAAGCCGGTCAACTGTTCGGCGAACGAGCCGCAGCGAGGTGCGGCGCGAGTGCACCACCGGCGTTCACGGCGAAGTGCAGCAGCGCGGGGGCGGTGGCACTGTCGGTGCGGCGGCGCAGCAGATCGAACACGAGACCACCGGCTGCGGTCGCGGCAATCGATGCGGGAACGCTGTCGCCCGCGGCGCGGGCGGGCCGGATATGCCAGAGACCGAAGGTCAGCGCTCCGATCAACGCACCACGGCATGGTCCGAAATCGTTGTCCAACAATCGATTCAACGTTGCACGGAAGACGAGTTCCTCGCTGTAGACGGTACCGATCGGAATATGTACCGCGATCCACTCACCGAGCGGGACGTCCGGGGCGCGGTCGACGAAGCCGCCGAGGCGATCGCGAATCGCTGGAATGGCAACGGCCGCACCGTAACCGGCGGCGACCACGCCCGCCGCGGCGAGCCCACAACCGAGGCCGCGCGCGGACAGCCAGTTCGGTCGGCCCCGGAACATCAGTGCGTAGCCGGTCGCGAATCCGGCATTGGCGGCCGTGCGGCCGGGCAGCTCCAGGTCCAGACGCGGCAGCACCCAATTGCTCCACGCCAACGGAATACCCACGGCAACAATGGTTTTCACGAAACGGCCGAATGACGTCATTTTGTCTCGCGCTCGTAATCCTCGGCGGCATCGAGCTGTGTCCGGATCTTGTCGGACAGTTCCACGGTCCAATCCGGCGGTGCGGCAACGGCGATCCAGCCGTCGAGCACCAGGCTGCCGTACCGATGCCCGTGCCCGTCGGTGACACCCTGCGCATTGGACAGATCGCAGGTCACCTGCCAGAAGGTGACGAACGGCCACCAGCGCATCTGCGAGGAGACATCGGAGCCGCGTGGCTCGGAAAGCCAATCCGGTTGGGAGAAGATCAGATCCGAGGACCACCAGACGATCGGGTCCGACGCGTGTTGCAGATAGGCGATGCGCGGGGCGCGCCATTCGGTCGATGGCCGCGCCAGATCGGCACTATCGGAGGCGAATCGGACCACCAGACCGTCGGCGTAGAGCGGCTCGACCTCTCGGGAACCGGGATCGCGGCGCGCAACGAACTGCTCCCACAGTCGATTCGAATTCGGCGGCCCGACCCACAGCGCACCGTCGATCTTCGACCGCAGATCGGCGAGTCCGTCGAAGGCCGCCTCCGAGCCCTGCGAACCGAGACTCTCGCCATAGACGAGCAATTTCGGCCGCGCCTGCTCCGGCCGCACCGACCAATGCTCGTACACCGCGTCGAAGAGCCGCTTACCCGCATCCGTCGCCTTGCCGCGGTCGGCGAGAAACGACAGCACACTGGGCAGATACGAATACTGTGAGGCCACGATGGCGGTATCGCCGCCGTACATGTACTCGATGGCACCGGCCGCCATGGAATTCACCCAGCCGGTACCGGTGGTGGTGACCACCACCAACACCTTCCGGTCGAACGCACCCGTGCGCTCCAGTTCGGAGACCGCGAGTTCGGCCCGCGCATCGCCGCTCTGCGCCGACTCCAGACCCACATAGGCCCGGATCGGCTCGCGCGCGGGCTTACCGGTGATCGAGGCGATCCTGGCGGCGGAGGGACCGTGCGAGACGAACCAGCGGCCCTCGAAACCGAGCGAATCCCAGGTCGCCAGCGATGCCGGACTGCCCGACCGCTCGGGCTGCACCGGCTGGATCGCATTCGGCGAGGTGTGATCGTTCTGCACGCTGAACGCCGAGTTCGCCACCGCGAAGAAGGCACGCGAGGCCACACCGTTGAACACGGTGACGGTCAGTATCACCAGGACCAGGAATCCGGCCGATGGCGCCAGCTCACGCGGCACCCGCACCCAGCGGTTGAGCTGGCGGGCCAGGAACCGGATGATCTCGCGCAACGTCCGGTAGGCCGCGACCACCCCCGCACCGACCGCGATGCTGAGCAATCCGGTGCGCAGATAGGCCGGGGTGGTGGTGCCCTCCATCCCCATCAGCGCGGTGATCTCGCGCTGCCAGCGCGCCGACTGCACCAGCATGAACGCCGCGGTCACGGCGGCGGTGAAGAGGATGGCGGACTTCACCGCGTAGCGCACCCAGGTCGGCGGCGGCGCGATCCGACCGCGCAGCCGTTCGGCCAGCCGCGGCCGGGCCCACAGGCGCAACAGCCACTCCAGCACACAGCCGAGGCCGTAACCGAGCGCGGCATTGATACCGCTGATCAGACCTTGGAACAGCCAGTCGCGCGGTACCAGCGACGGTGTCACCGACAGCGCGAAGAAGATCGTCGCGAAGACCAGTCCGACATAGTTGAGATCGATGATGTCCTCGGCGCGCCGCACCACCACGATGCCGCGCGCACGCAGCTTCGTCAGGGGGGTGTCGGAGTCGAGCATCGGTCAGCGAGACGGCGCGATGCCCAGATCGTGGCGGTCCGGATCGGGCACGGGCGACAACGGGTCCGTAGCGATCTTCACAGGAACAGTATGCGGGCTGTGTCCAATTGCAGCGCCCGCGGATCGGCCGACACCACGTGTCGACCCGTGTGGACGTAATCGGCAACTACCCACAGCGCTCGAGTAGATGTACGCGGTTGCGTGCTACCACGATTCAGCAGACTCGGTACCCATGAGCACTCCCAATGCCCAGCCGAAAACCACCTCGGCCTTTCTCGCGCAAGCCGCGATCGCGTTCGGTGTCAGCTTCTTCGGGACCGGCGTCGGCATCTTCTATCTCCCATTGGATATCGCGCAGCGCGGCTTCCTCGGCATGTCCGTGCTGTTCCTGGTGTCGAGCACCTTCACCCTGGCGAAGGTGGTTCGCGACCAACAGGAGGCGGCGACCATCAGCCGCCGCCTGGACGAGGCGCGGATGGAGAAACTGATCGCGGAGCACGATCCGTTCAAATCCGTCGGCTGAGGGCGCACCTGGGCGAGCCCGGCGACGCGGGGTTCGGGCCCGTCCAGGGGCGTAGCCTGCCGAGCACCCATCGACCCACGCTATTTCAATTGATGCTCGCGGGCCGCGGAGATCGCCAGATAATCCCGGATCCGGTCCACCACATCGGCCGACCAATCCGGAGGTTGCGCGATCGCGGCCCACCCGTCGAGCACCAGATCGCCGTAGTTGTGCCCATGTCCGTCGCTGACCCGCTGGGCATTGGGCAGATCCGCGGCGACCTGCCAGAACGTGACGATCGGATACCACGCCATCCGCGAGGACACATCGGGACCGCGCGGCTCGCGCAGCCAATCCGGTTCGGAGAAAAGCAGATCCGGCGACCACCAGATCACCGGATCGGAGGCGTGCTGCAGATAGGCGATCCGGGGCGGCAGCCAGGTATCCCCAGGCTTCCACAGGTCCCCGCGACCGTCGGCGAAGCGCACCACCAGTCCGTCGGCATAGGTCGGCAGGATCTCCGGTGTGCCGGGATCGCGGCGGGCGGTGACTTCGCTCCACAGCCGGTTGGAATTCGGCGGTCCCACCCACAGCACGCCATCGGTGCGCGAGCGAATATCGGCCAGGCCGGTGAACGCGCCCTCGGAGCCCTGTGAGCCCAGGCTCTCGCCGTAGACGAGCAATGTGGGCCGCGCCCCTTCCGGCCGCGCCGACCAGTGCTCATAGACCTTGTCGAAGACCAGCTTTCCCATCCGGGTGGCCTTGTCCTTATCCGACAGGAACGACAGCACACTGGGCAGATACGAATACTGGGTCGCGGCGATCGCGGTATCGCCGCCGTACATCAGCTCGATGGATTCGGCACTGGTCGAATCGACCCAGCCGGTGCCCGTCGTCGTCACCACCACCAGCACCTTGCGCTCGAATGCGCCGGTGCGCTCCAATTCCGCCGCCACCAACTCGGCCTGCGCCTGCGGGCCGTCGGCCGACTCCAGACCGGCGTAGACCCGAATCGGTTCGCGCGCCGGCTTCCCGGTGACCTGGCTGATCGCCGCGGCGGTCGGCACGAACGAGACGAACCAGCGGCCCTCGGAGCCGAGGGTGTCCCAGGCCGCCAACGAGTTCGGACTGCCGGAACGCTCGGGCAGTTGCGGCTGTACGGCATTCGGCGAGGTGTTCCCGTTGCGCACGCTGAACGCCGAATTCGCCACATCGAAAAAGACCTTGGTGAGTACGCCGTTGAACAGCAGCACCGCCGCGACGACCACGATGAGCACGCCGGTCGGCACGGCCAGCGGGCGCGGAAAGTGGGCGCGCCGGATCAACTCGAACGCGATCGAACGAACGATCCTGCGCAGGGCGCGAAACACGCCGATGGCTATCGCACCGACCACTGCGCTCAACGCGCCGGTGCGCAAAAAGCTGGAGGTCGTGATCGGTTCCATGGCCATGAGCGCGGTGATTTCGCGCTGCCACCGGGCCGACTCGACCAGCAGAAACACCCCGACGCCGAGACAGGCCAGCACGATCGTGGTCTTGACCGCACCCGAGAGCCACTTCGGCCGACGCGCCCACTGTCGCGTCACCGATGCGGGCAGCTGAGCGAGCTTGCGACGCAACGGCTTGCGTATCCACTTGCGGTACACCCACTCGAACAGAGAGCCGACGCCATAGCCGATGGCCGCGTTGATACCGCTGACCAGCCCCTCGAATAGCCAATCGCGCGGCAGCAGCGAGGGTGTCAGCGACCAGCCGAAGAACACCGTTGCCACGATGATCCCGACATAATTCGGATGGAAAAAGCGCTCGACGGCGCCGACAATCCTGCCGACGCCGTCGCGTAGGGCTACCGAGACCTCACCAGCCTCCGGCGCGCTCAAACGGCACTGGCTCCGAACAGCTTCGGCAGCGTGCCCTCGTGCGCCTCGCGCAATTCGTCCAGGGTGATCGAGAACTGACCCTGCACCTCAACGGAATCCGAACCCTGATCGACCACACCGATGCGCACCCACGGCAATTCGCGCGCGGTGCACATCTTGGTGAAGCGAGTCTCCTCCGAGCGCGGCACCGCGACGAGCACCCGGCCCGCCGATTCGGAGAACAGCTGCACGAACGGATCCGAACCCTCGGGCAGCAGGACGCGGCAGCCGGTTTCACCCGCGAGCGCGGCCTCGACGACGGTCTGGATCAGGCCGCCCTCCGAAAGGTCGTGCGCCGCACTGATCATGCCGTCGCGCGATCCGGCGGTCAGCACCTCGGCCAGCAGCTGTTCTCGGGCGAAGTCGACCTTGGGCGGCACGCCGCCGAGGTGGTCGTGGGCGACCTGCGACCAGATCGAGCCGCCGAATTCGTCGGCGGTCTCGCCGAGCAGGATCAGCGTCTCGCCCGGCTCGAGGCCGAGGCCGGTCGGAATGCGCCGGTGCACATCGTCGATGACGCCGAGCACACCGACCACCGGGGTCGGCAGGATGGCGTCCTGACCGGTCTGGTTGTAGAAGCTGACATTGCCGCCGGTGACCGGAATGCCAAGGGCCACACAGCCGTCCGCGAGACCGCGCACGGCCTGCTGGAACTGCCACATCACGCCCGGATCCTCGGGGGAGCCGAAGTTGAGGCAGTTGGTGACGGCCTTCGGCGTCGCACCGGTGGTGGCCACGTTGCGGTAGGCCTCGGCCAGCGCGAGCTGTGCGCCGGTGTACGGGTCCAGCTTGGTGTAGCGGCCCGACGCGTCGGTGGCCAGCGCGATACCGCGGCCGGTCTCCTCATCGATCCGGATGACACCGGCATCGGCGTGTTCGGCGAGCACGGTGTTGCCGCGGACATAGCGGTCGTACTGCTCGGTGATCCACCTGCGGCTGCACAGCTGCGGGCTGGCGATCATCTGCAGCACGGTGGCGCGCAATTCCTCCGCCGTCTTCGGCCGGGGCAGGGTGTCCGGGGTGTCGGCGATCAGCGCGTCCTGGAAGTCCGGCCGCTGTACCGGGCGCTCGTAGACCGGGCCCTGGTGCGCGACGGTGCGCGGCGGCACATCGACGACGGTCTCGCCGTGCCAGCTGATCACCAGCCGGTCGCCATCGGTGACCTCACCGATGACCGTGGCCAGCACATCCCACTTGTGGCAGACGGCCATGAACGCGTCCACGTTCTCCGGCGTGACGACCGCGCACATGCGCTCCTGCGATTCGCTGGAGAGCACCTCGGCCGGGGTCATCCCCTTGGCGCGCAGCGGCACCTTGGTCAGATCGATATGCATGCCGCCGTCGCCGGCGGCGGCGAGTTCGGAAGTGGCGCAGGACAATCCGGCACCGCCGAGGTCCTGGATGCCGACCACCAGCTTGGCCGCGTACAGCTCGAGACAGCACTCGATGAGCACCTTCTCGGCGAACGGGTCGCCGACCTGCACACTCGGCAGCTTCTTGCGGCCGGTCCCGGATTCGTCACCGGAGAAGGTGTCCGAGGCCAGCACCGAAACACCGCCGATGCCGTCGAGACCGGTGCGCGCGCCGAACAGGATGATCTTGTTACCCGTGCCGGAGGCGAAGGCCAGATGCAGATCCTCGACCCGCATCACGCCCGCGCACAGCGCGTTAACCAATGGGTTGCCCTGATATGAGGCGTCGAAAACGGTCTCGCCGCCCACATTCGGCAGCCCGAGCGAGTTCCCGTAGCCGCCGACACCACGCACCACGCCGTCCACGACGCGCCGGGTATCGGATGCGTCCGCCGCACCGAAGCGCAGCTGGTCCATGACCGCGATGGGCCGCGCGCCCATGGCCATGATGTCGCGCACGATGCCGCCGACGCCGGTGGCCGCGCCCTGATACGGCTCCACATAGGAGGGGTGATTGTGGCTTTCCACCTTGAAGGTGACCGCCCAGCCGTCGCCGACGTCGACGACGCCCGCGTTCTCACCGATGCCCGCCAGCATCGAGGATTTCATCTGCTCGGTGGTGGTCTCGCCGAAGTAGCGCAGATGCACCTTCGAGGACTTGTAGGAGCAGTGCTCGCTCCACATCACCGAGTACATGGCGAGTTCGGCGTCGGTGGGCCGGCGGCCGAGGATTTCCTTGATCCGCGCGTACTCGTCGTCCTTGAGACCGAGCTCCTTGTACGGCTGCGGGGCATCGGGAGTCGCTGCGGCTGCGCTGACGGTGTCGACCTGCGGAGTCACGGAGTACCAGGGTCCTTTCGGGCCGGAGCGCGAAGCTGGGGATTCGCCCTGAAGTTTAGCTGTGGCCCTCGGTGGGCGGCCGGTCGCATCGACGCGTTGCCCGGAACGCCGGGTTTTGCGCGCGCCCGAACCGAATTCGCGGGCACCGAATGTGATGCGGAACATGGTGTAGATCGGGGCGAATGCCTAGGGTCGGCACACATTGCGCGACGTCGCGACCGCTACGCTTTGGCCGTGAACGATCGATCGGGGGTTGCGGATCCGGCGGAGCAGCCCGTCACCACGCCGAACATCCGACTCGAATCCGGCTCGCCGCGTCTATCGATGTCGAACCCGCAGGTGCGCTGGCTGCTGATCGCCGTGGGCCTGTTCGTCATCTCGGCCACCGTCTCACTGCTGGTGCACTGGTGGAACGGCTATATCGATCTGCAGGTCTATCGCAACGGCGCGCGCGTCTGGCTCGACGACGGCGAGTTGTACGGTCCGATGCCCCCGGTCGAAGGGATCGGACTGCCGTTCACCTATCCCCCGCTGGCCGCCCTGTTCTTCGCACCGCTCGCGCTGATGCCGCTGGTGCCGGCCGAGGTGCTGGTGACCGCGACCTCCGTGCTCAGCCTCGGCATCACGCTGTGGCTGGCGCTCACCCGCCTGCGCCCGACGCTCGAGCGGCGCACCGTGCTGGCGCTGGTCATCGGCGCGGTCGCGGTGGCGCAGATGTTCGAACCGACGCGCCAGACCTTCGGCTTCGGTCAGATCAATCTGGTGCTGATGGCCGCGATCACCATGGATTGCCTTGTCCGCAAACCGATCTGGCCGCGCGGCATGCTGATCGGGATCGCGGTGTCGGTGAAATTGATCCCGGCCGGATATCTGCTCTACTTCCTGCTGCGCCGGGATTGGAAGGCGGCCGGCACGCTGATCGTCTCCGCGGTCGCGGCGATCGGACTCGGATTTCTGCTGTTCCCCAGTGATTCGGCCGAATACTGGTTCCACACGCTGTTCGATACCGGCCGCATCGGCCCGCCCTACTTCGCGGGCAATCAGTCCATCAAGGGTATGGCCTTCCGCCTGGGCGTCTCCGATTCGCTGGCAACGCTGATCTGGATCACGGTGTCGCTGATCGCGATTGCCCTCGCGGCGGTGTGGATGCACCGGCTGATCCGCGCCGGCCAGCAGGTGGCCGCGCTGATGGTCAACGCGGCCGCGGTGCTGCTGGTCTCGCCGGTCTCCTGGTCGCATCACTGGGTCTGGATCGCCCCCACCCTGCTCGTCGCCGCCGACGCCATCGCCCGCGGCACCCGCAATCGCTGGTTCATCGGCACCGTCACCGCCTTCACTCTGCTGTTCCTGATCGGCCCGCAATGGCTGCTGCCGCATTCGAAGGACCTCGAACTCGGCTGGGCCTGGTGGCAGCAGATCATCGGCAGCAGTTATGTATGGGCGACGTTCGTGGTGTTCGTCATCGCGGTCGCGAAATACCACCCGAGCACCGCGGACAGCCGGGAGACGGTCAACGCCTAGCGGCGGCACCCGCGCCGTACGAACAATCGGCGCGGGTCATCGAACACTGTCAGCAGCCGTTGTCGGTTTCGCCCGTGCTCGCACCGAACGACTTCCGGCAGCTGGCAAGCCGAATGACCTACCGGCCGAGCGGCGCGGGGGTCAGGAAGGCGGCCAGCGCCGCGGCATAGGCCGCGACATCGGCCGCGCCCATCATTTCCCGCGCCGAATGCATCGCCAACTGGGGTGCGCCGACATCGACGGTCGGCATGCCGGTGCGGGCCGCGGTCATCGGACCGATCGTCGAACCGCACGGCAGATCGGCGCGGTGCACGTAGCGCTGCAGCGGCACATTCGCCTGTGCGCAGGCCAAGGCGAATGCGCCGGCGCCGATCGCGTCGGTGGCGTAGCGCAGGTTCTGGTTGACCTTGAGCACCGGGCCGCCATTGACCTCGATGCGGTGCGCGGGCTCGTGCCGGTCCGGGTAGTTGGGGTGCGTGGCATGCGCCATATCGCCGGAGGCACAGACGGATCCGGCCAGGGCGGCCAGATATTCGGCGCGGCCGCCGCCACGCGAGAGCACAATGCGCTCCAGCACCGTCGGCAGCAGATCGGACTGCGCGCCCCGATCGGATTGGCTGCCGACCTCCTCGTGGTCGAACATCGCCAGCACCGGAATGGCCGCACCGGGTTCGGCGATCGCGGCGAGGAAGGCGCGCAGTCCCGCGTAGCAGGTGCCCTGATTGTCCAGGCGCGGTGCGCTCACCAGATCGCCGTCACGACCGACCGAACGGCTCGGCGCCAGGTCATGGGTCATCAGCTCCCAGCCGAGCACGTCGGCGGGATCGACCTGCGCGCGTTCGGCGACGAAATCGAGGAACGAGCGCGGCTGCGCGCCGATACCCCAGATCGCGTTGACGTGGCGCTGCGGGTCCAGGGTGACGCCGCGACGGTCCTCGGAGAGGTGGATCGCCAGCTGCGGCACCCGCAGAATCGGTTCATCGATGCGAACCAGGCTGTCGCGCACCGCATTTCCGTCGCGCACGCTGAGCCGCCCCGAGATGCCGAGTTCGCGGTCCAGCCACGAGTTGAGCCAGGCGCCGCCATACGGTTCCAGCCCGACCAGCTGCCAGCCGACCGATACCAGATCCGGATGCTGCTTCACCCGCAGATTCGGGCTGTCGGTATGCGCGCCGACCACCCGGAACGGCGTCGCGCCCGACGCATCAGCCGTCGCCCAGGCGACCAGCGAACCGCCGCGCACGACGTAGTGCCGGCTCGGCCCGTCCGATGGCCACGGCTCCGATTCCGCGAGCGGGGTGAAGCCATGCGCCTCCAACTCCCGCGCGACCGTCCGACAGACATGGAACGGCGAGGGCGAGTCATCGATGAAGGCACACAAACCGGCGGCCGTGGCAGCGGTAGCGGAAACGGGCATGCCTGCGATCCTAAGCAGACATCGGGAAGGACCCCGTAACGCTGCACGATCTTTGATCACCGCGGCGGTGCGCTCCGACGAAGATCGCGGTCTGCACACCGGGAATCACTGTCGCGGTGTAGGACAACGCGATCTCGTCGTAGATCACTCCATGGTCGAATATCGGGCAGCGCGATGTGGCCTACATCCGGTGGGTCGTCGATCGCATCGGAATAATTCCGGAACTCAACCGAAGCAACGCCATTCCGCTCGTTCATACATACGGAACCGAGCGCTCGGGACGTTTCGGCGGATTAATTCATCCGATGATTAAGGCTGGCCTTGGTCCGAGAACTACTCGGCGGAAACGAGTTCGAGTAAACGCATCAGCTCGGCATAACGGCGCGCACCGATACGCGAGCGCAACTGCTGCTCGGCGCGCACCTCTTCGGCCCGCACCGAATCGACCAGATCCGAACCGAGCCGACTGAGGCCGATCAGGATGCGGCGGCGGTCGTCCTCGGCCGCGACCCGGAAGATCAGACCGCGTTCGGCGAGGGCATCGGCGTGCCTGGTCGCCGAGGACGGCGGTAGCTGTGACCTGGCCGCGAGCTCACTCATGGTGATCCCGAACTCGGTGGACAGATTCGACAGCATCGACCACTGATCGGCCGTGAGTTGCCTGGCACACAGGGCGGCGTCGAGGTGGCCCAGCCAACGCCGTTCCGCGGCACGCAGCGCACCATGCAGCGTGGAATATCCGCTTACAATGGTCGTCATTATTTCCTGATTTCCTGCCTGCCATGAATTTCGCTCGAACCAGAAGAAGAGTACCGAATGTCAGCGTTCGGCGAGAGCCCAGACGGCACGGTCGAGATACTGAACATAGTTCCGATGCAGGGACCGGGCGGTATCGTCGCCGCGTCGTGCGATGCCGCGGTTTCCCTGGCCGTCGATGAAATCAACGCTGGCGCAGGATTTCTCGGCCGCGAAATTCGTACTACGAAAATCGACGGCGGACGGAATCCGCGTGCCGTCGCCGACGAGGTTTCGGCGCTGCTCGCCACCGGAATGGTGCATGCGATCACCGGCTGGCATACCTCCGCGGTGCGGTTGGCGGTGGCACGCGCCAATGCCGGCCGGGTGCCATATCTCTTCGCGACCGGACACGAGGGCCTCACCAATGAGCGCCCCGGGGTGCTGATGCTCGGAGAACATCCGGCGGGCCAGACCCTGCCCGCGGTGCACTGGCTGGCGCGCGAATACGGCGTGCGCCGCTGGGCGATCATCGGCAACGACTACATCTGGCCGCGCGAATCGGCAAAGGCGGTGCGCCGCAGTCTGCCCGATCCCAGTGCCATCGTGCTGGAGCGGTTCGTCCCGCTCGGCGCACCGGATTTCGGCGACTTCCTGCGCCATCCCGCGCTGGACGAGACCGACGCCGTCATCATTCTGATGGTCGGCGCGGACGTCTCCCGCTTCAATAGGCAGTTCGCCGCGACCCGGCGCGCCGATACGCTGCTGCGCATCAGCCCGGCCGCCGACGAGAACGTGCTGCTGGCGGGCGGCCCCGACGCCAATCACAACTTCTATGTGGCGTCGAGCTTCTTCGTGGACCCACACACCAGCGACGGACGCGACCGGCTGGCCCGCTACCGCCGACTGCACGGTGACTTCGCGCCCGCGCTGACCAGCTTCAGCAATATGAGCTACGAGGCGATCCACACGCTGCGCGCGATCGGCGAGACGGTCGGATCACTACATGTGCCAGCGGTGCACGCGGCGCTCGATGCGGGCGTGCTGCTCGAAACACCCGGTGGCACCAGGAGATTCCTCGGGAACCAGGCCCAGCAGCACGGCTATATCGCGGTGGCCGATGGCGTCGATTTCGACATCATCGCCCAGATCACCTGACACGGGGACCACCACGCGAACAAGCCGCACCGGCAT
Organism: Nocardia sp. CA-129566; assembly: GCF_050956075.1. Lineage (NCBI taxonomy): Bacteria > Bacillati > Actinomycetota > Actinomycetes > Mycobacteriales > Nocardiaceae > Nocardia > Nocardia sp. CA-129566. Next base: position 8,751,540 of record NZ_CP192085.1, read on the forward strand.
GCGGCTCGCGTCGGATCTACGAGGCGGCGACCAGGGTATCGAGCACCGAAAGGAACAGACCGAGGCCGTCATCGCTCGGACCGGTGAGCGGCTCGGTGGCGTGCTCCGGATGCGGCATCAGACCGACGATCCGGCCGTCGGCCGAGGCGATGCCCGCGATAGCGCGCTGCGAGCCGTTCGGATTGTCACCGGCGTAGCGGAATACCACCCGGCCCTCGCCCTCGAGTTCGTCGAGCACCCGCTCGGAGGCCTGGTAGCGCCCCTCGGCGTTCTTGATCGGGATGAGGATCTGGGCGCCGGGCTCGAAACGCGAGGTCCACACGGTATTCGCGGATTCGACGCGCAGCCATTCATCGCGGCAGACGAAGTGCAGGCCCTCGTTGCGAGTCAGCGCGCCGGGCAGCAGACCGGCTTCGCACAGCACCTGGAATCCATTGCAGATGCCCAGCACCGGCAGGCCCTTGCCCGCGGCCTTGACGACCTCGCCCATCACCGGCGCGAACCGGGCGATGGCACCGGCGCGCAGGTAGTCGCCATAGGAGAAGCCGCCGGGCACGACCACCGCGTCGACCTGCTTCAGATCGGCATCGGCATGCCAGAGGCTGACCGCCTCCGCGCCCGCCAGCTTGACCGCCCTGGCGGCATCGACATCATCGAGCGTGCCAGGGAAAGTAATGACCCCGATGCGAGCGGTCATGACTGCGCCTCGCTGACGCTCGGCTCCATCATGCCCGCACGGGCGGCTGTGTTGATGATTCGCTCGCTACGCTCGCTCATGCCGAAACCCGCACGACCTTCCAGTCCTCGATCACCGTGTTGGCGAGCAGCGCCTCGGCGATCTGTTCGAGCTCCGCGTCGCTGACACTGTCGTCGACATCGAGTTCGAATCGCTTGCCCTGCCGCACATCCGACACTCCGGCGAATCCCAGGCGCGGGAGTGCACCGGCGATGGCCTGCCCCTGCGGATCCAGGATCTCGGCCTTCGGCATCACCTCGACCACGACTCGTGCCACGCGTTGCTCCTCAGGTGGTGTTGGGGTTACCTGAGCAGCGTAGTTGTCCAGCTTGTCCGAGCTACGGTCGGGGTCGCGTCAAATAGCATGGCCCCATGCGCATAGCCCACTTCGGCCACTCCTGCGTCCTCGTCGAGTTGCACGGCAAGAAGGTGCTGTTCGATCCGGGTACCTTCTCGCACGGCTTCGAGGGCATTACCGGCCTCGATGCCATCGCGGTGACCCATCAGCACCCCGACCATATCGATCCGAACCGGATCCGAGCGTTGCTCGACAACAATCCGAACGCGCGCCTGTTCAGCGATCCACAGACCGCACAGCTTCGCGACGAACCGTGGGAGGCGGTGCACGCGGGCAATGTGATCACCCTCGGTGACCTCCAGATCACCGGAGGCGGTGGCAGGCATGCGGTGATCCACCCGGAAATCCCGGTCATCGATAACACTGTCTTCCAACTCGGCACCCCGGACGATCCAGCACAACTCGTCCACCCCGGCGATTCCCTATGGGTGCCACCCGTCCCGGTCGGCGTACTCGCGATCCCGGCTTCCGCCCCATGGATGCGCATCAGCGAGGCCGTCGACTACCTACGCGCCGTAAGCCCCCGCACCGCCTTCCCCATCCACTTCGGCATCATCCACCCCGACGCCCAGGGCATCTACTTCACCCGCCTATCCGAAATGCGCCCCGCCGGAACAGACTTCACCGTCATCTCCCCCGAAACCCACCAATACTTCTAGCCCCCGATTCGGACTCCGGTCACCATGCGCTCACGCAGGTAGACGTCGAGAAGGTGCCTGCGCGAGTGCATGGTGATCGAGTGACCAGTCCCCGGGGGTCAGGGGCGCTGTTCGGCGTAGGTGGTGAGGAAGAGGGCCTCGGCCAGGGCCATGTGTTCGATTTCGGTGGGGTCGACGCTTTCGTTGGGGGCGTGGATGAGGCATTTCGGTTCTTCGACGCCGAGGAGCATGATCTCCGCGTTGGGGTAGGTGTCGGCGAAGACGTTGCACAGGGGGATCGAGCCGCCCTGGCCCTGGGTGGTTGTCGCCCTGCGGTAGGAGGCGGTGAGTGCGGCGTCCATTGCGGTGCGCGCGGGGCCGCCGCTCGCGGATCGGAACGGTGCGCCGGTCGCTTCGGTCTCCACGGTGAGCTGGGCCCGCCACGGGGTATGTGCGCGCAGATGCGCGGTCAGCAGCTTCAGCGCCTGGTCCGGATCGGTGCCCGGGGGAATGCGCAGGCTGAGGCGGGCACGTGCGCAGGCCTGAACGGCCGCTGATGAGCCGACCACCTTCGGCGCATCGATGCCGAGGACCGTCAGCGACGGACGCGCCCAGAGCATATCGGCGACGGTGCCGTCTCCGGTGAGTTCGACGCCGCCGAGTACGCCGGCGTCGGTGCGGAATTGGTGCTCCGGGTACTGCACGCCCGGCCAGCGCTGATCATTGGGCAGACCGGCAACGGTGGTGTTGCCGTGTTCGTCGTGCAGCGATGCGAGCAGGTGGACGAGGGCGGCGAGCGCATCGGGAGCGGGACCGCCGAACATGCCGGAGTGCATCGGCCCTGCGAGCGTTTCGACGGTGACGATGACATTGACGTTGCCGCGCAATGTCTCGGTGAAGGTCGGCACGCCGACGGCGAAATTCCCACTGTCGCAGACCAGGATCGCATCGGCACGCAATAGATCCGGATTGGCCTCGACGAATCGTTCCAGTCCGCCGGTGCCCTGTTCCTCCGAGCCCTCGGCGACCAGCGTCACCCCGAGCGGCAGATCCGCACCGAGCGCGCGCAGTGCGGTCAGGTGCATCACGATATTGCCCTTGCAGTCCGCGCTGCCGCGCCCGTACCAGCGACCGTCCTTCTCGGTCAGCTCCCACGGCGGGGTGCGCCAGGCACCGTCATCCAACGGCGGCTGAACGTCGTAGTGGCAGTAGAGCAATACCGTCGGCGCGCCTTCGGGCGCGGGACGTGAGGCGATGACCGCCTTGCTACCGTCGGATGTTTCGTGCAGGCCCACCTTTGTCAGTCCGGCCGCGGCGAACACGTCGGCCACCCACTGCGCGGTCCGGTCACATTCCTCGGCAGGGAACTGCCGCGAATCGGCCACCGATTTGAACGAAACCAGTTGGGTGAGATCTATTTTCGCCTGCGGCATCAGAGCGGCCACCCGCGCGCGCAGGTCGGCGGTACCGGGATCGTCGGAAATCATGCCAGCCTCACTGATCGTGTCGTCCTCGAAAACCGTTCAGAACACCGAGAATCCGCTCGTGTGCGCGAATTTCTCCATGCAACCGCACCGGAAACCGAATTGCCCGCGGCCGCGAGCCAGCCCCCGGGCAACACCGCACCGATCCGGGACGTCGGCCGAAATGCCACCGCCGACACCACTCTTACACGCCGACCCGATCGGATCCGCGCATTCCCGCGCCGCGTCGTGGGTGCCGCGCGCCGTCATCAACGCGATGGTGTGCGCGAATATTGCCAGCAATTGGGAATCGCGCGCGCGGACGGGCCGCGTGACGGGCAGACCAGCCGCCACCAACTGCTCACCGGAGATGGCAATCGAGCGCTGCCGGACGCAATGGTCGAGCGTCAACTCCGGTGGATTGCGCATATTGCCCGAAACCGGCTCCTGATCTCGGTGTCCCCGCGCCCGAGCCCGAGCAGAAACGTTGGATTTCCCTGGATGACGAACGGCGTCTCGGCGCCCCGGTCGTCGATGTGGGATTCCGTAGCGGACAGCACTTGCTATGTGACATGCTGATAGTCCACATGCTGACGTTCAAATAGCCAGCATTAATAGGGTCTCGATGAACATGTAAGTGACACAGCCAGTTTCGAACGCCACGGAACTGAAGCCAGCTATTTTACGACAATTGCTGCGAGTGCGCTGGAGGCGAGATGGCGGCTAACCCGGAATCCGAAGACCTATTCGCGATGCCAGCATTGGACCGGACCGCGCCCAAAAGCGGATTCCCGGCTCCCGAGCTAAATCCCGACGTCGCCTATGAGATCGTGCACGACGAACTCATGCTCGACGGCGTATCCCGGATGAACCTGGCGACGTTCTGCACCACCTGGGTCGATCCCAAGGCGCTCATGTTGTTGGCCGAATCCTTCGACAAGAACATCGTCGACAAGGACGAGTACCCGCAGACGGCGGAGCTGGAGCGGCGCTGCGTGCGGATGGTGGCCGATCTGTGGCACTCCCCCGATCCATCGACCACGCTCGGCACCTCCACCACCGGATCCAGTGAGGCCGCGATACTCGGCGGTCTGGCCGCGAAATTCCGCTGGCGCAAGCGCGGCGGCACCGGCACGCCGAATTTCGTCTGCGGCCCGGTGCAGGTGTGCTGGGAGAAATTCGCGCGCTACTTCGATGTGGAGATCCGCCAGATCCCGCTGCGCGACGATCGGCTCACCATGCATCCCGACGATGTGGCCGCGCACTGTGACCACCGGACCATCATGGTGGTGCCGACCTTCGGCCAGACCTTCACCGGACTGTTCGAGGATGTCGCGGGGATCAGCAAGGCCCTCGACCAGGTACAGGCGGTCAGCGGCCTGGACATTCCGATCCATGTCGACGCCGCCAGCGGCGGGTTCCTCGCACCGTTCACCGCACCCGAGCTGATCTGGGATTTCCGCCTGCCGCGGGTCAAGTCGATCAACGCCTCCGGCCACAAGACCGGCCTGGCCCCACTCGGCTCCGGCTGGGCGATCTGGCGCGAGGCCACCGATCTGCCCAGGGAACTGATCTTCGATGTGGACTACCTCGGCGGCAGCATGCCCACCTTCAACCTCAACTTCTCCCGCCCCGGCGGGCAGGTGGTCACGCAGTACTACCTCTTCATCCGCCTCGGCCGCACCGGCTACACCCGGCTGCAGTCGGCGATCTACCACGTCGCCCAGTATCTGTCCGACGGTCTGACGCGGCTGGGGCCGTTCGAGATCATCCACGGCGGCAATCCGCACCATGGCATCACCGCGGTGTCGTGGCAGCTGCGCAACGAATCCGATTTCAACCTCTACGACCTCTCCGATCGGCTCCGCACCCGCGGCTGGCTGATCGCCGCGTACCCGCTGTCCCCCGACCGCGAGGACGAGACCGTCATGCGTGCGGTGATCCGGCACGGATTCAGCCACGACATGGCGGATCTGCTGCTCGCAGATATCGTGCGCTGCCTCGAACAATTGGTGAAGCATCCGCTGACGCCCTCGCTCACCCGCGCCGAGGCAGGCGGATTCACCCACAACGCCACCCCGGCCGTACCGACCGAACGAACCACCGAAGCCACTGCGACACAGTCGAAGTCGTGACCACGACGACCGAACTCGGGCGCCGCTGACCCGGCACCTGCGGGGCCGCGCGCCGCCGCCCGGTCACGCCATTACGGGCGGCGGCGACCCTCGTGCGGCGGTGCCGACCGCACCCCCACACGGCTTGTGCCGATCAAGCCGCCCTGGCGGCGGTGAACGGCTCCCAGCGGTACACCTCGCTGGTCGCGCCGTGGAACAGCGCGAGATCGACCGCGTCGATCATGGCCTGACGCGGACCGGAGCGGCCCAGTTGCGCGGCGGAAACGGCCAGCCGCAGCACACCACCGCGGCGCGCGGTCCTGGCCGCACCCAGCACCAGGGCGCGACACCACCACGGCTCGGCGCGGAAACCCTCGCCGATGCCGTAGACGCGCGCCTTCTGCGCGACATTTCGTTCGAGATCCAGGATCGAGGTCAGGCCGAGCGCGAGCCGGAAGCCGACCTCCGGCAGTGCCTCGATCGCGCCGGCGGAGGCATCCCAGCGCGGGGCCGCGAAGAGCCGGGTGCGCAGTTCCACCTGTTCCAGCACCCGGTCCGCGGCGGTGAGCCGCAGCCGCGCCTCGTGCCGCGGCAGCGCGGCGAATTCGGCTCTGCGGCGTTTGGTGGCCGCCTGGTCGTAGCCGTGCAGCACGATCGCATCGCCGCGGGCCCGGCGTCCGCGCAGCCAGGACTGCGTCGCCGCATCCTCGACCAACCGGTACCCGTTCTTGAGCCGGGGCGCCACCAGCAGCGAGAGGCGCACGTCGCGGCGATCCATCTCGGCCGCGAATTCGATTGCCGCGTCCCGCGTGGTGTCCCGGATCCCGGAGATCGACACGATCAGCTCAGCGTTCATGCACCTACGGTGCCAGCCGCAGATGTACTCGGCGTGCAGGGCGGATGACCCGCCGACGAACACTCCGTCACACCAGCGTCGCGTGACCCCCGCCACATCGGACAACAACCAGCATCGCTCGTCACACCAGGATCTCCGACGTGCCAGCAGCCCTGCTCAGCGCCCTGACCGTGCCACTGCTCCTGATCGCACCGGCCACGGCGCTACCCGACCCGAGGGACCCCCAGATCTTCACCCAAGACGAGAAGTGCACGGCAGCACAGGGTTTCGTGAACCAAGTGCGCGCTCGCGACGCCGGACCAGCTCGCCGACGCCTATCTGGCGATCATGGATGCGAACGGCGCATACCGGGGCACCGAGCAATACCGCGACAGCGATCGCGAGCTGTTCCTGGACAACATGCGCGCCCGCGGCCTCTGATCACAGCACTGGGATCGCCGGAGTCACCTACCAGCGATCCCAGTGCAATACCCGCTCCCTCGGCACCCGGACAGCGGGTTTGAAGTCGGTGCCGAGGGTGTAGCCCAGCGGGATGAACGCCGCGAGCATCACCTCGTCGTAAGGAATCCCCAATGCCGCGGCGAGTTCGCGCTCCAGCGGCCCCTGCGCGCTCGTCCACGTGGTGCCGAGTCCGCGGGCACGGGCCGCGAGCATGAAGCTCCATACCGCGGGCAGAATGGAACCCCAAGCGCCCGACTGGATCTCGACCGAGGCGCGATCGGTCCGGCCCTCGATGGCCGGAATCACCATGACCGGTACGCGATGGATGTTCTCGGCGAGATGGCGCAAACCGTCGAAGACCCGCTCGGTCGAACGCGGGGCATAGTTCATGCGCCACACATCGTCATCGGTCAGCGGCTGCCCGATCCCGACGGTCAGGGCACGACGGAAGATATCGCCGAGCACTCGACGCTTGGTCGCATCCGTGACAACGATGAAATGCCAGCGCTGCCGATTGCGCCCGGTCGGCGCCTGGGTGGCGAGATCGATGCACTCCTCGATCAGCTCGCGCGGTACCGGACGGTCGAAATCGAGGCGTTTGCGCACAGCACGGGTGGTGGACAGCAATTCATCCGGGGTCAGATCCAGCGTTGTCATCGAGCACTCCTCGGGCCGAAATCATCTGTGAGCAGACGATCAGACCGTATGGCCACAAATCATCTGCTGTCAAACGATTGGGCAGCAGACGATTGATGCTAGGCTGGCGCCACCGACAGCGAGGGACCATGACGACCGAGACCAAGCCGACCTACTTTCCCCAGCTCGCCGCCGAGCGGCCGGATATCGCACTGTGCCGCGCCTCGACCGCCGTGTCCCGAGCCGCCGAAATCCATGCCGGGACGCAGGGGCTGGGCGTCGGTCAGCAATTGGTGTTGAAGATGCTCGATGCCGTCGGCGCCTGCTCACAGCAGACGCTCAGCGCGGAACTGCGGATCGATCGCAGTGTCATGGTCGGCGTCTGCGATGACCTGGAGAAGTCGGGTTATGTACAGCGCGAACGCAATCCGCATGACCGGCGCTCCTACGCGGTGACCATCACCGATGCGGGCCGCGACCGGCTGCGCCGAGCGGAGGCGGCGATTCCGGCCTATCTCGATGAGACGTTCGCCGCGCTGACCGCCGCCGAGCGGCGCCAGCTCACGGCGCTGCTCGGCAAGCTATTGGCACCCGAGACCGCAGGGTAGCGCGGCCGGGCGTACCGACCGCGCATCTGCGCTAGGCGTCCGCGAGGCCGAGGGTGTCGAGGACCCAGGCGTATTCGAACGCGACTTCCTTCCACTTCTCATAGCGGCCGCTGACGCCGCCGTGGCCCGCACTCATTTCGGTCTTGAGCAGCAGTGGTGCGTCGCCGGTCTTGGTCGCGCGCAGTTTGGCGACCCACTTGGCGGGTTCGACGTAGAGGACGCGGGTGTCGTTGATGCTGGTAATGGCCAGAATCGCCGGATAGTCCTTGGCCTCGACGTTCTCGTAGGGGGCATAGGACTTCATGTAGTCGTAGACGTCCTTGTCCGCCAATGGGTTACCCCACTCGTCCCATTCGATGACAGTCAGCGGCAGCGATGGGTCCAGGATCGAGGTGAGCGGGTCGACGAAGGGCACATTGGCCAGAATGCCCTTGAACAGTTCGGGCGCCAGATTCGCCACCGCACCCATCAGCAGACCGCCCGCACTGCCACCATCGGCGACCAGCCGGTCCGGCGACGTGGCGCCGGTTTCGATGAGATGCCTTGCACAGGAGACGAAATCGGTGAAGGTGTTCTTCTTGGTGAGCGTCTTGCCGTGCTCGTACCAGAGCCGCCCCATTTCCCCGCCACCGCGCACATGCGCGACCGCGAAGACCATGCCGCGATCGAGCAGCGACAGCCGCGATACCGAGAAGGACGGATCCATGCTGGCTTCGTAGGAGCCATATCCGTACAGCAGTAGCGGTTTCGGCCCCTCGGGGAGGTTCTTCCTGCGCACCAGCGAGATCGGGATCCGGGTGCCGTCCGCCGCGATCGCCCAAACCCGGTGCTGCTCATAGTCGTTCGCATCGAAGTCGCCGAGCACCGGCTGCTCCTTGCGCAGCAGCAGTTCACCGGTCGCCGGCACATAGTCGAAGACCTGCATGGGCGTGATGAACGAGGTGAGCCCGATGCGCAGGGTCGGCTGCTCCCACTCCGGGTTGGAGCCGGAACCGACCGCGAAGAGTTCCAGATCGAATTCGAGTTCGCGCCGCTCGCCATAGCCGGATTCGGTCAGCGGCCAAATGGCGACGCGGGTCAGGGCTTCGCGCCGGTAGCTCAGCACCAGATGGCTGGCGAACGGGTCGATATCCTCGAGCCGCACATCGTCGCGGTGTCCGATCAGCAGCGTCATATTCGACGGATCCGATACCGGGGCCTCGGCGAGCACGAAGTTCTCCGCCTTCACCCCGTCCACCACATCGTTGTGCAGGATCAGAAATCGGTCCTCGCCGCCGACCACGGCATGTTCGGCGGAGTATTCGACACCCTCGCGCCGCGGCAGGATGACCCGGAATTCCCCCTCCGGATTATCGGATTCGAGCACCCGACCCTCGGTGGTGATCTTGGAGCCGACCCAGATCATCAGGTACTTCTCCGAGCGGGTCGCGCCGATACTCACCCAGTAGCGCTCATCGGGCTCGTGGAAGACCTTGACGTCATCGGCCTCCGGGGAGCCCAACCGGTGCCGCCACACGGTATCGGGCCGCCAGGATTCGTCGACCGTCTGGTAGAAGACGTGCGTACCGTCCAGCGACCAGGTCGCGCCGGGCGCGGTGCCGGCGATCTGGTCTGCGAGCACCTCGCCGGTGCGCAGATCCTTGAATCGCAGCAGGTAGCGCTCGTCACCGCTGGTATCGACGGAGTAGGCGAGCAGATTGCCGTTGTGGCTGACCGAGAAGGCGCCGAGTGCGAAGAAGTCGTGGCCGTCGGCGAGCTCATTGCTGTCGAGCAGCACCTGCTCCCCGGGGATCTCGGAATCGACCTCGAGTTGCGGTGGAGTCCAGGCGTCGATCCCCTCGGCCGCGGCGTCGATGGGACAGCGGCAATGCACACCGTATTGCTTGCCCTCGAAGCTGCGCGAGTAGTACCAGAACTCACCCATCCGGGTCGGCACCGACAGGTCGGTCTCCTGGGTGCGCGCCTTGATCTCGTCGAAGATCTTGTCCCGTAGCCCGCCGAGATGGCTGGTCTGTGCGTCGGTGTAGGCGTTCTCGGCCTCCAGGTAGGCGATGACCTCTGGACTTTCCTTATCGCGGAGCCATTCGTACTCGTCGATGAAGACGTCGCCGTGATGCACCCGCTCGGTGGGCACCGTCTTGGCGATCGGGGCCGCCACCACCGCCGATCCATTGCCGGAGCTGGTAATCGTTCCACTGTCGAGAGCCATGCGCTCCACCCTACTGTTCCGATACCTCCCCGCCCGCCGAGCTGATGATCTCGTCGAGTACCGCACAGGCTCGGTGCATATCTTCGAGTGCCCGGCCGATCCGCCTGCGCTCTTGCATGAGTTTGTCGACGAGGAACGGGGTGGCCGTGGCGTTCGGGGTGCCGTCGGTGTCATTGGTGCACGGCAGCAGTTGGGCGATGGTGTCACTGGCCAGGCCAGCGGCGAACATCTGCTGGATCCGGATGACGCGGTCGATCGCCGATTCCGGATATTCACGCTGGCCACCGGCGGTGCGCTCGGATCCGAGCATGCCCTTGGTCTCGTAGTACCGCAGCGACCGGACGCTCACCCCGGTCCGGTCGGCCAGCTCACCGATACGCATTGCTGTCCCGCCTCCCCGAACCTTTTGCCGATAAGTAAGTGCAACGAAAGTTCCGACGCGGGCCGGCGGTCGAGTACGAAGCTGCTGCTGGACGTACCCGACGAGTTACCCGTGTGCTCCCGAAATCAGCAGTTGCGGTCTTGATCTTACTTGACCTCACATCAATGTCAGGTTTTATCGTACGGCCATGCAGCTGTTGAGCGAATACCGCAATGACTTTCTCACCCTGCCCAATCGGATCGTCATGTCACCGATGACGCGGTTGCGCTCACATCCGGACGGCTCGCCGACCGCCGATGTCGCCGACTACTACGCGCAGCGGGCCAGCGCCGGACTGATCGTGACCGAGGGCATCTGGCCGCATTCGACCGGCCAGAGCGAGGCCTGGGTGCCGGGGCTGCAGACCGGTCGGCACGTCGACGCCTGGCGGCGGGTCACCGAGGCGGTGCACGCGGCGGGCGGGCGCATAATCGCCCAGCTCATGCACGGTGGACGCAAGGGACATCCGCTGGCGCGGGTCGACGGATCCTGGCCCGCCGGACCGTCCTCGGTCGTAGATGACGATCGGCCGCATCTACTCGACGGCACCAAGGCCGATCCGATCACGCCCGGTGCGTTCGACCGCGCCGAAATCGGCGCCCTCATAGGGCATTACGCGTCGGCTGCCGCCAATGCGATCGCGGCGGGCTTCGACGGAGTCGAGATCCACGGCGCCAATAGCTATCTGCCGCACCAATTCCTCGCCGATAACACCAACCTGCGCACCGATGAATTCGGCGGATCCATCGAGAACCGCATGCGGGTGCCGCTGGCCATCACCGACGCGGTCGTCGCTGCCGTCGGCTCGCGTCGTACCGGGATCCGCCTGTCGCCGGGCAATCCACAGTTCAATATGCGCGAGGCCGATCCGGCACCGCTGTATCGCGCACTGGTGACCGAATTGGACCGCCGCGATCTGGCCTATCTGCATCTGACCGATAACGACGACTATCCGGCCATCGCCGATCTACGGCAGCGCTGGCACGGCACGCTCATCGCGAATATCGGCGAGAACCGCGAGCCGACCAACGCGGTCGACGCCGAGGCCGTGCTGCGGGACGGCCGCGCCGATCTGGTGTCGTTCGGACGGGCGTTCATCTCCAATCCCGATCTGGTCGAGCGGATTACCCACGATCTGCCCTTGGCTCCGATCCGCGAGGAACTACTGTACGGACGCGATGCGGCGGGGTACAGCGACTATCCCCGTTGGGAACCGAGCTCGGCGCGGCGCGCCGGATAAGTCGGGGCGCGATCAAGAATCGGGCGCGCTCGACAATCGGGCGCGCTCGACAATCGGGTCCGCTCACAATCGGGTCCGCTCACAATCGGGACCCGCCCAAGAAACGGGGCCCGCTCGACAATCGGCCCGCGCCCAAGAAACGGGGCCCCTCGACAATCGGCACCCGCCCAAGAATCGGGCCGTGCTCAAGAATCAGGCCGTGCTCGACAATCGGCGCGCCCAAGAATCGCGGCGCGCTCGACAATCGGGGCCCGCCTGAGAATCGGCGCGCGCTCGAGAATGCGGTTGCACGGCCGCGAACCCCAGTAGGCTCGCGGCCATGCCTGCCGCAATCGCAGTTCGTCTGCTGGCCGTGGCGGCGATTCTTTTCGCCACGGCCGGAATCGGTACGCTCGCACCGGCTTCCGCCTGTGCCTGCGGTGGGGTGGCCAATCCGCCCGGTCGCCCGGCCTCGGTGGGCGAGGAGACGGCGCTGGTGGGCTGGGACGGACACCGCGAGACCGTGCTCATGCGACTTGCCCTGAAATCCGGCACCGACCAGGCGGCGCTGATCGTGCCGACACCGAAACCGGCCACCGTCGCGGGCGGCGATGCGGCGACCTTCACCGAACTGCGGAATCTGACCGCGCCCAGAATCGTCACGGAGCGTGGGTGGTTCTCCCGGTCGTCCCGGGGCAGCGCCAGCGAGGGGGCGATGAGCGCCGCGGGCGGCGGCCTCACCGTCCTCGATCGTGTTCAGCTCGGTCCGCTGGAGGCGACGACCCTGTCCGGCGGCAATCTGGACGGCATTCGAAAGTGGCTGAGCAACAACGGCTACGAAATGCGTCCGGAAGTGATCGGCACCCTCGATCCATATCTGCGCGAGGGTTGGTCATTCGTCGCGATGCGCCTCACCAGCGCCAAACCACTGGACGGCGCAATAGATCCGGTCCGCCTGACCTTCGATTCGGACCGATTCGTCTACCCGATGCGCATGTCGAGCGCCGCGAAACAGGCACAGTACGTCCATCTTTACGCACTGGGCGAGCACCGCCTGCGACGCACCGACCCAGATGCCACCACCCAGACGCTATCCGTCGATTTCGCGGGCCGAGTCACCGCCACCGATCCCCAACTCACCCAACTGGCGGCCAACGGCCACGACTACCTGACCGAACTGCGAGTTTCGATCGACCGCCCCGCAGACATCCACTCCGACTTCACCTTCGAGCCCGACACCACCGACGCGCAGGTCTACCAAACCATCCACCGATCCGAAAACATCGAACTCTTCGGCCTCCCCGCAGGCCTCGTCATCCTCGGCACAGCCTCCCTGGCCGCACTAGCCGTCATATTCGCCATCATCCGCACCCTCCGCACCTGAACAACCCACCCACCAACCCCCATATCAGACGAGAATGCGCTGGTGCAGGCACTCACTCGACGTTTACCTGCATGAGCGCATGGTGATCGCTCGTCCAAGAGGCAGGGGAGGCGGCATCTGGGGCGGGGCGGACGCTAGCTTTGGTGCGCCGGGGCCGGGGCTCCTGCCGTGGCCATCGCATGAGCTGGGGCTGTCACCATGGCTTCCCGGGAGCATCCGGTGGCCATCGCATGAGCTGGGCCACCACCATCACGCCCCAGGAGCATCCGGCAACCAACCTGAACCGAGACACCACCATCGCATCCCGGAACATCCGGGGAGGGGTCAGGCGCCGATGGCGGGGGCGATGGTGGGCCAGGAGGTGTGGAGGGTGTCCTGCCAGTAGGACCAGGAGTGGGTTCCGGTGGGGCTGTATTCGATTTGGGCGGGGATGTTCAGGGCGCGCAGGCGCTGTTCGAATTCGATGACGCAGGTGTTGACGCCTACCTCGACGGGGCCGCCGAGGAAAATGTTCTCGGCCAGTTGGGGTTTGACCTCGGCCTCGTGCGGGCCGGGGATGCCGGTGCCGGTGGAGAGGTAGATCGTCTTGCCGCGCAGGCGATCCGCGAGCGCCGCGGCATCGTGTTCGGCCCAGGCGGGGCTGCCGGGAGCGCCCCACATATTCAACGGATCGCCGCCGCGGTTGGCGATGGAGAACATCACCGCCCCCGTGGCGAGGGTGGTGTCCGGGCACGAGCTGTAACCCGCGACCGCCCGGTACATTTCGGGATGGCGAACGGCGAGGATGAAGGCGGCATTGCCGCCCATGGAAAGTCCGCCGATGGCATTGACGCCATTGCCGTAGCGCGCATCGATGATCGGCGGGAGTTCCTCGGTCAGGAACGTCTCCCATTTGTAGCGGCCGAATTTGGGATCGTCCTGCTGCCAATCGGTGTAGTAGCTGGCCTGGCCGCCGACGGGCAGCACGACATTCACGTTCTTACGCGCGAAGAATGCCTCGGCGTCGGTGGCATTGGTCCAGGTGCTCTGGTTGATGCCCGGATCGAGACCGTCCAGCAGGTAGAAAGTCGGATGCGCGCCGCCGTTCGCCGGGTGCAGGACCTGAACCTGGACGATCCGTCCCATCGATGGCGATTCGATGGAGATCGCCGAGCGCGTCGGGCTCAGCTCATCGATCCGATCGACCCGTGCCGCCGATGCCGTCGCGGGATCGACGACCATGGGGCCCACTGATGCAATCGCCAAGGCCAGCACCGCAACGGCTATCTTCGTCAGCCGCATGTCCCCACCTCTCTCACCGCATGACAATGGCCACCAAAGTAACTCACGCCGCGACGTTGGGGAAGACATTCGAAATCCCCGCGTTTCCACGGCAAACTATCCGGTACGTAACAACTTTCACGCCAACACCGGCAGCCACAGCAGGCCCGCGCGACGGCTCAGCGATCGAGCGCGCCGCGGATCGAACTCGCCAGATAATCCAGGTCGGCACGGCGCGGACTGGTCGGCCGCCCGCGTAACCCGAACCCGTCACCGGACGTGCGCGGAATGACATGCAGGTGCACATGGAATATTTCCTGACCGGCGCTCACCCCGTCGGCCAGAAAGAAGTTGACTCCATCACAGCCCACCTCGCTGGCCCGCAGCGCCCCCGCCAATTTCTGCCCGACTTGGAACAGCTTCCCGCCGACCGCCGGATCCAATTCCGCCAGACTCCGCGCCGCCACCTTCGGCACCACCAGCAAATGCCCGGGCGTCATCGGCCGAATATCCATAAACGCCACCACATCATCGTCCTCGAACACCCTGCTGGCCTCCGCCCGCCCAGCAATGATGTCGGCAAAGATCGTGTACGGATTCACGCCCGAAACCCTAACCCTCCCCAGCACCCTCACTCGGACCAGAAAAGGGCCGTCCATCCCGCGCCGAGACCTCAGCCCCGGGCACTCGCCGCTCGGCACCCGTGCTCTCCAGATGGACCGCCCGCCAGGGTCGCCCAGCCAGCCCGATAGCCGCGGTCCAGCACTCAGGACCGCTCGGGTGGCAGCGCCGAGGCCTGGAGCCTTGGGGGACGTCTACAATCCGGATTCCGCGTGAACCTGAATTGCGAACAGCCGAGCGTTCTCGGGGCTACAGGATCGGGGACGGGGTGTAGCGGGCGGCTTCGGGGTACTGGTCGACCAGCTTGTGCACCGCCGCCACCACGTCGGAGACCTGCGCTTCGGCGGCGCCGATGAAGGCGGACTTATCGGCCAGGGCGGCATCCAATTGCGCGCGGTCCAGGGGGAAGCGGGAGTCGGCGGCGAGACGGTCCAGCAGATCCGGTTCGCGGCCCTGTTCGCGCATGGCGAGCGCGACGGCCACCGCGTGTTCCTTGATGACTTCATGGGCGGTTTCGCGGCCGACGCCAGCACGGACCGCGGCCATCAGCATCCGGGTGGTGGCCAGGAACGGCAGGTAGCGGTCGAGTTCGCGGGAGACGACGGCGGGGTAGGCGCCGAATTCGGCGAGCACGGTGAGGAAGGTTTCCATCATGCCGTCGATGGCGAAGAAGGCGTCCGGGAGCGCGACGCGGCGCACGACCGAACAGAAGACATCGCCCTCATTCCATTGCGCGCCAGCCAATTCGGCGGCCATCGACGCGTAACCGCGCAGCACCACCTGCAGACCGTTGACACGCTCGCAGGAGCGGGTGTTCATCTTGTGCGGCATGGCCGAACTGCCGACCTGGCCGGGCTGGAAGCCCTCGGTGACCAGCTCATGGCCCGCCATCAGGCGGATGGTGTGCGCGAACGACGACGGACCCGCACCGACCTGCACCAGCGCCGAGAGGACGTCGTGGTCGAGCGAGCGCGGATACACCTGGCCGACGCTGGTCAGCACATTGGCGAAACCGAGATGCCGCGCGACCTGCTGCTCCAACGTCGCCAATTTGGCCGGATCGCCGCCGAGCAGGTCGAGCATGTCCTGTGCGGTGCCCATCGGGCCCTTGATGCCACGCAGCGGGTAGCGGTCGATGAGTTCGCGCAGCCGGGTCAATGCGATCAGCAGTTCGTCGGCGGCGGAGGCGAACCGCTTGCCGAGCGTGGTGGCCTGCGCGGCGACATTGTGCGAACGGCCCGCCATCACCAGCGTCTGGTATTCGGCGGCCCGCTGCGCCAACCGGGCCGCGACCGCGACACCGTGCGCGTGCACATGGTCGAGTGAGAGCCGGATCTGCAGCTGCTCCACATTCTCGGTGAGGTCGCGGCTGGTCATGCCCTTGTGCACATGCTCATGTCCGGCGAGTGCGTTGAATTCCTCGATGCGCGCCTTCACATCGTGGCGGGTGACCCGCTCGCGCTCGGCGATCGAGGCGAGATCCACCTGGTCGATGACCCGCTCGTAGTCATCGATGACGCCAGCGGGCACCTCGATGCCGAGTTCGGACTGCGCCCGCAGCACCTCCAGCCACAGCCGCCGCTCGAGCACGATCTTGTGCTCGGGCGACCAGAGATGCACCAACTCGGGGCTGGCGTATCGGGTAGCAAGAACATTCGGGACGAGGCTCACGACTGCGCCTCGCTGGCGCTCGGCTCCGTCGTGCGCCTGGGCGCTGTGCCTTTGGTTCGCTCGCTACGCTGTCTCACGTCTGGCTAGTCTAGTGACCTGAACCTGTCGACCTGCTGCGGCGTCGCGGGCGCGACGATATCGATGACCTCCAGCAACGCACCGCGCGCCATTCGCCTTGGCTCCGGGTCCATTTCGCTCAGCGCCGCGACCACGGCCCCGTCGACCACCGCGACCATCCTGCGCAACTGCTCCGAGCGGACCGCCCGATCGGAGCGGCGCAGCACATCGGCGAGCAATTCGTCGAGTTGCGCCCTCAGTCGTAGCTGGACTTCCCGCAGTTCCGGGTGCCGCGCCGAGGCCACCGAACGCTCGTAGCGCGCGATCAGCTGTCCGCGCACGCCCTCGTCGTGGCCGTCCGGCCCCACCAGTAGGTCCAGCACCAGATCGACGGTCGCCTCGGCACCGCGGCGGCGATGACTCACCTCGCCGACCCGGCGGCGCATCGCGTCCAGTTCCGCATTGCCGCTGAACTCGACCGCGCGTGCGATCAGATCATCGAGCGATTCGAAGTAGTACGTCGTCGACGCCAGCGGAAGGTCGGCGCGCGTCGCGACCGAGCGATGCCGCACCGCATCGAATCCGCCTTCGAGTAGCAACTCTGCGGCGGCCGCTACCAAAGCCTGGCGACGCCGTTCGCCCTTCGGGGTCGTCGCGGTTATCACCGTGCCATCGTGCCAGTCGTCATCAGTTCATCCGTGCGAAATCAGAGAGAGGAAACCAGAGAGTGAAAACCCAGCATCGTTGTTCTACCGTATCTGCGCCTGCTAGGTGAGCAACTATGCAAACTCGTTGGCGGACAGCGTGATCAACCACGCAGATAGTGACCGAGCCGAACGAGTGCGGCCTCGATATCCGCGGTGGCACCGGCGAAGGAGAAGCGCACGGTCCGGTGTCCGGCCACGGTGTCGAAGTCGACGCCGGGCGCCAGCGCGACGCCGGTGTGGTCGAGCACCTCGGCACACCATGTGCGCGAATCGTCGGTGAGATGGCCGATATCGGCGTAGGCGTAGAAGGCGCCGTCGGCCGGAGCCAGGTCGGTGATGCCCAGTCTCGGCAGGCCATCGAGCAGCAGTTGCCGATTGACGGCATAGCGGCGGACATGGCCGTCGAGTTCTTCCTTGGCCTCGGCGCCGAACGCGTACAGCGCCGCGTACTGCGAGACCGCGGGCGGACATACGGTCATATTGGACGCGAGCCGTTGCAGCGCGGGCCGCAATCCGCTCGGCGCCAGCATCCAGCCGAGGCGCCAGCCGGTCATCGAGAAGTATTTGGAGACCGATCCGATGACCACCGAAGTACGCGAGGTCTCCCAGGCCGATGAGGTCCGCCCCACGCTGACGCCCTGGTAGGTGATGCCGTGATAGATCTCATCGGAGATCAGCAGGGTGTTGTGCGCATCGCACCAGCGGGCCAGCGCGGCGAGTTCATCCGGATCGATCATGGTGCCGGTCGGATTGGCCGGGCTGGCCACGATCAGCCCCGCCGGCGGCTCCGGCAACGCCTCGAGCATGGCCACGGTGGGCTGGAATCGGGTTTCGGCACCGCAATCGAGTTCGATGACGCGGCAGCCGAGCGCGGCCAAGGTGTTGCGGTAGGCCGGATATCCCGGACGGGCCACCACGACGGTATCCCCGGCGTCGAATGCGGCCAGGAAGATCAGCGTGAACGCGCCGGAGGATCCGGTCGTCACCACGACATCGTCGGGTTCGACGTCGTATCCGTAGGTATCGCGGTGGTGTTCGGCGATTGCCTCGCGCAGCGGGAGAATGCCGAAAGTCTCTGTGTAACCGAGCAATTCGGATTCGATCGCCAGCTTCGTCGCGCGCAGCACCGGGGCGGGCGCCGGCGTGGACGGCTGCCCGGCCGCCAGCACCAGCACGTCGCCATGGGTCCTGGCACGTTCCGCGGCAGCCTTCCAGACATCCATCACGTAGAAAGGTGGAATGGTCGACCGGCGAGATTCTCTGGACACCCGACGTACGGTAGACGGTCCCGTATCTCGCCGGTTCGCCGATCCTCGGGTTTTGTGCTATTGCGGAGAAATGCGACCGGCCGCGCGGTTCGGCAGGTGCCGACCGCGTCGCGCGGGTTATGGTCAGCGCTAATGCTCGACAAGGCGCGCCGTGCGCGGCTGGATCGAATACCAGGGGTGGGTGGCATCGGTGTCATACCGCCCGATTGGCGTGCCCCTCTGCGGGAACGGCGCGATTGCGAACTGCGCGCGCTGCCGGGACGGGCACGCGAGGTCCTCGGTGAATGCAAAGAAGGTCTGCGCTGGCTACGCCGACAACCGGCACCGGACCTGCGCGCGCTATGGGCGGCACGGCCCGAGCCGGACTATCGCGCACTCCTGCGCAAACATCGGATCCTGATCGCCGGGGTCACCGCCACCGCCATCTTCGCCGCGGCCGATTCCTCGTTCGCCCGGGTCGTCACCGATCGCACACCAGGCCCGGATGAGGCGCAGCGCGTCGCCTTCGCCTATCCGCAGCAGATGCAGTCCACGCCGCCGTCGGTGAAGCGCTATCTGAACGCCATCGCCAATGGCGAACGCATCCGCGAGCAGGAGGTGGTCGCGGCCGCGGCCCGCGCCACCCTGGACCGCGCCAAGGCCGAGGCCGCGGCGGCGGTCTCCGGGGAGTACCAGCCGTGGATGGCGGGCAGCGCGCCGGCCACCGCGGGCTCGGTGCTGCCCGGTCTCACCGGCATGGTGCTGCCGACGCGCGGCGTCTTCACCTCGGGTTTCGGTTCACGCTGGGGCACCTTCCACAACGGCATCGATATCGCGGGCCCGATCGGCACCCCGATCTACGCCGTCGCCAGTGGCACCGTCATCGATGCGGGCCCCGCGCAGGGCTTCGGGCTCTGGGTGCGCATCCGCCACGATGACGGCAGCATCACCGTCTACGGACATATGTACGACTTCTTCGTATCCGTCGGCGAACGCGTGCCTGCGGGTATGCAGATCGCCCGCATGGGCAACCGCGGCGATTCCACGGGTCCGCATCTGCATTTCGAGGTCATCGTCAACGAGCAGCATGTGGACCCGCAGCAGTGGTTGGCAGCACACGGTCTCAGCTTCAGCTGAGCCCGAAAAGCGTCGACTGGATCAAGAGAGACAGCGCGATGCGACGACTACGGAGCGAGTCCTACGAGCGACCGTTCGCGGCCCGTCTCGCATCCGAGTGGTCGAAGCGCATGCGCCGTAGGCGCGGCAAATCAAACACTGATCCGGTCCTCGACGGCGGCCAGGCCGATGTCGGTGCGGAAGTGGCTGCCCGGCAGTTTGATCGAGGCGATCCGGTCGTAGGCATTGGCGCGGGCCTCGGCCAGATCCGCGCCGGTGCCGACGATGCTGAGCACTCGACCGCCCGCCGAGACCAGGGCGCCGTCCTCGCGCAGTGCGGTGCCCGCGTGCAGCACCGCGGACGTGTCGTCGGCGGTGCCCTCGCCCGCTCCGGTGATCACATCGCCGACGCGGGGCCGACCCGGGTAGTTCTCGGCGGCGATCACAACCGTGACGGCCGCACCGTCGCGCCAACGCGGTGCGGCGACCTCGGCCAGGGTGCCGGTGGCAGTGGCGTTCAGCAATGCGCCGAGCGGACTTTCCAGCAGTGCGAGCACGGCCTGGGTCTCCGGATCGCCGAAGCGGCAATTGAATTCGACGACGGCGGGTCCGGCCGCACCGATCGCCAGACCCGCATAGAGCAGACCGGAGAAGCCACAGCCCCGCCGCACCAATTCCGCGGCGACCGGCTTGACGACATCCTCGACGATGGCGGTGACCGTCGCCTCGGGCAACCACGGCAGCGGCGTGTACGCGCCCATACCGCCGGTATTCGGCCCGGTATCGCCGTCACCGACGCGCTTGTGATCCTGGGCGGGCAGCAGCGGCACCACCGTTTCGCCGTCCACCAGGCAGAACAGCGACACCTCCGGACCGTCCAGGAAGGATTCCAACAGCACCGGATGGCCCTGCTCGAGCAGTTCGGCACCGTGATCGCGGGCCGCGTGCCGGTCGGCGGTGACCACCACACCCTTGCCCGCGGCGAGCCCGTCGTCCTTGACCACCCAGGTGGGACCGAAGCGGTCGAGTGCGGCGTCGAGTTCGGCCGGATTGTCCACGATCTCACTGTGCGCGGTGCGGACCCCGGCGGCGGTCATCACGTCCTTGGCGAAGGCCTTCGAACCCTCGATGCGGGCGGCCGCGGCCGACGGGCCGAAACAGGCGATGCCCGCGGCCCGCACCGCGTCGGCGACGCCGAGGACCAGCGGCACCTCGGGTCCGATCACCACCAGCTCCGCGTCCAGCTCGGTGGCCAGGGCGACCACCGCCTCGGCCGAGCAGGGATCGACCGGCCTGACCTGCGCGTGCTGGGCGATCCCGGCATTGCCCGGCGCGGCGAACAGCGCGGTCACCGCAGGGTCCCGGCGCAGGGCCAGGACGAGGGCATGTTCACGGGCTCCGGAACCGATGACGAGTACGCGCACGGGCAATAGCTTAGGTTGTCGCCAACCATGGCTTTCCCGCCTCCCCGGAACTTTTGCCGGTCGTTGGATACGTCGTAACTTCGGCCGCGCGTCCCGGCTCATTCTCGGGAGTGCCCGGGCAGTTACCGAGGTGTTCACGAAATCAGTCGTCACGTTAACGGGTATCAGTGGGTGTCGGGTGGATCATTGATGAGAGGGGGCGCACCAGCCGACTCCACCGCGCAAAGGACGTGCTGACGATGGGTCTGATCGATGGACTGATGGGCAATGCCGGGCGGATCGATCCCGGCAGGGCGCAAGAGGAATATGCGAGGCTGATGGGCAACGCCGAACAGGTCTATGCCGCGTATCTGCTTGTCCGCGACGCGATTCTGTTCACCAACCGCCGTCTCATCCTGGTCGACAAGCAGGGTGTCACCGGCCGCAAGGTCAGCTACCACAGCATTCCCTACCGGGCGATCACGCACTTCTCGGTGGAAACCGCTGGCACCTTCGACCTCGATGCCGAACTCTGCATCTGGATCTCCGGTACGCACGAACCGGTGCAGAAGCGGTTCAACCGCCAGGTCGACATCTACGAGGTGCAGAGCATTCTGTCGCACTACGTCGCCTGACCTGCCGACGCGAAGGTCCTGGGCCGATACGGTCATTCGGGTCACCACCGGCCGCACCCGGGCAGCAGCAGCTCGAGGAATTGCCGGGCTGCCCTGGTGCAGGCGCTCGCGCACACACCGGGTGACCTCGAGCGCATCGGCGAAGAGCCGGTCGGAGCTCACCTCCCCCTGGGCATCGCGTCCGAAAGTCTTTCCCGCGCCGCGCATATCCAGCGCGCAATCGTGAAATGCCGCTCCCAGGTCCGGGTTCGGTTGGCGAAGTAGGTGTTCGTCGCGCCGGGGCCGCCGCGCAGTTCCAGCAGCACCGGGTCGGCCAGGTCCTCGCCGCGGATTTCGATCCACTGCTCGATGCCGCCG
The DNA here is from genome assembly GCF_050956075.1 of Nocardia sp. CA-129566. NCBI lineage: Bacteria > Bacillati > Actinomycetota > Actinomycetes > Mycobacteriales > Nocardiaceae > Nocardia > Nocardia sp. CA-129566. The sequence continues at coordinate 8,773,697 of NZ_CP192085.1, forward strand.
ATGGTGACGAAGCCGGATTCGGCGATGCCGTTCGGGGTGTCGATCCGCAGCGCGTGCGCGTTGGCGCGGCGACGCAGCTGGCGGTGGGCGAGCAGACCCGCGGGTGCGGCGGAGACCGCGTCAACACCGAACAGCGACCCGAGTAGCCTCCGGTGCATGCCTTCCGTTTTCAGCGCGATCATCGCGGGCCAGCTGCCGGGTCGATTCGTCTGGGAGGATGACGAATTCGTCGCATTCCTCACCATCGCCCCGGTCACCCAGGGCCACACCCTCGTGGTTCCCCGCAAGGAAATCGACCAGTGGCAGGACATCGACCCCGACACCTTCGCCCGCCTCAATGGTGTCGCGCAGAAGATCGGTCAGGCCGTTCGCGAGGCCTGGGACGCCCCGCGCGCGGGCCTGCTCATCGCCGGTCTCGAAGTCCCCCACCTGCACGTCCACGTCTTCCCGGCCTTCACCATGGGCAACTTCGACATCTCCGGCGCGCAACACAACCCCACCCCGGAATCCCTCGACGAGGCCCAGGCCAAGATCAAAAAAGCGCTCCGCGAACTCGGCTACGGAGCCAACGTCCCCGACTGAGCGCAGTCGAACCCAAACAGCCCGTCGACCGCGGCCCTATTCCGGTGCGGCAGTTGCCCGTTCGACCCACTCGGCATAGCTGTCGACGCACCAGTCGACCGGGGTCGCCGTGACTTCCGGGCTGTCCCACGGATGCAACTCGCGCACTCGGGCGGCGAGACGGTCGCGCGCCGTCACCGACGTCTTGAAGCTCACGCGCCATTCCTGGCCCTCGCCAAGCTTGCCGAGATGCCAGAACACGGACAGGGCCGGGCCGGTGACCTCGGCGCCCGCGGCGAGTCGTTCCTCGACCACCGCCCTCGCGATGGCTCTCGCGTCGTCCTCGGTCGGGGTCGTGGAGGTAACCGACCACACTCTCGCCACTGCCATCCGGCCACAGTAGGCGGCCTTCGATGCGCGGCGTGAAGTCCGAGCTACGGAAACGGGCGCGCCGTCAACGGCGCGCCCGTATCGGAGCCCCCTGTCAGGATTGAACTGACGACCTTTCGCTTACAAGGCGAGTGCTCTACCACTGAGCTAAGGAGGCGGACGGTATCTGACTCACAAAACGGTGCCAATCATAAACCGGGCACGCCAGCTGCGTGACACCGGCTTGCGGTGTCACGCAGTGACGGTTCAGCATTCGGCCCCGGCGCAGTATCGAATACTGCGGATCAGGATTGGGCGCCCTGCCGGGCCGCGTCATCGGCGGCCATCGCGTCACGCAGGCTCTTCGGACGCATGTCGGTCCAGTTCTTCTCGACGTACTCGACGCACGCGGCGCGGCTGTCCTCACCGAAAACGACTCGCCATCCGGCCGGAACCTCCGCAAAGGCGGGCCACAGCGAATGCTGTTCCTCATCGTTGACCAGAACGAAGAAGCGGCCGTCTTCGTCATCGAAGGGGTTGGTGCTCATTTCACCTCACTGGATACTGGCGCGTGTACGGGATAACCCTTGGCGCATCCAAGCGCTGTTAGAGCGCCGGAAGCTCCTAGAGCGTTGTGTCGACCCTAGCAAGGCAGACGTTACGCGTAGGCGGTTACCTCAGGCCGCGAAAAAATCGAGCAGGATCTTGTTCACGGCTTCCGGACGCTCGAGATAACCATAGTGCCCCGCGTCAGGAACTTCCAGGTAGCGCGCACCGGGAATGGCCTCGGCAACCTCCCTGGACAGATAGGGCGGAATCATTCGATCATCGGCGAAACCTACGGCCAGGCACGGCACCTTGATGCCGCGGTAGGCCTGCACCCGGTCGAAATCGTGGTCCATCCGGCGCTGTGCGCGGATACCCGGCGTCACCGGACCGCCGGTGAATTCGAACAGGTCCAGCCAGTCGCGGGCGGCGTTCGGATCGGCCATGGTCGCTGGCGACATATTCATTACCGCGGTCACCGCGGCCTCGTACTTCGCGGGCAACTGAACCCCGCTGGCGTCGAGTTCGTGCTCACCGAGCGAAAGCGTCTTCTGGAACTGGTCGAGACGGCCGTGCGCGGCCATGAATACCGCCTTGCGCACCAGCTCCGGACGCGCCAGTGCGAGTTCCTGGGCCACCCGCGCGCCCATCGAGGTGCCGACCACCAGCGCGGGGCCCTCGTCGAGCAGTTCGATGAGTCCGGCGGTATCGCCGACCAACTGCTCGAGTGTCATGCCAGCGGCCGCCTCGAAGGACGGTTTGATGCCGCGGTTGTCGAAGGTGCAGACCCGATATCCGGCCTTGACCAGCGCCGGAACCTGATGCAGCTCCCAGACCCGGCCCGGGCTGCCGGTACCCATGATCATGACGACGAGCGGCCCAGCGCCCCGCACCTCCGTGCCTGCGGCCCGGTCGCCCTTGACCTGGTAGTTGAGCGAAATTCCGTTCACCGTGGCCAGCGGCATATCGTCCCTTTCGTGGAGTTGGTGCTGCGCGTCCACGGTAGTAGGGCCCGATTTCCGCCGCGCGGGCGACGGGTGCGAGCGCGGACGTGTCCTAGGTCACCGGCATCCGGGTGCGGCGCACTGGTGCCGGGTCCGGATAACATTGACTATTCGCACGTACGAGCGTACTGAGCCGGGAGGACAAGAAGATGGCCGCGAAGAGCAGCGCGAACGACATCGCGGACGACGATCTGGAACCACTCGCCGACGAGACCGCGCGTCAGGCGCAGCGCGTTGTCGCGGCCTACGCGGAGGACGCCGACGAATGCCGGATGCTGCTGTCGATGCTCGGCATAGGACCCAACTCACGGGGCGAGTAGCCACGACGCGACGTCAATGAAGCCGTCGACTATCCGATAACTTCAAGCGGGAACAGCGACGCGCAAAGGATGCGTGAGTGGACCAGATGACCCAACAGCCGTCCGACGACTCCGAACTCGCCATTCCAGAGCCACCATCCGAACCCGACACCACGGTGGTCCCCTCGCCGGTCGCCGAAGCGAACGGGGCGGGCTCCGGCTTCGTCGTCGTCGCCAATCGGCTCCCGGTCGACCTCGAGCGGCTACCCGACGGCTCCTCCCGATGGAAGCGCAGCCCGGGCGGTCTGGTCACCGCGCTGGAGCCGGTGCTCCGCAATAACAAGGGGGCCTGGGTCGGCTGGGCCGGTGTTCCGGATGTGGATATCGACCCGATCATCGAGGACGGCCTGGAACTGCATCCGGTGCCGCTGTCGGCGACCGAGGTCGCCGACTACTACGAGGGCTTCTCCAACGGCACGCTGTGGCCGCTGTACCACGATGTGATCGTGCGCCCGGTCTACGACCGCGCGTGGTGGGCCGCCTACGTCACCGTGAACCGGCGCTTCGCCGAGGCTACGGCGAAGGTGGCCGCCGAGGGCGCCACCGTCTGGGTGCAGGACTATCAGCTGCAGCTGGTGCCGAAGATGCTGCGAATGCTGCGGCCCGATCTCACCATCGGATTCTTCCTGCACATTCCGTTCCCGCCGGTCGAACTGTTCATGCAGATGCCGTGGCGGACCGAGATCATCGAGGGCCTGCTCGGCGCCGACCTGATCGGCTTCCATCTGCCCGGCGGCGCGCAGAACTTCCTCTACCTGGCGCGCCGGCTGGCCGGACAGCCCACCTCGCGCGGTACCGTCGGCGTGCGCTCCAAACTCGGCGTCGTGCAGGTCGGCTTCCGGACCGTTCGGGTCGGCGCATTCCCGATCTCCATCGCATCGGCCGAACTCGACGAGCATTCGCGCCGCCGATCGGTGCGCGAGCGCGCCGCGAAGATCCGTGCCGAACTCGGCAATCCGAAGAATATTCTGCTCGGCGTCGACCGCCTGGACTACACCAAGGGCATCGATATCCGCCTCGCCGCGCTGGAGGAACTGCTGCTGGAGGGCAGGCTGGATCCGGCCGACACCGTCATGGTGCAGTTGGCCACCCCGAGCCGCGAGCGGGTGGACAGCTATATCCAGATGCGCGGCGATATCGAGCGTCAGGTCGGCCGGATCAATGGCGAATTCGCCAGGGTCGGCTATCCGGTCGTGCACTATCTGCACCGCCCGATCCCCCGCGACGAACTCATCGCCTTCTTCGTGGCCGCCGACGTCATGCTGGTGACGCCGCTGCGCGATGGCATGAATCTGGTCGCCAAGGAGTACGTGGCCTGTCACAGCGGCCTCAACGGCGCCCTGGTGCTGAGCGAATTCACCGGCGCCGCAGCGGAATTGCGACAGGCCTACCTGTGCAATCCACACGACCTCAACAGCGTCAAGGACGCCGTGGTCTCCGCGCTGGAGGACGATCGCGACACCCGCCGCCGCCGGATGCGCTCGCTGCGCCGCCAGGTGCTCGCCCACGATGTGGACCGCTGGGCGCGGGCATTTCTGGAAGCACTCGCTCAGGACCAGGTCGCGGGCAGCGCCCTGCTCACCGACGACGATGTGTACCCGGAAGAGCGCGCGCCCCGACGCTGACCCGGCCACGACGGAGCGAGTTTCGCACCGCACCCGAGCGCTCACAGGAATCACCCAGCCAAGGTCCAGGCAGTTCCCAGTCGATTGCCGCAGTATGAAGCAATGAGTGGTGTGCCTGCGGAGACCACGCCCGAGGCTCGGGTGCTGGTGGTGGACGACGAGCCGATGATCGTGGAGCTCCTGTCGGTGAGTCTGCGCTATCAGGGGTTCGCGGTGGATACCGCCGTCGACGGAGCACAGGCCTTGGACAAGGCGCGCAGTTTCCGGCCGCAGGCGCTGATCGTCGATGTGATGATGCCGGGCATGGACGGCTTCGGGCTGCTGCGCCGCCTGCGCGCCGACGGCATCGACGCGCCGGTGCTGTTCCTCACCGCCCGCGATGACGTACAGGACAAGGTCGCCGGACTCACCCTCGGCGCCGACGACTACATCACCAAACCGTTCAGCCTCGAGGAAGTGGTGGCCCGGCTGCGAGTCGTGCTGCGCCGCTTCGGTCATACCGCCCCGCAGCGCGAGAGTTCGCGAATTCGGTTCGAGGACATCGAACTCGACGACGACACCCACGAGGTGTGGAAGGCGGGCGAGCCGGTCGCGTTGTCCCCCACCGAATTCACCCTGCTGCGGTATTTCATGGTCAACGCCGGCACGGTGCTGAGCAAGCCGCGCATCCTGGATCATGTGTGGCGCTATGACTTCGGCGGTGAGGTGGGGGTGGTCGAGACCTATGTGTCCTATCTGCGCAAGAAGGTCGACACCGGCGATCAGCGACTGATCCACACCCTGCGTGGCGTCGGCTACGTGATGCGCGCGCCGAATCGCCGCCCGTCCGAGAAATGACCACCGCCCGCATCAATCGGATCCGCCGCACACTGTCACGCGCATCATCGGCGGTACCGCTGCGGGTGACCCTGGTGCTCGCACTCGTACTGCTGTCCGCGCTCGGACTATTGGCCTCCGGCATGGTGGTCACCTCCGCATTGGAGAACTCACTGCTGCATCGCACCGATCAGCAGCTTCGCGATGCGGTCATGGCGTGGTCACGGCCTCGACCGCCGAGCCCGGCGAATCCGCCGCATCCGTCGAGCACCTTCTACGTGCACATCGAACCGACGCCGGGCGGTAACGGCACCGCCTACCTCGAGACCAGGCCGTTCAATGTCGAGGCCGATCCGGAGTTGCCGCGTCTACCCGATGTGCGGCCGACCACCGACCCACCGGGGAGCCGGGTCCTCAGCAAACCGATAACCGTCGGTTCCAAGGACGGCGCGACGGTCAAATGGCGGACCATGACGGCGGTGTCGGCCGATACGACGACAACGGTGGCGATGCCGCTCACCGAGAACATCGACACCGTCAACCGATTGATCATGTTGCAGTTGGTCGTCGGCGCAGCGGTACTCGCCGCGCTGGCCGTGCTCGCCTACTTCGTGATCCGCCGCAGCCTGCGCCGACTGCGCGCCGTCGAGAAGACCGCCGCCGCCATTGCCGCCGGTGATCTGCATCGCCGAGTTCCGGTGCGCGGCACCAATACCGAGGTGGACCGGCTGTCCCAATCGCTCAACGGCATGCTGGCGCAGATCCAGCGGGCCTTCGCCGCGACGGAAGCCTCCGAGGCGGCGGCGCGGCACTCCGAATCGAAGATGCGCCGCTTCGTCGCCGACGCCAGCCACGAACTGCGCACTCCGCTGACCACCATTCGCGGCTTCGCCGAACTGTATCGCCAAGGCGCGACCGCGGATCCGGCGATGTTCATGGACCGGATAGAGCGCGAGTCGCAGCGGATGGGCATACTCGTCGAGGACCTGCTGATGTTGGCGCGCCTGGATGCGCAACGCCCGCTGGAGCAGGACCCTGTCGACCTTCTCGCCGTCGCCAGCGATGCCGTGCACAGCGCCCGTGCGGTCGCGGCAGCAACAGCGCAGCAGGGCCCGCCGCGCCGCATAGAGCTCGAAATCAACCCCGGCGAAGGCACATTGGAAGTCATCGGTGATGCCGCGCGGCTACGCCAGGTGCTGGCGAATCTGCTCAACAACGCCCTCATCCATACACCGCAGGACGCCTCGGTTACGGTGCGGCTGACACCCGCCGAGGACGAGGTCCTGGTCGAGGTCGCCGACACCGGCCAAGGGCTGCCCGCCGACGAGGCCGAACGCATCTTCGAACGCTTCTACCGCACCGACACCTCCCGCACCCGCGGCAGCGGCGGCAGCGGCCTCGGCCTATCGATAGTGCAGGCCCTGGTAACCGCGCATGGCGGTTCGGTCACCGCCGCCAGCACTCCTGGCACGGGCACTACTTTTACCGTGCGCATTCCGCGCTCGGCGCGGTGAGCGAGCAACGTCTCCGACAGCATCTGTCGCGCGTCCCCGGCGAGGCGTGCGTGGCATCGAAGAGATCGCGAAACCAACTGAGCGCGAATCAGATCGGCGTGACCGCCGAGACGAGCCAGTGCCCGCCGTCCTTGTCCAGGCTCACCTTCACCCGGCTGGTGCTGATATTGGCCTGCGGCGCATCCTTGCTCGTGGTCACCTGATTCAGGTACAGCAGCACCACCGCATGCGCGGATTCGGCGGAGACGACACCGGTGGCCTGGGTGGTGGCCTGAACGTTGAGTTCCTTGTCCTTGGCGCCCGGTGCGATGGCCTCCCTGATCAGCTTCAGGTAGTCGTCGCGAAAGCTACCGGTGAGATTGTCCGCCGCCTTGGGCAATTCGGCGTCCACCGTCTTGAAGTTGTAGGTGAACATCGCCTCGACGGTGCGCTGGGCGGCGGGCACCACCTGGGTGCGCGCCTGTTCGCTCTTGCGATCGTTCCAGTACGTGTATCCGGTGACTCCGCAGATCGCCGCCAACGCAACAACGACGAGGGCGACGGCCGACGCCACAACAACTACTCGCCTGCGCCCAGCGATCACCCGACCGCCACCCCGCACCGAATCGCTGCTCGATGCTGCATTCATGCTACGAACTCCACCTGTGAGGCGGTGATCCCGTTATCGCCGCGAGTGACGGTGACCCGGAATCGGTAGAACCGCGTCTGCGGATCCGCCATGCCCGCATTGGTCAGGGTCTGCTTGGCGGCGACCAGCACGCGCGCCGAATCCCCGTCCTCGCTCTCGATGGCGGATTCGATGATCTCGCCGGTGGCCTTCACCTTGGCCTGCTCGACCACGCTCGCGTAGGCATCCTTGCGCTGCGAGTATTCGGCCTTGAGTTCGCCGGAGGCCACCGAGAGGACGCGATCGATATCGGCCTTGGCGGTGTCGTCCTTGATGGTGGTGAGATTGAGGATCGCCTGCTTGGCGGTTTGCGTATAGTCCGCGCGCCGCGCATCGCGCTCGGTGGCGCTATGCAGCTGGTAGGTGAAGAATCCGGTGGACACCACCAGCGCGATCGCGATGAGCGCGGCCGCCGCGGCCCCGGCGACCAGCAACCACCGCGGCGGGCCGGACTTCGGCTCGGCCTCGACGGCATCGGCCACGCTGGGAATCTCCAGTGTGTTCACGGGCTCGGAATCCGCGGCCTCGCTCGCGCTTTCCGTGGACTCGTGCGCACTGTCGGCGACCGGCGCGGTCTTTTCGGCCTCGACCGTCACATCGACCGCGGCCGCCTTGGACAGCTCGACCCGCTCGGGGGCGTCCGCGCCGTCTTCGGCCTCGAGTTCGAGGGTGTCATCCGGCGGCGGGCCCGCCGAACGCACCGCACGTCGTCGGATCCGACCCCTGACCACACTGGATTCACTCATGGCTGCACCTCGCTACGCTCGGCTCCGCCATGAGCGAAGCACGCTGTGTCGATGATTCGCTCGCTGCGCTCACTCATTGTTGCTGCTCCTGAAGCATCGCCTGCCAACTCGACGGTATCGTGCCGGATCCGTCCTTTCCGATATCCCCCTGACGGTACGTGCGTCCGTCCGGTCCCATGAACGTCCCGCTGCCGGGATCCAATGTTGTACTGTGCGCCGCCGGGTGGGTCGAGCCCTGGTCACCGATCGGGTCGCCGGACGGCGTCACCGGCTGCGGCGGGCCGAACGGCGGGTTATTGCCTTCCGGCACATAGCCGACCGGGTCGCGGCACAGCTCCGGTGACGGCGCCCGCTTGCCCGGCACCTCCATACACGGCGTATTGCGGATACCGCGCACCGCTTCCTTGGCGTTCTGCGCCACCTTGCAGTACAGGCCGGGCGGGGTATCCGGGAAGTCGAGCTGAGCCGGTGACCGGCGCTGCTCCGGGGTCAGGAAGCCGGTGGTGCAGCCGGGTGGATCGTTGAGTTCCAGGTGGAAGTCCACGATCGCGCCGTATTCGACCGGTCCGCGGATGACGGTCAAAAAGGCGGCGGTCAGCGGCGGATAGACCACCAGGATCTGTTCCAGACCGGCGTGGTAGGTCACCGCGACCTGACCGATGCTGACCAGGTTCGACAGCAGGATCGGCAGCGTCGGCCGCAGATCCTGGAACAGCGAACTCACCTGCTGCGCGGCACCGGGAGTCTTCTCGATGAGATTGCGCAGCGACGGATCATGGGCGCGCAGTTGGTCGGTGACCGTTGCCAGGTCACGGGTCCAGGACCGGATGGCGGCATCGGACCGGTTCTGCGTGTCCAGCAGCGGGCCGATCTTGTCCAGCAGATCCTTGGTCGGCTCCACATTGGCCTGCGCCTCCTGCACCAGCAGCGATGCGGAGTCGATGAATTTCTGCAGATCCGGTCCGGCGCCGTTGAACGCCGTGAACGCATCGTCGATCACCTGCCGCAGCTTGGTATCGGCGATGCTGGCCAGCAGGCGGTCGGAGCGATCGAGCACCGAACCGATGTCCTCCGGCAGCCTGGTGCGATCCACCGGAACCACCGAACCGTCGGACAGGTTGCCGCCCTTGGGATTCGAGACCGGAACCAGATCGACGTACTGTTCGCCGATGGCCGAGACGCTGCGCACCCACGCGTCGACGTCGGCGGGAATCTTGTAATCGCTATCGATGGACAGCTTCGCGTCCACACCCTCCGGGGTGAGCCGAACCTCTTTCACCTTGCCGACATTCGTGCCGCGGTAGGCGACATTGGCCGTCGGATACAGCCCCCCGGTGGCGAGCAGCTTGACCGTCACCTCATAGCGGCCGATGCCGAACATGGCGGGCAGTCCCACATAGACACCGGCCATCACCACCAGGCCGATCACCGTCAGCACCGAGAAGATGGTCAACTGGATCCGGACGAAGCGCGTCAGTTTCATCGGCCCGCACCTGCCTGTCCGGCGGGCGGAACGGTGAGACCGGGAATCGCGGGCAGACCCGGAATCGGTGGCAGCCCAGGGATGCTCGGCATCGGCGCGGGTGTCGCGGGCGATGGCTGCAGCGGCGCCGTCGCCGGATCGCTATTGCCCTCCGCGGTACCGGCCATCCCACCGAGTGCGCCCTCGACCCCGCCGAACCGACCGCCGAGCGGGGTGCCGGTCAGGAAGTTCGAATCCAGTCGCTTACCCGTGAGATCAACGGTCATGAGCAGGTTCATGTAATCGCCCTTGACCGCGTTGTCGAGATTCTTCATCGGGAACGGGAAGGTGAATATCAGCTTCGTGACCTCGACGAGGCTGTTCCCGGTTCTGGCCAGGGTCTCCAGCACCGGTGCCAGATTCCGCAGATTCGCCTTCAGATCGTCCCCGCCCTGGGTCACGATCCGCTGCACCACATCGCTCAGATCACCAAGGGCGGTAATGGTATTCGTGATGTTCTGGCGGCGATCGGCGAGCACGGTCAGCGCCGGGTGGATCTGCTCGATGGCCGCGGCCACCCGATCCTTCTGCTGGGCCAGCGTGCCCGCGAACCGGTCGAGTCCGCCCAGCGCGTCGATGATGTCCTTGGTCTGGGTGTCCAGCGTGGTGGTCAGCTGGGTCAGCTGGGGCAGCAGGTCCCGGATCGCATCCTGACGGCCGGTGAACGCCGCGTTGAGTTCATGGGTGATGGTTTCGAGCTGGCTGATACCGCCGCCGTTGAGCACCACCGACAGCGAGGACAGTGTCTGCTCGGTGGTCGGATAGACACCGGCTCGGTCCAGTGGGATCACATCGCCGGCCTTCAGCTCACCCTGCGGGGGAATACCTTTCGGCGCGGCGAGTTCGAGGTGATTGCTGCCGAGCAGACTGGTCTGCCCGATCTTGGCGGTCGCGTTGGCCGGCAGCTTCACATCGTGGTTCAGCCTGACGGTGACCAGTGCGTGCCAGCCCTCCACATCGATCTTCGATACCGTGCCGACCGTCACGTCATTGACGCGGACCGGCGAATTCCGGGTCAGCGTGGTGACATTGGGCATCTGGATCTTGACCTCATAGGCGTTCGGATCATTTCCGGCCACACCCGGCAGGGGCAGCGAGTTGAGCCCGTCCCATTGACAGCCACTCACTCCCAGCACGACGGCCACGCCGATCGCCGCACCGGCCAGCCGCATCCCTCGGCGTCGCAATCGCATCATCGCCCTCCTCCCGGAATGGCCAGTCCGGCGATACCGTTCGGCACAGTGACCGGATTCGACTCCGCGACCGGGTCAGCACTGGGCCCGCTCGCGGCCAGACTCGGCGGACTGTAGACCAGCTGGTGCGGGAACGCGGTCTGGTTGGAGACCGGATTGGCCAGCAGCGGCGGGTAATTCATCATGAGCTGCTGGATCACCGGTGCCAGGTACTGCCTGCACAGCGCGGCGCTCTGGTCGGATCCATTGGCCTCGTTCGCCTCGACCGCGCCACAGAGGAAGGCGAACGGATTGGCGAAGTTCGGCGCGACGACCGCGCCGGTGAGACTGCCCTGGGCCGGATCGTAGATCTGATAGAAGTTCACCAGAGACGTCGGCCCGGAATGCAATACCTGCTCGAGCTGGGGCCGCTTATCCGCGAGGTTCTGGGTGACCTCGGCCAGCCGCTGCACCCCCTCGGTCAGCGCGCCGCCGCGCTCGTCGATGAACCGCTTGACATCACCGACGGCGATATCCAGATTGTCCAGCCCGGCGCCGAGATCACCGGAAACATTGGCGAGCACCGACGATACCGAGGCCAGCCGCCCGCCGAATTGCACGATCTGATTGTTGCTCTTGGACAGCACATCCACGAACTGCTGCAGATTGCGGATGGTGCCGAACAGATCGGTGCGCCCGTCCGACAACGTACTCAGCGTGTGCGACAGCTCGCGCAGGGTATCGCGCAACGCCTGCGCGTTGCCATTGCCGAGATTGTCTGCGGCGGTGTTCACGAACCGCCCGAACGATCCCTGCTTGTCATCCCCGACCGGACCGAGCGTCGTTGCCAGCTTGGACAATTCGGTCTTGATGTCATCCCATTCGACCGGAACTGCGGTGTGCTCGATCGGAATCACGCCGCCGTCACCCAACTTCGGCCCGCCGGTGTAGGCGGGCGCCAACTGGATGAACCGTGCCGACACCAGCGACGGCGAAATAAGGACCGCCCTGGCATCGGCGGGAATATCGATACCGCGGTCCAGCGTCATCTCGACCCGAACCTTGTCCTTGCCCGGATCGATCGAATCGATCCGGCCGACCTTGACCCCCAGCACGCGCACGTCGTCACCGGCGTACAAACCGTTCGTGGACGGGAAATACGCGGTGACCGAGGTCTTTCCGATCCGCGACACCAGAGTCCATCCCCCGACGACGACCAGCGCGGCGATGATGACGAGAGCGAGCACCCGCGCCCACCGCGGCGCGGTACGAATGGTGCGTAGGGCGTTCATCGCGGCGGCTCCTGAATCGCAGGCTCGATCGACGGCGGCGCGGGGTCGGTGAGGTAGGCGCGAAAAGAGTCCGGCAGATGCTGCGGCCACACCAGCGCGTCGACCAGCATTTGCAGACTCCGCGTGCTCGCGTTCGAGACATACGCCTGGAAGTACGGACCGCTGCCGACCTGTTCGCCGAGCGCGGCCGCGAACGGACCGAGTCCGTCGAGGGCCTTGGAGAGGTTGTCCTTATTCGACTGCAGCAGTGCCAGCACCGAATTCAGCCGGTCCAGCGTGGGTTTCAGCTGTGCCTCGTTATCGTTGACGAATCCGCTCAGCTGTTGGGCCAGCCCGTTCACGTACACGATCAACTGGCTGAGCGCGCCACGCCGCCGATCCAACTCACCGAGTAGCTCATTGCCGTCGACCAGCAGCGCGTTGATCTGATTGCTGCGATCGGCCAGCACCTTGGTGACGTTCTGGGCCCGCCCGAGCAGATCGGTCAGTGCCTTGTCACGGGCATTCAGGCTGCGCGAGAGCTGGGTGACGCCATCGAGTGCCGACCGCAGTGGGGCCGGGGTATCGGCGAAGGTCGCCGACAGCGCGTCGAGGGTCTTGTTGACCTGATCCATATCCAGGCCCTTGACGGTATTCGACAGATCGCCGAGGGCGTCGGTGAGCGAATAGGGCGAGGTGGTGCGGTCCAGCGGAATCGTGTCGTCCGGTCGGGTCGAGCCGCTGCCCGACGGCGTCACCTCGAGGGACTTGCGGCCGAGCACCGTATTCGTCTTGATGGCGGCGCTCGTTTTATTGCCCAGTACGACCGATTCGTCCAGGGTGAACCGGACGTAGACCTTCGCACCGTCCAACCGCACCTGCTCGACCCGTCCGGAGCGCACCCCGGCGACCTGTACCTGGTCACCGGGCACCAGTCCGCCCGCATCGGCGAAATACGCGGTGTAGGTCGCGCCGGAGCGGATGAACGGCAACCGGTCGACCTGCAGGGCCGACAGGGAGATCGCGGTAGCGACGACAATGCCGATGATGCCGAGGGAGGCGGCGCGTGATCGGGTTTCTTTCATCGGTTCTTCGCACACCTTCCCGTTGTCTGCAAACCGGGCAGGGTGATGTGCAGCGGTTTGCCGTCGGGACCGTCGACCAGGAAGTTCGTGCCGCATACGTACATGTTCAGAAACGATCCATACGCACCGATCCGGACCAGCTTCTTATAGGTATCCGGCAGTCGATCCAGCACCCACTGGATGGTGTCGGATCCGTCGTCGAGGTTGGCGGCGAGGGCGCCGGCCTGCTCGAAGGTGGTCTTCAGATCCGGTCGTGCCTGTTGCAGCAGATCGGTCAGATCCCCCGTCGCGCCCGCGATCCGCGGCAGCGCCGCGCCGATCGGATCCTTATCGGCGGCCAAACCGCTGACCAGGCGCTGCAATTCGTCGAGTGTGGTGCCGAACTGCTGGTCGCGCTCATCGATAGTGGTGAGCACGGTCTTCAGATTCTCGATCACACTGCCGATCAACGCATCTCGGTCGGCCAGGGTCTTACTGAACGATCCGGAGCTGTTCAGCAGCGCGACCAGCGTGCCGCCCTGCCCTTGGAAGACCTGCAGCAGCGCCTCGGTCAGATCGTTCACCTGGGCCGGATCCAAGCCGCGCAGCAGCGGCCGGAAGCCGCCGAGCAGCATATCGAGATCGAGCGCGGGTGCGGTGCGGTCGAGTCCGATGGTGGCGCCCTTCGACATCACCTGAGCGGTACCGGGCCCTTCCATCAGTTCGAGATACCGGTCACCGACCAGGTTTTCGTAGCGGATGGTCGCCTTGGTGCTGGTGTAGAGCCGATACTTGCTATCCACGTCGAAATCGACATGGGCGAGATTGTCCTTGCCGACATGGACCCCGGTCACGGAACCGACCGGTACACCGGCGATGCGCACCTTGGCGCCGTCCAGCATGCCGGACGAGCTGGTGAACACCGCGTGATAGCCGCTCTCCCTGGCGAAGCGCATCTGGCTGAACACCACCACCAGCCCGGCCAGGACCAGCGCCATCACCACGGTGAAGATGGTCAGCTTGATGGTTGTCGCGCGCTGACTGCTCACGGCTGCCCCACCCCCGGCAGTCCGGCGAACAGGATCTGGAACACCTTGGGACCGTTCAGATGTGTCGTCGTCGACGGCGTCCAGACATGCCCCTCGGAGGTATCGGTGACCACGAAGTTCGCGTGGCTGTCGGGCACCCGGTCGACGACGCCGTCGCAGTGCGGCCCGCCCGTGGCGTTGACCTTCGGCAGATCCTGCGGGTACTGGTAGGCATCGGCACCGGGCATGAAACTCGCATTCAGCGGCACCGCCTCGAACCGCCCGCCGAAGATGTCCTCACCGATCGGGAGCACATTGGCCAGGCCGACGACCAGGCAGTACAGCGCGGGCTTGTAGTCGTTGAGCAGCTGGGTGGTCGGGCGCAGCAGATCCAGCGCCGTCACCAGCGGGTGTTCGTTCTCGCGCAGGACCGAGCCGGTGGTGTCGGCCAGTCCGATGAGGTTGGCCAGCATCGCATCGACGTTCTCCTGCTCCTCGACGATCGTCCTGGCCGTCACGGTCGCGTTATCGGTGGTGCGCAGCAGATCCGGCACGGTGTCGGCGTACAGGTTGGTGACGCCGGTCGAGGCGACCAGATCCCGTTGCAGCGCAGGCAGACTCGGGTTGATATCGCGCAGGTAGGCATCGCTGCGGGCGAGCAGATCACCGAGCTTCTCGCCGCGCCCCTGCAGCGCGGTACCCAGCGCCGACAGGGTGGCATTGAGCTTTTCCGGTTCGATCTTCTGCAGCACATCGGTCAAATGCTGGAACAGCGTATTGAATTCGACGGTCACCGACTGGGCCGTGACGGTCGCACCGGGCTTCAGCGAAGTGGACGAGGCTTGTTCCGGCACAATGAAATTGATGTATTTGGCGCCGAATACTGTGGTGGACTTGATATCCACGGCCGCATTGGACGGAACCATTTTCAGCAGTTCGGGATCCATTGCCAACGTGAGCCTGGCGCCATCGCCGGTCTGCTTGATTTTTGCGACCCGGCCGATCTCCACACCGCGAATCTTCACCTTGGCGTCGGGGTCGAGCACCAGACCACTGCGCGGTGCGTCGACCGTGACGGTCACCGTCTTGGTGAACCCGCCGACGAACATGACCATCGCGACGGACACGATCGCGACCAGCGCGAGCACCATGCCGAGCCCGGCCAGCTTCAGCCCCAGCCCGCCGCGCAGTGCCGCGCCGAGGCCGCTTCCCGATTGCTTCGTTGCCATACCGCTCTACCCGGAGAGATGGAAGTTGCCGGAGGTGCCGTAGATGGCCAGCGAGATCAGCAGCGTCACCGTGACCACCGCGACCAATGAGGCCCGCACCGCATTGCCGACCGCGATCCCCACACCGACCGGTCCGCCCGCGGCGTTGTAGCCGTAGTAGGTGTGGATCATCATGACCGCCAAGGCCATGAAGATCGCCTGGGCGAAGGACCAGAGGATGTCGCTGGGGATCAGGAAGGTGGAGAAGTAGTGGTCGTAGACGCCCGCGGACTGCCCGTAGATCACCACGGTGGCAAAGCGACTCGCGATGAACGAGCAGATGACCGCCAGCGCGTACAGCGGCACGATCGCGATCATGCCCGCCAGCACCCGGGTGCCGACCAGATACGGCACCGGCCGGATCGCCATGGACTCCAGCGCGTCGATCTCCTCGGCCACCCGCATGGCGCCGAGCTGCGCGGTCGAACCCGCGCCGATCGTTGCGGCCAAACCGATTCCGGAGATCACCGGCGCCGCGATGCGCACATTGATGAAGGCCGCGAAGAAGCCCGTCAGCGCCTCGACGCCGATATTGCCGAGCGAACTGTAACCCTGCACCGCGATGGTGCCGCCGGTGAACAGCGTGAGAAATCCGACGATGACGACCGTGCCGCCGATCACGGCCAAAGCGCCTGTGCCCATGCTGATCTCGGCGATCAATCGAATCGTCTCGGTCCGATAGTGCAGCAGTGCGCGGGGGATGGCACCGATCGCCTGCGCGTAGAACACCGCTTGTTTACCCACCGAATCGAGCGAGTCCGAAAAACGACGCACTCGCCGCACGGTACGCGGGAACCGGGACTGGATTACGAACGCCATCGCCTCACCGCGCCGAGAACTTGATGCCGACGGCGGTGACCACGACGTTCACCACGAACAGGGCCATAAAGGCGAAGACAACGGTCTGATTCACCGCATCACCGACACTCTTGGGACCACCTTTGACATTCAGGCCGAGATAACAGGCCACCAGTCCGGCGATCAGCCCGAACAAACCGGCCTTCACTTCGGAGATGACCAGCTCGGGCAGATGGGTGAGCAGGGTGATGCCATTGACGAACGCACCGGGATTCACATCCTGCAGCAGCACCGAGAACAGGAAGCCGCCGACGATGCCGATGGTGGACACCAGGCCGTTCAGCAGCAATGCCACGAACATCGAGGCCAGCACCCGCGGCACGACCAGCCGGTGTATCGGATCGATGCCGAGCACGCGCATCGCATCGATCTCCTCGCGGATGGTTCTGGCACCGAGATCCGCGCAGATCGCGGTGGCGCCGGCGCCGGCGACGATCAATACCGTGACAATCGGCCCGACCTGAGTGACCGCGCCGAATGCCGCACCCGCGCCGCTGAGATCGGCGGCGCCGATTTCCCGCAACAGGATGTTGAGCGTGAAGCTCACCAATACGGTGAACGGAATCGCGACCAGCAATGTCGGAATGATCGAAACGCGTGCGATGAACCAGGCCTGATCAATGAACTCGCGCCCTTGGAACGGTCGTCTAATGCTGGCCCGCGCAACGTCGGCAACAAGTTCGAAAAACCCGCCAACAGCACGCAATGGCACGGCAAGGACCTCGTTCATGCGCGATCCTCCTTGCTCATCCTGCTAATACTGCACACCGCACGATGCCCCTCCTCGGCCGCATCGCCGCAACGATTAGAACACGTTCACATTGCCGTAGGAAGCTTTTTCACACTTTCGAACAGCTCTTTTTGCTTGGTTCGGCCTATGAATTTGCAACCTGTATCAATTCAGGATGACCTAACCCTTGTGAGGCGGGGCACACCTTGACTCCCATGTCTACCAACTGCCAGAGGGGTGATCAACAGCTGGTCAGCCGCCCGAGGGCGGCTGCCATCACTAAGCAAACCCGACCAAGCAAGCAACCTGCAAGCACTTGCTAGCGGTCGAGATCGATCAGCGAAGATGCAGAAAACGTACGCCCGGCGGGGCGCTCCGCGAAGTAACCGCCGAGCGTGGCGGCGAGATCAGTGGAATTCCATTGGTCACCGGCCGCATCAAAGCGCTGCTCGACCACCGGTGCGGCCATCAGCGCGACCATCGGCCCATAGACCACGAACAACTGCCCGTTGACCGCATCGGCGGCGGGCGAGGCGAGGAAGGCGACCAACCGGGCGACGTGCTCCGGCGCGAGCGGATCGATACCGCCCTCCGGTGCAGCACTGAAGACCGCCTCGGTCATGGCGGTGCGCGCCCGCGGCGCAATGGCATTGGCGCGGACGCCGAAACGGGACAGCCCGCGCGCGGCGGAGAGCGTCAGTGCGGTGATACCGGCCTTGGCGGCACCGTAGTTGGCCTGCCCCTCCGGGCCGAGCAGTCCGGCCTCGGAGGAGGTGTTGACGAGCCTGCCGTAGATCGGCGCGCCCGCCGCCTTGGACTTGGCCCGCCAGTAGGCGCCCGCATTGCGCGACAACAGGAAATGACCGCGCAGATGGACCGCGATCACCGCGTCGAAGTCCTCATCGGACATGTTGAACAGCATTCGGTCGCGGGTGATGCCCGCATTGTTCACCACAATGTCGACGCCGCCGAACGCCTCTTCGGCGGTGCTGATGAGCGCATCGGCGGTCGCACGTTCGGCAATGCTGCCCGCGACGAACTCCGCCTTGGCGCCGAGCGCCCGGATATCGGCGAGGGTTTCGGCCACCGCATCCGATTCCGACAGATCGTTGACCACCACCGACGCGCCCGCACCCGCCAGGGCGAGCGCCTCGGCCCGTCCCAGTCCCGCGCCGCCACCGGTAACGATGGCTACCCGGCCCGCGAGGCTCACACCGCTGTTGTCTGCATCACTCACGGCTGCACCTCGCTGGCGCTCGGTTCCGCCGTGTGTGATACACGCTGTGATCTGGTTCGTTCGCTCCGCTCACTCACGGGGCCGACTCTAGAACGTGTTCTTGTTTACGGCAAGCACCCGTCACTGCAGCCGGAGGGCCGCTTTCGGACACTGGGCAACCGCGTCGCGGACATCATCGAGCCGATCCTCGGCCACCTCGCCGACCAAGATGTGCAGCTGATCGTCATCATCGAGTTCAAACACGTCGGGGGCGATTCCGACACAGATTCCATTGGCTTCGCACTGGTCCAGATCGACACTGACCTTCATGGCAACTCCTTCACTGATGCTCTAGTCGAAGCCTAACAACACGATCTGATGTCGTGCGTCGTCATCGACCACATTCGCTCGCAATACTGGAACATGTTTCAGTTCATATGCAATGATCGGTTATCCGACATCGAACGAAGGCTGCGCTATACCCACCCCGCCGACTCCGCAAGCTCCGTCGGCTGACCACCCCCATCCGCTATACCCACCCGCCGACTCCGCAAGCTCCGTCGGCTGACCACCCCATCCGCTATACCCACCCCGCCGACTCCACAAGCTCCGTCGGCTGACCACCCCCATCCGCTATACCCACCCCGCCGACTCCACAAGCTCCGTCGGCTGACCACCCCCCAAGAGGTACTGCCATGCGCATTGCGTACACGCCGCAGCAGGAACAGCTCCGTGCGGAGCTGCGCGACTATTTCGCGCGGCTGATCACCCCGGAGCGCCGAGCCGCGCTGAGCGCGACCACCGGCGAGTACGGGCACGGCAACGTCTACCGCGAGGTGGTCCAGGAAATGGGCCGCGACGGCTGGCTCACCCTGGCCTGGCCCAAGGAGTTCGGCGGGCAGGATCGCCCGACCATGGACCAGCTGATCTTCACCGATGAGGCGGCCATCGCGGGCGCGCCGGTGCCTTTCCTGACCATCAATTCGGTGGCGCCGACGATCATGCATTACGGCAGCGAGGAGCAGAAGAAGTTCTTCCTGCCCAAGATCGCCGCGGGCGAACTGCACTTCTCCATCGGCTATTCCGAGCCGGGCGCGGGCACCGACCTGGCCAGCCTGCGCACCACGGCGGTGCGCGACGGCGACGACTACGTGATCAACGGCCAGAAGATGTGGACCAGCCTGATCGCCTACGCCGACTATGTCTGGCTGGCGGTGCGCACCGATCCGAATGCCAAGAAGCACAAGGGCATCAGCATGCTCATCGTGCCGACCACGGCCGAGGGCTTCTCCTGGACTCCGGTGCACACCATGGCCGGACCGGACACCAGCGCCACCTATTACCAGGACGTCCGGGTTCCCACCAGCTCGCTGGTCGGCCAGGAGAACGGCGGCTGGGCGCTGATCACCAATCAGCTCAACCACGAACGTGTCGCGCTGACCTCCGCCGGTCCGCTCACCGTCGCGCTGAACCAGACCACCGAATGGGCCCGCAATACCAAGGCCGGTGATGGCTCCCGGGTGATCGACCAGGAATGGGTGCGGCTCAATCTGGCCAGGGTGCAGGCCAAGGTCGAGTACCTGAAGCTGCTGAACTGGGAGATCGCCAGCCGGGCCGATGCGGGCGGCGATGCCGCGCCGCGGCCATGGGACGCCTCGACCTGCAAGGTCTACGGCACCGAACTGGCCACCGAGGCCTACCGCCTGCTGATGGAAATCCTGGGACCGCAGGCATATCTGCGCCAGGACTCCCCCGGCGCGGAACTGCGCGGACGCTTGGAGCGGTTCCACCGCGCGGCGCTGATCCTGACCTTCGGCGGCGGCACCAACGAGGTCCAGCGCGACATCATCGCCATGACCGCACTCGAGCAACCCGCCGCGGCGCGCTGAGCAGAAAGCACGTAGACACCATGGATTTCACACCCACCGAAGCTCAGCTCGACCTGACCCGCCTGACCGCCGAGGTCTGCGCCAAATTGGTCACCGCCGACCGGATCCGCGAACTCGACGCCGAGGGCCGCTTCGACGAGCCGCTGTGGCAGTCCCTCGCCGAGACCGGCGTGCTGGCCGCCGCACTGCCCGAAGCGGTGGGCGGCGGCGACTTCGGCGCACTCGAGCAGAGCGCCGTGCTGCGCGAACTCGGCAGGCACGTCGCGGCGGTGCCGTACCTGTGGTCGATCGTGGTCGGCGCGGGCACGCTCGCACAGTTCGGCTCCGACGCCCAGCAGGATTGGGCACGCCGGGCGGCCGATGGCAGCATCATCCTCACCGCCGGGCTGGCCGAGGAACACAATTGGGAGCCGACCAAACCGACCACGGTGGCGCACGAGGCCGATGGCGGCTGGCGGCTCACCGGCGCCAAGACCACGGTGCCCTACGCCGACCGCGCGGCCCGCATCCTGATCCCCGCCACCGTTTCCGGAACTCCGGCCCTGTTCCTGGTGAATCCCGCCGACACGACGGTCAAGGTGACCGCCCAGCGCGTGGTGGACTTCAGCGCCGAGTTCGGCGTCGAATTCCACGACACCCCGGCCGAATTGGTCGCCACGGTGGCCTCCGGCGCGGAGATCCTGGACTGGATCCTGACCCGCGCCTGGCTCGGACTGAGCGCTCAGCAATTGGGCACGCTGGAACGCGCACTCGAGCTGGTCGCCGAATACGCCCGCGAGCGTGAACAATTCGGCAAGGCGGTGGGCAGCTTCCAGGCCGTCGCCCAGCGCCTCGCCGACGCCTACATCGACGTCCAGGGCCTGCGGCTGGCGGTCACCCAGGCCGCCTGGCGGGTCTCGGAGGATCTGGCCAGCGCCGAAGCGGTGCACACCGCCAAATTCTGGGCCGCCGATGCCGGACATCGGGTGGCGCACACCGTGGTCCACGTGCACGGCGGCGTCGGCATCGACCGCGACCACATCGTGCACAACTACTTCACCGCCGCCAAGCACAATGAATTCGCGCTCGGCGCGGCCACCGACCACCTGCGAGCCATCGGCTCACTCCTCGCGGAAACCCCTGCCTGACCCATCCGCTGGCGACTGCTTGCAGATCGCTCGAAAGGGTCGGCATCCGCCCCTGAATCGGCCCGCCGGACCTGCCACCGGCGGGCCGATCGCTGTGCCGAAGTCACTCGTGGACAACGCATCGTCGGACGGCTGCGCGGAACCTCGGACGGCCGAGACAGCGAAGGTACGAGCACGGACGAGATCATGGATCTGCTCCGTGGTGAGTAGTCCAACTCCTGAATGACGAACGCCTCCGCTGGCGGGCAGAGGCGTTCGGTGTCGGTCAGCGGGTGGCGAGTTCGGCCAGTTGGTAGGCGAGTTTGGTGCGGATGGTGGGGATGCTGGTCAACAGCGATATTGCGGTGTTGCGGGCCAGGCGGGCCGGCAGGGGGCGCAGGGTGGCCATCTTGGTCATGCGGTCGGTGAAGGCGACGACGCCGAGAGCTACTGGGCGGCGGGTGGTTTCGTAGGTGTCCAGTACGGTGTCGGGCTCGCCGTTGATGACTCGGGCCAACAAGGGGCCGAGGAAGGCGGCGTCCTGGATGCCGGTGTTCATGCCCTGTCCGCCCGCCGGGCTGTGCACATGGGCGGCGTCGCCTGCGAGCAGCACGCGGCCCGCGCCGTAGTGGTCGGCCACCCGGTGGTGGACCCGGAAGCGCGAACTCCACTGCACCTCGCGGACCTGCACGGTGCCGCCGGGGCCGCGAGTGTCCAGGATGGTCTGGATGTCCTCGACGGTCGGGTGTTCGGGGGCCTCAGCGACCGTGGCGACGACACGGTAGCGGTTCGGCTCGGTGCCATCGGGCAGTGGCGCGACCACCGTCACGCCCTCGGGTGAAAGGTGCAGCGCCACTTCGTTGCGCGCGATCGGCCAGTCCATCCGGACATCGGCGAGCACGAAGGATTCCGGGTAGCTCGCGCCGGTGAAGCCGATGCCCGCCTGCTCCCGGACGACGCTGTGCATACCGTCGGCACCGACCACATAGTCCGCGCGAATACGGCCGCTCGCGCCGGTGTCATCGGTGTATTCGACTGTGACGCCATCGTTTTCGTCGGCGACGCGAGTGATCTCGTAGGGTCGGCGCACCTCGCCGCCCGCCTTGCGCAGTCGCTCGAGCAGGACCGCCTCGGTGATGTCCTGCGGAGCCATCAGCGTGTACGGGTACTCGGTGGGCAGTCCGTCGAACCGGACGGTGGCCAGGGTGCGGCCATGGTCGCGCACCGTGAAGGTCGGCACCACGATGCCGCGAGAGACGAGTTCATCGGCGATGCCGAGTTCCTGGAGCACCTCCAGCGTCCTGGCGTGCACGACGGCGGCGCGGGAGGTATTTGCGCCCTCGGCGAGCCGGTCCAGCAGAACGAAGTCGATTCCGGCGTCGGCGAGGGTGATCGCGGTGGTCAATCCGGCCGGACCGGCCCCGACGATGACGACTGAAGTGGTCTCCGGCAGCGGGGTGGTGTTCATCGGAACTCCTAAGTCAACATCTGTAGGCCAACGCTTGTTGGCATAACCGTAGCCCTGTTCGACTAGGAAAGTCAACAGTTGTTGGCCTACACTTGTTGGCATGAGTATCGACGCTGATCAACCGCCTGCGCGCCGCTCGGACGCGACCCGTGCGACCATCCTGGAAGCCGCCCGCGCCCGCTTCGCCGCGGAGGGGTTCCGCAAGGCGACCATCCGCGCCATCGCCGCCGACGCCGCCATCGATCCGTCGATGGTGATGCGCTACTTCGGCAGCAAGGACGGACTGTTCGCCGCGGCTGTCGATGTGCGCCTCGAGCTGCCGGATCTGGCGTCGGCCGAGCCGAGCGGCCTCGGCGAGTTGCTGGTTCGCCGATTCCTGGCGATCTGGGAGGACCAGCCCGATAACAAGGTGCTGGTGATTCTGCTGCGCTCATCGATCACCGATGAGACCGTGAGCGAACGCTTTCGGCAGATCTTCACCGAACAGGTGCTCCCCGCGGTGCTGCGCTTCGGCGATCCGGCCGACGCGCAGCGCCGCGGGGGATTGATCGTCACCCAGATGCTCGGGCTCGCACTGTGCCGCTACGTGCTCGAACTGCCGCCGGTGGTCGGCCTGACCCGCGATCAGATCATCGCCGACATCGCACCGACCCTCCAGCGTTATCTGACTTCCTCGCCCACTTAGATGTGCGCGCCGCCGTCGACGTGAATCGTTGTGCCCGTGATGAATTCGCCGTCATCGGAGGCGACCATGGCGACCACGCCCGCGACCATCTCCGGTGCACCCAGCAGCGGGCCGATGGCCGGAGCCATCTTGCTCAGCAGGCCCGGGTCGATATCCGGCGGCACGTCCAACAGGCTGTAGGTCATGGCCGTCTCGATACCGCCGGGCGAGACGCAGACCGCACGCAGATTCCGCTTGCTGTATTCCAATGCCAGCACCCGCGTGAAGGCCTCCAGCCCGCCCTTACTCGCCGCGTACGCCGCCCGATACGGCGCGGCATAGGATGCGGCATTCGAGCTGATATTGACCACCACGCCACGCCCGGAGTCCAGCAGTGCGGGCAAGGCGGTCCTGGTGACCAGGAACGATCCGGTCAGATTGGTGCCGAGGACGGTATTCCACAGCACGGTGTCGGTCTCGTGGGTATGCGACAACCGCACGATCCCGGCCGCATTCACCAGAACGTCCAGACCGCCGATCCCGGCGATCGCGGCGGGCACGGTATGCGTGACGGCCGCCTCATCCGAAATATCCAGCATCGCAACGGTCAGCCGGTCGCCATCGCCCTGATCGAGCGCGATCTGTTCGGTCTTGGTGAGGCCATCGCCGGTCCGGCTCATACCGACCACCGTCGCGCCCTCCGCGAGCAGCCGCAATGCGATCGCCCGGCCGATTCCGGAACCCGCTCCCGTCACCAGCACCCGGCGCTGTTCGAAACGCTTCATACGCTCTGCACATCCCGCTCGCCGAGCAGCACCGCCAATTCCGGCAGCCGGTCGAGATCGGTCGGCTCGGCTACCAATTCCACCGGGAAGGGACGAACCGCGGGTTGCGGCAGGCCCGGCCCGAGGATCAGGCCGCCGCGCACGCCGATGCGATCCATCTCCTGGATCAACGGCTCATACCTGGCCGACAGCAAGTTGTTGTGCAGCACGAAATCTCGGACATCGTCGGCGGTAGTCAGGCTGCGCTGGCGCACCGGCGAGCAGACCGGGAATTTCGGATCGAGGAAGGTCATGCCGTCGACGAACCCGCGCATGAAGTCCGCGGCATGCTGCTGCAGCGGCGAATGGAACGCACCCTTGTACGCATCGAGGACGAACATCTGCCGGGTATCGGACGACGCCTCGATCTCGGCCAGTATCTCCTGCAGCGAGCTGAGATAACCCGACAGCACAAACGACCGGTGCACCTGATCGATCGGCCCGGTATCCACCGCGAGGTGCACACCGGGCCGTCGCTCACCGTAGTAATTCGCCGGATCGTCCTCGATCGGCACGTACATCAGTCCCATCCCATGCGCGGCAACGCCTTCCGGCGATTCCGGTACCAGCCGACGGTGGTGCAGCATGCCGAACAGTTCATATCGCGACACGGCTCCGGCCACACAGGTGCTGATCAGCGCGCCGAGGCTCAAACCACCGGCTGCCTCCGGCTCGAAGCCGCGTGCGGCCAGCTCCTCGGCCAGCCCCAGCGCGAAGGCCGCCTGACGCAGTGCGCCGAGGCTGTGCCGATCCTCCGGTGCGCTCGCCAGCTCTTCGGCCATTTCCCTGGCGCGCAGGCGATCCACCGATAATCCGGTCGCCGCGGCGGCCTCGTCATAGGCGAGCGCGATGGCCGGACACCGCGTGCAGAACTCATCGATGACCTCCGCCGTCAGGCTGACCTGGCCACCGAACAGAAAAGAAACCCTCATTGCATTTCCTACCCACGCCGGGGCCGCACGACGGCGACACCCCCAGTGCGTTTTGTGTGAATCACGTTCGACCGGAACGGAATTGGCGGCGCCGCCATATCGAATACAACAAGTGCGCCGCGCTGTGGGCAAGAGTTTCGCCGGACCAGGCGTTGGTCACCCCATGGCCAGTGGTACCACCGGCCAGTAGTACTACCGGCCGATTCGACCGAGGAATTCCAGCAGCAGCCGGTCGATTTCGTGCGCGTGGGTCAGATTCGGCGTGTGCGCCGCACCCTCGACGGTGTGGAATTCCGCCCGGCCGCCGAGTCCCTGCGCCAATGCGTCCATGGTGTCGTGATCGAAGGCGGGGTCGGCGGCACCGCGAACCAATAATGCCGGGCAGGCGATATCGCCGAGCAGGTCGGTGATGTCATCCACATTGACCAGGCAGTCGGCCGCCGCGACCACGCGTTCGCGATCACCGCTCAGCCATTTCGCCAGCCACGGTTGATGATCGGCCCGGTCGCCGCCGATGACCAGGCCCGCGACCATCTTCGCGATCGCCGCCAACGGCGCGGTCCCGGTCCAGGCATCGGTGACCTGCCGGTAGCCGATGTGCTGTACCTCGCTGTACGCCCGCGCCGAGCAGCCGAGCAGGACCAACCCGTCCACCCGGGGCGGGCACAGCAATGCCATGCGCAGCGCGGTGAATCCACCCTGGCCCGCGCCGCCGACGACCACCCGGTCGATGCCGAGCCGGTCGAGCACCGCCCAGGCGTCGCGGGCCAGATCCCAGAAGCTGAAGGCGCTGTCATCGTGCTCGGTCAGCCCGTGCCCGCGCGCATCGATCGAGATGACACGGTATTTCGGTGCCAGTGCGGCAACCTGGTTCGCGAACATCTCGTGATCCATGAGAAAGGCGTGCCCCAGCACCACCGCTGGCCCCGTCCCTTCGCTGTCGAAGAAGTGGACTTTCGCGCCAGCGGAGGTTACGAAGGGCATAACCGTACTCCTGTCAGCCTGCATCCCCCGAAGGGAGCAGCCTAACAAGATCCGGTTACGCCAACGGTTTTCACCACTTCACGGGCAACTCCTCGACACCGCCGGTGAAGCTGTTGGTGCGCATCGGCACCGCGGCCGGATCGACGGCCAGCCGCATGGTCGGGAAGCGGGTCACCAACTGGGTGAATACGGTGTGCAGTTCGATGCGAGCCAGTGGTGCGCCGATGCAGTGGCGCGCGCCGTATCCGAAGGTCACATGGGAGCCGTCCTTGCGGGTCACATCGACGCGGTCGGGATCGGCGAAGACCGTCGGATCATGGTTGGCCGCGGTCAGATCCAGCAGCACGAGATCGCCCGCGTGCACCGCATTGCCGTCGATCTCCATATCGGTGCGCGCATAGCGGGGCATCTGGGTGGCGTCGGCCACCCGCAACAGTTCCTCGATCGCGGTCGGCACCAGGCCGGGATCGTCGACCAGCGCCTGCCATTGCGTCAGATTCTCCAGCAGCCGTTTGGCGCCGACCCCGATCTGCACCACCGTGGTCTCGTGGCCGCCGAACAACAGTCCGAGACCGAGGGTCGCGATGCCCTGATCGGACAGATCGTCCCTGGCGCACAGATGCGACAGCACATCATCGGCGGGATCGCTGCGTTTGCGCTGCACCAACGCCATGAAGTACTCGAACAGCCCGGCGACCCCCTGCTGCACCTTCGCACCGTCCTGCTGGTCGCCGAGCGCTTCGGTCCAGGCGCGGAACTGATCGCGGTCCGCATAGGGCACACCCAGCAACTCGCAGATGACCAGCAGCGGCAGCGGCAGTGCCACCGCGGTGTGCAGATCCGCGGGTGCGCCCTTGGCGGCCATCTCGTCGAACAACCGCGTGGTCAGCTCTTCCACCCGCGGCCCGAGATCGCGCATCCGCCGCGGCGAGAAGAACGGCACCACCAACTCGCGCAGCCGCGCCTGATCGGCGGGCTCGGTCTCGAAATTGCCGAGCGGACCGCCGAAGAACACCGAATCCGATACCCGCGCCGCGGTTTCCGGCCTCGGATGGGCGCGGCCCAGCCGTGGATCGGCGAATAGCGTCCGGACCTGCGCGTAACTGGTGGCCAGCCAGCCTTCGTCGCCCAGCGCGGTCCGCGTCCGGCGGATGGTGTCGACCGAACCGGTGACCGGACAGCCATGCGTCGATTCCACGGTCATGGCGCACTCCTTACTGTGTCTGAGTTCTCGGGCAGGACAGTCGATTTCAATCGGTCGGACGCACCCGCAGCAGATTTCCGCTCGCGGTGCCGACCAGGAAGTCGCGCTCGGGTGTTACGACGATCGAGGTCATCGGCTCACCGGTCAGGATGGTGCAGATCGAGTGGTCCGCCGGGTTGATACGCACCAGTCGCCCGGAGGTGGCGGCGTCGTAGAGCAGGCCGTCCGGGCCGATGGCCAGATCGTCGGGCAGCGGTGGTGCGCCGGGTCCGGCGGCCAGATCCGCGACGACGGTGGCGTGCGCCGGATCGTCGAGCGGGATGCGCAGGATGCGGCCGTTCGGGCTGAGATACAGCGTGACGTAGAGGGCATTGCCGTCGACCAGAATGCCGTCGGCACCGAAATGCCTTGCCTGGCTCGACCATTCGGTATCGACCTGCCCGTCGGGCCGGATCCGGATGACGCCGGTCGAGGTGTCGGCGACGAAGAGGTTGCCCGCCGCGTCGAAGGCCGCGCCATTGGCCATCCCGAGTCCGGAGACGAAGGTCTCGGCCTCCGGTGTCGCGGCCTCGGGATCGATGCGCACGACCCCGCCGCCGGTCGCACCCGGCACCAGATTGGTGAGGAAGTTGCCGTACGTCACGTAGATCCGTTGGTCCGGACCGAGTTTCACCGCACCGGGATACGGGACGGCCACGGTGGCGCTCACCCGACCCGACGGGTCGTAGCGCACCACCTCATTGCGCCGCACCCGCGAGACCCAGAGGTCGCCGTGCGCGTCATAGGCCAAGCCCTCGGCCCAGTCCTCATCCCGCACGACCGCGGCGGCGGCAATGGTCACCACGGCCGGTGCGCACGACACCGGCTCGGCCATAGCGGAAGTCGGAGCCGCAACACCGACCAGGACAGAGGCGATCGCGGTGCAGATCCGGACCGCGGTCACCATGCGACGGGCAATGCGGTCAGGCCCTTGGTGACCACGTTCTCCCGCACCGGAAGGGTGTCGGGATCGACGGTCAGATGCAGGGTCGGGAAGCGGGATATGAGCTGACCGAAAGCGACCTGCAGTTCAATGCGGGCCAGCGGGGCACCGGTGCAATAGTGCAGGCCATAGCCGAACGCCAGATGCTGACCCTCCGCCCGGGTCACGTCGAGCTGGCGTGCGTTGGTGAAGATCTCCGGATCGTGGTTGGCCGAATCGACATCCAACAGCACCAGATCGCCGGTCCGGACGGTGACGCCGTCGATCTCCATATCGGTGCGCGCATAGCGGGCGAAGGCGGTGGAGTCGTGTACCCGCAGCAGTTCCTCGATCGCGCCCGGTATCAGCTCCGGCCGCTGGACCAGCTTCTGCCACTGTGCCGGATTACGCAGCAATTGCACGGTGCACAGTCCGATTTCGACGACCGTGGTCTCGTGCCCGGCCAGGAGCAACCCCATGGACAGGGTCGCGATGGCATCGTCGGGCAGGTCCGGCACCTCGCACAGCTTCGCGATCACGCCCTCGCCCGGTTCGCGGCGGCGCCGTTCGACCAGCGACTTGCAATAGAGGAACCATTCGGCCCCGGCCTGTCCCGATTTCGCGCCGTCGCTGGTGTCGAACAGCGCCTCGCTCCAGGCACGGAACTGTGCGCGATCCTCGTAGGGCACGCCGAGCAGTTCGCTGATGACCAGCAGGGGCAGCGGTTCGGCGAAGGCCTTGTGCAGGTCGGCGGGCGAGCCCTGTTCGGCCATGTCGTCGAGCAGTTGGGTGGTGAACGCGGCGACCCGCGGGGTCAGTTCGCGCATCCGCTTGGCCGAGAACATCGGATTCAGCAGTCCGCGCATGCGGGCGTTATCGGCGGGCTCGGTCTCGAAGTTGCCGAACGGCCGACCGAAGAACACCGATTCCGATGACCGCGCCGCGGTTTCCGGCGTCGGATGGGAGCGGCCGAGCCGCACGTCGGTGAACAACTCCTTGACCTTGCGATAGCCGGTGACCTTCCAGGCTTGGTCGCCGGTGGCGGTGCGGACCCGGCTGATCGAGGTGGGCGTGGCATCGCCGCCGGTGAAGGGGCAGACGAGTTCCGGCGAATCGGCGGTCATGGCTCACTCCTCGAGCTACACGCTAGCTTGTACAAGTCAACTTAAACATAATCGCTTGTATCATTCCACTTGAACAAGGAGGTGATGTCTTGCCGAAGAACCCGACGCCCGCGCGACGCATGCCGCGCGCCGAGCGACGCGAGCAGATCCTGGCCGCCGCCACCCGCGCCGTGGCCCGAAATGGCTTCAGCGCAACGGGTCTCGATGACATCGCCGCG
The DNA here is from genome assembly GCF_050956075.1 of Nocardia sp. CA-129566. Classification (NCBI taxonomy): domain Bacteria; kingdom Bacillati; phylum Actinomycetota; class Actinomycetes; order Mycobacteriales; family Nocardiaceae; genus Nocardia; species Nocardia sp. CA-129566. The sequence goes on from NZ_CP192085.1 coordinate 8,803,407, forward strand.
GAAGCGGGCATTACGCATGTGATCCTGTACCGGCACTTCGCCTCGAAGGCCGATCTGTACGCAGCCGTACTCGAACGGGCCTACACCCGACTCGGCGATGCGGTCGGCACCGAAAATATCGACGGCACCAGCATTTCCGCCTTACTGGCCGCGGCCGCCGCGGATCCGGAGGCCTTTCGCCTGCTGTTCCGCCACGCCGTTCGCGAGCCCGAATTCCGTGATGTCACCGATCTGGTCCGCAGCTACTCGACGCTGCTGGCCCAGCGCTATCTCACCACCGCGATCGCGGACGGACCGTGGCAGGACTGGGCAGCGCAGGTCATCCCCGCCTTCATCCTGGACGCGGTGATCGCCTGGCTCGATGTCGGTCAACCGGATCTCGACGATGCCGCCGCGCGGATCAGTCGTGCGGCGCTGGCGCTGATCGAGGTTGCGCAAAGCGGTGCGACGCAAAAAGATTGAGGTCCTATGGATGAGCTACGGGTGCCGACGCTTGCCGAATTCGTGCGTGCGCGGCGGCTGCGACCGACCGCGGCGAATCCGGGCGGTCTGAGTCGACAGCAACTGGCCGAGGCGATCCATTCCAGCGTCGGCTACCTCGCCAAGATCGAACAGGGTGGGGCGTTCAATCCGAGTCCATCCGTACTCGACGCCCTGGCCCAGGTTTTCGGCCTGGATCCGGACGAGCGCGTGCATCTGTATCACCTTGCACAGCAACGGTTCACCGACTCCGGACCGCAACAGCCCGGCCCGGCGGTCCGCAGGACACTCGATGCCCTGACACCGCATCTGGCCGCCGCACTCGATGACGGCTGGCACGTCATCGACTGCAATGCGGCCTTCGACGAGGCATTTCCCGGCCTGCAGTCGAATGGCAACGTGCTGCGCTGGATGTTCACCGATCCGCGGGCGCGGCTGGTGATCGAGGAATGGGAACGCGAGGCCGATCTGATGGTCGGGCGTTTTCGCGGCTACGCGGGCCGCGCCGGTGAACGAGCCGATGTCCAGGTGCTACTGCGCGAGCTGGGCACCCAGCCCGACTTCCACCGCCTGTGGAACACCGGTCGGGTATACATCGGCCGCCGCGACCCCACCATCCAGCTCCGAAATCGCAAGACCGGCAAGCCGTTCGAAATTCACGTCCAACGATTCCGCACTACACTGCCCGAACCGATCCGGCAGTTGTTCGTCGGGTTGATCGAGGACCACACGGCCGCATAACGGCATCGCGACCTCTTCCGGATCGAAGGTCAGATCCCGACTCGCGCCCGTAGCACGGAATCGTCGGAGAAGTCGACCTGCCGCTCGGCATTCGACAGCGCGGTCACCACACAGGTGCCGAAGGATCCGGATCGATCGAATAATGTCGCACTGCCGACGGCGATTCCGTCCGCGCTGATGTGATTGTCGGCCTCGACGCCGATCTCCAGTCCGACGGGTGTGCGCGCCAGTGCCAACGTCATATCGGTATTGATGAATCCGATCCCGGCACTGCCCCAGTTCGTCATCAGGCTCGTCGACTCACCGATCACCACGGCACCGACGAATCCGGACGGGGTCTCCCCCTCCACTACCGGCATCGGCACCTGCCACATGCGCTTTCGGCTGTCGTTCTGATGCTCGCCCATGCTGGACGACCAGCCGTCGGCGTGTGCGTCGCTGCCCCACAGCGGTACGGTCGGGCCCGTCGCGACCGGCACCGAGGGCGGCTCCGGATCGCGGGCACGGGTCCACAGGCTGCCCGGCGGCTGGTGGGATCGCTTCAGGAATATCGCCGTCGCCCTGGCCATATCCGCGCCGTCCTGCATCAACGCGGCATCGGCGACCAGGATTCGCCGCCCCTCCCGGACCAGCTCGGTCACCACGGTCACCGGCTTATTGAGTGTCGGGCGGAACAGGTCGACGGTCAGCCGGGCCGGTGTGAACCCTTCCGAACAGTGCTGCCGCTCCAGCGCTCTGGCCATGAGACCGCAGATGGCGGGGCCGTTGAGCATCTTCGGCGACCAGGCGCTGGCCGCGAACGGCAACGGCGCGAAGCCATTCGCGGTGGCCTCGAAAAATCCATAGCGCATTGCCAATTCGATCTCCTATCCCAATGCCAGCCGCAAACAATCGCGAAGGACACGACGACCTCGAACGACACAGCGACCTCGAACGACACAGGGCTGCCGCGCTTTTCGCGGCAGCCCCGCCGGTCTCAGGTCGTCCCTGCCGTCTTACTTGCCGCTCGCCTCGGCGTGCTCGTCGGCCGGGCGCTCCTCGGTCTGCGCCTTGGCCCAGCGGTAATCCGGCTTGCCCGCCGGATTGCGCCTGATCTGGTCCACGAACCACAGGCTGCGCGGCTGCTTGTAGGACGCGATCTCCTGGGTGAGCACCGGACGCAGTTCCTCCAGGGTGGGCCGCTTATCTCCGCGACACTGCACGACCGCGACCACCCGCTGCCCCCACCGCTCGTCGGGAACACCGACCACCAGCGCGTCGAAGACCTCGGGATGGATCTTGAGCGCGCCCTCGACCTCCTCCGGGTAGATCTTCTCGCCACCGCTGTTGATGCTGACCGAGCCGCGGCCGAGCATGGTGACGGTGCCGTCCTCCTCGACCCGGGCGTAGTCACCCGGAATCGAGTAGCGAATTCCGTTGAACTCCTTGAACGTTGCCTTGGTCTTGGCCTCGTCCTTGTAGTAGCCGACCGGAATGTGGCCGCTGCGCGCGAGGAAACCGACCTGCCCGGAGCCCGGCACCACCGGATTGCCGTCATCGTCGAGCACCTGGGTGGCGGCGTCGATCTTCACCCGGGGACCACCGGTGTGGTTGGCGCCCTTGGCGACAACGGAAAGACCGCCGAAACCGGTTTCGGAGGAGCCGATGGAATCGGTGATCATCCGGTTGGGCAGCAGTTCCAGGAACTTGTCCTTGAGCGTCGGCGAGAACAGCGCGGCACTGCTCGCGATCAGGTACAGGCTCGAAAGGTCGTACGGTGCACCGGTTTCCGGATTGCCCTCGATCAGGGCGTCGACCATCGGCCGGGCCATGGCGTCACCGGTGATGAAGATGAGGTTGATCTTGTGCCGGTCGATGTGCTGCCACACCCCGTGCCCGGTGAACTCCGGGATCATCACGGCCTTGCCGCCGTCGAAGAGGCTGTGGAAGGTCGCCGTCTGTGAGCCACCGTGGATCATCGGCGGAATCGGGAACCGGACCATCTGCGGATTGCCCGCGCCGGTCTTGGCCTGATGCCATTCGTCCTCGACGTATTCGCCGGTGAGGAAGTTGATGCCGCCGCCGAGTACACGCCACCAATCCTCGTGCCGCCACATCACGCCCTTGGGCAGGCCGGTGGTGCCGCCGGTGTAGAGCATGAAGATATCGTCGGCGGACCGCTCGCCGAAGTTCCGCTCACCCGAGGACTGCTCGAGCACCGCCTCGTATTCAACCGAATCCGCTGCGGTGGGGATGGTGTCGGTCGTATCGTCGTCCACGACGATGACCGTTTTCAACAGAGGTGTCTTGGGGCGGACTCCACTCACCCGGTCGCTGTAGCGGCGCTCGTGGATCAGGGCGACCATATCCGAATTGTCGAAGATATACTGCAACTCGTTCTCGATATATCGGAAGTTCACGTTGATCATCACGGCGCGGGCCTTGAAGACCGCGACCATGGCCTCGACGGCCTCGATCGTGTTCCGTGAATAGATGCCCACCTTGTCACCCGGTTGGACACCCTGTTGCAGCAGGTAGTTGGCGAGTTTATTGGCCCGCTCCTCCAGCTGCGCGTAAGTCACCTCGCGGCCGTCGTCGGCCAGCGCTACGCGGTCGGGCATCAGATCGATGGCGTGTTCGACTAGGTCCGCTATGTTGTAGCTCACAGAGCTAAAAATAGAACGTGTTACTGTTTCTGACAAGGCTGAATTTGCCCATCCGGCCGACTCCGCCGGCCCCCTGAGTGTCAGGAGATCGAGTAATGCCAGATTGCCTCGTCGAGAAGCGCGATCACGTCCTCATCGTCACCATGAATCGCCCCGAGGCCCGCAACGCGCTGTCGGCCGAGATGATGGCGATCATGCGCGACGCCTGGGATCAGGTGGACAATGATCCCGATATCCGCGTCGCGATCCTGACCGGCGCGGGCGGCGCATTCTGCGCTGGCATGGACCTCAAGGCGATGTCGGCCCGGCATCCCGGCGACGCATCGACCGCGGGCAGTTTCGATCCGACCAAATTGGAGGCGCTGCTCAAGGGCCGCCGACTCACCAAACCGCTGATCGCGGCGGTGGAGGGTCCTGCCATCGCCGGTGGCACCGAGATCCTGCAGGGCACCGATATCCGAGTGGCCGGGGAAGGCGCGAAATTCGGTGTGTCCGAAGCGCGTTGGGGCCTGTTCCCGCTCGGCGGCTCGGCCGTTCGGCTGGTCCGCCAGATTCCCTACACCATCGCCGCCGACATTCTGCTGACCGGCAGGCACGTCACCGCCGCCGAGGCCAAGGAGATCGGGCTGATCGGACATGTGGTCCCGGACGGCACCGCATTGGACAAGGCACTCGAACTCGCCGCGCAGATCGCGGCGAACGGACCCGTTGCGGTGCAGGCGATTCTGCGCACCATTCGGCAGACCGAGGCCATGCCGGAAGAGGACGCCTTCCAGATCGAGGCCGAACTCGGCATGGCGGTGTTCCGGACCGCCGATGCCAAGGAGGGCCCCAGGGCCTTCGCCGAAAAGCGCAAGCCCACCTTCATCGGCAGCTGAATTACGTTCTCGCCGAGGCGATTCGAATGGTGGCACCCGGGCCACCATTCGACCGGCCGCGGCGGATCAATTGCCGGGGTAGTCCATCCAGAAGGGCTCCCACTGGTGGCCGTCGGGGTCGATGAAGGTGCGGCCGAACATGCCGACCTGGGCCTCCTCGGCGCGGCGATCCTCGTTGAGCTCCTCGGTGGCGCCAGCGGCCAGCGCGGCCTCGGTGAGGATGTCGACCTCGCGCGCGCTCGCCAGCGATAACGCGAAGGCGCCGCCGACCGTCGCGACGGTATCGGCGATCGGGCGCTTGCTGAAGGTCGTGAAGAAGTCCCTGGTGAGCAGCATGGCGCAGATATTGTCGTCGATGACGATGCAGGCGGCGTTCTCATCGGTGAAGTCCTGGTTCACCTTCCAGCCGATGGCCTCGTAGAAATTCTTGGACCGGCCCAGGTCTGCGACGGGGAGATTGATGAAGATCATCTTGCTGGGCATGGTGGTCCTTACGTCGTCTTCGGCGGTTTATAGGTATAGACGCCACGACCGCGCCGAACTCATCGCGGCGGTGCCCGTGAACCCGGGCACAAGCCGACATCGCCATCGTGGTGATCTTGATTCCGCAGGTAAGGGGCATTTGGATCTCGAATGTGTCGGTGGGCTGTGGCAGGGTGACACCCATGAACGACTCGTCCGGCTCCACCGTCGGCCTCACCCCGGACGTCCTCGAGTCCTTCGAAGGACATCGGCGAGAGCTGTGCGCTTACGCCTATCGCATGCTCGGCTCCTCCTTCGAAGCGGAGGACGCGGTCCAGGAGACCTTCACCCGCGCGTGGAAGTCCTATGACTCGTTCGAGGGTCGCGCCAGCCTACGATCCTGGCTGTACAAGATCACCACCAATGTCTGCCTCGATATGCTCGACGGCCCACAGCGGCGGGCCAGGCCGATGGATCTGTCCGGTCCGTCGCGGCCGGATTCGCCGCTGCCCATGCCGCAGCCGGATTACGTCTGGATCGAGCCGATCCCCAATGCGCTTGCCTTCGGCTCGGATCCGGCCGAGCACGCCTCCGCCAAGGACACGCTGCGGCTGGCATTCGTCGCCGCCTGTCAGCATCTGCCCGCCACCCAGCGCGCCATCCTGATCATGCGGGAGGTGCTGCGATTCTCGGCCAGCGAGACGGCCGAGGCGCTGACCATGTCCCCCGCATCGGTGAACAGCGCACTGCAGCGCGCCAGGGCGACCATGTCGAAGGTGCAGCCCGCCGACACCGACAGCTACGACGAATCCGATGACGATCAGCGCAAACTCATTGACGATTTCGTCAAGGCCTTCGAGGCCTACGATATGGACACCCTGACCACCCTGCTGAAAGCCGATGTGGCACTGTCCATGCCGCCGATCGAACTGTGGATCTCCGGCCCCGAGAATGTGGCCGCCTTCATGCTCGGCACCGGCAGCGGCTGCCGCGATTCCCGCATGGTCCGCCTGGCAGGCGCCAACGGCCACCCCGCCTTCGGCCACTACAAACCACACGAAACCGAAGCAGGCGTTTGGGTTCCGTGGTCGATCACAGTGCTCGAACTGGACGGCGACACCATCGCCGGACTCAACTTCTTCCTCGACACGGAGAAGCTGTTCCCGCTGTTCGGTTTGCCACCGGAGCTGCGCGAACCCGCCTGAGGTCGGGTCCGGGTGGCAGGGCTGCCGGACGGAACGAGCAGGCCGACCGAAGGGCCAAGCACACTGGGGAGATTCCACCGATGGCGAGCACACCAGACCGGATGCCGCGCGCAGGGCTCACGCACAGCCTATGAACGTCCCGCACAACCAGTGACTATCGCGCAGAACGTGTACCCCCTGCGCGACACTCACTGGGTATGCGACAGCAGTCTCTACGCCGGGGGAGGTGACCAGCAGGCCACGCGAGCGACGAGCAGACCGGACCGGGCGACGCATGCGATAGCACTCCCTCCTCGGGATGTAGCGCTCGTGGAGCTTGCGGTTGGTGTCGCGGCGCAGTTCGTCACCCTGGTGACAAGTAGGCCGGACCAGGCGATCGCCCAGACCGAACCGGGCGACGCGCAGCCCGGACCCCCAGGTGACCGGCGCGGCCGTCACGCACAGCCTGTGAACATCCCGTATGAGCAGTGACTTTCTCGTAGGCCGTGCATGTTCTGCGGGATAGGCACTGGGTGTGCGACAGCGATTCCGCTATGAGGCCGGGATGTAGCGGTCGCGGAGTTTGCGCTTGTAGAGCTTGCCGTTGGGGTCGCGGGGGAGTTCGTCGAGGTAGTCGATGGAGCGGGGCATTTTGTATTTCGCCAATTGGGTTGCGGCGTAGGCCAGTAGTTCGGTGGTGAGTTCGTCGTTGCCCTCGATACCGGCTACCGGCTGGACGACGGCCTTGACCTCCTGACCCCAATCCGGGTGCGGCAGACCGAAGACCGCGACGTCTTCGACCTTCGGGTGGGTGGTGAGGACGTTCTCGATCTCGGCCGGGTAGATGTTCACACCACCGGACAGGATCAGATCGGAGCGGCGGTCGTGCAGGTAGAGGTAGCCGTCCTCGTCGAGGTGGCCGATATCGCCGACGGTGAAAAGGTCACCGACCCTTGATTCTTCGGTCTTCTCCTTGGCGTGGTGGTATTCGAAGCTGGACGCGCCCATCTTCATATAGACCAGACCGGGCTCCCCGGCGGGCAACTCGGAGCCGTCCTCCTCGCTGAGCACCTTGATGACCGACCATGGCCAGGCCTTGCCCACCGAGCCCGGCTTCTTCAGCCAGTCGGTGCCGTTGATGACCGTGCCGCCGCCCTCGGTCGCCGCGTAGTACTCGGTGACCGTCGGCCCCCACCACTCCAGCATCAACCGCTTGGTCTCGGCTGGGCACGGAGCCGCACCGTGCACCATGCTGCGCAGCGATGACACGTCGTACTTCGCGCGCACGTCCGCGGGCAGCGCGAGCAGCCGGTGGAACTGGGTCGGCACCATATGGCTGTGGGTCACCCGATATTTGTCGATGAGCCGCAGCATTTCCTCGGCGTCCCAGCGATCCATCAGAACGAGCTTGTGCCCCAACTGAATAGAGATGGTCGCGAAGTTCAGCACGGCCGTGTGATACAGCGGCGAACCGCAGATGTGCACGTGATCGTCATAGGGCTTCAGCTCGAACAGACCGAAGAACGCGGTCGAAGCCACCGGAACGACATCCGGGTCGGTGCCGGTGAGCGGACGCCGAACGCCCTTGGGCCGCCCCGTGGTTCCCGAGGTGTAGAGCATCGGCGCACCGGTGGTCCGGTTATCGGGCCGACCGGTATCGGCGGCACCCAACCAGGCCACGGACTTGAAGCCCTCGATCTCGCCGACCGCGAAGCGCGCGGTGGCCGGCAGTCCGGCCTCATCCGCCGCGGCGATCGCGGCGGCGGCGAACCGATCGCTCGCGATGAAGGCCTTGGCCTCGCTGTCGGCCAGGATGTAGGCCACCTCGGGGCCGGTCAGATGCCAGTTCACCGCAACGATGTACAGCCCGGCCTGGTAGGCCGCGAAGTAGGCGGCGACCGCCTCGACGCAGTTGTGCACCATGCTGACCAGCACGTCACCGGGCTGTAGGCCGAGTGCCCGCAGGCCGGTGCCGTAACGGTTTGCGAGCGTGGCCAATTCGCGATAGCTCACCTCGCGGCCGGATGGATCCACCAGGGCGATCCGATCGGGTTCCGCGTTCGCGATGTTCCACAGACCGAGAATTTCTACTGACTCCTGCACAGGGGGACGGTGCGGAGGCGGAGCCGACGGGGTGGGTGAATCAGTCACCCCTACGAATTTAGAACGTGTTCTACATCTGTACAAGGGGTGCGAGCCGATGCAATTGCTCGATATCTGGAACAGACACCAGCATCTCGGTGACCCCGGCGGCTTCCCAGACCTCGAGTTGCTTACGCACATGCTCCTCGTCGCCGATGATCGCGGTATCCAAAATCAGCTCATCCGGCACCATCGCGGCGGCCTCGGCCTTCTTGCCGGACCGGAAGAGCCTGCCGATCTCGTCGACCTCGCGCTCGTAGCCCATCCGCCGGTAGACCTGCGCGTGGAAATTCAGCTCCGGCGCGCCCATGCCGCCGATGTAGAGCGCCATGATCCAGCGCATCCGCTCGAGTTCGCTCTTCGGATCGTCGGTGATCACCACCTGACAGCTCGCGGCGATCTCGAAATCGTCCCGCGAACGCCGCGCGCCCGCCCGGGCGAAGCCCTCGTCGAGCCAGTCGTTGTACATCCCGGCCAGCCGCGGCGCGTAGTAGATCGCGAGCCAGCCGTCGGCGATCTCGGCCGTCAGCGCGACATTCTTGGGCCCCTCCGCACCCAGCCAGATCGGCATATCCGCTCGTAGCGGGTGCACGATCGGCTTGAGCGGCTTACCGAGTCCGGTCGATCCCGGTCCGGTGTACGGCAGCGGGTACTGCGGCCCGTCATTGGTGACCGGCGCCTGCCGCTCCAGGATGCGGCGAATGATGCCGACGTACTCCCTGGTGCGCTGCAACGGCTTGGCGAACGGCTGCCCGTACCAGCCCTCGACCACCTGCGGCCCGGAGACGCCGAGCCCGAGGATGGCCCGGCCGCCGCTGAGATGGTCCAGCGTCAGCGCGTGCATGGCCGTCGCGGCGGGGGTGCGGGCCGACATCTGCACCACCGAGGTGCCCAGCCGCACCCGCCGCGTGGCCGAGCCCCACCACATCAGCGGCCCGAAGGCATCCGATCCCCAGGATTCGGCGGCGAACACCGCGTCGAAACCCGCCGCCTCGGCGGCGACCACCAACTCGCCCGCATTCTTCGGCGGCTGCGCCATCCAGTACCCGAGTTGCAATCCGAACTTCATGGACTACCTCTTTCTATCGCTAGCGACTGCTTGCAGGTCGCTCGAAAGGATCAGCAACTTCTTGCCACCAGAATAAGAACCTGTTCTACTCGATTTCGTGGCTGATGAAAATACAGCGTCGCGAAGCGACTCCATGAGGGGCGGTGGTCGGGCGACGGGTGGGCATACCGCATCCGGCACAATCGCGGATGACAGAGGGCCGGAATTGAACACACCGCCCGATGTACTCAGTGCACCCCTTCGGGTGCAATTCGACTACACGCGGTCGGTCGGGCCGGTCATCGGCACCTTCCTGACCGAACTGCGCGCCCGCAAAATCGTCGGCGTGCGCGGCTCGGACGGCCGGGTGCTGGTACCGCCGCCGGAATACGATCCGGTCACCTCCGCGGCGTTGACCGAATTCGTCGACGTGGCCGATACCGGCACCGTCCGATCGTGGACCTGGGTCCGCGATCCGCTGCCAGGCCAGCCGTTCGACCGCCCGTTCGCCTGGGCGCTGATCCAACTCGACGGCGCGGACACCACCATGCTGCACGCCGTCGACGTCGCCGCACCCGAGGACATCCACACCGGCCAGCGCGTCGTCGCCCGGTGGGCGGGCGAGACCACCGGCAGCATCAAGGACATCGTCTGCTTCGAACCGGGCGAAACCTCCACCGCACCAGCGCCATCCGGTTCGGACGGCGAGCCGGTCACGGTACTGGTCACGCCGGTCGACCTGAACTACATGCACAGCGCGTCCCCGCAGGAGACCGTCTACCTGCGCGGCTTGGCCGAGGGCAAACTGCTCGGTGGGCGCACCGACGCCGCGGGCAAGGTGTACTTCCCGCCGCGCGGCGCCAATCCGACCGACGGCAGGCCGACCGACGAGATCGTCGAACTGCCCGACCGCGGCATTGTGACCACCTTCTGCATCGTCAATGTGCCGTTCATGGGCCAGCGCATCAAGCCGCCGTATGTCGCGGCCTATGTGCTGCTCGACGGCGCCGATATCCCGGTGCTGCACCTGGTGCTCGGCTGCGACGCGAGCGAGGTGCGCATGGGCATGCGGGTGGAGGCGGTGTGGAAGCCGCGCGAGGAGTGGGGCTTCGGGCTCAGCAATGTGGACCACTTCCGCCCCACCGGCGAGCCGGATGCCGACTACGACACTTATAAGCACCACCTCTGAGAGGCCACGTTGACCAACAACGCCACCGACATCGCGGTCGTGGGATTCGCCCACGCACCGCATGTGCCGGAGACCTTCGGCACCACCAACGGTGTCGAGATGCTGGTGCCCGTCTTCCAGCAGCTCTACACCCGACTCGGCATCACCAAGTCCGATATCGACTTCTGGTGCTCCGGTTCCTCGGATTACCTCGCGGGCCGGGCCTTCTCCTTCATCTCGGCGGTCGACGCCATCGGCGCGGTACCGCCGATCAACGAATCGCATGTCGAGATGGACGCCGCCTGGGCGCTGTACGAGGCATTCGTGAAACTGCGCTCCGGACAGGCGAAGACCGCGCTTGTCTACGGCTTCGGCAAGTCCTCCGCGGGCACGCTGCGCCAGGTGCTCACCATGCAGCTCGATCCCTACCTGGTCACTCCGCTCTGGCCGGACGCCTGGTCGATCGCGGGTCTGCAGGCGCGGGCCGGGTTGGACGCGGGGCGCTGGACCGAACGCGATATGGCGGCGGTCGCCGCCGGTGACTCCGGCGATATCGAAACCCTGCTCGCCGCAACGTATGTCGCCGATCCGCTGCGCGCGCACGATGTCGCGCCGATCACCGACGGTGCCGCCGCCATTGTGCTCGCGGTCGGCGATCGGGCCCGGGAACTCTGTGAGCGCCCGGCCTGGCTCACCGGCATGGCGCACCGGGTGGACACACCCAACCTCGGCGCCCGCGATCTGACCGTATCCCCGTCGACTTCGGCCGCGGCACAGTCGGTTACCGGCGGCGATACCAGCGGCTTCGATATCGCCGAACTGCACGCGCAGTTCAGCCATCAGCAGCTGATCCTCACCGAGGCCATCGGGTTGCGGCCCGAGACCAAGGTGAATCCATCCGGCGGCGCACTCGCCGCCAATCCGATGTTCGCGGCGGGCCTGGAGCGCATCGGCTTCGCGGCCGAGGCGATCATGGCGGGCACCGCGAATCGGGCGCTCGCCCATGCCAGCAGCGGTCCGGCGCTGCAACAGAACCTGGTTGCCGTTTTGGATTCGGAGGCGAGCCGATGACTTTACCTGCTGCGGTGCTCGGCACCGGACAAACCCATCACGTGACGAAACGAACCGATGTGTCCATGGCGGGCATGTGCCGCGAGGCCATCGATCGTGCACTCGACGACGCCGGGCTGACCATCGCCGATATTGATGCGGTGGTGGTCGGTAAGGCACCGGACTTCTTCGAGGGCGTCATGATGCCCGAGCTGTATCTGGCCGATGCCCTGGGCGCCACCGGAAAACCACTGCTGCGCGTGCACACCGCCGGATCCGTCGGCGGCTCCACCGGCGTCGTCGCCGCCAATCTGGTGCAGGCCGGGGTGCACAAGCGGGTACTCGCCATCGCCTGGGAGAAGCAGTCGGAATCGAATGCCATGTGGGCGTTGTCCTTTCCGGTGCCCTTCACCATGCCGGTCGGCGCGGGCGCGGGCGGCTACTTCGCACCGCATGTGCGCTCTTACATTCGCCGATCGAACGCGCCGGGCCATATCGGTGCGATGGTCGCGGTGAAGGATCGCCGCAACGGCGCGAAGAATCCGCTCGCGCACCTGCACCAGCCCGACATCACGCTGGAGAAGGTGCTCTCCTCCCAGATGCTGTGGGATCCGATCCGATTCGATGAGACCTGCCCGTCCTCGGACGGCGCCTGCGCCGTGGTGATCGGTGACGAGGAAGCCGCCAAGGCCATCGAGGCCACCGGCAAGAAGGTCGCCTGGGTGCACGGCACCGCCATGCGCACCGAGCCGACCACCTTCGCCGGACGCGATCAGGTCAATCCGCAGGCCGGACAGGATGCGGCCGCCGCGCTGTGGCAGGCCGCCGGAATCACCGACCCGCTCAACGAGATCGACGTGGCCGAGATCTACGTGCCGTTCTCCTGGTTCGAGCCGATGTGGCTGGAGAATCTGGGCTTTGTCCCCCAGGGCGACGGCTGGAAGCTCACCGATAAGGGCGAGACCGAGATCGGCGGCACGCTGCCGGTCAACCCGTCCGGCGGCGTTCTATCCTCGAATCCGATCGGCGCCTCCGGACTCATCCGGTTCGCCGAGGCCGCCAAACAGGTCATGGGCCGGGCCGGGGACTACCAGGTCGCCAATGCCAAGAAGGCGCTCGGGCACGCGTACGGCGGCGGGTCGCAGTACTTCTCCATGTGGGTTGTCGGCTCGGAACAGCCGCACTGAGGCTGTCGCCGAGCCCACGGCTCCGGAGGTCGACCGGGGACGCATCGCTTCCCCGGTCGACGTACACCGACTCGATGACCACATCGACACACAGAGGACCGCTGATATGAGCCAAGGAACATTGAAGTTCACCCTCGGCATCGCGCTGAGTCCGCTGGAACAGCTGCCCGAACTGGCGAAAACCGCTGAGGAGTGCGGATTTTCATCGATCGCACTCCCCGACTCGCTGTTCTACATGAAGTCGGCGGCGGCGAAGTATCCCTACACCGCCGACGGCAGCCGGTTCTGGGGACCGGAGACACCGTGGGTCGACCCGCTCATCGGTGCGACCGCCATGGCGGCCGTGACCAGCCGAATTCACTTCTACACCAACGTGCTCAAGCTAGGCTCACGCAATCCGCTGCTGCTGGCCAGGCAGGTCGGCTCGGTGGCCAATCTGTCCGGCAACCGGTTCGGATTCGGCGTCGGAATCGGTTGGGCACCAGAGGAATTCGAATGGTGCGGGGTGCCCTACGCGAAACGTGGCGCGCGAGTCGACGAGATGATCGAGGTCATCAAGTTGGTCCTCGGCGGCGGCATGGTGGAGTACCACGGGGAATTCTTCGATTTCGATCCGCTGCAGATCAGCCCGGCGCCGAGTCAGCCGGTCCCGTTCTATATCGGCGGCCACACCGAACCCGCACTGCGCCGGGCGGCCAAGGTCGGTGACGGCTGGACCTCGGCGATGATGACCTATGCCGAACTGTGCACCACCATCGGCAAGCTCGGCGCGCTGCGCGCCGAATTCGGCCGCGAACAGGTGCCGTTCGAGATCCAGGCGGTGTGCGTCGACAAGTTCGGACGCACCGGATATCAGGATCTGGCCGATGCCGGCGTGACCGATGCGATCGTGATCCCGTGGCTGGCCGATGGCATCGGCTTCGACGGTGAACTGGCGGCCAAGCAGGAGTCACTGCGCCGCTTCGCCGCGAAGAATATCGAGGAACCCATCGTCGCGAAGGCAGCAGTATGAGTACCACCGAACATCCAGCACGGGCCGCCGGACTCGCATCGCAGGCTGCGGTGCGAGCGCGCGATAAGCAGGCGTGGGTCGATCTGTTCGCGGCCGACGGCATTGTCGAAGATCCCGTCGGCCCTTCGGGTTTCGATCCGGAGGGCAAGGGCCATCGCGGCAAGGAGGCCATCGCGGCATTCTGGGATATGGCGATCGCGAAGACCGATTCGATCGAATTCCACTTCGGCGACTCGTTCGCCTGCGGCAATGAGATCGCCTTCACCGGCCTGATCCGCACCAGGATGGGCGGGCACCAGATCGACGCCGAGGGCGTCTTCACCTACAAGGTGGACGAAACGGGCAAAATCGCTGCGCTGCGGGCATTTTGGGAAGTCGACCGCGCCATGGCGACCGCGAAGACCGCTACCTGAGCACGCTGCCTCCCCCTCGGGGCAGCACGAGAGGGGCCCTCGTACCGGCAAGGGGACTACCGGTACGAGGGCCCTTTCGTGTGGACCCAGGCTGCCGACACAAGCCTGGGTCCGCGACGTGTCAGTGCGCGACCGGGCAGCCCGAGCCCTTGTAGTCGACCTGGAACTCCTTGACACCGTTGAGCCAGCCCGAGCGCAGTCGCTTCGGATCACCGAGCTTGGTGATATCGGGCATGGCGTCGGCAATGGCGTTGAAGATCAGGTCGACCTCCATCCGGGCCAGATTCGCGCCGATGCAGAAGTGCGCACCGGTGCCACCGAAGGACAAGTGCTGGTTGTCCTTTCGCGTGATATCGAACTGCTCCGGATTCTCGAAGACGTCCTCGTCGAAGTTGGCCGAGCGGTAGAGCATGATCACCCGCTGGCCCTTCTTGATCTGCACACCCCCGAGTTCGGTGTCCTCCAGCGCGGTCCGCTGGAACGAGGTGACCGGGGTCGCCCACCGGATGATCTCGTCGGCGGCGGTGGCCGGGCGTTCCTTCTTGAACAGCTCCCATTGGTCCGGATGCTCCAGGAAGGCCGCCATACCGTGGGTGATCGCATTGCGGGTGGTCTCATTGCCCGCGACGGCCAGCATGATGACGAAGAAGCCGAATTCCTCCGGGGTCAGCTCATCGCCGTCGACATCGGCCTCGATCAACTTGGTGACGATGTCATCGGCCGGACATTCCTTGCGCGCCGCGGCCATTTGGTAGGCATAGCCGAGCACCTCGGCGGAGGCGGCGACCGGATCGGCCTCGTTCTCCGGATCGTCATACCCGGTCATATCGTTGGACCAGGTGAAGACCTTTCCGCGGTCTTCCTGCGGGACGCCGATCAGCTCGGCGATGGCCTGCAGCGGCAGTTCCGAGGCGACCTGGGTGACGAAGTCGCCGGATCCGTTTTCCGCTGCCTCCTTCACGATGGACTCGGCCCTCGCCTTGAGTTCGGCGCGCAGGCCGTTGATCACGCGCGGGGTGAAACCGCGGGAGATGATCTTGCGCAACTTGGTGTGATGCGGTGCATCCATGTTCAACAGCACGAAGCGCTGCAGTTCGATCTGCTCGCGGGTGATGTCGTCGTTGAAACGCGGGATCGCGGTGTTCTCGAAGTTGGAGAACACATCGCTGCGGCGCGAGACCTCCTTGACGTCCGCATGCTTGCTCACCACCCAGAAGCCCTCGTCGTGGAAGCCGCCGATTTCGGGGGGCTGCGGATTCCACCAGATCGGTGCGGTGCGACGCAGTTCGGCGTACTCCCCCACCGGAACACGCTCGGCGTAAATGTCCGGGTCCGTGACATCGAACCCATCCGGCAGATTCGGCCGGGCATTCCGCGGGTCAACCACCAGATGTCTCCTTCGACAAACTGAAACACGTTCTACAATCATTGAAGCATAGGCTGCATAATGAGGGAAGAACAGGACAGATTCACCTGTCACAGGCGTGAACACACGTTTCAATTTTCTGTCCCTGAAGAAAGGTTGGACATGGGCACACCCGTCATCGTCGAGGCCGCTCGCACCCCCATCGGCAAGCGCGGCGGCTGGCTCGCCGGTCTGCACGCCGCCGAACTGCTCGGCCTCGCTCAGCGCGGGCTGCTCGATAAGGCTCACCTGGATCCCGCCCAGGTGGATCAGGTCATCGGCGGCTGCGTCACCCAGGCCGGCGAGCAGTCCAATAACGTGACCCGCGTCGCCTGGCTGCACGCCGGGCTGCCGTGGCAGGTCGGCGCCACCACCATCGACGCCCAGTGCGGTTCGGCGCAGCAGGCCAACCACCTCATCGCCGGCCTGATCGCGACCGACGCCATCGAGATCGGCATGGCCTGCGGCGTGGAGGCGATGAGTCGAGTTCCCTTGGGCGCCAACGTCGGCGAGCACGCCGGTCCGCGGCGGCCCGCCTCCTGGAATATCGATCTGCCGAACCAGTTCGAGGCGGCCGAGCGTATTGCCAAGCGGCGCGGCATCACTCGCGCCGATCTCGACGAACTCGGCGTCCGTTCGCAGCGCCTGGCCGCCCAGGCCTGGGCCGAGGGCCGCTTCGACCGCGAGGTGCTGCATGTGACCGCGCCAGCGGTCGACAAGGAAGGCAATCTCACCGGCGAGAAGCTGGACGTGACAAGGGATCAGGGCCTGCGCGAAACCACCCTGGAGGGACTGGCCAAGCTCGAGCCGGTACTGGCGGGCGGAATCCACACCGCGGGCACCTCCTCGCAGATCTCCGACGGCGCGGCCGCGGTGCTGCTGATGGACGAAAAGGCCGCGCAGCGAGCGGGTTTGCGTCCGCGCGCCCGGATCGTGACGCAGGTGCTGGTCGGCGCGGAGCCCGAGTTCCACCTCGACGGACCGGTGCAGGCGTGCACCCGACTGCTCGAACGGTCCGGCATGAATATCGGCGACATCGATCTTTTCGAGATCAATGAGGCTTTTGCGGCAGTGGCACTTTCATGGGCGTCTGTACACAAGCCGGACATGGACCGGGTAAATGTAAACGGCGGCGCTATCGCACTCGGACATCCGGTGGGTTCGACCGGATCCCGGCTCATCACAACGGCTTTGCACGAACTGGAGCGAACCGGAGGCAGCACCGCGATGGTGCTCATGTGCGCGGGTGGTGCACTGGCGACAGGCACCATCATCGAGAGATTGTAAGAGTTTCAACCAATTCCGGCCTTGGTTGAACGTTCATCCCAATCAGCCCAAAACGTGTCGTACGCCACACAAACCCCAGGACGCCGCACTAGATGACCCGTCAGCTATCTTGGGGTTATCATCGGCCTGCCGGGGAAGGTGCTCGCGACGGGCAAGAACCGGTTCACACCACGTTTTCCCAAGAGCCGTTGGCGTGACCCGCAAACGCAACCGTCGCAGTGCCTTCCCGGGAGCGGCACCTAGAAGCTTCAAGGAAATCCTGAATCAGGCGTAGGTTTTCAGTTACTGAGCCGCTAATATCAATGATACGTATCCGAGATAACGACTGTTAGTACAGCGAAGGGAATTGGGCGGCTCACAATGGCCGATTTCGCGGCGCGGCTGAACAAGCTGTTCGAAACCGTGCATCCCCCGGGGCGCAAGCCGCACACCAACGCGGAGGTTGCGGCTGCGCTTACGGCCTCCGGGCATCCGATCTCGAAACCGTACCTCTCGCAGTTACGGTCGGGACAGCGGACCAACCCGTCGGACGAAACGGTGGCTGCTCTGGCCAAGTTCTTCAAGGTCAAACCGGACTACTTCTTCAACGACATATACGCCGCCAAGATCGATCACGATCTGGAGTTGCTGTCCCAGCTGCAGGGCTACGGACTGCGACGGCTGTCGAGTAGGGCGTTCGACCTGTCCGAAGAATCACAGAACCTCCTCACCTCCATGGCGGAGAAATTGCGGGCAAGTGAAGGCTTGCCCGAAATTCCTCCGGATGGCACCGAATAGGTTCTCCCGCAGCGCAGTACGGTGCGACCCACAGGGTCGCACCGTATTGCGTCATGGGTATGGCTCCACCAGAGCACGGGGGCACCCGCGGTGCCCCTAAAGTTGAGGGCTTGGTGGCGCGTACAGGGTTGCGATAAAGCGCGCCCCTAAGAGACCCGCTACTGACGAAATCAGTTGCGCGGATACGTCGGCAGACACAAGGAATCCGACACTGCGGAAGCGGTGCCGGATTCCTTGCTATGTCAACCTTATTGAATACCGGGAGGGAGTCCTTCGGAATGCCTCGAGCCGATCGGTTTTGATGTCACTCGATCAATTCCCGGGCCGACGATGCGGTGCCCGCTTGGTAGGCGCGCGCGATTGCTTGGACCCACCCGCGAGGACTAATACCCTCCGGCGGAGCAATCCACCGCGCGTCGACTACTACCTCACCCAATGGGTTTCGCGCCCACTGCGCGACCCGGTCGGCCCGCGCGGACACCAGTGGCGGTGGCGGACCCGCGCTGACCAGCTCGACGCCGCCGCCGGATTGCAGATATAGCGCATCCATGATCTGCGCGACCTGATCGGATGCCTCGAGCTGTGTGGAGGTACCCGGCTGGTCGTGCGCGACCACCTCCGGGAACCGCCCGATCATGATGCGGTGCAGAACCTTGATCTGCCGCAACAGGATTCGCGCGCGCACCCACAGCTCGACCACGATCCACACCGCGCCGAACGCGATGAGCAGGGCCGCCGCCGCCCAGGCGGGCCAACCCCAGTCCGGTTCGCCGGGTTTCGCGACCGGCGCGTCGATGCAGGCCCGGCGGATCTGCAGCACGGCGAGCACCGCCACGAGCGCGGTCCCGGCGGTATAGATCGCGATACCGCGACCGAGCGTTGTCCAGTCCAGGTTGCGCACACCGGTGATGACGATGAAAACACAACCGAGCGCGACCACGATCCAGCCGAAAGTGGTGGACCAGAACAGATTCACCGCCGCCGCGACCGAGCCGATGCCATAGATCGCGAATGCGATCCGACGCAGATTGCGGCGGGAGACGACCGGCCACGCCGCCGACGCGACCACCGAAGTCGCGGTCGCGAACAGTATCCAGGCCGAGGTCACAACGCCGTCGGACAGCAGGCCCGAATGCAGACCGCGCGGTAGCAGATGGTCGATGGCGAGGGCGATTTCGGGAACCGCGACGGTGGCCCCGAGTGCGACCGCCGCGACCGCGACGACGATCGCCACCCGCGCGGTCGTCGCGGGCTTCACCACTACCCGACCGACACGCGCACCGGCCGCAACCCAGACCAGCATGGCCGTCAACCAGAGGGTCATCCCAGCGCCTCATCGAATCGAAGAACCGAGACGCCCGCGCCCCGGCTGTTGAACACGCGGAGTCGGGTCATCAGCATGGCGGCGAAGGTTTCGGCCTCCCATTCGGCGAGTTCGTCCGCACCGTCGTCGACGATCTGCTGATGCGCCCGCTGGCTGAGCATGTAGGCGATCAGATCGTCACTGGCCTCCAGCGTCACCTCGGGCGCGGGCGCGCCCTCGTGATCGAAGACGATATGCCCCAATTCGTGTGCGAGGGTGTGCTCGCGGCTCGGCAGTGCAGTGGCGAGCACGATGACATCGCGGTCCGGATAGAACCGGCGCTGGCCGCAGACGCCGGGCCCCAGTTCCGCACTGGCGATTTCGATCTCGCGACGCCGCTCGCTGGCAATAGAGGCGACGACCTCGTCCAGGGTGGTCGCATCGGAATCCGCGGCGACGGCGCACACCGCGTCGACCGCCGCCGCAACCCGTCGGTAGGCCCGGAGTCCGGTTTGCGTTCTGCTCCGACTCATCGAACGCCCCTTACGTCCTCGGTCCGAAGAACTCGGCACGCGCGGCATCGATGCGGGCCTGTGCGGCCGACGCGCTCTGGAAACTCACTGCGCCGGAACCGGTTCCGGCCAGCGCGAGCGCGATCAGGCCGCCGACCACGCCGAGCACATTGGGCTCGGGCAGGCTGTCGTCGGCACTGGTCGGCCGAACGTCCGGATTCGGCCTGGCCGGAGCCGCGGGTGGGGCGGCCGGAGGCGCGGGCGGCGGTGGCGGCACCTGCTCCGGAGCGGGTGCGGGCGGTGCGGCCACCCGGACCGGCGCGAGTTGCGGTGCCGTCGGTGCCGTCGGTGCCGTCGGTGCGGGCGACGCGGGCGACGCGGGCGGGACGATGATCGGGACGGGCGGTGCCGCCGGAGCGGACGGCGCTGGCAATGGGATCAGGAGCAAAAGCAGCGGGGACGCCGAGCCAACCGCGGCGGAACCGACCGCCGCAGAACCTACCGCCGCAGAACCTACCGCGGCGGAACCGACGGCCGCAGAACCTACCGCGGCGGAACCGGTTCCGGCCGAACCGACACCTGCGGATCCGACGCCGGCCGAGCCGACCGCGGCCGAACCCGTGCCGCCCAGCGCCGATCCGGTGCCACCCAGCGCCGATCCGGTGCCAACAGCGGCGGAACCGACTGCCGCGGAACCCGTTCCGAGGAGGGCGGAGCCGGTGCCCAGCGCCGCCGAACCGGAACCGGCCACCACCGCCGAACCGGTGCCGAGAATGGTGGCGACACCCGCCGAACCGGTGCCGAGGATCGCGCCAACACCCGCGGAGCCGGTGCCGATAATGGTGCCCACGCCGACCGAGCCGCCGCCGAGGAGTGCGCCGAGCAGACCCGTCGCGCCGAGGCCCGCGGAGCCAGCGGCCGCGGAACCCGCGGCCGAACCGGGACCGGCGACCGGGTTGACCCCCGCGGCGGCATCGGTCGGATCAAGTGGTGAACCGACACTCGACTGGCCCGGAATCGCCAGTGGCTTCCAAACATCGCTGGTCGCGTCCGGCACAGGGGTATTGGGGTCCGCACACTGTGGGCACGCGCTGCCGGGCTGCGCCTCGGCCGACACTCCCCCGAGGAGCGCAGAGCCAGCCGCAGTCGCAAGCACTGCAACCACACGCGACGTGCGACCAACGGCCATGCGCCAGCCTTCCCCTGATTCGATATAGCGCAGATCTGTTGCCCGGTCGCAACGCACAAATTCCGGGACTTTGACGGACGGGAGCCCATAGTAAACCGCAGCCCAAATCCGCGCAGTCGGTCGGGCCACGCACGGTATAGGACACGCCGACCGGCCTACGGTCCGGAACCGGTCAAACGCCCAGATCGCGCCTCCGGAACTTCAGGTGTAATCCCGAACACACTTCCGCGTTAATCCCCTACGCGCATCCCCAAGAAAACCAGCGGACCAGTCCGTATGCCGACGCGGCCCAGCGACTGGTCGGGGCGCGGAATCGCCGCGGCGTCACGGCCGTTCGGACGGCTGGACGAACTCGCATTCGGCACAGTGCACGCGCACGACACGGCACAGCGGACTCCCCACCGCACGGCAGACTCCGCACGACACGGCACGGCGGACTCCCCACCACACGGCAGACTCAGCACGACACCGCGAACTCACGCGCTACACAGTGCACTCGCATGACACAACGGGCTCGCCATCGCACGGCAGACTCAGCAAGACACGGCGAACTCACGCACTATTGCGCACGTGCACGACATAGCGATCTCGCCACCGCACAGTGCACTCGCACGACACAACGGGCTCGCCACCGCACAGCGGACTCAGCACGACACAGCGGACTCAGTACGACACAGCGGACTCAGCACGACACCGCGAACTCACGCACTGCACAGTGCACTCGCACGACACAGCGGACTCGCCACCGCACGGCAGACTCAGCACGACACCGCGAACCCGCACACGGCACACTGCATGCGCACGACATAGCGATCTCACCACCGCACAGTGCACCCTCACGACACAACGGGCTCGCCACCGCACAGCCGACTCAGCACGACACCGCGAACTCACGCACCGCACAGCGCACTCGCACGACACAACGGACTCGCCACCGCACAGCCGACTCAGCACGACAATCGCGAACTCACGCGCTGCACAGTGCACGGCACAGGGACTCGCCACCGCATAGGCGAACTCGCCACGGCGCAGCGGACTCACGCATGGCACGGCGCAGCGGACCGGGGTGGCGGGCCGCGCAATGCGTCGAAGCTGGCACGCCTACGCATTGCCGACGACGTGCCGGTCAGAACGGCACGAGCGTGCCGATTTTCGCGCCCTCAGGCGCCGTATACCGGCTCCGGCGGAACGGACTTGGCGATCAGGTCGGCGACCACCGGACCGAGTTCGGCGGGGTTCCAGCGCCCGCCGCGATCCACGGCGGTACCGTGGCGCCAGCCATCGGCCAGGGCCACTTTGCCGCCCTCGACCTCGAACATCCGGCCGGTGACGGCCGCCGATCGCGGGCTGCCCAGCCAGACGACGATCGGCGAAACGTTTTCCGGAGCCATCGCGTCGAAGCCGTCCTCGGGGGCGGCCATGGTTTCGGCGAAGACGGTCTCGGTCATGCGGGTGCGGGCGGCGGGAGCGATGGCATTGACGGTGACGCCGTAGCGCGCGAATTCGGCAGCGGCGGTGAGGGTCAGGCCCGCGATACCCGCCTTGGCCGCACCATAGTTGCCCTGGCCGACGCTGCCCTGCAGGCCCGCGCCGGAGCTGGTGTTGATGATGCGGGCGTCGACCGGACGACCGGCCTTGGATTCGCCGCGCCAATACTCGATGGCTTGGCGCATGGTCGCGAAGTGGCCCTTGAGGTGCACCCGGATCACCGCGTCCCACTCGTCCTCGCCGAGGTTCACCAGCATCCGGTCGCGCACGAATCCGGCATTGTTGACCAGCACATCCAGACCGCCGAAGGTGTCGACGGCCTGACGGATGAGGTTGCGCGCACCGTCCCAGTCGGCGATGTCGTCACCATTGGCCACGGCCTCCCCGCCGAGCGCCTTGATCTCGGCGACGACCTGTTCGGCGGGGGTCTCGCTGGTCGCCGCACCATCCAGGGCGGAGCCCAGATCGTTGACCACCACGCGCGCCCCGGCGGCGGCGAAGGCGAGCGCGTGCGCCCGACCGATACCGCGGCCAGCGCCGGTGACAATGACGACGCGCCCCGCGCAGATCTGCTCGGTGTCCATAACCTGTTGTGTCCTCTTCGTTTTCGGGTTCGGTTGTTCAGGCCTCGGCGGGCTGCTCGGCGACATTGGCGTTCGACGCGGCGAGGAATGCCGGACGCTCACCCCCGCCGTGCACCAGCAGCGTCGCGCCGCTGACAAAGGCGGCCAGCGGTGAGGTCAGGAATACGGCGCAGCCGCCGATATCGTCGGGCCGGGCCATCCGACCGAGCGGAATGGTCGCGCCGACCGCGTCGACACCGTCTTGATCGCCGTAGTGCAGCTGACTCTGTTCGGTCTCGACCGGGCCGACGACCAGCGAATTCACCCGAACCTTCGGGGCCCATTCGACCGCGAGCGTGGCAGTCAGACTGTCGATGCCTGCCTTGGCCGCGCCGTAGGCGGCAGTACCCGGCGAGGGCCGGTGACCGCTGACGCTGGACACCATCACGATCGAACCGCCGCCGGGCTGCTGCTGCATCACCGCATTGGCGGCCTGCGAAACCAGCAGCGGCGCGAGCAGATTCAGTTCGACGATCTTGCTGTGGAAGTTCTTGCTCGCGGTCGCGGCGAGGGCGAACGGTGCGCCGCCCGCGTTATTGACCAGGTGGTCGAGGCGGCCGTGGCGCGCGACGATCGCATCGACCAGCCCCTGTACCGCGTCGCCGTCACGCACATCGCAGGGCAGGTATTCGATCTCCCGACCGTCATGGCGCACGGGCGCGTCCGCTGGACGTCGTGCGCAGGCGATAACGGTCGCGCCAGCGGCGAGGAATGCCCTGCTGACGCCCGCACCCACCCCGCGCACACCACCGGTGACCAGAACGACGCTGCCGGTGAGATCGATTTCGACTGCCACCGTGCTAACCTACCAAGCAACTGCTTGCTTTGCCAACCACGAATGGATATGCGATGGGGATCAACCGTCACTCCGAATCAACCGGCATCACCGTGGTCACGGTCGACTATCCGCCGGTCAACGCCATACCGTCCGACGGCTGGTTCACCCTGGCGGATGAGATCCGCGCGGCCGGGCGCGATCCGGAGACCAAGGTCGTGGTGCTGCGCGCCGAGAACCGCGGCTTCAATGCCGGTGTCGATATCAAGGAGATGCAGCGCACGCCGGGCCATCAGGCGCTGATCGACGCCAATCACGGCTGTTTCGAGGCGTTCGCGGCGGTCTACGACTGCCCGGTGCCGGTCATCGCGGCGGTGCAGGGCTTCTGCCTCGGCGGCGGCGTCGGCCTGGTCGGCAATGCCGATGTGGTGATCGCCTCCGATGACGCCACCTTCGGCCTGCCCGAGGTCGACCGCGGTGCGCTCGGCGCGGCCACGCATCTGTCCCGCCTGGTGCCGCAGCATCTGATGCGCGCGCTGTTCTACACCGCGAGCACCATCACCGCCCAGCAGCTGCAGCACTACGGATCGGTCTATCAGGTGGTGCCGCGCGCCGAACTCGACGCCGCCGCACTGGAACTCGCCAAGAACATCGCGGCCAAGGACGGCCGGGTGATCCGCGCGGCGAAGCGGGCGCTCAATGGCATCGATGTGCAGGACGTGCACCGCAGCTACCGCTACGAGCAGGGATTCACCTTCGAACTGAATCTGGCCGGGGTGGCGGATGAGATCCGCGCCCGGTTCGACGACGATCTGGCCGCGCGCAAGGAAGAGAGCAAGGAAAACTGATGCGGGACAAGCGAATGTCGCTCGACGAGGTCGTCGGCGAACTGCGCAGCGGTATGACCATCGGCATCGGCGGCTGGGGCTCGCGGCGCAAGCCGATGGCGCTGGTGCGGGCCATCCTGCGCTCGGACATCACGGATCTGACCGTGGTCAGCTACGGCGGACCGGATCTCGGTCTGCTGTGCTCGGCGGGCAAGGTGCGCAAGGCGTACTACGGCTTCGTATCCCTGGATTCGCCGCCGTTCTACGATCCGTGGTTCGCCAAGGCCCGCACCTCCGGCGCGCTGGTGGCGCGGGAGATGGACGAGGGCATGTTGAAGTGCGGACTGGAGGCAGCGGCCGCGCGACTGCCGTTCCTGCCGATCCGGGCCGGGCTCGGATCCGATGTCGTCAATTTCTGGGATGGCGAGCTGAAGACCGTCGCCTCGCCCTATTCGGACGGCGAAACGCTCATCGCGATGCCCGCACTGAAACTCGATGCGGCGCTCGTCCATCTGAATATCGGCGATAAGCACGGCAATGCCGCCTACACCGGTGTCGATCCGTACTTCGACGATCTGTACTGCCTGGCCGCCGAGCGGCGCTACGTCTCGGTGGAGCGGGTGGTGGAGACCGAGGAGCTGGTGAAAGCCGTTCCGCTGCAGTCGCTATTGCTCAACCGGATGCTGGTCGACGGTGTGGTCGAAGCGCCCGGCGGCGCGCACTTCACCCTGGCCGCGGACAGCTACGGCCGGGACGAGAAGTTCCAGAAGCACTATGTGGAAGCGGCCAAGACGCCGGAGTCCTGGCAGCGGTTCGTCGACAAATATCTCGCGGTTTCCGAGGACGAGTACCAAGCCGCCGTTCGCGAGTTCGCACAGGAGGTACAAAAATGACGGCGTCGCGTAGCGATTCAGTGGAGAATGGCGGCCGAGTGACGGGCGGGTCAACGACCGACAGCGTTACCCGGGCCGAGGTCTGCGCGGTGGCCTGTGCCGAGATCTTCAGCGGCGCGGGGGAAATCATGGCATCACCGATGTCGCCGATGTCGATCATCGGTGCGCGCCTTGCCAAGTTGACCACCGAACCCGATCTGCTGCTCTCCGATGGCGAAGCGCTGTTCTTCGCCGACACTCCCCCGCTGGGCGGTAAGGCCCCGGTCGAGGGGTGGATTCCGTTCCGCAGAGTCTTCGATGTGGTGGCCTCCGGTCGTCGCCATGTGGTGATGGGGGCCAACCAGATCGATCGGTTCGGCAATCAGAATCTGTCGGCCTTCGGCCCGCTGCAGCAGCCCACCAGGCAGATGTTCGGTGTGCGCGGGGCACCGGGCAACACCATCAATCATCCGACCAGCTACTGGGTTTCCCGGCATACCCGGCGGGTCTTCGTGGATCGGGTCGATATCGTCTCCGGCGTCGGCTACGACAAGGTCGATCCGGCCAATCCGGCGTACCGGTTCCATCACCTGCACCGGGTGGTCACCAATCTGGGCGTATTCGATTTCGAAGGGCCCGAGCACACCATGCGAGCGCGCAGTCTGCATCCAGGCGTCACCGCCGCCGAGGTCGCCGAGAACACCTCGTTCGAGATCGCGGGCCTCGGCGATGCGGATGAGACCCGGCTGCCGACCGCGGAAGAGCTGCGGTTGATCCGGGATGTGCTCGATCCCAAGAAGGTTCGGGAATCGGAGGTGCCGTCATGAGCGTGCTGCGGACGCCGCTGACCGAACTGGTCGGCATCGAACATCCGATTGTGCAGACCGGTATGGGCTGGGTGGCCGGGCCGAGTCTGGTCTCGGCCACCGCCGAGGCGGGTGGGCTCGGGATTCTGGCCTCGGCCACCATGACCTTCGCCGAATTGGAAGCCGCGATCGCGAAGACCAAGGCGCACACCAACAAGCCATTCGGCGTCAATATCCGCGCGGACGCCTCGGACGCACCCGAACGGATCGATCTGCTGATCCGCGAGCGGGTCGCCGTCGCGTCGTTCGCGCTCGCGCCCAAGCAGGAACTCATCGCCAAGCTGAAAGATGCCGGCGTGGTGGTGATTCCGTCGATCGGCGCGGCCAAGCACGCGGTGAAGGTGGCCTCTTGGGGCGCTGACGCGGTGATCGTGCAGGGCGGCGAGGGCGGCGGGCACACCGGTCCGGTGGCCACCACGCTGCTGTTGCCGTCGGTGCTGGACGCGGTCGATATTCCGGTCGTCGCGGCGGGCGGATTCTTCGACGGCCGCGGTTTGGCGGCCGCACTGGCCTATGGCGCGGCGGGTGTCGCGATGGGTACGCGGTTCCTGCTCACCAAGGAGAGCACCGTCCCCGAGGCGGTTAAGCAGGAGTACCTGAAGCGGCAACTACAGGACACGGTGGTTTCGCTGAAGGTCGACGGTATGCCACATCGGGTGCTGAACACCGAACTCGTCGATCGCCTCGAGCATTCGGGGCGTTGGCGCGGTCTCGCCGCCGCGGTATCGAACGCCGCGAAATTCAAGGGCATGACCGGCATGAAGTGGTCGACCATGGTCCGCGACGGCCTGGCCATGCGAAAGGCCAAGGACCTCACCTGGTCCCAGGTGATCATGGCCGCCAACACCCCGATGCTCTTGCGCGCCGGACTCGTCGAGGGCAATACCCAGGCGGGCGTGCTCGCCGCTGGCCAGGTCACCGGCATCATCGACGACCTCCCCACCTGCAAGGAGCTCATCGACCGCATCGTCGCTGACGCGGTCGCGCGGATCGACACCATCGCCGGGCTCACCGATCAGACGTCGACCACACTCCACACGGCATCACCTCGAGATGAGGCCCCAGAAACCTGACATCTCGAAGCCCGTGTGAGCATGTTCAGCGGGCCAAGGCCGGTCGGTATTGCGGGCCAACGAATTCGGACTCGGGTCGCGCCGCCGCTGCGCTGCTAGGCTTGCCGAATGGCGGGCGGGGTGTCGGCGAGCAAGACTGAGATTCATGCTGCGGCGGACCGAATCCATGGTTTGGCGGAGGGTTTCGCCGACGATATCGATGGGCTGATGCGCAGGGCGCGTCAGGTGATCGGGGCCGAGTGGCTGGGCGATGCGGCCGATACTCACAAAACGGTGTGGCAGGACTGGGAGGATGACGTTCGCCGGATTGTGGCCGCGCTGTTCGCGGATGCCTCCCTGTTGCATCAGGCCGCCGACCGTTTCGGCAGCACCGACGACAGCAACGCCAACGCCTTGAACGGATTGGACCTGCCGTGACCGACGGTTACGTCGCCAACCTGGGTGAGATTCAGGATTTGGTGGACGCGGCCACTCGAATCGGCGAACGCATCGACCAGGGCCTTGCTGATACCGACCGTACTGTCGATGGTTTGCATATCGGTTGGTCCGGTGAGGCTGCCGCAGCGCACCGGGCGAAGCACGATGAGTGGTCGGCCGCAGCGCGGGAGATGCACGAGGCGCTGGGATCGTTGACCGCTGCCGTGCAACGAGCACATGACGTGTATTCCGCCAACAGCCAACATCTCACGCGGATGTGGCCGGAGTGACCACGACGATCAGCGTTGTTCCGGCGGCATTCGCTCGAGCCGCCGGTACCTTCTCCGGTGGTCGTGAGTCCGCTGCTGTTGGCATGAAAGCGCTCACCACGACCCTCGATGCCAACTGGGGGTGCGGCGGTTCGGATACTAGTGCCGAGAAGTGGTGTGGCACTTATGATCCGGCCGCGTTCGAAGCGGTCAACATGGGTACGGCGATCGCGAACGCACTGGGTAAGTTGCACGATCTCCTACAGGCCAACAGCGTGAATCACACCAACGCCGAAATCCAGTCTTCGGCGAATCCGAATCCAGCCGACGAGCTACCGCTTCGGCCGGAGACCACGGTCTTCGCAGCGCCGAAGTTCAAGGGTGCCTATGGCGGGCCGTCCAACGAACCGTTCGGCTGGAGCTTGATCAGGCGGTGGGTTCAGGGGCGCGTCTGGCCCAATGGGGATTCGGACAAGTTGCGAACCGTGGCGACGGCCTGGCGGACAGCCGCCGAAGTCGTCAAAGGCACAGGCTACGGAATCCCCAGTGCACGAACGATAGTCGGGGAGCAGAACTCGCCAGAGGTTCCACAGATCCTCGCTCAGATCGACATCGTCACGAACGGGATCACGGCCACCGTCGACCAGTATTCCAACCTCGCATCCGCATGCGACAACTACGCACAGGCCCTCGAAGACGCCCATGGCAAGATCCTCGCGCTCCTTGCGGGATTCGTCGGAACCGCCATCCTCATCGAAGGTTTGGGGTGGGCACTCGGGGGTCCGCTCGGTGGTGGCGGCGGAGCCGCTGCGGCAGGTGTCGAAGGCGCGGCGATCGGAGGCGAGATCGCCGTTGCCATCGACGCGTTGATCACGGCGGCCGATCTTGCAGCTCTCCGCGCTGCGGGTGTCGCCGTCGCAGGTGGGGTCCTCCTCAACAATGTGCAACCGCTGTTGGATGCCCATCCAACCAAGTTCGATGCCAATACCCGTCCCGGTGGCGCTGAGCCTCAGCCGACGCAGGCACACACCGGCTCTCAGGTCGGCGAGTTCGACGGCGAACAAGCTGCCCAGAACCTGCGCGACCGCTTGGGGAACTCCGGCGAAACCATCAAGAATGGTAAGAACGTGGCAGTAGCCGAAGCGGAGATCAACGGTCAGTTCATTCCAGCCGACAGACTCGGGGCGGTCAGTGGGCAAACGTCACCGAGTGGCACAGTAGGAACGTCCGGTAACCCGGTGTTCAACCCAACAGACGAGTACGGCGTGGCATACCGACCAACAGACTCGGAGTACAAGATCTTGGAGGATCTCGCAACGCGGTTGAAGCCCGATTCGAAAGGTGTAGTCGAACTGTACACCGAGAATGAGCCGTGCCCTGCTTGCAATTCCGTCATCGAACAGTTCCGGCAAAGGTTCCCAGAAGTGAGGCTCAATGTCACCTACACCAACCCCAAGTGATGCGAGCCTAGCCGAAATCAAGCGGCTTCGTGACGCACTGATCGAAGCCGAATTCGGCGATGCCAGTGACATGATTGGCTGCGATGACGACCAGATTGCACAAGTAGCCGCTGCAGCCGAATTCCCGCTTCCCGATGGTTATGTCGCCTTCCTGAAGGTTCTCGGCCGGAAGGCCGGTGCCTTGTTCCAAGGCGGACACTTCTACTACCCCGAGCCTCTGAATGCTATCGAGGTCGCACGAGATATCTCCGAAGAACCGGACGAGAATCTGACACTGCCCGATAGATTCTTCTTCGGCCATCATCAGGGGTATAAGGTCTTCTTCTTCGAGAAGGGGTCACCGGCTGTTTATGTCTATCAGGAAGGGCATCCCGAGATTCAGCGGCTCGGAGACACGTTCCTGAGCTGGCTTTGGTTGGTCTTCGACCGAACTCGATCAGTGCGGGAAGAAACCAAAAGACTTCGCGCGGAGAACGAAGCCACAAGAGCGAAAATGCGTGAAGAGGGAAAACTGTAGACATGACCGAGCGCACCGCATGGGAAGCGCAGCAGCGCGAGGTCGTCGCGGATCTGGAGCGGAAGACGCGCTCGGTGCAGGCAGCGCTGGAACAGATCCGCGTCCGCGTACCATCGCGCAATGGTGAATTGGGAGTGACCGTCGACGCGCGCGGGCATGTGCTCGACATTCGGCTGACCCCACAAGCACTGCGACTCGGCGAAGTCGGGCTGGCGCGAGCATTGGTAGAGACGATGAAACGAGCCGAGAAGGCGGCCGCCCAGCAAGCCGCGGAAGCAGCAGCGCCCCTGACGAGTGACCCACGCATCGCCGAAACGCTGTCAGCGTCACGACGATTGCTCGACGAGACAGCCGCTTCCCGGCGCGGGGCCACACGAAGCCACAACACGTGAGCCCTTTGCGGCGAACGGTTCGTCGGGGAAACTCGCAGACGTATGAGGCAACTGCCTAAATCCGCTATCCGCCGCCTTCGGGGCGGCCATATACCGCTTCCAGAGCTACGGTCGCTCGAACTCCCCATCAGCCACACCAGCTGTGAAGGCGTCCCACTCGGCCGGAGTGAACATGAGCGCTGGGCCGGTTGGGTTCTTCGAGTCACGTACTCCGACCATGCCCCCGTCGAGGTGTGCAACCTCCACACACGCATCTTGGTTGGCGCTCCGGCTGCTCTTGAACCAGCCTGCCCCAGACAGATCGACGGTCACTCAAACTCCTCTGTTCTTTCCAAAAACAGGCGTCGAGACGCCTCGGCGTCCAACGCAACGCGCCGGATCTCGTCGCTCCCGATGCGGTATTGTCCGATCTCTTCGTCGGTCTCCATGTATCGCGCACCCATGTACGACTCAACATACACAACTGGAGGCTCTGACCACCCATCACGTTTGTGCTTCGGAAACTCCAGCAAGACGAATGGGCCGGTCTGCAATCCGATGTGGCAAACCGTCAGCGGTACAACCCGAACCGACACGTTGACTTGCTCGGAGAGTCGGGCGAGATGGCGGAGCTGATCGGCCATCACCGCCCGACCGCCGACGTGGTGAAGCAAGGCCGACTCGCTGAGCAGGACTTCCATCGTCAATCGGGGATCTTGTAGCCGAAGTTGACGCCGTGCAGCCAGCTCTACTCGGCGCTCGACTTCGTATTGCGACATCTGCGGGTATGCGGCCCACATGACGGCCCGCCGGTAGTCACGCGTCTGCACCAGGCCGGGAAGCAGCGTTAGCTGGAAGGTCGTCAAACGGTCGGCCGCTTCTTCGAGTGCGAGGTACATGTCGAAGCGCCGCTCGTATGCGCCCCCGTACGCGTGCCACCAACCAGGCTTGCCCAGCTCGCCGACGAGTTCGAACAAGACATCTCGGATATCCGGCTCTGCGTTGTACAGATCGCAAAGTTCGCGGACCTGCGGTCTGGAAAGCCGCGTGGACTGGCCAGACTCGATGCGCCAGATTGTGTTCGCTGAAACCCCTAGCGCCTTCTCCGCGTCCGTCTTGGCAATCCCGGCTTCGTTTCGAAGCCTTCGTAACTGCCTGCCAAGCATCCTTGCTGGGAAGGTGGAACCCGTTGCCATGGGCGACCTTTCGTTAGCGCCGATACCGGTGATGCTCCGAACTGGAGTACTTCCGCCCTCCATTCTGGAGCGCACTCGACGGGCTAACTGGAGTATCGCGGAAAAGTCGTCAAATTCTCTGTTTGGAGTACCCCAATCGCATACGACGGGGCGTCTACTGGATGTGTCGCCCGGAGCGATAGCGCTTCCCCCTCCAGCAGTTTTCAGGGGCCGGGCGCACCTAAGCCACAGTCGACGTACCCCGGAGGTCGGACGATGCCGGACAACGCACTACCGCAACGAGTTCCGTTCGTCGGCCCGCCTCGGCCCGAGGTCCGAGGGTGGTGGCAGCCGCCACCCGCCGAAGTGATCGCTCTCGTGATGGATGCAATCGTCCGGTTGGACTGCCAGACCGACCCCGAAGAATCGTCCCGGTGCCGGGGTGTCGAGTCCCCCGGCATCGGGCGCGCCAACGGTGAGGTTTCGTGATGAACCGAGATCGGTTGCGTACCACCGAATCACCGGACGGCCGCAAGATTGCCACCTGGCGGCTTGTGCAGCGCGAATGCCAAGTCATCACCATGCAGAACCGGGCCGACGCGTCTGCGGCCCACCGTTGGCCCAGCGGGACCGAGCTTCCCGCCGCGCAGCGGGGTCTGGTGATATTCGACGGACCGCCGAACCTGTGGGAAGCCCGGGCCGCGTTCCCCGGGCATCTTGATCTGTGGGATGCGGTCCGTTCGGACTACTGGGCCGCGTTGCTGGGTGTGAGGAGTTCCCAGATATGTCCGAGGTAATTCCGTCACACCCGAACGAAATCGCCCCGTCCGTAAGTGCATTACTCGAGCAGTTCAATGAAGAGACGCGTCAGAAACTCGCGCTCGCCCCTGATGACAGCTTCCCTGTGTACGAAGCCGCGGACGGCTCACTGATCCAGCTCGAGGACTGGTGGATCTCCGACGCGGACGCCGAATCGGAAAAGGCCGATGCAATCCCCGTCCAGCAGTGTTGTAGATCGCGAGATGCCATGAGCGCGAACGTATCTCCGCGACCGAGTGACCCCGATGTTCACCTCTCGGTGTTCCTGCACGGTGCGCGGTTCGACTTCGCCGCATGCCTCACCGCCGCGCTGGAGTTTATGCGTGATCATCGAAAGCGTCACTATTCCGACGCCGTGAACGTAATCCCTGGCGACGCAAGGGGACTGCCTCGGTTGCCCAATGAACGCTTGTATCTGGAACGCTGAGCCGGAGACACCGGCCAGGCTCTGTCCGCAATCGAAGAAGGGGAGGAGGTTCGAGCAGTACACGGCCGCAGAGTTGCGACAGCGGGATCGCGACCAGTCGCCGTTGCTTCCACAGTCGGTCGTTGCAGCTGGCCGAGCGTTGGCATACGACTTGCATCAAGACTAACAAGTTGGACTATGGACGGTAGCGCGACAGTTATCCGTCTGCGCTGGTGGACTTTTCGCGCTCGGTGACTGTGCTGCACCTGGCTGACCTTCAGGTCGAGGGGGCACCTGGTGACACAAACCAGGAGCGGGCAACCGGTCTAGTCACGCGGGGACCGGAGGCAACCGCTCGGGCCATGGCTCACGGGCAGGTCGCAGCCGATGCGAGATTCGATGAAGGCCCCGGAGAATCAGAGTGAAGGGGCTTGGCGGGAACCACAAAGCAGCTCGTGTGGCCGCTTGTCAGTCGCTCGGCGTCCAGGCCGCAGAGTCAGGATCGGATCGGATCAACTCCGTGAGAAACGGATCGTCCCCACTCAAGGCTCGGATGAGCAACGCTACTGTCCCGGGACCATAGCGATACCACTCAGCCTTGTCCCATATCACGATCGGCCAGGCACTGGGATCGGGATCCTCGGTCAGCCAGAAGCACTGCTCGCCGCCGACACCCTGAGCCCAGTTGAGCAGGCCGCCGGATTCGGGATAGAAGGCATAGGGAAAGTACTCGGGGTATTCCGACCGGTGTCCGCGCAGGATCGAGCCGATCTCGGCGGCCACGTCCCGCCAGCCTCCCAGGACCGGTTTCCCAGTTCCGAGCTCGGGCCAGGGCGTCAGCAGTGTGAGTCGATCACCCACTGTTCCGGCACCGAAGGCGTCGACAAAGGCTCGGTAGTCTTCCGGCAGCGCAACGCCGAAAACGGACTGGGACTGCTCCCAATCACACGCGGGGCCTGTCGTGGCGCAAGAGACGCCAGCAAGCTGGGCGAAGGTGGCGATATCGCCACGCACCGCTGCCTCACTGCCGTTCAGATGTTGGCGATCCGACACGAGAGCATCTCACCAAACAGGCGATCGATCGGCTATCCCCAGCACTGGGTACCGCAAGCTCCACCCCCCGCGAGCGGCGCCAACTACACAACTGTGCCGCCCGCCAACTAGCCACTGGCTACGCGGAATAGTCCCAGGATCAACACAGCCGGTCCACCAACAATCCGCGCTGATTCGGCAACAGGCTCCACGAGGGGTGCAGTTACTACAAGGACGTGCGGTCGTTTGAGCAGCCGTCGCACAGGGACGGAAACGCCGAAAGGCCGCCCCTGGAATCGCTTCCAGGAGGCGGCCTTTGGTTACTCAGCCGGAGTTGACGAAGGGCTCTCAGCTAAGACATACGATGACGCTCAGCTGAGGCGTTCGATGATTGTTGCGTTCGCGGTGCCGCCGCCTTCGCAGATGGTGAGCAGGCCGTAGCGGCCGTTGACGCGTTCGAGTTCGTTGAGGAGGGTGGCGAAAAGCTTTGCGCCGGTGGCGCCGAGGGGGTGGCCGAGGGCGATCGCGCCGCCGTTGACGTTCACCTTGTCCGGATCGGCGCCGGTTTCGCGCAGCCAGGCGAGTACGACGGGGGCGAAGGCCTCGTTGATCTCGATGACATCGATATCGTCGATGGTCAGGCCGGTCTTCTCCAATGCCCACTTGGTGGCGGGGATGGGGCCGGTGAGCATCATGATCGGGTCGGCGCCGCGGGCGCTCACGTGGTGGATGCGGGCGCGCGGGCGCAATCCGTAGGCCTCGACGGCCCATTCGGAGGCGAGCAGGGTCGCGCTCGCACCGTCGGAGATCTGGCTGGCGACCGCGGCGGTCAGCGTTCCGCCCTCGGCGAGCACCGGCAGTGACGCCATCTTCTCCAGCGTGGTCTCGCGCGGACACTGGTCGATCCAGAATTCGCCGACCGGCACGATCTCCCGATCGAAGCGGCCGTTCTTGATGGCATCGCGAGCGCGCTCATGGCTGCGCAATGCCCAGCGCTCCATCTCTTCTCGGCTGATATTCCACTTGTCGGCGATCATCTGCGCGCCGTTGAACTGCGAAACCTCGCCGGTGCCATAGCGATGGTCCCAGCCCTGCGCACCGACGAACGGCGAATCGAACCCGTACTCCTTACCCGCCAGCATGGCCGCCGAGATCGGAATGGCGCTCATATTCTGCACACCGCCCGCGACGACCACCTCGGCCGTGCCGCTCATAATGGCCTGCGCGGCGAAATTGATTGCCTGCTGGGAGGATCCGCACTGCCGGTCGACGGTGACTCCGGGCACCTCCTCCGGATAACTGGCGGTCAGCCACATGGTGCGGCCGATATTGCCCGCCTGCGGGCCGATATTGTCGACACAGCCGACGATCACATCGTCGACCATCGCCGGGTCGATCGGATTGCGGTCCAGCAGACCTCGCAGCGCCGCCGCACCGAGATCGGCCGGATGCACCGCGGCCAGCGCGCCATTGCGCTTGCCGACCGGGGTGCGCACGGCATCGATCACATAGGCGTCCCGCAGCGGGGCGTATGGGCGGCGAGCGGATGGTGCTGACATCTAGAACTCCTAGTTGGTGTGCTGCCCGGCCGGAAGCGACGGGCCCGGAGGCGGTGCTCGGATAACCACCGACCGCCGAAATGGACTTACGGCACGGTGAGGCCGTCGAGCACGATGGTCAGGTACTGCTTGGCGAGATTCTCGACGGTGATCGAGCCGCCGGGCTCGTACCACCGCACCGCAACCCACACCGTGTCGCGCAGGAATCGGTAGGCCAGTTCGACGTCGAGTTCCGGCCGGAAGCTGCCGTCCTCGACGCCATTGATCAGTACCCGGTGCCACAGCTCACGGAATTCGCGGTTGTAGTCCGCGATATAGGTGAACCGCTCCGAATCGCGCAGCCGCTTGGCCTCGGCCTGATAGATCGCCACCGCCGCGTGCGAGCGGTCGAAGGATTCATAGGAGGCGATCACCAAGGCTTCCAAGGTATCTCGCGAGCTCAGCCCGGACGCGACGATCTCCCGGTACCGCCCGAACAGATCGTCGAGGAAGCCGCGCAGAATCTCATCGACCATCGACTCCTTGGAATCGAAGTGGTGATAGAGGCTCCCCGATAGAATCCCGGCCGCATCGGCGATATCGCGCACGGTCGTCGCACGCAGTCCACGCTCGGCGAACAGTTGGGCCGCGAGCGCGAGCAGTTCATTGCGCCGTGCGGATTTCGAGGCGTCTGATGCGGTCACACGGGCCATAATACAACCAAGCATTTGCTTGGGGAACCCGGGAGGTATCAGCGCATGGAATAGCGCAGCGGCGAGGACACCGACAGATCCGCCAGCAGGCGATCGCAGATCACCACCGGTGAAATCCCCGCACGCGCCATCCGGGCCACCAATGCGAGTCGGCGCTCACAGCTGTCCCATTCGACGGTAAGCGGGCCGCGATCGGGACCAGCATCGACGGTGGCCATTACCCGCGGCGGACCGAACTGGGCCGGTTCCTCGATGAGTTTGAGAACCATGCCGCGCTGCCAGGCGCGGTAGGTGTCCATATCGGCGCCGACGACCAGCTTGTCGGTGGCGGCGCACAGGCCCTGCGCGATCTCATCGGCGAATGCGACGCGATCGAAGCGGAATTTGCGGCATTTGCGAACAACGTCGAGCAGATCCGCTCGCACTTCACACAACAATGCCGTCTGCCGTCGCCGTCGACGGTCCTGTTCCGAACCGGCACCCGATTCGGCGGCGAGTCCGATTCGGCTGGCGCGCGCGTGATCTCGCGCCATATCGGCACGCAACGCGCCGCGCGGATCGCGGGCGACCGCGGTTTCGTCGACGGCATATTGTTCGAGAATTTGGGCCGCCCTGGTCGCGGTCGCGCGTTCGGAGGTGTGGTCCATGAGTTCGGCGCCGAGGGTGAGCGCCGCTAGCACCAAGCTGTCCAGCCGTCGCCTGGTCAGCACGACTTCGCGGACCAACTCGAGTTCCAGTTGTTCGCGGGCATGTGGGCGATCCGGGCCCATAGCCATCGCCCCTTAGAGAGTGCGGGATCCGACCATACCCAGCATGGCACACCTGGCTGCGCCACGTCCCGACCTTTTTTACCTGATCAGACGCCCACTAGAGGTCCAAGGTCGCAGTGGCCGAAAGGCGATCGCACTACTGCGCTGTGTTGGATTTGCCGCGCATGCGCGCGGCGTGTTCGCGGCCCCCTTTTGTCTCGCGTCCGAGCCGTCGAGACTCGCGACTTCGTCGCATGCGCTTCGACGACTCGGACGCGAGACGGGCCGCGAACGTCGCTCGTAAGACTCGCTCTGTGGCAGCCGGGTTGATCAGGCGCGCTGGCTGCTGATCGAGACCACTTCGCCTGTGAGATAGGAGGTGTAGTCACTCGCCAGCATGGCGATGGTGGCGGCCACTTCCCATGGTTCCGCGGCGCGGCCGAAGGCTTCGCCCTCGGAGAGGCGGTCGAGCAGTTCGGTCGAGCTGACCTTGTCCAGGAAGGCGTGCCTGGCGATGCTCGGGGCGACCGCATTGATCCGGACACCGAATTGGGCGGCCTCGACGGCGCTGCAGCGGGTCAGGGCCATCACGCCCGCCTTGGCGGCGGCGTAGTGGGCCTGGCCGTATTGCGCGCGCCAGCCGAGCACGCTGGCGTTGTTCACGATGACGCCGCCGTGGCCCGCGTCGCGGAAGTAGCCGAGGGCCGCGCGGGTGCAGCGGAAGGTGCCGTTGAGGGTGATGTCGAGGACGCGATCCCACTGCTCGTCGGTCATATCCACGACCGGGGTCTCGCCGCCGAGTCCGGCATTGTTGACCATGATGTCGATGCGGCCCAATGCCGTTGCCGCACCGCGGATCAGCTCATCGACCTGTTCGGTGCTCTGCACATCACAGGCGATCGATGCGACCCGGCGATCCGGGAATTCGGCCTTCAGTTCGACCTCGGTTTCGGCCAGTCGCCGCTCGTGCCAATCGGATACGACGACATCCGCGCCCTCGGCGAGCAGCCTGCGCGCGGTGGCCGACCCGATCCCGGTGCCCGCGGCGGCGGTGATCACCGCAGTGCGCCCGGTCAGCAGACCGTGGCCCGGAATGGGCTGCGGCGCAACGGAAAGCGGTCCTCGCCCACCCGTCTCCGGACCGCTGGAATCGCTTCGCGATGCTGCACGCCCACCCGTCACCCGACCGCCACCCCTCATCGAATCGCTTCGCGATGCTGCACTCATTTGCGAGCCTCCCGCGGCAACCCGAGCACGCGCTCGGCGATGATATTGCGCTGCACTTCGTTCGAACCTCCGTAGATCGTATCGGCGCGGGTGAACAGATACAGCCGCTGCCATTCATTGAGATCGTCCGCATCGGCGACCAGTCCGGCGGGGCCGAGCACGGCCATGGCGAGTTCGCCGAGGCCGCGATGCCAATTGGCCCACAGCAGCTTGGAGACCGAGGCCTGTCCGCCGTCGTCGGCGGTCGTATCACCCATGGTGCGCAGCGCGTGCGCGCGCAGCACACGCAGGCCGACCCACGCCTTATCGATCCGGTCGGCGATGAGCGGGTCGTCGGCCGCGCCGGTGCGGCGGGCCAGCGCCTCGATATCGGCGAGTTCGCGGGCGAACCGGATCTGCTGGCCGAGGGTGGAGATGCCGCGCTCGAAGGTCAGCGTGCCCATGGCGATGCGCCAGCCGTCGCCCGGATCGCCGACGACCAGGTCCGCGGCGGTGCGCGCATTGTCGAAGAAGACCTCGTTGA
This sequence comes from Nocardia sp. CA-129566, assembly GCF_050956075.1. NCBI lineage: Bacteria > Bacillati > Actinomycetota > Actinomycetes > Mycobacteriales > Nocardiaceae > Nocardia > Nocardia sp. CA-129566. The sequence goes on from NZ_CP192085.1 coordinate 8,842,030, forward strand.
ATTCCGAGGTGCCGGTCAACTGGATGATCGGGCGGACCTCGATACCCGGCTGATGCATGGGAACCAGCAGGTAGGACAGGCCCTTGTGCCGGGTCGACCCCTTTTCGGTGCGCGCGACCACGAAGCACCAGTCGGCCACATGGGCCAGGGAGGTCCAGATCTTCTGGCCGTTGATCGACCATTCGTCGCCGTCGAGATGGGCGCTGGTGGCAATGGCGGCCAGATCCGAGCCAGCGCCGGGTTCGGAGTAGCCCTGGCACCACAGCTCGGTCACATTCCGGACCCCGGGCAGGAACCGTTGTTTCTGCGCCTGGGTTCCGAAGGCGAGCACAGTCGGGCCGAGCAGTTCCTCACCGACATGGGAAACCCGTGCTGGCGCATTCGCTTTGGCGTACTCCTCATGGAAGATCACCTGCTGGCGCACCGATGCCTCGCGGCCACCCCATTCCTTGGGCCAGCCGAGACAGGTCCACCCGGACGCGGCCAGGCGCCGGTCCCAGGCGAGCCGTTCCTCGAAGGCCTCGTGCTCGCGACCGGGCCCGCCGAGTCCGCGCAGTGCGCGGAACTCGCCGTTGAGGTTCTCGGCCAACCACTCGCGCACTTCCGCGGAAAACCGCGCGTCCTGTGCGGCAGTGTTGTCCCCACCCCCCTGCCCTTCGGGCCCGCGCCCCTTGTCGGAATCTGCTGTCTGGATCGCACCCACGCCGGTAGGATAACCTACCAAGCACTTGCTTTGTTAGAGGCTGACCACTTTGATCGAGCAAAGGCAGCAAAAGACCCCGCCGACGGTGAGGACAACCGTGACAACCCCTGCACAAACGACACCCATGGCACTGCACGATGCCGCGCGCACCTTCGGCGCCGCGCCCGCCCTCGGCGACGGCGCGGTCCGGCTCGACTGGACGCAGTTGCTGACGGCGGTGCAGGAGGTGGCGCGGGCGCTCATCGCCCGCGGCGTGCAGTCGGGCGACCGGGTCGCCATGTGGGCGCCGAACACCTACCACTGGGTGGTCGCCGCGCTGGGCGCGCACTACGCGGGCGCGGCCCTGGTGCCGCTCAATACCCGCTATGTCGCCGATGAGGCCGCCGATGTGCTCGAGCGCGTCGAGGCCAAGGCGCTGTTCATCGCCGGAACCTTCCTCGGCCGGGATCGGCTCGCCGAATTGCGCGCCGCCGCACCGGAATTGCGTATCGACACGGTGGTGGTCATCCCGGTGGAGCCGAGCACCGAAACCACCGACGCCGCGGCCGTCAACTGGTCACAGCTCGCCGATATCGCCGAATCGGTCTCCGTGGCCGATGCCGTGCGGCGCGCCGAGGGCGTCGACCCCGAGGATATTTCCGACATCCTGTTCACCTCCGGCACCACCGGACGCAGCAAGGGCACCCTGGTCGCGCATCGGCAGGCGCTGTCGGTGGTGCGGGCGTGGGCCGAGTGCACCACCTTGACCGGCTCCGATCGCTATCTGGTCGTCAGCCCGTTCTTCCACAACTTCGGCTACAAGGCGGGCATACTCGCCTGCCTGGTGACCGGCGCGACGATCATTCCGCAGGCGACCTTCGATGTGCCCGCGACCATGCGCCTGGTCGGCGACGAGAAGATCACCGTGCTGCCCGGACCGCCGACCATCTACCAGACCATTCTCGACTTCCCGGACCGGGACAACTACGACCTGAGCACCTTGCGCGTCGCGGTGACCGGTGCCGCGACCGTGCCGGTGGTACTGGTCGAGCGCATGCGCTCGGAACTCGATTTCACTGTGGTCATCACCGGCTATGGACTGTCCGAGGCGGCCGGATTCGGCACCATGTGCCGCGCCGATGACGATGCCGCCACCATCGCGGGCACCTGTGGCCGCCCGATCGCCGATTTCGAATTGCGGCTGAGCCCAGCAGGCGAGGTATTGCTGCGCGGGCCGAATGTGATGCTCGGCTACCTCAACGATCCGGAAAGCACCGCCGAAACCATCGATGCCGAGGGCTGGCTGCACACCGGCGATATCGGCACGCTCGACGAGCGCGGATACCTGAAGATCACCGACCGGCTCAAGGATATGTACATCTCCGGCGGTTTCAATGTGTATCCGGCCGAGATCGAGCAGGCATTGGCCCGGCTCGACGGCGTGGCCGAATCCGCGGTCATCGGAGTGCCGGATACCCGAATGGGTGAGGTGGGCAAGGCATTCGTGGTGCGCAAGCCGGGTGCCGCGCTCACCGAGGAGCAGGTGCGCGCGCACGCGAGCACCGTGCTGGCCAATTTCAAGGTGCCCCGATTCATCGAATTCCGGGACCAACTGCCCTATAGCGCGGCCGGGAAAGTGCTCAAGCGTCAACTACGTGAGGAGAAGTCGTAATGTCCGACGAGAACGGTGTTCCCGATGAGGGCGACGTCGTCATCTATGAGCGGCGCGGCCCGATCGCGATCGTCACGCTGAACCGGCCGGACTACCGCAACGCGCAGAATTCGGTGATGACCTATGCCCTCGATGCCGCGTTCGAGCGTGCCGTCGAAGACGCCGAGGTCAAGGTGATCGTCCTGGCGGGCAACGGAAAACATTTCAGCGCGGGCCATGACATCGGCACGCCGGGGCGCGATCACCATGTGCGCTATCAGAACAAGGCCACGCTGTGGTGGGACCATGTCGACCGGGTCGGCGGCGATCAGCGCTTCGCTCGCGAAACCGAGGTGTACCTGGGGATGTGCCGGCGCTGGCGGGAAATCCCCAAGCCGACCATCGCGATGGTGCAGGGCGCGTGTATCGCAGGCGGGCTCATGCTGGCCTGGGTCTGCGATCTCATTATCGCCTCCGATGACGCGTTCTTCTCCGATCCCGTTGTCCGCATGGGCATTCCGGGTGTGGAGTATTTCGCGCACCCGTGGGTGATGGGGCCGCGCGCGGCCAAGGAATTCCTGTTCACCGGGGACCGCTTCGATGCGGCCCAGGCCAAGGAATGGGGCATGGTCAATCGCGTCGTGCCGCGCGCCGAACTCGAAACCGAAACCCTCGCGCTGGCCGAAAAGATCGCCACCATGCCGCAATTCGGGCTGGCGCTGACCAAGAAGGCGGTCAACCAGGCCGAGGATCTGATGGGTATGCGCGCGGGCATGGATTCGGCATTCGGCCTGCACCATTTCGCGCACGCACACAATGCCGAGGTCGGCGCGGATTCACTCGGCGGCATGAACGCCAAGTCGATGAAGAGCACCGCGACCGCTTCGGCCTCCGCATCGGCCTCGGTGACCACCAAGTCGACGTCCGAGCAGAACGGGACAACGTAGTGGATCTGGATCTCGATCAGGCGACCCGCGAATTCCAACAGGAAGTTCGCGAATTCCTCGCCGCCAATAAACCCGCGAAACCGCTGCCCTCCATGGATACCAAGGCCGGTTTCGAGGCACATCGCGAATGGGAACGCACCCTCGCCGACGCACGCCTGTCGGTCGTCTCCTGGCAGCGGGAGTACGGCGGACGCGACGCCTCGCTGCTGGAGTGGGTGCTCTTCGAGCAGGAGTATTACGCCGCCGCTGCGCCGGGGCGGGTCAGCCAGAATGGCATCTTCCTCTTGGCACCGACGCTTTTCGAGCACGGCACCCCGGAGCAGTTGGACCGGATCATGCCGCGGATGGCGCGCGGCGACGATATCTGGGCGCAGGCCTGGTCCGAGCCGGAGGCGGGCAGCGATCTGGCCGGTATCCGCTCGACCGCGCGCCGCACCACCGGCGGCTGGCTGCTGAGCGGACAGAAGACCTGGAGTTCGCGAGCGTCGTTCGCGGACTGGGCCTTCGGATTGTTCCGCAGTGATCCCGAGGCTGTGCCCGATGCGGCGGATGCGGGGCCCTCCGTGGTTACGCAGGCTGCCGCCTCCGGGCCTGACCGCAGCCGCCAGGGACGCCACCGCGGACTCACCTACGTGATGTTCCCGCTCTCCGCCGACGGTGTCTCGGTGCGGCCGATTCCGCAGTTGGACGGTGAGCCCGGATTCGCGGAGATCTTCCTCGACGATGTCTTCGTGCCGGATCGCGATGTGATCGGCGAGCCCGGTGACGGCTGGCGGGTCGCGATGAGCACCTCGAGCAATGAGCGCGGGCTGTCGCTGCGCAGTCCGGGCCGGTTCAGCGCGACCGCGCAGCGGCTGATCGACCTGTGGCTCGATACCGGCGATCACACCAATACCGCGCAGCGCGATGCGGTGGTCGACGCCTGGATCGGCAGCGAGGCCTACCGACTGCACACCTTCGGCACGGTCACCCGACTGAACGAGGGCGGCAAGCTCGGCGCGGAATCGTCGATCACCAAGGTGTTCTGGTCCGAACTCGATATCGCCATGCACGAGACCGCACTGGAGGTACTCGGCGGCGCGGCCGAACGATCCGGGCCGTGGACCGACGGCTATCTGTTCTCGCTGTCCGGTCCGATCTACGCCGGTACCAACGAGATTCAGCGCAATATCATCGCCGAGCGGCTGCTCGGATTACCGAGAGGGAGCAGCCGATGAGATTCGCGCTCAGCCCGGAACAACTCGACTTCGGCACCAGCCTGCGCAAGCTGCTCGATGCCGGACGCACCCCCGCCGCCGTACGGTCCTGGGCCAGCGGGGATCCGCAGCCCGGCCGCGGGCTCATCCGACAGCTGGCCGGTGCGGGAGCGCTCGGCCTCGCCATCGAGGAGCGGCACGGCGGAATGGGCGCGGAGCCGATCGATCTGGTCGTCGCATTCCAGGAGATCGGCCGGTCCGCCGCGCCCGGCCCCCTGGTGGAGACGGCGGCCGCGATACCCGCACTGCTGCAGACCCTTCCGGATACCGCGCCGGCCGCACGCTGGCTGCCCGGCTTCGCCGACGGTGCGGCGTTGGGCACGCTGGCATTCGCGTCACCGGCGCACGGCACGGTCGCATTGGACGCGGATGCCGCCGAGGTGGTACTGATCGCGGACGGTGATCAGCTGCGCACCGCGCACCGGACGGGGCTGGTGCGGTCGGTAGATCCGGCGCGACGGCTGTTCACTGTAGAAGCAGACGAGGTGGTGGCCGAGGGCGATCAGGTACTGCCCGCCATCGCTGCTGCTTTCGATACCGGGGCGCTTGCCACTGCGGCGCAACTGCTGGGCGCGGGTCGCGCGCTCTTGGCCGCCGCGACCGAATATGCCAAGCAGCGCAAGCAGTTCGGCAAGCCGATCGGTGAATTCCAGGCCGTCAAGCAGAGGTTGGCCGATGTGCTGATCGGGCTGGATCTGGCCGAGCCGCTGCTCTACCGGGCGGCGCTGACCATGGGCGAGACCACCCGCGGCCGCGACGTTTCGGCGGCGGTGGTCGCCTGCGGTGACGCGGCCTATCGCGCCGCGCGTGCGGCGCTACAGGTGCACGGTGCCATCGGCTACACCGCCGAGTACGACCTGTCGCTGTGGCTGACCAGAGTGACGGCGCTTCGGTCGGCCTGGGGCACACCGGATGTGCATCGCGCCCGGATCGCCGAGGCACTGCGCGATGCGGGGCCGCGAGGTTCGGCATGATCGGCACCGCCCACCGCACCATCGGCATCGGCTCGCCGGCGGTCGGATGCGGCCGGACCGGCCCGAACAGCATTCGACCGGCGGCATGCCCGGCCCACGACGTGCCGATGGCTCGAACCCTACGAGGAACCGTATGACCAGCACCGAACATCATGAGTTCACCGCCTCGGTCCGCGCGCTGCTCGCCAAGCACGGCGGATCGGCGTCGGTGCGTGCGGCAATGGATACCGAGCTCGGCTATGACGAGACGCTGTGGCGGCTGTTGTGCGAACAGATCGGCGTCTGCGCGCTGGCCATTCCGGAGGAATACGGCGGGTTCGGTGCGAGCCTGGTCGAATCCCTGCTGGTGGTCACCGAATTGGGGCGCACGCTCGCCGGGGTCCCCATGCTCGGTTCGGCCGTACTCGGCGCGCAGGCGGTGCTGCTGTCCGACGATGCCCCTGCGTGCGAGCGGTTGCTGCCCGAGGTCGCCGAGGGCACCCGAACGATTGCGGTGTGCTGGGCGGGTGCGAGCGGATGGGATGAGCCCGGGGTGCACGCCGTTGGCGCAACACTGTCCGGCACGGCCCATTACGTGCTCGACGGTCTGCATGCCGACACCCTCGTCGTGGTGACCGCATCAGGTTTGTTCGAGGTCGATGCGACGGCGGACGGTGTCACCCGGCGCGCGGTCGCGACCATGGATCCGACCCGCAAGCTCGCCGAGATCACCTTCACCGATGTGCCAGCGCGGCAGCTCGGCACCGGCGATCCCGCCGCGATTATCGCCCGGCTGCACGAAATCGCCTGGGCCGCAGTCGCGGCCGAGCAGGTGGGCGCGGCCGAGCGCTGCCTGGAGCTGACGGTCGAGTACACCAGGTCACGGGTGCAGTTCGGTCGCGCGATCGGCAGCTTCCAGGCGCTCAAGCACCGCATGGCGGATATGTATGTGCTGGTGGAATCGGCCAAGTCCACCTCATACGCGGCGACCACCGCCGTCGCGGAGCGGTCGGCATCGGCGGCCGAGGATGTCTGGGCGGCTCGCCTGCACTGTTCCGAGGCGTTCACGACGATCGTCGCCGAGATGGTGCAGTTGCACGGCGGCATCGCCATCACCTGGGAGCACGACGCACATCTGTTCTTCAAGCGCGCCCATGGCGACGCCCAGTTGTTCGGCACACCCCACCGGCCGCTGCCCCAACCGGCGTAGGCGGCCTCGACCGAAGGGCATCGCGTCAGGCCGATGCGGCACAGCGGCAGCGCCCCGCGGATTTCTCCGAGGGGCGCTTTCGTTTGCCCAGGTCAGCGACGCCGTGACAGGCCCTGGGAATAGATAGTTAGATTATGTAATAATATCGGTGTGCAGCAGACACCGGTGACATCCGCAGAGGACAGCGTCGTCAATCTACTCGTCACCGCCGGTCGGCTGACCCGGCTGGCCGGGGTGATCAGCGGCGAGGACCTGCCGCGGGCCGTTATGCGGGCACTGGCGGTGCTCGATGAACACGGCGCCGTGCGGGTCAGTGAATTCGCCCGCATCGATCGATGTTCGCAACCGGCGGCAACGGCGCTGATCGGGCGACTCGTCGCGGACGGATTCGCCACCCGAGGCAAGGATCCGCAGGATTCGCGGGCCGTCGTCGTCGAACTCACCCCGGCCGGACGCGACCGGCTCCAGCGCGCACGCCGCGCCTTCGGCACCGCACTCGCCACCCGACTGTCCGAGTTCGATACCGACCGCCTCGCCCGCATGGAAACAGATCTGGCAGAACTGCTGGATGCCCTGAAGAAGGCCGCGCCGCAGCACTATTCGACCTGAGGTAAGCGACGTGTGCCGCCAGGCAAGACAACGCTGCGCCGAGAAATTCTGCACCGCAAGGTTTTCTCGATTCCAATAGCCTGACCAGCCGATCAGTACTCCCGTGACGCATCGGGCTTCATCCGGCCCGTGTCCTCGCGTTCGATCCGCTCCCGAATTCCCCAGACCGTGCGATCCTTCGGCATCCGCTCGGGCCACACGATCACTCCAACGATCACCGACAGCGGTAGCCCGATCGCGACAACCCAGCCGAGCGCGATCACGGCAGGTCCCGGAGCAATCGAAGCACCTTGGCGCACGTCTCGGCGTCGGCAGGGCTGGCAGCGTGATTCACGATGGCAGCACCCGGAACCCGTTGCGGTAGAGCATGATCGGCTGGAGCCAACTCCAGGTATAGCGAACCGTCTGTGTCGCCGTTGTCTGCGACCTCCAACACCCCGCCTGGGAACACGAACAGCCTTGTGCGCCTGCCCATCTCGACTCCTGTAGTCCAATGTTGGTAGGCACCCCGTGACCGGTTGTCGCCACATGCCACGGGGGCCGGATCAAACGCTATGGACAATCCGCAGACACCTGAACTTCGCGGAGGACGTTTCGCCGGACACTTCAAAGCATCTAAACGTCCCGGTATCGTTTCGGTATGAGTCACCGCCTCCAATCGGCGATGTTGCGAGCACAAATCGACTCCGCCGCGCTCGCGACGACCGTCAACGTAGACGTGAAAACCGTGAACCGATGGCTAGCCGGTCGGGTGCCGCACAAACGAACTCGCGCCGCTGTGGCGAGTGCGCTCGGCGAATCGGAGTCGAGTCTCTGGCCTGCCACTCGTCCGGACATCAGCGCGGGAGCCCCCGCGACAGCCGAAGTCATCGGTGCCTACGCCCACCGAGCCGACGTGCCCAACGAGATTTGGACATCGTTGCTACTGAGCGCTACTCAGCGAATAGATATCATCGGCTACGCCTACCCGTTCGTCCTCGAACTGTTGCCCGATGCCGCCGATCTGATCGCCGACAAATGCCGCAATGGCGCGAGCGTCCGCCTAGCCTTCGCAGACCCGGAGTCCGCACACGTAGCCGAGCGTGACGCGCTCGAACAGATGCAAGGGACATTGCCCGGACGGATACGAAACGCGCTGAGCATGATCGGCCCCCTTGCCGAGACCCCCGGATGCCGAATCGGGCTACACACAACGCACTTGTACAACTCGGTGTTCAGGTTCGATGACCTGATGTTGGTGACGCCGTACCTGGTTCGAGCGAGGGGGTATCAGCACCCCGCGCTCTACCTCCGAAAGCTCTCCCCGTACGGGCTGTTCGCATCGTTCGAAGACCAATTCGAACAGATCTGGGGAACCGTAACCCCGTACCTGCAAGAGGTGAATCCCGATGGGCTCACGGCGTGACTACTACCGAGATCCGAACGCACCCAGGCCGAACAGCTTGGTTCCCGGAGGTTCGGCACTGGTCGTTGACGACCGGGGGGCCGTCCTCATGCAACGGCGAAGCGACTCCGGGAACTGGTCGTTCCCCGGAGGAATCATGGAGATCGGAGAAACGCTCGAACAGTGCGTGATCCGTGAAACCAAAGAGGAATCCGGACTGGATATCGAGATCACCGGGATACTCGGTATCTATACCGACCCTCAGCATGTGATCGCTTACGCGGACGGCGAGATCCGCCAAGAGTTCAACATCACGTTCTACGGCAGGGTGATCGGTGGCCGAATCGCGGTCAGTTCCGAGTCGACAGAAGTGAAATTCCTTCGGCTCGAAGAACTCGAGACACTGCCGGTACACCAGACGGTTCGGCTCCGGTTGCAGCACCACGCCGAACAACGCTCGACGCCGTATCTGGGATGAGCGTCGCATGCCGCGCTAGCACTGTTCGCCGCCGACCTGGCCTGTTATAGCGCTATTCGCCGATAACAAGCCGGTGCTGATCGTCGGGACCGTCCTGGCGGGCCTGTTCCTCGCCATCAACGACACGCCGATCACCGAGGCCGTCATAATCTCGGCGCTGGTGGAACGCGCGACCGCCATCCGCCGCGTACAGTTTCGTCCGCTTCGCTGGCGGCGCTGCGGCCGTAACTGGCGGGCAAGCTCAGCGAACACAGCATCGGCCTGCCGTTCCGGGGGTCCGGCGTGCACCGCGGCGACGGTGCTCATGCTGCTCACCGGGCGTTTCGCGCTGGTCCAGTTCGATGACCACGCCCCAGCGCCGCACGGCGTCGATGAGGCGCAGGCGATCACCGTCGGCGACTGACCTGCCCGGTAACCCGGGCGGAGTACGGTCGGGAGGTATGACTGATCAGACGCGGGGCCGGGTGAAGGTCGAGACCGGGCAGAAACGGGTGCGGGTGTACCTGCGCGGACAGCTGGTCGCCGACACCACACGGCCGGTGCTGGTATGGGAAGGACCGCACTATCCGACCTACTACCTGCCGGTCGCGGATCTGCACGCGAAGCTCGAGCCCAATGGCAAGACCAAACACTCCCCCAGTCGCGGTGAAGCGACCGAATACGATGTGGTGCTCGACGGTGTGACCGCGCCGGGTGCCGCACTGCGCCACCATGATTCGCCGATTCCCGAACTCGACGAGCTGGTGCGGCTGGACTGGAATTCGATGGACGAGTGGTTCGAGGAAGACGAGCCGGTCTACGTTCACCCGCGCGATCCGTATTCGCGGGTCGATATCCTCGCCAGCTCACGCCACGTCCGCGTCGAAATCGACGGCGTCACCGTCGCCGACTCCCACGCCCCGCGCATCCTCTTCGAAACCGGCCTTCCCGCGCGGTATTACCTCCCGCTGACCGATGTCCGCATGGACCTGCTCAGCCCCTCCCGAACCCACACGAGCTGCCCATACAAAGGCACCGCCGAATACTGGACCGTCCACATCGCGGACAAGGAATACCCGGACATCGTCTGGGGCTACCGCACCCCACTGCCGGAAAGCCAGAAGATCGCGGGCCTGGCCTGCTTCTACAACGAGAAGGTCGATATCTACGTGGACGGCGAACTCCAGCCCCGCCCCCACACCCCATTCAGCTGACGCGCCACCACTTCAGACCGGAACGATCTCGAGCATGCTCTCGAGACCACGGAAATCCTTGCTGTTCCTGGTGTACAGCGGCAGCCCTCGGGACGAGGCTATTGCCGCGATCAGCAGGTCCACCCGGCGGGGTTTCGGATCACGTTTCGCCGCCATGGTCAGCGTGGTTGGCGGCGAGCGTAGCCCGATGTAGCTCATATAGCTACAGCTCGACAAAAGCCCCGCGCGGCGGCCAGCGCGCCGGGACGATGAGCCAGCTCGACTGAAGTTCAGACCGCGATCAGCGGTGGCTGGTCATCGGCGCGGCGGTATTGGCCCGGCGGCAGGCCGTATTCGCGTTTGAAGGCTTTGGCGAAGGCGAATTCCGAGGTGTAGCCGACCTTTCGGGCCACGGCGCCGAGGGGGCTGTCGGTATCGCGCAGCAGGCGCGCGGCGGTGAGCATGCGCCAGCGGGTGACGTAGGCCAGGGGCGGTTCGCCGACGGTGGCGGCGAAGCGACGGGCCAGGGTGGCACGGGATACGCCCGCGATATCGCTGAGGTCGGGAACGGTCCAGGCACGGGCGGGTTCTTCGTGCACGGCGCGCAGGGCGGCGGCGACCGCCGGATCGGCGAACGCACCGGCCCAACCGGTTGCCGGTTCCCCGGTGGCCTGTTCGTCGAACCAGGCGCGCAGGATGAACAGGAGCAGGGTCTCCAGAATGACGGGAACAGCGGCATCGCTGCCCTGTTTCGGTTCGGCGACCTCGGCGGCGAGCAGGTCGACGGCGGCGCGCAAGGACGGATGCCGGCCGGGACGCGCCGGGAGATGGATGAATTCGGGGAGTTCGTCGAGCAGCGGGTGACTGCGCTGCCTGCCGAGTTCATATGCGCCGCAGAGCAATGCGGTGCGGGCGCCGGGTCCGATGATCTCACGCGGTTCACCCGGCTGCGCCTGCTCGGTGACCGGACTGTCGAGACGGTCGACCAGATCATGGTCGGCACCGCGCGGCATGAACAGGACATCGCCGACACCGAGCGCGATCGGTTCTGCGCCGGACGGCACCGCCAGGCACGAACCCTGCAGCACCACATGGAAACCCGCGCCGGGAACCACCGGGTAGGCACGGCCCCACGGCGCGTGCCGGACGAACAGCCCGGAGGTCGGGTTGCCCGTGCGGATGGCCGCGATGGTCTCGCTGAGGATGTCCACCCTTATCTTCCTCAGCTGGCTCCGCCGGAGGACTCGCCGCGCATGAGCGCTCCGAGGGATTCCCGGTCCGTCACATCCATCTTGATGCAGGCACGGTAGAGGTGACCCTCCACGGTGCGGACCGAGACGGTCAGACGGTCAGCGATCTGCCGGTTGGACAGCCCCGCCGCAACGAGATTCGCGATTTCGCGTTCACGGGAGGTGAGCGGTAACGGCTGGGCGGCTTGGCGCAGGGCGGGAGTGCTGGCGCCGCCGCACACCGCGGCCAGGCGGTTCGCGGTGGCGGCGGATTCCAGCAGGCGGCGGCGGTCTCCGGCGCGCTCATGGGCCGATGCCGCTTGGGCGGCGGCGTCCGCGGCCGAGAGCAAGGCACCGATGCGCTCGAATTGGGCGGCGGCCGCATCCAGGCCGGGCCCGTCGTGTGCGGCCAAGGCCACCGCATGGCTGGCCTGCACCTGCACCAAACCGCCGTCGACCCGAACCGCCAGATCGGCGAGTCGGCCGGCCGCGGAGTGGTCGCCGAAGCGGGCGGCCGCATGCAGCGCCATGGCCTCGATCGCGTGCTGATGTGAGCGGGCCGCCGCATCGGCGGCGCCCATGGCCAGTCGAATGGCCGGGGTGACGGTGCCCTCCGCGGCGGCGACGCAGGCCCGCGCGATCTCCAATTGCGGATCGTAGACCGCACTGTGCCTGCCGCCGCGCGCGATAGCCTCGGCAATGGATTCGGCGGCCTCCGACGCCCGGCCGAGTGCCGAATACGCCTCGGCCAAACGGATTCTCGCCGGAATGTGCCAAGCCGCGGCGCCCTCCGCGGTGAGCGCGGCCACGGCCTGTTCGAGATGTTCGATCCCGTCCAGGAAGCGGCCCTGTGCCACGTCGACGGTCCCCTGCAGGATCTTCGACATGCCCCAAGCGAGGTACTGCCCTGCCGACGAATAGCCGAAATCCCCTGAGGCACAACGACGTGCGGCCTCGAGATCACCGGTTAAAGTCAGCGCGAGCACCTCGGCGTGAGTCGAGATGTACCGGTTGAGCCCGTCGATATGCGACTCCACCTGATGCCCGCGGGCCGCGTACTGCCGCGCCGCTTCACCCTTGCCCATCAGCGCCAGTGCGAGTCCACCGCCGAAGGAGGCCCACCAAACCGCCCACGGCGGTGCGCCATTGGTCTCCATCACCGCCTCGGCCGCCGAAAACGCGTCCTCGAGCCGATTCTCATTGACCGCGCATGCCGAGGCCAGGCCATCGAAGGTCGCGACGATTTTCGGATGCCGCACCTTGTTCCGCAGCATCGCCAGCACCTCATCGGCGCGCTCGGCATCGCCCATGGCCCAGAACAGATTCGACACCCGGGTGCTGCCCCAGCGGGCCAGCTGCACCTCGTTCATCTGATCCGGATCGAAGCTGGCCAGGGTGCGCTCGGCCTCGATGCGATGGCCCTGCCACAGCAATGCGCGTGCCAGCAGATCCGCGGCCTCCACCCCGCCGCGACGTTCCACCGCGGCCCTGGCGAATCGCTCACCGAGCGGCAGATTGGCCAGCCCGATCGCATCGGCGGCCGCCGCCTCGAAGAGTTCGAGATCGGCGGATTTATCACTGTCCAAGGCCAATTCGGCCAACCGGATGCGATCCGGCGCGGAATTGATCGGCCGCTCCTTGAGCGAGGAGTACAGCCGACCGCGCAGTCGTCGCGCCGAGGCGATGCCGAGCCTGCGCCGGATGACCTCACCGAACAGCGGATGGTTGTAGCGCACGATCAACTGGTTGGCGTTCTCGACAACCCGGATGAGACCACGGGTTTCGGCGGCCTCCACGGCCTCCTCACCCGCCACTTCGGCGAGTACGTCGAGGTCGATGGGCTCGCAGAAGGTGAGCAGTTCCAGCACCCGCAGCACCGAGTCGGGCAGCTGTTCGACCCGATCCTCGAGTAGCGCAGCCAATTCCGAGGTCACCGCGGCCCGGCCACGCAGTTGCCAGACGCCGTTCACCTGCCGCAGCGAACCCGCCTCCAGCGCGCCCTCCACCAAATGCCTGAGGAACAGGGCATTTCCGCCGGAGGACTCCCACATCAGATTGGCGGTGAAGCCCTCGAGCTGTCCGCCGAGCATCTGCTCGACCAGATCGACGCTCTGCTGCTGGGTGAACGGGTTGAGGTCGGTGCGCAGCAGGTGGCCGTCTTTCCACAGCGAGGTGACCGCATCGGGTACCTGCACCCCGCTGCGCACGGTTGCGACGATATGCGCGGCCTTATCAATCGCCAACTGCAGCAATAGTGTCGCCGAGAGCTGGTCGAGCAGGTGCGCGTCATCGACACCGATGATCGCGTGCCCGTCGGCGAGCAGTGCCTCGCGCGCCGCGGACATGAACGTCACCGGATCGTGTGCGGTGTAAACGCCGACCATATGGGCGAATACGCCCAGCGGGATGCTGCGGGCCGATTCCGTACCCGCAACCCACCGGATATTGCCGCCTACGGCGGCCGTCGCCTGTCTGGCCAGTGTCGTCTTTCCGACACCGGCGTCTCCGGTCAGTACCGCACCGACATATTCGGTACCGGTGAGTGCTGCGCGGATCGCTTCGAACTCGGTCTCGCGCTCGATCATCGGCCAGTTCCGAGCCATAGCTCTTACTTTAGTTCGTCACGGATCATGATCGATGACAACGAACGATGAACGGGCGCACCGATTCCGCTGTTGCGGCCCTAGCCGAGTACGTCGTGGCGGACAATCGTCTGGTCACGACCGGGTCCGACGCCGATGCAGGAAATCCGGGCGCCGGACAGTTCCTCCAAACGCAGCACATAGGCCTGCGCGTTGGCGGGCAGTTCCTCGAAGGTCTGCACCTGTGAGATGTCCTCCCACCAGCCGGGCATCTCCTCGTAAATCGGCTTGGCGTGGTGGAATTCGGTCTGCGTGGTCGGCATCTGCTCGACCCGCTTGCCGTCGATTTCGTAGGCGACACAGATCGGCACCCGCTCCAGACTCGACAGCACGTCCAGTTTGGTGAGGAAGTAATCGGTGATGCCATTGACCCGGGTCGCGTAGCGCGCGATGACCGCGTCGAACCAGCCGCACCGGCGAGCCCGGCCGGTGGTCACACCGACCTCGCCGCCCTGCTTGGCCAGGAATTCACCGAAGTTGTCGAATAGTTCGGTCGGGAACGGACCCGAGCCGACGCGGGTGGTGTAGCACTTCAGGATGCCGAGCACCGTATTGATCTTGTTGGGTCCGATGCCAGCGCCGACCGCCGCACCGCCCGAGGTCGGATTGGACGATGTCACATACGGATACGTGCCGTGGTCCACATCGAGCAGGGTGCCCTGCGAACCCTCCAGCAGCACGGTCTCGCCGCGCTCCAGCGCCAGATTCAGCTCCAGGCGGGTGTCGGCGATGCGGTGCTTGAAGCTGTCCGCCTGCCCGAGCACCTCGTCGACCACCTGCTGCGGATCGAGCGCGCGGCGGTTGTAGATCTTCACCAGCACCTGGTTCTTGAACTCCAGGGCCGCTTCGACCTTCTGGGTCAGGATCTTCTCGTCGAGCACATCGGCGACCCGCACGCCGACCCGGGCGACCTTGTCCTGGTAGCACGGACCGATACCGCGGCCGGTGGTGCCGATCTTCTTATTGCCGAGGAAGCGTTCGGTGACCTTATCGATGGCCACGTGGTACGGCATGATCAGGTGCGCGTCGGCCGAGAGCAGCAGGCCCGAGGTGTCGACGCCGCGCTCCTCCAGTCCGGCCAGCTCCGCGAGCAGGACGCCGGGATCGACCACGACACCGTTGCCGATGACATTCGTCACGCCCGGGGTGAGGATGCCGGACGGAATCAGATGCAGCGCGAACTTATCGCCATTGGGCAGCACGACAGTGTGACCGGCGTTATTGCCGCCTTGGTAGCGAACCACCCATTGCAACCTGCCACCGAGCAGATCGGTTGCTTTGCCCTTACCCTCGTCGCCCCACTGGGCGCCGATCAGGACGATTGCCGGCATGGTCGTGTCTCCTACGGTTCGACGCGCAACACCCGGGAGATGGCAGTCGGCACGGCCGACCGGGTGGGTAACCACCTGTGCTGCAGCTACCTGCCGTACTGAGGCGGTGGCCGGAAGCACAGTCTACCCAAAGCGTTCGAGGCGGCATCGAACCGGATCGCACCGTAGGCTCGACAACCGTGTGGCCGTAGTCGGGCAGGACTATGGTTGCGTGGCACTGGCGGACGAGCAGGGGTCCGACCGGGAAAGTGGCGAGGGTGGCCGACGGGATGTCGGCCGAACCAAGGAGGGTGTACCGCAGTTTGAGTACCCATGTTCTCCGTTGCGACGGCGCACCGGTACCCATCGCCCTCGCGTCACTGCCGATCTCGCGGACGAGCGCCATACCGAACACCAGTGTCATCGATGAGCTGCTGCCCATCCTCGCCGCCGACAGCCTGCCCCGGCTGATCGTGCTCGGCGACGACGCCGCGCTGGCCGTGGTGCTGACCCATCTGATGCGCACCGAACGACTCCATCTGGAGATCGGCTACGTGCCCGTCGACAAGACCTACGGCTCGCGCGTCTACCAGACCGGCACCGGCAATGCCGCCGCCAAGCGGGCGGTGGAGGGCCGGGCATCCGAAGTCCCGCTGATCCGTGACGACACCGGAACGGTGCTGGTCGGACGGGCCGTGATCACCGGCCCCGGCGGCGAGAAACTCGAGGGTGAAGCCTATGTGGACGACGCCCAATTGTTCTCCGGCAAGGTCGACGCAATGCTCGTCTCCCCGACGCTCGAACTGCCCGGTGTGCGGGCCACCGTGCCCAGGGGCCTGCGCAGACGTCGCTGGCTGCCGGGCCGGGCCGCGCAACTGGGCACACCGGGAGCGGTGGTGACCCGCGACGGGATTGCGAATGAGCGGATTCTGCCGCGCTCGTCGTTCTATCGGCATCACGAAAACTGGCTACTGGTTCGATGACGATTCCATTCCCGAAGGGCCGCTCCGGACTCGGGGCCGTGCGGCCGAGCCCGGTGTTCCTGCTGGTGATCGCGATCTCCGTGGCGGGAGGGGCGCTGGCCTGGAGTGCCGACGTGCAGTCCACGCGGGCGAAGTTCGGGGTATTTCTGCTGGTCGTCTTCGGCTGGATCGTCACACTGTGTCTGCACGAGTTCGCGCACGCGTTCATGGCCTGGCGGGCGGGTGATCGCGAGGTGGAATTGCGGGGGTATCTCACACTGAACCCACTGAAATACAGCCATCCGCTGCTGTCGATCGTGTTGCCGATGGTGTTCATCGCGCTCGGCGGTATCGGATTGCCAGGCGGTGCGGTGTACGTGCACGCGCATAACGTCAGCCCGCGGATGCAGCGCATCATCAGCGGTGCGGGACCCGCGGTGAACGCGGTGTGCGCGGTGCTGCTGTTGGTGGTCGTGCGGTACTTCGGCAGTGACACTTCGCATCGCGCGTTCTGGTACGGCCTGAGTTTTCTGGCGTTTCTGCAAATCACCGCAACGCTTTTGAACATCCTGCCGGTGCCCGGGTTGGACGGGTACGGCGTGATCGAGCCGTCGCTGAGTTATCAGACCCGGCGTGCGCTCGATCAGTTCAAGCCCTTCGGCATGCTGATCCTGTTCGCGCTGCTGTTCACGCCGTCGATCAACAAGGTGTTCTTCGACGCGGTCTACTCGCTGTACGAGCTGTCCGGGGTCGACGCGGATTGGTCGCGGTTGGGCAGCTGGCTGACCCGGTTCTGGACGTAGCCACTTGCGAACCGGTCGGTCCGATCTATTCCCAGCATTGGGGTCTCGCCGTTCATCTTCGCCAACTATCGTCCAGGACACTCGCTCGAGAAGTTTGAGCGGTTAGGTTTCGAGAAAGAACTCACCGATCGATCGCGACGAGCGGCGCGTTCAACTCTCGCCCGACAAAACACCACGGCGACGGCACCCTCCGACTCGCCCGCATCCCCCGGTAGACAGCGCTGTCCTGCCTCGGACCGTCCGAAACAAACCGGACGGTCTTCATCTCCATCTGTGCTCGACCCTTTGGAGCTATGCCATGACTGGCACGCCATCCCCCATCACCTTGTCGGTGGTCATCCCCGTTCTCGACGAAGCGGCGCTCATACTGCAGTGCCTGGAACGACTCGTCGACCAGGAAGCGATCAGCGAAATCATCGTCGTCGACAACGGCAGCACCGACGGCACCGACACGATCGTGCGCGAATACGCGGCCGCACATCCGAAGGTCGAACTCGTCTACGAGGAGACGCGGGGTCTGATCCCGGCACGCAATACCGGACTGGCAAAGGCGCGCGGTGATTTCATCGCCCGCATCGACGCCGACACCTTCGTCGAACCGTACTGGGGTGCGGCCATCCGCGACTATGCCGCCGCACATCCGGATGTCGCCGCGACGACCGGCATCTTCACCTACCACGACTCGCCGGTCCCGTTCTTCCTGAACATCGGCGTGTGGGCGAAGCTGAAGCTCGGCATGTTCGGCGGCCCGGTCGGCAATATGCACGGCGCGAATATGGCCATCCGCCGCACCGCATGGGACGAAGTCAAGGGCGACACCACCACTCGGACCGATATCCACGAGGATCTGGATCTGGCGCTGTGCCTGTCGATAAAAGGGCTGCGCATTCAGCAGCTCCCCGATCAGCGGGTGCGGATCTCGGCCCGGCGGCGCCGGACCAATCCCCGTGAATTCTGGACCTATCAGTTGCGCGGACTCAACGCCATCACGAATCGGGGGTATCCCCTCCTGAGGGCGACCCGGGTCTACGCCGGCTTCGCCTGGCTGGGGCACACCGTGCAATGGCCGATCTATCGGCTGTGGGATTTCGATCGTCGCCGCTTCACCTTGCACGGCAGTCCGGAACGCCTGTCCCCGGTGGACTGAATCGCGGGTATCGGTCGCCCGGTCCGGCCTCCCGGACCGGGCGACCTCTTCGCTCGACCACGCTGCGCCCCTACCCGCCCGGCCACCACACCATATGGCCGGTGGGGCGTTTCGCCGTCGTGCGAAGCCGCCGAACCGCGCTACCCCTCGTTACCGCGGTTACCTCTCGAGGCTATGACCGCGGCGACGCGCGAACACGAGTAGCGGACTACGCGATGATCGCCGGTTCGCGCGCCGGAGGTCGCGCAGGCGGTACCGCACGATGGAAATGGCTGAAATCCGCTGAGTAGTTGGGCTATTGCTCGGGCGGCACATGCGGATTCGGGACGGTCGGGGGCAGCAGCGCCATCGCGGAGATGCGCCGCATACCGCAGACCTGCATCAGATCGACCAGCATGGAACGCATCTGCGCGAAGACCACATGCGCCGAAAGTCCCGCACCGTCAACGAGTTCGGGCCGCGCGGCCTTGGCGACGCCGCGCAGCACCCTGGCGGCCTCGGCCTGATCCGGCTGCTGGCCGGGATCGGCGAGCATCATTCGGCGCACCACATCGACGGCTTGGGCCAGGCGCTCGAGTTCCTCGATGAGCCGGGGATCGAGGATTTCGTCGTCCTGGACCAGCGTCAGAGAACGGCGCAGCAGCACCCTGGTGTTGCGGACCGCGTTATCGAGCGGATCGGCGGTGGCGCGGATGCGGTCGAGGCGCGCGCGCGAATTCCAGTAGAGCGGAGAGATCCGGCTGATCTCACGACCGCCCTCCAGGGTGGAGCGCAGGCCGTCGATCTGCGGCTGGGTCTTGCGGGCGGCGGTCAGGGCGAGGCGGATCTTCTCCGGGTCCTGTTCGAGCAGTCCGTCGGCGCATTCGTGCAGCGATTTACCCAGCACCGCAAGCACTTCCGCGGCCTGCTCGCGGGCCCGGCGCACCGGGTGCAGCGGTATCGCGGCGACCACGACCACACCGACCAATCCGCCGACCAGCGCGTCGATCATGCGCGAGAAGCCGCCGCCCGCCGAGGGCGGCAGCAGGGTGGCCACCAGCACGGCCGAACCGGCGGCCTGCATGGTGATGATCGACCCGCCGTCCAGGAAAACCGCGAGCGCCATGGCCACCGCGACCACGAAGGCGATCTGCCAGACGCCGGTGCCCGCACGCGTGATGAACAGGTCGCCGATGCCGATGCCGACCGCGACGCCGACCACCAACTCCACCGACCTGCGCAGTCGCGCACCGAATGAAATGCCGATCGAGACCACGGCCGCGGTCGGTGCGAAGAACGGCTGGGTATGCCCGACCAGCTTGTGCGCGATGAACCAGGCCAGCGCCGCACCGACCGCGCACTGCAGAATCGGCAGCGCGGACAGCCGCAACCGCGCCCATGAGCTGCGCAGCTTCTCCATACTGCTGGCGCGGGCAATGCCAACCGGGGAATTCGGGTCGAACCCCCCTGTCGCCCGACCGCCGCCCCCCAGTGAATCGCTACGCGATGCTGCTATCACTGTGTCTCAGTCGAGCCCGAGCTCCGCAGCCGCGCGTGGGTCGCAGTCCTCCAGCAGATCTAGGCAGCGCGCGTACTCCTCGGTCTCGCCGACCGCTCTGGCCGCGCGAGCGAGCGCGGCGACGCTGCGCAGGAAGCCGCGATTGGGCTCATGGCTCCACGGCACCGGGCCGAAACCCTTCCAGCCATTGCGCCGCAAGAGATCGAGGCCGCGGTGGTAGCCGGTGCGCGCGAACGCGTATGCGGCCACGATGTCGTGGTTGACCACCTGCGCATCGCCCTCGGCCCCACCACGCGCCAACGCGGCCTCGGCTAGATGGGCCCATGCGATCGAGGCAGCCGGATGCGCGGCCGCGACCTGAACCGGATCGGCCTTCTCGAGCAGCGCCTCCTCTGCTTCGGAGTCTTCGGGCAGGAGTACCGGTTGCGGTCCGAGCAAGTCACCGAACGAGGTCATGCGGTTCATTGTGCACCGACCGCCCGGACCGCGGCGCGGGGGAATCCTCACAGTTGGACGAATTGCTGATTAGGCTGGCCGTCGAGTTCAACTGTTCCGCCCGACCGAGGGGTAGTAGGTGTCCGACCCGAACGACGAGAAGAGCCCGGCACGCGATACCGGCCGACCCGCCGAAGCGGCCGATAACGCGCCCCCTGGCGCGCCCGCGGACCGGACACCCGCGTCGAACCCCAACTCGTCCGCGGCGACCGGCGCATCCCAGCCCGGTGCTTCCGCAGACCAACGCGCGGCCGCCGCGCCGACCCGGCCGATTCCGACCCCGCCCGGTTCGAAGCCACCGTCGAGTCCGACGCCGTCGTCGGGATCGACGGGATCGACCGGTTCGACACCGTCGCAGGGATCAACGCCATCCGGTTCGAAGCCATCGCCGGGACCAGGCACGTCCGGGGAATCTGGCGCAACCACCGAGGAACGCGCGGCCGCCGCGCCGACCCGGCCGATCGCGACACCGCCGGCTCCGAAGCAACCAGCCGGTACCGCGCCGACGCGCGTCCCGGATGCCTCAACAGGTGATATCGCGGCGCTCGGCAAGCCAGCCGAAGCCGCGGCCCCCCGAACGGCGCAGCCTTCCGCCGCCGCACCCGGCCAACCGGCCCGATCCGCTGGTGCACAGCCGCCCGCATCCGCTAGCGGCGGCACCACCAAGCCTTCCGCAGCAGGCCGATCCGCTGGCGGCCCGGGCCGACCCGCCCCGGGTTCCACGAAGCCGTCCACTGGCAGCAGCACACCGAGTGGTCCCCCGGCTGCGAAGCCGACTTCCGAAGCGAAGACCGTCGCGATCCCGCGCGGCGTCAGCGAGGCCAAGCCGACCGCCAAGGAATCGGCTCCCACCACGACGGCAGCTACCGCAGCGAGCACCGCCGGGTCCGCCGCGAACCCCTCCGGCAAGCCGACACCAGCGACTGGCAGCCCCACCAACACACCGACCACCGCTGCCGCCCGCCCCGGCGCACCGGACACCGCGACTCCCACCGGCAGGCCCACACCAACAGCTGGCAGCCCCACCAGCGGACCGACCAACACCGCCGCCCGCCCCGGCGCACCGGACACCGCGACTCCCACCGGCAGGCCCACACCAACAGCTGGCAGCCCCACCAGCGGACCGACCAACATTGCGGCCCGCCCCGGCGCACCGGACACCGCGACTCCCACCGGCAGGCCCACACCAACAGCTGGCAGCCCCACCAGCGGACCGACCAACATTGCGGCCCGCCCCGGCGCACCGGACACCGCGACTCCCTCCGCCAGGCCGACACCGGCAGCTGGCAGCCCCACCAGCGGACCGACCAACATTGCGGCCCGACCGGGCACACCCCCCGCCGCAAGCACCACCGCACAGCCCGCGCCTCCCACCGGCAAACCGACACCAGCGACCGGCAGCCCCACCAGCGGACCGACCAACGCTGCGGCCCGACCGGGCACACCCCCCGCCGCAAGCACCACCGCACCGCCCGCGCCTCCCACCGGCAAACCGACACCAGCGACCGGCAGCCCCACCAACACACCGACCGCCGCCGCATCCGGCAAATCGACGCCAACGGCTGGCGGCACCACCGACGGACCAACCAAGGCTGCCACCGGACCCGACGCACCGACTGTTGCGATCAAGCAGGGCGGTCCTGCGGTCCAATCCGCAAGCTCGGCAGCGACATCCGCCGCCACGGGCGGTTCCGCAGCTGGTCGACCGGCCGATGCAGGTAAGGGATCCGCCCCGGCCGCCGCCAAATCCTCACCCAACGAACCCACCGCGACCGCTGCCACGAAACCCGGCGCTACGGCGGGTGCCGAGTCGGCAGGCCCGGCGGGACCGTCCGGCAGCACCGCCGCACCGGCTGGCGGCACCGCAGCGTCGAGCCGGACCGCCACCCCGGCCGGTGCCACACCTGCTCCGGCCGGCGGTGCAACCCCAGCTGGCGCATCGTCGGGCCGCACGACCCCCGCCGGTGCCACACCGCCTCCGGCCAGCGGTGCAACCCCAGCTGGCGCATCGTCGGGCCGCACGACCCCCGCCGGTGCCACACCGCCTCCGGCCAGCGGTGCAACCCCAGCTGGCGCATCGTCGGGCCGCACGACCCCCGCCGGTGCCACACCGCCTCCGGCCAGCGGTGCAACCCCAGCTGGCGCATCGTCGGGCCGCACGACCCCGGCCGATGCCGCCGGATCGTCCGGCCGCGCCACGCCATCCGGCGCAGCCGCATCCGCTGCCACACCGCCCGCAGGAGCTGCGGAAACCGTTGTGATTCGGCGCGATTCGAAGGCGAGCGGGTCCGCGGCATCCGTCGATGCGAGTGCGGATCAGGTCGATGACGCGGGAGCGGATGCGGCGACCACGGTGATGCCGCGGATCGAACTGGTGAAGCCGTCGGCGGGTACCAAGGACACGGCCACCGCTTCGACATCCCCGGAGGAGACCGGCGGCGACGAGCCGGATCTGGCCGGGGCCGATGACAAGACCGTCGCCATGCCGGTGGTTTCGAGGCTGGATGCCGAGAAGACCATGGCACTGCCGATTCAGCAGCCGGCCGATAAAGACGCGACGCAGCGGATGCGGACCGATGCGAAGGCAGGTACCACCGATCGGGTCGTACCACCCGCGGCGCGCCCCGGGCCGGTCGCCAAGCCGCCGAGTACGCCGCGTCCGGCGGCCGGGCCGAAGCAGGCCGGAACGCAAGGACCTCCGCAGGGACCCGGGGTCGAGGAGACCGCGCCGTCGCCCCTGCGCCCGCCAGCTCGCCAGCGTCAGGTCGCGTCGGCGCCGTCACCGGCGGATACCCAACTGACCCGGCCCGCACAGCCCGTCCAGCCGCGGCCGCCGCAGCCACGGCCGATGGCGCAACCACAGCGGATCACGCCGCCCGACCAACAGGCCGAGGCCGCCGCTGCCGAAGCACCGGCCGGGTCGAAGCGCCGGTTGTACGTGGTGCTCGGGGCGGCCGCGGTCGCCGTCATCGCGGTGATCGCGCTGGCGGTCGTACTGATCGGGAATCGGGGCGACAACTCCCCGGAGGCCAAGGTGCGCGCCAGCATCACCGACTACACCGAGGCATTGAAGTCCGGCGATCTCGCGGCGCTGCGCAAGTCCACGTGCGGGCAGCTGCACGACTTCTATCAGGGCATTCCGGAGGACCAGTTCGCGGGCGTGCACCGGCTATCGCTGGATCGCAAGAATATTCCGGTGGTCGCGAGTGTCGATGCGATCCGGATCACCGATAAGACCGCGATCGCACAGGCCACTGTTTACACCGACGCGGATCCGTCGAAGCGATCGGCCAGGACCTTCGATCTGGAGCGGACCGACGACGGCTGGAAGGTCTGCGACCCGCCGACCGCGGGGACGCCCTAGACGGTCCCCGCCATAACCAAAAGGCAAGCCCTCTAACCGGTAGTGAACGTCACATTTACCTGGTCAAGGGACCGGTTCGCCAGTAGCATGGCCCGGATCATGGTCAGGGAGCAGACAATCGCACAGCCGGAAAACGATGTAGTTGTGCAGACAGACACAATGGCGGGGCGCCGGTTCCGGGTGCGCGAGCACTATGCGGTCGGCCGGGAGAAGGTCCGCGAGTTCGCCCGCGCAACGCAGAGTCAGCACGGCGCGCATCATTTCGAACACGATGCGCGCGAGTTCGGCTACGACACGATCGTCGCGCCCCCGACATTCGCCTCGGTCATCGGCATCAGTGCGACCCGGGCACTACTCGAAACGGTGCTGGCCGATTACGACCTGTCCCAGATCCTGCAGACCGACCAGGTCTTCGAGCTGACCCGGCCGATCGTGGCGGGCGATCGGCTCAGCACCGAGATCGTGATCGAATCGATCCGGCAGTTCGGCGATAACGACTTCATCCTGGTGACGTTCTCGCTGACCAACCAGTACGGCGAGATCGTGCAGTCGGGTTCGACCACCATCGTGGCGCGCCGCGGTGTCGAGGTCGACCCGAATATCGCCGACGCCGTCGAGAACATCATGATGCACTCGCGCCCGGTGACCGTCGGTGATATCACCGTCCCCGACAGCGGGCCACTGGTCGCCTTGGCCGCGGATGCCCCGGCCCCCGGAGCGCCCGCGGTGGCGAGCGAATTCGTGCACACCATCCCCGACTTCGACCAACTATCCGTCGGCGATCAGCTCCCGGCCGGAACCGCGCAGGTGACGCGTGGTGATCTGGCCAACTATGCGGGAGTTTCCGGCGATCCCAACCCGATTCACTTCAGCGAGCGTGCGGCCCAACTGGCCGGACTCCCGACGGTGGTGGCGCACGGCATGCTGACCATGAGTCTGGCGGGTGGCTATCTGACCTCCTGGCTCGGCGATCCGACGGCCATCGAGAAGTTCAGCGTGCGGTTCTCCGGATTCGTCCCGGTGACGTCCGAGGCGCCGAGCACCGTCGAGTTCAGCGGGAAGATCAAATCGCTCGATCCGCGAAGACGCACCGCCACCATCCTGCTCGCGGGCGCCTCGGAGGGCCGCAAGCTCTTCGGCCGGGCCATCGCCGAGGTCCGATTCGCCTAGCGGCGCGACCTCATTCGATGGTCGCGTGCATGAGATACACGTTGTAGTCACTCCAGGTCGACATAGTGAAGTACAGATCCGAACCCGAGGACCAGGGGTGGATGAATCCGCCGTACAGCTCCGGGTAATCGGACACCCGCACCGTCGGCGCGGCATCGGACCACACCCCCTGCGGTGAATTCGATTCGCGGACAACCAGAGCCGCCATCGCGGTATCGAGATAGCTCATCTGCCAAACATTTCGGGCGGCATCGAAGCGCACCGACAGCTCACCGACCGGCCCGTCGACGATCGCGCTCGCGGAGCCGAATCCGCCCACCGGAGTCCAGCTTCCGTCGCGCCAGTACTGATAGGCCGTGGTGTTGAGCAGCTGATCCTTCGGCACCCGGGCGAGGCCGACCGCCGCGAGCCGAGTATTGGGCGTGCCGAACATATATACATAATCACCCTGCGGAACCATTGCGCTCACTTGGAAATTCGCGAGTCCGAAGATGTTGTCCCAGCGCGCGTAGGGGTCCTTGGTCCAGGTCTGGCCGTGGTCATCGGAATAGGCGATGCCACCGTAATTGGTGAAGAACGTACCGGGAAAGCTGTTCCAGGTGCGAATCGACATATAGCTCAGGTACTGCCGCCCGCCGAGCGCGAATCCGGAGGTCGGAATCGTGGTGACCTCGACATTGTCGAGTTTGCGGCTGGAGAGCACTTCCGCCGCGTGGCAGCGGTCGTCGGTCACCATCCGGTCGTAGGTCATACCGTCGGACAGATCCCGGTCGGTGCTGAAGGCCAGCACATTGCTGCGCCAATCCATTCCCATTCCGCCGGGTGGATGGAAACCGCGCCCGACGGTGTCACCGAATGCGGTGGCGATCTCACCTGGCGCGCTCTCCCACATGATCCCGAGGTCGGTGCCGTCCACCTGCCAACGCTTATCGGTGCGATTCACCGAATTCGCGCCGGTCTGCTTGGCCACCTCGGTGACCGAACCGATGCGCGGCGTCGGCCGGGTTGCGGACGGTGGGGCGGGTTCGGTCGGCGGATCGACCGGCGGCGGGGGCGGCGGCACCGCACCCGGATCCGGTCCCGGTCCGGGGATCGCCAAGTGGAAGGGCTTGGGACTCGAGAGAATTTCCGGAATGCCGAGTCGGCTGGCCAGACTCGGCGGCGGTGTCGGCGCATCGGTCAGATCCGGGCACGGATTGGTGCACGGATTCGACGGCAACCGCATCTCGGTCCGCGTCGGCGCCGGCTCGGGCCGATCCGGCGGCAGCACGGTGATCACCGGATACGGGACCGGCACCTCGAGCGTCTTGGGCACCAGTCCCTCATGCTTCGCGGGCGGATCGCTCACACAGGGACCGGGCACCGGGCCGATCTCCTCCGGCGTGGCGCCAGCGGGTCGACCCGCGTACGTCAACGCCCCGGCCGCGCACACGACCGCACCGAGCATCGCCACCCACCGCCGAGTCATCCGCAACCCCTCGATATCTCGCGCAAAATGGACACCCGTCTCCGGCCATCGCGCAGCATCGAAGCCCTGCGCGATGCCGTGCCCCAGCGCCCGACCCTACCTGTCCTGCCCCCTCTGCCCGTCCGAATTACCGACCGAGTCACCGTCCACCGCCTACATAGAGAAATTAACCGGAAACTCTTGCTCCATTCTCTAGGCCGGAGCGCAACCGCCCTGCTAGCGTCCACGGCACGACAACTCGAGTCGGGGTGAGTGGCCGTCCACCGGGGGAGCAAAGGGCCTCCGGTGGGTTCTCATTCGACCATGCGTCCCACCTGGACCGCGACAACGACGGAATCGCCTGCGAATAAAGGGCACTGACATCGGGGCGCAAAGCGGAGCAGGATGGAGCATGTGAAAGCTTCACTGATCTGTCGCCACGCTGTGCCCGCGCTCGGTGCCGCCTGTCTGGTGATCGGCGGCCTCGCGATCGCATCGCCGATCGCCGCCGCCGATTCGTCCACCGTCGAATTCGTTGCCGGGCCCGATAGTTCGCTTCCGGTGCCGAGCTATCGGCCGGGTCCGAAGGGGTCGAATGTGCCGCCGCCGGAGACGTCGAAGGAGGAGTCGCCGAGGTACTACACCGATTGCGATCAGGTGCGCGCCGAAGGAAAGCTCCCGCTCTACCGTGGCCAGCCCGGTTACGCACCGTACCTCGATCCGGACGGCGACGGTATCGCCTGCGACTGAGAGCAGACACGAGCCTGCCCACCCAGCTCGCTACTGAATCGCTTGGAACACCAGCACCGTCGCACCGATGCGGATGATGTCGCCGTCGGCGAGCAGCGCACCGCTGTCGATCGCGCCGTCGTTGACGTATACGCCATTGGCCGAATGCAGATCCTTGATCAGCAGTCCGGCCCGGCTCGGCATGATGTGCGCGTGATAGCGACTGGCCTTCGGATCGTCGAGGACCAGATCGTTATCGGTCATCCGGCCGATTCGCATGCCGCCCTGCGCGATTGCCATGACCCGGCCGTCCGGCATGCGCAGCTGTCCGCTGCGGACCGCACGCGGCATCTCGGTGACGGTCTCGGTCATCGCCGCGGCCAGCCGCTCGGTGCGCTTGAGTTCCATTGTGCTCAGCGGCTCTTGGCGCAGCACCCGCTGTTCCAGATCGACCAGCACCGGCCCCGGATCGATGCCGAGTTCCTCCGCGAGCACCGTGCGCACCCGGCGGCACGCGTCCAACGCGTCGGCCTGCCGACCGGACAGATACAGCGCGGTGATCAGCTGACCCCACAACGGCTCGCGCAGCGGATGCTCATTGGTCATCGCGACCAGTTCGCCGACCACCGATGCGGCACGCCCACAGGCGATTTCGGCATCTATGCGGGCCGAGGCGGCCTGCAGCCGCTCCTCGTCCATCGCGGTGGCGAAACCGTCGGCGAACTGCAATCCGGCCAGATCGGCCAGGGCCCGACCGCTCCACTCACGCAACGCATTCCCGAACAACTGCGCCGCACCCACGTGATCGCCGACTTCGGCGGCGCGCGCACCCGCATCCCTGGCCGCCTCGAAGCGTCCGAGGTCGCAGGCATCCTCCGGGATCTCGAGCCGATAGCCGGATGATTCGGTGCGTAGCACCATGGCCGGATCCACACCCGAATTACGCAGCGCCTTACGGATATTCGAGACGAATACCTGCAGGCTGGCGGCGTAGGAGTCGGGCGGATCCTCATTCCACACCATATCGGCCAGTGCAGCCGAAGCCACCGCGCGCCGTCGATTGACGGTCAGCGCGGCGAGCAAGGCTCGCGGCTTGGGCCCGCCGACCGCTACCGGTTCACCACCGACCAGCAGTCGTACGGGCCCGAGCACGCGCACATCCAGACTCATGTGCTCAATGCCCCCCGAAGGGTAATAAGGGTCAGGCGCTGATCGAGCGACCCGCGGACTTCAGATCATTGCACGCCTCGACGACACGTGCCGCCATGGCGGACTCGGCCTTCTTCAAGTAGCTGCGCGGATCGTAGGCCTTCTTGTTGCCGACCTCACCATCGATCTTGAGCACACCGTCGTAGTTGGTGAACATGTGCCCGGCGACCGGCCGGGTGAACGCGTACTGGGTGTCGGTGTCGACGTTCATCTTCACCACGCCGAAACGCAGCGAATCCTCGATCTCCGACTTCAGCGAGCCCGAACCGCCGTGGAAGACGAAATCGAACGGCTGCGCGTCGGCCGCCAGGCCGAGCTTGGCCGCCGCGACGCGCTGGCCCTCGGCCAGCACCTCGGGCTTGAGCACCACATTGCCGGGCTTGTACACGCCGTGCACATTGCCGAAGGTCGCGGCGAGCAGGTACTTGCCGTTCTCGCCAGCGCCGAGCGCGTCGATCGTCTGCTCGAAATCCTCGGGGGAGGTGTAGAGCTTCTCGTTGATCTCGGCCTCGACACCGTCCTCTTCACCGCCGACGACGCCGATCTCGACCTCGAGGATGATGTTCGCCGCGTTGGTCGCCTTGAGCAGTTCCTTGGCGATCTCGAGGTTCTCACCGATCGGGATCGCGGAGCCGTCCCACATATGCGACTGGAACAGCGGGTTGCGCCCCGCGTTCACCCGCTCCTGGGAGATGGCGATGAGCGGACGCACGAAGGCGTCCAGCTTGTCCTTCGGGCAGTGGTCGGTGTGCAGCGCGATGGTCACGTCGTAGCGCGCGGCGACCACGTGCGCGAACTCGGCGAGCGCGACCGCACCGACGACCATGTCCTTCACACCCTGGCCCGAGCCGAACTCGGCGCCACCGGTGGAGAACTGGATGATGCCATCGCTGCCCGCGTCGGCGAAGCCCTTGATAGCCGCATTGACGGTTTCCGAGGAGGTGCAGTTGATGGCCGGGAAGGCAAAGGAGTTCGCTTTGGCCCGACCGAGCATCTCGGCGTAGACCTCCGGAGTCGCGATGGGCACTGTGAAGACCTCCGTGTTGTGCGGAAAAAGACAATTCTGTCAGCCCTCAGAGTAGGGCAGCGCGCTTTCGCACGATGTCAGGGGACCTTCCTGCGCGGCGGCGGGACCATACGAACCGGCCGGTCGGGCAAGGCGAACTTTTCGCACAGCGAGAGGTTTCTCAGTTGGACCCGGTACTGTTGGCCGCGTAATTGCGCTGGCAGCTTCCGATGCGGTGGCAAGCAATGCAGCCAGCCGTACCCGGACAGGAGGCCGCGTGATTCTGCTGGCAGCGACAGAATCGGTGACGAGCAACGTCGCATTGACCCAGTTGCTGGACCCGATGCACCTGCTTACGGAGACGTGGCTGAAGAACGCGGTGCTCCCGGCGATTCTGGTGATCGTCTTCATCGAGACCGGCCTGCTCTTCCCGATCCTGCCCGGCGACTCGTTGCTGTTCACCGGCGGCCTGCTCTCGGCGACGGACAATCCTCCGGTATCGATCTGGGTGCTTTTGCCCGCCGTCATGGTGACCGCCTTCGCCGGTGACCAGTGCGCCTATTGGATCGGCCGGGCGATCGGGCCCGCGCTGTTCCACAAGGAAGACACCCGGTTGTTCAAGAAGCATTACGTCACCGAGACGCACGCCTTCTTCGAAAAGCACGGTCCGAAGACGATCATCCTGGCCCGCTTCGTGCCGATCGTGCGCACGTTCATGCCGGTGCTCGCGGGTGTGTCCAAAATGGATTACCGCAAGTTCGTCACCTTCGACATCGTCGGCGCGATCCTGTGGGGCGGCGGTGTCACCGTACTGGGCTACTTCCTCGGCAATATCGAATTCATTCGCAAGAACATCGAGCCGATCTTCCTGCTCATCGTCCTGATCTCGATCCTGCCCGGCATCATCGCCGTGGCGAAGAAGATCCTGAACCGCGGTGCGGACGAGGCCGGTCAGCAAGACGCCGCGCTGACCGCCTCGACGAACGAGCCGACCCACTGAGCCCGTGTCCACGGCGCAGTTGCCCCTAGCAGTGGGCAGTTTCGATCCGCTGACCTCGGCGGGCCCCGCGCTCGTGTGGACGGTGGTGCTCACCTTCGTCTTCCTCGAATGCGCGTTGATCATCGGGCTGTTCCTGCCCGGTGACTCGATGCTGATCACCGCGGGCATCGTGATGGCCTCCAACGCGACCGGCGAGGCCCATGTCTGGGCGCTGTCGGTGGGCGCGATGATCGCGGCCATCGCGGGCAATCAGGTGGGTTATGTCATCGGCCACCGCACCGGCCATCATCTGGTGGCCAGAAAGAACGGCCGCTATATCAACACCCGCAATCTGGCGCGGGTCACCGAATTGCTGCAGCGGCACGGTTTCCTCGCGGTGCTCATTTCGCGCTGGATCCCGTGGGTGCGCACGCTGTGCCCGATGGTCGCGGGCGCGGCGCGGATGGACCACCGCAAATACACCGTGGCCAGCACGGTCGGTGCCATCATCTGGGCGCCGGTGCTCCTGCTCATCGGCTACTACGCGGGCAGTTTCCTGGAGCGCGTGCCGTGGCTGATGCCGGGGGTCATCGCGACACTGGTGGTCGGGCTGATCATCGGAACGGCGCTGGGCATCCGGCATTACCGGCAGGAGATCGCCAAGCCCGCCGAGGATTTCGACCTCGAAGCCGCGCCGACCGGCGTGGTCGAGTCGGAGTGCTGATTCCTATAGTCCGGCGGCGCTGACCTGGAACGCCGCCTCCATCAGCAGCCAGCCCGACAGCTGTACCGACATATCGCGTTCGGGCACCCGTGACGAGGTCACCGAGCCGCCCGCGGTGAGATATCCGGCGCCGGACCGGCCGCCGGGTAGCTGGGCGGGCTGGTTCCAGTCGTGCCCGAACAGCGGTTCTCCCTCGACATCGAGCCGATTGGCCCAGGCCGCCGTGGCGCTGGCGCGCACGATCGCCGCCGCGGCGCGCCGATCGGCCACCTGTTGCTGATCGTCGCCGGGCAGCATCAGCGCGACCACCGCCAGATAGCGGGCCAGGATGCCGTTGAACAGACCGCCGTCGCCGCCACCGCCACCGTTGATCACCCCGTCGGTGGTCATGTGCTCCTCGACCGCGGCGAGCAGCCGGTGCACCCGTTCGATATGGCGCGGCTCGCCGGTGTGCACCGCGAGTTCGGTCTCCAGGCCCAGCACCACACCCTGGCAGTAGGTAAAAGTCGAGCTCTCGATCTCACCGGAGGGCAGATGGATACCGTCGAGGATCAGGTCGGATTCCTTATCGCGCAGCGTCGCATCGATCCAGTCCGCCATCTCCTGCGCGCGGGCGTGGCGGCCCAGGCGCAGCAGCGCGATCGCGGCCGGTCCATTGGCGGGTGCGTTGAAGTAGTCCGAGCCGATGCGCCACGGCACGCCACCGCCGCGCGCCGGATCCCATGCCCCGTACAGCTCCTTCTCGAGTGCGACCAGACCGCCGCGCACCTCGGTGATGCCCTGGGTTCGCTCGGCGCGCTCCAAAGCGATAGCCAGCCAAGCCATATCGTCGTAGTAGTTATTGGTCCAGCCGGTGATATTGCGGATGCGGTGCGCCAGCGCGATGGCGGCGATGCGCTTGCGGCGCTGCGGAGTCGGCACCCGGTTGGCGGCATCGACCGCGCAGTCGATCAGATGCGCCTGCCACCAATAGTGCCAGGTGACGAAGACGCGCTCGGGGCGGGTCGCGGGCCAGCCCACCACACCCAATTCGGTTCCGGGACAACCCCATAGGGCACGCAGGTGCCGGGAGACGATCGCGGCTTCGGCCATATCCGACCGTTGCGACCACAGCGCGGACGGGGGTGCAGCGTCGCGCCCGGTCTCCGGGCTCCGCGAGGTCATGGGTCAATGGTGCCAGCTTCGACCCGGTTCATAGGGATCTTTTCGTTACCAAGCCGACGTCAAATCGGCATGTTGCCGGATCCACGCGTGCATGGCTATACCGGCAGCGACTCCGGCATTGATACTGCGGGTCGAACCGAACTGCGCGATCGAAACCGTCAGTGCGGCCGCACCCTTCGCATGTTCGGTGACGCCGGGCCCCTCCTGTCCGAACAGCAGCAGGCAGCGCCGTGGCAACTCGACGGTTTCCAGCGGGACGGCGCCGGGCACGTTGTCCACGGCGACCACGGTCAGCCGCTCCCGCTCGGCGAAGGCGACGAGCTCGCCGATATCGGTGTGATGTTCGATGTGCTGATAGCGGTCGGTCACCATGGCACCGCGCCGATTCCAACGCCGCCTGCCGACGATGTGCACGGCCGCCGCGGCGAAGGCGTTGGCGGTGCGTACCACGGTGCCGATATTGGCGTCGTGCCCGAAGTTCTCGATCGCCACGTGGAACGGGTGCCTGCGCCGGTCGATATCGGCGATGATCGCATCGCGCGACCAGTAGCGGTAGGCGTCCACGACATTGCGGCGGTCGCCGCCCGCCAGTAGCTCGGGGTCGTAGCGGGGATCGCTCGGCGGCGCCCCGTCGTGCTCGTCGGCCCATGGCCCGACCCCGTGCGGGTGCTCGCCCCATTCGGTGGGTCCTGGCTGTTCGGCCGTATCCGGCGGGTGGTTCACGCCGATGATGCTAATTCCCCGGGCGCGGCTAGTAGGTCGAGGATGAGCTGCCCAGGACGCCGACGGCGGCCAGGATCACCATGCCGATGATGAACAGAATGGTCAGGATCAGCAGCATCGAGGAGATGATGCCGCAGACATATCCGGCCATGACGCTGCTGCGACCGCCGATCGCGCCGCCGGAGGCATCGATCTCGTTGAGTGCCTTCTTACCCATCACCCACGCGACCGGTCCCAGGAACTGGCACAGCAGCAGGCCGAGAATCCCCAGAATCATGATCGTGACGGCCTGCGGGTGATCCTGTGGTCCATAGGCCGGATAGCCGTACGGCGAACCGTACGGTGGTGGCGGCGGGTAGTTCATGCGCAGGATGGTAGTTGGTGGTGTGGCTGGCTACACCTCGGATTCGGCGGTCAGCTCCATCGAACGCCGCCGCGATCGCGACAACCATGGAGCCCATGACCGAGACACAAACCCTCGTGCTCGACGCGCCGACCGACAAGTCCGGTACCGACGCGCGCGATGTGCTGCGCGCGATACTGCGGGCACCGTTTCAGGCTCGCACCTGGAAGCAACTCGCCTATATCTTCACGGTTTTCGTGATCGGCGTACTCGCCATCGGCTACCTGTTCGTCGGCTTCGGCGGCGGCCTGTACGCCTCGATCGTCCTCGTCGGCATCCCGGTGCTGGCGCTGGTGATTCTCGGCGGACGCATCTGGGGGAAGGTCTATCGCGCGCTGGCCCGGGATCTGCTCGATACACCGGTGGACGGACCGCCGCCCTACATCTCACAACCGGGCTTCCTCGGATTCCTGAAGAGCGCGTTCACCGATCGCGCGAGCTGGCGTGCCATCCTGTTCCTGTGCGCACAGGCCGTACTCGGTGTGGTCGGTGGCTATTTCGTGCTCGTCACGGTCGCGGTAACCGTATTCACGGCCCTGTCGCCCCTTCCATGGGTGCTCTTCGATCCGATCAACGTCGATGACAACGGCGTCGAACACCATTCACTCGCCCAGTTCGGTTCCTTCTATATCGAAACCTGGCCGAGGGTGCTGCTGATGTCGGCGGTCGGCATCATCGGCTGCCTCGCCCTGCCGTGGCTGCTGCGCGCGGTCTGCTGGATCCACGGGCTGCTCACCATCGCGTTGCTTTCCGCGACCGCGCGGGACCGGCAGTTGGTCGCGTTGCGGGCGAGCAGGCGTGCGGCGGTGGAGGATTCGGCGGCGACCCTGCGGCGGGTGGAGCGGGATCTGCACGACGGCACGCAGGCGCGGTTGGTCACCATCGCGATGGCACTCGGCCGGGCCGAGGAGCGGCTGGCCGCGGGCAACGATGCCCGTGATCTGATCGCCGACGCGCACGCCAACGCCAAGGAGGGATTGACCGAATTGCGCGAACTGGTGCGCGGAATCCATCCGCCCGCACTCGAATTGGGTTTGGAGCCCGCGTTGGAGACGCTGGCGTCGCGGTGTGCGGTTCCGGTGCAGCTGCGGGTGCACCTGCCGCAGCGGCCGAATCCGGCGATCGAGGCGATCGCCTATTTCTCGGTCGCCGAACTCCTCACCAATGTGGTCAAACACGCGAATGCCACCAGCGCCTGGGTGTCGGCGCTGCCGACCGATGCGCATACCATCGCGGTCTCGGTGCGCGACAACGGAATCGGAGGTGTGCTGCAGCCGATGGACGGGGAATATGCCGCGGGCAGCGGTCTCTCGGGGCTGGCAGCGCGCGCCCGCGCGGTGGACGGCACGCTCACCGTGCAGAGTCCGACCGGCGGGCCGACCGTGGTGACCATCCTGCTGCCGATGGCCGGACCGCGATGAGCACACCGTTGCGGGTGGTCATCGCCGAGGACAGCGCCATCCTGCGCGACGGTCTGGCCGGGCTGCTGACCGAGCGCGGCCACGAGGTGGTCGCCATGGTCGGCGATGCCACCACCCTCAGCGATGTCGTCGGCACCTACAACCCCGACGTCGCTGTCGTCGATGTCCGCATGCCGCCGACCTTCACCGACGAGGGGCTGCTCGCCGCGATCGAACTGCGCCGCAAATATCCGCTCACCGGCGTACTGGTGTTCTCGCAGTGGATCGAAACCCGCTATGCCACCGAACTTCTCGCCGGTGGCGCGAGCGGCGTCGGCTATCTGCTCAAGGACCGGGTGGCCGACGTACGCGACTTCGTCGACGCACTCGACCGGGTCGCGACCGGCGGCACCGCACTCGACCCGGAGGTGGTGAGTCAGCTGATGGGTGCTTCGCGCCAACAGGATTCGCTCGCCCGGCTCACCCCGCGCGAGCGTGAGGTCCTCGAACTCATGGCACAGGGCCTGTCCAACAACGCGATCGCGTCCGCACTCACGGTCACCGAACGCGCCGTCGAGAAGCACATCGGCAATATCTTCACCAAACTCGATCTGCCGCCCTCGGATACCCATCACCGCCGGGTGCTCGCGGTCCTGCGGTTGAGGGGCTGAGTCGCCCACCGACGCCGCCGAAAGCAGCACGGCGGCGACGACGGGTGTCGCCCGAGCCGCCGATGGCGACGCGGGGGGACCGCCGTCAGGTCAGCGGACACCGATCGATCACCGCGATGACAGTGCAGTGGATACAAGCAGGTCACAGCTCTGGTCGAGGCGCATTCACACCGGACCGAGCGGACCTATCCTGGAGGTGCAGGGCAGTCGGGGTGGAGGCTGGTATGGACCACGCACGCATTCTCCGCACAGTGCTCGGGGTGAGCGCCGGGTACTTGGTGCTGCTCGGATTGTGGCTCGGCTGGGTGCTACCGCATACGCCACCGGGCACCGCGCCCTATCAGATCATCGCGCTGGTCGGTCTGTTCGGTTCGTGCTGCGGTATCGGAATGCTGCTGGCCGCCCGGCCCTCGCGCGCGGATCGGCAGCTGTGGCGGCACGGGCTGGAGGGATGGGCGACCATCGAGGGCGCGCACACGTTACAGCGCACCGATCATCACACCGAGTTGACCGAATTCGATCTAGAGCTCGTGGTGCCGGGATCCGAAAGTTACCATGGCACCATTGTTTTCGACGTCACCCCGGCCGACAAACCGCGGCTCGCGGTCGGGGAGACGATTTCGATCAGGGTCGATCCGGCCAATCGCGATCGGATCATTCTCGTTCTGGGACGATAACTTTCGCGTGCATTCGAACGCTCAGCCGTCGGCCTTCGCATGGGCGCGTGGATCGGCGAGCAGGTACTGGGCGGCCGCATAGGTCGACAGAATGACGCCTTCGGTGATCCGCCGCGAACGCTCACCCCGCGCGAAGAGCCGACGCAGCACGATCAACCCATCGGAGACGGTGAACAGCAGCGCGCCGAGGCCGAGCCGACTGCGCGGATCCACACCCGGAATATTGAGCCCGGCAACGTTTTTCGCCTCCGGAGCCAAACCAGGATCGGAGGCGAGCACCGCCGCGCTGCCCAGGGTGGCACCATAGGCCGTCAGCGGGACCGCCACGGTCGGCGCCTTGACCCGCATCAGCGCCGCGGCCCCGAGCCAGGCCGCCACTCGTGGCAGCGCGATCTCCGGACGCGGCCGCCCGCCGCGCCGCCACCAGAGCGCCGAATACCCGGTCTGCATCACGGCGAACGACGTGGCTCCGGTGATCAAACGACGATCGTGATCGGGCTCGATCAGCAGCACGTCGCCGATGGTCGCGGCGCCGAGCGCGCCGAGCAGAACCGTCCGGTCGACCGGGTCGAGCACCGCCCGATCGGTCGCCACATCGGCCGCCAATAGCGGCATCATCAGCGGTTTGGCGATCCACTGCAGGGTGTTGCGGCCGGTGACCGCGCCGTACACGGTCACCGCCGCCGCTGCTAGAAAGCCGGCGCGAAAAGGACGCATGATCAGAAGCTCGGCTCTTTCGGGGCGGGTGGCAGGGTGACGACTTGGCCCGCATAGCTCAGGCCAGCGCCGAAGCCGAGCAGCAGCGCCGTCTGGCCGCCCTTGGCCTTACCGGTCACCAACATCTCCTCCATCGCCAGCGGAATGGACGCGGCGGAGGTATTGCCGGTGTTCTCGATGTCATTGGCCACCGGGATGTCATCGGACAGCCCCAGGTTCTTCTTCATCAGCTCGTTGATGCGGGCATTGGCCTGGTGCGGAATGAATACCTCGATGTCCTCCTTGGACACCCCGGAAACCTCCAGCGCCGAGGCCAGCGCACGCGGCAAAGTGACCGCCGCCCAACGGAATACCCGCGGACCCTCCATCCGCAGCGACATCCGGCCGATGGGCTCGATGGCCGGATCGGTGCCCTGCAGCGTCTGCGCCTTCTCCATGTACTCGAGGAAGTCGACATCCTGCGCGATCGCCGAGGCGTTCTCGCCGTCACTGCCCCAGACCGTCGGGGAGATGCCGTTTTCCTCGCTCGGGCCGACCACCACCGCGCCCGCGCCGTCACCGAAGATCATCGCGGTGCCGCGATCGGTGGGATCGAGTCCGACGGTCATCGTCTCGGCGCCGATGAGCAGCACGTAATCGGCCGAGCCCGCCCGGATCAGATCCGCGGCGACACCGAGGCCATAGCCGAAACCGCCGCAGCCGGAGGTCAGGTCGAAGGCGGCGATACCGTTCATCCCCAGGTCGTTGGCGACCTTCGGGGCGCCGTGCGGGGTCAGCGTCAGCCAGCTCGAGGTGGCCAGGATGAGCGCGCCGATCTTGGAACGGTCGATACCGCTATTGACGATCGCGCGCTCACCGGCGGCCGCCGCGATCGACTGCAGCGTCTCGTCACCGCTGATCCACCGGCGGTTGCGCACGCCGGTGCGCTCGTAGATCCACTCCGGGGTCGAGTCGAGTACCTCGCACACCTCTTCATTGCTGACCAGGCGTTTCGGACGGTAAGCACCGATTCCGAGCATCGCGACATTCGCACGGCTCTTATTGACTGCAATGCTCACCACAGGTAACTCACACGACCCTTCACTGTCTCCGAACGCCTCACTGCGTTCGGCGTATGCGTCCCCTTATCGAGTCGTACCGCCACCGGCGTTTCAGCTGATCGCAAGCTTCGACCACCAGCGATAGCGACCCGGGTCCGCATTCGCAGCTTAGCCGAGTGCGAGATCCTTCAATCCGAGGATGGATCGGTACTCCAGCCCCTCGGCCGCGATCACCTGGTCGGCACCGGTCTCCCGATCCACCACGGTCGCGACGCCGACCACGGTGGCACCCGCCTCGCGCAGCGCGCGCACGGCGGTCAGCGGCGAATTACCGGTGGTCGTGGTGTCCTCGACGACGAGCACTCGCTTGCCGACGATATCCGGGCCCTCGATCTGGCGCTGCATGCCGTGGGTCTTGGCGGCCTTGCGCACCACAAAGGCATCGATCGGGCGGCCCGGCGCGTGCATGACCGCGAGCGCGACCGGATCCGCGCCCATGGTGAGGCCGCCGACGGCGTCGAAATCCCAATCCGCCACGAGTTCGCGCAGCAGCTTGCCGATCAGCGGTCCCGCGCCGTGGTGCAGAGTGGCGCGGCGCAGGTCGACGTAGTAGTCGGCCTCCTTGCCCGAGGACAGGGTGACCCGGCCGTGTACGACGGCGAGTTCACGCACCAGCGCGGCCAATCTGTCGCGGTCGTCTGTCGCGACGGCCGCATTGCTTGCCTGGTCGATCATCTGTATCAAGTCCTTCCGCGTGCGTTGAACATGCCGCGATTCAGTCGGGCCGCCAGGGTCCGCGGAATCATTCCGGCGGCGGTGGTGAGCACTTTGTACTGCACTCCGGGCACGCTGAGCACCCGGTCCCTCTCCAGATCACGCAGCGAACCGGCGACCACTTGGTCGACGCTCAGCCACAGCTGCTTGGGCAGCGACGACATCTCGATGCCGGCCCGCTCATGGAATTCCGTGTGCACGAATCCGGGGCACAGAGCCTGTACTCGAACACCGGTTCCGGCCAGTCCACCCGCCAACCCTTCCGTGAAGGATACGACGTAGGCCTTGGATGCCGAATAGGTCGAGCCACGGCCCGGGATCAGACCGGCGACGCTGGCGACATTGACGACCGAACCCTTGGCGGCCGCGATCATCGCGGGTAGCGCGGCCCTGGTCAGCTGCACCACCGACGTGACATTGACGTCCAGCTGAGCCTGCACCGCCGCGGGCGACTGGGTCCAGAACTCCCCCGACTGCCCGAATCCCGCATTGTTGACCAGGAATTCGATGCCGTCGGCGGCGCGCGCCGCCACCCGCTCCCGATCGGCGGCCTCGGCCAGATCGGCGACCAGCACCTCCGAACGGGTGGCGAATTTGCGTTCCAACTCCGCGGCCAGCGCGTTCAGCCGCTCCTCGTCGCGCGCGACGAGAACCATGTCGTAGCCGAGGGCGGCTAGCCGCTCGGCGAATCCGTGCCCGATGCCGGATGTCGGTCCGGTGATCAATGCGACGGGACGGATGGCGCCGGGCAGGCGCGCAGGACTATCACTCCCGCCCGTCACCCGACCACCGCCCCCGATCGAATCGCTATGCGATGCTGAGTTCATTTGCACAATCCAGTCGAAGGGACGCCACGGCTGATCTTTTCGAGCGACCTGCAAGCAATCGCTACGGTCATCACTGCGGCACGGGTCCCTGATACGGACGGAATCCAGGGTGGAACGGACCGCCGGGCTGTTCCGGTGTGTGCTCGGCGGACGGCCAATCGCCCTCGTCCGACTCGGGCCGGATGGACTCGGGCTGGGCGGGTTTGCGTGCGGCCGGACGGTCATCCGGCGGCCAGTTGTCCTCCGACTCCGCTGCCCAGCGGTCATCACGGGCCCGCGAGCGGGAGTCGGGGACGACGGCGAGGCTCGGACGGCGCGGCGGTTCGGGAGCCGCGGCGGCCGGTTCGTCGTCGTAGTCGTCGTAGTCGGAGTACTGCGACTCCTGATACTTCGGCTGATCGAAATCGCCGTCTTCATAAGACGATTCGTCATAAGACGATTCGTCGTACGACGAATCCGAGTCGGCGTACTCCGGATCGTCGCGGTCGCCCGTGCGCGGCTCGGGCGCGGGGCCCCGGGTCGCACCCGCCGCAGGATCGCCCTGGTCCGAGGCGGCCGAGCGCGACTTGCGCGGATGCGGCCGACCGGGATCGTGACCACCCGAATCCACCCCGCGCGCATCACTGACCGGCGGCAGCACATGCAACAGACCCGACAGCCGCAGCACCGCGTCGATGGCGGTCTCCCAATCCTTGGCCGCCGTACCGACATTCAGCATGCCGAGGGTCCAATTGCCTTCACTCCACAGCATCTGCACGGTATCGGCCAGCGATTCGATGAAGGCGACCATGCGCTGGTCGACGGCATGCCTGGCGATCTCCGGATTGGTCGCGAACACCACCCGGTCGCCGATCGCGCCGAGTAGCTCCAGATCGGCGTCCTTGGGTGGCGAGGCGGTCTTGAGCCGCATATCCACATCGATATCCGAACCGATCTGCCTGCGCACCGCGACCAGTGTCGCCGCATCCTCGAGATCGAAGAGGACGAACTTCTCGCCCTTGCGGATTCCGGACACCACATCCACCGCGGACAGATAGCCGAGTTTGGCCAGCGCACCGCGGCGCCAGGTCGATGCGAGCGCCGGTTCCACCGAGACATACGTATAGCCCTGGGCCTTCGCCCAGACCTGGCGCGCATGACCGGTCCGCCGTCGCTGGACCCGATCGAAATAGAGCAGCACGATCGCACCAACGAGCGCGATCGCCGCCAACCCGAACCACATTGCCGTCATCGTCGCCTACCCTAATATGCGCAGTCGGACGAAGTCCGCCATAAGCCCCGCGCCGGGCCGAGCGAACGCGAGGCATTCGCCGATCGAGCGATTGTGCGTCACTGGCTGCCCGGGGTTTGTCGGGTCACCCATATTCTTCCCCCGCTGCCGTCTCACCGCGTTCCTCCTGGCAATGCGGTGCTGATGATGATCTTCGCGTCGATCGAGCCGTCGGCGGCCTTATCGCCCTGCACCATGACCATGTCACCGACCGGCAGATCGGCCGCCTTACCGCCTTTCAGCGAGATCACCTGGGTCTTATCGGTGGTGCGCACCGTGACCTTGGAGCCGCCGAGAGTGTCCAGGGTCAGCTGGCCGCCGGAGTTGGCGGAAATGGTGCCCATGGTCGCGCCGAGGTTATCGATGCCGCCCAGTCCTGGAATGCTCGGGATGACCTGGGTCGGCGTCGGCCGACCCGATGGGGGCGTACCGGTTGGGCGGCCCGCGGTCGGCAACGCCGAGGTGCTCGCGGCGGTGCTCGACGAGGAATCCTTACCGCCGAGCACCACACCGGCGACCACAGCGACCGCGCCGATCAACAGGACCACGCCGAGGCCGAGGGCAATCCACAGGGCGGTATTGCGCTTGCGCGGCGGCTGTTGGTCGGGCGGTAGTGGCGCGCCCGGCGGACCCGGCGGGTACTGCGCGCTCGATTGGGCATACCCACCGACCTGGGTCGGATCCTGCCCGCCGGCCCACGGCTCGCCGTACGCGCCCCACTGCGGCTGGCTCGCGTACGGCGGGAATTCCTTGGTGGCGTTGGCGGGCGGTGGCGCCCACGGATCGAATTGTTCCGTGGACGGGTAAACCGACGTCGCACCGCCCTGTCCGTACGCCTCGGTGTACTCCGTCGTCTGCGACGACTGGCCGAACCCCGGCTTACCCGGCGGACCGATATGTTCCGTCGGCGCATCCTCCGGTCGCTGTGCCCAAGGATCGTTGGGATTCGTCATGGCCTCCAGGGTAGGCTGTGGCACTTTGCCGCGCCTGCGGCGCGGCGTGTTCGCGGGTTGATCGCGAGCCGGGCCGCAGGGCAGGTTCAGCCGCGGCCGACTATCAGGCCCTCGCCGTTCGGGGTGACATTGACCGCGACGGTGTCGCCGTCGGTGACCTCACCGGCGAGCAGTTCCTTGGCGAGGGTGTCGCCGATGGACTGCTGGATCAGGCGGCGCAGCGGGCGGGCGCCATAGACCGGGTCGTAGCCGCGCACCGCAAGCCAGAACCGGGCCGAATCGCTGACGTCCAGCTTCAGCCTGCGCTGCGACAGCCGCTTCTGCAGCTGGTCGAGCTGGATGTCGACGATGGATTCCAGCTGCTCCTCGTCGAGGGCGTGGAACATGACCACATCGTCGAGGCGGTTCAGGAATTCGGGTTTGAAGGCCGCGCGCACCGCGGACATGACGAAGTCCCGATCGCCACCCGCACCCAGATTCGAGGTGAGGATGAGGATGGTGTTGCGGAAGTCCACCGTGCGGCCCTGGCCGTCGGTCAGGCGACCCTCGTCGAGTACGGCGAGCAGAATGTCGAAGACATCCGGATGCGCCTTCTCGATCTCGTCGAACAGCACCACGGTGTACGGCCTGCGCCGCACCGCCTCGGTCAGCTGACCGCCCTGGTCGTAACCGACGTAGCCGGGCGGGGCGCCGACCAGCCGAGCCACGGCGTGCTTTTCGCTGTACTCGCTCATATCGATGCGGACCATGGCGCGTTCGTCGTCGAACAGGAAGTCCGCCAACGCCTTTGCCAGCTCGGTCTTACCGACACCGGTCGGGCCGACGAACATGAACGAACCCGTCGGCCGGTTCGGATCCGCGACTCCGGCACGGGCCCGGCGCACCGCATCGGAGACCGCCTGCACCGCCTCGGTCTGGCCGACGACGCGCTTGCCCAACTCCTGCTCCATCCGCAGCAGCTTCTGGGTTTCGCCCTCCATCATGCGGCCGACCGGAATACCGGTCCAGGACGAGACCACCTCGGCGATATCGTCGGGGCCGACCTCCTCCTTGAGCATCACCTCGCCGTCACCGGCTGTCGCAGAGGCCTTTTCGGCCTCGGCGAGCTGCTTCTCCAGTGCCGGGATCCGCCCGTACCGCAGTTCGGCGGCCTTGCCGAGATCACCATCGCGTTCGGCACGCTCGGACTCACCGCGCAGCGATTCCAACTCCTCCTTGAGGACTCGGACCTGATCGATGGCGCTTTTCTCGTTCTGCCAGCGGGTCATCAGCTGGTTGAGCTTCTCGCGGTCGTCGGCGAGTTCCTGACGCAGCTTGTCCAGGCGCTGTTCGGAGGCCTGGTCGGTCTCCTTCTCCAGTGCGACCTCTTCGATCTCGAGGCGGCGCACCGCGCGCTCGACCTCGTCGATTTCCACTGGGCGCGAGTCGATTTCCATGCGCAGCCGCGATGCCGACTCATCGACCAGGTCGATCGCCTTATCCGGTAGGAACCGGGAGGTGATGTAGCGGTCGCTGAGGGTGGCCGCGGCCACCAGCGCGGAATCGGTGATGCGCACACCGTGGTGCACCTCGTAGCGCTCCTTGATGCCGCGCAGGATGCCGATGGTGTCCTCCACCGACGGTTCGCCGACCAGCACCTGCTGGAAGCGGCGCTCCAGGGCGGCGTCCTTCTCGATGAACTTGCGGTACTCATCCAGCGTGGTGGCACCGACCAGGCGCAGTTCACCGCGGGCGAGCATCGGTTTGATCATATTGCCGGCGTCCATGGCGGATTCGCCGGTCGCACCTGCGCCGACAATGGTGTGCAGCTCATCGATGAAGGTAATGATCTGCCCCGCACTGCTTTTGATCTCCTCGAGTACGGCCTTGAGCCGCTCCTCGAATTCACCGCGGTACTTCGCGCCCGCCACCATCGCACCGAGGTCGAGCGAGACAACGGACTTGCCGCGCAACGACTCCGGCACATCACCGGCGACGATGCGCTGGGCCAGACCCTCGACGATGGCGGTCTTGCCGACGCCCGGCTCGCCGATGAGCACCGGATTGTTCTTGGTGCGACGGCTCAAAACCTGTACGACACGGCGGATTTCGGTGTCCCGGCCGATGACCGGGTCGAGCTTGCCGGAACGGGCCGCCGCGGTGAGGTCGGTCGAATACTTCTCCAGCGCTTGGTAGCTGCCCTCCGGATCCGGACTGGTCACCCGCGCGCTGCCGCGCACCGCGGTGAACGCCTCGCGCAGCGCGTCGGGGGTCGCGCCGTACTTCTTCAGCAGCATGGTCACATCCGAATCGTCCTCGGCCAGGCCGACCAGGACGTGTTCGGTCGAGACGTATTCGTCGCCGAGTTCGGTGGCCAGGCGCTGGGCGGCGGTGATCGCGGCCAATGCCTCCCGGCCGAGCTGCGGTGTCGTGGTCGCACCGGTCGCGCGCGGCAGCCGGTCGACGATGTCGCGCGCCTCGCGTCGTACCGCCGCCGGATCCACCGCGACGGCCTTGAGCAAGGGGGCGGCGATGCCATCGGTTTGATCCAGCAACG
Source organism: Nocardia sp. CA-129566 (assembly GCF_050956075.1). Taxonomy (NCBI): domain Bacteria; kingdom Bacillati; phylum Actinomycetota; class Actinomycetes; order Mycobacteriales; family Nocardiaceae; genus Nocardia; species Nocardia sp. CA-129566. The sequence goes on from NZ_CP192085.1 coordinate 8,886,241, forward strand.
CCACCAGCAAGTGCGCCGGACGAATCTCCGGATTGCCCGCGGCCGAGGCGGCCTGCAGGGCGGCGGTCAGGGCCGCCTGGGTCTTGGTGGTGGGATTGAACGAGTCCACAAGTCACCTTCCTACTAGTCGATGCGCGGTATCGAGCTCGCCGGAATCCACGCGGTTCCACCGCGCGGCTCGCACCGCTTCGCACCGTTCAACGTCCGAAAGGTTGAGTCTGTTCCGCTCAACTTTAGTTTTTTGAACGAACCGCGCCGATTCGCCCGGCACCTGAACAGACTCGTGGTGAACGCTACGCCGCGACACTGCCGAATGGCATCAATCACGGGGTCTATGGCATAAGGATGCCTACGATGGCCTTTGCCGTTGGTTTATGCACCACAATCCAGCCCGACTCGAGGAGGATGGATGCGCGCGATCGTGGTACGAAGCTTCGGAGCAACACCCGAATTGGCCGATATGCCGGTGCCCGAACCGAGTGCGGGCGCGGTGCGGGTGCAGTTGGAGGCGGCGGGCGTCAACCCCTTCGACCGGAAGATGGCCAATGGCATTCTGGACGGCAAGCTGCCGCACGATTTCCCGATGATCCTCGGCGTAGACGGCGCTGGCACGGTGTCCTCGGTCGGCCCCGGCGTCACCGGATTCGCCGTCGGCGACCGTGTCGTCGGCAAATTCCTGGTCCCGCCGGTCGGCCACGGCAGTTTCGCGGAGTATTCGGTACTGCCCGAGAACGCCACGCTGGTCCGGATCCCGGACCAGGTCCCGACCGTGGCGGCCGCGGCCCTGCCGACCGCGGGTGTCACCGCACAGGACATCGTGGACGCCACCAAGATCGAGCCGGATCAGACGGTTTTGATCATCGGCGCGACCGGCGGTGTCGGCTCCTTCCTGGTGCAGTTGGCGAATATGGCGGGTGCGCACGTCATCGCGACCGCCCGCGGCGCGGCCGCCGACCAGATGACCCGGCTGGGTGCGGCCGAGACCGTCGACTACACCCGGGGCCCGATCGCCGAGCAGATCGCCGCCGCGCATCCCGGCGGGGTCGACGTGCTCTTCGACCTGGTCAGCCCGCCCGAGGCGCTGGCCGAGCTGACCGCGCTGGTGCACGACGGCGGTACGGTCTACTCCACCATCTGGGCCGCTGACGAGCAGGCGCTGCGCGACCGCGGGATCAAGGGCGGCAATATCGAATCCTCCGGCCGCGCACCGGAATTGCGGCGCCTGCTCGATCGCGTCGCGGAGGGCGATGTGGTGGTGCCGATCGACGCCACCGTCCCACTGTCGGAGGCCGCCGCGGTCATCGGCGCCGCGGGCGCGCGCGGCAAAACCGTACTAGCCATCTGAAACGTCGGAATGTCGTCGTGCACACCCGCGACAAGCCATCCCGTCCGCCCGAATTCGGCCTCTTCCTGATTCCGGAGGCCGATAACCTCCCGCAGCTCACCGAGCTGACGACCTACGCCGAAACCGCCGGACTCGACCTGATCGGCATCCAGGACCATCCCTACCAGCGCCGTTTCCTCGACACCTGGACCCTGATCACCGGCCTCGCCATGCGGACCGAACGACTCACCTTCTTCCCCGATGTCGCCAACCTGCCGCTGCGCAATCCCGCCGTGCTCGCGAAATCCATTGCCTCCCTTGACATCATGACCGGCGGCCGGATCCAGCTCGGGCTCGGCGCCGGCGGGTTCCCGGACGCCATCGCCGCCATGGGCGGCTACCACCTGAGCCCGGCCCAATCGGTACAGGCGCTGACCGAGGGGATCGCGGTCATCCGGGCCATGTGGAGCGACCAACGCTCGGTCCGGATTCCCGGCACCTTCCATCTGCTCGCCGGAGCCCACCCCGGCCCGCGACCCCAGCACGATCCGGGCATCTGGCTCGGCGCGAAGGGACCCCGGATGCTGACCCTGACCGGACAGCGCGCCGATGGCTGGGTGCCGTCGGCGGCCTGGGCCCCGCCGGAGTTCCTGGCCGAGGCGGGTAAGCGCATCGATGATGCCGCCGCCGCGGCGCAGCGCGATCCGCGCGCCATCCGCCGGGTCTACAACCTCTCCGGCACCATCACCGATGACGGCACCGACCACGGCTTCCTCGAGGGCCCGCCCGAGCGCTGGGTCGACGATCTGTCCGCCCTGCACCGCGACCAGCGCATCGATGCGTTCATCTTCTGGCCGACCGAGGGCGACCCCGTCGAACAGGTGCACCGCTACGCCGAATCGGTCGCCCCGGCGGTGCGCGCCAACGTCGCGAGTTGACCCGGCGGTAACCCACCTGCCAGGCTGTTCGCTTATCCTGCATGTCAGGCCCACAGCAGACCCGATTTGCCCACGGATTACCGTTGGCGCGGGCGTGATCGGCCATACCCACCCGACCACGGGATTTTCAGGGATACTTGACGGCGGAGGACCGCCGGTTACGGACATGTCCCTGGGCAGCACATAGAGGGAAAGGAAGCTCCACCTCGTGGATGCGCGTTCGGCAGCGCTGGTCCGCGCCAACTTCCGCTCGGTGATCGAATCGCCGAACGGACCCGAGCGGTTGATCAGTGCGTTTTATGGTCATCTGTTCGCAGAGAAGCCACAGTTGCGGGAGTTGTTCCCGCCCGCGATGGAGATGCAGGCCAAGCGCCTGGTGACCGCCATCCATTACGTACTCGACAATCTCGAGGATTGGGGACGGGCCCAGAAGTTCCTGGAGCAGTTGGCGCGCGACCATCGCAAATTCGGTGTCATGGCCTCGCACTACGATATCGCCGGGCGGGCACTGCTGGCGGCGTTTCGCGTGTTCAACGGGCCGATGTGGAATCGCGCGCTCGAGGAGGGCTGGCGCGATATCACCATCTTGATCTCGGCCTCCATGGCCATCGGCGCCAACTCCGACAAGTCGCAGCCGTATTGGGATGCGACCGTCGTCGGCCATCGCCGGGTGCTCGAGGATCTGGCCATCGTGCGGCTGCAATCCGATAGTCCGATCCCGTATCAGGCCGGGCAGTATGTGCCGATCTCGCTGCCGCAGCGGCCGAAGATGTGGCGTTACCTATCGCCCGCCATTCCCGCCAATCCCTACGGTGAGATCGAATTCCATGTTCGCAAGATCCGCGGCGGCTGGGTGAGCCCGGCCATTGTCAATGAGACCCGGGTCGGCGACCGGTGGATGGTCGCGGGTCCGCTCGGCGGCCTGCACATCGATCGCGAGAGCGGGCGCGATGTGCTGCTGATCGGCGCGGGCACCGGCATCGCCCCATTGCGCGCACAGCTGATCGAGATGGGCCAGCGCGGTATCAACCCGCGCGTGCATTTCTTCATCGGCGGGCGCTACCCCTGCGATCTGTACGACGTCGAGAACATGTGGCAGCTCTCGCAGAGCAATCCCTGGCTGACCGTGGTCCCGGTGTGCGAACAGAAGACCAACCCGTGGTGGTATCCGCATCCGCCGCAGGAAGAGCCGTACGGCATGCACCGCCGCCTGATCGGAAATCTGGGCGCGGTGGTGGCCAGCTTCGGTTCCTGGGCCGACCGCCAGATCCAGATCGCCGGGTCGGCCCGCATGATCGCCGATACCCGCCGCGCCCTCATGGCGGTCGGCACCCCAGAGTGGGCTATCAGCTCAGATCCCGTGTGAGAGAAGCAATGACAATAGATCCGAGCTCGCTCGGCAATGGTTCCGCGCCCGAGTGGACGGCGACGGTGGTCGGTCACCATCGGCTGCGCCACGATCTCGCGGTGATCCGCTTGATCGGCGAGTACGTCCCGTTCCTCGCGGGGCAATCCGTTGAGGTCCGGGTGCCGCAGCATCCCGGCATGCGCCGCAGATTCTCCCCCGCGCTGCCGCCGTCGCTGGACGGCAAGTTGGAGTTCCATGTGCGCACGGTGCCCGGCGGCTGGTGCAGCGGCAGCATCGTCACCGACACCAAACCCGGCGACGAATGGCAAATCGGCGCTCCCCTCGGCACTTTCAATGTCGACCCGAACGGCGACGAGGTGGTGATGATCGCGGGCGGCACCGGTCTGGCCCCGATGCGCGCCCAGATCCTCGAACTCGCCCGGCACGAGGATCCGCCGCCCACCTATCTGTTCACCGGCGGCCGTTCCCCACGCGACCTGTACGCCGACGATATGCTGTTCCTGCTGGCGAACGAATTGCCCTGGCTCACTGTGATTCCCGTCGTCGAGAGCCCGGAAGACCCGGGGCGGGTCGACGAATGGTACGAGCATTCGCGAGTGGATATCGGTTTCCCACTCGATGACATGCTCTTCGGCACACTCGCGGATGTGGTCGCATCGCACGGCGCGTTCGACAACCATCAGGTGCTGGTCTGTGGCTCACCGAATATGGTCCGGGTGACCCTCGATCGGCTGGTGGAGACCGGAACTCCCGCTGCCGCAATACAATTCGAAGGGCTTTAACGAGCAGAACCGGCCACCACGGAGCGAGTCCGCGGCCAAAGATTCAGAAGAGCGGGTCGTGGCGGATGTTCTTGGTTTGGGTACCGGCGGCCATCAAGCGGAACTTGGTGGTCTGCACCATCGAGGGTGAGCCGACGATCTGCACATCCCGGTCGGCCCAGGAACCGTAACTGGCGACGACCTTGCCGATCTGGCCGGTCACCCGGGCCTCCAGACCGGGCCAGATGCGTTCGCGCTCACCGGAATCCGGGTACCACCAAGGGTTTTCATCGCTCTCGGTGACCGGGATGACGGTGAGCCACTTATTGGCGGTGGCCAGTTGGCTCAGAATCTCCAGATCATAGAGATCACAGGGATGGTGTCCGCCGACGAACAGGTGCACCCGCGGATTGATCCGCCGCTGAGCCATCGCCATGAGCTGGGCGCGCAGGGGTGCGATGCCGGTACCGCAGCCGACCATCAGCATTTTGCGTTTCACATTGCGCGGTACGCCGAGTCCGCCCAGGGGTGAACCGAGTAACCACTGGTCGCCGACGACGGTGTGGCCGACGATGGCCGGACTGACCCACCCGCCGAGCACCCCGCGGATATGGAATTCGATCTCCCCGTTCGCATTCGCGGGCACCGCCGGGGACATATAGCGCCACATGCGCGGCCGGGCCGGGATCTGCACGCTGATGTACTGGCCCGCGGCGTACTGCATCGGCTGATCCAATTGCAGCCGGACGATAGCGAGATTGCGCAGCACCTCGCGGCGCTCGACGACGGTTCCGGTCCAGACCGATGGCGTCGATTCCTGTTCGGCCGCGCCGATCATGGTGTCGGCGATGATCTTCAGGCCCTCGTCCCAGGCCCGATCGACCTCGTCGGTCCACATCTCGGTGCCGGCGAAGATCCGCATCGCGGACTTCAACGAGGTGGCCACGGCGGTGTACTGCGCGGCTTGTACACCGTATTTGCGGTGATCGCGTCCGAGTTGGGCGAGGAACGGCAATAGTTTGTCCGGCTCCTCGAGCCGATCCAGCGCGTAGGAGATGGCCTTGACCAATCGGTCACGCTGCGAATCCATGGCTGCCGGAAAAAAGTCCCTGGCGGCGGGATAGTTGGTGAAAAGGATCGCGTAGAACGAACTGGCTAGCTTGGCTGGGCCGCCCTCCTCCGCAGCAACCGCCTTGAACGTTGTTCTGATCAAAGCGACCGTCCGCGAATCCATTTGTGTCACAACCCCTTTTTGCGCTCGAACACAATCCGTGGCCGACAAGTGAGGTGCTGCGGGACACTCGACAGCAGCCAATGCGAACGAGTGTAGGCGAGGTTTGCCAGCTACGGAATCAGTCGGGTAAACATCATGCGTGTAATTTCGCTGAAACGGCGGTCAGCACCACGAAAACCCTTGAAAACAAACCGAAAGAACGAACATGGCGGCGAAATCCGCCACATATCCAGCGGTTTCGCAAGATCCGTTTTGCAAGATTCATCCCATTGCGGCTCCGAGAGCGATCCCTCGGCAATCGGCGCGCCGCAATCGCTTACCGGCTCGGGCAAACGCGGCGCACCAGCCGGGCTGGCGAACAACGGAATCGCGCGGGCGATCCGGCGCATAGTTTGCTGAAACACCGCCCACAGCAAACTTCACAGCTCGGCACATCATCGGCAACCCAACTGGCCGCGGGCCGACGCCGCCCAGCCCGCGAACCACCTACCGGATACCGAAATCCGGAGTCGGGAGTTTGCCCGAGCACTGCCAGCAGTTATTCGCTGCGGCAATGGGTACGACATTGCCGCATAACGCATTTACCCATCGGCGAAAACGACAAAGGCCCCGGGCTCGGTTGAACACCGAATCCCGGAGCCGTTGCTATTGCCGTAGCGCTTTCAGCGCCGATTGCGCGGCTTCCACACCACCAGTGCGGTACTGCGTTGCGGCGGCGCGAGATCGGGGCGATACCCCGCGCGCAGCCGATCCAGCTCGGCCGACATTTCGGCGACCCGCTGCTGCAGTTCCTCGACCTGATTGGTGAGTTCGATGATGCGCTTGATGCCCGCCAGGTTGACGCCCTCGTCCTGGGACAGCCGCTGCACCTCGCGCAGCAGCTCGACGTCCCGTGCCGAATAGCGCCGACCGCCACCCGAAGTCCGTTGCGGCGTCACCAGTCCCAAGCGGTCATACGTGCGCAGCGTCTGCGCATGCATACCCGCCAGCTGGGCCGCGACCGAGATCATGAAGAACTCGGCCCGTGACGACCCACTGGATGCCTGCTTCGGATTATCGGACATCACGCACCTGCCCATCCCGCACGCGGATCGAACCCGCTGGTCTTCTCCGCCTCCGCGAACCGCTTGAGCGCCTCGGTGGCATTGTCGTCCAGCTTCTGCGGCACGGCCACCTTGACGGTGACGAGCAGATCGCCCGCCCCACCGGCGGGGCCGCGCTTGGGCACGCCACGACCGCGCACCCGCAGGATGCGGCCGTCCGCGGTGCCGGGCGGCACCTTGACGCCGACGCGCCCTTCCAGCGTGGGCACGGAAACCGTTGTGCCCAGCACCAATTCACTGTAGCTGACCGGCAGCACCAGGGTCAGGTCGTCGCCATTGCGGCCGAAGACCTTGTCCTGGCTGACGTGCACGGTCACATAGAGGTCACCCGAGGGCGCACCACGCAGCCCGGCCTCACCCTGGCCGGCCAGCCGGATCTTCTGCCCGTCACTGACACCAGGCGGAATCCGCACCGTGATGGTGCGGGTCCGATTCTGGATGCCGCTGCCATGGCAGTCGACGCACGGGTCATCGATGATCGAGCCGGTGCCACGGCATTCGTCGCACGGCTCGCTGAAGCCGAACGCACCCTGGTTGCGGCTGATCACGCCGTTGCCATTGCAGACGGGACAGACTCGCGGACTGGTCCCCGGCTTGGCGCCGCTGCCGTGACAGGTGGTACACGGCGACGGACTGGTCATCCGCAGCGGAACGGTGACGCCCTGTGCGGCCTCGCGGAACCCGAGGGTCGTCTCGGTCTCCACATCCGCGCCGCGGCGCGGGCGGCTCGAAGTGCGCGTACCGCCCCGGTTGAACAGCCCACCCAGCAAGTCTCCGAGGCCACCGTCGCCCGCATTCGCCTGGCCGAAGATGTCACCGATATTGAAGTCCTGCGAGAAGCCGCCGCCCGTACCGGGAGTGAAGCCACCGCGTCCGTATCCGCCACCGGCGAACAGCTTTCGGGTGTCGTCGTATTCCTTGCGCTTGGCCGGATCCGACAGCACGGCATGGGCCTCGCTGACGGTTTTGAACCGCTCCTCGGCCTTGGTATCGCCGGGGTTGGCATCCGGATGCAAGTCACGAGCGAGCTTGCGATACGCCTTCTTGATCTCGTCCTGCGAGGCGCTGGAGGAGACACCCAGCTCCTTGTAGAAGTCCTTTTCGATCCACTCCCGTTGACTCACCGGGCATCTCCTCCTCTCGGGTTCTTATTGGTTGTTCGCATTGGCATCATCGGATGCCTCTTCTTCGACCAGATCGGCCACGCCATCGGTTACCCCGACGAGCGCGTGCCGAAGCACGCGATCACCGAACCGATAGCCCTTGCGCATAACTACACCGATCACCGGATCGTGTCCGTCGCCCTCGTGCTGCACGGCCTCGTGCAGGGTCGGGTCGAAGGGCTCACCCTCCGTACCGAATTCCTGCAGACCCTGCTTGTGCAGCGCGTCGGCGAGCTTGTCCGCGACCGACTTGAGCGGCCCGGTTTCGAGGTCACCGTGCGCGCGCGCACGATCGAGATCATCGAGTACGCCGAGCAATTCGGAGACCACGGCGGCCTTGGCCGCCTCGATGGTCGCCTGCCGGTCCCGCTCGACCCGCCGCCGATAGTTGGCGTATTCGGCGGTCAGCCGCTGCAGATCGGCGGTGCGCTCGGCCAGCTCCTTGGTGATGGTCTCGGCCAGGACCTCGGCACCCTCATCGTTACCGATAATGGGTTCGGTGCCGTTCCCGGCTTCCGGGCCGGGCCCGGCGGCGGGCTCCGCCGCCGGTTCCCGAATCTCGCCCGTCTCCGGATCAATCTTGCGATTGTCGACGAAGGTGATCGGCTCCTGTTCGGAGTTTCCCTGGGTCACTTCTTCTCCGTGTCGACCGGCTCGTCCACAACTTCGGCGTCCACAACCTGATCGTCACCAGCCGCGGCGCTTGCGCCGTTGCCGGAGGCTGCGGACTCGGCCGCCGACGCCTCGTAGATGGCCTGGCCCAGCGCCTGCGACTCGGTCGCGAGCTTCTCCACCGCGGACTTCACGGCCGCGATATCGGTGCCCTTGAGCGCCTCGTTCGCCTCGGCGATGGCCGCCTCGACCTTGGTCTTGACGTCCGCGGGGACCTTGTCCTCGTTCTCCTTGATGAACTTCTCGGTCTGATGCACCAGCGACTCGGCCTGGTTGCGGGTCTCGGCCTCCTCGCGGCGGGCCTTGTCCTCGGCGGCGTGCGCCTCGGCGTCCTTGACCATCCGGTCGATCTCCTCCTTGGACAGGCCGGAGCCGTCCTGGATCTTGATCGTGTTCTCCTTGCCGGTGCCCTTGTCCTTCGCGGTCACGTGCACGATGCCGTTGGCGTCGATGTCGAAGGTGACCTCGATCTGCGGCACGCCGCGCGGGGCCGGCGGGATGCCGGTCAGCTCGAAGGAGCCGAGCAGCTTGTTGTGCGAGGCGATCTCGCGCTCACCCTGGAACACCTGGATCTGCACCGACGGCTGGTTGTCGTCGGCGGTGGTGAAGGTCTCCGAACGCTTGGTCGGGATGGTGGTGTTGCGCTCGATGAGCTTGGTCATCACGCCACCCTTGGTCTCGATGCCCAGCGACAGCGGGGTGACATCGAGCAGCAGGACGTCCTTGACCTCACCCTTGAGCACACCGGCCTGCAGGGCGGCGCCGACGGCGACGACCTCGTCCGGGTTCACGCCCTTGTTGGGCTCCTTGCCGCCGGTCAGCTCGCGGACCAGATCGCTGACCGCGGGCATACGGGTCGAACCACCGACGAGCACGACGTGATCGATATCGGCCACGTTGATGCCCGCGTCCTTGATCACGGACTGGAACGGCGCACGGGTGCGGTCGAGCAGGTCCGAGGTGATCTTCTGGAATTCGGCGCGGGTCAGCTGCTCATCGAGGAACAGCGGGTTCTTGTCCGCGTCGACGGTGATGTAGGGCAGGTTGATCGAGGTGCTCTGCGAGGAGCTCAGCTCGATCTTGGCCTTCTCCGACGCCTCACGCAGGCGCTGCATGGCCATCTTGTCCTTGGTCAGGTCGATGCCCGCGCTGGCCTTGAACTTGTCGACCAGCCAGGTCACGACGCGCTCGTCCCAGTCGTCACCACCGAGGTGGTTGTCGCCGGAGGTCGCGCGGACCTCGACGACGCCCTCGCCGATTTCCAGCAGCGAGACGTCGAAGGTGCCGCCACCGAGGTCGAAGACCAGGATGGTCTGTTCCTTATCGCCCTTGTCCAGGCCGTACGCGAGCGCGGCCGCGGTGGGCTCGTTGACGATGCGCAGCACGTTCAGGCCGGCGATCTGACCGGCCTCCTTGGTGGCCTGGCGCTGCGAGTCCTCGAAGTACGCGGGCACGGTGATGACCGCGTCGGTGATCTCTTCGCCCAGGTAGGCCTCGGCGTCGCGCTTGAGCTTCATCAGCACGCGCGCGCTGATCTCCTGTGCGGTGTACTTCTTGTCGTCGATGTCCACCGACCAGTCGGTGCCGATGTGCCGCTTGACCGAGCGGATGGTGCGGTCGACGTTGGTGACCGCCTGGTTCTTGGCGGGCTGGCCGACCAGAACCTCTCCGTTCTTGGCGAACGCGACGATCGATGGGGTAGTGCGCGATCCTTCAGAGTTCGCGACGACGACCGGCTCGCCGCCTTCGAGAACGGCGACGACCGAGTTCGTGGTCCCGAGGTCGATTCCGACCGCACGAGCCATGGTTGTTCCTCCTAGTTGACGTAACTACTTGTGTCGGTGCTGGGTAATCGCGGGTTTCGGGCGATCTGCCCGCCCTGCGGCATCCGTCATCGGCTGCCGCAAGACCTCGCACCGAGCACCTCACGGAGCACGGTCCCAGCAACGCTGAGCGTGGTCGGCTCAATCCTGCACCCGATCACCGCCGGGAGTCAACTCAAACTTGAGCCGGACCCACTCAACATTGTCGAACAGCCCAACCGGCGTCCTGCGCGATCTATTCCCGGACCACTCGACAGGGCACTGTCCGCCATTCTCGCCAGCCGGATGGGCGCGGAACAGGGAGATATCGCGGGTGCTTGCCCGGCGATCGGTGCTCCACAGGGCACTGTCCGCCATTCTCGCCAGCCGGATGGGCGCGGAACAGGGAGATATCGCGGGTGCTTGCCCGGCGATCGGTGCTCCACGAGGATGGCGGGCGGCGGTGCGGTCGATCGGACCGCCGGGAGGAGTGGTCGTGGCGACGAAGACGCGGTCGTGGTGGGGTTGGGGCAATGTCGAGGACGCGGTCGTCGGCGCGGAATTGGACGCACTGACAGCGCGGGTCGCGGCGGTGCTGCCCGGGGCGGATCTGACTCCACACGAGCCGCCATCGGTCGAATCGCTCGGACTGCCCGAACCGCGGGTGAGCGCACCGGATTCGCTCGCCGCACTGGCGTCGGCGGATCCGGCCGATCGGGCGGCGCACGCGCACGGTCAGGCATTTCGCGATGTGATTCGCAATCTGCTCGGTGACGTGCGCGATGCGCCGGATCTGGTAGTTCGGCCGCGCGGCGAAGACGATATCGTCGACGTGCTCGACTGGGCGGCCGGGGCGAATGTCGCGGTAATCCCGTTCGGCGGCGGGACGTCGGTGGTCGGCGGGGTGGAGCCGCGATTGCCCCATCGGTCGTCGACCGATTCGGCCGGGACGCACCGCGATTCCAGCTGGACGGCAAGCGAATTCGAGGGGGCGATCAGCCTCGACCTCGGTACGCTGGATCGCGTATCGGAGATCGATCGGACCAGCCGGGCCGCGCGAATACAAGCCGGAGTCTTCGGTCCGGCATTGGAGGATCAGCTGCGCGGCGCGGATCTGACGCTGCGGCACTTTCCGCAGTCGTTCGAATTCTCGACCCTCGGTGGCTGGCTGGCCACCAGGGCCGGTGGGCATTTCGCCACGCTGTACACCCATATCGATGACCTGGTCGAGTCGATGCGGGTGGTGACACCCACGGGCATCAGCGAATCGAGGCGGCTGCCCGGATCCGGGGCGGGGCCGTCGCCGGACCGGATGTTCCTCGGCTCCGAGGGGATACTCGGCATCATCACCGAGGCGTGGATGCGCCTGCAGGACCGGCCGCGTTGGCGCGCAACGGCTTCCGCGCACTTCGACGATTATGCGAAGGCAGTGGCCGCCACCAGGGCCATCGCCCAGTCCGGCCTGCACCCGAGCAATTGCCGACTGCTCGATCCGGCCGAGGCGTTCCTCAATGCCGGCGCCGCCACCAGCGGCGGCGTATTGGTACTCGGATTCGAATCCGCCGATCACCCGACGCGCACCTGGATGGAACGCGCGCTGGAGTTGGTCGCCGAGCACGGCGGCATCCTGCCCGAACCCGCGCGCTACACCGAATCGACCGCGCGCCAACCGGGTTCGGGCGCGGCCGATACCTGGCGATCGTCATTCCTGCGGATGCCCTACCAGCGCGACGCCCTCGCGGCCCGATCGATGATCACCGAAACCTTCGAAACCGCCTGCACCTGGGATAAATTCGACGATCTGAAGGCATCGGTGACCGAGGCCGCCAACGCGGCCATCCGGTCGGTCGGCGCCACCGGCGTGGTGACCTGTCGCTTCACCCACGTGTATCCGGACGGTCCGGCACCCTATTTCGGCATCTACGCCGCGGGTCGCTGGGGCAGCACGCTCGCACAGTGGGACGACATCAAAGCCGCCGTCTCCGAGGCACTCTCGGCCGCGGGCGCGACCATTACCCACCATCACGCGGTCGGCCGGGATCACCGACCGTGGTACGACCGCCAGCGCCCCGACCCGTTCGCGAATGCGTTGCGGGCGGCGAAATCCGCACTGGATCCGGCCGGAATCCTCAATCCCGGCGTCCTGATCTGACGCCGTAGCTCAGCACCTATCCGGCCTGGACAGGCCGGGATGAATATCCGGGATCAGGCCATTTCCCATCGCGGTGCGCTGTAGGAGTTTCACCAGCGTCGCGCGCTCCTCGGGATCGAGCGACGCCGTCACATCCGCATCCAATCCGGCCACGATCCCCTCGGCCTGCGCGAGCAACTCGTGTGCGGCGGGCAGCAGATACACCGCGTGCGCCCGCCGGTCGGTCGGATGTCTGCGGCGCTCGACGAGTCCACGCTTCTCCAGTTCATCGACGAGCCCGACCATCACATTGCGATGAATCCGCTGCGCCTCGCACAGCTGCTGCTGCGATTGGCCGTCGTTCGCGAGCAATATCCGCAGCGTGCCGTAGTGGCGCGGGCTGATGCCGAGCGGCGCGAGCAGGTCGGTGAACCGGTAGCCGACATGAAAGCCCAGCTGCCCGAACAGGAAGGCCGGATGCTCGGACAGCGGCACGAAGGCCGGATCGTCGTCGGTCACCAACCCAGCATACCCCAATCAACGCACTTTTAATGATTGCACGCTTGATTGATAATCACTTCATGTGCATAGTTTGAGAAGTCGCTACATCCCACCGACGGAAGAGAGCTCCCGTGGATACCGACATCGCCCCGCACGCAACCGCCCCACCCCATCTCGATCCGCGCCGCTGGATCGCCTTCGCGGTCGTGCTGGCCGCGGGATTCATGGACCTGCTCGACGTCACCATCGTCAATGTCGCGGTACCGAGCATTCAGACCGATCTGGACGCGCAGTACTCGCAGGTCGAATGGATCATCGCGGCCTATGTCCTGGCCTTCGCCGCGGTGCTGATCACCGGCGGCCGACTCGGTGACAGCTACGGCCGCAAGCGCATCTTCCTGATCGGCATGACCGGTTTCACGCTGGCCTCGGCCGCGTGCGGCTTCAGCACGGATCCGACCATGCTGATCACCTCCCGATTCATCCAGGGCGCGATGGCCGCGCTGATGGTGCCGCAGATCCTCGCGATCATCCGGGCCACCTTCCCGAAGGACGAGCGCGCCAAGGCGATCGCCATCTACAGCGGCGTCGGCGGTTCGGCCTCCGCGGTCGGTCTGTCACTGGGCGGACTGCTGGTGCAATGGGATCTGTTCGATCTGGCCTGGCGGCCGATCTTCCTGGTCAATGTGCCCGTCGGGATCGCGGCATTGATCGCGGCGAGCATCGTCATGCGGGATTCGCGTTCCGCGGCCGCGCCGCGGCTCGATCTGGTCGGCATGGTGCTGGCGATCTCCGCGATCCTGCTGCTGGCCTATCCGCTCACCGAGGGTCGCCGATTGGGCTGGCCCACATGGACTTTCGTGATGATGGCGGCCGCGGCGGTGGTCTTCGGGGTATTCGTCGCCTTCGAGCGGCGGCGCGCGCGGACCGTCGGATCCCCGCTGATCGACCTGGAGCTGTTCCGGTCCCGGCCGTTCACGGTCGGCCTCACCAGCTGGTTGCTCTTCTGGATCGGTCTCGGCGGGTTCTTCCTGGTGTGGACGCTGTTCATGCAGGCGGGTCTCGGCTGGTCGGCAATGCGGGCCGGACTCACCGCCGTCTTCTTCGCGGTCGGCGCCGGCATCGGAGCCGGGGGCTCGGTGAGTGTGCTCGCGCCGCGCTTCGGCCGCGCGGTGCTGGTCGCCGGTGGTGTGGTCAATGCCGCCGGATTCGGGCTCTACGGGTGGATGGCCGCGCACTACGGTCCGTCGATCGCCTCATGGCAGATGGTGATTCCGCTGATCATCACCGGCGCCGGATTCGGGATGGTGGTCGCACCGACCATCGATCTGCTGCTGGGTCAGGTGCCAGCGCGCGAGGCCGGGGCGGCGTCGGGCCTGCTCAATACCGGGCAGCAGCTCGGCACCGCACTCGGTGTCGCACTGGTCGGCGTGGTGTTCTTCGGTCAGTTGGACCATGATTCGGCGCGCGGCGTCGAGGCGGTCACACCGCAGGTGCGCAGCGAGCTGACCACGATCGGCGTGCCCGCACCGGCGCAGGACCGGATCGTCGCGAATTTCCTTGCGTGCGTGCATGATCGGTCCGCTCAGGTCGATCCGACCGAGATCCCGGCCAGTTGCCGGAATTCGGATGCGGGCAATTATGCTGTGACACAGGTGCTCACCGATGCGGGGGAACGAGCCAACGCGGTGAATTTCGCCAACACCTTCGAATACACGCTGTGGTACGGGATCGGCCTACTGGCCGTGATGTGCCTCGGCTTCCTCGCGCTACCCCGGGACGCACGGCCCGAGCACCTTGAAATCGATGATCCTTTGGAACTGCTACCGACAGGAGTCTGAGATGAAAGTACTTGCCATCGGCCGACGCCGAGCCGTCGTCGACACCGCCATCAAGTTGTTGCGCGCCAATGGATTTGCCACCGAGGGCTTCATCGCCGACGCCGACGCGTTGCGCGCCCTCGACACCGGCGAGATCACCAACCTGATCATCGGCGGCGGTGTGGAACCGAATTCCCGTGCGGCACTGAAGCAAAAGGCGGCGGCACGGCAGGTCGTCGTACACGAAGCCCAACGCGGCGGCCGAAGCATCGAGGAATACCTGAACGACGTGGTGATCCCGACGCTGGAACGTCAGTAATACCGAGACGGCGGCTCCCGGATCAACCTGGGAGCCGCCGTCGTTCGTCCACATCAGCCGACGTCCGCAGCCACCTTCCACATTCGGCTCCGCAGATCGCTACCCCGAATCACCTGAATCCGCCAGGGCACCAATCGAAGTACATGCAGCTTCGGATCATGGATGCCCTGCCAGAACTGCCCGAGCGGATAACCCGCACCCGTCGGGCTCGTGCGCTGGTACAGCTCCCAAACATGTTGCCGGGTAGTGAGATCATCGAGCGAAACCCATTGCGCGACCGCATCGGCGTGCACGGAATTCTGCCGCTGGGTCCAGTAGGAGAACGATGTGTTCGGATTCGCCGCCAGATGCGCTGCCTTCACGGGTGTCCGGTAGGTGGCCAGCCAGCCGAGTGGATTCCCATCCACTACTTCCCAGACCGGAATCAGGACTCTGGTGCGCGGACGACCCTTGGCGTCGACCGTGACCATGGTCGCGTAGTTGATAGCGCCGACGTAGGTATCGAACTCGCGCTGGATATCAGCGAATAATGTTGTCGTACTGGTCATCTGAATTCTTCCTCAGGCACGGACGAGCTGATCGGCTGTATCGGGCGCGCCGGTTCGACGCAGGCCGAGGCCGGCGACGGCGGCCGCGATCGCGGCGGCGATGACGGGGACGATCAATGCGGTTTGCAGAGCGTCGATTTCGGAACCGCCCACCGCGACATGCACCGCGGTGACGGCCGATATGCCCAGCGCGAATCCGAATTGGAAGGCGGTGTAGAGCAGGCCGCTGGCCAGGCCCTGATCCTGCTCGGCGATTACCTCGGTGCCCGCGATGGTGAGCGGTCCGTAGACGAGTGCGAAGGCCACGCCGAGCAGCAGCATCGCCGGGAACATGGCGGCGTAGCTTCGGTCCAGATCGGTCGGGAGGAACAGCGCATAGGCGAGTGCCGCGAGCAGCACGCCGCCGAAAACCACTCGGGCATTGCCGAATCGGTCCACCAGGCGCGGGGTGAGCACCGGTGCGAGCACGGCGTCGATGCCGATCACCGCCATTGCCAGGCCGGTCTGCACGGTCGACCAACCGCGCATTTCCTGGAAGTACAGGGTCGCCAGGAACTGGAAGCCCGCGAATGATCCGACGAACAGCAGCGCGATCACATTGGTGCGCACCAGCGTTCCCGACCGCAGAATGTCGAGCCGGACCAGCGGGTTCGCCGAGCGGCGTTCGTTCCACCCGAATCCCGCGAGCAGGAGCAGGCCCGCGCCGAAGACCGCGACCGTCAGCACCGGTCCCTCGCTCGGATGTTCCAGCCGCACAACGCCGTAGACGAGCAGCAGCATCGAACCCGTCACGCTGAGCGCACCGGGCAGATCGAACCCACCGGAAATCCGCTCGGGCACATCGGCATCCCGCACCAGCGCGAACGCACCCACCAGGATCAGCGCGGCGAGCAGAACCGGCGCGAAGAACACCCACCGCCAACCGAGTGCGGTGAGCAACCCGCCGACCACCATGCCGAGGGAGAATCCGCCCGCGGCGATGCCCGCATAGACGAGCAGGGCCTTGTTGCGCGCGGGCCCCTCGGCGAAGTTGGTGGTGATCAACGACAATCCGGCCGGAGCCATGAATGCCGCGGCGACACCGGTGACGAAGCGGGCCAGCAATAGCATCCAGCCCGCGCTCGCCAGTCCGCCCAGTCCGCTGAACAGCAGGAATACCGTCAACCAGAGCAGGAACATCCGCCGCCGCCCCAATAGATCGGCGGCGCGACCGCCGAGCAGCATGAACCCGCCATAGCCCAGCACGTACGCGGAGACGACCCCGCTGAGCATGCCGGTGGACAGGCCGAGATCGGCCCGGATCGACGGCAGCGCGACATTCAGCATCGCGACGTCGATGCCCTCCAGGAAGATTGCACCGCACAGCACCGCGAGCACCGCCGAGGACCGGCCGGACAGCTCGGTGTAGACCGCCGCGGGTCTCGATTTCGACATCGCATGAACTCCCAGTAGACGTGGTTACCGATGGTTGGGTCGGTTCCCTATTGATACCGACGTCGAGTCTTCGGCAGAATCGGTAACCATGGAAGACGGCACTTTGAAGTCACCCGGTGACTGCGGGGATACCGAGGCGGACTACGACGTTCTCCAGTGGGACACCCGGGTCGACTGCGAGGTGCGCCAGATCCTGGACCGCGTGGCCGATAAGTGGTCACTGCTGGTCATCGCGCTGCTCGACCAGCGCAGCCTGCGGTTCACCGAACTCAAACGCAAGATCGACGGCGTGAGCCAGCGCATGCTCACCCGCACGCTGCGGCATCTGGAGCGCGACGGGCTGGTCGAGCGGACGGTCCATCCGACGGTGCCGCCCCGGGTGGACTACGCCCTGACCCCGCTCGGCGCGAGTCTGCACACCACCATCAAGGCGCTGGTGGTCTGGACCGAGAGCCATCAGAACGAAATCGCCACGGCCCGTAATTCTTACGATCGTCGGGTCCGCGACGCCGAAGCCCTCGAAGACGCGACTGTCTGATCCAGACGCGCGATTCTCGCGGTGCCCCACGAACTCGGCAGTAGGGTGGCAGAGGGAAGCTTCGTGCCCGCCGATCCGAGGAGTTCTCTTATGAGGGCCGCCGTCGTCACCAATACCAAGTTCGCGGTGGAGGAACTTCCGACACCGGTGCCAGGACGCGGGCAGGTGCTGATCAATGTGTCGCGCTGCGGGATCTGTGGTTCCGATCTGCATGCCCGCACCCATGCCGACGAGATGGCGGAGCTGGCCGAACGCACCGGATACGACCAGTTCATGCGTTCGGATCAGAGTGTGGTGCTCGGCCACGAATTCAGCGGCGAGATAGTCGATTACGGACCAGGCTGCCGCAAGCGGTGGCGGCCGGGCACACCCGTGGTGGCACTGCCGATCGTGCGCCACGCCGGCGCACCGCAGCTGACCGGCCTCTCGACGGCGGCGCCCGGCGCCTACGCCGAGCAGGTGGTGGTCCAGGAGTCCATGACGATGCCGATCCCCAATGGACTTTCGGCCGAGCACGCCGCCCTCACCGAGCCGATGGCCGTCGCCTGGCACGCGGTGCGCAAGGGACGCGTCGGCAAGGGGCAGACCGCATTCGTCATCGGCTGCGGCCCCATCGGATTGGCGGTCATCAGCATGCTGAAGGCGGCTGGTGTGCGCACCGTTGTCGCCAGTGACTTCTCTCCGCGCCGCCGGGCACTCGCCCTCGGCTGCGGCGCCGATATCGTGGTCGATCCCGCGGCCGACTCCCCATGGGACGCAGCGCCGAAACGCGGCCGGATCAACGGTGTCACCGATATCCTCAGCCTCGGTTTCGACACCATGGAACGGCTGCGTCGCATTCCGAATCTGCCGTGGTGGTACGTCTTCCGCTTGGCGCACACGCTCAATGCCGCCCCGGCGGGTCCGGTCATCTTCGAATGTGTCGGCGTGCCGGGCATTATCGACCAGATCATCGCGGCTGCGCCGCCGCTGTCGCGCGTGGTCGTCGTCGGCGTCTGTATGGAGACCGACCGCTTCCAACCCGCGATGGCCATCAATAAGGAGATCGAAGTCCGCTTCGTCCTCGGCTACGACCCGGGTGAATTCCGTGACACGCTGCATATGCTCGCCGACGGCAAGGTAGACCCGGCTCCGCTGATCACCGGCACCGTCGGGCTGGACGGCATCGACAATGCGTTCACCGCCCTGGCGAATCCGGAGGAGCACGCGAAGATCCTCATCGATCCGGCCAGTAGCGCCACGACACCCTGACCGGACGGGTCAGCCGAGATGGCGGTCGCGGTCGGCCTGACGGTCCAGCCACGAGGGAGCCGCCACCTCGGTGCCCGGATGGACGAGCGTGGGTTGACCGTGTTCGAGGTAGACGGCGTGGCGCTCCATGCGGGCGCGAAAGGCCTGCCAGATACGGCGGGCCAGGCTGGGGCGGGCGAAGGTGTCGATGGTGTCGACGCGCGCCCACTGCCAACGGTCCAGTTCACCCGACAACTCGACCGCCGATGCGTCGCCGAGCTCACCGCAGTCGAAGATGTAGATGATCTTGTCGTCATCGACGTTCGGTGCCCAGTCGTGCACCAGCAGCCGCTGCGGCGGGCGATCGAGGCCGAGTTCTGCCCGGACCTCGCGACGACAGGCCGCGGCGGGTGATTCGCCGGGCGCGACAATGCCGCCCGGAATCTCCCAGCGGCACCTTTGGGCCGAATAAACGAGCAGCACGTCCTCATCGCGCACGAACAGCGCTCCTGCGGCCAGCCTCACCTGGGCGAATTGTTGCTCGTCACGGTCCGGCATCACCTCACGACCTTCCTGCGCTCGGTCCGGAATTACGGCGTGTTCGGCGGAGTTCCCTGCGTGCGGCATCACCGGCTGCGACGATGGGCACGGTCTCTCCACTTGTACACCGTCACTGCTCGAACAGCTCGAGAAGGTGGGCACAGCATGGCCGAGAAGATCTTCGACATCGTGTGGGATGCGATCGATGCCACCCCGCGCGACCACGAGAACCTGCGGCTGCGGTCGCAGCTGATATTCGAACTGACCGACTGGATCGCCACGCGCGGCTGGAGCCTGGAGGCCGCCGCCGAGCAACTCGGGGTGAGCGCCGCCCGGATCTCCGATCTGCACTGCGGTAAGTCGCAGCTGTTCAGCCTGGACGCACTGGTCAATATGGTCGCCGCGGCCGGTATGCGGGTGCACGTGCGGATCACCTGAGCCTCAGGTCGCGGCGAGGACCTGTTCGGCGATTTCGTTGTCCAGGGTGACGCGGACCAGCGCCGCGGCCAAGTCGGCGGTGTGGTCTTCCGGGGCCAGATCGGCGAGGCGGTCCGGATCGGTGGGTAGCCGGACGCGTTCGGCGCCGCGCAGTGCGCGTTCGTCGAAATGCGGCCGGACCCAGCTCCACACGTCCTGCACCTCACGCAGGAAGATATCGCTGCCGGTGGGGCCGATGCCCTGGAACTGCTGCAGCAGTTGGGCGGCCCGGACCGGATCATGCTCGGCTTCATCGGCCAGCTTGCGCAGATCACCGTCGTAGCGATCCAGGATGCGAGACGCATTGGCACCCAAGCGCGAAGCCGTACTCTCGTCATAGCGCTTGTAGTGGGCACGGCCGAGCACGTCGACCAGTTCCTGCCAGTCGGCGTCGGCGACCCGCTGCGGGGTGCGGTACCCGGTGCTCACCAGTTCCTTGGCCGCGGCGACCGCGATATCGGCGGAGATCCTGGTGCTGAGCAATTCGGCGAGCATGAGCAGTTGGAACAGCGGGGCGGGTTTATCGGCCAAGGCGATTCCGGCCTCGGCCGCATAGCCCGTGCCCGCCCGATCCATCAGTGCGTTCACCACATCCTGCTGCGTCATTGTGTTCTCCCTGCCTCGGTAATTTCAGGCGTACCCCCGGGTGGCAGATCGACACAGGCCAGGTGTCACACAGTTTCCAGCACCGCGTTGAGCTGAGTGGTCACCCGAGCGAGCACGCGCCCGGCGGTCGCCAGATCCTCGGCGGCGATATCGGCGTAGGCCCGCACCATCGCGCCATCGATATCGGCTCGGATGCTGCCGAAGCGGGATTTTCCGAGGTCGGTGACCCGGATGGTGTCGCTGTGCTCGATCAATTCGGCGGCGGCCAATTCGGCCAGCGCGTTGCGCGCGGTGGCGCCATCGGTCTTCAGCGCACCGGTCAGCCGGGACACGAGCTGGTCGATCGGGATTTCGCCGCCCGCGACCGCGGCGAGGGTGAGTCCGACCCA
The DNA here is from genome assembly GCF_050956075.1 of Nocardia sp. CA-129566. NCBI lineage: Bacteria > Bacillati > Actinomycetota > Actinomycetes > Mycobacteriales > Nocardiaceae > Nocardia > Nocardia sp. CA-129566. The sequence continues at coordinate 8,907,140 of NZ_CP192085.1, forward strand.
CTGGTGGTAGGTCATTGTGGTGCCGCGCAGGATCTGCTCGAGCATCGCCCGATGGGCGTTCTCGGCCTGGCCGAGGATCTGCGGATTCAGGGTGACGGTGGTGGTCATGGCGGCTTCGTTCCTTTCCGATGAACTGCTTCACCCGTTTCGACACCGGGTTCGCCTCGGCTGTGACCGAACTGGCCCCCTCTTCGCTGTGAGGTGCGTCACTCAGATGTCCGCGTAGTTCTTGGCGGCGACAGTGCGGGCGACTTTCTGCGGGGCTCCGCCGATGAGACCGCGCCACGGCAGGTACGGCAGCAGCCGGACATTCAGATTGCGCATGCGGATCATCGAATTGCTCGGCGGCGCATACCATTTGCCCACCCCCTCGGCGAAGGTCTGGCAGGCCTCGACCATGGGTCGCATTTCCGCGCGATAGCGGGCGAAGGCGACGGTGTGATCGCCGCCCGCCGCGGCGAGCTCACCGGCCAGGATGTACGCGCCGACCAGCGACAGGTCCGCACCCTGACCGGACAGCGGTGACGCACAGTAGCCCGCGTCCCCGACCAGTGCCACCCGCCCCTTCGACCAGTCGTCCATATAGATCTGCGCCATGGCGTCGAAGTAGAAATCCTCGGCGGCGTCGAGATGCGCGAGCAGCCTCGCCACCTCCCAACCCTGGCCCGCGAACCGGTCGGCCAGGATCTTCTTCTGCTGCTCGACATCGCGGTAGTCGTAGTCGAGCTGTTCGGATTCGAATGCGAAAACCGCTTTGGCTTCGGTATTGCTGCGCGCGCTGTAGCTGCCCGCGATGGTGCCCGGGGTGTTGTAGTCCAGCTCCCAGCGGTCGAGTTCGAGCAGGTTCGGAGTCGTAAAGATAGAGATGTAGTAGCCCATATGCCGGATGAAGTCCGATTCCGGACCGAAGACCAGCCCGCGAGTGTTGGAATGCACGCCGTCGGCACCGATCACCAGGTCGAAGGTGCGCGGTTCGGCCTTGACGAACGTGACGTGCACTCCCGAATCATCCTGGGCGAGTTCGGCTATCGAGTCGCCGAAGAGATATTCGACGTCGTCCCTGGTCGCCTCGTAGAGCACCCGGGACAGATCGCCGCGCTGAATCTCGGTGTCGCCGTTGGCCCCGACGCCATTGAAGACCTCGCTGCTGATATTCGCCTTCACCTTGCCCGCCGCGTCGACGTAGGAGGTGCCGCGCTTGCCGGTGCTCATCTCGTGCACCCGCTCCAGTAGGCCCATCCGGCGCACGACCTCGGTCGCGGTGCCGAGTACGTCGATGGCCTGACCGCCCGCACGCAATTGCGGTGCGCGCTCGACGATCGTCGGGGTGAATCCGTAGCGGTGCAACCAATAGGCGAGTGCCGGTCCGGCGATGCTCGCTCCGGAGATGAGGACGGTGCGGTTCTTCAGGCTCTGCGGGCTGCTCATGCGAGAACTGTACATACGTCTTAGGCGCTTGCGCAAGACAAATGCCTAAGGCGCTTGCGCTACCATGCTGACCATGGGAAATCGTGAGGATCTGTTGGCAGGCGCACGCCGGTGTCTGTTCGAGAAGGGCTATACGCGCACCACCGTGCGCGATATCTCGAATGCCGCGGGTGGGGTCAGCATGGCCGCCATCGGGTACCACTTCGGCTCCAAAGAGGCATTGCTCAATGCCGCGCTGGCGGAGGCGAATCGGGAGTGGGGCGACGAACTCGAACGCAGCTTGTGCACCGTGGCCGAGCCGAATGCCACTGCCCTGCAACGCTTCGAAGCGAACTGGACCGCGGTGCTCGACTCCATCGCCGCCCACCGCGGCCTCTGGTCGGCCACCTTCGACATCCTCGCCCAATCCGGACTGGACGAGGCGACCCGCGAACAACTGGCGAGCGGCCTCGACGAGGCCCGCCGCGGCCTGGCCCGGCTCTTCGAGGGCATCGATGAATCCGATGCCGAGAGCGGCTACGCCATCGGCTCCTTCTACCAGGCGCTACTGACCGGCCTGGCCGCACAGGTTCTGATCGATCCGGACCACGCACCGTCGGGCAGGGAACTCGCCGACGCGCTGCGCCGGATCACCAGCTAGGTCGCGCGCCCTTGGTCACGACTGCACACCGCGTACGGGTGTGCGGACGAAACACGATGCGCCAACGCCCGCCGTCCAATTGCCCGGTCGCGGTGACGAATTCCGCATCCTGCGGCGGCGTGCGGGTGGCTTCGATCCGCGTGATCCGGCGACCGGTCGTGCGGGTCCGTCGCATATCGCCGCGGCGCGGGCGACCGCGCACTGGGAATCGGCCCGCACCCGCCACACGGCGGGTACGGCACTCGCCGGGGCGGTGGTGTTCATCGGCGGATGCGGCGATCTCCCGGGTCACCGGATCGCGCGCACCGGAATCACTCCGGCAGCAGGCTGAGGGTTCCCTCGGCACTGCGCGCAGCGGTCAGGCAGGCGGTGGTGGTGAACTGGTCGGCCAGCGGGTGGCGGGCGCGGGCGCGCCATTTGCGAACCGCGGCCAGCGCCTGGGCGCGCTGGAGGGCGGGGTCGGTGCCGAAGGGCAGGCCCAGCCGCAGGTGGGTGGCCACGCCGGAGCCGCCGATCAGGCGGTGCAGTTCGGCGAGATCAGCTGCGGGCAGGGCCAATTCGTCGGTGCGCAGGCGGCCGAGCAGGCGAAGTTCGGCGAAGCCGTGAACATCGGCGAGCAGGGTGCGGACCCGAGGCAGCAGTTGGTCGGCCTGAGTGCCCGGGTACACGGTGAGCACGCGTGCCAGGGCGGTCAGCGCCGAATGGGCCTTGAGCTGGTCGGCGCGCTGGCCGAATTGCACATCGAGCACCGAGCGCAGCTCGTCCACCCCGCTGCGGCTGGTCAATTCCGCTGCCAGCGTGGCGGAATCGCGCACACCGAGGCGAATCAGCGTGACCGCCATGCGAATTCCGAACAGCCCGAAGCGCTCGGCGAGCTGAGCGCGTAGTTCCGGCGGAACCGGGAGCGCGATATCGGGACGCGCGAAGCGATCCGCCGAAAGCAGTGCGGCGCTCAGCTCGTCCACCGGAACCCGGGCCAATGCCTCGAACGCGGTGAATTCCTGCTGACGCAGGGTCGCCGCGGCGAAGGCGAGCAGACCGGCAACGGGAATGACGGCCTGGCACAGTCCGGTTCGCTCCAGCTCCCCCGCGAACCGCATGGCGACGTCGCGGGCGGAATGCAGTGCATCGATTCGCCCCGCCCCGATCTCATCGGCGCGCGAGACCACCCCGATCACCCCGAGCGGTCCCGAAATACCCTGTGCCCCGGCGGCTCCGGCACCGACCTGTTCGAGGAACCGAATGTCGGCGTCGTCCAGCCGACGCAGCAGATACACGATCGCGTCGGCGCCGGGGACCGAAACACTCGCCCCCGCCCGGTCGCCGTCCGCATCGCCGGGGGTGAGCAGTCGCGCGGTGCGCATGGACACCTCCCGCGACAGCGATGACGTGCCCGGGGTGTCGATGATGGTGGTATTCGCCAGCGCGGCGGCGGGCCACTCGACCTCGAGATGGTCGACCGGACGCGGGCCGGGCGCATTCCAGTTCAGTCGTTCCAGATCGAAAGTCAGTCCGTGAGTGCCGCTGCCGCGGCGCACCACCACATTCGCCGTCGCCCCATCCGGTGCGAAGGCCGTGACGCTCGGGGTCGAGCCATTGCGGTACCAGGTGACGACACGCGTGCACTCGGTCGCATCGGTCGGGGCGATGTCCTGTCCGACCAGGGAGTTGAGCAGGGTCGACTTACCCGCCTTCAATGAACCGGCCAGCGCGACCCGCAGCGGTTGATCCAGGCGACGGGCACAGTCGGCCAGCAGTGCGCGCGGGCGCGGCTCGCGCGGAAATGCCTGCCTGGCTGCGGCGACCAGCTGATGCGCCTCGGCGACGATGCCGGGCGCCTGCCGGGCATCCTGCCGGGTCACGTCTCTTCTCACGGAGCTACCGTACCGGCGGCCCATGCACTGAGCGCGGCGATGGCCGGTTACATAGCATCCGCATAGCGTCGCAGCTCGGCGACCATGTGCAGCTGCCGGTCGAGCACCGCGCAGCGCTCCGTGCGCCGCGCCGTCTCCATATTCGCCGCCTCCTGCGCGGCCCGCAGCGAATCGTCGATCGAGCGCAGGGCGCGTTCGGCAATGCCGGTGTAGTGATCGCGCAGCGCCCGATGGATGCGGTGCATGCGGTCCTTGGACTCTTTCGACGCTTGGAAGGCGACATCGTCGACGAAACGCCGGATGGCGACCTTGGCCTCGTTGCGCCGCCGGGCCAGTCTGGCCTGCTTGTCATCGCGGAATGCCTTGCCGCCCACCAGCACACCGGCGCCGATGGAGATCGGATTGAGCATCGCGAGCCCGGCGAAGGTGGTGGCGAGCCCGACCATCAGCACACCGCCGTAGGAGCCGCGCATGCCGACCAGGATCTTGCTGCCGAAGCTGATATCGGGCTCCAGGTCGGCGAGGGTGCCGGTGCCGGTGCGGCTGTCTTCGGTGTGCAGGCCCGAGCTGACATCGGGCAGGTCGACCGCGCCGAGTTCGGTGAAGTGCTCGGCGACCCGCTCGGCCAGTTCGATCGCCCGGGTGTGGGTCCAGAGCAGATTGTCGCCGAGCGCGGCGTCGATATCGCCGGTGAGCCATTCGGCGATCCGGTCCCAGTGTCGGCCCGGATCGTGGTTATCGATCCACTCCTCGCCGGTTCTGGCGATCTCGCGCAGGCGTTCGCGTAGATCGTGATCGATATCGCCGGCCAGATCGGTTATGCCGTCGGACAGGGTCAGCTGCCAGGCCGAGGTGCGCCGGTGCAGATCCTCGGCGGTGGTCCTGGCCGACTGCAGCTCGCGCACCGCCATCGCGCCCTGGCGCGGATCGCGCAGCGCGACCAGTTCACTGCCCAGCGCGAGCGCCAAATGCTCTGCGGCGGACTGGATATCGTGGGCCACCGCGAGCCGGGTCGCGGCCTGATCGCGGGCCACCACCTGATCGCGCAGGAACTGATACAGCACGCCGAAGCCGGATTCGATGCCCAACTGCTGGTCCTGCAGCAGCATCGCGTGCCTGCGCAGGACCGCGGAGACCGGGATGATCGCGACATCGACGCGGGCTCGGTCCAGATGGTCCAGATCGGCCTGATGTACCTGGCGCCAATGCGGATACAGGTCGATCTTGGTGAGCAGCAGTGCGGTGGTCGGGCACAGTTCGCGGACCTGCCGGACGAAGGCGAGTTCCGGTTCGGTGAGTTCGGTGGAGGCATCCGAGAGCACCAGCACCGCGTCGGCGGTGGCAACCATGCCGAGAACCCCTGCCGCATAAGAGCTCGCGTGCCCGCCGACGCCGGGGGTGTCGACCAGGACGATGCCATCGGCGAGCAGCGGGTTCGGAAGCTGGATTTCGAGACGCAGCACGCGACGGCCGTGCGCCTGCGGTGCGCGTGCGTGCACCGAGCCGATCTCGTCCATCGGCAACGGAACTCGCGCCTCCTCGGCACCGCTCGGACCGGCCAGCACGAGTTCGGCGCGCGGTTCCGGACCGTGCGCGAGCAAGGTCGGGACATCGGTGGTCGCGTCGTCGCCGACCGGACAGATCTCGAGGTTCAACAGCGCATTGACGAAACAGCTCTTGCCCTGACCGAGCTGTCCGGTGATCACGATGCGCCGCCGCGGATCACGGACCCGGTCGGCCGCCACTTCCAGGCGGTCGACCAGATCATCGCGACCCGCGGCGCGCGCCGCGGCAATGGTTTCACCCAGTACCGTCAGCAGCGGTACTGCGGGCGGTTGAGCATGCACTGCGGGTGTCCCCATCGAACCTCTTTCGTACGGATATCTGTCGGGGCAGATACCTTCTTAGTGCAGGAAGGCGTCGCCGCCGAGATCGCCGCCCGCGTGTCCGCTCAGGTCGGTGCCCGCATGCGAGTCGGTGAAGAGCCCGGAGTCGCTGTGTCCGGTCACCGAGGTGTCCAGATGCGAACCGGCCGAACTGTCGAGCCCGGAACCGAACGCACTCGAAACATCCAGCGACGACCAGGTATTCGCGGTGGAACCGACGGTCGAGGACGCGCCGCCGGTCAGCGCGGAACCGGCGTGACCGCCGAGATCGGCGGCACCGCTGGCAGCGCCGTGCGCCGAACCCGCGGCCGAACCTGCCGCACCGGCGTGCACCGTGCTGTCGACGCCCGACGAAAGACCGCCGCCGAGACCGGCATTCGCCGAGCCACCGAGATCCGTGGCAAGCCCGGTTCCGGCATGCACGCCACTGTCGATGGCACCGCCGAGTCCGGTCTCCAAACCGGTTCCCGCATGCGCACTGCCGCCGAGCCCCGTTTCCAATCCCGTTCCGGCCTGCGCACCGCCACTGGCGGCACCGCCGATTCCGGTGGAAAGACCGGTGCCCAAATGCGTTCCGGCATCGACCGCACCCTGCACACCGGACGTCGCGCTGCCGCCGACACCGGTGGCCGCGCCGATCCCGGTGGACAGACCCGACTGCAATCCGGTCACCGCATGACCCCCGGCGTCGGCAGCACCGCCCACACCGGTGGACAGGCCCGACTGCAATCCGGTCACCGCGTGGCCCCCGGCATCGACAGCACCACCCACACCGGTGGACAGGCCCGACTGCAATCCGGTCACCGCGTGGCCCCCGGCATCGACAGCACCACCCACACCGGCAGACAGACCCGCACCGAGCTCTGAACCCGCGTGCGCGCCAGCACCGAACGCGCCATTCAAACCGGACGACAAACCCGCGCCGAGATCGGCACCGGCATGGGCACCGCCATTGAGTGCGCCGCTCAAACCGGACGACAAACCGGCGCCGAGATCGGCACCCGCCTGGGCACCGCCACCGAGGCCGGTGGTCAACCCCCCGTTCGCGGCGCCGGAGACCCCGGTCGTCGCATGCGCACCCGCATCGACAGCGCCACCCAGGCCGGTCTCCAGACCCGACCCGACCTGTCCGCCGCCGTCAAAACCACCGCCCAGGCTCGTCGACAATCCGCCACCGAGATCGGCGCCCGCACCGAGCGCGGCACCGGTGGCCAGCGTCGACTCCAGCCCGGTCGTCACCTGACCGGCCGCACCGACCCCGGGCGACACACCAGAAGAAACGCCAGAAGAAACTCCGCCCCCCAGCCCCGTACCGGCATCCACCACACCGCCGACACCGGTAGCCAGCCCCCCACCGAGCTCCGAGCCCGCCTGCGCACCAGCACCGAATGCACTCTCGATCCCCGAGGTCGCCTGCGCCCCAGCATCGACAACCCCATTCAAACCCGTGGACACACCGCCCCCGGCCTGCGCACCACCACCGAGTCCGGTGGACAGACCGGCCCCCGCCTGCGCACCAGCATCGACAGCACCACCGAGACCTGCGGACAGCCCCGCACCGAGATCGCCCCCGGCGTGCGCACCACCACCGACAGCACCACCAAGTCCCGTCGACAGCCCGGTTTCCAGACCCCCTGCAGCCTGCGCACCAGCGTCGACCGCACCACCAATTCCCGTCGACAGCCCGCCACCGAGCCCGGCCCCAGCGTCGACCGCGCCGCCGATTCCCGTGGACAGCCCGCCACCGAGCCCGGCACCAGCATCAACAGCACCACCGAGTCCGGTGGACAGCCCGGTTTCCAAACCACCAGCTGCCTGCCCGCCCGCGTCGATCGCGCCACTCAGCCCCGAGGACAGCCCCGCACCAAGGTCACTACCGACCTGCGCACCACCACCGACAGCACCACCAATTCCAGTCGACAGATCCGCACCCGCGTGCGTCCCGGCATCGACGGCTCCGCCGATTCCGGTGGACAGCCCGCCACCAAGACCGGCACCCGCCTGCGCACCAGCATCAACAGCGCCACCAATTCCCGTCGACAGCCCGGTTTCCAAACCACCGGTCGCTTGGCCGCCCGCATCGATCGCGCCGCTCAGACCCGAGGACAGCCCCGCGCCGAGATCGCTGCCGACCTGCGCGCCGCCGCCGACAGCACCACCGATTCCAGTAGACAGATCCGCACCCGCGTGAGCCCCGGCATCAACAGCACCGCCGAGTCCCGTCGACAGCCCACCGCCAAGTCCGGCACCAACCTGCGTCCCGGCATCGACCGCACCGCCAAGGCCGGCGGACAAACTGCCACCCAGTCCGACACCCGCCTGAGTCCCGGCATCAACAGCACCACCGAGTCCCGTCGACAGCCCGCCACCAAGCCCGGCACCAGCCTGCGAGCCAGCGTCCACGGCACCACCGATTCCGGTGGACAGCCCTGCGCCGAGATCACTTCCGGCCTGTGCACCAGCATCGACCGCACCGCTGAGGCCAGTGGACAAACTGCCACCCAGTCCGACACCCGCCTGAGTCCCGGCATCAACAGCGCCACCGAGGCCCGTCGACAGCCCGCCACCAAGTCCGGCACCAGCCTGCGAGCCAGCGTCCACGGCACCACCGATTCCGGTGGACAGCCCTGCGCCGAGATCACTTCCGATCTGTGCACCAGCATCGACCGCACCGCTGAGGCCAGTGGACAAACTGCCACCCAGTCCGACACCCGCCTGAGTCCCGGCATCAACAGCGCCACCGAGTCCCGTCGACAACGCGCCACCGAGCCCGGCACCCGCCTGCGCACCAGCGTCAACAGCGCCACCGAACCCGGCACCAGCCTGTGCACCGGCGTCCAAGGCACCACCAACTCCAGTCGACAGACCAGCGCCGAGATCACTACCGACCTGCGCACCGGCATCGACCGCACCACCAATTCCAGTCGACAAACCACCGCCGAGACCGGCGCCGGCGTCGACCGCACCACCAATTCCAGTGGACAGGCCCGCGCCGAGATCACCGCCGATCTGTGTCGCACCGCCGAGGGCACCGCTGAGGCCGGTGGTCAGGTTCGTGTTCACGTCGGCCGCAGTGCCTATGGCGCTGGAGAGTCCGGTTGTCGCCTGGGCACCGGCGTCGAGGGCGCCGCCGAGGCCGGTGGACAGGCCCGCTTCGAGGCCCGAACCGACCTGCGCACCGGCGTCCACAGCGCCGTTGAGGCCGGTGGACAGGCCGCCGCCGAGTGCGGCACCGAGGTCCGCGCCGGCCTGACCGCCCGCACCGACCGCGCCGCCGAGGGCACCGCTGAGGCCGGTGGAAAGGCTCGTGCCGAGGTCGGCTCCCGCTTGGGCACCGGCACCGATGGCGCCGCTCAGGCCAGCGCCGAGGTCGGCACCCGCATTGATGACCCCGTTCAGTCCGGCACCGAGGTCGGCGCCTACCTGGCCGCCGGCGCCGAGACCGCCGGACAAACCGGTCTCCAAACCGGAAATCACCTGCCCACCGGCGCCGGCGGCACCGTTGAGGCCCGCGCCGAGCGCCCCGGTCAGGCCGGTGCCCACCTGCGCACCGGCACCAATCGCGCCGGACAGCCCGGTAGCCAGATCGGCCCCGGCCTGTGCACCGGCGCCGAGCGCGCCTCCGAGTCCAGCCGTGAGACCGGTCACAGCCTGCACACCAGCATCCACAACGCCGCCGAGACCAGCGGTCAGACCCGCACCCGCATCGACAATGCCGCCGAGGCCGGTGGCCACACCCGCGCCGAGGTCGGCGCCGGCCTGCAGGCCAGCGCCGATCGCGCCATTGAGGCCGGTGGCCAGGTCGAGGCCGGTGCCGACACCCAGGTCGGCGCCGAGATCGATATCGGTGCCGAGGTCGACGCCCGCGTCGGCGGCCGCGCCGACACCGACCGCGGCGGCGGTATTCGCGCCAGCGGCGGCATTCGCGTCGGCCGCGCCAGCGCCGCCGGCCGCCACGATTGCCGACAGCTGCGAACCGCCCGCGATCAGGGCCGATTCGGCGACCATGGGGGCGACGGCGGCAATGTCCTCCGGCGTCACCGCGGGCAAACCGGCAGCTGCCAGTGCCTGCCCGGGGTTGGCGCAGTAACCCACCGCTGCCTCATGGTCGCGCAGCAGGTTCAGGATGAACTCCAGAATCGCGTTCGGTGTCATCGAAATCATCTCCCAGGATGAGCGGACCCTCGCGATCCGCGGTCGTTGGAATGCATTTCACGCTAAGGACGTCAAGCGTTACTTCGAAACGGGGCGCACCCCTACTGCGCACCGCACGTCATCGTTAGGGGCACCCGAACCATTAGGGGAATTTCCCCGCAACTTCCCCGCCTCGGTAACGGCGGACGCCCAGCAACCGACAGAAGTGTTGCGGTTGGGCAGGTCCACTCCGCCCCTTCCAGAACTACAACAGCGACTACCGGGCCACACAGTTTTCGAACGGGGTTCTCGAATGACAGAGCGTCTGGCGCTCGGCATCAATGTCGGAGCGGCGAATTCGGTCGCCGTGGCGACTGCGGGGGACGGCAGCGATTTCGACAGGGGCCACTCCGGCGGCACCGTCATAACCCATCCGAGTGTGTTGCGCCTCACCCCGGAGGCGGCGCCCGCGTTCGGGGACGGCGCCCGCCCGACCGGCAGGCACTCCAATGACGTTGTGCTCGAGGGCTTCCTCGCGCGGGTCGGCGATCCGGTGGATATTCTCGCCGAGGACGGAACCGCCCACTCCGCAGCGGATCTCGTGGCCACCGCGGTCGATTGTCTGATCGCCGAGAGCGGCGCCGACGCAGCGCAGTCCACGGTCGCCTGCCATCCGGCGTGGTGGTCGCGGCACACCGTCGATGTGCAGCGGGCCGCGTTGGATCGCGCGGGCCTGCGCGAGGTGACCTTGGTTCCGGAACCGACCGCGGCGGCGCGCTGGCTCGAGGCCGCACACGGCCCGCTCGGTGACGGCGCGGTGGTCGTCTACGACCTCGGCGCATCCGGTCTCACCGTCTCGGTGGTGCGTACCGGCGTTGCCGCGGCAGTGCTCGGCGCACCACTGCGGACCACCGATGTTGCCGGCGCCGAATTCGATCTGCTGACCATGCGCTACGTCCTGGCTAATGCCCTGCGCGGAAATGATTTCGATCCGTTCGATCCGGTCGTCGAACGAGAATTGTCGGCATTGCGCGATCGCTGCCGATATGCGAAAGAAGAGCTTTCCACAAATACCGCGACGGTCGTCCCGGTTCGTTTGAACCCAGCCGATCACGATGCCGAAAACATCCGACTGGTCCGCGGCGAACTCGAGGATCTGCTCCGCGGGCCATTGCTGACCTCGATCGATCTCATTCGCGACGCGATACATCGCGCCGGACTCGATATCGGCGATATCGGCCGGGTGCTGCTCACCGGCGGCGGCGGCGCGATCCCACTGGTCGCCGAATTGGTCTCGACCGAATTCGGGCTCCCCGTGGTCGCGGCACCCGAGCCGAAGTTCACCAGCGCACTCGGTGCCGCCGAGCTGGCCGCGGATCTGCTGTCGGCGACGGTGGATCGCACCCCCGTGGCTGCCATGGCCGTCGGCATCGCGAAGACCACCGAATTTCCGACAGTGCCGCGACGCGTGCAGCCGCCGCCCGCGCCCAACTCCCGCATGACCGGGCGCACCCCGGCCGACGACAACGCGACGGTGCCCAATCAGACCTTGCCGAAACGCCGCGACCGGTCCCGCCGCAGGCTCTCCGGCCGCCAGCGCGCCGCCATCATCGCGGGCGCGGCCCTGATACTCGGCGCACTCGCCACCGGTACCGTCGCCATCGGCACCGGCGCGCAGCCGGGGCCGAACCGACCCACGAGCCCCGACCCGACGACCGCGCCGGGTGCCGCGGTCGTCGCGGTGACCAATAGCGGCAACACCTCCGATACCGCGACCACCTCCGCCAAGGACTCGCCCGCCGGAACCACGGACAAGCCGAAACCTGTTGCGGGACAATCGAGTTCCCCGGCCACGAACACCGCCGCCGCGGTGAACGGTCAATCCGCGCCGGTCCAGACCACCGATGGCCAGCCCGCCCAGAGCCAACCGGCACAGAGCCAACCGACGCAGAGTCAACCGGCACCCGCCGCACAGCCGACGACGGAGGCTCCGGCACCGCAGCCACAGCCGACAACGCAGCCACAGTCGACACCGCAGCCCATCCCGCAACCGCAGGTCCCGACCGTGCACCTGCCCCTGCCGACCGACACCATTCCCCTGGGGGACACCGTCCCAGGCGTCGTATCCGCACTGCCGAAAATTCCCGGAGGCCGATGATGAGTGACATCGCCTTCGACACGCTGCCCTGCGCGCGGGAGATCTTTCGCGAATTGGACTCCGCCGACCGGCAACCGGTCGTCTATCTCATCCGCGGCCGCTCCGGCTCCGGCAAATCCACCCTGCTTTCGGTGATCCGGGCCCGCCTGCGCGCGCACGGCATTCCGTTCCAAGACGATCCGGTGCTGACCGAATACCTTGCACCGCAGGTCAGCTCAGTCGATGGCGGGCATGCGATAACGGACGGCCACGATCCGAACCGGCCGCACGCCGATACCGATGCGCACGCCAACCGCATCCGCGCGAACAGCGCGGACCATGTCAGCGGCGACGGCCACCGCAGCGGCCATCTGGTCCGAACCGCCGAAAAGCCCGGCCCGGGCATTCGCTCCAACAACGGCGCCCATCCGCGCGCCGCCGCCCCGCGCCCCGCCCTGGTCATCGACAATGCGCACACCCTCGGCGCAGCCGATCTCGAATCCCTCTGTGCGACCATCGAATCCGGCCGCTACACGGTCATCGTCGCGACCCAGCCGCGTCCGCACGATCCGCACCTGCGCACACTCGCCGACACCGTCGCCCGCCGCGGCCGGGTGGCCGATCTGCGCGCCCTCGGTGTCTCGGATATCGCGCCGTTCGCCCGTGAACTCGGCATGGCGGTGCCGCGACCGGTCGCCCAGCACATCCATCGCCAGACCGCGGGCAGCCGTGGCGGTGTGGTCGCCGCGTTGACCGCCGCTTGTTCGGCCCGTCTCGATGCCGGGATCAGCGCCGTCGACGACGCTGTCGCCGCATGGGCCCGTGCCCTTTTGGACAATCTCGAGCCGGATCTGCTGGAGACCCTGGTGGTCGCCACGACCGGCACCGGCCTGGATTCCACCGAACTCACCGAGGTCCTCGGCGTGGATTCCCCTGCCGCCCAGGACCTTATCGACCGGGCCAGGGCCAGTGCCCTGGTCACCGATGCCGATCTGCTGCTCGAGCCAGCCGTCACGCCGCTGCGCACCCTGCTCGGCGATCGCCGCTTCGTGGCGGTGCAGCGTCGCTTGCTCAACGCGCGACTGGACGCGGGCCTGCTGCGCGATCACACCGCGCTGCTGCTCGCCGAATCCGGCGTCCGCGATCAGCGGCTGGCCGAATTCCTCTGCGCCGCAGCCGAAAAGGCGGGCCGTGAGGCCATCCGCTACTACGCCGCCGCGACGGCCAGCGGCGCCGATCCCGACCTCATCGCGCTGCGCTGGGCGGAGGCGGCCGCGAATACCGGCGACGGCGATACGGCCATGCGACTGGCCGAACCGCTCTTGGCTCGCCCGGGTGTATCGGGTGCGGAATTGGCCGCGGCCGTGCGGATCTGCGCGGCCGTGCTCACCCGACGCGGTCTGGTCGGCCGCGCCGCCCAGCTGTATTCCTGGCTCGGCGCGCATCGGGTCGGCGCGGATTGGGCGGTCGGCGCGACCGTGCAGTACCTCGCCGGTGACGTGACCGCGGCGGCCGAGCTGTCCAAATCCTCGACACAGTGGCCGCCAACCGAGGCCAACGCACACGCCCGCCTGATCGCCAGCGCGCTCGCCCGTACCATTGTCGAACACGAAACCGGCACCGCCGCAGCGGTATCCGCACTCATCCAGGCCGCGCAGGCCGATGCGAGCAGCGATCGGTTCCTGCCGTGCACCGCGGTCTCCATCGCGACGCTGCTATGCCTGAGCACCGGTGAACCGCGCCGCGCCGGTGAGGCACTGCGCCGGGCCGGCACCAGCGGCCTGCGCTGCCATCAACTGCAGGTGCTCACCGCGTGGGCCGCGATGCTCGGCGGCGACGAACAGGCCGCCGCGGCCACCGTCGCCGCGCTGCAACCGGATTCGCTCGATATCCGCGACCGTCTGCTCGCACACGGCGTCGCGGTCGGCCTGGCCCGCCGCGGCGGCGATCATGCCGCGCTCACCCGCGCCTGGCAGGCCGCCTATCCGCTCTTCGATGATGTCGATGCCGACCTGCTCACCCTGCTGCCGATCGGTGAGTTGTGGCTGGCGGGCATCCGGCTGCGCGATGAGCGCCGGATCGCGCCGCTGGTCGATGCCTCCCTGGCGCTGCTGCGCCGGCTGGACCAACCGCCTGCCTGGGCCAATGCCTTTCACTGGTACGGCGTACAGGCCGCGATCGCACACGAAAGTCCGGAGGAGCTGCTCCCGCACGCCCGGCTGCTCAAGGCCGCGGCCGAGGCCGGAGACCGGCACGCCGCGATCCTCGCCGACGCGGGTCGCACCTGGGTACTCGTGCTGCGCGGACAGGTCGCCGCGGCCCCGGTGCAGGCGGCCGTGGCCGGACTCAGCGAGATCGGCCTGACCTGGGACGCCGCCCGGCTGGCGAGCGAGGCCGCACTCGCGGCCGCCGATTCCGCCACCGCGACGGCACTGCTCAAACTGGCCAGGACCGTCCGCGCCGACGCCCGGCCCCAGGAGCAGCCGATCCGCCCGGCCGCACCCGCCGCGACCAACGGCGACGGGCCAACGCCGCCGCCGGAACCCGTCCCGGACGCGGCGATCCTCAGCGACCGCGAACGCGAGGTCGCCGAACTCGTGCTCCTCGGTCTGACCTATCGGGAGATCGGCGCTCGTCTGTATATTTCGGCGAAGACCGTGGAGCATCATGTCGCCCGTATCCGACGCCGGATCGGTGCCCGTTCCCGTTCGGAGCTATTGTCGATGCTCCGCGCCATGGGACACGGCTCACTGCTGGTGTGACCGGGGTGCCAGCCGATCCGTGACGCCGAAGCGAGGTATTTGAGGATGGCCACTGGGGTGGGCCTGCGCATCGCCGAGGACAACTGCACAGCGGCCATCGTGACCGATGGCGGCGTACCACAGTTCATCGTCCGTGAGTCGATCCTGCACATGTCCGATGACGGCGATACCGTCCTCGGCGGTCCAGCCCCGGCCGGTCATACGCATTCGATCACCGGTTTCGCGGCCGCGGTCGGCGATCCCGCCGGTATCTCCGTCGACGACGGCGAGGCCTACCGGGCCGAGGACCTGGTCGCGACGGCACTGTTCTGCCTGATCAATCTCACCGCCGAACATTTGAACGGCGCCGCCGAGTTCTACGCGGCCTACCCCGCCGAGTGGCCGTCCCAATACGTGCTCTCGCTGCGCGAAGCCCTCGACTACCTCGGCCTGCGTTCGGTATTGCTGGTCAGCGAGGGCGACCTACCCGGCAGCGATGCTGTCGCACCGGAGCAGTCCTACGCCTACGACGCCGCTCGGGCGGCCTTGGCCGCGGTGCTGGCGACACCCGCGGGCGCGACACCGCCGGATCCGAGCAATGCCGAGAATTCGACCGTGGTCACCGACGTGATCCCGGCGGTGCCGGCACCCGATGCCCAGCCGCAGGCCTATTCGGCGGCGATTCCGATCGGCGAACCGCTCGTCGCGCCGGTCGGCGAACCGGTCGCACCGACCGCCGTCGAGGTGCCCGCGACCGCGGCCGCCGCCGAAAAACCCAAGGCACCGCACATCACGCCACTGCTGATCGGGGTCGCCGCCGTCATCGGCCTAGTGCTCGGGGGCTTGGGCATCTCGGTGCTCTTCCATGACCCTGCGACCCCGGTGCCGCCGATGCGTGATGCCAAATCCGATCAGGTATCGGTGAGCCCGTCGCCGCAACCGCCGGTCAACCTCCCGACCGCGCCGGTCACCACCACCGAACCGCCCATCGTCATCACCAGCAGCGAGCCGGAGACGACCACCGAGGCGCCGACCGCGACACCGCCGCCGACCACCACAACCACCGAGCCGCCGACCACGACGACACCGCCGACCACCACGCGGCCGAGCCGAACCACGACAACACGCCCATTCCCCATGTGGACCGCTCCTGGCTGGAGTCCGCAGCCGTGGGAACCGCAGTACACGTTCGACTTCCCATCTCCTCGATGATTTAGTGGGGCCCGACACAGGTTTGTGCCTTAAAGTGATCGGCTGACCGGTGTTGTCGGAAAATTTGCGAACAACAGGTCTGTTGCTGGACGAAGACTGTGCGCCGAGCGGATGCAGCCCATGGCCCACGGACGTAGCTGGCACACCTCGTGCCGACGAAGGGACTTCATGCGCAAGTTGGTGGCGCGTAGCGCCGCGGTCAAGGCGGCCTCGATCGGATTCGCCGCGACCGTATTCATCGCACCCTTACTCGTCACCACCGCCGCTTCGGCAGAACCGACAGCACCAGGGCAGCTGAGTGCGGAGAACCTGCCGCCCGAACTGGTGCAGGCCATCTCCCGCGATCTGAAGATGACGCCTGCGGAGTACCTGGAGCGCTCGGCCAAGGCCCAGCAGCTCAGCGACTACGCGCGCTCGTTCCGCAGCGAACGTCCCGATACCTACGCGGGCGCCTGGATCGGCACCGACGGCAAGCCGATCGTCGCGGTCACCTCGGTCGATGCCGCCAAGATCGCCGCGGCCGACGGCTATCAGACCCGGCTCGCCCCGGTCTCGGCGAACAGCCTGGAGAACTCACTGGCGCAGCTCAATCAGTGGATCACCACGCTGCCGAAGGAGATCTCCCAGTCGATCAACTCCGTCGCGATCGACTTCCTGAACAGCCAGCTGATCATGTCGGTGGCCAATACACCGGTCGGCCACGCACTGAACCTGCCGACCCTGATCGCCAACGTCAAGGTCATCCTGTCGCCCAACAGCGGCGGTCCCGTCGAGCGCCGTCCGATGGGCGGCGACACCTACATCACCGCGCCGACCTCGCTGAAGGACACCTCGCTGCGCGGCGTCGATGTCTGCTCGTTCGGCTTCAACAGCGTGGACGCGGCGGGTAACGCGCTGAATATCAGCGCGGGCCACTGCGATCCGAATATCGATAAGAGCGATCAGCAGGCCGCGGTCTACCTGCCCAATATCCGTGACATCCCGAACAGCATCGAGCTCGGCAACTTCGTCGCGGCGCGCTTGGGCGGCCCGAGCGCGCTCGACTACTCGGTCATCAAGCTGAACGAGCGCTCGGTCAACGCGGGTATGGACCAGCCGTCGGTGCGCGGGTCCAATGGCACCACGCTGACCATCACCGGCACCGCCGAGCCGGTCACCGGCGCTCCGGTCTGCAAATCGGGCCAGTCGTCCACCTTCACCTGTGGGTTCGTGGTGGCGGACCGGGTCGAGACCCAGCTCTACACCTCCGAGGGCGTGAGCAAGACCGTGCGCGGCTTCGCCAGTTCGGCCTGCACACTCGGCGGTGACAGCGGCGGCGCGATCGTCTCGGGCACCCTCGCCCTCGGCATCACCAGCGGTTCCAACGCCGCCGACGCACCCGACTGCAATGAGGCCAATATCGCGCTCGCGCAGTACGGCGGCACCGCGACGCTCGGCATTCCGATCCGTTCGATCCTGGCCGATATCGATGCGGCCTCCGGCGGCGGCGTCGGCAATGGCATCACGGTGCGGACCCGGCCGAACGCCGGGTAATCCCGTTGCCTGACACTGTTTCTGCGCGGCACGGTCCGCCGGATTCACCGTGGGCAGCACAACATTCCGACATGAGTAGGCATAACCGGCCGGACACCTTAAGGTATGGGCATGCTCCTGCCACGTATAGGTCAGTTCCGATCAGCTGCGCGACAGACCCGAGTCCGAAAATCAGTAATCGCCGCCTCGGCGGCGATTCTGCTGTTCGGTCCGACGGCGGCAGTAGCGAACGCGCAACCCGATCAGCCCGCCCTGCCCGCCGAGCTGATCGCCGCGGTCGCGCGTGATCTGAAGATCTCCCCCGAGGAGTACCTGCACCGCGCCGATCTGGCCCAGCAGGTCGCGGCCTTCGCCACCACGGCGCAGCGCCAGTTCCCACAGGTCTTCGGCGGCGCGTGGCTCGATGACGGCGGCAAGGCCGTGGTGGCGCTCGCGCAGGGCCCCGGCACCGACGAGGCCCGCAAGGCCGCCGCGTCGGCCGGATTCGAGGTCCGCAATGTCGCCAAGAGCGAGGCGGCGCTGCGCGGTGAGAAGAGCGCGTTCGAGCGCTGGCTGGACGGGCAGCCCGAGGCCGTTTCCGCGCTGGTGCGCGGCGTGGTCGTCGACACCGTCAACAACAGCATCGCGGTGCGGGTCGAGCAGGCCGGTCTGCCGATGCCGAACTTCATCGATCCGTCGCGGGTCATCGTGATGGCGCCGCCGGTCGCCGGTGAGCAGCTGCAGACGACTCCGGTCGCCGGCGCGATGGGGACCGGCCCGGTGGCCGGTGGTGACGCCTATGCCTCGATCGCCGGGAAGACGTCGCTGCGGTGCTCGTTCGGCTTCAATGGCACCGACCGGGCGGGCAATGTCGTGAACATCACCGCGGGCCACTGCAACCCCGACATCGCGTCGGCGGGCTCGGCGAATGCCTCCGGCGTCTTCGAAATGGCCGGCGACCGGCCCGGCGCGCAGCTGGGCACCTTCCAGAAGTCGGTGCTGGGCGCGCAGGACTACTCGATCATCCGGATCAACGACCAGGCCAGGGATCGGTTCACGAACAACTTCGTGCGCCAGCCGGGTGCGTCGGTCGCCATCGAGGGCGTTGCCGTGCCGGTGGTCGGCGCTCCGGTCTGCAAGTCCGGTGCGCGCACCGGCTTCAGCTGCGGCATCGTCAACGCCGTCGACCAGACCGTGCAGGTCGGCGAACGGGAGCTGACCCAGGCCTTCTCTGCCAATATCTGCGCCCTGCCCGGCGACAGCGGCGGCGCGATCGTCTCCGGCCGGATGGCGCTCGGCATCTCCAGCGCATCGTCGGTTGCCGACTTCCCGATCTGCGAGATCCCGAATCTGATCGGCGCCCTTACCGGCAATGCACCGCAGCTGTTCGCACAGCCGGTCAGCGTGGTGCTTTCGGACAACCCGGGTCTCAAGGTCAACAACTGAGCCCGAACCGACCGGTGGGTACCCGGAACTAGCCAAGGGCTCGAAAAGGCCGGCAGCGGCGACGCTGTCGGCCTTTTTGCTGTCACTGCGGGCGATCCGCTGACCTTGCGCAGCCCGAACGCCCCGAAAGGCCCTATGGGGCGCCGCCTGGTTCCGGCATCCTGGACTGCATGTGTTTGGTGTTGATCGGTTGGCGGGTGCATCCGGAATTTCGGTTGATCGTCGCGGCCAATCGCGATGAGTTCTACTCCCGCCCGACCGAGTCGATGCGATGGTGGTCCGAGGTGCCGGGACTGCTGGCCGGGCGCGATCTGGGGGCGATCGGCAAACACGCGGGCGATCCGCCGGGGACCTGGCTCGGCCTGACGCGGGAGGCGAAGGGGCGCAATCGATTCGCCACGGTCACCAATGTGCGCAACCCGAAAGCCGAACGCGGTGACGCCCGTTCGCGCGGGGCGCTGCTGATGGACTTCCTGCGCGGCACCGATGTCGGCGACGATATCCCGGGTCCGGAAAAGTACGTCCTCGACGTCGCCGCCGCTCCGGACGACTACAACGGCTACAACGTGCTGGTCTCGGACCTCGAATCGCTGTGGTGGCACTCCAACCGCAGCGCGGCTCCGCCGCAAGAGCTGACACCGGGCTTCCATGGTGTGTCCAACGGCACCTTCGTGACATCGGCCGCACCGGGCTCCGCGGCGGCATTGGAAGCGCCCCAACCCATGTGGCCCAAGGTGCGCACCGGCCTCACCGAACTGCGCACGGTGGTCGAATCGGATCCGGGCAACCTGGCCCGCTACTTCGCGGTGCTGGCCGATCGCACCCAGGCGCCCGATGGTCTCCTGCCGCACACCGGAGTTCCGCTGCGCCGCGAGCGCACGCTCTCGGCCAGATTCATCGCCAACACACTGCACGGCACCAGGGCGAGCACGGTATTGCTGGTGCGCGAGGACGGCTCCTTCGAAATGGCCGAGCGGTCATTCGGGCGGTTCGGGCGCGGTAAGGGCGAGGAAACCTTCAGCGGCAGTTTGGATTTGCGCGAGCATCAGGCCTGAGAACGCGACCGGCCCGCTCTCCTCGGAGAGCGGGCCGGTCGGTTTTCGGTTCGAGTCAGTTCGGCGTCTGAGCCGGCGCTGGCGCGGCAGCTGCCACCGGCTTGTCGGCCCACTTCGTGGTCCCGTCCGGAGCCTGGATGGTGTTGAGCAGTTCGACGCCCGCGGCGACCAGGGTCGGACCGCCGACGGCGATGGTGCCCAGGATGCCGCCGATGCCCGCACCGGTCACCAGACCCGGAAGGCAGCCGACCGGGAGACTGATGATGCAGCCGGCGATCGCACCGATCGCGGTGCCGATGAACCCACCGACCGCGGTCGCGATGCCGAAGTTGCTGGCGAATTCGTTCTGCGCGCGCTGGTTTTCGATCGGCGACGCGACTTCCTTGGCGACAACCGGCTTAGCGACAACCGGCTTGTCGGACACGACGAGATCCGCCGGCTTTTCCGGGGTGACCTCGAGAACGGTGCCGTCGTTCTTCATATCCGCTTTGACCGGAACCAGCTTGCCGTCGACGTCCACGTTCAAGGGGAAGGAGACGACGGTGTTGCCCTTGCCGTCCCGCACGTTGGCGACCGTGGTCTTCGGGTCTTCGGCGGTGGCGCCGGGCTCCTCGGTCAGCGAGAAGGTCCCCCCCTTGAGCGCCGCCACAACGGTCTTGTCCACCAACTTGACGGAGTAGGTGAGGCCGGGATCAGCCGGTGCGACCGGTTCGGCATGCGCGGTTCCGAGACCGATGGTCATCGCACCAATGGCCATCGCGGCAGCCGCGGTGGTGCTGCGGAGTTTCATCCAGTATCCAATCCATCATCAGGTTGTCCGCGAGCTGCCTTCGTACACGCGAGAGCGCTCATCAACCCAGAGTGGTCGGCCTCTGGATTCTCCCCGAGCAGTGTGAAGGACAGGCACATCAGACAGAACGTCGTGAGCGTAATCCAACCGACATGAAGATGCGAGATCCGTTGTTCATACTGTGATCTCCGCGTGACTAAGCCTGTCCTTAGCGTCAGCACGGCTTTGCTGACTGTTTACGGTGGTTGTCGCCCGAACTCACATCCGAATTGTCGGATCTTCGTGAGATCCATCACAGGCAGAATCCAGGTCAAGCCCCAGGAAGAGGGGGCACTGACCAACTGCCGATCGTACGATAGACAGGTAAGTTACCGGTGGGTAACTTACCTGCGGTTACGATACGAGCCAACCGGGTGGCGCAATCGCCGCCCACGCTCGTGTTGCCTCAAAAGAAAGGTCGCGACATGAATGCCCTGACACTGACGCTGGGCACGATTGGTGTGGCGTTCAGCCTCCTGGGTTGGGCTTCATTCGTCGGCGGCGTCGGCAAGATGACCCGCGCGATCATGATCGGCCAACCCGCGCCGGATCGCTGGCGGCCGATCTTCCCTCGGCTCAAGACAATGATCGTCGAATTCCTCGCCCACACCCGGATGAACAAATTCCGCACCGTGGGCTGGGCGCACTGGCTGGTGATGATCGGCTTCCTCGGCGGTTTCATCCTGTACTTCGAGGCGTACGGGCAGACCTTCGATCCCGAATTCCACTGGCCGATCATCGGCGGCTGGGGCATCTACCACCTGTGGGACGAGGTGCTCGGCATCGGCACCGTGATCGGCATCCTCGTGCTGATCGCCATTCGCCAGCTCAACCACCCGCGGGTGCCGGCGCGGCTGTCGCGATTCAGCGGTTCGCAATTCGGTCCGGCCTATGTCATCGAGGCGATCGTCTTCCTCGAGGGCATCGGCATGGTCATGGTGAAGGCGGGCAAGATCGCCACCTACGGCCACTCCGAGGTGTGGACCGACTTCTTCACCATGCAGGTGGCCAAGCTGCTGCCGTCCAGTGTGGCGATGGTCGCCGTCTTCGCGTTCATCAAGATGGTGTCGGGCAGCACCTTCCTGCTGCTGGTCGGTCGCAATATCAACTGGGGTGTGGCCTGGCACCGGTTCGCGGCCTTCTTCAATATCTACTTCAAGCGTGAGGACGACGGCAGCGTCGCGCTCGGCGCCGCCAAGCCGATGATGTCCAAGGGCAAGCCGGTCGATATGGAGACCGCCGACCCGGATGTCGACACCTTCGGCGCCGGCCGGGTCGAGGACTTTTCCTGGAAGGGCTGGCTGGACTTCACCACCTGCACCGAATGTGGTCGCTGCCAGTCGCAGTGCCCGGCCTGGAATACCGGTAAGCCGCTCTCGCCCAAGCTGCTGATCATGTCGCTGCGCGACCACGGCGTCGCGAAGGCGCCGTACCTGCTGGCCGGTGGCCGCAAGGATATGGGCGGCGACGAGGTCGGTCTGGTCGATGCCGACGGCAAGCCCGATGAGCGCAAGCTGGCCAAGATTTCCGCGGCGGCCAAGGCCGAGGCGGAGCGTCCCCTGGTCGGTGGCGAAGATCTCAACGGCATCATCGATCCGGAAGTGCTGTGGTCGTGCACGACCTGTGGTGCGTGTGTCGAACAGTGCCCGGTCGATATCGAACACGTCGACCACATCATCGATATGCGCCGCTACCAGGTGCTGATCGAATCGGAGTTCCCCTCCGAGCTGGCCGGGTTGTTCAAGAACCTGGAGAACAAGGGCAACCCCTGGGGCCAGAACGCCAAGGACCGGTTGAACTGGATCAACGAACTCGACTTCCAGATCCCGGTCTTCGGTCAGGACGCCGACTCCTTCGACGGCTACGAGTACCTGTTCTGGGTCGGCTGTGCGGGTGCGTACGAGGATCGCGCCAAGCGCACCACCAAGGCGGTCGCGGAACTGCTCGCCACGGCCGGGGTGAAGTTCATGGTGCTCGGCGCCGACGAGACCTGCACCGGTGACTCCGCCCGGCGTGCGGGCAACGAGTTCCTGTTCCAGCAGCTCGCAGCCCAGAACATCGAACTGCTCAACTCGGTTTTCGAAGGCGTCGAACAGTCGCGCAAGAAGATCGTGGTCACCTGCGCGCACTGCTTCAACGCGTTGAACAATGAGTACCCGCAGGTCGGTGGCAGCTACGAGGTGGTGCACCACACCCAGCTGCTGAACCGGCTGGTGCGGCACAAGCAGCTGATCCCGGTCGCGTCGGTATCGCAGAACGTCACCTACCACGACCCGTGCTACCTGGGCCGCCACAACAAGGTCTACAACGCACCGCGCGAGTTGATGGAGGCGTCCGGGTCCACCCTGGTCGAAATGCCACGCCACGGCGAGCGCTCCATGTGCTGCGGTGCCGGTGGCGCCCGCATGTGGATGGAGGAACAGCTCGGCAAGCGCATCAATATCGATCGCGTCGATGAAGCCCTGTCCACCCTGGGCGGCGGCAATGAACCGTCCAAGATCGCGACCGGCTGCCCGTTCTGCCGCGTCATGCTCACCGACGGTGTCACCGCCCGCAAGGACGGCGGCGAGGTCGGCCAGGGCGTCGAGGTCGTCGATGTCGCCCAGCTCATGCTCGATGCCATCGACCGCGTCGATCCGGCCACGCTGACCGAAAACCTGACCGTCGTGCAGGAACCGAAGACGGCCCCCGAGCCGGAACCGGTCGCGGTCCCCGAACCGGCCCCGGTCGCCGAGGCCGCGGCCGAGCCGAAGGCGGCACCGGCCGGTGGCGGCCTGGCGATGAAGGGCGGCGGCAAGGCGCCCGGCGGTCTCGGCATGAAGGGTGCGGCCAAGGCACCCGGCGGTGGGCTAGGGATGAAGGGCGCCGCGAAGGCACCCGGAGCCAAGGCACCGGCCGCGGATACGGAGGCGACTTCGGCTCCGGCCGCACCGGTCAAGGGCCTCGCGATGAAGGGCCCCGCCAAGGCACCCGGAGCCAAGGCACCCGGCGGTCTCGGTATGAAGGGTGGCGCAAAAGCCCCCGGCGCCAAGGCGGCCCCCGCCGCTGCCGCGGACGAAGCGACCACGGCCGCCGAGGCACCGGCCACGCCCGCGCCCCCGGTCAAGGGCCTGGCCATGAAGGGCCCGGCGAAGGCACCCGGCGGTAAGGGCCTGGCGATGAAGGGCGCCGCCAAGGCTCCCGGTACCAAGGCACCGGCACCCGCGGCAGCAACGGCCGAGGCGTCGGCCGCTCCCGCCCCGGCCGCGGAAACCCCCGCCGCCGAACCGGTTTCGGCCCCCACCGAAACCAAGCCGTCCATCCCCGCCAAGGGCCTGGCCATGAAGTCCGGCTTCAAGCGCCCCGGCCCGAAGGCTCCCGGCACGGCCGCACCGTCGACCCCGGTCGAATCCACACCCGCCGCGGAAACCGCTGCGGCCCTTGCGGATTCGACCCCGGAACCGGAACAGCCCACCCATGCCACCTCCGGCAACGGCGCCCCCGAAGTCACGCCGCCGACCGCCAAGCCCGGTGGCCTCGGCTTCAAATCCGGGGCCAAGGCCCCCGGCCGTAAGAACTGACGGGAAAACCTGAAAATCGGCCCGGGTGCGCACTGCGCACCCGGGCCGATCGCTGTTCAGGCGCTGGACGCCGTCATTCGGTCTCCTTCGGATGTCCGGTCAGACAGCGTTCGAGCAAGACCCGCCCGGCTGTCTTGCCGCCCTTCTCCCCGGGCTCGACGAAGTACCAGAGTCTGCCGCCATCGGTGAACTTGTACTGATACCGCTCGAAGGTCCGTCCCTGATAGGTCCCATATCGCAACTCGCCCTTGAGGGGGTAGAGCCGCGGCGACTGCAGATCTGGTTCCCGAGTCAGCGTGTCCCAGGCTTCGACCAGGGCGTTTCGCGCGGCAGCGACACAGTCGGTCCAGCCTTTCTGCGCCTCGGTGGTGATGAAGACGATTTCGTACTCGGTACGTTTGAGCGGTCGCGGCACCACATCGCGTCGTCTGCTCACTCGCCACCATCGGGAGCTGGCACCGACACAGGCACTTCCAGATATTGCAGATCCGAGCCGTCGGCCCGGATCCTGGGATCCGCATAAGCGGTAGCGGTATCCCGCCACGCCGCCAAGGTTGTCGTCAGTCGATCGAGCCTGCCAACCGCGAGACCACCGCGGGCGTTGTTGAGGAAGTCCGCGACGAACTCGGGGCGCTCCGAAGCGGGAAGCAACTCGATCCATGGGAAGGCGATCGTGAGTCGACCTACCAGTCGCTCCAGCGTCTCATCGTCCAACGCGATCGCGAGCAACTGGGTGAGTGCCCCGAGCGTCGCCTCCTCCGCTGCCGCCGCGGCAGCATCGGACAGCCGTACCGGAGGCGCGGAACGGCGCATGAGGACCACATCTCCGTGCTCCTCCATCGCCTCGATGACCCGGTTGGGGTCGCGTAGGAACTCCGACCAGGTTGCTGTCACGCTCATGTCTTGACGATATCAGAACTAGTTCTGATATCGGTCGGCGATAAGTCAGGTGCCATGCCTGCCGGATGCGGCGGAGACGAACGGTTCGACCTCGGCGGTGGCCTGATCGGCCCGGGTGCGCACTGCGCACCCGGGCCGATTTGTGTTCAGTACAACCCGGTCCTACGTCAACCAGTCGTCGAGGGACGGGAGTTCGGTGGCTACCTTGCCGGTGAAGGCGGGGCGGCGCTTTTCCAGGAAGGACATGATGCCTTCGCGCAGGTCGGCGCTGGAGAAGGCGTAGGAGATGAGGCGGGCGTCGAGGGTGAAGACGTCTTCGGGGGTTTTGTCACCGGACATGGCGACCAGACCGCGCCGGATGGCGGCTATCGAGACCGGGGCCACCTGGGTGGCGAGTTCGGCGGCGAGGGCGTGCGCGGCGGGAAGTAGGTCGTCAGGGGCGTGCAGACTGGTGACGAGGCCCGCGGCCAGCGCCTCATCGGCACCGAAGACGCGGCCGGTGATCATCCATTCCTTGGCCTTCGCCAGGCCGACAATGCGCGGGAGAAACCACAGTGATCCGCCCTCCGGAAACAGGCCGCGGCGGGCGAAGACGAAACCGAAGCGGGAATCCGTTGCGGCGAGGCGGAAATCGGCGGCCAGCGTCATGGACAGGCCGACGCCGACGGCGGCGCCCTGCATGGCGACGATCACCGGTTTATTCAGGTCGGTCATCGGCCGGACCACACGGGTGGACCACTCGACCCAGCCGGGCGCGGTGACGTCCTCATCGGAGCCGCCCGCCGTGAGATCCATGCCGACGCAGAAATCCTTTCCCGCCGCGGCGAATACCACGGCGCGCACATCATCGTCGCGATCGGCGGCGGTGAAGGCGGCGCCCAGTTCATCGGCCATTTCGGTGGTGAAGCCATTGCGGGCGTCGGGTCGGTTGAGGGTGATGGTGGCGACCGCGTCCGTCACGCGGTAGGTGATCGTGTTGTAGGACAATTCGACTCCCTGAAAGGTTGGCGCGGCGGGTCAGTGCTTGCCGGATGCGGCGGAGACGAGCAGTTCGACCATGGCGGTGGCCTTTTCCGATCGCGGCGGATCGCCGGTAATGACATCGCTCCAGACGAAGGCCTCGCCGAGGCGCACGATCGCGTAGGCGAGATCCCGGATCTCGATGCGCGGGTCGAGATCGGGCAGTCCGGCCAAACGCGCCGCGGCCCAGTCGATCATGCGGCCCTGGACCACGCTGTAGCCGGAGGTCAGCACGCGCAGGCCGTACTCCGGATCGTCGGCGACGAATCGGGACAGTGGTTCGAAGGTGCGCACGGTATCGGCCAGCTTGCCGAAATTGCGGACGAAACGTTCGGCGGGCGCACCGTATCCGCGCGCCTCGACCCGGGTGATCGCCTCCTCGATGATCCGCCACACCACCTCGCCGATCACCACTTCCCTACTGCCCCACCAGCGATACAGCGTGGCACGGCCGATGCCCAGCTCGCGGGCCAACTGGCGCATATCGATGCGGCGGCCGTCGAGGAACCAGCGGTGCGCGAGGTCGATCACGTCCTCGCGCACGGGCTTGGGCGATAGCGCCACCGACGAGTCCGCGGCGTCGGACACGACTATGGCCTCGTCAGCGCGGCGTAGCGGGCCAGATGTTGGTCGCTGGAACCGAATTCGTGCTCGATAGCGGTCAGCCGCTTGAAGTAGTGGCCGATCGCCAGTTCCTCGGTCATACCCATCGCACCGTGCAATTGCACCGCGTTCTGCCCGATGAATCGCGCGGCCCGGCCGATGGTGACCTTCGCGGCCGAGACCGCACGCGCTCGGTCCGCCGGGGCCGCCCCCAGCGAATAGACGGCCAGGTACACCGCGGCTATCGCCTGCTCGAGTTCGATGTACATATCGACCATCCGATGCTGGAGCACCTGGAAACTGCCGATCGGCTGGCCGAATTGCTGCCGCTGTTTGGTGTATTCGACGGTGTCCGCCAGTACCTTCCGCATGCAGCCGACGGCCTCGGAGGCGATCGCCGCGATCGCCTCGTCCACGGTGACGTCGATCGCGTCCCACGCCGCGCCCTCGACGCCCAGCAGCGCGGCCGCGGGCAATCGGAGGCCGGTGCAGGTGATGTCGGATCCGACCCGGTCATCGATCGTCCGATAGGAATGCACTTGCACACCGGCGGGCGGATTCGTGGCGTCGAATTCGGTGAGGAACAGCGAAATGCCGTCCTTATCGCGCCGAGCACCGGCGGTGCGCGCGGTAATCAGGAGATGGGTCGCCAGCGGCGCACTGGTCACGACGGTCTTGACGCCGTCGATCAACCACGAATCACCATCGCGGCGCGCGGTGGTCGATACGTCGTGCAGCGTCTGCCCCGAGGTCGGCTCCCATGCGGCGAAGGCGGTCCGCGCGGCACCGGAAACGATCTGTCGCAGTACCGAATCGGCGAGTTCACCGCCGCAGCGATTCAGCAGACCCGCGCCGACGACCACGGTGTCGACAAAGGGCTCGACGACCAGCGCGCGGCCGAGTTCCTCGGTGATGATCATCAGCTCGACCGGACCGCCGCCCATACCTTCGACCCGCTCGGGCAGCGTGGCCCCGAGAATGCCCAGCTCATCGGCGAATCCGCGCCAGACCCCCGGCTGCCAGCCGATATCGGATTTCGCCGCGCTGCGACTGTTCTCCAATTCGTAGCGGGCGCCGAGGAATCCGGCCACCGCATCGCGGAGGAGTTCCTGCTCATCGGTGAAGGTGAAGTCCATCAGAGCCCCAATGCTGCCTTGGCGAGGATATTTCGCTGAATTTCATTGCTGCCCGCGTAGATCGAGCCAGCGCGGTCGTTGAAGTAGCGCAGCGGTGCGACCGCCTGCCAGTCCTCACCGCTGTGATAGCCGTCCGCGGGCGGGGTGAATTCGGCGATCGGCCCGCCGGGTTCGGTGGCATGCGGCTGATAGACCCGACCACGCGGACCGGCCGCCTCCAGCGCCAATTCGGTGAGCTGCTGACTCAACTCGGTGGCCAGAATTTTCAGCATCGAGGAGGCCGGGCCGGGGTTCTTGCCCCGTGCCATCGCCGAAAGCGTGCGGTACTCCAGGATTTCGAGCACCTCGGTGCGAATTCGGGCCTGCGCCAATTTCGCCGCGAATACCGCGTCATCGATCAGCGGATTGCCGTCGGGTCCGGTCTGCCCGGCCGCCGCGGTCGCCGCCTCCTGGGCCATGACCTGCAGCATCGGTGAGGCCGCGCCACCGCGCTCGTGGACCAGCAGATATTTCGCGACGGTCCAACCGTCATCGATGCGACCGAGCACATTGCTCTTGGGCACCCGGACGTTATCGAAGAAGACCTGGTTCTGCACCTGTTCGCCGGAGGTCATCACCAGTGGGCGAATCTCGATGCCGGGCGTGGTCATATCGATCAGCAGGAAGGTGATGCCCTGCTGCTTCTTGCCCTCGCGTGAAGTGCGCACCAAACAGAAGATCCAATTCGCCTCTGTCGCATGGGTTGTCCAGATCTTGCTGCCAGTGCACACGAAATCCGCGCCGTCATCGACGGCGGCCATGGTCAGCGATGCCAGGTCCGATCCGGCCTCCGGCTCCGAATACCCTTGGCAGAAGAAGATTTCCCCGGTCAGGAGGCGCGGCAGATAGAAGTCCTGCTGCTCCGGCGTGCCGAAGGCGATGATCGCGGGCGCGACCATTCTGATCCCCATCGGCGACAGGGTCGGCGCACCGGCAAGTGTCGATTCGCGGTTGAAGATGTAGTGCTGGGTCAGGCTCCAATCGCGGCCGCCGTGTCGCACCGGCCAGGCGGGCGCGGCCCAGCCGCGCTCGTGCAGGATGTGCTGCCACCGCATGCTGGCCTCATGGTCCGGATACACACTCGTCGCCAAGCGCCCGGCCCGCCGTAGTTCCGGTGTCAGCTTCTCGTCGAGAAATGCGCGAACCTCGTCGCGGAAGGCCAGATCGGCCGCTGACCAGTCGTAATCCATCTGCCCTCCCGGAGGGATATGCGTCTTCGCATCGGTGCGGCCATACGCCCCACGAGACACAATGTACGACTGTCTCACCCCGAAATCAAACTGAAGTCGCCCGACAGCACTTGCTGCCCGAGCCGCTTCGAACGAGCCGCGCAACCCCTGATGGCGCGGCGCTAGCAGTCTTCGTATAGGGCCTTGATGTAACCGGCGGATTGATAGACGTAGTCGTAGGCCCAGCGCCGAATCGAGATGTGCGGTTGCGGGTCCACCATGAGAAGCTCACCGTCCCAGCATTTTCCGAGGACGTAGCGGGCCCGCGAAATATGCGGGGTGAAGGTGATGACGATGACGCGGTGCCAGTTCTCAGCGGCGGCGAGTCTGGCGAGTTCACGACCTTCGCCGCGGGTGGTGCGCGGTGACGGATCGAAGCAGGTGACCTGGAAGCTGTAGCGGCTGTGGCAGATTCGATTCAGCAGTGCGCTGTCCTCATACGGATCGGAGAACAGCACCCGGGGTGCGTAACCCGCGCTGGCCAGCCGCAGCCCCAGCTTTTCGCGCCCGTCGTGCGCGCCGCCGAGCACCAGAATCGCATCGGCCCGCGCGGGCGCGTCGATCCGAGGCCGGACGTACACCGGCCACAGACCCGCGATCAGAACCACCAGCGCAACGCCGAGCACCAACCAGACGTTGCGTGCCCGGATCTTGCGGCGGCCTCGCACAAGATCGATGGTAACTGGCACTTCGCCAGAGCAGTTCGCGCACGTCAGCCGGGCCATCGACGATTCTCGTCGCCACCTGTACATCTGCTGTTGCCGAGACCCTTGCCTCACTGACCAGCGGCGGCCATCGTCGGGTCTTATCAATCGATCATGCGATGCACAGTCTTCGGAACCGGGTACCTCGGGGCCACGCACGCTGCGTGCATGGCCGAACTCGGACACGACGTGATCGGCGTGGATATCGATCCGGGCAAGGTCGCGAAGCTGTCCGATGGCGTGGTGCCGTTCTATGAACCCGGGCTCGAGGAGGTGCTGCGGCGCAACCTCGATGCGGGTCGGCTGCGGTTCACCACCTCGTACGCGGAGGCGGCGGCCCACGCGCAGGTGCATTTCCTCGGGGTCGGGACGCCGCAGAAGAAGGGCGAGTACGCCGCGGACCTGAAATATGTACACGCCGTGGTCGATACGCTCGCGCCGCTGCTGGAGCGGCCGTCGGTGATCGTCGGGAAGTCGACGGTGCCGGTCGGGACCGCGGCCGCATTGGGCGTGCGGGCGCGGGCGCTCACCGATGCCGAGGTCGAGGTGGCGTGGAATCCGGAGTTCCTGCGTGAGGGTTTCGCGGTGAAGGACACACTGCGCCCGGATCGACTGGTACTCGGTGTGGATGGCGAGCGCGACAGCGCGGCCTGGGTCGAGGAATTGGTGCGCGAGATCTACGCCGACCTGATCGCGGCCGAGGTGCCGTTCCTGTTGACCGATCTGGCCACCGCCGAACTGGTCAAGGTCTCGGCGAATGCCTTTCTCGCGACCAAGATTTCGTTCATCAACGCGGTATCGGAGGTCTGCGAGGCGACCGGTGCGGATGTGACGATGCTGGCCGACGCACTCGGCTACGATGCGCGCATCGGCCGCCGATTCCTCAATGCCGGACTGGGTTTCGGCGGCGGCTGCCTACCCAAGGACATCCGCGCGTTCATGGCGCGCTCGGGTGAACTCGGTGCCGATCACGCGGTGGCATTCCTGCGCGAGGTCGACAACATCAATATGCGCCGCCGCACCAAGATGGTCGATATGGCCACCCGGGCCTGCGGCGGATCGCTGCTCGGCGCCAATGTCGCGGTGCTGGGCGCGGCGTTCAAACCCGAATCCGATGATGTCCGTGACTCGCCCGCGCTGAATGTGGCCGGAATGATCCAGCTGCACGGCGCGGTGGTGACGGTGTACGACCCGAAGGCCGCGGAGAATTCGCGACGAGTCTTTCCCACTTTGAATTACGCGACATCGGTGCGGGAGGCCTGCGATCGCGCGGATGTGGTGCTGGTGCTGACCGAGTGGGACGAGTTCGTCACATTGCGTCCGCAAGACCTCGACCCGGTGGTCCGGAATCGGTCGATCATCGATGGCCGTAACTGTCTCAATCGGGCCACCTGGAGAGCCGCTGGATGGGTGTACGCCGGACTCGGCACACCGTAGAGTTGCCTGCGACGCGGGGGCGATGCCGGAGCGACCAGGTCCTGCCTTCGGCACTGTCGGACGTCGGCGGTATGGTCCCGAGGGCGGGCCAATCCACCGACGAGCGGCGCAGGCTCGCATGTCGTGATGTGTGAACGGGATGGGCAGCTGATGAGTTCGGTTCTGGGTGTTTCGGTGGGGGCCGGTGCCGTTCGTATGGCACGACCACACGCCGGGAACCCCCACGGCCCCGTTGCGCCGCATTCCTTCGATCTGCAGACCATTCCAGTTGTCGAACATCAGGTGGAGGAGCTGGCGGCCGAGGCGATCGGCGTCACACTGGAGTCCATGCCCGGCATCGCGGCCACCGCGATCGCCTATCGCAGTGAGCAGCATGCCAGGGCGCTGCGGGCGGCCATGGCGCGTCAGCAGCTCACCAATTACGAACTGGTGCCCGAAATCGTCGCGGCGCTCGAATTCGCCCAGTCCACCGGGGATATTCGCGGCATCTCCTCACTGGTCGTCTACGACCTCGGCAGCTCCGGACTGACGGTCAGTGTCGTCGACACCCAGACCCGCGAGATCCGCCACAGCGAGCGCACCAGCGATATCAGCGGCGACTACCTCGATTCGCTGATCCGCGAACAGCAGATCGCCTCCGGCCGGATCGCGCATCCGCCGGATTCGGCGGGGCTGGCCGCCCTGGACGCGCTGTGCCGCGAGGCCAAGGAACAGTTGTCGACCAATACCGCGGTGGCGCTGCCCAGCGAACAGGGTCTGGTGCTGCTGGCCCAGGAGAATTTCGAAGCCCTCATCATGCTGGCGATCGAATCGTCGGCACGCATGGCGCGCGATGTCATCGTGCGCTCCGACCGTCCGGTGCACGGTGTGCTCGCGATCGGCGGCTGCGCCCGAATTCCGCTGATCGCCAAGGTGCTCGAACGGTGGATGGGTGTACCGGTCATCGTCCCCGACAGCCCGGAGACCGTGGTCACCCGCGGCGCCGCCATGCTGGCCCGTCCGATTCGCACCGTCGTCGCCACCCCGCAGCACCACGCACCGGTCGCGGGTCGACCGCTCGATGACGACGAACTCTCCCCCGCCTGGCTATCCGCACCGCCCAAGGGCCGCCGCAGCAAGCGGGAGATCAATGGCGCGGTCCTGACCGTCAGCGCACTGGCCGTCGTCGCCGCCATCGGACTCGGACTCGGCTACGGCCCGCAGGTCCTCGAGCGCGATTCGCAGAGCAGCGACCGACCCACCTCGGTCGCCCCGACCAGCGCGCCGCGCACCACCACCCTCGACCCGCAGATCGCCGTCGCTCCGGGCAGCACCACCGAGACCAGCGAATCGCTCGCCGCACCGCCCCCGCGCCGCACGACGACGACAACGGAGCCGTCCCCCACACCCGGCCCGAATACCAT
Source organism: Nocardia sp. CA-129566 (assembly GCF_050956075.1). Classification (NCBI taxonomy): domain Bacteria; kingdom Bacillati; phylum Actinomycetota; class Actinomycetes; order Mycobacteriales; family Nocardiaceae; genus Nocardia; species Nocardia sp. CA-129566. Next base: position 8,940,065 of record NZ_CP192085.1, read on the forward strand.
TGTCGTGCCAGGTCTTCCGCCGATCGTGGTGCCGACCATTCCGCCGGAGATCTTCCCCTTCCCGGCACCCGGGCCGCACTGAGCCCGGTGCGGCAGGGGTGGACGATGCCAGGCCGCAGGGCAGATCGGGATGTCGGCAGCGCGCGAAGTCGGGCGGGGCGTGGAGTTACCACAGGAGGTATCGGGCTGCGTCCCGCGTGGTCCGATCGAACTGATGCACAACGCCTTTGAGCACATTTGCCGTGCTCACGGCACATGTGCGATCGCGTGTGTAGTCGTCGTCGACCGCGATAGTGGTGGTTACCTGCGAGAACCGGAACTGCCGTCGCCCCAGTAGCCTTCGTCGCCGCGAGGGTCGGGGGTCCGATAGCCACGGGGGTCGGTGTCGTAATCGGGTGCGTACTCTTGCGGATCGCTGCGGTAGCGGCGATTGCGTTCGTACGCCCGGGGATTCGGCTGCTCGTCCCAGGAGACCCGCCGGTGCGAGCCGGTGCCCGACTCGTCGATCCGCTGGCGTCCGGTATCTCTCGTATCGGCGGCGACGGCGGCGCTGGACGAGGTGGACGCCGCGGACGAACGCGACGACCCTCCGGTGCGACGGGCCGGTCCCGCCGACTCCGACTTCGCGTGCCGGGAGTGGCGGCGGGCGGGGGTCACCGGTTCGGGCTTGTGACCGAACGGACGGGCGAGCATGACGGCAATGGCGGTGGTCAGCGGGACCGACAGGGCCAGCGCGATGCCGCCGACGCAGGAGCGAGCGATTTCGATGGCGACCGCATCACCGGTCAGAACATCGCGGATGGAGCGGCCCGCGACGCTGAACAGCAGCAGCAGCGGGAGCGCGCCGCCCGCGTAGGCCAGGACCAGGGTGTAGACGGTACTCGCGATATGGTCGCGGCCGACGCGCATGGCGGCGGCGAAAACCTCACGGCGCGAGGCGGACTCGTCGATGGCGGCGAGTTCGAAGGCCGCCGACGCCTGGGTGATGGTGACATCGTTGAGCACACCGAGCGAGCCGATAATGAAGCCGGCCAGCAGCAGACCGGTAATGCTGACGTGCTGAATGTAGGTGGCGACGTTGGTGTTCTGTTCTTCGGACAGCCCGGTCAGATTCGTGATCTTGATGGCCACCCAGGACAACACCGCCGCCACGATCATCGACGTCAGGGTGCCGAGCAGCGCCGAACTGGTCCGCAGATTCACACCGTGTGCGAGATAGAGCACGGCATACAGGATCAGCGCACCCGCGACCAGCGCGACCGGAATCGCGGGCTTGCCGTCCAGCAGTGCGGGCAGCATGAACAGCACCAGCACCGCGAAGGCGAACACCAATCCGAGCAGCGCCCGCAACCCGCGCCAGCGCGCCACCACAATGATCACGACCACGAAGGCCAGCACGATCAGCGTCAGCGGCAGCCCGCGTGAGTAGTCCTCGAACGAATACAGCGGCATTCCGCTCGGGTCGGTCTGCCGGACGATCCGGATGTGGTCACCGGCGTGCAGATCGGGCTGCCCCGGGCCGGGCGCGATTTCGAACAGGGTGCGACTGCCCTTGTGCGGACCCGAATCGATGCTGATCAGACTGCGCTGGCAGGTGTAGCCAGCAGCACGCGGCTGTTCGGGTTTATCGATGAACACCTTGCCCTGCGAACCGCTGCCACACGCACCGACATCCTGGAGCACCACGGTTCCGGCCTCGGTCTGCACCGCGCCGCCGCCCGCATTCTGCATCGGCAGCGGGATATCGATGTGCTGGCTGCTCGGCCACAGCACGATGGCGGCGATGACGACGACGACACCGATCGCGGCGAGCAGCCCGACGACAACGCGTGCCGCGGTCGCACCGATGGCAATGGGACCCGAATGGTCGTGGTGATGGTGGTGATGGTCGCTCATGCCGCCACCTCGGCGCTCGTCCACGCAGTGCGCGACACGCGCGGTGTTGTCGGTCGCTGGCTCACCGGACTCCTACCTTTTCGTCTGTCGTCCCGGGTGCGAGCTTAAAGGATTTCATTTTCAAGATCGGCTTCGCGGACCGGACATCGAACGACCTGGCGTCGGTAAAGCTTCCGAATGGAAAAAGCGGGAGGGGGCGGCGGAGAGCAGGGGGATGTCTCCGCCGCCCGCAGGTTGGCGCCCAGGGGGGTAGGCAGCCTAACCCGAGGTCAGGTTGTCCAGGGGGGGTAGACAACTTGACCGGGCACTCGAAGTGCCAAGAGACACTGTACACAAAAAGTCTCGTTTAGCGCTAGCTAGTAACTAAAACTCCCAACTATTCGTACGCAGAGTATGTTTTGGACCCAGAAGCAGGGCGTCACGGTTGCCCGAGACGCGCTAAAGCGGGGCAATTAGCGACCGAGCGGTCGCTATCCCCTACTGCCGATAGCTCGACAGGAAGTTTCCGAAGCGCTCGATCGCGACCGCGAGGTCGCGCGCCCACGGCAGCGTGACGATCCGCAGATGGTCATGATTCGGCCAATTGAATCCGGTCCCCTGCACCATCAAGATCTTCTCCTGCAGCAGCAGATCCAGGATCAGCTTCGAATCATCGTGGATCTCATAGACGTTCGGATCCAACTTCGGGAACGCGTAGAGCGCACCCTTCGGCTTCACGCACGACACGCCCGGGATTATGTTCAGCCGCTCCCACGCGACATCGCGCTGCTCCAGCAGGCGCCCGCCGGGCAGGATCAGATCCTCGATGCTCTGATGTCCACCGAGCGCCACCTGAATCGCGTGCTGCGCGGGAACATTCGGGCAAAGTCTGGTCGAGGCGAGCAGATCGATACCCTCGAGGAAACCGGCCGCATGCTCCTTGGGCCCGGTGATCGCCAGCCACCCGGAGCGGTAGCCCGCGACCCGGTAGGCCTTCGACAGCCCATTGAAGGTCAGGCAGAGCAGATCGGGCGCGAGCGTCGCCAGCGAAATGTGCTTGGCGTCGTCGTAGAGGATCTTGTCGTAGATCTCATCGGCCAGCAGCAGCAGCTGATGTTTGCGCGCGAGGTCGACCAGCTGCTGGAGCACCTCGGTGGAGTACACCGCGCCGGTCGGGTTGTTCGGATTGATGACCAGCAGCGCCTTGGTCTTGGGGGTGATCTTGGATTCGATATCGGCGATATCGGGCTGCCAACCATTGGACTCGTCACACAGGTAGTGCACGGGGGTGCCACCGGCCAGGCTGGTCATGGCGGTCCACAGCGGATAGTCGGGCGCCGGGATCAGCACCTCGTCACCATTGTCGAGCAGCGCCTGCATGGTGATGGTGATCAGCTCGGAGACACCATTGCCCAGGTAGACGTCGTCGACATCGAGTACGGGGAAGCCGGGGACCAGTTCGTAACGGGTCACGATGGCGCGCCGGGCCGAGAGGATGCCCTTGGATTCCGAATAACCCTGGGCATACGGCAGCGCGGCGATGATGTCGCGCATGATCACATCGGGCGCCTCGAATCCGAACGGCGCGGGATTGCCGATATTGAGCTTGAGGATGCGATGCCCCTCCGCCTCCAGCCGTGCCGCATGCGCGTGTACCGGTCCACGAATTTCGTAGAGGACGTTCTGCAGCTTGGTGGACTGCTCCAGCGTGCGCGGCGGGTGATGCGGGAGATGGCTTGGACTCACCCGTCCTATGGTGCCATCCCGTGCAACCAGTTAATCCACGTCACAGTGGTTGGACCGTCCGGTATGCGCGGCACCGATCCGACGGGCACAACAGCGCCCGGATCAGGCCGACGGGCTACCCGGTGGGATGCCTTTGGCCGCAGTGGATCCGCAGAATTCTTCGATCCGTTCATCGAGGTAGCGTGCTTCCACCGCATCACGGAACGCCGGTCCCGCGATCCTCCGCCGTACGCCGATGAGCCGTTCTTCGAGTTGCGCGATGCGCTTGTCCTCGGCCAGCCCGAGCACCGGAACCAGGGCGGCGGCCGCGCCGTCCAGACTGCCATTGATCAGATGCGCCGCGGCATTGTCCACCCGAGCCAACGCCTCGGCGCCGTAGGAGCGCTGCTCCGAGGGGCCGTTCGCATACAACTCGATCGTCCGCTGGGTTGCGGCCAGTGCGGGTTCGGCCTGGCCGAGGTGGATATAGGTCGCGCCCGCGTAGTAATGGGCCTTCGCCTCGTTGAAGCCGAAGACGCCGCCGACCTCGTCGTGCAGGGTGTCGCTCTCGGACGCCTCGCGGGCGTCGTCCGCGGCGCGAATGCAGCGGTCGGCATCGGCATGACTGCCCAATCGAGACCAGATTCTGGCCTCGATATTCAATAGTCGAACCTTGGCCGTGGCCGATTCGGCGAACTCCTGTCCGCTCTGCGCGAGCAGTACGCCGCGGCGCGGCCGGTCCGACCAGTATTCGACGAGCGCGTGCATGCCGCGGGTCCAGGCGCGCAACCCGTTGTGACCGCACAGTTCCGAGTAGGCCCAGGCCGCTCTGATCTGCTCGCCTGCAGCGTCGAAGTATCCGAGGTCGGTACTCGCGTTGGCGAGTAGCCCCGACAGTGTGCCCGCCAGCAGGTAGAGATGGCTGGTGTCGGCGGGGCGCTGATGTCCTTCCAGCAGCCGGTACACCCGGCGTCGGACTCGCAGCATCTCCACCATCATCGGCACCGGTGGGATGTGCACATAATCATTCGCGATGCGCGTGACATCGGCGTCGAGCTGTTCCAAGGTGGTGGCACCCACATTGGTACTCTCTGCCTTCCCGGCGTGCTCGCTCGCCTCGTGGGCAGCCGCCATGATCAGATCCCTCTCTGAAATCGCTGCTAACGCATCACCTCTCACCGCACCGGCGTCTATGAGAGCCAAAAGATCCGCGTCACTGGAATAGCTGGCGCGGGCCGATGCGTCGGCCCGCCTGTCGAATCCGGGCTCGGCCGGTCGATCGACTACCGGCTGATCGATCATGGCTGCGAACCGTGCCCGCACAACATCGTCGGACCTGGCCAGGGAGGTATCGAGGGCGGCTTGGTTGATCGGCCGTGGATGGACCCGCGCGCCACCGGCTTCCCACTTCGATACCAGGCGCTCGTGCACTCCCAGATGTGCCGCGAACTCCCGGATGCTCATCCGCCTGGCATCGCGAAGCGCACGGGCCTCTCTGCCTGACCAGTGCCGGACCACGATGTCATCCCTTCCGATCGAACTCCTTCCCAGGGTACGAGCGGTTTGTGAGTGCGGCCACATCCAAAGGCATTCCGCTATCAGGGGCAGCGGAATGGCAGCAGAAGTTGGGCAGGTGGGCAATAGCCGAAACGCCGTCTCGCACAGGACCCTTGGAGAGGAGGAGGCAAGGAGTGGTCGTGAATGTGGACAAACTCAGGACGGTCGACGATTGGGTGGCCTTCTACCGGCACGAATTCGGACTACCGGTAACCGAACGTGGCGGATTCGTGATGCTGCCCATCACCGGCCGAGTCTGTGTTGTCCACCTGCCGACGGCTCGGGCCGAAAAGGTCAGGGCCGCACTGGAACAGCAGGGGACGAGGGGCCCCATGCTGGCCAGGCAGATCCGCTGGAGCTTCCTTGCCGAGCCGGACAGTCGGCCGGGCGCGCAGGTATTGGAGGTGCTGAACCGGCTGGATATAGGCATACCCGCGATCGGCAGTGCCGTGATGTTGCCGACCGGGCTCGGTCGGTGGACCCGGGAAGGGTGCTTCTGGGTCGACCCACCGAGTCGCGGCGACACGCTCCCACCGCTATCCGTCGTCATCACGACGGCCCTCGCGGTGGGGGCGGGCGGCGGGGACTGAATGCGTCGTCGGTCCCCGCCGCCGCTCGGCGCCGAACCTACCGGGTCCGCCCCTCAACTGGCAGTCGACAGGGGCGGACTCGGTCGGGTGTTTTCGGGTAGGTTCGAACGATCTACCGTGGGCTCATGGGCAGTGAAAGGGCGGCGGATTTGCGTGGGACCTTTCAGGTCGACACCCGCCACATCGTGCACGGCCCCGCCCTATCCGGTCTCGATGTGATCCGGTGCTTCGGCTTCGATGTGCTGGAGCCGAGACCCGTACGCAGGCGCAAGATTCCGGGCGGCACGGTGAAAATCGTCTTCGCGATGGAGGGTACGTTCGCGGGGCAGGCCATGGATCCGGCCGCACTGGTGATCGGATTGCACGACCGGGCGGGCACGGCCGAGCATTTCGGGCGGATGCGCAGTGTGCAGGTGCAATTGGAGCCATGGGCGGCGCGTCGGCTACTCGGGGTGCCGCTCGATGAAATACGCAATACCGCAGTGGATTTGGGCGAGTTCTTCGGCAACTCGGCGCGACGGTTCACCGAACGGCTGGCGGAGACGGCGAGCTGGTCAGGGCGATTCGAGCTGGTCGGCGAATATCTTCGGAACCGGTCGGCGCACGCGGAGACCGACTCGGCGATCGTGTCGGCCGCTCGCCAACTGCAGAGATCAGGGGGCACAACGCCGCTCACCGACCTGGCTGTCGAATCCGGCTGGAGTCGAAGGCATCTCCGCAGACGATTCACCGAACAGGTTGGGCTGCCACCGAAGGTCTATGGATCACTGATGCGTTTTTCGGGCGCGTTTGTCGCCCTGACGACTTCGCCTGCGGTCGAAATAGGCACTCTGGCCAGCAATTTCGGATACTACGACCAATCCCACCTGTACCGAGACTTCCAACGCTACGCCGGCGCAACACCCGGACACCTACTCGGCCTTGCCAATTCGTCTGGCGCCGATTCGTGAGGCGATAGCGGGCTGGACTCCTACCGCCGCGACTGGCCCGGTGGCGACTGCACCAGGACCGACGCATCCCGCGAGGACTCGTCCAAAGTTGCCTCGCCGCAGGACCGATCCCTTCAGGCAGCACCGCTGCGGCAGCCCGACGCGGGAGTCATTCGAGTGACACCTTCGCCCGTGGCCGTTTTGTCCAATACTGTGCCGCGCTCGCTCCGTAGCGTTCCGGACATGTCCGGGACTCCGACAACCGTGCGTATCGCCGCCCTCGGGGTCGGCATTCACGCGATCGATCACATCATCGTGCTGTTGTGGCCGCCGTTCGGTTGGCATGTAGGCACGGTGTTCCACCTGATCAGCGGGCCGATCTATGCGGCGCTGATACCGCCGGTGGTGCGCGGGCGGAATTGGGCGCGCGTCACGATCTCGTTTCTGCTGGGAGGCCAGTTCATCGGCCGGTTCGTGGTCTGGGTTTTGTTCCCCACCGGCGGAGCCCACGCGGCGCTGCTGGCGGGCTGGACGCTTTCGGTGATCGTGTTGGCGCTGCTGTGGATTCCGGCCGCAACTCGCCGCCACTTCCGACCCGCGAGAACCTGATGCTAGGTAGGCAGCGGGAAGTTGAGATAGGACCTGGAGGGGGTCGGTCCGCGCTGCCCCTGGTACTTCGAGCCCGCGGTGGCGCTGCCGTACGGATGCTCGGCCGGGCTGGTCAGGCGCAGCAGGCACAGCTGGCCGATCTTCATACCGGGCCACAGGGTGATCGGCAGGTTCGCCACATTCGACAGTTCCAACGTGATGTGACCGCTGAAACCCGGGTCGATGAAACCCGCCGTCGAGTGGGTGAGCAGACCGAGCCGGCCGAGGCTCGACTTGCCCTCCAGCCGACCGGCCAGATCACTCGGCAGCGTGCACACCTCGAGCGTGGAGCCGAGCACGAATTCGCCCGGATGCAGCACGAACGGCTCACCGTCGGCGGGCTCGACCAGGCTGGTCAGCTCGTCCTGGCGTTGCGCGGGATCGATATGGGTGTAGCGGGTGTTGTCGAATACCCGGAAGAATCGATCCAGGCGCACATCGATACTCGACGGCTGGATCAGATTTTCCAGCAGCGGCTCGACGCCGAGACGCCCAGCGGCGATCTCCGCACGGATGTCACGATCGGAAAGCAGCACGCCGACGAGCGTAGCGCCTGCTCGATGACGCTCCGCAGCCGCCGCGAGGTGACCGGTCGAGACGCCCGCCCCGCACACCACCCGAACAACTTCGAGCCGGGTGTAGTTCAGTACTGCCGCAGGAACTCTCGAACGGCCTTGGCGAATCCGGTCGGGTCGCCCTTGTGTACGAAATGATCGGTATCGAACTCGACCAGGGTGGAGTTCGGCCGCCGAGCGATCATCTCCGTGACGAGGCCCGGATCGACGCACGGCTGTCGGCTGCCCGCGATCAACAGGGCAGGGCAAGCGCTGCCGAGCCACGCGCCCCAATGATCGCCGGTCACCTGGGCTTCGGAATCGACCATATCCCCTGGCACGAACGGCAGCCGCCAGCTGCCATCCGCATTCGGCCGCAACACATTCGCGAACATCGGGGCAGCGAACCCGAGCGCATCGAGTAATTCTTGCCTGCTCGGCATCTCGCGCGGCCAGCCCAGCACGAAGTCGAGCGAACCGGGTGCTCACATGCGTGGCTCCCATCTCCTCGACGATCAGCGCCGAGACCAGCTCCGGATGCCGCGCGGCCAATTGCATGGCCGTGATGCCGCGGCCCGAATGTCCGAGCACCGGCATCGGACCGAGGTCGAGGTGCTCGAGTACCGCGACGGCGTCGGCGACGTAACCGTCGAGCGAGTACTCGCCCGCCGCGCTCGGAATCACCATGTCCGCGCTGATCAGGGGCGATGAGCCGCCAGTCGGGCGCCAGCTCCGCCGCGAGATCGGCCCAGGTCGCCCCCTCTTCCAGATGCCCGTGCAGAGCCAGCACCGGACGACCGGCACCGCCCGCATCCGCCAACCGAGCCCGGCCCGACCCTCGGGACGGAAGTTGACCGACATAGTGCCTGGTCTGATAGAGTCGCGGACGCGCATAGCGCAGTGCCGATGTAGTTCAATGGTAGAACTTCTGCTTCCCAAGCAGACAGCGCGGGTTCGATTCCCGTCATCGGCTCAGATGAAATACCCGCCCCTGACCAGGGCATTTACTTCCAACGCCCAATCGGCCGGATCGGCTATTGCACCCAGAGCTGTACCCTATGCGCCTCAATGGGGTTGCGGTACAAATCCGCTGGGACCAGGCATTTTTGGTAATGCCGGTGAGTTGCCCTCCACTGCCACAAGCACACCCGTGACGGCAGGACGAGGGCCGCGATGAGCACCACCGAATCCCCCACCCTGCCCGAATGGGAAGCCGACACCCGCGACCGCCAACCGCCGCCGATGTTGAACGCGGAACGCGTCGCCGATCTCGCCTACCTGCACGCGCGCATCCAGGAAATGCTCACTCGAAGCACCGAGTGCGCTACCGATCCCGGGCATCGCCAGCGCTGAGCGGCAACCGTTCCCGCCACGCGTGGCAGCTGGCGCAGCTGCTCTGCGACCGCACCGGAGCGCGTCGACGGCAACTGGCTCGGCAACCGCAAAGACTCGTGGGGCGGTTGGCATCTGGAATGGTGCGACGGCCCCACCGCCGCCGAGATGCGCGTCCAGTTGAGCGGAGGCCATGGGCTGCTGTCCAGCTCGGCCATCGACGAACTGCGTCGGCGGGCGGGCCGCAGGTGGGATGTTGTCAACGGCTGGGTGTGGGTTCGGGCAGAGCGGAGCCGAGTGGGGGTGGGTGTGGGTTTGCGGTATTGCCTTGACGTCGGCGACAAGGTTTACGGTTGCCGCAGCAGTCACGAGAGGACGGGCACATGCTGATCGGAGAGCTGGCCGAGCGCGCTGGCACGAGTACACGCACGGTGCGCTACTACGAGCAGCACGGACTCGTGCAGCCCGAGCGGTCGGCCAACGGTTACCGCGTCTACGACGAGCACGAGCTCGAGATCGTGCGGAAAATCCGGGCATTGCTGGAGTTGGGTTTCGACTTGGTCGATGCCCGCCCGTTCATCACCTGCTTACGCAACGGCCACCGCTCCGCCGACGAATGCCCGGAATCGGTCGAGTCCTTGCGGCGCAAGCTCGCCGAGATCGACGACGCGATCGACAGGCTCTCCGCTGCGCGGCGACACGTGAGCGCGCGAATCAGCGCCGTGGCCAGCCCACCCCCGAAGTGTGAATTCTCCCGCTAGCACTGTTGCCTACGGTCGAGCCCGCACGGCAAGGACCGGCTTCCCATCCGTACCAGGAAGGATTCTCGTAATGCGGTTTGCGACCAGCTACGGCACTGCGTTCAACGGCACCGATCCCGATCGCCTCGTAGCGTTCGCCGAGCACGCGGAAGACCTCGGGTTCGAGGCACTGTATGTCCAGGACCATATCGCGCTGTATCCAGGCGCTGACTACGGCGCGGGCGAGCTGCCGCCCACGTTGCCGTATTTCGATCCGCTGGATTGCCTGAGCTTCGTCGCCGCGGCCACACATCGGATTCTGCTCGGTACCGGTGTGCTACTGCTGCCGTACCGGCATCCGGTGGACCTGGCCAAGCGGCTGGCCACCGTCGACGTGCTGTCCCGAGGCAGGATGCGGCTCCTCACCGTCGGCCTCGGTGCCTTGCCCGGGGAAGCCCACGCGATGGGCGTCGATTTCCGCAGCCGTGGCCGCCGCGCGGACGAGGCCATCGATGTGCTGCGCCTGCTGTGGGCGGGCGGCCCGGACGGCGTCAGCCACCACGGCGAGTTCTTCGCCTTCGACAACCTGTGCAGCTATCCCAAACCGCACCAAACGACCGCGCTCCCCATCCACATCGGAGGCTCCAGCGCGGCAGCAGCCCAGCGCGCCGGACGACGCGGTAACGGCTATTTCGCCGGCGGCATGCTCACCGAACACGAACGTGACCGGCAGATCGAACTGACCCGCAAGACCGCCACCGATGCAGGACGCGATCCTGCCGAAATCGAGTACACCCGCTGGGGATCAGCCGACATGTCCCCCGAACAGGTCGAGGAATTCGCCGAGCACGGTGTGGATCGGATCGTCGTTGGCTTCGCTGGTGCCGACCCCGCGCGGCAACACGACCAGATGTCGGAATTCGCCGAACGATTCGACCTTTCATCGCGACGACGATCAGCACTACCGCCGACGAATTGAAACAGCGCTCGCCGACAACTTCCCGGACGCTGTGGCAATGGTCGAGCACTTCGGATTCCGGCCAGGCCGCCATCCCACGACTTTTGGACACGATAGCGGCTTCACTACCTGCCATGGCCGCTCGGGAACCGTTGCGGAAAGCTCGTCTACTCGATCAGATAGGCCGCTGTCGGAAGGGTAACGCTCCCGAATTCCGGGCCGACGATCATCGGCTTGTCGGCAGTGCTGGTCTTCCGCGCGTCTTCGGCAAACTCCTGCCAGGTCGTCGGCACGTCGTCCTCGATGACGGGATCCTCCAGGCTGACGTCGTAGTCATCATCGTCGTAGTTGTCATCGACGAACTGCTCGGGCGGGGTTGCGGAATCGTCTGTCAATTGAGCGAGTTCCTTTTCGTTACCAGCATCAACCGACGAGGCAGGCCCGACTGCGTGAACAGCGCAGTTATCGCGAGGACCAATGCAACCATCCCCACACCTTTGACCAGGCTTTTCATCTCTTCTCCTACCTATTGATGGCTTCGAAATCCGTTCGAGTTGTAGCGGCGAACCCGTAATGCGGACGCCGACCCGGCCACAATACGCCAGCTAGAACCCGGAGCTCGCATCCGCTGCTATCTCGAAAGTCGTTCCCCGCCTGCAGATTCGGCCGTTCCGGCCCGAGTAAGCCGTATGCGAATGGCCGAGCGTTCGCGGGGTTGCAGTCCAGTACCGGGGGGTTAGTGGGAGATGGCTCGCTGGAGGGATGTGGGTGGGCGGGCAGCGAGGTGACGATCGCATCATGGTTTTTCGCACTATCTGCTGCACTGCCTTGGCTGCCGCATTGATACCGGCCGCCTTGGTCGGCTGCACTTCCGCATCGAGTCGGACACCCACCCTGGACTGGCAACCCTGTCAGGAAAATGCCGAATTCGACTGTGCGACAGTCGCTGTGCCGATCGATTGGGCCGATGCGGATGGGGCGACGATCGCTATTGCGGTGGTGCGGGACAAGGCCGATGATCCGGGGCGGAAGGTGGGGACGCTGGTTTCGTTGCCCGGCGGGCCGGGGGGCTCCGGCGTGGACGACATCTTGACGGGCGGGAGGTTTTCGTCCGAACTGCGGGCGCGATTCGACATCATCGGTCTCGATCCGCGCGGGGTGAAGCGCAGCCATCCGCTGCGCTGCGATGCCGGACTGGTCGCGCATCGGCCGAACATGGTGCCGGAGCTCGGTGGCCGGATCGACGAAGTTCGTTCCTATGCAAGAGATCTCGCGGCTAGCTGCCGGGAACATACCGGGCCACTGGTCGACCATCTCGATGCCGTGAGTGTCGCGCGTGATGTGGAGGCACTGCGGGTCGCGCTGGGGGTGGATCAAGTCAGCCTGTACAGCCGCTCGTACGGGACCATGGCCGCTCAGGCGTACGCGGAGCTGTTCCCACGGCGGTTGCGGGCGTCACTGCTGGACAGCGTGGACGACCACAGCCTCGACGGACGCGGTTTCTTCGCCTCCGAAGCACGTGCGGGACAGGACGCTTTCGACGAATACGCGGCGTGGTGCCAACGCGACCAGACGTGCGCGCTACACGGCACGGATGTGCACCGGGTCTACGGCGAACTCTTCGCCAGGGCCGGGCGCGGGGAACTGCGCGACCTCGCGAAACCGGACCGGGCACTCGGCCCGATGGATCTGAGTGCCACAGTGACACAGCGGCTTTACCGCCCCGATTGGGCCGGTCTGACCACCGATCTGCAAGCTCTCACCGCCCAGCCACCAGCCCCGCCCCAGCTTGCCGCAGCCCAGAGATCGGGCGTGCCGACGGCAGCGCCGGAGGCAATCGTGTGTGCCGACTGGAAATTCGACATCGCCGATCAGAACGACTGGACCCAGCAGTGGCATGAGCAGAACACCAACGCCCCCACACTGCGCGCCCATTTCGCCTGGGCCGCAGGCACTCTCTGCTCCGGTTGGCCGACCCCGCCGCAGAACCTGCCACACCGCCCGCGAACCGAGGGCACTGCACCGATCCTGATCCTCAACAGTCGACACGACCCCGCCACCCCACTCGAATGGGCAACCCAGGTCGCCGCCCAAACCCCCGACACCACCCTGCTCACCTACGACGGCTGGGGCCATGCCACCTACAGCCGCACCCCCTGCACCACCTCCGCCGCCGACCGCTACCTCATCGACCTCACCGTCCCCGCCCCCTCCACGCACTGCCCAGCCGCCTGACCAGGTCCGCCACCGATGTCGGCGCCCATCGCTACAGTCACGGGGTGACCGGCGCGCGATACTCCTTCACGGCGGAGGTATGGGAACACCATGGCCAGGGCGCATGGCATTTCATAGATGTACCCGAGACGATCGCGGATGAGATCGAGGAAAAGTACGCACATCGTGCCACCGGTTTCGGCGCGGTGAAAGTCGAGGTGACCATCGGCGCCAGCCGCTGGTCCACCTCGCTGTTCCCCGACAAATCTCGAGCCACTTATGTACTCCCCCTCAAAAAGGCGATCCGAATTGCCGAAGCCCTGGCCGCAGGCTCCCCAGCACACGTCGACCTGACCGTTATCGCCTGACCGTCAAGGAAACTGGCGCGAGCACTACTTTCTCGCCCGAGCCGACGGTTTCGATATCGACACAACGGGTTTCACTCCGCAGGAACGCGATTCGATCACCGGCCACTACTGGTGGACATTGGACGAGCTGAACACGACCAGACGACCGGCTGGTACCCGGCGACCTGCACTCGCTGCTGGCAGATCTGCTGGTCGCCGGGCCACAATGGGGAGCCCATCACACTGACGGACTGACCGACACGACCGCGCGGCGATCAGCTCAACTCGCGCGGCATTCGGTGAAGATCTTGGAGTTGGCCTCACGGGCCTTGTCCGCATCGGACTGACTCATACCGAAGTTATTCGGGTCGGCGGCCTTGGCATCGTATTCGTCACTGACCATCTTGCGCAGGCCCTCTTGCGAAATGCCTTGGTCCACATAGAGTTTCGCGGCACAGTCGGCCAGCGCCTTGCTCTTGAGGCCCTTGTCCTGCAGCGATTTGGCGAGGTCGGCCTGGGTTACCGCGGGCTGGTCCGCGGCCTTGTCGTTACCGCACGCCGCCAATACCGGCAGCGCGACGAGCGCTGCGGCGATAAGGAAGGTCCGCACCTGATTCCTCTTCTCAGTTCAGTCTGCACATGTGACGGCCACCGCGTGGCGCCGCAACGATAATGCCGTACGGCGCCCGGCGGTAGCCGAGTTGTCGTCTTCCCAGTCCGGAGGCGCACTCGCGCAGAGCTGGATCGAGCGGGTCAAAGATCCATGGCGGCACGCAACGCGGTATCCAGCCGTTCCAGCGTGTCCGATTCCATTTCATCGATGGGCTCGGCCAGCCAGCCGCGATAGATGCGGCCGATATTCCCGGCGTGCACCCACCCGTGCCGCTCGACGGGCACGGCCAGGATGTCCTGCGGGTCCTCGTCGACAACCTCGGCGGCGATCAGCCACTGTCTCGGTGATTCGTTGATGCCATCACTGCTGATGAGCACGACGGTACGGCGCCGCGGCGAACCATGTGGGTGATAGATCCACAGTTCACCCCTGCGCACGCATCTCCTCCTCGGCGGCGGTCAGCTCCGCCTCGTCCGCCGCGGCCTGGGCCGTCACATCGCGCACCGGACCGACGCCGGTCCGCACGGCTTCGCGACGCGCGGCCTTGGATATCCACGCCGAGGGTGACATCCCTGCGCGGGCCGCCGCCTGTTCGGCGAAGGCCCAGGACGCCTCGTCCAGCGAAAGGGTGACCTTACGCGTTGCCATACCATTTATCGTACCCACGTTTCTGCCGACTGCCAGCGGAAATCCGGGCGGGGTCATGGCCGGAAATCTCGGTCCGATGACCGGTCACGGCTGTTACGGTCACAATATGACGACGTTGAACCACCATCGGGTCGGCGCGGGGGAACCACTGGTGCTGGTGCACGGGGTCGGCAGCCGCTGGCAGGTGTGGGAGCCGATCATCGACACCCTCGCCAAATCCTTCGATGTCATCGCCGTCGATCTGCCCGGCTTCGCGGGTTCGGCACCGATCGCGCACACCACCGTCGACACCCTGACCGAGGCGCTGCTCGACTTCCTCACCGAACAGGGCATCGAGCGGCCGCATCTGGCGGGCAATTCGATGGGTGGACTCATCGCGCTGAACCTCGGCGCGCGCGGGCTGGCCCGCTCGGTCACCGCCTACTCCCCGATCGGATTCTGGAACACCCCGGGCCGCGTGTGGTGCCAGCAGTCACTGGGCAAGTCCCGCCAACTCGCGCGTGCGCTGCGCCCGATCTGGTCGGCCGTCCTCGGCACCGCCGCGGGCCGCACGGCCTTCCTCTCCCTGGTCTTCGGCAAGCCGTGGGCGATCGATACGCAGGTGGCCATCGACACCGCGCGCGGCGCGGTCGACGCACCCGGTTTCGAACCCGCGCTTGCCTCCTTCACCGATGCCAAGCTGCACGAAATCGGCGCGCTGACAGATATTCCCGTCACCATCGCCTGGGGCAACCGCGACATCCTGCTGACCTACGCGACCCAGAGCACGCGCGCACGCACCGTGCTCCCGAACGCCCGCCACATCACCCTGCACGGCAGCGGCCACACCCCGTTCTTCGATGATCCGGCCGGATGCGCGAAAGTTCTGCTCGACACGATCAGTCCGCATCCCTGACCGGTCGCGGCTCGGTCAGGGTGGCCGGATCGGCGGTGCCGAGCAGGATGCGCACCGCATTTCGCCAGCGGTGCTGCAGGATTCGGTTGCGGTCGAGGTCACCGGTCAGCAGGACCCGCAGGGCGAGCCCGGTCATGATCTCGATGGTGAATTCGGTAATGGTCGGCACTCGCGGGTCGTCGGGAAACTCCTGACGGAAGATGTCGCGAATGCTGTTGTGCATCAGGTCGAACAGTCGATGTTCCAGCGGCAGGAAGGCCGCGAGCAGTTCGGGATCGGTGCGCGCGGCGACCCACATCTCCAGTGCCGCCCAGAACGTCGGCCCGGTGAACATGCGCATGGTCAGCTCGACCGCTGTTTCGAGCCGGTCCGCCTCGGCCGCAATCGCCTCGAATTCCCTTGTCAGCTGAGCGAATCGGCGCTCGGCGAGATGTTCCACGGCACCGGCGAGCAGATCCGCCCTGGTCGGGAAGTGGTGCTGGAGGGTGCCGCGGGGCACCCCGGCCCGCTTCTGCACCTCGAGCGTGGTGGTGCCCGCGTAACCGACCTCGACCAGACTGTCCACCGCCGCGTCCAGCAGCCGTGTGCGCATGCGCGAGCGGCGCTGCGCCTGGGTCTCCCGGACGCGTTCGAGCCCGCCCGTCGCCCGGCCACCCCGAGGGGTGGGGTCGGTTACTGTCCCTGCCACTGGGGTTCGCGCTTCTGCGCGAAGGCCAGCGCGCCCTCGGCGGCATCCTTGGAGAACAGTGCGGGCAAGGCGATTTCGCCCTGCTTCGCGAAGCCCTCGGCAACCGACCAATCCGGTGACTCGTCGATGATGCGCTTGCTCGCGGCCACCGCAAGCGGTGCGGCCGCAACGATTTCGGCCGCCATGGCCAACGCACCCGCCAGCGCGCCACCGGGTTCGGTGATCCGGTTGATCAGGCCGAGCTGGTAGAGCCGTTCGGCGTCGATACGCCCGCCGGTGAGCGCCAGCTCGGCGACGATGGGACGCGGCAGCCGTTGCGTCAGCCGCAGCACACCGCCGCCCGCGGCGACCAGGCCGCGCTTCACCTCCGGAATGCCGAACTGGGCATTGCTTGCGGCGACGATGAGATCACCGGCGAGGGCGAGCTCGAAACCACCGGCGAGCGCGAAGCCCTCGACGGCCGAAATCATCGGCTTGGCAGGTGGTTTCGCGGCGATGCCGAGCGGGCCGCGCTTGGCGGTCATCGGCATCTCACCCTTCGACGCGGCGACGAGATCCATTCCGGCACTGAAGGTTGCGCCCGCACCCGTGAGCACGAGCACGCGCGCATCGGCATCGGCATCGAATTCGTCGACGGCGGCCTCGATGGCCCGCGCGGTGGCGAGGTTGATGGCGTTGCGGGCGTCCGGACGATTGACGGTCAGCACGGTGATCGCATCGCGCCGTTCGACCAGTACCAGGTCGGACCCACCGCTGACGGAATCGCCTTGCGCTGCTGTACTCATTGGACGGTCCTCTCGGTGGTGAGCAGGGTGAGCTTGTCGGCGGCGGCCACATCGGCGCTCGCGCCGATCGGGTCGCCATCGGTGAACGCCGCGATGGTGTCGGCATCGGACGCCCGGACCAGTATGCGGGCACCGGCCGGGGTCAGCGCGCTGATCACCACGGCCTCGGGTTCGTCGGCGTGGTCGGGCGCGGGGCCCTTGCGATAGGCGACGGTGTACGCCTCAACGGTGACCGGTCCGGTGTAATCCGCAGCCGTATCACGCCGTGCCGCAGGCACTTCCGCTTCGACGGCGCGGAAGAGTCGCGCGGGCGGGCGCGCCGAGTAGACGCCGATACCGTGTTTGGTGATGTACCAGCCGAGTGCGCTGGCCAGGGCGTAGGCCGACGGGTCGGCACGCAGCCGATCGGCCAGCGTCGCGATCGAATGCGTCGCGTAGTTATTGCCCGGACCGCCCGCGAAGGTGAGCCCGCCGGTGACCGACAGCGGCCGCGCCGGATCGTCGGTCGGCAGACCGAGCGCCTCGGCCGCGACCTGCACCGCGACCGGGAAGCAGGAGTACAGATCGATATGCGCGACCTCGTCGATGCCGATACCCGCGCCGGACAGCGCGGCCCGCCCGGCCGCGGCAATGGCGGGTGAGGTGGACATATCCGCGCGTTCGGATACGAACCACTCGTCGGTCGCGGTGGCGCCGCCATGCGGAAAGACCCAGCGCTCGCGCGGCACGCCCGCCGCATCGGCCGCCGCCGCACTGCACAGGATGAGTCCCGCGCCTTGGTCCACCGATAGGTTCGCGACGAGCAGCTTCGGATACGGCGTCGACACCATGCGGTTCGCGCGCGTCGGCGTCAGCACATCGTCGACGGATTGTTCGCTCGGCTGCCACGCATACGGATTCCGCGCCGCCACCGCCGAGAGCCGCGACCACAGTGCGCCGATCCGCTCCCCGTGCGCGGCCTCGCTCAGACCCAGCCGCCCGCGCAGCGCGGTCTCCATCAGCGCGTAGAAGTAGACCGGACCCCACAGTCCCGCCGCGGTCTCCATCTCGGTATTGGGTCCGCGATCGGTGCCGATGATCTCGGTCGGTCGCACCTCCTCGGCCTGCTCGGGCCAATCGAGTGCGGCGCCGCTGCGGGTGGCCGCATTCCAGGACGCGACCGATTCGGCCCCGGTGATCAGCGCGACCTCGCAGCGTCCGTCGGCAATGGCCTGCGCGACGGTATTGACCAGGCGTTGCGGTGCGTCACCGCCGAACCGCACCGATTGCAGGGTGCGCTTCGGCGCAGCCCCCAGTTCCGCGGCGACCAGCGCACCGAGGTCCGGATACGGCCTGCTGACCGGGGCCGCGGCGGCGATCAGATCGGCCGATCGCAACAGCCGGTCGCCGGTGCCGCTATCCGCGCCCGCCCGGCGCAGGGATTCGGTGGCGAGTTCGACGGGTCCGGGCAGACCCGGCTCACCACCGCGGTGCACGACCTGTCCGACGCCGACGAGCACCGGCGTTCGCGGATCCAATCCGGGTGGCAGCATCATTCCTCCGCTCTTTACCGTCAACATTGACGGTAACTTGAGTTCGATTAGAACAGAGCGCAGGTGCGCGGGCAATGCTCTCGACACGAACTGACTCGTGAGTAAGATCTGGAGCATGGGCTCTGACATCGCGCTGCGGTTCGACGGCGATCGCGCCTACGTCACGCTGAACCGGCCGGACAAGCACAACGGCCTCACCATCGAAATGCTGCGCGACCTCGTCACCGCCGCGCACACCATCGCCGGACGCAAGGACGTCCGCGCGGTCATCCTGTCCGGCAACGGCCCGAGTTTCAGCTGCGGCCTCGATGTCGCCAAGGCGACCAGCGATCCACTCACCGTCGTGCGCAACTTCCTCCCGCTGCCATGGCGCGGCACCAACACCTTCCAGGAGGCGTGCTGGGCATGGCGTCGACTACCCGTGCCGGTGATCGCCGCGGTGCACGGCCGCTGCTACGGCGGGGGACTGCAGATCGCGCTGGCCGCCGACATCCGCTTCGCGACCCCCGACGCGGAGTTCTCGGTCATGGAGGCCAAGCACGGCCTGGTCCCGGATATGACCGGCGCGGCGACGCTGTCCCGCCTCATCGGCGTCGACCAGGCGCTGCTGCTGACCATGACCGCCGATACCGTCGACGCCGCGTACGCCGCGCGCATCGGTCTGATCACCGAGGTGACCGCGGACCCGGTCGCGGCGGCGAAACAACTCGCCAACCGCATCGCAACCCGCTCCCCGCACGCGGTCGCGGGAGCCAAGCAACTCTTCGATCGCTCCTGGCACGCATCGCCCCGGCGCACCTTCGCGATCGAACGGGCGACTCAGCTGCCATTGATACTGCGGGCGGCCTTAACCCGAGGCAAATCTTCGGCAACTTAGATTCCGGAGTATTCACAACTTTCACTACAAATCGCACAAGCCACAAATTTCACTGGTTTCGCTGTTAGCATCTTGAACGATTTGCCAGCCCGCCGAAATGTGGCGCAACACACACGGTAGGTACTGCCTATCAAGCGCCGCTTCGGCCAGAAACCGGAGGGCTCAGAGACTTTGAACAAGTCCGCATCCGCCTTGCTCTCGGCATTGGCAGGAGCATCGGCCTTGCTCCTCATAGCGACTACCCCTGCCTCGGCAAACCCAAACGCGATCAATCCGATCCCGGTCCTCAACGGCAGCAGCGGGCTGCCCAACCTGGGCGGGCGCACCAGGGCGGTATTCCAGATGACCGGACTGGCCAGCCCGAACAACACCCAGAGCTATAACGTGCTCGGCACCGACCTCGGCATCATGTGGGACAACGGGGACGGTGAGATGCTGACCGCCTTCGGTGATACCGCCGGGCTCGGCCTGCCGAATCTGCTGGCCGGCAGCACTTGGGCGTGGCGCAGCAATATTCTGGTGCGCAGCCACACCCACGATCCGGCCAATGGCATCTACTTCGACAGCGTCGTGCGCGATATCTTCGGCCAGGCGCGCGACCTGATCCCCAGTCCGAAGATCCCATTCGTGGAGATCAGCCGCATTCCAACCGCGGGCATTTCGATCAACGGCGTGCAGTTCATGAGCATGATGTCGGTGCGGACCTGGGACGATATCGGCCAGTGGACCACCAACTTCTCCGGACTCGCCGCCTCCGGCGACAATGGCGAGACCTGGGCCGATCTGACCAACGCGCGGCGTCCGAATGAGGGCGCCAATGCCAATTTCCAGATGAACGCGTTCCTGAAGAACGGCGGGTACGTCTACGAGTACGGCACCAGATCCGGCCGCGATCGGGCGGCGTACATCGCGCGGGTGCGCGAGGGCGATATCGCGAACCTGGGCGAATACGAGTACTGGGAGGGCGAGCACTGGAGCAAGAAGGGCGATGTCGATGCGGCGGCGCCCATCATGGGGGGCGTCGGCGAGCTGTCGGTGATGTACAACGAGTACCTTGGTCAGTTCATCTCGCTGACCACCGATCCGTTCAATTCCGTGGTCATGCGGCGGGCTTCCTCGCCCCAGGGGCCATGGAGCGATCCCGAGGTGCTGATCGATACGCGGGAGCTGCCGAGTGCGTACGCGCCGTCGATCTTCCCCTTCCAGACCGGGCGTGATCTGTACTTCCTGACGACGGTGCATTCGCAGTACAACGTGATTCTGATGCGCACAACGCTCTGAATTCACCGGATCAGCGGGGCATGGTCGCGGTATCGGCGCCCATGCCCCGCTGATCTTTTCGAGTTCGACTTGACCTCAACATCACTTCAGGTATGAGGCTGATCGCGTCGGATCGTCGAGCTTTTAGGAGAAATCATGGGCAGCACCGCCGCAACCAGCGAATCCGTCACCGCCGCATCGGATCTGCGGATATGGCTGCGAGCGAATGCACGGCCGATCTCCGATACCGAGGCGAACGGCACCGGCCGCGATCTCGTGCCGCTCACCGATCGACTCGGATCGGCGACCGTGGTCGGTCTAGGTGAATCGACCCGGTTCTCCCGGCAGACCTTCGGAGTGCGCGAGCGCGTATTCCGGGTGCTGGTCGAGGAATACGGGTACCGAGCGCTCGCGGTGCAGGACAGTGCGCGCTCCGGCGAGCGGCTCGACGCGTTTGTGCGCGCTGGCGTGGGCGATCCGGAAACCGTGCTCGCCGGTGCGTGGCGGCCGAACCGGACGGCCGAAATGGCGGCGGCGCTGTCCTGGATACACGCTTTCAACCAGGAGCATCCCGACGATCCGGTCCGGATCTTCGGCGTGGAGCCACCGCGTGCGGAATCATCCGACTACGAAGTGGTGCTGGATTACCTGCGCCGACATGCGCCGGATCGCTTGGCAGCCATCGAATCTCACCTCACTCCGATTCGCACCGCACACCGAGTGGATGAACATGTGCAGCGCCATCAAGGAATTCATCCGGGCCGCCCGTTCGTCGATGACGCCCGTGACGCCCTCGCAATATTCGAAAAACTCCCGGCGACAACGGAATTCGACAAAGCACTGACACATTTGCGACTTATCGTCGATTTCCACGAGAAAAGCGTTGCCGGACAGGGCGGTTTCGCACGCGATGAGCGACCCGCGGCGGATCGGGTCATCGAATGGCAGCGCAGCACCGGCGCGAAGATCGCCTATTGGGACGGTATCGGCCACACCGCCGCCCTCTCCCTCGAGGATGGCCCAGCCGAAACCTCCGAATTCCGCGGCACCGGTAGCTATTTGCGCGCACACTTCGGTGCGCAATACGTATCGGTGGCCATCGGCTTCCATCACGGAGATCTCGGCATGGCGGTAGCACCGGAACCACTACCGGACCTCATCGACGCCACCCTTGGCGAACTGGATCTGCCCGCCTTCTACCTGGATCTGCACAACACCGCCCCGGACGCGGTCCGACAGTGGCTGCACCGCCCCGCGAAACTACGCACGATCAGCGGCATCTACGACCCCGCCAAGGACGCCACCGCCCACACCCCGGTCCGATCTCTCATCGACGCATTCGACGTACTCATCCACATCCGCGAAACCTCCCCGATGCACTGGCTGCCGGAAGCGAGCGCATAGGCGCTGGTGTTGTGGCGCTTCGGTAGTACGAAGCGGTGGCTCAATGATTGCGCGGAGGGCTGCGGCATGCACGGCAGTCCGGAGTACGCGGCAGTCGCGGAGCGCGGCAGTCCGGAGTACGCGGCAGTCGCGGACCGCAGCAGTCGCGGACCGCAGCAGTCGCGGACCGCAGCAGTCGCGGAGCGCGGCGGTCTTGAAGTGCACCGAGTCGCTGGGTCCGCGGAGTCGCCGGGTCCGCGGAGATGCGTGGCACGGTGCGGAATGCGCCGGGTCTCGGCGGGGGTTGTGGGTGTCGGTGTTGCCGGAGCGGGCGCCAGAGTGCTCGGCGCAGCGCTGGGTGGCGGGATGTGCGGGGTCAATAGAATCGCGGGTATGGACGCGACCGATTGGGATACGCGGTATACACAGAGTGAATTGGTGTGGGGCGCACCGCCGAACAGCACCGTGGTGGAGCATGTGTACGGGCTGGAGCGGGTTGCTCCGGTGATGCCGGACGCGCCCGATGGCGAAGCGCCCGGTCTGCCGCGGGCGCTGGACCTCGCGTGCGGCGAAGGTCGCAACGCCTTGTGGCTGGCCACGCATGGGTGGCACGTGCATGCCGTGGACTATTCACAGGTGGGGATCGATAAGGGCCGCACCATCGCGACGCGATTGTCCCGCTCGGTTCGCAACCGCATCAGCTGGCAGTGTGCGGACGTCACCGACCTGGACGCCGCGGGCATCACCGGACCTTACGAACTGGTGCTGATGGTCTTCCTGCACCTGTCCGCCGAATACCGCCGCCCGCTCGTCCACCGCCTCCCCGACCTGCTCGCCCCAGGTGGCACCCTGCTGGTCCTGGGCCACGACAGCACCAATCTCACCGACGGCTTCGGCGGCCCGAAGGACCCTTCGGTCCTGTTCACCCCCAGCGACATCATCGCCGATCTCGGCCCCGACACCGACCGCATCCGCGTCCACATCGCCGACCGCGTCTACCGCCCCACCGAGGAACGCGACGCCATCGACGCCCTCGTCGTCGCCAGCAAACCCACCCCACTCCCACAAGCCATCGAACCTGCCGCCCCACCCAGCTGATCCGAACAGATTCCGCAATTCCCGCTGCTCAGCGACAGCGAGCGGACAGGTGACGCAGACCAGCTGACCAGTGGTGCTCCCGACAGCGCAAAACGGGCCTAGCTCCAGCGCTGCAACCAGGGCTTGACCGTTTCCGCGATGATGTCGAATCCGGAGCGGAAGGAGTGTGGCTGACCAGGGATAACGCGAACCTCGGCGGCGTCGGCGGGGTCGGGGATGCCGAACGGGTCGTTCGCACCGTTGATCACGACGACCTCGATATCGCCAGGGGCGAGTAGCTCCTCGCGCCGGGTCTTGTCCGGCTTACCCGGCGGATGCAGCGGAAACGACAATGCGAGCACCCCGCGGGCATCGGCGTCGATTGCGGTGCGGCAGGCGACTCGGGCACCGTTGCTGCGGCCGCCCTGGATCAGCGGCACCTTCCGCACCCGGCGACGCAGGTCGGCGACTATCTCCAACCAGGCCTCGTCCTGTTTGACCGCCGACCCGGGCGCACGCCGCCCGGCAACCCGATACGGCTGCACCACCCGCGCCACCGCGCCCCCCAGTTCATAGGCGCAGTCCCGCACCGCGAGCAGGTCTTTCGCGTCCACACCACCACCGGATCCGTGCGTGAGCAGCAGCAGAAACGCCGCCTTGCGCGGTTTGTCGAGCTCGATCTCCGCGGGCCCGGCGCTCGTCTCGATTCGCACAATCCCACGGTAGTCCCCAGCTACCCCCGAACCCCCAGCCACCCGCAACGCGTCGCCCACCCGGAACCCACCGGCAACCCGCACACACCAGCCACTCTGAACACCCACCGATCCGCCGAATCCACCGGGCGCCAGGAAACCCGCCCGCCACTCAGAGCACACAGGCCACTCAAAACCCACCAGCCACCGGACAATTCGTCTACTACGCGAACCGTAGACAGACGGCAACGTCGTGGGGTGTTTTCCGCGTCACATTGCCCGCCCGAGTCTTTGCGAGCCCATTACCGACCGGTAATATGGCTCATAAGTTACCCGCGAGTAGCATGCGGAAAACCGGCATGGCTCGGTGGACGACAACGGGCGGGAACGGCAACCAACCGACCGCACCAACTCAACGGAGAGTGAGTACTGACATGGGCCACTACAAGAGCAACGTCCGCGACCTGGAGTTCAACCTCTTCGAGGTACTCGGCCTGGGCGCCATCCTGGACAGCGACGCCTACGGCGACCTCGACACCGAGACCGTCAAGGAGATGCTCAACGAGGTGCGTCGCCTGGCCGAGGGTCCGCTGGCCGATTCGTTCGTCGACGGTGACCGCAACCCGCCGACCTTCGATCCCGAGACCCACACGGTCACTCTCCCCGAATCGTTCAAGAAGTCCTACCGCGCGCTGGAAGACGCGGGCTGGGCCAAGGTCGCCGTCCGCGAGGAACTGGGCGGCCTGGGTGCCCCGAGCGCCGTGTCCTGGGCGATCGGCGAGATGATCCTCGGCGCCAACCCGCCCGCGCAGATGTACGCCGCGGGTGCCGGTTTCGCGCAGGTCTTCTACAACAACGGCACCGATGAGCAGAAGAAGTGGGCGCAGGTCATCGCCGACCGCAACTGGGGCGCCACCATGGTGCTGACCGAGCCGGATGCCGGCTCCGACGTCGGCGCCGGCCGCACCAAGGCGATCAAGCAGGAGGACGGCTCCTGGCACATCGAGGGCGTCAAGCGCTTCATCACCTCGGGTGACTCCGACGACCTGTTCGAGAACATCATGCACCTGGTGCTGGCCCGCCCCGAGGGCGCCGGTCCGGGCACCAAGGGCCTGTCGCTGTTCTACGTGCCGAAGTGGCACTTCGACTTCGAGACCCAGACCATGGGCGACCGCAACGGTGTCTTCGTCACCAATGTCGAGCACAAGATGGGCATCAAGGTCTCGGCCACCTGTGAGGTCACCTTCGGCGGCCACGGCGTGCCCGCCAAGGGCTGGCTGGTCGGCGAGGTGCACAACGGCATCGCGCAGATGTTCGACGTCATCGAGAACGCGCGCATGATGGTGGGCACCAAGGCCATCGCGACCCTGTCGACCGGTTACCTGAACGCACTGGACTACGCCAAGCAGCGCGTCCAGGGTGCGGACCTGACCCAGATGACCGATAAGGCCGCCCCGCGCGTCACCATCACCCACCACCCGGATGTGCGTCGCAGCCTGGCCCTGCAGAAGGCCTACGCCGAGGGTCTGCGCGCGATCTACCTCTACACCGCCGCGCACCAGGATGCCGATATCGCGCAGCTGGTCTCCGGTGCGGACGAGGATGTGGCCTTCCGGGTCAACGATCTGCTGCTGCCGATCGTCAAGGGTGTCGGTTCCGAGCGGGCCTACCAGTACCTGACCGAATCGCTGCAGACCTTCGGTGGCTCGGGCTTCCTGCAGGACTACCCGATCGAGCAGTACATCCGCGACGCGAAGATCGACTCGCTCTACGAGGGCACCACCGCCATCCAGGCGCAGGACTTCTTCTTCCGCAAGATCGCCCGTGACCGCGGCGTCGCACTGGCCCATGTGGCCGGTCAGGTGCAGAAGTTGATCGACTCCGAGGCGGGCAACGGTCGCCTCAAGGGCGAGCGCAAGCTGCTGGCCACCGCGCTCGAGGATGTGCAGGCCATGGCCGCCACCCTGACCGGGCACCTGATGGGCGCTCAGGAGAACCCGTCGGAGCTGTACAAGGTCGGTCTCGGCTCGGTGCGCTTCCTGATGGCGGTCGGCGACCTGCTGATCGGCTGGCAGCTGCTGCGTGGCGCCGAGGTCGCCATCAAGGCCCTCGACAACGGCGCCACCGGTGCCGATGAGGCGTTCTACCAGGGCAAGGTCGGCGTCGCGCAGTTCTTCGCCCGCAACGTGCTGCCCGAGCTGACCGCGACCCGCGCCATCCTGTCGAACCTGGACAACGACATCATGGAGCTGGACGAAGCGGCGTTCTGATCCGATAGCGTTCGGACACAATCGAATACGAACAGCGGCGGCCCGGAGCGATCCGGGCCGCCGCGGTCATTTGCCGCGACGCGACAGATCTCGTCGCGGGGTGGGCGCGGTATCCGGAATGTAGATCGGGGGCTCGGCCAGCACAACGGCATTGCCGCCCAACTGTTTCGCCTCGTACATCGCGGAATCCGCACAGCGCAGCAGCAGCTGGGGCCGATCGGTGTCCGCACCGCCCTCGCAGACGGCGACGCCGATGCTGGCCGTGATGGCGACGGGCACCCCGGCCGCCGCCTCGACGGCGCGACGCAACCTCTCGGCCGTGGCGAGCGCACCATCGCGATCGAGTTCGCCGACCACCGCGAACTCCTCGCCGCCGGTGCGGGCGACGATGGCATCGGGTTCGACCACCGCCCGCAATCGCTGGGCCGTCGAGGCGAGCACCTGGTCGCCGACGATATGACCGAATGTGTCGTTGACCGCCTTGAAGCGGTCCAGATCGAGGGCGATCACCGATAGACACTGCCGATGGCGGGAGCGGTACAGGTAATAGTCGAGACCGCGCCGATTCAGCAGCATGGTCAGCGGATCCGAGAGCACGTCGGTGCGCAGTACCCAGTAGCAGAATTGCAGCCCGGGCAGCACCACGACGATGGCCGCCATCATGATCAGCACCATCGCCGCCGCCAGCGCTACATCGCCACCCGTGGAATCGGTCACCACATAACCGGCGAGGACGCCGATGGAAAGCAATGACCACGCGGCGTGCACGGCCAGCGCCCGCGGGCTGTGGAAGAACGTGATGTAGGCCCCGGTCACCACCAGTAGCATCGCGCTCAACGCGCCGTACACCCGATTGCGGTCCACCAGACACGATGCGGTGATGGCGATATCCGCCCAGGTACACAGGACCAATGAGGTGAGCGCACCCGGCCACGGAAACAACCACCAGCGCATCGTCCATACCGCCGCGGTGAATCCCGCGAATGCGAAGATCGCACGATCGACCGTTCCCGATGGACCGGCGGGCGACAGCGACATCAACATATTGATCAGCAGCATCACCGCGCCGCCCGCACCGATGATGAATTTGACCGGACCTAGGGCGAAATGCGATTCCAACGTTCGCACGAGCCAGCGGTAATGCACCGGATCGTGCCACCAACTTCGAAGCGTTGCGCGACTATCACCCATGAGCCACCGCCTAGCGTTCACCAATCCTGCTGGATGTAATGGAACAGCTGTGCCCTCGCGAGCGATGCGGCAAACCGTACAAATCGAGCGACCGAGCCCACCGCCGTAGAAGCTGCATCGGGCGACCTATGGTCGCCCGGGGTGACAGGTCGGCCACTCCCTGAGCCCCGCCTCCTGATGATCTTCAGTGTAGCTACGGGTTCGCCTCCGGTTCCACATCGGACGCGTCCCGACAAGGGGGCCGGAAACCGGGCACAATGGCCGGGCAGACCGCGCGCTAGAAGGGATCGTCCGGATGAACCGATCGCTGTCCGCACTCACCAGAGCCGGTGTCCTCGCCGCCGCACTCTCGATCGGATTGGCCGGACCGGCCGTCGCCGACCCGAATATCGTGATCCCCATTCCCGGCATCAACCCCATCCCCGGCATCAACGGCCAGCCGCGCGGGCTACCACGCTTACCCGGAGTGACCCAGGCGGTCTTCCAGATGACCGGCATGGACAGCCCCAATCGCACCCAGAACGTCAATGTGCTCGGCACCGACCTCGGCATCATGTGGGATGACGGCAGTGGACGGATGCTCACCGCCTTCGGCGACAGTGCGGGCCTCGGGTTCCCCAATCTGCTCGTCGGCAGTGTGTGGGCTTGGAGCAGCCAAGTGCTGTTCAGCAGCACGACCAAGGATCCGTCACAAGGGATTTCGTTCGACGGTGTCGTGAGCAATAATCCGCTGCCCAGCCCGAAGATTCCCGGCATCGAGATCAGTCTCATCCCGACAGCGGGCATTTCGGTGGGTGGAGTGCAGTACCTGAGCCTGATGTCGGTGGCCAGCTGGGGCGAACACGGCAAGTGGGAAACCAATTTCTCCACCCTCGCCGTCTCCGGCGACGGCGGGCGCAGCTGGGCCCCGCTGACCACCACCCGACGCGCGAATGTGGACGGGTATCAGAACTTTCAGCAGAACGCCTTCCTGAAGGACGACGGTTACGTCTACCGCTACGGCACAGCCGCAGGGCGGCAGCATCCCGGATTCGTCTCACGCGCAAGGGAAGCCGATATCGCCGATATCGATCGATACGAGTACTGGGACGGCACCGAGTGGAAGCCGGACGCCAAGGTCGCCGCACCGATCGTCGACGGGGTCGCCGAGCTGTCGGTGATGTGGAACGAGCATCTCGGCAAATTCATCATGCTCACAACGGATTCGACCAATTCAGTGGTCATGCGCAGTGCGGACAGGCCGGAGGGGCCATGGAGCGAGCCGCAGGTGCTCGTCGATGGGCCCTCCCTGCCGAGTGCTTACGCGCCGATGATCTTCCCCTACCAGACCGGAAATGACCTGTACTTCTTGCTTTCGGTGTACAACCAGTACAACGTGCTGCTCATGCGATCGCCGCTATAGGACGCCGAGTGGATTCGGGCCACATCGATTCGCGACGCGGCACGGTGGATCCGCAAAAGCGAAGTGCCCCACTTCATTTCGAGGTGAGGCACGTCCAGCATCCGATTACTGCGTCTTGGCGCCTGTCGAGCCGGTGGACAGCACTTTCACCAGATCGGTGATCGCCGAGCTGGAACCGGTCCCATTCGGGTTCGGCTCGCCGGGGGCGATGGTTCCGATCGGCTCCAGGACGATGCCCTGATCGGCAGCCGATGCCATACCCGAACCGATCAGAAGAATGCCCGCGGTAGCCGCGAAGGCGACACCGAGCACGCGCACTTTGCTCATTGAGAACTTCCCTTTGAACCCGTGGAGAAATATCCAGCCGGTAACCGATTATTACCAGCCGAAAGAAGTTTCATCACCACACGGAGAGGCGACAAGCCCCTGAGATTGTGGGCGGATCAATCTGATTCGCCAAACGATTGCGGTTCACTCGAATTGATATCCCCGGAACACGATTCCAATGGGAGCGAGTCACCGAAACCGTACCAGCGCGGCGACATCCGAGCCACATAGCCGCCGAGTCGCACCACTGCGGCGTACCTGGCGCGACGGGCCCGGCAACGCGAAATCCGCAGCAGACAGGGTCGGATCCTGTTGCACACCATTCCAAACGGAATGAAGTGACCAAACCGATCGCATCGGTCGCTTACTGTAATTATCCAGCTATTCGCAGATCGAGCTGAGATCATCTTCACGTGGTTTCGACGTAACATACATGCGCACTTGACGATTGGTATCGACCGTATGTCACGGTGGTTTCAGTTCGCCTTCGCAATGTGGGTCTCGATCAGTTCGGCGAGGGTGTTGTCGGGGTGGGGTGATTCGGCTCCGTCGAGGATGGAGTCGAGTAGGTCGGCGGCGTCGAGGGTGGGGCGGAACGGCTGCTCGCGGGCACTGGCGAGGACCGCGTAGAGGACGGTCGCATAGATGCGTGAGCGCGGGGCGGTGAGTTGTCGGCCGCTGCGTTCCGTTTGGCGCAGTAGGGTTTCCACGGCATCTATAACGTCCTGGATGACGTGGATCTCTATCAGCGCCGCGTCTTCGTCATCCGGCATCGTCAGAATCCGAACTTCGGTCGCTCCGCCGGTTCGAGGTGCCGGTGTCGCACCAGCAACGTCTTGGCGTAGAGCTTGATCGGACATGCGGTGATCGAGCAATCGATGTGTGTGCGCATCACCTCATGTGCGGCTTCGAGGGTCAGTTCGGCGTCCGGAACGCCATGTTCGAACGGTGGAAGATGCTGAGCAGCAGCCATTTTGGGATACCTCCGGCAGGAACGGACAGGGTGCACCCGGACCCGGGGCGCGCGTGATCGCCACGCGGCGGCGCTGTTCGGCGGTCGGAACCGGGCGCGTGTCCGATGCTGAGATTTCGGCAATTCGTCGCAGCCGCCCCGGTCCCGGGTGCACAATCAGCACACCACCGCAGAACCGTTCTGACCTGCGAATATGGGTGGTCCACAACAGTTTTCCCGTTTGCCGAGGGGATCACCCACAGCGAGTACGAAGCGTCACCCACCGACCCGACTGCGCGCCACCCAAAAATTTGGAGCAAGCCATGGGCATACCGAGCAAGGGCAACCTCTCCGGCAAGGCGACCGGAAACCTTCCGCGCCGCCAGTTGGGGCGGTATCTGCGGGATCTACGGCAGCAGACGGGACTGTCCATCGTGCAGGCGTCCCGAGCCATCGGGCGCGGGTCAGGGACGCTACAGCGACTCGAAACGGGCGAGGCCAACCGCATCGAGCTCGACGACATCGAGGCGTTGTGCCATCTGTACGACGAGCCGAAGATGCTTCCCGCGCTGAAAGGGCTTGCCCAGCAAGGAAACGAGCGAAGTTGGTGGCACGAATACGGCGACCTCATTCCGTCATACTTCAACCTGTACGTCGGGCTGGAAGCAGCCGCACAGCAGTTGGCCATCTATCGGCCGGACATGGTGTCGGGTTTATTTCAGACCGCCGACTACGCTCGCGCGCTCGACCGCGCATATTTCGTGCACGAAACCGCCGACGAGATCGAACGACGCGTCCGGCTAAGGATCAAGCGGCAGAGCTTGATTCGACGCAGGTTCGATCCTGCGTTGGTACATCTCATCCTCGATGAGGCGGTTCTGCGCCGGGTCGTCGGCAGCCCGCGAGTCATGGCTGATCAGTTGCGATACTTGGCTGATATGCCGCCGAACGTCACCGTTCAGGTGTTGCCGTCCGCCGCTGGCTTTCCTCTCGGCATCTCGACCGGCCCGTTCACCATTCTGGACTTCGGGCTCGACAAAGAGGGCCAACCGTTCGAACCGACCGTTATCTTCGTCGAAAGCTACACAGGCGATATGTACCTGGAACGCCCGGACAGCGTGCGCCGCTATCGGCAAGCGCACACAGCACTCCAGCCGGTAGCGTTGAATGTGGCAGACAGCAAGCACCTGCTGCGGCGGGTAGCGAAGGAGTATGCACCGTGAGCATCGACCTATCTGCAGCCCGGTGGTTCAAAAGCAGCCGCAGCGCAGGCGGAAGCGACTGCGTGGAGGTGGCCCACCTCGCCAACGGTCAGGTCGGCGTCCGCGACTCCAAGAACCCCACCGGACCTGCACTCGTCTTCACTCCGCACGAGTGGGCCGCCTTCACCGCTGGAATCAACCACGGCGAATTCGAGCCCTCGTAGGGCAACGAGGCTACGCGACCGGCCGCAAAGCACGAAGGAGTACGGATCATGAGCCCCGACGCTCCCGATGCCCGCTGGTTCGAGAGCAGCCACAGCTCAGCCGGAAGCGAATGCGTTGAGGTGGCTCATCTCGACAGCGGCGGGGTCGGCGTCCACTCCAGTACCCCACCGGACCAGCACTGGTCCTCACTCCGCACGAGTGGGATACGTTCACCACTGCCATAAGCTGCGGCGAATTAGAGCTCTTGTAGGCAACGAAGCCCCGTGCTCGCCATGACATTCCGCCGTCGGGCTCAGGGGGGATAAACAGCGCGCACTCGACATCGGTTGTAGGACAGGACGCTTGGCGGGCCTTCTCCTCGCCCCCAGGCTGAGCCATATGCGGGCCCGGCGTGCCGCGCAGAGGGAACGGCCCCCAGGACCCACAAGGATTCCGACCCTGACAAAGGTGCCTTTGTCCTGGCGCATACCTACTGATTGCCTCGCATAGGTTGCAGAGCCTGTTGCCGAATGCGCCGCCGGGCGGTTGTTCCGTCACATCAACGTCACACGCGGGGGATCAAATATCCTTCGGGTGAGCACGATTGCGCTGCAGTCGCCGACATAGCCGCGTGACCTGGGTCACGGCGAAAATCCGCGATAATTCGGCAACAGGCTCTGCAGGCTATGCGAGGCAGTCA
Organism: Nocardia sp. CA-129566; assembly: GCF_050956075.1. NCBI lineage: Bacteria > Bacillati > Actinomycetota > Actinomycetes > Mycobacteriales > Nocardiaceae > Nocardia > Nocardia sp. CA-129566. Next base: position 8,972,232 of record NZ_CP192085.1, read on the forward strand.
CGCGCTATGCGACAGCTAGGCGAGGTCTACTCGCACTTGACGACTGGGATGGGGTCGTATTTGACGGTGCGGGTGGTGCGGGAGATTTCGCGGCCGGTCTTGCGGTCGGTGATGACTCGGGTGTCGGAGATGGTGAAGCCGGGGGCGCCTTCGGTGGCGATGCAGTCCTTGCCCTTGGGGAGTTTGATGGTGGTCGGTTCGGTGGGCTTGGTTTTCTCGCCGGTGATGGATTCGACGTTGACGGTCTTGGTGCCCCAGAGGCGGACGGTGACCTCGGAGTCGGTGGTCGAAGTCTCGATGTAGACGCCGGTTTGGCCGGTGTTGCGGAATTTGAGGTCGATGGCGCCGTCGAAGACGGTGGCCTCGCGTGCCGCGGGATAGCGCGAGATGTAGTAGCTGTGCTCGGTGTGGCCCGCGTCCTCCATGCCCGCGAAATAGGCTGCGTTGTAGAGGGTGGTGGCGAATTGGCTGATGCCGCCGCCGACAGCGGTGCTGGGGCGGCCGTGGTCGATAATGCCGGATTCGACGTAGCCTTCGGCAGTGCCGCGGGGGCCGGTGAAGTCGTTGAGCGAGAAGGTTTCTCCCGGCTTGACGATGGCGCCGTTCACCTTTTGGGCGACCACGCGGATGTTCACCCCGGACGGGCCGCTGAAGCCGCTGGTGGTGAACTGCCCCATCATCTCGTTGACGCCGAGTGCGTTCGCGGCCTCGGTGGTGAGCTTGGGGTCGACCTTTTCATAGACGGCCTGCGCGGTGCGCTCCTGTGGCGCAGCCATCAGAGTGGGCAACTGCTCCAATGTCTTCGCCCAATTGATCTTGTCACCGATAATGGCCGGAACCACGGTGGGTTTCGCCCCGGTCAGCGCGAAGGTCGCGTCCTTGGCCTCGACCTCCGACGGTGCCAGCTGTGGGCCGAGTACGCCCTGCGCCACATCCTGTTTGAAGCTCGCGGCGAGCCCGCCCTGGCCATCGGGCGCGAAGGACAGCAGGGACGCGATCTGCTCCGGTTCCAGTCTGCCGGTCGCATTGTTCTTGCCCGCGAAGACAATCGGTGCACGCACCGCGGGTTCGGCGACCTCGTGCAACGCCCGTTCGACCGCCTCCGCGCGCACGGCGATCGGCGCCGCGGTCTCGGGAAGATCGAGCAGCGCACCGAGATACCAGTTGTCGATGAGCGCGGTACGCGCGGCGGGCACATCGAGGACGCGGCCCGGCACCGGCGGCACCGCGACCGGGCGCGCGCCATCGAAGGCAATGGTGCCCTCGACCGTCGCGCGGTCGTGCACGCGCAGCGCAGTGAGCTGGGCATCCAGTGCATTGCCGTCGACAGTGCTCGCGACCGGCGCGGTATGCGTGGTGAACAGCGAGGTCAGCCGGGTGATCGGATTGAGTGGCTGGGTACCGACATTGGCCCAGGTGCTATCCCAATCAATTGCCAGACCAGCGGTTTTGGGCGTCAGCCTGGTCTGCACATCACCGATCTGCAGGGGAAGCTCCCGATCAGCGCGCGGATCGAGCGCGCTGCGCAGTTCCGCATCCGCCGCCGCCGTGTCCTTGCCGCCGATATCAATACCGGCGACCACAACCCCACGCGGCACATGCCCCGACGAAAACACCAGGTCCGCAACATAAGCCAGCCCCGCCACCACCACAAACGCACCGACCCCGATGCCGATCCGCTTGACGAGAGGCGATTTCCACCCACCCGACTTCACCGGTCTCTCCGGCACCCGCTGCCCCCGCCAACGCGCACCAGCCCCCGAAGCCTCGTCCCCCTCGGACGCTCTTACCTTCGGTCTCCGAGCAGTCCGCAACGGCGCAGTCGGCATGGAATCACCAACCGACTCCGATGCCCGCTGCCCTGCCTCGGTCTGTTGCAGCGCCGCCGACTGCCGCTCGGCCAACGAATGATGCTGGGCCACTGCCTGACCAGCGGCCGCCCCGTACTCCGCCACCGACTGATGCGGCGGATGATGCTGGGCCACTGCCTGATCGGCCGCCGCCCCGTACTCAATCATCGATTGATGCGACGCGGGCCGATGCTGGGCCGCCTCGGGCTGAGGCTGATACTCGGCCGCCGCCTGATACTCAGCTGCCGAATGATGTTGCGCAGCCGATTGATACTCGGCGGCCGTCCCATATCGCGCCGCCGAATGGTGCGGCTCAGTCTGATGCTCAGGCGAATGAGGCTGATACAGGGCCGCCGGTTGACGTTCGGCCAACGAATGATGCTGGGCCACTGCCTGATCGGCCGCCGACTCGTACTCGGTCATCGACTGATGCGACGCAGGCCGATGCTGGGCCGCCTCGGGCTGAGGCTGATACTCGGCCGCCGACCCATACTCGGCTGCCGAATAGTGTTGTGCCACTGACTGATGCTCGACTGCAGACCGGAACTGCGCCGCCGACTGGTGTCGCTCCGATTGATGCTCAGCCGACTCGGGGTGAGCCTGATACTCAGCCCCCGCCTGATATTCGGCCCCCGACTGAAGCTGCGCAGCCGATTGATACTCGGCGGCCGTCCCATATCGCGCCGCCGAATGGTGCGGCTCAGTCTGATGCTCGGGCGAATGAGGCTGATACGAGGCCGCCGATTGACGTTCGGCCAACGAATGACGTTGGGCCACTGCCTGATCGGCCGCCGACTCGTACTCGGTCATCGATTGATGCGACGCGGGCCGATGCGGGGTCGACTCGGGCGGAGGCTGATACTCGGCCCCCGCCTGATATTCGGCCCCCGACTGAAGCTGCGCAGCTGAATGATGTTCGGCCGCAGATTGCTCGGCGGCCGCCCCATACTGCACCGCCGAATACTGCAGCCCAGTCTGATGCTCGGGCGAATGAGGCTGATACGAGGCCGCCGATTGAGGCTGCGGGGACTGCTGCTGAGCAGCCACCTCATGCTGGCCAACCTCGTGATGCGGAACCATGTGCGGCGGCGGTGGCTGATGCCGCGCCACCGACTGCTGCTCGGCCGCTAACTCATACTCAGCCGCCGAATGATGCGGCACCAGCCGGTGCTCTTGCGACTCGAGAGGAGCCTGATACGCGCCCCCCGACTCATATCCGACCGCCGAATGATGTTGCGTCGCGGGCTGATGCTCCGCAGCCGAATGCTCCGCCCCCGATGGGTGCTCGACTGCCGACCCATACTCCGCCGCCGACCGACGCGGTTCCGTCGGATGCTGCAGCGAGGACTGATGCCGCGCAGTCACCTCATTCGAGGCAACCTCGTGATCCAGAACCGTACGCGACGACTGTGGCTGATGCCGCGCCATCGACTGTTGTGCGGCCGCTGCCCCATACTCCGCCACCGATTGATCCGACGCAGGCCGATGTGGGATCGACTCGGGCCGAGGCTGATACTCGGCCGCCGATCCATACTCGGCTGCCGAATAGTGTTGTGCCACTGACTGACGCTCGACCGCAGACCCGAACTGCGCCGCCGACTGGTGCCGCTCCGATTGATGCTCAGCCGACTCGGGGTGAGCCTGATACTCAGCCCCCGACTGATATTCAGCTACCGAATGATGTTGCGCAGCTGGTTGATGTTCCGCCGTCGGTTGGTACTCGGCGGCCGCCCCATACTGCACCGCCGAATGGTGCGGCTCAGTCTGATCCTCGGGCGAATGGGGCTGATATGGGGCCGCCGGTTGACGCTGCGGCGAAGCCTGGTGCTGCCCCGCCTCGTGCGGACGGGCCTCGGGATGCGGATCCGGCTGGTGCCCGAACGACTCGGAGTGCGACTGATACGCGGCCCCCGGCCGATACTCAGCTGCCGAATGATCGTGTGCCGTTGGCTGATGCTGTGCCGCCACCTCACGCGCGCCAGCTGCATGGTGCGGAACCGGGTGTGGCGGTGGAGGCTGGTGCCGCGCCACAGACTGCTGCTCGGCCGCCGAATCATACTGCGCCGCTGACTGATGCGACACCGACCGATACAGGGGCGACTCGTGCTGATGCGCATACGCGTCCGCCGACTGCTGGTCAGCCGCCGAATGATGTTGGGCCACCGACTGATGCTGGGGCACCGGTTGATACTCAGCCGCTGAATGACCTTGGGCCGCTGGCTGATACTCACTCGCCGAATGACTCTGGGCCACCGACTGAGGCTGCGCGGCCGAATGATGTTGGGCCACCGGCTGGTAATCCGGTGCTGACTCGTACGCTTCCGCCGACTGATGCGGCGCTGGGCGATGCTGGGGGGACTCGGGTTGCGGCTGATGCTGCGACCAGGATTGATGCGAGGTAGCCGCAGGATGCGAGCCCGGTACCTGCTGCGGGACCGTACGCGGCAGAGGCGGCTGATGCTGTGCGGCCACCCGATTCGTTTCCCCAGCCTGCGGGTTCGCCACCCGATTCGGATCCCTCGCCTGACTCGGATCCGCCACCCAATTCGGATCCCCCGCCTGACTCGGATCCCCAGCCTGACTCGGATCCGTCTGGTACACGTCCGACGCCTGCTGTGGATTCGGTGACTGGGGAACGGGGCGGGGTGGTAGCGGCTGGCGGGGAGCGGATCTAGCTGCGTCGAGGAGCTGTCTCAGTCCGACCTCGCCGTTTTCGTGTCGGTCGCGTCGCCCAGTGCTCGATTCGCCCGTCACGAACCGTCCTCCCCGCTCGATTGAAAGGAGCTCGCACGGTGCGAGTCTCCGCCAACGATAGTGGTCGCTACCCACGTCGGCAGCACAGCACGGTCCACGAGCAAATCCCGTGTAACGGACCGCGCCACACATGGAAGGGCCCCGCGCAGTTGCCGGGTCGGGGGTCTGGCAACTACGCGGAGCCAACCCGTTTATCGGTGCAGCGCAGCGCGCGTTACACCCGCGCGGGACAATCGAGCAGAACTCTCACCACCAGGGCCCCGACACGACGAGGGAGATGGATGGAATGCAACTGGGAATGATCGGCCTGGGCCGGATGGGCGCCAATATCGTGCGCCGGATCGTCAAGGACGGACACACCGCCGTCGGCTACGAACGCAAACCAAAGACCACCGTCGCTCTCGCCGAGGAGCTGGGCGGCGACAGCTTCCAGGGCACCACCGACCTGAAGGACTTCATATCCAGGCTGCAGACGCCACGGGTGGTCTGGGTGATGATCCCGGCCGCGGTGACCGGCCAGGTCATCGACCAGGTCGCTGACCTGCTCGAACCCGGCGACATCATCATCGACGGCGGCAACAGCCGCTACCACGACGACATCGCCCGCGCCGCCGCGCTGAAACCCAAGGGCATCCACTATGTGGACATCGGCACCTCTGGCGGCGTATTCGGCCTGGCCCGCGGCTTCTGCCTGATGATCGGCGGCGAGGCCGAGCCGGTGGCGCATCTGGATCCGCTGCTGAAGTCCATCGCACCGGGGGTCGAGGCGGCCGAGCGGACCCCGGGCCGCACCGGCGAACCCTCCCCCGCCGAGCAGGGCTATCTGCACTGCGGTCCGGCCGGTGCGGGCCATTTCGTGAAGATGGTGCACAACGGCATCGAATACGGCGCGATGGCCGCCTACGCCGAGGGTCTGAACATCCTGCACAAGGCGAATATCGGCGCGGATCACGACGCCGTGGCCTCGGCCGAGGAGACCCCGCTCGAACATCCGGAGTGGTACCGGTACGACATCGACGTGCCCGAGGTCACCGAGGTGTGGCGGCGCGGTTCGGTGGTCGCTTCCTGGTTGCTGGACCTGACCGCGAGCGAGCTCTACGCCGATCCGACCCTCGCGTCCTTCGACGGCCGGGTATCGGACTCCGGCGAGGGACGCTGGACCCTCGACGCCGCGATCGATACCGGCGTCCCCGCACCTGTGCTCGCTGCCGCCCTGTTCGCGCGGTTCTCCTCGCGCGGGGAGGCGTTGTACGCGGACAAAATGCTCTCGGCCATGCGCAAGGCCTTCGGCGGACACCACGAGCTGCCCTCGAAGTAGCCGCCGAGGACCATGCGACTCCGTCTCAGACAGAACACTGGCCGGAGTTGTTCACCAAGCTGGCCTTCGCCGGTTCGATGGCGGCGCATGTCGGGCATGGTCCGTCGGCGGAATGCGGATTCGACTCACACCGAGGCTGGTCCGATCACCGCCACGGACCCAGCTCACACCCGGACCGATCCGACGCCCGAACACCGACTCGACTCGCACCCGGGGCTGGTCCGGTGGCCGCCACGGACACAGCTCACACCCAGGGCTGCTCCGATCACCGCCACGGACCCAGCCCACACCCGGACCGATCCGATACCCGAACACCGACTCGGCTCGCACCCGGACCGGCCCCATACGCCGCCACCCCTGGACTTCGGTGCGCTGACACCCGAGGCGGGAAGTCGTTACGGTGGCAGATATGGAGTTCGCGACGTCTTCCTTCTCCGAGAGCCTGCGCAGGTATGCCCCAGAACTCTTGCCCAGCAGCCATTTCGGCAATGCCAAGGTGAACGGTCAGGACATCGCGCCACACGGCACCACGATTGTGGCGGTCACCTACCGCGGCGGTGTGCTGCTCGCCGGCGATCGGCGCGGCACCATGGGGAATCTGCTGGCCAGCCGGGATATGGAGAAGGTGTTCATCACCGACACCTATTCGGCGGCGGGTTTCGCGGGCACGGTGGGCATGGCCATCGAGATGATCCGGCTGTTCGCCGTCGAACTCGAACACTACGAGAAGATCGAGGGTGTCGGTCTGACATTCGAGGGTAAGGCGAACAAGCTGTCGAAGATGGTGCGCGACAATCTGCCTGCCGCACTGCAGGATATGGCGGTGGTCCCGGTCCTGGTCGGCTTGGACCTGAGCGCCACCGATCCGGACAAGGTCGGACGGATCTTCTCCTACGATGTCGTCGGCGGGCGCAGCGAGGAGCGGTTCGGCTACACCGCGGTGGGCTCCGGTTCACTGTTCGCGAAGTCCTCGCTGAAGAAGACCTACAGCCGCGGTATCGATGAGGACGAGGCGCTGCGGATCACCGTCGAATCGCTCTTCGACGCCGCCGAGGACGACACCGCCACCGGCGGACCTGATCTCACCCGGGGCATCTACCCGACCGTGGTCGTCATCAATTCCGATGGCGCCGTGGAGGTTCCCGCGGACCAACTCGCCGAGATCACCCGCGGACTGGTCGACAAGCGTGCCACAATGGCCCGCGATTGATCGCATTTCGCTGAAAAGACCGCGGGTGGCATTCGGTCGAGGGGAACGACCGAATACCACCCGCTGTCAATTGTTTTCGTGCTCGGCGCGAGGTCAGCGCTCCAGGATCGCCACGACGCCCTGGCCGCCAGCGGCACAGATGGAGATCAGCGCGCGACCGGATCCCTTCTCCGCCAGCATCTTCGCCGCGGAGGCGACGATGCGGCCGCCGGTCGCGGCGAACGGGTGGCCCGCGGCGAGCGAGGAGCCGTTGACATTGAGCTTGCTGCGATCGATCGAACCGAGCGCGCCGTCCAGGCCGAGGCGCTCCTTGCAGTACTGATCCGACTCCCACGCCTGCAGTGTGGCGAGCACGACCGAGGCGAAGGCCTCGTGGATCTCGTAGTAGTCGAAGTCCTGCAGGGTCAGGCCGTTTCGGGCCAGCATGCGCGGCACCGCGTAGGTCGGCGCCATCAGCAGCCCGTCCGGGCCGTGGATGTAATCGACGGCGGCGACCTCGGAGTCGACCAGATGCGCGAGCACCGGCAGGTTGTGCTCGGCGGCCCATTCGTCGCTGGACAGCAGGACCGCGGAGGCGCCGTCGGTGAGCGGGGTGGAGTTACCGGCGGTCATGGTGGCATCGCCCGCCTTGACGCCGAAGACCGGCTTTAGGGTGGCCAGCTTCTCGACGGTCGAGCCGGGACGCAGGTTGTCGTCGCGGGTCAGGCCGAGGAACGGGGTGATCAGGTCATCGAAGAACCCGCGGTCGTAGGCGGCGGCCATATTCTTGTGCGACAGGTAGGCCAGTTCGTCCTGGCCCTCGCGCGAAATGCCGAATTCCTTGGCGGTGATGGCGGCGTGCTCACCCATGGACAGGCCGGTGCGCGGTTCGGCATTGCGCGGGATTTCGATGCCGAGCATGCCGGGGCGCAGCTGGCCGACCAGCTTGAGGCGGTCCTTGGTGGTCTTGGCGCGGTTCGCGTCGAGCATCCACTCGCGCATACCCTCACTGACCCCGATGGGGGCATCGGACGTGGTGTCCGTGCCACCACCGATACCAGCTTCGATGCGTCCGGCGGCGATCGCGTCACCGACGGTGACGATCGCCTGCAGGCCGGTGCCGCAAGCCAATTGGAGGTCGTGGGCCGGGGTGTACGGGGACAGCTTGCTGCCGAGCACGCTCTCGCGGACCATGCCGTGCTCGCCGACGCGCTTGAGCACCGCGCCGCCGACGACCATGCCCAGGCGCTCGCCCTGCAGGCCGAACCGGCTGACCAGACCGTCCAGCGCGGCGGTGAACATGTCCTGGTTCGAGGCGTGGGCATAGGCCTTATCGGAGCGGGCGAACGGAATCCGGTTGCCGCCCACGATGGCGATCGGGCGCGGGGCCTTGTTTGCCGTGCTCTTCGCTGAACGGGCTTTGGTTGTCACTCGAGTCTCCAAGGTCTCGTCGGGTGCCCGGTGGGCCGTTCGGCGCGGAGTGTCCGCGCAGATCGGCGCCCCGTCGCGGTTGGTTTACTTTAAACTTACTCTGGAGTAAGTTTATTGTCGACACCGTACCCCGGAAGTCTGCGTAAATTCGCGCCGGGGCATGTAGTGAGCGAGCAGACCATTCGGCAGCGCAGCCACCGGCGAGCCGAAACCACGACACACGAGACACAGAAAAGGGAGAAACAGTGGCAGCCAGCAAGAGCAAGGGTGCTCCCAACCTCTACGGATCGTTCGTACACTCCGCTCCGGGTCAATTCCTGGCGAGCAGGCTCGGGTTGCCACAGCCGGAGAATCTGCGCCGCTACCAGGCCGGTGAGCCGCCACTGCCCGGTCCGGTACTGCTCGGCGGCAAGGGCCGGGTCGCCGAACCCGTGCGCACCCTGCTGTCGGACTACACCTTCGCCGACGCGCCCGCCGCCGGGCAGAAGTACGGCGCGCTGGTGTTCGACGCGACCGGCGTCGGCTCGATCGAGGACCTGTCGCAGCTGTTCGAATTCTTCCAGCCCGCCATGCGCAGCGTTGCCGCATCCGGTCGCATCGTGGTCATCGGCACCACGCCCGAGCTGACGGCGAGCGTCGACGAGCAGATCGCCCAGCGCGCGCTCGAGGGCTTCACCCGCAGCGTCGCCAAGGAACTGCTGCGCGGCGCCACCGCCCAACTGGTGTACCTGCACCCGGAGGCCTCCGCGACCGCGTCCGGACTGGAATCCACACTGCGCTTTCTGCTTTCGGCCAAGTCGGCATTCGTCGACGGTCAGGTCATCCGGGTCGGCAAGGCCGACGCGGTGGCCCCGGCCGCCTGGGACAAGCCGCTCGACGGCAAGGTCGCCGTGGTCACGGGTGCCGCGCGCGGCATCGGCGCGACCATCGCCGAGGTATTCGCCCGCGACGGCGCGACCGTGATCGTCGCCGATATCCCGGCCGCCGGTGAGGCCCTTTCGGCCACCGCGAACAAGGTCGGCGGCACCGCGCTCGCACTCGATGTGACCGCATCGGACGCCGCGGAGAAGTTGGCCGAATTCGCCACCGAGCGCTTCGGCGGCATCGACATCATCGTGCACAACGCCGGTATCACCCGCGACAAGCTGCTCGCCAATATGGACGAGGGCCGCTGGAACTCGGTCATCAACGTGAATCTCGCCGCACCGCACCGCATTACCGAGGGGCTGGTGGCCAGTGGCGCGCTGAAGGAAGGCGGCCGCGTGATCGACGTTTCCTCCATCGCGGGCATCGCGGGCAACCGCGGCCAGACCAACTACGGCGCCTCCAAGGCCGGTGTCATCGGTATGGTCGACGCCGAGGCGCCGAAGCTGGCCGAGAAGGGCATCACCATCAACGCCGTCGCGCCCGGCTTCATCGAAACCGCCATGACCGCGGCCATTCCGCTGGCCACCCGTGAGGCCGGTCGTCTGATGAGCTCGCTGCTGCAGGGCGGGCAGACCGTCGACGTCGCCGAGACCATCGCCTACTTCGCCAGCCCGGCGTCGAATGCGGTGAGCGGCAATGTGGTTCGGGTCTGCGGGCAGAGCCTGATCGGAGCATGATGACGGAAATGATCACGCTCACCGAACCTCCCAAGAACAGCAGCCTGTTCGTCAAGGCCGCGCTGGGTGCGGTACCGGTGCCACTGATCTCGGCGCGCAGGTCGACCGTGCCCGATCGCGTCGTGCGGCTGGACGGGGTGCGGGTGGATCCGGATCACCTGGCCGCGTACTGCCGGGCGACCGGGCTGCGGTTCGGTGACTCGCTGCCGCTGACCTACCCGTTCATTCTCAGCTTCCCGTTGGCGATGCAACTGGTTGTGGCACGGGACTTTCCGTTCGTCGCGGTGGGTGCGGTGCACGCGCAGAACCTGATCGAGCGCACCCGCGAGATCTCGGTGAGCGAGCCGCTGGACTTCAAGACTCACATCGAGAACCTGCGTGAGCACCCGAAGGGGCTGCTGGTGGACGCGATCACCGAGGTGAACGTCGGCCGGGAACTGGTGTGGCGTCAGGTCACCACCTTCCTGCACCAGCAGCGCACCTCGCTCTCGGATGAGCCGAAGGCCGAGCCGAAGCCGGAAGAGGTTCCGCCGCCGCCGATGCGGACCATCCGGGTGGATCAGAAGACGATCACCCGGTACGCGGCCGCCTCTGGTGACCACAACCCGATCCACACCTCGGCTCTGGGCGCCAAGGCATTCGGATTCCCGAAGGCGATCGCACACGGCATGTGGTCAGCCGCCAATGTCCTCGCCAATGTCGAGGGGCGTATCCCGGAAAAGGCGACCTACGCGGTCAAATTCGGCAAGCCGATTCTGCTGCCGTCCACGGTGAACGTGTACGCCGACAAGGCCGAGGGTGGTTGGGATCTGGCATTGCTGCACCCGCAGAAGGGCTACCCGCATCTGACGGCCACCCTGCGCTGAAACCCGATCGCTCGCGGAGCCGCATCCGATCGGGTGCGGCTCCGCGCGTTTCACGATGCTTGAATTGCGGCATGTCTGTGCATGAGACGATCCGCCAGCTGCCCTCGATCTCGGCGGTCCGGGACCGCTGCCGGGCTATGGCGATGCTGGATGCGATCCTCAGCCCGGAGTGGGAGTTCCGGTACTACTCATTCAATTCGAAGTGGTCGGCTACTGAGGAATTGGCCTCGATGCGCGACGGCGGCGGGGCCGAGTATTCGATCGTGTTCTCTCCGGCGGGGGCGTTCGCGCGGGGATTCGACCACGAGTCACCGATGAATCCGTACCGGGCCGGGCCATCGGCGCTGTGGCCGGGATTGCTCGACTCGATGCCCGTGACCTTCCAGTCAAGCGCGCAGGAGCCCGCATTTCAGGACATGGACTCGATACTCGCAGCGACGGTGTGCTTTTGGCGCGAACCAGCCGACTCGGCATGGGCATGCGGTGCGGTCGAAATCCCGCAGGGCGGTGACGACGGGGCCGACAATCTGTTCGGTCTCCTCGTTGATGGTCGGCCCGAGGGGTACCGCGAGTTCGCCGAAAGCTACTACGAAGTCGCGGTGGATCTCGGCGCTGTCGCCCATATCTTCAGCCTCGGGCCATTGACGGACGAGATCGTCGCCGCACTGAACCCGGATCTCGGTCTGGCCGACTTGGCCGCGGATATCGACGAAATCGACTATCCGACTAGCCGTGTGGGGTGATCAGCAGTCGCAACCGCAATCGCAGCAGCAGTCGCCGCAGTCGCATCCGCAGTCGCAGCAATCGCAGCAGTCGCCGCAGTCGCAGTTCTTGATCCAGGCGTCCTTGCGTTGGCCGTTGCAGGGGTTCGTGTGGTCGGCGCAGCAGGCGTAGCCGGTGCAGTAGACACCCAAGACCAGTGCCAGGGCCTCGCCGAGGCCGGGGCGGCGGACCGGTGGGCGCTTTTCGAAGTCGGGCGGCGAGGCCGGGTATTGGGCGGTGGAGGTGTGGCGGGACGCGTTGCAGGCGTGGGCGGTTGCGCCGACGCCGCGGCCGACTCGGCGGACCAGGGCGTGCAGTGGGTCGAGCAGCATCCAGCGGATGGTGGGGATCTGGTCCAGTTGCGCCTCGACGACCGCCTCGCGCAGGTGCGAATCAGATTGCCGCAGTAGGTCGTAGGCCTGCGGCATGGTGGTGCCGGTGGCGGCGAGTGGGTTGAAGCGGCCGCGCGTCCGATCCTCATCGAAGTCCTCGACAGCGTCGGCGAGGTGCGCGATGCGGCCGAAATGCCTACCGGCCTCGCGCAATGCGGCGATATTCTCCGGACGATCGGCCAACACCGCGGTGTGAGCGAACAGTTCCGCAGCGCAGATCTGCGTCGGGGCGGTCAGGTCGTCGAGAGAGACCACGCGAGTCAGAGTTTCCAGGTGCGCCTGCGAATTGATCGCGGCGACAAGCGGTTCCACATCCAGACCGATCAGCGCCGCCTGCGATCGTGCGCGCTCGGCCCAACGGCTCGACACCTTCGTCATCGGACGGCGGGTGAGCGCGGAGCTGTCACCGTCATCGACGTGATCGCGAATCTTGGCCGAGCCCAACAACAGTGACGCCGTGGACGCCAGCAGTACACCAGGCGAATCCGCCGCCGCCACCTCCGCCCGGCGCATCCCGCGCAGCGCACACGGCCCCGCCGTGGTCCGCGCCATCGGACCCGACAGCTGCGCCTCGGTCAGCACACTCAGCACAATCGCATCGGTATTGGTCGCCGCCCGCGCCAACTGCCCATGCCCATCCCGCAGCCCCAAACACAGCCCGCACATATGAGTGCGCCACTGTGCCGCATCAATCCCATACTTCTCGGCCCCATGCGAACACGGCCGCAACATCCCGAACAATTCCGCCCCGTTCCCCGACCACTGCGCCGGTCCCTACCTTTGACCACCCGCACTCTCGCAGCCCGCCAACACAGCCGCAAGCCGAGCCACCCCACACTGACCTGTCCATCCCGCACCGGCCGCCACTAGCCAGCGTCTTGAAAGTGGCCGGGCAATGGCTACCGTTCAGGCCGGGATGAGCTCATCTCAGTACCATCGGTATCTCGTTCCCACAACCGGCCTCTCAATATCCTTCCCGCTGATCAGGTCCGTCAGGAGATCGGCGGCGAGCTGGCTGACGTCGGGATCCGGGTCGTGATCGGCTCGTTCGGTCAGGTATGTGGCGGTGGGGGTTCGGTCATCGGCGTACTTCGCGTCATCGACGATTTCAACGAGCAATTGTTTGCGGACCTCGGTGTCGGGGTCGTCGACGGCCCGGCGGAGCCGGAGAGCGGATACATCGTCAAGGTATGCATGGAGTGTCAGCATCTCCCACGCTGCCCCGCGGACGTTTCCTTCCGGGTCCGCGACAGCACGCTCGCACAGCAGCTCGATGTCGCGCAGCAAGCTGGCATCGGGCAGCGGTTCGATGTCGTCCAGATCATCGCTGAACTTACCGAGGCCCTGGACGGCGCAGGCCCGCACATGCCAGGACGAGTCGGTTGCCGCCAGTCGCCGTATCACCTCCTGCGTGCCGGCGTCGCTGTGTTCTCCCAAGGTCAGTCTGGTGATCAAGGAACTACGCATCTCGTCGTCAGGATGGTGCTCGGCGATTCTTCCCATGAGTGCACGGATGTCGGGATCGTCAGCAACGTCATCTGCCAGAAACAGCGCGTATCGGCGACTCTCAGCGAAGGGATCGGCGGCGATGTACTCCCGCAGCCACGTGATCGCTGCAGTGTGGTTGGGCCACACCGGGGACCCGGCGCGGTTTCTGAGCAATGCCCGAAATGCCGCCGCACACACTTCCGGATCCTCATCGATGGTGATCCGCTCATACAGTGCCCGCGTAGTCGCGGCCCTGTCGCGAGGGCGCCACTTTTGTAGGACTTCGATTGCGGCCACACGGACACCAGGATCAGGGTCGATGACGAAACGGCGCACGAGGTCGACCGCGTCCGGATCGTCGCTGGGGTCCAGGATGTCCAGTGCCGCGCACCGTACCTCGGGGGAACTGTCCCTGGCCAGGCAGTCGTGAACCAGGGCACGGGAGACCGGGTCTTTCATCGCCCGGTCGCCGAGTTCCCGCAGCGCCACCGCCCGCACACCGGGGCAGTCATCGGCGGTAATCGCCGCGTGCAGTGCTGTGCGTGTGTCGGGGTGGTCCTCCCAGACGGAGCGCAGTGCCATCAGGGCTCGGGCCCGTACTTCCGGAACAGGCGACCTCAGGTACTCGAGCATCCAGGACATTGCCTCGCCCGGCCGAATTTTGTCGAGGCACAACCCGGCAGACTGTGCAACGGAACGCTCCGGGTCGGTGATCGTAACCTGTCGCAGCGTCTCACAGGTCCGCTCGTCCGGCCAGCGGCTTGCCAGAAGCCTCACCACACCTGTGCGATTATGGGCCGAACCGTCAACGTGAACGAGATCATGCAGCAGCGAGCGGGTTTCCGGATCGTCAGGCCACCGGTCTGTGAGTGTCTTGATCAGATTGCCACGCACGACATCGTGAGGTTCCTCTGAAGCACGTCGTCGGTACAAGGCCGCTTCGTCTTGGCTCCGCACACAGGGATCCTACTGAAACCGCCCTCAGGGGGAGATCGGAAGGTGTTGCCTGCGTTGACATGTCGGTGACCTGGCGAGGTGGGGTCTCCGGCGCCCTGCTACTCGGCCTTCTTGCGGCCTGCGAGACCACGCCAGGCCAGGTCGTCGAGGAGGTCTACGGCCTCGGATACCTCGATGCGGCCGCTGGCCACTCGGTCGGCGATTGCTTCGCCTGCGCCGATCACGGCTACCGCGACTACGTCGAAGTTGGTGCCGGGTTCGGCGTGCTTTGCGCTGGATTCGAGGAGTTTGGCGGTTAGTTCGATGACTCGTTCGCGGGCGTTCTCGATTTCCGAGGCGAAGGCTTGCTGACCGATTGCCTGGCGGTAGAGGACCTGCCAGGAGTGGCGGTTGCGGTCGACGAAGCCGAGGAAACCCTCGAGGGCCGTGCGGACCTGCTCGTGCGGGGACAGCTGGGGGTTGCCCGCCGGTGCCACCGATTCGATGAAGCGCAGTCCCTCCCGCTGGATGCAGGCACGGAACAATTCATCCTTGGAGCCGTAGTAGAGGTACAACATCGGCTTGGAGATTTTCGCCTCGGCGGCGATCGCGTCCATCGACGTGTCGTGGAACCCCTTACGCGAGAACACCTCGACCGCGGCGTCGAGCATCTGCTGCTCACGAACCGCGCGAGGAAGTCGCTTCGTCCCGCCCGCCATTCACTCTCCTACCATGGTGAAGCTTTTATATTACTCCAAGGTAAGTTCGGCGGGTCGGATTGCGCGTTTGCAACTTCACCACGCTGGGCGACGCTGAGCTCCTTCCTTCGGACCGCGATGTCCTTGGATTTGCTGAGGCAGCTGTTCAACCGTCCAGCAGAGCGATACTACGGGCACCCTCCGACAACACAGCTGTACAACATACGACGACGGCCGCAGCGACTGCTTGCCGGTCGCTGGAGAAGGGCAGCAGCGGCTGGTTGCTGGTCACTGGAAAGGGCAGCAGCGACATGCTTGCAGGTCACTCGAAAAGGTCAGCGGCGACATGCTTGCAGGTCACTCGAAAGGATCACCAGCGACCTGCTCGCAGGTCACTCGAAAGGATCACCAGCGACCTGCTCGCAGGTCACTCGAAAGGATCAGCAGCGACATGCTTGGAGGGGCGCTAAAGATCAGCTCAGCAGGCCTGCAACGCACCCTTGTAGCGCGCCATCCGCAGCACCGACTCATCGACCCGAGCCGCGCTCAGCCGACCACTCGACACCGCCTGCTCCAACCGGTCCAGCACCTGAGGCACCGCATCGGTGGTGATCCAGAGCGCATTGTCCGCACCGGCGACCAGGGCAGCCTCGACCGCGTCCTCGATGCTCATCCGGCTGGTGATGGCCGCCATACCGCCGAGGTCATCGGTGAAGATCGGGCCCTGGAACGGCGCGGCGCCATAGCCGGTGCCCTCGCGCAGCAGCGACATGGCCTGCGGGCTGATGCTGGCGGGCACATCGGGGGTGGTCAGGCCGGGTACGTCGAGGTGGCCGACCATGACGGCAGCGCCGGAATCGATGAGATTGCGGAACGGAACCAGGTCGACATTCTGCAGCTCGGCCAGCGCCGGGGTGCGCACGGCGCCGGTATGCGAATCGCCCGATCCGGAACCGTGCCCCGGGAAGTGCTTCATGACCGTGCCGACGCCGACTTCTTTCATGGCGCGGATGTAGGCGTTGGCGTATTCGGTGACCACCGCGGGGTCGTCGGAGAACGAACGGTCACCGATCACCGAATCGTCGGGCTGGCTGCTCACATCGACATCGGGTGCGAAGTCCACCGTCACGCCCAGGTCCTTCAGCGCCCGGCCGCGGATCACGGTGGCGTCGTGGAACTGCTCGGCGGTCATGCTCTGGACGGTCGCCCGAGCCGATGGCGCCGGACCGATCAGGTCCTTGGCCCGGGAGACGCGGCCGCCCTCCTCATCGATCGTCACCATCAGCGGCACCTTCGCCGCCGCCTTGACCTGTTCGATCAGCCCACTGCCCAGCAGTGACTTATCGGTCCAGCCGCCCACGAAAATGCCGCCGACCTGCGAGGTGCGCACCACATTGGTGGCATCGTCGGCGCCGGTGACACCGACCGTCAGCAGCTGCCCCAACTTCTCACGCAATGTGAGTTTCGCGAGGTAGTCGGCATCGCAGCTGCGCTTGGCCGGGCTGGTGGCGGGTGTGGTGGCACCGGTCATAGCGCCGGTCGTGGCGCCGGGGGGCGCCGATGGCGACGGCGCGGAGCTGGAGTCGCCGCCGGAGCAGCCGGTCGCGACGGCGGCGAGAATTGCGAGCATGACGAGAGGCGTCTTTCGCATGTGTCCACGGTAATCGGCGCGTCCGGATCGGTCCGACTCAGGTAGTGCTAGCGGCGAGTCGCCGAGTCCTGCGGGCCAGGTCGGATATGCGGCTGCCGTCGTAGCCGAAGACCGCACTGTGCAGCCGGTCGTGGAACGGGTCGGTCCAGTGGGCCGGGATCGCGGTCCCGACGAGAATTCCGGCGACCGAGCCCGCGGTGGCGCCGTTGGAGTCGGTATCGCAACCGCCTTGTACGGTGAGTCCGATGGTGCGAGTGAAATCGCCTGCGCCCCAGAGCAATCCGGCGGCGACGAGGCAGGCGTTCGGAATGGCGTGCACCCAGTTGTAGTGGTCGTGGCGGCGGTGGATGGCCGCCACGGCCTGCTCCCAGCACATGCCGCTTTCCCGGTCCGCGATGACCTGCGCGACCGCGACGGACAACCTCGAACCTTCCGGAATGCACTGTTGGGCAAGGGAAAGCGCGGACGCTATGCCGTCGGCGGTGAAGGCGGCGGCGACCAGCGCGGCCGCCCACATCGCCGCGTAGACACCGTTGCCGGTATGGGAGAGTCCGGCGTCGCGCGCGGCGAGTGCGGCAGCGCGAACCGGATCACCCGGATTGATGTAGCCGAAGATATCGGCGCGAATCATCGCACCGATCCATTCGCGATAAGGATTTCGGTACCGAGCCACTCGCGGCGGGGCCAAGCCGTCGATCAGATTGCGATAGGCGACCCGCTCCGCGGTATAGGTCTGCAGGAACGGCAGATGCTCGAGCCACGCGTCCGCGACATCGGATCGGGTGAAATTCTTTCCAGACGTTTCCAATAGGTGCAGTCCGAGCACGGTGTAATCGATATCGTCATCGCGCGGGGCGCCGTCGATACACCCCTGCACCGATACCGGCCAGCTCGGATTCAGCGGATACTTCGTCAACGGCGGCAATAATGCGGGCACATAGTCGGTCAGCGGATAGGCGCGGGCGCGTTCGAGATACTCGCGTATTCGCGCGGGCGTCCAGACGAATCCATTCTCCAGCGGTTTACCGAGCGTGCAGCCCACGCATCGCCCGAGCCAACCGCCGTGAATCCGCTCGAACAACTCGGCATCGGATAAGTCCGAGTCCATCGACTCGAATGATTGCGGCGCAGTCGGTTCGGGCAGATCCGACTCGTCATAGCCCCAGCCGGGATCGCGCTCGGTGTTTTCGAGCCGGTCGAATAGCGTCCAGCACGCCGTAGGGTCGGCATGATCGGCGGTGGCGAGCGCACGCACATCCGACTCGAACTCGGCCACCGGATAGCCCGATTCGAGCCGTTGCCGCCATTCGTAATACAGCAGCGTCCGCGGATCGATCTCATGCCTGCCGAAGAAGACCAGTTCGTTCGCATTGGACATACGCGCAGATTATCCGCGCGCGCCAACACCTCGGGGCACGCTTGTCCGGAGTAATGTTGTGGCGTAGCCATGTGACTCCCATCAGGAGGTCATCGTGCCGTGCGATCTAATGCTCATTGCCTATGACGGCTCCGAGAATGCCAAGCGGGCCATCGAATACGCAGGCCGGTTCCTGTCGGCGAATAGAGCCGTGGTGCTCACCGCGTGGGAACCGATGGTGCGCCAGGCCGCTCGGCTGTCCGGACTCTCGGGTGTGATGCAGCCGGAGTGGGTCCCCGATGAGGAGATCGAGGACATCGCCTACGTCGACGCGCGCTATATCAATACCGAGGGCGTCCGCCTCGCCAAACTCGCCGGGCTCAATGCCGAGGCGCGTACCGCCGAATGCACTTCCACGATCTGGAACACCATTGTCGAAGCCGCCGACGACCTGGACGTCGACATCATCGTGGCAGGCACCCGCGGCGCCACCGGCATTCGCGCCCTGATGCACAGCAGCGTCGCCGACGCCGTGCTCAAGCATTGTCACCGTCCGGTACTCATGGTGCCGCCCGGTAGGGAGCCGCGCCGCTGAGATTTGGGTCGCTCGGGTAGCTTCGCGCGGGGTTTGCGGGGTTAGGGTCGAGGGATCATGAACGGATTCTTGCTCGCCCAGCCCGGTGGGGTGGTCCGCGCCTCGGGGACCCGGGTCGCCTTCGACGAAGTGGCGCAGGCAGCGGCGGCGCTACGGGACGGGTCCGCGGAGCTGATCGTCGGGGCATTGCCGTTCGATCCGCGGAATCCGGCCGCGCTGAGCGTGCCCGAGCAGGCACAACGCACCGTCGGGCCGTGGCGGCCCGCGGCGCTGCCCGAACTGCCCGCCGTTCGGGTCATCACCGAAATACCCAGTCCGGCCGAACATGTCGCACGGGTGACGAAACTGGTCGAGCAATTGCAGGATCCGGTGCAGCCGCTGCGCAAGGTCGTCGCCGCCAGATCGGTACTGGCCGAAGCCGATAGCGCGCTGGACCCGGAGCTGGTCGCGGGGCATCTGCTGACCAGGCATCCACACGCGAATGTGTTCGCGGTCGATCTGACCGCCGCGGGTCGGCCCGGTGCGACACTGGTCGGTGCCACCCCGGAGGTGTTGGTCGCGCGGCACGGCGCGACCGTCACGCTACATCCGCTCGCCGGCACGCTGCCGCGCCTGGCCGATCCGGAGGCCGATGCCGCGCAGGCGCGAGAGTTGTTGTCCAGCACCAAGAATCGCGATGAGCATGCCTTCGTCATCGAATGGATCCGAGAGGTGCTCGCGCCCGTCTGCGCGGAACTGACCATCCCGGACGACCCGCAGCTGATCAATACCCACGAGGTCTGGCATCTCGCCAGCCCGATCACCGGCCGCCTGCGCGATCCCGCGACCACCGCACTCGACCTGGCCATCCGGCTGCACCCCACCCCCGCGGTCTGCGGCACACCGACCGATCTCGCGCTCGACACGATCGCCCATATAGAAGAGGAGCGCGGCTTCTATGGTGGCGCGGTCGGCTGGTGCGACGCGCACGGCGACGGGCAATGGGTGGTCGCGATCCGAAGCGCGGAACTATCCGCCGACGGTCGCTCGATTCGCGCCTTCGCGGGCGGCGGGATCGTGGCCGCCTCGGATCCGCATGCCGAATTGGACGAGACCACCGCGAAGCTGCGCACCCTGCTGGGCAGTCTGCACTGCGCGATTCCGAGCGACTGAGGTCATTCGATTCGGCTATCAGTGGGCTGAACGTAGGTGATCGGGCGCGGTCCTGCTAGGTTGGCCCAGAATGTGCCTGCATCGATGTATTGGAGTGCCGCGATGAAGTTTGCTGTCCCTGGTGTTGCGAGTGCGGTCGCTGGCGCCGTTCTGGGCGCGGTCGCGGTGTTCGTCATCACGATGGCAGTGCAGCAGAACACGCGGCCGAATATCGAGCGCTCCGACTCCAGCTCCTCGCTACTCAACAACGTTGAGTACGGCAGCCGCTGATCCACAGCGGTTCGGACGACCGTCGCGGAGGCGGTAGTACGGCGCGCCGGCTCGACGGTTCCCCGCTCGGCAGGCGCTGGTTCGTCGGGACCGTGGTCGCGGCGTTCCTGCTCACTTTTCTGCAGGCGCCCGGCCTGACGGTCGCCGACACCAAATACGATCTCGCGCAGAATCCGCTCGGTTTCCTCGAACGCGCCGCCCATCTGTGGAGCAGTCAGGCTCCCATGGGGCAGGTGCAGAACCAGGCCTACGGATACTTCTTTCCGCACGGCGCGTTCTTCTCGGCCGGGCATGTGCTCGGCCTGCCCGCCTGGGTGACCCAGCGGATCTGGTGGGCATTGCTGCTGCTCGCCGGATTCTGGGGCATTGTCCGGCTCTGTGAAGCGCTCGGCATCGGCAGTCGCGGGTCCCGGGTGGTGGCCGCGACCGCGTTCGCGCTCTCACCGAGGGTGCTGACCACGCTCGGGTCGATCTCCTCGGAGACGCTGCCGATGGTGCTCGCGCCATGGGTGTTGCTCGCGCCCGCCGCCTTGGGCACCGCCTATCGCACGCACAGGCGCGGCGGTGCGGCCTCGCCCGCGGGCAGTGCGCTGGCGCTGGCACTCATGGGCGCGGTGAATGCGGTGGCGACGGTCGCGGCATTTCTGCCCGCACTGCTGTGGTGGGCGTCGTATCGGCCGAACCGGCGCTGGTGGCGATTCACCCGGGCCTGGATTCCGCTGCTGGTGCTGGCCACCTTCTGGTGGGCGGTGCCGTTGCTGGTGCTCGGCAAGGTCAGCCCACCGTTCCTGGACTACATCGAATCCTCGGGGGTGACGACGCAGTGGGCGTCCCTGGGCGAGGTGCTGCGCGGCACCGACAGCTGGACGCCGTTCGTCTCACCGGAGCGCATCGCGGGCGCGGTGCTGGTGACCCAACCCGCGGCGGTGCTGGCCACCGGGCTGCTCGCGGCGGCGGGTATGGCCGGATTGGCGATGCGGTCCATGCCGTATCGAGGGCGGCTCGCGCTGATCCTGCTGGTCGGATTGGTCGGGATCTGCGCCGGATATGTCGGTGAGCTGAGTGGGCCGTTCGCGGATTCGGTGCGGGTATTCCTGGATGCCGGCGGCGCGCCGCTGCGCAATGTGCACAAGCTGGAGCCGCTGATCCGAATTCCCCTGGTGCTCGGCCTGGCCCAGCTGCTGACCAAGGTGCCATTGCCCGCGTCGGTTCCGAGGCCGGTGTGGCGCAGCGCCTTCGCCCATCCCGAACGGGATAGGTCGGTCGCGGTCGCCGCATTGATCCTCACCGCGCTCGCACTGTCCACCTCATTGGCCTGGACCGAGAAACTCGCGCCGCGCGGTGCGTACGACGAGGTGCCCGGGTATTGGAAGCAGACCGCGCAGTGGCTGTCCGACCATGCCTCCGACACCCGGGCCCTGGTGGTGCCCGGCGCGCCCTTCGGCAGCCAGGTGTGGGGGCTGACTCGTGATGAGCCGCTGCAGGCGCTGGCCAGTACACCGTGGGCGATCCGCGACGCGGTGCCGCTGAATCCGCCGGGCACCATCCGCGCGATGGATTCGGTGCAGCGGTTGATCGCCGACGGCAGGCCGTCGAGCGGTCTCGCGGCGACCTTGACCGAGCAGGGCATCGGAATCCTGGTGTTGCGCAATGATCTCGATCCGGAGACCGCACGGTCGACCCGGCCGATGCTGGCGCATCAGGCGATCGACGGTTCGCCCGGATTGCACAAGGTCGCCGAATTCGGCAACCCGATCGAGACGGCCGTCATATCCGATGATCTGGTCGCCGATGGTGATCTGCGGCCCGCCTATCCAGCGGTCGAGATATACCGGGTCGAGGCACGGTCACCGGGTACGCCCGTCGAAATACACAGCGGGACCGGCGCGCCGAGGTCGTTCCCCGGTGCCTACACGGTGCCGCTGGCCTCGGTTGGAACGGTTCAGGGCGGGCCCGAGGTGCTCGAACGGCTGCATCGTGATGGCGATACCGCGCCGAAGCTGCTCGCCTCCGATGCGGCCGCCGCCGGAATGCCGACCGGGCCGTTGACCGTCACGGATACGCCGATGGCGCGGGAGGCCGATTTCGGCAAGGTGGACAACCACAATTCGGCGCTGCGCGCACCGGAGGATGCGCGCCGCACCCATAATCTGGTGCCCGACTATCCCGTCCCCGGTGCGGAGTTGGTGCGCGGAGAATGGTCCGGCGCGACGATCACCGCATCGAGTTCGGCCGCCGACGCCACCCAGTTGGGCGGATCCGCGCCGGGCAGCTCGACCGCCGCGGTCGTCGATGGTGATCCGTCGACCGCGTGGATCAGCAATGGCGCCGAACACGCACTGGGGCAATGGCTTCGGCTCGATCTCGACCATCCGATCAGCACCGGGCTGCTGCAATTGAGCACCAGCGCGGCGGCCATCGGCGACCCGGTGAAATGGGTCGAGGTGCGCACCGCACACGGCAGTGTCTCGGCCCGGATTCCCGAACCCGGTGCGCCGGTGTCGATTTCCCTGCCCGCAGGGCAGACCGACTGGCTCAGCATCACCGCCATCCGTACCGAAGACGGCACGCGAGGTGGGCAATTCGGCATCAGCGAACTGACCCTGGACGATTACACCGTCCGCACCGCACCGGTCCGGGTCGATATCCGGCATCGGACCGTGCTGCCGCCTACCCCAGCGGGCGCGCAGGTCCATGGCTGGGATCTCGGACAGGAATTCCCTGGTCGCAGTGCTTGTTTCGATGCACCGGACCGGGTGCGGTGCAGTAAGGGACTCGCTCTGGCGCCGGAGGAGCCCGGTGCGTTCGAACGCACACTGTCGGTGCCGGAGCCGATGACCGTCACGCCGGAGTTGACGGTGCGAACCCGACAGGGTCCCGAACTGGAGGCGCTGCTCACCGACCGCGCGCGTCCCGTGGCACGCGGCAAGGCCGATGTCGGCGACCTGCGCGGTTCGGCCTTCGCGGCGACCGATGGGGATCCGCGGACGAGTTGGACGGCGCCGGAGAATTCGGTGCGCAACCTGGCAGGCGGCAAACCGACGCTCGAGCTGGAACTGCCCGAGCCCGCTGTGGTGACGGGCCTGGAACTGACACCGTCACTCGGCGAACTGCCCGCCGCACCGCTCGCGGTGGCGGTCAACCTGGGTAATGGCCCGCAGGTTCGCGAACTCGAGCCGGGCAAGCGGACTCGAATCTCATTGCAGCCCACGGTGACCGATCGCATCGAACTGAGCATCCAGAGTTGGCGGCCGGTACTCGATCGCACCGCGCTGGGTTTCGCCGTCACACAGCCGCCCGGGCTCGCCGAGGTGTCGGTGCTCGGACCGGAGTATCCCGCCCCCGCAGGGCCGGATCGATTGATCACCATCCCCTGCGCACAGGGGCCGACGATCGCTCTCGGCGGACGGTTCGTCCATACCACCGTCACGGCGACCGCTGATGAATTGCGTTCCGGTGCACCGGTTCCCGCGCGGGCGTGCGCGAATTCGGAACTACCTCCCGATCTCGCCTCCGACTCCGACGAGATCGCGGTGCCCGCCGGACGAGCCGATGTCACGGTAGCGCCGACCGCACTCTTCTTCGTCGACCGACTTCGCCTGAACCGCACCGATTCCACCCCCGCCGGTATCGGGCGATCCGATCACGCGAAACAGCTGCTCGTCCTGCCACTCAGCACCAATGTCGGATGGCGGGCAACCGCCGCCGACGGCAGTGCACTCGAACCGATCGTGGTCAACGGCTGGCAGCAGGGCTGGCTGCTACCGGATGCGGAATCGACCCCATCCGGCCCCATCACCGTCTCCTTCCCCATCGACCGCTGGTACCGCCTCAGCATCTTCGGCGGCCTGCTGCTTCTGATCCCGCTGATACTGCTCGCCATCCCTCGACGCCGCCGGACCCCGACGGCGATCGGCTCGGCCCCGAGTTCCCGCACGAGTGCAGACGCCACTCGAAATCCAACTGGCACAACCAGCCGTGCCGACTCGCGCGTTGTCGACACCAACGCGAACGCAGCCAACGCCAGTACAAACACAGCCGACCCCAATGGGGACACAGCCAACCCCAACGCGAGCGCGGCCGAGGCTAGTGCGAATCCCAACGCGAGCGCGGCCGACGCTAGTGCGAATGTGGGCGACTCCGGTGCGGAGGCACCTCAACCGAACGCGAACACAGCGGCCCCCCACACGAACATTGCCGAACCCGACCCGGACGTTGGCGACTCCGATGCGGATCGAGCCAACCCCCATCCGAACGCAGCCGACTCCGATGTGAGCGCAACCAACCCAAGTGTGAACACACCCGCCCCTGACACGAACGTTGCCGACTCCGGTGCGAACGTCGCCGATCCCAACGCGAACTTCGCCGACTCCGGTGCGAACGTCACCGATCCCAACGCGAACCTCGCCGACTCCGGTACGAACGCAGCCCAACCCAACGCGAACGCAGCGGCCCCTCACGCGAACTTCGCCGACCCCACCCCAAACGCAGCTGACTCCAGTGCGGACACAGCCGACCAGACTGCGGACAGCGGGCCGCCCCCGACCACATGGGGCAATCGCATCCTCGGTGCGATCGGAATCGGCGCTGTCGCAACGGTTATCGCCGGACCGGTCGGCACCGCACTCACCGCAATCGTGCTCGCCGCGACTCGATTCTCCACACGGATAACGTCGAAAGTCCTCGCCACCATTGCTGGCCTCGGCACCGCCACCGCCGCGGCAGCCCTCTCCACCGGCCCATGGCGCGCCGCAGGCGGATACATGGGCGGCTCCCTGTGGGTCCAACTACCCGCCCTACTGGCCGTAATCGCTGTTGGCGTCGCCGCACTCCCGCCACGCCGCAAAGACCCTTGATACGTCGAAAGCCCATGCTGTCGTTGCTGGCCTCGGCACCGCTTCCGCAGCACTGTCACCGGACCGTGGCAACTGCCCGCAGATACATGAGCAACTCGCTGTGGGTCCAACTGCCCGAGCTGCTGGCCGTGATCGCCGTCGGCGTCGATCCCGGCGCGGCGCAAGGACCGTTAGCGGACGCCGGAATACTCTCCGGCACTGCTAGCGTCGGATGTGTGACGGCGTGCGTGGAGTGCGGATTCGACTACGAGGCCGCGTTGGTTCCCGAGGTGTCGGCGCTGGCCAGGGTGCACGCGGCGGAGTACGCGACACTGCTCGGTCAGGATGAAGAGCGACTTCGGCGGCGACCAGCACCAGAGGTGTGGTCACCATTGGAGTACGCATGCCATGTGCGGGATGTTCTACTCGCACAACGGGAACGCGTGCTGCTCGCCCGCCGCGCCGACGCACCAGCGCTCGAGCCGATGGGGCGCGACGAACGCGTCGAACACGACGGCTACAACGACCAGCGACCATCCGATGTCGCCCGCCAACTCGACGACGCGGCCCTACTCTTCGCCAACGTCCTCGATCGCCTGACACCCCCGGACTGGAACCGCACAGTCATCTACAACTTCCCGGACCGCCAGGAACGCCCCCTCCACTGGCTCGCCCTACACACCCTGCACGAACTCCGCCACCACCTGCTCGACATCCGCCGCCAACTCGAGAGCTGACCCACCCCCGCAGCCTCTAGGCCCCCGGCCGCCCGATCTCGAGCCCCCAACTCCCACGCGGTGGCTGGACCTGGCGAGCGAGGTGGTGCGACCTCCCGGTCCCGCAGCAGACTCAATTCGCTTGGGGGGAGTCCGGTCAGCTGGCTGTCTCGGAGTCCAGGTCTTTGGCCAGCGACTTCCTCGGCCGGGGGTGGGTGACCGGGCCGGTCTCGGATCGAGGGCGGGTGCTGGGGGCTCGCTAACCAGCGCTAACCAGCTATGCGGCGGTGGTGTCGGTTGTGGATGAGTTTGCGGCTGCTTCTTTTGGGCGGTCGCGGGTGCGGGTGAAGCGGCGGGCTGGTTCTTCTATTAGGGCGTAGCTGGCGGCGGCGATCGGGAGGGTCAGGGCGATGGTCAGGATCAGGACCTCGGTGAAGTCGCCGCTGAAGGGGAGGATTCCGAAGACCGGGAAGACTACCGACAGAACTGCGAGGTGCCAGAGGAAGATGCCGTAGGACCAGCGGCCGATGGTTGCGGCGGGCGGGGATTCCAGCCAGCGATGTGGGCGGGCGCCGGGCGGGCGCAGTACCAGTGGGGCGAGCAGTGCGAATCCGATGATCGCACCGAAACCCATCTTGGCCGCGTACTGCCACGGCTCGGCGCGGGTCAGTCCTGCGGGGCCGCCCAGGTCGGTGGCGGAGAGCAGGAAGGCGATGAGTGCGATGGTCCACATGAGCGGTTGATTGGCGAGCAACCGCAGCCGTGGTGATAGCTGATCCCTATTGTCGATCAGCTCGGCCAGCAGCATGCCCACTGCGAACCACGGCAGATATCCGGGCAGCCAATTATCGGCGTGAATGGCGTCGGGCGTCGGTACCGGAATGAAATTCCAACTCAGGCTGATCGCCGCGAGCGCGAGGATCGCGGGTATGCGCCAGCGGGCGGCATCGCCACGCAGCCGCACCACCGCGAAGGCCAGCACGGGCAACACCAGATAGAAGGCCACCTCGACGGACAGACTCCACATCTGAGTGAGTCCATCGGTCAGCGTCAGCGGCACGAATACCTGCGTCAAGGCCAGATTCGAAACCCATACGCGCAGGCCAGCAGTGTCGGCCGCACTCGGCACCAAGATCAGTACCGCGGCCACCACAACCCAATACGCGGGCAGAATGCGCGCCGCTCGATGCCGCAGGTAGTAGCCGACCGAGGGCGCGGTCCCCAGCCCGCGCGCCTTCGCGGCATGCGGACGCCACAGCAGGAAACCCGATAGCGCGAAGAACACCGCGACCGCCATATCGAACCGTTCCCAGATCCGGCCCAGCACCGGCGCATTCGCGGCGCCGGTCTGGAATGCGACGTGGGTGAGCAGCACACCCAGCGCAGCCATGCCACGCATACCTTCCAGGGCAGGCACGAAACCGCGCGTGCGAGTGGGCGCGGCAGTCGGCGTGGGCAGGGTGGCGGTCATCGACCTCCAGTCTGCAGGTCCGTTCGCGCGACCTGCAAGCAATCGCACCTACCAGCTGGTAACCCAACGTTTCAGATTTCGCGTTAGACTCGGGCGATTTCTGGGTCGATTCCGGCCTCGGCACCGCATAGTACGACAACGGACTGTTAGTGTCGGGGCTCACGAGTGCCGCGGCGCGCCCGCAGTACTCGCCGCACAGACCCGTGTTCTATGACGAGGAGAGTTTGCATGGCACTGAGTGCCGGAACCAGAAAGACGGTGGCCTGCCTACTCGTGGGTCTGGGTGCGTTGTTGATCGTCGCCGCGGTGATGATCCCGACCTACACCGTCAGCAGACTGGCGAAGACTCCCCTCGATCTCGAGATCACCACAATCGCGACGAACCAGCCGGGCGAGGACAGCCTGGTCCTGGACTCCAAGTCGCTCACCGCCCCCGAGGGCTCGGCCAAGGTCGACACCAATGTGCCGCTGGTCTCGCAGCGGTTCCTCACCGTCGAGGACCCCTCCGACGCCACCGAGATGACCGTCCAGGCCGGTCAGACGCTGCGGCGCATCGATAAGCAGGGCGACACCGGCCTGCTGACCGCGACCATCGACCGGGTCACCATCGACCGCAAGTCCGGCGAGCCGGTGGCCAAGGAGCCCAACGGCTCCATTGCCGTCACGGTGAACAAGGACCTACAGAGCATCGCCGACCCGGTGCAGCACACCGGCCTGCAGTACCGCTTCCCGATCGGCACCGAGAAGAAGACCTACCCGTACTTCGATATCAACGTGCGCAAGACCTTCGACGCCAAGTTCCTCGAAGAGACCGAGATCAACAGCACGAAGGTCTACCACTTCCAGATGTCGGTCCCGGCGACCAACCTGTGGGACGTAGTCCAGGCGCCGACCAATCGGCTGAGCCTGCCCGCCGCGAAGTGGGGCCTCGAGGGTGACGAGCCGGTCACCATGACCCGCTTCTACACCAACACCCGCGACCTGTGGGTCGAGCCGCAGACCGGCACCATCGTCAAGGGCGGCGAGGCGCTCCACCTCTACTACGCGCGCAGCGCCGACCACCCCGACGTCACCGCGCTGAAGTCGCACCTCGTCTTCGATGAGAACACCATCGAATCGCAGCTCTCGGTGGCCAAGGAGAACATCGACAAGCTGTCGCTGTACGGCCGGGTCATGCCGATCGTGCTCGGCGTGCTCGGTGTTGCCGCCCTGGTCGGCGGTCTGATCCTGGGGATCCGCGGTGGATCCACCGGTGCTGGCGTTGGTCGGCGCGGCGGTCCTGGCCGGGGCGGGGATGACGCTCCGACCCAGCAGATCAGGATCCAGAAGAATCTCTGACGGCAGTTCCGATACTCGGCTCCCCGGCGTTATGCCTGGGAGCCGAGTTCGTTTCGGGGCAGTTCGATTCGCGTGCAGTCAGGTCGCGGACGGACCCGAGGGATAGGCGACGGGATGTGACGGCTGGTACAGCAGCATCGACCCCGCGCCCGGGATCTTCATATCGATGCAGCGCCCGAAGCTCCGCTCCGCGACGTCGCCCTCGAATCGCGCTCCACGCCCGGCCAATTCGGCCATGGTCTGCTCGATGTCATCGCACATCAGCGAAATCTCGTGATGCGGCGGGCCCTCGGCGGGATGCACCCCGAGTTCGCTCGGCCCGGTACCGAAAATCAGCCACCCACCGTGGGCGTCCACATTCGGCCAGCCGAGAACGTCGCGGAAGAACGCGCGAGCCGCATCCGGATCCTCCGCATAGACCAGCGTGTGCACAGCGGTGATCATGCTGGTGATAGTAGGCGAGGTGATGCGGTCCTGCGGGTGTTCGCGAGCCGGTGTGCTCAGGTAGGCAGTCGTAAGCGAGCGTTGCGCCCAAGCAGAAGATCGCCCGCGAACCGACCGCCCAGACACGGGACCACAGACGAATCGGTACGCCCGGGCAGCGATCGTCGGCACATCGGCGCACCGAGGCAGGCGATCGCCCGCGAACCGCTCGCTGAGACGAGCGATCGACGGCGAACCCGCCCACACAAGCAGGCGATCACCAGCAAACCAAAACACCCAGGCTGACGATCGACGACGAACCCGCACACCCACACCAGCGAACCCGCACACCCAGACACGCGATCGTCAGCAAATCGGTACGCCCAAGCGAGTTATCGCTAGCGAGCCCACGCGGTCAGGTGGGTGATGGGGAGCGGTCGGCGGTGCGCAGGACGATGAGCGCGACCACGACGGTGGTGGCTGCCGCGACGCAGACAGCAGTGGTGATCAGGGTGGGTACCGAGCGGGCGAAGGAGATCAGGACCAGCTCGACCGCGAGGCCGAGCCACGTCAGTGCGGCGAGGGCGGTACGGTCTACCGCGATCGCCGAGAGCAGTGCGCCCTGGAGCACCGCGAGGATGGCGCCCTGCAGTGCGAACAGCCACAGCAGGCCCTGGATCGGCGCGTAGTCCTGTCCCGCGAACAGGGGCGCCACCGGTGCCGCCACCGCCGCACCTATTACCGCGATGATCCCGATGCCGGACAGCACGGCGAGCGCATCCCGGATCGCCCGCGCCGAATGGGTCGGCTGCGCCATCCGCGGATACAACACCACCCCCACCGCCTGCGGCAGCCAGAACGCGATCTTCGCGGCAATCGCCCCCAGCGCATACCGACTCGCATCCGCCTCCCCCAATACAATCCGCGCAACAATCAAATCCGCCGACGACAATGCCATCAACGCCGCCTGCACCTGCGCCGCCCGCAATACCGGCACCACCCCAACCGCGTGCGCGCCCCGGTTCGCGGCACCGGATACACCCCAGGCCCACAACCGCGCCACCCACCGAGTGGCGCCACGCATTCCTTCGGCCCGAATCGCACGCGTCGATCCATCGGGGCCAACTCCCTGCGTCGAGCGGCCGGAGCCAACCCGACGCTTCAGTTCGTCGGAACCAACCCCACTCTTCAGCTGGTCGGAGCCAACCTCCTGCGCCGCCTCCCCAGAGCCAACCCCGCGCGCCGCCCCGCCGGAATCAACCCCGCGCGCCGCCTCCCCAGAACCAACTCCGCGCGTCGGTTCGCCTGAACCAACTCCGCGCGTCGGTTCACCTGAACCGACCCCGCGCGTCGGTTGGTCGGCAGAGCCGATGCCAAATTTTGGTGGTTCGGAGCCATCGTGGGGGGACGGTTCCGTTCCTGTGTCGACTGTGGGGCGAGGGCGGGGTGGGGGTGTGGATGCGGTGTAGCGGGCGAGGGCGGCGGCGGCGATGATTCCGAGTGCTGCGGCCCAGAGGGCGGGTGCGGCGGTGCCGCCGAGTGCGAGGACTACGAGGGCCGGAGTTACGCGGGCGATTCCGGCCGTGCCGAGGACTATTGCCAATGCGCGAAAGCGTCTGCCGCCCTGCAGGATGCCCTGTTCGCCGGAGAGCAGCACGAGGGCGGGGGCCGCGCCGAGGGCGGCGGCGCACGCGATCACGCCGACATTCAGCACCACGGTCACCAACGGGACCAGCGCCGCGGCGACCACCGCGACGATCACCGCACACCGCCACTGCAACCGACGCAGTGCCGAGACGCGCGCGCCGCGCACCAATTCCCGGGCGACCACATTCTGCAATGCCAGCGCCGGCACCGCGCACAGCAACTGCACCGCGAGCAGACTCGCGAATTCGCTGTACCCGCTGACCCCCAACCACCGGCTGGCCAGCATCTGCAGCAGATACCCCGCCACATTCGCCGTCATCGCCCCAGCCGTCACCAACGTCAGATCCGCCACAACAGGTAGACGACGGATGGCAGGCACGCCGCAATCGTCCCACCTACACCCCCGAGCCCCGCACACACCCGTCCCGACAAGTTCCAGGCCACGCACCCCCGACCGACAGATCCACCCGGACGCACCCGGCTACAGGTTCTTGCGTACGAGATCCGGGCACGGAGACGCATTCGAATACCGCCAGCGGTACAGCGCGCGCCCCGACAAGTCCCAGCCCACACACGCCCCGCCGACAGATCCCCGCACACCCCCACCGACAGGTTCTCGGGTACGAAACCCAGGCACGGAGACGCATACGAATACCGCGAGCGGTACAGCGCGCGCCCCGGCAAGTCCCAGCCCACACAGGCCCGGCCGACAGATCCCCGCGCACTCCACCGACAGGTTCTCGGGTGCGAGATCCGGGCACGGTCGAATACCGCAAGCGGTACAGCGCGCGCCCCGACAAGTCCCAGCCCACACACGCCCGGCCGACAGATCCCCGCGCACTCCACCGACAGGTTCTCGGGTGCGAGATCCGGGCACGGTCGAATACCGCAAGCGGTACAGCGCGCGCCCCGACAAGTCCCAGCCCACACACGCCCAGCCGACAGATCCCCGCGCACTCCACCGACAGGTTCTCGGGTACGAAACCCAGGCACGGAGACGCATTCGAATACGGCGAGCGGTGCAGCGGCGGTCGGCGCGCTGGTACGCACTTTCCGTAGGCCCGGAGCCGGGGTGGGCATGGCCCGGGGGCGGGCGGGTTCGGGTATGGAACGTAGGGTGCACGCGTGAGTGACTGGCCGGCTCGGTGCGCACGGTGGGTGCGGTTCGCACCGGCCGGGTACAGCGGGGTGTTGTCGCTGCTCATTGCCGGTCCGCTGCTCGGGCCGGGCTATCTGTTGCTGCGGGATGCGGTGAGTACGCCGCGCTCCTATGCGACGGATTCGGCGCTGGGGCTCGGTGCCGCGGCCCCGCGCGCGGTGCCGCAGGACGCGCTGCTCGCGGCGTTGTCAGCGGTCATCGACGGCGGACTGATCGTCAAAGCGATCCTGGTCGTCGCGCTGTGGGCGGCGGGATATGGCGCGGCGGTGCTGGCCCGCGAATTGCTCCGGGTATCGACCGGACCGCAACTGGTCGCGGTCACCGTCGCCCTGTGGAATCCGTATGTGGCCGAACGTCTGCTGCAAGGCCACTGGAGTCTGCTGACCGGCTACGCCGCACTGCCGTGGACCGTGCTGGCCGCCTACCGAATTCGCCAACGCAGCGCGCCGAATGCCGCGCCCAGCAACAAGGCACTCAACAAACCCGACGCGGACAGGCCCACCTCACCGCATCCCACCCCCGGCAACAAGGCACTCAACCAGCCCAACGCGGACAGGCCCACCTCACCGCATCCCACCCCCAGCAACAAGGCACTCAACAAACCCGACGCGGACAGGCCGATCGCGCCGACCGACACCGACCGCGCTGACCCAACAGCTATCGCGACCCCTCGCAATCGCACTCCCGCGCCAGCTGCGGTCGGTCGCCGCGCGCGATTCCACCGTGCGAACAGGAAGGACACGACGCGGAGTACGGCGTCCGCATGTGCCGCACTGGCCGCATGCTTCGCCGCCGCAGGACTCACTCCGACCGGCGCACTGCTCGCGGGCTGCACCGCTGTCGTGCTGATCGGACGTCGAAACCTCCTCGGAACATTCGCCCTCCTGCTGGCCGCATCCGCGCCGTGGCTGACCGCGACGGCGCTGTCCGGCGCCGGCTCCGAACCCTCCGACCCGGCCGGAATCGCCGCCTTCGCCGCTCGCGCCGAACCCGCCCTCGGCACCCTCGGCAGCCTGGCCGGACTCGGCGGCATCTGGAACGCCGACTCGGTCCCGACCTCCCGCACCACCCCGCTGGCCATGATCGGCACCGCCCTACTCCTGATCCTCGTGGCAACCGGCATCCGCGCCATCTGGACCAAGAAGACGTCCACGACCGGCACTATCCCTCCCCGCTCTCCAGCCGCCACCCCCACTGCCCCGGATACCGAATCAGCCACCGCCACAACTTATTCGACACCCGCCCAACCCAAGCCGAATACCGCAACGAGCGACAACACCCGAACCCAA
Organism: Nocardia sp. CA-129566; assembly: GCF_050956075.1. Lineage (NCBI taxonomy): Bacteria > Bacillati > Actinomycetota > Actinomycetes > Mycobacteriales > Nocardiaceae > Nocardia > Nocardia sp. CA-129566. The sequence continues at coordinate 9,005,423 of NZ_CP192085.1, forward strand.
CCCACATCTCCCACCGATATCGAACCCGGCACCACAGTCCCGACCGGCCGCGCCACCCATGTCGAATCCGAAGCAGCCACAGCCCATTCGACAAAACTCGGGGCCGAGACCACCGCGACCGATCGCGCGAACATCCGAATTCGCCGCGTTCTACTGATACTCGCGGCCGCCGCAGTCCTACTACCAGCCTCGGGCGCGACATCGTGGGGGATGAGCGTCCTGGAATGGCTCGTTACCAACGTGCCCGGCACCGGGCTGCTGCGTGACACACAGAAGTACGTAGCACTGGCAATGCCCGCCTACGCGCTGTGCGCCGCGGCCGGGTGCCGGACTGTTGCCATGTGGTTCACCCCAAACGCGTCGAACGAACCGCCCGCCCGGAACTCACGAACAACCGCAATGTCGCTGACCGCAGCGCTGTTCATCGCACTGCTCATACTGCCGCTGTTCGATCTCGCCTGGGGGGTGGGCAATCAACTGCGCCCTGTGCACTACCCGGTGAGCTGGCAGCGAGTAGCCGACCGGATCGATGGTCCCGGCGACATCGCGGTGCTGCCCGGGGGCATGTTCCGGAAATTTCCGTACAGCGGCAGAGCACCGGTATTGGATCCGGCACCGCGAATGCTGCCTCGTGACGTGCTGCAGACCGGCGAACTCCCGGTGCACGGCCGAACGGTCGCCGGCGAAGGCGCCAAAGCCCGGGAAGTGGAATCCATACTGCTGCACGGGGGTTCGGCACAGCAACTTACGGACCTCGGTGTCGGCTGGGTCCTGGTCGAGCACACCACTCCCGGACCGCTCGGCGAGTCGAAAACAACTCTCACCCAATTGACGACGGTCTACACCGATTCCGAACTCGCACTGTATCGAGTCCCCGGCACCACCGACCGGCCCGCCGAATCGCACACCCAGCGGGTAGTCGCCTATGCCGCCCACCTCATCTGGGCCGCACTGCTCGTCGGCGGACTGCTACTGACCGCCCTACTGCGGCCACCCTCCTGAAAACCGCTGGCACGCATCTATCCCGGATTGCGACTCTCTGTATCCGCCAATGGCACAGCGGAATTCCGCCGCCTGGCCGAACACGCCGCCACCCAGCCCACCGAACGGGAGCAACGAGCGATCACACTGCGCACGAGGGCACCCTCACCATCACCGAGATCGCGTGCCGAGGCCGATTCGCCGATATTCCGGACGGCGCTTGGTCGCTGGCACCCTCATCGAACTCGCGGGCCGAACCCAATCCGTCATCCACGACAGCCCGACCGCTGCCACGCTCATCGAACTCGCGGGCCGAACCCAATCCGTCATCCACGACAGCCCGACCGCTGGCACCCTCATCGAACTCGCAATCCGAACCCAATCCGTCATCACGACGGCCCCACCACCGCGATCGTGGACCGCTGCTGATCAGAGTCCGGGCGGCGTGAGGCCCGAGGTGTACTCGCCTCGGGCCGCGGCCGCGAGCACCTCGTAAACACCGTTTCCCGTTTGCTCCCAGGAGAATTCACGCGCGCGAGCCCGCGCCTTCTCGCCCATCACGGCACGCGCCTCGGTGTCGTCGAGCAGTTCCCCGACCGAGTCGCCGAGCTGGCCGACATCGTCGACGAGCACCCCGGTCACACCGTCGACAATGGAATCGGTGAGTCCGCGCGAACTGCGGTAGCCGATGGTCGGCACGCCGTGCTGGGCCGCCTCGATCACCGCGAGACCCCAACCCTCCTTACGCGAGGGCAGCACATGCACCCAGGCGCGGGCCAGCAGTTCATGCTTACGCCGCTCATCGACGTGGCCGTGGAAGGTGACCGCATCGGCGATGCCGAGGTCGCGGGCATCGGCCTTCAAATTGTCCGCCCACCAGCCGTCGCCGATCACATCCAGCCGCAGGCCGGGGATCCGCTGCCGGAGTCGGGCCACCACATTCAGCGCGTCTTCGATCTGCTTGTGCGGCACCAGCCGGGACAGCACCACAATGCGCGGATCATCGGCGCGGGTCTCCGCGCAGCCGGTCGGCGCGTCGGCAGGAACCGGTTCCGCGCCATTGCGGACAACCGCGATCCGTGACCCGTCCACGCCGAGCGTCGCCAGTTCCTCGGCCGAGGGCAGCGAAACCGTCAGGTACTGGTTGTGCCGATGCACGCGGGGCGAGAGCCGCGATTCGATCCACCAGCCGATGCGCCCGACGAAACGTCCGGCGACGGGCCACTGCTCCCGATGTCCGTGATGCACCAGCACCACCGATGGGGCATCGGCCGCGACGCCAGCGAAGAAGGGGATCCCGTTCTGGGTGTCGATCACCGCATCCGGGCGCAGCCCGCGCAGCGGCCCGATACCGAGTCGGCCCAGGGTGATCGCGATCAGCGCGCGCGGATAGACCGAGAATCGACCGCCCGCCCGGCTGATCTCGATGCCGTCGATGCGCTCCCGTTTCGGCGCACCCGGATAGTGGGCGGTGCGCAGGGTGACCTTGACCCCGCGCGCGGCGAGTTGGGCCCCGACCTGCTCCAGGTACCGTTCGCTGCCGCCGCCCTGCGGGTGCCCGGTGTCACGCCAGCACAGCAGGAGGACTTCGCGCACGGTGGAGCTTCTCTCGGTCGACAGGTCCCAGCCGGGACGATGGATATCGCCGTACACCCTAACCCGTGCACCCGTCCAGCCAGCTCTCACCGCATCGACCCGCCGTACGATGCGCAATTCCCACCCCGGGCAGGCGGGACGGCAGCGGCTCATCAGCTCTGTGCGAGACTCTGCGCCGTGCCGAGAGCTGAAACCGAGCCAGCCGAGGCCGTGGCGGCGCATGCCCCACGGCGCACCAGGCCGTCCCTGTCCCGGTTCGCGCGGCGGGCGACATTGCGCCGGTCGCTGCGGCTGCTCGGCAGTTTCCGGTTCGAACAGACCGATCCGGCAGTCTTCTACGGTGGCATTGCCGCCGACAGTGCCGCGATGATCGGCGATTTCTATGCCGATATCACCGGAAAGGGGCTCGACGGCGCGACGATCCTCGATGTGGGTGGCGGCCCCGGCTACTTCGCCGACGAATTCGTCAAGACCGGTGCGCGCTACATCCCGGTCGAACCCGATCCTTCGGAGATGCATGCCGCCGGTCTGTCGGTGCCCGGCGCGGTGCGCGGCTCGGGCATGGCTCTGCCGTTTCGCGACAACGCCGTGGATATCTGCTTCTCCTCGAATGTCGCCGAACATGTGCCGCAGCCATGGGTCATGGCCGATGAGATGGTGCGCGTGACCCGCCCCGGCGGTTTGATCGTGTTGTCGTACACGGTGTGGCACGGCCCGTTCGGCGGTCACGAAACCGGTCCGTGGCACTACCTCGGCGGGGAGTTCGCCGCGCGCCGCTACCGCCGCAAGACCGGCCGGGAACCGAAGAACCGCTTCGGCAAGTCGCTGTTCGCGGTCGGTGCCGCCGATGGATTGCGTTGGGCGGCAAGCACTTCCGCCGATGTGCGCACCGTATTCCCGCGCTACCATCCGCACTGGGCCTGGTGGGTGGTTCACGTACCGATACTGCGAGAGTTACTGGTGAGCAATCTGGTGGTAGTGGCAACCAAGTAGGGTGCGACTACTTTTCCAGCCAGCCCCGTCGCCAGCTCCTGCGCCCGCACGTGTTGGCCGTTGCGGCCCAAGGTGATTCCTGAATCGCCAGGCCGACCGTCTCCAGGGTGGTTAGTCCGACTTGATCGGCCAGCAGACCGACGACCGCCACCGCCTCGGCGGCTTGCATCGCTGCTGTTGCCTGCTCGATGGTCAGCGTCCGGCCCGGCAGGAAGGAGACCACCCACCCGCCCGCGCCAACACTTTTAGCCTGATGCTCGGTCTGGTCACTGGTCATCAGCGACCGGCCGATTACTTGCACCGCCATGACTCGGACTCCCCAATTGCGTAATGAATCGAGCGAGCTGAACTGTTGCTACAGCATGACCGTTGCAGCAACAGAACGCAATAGTGCGTTCTCTGGAAAGCGAACCGACAGGTTGGAATTTGCCCTGTTCAGAAAGCTGTTCGAACAGAAAACTGAAACAGGTTACAGACAATCGGGCCGCAAAACTGTAACGTGTTCTCATGCACTACGACAGCTTGTTCATCGGCGGCCGCTGGACCGCGCCAGCCTCCACCGAGCGCCTCCAGGTCATCTCACCCGCGACGGTCGAGACGGTGGGCAGCGTCCCGGTGGTGGGCCGCGCCGACGTCGACGCGGCCGTCGCCGCCGCCAGGCACGCCTTCGACAACGGTCCGTGGCCGTCCACCCCGCCCGAAGAGCGTGCCCAGGTCCTGTCGCGTGCCGCGCGTCTGATCGAGGAGCGTTCGGCCGATCTGCTCGCCACGCTCACCGCGGAGATGGGCGCACCGCAGATGATCGCCATGACGCTCAACCAGATTCCGGCGGTCGCCGCGCTCGACTCGTATGCCGGACTGGCAAAGTCCTTCCCCTGGAACGAAACCCGCACCGGCATGTTCGGCACCTCGCGGGTCTCGCGGGAGCCGCGCGGTGTCGTCGCGGCCATTACCGCCTGGAATGTGCCGCTTTTCCTCGCGGCCAATAAGCTCGCGCCCGCCTTGCTCGCCGGGTGCACGATCGTGCTCAAGCCCGCGCCGCTGACCCCGTTGACCGCCAATAAGATCGCCGACATCTTCACCGACGCGGGTCTGCCCGAGGGTGTGCTGTCGATCCTGCCCGCCGAAGCCGACGCCGCCGAATACCTCGTCTCCCATCCGGGCGTCGACAAGATCACCTTCACCGGCAGCACCGCGGTCGGTCGCAAGATCGGCGCGATCGCGACCGGTCAGCTCAAGAGCGTGTCACTCGAACTCGGCGGCAAGTCCGCGGCAATCCTGTTGCCCGATATGGATATCGCCGCCAACATTCCGGTGCTCGCCTTCTCCGGCCTGATGAACAGCGGCCAGGGCTGTGTCGCGCAGACCCGCATCCTCGCGCCGCGCAGCCGCTACGACGAAATCCTGGACGCGCTGGTCGAACACGTGAAGACGCTGAAGACCGGCGATCCCACCGACCCGGCGACCACCTTCGGCCCACTGATCTCCGAACGTCAGCGCGATCGCGTCGAGGGCTATATCGCCAAGGGTAAGGAGGAGGGCGCGCGGCTGGTACTCGGCGGCGGCCGTCCGGCGGATGTGGATCGCGGCTGGTTCGTCGAGCCGACGATTTTCGCCGATGTCGACAATAAGTCGACGATCGCACAGGAAGAGATCTTCGGCCCGGTCCTCTCGGTCATCCCCTACGAGACCGAGGACGAGGCGGTGGCCATCGCGAACGACTCCGTCTACGGCCTGGCCGGTTCGGTGTGGACCACCGATATCGAGCACGGTGCGGAAATCGCGGCGCGGGTGCGTACCGGCACCTATGCGATCAACTGGTACGCGTTCGATCCCGGCTCCCCCTTCGGCGGGTACAAGACCTCCGGCCTCGGCCGGGAGAACGGGCCGGAGGGTCTGGACGCATTCTGCGAACAGAAGTCCCTGCTGATGCCGCTGGGGTGGACCGGGTAATTACTGGTCCGGCATAACCACCCGGAGAACGGGCTGGCGACCGCTACCCGGTGCGCTGTGGATGCCCCGCGCACCGGGCGCGTCGACGATTTCGACGCGCCAGCCGGGCGGCAGGACCGCCTGCAATCGCCCGGCAGCGCGCCGCAGCGGCGTGCTCGCCGTCGCCAGCTCGATTCCGGCTACCTGGGGCATCGCGAACGGGCCGATATCCAAATCGGTCATAGCTCCAACCACCTCTCGCGCGTCGATCTCATCGTTGGCCGCGACGATGCGGGTTCACGAGTCGAAAAGGGAAGTAGTTCAGTCGATCTCTAGTCAAACAGTTAACGTTCAGCAATCGAACTGGTCGGTTATGAGACGGAGTACTCGCAAAGCATAGGCCACTGCCGGGTACACATCGCATACTCGGCACTGACCCCGAAAACATTGTTCGGGCAAATCAACGGTAGCGCACCCCGCCGCCCCGGGTCCGGCGATCTGGAACACTGCCAGCTCGCAGCCCGGCGAATTGCTCTCTCACCGTCGAAATCGACCCGACTAGCGGCGCAAGGACCGACGATATCCGGCGGGCGTCGTGCCGGTGGCCGCGCGCAGATGCACCCGCAACGCCGTGACGCTGCCGAACCCGGACTGCGCGGCAACGACTTCGACGGGCAATTCGGTGGTCTCCAGCAATTCCCGAGCGCGCACCGTGCGCTGCGCCTCGAGCCAGCGCCGCGGCGTGCTGCCGACCTCGGCCTTGAAGCGGCGAATGAAGGTGCGCTCACTCATCAACGCATACCCGGCGAGCGCCGAAACATCCTGCGCCTGTGCCGGATTCGCCGCCGCCCAGGCCATGGTGGCGGCGAGCGCGCCGGGGAAGTCATTGGCGCCCAAGGCATCCGGGATGTATTGGGCTTGGCCGCCCTCGCGGTGCGGCGGCGTCACATTCCAGCGGGCCAGTTCCGCCGCCGCGCCCGCGCCGAGTTCGCGGCGCACGATGTGCAGGCACAGATCCATCCCCGCGGACAGACCGGCCGAGGTGAGCACGTCACCGTCGTCCACATACAGCGCGCCGGGGTCGAGCTCGACCGCCGGGAACAGCTCGGCGAATTCATCGCAATACGCCCAGTGGGTGGTGGCGGGGCGTCCGTCGAGCAGTCCGGCCCGCGCCAAGATGAATGCGCCGGTGCAGATGCTGACCATTGTCGCGCCCCGTGCCGCGGCGGCCCGCAGCGCATCCAGCACCTCCGCGGGCAGCGGCCAGGTGGGCACTGCGATCCCCGGCACCACCACGATGTCGGCGCTCTCGAGCGCCTCGAGTCCGTCGTCCACCTCGAGCCCGAAACCGTTCGGCGTCCACACCGGCCCCGGCCGCACCCCGCAGGTCCGCATCTCGAACCCGACCGGCTCACCGGTCTTGCCCGGACCGTGCCGAAACGCCTGCACCGCACACGCCAGGTCGTAGGTCATTACCCCGTCCAGCGCCAGCGCGACTACCTGCTTCACGTCCTCAGTCTGGCATGAATCCGAGTATTGCTGCTATTCCCGCCATACGCTGCCTGCATGGTCACAGTCATTTTCGGAGCCAGGGGCAATGTCGGCCGCCACGTCGCGGCGGGGCTGATTTCGCAGGGCGAGCAGGTCCGTCTGACGAGCAGGGAACCCGCCATCGGGGAATTCCCGCCGGACGCGGAGGTCGTCGCGGCCGATCTCGACCACCCGGAGACGTTGTCCGCCGCACTCGACGGCGCCGAGCGGGTATTCCTCTACGCCAAACCCGACAGCATCGACGGTTTCGTCGCGGCGGCCGAATCCGCCGGAGTGCGGCATGTGGTGTTCCTGTCGTCCGGGGCCGTCCTGCGGGCCGATGCCGCGGACAACCCGATTGCCCGGATGCACGCCGTCATCGAGTCCGCCATCGAAAGGTCCGGTCTGGACTGGACATTCATCCGGCCGGGCATGTTCGCCACCAACGCACTGTGGTGGTGGCAGCGGTCCATTCGCGACGAAGGCATCGTCCGGATGCCCTATGCCGACGCCCGCACGGCACCCATCCACGAGCAGGATCTGGCCGCACTCGCGGTGACCGCATTGACCGAACCGGGGCACGAAGGCCACGCCTACCCGGTATGGGGACCGGAGGCGCTGACCCTGCGCGAGCAGGTCCAGCACATCGGGGCGGCCATCGGCCGCGAGATCACCCTCGAGGTGATTCCCGTCGAACAGGCGCGTGCCGAACTCGGCAGGACCATGCCGTCGATCGGCGTCGATGCCATCCTGGCCGGATGGGAGGCCGGGCGCACCGCGGCACCGCAGGTCTCGACCATCATCGAGGAGGTCACCGGTCGCCCCGCGCATACCTTCGCGCAGTGGGCGCGAGACCACGCGGCCGACTTCCGCTGAACAGTCATCTCGGGCACTACGTCCTGCAAAAGCCCGGTACGACTCGGCAACGTTCGGGCTGGCAGCCCATCCGGGGAATCGGAGGTACCAGGTAAGGTACGCATCTGCCCGTCGGATTGGCGGAAATCCGAGCATTACTGGCATATCTGCCACTCGTCGCCGATCGACCAGGGCGCTTCACTGAACAGCGAGCAGCGTTCGAGAGAAGGAGAACGACGTGGGTGCGCCTGCTGGCATCGATTGGGAATGGGCGACGCGGACCGGAGGGACGCTGTCCGGCACACAGCACCGGCAACTGGCGATCGAGGTCGCGCGCACGCTGCCGAAACTGGGTGGCGCGCAGCTCAAACGGGTGCTCGGAAGACATGGCACCGGGCGTCTGGAGTTCGCGGGACTGCGGGTGCCCGATTCGAAACTCGCCAAGGCGGCGGAAACCGAAGCCCGCGAATCGCTGTCGATCCATATGCTCGAGCATTCGTATCGCACCTATTTCTTCGGCCGGGTACTCGCCGAACTCGACGGTGTTCGCTACGACGACGAACTGGTCTATGTCGCCTGCCTGCTGCATGACCTACAGCTCGAAAGCCCCACCCCGGGAAGGTGTTTCGCGGTGGCCGGTGGCGAACGAGCGGCGGCGTTCGCGGTGCGCGAGGGCGCGGAACCGGAACGCGCACAGGCGATCGGGGCCGCGATCGCCGCGCACATCACCCCTGGCGTCGCCGATGATCTGAGCGATCCCGGCGGATTCGTATCGGCGGGCGCATCGGTGGATGTGATCGGGGCGCGCTATCCGGAACTGGACCCGGACTGGGTCGCGCAACTGTTGCAGCGGCATCCGCGCCACGATGTCAAGCGGCATCTGGTCGTCGCGTTCAAGGCCGAGGCCGCGGCGGTGCCGAAGGGCCGTGCCGCCCTGCTGAACAGTGTCGGATTTCTGCAACTCGTCCGGATGGCTCCGTACTCCGAATAACCTGCTGAATAAACGAATTCGCCCGCACCGTTTCAGAAAATGGTGCGGGCGAATAAGTTTCAGGGCACGATCAGCCCAGGCGCTCCTTCAGGGCCTCGAACTCGTCGCGCACTCCGGAGGGCAGCTTGTCGCCGACGAACTCGAACCACTCCTCGATGAGCGGGATCTCCTTGCGCCACTCGTCGGCGTCGACGGCCAGCGCCTCGTCGACATCGGCGGGGTCGACCTGCAGACCCTCGAGGTCGAGCTGCGCGGCGGTGGGCACATGGCCGATCGCGGTCGGCTCGGCCTGCGCCGAACCCTCGATCCGGCCGATGACCCACTCCAGCACGCGGGAGTTCTCGCCGAATCCGGGCCACAGGAAGCGACCGTCGCCACCGCGACGGAACCAGTTGACGTAGAAGATCTTGGGCAGCTTGTTCGCATCCGCGTTCTTGCCGACGTTGATCCAGTGGTTCAGGTAGTCACCGACGTGGTAGCCCATGAACGGCAGCATGGCCATCGGGTCGCGACGCACGGTGCCGACCTTGCCCTCGGCCGCGGCGGTCTGCTCGGACGACAGGGTGGCGCCCATGAAAACGCCGTGCTGCCAGTCGAAGGACTCGGTCACCAGCGGAACCGTGGTCTTGCGGCGGCCGCCGAACAGGATCGCCGAAATCGGCACGCCCTGCGGGTCGTCCCATTCGGGGGCCAGGATCGGGCACTGCGACATCGGCGTGCAGTAGCGCGAGTTCGGGTGCGCGGCAAGCGTTTCGGTCTCCCGCGGGAACCAGTCGTTGCCCTTCCAGTCGATCAGGTGGTCGTGCTCGCCCTCCAGGCCCTCCCACCAGATATCGCCGTCATCGGTGAGCGCGACATTGGTGTAGACGGTGTTGCCCGCCTCGACGGTCGCCATGGCGTTCGGGTTGGAGCTGCGGTTGGTACCGGGCGCGACGCCGAAGAACCCGAACTCCGGGTTCACCGCGTACAGGCGGCCGTCCTTGCCGAAACGCATCCAGGCGATGTCATCGCCGAGGGTCTCCGCGCGCCAGCCGGGAACCGTCGGCTGGATCATCGCGAGGTTGGTCTTACCGCAGGCGCTCGGGAAGGCCGCCGCGATGTAGTACGCCTTGTTCTCCGGGGAGATCAGCTTGAGGATCAGCATGTGCTCGGCCAGCCAGCCCTCGTCATGGGCCATGGCCGAGGCGATGCGCAGCGAGTAGCACTTCTTGCCGAGCAGGGCGTTGCCGCCGTAGCCGGAGCCGTAGCTCCAGATCTCGCGGTCCTCGGGGAAGTGGGTGATGTACTTGGTGTCGTTGCACGGCCACGGCACATCGGCCTGGCCGTCGGCCAGCGGCGCGCCCACGGAGTGCAGCGCCTTGACGAACGGCTTATCGGTGCCGAGCTTCTCCAGCGCGGCGGTGCCCATCCGGGTCATCACGCGCATCGATACCACGACGTATTCGGAGTCGGTGATCTCCACACCCAGTTTGGGGTCCTCGGCACCGAGCGGGCCCATGCAGAACGGAACCACGTACATGGTGCGGCCCTTCATCGAGCCGCGGTACAGCTCGGTCATGGTGGCGCGCATCTCGGTGGGGTCGACCCAGTTGTTGGTGGGGCCCGCGTCGGCCTCGGTCTTGGAACAGATGTAGGTGCGGGATTCGACACGCGCCACATCGGAGGGATCGGACAGGGCGAGGTAGGAGTTCGGCTTCTTCTCCTCGTTGAGCTTCTTGAAGGTGCCCGCCGCGACGAGCTGGGTGGTCAGCCGATCCCACTCCTCATCGGAACCGTCCGCCCAGACCACTCGCTCTGGCTGAGTGAGTTCTGCGACTTCCTGTACCCAGGCGAGTAGTTCGCTGTGCTCGGTCGGCTGCTTGCCGTCGGAATCGCGAAGACCAGGAATGGTCGCTGAGGTCATGAAAACTCTCCTGAGATGGGCGGTTCACGGTGTCGCCGCCTGGGCTGACCATTGCGAGCGACCTGCGAGCAGTCGCTGCAGTATGGCCCATGACCAGCGCGAACACACCGAGCGCCACCGTTGGCGGGAAGGCACCCGCTACGACCAGTCGAAAGCGCGCCATGGCTGGACCGCGTACAAGGACGAAGCGGACGCCCAGGTTCCTGCTTTAGAGGTTAACGCGATGTGACGACCAGTACGGAATCGGGTTCCCCCAGGAGTACCCACTAATTACCTAATCAAAAGATGTTCGATACCGATCGAGGATGGCGATGTCGCGTTCGCAGGCCGCAAGCTGTCCGGGTTGCTCCGCCGCGGCCCGGCGCAGTTTGGCCTCCAATTCGGCCACCTGACGGTCGATTTCGACGATTCGCTCGGTGCTCGCGCGCATTACCCGATCAGATAGCGCGGTCTCCGATTCCACCAGCGCGGTGGCCACGCGCTGCTCCAACTGGGCCTTCACGTTCACCAATGCGTCGGATACCCATTGACGCAGATGGGCACGGTCGGCCACCTGACCACGGGCACGCACCACCCAGGCCGCCGCACCGGCTCCGAGCAGCAGCGTCACCGGAACGGTCGCGAAATCCAGTGCCTGCACCAGCGAGAACGGGGCGACGAGTAGGCGTCCGATGCCGACTCCGGCGGACGCGCCGAGCGCGATCATGAGGTGATCTTCGACACCCCGGTGCCTCGGTTCCGGGTCCGGGCCGACGCGGGGTGCCGGATCGCGCCAGCGCGGTGGCATGCCTCGGTCTTGTTCCGGTGCCGCGCCGAGCCGAGCGGAGAGTTCCGAGAGCCGCTTGTCGATGGTTCCGTCCAGGGCGGTGGTCAGCTCGTTGACGGCCTGCTGCAGCCGTTCCGGATAGTCGCCGAATTCGGCGCGGCGCAGCCGATCGAGTTCGCCGCGGGCGGCGGTGTGCAGTGCCCGCACCCTGGCCCCGACGTCGGTCATCAGATCGACCCGAGCCAGGTGGAGCTGGCTGCGCAAGGCGGACATGGCCGTGGCCCGGCCGCCGTCGCGCCCGGCGAGCAGGACCGCGCGCTCCTCGCGCCACTGGATCGGCGCCGCACCCGCGCGCAGCACAGCGACCTGTTCGGCGACCCGCCTGCGGGTATCGGCCAGCACCCGCGCGGTGACGGCGGTGACGCGGTCATCGGATTCGGCGCCCGCCGTCGCGGCGGCCAGTTCGGCGTGCAGTGCGCCGAGTCCGGAGCGGTCGAGCAGACTCGCGTCCCCCGCCGCGCGGCCTGCCACCGCGAGCCGCGCCGAAACCGGCACGACCTCCAGATCGTCGATGCCCTGCGCGGTGAGCAGCTCGAGGTTGTGCGCGTGCACCGCACGCCAGTCCTGATAGGCGTGGATGCCGTTCATGGCGAGCAGGATCCGGGTGCCGTCGGTCCGCAGGCGATCCACCAGGTGCAGCGTGTCCGCGCCGAGGGCGCTACCGGCGTCCAACAGGATGAGCGCGACCGCCGATGGCGCGGTGCCCGACGGCGAGGTGGTTTCCACCGCGGCACTGGCATCGGGCACCGGATCCGACAGTGCGATCCGCGGCTCGAAGCGCGCCAACTCCGTGCGCAACAAGCTGGTATTCGCGTCATCGGGCCCGATCAAGGTCACCGCCGACGCCACCCCCGTCCCCCGCACCGCCCGCAACAGCGCCGTCCCCTGCGGATTCCACCGCGCGACGACCGCCTCGACCTCCGGTGTCAGCGTCGAATCTTTCGCATCCGGCGGTGTCGCTGCCGCGGGCGCACCGACCGGCGCACCCGCGTCCGGTTGTTCAGAGTCCGGCACTGCTCATCCGTTCCCATAGACGGACGTAACCGTTGTGGACGCGCAGGGCGGCGCGGCGGGCGGCGGGTGACATATCGCTGGAGACCACGGCACGCCAGCGGGCGGCACGGGCCAGGGCTTCGTCGGCATCGGCCGGTGACGGCGTGCGATATCCGGCGGCGAGATGGGCGACCTCCGGATAGGCCAGGCCCGCGCAGAGACCGAGCCAGCGGGCGTCATCGCCGAAGAGGTAGTCCTCCAGCACGTCCCGGGTGTTCGCGCCCTCGACCGGGACGGCGCGTGCGGCCAGCCGGGTCAGTTCGTCGAGCAGTTCGCCGCCGCGCAGCGCGCAGACCTGGTCGTAGCGGCGGTGCAGCAGGCGGTGCAGCGGATCGATACCGCTGGCCGCGTGCATGACCTGCAGCAACGCATGCGGGCCGAGATCGGGGTCCTGGCGCAGCGCGGCCAGCGCACAGGTGATGCCGTAGAGGTCCCAGCGCTGCAGCAGCTCTTCGCGTTCGGCGACATCGGGACCGGCCGAGGCCGTGACGAACAGATCGGGCGAGAGCGTCAGCGCGGGATCCGCGGTCTCGGCGAGGCGGCGCAGCGTGACCATATCGGCCTCGCTCAGCGCACCGGCCCTGGTGCGCACGGCCAGGGAGGCGACCACCGGCAGTGTGACGGTCCCTAAGCCGCCGCTGTACTGCTCGGCGGCGGCCACCGCATCACCCCAGCGGGATCCGATCGCATCGGCCTTGTTCAATACCGCAACCGTGCGCTCCGGCGGCAGTTCCGCGAGTATCCGCCGGTCCGCGGGCTGCGGCGCGCCGGACAGGACGTAGACAATGATGTCGGCGTCGAGTTCGGGATCGGCTACCCCCGGCTCATCCACCGGCGCGGTCTCCACCGCCGACATCAGCGCCAGCGCGTGCAGCACGGTGGTTCGGCCGGTGTGCGCGCGGCCCGTCACCTGAATGCGCGGCGGCCGCCGCCATCTCGCGATGGCGGCCCCCACTTGGCCCACGATCCGTGGATCCGCACCCGAGCGCAGCGTGGCGAGCAGTTGGTCGAGTTGGTCGAGTTCCCGCGCGGATCCGCCCGGTCGGATCCGGGGCCCGTCGGATTCGGTGGCTATCGGCAAAGCTGCACACCCCCTTTTCGGTGCGCAATTCTTGCAGACTCAGGGCCGATGTATCGCGCGGACGCAGCGACTGCTCGCCGGCCGCTCGACACGGTCGGCACGCCGCGACGACCGCATCGCCGATCCCGGGAAAGGATCAGCTGCCGCTGAAGTATTTATTCGCGGTGCGCACCGCCCAATTGGGCGCGTATTTGGCGGCAGTCGCCAGTACCTTTGCCTGCGTGCCGATTTCGTAGTGCACGCGCGGCAGCCGACCGCGCTTGCGGGTCGCGTCCCAGATTCCGTTCGCGACATCCGTGGCGGTCAGGCGCACGCCGAGCGATTTGGTCGAGGCCGTCTCCACCCCGTCCACCATGGCGGTGGACACGAACAGCGGCCACACCGCGATCACCCGGATATCGTGCTGCTCCCATTCGAGATCCAATGCCTCCGTCAGGCTCTTGACCGCCGATTTGGTCGCGCCGTAGCTGGCCAGTTCGGGCTGACCGTAGATCGCCGAGGCCGAGCACAGATTCACCACCTGCGCACCCGGCGTATCGCGCAGATAGGCGAACGCCGCGTGGGTGCCGGCGATCACCCCGCCGAGATTGACATCGACAATCGCCTGGTGGGTGGCGAGGTCGATCGATTCGAACGGACCCGCGCGCAGGATGCCCGCGTTATTGATGAGGATGTCCAGCCGCTGCTCGTCGGCATGGAACTCGGCGAGACGTTCGGTCCAGTGCGTGTCGTTCGTCACATCCAGCACCCCGGTCCGCACGCTGCCGTCGGTGGCGTGGATATCGGCGGCGAGCCTGGTCAGACCCACCTCATCGATGTCGTAGGCGCCGACGTGGTACCCCTGTGCAGCGAAAAGTAGGGCCGTGGCCCGGCCGATACCCGCCGCCGCACCGGTAATGAACACAGTCGGTCTGCTCATGCGCGCAGTCTAGTGCGCTGGCAAGCCCCCTACCTCGGGGTTCCCACAGATACCCGCGGTCACTTAATCTGACGTGACGGTCAGCACCATAGTCGCTGCGCAGCTTCACATTTCGAAGATGCGGTGGAAGCGGCAGGTGCGAGGCGGTAGCTTGCCCCGGGGAGCGCCGCATCGTATACAAGCCGACCGGGCGGGACGCGTTCCGCCGCGCCGGGTCTCGATGAGGAGGTTGCCGTGGCCATCGATGCCATCGGTGCTGGCGAGCCGGATGCGTCCGGTGCTCGTAAACCACTGCTCCCCAGTGCCGATCCGTTCCTGCGGCCGCCGAAGGGCTTCGCGTCCCATCCGCCCGGCACCATCCTGCGCAGCCGCCGCGTCGAACTCGCGCTGTTCGGCCTTGTGCCGCAGCAGGTCTCGGCATGGCAGCTGCTCTACCGCAGCTGCGATCTGCACGGCGCGCCGGAAGCGGCGATCACCACGGTGCTGTTGCCGCTGGACGCCGAGCCGGACGAGGACCGCCCGCTGCTGGCCTTCCAGACCGCAATGGACGCGGTCGCCGAGCGATGTTCGCCCTCGTACGCATTGCGCCGCGGTTCCCATGCGCTCGGCTCGGTCACCCAACTCGAATGGATGCTGGTGGCCAATGCCCTGCGCCGGGGTTGGGCGGTGAGCATCGCCGATCACGAGGGTCCGCACGGTAACTTCGGCGCGCCACGCGAGCCCGGCTACCGCGGACTCGACGGGATCCGCGCGGCACTGCGCTTCGCGCCGCTCGGTCTGCGGCCCGACACCCGGGTCGCGGTGTGGGGTTATTCCGGTGGCGGCATGGCCAGTTCCTGGCTGGTCGAGATGGCGCCGACCTACGCACCGGAGATCGATATCGTCGGCGCCGTGCTCGGTGCGCCGGTCGGCGATCCCGGACAGGTCTTCACCAGGCTGAACGGCGGGCACTACGCCGGACTGCCCGCGATCGTGGTCGCCGCGCTGCGCCGGTTGTATCCGGCGCTGGCCGCGGTATTCGACAGCGACTGCGATGCCGAGGGGCATCGACTGATCGAACGCGCCGAACGGGCGACACCGTTCTCGGCGATACTCGGCCTCATCAATAGAGATGTCGGCCACCATCTGACCCGACCGCTCGACGAGGTGCTCGCCGCACCCGATCTGCAGGCCATGCTCGCCGACCTGCGGCTCGGCCACTCCACCCCGACCTGTCCGCTGCTGATAGTGCAGCCGGTACACGACCAGATCATTCATATGGACGGCGTCGACGGCCAGGTCGAGCGGTATCGGCGCGGCGGTGCGCAGGTCACCTATGTGCGTGATCGGCTCAGCGAACACTTCTCACTGCTCCCGCTGGCCACCCCGATCAGTCTGGACTGGCTCAGCGATCGGCTGGCCGGGCAGCCGGTGCACGAGGAGAGCGACAGCACGGTGTGGTCGGTCGCGGCCTCACCCGCCGGGGTGCGCGGGCTGGTGGAGATGCTCGGGACCGCGCTCAAAGTGGTACTGGGCAAACCGCTGCGTCAGGAGACCGCGCCGACGAGGCGAATCCGCCGCGTACGCGCCGCCTGAGCGGGCGAGTGGGCCAGCCGCGAACAGTCGGCTGGCCCGTGCGTGCAGGTCGCCAACGGCGCCTTTCGAGCGACCGGCAGGCAATCGCCAGCGGCCGCTTGCCGCCCTGATCATCCGATGCTGGACAATGGACCGCGTGAACGACGCCGCGAACCACACTGCCGAGTCAGTTCCCGGACCGCCGTCCACAGCTTCGGCTCCGGCGGACCGTGGATCCCGAAAGGGCTCGGGCTCCCGCCTGTACCCCCGAGTAACGAGCTTCCGCTCGCGCCGGGGCGCGCTGACCGCGACCCAGCAGCAATCCTGGGATCGCACCTGGCCGCGCATCGGCCGCGATGTGGCCGATGAACCTCTGGATGCCACGGCCTGGTTCGGCCGCGAGGCCCCGCTGGTCATCGAGATCGGTTGCGGCACAGGCACCGCCACCGCCGCGATGGCACAGGCCGAACCCCATTTGAACCTGATCGGCATCGAGGTCTATCAGCCCGGCCTCGCCCAGCTGGTGCAGCGCATCGAGCGCGAGCACATCGACAACATCCGCCTGCTGCGCGGTGATGCCGTCGACGTGCTGGAAAACATGATTGCTGAACAGTCGCTCACCGGTGTGCGGGTCTTCTTTCCCGACCCGTGGCCGAAGGCCAGGCACCACAAGCGCCGGCTGCTGCAGCCATCGACGGTGGCACTGATCGCGAATCGCCTTCGGCCGGGCGGCGTACTGCACGTCGCGACCGACCACGCCGATTACGCGGAGTTCATCGCCGAGGTAGGCGCGGCGGAACCACAGCTCATCGGCCTGAACGAGACCACGGGCGGACACAGCGCGGAGCATCGTGACAGCGCGCCGATCGGCTTCGAAAGGCCGGTCACCAAATTCGAAGGCAAGGCACATCGCGCAGGAAGCGCCATCAACGAGTTCATATGGGGGAAGATCGGATGATGAGCGAGCGCAGCGAGCGAGTGATTAGCTCTGCCGTCATCACGGCCATGTCGGAGCCGAGCCCCAGCGAGGCGAAAGCATGAGCATCAGTGACGTCGTGGATGTTGCCGGGGAAATGCACGGCACCGGAACCGAGGTGATCGGTGCCGCGGGCCCCGATGTGCGTCGGGTGCTGCTGGTTTGGGACGCCCCGAATCTCGATATGGGACTCGGCGCCATCCTCGGCGGCCGTCCGACCGCCGCCTATCGACCCCGCTTCGACGCGCTGGGCCGCTGGCTGCTCGCGCGCACCGCCGAGCTATCGGTGGGCAGCGTGACCCGGGTCGAGCCGGAAGCCACCGTATTCACCAATATCGCGCCGGGCACCGCGGATGTGGTGCGGCCGTGGGTGGAGGCGCTGCGCAATGTCGGCTACGCGGTCTTCGCCAAGCCCAAGATCGATGAGGACTCCGATGTCGACGCGGATATGCTCGCGCACATCGAGCTACGCAGTCGCGGCGCCGGACTGGCTGGCATCATGGTCGCCTCCGCCGACGGCCAGGCGTTTCGCGAACCACTCGAACAATTGGCCGCCAACGGAATCCCTGTTCAGATACTCGGCTTCCGTGAGCATGCGAGTTGGGCCGTCACATCCGATACCCTCGAATTCATCGACCTCGAGGACATCCCGGGCGTGTTCCGTGAACCGCTGCCCAGGGTCAGCCTCGACTCGCTGCCCGACGAGGGTGCCTGGCTGCAGCCGTTCCGGCCGCTGTCGGCGCTGCTCACCTCTCGCCCTGCCCAAGGAGTCGCTTAGTGTTCACACGCTGGGGCGATCTGGTCTATCGACTGCGCTTCGCCGTCATCGGCATTGTCGCGGCCGGACTCTTGGCACTTGGCGGCTATGGCCTCGGCCTAGAAGACCATCTCAGCTCCAGCGGGTGGGATGACCCGACATCGCAATCGGCCACAGCGGCGAAGATGTCCGACGAGGCGTTCGGACGCGATCACAACAGCGATGTCATCGTGCTGTACACCGCGCCGGACGGTAAGACGATTGATGATCCCGCATTCCGGCAGAAGATCGTCGACAGTCTCAACGGCCTGCCGAAGAACCATCCCGACGAGATCTCCAAGATCAACGGCGCCTACTGGCAGACCGAAACCGGTCCGGCCTCACCGTTGACGTTCGGTTCGAAGGATAAGAAGTACACCTTCGCCTCGATCGCCATCAAGGGCGACAACGACACCGATATGGTGCGCAACTTCCGGAAAGTGAAGGACGCCTTCGCCATTCCGGGCGTCGATGTGCAGGTCGCGGGTCTGCAGGCGGTGGCGGGCACGCTGAACGACACCATGGCCGCCGACCAGAAGCGGATGGAGATCCTGGCCATCCCCGCGGTCGCGGTGCTGCTGTTCTTTATCTTCGGCGGTGTGGTCGCGGCGGCGCTGCCGCTGATCGTGGGTGGTCTCACGGTGATCGGCGCCTGGGGCATCGTGCGCTTCGCCACCGAGTTCACCGAGGTCAACTCGTTTGTCTCACCGGTTGTTTCGATGATCGGTCTCGGTCTGGCCATCGACTACGGCCTGTTCATCGTGAGCCGGTTCCGCGAGGAACTCGCCGAAGGCTATGACACGCGCGCAGCCGTGCGGCGTTCGGTGATGACCGCGGGTCGTACCGTCGTGTTCTCCGCGACCATGATCATCGCCAGCCTCGGCGGCATGCTGCTGTTCCCGCAGGGCTTCCTCAAATCGATCGCCTACGGCTCGATCGCGACCGTCTCGCTGGCCGCGCTGACCGCCATCACCATTCTGCCCGCGATGCTCAGCATCCTGGGGTCGCGGGTGGATATGCTCGGGCTCAAGCGATTCCGCAAGACCAAGACCGCCGAGGAAGTCGAGAACGGCTTCTGGGGCAAGTCGACCCGCTGGGTGATGCAGCATCCGCTCAAGATCGCCATCCCGATCTGCATTCTGTTGCTGCTGTTGATCATTCCGGTCAAGAATTTGGCATTCGGCGGTATCAACGAGCGGTATCTGCCGCCGGACAATACGACGCGGCTCGCGCAGGCGAAGTTCGACTCGATCTTCCCGCTACGCAAATCCGATCCGATCCAGTTGGTCTTCGTCTCCGACAACAGCAATAACGTCGGCAAGGTGTGGGCCGCGGCCAAACAGGCGCCCGGCTTGAACGGCACATTCGACGTGCCTGCCCAGTCCAACACGAACAAGGAAGTGTTCCGCACCAGCGCGACCCTCGCGGATTCGGAGAATGCGGATCCGACCATCGAATATCTGCGCTCCCTCGAAATCCCGGACGACGTGCAGATGTATGTCGGCGGTCAGCCCGCGATCCAGAAGGACAGCATCGATGCGCTGCTGCATCGGATGCCGTGGATGATCGCGCTGGTCCTGTTCGTGACCACGCTGCTGATGTTCCTGACCTTCGGCTCACTGGTGCTGCCGATCAAGGCCGCGTTGATGAGCGCACTCGGACTGGGTTCCACGCTCGGCATTTTGACGTGGATCTTCATCGACGGGCACGGCGCGAGCCTGCTGAACTTCACCCCGCAGCCGATCATGTCGCCGGTGCTGGTGCTGATCATCGCGGTCATCTACGGTCTGTCGACCGACTATGAGGTATTCCTCTTGTCGCGCATGGTCGAGGCGCGCACCCAGGGGGCATCGACCACCGAGGCGGTGCGCATCGGTACCGCGCAGACCGGGCGGATCATCACCGCCGCCGCGCTCATCCTGCTCGTGGTGACCGGCGCGTTCGCGTTCTCCGATCTGGTGATGATGCAGTACCTGGCCTACGGCATGATCGCGGCGCTGTTCATCGACGCCACCATCCTGCGCATGCTGCTCGTCCCGGCCACCATGAAACTGCTCGGTGACGACTGCTGGTGGGCACCGGCGTGGATGAAGAAGGTGCAGCAGAAGGTCGGGCTCGGCGAGCCAATTCTCGACGATGAGCGGCCCGGTGGCGGTGAGGTCGTCGACCTGGTCAAGACCACGCCGATCACCGATCCGCCGACCATGCAGATGCCCGCGCTCTCCGATAACGCCGCGACCCGGACCCGCGGCCCGCGCCGTCCGCGCACGATCGAGGAGATCGAGGCCGAGGCGCCGACACAGCATCTGACCAAGATCCCGGCGGATCCGCCGGCGCCGCACGATCCGACACGGCCGCGGGTGAATCCGTCTGCGCCTCCCGTACCCGCTGTGCAGCCCGCGCGCCCGGCGGCCGATCCGGTCCCTCGACCGCGGCCGATGCCGAGGATTCCGGGGGCGTCCGAGCCGACGTATCCGATTCCCCCGACACCTGCGCCGATGCCGCCACCGCCGCCCGCCCAGCCCACACCATTGCCAACGGCTTCGTCGGACCACCCGGCCCATCACGCCGCGCCCGAACAACCCGCCACCCCACAATCGAATGACGACGTCCCGGACCAGAGCCGCAGCAGCATCGAAAACTGGATGGCCGAATTGCGCTCCAACCGCCGCGGCATCGGCAAACCCGACGAAGGCCGCCACCACAGCAGCGATGGCCGCACCGTAAGCGTGAACGAACTGCTGCGCCGCAGGGGTCGCGAGTAATCGACGTTCGGTGCGTCGAGAGGCTCCGCGTGACCGTCGAGAAGTACACCGGCGCTGCGATATTCAGGGGCTCGGCGCGGATCGTCAACCGGCATCGAGTGCCGCACGGTCGTAGTGGCGCGACGGAAGTACGCGACCGACGCCCCATGCCTGCTGGGCCAGCTCGAGGATTACCGTGGTCGCTGTAGGAACCGATCCGCTCGGCTGCCGCGCAGGCCTCGGCCGGGCGGCGGGGCCGAGCGTTTCCATATCCTGCGCGGCGAGATAGCGCCGGACGTCAACTCTGTAAGCCCGTTCGCGGCCCAGGTTGTGCGGTCAGCTACGCCAGCGCAGTGCGATGTCGGCTCTTCCGGAACGTGGCTGCACGATCGAGCTACCGGTGGCCCGGACGAGGCGAAGATCAGGAGCCGCGCGGTGCGTGTCACCAGAAGAACTGTGCGGCCGCAACTTTGGGTTGCGGCGGCACAGCTCTGGCAGCGGCGTGTGATGTCGACCGGATTCAGGGTGTGGATGCACGATCCAGCGACTGGGTGGCCTGTGCGTGCAGATGCGGTGGGCGTCAGCTGGTTGGGGCGTCGTCCGGATTTCGTTTCGGGGCACCGGCTTCGGCGAAGGCTCGGGCGTAGCGGGTGCCCGCGAGCAGGAGCAGGACGCCGACTATCAGGAAGGCGGCCACTCGGACGAGGCCGTCGAGGGTGGCGAGGTCGAACAGAAACAGTTTGGCCAATGCCGCTGCCGTGACGAGGAGTCCGGAGCCGAGGGCGAGTTTGGCCACCGCGGCCGAGCGGGACAGCTTGCGCAGGCCGAAGAGCAGCGCGGCGGTGGCTGCGGCCATCCAGATAATGGTGGCGGCGCTGTGGCCGATGATGAAACCGTCGGTGGCACCGGTTGCGATGCCGATCGAGACCGTCGCCGCGGTCACGGCATACAGGCCCGCGATGCTGGCGACGACGAACAGCGTCGATTCATCGGTGCTGCCCCTGGTCATGCCGGGGAGTCTCCTGGCGCACCAGACGCCCGTGGCGATCACGGCCAGTGCGAGGACTGCGCCCAATGCGGTCGAGATGCCCATGCGCTCCTGCGCGATCGGTTGTGTCGCAAGCGCTTCCGGCGTCACGGTGACGAAGTACGCCATGACGCCGACCATCGTATAGGCCGCGCCGAAGGCGGCGGTGACACGAGAGCGTTGCTGACCTGCCACCCCCAGGAAGCACAGCGCGGCCAGGAACAGCGCGATCGGCAGGGTCGACACCCTGGTGACTCCGAGGCAGGCTTCGAGCAGTGCGAACGCACCGGCTATCGCGGCGACGAGTGCGATCGATTTCGGAATCCGCACCAGCTCGCGCAGTTTCGGCACCATTGACAATGCCGCCACGGCCAAAAGCACCGCCGCATAGATCCCAGCGACCAGAGCAGCCGAGTGCCGCTCGAACAGCGCGGGTGCCGCCAAGAGCGGGACGGCCGACAGGGCGAAGGCCAGCGCGGCGACAATATCCCCGGATCGCTTGCGCACCACCAGGACACCGCCGACCAACCCGATCAATGCGATCGCCACCGCGGCGGTGAGCAGCCAGTAGACCCGGCCCGCTGCCGGATCACCGACCGCGGCCACCGCAATGGCGACCAAGGTGGCGAACGCAACCGGCACCGTGCGCACCACATGCAGCAACGGCCAGTCGCGTGCCAATTGCACCGGCACGCAGGTCAACTGCAGCACGATCAGGAAGGCGAGCAGTACCAATTCCGAGGTCACGAACGGCGACAACACCGCCGCACCCGCGACCACCAGCACCGCGAGCGGCTGCGACTGCCAGCGCATCGCCAACCCGACCCCGCCCGCGGCGACAGCCAGCGCCACCCCGAGCCCGACCACCGAATGCAGCCATCCGTAGATCGCCGTCACCGCAACCACATCCAGATAAGCTCCCGCAATACCCGTGGCCGCCAACGAAATTCCGCCGACCCGACCCCCGGCCCGCCCGAACACCCGAACCCCGACCCCGACCAAAACCGCCGAGAACACCACCCCGGCAACGACTCTCGGCACTTCACCGAAGAATCCGGCCTGCGCCGCAAGCACCAGCAGCATGACCACCCCGATCAGCGTCACCCCCACCCCGGCCACCGCCAATACCCGACTGATCATCCCCTCCTGTTGCCACCACGGCGTCCGCGCCGAACCCGCCCCACCCCGCACCGGCGGCCACATCCCCGGTGGAATCACCCCCGAACGCTGCGGCATCCCCATCGGCCCGTACCCACCGCGACCTCCCGTTGTTCCCAGCGGCACCCCCACCGGCTGCCCATACCCACCCGGAACTCCCGCCGTTCCCAGCGGCACCCCCACCGGCTGCCCATACCCACCGGGAGCTCCCACTGACCCGCCAGAAGCTGGCACGGCCGCCCAACCGGCCACCGCACCAGCGCCCGGTTGGACATAGCCGACCCCATACGCGGGCACAGGCTGTGCCCAACCCGAAGGCACAGCTGGCGGCACCGGAATCCGCCCCGTCTCCGGGGCAGGATCCGACGCGGACCGCTCCGCCGCCACCGCAGGTGCGGCAGACCCCGCACCCGAGGCAGGCGCACCAGGCACCCCACCCTGAGCAAGCACAGCTGGAGCGCCGGACACCGCAGCCTCACCAGGCACGTCATCCGCGGCGGGCACGGCTGCAGCATCTGGCACCGCGCCCGTCCCAGATACTCCCGGCGGCACAGCCTCCGGCGGCTGCTTCCGGTGACCCGCCAAGGCCCCTGAGACCGCGCCCTCGAAACCGAGCACTGCTGACGACGACGCAGGAACGCCGTGAATACCCGGAATCGCGGCAACCGCAGGCGCGCCATGAGCATCAAAGACAACCGCTGTCGCAGGCGTAGCGCCGGATATCGGCTCGGCCTGCTGCGCTCGGGAAGCGCCCGATGATTCCGTCGATGACACAGCCCTCGGGCTACCGGCCGCCCCAGAAGCTCCAGATCCGGCATCGGGTCTCGAGACCGCCGCCGATGCGCCGGGCACACTCGCAGACGAACTGGATGGCACGGGAACCGAATCGAGCGGCGAATCCACGGCAGTCGGTGCGTCCGCCGCATGTTTCGAAACATCAGATGCCGCAACCGAGCTCGCCGCGATCTGACAGCGCAGCAGATCCAGGTCTCGCCCCAGAACGCCCATTTGCGTCCCCAACGCGGTGAACTCCCCTGACAACCGCGAAATCAGCGCGGGATCGATAGACGTAGTCATGTCCCCAATGCTGATTCGCGCACCACGCCGAGACATGAGTAGAAATCCTCGGTGGGCCACAGATATCTACCCGACTTGCGGCGCCGCGTTGTTCGAAGGGTCCTACAGACTTACCCGGCGGGTCGCGCGATCGGCACCGCTCCAAGCCGACGAAGTCACTGGGATTGGTAGTCAACAGCGGTAGTTCACTGGCAATCGCCGTCGAGGCGATCATCAAGTCGACAAGACGCCTGCGGGGCTTGCGTCCGACGGCAACGACCGCGGCCGACACCCGGCCGTATACGCGGGCCGCTTCCACATCGAGTGCTACAGCGTGACACTCCGACTGACCCACACCAGCAACTGCAGGTGGGGTCAGTCGGGGCAGAGGCCTACCTGGTCGGCGCTCGCATCGTGGTGACCTGGTGGACCGCGTTGATCACCGCGGAGCGGGGTGGCATGCGCAGGACGCCGGGGGCCGGTTCGCCCGCCCAGTGCCAGCCGAGTTGGGAATCGGTGGTGGGGAGCATGACGTAGCGGCCGCCGGGGATGACGGTCACATGGTGTCCGGCCAGGCAGCGGCGCACGCTGATATCGACCGGACTCGATGGGCCCGGGGGTGCGACGAGGAAGGTCCAGGTGCGCTCGCCCGGATCGGCGACCACGGGGGCGGTGTAGCTGCGATCCAGCGTGGCGAGGACCTTGCGACCCAGGTCCGGTGGCATAACCAGGGCGCCGAGGATGGAGCCGGTGGTGATCATCGGGCGGCCTGCCAGCAGCTGAACCGGCAACCCGTACCGATGTCGCAGCAAATGCGCGACTTCATTGGGTGAGTGACAGCGCTCGAACATGGCTTACCCCTCACCGCCCCGGCGGACCGGGCAGCCCCCCGCACGTAGCGGGCCGTGCTGTTCGCGTACATGCCGGATGTGGCTTGCGAAGCTATTGGTGTGTGCACCCGGCTCGAGCGCGCGATCGGCGCGGAGAGCTCGCACGGTGGTATTCGGCATGGTGTTCATTGCCGCCGCCCTTTGCATTCTCAAAGTTGCAGAAAGGCAACGGTATTCCAACTGAGCGTGAACGAGTCGTACGTAATGTCCCACTTCGGGTGAGCGCAATCACTTAACGTCGTACGCTGAAACAAGGATGTAACAAAGGACTTGGCTACATGGACGATTCCTCGATCGGCGTGCGGATACGGCTCTTCCGCGGAAAGGCGCTCACCCAGCGCCAACTCGCCGACCAAGCCGGTGTCAGCGTGGACCTGGTGCGCAAACTGGAACAGGGTGGCCGCCAGACCGCGTCGATAGCCAGCCTCCAAAAACTCGCGCGTGCACTCGATGTCGACATCTCCGACCTGGTGGGCAAGCGGCACGGCATACCCTCCGGTAATCCGGACGCTGGCATCGTCGCGATCCGGCGCGCACTGACCCCGGTCGACGATCTGCTCGGCGAAATACCGGATGAGGACGCGATCGGCCTCGACGAGGCCGGTCGCGCAGTCGATTACGCATGGGGCGCCTACTGGACGGGCCGCTACGAGTTGCTGACCTCGATCCTGCCGTCGGGGCTCACCCAGCTGCGGGCCACGGTGCACGCCGCCCGCAACGGCACGGTCGCCCCCGCGAATGAACTGCTCGCCCGCATGTATTGGGTCACCGGCTGCACACTTGTGCACCTCGGCCAGACCGATCCGGCATTCCTGGCGATCCGGCAGGCACTGGCCGCCGCCGAACAAGGCAATGACCCGCTGCTGGCGGCCACCATCCGCGGCTCCGTCGCCTGGCAGTTGCTGGTGCAGGGCCGCTATGACGAATCGCGCAAGGTCGCGCTGCGTGCGGCGGCGAGCCTGGAACCCGAGGGCGAGCAGACCCTGGCGCATCTGTCCGCCTACGGGTCACTGGTATTGCAGGGTGCGACCGCGGCAGGCCGCGCACAGGACGTGCCCGAAGCGCTGTCGCTGGTCCAGGCGGCCGGTGAGGTCGCACTGCGCATCGGCACGGATCGGCACGACTACGAAACCTATTTCGGCCCTTCACAAGTCGTCATGCAGACCGTCGATGTGAATGTCAGCTCCGAACGCTATCCGGAGGCGCTGGCCGCCGCGAAGGATATGCCCGCGAATTGCGGTCTCCCACAGTCCTCCCGGGCCCGCCACCTCACCGACACCGCCGTCGCCCTGACCCGCACCGGCCAGCACCAGCGCGCACTCGACGCACTGCTCAATGCCGAACGCGTCGGCGGCGCCGACTGGATCAAATACCAGACCCTGCCGAGGCATATCGTCTCCGAACTGCTCGACCATGACCGCCGAGTCCCGCTGCGCGCCTTCGCCCGCCGCATCGGCGTCAACGACTAGACCGACGATCAGCTGCCCATCAACTTGCGCCACTGCGCGCGCAGGGTGTGTTTGGCGGTCACCGAGCCGAAGCGGATCCGGCCCTGGACGACCAGGTGCAGCGGGCCGAAGGGCGGGCCGGTGCGGACCTTGTTGTTGACACTGGAGCCGATCAGGTCGACGCCATTGAGGTCGACGGTGGCCTCGGCGGGGACGATCAGGGTGAGCGAGCTCAAATAATCGTCGACATTCACCTCGACGACCTGCGTGGACATGATCGCCTCGGTGAAGTCGAGGGTGACGCCGGACAGCCAGTTGTTCAGGTGCAGCGATGGCGCGACCTGCCATGGCCCGCGGCGATTGACGCCGGACAGGCGGCTGCGGATCACATTGCCGGGCGTGGCATGCGACGGAACCGACGGCGGCGGTGATACCGGCCGCTTCACAAAGCCGGGGGTGGCGTTGACGAATGTCGACGGCGGTGCGGCGGGCTGACCGATGAGCCGGACACCGGGCAGATCGACCAGTACGGCATTGAGCTCACCGCGGGTCTTGGCGGCCAGCGCGGTATCCATCCGCTCGGTGAATTCCCCGAGTGAGAGCATGCCGAGCCCGACCGCCCGCTGCAGCAGTTGGCCGACGTGCTCGCGTTCGGCGTCGGAGACGCGCAGTTCACGGTCGCCGACCACGTCACCGGAGCCGACGCCATTGGATACCGATTCGGGGCCGCCCATGAATTCGAGATTACCGAGCCCTCGGTGTCAGGTGCATCAGGGCAATCCCCGATTCCAGCGTCCACCCAACTCGAATCCATCGGCCCCCATCTCGCATCCGGGCATTACGGGCATCCGATGCCGACGGTCCCTGGCCCGAGCCCGTCACGATCGCCACAGTAGCGAGGAAGAAATCAGTGGCCGAACTCCTAACGGCCGCCGAGCCGATATCGCGCTATTCGAGACCCTGCTCGATCGCATAGCGGGTCAGCTCGACGCGATTGGCCAACTGCAACTTGCGCAGTGTCGCCTGCACATGGTTCTCCACCGTCCGATGACTGAGCCCGAGCCGGGAGGCGATCTGCTTGGCGGACAAGCCCTTCGCCACCATCCGCAACACCTCGGTCTCGCGCTCGGTGAGCGCGGGCCGATGCGGTTCATCCGGTTGCGCGGGCACAGTCGCCATTCGCCGGTACTCGCCGAGCACCAACCCGGCCAGTCCGGGTGTGAATACCGGCTGCCCCGCCGCGGTGGCCCGCACGGCCTCGATCAGCTCGCTGGCCGACGCGCTCTTCACCAGATATCCGCAGGCCCCCGCCTTGATCGCGTCCAGCACATCATCGCGCTCGGCCGAGGCGGACAAGACGAGCACCCGACTCTGCGGCGATACCCGCAGCACCTCCGCGGTGGCCTGCGCCCCGTTCCCATCGGGCAGCTGCATATCCATCAGCACCACCGCGGGCCGCACCGCCGCCGCCCGCCGGGTGGCCGATCCGACCCCGTCCGCGGTGGCGGCCACCTCGAATCCGGCCTCGGCCAGATCCCGCGAGACACCGTCGCGCCACATGGGATGGTCATCGACCACCATGACCGAAATCGTCTCGGCCGCATCGCCATCGGTCACACCGCACCTCCTGTACGTGGAACCCGGAACTCCCATTCGGTGCCGAATCCGACACCGCCCGCCTCCTCGGTCAGCAGCACCGCCGTCCCACCCAACGTTTCGATCCGGCCGACAATGGAACGCGAAACACCCATGCGCCCTTCGGCTTCCGCCTCGGCCAGCCGACCCGGCGCAATACCGACGCCGTCATCGCGCACACTGATGATCAACTCGTCGCCGGTATCCTCCAGCAACACATAGGCTTTCGCCTCGGGGCCGGCATGCAGTGCGACATTGGACAGTGCGTTCGCCACCGCCGCTGCGATCTCACCCGCCGTCCAACGCCCCACCCGCACGGGCTCACCAGGTGTCGAAACGAATACCGATGGCGTCGCGTGCGCGGTGAGCAGCGGTCGTAGATCGACATCGGCGCCACCGGTGTCCCCGTGTTTGCCCTGTTCGGAGATCAGCACCCGCAGCGCCACTTCCTGTTCCGCGGCCCGCTGTGCCAGTTCCTCGGTGGGCCCGCCGATCTCGTTGCCGCGCCGTTTGATGTAGCTGAGCACCTGCAGTACACCGTCGTGCACCTCACGGGCCAGCCGCTCCCGTTCCTCGGCAGCCGCCGTGAGCCGCACGGCCTGTTCCAGCTGTCCTTGGGCGCGCCGCGCGGTATTGGCGGCGAGTCCGAGCGCGAGACCGATGGAGACGAGCACCGGTGCGGTCGCATCGGCCCACACGTCCTGTCCCCATTGTTCGCGCACCGTGACGATCACCGCCGCGATGAGCAGACCGGAGAGCACACCGGCCAGCGGCCCGCGCAGAATCGCCGCCGAGACAACGGCATTGGCGACCCACAGCGTGGTCGGCAGCGTCTGATGCCCGTGGTACCAGCTGTAATCGGCGACCAAGCGGGTCGAGGCGATGAGTGCGACAACCACCACGTGGTCGCCGATCACCACCCACCACCGCAACCGCGCCACATCGGGAAAATGCCACTGCGACAACATGAATGCCGAGGTGCCGGACCACACCGCCATCACCGCGATCAGCACCCAGCTCAGCTGCTGGTGCTGGTAGTACTGCACCGATGCGACCTGCTGGCCGACCGCGTAGAGCAGTGTGACCAGCCGCAACGCCTGTACGGCCCGCCACAGCGGCGCGGTCGCCGCGTCGGCCGCGCTCAGTTCGGCAGGTCGGACCTCAGTCTGGTCCGGCCGCGTCATCGGTCTTGTCCCCACCCGGGTGCTCCCTGGCCGCCTCCCGCGCCAATGTCGGCTCCACGTCGAACCGGCCCGGTTCCGGTTTATCCGGCTCCGCCGAATACATTCTGTGCCCTTCGCCGGTGTGCAGTTCCTCGAACGCCTCCTCCGGGTTCTCGGACAGCAGTGACCGGATCGCGGTATTCATCACCGCGACGAACGGCACCGCCAGCAAACCGCCCGCGATCCCGCCGAGCACGATGCCGGCGGCAATGGCCAGCACCACCGCCAGCGGATGGATGCTCACGGCCCGCCCGAGCAGCAACGGCTGCAGCACATGGCTCTCCAGCTGCATCACCGCGATGATGATGCCGAGCACGATCAGCGCGGTCACCCAGCCCTGGGTCACCAGCGCGATGAAGACCGCGATGGTCCCGGCCAGGAAGGCACCGACGATCGGAATGAACGCGCTGATGAACACCAGCGAGGCCAGCGGCAGCGCCAGCGGTACCCCGAGGATCGCCAGGCCGGCACCGATGCCGATGGCATCGACGAGCGCGACGACCACGGTGGCGCGGACGAATCCGACCAGCGTGCCGAAGCCGAGTTGCCCTGCGGTGCGCACCTTTTCCCGATGCGGTGTCGGCACGATCCGGGTGACGAAGTGCCAGATCTGATCGCCGCTGTAGAGGAAGAAGATCAGAATGAACAGCGTCAGGAACGCGCCGGTGAGGACGTGCCCGATCACCGTCGCGGTGGTCAGCGCCCCGCTGGTGAGACCCTCCCTATTCGATTGGATCGTCTTGACGATCGTGTCGCCCGCATTCCGGATCTGTTCATTGCTCAGATGCGGCGGACCATTGATCAGCCAGTCCTGAATCTCGTGAATGCTGTGGGTGATTTCGTCGGACAGCTGCGGCACACCCTCGACGAACTGTTCGACGACGAAGGTCATGATGCCCGCGACCACGCCGATCGATCCGACGAGCGCGACGAAGACCCCCACCGCCCTGGGCACCCCGAGCCCTTGCAGCCAATCCACCAGCGGCGCCAGCAGTGCGGCGGCCAGCAACCCGATGGCGAGCGGGATCACCACCGTCGCCAAGCGCTGCACCACCGCCGAGAGCGCGATCAGCGCGGCGAACATCACCAATAGCCGCCACGACCACTCCGCGGAAACCCGGACGAACGGGTGGACGGAATCAGCAGCCGACCGCACAGCAGTGGCTTTCCCCGTAGCACTTACCTTCTGGTCGGTCACCTTCGCGAGCCTAATCGGCGGGGACCGCCGCGGATATGCTCACATGATCGAAACGCTAGATTGGTCACGTGTCAGCGCCTTTGGAAGCGGTCAAACAGACCATGCGAACGCGCTGGCCGCTGTACCTGACATCGATGCTGTTGGCCAATGCCTTCGGTGCGGTCCTGGTGTGGGCGTTCATCCAATATGGACTCCCGGTTCCCGAGGGTGAGGCGGCCAGTGCGCGACGCACTGGCCTGGTGATTCCCGGTCTGGTCTTCACCACCGGCGGTCTGCTGAGCCTGGCCGCCTCGGCACTGATGCTGCGTCCGGTCATGCGCTGGCAGATGCGCGGCGGGCCGCCGAGCCGACAGGAGCAGATGGCCGCACTGCACGCGCCGCTGCGACAGGCGATCCTGCATCTGGTGCTGTGGCTGATCGGCGGCGCCATCCTGGCGGCCACCATCATCGCGGACGCGCCGGAACTGGCGGGCGCGGTCATCGTCACCGAATGTATGGCCGCGACGATCGTATTCGGCTTCACCTACATGCTCGGCGAACGGATTCTGCGACCGGTCGCCGCCGAGGCACTGACCGAGGGTTCGTTCGACCGTTCGCTGACCCCGGGCGTCGGCACCAGAATGGCGATGACCTGGGGCATGGGCACTTTCGCCCCCACCATCGCCATTGTGCTGCTGTGCGTCACCCAGATCTCGTCGGATGTGAAATTCTCGGCGCAGTCGCTGGCCATCTCCATCCTGCTGCTGTGCGGTGTGGTGATCATGCAGGCGCTCGCGCTGTCCATGCTCACCGGATCCAGCATCTCCGATCCGGTGCGCCAGCTCAGCCAGGCCATCGACCGGGTGCAGGAGGGTGCCCGGGACGTGCAGGTCGAGGTATTCGACGGCAGTGAGATCGGGCTGCTGCAGGTCGGCTTCAACCGCATGATGGAAGAGGCCGCCAAACGCCGCGAGCTGCAGGAACTCTTCGGTCAGCATGTTGGCGAGGAGGTGGCGCAGCGCGCTCTGGACTACGGCACCGAACTCGGCGGGGAGACCCGGTTCGTGGCCGTGCTGTTCGTCGATATGGTCGGCTCCACCGCGACCGCGGCGGAGCGCCCGCCGACCGAGGTGGTCAGCCTGCTCAACGAGTTCTTCCGGATCGTCGTCGACGTCATCGACCGGCACCACGGATTCGTCAACAAATTCGTCGGCGATGCCGCGCTGGCGATCTTCGGTGCTCCGCTGGATCGACCGGACGCACCGACCGCCGCCCTGGCCGCCGCGCGTGAACTGCGCGAAGCCCTGCGCGAGGTGCCCGGACTCGATATCGGTATCGGGGTATCGGCGGGTCTGGCGGTCGCCGGAAATATCGGTGCCGCAAACCGTTTCGAATACACCGTGATCGGCGATCCGGTGAACGAGGCATCGCGACTGACCGAACTGGCCAAGGATCGCCCCGGCCGCGTACTCGCCTCCGGCAGCGCGCTGTATTTCGCCGATGAAAGTGAGCAGGACTTTTGGCTGACAGGAGACGAAGTCCAGCTGCGCGGGCGGCGGCGCAAGACCAGGTTGGCCTGGCCGAAGGACGGCACCGCGGTGCGAGCGACGGAACAGGACGAGCCGGCCTGGGTTGCTACGGAGGGCTCCGGCGATTAGATCCCGGCTCCGCACGTCGATGCAGACATCGAAACAATCGGTTAGTTAGGCTGACCACGTGACGGCCAACGGGGAACTAGCAGGCGATCCGGCACCGCCGCCGCCTGAGGACCCGACCGACAGACCGACGAAGCGGGGCCAACGGGGGAGGTTCTGGTGGGTCAAATGGGTCGCCGGTATCGCATTGCTGGCATTGCTCATCGGCGAGGGTTACTACCTCTGGCCACGATTGCACGATTCCTGGAATAAGCTCACCGAAATTCACTGGGGCTGGGTCGCCGCCTGTATCTGGATGGCCGCGCTGTCGATGAGCGGATTCAGCCGGGTTCAGAAACAACTGCTGCACGCGGGCGGCGTCGATGTCCGCCAGCACAAATCCGTCGCCGTCGTCTACGGCGCCACCGCGATGTCGGTGACGCTGCCCGCCGGACAGGTGTTTTCCACCGCCTTCACCTATCGCCAGACCCGCCGCTGGGGCGCGAATCCGATCGTCGCCTCCTGGCAGTTGGTGATCTCCGGCGTGGTGGCCACCGCCGGACTCGCCCTGCTCGGCGTCGGCGGCGCACTGCTGGTCGGCAATCAGGTCGGACCGTTCAAACTCATCCTGTCGGTGGCCGGTGTGATCGCGCTGGTGTGGGCGGGCAACCACCTGTCGAAGAATCCCGGCGCGCTGGAGGCCGTACTGCGCCGCGGCCTCGCACTGCTCAATCGAATCCGCAAGAGGCCCGCCGACCAGGGCATGAGCAAGATCGCCGATATGCTCGCGCAGCTGGAATCGGTGGATCTGGGCAAGCGCGACGGCCTCCTGGTCGCGGGCTGGGCGCTGGTGCACCGCTTCGCCGATGTGGCCTGCCTCGGCGCGGCCTGCTACGCGATCGGCGCCGATCCGAAGCTGGCCGGTCTGCTCATCGCGTTCACCGCGGGTAAGGCCGTCGGTTCCATCCCGTTCGCACCCGGCGGCATCGTCTACGTCGACGCGACCCTCATCTACGGCCTCACCGCGGGCGCCGCCCTGCCCGCCTCCCAGGCCGTCGCCGCCGCTTTCGTCTACCGCCTGGTGAGCTTCATCCTGGTCGCGATCATCGGCTGGATCGTCTTCGCCTTCCTGTTCCGCACCCCACAGGCCGACGATGCGGAATTCGAGAAGGAATTCGAGCAGCGCCGGACGCTGTGACATCGGGGCATACCGAGCGGGGCTCGACCGGCAGGTTGCCGCATCCGAGCGACCGAAACGGGCACTACTACGCTGGCCCGCGTGAAGAAACTGGTGCCGTTGCTGGTCGATGCACTGCTGGTGGTCCTGTTCTGCGCGATCGGCAGGCGCAGCCATGATGAGGCGATACTCACCGGACTGCTGAAGACGGTGTGGCCGTTCGGGGTGGGACTCGCGATCGGCTGGGTGGCGGCCGTCGCCGTCGCGAGCCGGATGCGCGGCGCAGAGGGGCGCGGGGCGCACTTCGACGGGACCGCCCTGTGGCCGACCGGCGTTCTGGTCTGGTTCGGCACGCTCTGCGGCGGCATGGTGCTGCGCGTGATCAGCGGTCAGGGCACGGCGTTCAGTTTCATCATTGTCGCGGCATGTGTGCTGGCGCTGTTCCTGCTCGGCTGGCGCGCGGCCAGCAAGGTCGTCAACTGAGGCATCAGGGCTCCGGAGAGGCCAGGTATTGGAGCATCCTGGCCGCCATCCGCGCGGTCGCGTCACCGCTGTCGGTGTCATTGATGTGGATCGCGAAGGCCAGATCCCCCGCAATCGCGATGAGCCAACCGTCATTGCCCGCGGTGGCCGCGAATCCGGTGACATCGCGGAACGGCCGCAGCGGCGCGAATTCCGGTCGGCCCGCGCCCTCGCGCAACAGCCCACGCAGCCGGTCGGTCAGCTCCGGTGACATGCCGCCGACCTGGGCGTCGGTGGTGCTCGGCCGGCCGGCCTCGATCTTCGGCGGCAGCACCTGTCCGCGCGCGATGGCGGCCGCGGCGATCGCCATGCCGAAGGGACTGGCCAGCACCGCATCCGTACCGCCGCCCTGACGGACCTGCTCGGCACTGCGGCCCGCGACCGCGACCCGCCCGGTGACCTCATCGAGTCCAGGCACCTTGTAATCGACGCCAACACCGAGATTCGGCGCGGCCTCGGCCGCATCCGGCACCGAAACGTCCTGCGGTGCCTTGTTCTTCTGGACCGAGGCGACCGTGCGGAACAGGTCGATATTGGTGCCGACCGGATACAGCCCGGTGAAGGCGACCGAACCGTGCTCGCTGGCCTGCGTGTTCTGCGCGACCGCGACGACAGCGCCGCTGGAGGGCTGGATCGCCACGATCGAGGCGGGCGTGCCCACGCTCACCACCGCATCCTCGGCGGCGCGCTGCAGGCGCTGATCCATGGTGGCCGCGATATCCGGACCGGGCGGTCCCTGATATCCGGCGATCTGCCCGACGAAGCGACCGTCCTGTTCGAAAACCTGCACACCCCAACCCGAGTGCTGATCCTGACTGTCCTGCCACACCTTGCGCAGCGCGTCCAGCATCGGCGACCAGGTCCGGCGGTCGGCGGAGATGAGCCGCGGCTGCTTCTCCATCACCACGCCGGGCACCCGGGCCATCGCGGGCTCCAGAATCGCGAAATCGGGTTCGCGCAGATTCACCGCGACAATCGGCTTGCCCTGCGAGCTCGACAGTTGCTGCAGCAGCGACGGTCCGGTGATCAGCGGCGCGACCGGTGCGATGGCCTTGGCCAGTGCGTCGGTCGAGGCGACCGGATCGGTCGTCTTGGCCGGGTCGAGCTTGATCACATTGATGACCTGTTCGGTCATCAACGCGTCGCCGACGATATCGCTGACCCGGGGTGGCGGGGCGGGTGTGGTGCGCACGAGGCGGACCGTGCGGTTGTGGTCCAGTTGCGGCATGACGACGGCGGGATCCCAGGAGATCCGCCAGCCGATCGCCAACTTCCGCACATTGCCCTGCAGGCTGTACTTCCAGGTCTTGTTCTCGCCGAAGTTCCAGGCGACGTCCATGCTGAACAGTCCGCCCTCGGGGCCCAGGCCGATGAATTGGGTCTTCTGGTAGTCGACCTTGCCCGGCTGCAAACCCGCGAACATTTGCTTCAGCGTTGCTGAAGCGGCGGTGGGATAGGAGGTCAGCTCCGCCGCCTTGGCATAGTTCTGATTGTCGAGCAGTTCGGTGAAGCGGTCTACGACACTTTCGGCCTCATTGCGTTTCTGGTCGGTTCCACACGATCCGATCGTGATAGCCAGTGCCGCCGCCCCCGCGAGTGCGATTGCGCCCCGGACGCGATAGCGGCGGGATCCCCACACATCCATGTCGCCCACTCTTTACTCTTGTCACTCCAGTAACAAGACCACCGTACCTGAAATTAGTTGTCCGCCGTGCCGCCGCAGCCCGGACGTTACCCATGCTCAGCATCTCCGATTGTGCCCGAAACCCTTGCCTCGAGTGGCTGATCATAGGCGTTCCCCGGTCCCGCCGCGACACCCGGCGCCGCAACCGTACCGGCCGGAACGCAAAGTCGGACGAAAACGGCGTACGTCGGCGTTTCGGGGGCGAAGGACCCCGTTGACCAGCGCACACCCTCTCTGGGGCGTACCCCTGCCGCCTTTCCCCGAAACCGTTCGCACAGAGCGGAACCATGCACACCATTTGCGAAGTAATCTTGTAATCAATCAAATATACCCAGCACAGTAAGTAGGTGATTCTCAAATGAGGCACGATCATCGGGGACGGGGCTTCGGACGACCGGGCGGCTGGCAGCAGGCCGATCTGCCCGACCCAGCGGATGCCCCCGACTGGTTCGCCGGACGGTTGCCGAGCGACTGGTTCACCGGGCAGCCCGTCATCGAAATCGACCGCGACGAAATCGTCGTGATCGGTGAACTGCCGATCCAGCAGCCGGAAAAGCCGGCGGTATCGGAACAGGCCGACGCCGACGCGCCCGCCGAGGAGGTGCCGGCCGCGACGAAGGAGGGCGCCATCGCCCGATTCCGCGAGACCACCCGCCCGGCGCGGATGCGGATCGCGGACGAGGCCCAACGCCGGTACGGGCGCAGCGTGGCCTGGGGCGTCTCGGTGGATGGTGAGCGAACCATGTTCACACACTTGGCCGTTCCGGTCATGACCCGGTTGCGTCAGCCGGAGCGCAAGGTGCTCGACACACTCGTCGATTCCGGTGTGGCCCGGTCGCGGGCGGATGCGCTGGCCTGGACGGTGAAGTTGGCGGGCAAACACGCCGAGGCCTGGCTCGAGGAGCTGCGCACCGCGATGCGGAAGGTGGATGACCTGCGGTCGGAAGGTCCGCAGGGACTCTAGATCGGATCGTCGAGCGACCTACTGGCAGTCGTTGCGGCTAGGGTCTTGTCCATGTCGACACCCGGTCCGATCCTGGTTCTCAACGGCCCCAACCTCAATATGCTCGGCACCCGCCAGCCGGAGGTCTACGGGTCGGCCACGCTCGACGATGTCGTCGAGCTGTGCAGGCAGACCGCCGCCCGGTACGGCCGCGAGATCGATGCGTTCCAGTCGAATTCCGAAGGAGCGCTGATCGATCGGATCCATAGGGCGCGCGGCATCGAATCCGGCATTGTCATCAATCCCGGTGGGCTGACGCACACTTCGGTGGCGCTGCGTGATGCGCTGGTGATTCCGGAACTCCCCATCGTCGAGGTGCACATCAGTAATGTGCATGTGCGCGAGGAGTTTCGGCATCACTCCTACATTTCCCCCATCGCCACCGCGGTGGTCGCCGGAATGGGCATCCATGGCTACGCCGCCGCCATCGAATTCCTGATCAAGCGCTAGGCGGCGGTTGGACCGGACCAGGCGGGAACTGCTCCCGCCCAGCGGCGTAGCGCCCCGCGCAACGCCGCACCCATCGCATTTCGGACACGCCGATCATTGAACGCTTCGAGTTCGACCGAATTGCTCTGCCGCACTATGCAAGCCGGAAAACCGGGAACCCCGGTGCGATCTCGGCCAACTGGGCATCGCTGGCGTCCTTGGTAACCCCCTCGAAAAACTTCCCCACCTCCCAGCCCCACTTCTGCAGGTAGAGCCGCAACAACGGCACCTTGTCCGCATCCGCCACCTCGGTCGCGGTAAACGCCTCGACCTTGCGCCCCAATCGCAACTCCCCACTGCCCGCAACCCGCAAATTCCGCACCCACTGCGTATGCCCCCGCGGCGCAACCAGATACCGAGCGCCATCGGCGTCGGTCAACAGATTCACCATCGTCGTCCGCCACTCCCCACTCTTACGCCCCCGCACAGCCAACAACCGCGACCCCATAACACTGATCCCGAGCCGAGGCAGCCAGTTGGCAATCCGATTCATGATCGGATCAAACCCAGCAGGACCGATGTACCGAGTGCTGGCATCCATCATTCTCTCCTTTTGTGAGCACCGCTCTCTATTGAGACCAGTGTTCCACGCTCCCCCTCTCCCAGTCAAGAGCACTGCTCTCCCCTCCCGGAACGCCCGCGAGAATGCGCTCATGCAGGGGTTTTCTCAGTGTTTGCCTGCACCAGCGCATGATGATCACTTGTCCAGACCGAGGGTTAGGAGGTGAGGAGGGGGGTTCCGGTTTCGAGGAGGGTTTTGAGGTTGGAGAGGATGGCGGGCCAGCCGCCGCTGATGCCTTCGAGGACTTGACTGTCGGAGGGGAAGCCGTCGTGGACGACGGTCAGCTTCACGAGTTCGGTACCGGCGGGTTCGAGTTCGAAGGTGACCCTCGAGCGGGGTTCGCGTGCCCATGACGCGACGTCGTCCGGGTTCATTTCGAAGGCTGTGGCGAAGGCGGGGTCGAAGGTGTGCCAGGTGTAGGACAGCTTCCTATACGGATCCGATTCCAGGACGAGCTGTTCGGGGTCCTTGCTGGTCCACTCCCTTTGGTGCCAGACCATTTCCGAGCCGGGCTGCCAATCGGTATCGAAGCTCGCGCCCCAGTAGCGGTTGGTGAAGGTGGGGTCGGTGAGCGCTTGCCAGAGCTTCTCGGGGGTGGTCTTGATGTAGGTGGCGTAGACGAATGCGTTGTCGCTCATGGGGTTTGCCTCCAGTGCTCGTTTCAGGTCGGCGATGGCGTGGACTCGGGCGCGGTGGTAGCGGGTGATCCAGCGGTCGGCTATCGCGTTGATGGGTTCGGCGTTGAGGTAGTGCAGTTTTTCGCGGCCGCTGCGGCGGGTGGTGATCAAATTGGCCGCCTCCAGGACCGCGAGGTGCTTGCTCACCGACTGGCGGGCCATATCCAGTTCGGCGCACAGCTCGCGCAGGGTTTGTCCGTTGCGCGTGTTGAGACTGTCGAGCAGCCTTCTGCGGCTCGGATCGGCGAGCGCCTTGAATACCTCGTCCATACCACCTTCTTCGAGATATGCAGCCAGCAAGCTGCATTTCTAACAATAGGCAGCCCCTTGGCTGCATGTCAATGGCGGAACGCTCGAAAACAGCATTGTCGCTGCGCTATGTAGTAGATATGCTATGAATCATCCCGATCTCACAACGGGAGGATGAGATGACACTGGGTGACGGCGTCGCGCTCGACGTCGAGAAACTGCGCATGCGATA
Source organism: Nocardia sp. CA-129566 (assembly GCF_050956075.1). Taxonomy (NCBI): domain Bacteria; kingdom Bacillati; phylum Actinomycetota; class Actinomycetes; order Mycobacteriales; family Nocardiaceae; genus Nocardia; species Nocardia sp. CA-129566. The sequence goes on from NZ_CP192085.1 coordinate 9,043,996, forward strand.
CGGCACGACCGACGTCCTGCACAATGTGACGTTCCAGGCGCGACCGGGCGAGGTGCTGGTACTGCTCGGACCGAATGGCGCGGGCAAGACCACCACCATCGAAATTCTGGAGGGCTTCCGCATGCGCTCCGCGGGCCGCGTCGAGGTACTCGGTATGGATCCCGCGCAGGGGAACGAAGCCTGGCGGGCCCGGATCGGCGTGGTCCTGCAGTCGTGGCGCGACCACGCCAAATGGCGAGTGCGCGAATTACTTTCGCACCTCGGCACCTATTACGCGCCCTACCGCACCGGGACGATCCAACGGCCTTGGGACACCGACGAACTCATCGCCGCCGTCGGTCTCACCGAACAGTCGAACAGCAAGATCGGATCGCTGTCCGGCGGACAGCGTCGCCGCATGGATGTCGCGATCGGCATCGTCGGCCGTCCCGAACTGCTGTTCCTCGACGAACCGACCGCGGGCTTCGATCCACAGGCCCGACGCGAATTCCACGATCTGATCCATCAACTCGCCGACGACCGGACCACCATCCTGCTCACCACCCACGATCTCGACGAGGCCGAGAAGCTCGCCGACCGCATCATGATCCTGGCCGGTGGCCGGATCATCGCCGATGGCTCGGCCGACGAACTGTCGCGGCGCATCGCGGGCGAGGCCGAAATCCGTTGGACCCACAATGGACAGCGATTCGTGCACACCACCACCGAGTCGACCAAATTCGTCTACGAGCTGTTCGGGCAGCACGGCGAGGAGATAGGCGAACTGGAGGTGCGGCGCGCCTCGCTCGAGGACACCTACATGAAGCTCGTGCAGCAGTACGAATCCGGCAGGCTCGAAACCGAGGTCCATGCACTGGAGGAGGTCGTGCGATGAACCCGATCGACACCGCGGTCCGGGCCGGAACCCGGCGCGGACTGATCGAGCTGCGACAAATGCTCACCACTCCCCAGGACCTGTGGGGCTTGCTGTTCTGGCCGGTCACCATGGTCATCGTGCTGTTGTTCATGCGCGATGCGAAATTCCAGGCGAGCGGCCTCGGGCTCGGATCACTGGCCCTGCCGAGCATCCTCGGCATGCTCGTTGCCTTCAACGGCATGTTCGCCATCGCCCAGATGCTCACCATGGAGCGCGAGGACGGAACACTGTTGCGCGCCAAGGCGACACCGAACGGCATGGTGGGCTATCTGATCGGCAAGATCGTTACGACCGCGGGTTGGGTGGTCGTCCCGTTCCTTGTGATATTGATACCCGGGCTCTTCCTGGTCGACGGCACGGCGATGGACAGCGTCGGCTCCTGGCTGAGCCTGATCGGCATTGTGGCGCTCGGCATGATCGCGACCATGCCCGCCGGCGCGGTGCTCGGATCGCTGTTCAGCAATCCCCGCAATATCGGGTTCCTCTCGCTGCCGATCATGGGCATTGTCGCCATCTCCGGCATCTTCTACCCGATCACCTCGATGCCGGGCTGGCTACAGGGCATTGCGCAGGTGTTCCCCGTCTACTGGGTCGGCATCGGCATGCGCGCGGCGATGCTGCCGGGCGATGCGGTCGCGGTCGAACTCGGCCACTCCTGGCGACATCCGGAAACCATTGCCGTGCTGGGCGTCTGGGCGGTGGCCGGATTGCTGCTGGCCCCGGTGGTGCTGCGCAGGATGGCACGTCGCGAGTCCGGGTCGAGCGTGGCGGCACGCCGCGAGAGGGCGATTCAGCGTGCCTACTGAGGTCATCTACAACCGCATCGCCATGTTGCGGGCCGAGCGCGGTATCTCCCGACGGGAGTTGGCCGAGGCGCTCGGCGTGCACTATCAGACGATCGGTTACCTCGAGCGCGGCGAGTACAGTCCGAGCCTGCATCTCGCATTGCGGATCGCGGCATACTTCGAAGTGGCGGTGGAGGTTATCTTCTCCACCAGCCCCTTCCCGCGTCTCGGCTCGGCCGCCGAATCGGCGCGGATCGTCGGCGACTAACCCGATGGTTCGCGAATTCGGCTCGAGGGCACCGCGATTCAGTCCCGCTGACCGGCGAACAGCTGGTACACCGGAACCGCCTTGCCCGCCTGCTCGCTGGCCGCGATGGCACGCCGCCACAGCCCCTGCGATGCGTGCGAGAGTGTCGCGTCGACGCCGACCTCCTCGCTGGCCTCGATAATGTGCTGCGCGCCAGCGTCCATCATCTTCAGGCTGGCCAGGGTGCCCCAGCCGCCCGCCTTCGCCGCGGCCGCGAAATCCTCGATGAAGTACGGGTACGCGGCGGCCGAGCGCAGTGCGAAGGGCAGGAACTGGTCGATGCTGTGACCGGACTTCTCGATCACCGCGAGCGCCTGGTCGAAGGCGAGCATCCATGGATGGAAGATGATCAGTCCGGCCTGGTAGAAGACCTGCGCGAGCCCGTCGTCGACACCGAGGTATTCCTGTGGGCTCAGCGGACGCAACAGTTCGGCGTGCGCGTCGAAGACCTGCTGGGGACCGCTGTAGAAGATGAACGACGCCGGATGCGCGATATTGTCCCCCGCCGACATGACGCCGCCGGAGATGAACTCCGCACCGTGCTCGCGCACCCAGGCCGCACCCTTGCGGGCCTTTTCCGGAGAATCCGAGGACAGATTCGCGATCACCTTGCCCGGCAGGTGGTCGGTCGCCTGGCCGAGCACGTCGTACATGGCGGCGTAGTGGGTGAGGCTGAGCACGGACACCTCGTTGGCGTCGAGCGCCTCGGCGACCGTGGCGGCCCGCTTCGCGCCGAGTTCGACCATGGCGTCGACCTTGTCGGTGCTGCGGTTCCACACCGTCACCTCGATACCGGCGTCCAGGAAGGCCCGGACCATGGCCTGGCCCATCGGCCCGAGGCCGAGGACGGAGACGGATCCAGCGGTGGTCTGTTCGGACATTGTGTGTCCCTTCGGTTCTCGTTCGATCGGTTGTCGGCTGACCCTTTCGAGCGACCTGCATGCAGTCGCAACGGCCAGAGTCCATGGTCGTTATCGCAGGTAGGGTCGGGAAGACCGAACGTTGAGGTGTGGTTGCTTACCTCGAGGTTCGAATTCAGCTCAGAAGGGTGCGGTGGATATGAGCAGTGACGCAGGTCACGAGGTGTGCGGCATGTCGGTTGCGATCGATGTCGTCGGCGGCAAATGGAAGCTGCATCTGATGTGGGTGCTCGGCGCCGGGCCACAGCGCTTCGGCCGGATTCGCAAGCAGCTCACCGGCGTCAGCGAAAAGGTCCTCGCCGAGAACCTGCGCCACCTCGAAGCCAGCGGTGTGGTTCACCGCGAGGTCTTCCCCGAAGTCCCCCCGCGCGTCGAATACTGCCTCACCCCACTCGGTGCAGAACTCGCGGTGGCCCTGCGCCCGCTAGAGGCCTGGGGCGATGCCCACCGCGACGAACTGCTCGGCAACCTGCTCGCCGCGGCGGGCTAGCGGTCGACCCCGCATCCAGGGCGCGCGCCGATCAAATTCGGATGTTGTCCACGGCTATTCGTTCGCCGACGCGGGCGAGCAGCCGGGCCGCATCGGCGATGCAGCGGGCCGGATCCGGCTCCAGATCGGCCAGGGCGTAGCAGGCGGTGAAGCCCGCCGCTCGGATCTCATCGCGGGTCAACTGCGCTCGGCCGACGGCCGCCACCACCGCGACGCCCGCCTTGCCCGCCACCTCGCGGACGCCGATCGGGGCCTTGCCGTGCAGACTCTGCGTATCGAGGCAACCCTCGCCGGTGACGACGAGGGCGGCACCGTCGAGAAGTGCTGGGAAATCGAGGAGTTCGAGTACCACCTCGATGCCACTGCGCACCTGCGCGCCGAGCACCGCCAAAGCGCCGAAGCCGGTGCCACCCGCCGCGCCCGCACCTGGGACATCCGCGAATTCCGGTGCGAGGACGGTCGCCCAGTTCGTCAGCGCCGCCTCGAGGATGGGCAGATCCGACGGCGTCGCCCCCTTCTGGGGCGCGTACACCGCGACCGCGCCGGTCGGGCCGAGCAGGGGGTTGTCGACATCGCAGGCCAAAGTGAAGTTCGCAGCCGAAATGCCCGGATGCAATCGGGTGCGATCCACTCGCGCGGCATGCACCAAAGCGGCACCGCCCGTGGGCAATTCATTGCCGTCGGCGTCCAGGATGCGCGCACCGAGGGCCTGCAGCATGCCCGCACCGCCGTCGGTGGAGGCGCTGCCGCCGAGGCCGAGGACGATATCGGTGGCGCCGCGATCCAATGCGTGCGCGATGACGACGCCGAGTCCATAGGTGTGCGCACCGAGCGGATCGGGTTTCCCCGCCGGCAGTTTCGTCAGTCCGACCGCCGCGGCCAATTCGACTACCGCGGTGGTCCCCTGCACCGCATAGGCCGCGGTGTCGGCCGCTCCCGTTGGCCCCGGCGCATCGACCTCGATCCGCTCCCAGCCCGCCGCTACGAATGCGTCGACGGTTCCGTCACCGCCGTCCGCGACCGGCACCTGCCGGATCCCGGCGTCCGGGCATGCGCGCGTGATGCCAGCGGCCAGCGCCGCCGCCACCTCGGGCGCGGTCAGCGAGCCCTTGAACTTATCCGGGGCGATCACCACTCGGAGCGCGGACGTCATTCCCACATTGTCCGGGGTGGTTCCGACGGGCGCACGTCGGGCAGAACACGCCCAGCCCACCGTCGGTGGAGGCCGTTCGCTCGGGGTGGAGTCCGGATCCAGGTGCGAGTCATGGCCCAGCTGCGAGTGGTCGATGCCACCGGTCTCGCCACATCGAAACCCCAGCGCACCGGCCGAAATACCCGCTGCCACCGACGACGACTACCTGACCCAGTCCGCCACTGCTCCATGGCTCCCGCCGACGGGTGATCTCTACCCGCCTACCGCAGCGGCGCTTGATCCGCGTGGTCGATGGTGACCTGGCCGGTGCGCAGGTAGGTCATCACGGCCTCGTCGACGACGGTGTTGCCGCGGCCGAAGGCGCCGTGGTCACCGCCCTCGACGGTGATCAGCGAGCCGCCGATGGCGCGGGCCATGGCCGGGCCGCCCGCGTAGGTGGTCAGCGCGTCGCGGCGGCTCTGCAGCAGCAGCGGGCGGGTGCGCAGGTCCTTGCCATTGATCGGCACCGGTTCGGTCACCGGTTTCCAGTTGCCGCAGGCGGTTCCGGAGCGGACCAGATCGGCGCGGGCGTCCATGGCATTGCCGCCCGATGCGATGGTGGCGAAGGCCGAGCCGATCAGCTCGAGCCTGCCGCGCACGGCGTTCTCATTGCAGGTGATGGCGGAGAAGACGAAGCGACCGGTGGGATCGGTGCTGGTCGCGCCCTCGATGGCGAGCAGCTGGCGGACGTTCTTCGGGTCGATATTGGCATCGGCCATCGCCCTGGCGAAGGTCGGCCAGAACGTGCGGGTGTAGGTGGCGACCGCGGTCGCACCGACCAGCGGCACCTGCGCGGACGCACCGCCGGTGAGCATGAGGCGCACCAGATTCTGCACCTTGCCCGCCTGCTCGACGCTGTCGTTGAAGCCGTCGCGGGCGATCTCGGCGAGCGGTTCGGGCAGCGTGCCGGGCAGATCGGCGACGCTGGCCGGTGGCGGGGTCAGATTGGCGTACCAGCCGCCGCCCTGGTCCGCGACCAGCCGCACCCAATTCTGGTAGACCTGCAACGCCGTATCCCCGAGCCGGTAGTCGCCGCTGTGCTCGGCGATCCAGGCGAACAGATCATCGAGCCGCTGCTTGCCAGCGACCTGCTGCTGGGCGAACTCCTCGGTCCACACCCAGTCGGGATTGACATTGGAGTCCAGCACCATGCGATCCACCCGGTTCGGGAACAGCGAGGCGTACACCGCGCCGAGATAGGTGCCATAGGAGGTGCCGAGATAGCTGATCCGGTCGACGCCGAGCGCGGCGCGCACTTGGTCCAGATCGCGGGCGGTGCTCTCGGTGGTGATGGTGTCGAGGTAGCCGGGCAGTGCGGCGTCGCAGGCCTTCTTGATCTCATCGCGGTTGCCGCCGCCGAGCGAAACCTGTTCGCCGTCAGCCGGTTTCGAGGTCTCGGCGGGAGTATCACAGCGCAAGGGCGTGGCCCAGCGCAGCCCGCGCGGCTGCACCGCGACCCGGTCGTAGTGCTCGTTGAGTTCGGCGGGCAGCGAGTCGATACGGCGCGCCCAGTAATCCAGCGCGTCCGCGCCGGGTCCGCCCGGATTGGCGACGATGACGCCGCGGCGCTGCGCGGTGGCGGCGATCCGGCTGACGGTGAGCTCGATACGCGCGCCGTCGGGTTCGGCGTAGTTCATCGGGACGGAGATCACCGCGCATTGCACGCCGTGTCCCTCGGTCACCGAGGAGTCCGGGCAGGCGCCGAAGGCGGCACCGGGTGTGGCCGCGGCCTCGGCCGTCATGATCGATCCGCTGATCAGGCTGGTGGCTGCCACCGCGACCAATACCCGGGAAATACCCAGCACCCGCGAACTGCCCAGCACCCGCAAACTGCCCAGCGCCCTCATCATGTCTCGTACCTCCGCCCGGCCTGCCCCCTCACTCCCGGTGGAGGCGTTCGGCGCGACCAAGAGCATTCTTGCCAGCCCGGCACCGGTAGACAAGTCGAGCAACCGATCGGAGCCGATTAGTGTTGCGGTACACCGTCGCCCACCCATACCGAGTAGCGTCGAGCCATGTCGACTGAGGTCCGTAACAACGCCATGCTGGAACGCTTCGAGATCTACGTCGACGGTGCGATCGCCGGATACACCGAATACCAGGACACGGCCTCCGAACGTGCCTTCGTCCACACCGAGATCTATCCGCAGCACGAAGGCCAGGGCTATGGCCGGGTGCTGGTGCAGGCAGCACTGAACGCCTCGCGGCGGGAGGGTTTCGGCATTCTGCCGATGTGCCCGATGGTCTACCACTTCATCGAGTCGCGACCGGAGTACATCGCGCTGGTCCCGCAGTGGGCGCGCGAGAAGCTCGGCCTGCCCCAGTAGGCAGGAGGTTCAGTACGCGGCAACGGCCCCGTCGAGCGCCTGCTGCAGATCGGTGCGCACCAGCCGGGCGATCTCCGCGGGCTTGGCGGGCAACTCGGTGATCGGAACCCCGAAGTAGAAGCTGGCCCCCTTGGCCTCGTTCTTGGTGACCGGCACCGCCGGATCCGCTCGGGGTCCGTAACTCAACCCCATGCTGAGCAGCACGGGCCGCGCCCCCAACTTCATCGCACGGAACGCGATATGACCGATCCCGCTGCCCACCGCCTGCACCTCGGTGTGATCGATCTCATTGCAGGTGCCCTCCGGAAAGACCGCGATCCCATCGCCATCGGCCATGCGTTCGGCACAGACATCCATCATCCGCTGACCGGCCGCGTTCACCGCCCGCAGACCGTGGTCCTTACCGCGGAATACCGGGATGCCGCCCATCATGTCGATCTTGCGGCGCTGCTCGTCATCGAGGAACAGCTCGTCCTTGGCCAGTACCCGAACGCGCCCGATCACCCGACGCAATTCGCTGCGCCAGGCCGCGGCGGCGACGGTGTAGGGATCGGATTCGGAGAGGTGGTTGATCGCGACGAGCAGCGGCCTGCGCTGGCCGATCACCTCGTGCAGCAGCTTGCGCGCGCCCTCGGCGTACGTGACGCGCGGATGGTATCGACGCCCGAGAATGGCATAGGCACCCCACGCCGTCAGCCGGTTCTGCTGGTGCTCGCGATAGAAGTTATAGACAGTGTCCGCATTGTCGAGGAGAACCTCGGGCCGTTCCATGGCCACACAGTAACGGAATCCGCCACGCCGCTTGACCGACGAACGGCCCCCGACGGTGCGATGATGTCGGGGTGGCACGCGGAGATGACCCGGACGATCGGAAGACTCGCGGCGGACACGGTGACCGCAGGCGACGCGATTCCCGGCACGGCGAGCAGGTGGTGCGCGCCGGCACCCTGCTGGTGTCGGCGACCGACCTGGTCGAGCCGACATTTCGGCGCACCGTCGTCTACATCATCGAGCACAACGAGGCGGGCAGTCTCGGTGTGGTGCTCAACCGCCCGAGCGATACCGCGGTGCACGACGTACTGCCACGCTGGGCCGAGGCGGCGGCCGCGCCGCGCACGCTGTTCATCGGCGGCCCGGTCAAACGGGACGCGGCCCTATGCCTGGGCACCGTACGGGTCGGCGCCTCGATCGCCGGTGTCTCCGGACTGCGCCGCATCGATGGCCGCGTGGTGCTGGTCGACCTCGACGCGGATCCGGAACAGATCAACCCACTGATCGAGGGGCTGCGCATATTCGCCGGCTACGCGGGCTGGACCTTCGGCCAGCTCGAAGGCGAACTGCAGAACAACGATTGGATCGTGCTCTCCGCGCTGCCCTCGGATCCGATCAGCACCGGCCGCCCGGACCTGTGGGCCCATGTCCTGCGCCGCCAACCACTTCCCCTGTCGTTGCTCGCGACACACCCGATTGAACTAGAACGCAACTAGCTACGTGATCTGCATGGAGGAGGAAATACCGACATGCGACACGACAGCTGATCCGGCGAGCACATGGATAACTCGTCGAGGACGTCCAGCAGCCGATCACCCCAACAGCCGCCGGCGGACTACGAAGCCGACCGAACACCCCACAACCGGCACAAGGCGCGAGGCAGCGGAGGAGCAGGTGACAAATGCCCGAAGAACAGGCCGAGCTCATGCGGGCGCTCTACCAGGAACATGCCGCGGCGCTGTGGCGCTACACGCTCGGTTTGGTTCGCGACCCGGGTCGGGCCGAGGACATCGTGCAGGAGACGTTGTTGCGGGCCTGGCAGCGCCCGAATGTGCTCGATCAATCCACGACATCGGCGCGGGCGTGGTTGTTCACCGTCGCGCGCAATCTCGCCGTGGATGAGCATCGCAGCGCGCGCAGCCGACGCGAGTTCCGCACCGACAATCCGCCGGAGCGGGCCGCGCCGGATCAGGCCGATCGGGCCCTGGACGGCTGGCTGGTCGCGGACGCATTGGGACGGCTCAGCGCCGATCACCGCGAGGTGATCGTGCGTGCCTACTATCGAGGTCTTTCCACACACCAGATCGCCGAGGAACTCGATATCCCGGCGGGCACGGTGAAATCCCGGTTGCACTACGGCATGCGGGCGCTACGGCTGGCACTACAGGAGATGGGGGTGACGAACCGATGACGGATATCGCCGACGACTACTCGACGTGGGACGCACCCTATGTACTCGGCTCCCTGACCCGACTCGAGCGGCAGGAGTACGAGGAGCATCTGGCCGGCTGCCCGGTCTGTCAGGCCGCGGTGGCCGATCTCGCCGGACTCCCCGGTCTGCTCGCCCTGGTCGAACCCGAGACCGCGCTCGCGATGATCGAGCCGCTGGAAGCACCAGCCGCCGAAGCCGAGCCGCCCGCACAACTGCTGCCCCGGCTCGCCGCGGTGGCCGAAAGGCGCAGGCGGCGCAGCCGGTGGGTTACCGTCGGCGCCGCGATCGCGGCGGCCGCCGCGGCGGTGGCCATCGCGATTCCGGTGGTCACCTCGATGACCTCGACGCAAACACCATCGAGCACCGAACAGGTTGTGGCCGAACGCAGTATGCAACCGGTCAAGCCGAATCCGGTGACGGCCAGCTTCAAAGTCGTTCGCGCCGATAGCAAGACGCGGATCGTGATGACGTGCAGCTATGGACCGAGCGAACAGCGCTACAGCTGGAATCTCAACCTGTACGTCATCGGCACCGATGGCAGTCAGAGCAAACTCGATGAATGGCCCGCCGGGCCGGGGACCGAGCTGACGATCGACCGGACCATCGATAAGGCACCGGACCAGATCCGGGAGGTGCAGATCCGGTTGGCGTCGACGGGCGATGTGCTGCTCTCCGGCACGGTCTGACACGATTCGATCCCCCCGCCGAACTCGGCGAGGGGATCGAATGCGATTGGGCGCAATGAGGTTCAGCGCTGCCCCTGCTTGCCGAAGACCGAGGTCGACCAGAAGTATCCGACCAGCCCCAGGCCGATGCACCAGGCGATGGAGATGATGCCGCTATTGCCGATCTCGGTACCCATGAGCAGGCCGCGGATGGTTTCGGTGATCGGGGTGAACGGCTGGTACTCGGCGAACTGACGCAGGCCGACCGGCATGGTGTCGGTACCGACCAGGCCGCTGCCGAGGAATGGCAGCATGATCAGCGGGAAGGGCATATTGCTCGCGCTCTCCGGAGTCGACGCGACCAGACCCATACCGACCGCGAGCCAGGTGAGCGCGAGTACGAGCATGGCGAGCAGTCCGAATGCGGCGATCCACTCGATCACATTCGCCGACGGCCGGAAGCCGACGAGCAGTGCGACACCGACCATCGCGGCGATGCCGAGCAGGGCCTGGATCAGTGCGCCCACCACATGTCCGGCGAGGAACGACGGCTGCGAAATCGCCATTGTGCGAAAGCGATTCACAATGCCCTTGGTGGTATCGGTGCAGACCGAGACAGCCACACCCGCGGTCATATAGGCCGGGATCAATAACAGCATGCCCGGGGCCAGGTAGTCGATGTAGTTACCGCCGGACGACTTCTCCAGTGCGCCACCGAAAACGAAGTTGAAGATGAGCAGCAGCAGGATCGGCATGATGATGATGCTGATGGTCATGCTCGGGTACCGCTTCGCATGCAGCAGATTGCGCCGCAACATCGTCTTCGAGTCGGCGAGGGCGTAGGCCGTAGCGCTCATCGCACGGTCTCCTTTTCCGCGGTGGGAAGTCCGGTGAGGGTGAGGAAAACGTCGTCGAGGGTGGGGGTGTGCACCGAAAGTCCGGCGACCTCGATCTGCTCGTAGTCGAGCCGGTCGAGTACCGCACGCAGCGATTTGACGCCGCCATCGCTCGGGACCGCGAGGGTGAACTCCGCCTCGCCCGCGTCATCGACAACGCGCGCCTGCGGCCCCAATGCCGTTGCCGCGGCACTGAGTCCGATCCGATCGGCGAACTCGAGTCGGATATGTCCGCCGGGCACCCGCCGCTTCAATTCGGCGGCCGTCCCCTCGGCGACGATCCGGCCGTGATCGAGTACGGCGATCCGGTCGGCCAGCTGATCGGCCTCCTCGAGGTACTGGGTGGTGAGGAAGACGGTCACGCTGTAGTCGTCGACGAGTGTGCGGATCATCTCCCAAATGGACCGCCTACTGCGCGGATCCAGACCGGTGGTCGGCTCGTCGAGGAAGATGATGCGCGGATCGCCGACCAGCGTCATGGCCAGATCCAGCCGTCGGACCATACCGCCGGAATAGGTGGCCGCGGTCTTATCGGCCGCCTCCACCAGATCGAAGCGCTCGAGCAGTTCGGCGGCGAGGCGTTTGCTCTCCCGGCGCGGCAGATGGTGCAGATCGCCCATGAGAACCAGGTTTTCGCGACCGGTCAGTAATTCGTCCACCGCGGAGAACTGGCCGGTGACACCGATCGCACTGCGCACGGCATCGGGTTCGGCGCCCAGATCATGGCCGTCGACCCGGATCTCGCCCGCATCGGGGCGCAGCAGCGTGGTGAGGATCTGCACGGTGGTGGTCTTGCCCGCACCGTTCGGACCGAGCAGCGAGTAGATCGTGCCCGCCGGGACGGTGATGTCGATGCCATCGAGCACCACCTGCTCACCGAACGATTTACGCAGACCCAGCGCCGATATGGCGGAGGCGCGATGACCGTTGGTCATGGTCTTCCTTTCGTGGAAAGTTTCATAAAATAATGCGAATGACAGCATGGATTACCCGCACCGCTCCCGGCATCCGGTGCGGCGATTCGTGGTGGTATTCGGTTGTCCGGCCGAATGATTCGGCTAGATGTCGAGTTCCTCGACCGGCGGGCGGTCGGCGATCTGGGCCACCCGCTCATAGAGCTTGTCCGGAATCTTCCCCTTCAATTCGCCCAGCGAATCGACGACCTCGAAGATGAAGTCGCCCCAGTCCTGATCGCCGACACCGAGCATGCGACGCCAGTTCGTCAGATCCTTGATCCAGTTGGAGTTCTGCGGGTATTCGTCCCAGTTCGAATACTGGGCGTGCATGACGAATTTGCCCTTCCGACTGCGATATACCCGGACGTGTTCGATGCGCTCCTCGTTCACGTCACGGTGTTCGCCGAGCAGGGCGCCGGAGAAGCGGACCTGACGCACGCCGTTGTGGCCGACCCGCAGCACTACCTCGTCGTAGCCCTCGAGCCTGCCCTCCTCCAGTTCGATGAACCGCCGCAGCGCGGTGGTCACCGCTCCCGAGAGATTGCCGCCGACCAACTCCTGCGCGCGCTGGAACAGGGGTAAATCATCATCGGCGACATAGATCGTCTTGTTGGGCATGCCATCACTATACGTAGATGTATACGTACACGCAAGCGCCGCCCACATGGGCGTTTTTCCGAGCTACATCTTGCGCGAGCCATTGAACCGCTCCGCAGTCCAGCTCGTAGTTCACGTGTACGCGATGTGCGATCACGCATGTGCCCAGTGCACCCGCGGGGTCGCTACGAGAGGAGTGCCGATGCCGAGCAGGGTCGTTGATTATCTGGTTCGAGCGGTTTCGACCCTAGGCGTGCGACATATCTTCGGAGTCGACGGCGCGAATATCGAGGATCTATACGACGCGCTGTTCGACGCGCCCTACGATGTCACCGGAATCGTTGCCAAGCACGAGTTTTCGGCCGCGACCATGGCCGACGGCTATGCCCGCTCGACCGGCGGGCTCGGCGTCGTCGCCGCCACCTCCGGCGGCGGTGCGATGAATCTCGTTGCCGGACTGGCCGAATCGTACGCATCGCGGGTGCCGGTGCTGGCGCTGGTCGGGCAGCCGCCGACCGCAGTGGAAGGGCGCGGCGCGTTCCAGGACTCCAGCGGACTCGCCGGCACCATCGACGCGGTCCGGATGTTCGACGCGATCACCCAGTTCTGCGCCCGCGTGGAGACCGCCGCCGACCTTCCCGACATGGTGGCCAGGGCGGTCGACGGCGCCCGGCGCGGCGGGCCCGCCGTACTGCTGCTGCCCAAGGATGTGCAGCAGAGCGATATCGGCGATGTCCCGCCGCTCCGGTTGACACCGCCGCAGTACCGGCGCGATGAAAGCGGCCTGGCCCGGGTGCGCGCGGCGCTGATCGCGGCCCGCAAGCTCGGCAAGATCGTGATCATCGCGGGCGACCAGGTGGCGCGCGACGACGCACGTGCCGAACTCGCCTGGCTGGCACGGGCATTGGATGCCGCGGTCGGTGTCGCGCCGGATGCGAAGGACACCTATGACAATGCCGACCCCGCGTACTGCGGTGTCGCCGGGAGCATGGGGCATGCCGAGCTTTCGGCGGCGCTGCGCTCCGCGGCCCTGTGCCTGATCATCGGCACCCCGATGCCGGTCACCGCGCGCACCGGGTTGGACGAGTTGCTGGCCGAGGGCACCGTCGCGCATATCGGCGTCACCCCGCCGTACGTGAGCGCGATCCACGCCACCAGCACCGATCTCGCGCTCGATCTGGCCACGCTCGCCGAGGAATTCAGCCGCGAGATGAAGATCTCGCGCCACGACCGCCCGCATACCGCGCTGACACCGCTGAGCGTGCCCGAGGCGACCGGTCCCGGTGTGCGCTATCGCGAGTTGGTCGAGACCATCGAAGCGCTATTGCCCGAGGGCACAGACGTATTCGCCGATGCGGGCAATACCGGCGCTGCGGTGGTGCACCACCTGCGGGTGCCGCGCGGCGGCCGTTTCGTGGTCGCGCTCGGTATGGGCGGAATGGGCTACGCTTTCGGCGCCGCAATAGGTTCGGCATTCGCGCGCCATCGCGGGCCCTCTGGCACCAGGCGCACCGTTGTCGTGGCCGGTGACGGCTCGTTCTACATGCACGGCATGGAGTTGCACACCGCGATCGAACACGATCTTCCGGTCACGTTCATCGTGCTCAACAACAACGCGCACGCCATGTGCGTCACCCGCGAACAGCTCTATTACCAGGATCGGTACAGCTTCAACCGATTTCGGCCCGCGCACCTGGGCGCGGGCATCGACGCGATGTTCCCTGAACTTCCCGCGTACTCCGTACGTACCACTGAAGACCTGGCCATCGCACTGGGGCGATGTGTCGAAACCGGAGGGCCGTCGTTCATTTCGATAGACGTCGACCCCGACGAAGTTCCACCGTTCATCCCGTTCCTCGCGACATTGGAGAAGATGCAGTGACGATCAGCGCCCTGCCCGCCCTCAGCGATATTCCCGACGCCGTCATCCCCGGAGTACTGCGGATCGAGAACTCCGATAAGGACGCAACCACCCCGATCATCATGGACATGTTGCGGTCGGTGTATCCGCACGACCAGATCTTCGGCGAATACTGTCCGGTGCAGGCGTATATCGCCGCACCGCCGCAGGATGTGTTCGAGTACCTCGCCGATACCCGATGCCTGGAAGAATGGACCTACAGCCTGCGCGGATTCGTCGAAACCGAGGAACCGGGGCTGTGGCTGGCCTGGGACCGGCTCGGCCCGGAGACCAAGATCTTCACCCGCACCGTCGCGCACCGCGAGGCCATGACCGTCGACTACCACTGTGCCTGGGACCAGAGCCAGCACCTGTGGATGATCTACCTGCTGCGGGTGATCGACGCCCAGGTGGTGTTCAACAAGCCCGGTTCGGTGGTGTTGTGGGTCAACTGCCGTCACCCGTTCTACGAGGAAAACCCCTATCCCGAAACGGCTCCCGAAAAGCGGCCGGTGTGGGTGGGCGACTTCTGGGACATGTTCTCCGCCGGGCACCAGCTCGAGATGGACAACCTCAAGGCGATCTGTGAATACCGTGCCGCACACGGCCTTCCGATCAAGCCCGACTGGATGAAGTGAGGCCACACCCATGATCTCGAACTACGACGGACCCGCGACCGACCCCGATGCCACTGGACTGCCGACGGTCAGCCTGGTCGATGTGGCGAGCTATCTGCCGGGCGCACCGGTCGGCACCGAATACTTCACGCAGTACAGCCGATCCGATCGGATGGCCAAGAACGTCATGTTCCGCTCGCCCAAGGCGCGCCACCACGTGGCCGAGGACGAGACCGCGGTGGATATGGTCGAGCGCGCCGTCGCGCCACTGATCGAACGCCATGGCGCACAGGCGATCGCCGATATCGATGTGCTGATCACCCACACCCAACTGCCGGACAATCCGGTCATGGGCTGCGGTCCCGAGGTGGCCCGCCGACTCGGTATGCGGCCCCGTTTCGTCTACGACGTGCACAATGGCGGCTGCGCGGCGTTCGTGCACATGATGGCGATGGCCAGGATGATCCTGCAGACCACCGACGCGCGCACCGCGCTCATCGCGGCATCGCAGAACTGCGCCGGCCCGGTCTTCACCCAGACCGAGATCCGCAAACTCGCCCAGGCGCCGGTGCCCGGCGACGCATGCGGTGTCGGGCTGCTGGTGAAGGACGATTCCGCGCCGATTCTCGATATCGAATGCCGCACCTATCCCGAATTCGCCGGGGATATGGAGTTCTCGACCAACGGTGAGCGCAAGTACTGGCAACCGGGCGAGGGGCAGGGCTGCGTCAGCTTTACCGAATCCAAGATCACCAAGGTGTTCGCGCGCGGCAATCGCCTGGTGCCCGAGGTGGCCTTGGCGGTCTGCGAGCGGATCGGCGTCAAGGGCCGCGATATCGACACCTTCGTCACCAATCAGCCGAACCGGCTGTTCCTGCGCAACTGGCACGATGCGCTGGAGCTGCCACCGGAGCGCCATCCCGACACCTTCGACCAATGCGGAAACCTTTTCGCCGCGGGCATTCCCGTCACGCTCGATACCGAGAACCGGGCGGGTCGACTGCGCAATGGATCGGTCGTGCTGCTGTCGGCCTTCGCACACGCCGGTGACTTCGCCGGGGCCGCGGCGGTGCGCTGGGGTGCGGCCGGATGAGTGTGCGACTGGCCGACGAGTCGCGACCCTCGCAGCAACACCGGAGTCAGCGGCTGCAACTGCGGTTCGATCTGAGCCTGAGCGAAAACCCTTTTCCGCCGCTGCCTTCGGTGCTGCACGCGGTCAACGGTGTACTGGCCCACGCCAACCGCTATCCGGAATTCCTGCCGCGGCGGCTGCCCAAGCTGATCGCTGGGCATGTCGGCGTGCATTCGGATCAGGTGGTCGTCGGGTCCGGCGCGACCGGGGTGGCCATGCAGATCATTCAGGCATTGACCACGCGCGGGGCCGGAATGGTCTACGGGGCACCGACCTTCGACGGTTATCCGATCATGGCGGAGATGGCCGATCTAGAGGTCGTCCCGGTGCCCCTGGATGCCGCCGGCAATCAGGATCTCTGGGCGATGGCAAGGGCCATAGACAAGCGGACCGGTCTGGTGGTGGTCTGCCGGCCGCACAATCCGACCGGCACGGTGATCCCGGCCAGTGAGTTGAAGGCGTTCCTGTGCTCGGTGCCGCGCCAGGTGCCGGTCATCCTCGATGAGGCGTATGCCGAATTCCTCGATGTCACCGATCGGGTCGATACCGTGGCACTGCTGGATCGACATCCGAATCTGCTGGTGCTGCGCACCTTTTCGAAGGCGTACGGGCTGGCCGGACTGCGCATCGGCTACACCTTCGGCGGACCCGAATTGATCGGGCGGGTGCGCAGGCTGCAACTGCCGTTCGGGGTGAGTTCGGCGGCGGTGGCCGCGGTTGCCGCGTCCTACGCCGCCGAACCCGAACTCGCCGCGCGCATCCTGCGCATCACCACCCAGCGCGAGGCCCTGCGCAGCGCACTGCGGCGCATGCATATCGAGGTCCCGCCCAGCTACGCCAATTTCCTGTACCTGCCCGGGCCCGGTGTGGCAACGGCGCTACGCCGGGCGGGCATCGCGGCCAAGGCGTACCCCGACGGTAGCGCCCGCATCGCCGTCGGGGATCCAGCAGCGGACAACGCAGTCCTCGAGGCACTGGGCTCCTTGCGCTAGCGGATCGAGATCAGGTGGAAACCGTCGGGGCCCGTCGGCTTCCACCTGATCTCGGTGGTTCCATGGACTGGTGAGCCGACGGGATCGGAAACTTCGACCGAACGCGGCACCGGCATACCGGACCGCAAGCCGACTGCTGTTCCGCTTCCCCCTGGGCCGCCGCACCGTAATCGCCCGCCAGACCGTCATCGAACCCGGCGGCACCAGCGGCTGGCACTACCACGACGGCACCCTCCTGGTCCTCGTCACCCGCGGCACCCTCGACCACCCCGGCCCCGACTGCGTCCCCGTCACCTACCGCCGAGGCCGAATCTTCCGCGAACCCAGCGGCCCCACCCACCCCCACGTAGCCCGCAACCTCGGCCCAACCCCCGTAACCCTCTTCGTCCTCTACCTGACCCCAACCAACAGCCCCCTCTCCCACCACATACCCCCACCCAACTGCGCCGACAAATAACTCGAAAATCCGCTCCCCCAGCCCCGCTCCCGCCACTCACTGAGCACATGGTGAACCCCTCAGCTACGCGAGCACCGTCAGCACTCACCCCGCACCCACCGCCCCGACTCGAGAATGCACTCATGCAGGAATTCCCGACATTTCCCTGCGTCAGCGCATGGTGATCACCAGTCCAGAACCACGCCTCGGGCATGCGGGCACTGTCAGCACACCCAAGCACTCGCGCCACCCCACTGCACCTACTCGAGAATGCGCTCATGCAGGGAATTCCCGGAGTTTCCTTGCGTGAGCGCATGGTGATCACCGGTCCAGAACCACACCTCAGGCGCTGAGGACTCGCTCACTGTCAGCATGCCCAGGCACTCGCCCCCTGCCCAGCACCTACTCGAGAATGCACTCATACAGGGAATTCCCGACATTTCCCTGCATCAGCGCATGGTGATCACCAGTCCAGAACCGCCTCGGACGTGGAGGGCCTGGGCACTCGCGCAGTGCTCGAGAGCCACTCGAGAATGCGGTCATGTAGGGGGTCCCGGCGGTTGCCTGCGTGAGTGCGGGGTGATCGGCGGTTCAGGAAGCGCGTCCTGGTGTGGAGGGGTGTCGAGTTTGCTCGGATCCTGTTGATCCGCATCGGGCCGAACTCGGGAGCAACCTCAGTTGGTTGGTGCGCAGGAGTCGCGTAGGGAGCAGGCGCCGCAGGATGAGCCGCAGCCGCCGATCTCCTGGGCCGGGACGAGGGCTTCGACCGTGCGGGCGGCGGCATTGGCGCCGGCGCCCAGGGTGAACAGGGCGATGGCGGCGGTGAGCGCCGCGACGACTATCGCGGGGAAGCCGCCTGCGGCGAGGGCGACGAGTCCGCCCGCGAACAGCAGTGCGCCCGCGGCCACGGAGGTGGGGGCGGCGACGCGGTTGGCGATGCGGAAGGTGTCATCGTCGTGCAGTGCCGCTTCGGTGTGCACTCCGACGAAGCGGTTGCGGGGAAGACGCCCGGTCAGTCCGAGCACGCCGGTTGCGATGGCCACAAGGGCCAGCACGAACAGGGTGAGAGCGACGACGAACACCCAAGAAGGCTAGCGCACCGCGCCGACGGGTCGAGCCCGGCCCGATTTTCGGTGCACGAGCCCGGACGTTCTACCCTGATAGACACATTTATGACGGGATCGGCGAGAACAAGAAGGCAGGACCGTGGCGGACACTCGTGCAACCGAAAGCGATGTACCGGAGCACAGGTACAACGCTGGCCTCGCCGGCCGCATCGAGCGCCGGTGGCAGCGGAGCTGGGATGAGCGCGGAACCTTCCACGCGCCGAACCCGGTAGGCCCGCTCGAGGGTGCCACTCCGGCGGACAAACTGTTCGTCCAGGACATGTTCCCGTACCCCTCCGGCGCGGGCCTGCATGTCGGCCATCCGCTCGGCTACATCGCCACCGATGTCTTCGCCCGCTATCACCGGATGCACGGACGCAATGTGCTGCACGCGCTCGGCTACGACGCGTTCGGCCTGCCCGCCGAGCAGTACGCGGTGCAGACCGGCGCGCATCCGCGCGAGACCACCGAGTCGAATATCGCCACCATGCAACGCCAGCTGGACCGGCTGGGTCTGGGCCATGACCGTCGGCGCTCGTTCGCGACCACCGATCCGGAGTACTACAAGTGGACGCAGTGGATCTTCCTGCGCATCTACAACGCCTGGTACGACGAGGAGCTGGACCGCGCCCGCCCGATCGCCGAACTGGAGGCGCAGTTCGCCTCCGGCGCCCGCCCGACCCCGAACGGTCGGACCTGGAACGATATGCCCGCCGACCAGCGCGCGGCGGTCCTCGACTCGTATCGCCTGGTGTACCAGACCGATTCGGTGGTCAACTGGTGCCCCGGCCTGGGCACGGTGCTGTCCAATGAGGAGGTCACCGCCGACGGCCGCAGCGAGCGCGGCAACTTCCCAGTGTTCCGCAAGCGGCTGTGGCAGTGGATGATGCGCATCACCGCCTACTCCGACCGGCTGGTCGACGATCTGGACCGACTGGACTGGCCGGAGAACGTCAAGGCCATGCAGCGCAACTGGATCGGCCGATCCCGTGGCGCGCAGGTCAAGTTCACCGCCGACGGTCAGCACATCGAGGTCTTCACCACCCGGCCCGACACCCTGTTCGGTTCCACCTATGTGGTGCTGGCGCCCGAGCACGAGCTGGTCGACCGGCTGACCGCCGCGGAATGGCCCGCCGGCGTCGATCCGCGCTGGACCTTCGAGGATGCCGGCGATCCCGCGGAAGCCGTTGCGGCATACCGCAAGGCGATCGCGGCCAAATCGGATCTGGAACGTCAGGAGAACAAGGAGAAGTCCGGCGTCTTCCTGGGGGCCTACGCGACCAACCCGGTCAACGGCGCTCAGGTGCCGGTCTTCATCGCCGACTATGTGCTGTCCGGCTACGGCACCGGCGCGATCATGGCGGTGCCGGGACACGATCAGCGCGACTGGGAATTCGCCACGGTATTCGGTCTGCCGATCGTGGAGGTCATTTCCGGCGGCGACATTACGACCGCGGCCTACACCGGCGACGGCACGCTGGTGAACTCCGATTACCTCAACGGCCGGTCCGTCGAGGAGGCCAAGGCGACGGTGATCGCCCGGCTGGAGGCCGACGGCCACGGTATGGGCACCGTCCAGTACAAGCTGCGCGACTGGCTGTTCGCCCGCCAGCGCTACTGGGGCGAGCCGTTCCCGATCGTCTACGACGAGGACGGCGCACCGCACGCGCTGCCGGAATCCATGCTGCCGGTCGAACTTCCGGAGCTGGACGACTTCGCGCCGGTGACCTTCGATCCCGAGGACGCCGACTCCGAGCCGTCGCCGCCGCTGGCCAAGGCGACCGACTGGGTGCACGTCGAACTGGATTTGGGTGACGGACCCAAGCAGTACCGCCGCGACACCAATGTCATGCCGAACTGGGCGGGCAGCTCCTGGTATCAGCTGCGCTACGCCGACCCGACCAATCCGGACGCGTTCTGCGCCAAGGAAAACGAGCAGTACTGGCTCGGCCCGCGCAGCGCGGAGCACGGCTCGAACGATCCCGGTGGTGTCGACCTGTACGTCGGCGGTGTCGAACACGCGGTGCTGCATCTGCTGTACGCGCGGTTCTGGCAGAAGGTGCTGTTCGATCTGGGCGATGTGAGCGGTTACGAGCCGTACCGACGCCTGTTCAACCAGGGCTACATCCAGGCGCACGCCTACAAGGACGCGCGCGGTGCCTATCTGCCCGCCGCCGAGATCATCGAGCGCGACGGTAAGCACTACTTCCCGGATCCGACCACCGGCATCGAGATCGAGGCGTTCCAGGAGTACGGCAAGATCGGCAAGTCGTTGAAGAACGCCATCTCGCCGGACGAGATGTGCGATACCTACGGCGCCGATACCTTCCGCCTCTACGAGATGTCGATGGGTCCGCTCGACACCTCGCGGCCGTGGGCGACCAAGGATGTCGTCGGCGCGCACCGGTTCCTGCAGCGGGTCTGGCGGCTGGTGGTGGACGAGGAGTCCGGCGCGACGCGGGTCACCGACGAGAAGCCGTCGGAGCAGACATTGCGCCTGCTGCACAAGACGATCGCCGGGGTGGACGACGATTACGCGGCGCTGCGCGATAACACCGCGGGCGCCAAGCTGATCGAGCTGACCAACCATCTGACCAAGAGCTATCCCACGGGTGCGCCGCGCTCGGTGGTGGAGCCGGTGGTGCTGATGCTGGCCCCGATGGCACCGCATATCGCCGAGGAACTGTGGGAACGGCTGGGACACGAACAATCCCTCGCGCACGGTCCGTTCCCGGTGGCGGATCCGGCGCTGCTGGTCGAGGAGTCGGTGGAGTACCCGATCCAGGTGAACGGCAAGGTGCGCAGCCGAGTTCAGGTGCCCGCCGACGCCGATAACGCGACCATCGAGGCGGCGGCGCTGGCCGATGAGAAGATCGCGGCCGCACTCGGTGGCAACGCCCCGCGCAAGCTGATCGTGGTGCCTGGGCGGTTGATCAATATCGTCGCCTGAGCCTTATCGACACTTCGCCGGGCATCGTTCGGATGCCCGGGCGAAAGTGTTTCTGGGCGAGGGTGTCTCGAAGCGCGGTGTCGGCTGGGGGCAGGCTCTGACCTGCCCGAGCGCCGGTTTCGACGCTCCGGAGAACGGTCAGCGCGGCGGCAGCAGCACGTCGTTGAGGGTCACCATGGACAGATTGCGTTCCTTGATGATGTCCACCAGCTGCCCGTAGACATGGGTAACCGCGGGCGCATTCGCGTGGCCGATAATGATCGTCTGCGGATTGAAATACTTACGCGCGCACTCCAACAGGTACTCCTCGGTGATCACACCGGAGTCCGACAGCGAGCCGTACCACATGGTCGGCACCGTATAGCCGAGATCCGCCGCCACCTTGTCGACCGTGGCATTGTGGCGGCCGAAGGGCGGGCGGTAGTACGGCGTGCCGTCCACGCCGAAGTTGTTCCACAGGTAGGACTTCGCCCGCTCCAGCTGGGAGGAGATGCCCGATGCCGACTGTTTGGTCAGATCGGCATGGTCCCAGGTGTGGTTGCCGAGCTGGATCTGACCGGAATCGACCAAGGGCCGCAACGCATCTCGGTGAATCGCCCAGGAGTCGTAGTACGCGGTCACGAAGAAGGTGAATCGGGCGCCGGTATCCCTGGCGAACTTGATGTAGGCGCCGACGACCTCCGGACTCGCGCCGTCATCGACGGTGAGGGCCATGCTGGTGCCCGCGCCGGGCAGCGCGGTGATCGTCTGCGCCGGAATCGGCGTCTTCGGTCCGATCGGGGGCGGCGGCAGCAGCGGTGCCGGTGCGGGCAGAATGGGTCCGCTGCCCGCCGAACCACTGTTGAACGGCTCCCCCTCCGCCGTCACGCAGCCGGTCAATGCCGCCGCGGTTCCCGTAGCAAGCAGCGTCAGCAGCCGACGTCTATCCACGATCCAAACCCTTTTACTTCACTCGAACAGCATCCCGCCGCCCCGTCGACGTAATGCGCAGGTAACAGTCGGCACTGTACCGAGTGAAACTGTCCGCAAGCTGAACCTCACAACAACAAGTCAACAAAATGACATCATTTTGCCCTCTTATTCGGGGTGCGCACCGGCCGAAATCACGGTGCGCCGAATCAGTAGGGTCGCAGCACGATCTCGGTGGGATGGCCGTCGCGCGGTGTGTCGATGGCGGCACGGACGGTACCCGCGACGGTCTCCGGGCGCAGGAACTCCTCCGCGCGGTATTCGCGGCCCTCGCCCGCGATGATCTCGCGCTGCATATCGGTATCGATGCGGCCCGGATGGATCGAGGTCACCCGCAGCGTCGGCTCCTCCAGCCGCAGGGCGTCGCCGAGGGCACGCAGTCCGAACTTGCTGGCCGCGTAGGAGGCCCAGCCGGGATTCGCCCGCAAGCCCGCGCCCGAATTGATCAGCACGACATGGCCATTGGCCGCGCGCAGGGCGGGCAGCAACAGTCTGGTCAACTCCGCGACCGCTATTACGTTGGCTTCCAGGGTATTTCGCCACTGCTGCACCGACGATTCGGCGATCGAACCGAGGTCGGCCACACCGGCATTGTGTACCAATACATCCAGGCGCCGAATCGGCGAAACCGCCTCGGCCACTGCGGAATAGTCGGTCAACTCGACCGGCCATCCGGTTGCTGCGGGCAGTTCGCCTAATATCGCGCGCAGCGCCTCGGTCGAGCGGGCGCCGAGCAAAAGATCGTGGGTCGGTGCGAGTTCGCGAGCGATCGCGGCGCCCAGCCCGCGGCTGGCGCCGGTGATCAGCGCGGTCGGCTTCGGTGTGCTGGTCACAGCGGTGGTCATGGGCTCACCGTATCCGGCCGTCTCGAAAACCCAGCAGGGGCGGTAGCACGACCAGCGCGGGTGGCGATGGACGCATATCGGGAACACAGAGATTCACGGACGGGGCATGCCACAGTGAGATCCGCCGCACACCAGTCGATGATGAACCGATCGCAAACCACTGCCGACTATCTGCCGGTCGCCCGCGACACCCGGCCCGAGACGGATGTCACTGAGCGCGCGTATCTGCGGGTGTCATCGCAGAATAAAGGGATGGCACACCCGGGTTTCACCCCAACACAGCTCGCGGCGCGCGCCGCCTATCTGCTACGGGGCAACGACCTGGGCACCATGACCAGTGCCGCGCCCCGACTGTATCCGCACATGTGGAGTTGGGACGCCGCCTTCGTCGCGGTCGGGCTCGCCCCGCTGAGTGTCGAGCGCGCGGTCATCGAACTGGACACCCTGCTCTCGGCGCAATGGAAGAACGGGATGATCCCGCACATCGTCTTCGCCAATGGCGTGGACGGCTACTTCCCCGGCCCGGCCCGCTGGGAGTGCCGCAGACTGGCCGCCAATGCCCCGGACGGTCCGGACACCTCGGGCATCACCCAGCCGCCGGTGCACGCCATCGCGGTGCAGCGCATCCTGGACCATTCCCGCCGCCACGGCCGCAGTACTCGGGCGGTGGCCGAGGAATTCCTCAACCGACGCTGGCCGGATCTGGTGCGCTGGCATCGCTGGCTGGCCCATGCCCGCGACCCCAAGGAGAGCGGCCGGATCACGCTGTATCACGGCTGGGAATCCGGGATGGACAATTCGCCGCGCTGGGACCGGGCCTATGCGAATGTGGTCCCCGGCGACCTGCCGGCGTACCAGCGCGAGGACGTGCTGGTCGTCTCCGATCCCTCGCAGCGGCCCAGCGATCGCGAATACGACCGCTATCTGTGGCTGGTCGAGCAGATGCGCCGCGCCGCATACGACGACTATGTGCTCGCGTCGACCATGAGCTTCGCGGTGGAGGACGTCTTCGTCACCGCGATCTTCGCGCTGGCCTGTGAGGTACTGGCCAATATCGGCGAGGAGTACAAGCAGCCCCATGCCGATGTCCGCGACCTGTATTCGTGGGCGGAGCGCTTCCGCGCCGGCGTGGTCGCGACCACTGACGCCCGCACCGGAGCGGCGCGCGACTTCGACGTGCGCCTGCAACGCTGGATCAATACCGAAACCCTCGCGATGTTCGCCCCGTTGCTGTGTGGCGGCCTGCCCCGCGATACCGAGCGCAGTCTGCTGCGCCTGTTCGAGGGGCCGCGCTTCTGCGGCCACCCGGACCTGCGCTACGCCCTGCCGCCGTCGACCTCGCCGGTCTCCAAGGACTTCCGTCCGCGCGAATACTGGCGCGGCCCGGTCTGGCCGGTCATGAGCTGGCTGTTCTCCTGGGTCTTCGCCCGCCGCGGCTGGGCCGAGCGCTCCTTCATGCTCCGCGCCGAGGGGCTGCGCCAGGCCAGCGACGGCAGCTTCGCCGAATACTACGAACCCTTCACCGGCGAACCACTCGGCAGCATGCAGCAGTCCTGGACCGCGGCCTCGGTGCTGGACTGGCTCGGCTGACGCCGGTCGCGTACGGACTCTCGTCCAGTCACGGACGGTGGGCAATGGCTTGGCACACGCATCGCCGATGTGACGTCGAGCAACGCCATCTAGTCAATACTGTGCAAATACAACATATGTAACTCTGGTCACAAACAGTGCCAGTCGCTATCGTCGAATGGCATGGATAGCACTCGTTGGAGATCGACTCGCGCTGCGGCGTTGTCCGCGATCACTTTGGGCAGCATCCTTGCCGCAACTTCGGCCGGAACGGCAGTGGCCGAGCAGACCGGGCCGGATGTGTCGTCGTGGCAGCATGTCGACGGGCGGTTCATCGACTGGTTCGCCGTGAGACGGGCGGGACATGATTTCGCCATGGTCAAGGCGACCGAGGGATTGAGCTACATCAATCCGTATTTCGTACCGGACAGCTTGCTGATGCGCGCGGCTGGCGTCGCGCGCGGGACGTATCACTACGCGCGACCCAATCTGCCGCCGGAGCCGCAGGCGGCCCTGTACGCGACGGTTGTGCTCGGACAGAACGGGCCACTGGACCTGCCGCCGGTACTCGATTTGGAGACTACCGGCGGGCAGAATCCGGCCGGGCTCATCGACTGGACACATCGCTATCTGAATACCGTGCAAGCGCTGACCGGGCGGGTGCCGATCGTCTACACGTACCCGAATTTCTGGAAGACGGCGATGGCGAATACCACTGCGTTCACCCGGTATCCGCTCTGGATCGCCGACTACCGCGGCAATGACCAACCCGAGGTGCCCGGCGGCTGGCCGACCTGGACGTTCTGGCAGACCACCGATGGCGGCAGCATTCCCGGTATCGCGGGCGGCACCGATGTCAATGTGTACAGCGGCGCCCAAGGCGATTTCGCGCGGTACGCGAATATGGCGAAGTGAAGAGCACGAAACCGCTACTCCCTGCAGGTTCGAGTAGCGGTTTCGTGTGCCGCGCGGCCCTCGGCTAGGTGCCGATCCGGCCGCCACCCTCCTTCCATACCGAAACGACGGCGGGTCGGGGCAGACTATCGCCGCCATCGGGCCAGTGCGAGGCGGGCTTTTCGGCGGTCGCGTCATCGCGCTCGCCCGGATGCTGGACGCAGACGGTGACCCGATGCTCCGATACCGTCGGACCACAGGTCTCCGCGCCGAACGGGACGGTCAGGAATTGTTTGGTCTCACCGCGATTCGGCCCGTCGAGCACCACCGAGAACAGGCCGTCATTGGCGCCGTTGGCGCGTGAGGCATCGGTGGAGATCCACAGGTTGCCGTAATCGTCGAAGGCCAGGTTGTCCGGTGCGGCGATCGGGCTGACCTTGCCCTTGTCGAATCCGGCGAAATAGGTGTCGGTGGTCTTCGGATCACCGCACAGCATCAGGATATTCCAGGTGAATGTGGTGCCCGCGTGGTCGTCGTCGATTTCGAGGACCTGTCCGAACTTATTGATATTGCGCGGATTCGCCTCGTCGACGCCGGGCTTGCCCTCCTTGCCGCGCTGCTCGTTATAGGTCAGCGCGACATAGACCTTGCCGGACTTGGGATTCGCCTCGAAGTCCTCGGGACGGTCCATCTTGGTGGCGCCGACCTTATCGGCCGCCAACCGGGTGAATACCGAAACCTGTTCGGCGGTGAAGCCGTCGACCTTCGAGGTCGCCTTGCCGTCTTCGCCGGTGACCAGCAGCGGAATCCATTGGCCGGTACCGGTGAAACCCTTATCCGATGGCACGGTGCCATTGCCGTCGATCTTGTCCGGGTGGTCGCCGGTGAATTTGGCGACGTAGAGCGTGCCCGCGTCCAGGATCGTCAGATTGTGCCGCATGCTCGCCTGGCCGGTGCCCGACTGCACCTTCCGCGAGGATACGAACTTGTACATGTAGTCGAAGCGCTCATCGTCGCCCATATAGGCGACGACGGTGCCGTCCTTGGCGACGTGAATGGTCGCGGCCTCGTGCTTGAACCGGCCCAGCGCGGTGTGCTTGATCGGCGCGGCGGTGGCATCCCACGGATTCACCTCCACGACCCAGCCGAATCGGTTGGCCTCGTTGGGTTCCTTGGCCAGATCGAATCGGGGCTCGTGGATCTCCCACTTGCGCTCCGAGGTATTCCCGAAACCGTAGCGCTTCAGCCCGGCCTTCGCGGCCTCGTCGGTGACCTTGTCCGCGTTCGCGAAGTACTGGTTGATGTTCTCTTCACCGGAAAGCACTGTGCCCCAGGGGGTCATACCCCCGGAGCAGTTGTTCAGGGTGCCGAGCACCTTGGCGCCGGTCGGGTCGGCGGACGTCTTCAGGAACGCGCTGCCCGCCGCGGGGCCGGTGACGGTGAACTCGGTAGTGCCGGTGATGCGTCGATTGTACTTGCCGAATTCCGGTGTCAGCTTTCCGGTTTCGGATTCGCCACGGACCTGGACCACCGAGAGTCCGTGCGCGGCGAGCGCGGTCTGGTAGTGCTCCAGTGACGGGTTCACCTTGTCGTAGCCCTTGAACATCTGCGGCTCGGTGGTGTACTCGTGATTCACCACCAGCAGATATGCGTTAGCCTGGCCTTCGATGGGCAGCAGCGCCGCGAAATCGTTGTTGAAACCGAACTGTTTGCTTTGCGCGGCCGCAGTTTGCTTGTCCGGGTCGAATTTCGGCGCGTCCGCGAACAGCGGGTCACCCCAGCGGATCACGACATTGTGCTCGTAACCCTTCGGAATGACCAGCGCGTCATCGGAATTCGCCGCGACCGGCTCGAAGTTGGTGCCCACCGGCACGCCGTCGACCAGCGAGCCGCCCGCCGCCAATTCGACCTTATCGTCATCACCGCAGGCCGCGAGCACACCGGCCGCGCCGACCGCGACCACCACCCCCGCGCTGCCCTTGAGCAGACCGCGCCGGGACAGGGCCGCGCGCACCACATCGCCGAAGTATTCGTTGTCCGAGGTGTTGGGCACCTCGTGGAAGCAGGCGTTACCGCACTTGTACTGGCAGGTGATGGCCGACCGCTTCGGCTGGCCGTCCCTCTTCACGAACAAGGCGAGGGGCTTGGGGGTCACGACTGCACCTCGCTGACGCTCGGTTCCGTCGTGCCCCCCAAGGGGCCTGTGTTGATGGTTCGCTCGCTTCGCTCGCTCACGGCGATTTACTCCTGACTAGTGCCGACGGCCGCACGGTAAGCCTCTCAGGCAATCCACAGGAAACACTCAGATGAACGTCCGACCAATTAGGTAACCCTCAATTTCCGACCGATCACGTAGCGCGCTACGCGGGCGCCGTTGCGCTTGCGGCCCGAGGATCGATAATGGAAGTAGGTATCAAGTCAGGAGCAGTGCGATGACTCGGTCCGCAGGAAAAATCCATCTCAGCCCAGAAGCGCTCGACTATCTCGATTCGGTTCTCGCGGGGGCGATGGACGAGGCACGCCTCGTCCTCATCGACCACGACGATTTATCCATAGAGGGTGACGGCGGCTGCAACAGGTGTACCCATCCCACCTGCGTCGGCTTCATTGCGGGCGGCGGCGCGATGTGCAAGCGTCCGACCTGCCACCACGGTTTCTTCAGCCATCGGATCTTCTAGGGTTGTGCACAACGAACGTTGCCCCCGTTCCAGGCGAACGAGGGCAACATTTGCCGCGCGGGCTAGGCATTGACTTGCAGGGCGATCACGACCTCGTGTTCGTTCTCCGGCAGATAGTGCACCCGTAGTATGCGGCCGACCTGGACTTGGCCGACGCTGGCGGGCGGCAGAAACTTCTCCACCCCGGTCGTGAAAGTCGTTCCGTCCGGGCGGGTTACCACGAGCCCGAGCTCGATTTTGGAGTGCCCGTTGCGGATTTCGCCGGGGACCGACAGCGACTGCACGACGGCCTGCGCGGTGATACCGCGCTCGGCGATATCGAGTTTGGCCTTGGTGGTGAAGCCCTTTCGGATCATGGACTCGTTCATGGCGTGCTGCGCGGCCGACATATCGCCGGAACGGTCGACCTCGACCTTATCGGTGCGATCGGGGAGATAGCGCACCGGCAGGACGACGCCGGGTTGCAGCAGGGCGAGTTCAGTGAGCGGCACGATCATCTTGGCGTGCGAGTCGAAGATCTTGCCGTCGACGCCCTCGACGCTGAAGTCGATGCGGATCTGCGGCTGATCATTGACGGTCAGACCGGTCTGCCGGAAGGACTTGACGGTGCCGATGCCGACCGGACCGTTGCGGTAGGCCGAGCTGTTATTGCCGGTGAAGGCCGCCATGATGCCCTCGCCGGTGAAGGCGAAGACCATCGAGACGATGGTGACGGCGATGATCGGCAGCGCCATCTGCGGTCCGACCCAGGCCAGGGTGCCGTCGTCGAAGGGGCCCGAGCTGGTGTAGGTGAGGCCGTGCCAGAGGTAGTAGCCGATCGACAGGGCGAGGAAGGCGAGGGCGAGCGAGCGGGCGATGTTCTTCATGGTATTCCCTTGTGCGTGAACGGGTTTGGATCGCTTCGCCCGCTCACGCCCCATAGTTGGGGGCGTGAGCGGGCAGCGGGTGTTCGTCCGGATCAGCCGCCGACCACGGTCGAGCAGGCGAAGGTGATGTCGAATTTCGAGGTCTTCGGCCCCGCGGTCGGATTGGTGAGGTCGGGCGCGCCGACGCCCTCGCCGGTGACCTTGTAGGTATTGCCGTCCTTGACGACCTTGGCCGAACCGCCGGGCATGCCATTGCCGAAGCCCAGGGCGTAGGGCAGGCCATTGCTGCCGCCCTTGCTACCCGCGACCGCGACGGCCTGGACGTTGTCGGTGCCGGTGATGGAGGCGCTGACGCTCAGGGTGCCGTAGGTGGCGTTATTGGTGTCGCTGAGCGCGAGGGCGATGGTGTCGCCCTGCTTGGCGCAGGTGGTCTCGAACTTGCCGTCGAGCGCCTTGCCGTCGACGGCGGCGACCGACTTGCCCGATGCCGGTGTCGGGGCGGCCGAGGTGACCGGCTTGGCCGAGGTGGGTGCCGAGCTGCTGGAGTTGTCGCTGCACCCGGTGACGAACAGGGCGGCAGCGGCGGCAGCGGCGGTGAGGGCGGCGGCGCTGATGCGGACCGACTTGGTGTTCATGACTTGTTCCTTCGCTTCGTCCGGTCCCGGTGTTGGGCCGATACGAGAAAGGTAGGAATCGAACGCGCCCTACCGATCCCAGGTTTTTCGGCGTCTGAAACGGACAAACTTCCGTTAACCTGGTCGAATGCGACGGCCGCGCGCGATGGTGCTGGACGAGGTTTGGCGCCGACTCGACGGCGTCGAACCGCTCAGTGGACCCCATGGCGGGCCGCTGCGGCGGACCGTGAAACTCATTCTGGATCCGCTGGTGATCCGTCCGGTTCAGCATCCGACGTGTGCGGGCCCGATCCTCACCGCCGACGGCGCGATCCTGCTCGCCACCCGGATACACGCCGCCGCCGATGTACTTCGGGCGACGGCCGCATGGTTCTCCCTGCTCAAACAGGTCCGGCGGGCGCTGCGGATCACCGAGGGCAATCCGCAGGACCTGTACTTCCAACGGTCATTCGAACTCGCCACCACCTCGGGTATGCCGGATCCGCACCGCGACCGGGCCACTGCCGAGGCGACGCTGCGCGATGTGCACGAATTTGCGGCGGGCCGCACCACGCAGGCGCTCAAGGAGTACCTCACCGCGGGTGCGCGGATCACCGAACTCACGTCGTTGATCGATATCGCGTGGCGACGCCGTCCGGTGGGTGGGCCGACCGGCGATCATGCCGAAGTAGTCACGGCGCTGCTCGACGCGTGTGCGGCGGCCCGCGTCGGTGGGAAGGCCGACGGGCAGCCGACATTCGAGCAACTGGTCGAAGCCCATGCCGGAACGCACGGCGGAATTCGGCTCTGGGACAACACATCCGCGCCGACCGCACACCAACTGGGTCTCACCGCGCACCCGCTGCCGCAATCACCCGCGCTCGGCGCCTCGGCCTCGAAGGCCAGTCTGGGGCTGCCGTTCGATCGCAGCATCTATGAGCGCGTATTCACCGTGCTGCAGGCGTCGAGTGAGCGGGCCGAACTGCCGCCCATTCCGGAACTGGTGACCACCGAAATCGCCCGAAGCTGTGCGCCATGGGCACTTTTGGACGAATCACTGCGGGTCGCGGCGACGGCCGGAGCCGCGCTCGCACTCGGGTTGCGCCCGATCGCCGCGCGTGCGAGCACCAATGGCGCGAGCCCGGCCGGGTCGGAGGCGGCCGAAACGGCCGCGCACCGGCTGATCAATGGCCGCTGGCAGCGCGAAGCGTATGTATTGCAGGCCCGGCGGCTCGCGGTGCGCACCGATATCGACCTACTCGATGGCCCGCTGGCTGCCATTGCCACCGAACTGCGTACACCGTGGCGGCCGTATCTGCGGCGACTGTGGGTCCGGCTGCACGGCCGCGATGTCCGCGAGGTCGGCCTCTACGAGCCGGACGAGCTGTGGGATCTACTCGATGGCGTGGCCCGCTCGGTAATGCTGGACCATCGGATGCGGGTCAAACAGGCGTTGAGCGCGAATTCCCTGGTCACCGAGCCGGATTCGGCGGAATCGAGGGCGAGCTGATGAGCGCGACCGTGCGGATCGGGCGGACTGCGGACGGCATCTGGACCATCGCGCCCGAGGGCGCGCCGACCGTACTCGATGCCGCGGCGGCGATCGATGCCATGGTGCTGGAGGTGGTCGGCGGTCATCTGTCCTGGAGTCTGCTTACCGGACAGACGATCCCGGCCGCGGCCATCGACAATCTCGAGCTGGCACACGACTGGCTGTGGGCGGTGTACGGCGAACAGATCGCCGTGGCCATCGCCGACTTCGGCAGCGGCGCTGGCGAAGTCACCGATGGGGTCCAATTCACCGATGCGGGCGAATTCGCGGCCGAACCCGCGGTGCCGGATCTGGTGACGGCCGCCTGGCGGCTCGGGTTCGGTTATTGGGCCGCACGCTGGTGGCCCGCATCGACAATCGATGGCATCACCCCGCTCGACGACCGGCTGCTCGACCAGGAGATCACCGCATTGCGCGCGGAGTGCGAACTGCTCCTCGATGACGAGACCGCACCCGACAACGAGACAGTGGATATCACCCCGGCCGACGAAGTATCGACTCGCGCAGCGGATTACGCACTTGCCGCAGGTGGCGGGGCGGACCGTCGCGCCGGGGTGCTGTCGCTGGGGCGCGGTACCGGTGGCTGGGATTGGCGGCGGTGCCCGCCGGGGCTCATCGATGCGTCCGAGCGGGCGGTGTCCTGGGAGTCGATCCGGGATTCGGGGACCACGACGGTCCGCGTCACCGCGGTCGCCGCACCCCAATTGGGCTCGGCCGCACCGGCGCATCTGCACCCGCGTGCGTTCATCACCACGCCCGTCGGTACCGCGGAGGCCGAGCTGAACCTGATCGGCGATCTCTGGACCGGCACGGCGACCACCCCATCGGATTCCGTCTCGGCGGTGGATGTCTATGTGCCCGGCGTCGGGGCGATTCCGGATCTGGAGTCGGGCGGCCCGCAGATGCGTCGGCGGATCCGCGAGCTCGCGGCGGCGCGGTTGCGTCGGGCCACCGGTTCCGATGATGCCGTCGACGCGCCGCTGTTGGCCGAGATCGCCGCCGCCGCATCCGATTCGGACTTCTGAGATGTCCGATGACGACGGCCGTGCCCGACTCGCCGAAGGGGCGGCCGCCTACCAGCGCGGCGATGTCGGCGAGGCCAGGCTGCTGTTCGAGGAGATAGCTCGGACCAGCACGGACGGCCTGCGGATCAGCGCGCTGGTCAATGCCGCGAGCATGTGCGATGAACTCGGCGACCATGCCGAGGCGATCGTGATGTTCCGCGCGGCGCTCGCGGAGATGCCCGACGACGCGATCGAAAAGCGGACCGCCGCACTGATCAATCTCTCCCAGGCGCTACAGCACGTCGGCGATCTCGACGGTGCGCAGCAGGCGCTGGAACAGGCGCGGGCGCTGCTCACCGAACACAATGACGAGAGTATGCAGCGCGTGGCCTGTCTGCTGTCGTTGACCGCGGTGGCGTTCCATCGCCAGAATTGGGCCTACGCCATTGAACTCGCCACCGAATCACTGGACGCCGCGGTCCGTTTCGCACCGCATTTGGCCGGACATCCGCTCTCGACACTCGGCGGGATCTACTTCGAGACCGGACGGCGCGAACTGGCCATCGACTTCATGCGCCAGGCGCTCGCGGCATTCGACGCGGCGGGTGACCGCAATGCCGTCGCCGAGACGGAACAGAATCTGGCCGTCATGTACGTCAGGTTGGACCGGTTCGGCGAGGCCGAACAACCGCTGCGGTCCAGCCAGGAGTATTTCGAGCGGGCCGGACTCGGCTACCGGGCCGGTATCGGACTGAAGACCATGGGCTTTCTCGCCGAGAGACGCGATGACATCGACGCGGCGGAACAGCGCTACCACAGCAGCCTGCGCTACTTCCTCGAATCGGGCGCGGTGCTCGATGCCGCCGATGTGCGGGTGCGCCTGGCCACGGTGGCCTACGCGACCGGCAGCTACGACGAGGGTGCGGAGCTCATCGCCGAGGCGTTCGCCGCCTACGCCGAGCGCGGCCTCGGATTGCATTGCGCTCAAATCGATTTCTGGCATGCGGCGCTGCTGGAGTCGGTCATCGAGGCGACCGAAACGCCGGATGGCGCGCTGGTGGCGCGGGCGATCGAACTCGCGGTTCCCTCGGCGCTGGCCATCGATGCCGTGCGGCATACGCTGCCCAATGGCAATCAGCGCGAACAGTGGAACCGTCAGATCGCCGATCCGGCGGTGCGGCTGGCATTCCGGTTCGCCTATCTGTCCGGCAATGGTCCGCTGATCGTGGATCTCATCGAAACACAGTGCGCGGGTACGACATTGGATATCGCCAGATCAACGGCCGGTGCGCCACCCCGGTTGCCCCTCGAGTTATTCGATCCGCCAGCGGTTTCGGTCGAGGAGATGCCGAGTGTGCAGGTCGGGAGCGGGCCGCAGAGTGGGTCGGCACCGCAGCTCGGCACGGCACTGGCCGAGGTAGCGGCCAGTGCCGGACTTCCGGTCGCGCCGCCGCCGCGGGTGGCCGTGGCACCGGATGGCCATATCGCATTGGCCGCCTATATCGATGCCGCCGAGCGACGCTATGGGCAGCGGGTGCGCGACAGCCGGGTATTGCCCACATGACCGCACCGCAACAACCGACCGTCATCGTGCGGATGGCGGATGCGGGCGATCTGTACATGTCCTGGCGCTGGCTCGGAAACGTCTACGGCCAGGGCGCGAGCATGCTGCCCGGTACCGCGGTCGACGAGGCCGTCGCACAGTTGGCGGCGGCGTTGCCCAACCCGGCGGAACCCGGTGGACTCGAACGCGTCATGACCACGGGCGCTTTCGCGTCATATGACTCGGAATATCTCGTCGCGCAGGCGCTTTCCCGCGCGCTGCTGCCCTATGGTCTGGGCGCGCAACTGTACGACCTGCATGTGCGTGGAATACGTCCGCACATTCGGTTGCAGCCCTCGCCCCGAGTGGCCCAGATCCCCTGGGAGATCATCGCTCCCGATCCGGATCTGCGCCTGGTCGATATCGCCGATATCAGCTTGCTCGCCCCGGCCAGCATTGTGCACGGACCGGACCGGACGGCGCGCACCTGGTCCGCGACGCGAAGATTGCCGGTGGTTGCGGTCCTCGACCCACGCGTGCCCGGCTTCCGCGCCGACTCCGCGCTCGGATCGGTGCTCGGCCGGATGGATCCCGAAGCGCCACTGGCCCAACGTGTCGCCGAATACCGAGCACAGGGCAGGCTGGTGCCCGCGGTCGACGATCCGATCGAAGTATTCCGGCGCACCGATATCGATCGGAACTGGTTGAGCGAGGCACTGCGCGGTGGCGCCAGCCGCCTCACCTATGTGGGGCACGTGACCGCGGCAGCCCCCGAATCCGGCCAGAGCGAGGCCTCCGAACTGCATCTGGCCTGCGCTGCCGAGTCCATCGGCTTCGCCACTCCCGTTCGGGCGCACCGCCCGCTCTCGGCCAAGGACCTGCTCCTGGGCACCTATACCCTCGCAACGGACCCCACTGCCGGACCACAACTGTGGCCCATCCCCAGCCGGGTCGCGCTGATCGCCTGCGAGAGCGGCGGCGATATGCGCTTCAGCGAGGCCCTCGGCCTGGTCGCCGCCATGATCAACGGTGGCGCCGAGCTGGTCACCGCCAGCCGCTGGCCCCTCCCCACCGACCTCGCCTTCCAACGCCTGGCCGCGGCACCCCCCGAAGCCCACCCCCTACAAGAGGCCATCTGCGCCATCGACACCGCCCACGAACACCCCGACCCCGTAACCACCCTCGCCGCCTGGCAACGCACCCGCCTCACCACCTGGCGCACCGAACGCACCATCGAACACTCCCCCCTCCTGTGGTCCGCCTTCGCCACCATCCAAACCTGACCAGCGGCTAGCGGTAGGCGTCCGAGCGCTTGGCGACGGTGAGGACGGTCATTATCTGATCCTTGTCGTCGACCTCGTACCCGATCCGGTACGGCCCTGTCCGGATCCGCCAGTCGTGGCTCCCGACAAGCTTCTTCGCGCCGGGCGCTCGGGGCTCCGTGCGCAGCATGGTGATCAACATCAAGGCGACCCCGAGCACGTCACAAGGCAGCTTCCGCAGTTGCTGCAGGACCTGGGCATGGAATTCGATCCTCACGAGGCCAGTACCGTTGCCGGGTCCACGCCAAGGGCATCGAGCATCTCGGACATCGACATCGTCTCGTACGCTTCTTCGCGCATGCCGCGCAGCCGTAGCGCGTCCACGAGATCGGCGTGCTCGTGCAGGCGCTCGTAGTCGGCCATCGAAATGATCACCGCGACCTCGCTGCCGCTATCGGTGATCACCACCTCTTCGCCGGTCGCGGCGACCCCGCGCACGATGGCACCGAGTTGCATCCTCAGATCACGGAGACTACGTGTACTCATGTTCGCCATGTTGCACATTCGGAGTGGTCGCTGAACACGATGGGCGACCGTGCCTCCTCCGTTCAGGAGCGGTGGGTGAGGAGGTGTTGCATCAGTAGGCGAGTGAGGGATTCGGGAGCTTCTTCGGGGATCCAGTGGGAGATGTCCTCGAGCATTTCGAAGCGGTAGGGGGCGGTTACGTGGTCGGCGGTGGTGAGGGCGGCGGCGGAGCCGATGGCGGTATCTTCGGTGCTCCAGACGTAGAGGGTCGGGACGGCGATCGGGGCGGTTGGACCGGCGAGCGGGAGGGCTCGGTACCAGTTCAGGGCCGCGGTGAGGGCGTCGGGGCGGGTGAGGCGGTGGATGTAGTCGTCGATGCGCTCCTGGGGGATCTTCCAGTCGAAGATCTTGCGCAGGGCGGCGGCGTCATCGGCGAGTAGGGCGCGTTCGGGGGTGCGGGGCTGGCGGAAGTAGGAGAAGTGCTGGGCGCGCTGGGCCTGATCCTCGTCCTCGCCCATGGCCCGCAGGAAGGCGGTCGGGTGCGGGTGCGATACGGCGGTCAGGGTGCGGACTCGTGCCGGGAACGCGGCCGCAGCCGCCCAGGCGACGTGGCCACCCAAGTCGTGGCCGACGAGATCGAAACGCTGCCAGCCCAATTGGTCGGCAATGGCGATGACATCGCCGATCAACTCCTCCACGCGGTAGTCGGCAACCTTGTCGGGCCGCACGCCGGGCGAATAACCGCGCTGATCGGGTGCCACGACATGGCAGCCCCCGCCGCCGAGCGCGGTGAGCTGGAACTCCCATGCGATGGCGGCCTCCGGAAAGCCGTGCAGCAGCATGACTTCGCGGCCACCGGGTGCGCCGCTGGTCAACGCGTCGAAGGTGCCGAACTCGGTGGGAATCATGGTTGCCTCGAGCACGGGCTCGACTCTAGAGGGCGGTACCGACCACAAAACGCCGAACGCGGCATCGGCCGGTGCCGATGCCGCGTTTCGCGGAGTTGGTCGGTTGGTTCCAAGATTCAGCGGGCCTTGCGGATGCCGAGGTACTGCAGGGCGGCGAAGCCGCCGACGGTGGCCGCTTGCATGACGGTCCAGATCGAGCCGACCAGGTTCAGTTCGAGCACGCCTTCGACCAGAGCGGCGAGACTGACCACGACCCAGGCCGCATTCGCGGCGGCGACAAGAGCCGCGGCCTTGGTATTGATGGTCTTGGCCATGCCGACGAGGGCGACGCCGATGCCGTAGAGGGTCAAGAAGATGCCGATCGGGATGCCGATCTCGCGGTCGAGGCCGAGCAGCGATTCCAGTGGGCCCGAAAGAGCCAGGTAGGCAAGGCCGTTGACGCCGGTGATGACGGCGTCCAGACG
Source organism: Nocardia sp. CA-129566 (assembly GCF_050956075.1). Classification (NCBI taxonomy): domain Bacteria; kingdom Bacillati; phylum Actinomycetota; class Actinomycetes; order Mycobacteriales; family Nocardiaceae; genus Nocardia; species Nocardia sp. CA-129566. The sequence goes on from NZ_CP192085.1 coordinate 9,081,076, forward strand.
CAGTGCGGCGCGCAGCAGGTTCTGGCCGGGGGCGAGCAGGGTGGACATGTAGGTGGGGGCGGTGGTGGTCATGGCTGTATTTCCTTCTGGGGGAGCAATTTCGGATGATCGGGGGCCGCGGCCACCGGTAGACCCGATGGCAGCGGCGGGAGCAGGTCAGGCGGCGGCGGGAACCTTGTCGAGGAAGCCGTAGACGTTGGCGATGCGCCCGTCCTCGACGACCGCGACATCGAAGCCGATGACGACCGCGGGTGCGTCCGCGGGGCCGAGTTCCCAGGTGAATCGCACCTGGTCGTGGTGGGCGTCGACCGGTCCGGCGAGGGTGAACACCCAACCCGGGAACTGGGCCTGGACTCCCGCGATGGCCGCGTCGAGCTGGTCGTGTCCGGCGACCGCGGCCAGCGGGTCGGTGTAGGTGGCGTCGGCGGTGAACACGGCTTCGATTCCGGCCTTGCGGGCGGCGGCGTCGGTGGTGTTCCAGACTTCCAGGTACTGTGCGACGAGCTCGTTCATGATGGCCTCCTAGGCTTCTGATCTGCGGTTTCTCTGTCGTTCTTGCTGACAGGAACTACGTTATGGGCAGAGCAGGGTGCGCCGAATCAGTCATCTATAAGTACTTTTCGCCGCCCTATACGTATGCGGTCGGCGCGGTGCCACGGCGAGCCACCGCGAGCAGCACGACACCGGTGCCGATTCGCCACCAGACGAAGGGGTCGATGGCCAGGCGTTCGGCCGCACCGCGCGCGAAGTTCTCGCTGGTCAGCGAGGCGGCCATGCCGAAGATACTCACGGCCAGTAGGGCGAGAGTGAAGGCGGTGTAACGGCGGTGCGGCCGGTACGACCAGGCGATGATCGCCATGATCGCGATGCCGGAGAACAGTTCCAGGTATGCGCCGGTGGGATGCAGCACGGCGCGAAGGTGACTGCCATCGGGCACCTCACTCGCACTGCCAGGAAAGACGCCGACCAACACATTGCCGAGGCAGTTGATCATGGCGAGGTACGGAATCGACCTGGCCAGCGGGGTTTTCGGCAGCAGTGGCGACAGCAGCACGGCGGCGGCGAGCACGAGGATGCCGAGAAGTACGAATTCCGTGGACATCAATGCGTGCCACGGCGAGCAGATGAACCTGTCCCGCGGGGTGCCGTATCGGTGCATTGCACCGAGGCATTCGGGGACACCGAGATCGCTGATCATGTTGTGTGACCAGCTGTAGTCATGCGGCGCGGGCCAGCGTGCGGCCACGATCAGCTCGACGACGTAATACGAGATCGACAGGATCAGCAGTGCGGCACCGGTTTTCAGGCGGGTCGTCATCACAGCTCCAACAGCATCTCGAATTCCCGCCGTGGATCATCGGGCCCGATCATCCCCTGCACCCCGGTCCGCACGAATCCGTGTCGCAGATACAACCGCTCGGCCGCCGTATTGCCCGCCGCAACCTCCAACCACACCTTGCGATGCCCCGCATCGACCGCCCAGTCGACCACAGCTCGTACAAGGCGATCCGAAACCCCTGTGCCCCGCGCCTTCCCAGCAACCCACATCGAAATCAGGTGCGCCCCTGACCGTTCGGGATCATCGAGCCCGGCGGCCGTCCCGACATCGCTGCCGTCGATGCTTGCCAGGAACTGCGCTCGATGGGCCAGCAGCTCCCGCCAATCCTGTTCGGTCCTGGCCCGCGCATGCGCCAGCGTCGACGCGAATGCCTGCGGCACGTCGGCCAAGGCACGCAGCCGAATACTTCGGAATGCAAACCAGTCGTCGGCGGTCAGCAGCCGCACTCGGAGCCCTGAATCACCCATCCGCCATGTCTACGCGAGCCCGAGTCTGCTGGCGAGCCGTACGACACCGGTCCCCCGAGCGAGTAGCGATCGAACTCAGTGGTCGTCGTAGTGGCCGTTGTGGGCGGCGTGGCGGTGACCGTCGTGCAGATAGTCGACGTGGTCACCGTGCTGTACGGCTTCGTGGCCACAGTTGGGACCGTGGACGTGATCGTGACCCGGGTGTTCGACGTGCGCGGTCGGTTCGCATTCGTCGTAGTGGCCTGCGTGTTCGCGGTGCAGGTGGCCGTCGTGGGCGTATTCGATGTGGTCACCGTGGACAACCTTGGTATGGCCGCAATCAGGGCCGTGGACGTGCTGGTGTTCGGTGTGCTCGATATGCGCTGTGGCCATCGGACCTCCTCGTTTCCATCGCTGGACGCGTAGCGCCGAGAGCGTCGACACATTAACAGGTGCGCATCTATCGAGTTTACTAGAGGTGTGCTGTACGTCACAGAACTTGCGAGAGAAAGCGCTGCAGGCGTGGGGTCTTCGGATTGTCGAACAGCGCGTCGGGTGTGCCGGTTTCGACGACCTGACCTGCGTCCATGAACAGCACACTGTCGGAGACGCTGCGCGCGAAACCCATTTCATGGGTCACCACGATCATCGACATGCCCTCGGTTGCCAGATCGGCCATGAGCGCGAGAATGCCCTTCACCAATTCCGGATCCAGCGCCGAGGTGGCCTCGTCGAAGAACATGATCTCCGGCTGCATGGCCAGCGCGCGGGCGATCGCGACGCGCTGCTGCTGACCGCCGGACAGATTCGCCGGACGCGTATCGGCCTTCTCGGCCAGGCCGACCACCTCTAGTTGCTCGACGGCCAGGGCACGCGCCGCGTCCTTGGACAGCCCGCGCAACTTACGCGGCCCGAGCGCGACATTCTCGGCGACCGTCTTGTGCGGGAACAGATTGAAGTGCTGGAACACCATGCCGATGCGCTGGCGCAGCTTATCGGGATCCTCGGTGAGCACCGATTCGCCGTCCAGCAGCACATCGCCCCGATCGGGCTCGTGCAGGCGGTTCAGCACGCGCAGCAGCGTCGACTTGCCGGAGCCGGACGGCCCGATAACGGTGGTGGTCTTACCCGCGTCGACGTGGATATCGACGCCGCGCAGCACGTGGTTGTGGCCGAGCGTCAGATGCAGACCGGTTCCGGTAAGGGAGGCACTCATGCCTCCACCTCGCTGGCGCTCGGTTCCGGCATGACCGCCTCTGGGCGCTGTGTTGTCGATTCGCTCGCTCATGGTCTATCCGCGCCCTTCCGTGATCGTGGCCGCCTCGACCTGGTCGATGGGTTTGTCGGGTCGGCCGGTGCGCATGCGGCGGTCGATGTAGTTGACCAGGTGCGTGAGCGGAATGGTCAGCAGCAGATAGACCAGGCCCGCCGCGACCAGCGGCGAGAGATTTCCGGTCTGCGCGTTGAGATCCCGGCCGACCGCGAACAGCTCGCGCTGGGTGGCGAGCAGGCCGAGGAAGTAGATCAGCGACGAATCCTTGATCAGCGCGATGAACTGGTTCATCAGCGCGGGCAGCACCCGGCGCACCCCCTGCGGGATCACCACCAATGTCATTGCCTGGCGGTAGCCGAAGCCGATGGCGCGCGCGGCCTCGAGCTGACCCGGCTCCACGGACTGGATACCGGAGCGGAAGATTTCACCGATATAGGCCGAGGCCAGCAGGGCGAGCGCGATGGCGCCGAGCCAATACGGGTTGTTGCCGGTGATATTTCGCACCACCGGGCCGATGCCGAGGCCGATGATCAGGATGATCACCACGGCGGGCAGGCCGCGGAAGATATCGGTGTAGACGCGGGCGGGCCAGCGCAGCCAGCGGGTCCGGGAAATGCCCGCCACCGCGAGCAGCATGCCGAGTACGGTACCGAGGACACCCGAAACCACGGCCAAGATGAGGGTATTCGGCAGACCTGTCTTGAACAGGTCGGGAAATGCCTTGCGGTACAGCGACCAGTCGAAGAAGGTCTCCTTCAACTGGGTCAGTGTGGATTTCGGCGCATTCGCCGCAGCGTCGGTCGGCTTCTTCTCGGCCGCGATGGCGGCGAAATCCGGAAGCTGCGGTGCGGGTGCAGCTTTCGAGCCCGGCTTCCATCCGGGCGGCAGCTGCCGCGGCACCCAGTCGGTATAGAGCTTGGCGTAGGTGCCGTCGGCGATCACGGCGTCCAGACCGCTATTGAGCGCGTCGATCAGCGGCTGGTTGTTCTTGGCGACCGCGTAGCCGACGAAATTGTCCAGGCTGAACGTGTTCTGGATGATCGAGGTGCCATCGCCCGGCTTCACCTGGCCCTCGGCCTGCGCCGACGGCGCGACCCAGGCGTCGACCTGACCGGACTTCAGATTCGCGTACGCGGTGGCGTAGTCCGGAAACTTCACCGGATCCAGATGCAGCTGGTTGACCACGTAATCGTCCTGCACCGTGCCCTGCACGACGGCGATTCTGGTACCCCGCCCCAGATCCGAAAAGCCCTTGATGGCACTGCCATTCGGGACGACCAGCGAGAAATAGCCGAAGTCGTAGCCATTGGTGAAGCCGACGCGCTCGCGGCGCTCGGCAGTGGTGGTGATATTCGATGAGCCGATATCGAAGCGGCCGCCGGACACCTGCGAGAGCAGCGGCGCGAATTCGGTGCCCGAAAACTCCACCTGGAGACCGAGTTTCGCACCGATCGCGCGCAATAGCTCATTGTCGAAGCCGGTGAACGAGCCCGCCGAATTCAAGCAGATGCTCGGCGGTGCGTCCGAAAGCGTGCCGACGGTGAGTTTGCCCGGCGTGATCAGGCGCAGCTTGCTGGCATCGATCGCCGACAGTGGCAGGGTGCTCGCGGTGGTGTATTTGTCCGCACCCGCCGAGGCGGCCGAGCCCAGATTCGTCGGTGCGGCCGATGCCGCACTCGACCCGGGCGGTGTGCATTGATTTCGATCGGTTGAATTGTCGCCGGAACCGCAGGCCGTGGCCGCTAGGCCGACGGCAATTAATATCACGGCGATCAACGCACGAGACCGCACAGCGGGCAGACAAGCCATGACGGCCAACCCTAGCGTCCGATCGGCGCTAATCCGCAGCTACCCCGGCGCGCCCGGGTCCGCCGCAGCACGCCGTCCCGGCCCACGGCCGCCGGGCGTGCGCGGACGCGGCACCATCGCCCGATCCCGGAATTCGGATCACGGTGATTCGAATCCGACCCCGGCGTTCCGCGCCGCCTACGCCAAACCGCTGACCGGCTCCGGATTGACCTCATCACGCCACCGGATCGCCCGCTCGACCTCGCTGAGATCGAACTTCGGCCCACTGACCCCGACGGTGAACAGGGTCACCCCGGCCTGGACGAAGGTCGCGGCCCGCTCCGTACCGGGCCACTGCACCGAGCGCTCGATCTTCGCCTGATCGGTGCCGACGGCCGTGCAATGGTCGGCGAGCACCTTGTTCTTGTGCGTGATCGCCTCGAGATCGGCGAAGGTGTGCCAGATATCGGCGTATTCCGCGACCAGCCGCAGCGTCTTGCGCTCGCCACCGCCGCCGATCAAGATCGGAATCTCGCGGGTCGGCCGTGGGTTCAGCTTCTTCAGCCGGGCGCTGAGCCGGGCCATATTCTCCTTCAGCAGCGCCAGCCGGGTTCCGGCCGTACCGAATTCATAGCCGTATTCGTCGTAGTCCTTCTGGAACCATCCCGCGCCGATGCCGAGAATGAGTCGGCCGTCGCTGATGTGGTCCACCGTGCGCGCCATATCGGCGAGCAGATCGGGATTGCGGTAGCCGCCGCCGGTGACCAGCGCGCCGATTTCGATCCGTTCGGTCTGCTCGGCCCAGGCGCCGAGCATGGTCCAGCATTCGAAATGCGCGCCACTGAGATCGCCGGTCAGCGGGTAGAAGTGATCCCAGTTGAAGGCGATATCGACGCCCGCGTCCTCCGCCCGCAGTACCGCGTCGCGCAGCAGTCCGTAGTCGGGCGCGTGCTGGGGCTGTAGCTGTACTCCGATTCGAACCGGTCGGGTCATGAGACTGCTCCTCGTCGCTCGATCTGGTTCCCCGATCGAGGCTACCGGCTGACCCCGTCCGGCGACCGTAAGAAGTCGCTGATCTTCGGGCGCTTACCATTTCATCGTCGAGGCGGTATCCAGCCCGAATTCCTGCGCGAACTCGAGCACATCGTGTGCGAAGCGAGCACATCCAGTAGTATCGCCGGTCAACCCTTACTCGGATCGTCCGGCACGTTCCTGCCGGTGATGGGATGTGATCTGTCATGGCCACCGTGACCTTCGATAGTGCGACCCGGCTGTACCCGGGCTCGTCCAAACCCGCAGTCGACAAGCTGAATCTGGAGATCGCCGACGGGGAATTCCTCGTGCTGGTCGGTCCGTCCGGCTGCGGTAAGTCGACCTCGCTGCGAATGCTCGCCGGACTCGAGGACGTCGACGACGGGCGCATTCTGATCGGCGAGAACGACGTCACGCATGCCGAGCCCAAGGAACGCGATATCGCGATGGTGTTCCAGAACTACGCGCTCTACCCGCATATGACCGTCGCGGAGAATATGGGCTTCGCGCTCAAACTCGCCAAGGTCGCCAAGGCGGAGAAGGAGCGTCGGGTGCTGGAGGCGGCCAAACTGCTCGACCTCGAGCCGTATCTGGACCGCAAGCCGAAGGCACTGTCCGGCGGTCAGCGCCAGCGCGTCGCGATGGGCCGGGCGATCGTGCGGCAGCCGCAGGTATTCCTGATGGACGAGCCGCTGTCGAATCTGGACGCCAAGCTGCGGGTGCAGACCCGCACGCAGATCGCGCAGCTGCAGCGTCGCCTTGGCACCACCACCGTGTACGTCACGCACGACCAGGTCGAGGCGATGACCATGGGCGATCGGGTCGCGGTGCTCAAGGATGGGCTGCTGCAGCAGTGCGCGACACCGCGCGATCTGTACCGGAATCCGGCGAATGTATTCGTCGCCGGGTTCATGGGGTCGCCCGCGATGAACCTGTTCACGCTGCCCGTCGCCGACGGCGCGGTGGAACTCGGCGGGGCCGCGCTGGCGGTGCCGCGATCGGTCGCGGATGCGGCCGAGGGTTCGGTGGTGGTCGGCGTCCGGCCGGAGCACCTGGAGATCGGCGCCGCGCTGGACAAGTCGGGCATTCAGATGGAGGTCGATGTGGTGGAGGAGCTGGGCTCCGACGCCTACATCTACGGCCGCACCATCGCCGAGGGCGCGACGAACGGCGCGGGCGAAACCATTGTGGCGCGGGCGGATTGGCGTAACCCGCCGGCGAAGGGCACCCGGGTGCAGTTGGCGGCGACGGCCGAGCACACGTACTTCTTCTCCACTGTGGACGGTCGTCGGCTGGCCTGAGGCCCCAGATCGCTGCTCGACCGCTGAGCGTGCACTTTCCGCTGAATTCGGCGATTCTTGCCAGCGAAAAGTGCACGCTCAGAATAGTTTTCGAGCATTCAGCGGTCCGGTCAATGGACTCCTGCCAGGGCCGCGAACACTACCTCGATGACCGCCTGCTGAGCTTGTCGGGCGGAGCCGGCGGAAGGCCAGGCGAAGACCACTCCGCGTTCGTAAACTCGACGCTCGAACGGGGATCGGCGCGAGGAGCGGACGTTGAAGGTAGCGGTGCTGGGGACCGGACAGGTCGGCCGCAGGCTGGCGAGCAAGTTGGTCGAACTCGGACATGCGGTGACGCTCGGCTCGCGCACCGCCGATAACGCGGCGGCGACCGAATGGGCACGCGAAACCGGTGGCGCCCATGGCACTTTCGCCGATGCCGCCGCAGATGCCGAACTGGTGATCAATGCGACCTCCGGCACCGTCTCGCTGGCCGCGCTCACCGCCGCGGGTGCGGCGAATCTGAGCGGCAAAGTCCTTGTGGACGTATCGAACGCACTGGATTTCTCCGCCGGATTCCCACCGAAGCTGGCGACCCCCGAGGCAGGCAGCGTCGCCGAGCAGATCCAACAGGCCTTCCCGGACGCCCGCGTGGTGAAAACCCTCAACACCATGAACAATCAACTCATGGTCGACCCGTCCCGAATCCCGGGTCGCCACAACGTCTTCCTCAGCGGCGATGACGAATCCGCCAAATCCGAGGTCACCGCCCTACTGAAATCCTTCGGCTGGACCGACGACCAGATCATCGACCTCGGCAGCGTCATCACCGCCCGCAGCACCGAACCCCTCGTCCTGCTATGGGTTCACCTCTACAACAAGCTCGGCACCGAGGACATCAACTACGCGGTTGTCACCAGCTGAGCCGTCTCCTGCCGACCAGCGCTGGGGCGCCAGCGGATCGGGGTCGCGCCAACGGTCGGCACGGGTCAGCGATACCGCACCAACGGATCGACGCTGCAGCGCCGACGTAGTCAGTGAACGACACCAACGCGAGTCAGCTGTAGAGCACCGACGCAGATCAGCGGAACGCCCCCAACGCGAGCCAGCGATACAGCCACCAACACAAGTCAGCGGTAGAGCACCCACGCGAGTCGAGGGTGCAGCACCAACGCGGGCCAGCGGAACAGCACCGACACGGGTCAGCGATACAGCCACCAACACAAGTCAGCGGTAGAGCACCCACGCGAGTCGAGGGTGCAGCACCAACGCGGGTCAACGGAACAGCACCGACACGGGTCAGCGATACAGCCACCAACACAAGTCAGCGGTAGAGCACCCACGCGAGTCGAGGGTGCAGCACCAACGCGGGTCAACGGAACGGCATCCACACGAGTCAGCGATACAGCACCAACACGGTCAGCGGAACGGCACCGGCGCGGGGTCAGCGAGGTGCGTCGACGGGCCGCGCTCGATGCTCGAACGGCCGCCGGGCGATCACTTCGCTGATCGGGCGCGGGCGTAGTCGGGGTTGAGCCTGACTCCGAGTTCTTCCAAGTCGATCTCACGTCCCTTTTCACTGCGGACCTGAACTCGAACCGGCGCGCCGCTCGACTCCTCGACCAGCAGTAGCGGCGCGGGTCCCGGCTGGAGGTACGTGTCGCCCCATTGCATCAGCGCGAGTACGACGGGCAGCAGGTCACGGCCCATATCGGTGAGCACGTACTCGTGTCGGGTGCGTTTGCCCTCTTCCCGGTACGGCCGTTTGGCGAGTAGGCCCGCTTCGGTGAGCCTGCGGAGCTGACCGGAGGCCGCCGCATCGGTAATGCCGACGCGCGCCGCGAAGCCGTCGAAGCGCGTGGTGCCGTAGTAGGCCTCGCGCAGGATCAGGATCGCCGAGCGGGTGCCGACGATTTCCATCGCCTTCGCGATCGAGCATTCCGTGGGTTTCCACGCGCTCAGATCGGCCAACGGTCCTTCCATTACGGCTGCCATGACGAACATCATAGCGAAATCTGACTTGAGTCGACTATATCCAGGCGTTAACCTGACTATAAGCCAATAGAGCCAGGCGATGGGGTCCGGCTCGCGGTTCGAAAGGAACCACCATGAGAGACGCGGTGATTGTCGAAGCGGTACGCACACCGATCGGCAAGGGCAAGCCGAACGGGGCACTGCATAACGTCAACGCGGTGGACCTGCTGGCGCACAGCCTGCGCGCGGTCGTCGACCGCAGCGGCATCGATCCGGCGCTCATCGACGATGTGATCGGCGGCATCGTCACCCAGGTCGGCGAGCAGGGCGCCAATATGACCCGGCGCGCCGCGCTGGCCGCGGGCTATCCGGAATCCGTTCCCGCGACCACGGTCGATCGCCAGTGCGGCAGCAGCCAGCAGGCCATTCATTTCGCCGCACAGGGCGTGATCGCCGGTGCGTACGACATCGTGGTCGCGGCGGGTGTCGAGTCGATGGGTCGGATTCCGATGGGCGCCAACCTGATCGGGTCCGAGGACATCTCCGGTGTCGGCTTCGCCGAGCGCTACCCGGAGGGTTTGGTGCCGCAGGGCATCAGCGCCGAACTGATCGCGGCGCGCTGGGGGCTGACCCGCGCCCAGCTCGACGAATTCGCCCTCGGCAGCCACGAAAAGGCCGCGCTGGCCACGAAGAACGGCTCGTTCACCGGTCAGCTCGCACCCATCGCCGGACTGGAAACCGACGAGGGCATCCGGGTCGGCGGCACCCTGGAAACCCTCGGCAAACTGCGCCCCGCCTACTACGACAAGGCCATGGCCGCGCGCTTCCCGGAAATCGGCTGGCAGATCACCGCGGCGACCGCGAGCCAGGTCAGCGACGGCAGTGCCGCGGTGCTGATCATGACCAGCGAACGCGCCAAGGAACTCGGCCTGAAGCCGCTGACCCGGCTGCACAGCTTCGCGGTGGCCGGTGACGATCCGCTGCTCATGCTGACCGCGGTAATCCCCGCCACGCGAAAGGTACTGCAGCGCGCCGGGTTGCAACTCTCGGATATCGATCTGGTCGAGATCAACGAGGCCTTCTCGCCGGTGGTGCTGGCCTGGGCCCACGACACCGGGGCGGATCTGTCCCGGGTGAACGTCAACGGCGGCGCCATCGCCATCGGACATCCGCTCGGCGCCTCCGGCGCCCGCCTGATGACCACCCTGGTCCACGCCATGCAGGAGCGCGGCGCCCGCTACGGCCTGCAAACCATGTGCGAGGCAGGCGGTCTGGCGAACGCCACCATCCTCGAACGTCTCTGAGCAAGGCGTTCCCTGCGAGCCGAGTACCCCGCATGCGGGTGCCCGGCTCGCAGCAAGTGCAACCGGCCGAGCTCAATTCGAACCGCGTACCCCGCGTGTGATGTGCATTCGCGGCGGACTCGAAGTCCACGACCGACTGTGACGCGCTCGGTCCCCGACTCGAAACACCCGCACCCGGCCGAACTCAGACCGAACCAGGCACCCCGCGTACAAAGCACAATCGCAACGGACTCGAAGTCCACAACGGGCTACGACGACTCGCTCGGTCTCACGCTCGAAACACCAGCACCCAGCCGAACTCAGACCGAACCAGGCACCCCCGCGTACGAAGCGCAATCGTGGCGGACTCGAATTCAAGGCCGACTGTGACGCGCTCGGTCCCCGACTCGAAACACCCGCACCCAGCCGAACTCAGACCGAAACCAACACCACCGCGAGCAGAAACCCGAGCAACCACGACTCGGCAACCAACGGCACCGCAACCAACGGCGCCCACGCGATCCGCCGACGATACCGAATCTTCTCGACCACCATAACCCCAACCACCACCACCGAAAGCGCGATACCAACCCACGCAACGCAATACGCCACCGGCAGATACCGCACACCCCCACCCGGATCCGCCCCCCGCCCAAGGAATTCGTACAGCGGCACGAAAGAAGCCACCACCCACGCAAACCCAACCGCAATAACCGACCCGAGCACGGCCCGAACAGCATTCGCCACCCGCACCCGCCAACGCCCCGATCCCATACCCCCAGCATGACGGCTCCGATCCGAGCACACACCCTCTGCCGCACCGAACAGGCACCACCCACCGGTCACTGGCAACCGGATATTCGCCCCCGCTGCAACATGATCAGCCGCCGCCTCACCTCAGATCACGCAAACCAGCCGCTCAGATTCCCTCATGCCCAGCCGACCGATGGTCATCCACGCACCGCCACTGATCAATTCACGACAACCCGCCGCCCACGCCCAAGGCTGTCCCCGTCTCCCGACTCGACCGCACGAAACTCTCGCCTACCACAGTCGCGCGTCAACACACCTGAAATCACCTCATCACCGACCGAACACACCACCGAGCGCTGACTCGAACAACTGCGCGCTGCGAATGGCATGACGAGCCACGGCAGACACAGAACGCCACCGACCACCGACCACACCGGCTTGTTCGCCTTATGCCATCCAACCGGCGGTGTCGAAGGCCTCTAGGCTGCAGGGTGATGACCGATACCTTCGTATACGCCATTCCGATGCGGACCAGGTTCCGCGGCATTACGGTGCGCGAGGGGATGTTGATCAGGGGGCCGCTGGGGTGGGGGGAGTTCTGTCCGTTCCCTGAGTACGACGATCGGGAGGCGGCGGGGTGGCTGGCGACTGCCGTCGAGCAGGTGACGGTCGGGTGGCCGGAGCCGGTGCGCGAACGGATTCCGATCAATTGCACGGTGCCAGCGGTTGATCCGGAGCGGGCGCATGCGATCGTGGCCGGATCCGGGTGCCGGACGGCGAAGGTGAAGGTCGCCGATCACGCCGATTCGCTGCACGAGGATCTGGCGCGGGTCGAGGCGGTGCGGGATGCGCTGGGGCCGGATGGATTCGTCCGCGTGGATGCCAATGCGGTCTGGGATGTCGAGACCGCTGTCGCGCATATCAAGCAGATCGACCGTGCCGCAGGCGGTTTGGAGTACGTCGAGCAACCGTGTCGCACCATCGAGGAGCTGGCGGCGGTGCGGCGGCGGGTCGATGTGCGGATCGCCGCCGACGAATCCATCCGCCGCGCCGAGGACCCGCTGCGCGTCGCGGTGGCCGGGGCCGCCGATATCGCGGTACTCAAATGCACACCGTTGGGCGGGGTGCGCCGCGCACTTCGGGTCGCCGAGGCCGCCGGACTGCCCTGCGTGGTGTCCTCGGCCCTCGAAACCAGCATCGGCCTGACCGCCCAACTGGCTCTGGCCGCCACCCTGCCCGACCTCGAATTCGCCTGCGGCCTTGGCACTTTGTCCCTCCTCGACGGCGATCTCGTCTCCGACTCCCTCCGCCCGGTCGACGGCTTCATGCCCGTCCCGAAAACTCCCCCGACTCCGGACCCGGCCCTACTGGAGCGCTACCGCCACCCCGACCCAGCACGAACCCGCTGGTGGGAGGACCGTCTAACCCGAGTCCGCGCGCTTCCCCCGCCCCGGTGATCGAGGCCATCGAAACGGCGGCAAGCACATTCGAACCGCCACTTCTCTCACCTCGCCGACCCGCGCACGCCACCGCCGACGTGCCAACGGACGAGGCACGCGAATTCGGCAGCGCGCCAGACTCAGCGTCCCAGCCGCACCACCGAGTCGTACGGAGGCGGCCCTGCGCGAACTGGTCGTGACCGAATTCGCGTGACGCTCCCGACGGGCGCAATAGGAGGCGCTGGGAACCCCGACGGCGCAACGGACACCGGTGCTGTGGATCCGAGCGGCGCGGGTTCATCGTCGACGGGCGCGGTCTTCGGAACGTACGACGTCGGCTCAGCAGACGCCGCAGCCGTACACGCCGAGCCGCATGACCGCTGTCGTGCGGTCCGCACGGTACACAGACCCCGCACATGAGGCGTGACAGGCGTCAGTTCAGGCGAACACCGCAGCTGAGCATGGACGTGCGCAGGAGCAGGCCCGCTTCGGGGCCGATTATGCCGTCGACGAGTTCGAGGTAGCGGCTGCAGAATTCGGGGCCGTGCGGGGCGACGGATGCCACCGCTGGTTCGAGATGGTGGGCGAGTTCGTGGAGGATCACAAGTTCGCGTAGTGCCCATGCGGTCGCGCCGGTGTGGAGAGGGACCGCAAGCACAGCCTCCGCGGCCTCATAGTGGGCGGCGGCAGTTCCGGCGCGGGATCGGACCCGCACCGGCGTGGCAGCTCGCTCCCATTGCGCCCGAACCCAGTTGAGGCCCAGCACTTTATCGGTGTAGACCTGCACCGACTCAACCGACGCGAAGCGACGCTCGATCGGCAACGTGAGATGCGAACCATAGATCTCTACTGTGCGATTGCCGTACTCGTCCGCTCGATCGAACACCCCCCGTACCAACTGCTCAGCGTCATACACCTTGGCGCGCTGGCCATCTCGCGCACTCACCGTGCCCAGCTCATGCGCTCACCGAGACAGCTGATCCGATACCACCCGAACCCACCCACGTCACCGCGAACCTCAACCCGCCGAGTCCGAGCCCACCGACCCACACGCAACAAAACCCCCAGCGCATCTCTGTCGCTCATCGGGCCCTGCCCTGGGCAATTACCCACGCACAGTACCGAGTTCGGGGGACGCACCCAACCTCCCAGCCCGCCCCGCGCAGCGAAACCGCCAGCACGCCCAACTCACTCACCTCGACCCACCCCCGGGCAATTCCCCACGCGCAGCCCCCAGCTCCGCAGACGTCCCCAACCGCGCAACCCGCCCAGCACGATCACCCTCCCGCCGCGCCGCCGCCGAATGCCCGGCCGATGCCTGTGGCCCGCGCCAGGTGCCGCGGGCGTCCGAGGTCCGCTTGTAGAAATCGGTGAGCTCGATCTCCTTATTGCGCAGGGCAAGTGCGGTACCGGTGGCGGCGGTGGCGGGGACCACCTCGGCCTCGACCTCCGCCTTCACCTCGGCCAGGCGGCGGCCGATTCGGGCGGCGAAGGCCATCTGGAAGTTCAGGCGGGCGGTCACCGGGGCGACCGGGGCCTGGATCCGGCGCCGCACCTGCCGGCCCCAGCGTTTCTCGGTGACGATCTTTTCCACCGTGGCCGAACGGTATCGGCCCGACTTGATGTACTGATCCGACGCACGCACCATCTGCACCAGCAGGCTCGTGTAGAGGGCTTCACACGCATCGATATCGGAATCGAAGCCGTACGCGTAGACCTGGGTCGAGGTGCGCGCAACATCGCAGCGCACATCATTGGCCGCGGCGATCGCCACGAACAGCTGCACATACGTGCGCAGCCCCTTCTTACCCGGTTCGCCGATCGGAATCATCCGCTGCACCGGGGTCGGCCTGCGCTCACGTCCGGCGATATGCGCACGGGCCACCGCGAGATCGATCGAGGACCTGGTCGCCAACCGCTGGGCCGCGGCGAGAAACGCCTCGGCCTCGTGCTCGTTATCGGTCGATTCGGCTTGGCGCAGCAACCCACCGATCCGGGTCAGCATCCGGTCGGGAACCGCATTCGGCGAAGTCATCACAGCCAGCCTAACGAGCTGCTATGACAGCGGAACCGTGACGTCGTACTCGGCCCACTTACGGGCGCAATCGCTGCGTCACATATAACAACCATGTATCTTGCCTTGTGCACCTGCAGGGTGTGCTGCTGCTCACGTCTCGACCTTGGAGTGTTCGCGATGGCTTTGAAGAAGGTGTCGTCCCTACGTTCATCGCTCGTGCCTCGAGCGACAGTGGCCGCCGCCTCAGCGGCGCTGCTCATGGCGACGTTCACCAGTGCGTGCTCGAGCGATAACGGTGGTAACCCGTCCAGCCAGAACCTCACCGGTCGCGGCCCGATCACCTACGTGGAGGGCAAGGACACCACCGAGACCGGCGCGGTCAAGCAGTTGATCGAGCGCTGGAACGCCTCGCACCCGGATGAGCAGGTGACGTTCAAAGAGCAGTCCAACGACGCCTCGCAGCAATACGACGACCTGGTCGAGCACATGCGCTCCAAGCAGTCCACCTACGACGTGGTCGCCCTCGACGTGCCGTGGACCGCGGAATTCGCCGCGAAGGGCTGGATCCAGCCGCTGAAGGACACCTTCGGCATCGACACCTCCGCCCTGCTCTCCCCGACGGTCGCCAGCGCCACCTACAACAACACGCTCTACGCCGCGCCGCGAAACACCAACGGCGGCTTGCTGTTCTACCGCAAGGACCTGGTGCCGAATCCGCCCAAGACCTGGAGCGAGATGCTGGCGCAGTGCCCGATCGCCAAGCAGAACAACATCGGCTGCTACGCAGGCCAACTCGCACCGTACGAGGGCCTGACGGTGAACGCCGCCGAGGCGATCAACGCCTACGGCGGCACCTTCGTCGGGGCGGACGGCAAGACCCCGACCGTCAATACCCCGCAGGCGCGCGCCGGACTGAAGGTGCTGGTCGACGCGTACCGCAATGGTGATATCCCGAAGGAAGCCATCACCTTCAAGGAGCCGGAGAGCGCCAACGCCTTCAATACCGGCAAATTGCTGTTCATGCGCAACTGGCCGTCCACCTTCGGTGACGCCGGTTCGGAATCCTCTGCGGTCAAGGACAAGTTCGGGGTCGCACCGCTGCCGGGTGAGAACGGCGTCGGCGCCTCGACGCTGGGCGGCTACAACGCGGCCATCAGCGCGTTCTCCAAGAACAAGGCCACCGCGCTGGACTTCCTGCGCTACCTGATCAGCGAGGACGCGCAGCACATCGTCGCAGCCGGTGCGCTGCCGTCGGTGCGGGCGTCGATGTACGACGATCCGGCGCTCATCGCGAAGATGCCCTACCTGCCCGCGCTCAAGGATTCGATCGCCAACGCGGTGCCGCGTCCGGTCACCCCGTTCTACCCGGCGGTGTCGAAGGCCATCCAGGACAACGCTTATGCTGCGTTGAACGGAACCAAGTCCGTCGACGACGCGATCACCGGCATGCAAAAAGGCATCGAGACAGCCGGATCGTAGGCTGAAGAGCAGCGGACCCGACCACCTTGTAGGAGAGTAGAAACGGTGTCGGATCCTTCGGGAACGGCCACTCCCGTGCGGAACAAGCGCGGATTCGGTGGAACATTGGCGTTGGAGCTGCGGCGTTCCGGTAAGGCGTGGCTATTCGTCACGCCCGTGCTGATCACCCTCGCGGTGGTCGTCGGCTATCCGGTCTTCCGCGCGCTGTACATGTCGTTCCAGAAGGACGCCGGGCTCGACCCGGCGACCGGCATGTTCGTCGAGGGCGGCAACGCCGGATTCTCGAACTACACGCACTGGCTGCTGCAGCAGTGTCAGGCGGCCGGCGAGACGGTCTCCTGCCCGACCGGCAACCTCGGCTCGCAGTTCTGGCTGGCCATCGGTGTGACGCTGTTCTTCACGGTGATCACGGTGACCCTGGAGGCGACCCTGGGCCTCGGCATGGCCATGGTGATGGGCAAGACCTTCAGGGGCCGCGCCCTGCTGCGGGCCGCGGTGCTGGTGCCGTGGGCGATTCCGACCGCGGTCACCGCCCGGTTGTGGGAGTTCATGTTCCAGTACGACGGCGTGGTGAACCGGGTCTTCGGCACTCACATCCTGTGGACCTCGCAGGCTTGGCCCGCGCGGTTCGCGGTGATCGCCGCCGATGTCTGGAAGACAACGCCGTTCATGGCATTGCTGCTGCTGGCCGGTCTGCAGGTGATTCCGGCCGATGTGTACGAGGCCGCGCGGGTCGACGGCGCGTCGGCCTGGCAGCGCTTCACCCAGATCACCCTGCCGCTGCTCAAGCCCGCGCTGCTGGTCGCGGTGCTGTTCCGCACCATGGACGGACTGCGCCTCTACGATCTGCCCGCGATCATGACGCTGGGCAATCCGGCCACCCGCCCGATTTCGGCGCTGGTGGTCGAACAGGTTCGCCAGGGCCCCAATAGTGCGGCCGCCCTCTCGACGATCACCTTCCTGCTGATCTTCGCGGTGGCGTTCCTGCTGGTCAAGGTCCTGGGCGCCAATGCCGTTCGGACCCAGGAAGAACAGCGGGAGGCGCACTGATGACCACGGTGATCACCAAAGAGCCTGCGGCCCAAAAGAATGCGGCGCCTACACCTTGGACCAAGCGACTGGGTCCGGTGCGGCTGTACCTGGGTGCGCTGATCGTGCTCGTATGGGGCCTGGCCCCGTTCTACTGGATGGCCGTCACGGCATTCCGCGATCCGGACTACACCTTCGACAACACCCCGTGGCCCACCCACGTCACGCTCGAGAACTTCCGCAATGCCTTCGACACCAGTCGCGGCAACGATTTCGGCAAGGCGCTGACCAATAGCGTCATCATCGGCGCGGTGACGACGGCGGCCGCGCTGGTGCTCGGCGTCCTCGCCGCGTACGCGCTGGCGCGGCTGACCTTCAAGGGCAAGTACCTGGTCTCCGGACTGATCCTGTCCGCGTCGATGTTCCCGGTCGTCGTGCTGGTCACCCCGCTGTTCCAGCTGTTCACCAATCTCGGCTGGATCGGTGAATACCAGGCGATGATCATCCCGAACATTTCGTTCGTGCTGCCGATGACCGTCTACATCCTGGCCTCGTTCTTCGCCGAATTGCCTTGGGAGCTCGAAGAAGCCGCGCGCATCGATGGCGCGACCAAGCTGCAGGCGTTCCGACTGGTCATGCTGCCGCTGGCCGCGCCAGCGGTCTTCACCACCGCGATCCTGGCCTTCATCGCCTCGGTCAACGAATACCTGCTGGCCCGGCTGCTCTCCAGCGACCGGACCGAACCGGTGACCGTCGCGATCGCGCGCTTCTCCGGGAACAACCCGCTCGTGCAGCCCTACGCCGCGATCATGGCGGCGGGCACGATGGTCACGATCCCGCTGGTCATCATGGTGCTGCTGTTCCAGCGCCGCATCATCTCCGGCCTCACCGCAGGCGGCGTGAAGAGCTAGCTCGCAACTGCGATACGAACCCCGCCCGGCGACGGCACCCTAGAGTGGTAGCATCCCGGGTCACTTCAGCGTGGAAAGGTTTGCACCCGCCGAAGTCCCGGTTTCCGGTCGTATCCGTGCAGGTGAGTTTTACCGACGCTCCGGAAGGAGATGATCGTGAGCTCGTTCGGCAAGCGGCGAAAACGCGGCAGCGGCCGCCGGAGCAAATCGGTATCGGCACCGTATGCGTCAGTTGCCGGGTTCAACGAGCACCGCACCGGCACGGCAGGGCGCAAGACCAGACCCGAGAAGTCGCTGCGCGCACCGTTGTCCACGCCGACCGATAAACCTCGGCGCACCCGCGCCGAACGCTTCAGACGACTGGTGCTCGCGCTGTTCATCACCTTCGTCGCGGTGCCGTCACTGCTGTTCGTGCTCGTCTACTGGAGCGCCGAGATTCCGGATCCCGATTCGGTGCAGACCAACCAGATCGCCACCATCCTCGCCGCCGACGAGACCACCGTGATCGCGAAGGTCGTTCCGCCCGATGGCAATCGGGTCCCGATACCGCTGTCCGATGTTCCGAAACCGGTGCGCGATGCGGTGCTCTCGGCCGAGGACCGCAACTTCTACACCAATCCCGGTTACTCGACCTCCGCCTTCCTACGCGCCGCCCGCGACAACATCCTCGGCAAGGAGGACGCGGGCGGCGGCTCGACCATTACCCAGCAGTATGTGAAGAATGCCTTCCTCGGCTCCGAACGCACCCTGACCAGGAAGATGCGCGAGCTGATCATCGCCGCGAAGATGGCGCGGCAGTGGAGCAAGGACGATATCCTCGCCGCCTATCTCAACACCATCTACTACGGCCGCGGCTCCTACGGCATCTCGGCGGCCGCGAAAGCGTATTTCAACAAGCCAGCGCCGGAACTGACTCTCGCCGAGGGCGCGGTGCTGGCGGCGGTCATCCGCACCCCGTCGATCCTCGATCCGGAAACCCATCTGGCCGATCTGACGGCGCGCTGGAAGTACGTGCTCGACGGCATGGTCGAGATGGGCGCGCTCGCCCCCGGCGACCGCGATGCGACGGTGTTCCCGCAGATCGTCCCGATGAACCAGATCCCGGATGTCAACGAGGCCCGCGGCCCCGCGGGACTGATCCGCACTCAGGTGCTGCGGGAATTGCGCGCCTCCGGCATCAGCGAGCGGGAACTGAATACCGGCGCATTGCGGATCACGACCACCATCGACGCCAAGGCCCAGCAGGCCGCGCTCGGCGCGATCCGCGATCGGCTCGACCCGCAGCCGCCCGAGCTGCGCGGCGCGGTGGTTTCGATCGACCCGCGCTCTGGCGCGGTGCGTGCCTACTACGGCGGATCCGATGGCATCGGCTTCGATTTCGCGCAGGCACCGCTGCAGACCGGCTCCGCGTTCAAGGTGTTCGCGGTGATCGCGGCACTGCAGCAGAACATTCCGCTCAGCCGCGTGCTGGACAGTTCACCGGTGACCGATCGCGGCACCAGGATCACCAACGTGGAAGGCGAATCGTGCGGTAAGTGCTCGATGTCCGAGGCGCTGAAGCGCTCACTGAACACCAGTTTCTACCGGCTGACCATGTCGATGTCCGACGGGCCGAAGGCGATCGCCGATGCCGCTCACCAGGCCGGGATCCCGGAGGAGATTCCCGGCGTCGCCGGTAAGGCGCTGACCGAGGAAGGCGGACGGCCGCTCAATGGAATCGTGTTGGGCCAGTATCTGGTTCGCCCGATCGATATGGCCTCTGCCTATGCCACGATCGCGAATTCCGGTGTCTACCACCAGCCGTACTTCGTGCAGCGGGTGGTCGCGGGTGACGGCCGGGTGCTGCTCGACCGGGGCGCACCCGAGCAGGTCGGCAAGCAGCTCCCGCCGGGTCAGCAGCGCATCCCGCGCAGCGTCGCCGACAATACCGCCGGGGCGATGATCCCGATCGCCGCGTATTCGAACGGACACGGCCTGTCCGACGGTCGGCCCTCCGCCGCCAAAACCGGCACCACCCAACTCGGCGACACCGACCAGAACAAGGACGCATGGATGATCGGCTTCACGCCGTCGCTGTCCACCGCGGTCTGGATCGGCACCGAACAGCCCGAGCCGATCCGCACCGCGCGCGGCGCGGCTATCTACGGCTCCGGCCTGCCCGCCGATATCTGGAAGCAGGTGATGGACGGCGCACTCGACGGCACGCCGATCGAGCAATTCCCGGGGCCCGCACCGCTGGGCAGCCAGCCGAATACGGGCAAACCCTCCAGCGGCAGCTACGACATCCTGAACCCGCCTACCACCACCTCGACCGCACCGGTCATCGTGATCCCGCCCGCACCGCAGCAGCCTAAGGAAGTCGAAATCTTCCCCGGATTGAGCATTCCGGTCCCGGGTTGACCGGTTCGCTATGAATGTTCGTTTACCGGGGTCATGGGAACGCATGACGTGGCAACATCGTTGGCCATAGTGCAGGGTGGTCGACATCGGCGCCGACCGGGAGCGCGGTACGCGCGAGGACCGAAACCAGGCCGACGCCGACGCCGCAAGATCGATGAGAGAGGATATGCGCACAAGCGACGACACGGCGGCGTGAGCGGCGGGCCCGCACGAGGCAGCGTGCGCGATCGGGCACCGCGAACGCCGCCGATCGAATACAGCGGCGCGCGATGGGCCCGGAGCGCCGCCAGATGTAGACAGACTAGACATAGGGGCTACGCCGGTGGATTTCAATGTCGTTGACCGTCCCGAGACGCTCGTGGCGGGCACAGTGCTTCGCAGCCCGGCGCTCGCGGTCGAGGGGCCGCGGCGCGCGAAGGTGGAGGAGGCGTGGAAGCGCAATCTGGCACGCCCCCTGCCCGGGCCGCCGACGACCGCATACGTCGACCACGCGCCGGAGATCAACTCGTATCTGACCCATATCGTCGGCTACCGCTGCCACACCCTCGCGGACCTGCTCCCCGGTGACGTGCTGGCCCGGGTGCCCGCCGGCCGGTTCGCGCGGTTCATCCTCAGCGGCGACAATCTCGGCGACACCATCGTGACCATCTGGCGCGCGGTGTGGGATGCCGAGGCCGCCGGGCGCTTCGTGCGCTCGTATACCGGTGACGTGGAACATTATCCGGACGCGCGCACCGCGGAGGTTTTCGTGGCGCTGGCAGAAGAACCGGTCGACGGGTAGGAACAGCTGTGGACTTCGAAATTGTCACATTGGACGAAAGCCTGGTCGCCGGACTCACCGTCCCGCTGGCCGGACGCGAGGTGACCGCCCGCGACCTGGACCTGGTGAATTTCACCTGGGACCGATACCTGGCGCGCGAGAAGAACGTGCCGCGCGTGGCGGCCTATATCGGACAGAACGACCACGCCGTCGCCGTCCTCGGCTACCAGGTCGCCGAGATGGACGATATGGACGCCGGTGACGTGCTGACCCGCATCCCATCCGGCCGCTACGCGAAATTCGTTGTCTCCGATAAGCCCTACGACCTGCTGCGCACCGCATGGGCGCAGGTCCGCAAGGCGGAAAGCGCGGGCACCATCACCCGCTCGCACACCGCGGAACTCGAGCGGTACACGGGGCCGACGTCGGTCGAGGTGTACGTCTCGCTGGACTGAGTTTCCAGCCTGATTCGGGGGTGCGCAGGTTCGTCCGGGCGGGCCGAGGTACGGAGTTCGGACGGGCCGAGCAAGTCCGGACGAGCCGAGCGACCGAGTTTCGAGCGGCGAGCAAACCCGAACCAGCCAAGCGACGGAATCGAAAGCGGGCCGGGCTGACGGAATTCCGTGGAGTCTGTCGAGCCACGTGTGGCGCCCGCGCGGCCGCGCCGCGTGGCCGATGATCGTCGGGCGTCACGGTGGCGGTGCCCAACAGTTGTCTGTCAGACGCTCGATGACGATGCACTGCCACGGCGGGTGGTCAGATCTTTCCTCGAATTCGGTCACGACCAGTTCGCGCAGCGCCGCCTCCGTACGACTCGGTGGTGCGGCTGGGACGCCCGTCTCCGCTCGAGTCTGGCGCGCTGCCGAATTCGCGTGCCTCGTCCGTTGGCACGTCGGCGGTGGCGTGCCGATATGCGGCGCGGGTCCATTCGGGGTGATCTGCTACCAGGCACTGGATACCGCAAAGCCGGGCCGAAGAGTTGCTCCGGCCCGGCTTTCGTGTGAAGTGACTATTCAGCCCCGATGATGAACGCTTCGAGCTGCGCGCGAGCGATATCGTCGGCCAGCTGCTCGGGCGGGGACTTCATCAGGTAGGCCGAGGCCGGGAGGACGGGGCCGCCGATGCCGCGGTCCTTGGCGATCTTCGCGGCGCGCACCGCGTCGATGATGATGCCCGCGGAGTTCGGCGAATCCCAGACCTCGAGCTTGTACTCCAGGTTCAGCGGCACATCGCCGAAGGCGCGACCCTCGAGCCGGACGTAGGCCCACTTGCGGTCGTCGAGCCAGCCGACGTGATCGGACGGGCCGATGTGCACATCGTTGGCGCCCAGCTCCTTCTTCAGGTTGCTGGTGACGGCCTGGGTCTTGGAGATCTTCTTCGACTCCAGCCGCTCGCGCTCGAGCATGTTCTTGAAGTCCATGTTGCCGCCGACATTGAGCTGCATGGTGCGGTCGAGCTGCACACCGCGGTCCTCGAACAGCTTGGCCATCACGCGGTGGGTGATGGTCGCGCCGACCTGGCTCTTGATGTCGTCACCGACGATGGGAACGCCTGCCTTGGTGAACTTTTCGGCCCACACCGGATCGGAGGCGATGAACACCGGCAGCGCGTTGACGAAGGCCACATCGGCATCGATGGCGCACTGGGCGTAGAACTTGTCCGCCTCTTCCGAGCCGACGGGCAGGTAGGAGACCAGGACGTCGACCTTGTTGTCCTTCAGCACCTTCACCACGTCGACCGGCGCGGCCTCGGACAGCTCGATGGTCTCGGCGTAGTACTTGCCGATACCGTCCAGCGTCGGACCACGCTGCACGACAACGTCGCTCGGCGGCACGTCGGAGATCTTGATGGTGTTGTTCTCGCTGGCGAAGATCGCCTCGGCCAGGTCGAAGCCGACCTTCTTGGCGTCGACGTCGAACGCGGCGACGAACTTGACGTCGCGGACGTGGTACCGGCCGAACTTGACGTGCATCAGACCGGGCACGGTCGCGGTCTCGTCCGCGTCCTTGTAGTACTGCACGCCTTGGACCAGCGAGGAAGCGCAGTTACCCACGCCGACGATGGCGACGCGGACTTCGGTGGTGTTTTCAGCCTTCTTGTCTTCACTCATGGCCGATATTTCCCTCTTTCTGTGGTGCCGCCTTCGTCGATTGCTCCGCCGCAATCAACTCGTTGAGCCAGCGCACTTCGCGCTCGCTTGATTCCAGACCGAGCTGGTGAAGTTGACGGGTGTAGCGATCCAGCGAGCCACTGGCCTTCTTGATCGCCTCCCGCAGACCCTCTCGGCGCTCCTCGACCTGCCGTCGCCTGCCCTCCAGAATCCGCATCCGCGCTTCCGCGGGGGTGCGGCTGAAAAACGCCAGGTGGACGCCGAAGCCGTCGTCGGTGTAGTTCTGCGGTCCGGTATCGGCGAGCAGTTCGGTGAAACGCTCGCGCCCGGCCGGAGTCAGTTGATAGACCCGTCGCGCGCGACGGGTGACGCCCGCGACGTTCTCCTCCGCGATCAGCCCATCCGTCTGCATGCGCCGCAGCGTCGGATAGAGCGACCCGTAGGAGAAGGCCCGAAACGGCCCGAGCAAACCGGTCAGCCGCTTGCGCAGCTCGTACCCGTGCATGGGCGCTTCGAGGAGCAGCCCGAGGATTGCCAGCTCGAGCATCGGGCTTCACCCCCTGACTGTGTGTGCAGACCTAACCGATGGATGCGACTTCTCACTATATCGGAGCGATATAAACGTGCATAGTCGTCGGCGATACATACAGCTGTTCCCGCAGGTAGAAGCCGTTAGGTTATACCCATCCGACATGAAACAAGCCCCGCCACCTCGAAACACGCACGAGGGACGGGGCTTTTCAGCGCCCGACTAGGCCCGGTCGAACTCCCCATCCGCCACCCCAGCGGTAAAGGCTGCCCACTCACCGGGCGTGAAGACCAGCGCCGGGCCGGTGGGGTTCTTGGAGTCACGAACGCCGACCATGCCGCCCTGGAGGAATGCAACCTCGACGCATTCCTTGCTTCCACCGCTACGGCTGCTCTTGAACCAGCGAACTCCGGACAGGTCAGCGTTCACTCTTACTCCTTGCCTCGCCCGGCAACAGATTTCCCTTGCATAGCAACCAATTTCTGCTGCCGCTCCATCCAGCGCTAGGTGCTGGGATGTGTTCGCACGGTCAGTGACGACCGAACTCGCCATCCTGCACGCCAGCAGTGAAGGCTTCCCACTCACCGGGGGTGAAGACCAGCGCCGGGCCGGTTGGATTCTTGGAGTCACGCATCGCGACCTTGCCGCCATCGAGATACGCGACCTCTATACAGTCCTTGGTCCCACCGCTGCGACTGGACTTGAACCAGCGGGCTCCGGACAGGTCAACGTTCACGCTGGTACTCCTTGCCTCGCCCGGCAACAGATTTCCCTTGCATAGCAACCAATTTCTGCTGCCGCTCCATCCAGCGCTAGGTGCTGGGATGTGTTCGCACGGTCAGTGACGACCGAACTCGCCATCCTGCACGCCAGCAGTGAAGGCTTCCCACTCACCGGGGGTGAAGACCAGCGCCGGGCCGGTTGGATTCTTGGAGTCACGCATCGCGACCTTGCCTGCGTTCAAGTGCGCGACCTCCACGCAATCTTGTCCCCCACCACTGTGGCTGCTCTTGAACCACTTCGCCCCGGACAGGTCAACGCCCACGTTCGTACTCCTTCGCACTTTCACGTAACAAGTCTCGGCTCGGTTGGGCATCGAGCGCTGCGCGCTGGATCACCCCATGCGCCTCACGGTACCTGTCCAGATCGACTAGCCGCTCCAAGAAGATTCCGCCAGTGAAGCTCTCGACGTAGACCACGCTGGGTTCTTCGGGCTTGCCCTTCTTATCGACATCGAAATCAAGGATCAGGAACGGCCCTGTCGATAATCCGACCGGCAACCCAGCCCTGAACGGCAGTACACGGATGTCGACATTCGGGTGGGCGCTGAGGTCGGCAAGATGCCGGAGCTGTGCCGCCATTACCTTGCGCGAGCCGATCACGGTTCGCAGCACCGACTCTTGCAGCACAGCCGTGTAGGTCGCAGGCTTGTTCCGCCGAGTTAGCAGCCCTTGCCGACGGGTGCGTATCTCAACACGTCGGTCGATCTCTTCCGGAGAGTCATTCGGAAAGTACAGAACGTCGAGCGCGCGAGAATAGTCGGCAGTTTGCAGGAGTCCAGGAGCCGCTGATGGCTGGAACTGTGTCAGCCCACGCGACGACGACTCCAACCCCATGTACACATCGAACGCCGGAGTGATCAACGCTCCGTAGTCGTGCCACCACGACTTCACCGCAGTTTGCTCGGCTAGAGCGATCAGATCCGCGGTGCGCTCGGCGCCTAGCTGATACTGCTCACCCAACAGCCGGATGTCATGCGTTCGAATCTTTTCCGTCTGCCCCTTCTCGAGCCGCTGCAAGCTGCTCTTGCCCCACTCCATGAGCTTCGCGGATTCGATCAGAGTCATGCCGAGCGCTTCACGGGCCTCGCGCAGATGACGGCCGAGCTGGCGACGCGGCAGGGTGCTGCCGCCTTCCTCTTCGGACAAGCCTTCCCCCTAAGGGCAGTCGAATTTCCCAGGCGGGGAAATGCTCCCACGTCGACTGGTCAACAACCTGGGGAATCGAGCAATCCGCTGGGTTCCCAGATTCTCCTTCCCGACAGCAGCGGAACGGAGTCTGCTGAATATGCGCCCGGCAGGGAGAACGACCAGCTTGCCCGTCGAGCAGTCCACTTCCGTCCCAGGGATATTCAGGGGTCGCTGGGACCGGGCGCACTCACCGTCATCGAGGTCTGGGAGGTCGGCAGATGCCGAAGCGAAAGCTTCCACAGCGAGACCCGTTCGTAGGCCCGCCAGCCGAATACCGCGGTGCCCCACCCGAAGTGGTCGAGCGTTTCGCGAACGCCATCCACGAATGGGCGGATCAGCCAGCATCCGCAGAAGCGTTCCGGTGCCGGGGTACCGATTTCCCTGGCACCGGGCGTACCAACGGTGTGGTCGCGTGATGCGCCGAGATGCATTGCGGACCACGCGAACTCAGGACGGCAGCAAGGTCGCGGTGTGGCAACTGGTCCGCACTTCCACCTGCATCCTGCGCGTGCAATTCCCACATGAATCCTTCACCGCCCACCGCTTGCCCTCACACACCATGCTCCCCGACGCGCAACCCGGAACCATCCTGTTCGACACGTATCCGGATCTGACCGACGCCCGCCAACTGCTTCCCGCACACGAAGATCTGTGGAACGCACTGCGCAATGACTACTGGGCCGCCCTGCTATCTGCAACGGACGTCCCTAAACCATTGGGGCGCAACTCAGATGACTGAGATACCGCCTCCGTGGAAAGACATCGCCCCATCAGTGCAGGCGCTGCTCACCGCCTTCCATCAAGACACCTGGATCAAGCAAGAACTGGCACCCACGGACAGCACCCCTGTCTATCAGTGCGCGGACGGCACGCTGTACGAGGTCGATGAAGACGGTTGGCTCATCGAATGAGACACCCCGACCGAAGCCGAAACAATCCCACAGCACCGTGTAAGAACTCGACGGCAGCACTGCCGACACCCCGCCTCGCACACCTTTCCCGCACCTCGCACACCGACTCACCGCGCGAAACACCGTGCGCCGAACACGAACCTATGCGGGACGTCCAGAAGGTATGCGACGGCCCTAACGGGGCCTACCCAGCGATGTTGCGTACAGGTCGTTGGAGCCGCGGCGAAAGCGGCGAGAGGTCATTGGTGGCGATCGGCGCTGCGTGCGGCCAGGGTTTGCCGCCAGCGCTCCATGGCGTTTCCGAGGCCCTCGCTCACGAGTAGAAGGAATTTGGCGGTGGATCCGAAGCGGGCGCCCGCGGGGGTTGCGGCCCCGAGGATTTCGGCTCCGCGCTGTGATGCGGCGGCGAGATTTCAGGGAGTACACGACCATGTCCATCACCCTGACCGACGAGGGCAAAGCCACCCTGCGGAGCGCCGCCTACGGCGCCGTCTCGCTGATGGCCGTTGCTGATGCCACCGGCAAGTCCCACAAGGCTGCCACCAACGGCTCTATCGCCCTGTCCTCGGCGACCGGGCTGATCAGGCACGTGCTTGCCGCCAAGTCGAAAGACATCGACCTGATCGGCAAGTCCGTTGCCGAACTCGCCGGTCACGTGCTGCCAGCCCTGACCGCCGCCATGAACCTGCTCAACAATCAGGGCCCGGGAGAAGCCGACAACTTCGGCAGCACCGTCCTTGTCGCCATCGAAGCAGCCCACCAGGGCGAGCCCGGCCCCACCACCGCCGAGATGACCCGCAAGATCACCGCTGCCCTCAACGCCGCTTGATCGGACACAGGGCCCACACAGGAACCAGCACCGGGCCCACGCCCCGAAGGCAACGCGCATCCGGAGACCGGACAGAACTCACGTTCTGTCCGGTCTCGCCGCGTCAGCGCACGCCCGAGCTGTCCCCGCCGTCTATGCGCTGCGGCGCCGCGCAGGCTGTCGATGTATCGGCCAAGGTGGACTTGCCCGCCGCTGCTGCACTACTCGATGTCACCAACATTCGGGCACCTTAGGTTGGCACATGAGCGAAAGTTCTCTGCGCACCTGTCAACTCCCGAGTAGCACAAATGCGCCAACCCGCAGCGGGACCCAGCTACGCGCATGCAGCAATCTGTGCCCGAAAGCGGCGCGCGTTCGGGGATCGGACCTGGATCAGTGGCTGGATACCGCACACCACGCAGACCCATTGCTACCGGCACGCGGTAATCGGTGCGAAGCGGCACCCACCCCCGTGGATCGGGACTGGCTGGGCACCGCATATTGCACACGATCTCGCTCGGGTCTGCCGCTAGCAGCCCGTGGATCGGGGGTCAGTGGCTGGGTGGGGAGACTCGTATGGGCTCGCCTTTGAGCGTCACGGTCAGGTAGCCCGAGGCGTTCGTTTTGTCTGCGGCGTAGATCTCGACTACGGGGGCTTTGTCGGATGAGCTGCCCGGAGGGAATTCGATCGAGGCGTGGGTTATTGCGCCGTCGGGGACTTTGATCGTTGTCGGGGCGCCTGCCAGCAGGCCCGCGATGGCGGGGAGGTCGATGGTGGTGAGGTCGAAGGTGCGGGCATCGGGTTTGCGGCCGGTGTTGATGGTCGGGTTGCGGAAGTTGCCGTTGTAATAGCCGTCCGCGGTCGCGGTCGGGTTTCCGGTCGCTGTCCGCTTGAAGACCACGTAGTTCGGGTACAGCGTGATCTCGTCGACAATGGTGTCGCCGAATTCGGCGCGGTATTCGTCGATGAAATACGCGAGGCCAGCGCCGGTGGTGAGTGTCGGCACGTGTTCGGTCGGTCCGAAATCGCCTGCGCAACTCGCGATGCCGCCCGCCATGGCACCGACCACAGCAGCCCCGGCGATGATCGCGAGCGGTGCGAGCCAGCGGTTCGGGCGACGTCGATCCACCCGGACCACGGGAGCGTCGACCAGATTGTCCGGGATCTGCAGATCGCCGACGATCGAGTCCAGCTCGCCGAAAGACTTGGCGGACATGGCCTTCGCGGTGCGCGCGCGGTGTTCGTCCTCGGTGAGCTGACCGTCGGCAAGTGCCGCGTCGAGCATGCCGCAGACATCCGCGCGGTCGGTATCGCGGGCCCGGATGCCGCTGTATCGAGTTGTCGCCACTATTCGGTCACCCTTCGAACGGCCAGGCCCGCATGACCTCGCCCGCGGGAGTCAGCAGCAGGCGGCCGGACTCATTGAACTTATTGCCCGCATAGACCTCGACATACGACTTGTCCTTGCCGATGCCGAAATAGCTGGTCGACCCCGAGTCGTTGACCTCGACTCCCACATGCGTCACCACGCCGTTGGGGACCTTCAGCCTGGTCGAGGCGCTGGCGAGCACATCGGAAATGGCCGCGATATTCAGCTCGCCGAGATCCAGGAAGGGCTTATCGGGCTTGCGCCCGCTGATCGCGCCCGACTGCTCGAAACCACCGCGATAGTCGAAATTGGCCTGACGATTCGGTTGGCCGGGCAGCGCGCGGGTCACGTGGACGTATTCATCGAATACGGTCACCTGGTCGGCTTGCAGATCCCCGAACTTCTCCTTGTATCGCTGCAGGAACAAGGTGAGGCCCTCGCGAGTCAGCAGATTCGGCGTCGCCACCACGACCGGTCGTACGGACCCGAGATCGACGACGGGTGCGGCCGCGTGCGGTGCCGGTTCGGAATCCGACACGCCGCTGGTGAGCACAAATGCGACAACGGCCGCACCCACCGCCGCGGTCGACACAGCGGCCTGATACCAGCGCCGACGATTCGAATGCGGTGGTCGCGGCGCCGCCGGTGCGTCATCGGGGCGCTGCAGATCGTCGACCAGGTCACCGAGGTCGCCGAGCGTCGTCGCGGATTCGGCCAACTCCGAGAGCGCCTGGTGTTCCTCCTCGGTGAGCTGACCGTCACTTCGGGCGCTGTCGAGCAGCTGCCTTGTCGTATCGCGATCGGCGTCGCGGGCTCGGGTGTGATCGGGATAACGGCCCGTATTTCCGGAGCGACGCAAGGGGTTTCGCGTCGGCGTCGGCACACCGGGTACGAGATCGCGCACGGCCGAAGGGAGCTGCAGATCACTAGTGAGCAGGTCCAGGTCGGCGATTGTCTTGGCGACCTCGGCCTTGGCCGTGCGATCACGATATTCGTCTGCGCCGAGCTGCCCTTCCGCATACGCCGCATCCAGCACACTGGACGCATTTGCGCGGTCGAGGTCACGCGCGCGGATACGTCCGGATGCTGCGGGGGACACAGGGAAATCGTAGTGGGCCGACGCCCGGATTGTCCCAGTTCGGCCACCGATACCGGTCGGTCGATCCAGCACAGGCCAGCGCGGCCCGCGCGCGGCACCGCTACTCTGGTTCTCGTGCGAATTCAGCGGCAGGTGGTCGACTACGCCCTCCGGCGTCGGTCGCTGCTGGCTGACGTCTATGCGGGCCGTGTCGATGTCGCCGAAGTTTGTGATGCGAATCCCTATCTTTTGCGTGCGGCGAAGTTCCACGGTCGGGGGAGCGAGGTCACATGCCCTATCTGCCGGAAAGAGCAATTGACGCTCGTATCCTGGGTCTACGGCGACGGCCTCGGCCCGATGGCGGGTTCGGCTCGCACACCAGAGGAACTGATACGCCTCGCGGAGACTCGCGAGGAGTTCTCGGTCCATGTCGTCGAGGTATGCCGGAGCTGCAGCTGGAATCATCTGGTGCAGTCCTATGTGCTCGGTACCGCTCCGTCGCCGACGCGACGTCGCACGGGCACCAGGGCCAACCGGCGCACCGCAGCCGAATGATGTGCCAGGTCATCTGCCCGTCGGGTGACACGCGGAGCCTCGACGCGTCCGCAGCGGCGATGATCGCCGCACTGCTCCCCGCAGACCGATACGAGTTATGGAGATCTTGTCAGTGAATTCGCCCTACGAGACTTCCCCCTACGGCGATGAACCGCACGGCGGCCGCACTCAGCGAAGTTCACCTCCTCCGAACCCGTACCCCGGCCAGCGCCCGCCCGGCCCCCCACCCGGCCGTGGGCCCGGTGGCCCAGGCCCACGCCCGCCGCAGGGCGGCCAGCCATCGCAGGGCGGCCAGCCATCGCAGGGCGGCCAGCCATCGCAGGGCGGCCAGCCATCGCAGGGCGGCCAGCCGTCGCAGGGCGGCCAGCCGCAGCAAGGCGGCTATGGCGAGCCACGCGGACCGCAGCCGCCCCGGCGACCCGGTCCGCCCCCGCAGGGTCGCCCGCCACAGGGTCGCCCACTGCCCAATAACGCACCCCCGGGCGCACAGTCCACGCAGAAGATCGAGCGTCCGCAGGACGGGCGCCCCGGCTCGCTGACCGAAGCCGTCGGCGAACGCAACCGGCGGTCGGCCCCACCCACGGGTCCCCGACCCGCCAGTCCGCGCCCCGGCCAGGACCGCCCCGGCCAGGACCGCCCCGGCGCACGCCGCACCAATGGCTCAGGGAGCACCACCGGTGAGCGCCGCGCGACCGCTGGCGCACCGCCCTCGGGACCACCGCCGCGTCGCAACGGCGCCGACGGCGGCTCCGGCGGACCGGGCGGGCGTCGCCCCGGCGAGAAGAAGAAGTCGCCGTGGCGGATCGTGCGCCGGGTGATCTATGTGCTGCTGGCCCTGTCGATCGTGCTGCCGAGCGTGGTCTTCCTGATCGCCTATTCGACGGTGTCGGTACCCCAGCCGGGTGACCTCAAGACCAACCAGGTGGCGACCATCCTCGCCAGCGATGGCACCTCGGTGATCAGCAAGGTCGTGCCGCCCGACGGCAACCGCACCGATGTGACCATCGATCAGATTCCGCCGCATGTGCGCAATGCCGTGATCGCGGCCGAGGACCGGGACTTCTACACCAACCCGGGCTTCTCGGTCTCCGGCTTCGTGCGCGCCGCCAGGGATCAGGCCCTCAACAAGGAGAGCGCGGGCGGTGGCTCGACCATTACCCAGCAGTACGTGAAGAACGCACTGGTCGGTGACGAACACTCGCTGACCCGCAAGCTGCACGAGCTGGTCATCTCGGCGAAGATGGCGCGCCAATGGAGCAAGGACGAAATCCTCGCCGCCTACCTCAACACCATCTACTTCGGTCGCGGTGCGTACGGCATCGATGCCGCGGCCAAGGCCTACTTCGGCAAGCCGGTCCAGGATCTGACCATTGCCGAGGGCGCCGTGCTCGCCGCCACCATCCAGCAGCCCTCCGGCCTAGATCCGGAGAAGAATCCCGAGGGCGCGAAGACCCGCTGGAACTATGTGCTCGACGGCATGGTCTCCGGCGGCAATCTGAAGGCCGAGGAGCGCCAGGCCCAGCAGTTCCCGCAGGTGGTCCCGGTGGCCACCACCAAGGACAAGGGTCTGGACGCCGGCCCCGAGGGCTTGATCAAGACCCAGGTGCTCAAGGAGCTGTCGGCCGCGGGCATCAGCGAGCAGCAGCTCAATACCGCCGGCCTGTCGATCACCACGACGATCGATCCGAAGGCGCAGCAGGCCGCCGTCGACGCCGCGCAGAAGAAGATGCAGGGCGAGCCGGACAAGCTGCGTGCCGCGGTGGTGTCGGTGGATCCGAAGACGGGTGCGGTGCGCGCCTACTACGGCGGTGACGACGGTCAGGGCTACGACTTCGCCAATGCCGGTCTACAGCCGGGCTCCTCGTTCAAGGTCTTCGGTCTCGCCGAGAACTTGGAGCTGGGCAAGCCGCTGTCGGAGATGTACGACAGCTCGCCGATCACCGTGAACGGCATCAAGATCACCAACGTGGAAGGCGAGCAGTGCGGTACCTGCACCATCGCCGAGGCGCTGAAGCGCTCGCTGAACACCAGCTTCTATCGCATGGAGCTGGATATGCAGAACGGTCCGGCGAAGATCGCCGATATGGCGCACAAGCTCGGCATCCCGGAAACCATCCCCGGCGTCGGCAAGTCCCTCGTCGAGCCGGACGGTTCCCCGCCGAACAACGGCATCGTGCTCGGCCAGTACCAGGCCAGGGTCCTCGATATGGCCTCCGCCTACGCGACTTTGGCCGCCTCCGGCATCTACCACGCACCGCACTTCGTCACGAAGGTGGTGACCGCCGACGGGCAGGTGCTGCTCGACCGCGGTGACGTGGCTGGGGAACGTCGCGTCTCGGAAGCGGTGGCGGACAACGTGACCGCCGCGATGAAGCCGATCGCCGCCTGGTCGCGCAACCACAACCTGGCCAACGGCCGGGAGTCGGCGACCAAGACCGGTACCGCCCAGCTCGGCGACACCGGCGAGAACAAGGACGCCTGGATGGTCGGCTACACCCCGTCGCTGTCCACGGCGGTGTGGGTCGGCTCCATCGATAACTCGGCGCTGCGCAACTACAGCGGCGGCATGGTCTACGGTTCCGGTCTGCCCTCGGATATCTGGAAGGCCACCATGGACGGCGCCCTGCAGGGCACGCCCAATCAAACCTTCCCGAAGCCCGCCCCCATCAAGGGCCAGGCCGGTGTGCCCGAGTGGTCCGCGCCGTTCACCCCGCCCTCGACCACGGAGGCACCGCTGCTGCCGCCGATCCAGATCGTTCCGAACACCATCGACACCCCGTTCGGGCCGATCCAGATTCCGGGCGTGCAGCCGCAGACGCAGCAGCGTCAGCCGCAGCAACAGCAGCAGCCGGAATCGACGCCGCTACCCGGGCAGCCGACGGTGAACTCCGATGGCTCGATGCCGACGACCACCGGGTCACCCCAACCCGGCGGCAATGGAAACGGCAACGGCAACGGCAGCCAACCGACACGCACCCGGTAGCCTCGGGTGCCGTGACCGAACCGCATCTCGTGGACGAGCGGACGAACGGAAGCGCGCCGCAGCCCAATGGGATGCAGTCCGGTACAACGCATTCCGCCGCCGCACAAAATCCCGACGTCCCGGAGCGGGCGCGCGGCGCGACGCACTACATCGCGCCCGCACCGCTCGCACCCGATCTGCGATCATGTGACGGCCGGGATCGGCCCAGCCGAAACGATTCCCTGACCACGCAGCTCAGCACCGTCATCGGCGGTCCGGTCGGTGACCACGCGCTCATCGGCCGGGTCCGGTTCTGGACCCCGATGCGGGTATTGCTCGCCTTCGCGCTGGTGTTCCTCGCGCTCGGCTGGGCGAGTAAGGCGGGCTGCATCCAGCAGACGACCGCCTCCGATGGTTCGCTCACCCTGGACTGGAACAACGGCCGCCAGTACGTGGCCATGTGCTACTCGGATACGGTGCCGCTCTACGGCGCGGAACGCTTGAACGAGGGCGCGTTCCCGTACAAGAAGCAGTGGACCGAATCGACCCCGGACGGCGGCCGGGAAACCCGGTACATGGAGTATCCGGTGCTGTCCGGGCTCTATCAGTACGCGGCGATGCAGGTCGCCAAGACCTGGGACGCGTCACCACTGCCCGGTGCGTTGCAGGTGGTCATCTACTTCAATGTGGTCGCGGTCGGACTGGCCATGGCCTGGCTGGTCACCGTATGGGCCACCGCGCAACTCGCGGGGCGGCGGATCTGGGATGCCGCGCTGATCGCCTGCTCACCGCTGGTGATCGTGCACATCTTCACCAACTTCGACGCACTCGCAACGGCTTTCGCCGCCACCGGCCTGCTCGCCTGGGCGCGCCGCCGACCGGTACTCGCGGGTCTGCTGCTCGGGCTCGGCGGCGCGGCCAAGCTATATCCGCTGCTGCTGCTCGGGCCGATCCTGGTGCTGTGCCTGCGCGCCGACCCACTACAGCGGGTGCCGAGCGCACGCCTGGGCCTGCGCCCGAGCGATATCACCGGCTGGCACACCGCGCTGACCTGGCTCCGCGAAACCCCGTACCGCCTGCAGTTTCTCAGCGCTCGCCCGCTCGGCGCGGCCACGCTCACCATCGCGTCGGCGGCCAGCACCTGGCTGGTGGTGAATCTGCCGATCCTGCTGCTGTATCCGAACGGCTGGCGAGAATTCTTCCGGCTCAACACCACGCGACACGCCGATCCGGACTCCATCTACAACGTCATCACCTCGTTCACCGGCTGGGACGGATTCGACGGCCAGATCGGCCACACCGATCAGCCGACCGTCCTGAACCTGGTTTCGCTGCTGGTATTCGTCCTCGCCTGTGCGGTGATCGCCTATATCGCGCTCACCGCCCCGCGCCGTCCGCGCCTGGCCCAGCTGTGCTTCCTGGTGGTGGCCGCATTCCTGCTCACCAATAAAGTGTGGAGCCCGCAGTATTCGCTGTGGCTGGTGCCGCTGGCCGTGCTCGCACTGCCGCATCGCCGCATTCTGCTGGCATGGATGACCATCGACGCGCTGGTCTGGGTGCCGCGCATGTTCTACTACCTCGGCTTGGACCGCAAGGGCCTGCCCGAGCAGTGGTTCACCGGCACCGTGGTGCTGCGCGATCTCGCGGTACTCGGGTTGTGCGCGTTGATCATCCGGCAGATCTACCGGCCGGAGGAGGATCTGGTCCGGCGCGATTTCGTCGACGATCCGATCGGCGGCATCGTCGACCGCGCGCCGGACCCGCTGCTGCCCTGGCTGCCCGAGGCGCTGCGTCCGCGGGTAGCGGCCCTGCGGTAGCGAACGCGCTCGACAAGCCCGCTAACTGGTGCGCAGGAAGTGCGCCTGCCTGGCCGGTTCCCTCGGCAACAGGTCCAGATCCAGCTGCCACGCGCTGCCGGTCCACGGATCGAACAGCGGGGTGCCGTCCATTGTCGGCAGATGGCGGCAGGACTGCGACAGCATCGCCAAGGTGCCATCACTGGAATCGGATTCGTCGGTGCCGACGATCACGGTGGACAGCCCGATCAGATCGCCGCGCATCAGCAGGACGGCGATGCGTTGCGCGTCCGAGGCCTGGTAGCCGTGCGGGAAGTCGGCGGCGAGCAGCACCCGGTGTTCGGTCGGCGGAGTGAAATTTCCACTGGAATAAGCCAGTTCGGCCAATTCGGCGGCGTCGACCAGGGCCTGCAGCCGCGCGGAGATCTCTCCGAAATCGGTGATCGGCGGGCCGTTCAGCACCGGGGTCAGCGGACCGACGAGCTGAGCGAACGCGCCGGTCAGATCGATCATGTCGACCAGGGTGCGCCGACCGGGATCGGCCGCGAGCAGCCGGGCCAGCAGTGCGCCGACGATCGGGGTCGCCGCGGCCGTGGTTTCGGTATCGATCCACAGCGGGCGGGTCAGCGGCACCGGCACGCAGTACGGAATGCGCAGCGGCCCACGTTCGACCGCGTAGAGCTCGCCGAGCCGGATGCCGTCGCTCGGTGTCGGCGGACGGTCCCAAGCGGGTGAATCCCAGGTGGCCAGCGACGGCGGCAGCTGCCGATCGGCGTCGGCGAGTTCGCGCATGAGCTGTTCGCTATCGCGCAGGTGGTTGCTCTCGGCGGTGGCGATCAGCTCGTCACAGCGGCGCTGTGCGGACTGGCGCGCATCCTCGGCGGCCGGAGTGTTCCTGGTGGCCGGATCCGAAACCGCCGCGGACAGTTCCTGATCCAACCGCTGCATGGCGTAGTCCCGCGACGAGATGAGCGCCGCGGCCGAACGCGCGGCATCCTCGAAGATCATCCACAGCCGTTCGAGTCCGTGCGCCACCTCGAGCGGCGCCGAACCGCTCGCGCGGGAGTCGTCGGTGCCGGGACCGCTGATGGTGTCCTGACCGCTGGGCCGTCCCGGAGCGCTGACCGGTTCGGCATCGCGCAGACCGGCCGCCCTGTGCTGACCTGGTTGGCCGGACTGTGGCGTCGCCGGTTCGTCCACCTCGACGCCGTGCGCGGTGAGCAGCACGGCCAGTCCACCCGCATAGCCCTGACCGACCGCGCGCAGCTTCCAGTCGGTCCCGCGCCGGTACACCTCCAGACAGATCAGCGCGGTCTCCCCCGCGGACGGATTGATCGCGAATTCCGCTGTCACGACCTCGTCTACGGCGAGAGCGGCGGTGACCGCACCGAGCCCGCCCGGCGCTGCCGGTGCGGCCGGATCGGCGCTGACCACCAGCAGCACCGCCTGCGCGTCGGCGCGCACCTCGGCGAGCCGGATGGTGACGCCGTCCTCGGATAGCGTCACCCCCGCCGTCTCGGTCTGGTTGTAGAACACGAAATCGCCGGTATCGAAGACCCGCAGGTTCTGCGCCACCACGAGCGCGGAAACATCCAGGGCAGCCCCGGCTTTCGCGCTGAATCGAACGATATCGCCGGTCAGCACTGTATTCTGACCGGCCTTCAGCTGAATCACGTTGTCCGCCCCGTTATTTCGTGTTCTGGTTTGTTCGAGCGCAGTCGCTGCGCCTATCGATCAATTACCGAGGAACCGGCCCAGCTGCGGAACCGCCTCGCCCGGATGTTTGGCCTGGAAACCCTCGCCGAGGGCCTGCATCTTCCAGTCACCGCCGACCCGGAAGACCTTGGCCATCGCCATCGCGGTGAACGGCATGCCGCCGGCAAGGGTGTACCTGGCCAGCTCGGCATTGTTGGAGCCATCGACCAAGCGGCAGAACGCATTCTGGATCTGCTCGAAGGTGTGGCCCTTATAGGAGGTCACAATGAACAGCAGCGAGCTGACATGGGCCGGGATGCGGGTCAGGTCGACCAGGATCACCTCGTCGTCGCCCTCACCCTCACCGGTGAGGTTATCGCCCTGGTGCCGGATCGAGCCGTCCTTGGAGGTGAGCTGACCGTAGTAGGCGACATCCACCACGTTCATATCGGCGAACATCACGACCGATGCGTCGAGGTCGACATCGACGGTCCGATTGCCGAACATGCCGCGGTTGCGCACCGGATCCCAGCCGAGACCCATCTTCACGAAGGTCAGCGCGGCGCCACCCTCCTTGCGCAGGGTGACCCGCTGTCCCTTGACCAGGCTGACCGGACGGTCCTTGCTCAGGCTGACCTCGGCGGGCGGCGGCTGCTGGGCCGCGGGCTGGGCGGGCGGCGGATAGCCCTGGCCGGGGGCGGGCTGGCCGGGCGGCGGCGGGTAGCCACCGGGTCCGGGCGGCGGCGGGTAGCCCGCACCGGGCGGCGGCGGGTAGCCGGGCGCGCCCTGCGGGTAGGTCTGCGTCGGCGGGTACTGCGGCTGCTGCTGCGTCGGATACGCGGGCGGGGCCGCCTGCGGGTAGCCCTGAGTGGGCTGCGCGGGCTGGTAGGTCGGTGGCGGCGGGACCTGCGTCGCGGCCGGAGATTCGTCAACGGTCACACCGTGATCGGTGACCAGCGCCGCGAAGCCCCCCGCGTAGCCCTGGCCGACCGCGCGCACCTTCCATTCACTCTGCCGCCGGTACAGCTCGAGCGCGATCACGATCGACTCGGTGTTCAAACCGTCGATGCGGTACTCGTACAACCGATTACCCGCCGAATCCGAGACGACCGCGGTCGGCGCGGCGAAGCGGCCGAAATTGCTGGTCGCGTCGTCGAGGGTGATGACAGCGCGGATCTGCGCGATATCGGCTGGCACCGCGTTCAGCGCCACCGCCAAGGACGCGGGCTGCCCGGCCGGTGCGGGCTGCAGATTCACCCCTGGGCCACTGGGCTGGTTGAAGAAGACGAAGTCCGCATCGGAACGGACCTTCCCCGCATCGGTGACCAGCAGTGCGGACAGATCCGCCGGTGCGGTGAGCTGGACGGAGATCACCACATCATTGGCGGCCAGCGGGCCATTCTGACCCTTGGCGAGTGTTGCGGACAAGTTCGACCCTTCGCTTGTCGGTGCGTACGGTGCCACTCTACGAGAAACGTGCCGAACGCGATCCGAAGTAACCGCCGCTATGGCCCGGATCGTTGCCCGGAGATCGGTTAGGGTGACGAAACGCAGTTGGAATATGGGCGATCAACACCATGTTCCCGAACGAGACGGCAGGCAAACTCCCCCATGGCGCAACTGTTCGAGCAGTCGAAAAAGGTGATCGAGGCACACCTCGCCGGAACGAGTATCCGCGCGATTTCCGGCTCGATGGTCGCCTATGAAGGAAATGTGCAGTTCAAGTCGGCTGGTTTCGGCGGTGGCGACGGCGTACTCGCCGGACTCAAGCGGCGCGCCACCGGCGAGAAACTGTCGTTGATGGAATGCGGCGGCAATGGCCGGGTCTTCTTCGCGGTGAACGGCCAGCACGTCACCGTGGTGAATCTGAACAACGAGACGCTGCAGGTGGAATCCCAGCAGCTGCTCTGCTTCGCCGGAAACCTGCGCACCGATGTGCGTTTCGCCGGTCTGCGCGGCGCGTCGTCGGGTGCTGGCCTGTTCACCACCACGGTGACCGGACAGGGTCAGGTGGCACTGCTCTCGGCCGGTGGGCCGCTGATCCACCTGGAGGTTTCGCCGCAATATCCGTTGATCGTGGATCCGGATGCCTTCGTCGCCTGCCGCGGCAACCTCAATCAGTCGTTCGTGACCGATGTTTCGTGGCGCACCTTCGTCGGCCAGGATGCCGGGGAGGCGTTCTCATTGCGCTTCGACGGTCAGGGCCTGGTACTGATCCAGCCCGCGGAACGATAAGGGGGCCTGCGATGTTCGAGAAGGTCAACGGCAAGGTCGTCAAGGTCGACGTCGGCATGGCGGGCGGTGTGGTCGCGCGCAATGGCGCGATGCTGTTCTACACCGGCGATATTTCCTTTGCGCCGCACCAGATTCCGGGCATGGCCCCGGGCATGGGCGGTGGCGGCATCATGCGGATGGCGGGGCGGATGATGGCCGGTGAGCACGAGCGCACCATGCTGGCGACCGGCAATGGCCAGGTGCACTACGGCTTCGCCGGGCTGGAAGTGCACGTGGTGCAGATGCAGCCGGGTGCGGTGCTGCGCGTGGAGGCCTCGCGGCTGCTGGCCAATACCGCCGCGCTGCAGAGTTCGATTGTGTCCGTGATGAGTTCGGGCGGCGGCGGTGGCAGCGGGCTGATGGGCGCGTTGCGCGGGGCCGCGAGCGGCGCGCTGACCGGCCAGGGCATGTTCACCACGCAGCTGTCCGGACAGGGTGCGGCGGTTTTGCTGGCACACGGCGGATTCCTGGAACTTCCGGTGGGCGGCCCGAATCCGATCGTGGTCGACCCGCAGGCCTTCGTCGCCGCCTACGGCAATGTGCAGACCGAGTTGAAGACGGCGCTGAGCTGGCGCGACGCGGTCGGCCGCGGTTCCGGGGAGGCCATGCAATTGCATTGCGTCGGACAGGGTGTGGTCTATGTGCAGGCCTCGGAAGAGAAGTTGTGAATCATGAGTGAGATTTTGAATCCGCTGAATCTCGGTGAAAGCGACAATATTCCGGGCAACAGCTACGCCTACTGCATCGACCTGACCAAGCCCTGGTTCATGCGCAAGGGCGCGATGATCGCCTACTACGGCGATATGCGGTTCCAGATGCTCACCCACGGGCTGCAGGGCGGACTGCTGCACATGGTCTCCCAGCAGTTCTCGGCACCGCTGTTCACCGGCGACTATGTGATCGCCGAGGGCCACGGCAAGCTGATCATCGGCGACCGCGGCTACGACATCAATTCCTATGACCTCGAGGACAACGGCAACCTCACCATTCGCGCCGCCAACCTGCTGGCCTTC
Organism: Nocardia sp. CA-129566; assembly: GCF_050956075.1. Taxonomy (NCBI): domain Bacteria; kingdom Bacillati; phylum Actinomycetota; class Actinomycetes; order Mycobacteriales; family Nocardiaceae; genus Nocardia; species Nocardia sp. CA-129566. Next base: position 9,121,350 of record NZ_CP192085.1, read on the forward strand.
GAACCCGGCCTATCGCTGAACCAGTCGATCGTCCCCGGCTTCCTCACCCTCATCGGCACCGGCAAATTCCTGGCCTCCTCCAATGGCCCGGTCATGTTCGCCGAACCGCCGCTGCGCGTCGATCCGGAAGCCCTTGTCGGCTGGGCGGATTGCCCCTCCCCCAGCCATCACTACGACCAACGCTGGGTCTCCAACTTCCTGGCCGCAGGTGCCGCCCGCTTCGGCGTGAATTCCGGTGAGGAGCGCCAGTTCGACTTCACCGGCGCCGGAACGGTTCTCATCCAATCCAGCGAGAAGATCCTCAGCGATTCGGCGCTGGTGCGCACCATCGAGGGCCAGCTCCAGAGCGGTATGACCGTCGGCGGCCTGCAGCGGCTACACGGCGTCATCACCCAGCAGTTGGGCGCTCAGCAGCGTGAGTACTAACCGGATGACCCGCGGACCATCCTCGTAGTCCTACCTTCGGCGGACGCGCGGCACCCGGCACCGCGATGGGCATGCACCACGATGCCCGCCCCACCACCCTGTCCATCGGCATCGGCATGTTCGGCGAGATGCTGACCCTGGGCCTGCGCGCCCTGTCGAGCGGCGTCCCCTTCGCCCCCGACAAGGAGACTTCCGCCGACCCACGCGGCGGCTCGATACTCGCCCGATCCAACAGGTATGGCCGAGCGGGCAGGCTCGGTTGATTCGACCGCTGATTTCGGCCAGGCCCCGGACAATTGAAGAATGCCACCCTTCGCATTGTCGGAAGAACGTCTCGCGGCTCTGGCGAATCTGGTGCACGACGCGGCCGCATTCGAACAGGCCTACCCCCGGGTGGCGGATTATCTCGCGATGGCCGAGCAGTTGGCGGGGAGCGGGGATGCGGTGGCGGATGCGGCCTTCGATCTGCGGTTGCTGCACTTCATGACCGGTGGCGAGAGTGTCAATCCGTATTGGGATATCGTCGCGCCGTCGGTGGCGGCGGGTCCGGCGGCGCGCGGCGCGCGGCGCGAGGTGAACGGCGGCCGTACGAAAGGCAGTGCGCGGCTGGGGTATGCGCAGATCGTCGTGCAGGCGACCTACGCCTATGCCGTTCCGGCACCGGAGACGCTTGCCTGGATCGCCGATATCACGCGCGGACGGTCGGTCGCCGAGATCGGCGCGGGACGCGGCTACTGGGCCAGCCAACTCGCCGAATCCGGTGTACCGATAACGGCTTACGATACGCATCCGCCGGACCGCGCGAACAATACGTCCTTTCCGTCGGCAGCCGGACAGCCGCATATCTGGCATCCGATCCAGGAACTCCGAGACGCCAATGCCTACCGCGACATTGCCGATGCCGCCGAGGTCCTGTTGCTCTGCTGGCCACCGGGTTGGGAGAACCCCATGGCCTCCGGCGCACTCGATGCCTATCAGCGCGCCGGTGGTGATCTGCTCATCTACATCGGCGAACCACCAGGCGGCCGCACCGCCGACACCGCCTTCTTCGATGCGCTGGAAGCCAATTGGGACTTGATCGATCAGGACCCCGACTACGTCGCCTGGTGGAACCTGGCCGATACCGCCCAGTGCTGGCGACGCCGCTGACCCAGCTATCCGGCGCGCCTAATCGAGCGCCGCGGCGAGCCCGAAACGTTGCGAGAACGCCGACATTTCGTCGAACTGCTCGGCACGGTCGGCCGCCGTCGCCCCGACCACGATGCGGGTGACACCTTGTGCGGCGAACCCATCCACCCGTTCCGGCGGCATATCGATCGATCCCCAGCGGGTGTACTCGAGTGCGGACGGATCCCGTCCCGCCTCGACCGCCGTGGCACGGGCGAGATCCAGTTGGGCGGCACGTTCGGCGGGCATCAGCATGCCACCCGGGAAATAGCCGTCGCCGCGACGGCCGACCCGGCGGGCCGCGGCGCGGCTGGAGCCACCGATATGGATCGGAAGCTGCGGTATTTCATGCGGTTTCGGGTAGACGCACAGGTTGTCGAAGGAAAAGAACTCGCCGTGATAGCTGACGCCGTCCGCACCGCCGGACCACAGCAGCCGCAGCACATCGATCGCCTCGTCCGCGCGACGCCCGCGGCTGGCGAAGTCCACCCCCAGCGCCTGCGCCTCGCGCGGCAGCGTCCCGAGTCCAACGGTCAGCAGCCGCATGCGCCCCTTGGACAGCAGATCGATGGTCGCCAGCCGTTTGGCCAGCACCACCGGATGCCGATACGGCAATAGCAGCACCCCGGTGCCGAGCAGGATGCGCCGGGTCGCGGCCGCGACAAAGCTCAGACAGTCGAGCGGATCGGGAAATGGCAGCGTAGACGGCATTTCCAGGGCGCCAACCTGCGCACCCGGATACAGCGCGATGTGGTCGGGCAGATAGATCGACTCGAATCCGCACGCCTCGGCATGCTGGGCGAAGGCCATGAGGCGATCGGGATCGGTGCCGTAATACGGCGTGCTGTAGCTGATTCCGAATTTCATTCGCTGGCCCGTCCGATCTGGTCGCGCAGTTGCGCGCGCACCGCGGTGAGCCGCTCGATGGCGGCCTCGACCTCGTCGAGCTTGCGCTGCAGGGCGGCCACGGACCGGACCAGCCCGTGCTCCTCGTAGTACCGCAGTGTGCGGGTACTGGTACCGACCCGGTCCGCGAGCTCACCGATCAGCATTCGACCTCCTTCGAACCATCACGGCAACGCTAAGGGTTGCCGCCGGTGTCAAGGCAAGCCTCTATTCGGCGGATCCCGGCGCAGCCTTGATGAACCAGTTGATGATCTCCTCGCCCGCCAAAATTCCCGACGCACGGGTAATGGTGAGGTTGGGATGGGTCCAGTTGAGTTGTTCGAGTTCGCCGTGGCGGGGACGAATGGCCGAATCGGCGGTGCGCAGCATTTCGGCGTCGAGTGCGCCGTCGCCCGCGGCGAGCGTCATGGCCGCATCGGTGAGTTCGCCATGGTCGAGCAGGCGGCGGCGGACCTCGCGGACCGCGTGGCTCTTGCAGACGGCCATGGGCATGGTGTAGATCTTGCGGCCCTGCTGGGAGGCGGACCAGCCGCGCGGGCGACACCACGCATCCCATTCGGCCAGGAAGCCCTCCGGCACTTCCTTCGGCTTCACCACCAGATAGGTGAACAAATGGTCGGCGATACGGAATTTGGTGACCCAGGAGTCGTCGATCCGTGCACGCAGTTCGGTATTCACCTCCGACAGCGTCGCACCACTGGCCCGCACCTGCGCGTCGATATCGATGCGCCAGCGCATATCCGGTATGCCGTCGACCAGAATATTGCCGCCATTGCTGGTGATGGCGTACCGCCACGGGGCGCCGGGTAGTCGGATCCGCTCGAATTGCTTGATGGTCCGAGTGGTGGTCGGGATGACGGCGGCGGGTTCGGTCAGGGCCTGCATCCGCAGGGCGGCGGTGGTCGTCATGAACGACAGTGGCGCGCCCTCCAGATGTTCCACACAGACCGTCGGCACGTCGGTCGCGGCATGGAAAGCATTGCGCGAGTAGATCATCGTCCGGTCGAGATCGGTAGCGATCAGAGCCTGTCTTCGTAGCCTTCGTAACTGCATTATTGCTGTACGTCCTTGATCAATCCCATGCACGAATAGGCGAGGTCGGGTACGACCTCGACCGGAACACCGCGCGCCGCGGCGAGCAGTCGAATATGTGCGTGCTCGGGCGCGTCCGCCTCGCGCACCAGCACCCGCCACGGCAGCCGCCGCAGCAGCACCCGAGTCGTCTCGCCGACACCGGGTTTCACGAAATTCACGCTGGCCACGCCGTACGCCTCGCGCACCTGGTCCACCGAGGCCCAGCCGGTCCAGGTCGGCGTGCGGTCGACGGCCAGCACGGCGGCGAGTTCGGTTGGCACGCGATCGCGGACGGTATCGAAGGCCGCGCTCACCGTGTCGAGCAGGCGGCCGGATACATCGTCATCGGCCAGGTCGCGGTAGAACTTCGCGCCGTGGAACTCGCCGGGGCCGATCAACGTGTCGTTCAGCACGGTGCGCGAGATCAGTCCGGACACCGTCGAATTCAGGCAGGCCGAGGCGATGAGGAAGTCGTCGCGGGTGCCATAGGTGCGCACGCAATGTCCCGGATCGGCGAGTACGGCGAGTTCGTCGTTGAATCGCGCACCGCCCGCGGCGTGATAGGCATCGAGCGCTTCGGTGAGTTCACGGGTGATCGCGCCCTTGCCGGTCCAGCCGTCGACGAATACCACCGACGCCGGATCATAATGGCGCGCAAGGTAGTCCAAGGCCACCGCATCGATGCCGCGATCGCGCACGATCGACACCGCGTAGTGCGGCACATCGAGGCTCGGCAGATCCGGCCCGCGCCCGTCGCGCAGCCAGCGCCGCATCAGGATCCCGATCGGCGTCCCGGCCCTGGCCAAGGACACCAGCACGATGTCCGCGCCGCGTTCGGCGACCACCAGTTCCGATACCGTCGCGACGGCGAGCGCCAGCCGCTCGGCACTGTCGGCGAGCACCTCGTCGAACAGCGAGCGATACGCGGCATCCGGCTGATATTCGATCGGCAGCGATTCCGCGTAATGCGCCGCACCGGATTGGATCCGGCGCTCGCGCTCGGCGACATCGGCCTCCAGATCGACCTCGGACAGATCCTTCAGCAGCCAGGAAACCTCGTGGGCCGCATACGATCCGAAGGCCGGGCCGTGCAGCGGCACCGGCGGCCGCAATGCCGTTGTGGGCGAGATATTCGATTCCGGCACAGCGTTCGACCTCACAGCACTCTCGGTTCGGATACGTCGGCGGCGATGGGCGCGGCATCGCTGCGCTCGGCGTGCAGCATGCGCGGATCCGCACCCGGCAGTACCGCCAGTACGACATCGGCGCCGGATGCGGTCAGCACATCGATCAGACCGCCCTCGGCGCGCAATTCGGCGGTATCGGCCGGCGCGTCGATGATGACGACCAGAACCGGATCGTCGTCATCCGCACCGAACGCCGCCAGTTCGGACAGCGCATCCTCGATCCAGTGCGCGTTGTACAGATACCGCGGTTGCTCCTCACCGGGTTCGGGTGCGATGAACCGAAATCCGCGCCGCAGTGGATAACCGGGTTCGTCGAGTACATACGCGGGCGAGCGCGTGGTCGTCTGGAATCGCGTTGCGATCCCGGCGTCGGCGAGTTCGGCCGCCAACCGCAGCGGCAGATACATCAGCTCTTCGTGTCCGAGCACGATAACGGGCCGTAGGGCGAAACCCTCGCCGAGCCGAACCCGCAGCACCTCGGCCGCTTTCGCCAGCGCCGCCTCGTACGCATCGGTATCCGATGCCAGAATTCCGTGCCTGCCGCCCTCCGGTACCGAAGCGGGCCAGGGCAATGCGATCTGCTCGAATGAACCACGCTGCTCCGCGGTCGGATTCAATACCGGATCCGGCATCGCCGACACCGTCTCGACCAGACCATCGGGCAGCAGGGTGCGCCCCGAAGCCAGGCATACGGTGTCGATCCGCGCACCCAATTCCGCGGCCGCCGCCGCGAAGCGTGCCCGATCGTCCGCGGTCCGCATATCCACCAGCGACGCGAGGACATAATGCGAGCGCGGCGAGAACGCGTGCAGCGCCCGCACCGCGTCGATCGCGGTATCCCCGGTGGAGATTTCGTCGTCGACGAGCACCAAAGGCAGATCGTTGACGAAGATATCGGCGGGCGCGGGCTGCAGCATATGCGAGGTGGCGTGCGAATGCCCCTCCTCGAATCCGGTCAATGTGGTGGCGGCGGGCACCTCGCGACGGGTCGAGTGCAGATAGCATCCGGCTCCGATCCGGGCCGCCACGCAGTGCCCCAATCCTGTTGCCGTCTCGGCGAATCCGAGCACCACCGCCTCGCGTGCACCCAATGCCGCACGCACCAGGTCACCGAGCCGGTTGCCGGCGCCGAGTACCACCCGGGGATCGGTCGGCAGATGTTTGCCGAGCACCGTGGACACCAGCAGATGCGCGCGGCGTGGGTTGCGCCGCAGGCCGGGCTGGATCAGCGTCGCGATGGGCAGCTCGGCGGGCAGCACGTCCGCCGACACACCAGCGCCGTGCGAGCGCTCGTGCCGCAATTCGATTCCCAAATTCGTTGTCGCCCAGGCATCGGTGCTCATTCGGTCACCAACGCCGTGAGCAGATCGACGAAGGAGACACCCTTGTTCGCGACACCGAAAACCCTTGCCCGCAATAGCGTCTGGCGCGCCCAGCTGCGATGCGGCCGCATTTCGTTCATTTTGTTCCGATAGCCCGATGCCGCCACCCCGCCGACGTCGACCTGGAGAATATCGAGCGCATCGGAATATTCTTCGTGCGTCACCACCGATAGCGCGTGCACCGCCGCCACATGCGACGGATGGATCACCGTCTTGCCCTGGATCCCATTGGCCCGGTCCAACGTGATCTCACGTAGTAGACCGTCCAGATCCCGGCTCACCAGATAGCGCCGGAACGGCACCGCATCGGACTCCTCGAACGGCGCGGTCCGCAGCAGCGGCCGGAACATCCGCTCATGGTCGGCGAAGTACTCCCAGACCGGCCCGGTGATCACGAAACCCGAACCATCCGAACGGCCGAGGTAATTCACGATATCGGCGATGACATCGGCGACCACCCGCACGTCGTAGATCGTCAGATCGCGATCGCGCCGAATGCCGAAGGTCGAACACATATCCGTGGCCCCGATGCGCACCGCGAGTATCCGCTCCCGGTGCTCGGCGAGTAGCGCCGCGATCTGCGTCAGCTCCTGATCCCGGGTCTGGCGATGCACCAGCGCCGCCGATTCGAGTACCGGCATGCCGTACACCGGCCTGCTCAGCCGCTCCCCGGCGGCCTCGAGCGCCGCGAGATATTTCGGCCCGCTGGCACTGTCGAACTTCGGGAAGACGAAGCCGGTCAATGCCGCCGCACCGGTGCCGAGCTGCTCGACGATCTCGCAGACGGTGTCCGCGTCACGCACGCGCACGAACAGCAGCGGATTCGGATCATCGCTGCCCGCAAGCAGATTCAGCGTCGCGACGGTCTGCCGTTTGGCGAACTCCACCTCGTGATCGGCGACCGCGTCCTCGAGATCGATGACCATCGAGCACACCCCGCGCGCGGCCCGTCTGCTGATGGTCACGGCGAGATCCGGCCGGGTCGCCGGTGCGTACAGGGTGGCGCCGAGTGCGATCGCCAACAGCTCCCGATCGGCATGATCGCCGAACGGTTCCGGTTGTCGATGGAACAGGCGCCGCGCCTCCGGGCCGTGCAGCTGCCGGAAATGGCGCAGTGGCAATTGCTTTCGCAGGGAGATCTGTTGCTGGACGGCGATGCCCGCGGTCATCGTTGCGCTGTCCTCATCCCTTGTGGCGGTGGCCGCATACCCCTGGCCTCATTCTCGTCGTGGTCCTGCTTGTTTTCTCATTCGATCCACTACCCCGGCTACGAACTCCGCGACGGCATCCAATTCGGCCACATAGGCCCAGTAGTCGGGATGACGTCCCGACAGGTTTTCGGTGATTCGATCGATTCGGTCCACCTGTGCATCGAGCACAGATCCCCATTCGCCGACGAGCCCGCGGCTCACCGCGAGCATTTGCGCGTCCCGCAGCCGAAATCGTACGGCCTTGGCCTTTTCTTGCGGATTCGCACGGACCTCGCGCAGCAACGTCAGCCGTTTGGTGACGGCGTCGACCTTCTGTTCGGCCTCGGCGAGGTAGCCCCGTGCGGATGTGGTCAGCTCAAGTGCAAACTCCGGATTGTTCTCAGCCGCCGCCGCACGTGCCCGGACCAGGGCAGCGTCGGCGACATCGATGGCCCGTTGACTGTCCTGCCCATTGTTAGCCAGATCGGCCGAACTCGCAGCATTGAATTCGCGCAGCAGCTCCGAGTAGGCCGGGGCCAACCGTTCGCCACGGGTGCGCACGGCGGCGATTCTGGTGCCGACCGAGGTGATCGCATTGGCCGCGGCGCCAGCGCGGGATGGGGCCTGCGCCAACGCTTCTGCCAGCGCCTTCGTCGCCGATTCCAGGCGACCGGCGGCCTCGCGGACGGTCGCCGCCGGTACCTCGGAGCCGAGCGCCTCCAGTGTGAGCAGCGACTCATCCACCGCCGCCGCACATTGCCGCACCGAGGGGTAGTCGGCGTATTCCGATTCGGCGGCCTGCCCGCGGACACCCGCCGCCGCGACCTTCACCTGCTGTGCGAATTGCGGCACCGTGCCGAGCACCGCGACCGCGTGCTCGAGTTGCGATTGATTGCCGCGATAGAACTCATCTATTGCCCGGGCCGCATCGGTCAACTGCCGGACCAGGGTGTCCACCCGCATCTGCCCCTGCGGCATTGCGGTGCCGTCGCGCTCGGCATTGTCCAATTCCTCGGTGAATGCCAGATATGCGCCCGCAGCGTCATAACACCGGCTGCGCACGGGTTCCCATTGCGCGCTCATCCGCCGCTCCGGGAACACCTGCGCGCTGGCCTGCACCGCGGCCTCGGCGGCACTCTGGCGCTGATCCATATCGAGAAACGCGGCCGCCAGCGTCGACCGGGCTTGCGAAATCCATTCGGTGTTCCCGGACGACCGGAACCATCCACGCCTGCGGCCTGTCACGCCCCGATGTTAGGCGGTGTACCACTTCGCCGTGGTTAGCTCAGTTCCTACGCAAGTCCAGGGAAACCTACTACTGTCGTATGGCGTACCCGGCGATTCGGACATGCTGGGAACCACAGACGTCTATTGAAAGGGAACCCCGAATGGGTGTCAGTCTGTCCAAGGGCGGCAATGTCTCGCTGACCAAAGCGGCGCCGAACCTTACCGCTGTCTCCGTCGGGCTCGGGTGGGATATTCGTACGACCACCGGAACCGACTTCGACCTGGATGCCAGTGCGATCGCGACCGGTGCGGACAAGAAGGTTGTGTCCGACAAGCACTTCGTCTTCTTCAACAACCTCAAGTCGCCCGAGGGCACCATCGAGCACACGGGTGACAACCTGACCGGTGAGGGCGAGGGCGATGACGAGGTCATCAAGGTCGACCTGGCCAACACCCCGCCGACCATCGAGAGCATCTTCTTCCCGGTCTCGATCTACGACGCGGACACCCGCCAGCAGTCGTTCGGCCAGGTGCGCAACGCCTACATCCGCGTGGTCGACCAGGCCAACGGCACCGAGCTGGCCCGCTACGACCTGTCCGAGGATGCCTCGACCGAGACCGCCATGGTCTTCGGTGAGCTGTACCGCAATGGTGCCGAGTGGAAGTTCCGCGCCATCGGGCAGGGCTACGCCTCGGGTCTGGCCGGTATCGCCCGCGACTACGGCGTCAACGTCTAGGACACCAGCAGCAACAGGGGGCTCGGCAACGGGCCCCCTGTCCCGTGTCCACGGAACGATTTGCCACAGCGCACCGTTGGACAATCGACGGTTCGGCGTCCACGCTGGAACCATCATCGCCACCGCGGGTTGTACGGCCCTCGGGTTACATCAGCAAAAGGCGCGCTCGGACAAACATTCGACCGCCGCACGGAAAGGGTCTCCGCGTGGTTCTGCGAATTTTCGGGATGTCCATCGGCGTCACGGTGATATCGCTCATCGTCGCGTTCCTCTACGGCGGGCCGACCGCGCTGGCGCTGGCCGCGATCCTCGGTGTGCTCGAGGTCTCGCTGTCCTTCGACAACGCCGTCATCAACGCCACCGTGCTGGAACGTATGAACGAGTTCTGGCAGAAGATCTTCCTCACCGTCGGCGTGGTGATCGCGGTATTCGGTATGCGGCTGGTCTTCCCGCTGGCGATCGTGTGGATCACCGCGGGCCTGGACCCGGTGAAGGCCTTCGACCTGGCACTCAACCCGCCCGCCGATGACGCACTGGTATTTCCGGACGGCAGCCCGAGCTATGAGAAGCTGCTGACCGACGCGCATCCGCAGATCGCCGCATTCGGCGGCATGTTCCTGCTGCTGCTGTTCCTGAACTTCATCTTCGAAGAGCGCGAGATCACCTGGCTGTCCTGGCTGGAGAAGCCGCTGGCCCAGCTCGGCAAGCTGGACATGCTCTCGGTGGTGGTCGCCAGCGCCGGATTGGTGCTGACCGCGGAGTTGATCGCCACCGACGAGCAGCGCGCCACGGTGCTGGTCGCCGGACTGCTCGGCATGATCACCTACATCGTGGTCGACGGGCTCGGTTCGCTGTTCCACACCGAAGAATTCGAAGAAGGGGCCGACGGCGGTCCGTCGCAGCTGGTCAAGGCCGCGGGCAAGGCCGCGTTCTTCCTGTTCCTGTACCTGGAGGTGCTGGACGCGTCGTTCTCCTTCGACGGTGTCATCGGCGCCTTCGCCATCACCTCCGACCCGATCATCATCGCGCTCGGCCTCGGTCTGATCGGCGCCATGTTCGTCCGCTCGATCACGGTGTACCTGGTGCGCAAGGGCACGCTGTCGGAGTACGTGTTCCTGGAGCACGGTGCGCACTGGGCGATCGGTGCGCTGGCGATCATCCTGTTCGTCTCGATCGGCGTGCACATCAACGAGATCGTCACCGGTCTCGTCGGCGTGGCGTTCATCGGCGCTGCGTTCATCACCAGCATCATCAGGAACCGGCGCGAGGACACCGACGAAATCGAAAGCGAACGAGAGCCCACCCCCGTGGGCTGAATTCCGGCGGGTAGCCGAAGAACTCGAGCGGCAGCGGCCCTGAAGGCCGCTGCCGCTGTCCTTTTGCCCATGAGTAATTCACCGCACGGGCACGGGCTGGGGTCGCGCGACCACGGGTGTCGAGCGGCGCGATGCGAACACCATGCCGATCAGTCCGACACCGAGTCCGGCGGCGGCCAAGGGACGCAGCGGCTGATCGATGAACAGCCAGGCCAGGATCGCGGTGACCGCCGGGGTCGCGAAGAACAACCGGCCGACCCGCGTTGCCTCCCAACGCTTCAGCATCGCATTCAACAGCAGGAATGCGACCATCGAATTCACCAGCACCATCCAGGTGAGCGACTCCGCGAATCGCGTCGCATCCCAGATATGCAACTGTCCGGTGGCCCACGCGAATACGCCAGCGACCGGTGCGCTCGCGGCCATGTGGATCGCGGTCGCCGCGCGCGAATCGACCTGCGGGACGAAGCGCTTCTGGTAGATCGTGCCGACACTCAGGCCGAGCAAGCCGACCACGCACAGCAGCAGACCGACCAGCGACATGCTCGATTGATCGAGCACGGCCAGCCCGACTCCGATACCGCCGACACCGAAGCCGAACCACTGTCGCGCGGTGACGGTTTCGCCGATGAATCCGGCCAGCAATGCGATGACCACCGGATTGAGGCCCTGCACCAGGGCGATGATCGCGGCCGAGACGTGCAGGCTCATCGCGGTGTAGAAGGCGCCGAACTGCACGATCTGCATCAGCAGTCCGGCGATGACGACATGTTTGACCTGGTCGCCGCTCGGCCAGCTGGCCCGAATCACGGTGGCGTACACCGCGAGTAGCACCGCGGCGATGGCGAACCGCGCGAACAGCACCATCATCGGCGCAGCGGCGCCGACGCCGACGACTCCCGCGATGAACGCGCTGCTCCACAGCACGACGAACAGTGGTTGCATGCCCGCCGCGAGCGATGGCTTGCCGGTCGCTCGGAACAACGGGTCCAAGAGTTGCGTCTTCACGGGCACTCCTCGATCGACCATGACAGGCCGGATAACCATCTAAGTCGGTTACTAACCTCGCACCTTTACAGGTAACCTGTCAAGGTGGTTACTATGAGAGAGTGTTCGCCTTTGTGAGCGGTAACCTCGCCTTGGATTTCGCTGGCACGGTCAAGGCCCGGGCCACGACCTTCGACGACTTCCTCACCACACCAGCGGATCTCGATACCTGGCTGCTCGCCGCCGATCTCCTCGACACCGCCCCGCAGTGCGATGCGGCGACACTCGACCGCGCCGTGCGCCTGCGCGAAGCGGGCTACCGACTGGCCCTGGCCGCCGCGCGCGACGAACCGTTCGCCGACGCGGACCGCGAAACCGTCAACGAGTTCGCCCGTGGCGCCCTCCCCCAGGTCACGTTGCGCGCCGATGCGACCATCGCCCGCCACGGCGATCCGGATGCGGCACTGGCCGCCATCGCCCGCGCCGCCATCGAAATGCTCGGCGGCCCCGAACGCGGTCTGCTCAAGGAATGCGGACGCCTCGAATGCACCCGCCTGTACCTCGACACCTCACGCGGAAAGTCGCGCCGCTGGTGCGATATGACCATTTGCGGCAATCGCGCCAAAAGCGCCGCCTTCCGCGCCCGGCACGCCGACTGATCGCGACACCGCGCTCGCCTACCCGAGCTCGGTTGTCCGCGGCGGTCGCGTCAGAGCATTCGGCGCGGCCGCCCCATGGCTTTCGCGCGCCGCACCGAAACCCGCGACCAGACCGCATGCTGGAAGTAGAGGGTCGCCCAGCCGGCCACCGCCATGCCCAACAGGTTCACCACGAGTTGCAGTGTGCTGGCCGAGACCTCGTCCCCGGCGCCGAAGGCGAGGCCCAGCGCGATATTGCCCGCTGCCGGCACAGTGGTCACCGAGATGAACACGCCAGCTAGCCCGCTGGCCTTCGACGACGTGAGCGTCAGCACCCCGGCCGCCCCCGCCACGACCGCGACGATGAACGACCACTTGTCCGGGCTGTAGATAAACGCGGTGCCAGGGCGCGGCCCGGACACCTCCTCGATGGTTATCCATCCCAGTGCCCGACCGACGAGCGCGAGCAGAAACGTGCATGCGATCGCGGCGCCGAATCCGATGACGAGAGTCCGGACCGCGAGTCCCAAGAGCGCGAACCGGCGGCGTACCAACGCGACGCCCAACGCGGCGACAGCACCGAACTCGGGCCCGAGCACCATCGCTCCAATGACGAGAATCTGCGAATCGATAATGATCGCAATGCTCGCGATCACCGTCGCCAACGTCATGAAACTCAAATAGGTCCAGTTGAGTTCGGTCTCTTCGTAGGAACGCTGAGCCACATTGGCCCATACGACCGCGTCCGTGCTCGAACCGGGCGAGTGGATCTCGGCCTCGAAACCGCGGCGCGACAACCAGGTGTCGATCGGCTGGAGCTCGATACTGCCCGCCTGGTGCACACCCAATGCCCGCAGCTGCTGAATGACATCATTGGCCACCTCCCTGGCCAGTTCGGCGAATACGATATCGCCCGGCGGCCGCAGCGACGACCCACGCATCACCGCGAGACCACTCACCCCCGGATCCGCCTCGAGAACTCCGATCACATCATCGGTCATGTCCGTCGGAGCCAGTATCCGCAGATGCAACATCCCCATAGTGTGCCCTGCGCGCCATAGTGTGCCCTGCGCGCCGGCGCATTCGGCGGCTTCACACCGGCGCGATGCCACCGCTTCGGCAACTAGGCCACGGGTACCAGGCCGCCGGTTTCCAACCGCGGTATCGGCGGCGGCGCGAGCCGGGTTCCGCGCGGCACCGCCCGCACGAATACGAAGAAGAACACCACAAGGAGTACGGCACGCCCCCACACGCCGAACTGCACCACGTTCTCCATCAAATCCACCGAGGTGCCGGAAACGATGGAATAGAAGTACCGGAACACCCCGATCCCGATGGTCGCATCGGCGACCAGATAGGCCCCGATCACCGGCCATGGCACCTCGAGCAGCACCAGGAACGGAACCAGCCACAGCGTGTACTGCGGCGAATGCACCTTGTGGAACAGCAGGAATCCGCACAGCATCGCACCGCTGACCCCGATCCACGGGAAGGCGCCGGTCAGTGTGAATCGCTTCCAGCCCAACCACATGGCCAGCGCGAACGAGGTGAGCACCAGCGTCGGCGAGGCGATCGACACCACATGCTGAAATGCGGTCTCACTATCGGCGTCCTGACCGAACATCTGCCGAAGTCCCCAGTACCAAATGGAATTCGTGGTGATATCGGCCTGCCGCATTTGCTGGAAGGTGATCGATGCGCGCCAGCCTTCATAACCGGCAAGGGCGAAAGGCAGATTCACCAGGAACACCGTGCCGATGGCGGCACCCGCGGTCATCAGGGCACCGCGCACATCCAGCCGGGACGGCGTTGGACCGTCCATATCGCGCTGGCCGCCCGTCAGCACATAGGCCAGCAGCGGCAGTACGAAAATACCCGGATACAGCTTGAGGCAGAACCCGATGCCGAGCAGTACGGCGGCCAGAATTCCCCTGGTGCGCAACGAATATCGAGTCAGCGCGGTCACCACATACACCGCGGCGACGGCCGTGCACACCACGGGTAGTTCCCAGTTGTGGAATGCGTAGAGCACCAACGGCGGCCCCGCCGCCCACAACAGCGCCGCCCGACCGGCCAGCCGGACCAGCAGCCAGGCGGTCAGCAACGCGAACGGCGCCAACAGCAGTGCCGAGTGCAGCAGGAATTCCGCGTCATTATCCGCGCCGACCGCGCCGAGCCACATCAATACGCCACTGAGCACCGGATATTCGACCGCGCCGCCGGTCAGCATGCCGTCATCGGTGATTCCGCCGTCGATATAGGGAAAGACGTGCTGGTCGATATCGCGACCCAACCACAGGAATTGGATATCGGAATAGCAGACATCCGAATCCTTGATGACATCGAAAATCGCACTGCGGCCGTCCGCGCCGAACGGCGCACCCGCGCACCGCGCCTTGTTCAGATAGGCAAGCGTCAGCGTCAACCCGCACAGCAACACCACCACCGCGGCCAGGGCCGCGCTGCGCGTCACACCGCCCGCGATCCTGTCGTGGGTAGCGAGTCCGGTCGGCATGGGCACCACCCTAGGCGGCAGCACGCGCGGAAGCCTCGCTTCCCCTGGGAAGGACCCGGCGTGGCACCGCGCCGGACATCGATTTCGCTGGTTAACGGGCGTTCATGTAGCCTTGTCGGGTTGCTGACGCAACGACCCTCCTGCCACGGACCGTCCGTGGCCGTTTCCTAGTCCACAGGAGGTGATTGGTCCGTGCGTCATTACGAAGTGATGGTTATCCTCGACCCGAGCCTGGACGAGCGCACTGTTGGTCCGTCGCTGGACAACATGCTGAGCGTCGTCAAGACCGAAGGCGGCAAGGTCGACAAGGTCGACATCTGGGGCCGCCGCCGTCTCGCCTACGAGATCGCCAAGCAGGCCGAAGGCATCTACGCGGTGGTCGATCTGACCGCCGAGCCCGCCACCGTGAGCGAGCTCGACCGCCAGCTGGGCCTCAACGAGTCGGTGCTGCGCACCAAGGTTCTGCGCCACGGCAAGTGACCCTCGATTGCGTCGGTGCCTGTCTCTAGGCTCTACGCAACAGGTGCACTGCGGACTGCATACCGAGCAGGAGGAACCACATGGCAGGCGACACGGTCATCACCGTCATCGGAAATCTGACGGCCGACCCCGAACTTCGATTCACGCCCGCGGGCGCTGCGGTGGCGAATTTCACCGTCGCATCGACTCCCCGCGTGTTCGACCGTAATTCGAATGAATGGAAAGACGGCGAAGCGCTGTTCCTGCGCTGCAACATCTGGCGTGAAGCTGCGGAGAATGTCGCCGAAAGCCTGACCCGAGGCGCCCGTGTGATCGTGAGCGGACGACTGAAGCAGCGCTCCTACGAAACCCGCGAGGGTGAGAAGCGCACGGTCGTCGAACTCGAGGTCGACGAGGTCGGTCCCTCGCTGCGTTACGCCACCGCGAAGGTCGCCAAGGCCAGCCGCGGCGGCGGGGGCGGCGGCGGATTCGGTTCCGGGGGCGGTGGCAATTTCGCTCCTGCCGGTGGCGGTGGCGGCAGCCGTTCCGGCGGCGCCGACGACGACCCGTGGGGCAGCGCACCCGCGGCGGGCTCCTTCGGGGGCAGCCGCGTAGACGACGAACCGCCGTTCTGAGAACGGCTCACATCGGCCCGAATTACTTTGGGCCATCATTAATTACGGAGTAACCATGCCTAAAGCGCCCGCGCGCGAAAAGGTGCTGAAGAAGAAGGCTTGCACCTTCTGCAAGGAGGCCAAGTCCGGCCTCGTCAGCATCGACTACAAGGACACCGCCCTGCTGCGGAAGTACGTCAGTGATCGCGGCAAGATCCGCGCTCGCCGGGTCACCGGCAACTGCGTGCAGCACCAGCGCGACGTCGCCGTTGCCGTCAAGAACTCGCGTGAGGTGGCCCTGCTGCCGTACGTGTCGACGGCTCGCTGAGAAGGGAGACATCGCAAATGAAGTTGATTCTGACCGCCGATGTGGACAACCTCGGTGCCCCCGGTGACACCGTGGAGGTCAAGGACGGCTACGGCCGCAACTACCTGCTGCCGCGCGGCCTGGCCATTGTCGCCACCCGTGGCGCCCAGAAGCAGGTCGAGGGCATCCGTCGGGCCCAGGACGCGCGCAAGGTGCGCGACCTGGACCACGCCAACGAGCTGAAGCAGGCCATCGAGGGCCTGGAGTCGGTTTCGCTGTCGGTCAAGACCGCTGGCACCGGCAAGCTGTTCGGCTCGGTCACCCAGTCCGACATCGCCGCCGCCATCAAGTCGGCCGGTGGCCCGGTCGTCGACAAGCGCAGCATCGAACTGCCGAAGTCGCACATCAAGACGGTTGGCAAGCACAACGTCGTGGTGCACCTGCACCCCGACGTGGTCGCGAAGTTCGACCTGCAGGTCGCCGCGAACTGAGTTCATTCGAAGGCCACTCTTGTGTTCCGGCACAAGGGTGGCTTTCGGCTGCGCGGCCGCGGGCCACTGCTCGTTCGCAGCGTGAGCCATGAGCATCGTCCTACAGATAGCCAAATATTTGCGAGAGGCCGGAACGGTGATCTGGACCATTCTCGGCAAACCCGGCTATCGGCTCTACCACCTGTTATTCGACTTGTGGATCGTCGAGAAAACCAACCGGCCGCAACGTGATCGAGGACATACCCGTAGTACACGCTCTGTTTACCCAACACGCCCGGCTGTTCAACTTGGCCGACACGCCGACACTTCATTCATCCACACGTGGATAGATTTGGAAATCGATATCTATCTGCACGTTTAAGCAAGGTGACCTGGGTTTTCCCCAAGTAGTACACAGGGGGTGCACATCGTTGGGTAAACAGTCCCCAACTTATCCACAGGCGTGTGCACAGTGCGGTTTGGCGAGTCTCCATCCAGTCGCCTAGGTTCGTCGCATTGTCATGAACGAACCTCCGGATCGTCATGATCCGGGAGCTGCCACACCGGTTTGCTGGAACCGCGGGTGCGCCCGTCGACGGGGGACTCGCACGCCGTGGTTCGACGCCGGATGTGTCGGTACCCGGGAGTACAACGAGTGGTCAATAGGGTCAGCCGGCAGGTTTCGAGCGATCTGTACGTGGTCGCCGTTTCCGAGCGGCCTTAGATGTATGTCGCTACCGGCGAGAGAGGACGGTCGAGTCTGGTGACTACCACCGATGACCGCGGGCATACGGACTACCCGCCCGAACCGCCCGGCGAAGACTTCGGCAGGCAGCCGCCACACGATATGGCGGCCGAGCAGTCCGTACTGGGCGGCATGCTACTGAGCAAGGACGCGATCGCCGACGTCGTCGAGGTGCTGCGCCCCGGCGACTTCTACCGCCCGGCGCACCAAGCGGTCTACGACACCATCCTCGATCTCTACGGCCGCGGCGAACCTGCCGACCCGGTCACCGTCGCCGCCGGTCTCGACCGCCGCGGCGAACTCAAGCGCATCGGCGGTGCGCCCTATCTCGTCACCCTCACCCAAACCGTCCCCACCGCCGCCAACGCCGGCTACTACGCCGAAATCGTTGCAGAGAAGGCGATCCTGCGCCGCCTCGTCGAAGCGGGCACCCGCATCGTCCAATACGGCTACGCGGGCGCCGACGGCCAGGACATCGCCGAGGTCGTCGACCGCGCCCAGGCCGAGGTCTATGAGGTCACCGAACGCCGCACCACCGAGGACTTCCTCCCCCTAGAGGAACTGCTCCAGCCCACGATGGACGAAATCGACTCCATCGCCTCCCGCGGCGGCATCTCCCTCGGCGTCCCCACCGGCTTCACCGAACTGGACGAACTCACCAACGGCCTACACCCCGGCCAAATGATCATCGTCGCCGCCCGACCCGGCGTCGGCAAGGCCCTGGCCCTCGACACCCCGCTGCCCACCCCCACCGGCTGGACCACCATGGGCGAGGTCCGCGTCGGCGACGAACTCCTCGACGCCCAAGGCCGCCCCACCCGCGTCCTGGCCGCCACCGAGGTCATGACCGACCGGCCCTGCTACGAGGTCGAATTCTCCGACGGCACCGTGATCGTCGCCGACGAGCAGCACCAATGGCTCACCGCAAGCGGCCTGCACCATGGCAATCGAGCCGTGCGCACCACCGGCGAAATCGTCCACACCCTGCGTGGCGTCGACGGCGACCTGAATCATGTCGTCCCGGGCACCCGCCGGTCCGCGCCACGCCACATCGCGGATGTCCGCAAGATCGACACCGTCCCGGTGCGCTGCGTCGAGGTGGACAACACCGATCATCTGTACCTGGCCGGAGAGTCGATGGTGCCCACGCACAACTCGACCCTCGGCATGGACTTCATGCGCAGCTGCTCGATCAAGCACGGTCTGGCCAGCGTCATCTTCTCGCTCGAGATGAGCCGCACGGAAATCGTGATGCGTCTGCTCTCGGCTGAGGCGAAGATCAAGCTGGGTGATATGCGTTCTGGCCGTATGAGCGACGACGACTGGACCAAACTCGCTCGCCGTATGAGCGAGATCAGTGAGGCGCCGCTGTTCGTGGACGATTCGCCGAACCTGACAATGATGGAGATCCGCGCCAAAGCGCGCCGTCTGAAGCAGCGGCACGACCTGAAACTCGTTGTGGTGGACTACCTCCAGCTGATGACTTCGGGAAAAAAGGTCGAATCTCGTCAGCAGGAAGTCTCGGATTTCTCGCGAAATTTGAAGCTGCTGGCCAAGGAGTTGGAAGTTCCGGTCATCGCGATCAGCCAGCTGAACCGTGGTCCCGAACAGCGAACAGATAAGCGCCCCATGGTGTCCGACCTGCGCGAATCCGGTTCGCTAGAGCAGGATGCGGACATGGTCATCCTGTTGCACCGACCCGACGCATTCGAACGTGATGACCCGCGTGGTGGTGAAGCCGACCTTATCGTAGGTAAGCACCGTAATGGTCCGACTGCCACGATTACCGTTGCGCACCAACTGCATTTGAGTCGGTTCGTGGATATGGCCCGCGGCTGACAAAAGGAGGTATGTGGTGGCTCATCGAACATGGCCAAATCTCAATGAGCCTCGCCACTCGGCGGCCCGCCCTGTCAGGCGCGCCCGGGTTTTCGCTGGTCAGAGCTGCGCGCTTAGCCGAGTGCGGGAAGGTGAGCCGTAGGAATGGCCATCTTTTTGATACAGACCGAAGTGGCCGTGTTGTGAGCCAACCTCAGCAGGTACAGGTCAGGACGTCGGCAGTGGCCATGGCCTTTGAGGGGCTATTGGCCAGCCTGCTCCCTCCAAGATCACCTCGCTCGCAACGATAGTCAGCGGACGACCTTGCGGCTCATCGGCAGCAGAGGGCAGTCGAACACCGGTTGATCGCCTTGACAGTGGTCAGGGGTTGACGTTCTCGTGAGGGGCGATCTGTGGCGTGGATTGGGGTAGGCCGCTACTTCAGCCGATCGCGTCCGCCAGGCCAAGACTGGTTGTCGGAGCGGGTTCAGTCCGCACAGTCCGAAGCAGTAGGGCGCCGATCCCGCGCGGCCGAGAACGGAGGTACGTGATGCGGCGCAACATGATTCGCACAGTGTTGCTCGCGCCGGCAGCCCGAATGGGTGGTGGGGGACCGTGCCGGACTCGGGAAAGGTCACGGTAGGTGATGAGTGAGGACGAGCCGGATCGGTGGGCGTTGGATCGGTACCGGCAAGCCCTTACCCCGGTGATGACGCCGGCGAGCAGGACGTCGCGCTCAGACGCCGCTTTCGTCGCGGGAACTGTAGCTGCGCTCGGCATCTGGACGAAGCTGCGGATCAGCCGGGGGTGAGCGGTTTTCAGCCACGCGACGACGAGATGGCTGGGCGGGCGATCGGGGAGTGGGACGGTGACGACGCCGGGAGCAGCGGCTGGTCGATCGGGGCGAGCGCGATGTTCCGTGGGTCTCAGCGTGCCCAGTCCGGTGTCCATATGTCATCGCCGGATGTCGTTCGGTATCTGGTCTCGAGGTAGTCGAGGAAGTTTGCGAGGACGGGGTGGGGATTGTCTGCTCGCCAGATCACCGAGAGTGGGTAGACGGGGGTTGGGTTGACGACGGGGATTCGGCGCAGGTCGTAGCTTTCCGGCCAGAGGTATCGGGAGCCTTCGCCGGCGAAGGTGGCGAGTTGGGTCGAGTCGGCGAGTTCGGCGAGCAGCGCTTCGATGCCGAACATCGGGCCGATCGTGTCGATGGTGAGTCCGAACGCGGTGGCGAGATCGTTGTAGTATCCGATCGGCTCCGGATCGGACATGCCGGGCATCCAGATGGGGTGGTCGGTGAGTTCGGCCAGCGTCACGGATTTGGCATTCGCCAAAGGGTGCTTCGGGCCGACCAGGAGTTCGTGTCGGTCGTCGATCACACGCGATGAGCGGAGTCCGGTCGGAACTTTGCGGGCGGAGTCGCGTAGGGATCTGAAGGTGGCGTCGAGGGTACCGGCGCCGATCTCGGCCAGCGCCGCTGCGGCGTCGGCGTTGGGTAGGGCGACGACATCGAGCTCGATATCGGGATGCTGCTGGTAGAAGGCGTGCAGGATATTCGACGGTGCGATCCTGCGGCTGACCACGTCGATCCGCAGCGCCCTGCGCCCCGGTGTTACGGCCGTGGTGGCGCGTTCGGCAGCGCGGAGTAGTTCGCGGGCATGGGGTAGCAGTGCTTGTCCGTCGACGGTGAGCCGGACGCCCCTGGCAGTCCGCGCGAAGAGTTGCACGCCGAGCTCTCGCTCCAGGCTTGCCACTCGTTTCGAGGCCCCCTGCTGGGTGATGCCCACATCGTCGGCAGCGGCTTGGAACTGGCCGGTCTCGGCAACAGCGACGAAGGTACGAACCGCATCGAGATCCACGAGGGGAGAACCTAATCGCACAACGATGGGTTGTGGCACGCCGCTCGATCTGTTGTTGGTGTCGGCGTCCTTCCACCGGCTTCAATCCCCGTGGCAACACAGCGTTGTCCCATGAGGTGCGAAGCGGAGCGAGCGAGTGTCGAATATCGGGCGCAGGACGAGACCGGGTCGGGCGTTCGGGTGGTTGTGGGCCGCCTACGCGGTCAGCGCCTACGGGACCGGGCTCGGGTTCGGGGCATTCGCGGTCGTTGCCATTACGGTCCTGAACGCCAGCTCGGCAGAGGTGGCGGTGCTGTCATCATCCGGGCTGGCGCTCGGGGCGCTGCTGGCGGTCCCGCTCGGGCCGTGGATGGAGTTCCGCGCCAAGCGGCCGGTCATGATCGCCATGGACGTGGTCCGCTTCGCGGCATTGGCATCCGTACCGCTGGCCTACTGGTTGGGTGTGTTGTCGTTCGCGCAGCTGCTGGCGGTCTCCATCGTCACTGCGACAGCGAAGATCGCGTTCACGGCCGCCAGCGGCGCCTACCTCGAGACCATCGTGCCCGCCGACGGACTGCTGGTGGCCACCAGTCGTTTCGAGTCCACCACCTGGTCTGCCACGGTCATCGGACCGCCGGTCGGCGGTGCCGCTATCGGGCTCTTGGGTCCGGTGACCACCGTTGTCATCGATGCGGTGAGCTACCTTCTCTCGGCGCTCGGCATTACTGCGATCGCCGAACCCGAGCAGCCGCCGAAGCCGCAGCACACGCGAACGCGTCGGTGCGGCGACATCGCCGAGGGGTGGCGCTACATCCTCACCCACGACACGCTGCGCCGATTCTTCTTCAACACCATGCTGGTCAACGGGCTGATCATGGCTACCGAGCCACTGCTGTCGGTGCTGATGCTGTCCCACTTGGGATTTCCGGTCTGGGAGTACGGGCTCGCGTTCGCCGTTCCGTGCATCGGTGGCCTGATCGGTGCCCGACTCGCCCGCCGCATCGTCGCCCGCCTCGGCGAACAGACGGTGCTGCGCGTCTTCGGCGCGCTGCGCGCCTGCTGGCCCCTCGGGCTGGTGTTCATCCGGCCCGGCCTGCCCGGGCTCGTGATCGTGATGGTCACCGAACTCGGCCTGATCATCTGCGCCAGCATTTTCAACGCCGTCTTCGCCGCCTACCGGTTGAACACCACCGCCACCGACCGCCACGCCCGGGTGCTCACCGCGTGGTCGATCACCACCAGCACCAGCATCGCCGCAATCACCGTGCTCTGGGGCCTACTGGCTCAACTCACCAGCCCGGGCACAGCCATTGCGCTGGCCGGGATTCTGCTCCTCGGCACGCCGTTCCTGCTGCCACGCCGTGTCACCACACCAGAACCGGCCAGCCCGATTCCCCCGATCGAAGCGCCGGTTCCCTCCGGCGACAGCGCATGACCACACGACGCCACGACCAGCGGGTCCGGGTCATATCTGGAAAGACTCACCGCCGACCTCACCACCATCCTCGACGGCATCCAGATTGTGGCGTGACATCCCGGCCACCCCAGAGATCGCGGGATGGCGAGATGGCCCGTCCCTGTGCTCGTGCACAAACAGGCTCACCATGAGAAGCCGCCTCGTCTCGGCGAGTGATCCAGGTGCAGCGCAACACTTTCCGCCAACGGATACACGCATCGGCTATCCGATGGCTGCGGCTGGACCCGTGGGACGGGGGTTGAAGGTTCGGCGGTAGGTGGAGGGGGTGGTGGCCAGGGATTTCCAGAATTGGTCTCGCATGGTCACCGGGCTGCCGTAGCCGCAGAGGGTGGCTATGTGGTCGATGGTCAGGTCGGTGGTTTCGAGGAGGCGTTGGGCCATGGCCAGGCGTTGGGTTGCGATCCATTGGGCGACGCTGGTGCCGATGACCTTTCGGAAGGTCCGGGTGAAGGTGCGGCGGCTCATCAGGGCGTGCGCGGCGAGGCGATCGACGGTCAGGTGTTCGCCGAGGTGTTCGATCGTCCACTGCAGGGTCTCGGTGAGCGGATCGGCCGAATCTGTTGGCGGCAGGGGATGTTCGATGAATTGCGCTTGTCCGCCGTCACGGTGTGGCGGGGCGACGATGCGGCGGGCGACACGGTTGGCGAGTTCGGCGCCGTGCTGGCGGCGCAGCAGATGTAAGCAGGTGTCGATCGCCGCGGTGGTGCCGGCCGAGGTGACGATATCGCCGTCGTCGACGTAGAGCGCCTCCTGATTCAGCCGCACGTCCGGGAAGCGGCGGGCGAAGACATCGGCCCATTTCCAATGGGTGGCCGCGGGACGGTTGCGGAGCAGGCCGGTGTCGGCGACGACGAATGCGCCGAGGCACAGACCGACGATGCGGGCTCCGTTTTCGTGTGCGCCGAGGATCGCATCGGTGATTTCCTTCGGGGCGGCTCGTTCCGGGTCGTACCAGCTCGGCACGATAACCGTTGTCGCACTGGCCAATTCGTCGAGACCGTGACCGGTCTGCACGGTGAACCCGGCGGTCGTGACGATCGGTTTCGCCCCCGGCGTGCACACCCTGATCTCACAGGGCGGCAGTTCGGCGGACGGCTGTTCCTCGCCGAATACCAGACATGGCACCGAAAGGTGGAAGGGATTGATCTGGTCGAAGGCGACGACCGCGATGACATCCACGCCGATTCCCTTCCGCAACCTTTGGCCCAATTCCGTTGATTCTAGTCATTCAGGCCACTGTTGAGCGGACCTCGCCTTCGGCATCGTTGACCTCCGGCAACACCGCCGCCCCAGCACCTTGGAGGAACCCATGAACGCACCGGCACCGAAGCGCGCGCTCATCGTCGTCGATGTCCAGAACGAATACGTCACCGGCGACCTGCGGATCCAATACCCGCCCGTCGAGGACTCGCTGACACAGATCGGCCGTGCCATGGATACCGCCGCCGCCGCGGGGATGCCGATCGTGGTGGTCCAGCACACCGCACCCACCGGTGCGCCGATCTTCGATCGCGGCACCGCGGGATGGCAGCTGCACCGCACGGTGGCCGAACGGCATTACGACCTCGCCCTGGAAAAGACCGTGCCGAGCGTCTTCGCCGAGAACGACCTCGAATCATGGCTGCGGGAACGCGGCATCGACACCATCGCCGTCGTCGGGTACATGACCCATCACTGCAATAACGCGCTGATCACGCACGCCCACCACGCCGGATTCGGCACCGAACACCTCAGCGACGCGACCGGCACCGTGCCACTGACCAATGCCGCTGGTCAGGCCACCGCGGCGGAGATCCACCGCGTGCTCAATGTCGTGATGCACTCCCAGTTCGCCGCCGTCAGCACCACCGAGCAGTGGGTCCATAACGTCGGCAACGCAACGGCAACACCGATCGGAAATCTGTACGATTCCTACAATAGTTCTTTCGCCTCGGCGGCACCGCGGTAACGAATACATCCCGGTCACCGACATCCCTCGTGACATATGGGCCTGTCGGGGGGCCTGTCCGCCCACTTTTCGAATATTGATTGAGGACCGGGACATGGCTCTTCGGGAGTTCTTCGCGCGCCATCGCATGGCTTCGGCCGTTGTCGCGCCCGCCGCGCTCGGGGCGGTGGCGATTGTCGCCGCCTCGTGGGCGCTGACATCGACGTCGCAAACCGTGGATACGCAGCTCAGGGCGTCGGTGACGGAGTGCCACGACATGGTGACCATATCGGTGGCCGGACGCCGCGACACTCCGGTCGAGGGCACCACGAAGCTACTGGTCGACGCCAATGGTCACGAATTGCCCGCCGCGCTGTCGGATGACTATCACAGTCAGTGGGTCGACCCCGTCGTCAACGCACCCGCCGGTAATGTCGATCCCGGCTCGTATGCCGCTGTATACATCGCGTATCCGGCGAATATGGCCACCTACGAGGACGCCGTCAATGCCGGTGTCGCGAATACCGAACAGGTGATGCGGGAGATCAGCCAGGCCTGCCCGGACACCAAGTTCTCCATCGTCGGCTACAGCGAGGGCGCCGATGTCGTGCGCCGCGTCGCCATGACGGTCGGACATCAGACGCCCGACCAGAACGGCGGCTACGGAGTCGTCGATCCGGCCGACGTCGTCGGTGTCGTCATCCTCGCCGACTCCGGACGCTCCGCAGGCGACGGGCCGTTCCCGGGCGCGAAGGACCCCTACAGCCATCCCGACGGCTTCGACCAGCAATATCAGAGCGGCACGAAAGCGGTATCGGGTCAGGGCGCGCTGC
The DNA here is from genome assembly GCF_050956075.1 of Nocardia sp. CA-129566. NCBI lineage: Bacteria > Bacillati > Actinomycetota > Actinomycetes > Mycobacteriales > Nocardiaceae > Nocardia > Nocardia sp. CA-129566. The sequence goes on from NZ_CP192085.1 coordinate 9,146,590, forward strand.
CGGGTAACAGCGGTGACTTCGGCGCGCTGAACGGCAAGATCGCCTCGTTCTGCTCCGATGGCGATCTCACCTGCGCGGCACCGCAGAATATTTCGCTGCTGCAGTTGGTGGTCAATGTGGGTCGCCAGTTGAACGCCGACGCACTCGAACGCGATGGGCTCACCCCGGCGACCGGGCAGGACGTCGCGGTCGTCCTCGGCCGGATCGCATTGGCGGCATTCGCCGATATTCAGTCGCAGCCGAACTGGATGCAGAGCAATGAGACATTTCTCCAGGTGCTGCTGAAGGTTTCCGATCCGGCGTACAAGCCCGGGCAGACGCCGCAGCCCGCGACCCAGGCGACGGCGATCTCGACCAATGACATGTCGCCACTGGCCTATCTGCCGCAGAAGGTGTTCAACGAGATCATCGGTCTCATCGTGACGAACCAGAACACCATCCCCGTGATCATGAGCGACCCGTACCAGCTCACGCTCGGGCCGAACGCGACCGGTCACCACTTCGACTACTGGCGCGACGCCGCCGACGGCAAGCCGCTGACCTCCGCCGAATACGCGGCCGCCTGGCTCACCCATCTGGCGCAGCAGGCGCAGGCGGGTAAGACGGTCGATACCAGCGCACAGCCGACGCCAGCGGATCTCGCCGCCGCGTACCAGGCGGCGACCTCCACGACCAAGACCAGCGAACCGACCAAGACCACGACGACCTCGCCGACGACCACCAGCACCGCACCCGCGAAGTCGCCCGCTGCCAGCGCACAGCCGACGACCACGACACCGCCCACCACGACATCCAGTGCGGCGACCGCCCCGCAGGTGACGACCACGACACCGGCTCCGACCACCACCCCCGCCCAGACCACAAAGCCGACCACCACCGAACCGACCACCACCACGACCACGCAATCCGCGGCACCGACCACCACTGCTACGCGCTAGCAGTCACTGCCGGTTTCGATACGGGCCGCGGCGTCGCCGCCTGCCGCGACATGCGGCCAGGCATGCGGCGCCGCGGCGTCGCACGGAGTTCGGCTCGGGACGAAGTCGAGACGACATTGCAGGCGGCGCCGACCAAGATTCAGCAGGACGAGCCGACCATCGTCTGACTCGCCTTGCTCTCGGCCCAACCGCGTTCAGCATCGTCGACGCATTCCGCGACGAGGCCGGGCGGCAAGCCCAGCTCGACGCATACCTTGGCGCGCTGCAAAGAGGCCGTCCCGGAACTGCTGAGCGCGCCGCCGTCCATCGAGTACACCGATGTGATCGCGGCCGAGCTGCCTGTTCAGTGATAATCGGCGCGTCCGAGCGCTCCGCCAGCGGACCCGCGAACGCTCGCCGGAAGACTGGCGGGCGGTCCGCCTATCCGATCGGATGACGCTCTTGCCTCGGTACCGCCGTCGGTGAGATTCGCGACGGCGATACCGAGGCAGGCGGATATGCAGCGGCGACATCGATGCAGACCGCACCGTCGATCGCGAATGCCGCTGCGGTGCCGTGGGTTTCAGCGGTCGAGGGATCGGATGGCGCGGTTGAGGTCCGCGTGGAGACCGTCGACGGCAGCGCGGGCGTTGGCGATGGCCGCGCGGCGGGCGGCGAGAGGGGCTGGGTTGTAGTTCTTCGCTGCGGCCTTGCGTTCCAGTTGGGTGGCGGATCGGTCGAGTCGGCGGTGCGCCGCAGTGACGCGGTCGGCGGCTGCGGTGAGGGCGGGGACGACCGTGTCGGTGCGGCCGGCGAGCGTGCTGGGATCGCCGCCGGATACGCCGAGGCCGGCGCGGACCGCTCGGACGGGCAGTACCAGTTGACGGTGCAGGATTTCTGCGGTGGCGGTTTCCATGTCGAACCTCTCGGTGATCGTTGCTTGCCACGTCCTTGGTGGCATGGGCGCAACGATGCCGACCGCCGCTGACACCGCGCTGACACGCGGCGGATTCGCTAACTGCGCAGGCTGTCGACCCTGCACTGCCGAACGAACATCCCGTGAACCGGCGCGCAGGCGACTACGGAGCGGAGTACAGTCCCTGCGCGAGAACCGGCCATGAGGTGTGCAGATCCTCCTGCCAGTAACCCCAGGAATGCGTGCCGCTGTCGCGGTAGACGAAGGTGGCGGGGATCCCGAGCTGGTCGAGCCGGTTCTGCAGATTGTGCGTCGACCAATTGACCCCGGCCTCGATCGCCGCGCCGACCGCGACCGTCTGCGCATTGTCCTCGGGCTTCTCCAGCCGGAACTTTCCTCCCGGCTGGTCGTAGACGCCGGGGATGCCATTGCCGGTGGAGACGAAAAGGTTTGGTCCACGCAGCTTTTCGGCATTGAGGATGGGATCGTTCGCCGCCCAGAGCGGGCCATCGGACGGACCCCACATATTTCGTGTATCGCCACCGCCGTAGGTCTCCACGGTCACTTTGATCATCCGCTGACCGATCGGGTCACTGGTCTGCGCGATCCCGCTGTAGACCGCGACGCTGCGGTAGAGGCCGGGCTTGGCGATTTCGAAGTTGAGCACCGAGGTACCCGCCATCGACAGTCCCGCAATGGCATTGACGCCATTGGTGCCGAGCGCGGTATCGATCAACGGCGGCAGTTCCTCGGTGAAGAAGGTCACCCACTTATTGGTGCCGAGCACCGGATCCGGCGCGATCCAATCCGCGTAGAAGCTCCAGTGCCCGCCGATGACATTGACCACATTGACGTTCTTGTCCGACAGGAACTCCATCGCGTCGGTATTGCGCTTCCACGTCGCATCGTCCTGCCCGCCGCCAGCACCGTTCAGCAGATACAGCGTCGGGCGCGGCACCGAGGTGTCGGTCGGTCGCAGCACATCGACCGGGATCGTCGAATTCATTGCGGCGGAATGGATGTAGAGCCGAACGTTGCGGGCGTCCTTGGCCTCGACCTTTTCGATGAACGAGCCATCCGGCGACTGCACCGACGACGGCAGCACAATGGCGGGCTGCGTCGATCCCGTTCCGGAGCCCGTATTCGGCTCCGCATGCGCCGGAATCGCACCGAGACCGAGCACTACCGCAATCGCCGCCAGCATCACGCGTTTCGTTGGACGGTTCAACACCCATTCCTTCGTTAGGGCCCGGACCCGAATACACATCGGCCCGGGAAGTTGATCGAGAACCGGACCGGTCTCGTTACGACAACCTGTCGGGCGACAGCCGAAGCTGTTGTGCGGCAGGCCGATTGAAACCGATGCCGTGGACGCCGTCGAGCCCCCGGTTCCAGCGGCTCGGGCCGGTACGACTCACCCTCGAATCATGGGATGAACCCATATAAGCTCCGGTGCGAGGAATGGATCGGAGGTCCCACGGATGACCAGGCGTGGCTGGGTGTTGTTCTTGGCAATGGGCGTCATCTGGGGCGTGCCTTATGCGATGATCCGGATCGCCGTCGAGGATTTCGACCCGATCGTGGTGGCCTTCGGCCGAACCTTGCTCGGCGCGCTGATCCTGCTGCCGATCGCGCTCTACACCAAGGCGCTGACACCGGTATTGCGCCACTGGCGCCCGCTGCTGCTGTACACCCTGGTCGAGATCACCGGCCCGTGGCTGCTCATCGGCTTCGCCGAGACCACATTGAACAGTTCGACGGTCGGCCTGCTGATCGCCGCCGTACCGCTGATCGCGGTGGTCATCGTGACCAAGCTCGGGCACGACCGCTTCGACGCGCGCCGCACCATCGGCCTGATCGTCGGCTTCGCCGGGGTGGCGGCGCTGGTCGGCTTCGATATCGACCTGACCCAGCCCGCCGCCATCGGCGCGATCGGGCTGACCACCATCGGATATGCCGTCGGCCCGATCATCATCAATCGCGCACTCGCCGAACTGCCGCCGCTCGGCGTGGTCACCGGATCACTGATCCTCGCCGCGGTGATCTACGCACCGTTCGCGGCTTGGCGCCGGCCGGCACACTTCACCGCCGACGCGTCGTGGTCGGTGCTCGGCCTCGCCGTCATCTGCACGGCCGCGGCGTTCCTGGTCTTCTTCGCGCTGATCAGCGAGGTCGGCCCGGCCCGCGCCACGGTTATCACCTACATCAATCCGGCCGTCGCCATCCTGCTCGGGGTGACCCTGCTGGACGAGCCGCTGACCATCGGCATGGGCATCGGCTTCCCGCTGGTCATCCTCGGCTCGATACTCGGCACCGCGCGCACCCGCACCGCCGAGCAGCCGGACTCGACGCCGGTGCCGCAATCACCGAGTCAGGTGTGAGTCCCGCGCTCATTCGCCGCGCATCACCTCGGACGCGCCCGCACTGAAGGTCAGACCCGCACCGCCGATGATCTTCATCAGCACATCGCGCAACCGAACCACTTCGGACGCACCGATTGTCGCGTCGAGGTGTGCGTCGAATCGCGCGACCACATCGAATCCGGCCTCCAGCACGGACCAGCCGAGCGGGGTCAGGCGCACCAGCCGCGCCCGCCGATCGGTCGGGTCGGGAGCTACCTCGACGTATCCGCGCGATTCCAGGTGCCGCACGAGTTCGCCCATCGCCTGTTTGGTCATGCCCGCCCGAGCGGCGAGGTCGATCAGCCGCGTGCCTTCGGGATCGATCACCTGGAATACCGGAGCGTGCGCGGCGCGCAGGTCGGCGAATCCGGCCGCGGCCAAACCCGCATCCAGTTCGGCGGCAAGGGTTCTCGCCGCGGCGCCGAGCAGACTCCCGAGCGGCGGCGGCCTATCGGACAGCGGATTAGTCAGGCTCTTGACCATTCTGTGGCTCCTTCGTACCTTTAGTCAGGAACCTTACTACTTTGGATGGTGCACATGACCAGACCAGCTGTCGTCGGACTTTCCGTACTGGCCCTGGTGATCGAACTCGGATGGCTACTGCTCGCGGACGGATCGGTCGGATCGATCACCGCCGTGGTGCTGGTGAGCGTCGCGGTGCTGACGGTGACCGCGGCCCGATTCGTGGCCGTCGACACCGCGGTACGAATCCTGTTGGGCGCCTTGTTCGCCGGATCGGTTGCGGACCGGTTCGGACTACTCGGCGCGCCGGGCACGAAAGGCGTCTCCTGGGGCGGCTATTCGGCGTTCGTCGACTACACCCGAACCCTGGTACCCCGGACGCTGGACTGGTCCGTGCCGACCCTGGCCGCCGTCGCGACGGCACTGGAAACACTGATCGCCATCGGTCTGATCCTCGGCATCGCGGCGCAATCCACCGCCCGCCTCGCGACCGCGGTGCTGATCGCCTTCGCGGCGGCGATGTGGACATCGGTGGGTTTCGATGAAATGTCTTCCTACGGTGTGCTCGTCGTCGCGGGCGGTACCGCGATACTCGGTAGCCGCGATACCGCGCTGCGGCTCGACCACCTGCTACGCCGCCTGCCCTCGCGGCGCCCCGCAATGAAATCCAGCGTCGCGGAGCGACTCGATGGGGGGTGGCGGTCGGGTGACGGGAGGGCATGATGGCCGGATGACACGCACCGATCATGCCGATGTGACGCACACCCGCGCCGCCTACGACGACCTCGCGGACCGCTACGCCGAGCACGTCGAGGGGCACCTCGAATCCCAGCCGTTCGACCGCGCCATGCTCGGCGTACTCGCGGAAATGGTGCGGGCCAACGGTTCTGGTCGGGTCGCCGACCTCGGCTGCGGCGAGGGCCGACTGACCGCGCACCTGGCGGGGCTCGGACTTGATATCTTCGGCATCGACCTGTCACCGCGGCTGATCGCGCTGGCGCGAGCGCGACATCCGGAACAGACCTTCGGCGAGGGTTCGCTCGAACACCTCGACCTCGCCGACGGTACCCTCGCGGGCGTCCTCGCGTGGTACTCGTTCATCCATCTGCCACCCGAGCGGATTCCCGCGGTGTTGACGGAGTTCCATCGGGTACTCGAAATCGGAGGGCACGCGCTGCTCGCCTTCCAGGCCACCGCTGTCCAGGATGTGGAACCGTTCGACCACAAGGTGATTCGCTCCTACCGGTGGTCGCCGGATCGGCTCGCCGCGCTGGCCGACCAGGCCGGTTTCACGGCGACCGCCCGATTGGTACGGGAACCGGATCCCGGCGAGCGGGGTCGCCAGGGCTACCTGCTGCTGGTCAAGGATCACTGATTCGGCGAACACCGATCCGTACCTTTCAGTAAGGTGTGAGAACACCGCGCAGGGGACATGGCTGCGCGAGCCCTTCCGACATCGTGGTCGATACCTCTTGTTCAAGACCTCCACACCACACCGTCGTCAGGGGGCGACTCACCAATGGAGCTCATTTCTCCGATCGACGCCGTATTTCTGCTGGCCGAATCCCGCGAGCACCCGATGCACGTCGGTTCATTGCAACTGTTCGAGGCGCCGGAAGACACCGGACCCGATTACGCCCGGACAATTCATGAGAAGTTGTTGACGGACAACGAATTCCATCCCACCTTCCGCAAACAACCGGCAAGTTGGCTCGGCACACCACAATTGGCGTGGACACAGGCCGAGGACGTCGAACTCGCCTATCACCTGCGCCGGTCGGCGCTGCCGAGTCCGGGCCGCTTCGACCAATTGCTCGAGCTGGCCTCCGAGCTGCACAGCGCCCTGCTCGACCGGCACCGCCCGCTGTGGGAGATCCACGTGGTCGAGGGGCTGAGCGACGGCCGCTTCGCCGTCTACTCGAAGATGCACCACGCGCTCATCGACGGCGTCGCCGCACAGCGGCTGCTGCAGCGCACACTCACCGACGATCCGGCGGCGAGCGGAATGCGCGTGCCATGGAATCTGCCTCGTTCGCGGCGCGTACCCGAACCATCCGGATCACTATTCGGCGGGATCGCGCGAAACCTCTTGTCGGCGGCCAATTCCGCGCCGGCCGCGCTGCGGGTGGCCCGCGCCGCATTGCTGCGGCAACAGCTGACCATGCCGTTCGACGCGCCGCGCTCGATGTTCAATGTGCCGATCGGCGGCGCTCGGCGCTGCGCGGTGCGGTCCTGGCCACTGGAACGGGTCAAACAGGTCAAGAAGGCCACCGGCACAACCGTCAATGATGTGGTGCTCGCGATGTCGGCCGGTGCGCTGCGCGAATACCTGATCGAACAGCATGCGTTGCCCGACAAGCCATTGATCGCCATGGTCCCGATCTCGCTGCGGGCCGATGACGATGCCGCCGAGACCAGCGGTGTGAAGGTCGGCGCGATCCTGTGCAACCTCGGCACCGATATCGCCGATCCGATCGAACGGCTGCGCGTGGTGAGCGAATCGATGCGCCGCAGCAAAGAGGTCTACAACTCGCTCTCGCCGATACAGACCATGGCGCTGTCCGGACTGATGCTCAGCCCGCTGGCCCTGACCTTCCTGCCCGGCATGGTGTCGCTGGCCAATCCGCCGTTCAATATCGTCATCTCCAATGTTCCCGGCCCCAAGGAACCCCGGTACTGGAACGGCGCCCGCCTCGACGCCTCCTACCCGATGTCGATCCCGTTCGACGGACAGGCCGTGAACATCACCCTCACCACCAATGGCGACAATCTGGACTTCGGACTCGTCGGCTGCCGCCGCACCGTACCGCGCCTGCACAGCCTGTTGGACCACCTGGAGAACTCGCTCACCGACCTGGAACAGGCGGCCGTCTGAAACGGCTATCCCTAAAGAAACTAGAACGTGTTACATTCGATTTCAGGCGCCCGCGCCTGTTGACAGAGCCGTCGTCGCGTCATGGCGATATCTGCGGTAGGCGGTCGAATCGGCGGCGCGGGCCAGCGACCAAATATGTAACCCGTTCCAGCACTCCTCGGCCGGTCGCTCCGGCTGTGGGGCGAGTAGGGAGACCAGCACGCCATGCGTACCGAAATCTGCGACCGGCTGGGGATCGAATTCCCCATTTTCGCCTTCACCCACTGCCGCGATGTGGCGGCCGCGGTCAGCAACGCCGGTGGTCTCGGCGTGCTCGGTGCGGTCGGCTTCACGGCCGAACAATTGGAGGTCGAACTCGCGTGGCTCGATGAGCATGTGCACGGCGTCTACGGTGTCGACCTCGTCATTCCGTCCAAGTACGAGGGCAAGGGCATCGACGATCTGACCCCGCAACAGCTGGAAGCCAAACTGGCGGAACTGGTTCCGCAGGGCCATCGGGACTTCGCCGAGAAGATCCTCAATGACCACAATGTGCCGCACCTGCCCGAAGAAGAGCACCACAACCAGCTGCTCGGCTGGACCGCGACGACCGTCGCACCGCAGATCGAGGTGATCCTGCGCCACCCCAAGGCCAAGCTGGTGGCCAATGCTCTGGGCACCCCACCGGATGACGTGATCGAGCAGATCCAGAATTCCGGCCGCCTCATCGGCGCGCTCTGCGGGTCGGTCAAGCACGCGCTCAACCACAAGCGAGCCGGGCTGGACTTCGTGGTCATGCAGGGCACCGAGGGCGGCGGCCACTGCGGTGAGATCTCCTCGCTGGTGCTCTGGCCGCAGGTCATCGATGCGATCGGCGATATGCCAGCGCTCGCCGCGGGCGGTATCGGCAATGGCCGCCAGGTCGCCGCGGCCATGGCGATGGGTGCGGCGGGCGCGTGGACCGGCTCGCTGTGGCTGACCGTCGAGGAGGCCAATGTGCCGCCCGCGCAGATGCAGACCTATATCGATGCCTCCAGTCACGACACCGTGCGGTCGCGGTCCTGGACCGGCAAGCCGTGTCGCATGCTCAAGAACGACTGGACCGAGGCCTGGGAGTCGCCGGAGAACCCGGACCCGCTGCCCATGCCGCTGCAGATGATGGTTGCCCTGGACGGCGTCAAGCGCGGACACCGCTACCCGGAGGCGGCCAAGGACGTGAACTTCAATCCGGTCGGCCAGGTCGTCGGCATGATGAACAAGGTGGAGCGCTCCGCCGATGTGATCGCGCGGCTGATCAACGAGTACGTGGAGGCGTGTGACCGCCTCAACAAGCTCAATAGCGAGCTCTAGGAGTCGGATCGGTGCCGTCGCCCTGGCACGCACGCTGGGGCGATGTGCCATCATCGCCGAAATGCAGTGGGTTTCGATTCAGCTCGATAACGCCGCCCCTTGGGTCGCATCCGATCCTGCGGATTCCACCACTGCTGCGGCAGGCACCCCGGGGCCGAACCGGCGCGGGTGACGTCGGCGATCGCCTGGCGTCCGCCTGCCGCCCGAGCCGCTGGCGACGGGTGATCACATCGCCGAGAACTCGTACCGCACGCCGGTGAGCTGCTCGCTGAGCTGCCACAGCCTGCGCGCGGTCCAGCGGTTGTGGGCCAGTGGATTGCGCGGGGCCCGGCGTGGATATCCCGCCAGCTCGAATCCCGGTCCGACATAAGAGTTTCCGCGCAGATCCGGCACCGTCGCGGCATACAGCTGCGGCAGCGCGCCCATCCGGTCGGACTGGGCGATCGCGAACAGGATCGTCTGCGGGATAGCCGCCAAGAGGCCGCCGACACCCTTCTCACCGTTGCGGTCGTAGAGATGGGTCGCCGAAAGACCCGGATGCGCGGCAACGGCGTGCAGGGTGGTCCCGGCCGCGCGGGCCCGGCGATCGAGTTCGGCAGTGAAGAGCAGATTGGCCAGTTTGGACTGGCAGTAGGCGGGCCAGCGCAGGTAGAGCCGCTCCCAGTTGGGATCGAGCCAGTTGATCGCGCCACCCCACGCGGCCACCGAGGATACGGTCACCACGCGCGGCCGCTCGGCACGCAGGAGTGCGGGCAGGATGGCACCGGTGAAGGCGAAGTGCCCGAGGTGGTTGGTGCCGAATTGGGCATCGAACCCATCGGCGGTGCGCGAGCGCGGCACCGCCATCACACCCGCATTGTTGATCAGCAGATCGACCCGGCCGATGGTGTCGACCACCGTTGCCGCGGCCTGTCGGACCGAAGTCAGATCGGCCAGATCCAACGACAGCACTTCGGGTTTCGGGCCAGCGGCCACCGCGGTGACGGCGTCGAGGGCGGCGGTCGCCTTCTCCTGGTTTCGGCAGGCCAACAGCACATGCGCGCCCTTGGCCGCCAATGCCTCGGCGGTGCGCAGGCCGAGACCGCTGTTCGCGCCGGTGACCACCACGGTCTTTCCGGACTGGTCCGCGATATCGGCAATGGTCCAGCGGCGCGGCAGGATCGGTATGGATGTCATCGGTATGGATGTCACAGAGCACTCCCGGTCACTCGCGGTAAGGGAATCGGTGGCAGCCTAGGCCGCCTCGTCGCTGGGCAGGGTGCACCTCGCCGATGCTGGTCGCGGCCAAGCGGCGCATCCTCAAATTCGGTGACACGCTCCCGGCATCTCAGACAGTTGGTCAACCAAGGTGATCTTCCCCAGCTGGCGCAACACCACACCCCTCGGGCAGCGTTGAGCGGAGGTGGACCAGTAATGGCTCAGACAGTGAAATCGGAGGAGTCGGGGCGGTCAGGCCGTCGCCGCGTGCTCCGCATCCTCATGGCCGTCGTCGGCGACATCGAGCAGCTCCTCGAAGCGGGCGATCACCTTCTCGTGGTACAGCCCGAACAGATCCTCGAACAGCGCGAGCTGCGCATCGGACGGGCCGGAACCGGAGTCCCATACCGCGACCAGCGCACGCCATACCAATACATGCAGATCGGCAGCGCCCGCGAAGAAGGCCTCGACGGCCTCGGGTACGTCGAGCACCATCTCGCCGATGGAGTTCACGATCGCGCGCTGCATGCTCAGCCCGAGTGCGGTGAGCAGGCGGCGGACCAGTCCGACCTCGATGGCCAGAATCTGGCGGAAGTCGGGAACATCCTGTCGGGCAAGCGTTTCCAGTGCATCGATCTCGGCCTTGAGTTCGGCCGGGTCGATCTCCTGGTCGCTGCCGGTGTAGGCGAGCAGCGCCTCCATGACGATGCCGCGCTCCACCTCGACGATGTCGCGGAACATCTCGATGGCCACATCCGGCATCGGAATCGAGAAACGGAACAGGTGCCGGTACACGTCGATGCCGCCCGCCTCACGGACATCGCGAATGGTGAACCCCTTGCCGCGCCGCGCCTCGACGAATCCATACGATTCCAGCCGACCGAGGGTCAGCTGTGCGGTCGCGCGGTTCATATCGAACTCCTCCGCGACCTGCCGGACCGACGGCATCAAATCCCCTGGCTGATACTCCCCCGCGGCAACCCGGCGCGCCAGCTCATCGGCAACGTCGGCGACTACCGTCTGGGATCCCATCGAGATGCCACCTTTCGACTCGGTTCCGAATACGTCCCAGACAGTCTAAGCCCTCCTGTGCGAGACTGCACCTGTGTAACACTGGTCAGCGTGCGGTGTGAGGTGAGTCATGACCATTCAGCGTGGCAGCGGTCGGCCGACCGAGAGTTCGACTACTAGACGCGCACGCCTGTTCGCGGCGAACCCCAATGGCAAACCCCCAGTTCGCACCGCAGTTCGCAATGCCAAACTGGCCGCGATTCCGGTCGCCTTCGCGGGTCGCCAGGCCGCGGGCGTCGGCAAGCGCGCGATGGGCAGATCGGCCAGTGAGGTCGATCGCGAAATTCAAATGCGCACCGCCCAGCACATTTTCGAGGTCCTCGGCGAGCTGAAGGGCTGCGCGACGAAACTCGGCCAGCTGCTCGCCATTTACGAACTCGCACTGCCCCGGGAGCTCGCCGAGCCGTACAAGATCGCGCTGAGCCAACTGCAGGATTCCGCGCCCGCGATGCTGCCGCGCTCGGTGCACGCGGCGATGGCCGCCAGCATGGGCGAGAACTGGCGTTGGCACTTCCGGGAATTCGACGATCGGCGCGCGGCCGCGGCATCGCTGGGGCAGGTGCACCGCGCGGTATGGCGCGACGGCACACCCGTCGCGGTGAAGGTGATGTATCCCGGCGGCAAGCAGGCGGTCGCGAACGATCTGGACCAGCTGCGCCGCATCTCCACGCTGGCAACGGTTTTCGTGCCCGGTGCCGACGTCAAGGGGGTGACCGAGGCGATCTGCGCCGGCGTCCTCGACGAACTCGACTATGCCGCCGAGGCCGACCATCAGCGGGCCTTCGCAGCGGCCTATGCCGACGATCCGGATTTCTATATTCCGCGCGTGATCGAACAGCGCGGCGATGTGCTCATCACCGAATGGCTCGACGGCACACCACTGCCGCGCATTATCGCCGCCGGTACGCGCGCCGAATGTGATCGGGTGGGCATGCAGCTGGTCCGGTTCATGGCCTCCAGCTGGATCCGCAGCGGTCTGCTCTACGGCGATCCGCATCCGGGCAATTTCCGGGTGCTGCCGGACGGTCGACTCGGCGTCGTCGACTTCGGCGCGTGTGCGCCATGGCCCGCGGAAGGTTTCGAGGAGTGGGCGTTCGACTATTGCGACGCGTTGTTCAACGGTGGGCCAACGGATTTGGAGGCCGCGGCCCGACGGCACGGCTTCTGCGAACCCGGCCGCGCACTCGATGCCGAAGACCTGTTCAACATCGTTGTGCCGTGCATCGAGCCCTTCCAACACCCGACCTACCGGTTCACCACGCGCTGGCTGCGCAAACAGGTATTGCGCGTGACGAACCCGCGATTGTCCAACGCGCTGCGGCAGGCGACCATGCCCGCGCACTACACACCGTTCGCGCGCTCGATGCTCACGCTGGTCGGCGCGATCGGCCAGTTGGAGACCGAGGGCTCGTTCCGCGACGAGGTCGGCCGCTGGCATCCGACACTGCACGAGTTGGTCACCCGGCCCGTCGAGGAGGGCGCGGTACCGGATGACCTGGCGGTGGCGCGGCGCAAGCGAGCCGAGCAGGCCGCACGTCGGATGTCGGTCGGCTGATCCCCTGACCTGCCCGGATGCGCTTCCCAACATCGAAGGTTCATCGTCTCGGACAGTTGGATCGCCGGTTCGGTAGTTGATCACCCGGACGGCGAGCCACTGGTCAGCGCGTCAACCACTCTCGCCAGTGCGGACGGATGAGTGCGGCCAGCTCGTCGTACCCGGCCGCGCCCGGATGCGCGCCGTCACCCGCGCGCACCTCACGCATCCAGACCGCGCTGTCGCGCAACGGCTGATGGGCGCGCACGTAGGGGACCGCGGCAGCCGCGCAGATGGCGGCGAAACGCTCGTCGAGCCCGGCGGTCCTGGCATTGTGCTCGGCGTCATCGATGGGCGGCGGCGCGACCATCAGGACCGGGAGCCCGCGTTCGGCCGCCTGCGCGAGCAGTTCGGTCAGGTTGGCCGCCGACCGTTCGGGTGTCACGCGCGGTTGTCCAGCTATCAGCGTGGTGTCGTTGACGCCGAACGAGACGACCAGGCGGGCATCGGATCCGTCGGGCCAGCGGGGCGTGCATTCGGCCTGCCAGCGGCCCAGGATCTCGGTCGAGGTCTGCATGCGCACGCCGAGGTTGTACGCGGTGAGCGGCTGACCGGTCGCATAGGTCTCGGCCGCCAGGCGGCCGACCCACCCGAGGCACAGCGGGTCGCCGACACCCGCGACGAAGGAATCACCGATGAAGCACACGCGAAGGTCGTTCCACACCCGGCGATCTTCGCAATCGCCCGCCACCGCCCGAGACCGGGTCCGGCCACCGCACACCGAGGCATGGATGGCGGCGGTACCCGTTAGGATCGCGATGGTCGTTCGGGAGGGATTTGACGTTGACCGGGGTAGCTGAGGTGCCGCAGTGGTTCGCCGAGCTGTTCGCGCACCGGCGCTGGATTCGCCGGGTGGAGCCGTTTCCGCACATCTATGCCAGGGATGTGTTCGTGCCGGAGTTCTACCGGCGGCTGGCCGAGGAGTTGGCGCGGGTGCGCCGGGAGCGGCCGGAGGCATTCGGATCGGTGGCCGCCGATTACGGTGCGGTCGGGGCCCAGCTCGCCGGGCTGCGGGACGGCCCGCTGGCGCTGTTCCTGTCCCGGGAGTGGCACGATCTGATCGCCCGCGTCGCCGGGGTGGCGACGACCGGTGATGTCGAGGGATCGGTGCACCACCATCCACCGGGCAGCCCGCCGGGGTGGCCGCACAATGATCTGAGTCCGGCCTGGTTCAAGGGTCCGGCGCCCGATCCGGACCGGGTCACGACGGTGGATCCGGAGGTGGATCTGAAGACCGGCGCGCGGTCGCCGGAGGTCTTCGCACGGGAGACGGTACGCGCGGTGGCGGTGCTGTTCTATTTCGGCAATCCGGACTGGCGACCCGGCGACGGCGGCGAGACCGCGTTGTACGACCAGCTCGGCCCGAATCCGGTTCCCGCACTGACAATTCCGCCGATGGACAATTCGCTGCTGCTGTTCGAATGCACACCGCGTTCGTGGCATACCTTCGTCGGCGGCAATACCGCGGCACGCAATAGCGTGGTGATGTGGCTGCACCGGCCGAAGGAGGATGTGGTGCGGCGTTGGGGAGGAGACAGCATTGCGCAGTGGCACTGAACGCCGGGTTTGTCTGCTGACCGGCGCTGGTGGCCGACTCGGCGACGTCTTCTGCCGCGGTCTGTACACCGATTACGACATCATCGCGGTGTACCGCAACCGCACCCCCGCCGCACCGTCGCAGCTGGAATGGTTCGTCGACCCCTTGGCACCGGAACTGCCGGTGCCGGAGAACGGTTCGCGAATCTTCGTGATCAAGGCGGATCTGACCACACCGGGCGAGATCGAGCGCGTCGTCGATCTCGCGCTCGCCCGGTTCGGTTACGTCGATCTGCTGGTCAACAATGCCGCGTACAGCCGCTTTCACCCGCTCGGCATCGTCGACGGCGACGCGACACTCGACGAATTCGAACCGCATTTCGCGGTCAATGTCGGTGTGCCGCTGCGGTTGTCGGCCCGACTGGCACAGCGCTGCTGGGTGCATGCCCTGGATGAGAACCGGGCACGCAATCGCAATATCGTGAATGTCTCCAGCATTGCGGGCTCGCGGGTGTACCCCGGCGGACAGACGCTCTACGCCGCGTCCAAGGCGGCGCTCAACCAGCTGACCCGGCATACCGCGGCCGAATTCGAGGAGTTCGGGGTGCGGGCGAATGCGATCGCGCCCAACAGCTTTCCCGCGGTAGTGCCCACCGAGCAGGTGGTGCGGGCGATCGTCGAACTCGACCGCGGCGATATGACGGGCGAGATCTTCAGCGTCGGTGCCGAAGCCGAGGATGCGGCCGGTGGGCGCCACGCACTCGGTGCGGACGCCCGCTGACCTACCCTGACCTACGTCGCCGAACTCGTCACGCCGGTGATCTCCTCGGACATCACCCAAAGCCGTTGCGCGAGATCCGAATCCACCGCCTGCCTGTTGCGCGGGTGCTCGAGCACGAGCCGATGGAAGTATTTGCCGTTGATGTCATCCTGCGTTGTCGCCAAGTGCACCAGCGGATCCGCGCCCTTATCGGGCCGGATGAAGAAGGGCCGCGACAGCGGGGAGCGAATGAACGCGCCGAGGCCGAGCGGGGCATTGTCGTAGACGTGGGTGGCGACCGCGCCGGGATGGAAGGCGGCGGTGACCAGCCCGGTGCCCTCGGTGCGGCGGGCCAGCTCCCTGGTGAAGACGATATTCGCGAGCTTGGAGGTGCTGTAGGCGGCCAACTGGTTGAACGAACCGGTCGAGGCGTTGACGGTATCGAGATCCAACTTCGCCATCCGGTAGGTCGTGCTCGCGGTATTGACGACCCGGGCCCGCGACTGCACCAACCGCTCCAGCAGCAGACTGGTCAGCAGGAACGGCGAGAGATGGTTGACCTGGAAGGTCAGCTCATTGCCGTCATCGGTGACGGTGCGTTTCGCCCACGCGCCGCCCGCGTTATTGGCCAGCACATCGATGCGCGGATAGCGGTCGAGGAGTTGATCGGCGAGCTTGCGCACCTCGTCGAAGCGGGCGAAATCGGCGATGAACGATTCCGCGCCGACCCGCGCCGCCACCTCGGCGGTGCGCTCCGGCGAGCGCCCGACCACCGCGACCGTCGCCCCGCGCGCCACCAGCTTCGCCGCCGCCTCCGCGCCGATGCCCGAGCTGGCGCCGGTCACCACCACCGTCTTGTCGGATAGATCTTGTTCTGCCATGTGCTACCTCCAACGCCATTGCCTGATCCGTCCTGATCCTCATCGGATCGGCGGCATTCGGCAAGGTGGTCTACTGGCCGGTAGGTCGGCGAAAACGGCGCGGTGTGTATCGTCCCCGCAGACCCTAACCGTCGGCCCGCAACGGTACGTTTATCGACACCCCGACGACCGGCCACAGACGCGGAGAGGCGAAGGACCCACGAGATGCGAGTCGATGGGCGGGACATCCCGGTCACGGGGAGCCTGCTACAGCCGCTGAGGCGGCGGACCAGTGACATCATCCGCGTGGTGCTGGCGGCCCTGTGGGTCGGCGTTGTGGTGGCCGCCTCGCTGATCACCCGGCCGGAGTGGCTGGCACTGGAGCGGTCGGTCTCGAATATCGTCGGCTTCCTCAACCCGGACCAGTCCAACCTGGTGTATCTGGTCTACGGCATGGCGATTCTGGCGCTGCCGTTCGCGATTCTCATCGAGTTGATCATCGGCAGGCAGTGGAAGCTGCTCGCGGGCTATGCCGCGGCCGGATTGGTCGCCGGACTGCTGCTATCGATCACCGGCACGGGATTGTCCGCGCCGCAATGGCATCTGCAAGTACCGGACCGGCTCGACACCTTCCTATCGCAGTTCCTCGACGATCCGCGCTGGATCGCGATGCTGGCCGCGGTGCTGACCGTATCCAGTCCCTGGCTGCCGACTCGGCCACGGCGCTGGCTGTGGTTCCTGCTGCTGGCCTTCGCGCCGATCCATCTGGTGGTCAGCACGGTGGTGCCGGCGCGGGCCATGTTCGGACTCGCGGTCGGCTGGTTGGTCGGCGCGGTCATCGTGCTGGTGGTCGGCACCCCGGCGCTGGAGGTGCCGCTGGACGCGGCAGTGCGGGTGCTGGCCGGACGCGGACATACCGTCACCGCGTTCACCGTGGTGCATCCGGCCGGGCGCGGTCCGCTGGTGCTCGCCGCCGCCATCGACGGTCCGGAGCGCGAATTGACCGTCGAGATGTACGGCAAGAACCAACGCAGCTTCGGTGCGCTGCGCCAGCTGTGGCGCTGGCTCACCTTCCGCACCAGCGAAACGGCGGCGCTGCACGGCTCCATGCATCGCGCCGTCGAACATCGCGCGCTGATGGCCATCGCGGTCGGCGAACTGGGTCTGGCCGCCACGGAGCAGGTCGCCGTCGCGGCGCTGGAACGCGGCTGGATGCTGTACGCGCACACCATGCCCCGGGGTACACCGCTCGACCAGCACTCCGACGAGGTGCTCACCGGCGTGTGGAAATCACTCGCCACCCTGCACTGCGGCCAGATCTCGCACGGTGACCTGCGGCCGGTCGAGATCCGGATCGACAACGGCGACACCCTGTTCGGCGGCTTCGTCAACGCGGAGTTCGGCGCCTCGAATAAGCAACGGCAGTCCGACGTCGCACAGCTGCTGGTGTCGACCTCGGCGGTCTTCGGCAAGGAAGCCGCGGTGCGCACCGCCATCGAAACCCTCGGCGAGCAGACGGTGCTGACCGCGGCGAGCCGACTCACCAAGTCCGCCATGCCCGCCGGGATCAAGAAGTCGATTCCGGACTGGGCCGATGTGGTCGCCTCGGCCCGCGACGAGGTGCGCAGGCAGACCGGTCAGGACAAGATCGAGGCCGAGCAGATCACTCGGTTCAGCCGCAACCAGATCATCCAGCTGGTGCTGCTGATCGGACTCGTCTACGTCGCGTATCCGTTCATCAGCGCGGTGCCGACCTTCTTCTCCCAGCTGCGCACCGCCAACTGGTGGTGGGCGCTGCTCGGCTTGGCGGTTTCGGCGCTGACGTATGTCGGTGCGGCGGCGGCACTGTGGGCCTGTGCGTCACGGCTGGTCAGCTTCCGCAATCTGGTGATCATGCAGATCGCCAATACCTTCGCCGCGACCACGACACCGGCCCGGGTCGGCGGTCTGGCACTGAGCGTGCGGTTCCTGCAGAAGGGCGGCCTCGGCGCGGTGCGGGCCACCGCCGCGGTCGCACTGCAGCAGGCGGTGCAGGTGATCACCCATCTCAGCCTGTTGATCCTGTTCAGCGTGGCGGCGGGCACGTCGGCGAATCTTTCGCATTTCGTGCCCGACGCCACCGTGCTCTATCTGGCGGCCGGTGTGGGTGTCGGCATTATCGGCACCTTCATGTTCGTACCGAAACTGCGCCGCTGGCTGAACAATTCGGTGCGCCCGCAGTTGCAGGAAGTGCTCGGCGAACTCGGCGATCTGGCCCGCGATCCCAAGCGCTTCTCGGTGATCGTGCTCGGCTGTGGTGCCATCACGATCGGCCAGGCGCTCGCGCTGTGGGCCAGCGTCGAGGCGTTCGGTGGCGGCGCATCGTTCATCACTGTCACCATCGTCACGATGATCGGCGGCACCCTGGCCTCGGCCGCGCCGACCCCCGGCGGCGTCGGCGCCGTCGAGGCGGCGCTGATCGGTGGTCTGGCGGCCTTCGGTCTGCCCGCGACCGTCGCGGTGCCCTCGGTGCTGCTCTACCGCGTGCTCACCTGCTGGCTGCCGGTGTTCTGCGGCTGGGTCACCATGCGCTGGATGACCGCGAAGGACATGATCTAGGCCTTCTTGGTCGCCACCAGCACGCCGGTCATCGGCGCGATCGCGGTGAAATCGGCCGTCCCGAATCCGGCTTCCCGCAACGCTTCTCGATAGCGGCGGATATCGATGGCCGATAGCGGATCCGCCTGGTGTCCGGCCGCGTGCGGGTCGTCGGTGCGCCGTGCCGCGAATCGGGACATGAGCCGGACCACTGCGGGCAGCACCAGTCCGGTCGGGTGGGTATCGGCGAGCAGCAGTCTGCCGCCGGGACGGAGTACGCGGAACATCTGAGCCAGGGCCGCGCCACGTTTGGCCTCCGGAATGTGATGCATGACGAAGGTCGAGGTGACCACATCGACCGAGGCGTCGGGCAGATTCAGCGACTGCGCCGTGCCCACCTCGAAGCGACAATGGGGCAGGGCCGCGGTGCGGGCGGTCGCATAGTCGATCATCTCCGCCGACGGGTCGATGCCGAGCACGTGACCGGACGGACCGACTCGCTGCGCGAGCGCTCGAACGAGTTGGCCAGGGCCGCAACCGATATCTACGGCCCGCTCGCCCGCGGCGGCACCGGTCAGCTCGACAAGTCGAGCGTCCAGTGCGCCGATTCGGCCGAGCAGGAAGGCCGATTTAACCATGAGATAGCCACGCGGTTTGGTGATCAGGACGCCGATCTCGGAGTTCGGGTCAGTATGTACGGCAGTGGACTGTTGTCTGTTTCCGGTCATATGTTCATAATCGGACTCGGTACCCGGAACGACCAGAAGCAAAAAGCGAGATATGTTCTGTTCGGGACGGATTCGCACCATCTGTACGGGAACGTGAGGACGAGATGACCGGCAGCACCGATCGCCGGGTTCGGCGCACCAAGAGTCTGCTCCATCGAGCCTTGATCGAGCTGATGATCGAATGCGGCTACGACCGGATCACCCTGCAGGACATTCTCAATCGCGCCGATGTCGGACGCTCGACGTTCTACGCGCACTTCCGCGACAAGGACGATCTGCTGCTGGTGAGCAGTACCGAGTACCTGCGCGCGGCGGTCGCGGATGCCGGGTCGGCGGCGCATGACCCGCAGGTCCCGCATGGTTCGACACCGCTTGCGCCGCTGTACACGCTGTTCCGCCTGGCCTCGGCGAATCCCGAGGTCTATCGGGCGCTATTGGGGCGAAGGGCGACCGGTGTGCTGTTGCGCTCGACGCGGCGCATGGTGGAAGAGATTCTCACCGAACAGCTCTCGGGTCGACTGGATATGGACGACGACGAATTCGCCGTGACGGTGACGTTCCTGTCCTGGGGTGTCGTCGGACTTCTCGGCTCGATCGCGGACGCCGATCCTCCGCTGCCCGCCGCCGAGACCTACCGACGCCTGACGGATTTGGTCGGCCCCGGGCTCGAACGCCGGGTCCGGCGACCGGCCGACCCGTCACATACGGAAGGCCACCTTCCCACGGACGGCAAGGCGGCCTTCGGCTGAACGGAATCAGTTGGCACGCGGGCCGATAACCAGGCCGATCGCCGTCTCGGCCGAGGGGCCTACCACGGAGTCCGGTCAGCGCGAACCGATCAGATCCAGTACCTGGTCGGCGGTGCGGCAACCGGCGGTGGTCAGTTCGAGATTCGCCAGCGATCCGGTGTGCGTTTCGGGGTTCGCCGCGGCGACGCAATCCGAGACCGGATGCACGGTGAAGCCGAGATCGGTTGCGTGCCTGGCGGTTTGCTCGACCACCAGATTGGTCGCGACACCGGTCAGGAACAGCGTGTCGATGCCCTGCTCATCGAGCCATTCGGGCAGCGCACAGCCCGCCAACCCGGACAGTTTCTGATTGTCGAAGACCGCGGTCGGCTGCTCGGCCATCTCCGGGATGAGCTGCGTGCCCGGCGACTCCGGCCGAAAGTCGGTCTGCGCCGCCGCCACCGAACGCATGAATCCGGTGTTGCGTACCAGTCCACCCTCGCCGACGGGAATCGCGAAGCGCAGGAATGCCACCGGCAGCCCGCGCTCGGCCGCCGCCGCGTGCAAGCGCACCGCGCGCGGCACCACCCCGCTCGCCGCGACCGGCGCGGCCAGCATCGGCCCGAAGAATCCCTCGGGCCGAATCACATTCACCTGCCAGTGCAGGGCGAGGACGGCAGCGCGAATACGGGGTATCGCCATGGGGCGATCTTGACGCACCGCGTCGCCGCTGTCCACGATTTCCGCACTCAGGACGAATAGTCCTTGCGCAGCTGCACTTTCACGACCTTGCCGCTGGCGTTGCGCGGCAGCTCTGGCACGATCACCAGATCCTTGGGGTGCTTGTAGCGCGCCAGATTCTCGTTGAGGAACGGCGTCAGCTCATCGAGGGTGAGTTCGGCATCCGGATCGATAAGGGCGACAACGGCAACCGGCACCTCGCCCCACTTCTCGTGCGCCCGGCCGACCACGGCGGCCTCGCGGATCTTCGGATGTGCGAACAGCACATTCTCCACCTCGGCGCAGTAGATGTTCTCGCCGCCGGAGATGATCATGTCCTTCTTGCGGTCCACCACCCAGAGGAAGCCCTCCTCATCCGCGCGGACCAGGTCACCGGAGTGGAACCAGCCACCGGCGAAGGCATCGGCGGTCGCCTCCGGCTTATTCCAGTAGCCCTGCATGAGAGTCGGTCCGCGGTAGACGATTTCACCGATCTCACCGGGGGCGACATCGTTCATCTCATCGTCGACGACGCGGGCCTGGATGGTCGGGATGGGCTTGCCGACCGAGCCGAGCTTGCGGATCGCGTCCTTGCCCTCCAGCACACACGTGATGGGCGACATCTCGGTCTGGCCGAACACCGCGACATTGACCGCGTCCGGGAAGCAGTCGGCCATGGCGCGCAGCACGCTATCGGAGGCGGGGGCGGCACCCCAGCTGAGCATCTTCAGCGCGAGCTTGCGCTGTTTGACCGTCGGCTCCTCGCAGATCAGCTGCCACTGCGCGGGCACACAGAACGCGGAGGTCGCCTGCTCACGCTCGACCGCGTCGAGGAATTCGGTGGGATCGAACGCGCCGAGCGGATGCAGGACGGTCTTGGCACCGAGCAGGAAATACGGTGCGAGACTGCCGAGTCCGGCGATGTGGAACAGCGGCGAGGTGCAGAAACCGATCGCATCGGTTCCCAGATCCATGGCCCGAATACAGGTCAGCGCTTGGGCATTCATATTCGCGTGCGAGAGCACCGCACCCTTCGGGCTGCCGGTGGTGCCCGAGGTGTACATGATCAGTGCGGGGGTGTCCTCGGGGATATCGAGCGGCGTATGCGGTGTGCCGCCCTCGGCGAGCACATCGTCGTAGCCGAATACGCCCTCGGCGCTCTGGCCGCCGATCACGATGCAGGTCCCCAGTTCGGGCGCCTGGCCCTGAACGGCCGTGGCCAGCGGCCCCAGCACGGTGTCGGTGACGATCGCCTTGGCGCCGGAGTCGCTGACGATATAGGCGACCTCGGGCGGGGTGAGCCGGAAGTTCACCGGGACCGCGATGGCGCCGAGTGCGTTGATACCGAAGACGGCCTCGAGGTATTCGGGATAGTTCAGCGCCAGGATCAGCACCCGATCACCGAAGCCGATGCCGCGCCGGGCAAGTGCGTCGGCGAACTTCAGCGAACGCTCGTGCAGCTGCTGCCAGCTGGTGTCCACACCACGGAACCGCACCGCGACCGCGTCCGGGCGCATCTGCGCATGCGACGCGATCTGGTTGTTCCAGTGGTTGCGCCGCGACCGCAGCGGCTCGTCGAGCGCCTGTGCACCGGTGGTCATGCCACGAACTCCTCTCGGACCGCCGAGCGCGCGCCGGTGTATCCGACGGGTCGACGGACTGAACTGGAAGCAGAATAGCAACTAACTTATTGGCAGAGCAAGAGAACAAGATAGGAATCGCTGTTCATTCTCTCAGCGCAAGGTTTGCGGACAGAAATCACATTCTAACTGGGCTTATATCGGCTATTGCAGCAAACCTCCCCGCGACCAGATGGCGTCCACCCGGCATGACAATGCGAATCCTGGCTTACTTACAAGTTGAACAACGGGCGATTCTCGTGTCACCATCACTGCGTAAGGGCGGACTGGCGCGCCCCGCGAGGCAGAGGAGAAGCGCAGTGCTTCGTACCAGGTTCACCGAGATGTTCGGCGTCGAACACCCGATCGTGCAGGGCGGCATGATGCACGTCGGCCGGGCCGGACTCGTCGCGGCCGTTGCCAATGCGGGCGGCCTCGGCTTCATCACCGCGCTGACCCAGCCCACCCCCGATGACCTGCGCAACGAGATCGCGCGCACCAGGGAGCTGACCGATAAGCCGTTCGGCGTCAATGTCACGATCCTGCCGTCGATCAACCCGCCGCCGTACGCCGAATATGTGCAGGCGATCATCGACAGCGGCATCAAGATCGTCGAAACCGCGGGCAGCAATCCGGAGCCCTTCCTGCCGTACTACCGGGAGGCCGGAATCAAGGTGCTGCACAAGTGCACCAGCGTGCGGCATGCGCTGAAGGCGCAGAAGATCGGCGTGGACGGCGTGAGCATCGACGGCTTCGAATGCGCGGGACATCCGGGTGAGGACGATATTCCGGGCCTGATCCTGATTCCGGCCGCCGCGCGGGTCCTCGATATTCCGATGATCGCCTCCGGCGGCATCGCCGATGCCCGCGGTCTGGTCGCCGCGCTCGCCCTCGGTGCCGATGGCGTCAATATGGGCACGCGCTTCCTGTGCACCCAGGAGTCGGCGATCGATCAGAAGGTCAAGGAGCAGATCGTCGCCAACTCCGAACTCGACACCCAGCTGATCTTCCGGACCATGCGCAATACCGCGCGCGTCGCGGATAACGAGATCAGCCGCAAGGTCGTCGAAATCGAGAAGGCCGGTGGCACTTTCGAAGATGTCCGGGATCTGGTCGCGGGCGCACGCGGACGCCGCGTCTTCGACGAGGGCGATCTCGACGCGGGCATCTGGTCCGCGGGCCTGGCCCAGGGCTTGATCCACGACATTCCGACCTGCGCGGAACTCATCGACCGGATGGTTTCCGAGGCGGCGGAACTGATCACCGCCCGGCTCGCCGAAACGGTCGTCGCCTAACGGCTATTCAGCCGTCGCAGTCCATCGAGGGGTGACCGCGACCATCGGCTAACGTGCCGCCAGCGCTTCGACCGCCGCGTAGTCATGGGCCGCGACGATCTCGATGCCGTCGGGTAGGGCGTGCAGCCGGTGGATCGTGGTGAACGCCGCATCCCGGTCTGCGTCGAATAGCTGGCCGGGCATGGGGGCCTTCTCGCGGATCAGCTCCACCTGCATCCGGTGCCACACCGCATCGCCCGCGAGCAGTACCCGGGTGCCGTCGTCCACCGCGAGCAGTACGCCGATGCTGCCCGGTGTGTGTCCGGCGAGGTCGACCAGCAGGACCGAGCCGTCGCCGAAAAGGTCGAGGCTGCGCGGGAAGGTGAGCACCGGCGGACCGTCGAGTTCGAAAGTGTCGAAGGTGCGCCCGCGCAGCGGCCCCGGGGCCACACCCACCGGCGCATGCGGACCGTCGAGCGCCCATGCGCGTTCGGCGGCGGGCAGTCGAATGGACACCGAATCCGGCAGTTCCAGCAGACCGGAGATGTGATCCCAGTGCAGGTGGGTCGGGAGCACGAAATCGATGGCGTCGACGGCGATATCGCGGGCGGCGAGGGCGTCGGAGAGGCCCAGTACCGGCTTGTCCGGGGCCACCAGCAGCGGAATCGGAAACGGCAGCTCCGACACGACGCGAGCGTGCACATCCGAGCACAGGGCGGGGTCGATCAGGAATCGCGCCCGCGGATGCTCGATCAGATACGCGGCCATGGTCAGCGGCAGTTCGCGCAGGCTGCGCACCCCCTCGGCGACAATCGTGGTCGGCACGGCCATCCGAGCCTGCATCAGCACGGTCAGTCCGACGGTCGCCTTGGTCTGCGGCAGCGGCATCGGATCGAGTCCGGCCAGCAGCGCGGCGTCGGGACGACGCGGGCGCAGCAACCGTCCCGGGGTGGCCGCCAGTGCGGCGCAGCAGCGCAGCACGGTGGGCAGGGTCGGTGTCCGCTCGATTCCTGATTCGGGCACGGTGTCACCGTAAGCGATCACGCCGGTTGGCGAAAGAACCGGGCAGCCAGGGCGATTCCGGACAAATGCGGACGATTCACCCGCCGGTCATGGTCGTCGCAGAGCCCTTGCTCACGTCGATTTCTACGGCATAATCGCAGTGGGTACGGCGCGGGGGCACCAGCCCCCGGGGCAAGGGGTAGGAGGACGGATGGGGCTTGGTCTTCCGCACGGGCACAATGTTGTCCCGCGGCGCACGGCGCTGTTGACCGCTGCCGTCACCGCCATCGCCGACCTATTGGATGTCGACGCCGCGGTGGTGTCCACCAGCGCGCCGTTCAGCGATCTCGGCCTCAGCTCGCTCCAACTGGCCCGGCTGACGGCGCATCTGGAAGATGCCATGGGAGTCGAGGTTCCGCTCACCGCCCTATACGACCATTCGGACATCGAGCAGCTTGTCGAGCATCTCGCGATGCGATGACTACCCCGCCCACAGATCAGAAAGGCCAACCCGCTTCCGTCCAGCCCTATCCACCGGTATCGATCGTGGGAATCGGCTGCCGGGTGCCCGGCGCGGCCGGAGTGACCGAGTTCTGGCGCATGCTGCTGGCGGGTCGGGATGCCACCGGCGCACCACCGCCCGGTCGGCCGGGCACTCGCCGTGCCGGATACCTCCCGGATATCGACACCTTCGATAACGACTGGTTCGCCATCTCCGGCCGGGAGGCCGCGCTGATGGATCCGCAGCAGCGGCTGGCGCTCGAGGTCGCGGTCGAAGCCATCGACGATGCCGGAATCGGCTATCGCACCAGGGGTTCCGGGGCCGCGGTGGTATTCGGCGCCTGCGCCTACGATCACGGCATCGCGGTGCTCGGTCGGGGCGGGCACGATGCGCCCTACGCCGTGACCGGATCGGCGCTCAGCATTATCGCCAACCGGCTCTCCTATGTCCTCGACCTGCACGGACCGAGTCTGGTGGTGGACAGCGCATGCTCGTCCTCACTGGCGGCGGTAGATCTCGCGATGCGTCTGCTGGCCGATGACGCGGTGCCCTTCGCGATCGTCGGCGGGGTGCAGCTCACACTGCTGCCGCACACCTCCGAGTATCTGGCCGACAGCGGATTCCTCGCGCCGGACGGGCGCAGTAAACCATTCGACGCCGCGGC
The DNA here is from genome assembly GCF_050956075.1 of Nocardia sp. CA-129566. Classification (NCBI taxonomy): domain Bacteria; kingdom Bacillati; phylum Actinomycetota; class Actinomycetes; order Mycobacteriales; family Nocardiaceae; genus Nocardia; species Nocardia sp. CA-129566. Next base: position 9,172,323 of record NZ_CP192085.1, read on the forward strand.
GGACGGATATGCCCGCAGCGACGGTTGCACCGTGGTGGTGATGCGGCGCACCGCCGATGCGTTGCGGGACGGGCAGCGGGTCTATGCGGAAATCCTCGGCGCGGCGGTCGGGTCGGATGGGCGATCCAATGGTCTGTACGCGCCGAATGGTCGCGCCCAGCAGGACACCATTCGGACCGCATGGGCCAGGGCGGGACTCGAACCGCGCGATAGCGGATACTTCGAATGCCACGGCACCGGAACGCCTTTGGGTGACGCGGTGGAGGTCGGCGCGCTCGCCGCCGTGATCGGGGACGACACCGCCCCGACCTGGATCGGCTCGATCAAATCCAATATCGGCCATCTGGAGGCGGCGGCCGGCGTCACCGGAATGGTCAAGGCGGCGCTGTCCATCCGGCACGGTGTGATCGCGCCGACCACCAACTTCCACACCGAGAATCCGCTATTGCGGCTCGCCGAGCACGGTCTGCGGGTGCCGACCGAGCCGATCGACTGGACCGCGACGCCGGTGGGTGCGCGGTACGCCGGGGTCAGCTCATTCGGATTCGGCGGGACGAATGCGCATGTGGTGTTGCGCGGGATCGAAGCCGAGCGGCATCGGGGATATGAAACGCCCGTGTTGATTCCGGTGACCGGCCGCGATGTCGCGGAACTGCGGACGCGGGCGCAGCGGTGGGCCGAGTTGCTCGACGGCGCCGACGCGAGCCCTGGCGCGGACTCGGCTGCTGGTGCTGTCGAGACGGGGCGCAGCGGTACCGACACGCTTCGGCAATTCACTTCCGCCACATCCCGATTGATACCCGAGCTCGCTCGCGCCGCGATTCTGGCCCACGATCGCAGCGACGCGGTGACGCAGTTGCGCGCACTCGCGGACGGCGACTCCGGTGCGGGAGTGATCGGCACGAGTTCGGTGCGGCGACGGGGCGCGATGCTGTTCCTGTTCTCCGGGCAGGGCGGTCAGCACGCCAGGATGGGGCGGGCACTGGCGGCTCGCTATCCGGTATTCGCCGAGGCCGTGACCGCCGCCGCGGACGCGATCGTCGCGGCGGGCGGAGCACGGGTGTGGACGCCGCGCAATGGATTCGCGCTCGGCGGTGCGGCCGCGAACAATGGCCCCAGCGCCACCGAACTCGTGCAACCGGCGATCTTCGCATTTCAGGTGGCACTGGCCGAACTGCTCGCCGCATGGGGCGTGGAGGCGGATGCGGTGGTCGGGCACAGTCTCGGTGAGGTCGCCGGTGCGGCGGTGAGTGGTGCGTTATCGCTCGCGGACGCGGCCCGAGTCGCGGTGCAGCGCAGCCGGATTCTGGCGCGACTCGATGGACACGGCGCCACGGCGCTGCTGGAGGCGACGCCGGATGAGGCGGCGCGGCTGGTGGAACCGCTGCACGCGACGGTGGGGATCGCGGCGATCAATGGGCCGCGTTCCGTGGTGATCTCCGGCGCGCCGCGCTATATCGACGCGCTGATACGGCGCGCCGGTCGGCGAAAGATGTTCGCGCAGCGGATCGGCGTCGACTTTGCCGCACACAGTCCACAGGTCGGCGCACTACTTCCGGAATTCGTCGACGCGCTCGGCGCGATCACCGCGCGGGTGCCATCTGTGCCGGTCTACTCCACGGCGCGCCGCGGTGAAACCATCACCACGGCCGCGATGGATGCCGGTTACTGGGCCGAAAATTCCTCGGGGACCGTTGAACTCGCCGTGGCACTGGAGCAAGCCGCTCGGGACGGTTTCACATCGGTACTGGAGATCGCCCCACATCCCGTGCTGATACCCGCGATTCGGGAATACCCCGATTTCGCCGACGCCGCCCATGCGGTCACCAACCGCGACGATGAGGCCGCAACCTTCCTGACCTGCCTCGCCGAGCTCTACCTCGAAGGCCGACAGGTGAACTGGGCCGCGAACGGACCATTCACGGCGGCACCGCCACCGCGGCAGTGGGTCAAACGCCAGTTCCCGCTGGTCACCACACTCGATGCCGGGGTTGCCGGATACCACGGCACCGCAATCCGTCCCGGTGTCAGCGGCAGCACCTCGACCAGCACCGGTACCAACCACAGCACCGCTAGCGGCATCAACGGCAGCACGACCTCCAGCCGCGATATCAACGGCGGCACGACCTCCAACCGCCATATCGACGACGGCACGACCTCCAGCCGCCATATCGACAGCACCACCACCTCTAGCCGCCATATCGACGACGGCACCACTTCAGGCACCAGTGTCAACAGCGGCACAACATTCGGCCGCGATATCAATGGCGGCACCACATTCCGCCCCGATACCGACCACCGCACGGCTAACGACCCTGGTGGTAACTTCGGCACCGCCAGCGGCCGCGATATTGAGAGCGGCACGATATTCCGCACCGCTGCCCACCAATTCACCGCTAAAAACCCTGGTGGCAACAGCGGCACCGCCAGCGACCGCGATATCGACGACGGCACGATATTCCGCCCCGATACCGACCACAGTGCCGCTGAAGACCCTGGTGGCAACACCGGCACAACATTCGGCCGCGATATCGACGGCGACACGATATTCCGCCCCGATACCGACCACCGCACCGCTAACGACCCTGGTGGTAACAGCGGCCGCGATATCGACGGCGACACGACATTCCGGCCCGCTGCCCACCAATTCACCGCTAAAAACCCTGGTGGCGACACCGGCACCGCCAGCGACCGCGATATCGACGGCGGCACGACATTCCGCCCCGATACCGACCACCGCACCGCTAACGACCCTGGTGGCAACAGCGACCGCGATATCGACGGCGACACGACATTCCGGCCCGCTGCCCACCACCGCACCGCTAACGACCCTGGTGGCAACAGCGGCACCGCCAGCGGCCGCGGTGTCGACCACGACATCACCTCGGACGCTGGTGTCAACGACGACACCACCGCGGACCCGCGTATCAACAACCGCATCACTTCCACCGTTGGCATCAACGGCAGCACCGCTGCGGGGCGCGCCGTCGGGCACGGCACCGCTCCGGATGCCGACCAGCGCACCGTTGGCGACTCGGGTACCGCTGGTGTCCACATCACGGGCAGACGAGATGTCGATGCGAGCGCATCCGAGGTCGTCCTCGCCGAATCCGAGTTCCCCGCAGATGATCTCGACGATCACGTGGTGCGGGGTGTACCGACGGTCCCGGCGGTTTTCTGGCTGCGCAGGTTGCTCGAACTGGCTCGGGCGGGGCACATATCGACCGCGATCGCTGATTTCGTGGTGCACGAGCGGACCGATCTGGCGGCGCTGTCGACGCTCACCTACCGGAAAACCGGTGGTGGAAAGCTACAGGCGGAGGTCACAGGCGCCGGGACGCTGGCTTCGGCACGGCTGGCCGGTGACCCCACACCCGGGGATATCGTCGCATGGATGCGGGTGGTCGACGCAAATCGGGCGGCGCGCAGAAGGATGCGAATACTGGCGCCCGCCGATTTCTACGACTCGTTGCGCGCGCATCATCTCCAATACGGTCCCGGCTTCCGTACGCTGCGCGAAATCGAGACCGGGCCCGATTGTGCGGTGGGCTCGTTCACCGCCGCGGCCCCGCACGATGGCGCATCACCGCACCGCTCGGCGATCCTGGACGGCTGTCTGCACCTACTCGCCGCCGCGGGCCACGACCACCTGCCCGACAACGCTGTCCCACTGCCGATCGGCATCGAATCCGCCTGGCTTTCCGCCGAACCGGAGCTGGTGCTGCTGGAAGCCCACGCCTTCGTGCGCGACCGATCGGCCCATGGACTGACCGGTGACATCATCGGCACCGATCAGCACGGGGTCCCGGTGCTCGCACTCTCGGGTGTGCAGATCCGTTTCGCGAGCTTGCCGCTGCGGCCCGAATCGACAACCCACGTCGGCCCATTCCGTTACGAAACGTGGACGCCGTTCGAAATTCACCATTCCCCCGATGGCAACGGTGACCGAATCCAGCGCCACCCTGACCCGCAGCGCGCCCTGGTGATCGGCGAGTCCCCGCTCGCGGTCCGGCTGGCCAGGGCACTCGACCGCACCGTGCCCACCGAGCGGGTCGCCCGCGAACCGGATGCCGCCGGTCCGATCGTCTCCGCCGTCCTCGCCGCCCGCACCGGCTCCGCCCGCGCCGCGGTGATCGTGGTCTGGCCCGCCGACTTCGGCGCGACCCCCGAGTTCGACCGTGACGGACACGCGAACAGCATCGTGACCACCACCGCGCGGGTACTCGATCTGCTGCAACGCGTCCAATCCGAAGACGCCACCGCGTCGGTGACGATCGTGCTCCCCCACCACGGCTCCGCCCACCGCACAACATCGTCGGCCAACCGCCGGACACCACCGGGCACTGTGCCGATGGCCGTGGCCGGTCTGGTTCGCTCGCTGCAGCTCGAATCGGGCCGCGAGGTCCGGCTGATATGGACCGATGCGGCGCAGAGCGCAGTGCCCAGCCTGTGCGACCTCATCGTCCACGCGGCCACGGCGGCGTCCACCCCGTCCGCGCTTCCCGATGAACTCCGCATCACCGATGGCGCTATCGCCGCACGCCGTTTCGTACCCGCCCGCCCGGGGTCGGCCACCCCGATATCCATCGACCCCAATGGCACCTACGTGGTCACCGGCGGCCTGGGTGCGCTCGGTTCGGTCGTGGTGCGCTGGCTGCTCGATGCCGGTGCCCATGATGTGGTGGTACTCACCCGCGCGCCCCGCCCGGTGCCCGCGCTCTTGGACGGACTCGAGGACCGAATCGTCGTGGTGCGCTGCGACGCCGCCGACCGCAGCGATCTCGCCAACGCCCTCGATGATGTCCGGGAGTGCGGATCCACCATCCGTGGGGTCGTCCACGCCGCGGGGGCACTCGAGGATGCCGCCTTCGAGGCCGTCACCGCGGGTCAGCTCGCCCGCATGTTCGCGCCGAAACTGATCGCCGCTGGCAACCTCATCGAACTCACCGCCAGCGATCCGACCGACTTCGTACTGCTGTTCTCCTCGGCCACCGGAGCATTCGGCGCGCCGGGTCAGGCCGCGTATGCCAGCGCCAATGCGGCGATGGACGCACTCGCCCGCGCATATCCCGGTCGACGCGTACTGAGCATCGGCTGGGGAATCTGGGATTCGGGACTCGCCGACGCCGCGGGTGGCGCGCCACATTTGCGACGCGCCGGGATCTCGGCGTTCGATATCCCACGCGGGACCGAATTATTCGCTCAGACAATGTATTACGACCAGCAGTACCTGCTCGCAGTCGATTACGCACCGACCACGGATTCGGCTCCGGTCGCCATCCGACTGCGCAACCTGCTCACCGATCGGCCGACAACCCCGGCACAGCCGAATCCAGCGCCCCCGCAACATCCGGCCGAACCGCTCACCACGACCATCCGCACCATGCTGGCCGCCACCCTCGACCTGACCGCCGAACATCTCGATCCCGAAGCCGATTTCAACGAATTGGGCCTGAGTTCCCTGCTCGGCATCCAGTTGCGCCGCCGCCTCGAATCGCGGCTCGATATCCGGATCTCCACCGCCGAACTGTTCCAACACCCCACCATCACCGCGCTCGGTGCCGTGCTGGCCGAGCGCATCGCCGCGAAATCCGCTGAGCTGCCGTGACTTCGCCACCCACCACATTGCCCCGCAACGCGCTGGCCGCCCGAATCGACGAATGGGCACGGACAAAACCCGACAGCGCCGCCTATACCGAGTTGCGCTATCACGGACAACACTGCGAGCCGGTCACGCTGACCTACCGACACCTGCACGCCGCGGCGGGCGCACTGGCCCGAAGACTCAGGGCGACCAGCGATCCCGGCGACCGAGTGGCAATCCTCTGTGCCCACGGAATCGACTATGTCGTCGCCTTTCTCGCTTGTCTCTACTGCAATCGCATTGCCGTACCCCTGTTTCCACCCATCGGAGGCCGAAATCGGTCCCGGCTCGACGGGGTACTCGCCGTTGCCCGCCCGGCACTCGGCCTGATCTCAGCCGCCGACAGCACTACCGGCGATATCTTCGGCCGAGCACTGGGCCGAGTCCTGGAGGTCGCGCCGGATGTCACCGCATCGGCCGACCCGATCGTCGATGGCATCCGAACGGATCCGGCCTACCTGCAGTACACCTCCGGATCGACCAGGGACCCGGCCGGAGTCGAGGTGACGCACGCGAATCTCGCCGCGGCACTGGACCAATTGTGGACGGCGGTGCCCGCGGTCCGCACCAAACCGATCGTGTCCTGGCTGCCGTTCTTCCACGATATGGGTCTGGTGCTGGCCCTTTCGCTACCGCTCTACGCGGGCGTACCCGGCGTGACAATGGCGCCAGCCGAATTCGTCAAGCGCCCCATCCGCTGGCTGCGCGCGCTCAGCGACTACCGCGCGGGTACCACCGGCGGCCCCAATTTCGCCTTGGCCCTCGCGGTCTCGGCGACCACCGTCGCCGAACGCGCGGACCTGGACCTATCCGGTCTCGACGCACTGATCATCGGCGCGGAACCGATCCGTGCCGATGTGCTGACCGCCTTCACCGAAACCTTCGCCGCCCATGGCTTCCGGCATCACGCCCACACTCCGGGATTCGGTCTGGCCGAGGCCACGCTTGCGGTCACCATCCGCGGTGGGCTCGATGAGCCCGTCTCGCACCGCTTCGATCGGGTGGCCCTGGCGCAGGGCACCGCACGAGTGGCGCGCACCGGTGTCCCGCTCGTCGGCTGCGGCATTCCCGCTGGCCAGCAGGTCGCGGTCGTCGAGCCGAGCGAGCGCATCGAGGTGGCGATGGGCACCGTCGGCGAGATCTGGGTCCGCGGTCCCAATGTCTGCGCCGGGTACTACAACAATCCGGACGCGACCACGGCGAGTTTCGGTGCCACGCTAGCCGGTGGCCGCGAATCCTGGCTGCGCACCGGCGATCTGGGGTTCTGGTACGAGGGCCAACTCTATATCGCGGGCCGACTCAGGGATCTCATCGTCATCGACGGCCGCAACCACTATCCGGCCGATATCGAGACCACCGTGGCCGACTGCGCGCCCGAGGTGCGGGCCGGGCGTGTGACCGCGTTCGGGCACGATGACGGTCACCGCGAGGATCTGGTGGTGGTCGCCGAACTCAGCGATCCTGCGGCCGGATCACCGGAGGTGGCCGCACTGGCCCGCCGCATCCGCAATGCCATCGCGACCGCGCACGAGGTGACACCCGGCGATATCGTCCTGGTGCGACCGGGCCGGATCCCCAAGACCTCCAGCGGCAAACTGCGCCGCGGCGAATGCCGGGCACTCTACGGAGCCGGCCACCTGACCCGGCCCGAGCACCGCGGAAACACCCCGCCGATGTCCCCCTGATCGGGCACAGCGAGCGCGATGATGGGCGCCATGGCGACCGAAATCCTCCCCGTGACATGGAAAGACCAGCCCGACGAGCACGACTATCCGGCAGCCGCCGACTATCTGGAACTGCTCGCCGAACCCGATGTCGTCGATGCGGTGGTCACGGATCTGCGCGCCGCCCCGATCGTGCACAAGAAGGCCAAGGACATCCTGCGGGCGGCCGGACTCGAGCTGCTAGCGCCCGAAAATCCGTATGTCCGCCGCGATCTCATCAAGATCAACAACCGTAAATCGCTGTCACCGATCCTGTTGGTCCGCGGCGACTTCCGCACCGAGGTCCCCCTGGTGATCGCCGACGGCTACCACCGTGTCTGCGCGGTCCACTGGGCCGATGAGAATATCGCCATTCCGGCGAAGATCGCCGCCATGCCACGATGACCTTCTCCACCCTCGCCCTGGTCATCACGCTCGGACTGTGCGGCCCGCTGCTCGCGCTGCGGCAGGCCTGGCATATACCGGTGATCCTCGGCGAACTGTCCGCTGGCATCGTCTTCGGCACCACCGGATTCGGCATTCTGCACGCCACCGACCCCCTGTTCACCTTTCTCGCCGATATGGGTTTCGCGCTGGTCATGTTCGTGGCGGGCACCCATGTTCCGGTGCGTGATCCGGCCGTCCGTGCCGCACTCGGCAGCGGCGCGATACGGGCGGTGCTGGTCGGATTGCTAGCCACCGCGGCCGGTTTCGGCATTGCCCGCTGGTTCGATACCGCACACGGCGCGGTCTACGCGGTGCTGATGGCGTCCTCATCGGCGGCGCTGGTGCTGCCCATTACCGATTCGCTCGGCCTGCGGGGTAAGCCCGTGCTGGCCCTGACCGCCCAGGTCGCGATCGCCGATACCGCCTGCGTGGTGGCGCTGCCGCTGGTGATCGATCCCGGCAACGCGGCTCGTGCGGCACTCGGCGCCATCGTGGTCGCGGTGGCCGCCACCGTACTGTTCCTGGTGCTGCGCCACCTGGAACTGTCGGGTACGCGGCGGCGGGTGCATCGGTTGTCCGAAGATCGCGCGTTCGCGCTGGAACTGCGGGTCAGCCTGGCGGTGCTGTTCGCCTTGTGCGCTTTGGCAACCCGAACCCACGTGTCGATCATGCTCGCCGGATTCGCCGCCGGACTGGCTGTCGCCGGAGTCGGCGAGCCGCGCCGGGTCGCCCGCCAGCTCTTCGCCATCAATGACGGCTTCCTCGGTCCGCTGTTCTTCGTCTGGTTGGGCGCCCGGCTCGACCTGCGCGAATTCGGCGATCACCCCCGGCTCATCGCGCTCGGTCTCGCACTCGGCAGCGGTGCGGTACTGGTGCACCTCACGACCCGCCTGGCAGGACAGCCGATCGCCTTCGGCACCCTGGCCGCGGCGCAGGTCGGCGTCCCGGTCGCCGCCGTCACGGTCGGCTCGCAACTACACGTGCTGGTGCCGGGCGAGGCATCGGCCATGATGCTCGGTGCGCTGTGCACCATTGCGGCGGCGGCACTGGCGGCCAGCCGAATCGCGGCCGCGAGCACCCGCGCAAAGTAGGGTCGGGTATCGGCTCGTCCGGGCGACAACCGATTTCGAGCCCTGGACAACAGCCTCTGGATCAGGGCGCCATGAAGATGCGGATGAGGCTCAGTCCTCGGTGCGGCCCAGCAGACGGTCGGTCTCGCGGCGCTCCCGTTTGGTCGGTCGACCCGACCCACGATCGCGGCGCGGCATGGTCGCGAGAATCTCCCGGGAGGGCGGCGGCGGACTGCGATCGATCAAGCACTGCGCGGCGATCGGCGGGCCGACGCGCTTGACGACAATGCGCTCCACAATGACGATGCGCTCGATACCGCTGGCGCGAATCCGCACCTCGTCACCCGGGCGAACATGCTGGGCCGGTTTGGCCGCAACGCCGTTCACCCGGACATGTCCACCGCGACAGGCCTCCGCTGCGGCGGACCTGGTCTTGAAAAGACGCACCGCCCACGTCCACGAGTCCACACGGGCTTGTGTCGGGGCGGTGTTCTTGGTAGTCGGTTGGGCGGGTGCCACCCTTAGACCATACGGCGTGCCGTCACAACCATGTCGGGGCGCAGCGGGGTGTAGGACACCGGCTCGCCGGACTGGACCGCGTTGAGCAGCTTGCCGTCGCCCGCGTACAGGCCGACGTGGCCGCCGCCGTTGGTCACGACGATATCGCCGGGCTGCAGGTTCTCGAAGGCGACCGGCGCACCGACGTGCGACTGTTCGAAGCTGGTGCGCGGCAGTTCGATTCCGGCCTGCTTGTAGGCCCACTGGACCAGACCCGAGCAGTCGAAGTTGTACGGACCCGAGGCACCCCAGGAGTACATGGCGCCGACCTTGGACTTGGCGGCGTCCAGCGCGACATCACTGGCGGTGTTGTGGTGGAACATCTGCGGCACACCCGGGGTGAAGAAGCCGGGGACATTCGGCACACCGGCATCCGGGGCGGTCTGCGGCGCGGGCGCAGCGGGCATCGAGGCGAGTGCCTGCGTGAGCTGCTGCCCCAGATCCTGGGCCTGCTGTTCGAATTCCTGCGGCACCGGGACGTCGAAATCGCCGATACCGGGGAGGTTGATGGTTGCTGCCATCGCGGGGATCGCGGGCATCGCACCGGTAGATGCGGCCACTGCGCCCATGACGAGCGCACCCTTGACGGAATTCGGGAGCCGCGATTCCCGCTGCAAGCTGTGTTTACCCACCGAGCCGTATCTCCGATCTTTCTGCTCTTCCGCCGACCGGGTCAGCTGTCGAGTTCGGACCGGCAGATCGGCCCCAACTCCCAGTTGAATCTCTGGGTCCCGGTACGACAGCCGGGATCCTTGGTCCCGACAGCCGTTTTGGCGGTGACTCAGTGGCGCCGCTCCTCTGACGAACCGACAGACTCCACTAAGTCACGAAGAGATTACGACCCGGACGCGGTGTTGTCCAGCGCACAGCCCAGGTTGTTATCGGATGATCGAAAAACCCCAGGACGAGCGGCCGTGATGGGAAAACTTCCGAATGGTCACAACTCGGTATCGGCGGCGCGGCACGAGTTATCGAATCGGGAGTACCGACCGGATCCGATACCGCGCCCAGGAGATTCGCCGCCGCCTACTCGTCGGCCCCGCCACCCCGCTGCGCCAGCGCGCGCTCGAGTTCATCGATGCGGCGCCGCGCATCGGCCAGGCCGACCTCGAGCTGACCCAGCGCCATCACCAGCGGCCCGACCGCGAGATCGGCGACGAGTTGCGGATCGTCATAGCCACGCTCGATCGCGACCAGGATGTTGGAGCGGATGCGTCCGGCCACGGTCGCCCCGGCGGGCACGCTCCACGACTCGACCACCTCGGCGGTGGTCGCGGGAGTGGATTCCTCGGACATGCCCCTCCGTTCCATCCGGCGCTGGACGGTTCACCGAACCGCAACCAGCGTAGAGATTTTCGTGGCTGTAGCAATGCAATAACTGCGCTGTGAGCGACTGCTTGCAAGTCCATTCAACACTGCGACAGATTGCTAGCAATATCTAGGACACGCCGTATATATGGCCAGATTCGGCTGACGAGACGCGCTACGGTGTCTGGGCATGGACCCCGTGCGGAATCCGTATGCTCCCGGAGCCGGACAGCGCCCACCCGAACTGGCCGGGCGCGATAAGCAACTCAAGGCCTTCGACATCGTGCTGGAGCGGATCGCCCGCGGCAGGCCCGAGCGCAGCGTAATGCTCACCGGACTGCGCGGTGTCGGAAAGACCGTGCTGCTCAACCAACTTCGTTCCGCCGCCATCTCCCGCGGTTGGGGCACCGGCAAAATCGAGGCGCGGCCGGATCAGGAACTGCGCCGCCCGCTGTCCTCGGCACTGCATATGGCCGTGCGTGCCATCGCCATGGCGCACCGCAATCAGGAGCGCGTCGACGACTTCCTCGGCATACTCAAGGCTTTCGCGCTGCGCTCCACCGCGGATAAGGGCATGCGGGAGCGCTGGCAGCCCGGTATCGATGTCCCGGCGGTGACCGGTCGCGCCGATTCCGGCGATATCGAGATCGATCTGATCGAACTGCTGAAGGAGGCGGCCGGACTGGCCAGCGATATCGGCGTCGGCATCGCGATCTTCATCGATGAGATGCAGGATCTGGGTCCGGCCGATATCTCCGCGATCTGCGGCGCCTGTCACGAATTGAGCCAGGACGCCGCACCTTTGATCGTGGTCGGTGCCGGATTGCCGCACCTGCCCGCGGTGCTCTCGGCCTCGAAGAGCTATTCCGAGCGGCTGTTCAGCTACCACCGCATCGATCGGCTGGACCGCGAATCCGCCGACCTCGCCCTCATCGCACCCGCCGAGCGCGAGGAGGTGAAATTCACCGAAGCCGCCCTCGATGCCCTGTACCAGCGGGCCGATGGGTATCCGTACTTCGTACAGGCCTACGGCAAGGCCGCCTGGGATCAGGCGCCGGAGAGCCCGATCACCGCCGAGGATGTCGAGGTGGCGGCACCGAGCGCCGAAGAGGAACTCGCCGTCGGATTCTTCGGTTCCCGATATGAACGCGCCACCCCCGCCGAACGCGAATACATGCGCGCCATGGCCGATTTGGCGGGCGATGACGGTCCCGTGCCGACCGCCGCGGTGGCCAATGAACTCGGCCGCAAACCCGCCTCGCTGTCACCGGCGCGCGACGGGTTGATCAAGAAGGGCCTGATCTATTCGGCCGAGCGCGGCACCATCGGGTTCACGGTGCCGCACTTCGGTCGCTACCTGCGCAGCGTGTAGCCGAAAGACTCAGTACGGCAGGGGAAGCGGATACCGGTAGTCGCAATTCCCCTCCGGCGACTTCCCCTGTGTTGTGCAGGCATTCTGCAGCGACCGCCAGGTGGCGGGACCGACCACTCCGTCGTCGTAAATGCCAACGACCCGCTGGAAGTTCCGCACCGCAGCCTTGGTCTTCGGGCCGAACTTACCGTCGACATCGACCTGGCCGTTGCCGTAGCTGAACGTGAGGAAGGCCTGAACCGCTGCGACACACGGGCCCTGGTTGCGCACCCCCTCCGTCAATGTCGGTTTGGCCGCCAGACACTGGTTGATCGACGCCGGGTACTGGACCTCGGCATGCGCCGGTGCCGCGATGGCGGCGCTCCCGGCCACCGCGGCGACCCCGATGGCCGCCGCGGCCATCGCCCGGCGAATCCGCTGAACCCCGGAAAGCTGTGCTGCGTACATGATGTTCCTCGTGGTGGGTGAAGCTGCACCGCTGCTGGTGAAGCTGGTGGCGCCAAGGTAGGAAGCGCGACCAATGACGGACCAACGAAGAACTCATGGCGCAGCATTGGGCACCGACGATGGTTCGCATGCCGGGTATGCGGCCCGACCACGCCGTCGAGCCGATCCCGGCGGAGCGCGGCACCATCGGGGTCACCGTGCCGCACTTCGGTCGCTAGCTGCGCAGCGTGTAGCCGAAAGTTCGGTCAGGGCAACGGATACGGCCACTTGTAGTCACAGTCGCCGCGCTGCGAGCAACTGATGGCGATATGACGCCAGGTGTCCGACCCGACATAACCGTCCTGCTTCTTGATGCCGACCGCCGCCTGGTAATTCTTTACCGCCCCCTCGGTCTCCGGGCCGAACCTGCCGTCGACGTTGACAGCACCGTTTCCGTAGTGGAACCGCAGGAACGACTGCAGCGCCGCGACACACTGCGCCTGGTTCTTGACGCCCCTGTACAAATCCGGTCGGAAGACCAGACATTCGTTCATGGATGAGGCGTAGGTGGTCGCGTTCGCTGGTATCTCCGTGGCGACGGTACCGCCGAGCACGGCAAGACCGATGACGCCCGCGGCAGCCAGGCGGCGAATCCGGTAGTGGCAGGAAGAGCGTTGTGCTGTCGTGATGTTCATGATGTTCCTAGTGAGTTGCAGTGTGATCCCCGACACACCAAAACCTAGGAACCGGCGGCAATGATCCGCCAAGGAAACGCTCACGCCCGAATCAGGCCAGTGGACGCCGCACCTCGAGGGTCACCGAGCCGATCCGGATGCGGTCACCGTGCACCAGCGAGGCTCGCCCCCGAATGCGCCGATCGTTGACGTATACGCCATTGGCGGAATCACGATCCTCGATCAGGACCACCTCGCCGTCCACGGTGACCTTGGCGTGACGACGGCTGGTCTTGGCATCCTCCAGCCGGATGTCGTTATCCGCGCTGCGGCCGATCGTCATACCCGCCCCGGTCACCTCGAACCGCCTGCCGTCCTCGACGTAGAGCAAGATGTGACCCAGCGTCTCCAGCAGAGTCGACCCGTCGGAATCCACAGTGAGCCGCAAACGGATTCGCCGCGGGCTCGGCAGCGGCTCATGCCGCAGGATGTGCTGCTCCAGCCCGGCCAACCGGTCGCTGGGATCCATGCCCTGTTCCCGCAACACCCCGCGTACGGCCCGACAGGCACCGAGCGCATCGCCGTGCCGCCCGGCCGCGTACAGCGCCGTGATCAGCTGTACCCAAAGGGTTTCGCGCAGCGGATGTCGCGCGGTCAGCGCGCGCAGTTCCCCGATGACCTCGGCGGCCCGGCCAGCGGCGATCTCCAGATCCAAGCGCGCCTCGAGCGTGCGCTGGCGCTCCTCGTCCATATGCGCGGAGAACGCCTCGACGAAGGTGGACATCGGCAAACCATCCAGCGCAGCACCGCTCCATTCCCCGAGCGCTTCCAGGAAGTGCTCGGCCGCGCGCTCATGGTCACCGATGTCGAATGCGGCCATCGCCACGGTTCTGGCCCGCTCGAAACGACCGAGATCGCAGTCCTCGTCGCGAATGTCCAAGCAGTAGTTGCCGGAACTGTCGGTTTGCAGCATCGTGGTCGCCGCCACCTCGGCGGCCTGCAGTGCGGCCCGCAGTTCGGCGACGCGATTGTGCAAGTTCGCGCGAAAGCTGGGCGGTGGATCACCATCCCAGATGGTGTTCGCCAACCGCGTCGGCGAGATCACATTGCGCCGGTTGACGACGAGCACCGCGAGCATGGCCCTGGTCAGCGGTCCGCCGATGGCGAGCGGTCGGCCCGAGACATACCAGCGGACCGGGCCGAGGACGCGCACATCCACCGCGGGCGGCGTCGCGGCGCCGGTGGTCATGGTGCTGGGACGCAGCGGCCGTCGAAGGCACCGTCGGCGACCCGGAATACCGGCCACTGCATGGCTTTCGCCCGCGTTTCGGGGCCATAGATGCCGTCGACCGAGGCACCGTGGTCGACCTGGAGATGCCGGACGGCGCGCTTCATCGGGGCGTCGTACACGGTCGTCTCATCCAACTGGATGCCGTGGCACAGGTTCAGCGCCTGCCGCAGGGCCGTCACCGAATCGCCACGATCGCCCTCGTTGAGCGCACACCGCGGATCGTCGTGATCGGCTGCCCCGCTGGGCAATTCGAGATAGAAGTCGGTGCCGAGTGGGACTCGCACGCGCCAATAGCACCGCAGCATCCCCGTTGGCACACTGCTCGTCTTCGACACAGCCACCGGGGCCGCACCATCGGATCGATGGGGAATCAGCCAGACAGCGGTCGTCACCGCGACCACCAGGGCGGCGGCGATCCCACCGAGTACGGCGATACGGCCGCGTCGAACCAGACCGGACAACCCCCACCGGTGCGGCCACCGCTCGGTATCGCTGATCGCCAGCTCCACCGCGCGCGCGAACTCGGCACAGGTTTGATAGCGCCGCCGCGGATCCGCCGACATGGCGCGGGCGATCACATCGTCCAGCGCCGGTGGGATATCCGGCCGGACCCGGGTGAGCTGCGGATTGTCCCGTACGGTTGGGGTCCCTTCGGGCGTCGGGGCGTGGCCGTTCGGATTCGATCCGGTGAGCAGCGCCAACAGGGTCGCACCCAGCGAATAGATATCCGCCCGGCGATCCACCGCACGCCCCGCCAGCACCTCCGGTGCCGCGAACGCGGGAGTGCAGGCGCGCCAACCGGTTTCGGTGACGGTGGCGGCCTCCTCGATGGTGCGCGCCAACCCGAAATCCGCGACCAGCACGCGCTCGCCCTCGGCGCCGGCGGCGACCAGGATGTTCGACGGTTTGACGTCGCGGTGCAGCAGATCCTGCTCATGCGCGTGATGCAGCCCCTTGGCGGCCTCGCAGACTATCCGGGCCGCCCGGTCGGGCTCCAATCCGGTCGGTTCCTTGCGCATGAGTTCACCCGCGTCGGTGCCGTCCACATACTGCATCGCCATCCACAGGACCTCGCCCTCCTCACCCCGGTTGTAGACCGAGACGACATTGGGATGGTCCAGGCGGCACACCAGATCGGCCTCCCGCCGGAAGATGCTCCGGTAACGATGATTCGCGCCGAGGTTCTCGGCGAGCACCTTCAGGGCCACCTGTCGCGGCAGCGCCGGATCCTCGGCCAGATAGACCGCGCCCATGCCGCCGGATCCGAGGGGTCGCACAATCGAATACCCCGCGAATACCTGTCCTGGCCGTAACAACATCCCTGCCCTCCAAGGGAATACGAGCCACGTCGCCGTCGCCTGGCGCGTTCAGTCACTACCGTTGCGTGAATCTCAATGATTGTCTCACCGAGGTTCTTCCTGGGTGGTGCCGTCGCCGTTGGCGATGACGCCGAAGGTCGTGAGCCCGAGGCCGATTCCACATCGGATCGGAGCAAGACCGACGAATGAACCACCAGATTCCAACCCCTATTCGAGGCCCGGTGTCATGACAACCTGCGCGCTCGGTCCGGCAAGCGTTAGCTGACCCGGCCGGGTGCACGGCAAAGCGTTAGCGGCCCATTTGCTTCTCCATCAAGATCATTAGAGATCGATAGATAACGCTCTACCTCAACATCTACCGGCCGGTAACAAACCCTCCTACACTCTTATGTGATCCTGATCACGAGGAGGACGTCATGGCGACTACCGCAAAAGTCGACGCCACCGAAGAACAGGCCCGTGCACTGGTCGAGGAATCCCGCGAAACCAGCTGGGCCAAACCATCGTTCGCCAAGGAGATGTTTCTCGGCCGATTCCGGCTCGATCTGATCCACCCCTACCCCGAGCCGAGTGCCGAGGACGCGGCGCGCACCGAGGCCTATCTGGCCCGGCTGCGGCCGTTCTGCGAATCACTCGACGGCAGCGTCATCGAGGCGGAATCCAAGATTCCGGATGAGTACGTCAAGGGCCTGGCCGAACTCGGCTGCTTCGGCCTCAAGATCCCGACCGAGTACGGCGGCCAGGGGCTGTCCCAGGTCGGCTACAACCGAGCGCTGATGCTCGTCGGCTCCGCGCACCCCAGCCTCGGCGTACTGCTGTCGGCGCACCAGTCGATCGGCGTGCCCGAACCGCTGAAGCTGGCGGGGACCCCGGAGCAGAAGGCCGAATTCCTGCCCCGCTGCGCGGCGGGCGCGATCAGCGCATTCCTGCTCACCGAGCCCGATGTCGGCTCCGACCCGGCCCGAATGGCCAGCATCGCCACCCCCACCGAGGACGGCGAGGCCTACGAGATCAATGGCGTGAAGCTGTGGACCACCAATGGCGTGGTCGCCGAACTGCTGGTGGTGATGGCCCGGATACCCAAGAGCGAGGGGCACCGCGGCGGCATCTCGGCCTTCATCGTCGAGGCCGATTCGCCCGGCATCACCGTGGAGCGCCGCAATTCGTTCATGGGCCTGCGCGGCATCGAGAACGGCGTGACCCGCCTGCACAACGTCCGGGTCCCCAAGCGCAATCTCGTCGGCCGTGAGGGCGACGGCCTGAAAATCGCGCTGACCACGTTGAACGCCGGACGACTCGCCATACCGGCGCTGTGCACGGCGGCCTCGAAATGGTCGCTCAAGATCGCCAGGCAGTGGTGCACGCAGCGGGTGCAGTGGGGTCGTCCGGTCGGCGAGCACGCCGCGGTCGGGGAGAAGATCTCCTTCATCGCCGCCACTACCTACGCACTCGAGGCGGCACTCGACCTGTCCGCCACCATGTGCGACGAGGGCCGCAACGACATCCGCATCGAGGCGGCGCTGGCCAAGCTCTGGGCCAGTGAGATGAGCTGCCAGATCGCCGACGAACTCGTACAGATCCGCGGCGGACGCGGCTATGAGACGGCGGCCTCGTTGCGGGCCCGCGGTGAGCGCGCCGTCGGGGCCGAGCAACTGGTCCGGGATCTGCGGATCAACCGCATCTTCGAGGGCTCCAGCGAGATCATGCGCTTGCTGGTCGCCAGAGAGATGGCCGATGCCCACATGGCCGCCGCCGGTGCGCTGGTCGACCGGAACGCCGAACTGAAGGACAAGGCCAAGGCCGCGGTCGGCGCGGGTGGCTTCTATGCCAAGTGGTTCCCGCAGTTGGCGGTCGGTGCGGGCACGGTACCGGCGACCTACGCCGAATTCGGACCGCTGGCCAGGCATCTGCGCTTCGTCGAGCGCAGCTCCCGCAAACAGGCCAGGTCGCTGATGTATGCGATGGCGCGCTGGCAGGCGGGTCTGGAGTACCGGCAGAACTTCCTCGGTCGCATTGTCGATATCGCCGCCGAATTGTTCGCGATCTCGGCCGCCTGCGTGCGGGCGCAGGCAGCGCGGACCGCGGGCGCGCCGGAGGCCAAGGCCGCCGAGGAACTCGCCGACACCTTCAGCAGGCAATCCCGGATTCGGGTGAAGAAGCTGTTCGACGCGCTGTGGGATAACACCGACGACGACGATCGCACCCTCACCCGCGGCGTCCTCGACGGCCGTTACCAGTGGCTGGAGGACGGCGTCTTCGATCCGAGCGAGGGCACCGGACCGTGGATCGCGGAATGGCAGATGGGTCCGTCCACCGAGACAAACCTGCTGCGACCGTTCCTGCCGTCGACCCGCAGTCACGCGGGCACCTAGGCCGGAATCGGTACGAGCCGTCACCCCCGTGGCAGGGGTGACGGCTCGTAGCATGCGCGTGATCGCTCGCTCCAAGGTCGGTCCCGCCGAAACTCCGGACCGAAACCGGGTGCGCATATCCCGCCGTGTTCTCGCGCTACAAGGACACGGTGCGAGTCAGGTTGTTGCGGAGTGCGCCGATGGGACGACGCCGAGTTGCTGCATCATCCCGAGTGTGTCCCAACATACCCAGGATTCGACGGCCTTGCCGTCCTGGAACCGACTGATCGTAATTCCCTGAACGACCACTGGTTTGCCTGTCGCGGACATGCCCATCATCTCGCCGTCATTGGTGCCTGTCGCCGTCCATCGGGTCGTGACGAAGTCGCCTTCGGCGATCTGTTCATTGACCAGGAACCGTTGATCCGAGAACGCGGCGAGATACATCCGCGCGAGCCGTTTGAAGCCGTCGGGGCCATGGACATCGACGAACGGGTTCTGTGGATCGTGGTCGATGTAGTCGGCCGCAATCACCTCGTCGAACGCATCGAGGTCTCGCGCGTTCCATGCGTCGAAGACGCGCTTGGCCGCGGCCTTGTTCTGTTCTGACATGGCTCTCCTATCGATTGATGGCGCCGAACTGGCGAAGCGGCAATAGTCGCTATAGGCAGCCTTCGCGGTGCCCGGCGCTGAGTGTGATGCGGAGCGCGGCCGCGATCCCATCAGTGGATCCAGGCGCCGCGCTCCAGTATGTGGACGCTGTCATCACGGCACACGCCCGCCCGAATGTTGTCAGCAGGCATCCAGCTACCCGCCGATCACAACCCTGAAGCCGGTGTATCGCCAATAATTGTGCGCCTCTTTCGTGTGCGAGGTAAGGGGGAATCAGCGACTGCTGCGGTCTCGTCCCACGCTCACACGACGCCTACCTGCGGGTCGATAGTTCGACAAGTTGAATTTGGGATCGACCGCGAGGACCCTCGGACGGGAACGCCGCGGTGGCGTCGACCCGGGTTGGCGTACAGATCGGGCAGCATGAGAAGTTGCAGCTAATTGATAGTTAATCCACTCCCAGCCGAGTCGTCACAGAAGGTGCTCACGCACACTTTTGACACGGTCACCCAACGACCCTCCGCACGACACGCCGAGTTGAGAATCGGGGGAAGCTCCGCACGAGCCGTCGGCGCGGCGGCGAACTCCCGTCCCGTAACAGGTGCGGTATTGAGGCCGCCGGGCTGGATCGAAGAGTCCTGCGGGGCAGCGGTTTCCGTTGCATCATCATTTGTGGCGAGGATGGCGTGGCCGGTGCGGAGGACGTTGCCGACGCCGTCATCGATTCCGCGACGTTGGCCAGGACATCGGCTTGCACCGCACAGCTTCGGCGACCTCGGCGGCCAACCCGGCGGCGCCCGATCCAGGGGTCGCGGTGCAGGCGGCCACGGCGGCCGCTCCAGCGTCGGCCCCTGCCATACCTGGTTCGATGCTCGCCCGCGCGCCTATTTCTTGTCGTCTTCGGGTGTCCAGCCTTCGTACTCGGTGCCCGACAAGTCATCGTGGAACCGCTCGGACAGCTCGACCCGATCCTCTTCGGGCACCGCGGCCATCTTGGCGCGATGCGCGTTCGCGCGTGCCATGTATTCGGCTATCTGCTCTTCGGTCAACGGCGGTACACCCGCCTCCTCGGGGGTCTGGAAGAGCTTGCCCGCAATCCTCTTGGCCATGTTCTATTCTCCTGATCCTAAACTTCCAACAGTGTAATCACGTTACGCATGGTCTTCGGGTCGACAGTGTTTTCCAAGCACCGGAATTTCGTACCCGATTTGAATAGAATCTCGCCTTCGTTCTGTCCCGACCATGGTCCGTAATTCGACATGTTCTCGATCGGTTTACCGGTCTTGGAAATAATGGTGAATTCGGTGTTTCCATCGTATTTGTTGCTTTCGCCGAATCGGGACGATGACGTGAACGCATCTTCCGTAACGACTTCACCCTTTTTGTAGCTTTCGATCACGTCGGCGGGAAGGTAAGTCCGGCGGTTGACCTCGCCTTCATAGTTGGGGAATTTGTCGAGCGCTTGATTCAGTTCGCGCACTCTGGCGGCCTGATCTTCGGTGAGTTCTCCCGTGCGTAGCGCTTCGTTCAAGTCCTTGTATCCAGAAGCGGTGTAGCGGCTGATCGCGGCGTAGTCCTCATCGGTGAGGCCGAGTTCTTGCGCGGTCGGCGCTTTGAACTCTTTCGGTACGGCTTTCGGCTCCGCCTTCGGTGTCGCCTTGGCCTTCAAATCCTTGATGCGTTTGAGTTCTTTGGCATGTTTGGCAAGGGTCTGTTCCGATTTCACCCCTTTTGCGATGCTTCGTCCTTCTTTGAACACATCGATGAGGGCGCGAATCGGGCGTGCGAATCGGGCGGCGATGGCCACGACACGCGCGCTGGCCACGGCGGCGCCGATGCCGAAGGTCACCACGCTTGCCGCGATGGCGATTGCGACGGTGATGAACAGCTCTTTGAGCAGCTCTTCGCCCAGGTCCTCGAGAACCTTTTTCATGTTTTCGCGCAGCTCGACCAGGCCGTCGTGGTGGTCTTTCGCGCTGGCGGACAGTTCATAGAACGCGGCGGTGGTGGTCAGGGCGGCGTCACGCAGGGCGCGCAGATCTTCATCGATGTGTTCGTATTCGGGGCTCACGATCTGCTCGAACGACCAGGCAACGCGCTCCAGGTTGCCCGCCATCGTCGACACCGCGGGGGCGTCGGCAATCTTGGTCCAGGTGTCGGCGGCGCGCGCGAGTAGATCCACATTGCCGTCCGGGATGGTGATCCCGATGGCTTCGGCCAGCTGCACACCACCATCGATCAGCCCTTGGCCGGGTCCTCCGGCACTGGGCAGCGGCACCCGGCACAGGTATGCCACGGGGCCGGGGGTGGCCGGTTTATCCGGCGCCTGAGTGTCGGTGCCGATCGTCGCGTTGTATTCGGCAACGGCGTGGTTGTAGCCCATGTCCAGCAGTAGGACGCCGTAGGCGTGCACCGCTTCGGCCAGGTCGTTGGACATGTCCAACAGCTCTTCGGCGCGTGTGTCGTAGGTCTTGGCCCATTTCTTGGCCTCGTCGTACGAACCGGTCATCGCGTGGCATTCGTTGAGAGTCGGCCAGAACCCGTCAACGGCGGCGAACCAGTCGGCGGCCAGGCCGACGAGCTTGTTACCGGCGTCGTAGTAGACGCTGGTATCGACATCGAGAACGGTTGCGGTCACGCGCG
Source organism: Nocardia sp. CA-129566 (assembly GCF_050956075.1). Taxonomy (NCBI): domain Bacteria; kingdom Bacillati; phylum Actinomycetota; class Actinomycetes; order Mycobacteriales; family Nocardiaceae; genus Nocardia; species Nocardia sp. CA-129566. The sequence goes on from NZ_CP192085.1 coordinate 9,193,741, forward strand.
CCCCAGGGCGCGCAGATTCGCAGCTATCGCGTCGTTGTAGGCGGTGTGCGCGGCCCGTGCCGCGGCCTGCATCTTCTCGATCCCGCCGCGGATCTTCTCCGCGGCCGCGGCCCATTCTCGATGCGCTTCGGCTTGCTCGTCGGCGGCCTTGCCCGACCAGTTCTCTTGCATCGTGGCCATGCGCTCATCGATCTCGCGCAAAGATTCCCGGATGAAGTCGTTCAAACCGCCGATGCGGGCGGTCACCGCGTCCAACTGGTCCAAGTCGACCTGATACCTACTCACATGTCACGTCCCTATTTGGTTCGGGCTAAGGCAGATCCAGCGACGATTGCCGAAAGTCATTGGCGTTGGTGGTGTCGGTGGCCTTGTACTCGGTGGACACCACCCCCAGCAGTTCGGCCATGGTGTTGAGCGCTTCGAGCACATCCAGCGCGCCGTCGCGGGTTTCTTCCCACCCGGCCACATACGCGTCAGCCGCTGTTCCCTTCCAGGTGCTCATGAGCCCTTGCACATCGGTGTCGGCAGACCGCACACCGTTGACGAGTGTTTCCGCAGTCTGTTGTACGTACTGGCCTGCGCTGGCCACATGATCGGGAACTATCGAGAACGTGGTAGGGGTGGAACCTTCAGCCATACATACCTTCTCGGGGACATCGGGTGTTGCTCTTCGGTTGAACCCAACTACTTAGACGCACACCGTATCGGTTCGGTTCCACTGGATTTCGATCCACGATGCCCCGGAACGAGAGATCGCCTTGGCGATCACTCGTCGCGTCCTGACTCGACGTGGTATCGGCAGGGTCAGAGGGCGCCGGGGAGGCGGCGGCGGCCGGTGGTTAGTTCGGTGGTCAGGTCTTCGTAGGCGATGGCCAGTTCGGCTAGGCGTTCCCAGGCGTTGCCGAGGGCGTGGTCGGAGGGGCTGGTCAGGGCGGTGTAGGCGGTGGCGGTGTAGGCGGCCAGGCGGTCGATTACGGTGCCGAGGGTTTCGGTGTGTACTGCGGCGCAGCCGTGGGCAGGGGGGAGGTTGGCGTGGATCCAGTGGTCGATTTCGCGGACCAAACATGTTCTGCGGGTGTCGATTTCGGTGTTATGGCAGCCGTGGTCGGACGAGCATTGTGGCGCGGGTCCGTGGTGGGCGGCGGTGGGAGACGGGTGGGGGCGGCGGCGTTCGTGCAAGCAGGTGAGTTCATAGGCCGCACGCAGCAGGGGGTGCGTCGTGTGTTCGACGCCGCGGCAGGCACGCAGCATCTCCCCTTTGGTCGGTAGCGGTTCGATCAGCACGACAGTCCTCGGTGCGCGCATCGCCGAATCGTTTCGGCTGCCGTGTGGTTCATGGATGCCTCGGTTCATATCGGTGAATTCCGGTGCGCCCGGCCGAATTTCCGGATAGCGGCGATCCGTTGTGGTCCAATAGGTTTCTCAGTTTCCTACGGCTTCCCCGGCCGGGCGCGGCAACAGCAGAGCACGCGACAGGCGGAGGAGTCAGCGTCTTCATGGGGCTTTTCAGCGATTCGCACCGAAGTGCGAGGACGAAATCCGTCCGCGTGGACCACATCCATCCACGGACGAATCTCTTCAGATCCGAGACCGAAGGCAGGGGGCCATGTCGGAAACAGGAAGCACGGTGCCGCGACGGCAACTGGGACGGCACCTCCGAGACCTGCGCTTGCAGGCCGGAATGAGCATGCCGGAAGCCGCGCGGCTGATCGAACGCGGCACGACGACGCTACAGCGGTTGGAGACGGGACAGACACAAAAGATACGGCTGCTGGATATTCGGGAGCTGTGCAGCGTGTACGACGCCAGCGATGTCGTCACCGCCGGGCTGCTCGGGCTGGCTCAGGAGGCGTCGGGGAAATGCTGGTGGCATGAGTACGGGAAGTTGATCCCGGAGGATTTCAATGTTTACGTGGGATTGGAGGCGGGAGCGCGCAGGTTGACTTCGTATGCGCCGGATGTGGTGCTGGGGTTGCTGCAAGCGCCCGATTACACACGTGAATTGCTGCGCTTGGGCTTCCCCGACGCTTCGAGTGCAGAGATCGATCGCCGGGTGGAGCTGAAACAGCGACGACGGCGGATACTCACCCGCAAACGTCAGCCAACTGAAATGAATGCCGTACTTTTGGAGTGCGCGCTGCGCAGGGTGGTTGGAAGCCGCAAAGTCATGGCAGCACAGCTGCGGCACCTCGCCGACATGTCAACACTGCCGAACATCACACTTCAGGTGCTGCCATTCTCGGCCGGTATCCCCATGGGTGACCCGATAGGGCTGTTCACCATCGTCGATTTCGATGTCGACCGGCAGAGAGAGCCGATCGAGCCGTCGGTCGTCTATCTCGAAAACCTCACTGGTGACTTGTATCTGGAACAGGCGGCAGACGTCGGGCGCTACCATGTGGCTCATGAAGCCATCCGGCGCGGTGCGCTGGATGCCACGGCGAGCAGGAGTCTGCTTCGGCAGATCGCAAGGGAGTATGCCGCGTGATCGATAAGCATGACATCGACCTCTCTAGGGCTCGCTGGTTCAAGAGCACCCGCAGCTCAGCTGCAAAGGATTGCGTCGAGGTCGCCTTCCTATCCAGTGACCTCATTGGCGTCCGGGACTCGAAGAACCCGGACGGCCCGGCACTGGTGTTCGGCGCTGGCGCGTGGGACGCCTTCACAGCCGCTGTCGCCGATGGGAACTTTCGCTGGTCGTAGTCGATAGGTTCGAGACCTCTCGCTCGTCTGACGCGAGAGGTCTCGATCTTGTTGGGCCTGCCCTCTCATTGCTGGTCGCAGGTGTCCAGCGGTAAAGTGCGTGGGCAGCGGGGGATATCGCGTTGCCCCTCGGCATACCGTGGCGGCGAAGGGGTTCGCGAATGACTGGTAAAGCGAAGGCGCTGCCCGCTGCGGCCTTGACTCTCGGCGCGGCGCTGCTGCTCGCTGGGTGCAATGGCGATTCGACCACCGGGAAGCCGACCGCCGCCACGTCGAGCGCACCGAAGACAGCCGCTGCCGCAACGACATCGGTCGACCCCGAAGCGGCCGTTTGGGATCCGTGCACGATCCCCGATTCCACGCTCGCCGCGCTCGGATTGAACACCGCCAGCAAAGACAACAAAATCGCGGGCGTTGACCCGACGGGCTGGAAGGTATGCAGTTGGGAGTCCGAGCCGAAGGCGTACAACCTTGGGATCCTCTCATCGGAACACACGCTTGAGGAGGCCAGACAAAGGACCGATTATGCAGACTTCACATCGACGACCGTCGGTACTCGTCCAGCACTCCAGTTTCGAGAGCCCGGTGCGACGCACGACCTGACCTGCTGGCTCGCCGTTGAGGTGCCCCACGGAATGGTCGAGTTCGATGTGGCCAACCGGTACGGCTCCTCCGGAGCCAAAGCCGGTGAACCGTGTGCCCAGGCGCGTCGGCTCGCTGAAGCCCTGGCCACGTATCTGCCTGCGCGTTGAGGAGGGGAAATGATCAGTGGCATCGATCCAGACGAATGGACACGGCTACTTGACCGAGCCAATGCCGGTGAGCTATCGCTGGACCCGAAAGTCGGGAAAGACTTGGACAAGGTCTGCGACGACCAAATCGACAGGCTGAACACGGTCCTTCTGGGGGTGAGGCGCATCAGCAATATATCGGGCTTCGGCACATTCAACTCCGGCAAGATCCTTGAGAAGAAGTTCTCCGAGACCGCCTCGGGAACCGACCGCTCGCTCGACACCGTGATCATGCAGCACATCGATGCCGTCGAGACCGCCAAAGAGGTTGTCGCAAAAGCGATCGCGAACTTCGTCGCCCAAGACCAATACAGCGCCGACCGGTTCAAGCAGGTAACCCCGGAATGACGTACGAGGACTACCAGCGCCGCATCATCGAGGCGCAAGAACAGTGGAACCGAGACCGCGATTGGATCTACAAGACCGAATCCGGTTACAAGGACTTCGAAGGCGAGACGCAACCACCCCACGTCACCACCCCGGACAGCTACGACCACCTTACCCTCCAGGAAATGCAGACCGCCGTATCGGCGATGAAGCCGAAACTGGTCGATGACGCGGTCACGATGTGGGCGAATATCGGTCTGGAACTTCAGGGTTCGTTCGAAACCTTCAAACGCGAATTCGCACGCACCATCACCGGCCAGGGCCGCCACTCCGGCTGGACGGGCGTGGCGGCAAAGGCAGCGACGACGGCGGTGAACAACTACTACGAGAAATCCGTCCCACTCGCCACGGCGGCAACGCTGACCAGCCTCAAACTCTCCGAAATGAAGACCGGCCTCGAACAGACCCAGGCACTCATGCCCGGCCTCACCGAACGCCCGGAGATCACCGGCAAGACGCTGCCCAAGGATGGCGTCATGAAGTCCGGCGAATACACCCAGACCGAGGCCGAGCAGGAGGGCCGCAGAATCCTGCGGACGGTCTACGGCCAGGTGGCGGGGCAGACCGATGTCGGGGTTCCGTATATGCCCACCGCGCCGACGATCACGGACGGCCCCGGCGGCCCGGTCACACCAGGGCCGAATCCCGGTGGGTCACCGGGCGATTCGGGCCCGGGTGGCGGTTCCGGCAACGGCAACGGAAATGGCAACGGCGGCCAGACCGGCGGGGACTCAGGATCCGGTACGGGTGCGCAAACGGGCACCGAGCCATCGGCGGCGACGTCGGATGCCACCACACCCACGAGTACGAATCCGCAAAGTGCAACGCCGACAACGCAATCCAGCTCGCCCACCACAGCGATGCCGACCACGGCCGGAACCAGCGGCCTGACCACGGGCACCCCGAACTCCGCGACGCCCGGAATCGGCAGCCCCTCGACTGGCCGCACCGGCTCGGGCAGTCCGGGCGGCACCACCTCGGGCAGCCCGGGCCGCAGCGTCGCGGGCACACCCACCACCGGCGCCACGGCAGCCGCCTCGGCCGCGCGCCAGAGCACCACGGCATCGGGCCGTGCGGGAACATCCGGAATGTCGGGCATGGGTGGGGCCGGTCAGGGCAAGGGCAGCGATGAGGATCGCAAGAAGGGCGTTCCCGATTACCTCATCACCGCCGAGCACGGCCAAGAAGCCACCGGATTGGATTCGCTACCCAAGACCGTGCCCCCGGTGATCGGCGGTGACCACGACGGTGCCCAGCAGTACTAGGGGGATGGCAGCCGGCGAAGCCGGCGGGGTGGGTGAGCACCGGTTCACTGGGCTGGAGTTCGAAATGCTCTGGGCCGCATACGGTCGTGACCGGCTGCCCTACCCGCTGCACCACCGCACCGAAATCACCGAATTCGACGAGTTGGAACGCCACCGCGAAGCCGCGCTCACCGCCCTGCTCGACAAGTACTCACCCGAACTCGAACACGCCATCGAGGTGCTGCTCGAGCCGGACGCCCGCGTGGAGTCCAAGGGTTTCGGCGGCCCCTACCTCTCCCAGACCTACCGATTCCATGGCGCGGTTCGTGACCAGATGGGGGCCGCGCTGACCCAATTGCCCGGCGTCACCGCAGACACCGGCGGCGATGTGGTCATCACCTACTGCACCGCACAGCAGGTCTGCACCCACGCCGTCGCCGCCCTGCCGCAGCGCGGTCCCGGCACGCAACCGCGGCTGGAGTTCCGGCGCGAGGAGATCGCCGCCGACCGCGACCGCCACATCCGCCGCGCCCACGACTACGGCCCCCTCGAACAACTCGACCGCATTTTCCAGCGCACCCGTTCCGGCCTGGGTGAGATCGCCATCTACGCGGGTCCAGCCCTCGACGCACGCCCAACGCCCGGCCGCGGCTTCTGGTGGATGGACTACCCCGACGGCCGCTACTACATCAAAACCGGCGACCCGATCATCGCCGCCCCCATGGACTCTCGAGCCATGGCCGCCGAAATCCACCGCCTACTCACCCTCACCCAGCGCTACCACCACGAAGACCGCGCCCACGACGAATACCTCCGCTCCCGCCGCTGACCTCACCCCACCGGTCAACTGACAGCCCGCGACCAGAGTCGAATGGCGGCTCGAGACACCCCGACCACCATTCGACCCGCCTCGACAAACAAGCCCGACCACACAGGTCCCCGAACCGGAAGCCGCAGGCCTGCGGACGGAAGAGTAAGCAGGACACGGCAAGCAGCCTGGTCGACCGCGTCGAGAGGAGAGGGGCACAAGCCTCTTAGACGGGCGATCACCATGCGCTCATACAGGCAAACGTCGAGAGTGCATGTGCACCAGCGCATTCTCGGCCGATGTGCTGGGGGAGTCGGGGCTTGTTCGAGGGTGAGGTGGTCCCGGCTGCCTACTTCGGGGGTTCACTGGCCTATATGTCCCCTGAAGTGCTCCGCACTGCCCGATAGAAGCCGTGGACGGCAGCCGTATCCGGGGCTCTGGACCCGGAGCCGTGCAGGACAGCAAGCCCGACCACCCACGGCAACCGTACGGATCGGCCCAACCACCTGGGGTACCGGTAGTCATCGCCGAAAAACCGCAGGTCGGCTCCAGGACATGCCGAACAACCAGGACCTACGCCCATATCCGTTGCATGTCACCATCCCCCAACGGTTGACGTTGCCGCGTACACGACATGTGTTCCAGGTGCGAGCTGCGGAAATGCATTGCTGCGGAGGGTGTCTCGCGAACGTTCGTTTTCGATCCACGGCACCTCGCGCCTCGGGGCAGACCGTCATTTTGGTCACCGACCGCCCGCAATGAGCCACGCTGTTCGGAACTCCGTGTCGGGTCGAAAGATTCACACGAGATGAACCCAGGAATTGCGGTCAGGCTTCGGAGGCATTTTCGCCCGCCTTGCGGGTGAGGGCGGTAAGGGTAGCGAGGTGGGCGTGGTAGGCGGTGCGGCCCTCACGGGTGAGGGCGAGCCAGGTTTTCGGTTTCCGGCCCACGTAGCCCTTGGTGACCTCGAGGTAGCCAGCGGTTTCGAGAACGGTCATCGCTTTGGAGAGCGTGGATTTGTTCAGCTCGCACAGGTCGGCTATGACCAGGAATTCGGCCTCACTGCAACCGTCGAGGAAGGCGACGAGTTTCAGGCGTGGCAGTGAGGCGAACAGTTCGTTCAGTTCTGCCACGGCGTGGTCCACGGTCGTGCCACCTCATACCAACTCCACACACCCATGATCACACCGCATAACAGACTCATCCCCAGGTACAAACCCGAATTCGCATGGCCGAGCATCGGCACCACCACTATGACCAGTAGCCCCACCGTGGCCTGCTTCCACTCCTTCGTCGGGACAGGGAGGATGCCGCGCGCACGCCGGGCACGGCGCAGCCACCACACAAGTACCGAATACACCGTGAGCGAGGCGATTCCGGCGATCCATCCGATCACCCCCAGCATGTCGTAGTCCCCCGCCATGGTCAGCATCGCGATACCAAGTCCGCCGAACACGCCGGTCGCAACAGCTACCCAACTGGGCAGTGCGGCGGCTTGGTGCGCCTGGCGGGTGGTAGCGGCGGCGATGTCCAGCGCCTGTTGTGGTGTTTGCGCGTCCTGCATACGTTTAGCGTACCGCAACCAGTTTCCATTCAGAAACTAGTTGCCACCTTTCACATCCCGATTTGCCCATCGACCAGTTCGCACGCTCTGGACGCACGAGATCGCCTCTGGCCGTTGTTTTTCCGGGGTGAGCACGTGGCAGATTCACACCGCGCGCTATGCAGCTACACCTGGGAGGCGTCTGCGCTTCGGACTCACCGCGGTCACGCTCGTCGGCATTATGGGACGTTCGAAACATCCGCAGATCCAGGGCACACGCCCTATCGGCCTGTGCGTCGCCACCTCGAGGTGCGAGAACACCGCCATCTACCGCCGCAAGTCGCTCTCAGTTGGTCGGCAGAAAAATGATTGGGCAGGGCGGCATGTGGGCTGATAACGTCCGGGAGACCGTGACATCACGCGAGGAGGTGAGACCCATGAACGTTGTATCGATGTGGGTGCTCCCCCTCGTCGTCACGGTTGGGCGAACGATGTAGGTGTCGCTGGGAGCGCCTGAGAGACAGGGCTATCCCGAAAGGCGACAACCTATGAATTCTGTACATTTCACTTCGGGTACGGGTGAGCCCACCGTAGTGATCACGCGGGTCACGCAGACGCAGTGGCACGCGGTGGAGGCCGACCGGGTGGTCGGCCGTGGCGACGTTTCGCGTCGGCCCGACGGTCGGGTCTTCCTCAGCATCGACTCGTGGCACGACGCGGTCTTCGACCAACTCGCCGACGCGATGCTGGCGCAGCTGCCGACGCCGTTGTACACGGTGGTCGACGAGGCCGACCTGGACCTGACGCGCAGTTGGGAGCGCGCCGGTTTCACCACCCGGCGCCGTGAGTGGGAATACCTCGTGCCCGCCGACCCGCAGGTCACGGGACTCGACGCGGCGCTGCCGCCGCCGGGTGTCACGATCGTGGCTGCCGGTGAAGCGCAGCAAGGCCCGCTGCGCGCAGTGGACACCGCGATTCGCGATGAGGTCGAGGCAACCGTCGGATGGCAGGAGATGCCGGCCGAGGTGTTGCCCCGCACGGACGGGAACGCCTGGGATCCGTCGAAGTATGCGGTGGCAGCGCAGTCCGATCGATACGTGGGACTGGTCCGAGTGGTGCAGGTGACCCGGCAGCCACGGATCGGGCTGATCGCGGTCCGGGCCGACCAGCACCGCCGCGGCATCGCCCGGGCACTGCTGGCCCACGCGCTGGGCGCACTGCACCGCGACGGGATCGAAACGGCATCAACCGAAGTGAACGAATCCAACGCAGCGGCCCTGGCGCTGTTCGAGGGCATCGGTGCCCGACGTGCGAGCAGCAACCTGGAGTTGGTGCTGCGATGACGAACACGGCGAAGAACGGCAAGGGTATCGAAATAGCGGGCACCGTCGTCGAGTGCCTGCGCAACGCCACCTTCACGGTGGAACTCCCGAACGGGCACAAGGTGCTCGCACACATCAGCGGGAAGATAAGGAAGAACTACATCAAGATCGTGCCCTATGACCGGGTGCTCGTGGAACTGAGCCCCTACGACCTCACCCGCGGCCGGATCCTCTTCCGGTACCGGACGTAGCAAAAGGCGGGGACGCGACCGAATCGACGTCGCCCCTCGACATACAGCGGTGTCGGCGACCGGCTCGAAGCCGGTCGCCGACACCATCTCGTCCGTCGTCACCGAGGCATCGCCATGCCATGCGTGAGCTGACAAGCCTCATCGACCCCGGAGCCAACCGCACCCGCCGACCAGCGGCTACGCCATATCGCGCGAGCCCCCATGAAGGAATATCGCATCCGATGCAATCGGCGACGGTCGTAGTAATCGCCGAAAATACAGGCGGGATAGCGGTCATGCAGCCGACTCCCGCGCGTGACGGGAGTCTTCTTGGTGGCGTTCCCGCTCGCGGTCCATGCCGCCTCGGTGATGGGCCTCCTGCTACCGGAACCCCCACCTGCCCGATGTTGCTCGACCACGACATCGACAGACGCTGCACCGGTCTCCGTCCGGAGCCGGCGCAAGCCATCTCCCGACCGCCCACAACTCGTTGTGTGACCACGTGCGTTGGTGTCCGATCGGGAGGTATCGGACAATCTCGAAAAATTCCTAGATAACGATAGACTTTCGATACCGCGTTCCTATAACCTTCCGATAACAATCTCTAGCGGACTCTAGGAAATTCGATCGATTGGCCGATAGAAGGCCAGCGCAGCGGTCGATCATAGTTGTCTGCCGAAATCTAGCGTCTGACCTACAGGTCCTTAGATTCACCGATCGACGGGCCCGTACGCCCGGCGATGTCGATCACCAGCGTCAGTTGGACAACGCGTACATAACGGACGGTATGCGGCGTTAACGGCACGGGAATCCAACTCGACATCCGGGCAAGAGCGCTCCGAACGGGTATCCCACAGGAGAACCTTCATGTCCACGACCATCGCCCGCCGGGCCGCCGACTACGACGGCCATCGCATTACAGTGTCGGCCGACGACGGCACCCCGATCGCGGTCCGCACCTTCGGCGCCGACGACGCACCCCTGACCATTGTCTTCGTACACGGCCACTGCCTGCGCACCGAATCCTGGTCGTACCTGCGCGATCAACTGCTGCGACAGTGGGGGGTGGCGGTCGGCGGAGCCGACGGGGTGGGTGAGTACAGCGGGATGGCAGTCGGCGGAGCCGACGGGGTGGGTGAGTACAACGGGATGGCAGTCGGCGGAGCCGACGCGGCGGGTGAGTACAGACAACAAGGCACCCGCATGGTTTTCTACGACCACCGCGGGCACGGTGAATCCGGCGTCGCCCATCACTCGACCTACACCATCGAGCAGCTCGGCCACGACCTCGACGCCGTGCTGCGGGCGGTCGTGCCGACCGGTCCGATCGTGCTGGTCGGACATTCGATGGGCGCGATGGTGACCCTGGCCTATGCCCGGCTGTTCCCGACGGCGATCGGCGCCCGGGTGGTCGGCCTCGGCCTGATCGCGGGCGCGGCCAATGGCATCACCGAGGTCGGGCTCGCTCGCTTCCTGAATCGGCGCGCCGTGAACTCGCTGCAGGTCGCGGTGCTGCGCGCGCCGCGGCTCATGCAGGCATCCAAGCGGCTGTCCCGCCGAATCTTCGAGCCGATCGCCCGCGCGGCGAATACGGGTACCAAGCGGACGAACCCTCGCATGGTTGCGGTCGCCGCGGCGATGATGAACGACACCCCGCTGCTCACCATGTCGAGCTTCCTCGCCTCGCTGATCACCTTCGACGAGAGTGCGTCGCTGCAGCGCCTCGGCGACATTCCGGCGCTGGTGCTGGCCGGTTCGGCCGACATCGTCGTGCCGTTCGCACATTCGGTGGTACTCGCCTCGCAACTGGCGGGCTCGCAGCTGGTGCGGCTCGAGGGCGCGGGCCACAGCGTGCACCTGGAACGCGCCGAAGAGGTGGCCTCCTACATTGCCGGCCTGGTCGACCGGGTCATCACCGCCATGCACGGTCAGGGCCCCGAGTACGCCACCGCCAGCTGAGTTCGCATTCGTCGAAGCACACGGATGCCTTGCCGCACCCCTCGGCAATATTTGGGCAAACATCCGAAAAAGTGGGTCCGACGAGCCAGATCGCAATTCCTCACGTACTGTGTTGTAGATCACGTTGTGTGGTGAGTCACACGACTTGGTGCGGCGCGCTCCCAGGCAGACCATGGAAGCATCCGCTACCCACCGAGTTCGTCTGCCCGCCAAGGAACACAGGAGGTATCGATGACACGCAGCGAAATAGCTGAGCTCCGCTACGCGGTCGGGCAGCTCCGGCAATCCATCGGCGCACTGCGCACTCACTACGGCGACGCCAATTCGGTGCGACGACTGGAAAACGACCTCGAGCGGCTCGTCATCGACGCCGATGAACTCGAGCAGTCGCCGCCGCAGCAGCTCACCCGTCGCCCGCAGGAGACCATCTACGTCCCGGACAGCAAATCCGACGAGGCGGCGTGGATGGGTGCGCAGGACGAGGGTCTCGGCTTCCACTCCCGCCCGCGCACGAAGTAGCTCCTGGTTCCGCGTGCCGTCCGTACCGGTCGGCACCGAAGCTGGCGCACGCGCTTTCGTCACCGCACACGCGCAATCGCACGTGTGCGGTGCACAGCTCACCTGCGTGGCGGCCCCGGGATCCGACTCACGAGGCGCGGTGACGACCCGACCTGCGGGACGGGCGGACGCCGTGAAAGCGGGCGCCGCGGGGAGTCTCGGGGATCGGGGCGGCGCCCGCCGATTCGAAGAGAGCCGCGATGCCGTGGTCATGGCCCAGCGCGATCGCCTCCAGACCGTAATTGCCATTGGTGCGAGCCAACTCGTGCAGCATCGTGGTCATGATGCGCAGGCCGGTGGCGCCGACCGGATGACCGAGCGCGATCGCCGAACCGTTGACGTTGAGCCGCTCACGCGGATCCAGCTCCCATTCCCGTGCCAGCGCAAGCACTTCCACCGCGAAACCCTCATTGACCTCGATCAGATCGAGATCGTCGAGGGTGAATCCGGTGCGGCCGAGCAGTTTGGCGACGGCGGGGGCGGCGCCGAGAGTCGCAGTGTCCGAATCACATCCGGCCGCGGCCCAGCCGACCACATAGGCCATCGGCACCAGGCCGAGCTCGTCGAGCCGGTCCTCGGCCACGACCAGGCAGGCCGAAGCACCGTGGCGATGTGAACTCATATTGCCCTCGGTGACCACACCGCTGGAAATCAGCGGGCGCAGTGCTGCCAAGGTACGGGTGGAGACGTCCTCGCGCACACCTTCGTCGCGCATGATCCGATGGCGCACAGCGGTATCGAATTCGGTCCAGTCCCCGGGATCGTCGATGACCCCGACCGGGATCACCTCGGCGGAGAAGGTGCCCTGCCGCCAGGCGCGGGCGGCCTTGCGATGGCTCGCGACGGCGAACTCGTCGGCCGCTTCCCGGCTGATGCCGTAGTAGCGGGCCAGCTCTTCGGCATTCGCCAGATCGCCGGTCTGGTACGGATCGCCATGGCGGGTCGACAAGCAATCGCTGGCGGCCGAACATTCGACCCCACCGGCGACCACCACATCGGCCGCACCGGTCTGCACCATCATCGCCGCGGTGATCACCGCCTGCAGACCACTGCCACAGCGACGGTCGGTCAGGAATCCGGGCACCGCGAACGGCAGTCCGGCAACACGAGCGGCCAGCCTGCTCAGCTCAGGGGCGCTGGCTCGGTTGTCGACACTGGCCATCGCGACATCCTCGATGCGCAGCGGATCGATGCCCGCGCGTGCGATCACCGCCGAAAGGACGGTCGAGGCCAGCCATTCCGGCGGCATTCCGGACAGTGCGCCACCCGCGATCCCGCTCGGGGTCCGGACCGGCGCCACGATCGCGGCTCTCCTCATCTGGGTTACTCCTTCCCCCGGCAAAGCTGTGTCCGCCTGCGGCGGGGATGGCATCAGCGCACGTCAGCGGGTGATTTCCAGAAAAGGTGACCACACGTTTGTTGCCGCCGCGTGACGTTCGTACGGCCGAAAAATCGACCGCCGGTTTCCTTGCGGGCGGCCCCGCTCGAATCATGTTCTGTTTTAGGAGAGTTCGGGGGCTTCGCGGTCCGTTCGCCACGGCCCGCGGTAGGTAAACCTGGATCGAATGTGGCGGAAATCACGGACCTGAGGGTGGGTCATGTTTGGCGGGACGCCGCTGCGCGATAGCGAGGGTGTCGTATGGTGCTCAGCATCACATTCGATTGCGGAGGTCACGGGGACCGTCCGCACAGCAGATCAGCGAGGCATCCACCTGTGAGTGCCGCACCGACCGCCACCCCGGAAACGGGAACCGGCGTCTTCAGCAAGACCAGGGCCGCCATCTCCGCGCGCACACTGCGCACCGACCGATGGTGGATCCCACCGCTAACGACGGCCGTAGGACTGGCCGCCTTCGTCCTCTACGCGACGATCAGATCGTATGTGCGAACGGCATATTGGGTAGACGACTACCACTACCTGACGCCGTTCTACTCACCGTGTGTGAGCACCGACTGCGTCGAGGGCGCGCGTCACTTCGGCGCCTGGTTCGGCCATATCCCCGCGATCCTGCCACTGGGCTTCCTGGTGCTGCCGTTCCTGCTGGGATTCCGGCTGACCTGCTACTACTACCGCAAGGCCTACTACCGCGCGGTGTGGTTCTCCCCGCCCGCCTGCGCGGTCGCCGAACCGCACGCCAAATACACCGGCGAGACCAAGCTGCCGCTGATCATCCAGAACGCGCACCGCTATTTCTTCTATGTGGCCGTACTGGTTTCACTGGTCAACACCTGGGACGCGATCTACGCGTTCCACGGCAAGACCGGCGGGTTCGGCTTCGGTCTCGGCAATATCGTGCTGCTCGGCAACGTGATCCTGCTCTGGGCCTACACCCTGTCCTGCCATTCCTGCAGGCACATCATGGGCGGCAAGCTCAAGCACTTCTCCGCGCATCCGGTGCGGTACTGGTTCTGGACCCAGGTCTCCAAGCTCAACACCCGCCATATGGCGCTGGCCTGGACCACCCTCGGCACGCTGGTGCTGACCGACTTCTACGTGATGTTGGTTGCCAGCGACACGATTTCGGATCTGCGGTTCATCAACTAACCGCCCTCACAAACCAGGAGTTTCGCGGCCATGCCAGAAGTGGAACGGCACAAATACGACGTCGTCGTCATCGGTGCCGGTGGCGCCGGACTGCGCGCGGTGATCGAAGCACGCGAACACGGTCTGTCCGTCGCGGTGGTGTGCAAGTCATTGTTCGGCAAGGCGCACACCGTGATGGCCGAGGGCGGTTGCGCCGCCTCGATGGGTAATGCCAATGAAAAGGACAACTGGCAAACCCATTTCAAGGACACCATGCGCGGTGGCAAGTTCCTCAACAACTGGCGCATGGCCGAATTGCATGCCCAGGAGGCGCCCGACCGGGTGTGGGAGCTGGAAACCTATGGGGCGCTGTTCGATCGGACCGCCGACGGTCGGATCAGCCAGCGCAACTTCGGTGGCCACACCTACCCGCGGCTGGCGCACGTCGGCGACCGCACCGGACTCGAGATCATCCGGACCATGCAGCAGAAGATCGTTTCGCTGCAGCAGGAGGATTTCGCGGAGACCGGCGACTACGAGTCGCGCATCAAGGTTTTCGCCGAATGCACCATTACCGAATTGCTCAAGGACGGCGACCGGATCTCGGGCGCATTCGGCTATTGGCGCGAGTCCGGGCGGTTCGTCCTGTTCGAAACGCCCGCGGTAGTACTGGCGACCGGTGGCATCGGCAAGTCCTACAAGGTCACCTCCAACTCGTGGGAGTACACCGGCGACGGACACGCGCTGGCGCTGCGGGCGGGTGCGACGCTGATCAATATGGAATTCCTGCAGTTCCATCCGACCGGCATGGTCTGGCCGCCCAGTGTGAAGGGCATCCTCGTCACCGAGGGTGTGCGCGGCGACGGTGGGGTGCTGAAGAACACCGACGGCAAGCGCTTCATGTTCGAGTACATCCCGCCGGTCTTCAAGGGGCAGTACGCCGAAACCGAGGAAGAGGCCGATCAGTGGTTGCGCGACAACGACTCCGCGCGCCGCACCCCGGATCTGCTGCCCCGCGATGAAGTGGCCCGCGCCATCAACTCGGAGGTGAAGGCGGGACGCGGCACCGAACACGGTGGGGTGTACCTGGATATCGCCTCGCGCCTGCCCGCCGAGGAGATCCGGCGGCGACTGCCCTCGATGCACCATCAGTTCAAAGAGCTCGCGGATGTGGATATCACCAAGGAGCCGATGGAAGTCGGCCCGACATGCCACTACGTCATGGGCGGCATCGAGGTCGATCCGGATACCGGCGCGGCAACGGTGCCCGGATTGTTCGCCGCGGGTGAGTGTTCGGGCGGTATGCACGGCTCGAACCGGCTCGGCGGCAATTCACTGTCGGACCTGCTGGTCTTCGGTCGGCGGGCCGGACTCGGCGCGGCGACCTACGTCGAGGAGCTGTCCGAGCGGCCAACGGTATCCGACACCGATATCGCGGCGGCCGCGAAAGGCGCGGTGGCGCCCTTCGATCCGCCTGCCGAAGGGACGGGGGAGAACCCGTACACCCTGCACACCGATCTGCAGCAGGCCATGAACGATCTGGTCGGCATCATCCGCAAGGAACACGAATTGCAGGAGGCCATCACGCGCCTCGCCGACCTGCGCAAACGCTTCGACAGTGTGACGGTGGAGGGGCATCGGCAGTTCAACCCGGGCTGGCATCTCGCCCTCGACCTGCGCAATATGCTGCTGATCAGCGAATGTGTCTCACAGGCAGCGCTTTTGCGCACCGAGAGCCGGGGCGGACACACCCGCGATGACTTCCCGGCCATGGATGCGGCCTGGCGCAACAAGCTGCTGGTGTGCTCGATCGATTCCGCCGACGCGGACGGACCGGTGCCGGGCGTTCGGGTCGTGGCAGAGGACCAGATCCCGATGCGGGCCGACCTGCTCTCGCTCTTCGATCTCGGTGAGCTCGAAAAGTATTACAACCCAGCCGAACTCGCCTCCCATCCGGCAAGTTCGATTTCAGCCACGGAAGGCGAGGCGTAGGGAAAATGGGTTATGACGCCGAATTCCGCGTGTGGCGCGGCGATATCGACGGCGGTGAACTGCAGGACTTCACCGTCGAGGTGAACGAGGGTGAGGTGGTGCTCGACATCATCCACCGGCTGCAGGCCACCCAGGCGCCCGATCTAGCGGTGCGGTGGAATTGCAAAGCGGGCAAATGCGGTTCGTGTTCGGCCGAGGTGAACGGTCGGCCGCGGCTGCTGTGTATGACCCGGATGTCGACGTTCCAGCCGGATGAACTGATCACCGTCACGCCGATGCGCACCTTCCCGGTGATCCGGGATCTGGTGACCGACGTGTCGTTCAACTACCAGAAGGCAAGGGAGATCCCGTCCTTCACGCCGCCGGACGATCTCAAGCCCGGCGACTACCGGATGCAGCAGGTCGATGTGGAGCGCTCCCAGGAGTTCCGCAAGTGCATCGAATGCTTCCTGTGCCAGAACACCTGTCACGTGGTCCGTGACCACGAGGAGAACAAGGAAGCCTTCGCCGGTCCGCGCTTCCTGATGCGGATCGCCGAGTTGGAGATGCATCCGCTCGATGTGGCCGACCGCCGCAATCTGGCGCAGGACGAGCAGGGACTCGGACTCTGCAATATCACCAAATGCTGCACCGAGGTCTGCCCGGAACACATCAAGATCACCGATAACGCCCTGATTCCGATGAAGGAACGGGTGGCGGACACGAAGTACGATCCGCTGGTCTGGTTGGGCAACAAGCTCTTCCGGCGCTGACCCGCCCTTTCGACCACCGGCCGGGATCTGATGCCCGGCCGGTCGGCGCACCCTTTATAGCAACGCGACGACTCCGACGGCGACCATCCACACCAGCATGCCGACGAACAGCGATGACAGGAATGAGCCGGTGAGGACGAAGACCCCCACCGCCGACACCGCGAAAAGCAGTGCCACGATCAGCCATTCCACCCAATCGCCCGGACGCAATTTCTTGTACCGGGGATGGGAACTCTTGAGCCCACGGTCCACAAGTTGTTGTCTACCCGTAATTGCCGTCGGCAAACACACTTTCGTTGTCGAATCTGCACTGTTTCGTGATCTTCCCGATCACATCTGATCATGGTGCATCGAGCCCACCGCACGGCTCTGCCGTCACGTGACTCGGCCCGGCGGGCTATCCGCCGGGCCGGTCGAACTATTCGGGCCGGTCGAACTCACCATCGTGCACACCCGCGGTGAAGGCGGCCCATTCACCGGGCGTGAAGACCAGGACCGGCCCATCGGGATTCTTACCGTCGCGCAGTGCGACGTGCCCCTCCGCTAGCAACGCCACCTCCACGCTGTCCTTTCCGGTGCCAGCACCGGCCTTGCGCCAGATAGCGTCGGACAGATCCACATTCGCGCCCTTGTTGATGCTCACGCCTCGCAACTCCCTCAGAACTCGCCACCCGCCACACCGGCGGTGAAGGCATCCCATGCGCCCGGGGTGAAGACCAGGGCGGGTCCACTCGGATTCTTGCTGTCGCGTAGGCCGACCCGACCGCCGTCGAGGAAGGCGACCTCTACGCAGTCCTTACCCGCGCCGCTGCGGGTGCTCTTGAACCACTGCGCGCCAACCAGATCCAAACTCATGCCGCATACTCCTTCGCTACCTGCCGTAGCAGATGTCTGCTGGGTTGAATATCCAGCGCACTGCGCTGGAGGCACTCGTGCGCACGATCGTACCGCCGTACATCAGCATGTCTTTCGAGGTAGAGATCCCCCGTGAAGCCCTCGGCGTACACCACAGGCGGCTCGACCGGCTGGCCCTTGCTATCGGTTCCGAACCCCAGAACCGTGAACGGTCCGGTGGAGACCCCGAGTGGAACACCGGCCGCGAACGGCAGGATACGCAGGCAGATATTGGGTTGGGTACTGATATCGGCAAGATGACGTAGCTGCGCCGCCATCACTTTGGCGCCACCGACCACCCGGCGCAGGACCGATTCGTGCAACACTACATCCACCGTCGCCGGTGCGGCCTTGCGGGTGATCAATGCCTGGCGCTGCAACCGCAATTGGACGCGGCGTTCGATCTCGGCATCCGAATCGTCTGGATAGCCAAGTCGATTCAGGGCTCGAGCATAGTCGGCGATCTGGAGCAGGCCGAGTACGAGTTCGGATTGGTAGGAGTTGAGTCGCTGGGCCGATGCCTCCAATCCGACGTAGACGTCGAAGTTCTCCGGGATGAGGTCGCCGTAGGCGTGCCACCAGCTCTTGACCGCGGCCTGCTGGGCCAGGCCCTTCAGGCCGTCGGACAATTGGTCCGGGATGCCGTAGATGCGGCACAGCTCTTGGATATCGATGGTGCGTATGCGGTCTGCCTGGCCTTTTTCCAAGCGCTGCAAGGTGCTTGCGCCCCACTCCATGAGCCGGGACGCTTCGGCGATGGTGAGGCCCGACTGGGTGCGCCAGTCCCGAAGATATCTGCCGAGTTGGCGTCTGGGTAGGGTGGAGGCGGCGTTGTCGGGGGATAGTCGGTCCGAAGGTTCGGTCCCCTGTGAGGCATCCCGGGAACTGTCTGACCGTCTTGCCGAACTCGCTGACACAGCACGCTCCGTTCTGTATTCAATTGCGATGTTCGCGGGTCCCTACGTCATGACGCAGGCTTCCGCCTCCGCACCCACGGCGCACACCGCGGGCTCGGATACAGACCCAAAGGTTTGCTCCGAGGCGACCCCACAAGCTCGGTTCCCCGTCACTTCGCTTGGGCAGAGGGTTCTTTCGTCCACTATGGAGAATCCTCCCTTCCCGGTTGGGTTTTGTGCTGGGAATTCGCGCCAAATCTTTGGATATCCACCAAGGACGTCGTTCGTGACATGTCACGGTGGTGTGCTGGGAATGTGCCCGGAGTGAATACGCGTCATTCCCCTCCTTTGGTGAAGCTCCGGGCACACACCGTATTCAATGGCGACGTTCGCGGCGCCCTCCGTGGTCACGCAAGCTACCGCCGCCGGGCGCGTCGCGAGCGTCGCAGTAATCGCACGTAGGAACGAGGAGTCATGGCTGTAAGTGTCATAGCGTCGTCGTTGATGACCAGCGATTTGACCCCGCATCGGGCCCGCAGCGTCGGACACCAGAGCTGGGTGGTTTCCTATTTGCCCGGACGCACACTGACTTGCGCCCAAGCGGTGGCCGCACTGCAGGTTGCTGAGGTGGTGCCAGCGCTGCTCGGCGCGGTCGGCAATCTCGCCGAAGGGATCGGACTCACCCCGCTCGAGGCATTGGGGATGGCGATCCAGCAGGCCCCGTGGGACGACGGGCCCGTCTCCCGATACAGCCGACATGTCCGCTCGGTGCGCCGCCGGGCGGAGGTGGCCTGATGCAACTCACCAACCTGAATATGCATGTCGCCTCGCTCCTAGCCTGTGGCAACGACCCTGGTGTGCTGACGACCGAACAAGCCCACGCCGCAATGCAATTGCATATCGACTGCACCGTCGACCGGTGCCGGGTCCGCCGCGCGGCCCGCACGACACTGGTCGAGGCGGGCAAATGCGTGTTGGACGAGCGCGCGCTGCCCTTATGAGCGCCGCCGAGCCGACAGCCATCGTCTCGACCACACGCCAGCCCGGCGTTCCGGCTGTGCTGCTGGACTGCCTTCGAGTCCTACGGTGGGTGACCGCCGAATCGGTGGCCCATCATCGGCACGTCGGCGACCGTACGGCGGATGGTCTGCCGAAAGATGTTGTCCGGCAACAGACCCGGTCAGTGCCAGGTGTGATCGGTGAGCGGGGTGCGCGGGCCGAACTTCGGCTTGTGCGCGTAACCGCTGATCTCCAGCAGGCGGACGGCCCGATAGCGGTGTGGCCGTAGCGGTTCCAGATATTCGACCATCGCGGCATCGTCGATGGGCTCACCGAGCAGGGTCCAGCCGACGATGGCCGCGAGGTGGTAGTCGCCGACCGAGAGGGCATCGGCATCGCCGAAGGCACGCTGGCCGATCTCGGCCGCGGTCCATACACCGATTCCGGGCACCGTCCGCAGGCGCCGCGCGGCCACCGCGGGTTCCTCGGCGGCCGCCCGCTCCAGCGCATCCGCCAGCCGGGCCGCGCGCACAATGGTCTGCGCGCGCTGCGGCCCGACATTGGCGCGATGCCAGGTCCAGGACGGGATCCGGCGCCAGGTATCGGCATCGGGCGGCAGCAGCAATCCGGTGGGAGCTGGCCCCGGCGCGGGCGAACCGAACTGCCGCACCAGTTTTCGCCAGGACGCGCGGGCCGAGACGGTATGCACCTTCTGTTCGAGTACCGCGGGCACCAATGCCTCGAAGACCAGGCCGGTGCGCAGCATCCGCAGTCCGGGGAAGCGGCGGTGTGCGTCGACGATCTTCGGATGTTCCGGGGCGAAATCGGACAGATCCTCGTCCAGGCACAGCATGTGGTCGAGGCCATCGAGGAATTCGGCCGCGCCGGGACCCCAGGCGCGGGCGTCGACCGCATGACTACCGGCTTGGGCGAGACGGTAGGTGACCGGACCGGTCGGCATCCGGGAGGCATGCCAGTGCGCACCGTCGGGGGTGATCTGGTGACACGGGTCACCGCGACCGCGGGACAGCGGCGCGAGGGTCGGCGCGAGGTCGATCGGGCCCTCGGCGGTGACCGTCCTGGTCGGACCGGACCGGCTCCGGTCCGGTTCGGCCGTCTGATTGCGCACCGACTCATTGTGCCCGCAGGCCCTGCGCGCGGTCCTCGCGCCCACCGTTTGCGCATGCCGGAATGTTGCGTGGCTCACCGGAGTTCCGGCCCGAGTGTGCGATTCTTGATAGCGATTCGCCATAATCCCAGATGCTCCACTATTTTGTAACGCGACAAATAACTGCGGCGATATTGTTGCGTTCGGCAAACAGCTGGCAGTCGCCATAACGGAGGTTTCGAATGATCACCACTGTGCTCAACTGGTTGCTCAATGCCTGGGGTGCGGTTTCCGCGGGCAGCTCGGGTTACCAGATTCCGCCCGGCACCCTGCCGTTCGGCAGCTGACGCTCACTCGCCGAGCAGGAATTGCGCAAGGTGTAGCCCGCGGCGGCCGCTCAGCTGCGTCGCCTGGGTGCGACATGAGAAACCGTCCGCGATCAAGATCGAATCGTGGGCCGCATTCCGCAGCGCGGGGAGCAAGCCATTCTCGGCCACCGCGACCGAAATGTCGTAGTGCCCGGACTGCATTCCGAAGTTTCCCGCGAGGCCGCAACATCCGGTGACTTCGGTCACATTTGCACCCATGCTGGCTAATATTCGGCGATCGGTATCGAAGCCGAGTACGGCATGGTGATGACAATGCGGTTGGACCACCACGGATTGTCCGGTCCGCGGTCGCGGTCGCCAGTTCGGCTGTTCGGCGAGGAATTCCGCGAGGGTGCGCACGGCCGCGGCGGTCGCGGCCGCACGGGGGTCCTCCGGCAGCAGTTCCGGCAGGTCCGCGCGCAGCACGGCCGTGCACGACGGTTCGAGGCCGACGACAATGCCACCGCCGCGTACGTGCTCATCCAGTGCATTCAATGTGGCCCGCAGTCGGGCTCGGGCGCCATCGAGTTGACCGGTGCTGATCCAGGTCAGTCCGCAGCACACGCGCCGCTGTGGGATGCGCACGCGATAGCCGAGCGATTCGATCAATTCCACTGCGGCCAAGCCTATTTCGGGGTCGAAGACGTCGGTGAAGGTATCGACCCACAGCATGACCTCCCGAGGTGCGACACCCTGCGGGTGCGAGTCGTCCGCCGATGGCAGGCCGTCGGTCGACTCCGGCGATCGGGCGATATCGGTCGATGGGATTGCTGGCGCTCGACCGATCGCGGGCTGCGCCGCTCGCGGATGACTCGACGAATCCGCCTGCTCGTTCAGGCCACGCCAGATCCGGCGGAAATTGCGGTCCGCCAGCCTCGGCACCGCGCGGCGCGGATCCATTCCAGCGGCGCGCAAACCGATTCGGCGCAACCATCCGATATCCGCCGCTGCGTTTACCGCACGCGGCATCCGACTCATGGCAGCAAGCCAGCGCGGCAGCCAGCCCAGCGTGTAGTGATCCATCGGTCGCGGGCGATGCCGGTACCGGCGGTAAAGCGCCTCGGACTTATAGGTCGCTACATCGACCCCCGCCGGACAGTCCGAGCGACATGCCTTGCAGGACAGGCACAGATCCAGCGATTCGGCGACCGCCTCGGACGACCAGGGGAGTGCGCCGCGCACCACCTCCTGGAGCACCCGGGCCCGACCGCGGGTGCTGTCCTTCTCGTCGGCCGTGGCCAGATAGGACGGGCACATGAAACCACCGGTCGCCCGGGTATCGGCACGGCATTTGCCGACACCGACACAGCGATGTACGGCCGCGGCGAGATCACCGTTGTCCTGCGGAAACGCGAAACCACCGGCGCGTTCGATCGGACGCACACCGACCAGCCGCAGATCCGCATCGATCGGACGCGGGGCGACCAGTACGCCCGGATTCAATACCCCGTCCGGATCGAAAAGTGCCTTGTATCCGGCGAATACATCGAGTGCTTCCGGGGAGTACATGGCCGAGAGCAGTTGCGAGCGAGCTCGGCCGTCGCCGTGCTCGCCGGACAGTGATCCGCCATAGCGGACCACCAGTTCGGTCGCGTCACGCAGGAATGTCCGAAAGCGTTGCGGCGCATCGGCAATGGGCAGATCGAGCCGGACGTGGATACAGCCGTCGCCGATATGGCCGTAGAGCAGTCCGTCCACGCCGTGATCGCTGGTCAGCGCGGCGAAATCGCGCAGATACGCGCCGAGATGCCGCGGCGGGACGGCCGCGTCCTCCCAGCCCGGCCACGCCGGATGACCCGCCGGCGTGCGACCGGCCAACCCGGCCCCTTCGGCCCGGATCCGCCACAGTGCCGCGGCGACACCGGCATCGGTGACGATCTTGGCGTCGAGCGCACCGACGGTCCGGCAGAGCTTTTCGGCGGCGGCATATGCCTCGGCGGCGGTGTCGGCGGCGGATTCGACGAACAGCCAGCCGCTACCGCGCGGCAGTTCCGGTACGCCGCTGGTAGCGCCGCGGTGTACCCGCACGATATCGACCAGTCGCGCGTCGATGCCCTCGACCGCGATCGGATCACATGCCATCACGGCCGCGACATCGTCCGCGGCGCTGGCGATATCGGGATATCCGAGCACCGTGAGCACGGTGGCCCGAGGCAGCGGGACCAGAGCAACCGCGGCCTCGAGCAAAATCCCGCAGGTGCCCTCGCTGCCGACGAACGATTTGGCGACCGCCGAACCACGTTCCGGCAGTAGATGTTCGAGGCCATAGCCGGAGGCCTGCCGATCGAATCGGCCGAGTTCGGTGCGCAGCACGGCCAGACTCGCCCTGGTGAATTCGGGCAGCCCGGGGACTACCGACGGATCGTCCGCGAGCGTCCGCACCGCACCCGCCCCATCGAGAATGCGCAGCTCACGCACATTGTCCGAGGTGCGCCCCCACGCCACCGCATGCGGTCCGCACGCGTTGTTGCCGATCATCCCGCCGAGCGTGCACCGATTCTGCGTCGACGGATCGGGCCCGAACCGCAGCCCGTGCACCCCCGCCCGACGCTGTAGTTCCGAAAGGACGACACCCGGTTGGACCCGCGCCACCCGCTGCTCCGGGTCCACCTCGCGGACGGCATTCATATATCGACTGAAGTCGAGCACGATCCCCGGACCGACGGCATTGCCCGCCACCGAGGTTCCCGCGCCCCGCGCGGTAATCGACAGCCCGCTGTTTCTGGCGAACTCGACAGTGCGCGCCACATCCTCGTCCACGCGTGGGAAGACCACGGCGGTGGGGAGCACCCGATAGTTCGACGCATCCGAGGAGTACTCCGCGCGTCGGCGGGCGGACGCGTCGACCTCACCCGCGATCGTGCGCCGCAAGCCCTCGACCACCCACTCCTCGTCCACCCCGCCAGCCTATGCACGCCCGCACCACCACCGCGAGATCCGCGCGCTCATCGGGATCCGCACTTTTGCCGGATCGAAGTTTGCGCTGGTCGTGCCGAAATTCGGGCGCGAATTACGGCTCGCTACGACGCGATCCCTTCGAACTGCGGTGTGTCCGGCTCGATGCAATCGAGTGTGGGCGCGCACTCGCCGCACATTTTCAATGCTCAGTAACCGAGCTGCATACGGCAACGCCAAGTCCAGCGGCCTGACTGCCGGGCGCGACACCGGAATTGTCGGCCGCGCTTCCCTCGGCATTGATATCGCCGACGAGGTGCGCCGAGGCAGCTGGGGAAGTCGCCTTTAGTGGCGGTTTCAGCAGCTTTGGCGGTTCGGCGGTTCCGAGGCTTCAGCGGTTCCGAGGCTTCAGCGGCTCCGGCAGCTTCAGCAGCTCCGGCAGCTTCAGCAGCTCCGGCAGCTCCGGCAGCTCCGGCAGCTTCAGCGGCTCCGGCGGCTCCGGCAGCTTCAGCGGCTCCGGCGGCTCCGGCGGCTCCGGCGGCTCCGGCGGCTCCGGCGGCTCCGGCAGCTTCAGCAGCTCCGGCAGCTTCAGCGGCGTCAGCGGCTCCGGCGGCTTCAGCGCTTCTGCGCGACAGTCGATTCGGCGACAGGCTCCGTGCGGATTCTGCGTGAAGCCGTTTCGCTGTGCGCGGAATCGGGGCGGAATGGGCTTGCTCTCAACCAATGTTGAGGTCTTAATGTCGGTGCCCAGGAGTTCGATGGGTGGGGAGCGAGAGGGAGTACCAGGTGAGTATCGAATCGGTGGCGTGGAGCCAGATGTACCGACGGGCGAACGCGCCGCAGGAGCAGCGGCCGTTCCGGCTCGCGACGGCCGAGCGCATCCTGCGGTTCGCGGGGCCGCATCGCCGCCGGATCGGTGCGTTCTTGCTGTTCAGCGTGATATCCGCACTGCTGGCGGTGGCGACGCCGGTGCTGGCCGGTCGGGTTGTCGATGACATTGTCGGCGGGGCCGCGCCGCGAGTGGTCGTCATCCTCGCGATGGTGATCGGCGGGCTCGCGGTGGCCGATGCCGCACTCGGCCTGCTGATTCGCTGGCTGTCCTCGCGGATCGGTGAGGGGCTGATCCTGGATCTGCGGACGGCCGTCTTCGATCATGTGCAGAAGATGCCGGTCGCGTTCTTCACCCGGACCCGCACCGGTGCGCTGGTCAGCCGGTTGAACAGCGATGTGATCGGGGCGCAGCGCGCGTTCAGCGACACCCTCTCCGGTGTGGTCACGAACCTGGTGACCCTCGCGCTCACACTCGCCGTCATGGTCCGCATCTCCTGGCAGATCACCCTGCTCGCACTGGTGCTGCTGCCGGTATTCGTGGTTCCGGCGCGGCGGATGGGCAATCGGCTCGCCGGCATGCAGCGCGAGGCGGCCGGACTCAATGCGGCCATGAGCACCCAGATGACCGAGCGGTTCTCCGCACCGGGCGCGACCCTGGTGAAGCTGTTCGGGCGGCCACAGCAGGAGTCCGAGGAATTCGCGCTGCGGGCGCGTCGGGTGCGCGATATCGGGGTGCGCACGGCGATGCTGCAGACCGTCTTCGTCACCTCGCTGACCCTGGTTTCGGCGCTGGCGCTGGCCCTGGTCTACGGACTCGGCGGCTGGTACGCGCTGCGCGGCCAGCTGGATGCCGGTGCGGTGGTATCGCTTTCGCTGCTGCTGACCCGCCTCTACACCCCGTTGACCGCACTGGCCAGCGCCCGGATGGAGATCATGTCCGCGCTGGTGAGCTTCGAGCGGGTCTTCGAGGTGCTCGATCTGCGGCCGCTCATCGAGGACGCGCCCGATGCCGTCGCGGTGCCCGCGGGTCCGGTCGCGGTCGAGCTGGACGATGTCAGCTTCGGTTACCCCTCGGCCGACAAGGTGTCGCTGGCCTCGCTGGAGGATGTCGCGACGCTGGACACCCGCGGCGGGGTCGAGGTGCTGCACAATGTGTCGCTGCGGGCCGAACCCGGTCAGCTCGTCGCGCTGGTCGGCTCCTCGGGCGCCGGGAAATCCACGGTGGCCCAACTCGTTTCCCGGCTCTACGACGTCGACGGCGGTGCGGTGCGGCTGAACGGGACCGACGTGCGCGAACTGAGTACGACCTCGATCCGCGATACCGTCGGCCTGGTCACCCAGGACGGCCACCTATTCCACGACACGATTCGCGCCAACCTGCTGTTGGCCCGCCCGGAGGCGACAGAGGCGCAACTGTGGGATGCGTTGCAGCGAGCCCGACTGCGCGATCTCGTCGAATCACTGCAGGACGGTCTGGACACCGTCGTCGGCGAGCGCGGTTACCGTCTCTCCGGCGGTGAACGCCAGCGGTTGACCATCGCCCGGCTGCTGCTGAAGCAACCCCGCGTGGTGATTCTCGACGAGGCGACCGCATCGCTGGATTCGACCTCGGAAGCCGCTGTCCAAGAGGCGCTTTCGGAGGCGCTGGACGGTCGCACCGCACTGGTGATCGCCCACCGCCTGTCCACCATCCGCACCGCCGACCAGATCCTGGTCCTGGAGGACGGACGAATCGTGGAGCGCGGCACGCACACGCAACTGCTGGCCGCCGACGGCCGCTATGCGGAGCTGTACCGCACGCAGTTCGCGGAGGAACCGGTCACCGTCGCGGCCTGATTCGCGCTCACTGAAAAGCCCGGCTCGATCACATCGAGCCGGGCTTTTCGGTTGCGATCAGAATTCGCCAGCGACGCCGAAGACGGTGCGGCCGGAATGGGCGCCGTGCTGGATGGCGCGCAGCACGTTTTCGGCGTCGGTGATCGGGGCGAAGTTCTCGATGGTCGAAAGGTGCTGCGGCCGTAGCTCATTGGCCAGTCGCGACCACAGGGCGCGGCGCTTCTCGATCGGGACATAGGCGGAGTCGATGCCCAGCAGCGATACGCCGCGCAGGATGAACGGCATGACGGTGGTGGGCAGATCCGCGCCCCCGGTGAGGCCGCTGACCGCGACCGAGCCGCCGTAGCCGATGGCACTGAGGATGTAGGCGAGGGATCTGCCGCCGACGCTGTCCACCGCACCCGCCCAGGTGGCCTTCGTCAGCGGGCGGAGTTTGGCCTCGGGATCCTCCGGCAATCGGCCGATCACCTCGTTGGCACCGAGTTCGGCGAGCAGATCGCCCGCATCGGTCTTACCGGTGGAGGCGATCACCTCGAAGCCGAGACCGGACAGGATATCGATGGCCACGCTGCCCACGCCGCCCGTCGCGCCGGTGACCAGCACCGCGCCGGTCTCCGGGGTCAGTCCGTGATCGAGCAGGCCCTGCACACTCAATGCGGCGGTGAATCCGGCGGTGCCGAGCGCGGCCGCGTCGCGGGTGTCCAGACCGTCCAGCTTGACCACCCAGTCGGCGGGCACCCTGGCATATTCGGCGAAACCGCCGTTGTGCGAAACGCCGATATCGTAGCCGTGCGCCACCACCAGGTCGCCCGGGGCGAAATCGTCGACCTCGGAGGAGAAGACCTCACCGGTGATATCGATGCCGGGAATGATCGGATAGTTGCGGACCACGCCACCGCCCGCGGTGATCGCCAGTCCGTCCTTATAGTTCGCGCTCGAGTAATGCACCTTGATCGTGACTTCGCCCGGCCCGAGGAAGTCCTCGTCGACCTGCTCCCGGGTGAGCACGACCCCGCTGTCCGATTCGTGTGCCACCATCGCCAAGAACTCCATGCCGACGAGCATACGAGCGTGGGCGCCTCCCGGGACAGATCCCACGGCCACATCGACCCAACCGCCGTGTCGATACGAAGGCGCTATGCCTCATTCGGGAACCAGCTCGAGTCGGACGCCGAGGAGGCGCACCGGGCGATCGAGTTCGAAGCGATCGATGATGCGCAGGGCGGTTTCGACGATCATCGCGATATCGGTGGTCGGCTCGGGCAGCTTTTCCTGTTTGCTGCGGGTGTAGAAGGTATTGGTGCGGACGGTCACCGCGACGCGCAGCGGAATGCGACCGGCGGCGGCCATCTCCTCGGCCACCTCGGTGGCCAGGCGCGCGACCTGGGCCCGGATCTCCCCCGGATCGGTCAGATCATGCGGGAAGGTCTCGGATTTACTGCGCCCCACCGGAACTCGCGGTTCGGTCGTCACGTCGGTATCGCCCTTGCCGTGACCGAGAACCCGCAGATACGGCCCGGTATTCGGGCCGAATTCGGCGGCGAGGCGATGTCGGTCGGCGGCCATCAGATCGGCGACGGTTTCGATGCCGAGTTCGGACATCCGGGCCGCGATCCGATTTCCGATGCCCCACAGCGCATTTGTCGGACGATGCGCCATGACCTCGACCCAGTTCGCGGCGGTGAGCCGGAACATGCCCGCCGCCGCGCCGTCGGTATCGGCCGGTGCGGCCGAGGATTTGCCCGCGGATTTGGCGAAACCGGTTGCCAGCTTGGCCGTGAGCTTGTTGTCACCGATGCCGATGGCGCAGGTCAGATCCAATTCGGCGATGGCGCTCCGGATTTCGCGCGCCAGCTGCTCGGGATCGTCGGTATCGGCGGCGAGGAAGGCCTCGTCCCAACCCCATACCTCGACGCGGCCGGGGAAGGTCCGCAGCAGCGCCATGACCTCATCGGAGGCCTCCTCGTAGGTGGCCATATCCAGCGGCAGGAAAATCCCGTCGGGACATTTGCGCTTGGCCGAGCGCAGCGCCATCCCCGCGCGCACCCCGAATGCCCTGGCCGGATAGGACGCGCAGGTCACCACCTTGCGCGGCTCATCGGGATCGCCATTGCCGCCCACGATGACCGGCAGGCCGCGCAGCTCGGGATGGCGACGGAACTCCACCGCCGCCTGGAACTGGTCGAGATCGACGTGCAGCAGCCACCTGGGCATATGTCCGTCTTACCGCATGCCGGTGACACCCAGCGGAAATTCGCCACGATCGGGCCGCACACTGCCTATCGCAACGGCCCCGGGGAACCGGCGCAGCCGTAGGATTTTCCGAAGGACGAGCAAGGGGAGCACTGCGCATGACCGACGTACCGGACAACCTGCCCGTCGTGCCCGCGGTTCGGGTCGGCGATACCGACCGCGAGGTCGCGGCACGACAGCTGCAACTCGCCGTGGACGAGGGGCAACTCGACTTGCTCGAGCTGGATAAGCGGCTGGTCGCGGTGTACTCGGCGCAGACGACGACCGAACTCGTCGCCATCACCGCCGATCTGCCGGTGGTCGCGGCGGCGCGCGAACCGATCGAGCTGCGCACCGGAAGTGGCGCGCGGGTGAAGGACGGTGAGTGGATCGTCTCGGCCGACATCACGGCCGAATGTAGTTCCGGCGGTATCACAATCGACTTCACCCGGGCGCTGTGCCCGCATCGCGAGGTCGTGGTGCACGCATCGGTCGGTTCCGGCACCGTAGCGCTGATCGTGCCGCGCGGCTGGCGGGTCGATCTCGATCGCGTACAGACCAAGAGCGGCACCATCAAGAACAAGGTGACCGAGGGCGCTCTGCCCGGGTCGCCGCTGATCCGGGTCGATGGGGAGATCGGTTCCGGGACGGTGGTCGCGAAGTATCCGCGCCCGCCCAGGCGATCGTTGCTGGCCTGGCTGCTGCGCAGGCCCCGACCGACTGCCTGATCGTTTGTTACCGGCGGTCTCATCTGCCCTGTCTCTGCCGCCCGCAGAGTGACGACGACCGTAGTGCGTGGCAGTGGACCGCCGGGCATTGCGCCGTCCGCAAAACAGAACTAAATTCTGGTTGTGAAGATTCGAGATCGGTTGCTGCTGGCAGCCGAGCGTCAGTTCGCGCAACAGGGGCCGCTGGAGACCACACTGACCCAGATCCGCGATGCGGCCGGCGCCAGCGTCGGCGCGCTCTACCACCACTTCCCGGACAAGGCGGACCTGTATCGCGAGGTATGGGCGCATGCGCTCGCCGACTATCAGGAGCACTTCTGGGTCGTGGTCGGCGAAAGTACCGACGCGCGAGCCGGAGTCACCGCCGGAGTCATCGAACATCTGCGTTGGGTCACCGAAAATCAGTACCGCGCAACGGTTCTCAATTCAGCTCGGCCGCCCGGCGTGCGCGAGAGCGAGAGCAATCGGGAATTCCTGCGCAATGTCATGCGCTGGTGGCGCACCCACGCCGGCTACGGCGCGGTGCGCGACCTCGATTTCGATCTCCTCTACGCCCTGTGGCTGGGCCCGGCGCAGGAGTACTCCCGACATTGGCTCGGCGGCGAAATCCGCACGGCCCCTATTGATGTCGCGCGCGAACTCGCCGATGCCGCCTGGCAGGCGCTGGGCACGCCGAACGACTGAACCACTGACCAACGGAGACCTCATGCCCACGATCACCCTCGACCTGGACCTGGCGCGGCAGGTGCTCGCCGCACAGCCGTTCGCACAGCTGGTCGGCACCGAGATCGCCGCATTCGGCGACGGCGCCGCGACCCTGATCATTGCCATCCGGCCCGAGTTGGGCCAGCAATTCGGCTTCGTACACGGCGGTGTGGTGTCGTATGCGGCCGATAACGCACTCACCTTCGCGGCCGGTACGATACTCGGCGCCAATGTCCTCACCGGCGGTTTCACCATCACCTACCTGCGCCCGGCGGCGGGCACGCGGCTGCGCGCCGCGGCCACCGTCACCGGATCGACGCGCCGCCAAGCCGTTGTCTCCTGCGAAATCTATGCCGAGAGCGCGGATGCGGAGCCGGTGCTGTGCGCGGTCGCCCAGGGCACCGCGCGCTCGGTCGAGCGCGAACTGGGGGCGAACGGCAACTGATGCCGCGGGTCATATTGCGGCACAGTCGACTTCGGGTGGTGCACGATCTCCTGTGCGCCACCGACCTCGAGTTCAAGCAGTGGCCTTGGTGTCGAGCACCGATGCGGTATCCGATGACCAGCCCATGAGCGACCGTATGGTTTCGCACAGCGACCTCGGGTACAGACCCTCGTCCGAGCGCGCGGCCACATGTCCGTCGGGACGCACCAGCAACGCACCGCCCTCGGGCAGACCCGTGCAGGCACTCCATTCGGCGGCCAACCCGTGCACGGCGATATCGATTCCGGTCTCCCGCTGGGTGTACGCCGCGGCATCACGCCAAGCCGCGGCGGCGCCCGCGATCAGCAACGCGTAGCCGGGCCCGCAGAGATCCAGGGTCGACGTGGTCTGCTCGGCATCGATCCACACGTGCGGCAACCGCGTGCCAACCTGACCCGTCAGCCGATCGACATGCGGCTCAACCCATTCGACGCCGCGAACGCTCCGGTGCGATACCGCATCCGACGAGTAGCGAAAGCGCGACATCACCGCCCCGAACTCCAACATGCGCGCCAACTGGACTGCGTTGTCGGGTGTTTCGATGCCGTAGCGAGCGCGGAAGTCTGCGCCGAGATTGGCCTGTTCGGCGCCGATGATCGCACGCGGCCACCGTTCGACCTGATAGGAGTCGAGCAGTGCGGGCGCGGCCGTGCCGGAGCGTACCGCCGCCAGCTTCCACACCAGATTGTGCGCGTCGGCAACACCGGTATTGCCGCCGTAACCACCCCACGGTGCGTGCCGATGCGCCGCGTCGCCGGTGAGGAACACCCGGCCGCGCCGGTACTCGTCGGCCACGAAACTGCCGGTGTCCCAGGCACTTCGCGCCAGCAGCTCGACCGCGATATCGGGCACGCCGATCGCGGCGCGGATCAGCTCGACACAGCGCTGGTCCGAATAGTCCGCGACGCTCTCGCGCGTCGGATCGTATTCGAGATGGAACGACCATTCGTCGGTGTTGTTCTTGGACAGGACGAGTCCACGCACTGTGTCATTGCTGATCTCACACTGGCTGAACGTGCGACCGCCCAGTACACCCGTGAGATCGGTGCGCGCGAAGACATTGATGTAGTGGTGCGTCGGTGGCACCTCCCAGCCCTCGATACCCAATGCCCGACGAATCGTGCTGGCCGCACCGTCGGCGGCGATGAGATAGTCGGCCCGGATCACCGAGGTAGTGCCCGCCGCGTCGCGCAGGGTTGCCGTCACGCCGGCATCGTCGGGCTCGAATTCGACCAGCTCCACCCCGAATCGGAGATCACCGCCGCGCTCGCGGGCCTGCTCGGCGAGCACCGGCTCGAGCAGCACCTGCGGCAGGAAGCAGAACCGCGATGGGCTGGGATCGGCGGCCGCCATTGCCCGCCCCAAATGACTGATATCCAGCGGCTGAGCCGCGATCAGAGTGGCGCCCGTGCTGGCACCGCCGAAGCTGCCCGCCCGCAGTGCGGTCGCGGCGGCGCGCTCGACCCGATCCGCCACCCCGACCTGGCGGAACAGCTCGGTGGTTCTGGTGTGCAGACCGCGCGCCTTGGGCAGCACCGACGTCTTGGCCCGGCGTTCGACCAGAACATAAGGGACACTGTGGTACTCGAGGAACAGCGCGGCCGACAGCCCGACCAGTCCGCCGCCGACAACGAGTACGGGAGTCTGCTCTGTAGTAGTCATGTCCCGATCGTGTGCGCACGGGCTTGCATCGCCCTTGCGTCGCGGTCACGGTGACCATGCACGCGAAAACGGGCCGTGCACAGGTGCACGGCCCGTTCGGCCGAATATCAGGCGCTCGCCGCGAAGACCGGAGTGTCCAGGGCCGGTTCGGCGACCGGTTCGATGGCGTAGGCCAGGATGTCGGCCACATCGGCGACGGGGCGAACATCCAGGGCGGCCAGCACTTCCGCGGGCACATCGTCCAGATCCGGCTCATTGCGGGCCGGGATGAACACCGTCTTCAGGCCCGCGCGCTGGGCGGCCATCAGCTTCTGCTTCACGCCGCCGATCGGCAGCACCCGGCCGTTCAGCGTGACCTCACCGGTCATGCCGACATCCGCGCGCACCTGCCGACCCAGCGCCAGCGACACCAGGGCGGTGACCATGGTGACGCCCGCCGAAGGACCGTCCTTCGGCACCGCGCCCGCCGGGAAGTGGATGTGGATATTGCGATCCAGCACCGACGCTTCGATGCCGATCTCCGCCAGGTGCGAGCGCACGTAGGTGAGGGCGATCTGCGCCGACTCCTTCATGACATCGCCGAGCTGACCGGTCAGGGTGAGCGCGCGCTCGCCCTCGGCGCCATTGGCCTCGATGTAGAGCACATCGCCGCCCAGACCGGTAACCGCCAAACCCGTTGCCACACCGGGGACGGCGGTGCGTTCCACCGAATCCGGGGTGAAGCGCGGACGGCCCAGGTAATCCTTCAGATTGCCCAGATCGATGGTCAACGACTCCGATTCCGCCGACGAGTCGTAGCCCAGCTCGGCGTCGTAACCCAGCGACACCACGATGTCGTCTGCGGCCGAACCGCTTCCGTCCTCGGACAGCCGAGTCGCGGCCTTGCGCAACGCCTTCGCGATCAACCGCTCCATCTGCCGCACACCGGCTTCCCGGGTGTAGTTGGCCGCGACCTCACGCAATGCCTCGTCGGTGATCGAAACCTCCTGCGCGGTCAGCGCATTGCGCTCCAGCTGCCGGGGCACCAGGAAGTCGCGGGCGATGGCCACCTTGTCGTCCTCGGTGTAACCGTCGACGGTGATCAGCTCCATCCGGTCCAGCAGCGGGCCGGGGATGGTCTCCATGACATTGGCGGTCGCGATGAACAGCACATCGGACAGATCGAGATCCAGATCCAGGTAGTGGTCGCGGAAGGTGTGGTTCTGCGCCGGATCCAGCACCTCGAGCAGCGCCGCGGCCGGATCGCCGCGGAAGTCCGAGCCGACCTTATCGATCTCGTCCAGCAGGACAACGGGATTCATCGAACCCGCCTCCTTCATGGCGCGCACGATCCGGCCGGGCAGTGCGCCGACGTAGGTGCGCCGGTGACCGCGGATCTCCGCCTCGTCGCGCACGCCGCCGAGCGCGACGCGAACGAACTTGCGACCCATGGCCCGTGCCACGGATTCACCCAGCGAGGTCTTGCCGACACCGGGCGGACCGACCAGCGCCAGCACCGCGCCGGAGCCGCGTCCGCCGACGACCTCGAGTCCGCGCGCGGCCCGCCGGGAGCGCACGGCCAGGTACTCGACCATGCGGTCCTTGACCTCGTCCAGCCCGTGGTGATCGGCGTCCAGCACCGCGCGAGCGGCCGAAACGTCGGTGCTGTCGGTGGTTTTCACCGTCCACGGCAGTTCGAGCACGGTATCGAGCCAGGTCCGGATCCAGCCGGATTCCGGGCTCTGATCGCTGGCCCGCTCCAGCCGACCGACCTCGCGCAGCGCCTCGGCGCGCACGTCATCGGGCAGATCGGCCTGTTCGACCCGGGTGCGGTAGTCGTCGGCGCCGTCGGGCTCGTCCTCGCCGAGTTCCTTGCGGATGGCATTGAGCTGCTGGCGCAGCAGGAATTCGCGCTGACTCTTCTCCATGCCCTCGCGGACATCTTCGCTGATCTTCTCGGTGACCTCGGCCTCGGCGATATGCGCCTTGGTCCACTCGATCAGCTTGGTCAAACGCTGTGCGATGTCCGGAGTTTCGAGCAGCTCACGCTTCTCGTCCGCGGTCAGGTACGGCGCGTAGCCCGCGGTATCGGCGATCGCCGACGGATCGGTCAGCTGATTGACCGCGTCGATGATCTGCCAGGCCTCGCGGCGCTGCAGCACCGAAACGACGAGCTTCTTGTATTCGGCGGCAAGTTCTTTGGTGCGCCCGTCGGCGGCGGGCGTCTCGACCGGTTCGGCCTCGACCCACAGCGCGGCGCCCGGCCCGGTGACCCCGTGGCCGATCTTGGCGCGCCGTTCGGCCTTCAGCACCGCGGCGGGCGCGCCACCGCGCATCCGGCCGACCTGTTCGATGGTGGCGACGACGCCGTAGGAGGCGTAGCCCTCGGTCAATCGGGGCGCGAGCAGCACCGCGTCGGTATTCGCGGCGCGCGCGGCGTCGATGGCGGCCTGCGCCGATTCGTCCAGTTCGATGGGCACGACCATGCCCGGCAGCACGATCGGATCGGTCAGGAACAGCACCGGCAGGTTCTGTGGTGTAGTCACGTGTTCGACCCTTCCAAAAGTTGAGCGATGCCCAGTCAACCCCGCGGTGATCGCGTTTGTTCCGGAACCCTCGCCACGTTCGCTCACGGCGAATCACGTTGCCACAGATAACCCTCTGACCTGGCACGATGTCGAGCTTCGCGGAATCCGATGCGCGCTGCGGCACAGTCCAGCGGAGGACTTCGCGCACCGCGATACCTACCCCGGCGGCCGCTCGGTTTGCCGCGGAAAGTGGTGGGCTGGCCGGGTGTTCGGGCGGACCGTGCCACTTCCGGAGGCCGAGGTAATCGCTGAGCCGCTGCGTCCGAGAAGAGTAGGTGCGTGTTCGGAGGGAGGCTGGCCATCGCACCGCCAGTCGAGCTACACGAGCGGCAACACCGGCGACTCATGCATCGCACGCGGCGCACGCTGTTGGGACGCGGGCACAGGGCACTCGGTCCTGGTCTCGAGCCCGCGTTGACACCCGGTAGAGCCAATGAGAATGTTGGCAGCTAGATATCTCACCACTTGGGCGGAAGTAGGGGGTGTAGCCGATGGGACGGTTCGAGGTCCCCGACGGATGGACGGCGCAGGCGTATCGTTTCGCGCTGGACCCGACTCCGGCTCAGGTGCGAGCGCTGCAATCGCACTGCGGTGCGAGCAGGTTCTCGTTCAACCACATGCTTGCGCACGTGCGAGCGGTGAGCGATCAGCGGACCGCAGAACGCTCCTACGGCATCGCCGAACACGAGATGACGCCCGCACAGGGCTGGAGTTTGCCAGCGCTGCGCAAGACGTGGAACCAGCGCAAGCACGAGGCAGCACCGTGGTGGCAGGAAAACTCGAAGGAGGCCTACAACACCGGCCTGGACGCGCTGGCTCGCGGCTTGGACGCGTGGAGCAAATCGCGCCGGGGTGATCGAGCGGGCGCGCGAATCGGATTTCCGCGGTTCAAGTCCAAGTATCACGCCACCAGATCGGTGCGGTTCACCACCGGCACCATCCGTGTGGATGACGACCGCCATCACGTGACGCTGCCGGTGTTGGGCACCATCCACACCCATGAGTCGACCCGCAAACTCGCCCGCCACGTGGAGGCCGGGAACGCGCGAATCCTGTCGGCCACCGTACGATTCGACGGTGGTCGCTGGTACTGCTCGTTCCAGACCATCGTCGAAGGCAAGAAGCGGGCTGCGCACGCGCCCCGATCCGAACACCAAGTGGTCGGGGTAGATGTCGGGGTGCGAGACCTGCTCGTGGTCGCCGCGCCCGACGGCACCGAGGTCGATCGCGTGCCAGCACCGAAGCCACTGGCCGCGACCCGGTCACACCTGCGGGCACTGCAGCGGCGAGCGAGGCGCCAAAAGGGGCCGTGGGACCCGGATGCCCGGTGCCGCCGCCAACCGTCGAGGCGGTGGTTGCGCACCCAGGCTCGGATCGCGAAACTCCATGCCCGCGTGGGCAATATCCGACGCCATGAACTCCATACAGCGACAACCAAACTCGCCCGCGAGCACCGGGTCGTTGTCGTAGAGGACCTCAACATAAACGGTATGAGCCGCCGCGGTGGCAGCCGCAAACGCGGCCTGAACCGCGCGGTCGGCGATGCCGCGCTCGGTCGGATCGCGACCCTGCTCGGCTACAAAGCTGCCTGGAACCAGACCACGCTGAGCATGGCCGGGCGCTGGTTTCCTTCCACCCAGACGTGTTCCCGCTGCCAAGCGAAAACCAAGCTATCGCTGCGGGACCGCATCTACTACTGCCGCAACGGATGCCCGCCCATCGATCGGGATCTGAATGCGGCGATCAACCTCGCCCGCCTAGGCGACACCACCATCGGTAGTGCAACGAGGACCGGTACCGGGAGTAGCCCGGCCGCCAGCGTCACGGCTGGACAAGGACGTGGAGCCACCCGCAAGACCGACCCCGCCACCGCGGTGGGGAAGGCAGGAGGCGTCGAAGCGTCTACCCCGCACGGCGACTCCAACGCTGATCAGACGGGGACTGCCACTCCGCAAGGAACGGCTGCCTGAAACATGAGTCGTCATACAAACACTCAGACCTCGGGCAACGGGATCCCACGATGACAACACTCGCATCCGGAGTGTTCATCGATTGGGAACAGCTGACCGGCCTGTCCAAGTTCAGCGTCGATCTGATCACCTTCCCCATCTTCAGCGCACTGGCCGGATGGCTCACCAACTGGACCGGTGTGCTGATGCTGTTCTGGCCCGTCGTATTTCGCGGCATCCGGATTCCGGGCCTGCAGGTGTTGTATCCGTATTTTCCGCGCCGGGTCCAGGTGCTGCCGACATTCTCCGGCGACGGCCGCCGGTTCGGATTTCAGGGCTTCATTCCGGCGCGTGCCGAGAAGATGGCCAGCATTTGTGTCGACAAGGCGCTCATGCGCATCGGCAGTCCGCGCGATTTCATTCACGAACTGGATCTGCAGGGTATTGCCGACTACATCGCGGTACTCGCGAGCAAGCAGGTGCAGCCCCTGGTCGACGAGTTGATGTATCGGGAGAATCCGGATCTGTGGCGCGGCGTGCCCAAGGCCATGAAACAGATCATCTATCAGCGGGTGGATCGGGAATTGCCCGCATTGACCAAGCGCGCCTTCGAATCGCTCGGCGACAATGTCGACCAGCTCATCGATATCAAATCCTTCGTCATCCGCTATCTGCGGGAAAACCCGTACATCCTGAAGGATCTGACCACCACCATCGCCGCACCGGAGTTGCGCTTCATGGTGCGGATCGGCCTGCTCGGCGCGCCGTTCGGCCTGCTGCTCGCACTGTATATGCATGTGCACCACACCATTCCGGTGCTCGGCTGGGTGCCGGGGTGGGCGATCGTGCTGCTGGCCTCCGCGGCGATCGGCGTGATCGTCAATGTCATCGCCGTCAAAATGGTCTTCGAACCGGGTGATCCGCAGCCGCGCTACAAATACCTGTGGAAGCAGGCGCTGCTGGCCAAGCGGCAGCCGCAGGCGGCCACCGATCTCGCGCATATCCTCGCCTACCAGGTGCTCACGCTGCCGAATCTGTCTGAGGAACTGCTCGAGGGACCCAATGGTGATAAGACCCGGCAGCTGATCGAGCGGCTGGTCTCCGATGAGATCCATCGCCAGCTCGGCCCGACCACCTCGATCGTGCGCGTCGCGTTCGGCCGTCGCCAGTTCGACAATCTCAAGGTCGGCGCGGCTGGT
The DNA here is from genome assembly GCF_050956075.1 of Nocardia sp. CA-129566. Taxonomy (NCBI): domain Bacteria; kingdom Bacillati; phylum Actinomycetota; class Actinomycetes; order Mycobacteriales; family Nocardiaceae; genus Nocardia; species Nocardia sp. CA-129566. Next base: position 9,231,907 of record NZ_CP192085.1, read on the forward strand.
GCCGCGGTCGGTCTGGCCCCGAGCCTGGTCGAGGACGAGGCGTTCACCCTCGAACAGGCCGAGAAGATCGATGAGTTCGCGGCGCGCAAGCTCCAGGACCTCACCCCGGGGGAGTTCATGGAGATGTTCTACGCCTCGGTCGAACAGGATGCCTGGCTGTTGTACCTGCACGGCGCGCTGCTCGGCCTGGTGGTCGGCGCCGCCCACCTGACGATTTTCGGCTGGTAACCGGCCCGACCCGGGCAGGGGAGCGGTCCGTAGCAAATACAAGCACGCATGCTTGCATTTTTTCGGAGCCGCTGCGATGCTGAACCGCGACGGCGTACGAAGTAGTGCGCCTCGACGGGCGCGAGCGACAGGCCCGGCGGAGGCAGCCTGCGTAGGGATTCGAGCACGCCGCGGACGAGACAGGAAACCGATGGCTGACCTCGAGGCGCTGCTGCGCGACTTCTCCGACGAATGCACCGCACTGGAACGCATCGTTGCCGCGCTGGCGGCAGCGGACTGGTCGCAGCCCACGCCGGCGCCCGGTTGGAGTATCGCCCATCAGATCGGGCATCTGGCCTGGACCGATGAGGTCGCCACCATGGCCGCCGCCGATACCGACGGCTTCGCGAAATTGCTCGAGGATGCCGCCCCGAGGGCGTTGACCTTCGTCGACGAGGCCGCCGAGGAGGCGGCCACCGCACCCGCCGCCGAACTGCTCGACCGCTGGCGCCGGGGCCGCGACGATCTGATCGACGCCCTGCGCGCGGTCCCGTCCGGCACCAAGCTGCCGTGGTTCGGGCCGCCGATGAGCGCGGCGTCGATGGTCAGCGCCCGCATTATGGAGACCTTCGCGCACGGCCAGGACATCGCCGACGCGCTCGGGGTGACCAGAACACCGACCGCCCGGCTGCGCACGGTCGCGCATATCGGCGTGCGGACCAGGAATTTCGCCTACACGGTGCACGGCAGGACCGCGCCGGCCGCGGAATTCCGGGTCGAACTCACCGCACCCGACGGCGACATCTGGTCGTGGGGAGCCGACGATGCCACGCAGCGCGTGACCGGTCCGGCCCTGGATTTCTGTCTGCTGGTGACGCAGCGCCGCCACCGCGATGACCTCGCACTCGAAACCGTAGGTGCGCAGGCAGCCGAATGGCTCACCATCGCACAGGCTTTCGCGGGACCGACAGGAACGGGCCGGACGGCGGGTCAGTTCGACTGACCCGCCGAATCCCGAGCGCCCGGTCCAACGATGGAAATCGGAGCGGGCGAGCGTCACACTTGGGTGCGCCGTTCGTGTCGGCCGGACGCCGTTGGCCGGGTGTCTCGATGTGGCAGTCGAGAATGACGCTCGCCAGCTATGTCTATTTACCCCTTTGTCAGGTGGTGGAAACATGAATGACGCCGAGTGGCTCGAGTCCGCCAGCGTGCCGGCCACCCTGGGATTGTGATGCTGATCTCCCCCATGCGGCGTCGCCTGCCGCCACCCCTGTAACCTGGACACCTGTACGGCTTTCAACGATGCGGGCCGTGCCGACGAGGGGATCAGGGGCGGAGGGAAAGGAACGCATCGTGGCAGCACGCAAGCCTGCCCAGATCGCGCGGCACGCCGCCATCGTCCTCGCGGGCACCGCCAGCCTCAGTCTCACCGTGGCCGCCGGGGCCTACATCGTCCACCAGATGGCCGAAACCCAGCACACCACCGGCGAAATCGCGGCACCACCGACGCGCAACATCCTGGATATCGGCACCGACCGCGGACCCGAGCTCCCGGATGCGCTGCTGACCGGCGCAAGTCGCGACCTACCCGCGCTATTCGCCCGTTTTCCTGCCGAGACCACGGACGGCACGGCGAAAACCCCTGAGGCCAATGCCGATTCGCCGACCGCGGTGTCGGCCGGAATCGGCGGCAAACTGCGTGTCGGCACCGCCTATGTCGGCGCGCAGGTGGCCACCGGCCGCGCGGATTCGGTCGCCTTCACCGTGGATACCGATGCGCTGACCACACTGGCGCATCTCCTGCTCTCCGAACCGGTTCGGGAGCGGTTCGGCATCCACGCCGATCCCGGCGGTGTCACCCAGCTGCGCACCGAGGTCGATATGCACAATGGCGAAGTGACACTGGCCTTCTCGGATCCGACCCTCGGCGAACACGGACTCCGGCTGCAGCGCAATCCCGCACCCACCACGAAACCCGCGCCGAGCGTTGACGACTCGACCGCACCCGCCACCGACGCCCCGACCACGGCCGACGCGACACCGAATCCCGCCACGACGACCGCGAACCGCACCATCGTGGTGTAGTCCGCCTACTCTGCGTCCCATGTACGACTTCTGTGTCATCGGGGGCGGGATCGTCGGAGTCGCGACGGCGCATCGGATTCTGCGACGCCACTGCGGCGCCAGCCTGGTGCTCGTCGACAAGGCCAGCGCCTTGGCCACCCACCAGACCGGGCACAACAGCGGTGTCATCCATTCCGGCATCTACTATCCGCCGGACAGTCTGAAGGCACGACTGTGCAGGCAGGGTGCCGCCTGGACCAAGGAATTCGCCGCGGCACACGACATACCGTTCGACGTCTGCGGAAAACTGCTGGTGGCCACCGATGCCGCCGAGCACGGGCGAATGCTCGCGCTGCACGAACGATCGGTCGCCAATGGCGTCGATGTCGAACTGGTCGACGCCGCCGAACTCACCCGCAGGGAACCGCATGTGACCGGCGTCGGCGCCCTGTTCGTACCCGCCACGGGCATTATCGATTTCACCCGCGTCACCACCGCACTCGCCGATGAGGTCCGGGCCGCGGGCGGCGAGATCGTGCTCGGCGCGCAGATCACCGAGCTCACCGAAACCACGGACGCGGTCACTGCATCCGGCCCCGCGGGCTCCTGGACCGCGCGCACCCTGGTGGTCTGCGCGGGTCTGCAGGCCGACCGGATGGCCGAGCTGGCCGGCCTGCAAACCGATTTTCGCATCGTTCCGTTCCGGGGCGAGTACTACCAGCTACCGCCCAGCCGAGCCGGATTGGTGCGCACGCTGATCTATCCGATCCCCGATCCCGCACTGCCGTTCCTCGGCGTACACCTGAGTCCGACGATCGACGGCGCGCTGACCGTCGGTCCCAATGCGGTGCTCGGCCTGGCCAGGGAGGGCTATCGCAAGGGCAGTTTCGACGCCCGCGACGCCCGTGCGGTACTCGGTTTTCCCGGCTTCCACCGGGTCGCCCGCGCCCATGTGCGGACCGGGTTGCGGGAGTTGCGCAATTCGCTGTTCAAGCGCGGCTACCTGGCCGAATGCCGTCGGTACTGCCCCGAGCTGACGCTCGCGGACCTGCGGCCGCGCGAGGCGGGGATCCGCGCGCAGGCGGTGCTGCGCGACGGCACACTGGTGCACGACTTCATGATCGAGCGCACGCCGCGCTCGGTCCACGTGCTCAACGCCCCGTCACCGGCGGCCACCTCCGCCATGCCGATCGCCGAGTACATCGTCGACCAACTCTGACCCGATTCGTTAGCTGAGTCGCCCATCCCAGCAAACCAAGCGACCACCCGGTCGCTGATGTGGAAAGCTGTCCAGCCAAATTCCGGGCAACCACTCCAATAAAGAGGAGAGCTGTAGTACTTTTAGCGGCAGCCAACAGGGAGGGCCTATGGGCCACATCAAGTACGCGAGCGACGTTGGAGCCCCGGTCGAGGTGGCCTTCACCTATACGGACAACCATCAGTTCGTGCCGGATTGGATGTTCGGCGTCGCCGCGTTCGAGCCGAAAGGCGAGCTCGACCAGGGTCTCGGCGCCGTCTTCACCACCCGCGCCAGATTCGGGCCGTGGCGGCCGACCATGACATGCGAGATCACCGAGTACCGGCGCAATGTGGTGATCGGCTACACGCTACGCGGACGGTGGTCGGGAACTTTGACGCTGCGCTTCGATCCACTCGGCTATGGACGCTCGGTGCTGACCTCGGAAGCGGAGTACGCTCCACCGGGTGGGCTCTTCGGCCGCCTGTGCCTGCGCGTGGTGGATTCCGCCGTGCGCTCGGCGCTGCGCCGCACCGAGTCCCAGTTGCGAAGGGAGATAGAGGAATTCCACGGTACCGATCTTGTCGGTCGGATTGCGTAGGGTGCCAGCCATGATCATCGTGAGCACCGACGGATCCTGCCTCCGCAATCCCGGCGGCGCCATCGGCTGGGCTTGGGTCAATCATCAGGGCGGCTCGCGCAGCGGGGGAGCCGCCACCGGAACAAATCAGGTCGCCGAGTTGCGTGCGCTGCTGGAGGCGATAGTCGCCCATCCCAGCGAGGAACCGCTGCTCATCGAGAGTGATTCGCTATACGCGATCAAATGCGCGTCGGAATGGATCGCCAGCTGGCGCATCAACGGCTGGCGCACCGCCACCGGCGGCGCGGTGAAGAACGTCGAACTCATCAAGCAGATCGACCGGGCCATCGCCTCCCGGCCGGGCCCGGTCCGATTCCGCTGGGTGCGTGGACATGTCGGCAACTACTTCAACGAGATGGCCGATACCCTCGCGGGCGAGGCGGCCAGACAGGCCGCGGCCTCCGCGGCCGCCGGTGAGGTACCGACCGCGGAACTCCCCGAGCTGCCGTCGGTAGAGGACAAGACCGAAAAGACCACCGCCCTCGGCAATTCGGCCAGGGCAGCCAAAACCTCCCGGCCGCGGTCCGCGGGGAAGCCGGTCGCACCAGCCCCTCAGGCATTGACCCTGTTCTGAGAGCGCCGGGCGCGACCGGGCGCAAGACCGCCGGAAAAGACCTCCGGGCGGGTGGTGCCATTCCCACCCGCCCGGAGGCGTCTTCGTATTCGGTTGCCGAAGGGCTTGCTCAGTTGCCCATCTGCTTGAGGATCGGCAGGTCGAACTTGTCGACGAGCCACTTGTCGCCGACCTTCTTCAGACCGGCGACCACCACGAGTTCGACCTTGCTCGGCGGCTTGTTCGCGGCGGCGATATTCACATTGGTGGTCGTCTGACCGATCACCACCAGCACCTTCGCGCTTTCGGTATCACCGGACTGGAAGCCACACTGCATGTCGTAGGTGGACGAGGTGGCCTTGGCGTCGACGACCACACCCTTGAGATCCTGACCGAGCTTGGCGAACTGGTCCTTCCACTCACCGGTCGACGCGGCGTCCACCTTCTTCAGGTAGTCGTCGATGGTCTGCGGATCGTAGGTGGAGATCAGCTTGCCGTAGTCGCACGCGGCCGCGGTGGCCGCCTCGTGCGCGTCCAACTGGTCGCCGCGATTGCTCGCCTGCCGGTAGAAGACGATAACGGCGGTCACCGCCGCGACCAGCAGCACACCGGCGACGAATGCGGCGACGATGGGCACCAGCGCGCCCCGCTCCTTACCGCCATTCTGGGGACCCGGCTGCGCCGCGCCCTTGGCCAGCGTGTCCGACTGCTTCGGCTCGGACTTCGGGGCAGCCGCATCGCCCGACTTCCCGATCTCGACGGTCTTGTCCTCGGCCGGCACGGCGTCGGCTTTCGGGGCATCCGAGTTCTGGTTCTCGGCGCCGACATCATCAGTGGACATCGATAAATCCTGCACTTTCCCGGCGCACCCGAGCGCACCGATATTGCCTTGTCGGTCCGCACCGGACGAACCGTTCGCACTCTGCGGGGGAGTATTCCCGGCCTCGGATATCCCAGCCGGGCCGGGGTGACTCACCGTCGAATACGTACCGCTCGTTGTGTCAACTGACTCACCGCAGCGGCGGCGGGGTCATGTCATTCGGATTCGCGCCCGGCGGCATCTGCGCACCGTTATCCGGCACATTCGGCCGCGGCGCATTCGCCGAACCGCGAACCTGCAGCCCGGGCGGCGGATTCTCGCAGTAGTTCCACTTGGGCAGCGAGCCGTCCTGGATCACCTCATTGCGAATCGGCGTGTGCTTGTACTGACAGATCGGCCGAACCCAGATATCCGCGACGGCGTGGAACTCGTTGTCGTGTGCGGGCACACCGGCCGCGGACAACCCGATATTCAGCGAGGGGAACAACGCCTGCAGCGCGGGTACCCGCAACTGCGCCGCCCGGGTCATCGCCGCGAAGTTGGCCGCGAGGCTGGTGATCGGATCGGCCGTCTTGTCCAGCACCGCACCGAGACTCGTCAACTGTCCCGGTGCCTTCTCCAGCACCGCCTGCAGTTCGCCGTTGGCATTGTTGAACTGGTCGAACAGCTGGCCCGAATTGCGGGTCAGCGTCTGGAGATCGGGCTGCGCGTTCGAGGTGGTGTTCGCGATGGTGCGCAGGTTGGAGATCAGATTCGTGGTCTGCGGCAGCAGATTGTCGAAACCGGCCATGGCCAGGCTGATGCCGTTCACCATGCCGCGCAACTGATCCGGGCCACCGCTGAGCGCGATGTCCAGATTGGTCAGAATGACACTGAACTTATCCGGATCGATCTGGGAGATCAGCGCACTGGAATTGTCGAGCACCGCCCAGATCGGAGTCGGGGTCTTGATCTTGGCCGCATCGAATGTGATGACCGAACCATCCCGCAGGTACGGCGCCTGTTCGGCATTCGGCCGGAAGTCGATGTACTGCTCACCGGCGCCGGAGAGCGCGCCCACCGAGATATTGGTGTCGGAGGGAATCTTGTACTTCGAATCGATTTCGGTCTTCGCGGCGATGGACTGTCCGCGATCGACCAATTCGATCGAGGTGACCTTGCCGATGCGATAGCCACGCAGGGTCACATCGTTGCCCGGCTGTAGGCCACCGGAGCGGTCCAGGTTCACCGTGACGGCATAGGTCGACTTCAGCGGGTTCACCCGCATGACGCTCACCAGCAGATAGCTGGCGCCGACGATGAACACCAGCACCAGGCCGATGGTGGACAGCAGCATCTTGCGCTGCATCAGTTTGCCGAGCCAGCTCATCGGTGACCCCCCTGCAGTCGTCCCTGAATTGCCTGCAGGACGGTGATCAGGCTGCCCGCGAAGTCGCTGAGATCACGTCCGTCGAAGAACTTGCCCTGCGCCGGATCCGACAACAAGCTGAAGTTGTGGATATTGGTGACAGTGGCGTAGACCGCGAGGCTGTTACCGCGGAAGGACGCGTCGAGCCCGGGACGTATCTCGCGCAGCGCATCCAAGGCCGGACCGAAGTTCTGCTCGGTCTGCGACAGAGCGTTCATCAGCTTGTGCACATTGTCGAGTAGATCGCTCAGTTGGTCGCTGGACGTATTGGCGTAGTCGCCGAGCGCCGCGCTGGTCACCGAAATCTTCTGCAGCAGATCGCCGATGCCGCGGTTGTTCTCCGCGATGGCGCCGATCATCTGCGGCAGCGTATCGGCGACCTGCCCCAATTCCGAATGCCTGCCCTCGAGGGTGTTGGCCAGCGAGCTGAACTGGGCGAGCACGCTGTCCACGCGCGCGCTGTTGTCGTTCAAACTGCCCACCACGCCGGTCATTTCGGTGATCAGGTGCGCTATCTGATCACCGCGACCGCCGACAATGGAATCCATCTCCGAGGTCAGCTTGGTCAGCGCGGCCACGCCGCCGCCGTTGAACAGCAGCGAGACCGAGATCAACAGCTCCTCGACGGTGGCACCCGCCGAGGTCTTGTCCCGGCCGAGGACGTCGCCGTCGTGCAGCATCGGCGCACCCGGCTGCGCCTTGTCCTTCGACACCGCGACGAACACATCGCCGAGCGGGGTGGCCTGGCGCAGTTCCGCCGTACTGCCGACCGGCAGTTCGATGTCCTTGCTGATCTTCAGATCGACGATGGCCTCGAAGTTCTTGGTCTTGATATTGGAGACCACACCGACGTCGGAGCCACCGATCTTCACCTTCGCCTGATCCGGCAGGTTCAGCGCGTTGTCGAATTTCGCTTGCAGGGTGTAGGTGTCACCGGACACGCCCGGTTTGGGCAGCGGCAGGCTCTCCACCGTGAGACCACAGCCGGAGGTGATGGCCACCCCGGCGGCCGCGGCCAACGCGATCACCGCGCGGCGCGCTTTCGATGTGAACCGGTCGCTCATTTGGTCATCCCCAGCAGTGCCGCCGTAACACCAAGGTCCGGACCGAGGTCCTCGAGTTTGCCGGTACGGCAACCATCCGAACGCATCTGAATCCGTTCACAGAACACGCTCAGCAGTTCACCGTTGAGGAAGGTCGGCAGGTTGCCGTGCAGCCGGACGTAGCCCAGCTGCCGGTTCATCGACCGGTCCAGGTTCTGCATGAGCAACGGCGCGAGGTCGACGACCTCGGTGACGCCGCGAGCATTGGCGCGCAACTGATCGGTCACCTTGGTCAGACCGGCGAGCGAGCTGCCCAGCTGATCCTGGTACTGCACGAATGCCGAACTCGTATTGGACAGGAAGTCGTTGAGCTGCCGCAGCGTGGCCTCCAAGCCGGGGGCCTGATCGGCAAGCAGTCCGCTGAGCTGCGTCATCCGGTTGCTGAAATCGCGTACGGACTGGTCGTTTTCGGCCAGCATCGTGGTCAGCTCGTTCAGCTTGACGATGATGCTGGCGACCGCGTCCTTATTGTCGACGCCGACCTTCAACGCACCGGAGAGCGCATTGAGGGTGTCGCGCATCTTCTCGCCATTGCCGTTCAACATCGGATAGAGCACCCGGCCGGAGAGCGGGCCGATGCCCTCGGTGCCCGGTTCCGGCTCGAGCGCCGCGGCGAACTGATCGATGGTCTTGAGCATCGTGTCCAGTTCGACCGGCGTCTTGGTCTTCGCCTTGGGCAGATGCGCGCCGTCGGACATGGTCTCGCCCTGGGTGTAGACCGGGGTGAGTTCGACGTGCCGGTCGGTCACGATGGACGGCGAAACGATCGCCGCCATCGCGTCTTTCGGGATCTTGACGTCCTTGTCGATCGTCATGTGCACCTCGACCATGGTGCCCTTGGGAATGATCTTGTCGATCTTGCCGACCTGCAGACCGAGCACCGTGACCGGATTGCCCTCGAAGACACCGGCGATGTTCTCGAAGTCCGCGGTGATCGTCATGGTGTTGCCCAGTGCGCTGTTCACCGAACTCGGCACCAGCGAGCAGCTGCCGACGGCCAGGGCCGCGACACTGATCATCAGTGGTTCGGCCAAGCGCCGCAGATTGATTCGGGTCAGTTTCATCCCCGGCACCCCTCGATCATGTGGGCGAAGCACAACCAGTTGTCGGGGAACAGCCAGGGCAGGCCGACCTCACCGTACGGACCGTTGCCGAACGCGTTGTTCAAGGTGCGCACCGACACGGGCATGATCTGCAGCAGCCGGTCGAGGTTGTCCTTGTTCTTCTGCAGGCCCTCCGCCATGGTGTTCAGCTGCTCGATGGTCGGGCCGAGCTGATTGTTATTGGCCGCGCCGATCTCCTGCAGCTGACGGCTCAGCGCCGCGACATTGTCGAGCAGCTGCCGCAGCAGGCTCTGGCGTTCCATCACCCGGTTGGCGATGGCCTCGCCCTGGGTGATCACCAACAGCACGCTGTTGCGGTTGTCGCCGAGAATCCTGGTGACCCGGTCGAGATCCTTGAGCAGGCTGTCGACCTCCGCCTTGCGCGAATCCAACACCTTCGCCAGCGCGCCGACGCTGTCGAGCGCCTGCGCCGTCAGCGCGGGCGAATCGCCCATCTGCTTATTGATCAGGTCGAGCGAGGTGGCCAGCTGCTTGGTGTCGAGCGCCTCGAACTTCGGCGTGCCGTACTCGACCACATCGGCCAGGTTGTACGGAACCGAGGTGTTGGACAACGGAATTCGGCTGTCCTTCAGGCCGGAGCCGTCACCCGGGTCCAGATCGACGTAGCGCGCGCCGAGCAGCGTCGCCATCTTGATCGAGGCCCTGGCATCGGGCCCGAGCTCGACGTCGTTGTTCACGCTGAGGGTGAGCAGGATATGCCCGTTCTCGAGCTTCGCACCGGCCACATGCCCGCTCGGGACACCGGCCACATTGACCTTGTCACCGACCTTGACCCCGGCGGTCTGCACGAATTCGGCCTTGACCGTCTTCTCACCGACGCCGATCAGCTTGTACACGCTCGAGCCGATCAGCAGCGCGATGATGAGGATGCCGCCGATGACACCCAACCAGAAGTACCGGTTGGTGTTGAACCTGTCCTTGATCTTGGTCATCATGGGCGGCACACCGCCGACTGTCCGTTGCCGCCGATCTGTGGGAGCAGACCGCGGGGGAGCAGGATGTTGTAGAGCGAGATGTCCAGCTTGCAGAAGTACGCGTTGGCGTAGGCGCCGTCCTGGGTGAACTTGCCGAGGTCGGCCAGCGCCGCGGGCAGGTCGATCGCGGCCTGATCCAGCTTCGCGCCATTGGCGATCAGCAGCGTCAGCGCGGCGCTCGTCGAATCCTGTGCGGTCACCAGCTTCGGCTGGATCTTGCTCAGCATGGCGACCAGGCCGCTGGTCGCATCCGCGATCTGCACCGTGGACGCCTGCAGCGACTGGCCCTGGTCGTACAGGCCGCCGATCAGTGCCCGGGTCTGGGTAACCAGGGTCTCCAATTCATCACCTCGCTTGGCCAACCCGGACATCACGCCGCTGAGGTTGGTGATCACATCGCTGAGAATTCCGTCTCGGCGCTGGAAATCCGTGGCCAGGGTGGCGGCCTGAGTGATGAACGCGCTCAAGGAAACTCCGTCACCCTGCAATGCCTGGATGAAGGTCTCCGAGAGCCGGTTCACCTGCTCGGGCTGCAACACCTGGAACAGTGGCTGGAATCCGTTGAGCAGTCCGGACACGTCGAACGACGGTTCGGTGCGCTCCAGCGGAATGGTGGCCTTGTTCTTCAATGCCGCCGGGCTCGCCGCCTTGCCGGGAGCCAGCGCGATATAGCGCTGGCCGATCAGGTTCTGGTAGCGCACCAGCGCCTTCGTATCGTCGTACACCGTCTGGTTGCGCTGCACGATGAAGGTCACATTGGCGAGGGCCTTCTTGGTCTTGGAATCGCGGGTGAGCTCGATCTTCTCGACCTTGCCGACCCGCACGCCCGCCATCCGGACGTCATCACCCTCGCGCAGGCCGAGCACATCGCTGAAGGTCGCGGTGTAGGTGTTGGTATCACCCTCCACGACGCGCGCCAGCGTATTCCAGACGACGACGGTGACCAGGATCGAGACGATCGCGAAGAGGCCGAAGCCGATCAGTGGTTTACGAATGCTCATTTGGCAGTACCGCTTTCGGTGACCTGCAGGGTGCCGCCGCGCATTGCCGAGCTCAATAGCAGATATTCGGCTGTCGTCGGCCGACGACCGAGCAGCGCCACGATCGCGGCATCTCCTTCGTACGAAATCGGACCGGCGGTCACGGGCGCACTCGCCGGTTGCGCGGGCGCGGGCGGAGCCGCGGGCTGACCGGCGGAGGGCTGCGCACCCGGTGCTGGCTGCACCAGATTCGGGAACAGCCCCTCCAGCGGAGTACCGGCGAACGGGCTGACCGGCTTCGGCTCGGCCGTCGCGAGCGCATCACCCGGCGAGGTCAGACCCGGGATCTCCGGGAAGCCGGCGGGCAGTGGCAGTTTCGCCAGACCCTGCGCCGTTTCCAGCGAACGCGGCATCATCGACTGCGGCAGGTAGCCGGGATCGGAGACCTCGGGTGCGGTGGCGCAGCTCGGGCCGGGCAGGTTGCCGTAGCGCGGGCAGTCCGCCTGTTCGTAGGGCCGGTACGGGGTAAGCGTCGCGCCCGCATTCCAGACCATCTGCCGCTGTGGACCCCAGTGGAAGGTCGTAGTCAACTTGCGCAGCGAGTTGTTCAGCGAGGCAATCGTTTCCGGAATCGAATTCGCATCCGCGGCGAGCGCGCCGAACATATCGCTGGTGCCCGCGGTGATCTGCTTGCCGATATCGCCGTTGCGGGCGAACAGGGCGTTGACCGTATCCACCGTGCCCGCCGTGCCGCTGATCAACGCGACCAGGGCGGCACGGTGATCCGCGATGGTCTGCGCGGTCTTCACCGAACTGCCGAGCACATCGAGCAGTTCGGGCGCGGACTGGTTGAGCGCGCGGAACGAGGCCGAGAAATCATCGAGCAGCACACCGAGATTCGGAATGGCTTCGTCCACCGAGGTGAGCCACCGGTCCAACCGCTCGACGGTGGAGCCCGGCATCCGGCCGCTACCGTCGAGTGCCTGCGAGAGCGTGCCGAGCACCCGGCCGAACTGCACCGGGTCGAGCTTGGCGAGGATATTGCGCACGTTGGTGAGGGTGTCCTGCAGCGCGATGGTGCCCTGGCTCGTGTCCTGCTCGATGGTCGAGCCCTCGTGCAGGTACTTGTCCGCGGGGCCGTTGAAAACCAATTCCACCGAGGTGACAGCGAACAGGTTGCTCGGCACCACGCGGGCGGTCACATTCGACGGGATATCACCCGCGAACTCCGGCTTCAGGTTGATATTCACCTCCTGCAGCGCGCCCTTCTCGGCCACCTTGACGTGGTCGACCGCACCGACCAGCACGCCGCGGAACTTCACGTCGGCCTCGCGCGGCAACCCGTCACCGGTGGTCTTCAGATTGGCGACTACATGCACCTTGGGCACGAAATAGCCTTCGTATCTTGCCATCAGGAAGCCGAGGATCAGCGCGAAGACGACCAGTCCGCATACGCCGGCGACCAACAGCTGTCGCATGGTGGGGCCACGCCCACTGGGATCGATGATCATCTCGTCCTACCCCGAGATCCGGATGCCGGGATTGACGCCCCAGATCGCCAATGTCATGAACAGGTCCGCGAAAACCACAATGATGATGCACATCTTGATGGCCCGACCGGCCGCGACACCCACGCCCTCCGGACCGCCCGAGGCGAAAAAGCCGTAGTAGCACTGGATGAACGTGGTGATCGCGACGAACACCATCGCCTTGAGCAGCGAGTAGAGCACATCCCCTGGTATCAGGAACTGATAGAAGTAGTGCGCGTAGGTACCGCTCGGCGTGTTGCCGATCAACTGCACCGTGAGCGAGCACGAAATGTAGGCCATGGCCAGGCCGAGGCAGTAGAGCGGGATGATGGCGATCATCGCCGCGAACATCCTGGTGCTCACCAGGTAGGGCAGCGGCCGGATCGCGATGGACTCGAGTGCGTCGATCTCTTCGGAGATCCGCATCGCACCGAGTTGAGCGGTGAATCGGCAACCGGCCTGCGCGGCGAACGCGAGTGCCGCGAGCAGCGGGCCCAGCTCCCTGGTGGTGGCGAATGCCGAGATGGCGCCGGTGATCGGGCTGAGGCCGAGCAGATTCAGCGAGGTGTAGCCCTGGATGCCGACCGTCATCCCGCCGAACGCACTGAGGATGAGAATGACGCCGATGGTGCCGCCACCGACGACCAGGCTGCCGTTGCCCCAGGTGACATCCGAAAGCAGCCGCCAGACTTCCTTCGGGTAGTGCCGCAGCGCCAACGGGATCGAGCCCACCGACCGTAGGAAGAAGAACACCTGGTGCCCCAGGCGCGCAACCAGATCCACCGGGGCCTGCGCGAACTTCTTTATATGCCGAAGTGGCCGCAGCAGCGGCGGTACATAGGTTGTTGACACCGGCTCAGACCACCTGTGGGGGGAGGAGAACGTTGTAGATCTGGGTGATGATCAAGTTCACGCCGAACAACATGATGGCGGAACTGACGACCGCGGAGTTCACCGAGTTGGCGACTCCGCCCGGACCGCCCCGGGTATTGAGCCCGGTATCACAGGCGATGATCGCCGCGAGCAACCCGAAGATCAACGATTTCACCAGTGCGACAAGCAGATCGATGGTGACGGCGAACGAGGAGAAGGTGCCGATATAGGAACCCGGGGTGCCGTTCTGGGCGAAAATATTGAAAATGTAGCCAGTCAAAAATCCGACGAATACGACGAAGCCGCAGAGCAATACGCTGACCAGCATGGCCGCACCGAGCCGAGGCGCGACCAGGCGACGCAGCGGGTCCACACCCATCACCCGCATCGCATCGATCTCTTCGCGGATGGTGCGTGAACCGAGATCGGCGGTGATCGCCGAACCGACCGCGCCCGCGATCATCAGCGAGGTGACCAGCGGCGCACCCTGCTGGATGATGCCGAGACCGTTCGCCGCGCCGATGAACGAGGTCGCACCGACCTGGGTGGCGACCGCGCCGACCTGGATGGAGACGATCACGCCGATGGGGATGGCGACCAGTAGCGTCGGTGCCGCGGCGACACTCGACATGAACGCGCACTGACGGATGAACTCACGATAAGGAAAGCGGCGGCGAAATATCGCGATGAACAACTCCGCGACTGCCGCGAACCCCATCGTGATCTGTCTACCGAACGTCTCCAATGAACGCTTCGGATGGTCTTCCCAGTAGGCCTTCGTCCAATCGACCGCATCACTCATCCGTGACCGCGCTGGTGGACTCTTGGTCGACTGCACTGGCTAACCCCTCTCGACGCCGGTAACCAAACCCCGACGACTTGTTTGCTTGACGCACCTTACTACGGAGTAGCGCAGAACACACCATCCCGGTGTGATTGCAGTCATAGATCGGAGCCACTGTTGGAGAAACGCTATGACCAGTGGCTCGAAGCTTGGGATCGGTCCCAAAGTTAACCGTGATACTTCTGGAACAAGTTACAGTTTGACCATGCCCTATCTGCCCCGCATATGGCATGTTCGACTATTTGCGCGGATAATATTCATGTAAAATAAAGGCCGATTGGAATGGCCTGCGCAATCACCGTTCGAACAGAACCGAAACACTATTGCGCGCTTTCTGATGCACACTGTTATAGAGATTCGCTATTGCGCAGAATGAGACGCTGCATCCGAAATGTCGAAAAATGAGGCCTCGCCGACACGATCGACACCGAAGAGCACATCCATTCGAGCGACCCACGAGCGATCGCCACGGACCCTCTCGAGCGACTCGCGAGCGGATCGCGACAGATACGACACGCGCCCGGAACCGAATACTGACACGATGGGTGCGACAGATTGATATCGTGCGGACTTCCGACGTCTGGAGGGACATGTTCAGCAAACTCGCCAAGGTGGCCAACGCCGCCTTCGCCGTAGCTCTCGGTGCGGCGCTGGTCGCAACGGGGTCAGGGACCGCGGATGCCGCGCCGGGACCGCCCGTTGTCGGCGGTGGGTCGGGAATCATCATCGATAATCAGTTCGAATGCACTGTCACGACGGTCGGTTACGACGGCGGGGGCCGGTTGGTCGGATTGACCGCCGGACACTGCGGCGACCCCGGCGCTCAGGTGTGGGCCGAGGCCGACCGCGGCGCCGGCGTGATCGGCAAGTTCGTCTACTCCAACCACGATCTCGACTACGCCATCATCCAGTTCGACCCGGCCAAGATGGTCCCCGTCAACCGGATCGGCAACGTCACCATCACCGGGATCGGCGGCCCGGCCCAGTTCCCGATGATCGTCTGCAAGGAAGGCCGCACCACCGGCAACACCTGCGGCCTCGCCTATGGCGATGTCTTCGGCACGAATATGGAGACCTGGGCGCAGATGTGTGTGGTGGAGGGTGATTCCGGCGCGCCGGTCGTCGTCGGCACCACCCTGGTCGGCATGGTGAACGCCTATCTCGCCATCGCCTGCTTCGGACCCGAGGTCGGCACCAATATGAGTTCGATCATGGGTGATATCAATGCCCGCGGCAGCATCGGGGCCGGCTTCAACCCGATCTAGCCGACTGCCGGATCAGTAAGAACCCCGAGTGAGCGGGTCGAACGACCCGCTCACTCTGTTTTATGGAGCGGGGCCAGCGCCGGCCCCGCCACCCCGCACTGCGGCATGCAGTCGACATTGTCCAGCGTCGGTGTGTGCCGTGGCGCCCGCAGCAGTACGGCGGCGAGTAGCGACCCCGTCATCAGCAGGCCGGCACAGATCCACATCGCGACGCCGAAGCCCCGGTCGAATTCGACCGGATCGCCGAGGGATCCGGTGATTCCGGCGAGTCCGGGCAGTGCGGCGACGGCGAGCAGCTGGGCCGTCCTGGCGACGGCATTGTTCACACCCGAGGCGATACCGGCCTCACTCGACGGCACCGCGCCGAGTACGGCGCCGGTGAGGGGGGCGACCAGCACCGACAGACCGAGACCGAAGACGAGCACGCCGGGCAGGACATCGGTCAGATATGTGGCATCGGGTCCGATGCGCAGCAGTAGCACCAGCCCGGCCGCGGCGAGCAGTGGACCGGCCGTCATCGGAATGCGCGCACCGTGCACCTGTGCCCAGCGGCCCGCGGGTGCGGACAGCGCCAGCATGATCAGCGTCACCGGGACCGTCGCCATCCCTGACATCAGCGGCGAATACCCCGCCACCAGCTGCAACTGCAAGATCAGCAGGAAGAAGACACCGCCGAGTGCGGCGTAGACCGCGAAAGTGACGAGGTTGGCCGCCGTGAAGATCCGAGAGGCGAACAGCGACGGCGGTACCAGCGGATGATCGCTGCGCAGTTCGATCACCACGAAGACAGCGAGCAACAGCAGACCGGCGACCACCAGCAGCGCCATCTTGTCGATCAAACCGAAGGTCAACGCGCCCAAGGCCAGCGCGACCACCACCGCGCCCGGAATATCCAGTCGCGCCGCGGCATTCGGGTCGTGACTCTCCGGCACCTGCTTCAGCGTGACGAGCACGACGACCAACGCGAGCGGCACGTTGATGAAAAAGATGGACTGCCAGCCCGCCAGCTCGATCAACCAGCCGCCGAGGAACGGCCCGAGCGCGCCGGCGACACCACCGAAACCGGACCACAGGCCGATCGCCGCACCCTGATCGCGCTGATCGATGGACGAGGAGATCAGGGCCAGGCTGCCCGGTGTGAGCAGCGCACCCGCCACCCCCTGCAGAATCCGCGCGCCCACCAGCATCTCGATATTCACCGCGACACCGCAGAGGACCGAGGCCAGCGCGAAACCGATGACACCCCAGACGAAGACCTTGCGGCGACCGAGATGATCGCCGAGCGAACCGCCGAGCAGGATGAACGAGGCCAGGGTCAGCGTGTAGCCATTGAGCGTCCACTGCAATCCGGCGACATCGGTATCGAGAGATTCACCGATGCGCGGCAGCGCGATATTGACGACGGTGGCGTCCAGCGAAGCCACCGAGGATCCGAGGATGGTGGCCAGCAGAATCCAGCGGCCGGTCGCCGAACCCAGCCGGGGTAACTCTTCCGTACTCACCGGCCCAACGTAACCTCCGCGGGCCGGTTTTCGGGTGGGTCAGAGATTCTGGACGCAGACCACGAAGTGCCGCGTCGGGTACTCGAACCCACTATTGCTGCCGCAGACGCTCGCATCGTCGGCACCCTGTTGGATGTTGGTGACCTTCACACCCTGGCTGGCGCGTTCGGTGCAATCGATGCGCTTGGGGTCCTCACCGCTGATATCCATGCAGCCGCCGACAACCCAGTCGATATCCAGGCAGATCGCGCCCTGCTGGGTGCCGTTGAGGGTTTCGAAGTAGGCGGAGTCGCGGTCGGCGACACACTGTGAACTGGTCGCCGCCTTGCCGATCACCTTGTAGTTCGACGCCCGGCTGCCGCAGGACGCCTTGGCGATGGTGGCGTTATCGGTCGTACCGCCGAGGGTTACGCAATCTCCGACATTGGCCTGGAAGTCGGTATTGCCACCCTTGGTCGCCGAGGTGGTCGTGGTCGGCTTGCCCGAGGTCGGGCGGGCGCCGGTCGTCGGCCGACCCGAAGTGGGTCTGGCCCCTGAGGTTTTCGGGGTATTGGTGGACGAGACCGCATCAATGGTCCCGTTCCCTATCGCTGGCTGGGCGGTGCCGCTGATTTTATTGCCGCAGCCCGCGAGCGAGAGCGCGGCGACCACCGCGACCGCGGCGACGGCCGCCATCGCGAGGCGACCCGAGATAAGTTGACGAGACACGTACAGTCCTCCCGGCTGTAACGCTCCGAACTCATACCCCCGTCGGAATCCGAAGTTGATCTAGCAGTGCGTGAGATACCACGCAATGCATACACCACCGACCGCGCGTGCGTCGAGTCGACAGCTTCGCTACCGCAGCCGCACGATGCGGGCCGAGACATCGGCCCGATCACCCCGGTAAGGCGGCACACCAGCGGAATCGGCGTGCCAGCAACCGATCTGGGTATGGTGGGGATTCCGGTGTGAGAGGAGCCCGTCCGTGAAGCTGATCAGCGCGATCGCCTACACCACCGCCGCGGTCGGCACCTCGCTCGTACTGCCCGCGGCGGCATCAGCAACCGATGTGCATTGCGCGTCCGACAACGGTACGGATGTGACCGTGATCGACGGAAACACCGCATGCCGGGCCGCGGCGGAAACCTCCGGCCGGGCGCGGTCGGTCGGATACGACGGGGTCGGCTACGCGCACGCCGCCGCCGGCGCGGCGGCGCTCGGTGTGGGCGCGGCGGGCGGGGTCGGCGCCAGCGAGGGGGTCGGCGGAATCCCGATCGCCTTCGGCTACGGCTCGGACGCGGTCGCACTGACCACGATCACCGCTGCGGCAACCGATTCCGAGATCGGCAAGTCCCAGGCGGCCATACCGCTGTTCGCGATATCGATCGCCTTCGAAGGCTCGCGCGCCCAGGTCTCGACCGCCGACCGTTCGGTGGTGTGCCTCGGCACGGCGGCCTTCGCCTGGAATTCGGCGACCGGTACGACCTGTCTGACCACGCCTTTCGGGCGCTGGCAAACCCCGAGATCCGAGCTAGGCTGATATTTCGGCCCCGCTGACCAGCAGGAGGTGCGACCGTGGTTTCTGCCATCCCGGCACCGGACCGGCGGCCAGGCGCGCCACGGGAAATGCTCGTCGACCCGAGATTCGTCCGACTCGCCGACCATTTCTTCGGCATGTTCACCCAGCCGACGCGCGGCGGCGGCGCCCTCGCCATCTATCTCGACGGTCGGCCCGTCGTCGATATCTGGGCGGGCTGGGCGGCCAAGGATCGCCGCTGGAACGGCGACAATGTGGCACTCACCTTCTCCACCGGCAAGGGCGTCGCGACGACCGTGGTGCACCGGCTGGCCGAGCGGGGGCTGATCGACTACGAGACCCCGGTCGCGACGTATTGGCCGGAGTTCGGCGCGCACGGCAAGGATGACATCACCGTGCGCGATGTGCTCTCGCACCGCGCCGGACTGCACCGGGTCCGCGGCCTGGTCCCCGGCCGCGAGGGCATCCTCGACTACGACGCCGTCGTCGCGGCACTGGCCGAGAGCCCGGCCGATCCGCGGCGGATCCGCACCTCCGGCTATCACGCCATCACCTTCGGTTGGCTGGTGGCCGAGATCGTGCAGCGCGCTACCGGTGATCGGTTCACCGATCTGGTGCGGCGCGAGATCGCGGAGCCACTGGGCTATGACGAATTCTGGTTCCAGGTACCGGCATCCGAGCGCTACCGGATCGCCAAGATCTTTCCGCATCTGAGCCCGCCCGGAATCCGTTGGAATACCGCGTCATCGGTGCTGTCCTGGGTGCGGCCGGTGCGCGGGCTCGCCGAGGCCGGTATGCCGGAGAATTTCGACGAATTGGTCCGCGATCCGCGCGTGCACGATGCGGTGATGCCGGGCTGGAACGGCGTCTTCTCGGCGCGCGCACTGGCCAGGATGTATGGGGCGCTTGCCAATGGTGGTCGGGTCGAGGCGGTGGCTCCGGGACGCGGCGGACCCGGCATCCACGCGGTGCAGTTGCTGAAACCGGAGACGATCGAGCTCATCAACCAGACGCAGCGGGCCGACAGCCGCGACTATGTGCTCGGGCTGCCGCTGAAATTCACCCTCGGCTATCACCGACCGGTGGTGATGTCCAAGCAGCAGCCGCGAAATGCCTTCGGCCACTACGGTCTCGGCGGTTCGGGCGCCTATGCCGATCCGGATCTCGGCATGTCCATCGCCTTCGTCACCAATCGCCTCGGCAATGCGGTGACCGCACTCGGGGACGCCCGCCTCGCACGCTTGGCCGCCATTGCCAGTCACATCGCGCGCAGAGCGAAGCCGGACAGGGCGGTCGAACCGGGCGAGCGGTGAATTCGTTGCTATAGATATGGAGCAGGCGGACGCACCACCCGAAACGGCGCTGGACGGCGCACATTCGACGCCGCGCGCACCTCGGATGGTCCTTGCGCACGCGCTGGCCGCTGGCATCGATTTCGAGCGGTACTTCCGGTGGCGACGCGGCCACGAGGGTGATCCGTTCTATGTCCGGTTTCCCGGCTTCGGCGCGGTGCTGTTCACCGGAACCGCCAACGGCGCCCGCGAAATCTTTCGCGCGCCGATCGAACTGCTGGAACCGCCACGGCCGAATCCGATCGAGCCACTGGTCGGCACCGCCTCGCTGATTCTGGCCGCCGGTGAACGGCACCGGCGCGATCGGGCACTACTGGTGCCCGCGTTCCACAGCGCCCGGATCCGCGCCTACGGCGAGCTCATCCGCGACTCCGTTTTGGACGAAATATCCGGCAACACAAGCGAATTCGGCCAAGCCTGGCATCCGGGCACCCGCATCGACTCGCGCGCGGCGGCCAGGGCGATCACACTGCGGGTCATTCTGGAGGCGGTATTCGGAGTGGACAGCCGCCAGCGGCGCGCCGAATACACCGCCGCCGTCGCGGAATTCCTCACCGCCTTCTCCGGACCGCTGATGCTGTTGCCCGCCCTGCGCCACGGGGTGTTCGGCCATGCGCCGTGGGACCGGTTCCGGGTGGCGCGCGAACGGCTCGACGAGCT
Organism: Nocardia sp. CA-129566; assembly: GCF_050956075.1. Lineage (NCBI taxonomy): Bacteria > Bacillati > Actinomycetota > Actinomycetes > Mycobacteriales > Nocardiaceae > Nocardia > Nocardia sp. CA-129566. The sequence continues at coordinate 9,252,561 of NZ_CP192085.1, forward strand.
GATCCTGACCGATATCGAGCGCCGACGTGCAGCGGCCGACGACCGCGCGGTGCGCACGGACATTCTCGACATGCTGCTCACGACCAGCTATGACGACGGCACCGCGATCTCCGATGCCGAGCTGTGCGAGCAATTGCGCACCCTGCTCGTCGCCGGGCACGAGACCACCGCGACGACCCTGGTGTGGGCGCTGTTCCATGTGCATCGCGAACCCGCGGCGCTGGATCGCCTGCGCGCCGAGCTGCGGGCGGCCGGCCCAGATGCCACCCCGCTCGAACTGGCCGGTCTGCCGTATCTGGACGCCGTCTGTCAGGAAACGCTGCGGCTGCATCCCGCGGTGCCGATCGTCCTGCGCAGGCTGACCGCGCCGTTCACACTGCGTGGCGTCGCGCTCGCGGCGGGCGAGACGATGGGCGTCGCGATACCGCTGCTGCACTCCGACCCCGCGGTGTGGTCGGATCCGCAGCGGTTCCGACCGGAGCGATTCCTCGACCGCAAGTACCGGCCGTTCGAATTCGCGCCGTTCGGCGGCGGACATCGACGGTGTGTCGGGGCGGCGCTGGCCGACTACGAACTGCGGATCGCGCTCGCCACCGTCCTGGGCCGGGTGCGGCTGCGGCTCACGCCGCGGTATGCGCGGGGGCGGGCGCCGCTATCGGTGCCACACAACATTGCGACGGGTCCGCACCGGTCCATTCCGTTCGAAATCGTGGCATGAGGCATCGTGATTTATGTCACGAAGAGGTTTGACAATGGCCGCGAAAATGCCAGCGAACCACTCTTCGAATGCATCGAGTTTCACCGCCGTGACCGGCACTTATCACGAAAGATGGTGACCCACAACGGCATATGTGTCCTACGCCACATTTGATGCGTGAACCGTATTAATCCGAAACACCACTGGCTTCCGACCGCCTCGGGACGGTAGGAAGGACGTCAGGGTCGGGTTGCGTCATAAATACCCGTGGGGTGCTCCATGTTCCCCCGCGCCGTTTTTCCGTGGGCGTATGCGCGGCGGATTCCACGTCGATCTTCGTGGGACCACCATGCGCGCACCACAGCTATGAGAGATCTCGCTGCGCCACCGGCGTCGACGAGAGATGGATTGGACGAGAAACCTATGCATGCCGCTTTGAACACCGGGACGTCGACTGCTCCTCGTCGCGGAGCGCTAGCCCGCCGACTCCGGCAGGGCATCCTATTGTCGGCGGCGATCGCCACCATCGGTGTCACCGCCGTCGCGCCCGCACAGGCCGATCCGCTCGGCTTCGGCTCGGGCTCGTCGACCTCGCCCACCACCGATCCGGGCGTCCAGGCGAATTTCGCGCCGCCGAGCATCAGCCCCGGCGACGGTGAGACCGTCGGCGTCGCGCAGCCGATCATCATCAACTTCAAGGATCCGGTGACCGATCACGCCACCGCCGAGCAGGCCATCAAGATCACCTCCTCGAATCCGGCGCCCGGACACTTCTACTGGTTCAGCGACAAGCAGGTGCGCTGGCGGCCGAACGAGTTCTGGCCCGCCAATACCGATGTGACCGTCGAGGCGGGCGGCACCCGCACCGCCTATCGGGTCGGCGACGCGTTCATCACCACCGCCGACGACACCACCCACACCATCACGATCACTCGCAATGGCGAGGAGATCATGACCATGCCGACCTCGATGGGTAAGACCAAGCACGAGACCCCGAACGGCACCTACTTCGTCGGCGAACAGCTGCGCAAGATGACCATGGATTCGTCCACCTACGGTGTGCCGACCACCGATCCCGAGGGCTACAAGGTCGAGGTCGAGTACGCCACCCGGATCTCCAACAGCGGCATCTTCGTGCACGCGGCGCCGTGGTCGGTTGCGCAGCAAGGTGTTTCGAATGCCAGCCACGGCTGCCTGAACGTCAGCACCGAGAACGCCAGGTGGTTCTTCGAGAACGCGAAGAAGGGCGATCCGGTCATCGTCGAGAACACCAATGGCGGCACGCTGAACGCGCGTGACGGCTACGGCGACTGGAACGACTGAGCACCGACCGGACAGCTCCCGAGAACGACTCAGCCCAGGCACGAACGGCCTGGGCTGAGTTCTTTTTGTTCAGCAGATGGTGTTCCGGATTTTCCGGACGACAGACCAGTTGCCGGATAGCCTCCCGAGTGGCGCAACGCTACAACTGATTTCGGGAGAACATGGGTAACTCGCCGGGTACGCCCAGATTCCAGCCGCCGACACAACCGTCGGCCCGCGACGAAACACTCGTGCCACCGCATGACCGGCGCCAGGTTCGGGGAGCGCGCGAGAAGTTCAGCGGGTCGGCGCCCAGCATTAACCGACTGTTTGCTGCGCGACGTAAAGTCGCGGCGGTGCGAACCAGGCCGGAACGAGTGCTGCCGCAGCCGCGGGGGCGTGGGCTGCGTAACCGGCCGTGGCAGGACTATGCGCTGTTCCTGGTGTTGCTCGGGCCGAATCTGGCGCTGCTGACGCTGTTCGTCTACCGCCCGCTGGCCGACAATATCCGGCTCTCGTTCACCGACTTCAACATCTCCGATACGTTCGTCAACTACATCGGGTTCGCGAACTACGAAGAGTGGTGGGGCAGGGACGATTCGTGGCAGATCGTCACCAACACGGTGGTGTTCACCCTGGCCGCGGTGGTGGGGAGCATGGTGCTCGGCCTGGCACTCGCGCTGCTGCTCGACCGTAAGCTGTTCGGGCGCAATGTGGTCCGCTCGGCCATCTTCGCGCCGTTCGTCATCTCCGGCGCGGCCATCGGTGTGGCGTTCCAGTTCATCTTCGATCCCAGCTTCGGACTGGTCCAGGATGTGCTGCAGCGCATCGGCGTCGACAAGGTGCCCGACTTCTACCAGGATCCGCACTGGGCACTGTTCATGGTGACGGTCACCTATATCTGGAAGAACCTGGGCTATACCTTCGTCATCTATCTAGCCGCACTGCAGGGCACCCGCGCCGACCTGATGGAAGCGGCCGAAATGGACGGCGCGAGCCGCTGGACCACCTTCACCAAAGTGCTATTGCCGCAACTGCGCCCGACGACATTCTTCCTGTCCATCACGGTGCTGCTGAACTCGCTGCAGGTCTTCGACATCATCAATGTGATGACGCGCGGCGGACCGCTGGGCACCGGCACCACGACCATGGTCTACCAGGTCTACCAGGAGTCCTTCCGCAACTTCCGGGCCGGATACGGCGCGACGGTGGCCACCATCATGTTCCTCGTGCTGCTGGTCATCACGCTGGTGCAGGTACGCATCATGGATCGGGGCGAGCAGTGAAACACGCTGGTATCGAGACACTTTCGTATCGGCGCCGACAGCGCGCGGTCACCCTGCTCGGCTACGCCGCGATGGTGTGCGTACTGATCATCGTCGGCGTTCCGCTGTTCTGGATCTTCATCACCTCGTTCAAGGCGCGTCCGGATATCTACACCCAGCCCGCGGTGTACTGGCCGCACAGCTGGCATCCGGAGAACTACGAGGAGGCCACCACCGCGCTGCCGTTCTGGACGTTCCTGCGCAATTCGCTGATCGTCACCGGGATCGTCGCGCTGGTGAAGTTCGTGCTCGGGGTGTTCAGCGCGTACGGCCTGGTATTCCTGCGCTTTCCGGGCAAGACCGTGGTGTTCCTGGTGATCATCGCGGCGCTGATGGTGCCCAACCAGATCACGGTGATCTCCAATTACGCCCTCGTCGCGCAGTTGGGCTGGCGAAATACCTTCCAGGGCATCATCGTTCCGCTCTGCGGGGTGGCCTTCGGCACCTTCCTGATGCGCAATCATTTTCTCTCGCTGCCCTCGGAGGTGATCGAGGCGGCGCGGATGGACGGTGCCAATTGGTGGCGACTGCTCACCAGGGTGGTGCTGCCCATGTCCGGACCGACCATGGTGGCCTTCGCCGTGGTCACGCTGGTCAACGAGTGGAACGAATACCTCTGGCCGTTCTTGATGGCCGATGACACCAGGGTCGCCACCCTGCCGGTCGGCCTCACCCTGTTGCAGAACACCGAGAATCCGAGCGTCACCAACTGGGGACCGGTGATGGCGGGCACGCTGCTGACCATGCTGCCGATTCTCGTCGTATTCCTGCTGCTGCAGCGCCACATGATCAAGGGCCTCACCTCGGGTGCGGTCAAGGGCTAACCGATACAGGAGAAACCGTGTCCACTTCACAATTTCCCGCACTATCGCGGCGCGGATTCATCGGACTGGCCGGTGCGCTCGCCGCGGGTACCGCCCTGACCGCGTGTGCGGGCAGCGGCGGTGGCGGCAAGCAGTCCGGTGACGCCAACACCATCACCTTCTGGTCGAATCACCCCGGCACCTCCAAGGACCTCGAGACCGAGCTGATCAACCGGTTCCAGGCGAAATATCCGGACCTGAAGGTTGTTCTGGTCGACGCGGGCAAGAACTACGAGGAGGTGTCGCAGAAGTTCAATGCGGCGCTGTCCGGCGGAGAACTGCCCGATGTCGTTGTGCTCTCGGATGTCTGGTGGTTCAACTACGCGCTCAACGGCACCATCGAGCCGCTGGACGGGCACTTCGCCGAGGCCGGGGTGCAGCTGGCCGACTATGTCGATTCGCTGGCCGCGGACTATGTGTTCAACGGAAAGCACTACGCGCTGCCGTATTCGCGTTCGACACCGCTGTTCTACTACAACAAGGACGTATGGGCGAAGGCCGGTCTGCCCGACCGCGGCCCGCAGAGCTGGAAGGAATTCGACGAGTGGGGCCCGAAGATCCAGTCGGTGGTCGGTGACGGCAAGCTCGCGCACGGCTGGGGTGATGCCAAGAACTACCTGGCCTGGACCTTCCAGGGACCGAACTGGACCTTCGGCGGCGCCTACTCCGATCAGTGGACGCTGAAGTTCACCGATCCCAAAACCATTGCGGCGGGCCAGTTCCTGCGCGATATGATCCACACCAAGAAGTACGCGGGCATCAAACCGCAGATCGCCGTCGACTTCGGCACCGGTGTCATCGCCTCGACCATCGCCTCCACCGGTGATCTGAAGGGCATCCAGAAGAACGCCGAGGGCAAGCTGGAGTTCGGCACCGCATTCCTGCCGCACCCCAACGGACCGGGCGTCACCACCGGTGGTGCTGGCCTGGCGATTCCGTCGCGTATCTCGGATCAGCGGAAGGTGAATGCGCTCAAATTCATCGAGTTCATCACCAATGCGGCCAATACCGCGTACTTCTCGCAGGGCACCGGATATATGCCGGTGCGCAAGTCGGCGGTGACCGATCCGAGCGAGGTCGACTTCCTCACCAAGAATCCGAAGTCGAAGGTGGCCATCGAGCAGCTCGCGGTGACCAAATCGCAGGATTACGCACGGGTTTTCGTGCCCGGCGGTGACCAGATCATCGGCACCGGGCTGGAGCAGATCGGTCTGCAGAACGCCGATCCGGCAACGGCTTTCGCCAATGTGGCCAGCCAGCTACAGGCCATTATCGATCGGCAGATCACGCCGAAGCTGCCCAAGTAAGTACCGACCGACCGCGGCGCGCATCCGGCCCGGGCGCGCCACGAATCCGACGCAGGGAGTGACAGCATGGCAACAGTGCACTTCGACGGGGTGACGCATCTGTATCCCGGTGCGCCGACGCCTGCTGTCGACAGCCTGGAGCTCGATATCGCCGACGGGGAGTTCATCGTCCTCGTCGGCCCATCGGGCTGCGGCAAATCGACCAGCCTGCGCATGCTGGCCGGACTGGAATCGGTCGAGGCGGGCCGGATTCTGATCAGCGGCAAGGATGTCACCGGACTGCCGCCGCGCGCCCGCGATGTGGCGATGGTGTTCCAGAGCTATGCGCTCTACCCGAATATGACCGTCGCGCAGAATATGGGCTTCGCGCTGCGCAATGCCGGAATGAACAAGGCGGACACCGCGGTTCGCGTCCAGGAGGCGGCGAAGATGCTCGAACTCGAGCATCTGCTCGATCGCAAACCGGCGAAACTCTCCGGCGGACAGCGCCAGCGCGTCGCGATGGGTCGTGCCATCGTGCGCCGCCCACAGGTCTTCTGCATGGACGAACCGCTGTCCAACCTGGACGCCAAACTGCGGGTGAGCACCCGCTCCCAGATCGCCGCACTGCAGAAGCGTCTCGGCACCACCACCGTCTACGTCACCCACGACCAGGTCGAGGCCATGACCATGGGTGACCGCGTCGCGGTGCTGCGCGACGGCAAACTCCAGCAGATCGCCAAACCCCGCGAGCTCTACGACAATCCGGTGAACACCTTCGTCGCGGGCTTCATCGGCTCACCCGGTATGAACCTGCTCGACGCCCCGGTCCGCGACAGTGCCGCCGTCCTGGGTGAGTTGCGAATTCCCCTGCCCCGCACCGCAACCGGCGAACGGGTCGTTGTCGGCATCCGTCCGGAATCCTGGGAAGCCACCACCGATACGGACAACAGCCTCGCCGTGGCCGCCGAACTCCTCGAAGAGCTCGGCGCGGAATCATTCATCTACAGCCATGGCGTCACCGATGAATGGAACAGCCGCTCCGGCAAGGTGGTCGCCCGCGTGGACCGCCGCTTCCAAGTGGCCCTCGGCGACCGCCTGCGCCTGCGCCCCAAACTCGACGAGGTCTTCTTCTTCGACGCCGAATCCGAGGAACGCCTGCGCTGACACCCGGCCTGCCGGGCCGCCGTGATCGGCGACCCGGCAGTCGGATGCTCACCAGATCTTGACGCGCTGCGCGGGCTCCAGATACAGCTCGTCGCCCGGCTGCACATCGAACGCCTCGTGGAAGCTGTCGATATTGCGAACCACCGCATTGCAGCGGAATTCCGGCGGGGAGTGGGGGTCGGTCGCCAGGCGACGGATGGCCTCCTCATCGCGGGCCTTCGTGCGCCAGACCTGGGCCCAGCCGTAGAAGACGCGTTGCAAGCCGGTCAGGCCGTCGAGCACCGGCGGCTGCGTGCCCTCGAGGGCGATCTGGTACGCGGCCAAAGCGATGGACAGACCACCGAGGTCGCCGATATTCTCGCCGATGGTGAACTCGCCGTTGACGGTGTGGTCATCGGCGAGCGCCTTGGGCGACAGCACACTGTACTGATCGATCAAAGCCTTTGTGCGCTTACCGAATTCGGCGCGGTCGGCATCGGTCCACCAGTCGACCATATTGCCGTCGCCGTCGTATTTGGCGCCCTGATCGTCGAAGCCGTGCCCGATTTCGTGGCCGATCACCGCACCGATGCCACCGTAGTTGGCGGCCGCGTCGGCGTGCATATCGAAGAACGGCGGCCGCAGAATGGCCGCGGGGAAGACGATTTCGTTCATGCCCGGGTTGTAGTAGGCGTTCACCGTCTGCGGGGTCATGAACCATTCGCCGCGGTCGACCGGTCCGCCGAGCTTGTTCAGATCGCGGTCGTGTTCGGCGGCGTAGCCGCGGCGATAGTTGCCGACCAGATCGCTCGGCACGATCACGATGGCGGAATAGTCGCGCCACGTGTCCGGGTAGCCGATCTTGGGGGTGAACTTCTCCAGTTTGGCCAGTGCCGCGGCCCTGGTCTCGGGGCCCATCCAGTCCAGATCGGCGATATTGCGACGGTAGGCCTCCTGCAGATTCGCGACCAGCTCGACCATCCGCGCCTTGGCCTCGGGCGGGAAGTGTTCGGCCACATACAGTTTTCCGACCGCCTCGCCGAGCAGATCCTGCACCAGCGAAACACCGCGCTTCCAGCGTTCGCGGTTCTCCTGCGCCCCGGTGAGGGTGCGGCCATAGAAGTCGAAGTTCTCCTCGACAATGGCATCGGTGAGATAGGCCGCGCGCGAACGCAACAGCCGCCACATCGCCCAGGCCTGCCAGTCGGCCAGCGATTCGGCGGCCCAGGTCTGGGCGAAGGTGCGCACGTAGTCCGGTTGGCGCACAACCACTTCGGCGAACAGCTCCGGTCCGGACTTCGCCACGCCCTCGGCGAGCGCGGAAGTCCAGGCATGCCAATCGAATTCCGGATTCTCCGCGACCAGCGCGTCATAGCTGGTGAGGTTGTAGCTCAGTTCGGCATCGCGACGGCGCACCACATCCCAGTGCCCGGCCGCGAGTTTTCGTTCCAGTTCGAATACCCGCTGTCCGACCGTCGCCAGATCTTCCGGCAGCAGCGCGGCGATCTGCGGTTCCGCCGCGGCCAGGGCGAACATCCGCCCGATATGCGCGATGTACTCGGCGCGGATCGCAGCGAATTCGTCCTGCCGGTAATAGGACTCGTCGGGCAGCCCGATCCCGGACTGGGTGGCGTGCGCGAGATAGCGGTTGGAGTTCTTATCGTCGGTGTCGATGTACACACCGAGCGCGCCGCCGACGCCCGTGCGCTGCAACCTGCCGAGCAGCGCTGCGAAGGCGCCGCGATCGGCGATCTCGCGGATCTCGGTGAGTTCACCCGCGATGGGCGCGAGCCCGAGCGAGGCCACCGTGTCGGTGTCCATGAAGCTCGAATACAGATCACCGATCTTGCGCGCGTCACTGCCGTGCTCGGCCGATGAGCCAGCCGTGTTCTGGATGATCGCCTGGACATCCAGTTCGGCCTGGTCGTACAGCGCCCGGAAGGCACCGTCGACCGCGCGGTCCGCGGGTATCTGGTGGGTATCCAGCCAAGCACCGTTGACATGCGCGAACAGGTCGTCTTGCGCCCGAACGGCCTGGTCGAGGTAGGACAGATCGATACCGGAGGGACTGCTCAGATCGGAAGTCACGATCTCCAGTATGCCGAGGTGGCGAGAATGCCGTCGCCGTGGTTTGCCCCGGCCGCGCGGACGGCCGGGGAGGAACGGTCAGGCGGGCAGGATGATGCGGTCGAATTCGCCGTCGCGCGCTCCGGCGACGAAGGCATCCCACTCATCGGGGGTGTAGGAGAGAGTGATGTCGCCGTGGCGCACGGTGGCGCTGCCGTCGGCGTGAGTGTGCGCGATCAACTCGTTGTGCGATCGCCCGCTGTTGAGGAGGTTGATGAACGAGGTCCAGAGGCTCGCGGTAACGGTGATGATGGGCTCTTCGGCGGGGCGGTTGGCCGGGTTGCGGCGGTATTTGCTGTCACGGATGAGCACCGCGTCACCATCGAACCGGACCTCGACGCATTGATTGCCGTTGTTCGATCGAGTCGACGTGAACCAGTCAGTGAAAACCGACCGGAGGGTAGCGGTGGTGGCCATGGGCAGGATTTTACACTCGTGCATAGTGGCTGATCAGGGCCAATGACTCGTCACGAGTCAACGACTGCTCCAGCGCGCGCACATAAGCGAAGCTCAAATCGCGTACCTGTTCCGGATCATCGACCGCCCCGCCGAAGACGGCGCTCTCGGCCCAGGCGAAGGTCGGCAGCTGTTCGCCGGCGAAGTCGATCAGATGGAAGCTGGAACCCCCCAGCACCGCACCCGCCTTGGCCGCGAACGGGATGACCCGCACCTCGATATTGTCGAGTTGCTCGATCAACTTCGCCAGATACTCCAGCTGTCCGCGCAGTACCTCCGGACCGCCGGTCTGCTGCAGCAGGGTGCCCTCGCCGACTACCGCGGTCAACTCGACCGCCCCCTTACCGCGCAGCCGATCCTGTCGCCGCATCCGGATGGCTACCAGTTGCTCGACCTGTACCGGACGGATCATTACGTCAGCACGGATGAGTGCGCGGGCGTAATCCTCGGTCTGCAACAGTCCGGGAAACACCAAACTGTCATAGCTGCGAATGCTTTGTGCGCCGAACTCCATGCCGTACAGCCGCTGCAGTTCCGGCCCGATCAGGGCCGACGATTTGGCCCACCAACCGCGCTGTTTGCTCTGCTCGAGCAGGGCAAGCAACTCCTCGCGCTCCTCAGCGTCCACCTCGAGCAGTTCGAGCACCGGTCCGATGGTGTTGGTGGTGAGAACTCGTCGCCCCTTCTCGACGTGCGACCAATTGGCCGGAGTGAAGCCGACCCGCTTGGCGAAGGTGGCCGAATCGAAGCCGCGCTGTTCGCGCAATTCCCGCAGACGCAGCACCAGTTCCCATCGAGCAACTGTGGGGGAAACGGGTGCCATGGCTAAGGATGCTACGCCGAAGAATTTATCGGCGTGTGACTATTGTCATCCCAGTTGTGCCAGTCTATGGTCGATTTCAGCGGCAACTTTGCTTTTCACGTCGATCCACTCACAGCCGAGGCGAGGTTCGTCATGAGTACGTCGCGAATGGAACCGGGTAGCTACCCAGTGGCCCAGGACTTCGCGGCGGCCCAGGACGCCTTGGCCCGCTGTCGCCACTACCGCAAGGACAACGGACTCTACGGCGTCGTCGATGCCACACTCGGGCGCATCCTGTTGGAGATCGGCGCGGTCGGCGCGGTCGTCATGCCCGCCGTACTCGGCAAGCGCGTCCGCGCCCACCTGCTGGCCGCCTGCGGACGCACCGGACCGATCATCGCGCACCCGCGCTCCAGCCGCTGGTCCTTCCTCACCGGTCCGACCGACAACTCGTATCTCGATATGACGCTGTTCCCGGAAATGTTCCGGGTCTGCGCCTCGGTGGCATTACCCGGCAGCCGGATCGTGCTGCCCTCGCCGACCGACGAAAACAGCGGCTACCGGGTCTGGGTCGCGCCACCCGAGGACGACTACCGCCCCGAACTCTGCGATGTCATCGCCGCGACCAGGGCATGTGCCAGCAAAGGCGGCCACGCACTCGAACGGTCGGTGGTCACCCACATCACGGCGTCGGGCGCGGAGTGAGCGTCACGCTGAAGCTCTGCTCGATGCTGTGCTGCCATTTGTCCCGGCATTCGTTGAGCTTGGTCTGATCGTTGCCCGCCTTCTGCACGCAGTCCAGATAATCCTTACCGCCGGAGTCGACAAAGAAACTCCAGCCGACAATGCTGAGCAGGATCGCCGCGATCAGGGCGAGTACGCCGAGGATGAGACCGGTGACGGCCATGCCGGTGCCGCCCGCGCGGCCGGAACGGATCTTGAACAACGCGACGATGCCGAAGATCAGTGCGAACAGGCCGAACAGATAGCCGCCGATCAGCGTCCAGCAGCTCAGGAACCCGAGGATGCCGAGCACCAATGTCGTGATGGCCAGACCCGTCCGCTTCGGCGATTCCTGCCAGTAGTTGGGCTGCCCCTGATACGGCCCCGGACGTGGGTAGTCACCGGGCGGCGGATATTGACCTGGCGGCGGATACTGCGACATGGGGCTTCCTCTCGACCGGTGCGCTTGCGCGGCAATCGGCTACTGATCGCAGTACCTGAGCGGAGATGTTAATGCCGAGCCCGGCTCATCCTTCCCAGCGACCTGCGAGCTATCGCTAGGGCTGCGAGCCGAGCCGCGCGTGCATCTCCCAGACCAGAATCTCCGCGGGTCCGCGGGCGATGACCCGCTGCCCACCCGACCTGGTCAGCCGCACCGCATCACCGGCGTACAGCGGGCCGACACCCTCCATCTCCACCTCGCCCCTGGCGACGAACAGATGCAGGTACGGCGCGTCCGGTAGGTCGATCGACTGCTCGATATCACCGGTGCCCGCCATCCGCGCCACGTGCATGGCCGAATGACTGCTGCCGATGGCGATCGCGGTCCGGTCGCGATAACGCGGCAGGCCGGAGGCCACGGTCACCAGCGCGCCACCGGCCAATTCGTCATCGATCTCGAGCTGCTGATAGCCCGGCTCCAGGCCCGGCTCGTCGGGCACCACCCACATCTGCACGAAATGCACGGGCTCGTTGTGCTCGGTGCCGAGGTCCAGCCGCCAGGAGTCGTTCTTCTCCGAATGCAGGATCCCGGTGCCCGCGCTCATCCGCTGCGCCAGGCCGGGATAGATGACGCCGCTGTGACCGAGCGAATCCTGGTGCACCAGGCTGCCGCCGAGCACCCAGGTCACGATCTCCATATCCCGGTGCGGATGGGTTTCAAAGCCCTGACCAGGGGAAACGATATCCTCGTTATTGACGAGCAGCAGTCCGTGATGGGTGTTCTCGGGATCGTAGTGCTCTCCGAAGGAGAACGAGTGCTTCGAATCCAGCCAGGACACGCGCGTTTTCATGCGATCGCCGCCGCGATGGACATCGATGTGTGGTGTCGTGAGTGTGGACATCATGGTCCTCCTCTCGGGACCGTGCACCGATCACCTTTCAGGGTAGGAGCACTTACGACGCGGTACTCCGAATTCCTAGTAAATTGTCCTGCACTCGGCATTTTACGCGAGCGACCGGCGGGTGAACGGCAGGCGAGCAGTACCAACCGGTTCGTCGAATCGTCACCCTGATCCACCCGCTACCGCACCGAAGCGGCCGCCCGCACCCAGGGCGGATTCGTAACACCATGCGCCACAACGCAACCGGAGGTGACGACCAGATGCGACCCGAGGTACTGGCCCACATCGAGCGGCAACTCCGCAATGCCGCGCAGCGCGATGGGATCAGCGATTTCGTCGTCGGCGTCGCGGTTTTCCGCGACGGCAAACTTCTGGTAGTCCGCCGTGTACCGGACGATTACCACGGCGGAATGTACGAACTGCCTGGTGGCGGAGTCGAATCCGGGGAGACGCTGGCCGAATGCGTGGCACGCGAACTGTTCGAGGAGACCGGTCTGCGTGTGCGCCATATCACCGACTTCCTCGGTGGCTTCGACTACGCCACCCGGACCAAGGCCCGGGTCCGCAAGTACAGCTTCCTGGTCGAAGCCGAACCGGGTGAGGTGGCGCTGGCGCCCGGCGAACACGACGCCTTCGCCTGGATCGATGCCGCCGCCCTGGACGAGCTGCCGATGGCCCCTGATATGCGTGCGGCGGTCAGCGCGCTTATCACGGACGGGATTCGCTGATCGGGCTCCACCCGTGCGGCGGGTAGCCTTCCCAGGTGTCCATTGGTCGCCCCGAAGGCTCCACTCCCGCGGACGAGCGACCGGTATCGCTACCGACGGCGCTGCGCGAGAGTCCCGGCGTGCTGCGCCTGGCCCTGGTCCGCTTCACCGGTCAGTTCGGCGACGGCATGTTCCAGGCGGCACTATCGGGCGCCATCCTGTTCAATCCGGAACGCGAGACCGATCCGCTGGCCATCGCGGCCGCCTTCGCGGTGCTCCTGCTGCCGTACTCGCTGATCGGCCCCTATGCCGGTGCGCTGCTGGACCGCTGGGACCGGCGGGCGGTGCTGCTGGTCGCCAATGTGCTGCGGGCGATCCTGATCGGCGCGGTCAGCGTCGGGCTCTTGGCGGGTAGCGGTTCGACACCCTTGTTGCTGCTGGCTCTGGCCGTGGTCGGGATCAGCAGATTCGTGCTCTCCGGTGTGTCCGCGGCCCTGCCCCGAGTGCTGGACCAGCACTGGCTGGTGCCCGCGAATTCGGTGCTCGCCACGGTGGCGTCCGGCTGTGCCGGTGTCGGTGCCGCCGCCGCGGTCGCGATCATCGGACTGATGGGCGCCGGTGATTTCGCCTCGGCGATCGCGGTGGCGATCAGCGCGGTCTGGTCGGTCTTCGGCGCGGTGCTCGCGGCCGGATTCGGGGCCGGGGTGCTGGGTCCGGAGCCGGGAACGGCGGTGCGCGACAGTGCGATACATGCGGTCGTCACCGGCCTGCGCCATGGTGCGGCGGCGGTTTGGGGGGCGGTTCAGGTCACCACCGCCATGGTCGGCATCGGCACGCACCGGATCGTCTTCGGCACCAACACCCTGATCATGGTGCTGGTGCTGCGGCAGGCGCCGGTAGACGGCGGCGGGGCCAATACCGGGCTGACCCGTTTCGGGCTCGCCATCGGCGCCACCGCGGCGGGAATGCTGGTCGCGGCGGTCGTCGCACCGCTGCTGATTCCGCGCCTGGGCCGGTCGCGCACGGTCGTGCTCGGTCTGTGCACCGCCACCCTGGTCCAGTTGACGCTGGTCACGCCGACCGCCATCGCAACGGCCGGCACGGCGGCGCACCGGGCGCATCAACTGCTGCTCGTCGGTGCGTTCCTGTTCGGGCTGGCGGGGCAGACCATCAAACTGACCGGTGACGCGACGATGCAGATCGATATCGGCGACACCAGGCGCGGCCAGGTATTCGCTTTGCAGGACACCGTCTTCAATATCGCGTTCGTGGCGGCGATCGCTGTTACCGCGCTGGTGATACCGGCGGATGGACGCTCGATCGGGGTGGTGCTGGTCGGCGCCGGAATCTATTGCGCCGGAATCGCGGCCATCGCGCTGAACAACCGGCGTGCACCGGTCACTCGCTGAACGGTATTGCGCGGTAACCGGGTTCATCGGCGGACCAGGTGCGGTGCTCGCCGAGCGCGGCCACCTGTGCCCACCCGTCTCCCGACCGCCCTCCCTCGCCGAATCGCTGCGCGATGCTGTTCGTCTGGGCATGCGGATCCGACCGTGGGGAATCCGGTGACGGCTCGTCATCATTCGGCAGTGCCGCGCCGAACCCGTTGGCGGCCAGGCGATCCGGCTCCGGCTCGGTGCGCACGATCCAGTCGAGGTGTTCACTGTTCGCATCCGCCGGATTGCCGGTGACCTCGTGATTCCAGGTGCCATTGCCAGTCGGATCGGTGAAGAAGTGGTCGGGTACGCCGTCGTCGTCGAGATCCAACCCGACCACATCGGCGATGCCGGTGCCGTGCGAATCCCACAGCACGTCATCGGCCAGGCCGTCGCCATCGAAGTCGAGTCCGACCGCGTCACCCACACCCGATCCGGATAGATCCAGGTCCGCCTGGCTGGTCCAGACGTGGACCGTGCCGTCGCCGGTCCCGAACACGTACTCGATCTCGTTCATATCTATTTGGACGCGGCGCCCGCCCATCCGGTTCCGTCATCGCGCGAAGCGAATGCGAATTCGATACCATCGCACCCGCTCGCGATACCGCATTCGAACAGCACGGTCGAGTAAGTTGATCATGCATCGACCCGAATCGACAGGGAGCCAACAAGACATGGGATTTCGGCCGAGCGGCACGCGGGTATTCGCGGCGACGGCCACCTATCCCTGTGCACCCGCGTTGTTCGGCCTGCTGTTGGCCGGGGCGCTGACCATACCGACGCCCGTCGCGCAGGCCGCGCAGCATCCGTGGGCGCCGCCGCCGGTGAACAGTTGCGGCGAGATCGGATTCGATCCGTTGAACCGCGCGCCGGACCCGAACGCACCGCCGCCTGCGCCGCTGCCACAGCTGCCCCCGCAGATCGATATCCCGGTGCCGGTTCCGGAGATCACGCCGGTGCCGGTGCCCGACCCAGCGCCGGACAACACCCGCATCGATCCGGAGCCGCTGCCCGATGACCCGTGCCGCAACCCGTGCCCGGATGTGCGCGACACCCCGAAGCCACCCGAGTCCGCCGCCGATCCGGAACCGAATACCGCGCCGAACACCGGGTCCAGCTCGGGTTCCGGATCCGGTTCCGGATCGGGTTCCGGCTCTGGTTCGGGAACGATCCAGCTGCCGCGCATAGAGATCCGCCCGGAGATCGAACCCGTTCCGATCCCGGTGCCCGGCGGTGACGGACCCGAACCGCAGCCCGCGCCGCCGCATATCGTGCACCCGATCGAGCCGGGGCCGCTGGCCACGGCTGTTGCCCCGCCGCTGGTGGAATCGGTGGATCTGGTCGGTCAGGTGACCGGACACGGTTCGCAGAATCGCACCGATATGCGCTGGCAGGTCGACGGCACCGATCTCGGGATCATGTGGGAGACCAAACCCGGCGAGGTCGCCGTCGCCTTCGGCGACACCTTCGGCGAGGGCTGGCAGAGCGGCGGTGTCGGCGGACCCGACTGGCGCAGCAATGTGCTCGGCTACAGCACCGACCACGACCTCGCCGATGGCCTCAGCATCGACACCATGGTGCAGGACAGCCGCTGTCACGCGGCCGAATTGCTGTCCAGCCGCAAGATCAAGAACTGGGAGACGACGACCATTCCGACCTCCGGGTTCGCGATCGGAAAGCGCCAGTTCATGAGCTATATGTCGGTGAATCACTGGAGCCGGATCCCGGGCCTGTGGTCGACCAACTACGGCGGACTCGCGTACTCCGACGACAATGGCCGCACCTGGGTCAAGGACCAACATGCCAAGTGGGACAACTTCTTCGGACTCGGCCGCTTCCAGGTCGCGGCGATGGTGCCGCAGGGCGATTACGTCTACATGTTCGGCACGCCCAATGGCCGGATCGGCGTAATCGGCCTGGCCAGGGTGCCGAAGACCGAGGTGCTGAACAAATCCGCCTACCAGTACTGGGTCGGTGGCAGCTGGGCCCCGTGCGCCGAAAACCAGGCCACGCCTTTGGTTCTCGGCATGGCCAGCGAACTGTCGGTGCGGTTCGACAAGAACAGCAAGCAGTGGCAGATGGTCTACCTCGACTCCGCTCGCGGTGCGATCGTGATGCGGACCGCGGCGGCGCCGCAGGGTGCGTGGACCGACGGCGTCGCGCTGGTCTCGACCGAGGACTATCCGAAGGCCTACGGCGGCTTCATCCATCCGTGGTCCACGGCGGAAGATCTGTACTTCACCATCTCGGCCTGGGATTCCTACAACGTGTATCTCATGCACGCCGAACTCGATCCGCCGCGCTGATTCGGGTCGGCGCACCGGCGGTTCGGTATGGTGCGCATGTGATCGACCAGCGCATTCAGCACGGGCGGCGCCGATGACGGGCAGCGCCGCCGCACGCCCGGCGGACGGACCCGGCTGGCAGTTCTGGATCGATCGCGGCGGCACCTTCACCGATGTGGTGGCCAGGCGGCCCGACGGCAGGCTGGTCACCCATAAGCTGCTCTCGGAGAATCCGGCGCGCTACGACGACTCCGCGGTGGCCGGCATTCGCGAAATCCTCGCGGACGCGGGACCGGGCGGCGCCGATATCGAAGCCGTCCGGATGGGTACCACGGTCGCCACCAACGCCCTGCTCGAGCGCAAGGGCGAACGCACCGTGCTGGTGATCACCAAGGGATTCCGCGACGCACTGCGCATCGCCTACCAGAATCGCCCGCAGATCTTCGCACGGGAGATCGTGCTGCCGGAACTATTGCACGAGCACGTGATCGAGGTGGACGAACGCGTCACGGCCGATGGCACGGTGCTGACACCGCCGAACCCGGACGCCCTGGCCGAGGCATTGAAGCCGCTGTACGACAGCGGTATTCGCGCCATTGCCGTGGTCTGCATGCATGCGCACCTGTATCCCGCGCACGAACAGGCGATCGGCCGCGTCGCCCGCGATATCGGATTTCCGCAGATCTCGCTGTCCAGCGAGGTCAGCCCGCTGATGAAACTGGTGCCGCGCGGGGACACCACGGTGGTGGACGCCTACCTCTCGCCGGTGCTGCGCCGCTATGTCCAGCAGGTCGCCGATCAGCTCACCGGCGTGCGACTGATGTTCATGCAGTCCAATGGCGGGCTCACCGAGGCGGGCCAGTTCCGCGGTAAGGACGCCATCCTGTCGGGTCCGGCGGGCGGCATCGTCGGCATGGTGCGAATGTCCGAACTCGCCGGATTCGACCGAGTCATCGGATTCGATATGGGCGGAACCTCCACAGACGTCTCACATTTCGCCGGCGAATACGAGCGGGTCTTCACCACCCAGATCGCCGGGGTCCGGCTGCGTGCGCCGATGCTCGATATCCACACGGTCGCGGCGGGCGGCGGCTCGATCCTGCACTTCGACGGCAGCCGCTACCGGGTCGGCCCCGATTCCGCCGGCGCGGTACCGGGCCCCGCCTGTTATCGCGGCGGTGGACCGCTGACCGTCACCGATGCCAATGTCATGCTCGGCCGCATCCAATCCGACTACTTTCCCAGGGTCTTCGGTCCGAGCGGTACCGAATCGCTCGACGAAGCGCTGGTACGCGACCGATTCGCGGAACTGGCCGGCGAAATCGCCGAAAGCACCGGCGACGATCGCACCCCGGAACAGGTCGCCGAGGGCTATCTCGAGATCGCGGTCGCCAATATCGCCGCCGCGATCAAGCGGATCTCGGTGCAGAAGGGTCACGATGTCACCCGGTACGCGCTGACCACCTTCGGCGGCGCGGGCGGCCAACTCGCCTGCAAGGTGGCCGATTCCCTCGGCATCCGCACCGTGGTGGTGCCGCCGATGGCCGGTGTGCTCTCGGCACTCGGCATCGGTCTGGCCGATACCACGGCCATGCGGGAGCAATCGGTGGAATTGCCGCTGCGCGATGAGTCCATGTCGCGCGTCCGCGAAATCGCCGACGACCTGGAGGCCATCGCCCGCGCCGAACTACTGGGCGAGGATGTGCCCCTGCACCGGGTGCGCATAGTGCGCCGCGCCCAGCTGCGCTATGACGGCACCGACACCACGCTGACCGTGGAACTCACCGAACCGGCCAGCATGGCAACGGATTTCGTCGAGCGCCACCGCAAGACCTACTCCTTCGTACTGGAGCGCCCGATCGTCATCGAGGCGCTCTCGGTCGAGGCGACCGGGCTCACCGAAGCACCCGATCTGGCCGATCTGGCCGGGCCATCCGCGGCCACCGGCGAGCCGGAGTCCGTGCGGTTGCACACCGACGGCGCTTGGCGCGAGATATTCCTTTACCGGCGCGCGGAATTGGCGCCCGGTAAGGCGGTGCTCGGACCCGCCGTGATCACCGAGGACAACTCCACCACAGTCGTCGACGACGGCTGGCAGGCGGTGCTGAACGAGCTCGGATATCTGATCATGGAACGGGTCGCCGTGGCGAGCGGACCGCAGGCCGGCACCGAGGCGGATCCGGTGCTGCTCGAGGTCTTCAACAATCTGTTCATGTCCATCGCCGAACAGATGGGCGCGCGACTGGAGTCGACCGCTCAGTCAGTGAATATCAAAGAGCGCCTGGACTTCTCGTGCGCGCTGTTCGATCCCGACGGCAACCTCGTCGCCAATGCGCCGCATATTCCGGTACATCTCGGATCGATGGGTACCAGCGTCAAGGAGGTCATCCGGCGCAGACAATCCGGGGAGACGATGCGCCCCGGCGACACCTACGCCGTCAACGATCCCTACCACGGCGGCACCCATCTGCCCGATGTCACGGTGATCACGCCGGTATTCGACACCGCGGGCACCCAGATCCTTTTCTATGTCGCCTCGCGCGGCCATCACGCGGAGATCGGCGGCATCGCCCCCGGCTCGATGCCAGCGAACAGCCGTCGCATCGAGGAGGAGGGGGTCATCTTCGACAACTGGCTGCTCGTCGAGAACGGCCGGTTCCGGGAGGCGCAGACCCTCCGGTTGCTCACCGAAGCGCCCTATCCGTCCCGCAATCCGGCGACCAATCTCGCCGATCTGCGGGCGCAGATCGCCGCCAATGCCAAGGGTGTCGACGAGGTCGCGAAGATGATCGAGCACTTCGGGCTCGATGTCGTCGAGGCGTATATGCGTCATGTGCAGGACAATGCGGAGGAATCGGTGCGCCGCGTCATCGACGCGCTCGACGACGGCGAATACGCCTATGAGACCGACCTCGGTGCCATTATTCATGTCCGGGTCACCGTCGATCGGGAAAACCGCAGCGCCACCATCGATTTCAGTGGCACCTCGGCACAGCTGGACGGCAATTTCAACGCACCCTATGCCGTGGCCAACGCGGCGGTCCTCTATGTCTTCCGCACGCTGGTCGCAGACGATATCCCGCTCAACGACGGCTGCCTGCGCCCGCTGCGGATCATCGTGCCGCCCGGCTCGATGCTCGCGCCCGAACCGCCCGCCGCGGTCGTCGCCGGCAATGTCGAGACCTCCCAGGCGATTACCGGCGCGCTGTACGCGGCGCTCGGAGTGCAGGCCGAGGGATCGGGCACGATGAACAATGTCACCTTCGGCAATGAGCGCAGCCAGTACTACGAGACGATCGGTTCCGGTTCCGGTGCGGGCGACGGCTTCGACGGCGCGCCGGTGGTCCAGACCCATATGACCAACTCCCGGCTCACCGACCCGGAGGTGCTGGAGTGGCGGCTGCCGGTACTGCTGGAGGAATTCTCGGTGCGCACCGGCAGCGGTGGCGCTGGTCGATGGCACGGCGGTGACGGTGCCGTGCGCCGACTGCGGTTCACCGAGGCGGTCACGGTATCGACGCTGTCGAGTCACCGCCGGGTGCCGCCCTACGGCATGGCCGGCGGTGCGCCGGGCGCAATGGGCCGCAACCGGATCGAGCGTGCGGACGGCACGGTGCAGGAGTTGCGCGGCGCGGATTCGGCGCAACTGGAGTCCGGTGATGTGCTGGTCATCGAGACGCCCGGCGGTGGGGGATACGGCAGCTGATTCGACCTGGCAGTTCGGCCGCGTCACGTATCCGAAGAGCCGTCAGCATTGTTCCGCAGATGCGGATAAGACATGCGAATTGATCCGTATATACGGATAGAACGCCGACGTTCGGCCATGTCATTCCGTCGATACGCAGTATTGCCCACTTCGTCACAGCTGCGCACATGGTCGTGTTCGCCGATGCCAAGTACGCTCGGAGCAATCATGGCCATGTATTTCGATCCGACGTCATGGTCACCGATGCGGGCCGTCGACTTGGGGAAGCGACTCTTCGACCAATCGCTGCTGGAGCAGTGGCTCTCCTTCACCACCGCCTGGGTCGATCCGGTGGCCGACCTCGGTGCGGGCACGGTCACCGCGCTGATGCCGGACGTGCTGATGACCGTGCTGAGTGAGGGCATTCTCAGCCGGTTCGGCGGCCAAGAGGTCAGCGCCACTCTGCTCGGCCATGACTTGCACGCGACACTGCAGGTGCTCAAGGTGCGCCGCCGGGGCGCGCATTTCCAGACCAAAACCGTGCTGTCCAGGATGCGCTGGGACGATCACCCGATCGAGCAGGTCACCGTGATCGCGCACGGGGTCCGCCTGGTGCCCGGCGTGCCGACCAAGGTGCGGGCACAGCAGCTGGACCTGAACGGGACCGTCACCACCAAGGCGCTGGTCGGCTGGCTCAATACCCAACAGCTCGACTGGCAGCTCGGCATCGACGCGACCGGATTGATCCGGGCGAAGCATCGACGCCGCCGCATCACCGCTTTGGTGGAGGCGCAGGTGCGCGACAACCTGGTGACCGTCGAGATCCGACGGGCGAACTGGCTGGGCATGCGGATACCGCGAAATATCCCCACCGCCCCGGCGATCCTGTTGGATCGGCTGCCGAACGACGCGCGCATCGTGCACGCCACCCGTGAGGGCGATCTGGTGCGCTTCCGGGTCGAGCTGCCGCAGATCGCCGGTTCGTTCGATCTGGCGCAGATCCGCTCCGCGATCGTGGCCGGGACCACGCTGATCGTCTTCTGACCCGGCTGCGAATCCGGTTTCCGGCCCACGACATTCAGCCTTGGGACTTCCACCATTCCAGCAGCGCGGCCTCGGCCTCGTCCCGACCGAGCGGTCCGCGGTCCAAGCGCAGCTCCTTCAGATACCGCCACGCCTTGCCGACTTCGGGCCCCGCGGGAATGCCGAGCAGCTCCATGATCGCGTTGCCGTCCAGATCCGGGCGGACCCGATCCAGATCCTCCTGCTCCTGCAGCCTGGCGATGCGCACCTCCAGCTCGTCATAGGTGCCGCGCAGCGCGGCGGCCCGGCGCTTATTGCGGGTGGTGCAGTCGGCGCGGACCAGTTTGTGCAGCCGAGGCAGCAGATCATCGGCATCGGTGACGTAGCGGCGCACCGCCGAATCGGTCCACTGCCCCTTGCCGTAGCCGTGAAAACGCAAGTGCAGGAACACCAGTCGCGCCACGTCCTCGGTGAACTGCTTGGAGTACTTGAGCGCTCGCATCCGCTTGCGCACCATTTTCGCGCCGACCACCTCGTGGTGGTGGAAGCTGACGCCGCCGCCCGGTTCATTGCGCTTGGTGTCGGGCTTGCCGATATCGTGCAGCAGCGCGGCCCAGCGCAGCACCAGGTCCGGATCGCCGTCCTCCAGGTCGATGGCCTGCTGCAGCACGGTGAGCGAATGCCAGTACACATCCTTGTGCTGGTGGTGCTCGTCGATCTCCAGCTTCATCGCGGGCACCTCGGGCAGCACCAGCTGGGCCAGACCGGACTCGCACATGACGTTGATGCCGTCGATCGGATGTGCCGAGGCCATGAGTTTGTCCAGTTCGGCGCGCACCCGCTCGGCGGTGATCCGCTCGATCTCACCCGCCATCGCGGTGATCGCGGCCCGCACCCGCGGATGCAGGTCGAAGCCGAGTTGTGCGACGAAACGCGCCGCCCGCAGCATGCGCAGGGGATCGTCGTGGAACGAATCCTCCGGCGCCGCCGGGGTATCCAGCATTCCGGCGAGCAGCGCGTCCATGCCACCGAGCGGATCGACGAACTCCAGCGACCCTTCGGCCCCGATCTTCACCGCCATCGCGTTGACCGTGAAATCGCGGCGCACCAGATCACCGTCGAGCGAATCACCGAAGGTCACCTCGGGATTGCGCGACACCCGGTCATAGGTATCGCTGCGAAAGGTGGTGATCTCCAACTGCTGATCGGCCTTGGACGCGCTCACCGTGCCGAAAGCCAGCCCACCGGTATCCCACAGATGATCGGCCCAGCCGCGCAGCAACTCCTGCACCTGCTCGGGCCTGGCATCGGTGGTGAAATCCAGATCGGTCCCCAGCCGCCCGAGCACAGCGTCGCGCACACTGCCCCCGACCAGGTACAGCTCATGACCGCGCGCGGCGAACAACTCGCCCAATGGCGTCAGCACATCGGATAGCCCTCCGAGCGTGACCGCGGCCGCGGCCAGCAATCGGGTACGTCGATCCAACGCTGCATCCTCGGACTTGGGCGAAACCACGAAGTAGCAGCTTACCGAGCCCGCCCAACCGATATTCCAGCGCGACCTCCGCACCGACCCGTCCCACGCGTCTATCTACACAGACGGCGCGTGCCTCCTATATAGAAGGCACAGGCACCAGCGGGCCGACGGCTTCACGCAACCAAGCGACGTTGGCGGCCCATCTCACATACGAGCCGTCCGAGGTGCTTGTGCCAGAGCCACGAGTCTCGCCTGCTTGACGGCTATACATCCAGCACCGACCTGCCCGCCCTCAGTCGACCACCACGGAGCGAGTCTTACGAGCGACCCGTTCGCGGCCCATCTCACATACGAGCCGTCCGAGGTGCCTGCGCCAGAGCCACGAGTCTCGCCCGCTCAGCGGCTATACATCCAGCACCGACCTGCCCGCCCCCATTCGACCACCACGGAGCGAGTCTTACGAGCGACCCGTTCGGGCCCGTCTCGCGTCCGAGCCGTCGAAGCGCATGCGACGAAGTCGCGAGTCTCGACGGCTCGGACGCGAGACCAAGGGGGCCGCGAACCCGCCGCGCCCGCGCGGCCAAAAACAGAGCGCCGGAGGCGCGGCAATTCAGCACAGTAGGATTGCGTGGTGTCTCCGGCCGATCGCGCGAACAGTCGACGCCGCCAACCCCGGCGCCGCGGTTCGGCCGCCAACGCGGCGAAACCGCGCATGCGCACGGTACGGGAAACCTCGGCGGGTGGACTTGTCGTCGACGGGTTGGACGGTCCGAGCGAGAATCGCAGTGCGGCGCTGATCGGGCGGACCGATCGGCGTGGCAGACTGCTGTGGTCGCTGCCCAAGGGACATATCGAAGAGGGGGAGACGCCCGAGCAGACCGCGATCCGCGAGGTCGCCGAGGAGACCGGAATCAACGGAATCGTGGTCGCCGAACTCGGCAGCATCGATTACTGGTTCGTCACCGAGGGTCGCCGGGTACACAAGACCGTGCATCATTATCTGCTGCGCTCCATCGGTGGTGAACTCTCCGACGCCGACGTCGAGGTCACACAGGTCGCGTGGGTTCCATTGAGCGAACTGGATTCTCGGCTGGCCTACGCCGATGAGCGGCGCCTCGCCGAAGTGGCGAACCGGATGATCGACCGGATGGAGACCGGCAAGCGATGACCCAGACTTTTCGGCATCGCACAGCGATTCCGTGGGGGGTGGTGGCCGGGCGACGGGTGGGCCTGTTCCGGATCATCGCGGCGGTCCTGACCATTCTCGGCTCCGCGACGGCGCTACCGGTGTTGATCACTCAGCACGCCGCCGCCCAGCCGACGACACCGAATAGTTCGTCATCGCCGAAATTCCTGAAGCTGACCCTGGATTCGGTGAATCCGTCCGCGGTGACCACGACCAGCGACCCGACCCTCACGATCGCGGGCACCGTGACCAATATCGGCGATCGGGTGGTCGAGGACATCAGCGTCCGCGTTCAGCGCGCCGCCGCGGTCGCGACACCGGGCGCGCTGCGCTCGACACTGCGGCTCGACCAGGTCAACTACGACGTGACCGGACCGTTCGAGGATGTCGCGGAACGTTTGAGCCCGGGCCAGCGCAAACAGTTCACGATCAGCATCGCGCTGCACTCGGCAAGCTCGGCCGCCCTCGATATCACCAAGCCCGGGGTCTATCCGCTGCTGTTGAACGTCAACGGGGAACCGGCCTACGGCACGCAGGCCCGCCTCGACGATGCCCGGTTCCTGCTCCCGGTGCTCGGCGTCCCGCCAGCGGCCGATGCCTCCGGTGCCGCTACCCAGCCGGTGCCCGATACGCCGGTGGCGACGACGCTGCTCTGGCCGCTGGCCGATCGCCCGCGACTGGTGGCCGGCGTCCCCGGCTCGGTCAATGGGAAGGCGGAGCTCACCGACGACGAACTGGCCGCATCGCTGGGCAAGGGCGGACGCCTCGACCAACTGCTCGGCGCATTGGAATCGGTGCTCGGCACCAATCCGGCCACGCGCGATCGGACGCTGACCTCGGCGGTCTGCGTCGCGGTCGATCCCGATCTGCTGATCACCGCACAGGCCATGACCAGGGGCTATCGCGTGCTGGCCAGCCCGTCCGATCCGGACGGCGCGACCAGGGCGGGCTCCGGCGCCGATCAGGCCCAGACCTGGCTGGACCGGCTGCGCGCGGTCGCGTCCTCGGTCTGCACGGTCGCACTGCCGTTCGCGCAGGTCGATGTGACGGCGCTCGCAGCGGTCAACGATCCGGACCTGTCCGCCCGCGCGCTGGACGCACCCGCCGATATCGTCGATTCGATCCTGGCCACCAAGTCGGTGCGCGGGGTGAGCGTGCCCGATTCCGGCTCCATCGATGACAGCGCGGGAATGTTGTTGCGCAGCCACGGTTTCGGCACCGCGGTACTGGCCGACACCACCGCCGTCCCGCTCGGCACCGCCGGGACCACCGCGGCGTCGCAACAGCCGCCGACCACCGGACGCATCAACGGCAATCAGAGCACCGCCAACCAGACCTACACCACGAGTCCGCCGCTGCCGGAGACGAGCACCCCCGATGTGGTCCGCCTCGCCGAAATCGCCCCGGCGCCGGTCACACCGAACGGTACGGCGGAGGCGACCCCGGAACCGGAACCACAGACCAGCGCGGCGCCGAGCACCTCCGTGCCCGGCACAACCACCACGCCGACTCCCGGCGCCGCGACCCAACCGGCGACCCCGCCCGCCGATCCGGCCCTGCACGCGGCGACCTTCGACATCTGGTCCGCGACCGCCCTCGCCGCGGTCGGCTCCAACCCGCCGACACCGTCGTTCACCCCGTCCCGGGTGCGCTACGACGTCACCAACGACTCGCGGATGGCCCGGCTGCAGGACGCATTGGGCGCCATCAGCTGGACCGCGCTGAACCCCGAGCCGAGCCGCCCGCGTTCGTTATTGCTGGTGCCACCGCAGCAGTGGGGCGCGAACCGGGAAGAGGCCACCGCGATCCTCAAACAGGTCGAGCTGTTGCTGCGCAACAATCTCGCGACCCCGCGCACGCTCACCGAGTTGGTCGCCGAGCCGCCCGACGCACAGCCGCACGAACCCGACTATCTGCCGCAGGCCGCCCACGACGCCGTCCCGGATCGCTTCGTGGTCCCGGTCCGCGACCAGGGACGCCGGATCACCGAACTCATGCACGCCCTCGTCGAGGTGCCCGAGAACGAGCCGACACCGCGCCAATTCCTGACCCCGCTGCGCGACGATCTGCTGCGCGTACTGACGCTCTCGGATCGCCGCTCCGGCGATTCGGCGCAGCCGGACACCTATGCCCAGCGCCGCCTCGACCAGACCACGCGCACGATGGACAGGCTCTATGGTTCGGTCACCGTGCTGCCGCCCGGCGGGGTGTACACGCTGGCCTCCGAACAGAGCCCATTGCTCTTGGTCGCCCGCAACGAGCTGCCGGTCGCCATCCGGATCAGGTTCCGGATCGAAGCACCGACGGAGACGAAGATCACCGATCCCGGCGAGGAAACACTGCCGCCCACCGGGAGCCGGTCGTTCCAGATTCCGACCGAGGTGAGCGATAGCCGTAACCTGGTCATTCCGATCTCCCTTACCACGCCCGACGGTGTCGCACTCGGCAATCCCACCTCGGTCTCGGTGCGTTCGAACGCTTACGGTCAGACCTTGGCGATAATTACGGCGTGTGCCGGAATACTGCTGTTCCTGTTGGCCGGGCGTCGGTTGTGGCGCCGGTTCCACGGACAGCCGGATCCGGCCGACGAAGGGTTCGATCCGGGCACCCGGCGCCGGGTGAACAGGTATCGGCGAGCCCGTCAGCGCGTACTACGGCAACAGGAGCAGCAGGAGGCGAGATGAGGACGACGACACCGCGCTCGTACTCGGCTGTCGTCGCAGAGTCTCTTGGACCGACCCGCAAGCAGTCGACCGTCCCTGATCGGTACCGACCCCGCACCTCTCGTGGCATCGTGGAGGACAATCGCGTAACACCCTGGACGCCATCGGCCGGGTGGCGGGGGGACAGCATGGCGCAGGAGGCACGATGAGCGACGATGATCTATCCGCTCATCGGCAACGACCTATTGATCGGCCCGACGGACCCCAGGCCCGCCGGGCGCCCGCGGCACCCTGGGAGCGGCGCCTGGCGCAGTCACCGGAAGAACCGGAGGACGCGGATATGACTCCCGATGACCGCTACGGCGATGCGCCGCGCGTGCCCCAGGTGAGCCGCCCCGGCCAGCCACCGCGTCCGGTGCCACGCGCCCGCCCGGCACCGCGCGTCGTCCAGCCACCGACCGGACCGATGGCGCCGCCGTCCGGCGCACTGCCCCGTCAACCCGCGCCGCCGCCCAACGGACCGATGGCGCCACCATCGGGCGCACTGCCTCGCCAATCCGCGCCGCCGCAGCGGCCGGGACCCCGGCCCCAGCAGTACCCCGAGCCCCAGCAGTACCCGGACGGCCAGCAATATCCTGACCCCCGGCCACATCCCGGCCAGCAATCGCATCCGGGCCAGCGCCAATACCCCGCCGGACCACCACCCGGCCCGGCCCGGCCGCGCCCGATGCCGCCTGGCCAGCCAGCCCCCGGACCGCAGGGGCAGCCGCCGCGGGTGCCGCCACAGCGTTTCGCGCCGCCGCCGAATTATCAGGCGCCACGGCCGAGCTATCAGACACCGCAGCCGCAGCCCGCCGTGACGCGGCAGCCACCGATCGAACGACCGCGACCGGAGCGACCGCACGTCGACCGGGGGCAGCCCCCGGTGGAACAGCAGCGCCCGCCACGGGAGCCGGGCAGCCGCCCACGCACCCAGGAATGGCCCGCCGAACCCGCCGCGGAGCCGGTCGCCACCGACACCGAGCAGAGCGCTAGTTCGCGACTGCTGCGCGACTCCGGATCGATCGCGATCGCAACACTGATCAGCCGGGTCACCGGCTTCGGCAAACAGCTGCTGCTGCTGACCGCGCTCGGCCCGGCCATCGCCAGTGCCTACACCTCGGCCAACCTGATCCCGAATATGATCACCGAGCTCGTGCTCGGCGCGGTGCTGACCGCGATGGTGGTGCCGACGCTGGTGCGTGCCGAACAAGAGGACGACGATGGCGGCGCCGCCTTCGTCCGCCGGCTGGTGACCGCAGCCTTCGCGGTACTCGCCGCGGCCACGCTGTTCGCCGCCGCGGCCACGCCGGTGCTGGCGACCCGGGTCTTCGTCTCCTCCGACGGCAAGGTCAATACCGAGCTGACGACGGCGCTGACCTATCTGCTGGTACCCGCCATCCTGTTCTACGGCATGTCGGCGCTGTTCACGGCGATCCTGAATACCCGGCAGAACTTCAAACCGGGCGCCTGGGCGCCCGTGCTGAACAACGTCGTCGTACTGGTCGTGCTGGCCCTCTATGCCCTGACACCGGGTGAGATCACCCTGGATCCGGTCCGGATGAGTGATCCGAAACTGCTGGTCCTCGGCGGCGGTATCACCCTCGGCGTCGCCACCCAGGCGCTGAGCCTGCTGCCCGCGATCCGGCGCAACAACATCGATCTGCGTCCGCTGTGGGGCATCGACGCGCGGCTCAGGCAGTTCGGCAAGATGGGCTCGGCCATCATCGTGTACGTGGTGATCAGCCAGGTGGGTCTGATCGTCTCGAACCACATCGCCTCGGCGGCCGACGCGGCCGGACCGGCGATCTACACCAACGCCTGGCTGCTGCTCCAACTGCCGTACGGCGTACTCGGTGTCACGCTGCTGACCGCGATCATGCCGCGGCTGAGCCGCAATGCGGCCGCCGACGACACCCCGGCGGTGGTGGACGATCTGTCCGTCGCGACCCGGTTGACGATGATCGCCCTGGTCCCCGTGGTCACCTTCCTGACCCTCGCCGGACCGCAGGTCGGCGAGGCGCTGTTCGGCTACGCCCGCTTCTCCGGTGACGCCGAACGTCTCGGTGAGGCGGTGAGCTGGTCGGCCTTCGCGCTGATCCCGTATTCGCTGGTGCTGATCCACCTGCGCGTCTTCTACGCCAGGGAGCAGGCCTGGACCCCGACCTGGATCATCCTGGGCATCACCACGATCAAGATCCTGTTCTCGGCGCTGGCGCCGTTCCTCGCGAGCAGCAGCGATCAGGTCGTGATCATTCTCGGTGTCGCGACCGGTCTCGGCTTCCTGGCCGGCGCCATCATCGGCGGCTATCTGCTGCACCAGAGTCTCGGCGATCTGCGCATGGTCAATGTCGGACGCACGGTGACCCGCGTCCTGCTCGCCTCGGTCGCGGGCGGCGCGGTCATGCTCATCGTGGACAAGGTGCTCGGGCTGGACCGGCTCTCCGGCGGACCCGGTTCGCTGATCCGGGTGACGATATCGGCGATCGTCATGTTCGCGGTCGCGTTCGGGCTGATGCGACTCGCGGGTATTCCAGAGATCGTCGCGATCACCGTGGCCATCTCCCGGCGCCTCGGGTTCACCCCGCCCGCACCGGATCTCGACCTCGAGGGTCCGGTCTCGGACGAATACGCGACGCAGGTGTTCCGGCGGCCCGAGCCCTATGTGGCATACCCAGGCTTCGACCCGTACATGGATGCCCAGACCATGGTGCTGCCCGTGATCAGAGCTCACACCGTTGACAGCACCGGTATGGGTGAGTTCCCGTACCCTGTTCGGCAGAGAAGCACAAGTGGCGAGTTCGCCGAAACTTCGACATATCAGGGCGAAGGAGGAACGAGGGTGAGCGACGACGCGGCGCCGGGCGGCGTCCCAGCCGCCGAATCTGCTGCGACCAAGGCAGGCGGGCTCTCCACAGATGTTCCGTCCACCGGGGAGGCCTCCGATCCCGCATACGCGAACCCGGCGGCCGAAGGGCCGCCGGGGCACGATTCGGGGCCCGGATCCGGTGAGCAACCGCGGGAGGCGCCGCAGCGCGATCCGATGTACGACACCGGGATGATCCCGATCCCGCCGCAGCTGCCGCCGATGGGCGGCGGCGATCCGGCCGGTCGACGTACACCGCGCGGTCCCAAGCTGATTCCGGGCGCATCGGTCGCGGGCGGCCGCTACCGACTGCTGGCCAGTCACGGCGGTTCCCGTGGGCTGAAATTCTGGCAGGCGCTCGATATCAAGCTCGACCGCGAGGTCGCGCTCACCTTCGTCGACGCCGATCAAAAGGCCACCGACAACTCCGGCCACGACGGTCCGCAGGCCATCCTGTCGCGCACGCTGCGCCTCGGCCGGATCAATTCGCCGGGCCTGGCCCGCGTGCTGGATGTGGTGCGCGGCAGCTCCGGCGGCATCGTGGTGGCCGAATGGACACCGGGCCGGTCGCTGCGCGAAATGGCCGAGACGGTGCCGTCACCGATCGGTGCCGCCAGAGCCATCCGGGCACTGGCCTCGGCCGCCGAGCTGGCGCACCGCGGCGGTGGTTCACTGTCCATCGATCATCCGGATCGGGTCCGGATCAGTGCGACCGGTGATGCGGTGCTCGCATTCCCCGGCACCCTGTCCGATTCCGACGCGCAGTCCGATGTGCGCGGCCTCGGCGCGATGCTCTACGCACTGATCACCGCGCGCTGGCCGATCCGCGCCGGCGGTATGACCGGTACCGCCGCGACGGTCGGCGGACTGCGGCTGGCCGATTTCGGCTCGGATGGAACTCCCGTCGAGCCGCGGCAGATCCGGCCCGAGGTGCCGTTCGAGATTTCGGCGGTCGCGGTTCGCTCGCTGGAATCGAATAAGGGTGTGCGCACCGCGGCGACTGTGCAGCATGTGCTCGAACAGGCCTCGGTGGTCGATCAGAAGACCGACTTCATCCCGGTACTGCGCCTCGGTCAGCGTCCGCAGAGCGGCGCCGAAGAATCGCTCGCCGATCCGGAATTGCTTGCGGCGGAACGGGAACGCTCGCAGCGGATGATGTGGATCATGGTCGGGCTCGGCATCCTGGCCGCGCTGGTGGTCGGCATCATCATCTGGTGGATGGTGAGTGTCTTCGCACCGGGCGCCTCGGACGCCCCGCTCAACGAGCAGCGCAATATCGGGCTCACCACCAACAGCGCACCCGGCCCCGCGCCGACGCCCGGCGGCGCCACGGGTACGCCGACGGGCGGGGTGCCGGTTCCGGTGACCGGTGTGACGGTCTTCTCCCCGGAGGGCACGCCGGACAATGTCGGTGGTACGGGGGCGGTGCTCGATCACGATTCGGGCACCGCTTGGCGCACCGATCAGTATTTCCAGCAGTTCCCGGCGCTCAAGAAGGGCGTCGGGCTGCTGGCCACACTGCCGAGTCCGGCCAAGCTGACCAACGTCTCGATCGAATCGCCGAGTGTGGGCACCTCGGTCGAGATCCGCACCTCGCCGACGGCATCGCCGACCCTGGACCAGACCCAGTTGATCGGCTCGGCACGACTAGAGAACGGCATCACCGAGATCCCGGTCCACACCGATCAGGCGGCCCGCTACGTGCTCGTGTGGATCACCGGCCTGGGCAACTCCGGTGGCCAGTTCCAGACCTCGATCGCCGAAGTCCGCTTCGACGCCGCAGCGTGACCGCCTCACCGCGTATTTAGGCCGCACAGGTAAGACCCGCTAGGCCCGCGTACCGGTCC
Source organism: Nocardia sp. CA-129566 (assembly GCF_050956075.1). Lineage (NCBI taxonomy): Bacteria > Bacillati > Actinomycetota > Actinomycetes > Mycobacteriales > Nocardiaceae > Nocardia > Nocardia sp. CA-129566. The sequence continues at coordinate 9,283,845 of NZ_CP192085.1, forward strand.
AGCGTCGAGTGCTCATCGACATCTGGACGTACCCGACGAGTCACCTACGTTCTCGCGAAACCAGTTGTCGCGTCCTCGCATTCGCCCGCCGGTGTCGATTCCCCGGGCACATCGCGCCGATCGAGCGTGCACCCCGTCCCGACCGCTCTGGTTGCTGCCATTTCGTTACTGAGGATATGATCATCCCGCGCTCTCGGCAGGGGAGCTCCCCGGGTTCTGGTTGTTCGATCCTGGATGCTGCGAAATCTTCGATGATGGTCGGTCACGTCCGTCGTCGGCGCGAGAGCTGTCCAAGGGGTTGGTTTTGCCGTCCGATCTGAACGACGATTCCCACGGGGGGAAGGCGCGGCCTGTGGTGTTTCGTGAACGTTCGTTCGTCCCGCAAGAGCTCACCGACGCCGAACTGCTGCAGGCCCATGTGCGTGGCCAGCGGCACGCCTTCGCCGAACTCCTGCGCCGCCATAACGACCACCTCTGGCAGACCGCGCTGCGTACCTCCTATACCCGCGAGGATGCCGCCGATTCGCTGCAGGACGCCCTGCTGTCCGCGCACCGCACCGCCGCCTCCTTTCGCGCCGAGGCCGAGGTGCGCAGTTGGCTGCACGCCATCGTGGTGAACGCCTGTCTGGACCGGATCCGGCGCAATAAGACCCGCCGAGCGGTATCGCTGTCGCCGGAGACCATGCCGGAACCGAAGGACGCCAGGGACGATATCGCCGAGCTGGAGATGTCGCTGGTCATCGACCGCGCCCTGTTCACGCTGCCGCAGGAGCAGCGGGCCGCACTCGTCGCGGTGGAACTGGAGGGGCGTAGTGTCGCCGAGACGGCGGCGCTGCTCGGCGTCCCGGAGGGCACGATCAAGAGCCGATGCGCGCGCGGTCGGCAGCGGCTGCAAGAACGTTTGGAATTTCTGCGTGATCCGGGGAACCGGAAGTAGCTGAGCTGCGTCATTAATAGTGACGGACAACCAGACGATGTAATTGCTGTGCCCGCGACGTGTGGGCCCCCGCGATACCTACTCGAGGACGATGGAGGTGCGATGGCGACCCGATCCGTTCCGCAGCCTCCGTTCTCGCCGGAACTGCTCGCCGACCTGCACGCCGACAATGTCGCACCGGAACTCAGCGAACAGCTCTGGCCCGTGGTCCGCAGCGATCCGGAGGCGCTGCGCTTCCTGAATTCGCTGGACGACGTGAGCGCCGAATTGCGCACCCTGGGTCGCGATGAGCGCATCATCCACCCGATGCCCGCCGATATCGCGGCCCGGCTGGAAGAGTTCGTCGACGGCCTCGATCTGGCCGAGGAGCCCACCGAGCGGGTCGCGACCGTCCACCACCTACCCTCGGCCGCCGCCCGGCCCGAGACGTCGACCGTCGGATCGCCCGAACCCGCCGACGACGCAACGGTTTCCGAGCAGCACCCGGTCTCCGACTCACCCGTGGAAACCGCCATCGCACCGATCCCGCTCGCGAACCGTCGCCCGCGCCGGCTCCGCTGGCTCGCCGCCGCGGCCGTCATCGCGGCCGCGGGCTGCACCGCCGTACTGGTGGCGACCATGCGCGGACACGAGGTCGCCTCGACCGCACAGCCGACCACCGGCAATGTCGAACTCGGTGACCAATTCGACGCCACCGTCGCACTCAGCGCACTCGGCCGCAACGATGTCACCGGCGCGCTCGGCACCCCGGCGGCCCTGAATCGCTGCGTACACGCCAATGGCCTCGACCGCACGGTCCTCGGCTCGACCAACACCACCTTCCAGGGCAAGGACGCAGTCCTGATCCTGCTGACCGGCCCGCGCCCGCACAAGATCACCGCACTGGTCGTCGGAATCGGTTGCGGCACCAACGATCCCCAACAGTTGGCACTCACCGATATCGGTTAGCGAGTGGGCTCCTGCGCCTGCCTGAACCTTCGGCGGCATCGTGAGTGCCACGACAATGGCATTGCCGACCGGCGGTCGAAGGATCGGTTCAGTGCTGGGAGTTACCCACATACATCCGAAACCGGTCGTCACGTGTCATAGCCCACTGTCCGGCGGCCGGAAGCGGCCGCAATCGCGGGAACAACACCGTTTACCCTGTTGTTGACCGTCACGTCTAACGAAGTCTCCCTCGGAAGGGTCAAATGAGCACCGCAGTTCGCGACTTGATCATCGTCGGCTCCGGACCCGCCGGTTACACGGCCGCTGTCTACGCCGCCCGGGCCGAACTCCAGCCCCTGCTTTTCGAGGGCACCCAGTTCGGTGGCGCGCTCATGACAACCACCGAGGTCGAGAACTTCCCCGGTTTCCGTGAGGGCATCATGGGCCCCGACCTCATGGAGGAAATGCGCGAGCAGGCCAAGCGGTTCGGCGCCGATATCCGCACCGAGGATGTGGACGCCATCGACCTGAGCGGCCCGATCAAGACGGTCACCGTCGGCGATGAGACCTACCAGGCCTACGCCGTGATCCTCGCCATGGGCTCGGCCGCGCGCTATCTGAACGTCCCCGGTGAGCAGAAGCTGCTCGGCCGCGGCGTCAGCGCCTGTGCCACCTGTGACGGCTTCTTCTTCAAGGGCCAGGACATCGTGGTGGTCGGCGGCGGCGACTCCGCCATGGAGGAGGCGACCTTCCTCACCAAGTTCGCCAACAGCGTGACCATCGTGCACCGCCGCGAGGAATTCCGTGCCTCACGCATCATGCTGGAGCGCGCCAAGGCCAATGAGAAGATCAAGTTCGTACTCAATGCCGAGGTCGCCGAGGTCAACGGCGATACCAGTGTGACGAGCCTGACACTGCGCGACACCCGCACCGGCGAGACCTCGGAATTCGCGGCGACCGGGCTGTTCGTGGCCATCGGCCACGACCCGCGCAGCGAGCTGGTACAGGGCCAGGTGGAGCTGGACGACGAGGGCTACGTGCAGGTGGAGCACCCCTCGACAGCCACCAAGGTGCCCGGCGTCTTCGCCGCGGGCGATCTGGTCGACCACACCTACCGTCAGGCCATCACCGCCGCGGGCACCGGCTGCCGCGCCGCGATCGACGCCGAGCGCTGGCTGGCCGAACAAGGTGATATCACCGCGAACACCCTGGATCACGCCGGTAACGCAGTTGCCGTGCCCGCCAACTGATCTCATCACTTTTGCACTGCAAGGAGATACCCATGTCCGAAAACACGGTCACCGTGACCGACGCGTCCTTCGCCGATGACGTGCTGCTCAGCGAGAAGCCCGTCCTCGTCGACTTCTGGGCGGACTGGTGCGGTCCGTGCAAGATGGTCGCCCCGGTACTGGAGGAGATCGCCGGCGCGCACGCGGATAAGCTCACCGTGGCCAAGCTGGACGTGGACGCCAACCCGGATACCGCCCGCGATTACAAGATCCTTTCGCTGCCAACTATGATGCTGTTTTCCGGTGGTAAGCCGGTTAAGCAAATCGTCGGAGCGAAGGGCAAAGCCGCCCTCTTGCGCGAACTCGACGGCATTATCTGACGTTTCATAAATTGACACGTCCAAACAACGCCGTCATTCGACGACGCGCCGTAGGATGCCTGGACGCCGGGAATTGCCGAATTCCGGTCCGGGTCTGAGACAATCGACCGACCTCCGGTCGTGCGAAGGTGTGTAGCCATCGCATGAGTGGGTACCCGGGTTGACGGAAGGAAAGGGCTCTCACGCATGCACCGACTTCGTCACGGCGATACCGGTCCAGCCGTCGCCGAGGTTCGGAGCACCCTGGCAAGTCTCGGGTTCCTGCATACGCACTCCGCCGCAACCGATCACACTGATGCGCGAGAGTACTGGAAGGACACCGACGCCTCCTTCGATCGCCAGCTCGACTCGGCGGTTCGCGCCTTCCAACAGCACCGCGGACTGCTGGTCGACGGCGTCGTCGGACCGGCCACGTACCGGGCGCTCAAGGAAGCCTCCTACCGGCTCGGCGCCCGCACGCTGATATACCAGCTCTCCGCGCCGCTCTACGGCGACGATGTGGCAACTCTGCAGCGCAGGCTGCAGGACCTCGGTTTCTACGTGCACCGGGTCGACGGCTACTTCGGTCCGCACACCCATGACGCCCTCACCGCATTCCAGCGGGAGATCGGCCTGGCCGCGGACGGCATCTGCGGTCCGGACACGCTACGTTCGCTCGAGCTGCTCGGCGCGCGCGTCACCGGCGGCAATCCGCACCGGATCGCCGAGGAGGAGGTCGTGCACCGGGCCGGTCCACAGCTGACCGGTAAGCGGATCGTCATCGATCCCGGTCTGGGCGGCCCGGACAAGGGTTTCGCGGTGCCGACCGAATACGGCGACGTCTACGAGTCGGAGATCCTCTGGGATCTGGCCAGCAGGCTGGAGGGCCGGATGGCCGCCACCGGCATGGAAACCTTCCTGTCGCGGCCGTGGGGCGCCAATCCGACCGACGCCGAGCGCGCCGACACCTCCAATGCCTTCGACGCCGATCTGATGATCTCGCTGCGCTGCGCGACCAATCCGAGCCCGTCCGCCAATGGTGTCGCGGGCTTCCATTTCGGCAATTCGCACGGCTCGGTATCGATGATCGGCCAGGTGCTCGCCGGATTCATCCAGCGTGAGGTCGTCGCACGAACCTCATTGCAGGACTGCCGAACTCATTCACGCACGTGGGATCTGCTGCGGCTCACCAAGATGCCGACCGTGCAGGTCGATATCGGTTATCTGACAAATGAATACGACGCTTCGGTGCTCACCAATCCCCGGATGCGCGATGTGATCGCCGAAGCAATCCTCATCTCGGTGAAGCGGCTCTATCTGCTCGGGCAGGACGATCAGCCAACGGGCACATACACTTTCGCCGAACTACTGGCCGAGGAGCTGGCCGCGGCCGACCGCATGTAGCGAATCAGATTCTGATCCAATACATTACGATCCACTGATCAATAGCCCACATACGAGTGCGACCCTGCCGACAGCAATCCGTCAGCAGGGTCGCACTGTTTCTGTCCGGGAAGCCTCAGGGTGCTCCGACACGGAAGGGAACCGTCAACGAGGCGGCCGCGAGCAGCTGATCGAGCGCCCGCTCCACATCTTCCTTCCAGCCGTGATCGGAGTTGAGTTCCAAGCGCAGCCGCGGAAAACGATGATGCGGCGCCACCACTTCGAAACCGACATCCTCCAGGAAGTCGGCCTCGATCATGCAGGTCTCCGGCGAACATTCGGTCGCCGAACCGGCCGATGCGGCATCCCGGACCGGTGAACCGATCCGCTCCATCAAACGCATCGACCCCAGCGAACGATCCGACATCGCCGTGGCCGGTGGATCCTTGCGAATCCCGAAGGCCTCCAGCGCACGCACACCACGGCGCACCAGATCGGCCACCACGGCCGTTATGAGCCGATTGGCTATGTCGGCATCCTGATAGGGGAATTCGGCCCGCAGCGTGGTCAGCAGGACCGCGTCCGGGCTTACCGGTGAGGTGGGGAAGAGAGCGGCGCGCGGTACGGCGCTCGGTGGCGAATACAGCGCACACCCCGCGACATTGCCGTCGACGTTCGCGACCTGACCGCACGAACCCCATTCCAGCATGACGGTGGAGAGCCAGGCCTCCTTCTCGAAGACCGGATCACTGAATTCGCGAGACGTCGCCGCGAGGGCCGGATCAATCTCCCAGAACACGCAACGCCGCGCATGCGCTGGCAGCTTGTCGAGTCCGCCGAGGGTTAGTGCTGTGACGCTGGTCGACACCGCTCTGCTCAGCCTCCAGCTGTCCGATTCGTCCACACTCACGCTGTTTTCACTCGCCAGCAAGAATAAGCGATCAATGCGAACCCGCCTCATTCCACGTCGCTGTGCTGTTGGTAAGGAGCCTGTCCGGCGGCTGTTTTTCCGCGCCGTCACAGTGACGTTTCGACGTCGGGCTCATGCCTACCGAGAACACAGGGCTATTTTTGCCACTTCCGTCACGTGCCGAGCTGCGGCTGCTGCATCATGCCGACAATGCGCTCGAGGTCTTCGACCGAACCGAATTCGACGACGATCTTGCCCTTCCGCTTGCCGAGGCTCACGGTGACGCGGGTGTCGAACGACTCCGACAACCGCTCGGCCACATCCTGCAGCCCTGGCATATGAATCGGCTTACGCCGGGGCGACGGGGGAGCGGCCTTATCCGGATCCCGGTTTGCCAGGGTGACGGCTTCCTCGGTGGCCCGGACCGATAATCCCTCGGCGACAATGCGGGCGGCGAGCACCTCTTGGGCGTCGGCGCCTGCCTCGAGACCGAGCAGTGCGCGGGCATGTCCGGCGGAGAGCACACCGGCCGCCACCCGGCGCTGAACCGGGATCGGCAATTTCAACAGACGAATCATATTCGTCACGACCGGTCGAGATCGACCGATTCGCGCGGCCAATTCCTCATGGGTGACATCGAATTCCTCGAGCAGCTGCTGATAGGCGGCCGCCTCTTCGAGCGGATTCAGCTGTACCCGGTGGATGTTCTCCAAGAGCGCGTCGCGCAGCATCGCATCGTCGGCGGTCTCGCGGACAATGGCCGGAATGGCCGCGAGCCCGGCCTCCTGGCAAGCACGCCAACGCCGCTCGCCCATGACGATCTGATACTTGTCCACCCCCGGCTCCAGCCGACGCACCACGATGGGCTGCATCAGGCCGAATTCCTTGATGGAGTGCACCAGCTCGGCGAGCGCCTCCTCCTCGAAGACATGGCGCGGCTGCTTCGGATTCGGTTCGATCTGCTCCGGCGGAATCTCGCGATAGGTCGCGCCGCCATCCGACAGCTGCTCATCGCTGGGGTCGGGGACCCGGTGTAGGAATGCCGAGGCCGGTTGCGGCCCGACCGGGTCGATTCCGATGACGACATTGGCCGCGGCACTGCCGAGTCCGGGTGTGGCACCGAGACCCGGTGTGGCCGCAGGCCCCGTCGGAATCAACGCGGCAAGCCCGCGGCCTAACCCGCCCTTCTTCGCCTGAGTCATCGATTACCGACCCTTTCCTCGTTCGCCACCACGCTCGATCCGATCAATCATGTGATCTCGTTGGATCACTGCGCCCGCTCTGCCGCACCCGGCCGAACCACCGATCGCGCGGCCATCTCACGACCGGCGTCCAGATAGCTCATCGCGCCCCGGGAGCCTGGATCATAATCGAGCACCGTCATGCCGTAGCCCGGCGCCTCGGACACCTTCACACTGCGCGGGATCACCGACTTCAGCACCACATCACCGAAGTGCCCGCGCACCTCCTCGGCGACCTGATCGGCCAACTTGGTCCGGCCGTCGTACATCGTGAGAATCACCGTGGACACATGAAGTTCGGGATTCAGATGCGCCTGCACCAGACCGATATTGCGGAGCAACTGCCCAACACCCTCCAGCGCGTAGTACTCGCACTGGATCGGGATCAGCACCTCCTTCGCCGCCACGAGCGCGTTGACGGTGAGCAGCCCCAATGACGGTGGGCAGTCGATCATTACGTAGTCGATGTCGTACCCGGCGATATTGGCCTCCTGAATGGCGGCCTTGAGTCGCCCCTCCCTGGCCACCATGGAAACCAATTCGATCTCCGCACCGGCCAGATCGATGGTGGCCGGGATGCACAGCAGGCGCTCGCTGTGCGGACTCTGCTGGATCGCATCCCTCACCGACACCTCGCCGATGAGGAGTTCATAGCTCGACGGAACGCCCGAGTGGTGCTCGATACCGAGCGCGGTGCTGGCATTGCCTTGAGGGTCCAGATCGATCACGAGAACCGTCATCCCGGTATGCGCCAGCGCGGCCGCAAGATTGACCGCTGTCGTCGTCTTGCCGACGCCGCCCTTCTGGTTCGCGATGGTGATGATCCGTTGCTCGTGCGGTTTCGGCACTGTCACCTTTCCTGGATGCAGTATTTGGCTGGCACGTTGGGCTTCGGCTGCTATCGGGGTCTCACTGGGGGAGATGTGCCCGAACGGTGTGCTTCCGAATGCCTCCGCATCGAGGGTGCTGGAGTCCAGCATCCCCGGCACGCGCGACGTCGTTTCCCGTGAAACATTCGCCGGACCGCTCGACATAGACAGCTCCTAACGCGAGAACCTCAGATCACGTGCGCTCGACCAAATTTGGCGCCGTGTCATCAATAGCTGTGTCGGATCGAACATGATGCTCAATCGGGACCGCGGCGCCCGATCGACCGAGCGGAGCTCTCGCCGCTGTGACACCCACATCCCTCCGTGGCACCAACGCTCACGCCCGACGCTCACTAGCTTGCCAGCACTGAGCGCGATTAGAAAGCTGAATCGCGGCATCGCGCAAAGGACACGCAAATCTGTGTCGAATCTCGCTGTCGCGCACAAGGTTGGCGCGCCCGAATCGCTGTTTCACATGAAACATGAAGTCCTGGATCGACACCGGGATCCTGTTTCACATGAAACATGGCGCGCATCTCCGCGGCGCGGCAGTCCGCCCCGGTTGTGAACGTTGACGGCAATGTCGCGGGGTGCGCGTCGCATTCGCCACTGAGAGCCGTACCGCGCCGAGCTCTTCCCGCCTCCCCGGTGAGCCCGGATGCGGTCCAGTTGACCGTTTCACATGAAACATGGCGCGTATCTCCGCGTCGCGGCAGTCCGGCCCGGGAGTCCGAAGCGTCAGCACGTGCGGCGCTCTCGCGCTCGATCAGACTGGCGCAATCCGGGTCATCGATTTCCCCATACGATGGCACCAGGTTCGAAACGTCACGTGAAGCTTGGTGTTTGGCGTCATCCGATCTGGGGCGCCCAGGCGCGTTGTTTCACATGAAACACTGCCGCCGAAGCACTGCCCCGAATCGGACAGCGCTACTTCGACTTCCGTGCCGACTTGCTCGCGCGCCGCGAGGGACGCCCGGTCCGCGGCAGCCGCTCGGCACTGATAACCAGAGTGGGGGTGGAGACGAGTCCGGCGCCGCATTCGAGAACCTTCGCATTCCCCGCGCCCGCCTTCGCCAAAGCCTCCCCGTCACGCTCGAGTTCCTCTGCGGCACTGACTCCCTTCAGCGCGAGCATCCGACCATGGTCACGGAGGAGGGGCAGGGACCATAGGGCGAGCTTCGCCAGTGGGGCGACCGCGCGGGAGGTCACTACATCCGCGCCGCCCGCTTCCTTCAGCACGCCCGATTGTTCGGCCCGCCCGCGCACCACGGTGATATCGAGACCGGCCGACTCGATGAACTCGCTCAGGAAGATGGTGCGGCGCAGCAGCGGCTCGACCAAGGTGATCCGGAGATCCGGCCGAGCGATCGCCAAGGGAATCCCGGGCAGCCCGGCGCCGCTGCCGATATCGACGACTGTCGTGCCCTCGGCCATCAACTCACCAACCACCGCACAGTTGAGGATGTGCCGATCCCAGAGCCGCGGCACCTCGCGCGGACCGATCAGCCCACGTTCAACTCCGGCCGTGGCGAGTGCGGCACAGTACCGGCGCGCGAGATCCAGCCGGTCGCCGAATACCACTGCGGCCGCAGCCGGGGGCTCCAGTTCATCCGGCAGCGCGGTGATTCCACCGAGATCTCGTTCCACGTGAAACATCCTTCCGACTTCGAGTCGTTCAGTGCGGCGGTGGGGCAGGGGAGGGCGAGTATCCGAACATGAAGAAGGCCCCCGGTCCGAAGACCAGAGGCCCTATCCAATCACAACGTGGGAGTCAGGAAGGCACCACGACAACGTGCCGGTTCGGCTCCACACCTTCGCTCTCGCTGCTGACGCCATCGACCGCCGCGACGGCGTCGTGCACGATCTTGCGCTCGAATGGGGTCATCGGCGCCAGCGGCTCCGGCTTACCCGATTCGAGCACCCGCTGCGCGGCGGCCGTGCCGAGCGCACTCAGCTCCGAGCGGCGCTTGGCCCGCCAGCCCGCCACATCCAGCATCAGCCGACTGCGCACCCCGGTGGCCTGCTGCACGGCCAGGCGAGTCAGCTCCTGCAGTGCGTCGAGCACTTCACCGTTGTGGCCGACCAGCTTCGACAGATCCCGGCCGCCATCGATGCTCACGATGGCGCGGTCGCCCTCGACATCGAGATCGATATCGCCGTCGAAGTCGAGCACATCGAGCAACTGCTCGAGGTAGTCGCCCGCGATTTCGCCCTCTTCGATAAGAGCTTCCTCGGCATCGTTCGCGGCATCGGCGGATTCGGTCTCCGCGTCAGCGTCGCGACCGGCCGCGTCACTCACCATCGTCGTCGCCACAGTGGCGTCCCCTCCGTCGGTTTCAACAGTCATTTGATTTCCTTCATCTGCTCATCGCGCGCGACCGGCGACGGGCCGATCGGAGAACGCGAACAGGGTTGCTCAGAGATCCCGTGGACGCGCGATGTGTCAGCGCCGTCGCTTCTGGTTGGGTCGCCCACGGTTGCCCGGTCGCTTCTGACCGCCAGAGCGCCGCTGTCCCGCCTTGGTCGGGGACTTCGCGGTGCCGTTCGTCGACGGTGCCCCTTCGACCGCATCAACGGCCGCATCGGAACCGGCATCGACGGATGTCGCGTCGGACGGAGACTGCTTCTTCTTGACATTGACCGGCTTGGCACCCGGCTTCGGCGCGTTCTGTGCGCGCTGCTCCAGCTTCTGCTGCTTCTTGACTTCCTCTTCCTTCGCCATGCGGCCGAAGACGAGGTGCTGCTGTCCGTAGGTCCAGATGTTGTTGGAGACCCAGTAGAGCAGGATGGCGATCGGCAGGAACGGACCACCGACGAGCACACCGAGCGGGAAGACCCACAGCGCGAGCTTGTTCATCATGGCCGACTGCGGGTTGGCCGCCGCCTCCGGACTCTGCCGTGCGACCGAGGCGCGCGCATTGAAATGCGTCGCCAGACCGGCGATCACCATCAGCGGGATGGAGACCAGCGCGATGCTCAGCTTGGTCGGCACGCCGCCGTAATCGGCGAACGCCTGCAGCTGGCTCGGCGGGCTGGTGATGTAGGCCGAGATGGGCGCGCCGAAGATGCGCGCGCTCAGGAACGACTGGACGTCGGTGGCGCTGAAGACGTAGTTCGCCGTATGCGCGTTGTCGTAGGCCGACATGCCGAGCTGGCCGATGCCGGTGCCGGTGCGGTTGAACGAGCGCAGCACATGGAACAGACCGAGGAAGACCGGCACCTGCGCCAGGATCGGCAGGCAGCCCATCAATGGGTTGAAGCCGTGGTCCTTCTGCAGCTTCTGCATCTCGGTCGCCATCTTCTGGCGATCGTTCTTGTACTTCTTCTGCAGCTCCTTGATCTGGGGCTGCAGCTCCTGCATCTGCTTGGTGGTGCGCACCTGCTTGACGAACGGCTTATAGAGCACCAAGCGCAGCGTGAACACCAGGAACACCACGGCGAGTGCCCAGGTGAGTCCGTTGTCCGCGCCGAACGCGAACCCGAAGACCCGATGCCAGAACCAGAGGATCCAGGACACCGGGTAATAAATGAAGTCGAGCACGGCTCTATGCACTCCCGTCGTTCGTGTCGCCGATCACCGCGCGCGGTGATCCTTTACAAGCGTGTGGCGCCGACTCAGGGTCGGCGGCTGCCTCGTTCCGTCCGCGTTTCTTGCGCTCCGGAACGGGGTCCCACCCACCAGGGTGCCAGGGCGCGCATTTCGCCAATCGCACGACCGTCAATCCGAGGCCGACGAACAGGCCGCGGGTGCGTAACGCGGTCACCGCGTATTCGCTACAGGTCGGGGTGAAACGGCATACCGGCAGGCGCATGGGGGAGACGTACGTTCGGTACAGCTCGATCAGGAAAATCACCGTGTTCGCGGGAAGTCGAGCAACGGTGGCGCGGGCACTCATCCCGCACCGGCCACGGTAGCCGATGGACGGGCGATATCGAGCTTGCGCAGCGCGCCACGCAGCTGGCGGAGCAAATCCGCCGAATCCGCGGTCGCCGCACCGGGCAGGGCTCGGATCACGATATCGGCATCGGCGGGTAACTCGGCGATCACCTTGACGCACATATGACGCAGGCGGCGGGCGACGCGGTGTCGAATCACCGCGTTGCCCACCGCCTTGCTGACAATCAATCCGAACCGCGGACCGCCCACGCGGACCAACGATCCGGCCACTGCCGCATCGCTCTGTCGTCCACTCGCGCCCATGACTCCGTCATACCCGTGCACGAGCGCGTGTACGACCAGATCTCGCCTCCCGATTCGCTGGCCGCGGCGCACCGTCCGGGAGAAGTCGGCACGATGATGCAACCGATACGGCTCAGGCAACACCCGAGCGTCCGAGAGCGAGGATCAGGCAGTGAGGGACTTGCGGCCCTTGCTGCGACGCGCGGAAACGATGGCGCGACCGGCGCGGGTGCGCATCCGGAGACGGAAGCCGTGGACACGCGCCCGACGACGGTTGTTCGGCTGGAACGTCCGCTTGCCCTTGGCCACGGTCAACACTCCTCGAGTAGGTGGGCACCGTTCGGCGCCCAAAGCTTGTTCGGTGATACGTCTGTGCGCGATGAATCGCGAGGTGGTCATCATCGATGCGCGTCGGTCCTGGCGCACGAGGTCGATACGACCTGACACGGTCAGCACAAGACCGCCACCGCACCAAGGGGTGACTGTACGAGGGTACTGATCGGCAAAGTACGGGTCAAACTCGGCCCATCCGTTCCGGTGCCCGCTCCCGCGCGCGAGCCGGACTCACGCATCCTGGGTATAACCGTGAGTTCGTCCACACCCCTAGCCGTCGGCCGGTCCACCCACTAAGGTGCGTAGCCAGAGGATTGCTGTAGAACCGCAGGTCCAGGCCATATAACGGCGGAGCGTAACCTCATTTCACATTTCCCCAGGGTTCTCCACATCTGTGGATAATTGTGTGGAAAGACCCCCGGAGTGGCATATTCGTAGGGCCGACGGTGCCACGCCGCCGCCCGGATGGGGGACCCGGGCAGCGTCCGAACCGGTTACGGACGTACGCGGAATCACAACATCGACCTAGCCACGGTCGATACTCCGCATGCCCCGACCGTCTGCTCCTATCGCCTACTTCTCCGGGGAGGAAACTGC